>NZ_JAEQMU010000013.1 GCF_017908035.1 Sphingobacterium tabacisoli | reverse complement strand
AAAAAAACTCAACCTGTCAATCATAGAATCAGAAATTATTTAAATAAAGACAATTCTATTTTTTATAAATAGTCTTGATCTTACACTTCATTTTACTATGGAGAGTTTGATCCTGGCTCAGGATGAACGCTAGCGGCAGGCCTAATACATGCAAGTCGAACGGGATCCATTTTTAGCTTGCTAGGAATGGTGAGAGTGGCGCACGGGTGCGTAACGCGTGAGCAACCTGCCCATATCAGGGGGATAGCCCGAAGAAATTCGGATTAACACCGCATGAGATTGCAGTTCCGCATGGGATGGCAATTAAATATTTATAGGATATGGATGGGCTCGCGTGACATTAGCTAGTTGGTAGGGTAACGGCCTACCAAGGCCACGATGTCTAGGGGCTCTGAGAGGAGAATCCCCCACACTGGTACTGAGACACGGACCAGACTCCTACGGGAGGCAGCAGTAAGGAATATTGGTCAATGGGCGGAAGCCTGAACCAGCCATGCCGCGTGCAGGATGACTGCCCTATGGGTTGTAAACTGCTTTTGTACGGGAATAAACCCCTCTACGTGTAGAGGGCTGAATGTACCGTAAGAATAAGGATCGGCTAACTCCGTGCCAGCAGCCGCGGTAATACGGAGGATCCGAGCGTTATCCGGATTTATTGGGTTTAAAGGGTGCGTAGGCGGCCTTATAAGTCAGGGGTGAAATACGGCAGCTCAACTGTCGCAGTGCCTTTGATACTGTAGGGCTTGAATCTATTTGAAGTGGGCGGAATAAGACAAGTAGCGGTGAAATGCATAGATATGTCTTAGAACTCCGATTGCGAAGGCAGCTCACTAAGTTAGTATTGACGCTGATGCACGAAAGCGTGGGGATCGAACAGGATTAGATACCCTGGTAGTCCACGCCCTAAACGATGATAACTCGATGTTGGCGATACACAGTCAGCGTCCCAGCGAAAGCGTTAAGTTATCCACCTGGGGAGTACGCCCGCAAGGGTGAAACTCAAAGGAATTGACGGGGGCCCGCACAAGCGGAGGAGCATGTGGTTTAATTCGATGATACGCGAGGAACCTTACCCGGGCTTGAAAGTTAGTGACGGATGCAGAGACGCATCCTTCCTTCGGGACACGAAACTAGGTGCTGCATGGCTGTCGTCAGCTCGTGCCGTGAGGTGTTGGGTTAAGTCCCGCAACGAGCGCAACCCCTATGTTTAGTTGCCAGCACGTAATGGTGGGGACTCTAGACAGACTGCCTGCGTAAGCAGTGAGGAAGGTGGGGACGACGTCAAGTCATCATGGCCCTTACGTCCGGGGCTACACACGTGCTACAATGGATGGTACAGCGGGCAGCTACACAGCAATGTGATGCCAATCTCGAAAAGCCATTCACAGTTCGGATCGGGGTCTGCAACTCGACCCCGTGAAGTTGGATTCGCTAGTAATCGCGTATCAGCAATGACGCGGTGAATACGTTCCCGGGCCTTGTACACACCGCCCGTCAAGCCATGAAAGTTGGGGGTGCCTAAAGCATGTAACCGCAAGGAGCGTGTTAGGGCAAAACCGATAATTGGGGCTAAGTCGTAACAAGGTAGCCGTACCGGAAGGTGCGGCTGGAATACCTCCTTTCTAGAGCATTCATGATTGAATCTCGTTACGTTATCACATGATTATAATAGACAAGAAGAAAGTACCCACCCCGGTGGAGTACCGAGAGAGATAAAGTAATAGCTAGTCCCGTAGCTCAGTTGGTTAGAGCACTACACTGATAATGTAGGGGTCAGCAGTTCAAATCTGCTCGGGACTACATACAAGAGGGGAATTAGCTCAGCTGGCTAGAGCACCTGCCTTGCACGCAGGGGGTCAACGGTTCGAATCCGTTATTCTCCAC
>NZ_JAEQMU010000012.1 GCF_017908035.1 Sphingobacterium tabacisoli | reverse complement strand
ATACAGGACAATTAGTCAAAGCATCTCCATAGTAGCAAAAGGGCTATGAGAGAGAAGAAAGTAAATAAGGGCACACGGGGGATGTCTAGGCTCTCAGAGGCGATGAAGGACGTGATAAGCTGCGATAAGCCACGGGGATCAGCAAATGTGATTTGATCCGTGGATTTCCGAATGGGGCAACCTGGCTGTTTGAAGAACAGTCGTATAATACGCGAACGCGCCGAACTGAAACATCTAAGTAAGCGTAGGAGGAGAAAATAATAATGATTTCGTAAGTAGTGGCGAGCGAACACGAAAGAGCCCAAACCCATATTGTTACGGCAATATGGGGGTTGTAGGACCACGACATTGTATTGTCGCTATGAACTGGAAGCAGGTGGGAAACTGCGCGATATGGGTGACAGCCCCGTACAGGTAAAGAATGACAGCATAGTGGTATCCTGAGTAGGGCGGGACCGGAGGAATCCTGCTTGAATCTGCCAGCACCATCTGGTAAGGCTAAATACTCCTGAGAGACCGATAGTGGACCAGTACCGTGAGGGAAAGATGAAAAGAACCCCGAACAGGGGAGTGAAAAGAACCTGAAACCGTGTGCTTACAAGCGGTTGGAGCAGAGCGATTCTGTGACAGCGTGCCTTTTGCATAATGAGCCTACGAGTTACTCTTTACTGGCAAGGTTAAGTGGTTCAGCCACGCAGCCGAAGCGAAAGCGAGTCTGAACAGGGCGCACAGTCAGTAGAGGTAGACGCGAAACCTTGTGATCTACCCTTGGGCAGGTTGAAGCTGTGGTAACACACAGTGGAGGACCGAACCGATAAACGTTGAAAAGTTTCCGGATGACCTGAGGGTAGGGGTGAAAGGCCAATCAAACTGGGAAATAGCTCGTACTCCCCGAAATGTTTTTAGGAACAGCGTCGGCATAGAGTCTTGTAGAGGTAGAGCTACCGATTGGGTGCGGGGGAGTCAAATCCTACCAAATCCAGACGAACTCCGAATGCTACAAGATATGGCCGGCAGTGAGGCTTTGGGTGCTAAGGTCCAAGGCCGAGAGGGAAAGAACCCAGACCATCAGCTAAGGTCCCCAAATGTAGTCTAAGTTGAACTAACGAGGTCCGGTTGCCCAGACAGCTAGGATGTTGGCTTGGAAGCAGCCATTCATTTAAAGAGTGCGTAACAGCTCACTAGTCGAGCGACCGGGCGTGGATAATAAACGGGCATCAAGATTACTACCGAAGCTATGGATTTGCATGTAAATGCATCTGGTAGGGGAGCATTCTATCGGGGGTGAAGCCGCATGGTGATGTGTGGTGGACCTGATAGAAAAGCAAATGTAGGCATAAGTAACGATAAGGCGGGTGAGAAACCCGCCCACCGAAAGACTAAGGTTTCCTGATCAACGCTAATCGGATCAGGGTTAGTCGGGACCTAAGGCGCATCCGAACGGAGAAAGCCGATGGACAACTGGTTAATATTCCAGTACTTTTCTTTACTGCGATGTGGTGACGGAGTAGTGACACTGCCGCGAACTGACGGAATAGTTCGTTAAAAGACGTAGGTATAGGGACGGTAGGCAAATCCGCCGACCCTGCTGAAATCCAATAGTACAGCAAAGCTTCGGCGGCGCTGATAGAGCAGGTAATCAGACTTCCAAGAAAACCCGCTAAGCTTCAGGTAAAGAAAACCCGTACCGTAAACCGACACAGGTAGTCGAGGAGAGAATCCTAAGGTGCTCGAGTGAGTCATGGCTAAGGAACTCGGCAAAATGGCCCTGTAACTTCGGGAGAAGGGGCGCTGTCTCAGCGATGAGCAGCCGCAGTGAAAAGGCCCAGGCGACTGTTTAGCAAAAACATATGGCTTTGCAAAATCGAAAGATGAGGTATAAGGCCTGACACCTGCCCGGTGCTGGAAGGTTAAGAGGGGATGTCATCCGCAAGGAGAAGCATTGAATCGAAGCCCCAGTAAACGGCGGCCGTAACTATAACGGTCCTAAGGTAGCGAAATTCCTTGTCGGGTAAGTTCCGACCTGCACGAATGGTGTAACGATCTGGGCGCTGTCTCAGCCATGAGCTCGGTGAAATTGTGGTATCGGTGAAGACGCCGATTACCCGCAACGGGACGGAAAGACCCCATGCACCTTCACTATAGCTTAACATTGAAATTGGGTACAGGATGTGTAGGATAGGCGGGAGATGTTGAAGTGGCTTCGCCAGGAGTCATGGAATCAACCTTGAAATACCGCCCTTTCTGTATTCGGTTTCTAATCCCACTGTGTGGGAGACATTGTTTGGTGGGTAGTTTGACTGGGGTGGTCGCCTCCAAAAAGGTAACGGAGGCTTTCAAAGGTAAGCTCAGTACGCTTGGTAACCGTACGGGGAGTGCAATGGCATAAGCTTGCTTGACTGTGAGGCCTACAAGCCGAGCAGGGTCGAAAGACGGACATAGTGATCCGGTGGTTCTGTATGGAAGGGCCATCGCTCAAAGGATAAAAGGTACGCTGGGGATAACAGGCTGATCTCCCCCAAGAGCTCATATCGACGGGGAGGTTTGGCACCTCGATGTCGGCTCGTCACATCCTGGGGCTGGAGAAGGTCCCAAGGGTTGGGCTGTTCGCCCATTAAAGTGGCACGCGAGCTGGGTTCAGAACGTCGCGAGACAGTTCGGTCCCTATCTGTTGTGGGCGTTGGAAGTTTGAGTGGATCTGTCCTTAGTACGAGAGGACCGGGATGGACTGACCGCTGGTGAACCAGTTATGCCGCCAGGTGTACGGCTGGGTAGCTACGTCGGGAATAGATAAGCGCTGAAAGCATCTAAGTGCGAAACTAGCCACGAGATGAGACTTCCTTATAGGGTCGTTGTAGATGACAACGTTGATAGGCTATAGGTGTAAAGGTTGAGAGACCAAAGCCGAGTAGTACTAATAGCCCGAAGCTTTCCAAGCAGATAGACCTGTTGTCTTCTCTGACTGTTCTTTTTCTTTCAATAACATGTCAATCAGCTTATGGCTATTAGCTATTAGCTTAAGATATTTCAGGTGCCTATATCGGCGGTGTCTACCTCTTCCCATTCCGAACAGAGAAGTCAAGCCCGCCAGAGCCGATGGTATTGCCGTAACAGGTGGGAGAGTAGGTCGGTGCCTTTTTTAATACGAAGCCCCTTCAGGAAACTGGAGGGGCTTTT
>NZ_JAEQMU010000011.1 GCF_017908035.1 Sphingobacterium tabacisoli | reverse complement strand
CGAACAGAGAAGTCAAGCCCGCCAGAGCCGATGGTATTGCCGTAACAGGTGGGAGAGTAGGTCGGTGCCTTTTTTAATACGAAGCCCCTTCAGGAAACTGGAGGGGCTTTTGTTTTGTGCGTACTTTCCAGAGGTACTGGCTTATGGAGTTAGCGAATATCTCATTTCTATGACCTTATTTCTCGCATCTAATATCTATCTTTGCATTCACAATGGGTACATTATTAGATAATGGCGTTAAGCCTTACAATCACTACGGAGCATATTTAAAAGAGAAGTATAATGGACAACGCGTCTTTAAAGTTATCGTGGATGGAAATTTTACTTGTCCGAATAGGGATGGTAGCAAAGGTTATGGTGGTTGTACCTATTGTAATGTTGATTCTTTTACGCCAGATACAGCAAGAAAGATTCCTAGTATCAGAGAGCAAGTAGAAAATGGAATTGAGCGTGCGCGTAATAGCTATGCTGCTGAAAAATTTATTATTTATTTTCAACCGAATACGAATACTTATGCCCCGACACATTTGTTGAAGATGATGTACGATGAGGCTTTAAGTATAGATCCTGAGAACACGGTTGGCCTCTCTGTTGGAACACGACCCGATTGTTTGGATTTTGAGAAGATCCAGTTATTGGAGTCTTATACCGATCGATTGGATGTGGATTTGGAGATGGGGATGGAGTCGATTTACGATGATACCTTAGAACGTATTAATAGGGGGTGTTCACATGGCGAATTTTTAAGTACTATGAAGTTGCTTGAAGGGACTAAACTTGAACTCTGCGTACATACTATTTTTGGTTTTCCTTGGGAGACAGAAGAGATGATGTTGAAGTATGCTGATGAGATTAATAGACAACCTCACATTAAGTTTGTCAAGCTTCATCACTTACATATTGTTAAGGGATCTATTATGGGGGCAAAATTTAATAAAGAGCCCTTTAAGTTGTTCGGTATCGAGGATTATACTGATTTTTTAGCCAGATTTATTCCTCTTTTGAGACCAGATATTATCATCCAACGTGTCTTCGGTATAGCGGATAAGGAGTTGTTAATTGCTCCAAATTGGGGTTTCCCAAAATCTAAGATCCAAACCTACATAGATAAAGGTTTAGAAAGTAGAGGTGTTAAACAAGGGGCTATGTATCTTGTGTAGAAAGTGCCGTTTTTTAAAACTTATTTTCACCATTATCTAGGTTGAATTACATCTGTTCAAGATGTAAGCGAAATTTATTTTCTATTCTTTATAATTTTCTGCTTTTTATTTTCTTTCTTTGTGTAATACTTATGAAAAACAGAGTAGCTTTTCTCCCTTGAGTAAAGTTATTCTAACATCTAATTTTGTTCGTTCATTAGCTAGTTACAGAATTTGCTTAGCGTTACGGTGCCCTGTTTATTCGGGCTAATGTTTTGGGCTATATGTTAATAGCTATTCTTTAAGGATTGTATTCCTCTAGTTAACGGAATTCTAGATGTTTTACATTGGTATGTGATGATTAATTGTTTTTTGTTTCATCGTAAAGCATATCGAAATTATGAAGTGGTTATCTTTTTTTGTGTTAACAATGGGGATTTCGCTCAATGCATTCTGCCAAGCTGTTGACAAAAACGTTTTTATCCTTGATGAAATTCGGGAGATAAGCGAAAGTGAAGCTTTTATTATTGATTCGGACACGCTGATTTTTGGTCCAAATGCCGAGTTGTCGGTATTTGGTATTCTTGAAGTAAAATCTTCTTATATTATTTTTGCTCCTTCCGCGCGCTTAGAGGGCACGGGAAAAATGCTTATTATGCCTCCTACCAATAGTGATAAGGGGGGTATGCAGACGCCCACGTGGATTGATGGAAATGCAAACGCCATGCTTAGTCTTCGTATTGAACTGTTTAATACTGGAAATTTAATCCTAACTAATTTACAACATAGTTTTTTGAAAGGAATAGAATCTACTTCTGCTAATTTTTATACTAGGAGAAACATTGGTTTGATGGAAGATGGTGCTTGTATCGAATTACGTGGGAATCGTCTTAGGCTTGATGTAGAAGCCGTGTTGGAAAACTTCTCTCCAACACGAATGGTTATTTCTGGTAATTCGTCTAGCTCTATTTATTCGAAGAAGATACCCGGGAATACAACCTATACATTTGCGATAGGGCTGAAGGAAGGAGATTATAGCCCAGTCATTCTAACTCCAAAAGTGGAGGCGGAGTTGTTTGTAAGTTTAATGACTAGCTCAGTGAATGATAAAAGTTTGTCTTTTACTAAAAAAGATGGTGGGGTTAATCGAATTTGGGGAGTATATGCTGATCATAATGTCCGTACTACCTATGTTTTTGAACATAGTAAGAAAGATGAGTCTGGATTAGTTAGAAGCCAGGATATGGAGATTTTTCAGTATTCGGATGCGAAGGAATGGCTGTTGGCAACAACGGATTATCTAGGTAATGAACATCATAGTATCAAGAACCTTGCGAGTATGTATGGTGGAGTCGCTAAGAGTTATTTTTCAAAGTTCGGAAAAGTGAGAAATGGACCGCAGTCTGCGGATGATTATATGACTGTGAAGAGGGGACAATCTGCTCTGATTTCGATATTGGCAAATGACAAAGGGGGGGATGGTAAATTGCTTGTAGAAAAGACGCAAATAGTCGAACAACCTATTAATGGAACGGTTACTTTGTCATCTACAGGCGAGGTTGAATACCAGCCAACTGCGGGTTTTATCGGTTCCGATCTTTTTGTCTATGAGGTGGTAGATGAGTTTGGCCTTGTTTCTAGGAGTACAGTTTATATCGCGGTAGAGGGAGAGGGAATTTTTACGCTGAGTAATGTGGTGACGCCAAACGGAGATGGATATAATGACAAATTGGTTTTTGTTTCAGAAGAGCAGTTTATGAGTTTAGAACTCACTATTGTCAATCGTTGGGGGGATCGTCTCTATCACAATAGTTCTTATGATAATAGTTGGGATGGTGCCGGACTAAGTGGGGGAACATATTATTATGTGATGAAAGCAAAACGGCACACAGGTGATGTTGTTAACCAAAAAGGCTGGATTCTATTAACAAAATAAAAAAGCGACAAATAGTCGCTTTTTTTTATTTCTCTAGGATAGACTTTAAGTCTGCAGGAGAGTAATTGATAGACTTGAGCGTTTTATGGTCGCCTTCTCGGAAAACGAGAAACTTACCATCTACTTCTTTATAATACGAATCGACCCCTTTTTCCTTATAATGTGCTTGTGTAGCAATCGCTTCTTCTTCATTTTTGCATGCTTTACTCATATTAGAGCGTTGCACCTCTTCAAATAGTGTGTTGAATTTGTCTTTTAGTCCGAATTCTAGGATAGCTCCTGATAGTACATATTGTATATCACAAAGTGCATCAGCAATCTCAACAAGATCCTTAGCTTGAATAGCTTCTTCGAGTTCTTTTAATTCTTCTTCAATCAGGGAGACCCTTAATTTGCATCTGCTTTCTGAAGGGATCTGAGGAGTATCTAGTATAGGATGTTGAAAAGTTTTGTGAAACTCAGCAACGGAAGTAAGAGTTTTAGGGTCTGTCATTTTTGTCTTTAATTAATTTATAAAAATACTAATCTTTAACCGTATTCTATAGCCTTCATAAAAAACTAAAGTCCCGATTTATTCGGGACTTTAATTCTATTTTATCAAGTGTTTTAATTGAATAAGCTCACGTTCTTCCAGATATCTCCAACGACCTCTTGGTAAGTCTTTTTTCGTTAAACCTGCATATACAACACGATCCAGTTTTATAACCTCGTATCCCAATGATTCAAAGATACGACGTACAATTCTATTTTTCCCAGAATGAATTTGTATTCCAATTTCACGTTTTGAAGCTCCTTGTACGTAACTTAAGTCATCTGGTTTGATAAAACCATCTTCCAACTCTAGACCGAATTCGATTTTGTTGAAATCTCCTTGAGTCAGACTTTTGTTAAGTTCGATCTGATAGATTTTAGTGATATTGTTTTTAGGATGGGACAGTTTATCGGCCAGGTTACCATCGTTGGTCATCAATAATAAACCTGTTGTATTTCTATCTAAGCGACCGACAGGATATATTCTTTCCTTAGTAGCTTTAGAGACAAGCTCCATAACGGTACGGCGTTCTTGGGGATCGTCCGTTGTTGTGATATAGTCTTTTGGTTTGTTTAATAACACATAAACCATTTTCTCACGTTTTAGACGTTCGTTATTGTAGCGGATTTCGTCTTTTGCAGGATCTACCTTAGTGCCTAATTCCGTAACGGCTTCACCGTTTACAGTGATTACTCCAGCACTGATTAATTCATCAGCTTTCCTCCTTGAACAGATTCCTGAGTTCGAGATATAACGATTAAGACGGATTAGGCCATCATCTTCTACTTCATGATTCGCTGGTTTGCGAGCTGGTTTGAATTTATGTTTATCAGAGTATTTGAAGTCATTATTATCTTTCTGTTCTTGATACTCATCATTGAATGTGCGTTTTCTACCTGAGCCAAAGTTTCTATTTTCTTTAGACTCACCATCTTTTGAACGATCAAATGTAGAGGAGCTTGGTTTATTGAATTTAGAAGGTCTTCCTGTTGATTTGCGGTCTTCAAATCTGTCTTTAGAGAAAGACGGCTTGTTGAAACTTCTATCGTTTTCTGATCTGTTTCTTGAGAATGAACCTTTATTAAAAGAGCTACCCTCTTCTGATCTGTTTCTTGAGAATGAACCTTTATTAAAAGAGCGACCTTCTTCCGATCTGTTTCTTGAGAATGAACCTTTGTTGAAAGAGCTGCCCTCTTCTGATCTGTTTTTTGAGAAGGGACCTTTATTGAAAGAGCGACCTTCTTCTGATCTGCTTTTGCCAAAATTGGATTTTCCAAATGAAGATTTTTCTTCTCTGTTGTCTTTTGAAAAAGAGGATTTACCAAAGCTTTCGCCTCTAGTATTTGTACTTTTTCTTCCAGATCCCCCTTTGGATTTGAAGTTTTCTGAGTTGCTTCTTTGCTTTCTGGAGTTGTCATCCCGACTGTTCCTTTGATTTTTGAATGGCATAATTTTTAAATAAAAATAGAGGTACAAAGGTACTTAAAATAACCTAAATATAGATTTTTTTTTACATTCAATTTTCTTTGTTTAAAGAGTGTTAGAGCTTGATTTTTGAACTTTGCTTAGAATAACGGTTTTATAAGTGTTTGTTTTTTAGTCTAATAGTTTATATCTTTGGCGCTTCATAAATGGACCAAGCTATTTTTTGATCGACAGTTGTCGTGGATAGGGTAGCATTAAGGGAGTGAATGATTAGAAAAAAAGTATTATGTATTAGTGCAATTTTTTCGATAATGGTTTTATCGAGATTGTATTCAAATCCACAACCGGATTCTTTTGAAAATCCGTTTAAAAAGTTGATGTTAGAGCATGCTGAGAAATTGAAGCATGAGAAGGCAAGTTTAACATCAGTATCAGAAGAGGATTATTTCAATTCTCTTACTTTCGCAAATGAAAGTATTCCTACGGAGCTCACCTCTGTGAAACAAAAGCTAGGGAAATACCTTTCCAAGTTTTCTTTCAAGAAGCAACAGTCTTATCAGATGCATAAGCAAGCGGACAAATTTCTTCCGCAAATTGCCGCTATTCTGAAGTCTTATGGTATCCCCGAAGATTTTAAGTATGTGCCATTGGTGGAAAGTGGACTAGATCCCCGCGTGACTTCCCATAAGGGAGCCGGAGGCTATTGGCAATTTATGCCTGCTACAGCGCGCCTGTATGGCTTACGCGTCAATGCGCAGGTCGATGACCGAGTAGATTTCTTAAAATCCACCCATGCCGCCGCACGTTATTTGAAGTCGCTTTACGAGGAGTTTGGGGACTGGACACTGGTGGCTGCGGCCTATAATGTAGGTGGGGGAAGTTTAAGAGCTTCGATACGCAGACAGAAAGAAAGTAACTACTTTAAACTACGTCTAAATGCGGAGACAGGATCCTATGTTTACAAGTTGGTTTCAGTGAAAGAGGTTATTGAAAATCCAGTAAAACACGGCTATCGGATCTAAAATTCTAAATTTAAGAGGTTAAAAATCAAGGGACATATATCGTATATGTCCCTTTTTTTTGCGTTGAACTTAAAAATTTAAGAAAGTGACGAAAGTCACTTTTATTCCCGTTTAATATCATTGGAATGTCAAATTTTTGTATTTACATTTATCTCGAAATCAAATATGAAATGTAATGCAGCTAGAGCAATTTAATTACGACAACAAGATTGTACGCAACTTCGGGATTGCTACAATCGTCTGGGGTATCGTCGGCATGTCTGTTGGTTTACTGATAGCAATGCAGCTGATATGGCCAGAGCTGAATTTTATGACACAGTATACCACTTTCGGTCGTGTGCGTCCAGTACACACTAATGCGGTCATTTTCGCTTTCGTGGGTAACGCTATTTTTATGGGAGTGTATTATTCCCTACAGCGGGTTCTGAAAGCCAGGATGTTTAGTGATGTACTCAGTAAGATTCATTTTTGGGGATGGCAACTAATAATTGTTGCAGCGGCTATAACGTTACCTTTGGGCTTAACGACTTCACACGAGTATGCGGAGATGGAGTGGCCTGTCGATATCGGGATTGCTGTGATTTGGGTGACTTTTGGTATTAATATGTTTGGTACCATTATTAAAAGGCGAGAACGTCACATGTACGTTGCTGTGTGGTTTTACATTGCAACTTTTGTGACTGTTGCTGTATTACATATTGTAAACTCCATTCAGTTGCCGGTAGGTTTCTGGAAGAGTTATTATGTTTATGCCGGCGTGCAGGATGCTTTGGTACAATGGTGGTACGGGCACAATGCCGTAGCATTCTTTTTGACCACTCCATTTTTGGGGATGATGTATTATTTCTTGCCCAAGATGGCCAATAGACCAGTCTATTCCTATAAGCTTAGTATTTTACACTTCTGGTCGCTCATATTTATTTATATCTGGGCAGGACCACACCATTTACTTTACACGTCTTTACCTTCATGGGTACAATCTTTAGGTGTTGTGTTTTCTATCATGCTGATTGCACCATCTTGGGGAGGTATGATCAACGGCTTATTGACACTTCGCGGAGCTTGGGATAAAGTCCGTGCAGAACCTATCCTGAAATTTATGGTGGTTGCGTTGACCTGTTACGGGATGGCCACTTTCGAAGGACCAATGTTATCCTTGAAACAAGTAAATGCTATTGCTCACTTTACAGACTGGATTGTTGCACACGTACATATTGGTGCATTAGGATGGAACGGATTTATGACATTTGCAATCCTGTACTGGTTGATACCGCGTATTTATAAAACAGAGCTGTTTTCTAAAAAATTGGCCAATGTACACTTTTGGATAGGTACTTTAGGTATCTTATTCTATGCGATACCAATGTATTGGGCTGCTGTAGTACAAGGCTTGATGTGGAAAGAATTTACACCAGAGGGCGTTCTTAAATACCCTAACTTTCTGACTACTACTTTAGAGATTCTTCCAATGCACATGATGCGTGCATTAGGTGGTGCATTATATCTTTCTGGGGTTATCCTTATGACCTACAACTTGGTGAAGACAATGAAGTCTGGTAAGTTGATGGCAAATGAGCCTGCAGAAGCACCAGCGTTACTTCCTGTAACCGTTAGCGAGCGCTCTTCGCACCGCAGGTTAGAACGTAAACCAGTTCTTTTTATGGTAGTAGCTTTGGTTGCTATTTTGATTGGTGGTATTGTGGAGATGGTGCCTACATTTATGATCAAAGATAATATCCCGACCATAAAGAGTGTTATGCCTTATACCGCTTTAGAGCTTCAGGGAAGAGATCTTTATATCAAAGAGGGATGTGTAAACTGTCATACACAAACGGTACGTCCTTTCCGTTCGGAGACGGCTCGTTATGGTGAGTATAGTAAAGCAGGAGAATTTGTATATGATCATCCTTTCCTTTGGGGCTCCAAACGTACTGGACCAGATTTACATCGTATAGGTGGTAAGTATCCTAATAAGTGGCACTTTGATCATATGTTGGATCCAACTATTACTTCACCGGGAAGTATTATGCCTCCTTACCCTTGGTTGATTGATCAAAAATTGGATAATAGTACGCTTGTTGCTAAGATGAACGCAATGCGGATTCTGGGAGTTCCATATTCTAATGAGGATGTTGCTAATGCTGTTGCTAGTGCGGAGAAACAGGCAGAATCTATTGCCAAGGATTTAGCTTCTACGCAGGTAGAAATTAAATCTGATCGTGAGATTATTGCGCTTATCGCTTACTTGCAACGTCTTGGAACAGATATTAAGGCTGAACCGAAGACCACGGAAGAAGCAGTGGTAACAGAAAACTAGAAACTGAATGTTGTTCAATTAAGTTAAAGAGATATGTTTAAGCAAATAACAAACTTAAATGGTGATGAGATGTATTTAATCACATCGCTATGGATATTCATCGTTTTCTTTGCACTGGTTGGTATTATGTTGTTTTTTATGAAAAAGGACTACATCCAATATATGAAGGATATACCATTTGATGAGTCGGATAAGGAAACCAAGTGTTCATCTGAAGATAATTTGAAATTATGAGTTTATTTTTAATGGCAGCCGAACCTGTTGAAGGTGTTACCCAATGGAAGTTCGGGGCGGTCGATCTATATAGCGATATCCTGATCGTCGCATTAATCGTAGTAATGATTACGTTATTGTTCTCTGCACTGGTTGTACATAAAGCGATGAAATCCATCCTTCGTGTGACTATGCCAGAGCTAGTTAGAGAAGAAGAAGCGCAAAAACGACTGGCCAAAGCTCATGGCAAAGGTAAGTGGGGTAGAATCTGGAACAACCTGTTAGAGCTTCGTCCAATCGATGAAGAAAAGGATATGGTTATTGACCATGAATACGATGGTATTCAAGAGTTGAACAATCCGATTCCAACTTGGTTTAACGTCTTATTTTACTCTACTGTTGTATTTGGTTTTGCTTACCTCTTAGTCTACCACGTGTTTGGCTGGGGACTGAACCAAGACCAAGAATATGCCCAAGAATTAGCCGTTGCTGAAAAAGCTAAGCAGGAATACCTCGCACAGGCTGCAAATTTGATCGACGAGGGCTCTGTACAGTTTGATCCTGCAATGGCACCAGCTGGTAAGGCAATATTTACGGCAAACTGTGTAGCCTGTCATGGTGCCGCAGGTGAGGGAGGGATCGGACCAAACCTTGCAGACAGATTTTGGATACATGGTGGAGAAATCAAAGACGTGTTTAAAACTGTAAAGTATGGTGTACCTGAGAAAGGAATGGTGCCTTGGGAGCAAACTTTGACACCAGGACAGATTGCTGAGGTGAGTAGTTATATCTTAACACTGAGAGATACCAATCCTGCCAATGCAAAAGCTCCGGAAGGAGTTGAAGTTAAAGCTTACGAATCGGAAGGAGCTTCTGCTGATGCAGAAGAAACTCCAGCTGACTCAACTGTGAATAAATAGATTTTTACATCGTTTAATTTTTAGGAGCAATGGAAGCAGTAGTAAATGACAACGGACCCGTATTACCTTCGAAAGGGAAGAAGAGAACTTGGATATACGCTAAAAAACCATCGGGCAGTTTTTATAATGCGCGACAGTACGTAGGCTATAGTTTACTACTGTTTCTATTCGCTGCTCCTTTTATCAAGATCAATGGCAATCCGTTTGTCATGTTCAACATAGTCGAACGGAAGTTCTCGATATTCGGGAATATGTTTTTCCCTCAAGACCTGCATATCTTCGTCTTCGGGACGTTGATTATCCTTGTTGGGATTGTTCTTTTTACTGCAATTTTTGGACGTGTCTGGTGTGGTTGGACCTGTCCTCAGACCATATTCATGGAATTGGTCTTTAGACGTATTGAATATTGGATTGAAGGCGATTGGACGCAACAGAAAAAGCTGAACAATGGTCCCAATACCGATGCACGTGCGTGGAAAAAGATGCTGAAGCACACTATTTTTATAGCTATTTCTTTTCTTATATCGAATATTTTTCTGTCGTATATCATCGGTATCGATGCACTGCTTAAGATCATCACTGATCCTATTGATAGTCATATCGGTGGATTGATTGCTATTATTATCTTTACCTCTTTGTTCTATGCTGTCTTTGCATTCGTGCGAGAGATTGTATGTACGACTATCTGTCCTTATGGTAGGTTTCAGGGGGTACTTCTTGATGATCAAAGTCTTACTGTGGCCTATAACGAAGAGCGTGGTGAGCCTAGGGGCAAACAGCGTAAAGGAGAGAATGATGAGCACAAAGGCGATTGTATCGATTGTAATTTATGTGTACATGTCTGTCCTACAGGTATAGATATTCGAAATGGGATACAGCTTGAATGTGTCAATTGTACCGCTTGTATAGATGCATGTGATGCTGTAATGGAGAAAATCAATAAGCCAAAACGATTGATTGGTTTCTATTCATTGGGTCAGATCGAAGGAAAGAAAGGCTTTAAGAAAAGCCGCGTTCGACATATCATCTACGCTATTATATTATGCTTCTTGATGACCGGTTTTGGTTTTATGCTTTTTAATCGTTCATTAATAGGTGGTTCCTTGTTACGTGCGACAGGTAGTACCTACCAAATTCGGGAAGACGGAACCGTCAGTAATCTGTATACCTTAGAGCTGATTAATAAAAGTGGAAAGGAAATACCTTTTGAACTGGTTCCAGAAGATCGTAAATTAGCTATTCAGTTAGTTAACAATGTCGGTAAGTTATCAAAAGACGGCTCAGCAAAAATTAGTTTCTTCTTGATCGGAGAAAAAGGGATTTTTGAAAAATACAAAACTGATGTTCGCGTACAGGTAGTTTCGGAAGGAGAGGTGGTCGAAAATCTTAAAACGACATTTATTTCACCTTCTGGGTCTTAAAATATAGTTGATATGAACTGGGGATTGAGAATAGTTGTTGGTTTAGGAACCTTTATGCTCTTGATTATGGGAGCAGGTATTTACATGGTGTCGCAGGATACCGATTCTCTTGTCGACGAAGACTATTATGAGAAGAGCTTGGCTTATGACGATGTTTACAAGCGAAAGCAAAATATGATAGACGATGATGTCAAACCTAAGTTACAATTGGATGGGGATACCCTCACTATTGTATTCAAAGGAGATATCAATAAAGGCGAAGTTAATTTCAAAAGACCTTCTGATGGTAGTTTAGATCTAAAAGTCCCTTTTTATACTCAATCAAATACCTTTCGATTACCTGTTTCAACTTTTTCCAAAGGCAATTGGACCTTGGAGGTTGTATGGGAGCATAACACACGTGCTTATTTCGATAGTCAGTCTCTGTTCATACCATAGTGGATTAATATGACCTATTACTATCTCGCGTTTTTCATGGGACTATTTGGTAGTATCCACTGTGCTGTAATGTGTGGGCCACTTCTTATAGCGATCCAAGGCAATCAACGGATTTCATGGCTACAGACATTCAATAAGCTCTTATACCAAATAGGACGTATTTTAACCTATGGAGCCTTAGGGCTTTTACTTGGCCTTATTGGCAATATCGCTTCTGTCCAAGGCTGGCAACAGTTCTTTTCTTTGATAACAGGTGTTATTTTAGTGCTGATAGGGTTATCCTACATTTTTGCGAAAAATTCAGCTGCTTTGGCTCAGTTTCAGACTCGTGCCATACAACCTTTTGCCCGTATGATGGGACGTTGGCTTTACAGACCCGGAGGTTCCTTTATCGCTGGTATACTGAATGGATTATTGCCTTGTGGTATGGTGTATATGGCCCTCGTTTCAGCAATGAATGCAGATGGTATTGGCGCAAGTTTTCAATTTATGCTCTTATTTGGCTTAGGCACCCTCCCTTTGATGTTACTTTTTTCTGTTGCCTCGATGTGGACAAAAAAGATGGTCAAAGTTAGATTTGCTACAATAATGCCTATACTCTACCTATTAATGGGAATCTGGTTCATTTTGAGGGGAGCTAATCTCAACATCCCCTACCTCAGCCCGTTGTTGTATATCGAGGGAGCCATTAATTGTGCTTAATAAGTTACGGGATATAACTTACTAAGCGATTACTAGTTTGCGCGAAGCGATATAGCGATATCTCATATTAAGTAAGATAGAAGAACTTAATAGACCAAGGGTAAGCCCATACCATACACCTTTAATTCCCCATTGCAATACTATCCCCATGAAATAACCTGCCGGAAGCCCGATGATCCAGTAGGAGATAAAGGTAATCAATGTAGGTACATTGACATCGCCCATACCTCTCAAAATACCAAGTCCAACCACCTGTGTTCCGTCAAACAACTGAAAAAGTCCAGCAACCAATAATAGCTGTGCCGCCAGCTGTATCACATCTGCATCTTTACTGATGAGGTACGGTAGCTGTTGATTGAACACCGCAAATAGTATTGCGGTACATATCATAAAGAGTAGAACCAAATGGTAGGAAACCTTTGCGAATTTCTGTAGCCTCACAAATTTTCTATTCCCAAAACTATTTCCCACTTTGATCGTAGCGGCCGCGGCGACCCCACTAGCCATCATATAGGTCATTGATGCCAGTGTAATAGCCACTTGGTGTGATGCCTGTTCTAATGCACCTATTTTTCCTGCGATGAGCGATGCACCTGCAAAAGCCCCTATTTCAAAGACATACTGCATAGCGACAGGTGTTCCTATTTTGAGAATTGAGGTAACCCTTGCTTTCTGCACAGAGAAAAACTTAAAATGAATGATATAACTTTTAAAGTGTTTGGATCGTAATACATAGAACATCATGACCAACATCATGAGTATGCGATCGATAAGTGTAGCAATACCCACTCCACGGATTCCCATAGGAGGGAAGCCAAACATCCCTTTAACTAATATAATGGCAAGTACAACATTCAGTACATTTCCCCATATCGTAACCTGCATCGCTTGTTTTGTAAAACCCAATCCCTCGGCAAATTGCTTGAAGGTATTGAACGTCATCAACGGTAATATGGATAAACTGAGTAGGAGAAGATAAGGTTTAGCTTCATTGACCACCTTTGGATCTTGGTCTGCGTGCTGCATCGCAAACATAGAACCAAAGTAAACAATACAAAATAGTAAAATACCGGAAACTATATTTATCCAAAAACTATTGGATAGTAGTTTGCCACATTCTTCTTTATTTGATTTTCCATTTTCCTGTGCAATCAATGGAGTCAGTCCATAAGCAATGCCAAGTCCTATAACAAGTACCACCATAAATACAGAGTGGGTCAGAGAGACAGCAGCAAGGGATATGGTTCCAGCAAAATGTCCAACTATCATTGTATCCGCAGTCTGAACCAGCGTGTGTCCCAGTTGAGAAATAACAACAGGACCGGCTAATGCCATTGTACTTAGGTAGTAAGAGCGATTATTTTTTATATTTTGGAACATATTTTTTGAACTAGTCTGCAAAGGTACAAAAGTTTAAAGGGAAAAATATGCTGGTGAATGTGTCTAAATAATTACAACTAGCTATTGATGTAAAAAGATAATACACTTACCTTAGCTTTTCTAAAGTTTTAACGTTATGACATTAGCATTTTTGAATATTGGTACGCAGGAGATGATTTTAATAGTAATCGTAATACTATTATTATTCGGAGGAAAGAAATTACCAGAGTTAGCTAGAGGCCTAGGAAAAGGTATTCGTGAGTTTAAAGACGCTTCTGAGGGAATAAAAAGAGAGATTTCAGATCAAATCAATAATTTTGAAAAGGATTTAGATGTTACAGTCGAAGATAAGCCTCAAACAAATGTTCCCAAGACAGAAGATACAGTTGTAAATACAGCTGAAGGCTCTTCGGAAGATCAGACTATTGCCGAAACTGAGGGCGAAAAGAAATTTCCACAGTTTTCCGCTCCGGAGAACACTTACCAGCACAATCCTGGTGGTCATCTCGTTGATGATACCGAATACTATAAGTATGGTTACAATGACCATGTTTCCAGCGAAGATACTACGGTAGAGTCTGTAGAAACAAAAGAAGGACAATCTAAAAACGGCGAAGAAGAATCTTCAGCAACAAACTCTCCTTCAAGACAAGCTTAAGAACACACATTTTAATTATATGGAAAGCTGTTGAAACATAGGTTCAACAGCTTTCTCTTTCTTATTTGATTATTCCCAATTTATGTTACACGAAATTATTATTTCGAATGAGCTGTCACTCACTGATCGACAGGTAAGAACAACTATCGAGCTTTTGGATGAAGGCGCTACTATCCCCTTTATTTCACGCTATCGAAAAGAGTTAACAGGTAGTCTAGATGAGGTGCAGATCACTGCTATTCGTGATCGCATTCAACAATTACGTGATTTGGATAAGCGTAGGGAAGCTGTTTTGAAATCTATTGATGACCAAGGTAAGCTCACTCCTGAGCTCGCACAGCAGATCAATGCGGTGGGTACTATGGCCGCTTTGGAGGATATCTACTTACCCTACAAGCCGAAGCGCAAAACTAGAGCATCAATGGCTCGGGAAAAAGGTTTACAGCCTCTGGCGGATTTTTTACTGGAGCAATTAGCTGGCGATATCGAGGCAAAGGCCGAACAATATATCAATGCGGAGCTTGGTGTTAATACTGTCGAAGAAGCCTTTGCTGGGGCTAGAGATATAATCGCAGAGACCATCGCAGAAGATGCTGAAGTAAGGGCAGGTGTACGTAAGTTGTTTTTGGATAAAGGACATTTTGTCTCCCGTGTTGTGCCAGGTAAAGAAGAGCAGGCATTGAAGTATAAGGATTATTTCGAATGGAATGAATCTTTGAGCAGTGCGCCCTCACATCGTGTCCTAGCTATGCGTCGTGGTGAAAAAGAAGAATTGCTTTATCTCGATATCGAAGTCGATGAACAAGAAATATTACCTCGTGTAGAAAAGATATATATTAAAGGTAATAATGAAGCCTCTAAACAAGTGGAGTTAGCTTTGTTAGATGGTTATAAGCGTTTGTTGAAACCATCTATGGAGACTGAGGTCCGGGTGTTGACCCGCCAAAAGGCAGACGAGGAGGCTATCAAAGTTTTTGCAGACAATGTAAGACAACTATTATTAGCCGCACCGTTGGGACAGAAGCGCCTATTGGCGATAGATCCAGGATTCCGTACGGGATGTAAGACGGTGGTATTGGATGCGCAGGGCAACCTATTGGAAAATACCGCTATTTTCCCACATACCGGAGCTGGCGGAAGTATCGAAGCGGAGAAAACAGTACAACATTTGGTTCGTAAATACGATGTCGAAGCTATTGCAATAGGCAATGGGACTGCTGGCCGTGAGACTGAAGATTTCGTTCGCAAACTTAATTTGTCTGGCGTGACCCTAGTGATGGTCAATGAAAGTGGAGCATCTATTTATTCTGCATCAGAGACAGCCCGCGAAGAGTTTCCTGACTATGATGTAACCGTGCGCGGAGCCGTATCTATCGGACGACGACTAATGGATCCTTTGGCAGAGCTGGTTAAGATAGATCCTAAATCAATTGGTGTCGGACAGTATCAACATGACGTAGATCAGAATAAGTTACAATCGGCCTTGGACGATACTGTTATTTCCTGTGTTAATGCAGTAGGCGTAGAATTGAATACTGCCTCAAAACAGATTTTGGCGTATATCTCTGGCTTAGGCCCATCGTTGGCGCAGCAGATTGTAAACTATAGAAAAGAGAATGGCCCTTTCGGCTCTAGACGTGAGCTCAAAAAAGTACCACGTTTGGGAGATAAAGCATTTGAACAAGCTGCAGGTTTCTTACGTATCCGTAATGGACAGCACCCTCTAGACTCATCAGCAGTACATCCTGAACGGTATAATCTCGTCGAGCAGATGGCCAAAGATTTAGGTGTAGAGGTTGGGGAGTTGATGACCGATGCACAGCTGAGAAAGCGTATCGATCTAAAAAAATACATTAGTGATGAGGTAGGTCTACCGACCTTAAATGATATTCTAGCAGAACTTGCCAAACCAGGATTGGATCCACGCGAGCAATTTGAAGCATTTTCTTTTACAGAAGGTGTAAATGCGATCAAGGATCTTAAAGTCGGTATGAAATTACCTGGAATCGTTACTAATATTACCAATTTTGGCGCATTTGTAGATATCGGCGTACACCAGGATGGTCTCGTACATCTCAGCCAGTTGGCCAATCACTTTGTGTCAGATCCACATGAGATTGTAAAAGTACAACAGAGCGTTATGGTAACAGTTACCGAAGTTGACGAGCAGCGTAACCGTATTGGCTTGTCTATGAAAACAGAAGACAAAGCCCCTCGCAAACGTACAGATAAAAGAGAACAGAAAGCTCCTGAGACGGATATGGCCTCTAAGCTGGCTGCATTGGCTAGTAAATTTAAATAACAATAAAAGCTCTCCAGATGGAGAGCTTTTATATTTTAGTTTATGATTCAGTGTATGAGGAAAGTATTGTTTGTTTCGTGTTACCCTTACAATTGTTCGCCTGTTCGAGTTATGAATTGAAGTGTCTACTAAAATTGTATAGTTAGTTTATGTCTGTTTTTTTTGATAGAATACAATTTAAATACCCTTGGAGAAGTTATCAAAAACGTGTTTTGGATGCATTGGATGAGCATCTAAGTGATGAACATCTTCATGTGATAGCCCCACCTGGATCAGGGAAAACTGTTCTGGGCCTAGAGGTTATGTTACGAATTGGAGCTCCTACTTTAATACTAGCCCCTACTATTGCTATCCGAAATCAGTGGATTCAACGTTTTTGCGAGTTGTTCCTACAGGAAGATAATGAGCCCGATTGGATTACTTGTAATATACACGAACCAAAACTAATTACAGTTGCCACTTATCAAAGTTTGCATGCCGCTTGTGACAATAAAAAAGAAGAGCTAATAGTCGTAGACTACACACACGAGTATGACGTCATTGAGCGTAAGAAATCAAACTTTCTGAATCTCGGTAAGGTCGTTCAGGGTCTCAAGGCTGCGGGTGTAAAGACCATTGTTGTGGATGAAGCCCATCATTTGAAAAGTGAATGGTGGAAAACGCTCTCTAAAGTGAAAAATGCAATCAAACCTAAAATTGTTGGTTTGACTGCTACACCGCCCTATGATGTGAGTCCAAATGAATGGGCCCGTTATATTGAACTCAATGGGCCTGTAGATGCCGAAATTTCTGTGCCAGAGCTGATTCAAGAGGGAGATCTCTGCTTACATCAAGACTATCTTTATTTGTGTCAAGCAGACGCAAAGGTTAAAGAAGAATTAGCGGCCTTCCGGGATACAAGCGCCCAGGCATTAACACAATTGTTGGCCGATCCGATACTTTTCGAAGCGATGTATAGTCACCCGTTTTGGCTAGACCCGATGGCGAATCAAGAGCTATTGTATGCCCATCTATCCCATTATTCAGCATGTCTTGTTTATCTCCATCACAAGGGAGTGGGCATATATCCATCACATTTAGAAATATTGGGCATCGGAGAACTCAAAAGAAAAGAAACAGTAGAGGAGAAGTTAAAAATACCTCGACTTACTCCAGAGTGGATGCAAGAACTCCTCTCTTTTTATCTGTCTGAAGAGGATGTTTTCTTTGGGAGCCATTATGATGCACATCGAAAATCACTAGCGCGAAAATTGAAACGAGTCGGTTTACTGGAGCGAAAGACTGTTCGTTTTGAAGACAACGAGAAGCTGACAAAGGATTTAGCCATGTCGGTTCATAAACTTCAAGCCATCGAAGATATTGTTGAACTTGAATTTAATACATTAAGAAAGAATCTACGGCAAGTCATTTTGACGGATTATATCCGAAGAGAATTCCTCACTGCTGATGCGATCAACACTTTACCACTAACAAAAATAGGCGTGGTCCCCATATTTGAGCAACTCCGGAGAAAGAACACCGCAGGAAAAAAAATAGCCGTTCTAACCGGGACACTGATCATTCTACCTCGAAGTATAATGGGGGGATTTGAAAAGTTGGCCCAGGCGTTAGCTTGGGAACACGTACATTGGGTATCCTTAGCATTCGATATGGATTATGTGGAAGTTATTCTAGGAGAGGGAACAAAAGGGAAAGCGTTACGGATTGTCACAGCACTATTTGAAAGCGGAGAGATTGAAGTTCTGATTGGCACCAAATCCTTACTGGGAGAGGGCTGGGATGCCCCAGCGATCAACAGTTTGATTTTAGCTAGTTTCGTGGGCTCTTACGTATTATCCAACCAGATGCGTGGACGAGCTATACGCTCTAAAAAGGATATGCCAGACAAAACCAGTAATATTTGGCACATCGCGGCATTAGATCCTACTTCGAGGCGTGGGGGCAGTGATTTGTCGCTGATGAAACGTCGCTTTAAGAATTTTGTAGGTATTTCGGAGTATGAAATTTCCAGCATAGAGAATGGAAAAGATAGGCTCCAACTGCCAGAATTATACACGGATAGCACTGTGCAGGCCTATAATACCAGACTTTTCGACCTGGCTAGAAACCGTTCGCGACTAGCGATACGTTGGCAGGAAGGTATGCGCAAAGGAACACGGCTCGTCGAAGAGGTCTGGATTCCTTATGCTGAAGGGGCAAGCTATCAACAGACCAAGACAGCCTCAATGAAGAAGTATATCAATAATATGCTTGTCGGGTTAGGCAGCTCATTATTGTTCTTTATGGAGACCTCAACTCAGGTTTTAGGCAAATTTATGAGAATAAGCCCAGGACAATCAGCAGGCTATGCTATAATGGGAATGTTTGGAGTAGCGACAGTTTTCTATGGAAGACAGACTGTCCGGTCTTTTCAGTATTACCGCAAGTACAGAGACATCACCAAGGACATCTATCAAATCGGGAATGCGCTATTAATGACCGTATGTAAGGCCCAACTGTTTCATACTCCGATTGACCAACTGAAGGTGCTGACTTTTGGAGATGAAAATGGTAATGTCTATTGTCATATGGGGGGTGGGACGGCTTATGAGCAATCTCGCTTTATTCAGATGATCCAAGAAATTGTCAACCCTGTTGATGAGCCTCGATTTATCATCGTAAGAAAGAGTAAGGTATGGGGCCTTTTCAATCAGCAAGACTATCATGCTGTACCGGTAGCCTTGGGTAAAAAAACGGCATTGGCTACCGATTTCTTGAATAATTGGCAGCAGCAGGTAGGTAAAGCAGATCTATATTATACGAAAACCTTTGCTGGTAGACAGATTTTGTTGAGATCGCGGTTTAATGCTCTAGCTAATCAATTTGCAGAAGAGAATAAAGTACAGGCTGTCAGTATTTGGCGCTAAGCCAAGCGCTACTTATCTTTTTTCTTCGTTTCTTCTTTCGGGTTTTGCTCCTTACGGTAGCCCCAGTTCCACATTTTTTTCCAGAATTCCTGGAATGTGTCAAACTCCTGACGGTATACCACCCCAAAGGCACTGATATACTCTCCTTCGTTCATCCGTATCAGAAAGTTTCGTGTGTACGGTCTATTATATGCTCTCAAGATAAGATTACCGTCCTTGCGTAACTTATAGGTCAGCTCTGCATCTGTAGTTATTCCTTCTCTAAAGAAGGTAAGGTCATTGGCTTGATAGTTGGTCCGATCTGTAATCCCTCCCGTTAGAATGAGGCGGTCGTTCAATAGCCTTACCGAAGCGGATGCATCATTGAAAGACCGGATGTTTAGATCAAAGAAATTTACATTGAGCGATTGAGAGATAATATTGTTCAGCTGGTTGAATGCTATCTCTGTCCCTGCAGACAGTAAAGTACTATTGACCTCCTTTCCAATTTCACTCGTCGAGTTGGGCGTAAAACTACGTCTCACAATTAGACTTAGTGACTGTTGGTTGACATTATTGATGTCACTTAAATAGCTCTGCAGCTGATCTTTTATATAAGGGTTCTGCGGGAAATTAAGGTCGAAAGTAATGTCCGGTTGCTCTAACGTGCCTTTGATCAGCATATCCGCCTGTGCGAGTACCCGTTCATCATCTCCGGTTCTTCCGGCAGCATTGTAGAGTGGTCCGATAGCCGTTCGTTGCTGGTATATTGCTGTTAGGTTTATGTTTGCTTCACTTGGGTTACCTGTCCAGCGGATAGTCCCTCCCTCTTTAATGTCAAAGTATTTGTTGATAAAGTCTTGAGCTGTAAAGTGGAATTTACCGGTATTGACCGTATAGTCGCCAAACATTTCGAAATCTCCCAGCGACGTTATCTTCATGCCAATTTCTCCCACTCCATTTCCTTTTAGCGAGCCTGGATTCGTCTGCAGGTTGATTTCAGCGTCCGCTGTTAGACTGAGGTTCATATTCATCGTTATTCCCTTAAACAATGATTTACGCTGTTGTTTTTCGTTTTCTGTGGAGTCTTTGCTGATGAAATAGATAAAATCACTATCGGACACCGTCATAGCGCTATTGAATGGAATGGTGAGTACCGTTCCTTTCTCCGATTTTGCACTAATATCAATGTCAATAGCCGAGGTGTAGCCTTTAAAGCGGAATGACCCTGTAGCATGCGCCGTACCGTAGTATTGATTGTTATCCTTATAGGTCGTATTCAAAATCATAAAGTTCGTTCCATTGACATCGACATCAATATAAGGCGAAGCTAATTTAGAAAGGTTGATGATGCCATTTGCAGTAGCGACCTGATTTTTGCTGTCCCGGATTTGTAGATTCTGCAACATAATCGCATTGTTTTCCACCATTGCCATTTGATTGTCTACATAATAACGCGTTTTGAGGTAGTTGACCACAAATTGAGTATTGCTAAAACGTCCTACCCCCGTTATTTTCGGGTTTTTGAATGTCCCTTTGATATTGATATCTGCAGTTGATTTGCCCTGTAGATCAGATACCAGGTTTTTGAGAAAGGGCTGAAATAGCATTAAATCCGTTTCATTGAGTTTTCCCGACAGATTCAGCGGTTCATTATCGTTGTAGAAATTGTAGGTTCCCTGAAGATTAACTCCTCTGTTTCGCTCATCCAATAGCGCCAGGTCAACATTTGCCGTACCAATATTAGGGTCAAAATCTGCCTTTAGATTCAATTGACCGATAGGTAGACCATTATATATAATGGGGGTTGTGGTTATGTTACTTGAAGCAAAGGGTGTTTTGAAGAGCGAGGTTATTTCGACTTCGCCACTCAGAAAGCCACTGAGTTCAATACCTAATGGGCTCGTTATACCATGGAGAGAAATCAGGCTGAATTTATCAAACTGAACATTTATTTTGTCGTTTTCGTTAGATAAAATACCATCCATTTTGATACGTTGCTGTGCTTGGCTTAGGATGAGGTTAGCAATATAAAATTTCCCTTTAGAAACCCGCATTGCAGCATCGTCGTTGAGTTGCCAAGATTCCTTATTGATGATAATAGAGGAGGGCTTAAACTTAATATAAGCAGGTGCATTATGTGCAAAATGTATATTCCCGTTTAGGTCTAGATAGTTTATCGCATTCTTCTCAGACATGCGTACGTTGAATAGTAAACTGTCATTTGCTAGTACATTGCGGATCGAGACATTGTTGATATATGTGCTGTCGCCTAGACTCATGCGGTCAGCTAGGAAATTGAGTGAGAACGCCTTGTCGTCTGCATTCTCCTGAATAGATAGATTGGTCAGTTTGATCCCTTTATAAAGCACCGATGGACTGAAAGCGACAAATTGGGCAGTGTATTGTTCTGAGGAGAATATGGCACTTAGATGTGCCCCGTCATCCAGACTGAGTGAAGGATCTAATAGTGCCGCTATAGGTGTAAATGATTTGACATGGATGTCTAGGTTAAAGTCTTGCTGATTATAGGGATGTGTCTCTATACCTATGGCTGGAGCATAGCGCATAGCCAACGATTTGAAATAGGGAACTATGGTATTTAGATCAATGATTCCAGCCATTTTCGCATCCAATACATCCGAGTTTAGCATTAACGAGCGGTCACTTTCAGTTCCTTCAGCCTTAAATTGGAGCGACTTAATGTTGAAATCACCTTTTATGGTGGATAGTCGGATTGCTGCGGCATCCAGGTGTCCCGTTAGTGTGTTTAAGGAGTTCCCAATAAGATTTGTGTTGATATGAGCACCATGTATTGCCACACTGTCCTTACTGATAAAACCGAGTTTATTTAGATTGGCATAATGGATCTCTGCATCGAGGAGATAGCTTGGGGATTCCTGTTTCCAATCGAGAGTAGACTGATAGTCTATCATCAGGTTTTCGTCAGCTACATCTCCATTTATTTCCAGTATTTTATCTTTGAGCGAGGCATTGACTGAAATTTGATTATAGGAATAATTTAGTAGCTTACTGTTGCTTAGCTTACCTGAAAACTGTAACAGCAGCTCTTCCATACTTAAACCCTGTCCTTCAAAATCGAGTTCGAATCCGGTATTGCCGACTGTATTAATAGCCAGCAATCTCCCTACATCCAGCTGTTTTGAAGATAGCTTTCCGTTATATTTGAGTTCCTTTTTTAGGTTGATATTACTTTTGGTAATAATATTTCCAAGGGCAGTGTTGAAGTTACCATCAACCAAAAACTCGTTGTAGAATCCGTCAAACCTACCTTCGAATGTTGTTTGCTGGAATTGGTGTATTTGTTTGGGTAAAACAAATTCCTTCCTGTTAGCGAGTTGCGAAACGAGCAATTCGACATCTTTCGGGGATGTCTGCAATTTGGCTAGTTGGACTTTAAATAGTGTCTTATCGATATCGGGTAGGCCCTTTATCGAGAGATTGCCTTTTAGTTCGGTGCTTTTCCCTGTAGATAGATGTACGTTTCGGGCATCGATATCGGAGACTGTACCTTTCAGAGATGCCTGGTGTACATTGGTTTTAAAAACCACGTAACGCATGGTCGGAGCAAAGTACTCGATATCTTTCGAATCGACGGAGGCATTTTTAAGATTACTCGTAATTTTTACATCAGTTATAAATTCCGAGAAATCACCTATTTTGTCGTATTCAAAGCAGACGTAATCCTGTACGACTGAACGATTAGTCTTTAAGAGCAGTTTTTTAAACTCCATCTTTTTTGCACTATAGGAAGCCGAGGCATCCAGCTGTTGGATAAATAAACCTGACCTTTCACGGAGCGTAAATCCTGAAATATTCGCCGCTATTACGGAGTCAATTTTAATTTTATCCAAAACAGCCGAAAATTCGGTGATATCTAGATTGGCAAAATCTACACCTTTATTATGTCCTTTGAAATTATGGTTGCGTAATTTAAAATGGTTGTTTACAAACGTTGCTTTGTCCAGCCGGAAGTCAATCTGCTTCTTTTTCGGAGGTTTAGTGCCTTTTTTAGGACTAAAGTAATTCGCTATGGAAGTGAAATTTGAACTGTCTTTATACAATTCGATATTAACAAATCCTTCTTTGAGGGTCAGTTCTTCTACGACTATTTTATTGTTAAAGATTTGCGTTAGCGATATATTGGCCGAAAGCTCATTTGCGGCGACTATTGGTACACCGTTACTGTCCTTGACATCAAGCCCTTTTATAGTGATTGAAGAAAATGGTTTAAAATAGACATAGTCTATTGTAATGTCGCTGTTCAGCTCGTTTGATAGGTAGGTTGCCACCTTCTTTGAGACATAGGTTTGTACGGACTGAAATTGAAGGGATAAAACAGCAAGAATAACTAGCAAAAGGATACTAGCGAGAGTTATTAGCGTTATTTTTAGTATTTTTTTGATACTTTTGTATTTTAAAATTACTTCCTCAAATGGCAATTATCCTCGGAATAGAATCTTCTTGTGATGAAACTTCAGCCTCCATCTGTATAGATGGTGAAATTAAGTCAAATATTATTGCGAGTCAAGCAATTCATGCGAAATATGGCGGTGTAGTTCCAGAATTAGCATCGAGGGTACATCAGCAAAATATAATACCGACCGTAGACCAAGCGATAATACAGGCCAAAGTTACAAAAAATGATATAGATGCGGTTGCTTTTACCAGAGGACCGGGGTTATTGGGTTCATTATTGGTCGGTACCTCTTTTGCAAAGTCCTTTGCTCTTGCACGTAACATTCCACTGATTGAAGTCAACCACATGCAGGCGCATATTCTGGCTCATTTTATTGATAATCCACGTCCTTCATTTCCTTTTTTATGTTTGACTGTTTCGGGTGGTCATACGCAGATTGTATTGGTCAAGGATTATTTTGATATGGATCTGATCGGACAGACATTGGACGATGCTGCAGGGGAGGCTTTCGACAAGACCGCGAAGATATTGAACCTGCCTTATCCAGGAGGGCCATTGATTGACAAGTATGCACAATTGGGCGATCCAAAAGCATTTAGTCTTCCCGAGCCTCAGATACCAGGCCTGGATTTTAGTTTTTCCGGACTTAAGACCGCCATACTCTATTTAGTACAGCGGAAAGTCGCCGAAAATCCCTCTTTTTTGGAAGAATATAGAGATGATGTATGTGCATCTGTACAGGGACGTATTGTGTCCATTTTGCTGAATAAGCTTAAGAAAGCCGCGAAGCAGACAGGGGTAAAGGATATTGCAATAGCTGGTGGCGTATCTGCTAATTCGGGATTGCGGACGGAGCTATTGGCAATGGGCGAGCGTTATAAGTGGAATGTATTCATCCCCAAATTTGAATACTGTACAGATAACGCAGCGATGATTGCCATCGCTGGTTATCATAAATATCTTAAGAAAGATTTTGTAGGGCAAGACATCGGACCGTTGGCCCGGATGCCCATTGGATAATCTATCGTTAAGGGTTAAATACCAAAAGAATAAATAGCACGAATAGGACAATATGCATGACACCCAGGATAGGGGAGGTGCGTTTGCCTAAGAAACTCATCAGACTCAATAGGAGTGTTATAACGAATAAAATCGTCTCTGTCGCGGTAAGTCCTAATGCAACAGTCTTACCTGTTATTAAACCGATGATAAGTACAGAGGGGATTGTAAGCCCTACTGTCGAGACAAAAGCCCCGTGACAAAGATTGATCGCCCGTTGAAACTCATTGTTCAGTGCAGCTTTTACGGCTGTCATCGACTCTGGAGTAAACACGATAATCGCGATTAGAATACCGCCCAAGAGTGGAGGAAGATTGGTCGTTTTGATTCCATAATCCACCACACTGGCCATATGGTGTGATAGTAATACAATAGGTAGTATTATCGTAATGAGCAAAATACTGCGTATTATGATTTCCCTTTTATCCACATTGCCTCCATTACTTTCCTCTTCATTAACGCTTATGTTCCGGTCTTTAAAGCGGATTTCCATCTGTCCCTGCCGCGGTTGCAGATAAAGGTGTCTATAACCTTTCATCTGGTAGGCAAGAAAGAACGTATACAGTATGATGATAAGGCTAGATATGCCGATCGCCTGTACATTGGAGAAAATGCCATTTCCAGCACCTTGGATAAAGTTAGGTAGTAGCATCGATATCCCAGACAGCATGATGATCATGGATAGATAGGTCATGGTTCCTTGCGCATTGTACTCCTGTTCCCCATACTTCAATCCGCCAAATAATAGACATATCCCAACAACGAGATTCATGATAATCATCATTACCGAAAAAATAGAATCTTTGGCGATTTCTGCAGACTCACCAGGGCCTAACATTACCGCTGAAATGAGGATAACCTCTATAGAGACGATAGATAACGTTAGTATCAGCGTTCCATAGGGCTCACCTAGTTTGTGGGCCAATTCATCGGCTTCTTTGACCACTCCAAATGAAGAGTATATAATCGTGCTTAGTAGTACAACGAATAATACCGTTCCACTTGTTGGGCTTAGCGCTTGATTGAAAGTATGCCCGAAAAGACTAAATATGAGAACGACCAGCCAAATGATAACCAATCGGATTATTGTTTTTTTTGAAAGAATAGCGTTCATAGTTGCTTTATATATATCGTGTATAGTCGTTTACAAAAATCGGGTTTATAATAGTAATAAATTTTTACATATGTTAAAAACCTGTTTCACAAGCGTCGTATTTTCAGAATTGTATAATTGTTCCTGTAAATTCTGTAATGCCAATGGATGGTTAGACACTTATTTTTGTACGGAAATAATAAGGTTGTTATCGGATTCTTGGATCTACTTGGCGTTTGTCTATCCAAGAGTTCGATACAAAACATAAAAAATCGATGAACAATACCATACTTTCGACGAAAATAGCAGGACTATCCTATCTTGGTGCATTTGTATTTATCATGGCGATGGTTGCCACGGCTACGTATTTTGGTGATGCAGAGATCGTGTTGCCCGAGGTGGCGGCTATGGCTGTGGCGCTGCTGGCCTTTCGAGAAGCTTCTTGGATGAAACAGCCCGAAAAGATATTCTTATTTCCGTCACTGACAGCAATCATGGGGTTTGGTATCAATATGTTGCCGATTGCTTACCTCAGTAAGATAGGTCTCGTATTGATTGGGATGTTACTATTGATGTTAGTTTATCGCTACAATTTAGCTCCGGCATTGGCTACAGGTTTTCTCCCGATAGTGACTAATGCCCACAATACTTCTTTTGTAATCTCTATTTTGGTCACTACATTCTTATTAATGCTGTTGGTCGTGTTGTTTAAGCTGAACAAAGGAGTCGCGCGTAGTTCCAGTGTGGATCGACGTATTATGCTCGCCTATGCAGTGATTATGTTGGTGTGGATGATTATTTCCTGGAGTCTGGGGCATCCCCAATTTGCCGTTATCCCACCTATTGCCGTAGTTGTGTATGAATCTTTACACATGAAGATGTATACGGTCAAGATGGCGGTCAAGCAGACAGCTGTACTGTCTTTGGCGGCAGGTATAGGCGTTATTTTATTTTTGAACCTATCCAGCTGGTCGTTGGTTGGCCTGTTGGATCTATGGCTTATGTTTATGCTATTGCGCTTGTTTAAGATGCATGTACCTGCTGTCTATGCATTTCCTTTTCTGGCTTTTGTGTTACCAAAAGAAGTATTGGTTGATCTCCCTTGGGCGACAGTTGTTGTATCTTTTTTTTCGTTTGGGGCGGTGTTGGTCTTTAAAAAATATAGAGCAATAAAAAAGGGGTAAAATAAATTTCACCCCTTTTCTATATTATTGTTGAAAGTCTATTTCTCTCCTAATACTTTTGTTACCAATTCAGCAGCTTCTTTCAATAAGATTGCTGAGTAAACCTGTAACCCAGATTCGTCGATCAATTTTTTCGCTTCTGCCGCATTTGTACCTTGAAGACGTACGATAATTGGCACTGGAATGTTACCGATTTCGTTGTATGCATCAATTACACCTTGTGCTACGCGATCACAACGTACGATACCACCAAAGATGTTAATCAAGATAGCTTTTACGTTAGGATCTTTTAAAATGATGTTAAAACCAGCTTTTACTGTTTCTGCATTTGCTGTACCACCTACGTCCAAGAAGTTTGCAGGCTCACCACCAGCCAACTTAATGATATCCATTGTAGCCATTGCTAGACCAGCACCGTTTACCATACAGCCTACGTTACCATCTAGTTTAACATAGTTCAAGTTAGATTCTCCAGCTTCAACTTCTGTTGGATCTTCTTCTGTGATATCACGCATTGCAGCGATATCAGCATGACGGTATAAAGCGTTTTCATCTAAATTTACTTTAGCATCAACAGCCAATATTTTATCATCTGATGTTTTCAATACAGGGTTGATCTCAAACATAGAAGCATCGATTGAATCGTAAGCTTTGTATAAAGCAGCAACAAATTTAACCATGTCTTTATGTGCAGCACCTGTCAAACCTAGGTTGAAGGCAATTTTACGTGCTTGAAATCCTTGTAAGCCAACTTTAGGATCGATTTCTTCTTTGAAGATCAAGTGCGGAGTTTTCTCAGCTACTTCTTCGATATCCATACCACCTTCTGTAGAGTACATGATGATGTTGCGGCCTGTACCACGGTCTAACAATACAGACATGTAGAACTCTTTGGTTTCGCTATCACCAGGGTAGTAAACATCCTGTGCAACGAGCACTTTGTTAACTTTTTTACCTTCAGGACCAGTCTGTGGCGTAACAAGTTGCATACCGATAATGTCTGTTGCACGTTGCAACACTTCATCATGGTTTTTAGCCAACTTTACACCACCACCTTTACCACGGCCACCTGCATGAATTTGTGCTTTAATCACAACCCAATCCGAGTTGAATTCTTCTTTCATTCTCTTAGCAGCTTCAACTGCTTGCTCAGGCGTTTCAGCAACGATTCCTTCTTGGACTCTTACACCAAAACTCTTAAGTATTTCTTTTCCTTGATATTCGTGAATGTTCATTGATAAAAAAATTTGACGTAAAAATAGGGTTTTTATTCGGAAGAGGCAAGGCTTTATTTTGAATCCTTAATTAAAGCAATGTAGATAGGTAGCTGTTACAAGGTCATAGATTTTCATTCTTTTTAGTAAATTCGCCATATGATTCTTAAAGCGACAGACATTCATAAGTCTTTTGGTTCACTACCCATCCTCAAAGGTGTTGATATTGAGGTGCAGCGTGGCGAGATTGTCTCCATTGTCGGTGCCTCGGGTGCCGGTAAGAGTACTTTTTTGCATATCATTGGGACATTGGATAAAGCGGATAAAGGGGAGCTCTTTATCAATGATACGGCGATACATACCCTTTCAGCCAATGAGATGAGTGCTTTTAGGAATAAACATATCGGCTTTGTGTTTCAGTTTCATCATTTGTTGCCCGAGTTTACGGCTCTAGAAAATATTTGCATCCCAGCCTTTATTAATGGAACTTCCAAACAGAAGGCTGAAGCAAGAGGGATGGAGCTATTAGATATCTTGGGGGTTACCGAGCGTGCACACCACAAGCCAAGCCAGCTGTCGGGAGGCGAGCAACAGCGCGTTTCTGTAGCAAGGGCATTGATTAACAACCCTTCCTTGGTGCTAGCGGACGAACCCTCCGGGAATTTAGACTCCGAGAATGCAGCATCATTACATCAACTTTTTTTTAATCTACGGGATTCGATGAATCAAACGTTTATTATCGTCACACATAATGAAGAGCTGGCCAGTATTTCAGACCGGACGATTCATATGCGCGACGGACTTATTTACGGCTAGAAAATTACATGAAAAAACTTTTACTGACTTGTGCCACGCGTTCTTTTTCGATGCGTGTAGCGCAACAATTATCCGAAAAATTTGAATTGGTGCTGGCCACCGCTGATGAGGTACCTGCTCTATTCGGAAATCGATACCATAAAATCCCTAAGGGGGTAAATCCGACCTATGCACACGAAATGCTCAAAATGGCATTAGATTTAGAATGTAGCTACATCTTACCCATGGGGCTCGACGAAGTGCAAACCTTAGGAGCCTCGCTTCTCCTATTTGAGGAGTATGGCATACAGGTGTTATGTCCGTCTATGGGAGACTTAGCGGATTTGACTATTTTAGAAAACCCAGCTGCAGGTTTGCCTTTGAGTCTTGTTGTGGATGGTTATGATATTTTTGAGTCTGGCGCAACCGTAGGAAATTTCAATGGTTTGGGGCTGATTTCCGATTCAGGTGAGTCATTTATTTTAACCGTTGCCAAATGAAGTTAAGTGAACTGTCGTTAGATAAATCGCTCTACCTGTTTGAGTTGGACGATGTGCTTTTTTCTAAGCGGGAGTATCTTTTGCAGGTGTACTATCTGTTCGGAAGCTTTTATGAATTTACGGAGGGCTCTGTCAAAGCCAGTGAAATGGCCGGATTCATGAAAAAAGTGTATGATCATCATGGTGAGACAGCCGTTTTTCCTGCAATACAGACGCTATACGGGATCGATAGCAAGTATGAGGATAACTTTAATCGATTGATAGCAAATGCACAGATTCCATTACGGTTATTGATTCCTCACCCTGTTACCGAACTTTTATTGCGATTGGTAGAAGGGCAGAAGCAGATAGCGATTCTTACGAAAGGGAATCCTGTTGAGCAGCTTAATAAACTCCGGTTTATAGAGTGGGGTGAAAGCGATAAAGTAAAAGAAAGTTTAAAAGTATATTTCGTTGATGAATTGGAGTTTAAATCTTTCAACCCAATTGATTATATTGCAGAAGAGTACCGTTTACCAAAAGATCAGATTTTAATTATTAATGAAATTATCGAGAACTAAATAAATCGCTGCCTATTATGAAAAACCTCCTGTCCTGTATGGTGCTTCTTGCCGGAATAAGCATAACGTTCGGCTGTAAGAAGAGCGCGCCTAGTATCGAAGAAGATACCCAAATAGCGCCCCCTCAAAAAGTAGAAGTGTATAATTCGGATTTGGAGGAAAATGTCATAAAAGATAGTGTGTTTTACTATACCAAGCTATTTTCATTGTGGCAGGATTATATGCCACCCAAGGATTTGAACGATTTGAATAAATCCGACCTGATTCGGGATAATTATACCCAGTATTTCAAACGGGGCGAGCATGTGCTAGATTGGATGATGAGTCTGACTCCCAAAAACGACCAGACCGGGCAGCCCATCGATCGCTATAGTTATTTAGATAGAGAGGGGGTGGTCAGCGATGAGGTGCAGGATGCAATTCCGACGAGGTTTGGTATTGAGGTTTTCTATCTGATGACTGAGGCGAGCGATCCGAATGCGGATCTGTATATCCGAATGGTAGAACGGAATTCGTCTGCTTGGCAGGCGGGGCTCAGACGAGGTGATCGGATTATCAGCATCGAAGGCGATACTAAGATTGATTGGGACAGCCAAAAACCAACCGGTTTCCGTACCTTAAATACCTATTTAAACTCTCCAAGTCTGCAGGTTATCATTCAGAAACCTGAGGGTACGCTTCTTTCTACAACTATTACCAACAGTTCCTTTGTAAGTAACCCTATTTTGGATTCGCGTGTTATTTCCGATAATGGAAAGCGTGTTGCATACCTTGCTTTCAACTCTTTTGCTGCGACTGAAAAATCCGAGAATGGGATATGGGTAAAAACCGCTATGTTCCATACATTTGAAAATATTCTTAAAGGCTTTCAAGGCGTCGACGAACTGGTCGTTGATTTGCGTTATAATGGGGGAGGTGCAGTTGTTACAGCCGAATACCTCGCTGATTGGTTTGTGCCATCGGCCCAAAATAAAGAGTTAATGTACACCTCTACTATGAATGGTTATTTTCAGAAAGAAGGCTGGACACGTCCTGGAAGTGAGTTTGGACCTGTATATTTTAATAAGAGAGGTAGTATTGACGTAAAACGTATATACTTTCTGGTCTCCAAGTCTACAGCTTCGGCCAGTGAGCTCTTGATGAATATAATGAAACCTCATATGGAGGTGATCATGATTGGAACGAATGCTATGGATAATTTAGATAGGCTGGTGAAGGAAAATACCTATGGCAAACCGGTAGGATTCTGGGAATGGCCTATTTTTGAAGATGCTAAAAATCCCCATAAGAATGTAAGCTTATATCCAGCATCATTCAAAACATATAATAAACGAGGTGAGGGTGATTATTTTAATGGTATGGTACCTACTACCCATGTGTGGGAATATAGCGAATTGTTTGATTTTGGAGACCCGAGAGAGACGATGCTGCATGCCGCGATAACACACATGCATACAGGAAGCTTTGTCATGCCAAGCACCCGATCGGGCGGTTTTGTACGTAAAAATAAAGCAATGGACGAACGTATCCAGCAGCGTAGCAATACCCGGGGACGGATGTTTAAGTTTAACAATGGTACTTTGCGGTTAAAAGAATAAGGTTATCTTTGGATATGAGGAGGTTTATAAAAAAATAGAATTGTGTCATGATGAAATCGAACAAACCGACTACTATTAAGGAAATAGCAAGAAAGTTGAAGATATCGCCATCTACGGTGTCTAGAGCATTGAATGATCATCCAAGTATTGGCTTGGTCACCACTATGCGGGTTAAAAAAATGGCTGAAGAGTTAAATTATGAGCCCAACCAAACGGCTATCTTTTTCAAACAGCGTAAAACATTTACAATAGGCGTTATTTTACCAACATTGTCTGAACCCTTTTTCTCTTCTGCTATCAGTGCGATCGAGGGGATTGCTGAAGATCGAAAATACACCGTGTTATTAGGGCAATCATTAGATGATGCCAATAGAGAAACTCAAATTATCACAACCTTCAAGAAGCATCGTGTCGATGGTATTTTGATGTCTTTGGGAAAAAATACCACCGATCTAAGTTTTGTTGATGTGTTGGCTAGTTCACAGATTCCGGTTGTCTTCTTTGACTGCGTACCCGAATCTAACGAAGTACATCGCGTATACTGTGATCTTGCTTCAGGTATGGAAGAAGCGATTGAAGCTTTTATTTCCCGTGGCCACAAAAATATTGCGCTGATTAATGGTCCGGAGACTTTATTGGCTGCAGCCGAGCGGACAGCTTCTTTTCAAAAGGCACTGATTAAGAACAACTACGAGTTTAATGAAAAGTATGTTGTACATACCGACCTTACGGAGGGAGGTAATCAGGCCGCGATGGAGCAGTTATGTGTGTTGCCTGAAAGACCTTCTGCAATTGTGTCTTTCAATGATTTCGTGACGCTAGATGTCATCAAGTATGCCCGTGGCAAAGGAATTAGTGTAGGACAGGATATGCATTTTATCAGCTTTGCTAATTACCCGCTTTGGAAATATATGGAGAATCCGCCTTTGGCGAGCATAGAACAATATCCCGATGAGCAGGGGAGGAAAGCTGCGGAGATACTTTTTGAAATTCTCGACAGCAGTGATAAAATAGAACCGCAGGAAGTTGTATTTCCCTCTAAGTTGGTCTTAAAGTAAAAAAGGCAGATTATTTATAATCTGCCTTTTTTATGTTTATCTGATGGCGTCTTATAAGTGGATTACTTCATCATACGCATCAGCTGCCGCTTCCATAATGGCTTCGCTCATTGTAGGGTGCGGGTGTACTGATTTAATCATTTCATGACCTGTTGTCTCTAACTTACGAGCGACAACAATTTCCGCTATCATTTCAGTAACGTTAGCTCCAATCATATGTGCACCTAAAAACTCACCATATTTGGCGTCAAAGATTAGTTTTACGAAACCGTCTTTAGCACCTGCTGCTGAAGCTTTGCCTGAAGCTGAGAAAGGGAATTTACCAACTTTAACTTCATATCCTGCTTCGCGAGCAGCTTTCTCTGTGTATCCAACAGATGCAATCTCAGGAGAACAATAAGTACATCCTGGGATGTTATTGTAATCAATTGGCTCAACGTGTAGACCTTTGATTTTCTCCACACAGGTTATACCTTCTGCAGAAGCTACGTGTGCTAGAGCTTGTCCTTTTACGATATCACCTATTGCATATACACCGTCTATATTTGTTTTGTAGTAGTCATCGACCAATACGCGACCTTTATCGACCTTTACCCCAACTTCTTCTAGACCTAAGTTTTCAATGTTAGGTGTGATACCCACAGCCGAAAGTACGACTTCAGCTTCGATTACTTCCGTCCCTTTAGCCGTTTTGATGCTTACTTTAGAAAGCGCTCCGCTTGTATCAACAGACTGTACTTCAGATTTTGTTAATATATCGATTCCTGCTTTCTTCAGTGATTTTTCTAGTTGTTTAGATACTTCTTCGTCTTCAACAGGGACGATTCTGTCCATGAATTCTACGATAGTTACTTTAGTACCCATTGCATTATAGAAATAAGCAAATTCAACACCGATTGCACCAGAACCAACAACTACAAGCGATTTAGGTTGTGTTGGTAGGTTCATTGCCTGACGGTATCCGATGATTTTTTTGCCATCTTGCGGTAGGTTTGGCAATTCTCTCGAACGTGCACCAGTCGCTAGGATCGTGTGTTTTGCAGTGTATTCTTTAGTACTTCCGTCTGCTGCTTTTACATCGATTTTACCACCTTTTTTAATTTTGGCAGTACCCAATATAACATCAATCTTGTTTTTTTTCATCAAGAATTGTATACCCTTGCTCATACCGTCAGCAACACCGCGACTTCTTTTCACAACTGCGCCAAAGTCTGCTTCTCCACCCTGTACTTTAATACCGTACTCTTCAGCATGGTTTAGGTATTCGAAAACTTGTGCACTTTTCAATAAAGCCTTGGTTGGTATACATCCCCAGTTCAAGCAGATGCCACCCAAAGCCTCACGCTCTACAACGGCAGTCTTAAAGCCTAGTTGAGCTGCACGTATGGCTGCAACGTAACCACCTGGGCCACTTCCAATCACGATGATGTCGTAGTTCATATATTTTCTGTATTTATATTAAACAATTTGCTATCAAAAATACATTTTTTTATTGAAAGTATCGGTATTATTGGTCGCTGTTTCAGTTCTTTTGGCTTCTAAAGACTGTATTCGAAGGGCACCCATACTTAATCTGACAATCAAATGGTAATGAATAAAAACATGAGGTCCAGAGGAATAGATTGTCAAAGGCTAGTCAATTCTGTCAAATGATGCCCTAGAGGTCAAAGATTGGTTTATTTTTGCTGAAAATAATTTATACCATGATACGTATTTTTCAGCAAGTTGCTCTTTGGGAGGCTATTTCCACGATTATTCTATTCTTTATTGCTATGCCTATTAAGTATGTTTTACATCACTTTATGGAAGTTCCTGATGATATAAGAAACGGTGCAGTCCGTATTGCTGGATCTATTCATGGTTTCTTGGTGGTATTGTTTGTGATACTTTTGCTTGCCTGTTGGCAGACTTACAACTGGAAGTTTTCGAGAGTGGTCAAGTATTTTGTGGTATCATTGATTCCTATTGTTTCTTTTTGGGTCGAACGCGATGTTAAGAAAGAGATAGCTGCTCCCCAAAAAGCGGTTAATACCTTATAAGATATACCTAATTTTTACAAAGGACGTTATGATGTACCGTCCTTTGTAAATTTGTCTACACTCATATAGGCATAAGTGATTTCTGTTTTGCCATGAGGTGTTGGCGTACCTTCAGCATCAAGGTTGACAAAAACCAGTTTATCAATAGACAGAATCGTTTTTCTTGTTATTTTATTTCTTACCTCGCATCGCATTGTAATGGAAGTCCTTCCAAATTCTGTGGCGGTTATCCCCAGTTCGATGATGTCCCCTTGTTTCGCTGAGCTGACAAAGTTTATCTCTGAAATAAACTTCGTGACCACATGTGGATTCCCTAGTTGTACAATAGCGTAGATTACCGCTTCTTCGTCAATCCATCGCAATAGTGTACCACCAAATAAAGAACCGTTGGGATTCAAATCCTCAGGTTTTACCCATTTTCGTGTGTGAAAGTTCATAGGCGTAAAATTAAGCTAAGTTTTTATAAAGGAAAAATGCCTTTCGCCTATATCCGTGTTATTGAACGGTTTTAGCAAAAGGCATTTCTATTGTTTTTCTAAGTTCTTCTAGGATTAAGCATGGATAGCTCTATTAGCCGTAGCGGCCAATGCAGCTTCTTTCAATGCTTCGGTAAACGTAGGGTGAGCATGACAGATTCTACCGATATCTTCTGCAGATGCTCTGTATTCCATCGCTACCACTGCTTCAGCAATCATGTCTGCCGCGCGTGGACCAATCATATGGACACCTAATACTTCGTCTGTCTCTGCATCTGCCAATACCTTAACAAATCCGTCTGTATCTCCAGATGCTTTCGCACGACCAGACGCTTTGAAAGAAAATGATCCTGATTTGTATTTTTTACCTGCTTCTTTTAATTGCTCTTCAGTCTGACCTACTGATGCTACCTCTGGCCATGTATAGACTACCCCAGGGATTAAATTGTAATCGATATGTGGTTTTTGTCCAGCGATACGCTCAGCAACATAGATACCTTCGTCTTCTGCTTTGTGGGCCAACATAGCTCCTTTGATCACATCGCCGATAGCATACACGCCTTCAACAACTGTTTCTAAATGATCGTTTACAGGGATTTTATTGCCTCTCTCTTCTGGAGTGATTCCAATGTTCTCTAAGCCTAGATCTTTTGTATAAGCTACACGACCTACAGATACGATACAGTAATCACCTTCGAAAGAAACTGCCTGTCCTTTACTATCTTCAGCAGTAACAGTTACTTTTTTACCCTTTGCTGTTGCTCCAGTTACTTTGTGTCCCAAGAAAAACTCCATGCCTAAAGATTTTTTTAGAACACGTTGTAATTCTTTACCTAGACCACCATCCATTGTACTGATGATTGATTTAGCGTATTCAATTACAGATACTTTAGCACCTAATCGAGCATAAACAGATCCTAATTCAAGACCGATTACTCCACCACCAATAACGATAAGGTGTTTAGGAACCTCAGAAAGGTTTAAGGCTTCTGTAGAAGTGATAATACGTTGTTTGTCGATAGGTAAGAATGGCAATGCTGTCGGTTTTGAACCTGTTGCAATGATTACATTTTTAGTTGTAAGTTCTTCTGTGGTACCGTCTTTTTTAGTGATTTTTATCGTGTTCTTGTTGACAAAAGAACCTACACCTTCGTACGAGTCGATTTTATTCTTTTTGAACAAATAAGTGATTCCTGCTGTGTTTTGGGCTATAACATCATCTTTACGCTCGATCATTTTCTTAACATCTATTTTAAGATTGCTAAGGCTGATTCCATGAGTCGCAAAAGAATGAGCTGCATTGTGATAATGCTCTGAAGTATCAAGTAAAGCTTTGGAAGGGATACAGCCTACGTTAAGACAAGTTCCTCCAAACGTACTGTACTTTTCGATTACTGCAGTTTTTAGACCTAATTGAGCGCAACGGATAGCGGCTACATAACCGCCAGGACCACTACCTATAACTATAACATCGTATTGCATGATTGCGAATTTTAAATTTTGAGGCTAAGTTAAGACTTATCTCCAAGTAATTCCAAAATATTGAGTCAAAAAACCCTCATAAATAAAAAGGCACGAAACCGTGCCTTTTATAATTTATGAGGGAATGTAATATTATTCCGCTACGATTTTACCTTGCATTAATGCATAGTGTCCCGGGAAGCTACAGATATAGGTGTATACTCCTTTTTCCAAAGTTACAGAGATTTTATCTTCTTCACCTGGGCCTAATAGTTTAGTGTGCGCTACGATAGATGACAATGCCGATTTAGGAATGTACTCGTTATCTGCGGCTGCCGCTGCTTCGCCACCAAAAGTAGGAAGGTCTACACCGGATTTTAATATTATCAGGTTATGGCCCATTGATTCCTTTGGCATTTTACCCACATTTTTCAATGTCAATTCCAAAGGTTCTCCTGCTTTTACACGGATCAATTCCGTGTTGAATTTCATTTGGTCATTACCTTCTACAGTCCAGTTGTTTGATATTGTTACGTTTTCAATACCAGGTACCGTCTCTACTGTAGGCTCCGATGCAGTCTCTTCTGTTTTGTTTTCTGTCGAACCTTCTGTTTTCGTGTTGTTTCCTCCGCAAGCTGCTAAAGAGACAACTGCTGCTAGGACAGGGATAAAAAATAGTTTTTTCATTGAAATTTGATTAAATTAAGGATATAGCATACGACGTACTGCTATACCTGTTTCATTTTGTTTAATGAAGCTGCTAAAAGAATACTTCCTTCCTGCGGAGGCTGCTTTTATGCAACTTCTGTCATTGTGAATATAACGCTTAAAGGTACTAAAAATAAAAGAACTATAGGTTGGCCTCCCACTCAAAATGGCAAATTACTGACTTTCTCAGGACGACATATTTTAGTTATTTTTTTGTAGAGTTCGGTGGGTTCAAATGGCTTGCCGATTACTTCATCAGCGCCGACTTGAAATGCAGCTTGCTGTTCGTGTTCGAGTACAGATGCGGAGATGGTAATTATCGGTGTCTGTCTACGTGTGGGGTTGATGTTGCCCCTTATCTCTTTGATTGCTTCAAAGCCACTCATGACGGGCATATGCGTGTCCATCAATACCAGATCAAAGTTGTCTTTCTCTAGAGCCTCTAAAGCTAGTCTTCCATTTTTGACAACCGTCACCTTGCAGTTCCAGGTCTGTAACATGTGGGCTAGCATAAAGCTGTTCAGTTCGTTGTCCTCAGCAACCAATATATTGATGTCGTCCAGCTTTGGAAATTGGGAGTAGGGTAGATTGGTCTCCCGTTTTATTTTTATGGTATTTTCTGCCGCTTTGATGTCTACGATAAAAGAAAACTCAGAGCCCTGCCCATAAATGCTTTTTGCATGGACTTCACCGTCCAATAGCTCTGCAAGCCGTTTTACAATGGCCAAGCCAAGTCCAGTACCTCCAAATTTTTTGGTGATACCATCATCGCCCTGTTCAAAAGCGAGGAATATTTTGTCGACAGAATCCGGTTTGATACCGATTCCGGTATCACTGACTGAAAACTTGATTTTATGGATATCACCTTTCGTTTCTAAGGATTCTACAGCGAGGGTTATTTTTCCTCTTTCCGTAAATTTTAGACTGTTCGATACGAAGTTGCTAATGACCTGTTCGAGGCGGAGAGAATCGAAATGTACGTGTGTTGGTAGTTTTGCGTCTAGAATAACATCGAAATCTAGTTTTTTATCGGAAGCTTTAATCTTGAACATTTGTCCTAGATCTAAAAGCAGATTGGTGAAATGAAAATCCTCCATTTCGATTTTCATCATTCCGGAATCGATTTTGGAGATATCGAGAATATCATTAATAATGAGCAGTAGTGAATTGGATGCGATCTCCAATCTATTGACCCAGTCCAGTTGTTCAAAGTTTAGATTGGCATTCTTCAACATGTGTACGATACCTTTGATTCCGTTAATCGGAGTTCTGATTTCGTGACTCATGTTTGCTAAAAATATCTCTTTGGACTTGCGGGCCTGTTCTGCCTCTTGATTAGCCTGTATCAGTGCTTTTTTCGACTCTTCTAGTTCAATGTTTTTTTGAATGATCTCTTCTTGAATATGAATCTGTTTAATGAAAGAAGTTACTTTGGCAATGGTAATTTCTGGATTCAAGGGCTTGTACAGGTAATCTACTGCGCCACTTTGTAGGCCTTTGATAAGGTATTTGTCCTCTTTGGATATAGCTGTGACCATGACCGCCATGATATGGCTGGTTTTAGGATTGGATTTTAATAATGAAACAAACTCAAAGCCATTGATCTCGGGCATCTGTACATCTACAAGAGCTAAAGCAATGTCATTCTTCCAGCAGAGCTTCAGCGCCTCATTGGGGTCCGTCGAACATATAATATTGATATTCTCGATGTCCGCTAGAAGGGCCTGTAAGCTTATAATGTTTTCTTCTTTGTCGTCAAGTATTAATAAGTTTATGTTTTTCATGTTGACTGGAGATTGTAGCTAAAATAACGTATTATTTCTTGGTTTTTAAGAATAGTAGATGTGTTGGTTTCCTGTATTCCCGAAAGCGGCATGGTGTCGATCAATGCTTCTTCTGGTTTTTGGATAAAAGTCTTCCCTCCAAAATCTTCAACGGTCTTTAATCCATGGGCACCATCTGCATTAGCTCCTGATAGCAAAAAAGCACTACAGTTTGCTTGATATACTTGCGCGCAGGTCTCAAAGAGAACATCAATCGAAGGCTTAGCGTAATTGACATGCTCCGAGCTATCCAGAGCAAAGGTTTTGTCGGGCTCAATAAGAAGGTGATAGCCTGGGGGAGCAAAATAGATGATATCGTTTTCGATAGGCATCTTGTCTACCACAGCTAGCACAGGTCGATTCAATTTTTTCGAGAGGTTTTGCTCTATTTCGGAGCTGAATGTCGGACTGCGATGGATGATGATGCATAGCGCATAACCTAGTTGTGCAGGGAGGTATTCCAATATCTCTGTAATCAGTAATAAAGAGCCTGCCGAGCCACCGATGAGCACTATTTTATCTGCGTTGCCTTTCATTTAATTTTTTGGTAAATATTGAGCGTACTGTCTACGACTTTAAATCTACTCTTTATGGGATGTCCGTAGAGACTTTCTTTAGTTCCTAAACACAGAAAACCGAAAAGCGCTAATGATTGATAGAATAGGTTTAATACACGCTCTTGTAGTTCCTTGTCAAAGTATATCATCACATTACGGCATAGTATTAATTGAAACTCGTTGAATACATTGTCTGAGACAAGGTTGTGTGTCGAAAATAAAACTTTGTTTCTATACTCATTGTTTATGATGGCTGCATCATACATCGCTGTATAGTGGGAAGAAAACTCCGATGTTAACCCCGATTTATTAAAGTTGTCTGTATAAGATTTCATCTTGGCCAGGGGGTAAACCCCTTTTCGGGCAAAATCTAAGGCCTTTAAACTAACGTCGGTACCATATAAAAATGATCGGTCCAACAGGTTATTCTCCTTTAAGAGGATTGCCAATGAATATGCTTCTTCGCCTGTAGCACATCCTGCACTCCATAGCCGGAGTTGAGGATAAGTCTCTAGGTAGGGGAAAGTTTTCGCTTTTAACTGTTTGAAAAAGTCAGGATCTCTGAACATCTCTGTCACATTAACGACGAGTTCCTGTATGAAATAGTTTTCAAAACCATCGATATTTAGAATAGCATTTTTTAAGTCCACCAAATCCATTTTTTCTACAATTAGAAAACGTTCCACCCGGCGTTTGAGCGATGATTTTGAATAACCACTAAGGTCAAATTCCGAAATGTTTTTCAACAGGTATACAATCTCATCGAGATCAGTAAAACTGATGAAGTCATTGTTGTGTGCTAGCCTAACCATACCTGCATTAATGATGTTAGCTTATCGATATCTATAGGTTTACTCACATAGTCATTTGCGCCGATTTGTATGGATTTTTCACGATCTCCTTTCATTGCTTTAGCTGTTACAGCTAGGATAGGGATGTTTTTATATTTCAGATCCTCACGGATGATTTTTATGGCTTCATACCCATCCATTTCTGGCATCATAATGTCCATTAGGATGATGTCTATGTCGTTGTCCGGATTGCTCATGATCTGGACCGCTTCTTTACCATTGTTGGCTATTTCTATTTCCATTTCAAAGCTCTGTAGTGAGGTGGTTAGCGCAAATATATTCCGCATGTCATCATCTGCTACCAGTACACGCTTGCCTTTGAGATTGCTTGTCTGTTGGATATTGCCCATGTTTTTGATGGGTTGGTATGACGTGTTATTTATTTTATTTAGAAATAAATTGACTTCATCTATCAGTCGGTCGCTCGATTTGTCTGATTTTAGGATAGTAGCCCTCGCATCGGCCAGTATTTTATCGTATTGTTCTTTAGGGAGCTCGTAAGCCGTGTTGATAATGATTGGAATATTGACCAGCTTTGGTGTCTCTTTTATCTTTTCAATCAAATCTAAACCATTGCCGTCAGGAAGTTGCATGTCTAGGATGATACAGTCTATATTCACCTCTTCATTAAGTTTATCCCAAGCGGCGGCGAGTGAGAACGTTTGGATAACGTTGATGTTGTGGTCTGCAAATGAATCTTTGATGAATTCGCTCTGTAGCTCCTGGTCTTCGATCAATAATATTTTCTTGACAGATTGGCTCACATTTAAGTTGATGGTCTCAAATGTATTCTGTATCGTATCTGCAGTCACAGGTTTGTGCATAAAGCCTATGGCTCCTTTTTCTAAGAAGTCCTTTTTATTAAAGGTCGCAGCAGACATCATGTGTACCGGTATATGCTTTGTCGAGTGGTTTTCCTTGAGCATTCTCAATACCTCCCAGCCATCGGCAATAGGCAGCATGACATCCAGAATGATGGCATCTGGTAGAGTCTGCAAGGCTTCTTCAAATCCTTTCGCTCCATCGTGTGCGAGCGTCACTATAAAGCCATATTCCTCAGCAAATCCTTTTAAGATATCGGCAAAATTGATGTCATCTTCAATGATAAGGATTTTTCGATCTTTTTGGACCACAGGTAGTTGTTGTTCAGGCGCTTTTTCGACAATCGGTTTACTGCTTTCTTTTTTCTCTACTGGAACTACTTTTTTTACTGCTTCGATAGGCTCAAAAGGAGCATAAGGGATGATTAGTGCAAATGTGCTGCCTTTGCCGAGCTCACTCTCTAAGGTGACTCTTCCGCCTAGTAAAGATGCGATCTCTCGGCTAATCGAAAGGCCTAATCCTGTACCACCATATTTACGGCTTGTAGAACCGTCTTCCTGTCTAAATGCTTCAAATATAAGTTCTTGTTTTTCTTTTGTAATTCCTTTTCCGGAGTCTTTGACTTCAAAGAACAGATTGTTAGCCTGCATTCGGATATTCAGCTCTACAGATCCGTTCATAGGTGTAAATTTAAAGGCATTCGATAGGAAATTCTTGATAACCTGTTGTAGCCTATATTCGTCCGAAAGGAAGTCTCTCGGAACCTCAGGTGCGATTTGAGCTGTAAAGGTAATGCCTTTGTCTTTTGCTACGGCTCGGAAGAGCTCCTCTGTGTTTTCAATAAAATCCTTGGTATAGATCTTATCGACATTTAAGTCTATTTTTCCAGATTCAATCTTTGCTAGGTCAAGTAATTCATTGATGAGTTCCAAAAGGTCTGTTCCTGCACCATGTATGACACTGGCGTATTTGATCTGTTCAGTATTTAGGTTTTTAGCCTTGTTGTCCTGTAGTAATTTGGCGAGGATCAGAATGCTGTTCAGTGGAGTTCTCAGTTCGTGGCTCATATTTGCCATGAATTCGGATTTGTATCTACTCGCCTGTTGTACTTCACTTATTTTTTGCTCTACGACTTTATGGGCATCATTGAGCTCGTTGTTCCGCTTCTCTACTTCGGCGGCTTTTTGATTTAGCTCCGTATTGGTCTGGGTCAGTTCCTCTTGCTGTACGCGAAGCTCTTCTTCCGAAGATTCTAACAAGTGTGTCTTATGGATGAGCTCTTCGTTTGTGATACGGAGTTCCTCTTGTTGTGCTTCGAGCTCTTCCGTCTGTCTTTGGGTTTCCTCAAGCAGTTGTTCAACCAATAGGTGACTTTGTCCGAATTTAATCCGTGTAGCGATAATCCGGCTGATACGAGTTAAATAGTCTTGGTATCTTTTTTGATCCACTTTCGCACAGAATGCCGCCATTTCGATAACGCCAAGACAATGTCCTTCATGGATCAAAGGCGAAATAAATACCGTGGAGGGAAGTTGATTTACCGTTCCTGTTTGGGTGTTTAGATGTTCAGCGTTTTGTATCTCCTGGATAATAAAGTTTTTATCCTCGACAACCTTGCCCAAGAAGCCCTCTCCGCTAACAAATCCGGTTATGTTGGTAGCATTTTTTAACCCCAAGGAAGCCGATAGTGTAAATTCGTAAGAGTCTGGCTTTCTAATGAATAGAGCAATAGCCTGTAATGGTACTTGCTGGTTCAGTAAATTAATGACTACACTGCTTATTTTCTGACTTTCATCGATGCCACTTATTTTATCGGCTAGATAAGCACTGTTTTCCAAAATCCAATTGGTATCTTCAATTTTGATCCGGGCTTCTTCAAACTCTTTGTTGACTGTTTTTAATTCACTGCTGGATTTACGTAATTGATATAGTAGCTGGAATATTTTATAAAAGACATATCCGATTATTAGGAGGCTTAAGGTTATTAATCCTGTAGTTACGGATTTTACATCGTTAATGTACTTTTCATTGTTGGCCATTTCTTTGGCTCGGTTGGTGATTACAGATCCGACAAATACGTTGGTCGCCTGTAAGTTCTTTTCTTGCTCTTCGATCCAGTGATTGATCGCTTGGTCTTTGGATGGCGCGACATCGGGGGCTACCGTATTGGTCAACACAAATTGAATCCTCTCAATCAGGTGTCGCGCATTTTCTTTGTTTTCCGAGCTAATGGTTTGTAGTGCAGTGACCTGCTTTTTTAGTGCGTTCTTGTGTGTTGTCACTTCAGATTCGGCATCCTGTCGATCCTTTATCTGGTCGATACGTGCCCGTGTCAGATTATAAAAATCCGTATTTATAGTCGTAGCTGCTTGCAGCTGATCTTGGGAGTTTTTGATGATTTCATCATTCCTAACCATATAGTTAGAAAACTGGTTAAACAAATAAAGTATCGACACTAAAATAATTGCGATAGCGATGACAATACTTATAAAAACTTGTGTTTTTAATTTGTTTCGTTTATTCATGGGTGGTGATCTCTAAAACAATGTAAAAAAACTAATAATATTCCGTCTATATAAAGTTTACACTTTGTTTTTCATTCAGTCGGACTAGGTCAGATTAATGCAAAGGTATATAAATGTTTAAATTTCTTTATAAGGATTTCGAAGAATCTAACGCAGATTATGCATAAAAAATTAAAATAAATTAATATCTTTAAGGAGCTATTTTTTATAATTTCAATATATGAATCCAGACGTATCTTTAATTTTAACCATCATTGGTGCTGTAATAGCACTGTTTTTTTTATTCTATCTATTGCCGGTCAATCTTTGGTTTACCGCTCAACTTTCTAATGTACGTATCAGTCTACTGAATCTCGTGCTAATGCGCTTACGGAAGGTGTCTCCTGCATTGGTTACCAATGCGATGATTACGTCGACCAAAGCAGGACTTCGTATCAGCACCAATGATATCGAGACGCACTACCTTGCTGGTGGTAACGTAAATAAGGTTATAAGAGCGTTGATTTCTGCAGATAAGGCTAATATTCCTTTGGATTTTAAACTTGCTACAGCTATCGATTTGGCTGGACGTGATGTTTTTGATGCGGTACAGCTTTCTGTTAATCCTCAGGTTATCAATACGCCTCCTGTAGCTGCTGTTGCCAAAGACGGTATACAGTTGATCGCGAAAGCGAGAGTTACGGTACGTGCCAATATTAATCAGTTGGTGGGTGGTGCCGGAGAAGAAACAATTCTAGCTCGTGTGGGGGAAGGTATTGTTACGACTATAGGTTCTTCTGCAAACCATAAAGAGGTTTTGGAAAATCCTGACCGTATTTCTAAAACGGTATTATCGAAAGGATTGGATTCAGGAACAGCCTTTGAAATCTTATCTATTGATATTGCAGATATCGATATCGGCGAGAACGTAGGTGCGAAATTACAGACAGACCAAGCGGAAGCTGACCTTAAAGTAGCTAATGCCCGTGCTGAAGAGCGTCGCGCTATGGCGGTCGCGAATGAGCAGGAGATGAGAGCGAAAGCACAGGAAGCTAAGGCTAAGGTAATCGAAGCTGAGGCGCAAGTACCATTAGCGATGGCAGAAGCTTTTCGTAATGGTAATCTAGGGGTAATGGATTATTACAAGATGCAAAATATTCAAGCGGATACTGATATGCGTTCATCCATATCTAATCCTAAAGGCTCGGATAAGAATAAGTCTTAAACCAAGATACCGTTATAAAAAAGGGGCACTAAAATGCCCCTTTTTTTATCTAAAAAGAGACTGCATTTGAGGGACTGTGTGATAAGTTGTCTGTTGGGGCTTCTTATATAAGGCCATAAAAGAACAAAACCTTGACGATGGGCGCCAAGGTTTGCTACTAACCAATTATAAACCTAAATTATGAAAAGACTATTCTAAAACAACTCTTTTTTCTATTCGAACACTTACATAGATTTCCGAATTGTTAACACAAAGTTACGTCAAGAATCGATAGCTGTCAAGACTTATCTGTATAAAAGTTGCGATAACAACTACTTTGTGACAAAGTTTTGATGTTTCTGGGTTATATTGATAAATCTATGGCTATTTTGAGTAAGGAGGCGGTTTAGCATATCTACTATTATTAGTTACCTTTGTATTAGTTATGATTTATTCTACGTTAAAAAATATAAAATGCATTGTTTTGGATGTCGATGGCGTGTTGACAGATGGTGCTATTTTAGTCAACGAAAATGGAGAGCAATTGCGGACCTTCAATGTCAAGGATGGCTATGCAATTCAGTATGCAGCCAAGCAGGGCTTGTTGATTTTTGTGATTACAGGAGGACATTCTCAGGGCGTTTTAAAACGTATGGAGGGGCTTCATGTTCCTGAGATACATTTGGGCGTCTCGGACAAGCTGAGTCTGCTTGAGGAGCTTGCTACGCGTTACAATTTGCGCTTAGCGGATATGGCCTTTATTGGCGATGATATGCCTGATTATAGCTGTATGGAGCAAGTCGGCGCAGCCATTGCACCAGCAGATGCCGTTGAAGATATCAAACGCATAAGTCACTACGTCTCTACCAAACGGGGAGGCGAAGGCATCGTGCGCGAGATTATAGAAAAGGTTTTACGCCTTCAGGATAAGTGGCATACGGAAGTTCTAATAAAAAGTATATAACATGTTGTTTTTGGAAGCTATAGCGGAGACACCCATTATTTTAGGGTCGCAATCTCCACGCAGGAAGGAACTTTTGTCATCGCTGGATTTGGGTTTTGAAGTTGTCGTCCGTGAAATCGACGAGTCGATACCGGCAGGTATGCTGCCTCAAGATGCCGCCGAGTATATTGCCGTGGAAAAAATCAAGGCTTTTGCAGAGCCAGACTTTTTTAATCATATCGTTATTACAGCTGATACAGTCGTGGTAGATGGGACAGATGCTGTGCTTGGGAAACCCAAAAATGTAGAAGAAGCTCGGGCGGTATTGGCGGGTTTGAGCGGTAATGCGCATCACGTTTATACGGGAGTAGCCATTGCCTATCGCGGGCAGGTGAAAAGTTTTACAAGCGAGACAATTGTTCGTTTTCGAACGCTGGATAGTGAAGAGATTGAATATTACCTGGACAAATACAAACCCTATGACAAGGCCGGTTCTTACGGTATTCAGGAATGGATCGGTCGAATGGGGGTAGATACTATCGAAGGATCTTTTGAGAACGTTGTCGGACTCCCTACTAGCCGACTATACGAGGAGCTCAAGCGAATTGTACTATCTTCTTAATAAAAAAGGCCGTTTGTACAACAAACGGCCTTTTTATTACTTTATGTGGTATCTCACCCCAGTGTAGAACATTCTACCTGTTAGTGGACCCCATAATAAGTTGGTGTCAAAATATTGGCCAAAAGGTTGGTCAAAACCTAATATCGGATCTTTTTGGTAGTAATTTGTTAAGTTTTCACCACCTACATAGATATCGATATTCTTGTTTTTTCCTAATTTTCTACTGACCTGTGCATTCATCGTTACGTACGACTTAGAGTTCTCCGGTAGTTGGTACTCTACTGGGTTGGATGCCGTAGAAGGCATTCTCTTTTTACCTACTACATTTACCGTGTAGTCAAACGACCATCCGCTATGCAGATTGTAGGCAAGGTTCATGAAACCTCTATGTTTTGCCGTCAATGGTTTCTGTAGACGTCCGCTAGCATAGTCTGTCTGTACATCTAACAGTCTGTATGCAAATCTAGCTTCAAAGTGCTGTGCAGGCATAAAGCGTAGTTCTGTCTGCAAACTGTTCGAGAATGATTTGCCTTCTAGGTTATAGAAAGATACCGCTCTTGGGTCCTCAAAATCGATAACAACCTGATTCTGGAAGTTATTATGGAATAATTCCATGGATATTCCCGCTTCCCGTCCGAACAATTGAAAGTCCTGGTCAAAGGTCAGTCCCGTGTTCCAAGATACCTCTGGTTTTAACCCATAGGCATTGTTCTGGTTTGCTAAAGAAGCGAAGTCAATCGTACGGCTCGATGCGAATATGCTCATGTTCTCCGCAAATATATTTGCTGTGCGCTGTCCTCTTCCGGAGCTTAAGCGGAGCGTTGTAGTTGATGTTGGTGCATAACGTACCACAGCTCTTGGCGTGGTAAACCAGCCGTATAGAGAATTGTAGTCCTGGCGGAGACCTAATACCGCATCAAAGTTTTCAGTAGGGCTGTAGGTATATTCTGCAAATGCGCCTGTAACTGCTTCTTTCCGTTTGAAATTGGATTTGTTTATTGTCTCGTCATAGTCATCATAAGAGATCGAAGCTCCCACCTTATACTTGTGAGCTATAGAACCAATTACATCTTGAAAGATAAGGTTGGCATAGCCACTGCTTTGCTCGCTTAGGTAATTAGTAAGCCCAAAGTAGCTGTCTTGTTTATAGTTCGAACCAGATAATTGTAGGCCGATACTTCTCAATCTGTTTTCGGGGAATACATATCCGATTTTAGCAAACCCTTCAATGCGTTGGTTGTCGAAACCGATTCCATATCTATTGGTTGTACCTTTGTCCGTAGATTTATTGAAATCGGTATGTCCTCCCGTACGATCGTCTTTAAGGTATTTAACCCCAAATTGTGCAATCACACCTTTTCCATCTTCGTAATGCCATCTGTTGATTCCGGAGAATAGATTACCTACAGGTGCATCTCTATATCCATTTTTACTATAGTTCATGCCTTTATTGTACATGAAGTTGTCATGGAGCAAGAAACCTACCGACCACTTATCATTCAGCTTTTGTGCTAAGTTTAGGTTGATATCCGTACGGCCCATGTTATTGGCATAAGCGTTGAAAAATAACCTGTCCGAGTCATGTGGCTTTTTCAATTCGATATTGATCTGTCCTGCCATATTTTCAAATCCATTAACAACAGACCCGATACCTTTAGAAATTTCTATAGAGTTGATCCATGTCCCAGCAATACTATTCAAACCTAGCGGTGTTGCAAAACCACGGGGTCCTGGTAAACCTTCTACTGTTAGTTGGGTATAGATACCACTTAAGCCTAACATTTGGATCTGTTTACTACCTGTTACCGCATCATTGCTCACGACGTCGACAGACGCATTGGTCGAGAAACTCTCGCTCAAGTCACAACATGCCGCTTTGAAAAGTTCCTTTGTCGTAAGTACTTCCATCCGGTTTGGATTTAGCTTGTTGATATAGGTCGCTTTTTTACTTCTTGATACTACTACTTCCGATAGTACATTGTCCTTAGAGTGGATAACGAGTACTTCATGAAGGTTTTTTACGACTACAGTATCTGCCTGCATCCCCGGGTGGGAGAATACGAGATGTTTGTATCCTTTTTCATGTTTTATCTTGAATACCCCATTTTCATTACTTGTAGTCTGTTTTGATGGTGCTTCGAGCCATTTGATATTCACGCCGACAATCGGAGTAAGCTCTGCTTTTCCATCTTCATTCACGACTACACCCGTTATAATATGTTCGTGATCATGGTGCTCATGGTCATCATCGTCATCGTGTTTTGCCTTAGGGTCATGGCTATGCCCGGCGTGATCATCATGGTTATGTCCAGCATGGTCGTCATGATTATGTCCAGCATGATCATCGTGGTTGTGACCTGCATGTTCGTCTTTTTTGCCTTCACCTAGTCGCTCATATAGACAGCACTCATGTAGCTTGGCGTATACATCGTCTTCCGCTTTGACTAACGGGGTGTCGTGGCCTGCTTTGGCAATCGCCTGTTGGATTTGGTTTAGGTTGACTTTTTTAGAATTGTACTTTGTTGTAATCTTGTGGGTTTTGTCGTCCCACACTGCCGATTCTACACCTGATATTTTGGCAGCTGTTTCAATACGTTTTTTACACATACCACAGTTTCCCGGCACTTCAAATACAGCAGTGCTAAGGGTTTGTGCTATTGTAATCTGTGTTATAAAAATAAATAAAATGAATGATGTGACTTTATATATTGTGTTCATATGTATTTAAATTATTCTAAGGGAACTATTGTGTATAGTTTGCCTTCTCGATCGAATCGAATAGTCCTTTCGCTGAACTGATAACTGCTAAAAAATAATGGTTTGTTATTTTTTAGATTACCAATGGAAAGTATGTTCCTACGATTCTCTCGTGTGATTTAATCTGTGAGGAATATGTATGCAGTATCCCTCAGTTTAATAACAACAGAGATGCTATTCTAAATCCTGAAAATACAATTTAAAAGAAATGTGGGCGGAGAGACGTCCTTAAAGACAAAGTTGTTCGTTAGGGCTAATTTTTCCTTTTTCAACTCCAAGCTGATAGGCTTGAGGCTAATCCATAGCCGAGGTAAGATAGCTGGTGCTATATCGGTAGAAAAATTCGAACTTCCCGAAAACAGTTTGTTGGCGAGCTGGTCGATTTTAATTTCGATATCGCTACATTTTCCATCTGAACATGTTTTGTGCTCTGAAGAACTAGAGGTTTGTTTTTCATGTTTTGTGCACAGCGCGCATTCGTCATGGCCTGTTTTCTCATATATACTGATGGATGTTCCGCCACAACAGTTATGCATGTACACCGATCCTCCAAAGGAGACCATAGTATAAATGGCGCATAATAATAGGGCTAAAAATCGTTTCATCAAGAGCAAATATAAAGGAAATAAAATGATAAAAAATATTTTGCTGTTGCAACATTATTGTTATCTTAGTGATAGCTAACCTTTATCTAATTATTATGGTAGAATTTTTTGAAGAACCTGTCGTCGCTATAGCCGGTATTGCTGTTCTTGTTTTCGCCGCCCTTTTTTTACTTAAGATATATTCAAAATTGATGTCCCGCGTAGGGTAGTCTGTGTCTTTGTATATACTTCGCGGTACTTGTGCATAGTAGGTGCGCACCAAAATATGTTCAATTTGTTTTGTGGAAACAATCGTTTTGAATCATCATAGCATAAAAGAGAGTTATAAACCTTTAAACTTTTTGCTATGCTATTTTCAAAATCAGTTATTTTCGACAAAGAATGGATGGATGTTGTTTTTGTCGGCCGGAACAAAGCTTATGGAGCTTATCAATTAAGGCTTTTTGGAGAGAAAGCTATTCAGATTTCTTTAGCAGGTGTGGCATTATTTGTTGCCGCTTTGTGTAGTCTCTCTTTTATCGAGCATAAGCCCAACAAAGAGGTAGGGAACAATCTGTCTGCGCTAAATACATCAGTGATTACTGTTGAGATCGAGCAGCCACTTCCGATTAAAGAAGAGGTTGTCATTCCTAAAGAATCTGGCGAAGCCCAGCAGGTGGCGCAGGACGTGCCTGCGGTAGATGTAGTGAAGTTTACAGAGGTTAACCCAACCGATAAGGCAAACGTTAAAGAAGATGTTGTAGCGACTTCGGAAACTCTTGCGCCCAAGAAGATGATAGGAGCGATATCGATGAAAGGGCAGGCCGGGGGTACGCTAATCCCGAAAGGCACTTTTGGAAAAGAAAAACGTGAAGGCGGCGGTAAAGGGCGGAGTACAGGAAGTATTACGGGAGGCGGCGATGATTCGGGAGATCCCTTCGAGGCAGTTGAGATCATGCCTGTGCCACCGGGAGGTATGAAAGCATTCGTAGAATGGGTGGCGCGTAATTATCAGTTTCCATCCGCCGCGGTCGATAATGCAGCGGCAGGTATTATACAGGTTACCTTTGTTGTGGAGAAAGATGGTAGTTTGAGCTCATTTGATGTGAAGCGAGATTTAGGATTCGGAACGGGAGATCAGGCTGTTAAACTCCTGCAAAGAGCGAAGGCGTGGAGCCCGGGTATTCAGAACGGAAGACCGGTTAGAGTGTCCTATACTTTGCCTATCAGACTCAGTACCATTCAACAATAATAGTTATTTGATTCAAGTCCTTCGGGACTTGAATTGTTTTAAGGAAGATTTTATAGAGAGGATATCTCGAGTGTTACTTTTTTCCAGTCTGAACCTGTTGTCCAGTGTGGCCCTCTTGTGATAATGCGAATCACTTTGGCATTCAAGCTTTCATCAGAAGACTTTGTTATCGTAACAGTATCAGGATCTCCTTTTTTGCTTAATGCTATTTGAACAGTAAAGGCATATCTCTGCTCCGTAATCTTGTTTATTTCGTTACGGAGATAGGTCATGTATTTTTCCCGTCCCATCAAAGGTGTACTTTTACTGGATTTGGAATCCTTGGTGATACTGATCTCCTCTAGGAAGCTTTCCTTTGGAGATAGTAATATGGTTTGGGCTCCGTTTTCTGTCGCTATTTCTCTAGTAGTATAGCCTTCTGCATTGATTTTTAAGCTTTGTTTGTTGTTAGCCAGGTAGGTAAACCTTCCGTCAGCATCAGTTAGAGCAACTCTATCGTTTTGTATGTCTGTCACCTCTACACCAGCCAAAGGTTTTTTAGACTGTTGATCCAGCACCTGTGCCGATATAAAATTTGTCTGAGGCTCTAAGCCCATATTGCTTAGTTTTGCCCGCATTTGAGCGGCAGATAATGTCGCATTAGGATTTATGCTGACTCTTGTGTCGGCGATTCTGGGCTGTGCTTGTTTTTTGGAGCTAGAGGCAATCAGATTCGATTTATCCTGTGCTTCGGTATTGATGATGATGACATCGCTCTCATGCTTGGGGTGACCGAGATTTAGCGTGCCAGCGATATCTTGGCTAAATTCAATGTTTTTTTCTGTAGGCGTATAGGCTAGGATCTGCTTCTCTTGCTCTGTAAGATTTCTGGAACGTAGATTGGCCGATACATTTTCATGTTTTCTGTTCTGTTCTGGATGGACGTCTTGTTGACGGTATTTGGGTTCAGAATACAACTTACCAACGCTGTCTGGCGTAGCAGAGATTTCTGCGATACGGTCGTGGCTAGGGCCAATAGGACCTTCCGGCATGTCGTTGACAGCAAGCTCTTCGGAGTGAGTTTCTTGCTTTTGGGTATTCCAAAATAGGACGCCTGTTGCGGTCAGTAGTACGACAACAGATGCGGCTATTTTAAATATATTATTATTCCATAGCGGTCTGGAACGTGGTCGTTGCTGTGTCCTTTCGGTGATTTGGTCACTGATGTCGGCCAATGATAGTGGGGTGCTCTGATTGTTCTTTTCGATCTCTAAGCCCATAAGGATGTCGGTTAGCATCTCGTCATCATGGGTAGCACGTTCTATTTCGTGCATTTCCTTGGAAGACAATTCGCCATTGACGTACTTACGTAGGTGTGCAATATCGAATGTGAGTTTACGCATCAGCTCTATCCATACAGTTTTTTAAGTTTCTCTTTCCGTTTTGGATATAGCTTTTTACTTCATTCATGCTATACCCCGTTATTTCTACTACTTCTTTGTAGCAATGCTCATTGATAAAAAAAAGGTCTACAGTGACTCTTTGCTTTTCTGGAAGCTTTTCTATACATTGTTCCAGCGAAGACAGTTTTCCTTCTTTTTCTGAATAGCTTTCTTCCTGATGCATACTTATTGGAAATTCCACAAATTCATCGACTGAAATTTCTACTCTACCTTTTTTTGAACGCAGATCCATGAGACAAAAGTTCTTGCTTACTACATATAGCCACTTTGGAAAGCTCTTGATATCCTGTTTTTTAATCTTGGTTATTAGCTCTTCAAAGATCTGCATCACAGCATCTTTACTCTTTTCCTCTTCTTTAAAGTAGCGTAAGCATACATAGTATACCATTTCGGCATGTTTGCTATACAGCTTGCCTAAGGCTTCCATATTATTTTCCTGAAGATACTGCGTCAAGAGGACAGCATCTTCTTCATAAGGAGGAAGGTCAGCATTGTATAGTTTCATAAAATTGCCGTCAAATTAGTGCTTTTTTTTCAGAGTATCAGTTATTTAATGTTAAATTAAGATATCGCCCGTGATTCTTTCTACAAAGGAGACCAGTATGCATAGGCTTCTTTGATCGTATGATAACGGTTTTGTTTATCTGGTGTTATGAAGGAAAAACTTCCGCCCTCAGCTCCCGGAAATGATGTGACCAGTTCAATTTTATTGTCGTAGCGAAAGACATTTAGGATGGTGAAATCCTCCATCGGAAACTGACCGCCGTCATCTACTCTCCAGGTACTCATCTCGTTATATTCGGCTTTGAATTCTTGTATAAATAGGGTTGGACTTGTATTGGATTTGGCAACGAGTAGTACTATTAGGGTATCCGCTACGGGTGCTAGCTGTGCTAGAAAAACACTGTCTTTCTCTGCTGTCGTTGCGATGAGTTTTATGGTTTTTATAGGACTTTGGTAGCTTTTTTTTAACTCTGTAATCACATTGCTTTTATTGGCATCCGCCAAGTTCTGTTTGACGGCAACTGCTTTTCGGGTTTTATGGAAGCTGTCGTTGGCGAGGAAAGCATAGGCTTCACCCGGGGATAGTTTTTCATGAAGTTGGAACACCGCTCCCGGGAGATTGCTGAAGTTGTCTGGCGTCTGCCTTCCATTGTAATCTTCGCTTTCCTGCTGCATTTTTACAAAATCAAATTGGTATGCTTTTTCATTAGCCCATGCATAGCTTAGCTCTTTCACGTTTGAAGGACGTTCTTCGTCGTCGATCAAGATAAGTTGCTTACGCGAATCATCGAATAAACCGAAACCGATATCCTGATGTGATAAGCTGTCCACGGCTAGACTTTCGGATACTTTTTGCGGAATCGTGTCCTGTGCTGCGCTGGTTGTGTTATTCTGCTGTGGAGGATTGTTACATCCGATATATAACCCTGTAGAGAGGGTACATAACGCTAAGAGTAGCGCGTTGTTGATTTTGTTATTCATAATACAAATTTAAAAGAAAAATATCAGTGAAATGGGAGAAAGGATAGAAAAGGTTTTAAAGAAAACATTATCATTTAGGGGTGTTTTATGTTTGAAATGGGGCATGTTTAAATCACATATGTGGAAAACTATCTGTTTTATAGTATTATTGTGAGCTATTATATTCGTAATAAATAGGAGGATACGCTATGACACTAACGAAACACTTATCTATTTTACTGCTCCTTGTGCCCTTTGTTTTTGCATCCTGTGGTGCCAAAAAGAAGACGCTTTACGGAAATAATCATAAACCGACGGTAGGGAGTGGCACTTTGGCAGGCAAGAAAAACAAAGGTAATTTAACTGCATATTATGCAGATTTGTTGGGTACAGATTCAAAATCACTGAATGCAGATCTTTACTCTTTTATTGATGATTGGATGGGAAGCCCGCATCGTATGGGAGGGTTGACACGCTCGGGAATAGACTGTTCTGCTTTTGTGGGGATGGTATACAATGAAGTGTACCGTAAAGATCTGCCCCGTACCTCACGTGATATGGCGGAGCGGATCAAGCGAAAGTATGATGACCAACTTAAGGAAGGAGATTTAGTGTTTTTTTCTTTTGGAGGACGGGATATAGATCACGTGGGTGTTTACCTGCACAATGGAAAGTTTGTACATGTATCCACCAAACAGGGAGTCGTTATTTCGAATCTTAAAGATGTCTGGTATTACAAGTATCTGAAGCGTTGCGGTACACCGACTATCTAATCGTATTAGAAATCCCGAACTTCGTCAAACCATTTTGTCGCAAGCTCCTGTGGTAGGTTTAAAGGTGATGATTCGATCAATTGCTCTACAGCGGTGCCCGTATCTTCACGTTCTATAGTTTCTATATTGGGCAGGGTGTTGACCAATTCGATGAGCTTGACGATAGCTTGTTTGACTTCTTGTTCACCTTTTGCTTTGCTGATTTCTTTTAGTGCCGTTTTGTACGCTTTGGTTGCGATTTTAACATTCTTGCCTTCCCAATTGGTGAATGGAATTCCATACTCAGTCGTAAACCATATCTTTTTACGCAGTTTAGATACGGAGGAGTACCCCATTTCCTTTTCTTTCAAGATCGCTTTGAGTTCCTGTTGTAGGACCTTGCCCTGTGTCTCCTCAATATTCCAACCGATGAAGCTTTTGAGTTTTTGCCATATTTTCAGTGCTGGCATGCCTGTTAGATCGGGCATCGTCCGTAATCCCAGATATTCGAGCTCATGTAGTTGGGCAATAGCCTGTAGATTGGTGATATTACCGCTCAGATTCAGACTTTGTATGTTTTTGAACTGCAATAAGCTGCTACAGTCTACGGCTGTACCTATCACAGTATTGTCTACATGTACTGAGGTTACTGTCTTATTTAATGATGGGAATTCCGGTATGCTGTAATTGTTATCAGCCGCTGTACTGGTATCTGGAGCAAATTGTACGAGCGTAGTACCAGGACTGGCTTTAATCTGTATGTTGGCTAGATTACCAGACAGGTATAGTTTATTGATATTCTCACCCAATATTAATTCGATCGGATTGGTTGTCGCATGGATGCTCAGTTCATTGATATTGGCCTTTGTAAAATCTGCTTTCATTGGGCCTATCGGAGCCCAGTTTATGTTTTCTATCTTTCGCTTCTCCGACCATTGGATGAAACCTGTATCATCTCCCGAGTAATAGAAAAAACGAGGCCAGTCACCGTAAGGGGAGCGGTCTGCATTTTGTTTTCCATGTGGTGTGTACATCTCGTTGAATACATCCCAGTTGATTGCACTGCCTTCCGCAACTAATACATCGTATTTCCCGTTGGAAATATTTTTCGTTCCTATAGAAAAACTCCCCTGTCCAGGAGGTATTACTATTTTGTGGCTATTTTCTCCGGTTAGGGATATAAAGGTAGGTGTGTTTCTTTCCATGTGTATACGACCGCTGTATTGCCCAAATTTAGGGATTTGCTGTTAATTTTTTAGTTTCTTTTAAAGTGGGAAGGTCATGGAAATAGACTGTGGATCGATATGAATTGGTGTTTTTTCTTCTTATTTTTTAATTTGGCCTTACTTTGTGACAACAGTTTGTTGAAATTGGCTTTATTTTGTTACATATACTGGATGAAACTGGCTTTATTTTGTGACAATGAGTGTGTATATTTGGGTTTACTTTTGTTACATTTTTAACTTTTGTTATGGAATTCAAGAGAGCTATTCAGGGGTGTTTGGATAATTGGAGAGGTCGTGTAGATCGAAAGCCTTTGATTTTACGAGGAGCAAGGCAGGTTGGTAAAACGACTTTAATACGTGATTTTTCAAAGAAATACAAGCATCGTATTATTCTTAATTTAGAAAAACCCGCAGATCGACGATATTTTGAAAACTTTGATAATGTGCAAGACATTGTTGAAGCTCTCTTTCTTGTTCACGAAGTTCCTTCGAAGGACATTTCAGATACCATTCTCTTTATAGACGAGATTCAAGAGAGTCCTGCTGCAATTCAATTATTACGCTACTTCTATGAAGAGATGTCAGAATTACATGTTATTAGTGCAGGTTCTCTTCTCGAATTTGCTATGCAGGAGATTCCTAGTTTTCCAGTCGGTAGGGTTGAGTTTTTGTATTTGCATCCTTTGAATTTTCAAGAGTATTTAGAAGCCAATAGTAAGACTAATCTTGCCGGATATCTGAATAAAATTCCTGTTTCTAAAGTTGCTCATCAGATTTTAATGGATGAATTTCACAGATTTGCAATCATAGGAGGAATGCCAGAGATTGTTAAAGCGGATTTGGTAACATCTAATCTATCTGACCTTATTTCTAAATACGAGAGTATTTGGGGGACATATAAAAACGATGTGGAGAAATACGCTTCTAATGATACGGAACGTAAGATTATTAAACATATTATGGATACAGCTCCTTTGTATTTAGATGAACGTGTTAAATTTCAGGGTTTTGGTAATTCAAACTACCGTTCACGGGAAATTGGAGAGTCATTCAGGACCTTAGATAATGCTAAAATTATAAGGTTGATTTATCCTACTACTGATGTGACTCCTCCGATTCGGAGCGATATTAAGAAGTCGCCTAGATTACAGTTCTTAGACACAGGACTCATTAATTATGCGGCAGGTATTCAGTCTGATATGCTTGCGATGAAAGATTTGAGTCCTGCATATAAAGGGGCATTAGTTCCTCATTTGATTGTACAAGAGCTGATCTCTATACAGTTTTCCTCAACATCAATGCCTCACTTTTGGGTTAGGGATAAGGCTCAGTCCAGTGCAGAGGTTGACGCTCTTTTTGTTGCCAAGGGGTTGGTAATACCTATTGAAGTAAAGTCTGGTGCTACAGGTTCATTGAAGTCTCTTCATCAATTTTTGGAAAGAGTGGATCATCATTTCGCAGTTCGGATATATGGAGGAGAGCTAAGAGTTGAGGATACCGTTACACCAAATGGAAAGCCTTATAAATTACTGAACCTTCCGTATTATTTGGGAACAAAGTTGCCAGAATATATCGATTGGTTTATAAGCACAGTAGACTAACGTCAGATTTTCCTACAAACGTAAATTACCCCCTATGCTGTTCTTTTTGTTTTTATCTCCACTTTTGATAGGCATGATCAATATCAAAGGGATATGATGATTTATGTTTAGACGCTTGCTTGTCGTATTCGATGATTCTTTCCAGTTTTTCTAGTATATGCTCTTTTATTGGCTTAATATTTTCTTGATCTAAGGAATAGGGGTAATCGATATAGTGGAAAGTTTGTGCCTCAGTATTAAATAAAAATGTATAATCATCTTCCGTACGTTGCTTGCGGTAGCCTTGAATTTTGTAATATGGAAAATGTTCGGTAGGTCTTTTTATGATTTCAAACTGTAGTGATACTTCAGATTTAGGATCCGAGCTGTAATAGTTGTGTAAAGAGATATCATTAATAATCTCGTAATATTCTTCAAATCTCTTTAGAATGTCTTGTTCATCTTTAGTATAGCTGAACGGGTAAGGGAGGTATTCACCATCTTCTAAGACATAGTCTTTTTCATGTTTTTTTGTTTTGCTCGGTGTGATCAGATTTCCGTTTTTGTTCATATATCCTTTGAAGGAGCTAGAGGAGTTTGGCACTACAGTCCAGTGCTCTTCATCTATTCGTTCTTTTTTGATATCCCGTAGTACTGTTGCATAACCATAGTTGAATGGAATTGCAAAGTCCCATTCGGGGGATATTTTGATATTTCCCTCCTCGTCGGCAAATCCAATTTTTCCATTATCTAAGGCGATAATACGTTGTAGGTCTTCCGAAAAATAATCACTGCCATTATCAAACCACAAGGTGTAGTAAAGAGGTTCCCCTTTTCTATTATATACCGTAGCCGATGGCATAGCGGGATTATCCGTCGCGAGTGGGGATTTGTTTAGACTTCCTGGTAATTCAAAGATGGGAGTGAGGATAGGTTTAGAAAAATCAATTTCGTACGTTATTCTATGTCTTCCAAGCGGGACAATTATTTCTGTCGCTGATTTTACCCCCAATTGAATAGAATCTTTATCAGTAAAGTAATAGAGTTCTTGTCCAGATACAGAGCTAATAAAACCTAAAAGAAGACACCCGATTATACTAAAACTATTTTTTATAGACATATACATCGCTATTTCTTTTTAAACCTACGTAAAATCTATCGAAGTAGGAATGTTTGTTCTTGTGGATATTGAAGAATTGGGTATAAAAGGAACGGCAGGATTGAAGTCTTAAATAAAGTTAAAGGTGGATAGAGATGGATGATTTTTACTAACTTCAACAGGAACTTAATATGTTAACTTATGACTGACCAATCATGGACGCTATCAAGGAAAATAGGCTTTCGCTTCAGTTTTATTTTCATTCTTTCGTTTATCCTGTTTAAGAATAATGGAGCTTTCTCGTTGTTGGGTTATTTGACTCAGTTTCTGACTACGCCGATGCGTCAGTTATGCCATTGGTTTGCAATTCATATTCTAAATTATCGGTATGACTACGCAGTGTATACTAATGGTAGCGGAGACACCTCGTTTGATTGGGTTTCTTTGGCGATATTTTTGGCTGTTGCGGTATTAGGAGCCCTGGTTTGGTCTGTGTTGGATAGAGACAGGAAGAGCTATAATACCTGTTACTATTGGTTGACAGCGATTACGAGATATTACATCGCATTTATGCTGATCAATTATGGTGTTGTCAAGCTGACTCACTCGCAGATGCCTCCTCCGGGGCTGGGTAGACTGATGCAACCTTTGGGTGAGTTTTCTCCAATGGGACTGGCTTGGACCTATTTTGGCTATTCCAAAGGCTACAATATTTTCGTAGGTATCGTAGAGATACTGGCAGGTCTCTTGCTGTTTCGAAGGACGATGGTACTCGGAGCGCTGATCACTACAGCTGTGAGTATCAATGTTATGGCGACCAACTATTTTTTTGATGTCCCTGTCAAGATCCTTTCGACGGCCTTATTTTTATTATCGCTCTATTTGCTCTTACCTTATATCCGGACTTTGTTCAATTTGTTGGTGCGTGTGGGGGCCCTGGTCAGTTGCAGCTACTGGAAAGGCCGATATACGCACGGTCTTGGAAAAATAAGCTGATGATCGGACTCAAAGTTATGATTCTTCTTGTTTTTGTAACGCAGCAGGTTACGGGCTTGTTGAATAGGCATAAGCTAATTGACCACTATTTCAAGAAATCAGCATTCTACGGTATTTACCGTATTGACGATGATAATACCGAGCGGAAGAGTATTCCCAATGATTGGATGTCTATTGTCTTTGAACTCGATGGCTATGCGAGTGTTCGGGATAAATATTATAGTAAAATTGCTATTGAGCCAAGAATAGATGTTGGCAACAAGACAATATCACTAATTAATTACACATTCGACTATTCTGTTGATGACAATGGCGATGTCTTCCTAAAGAAAGTTTTTGATAGTCGTACAGAAGTCATCAAGTTGGTTAAGCAGAAGCCAGAGGATTTTGAACTGAGGAAGCGTGGATTTAATTGGATACAGGAATATCCTTATAATAGATAGGGGACTGTCTCATTTGAAACATTAACGACTTAAAGAGAATTTTAAAAAAGGAAAAAGTAGCTCTTGTGTTTAAACTTCGTTTGCCCTTCAAAATATTTTGACTATGTTTATGGAGTTACCAATAAATTACTGATATGGCCAATGTAACTTGGATAAAAGCTCCTTTTCTATTTGTATTATTCTTGATCTTTTTTTCCGTTAATGCTCAGACAGGTTTTCTTGAACGAGTAGATTACGATAGCATACGAACGGTTGGAAATAAGCAAAATAAGTTAATGTTTTTAGTGGTACATGAACAGAATGAAAGTTTTGAATTTCTAAAAGCATCGGTCTCTAAAAAGAATAAAGAGTATATCGGTGATAAGTTTGTATCGGGCATCGTACAGGTAAAGCGGGAGGATTTTCAACATTCCCTCCGTAAAGGATTTTATCTGACTACTCCCGTATACCTTTTTGCCGATAGCGAAGGATATCCAATTTTGCGGTATGATAAACCAGTGAGGGATGAGCAGTTATTGTTGCAACTTGCTGATTCGGCTTATACACTGGCTAAGGGAGAAACCTTAGGCAAGCTACTGAAACAATATCAGAAGGGAGGACGTAGTAGGGGATTATTGACCAAGCTATTGACCCAGTATCAGTCTTTCAATTACTATGCTGATCAGCGGATATTGAATGACTATCTTTCGCAGCTGACTGTTCAAGAGTTAAATAACTTTGAAACAGTGGTTTTTTTAATGAAAAGTGGACCGGTATATAATGGGAATGTTTACAAATTGGCCCGTACCAATGCCAAGATGGTGGATAGTCTATATGCAACGTTACCCTTACTGGCTCGTCAGGATATCAATAACCGTATTATTCAACAAACGTTTAGGCAGTCTTTAGAGTCTTCTAATTACTATCTGGCACAAGAGTTACAAGGATTTGTCAGCGGTAGCTGGAGTCCTAATTATCTACGTGAAAATAGTAGTGGATCTTATTATCCGATGGAGTATAAACGTCTGACTAAGGATAGCTTGGCATACGTCAACATGGCGAGAAATTATTATAATATGAATTATTATCGCGTTGCGATAGACTCTTTAGCACGGATAGACTATGCCGTGGAGCGGAAAATTAGTTTTTCGCGTTATCAGGGTCAATTAAATCGCGTCGAAAACGAAGCATTCCAGAAGTGGTTTAAGGTATCTGAATCGAGGTACAAGCATGAGCATGCGCAGCATCTGAGCTATGGTGCTCGGCAGATATTGGCATTTTCTAAAGATAATATGGATGCGTTGTATGATGCTATCCGATGGCAGACCAAAGCCATCGAACAGTCCCCGCGAAGCGGATTGTATCACCACACCCTAGCCATGTTATTATATAAAGTTGGTTTTTCTGCTCAGGCTGAAGCAGAGCTTTTGCGCGCAAAGGAGTTCTATAAACGGGACAAGGTAAAATATCAAGAAATAGAAGCTTTACTAAAACAGATGAAATCTAATAAAGGACTCATCATCTAGTTAAATTCAGGCGTATAGGGAGCGTGTAAGCCACGCGAACAGGTATACCTCTTAGATAGCCAGGTGTCCAATCGCTTGCTGCTTCTATAACTTCTATACCGACATTTCCTGTTCCATATCCCAGGTCGTCAATGATTTTATAGTCCGTTGTTTTCCCCGTTTTTTCAACCACAAAACTGATGGTTACTTGGCCTACGACTCCTGCCATTAGGGCTTCCTTAGGATATCTATAGTTCTTGCCGATAAACATTCTTAATTGTTGAATCCCACCCGGATATTCTGGTTGGACTTGTTTCTTGGTATATTTTATTTTCTGTCCAAGACTATCGGTGGTTTCTCCAGTTACAATTATTCCTTCTTCATACTGTTCTTCAAATCGATACTTACCTTTCAATATGGTGCCCTTCCAGTGACCTGTCCGTACGCCATTCGCATAGTCGCCTTGTTCAATGTCATTATCTTTGTCTACAAATCTGGCTGTTCCATTACCATTTATGATTTGAATGTTGTTGAGGGAGTCTGAATAGTAGACCAAGCGACTAAACAATTCGTTATCGGTTATTGAATCTGGGGTTACTTTATCTTTTAAATACACTCTATTTTCCTTTAGCACGCCATTTCTATAGTATCTTTTGGCAGTATCTACTAGTTTGTTTTGGCTATAGTTTAGTGTCGCCTCTACTATTTCATTGTCATAGTATGCTTCTACTATCCCTTCAAACTGTAATTTTCTAGCATCTAGAGACTTCACCCACCCATGTCGCTTTAAGTTGCCATTAGAGTAATATTCGTTTAATTCATAGAGGCCGATGTCATTCGGGGTAATACTTAATATTCTTGTGTAGTCGGCTGAATCTTTTAAAGCAGTAAGACCACCGTTTTTCTTTATATAGGTTACAATTGTTTCCTGTGCTTTTAGCGGTTTTATGCAAAATAAAAAAAGGAATACGACCACATATTTACTGATTAAGAAAAGGGATTGTCTCATGATGTTCTAATTGTTACTATTTTTTGATAATACAAACATATTCAAATTTTATTGATGTACAATATAAAAACTAAATCCAGGAGGTGAATTTCAATCGCTTGATTTTTAGTGGTTTCTTGTTTTTTATTCTTATCTTAGGTTTATATCAATTATGACTTAAGTTACAATGTCACATAGAGAACTCTCCCATTTATGGAAAGAGGCGGTGGTATCTAGGCGTAGCCCGCGAGATATAGCGAAGACGATGCATTTATCTATATTCTCAAAAGGAATGCTATCCAGCCCTGCCGAAGGAATATATATGATCCAGTCTCGTATGGATGATATCCTCATCATGGAGGTCAAAGGCAGATCAGGTGCCTTATATGCAGTTGACCTACCACAAACAGGTAATGAGGTGCTATGGCTTTGTATACAACTGCAGGGCAAGACGGTATTCCCGAACGGAGCCAATCACCATGCAGACCGTCTGATGTCCTTTATGGCACATTCAGAGGGCTATACGCCCACCTTGGCCGCCGAACGGCAATGGGTACTCTTTTTTGGACTTACGGGACATTCTAGATTGCAGCTTTTGGCCGAATTACCTGCTCTGAGACAGGCCTACGATGAGCAACCGAATAATACATTGCAATCTATATCTATTTCTTATCTCGAACGGCAGATTATTGAAGGACTGTGTAAAAAGGCACTGGGTCCTTTTAACGCCTTGTATCAGAGCGGTGTCGCTATAGGTAAGCTTTTTAATAATTATACGATTCAGCTCATGCAACCCCGAGTTCCTTCCAAAGAAGAGGCGCAGATACAAATTTATCACAGGGCGTTGGCTTATGTTCGGAAACATTATTTAGTAAATGATTTGACGAGTGAAAAGATTGCCGATGTACTTGGCTGCTCGGTACGGAATCTAACAAGAGCATTTGAGGGAAGGTCTTTAGGCGTGAAAGCAACCATAATTGCGGTAAGATTATATAAAGCGAGAGAACTGCTAAAGAGCCAGTCTGATCTTTCTATCGCGGATATCGCAGAAATGCTTCATTTTCCGGATGCTAAGCACTTTGCAGTACAATATAAAAAGTGTTTTTGCCGAACACCGAGGGAGGAGCGTAAGACGGGAACGGTATGGATAAAGGATAACTTAAGAAAGAGGAAATAGGAATGAGCAGACACACGCTAGGCTACGGCAACGCGGGGCTAGCTTCTCGATTTAGGACATCGATGCATGAGGGGGGGGCGCTATCTTGAGGGCACGGAGTGGTATCGCATCGTGTTGAGGAGCTAAAACGTAGAGTAGGCGAGTATGTGCCGGAACACTGTACATGATCGAGGTGAGGTAATACGTTAGTGATTGTTTGATGAGGACTAAGTCACAGGTGGTATTCATTGGCGTATGGAGACGAGCCGTGTGTTTGTATACTCCTCAAGATAGCGCATGAAAGATGAGCGATAGCATTCTCTGTGTCGAAGGTAATTAGTAGCCTAGACGCATTAGCGATCAGATGCCGCGCGCTAGCGTGTCGAGTCTGCGTTGTAGCTCGGAGTATTTCGGGTTTTGAGATCTTTTTAGATTGAAAATGTGGGTTTATGGTATTGTTAGGATAGTTTTTTGAGATTTTAAGGTGCATTTTTAAATATCAAAAGGTTTGTAAAACGGCAAAAAGTTTTTTATGCCCCCCTTGAATTTGGCCGAAAAACAAACCTTTTCGGTCATTTTGTGCCACATCTTTGTAATGAGTTTATTAATTATTATTTATTTAAAATTTAACAGAAATGATTAAACCAAATTTCAGAAGCAAAGATGCAACCGAATTGTTGAACTATGCTGAACACATCTTTAAAAAGATGACCGAAAATGCAACGATGTTTGTAGAGCCCGAACCCGCTTTGGCTACTTTGGAGACGAGTCTGGCAGCTTATCGTGCAGCCTATGCTGAGGCGACGCACAGGGATATGCGTGCTGTGGTACTAAAGGGACAAAAGGGGAAGGATCTACATCAAGTGATCTACAGGCTATCTCACTATGTCGACGCACAGGCGCAGGGGGATCCGAATATCATTCTTGCCGCAGGATATCGACCTTCCAAGTCAACGCAGAACCGGATCGGACGTACACCCAAAGCTACAGGTCTCGTAGTCAGAAACATGGAGGTAGGTAGCGGTATCCTACGAATAAAGGTTCATCACTGGAAGCATGCAAGACTGTATCAGTATGAACACCGTAAGAAAGGAACCGACGAGTGGACGGGGATATTGAATAGTAGTTCTACACTAGAGCTCAGTGGACTGGACCGGTTGCAGGAATATGAATTCAGAGTGTCTTATTTAGGCCGGGATACGGTTACCAATTTTAGTGACATCGTCACAGCATTGGTCGTTTAAAGTGAAAAATCAGGGACAGGGATACTGCAAAACAGAGGTATTCCTGGCCCTTTAATCAATAAGGATATGATAAAAGAAAGTGTTACAGACCATGGACTCAGAAGGATTATCTTACTGGTGGACGAAGATAAGATCGCTCCTGAATTTGAAAAAAAGGCGATGGAAATATATTATGAGATGCATGACCGTGTGCTGAGAGGGGAGGAGCGGTTGCGCATTGCTAGGGAGAAGATTCCTCGTCTCGGTTTTCAGTTCGAACGCATCGAAGAACTGTATGAGGATTCAAAACGAAAACTGGAACATCTGCTGGTTATGGTACCAGAAAATCCGGAACGCCCAAGGGTTAGGATGCAGCTTAGGACCTTTACCCAGGATCTGGATAGGTTATTGTGCGAGTACGTTCCTGATCTGATTGACCAGGCCGGGGATTTTTACGATTACGATAATTATACAATCGAAGAAGATACCTGGATGACCGAAATTGCTTTTAAGGCGTTTGCTGCTGTTTTTGACGATTATAAACGCTGTGCTGTCGATATGGTATCCTTTGATCGGGATCTCGATGACTTCAAGGGTGTACTAGGTCACATCAGAAAGCGGGAAGGCAAGTATTATGATATGATGAATGAGTGCATCGATACTTTTACGGATCTGAATGAAAAAATAGATACTTTATATGATCGTATAGGCGAATTTGACGACACCTTGTTGGAGTTTGTCAAGACTGTAACGCCTAAAGAAAACGAATAGTACAGTGCACCATTATAGTCTGCTATTTAGCTTAGAAATATAAGATATGTCCTGTATTTCTAAGCTTTTATTTTGCTCTATAAGGCCTTAATAAGACTACTTAGTTCAGGTTTAACTGAATGGGGACGGAGTAGGCGACTCGGACAGGAAGTCCGCGGTGGTACCCCGGAGTCCAGTCTTTTGCTCTCTTTAGTACTTCAATGGCTCTTTGCCCTGTACCATATCCTAGATCATTAATGATTTTATGTTCGGAGGTCTTTCCTGTTTTCTCAACCACAAAGCTGACAAGCAATTGTCCCGATACATTCGCTTTTATGGCCTCAGTCGGGTATCTATAGTTGTTACCTATAAACATTCTTAGTTGCATGATGCCTCCTGGATATTCGGGTTCAACATCTTTCTGTGTGTACTTGTGCTGTTGCCCTAGGCTGTCCGTTGTTACTCCTTTTTCTAAAATTCCGTTACTGTACCATTCTTCAAACTGAGATTTTCCCCTATGAAGGATGCCTGTCCAATGTCCTTCGCGTAGCCCACTGATGTATTCTCCCTGTTCTTTTTCGGTCTCATCAGGTATTATTGTGACAATGCCATTGCCATTGCTAACCTGAACGTGACCCAATGAGTCTGCATAATACACGAGCCTGGTAGATAGGTCTACAGGCGAGAGGTCAGTAGGGGGAGTTGTGGGGTTTAAATGCACGATGGTTTCTTTTAAAACCCCGTTTCTGTAATATTTTTTTGCCGTATCCAGTAGCTTGTCATTACTATACTGATAGGTGGCTTTTAGTATTTTATTATCATAAAAGTCTTCTAGCAAGCCTTCAAAGCGCAATCGTTTAGGGTCAGCTGTTTTGACCCAGCCCCGGCGCTTCAAGTTGCCGTTGGGATAGTATTCATGAAGTTGGTATAACCCTGTATCGTTGGGTCGGAGATGCAATATGCTGGTATATGCAGCAGAGTCTTTGAGTGGAGTGAAACCTCCATCTTTTTTGATGTAGGTAATGATGCTTTCCTGTGCGCTCGTAGGGGTAATAAAAGATATCAATAATACAGGCATTAGATATCTGCAGATTTGTCGAAGGAAACTTTTCATTGTTGGATTATATTAAGAATGTATTATTTCCACAAACTTAAATAAAAGTAAAGTATCATACAAAAGCGATCTGTGTAGTGTCTGGAGACCAAGATCCAGAATAATGGGATTGCCTAATTGCGTTTCTCTGACACAGGTTGTATTTTAAATATGTACTTTTGTGCATATTTTTTAGTTATGAGCGATAAGGCAAGAAAAATTTTTCTAGGAATTTGTATCATTGTTCCATTTGTGGTCTACTGTGCGATTTATTATTCATCCATGATCAAAAATGCTCCTTACCGATTTTCGGATTTTGAATCCATTGAGATTACGTATGGTACGCCTGGAGAGATGTTGAATACATACAATTCTAAAACAAGGATTTATCAATACTTGACAAAGGATAACCAGGTTTTGACGGATACATTGAAAATGCGGGACAATGATTTGTTGTACTTACACCGCAAAGCGATGGAGTTGGGATTTTGGAACGTCGATGACGACATGACTACACCACGGAAAGATTCTACTGAAGGAAAGCAAGTGCCACGCTATATCTTAAAATATACGTATAAAGAGAAATCTAAAGAGGTGACGCTGGACGCAGACTATGCTGGTACACAAAAAATGAAAGATGCCGCCAAATCGACTATTGATGCGGTATTAACAATGATAGCTGAGGTTAAGGCGAGATAACTCAAAATATTTTTAAGTTATTAAAGGCAAGGTAGTTATATCTTGCCTTTTTTAGTTAATAATGGTTAAAATATTTTTTATGAAAATTAATTTGAATATTATTGCATCCATAAACTTGAAAAAATAAAAATATGAGAAAAATTCTACTAACTATTGCCGTGACTGCCGGCTTAACATCAATGCTTCAGGCCCAGGAATTCGGGTTAAAGAAAGGCGATATACTACTGGAAGGACAGATCAATATCCACAGTAGTAAAGATAAAAATACTGATTTGAAAAATAGTCATTTCGGGTTTTCGCCTAAGGTTGGCTATTTTTTAAGTGATAAATTTGCAGTTGGAGTTGATTTAGGATTTTTAAGAATCAATACGGAAGAGCTAGGAGTAAATAATAATGTATTTAAGAGTAAATACAATGAATATAAGATAGGTGCTTTTGGAAGATATTATTTCCTGAATATAGGGGAACGTTTTAAGACCTACTCGGAGTTAAATGTAGCCTATCTTAACGGAAAGACTACGATGGCAGCTGGCTATGATGATGTCAAATCAAATCATTTCGCTGCGAAAGCCGGGATAGGTGCCAATTTCTTTTTAACAAAGAATGTAGCGCTTGGATATTCTTTTGGTGACGTTATAGGATTTAATACGACCAAAATCAGAAAGGATGGTGCCATGTCTAGGAATAATTTTTACATGAACGTGAACTCATTTAATAACTTTTTTGAAACTGGGCAGTTTTCACTGACATTTAAGCTATAAAAAACAAAAGGCTCTTCGATTTAAGAAGAGCCTTTTTTATGTTAGTGACCTGTATTCTCCAGGTCCTTTGGATCGTGTTTATGTTTGAATAGGATAGAAAAAGCGATTACGATAACTAAGGTATATATCGCAAAAGCCAACCATATATGTTGCCAGTCTTTTAAATAAATAGCGGAATCGAATGTGCCATTCGTGATTTGTACTCCTTTACCTGCGATAAAGTCCAATAGTTTTGGGTTGTCTGTACTGGTTTCGAGCCGTGTCGCAAGGCTATCTAGGGTATCAAAGGGCTTCGTATAGTACTTGTCGATCATCCAACCGGATACCTGAGAACCTAAGATGGCGCCTATCCCATTGGTCATCATCATAAAGAGTCCTTGTGCCGAAGAACGTATTTTTGAATCTGTCGATGTTTCAACAAATAGCGATCCTGATATGTTGAAAAAGTCGAAGGCCATCCCGTACACGATACAGGACAAGATGATCATCCATAGACCAGAAGAGGGATTGCCGTATGCGAAAAGACCAAACCGTAGCACCCAGGCGACCATTGCAAAGAGCATGACATTACGGATACCAAAGCGCTTTAGGAAGAAAGGAATTGCCAGGATGAATAGTGTCTCCGATATCTGTGATATGGACATGATAATTGTCGAGCGTTCTACTACTAATGAGTCTGCATATTTAGGGTAAAAAGCAAATTCACTCAAGAATACATCCCCATAGGCATTGGTCAGTTGCAAGGCTGCCCCCAAAAACATAGAGAATATAAAGAAAAGAGCCATCTTATAGTTCCCGAACAATTTGAATGCTTCTAATCCCAAGAGTTCTGATAGTTTTGCGTTTTCTTTTGTAAGGTGCTGTGGTGGGCATTTTGGTATCATGAATAGCGCATATATCCCTAGAAATATAGAGCCTCCGGCAGCGATGTAAAACTGATACTCGGTCGCTTTATTGCCTGTAAGATTGGTTAGCCACATTGCAGCGATAAATCCTACAGTTCCCCATACCCGGATTAATGGAAAAGCTTTGATAAGGTCATAGTTTCCTTTGGTCAGGGAGCTATAAGCAATTGAATTGGACAGCGCGAGTGTCGGCATGTAGCAGCACATGGCCAGTAGCATTACAGTAAAGAAGCTATCTGGGGTTGTCGCCTGTGCGAGATAAATTAGACAGATAGCGTAAAGCAAATGAAGACCAATATAGAGGCGCTCTGCATTGACCCATCTGTCAGCGATGATCCCCATCAATGTCGGCATGAATAGGGAAGCAATCCCCATGGTTGAAAAGATGGCACCAAACTGCGTACCGTCCCACTGCTTAGTACCAAACCAATAATTAGCTATGGTAATCAGCCATGCCCCCCACACGAAAAATTGCAGGAAGTTCATGACAGTCAGTCTTAATTTTATAGACATATAGGTGTGTTATGATTTTCTTCGTTCGATCTCATCGCGGATACGGGCAGCTGCCTCGTATTGTTCGTTGGCGATGGCTTTTTGCAAGGTGCTCTCCAGCTGTTCATCGCTGAGAGATGCATAAGGAGATACTACTTTTGGAGGTTGTTCATCCTTTTGTTCCGGTATCGTGTTTTCTGTCTCGGCAGTAGACGCGGCTGATATATTCTCTAGAAATGCAAAGTCATTGTTTTCAATCACAATACCTGCAGAAGCCATGATAAAGTCGTAGGTATATATAGGGCAGCCAAAACGGACTGCCAAAGCTACAGCATCGGAAGTACGCGCATCGATTTCTATTGATTTTCCTGAATTTTTACAGACAATCTTCGCGAAAAAGATGCCATCGACCAGATTATAGATCAGTACTTCTTCGAGTTCAATATTAAAGACATCTGCAAAAGACTTGAACAGATCATGAGTGAGTGGCCTGCTAGGCGTCATTTTTTCAATCTCTACAGCGATGGCCTGAGCTTCAAAACCTCCAATAATGATGGGCAGGCGTCTATTTCCATTTACTTCACCCAATACCAATGCATAAGCACCAGATTGGGTTTGACTATATGATAAGCCGACAATATCTAACTTTAATTTCTTCATCCTAATACACTCCGTGATATGGATTAGGCGATCCCTTTTCCAATGATACAAACTTAGATAAAATGCGGGAAATTAACAATGGCACCCTAAGTGCGGTGCCATTGCTTGATTATTTTTTAGTTTCCTTTATGCTTTTTTAAGGCTTCAATGAGCTTGGGGACTACTACAAAAGCGTCACCCACGATGCCATAATCGGCTACTTTGAAGAAAGGAGCTTCTGGGTCCTTGTTGATTACAACGATAGTTTTGGAGGACGATACCCCTGCCAAATGTTGAATCGCTCCCGAAATACCAATAGCAATGTATAGGTTAGGACTTACTACGATCCCCGTCTGACCGACGTGCTCAGAGTGAGGTCTCCATCCCGCATCAGAAACAGGTTTTGAACAGGCTGTAGCCGCACCAAGAACCTTGGCTAGCTCCTCGATCATACCCCAGTTCTCCGGGCCTTTTAGGCCTCTTCCTGCAGATACTACAATCTCCGCTTCTGGAAGCGATATGGTGTCGGTAGCGCGTACAATCTCCTGTACGGTAGTACTGAAATCTGTAGACGGAATATCTGGAGTGTAAGCTTCTATCGTAGCAGAACCACCAGTTTCTTTGGATGCGAAAGCATTTGGATTGATCGTCAATACTTTCATAGCAGATTGAACCGATACCGTTGCGATTGCCTTGTTTGAAAAAGCGGAAGTCTGTACTTCAAATGTGTCGCCATTGATCTGTGGGAGGGCTGAGGCGCCGGAGACAATACCTGCACTAAGCTTGGCCGCCACGCGTGGAGCGAGTCCTTTGCCGCTAAATGTATTTGATAGTACTACTACCGAAGCATTTTCTTTTTGAGCGGCTGTCGCTACAATGGATGCGTAAGCCTGATTGACAAAAGAGCTAAGGTTGTCGGTAGAGACATTAAGTACTCTAGTGGCTCCATAACCTCCTAGTTTCTGTAATTCATCTTCTTTTACAGTTCCTATAGAAATAGCGATAACCTCGGTCTGAAGTTGGTCGGCTACGGCTTTACCATATGATACTGCTTCAAAAGCCGATTTTTTGAATTGACCTTCTGTATTTTCTATATATACTAATACTGACATAAAAATTCTTGTTTATTTCACGAACTCGTTGCAGTTTATTTAATCCGCTGATTGGCGAGTACTATTTTTTAAAATATATTGACCTAGTGAAAGCAATGACTAGATTACCTTCGCATTGTTGTGCAATAGACTGACTAACTCGTCTACCTGGTCCTCGTTGACTAATGTCACGCTACCTCGCGCTGGAGGTGTAGCGTAGGACTTGATTTTGGTAAGCGGTTCGACAGCAATCGCTGCTATAACTTCTAGCGGTTTACTACGTGCACCCATGATACCGCGCATATTCGGAATTTTTGGTTCTGCAACTCCTTCAGCGGTACCGATTACAATCGGAAGAGATGCCGTAAGGACTTCTTTACCGCCTTCGATCTCACGTTCGACGCTCGCTTGACCATTGGTAACCTGTATGCCTTTGGCAACAGATACTGAAGGTATATGTAATAACTCGCCTACCATTGCTGCGATCTGTGCACTATTGTAGTCAATGGATTCACGACCAGTTAGAATCAGATCAAAATTATTATTCTTGGCATAGGCAGCAATTTGATTTGCTACAAACCAAGCATCGGATGCTGCTGCATCGACACGGACAGCATTGTCTGCACCTATCGCTAGAGCCTTGCGGATGGTAGGTTCGGTACTCGCATCGCCTACGGTAATCGTTGTAACCGAACCGCTGGCTGCTGCAGCGAGATCAACGGCTTTGGAAAGCGCAATCTCGTCATAAGGATTGACGATGTACTGTACGCCAGTTGTGTTGAACGCGGTATTTTCGTTGGTAAATGTTATTTTCGATGTAGTGTCCGGGACATTACTTATACATACTAATATCTTCATATACTAATCTTTTGGTTTTACATAAATAAATCTATTTGCACTCTATATAAATGCATGCTATAAGAACGGATTTTGAGTGATGGTTTACTTTACAGCAAATCATACTACAGTAAATCTACTGATTAACACTTAAGTTTACTTATCAAATATAGTCAATTTTATGTAAAATCCTATGCGGGCATAATATTGGTTTTCACTCAAGCCGCGAATGGCTCTCACTTTTTTCCGCAAAAAGTAAGCAAAAACTCATCGCTGAAAATTTTTGATACAACATCCGTGCTTCCCACTACTATTATCAAAAATTTGTAGGCGATAAAAGGAGTGATTGTGGGGTACTTGTTTTACTTAGTATTTCCTTACAAGCAAGATTATGTGATTCCAGAAGTGGTTGTACTTGTATGGGGTTATCGCGTTCTTTAAAGTATTAGAAAAGTAGTGTTTTGTTTTTTGATGGCCTTTGGTTTTCTTTGTAGATTATCACTAAATTTTAATACCGATGGATAGGATTGAGCAGCTTAAAGATTTTATAAAAGAAACACCACAGGATCCCTTCCTGCATTATGCGCTCACGATGGAGTACGTGAAACTTGGGGATGTTCAGAAAAGTAGAGAGGGCTTTGAAAGTATGGTTTCGACATATCCTGATTATGTAGGGACCTATTATCATTATGCAAAGTTTCTGGAGAAGCAGAATGAGAAAGAGTCTGCCGAAAAAATATACGAAGAAGGTATATTAGTTGCAAATCGAATGCGGAATAGACATGCTATGGGTGAACTGCAGTCTGCATTGAATCTCCTTCGTGGGATTGATGAAGACGACGATTATTAATTTCTGTTTCCTAGGTTCGAGATTTCTTGTTGAAAAAGATATAACGATTTAAATTTTAGACTAAAAGCGACTTCTTTGGCCCATGGGACGAGTTGACGTTCTAATCGACGGTTATTGTCCACCTGCTTTAATCTAAAAACATTTTTTTGGTACTGTTTTTGAAAGCTTTGGACAAAGGAGTACAAATGCGATTTTTTAACTATATATCAATAGCTTTAATAGTAACTGCTCTTTTTGTTGGTTGTATAAACAACAAAAAGAGAACTACAGCAAAAGACAAGCTGGAGAATATAGAGTTATTGGCCGCAAATATTGTGGGGGTATATGGAGGAAACCTTCCCTGTGTAGACTGTGATGCAATAAATACGTTGTTGGAGCTAAATCGGGATCATTCCTATACGCTGGTCTACACCTATGACGGTAAATCAAAGGATCAATTTGTGAAAGAAGGAAAGTGGGAAATAGATAAGAATAGGTTGATTCTGGATGGCGTAGATTATAAGTATAAAATCGAAAGCGAATTACTGGTGCAGCTGGATCTCTCCGGTAATGAGATAACGGGAGAACTGGCCGAAAGTTATCAGTTAGCAAAGAAAAAGTAAAAGAGGGATCTATTTTAGATCCCTCTTTTACTTTTTATCCATGTTCGCAGATTTCTTTTAATTTACCGACGACGTAGTCTATCTCTGCCTTGTTGTTCCATTTGCTGAAAGAAAAGCGCACAGAAGGCCGTTCGCTATCGGCTTTAATTCCCGTAAGTACATGCGAGCCTATATCTGACCCGGAGCTGCAGGCACTACCGCCTGAAGCTGATATCCCCATGATATCGAGGTTAAATAATAGGACATCTGCCATCTCTGTACACGGTAAAGACACGTTTAATACCGTATATAAGGATTGTTTGGGGTCTATACATCCATTTAACTGAATGTCGGGAATAGCTTTCCTTAATTCGTCTATCATGTAGCTTTTTAACTCCTGTATATAGGCATGGTGCTCTTCCATGTTGTTATAGGCTATTTCTAAGGCTTTTGCAATACCTGCAATACCATATATATTCTCGGTACCGCCACGCATATTGCGTTCTTGCGCCCCACCGTAGATTAATGGTTTTATTTTATTCTTGCCATTGATGTATAAGAAACCGACTCCTTTTGGACCATGAAACTTGTGGCCAGCTCCTGTGATAAAGTCAATTTTGAGTTCCGATAGGTTGTGCGGATAGTGTCCCATCGTCTGTACGGTGTCTGAATGTAACAGCGCATCGTAACGTTGGCATATCTCGGACACTTTATGTAGGTCGGTAAGATTGCCAATCTCATTGTTGGCCTGCATGATCGAGACGAAGCTACGGGGATTTTTTTGTAATAATTCCTCAAGATGCTGTAGGTCAATATGCCCTTCGCTATCTACACGAAGGAAATCCAGCTGTACTTTACCTGTTTTTTCCAATTCCTCTAGGGTATGGAGTACGGCATGATGTTCTATAGGAGACGTGATGGCATGTGTGATTCCAAAATCCTCGATAGATCGGACAATAGCCATGTTGTCTGCCTCCGTGCCACCTGATGTGAAGAAAATCTCCGAAGGGGAGGCATGCAGTAAGTTTGCAATAGTTTTTCTGGCCTTTTCTATAATAGTTTTTACCTGACGGCCGTGCGTGTGTATAGAAGAAGGGTTTCCAAAGTCATTTTGCATGGTTGCTACCATAACGTCAATGACCGCGGGGTCAATGGCAGTAGTAGCTGCGTTGTCTAGATATACTTGCATACTTACAAAATTAACTATTGTGTCTGTATTTATTTATAATTTTTTACGAACAGGTGCTGGAATCAGCAGTAATATTACACTAACTAGACTGCCTAGTAGTCCTAGATAGGCTAATAGGTCGCCATACCTTGTGTAGATGGTTAGCTCTTCGTTCAGATTTATTTCTTGTGTGAGTGCCGCAGGAACCCACCATTGAGTATGTTGTACAATGTCTCCACGTTGATTGATGAATCCTGATATTCCGGTATTGGCAGAGCGAGCGACCCAGCGTCTATTTTCAATAGCCCTTAGCTTAGCATAGGCTAGATGTTGGTCTTTTCCCGAAGTATTTTTCCACCAACCATCATTGGTGACAATGGCGATAAATTGAGCTCCCTTTTTAGTGTATTGGGCTACATACTCACCCCAGATGGATTCATAACAAATCACGGGAGCTGCCCCTATACCACTTTGACTGTAAAATACAGAAGGTTCTTTGTCATAGCCATAACCACCGGTAGTACCACCAAAATGTTCGAAAAGAGGCTTCATAAAGGAAAGAGCCCGACCAAAAGGCATCTGCTCTACACCGGGTACCAATTTGGACTTGTGGTAAAACTGTACTTTGCTAGAGCCATCGATCAATACTGCCGCGTTAAAGCTATCTAGGTATTTATTGCCAAAGGGGCGTGCAGTCAATGTCTTTTGATCCGAGTAGAGGAGGTAGCTCTCAATACCCGATAGGATATTGCCGTTATGGTATTTCTCTAAAAAAGAAACGCTTTTTTCGTAAGCAGGGTATTCTCTGAAATCTTCTTCATTGATACCGTTTCGGTCCGAAATAGCGGTCTCGGGCCATAGGAAAAACTCTGTATTGGGTTTGGCAACACTTGCCGAAAGTTCAAATAATTTGTCTAATTGCTGTTCAGGTGTGATAGAACCAAATTTCTGATAAGGGTCTATATTGGGTTGTACAACAACGACTTCTGAAGGATTAATGTGTTCTTCGTAGGTGGAGTATTGGAGCAGCGAAATTCCTATCGGTAATAATACGATTGTTAGGATGCCGATAATTAGCTTCTTTTGAGAAAATGCGGTTACCTTTTCTTTGTATTGCCAGTAGTACAGGAATGCAAAAATATTCGCTAACCAAATCCATAGTGTGCCACCGTATACACCAGTGATACTGTACCACTGCACCAATTGATGTACATTGGAGAGACCATTCCCTAGATTCATCCACGGAAAAGCCAAGCCCCAACTTTGATGCAGGTACTCATAGCCTATCCATAGGGAAACAAGACCTGCAAAACTAATGGCAATATGTCGGCGTTTGCGTAGCTGATAGTATAACCTAAAGACTAAGGCCATCAATAGGGGGGCGAGTGCAAAGGGAATCAGCGCAATGCCTAAGGATACTACGGCAGGAAGAAAGGCATTCATGGCATTAAATACCCAATAGATCGATGCGGTGTTCCAGACAAGACCTGTCAAGAAACTGACTTGAAATATTTTCGTTCCTTTTTTGCTGTAGTTGCCGCGAATGATATTTTCAACAGCGACTAATAGGGGGACAAACGCTACCAATAGCAGGAGTCCGGTATAAGGAACTGGTGGCCATGCAAGCCAAAGCATAAAGGCACTGAGTAGCGCCAGTAAATAATTTTGTTTCACGTGCTATACTATAACTGAGAGAGAATTTCGGCCTTTTTACTTTCGTATTCCGCTTGAGAAATCAATTGTTTGTCAAAGAGTCCTTTCAGTTTCTTCAGTTTTAATGTTAATTCATCCTCTTCTACCTCGATTTTTACGGGCGATGGTTCCGGTCTTTCGAATACAGGAGCAGGCTCTGCTTTGATTTCTTCAGGAACGACTACTGGGCGCTCGACGATCGGCTGTGTAGCTGGTGCTTCAAAAGCAGGCGTGATAGGAGCAGGGATTTCCCGCTTAGGCTCCTCGTATAGGTCACGGATAGGAACGACAGGCTTGACTGCAGGTGCGGGCTCCTCACTTTCAATTTTGACATTTTCCAATGCTTCCTTGATCAACTGATACAGCTTGCGCGCCTGTGTTTTGGGAATGTAATCTATGCTCAGGTTCTCTCCTGTAAATGGAATAACAGTGACTTTGGAGCCAAATATTTCTTCTTTAAAAGCAATATCCTTAATGTCTTTCCAAGAGAAAATCTCGAAGTTTGTAGCTAAGCCCAATTTCGTGAATTCACATAGAAAAATACGTTTGTTGCTGATAGCTATACTGTCCGGTAGTAAGGTTACAGCAGGTTTTTTTTGTAAAGCGATGTAACTAAGGGCCTCGCCGTGGGTCAGCATATCGACAATTTTGGTGTGTATTTTTTCTACAACTTTAAGGTCTTGTCCGTCTTGTATATACTTATCTAAACTCATTTCTTTATCCAATGATAGTGATCAATATGTAAACTAATCTGTTAGTAAACTTAACTAAAATGCGTTGTATTCACTAATGTGTAATAAAACTTTTATCCTGCCGATCAAACGGTTGGCCCTGCACTATTCTAATCCAGCTACGCAGAAGACAAATTCTCCCTTGACTGGATTGTTTTCGAAATAGGTCTTTAGCTCAACCAGTGTGCCACGCTGTGTCTCCTCGTAGATCTTGCTGAGTTCACGGGATATAGACGCTTGTCTTTCTTCACCAAAATAGGTGATAAACTCTTCGATGGTTTTGAGTAAGCGGTGCGGTGATTCATAAAAAATCATTGTTCTTTTTTCTTCAGCAAGTTGTTTCATACGTGTCTGTCTGCCTTTTTTGACAGGAAGAAAACCTTCAAAGCAGAACTTGTCATTAGGGAGTCCCGAATTGACCAGTGCAGGCACAAATGCGGTTGCCCCTGGTAGGCACTGTACAGTGATACCTTCTTTGATGGCCTCGCGTACCAGTAAAAAACCAGGATCAGAGATGGCAGGGGTTCCTGCATCCGAAATCAATGCAATCTGTTGTCCCTCTTTTAAAAAACGAATAATCTCAGCAACAGCTTTGTGCTCATTGTGTTGGTGGTGGGCAAAGACTTTTTTGTCTATGCCAAAGTGTTTTAATAAAGGAGCACTTGTGCGTGTGTCTTCAGCAAGAATTAGGTCAGACTCTTTTAGAATGCGTATTGCTCTAAAGGTCATATCTTCTAAGTTGCCGATGGGGGTAGGGACTAAGTATAGCATAGTCAAAGGTAAAGATTTTAAGGAAAAGGCTCAAAAAGTAATTTTTTGACGGAGAGACTTCTTATCTTTGCGACATAAAACTCAAAATATATGTTGCAGTTAAATTATATCCGCGAAAACAGGGATACGGTCATCGAAAGATTGGCTGTGAAAAACTTTAAAGATGTAGCTTTGGTTGATGAGATCATTAGCTTGGATGAACAACGCCGTCAGATTCAAAGTGAATCCGATGCGATTGCTGCAGAAGCAAATTCCTCCGCTAAGCAAATTGGTGATTTGATGCGTCAGGGAAAGAAAGAAGAAGCTGAATCCATTAAGGCAAAATCCTCGGGATATAAAGAGCAAATCAAAGAGTTTACAGAACGGTTGTCCCAAGTAGAGCAGGAGCTTAACAATAAGATCGTGCAGCTGCCTAATCTTCCGCACAGTTCGGTGCCGGTGGGGATAACTCCTGAAGAGAATGAGGTGGTGCTGACGCATGGTGATATTCCTGATTTGGGAGATACTAAGCTACCACACTGGGAGTTGTTGACTAAGTATGATATCGTAGACTTGGAGTTAGGTGTAAAAGTGACAGGTGCTGGTTTTCCAGTGTATAAAGGTAAGGGAGCCCGTTTGCAACGTGCTTTGATCAATTACTTTTTGGATCAGGCAGGTGCTGCAGGGTATACGGAAGTAGAAGTTCCGGTTTTAGTAAATGAAGCTTCTGCTTTCGCAACAGGACAATTGCCGGATAAAGAGGGACAGATGTATCACGTGACAAACGATGACTTTTATTTGATCCCTACGGCAGAGGTGCCGGTAACGAATCTGTACCGCGATGTAATCGTAAAGGAAGAGCAGTTTCCAATCAGACATTGTGCGTATACGCCTTGTTTCCGTAGAGAAGCAGGTTCTTACGGAGCGCATGTACGCGGTTTGAACCGTTTGCACCAGTTTGATAAAGTTGAAGCCGTTCAGATTGTGCATCCAGAGAAATCGTATGAGGTTATTGAGGAAATGAGTAACTATATTCAGGGATTGTTGCAGAAATTAGAATTACCTTACCGCGTGCTTCGTCTTTGCGGTGGCGATATGAGCTTTACTGCGGCGCTAACCTATGATATGGAGGTTTACAGTGCAGCGCAAGAGCGTTGGTTGGAGGTGTCTTCTGTTTCTAACTTTGAAACTTATCAGTCCAACCGATTGAAAGTACGTTTTAAAAATGAGGACGGTAAAATGCAACTGGCGCATACATTGAATGGTTCAGCATTGGCCCTTCCACGTATCGTAGCATCTATTTTAGAAAATAATCAAACGGATAAAGGAATTAAAATTCCTGCAGTCTTGGTGCCTTACACCGGATTTGAATACATAGATTAAAAGCATTCATAAAAAAAGCGAGCCTAGGCTCGCTTTTTTTATGAATGCTTTTCTTTATCTTTCCATTGCTGTGCGAATGATTTCTTAGGAAAATCGGGTAACGCACGTTTGTCGCCCCAAGCTTTCTTGAAAAAATTACGCATGAAGAAGTTTTTGAATTTCCCTCCAAAAAAATCAAGCAGGCGACGCTTTTGAATCATGTAAGCAAAGCCTTTCCACATACGCTTTTCGTTTGCCGTAATGAGGTTTTCTTGAACGGCATCTCTTCTGTTGTGCAACAGCATATTGTGTATGTCGATGCCTACAGGGCATACTTCGGTACACTTGCCACATAGACTGGAGGCATAAGAAAGGTGTTTGAATTCTTTCATACCATTCAGGTGTGGTGATATTAATGAGCCAATAGGACCTTGGTAGGTTGTTTCATAGCTATGTCCTCCAATATTTTGATATACAGGGCAGACATTGAGGCAGGAACCACAGCGTATACAGTATAGCCCTTGGCGTTGTTCTTTCTTTTCTAAAAGGTCGGTACGGCCATTGTCTAGGAGAATGACATACATCTCATCGGGGCCATCCGTATCGGTATCCATTCTTGGGCCGCTCAAGATGCTGTTGTATACGGTCAGATTTTGACCTGTTCCATGTGAAGCAAGTAAAGGCCAGAATAAATCGAGATCCGAAATGCTGGGTATGACCTTTTCTATGCCGACAACGGCAATATGTATCTTCGGAAATGTTGTGGTAAGACGGGCATTGCCTTCATTCTCAGTGATAGCAATACTTCCCGTATCAGAAATCAGGAAATTGGCTCCGGTAATTCCGATATCTGCACTCGTATAGTGTGATCGAAGTAGCTCACGTGCCTTCATGGTCAATTGCTCAGCAGTAGCATCTAGAGGAGTGTCAAATTTTTCGTGAAATAGCTTCGCGATGTCCTCTAAGCTTAGGTGCATGGCAGGAGTCACAAAGTGATACGGCCTTTGATCGAGCAACTGGATGATGTACTCACCTAGATCGCTTTCTATAGTCTCTACGCCTTTTTGCTGGAGGAAGTGATTGAGCTCTATTTCTTCGGTAGCCATGGATTTGGATTTTATTACGGATTTAGCTTGGTGCTTCTCCATTATTTTCCAAATTTCCTGACGGGCCTCCTCTGCATTGTTTGCCCAGATGACCTTACCACCGTTGTGGGTAAAGTTGGCTTCGAAATCCAAGAGGTACTTGTCCAGGTTTTCCATTACGCGCCATTTTATCAGATTGGCCTTAGTTCTGGAGTTATTTAAATCCATAAACTTACTTTTTCCTTTTTCAAAAGCCACCTCGTATTTGTCAATGTTGTTATTGATGATTTCGCGGTGACGAAGGTCAAAGGATTTTGTCGTGCTATCTTTTAAAAATTTCTCTGCAACGTTTTGAGCCATGTGGTAAAACTACTCTTTTTTTTCTGAAAGTGTATATTTTAATTGACACGATAATGCGCTTTCGTGCCCGTTTTTATAGGGGTTAACAAAAACTCCCGCTGTATTATAGCGGGAGTTTTTATTATGCTTTAATGTTTAAGGCAAGACTCAGTTCCTCGAGTTGAGCCTGGTCTATTTGGGCTGGAGCATCAATCATGACATCTCGGCCCGAATTGTTTTTTGGGAACGCTATAAAGTCACGTATTGTTTCTTGTCCACCCAATATCGCTGTAAGACGATCCAAACCGAAAGCTAAACCGCCATGTGGAGGAGCTCCGTATTGAAATGCATTCATCAAGAACCCAAATTGTTCTTGTGCCTGATCGGCCGTAAAACCAAGATGTTTGAACATCAAGGCTTGTGTTTCTTTGTCGTGGATACGGATAGACCCACCACCGATTTCGTTTCCATTCAGTACCAAGTCGTACGCATTGGCTCTGACTTTACCCGGATCGGTATCGAGTAGGTGCATGTCCTCTTTCTTAGGAGAGGTGAATGGGTGGTGCATTGCATGAAAGCGGCTGCTATCTTCGTCCCATTCCAATAACGGGAAGTCGACTACCCATAGTGGAGCAAATTCATCGGGTTTACGTAGGCCCATACGGTTGCCCAGTTCCATGCGCAATGCGCTCAGTTGTGCACGTGTTTTATTGGCAGGTCCTGATAATACTAGGATAAGGTCTCCGGTATTAGCACCAGTAGCTTCGGCCCATTTTTTCAGATCCTCTTGGTCATAAAATTTATCTACCGAAGATTTGAACGAACCATCAGCTTCGCACTTGACGTAAACCATGCCCAATGCTCCTACCTGAGGACGTTTTACCCAGTCGATTAGACCATCTATTTCTTTACGTGTGTAGCTGGCAGCCCCGGGTACCGCGATACCAACGACAAGTTCTGCGTTATTAAACACCGCAAATTCTTTGTGCTGTGCTACGGTATTCAATTCGCCAAACTCCATTCCGAAACGGATATCCGGTTTGTCGTTACCATATTTGCGCATCGCCTCGTCGAAAGTCATACGTGGGAAAGTGTCGATATCAATATTGTGAATTGATTTTAATAAATGTCTAGTCAGTCCTTCAAATACATTTAAGATATCTTCTTGTTCAATGAAAGACATTTCGCAGTCGATCTGCGTGAATTCCGGTTGACGGTCTGCACGAAGATCTTCATCCCTAAAGCATTTTACAATCTGGAAATACTTGTCCATACCGCCGACCATCAATAGCTGTTTGAAGGTCTGCGGAGATTGCGGCAGAGCGTAGAATTGTCCAGGGTTCATGCGTGAAGGTACCACAAAGTCACGTGCACCTTCAGGTGTAGACTTAATAAGGTATGGTGTCTCTATCTCGCAGAAGTCAAGGTTGGAGAGGTAGTTTCTGACCGATTGGGTTACCTTATGTCGGAATAATAGACTATTCTTGACCGGATTGCGGCGGATATCAAGATAACGGTATTTCATACGGATATCTTCACCGCCGTCAGTCTCATCTTCAATAGTGAAAGGAGGGAGCTGTGCTTCGTTCAAAATTGTCAGTTCAGTGACTAGAACTTCAATTTCTCCTGTAGCAAGATTTGCATTTTTGGACTCGCGCTCGATGACCGTTCCTTTTACTTGAATAACATATTCGCGGCTTAACGACTTTGCCAACTTCATTACTTCAGTGGAGGTGCGTACTTCATCAAAAATAAGCTGTGTGATTCCATATCTGTCCCGAAGATCTACCCAGATCATAAAACCTTTATCCCGGCTCTTTTGAACCCAACCCGAAAGCGTAATTTCTTTGTTGACATCGGCTACACGTAGCTCGCCACAATTATGACTTCTATACATTATATAAGGTAAAAACTTAAAAACTAAAATTATGCCAAGGGTGGTATCTCGTAACACCGATGGCTAATGTGCAAAATTATTGGATTTGAAGGAGAATAACGAATGATGGGCAATTAATAATTTCAAGTTTTAGCACCTACCACTTTGCCCCACAATTTTCGAAAAAGTGTCTTTTTTTTGAGGTTTTTGAAGATTGGTGTTACTTGTTGTGCTACTGCCGCTTATAAAATATTGATTTTTGGATTTTATTGATAATCAGCAATTAGGTGCCTTTTTTAGCATTCAGCGTACTTTTTTTAGGTGCTTTGTAGATTAAGTTCTATGTGGAAAACTTTTTTGTGGGGGATTGTGGGGGATTGTGGGGGAAAGTGTATACTTTTACATTTGAAATATAATTTAGCATAATTAGTTCAATGATTCAGCTCATCGGAGAATTCGAATGTAAGTTGGACGCCAAAGGTAGATTGGTGGTTCCCGCTGCGCTCAAACGGCAATTGCCGGATGTGGAGCAGGAGGGGCTTATTGTGAATAGAGGTTTCGATAAGAATCTTGTTATTTATACGCGGGAGGAATGGGATAAACAAGCTGCTAAGATTTCAAAGTTGAATACGTTTAATGCGAAGAACAGGGAGTTTGTCCGTCAGTTTATGCGGGGGGCAACTATTTTGTCTTTGGATTCGGCAGGGCGAGTGTTGTTGCCGAAGGTGCTTTTGGATTATGCGAATATTGAGGGGGATGTAGTGTTGGCTTGTCAGTTTGATAAAGTGGAGGTGTGGCCGAAAGCGGTGTACGATGAGAAAATGGATCTGGGAGATGGGGAGGATTTCTCTGCATTGGCTGAGGAAGTGATGGGTAGTTTAGATTTTGGAGGTTTAGATGGCTAGCGAAGAAGTATATCATGTTCCGGTTATGCTCCACGAGTGTATGGAGGGGTTGGCTATTAAGCCAGATGGTGTGTATGTGGATGTGACTTTTGGAGGTGGTGGGCATTCGCGGGAGATTTTGAAGCATCTTGGGCCAAATGGTCGCCTGGTTGCTTTTGATCAGGATCCAGATGCACTACGAAATAAAATTGATGACGAACGTTTTGTGTTGGTTCATCAGAATTTTAGGTTTTTGAAAAATTCTCTCCGTTTGGAGGGAATCCGGCAAGTGGACGGTATATTGGCAGATTTGGGCGTTTCGTCGCATCAATTTGATGATGCAGAACGTGGTTTTTCCATTCGTTTTGATGCGGATTTGGATATGCGGATGGATCAGGTGTCGGATTTGGATGCGCGGAAGGTGCTGAATACGTATTCGGAGGAAGAGCTGCACCGGATTTTTGGGATGTACGGGGAAGTGCAGAATGCAAAGTCTTTAGCGAAAACCATTGTGACAGCACGCTTGACAAAGTCTATCGAGACTGTTGCTGAGCTTAAAGAGGTTATAAAGAAGATGGTTCCCCGTGGAAAGGAACATAAATATCATGCGCAGGTTTTTCAGGCTTTGCGTATCGAAGTGAATAAAGAGCTGGAAGCATTGCAGGAGTTTTTGTTGCATACGATTTCAGTGTTGAAGCCTGAGGGTAGATTGGTTGTGATGTCTTATCATTCGTTGGAAGATAGGCTGGTCAAGAATTTTATGCTGAAAGGTAAGTTTAAGGGTGAGGTGGAGAAGGATTTTTTCGGAAATGAAATCAAGCCGTTTAAAATTGTGACGCGTAAGGCGATTACAGCATCGGATACAGAGCTTGCTGAAAATAACAGATCAAGAAGTGCGAAGTTGAGGGTTGCTGAAAAGCTGACCTAGGGGAGGGTGACAATAATGGCGTTTGACGGAAGTCGGGCGTGTAAAATAAATAAGGATGTCTAGAAAAAACACGATACGTAATCAGGAGTTGAGTGAAGATGTTCAAGAAGAAATGTCTGATGCGGTAGAGGAAAAAGTAGAGGAGACGCAGGATTTTATCCGAACAATTTTTTCTCCAGGTAGAATTTCTACTTACTTGGTTACAAAGAATCTGCCCTTTGTAGCTTTCTTGGTTTTATTGACATTGATATATATATCAAATCGGCATCTGGCCGAGCGTACGGTGAGGCAGATCGATCGGTTGGGTAAAGAAGTGAAAGAGTTGAGTTGGGATTATAAGTCACTTTCTGCGGAGTTGATGAAGTTGACAACACAGACGGAGATTGCAAAGAGGGCGGATACCTTAGGTTTGAAAGAGCGTACGGAACCGCCTATAAAACTAGAAGTTTTAAAAGAAAAAAGATAGGATAACGCTTAGGTAGCATGAATATTAGAAAGTCCATATTGGTAAGAGTGTACCTGGCTTTCGGGCTTATGGTCTTTGGGGCCTTGGCTGTGTTTGCCAAGCTGCTTCACTTGCAATATGTGGATGGGAAAGAATGGAAAGCGATTGCGGACAGTTTGACTATTCAGGAGCGTGTTGTAGAGGCGGCAAGGGGAAATATTTTTTCTAATGATGGTAGTCTTTTGGCTACTTCTGTACCTGAGTATGAAATCCGGTTTGATGCGATGGCTATTCCGGTCGAGCATAACGATGTGTTTAATTTGAAGGTGGACTCCCTGGCTATAAAGCTGTCGGGATTCTTTAAAGATAAATCATCGCGGCAATATCTGAATCTACTGAAAGAGGCACGTAGCAAGAAGCAACGTTACGTCTTGATTAAGCGAGGTGTCTCGCATCAGGACTTAAAGGTATTAAAGACTTTTCCGCTGATGCGGACCTTTAGGGAAGGTAAATCCCGGTTTTCGAGTAGTATGGTTTCGGTAAGGCAAAATAAACGCATCTTACCGTTTACTAATTTGGCCGCTCGGACTATTGGTTATAAAAATGATGAATATCGTGTAGGACTGGAAGGTGCTTATGGCGATTATATCGAAGGAAAAAGCGGAGCACAGATGATGCAGCGTATTGCCGGAGGGGTGTGGGTTCCTTTGAACCGTGAAGTGGAGGTCGCTCCAGTAGATGGGTCAGATATCGTGGCGACTATTGATGTCAATATGCAGGATATGGCGCAGCGGGCTCTGGGTAAGCAGATGAAAATCTCAAATGCAGATGAGGGCTGCGTTATTCTGATGGAGGTGGCTACAGGAGAGGTGCGTGCGATTGCTAATTTCACGAAAGACACGGATGGTGAGTATCGGGAAAAATATAATAATGCGATAGCGCATGCTGCGGATCCTGGGTCAACGTTTAAATTGGCTTCTTACTTGGCTGCTTTGGACGATGGTCTTATTGATACGAATACGATGGTCGATGTGGGAAACGGTACATATAAGGTGCCTTCGCATACGATTCGTGATTCGCATGCGCCGCGGAAATCGATGATGACAGCCAAAGAAGGTTTCGAGGTGTCGTCCAACGTGGCAATAACAAAGTTGATCAACCTGAAGTATGGGGATAATCCGTCCAAGTTTACCTCAAAGTTGCATAGTTGGGGGTTGAATGAGCCTTTGGGGTTGCAGATTCCAGGAGAGGCAAAGCCGGTGGTAAAGACACCGAAGAATAAAAGTTGGAGTAAGTTGTCATTGGTGCAGATGGCTTATGGGTACGAGTTGTTGCTCACGCCATTGCAGACGTTGGTGTTGTATAATGGTGTTGCTAATGATGGTAAGATGGTAGCGCCTTTGTTTGTGAAAGAGATCAGGCATTTGGGGAATACAGTGGAAAAGTTTGAAGCGCGGGTGATAAATAAGGAGATGGCATCTAAAAGTGCGATAACGAAAATGCAGCGTATGTTGGAGGGTGTGATGACGGAGGGGACGGGTAAGAAACTGACGAGTCCGTTGTACACTTCGGCCGGAAAAACAGGAACGGCGCAGATGGCGGATAATGCACGGGGTTATGGACAGCGAAGGTACCAATCTTCTTTCGCGGGATATTTTCCAGCTGAAAATCCGAAATATTCGATGATCGTGGTGATTCGTAATCCACGCAATGGGTATTATGGTGGTTCAGTGGCAGGGCCTGTATTTAAGGAGTTGGCTGATATGGTATACGCAAATGATTTGTCCTTGCATGGCTCGTTTGCGAAACGTAATGTGAATGTTGCAGGTGTGAAGACACCGCTTACATTAGGCGGTTCTAAAGAAGCTTCTACAAAAGTGTATGAGGCTTTGGGTTTTACATCTTACAATTGGAATTCGATAGCACAAGGTGCGGTGACAGATACTTCAAAAAAAGGAGTTCCTTTTATTGAGGTCTCCGTACGTGAGGGGGTAGTGCCAAATGTAGTTGGCATGGGGCTGATAGATGCGCTATATACAATGGAGAATGCGGGATTCAAAAGCCAGGTCGGTGGAAAAGGGAAAGTGATTTCTCAATCACTGGTGCCGGGCGAAAAATTGAAAATAGGGACTAATGTTGCACTTCAATTGAATTAGATATGATATTAAAAGAATTATTGCATGCGGTGCCTGTAATACAGGTTGAAGGTTCGCTCGAAGTGGAGATTGCTTCGGTGTGCTTTGATTCTCGAGAAGTGAAAGATGGGGCGCTCTTTGTAGCGGTTCGTGGTGTGCATACAGATGGACACCTCTTTGTCGATAAGGTGGGGGCTTTAGGGGCTGCGGCTATTGTTGTCGAAGAGTTGCCGGCAGACCTATTGGAGGGGGTAACCTACTTATTGGTCAATGATAGTGCCTATGTCTTGGGGTTGATTGCTGGAAATTTTTATGGCAATCCATCAAAGGATTTGAAGTTGGTCGGTGTGACTGGTACAAATGGAAAGACAACGGTGGCAACCTTGTTGTTTAATCTATTTGATCATTTGGGATATCAGGTTGGGCTACTGTCTACCGTAGAGAATAGAATCGGTGACCGTATTATCCCGGCTACACATACCACACCAGATCCGGTAGCGCTGAATAAGTTGCTACGAGAAATGGTAGAAGAGGGCTGTGATTACTGTTTTATGGAGGTGAGCTCGCATGCTGTGGTACAACAGCGTATAGCGGGTCTGCGGTTTGCCGGTGGAATCTTTACGAATATCACGCATGATCATCTAGATTTCCATAAAACGTTTAGCAATTATATAAAAGCGAAGAAGTGCTTTTTCGATGAGTTGGATCGCTATGCTTTTGCATTGACCAATATCGATGATAAGAATGGAGCGGTGATGTTGCAAAATACTTTCGGGCACCGGAAGACTTATGGTCTGCAAAGTATGGCGGACTTTAAGGCTAAGGTAATAGAAAGTCATTTTGATGGGATGTTGCTTCAGATTGATGGACAGGAGGTTTGGGTCAAATTGGTGGGCGGATTTAATGCTTATAATATTTTGGCAGTATACGGCGCTGCAATTCTGTTGGAGCAAGAGACTTTAAAAGTGTTGACTGCATTGAGTGAGATCACAGGTGCAGAAGGACGTTTTGAGACGGTGCGTTCGGCTAAAGGGATTGTTGGAGTTGTCGATTATGCCCATACCCCCGATGCTGTAGAGAATGTACTAGAGACGATCCAACAACTGCGTACTGGAACACAGCAGATTATTACGGTATTAGGCTGTGGCGGAGATCGTGATCGGACCAAACGTCCAGAAATGGCTAAAGTGGCTTTGAAGTACAGCGACAAGGTTATTATTACTTCAGATAATCCGCGTACAGAGGATCCGCTGGCTATTATCAAGGAAATGGAAGCAGGAATACCTGCCGATAAAAAGAAAAATACGTTTAGTATCTCGGATCGGAGGGAAGCTATCCGTGCGGCATGCCATTTGGCATCGCCTGGGGATATTGTGCTGATTGCCGGAAAGGGCCACGAGAAATATCAAGAAATTAATGGCGTGCGTCATCATTTTGATGATCGTGAGGAATTGGAAAATACATTTAACGAACAATAATAAGAGCCGATGTTATATTACTTATTTAATTGGTTACAAGAGCACTTGCATATTCCCGGGGCGGGGTTGTTTCAGTACATCTCGTTTAGGACGGCAATGGCGGTTATTGTCTCTTTGATTATTACCACCGTCTTTGGTAGCCGTTTGATCCGGTTGTTGCATAAAAAGCAGGTCGGTGAGACTATTCGCGACTTAGGGCTAGAAGGAGAGAAAAAGAAGCAGGGTACACCAACAATGGGAGGATTGATTATCATCGCAGGTATTCTTATCCCGACATTATTGTTTGCCAAGTTGGATAATATTTATGTTATCATCATGATCATTACGACTCTTTGGATGGGAGCTATCGGTTTTCTAGATGATTATATCAAGGTCTTTCGGAAGAATAAAGAAGGGTTGGCGGGCCGATTCAAGGTTATTGGTCAAGTGGGGTTAGGTACGCTGATCGCTATAACGATGTATTTCCATCCGGATATTGTAGTGCGGGAGCAGGTGACAAATCCGAGTTCATCGCGACCTGTGGAGGTGATCATCAATCCACAGACTGGCGAAAAGACTTATGCGGAAAATGTGAAGTCAACAAAGACGAACATTCCGTTTTACAAAAATAATGAGTTTGATTATTCCAAAGTATTGGATGTTTTTGGCCTAGAAGGTAAGTGGCCTACTTTTTTTCTATTCTTATTTGTCGTTGTATTTATTGTGACAGCAGTGTCGAATGGAGCGAATATAACGGATGGTATAGATGGATTGGCGACGGGGACGTCGGCGATCATAGGCATTACTCTCGCGATACTGGCGTATGTATCGGGTAATATTATTTTCTCGGATTATTTGAATATCATGTATATCCCGAATTCGGGAGAACTGGTGATTTTTGCGGGAGCATTTATAGGAGCCTGTACTGGATTCTTATGGTACAATGCTTATCCTGCGCAGGTATTTATGGGAGATACAGGGTCATTGATGATCGGAGGCAATATTGCAGCATTCGCTATCCTGATCCGTAAGGAATTGTTGATTCCGGTGCTGTGTGGAGTGTTCTTGATTGAGTTGGTCTCGGTTATTACACAGGTTTCCTATTTTAAGTATACGAAGAAGAAGTTTGGTGAAGGGCGACGCATTTTCTTAATGTCTCCGTTGCATCATCATTACCAAAAGAAAGGATATCACGAAGCTAAGATTGTAACCCGATTTGTAATTGTGGGTGTTATCCTGGCGATTTTAACCATAGTAACGTTGAAAGTTAGATAAGATGGCAAATATTGCAAATACATATTATCCACAGCAAGGTCGCTTAGTGATTCTGGGAGCAGGAGAGAGCGGCGTTGGAGCTGCTATCCTGGGTAAGGATAAGGGGTTTGATGTATTCGTATCCGACCTAGGGGTGATAGCAGAATCTTATCAGAAGCAGTTGCAAGATGAAGGAATCACTTTTGAAAGCGGTCAGCATACAGAAGCGGCTATTTTGAATGCAGATGTGATTGTCAAGAGCCCCGGTATTCCGGAGAAGGCGCCCTTAATAAAGAAACTGAGAGAAGCGGGTATTCCACTTATTTCGGAAATCGAATTTGCAGCACAGTATACCGATGCACGGTTGATCTGTATTACAGGGTCGAACGGGAAGTCGACAACGACGATGCTGACTCACTATATGTTGGAGAAGGCAGGTCTGAATGTGGGCTTGGCGGGCAATATCGGAAAAAGTTTCGCCCTACAGGTGGCGCGCGCGGATTTTGATGTGTACGTCTTGGAGATATCGAGTTTTATGCTGGACGATATGTACCACTTTAGAGCCGATGTGGCTGTATTGCTGAATATCACTCCAGATCATTTGGATCGGTATGATTACAAGATGGAAAACTATGTGAACTCGAAGTTCAGAGTGATTCAGAATCAAACGGCTAACGATTTCTTTATCTACTGTAGCGATGATGAAGAGACGGTAAAAGCACTGCCGAGATTTGATATAAAAGCAATGATGCTACCTATGACACAAGAAGATGTGGTGTCAGCAGGTGCATATTTAAACGAGAAGAAAGATTTAATAATTAACATACCTAATAGAGAGATATTTGCGATGAATATTGAAGAGTTATCATTACAGGGAAGACACAACGTGTACAATAATATGGCGTCAGGTTTGGTCGCTAAAGTACAAGAGTTGCGCAATCAGACGATGAAGGAGAGTATGGGCTCTTATGTCAATATACCGCACCGATTGGAGCATGTGGCATTTATAGGTGGTGTCAATTATATCAACGATTCTAAGGCTACCAACGTGAATTCGGTATGGTATGCGTTGGAAAGCTTTTCTCCAGATATCGTTCTTCTGTTAGGGGGGGTAGATAAAGGGAATGATTATGATATGTTGCGCGATTTGGTGAAGCAAAAGGTTAAAGCGATTATCTGTATCGGTAAGGATACTTCACGCATTCATGATGCATTTGAAGATGAGGTAGACGTGATTGTAAATAGTGCTTCTATGGATGACGCTGTACAGATCGCATCGCATCTTGCTAAAAAAGGAGATACTGTATTGTTGTCGCCTGCTTGTGCAAGTTTTGATTGGTTTAAGAATTACGAAGAACGAGGAGATAAATTTAAAGATGCTGTAATGGCGTTGTAGCTTAGGTAGTTATCAAGTTAACAAGTGAAGGAGTTATCAAGTTAAGGAGTTAACAAGGTTTTGAATGGTCAAGGCAACTCGATGACAAGATAACTCGATAACAAGATCACTGGATAACAGAGAAAAGAAAGATAATGGAACAGATATTTGCAAAACTAAAAGGAGACAAGTGGATCTGGATTATCGTGATAATTCTATCAGGATGGTCTTTGCTTGCTGTTTATAGTTCTGTAGGTACGTTGGCTTATAAAGAAGGAAAAGGGACGGAACTGTATCTGTTTAAGCATTTTTCTATTGTAGCCGTAGGGTTGCTTTTGATGTATCTGTCCCATAAGTTGGATTACAAATGGTACGCTGGTATTTCGAAGATACTGATGGTTATTACAATCCCTTTGCTGTTATATACGTTGATTTTCGGTAGTTCAGTGAATGAGGCATCGCGGTGGGTTACCATCCCAGTCATCAATCAGACATTCCAAACTTCGGATTTGGCAAAATTGGCGTTGATTACATTTTTAGCACGTATGTTGTCACGTAAGCAAGAGGAGATTAAGGATGTGAAGAAGTCCTTTGTTCCTATTATGGGGGCAGTCTGTGCGGTTTTTGTTTTGATTGCCTGGGCCAACTTGTCCACAGCGGTGATGCTTTTTGGAACCAGTGTTCTTTTGTTGTTGATTGGCCGTATTTCCTTTAGGCAGATTGCTATGGTTACGGCAGGTGTAGCGGTATTGGGAATAATAGTGATCTCCGTTGGTCCACGACGGGCGACTTATTTCAGCCGTATTGAAGGGTTCTTCAAGACGGAGGAAGTGCATGAGACGAACGTTCCTTTTCAGGAGGATAAAAACTATCAGGCGAATAATGCTAAAATCGCAATTGCGACAGGTGGTATGTTTGGTCTGGGGCCTGGGAATAGTGTACAGCGTAATGTTTTGCCACACCCTTATTCGGATTTCATATTCGCGATTATAATTGAGGAATATGGTACGATGGGTGGCGTGATTCTGTTGTTCTTGTATTTGGCTTTGATGTACCGTTGTATTCGTATCGTAACGATGAGTCCACGTGCATTCGGTGCATTTTTGGCAGCAGGTTTAGGATTTAGTCTAACAATACAGGCTCTTGCAAATATGGCGGTGGCTGTAGGATTAGGGCCGGTGACAGGAGTTCCGCTTCCATTGGTGAGTATGGGGGGGACATCCATTTTGTTTACATCTGTGGCATTAGGGATAATTCTGTCTGTGAGTAGGAATATTGAAGAATTAAAAGATAAAGAAGAATTGGACGAGGTGATAAAGCCTAAAAGGGTTGTTGTCGGTACAATTTGATTTTAAGTTAAAGAGTTAAGGGGTTAAAGAGTTAAGAGGTGTCTCCATACGCAATACCCACTACTCAATACTAAATATTAATAAAATGGCGCATAAAGTAATTATCAGTGGTGGCGGTACAGGAGGACATATCTTCCCTGCGATAGCAATTGCTAATGCTTTGCACCGTATTGAGCCCGATGTTGAGATTCTGTTTGTTGGAGCCGAGGGAAAGATGGAGATGGAGAAAGTACCTGCGGCAGGTTATACGATAATCGGTTTGAATATTCAGGGGTTCAACCGTTCATCTTTGCTGAAAAATCTTTCTTTGCCATTTAAGATGCTGGATAGTTTGTTGAAAGCAAGAAGGATTATCAAAGATTTTAAAGCTGACGTCGCTGTAGGTGTTGGTGGGTATGCTTCTGGTCCGTTGTTGATGATGGCAAATATGATGGGAGTACCAACGCTGATTCAGGAACAAAACTCTTTTGCTGGAAAGACAAATAAGAGCTTAGGCAAGAAAGCTAAGAAAGTCTGTGTTGCTTATGAGGGGATGGAGCAGTTCTTTGCAAAGGAAAAGGTGCTATTGACGGGAAATCCCATTCGCCGTACGTCGGTGGATATTGAAGGTAAAAAAGGAGAGGCTTTGGTTGATTTCGGTCTAGAAGCGGGTAAGAAAACTATTTTGGTGACGGGGGGAAGTCTAGGGGCGGGTACGCTCAATGACTGCGTGAAGAATAATATTGATAAGTTGAATGCGGCAGGTGTACAGGTCATCTGGCAATGCGGAGGGTACTATGTGGATAAGCTGACAGCAGAACTTAGAGGGAAACTTCCCAATAGCATTAAAATGTCTGCTTTCTTGCAGAAGATGGATTATGCATATGCTGCCGCAGATCTGATCGTGGCCCGTGCAGGAGCAGGTACAATCTCAGAACTATGTGTGGTCGGTAAGCCTGTTGTTTTGGTGCCGTCGCCTAATGTAGCTGAGGACCATCAGACAAAAAATGCGATGGCATTAGTGAATAAGGACGCCGCAGTGATGGTGAAGGATGTGGAGGCGAGAGATGTGCTGGTGGATAAAATATTGGAATTATTAAATGATGCTCCTACATCGGAGAAGCTGGGGCAGAATATAGAAAAAATGGCCTTGCTGGATGCTGATGAGGTAATTGCAAAAGAGGTATTGAAATTAATCTAGGAATAGGGGATATGAACATTGATCAGATAAAGAAAGTTTATTTAATCGGTATCGGTGGTATCGGGATGAGCGGTCTGGCGCGTTACTTTCATAAACTGGGCTGTGAGGTGAGTGGATATGATAGAACGGAAACGGAACTAACTATGGCTTTGGCTAAGGAAGGTATCCCTGTGGTGTATGAAGATGATGTCACTACGATCGATGCGTCCTTTTCAGCACCATCGGAAGAAGCTTTGGTTATCTATACGCCAGCGGTTCCTAAGGAATTGAAGATAAAGAACTATTTTCTGGATAAAGGCTTTGAGCTTTTCAAGCGCTCACAGGTGTTAGGGATTATCAGTGCTAACCGTTTTACTATTGGAGTAGCGGGGACGCATGGCAAGACGACGACCTCAACTATGATTGCTCATATTTTGAAAGATTCCGGTTATGATTGCTCTGCATTCTTAGGAGGGATAAGTTCAAACTATAATACAAATGTGCTTTTTGGAGCAAATAATGTGGTGGTGGTCGAAGCAGATGAGTACGACCGTTCGTTTTTGACGCTACATCCGGATATCGCTATCGTGACATCTGCAGATGCGGATCACTTAGATATCTATGGCGATGAATCACATTTGATCGAATCATTTGAGATGTATCTGGATAGGGTTGTCGATGGTGGAAAGCGGATTGTGAAAAAAGGCTTGCCTTTTAAAGGAGATATTAGCTATTCGCAGCATGTTGAAGCGGATGCCTATGCTAAAAATATACACGTTAAAGACGGTCAGTTTTATTTTGATTACGTGAGTCATGAAGTGACAATCGCGAATGTTCTTTTAGGTATAGCGGGGCTTCACAATGTGGAGAATGCGGTAGCTGCGATTACGGTAGCGCGACTGTTGAAGATAGATGATTCAAAGATCGTCGACGCACTGGCTAATTTCAAAGGGGCCAAGCGTCGCTTTGAATTTATTGTTAGGAATGAGAAGCATATTTACATTGATGACTATGCGCATCATCCCGAAGAGCTAAGGGCTTTTTTGAGCTCTATGCGTAAACTTTATCCAGAGAAGAAATTGACAGTTGTATTTCAGCCACATTTATTTAGCCGTACGCGTGATTTTATAGATGGATTTGCAGAGGTATTGGGTATGGCGGATGAGCTGTTGCTTATGGAAATATATCCTGCACGCGAATTACCTATCGAAGGAGTGACTTCTTCGTGGTTGTTGGATAAAGTCGATTTGTCGAACAAGCGCGTGGTGAGTCCACAGGAAGTTTTGGAGATCGCTAGGGACGAGCAGCCTGAATTGTTGGTAACAGTAGGGGCAGGAGATATCGATCGATTGGTGAAACCATTGAAAGAATTATTGGAGAGCTAGTATGAGAAATATCAGATGGAGCATGGTTTTTTACGTTTTCTTAGGTCTAGTGATCTTTGTAGGCTTAGCTATGCTTATGAGTCTGGTGTCGAAGAAGGATAGTCAACAGCTATGTAAAGAGTTGAAAGTAGTTGTGGAGGGTAAGGAAACATTTATCGACCAACAGGATATTTCGAAGATGATCGACCAGAAATTCGGGTCAGTTGTCGGAAAAGATTTAGCAGGTATAAAAGTACAACAGATAGAAGAAGCGATCGAAATGTTGCCCTATGTCTCTAATGCGGAGGTGCATCTGGATATGGATGGGACGATGCAGGTCACGGTACAGCAACGCGAAGTCGTATTGCGCGTGATCAACAAAGCCGGACGTGAGTACTATGTGGATCGCTTGGGTAAAAAAGTTCCCGTGACATTGAAATATGTGCCGCATGTGATGGTGGCCAATGGCAATATCAGTGAAGGATATAAGCAGCCGCTAGAGATGGTCGAGTCCAAGTTAGTGCAGGATTTGGTACGTATAGCGGGACATGTTCGAGGCGATAATCTTTGGGAAAACCAAATTGTACAGATTTTTGTCAATGAACAGCGGGATATCGAATTGATTCCACGTGTAGGGCGGGAAGTCTTGGTGATCGGTTCGGCAGATTCTCTAGATTATAAACTTCGAAGGCTAGAAGTGTATTACAAGAATATTCTGCCTAAGGTAGGCAGTGAGGCCTATGAAAAAGTGAACGTCAAGTATGGCGGTCAGATCATCTGTGAGCGCAGGGGGAACTGGTTTATCGACAGTTTGCAGATGAAAATAAATATGAAAAATTAACAATACAGCATAATATACAGCATATGAAACCAAGAATTACAGACATTGAAAGAGAGAATCCAATCATCGTAGGATTGGATATCGGTACAACAAAGATTTGTGTTACTGTAGGGAGACGCAGTGGTTCGAATAAAATTGAGTTGTTGGGCGTTGGTAAAGCCGAATCTGCAGGAGTAAACCGTGGCGTGGTCGCTAATATTCAAAAGACCGTATTCAGTATCAGGGAAGCAGTTTCCTCGGCTGAAGGACAGTCTAATGTGGATATTAAGGTCGTGAATATCGGGATTGCAGGTCAGCACATCAAGAGCATCCAACATCGTGGTATTTTAACCAAAAGCGATGATGACGAAATAGGTAGAATCGATGTAGAACGATTGATTTCGGATATGTATAAATTGGTTCTTCCTCCAGGAGAAGAGATTATCCATGTCTTGCCTCAGGAGTTTACAATAGATAATGAACCTGGTATCAAAGAACCTATCGGAATGGCAGGGCGTCGTATGGAAGCAAATTTCCATATCATCTCTGGACGGGTTACGGATATTAAAAACATCAAGAAGTGCGTTGATAATGCTGATCTTGAAGTTTCGTCCCTGGTGTTGGAGCCTTTAGCATCTTCCGAAGCTGTATTGGATGATGAAGAAAAAATGGCTGGTGTTGTTCTTGTTGATATTGGTGGAGGTACTACCGACGTGGCTATTTTCCACGAGGGAATCATCCGTCATACTGCTGTAATTCCATTAGGAGGTAATATTGTAACTGAAGATATCCGTCAAGGTTGTGCTGTACTTAGAAACCAGGCGGAGCAGTTGAAAGTGAGATACGGATCATCATTGGCGGATGAGAATAAAGAGAATGAGGTAATCTGTGTTCCGGGGATCCGTGGACGTGACTCGAAAGAGATATCGGTCAAGAACTTGGCTTATATCATTCAAGCACGTATGGAAGAAATCATTGAGCACGTATACTACGAAATCAAATCTTCGGGATACGAGGATAAGTTGATTGCCGGTATTGTTATTACAGGTGGGGGGGCACAGTTGAAGCATTTGGTGCAATTGGTCGAGTATATCACTGGAATAGATTGCCGCATTGGTTATCCAAATGAGTACCTAGCAAAGACGGATATGTTGAACAAGCAGACATTTGAGGAAATGAAGAGCCCAATGTACGCTACAAGTATAGGTCTTTTGATCAAAGGTATTCAGATCTTGGAAGACGAGGAAGCTGCAAATCACGAAATGGCGAGCAGAAAGACCGAAAAGGTACAGGTAAAAGAGATTGCTGAGAAGCAAAGTAAAAAAGAGAGCTGGTTTACGAAAATTATTTCAGAGTTCATTCGCGACAATCAAGAGATTGATGATGACACCTTTATAGGTAAGAAATAATTTTCAACACAACGTAGTTTTTTCCACATTTTAACAATTGTGGAAAACTGTTGTTAATAATTTGGTATTATTACATTCGAATTGTTGAGTTTCGTTTTGATCGCTTGGCAGTTCATAAAAATAGGATATTATGTCGATACAATTTGAAATGTTAAAGGAGCAATCATCTATAATCAAGGTTATAGGTGTAGGTGGTGGCGGTGGTAATGCTGTCAATCACATGTACAAGCAAGGGATTAGTGGTGTAGATTTTATTGTGTGCAACACAGATGCGCAAGCGCTGGAGTTGAGCCCAATTCCTAACAAAGTACAATTGGGAGCTAGTCTTACAGAGGGAATGGGAGCTGGTGCAGATCCTGATGTGGGTGAAAACTCTGCTATCGAAAGTATCGACGATATCAAGAGAATGTTAGGCCCCAACACAAAGATGTTGTTTATTACTGCTGGAATGGGTGGTGGTACCGGTACCGGTGCTAGTCCTGTCTTAGCTAAGGCAGCAAAGGAGATGGGGATCCTTACAGTCGCGATTATTACTACTCCTTTTACATTCGAAGGTAAGAAACGTCGTTCGCAAGCGGAAGAAGGTTTGAGCGAGCTTCGTAAATATGTGGATTCATATCTTGTAATTTCTAATGATCGTCTACGTGAGATTTTTGGAAATTTGACGATGACTGCAGCATTCGCGAAAGCGGATGATATATTAACTACGGCTGCCAAAGGTATTGCCGAAATTATCACTATCCCTGGTTATGTCAACGTCGATTTTAAAGATGTTCGTACCGTTATGAATGATAGTGGTGTGGCTATTATGGGTAACCATGTGGCTTCGGGAGAAGATAGAGCGATCAAAGCTGTTACAGGAGCATTAGCTTCTCCATTACTTAAAGATAATGAAATAGAAGGTGCGCGTTATATCCTCTTAAATATTACTTCTGGAAAGACGGAAGTGACTATGGACGAGGTAGCTATCGTTACAGATTTTATTCAGGAAAAAGCAGGGTTGACTGCGGACTTGATTTGGGGTAACTGTATCGACGAAGCATTGGAAGATAGCCTGTCGGTAACTATTATCGCTACAGGATTCCAAACTTCGGAAGAGCGTATCAAAGAGAAGGAGCAAGAGAAAGTAGCATTGCCACTTACTCCAGAGCCGACACCTTCTTTTGTTAAGCCTGTAGGGCAGAACCAATTTGCAGAACGTCCTACGGAAGCGAGAGTAGATAGTTATATAAAGCCTGTAGTGCCTACAGCTGCTAGTGGTGTGGAGCAACCCGTTGCTAGTAAGCCGCAGACAGATTTGTTCTCTGCTCCATCTAAATCTGCTGGATTTACGAATGCATCGGTTCAAGCGGAGCCTCAGATTGTTCGTCATACATTGGATGTACAGGATGATTTTGTAGAAGAAAAAGAAGAGAACCATGGCTTCGAGTTGAAAACTTCTCCTTCTGTTTTTGAATTTAAGTTGCCAACGGTATTTGATGCCTACGAAGAGAAGATTGATGAAGAAGTCACTAGCCAGGTGAATCATATTGTTACTTCGTCAGCACCTACGACACATGTAGGTAGTTCTACTGTAAAAGTAGAAGAAGAAGTGAACTTTGAAGATCAATTGTTAAAGACAAAGGAGCGTATCCTTAGACTGAAAGAATTGAGTATGAAACTGAAGTCTTCGAATGGATTGGCGGAGTTGGAAAACGAACCTGCTTATAAAAGAAAGCAAAAGACATTGGATGATGTGCCTCATTCGGCAGATTCGCAAGTGTCTAGATTCACCTTATCTTTTGATGAAGGGGTGACTGAAATTCGTTCTAATAATTCGTTTTTACACGATAATGTAGACTAATCAGAAAGGATTTCTTATTGCTGTATAAAAAGGTAGGGTGGTCCAAGGAGCGCGCCC
>NZ_JAEQMU010000010.1 GCF_017908035.1 Sphingobacterium tabacisoli | reverse complement strand
ATTTCTTATTGCTGTATAAAAAGGTCGGCTGTCCAAGACAGCCGACCTTTTGCTTTGTGTATTTTGTTTTGTGTTATAAAGATGCTATTTTAGGTGTAAATCTAAAATCTATAAATCAATAAATTATGGCAAGTATTAACAAATTTGAAGAATTGAAAGCTTTAGTGAATGGGTTGGAATCTGAAGCAGAAAAGTTTTACACGAAGGGGAACGGAGCTGCTGGAACGCGACTGCGCAAGGGGCTTCAGGAATTGAAAACACTGTCACAGGAGCTGCGTCTAGGTATACAGGACCTGAAGAACAAGAAATAAGAATAAGAGACTTAAATGACATCGGGCAGGGAAGGTATGTATTTCCTGCCCGATGTGTAATTAGTCTTTAGCGTGGAGTTTAAACAACTCGATAAGATCTGGTATATTGTTGACTGCTAGTTTTTCAAAAATCCTGCTTTTGTAGGTACTTACGGTCGATGAGCTTAATGCTAGGAGGTTAGATACCTCAAGTATGCCATGGCCTTCTATAAGGTGTTTTGCGACATCCATCTCCCTGTTGGAGAGTTTATTCAGCGGGTTGACCCGATCCATTGAAGACTTTGTACTTGTCAGTTTCTGTACGTACAGATCCTTTACTTCGTTGGACATATACTTACCTCGGTCTTTAATGCTTTGAATAGCATTGGCCAACTCTTCCATTGCTGTATTCTTATTGAGGTAGCCTGCAGCTCCTGCTTCAATGTAGCGTAAAGCATAGATGTTCTCGTCGTAAGAAGAGAAGACTAGGATTTTTAGATCCTGCTGAAAGTTGAGTATTTCACCGATTACTTTTATATTATTACCTCCAGGCATGTTGATGTCTAAAAGCAATAAATCGAATTTTTCAAATTTAAGATGATCGTAGACCTCTTTTATAGTGACTGCATTAGTTATAGAAACATCTTTGAATTTTTCGTTAATCACTACGGCAGCCCCTAATCTGACTATGCTGTGGTCATCTGCAATGAGTATCTTTTTCATAAAAAGGGATGTGCGTTTTATATTTATACAACTATTTAGTGTGAGCTTGAATAGGTGATTGCTACTTGCAAACATACGAAATAATCATTTATATATTTAGTTTGTTCACATTAATTAATAATAAAAAACTTGCACATATTGTCGTATTTTTGATTATTATCATTATAATTGTATGTATATAGAAAAACAAAAATTAGATAATTATGGGGTTTTTAAAAGAGTTTAAGGAATTTGCAATGCGCGGTAGCGTGTTAGATCTAGCCGTCGGTGTTGTGATCGGTGGTGCATTTGGTAAAATCGTTACTTCTTTGGTGGACGATGTTATTATGCCTCCGATCGGTTTTATCACAGGAGGAGTGGATTTCAGTAATTTAAAGTATGTGATTACGGAAGCTGATGCTACTACTGGTGTAGCAGAGGTCGCTATCAAATATGGTAACTTCGCGAATGTGATTATACAGTTTTTGATTATTGCATTCTGTATTTTTCTAGTGATTAAAGGAATTAATTCTTTTAATAAGAAAGAAGAAGCGGCTCCAGCAGCGCCACCAGCACCCTCTAAAGAGGAAACGCTACTTTCTGAAATCAGAGACATATTGAAAAACAAATAGACTAACCAGCAAAGAGTTGTGCTGTACTAAACTTTTTGATTTTAGTCCTTGCTAGTTTAGAAATAATACAGTACTTTTGCATTCCTATTAAGGATAATTACAGGTTAGAATATTAAAAAAATATAATAAAGCGTCATGAAAAGAACATTTCAGCCTTCGCAAAGAAAAAGAAGAAACAAACACGGTTTTAGAGAGCGTATGAGCACAGCTAATGGTAGAAGAGTATTAGCGTCTCGTAGAGCTAAAGGAAGAAAACGTCTTAGTGTTTCTGACGAGTATCGCCACAAAGGCTAATACTTTTTTTAGCGCCGGTGACTTTAACTGTGCCGTTCCGGCCTTTTCTGTCATCGTATGAAAAAAACATTTAAAAAAGAAGAACGACTATGTAATAAGAGCTTACTGAATAAGCTCTTCCATAGTCGTTCTTCTTTTGTTGTATATCCTTTTCGGATGGTATATACGGAGGTAGCGCTTGAGAAAGTGCAATCTCCTGTGAGTGTAGTTATATCTGTTTCAAAACGCAGATTTAAGGCCGCACCTCATCGTAATCGTATTAAGCGTTTGATCCGGGAAGCCTACCGACAGCAAAAGTCTATCGCACTTTATCCTTGCATGGAATCTAAATCTTCGGGTCTGTTGCTCGCGATACAATATGTGGGAAAGGAAGAAGTACCCTTTGCTACGGTGTGGACAAAAATGGAAAAAGCACTAGCACAGTTGATCAATGAAAATAATCAATAGTATCGGTTTGTTTGCAGTGAAGATTCTGCAAGGAATCTTTTTGTTGATTATACGATTTTATCAGCTTTTTATCTCTCCATTGCTAGGAGCAAACTGTAGATATACCCCAACTTGTTCGCAATACGGTAAGGAGGCTATCCTTAAATACGGACCTTTTAAAGGTGGTTGGCTAGCAATCAAACGTATCGCCAGTTGTAATCCTTGGGGAGGACATGGGCATGATCCCGTACCCTAAATTTAACCTGTTTTCAGAAAGTATCATTCTATGTGTAGCTATATATTGCAAATCGACACAGCGACTGAAGTTTGCTCGGTCTCGCTCAGTAACAACGGAAAGCTTTTTGCCGAACTCACGGCAGAGGAGAGGAATATGCATGCCTCAGGTCTTACCGTTTGTATCGATAGATTGTTGAAAAGTGTGTCGTTGGATTATGTAGACCTTTCTGCAGTAGCTGTCAGTATGGGTCCTGGTTCTTATACAGGGCTTCGAATTGGGGTGTCTACGGCAAAAGGAATGTGTTATGCATTGGATATACCTCTGCTTGGTGTAAATACCTTAGAAAGCATGTACGAAGGATATATTACGATGAACGAAACTGAAGATAATTTTGTTTATATCCCTATGTTGGATGCAAGGCGGATGGAGGTATATATGGCGGTATTTGACGATCAAAAGAATTGCCTGCAAAAGACTGAAGCTGTTATTGTGGACGCAGATACGTTTGATGTTTATACCCCGAAAAACGTCGTGCTTTTTGGTTCTGGAGCAAATAAGTTCCAAGAACTGTTTGAAGGTAGCGCGCAAGTGAAAATAGATACAGAATACCAACACTCGTCCGCTTACTTAAGCACGATCGCATTCCGGAAATTTCAAAATAAGGAGGTTGAAGACCTGATTTATTTTGAACCCTTCTATCTTAAGGAGTTTGTGGCGACGGTGTCTAAGAAGCTTATTTAAGTTATAGCCATCTTTTTCGTTTAAACCAGTAATAGATCAGTACGGAGAGTAGGGCCATGATGATCAATATACCTGCGTAACCGTATTCCCATTCCAGTTCAGGCATATTTTCGAAATTCATTCCATAGACACCGACGATAAACGTCAAAGGCATAAAGAATACGGATATAATGGTCAGTGTCCGCATGATTTCGTTGGTATGGTTGGACTCGATATTAAAGTAGATGTTCAACAACTGGGAAGTGTTTTCGGAGATATTGCGAAAGAGTGTACTGGTTCTTGAAAACAAATCCCTTAAGTCCTGTGTGTAGATGTTTTTGTACTCCGGCATATGGAAATAATCCACAATATCTTTGTAAAGTGTGAGCACACTTCGGGTGACATCAATCTGTCTTTTGATATAGTATAATTTTTTTAAGAAGGGTTTTCTTCGGTGGTGCAGGAAAACAATCTCTTCGTATTCATCAAGTTGCATAGCCATTTTTCCTAAGACTAGATCTTCAAATGTTTTGAGGGTATCCGAGACTAATGCATTGACTAGTGTTTTGCTGGATTGTAGTCGCTTGTGGGTGCGTTCGATTGTTTTAAGACGCTCGAGAAAGTCGATTTGATTTCGATGTACGGTGATTACGACATTTTCATTGTAAAACAAGGATATGCGATCGGTGACTTCTACAAGAGAGTCTGATTCTTCGTCAAATTTATTCGGAATAGATCGTAGTATCAGGAAGTGGTAGTTCTCGAATTCCTCAATTTTTGGCAGGTGACCTGTTTCTAAACAATCTTTTATAGAGGCATCATTAAGTTTGTATTTTTCCTTCAGCTCCGTGAAATCTTCTATTTTTGGATTGGATATGTCAATCCATTCAAAACTGCTTTCTGGATTCTGTAGGATATATGTTACCATAGGTGATTACTTTAATTTTGTATTAAAGTAATCATATTGGTTTATATTATCAAGAATGAAGGAGTTTCCGGCGATTACAAGTGAGAGGCACGTATAAAACAAAAGAGGGATTCAAACTTGATTTGAATCCCTCTTTACGGTATAGGGTTTTTCCCTATTTCTTTTCAGCAGGTTTCTTTGCGCTGTACTCTTTGTTCAATGCTTCAACCACCTCTTTTGTAATATCTAATTTTGAATCTGCATAGATTACAGCAGGATTTGTTTTAGAATAAGTCAACACGAACTGATATCCTTTTTCTTCAGCGTGTTTTTTCAAATATTCAGTAATTGCGTTATAGACCGCATTGAATTCTGTTGCTTCGTCTTGTGCTAGGGATTGAGAAGCATTTTGGTCTAATCTTCCTAGCTCATCTTGCTTGCGTGCTAATTTTTCTTCGGTAGCCTGGCGGTCGGAAGCACTCATTGTAGCTGCTTTTTGTTGATATTCTGCAACTTCTCTTTGGAACGCCTGTCCTTTAGACTGTAGGTCTGATTGAGCTTTCTTTACTTTAGCCTCAAGTTTGGATTTGATGTCCTTGAAGTATACATATTTCTCAGAAAGTGTATCTGAGTTTACATAGACAATTTTCTCTTGAATTTTGACAGGAGAGGCAGCTGCTGTGCTATCATTTTTAGAAGCTGGCGCATTGGATGCATTTTGATTACATGATGCAACCGATGCTGCTAATATTAATCCTAAAGTAACTTTTGATAAGTTTGCTAAAATTCTATTCATTCTTTTGTCTATTTTGATCTTTTTGTATGCTTCTGTTTACAACGTTCTATAGGGCTTTATTTCAGTCATGAGAGGCTTATGGGCCGATGTCTTTATGTCCTTTTCTCGTTGGAAAAACAAACCTACTATAAAAAAATTACAAATCCATCTTTTTCGCTTTTTTGTCCGTAAAAAAAGTGTATTTGCGGTTATTTTGCCCCTAGAACCACTTGCTTAAGTGCCTAATTTTTATTAACTTTGAGAGTTAATTTTTTCTGTTATTAATATATTACATGAGCGAAGAAAAAAAGAATCCTACAACGTATTCAGCTGATAATATCCAGGTATTAGAGGGGTTGGAAGCGGTACGTAAACGTCCATCCATGTATATTGGGGACACAGGCCCCAAGGGTTTACACCATTTAGTTTACGAGGTTGTTGATAACTCTATCGATGAGGCTGTTGCAGGTTACTGTAATGATATCCATGTAACTATCCATAAGGACAACTCAATTTCTGTAAGAGATAATGGTAGGGGTATTCCGACGGGTATAAATAAAAAGGAAAATAAATCCGCATTGGAGCTCGTCATGACGGTGTTGCACGCCGGTGGTAAGTTTGATAAGGACACGTACAAAGTATCCGGGGGACTACACGGTGTGGGGGTATCCTGTGTGAATGCTTTGTCTATACATCTGAAAGCAGAAGTACATCGTGAAGGAAAAGTATTCAACCAAGAGTATGAAAAAGGAAAGCCGATGTATGATGTTAAAGAAGTTGGTACTTCGGATGTTACAGGTACTATCGTAACATTTTCTCCGGATCCAGAGATCTTTACACAGACTACTGTTTATAACTATGATACATTAGCGAACCGTCTACGTGAGCTTGCTTTCTTGAATAAAGGAATCACCCTTACGTTGTTGGATGAGCGCGAAACTAATGAGGATGGTACAGAGAAGAAAAATGTATTTTTATCGGAGGGAGGACTTCAGGAGTTTGTCAAGTTTTTGGATGGCAACCGTACTTCTTTAATTCCTGATCCAATTTATTTGGAAGGTATTAAGCAAGGAATTCCGGTCGAATTGGCTTTCCAATACAATGATACGTATTCTGAGAATGTCCATTCTTATGTCAATAATATCAATACGATAGAGGGGGGGACACATGTCGCTGGATTTCGTAGAGGTCTGACGCGTATTTTGAAGAAATATGCTGATGAGTCCGGACTATTGAAGAATTCAAAAGTTGAGGTGACAGGTGATGACTTTAGAGAGGGATTGACAGCTGTTATTTCTGTAAAAGTTGCCGAGCCACAATTTGAAGGTCAGACTAAGACGAAATTGGGTAATACGGAGGTCATGGGCGCGGTAGATGTTGCTGTAGGAGAGATCTTAGGCGTATACTTGGAAGAGAATCCAAGAGAAGCTAAAGTTATCGTTCAGAAAGTACTCATAGCTGCCCAAGCGAGAGCTGCTGCACGTAAAGCACGTGAACTCGTACAACGTAAGACGGTGATGAGTGGATCTGGGCTTCCTGGAAAATTGGCTGACTGTTCAAGTAATGACCCTGCTTTATGTGAGATTTTCTTCGTCGAGGGAGACTCTGCGGGTGGAACGGCTAAGCAAGGACGCGATCGTAACTATCAAGCTATCATGCCACTGAGGGGTAAGATCCTGAACGTAGAGAAGGCTATGGAGCATAAGATTTACGAGAGTGAGGAGATTAAGAATATGTTTACAGCTTTGGGCGTATCCGTGGGTACAGAGGAAGATCCAAAGGCACTGAATACTGCTAAATTACGTTACCATCGGATTATTATCATGACGGATGCGGATGTTGATGGTAGCCACATTGCTACCCTGATTCTGACATTCTATTTCCGTTATATGCGCCAATTGATCGAGAAGGGTTACATCTATATCGCCACTCCGCCATTGTATTTGGTCAAAAAAGGGAAAGAGTCAGAGTATGCTTGGACGGAGGAACAGCGATTGGCAGCGATACAACGCTTGAAAGGTAGTGGTAAAGAAGATTCTGTACACGTACAGCGTTATAAAGGGCTTGGAGAGATGAACGCGGAACAATTGTGGGAAACTACAATGAACCCTGAGCATCGTACATTGCGCCAGGTAACAATAGATAATGCGGCAGAAGCTGATCGCGTATTCTCTATGTTGATGGGCGATGAAGTTGCTCCTCGAAGAGAGTTTATCGAAAGAAATGCGAAATACGCAAAGATAGATACCTAACGATTTTTTTATCTTTAATATAGAGCCAGATAGTTTCCTATCTGGCTTTTTTTGTTTACCAGATCTTTTGGGCTTCTATTGGAAACTAATAGAATCGTATGTCATTATTTTTATTATTGATTTGTTTTAGTAAATTAGTGAAAACCAATTGTTTACAAAATGAAGTCAGGTGTGATATTATTCTTATTACTTCTGAGCCTAAAACTGTGCTCACAAAATTTTTATGGGGCACCTATGCAGGCTACAGCTAATACAGGATTGGCATTGCCTTCTGTCTATGGTTTAACAGCAAATGCCGCGGTAATCTCTAGATTAAAACGACCTCACATTGGGGTAGGCTATCAGCCTCATTTTTTAACCAATGATATTCGGGCACAGGCACTGTTGGCCTCTTTACCTGTAGGGCCAGCCAATACGGTAGGTCTAGCTATCAATAATTATGGTTTGAAAGGGACTTCTTCACTATTGACGCTAAGGGCTATCTATGTACGAGCATTTGGTGATATTTTTTCTACTTCAGTGGCTACCAATTACCACCAATACCATGTCAAAGGTTACGGCGGTGATAATACCCTTTCTTTGGATCTAGGAGCACATTTTACGATCAACGAAATGTTATCTCTTGGTCTATTGTTTCGTAATGTGACTTCTTCCCGATTTGAAGATACGATAGATCAATATATTAGTAAGGAGGTGGGGACGGGATTATTGTATAGTATATCTAAAGAGGTATTGTTCACAGCTGATGTTTACTATAGTGCCTTGTACGGAGTAGATCCACGGTTTGGGATTACTTATCATATTGATAATCTAGTCGTTTTAAGGGGCGGGGCAACTTTGGTACCGATGCAGTATTTTGCCGGTATTGGTCTTACCTTGGGAAAATTGTTATTTGATATTTCTTCTTCTTTCCATACTCGATTGGGAGCTTCTCCCCAGTTATCCTTGGCTTATGGTTTTTAGATTTGCATTTTTTGTGATGACGTTGGGTCTATTGCCTGCCTGCGCTTTGGCACAAGAGGAAGAAGTCACAGAACTCCTACTGGAACAGGTGCAAGAGGAGCTGGGAGAAGATGTCGATATCAGTGAGATTTCAGAGAAATTACACTATTATTTGAGGAAGCCTTTAAACCTCAATACCGCAAGTGAGGCAGAGCTTAGTTCACTTTTTTTTCTGTCTCCTCAGCAGATCGATAACCTGATTTTTCATCGAACTAAATCTGGTGAATTTATTAATCTACTGGAGCTTCAGGCTATTAAAGGATTCGATGCAGAAACTGTTAAACGTATACTGCCTTTTGTCTACATCGCTACATCGAGTCCTCTTAAAGGGCTAACTTTTCGTTCGATGATGGATAAGGATGAACACATGTTGATGTTGCGTTATGGACGAAATATAGAGCTCGGTAAGGGATATGCAGTAAAGGAGGAAGATAAAAGTAGATATTTGGGGGATGCAAATCGTTATGCGGTTCGCTATCGTTGGAACTATGACAATCGCATCCGTGTAGCTCTGAATATGGAGAAGGATGCAGGTGAGCCTTTTTTTGCGGATAAGCAACGGTATGGATTTGATTTTTATTCGGGACATATTGAGGTGCGGGGATTAACTAAGCATGTTAAAAAACTCGTGGTAGGTGATTATGCACTTCAATTTGGGCAGGGACTTATTTCATGGAATGGTTTGAGTTTCGGTAAAGGGGCTTGGATAGGTAGTGTAGCTCGACAAGGACAGGGACTAGTGCCTTATTCTTCGATGAATGAGAGTAACTTTCAACGTGGAATAGCCGCCGCTATCGAACGTGGAGCGTTTACATGGACTCCTTTTGTTGCTTACAATAGGCTTTCGGGAAAGGTCGAGGAGCTGGATGGTAATCGTTTTATCACAACAATAAGCCAGTCGGGTTTGCACCGTACGCCCACAGAGCAGAGCTATCGAAGAGCCTTAGGGCAAATCGTGTATGGTAGCCACGTTGGGTATAGGTATAATCGACTGAAGGTTGCTCTTACCTATATGGGGTCGACCTATGATGGTCTAAAAGTAAAGGGGAATGACCTACGCCAAAATTTCGACTACGAAGGGAAGAGTTTGCATATAATAGGTGGTAATTACAATTATTCTTTTCGGAATTATTACTTCTTTGGGGAGACGGCTTATAGTTTCAGGGGTGGGTGGGCGACCAACAATGGACTGATAGCCAGTTTACATTCCAAATTTTCCTTGTTTGCCAATTACCGAAATTATCAACGGGATTATCATACTATTTATGGTCAGTCGTTGGGAGAGGGAAGTCAGGTCGCTAATGAAAAAGGAATATATACAGGGATAGTTTATCATCCCAGTAGAAAGGTGGAGTGGGTAAATTATGTCGATATTTTTAGTTTTCCGTGGTTGCGCTATCGCGTGGATGCACCCAGTGCGGGGACGGATTTTTTAAGCCAATTGACCTATACCTGGTACAAGATCGGGAAGCTGACTTTTCGTTTTCGTCATCGTCTGCGGCAGGAAAATGTAACGCAAGAGGGGCGTCATACAAATATGTTGGCAGATGTGGATCGAAACCAATTTCGTGTGGATTTTCAATACAAGTTAAGTGATCGCTGGCGGATACGTTCGAGGGGTGAGATGATACTTTTTGCGAAAGAAAAGATGGGGAGAAGTAAGGGATTCTTGTTTTATCAGGATGCCTTTTGGCAATGGAGACAGCCCCGATTGCAATTTAATTCTAGGGTTGCCTATTTTGATTCAGAGGGATATGATTCCAGAATTTATGCTTATGAAAATGATGTGCTCTACGCGTCTGGCTTTCCAATGTATTATGATAAAGGTATGCGTACTTATCTGAACGTGAGGTATAAAATTATTAAAGATCTAGACCTATGGGCACGGTATGCAGTAACCTATTACTTTGACCGGAGCGATATCGGGTCGGGATTGGATTTAATCTCAGGTAAAAAGAAATCGGATATAAAAGTGCAGGTTCGATGGCAATGGTAAAAGATAATATTCTAGGCTTGGAACTTGTTAAGGTACCTATGTTTAGGCCGTTCCTGTTTTTTGCAATAGGGGTGTTTGCTGCGTATTATAGTAGATTGGATATTTTTCAATTTTGGTTTTTTTTATTTATTGTCTTATTTGTTTTGCAGCTCTGTGCTTTTCGAAAACGGAAATCGAACTGGGGCAGAGTTCTATATACGGTAACTTTTTATGGCATGTGGACCGTATTAGGGATAGGATTGACGGTGCGAACTATGCCCCCCTATCAGTCTTCCCATTTTTCAAAGGTCAAAGGAGATCATTTTTTAATCGTGGTGGATGATGAGCCACAAGTTAAAGGAAAAACGTTGCGATTTCCAGCATTGGTGAAAGCAGTAATACTAGAGGACGATAAAGTACATACAGTAGGTAAGATGATGGTGACCATAGGATTGGATTCCGTATCGAGCTTAGTTGTTAAATATGGTGACCTTCTACATGTTCCGAATCGTTCTCGAGAGGTACAGGTTCCTTTTAATCCCAACGTGTTTAATTATAAACACTATCTGCAGGGCAAAGATATCTGGTACCAGTGCTTTCTTGCAGAGGAACGTGTTATGCGTGTAGATGTTGGTAAAGGGAATCCCTTTTTGGCAAAAGCACTATTGCTACGAGAAGAGATGATGTCCAAGTTTTCGCGGTATATCGACAACCCACAGGCTTTTCAATTGGCTGTAGCGCTAATTTTTGGGTATCGATCTGAGATGGATGAGCAAATGGTAAACGCTTTTACGAATACGGGAACTGTACACATATTAAGCGTCTCGGGATTGCATGTCGCATTGGTTTTTGGGATGTTAATGCTGTTGTTGAAATGGATGGATTATCTTCCTAGTGGGCCTCATGTGCGTAGCGTTCTCATTGTAGGAATGGTATGGGGGTATGTTATCCTAACGGGTATGAGTCCCCCTATACTCCGAGCGGGGATTATGATTACATTCTTTATTGTCTCGTTGGCTGTCAATCGGCGACAGGTAACACTGAATACCTTGTTTGCATCAGCGCTCTTTACGCTCTTGTTTATGCCCAAAAGTTTGTTTGATATTGGATTTCAACTGTCTTATCTCGCTGTCTTGGGAATTCTATTGTTGCATCCTTTGTTAAAAAAACTATATCTTCCAATGAACAGATGGGCGAAGCTGTTTGTAGAATATACTTATATTTCTATTGCTGCTCAGCTATTTACATTACCTGTTATATTGTATTATTTTGGTCAGTTTCCAACATACTTTATTCCGGCCAATTTATTTATAGCCCTTCCCAGCACAGGGATTATGTACCTCGGTGTGTTTTTGGCATTATGTCCTTTCGGTAGTATCAATGTCTATATAGGCGCGCTTTTACAAGCGTTATTGCGCTTCTCAGTCCACGGATTACAGTATCTAGAGGCACTACCGAAGGCTGTTTTGAAGGGAATTGTCTGGAATGATATACAGGTCGTCTTAGCGTTGATCCTACTGATACTGGTGGTTTTGGCATGGAATTTTAAGAATAAAAAAATGCTTTTTATAGGAATGGCAGTCTTGGTGCTATTTTCGGTGATGACGAATGTACACTATATTGAACGATTGAAATATAGCGGATATCGCATATATAATGTGCGTTCGGATTTGGCTATAGCACAGATTAAGAGAGGAAATGTCATATTGCATGGTACTTTTGATTCCTTGATGCATCGTGATAGTCGCTTTGCCATCTTACCGGATTTGGAACGTTTTTCTGTAGCGAAGGGAATTGAATATAGAAAGTTACCCTCGGAAGGGCGACAGAATTATACCTTGGCAATAGGGGGGAAAAAGCTGTTGATTTTGGAAACTACACTTCTGGATACTTTAAATGGAGTCGATATTGTCATTTGGCGTAAAAATAATAGGAATACCATACAGGATATTGAGGATAGGCTTCAGAGCTCACCGTTTATTCTAATTGATGGTAGCAATTCGGACAATGCTATTGCGGTAATTAAAGCGGATAAAACTATTCTTGAAGAGCAGATGTATATACTGAAAAATAATTTTGCTTATGTTTGGGATGAAGAATAAAATATGGTTGAAAATAGTCTTTCTATATTAAAGCAGTATTGGGGATATGATAACTTCCGGCCCTTACAGGAAGATATTATTGATGCAGTTCTCAATGGACGGGATACCTTAGCCTTAATGCCCACAGGAGGGGGTAAGTCTATTTGTTTTCAGGTTCCGGCATTAATGCTGGAAGGTATCTGCATTGTCATAAGTCCGCTGATTGCATTAATGAAGGACCAGGTGGAGCAGCTTCGTAGCCGAGGAATCGAAGCGATAGCCATTTATTCTGGGATGGGGTATAGAGAGGTGGATATTGCATTGGACAATTGTATTTTTGGAAAAACTAAGTTCCTTTATTTAGCCCCCGAACGCCTATATTCTGATTTGGTTAGAGAGCGTCTTCGCTATATGAAGGTCAATCTCTGGGCTATTGATGAAGCGCATTGTATTTCGCAATGGGGTTATGATTTTCGACCTTCTTACCTACAGATAGCTCAACTTCGTGAATTACATCCTAAAGTTCCGTTTTTAGCAGTGACAGCAACAGCAACGCCCAATGTTGTTGTCGATATCCAAGAAAAATTGGGGTTTGTAGCACCAAATGTTTTGAAACGAAGCTTTGAACGGACTAATTTGGGCTATATGGCCCTAGAGGAGGAGAATAAGATGAATCGGATGCTACGTATCGTCAAGAAGGTCGGAGGAACCGGTGTGGTCTATGTGCGTAATCGAAGAGAGACACAGGAGGTCGCTCGTTTTTTACTGAATCACGGTGTGCCAGCGGACTATTATCACGCAGGTATTGGAATGAAAGAGCGTGCGATAAAACAGGACGCTTGGTTTTCGAATAAGACAAGGGTTATTGTGGCTACGAATGCTTTTGGTATGGGAATCGATAAATCGGATGTTCGTTTTGTTATTCACTTAGATATTCCGGACTCTTTGGAAGCCTACTATCAGGAAGCTGGTCGTGCTGGCCGTGATGATAAAAAGGCATTTCCGGTGCTACTGTATCAGCGAAGTGATCGGGATAAGCTGTGGACGAATGTGGAAAATAGTTTTCCGGAGATTACCTTTATTCAGCAGGTTTATCATTACCTGGCAAATTATTATCAGATCGCATATGGTGCGGGAAAGGGGAGTTTTTTTGACTTTGATATTGTCGAGTTTAGTAAAAAATATGGATTGGATCTGTTGCAGACCCTCAGTGCGCTAAAGTTCTTGGAGCGTGATGGATGGCTCGTATTATCAGAGGCAGTCTATATACCTTCCCGACTAAAATTTGAAATAGATTTTCAGGAATTGTATAAATTCCAGGTGCAGTCGGCTAAATATGATCCTATAATCAAAGCGGTGTTACGTACCTATGGAGGTGTCTTTGACTTTTATGTGCCCATCAATGAGTACGAATTTGCCAAAAAGCTGAAACTGCCCTATGAAGTGATCGTAGAACTGTTGCAGGGCCTGGAAAAACAACAGATTGCATCTTATTTAAAAAGTACGGACAAACCCCAACTTCAGTTTTTGCAGAGCCGGGTGGATTATAAAAACCTGTACATTGATTCGGACTTTCTCCGTGAGCGAAGAAAGGTGCGAGAGCAACAGGTCAATGCTCTGTACCATTATCTGGATGAAAAAGTATGTCGGAGCCAGGCACTATTGGACTACTTTGGTGAAGTGGATTCTGACGTCTGTGGAGTTTGCGATTTATGCCTGACACGGGATTTTAAAGCAGTGCAGGCTGAAAAAATAGAGCAGGAGATACGGGTTCTATTGTTGGAGAAACCTTTGGGACTACACGAACTGATCGATGCTATTCCTGTAGCAGATGAGAGCAAACGAATCCAAGTGTTACGTGGATTAGTCGATTTAGGTAAGGTCGAAGAACGTAATTCAGAATTTTACTGGGTGACAAGTTAATCTGTTTTTTGCGTAGAAAGGTCTCAAAAAGAAAGTGTTAAAGGTTTTCTGTTGTCAAAAAAAAATGATAGCTTTAACTGTAACCAAATAAACAGTTTATGGAGAACCTTATCATTTACCTGCCCGCTGCCCTTGCTGTGCTCGGTCTATTATTTATGTTATCCAAATCAAGTTGGGTAAAAAAACAAGATTCGGGTGAAAGCCGGATGCAAGCCATTTCAAGGAGTATTCAAGAAGGGGCAATGGCCTTCCTGAAAGCAGAGTATCGTATTCTATTAGTTTTCGTCGTTATTGCTTCCATCGCATTATTTTTTGTTTCGACTTTGGTAGAGACTACGCATTGGATTATTGTCATTGCGTTTGTATTCGGTGCTTTCTTTTCTGCATTGGCTGGAAATATCGGTATGCGTATCGCTACCAGTGCCAATGTACGTACAACACAGGCCGCTCGTACCAGTTTGCCTCAGGCATTGAAAGTTTCCTTTTCAGGTGGTACGGTCATGGGATTGGGAGTGGCCGGATTGGCCGTTCTGGGACTGAATATCTTTTTTCTGCTATTCGTAAAAATGTTTATCTCGGGTGAGAACAGCTTCTATAGTGAAATGACGGTGGTGTTGGAAGCATTGGCAGGATTCTCTCTAGGGGCAGAATCGATTGCTTTATTCGCACGTGTAGGGGGCGGTATCTATACAAAGGCCGCGGATGTTGGCGCAGACTTAGTAGGTAAGGTAGAGGCGGGAATTCCTGAAGATGATCCTAGAAACCCTGCAACTATCGCCGACAACGTGGGCGATAACGTGGGCGATGTAGCGGGAATGGGAGCCGATCTCTTTGGCTCTTATGTGGCGACGGTGTTGGCTTCTATGGTATTGGGTAATTATGTTACCAAAGATATGAGTGAAGCATCCGGTACGGTATATACAGATGTATTTCAAGGTATGGGACCAATCTTACTGCCGATTGTAATTGCTGGAGTCGGTATATTGGCTTCAATCATCGGTACCTTCTTTGTCAAAGTATCGAGCAATGATGCTAAAGAAGCTCAAGTGCAGAAGGCGCTAAATATGGGCAACTGGGTATCTATCATTTTGACGGTCGTGGCTTGTTTTTTTCTGATTCAATACATGTTGCCTGAGGTTATAAAAATGAAGTTCTTTGGCGAAGGATTGAAAGATATACCACGGATGAATATTTTCTATGCAACGCTAGTGGGATTGGCCGTTGGTGGATTAATTTCTGCTTTTACGGAGTACTATACTGGATTGGGGAAAAAGCCTGTCCTTAATATTGTACGGAATTCCTCAACGGGAGCTGGAACTAATATTATAGCTGGATTGGCTACCGGAATGATATCGACCTTTTCATCGGTCTTATTATTTGCTTTTGCGATTTGGGGATCTTATGCTTTGGCTGGATTCTACGGAGTCGCTATTGCGGCATCGGCTATGATGGCGACCACAGCTATGCAGTTGGCCATAGATGCTTTCGGTCCTATTGCTGACAATGCAGGGGGAATTGCCGAAATGAGTGAATTACCAAAAGAGGTTCGGCAGCGTACGGATGTATTGGATTCGGTTGGTAATACAACTGCTGCAGTAGGAAAGGGGTTTGCCATCGCTTCTGCTGCCTTGACTGCTCTTGCTTTATTTGCGGCTTATGTCACGTTTACAGGGATAGATGGTATCAATATTTTTAAAGCAGATGTACTTGCCGCTCTTTTTATCGGTGGTATGGTACCTGTAGTGTTTTCGGCCTTAGCGATGCAATCTGTTGGCAAGGCGGCTATGGATATGGTCAATGAGGTACGCCGGCAGTTTCGTGAAATACCAGGAATATTGGAAGGCACAGGCAAACCGGAGTATGATAAGTGTGTCGAAATATCGACCAAAGCCGCGCTACGCGAAATGATGCTCCCCGGAGCTTTAACGATAATCACTCCGATTCTAGTTGGCTTTATTATGGGGCCGGAGGCTTTGGGGGCATATATGGCAGGAGTTGCTGTGTCGGGAGTACTGTGGGCTATATTTCAGAATAATGCCGGAGGTGCATGGGATAACGCGAAGAAGTCGTTTGAGGCAGGGGTAGAAATAAATGGGGAGATGACGTACAAGGGGTCGGAAGCGCACAAAGCTGCGGTTACGGGAGATACAGTAGGAGATCCTTTTAAAGATACATCTGGGCCTTCTATGAATATCCTGATCAAACTTACTTGTTTGGTAGGTTTGGTAATAGCTCCGATTCTCGGAGGACATAGCCTGACATCAGCGAAGAAGGGTAAGGAAGTTCCTAAGGAAAAAATTGTCTTGTTAGATACAAAAAATACGTAGTAGCACGAGTCTGCTAAAAAAGGGGGCGCTCAACAAACAGTTGGCGCCCCTTTTTTAGTCTATTATAAGGTGTGTTAAGGTACAATGACGAGTTGTATATTTGCTGATCGTGCATTGACTGTCGGATCATACATACACTCGAGACTGCTTATTCCGGAGTTAAATATTCCGATATTATTTGCTTTGATTTCGTATTCGAACTCTCTTTTTCCTTTTCCTAGATGGTCAAAGAAATAGTTGGTCGAAGCATCTTTCATGTTGAGATAATACCCCTGCCACCAACGGTATCCCGAAGGTTGATAGACAGGTTCCACGCCTGCTGGACGACTATCTTTCAGATGTACATACTGCAGTGGGGCATCATTTATAACAATAATCTTGACCTTGATACGCTCGCCTAGTTTAGCCTCTGTCGTTTCTACCCAGTTTCCGTTGCGCTCTACTAAGTATTGCTTTTGAATGGAGAGGGCATTGGTATTGCGCTTCACTTCGGAAAGCGGTATAAAATACTGATGATAGATGCCTCCGTATATCGTTCTATTGTTGTTATTTTGAATAGTTAGCTGTTTGTCTATTTCTAATGTAGACCGGTCAAAATCTAGGGATACCTGACCTAATACAATATCTTTAGTATCGGCCTGTTGACGGTCAACGAGTATACTTACCTTATTATCCAAGCTAAAGTCGTCTGGATTATTAGCGAGTAGAAGTGCATAGATGGCATCTACGGTCATCCAGGTACTGTTCCAATGGTTTACTTGTTTTTTATAGTATAACCATTGGGTTATGGCCTGAAGCTGAGAAGGATCATTTAGTTTATAAGCTTCAACAAGGTAAGACTGCATACTGACGGCGTTGTAAGCACGGTCATTGCTCGGCCAGTACATTCCTCCGTCTTTATCACGGACGACCTCTTGACTAACTCTGTTCTTTAATTCATTGGACTGTTTCGCATTACCAAATAATTGGTTGACTACCCATGCTTTGGCCGCTAGGCCTGCCGGTCCTTTGGCGGTCACCTCAGGCGCTTTTACCAGCTTATTGGTGATCTGTTGAATGCTGTTGCCTTGAGGCTTGAAATAACTCGTCCAATAATGGCGAGCATAGAGGTAATTCAGAGCGAGTTCTACAGATGCCTTGGGGCTAAAGATACTACTGTCTTGGTCTAAGTATTGAGTGAGACCTTCCATTGCATTTCGCATCTCTGAATCCACTAGACTTTGGTCGAGATGGAGCACTTTGCCCACGATTTCGAGCAGGCGTATAGAGATATGACTATCTGCTTTTCCTCCTTGAAGCCAACTGAATCCTCCTTCATCAATTTGATTCTGGAGTATCTTCTTTTCGACCGCTTTGATTTCTCCGCGGATATCGCTATTGAAAAGGGTAGCGATAGCAGCTAATTTTTCTTTTTCACTTTTAATGGCTCGTAACCATGGCATTTCCTCTTGTTTCAGTTCACTCAGACTGCTGTTTTCTTCGAGTTTGCTTTTGTTTTGATCTTTGTCCAGTGTTTTGAAGTAAGTGGCAATTTCTGGATAGTTCTTCTCCACATATTGTACCATTTTCAGACCAAACCACTTACTGCCACTTTGTTCTGTGGACTCGTAAGGGTAGTTCTTCAGATAGTCTAGTGTTGCGATAATTTCCAGAATAGGGTTGCTCTGTACCTGTACCTTAGCATGTAGATTGTCTTTTCCGCTACTGTGTAAGCTGTAGTCTTTAGATTCTCTGGACTTCAAAATTATTTTTTCTGTATCGGAAATCAATACCTTATTGGAGAGGATCGGTAACTCTACTATTTCACCATCAGAAAAAGAATCGGTAGCAGCGACGATTTTAATCTGTACTGTCGGTATATGTGCCGGTACTTTAAGTTTCCATTCGACAATACTATTGTTTGTGGCAGAAACTTCAAAAGCTAGGGTGCTATTTCCATTCAAAAACAGATTGGTAATGTTTGTATTGTCTTCTGGGTTAAATATTTCAATCCTTGCATTTCCCTTCAATCCTTGTTTGCTTATGTTTTGTACCTGTGCTTTCAACGTGATTTCATCCCCTTCCCTGAAGTATCGAGGTAGATTAGGACGTACCATCAACTGCTTTTGGGTTCGGGTGATGAACGTTGCATTGCCGGATGCAAGGTCTTTGCGGTGTGCAAAAAGAAGCAATTTCCATTTTGATAGTGCTTCTGGAGTATCGAACTCGAAGTTGATATTGCCCTCGGCATCGGTGTACAGGGTAGGAAAGAAGAAGGCTGTCTCCTGTAAGTTGGTACGCGCCTGTGCTTGATCCAACTGATCTTGTTTCTTTTTACCTTCTTTGGTGGTAATAACAATTACTCCATGTGCACCTTTGGAACCATACAGCGCGGTCGCAGCAGCATCTTTGAGTACTTCTAGTTTTTCGATTTGGTCCGCGGGGACGTTGTCAAGGACAAAGCCCTCCATGATTTCTCCATCAACAACGTATAGCGGAGTTGATGGTCCTGGACTGGATGCTCCTCGGATACGTAGGTTTTGTACTTCAGCCCGTAGTTTAGGATCCTTGAGCTCATCATACATGGCTACACTTTCAAATACTATTTCATCTCCTTGTCCGAATCCACCTTGAATACCTTTTGTCGTGCCAGTAGCTGATCCAGAAAGCATCACCCCGTCGAATAATCCGTAAGTATAAATGGTAGATAGCCCATTTCCTAAAGTCGATAGCCTATTGTCTTTATAGAATATGGATTTGGAATAATCGTCTTTATAGAACCCGTTAAGAAGGTGGTAATATTGGATGCTACCATAATAAGGGGTATACCGTGGCAACGATGATGGGAAGTTATTGCTTGCGAATGCGTCCAAAGCGCTGTCATACATCGTAGCCAATACCTCAGCTTCGGATACCGGTAGGTCCTTCTGCGCGATAGTAAAACTCCACTTTTCCTTTTGACCAGGGGTGATTTTGTCTCTAAATGTTTTAGCAGTAATCTGTAAGAGTTTATCCTGTCTGACCACCGGTATAGCTGTCGATGTGATCGCCAATTTATTATTGACGACCAATAAAGCTGTAAAGGAGATGTTGGGCGATACCTGCTCTTTTTCTAGCGTGAAGGTGTAGGTAGCCTGTCCATTTTTTATATTCAGTAACTGGGTTGGTCTTTTTGCTGTCCCGAGGGAACTGAATAAATACAGGTATTTGGCACTTTTTTCGTCTGTTTGATAGGTGATGGTGACCTTATCTCCAATGCTATAGTTTGCCTTGTCGGTATTGGCGGTCAAGAACTCAGTATTGCTTACTTTTTTAGTGGTAGCGTCATACAGTTGCATGTAACTGGTCGCTTTTATGGTGTCGCCATCTTGTATGCTGATGGCTTCGATCATATAACGCCCTTTGGCAAATAGATTAGAATCTATCTGGACCAGACTCGTGTCGCGTGTATCGAATTCGTAGGACGCGAGTAGCTCCTTTTGTACTTCTTTTTGTAATAAGCTTCGATCAAATAGGACTGGAAAATACCTTTCGTATTCTTCAGGACTCAGTAAATGGTATTCGAGGTTGCTGAAGATCTGGCTACTTTCTCTGGTCATGACTGTCGTCGGCTGACTCAACTGATATATATTGACTTTGCCGGCAAATAAAAGGGATTGGCCATTTTGATTGGAAGTCTTAATGGTTAGATTTTTCCATTTTTTCTCCTCCATTCGACCAACAGTCTGAATTTGAATCTGCCACGGACGGGTAGAGAAACTGTACTGACCTGCTGTTGCTTGCATCTCACCGCTTTGACTGGTTACTTCAGCATTGTATTGTAGGTAGAAGTTATTCAAACCTTTAAACGTAGAATCCATCAGAGCGACTTTAAAGGAAAATTTCCCCTCCGCATCAGTGGTTGTTGTAGAGTCAGCATAAGTAACATATTGATGGTGCTTGTTGCTGTAAAATGTGATATTGTATTTCACGGTTGCGTCCGGCAATGCTGCTCCAGACAGCATTTCTACAGCACCTGTAAATACTGCTGTGTCTCGGAGTGTGTAGGTCTCTTTGTTCGTATCAAATGTTACTTTGAAAGTCGGTCTTTTGTACTCTTCGACCTGAAAGTAATGGGAACCCTGCTCTCTACCCTTGTGTAGAGCTACGATCCTAAATGATCCTGCCAATGTTTTGTTCGGTAAAATAAAACTCCCATTTATCGAACCGTAAGCATTGCTAGTCACGGTCAAAGAATCTATTTTTTGATGGTTGGCATCGTGAAGATAAATTTTCAACTCTTCTTTTTCCATCACTTTTCCCAATAGTGCGTGACTATTGTACAATATACTTTTAAAGTAAACCCGTTGCCCCGGTCGGTAGATGGCACGATCTGTCAGGGTCTGTATGGAGATTTGGTTCCTTTCGTCCGGTTGTGGTTTATTGTAAATATGCCTGCCTATTGTTTTTAGCTTATTGAGGTCAATCAGTTGATTTTCCTGTGGGAGATAAAGTAAGTAAGAATCAAATGCTCTTCTCTGGTTGGAGGTATACGAAAATTCACCCTTTTTATCCGTGCGTAGTCCTTGGACCAAATCTAACCTGTTGTTGCGGTTCAGTTCATACAGTTGTATTTTTTTATTGGTATAAGGCTTGCCTGAGATCCTGTCTAGCAGTAATCCCCTAAACAAGGTGCTGTTATCATCGTCTTTATTTTGACTGGCCGAAATAAAAAGATCAGAAATAATAATTTGCTGATCTACGACCTCGAAGTACAGCCCATCATCCTTGAAATCCTTATTGTTGGATACCAGAATCGTATAATTGCCAAATGGCAGTGGATTCAATTTGTAAAGCGTACTGTGGTTTTGATAATCTGCAAAGGACTTCAATGCCAGCAACTCCTCATAAACAAGTTTGGCGTCTAAGCTCGTCTGATGGGTCAATGAATCATATTTAATATCGAAGGACCGATATGATTTGAGCGTATTGCTGGTGTTGTAGACCCGGATATATAGACTATCGGTATTTGTAGTGCTGATTCTAATGGGGGTATATTGATTGGCAGGAGCGAATGATTTGGCCGTCAGTTGGATATTAACTTGTTTGATTACTTTTAAAAGGTTGTTTGATTCGTCGATCCAAGGCGATTTGGGATATTCTTTTAACGCTTGGTTGATGTATTTTAACGCTTCCTTTTTGTCGCCACGGCTATTATAGATTCCGGCAACCTGAGCTAGCAGGTACGCATTATAATCGCTTTTGTTTCTTGCAATGATGTCCAGGTAGTTGGTTGCCATTTCAAGAGCAGGAAGGTAGGAGTTATCCTGTCTCAATGAAAGCAGATAAGACGTTGCATTCGTGTAACCTTTGCTTTCATTGATTGCAATAATCTCTTCTTTTAGCTTATTTACTTTATCGCCATTACCCCGTTCGTAGCTCGCGATAAAATCGATGTATTGGTATGCTAAGAAATGATATAAGGTAGGAGATAACGATACGTTTTGGGTGGAAACAAACAGGTCTGCCCATTTTTCCAAAGGAGCTTGGAGCAAGGCTCCTTTTGGTTCCAGGGAAAGGTGGAACAGGGAATCGATATGCTTTATTTTTTGTTTGTTGTCACTTGCGATAAACTTATTGTCTGTGTCGCTCAGATATAGGTTTATATTCGAAGCAAGGAATAGCGCATAAAAGTTATTCAGAACTGCTCTTTCTATAGGAGATGCCTGTTTGATATGTTGTTGGAAGTGTTTCTCGACCTCGACAAATAAGCTGTCATTGGTGCGGTTGACTTTCTTTGTCTGGCCTTCGGCAACAATGGCGCGTATCCATTCCGCGGAATTGTCGCTGCGACGGGCTTCAGCTTTAATGTCTGCTAGGAGTGGTAGGATCTGCTCATAATTCCTGATGGAGATAAGTCGTTCTATTTCTTTCCATTTAGGGGATGAAGTAGAAGTGGTCTGTGCTACTCCCATAAAAGGCAATAGGCAGATTAGTAATAGCGGAAAGTACGTTTTGATCAGTCGCTTCATATATAATGTGATTGTATTTACTAAAAAATGACTACGTTTTGTACAATGGATGCGGCAACAGACGTAGTTCCATAAACGAAGTGTAAAATTATGCACTCAAGTTACGGCTTTTTGAAAAGCAAGCGAAATAATTCCTACCTTAAGCAGGAAATTGAGGGTCTTGATCAGGTCCTGAAAATTAGATAGAATATGAACTCAGAGATTGTTACACATGCCGACAAAACCTTTAAACAGGTTGATTATGCAGATAAGGGACTTCGTAATCGGGAGTTTGTCCGGTGTCATTTTATAGGTTGTGATTTTTCTAAGAGTGACCTAAGAACCAATGATTTCGAAGATTGTACCTTTGATGCATGCAATCTTTCTATGGCGAATCTGCAGGGGGTAGGATTGCGTAATGTGGTTTTTAAGGATTGTAAGATTATGGGACTGGATTTCTCCTCCCTCAATAAGTTTATGTTCTCTTTTTCTTTTGAAAAATGCCAGCTTGACTATTCTATATTTTATGGTGCAAATCTAAAGAAGATGCGTTTTTCGAAATGCTCCTTGCGCGAGGTGGATTTTAGCGAAGCGGATTTGTCAGCGAGCGTTTTTGCGGACTGTGATCTACTGGGGGCGACTTTTGTAGGGACAAACATCGAGAAAGTCGATTTTAGAACATCTACAAATGTGATTCTAGACCTGGACCTCAATAAGGTAAAAAAGGCAAAGTTTACGATCTATCAGTTGGAGCTCCTGCTGCTAAAGTATGATCTAGCAATAGAAAACGACCTGAATTAACAGATATACTAATTATCTTCTAACAAGTGCTTAACCTCTTCAAGTAAAGCTGATATGCCAGGATTGCGGTTCTCCCTATTCCAAATCAGGGTTAGGGTTGTACGCTGGCGTATCTGTTCGAGTTCGATAAAATCAACGTCGGTACTGTATCCGTTTTTTAACGAAGAGGGAACTATCGCTACTCCAAGTCCCTGAGATACCAGATTGAATATACTTAATGCATTGACCGTTCGTAGGGTGACATGGGGCACAAAATCATGGTCGCGAAATATGCTCATCACTAGGTCATAATAGGAAATGCTATAAGCTTTTGAAAACAGGATGAAGGGCTCATCTTTGAAGTCTGTCAACTGAAGATTGGGTTTTGATTTGAGCGGGTGATTCTTGGGTATAACAAGCGCGAAATGCTCGGTGAGGATAGGTAATGATTTTATATGGGGTGGCGTACCATCGACACGTACAAATCCAAAATCCAATTCATTACGTCCCAGCATTTCGAGTTGCATTTCATTGCTGAGCTCATTGAGCGTGATGTCGATCAAAGGTTGCTTTTGCTTTAATGAAGCTAATAGTTTGGGAAGTATAGTCTGTACAGCAGAGCCAATAAATCCCAGTTTGAGTGATGTTATCTTTCCTTCTGCAATCTTTTCAATCTGTGTTTGAATGTTGCTGAGTTGACTGAATAGCAGTTCAACTTCGTGTAAAAGGTATTTGCCCGCCTCAGTCAATTGCACTGTACGCTTGGTTCGTTCAAATAGTGTAGTCTTATAAATACTTTCCATCTGTTTGATCTGTCTGCTCAGGCCTGGTTGGGAGATAAAAAGCCGATCTGCAGCTTTACGGAAATGAAGTTCTTCGGCTAGAACCTTGAAATAATGGAGATGTCGAAGTTCTATTTGATAATTCATAGTTATTAATAGTTGACTTAAATGGTATTACCAGTTATCAAATATAGCTGTTAAATTTGAGATAAAACGAAAGACAAGATGAATACATTTAAATACGGAGTCGATTTTTTACAGAGCTCCATTGCTTTAGGTATAGCAAGAGGTACAGTAAATGGTATCTTAACAGAAGAAGTAATAAAGGATATCGAGAAGAGTGCAGGATATGTACAGGAAATCGTGGACTCGGGGAAGGTAGTGTATGGAATAAATACTGGTTTTGGTCCGTTATGCACGACTCTGATTGATGCGAACGATACCCGTAAACTGCAGGAGAACATCTTGATGAGTCATGCTGTAGGAGTAGGAGAGCCTATTGATAAGGAGTTGTCCAAGTTGATGATGATTTTAAAGGTACATGCTTTGTCCAAAGGTTTTTCAGGGGTACAGTTGAGTACAGTACAACGTATTATCTGGCATATCCAACAGGATATCGTTCCTGTCGTCCCGAAACAGGGATCGGTAGGGGCTTCTGGTGATCTGGCGCCATTGTCACATCTATTCTTGCCTTTGATTGGTCTCGGAAAGGTGTTTTATAAAGATGAAATCCGCAATACAGCCGATGTGTTGGATGAATTACAGATGAAACCTGTGGCTCTGGGTGCAAAAGAGGGGTTAGCATTGATCAACGGAACACAGTTTATGGCTGCACATGGCGTGAAGGCTGTTGTCGAGATGAACCGATTGATGAATAACGCTGACCTGATCGCAACTTTAATGATCGAGGGATTGAATGGTTCGATCAAACCGTTCTTTAGCGAATTACACCAGTTGAGACCGTATAAGGGGAATGTGTTTGTCGCTTCGACGATACATAACCTGTTGTCGGGCTCTGCAATTTTAGAGTCGCATAAGAACTGTTCGAGAGTACAGGATCCTTATTCGATGCGTTGTATACCACAGGTGCATGGTGCTTCCCGCAACGCTTGGCTGCATTTTAAAGAAATTATTGAAACAGAGATTAATGCAGTAACAGACAACCCTATTATTATAAATAGTGAACTGACCATTAGTGGAGGTTCGTTCCATGGACAGCCTATTGCACTTCCGTTGGATTATGCGACACTAGCTGTTAGTGAATTGGGGAATATATCCGATCGTAGGGTGTATCTTTCTCTAGAGGGAGAAACAAATGGGGTGCCTAAGTTGTTGATGAAGGCAACAGGTCTAAATTCTGGTTTTATGATTTTGCAGTACACAACTGCCGCTATTGCCAGTGAGAATAAAGGACTTTGTTTCCCTGCTTCGGCAGATAGCATACCCACATCGATGGGACAGGAAGATCATGTGAGTATGGGGTCGATATCTGGAAGAAAGTTATTACAGGTTATTGATAATGTGGATAAGATATTAAGTGTAGAGCTGCTTTGCGCAGCACAAGCTAAGGATTTTCATAGACCACTGCAATCTACAGCTGTTGTAGAAGCCTTACATCAGCATATCCGCAAGCATATTCCTCATCTGGAAGAAGATCAGCCTATGCAGGATATTATGGACAAAGCGTTGGCATTGGTAAAATCGGGTGAATTGGTCGAGCTGGCCAAAGCTACAGGTGATAAAGCGTATTTTGGCGCAGGTGTTGAACATTTTGAAAATTATTAGGGATGAACGAAGTACTTATAGGACCTTTTAGGCAGTTGCTGACCATGCGTGATCTGCCTCTTAAAGGGGCATTGAATGACAGTCAACTCGAGGTAATTGAGCAGGGTGGGTTATGGATCGAAAATGGAAAAGTCAAAGCGGTAGGTGATTTTGAGACACTCCGTAGTCAGGCGGGAGATGCGGTAGAGGTGGAGGTGATCACGGGAGATAAGGTCTGTTTACCTTCATTTGTTGATTGCCATACACACATTGCCTTTGGTGGCAATCGTGCTAATGATTTTGCGATGCGTAATGCGGGGAGTTCCTATTTGGAGATTGCCCAAGCAGGTGGTGGTATTTGGAGTACGGTCAAACATACACGTGAGGCGACACAAGAGGAACTGAAGGAATTGACAAAGCGTAGGGCAGCTTATCTTTTGGCGCAAGGAATTACCACTGTAGAGGTGAAAAGTGGGTACGGACTTAATAAGGAGGAAGAGCTGAAGACATTGCGGGCAGTCAAGCAGGCTAATGCGGAACTGGAGATGGATCTTGTCCCAACTTGTCTGGCAGCACACATGAAGCCAAAAGATTTTGAAGGGACAGCGAAAGAATACCTAGCTCTTATGGCTGCAGATCTTTTCCCTGTGTTGAAGGAGGAGAAGCTGACTGAGCGGATAGATGCTTTTATCGAACAGACTGCCTTTTCGGCAGAAGATATTCAGGATTATTTCAAAAAAGCAAAAGAGCTGGGCTTTAAGATTACTGTACATGCTGATCAATTCAGTACCTCGGGATCTGCGGTTGCTGTTGCTTTTGATGCGGTATCGGCCGATCATCTGGAGGCATCAACAGATGCAGAGATTGCACTACTTGCGGATTCGGATGTAGTAGCTGTCGCTTTGCCTGCAGCTTCTCTGGGAATAGGCTGTGCATTTACACCAGCTCGACGCTTATTGGATGCAGGTGCCTCCTTGGCAATTGCGACCGACTGGAATCCAGGCTCGGCACCTATGGGGCAGCTCATTGCATCGGCTGGTATTTTGGCAACGATGGAGAAACTCTCCAATGCCGAAGTGTTGGCAGCCGTTACGTTTAGAGCAGCACAAGCCTTGAATCTCTCTGATAGAGGTCGGTTGGTCGAAGGACAGTTAGCCGACTTTGTCCTCTACGATACGAACAATTATCAGAACATCACTTACCTACAAGGAGCATTGCAACCATCAGCTGTTTGGAAGAACGGGGTAGCTGTTCGATCTAATTTAAAATAATGATGCAGAAATTTAAAAATGAAATAATACAAGGTATACCGAATCAATTGCCAGCTAAGGTGGCTTTAGATCCTTCGGTGAGCCATGCTCCGGTACGTAAACAGATACTTACGAAAGACGAAGAACGATTGGCTATCGCAAATGCGTTACGTTATTTTCCTGCAGGATGGCATGAAGAGCTGGCCGCAGACTTCCTCGAGGAGCTGCGTCGTTACGGACGGATTTACATGTATCGTTTCCGCCCGACTTATGCGATGTATGCCCGTCCGATAGAAGAGTATCCCGCGCAAAGCCGTCAAGCGGCAGCGATTATGCTGATGATACAGAATAATTTGGATCCTGCGGTAGCACAGCATCCGCATGAGTTGATTACTTATGGGGGGAATGGTGCAGTATTCCAAAACTGGGCACAGTATCTGTTGACGATGCAATATTTGGCAAAGATGACAGAGGAGCAGACCTTGCATATGTACTCAGGGCACCCGATGGGATTGTTCCCATCATCCACTTCAGCACCAAGAGTTGTGGTGACCAACGGGATGATGATTCCTAATTATTCCAAGCCCGATGATTGGGAGCGCTTCAATGCTTTGGGGGTTACGCAATATGGACAGATGACTGCAGGTTCGTACATGTATATTGGCCCACAGGGTATTGTACATGGTACTACGATTACAGTTATGAATGCTTTTCGTAAGCATCTGAAAAAGGGCGATAGTTCTCGGGGCAAAATTTTCCTGACTTCGGGATTAGGGGGGATGAGTGGTGCGCAGCCTAAGGCTGGAAATATAGCGAGTTGTGTTACGGTATGTGCAGAAGTGAATCCCGCTGCGGCACGCAAGCGCCACGAACAGGGTTGGGTCGACGAGCTGCATGAAAATATGCAGGGACTTATAGTCCGGGTAAAACAGGCAATCCAAGAGGAAGAAGTCGTGTCATTGGCTTATATAGGTAACGTGGTAGATGTATGGGAAGCTTTTTATGAGCAAGAAGTGTTTGTTACGGTTGGTTCGGACCAGACATCATTGCATAATCCTTGGTCTGGTGGATACTATCCGGTGGGATATAGTTTTGAGGAGGCGAATAGGATGATTGCAGAAGAACCCGAAGAATTTAAAAAGGCGGTGCAACAATCTTTGGTGAGACAGGCCAATGCTATTAATAAGCACGCTGCACGTGGAACTTACTTTTTCGATTATGGAAATGCCTTTCTGTTGGAAGCCTCGCGTGCCGGAGCTGATGTGCTGGCTGTTGATGGTATTAACTTTAAATACCCGTCTTATGTACAGGACATTCTAGGTCCAATGTGTTTTGACTATGGTTTTGGACCATTCCGTTGGGTGTGTACTTCAGGCAAGGCTGAGGATCTTCGCACAACAGATCGAATTACTCTTGAGGTGATGGAGGATCTACAGAAAGAAGCACCAGAAGAAATCAAACAGCAACTTGCGGATAATATAAAATGGATCTCGGATGCTGAAGAAAACCGTTTGGTAGTGGGGTCTCAAGCTCGTATCTTATATGCTGATGCATTGGGTCGTACGAAAATTGCAAAAGCATTTAACGATGCGGTACAAGCGGGGCAGTTGTCTGCACCTGTTGTGCTGGGTAGAGATCACCATGACGTGAGTGGTACGGATTCGCCTTATCGGGAAACGAGCAATATCTATGATGGCAGTAAATTTACGGCCGATATGGCGATACATAATGTCATTGGTGATAGTTTCAGAGGTGCTACATGGGTGTCTATCCATAACGGTGGCGGTGTAGGATGGGGTGAGGTAATCAATGGCGGTTTCGGTATGTTGTTGGACGGTTCCGCCGCTGCAGAAGAGAAATTGCGTAATATGTTGTTCTTTGATGTTAATAATGGAATCGCACGTAGAGCTTGGGCCCGCAATAAAGAGGCCATGCAGGCGATAGAAACAGAACTGCAGCGAAGCCCTACATTGAAAGTTACAAAAGCCGAATTGGTGGATACTGCGGTGTTGGATAAACTTTTTGAATAGGTCAGCATGAAATATCCATGTAGCACGGACTGCACAAACATGCATGACCGCGGAGCAGCATGCACACCAACAGTAATAAAGTCGTGCATAATATACTTTGGATATTCCATATGGCCATTGAAGACAAACCGAGCTTGCGAGCTCATCGAAGATAATTATTTACATATGAATTCATTATATCAACCAGGGAATCCCGGACATTGGGCAGGTCGTGTTGATGGTACGGAGCAAGGACTGCGACGCTGGCATCAAGAGGTGCGTTCGATCGATCTGGACGAAACACAAGAACTGAAAAATGCAGTTGTGCTGTTGGGGTTTTGTTGTGATGAAGGCGTGCGCCGTAATCAGGGAAGGGTAGGTGCTCAGAATGCCCCTGCTCAATTCCGAAAAATATTAGCAGGATTGCCGGTACATTTTTCGGATCAAATCCGATTACTGGATGCTGGAGACGTTTATTGTCAAGATACTGGGCTGGAAGCAGCCCAACAGCGCCTCGCTGAACTGGTTGCCAAGATCCGCCAGCAAGGCGGGTTCCCTCTCTTATTGGGAGGTGGGCATGAGATTACCTATGGGCACTTTAAGGGATTGCATGTAGAGGGTAAATCCATTGGAATTATTAATATCGATGCACACCTGGATATTCGCCCTCTGAAAGATGGTGTAGGAAATTCGGGTACAGGATTTTATCAGATAGCCGATGATCTGTCTCGGGAGGGAAAGCCTTTTCATTATTTGGCGTTAGGGATTCAAGATATTTCGAATACGCCATCGCTATTAGCTTATGCTAAAGATACAGGAACAACGGTTATAAAGGCTGAGGATGTCCATGCGGGTAACGTGTTGGAAATACGGAAGGCAGTGCAAGATTTTGCAGTTCAGGTAGATCTGGTTTATCTGACGATAGATTTAGATGCTTTTGCCGCGCCTTATGCTCCGGGGGTGAGTGCTTTGGCTTTTAATGGTCTTGTTCCAGATGTAACCTTTCAACAGATTTTTCAGGAAATTATCCGTTTGCCTAATTTAGTAAGTGTGGATGTCGCTGAGTTAAATCCAGTTTATGATATTGACCAGCGGACGACTAAGTTAGGCTCTGATTTGATCTTTAAGATCTTACAGAAGTTTTAAAGAAAACGGTTCTTATCCTATAAAGGCGTGCCTTGCTAGGCACGCCTTTATAGGATGGCATTTTTTCAAATTTTCTTCAGTTTATAACTAACATATATTATGTAACTTTAGGTATAAAACTTTCATGATTCCTTTGGGTCACCAAAAGACATGAAAGTTCTTGATGTCCATTAAAATCATATACTTTCAGAAAACAAAGGAGGAAATATAGTATGTCAAATATTGATTTTATTAGAGAAGAAACTGCTGCCAATATTGGTAATTTTCTTGTGGGTAGGCTTTTGCCCTTTCGACAAAAGAGATCTATAGGTCCATTTGTATTTATTGACCATATGGGGCCTGTTTGTCTTGCTGAACATGAAAACCTCGACGTAGGGCCTCATCCGCATATCGGCCTTTCTACGCTGACCTACCTTTTTGATGGTGCGATTTTTCACCGTGATAGTTTAGGTACAGCAATGGAAATCAAACCAGGTGCTGTAAATTGGATGACTGCTGGTAAAGGTGTGACTCATTCGGAGCGGACACCTGAGTATCTCCGTCATCAGGATAAATTCATGCATGGTTTACAGATTTGGGTAGCGTTGCCCAAAGAGTTAGAGTTTATGGATCCCGAATTTCATCATACCGAAGCTGAGGATATACCTGCCTGGGAACAGGATGGGGTGTCCTATAAGCTGATTGCAGGACAAGCCTTCGGAAAGAAGTCTCCCGTTCCGGTGTATAGTAAATTATATATGATTGAAATCAAGACGGGTAAAAAAGATGCTTTCATTGATATCCGCGGAGAACTGTACGGGGAAAGCGGTCTTTATATTTTGGAAGGAGACATTGAAAGCAATGGATTCGATTATGGTCCCAAGCAGATTTTGATTACTAAAGATGCACACCTCTGCTCATTTACAATGAAAGCAAATACGACGGTATATATCTTTGGAGGGGAGCCATTTCCGGAAGAACGGTTTATATCATGGAACTTTGTAGCTACCGATAGAGAAATTAATGAGGAGGCTAAACGCAAATGGATTGCACGGGAATTTCCTAAAGTTCCAGGAGATGATGATTATGTGCCTTATCCAAATGCTTGATAGCTAGCTTACCATGGAGTTAGGCTTGAGAAGAAGAGGGGAGAACCCTCTTCTTTTTTGTTTTATGCAACAGGCAACTGAGGATCCGATCCCCATTCTGCCCATGAACCATCATATACAGCAATATCCTTAATACCACTTTGAGCAGCAGCTAATGCTAGGATAGATGCGGTTATACCTGATCCACAGGTGAATATGTTTCTTTTCTCCGCTCGGAGATGTGGAGTGAAGATCCGGATCAACTCTGATTTGTCTAAGATAAAAGTATCGTTTAGTACTTGGTCGAATGGTAGGTTGCTGGAACCTGGGATATGTCCGGACCGTATACCTGCCCGTGGTTCGGGAGCAGTGCCATTGAATCTTCCTGCACCACGTGCGTCGATGATGTTGCTGCTATTATTGGCAATAGAAGCCAAAATAGTATCTTTATCAGCAAACCACTGTGATTCAGGTGATGCAGTGAAATTGCCGGAGTTAAACGCTGTTATATGATCCGTTACTATAGGGAGATTAGCTTGTTGCCAAGCCTTTATTCCTCCATCTAATACGTAAGTCTGCGTATGCCCCATATATCGGAACATCCACCAGGCTCGTGGACTGGAATATACCCCCCAGCGATCATAAATAACGATGATGCTATCTTGGTTAATACCGAGCCGTTGTACTTGCTCTGAGAATATGGTTGCACTAACCATAGTGTGGGGAAGCCCCGAACCGTGGTCTGAAAAACAATCTTCAATATCGAAAAATAAGGAATTGGGAATCAAAGCTTTGTTCTGATCGTCAATTTTCTCATTGACCTTGTCAATAGTCGCATCAAGAATAATAAGTTTAGAATTAGAGCGTAGCTCCTTCAATGTCTGTATGTTTATTAAAGGTGATTCCATAGTGGTTGTTTTAATGTTAAATATACACCACCCAATCGAAATTTTAAAGATATACTTAATGTTTTAAATGGTATACCAGCCCAATGCCGAAATTCCAGATCTCTCGAAAAGAAACTGCCTTGGGGCTTTTAGCAAAGTTGATTACCCGTTTGTCCGTGGTGCCGAGCTCATAATATACCCCCCATCTCTGGTAGCGTAACTCACTGCCTAGGGTAAGTCCGATGTTGACCGCTGTTGGAAAATAATAATAACCATCATCATAATGTCTCGGTAAGCTGGAGAAGTAATTACGACCAAAGGAGTAGTTGTGCCATAAGCCGATATTCAGCCATTCGACTTGGGTTGTGGGGCTATACTGGCGGTGAATTGTACTGTACTGTCCTTTGATTGTGATCGAGTGTATTGCTTTGTCTGCAGCATAGCGAACGGGAACAAAGCCATAGTGTAGCGAGCCTTTCCAGTGTTTGTTGGGCGTGACATAGCGGATCCCCGTAGAGAACATACCGATATTGCCTGCGAATTGTAGTACAGCACTGTTGGGCATGAACTTGTAAAATTTGCTTGTTGTTGAATCGGTAGTTTGAGCCGATAGGGGAGATGATAAGAGGGATAAAAGGAAAAATATAATCCAGCGCATTAGTAGAATTTTTGTTGTATTTGAATGTCCTTAGAAGAAATAGTAACCTTTACATATTGTTTCTTCTGCAGGGCGGGAGCAGTGAGGTATTGTACGCCATCGTTATACGGTTCCTCAAGCACATAGCTATGGGTATGACCATGTATGGATAAACGATTTTTTTTGTCTGAGGCTAATATGTTGGTAAAGTTGCTCTCTAAAGCTGGGTCAAAATCCGTCGTCATCGGTGCCACGTGCGAGAGGTAAATAGTGTTGTTTTCTTTGCTTTTGTCTATTTCTTGTTGTAGCCAATTCAAATTGGGTAAACTGCCATCGAAACGAACCTCTCTACTATTGCTATTGAAGACGATAAATCTGTAATCGCCATAATTAAAACTAAAATCCTCGGGACCGAATAATTTTTTAAAGATTGTTCTACCGTTGCTAAGCATATCGTGGTTGCCTATACAGCCTACTACTGGAAACTTAAGCTTCTTGGCATCATCGTAATAGAGATTGTATTCGAAGTTGGCGCCATAGTCTGTAAAATCGCCGCCATGTAACATAAAAGCGATGCTGTCCATGGAATAGGTGCTATTGACGTGTGCGACAAAAGATTCAAGTTCATCATAGGCTACCTGTGTATCGGAAAAAACCAAGAAGCTGAAGGTGTCGCGGGGTGTTAGCTGTTTTATCCGATCGATTGCCTTTTGATTGATGTCCCGGTCCAAAGGCTTAACCTCGAGTACAGAAAACTGAAAGTTGCGGTTGCATGAAGTGAGTAATGCTATGAATAGCATAGCTACTGAAACAAAGAAGTGTGTGCGAAAATACATAACAGTATATTTAAACTATTTGTGGTTTTAACGCAAAGTAATGAGTTTATTTATTGAACAGAGTAATCAAAAAGTCAAAAGTAATTTTATGACTTTTATTCGTTGAAAGATTTGTTTTTTAATCGAAGGGAAAATAAATGAAGTTTGTGCTTTGAAATGTTCCGTTGGGTATAATACAAAAAAAAGCTGTCAAAAGTTTTTTTTAATACCTTTTGACAGCTTTGGGTTGCGTAGGCTAGAAGCTTTTAAGGCCTAGCGCTTGCGATTTATTTTAAGCAATTGCGGATGATAGCAAATGCTTTGTCGATATCTTCTATCGTAACCGTAAGGTGTGGTCTAAAACGTACGCTTCTCTCTCCACATCCTAATATCAATAACTTGTTATCAAGAGTTTTAGAGATAAATTCGTCGCGTGATTTTTCAGTGTCAAAATCAAATGCCGTAAGTAAACCTTTACCACGGGCATTGGACAACTGTGGGAAATCTTTGACCAGTTGTTCGATCTGTTGTAGGATGTATTTTCCTTTTTCGTCCGCTTTAGCCACCAGGTTTTCTTGTTCAATGACTTCTAGAATCAATTTGAAGCGTACCATGTCTACAAGGTTTCCGCCGAAGGTCGAATTGATACGGCTCGATTCCTTGAAAACATTCTTTTCAACGCGATCAAATTTTTCCTGATTGGCGAGTATACCACAGACCTGTGTTTTCTTACCGAAGGCAATCACATCAGGAATAATACCATAATGTTGGTATCCCCACATTTTTCCAGTCATCGCGATACCAGTCTGTACTTCGTCCAGAATGAGGATGATATCATTCTGATCACAGATTTCTCTGAGCTTTTTGAAGAACTCTTTTCTGAAGTGGTTGTCACCTCCCTCCGCCTGTATGGTTTCGATGATCAAACAGGCTATATCTTCCGGGCGTTGTGTAATAGCCGCATTGATTTCTGCGATAGCTTGGTTTTCTAATTCGATAGTCTCTGCAAGATTGCTCTCGTTGAGTGGAAACTTCAATTTTGGATTCGTGATACGAGGCCAATTGAATTTCGGAAAATACATGTATTTTTTAGGATCCTTGGTGTTGGTCAAAGATAAAGTATATCCCGAACGACCGTGGAATGCCTGTTTGAAGTGAATGACCTGACTCGCTTCATGTTCTATTCCTTTAGATAGATTGATTCTCGTTTTCCAGTCAAACCCTGCTTTCAATGCATTTTCTACAGCTAATGAACCACCATCGATAAAGAAGCAATAGCTTAGTTCTTTGGGAATAGCTACCCGTGAGAACGTATCTAAAAAGTCCGCATATATCGTCGGGTAGATATCTGATAGTGCGAGTTTATTAATCGCAGCCTCTTTTAATACTTCCGCATTTTTTAGAATGTGGGGGTGATTGTATCCGATTGGAGATGAGGCAAACATACTGAACATATCTAAGTATTCGTTGCCATCTACATCAGCGATGTAAGAACCGTGGGATTTCTCTAGGTCGATAACAACCGGGAATCCATCTGCTAATATATGTTTTGCCAATCTTTGGTGTACTTCTCTCATAATTTTTTTGTTTTTAAAGGTCAAACTTTATTCCTTGCGCTAGTGGCAGGCTAGTAGTGTAATTGATCGTGTTGGTCTGACGACGCATATATACCTTCCATGCATCAGAACCTGATTCGCGGCCACCGCCTGTTTCTTTTTCACCACCAAAGGCACCCCCGATTTCAGCCCCAGATGTACCAATATTGACATTGGCGATACCACAGTCAGACCCGTTTTGGCTTAAGAATAGCTCTGATTCACGTAGGCTAGAGGTCATGATGGCAGAAGATAAGCCTTGTTTTACACCATTCTGTAGAGCGATAGCGTTGTCCACTTCTCCACTGTATTTGATCAGGTATAAGATAGGAGCAAAAGTTTCGTCCTGTACAATCTGATAGTGGTTCTCCACTTCTGCAATAACAGGAGTAACATAACAGCCACTTTCATAGCCTTTGCCACTTAGGACTTTGCCTTCTACTAATATTTTACCACCTTGTTCTTTGATTTTGTCCAATGCGTTCAAGTACATTTGTACTGCATCGGTATCAATCAATGGACCCATATGGTGCTTGGTATCCAATGGATCACCGATTTTAACTTGTTTGTAAGCATCAGTCAATGCTTTTTTGACCTTGTCGTAGATACTATCATGTACGATCAGCCTTCTTGTGCTCGTACAGCGTTGTCCAGCTGTTCCTACTGCTCCAAATACTGCACCTATAATGGTCATTTTTAAATCGGCACTTGGTGTTACGATGATAGCATTGTTGCCACCCAACTCCAATAATGTTTTTCCCAAGCGCTGAGCAACAGTAGTCGCGACCAATTTACCCATTCTAGTAGAGCCTGTAGCAGATACCAATGGAATACGCTCGTCTTCGGAAATCCATTTTCCAACTGCCGCATCTCCTGTTATTAGGGAAGAGATCCCCTCCGGAAGTTTGTTGGCTTTAAGGATATCGGCTATGATGTTTTGGCATGCTACCGCACACAGTGGGGTCTTTTCTGAAGGTTTCCAAATGACAACATCACCACATACTAATGCTAAAGCCGCATTCCATGACCATACAGCAACCGGGAAATTGAAAGCCGTAATGATGCCTACAATTCCAAGTGGGTGGTATTGATCATACATACGGTGTCCTGGTCTTTCCGAATGGATCGTATTGCCATATAGCTGACGGGAAAGCCCCACTGCAAAATCGCATATATCAATCATTTCTTGAACTTCTCCAAGTCCCTCTTGGTAAGATTTTCCCATTTCATAAGAGACTAATTTGCCCAGTACAGGTTTTAGTTCTCTTAGTTTTTCGCCCAACTGACGTACTATCTCTCCACGTTTTGGAGCTGGAATATCTCTCCAGATAAGTTTAGCCTTTTCGGCTTCGTTGATTACTTTGTCGTATTCTTTACGCGTTGTTGATTGAACCTTTGCAATAAGCTTACCATTGGTCGGTGAAAAAGAAGAAATAGTCTCTCCTTTTGCAAACCATTTGCTACCTGTCGATGTACCTAGGTTGTCAATCTCGATTCCTAGTGTTTTTAATTCTTTAATTGTCATAATATGGTTTATATTATTCGAAATTTTCATAAATATAGAGAATAATATTTACAATATGCTCTTTTCTGTTGAATATTTGATATTTTTACGGAAAGGCAGGTAAGATATGAACAGCACTGTAGATTATTTCAATATAGGCGAACTCTTGGGAGAAGAGCACCTACTGATTCGTGATACAATCCGCGATTTTGTGCGATCGGAAATTTTACCCACTATCGATCAAAAAGCACAAGATCACGAAGAGATTCCGGACCTAATGAAAAAACTAGGAAGCATAGGCGCTTTGGGCCCCTTCGTCCCAAATGTGTACGGAGGGGCAGGGCTGGATTATATGGCATACGGGGTGATTATGCAAGAATTAGAGGCTGGCGATTCGGCTATTCGTTCGGCAGCATCGGTGCAGTCTTCTTTGGTTATGTATCCAATATATACCTTCGGATCCGACGATCAAAAGACTAAATATTTACCGATGTTGGCTTCGGGTGATTGGATAGGGGCCTTTGGGCTTACCGAACCGAATCACGGTTCCGATCCCTCTAGTATGGAAACCCGTCTGGTGAAAGACGGTGAAGGATATCGATTGAATGGAGCAAAGACTTGGATTACGAATGCACCAATCTGTGATCTTGCGGTGGTATGGGCCAAAGATGAGGAAGGAAAAGTGAGAGGAGTGATCGTAGAACGGACAGACGTAGGTTTCTCTACTCCTGAGATTAAAGACAAATGGTCGCTGAGGGCATCCCGAACTGGCGAACTGGTGTTTGATAGTATATATATACCATCTGAGCGGTTGTTGCCGGATGTTTCATCCATGCGTGGACCATTGTCTTGTTTGAATTCGGCACGTTATGGTATTTCTTGGGGTGTAATAGGAGCGGCCATCGACTGTTATCAAGTTGCTCTTCAATACGCGTTAGAAAGAACGCAGTTCGGAAAACCTATAGCAGCGTATCAGTTGCAACAGAAAAAGCTGGCTGAGATGATTACGGAAATAACAAAAGCTCAATTACTTTCGTGGCGTTTGGGTGTTTTGAAAAATGAAAATAGAGTTACTCCTCAACAAATATCTATGGCGAAACGTAATAATGTGAATATGGCTTTACAGGTCGCACGGGAGTCTAGGCAGATTCTCGGTGCCATGGGGATTGTTGGGGATTATCCGATTATGCGTCATATGATGAATCTAGAATCTGTCATTACTTATGAGGGAACACATGATGTGCACCTATTGATTACGGGGCAGGATATTACTGGTATCAGCGGTTTTTAGCTCGTTGCAATAACTCGGGTGTAGCATATTTCGATTGTTTTACTGTTTGAAGACCTTTTCCATTATCGAAAAGGTCTTTTTTTGACTCTTGTATTGGAGTTAAGAAATGAGCCCTACTTAAGATGATACAGTCAGTGTGTTCTAATTTGTCTCTTCTTCCTTTATATGTATGGTCTTTATATGTGTGGCCTGAGTAGTCTGTTCTTTAACAATACTTCTTTATTGTTCCGTGCCTGCTTTAAATTTTACAGGGGTTATTTTGTGTTATAATAGAGGTTTTATAGAGGGTTCATAGCGGTAAACCACTATAAAAGCTCTGTTACGCCTTGTTTAAATCCCTGCTGATCCTGCCCGATGATAGGAATAGTGTGCCTTTTTTGCAGTCCATGCTACCTGTGTGCTTTCTTCTTTCAATTTTATTGCTCAATGTTCCAGCGTTTTACGCTATATTCTGTAAAATAGTCTGTGTTATGTCTTTGAAATGTGGTCTGAAAGTTCCTATCTTTGCACCACTCCGCGAGGGAGGGACGGTTCTTCGGAACGATGACACAAGGTAGATAGAGTGGTTATTTTGCGGTTTTATCCGTTTGATTTTATCCTCTGAAAATCTTCTCCGGAAATTATTTTAAAATAAAATTTGGAGGTTAAAAAAAGATTCCTACCTTTGCAGTCCTAACGGAAACGAAGGGCGGTCACCGCAAGGGAGGCCGGAAAACAAAATGACAAGTCACATCTTCGGATGTCGATAATAAAAGCAGAAGCGCGATGCGGATGCGGACAAAGTTCTTTAAGGAAATGATCATGTAACGTAACGAGTAGTTGAGAAACAACGAAAGTT
>NZ_JAEQMU010000009.1 GCF_017908035.1 Sphingobacterium tabacisoli | reverse complement strand
TTCATCCTGAGCCAGGATCAAACTCTCCATAGTAAAATGAAGTGTAAGATCAAGACTATTTATAAAAAATAGAATTGTCTTTATTTAAATAATTTCTGATTCTATGATTGACAGGTTGAGTTTTTTTAACTTTCGTTGTTTCTCAACTACTCGTTACGTTACATGATCATTTCCTTAAAGAACTTTGTCCGCATCCGCATCGCGCTTCTGCTTTTATTATCGACATCCGAAGATATGACTCGTCATTTTGTTTTTCCGGCCTCCCTTGCGGCGACCACCCTTCGTTTCCGTTGGGACTGCAAAGGTAGGAATCTTTTTTAAACCTCCAAATTTTATTTTAAAATAATTTCCGGAGAAGATTTCAGAGCATCGGATCTAACGGATTAAACCGTAAAATAACCACTCTGTCTACCTTATGTCATCGTTCCGAAGAACCGTCCCTCCCTCGCGGAGTGGTGCAAAGATAGGAACTTTCAAACCACATTTCAAAGACATAACACAGACTATTTTACAGCATATAACGTAAAACGCTGGAACAGCGGACAATAAAATTGAAAAAAGAAAGTCCACAGGCACCATGGACTGCAAAAAAGGCATACCATCCCTATCATAGGGCAGGATCAGCAGGGATTTAAACAAGGCGTAACAGCGCTTTTATAGTGGCTTACCCCTATGAACCCTCTACAGACCTCTATTATAACACAAAATAACCCCTGTAAAATTTAAAGCAGACATGAAGTAGTAAAGAAGCGATGCAGAAGACACCAAAGGAGGGGCGTATATATCGTATTAGGGATATTAAACTTTGAAAATTTTCTGTATCATTGTCTAACAGTACTTAGATTATGAATATCATCTACGGAATAGACTTACTTGGGACGATGGTTTTTGCCATATCTGGTGGAATGGCAGCGAACAGACAGGGGATTGACGTGTTTGGTGCAACCTTTATGGGCTTTGTTACAGCAATTGGAGGTGGGTCTTTACGTGATGTCTTTTTAAATATACGCCCCGTTTGGGTTGAGGACAGCAACTATCTAATTGCAATATTCATTGGTGTCTTCATATCAGTAATTGCGAATAGGCATCTCTACAACTGGGCAAAAACTTTAACATTATTCGATGCTATTGGAATTGGTTTTTTTACCGTAGTTGGGACACAAAAGTCCCTAGACTATGGCAGTAGCAATATTGCCGCCATAATGTTTGGTATGTTTTCCGCCGCTATGGGCGGTGTAATCCGAGATACATTGATGAATGAAACTCCCCTAATCCTAAGAAAGGAGATTTATGCATCAGCATGCCTCTCTGGTGCTATTTTATTTGTAATCTTAGAGTATTTCGGTTTAAGCAGGGGATGGAATGCTTTTATTTCGGCCTCTTTTGTAGTCGGTGTACGATTGATATCCGTCAAATACAACCTATCTTTGCCAACAGTTTCCCCCGTCGAAGACAAAAAAAGCTAAAGAGCTTCCAGTAACCGCTCAAAAGACATTCCTCTAGAGGCCTTAAGTAACACAAAGCATCCAGATATTGTAGCCATAGGAATCAGTGCTTCTGTTGTACTTTCAAAAAATTCAGCTCCTTCGCACTTATGCTTATAGAACTCTTTCCCTACAAAAATAAGCCTTTCTAATAATAGCTCCTTCGCTTTCTGGATAACAAGCGCATGTTCTTCGTAAGCGTCTTCACCCAATTCAAACATATCTCCTAAAACCAATACTTTACGTTCGGCTGAAAGGACTTTCATATTATCTAATGCCGCGGCCATACTACTGGCATTCGCATTATAGAAATCCGCAATAACTGTATTTCGATCTGTTTTTGTAATCTGTGATCGGTTATTTTTAGGTATATAACTTGCTATTCCAGTATTTATAGCAATTGGATCTACGCCAAAGTGCAATCCAACAGCGATTGCTGCCAAAAAATTCTCTGTATTATAAGAGCCTGTCAAATTCGTAGAGACTTCATATGTTGCAGAATTGTTTCTCTCTTTCCAAGTAATAGCCAAGTAAGGATTTGCAATCAACAGCTTGCCTATCACATTATTTTCTGCACCAAATCCATACCGAACTACGGTATCGATATGTCTCTTCTTCGCCATTTCCACTAAGTGTATATTGTCCCCTTGTAAAAACAGTATTCCATGATGATCCTGTAAATAATCATACAGTTCTCCTTTAGCAATCTTCACTCCTTCAAATGAACCAAAGCCTTCCAAATGAGCTTTTCCAACATTTGTAATCAATCCATGTGTTGGTTTAGCGATTTTCGACAAAAATGATATTTCGCCCAGATGGTTTGCCCCCATCTCAATAATTGCAATTTCAATATCTTTAGATATAGATAGTATAGACAACGGAACACCAATATGATTATTTAAATTCCCTAGGGTAGCGAAGGTCTTATATCGTTGTGAGAGTACAGCGTATAACAGTTCTTTAGAGGTTGTCTTTCCATTTGTTCCTGTAATACCTATTATGGGTATGTGTAATTGGTCCCGGTGGTATTCTGCTAACCTCTGTAGAGTCTCCAATACATCGTCAACTAGTATATACCGTTCGTCTTTCTTACGTGTCGGATCATCCACAACTACATAACGGGCTCCGCTAAGCAGCGCTTGGTCAGCAAAAGTATTACCATCAAAACTAGCTCCTTTCAATGCAAAGAAAATACTTTCTTCTTTTATATTACGCGTATCCGTAGATATTAAAGGATACTGTTTATATATATTGTACAACGCTTCTATTTTCATGGTCTACCTATTTTGTTAAAGCAAAAATAAATAATACTTCAGGTTGTCAAAGTCTATTCATGAATCTTTTTGAAAAACGTCTTACTTAAGCTTATAAGCTATTACACTATTACCATTAAAAGTAGGAATATACAATATACGTTCTCTAGCATTAAACCCTAAATCTGCAGTATTCATCTCTCCCTGTACATCTTGTAATTTCTCGATTACACCATCTGCCTTTACATAATAAATCAATCCCGGCCAGCACGTCACCAGAAAATCACCATCTCCAATAGATTCTATCCCATCCCCTGCCTGTTCGAAACCTTGCGCCACTATAGTAACTTTTTTCTGAGAATCTATTCGCCAAAGCTCTTTACCCGCCAGCGCGTACAGGCTTCCATTCAACCATTTCAATCCATTAGCGTTATTTACATTATCCATATACAGCGAATAGTCACCCTCATCTATTTTATAAATTTTATTCTCTCTAGTATCCGACACATACACGACTCCTTCATTATCCACTGTAACATCATTCAGAAATATGGCCTCCTTAATTCCAATCTCATCAATGACATTCCCAGAAACCACATCTACAACAACGACAACATCAATATCAGCAATATATAATAGCCCCTTATGTAGAGCCAGTCCTTTGGGGGCATTCAATCCCGAAATCCAAGTAGCATTTCGTATAGAACCATCCGTATTTAAAAGAGCTATCCCTCCCTTTCCATCCTTTTCTGCACCACCTCCATCAATCAGAGAAACATATAATACCTCCTTTACTCCATCGTATAAAACAGATTCTGGGACAGCAAGCTTTTCATTTGCCACCCATAACTTCTCAAGTTGGTGATTTTGGCTCTTTGCCGTAAAAGCAATTAGCCCCACACATAATGCTAAAACTTTCTTCTTCATAACTATTTTATTAAAGTTCTTTACTTGGACCTACAATTCAGAGTTGTATACGATTCCTCTACATACAAAATTTAGTCAATCCCAAAATCAACTGTCAATTTACATTATTAAGGTCTGACATCCAATCTGATGATTCGAGAATACTTTTCTATATACTTAAACAAATCTAATAAAAATGAGTTTAACAGCGCACAAAAAAACCGTAAGCTCAGCTAGCTTACGGTACGACTAAATCTAAAACATAAATAAGTTAGCCAATAGCTCCTATTGAGCTCTATTTTTCTCTTCACTGCTATTTTCTCGACGGCGAACGGATTGCTTCAAGTTTCCGAATTTATAATTGAAAGTAAACCGGATAGACTGGGTATCATTGTATTGCCGTATATCTGAATCATATTCTCTGAATTTGGTGTATAAATTATTCCGGTTGCTTCGAAAAACATCCGCTATCGCCAATTTGAACGAACTACGCTGGTCTTTTAAGTTATAACTTATACCGACATCCGTATTGAATTTTCCTTGAATTTTATACACATTATATAAGAACGGTGAATTGTAGCGCAAAGCCAATTCAGAAGAAATAGCTTTATTAATTTTAAAATTACTAGTTGAGTTCAACTGGAAGAATGTTGATCCTTCACTCACATAATAACCTGCTATGGGGCCACGAAAGTGCATGTATATTCCGGTCAGATTATTATACATCGTCCAGAATTTACCGATGCGCGCCGGTATAGTAAGGTTGATGTAGCTTGTGTTCTGTTTCCCCAGGTTTTCCCGGGTTACCCATGTTGTCTTCAGAACAGTGTCCTGTCCCATACTTTCCACCATGGCATCATTCGTAAAGTCGTGCCCTATCGCAATATTAAACATCTTATATAATGTGTAATACAGCGAAAATCCGTTTGTATATTCTGGTTTCAAATATGGATTACCACGCATAGATGTCCGCTTATCAATATAATACTCAAATGGATTAAGATGTCGATAATTCGGTCTTGATATCTTGCGAGCATAGTTAAGTGTAAATACATGATTTTCGTTCTTAGTATAACTCAACGACCCCGAAGGAAACCAATCTAAATAATCCCGCTTATTCTCTTTATTTTCCGTACCCGATATTCCATCAGTCACCGTATATTCAGAGCGAAGTCCCGCCTTCGCCTCCCACTTATTTAACGACATACTATAATCAATATATCCTGCCGTTATTTGCTCTACATAATTGAATGCATTGGAACGCCTTGGATTATTTTGCCAACTATCCACAATGAGGTGATCAAATTTTATTCCGTTATCTGATTCTACATTACTATACTTAACCCCTGCTTCAAGATTACCTTTACCGATCTTCTGTGTATAATCTGTCTTCACGGCGAAGATCTTAATATCTGTCAATGAATAACTTCGCTCCTTCTCCGGCGCATAGATTAGCGTCTCCCCATCAGGGAAATAGGTACGATACTCGTAATTGAGTCCAGTACTGGTTTTAAACATACTATAGTCCAAATCCATGGTCAACGTCCTACCCATCGTGTCTATCCTAAACTCATTATTAGCATTAAAGGTGTACTTATTAAATTTTTCCTTGCCTAATGTATAAGAATTCATCACAGAATCAATCACTCCTGGCGCACTTCCCATATTCGTTGTACCGGGATTATCTTGGTTTTCTACATTATTATTACCGCTGAATTGTAACACAAATGTATTACGAACAGATGTCTTTTGCTCTAGCCCCAACTTATAATTATGCGTCCGATCTCTCTCTTTTAATTCAGCAAGCTGACTAAATACAGTTTGCTTATCGCCGTCAGGAATCACACGCATAATATTCAGGGTTTCTATCGTTTTATTATCTGTATAAGCATAGTTACTAAAAACGGTTGTATTATCTTTCTTATAGTTTAAGTTGATAGAAGAGTTCCCTCTAAGCCGCTCTCCCTGACCGACACTAGCAACAAAAGAGCCGTTAAATCCTTCCAGTTTATTCTTCTTCAGGATTATATTAATTACTCCAGCAGCCCCCTCAGCATCATCTTTAGCAGAACGTGTACTAGAGAGTTCTATGCTCTTGATTTGCCCACCATCTGTGCTCTTCAAAAATGTAGCCAACTGCTCTCCTGTCATATAAGTAGGTCGCCCATCTATTGTAACATTGACCCCCTGCCTTCCCATTAGACTGATATTATCATCTTTATCTACATTGACACCAGGCGCTCGCTTTAATACTTCGAACGCATTATTTCCCGCACTAACTGAAGAGTTTTCTACATTCATCACCATTTTTCCCTTCACGTTCTGTATCAAAGGCAGCTCTCCCATTACCGTTACAGCCTCTATTTCTTTGTTAACAGGAGTCAACATAACATTTGGCAACTCCACACCTTCAGCCCCTGTTTTGAATATGGCTGTTTCACCTTTACCGAATCCAACAGCTGTGGCTTCTATTATAAACGTTCCACTTGGATAGTCCAAAATTGTATACTTCCCTTCTTCATCCGTTACAGCTGTTTTTAAAACTGCTCTAGCAGTAGTCGTGATTAAATAGACAGAAGCTCCATTAATTGGTTCATTATTGTGATTCACAATCTTCCCACGTAAAGTCGGACGTTGATTAGCCGTTACTACTGTACTATACAATACTAGAGTGATTATCCAAAAAAAAGCGTTTTTCATAGTAGGCAATCGTTAGGGACTAAATCTATTGATTATTTAATAAGACTATTCTTCGTCTGAAATGGTTGCATCCTTCACTTTCTTTTCCTTCTTCTTCGCTTGTTCGATATGCAATGGGGCACATTGTAGCCCGGAGCGTCTCATAATCCATTCTGTATATTTTATAGTTTCATCATTATCATATTCTTTTTTACAGTCGGAATAGGGTAAGTTCCACATTTTCGATCTAATGGTTTGGTCTATTGTTACTTTTGCTCCCACAGGAAGAAATACCACGACAGACACCGCTTCGTCACGATAAGGTTCTTCAGTAGTCAACGCAAAATGGCTGTCGAAGACAATCTTTCCCTTATCCTGTTTTGCTAAATAGTCGATATGCGATGCACGCTCCGAGGCGCTTTGATAAGTTCGCCCTTTCGCAAAATAGTTATACTGTATATAAGGTATATCTAATGAATCAATATATTCGAAGCGAATGTTTATTTCATTCCTTAAGTATCTGGATAACTCCTTCTTTTTGAATGTCATTGTATACTTCTTATCTCCGTTATCCAATGCTGCCGCTTCTATTACCCTAATATCCTTTTCTTCGAAATGATAAACATTTTGTTTTTCTAGGATCTTCTCCACTTTAATGGTACTCGATTCTTTATACTCTTGTATACCCACGAAAGAATAGAAAATAATCAGAATGATAGATACTATCCATCCAGCCCACAAACTAAGCGATAGATACGTATTCATCGATCTCGTTTTCAGCAACATTCTTAAAAAAATGTGCAATAGCGCTATAAAAGGAATTGTAATGGCCATAACTCCGGCAAGCAAAGCAATAAACGCCTGTCCCGTTGACAGTAATTGTAATCCTGGAAATACCATTTCATCTTGGTAACCTAAGATTCCTGTTGCAAAACCGACAAAAGTAATGAGCATACCAATGATTACCATTCCACAAAAAATGAGCATCAGAAAAGCAAAGCCCTTACCTAAAATCTGGAAAAAGGTAGATATCCCCTTACCAACCGTTTTTCCTCCGTTACTCAGATGCCCTCTTACAGCTGAAAAATCATCTTTATAGCCTTCTAATTCTTCTTCAAAATTCTTTTTAAAATTTTGAAGATTAGGTTCTTCCCCTCGCATAGACATCCGATCAGCCCGTGTAATTGCTTCTGGCATCACAATCCAAAGGATAACATACAAAAGCACTCCAGATCCTCCGAAAAGAAAGAATAATATAAACAAGACTCGAATCCATTTCGCCTGCATACCGAAATAATACCCCAACCCACTACAAACTCCTGCGACCACCTTATCGTCGGGATTACGCATTAATTTCCTTTCAGAAATAACACGTTTATAATCTTCCTTCGATTCATCCAAGTAAGGTTCATCTTTCATTTCGTCCACTTGCTCAAAGTCGCTAACCCTTCCCATCTGCCCAATCACCTCGTTAACATCTAGCATAGAGATAACTTCTTTCTTTCCAACTTGGATTCGTTCCGTAAACATTTCAGCAATACGGTTCTCTATATCTTGTAATATCTCCCCACTATCATCAGATTGACTGAAATGGCGCTTAATCTCAATCATATAACTACGCAACACCTCGTAAGCATCTTCTTCAATATGGAAGACTATACTATTTATATTGATAATTATTGTCTTATTCATATGTATATAATTTGTCTTTTATCTGTCATATGGAATATCCAAACTATATTCATTCGTGTTTGTGCAGTTGCTGCTACATGGATATTTCATATGTATATTTTTTTTCATTATTCGTCTGTTGACAAATTGGTTTGCTTTTACTTCTTATTACCTGTTAAAGAAATTTCAACAGCGTATACTAACTCTTTCCAAGTGACATCTAATTTGCGTAACACTTCCTTTCCCTCTTCAGTAATCTGATAGTACTTGCGTGGGGGACCAGAAGTAGACTCTTGCCAACTATAGCTTAGTAGGCCATTATTTTTCAGTCTGGTTAACAAAGGATATAGCGTCCCTTCAACCACGAGTAATTCTGCTTTCTTGAGTTCTGCGATTATATCCGAAGCATAAATCTCTCCTCTAGAGATTATTGAAAGGATACAATACTCAAGTATTCCTTTCCGCATCTGGATCTGTGTATTCTCTGCTATCATAACAATACAAAGTTATATCCTTTAGATGGTACTTTGCAATACACAGTACTATATTTTTTAAAAAACAAACACAAACAGCTGTAAATCAGTTAAATAATTTTATTTAAATAATATTTAACAAAACTTAATTCAATAAAACAACGGTTATATCGGGCAATAATCCGAGATTTGCATCGATGAAATACCTAAAAAGCTATATCTGGGCAATCGTATGGGCGCTAGTAATGTTGGTTCTACTACTATTACCGTCAAAAAACTTTGAAGTCAAAAGCGTTACCTTTTATGAAGGCTTTGATAAAATGGTTCATTGTGGGATATTTTTCGTACTATGTATAATACTCTACTGGGAATCTATCTTGAAAAGCAAGAGGTCTGTAAATAAATGGACAAGTATTCTCAAAATTGTATCCAGCACTGTTATCTTTGCCTTTGCTACAGAGGCTGCTCAACAATACTTATCCCCTACAAGGACAGCAGACATATGGGATATTGTTGCAGATATCATAGGTATAGGAATGGCTACATTTGCCTTCGTATTTTTTTATAAAAGAGAAAAATGAAAAGAAGAAAATATACAACCTGGTTTTTAGCAGCACTTATAACATTCCTTACGTTACAGTCGTGTGGAATTTTCAAAAAAGACTGTGGCTGTCCCAAACCATTGTCTGGCAAGCGGAAATAAAAGACAAGGCAACATCACGCGCGGGCAATGGTCAACACACTGACTTTAGCTCCAGATAGCTTAAGAATTCTACCCGCCTCACTTAAAGTCGCACCGGTAGTCAATATATCATCGACCAATGCAACATGTTTATCCTCTAACATGCTATATTGTGGATTGATACTAAACACACCTTCGACGTTTTCGTATCGTTCCGATCGACTTTTTCTCGTTTGACTTACATTGTATACCTTTCGTACCAGCACATTCTCATGGACAGGTATACCTAGGGATTCTGACAGGCCTAAACCAAACTGGAATGCTTGATTATAGCCCCTCTCTCGGCGTTTTCTATTATGAATAGGGATAGCGATCAACATATCAAATCCCTGATCTTTAGCAATATCATTTATTATCCTCCCATACATTTCTCCCAAAAATCGTCCTATCTGAGGTCTATTTCCGTACTTCAACTGATGTATAAGTCGTTCTACCCTTGAATTTTTAGACAGGTACAACATAGACATAGCCACCTCAAAATCCAACTTACCCCACAGCTGTCTAGCGGTCTCATTATTTACATCATGATGAAAATCTGTTAAAGGTAGATGATATAAGCATTCGGTACATACTATAGATTCATGAGCAAACAATGCCGTATCACAGGCTAGGCACAAATTGGGCAATAGCACATGCAGTAAGTCCCTTACAAAGTGAGTTATATTCACAACTAGTTTACCTTGGTATAAAGCAAACTTAATAAAATATGTCGGTTAAATCTAACTAGTTAGTTTTCTCTTTTATAGCTAACTGTCCACATGCCGCATCAATATCCTTTCCTCGGCTCCTCCTCACATTCGTCACCACACCTTGACTCCTTAAATAGCTTGCAAAATCCTCAATTTTGTCTGCTTCAGCGTTTACAAAATCAGCCAGGGATATTGGGTTATACTCTATGATATTGACTTTACAGGGCACATGTTTACAAAATTTTGCTAGCTCTTTAGCGTCCTGTAGCTCATCATTAAAATTATGGAATACGATATATTCAAATGTAACAGGGTTTTTCGTCTTAGCATAGTAGTACCTCAACGCTTCAGCCAAAGCAGCCAACGAATTCTGCTCATTAATGGGCATGATCTCATTTCGCTTTTTATCGTTAGCGGCATGCAACGACAGTGCAAGGTTAAAACGCACTTCGTCATCCCCGAGCTTCTTTATCATCTTAGCAATACCCGCTGTAGACACTGTAATGCGTTTCGCAGCCATATTTAATCCATCTGCTGCAGTTATACGTTCCACAGATTTCATCATGTTAGCATAATTAAGTAACGGCTCCCCCATTCCCATATAGACAATATTACTGAGGGGCTGTCCATAATTTTCTTCTGCCTGTTTGCTAATAAGTACCACCTGATCATAGATCTCATCTGCATTTAGGTTACGCTTACGATCCATATAGCCCGTGGCACAGAACTTACAGGTCAGGCTACACCCCACCTGCGAACTGACACAAGCAGTCATCCGGTCTGGTGTTGGAATCAGCACCCCCTCTATGATATTTCCATCATATAAGGAAAAACTGCTTTTTATTGTTTTGTCGCTACTTATTTGTGATTGCTTGACCTTAACATAATTAATGGAAAAACACTCTTTCAATTTTTCTCTCAGACCTTTACTGAGATTACTCATTTCCTCAAAATCTGTAGCGGATTTTTGCCAAATCCACTCATAAATCTGTTTGGCCCGGAATCCCTGTTCACCCATATCCACTAGCTTGGCTTTCAATTGTTCCAATGAAAGGCTCCGTATATCTATCAATTTTGTAGTACTCAACACGATACAAAGATACGTCAATTTTCCCTTTTTCACCATTTTTTGTTTTTTGAATCGAGTCTGTTACAAGATATTCTAAAGTAGTATTCCTATATTGTGCACAAAACAGCTAAACACAATGAAACAACACTTCTTTATCTCAATTATCACTGGAATAGTATTAATGAGCTCATGTGGCTCAAATAAATATTCCGCAACGGAAAAAGTATATAAGAAAAAAGCAAAGGAGTTTGCAATACAGTATAAAGAAGCTCCTGTAAAAGGGCAATTGGAAAAAATAGCAAGCACGGATAAAGAATGGATTGCTTCTATCAATTTCGGAATTCGAAAACCGAATTATGTAATGATTCATCATACGGCACAAGATTCCTTAGGACAAACAGTAAAAACATTTCATAACGCTAAAGCAGGTGTCAGCTCTCATTATGTAATTGGTCGAGATGGCAAAATCGTGCAAATGGTCAATGATCTATATCGTGGCCACCATGCAGGCGCAGGACGCTGGGGCAACGATACAGACTTAAACTCTTCCTCTATCGGCATAGAACTTGATAATAATGGAACTACCGATCCTTGGACAGATAAGCAAATACAAGCCCTTCTTAACCTACTAAGCTCTCTCAAAGAAAGTTACAATATACCACAGGCAAATTTTATCGGACATATGGACTACGCTCCAACACGTAAAAACGACCCTTCACGTTTCCCGTGGAAAATTCTCGCTGACAAAGGATTCGGATATTGGTACGATGAATACCTAGAAAATGTTCCCCCGGGTTTTGAGCCTAGGTTGGCTCTTAGAATAATTGGATATGATGTGAAGAATCTAGATGCTGCAATAAAAGCATTCAAACAACATTACATTCAAAAAGACACCAATTCTGCCCAACTGACAGAATACGATCTCAAGGTTCTGTATTCCATCTTTAAGAAATACTTATAAAAAAAGGGGCTTTAGCCCCTTTTTTTATAAAATTACTTTACAACCGATCCATACAGGTCAAAATCCTCGGCCCGCTCTATAGCAACGTTCACAAAATCCCCTATCCGGAGATAGTTGTCTTTTGCGGCGATAATAACCTCATTGTCAACCTCTGGAGAATCATACTCCGTACGTCCGATATAATAGTCTCCATCTATACGATCGACCAATACTTTATAACTATTCCCAACCTTAGATTGGTTGATATCGTAAGAAATTCCCTGTTGGACCTCCATAATTGCATCTACGCGCTCTTGCTTAACCTCTTCTGCAACATTATCCTCAAGATTATGAGCATGAGTCTTCTCTTCGTGCGAATACGTAAAACAGCCCAATCGATCAAAACGTGTACTTTCTACCCAGTCTAACATCTCCTCAAAATCCCGTTCTGTCTCTCCAGGGTACCCACATATCAAGGTAGTGCGCAATGCGATATCTGGCACTTTATCCCTTATTCTATTCACAAGGTCAATTTGCTTTTGCTTCGTTGTCCCCCTACGCATAGAAGTCAACATATTATCTGTAATATGTTGTAGAGGCATATCCAAATAGTTGCAGATATTGCTTCGCTCATTCATGGCATCCAATATGTCCATAGGAAATCCCGAAGGATAAGCATATTGCAGACGAATCCAATCAATTCCCTCAACATCCGACAAATGTCTTAACAAATCAGAAAGATTTCTTTTGCCATATATATCCAACCCGTAATACGTAAGATCCTGGGCAATAAGAATAAGCTCCTTTGTACCGTTAGACGCGAGAAATTTAGCTTCTTTTACTAAATCGTCGATAGATTTTGACACATGCTTGCCTCTCATCAGCGGTATAGCACAAAATGAACAGGGACGATTACATCCTTCTGCGATCTTAAAATAAGAAAAGTGAGAAGGTGTTGTCAACAATCGCTCACCTAGAAGCTCATGCCTATAATCTGCCCCAATCGATGAAAGCAAATCGGGTAAATCATTCGTTCCAAAATATGCATCTATATTAGGGATTTCCGTCTGCAACTCGGGCTTATACCGCTCAGACAAACATCCCGTTACGATTACCTTATTTACCTTACCTTGATCCTTCAACTCGGAAAATTGTAGAATCGTATCTATAGACTCTTGTTTCGCATTATCAATAAAACCACAGGTGTTAATGACCACAATATCATTGGCCTGTATATTATTTGATTCATGCACGACGTCGATCTGATTTCCTTTCAATTGTCCCATCAAGACCTCACTATCGTGAATATTCTTTGAACAGCCCAACGTAACTACGTTTACCCGTGGTTTTGCTGTCAAAATTGTCGCTTTTGTTTGCTTTGTTTTCATTTTATAATTTTGAGTAGTACGAAATGAGTACCAAAGAATACCCTTTCCCTCTCTTTAACAACGGTTCCGCAACCCCAAATCAAGATTATTACATTACCGCGTTTATAACGATACCAGTTATCCTATTTGAATAAGGAATCGACGAAATCTTTCTTATTGAAAAGCTGTAAGTCACCTATCTTTTCTCCAACACCGATGTATTTCACTGGGATTTTAAATTGATCGGATATCCCAATTACAACACCACCTTTTGCTGTTCCGTCCAATTTTGTCAAAGCTAAGGCGTTGACATCTGTTGCTTGTGTAAACTGCGAGCACTGTTCTATCGCATTTTGTCCCGTTGAAGCATCTAATACCAGTAGAATCTCATGAGGAGCTCCCGGGATCACTTTTTGCATTACATTTTTAATTTTCCCAAGCTCATTCATCAATCCGACCTTGTTATGCAATCGACCAGCGGTATCAATAATCGCAACATCATCACCATTGGATACAGCAGACTTAATCGTATCGAAAGCTACCGAGGCTGGATCCGAACCCATAGCCTGTGCAACCACTCTAACTCCAACACGTTCTCCCCACAGCTTAATCTGATCCACAGCTGCGGCTCTAAAAGTATCCGCGGCTCCTAAAACAACTTTGTTTCCTGCAGATTTCAATTGATGCGCTAGTTTCCCTATAGTCGTTGTCTTCCCCACTCCATTTACACCTACTACCATAATAACATAAGGTTTATGGTTACCGTATTCAAAACTTTGGAAGTCATCGCTATTATTTTCGGCGAGCAGAGCTTGGATCTCTTCCTTTAGTAGCCTGTTTAGTTCATCAGTTCCGACATATTTATCCTTTGCCACACGTTGCTGAATACGCTCTACAATCTTCAACGTGGTTGTAACTCCTACATCGGAGGTTACCAGCACCTCTTCGAGGTTATCCAGAACATCGTCATCTATTGTTGTCTTACCGACTACAGCTTTAGTAATCTTTGATAGAAAACCCTCTTTGGTCTTTTCTAATCCTTTATCCAGAGCCTCTTGTGCTTCAGGAGATTCTTGCTTCTTCTTAAAAAAATCGAATAAACCCATATTTCAAATTTAAAAAAAGTAAGAAGATCAAAAGCATATCTATAGACCAATGGTCTTCCATCTTTACGCTCTTCTCATGTTTAGGAAGCAAATATACTAAAAAAGCCCTTTCGGCTTATGCACCAAAACGGCTCTTCAACTTTTTAAAGAAAAACTTTAAAAAAGGAATATTTTTCTGCTTATTTATTTGCTGCAGCAAGAACGTCTTTAACGTTGTCATTGTGCACCATGCTTTCTTTGAAAGTATAAGCTCCTGTTTTAGGAGACTTCGTTGTGATGATTACTTTTGTATACTCTTTACCACCACCTTTTTGTAACGATGCTACCGATTTCTTTGCCATAATTATATTTTTTAACTTGGATTAGGCCGATACCTAACCAAATATGATTTATTTAATTTCTTTATGAACAGTCACTTTTCTCAATACAGGATTGAATTTCTTCAATTCCAAACGCTCTGTTGTGTTCTTTTTGTTCTTCGTAGTGATGTAACGTGACATACCTGGAAGACCACTTTCTTTATGCTCAGTACATTCTAAAATAACCTGTACTCTATTTCCTTTTTTAGCCATTGTTTTACTTTATTTTAATCCGTCAGCTGACGGATCGATTTCATGAATATCTTTAATTAACAGGCAATTATCTACTAAACGTATCCTTTTTTGATAAATTTACTGATAACCGAAGTAATTCCGTTTTTGTTAATTGTTTTAATCGCAGACGTAGATACTTTCAAAGTAATCCAACGATCTTCTTCAGGAATGTAAAAACGCTTAGTTTGTAGATTAGGGTAAAACTTACGCTTGGTCTTAACGTTCGAGTGAGATACGTTATTTCCTTTTAATGCCGTTTTGCCTGTTAAGTCACAAATTCTTGACATGATATTTATTTTTAATGTTGTCTATTTACATAAATCACCTTTGCACTCTCTGCAAAGAGTTTGCAAATATCTATATTTATTTTGGGATTTACAACAATTAGGGGTAGAAATATTTTTCTAAAACATTCTACTATTCACGGAGTCCTTGCAAAGGTATGTCTTTTGAAATATTTTCTCCTTCTTTGTCTCTGAAAATAGTTTTCAACAATTAACATTATCGGTACTCCAAGAAAGGAGAGATTTATGCCCTGAGTCATCGCAAAACAACAGCCCTCCAGTGGCTTTCTACCTAATATCAGAATTTAATCCCAAATTTGTATAAGTTTGTCGACCGAATAGAATATGCTACAAAAGACAAAAGGAATAGCCCTAAAGACTACAAATTATTCAGAGAGTAGTATTGTTGCTCAAATTTTCACAGAAAACCTTGGCTTACAATCATACTTAATTAATGGTGCGAGAAAACCCAAAGCCAAAATACATATAAATATGCTACAGCCCCTTCATCTTTTGGATATGGTGGTATATGTAAAGGAGGGGAGCAACTTACAACGAATTAAAGAGGCACAACCGGCCCCGGCACTTGCACAAATACCTTTAGATATCAAGAAAAGTGCGGTAGCACTTTTTTTAAATGAAGTTCTATATAAAGTTTTAAAACATCAGCATCCAGATCCTCAGCTTTTTCATTTCGTCTTTCAATCCATACTTTGGTTAGACCAAACTAATCTTTCCATACACAATTTTCATTTATGCTTTTTAATGAAACTAAGTCGGTTTTTGGGATATCTACCCAGTACAACCTCACAGTCAAAACCATTTTTTGACCTGATGGAAGGGCGATTTACAGACAGCCTTCCGGCTCACAGCTATGCATTACAAGAACCACACACTAGTCTATTTCATAACATTCTTAGTTCTAGCTATGAAAACAGTGCTGATATAGCTATAAAGCACAATGACCGCATATATATCCTACAACAGATCATAAACTTTTACCGGCTGCATACAGAAAATTTCGGAACAGTTAACTCACTGGAGGTCCTAGAAGAAATTTTCCATTAAATTTCCAGTTAAAAAAAAATAATCTATTTTTGATTTATCAATTACTTTGTTACATAACTACACTACAATAATATAACTTTAACAACTACAACTATGGAATGGTATTTAAAAGTCGTAAGAGACAATTACGCAAACTTCAACGGTCGTGCTCGACGAAAAGAGTATTGGATGTTTTTTTTGATAAACGTTGGTATCAGCCTTGTCTTAAGCCTCATTGACAGTGTCTTCGGATTAAAAATGGGAGGAAATGAAATGGCAGCCTATGGTGGTGGAACCGGTGTCATTGGAGGAATCTACTCTTTAGCCGTTTTCATCCCGGGCCTTGCAGTAACAGTAAGACGTTTACATGACTCCGGCAAATCTGGCTGGAATTATCTTTGGGTATTAACATGTATAGGTGCGTTTTATGTTTTATACCTTCTTATTCAAGAGGGAGACCGTGGGCAAAACCAATATGGAGAAGATCCCAAAGGAGGGGAGAATGAGGATCCTTTCGCTGGACAACGTGAAATAAACAACCCTTTCTCTGGGCAAAACAACCCGTTTAAAAACGACAATCAATAAGCCCTATCTGGTGAACATAAAAAAGCCCGGAATCTTTTGGATTCCGGGCTTTTTCACAATAAATATATATTAGAATCTACTAGATAACTTTTACATTTACTGCATTAAGACCTTTACGACCTTGCTCTACTTCGTAAGTGACGTCATCACCTTCACGAACTTTGTCAACTAATCCCGAAACGTGAACAAAAATTTCGCTCTCGCCTGATGCAGGGATAATGAAACCGAAACCTTTGGTCTCATTAAAGAATTTTACTTTACCTTCTTGCATTATATTAAATTGTTAATTTTCCTAAAGATAATGGATAAAAAACAAAAACTTATCATTTATTTTAAAACTATATTAAACATTATCACATTTTCTTTGTCTATCGAATTATAAAACATTTTAGAAAACAATAATATGAAACAAATAATAACACTTTTCTTTTTAATTAGCTCTCTAGCTATGGTAAACGCGCAAACAATGAACATCGAAAGCAGTCGCAAAGTAGCAACCAAAGGATATGCAGAAAAAGAGGTTACTCCGGACATCATTTATCTCTCCGTCAGCCTGAAAGAATTCTATATGGATGGCAACACCAAGAAAAAAGTAGCTATCGAACTTATAGAAAAACAACTATTTGATGGAGCTATCGCGGCGGGAGTAAAGAAGGAAGACATTACAATTCAAAACATTTACAGTTACAACTACGAAAACAAGAAAAAGAACAACGAGTTGTTGCAATCCCGTCAATACCGCATTAAAGTAACCAACTTAAATGGCCTCAGTACCATGTTGGACAAAGTTGACCCACAGGGCTTACAAAGCACATCTATAAATGGTTATGACCATTCTCAAAAAAGAGAGATTGAAAAGGAATTAAAAACAATTGCGGTAAAAGATGCTCGACAAAATGCAGAAATTCTAGCGGCTGCCGATGGTCAGTCTGTAGGCCGAGTATTGATTATTAATGACAATAGCAGCATCAACTTTAATGACTTCGCTCCTGTACCTCAAATGATGTACGCAAAAGCGTCCCGCATGGACACGTCTGGAGGCGCGGAATCAAATGACCTGAACATTGATATCCGTCCTATAAAATTGACCTGTTACATTGACGGTGTATTTGAAATAAAATAAAGTGACCATGCTCACTAAACAAGACGACAGGACAGGCAAGCGTAAAAAAGACTTCATTTGGGTCGAGCGCGTTTCCTATCTCTTAGACAATAAATTTAATATCGGGGGATTCAGGTTTGGCCTGGATCCCTTATTAAATTTAATACCTTATGCTGGCCAAATCATCTCCTTTGGCACCTCTATTTTATTAGTTCTAATAATGCTTCGCAATGGTGCTGGTTCCAAAGTGGCTGTAAAGATGCTACTCAACGTGATTTACGATGCTTTCTTTGGTGCAATTCCTTTCTTTGGGCAAGTATTTGACTTTTTTCATAAAGCAAACCAGAAGAATATAATCCTTCTACGCGAGCACTACTTTGAAGAAAAACACCAGGGTAGCGCAAAAAAACTATTGATCAGCATATTGATTATATTACTTGTTGTATGTATCGCGTTATTCTATTTCATGTGGTTACTATCTGGGTGGTTTATTCGCCTCCTAGGTACCATATTCTAAGAGTATTCTTGATACTTCCCAAGTTATAAGTACAATCCCTGTGACTTTGTTTAAATTAATTTTAATTTTGCTCCATGTCCAAAACTAGAATATTCGCACTACTAATGCTTGCTTTAATTTTCGCAAGTATTCTGACCAATCCTCCCCGTGAACAGTTTGAAAAAGCACTCACGATCAAAGCAAAAGATCTACTTGAAAAACAACTACATTATAAGGACAAAGATGCTGTGCTTTTAGGTATGACGTTATTTGGCGATAAAATCGTTCAGGATTTTATTGATCGAAGTATTATCATCAAAAACTACTACCTCTTCTCCATTATAAAGTTAAGATGGCAGGATACAGAAACTCCGATAGGAGTGGGGGCATTTAAATCCATTTGGATTAGTCCTAAAATTGATGAAAAAGCAGATGAAATCATTACAATATTAAAAGATCTGTAATGCTAGAAATCTTATATCAAGACGAGTTCTTAATCGCGATCAACAAACCACACGGTTTACTTGTCCATCGGTCTTCCATAGCAAATGATGCCTCCGAGTTTGCATTACAGATGTTACGTGATCAAATTGGCAGACCTGTTTATCCCGCCCACCGATTGGACCGTAAGACAGGAGGGGTGCTACTCTTTACACTGGACAAAGAGACAGACCGTCTCACTCAACCGCTATTTGCTGAAAACAAAATGGATAAGCGGTATTTAGCTGTCTTAAGAGGTTTCTGCCCCGATCAGGGCTGTATTGATTATCCCTTATTAAAAGAAAACGGTACTTCACAAAATGCTATAACACATTTTCGTCGTTTAGCACAAGCGGAGATTTCAATTCCTCTTGGCAAGTTCGATACCTCGAGGTACTCTCTAGTAGAGGCCAATCCCGAAACTGGACGCATGCATCAATTGCGTAGACACTTTGCACACATATTCCATCCGATTATAGGAGACAGACCTCATGGCTGTAATAAACAGAATAAGTTATGGAAAGAGAAATTCGAAATAGATACAATGCTCCTACATGCAAGTAGCCTCTCTTTTCATCACCCGCATACTGGAGATAAAGTCGATATAAAGGCGGATATTCATCTCAACTTTAAAAAAGCATTAGACTTGCTACATATTAACATGTGCAATATCGTTTAATCTTCATACCTCCAGCTACCGGCGCAGCTGGACCACAGCGTCTCTGCTCATAATTCTTGAGCAGTCGGACATACCTGTCAGAATTTATCAATATTGCAAAATATAAGGTCACAATATCAACTTTATAAGTATTTTTGTAATAAAACATTTTTATATAGCTAAAGAATGAAAAACACAGCTTTGACAGATTTGCATATATCACTAGGTGCAAAGATGGTTCCTTTTGCAGGCTTCAACATGCCTGTACAATACACTGGCATAAACGATGAGCACGAAACAGTACGTAATGGAGTGGGCGTCTTTGACGTAAGCCACATGGGAGAGTTTATCTTAAAAGGTGAAAAAGCTCTCGATTTGATTCAAAAAGTATCTTCCAATGACGCATCAAAACTATATGATGGCAAAGTGCAGTACGCTTATCTTCCAAACGAAAATGGAGGAATCGTTGACGACTTTCTAACGTATAAATTGGATGACGAGACTTATCTTCTAGTTGTCAATGCTTCAAATATCGAAAAAGACTGGAACTGGATAAGCAAGTTCAATACATTTGATATCGATATGAAAGACATATCTGACAAAACGGCCTTACTTGCTATCCAAGGACCAAAAGCCGCTGAGGCCCTACAGTCGCTTACAGATATCGAACTTGCATCCATGGAATACTACACATTCCAAAAAGGAAAATTTGCAGGAGTCGACAATGTAATCGTCTCTGCAACGGGGTATACAGGAGCAGGAGGGTTTGAAATATATGTTGCCAACGAGGATGTGAAAACTGTTTGGGATGCAATTTTTACGGCTGGAGCTCCTTATGGAATTAAACCGATTGGCCTTGGTGCTCGTGATACCTTACGTTTAGAAATGGGCTTTTGCTTGTACGGAAATGATATCGACGACAATACATCACCTTTAGAAGCAGGATTGGGATGGGTTACCAAATTCACAAAAGATTTTGTAAACTCAGAAAACTTAAAATCCGAAAAAGAGGCTGGAATTCAAAAAAAGCTTGTTGGTTTTGAGATGATTGATCGCGGAATTCCCCGCCATGATTATGAGATTGTAGATGCAGATGGAAATATTATCGGCCGAGTTACTTCAGGCACGCAATCCCCTACATTGAAAAAATCAGTTGGATTAGGTTATGTCAACAATGCTTTTGCTAAAGAAGGTACGGAGATTTACATCAACATAAGAAACCAAAAAGTAAAAGCTGTAATCAAAAAGCCTCCTTTTGTAAAGTAATTGGCGAGTAGACTAGCAGATATACGCTCATAAAAAAGGGATAATTAACATTATCCCTTTTTCTTTTTAGTAACCATACTGTTCTTTTCTTGTTGCTTTTTGACCAAATCGCTCTTGACATGCTTCAAAAGAACAATCTTCAAATAGATCAGCACTACGGAAATAGCTATGGCTGCTCCCAGAATCAGCATATTCCCACTTTGATAAGCAGCTACACCACTCATTATCAAAAAGATTATACCTAAATTCAGTAATAAGTTTAGTATAAAATGTTTCTTCATCGTTTCTTGTTTTCTTTACCAATTACCCTTTCCCTAATAAACGCAAAATACACAATCCCTCCTAGAATATTCGTCAAAATCACAAATAGGGCTAACAGTACACGCTCGGACGTACCAATATTTATTGACAACATTATCTCTCGAAGTACCAATAGTACCCAAATCATAGATATAAGCAGCGATATACTCACCAGTACCACCGCAAACGGGATCTTTAATAGGACTGTACCAATTGCCAATACATAAAAAACCAGACTAAAATAGAATGCCTGTTTAGTCTGGTGATATAAATTTTTCATCCTCCGAAATTACAAAAAAATACTATTATCTACGGAAAGATTCCTAGTTCCTCATAGGCCACGCCAATTTTATTAATAGCACATATAAATGCTGCAGTTCTCAAATCTTCGACTCCATCAGTATTCTTCCAGACATCCCTGATTTCTTGATAAGATCCCATCATCGTATCTTCCAGACCCGAATGGACTAAATCAATCTCATCAGGTCCTCTCAGAATCATTTTACGTTCCACTTCCGACATTTTTTTATTTGTGAGCTCTTCAACCGAATTCATGATTTCAGCATACCGATTTTCGCTGAATCTTTTTTCCAAACGTCCATACCGAACATGGCTCAAATTCTTCAGCCATTCGAAATAAGAAACAGTTACTCCTCCCGCATTGAGATACATGTCCGGAATGACTAACACCCCTTTACTATTGAGTATAACATCTGCTTCTGGAGTCAACGGTCCATTTGCTGCTTCACCGATTATTTTGGCTTTGATTCTATCTGCATTTCCCCCATGAATGACCGCTTCTAGGGCTGCAGGTATCAAGATATCACATTCTTGTTCCAGCCCCTCAGCTACATCCGGTATATTTACCGCTCCAGGAAAATTTAATAGTGATCCTGTCTGTGACCGATATGCTTGTGCCTCATCTACATCAATACCCGTATCTTTATATATAGCTCCATTATATTCAATCAATCCGACAATGATGGCTCCTGCATTTTGACAAAATTTAGCAGCATGATACCCCACATTTCCAAGCCCCTGCACAATTATTCTCTTTCCCTTTATTCCAATAGATAATCCTATTTTATCCATATCTTCTTTTATGGAACAGGCTTCCCGTATCCCGAAGAATACCCCCAAGCCCGTCGCTTCTACACGACCACGAACACCTCCTTGAGAAATAGGTTTTCCTGTCACACAAGCCATTGCGTTGACATCATTCGGATTCAGGGAAGAATACGTATCTACAATCCAACTCATCTCCCTTCCTCCAGTTCCATAATCGGGAGCAGGAACATCGATCCCTGGACCAATAAAGTTCTTTTTACATAATTCCGATGTATACCGCCTAGTAATCCGCTCGAGGTCTCCAACAGTATATTTAGAAGAGTCTATTTTTATACCACCTTTACCACCTCCAAACGGAACATTGACAATCGCACATTTATAAGTCATCAGTGCCGCCAAAGCCATTACCTCATCCTGATTAACCTCCATGCTAAAACGGATGCCTCCTTTACAGGGTAATTTGTGATGCGAGTGCTGTACCCGATACGCTTCTATAACCTCGACTTGATCTCCTATGCGGACCGGAAATTTAACCTGCAAAATAGAATTGCAAGCTTTAATCTGTTCTAGAATTCCTTTTGAGAACCGTGTGAATTTTGCCGCTTTATCAAAGCTACGTTCTACTCCACTAAAAAAGCTATAAGTATTACTTGTTGACATAGTATCCGTAATTAGTTACACATTCAGATACTATAAAATTAAAAAAATTAGAGCGAACGCACTGTATTTCAATAGCTTTATTTTATATAAAAAAATACATTCCTAGAGACAAAATGCATTTCGCACAAAAAAAGGTGTCCTAAAACACCTATTAATTACCTTCTTTAAAGAAACTAGAATTAAAGCAAAATCTAATACACGTCCATTTCCGGATTAATTTCCTCTTTCCACGCTAATATACCTCCTTTAAGGTTTGCCAAATTCGAGAATCCCTGTTGTTCCAATAACATCACTGCTTGTGCGCTACGCTTTCCAGAACGACACTGTATGATTACTGGTATATCCTTGGATAGTTTATCGGATTCTATCAAAATACCACCTAAAGGAATATTAATACCATTCAAATTAGACACTTCATATTCAAATGTCTCACGAACATCAATCAATTGAAACTCTTCGTTTTGATCTATCATTGATTTTAACTCCTGAACTGTAACCTCTTTCATATGTGTAAATTTTAACTTTTTATTACCTTGTTGATTGATTAAAAGTAACACCTCGCTTTCTCGCTCACTACTTAAAAGTTCTGCAAAACAGCCACTTCCTCTTTTACTTTTATTAGAATCAAACTTAGATAAAATGCATGGGATTCACGAATCCATCATAAAAAAAATTATATCAATCCTATTTATTAAATTGTACGCTATATTGAACAAAATCAAAATAATGAAAAAGCTCTTCTTCATCCCTTTACTATTCGTGTTTACGAGCACTGCTTTTTGCCAAAACTCTTCGCACAATATTGTAGATCGCAGCGACATAGAAAGAATTTTAAACGTACTGGCATCCGATGATATGAGAGGTCGACACGCTTTAACAGAAGACGCGGAGCGAGCGGCTGATTTTATAGCAAACGAATTTAAAGCCGTTGGCCTCACATCCTACACGGAAAACGATTATAGACAACGGTTTGAGATGCAACAGATATCAAAACGTAATAGCTCTGTAACCTGGGATGGAAAAGTTCAAGAACCAAATAATTTTCTGATTTTGGGACATGCTCCAAAAATCCATTGGTCAACATCCTCTCAGATACCCATATACAGTATAAAGAAAGGAGAAGATTTTGCCCAGAGTTTTAGAAATCATGTACAGTCTGATGAAGATGCAATTATACTTGTCGACCCTAGCTTCTCTGCCTTTATAGCTCGCTACAATAAAATATATTCGCGAGAAGATCTTGTCACCAAAACAAGCCACACTCCCACGAAAGTATTTATAGTTAGCAAAAAAGCATCTGACAAGTATGAGATTATCAGCGAAAATAATATAAAAACGGTGTCTATGTCAAACGTTGCTGCAATCCTCCCTGGCAAGTCTAAACCGGGGGAGTATGTTATTTTTTCAGCACACTACGACCATATTGGTATTATCGATGCCGAAGGACAAGATTCTATTGCCAACGGCGCAGATGATGATGCTTCGGGCACTACCGCCATTATCAGTCTTGCTAAATATTATAAAGAACAAAATAATAATGATCGCACATTAATCTTTGTTGCATTTACAGCAGAAGAAATAGGAATGTTCGGATCAAAATACTTTTCAAACAATATTAATGCAGACAGTGTTATCGCCATGATAAACATAGAAATGATCGGTAAAGATGCCAAATTTGGTCCTAATTCATTGTATATAACAGGATATGACCGATCCGACTTAGGCCAGCTAATGCAGCATAATCTAAGCGGTTCAAACTTTCGGTTCTACCCAGATCCCTACCTACAGCAAAATCTATTTTACAGAAGTGACAATGCGGTATTGGCAGCACTCGGTGTCCCAGCACACACTTTCTCTACATCACAGATTGACAAAGACAAATTCTATCATACCGTAAGAGATGAAGTCAGCACGCTAAATATTGATAATATCAAATCGAGTATAGAAGCTATTGCTATTGGTGCTTCTGGAATTATTAACGGAAGCCAAACTCCTCGCCGCGTAGAAAAGTTAAAGGACTAAACCTCTTCACCTATACAAACGAATATTTCAGTATTAAATATCAAACGAAAGAAACCATCCGTTTCCGTCTCAAAGGATTGCCCTCCAGTAGGACGCAATCCTTCCTGAGATTTTAAAACCCTTGGATCAACAAATATTTTTTCACCTTTCGGTTTCCACTTTTCATAATGTGTTTTCACAAAAACATATCTTCTGTTTTCGCAAAAAACAACCATATTAATATCCTCAGCATATTTTATTATCGTATCATCCATCTCTGAGCACAAGATATTCACTGCGGGATAGGATTTGGAGATTAAAAAAGATATTGCTGTATCGAAAAATGAGCCCTCAAGCGAAAACAGCCTAGTTTCTTCTTGTAGATAAGGAATAGACATAGCCGAAAAAACAATATCTACTTTTATTCCCTCCGAAAGAAAAAAATCCAGGCTATAGGTATTTGTAATTATGGTAGGGGACCATTCTAACAACTGATCTAACAGCCCCTTTTCTAATGCCCTAAAGTCTTGTACTAATAGTGCGGGCTCTTGGTTCTCTCTGACAATATGATGTGACGACATTTATCTCGGATTATCGCTTTTATGCTTTGAGCTGTTGAATAGTTATATAAGCCATTAAGCCTATACTTAGCTCTAAAGCATCCTCATCAATATCGAAGGTAGATGTATGGACTGCGGAAGTTATTCCTTTACTAGTATTCCCTGTACCTAGTCTGTAAAAACATGCTGGTATTTCTTGCGAATAATAAGCGAAATCTTCTCCAGCGGGCCAAAGCTCTAACTCTACAACATTTTCCTTTCCAAGGTATTCCTCTGCAAAAGATCGCGATTGATTTGTCAAAGCGGGCTCGTTGGTCAAAAAAGGATATCCTTTACGAACCTCAAACTCACAATGAGCGCCCATTGCCTCGGCAATTCCTTCGGCAATCTGGATCATTCTTTTATGCGCCTCACCTCGCCACTTCTCATCGTAAGTTCTAAACGTTCCTTCTACGATCACCTCATCTGGGATAATGTTCGTAGCTCCACTGCCTATAATCTTTCCCCAAGATACCACAGTAGGAATACGAGGGTCAGCATATCGACTTACGACTTGTTGCAAAGCCGTTATAATTTGTGCGGTGATAGCAATAGGATCTATATTTTGATGCGGGTGTGCCCCATGTCCTCCTTTGCCTTTGATCGTCATATAGAGTTCATCTGTCGACGCCATATATTGCCCAGCTCGAAACCCAACCTTTCCAACCTCAATAAAAGGCATGACATGTTGTCCTAAAATAGCCTCTGGCTTAGGATCTTCTAGAACCCCTTCTTTAATCATTAGGGATGCTCCTCCTGGTAGCTTTTCTTCTCCAGGTTGAAAAATAAGTTTTACAGTACCTCCAAAAACGGGTCTTAAATGTTGCAAGATTTTTGCTACTCCAAGTAGGGAAGAAGTGTGCACATCATGTCCACAAGCATGCATGACGCCTATTCGTTCGGAGCCATATTCACGTCCCTCTACTTCAGTAATAGGAAGCGCATCCATATCTGCACGTAATGCAATAATCTTATCCGACTCCAAATCTCCCTTAACAAGGGCGACGATCCCCGTATTTGCCATGGACTCATAACGGATCCCTAGCACATCCAATTGTTGCTTTACAAAAGCGGATGTCTCAAATTCTTCAAATGAAAGTTCTGGATTACGGTGTAAATGCCGACGAATATCGACTGTTTCTGAAAAAAAGGCTTTTGCCAATGCCTGTATATCCTTCTTAAGATCGGCCATTGTGTACATATTACTATTCCCAAACCCAAATGTCTTCTTGGAATACGAAGACTGAACTGTATTGTGAACGCAATACACGCATAAAATTATTTGCTTCAGTTCGGCTAGTAAAATCCCCCACTTTAACCCTATAATTTGGTTCTTCGTAGTTTATATAACTATCCATATCTGTGTATTGGCTTCTAAAACGGCTTTGGGCAGCATAGGCATCATTCCGGTTGGAACCAGAGTATATCTGCACTCGGAACCCCTTTCTCTTCACCCGGCTTGCTTTACTCTTATCTACCACCTTAGGACCAAGACTAACCGTCCGTGTTGCTGTGGGATTGATTTCATGCTCTGCTCTGAAGTTTTGCAAAATTGCAATCAAGGTATCTCGAGATACTTCAACTACACCTGTTTGCTGTGCTTTGGTCGACAAGACCATTACTCCTAGAACAAAACCTAAAATCAATCCTTTTCTCAACATTATATTATTTTTTAAGCGTTTTTACCGTGACAGTTCTTGTATTTCAATCCTGATCCACAAGGACATTCGTCATTTCTGCCAACAGTTTGCTCTTTCTTTATTGGCTGGGTTACCTGAGCAGTTCTAGTATCTACATCTTCTTCAGATACCCCTGTCGGCGAACTTAGTTCCTCCTTCGTTGCTACGACCTTTGGCTGTACAACTGGTTTTGCTTCTTGTACCTGTTGTGGTTGCTGTCCAGGGATTTCACCTTTGAATAGGAAACTCACAATCTCTTTATTCATACTTGCCAACATGCTCTTGAACAAGTTAAAAGCCTCCATTTTATAAATGATAATTGGATCTTTTTGCTCATAAACAGCATTTTGCACAGACTGTTTTAAGTCGTCCATCTCCCTAAGATGCTCCTTCCAAGCCTCATCAATCAAGGCCAAAACTATTCCTTTTTCAAAAGAACGGAACACTTCAGCACCTTGAGTCTCGATCGCTTTCTTAAGATTTGTCGCAACTTGTATGCCACGAATGCCATCAGTAAAAGGAACAACGATATTTTCAATCATATCGCCTCGTTCTGCCATCACATTGGTCAATACCGGCAATGTTTGTTCTGCTAGATGTTTTGCTTTACTTTCATAGTGTGTAATCACCTGATCAAACAACTTATCTGTTAACGTAGCGATACTACTAGCCGTAAATTCTTGACTTGTTACTGTTGGATCTATCGCAAACAAACGAATCATCTCGATTTGGAATTCCTCATAAGAACCACCTTCCTTCGATTCGGTTACCACATCTTCGACAACATCATAAATTGCATTATTCAAATCTACATCCAAACGCTCTCCAAACAATGCATTTTTACGCTTAGTATAGATTACCGTACGCTGTGAGTTCATAACATCATCATACTCCAACAAACGCTTACGAATACCGAAGTTGTTTTCTTCCACCTTTCGTTGTGCCCGTTCAATAGATTTGGTCAACATGCTGTGCTGCATCACCTCACCATCTTCAACGCCCATCTTCACCATGATGTTTGAAATACGCTCCGAAGCGAACAAACGCATCAATGGGTCTTCTAATGAAACGAAAAACTGGGACGACCCTGGATCTCCTTGACGTCCAGCACGACCTCTCAACTGTCTATCTACACGACGGGATTCATGTCGTTCTGTACCAACGATAGCCAAACCACCAGCATTAATAACCTCTTCCGTAAGCTTAATATCCGTACCACGGCCTGCCATATTGGTCGCTATTGTTACCTGCCCTGGATGTCCAGCTTCGGCAACAATTTCTGCTTCCCTCTGGTGCAACTTAGCATTCAAGACATTATGCTTAATTCCTCTCAACTTCAACATACGGCTCAATAATTCCGAAATCTCTACAGAAGTAGTACCGACCAACACTGGGCGTCCTTGTTCTGTTAGGTTTTGTATTTCTTGAGCGACCGCATTATATTTCTCACGTGCTGTACGATAGATAAAATCCTGTCTATCATCCCGCTGTATACCTTTATTCGTTGGTATCTCGACTACGTCCAACTTATAGATCTCCCAAAGCTCACCAGCCTCTGTAGAAGCTGTACCCGTCATACCCGATAACTTATGGTACATACGGAAGTAGTTTTGCAGCGTTACTGTCGCATAAGTTTGTGTTGCATCTTCTACCTTTACATTTTCTTTAGCTTCGATTGCTTGGTGCAGACCATCAGAATAACGACGACCATCCATAATACGTCCTGTCTGCTCGTCTACAATCTTAACTTTACCCTCATCTACGATATATTGATCATCGCGTTCGAACAAGGTATATGCTTTTAATAACTGGTTTATAGAGTGAATACGTTCTGCCTTTATAGAATAGTCACGCAATAGTTCTTCTTTACGCGCAGCTTTTTCTTCCAATGTAGCTGTTGATTTTTCGATATCAGCAATTTCAGATCCCACATCTGGCAGGATAAAGAAACTTGGATCCTCTCCAGAAGCCGTAATTAGCTCAATACCTTTTTCAGTAAGTTCTACCTGGTTATTTTTCTCATCGATAACAAAGAATAGCTCTTTATCGGCTTTAGGCATGTGCCGATTTTGCTCCTGCATGTAGTAATTTTCTACTTTCTGCAAAATCTGACGATGATTTCCTTCACTCAAGAACTTGATTAATGCTTTATTCTTAGGTAAACCTCTAAATGAGCGAAACAAAGCTAAGCCTCCCGCTTCAGGATCTACATCTCCTGCTGCAATAGCTTTTTTAGCTTCATTAAATACCGTATTGATATAGGCTTTCTGTGCATTTACCAAGCGTTCTATCCGTGGCTTCAACTGATAGAACTCATGCTGATCTCCCATAGGGATTGGTCCAGAGATAATCAATGGGGTCCGGGCATCATCGATTAATACCGAGTCGACCTCATCAATCATTGCAAAATGCAATTTACGTTGCACCATAGCGTCTGGTGTTTGCGTCATATTGTCACGCAAATAATCAAAACCAAACTCATTGTTAGTACCGTATACGATGTCACATTTATAGGCATCGCGACGTTGTGGAGAGTTTGGCTGGTGCTTGTCAATACAATCTACACTCAATCCGTGGAACTCGAAAAGAGGACCATTCCACTCCGAGTCACGCTTAGCAAGATAATCATTGACAGTTACAATATGTACACCTTGACCAGATAGTGCATTCAAATAAGTCGGCAATGTTCCTACTAAAGTTTTACCCTCACCAGTCGACATTTCTGCGATTTTACCTTGGTGTAGAACTATACCACCAATCAATTGTACATCATAGTGTACCATATTCCATTTCACCTCATTTCCGGCTGCTATCCAAGAATTGCTCCATAAAGCTTTATCTCCTTGAATAGTGACATTTGCTTTACGAGCGGCCAATTCCCGATCAAAATCTGAAGCCGTAACTTCCAGTACCGAATTTTCGGTAAGGCGTCGAGCCGTATCTTTTACAACCGCAAAAGCTTCTGGTAATATTTCTAACAATATTTCTTCAAGCTTCTTGTCTCGGTCTTTGTTCAATTTATCGATTTTCTCGTAAACTTCCGTTTTGGCAGCCATGTCTGTTTCTGTATTTTCAGACTTGCTTTTTAAATCGGCAATCTCTGCATCGATTTCCTTTAAATAGTCCTGAATGCGTGCTTTAAATTCGATTGTTTTGGCACGAAGCTCGTCATGTGATAAATTGGTTAACTTGCTATATTCATCTTTAACCTTATTTACATAAGGTTGGATAGCCTTAATATCACGTTCTGACTTGCTACCAAATAGTTTACTTAAGAATTTTAACATAATTTTTTTTTATCTCTGTCCACATGCACAAAATTGAATCCAAAGACAAAACATAGGACATTTTGGCACTAACCGGGCAAATTTACTTATTCGAAACGATAACTTTCACTCTTACAATGTATTTTTTTTATATCTAGCCAAATCCCTTGTCTCTTTCTATTAAAAAGATGTTTTTTTTCATCTCGGGGATCAATTCAAGAGCCTCAGCACGTTCAAACATAGTAGCTATAGCCGCTCTACCAATACCTCCCAAATCAATTGAATAGGAATTCACATACAGTTCTATGTGCTTATACATCACAGTTTCCTCCATCTCTTGAGCGTGACTGCGTATATATTCAATTCCAGACTTGGGATTGGCAAATGCAAATTCCACACTATGGCGTACCAAACGGTTAATCTTCTCTTTAATGTCTAGTGGCAAATCCCGACGAATCACAATACCGCCCAAGGGGATAGGACTATTAGTTGTTTTCTCCCAGTAGTCGCCAAGATCCACCACCTTATGTAACCCCTTCTCCTGATAAGTAAACCTGTTTTCGTGAATAATCAATCCCAAATCGACCCTACCGTCCATTACCGCTTCTTCAATATCAGAAAAAACCAATTCTTGCTTATTTTGCAATTGGGGAAAAGCCAAGCCCAACAAAAAGTTTGCAGTTGTATATTTACCTGGTATAGCTATAGCCAGATTCCTAAACTTATCAGGCAGGTCCTGACCTACATACTCCATTAGTTCTTCAGCTAACGCCTTATTCTTGGTAATAAGCAAGGGGCCTACACCAAACCCTAGAGCACTACCTGCATCCAACAACTCATAATCCTCGACAGCATAAGCAAAGGCATGATAACTCAGCTTTGTAATAGCTAATTCTTTCTTGAAAGCCTTTTGGTTCAGCGTCTCAACATCATGATATTCGACCTCAAACTCCAGCCCGTATGTATCAATCTTTTGATGTATCAAAGCATCAAATATATAGGTGTCATTAGGACATGGAGAAAAACCTAAACTTAATTTCATTATTTTAAAATAGTGTTATACCTTTATTTTGACAGTAATCACCAAAACCAGCATCGCTATAAAAGTTACAAAAACAATCCCTTTAGCCAACGACTCTTTTCCTGCCCGATAGGTAAACCGCACAACAATCAGGTTAATAAAAGCTGCAACCACATACAGTGCAATAGGTTTATCTGAAAAGTAGCTTGTTTGTATGCTGGTATAGTTAGATAGTACGTAGGCTAAAATAGGAGCGAGGGCACCTATTGCTCCTCCAGCCCAAAAAGAATCTTTCATTTAGCTTTTGAAATTAAATGCCCAAGAATTTAATTCTTGAATCGTATGATGTGCAGTCATATCATATTGCGTAGGCACTATAGAAACGTAACCGTTTTTTAACGCAAATACGTCTGTATCTTCTCCTCTATCACTCCACTCAAACTGTCCTGTCAACCAAAAATATTCCCTGTTATAAGGGTCCAATCGATGCTCAAACTCTTCTATCCAATGACCATTAGCCTGCCTACATATTTTAATTCCTTTTATCTCCTTATCTATATGCGGAAAATTAACATTTAAGAGCGTGCCTTTAGGTAGTCCGTTTGCCAACACTTGCTCCGCTATGGCCGAGATATAAGGTCTACAATGTGAAAAGTCAGCACTATGTGAAAAATCATCTAATGAAAAACCAATTGATGGAATCGCTTCAATAGCTCCTTCTACAGCGGCTGACATCGTGCCAGAGTATAATACATTGATTGAATAGTTCAGCCCATGATTTATTCCCGATACGCATAAATCGGGCTTCTCTCCTTTAAAAATCCGGTTTACCGCCAGTTTGACACAATCCACAGGTGTACCAGAACACTTATACATCTCGACACCCTCATATAGCTCTATTTTATCCAGTCTCAATGGTTTTCCAATAGTTATTGCATGTCCCATTCCCGATTGAGGCCCATCTGGAGCTACAACGATCACCCGTCCCAACTTTTTCATTTCCTCCAACAAGACCTTTATTCCTGGGGCTGTTATACCATCATCATTCACAACGAGTATAGTAGGTTTCTTCTTTGTCATACTGCTAAGTTAGTAAATAATCTAATCCCGTACCACACGGAATCCGAGATTACTAAAAGAAGCCATTGGCGCTACAGAACCTATAAAAACAGTATTGAACGCGGCACAACTCGTCCTATTACACCACCAAGATCCACCTCGGGCATGAGCTACTTTACGCCCTTTATCCTGCGGGAGCCGTCCTTCGCAAAACTCGAAGACATTTCCTAATACATCATATAGCCCCCATGGGTTAGCCTTAAAGCTTTTTACAGGTGCTGTATACATATAACCATCCGAAAAATCGGGCTTAAGATGATCGTCTTTATGCCAGATATTTGCATACTCTTCTATTTTTTCTTCAGAAGCCCCCTCAAAGTATTTTCCCGTGGAACCCGCTTTTGCTGCAACTTCCCATTCTTCAAAGGTTGGCAGTCGTACACCTGCCCATTTACAGTATGCAATAACATCCCGATAAGAAATACATGTGACAGGATGATCCATCTTATTCACTATCCCACCTCGGGATACCCCATTTGGAAAACGCCAGTACGCCGTACTATCCTGTATCCACCTAAACTCTTCCAGCCCCGGCTCAAAAACCTGCGCATTACAGTATCTTTCAGCAGTGGTCCTATACCCTGTAGCTTCTACGAATAGCAGAAAAGCGGCATTAGTCAACTCTGTTGTAGCGATATTAAACTTCTTGATAAAAACAGTTCTTCTTGGATTCAGGATAGCCCCGTCTTCCCCCACGGTATATGTTCCTTCTTCAATCCGAACAAAATCCAAATCCTGTGCAAAAGAAGAAACAGTAAAACCTATAGACAACAGAAAAAAAAAAATCTTTTGCATCTAATCCACTCTATTTATTATTCCTATCGAATTATTTTCCTCCAGTACTTTTTTCTTTAAAGTAACCCATTGCACGTTGTAATATCAACGATTCATTTGCCTTATTATACTCAATATACGTCTCATAATTATAGGATTGTCCATATAATTTTCGATAGGAGGTAGACTTCAGAAATTCTTCATATTCTCCTTTTTTCATCAATAAAAGAAGCAAAGTCAATGCATCTTTATCTTTCTTATTACTTTCAAAATAAGTAATGATAAAGGGAATCATTTCCCATCCGTTAATTTCGTCGATCACATCCTTGTAATTCACGCCCATCCGCTTGCTTCGTAAAGTAGATTCCTCTATATAGGACATTACAGAGTCTCTATTCTCGCGTAAGAAAACTAGCTGTCGCTGGCTCCAGGTCTGTTCGTTTAATGTAGAAAGCAAATAGCCAAATACCTTTTGCTCTTCATTGGGCAACATAATCCGTATATCACAATTCTGCGAATATACTTCTGGATGAACCATCGCATATGTAAATTTTTCGCGCAGAGTCAACGATTTAAAATCAGCTGTAGATAAGGCCGAAAGTCCCATATCATCGTTATCATCAGACTTGATTTCGATTTTCTTGATTAAGCCCTTCACTTTATCCAGACCGTAGGGCGGAACCGTCATCTTCCTTCGGTATTCCCAATAGTCATAATCCGCTTTTGTGGGTTCATAAAGTGCCAAATCATCTTGTGCATAAGAAAACGCTACTGCACTTATACTGATCAAAACTGTTATTAAATATCTCATAGCAATAGTAAACTAGTGACCTACTTGTCGAAAGTTTTTTTCCGAAAATAAAATTAATGATTTCTTCTTATTTTCCACAAAGGAATATGTGGATTAAGCCGAGGTCTATAGGGGTAGTATATTCACCATTGATCGAAACGAAAGCGCCTCATAAAGCTAGAGATACAAGCCCTTCTTATCTATAAATTCTAAAACACGATCAGGGACAAAAAACTTAACATCCTTTCTGCCCTTGATAGCGCTTCTTACAAAAGTAGATGACAACTCCATTTGAGGTGTATCTGTCATTGTCACAGCTGGGTGATTCAGCCATTCCCCAGCCTCGTATTTTGGCCTTGGATAGACAAAAATCTGAAAATCTCTTAACAAGATATCTGCATTCTTCCATTTGTGTAACCCCATTAGATTATCTTCTCCCATAATCAACACAAACTCTTTACTCGGATACCGTTCCCTCATGTAGGTCAGCGTATCTATCGTATAAGAAGGCTGTGGAAGTCCGAATTCAATGTCACATGCCTTCAGCTTTTCTGCTCCTTCAATAGCAAGGTTCACCATTTCTAAGCGATCATACATATTGCCCAGACTTTTTTTGTCCTTAAAAGGATTCTGAGGTGACACAACAAACCATACCTCAGCTAGGTCTGTATATTGCGCCATATAGTTTGCAATAATCAGATGTCCTATATGTATCGGGTTAAAAGATCCGAAGAAAAGCCCAATCTTATTGCCTGCCATTATTTATCCAGAAAATCCAATACTATTTTTTCCGCATCTTGACATGCTACATCCAGATCGAAGTTATTTAATATCACGTCAAATTTATCCGCGTAACTCAACTCCAATTCCGCTTTTGCAAAGCGCTCCTTCAGTTTTTCTTCTGAATCTGTACCACGTCCAGAAAGTCGTTCTTGTAACACTTCTAGCGATGGTGGATTTACAAAAATCGCTAACGCTTCCTCTGGGAACTTAGATTTCAATCTTAATCCACCGACTACGTCAATATCAAAAATAACACTCTTTCCTAGAGACCATATACGATCCAATTCGGACCTCAGTGTTCCGTAATAAGTTCCAGAATAAACCTCTTCAAACTCTATAAATTCTTGCTTTGCTACCTTATGTAGAAACTCCTCTTTGGAAATGAAATAATAGTCTTTACCGTTTTCTTCGCTACCTCTTGGCTCTCTAGTACTCGCCGATATAGAGAACTCCAATTTGTCACTATATTTACTTAACAGATGTCTTACTATCGTTGTTTTTCCTGCTCCAGAGGGAGCAGAGAAGATTATCAATTTTTTATTCATAACTTACAATACATTTAGTAGTTGTTCCTTGATTTTCTCAAGCTCCTCTTTCATACGAACTACAATTTGCTGAATGTTCGCATTATTAGCCTTCGATCCTAGCGTATTTATCTCTCTCCCCATTTCCTGAGAAATAAACCCTAGTTTTTTACCATTAGAATCCGCGGCATTAAGCGCCTCCAAAAAATAGTTACAGTGACTTCTTAAACGAACTTTTTCTTCAGTGATATCAAGTTTGTCGATATAAAAAATTATCTCTTGCTCAAATCGATTTTTATCTATATTCTCTTTTCCGACAGCTTCATCCATATACTGGCTTAAGCGTTCTCTGATCAATGGGATCCGATCACCTTCGACAGCTTCTACCTGTCCTAAATAATCAAGAATCAACTCTACGCGCTTCTCCAAATCATTTTTCAGAACCTTCCCTTCATCCATTCTAAACCCAGTGAATGATTCTACAGCTTGATAGAAAGCATTCAATAATACTTTACCCTCTTCTTCATCCACTTCGTCTTCATTGTTCGCAATCACTTCAGGCATTGACAACGCTAGATTAAATAAACCCGTTTGATCTTCTCCGAGCTGTGCAGCGATATCTTTAAGTTGATTATAATACTTTTTCAGCAGTTCACGGTTTATAGAAGATGCTTTCGCTGTTTGGTCAGCGTATTCTGATGAAATCAAAACGTTCACTTTTCCTCGTTCTATCAGTTTACTACATTCTCCACGAAGCGTAAGCTCCTTGTCCGAAACAGCCTTAGGCAAACGTATTCCTAGCTCTAGAAATTTTGAATTAAGTGATTTTATTTCCACAGTGTATTTAACCTTCGCATTCTCATGCGAACCTACACCATATCCTGTCATTGATTTTATCATATGCAAAGGTAGGAAAACTAATGTTGATTTCTAACAATCTGACTATTGAAAAACCCCAAACTATATCCTGTTATACAAAATTGACGTTTATCGACAACCATCCTACCAATCATGCTTAGCAATGATTACACATAAATAGGTTTTATAAGTAGATCCGCTCGGTGAATGGACAAAACCGATACCAATATCGACTAGAGAACCATTCCAATCGTCCATACCTAAAACATGTTTCCGATGCATAAACCCTGGAGATCCCTTTCCGATGATAAAAGCATTAATTCCCTCTATAGCCGTGGAATGGTTGGCTGCTATCGATTCGAAATTATTCGCTGATTTTTTCTTCGTCCAATCGGGGTTGAGGTGATATCCAGCCTTTACCATGTAATAATTCGGTCCCAAACCTTCTGGTGTCACATGTTCAAAATAATTACGATTAGCCATATCATAAGCCCTAAATTCAGCTACCTTTGCAAGATCATCGTTCCAAATCAACGTCGTTCTTTTCACCTTATTCACCGGTGAAATTCCTAATTTCTTAGCATATTTCTCGGGATGCATACGGATGTCATTGAGTAGGGTATACGCCTCCTTTGCTTGTTGCCGGTCGGTCGTTATCATTTTCTTTTGGGCTACAGCAGAACTGGAAATCAAAATTAAAAGACATAGAATGCGCATATCAAAATTATTTCTTTAATAGACTGGATTTTGGTATATACGTTTAATTGTGGTCCTTGCAAACGTTAGAAAGACTTCCCTAATGATTGACAACTGATTATTACTAAAATCGAATGTGATCCAATATTAAAACGTACATACTTCGGACTTTACTCGGGTATATCCGAATAAAGTCCGAATGAAGTCCGTATAATCTCCGAATGAACTTCGGACTAAAAGCTAAGTTAGTATAAATTTGAACATAAGACAGTCCCTATCTATACCGTGCTATAACAAACCTCATCACACACCTATTATCCTTCGCTAAACGCAAAACAGAAAGGGCATCCAAATGATTGAATGCCCTTTCTATTATAACATATATTGCCTTTAGCCTGCTTTACTTCCTTTTAGTTTTTCCTTCACTACTTCAAAAACTATCGGAAGTATAGAAAGGATAATAATAATCAAAACCACCTTAGAAAAATTATCTCGAATTAAAGGAATATTCCCTAAGAAATAGCCTGCCAATGTAATTCCGACAACCCAAAGAATTGCTCCAATAACATTATAGGTTATAAACGTACTATATTTCATCCTACCAATTCCTCCCACAAAAGGGGCGAGGGTTCTTACGATAGGAACAAAACGCGCAATAACGATCGTTTTGCTACCATATTTCTCATAGAACGAGTGTGTTTTTTCAAGTTGTGCATCTGTTACCATTTGCTTCCCAAACAGCCTAAACCGAGTAATACGCATTCCAAAATGCTTACCAATCGCATAATTCAAGGAATCCCCCGTAATAGCGGCAATAAGCAACAGAATAATCATAATCCAGATATTAAGATCATTTGGTTGAGCGGCAAGCATACCTGCTGCAAAAAGTAACGAATCCCCTGGCAAAAAAGGCATCACGACCACACCTGTTTCAACGAATATGATTAGAAATAAAATCAGATATGTCCAGGTCTGATAGTCATTTACAATCTCCACCAGATGATCATCAATGTGAAGAATAAAATCTATCAATGAATATATTAAATCCAATGGAATTCAGTATTAGTTAAAACTATTCAGCATTACTGGCATGACCAACATCAATATTTCTTCATTATCCTGCTTGATTGCTGGTAATAACAACCCTGCACGATTTGGAGTACTCATTTCCAAAACCACTTCTTCGCAGTTTAAGTTATTTAGCATTTCTACCAAAAACTTCGCGTTGAATCCTATCTCCATGTCTTCGCCTTCAAACTGACAATTAAGACGTTCATGAGCCTCATTAGAGAAATCTAAGTCCTCCGCAGAAATATTCAGTTCACTACCATTGATTTTCAAACGAACCTGATGTGTCGTTTTATTTGCAAAAATAACCACACGACGCAATGTGTTTAAAAACAAAGCACGGTCTACTGTAAGTTTATTTGGATTCACTTGAGGGATTACAGCATCATAATCCGGATAACGCTCGTCTACAAGGCGACAGATCAAATGAATGCTGCCAAATTGAAAGAATGCATTTGTCGTATTATATTCTACCGCTACCGAAGTTTCATCAGACGGTAGGGAGGATTTTAACAATGTTAAAGCTTTCTTTGGAAGAATGATAGATGTTGCCTTTTCTGCACCGACATCTGTACGACGGTATCTCACCAAGCGGTGTGCATCTGTTGCTACAAAAGTGATATTCTGTTCTCCCAATTGCACCAATACACCAGACATCGCCGGTCTTAACTCGTCATTACTTACTGCAAATATTGTTTTATTTATAGCCTCCGATAGAATGGAAGCTGTAATTTGAACTGTTGAAACATTATCTACAACAGGTATCTTAGGAAAGTCATCTGCATTTTCACCACTGAGCTTATATTTTCCATCTCCAGCACTAATCTCTATCGCCAACGTTTTTGTATCCACCGAAAAAGCAACAGGTTGATCCGGTAACGTCTTCAATGTATCTATCAAAATCTTTGATGGCATTGCTACTCTTCCTTCTTCCTTAGCTTCGATGGCCACAGAAGTTACCATGCTTGTTTGTAAATCCGTCGCAGAAATAGTTAAAGTGTTATCTTTTATTTCAAATAGAAAGTTCTCTAAAATAGGAAGAACAGTACTGCTACTGGATGCCCCGCTTATGGCCTGCAATTGCTTTAATAATACAGATGTGGATACTATAAATCTCATGTCTAGCTTCGATATATTTTTATATGCAATAATACAGAAAAGAATTAAATTTTTACAATCTAAGTACGGGTTTATCTTTCATCACTGACATATTCACTTCGGTTTTTTTTGTACTATGTATTCGTGAATACAACGCTTTTTATCTAAGTTTGTGTAGACTTACGATATGCAATTTAAGGAAATAGTAGGACACCAAAGCATTAAAAACCATTTAATCAACTCGGTAAAAAACAATCGGGTCAGCCATGCTCAGCTTTTTTTAGGACCAGAGGGTTCAGGCAGTCTGGCTTTAGCGTTGGCATATGCCCAATACATCAATTGTGAAGACCGACAAGAGGACGATAGTTGTGGACATTGTGCATCTTGCAGAAAATATGAAAAATTAATCCACCCCGATTTACATTTTTCCTATCCCTTCTTTGCTAAAGGCAAAGAAGAAACTGCTACGACCTATATGGACGAGTGGCGCAAAGCTTTTCTTACCAATCCTTATTTAGGTTTGAATTACTGGAGAGAGCAACTAGATTCTGGCAATAAACAAGCTAATATCAATATAGCTGAGGCCCATGATATCATCAAAAAACTGAGTCTCAAATCTTTTGAAGCTGAGTACAAAGTATTGATTATGTGGCTTCCGGAATATCTTGACACCCAAGGAAACGCCCTTTTAAAGCTTATTGAAGAGCCTCCGGAAAAAACTCTTTTCCTTTTAGTTGCCGAAAATCAAGATAAAATAATAAATACGGTAATTTCCCGGACCCAATTGGTCAAAATTAACAAGCTTCATCATGACGAGATGAATAGCTATTTAATTGAGGAGCGAAAGTTAGACCCTAGGCGTGCCAAAGAAATATCCTTTATTGCAGACGGAAATATTCAAGAGGCTCTTAACTTAATCCACCAACATGGTGAAAACGAAACTTTTTCTATTTTGGTTCAATGGTTACGTTTTATAGTCACTGATAATGGAAAAGAACTAATCGGTCTTACTGAAGACAAACTTTCGAAATTAGGTCGGGAAAATCAAAAAAGTTTCTTACTTTATGCCATCAATATGATGAGACAGATCATATTAATGCAACAAGGCTTGAGAAATCTAGTCTTTTTACAAGAAGAAGAATTTGCATTTGTAGAAAAATTTAGTGGTTTATTCCAATTTGAACAATTAGAAGAAGCTATCAATATCCTAGAAAAGACACATTATGGGATTGAACGCAATGGTAACGCCAAAATATTATTTTTAGATTTATCTTTGCAATTGGTTTTATTGTTCAAATATCAAACGTTCCCGAAAAATCGGGACTCAATAATATAAAATAGAAATATGGGATGTGGCAGTTGCTCATCCGGGGGATGTGGTACAGGAAGTAAATTAGGTACAGTACCATCAGGATGCAATAACAATGGTTCTTGCATGACCAGCGGATGTAATAAATTAGATGTATATGACTGGCTTTCCGACATGGATTTGCCTTCAAATTATAAACCCTTTGACATTGTTGAAGTTCGCTTCAAAGGGTCTCGTAAGGATTATTATGTAAACACGGACAACATTTACCTAGAAATGGGCGAAATGATAGCCGTAGAGCCTTCTACAGGTGGATACGATATCGGGCATGTTTCTTTGACAGGAGAGCTCGTCCGTCTTCAATTGAAGAAAAACAATATCGCACCAGACTCCGTCGTCAAGAAAATCTACCGCAAGGCAAACGATGCCGATGTTACGAAATTCAACATTGCAAAAGAGCTTGAATGGGAGACCATGCATCGAGCGAGAAAGCTTGCTTTAGATCTTGGTCTATCGATGAAAATATCCGATGTAGACTATCAAGGTGATAAAACAAAGGCTACTTTCTATTATACAGCAGAAGGTAGGGTTGACTTTCGCGAGTTAATAAAGCGTATGGCCGAATCCTTCCGCATTCGAATAGAGATGCGACAGATTGGAATGCGTCAAGAAGCAAGCCGTTTGGGAGGTATAGGATCCTGTGGCCGTGAACTTTGTTGTTCCACGTGGCTTACCGATTTTAAGACCGTATCAACCTCTGCTGCCCGCTATCAAAATCTATCCCTCAATACACTAAAACTAGCTGGCCAATGCGGTAAGTTAAAGTGTTGTTTGAACTATGAATTGGATAGCTATATGGATGCACTAAAGGACATTCCTAACGATGTAGACAGAATAGAGACCAATAGTGGAATGGCCTATCTTCAAAAAACAGATATCTTCAAAAAAACAATGTGGTTCTCTTACCCTGGTGCTGAAAACTGGATCCCATTATCCATCAGCAAAGTAAAAGAACTTGCAGAAATGAATAAAGGAGGAATTAAGCCTGACGCATTAGATTATACCCCTCAAACTGTTGAGACCAAAAAACCGGTTGTTTTTGACTATGAAAATGTCGTTGGCCAAGATAGCTTAACACGTCTGGATGATAAAAACAAAAGACGTAAAAAGAAAAAAAGCAAACCTCGACAAACTCCAACAAATCAAAAAACCGAGGGAAATACAAACCCTAATCAGGCACAAGCTCCAAAGCAAGCCCCTTCAGGTCAAAAAAAGGAAACGAGCAGTGGTGTAGAAAGCCGTCCGAATAGACCTGCTCAAAATAAAGACAATAACAAAACTGCGCCCTCTGCTAATCTGGGAGATGACAACGCGCAAAAAAATGAGCAGCGCAAAAAAAGAAGGTATAATAACAGGAATAGAAACAAAAATAACGATAAACCAAATAACAGTGGCGAGTAGATACTCGTCACTATTTTTTCAATATGATAAGACCCCTTCTATATGCTTTTGGTATAATTAGTTGTTTGGTTTCGTGTACCAATAGTGCTGTCTATGAAAAGAACCAGCCTATCCCAGACCGAGCATGGTCATATGAAAAAAAACCTCAATTTGATGTACACATAGCAGATTCCAAGGCTAGATACAACATCTATATAAACCTACGCCACTCCAATGAATATAGCTTTTCCAATATTTTTGTACTTCTTCATGAAAAAGGCGCAAAATTAGTCGATACAGCTTATCGCAAAGAAATACCTCTTGCTCAGTTGGATGGACGTTGGTTCGGAAATTCAGCGGGATCACTATATGAAGTACAATACCTTGCAAAAGAAAACTTTGTCTTCCCTGATACCGGTGTATATACCTTTGCGGTCGAACAGAACATGCGGGAAAATCCACTCAAGGATATTGTTGATGTAGGTATTAAGGTGGTAAAACAATGATTATTACCCTTATTCGGTGGTTATTATTACCAATAAGTCTAATCTATTGGTTCATTGTATGGGCTAGAAATACACTCTATGACAAAGCTATACTAAAAGGCACCAAATTCTCCATCCCAACAATTGTCATTGGTAATCTTGCCATAGGAGGAACAGGAAAAAGCCCAATGACGGAATACATAATCCGATTACTAAAAGATGATTACAGGATTGCAACACTTAGTAGGGGATATGGTCGAAAAACAAAAGGCTATAAACTTGTACACAGCGATTCTTTAGCGATCGAAGTAGGGGATGAACCTTTACAATTCAAAAATAAATTTCCGGAAATTACAGTTGCTGTCTCTGAAAATCGCTGTTACGGAGTTCAACAACTTAATAAAGATCATGACCTCATTATTTTAGATGATGCTTATCAGCATAGAAAATTAACTCCAGGTTTCACCATCCTTCTTTTCGACTTTAACTCTCTTTTATCCCCCATAATCCCGCTTCCTACCGGAAACTTTAGGGACAATTTTTCTGCAACAAAAAGAGCCGATCTAATATTAATTACAAAGTGTCCTGATGACATTCTCAGTGAAGATAGAAATCGTATAGAACACCAAATAAGAAAACATGCTCTAGCGCCTATATTCTACACGGGAATTGATTATGGACAACCAAAAGATAGAAATAATCAACACCTAACAGCCTCTTTGAAAAACCTTGATATTGTTCTTTTTTGTGGTATAGCTAATCCTCTGCCATTACAGTCTTATCTCACTGATCTGGGAAATGTAGTACATATCTTACAATATCCAGACCATCACAATTACACGGATAAAGACTTCGATAAAATTGCAGATTATTATCAGTCTCTACCTACTACCAATAAAATTATCATAACGACAGAAAAAGATATGCAAAGGGTACCCAACTCTGCGTTGCAGGATATACCGCTTTATTACATCCCTATCACTCTCAAATCAATGGATAAGCAGCAGGATACCTTTGATCATTTTATATTTAATTACATACAGTCTGCCACAAGTGTTAATTAGCTTTAACGAAAGTTAATCTTCACTAAAGTTAAAGGATCAACTCCCTACTAGTCAATTTATTTAATGAAATTTATGGTGTAAACAATTAATTGATTCATCATGAAAACAGTATTTGCATTAGCAATAACCACAGCTTTGTCCATAAGTATTGGGCAAGCACAGGAGAGGAGCAACAGACAGCATCGTAGTCCTGAAGAACAGGCAAAAATAAAAGTTGAACGATTAGCCACAGCGCTTAATCTTCAAAACTCCCAAAAAGACTCTATTTATAACTATCTTTTAATTTTTCAAAAAGAAACAAAACCAGAGAATAGGAGGGAAACCTGGAAACAAAGAGACACTAAAATAAAAAGTTTCTTAACAGAGGAACAAGTAATAAAATACGACTCTTTGCAAAATAGTACCAAAAGCAAAATGAATCGACAAAAAAAACAATAAAATACTAAAATACAACAACTTAAAAAGATATAAAGCTATTTTATTACTTTTTAAGTTGTGTTAAATGATGTTAAATTGTAACAAACAGGATACAATCAAAGCAATAAAATAGACGATACGACAGTTATTAATTCAGAAAACGATTAATAATACATTTCAAAAACTTAAAATTTAAATGCTATGAAAAAATTAATTTTAACTGGACTAAGCTTTTTATTTGCTGTCACGATTCTATTCGCTCAAGAAATAAATCCAGAAAACAAAGCAAAAGAAACGGTTACAGAATTAACGGAAAAATTAACACTGACTGATGACCAACAAACAGCTGTATATAATATTGTTCTTGAAAAAGTAAATGCAAAAATTGCGATAAAATCAGACACAACATTATCGGCAGATGTAGTAAAAGAACAAATACAAGCTTTGACAGCCACTGCCAATGGTAAGATCAACGACTTATTGACAGACGAACAAAAACCATTGTTCGTTCAATACTTAGAAGAAAAGATGGCTAATAAAAAAGAATAGATTGAATCAGTACAATAGTTTTTAATTTCATAATTACCTAGCTGAGGCGGGTCAGAGAAAATACTCTGGCTCGCCTTATTTCATATAAAAAGGGCTGATTCTTTAGTATGAATCAGCCCTTCTCCTGTATTATATTACTACGACTAAGAAGTTTTTAATTTCTTCTGTATGTCCTGTACGTATGTTTTAAATTTCTTATCCGTTTCGATCAAATCTTCTACTGTCTGACAAGCGTAAATTACAGTAGAGTGATCTCTTCCTCCGAAGAAACTCCCAATCGACTTCAAAGAGGACTTGGTATGATTTTTAGCCAGATACATTGATATTTGGCGAGCCTGTACTATTTCTCTCTTACGTACCTTAGATTTAACCATTTCTACAGGAACTTCAAAGTACTCACATACCAATTTCTGAATATACTCCATCGAGATCTCCTTGTGGGTATTTTTCACAAAGTTCTTTAGCATCGATTTTGCCAAGTTCAGATCAATTTCTTTCTTGTTTAATGTCGATTGAGCTAATAATGAAACCAGAGCGCCTTCTAGTTCACGCACACTATTATCAATCTGTGTTGCTACATATTCTACAACATTCTCAGGCAACTCTATACCATCCGAGTACATTTTCTTTTTTAGAATAGCAATTCTAGTCTCTAAATCTGGAGCCTGTATATCGGCAGATAATCCCCATTTGAAACGGCTTAAAAGACGCTCCTCTAACCCAGAAAGATCTTTTGGTGCTTTATCCGAAGTCAGAATAATTTGCTTTCCTGATTGGTGTAAATGATTGAACACATGGAAAAATATATCCTGTGTTTTTTCCTTTCCGGCAAAATTATGGACATCATCCATAATAATAACATCCATTGCCTGATAGAAGTTTACAAAATCATTGATTGTATTATTCTTCAAGGAATCTACAAACTGCTGACAGAATTTCTCACAAGAAAGATATATAACCAGCTTATCTGGTAAGTTCCTTTTTATCTCATTACCGATCGCCTGTATCAAATGCGTCTTACCCAATCCTACATCTCCATACAACATCAAAGGGTTAAATGAGGTACCACCAGGTTTGTTGGCCACTGCATATCCTGCTGATCTAGCTAATCGATTACATTCACCTTCCACAAAATTCTCAAACGTATAGTTCTGATTCAGCTGCGGGTCAACCTGTAACTTCTTTAGTCCAGGTATGACAAATGGATTTTTAATATTTTTATTTAGAGCGACAGGAACCGGGATAGATTGTCTCTTAGCTTCAGCCCCATTTCCATTCGAAGGTAGATTTGTCGTATAAGGAATATTGGTAGAAGATTTCTCTACTACAATATTATACTCTAATCTTCCTTGCTCGCCTAAAAATTTCTTTACAGTCTTACGAAGAATACCCACATAGTGCTCCTCCAACCACTCGTAAAAAAACAAACTCGGTACTTGAATAGTTAAAACGTTTCCCTCCAAACGAATAGCCTTTACAGGCTCGAACCATGTCTTGAAACTCTGCGCCGGAATGTTATCTTTTATGACCTGAAGACAATTATTCCAAACACCTGTATACGTTTTTTCCATTCTTAAATTGTTAATAACTTGATAACCAATTAATGATAAAATAATTGTTTATAACTTTCGCTCTCAACGAAGATGACAAAAATTTCTGAGGTAAAAAAATCAAAAACCAAAAAAAACAATAACAACTGAAATACAGAAACTTACATAATTTTTAGCGTAATTTTAACACTAATCTTCATGTCAAATTATACTTTTCCACACAGGGATCTGTTAGCAAGAATAGATTGCTTTTTCTGAAAAAAATTGGATTGCAGGTTGAAAATTGTGGAAAACTTTGCGCCTCAATAATTAGTTCTTTTCTCCCATATTTACAGCAAAAAATAAGCCACAAATACTTGTGGCTTAATGAATTTTGAAAATATTTTTTTTCTTTCGGTTTTAGATTAACCGACCATCGTCTTTGTTGGTTGCGATTGCATTAGTTTTCGACACACTTCTACCACCGCATTTGCATCATAATTACACAATCTCCACAGTTCAGGCTGTTCTCCATGATCTACAATCTCATCCGGAATACCTAATCGGACAAGATCTGCAGTATACTTATGATCGGCCATAAATTCAAGTACAGCCGAGCCAAATCCTCCTGGCAGTACCCCATCTTCTATAGTAATGACTTTCTTGAACTTTTTAAATACTTCGTGTAGTAGGTTTTCGTCAATTGGTTTCACAAACCGAATATCATAATGAGCAGGATATATCCCCTCTTCGTTCAAGATATGAAAAGCCTTTGACACCTCATTACCTACGTGTCCTAAACTAATAACAGCTACTTCTTCACCATCCACAAGCTTACGCCCTTTGCCTATCTCCAACGCCCTAAAAGGACGCTTCCAGTCCGGCATTACTCCCGATCCGCGAGGATATCGAATCACAAATGGGCCCATATTCTCCAATTGGGCCGTATACATCATATTACGTAGCTCCTCTTCATTCATCGGTGCTGCTATAGTCATATTAGGAATACAGCGCATAAATGCGATATCATATGCACCGTGATGTGTTGGGCCATCAGCTCCCACCAATCCCGCTCTATCTAGACAAAATACGACATTTAGATTTTGTAAAGCTACGTCATGTATCACTTGATCATAGGCACGTTGCATAAACGAAGAGTAAATATTACAAAACGGCACCAATCCCTGCGTTGCCAAACCTGCACTAAAGGTTACAGCATGTTGTTCTGCGATCCCTACATCGAATGCCCTATCTGGCATGGCATTCATCATAATGTTCATGGATGATCCACTCGGCATTGCCGGCGTAATTCCCATAATCCGGCTGTTACTTTCAGCAAGTTCAACCAAGGTATGTCCAAATACATCTTGATATTTAGGTGGCTGAGGCTTATCATGTGCGGTCTTCTTAATTTCACCGGTTATTTTATCAAATAAACCAGGAGCATGCCACTTCGTCTGATCTTTCTCCGCTAGAGAATACCCTTTTCCCTTCATTGTAACTACATGTAACAACTTAGGTCCATTGATATGCTTCAAATCTTCCAGTGTCTTCACTAGCTTATTGACATCATGTCCATCAACCGGCCCGAAATACCTAAAATTAAGTGATTCGAATAAATTAGAATTTTTTAATAATGTCCCCTTAATACTTTGCTCCAATTTTTTAGCCCATCCATACGCGTCAGGACCATTCTTAGAAATCTTAGCCAATACAGCAATAAGATCATCACGGAATCTATTATAACTTTTAGAAGTCGTAATACTTGTTAGGTATTCCTTCATTGCCCCCACATTGGGGTCAATAGACATACAGTTGTCGTTCAATATCACCAGTAGGTTCGATTTCTCTATACCAGCGTGATTTAATGCTTCAAAAGCCATTCCTCCCGTCAATGCCCCATCACCTATTATAGCGACGTGCTGTCTATCCGTTTCCCCTTTATAGGCTGACGCTACGGCCATCCCTAAAGCTGCAGAAATAGACGTTGAAGAGTGTCCTACCCCAAAAGCATCATATTCACTCTCGCTACGTTTAGGAAATCCTGATATTCCGCCTAAAATGCGATTTGTATGAAAAGAATCACGTCGACCTGTCAATATCTTATGTCCATAAGCCTGATGTCCCACATCAAATATAATCTGGTCATAAGGCGTATTCAATACATAATGTAATGCTACGGTCAGTTCGACTACGCCCAAGCTAGCCGCAAAGTGCCCCCCATTGACAGAAACAATATCAATAATATACTGTCTGAGCTCTTTACATACTTCTTCCAATTCACTATCTTTTAGATTACGTAAATCAGACGGAAATTGAATTCCTTTTAAAAGTGCTCCTGCTTCTACCTGCATACCAAAAAAATTTCAAAATAAGATACAAAGTAACAATTAATTCCATAAACTATCTACAATTATTTAGAGAATTAGTTTTGTCCGTTAAATATACCAGAGATGTTTTTCTAAAACATAAATATTAACTTTCAAATGTCTATTTTTGAGATTGTATATGGATGCTACAAACTACGAAATAAAACTGGAACAATTTGAAGGTCCTTTTGACCTTTTATTGTTCTTTATCGAACGCGATGAACTGAACATCCACGATATCCCTATTTCTAGAATTACAGATGACTTTTTGGATTATATCCAGAAGATGCAGTCCTTAAATATAGAATTAGCTTCCGAATTTATTTTTGTTGCCTCGACACTGATGCGCATCAAGGCAAAAATGTTACTTCCCCGTCCTGATTTAGATGGAAACGAAAATGAAGTAGATCTAAAAGAACAACTTGTTCAGAAACTTATCCTCTATAAACAATTCAAGGATGTCTGCGAATCGTTAAAAGTTTTGGAAACGGACCGCGAAAAATTACACCATCGCGCCAATATTGCCTATGATCTAAAACACACCCAGCGACAGACTACCGAAGAAGAACTCGCATCTTTCGATTTATATAAACTGATGATGGTATATGAAAAAATGATGTTTCATTTTACCCACAGGGTAATGCCTGTTACACATACCGTTGTCAAATTCCCTTATACAATCGAACAGCAAAAGAAAGCCATAGCTGAACTCATTGAGCTGAATAAGAAACTGGATTTCCAACATATCCTCAAGCACTCAGAGAATAGAGTACAGTTTGTTTTCAATTTCTTAGCTATATTAGAAATGTTGCAACAAAAACTATTAGAGATAGAGATTGGAGCAGGGTATAATAGCTTTTCTATAGAAAAGAAAGATCCAAATGCTATCGATCAAGTCATTGAAGAGGCAGATGCTAATTAGCCTCTCTTCAGATTATCCAATACCTCTTTCAGATAGGTAAACTGATCTTTTGCCGGAATTGATTTTATAGCTCGTAAGGACTTTATACCTTCTTTCAGAGCACGAACAGATTTATTTTCGAAGCTTCCTATTAATACATCTAATTCTTTCCTATCCAGAATACCATCCACAAGCCCTAGATTTCGAGCCCGTTCAAAATCAAAATACCCTGTATCCAGACATAACTGTAATACCTGTTTTTCGGACATGATCTTCAATAAACTAGCCATCACCTGAAACGGAAATATACCAAGGTCCAACTCTGGTAATCTAAACTTGACATCCGGAGTAGCAAATACATAAGTACAGCCCAAGGCGATCAAAAAACCTCCCGCTATTACATTTCCTTCCACAATAGCTATCGAAGGTTTATACAACCTCTCAAATACCTCGCCCAAGGATATATTTTCATTTATAATGGTGGGATTTACTTCATCCTGTCCTGCATCTTCAAAAGTCTTTAAATCCATCCCTGCACAAAAAACAGGTCCTTCAGCTTCGATGAGTACCACTTTAATAGCATCATCTCCATTAACTCTTTGAAATACATGATTTATCTCATTGACCATAGTAGGAGTAAACGCATTTCGCTTCTCCGGTCGGGCCAATACTACTTTACATATATGACGATCTATTTCAACTTTGATATATTTATATAACTCCATGTGTAATCATAGTTTGAAATGCATCCATAAGTTTTACATGCTGCTCTAGGTTTCCCTTTTCGAATCTATCCAACAATAATTCCATCGGAATATTACCTACCAGATCATCCTTTGCAAATGGACATCCACCATACCCTAAAAATGCCCCCTCAAAACGTCTACATCCAGCATTATATCCTGCTTCAACCTTTAATAACGCCTCTTCAACCCGTGCATGCAAATGAAGGCTTAAATCAACATTGGAGAATTCTTTTGCAACTAGCCTATACAAACTAGAAATAGCATCTGCAGAAGCTTCCGAAGTCGTATCAGCTATAGAAAAACGTTTTATTCCTAGATTTGCTAGACGATCCATCCATTCTATAACTAAATCTTCATGCCATAGATCGCCATAAGGATTTCCAAATGCCATAGAGATATAGACCACAAGTTCCTGCTTATTCCCTTGTATCAGGTCACATATCCCTTTCACGCGCTCAAAAGACTCGTCAACAGAAGAGTTAGCATTGCGTTGCTGAAATGTTTCCGAAATAGAAAATGGATATCCCAAGTAATCAATCTTCTCCAATACAGAAGCCGCTTGTGCCCCCCTTTCATTCGCTACTATTGCCAACAACTTCGTCTTTCCCTTTTCCAATCCCTCCAATACTTCAACCGTATCCGCCAGTTGGGGTACAGCCTTTGGCGAGACAAAGCTTCCAAAATCAATATAGTCGAATAGTCCGGAAGCTAACAACTCATTGATATAGGTGATCTTTTTTTCCGTAGGAATAAAACCACCTATACCTTGTATTGCATCTCTAGGACATTCTATAAGTTGTATTTCTGAACTATTTAACATCTTTTCTTATTTCGCGTGCGATTACCATTTTCTGTATTGCACTAGTTCCTTCACCTATTGTACATAACTTGGCATCGCGGAAGAACTTTTCAGCAGGAAAATCCTTTGTAAATCCATAGCCACCATGTATCTGTACGGATTCATTACTAGCCTCGACAGCTACTTCTGATGCATAGAGCTTAGCCATAGCACCTTCTTTCGTCACTTTTTGATTCGTATCTTTCAAATAACCAGCCTGTCTGATTAATAGCTCCGAAGCTTCAATCTTGGTTGCCATATCGGCTAATTTAAATGAAACATCCTGAAAATCAAATATTTTCTGATTAAACTGTTCCCGCTCATTCGAATATTGCAACGCACATTCGTAAGCACCCCGCGCAATTCCCAAAGACAAGGCGGCGATAGAAATACGACCTCCATCCAGTAGTTTTAGTGCCTGTACAAAACCATTACCGACTTCTCCTATTACCTGATCTTTGTGAACTCTACAATTATCAAAGAATAAACTAGCTGTCTCCGATGCCCGCATTCCCAATTTATCGATCTTCTTACCTGCAGTAAATCCAGGTGTTCCTTTTTCAATAATAAAAGCCGTCATCCCATGTTTATCCCCCTTCTCACCCGTACGGACAATAACTACGGCTACATCTGCGCTTATTGCATGCGTAATAAAAATTTTAGAACCATTTATTACCCAATAATCACCATCTTGAACAGCCACAGTTGTCATTCCTCCTGCATCAGATCCCGATCCAGTTTCTGTCAGCCCCCAGGCACCGATCCATTCGGCAGTAGCTAATTTTGGTAAATATTTTTCCTTTTGTTCCTCACTCGCAAAGGATAGAATATGATTTGTACACAACGAATTATGAGCAGCTACAGAAAGACCTATAGAACCACATACCTTAGATATTTCATCCAATATAGTTATGTATTCCTGATAAGTAAGTCCCGCTCCATGATATTTTTCCGGAACCAAAATTCCCATGAAACCATAATCACCCATTTTTTTAAAAAGCTCTACAGGAAAATATTGCTTTTCATCCCACTCCATCACAAAAGGTTTGATGTGCGTTTTTGCAAATTCACGTGCGCTCTCACGTATCATTACCATTTGCTCGGTATCCTTCGCATTATACATAATGAAATTTTACTTATGTTTATATTCAGTTTATAATTATTATTACAAATATCAAAAAAAACAAATAATATTTTACGATATTTATAAAAATAATTCAAACGACCTTTTGTAAATATTAAATTAATAATCCATAACATATGGAAAACCTTCTTGAAATACTAAAAGAAAAAACCGAAAAACTTTACTTAGGAGGCGGTTTAGACAAAATTCAAAAACACAAGGAAAAAGGAAAACTTACCGCTTGGGAACGTATAAAATACTTACTGGATCCCAATAGCCCTTATACAGAAATAGGAGCTTTTGCAGGAGAGAATATGTATCCCAATGATGGGGGCTGCCCGAACGGAGGTGTAGTCATTGTCATGGGCTACGTACAAAAAAGATTATGCATTATTGTTTCCAATGATGCTACCGTAAAAGCAGGGGCATGGTTTCCGATTACAGGAAAAAAGAACCTAAGAGCACAAGAGATCGCAATGGAAAACCACCTGCCTATTATTTATTTAGTGGACTCAGCAGGCGTATATCTTCCTATGCAAGATGAAATATTTCCAGACAAAGAACATTTCGGTCGAATTTTCAGAAACAACGCAAAGATTTCTGCTATGGGTATTCCACAGATATCTGCCATTATGGGGTCCTGCGTGGCCGGTGGTGCTTATTTACCTATTATGTCAGACTATGCACTTATCGTAGAGGGCACAGGCTCTGTTTTTCTAGCCGGTTCTTACCTTGTTAGATCTTCAATAGGCGAAGTAATCGATAACGAAAGTCTGGGAGGTGCCACTACACATTCTGAAATATCAGGCGTAACAGATAATAAATATCCAAATGATGAAAGCTGTTTAGATGCCATCAAAAATATAGTGGATAAGTTTGGGGATACACCCAAAGCAGGATTTTCAAGAATAGAATCCCAATTACCTTTGTTACCTACAGATGCCGTCTATAAAAATCTTCCCGAAGACAGACTCAAGCCCTATAATATGCTTCAGTTACTAGATTCTATAGTAGATAAAGATTCCCTTGAAGAATATAAAAAAGATTATGGCAAGACCATAATCTGTGCCTTAGCCCGGATAGATGGCTGGGCAGTAGGTATAGTTGCCAATCAAAGAGAAGTCGTTAAAGCGAAGAAACCGGGAGGTACCCAAGAAATGCAGATGGGAGGGGTCATCTATTCGGATTCTGCAGATAAATCGGCTAGATTCATCATGAACTGCAATCAGCAGAAGGTTCCTTTAGTTTTCTTCCAGGATGTAACAGGATTTATGGTAGGTTCCAGATCGGAACAGGGAGGAATCATAAAAGATGGAGCAAAGATGGTAAATGCAATGGCCAACTCCGTGGTACCAAAATTTACCTTCGTAATCGGAAATAGTTATGGGGCAGGCAACTATGCGATGTGTGGTAAAGCCTATGACCCAAGATTGATATACGCCTGGCCAACTGCCCAAATGGCTGTTATGAGTGGCGCTTCAGCAGGTAAAACGCTACTACAGATTCAGGAAGCAACCTTAAAAGGGAAGGGCGTACAGCTATCTGAAAATGAAAAAAATAAATTACTTTCCGAAATAGAGCAAAAATATAATGAACAGTTAAGTCCCTATTACGCGGCTGCTCGACTTTGGGTAGATGGTGTTATAGATCCTAAAGAAACCAGAAAAATTATCAGCATGGGCATTGAGGCAGCAAACCACAATCCCGACATACCAAAATATAATGTAGGTGTTATACAGACCTAATAAAATAGGCTATTAAGGGTTGAAAATCAACCCTTAATAGCCTAACAATCTAAATAGAATTATAAATAGAAACATATCCAGCTAGAGATTCTGGATTACGCATAATATCCGTAGAAACAACTTTAGCAACCTCTGTTCCCGAAAAAATCTTTTTGATAGGAAGCTCTAGTTTTTTACCGCTCAGTGTATAAGGAATATCAGAAACAGGGTAAATGAAATCCGGCACATGTCTTGGACTATACTGTCCCCTCAGTGTTCGTTTTATCATATCCTTTAGATCCTCGTTAAAATCGCTTTTATCTTCTGTCTGTACAAATAGCAACATCGACGAAGAGCCATTATCATAGTCTATACAGACTACCAAACTGTCCTTTATCTGTGGTAGACTATTTACTGCATTATAGATTTCCGCAGTACCTATACGCACACCACCTCGATTCAAAGTAGCATCCGATCTACCGTAGATTATTACACCTTCATCATTTATTTTTATCCAATCGCCATGGCTCCATACTAACGGAAAATGATCAAAATAACTCTCATGATATTTCCTATTTTCCGTATCGTTCCAAAAATAAAGTGGCATGGAGGGCATAGGTTTGCGGATTACCAATTCACCTACCTCATCATATACAGCTTTCCCTTGATCATTAAAAGCCACAATATCAGCTCCTAGTGCTCGGCACTGTAACATCCCGGCATATACTGGTAGCGTCGGACTACCCGATAAAAAAGCCGAACAAACATCCGTACCTCCGCTCAAGGAAACAATATGTACATCCGGAAATTTACCTTGCAAATCTTCAAACGTAGCTATTGGCAACGGTGATCCCGTAGAGCCAATAACCTTCGGTGTATAATCAGCTATCTCTATTCCCTCTAATGAAGTAAAATAAACCGCTCCGGCTCCAAGATGATCTACTTGCGCTCTTTTCAAAAATGTCCAAAAAGTAAGGTGTTTATTATGGTTAATAATACCATCAAACAAGCAAAGGGTAGCGCCACATAAGAGCGACGACAATGCATAGTTCCACATCATCCAACCTGTTGTTGTGTACCAAAGAAAATTTTCTCCGTCCTGTACATTTTGATGTAATACTAAAGCTTTAAAATGCTCCAGAAGATTTCCTCCCGTACTATGGGTAATAGCTTTTGGCTTACCTGTTGTACCAGAAGAATATAGTATCCAAATTGGATGCGAGAAAGGGACACGTACAAAAGTTAATTGCTTTGGCACATAATCGAATATAATTTTCTTCCAATCATCTTCATATACCTGTACGATAGCTGCGAGATCCACGAGATCCGATTTCAGCCGCTCCAATGTTTCCAACTTAGAAAACACCCTTTCGTTATATTGGTAGGAAGTCTCTATAAATAATACCTTTGGCTTTATTTGGGTAAATCGTTCTGAAATACTCACATCCCCAAAGTCAGGAGAGCAACATGACCATATAGCACCTAACGAATTCACAGCTAGAAAGATAGCAATAGACTCGATCGTGTTATTTAAGACAGCGGCGACACGATCACCTTTTTCCACACCTTTTTCCACAAGAAATTGTTGAATTCGGCTGACCATTTCTGCCAGTTCTTTCCACGAGACTTCCTCATATCCGATAGATTCGCTAGCAAATTTAAGAGCGGGTCTTTCCGTAGTAGTTTGTTTGAAAATATGCTCTGCATAGCTCAATTCTATACCATCAAACCACTGTGTACCAATGAAATCAGAAGCACTATCATCCCAGGATAATCCTTTCTCATAAGTACCTGAATACGATATGTTAAAGTAGAAAAGTAAACTGGACCAAAACTCCTCTAAATTGTCAATTGACCATTGATGCAGTTCATGATAAGAAGAAAATTTTCTTCCTTTATCCGATTCTAAAAACTGTTGGTAATGGAAAAGTCCAGATTTACTGATATAATCGGACGATGGTGTCCATAAAGCTTTGCTCATATTGTTTATTTTCGGCTATTATAATTGCAAAATTAGCAATTTAAGCAACAAAATAAACAACAATAGTATATATATCGTAATCTAAAGGTCCTATTTTTTACTATTTCTTTAAAACAAACTATTTATTGAAAGCATTCCATCCTTGAGCTTTTATTTCGTGTACATGTCCTGACTTCGATATCATACCACATCCTGCTGCTGCTTCCGTTACATACCCTATAACAGAAATATCCAATTGCCCTTTTATTTTATCGTAGTCAGATTGTGGAACTGTAAATAGAAGTTCATAATCTTCACCACCACTCAACGCGCATACTGTAGGATCCAATCCAAATTCTCGAGCAGTCTCATAAGTCATTGGATCAATAGGGATTTTATCCTCGTACAGTTTACATCCCACATTTGAGGCTTTACAAATGTGCAATATTTCTGAAGCCAATCCATCCGACACATCGATCATAGCATGAGGTTTCACGTGCAACGCATCCAATAATTGAACGACGTCTTTGCGGGCTTCAGGTTTCAACTGCCGCTCGATAATATAATCCTTTCCCTCCAGGTCGGGCTGAATGTTAGGATTTTCCAAATAAATCTGTTTTTCACGCTCTAACAATTGTAATCCCACATAAGCCCCACCTAAATCACCCGATACACAGATTAAGTCTCCTTCTTTAGCACCTGATCGATAAGCTATTTCACTTTCCTCCGCATAACCAATACTGGTTACTGAAATCACCAATCCCTGTGCCGAAGCAGAAGTGTCACCACCAATCAAGTCAACGTTAAATTTCTTACAAGCTATCAAGGCACCTTCATAAATTTCTTCAACCGCTTCCAACGGAAATTTTGAAGACAATCCGATGGAAAACGTAATCTGAGAAGCCATACCGTTCATGGCATAAATATCGCTCAAATTTACTTGTACAGCTTTATATCCCAAGTGTTTTAGCGGAACATAACGCAAATCGAAATGAATTCCTTCGAGCAAAAGATCAGTGGAAATCAGCGTTTTCTTATTCGCAAAGTCCAATACAGCAGCGTCATCCCCGATTCCTTTCACGGTTGAAGACTCTGTTAATTCCACAGCTTGTGTCAGATGATCGATTAAACCGAATTCTCCTAACTCACTAATATTTGTTTTATCTATATTATCAAACATATTTTTGCTCGTATTTTCTATTATTTATCTATTATAATCCCAATTGAGCTGATATTTCCAACATCCGTTCGATAGGTTTTTGAGCTCTAGCAATCACATCTTCCGGCAGCATAATCTCAGGTTGCTCATAATAAAGACAATTGTACAATTTCTCCAATGTATTTAGCTTCATGTGTGGACAGTCATTACAGGCACATGCATTATTTGGCGGAGCCGGAATAAACTTTTTATCTGGACTAGCCTTTTGCATCTGATGTAAAATTCCCGATTCTGTCGCTACAATATACGTTTGACTGGCATCTTCGATTGTAAATTTTAACATTCCTGACGTAGATCCGATATAATCAGCTTGACTCAGAATATGTTCTTCACATTCTGGATGGGCTATAAATTTAGCTCCAGGATTTTCGTCACGCAATCTTTCTATCTTTTCCTGAGAAAAAATTTCATGTACCATACATGCGCCATTCCATAAAACCAAATCCCTACCTGTTTTTTTCTTTACATAGTCGCCCAAATTCTTATCAGGGCCAAAAATAATCTTTTGGTCACGTGGCAAACTCTCTACAATCTGTACAGCATTACTTGATGTACATACAATATCCGATAGCGCCTTCAATTCAGCTGTACAATTCACATAAGTAATCACCAGATGATCTGGATATTGTTCTTTAAATTTCGCAAACAAATGTGGAGGACAACTATCCGATAGAGAACACCCTGCTTTCAAATCCGGTAAAAGTACTTTTTTACTGGGGGACAGTATTTTAGCTGTCTCAGCCATAAAGTGAACACCTGCAAATACAATCACATCGGCATCTGTCTTAGCCGCTTGTTGTGACAATCCTAAGCTATCCCCAATATAATCTGCTAAATCCTGTATTTCAGACTCTTGGTAATAATGAGCTAGAATAACAGCATTCTTTTCTTTCTTCAATCGCTTTATTTCATCGACCAAATCAATACTAGGATCAATAGCAACATCGATAAAGCCTTTGGCTTCTAAGTCTCTCTCAAAAGTAATATTCATCTCTCTTCTTTATTTGTCAATCATTGGAACCAAATCAACATCACAAAAGTAAACAAAGAAATTCAAACGAAATCCACATTCCTTTTTTTCAATAATTAATAATCTATTTTATATAAATCAATCTTATTGTTTATTAGTCTGTGGAAAATGGGGATAAGTGAGGTAAATTTTATTTTATTTTTGAGATAGTGCTGTTTTATCCACAAGTTATCCACAGGATCTATTGAGATATCGCTTGATTTTCAATCGAGTAATTTTTATGCTTTTATTTTTTCCATATTCAGATGTGAATTGATTTATGTTTACAATTTGTTAATATCTGCTTCATATTTGTAGAATTATTGAGGTCAGGATGTGTGTATTTATAGGCGATTGTGGAATAATAAAAAGTTTTACAATTTAATTCACTATTTGTTTACACGTTTTCCACATATTTTGTTAATTTGTTAACGTATAAAGGTTCTAGATTTAAGTTTTTAATATGTCGGAGAGAAAAGTTGACTTTTTAATAGTAGGCTCGGGTATTGCAGGGTTGAGTTTTGCGTTGAAAGCAGCTAAGTTAGGTAAAGTATTGATAGTCACTAAGTCTAATGAAGATGAGTCCAATACAAAGTACGCTCAAGGAGGCGTAGCAGTCGTTACAGATCATACAGATAGCTTCGAAAAACATATACAGGATACCCTGATTGCAGGGGATGGACTTTGTAATCCACAGGTTGTGGAAAACGTGATCAAAGAGGGGCCTGCCCGTATAGAAGAGCTGATAGCTTATGGGACTTCGTTTGACAGAGAAGATTCAGGTAGTTACGATTTAGCGAAAGAAGGAGGTCATTCTGCGCATAGAATCCTTCATTATAAGGATATTACGGGCTATGAGATTGAACGTGCGTTACTTGAGAAGATTCATCAGGAACCGAATATAGAGATTCTAACGCATTATTTTGCGGTAGATCTCATTACACAGCATCATTTAGGAAAACATGTGGATAAGAAGTCTACAGACACCGCTTGCTACGGTATTTACGCTTTCAACACTTTTACTAACAATGTGGAAAAGTTCCTCGCAAAGGTCACTTTGATGGCTACAGGAGGAGCTGGGCATGTGTATTCGAGTACGACAAATCCAACTATTGCTACCGGAGATGGTATTGCTATGGTATATAGGGCCAAAGGAAAGGTTAGGAACATGGAGTTTATACAGTTTCATCCGACAGCTTTATACAACCCGAGTGAATACCCTGCTTTTTTAATTTCTGAGGCCGTGCGCGGTTTTGGAGGTATTTTAAGGAGATGCAATGGCGAATCCTTTATGGAGGAGTATGACGAGCGTGGTTCGCTTGCTCCAAGAGATATAGTCGCTCGGGCTATAGATAGCGAGATGAAGCGATCTGGGCTAGATTTTGTTTATTTAGATATTACGCATCGCAATAAGGCCGATTTGCTTTCTCATTTTCCAAATATCTATGAGAAGTGCCTTTCGATCGGATTGGATATGACCAAGGATTTTATACCTGTTACTCCAGCAGCTCATTATTTGTGTGGAGGCATACTTGTAGACGAGTTTGGTGCTAGTTCAATAGCCAACCTGTACGCTTGTGGAGAATGTGCATCTACAGGTCTTCATGGAGCTAATAGGTTGGCTTCCAATTCTTTATTAGAAGCTGCTGTGTATGCGCATCGCATATTTTTGGATGCAGAAGCCAAGTTTGCCTCCCTGACTTATCAAGAATCAGTTCCGGATTGGGACGATTCGAATACCAAACTATCTAATGAAGATATTTTGGTAACTCACAATTTGCGTGAGACACAAAAATTTATGAGTGATTACGTAGGTATTGTTCGTTCCGATTTTCGTCTTGATCGAGCTATGCGTCGTTTAGGGTTATTGCATGAAGAAACTGAATCTTTTTATAAAAGGACGCGTTTATCTGTTAAACTTTGTGAGCTTCGGAATGTTATACAAGTGGCTTATTTGGTGGTCAAATCGGCCATGAATAGAAAAGAGAGTAGGGGATTACATTTTACAACAGATTATCTTCAACATGCAGAGCAGTTGGAAGATACAATTTTATAGATTATGGCTACAATTCTCCCAGTTAAAGAGAGCTTTCCATTTATAGGTGATGATACCTATCTTGCGCCTAATTGTACAATCGTGGGTGATGTAACAGTTGGAAACCACTGTTCCGTTTGGTTTAATGCGGTAGTACGTGGTGACGTAAATTATATTAAAATAGGAGATTATTCCAATATTCAGGATAATGTAACTATTCACGGTACCTACGAACGAAATGGAACCGATATAGGTACTTACGTTAATATAGGACATAATGCAATAGTCCACGGTTGTACCATAGATAGTCACGTACTTATTGGTATGGGAGCTATTGTAATGGACAGAGCGCATATACAAAGCAATGTAATCATTGCAGCAGGCGCAGTAGTTTTAGAAAATATGATCTGTGAATCAGGCTTTCTTTATGCTGGTGTTCCGGCAAAGAAAGTCAAGCCATTGACAGAAGACCAACTGTCTCTATTGCAGAATCTTCCACACAATTACGTGATGTACGCCTCTTGGTTTAAATGATAAAGACGCTGCTCTAAAAACTGATTTTTATTCAAATTGTAGCACTATATTTTCATTTTGCTCCCAATTCGCACGTATTGTAAACGGTTTGTCTAAGTACCAGATCGGTTCAGCCTGTATTTTATTATAGACGTCAGCACCATCCCATCGTTGGTTTTTATTTAGGTCCTTTATGACACGCAATATGTATTTTCCTCCTGGATACTTTACGTAAGCAACTTCATTCACATTGACAACTATTCTACTGTCAAATATTTTTTCCCTTTTTTCGTCGGTAAGCTGTACTATATATTGGATATCAGGCTCTATTCCGCTTATTTTGAATTTAATATCACCATAGTTCTCTGATTCGTCCAAAGTAAATTTAGTTTTAAACTCTTTGTTAAAATCATCAAATGGGCTTAATATGGCCTTTTCTTCTAATACCAATTCATAGTTTTTATTGGCTTTCCAATTGTAGCGTATATGGTATAAATTCTGGTTAAGACTATCCTGTTGCAGTTGAAAGTTACGTCTTGACGTACTATCTTCCATCAGGATTACTTTAGCTTTATCTATATTTTTAATCGGGAAGAGACTCGTTATGGTAAGATGTTTAATCTTGTCGACCTTATTCCCTATGTTAATAACAGGCTCTATAAATCGTTCGTATTTTTCATTTTTTGATCTTCGTAAGAGTATTGTATCCAGTATTTTATCTTTATCACTCAGCTCGAATTTAATGGAATCAAAGTCCACATTTCTTAGAAATACGAAAGAAGAATCATTGTAATTCGAGAATCGGATTTGTTGATCAGCGATAGCTATATTAGGTTCCATTATCCGGAGGCGAGCTGAATCAATAGGCTGATTAAAGGTGAACAGTATTCTACTATTTTTTTCAATTTTCTTTTCAATCGTTCTGAATTTGGTCGGTTTCCCTACAGAGTATTCTATTTTAATATTTTCTACATTTTTATCGAGCACTATGCTATCTCCTATAAAACCAATGGCTTCTTCCGGATTATTGTAAATCCTGTCGTTGTTTTGCTCTTTTAATGCATATATTCGATAGGTGTCCTCTCTCAAGTTTCTAAAAGTGAAATTTCCTGAAGAATCCACTATGGTAAATATGTTAGCTTTTCGTTTACCAAATATAGAATCCTGTCGGGTAGGGATGAGCAGTACCTTTACATCTTTATCTATTTTTTCATCAAATACTTTAGTATAGGCATTTTTTACCGATCCTGTTATTTTTAAAGAGTCAAGTTCAGGACCTGTCGAAAAAACATAGGTATAGTTTACAATAGGATTCCCTTCATTATAATCTACCAGACCTTTACCGAAGTTGATGGTATAGGTTGTATTCTTTTCCAGTGAATCGGGGAGAAGTATATGTAGGTTTTTTTTCTTCACTTTATATTCAGGTTGCTTGTCCACGTCTGGTGATATGCTGAATTCTTTAAACTGATTGTTCAGTTTGATATATTCATCCATTGTCAGAACGATTTCTTTAGCAGTGAAATTTCTAGTAAAGTTTGCTGGCGACTCGTTTAATATTTTTGGTGGAAGCGAATCTTTTGGTCCGCCGGTAGGACGCTGCATGTTTGCACATCGAAAAAAAGTGAGCGATATAAGAGATATAAAGCCTATTATTATCAATTTTTGAATTAAACGTATTTTAAGGCGTTTTGACGCAATATTATCTTTAGTGGACTCTAGTATCATAAAATTATAGATAATCTCTTATATCGCTTTATTTTAAGTCTATTTTATATTATATAACCTGTTGATATATAATCAATTAACTCATGTGAACCATTAAAACGCTAATATCAGAAGGTGATACCCCAGATATTCGTGAAGCTTGTCCAAGTGTTCGAGGTTTTACCTTGAGTAACTTTTCGCGTGCTTCTATCGATAGCGAAGTTAATGAAGAATAGTCAAAATTAGGATTAATTTCTTTATCCTCCATTTTTTTCATCTTATTTACGATCTCTATTTCTTTTTCGAAGTAGCTATCGTATTTTACTTTTATTTCTGCCTGCTCGATTGTTTCCTTATCGTATTGTTGCAACAGTACGTCGAAGTCTGTATTTGCTTCTGCTAGGTGTTGGATATTAATTTGTGGACGTGTAAGTACAGCAAACATTTTACTTTTCTGATTCAGCGGACTAGAATTTTCTCGCGTTAATATTCCATTCATTTCTTCTGGACTTACAGCAGCTTGTTTCATATAGTTGACGAGCTTATCGGAGTTGTCTATTTTCTCCTGTACTTTCTGTAGTCTTTCGTCAGATACGAGTCCTAGTTTATGTGCGATAGGAGTGAGCCTGATGTCCGCGTTATCTTGTCTCAGTAGTAAACGGTGTTCAGCTCTGGAGGTAAACATACGGTACGGCTCTTCCGTACCTTTTGTTACTAGGTCATCTATTAGTACACCTATATAGGATTCTGATCTTTTTAGAATAAGTTCATGCAGATCATTTATCTTTTGGTGCGCATTTACTCCTGCTACAAAACCTTGCGCTCCGGCTTCTTCGTAACCTGTTGTTCCGTTTATTTGACCTGCGAAGAATAGATTTTTTACCTTCAATGTTTCTAGGGTTAGATCCAGTTGCATAGGAGGGAAGTAGTCGTATTCTATTGCATATCCAGGTCTGTACATTTTTGCATTTTCAAAACCAGGTATAAGTCGTAATGCTTTTTGCTGTACATCCTCCGGTAGTGAAGTTGAAAAACCGTTTACATATATCTCAACAGTTTGAAATCCTTCTGGCTCTACGAAGATTTGGTGCCTATCTCGTTCAGCAAATCTATTTATTTTATCTTCTATGGATGGACAGTATCTTGGTCCTAGGCCTTTGATTCGACCAGTAAACATTGGAGATTTTTCAAATCCGGTTTTGAGTATTTCGTGTACTTTGTCGTTCGTGTAGGTTATCCAGCAGCAACGTTGTTCTGTAGGTAATGGAACATCTGTAAAAGAGAATCGTCCTTTTTCTTCATCACCCCATTGTTCTTCCATGAGTGCATAGTTTAAACTTCTTCCGTCTATGCGTGGGGGAGTTCCTGTTTTCATTCTCCCTGATTCGAATCCTAGTGAAACCAGTTGTTCTGTCAGTCCTGTTGCAGATTTTTCGCCGGTACGGCCACCACCAAATTTCTTGTCACCAATATGTATCAGACCATTTAAGAAAGTTCCATTTGTTAGTATGACAGCGTCGGCTTCTATACGTATACCTAGCGAAGTTATCACACCTTTAGCAGTGCCATTTTCTACAATTACTTCTTTGACCGTATCCTGCCACATATCCAGATTTGGAATAGCTTCGAGTTGTAATCTCCATTCCTCTGCAAAACGCATACGGTCATTTTGGGTTCTTGGACTCCACATCGCTGGTCCTTTGGATTTGTTGAGCATTCGGAATTGAATCGTGGACTTGTCAGCGATGATACCCGTGTATCCACCCATCGCATCTATTTCTCTTACGATTTGGCCTTTTGCTACTCCACCTATTGCAGGATTGCAACTCATTTGAGCTATCACCCCCATATTCATCGTGATTAACAGGGTAGAGGACCCGAGATTTGCTGCTGCTGCTGCTGCTTCACAACCTGCGTGGCCAGCGCCAACAACTATTACGTTATATTTATTAAACATATTAATTAGTGATGTTTCACGTGGAACAGGTGTTTGTTTTTTTATGTTCCACGTGAAACAGTTTAAATGTATTCTGATAATTCTATCCAGCGATCTGATTTTTTATCGAGTTCTTTTTGTAAGTTTTGTATCTCGTTTGATATTTCAGTTAACGCTTCGTGTTCTGTGGTGTTGTTTAGTAAATCTGTTTTTTCGATTATACTTTTTTCTAAGACTTCTATTTCTTTTTCTATTGTGTTGTATTCAAATTGCTCTTTGAAACTAAGTTTCTTTTTATTGCTTTGACTTGTAGTAGTAGGGGAGTCTTTAGGGGTTTTATCTGTAGATTTTTCTTCTTTTAATTTTAACTCTTGCTCTGCTTTATAGTCTGCGTAGTTTCCATTGTATATGGTTACGTCTCCAGCTCCATCAAAGATAAAGAGTTGCTCTGTGAGTTTATCTATTAAGTATCTATCGTGCGATACCAATATTAATATTCCAGGATAGTTGATTAGGAAATCTTCCAGTACATTTAAGGTGTCTATATCTAGGTCGTTGGAAGGTTCATCTAGTATTAAGAAATTAGGGTTGGCCATGAGTACACGCATCAACTGCAGACGTTTCTTTTCTCCACCACTCAATTTACTTACCATTCCGAATTGTTTTTCTGGAGGAAAGAGAAAAAGAGTTAGTAGTTGGGAGGCTGTTAGCGTATCTCCGTTAGCCATTTTTATATATTCCGCTACATTCTTTACTATATCTAGTACACGGTCTCCACTATCGAAATTTAATCCACCCTGTCTGTAGTATCCGAATTTGGTTGTTTCTCCGATATCTACAGTCCCTGCGTCAGGAGGGAGGGTTCCCGTTAGTAAATTTAGAAAGGTACTTTTTCCTGTGCCATTCTTGCCAGCTAGCCCAATTCTATCTCCTTTTTTAAATATATAGGAGAAGTTGTCTATAAATGTATGTCCATCAAATGATTTGGAGACATTGTTTAATTCAAGTATTTTCGATCCTTGACGGGATACTTTAACGCTGAGCTCTACTTTGTCATGTGCTCTAGGTCCCTTTGATTTCTCTTCTAAAGCATAGTAGGCATCTATTCGTGATTTTGATTTGGTGCCTCGAGCTTGGGGTTGTCTACGCATCCATTCGAGTTCTCTCCTTAATAGATTGCGTGCTTTTTCGGCCTGTATGGCATCGTTATATTCTCTTTCTGCTTTCTTTTCTAAGAAGTAGGCATAGTTTCCTTTATATAGGTGCACTTTAGCTTTATCCAGTTCACGTATCTCTGTACAGATATTATCTAAAAAGTATCTGTCGTGAGAAACTGTAAGAACAGTTTTCTGACCTGTTGTTAGCAGTTTTTCTAGCCATTCGATAGTTTCAATATCCAAATGGTTGGTCGGCTCGTCCAATATATATACATCAGGTTCGTCGATAAGAAGCTTGGCTAGGGATAGTCTTTTCTTCTGTCCTCCAGAAAGGCTATCTATCTTTTGGTCAAAATTCGAAATCTGTAACCTGTTTAAAATAGTTTTTATATTGTATTCATACTCCCAGGCATTGAGTGCTGTCAATTGGTCGGTGATCATTGCCAGCTTGTGTTCGTCTACAGTAGGAGAGTCTATAAGTTCTTCATACTGTTTGATCAATTGCTGTTGCTCGTTGTCTGCACTGTAAATAAAGTCATTGATTGTGTTCAAACCTGAAAAATCAGGTTCTTGAGGCAAATACCCTATTCGGATTCCTTTTTCTTTTACAATTTTGCCTTCCTCTGGAGGAAAGACTTCTGCCAGTAATTTTAATAAAGTAGATTTGCCTGTCCCATTTATTCCGACCAGAGCTATGCGATCGCCTTTTTGCAAGCCAAAATGCAACTCTTTAAATAACCATTTGTCATTAAAAGAGTGACCAACTTGTTCTGTACTGAGTATACTCACGTTTTCCTAATTATTTTATTATCGTACTATAAAAAATCTACTATCTGAATCGGACTGTTCTTGGGATCCTTTATGAAAAGTCGTGGCCCAGTACGCCGGATGATTATTAGATTAAGTTGTAATCATTTAGTAATCAATAGTTTGTAATTTACTTAGGGAAGCTGAATTTGCTTTACCTATAACTTTGGATTACAGCATTATAGTCTTTCGACTGTAGGCATATCTATCCAAGCACAAAAGTAAGCAAATTATCTCTTGCAGATTAGAAAAAGAATGGTATAGAGTAGTTTTTACAAAAAGCTGTTAGTTCAGCCTGAAAGAAGCTATGAGATTAAATTTTGGTATTTCTACCTGAAACAGTTGACCATCTATTTCCCGTATCATTGTATAGTAACCCTTCATATAGCCCAATTCGCTTTTTAGATTGCATCCTGATACGTACTGGTGTGATTCCCCCGGTTGGAGGATGGGTTGTTCGCCTACTATACCATCACCATCCACTTGTTTATGTTCACCTATAGAATCAAATATATCCCAATGTCTGCTTACTAGCTGAGCAGTATAGTCGGAGGTATTCTCTATGGTGATACGATACGCAAACATAAAATGCATGTTGTCTGCGTTAGAGTATTCCGGTTGATATACGCATTCTACAGATATACTGATTCCTGCAGTTGATTGTGTGACCATAGTACCAAAATTAGGAACTATGTTTTTAAAATCATAATTCTATTACCTATTGATACTAAATAGTTTAAACTTATTAGATTGTTTTGACTATTTTGGTTTTTAGGGTATGCTTTTTGATGGAAAAAAACACGAAGCGGGGGAGGCAGTTTTGTGTTCTTTTCAGCTTAGAGTACATATCATTGTCAAACAATCTATAAAAATGAAAATAAAGAACATTATGTTGGCTTCACTGATAGGGGCCGGGTTAACCTATTCCTGTGGTGGTAATAGTGCAAAGCAGGAAGAAGGAAACAAAGAAAAAGGCGTACTAGAGCAAGTAAGTGAATCTGCTGAAGCTATAAAAGGATTAAGCAAATTGGAAGAATATACCAAGGAACTTGAATCTCGTATGAACGAGTTAAAAGCCATGAGTCCCATTTCCAATGATGTTTTTAAAAAGGTATTACCGGATACTTTTCAGGGATTAAAGCGTACTTCTCTCCAAGTGGGAGAGATGAGTGCACTCAACTTAGCAAGTGGTAAAGCGGAATATAAAAATGAAGATCAGTCTAAGAGTATGGTGATTGATATTATGGATGGAGCAGGGGAAGGTGGATCTAGTATTGTTTCGCTTATGTTTATGGGAATGATGACCGATAAGGAAGAGATAACAGATACGGGGTTTGAGAAAACCATGGACATTAATGGTACGAAAACGATGGTTAAGGAGCATAGTGATCAAGGGGTGAAGAATTCAGAGATACAATGGATATATAACAAACGTTTTGTGGCAAAACTTGAAGGCAGAGGTTATTCCCTGGATGAATTGACAGCAGCATTTAAAGCGTTGGATCTGACAGCTCTTAAATAAGGGTGATCATTCAATAAAAAAAGGGGCACGTTTTGCCCCTTTTTTATTTAGTTCTTTTATGTTTTTTATATCTCCGCCAACCTATAAATGTACCGAGCAACAATAGTAGAATAGGCCAGATACCAATTGCACCAATAAAAATATTTTCTATAAGTTCCCAGCCGAAACCAAAAGCTTCCTTCGTTTTTAGCCAAAAGCCACTGTCACTATAGGCAATTATAGAGTCCGAGTTATAGAGGTTTAACACAAGTGTACTATAGCTCACTTGATCCTTCATTGCTCTTAGGGCACTTTCTGTACTCTCTATCTCCTCTTGCAATTGTCTTATTTGTTCCTCTATTTCTAATAGTTCCTTTACGTTTTTTGCATTCGCTACCATATTTTGATACCGAGCTAGATATATTCTTTTACTTTTTATCCTTGATTCCAGGTCATAGTACTCAAGGGATACATCTTGAGCATGAATAGATTTTTCCGTTATTTTATCATTACTTTTCTCTATTCCCTCGAGAAAGGTGTCAAATTGAGAGGAGGGAATCCGTAGGGTTAGGTTATAGTTTGTATAAGTCGTCCCTGTGGTGGTACTTTCCTGCTCATAGTAGCCATTAGCTTTTTTTACAAGGGCATCGATTGCTGTTTTGCTTTTTTTGAGGTCCTTAGATTCTATCGATATATTTCCGGTTCGTATTATTTTTTTTCCTTGGTTTAGTTTTTCTGCTTCTAGTTTCTCTGTTTCTAATTCTGTTGCTTCGCTTTTTAAGGGCATCGCGGTTGTAGCAGCCGCATCTACTGTTTTTAAGTCATAAGCTGTTGCTTCGTCAGCGCTGCTTTCCATTGACACCTCTTTAGAGCCCTGCCCACATGCTAAAACACCTGTTAAGCTTAATAGAGCGAGTAGGAATGTTATCTTGTTCATCTTCTTATTATTTAGTTTGACAAATAGCTAAACCCTAAATATCGTTTTTTAGTTTTAGGGTTTTCAGATAGATGCACAAACAGGTACTATTCCATAATTGACCGACATATTATAACTAAAAAGGCGCTTAACAATACATTAAGCGCCTTTTTAGTTATTTGGTAGCCTCTCTTATTTTTGGGGCTATTTTCGTTCCGTATATTTCGATGGCTTTCATCATGTCTTTATGGTCCGGACTTCCCACATCAGTATGAGCGGAGAATCGCGTTAAACCGAAAGCTTCCTTTACAGCCAAAATCTTATCTATAGACTCATTTGCATCTCCTACAATGAGATGTCCATGGGCCGAACGGCCAAAGTCATACTGCGATTTTTGATACGGTGGCCAGCCTCTGGAAGCTCCTATTCTATTCATTTGTGCTCCATATATAGGATAGTATTTTTCAGCGACGGCTTTACTGTCTTCTCCAAAGAAGGCGTGCATATGTACACCTACTTGAAATTTTTCCATATCATGTCCATTATCTTCATAAGCCTGTTTGTACATTTCAAATAGTGGTGTAAACTGTTCCCAAGCACCACCTATGATGGCGAACATAACCGGCAAACCGAGTTTTCCTGCTCTGATTACTGAAGATGTCGTGCCACCTACAGCAACCCATATAGGCAATCCATTTTCTGTTGCTCTTGGATGGATTTCCTGATTTATTAGCGATTTTCTAAATTTTCCGGTCCAGTTAATGGACTTGTTTTTCTTTATTTTGAGTAATAGTTCTAATTTTTCTTCGAACAATTCACTATAGTCCTTCAGATCATAACCAAAAAGAGGAAACGACTCTATAAAAGATCCACGACCCGCCATTATTTCCGCTCGTCCGCCTGATATAAGATCTACAGTAGCGAAATCCTGATATAGTTTTACAGGATCTGTTGAGCTTAAAACCGATACCGCTGAACCCAATTTAATATTTTTTGTTACGGTTGCGGCTGCAGCAAGAATTATTTCAGGAGAGGCTACAGCATAATCTGGTCGGTGATGTTCACCCATACCAAAAAAATCAAGGCCCACCTCATCCATCAATTTGATTTCCTCAATTATTTCTTGAAGACGTTGTTGTGTGGATTGTATTTGACCTGTTTTAGGATCTATCTGAAGATCACCAAACATACCTATTCCTAATTCTAACATAGTTTTTTAATGTAAGCGTATAACAAAAGTCAATTTATCTATCTTGACCACTTTAAACTTATACAAATATACCCCTCCTTGGGTTTGCAAAAATTAAGATAGGTTAAGAAAACTTATCCATGTATATACTCTTTGGTACCATATGACTGTATCAGTTTACCTTCAAAATCCAACCATTCTTTCCAGCGTTTATCTACATCTACGTCTTTACTGTACTTTTTTGCAAAGTTTAAAAATGTAGTATAGTGATTTGCTTCCGAGACCATCAGGTCATGGTAGAATTTTGCCAGTTCTTTATCTTTAATATTTTTAGAAAGTACTCTGAACCTTTCGCAACTACGGGCCTCTATCATCGCTGCAAATAATAGACGGTCTATAAAAGCTTGGTTTCTAGAACCATCTTTCTTTAAAAACTTCATCAACTGGCCCACATAATCGTCTTTCCTTTCCCGTCCTAGTGTGTATCCTCTTTCTTTGATAATACCTATTACCATTTTGAAGTGTTCTATTTCTTCCAGTGCGATATCCGTCAGTTCGTGTACGAGATCTTCAAACTCTGGATTTTGAGTGATCAGCATTATGGCATTGGAAGCTGCTTTTTGTTCACACCAGGCATGGTCCGTCAAAATTTCTTCCAAATTAGATTCGGCAATATTGGCCCAGCGAGGGTCTGTAAGTAGTTTTAATCCTAGCATTATTATTCTCGATTTGTTTCCTGATTACAAACTTAGATAATTTCCTTTAGATAAGCTTTGGTCAAAGCGTTTCTATCTTCTATCAAGAGATTAGAAGTGAACCGGTCTCAAAACGTTTTATTTGAGACCGGTATAGGCTGGGATGTAGCCTGCCCCTTTGAGATGATTCCCAAAAACAGTTTTTAGCATAGGTAATAAATAGCCTTAAATATGGATTAAAACGAAGTCATTTATTTCGGTTAATTTAATTGTCTTATTTTTGTTTTTTAAGGTTGCTTTAAAGATAGTTAAAAAATAAAAGCATAGTGCGTATAAAATGCTAAAAGTACTTTTTATTGGTTTAGTATGGCCTGAACCTACTTCTTCGGCCGCGGGATGGCGGATGTTACATCTAGTCCGTTTGTTTTCTAGAGATTATGAGGTTCATTTTGCTTCAGCAGCCGGCAAAGGGGAGCATTCATATGATATGACTTCTTTAGGAATAGCAGAGCATATGATACAGCTTAATGATTCCTCTTTTGATAGTTTCGTTCGAGAATTAGCACCTAGCATTGTGGTTTTTGATCGTTTTATGGTAGAAGAGCAATATGGTTGGCGGGTAGCAGAGCACTGCCCCGATGCACTTCGTATATTAGATACAGAAGACCTTCATTTTGTTAGGCTTGCTAGACAGGAAGCATTTAAGAAAGCTATGCCTATAGATTATAGGACAGACACAGCCAAGCGGGAGATAGCTGCTATATTGCGCTCAGATTTATCATTGATTATATCAAAAGAAGAAATCACACTTCTTACACAAGACTTCGCGGTCCCTATGGAGCGTCTTTTTTATCTTCCTTTTCAAGAAGAAAAATTAGCAGATATACATTCTTCGACTTTACCTGTTTTTGGACAGCGTAAAGATTTTGTATTCATCGGTAATTTTATACATGAGCCCAATTGGCGAACCGTAGAGCGATTGAAGCGAGAGATATGGCCCCAAATAAGAAAGCAGGAACGTGAGGCTGAGCTCCATATTTTCGGTGCCTATGCCTCCGAGAAGGTTTTTCAATTGCATAAACCCAAAGAAGGTTTTTTAATTAAAGGACGTGCAGAAGACGCACGTAATAGCCTTGCAAACTACCGCGTATTGCTTGCTCCTATTCCGTTTGGAGCAGGGGCCAAAGGCAAACTGGTCGATGCGATGTATTCTGGGACACCCTCTGTGAGTAGTAGTATAGGAGCAGAGTCAATGCAACAGAATGAGAAATGGGGCGGATTTGTTACTGATGATACGGTAGCTTTTGTTGCATACAGCCTTCGGCTTTATCGGGAGAAGTTACTTTGGGAAGAGAAGCAAAAAGTAGGATTCGATCTATTTAATAGCCTGTATGCAGATAATTCCTACAGCGATAGACTTTTGAAAACCATATTAGAAATACAGGAAGATATGGTGTCTTTTAGGGAGCGGAACTTTATCGGGGCGATATTAATGTATCAATCGTTTCAATCCACAAAATATATGTCTTTATGGATTGAAACGAAAAATAAGGATAAAAATTAACCACAGATCAGCTGTAGCCCGTCTTTTATCAGATTACTTACAGCAGGTTTTGCCTGCTGAATATCATTTAGTGTTTTTTGAGACCTCTCAAATAGGACAGTATTACCTTCTTTGTGGGCGATTTCGCATATTTCTAAGGTCAATAGCCAATCGTCCGGGTAGTTTGTGTTAACTGTCTGTAGTATCTGTTCTAAGTCTCTTTTATCTTTACCCTCTCTATGGGTCCTTACCGCCAGGTACAGGTTTTCAAGTTCAATTTTTCCCTGTGTCTTCTGTTGTTTGATCGTTTTTGTGTGCGAAACATGCGAAATGAGGTCAAAACTGCTATCATCTGCAGGTCCCGAATAGCAAGAAATAACTTTTTTTCCAATTGCCATATCATAGGTACCCCATTCCGGTTGGAATAGCACCTCATTGTGGTAGCGGACTGTACAGTTCTCCAGGCTGATTAAAATAATCTTTCCTTTGATATTCCTTCGCCCCGTAATAATACGGCCTTCTACTGTAATATTACCTTCAAACTCGAGTTTGATATCTTTACCCTCCTCTATATTATAGGCCTGTAGATCTTTAGGGCTCATATCTTCTATAGATAGATTTATTCCCTTCAACTTACCAACAGGAGTGCTGAAGCCTGCGTTGTGATAGTTGGTACCATGGTTTATAAGTTCCTTGTTATGATAAGCCAAAGCTGTAGGTGAGGAGGTCTGTATATAAATAGGTTTGCCATCCTGTTCGATAACTCGGCTAAAAACACCAGATACCTGAATACCGGTGGATAATTCTATTGTGGCCAATGCTTTAGATTCTATAAGCTTCTTCACCCCGCTGATTCCTCCTGTGCGGAGTGCCATTGTGTTGGCAAACTCCTCTAGGACCAAGCTTAGATAAGCAAAGTCAGGAGTGACATAGAGTTGGGGTTGAGGTTTCGTAATATCAAATCCCTGGTAAGCGGCGCTGATATCGTAAGGGATTTTCTTAACCTCATCACGCATACACCAAGCCGATTCACCGATAGAAGAGAGTAGACCAGCTCCATATATTTTAGGATTCTCCACAGTGCCTATCAGTCCATATTCCACAGTCCACCAGTGCAGATTACGTATCAAGGCCATTTCGGAGGGCTCTATTTTCTTGTTTTGAAGCTCATTTACCAGATTTTCTACCCGCTCTATTTCCGCTATAGGCGTACCTTCTGCCTCTTTCAGAATGGAGAGCTCGCGGATGGCTTCATATATTTCATAGTCATGTGCCGAAGAGATTGCTTTACTTCCTATTTCACCAAATCGACGTAGGTATTCTGCATACTCCCTGTTGGCGATAATAGGGGCATGCCCAGCTCCTTCATGTATGATATCAGGAGCAGGGGTATATTCAATATTTTCAAGTTGTCGGATATCAGAGGCGATGACCAGAACATGATAAGCCTGAAACTCCATAAAAGCGTTAGGCGGAATAAAACCGTCAACAGCTACAGCTGCCCAGCCGATTTCTTTCAATATGCGGTTCATGCCATACATATCAGGTATTTTATCAACTTCCAGTCCCGTTTTATCTAGCCCTTCAAGATAAGAGTCATGTGCTACCCGAGATAGATAGTCCACATTTTTGCGCATGACATAGCGCCATACAGCCTGATTGATAGGGGTATATTCCTCGTAGTTTTGGGGTTTAATAAACTGCCTTAAATGTTTTGGTAGGCGGTCTAAAATAGGATTTGACTCATAATTTGTATGCATGACTTGCTTTATTATTTATCAAACTTAATAAAATCTATCATAAATTCTAAGAAAACAGATCATGGTAAAATTATATTTTTTACCTTTTTCAAAGTTATCTTGTATGTCTACCTACATTTTTATTCAAAAATAAGCTTATCTTTATTGAGCCTGTGTATCAGTTCATCTACCCGATAGATAGCTATTCCCATACATAGTCATATTACAGAACTTAAACTTATAACTACAGCCGAGCGTTAATTGAGATAGATCAATAGTTATTAATGTTCGGGTAAAATACCGATAAACAAACAGTAATCAGATGAAAACAATAAAAGGACCAGGTATATTCCTTGCACAGTTTATTGCAGAAGAAGCGCCTTTCAATTCCATAGAAAACATTGCAGAATGGGCTAAATCTTTAGGCTTCAAGGGACTTCAGATTCCTACCGGAGACCCTCATTATTTTGATTTACAGAAAGCTGCTGAAAGTAAAACCTATGCCGACGAATATAAAGGTAAATTAAACGAGCTCGGGCTAGAGATTACAGAGCTTTCTACCCATTTACAGGGGCAATTGGTAGCAGTACATCCTGCTTATGACAAGCTTTTCGATGCGTTTGCTCCTGAGAAGTTCCGAAATAATCCCAAAGCGCGTACAGAGTGGGCTATACAGCAGTTAAAATATGGTGCAAAAGCATCTCAGAATCTAGGTCTTAAAGCACATGCTACTTTCAGTGGGTCGTTGTTATGGCAATATTTTCACCCTTGGCCTCAGAGGCCAGAGGGGCTGGTAGACGAAGCTTTTACCGAATTGGCGAAACGTTGGACTCCAATCTTAGACACCTTCGAGGAGTGTGGTGTAGATCTATGTTACGAGATCCATCCCGGCGAAGACCTTTTCGATGGTGTTACCTACGAGATGTTCTTAGAAAAGGTAAACAATCACCCTAGAGCGTGTCTATTGTACGATCCATCCCATTTTGTATTACAGCAACTGGATTACATACAATATATTGATTTTTATCACGAGCGCATCAAGGCATTTCACGTCAAAGATTCTGAGTTTAATCCAACAGGCAAACAAGGTACTTTTGGTGGGTATCAAAGTTGGTTAAATAGAGCAGGCAGATATCGGTCACCAGGAGATGGACAGGTCGACTTTAAGACCATTTTCAGCAAGCTCAGCCAGTACGGTTACGATGGGTGGGCCGTCATGGAATGGGAGTGCTGTATCAAGAACCAGATTGATGGTGCGACAGAAGGATCTAAATTCATCTCGGATCATATTATCCGTGTTACGGACAAAGCATTTGACGACTTTGCATCCACGGGAGCGGATGCCGCCTTTAATAAAGAAATACTAGGACTTAGTTAATAAAAAAAGGAGCTCTATTGAGCTCCTTTTTATCTTCCTTTCTTTTGTAGCGGAAATTTCATTTTATAGCCTACGCGGATCTGCCCTTTTGAGATCTGATCCAGCTTACTCTTTAACATTGTCTTTTTAAGGGGGCCCAGCTTGTCTACGAAAAGCTTTCCTTCGATGTGGTCATATTCATGTTGTACGATACGTGCAGCCAATCCTGCCAGATCTTCTTCCTTCTCCTCGAAATTTTCATCCAGGTAGTTTATCACTACATTGGATGGACGCATTACCTCCTCATTGATATCCGGGATAGAAAGACAGCCCTCATTGAATGCCCATTTTTCGCCATATTCTTTCACAATAATCGGGTTAATAAATACCCTTTTGAAATCTTTTAGGTCTGTATCACCGTCTTCATCCTCAGCAAAAGGAGAGCCATCAATGACAAACAAACGTATAGGCAGCCCTATTTGAGGAGCAGCAAGCCCTACTCCATGTGCTGTATACATTGTTTCAAACATATTATCTATCAATTCCTTTAATTGAGGATAATCTTCATCTATTTCTTCGGTTTTTTTCCGTAATACCGGATCACCGTATGCTACTATTGGTAATTTCATTCTTCTTAATCTTTTGCAAAGGTATGAATTTTTATTTTTGCGCCACGGATCGATCTATTTTCATCCGGGTGGATTATAATTATTAATCGTAATTTTATACCGTGCGGGAATCAAAAAAAGACATCAGACACTTTATTCAACTGTTATCGGAACATATTACGATAGAAGAAGTCAACGAACACACTGATTTTTTTGAAGTACACACCGACCGTGTTACACTTTTTATGTACAAGCCTCACACCCATCGCGTCGAGGAGGTCGCAGGGCAGGATGTGATACATCTCGACTATGATCAGCTCCTCGGTGCCAGGGATAAGATTATCAATCGGCTGAAGGGGGTGCATGGACAAGGGGAGCGTATCTACGCCCGTTCTACAGTCGTCGCCCGTATTGACAAGCAGGCTGCAGTAGAGTTTCAAGAAGAACATCACCTTCAGGGAGCACTTCCTGGTAAATATAGATATGGGCTTTTTAACCAGGGAGAGTTGGTATCTGTCGCCGTCTTCAGTGGAGGACGCATTATGTGGCATTTAGGTCCAGATTTTAGATCTTTCGAGTTGATTCGTTTTTGCCACAAGGGAGATAGGCTTGTTATAGGCGGGCTATCCAAACTATTGAAGGCATTTATAAAAGAATTTAAACCACAGGATATCATGACCTATGCAGATAGAGATTGGTGCCAGGATACCTCGTCTTTAGAAACCCTAGGTTTTGAGGTAGTCGATACGACCGCTCCACAGCGTTTCGCCGTCGTCGGGGGGCAGCGTTTTTCCCGTTTTACAGAAGAGCAGGTAGTGGACTATTACATTGAAAATAAGGGGAGTTTGAAATTAAAGCTCTTACTTTAAATAGATTTTGCTATTTTAACATCCTTCAACATTAAACTTATAAATTAATTATGGAACGTAGATTACGCATGGGCATGGTCGGTGGAGGAAAAGACGCCTTTATAGGTGCCGTACACCGTATTGCTGCCTTTATGGATGGAAAGATCGAATTGGTATGTGGCGCTTTCAGTGTAGATCCAGAAATATCAAAAGAATCTGGTCGGGAGCTTTTTGTTGCTCCAGATCGAGTTTATCCCGATTATAAAACGATGATCGAAAAAGAGGCTCTGCTGCCTGAGGGTGAGCGGATGGACTTTTTGACGATTGTGACCCCCAATTTTTTACATTTTGAACCTGCAAAACTTGCGATGGAAAGCGGCTTTGATGTGGTTGTCGAAAAACCGATGACGGTGTCATTAGAAGAAGCTCTAGCCTTGCAGGAAGTTGTAAATAAGACTGGTCGTACCTTATGTCTTACCCATACGTATTCCGGATATCCGATGGTCAAGCAGGCCAAAGCGATGGTGCGTGAGGGACACTTTGGTAAGATTCGTAAAATCCTTGTCGAGTATCCCCAAGGCTGGTTAAGCCGTCTTTCCGAACGAGAAGGTAATGCAGGAGCGGCTTGGAGAGCAGATCCAAAGCGTTCGGGCAAATCGTTGGTTATGGGTGATATTGGGACACATGTGGCGCACCTTGCAGAATATGTATCCGGATTGCGTATCACAGAGCTCTGTGCAGATCTGACTACTTTTGTAGAAGGCCGGTTATTGGATGATGACGGATCCGTCCTTTTGCGTTTTGAAAATGGGGCAAAAGGTGTTTTGATGGCTTCACAGGTTTCTGCGGGCGAGGAGAATGCCGTGCGTATTCGTATATATGGTGAAAAAGGGGGATTAGAATGGGCGAATGAAGACCCAAATAATCTTATCGTCAAGATGTTGGATCAACCCCGTCAATTGTACCGTACAGGCAATGCTTATGCTGCACCTTATACATTGAGCTCGTTTGCGACACACAACACACGGATTCCATCGGGGCACCCCGAGGGACTGTTGGAGTCTTTTGCTAATATATACCGCAATTTTGCCCTGACTGTATCTGCCAAAAGAGTAGGGAAGACCCCAAGTCCAGAGGCATTGGATTTTCCTACGGTAGCCGATGGTGTACGGGGTATGGCTTTCATTGATACTGTTGTAAAAAGTAATGAGAGCAATGAAAAATGGACTAAATTTGTACTGTGATAAACAGCAAACAAGTCCTTGAGTATCTTTCTCGGGAAACGTCTTTTCTCGAGAAAGATATTTTAATTATAACAGGTCCCACAGCTTCCGGAAAAACCAAATTAGCGGTAGAATTAGCCAAAACCCTGAATGGCGAGATTATCAGTGCCGATTCGAGACAGGTTTACCGGCACATGGATATTGGTACCGGCAAGGATATTCAGGAATATGGAGATATACCTTACCACCTAATTGATATTGCCGATCCAGGCGAGCACTATAATGTAGCCCGATTTTTAGAGGATTTTGAGGGTGCTTACCGATCTATAAAAGAAAAAGGCAAGCCCGTTATAGTCTGTGGAGGGACTGGGTTTTATATACAAGCATTACTCAGCCCCCAGCCCTATAACCAGGTGCCGACCAACATTGTTTGGCGTAGTTTTCAGGAGCAGAAAACAAAGCAGGAGCTGCAAGAGCAGATTGCTCAGTACCTCATTCCTTCCGATTTCGCCATAGATTATACCTCCAAAAAGAGAATGGCTCGGGCTTTAGAAATTTTGAACTGGCTCTCTCAGCCGGGGCATATCTTGCCTCCCTCTGTACCAGGTTACACTGCGACCATCTTGGGACTGAATCCTGACGTCGAACTTCGGCGCGCTCGAATCAGCCAACGCTTACTTGATCGATTGGATCAAGGAATGGTTCGAGAAGTTGAAAACCTGTTACATTCAGGATTGACTCATGATGAAATTGCCTATTATGGACTGGAATACAAATACATTAGTTATTACCTTCGTGGTCAAATAGAGTATGATGTGTTTTTGCACAAGCTTGGTACCGAGATACATCGGTATGCAAAAAGACAGATGACCTATTTTCGTAAAATGGAGCGGGATGGTCACATTATTCATTGGCTCGATAAAATAAAATAAAGACTACTTTTTTTGTAGTCTTTGTTGTAGGTTTGTGTATCGGAGCTAAATCTATAGCTTTGTCGCGAAACAACTTTCATAAACGTTTGTATTATAAATTTGTTAGCTTTAGTGGCGGGTATTCATGAATGACAGTAGATTAACGGGTTTTAGGTTGCTTTTAGAGCGCATTGTCGAGGGGGACGAAAGAGCCTTTTCGCTACTCTATGACCTCTTTTCTGATGATCTAACAAAGCATATCCTATCCAAAGTATCGGATGCACAAGTTGCCGAAGATATTCTACACGACCTCTTTCTTTCTCTTTGGCGCAACCGGCACAATATGCTCGATATAGAATCCTTACCGGCCTACCTATACTCTTCGTGTCGTTACCTTATCTTGGCCCATTACCGTACGGAGTTAAAACGGGCCAATCCTATGGATCTAGAACATTTAGATATTCTTGATGAGACAGTTCCTTTAGAAGAGCGTCTTCATTACCGCTATATTATCGACATTGTTTCCAATGAAATCGAAAATTTGCCAGACAAATGCCGTGAAGTTTTCAAACTTAGTCGGAGTGAATTCTTAAGTAATAAAGAAATCGCTCAACAGTTGGATATTTCGGAGTCTACAGTCGAGAAGCATATTAATAAGGCTATCAGGCGATTACGTGATGTGACTAAGAATTTTCTACTTTTTTTCTAAATCGAGTAGAAGGTACCCCTCTTTTTATACACTTATCTATTAACTGACCTTATGTTTTTGACCATTTCTAATTTTTATGGTTGAAAAGTAACCCTAATTGGGCACTCATTGTGGTTGGTATAAATACACACGAGGGTTTTTATGAAGCACGTACAGCGGCTATACCAGCAGATAACTAATTTTTTGAACGCGAAGGAAAAAGACCATCGGGACGTGATTACTTGGTACGATGGTCTCGAAGCTGATTCTTTGATCCAACAAATGGAACAGGAAGCCATACAGCAACGCGCAAAAAAGCGGCTGTTTGATGCGATAAGTACCGAGTCAAAACGATTTAATACGAAGCGGTTATACCGCTGGTCTGCAGCAGCGGCTATATTTCTGGTTGGGGGATATTTTGTCTGGAATTCACTTACATCAGCAGATCTCGCTACAGTAGAGCAACTGGCACAGATTCAACCAGCAAAAGAGCGCGCTATAATAGTATTGGAGGGAGGAGAGGAAATAGATTTAGATCAGCTTGCACTCAATGAAAGCTTACAGATTGGCGAAACAATCATCACCAAAGATGCTGAAGGCAAGGTTCGCTATCATAATGCTGCCAATGGAGCAGAGAAAATACAATCTAATAGCCTACGTATTCCCAGGGCGGCGACCTATCAGCTGACATTGGTTGACGGAACACGAGTTACCCTCAATTCAGAGTCTAAATTGACCTATCCATCCTCCTTCGGTGTTGGCGATCGCGTGGTAAAGCTAGAGGGCGAGGGGTATTTTGAAGTAACAAAAACCAGCGAAAAGAGCCGTTTTATTGTCGAGGCAAGAGGTCAACGGATTCAAGTACTAGGGACTAAGTTTAATGTCAGGTCCTATCCTCAGGAGGATAGTGAGCAGACGACACTAGCAGAAGGAGTCGTACAGGTCAACCTGGCTTCGCGTACCACAGTTCTCAAACCAAATCAGCAAGCAAGCTCTATGGGCCAACATTTAGAAACAAGGACAATCAATATTGATGATGTCTTGAGCTGGACCAAAGGACAGTTTAGTTTTGACGGGAGCAACACAGCAACGGTTTTACAAGAGATTGCCCGTTGGTACGATATTGATATTACGTACGATCGCAAAACCAATACCGCACAGTATATCGGTAAGATTCCGCGCAACCTGTCCTTAGATCGACTGGTAGAGCTTTTGAATTATGCTGAGCTTAGTACCAAAGCCGTTGTCGGTAGAAACAAACGAATTAACTTAATCATTACATAATCTAAAAACATGAAAAGAATCAAAATGGAGTACAGCAATTCGGGATAGCCTGATAGATAAACAAAAATCGGATTCTGTTGGCGCAGAACCCGATGAGTAGTTGAAGGCCGTAGATCAAGTGAACTAATTTTTAATCGTTACAACCAACAATCGAAATTAATGAAAATTTCTTTAAATCCGTTCTTACAGAATGGGAAAGAAGGTCTGTCTCTACATGGACCGACTCCAGGAACCCGACGGACGGTGTTCGATGGGAATAATAAGAGTCCCAATCTGTCAAGACCACTATCCCGATCATTGATGAAAATTAACCTAATCACCTTATTGTTAGGACTAGGTCTGTCTCAGGTAGATGCAAGCACCTATGCCCAACAGGTCACGCTAAAGCGACAAAAGACAAATTTAGAAGCTATTTTAAAAGATTTTGAGAAGCAGAGTGGCTATACTTTTTTTTACAACAAGACAGATATTGCTCCAGTAAAAGGAGTCGATGTCGATGTCAAAAACATGCCTTTGAATCAAGCATTAAATAGCGTATTGAAGAATGGTAATTTTACTTTTGAATATTTTGACAAAACCATTGTTATAAAGAAGGGAAGAGTTTTACAGCCTCAGTCAACCTCCCGAGAGTTTCCTCAGAGCGTATCAAAAATCGCAGAGTCTGTTTTACAGCAAGTGGTACGAGGGCTGTTATTGGACGAAAATGGTAAACCTATTAAGGGAGCTTCGGTTCGCCTAAAATCGGATCCAAAGCTAGCAGTAGCAACTCAGGAAGATGGTTCGTTTAATTTGCCAATAACTTCATTGAATGAAATTCTTGTTATTTCTTATCTCGGCTATGAGAGTAGAGAGGTAAAGGCTAGCCTGGAGCGCAATCGTATGATAATTCGGTTGAAAAAACAAGAAGAAGAAGTTGGAGAAGTGGTGGTTACGGGGATAACCCAACGAAAAAAGGAAAGTTTTACAGGAGCAACAGCATCTTTTACAGGACAAGAACTGAAAATGGTGAACAACCAAAATGTTGTTGCAAGCTTAAGAGCATTAGATCCATCTTTTATTCAAATCGAAAACAATGCTTTAGGCTCAAATCCTAATATGTTGCCCAAGATAGAATTGAGAGGACAGACCAGTATTCCAACATCTAGCTTAAAGAATGAATTTTCGACAGATCCCAATCAGCCGTTATTTATTTTAGATGGTTTTGAAACAAGCTTGCGTACTATTATGGATTTGGATATGAATATCATTCAGTCCGCTACTATTCTCAAAGATGCTGCTTCAACGGCTATTTATGGTTCACGGGCATCCAATGGAGTTGTCGTAATTGAGACGATTAAGCCAAAGCCAGGAAAAGTTCAATTGTCCTATAGTGCCGATATGCAAGTTCAGGCTCCAGATTTATCAAGCTATAATATGATGGATGCGGCGGAGAAATTAGAATTTGAGCGATTGTCAGGAAGGTTTTATGCTAATCAAGGCAATGTAAGTCAGCAGCTTAAATTAGATCAGCTTTATAATGACAGATTAGACAATGTCTTACGCGGTGTAAATACATATTGGCTGGACAAGCCACTGCAAACAGGGTTTTCCCATAGACACTCCGTTAGTGCTAGAGGAGGTGAGGGAGCAGTCGTGTTCGATGTTGGTATGAACTATAAAAATACAAAAGGAGCAATAAAGCTATCTGGTCGTGAAGATTGGGGTGCTAACATAAACTTGAGTTATAGGACGGGAAAATTAAATGTATCCAACAGAGCTTATATTTCGGGATATACTGGAAATGAGTCACCTTACGGTAGTTTTTCAACTTGGGTGAACACCAATCCGTATTTTGAACTGCTCCCTGCCGACGAAATGTATTTGTCCTATAAGACTCTGACGAATGACTCAAGAGTAGATATTACCAATGTTAATCCATTGTATAATGCCAGCTTGAAAAGTTTTGACAAAACAAAAAATTATCTGATTACGGATAACCTACAGTTTAATTATGACTTTACTTCTGCTCTACGATTGACAGCAGGAGGACAGATTAGCAAAGGAAATACGACATCAGATGCTTTCTTATCTTCATTACACAGTAAGTTCGCTGGTGTAGATTATTCGAAAAGAGGAAGTCTAGATCATGCAGAGAACAGCTATTTTAGTTACACGGGAAATCTTATGCTTACCTATGCAAAGATTATTAGTGATGTACACTCTATTACTGCCAACTTTCGAGGAGAAGTTAATGAAACAGTTAATCAATCTAATGGATATACAGCCGTAGGATTTCCCTCAACGAGTAATGGTAACCCCGCATTTTCAAACGGTTTTGTGACGGATTCCAAGCCTGTATCTTACAAAACAAAAAGTAGAAGAAATTCGGTACTTGGTTCTATAAACTATTCATACGCTCAAAAATACAACTTGGACTTTAACTATAACCTTGATGGGTCTACTAGCTTTGGATCAAATAATTTGTACTCTCCCTATTATTCTTTTGGTTTGGGATGGAATCTAGATAAAGAAGACTTTATTAAGAAAATCAGCTGGGTCAATATGTTTCGTCTGAGAGGAAATATAGGGGTCACAGGTAATCAGAACTTTGGAAATGTGAGTCAATCAGTATATAGTTATGTGACTGACCTTAATCGTTTCGGTGAGGGAATTTATCTGTCAGCATTGGGAGCTCCAGATCTAAAATGGCAGCGAACGAGACAAACAAGTGTAGGTTTGGACGCGGTGTTGTTTAATAACAAATTGAATGTTCAAGTTAATGCTTATGATAAACTTACGGATCCTTTGGTTGTTGCTGTCACACTGCCATCTTCGACAGGATTATCTGCTTATCCATTTAATGCAGGAACGTTAAATTATAAAGGGATAGAAACAACGGTTAACTATTCGCCTATATACAATCCTGTAGACCGTATTGTTTTGACTTTTGGATTAACAGGTTCTATGTTGAAGTCCCATTATGATAACTTCAACAATAAACTAAGTGCTTTAAATCAAGAAATGCGAGAAAGTAACTCGCTGACCCGCTATAAAGATGGTTATGGTCCAAATGATATTTGGGCAGTACGATCTTTAGGGATAGACCCATCTTCTGGCCGAGAGGTTTTTTTAACTTCAAATGGCGAACAAACTTATAACTATGATCCTGATAATATCGTGAAAGTGGGTACGGCCCAGCCCTTAGCAGAAGGAGTACTTAGAGGGAGTCTTACCTATAAAGGGTTTACCGCAAATGTTTTATTGCGCTATATTTTCCGGAAGGATAATCTAAATACAGCTTTGTTTAACAAAGTGGAGAATATTTCATTAAAAAATGTAGAGAATAATCAAGATAAGAGAGCGCTTTATGATCGCTGGCAGAAACCGGGAGATATTTCTCAGTTTAAGGCAATAAGTATCACAAATACAACGCCGATATCTTCTCGCTTTGTTCAGAAAGAAAACACATTTAGCGGTGAGTCCATTAGTCTTGGTTATGAATTTAGGGACCAGAGATGGTTGGATGGTTTAAAGTTATCCAATCTAAGAATCAACACTTTTTTCAATGATATTTTTTATTCTTCAACAGTTAGAAGAGAACGGGGGATAGATTATCCTTTTACGAAAAATGTCTCGATGAGTATTTATGCAACATTTAAATAAGCAAAAATGAAAAAAATAATAATTCCACTATATATCCTTTCTGTCTTGTTGTCTGGTTGTACAAAATGGTTGAATGTAAAGCCTGAAGATAAGTTTATTGAAGAAGAAGTTTTAGAAACATCTCAAGGGTTTAAAGACGCTTTGAATGGGATATATTTAAAATTGGGTAGTAGTAGTATGTATGGTAATGAAATCAATGTCAAAACATTGGACCTGTTGGCACAGCTTTATTATACAACTCCTTCACATGACAAAAAAATTCAGCAACTAGTTGCTTATGATTATGGAGAAGATGAGGTTAAAAAAGCAATTGATAATATCTGGACAGATATGTATGTCAATATTGCAAATGTTAACCGTTTTCTTGAAAATCTAGAAACATATGGAACTGTTTTAGATGATGTCTCTAAAAATATAATGAAAGGCGAAGCACATGGTATCCGAGCATTTCTATATTTTGATCTGCTTCGCATGTTTGCCCCGAATTATGAAAATAACCCAGGGGCGAGATCTATTCCATATTATGATAAAACTGGTTATGACGCAGCTCCATTTTCAACGAGCTCTTTTGTAGTAGAGAAAATTCTATCGGATTTAAAAGTTGCGGAAGACCTATTAAAAGTTTATGATCCGGTTATGTTTATGGAGGTCGTTGATATGACGAGAGGTACATATGAATTGGGTAGTATGCCGTATTTACTATTCCGTAACTATCACATGAATTATTTTGCAGTCAAGGGACTTCAGGCTAGAGTTCTTTTGTATCAAGGCGATAAGCCAGCGGCTTTAAGTGCGGCGAAAGAGATCATGGCGAATCAGACAAAATTTCCCTGGATTAAGCCTACTAATATAGGGGATAAAAGTACAGCCAATCGAGTCTTTTCCACAGAGCTTCTTTTCGCTTTTGAAAATCCAAAGTTATATCAAGTTTACGAAAATCAGTTTAGCGGGGCTTTGGAGGATAAGGTTATTTTAGGTGCAGGGACGACTCCAAAGTTTTTGAATACCATATTTGACAATTGGCCCAATGATTATCGCTATGGTAATATGTGGGATCAGACAGGAGGTAAATCCTATCATATCTTTACCAAATACAAGGATATTACAGCGTCTAATAAATCAGAATATAAGTTTAGGTATACCGTGCCGGGTATGCGTATTAGTGAGGTGTTTTTAATTGCTGCCGAGTGTGAGACAGATCCAAATAAAGGATTAGAATATCTGAATGAAGTTCGGAAAAATAGAAACTGTGATGTTTTAGGCAATGCTAGTAACCTTGCTACAGATATCATGAAAGAATACAGAAAGGAATTTTATGGGGAGGGGCAGTTGTGGTATTATTACAAGCGTACAAATACGAAATCTATTATTTCTGCAGCTTCAAATGCTCAAAAAGCAATCAATTTGGATCAGTATACTTTCCCTATTCCATTGTCTGAAACTCAACCAAGATAAGTTTGAATATGAATAATCTAAAAAAAATATTAGTCGCAGTGACATTATTAATCTGTATAGCTTCTTGTAAACAAGCAGAATTAGAATACTACACGGCAAATAATACCATTCTATTTGAAGGAATGGATCAAACTGGCAACAAAGGGTATGTGCCTCAAGATACCAACAGTTTTTCCTTTGGTTATGTACCTGACAATATTAAAGATAGCCTATATTTTCTTTCCGTGCTTACAACAGGTGGGCCGCAGAGTATTGACAGACCCTATAAAATCGAATTTTCAAAGAACAGTACACTGAAAGAAGGTATTGATTATGAGTTATTGACACCCAAATTTGTGATAAGATCTGGTGAGGTGAGAGATGTTCTCATTTTTAAGCTATTGCGCACTCCGGAAATGAGAATAGCACCTCTATTTCTAGAGATGAAACTTCTTTCCAATGAAAACTTTGAAACAGAAATGGTTAATCAGATTGTTGGTACAGGTGTAAACAAGAAAAAGAAGAATTTTACAATACATCATTTTACGGTAGATGATATTGCTGGAGCTCCTTGGTTTTGGGATCCAAAGAAGAATCCGAGTGCGACATCTTTGATGGGATATCTAGGCGATTTCAGTGCAAAGAAATTCCAAATTATGGCGAGTAGATTTGATTGGGACATTGATGTCGTAACGGCAGAGAAATATATGCCTGCCGCAAACCTTTTGGTTGCCTGGTCTAAAAGTATGCAGGTTTATTTGAATGAAATGGAGGCCATGGGGACTCCTGTTTATGAGGTCGATGGTATCACTCTTATGAAAATGGGTAAGTATGCACAATAAATTAAAAATTATGAAAAGTACTATTATAGGTTTCAGTCTTTTAATTTTTACCATTTGTATTTTGAATTCCTGTAGAAAGGATTTGGGGAATTACGATTATTCGGAACAAAATCATGTGCTTATTGAAAACATGGAAGATAATTATCTTGGGTTTTCTGGGGTAGAATTAAAAATAAAACCCGTGTTGAAACTACGGGATGGCAGCTCTTTTGATGCCGATAAATATTCTTATGAATGGTTTAGCTATGATTCTTTAGCTTCTAATGCTGACATTAAAAAAGTGCTCAGCACAGACAAAGATTTAGATGTTATGTTATCATTGGTACCATCTAAATATGCCTTGTTTTATCAGATAACAGATAAGGAAACAGGGTATCACTGGCAAAAAAAGGTTGGGTTAAGGGTCACAACAGAGATAGCAGATGGCTGGTTAATTTTAAATGATATCAATAATGAAGCGCGTTTGGATATGCTGGCATTCAATGCGAAAACCACGGTATACGACCCCTATTTTGATATTACAAAAGCAAGTGGTGGTTGGAAAATAGAGGGGAAACCCTTGATGGTTCATTACGTTAGAAATTCAGAGTTTTTAACAGCCAAGCCCAGTGCAAGAGTGTATGTTTCTACGGATAAATTAACATACAGTATCAATAATCAAATATATACCTGGAATAAATATAGTAATTTCAAGGAAGAGGTGATGCGACCAACACCAACAAATTATCACGCAGTCAAATTTAGTTCGACGGGTTCAGAATCTTATGTCCTCGATAGTGAAGGGATATTAAGCCGGGAAAATATTCCTCAAGCAACTTTATATGGACCTTCTTTAAACAGATTGAATACGGGAGGCATGATTGATATATCCCCTTTTTTAGGAGATAAGAGAGAGTCGCAGAATTATCTTGTTGTTTTTGACATAAAGGCTAAACGGTTTTTAATTCATAAAGGATTAAATCAGGCATTGATTATACCTTCGTCATCCACTCCGGATACATTTAAACCGGATAACTTGCAGAAAGATTTGGTATATATGGCCTATGTTCCAATTACAAATAAGCAATTCTATGCATTACTGAGAGATCCCGTTACCAAAAAACTGAATCTTATCCGATTTATCGATAATGATACTGAATTGGTGCTTCAAGGCGATGATGTCTTAGATTCAAGCATACCTATTGATAATGCTGATTTTTATGATGTAGACCCTACTTATGGTTATATTATGTATTCTGTTGGCAGTAAAATATATCAATATGATCCCTTTAATAAAGTTAATAAGTTATTGATTGATAAGGGCAATAAGATCATCTCCTTGATTAAGTATCCTAATATATTTAATCGTAGTAATCGTTACCTTGAACTCCAGAAGAAACTAGTCGTTTGTACCTATGACGCAGGACAGCCAACTACTTCGGGTAAGATGGAGCTTTATGAGATCAGTTTGTCTGGCGTGCCCCAATTAGAAAAGTCTTATGAAGGATTTGGTAAAATTGTGAGCATTTCCTACCGTGAATAATAATTCACTTATAAAGCCCAGCTTACACATAGTTGGGTTTTATGTAATGAATAGAGTTAAATGTTCATGTATCCTAAAACATTAATAATGAAAAAAATAATATACCTATTACTTGCATTCTGCTTTATTATTGTGGTTGTGAAAGCACAGGACCAGGCGTTTAAAGGCTCTTTTGAAGCATGCAGAGCGCAGGCGCTGAAAGAAAACAAACTGATCCTTATTGATATGTACTTTGTCGGCTGTATGCCCTGTGCCGAGATGGACAAAAAAGTGTTTCCTGATCCGCAGGTACAGGCCGAGGTTCAGAAGAATTTTATTCTCTACAAGACTGACGTGATGAAAGAAACGGATGGCAAGAGATTAGCACGTAAATACGGAGCAAAGGGGTTTCCTACCTATGTTATTCTAAATGCTGAGGGTAAAGCTATTTTGACGGAGTCCGGGTTCTTTGGTGTGCCGCGCTTCGTTCCCTTGCTACAGAAGGCTGTTCAGCTAAATGATCAAAACCGTTATTTGGCATTTGATACAGACCTGGACAGAGAATATCCTGCGGCTTATAGTGAGCGGTTTATCAAAACAGGAGTCAATCACCCTTTTTCAGAGTTAGAGCCTTATTTAGCTCAGCAAAAGGATTTGTTTAGCGAAGTAGCATTTTTAGCTAATTCGGTGACCCAGTTTCCGCAATACAATGATTGGACATACGATAATCTTCCTAAATTGATCGAAATGTACGGGGGCAATCTATTAATGAACAAGATTAATGGGCTTGCAAAAATAAAAAGCGAACAATTTGGTAGAAAGCAAGATGTTGATGCACTTCGCAAAATGTTTACCCATATAAAACCTGTATTTAACGATCATCTTTGGGAGGTTTTCTTGCCTAGTTTTGCTACAGAATTTTATAATACATCAAAAGATGCTGAAATCTATTTTACATTGATGGATGAATTTAATCTTTATCCCAAATGGGAAGAGCGAAGCAATGCGCTTGGGCAAGTAATTATTGACCAGAAGGAAAACACTTCGGTACTTAAAAAAATCCTTTCCGAATACGAGGAACAGGCCAAAAAGGATAAGCTTGAGTTTTCCGACCAGTACAAGATCACGTTGTTGTACACCTACCTTGGCGATTTCAAAAATGCTGACCGAGGAATAGAGCAATTGCTGACGGATGATTTCAAAAATCCATATTATAAAATTAAAAAGGAAGACGCATTAGCGATACAGGCGGCTATTAAACGTAAAGATATTAATGGTTTCGTCGCTATGGATTTAAAACGTCCTTTAGGGTTTTCCATGAATTGAATCAACTAAAACCCTGAATTAAACCCAAGAAAATAAATACAGATTATATATGATCAAGAAAATAGTTTTAATGTTTGTTGCAGCAATCACGACTGTGATGGCTATAGCACAGACAGCAAGTAATATCAATGGTACGTTAGATTCCGCTCCCTATCGGAAGGTCAGTCTATTTAGAATTTACAATGGTCGTTTGGTTGAGATAGCGACGTCTACTCCTGATCAAGAAGGTCGTTTCGGTTTTCGTTTTACGCCGACTTACGAGGGATTGTATATGGTCGGCACAGGTACTTCTCAAAACCAACAGGGGCTTCACCGTTTCTATTTTAAAGGAGGAGAAGATCTTAACGTTAAGATATCAAAAGAAGGATATGAGCTAGTCGGTAAGAACAGTAAAGAGAATCAAGCTCTTTATGGATGGGATAAGCAGTCTGCAAATTTCAAAGACAAAGGAACAAACTTGGCCGGTATGAGTACCTATGTAGATTTTTTTCCGGAGGTAGAGGCTTTTAAAGGTAATGTAGCAAAGATTGCGAAATCTGTTAAAACAGGCAATGCGAAGTTTGATGCACTATTTCCAACGGTGGTAGATTTTGATTTTGCGTATTACACGATTTCTTATCTCTATATGCCCCGTTCGGCCCATCCCAAAAAAGAGGACATGAGCGCGTATTATACTTCATTTAATGCTGACCAATATTTAAAAGATGAGTTGCTTCAATTACCCTATGGGGATCGTTTTCTAAGCATATTGGTGTTTAAAAAGATAGACTTGGCAACAAAGCCAGACTTTGACCAACAGGTGGCGGCCATTCCTTCCAAGACTCTGAAAGGACAGTTTATAGTCAATCGTTTGGAGGGATCCCGTTCGTACAATGATTTCTTAGAGATGAGCGAGCAGTACAAGGATTACTTTACTCTAGAAGAACAGCAGCAGCGTGTAGTAGCTGTAGGAGCTAAACTTGTAGAGACCAAAACAGGAGTTCCAGCCTTTAAATTTGCCTATCCAGACATCGATGGTAAGAAAATAGCTTTGGATGATTTGAAAGGTAAAGTCGTATTAGTAGATCTTTGGGCGACTTGGTGTGGACCATGCCGAGCCGAAGAGCCGCACTGGGAGAAGCTGAATGAAGAATACAAAGACAAGGAAGTCGTATTTGTCGGTGTATCTGTAGATCAGGATAAGCCAAAGTGGGAAGAATATGTGAAAACAAAAAGTATGAAGGGAATCCAGATCCATGCAGGATCAGGTAATGACCTGTCAAATGCCTATAAAGTAACCGGTATTCCGCGTTACATCTTAATTGATAAAGCAGGAAATCTAATTACAGCGGATAGTCCACGTCCATCTGACCCTAAACTAAAAGCACTTTTGGACGAGTGGTTAAAGAAATAAAAGTTTCATAATATTATTTGTGTTGGAGAGGTTATCGAAAGATAGCCTCTTTTATTACACCGTTTTTTTCCAGAAGTTCAACATACCATTGCAGGCTGAACCATCCAGTTCAAAGCTTCGGGGCACCTCGTCCCAGGTACCCCAGTATGTTGCCAGGCGGGTACCTATAGGTAGTTGATCCAGCTCATTTTTTAGATACCTTGTATAGACCTTAAACAGTTTTGTATCCGTCGGAATTAGATCATCAATCGGACAGGAAGTGTCTATATTTTCGTAGAAAGAATTGTAGAAATAAAACGCATTATAGTCCGCAAAGGAAACCTGATTGATGTTGCCATGTATAAATTCCACATTTTTAACATCATACTTTTCGGCGATATCGGTAGATAATTTTATCAGCGATTCACGCTGTTCGATACCATAGAACATGCCATCAGTACAGGAAGCTCCTACCAAACAGAATTTGCCTACACCAGCACCGATATCGAGCACCTTGCTGTTGGGTCCCTGCACCAAATACTCTGCGGCTAGTTTTGCTACTGCAACTGGTGTCCAGTGACGATCTGCCAGTTCTCTTATATGTAAAGGGTACAGTTCATCAAATGTACTGTCTTCTACAGCGATATTTGCTCGTAGTGTTTTAAAAATCATGTGTCGGCTCTGCACTTTTTTAGGTCAGCAACTAAAATAACCTCTAAGATAGCTAGTTTTTTTCGATTTGATGACATATAATGTATCACATAGATTACAGTCTTTTTGGTAGAAACGAGTTTTAAAAATATTACCTTTATCTTTTAGATATGATGATAAAGAAGATTTTCATACTGTTCCTTGCTGTGATTGCCCTGTTTATGGGGCCGCAGTACGCGATGGCGCGAGCTGTCGGAGGTGTCAAGGTATGCTGTCAAAAGATGTCATCTCAAAAATCTTGCTGCAAAGAAAAAGAAGCTACTCCTAAAAAACACTGCAAGGGCGATGGCAAAAGCTGTTCCTGCGGCTATTCTATAGATGGCAAGACTTCTTTATTTTTTCATATAGCCGAGAGTGATCTTTTTTTCGAATTTTCCGAAAAAGAGCAAAACTATTTCTACCTCGAGTTCTTTCACAGCAATGATGCCCGCGCTATCTGGCTTCCTCCCAAAATAAGCTAATATTTCAGCATGGACAGCCCATGGTCTGTCCTGTCCACACCTTTTTCAGGTAAACATTCATTTTATTAATGATCCTTGCTGTAACGAATCCGGGCAATCAATGACTGTATTCTTATACCTGTGGTCTATAATAGCTCAAGCACGAGAAGACCAAGCTATAGATTGCTTCGACATACGGTGTCAATAGCAATTTGTCCGGGCTCACGAGTGGTTGTGCATAAAACAAATAGATGAAATCAATACATACAGTATGGGCAGTAATGCTCCTGTTGCTAGTTGCTAATAACTCCTATGCACAGGTGAAAATTGGGGATATACTTCCTGATATTACATTACAGAATGATAAAAATGTCGATATCGCACTTCGTTCCTTTGAGGGAAAGACGGTTTTGGTCGATTTTTGGGCTTCTTGGTGCCTGCCCTGCAGAAAAGCCAACAAGCACCTTGTAAAGATGTATGATAAGTACAAAAAACAGAACTTCGAAATTGTAGGGATTTCTATAGACAAGGACAATGAAAAATGGCTTCAGGCTATTCAGAAAGACGGGATGAAGCATACACAATTGATCGATCCCAAAGGATTTGATGCGTCCTCTGCCGTCGTATTTGGCGTTGAAGCCCTCCCGGCGACTTATTTATTTGACCAGTCGGGCAAACTTGTCGCAATCAACCCTACAGAATCACAGATTATTTCACAAATTAAAAAATAAGATAACGATGAAAACTTTCACAATAAAATCATTTATAGCAGTTTTAGGTTTATTAGTTGCCAGTTTTTCTGGTCATGCACAGATTTCAAAAGTAGATATCATGGCTACAGGGCTTACCTGCTCGATGTGTTCCAATGCCATCAACAAGCAGTTAAAATCCCTGTCGCAGATAGCTGATGTTGCTACAGACCTTAACACAAACACGTTTACGATTTCTTTCAATGACAACCAAACGGTAAGCCCCAAAGTGCTAAAGGATGCCGTTGAAAAAGCAGGCTTCTTCGTTGGATCTATGGTTTTGACCCTGTCACCTGAAGCCGTTGCCGCGCAACAAGTTGCTGTTGGAGACGATTCTTTAGTATTTATCGAAGACAAGAAAGCCAGCTCAAACCAGTACAGAGTCGTTGACAAAGGCTTTGTAACACAAAAAGAGTATAAGAAGCTATCAAAAACCTATGCAAAACATGGTAGCTATTCCTCAGAAAACGATAAAGTATACCATATAGTAGCATTGTAGTATGAGGTATATCGTAATGTTTTTTTTCATATGCAGCGCTATAGGTGCATATGCACAGGAATTATTTGTAGTTACAGAACCGGCCAGCAATGTGCCGGCCGGTTCACTTAGTGTACGCGTAGGTCAATCATTAATCAAGAATGACATAAAAGATAATTATATCTACGGGCTATCTCCCGAAGTAACATGGGGAATCAATAAGAGCCTTATGGTCCGTGCTTCCAGCTATTTTGACAATGCCGCAAATGGCATGAACCTAGCCGGTGCCAGCGCTTATGCCAAGTATCGTTTCTATTCTGTAGATGATTTGCAGAGCCATTTCCGGATGGCGGCCTTCGGAAGATACAGCTGGAACAAGAGCGCTATCCACCAGGAGTCAATAGATCTCATGGGCAAAAACTCCGGTTTTGAAGTCGGTCTTGTTGCAACACAACTTATTAAGAAGCTGGCACTCAGCTCTAATGTCAGTTATGGGCGCGCCTTGGACAATGACGGCAACGACTTTCCCGAGTTATATGGAAAAGACGCCATCAATTATACTTTTTCGGCTGGAAGGTTAATGTACCCTAACCGTTATAAAAGCTATAAGCAGACCAATATCAATGCCATGATAGAACTAGTAGGGCAGACCATAACGAAGAATGGCCGTTCCTATATGGACATTGTACCGGCTGTACAATTTATTATCAATAGTCAGGCCCGTATAGATGTAGCCTACCAGAAGGAGCTATATGGCTCCGTACATCGCCCGATAAAAGACGGGGTGTTTCTAAAATTGGAGTATACGTTTTTTAACGTGACCAAATAGTTTTTTTAGTTCTTACTTAGGGCGGTTTGATCAAACCGCCCTAAGTGTTTTTGGGGTATATGTATTGTACTCCGAAATAGTTTGATAATCGGTGTGACAACCAACCGGACCTCCGTCACAAAACGTTTCTGCTTATATGATGGAGGCTTCTGTTCAGTTTTTTGATTAGAAATCTTAACCATTTGTAAAATATTTGTTAAGTTTAGCCCGATTAACTGACCGAGATCTAATGACTGCTGCATGTCCATACGATGAAAAAGAACTACTGCTCCAACTGCAACACGGAGACGAAGTCGCTTTTGGGCATCTTTATGATCAGTATTGGTCTTCCCTTTACAGCTATGCCTACAATAGGCTCCGATTCAAAGAAAGATGTCAAGATCTTGTTCAGGAGGTATTTATGGATATCTGGCGGCGACGCGAAACGTTGCAGGTAGAAAACCTCTCTGCATATTTACATAGTGCAATACGGTTTCTTACTTATAAAGAACTTAAGAAAGCACCATTAGAGCACAGTTATTATCTGGAATTTGAAGAGTATCTTGTTTCTTATTTTTATGCCGATACCAGCATAAAGGAAAAAGAATATGAGCAATTGTTGTCCTGTTGGATCGAAGTGTTACCCGAAAAAAGAAGAAAAATATTTCTGATGCATTATCTAGACGGACTGTCGACAGAAACTATTGCAAACGACTTGGGCATTTCTCGTAAAACCGTTCAGAATCAGCTGCAACGAGCCAAGACAGAACTACAGGAAAGATATGCACATTACCTCACAACGCTTCTTATTATATCCTCGCTTTTAAAATAATTTTATTTTTTTTTATTTCACTTTGGGACTTTTCGCTTTTTCAAGCACATACCTTATAGACCGATCACCATATTGGGTTGGCATAAGTTATGAAGGACCAAAAAAATAGTCAACACTTAAAGCACATTATTGCACGTTATCTTGCTGGTACAGCGACAGAAGCTGAGTTAAAATTTCTCGAACAGCGAGATAAACTTATTGAAGATTATGAAGATGATTTCTCAAAGATAACTGTCGAAGAAAAAAGCGAAATCAAAGATCAGATCAAGCAGCGTCTTGATCAGGAGATTCGTCGTCCAGTGACTAGAGTACGTTTTCTTAGATGGACACGTTACGCCGCAGCAGCCCTACTTTTCTCGACAGTAGGGGCAGGTATGTATTATTATACCCAGTCCAATGCGGTAGAGCCTGATGCCCAACCTGGTATTGTTACAAATATCACCTCATCTGCACCCATTACTCCGGGCACGAATAGGGCGACAATTGTGCTGGATGATGGTTCACAATATCAGCTCAGTGAATCGCAATCCGGAATTGTTAACGAGGCCAATGCGATCACCTATGAAGATGGAAATACTATCAGCACTAGTGCTCATACCTCGGCAACAATCGTTGTGCCTGCGGCCGGACAATATCGTATTACACTAAGCGACGGTACCAAAGTCTGGCTCAATTCCGTATCCTCACTACGTTACCCCGTTCAGTTTAGTGGGAGCGAGCGCAGAGTCGTACTCAGTGGCGAAGCCTATTTTGAGGTACAAAAGGATGCATCCCATCCTTTTATTGTCGAGAGCGAAGGACAGGAAATCAAAGTATTGGGTACCAAATTTAATATCTCAGCTTACCGATCATTTCCTCATATAACCACCCTTTTAGAAGGAGCAGTAGAGGTGTCTAATGGGACCGCGGTTCAGAAACTTGCACCTGGACAGCAGGTACAGGTATCCAATGGAAAGATGAGTCTGATAAAAGGCAACATTGATCTGGAAGAAGTAACAGCCTGGAAAAATGGGTATTTTAAATTCAACGGCAACCTAGAGAGCATCATGGATAAAGTAGCACGCTGGTATGATATTGAAGTTGTGTATAAGATCAAGCCAGACCCGAATATGACCTTTGAAGGAAAGATATCCCGAGACAAGAATATAGAGGAGATTTTTGAAATTATGGAACTAACCAAAGAAATACATTTTGAAGTACAAGGAAGGAGAGTAACTGTTATGAAATAATCATTATTGACCTTGGTTGATTCGTAACAGAAGACTAGGAGTGTTGGTAGCACCCCTAGTCACAAATGCCGGATCCACCCTTCCCATTTTGGGATAAAGAAATTATGGATATAAACACCTTTGGATAAAACCCAAGCAACTTAAATTTATGAATTATAAATCAGATTTCAGGCGTGAAAGTCAAAAACACGCCTTGATTAAATTTTTGCTGAAGATGAAATTAGTCATGTTTTTTCTGACTGCGGCGATATTACAGGTAAGTGCCAATGGCTTTGCACAGAAAATTACCCTTAATAAAACCAATGAACCCCTAGAGCGGGTTATCGATGACATTCGGGAACAGAGTGGTTATGATTTTTTCTACAATAAGAAGTTGATTAAAAATGCTAAACCGATTTCGATCCGTGTCAAAGATGAGGCCCTTACCAAGACACTCGATGCATGTTTAGATGGACAAAACCTAAGCTATCAGATCAAGAACAGAGCCATCATTATTACTGCGGGGTCTGAAAGGGAGACCCTAGACCGAGCTATTACAGGCGTTGTTTCCAACAAGAGTGATGGGAAGGCTCTTGTGGGCGTAACCGTACAGGTCAAAGGGACCAAGACGATGGCCCAGACCGATGATAAAGGACGTTTTTCTTTAGCAGTACCTGACGGAGGGACCATTTTGGTGATCCGTTATATGGGGTATAAAACACAGGAGATTGCAATTGCCGAATTTAGGCATTTCGTAATCAGTTTAGTCGCGGACGATACGGAATTAGATCAGGTTGTTGTGACAGGGATATTCAAAAGACCAGAGGGAAACTTTACTGGGGCTGCTACATCGATGAAAGGCGAGGAGTTGAAGCGTATCAATTCTCATAATCTTTTTGCCGCTGTCAGTGCTTTAGATCCTTCATTTAGGATTATGCCCAACAATATTGCCGGAGGTAATATCAATACCCTTCCTGAAGTACAGCTTCGGGGAGCTAACTCCATGCCTAATCTGAGTGGTGAATTATCTGCCAATCCCAATGCGCCTTTATTTATTCTCGATGGCTTCGAAGTAGATATACAGCGGGTTGTCGATTTGGATATGAATCTAATTGCTTCTATTACACTTTTAAAAGATGCATCCGCGACATCTATATACGGGTCGCGCGGAGCGAATGGAGTCATGGTTATATCGACTATTGCTCCGGCGGCAGGTAGAGTTCAGGTGACGGTCAATAATGACTTTAGGTTGTTAACACCAGACCTGTCGGTCTATAAGTTGTTGAACGCAGCAGAAAAATTAGATTTTGAAAAACGAGCTGGTGTTTACAATAGACCCAGTACATCGGTAGCGAATCAATACTTCTACGATAAGATGTATAATGATCGTTTAGAGGCTGTTTTATCGGGGGTTAATACCGATTGGCTCGCACAGCCTGTACAGACCGGTGCTTCCAATCGTACCTCCGTCTATCTTCAAGGAGGTGATGATTACGTGCGATATGGCGTACAGGTTGCTGGCGATTTGCAGGCGGGTGTCATGAAAGGACAGACTCGGAAGAATTATTCCGGCCAATTTGACCTAAGCTACAAGGTGAAAAATATTCGTTTTCAGAATTCACTTCGAGTTTTCCAAAATGTGGCTAATGAATCGCCCTATGGATCTTTTAAAAACTATGTTTTGATGAATCCATATTGGACACCTTTCGACGCACAGGGGAATGTAAAGCGTGAATTGGAAAAGGTAGAGACCGAACCAGGTCGTTTCGATACCTATGGTAATCCTATATACGATGCTACGCTCCATTCTATTCATAGAAATAAATACTTTGGTTTGACCAACAATTTTCAGGTGCGCTACGATGTACAGCCAGGTTTGTTTATAGAGGCCAATCTCAGCTTGAATAAGCAAAAAGGAGATAACGATGAGTTTTTACCAGCACAGCATTCTAGTTTTATTAAACAGGAAGATATAACCCGTCGGGGTAGTTATAAGGTGCGTAACGACGATGATTTTGGTTATGAGAGTCGGCTAACGGCCAATTATAACAAATCATTTGGTAAACATTTGGTGTTTTCTACTTTAGGTTTTGACATCGCAAGTTCCAGACAGAGCTTTTATGCTATAGCAACAGAAGGCTTTGCCTTCGATAAATTAGACAATCTTTTGTTTGCGACACAGTACGAACAAAATGGTCGTCCTACGGGCGATGAGGGCAAAGTCAACCGGATCGGAGCCTTGGTTAACGGTAGTTATAGCTATGATAATCGTTATTTGGCTGATGTATCTATTCGTCGGGATGGTTCGTCCCAGTTTGGCTCAGACAAGCGCTTTGGTACCTTCTGGTCTACTGGAGCGGGCTGGAACATTCATAATGAATCGTTCTTCACCACGAGTGAAATAGTTAATAGACTTAAGTTACGCGCGAGCTACGGATCTTCAGGAAGTATTAACGTCCCTGCTTACCAGGCGCAGACACGCTATGACTATACCACTGGTAATATTTATAATGGACAAGTAGGTGCTTCGATCAAAGGCTTAGGTAATCCTAATCTATCATGGCAAGATGTACGTACGGCCAACTTTGGAGCCGATATCGTCTTGTTCAATGAGTCTTTAGACCTTCGTTTGGATCATTATCGTGCGTTGACGAAGAATAGTATTACGCAGATTACCCTAGCCTCATCAACAGGATTTTCGAGTTATGCGGAGAATCTAGGAGAGATTGAAAATAATGGATACGAGATCAATGCGCGCTACAAAGTTATCAACCGCCTTGCCGAAGGTTTTGTTTGGTCTGTCAATGGTAGTGCCGCTCGTAATAAAAATGTGTTGAAAAAGCTGTCTAACCAATTGAAATCCTTAAATGATAAGCTTAATAAAGAAGCACTAAAAGATAGTCCGAACGTTCCTAATATTTTGTTGACAGAAGGAGCAGCGATCAATACCATCTATGTGGTTCCTTCGCTCGGGGTAGACCCCACCACCGGAAACGAGGTTTTTTTAACACGTAATGGCGAGAGATCATTCTCTTGGAATGCGGCCGATAAGGTGGCGTATGGTGTCACAGATCCAAAATGGAACGGTGTTTTTGGAACACAGGTCGATTATAAAGGATTTAATGTGTCACTACAGTTTGACTATCGTTTTGGCGGTCAGTACTACAACCAGACTTTGGTAGATCGAGTAGAAAGTGTAGATCCAAAATACAATGTAGACCGCAGAGCGTACGATCTAGGCTGGTCAGGACCAGGAAGCCATAGTCCGTATACCCGCATTGAAATTAATAAAGCGAAGACAAGAGCGACCTCCCGTTTTGTACAGGATGAGAATACATTAAACTTTAATTCGGCATCATTCTCCTACAATTTTTATAGACATGCCTTTGTAAAGCGTTGGGGATTGAATAGTTTACAGCTGACTGCAATTACCAATGATTTGTTCCGCGCTAGTAGTATTCAGGCAGAGCGAGGTATCGACAATCCTTTTGCACGTACATATTCATTATCATTAAGAGTAGGGTTATAAAATAGGATTATTATGAAAGAAAAGATATTACTATACATATTTAGCGTATTGCTTTTGGTCAATACGGGATGTGACAGCTTCCTCGATGTGAAGCCCAAGTCTTCGATAGCAGAGGACGATATTTTCAGTTCTGAGATTGGCTTTCAGCAGGCGATCACGGGTATTTATGCATCTATGGCGGATCGTCCGTTATATGGGGATCAGCTCAGTATGGGCTTTGTCTCTGCAATGGCGCAGAATTATGCAACTACGGCCAATGGCTTCATATTTATAGAGAGTGCAGGATTGAATTTTGATAAAGACGAAGTCAAAAAAATCAGTGAAGGAATCTGGCAAGGAAGTTATAATGCCATAGCTGGCCTGAATAATATATTGGCCCATATCGATGATTCGGGAGCTACATTCACAGGCGATAATCACGCTTTGATAAAAGGAGAAGCCTTGGCTTTGCGGGCTTACCTACATTTTGAATTATTAAGACTCTACGCGGTTTCTTTCGGACAAGGGGCAGATGCATTAGCTATTTCTTACCGTACCGTGATGAATGCCAATCCGGAAAAGCCGGAGACGGTCACAGGGTTTCTTGCTTTAGCATTAAAGGATTTAGAGAAGGCCGAAAAGTTGTTGGCTAATGTTGACCCTATACTCAAAGGGAATCGGGACCGTCGCTTTTCAATGAATTTCTTAGCGGTCAAAGGGCTACAAGCTCGAGTCAATCTATATGCTGGCAATAAAGAGCAGGCCGCTAAGGATGCGCAGTATGTCATTAACTCCGGTCTGCTGAAGTTCGTTACGAATGCACAGATATCGACCACAGCTGCCGGCAAGGATCGCTTGTTTTCCAATGAACAGATTTTCTCCCTTCGAGTATTAAAGATGAAAGATTGGACCGAGACTGGGAGCGCAGCTTACTTTAGATATACAACGTCTTTGTCAAACAATAGTTTGAAGCGGACTGCCGCCAATTATCAAACCCTATATGAGACAGCAACAGGAGGATCTACAGATTATAGATATGTATACCTAATAGAGAATGATGGAGGGACAGTATATCCGTCCAAATTTTGGCAGACTTGGAATGGAGGAACAACTGCTATCTATACAGCTAGACTGGATCAGACTGTGCCTTTGATGCGTTTGTCCGAGATGTACTATATTGCTGCAGAAACAGCTTCGTCGCCAGAAGCCGGCATTACTACTTTGAATACTGTACGCGCCAATAGAGGTCTTGGCACTTTGAAAGTGGAAGGTGCTACGGATGTATTTCTGACCAATGAGATTACTAAAGAATACCAGAAAGAGTTTTATGCGGAAGGGCAATTGTTCTTTTATTACAAGCGTTTAAATTTTGGAAGGATGCAGTTTGGTAGCAAGAATTTAACCAAGGATTCTTATATCCTACCTATTCCAGATAGCGAGACTGAGTTTAACCCCGTATACGATACATCGAAATAATGAATAAAAGAATTAAAATAGCGATGAGACATATAATATTGTTTGTCGCGGTGATCAGCACGTTTGCTAGCTGTAAAAAAGAAGGCTCACTGGAATACCAAGCAGGTTCGGGAGCTTATATTGTAGCTCAATTAAGTGATAGTCTTAGCTATTCATTTGCCAACAATGTAGCGATATTGACCAAAGACACGATCTTTTTGGAGGTACAGGTGTTGGGAGATGTTACGGATTATGAACGGGAAATCCAACTGCACGCTGTTGGAGGCTCTACGGCTACGGAGGGGCTGCATTATAAACTGCCGGCGATGAAGCTACCCGCAGGAGCACACAACTTAATATATCCGGTGGTGCTTTTCAATACCGAAGACTTGGCGACAAAGACAGTACGCTTGGAGTTGGAATTAAAGCCGAATCAAGATTTTGTCAACGGGCCGGGAATGATTTCCAGCCGAGGATTATACCGCACGTACAAGATCAATTTTAACAACCGTTTGATAAAGCCAAGCTATTGGCTGTATATCCAGAATTATTTTGGAGAGTACAGCGATGTGAAATACCGCTTTATGATTGAAGTGCTAGGTATGTCGGATTTTATGCCAGATTATGTAGGAGGGACGATGGGATATTCTGAGTCTATCAACTACGGTGGTATAATGAGCGGTGCGCTTCAAAAGTACGAAGATGAATTTGGTCCCAAGTTAGACGAGACGGGAAAGCAAATTAGTTTCCCATTATAGATCAAGCTAAACGAATATGAAAAGAATAGTATTAGGTATATTGAGCATTTTTATGCTTTCTTGTGCCAAGGATAAGGGTAATTACGATTATAAGGATGTTAATAAGGTTTCTGTTGAAGCAGGAGCTACGTCCTTTGTTGCCCAGCAGTTGGAGGAGCTGGTGATTACGCCAGTATTGAGTGAATCGATAGCGAGTGCTGGCGATTCCTATACCTACGAATGGACAGCGTACCCTGTGGTAGCAGAGGTTTCGCAGTCTGGTGTTAAACAGGAAGAGCCCAAGCCGATTTTATTATCGAAGGAGAAAGACTTGAAGGAGGTGATCAAATTGTCTCCCAATAGTTACTTTCTTCAGTATGTGGTTACCAATACCAAGACTGGTTTAAAGGCTATAAATCGGTATCCTTTGACGGTCAATGGTGCTTTTTATGAAGGCTGGTTGGTAATGAGTAATGTAAATGATAAAGCACAGCTCTCCTTTATCCGTAAGGACAATCAAACGTTCTTGAACCCAATAAAGGATATTAATGGTTTGGACTTGGAAGGTAAGGGACTAAAAACATATTCTGGCATCATCAGTAAGATGGATCATTTGTATGTATTTACGGATCAAACATCTTATCAATTCAATGCGAATGATTTTAACCTGCTTAAAACAGAGGATGATCTATTTCTGAATAAACTTCGATTTACAGATCCGTATTACACGGTGAATGATATCAATAGTGATCAGTATATCATTAATGGCGGGAAGGTACATGCAGATATATCAGCAGACTTTGGCGCACCGGGAAAATATTCTGGAGCTTTTGGAGGAGAAGATGCGGATTTGTTTCCATATTTCTTTGCAGCGGGAAAGCAGATTTACAATTCATTCTATGACAATAAACACAAGCGCTTTTTGTTTGCAGACTATAATAGCCGTGTGTTGCGCGCATTTACTCCTATTGTAGGCGCGAGCTACGATGTCACTAATGTAGGGAAAACGATGATTGCTGCTGATTTGGGGATGGATGGGGCTTATTATACCGTGATGAAAGATGCGTCCGGTTATTACTATTATGGTTATAACCCTAGTTTGAAGACGCCTGCCGATACCAACTGGGCTATTCAGAATAGTCCAGCGTTGGAGAAGGCAACAGCTTTTGCGGCTTCATCATCGCTTAAGCATCTTTACTATACGACAGATCAGGCTATTTATTTGTATGATATAATGGCTAATTCTTCGCGTAAGCTATATGAGTTCCCGGCCAATAAAAAGATCAAGGATATCAAGATGTATAAGGCTAAGAGTTGGAGCGCATATAGAGATCCTTTGTACAACAGAAGATTGGTTGTGGGTACTTATGATGGTAAAGAAGGCGAAGTATTCTTTTTTGATTTGACACCGACAGGTGATATCGAAGGAGGTAAATATGTACAATCTTTCGGTGATTTCGGAGATATTGTGCAGCTAAACTATAGAAATCCGAAAGAATAATAATACGATAAAGATGCATTTATATAAAAAGACAATTCTAGCTATCGTTTTATCAGCGGTACTAGGTGGTACGGCCCAGGCGCAATTGGCGAATCGACCAAACCTGACTTTCAAAGACATTCAAGATCGTGTCAATGGCTTATTGACGAGTAAGGATCCATTGGCAAAAGATTCTATTAAATGGGAAGCTTCCCATTTAATAGAATCCAAGAACGAAGAGTATATCAAACACGGCAAATCTGTTTTTAGTTTTTTGGGAGATAACAAGTCTGTAGAGCTTGCCCATCAGAACCTATTAAAGAAGTTTCCTAAGAGTACTTATGCTGCAGGTAGCCGTCTAGATGATATATTGAAAGATTATACGGACGAATCCAGTTTAGATAAAGACATCAATACCTGGAAGAAGCAGTATAAGGCAGCTTTACAGACAGAATCGTTTGCGGATGCAAGCTATGCTAAGATTAGCAATAAATTAACCGATAATGACGCGATTATTGGTGCTAGAAAGTATGCAGCTCTGATCGTTAAAGACGGGCCAAAAGCAAATTTTGAGTTTAAGCTGTCGCAACAGGCATTTGAGCAAGGTGATGTCTCCCAAAGTGGGCAGCTCCTTGATGGGCTTATTGCGAAGTATCCTAATGTGCTTCAGGAAAACAAATACCTTGCACAGCAGGTATATACGTTGCAGGCACAGCTCTTTAGCAAGCAGCAGAAATGGGCAGAGGCCTTAAGCCTCATCGAAGAGCATAAGCTTTCTCTAGAGGACATCAGATTTCAGGCGCTCATGCAGACCGGTCGTAACTTTGATGCTTTCCTGCAGCTCGATACTAGATATGCTAAAACAGCACTTACGCCAATCCAAGAACGCGAAGGGCCAGTATTGTTCGAAAATTTAGGCAGTACTGCCGCGGAGTGGGAAGCTTATAAAATTCGTATCGACCAGAAAAAAACCAAAGAGAATGAGGCCTATTGGAAAAATTCGATGATCAATGAGAACTCTTTCGACTTTGAGTTAATGGATATGGATGGAAAAATTGTAAAATCGTCCGATTACAAAGACAAAACTCTCGTTCTTGATTTTTGGGCGACTTGGTGCGGACCATGTGTCAATTCATTTCCTGGCATGCAAGCAGCGGTAGACAAGTATAAAGATGATCCAGAGGTCGTATTCCTATTCATTAATACCTGGGAGCGCAGCGAAGATTACAAGGAAAAGGTGAAAGCCTTTATTGGAGAGAAAGGTTACCGTTTTCATGTGGTATTTGATAAGATGGAAGGTGCCGGGGCATTGGTCGAGCAATACGGTATTACCGGTATTCCTACCAAGATCATTATTGATAAGAATGGTAAGGTCCGGTTCAAGTCATCTGGCAGCTCACCTGTTGTAAAGGAGATCGTAGATGAAATCAGTTATAAGATAGACCTGGTCAAATAATAATCCTCCATATAGAGGTGATATGGAATAGCCGTTTGGATCGTCGTTTCCAAACGGCTATTTTTTTTATAATCGGGAGGGGATATCATTATAGTCATCCGATGGGAAGGCTTCATAATAATTCAGGTTATCAAAATTATTATAAGACAAGAGACCTGTCATCCATATTTTGACCTCCTTCGACTGTAAGGTTTGCGTTTTAGCGACACTAAGCGCTAATTTTATTGCCCTTGATTGCTCATCTTGCTTATATCTTTAGGCTTTTCTATTTTTCGCTCTTCTATGGGTTGATCCGAAGCTAGCTTTATATCAGTAGGGAGCAGGTGTGTATCCGAAACCGAAGTGGAGTGGAGGGCTACAGGGCTATTAGAGACAGTCACTATTGGCGACATCGAAAACATCCAATTAAACAGTTCCTGTGGGGTTTTTATTTGACCACGTATATCTTCCGTTGTTGACAATAGGGGCGCTGTACGTTTAGTGACCGTGCTTTGAGGCTTGAGGCTTTGCATGTCACTCGGCATGTTTATGGCCTGTTGTAATTTCTTATTCTCTCCGTGCGACTGTGCAAATAGACTGTGTGCACATAATATGAAGCTTATAACCAATAATTTACTATACATAATGTTTTTACTTTACGTTAACGAATACCTTTATTTTATCTATACCAGTTCCAGCAAATGGCTGTAAGGCTTTACCGATTACCTGACCTACTTTTACTTTGTTCGGGTCCGCTTTCATGGCTACGCCAGGCACAGAAGAGGTAACCAATAGATCTCCCCTTTGAATAGGGCCGCCTTCGTTACAGACTTTGGTTGGGATTACGCCCACTACTCCCATAGGTACCTTGTCTGAGAGATCCGTATCCATATCTTCTTCGGTCAGCAATACCCCAGGTTTGGTCGCATATACACCTATTACCAATGTCGAATAGGCATCGGATGATTTTTCTACCTTACGATCCTCATCTATCGATATCACGAGTACATCTCCAGGTTCGTAAGTATTTCGCGCGCCGATCACATCAAAGGCCTCTGCGATGTCTGCTCCAGAGTTTTGTGTGCCACCATTGAAGATACCCTGACCGGTCTTCGTGATCCGTACGACATTGGTTTCGTCATTTTGAAATACAGCCAAATTTCCAGATGCTCCCGTATGGTTTATCAGGAGTGCATTGCCGGTGCCGTTTGTTTCTACTTCCAGCGTATTCGCTGGATTGTTAGCATTATAATTCTCAAAGCGTCCGGCACGGCCCGTGCTGCCGCTTGTCCCTACATCCCCATATACGCCTATGCTGTTCCCGCTCGTATTCGTGGCTACAAAGCCCCGTACGCCATAGCCACCTCCGTTGTTACGTCCTACCACGGCTCCAGCTATATCACTTGTCGTAATTCCTACTATGGCCTCACCACCGCCATTGTTATTTCCTACGATACCTGCAGAGTTTTGTGCTGCTGTTACCCCGTGGATAGCAAAGCCAGACTTCGTATCCGCAAACACCCCTTTGCCGTTACCTGTTGTCGAGACATCTATAACAGTTCCGTTGCCAACGGAGCTTGCCTTCAATACGTTGTTGTTGTTTGAATTGTTAAATATGGAGATACTTGCCGGCACGCCATTAGTACTAGCTGCTATAAGACCTGTGCCTGTATTACTATTGGCATATACTCCTGTGCCGTTGGCTGTAGCATTTCCATATACGCCTAGCCCATTGGGAGCACTACAATATACTCCCCAGGCCGATCCGGCATGGGAACCCCAGACGCCTATTCCTAATCCCCCCGTACCGTTATTGATGCCTTTTACAGCGGTAGAAAACCCGCCTGGTGTTGTATTGTCTATTACACCCTGTACCGCTGCGATGCTCGAGCTTGTACTGTTTAATGTACCTGAAATTGCGGCTCCATCCCCGCTATTGTTAATAGCAAATAGGGGGGAGGTATTATTTTCATTAGCAGCATAGGGGAGTACTAGTCCCGATAAAGCGCTTAGTGTGGATGGTGCCCACTGTGTCCCGTCAAATTTTAAAATATCGTTGGTCACCGGAGCTGTCGTGCTGATTGCTTTTCCGCGTAGTGCGGCTACTTGTGGAGCAGGGTATTGACCTGCTAGATCGCCTCCTGCGGCTACATTGTTGATCGAAGCATCTGAACCAGCCGGCCCCATATCGCCTGTGTCACCTTTTAAGCCTTGTGGTCCTGTAGGTCCCGCTGGCCCTTGAGTACCCGTTGCGCCGTCTGCCCCCGTATCTCCTTTAGGGCCTGTGTCACCTTTTAAGCCTTGTGGTCCTATAGGTCCCGCTGGCCCTTGAGTACCCGTTGCGCCGTCTGCCCCCGTATCTCCTTTAGGGCCTGTGTCACCTTTTAAGCCTTGTGGTCCTATAGGTCCCGCTGGTCCTTGAGTACCAGTTGCACCGTCTGCACCCGTATCTCCTTTGGGGCCAATATCCCCTTTTACGCCTTGTGGCCCTATAGGTCCTGCTGGTCCTTGTATACCGGCAGCACCATCGGCCCCAGCATCTCCCTTGGAACCGGTTTCTCCTTTTAGACCTTGTGGCCCTATAGGTCCTGCTGGTCCTTGTATACCGGTATCACCATCAGCACCAGCATCTCCTTTATCACCCTTTGCTCCTTTCAATGAAGCTACAAAATCTGCGACCGACCCCGTATTTCCCGCCGACAGCCAACTATCGTAAGCCGAAAGGTTAGCTACCCACTTTGTTCCATCATTATAATAAATACCAACTTGAACATCGGCAACAGCCTTGGTGTTAAAAACCATAATACCAGCTTCGTGGGCGGCTAGTGGATAGGGATCTTTTGTTTCTCTTAGTTCGACACGGGCATGTAGGAGGCCACGTGTTTTACTGTTCAATTCCAAGATCGCGTTTTTGCTGGGCAGTGACCTATCTCCGCTACTGTCCGAAATTTTTGATTGTCCCTTTACGCCTCCGATAATAAAGAAGCTTATGATGAATAGACTATATATTTTCTGCATACCGTTAATTTTCTTTTATTAATAAAACCCACCCTTTATATATAGAGCTATTATTCCCTTCTTTTGCTTCGATAACATAATAATACGTCCCTGGATTCAACCCCGAGCCATCCCAGCTATTGTCATACACGCGCTTATGGTAAACATTGTCGCCCCAGCGGTTAAAAACAGAAAGACTGACTATGTCGAAAGCTTCCATCTGCTGTATTACAAATCGATCATTCACGCCGTCTCCATTTGGAGTAAAAACATTAGGTATAAACAGCTCATTGGATAAAGCGATTGACTTGGTAAACCATGATCTATAATCTGATGGTTCTGTAGCTAATTGAACAGCACCGGATTGATGTGTTCCTTCCGAAACTCGCTTGGTGGGAAGGAGATCCATTTCTTCCATCTCCGTAAACTGGTAGATCGCGGCTTGCTCGTCCCTATACTTTTCCTTATTCGCTGTCACCGGATGTGTGAGCGTCAGCATTGCAGTTAATGGTTGCGAAGCGTAGACCTGCCAGTTTATAGCAATACCCGATTGCGGATGCTTAAGTCGTACTATACTGCTTGCATAATCGCTGCTCCGAGCGTAGATTGTCGCATCCTTGTCGCTCCCAGATATAGTGACGGGGGCATAGTGGAGCGATGCCGTCGCTATCGGAAACATAAAATGTGAACCAGAGGCCAGTATTTTGGAAACATGTCCATAATCATTTCGCATGATCAGTTTGCGGCGATTGCCATATTGCGTTATGGATGCCTCTTTATCAAACGATAGGTTATAGCCGTTGAGCTGTATATCAGCCCCATCTTGCGCAAGTTTTAATTCGCCTCCTATATTTAGTGCTGCTCCATCCGATCCGGATACACCTGTGGAGCTATACCCTGGATCATCGATGTCTTGCAGTATTATACCGACACTATTATGATGCTCTACGAGTAGTTTAATAAAATTGCCATTGTTACCATCGATTACCGTCGGTTTCTTCTTAAGGCCATCATAAAATGGGCTTTCCGCAGGATTGTAAATTAGGATACGGCCGTTTCCGTAGATCTTTGCTCCAGGTGCTATCCAGATACGTTGGCACCATATTTCGAGTGTACCATTAATACTCCATTCCGCTTCAGGACCAAAATAAATAGTTTCGCCGAATAGCGATCTTGTGACATCTTGCTCTACACGCACTACGGAGTTGTCGAGGATAACACTTCCTTTGTTGTCCTGACAGAATGCGTATCCAACAGAAAGAAGAAGTAAGAACAAGGCTGCTATCGGCTTCATTGAATAGGGAATACTTTACTTTGAAAAATATCTAACTCGGTAAAGATAAGGTATGGGGGTGCCTACTTTGAAGTTTTAGGGGTGGACAATAGGGGGACAAATGCTGTGTTGAGCGCTTTTTTTGTGTTTTTGGTATGTTTTAAGATTGAAATTAGGGAGCTGTCTATGAATTTGTAGATATATATTATAACCCTTATTCATTTTACCCCCTTTTTGTTTTCTTTTGGGAATAGCTATTATTATGTTGTTTCGCTACCTTCCTCTTGTTTCAGACGAAGTATTTCCTTACCAGCTTTGGTTGTGTAGTAGCTTTGGTCTTTGGCATTGGGTTTTTCTGGGTTGGTCATATTTATCCAGCCCATGTCATCGGCTATTTTGAGGCAGAAGTTAAAATGTTTCGTATAGCTATCGAGGTCAAAAAACTTCTTTAGATCAGTTTTTCTTATTTTTTTGTCATCACAATAGGCCAACATCAGGTATATTCTGTTAATGTGGTCAGATTTTAAGGACTTAGCTACTTCTGTTCCTAACTTGGTTTTTACTTGTAGTCTGAGTTGTTGTTCGGTTTCAGGAGATAATGAAAACTCGCTATATTTATGTAGGCCAGTTATTAAGAATGTGAAGGCTTGAATAATTTCTTCGTGAGTTTGTCCGTTGCCTCTAAGCAATGTGTAAAGCCTTGAGACTGTAAAGTTGGACTCACCGCGTTCACCTGCATAAATTGTACTTTTGTCGATGTCTACTAATGCTGTGTAGGATTTTATTTCTCCGTGAATGGACTTTTCCCTTTCTTGTTTCAATAGTTCTCCTAGCCTTTTTTGGAGTTTTTTGATGTCTTTTTCTAAAGATTTTTCATAACGACTTTCCATTTATAAATTAAAGCTTATAATTGGATTTAGTTGTATAACTAAAGTTCTACTTTTTTATTATTTATTATTATTTATTTTGTATATTTGAACTAATAATGATTTATGGGTTTATAAGTTACTTTGTAAGTCGTTAGTAATTGTAGTTTACGAGTCTCGTTTCCCAAGTCTCACAATTTATAGAAGTCGAGAGCGGTAGATTACATCCATTGACCTTTGTTTGCTATATTCGCAATATAAAGGCGTGGATGCTATCGTTTGATGCGGACTTCGAAGGCGTGAGACCCGGGGGATAAAGCTAGATAGCACTCCACGTTTTTTGCTCATCTAGAGAGACTCACTGAATATAAAGTGAGTTATGAAAAAACAATTCGAAAAAAAATTAATCTCCGCACCCGAGTAGCTTGGGGGTGGATTTGGTCTCTGGGAGACCAATCTAATCGGTTTTGCGCTCCAATTATAAAACCCGATAATTATACCAATTAAAGACTTAAAAGAGAGCTCGCCCGATATTGAATCAATCAATTTTATTTATTAACCGTGTGGCCTGCCTTATGGTTGCATGATTGTAGACCCGTTCGACTTATCCGCTAGTTAGTGGATTCGCTTCCCGATTAGAATCGGGATAGGAGAAGGGTGACGGTCACATAGCTATTAGGTCACATCAAAAATAACCGAAAAATGAACAATTTTTTAAGGGGTGGGAGAGAACTGCCCTTCGGGGAAGGCTGTGTCCGACTACTGGCGGATGAAGGAGTTAACATGTTATCCCGATATAAAATCGGGACAGGTCCCCGTTATCAAGACCGTTCTGGTCGCCCAAAAGAACAAAATACAAAGTTTCCATTGCCAAATTGTAGACCTCTCCACTTCGGTCGAGGTGACGTAGTGCGTGGATGGAGATTGCCATTAGCTATGAGCCAAAAGCTATCAGCTATTTTAATAATATTCTGTGTGTTGTTTAGTGGCTATTTGGTTTCTCCTGCCTACGGGCAGGGGGCCAAAGGCCTAACTCAATCCGTACTGATAGGTGTGGTATCATCTCTTCAGGATAGAAAGCCTATCGAAGGGGCTTCGGTCACAGTAGATAAGAAGCATACACGCACGGACAGGGAGGGGAGGTTTACCATCAGCGTAGATAAGCCTACAGGGGTATTACTAATAAAACATATCGGATACAAAGAGCAACGGGTTGCCTATGAGAATACGTCTACTACATTAAATATCGCCCTACAGGCCAATGAAAAACAGATTGAAGAGGTAGAAGTGGTATCTACCGGATACCAGAAGATACCCAAGGAAAGAGCTACGGGGAGCTTTGAGTTTATCGACTCGGCGCTGTTCAATCGTAAGGTGTCTACGGATTTTGTATCCAGATTGGAGGATGTGGTGCCGGGTATTTTGTCTAATAAAATATACAACGATAATCGTGGAAACTTGCTTAATGTTAGAATTCGAGGGCAAAGTACTTTAATGTCTGAATCTTGGCCTCTAGTGGTGATTGATGGAGTCCCGTATGATAATGTGTTGGGGGACTATGGTTACGGAACCTTTAACAACATCAATCCCAACGATGTAGAAAGTGTAACCGTCTTAAAAGATGCAGCAGCGGCCTCTATATGGGGAGCGCGTGCCGGCAATGGGGTAATAGTGATAACTACTAAACGAGCTAAGTTTAATGAAAAGACGAACATTGCAGTGAATACTAGTATCAGTGTAAAGGCAAAGCCCAATCTCTATTATCTACCAAGCATGAGATCCACAGACTATATCGATGCCATGCAAAGCTTGTTCGCTAAAGGTAAGTTCGATCGGGATTTACGGTCTTGGTATAGTAATCCTGAACCGATAATCCAGCTGATGGACCAACAGCGGAAGAACCTGATAACAGAAGAGGAACTTAATATGCAGTTGGATCATTTACGTAGTATCGATATGAGGGATGATTTTTTGAAGTATATCTACCGTGAAGGTGTCAATCAGCAATATAGTGTACGTATAAATGCCGGTGGAGAAAAAGTAAGTACTTCTATAGGGGTAGGTTTTGATAAAAATCTAGGAGAAGTAATCACATCCGATTACAAACGATGGAATCTGCAGTCCAATACACAGATCAAAGCAACAGAGAATTTGCTGATCAATCTAGGGGTAACCTATACGGAGTCTCGTAAAAAGGATAGTTTTCAGCCTGTCGCCTATAGGCGACTTGGGAAAGGAGTTTCCAACTGGCCTTATATGCAGCTTGCAGATGATCGGGGAAATCCTTTAGCTGTAGACATCGTGCCATTCAGCCAGACATTCCGCGATACCGTAGCAGGAGGTAGGTTGATGAGATGGGACTATATTCCGTTGGAGGATATTAATCAGACAAGCCAGACGCAATACAACCGTGATCTTCATACGAACTTATCCGCTACATATGAGTTTCCTTTTGGGATAAAGATCTCGGGACTCTATGGGTATCAGCGAAATCACAATCCTATAGAAGATTGGTACGGAGTGAAAAGTTACAGCCAGCGACGTAGATTGAACGACCTAGCGAGCTGGAATGGAGATCAGGTGTACTGGAATTTACCTTTGGGTGACTATTATGGAGAGAGGCTATGGAATAGCAATATCCATCAGGGCAGAATGACTGTCTCTTATGATAAAAAATGGGACGATCATGACCTCAGCTTGTTCGGAGGATTTGATATCCGAAGTGTGAATAAGGAATTTAGGACGGTACAATACGATGGTTTCGACCCTGAGACTGGTGCATTCCAACCGATGCCACATGGGATAGAGGTTCCTTTTCTTAATGGTCTTTTCGGTACTACTTTTATCCCGGATAATAATTATTATCAATCGCTGGTGAATCGCTTTGTATCCTATTATGTTAATGGATCTTATACGTATAAAGATCGTTATATCTTCAGTTCTAGTGTACGCAAGGACGCTTCCAATCTGTTTGGTGTAAAGACAAACGATAGGGGACAGCCGTTTTGGTCTGTAGGTGGGGCATGGCTACTGTCAGGAGAATCATTTATGGATAAAGACTTATTCCCGCTATTGAAGCTTAGAGCCACCTACGGCTATAATGGTAATGTTAATGCTGAAGTAGCAGCTTCTCCTATCATCTATATTTCGCCTATGCCCAATAGCATTACAGGGCAGAGCTATGCAGAGATGAGTACACCGCCCAATCCGACGCTGCGATGGGAGCGGGTGAGTAATCTTAATCTAGGACTCGATTTTGCTGTCAGAAACAATGTACTCCGGGGTACGATAGAATACTATCAGAAAAAGCCTAAAGATCTGATAGCAGGCGGAGAGATCGATCCGACTACAGGTTTTACATCCATGCGGATCAATACCGCAAATCTGGATACCCGCGGAGTAGAAGTGTCCTTGAATGGAAAACCGCTCTCACTTAAAAACTGGATATGGAATAGTAATCTGGTATTTTCTTATTCAAAGACGATGGTGACCAAAGCATTTTTGGAAACCGATATGGCTATTCTTTTAGTTGGAGCTCGCTCTACAGCGGTAGAAGGAGAGCAGCTCAATAGTCTGCGTACCTACAAATGGGCTGGACTGGACCCTGAAGATGGAACAGCAAGAGGCTATCTGAATGGTGAAATTTCAAAGAATTACGCTGCAATAACCACCGGTAAACTCGAAACTCTGGAAAATCACGGCTCTTATTTACCGGTATACTTTGGGTCATGGAGGAATAGCATACAGTATAAGGGGCTGGAACTCTCCTGGAATATATCCTATCAGCTCGGACATAAATTTCTGCGCACTTCATTTTTTAATTCAGATTTTCTAAATCAGAGCTATGGACATGCCGATTATCAGCAAAGATGGCAAAAGCCGGGGGATGAATTGTGGACTGATGTACCAGCATTTACTTATCCCAATATCACATCGGGTAGCGACTTATACAGATCTTCATCCGCTTTAGTAGAGAATGCAGGGCAGATCAAACTGCGTGATATACAGATGAGCCTCCGATTGCCCAGTTTGGCAAGATATGGCCTGAAAGATATGCGTGTATATGCTTATCTCCAAAACCTAGGTGCCATATGGCGCGCCAACAAACATGGTATAGATCCAGAATACGGAAGTGACTGGTATCCCGATCCCATGATGAGCTCTTTCGGAATCAATTTTAACCTTTAAACTGAATGAAAATGAAACTGAATGTAATATGTTTAATAGCTGTCGCAGTATGGATATTGAGTTCTTGCGATAACTTTCTAGATAAAAAATCGGATATCAAGCTGGTTGTTCCCAAGACTATTGAAGATACCGAATTACTTCTTAATGATTACGGTACGTTGAATACCTATTACCCGGCATGGGGTGAAATTGGGGTAGATGATTACTTTCTGACCCAAGATGTATGGCAGAGCATAACCAATTACGAACAGCGTATGGCCTATATCTGGGCGGATGAACCCTATACGAATACAATCCAGTGGCAACGGCCCTACAAGGTGGTATATATATCCAATCAGGTATTGGATATTCTGAAAGGGGTAGACGAAGCTGATGGAAGATATAAGCGCATACACGGAGGAGCGCATTTCTACCGAGCTTTTGCACTTCATCAGCTTACTGAAATTTATAGTCCCGCATATACCATGTCAACAGCTGCTCATGAAATGGGTGTTCCAGTGCGGCTCAGTCCTGGTATAGACCAAAAATCGATTCGTCCATCCCTAGTGGATACTTACAAGCAGATCATATCGGATTTTAAGACAGCGATCGCTAATCTCCCCATTGTAGAAACGACAAAAGGACGGCCCCATAAAGCTAGTGCTTATGGAGCATTGGCTCGTGTTTTTTTGGATATGGGAGATTTTAATCAAGCCTACATTTATGCTGACTCCTGTTTACAGTTGAGTCCTGAGCTCTTGGACTTCCATAGTCTGGCTTTAAACGCTAATTACCCCATGCTAAGATTTAATGTGGAAGTACTATTTCCCGCTCTAGCTATTACAACGAATCCCTTGGGAGCTACTAATGCATTGGTAGATACTATTTTATTTTCCGCGTATTCGGATGATGACTTACGTAAACGTGCGTTTTTCAAAGCTAATATCGAGCCCGAAGGCACTCACTATTTTAAAGGGAGCTACGATCAGAGTAATACACTGTTCTTTGGGATTACTACCAGTGAGATCTATCTCGTAAAATCGGAAGCTGCCGCCCGTATCGGCAAGTTTGATGAAGCCCACAAAGCACTCAATACACTTTTAAAATCAAGATGGAATAAGGATGCGCTGTTTATCCCTGTGTCTGAATCTAATGAAGACGAATTGCTTCGTACAATACTGACGGAACGACGTAAAGAATTGGTGTTTCGCGGTAGACGTTGGTCTGACCTCAAACGGCTCAATCTAGATCCGCGATTTCAGACTACGTTGAAACGTACTATAGGTGATCAGACCTATACTTTACCACCAAATGACTTACGGTACGCTTATAGAATACCCGAAACGGTAATAGAACTAAGCGGTGTACAACAAAATAGACGATAACCAATTAAAGATAACAAGAAATGAAAAATTTAAAGCCATTTATAATATTACTGACTTTGATCAGTACGCACATTAACCTGATTGCACAGAACGCTAAAGTGATTGATCTCTCTAAAAGACTTTATGTCGGTGAGCAGTTTACACCACCTAGCTCCATAAAGCTGATGCGTGGAATGGAGAATAAGATCAATTGGAAGGCATTGTACGATAAAGTGGTACTGATCGATTTATTTGAGACCTCTTGTGGTTCCTGTATACAGATCATGCCGCATCTACAGGAGCTTGAAAAGAAACATGGAAATATTTTTAAAGTCATAATAGTTACGCCTGAAGATAAGAAGACGATGACGGACTTCTTCCATAAAAACGAGTATCTTAAAGAGCATAAAGTAAATCTCCCTGTAATCTATCAAGATGATTACTTCAGAAAAATGTTCCCATACAAGAGTATTCCACAGGCAATATTGCTATATCAGGGAAAGGTGCAGGCTATTACTTCCAGTGGATTCATAACGTCGGATAATATCCTCAAGCTACATCAGCAGGGAAGCATAGATCTGCCATTGAAAGATGATTTTGGCAAAGGAAATCTTCTTGCGGCAAGCGGTAGCGTTACTGAAATTTTAAAAGCGGGTGTGTTTTTTTCAGGTTATCAAAGTGATGTAAATTATCAGCCGTGGAAGTTTGAAACGGACAGTGTTACGGGCTTATATAGGTCATCTATTTTCAATTCAGGAATATATAGTGCGTTAAAGAGCTTAATGGCGAATGCTAAGCTTTTAGATAAGTACTTCGTCCCACGAATGGACAGGGTGGTGTGGAAAGTGAAGGATTCAACAATTTATGAGAATTTCTCTGCTAATCCTAAAGAAGTATGGCTTGTAGACAATGGGATATCATATGAACGCTACGATAGGATAAAGAGACCGGATTCTATACAGGCTCTAGAAATTATGTATGACTTTGAAAGCATATACGGTGTAAAAATTTATCTTGATAAAAAACTTATGCCTTGCTTGGTTCTCAAATCATGTGTTGCTGTACCATCTAAAGAGAAGAAAGAGGGGCAGATGGTCTACGTTGGTTCGAAAGTATTTGCTACTTTTTTAGATTACGTAAACCAATTCCCACCTGTCATAGACGAGGTAAATATTGATACTAGAATCGAGGTAGGAAATGTTAAAACTTTGGAAGAATTGAATAAACAGCTTGTCGTTTATGGTATTCGTGGAGAAATCGAAGAACGAAAAATAGATGTTTTAGTTGTTGAAGAGGTCAACTTATAAAGGCAAAAGGGTATGGTTTCTTCAACCATACCCTAATTGGATTACTATACACTGTTTACCTTACACGCTGTTAACGAGGCTTCAATAAGACGAAGCCAGGTTTATTACTTTCAGCTTGTAGTGCATTAACCATCTCGATTAGAATAGTATTGTCGATAATGGGTTTTGCGTTTGTATCTTCTTCTGCCCGAATAGCACAGAGCTGCTGTGTTGGTGTGCTACAGTCTGTCGGTGCTGTTGCACCATGCTTAGTGTAGCTTGCCGGATCAGAAGCGTTGCCGCTGTTGTATTTAAACCATTGTAGTGCCATAATATTGGAATTACGTAACTTAGATTTATGAATTGATCACAATGGCGGTATCTGCCTTGGTTAAAAAAATCAGATACTTCATTGGCCCCAGCCCTCACGAAGAGAGCTTTTTGGTTCTTGGCGGTGGGACTCCTTATTTGCCAGACCATTCTCTTTAATACCGCCTCACGGGTATACCGCGAATCTACGCCGTATCCGTTTGAATAGCGGCCGGTAGCAATAGCTTCTCATCATGCCAACTGAATACAGCATAGGGTAGGTCTGCCCCCAGGAGGGATGGCCTATAGCTGCGGAGTCTATCCGCAAGGCTCGGTGTCTGCCTGCTTGTGCTGTACCTGATGGTTGATATGTTGCTACTGCTGTCATTTCTTTTTTACTATTATATCTCAAAATTAAAGCAGGTATTCTGGTAAAAGTTGGGTTTCATACCCCAATTAGTTGGGGATTTATATTCAGAAGAGTTGACGTAAATATTCTTCGCTTAGATTGAGATATTGAGCGAGTTCCTTCCGTGTGATTAATGGGATCACTACCTGAAAGTCCTTACGGAATACTTCTAGCCTTTCGCCTTTGCGGTACTCAAGTAGGTTGTTGCGGTATTCTAGGTATTGATGATGATTGAGCCAGATGCGGTGATAGAGCTGTGCTATATCACTATAGAGCCGGTGGAGTTCGTACAGCTTCTGCTGGTCTATCTTGTAGAGCAATGCATGGGTTAGCGCTTTGAAGCGTGTTGGAGATTGTTCCTGTAGGATTATTATGGGTTCATGAGGTAACACATACCGCAAGGGTATATTCTTCTTATACTTGCCTAATACCCCCTCGAGAAGGAGGTAGATGCATCCTTGTTCATGGTACAGCCACTCGCTGGCGTATAGCTGCTCTAGCTGTAGATGTTTCTCCAGATCGGGATAATGGATTTTCCAGTCGGCTTTTATACTACTTAGATATTGGTCGAGACCACTGTGCGTATTACTGTTCATATGGGTATAATCTGTGTGTGTTACAAATTTCGATCTTGGTAGTGGCTACCACGAGAGCCGAATTAGCTGCTCTAGTTCAATATATAGGGATTGTCTCAGGTTGCATGGTTTATTATAGTAGCCCCACTCCGGGTTTCGGTCAGCGTGGGGCTATGGTTCGTGTCTCAAAAATTACTAGCTGTATATGATCTGTACAGCTAGCGCACTGCTGCTCAGCGGTCGGCTATCTTCGGCGATACGCTGTTGGCTGGATGTAGTCCCGAAAAATAAGACATCCTTGTTGTGGCTTTTATCTTTCGTTGCGATGGGAGCGGCAGGCGGCTCATTCTTTTGGAAGGCGACAAGCTCCCTGTTCTGCCAACTGTTGGCGAGCGCCTGGGCCAATGCCTCAAGAAAGTCGGTTGTTAGACTGCGAAGTTGCTGCTCTTGGGAGGGTGTAAACTCAAAGTGTAATAATAGCCAGACGACAGGATCTTTTTGGAGTAGCTGTAGCTCTAGGGCGAGATCCTGATCCGAGAGTTGCATCAGCCAGGACTGTACCGCGGCGACACCGGATACATTGAATGGTTTTTTCATAGAAATTAATTTTTTAAAAGGTTATCTATCAGTTGGGAGATAGTCGTTCTATCTTGCCCATGTCAGTGCGAATATAGGGTGCGCCCGTTATTGGAAAAAGGAGAACGGGGGCTGTTGGGGTATATTTCGGACGAACGGTTGTTTTGTGGAAAACTTTTTAGCGGTGAGGAGGTAGATAGGAGGGGGTGCGTGGTATAGGGTATGTGGCTGAATAGAAGAAAAACGCCATGATGAAATTTGTTTTTTCAGGATAAAGAATAATTTTAAAGAAAATGTTTATATATTGTAGGTTGGTTACTAGCCTTTTATAAACTTTTTTATATGTCGGTCTTACGAAAATTACATCAGGCCTCTATGGTGTTCGTGGTTATGCTGTTTGCTTATCTGGTGAATACAGGTAGCCGTTTTTGGATGATAAATGTTTATATAGACAATATTGTCTTTTGGTTGATCTGTGTGGTGTCGTTTTTGCTTTTTACTCTCTATTCTTTTGTATTGGTGATTGCTTACATTCTTTTTTTTGAACACCGTAATCCTTTGGGGGATCCCGCACGTAGAGGAAGGCTCGCTTTATGGTATTTGATATCGGTTGCTGTCCCATTATTGCTATTGCATTTTATGGCAGTCAAGCTATTATTTCGTGTGGCAGATAGTTCGGTCTGGGATTCTAGCTTTCCGACTGAGGGGTTTCCGATATTTGTTTTATTCATGTTGTTACAGTCTTTTTTGCTGCAGCTAAGACCTTTGTGGCACCCTATATATCTTCCTGCTATTCATCTGAGAAGCAGTATGATTGCTTATGGAATAAGCCGTCGGGTAGAATACCCTACTGCGAGGGTCAGTATCAGCGAGCGTGTCCAGGATCTGGTAGAAAAAGGGTCTATTCCGGACAATATGAAGCGCCTATTGGCAAAGGAAGTAGTCCTTTTGATCTTTAATAAGTATGGCCGGTGTTACACCGTTGATGGAAGCAGACATAGTATGAAGAGTACTTCTGTTGTGCTCTCGTATCTATTGGTAAGCGGCTGGTTTGTCGAGATAAGGCGTGGTGTGTGGCTCAATGTATGGTATTTTGTGTGTCAGAAACGGAAAAAAATCCTAGTTCGGGCAGACGGAGAGCTGAGTGCCTCGGTTCTGGAGCATATTGCTGATCAGGAGCGGTGTACCGTAGCCGAGCTGAGCGGTATTTCCAAGGGGTTAAAAAGTAAAGTCGTGTCTCATCTCCAACATAGAGCGAGTTTTCCAGAAGACTGGGCTGATCAGTATATTGATCTAGGTGAGCGGCTGTAGACGGATTCTCCTCCATTTTTAACCTGTCATAGGGGATTTATAGCGATATCCCCGTGGTTTCGGTATGGCCTAAATGACCATAACCATGCTTAATTCAATTCCAGAAATATTGACGGTTCTATCGCGTATAGAGGCCTCTATAGGTATTACACAGGATCTTCTGCGAAGATTATTAGATTCCTCTTCCCCATTGACTGCAGACGGTCCTGGTAACCGTGCGCTGGAAACATTGTTTCTGAAGAAAGGAGAACTCCTAATGGGTTTTTTAAAAGTTGCTTTAGATGAGGGATATATGTCCACAAAGGAGGTGTGCGCCTACGTAGGGATATCTGAGCGGACGCTCAACCGTAAGGTAAAGGAAGAGATGATCCGCTCTAAATTTACCCAGGGCGTTGAAAAGTACTATACCAAAAGTGATGTAGTGATTTTCTACCGTATCTACCACCGTAGGATGCCCAATATCATGCCTTGACCATCTTCGCTATGGCTTCGCCCTCGCTTCGTACCAGCTTCGGCCGCACATCACCTTTTTATCACAGATTTATCACCTATTCATCACGTTGTTATCAGGTGCACGCGATGAATAGGTGTTGGAATACGGATTATAGGAACTGGAAATTCCGAAGCTGGTACAGAGCTGGTACGGAACAGGTCTAGCCCTGGGCGGAACTTGATACCGACAGCGTCCCGACAGTATCTTGGGTGATGTCCGCCATACTCCCGACAAGTGTCTTCTGGCTATTGACAGGGGTATGTGTTAGGAACTATGTTTGTCCGTGTAAAGCAATTAATACCGGTATATGTCAATTCTTTACGTATGGTTTAATTTTTAAATTTCAAAAAAATGGCAACAATCAAACATGGAGCAAATGGTGGCTTCAAAGGAAAAGCAGGTTCGGTGATCGGGAGCAGCTGGAAGGGAATCGACTACATCAAAGGGCTCTCCAAAAAACGGACAAAACCGTTTAGTGAAGAACAGAAAATCCAACAGGAGCGGTTTGCGACTATTACAAAGTTTCTGATGCCGATAGCACCGATCCTGAAATTGGGCTTCGGACAGAAGAATGCCGATGCGATGACGCCTGCCAATGTAGCGCTACAGGCGAATATGGATACTGCGGTGACAGGTGTCTATCCCTTATTTGAGCTGGATTACAGCAAGATCCTGATCAGCTCGGGATCGTTTGTGGGCGGTGGAGCTATGACAGCTTCGGTAGCTGCCGGTACGCTTTCTATCGATTGGGATACTGCGCTTAATTCGCTGTACGGCTCCAAAGCCGATGATCAGGTGGTCATCCTGCTGCATCAGCCTACGATAAATGAGTTTATGACGGTACCTACGCCACCGACACGTGCGGATGGTACGGTAGATATTGTCATCCCGACTCACTTCTTGGGAGGTAAAGGGCATGTATGGATATTCTTTGCAGATCGCAAAGGTAAAAAAGTGTCTAGAAGCTCGTATCTAGGCGAATTGGATTTGGTATAAATGGTTTAATCCAGGGGCTGAGCCGGAGGGATTTATACTCCCTCTGGTTCGTCCCTTTAAATTTTGGAGATTATGTTGGTCATATCTGAAAAGAAAATAAAGGAAGCGGCTCCTCTAGCAGCTCTGACTGTGCGACAGCGCTTTGCACAGGCAAGGTTTTTTATAAACCCCCTCAATAGTTTGATCCGTATGGGGTTTTCAAGAGGTAAGAAAGTGAAGAGTCCAATCGGACAAGCGATGTCTTTCTTGATCCGTAATGCCATGGTGGGAGAGTATCCTGATATAAAGGTTGATCCTGCGTTGGCGAAATTGTCAAATGGATCATTTGTAGGGCAGCAAATCAATACGGTATTCCGTCAGGGAGATACACTTGTCTTGGAGTGGACTTTGGTGGAGTCTCGTATAGCAGATGTCGAGTGGGACGATGAGCTGATCCTCTGTGCATATGATGTGGAGCAGGGAAACGCGGCTATCAATGAAGAGAAGGTGTTGCGCAGGGATGAAAAGATGGAGACCGCACTGCCCAGTATACTGCATGGTCGTCCTGTCCATCTCTATCTTGTGGTGCATGATAGGGACAGAAAGTACTTCTCGCGTAGCCAATACCTTGGTTTTTATTGATGCTGAACACTCATTACTTGCTGAATGCTATAACTACATAACCTCGTAACCTTATATCTTAATAATATGCAAACATTAACAAACAACCCTTCATGGCTGGCCCAGGGCTGGCAGAATGAACTCTCTTTAAAAGAGAAGCTATTCTTTGGCTTTCTCTTCCTGATTATTGGTTGGGTAGGTCTATCGGTCATATTACAGCTTATGGATCCTGCCATCGGTGTGCTGGACTTTGGTACGCTGACCGTTGCGGTCTTTGGGCTGCTCGTAGGATGGCTCGCTATCTATATCAGTATATGGCTGCAGGAGCTACTGTGGCATCCGCTTAAATCATTTCGTAAACAGTTTGGTCATCATTTTAATCAACTATCATCATGGCAACAATGTATTATCTATTTCTCGGTTTTCTTTTTACTGCTTTATGCAGTTTTGAAGGCGATGGTAGTAGTGTTTTAAGCTCGCTTAAGCCGCGAGAGGCTCTTCTTTATTCCTTGATAAATAAAGAAGCAAACAAATCAAGACTTGGGCAATACGACGCTAAATATTTCTTGACAGGTCTAAACATCTCGGAGCCGTTGCACTTCGCTCCACTTCATCGATATGTTTTTAACGACCTGCAAAAAATATTCTTAACGCTGTATCACCCTAGGCCGTTGGATGACGAAACATCAAGAACTCAAACAGTCTCACAACCTAGACCGCCTTATCTAGCAAGTGCTAGTAGTCCCTTACAACCAAAATTAATGTCGCCTGTGAAGCTTTTGACATTAGTAGGGGGAGGCACTACAGTACGGTCAAAAGGTTCGAGCGACGATTTTTGCTTCTTTTTGGGAAAAAGAAGGAACCCGTCTGGCGACGAAGACATGAAGATTAAAGATGATAAGATTCTTTTTGCTAGTATTCGTCAATCAATAATAACGATAGCTTCAAAAGAACTTGGCGTCCGTGAAGCGACTGGCAATAACGACGGTCCTCGTGTAGAAGAATACCTCCACTATACTAATCTTGGTAAAGGCTATGAGTGGTGCGCGGTTTTTGTGAGTTGGGTTTATGGGCAAGCTGGATTTGACGTTCCACGTAACCCGTGGTCTCCGGCCTTGTTTCCAAAGGCTCGGGTGTATTGGAGAAGTGGTGAAAAGGTTAAAACGTTAGAAAGTGAGAAGGTAAAAGCGCATGTATTCGGTATATACGGAACCAGAGTGAAACGTATTAATCATGTGGGACTGGTTAAAGAGCGGGCTAACGATTACTTGATCACGATCGAGGGAAATAGTAATGATCGTGTCCAATCCCGACGTCGACACCTGCGGACGGTGTATGCGTTGGCGGGTTGGGTTGATCAGGTTAACGAGTGAACATGTTAACCTGTTATCCAGATTGTGATCTCAAAATATAATTAATTATATAGGCTTGTTAACCCCGGAGTAAATTCGGGACATAGCACGATAACTTTATAACCATGCAATACATCACAATCATCATTATCTCTTTTGTTCTTATTGGCTGTCGCATCAACCGAAAGAAGCAGGAAACAGTTAAGGGTCAAACTAAAGAACAGGAAAGTCTGTATCTCTCTTTGGAGAAGTCGTCATGGCAACGGGAGGATAGCAGTTTGTCGTATTGGCGACTGCGAACAGACTCGATTTTCTTCTATCATCCTGAGGGAGGAGTATGGAGTAAGGGAGGAGAAATCTTAGTCGCAGATGCTCGTACGCATCAGGCGAAGGGCTCTATGTCTACAGACAGTGTACAGCAGAAAACTGAAATTGATGCCACTGGTGAATGGAACTACAATTGGTCGCGCAATATTAAGGACGGGGGGATCCATGTTTTTTTTTGGATCGTGATAGTATTAGTGCTACTGGTGATATATCGTAGAGTCTAATTCAAAAGGGCATGTATCCAAAAATGATGTAAGCACCTGTAATTGCATAACTTCACTTACAATTACGAGGCCTGCAACAAAGGAAAGTCTTAGATTGTGTGTGTAGTTTATCCGTTTTCCTTTGTGACGAAACATTCTGTTTTTGACTCTTGGTCAAAGATAAAGAATTAAATAGAGTTAGGCTAAAGTTGTTGAAATCTAGGGTATTCAAAAAAATAGTAAGAGAAGCTTTGTGTAAAAAGCTTCTCTTGTGTCTGTTGTTGTACTTTGCTAGGTAGCTACAACTTGAAGCAGGTTACTGTCCCTGAAAAGTCAGCAACATATAACCGGTCATTTACAATTACTGGGTCTGCAAATATTGGGGCTCCAAAATTTATTTTCTGTAATAGCTCTCCCGCTAAGCTCAAAATATAGAGATGACCATCTGAAGCTCCGACATAGAGTCTGCCTTTATGTTGTAGGATAGATGGCTCGACGGTGGCTATACGAGGAGACTGCTCCGGTCCTGTATAGGGAGAGGTATAGACAAGGGCATTCTCTGTTTGAAATTGCCATTTCTCAGTCAATGAACCTCGATCGTATGCTTTGACTCCTCCCGTGCCGGTCCCTAAGATGAGCAAATGATCCAAAATTAGTGGAGCTCCCATCACATTAAGGTTATCCTCGGTTTCTTTTTTGTGATATACCTGGCCATCTGCAGGGTTGAATTTGTAGATAGAACCGCTGCCGACAGCATATAGAGTATCCTTTGCAAAGGATACAGCAGCACTCCGGAATATCAATGCCCTATCATTATTTTTCCATAGAACCTCTCCATTATTCTTATTCAATGCATATAGTGCATTCCAGTTGACACCAACAAATAATTGATCTTTATATAGGGACATGGCTGCAGGAGATGCTTCACCGCCTTGGGTACCTGTGCTTGTCCACTGTGTTTCACCTTTCGCAATAGCAATCTTTCGGTATGTTGTACCTGTTCCGGTATAGTAATACTGCTGGTCTACTGTAGGGCCAGAGACAAAAGCCGGGATGGTAGGATGCGAGACCTTGTTGTCCCAAATTGTTTTTCCGTTTTCGGCATTTAGTGCATAAGCATTACCCTCTACATCTGTAGCCAGCAGTGTATTATTGATCAATTGAAGCTCGTTCTTTATGGAGTTTGTTGTGGGGCTGTACCAAATAACCTTTCCGCTTTCTTTGTTTAAAGCATACACTCCCAAAGGTTTGCCGAATCCGTCGTCCATGGCTCCAAAATAGATTTTATCTTTGGATATTAGAGGTTTGGATCGCCATACTGCTGCATCTAATGTTGTGCTCCATAGTTTTGTGATGGTACCGCTGCTCGTGGGCATTGGGTAGTTGCGACTTAATATTTTGCCGTCATTGTATTTGACCATTATGTTTAAAGAATGGATCGCTTGTTTGGTGTCTAGGGAACCCTTCCAATGCCAGTCTCCTTGTGGTGATAGTTGTGTAGAGATCTGTTGGCTGTTGTCAACCAATGCAGTAGCATCTACAGAAATAATCTGACGCTCGGAGTCGTAAGCTACTACGTCGATCAGTTTTTCCTTCTGTGTCGGGTTTTTAGTGCTATGCGAGGGGCTGATTAGTTCCAAATGCTGTGTCAGATTACTATATATCGGACGGATGTTAGATACACCATCGGTGTTTAGTTCGATTGAAAGGAACTGTCCTGCGGCATTGTCAATGCCGCCCCTGTGTGGAGGTGCGGAGCAGATGACATATACGCCATGATGCTGGTAGATGTAGTTGTTGTGCCAATGTCCGTACAGCCAGGCTTTTAGATTATAGTTTTTCAGATCGATAGACTCGGATTCTCCCTTTAGTACAAAATCTGCATCTGCAATGTAGTTATGGTTGACAAATACGAGTGGTTTTTTGGGGTCTTTAAGTGCTAGGTCTTTTTTTAGCCAACGAATCACCTGATCTTTGGTGTATCGGGGCGCGTGGTCTCCATGTAACATCGGAGTTACGACCATGTGGACGGGTCCTGACTCGAAAGAATAGTAGGTAGGGCCGAAAAGATCCTCAAACATGCGCTCTCCATATTGTCCTTTCACCAGGTCATGGTTGCCCACGGTATAGTATGTCGGAAGTCCCATCTCTGTGCTGTTTATTTTGTCAGCATGCATCTGCAGGCCTGGCTCATAGCAGATGTCTCCTGTATGCAATAGAAAAGAAACAGATTGATTGACAGCGTAGTTTTTTAAGTTGTCGACCCATGGCCCTCTATTACTTGTCTCCGAATCCGTAATCTGAAGCAGTCTTGTCTTGTCTGTGGATTGGCGATTGTCTTTGATTAATGGGAATAGGTATTGTCCGATATTGGGATCTATAGTGATATAGTGTTTTAATAAAGGTTTGTAGCCGCTGGGTGTTGTAATGGATAGAAACCGTGATTCCGGTTGTACTTGGATGTTGAAAGATCCTTTTGGGGCTGTAGTCGCCACATCATATCCGTCAGAGATACGGACTTGATTCAGGTAGGGTTCATTTTTATCCCAATATCCATTCTGATTGAGGTCTTCAAAGACCAATCCCTGTAGGGATTGGGCCTTGAGACCACCGATGCTACTGAGTATAAATAGTATTAAGACAGGTGTTTTCATCTTTTCTATTATTGCCAGCCTTCCGGTTGTTTTAGGTTCGGATTAAGGATGGTTTGTTCTAAAGGTATGGGGAAATAGTAGTATTTCTTCTCGTCAAAGCTACGAGGACGTTGATTAGCTTTGTCATCATTAAACATAATACGCCCTGAGGTCTCTTTTGAAAGGTAGAAATTTCCGCTATTGATATTAAATTTGACAATTTTTTCTTTTATAGATGGAGATAGACCTGACAAAGGAGTTTCGTCTCCGTCTTTCAGTATGGCTATATCAGGTGTACCATCGCCGGTCACGTCGATAGCACCTAGGCCAGAGATATAGAAGCCTTCCGGATTTTTGGCTAGTAAAGCTCCGTCTTTCCAGCGATAGAGGTCGTCAAACCGGAATCCCTCGCAAGCAAGCTCGACGCGGCGCTCTCGGCGTATTTCGAGAATGACCCCTTTATTATTGCCTGTGACATGGGGATGCCTTGTTGAAAGGTAATTGTCAGGCTTGGCATTGGACTCGGTCATCAGCAAAGCTGGCATGCCTACTCGGGTACGTAACTTATTGATGGTGTTGTCTAGGTCTGCCTGTGTCAGGGTGCCCAGTTCGGCTTTGGCTTCGGCATTATTCAGTAAAACTTCGGCATAACGCATGATTGGTAGATCAGTATAGTTCAATACCCATCCTCCCCGTAAAGCGGGATCTCTCGGATAAAATTTTATTTGAAGGTAACCTCCGAAGTCAGGTCGTGTTACATAGGGATTGCCATTTTCGGAAGTCTTGAATCCTGGAGGCATAATCGTGGCCGCCAAACGCGGGTCACGGTTTTCAAATACCTGGACAAACTCCTTTTTGTCATAATCTTTTAAATCGGTGAATGATGTGCCATCTGCCATCAAAAACTCATCCATTAAGCTGGAGCTTAAGGCCCATTGCCAGTCCAGGACGGTATGTGTATTGTTGGCTACGGCTAGATTTTTGTCATTTCGCTGAAGGAAAATGATTTCTTTGTTGGACGAGAGGTTATTGCTCGAAAATAACTTAATAAAGTCATTTACACTATTACCTTCGATCTGGAAGCCGCCCTGACTGATTACTTCGGCAGAGGCTGATGCCGCGCGCTCTAAGAATGCATTGGCTGTTGTTTCTAGCTTTAGTTCGGTATGATATTTTCTAAAGGTTCCTTCGTGCAATGCGACTCTAGACAGCAAGGTGAGGGCAGACCATTTTGTGACGTATGTATTGTCTGTACGGCTCGGTTGTATGTGCCTGGCTGCAAATTCAAGGTCTGCCATGACGGAGTCTACCACCAATATGCGTGGATCTTTCGCCTTGTAGAGCAATGCTTCGTCGCTGGTACCCACTACGGTAGAATACCATGGTGCATCGCCGTATCGTTTGACCATGGTATAATAGAAGTTGGCTCTTAGGAAACGTGCTACGCCAATGTAATGGTTGATAACGGCTGGATCTCCCTGGATTTTTGACGCTTTACCTAACATAAAGTTGATATTGCGTAAGGGTTCCCAAGTCGACTTGTTCCAACCTCCTACAGTAGCAGGACTTAATGTCCCGGTCAATAATGTCCGTACATCGGCGTTTTGATCATTATTGCTTAAAGCGATATTGTCGGATAGAAGATCTGTATAATTGGCCTTTATCTGACTGTATAGCCCATTAGTGTAGGTTTCTAGGTCCGTAGGGTTCTGTAGGAATGTCTCGTCCGTTACATTGGTCTGCGGTGTCCGCTGTAGGAAGTCTTGCTTACAAGCTGTTGTGGCAACAGCTAGTAGCATTATAGAATATTGTAAGAGTTTCATAACTAACGATCTTTATATTTAAAAACTGACGGATAGACCAAAGGTATATGTGCGTTGGAATGGGTAAGCAGCCTGTGCTGTACTTCCGGGGCCAATAGATTCGGGGTCTAATTTTACTTTGATATGTGATATTTCAAATACATTTTCGGCGCTGAAAAAGAATCTTAGCTTGTTAATGTGTGCTCGTTGAAGGATGCGCTGTGGTAATGTATACCCTACAGTCAGGTTCTTCATTCTAAGATAAGCACCGTTCTGCAAGTAACGGTTGTTTGGAATGCCGAGCTGTTGATAGCTGTCTTCTGCCGAGTATGCACGTATAGCTGGGAAGTAAGTATCAGGATTTTCGGGGGTCCAGTAATCTAGATTCTGTACGGTAGGATTGGTCCAGGGATTGGTGAATACTCCCCAAAAGTACATGTTAGATGCACCTGGATACCAATCGCGCTTTCCAATACCTTGTACAAAAGCGCGTATGTCAAAGCCTTTCCATCCGGCTGATAAATCGACTCCATATGGGAGTCTCGCAGCATCGTTTCCTATGACATACATATCACCGGGATTATCTACTGTTCCGTCTCCTTTATCGACCTTACCATCACCGTTGCGGTCTGCAAATATGGGGTCTCCAGCATAGAATTTGTACGACTGGTCATCGGTACCCATGGCGGTCTGATTGGGGTGGTCTTTAACGTCTTCATCGCTTTTGAAGTATCCTGTGATATCTGCACCCCATATCTCGCCAATCTCACGTCCCACATAGTAACGGTCGAAGTATCCACCCAATGACTTGCTTGGGTTGTCATAACGGGTGATCCAGGCGCGATTGTCGGCCAAGGTTAGATTGATACTATACCATAACGCTGAGTTGGCTATATCTTTACTGTCTCGCCAGCCTAGGCGAAGCTCCCATCCTTTAGTTTTTAAATCACCAGCATTCTCTTGGGGAACTGTTGTTCCGAATATACCTGGCAACTCTTTACCAGAAATAAGCATATTGTTGGTGTAACGGGTGTATTTGTCAAAATTGATATTCAGACGGTTTTTAAGAAGACTTAAATCTACACCGAGATTGACGGTCTCGATACTCTCCCAACTGAAATTGTCGGATACTGCTCCTGGAGCATATACGGCCTGTGGTTTTCCTTTGCCTAAGATATAATCTACCTGTTTGTTGCTCATGGTCGGAATGTAGCCATATTCTGATACAGAAGCCTGGTTGCCTAATGAGCCATATGATCCTCTTATCTTAAACATATCCAGTTGGATAGATTCTTTTATTGGTCTGAAAAACTGTTCTTCTGAAAGATTCCACCCTGCAGATGCCGACGGGAAGAAACCCCATCTTTTTCCTTTAGGAAAGCGTGATGAACCATCATATCTGCCATTAAACTCTACCAAATAACGGTTGCCATAGTTGTATGCCGTCCGTATGAATACGCCTTGTACAGCCCAATCGTTGATACTTTCGTGATTCGAGATATTGCTGCCTACAGCTGTGCCTATAGAGGGTAGAGAAGGAGAAAGAAGCCCATCGCGACGGGTCCACAAAGATTGGGTATATTGATACTCTTGGTTGTAACCTAGCAAGGCTTGTAAGAAGTGCTTGCCAAGTTGTTGGTGATAATCTGTGTATAGATTAAAGACATTGTATCGACCTGTTGTATTGTCATTTTTTGCCCAAGAGTTGGCAAAAGTTTGTTGTTCTGCTGAGTTGGGGCCTGTTTTATATAAAGCAGGTACGTTGAAAGAGCGCTGGTCGAAGGTTCCTCTGCGGAAGGTCATATCTCCCTTAAGGTCCCAAATATTCTTAAGAAGTGCTGCAGATGCCGAAAAGGTGGTTAAAAACTCATTGTTTTTAAAATTTCTACGACCACCATCTTTTAATGGACCAAGTACAGAAGCTCCAGCAGAAGTCCAGCTTCCGTCAGGATTCTTAGGAACACTCAATGAATTGGTAGATATTATGTTCCAGAAAAAATCCTCATCCAGATATACCGGAGCATCATACTGAGACATGGTCAATAGGGTATTGTTGGATATCTTAAGCCAATCTGTGACATCAAGATCTACTTTGCCTCGTACATTGTAACGCCTGTAAATGTCGTTGCCGAATTTCAGAAGCCCGTCTTGCTGATAGTATTCGCTAGATAGGTAGTAGCTGAGATTGTCTGCTTTTTTAGCTAGGCTTAAGTTGGCAATATAAGTTGGAGCACTTTCTTTGTAGGCCTCTTTGAGCCAATGTGTGCTACCAGTATATATCCAGCTGTCCTCGTTGTCGGATAATATTACCTCAGGTAGTGTAGGGTCTTCTGAACGGCGCTTGGCATATGCGCGTGCTGACTCTGGATAGAGGTTGTAGAGCGGTCTTGCTGCCTGTGTTTTTAAATCCATGACAACATAGGGGTCTGCTTCGGTTTTAGGTAACTTACCGATAGTACGATAGCCGATATTGGTATTGAAATTGATCTCCAATTTGTTAGATTTGGCTGATTTGGTTGTAATCAATACGACTCCAAAGCCTCCTCTAGCACCATAAATAGCACCAGCTGCTGCATCTTTTAGCACGGATACGGATTCGATATCGCTGGGGTTGATGGTGGCAACTTCACTTTCGGTATACGGTATATTATCAACGAGGATCAATGGGCTACCCCCATTTATGCTGGTATAGCCACGGATATTAAATGTAGGATTAGTGGTGGCTCGGCCGTTGGATATGCCTATGTTAAGGTTAGGAATGAGCCCTTGTAGACCTGCTCCGACGCTAGCAATAGGTCTGTTGGCCAGCTGCTCGGAGGTAATCATATCCACTGCTCCAGTAAGATTGGCTTTTTTCTGTACACCATAACCCACGACGACGATTTCATCAAGTTTGGATTGTTGCGTGCGTAAGGTAACATCGACGATCTTTTGATTATCAATTGCTATATGCTCGTCGGCATAGCCCATGTAGCGAAAGATCAGGGTCGAACCTTCGGGTACACGTAAGGTATATTGTCCATTGGCGTCGGTTCGAGTTGATATTTTTGGATGTTTTTCTACAAACACCGATACTCCTCCTAATGTACTGAGAGAATCTCTAACCGTGCCCTTGATATCGATATCTGTCTTGGTATCTTCTCTGATTACAATGGTGTTATCGATGATTTCAAATCGGAGGTTCTGTCCTTTCAATGCTTTTTCTAGCACATCGGCGACGTCATCATCAATCGAATATACATTGACAGGTTTGGTGTTAACCAGAACATGTTGGTTATAGAAAAGCTTTAGCTTTGTCTGTTTGGAAATCTCTTCCAACACATCTTCTAAATGTACTTTTTTTAGCTTAAGATTGACGGTCTGTGCACGTCCTGTGGATGCGTATACTCCAGCAGAGAAGAGCAGGAATATCAAAGCATATAATTTCATGATGCAAAGAATTTTTAAGGCTTGTGCTTTCTTCTGTAGCCTCACAGAATCCCAACAAGGGGATGTTGAAAAAAAATTCATAAATTTGAATTGTTTTAAGGTTAATAGTTCCTAATTACGATCACGGAAATAAGCCTTTCAATTAACGGGGGATGCGTCAACATCCCCTTTTTTCGTTATGATGGCTTTTGGGGTTTAGTATATGTTATGTCATGGCGATTTTTTTTGATAAATGGTGGTTATTTCAATAAACAGACTTTTCTTCCTTTAATTGTCAGCCTTTGGTCTGTCGCAAATGATAGTATTTTTATTACCTCAGAGAGTTTAGAATTCCGGTTGATGGTTCCCTTAAAACTATAGTCGTCTGTAAATAAAACATCGTCTGCGAATGAGATATTATACCATATGCTGATTTGTTGGATTACAGTCTTGATGTTGTGTCCGTCAAAATAGAATTCACCTCGTTTCCAAGCCAACCGTTCATGTAGGTCAGACTCAGTTATGACTATTTTGTCTTTTTGGGTCGAAGCTTCCTGCCCTGGGATAAGTAAAGCTACTTGTTTTCCGTTGTTGATTTTTACACTTCCTTCTATCAGAGAGGTGGATACTGCCTCGTCATAGGCCTTCAAGTTGAACGATGTGCCCAAGACTTCAATCGCTGTTCCTTTAGACTGAATCCGAAAAGGGCGATTAGGGTCTTTGGCAACCTCGAAATATGCTTCTCCTTCTAAGGATACCAGTCGTTCATCATTATTGAATTTATTCGGAAATATTAGCTTTGAAGATGCGTTGAGCCAGACTTTGGTGCCATCTTCTAATTGTATCTGATAGGTAGCGGATTTGGGAGTCTCGAGGGATATGGATTCATCGGTAAAAGATTTTTCCGCCGATTCTGATAGTATCAGTATAGAATCTTGATCAAGGTTTTGAACTCCTTTTGTATCGCTGAGTGTGGCGAAATGTGTACCAGGTAGAATATCATTATCATTTTCTGCTGATGTAGAAGGGATGATGGCAGCGAGTGATTGTGCTTTGGTTGGGGCTAATTGCTGATGGTATAGCAGGATAGATATGCCTAGGCTGAGAATCAGGCTGGCAACAGCTGAAAATCGTATGAGTTTGCTGGATTTTCTATTTTTTCTCGATAGGGGTATTACATCAGACTTTTCTATTCGATGTTGTAGTGTTTGAATAAATGCCACCTTGTCAAAAGGGGCCTCTTCTGAAGCAGATTCATTATCAAACGAATCAAACCAAAGGCGAATACGAGATTTTTCTTCCTCTGTACATTTACCTTCTAAATATTTCTTTAGAAGCGCTCGGTATGCATATACTTCCTTCATACAATATAATAACCCTGAAAGAAGTAAGGAAGTACCGAAAAAATATTATTTTTCTTTAGTTGAACTTAAACCTGGATTTCAACTTGCTGATGGCTAGTGATATGTTGTTTTTTACGGTTTGTTCAGACAAGGCTAATTGGGTCGCGATTTCTTGGATAGAAAGCGCATGTTTGCGACTTAGTGTGAATACAGCCTTCATGGTTTTTGGCATACGATCCACTTCACCTGTAATGAGGTTGTCGAGTTCATCTGCATGGATTTTGTCTTCAAAATGATCTGTTGTACAAATGTCCAGATCACTTTTTTCTGCTAATAGAAATTCTCGTTTGATTTTTTTATCCTTCTTAACCATAAAGTCAATCACTTCGTATTGCACGGCTTTGGATAGATAGGGGAAGAAGGAGTCTACAATATGGATATCTTGGCGACGTCTCCATAAAGAGATGAAGATGTCCTGCAGTATATCTTGAGAGTCATCCTTGTCCGAGACTCGTTTTTGTATAATACGAAAAAGCCTGTCTGAATATCTATTAACAATTTCGGTAAAGGAATACGAGTCTCCTTCACGAAGTTTTACAAATAATTCGACATCAGTCCATTCTTTGATATTTTCGCTTTCCATAATCTTAGTGGTGGATATTTGAAGATATGCACCAAAGGTAGTAATGCCGTATTAACTTAATATTAATTTCTCTCTGATAGAGATAGTGTTGCAGATAATAGAGGGTGCATGGAAGGGTAGCTATAAAGGGAATAATGCAACATGTAGCTTGATTGTTTGTCAGAATGTAATGATAGATTGTTTGGGAAGCATTACAAATTAGAGACTGATAAATAAGCTTTTGATTGTTAGCAGGAAAGTAGGCCGTTTACTATATTTGTGATTATCTATTCAATTATAATATGGCTAAAGCAATGAGCGATCCTTCCTGGATTGAAAGGTTGGCGGCTGGTGATCAGCGTGCTTTTGCCGATTTTTATGAATGCTATTGGCAGCAGGTATATAATAAGGTGTACCGTAAAATCCAACAGGTCGAGGCGACAGAGGATATTGTGCACGACCTATTCTTGAGTATATGGAAGAATAGAAGTCGAATCCATGAGGTGCTGAATATGCCTGCCTACCTAATGAGTGGTGCGCGATACCTGACTTTCAAATACCTTGATAAGGAAAAAGGCATACATATGAATATGGAAAATATCGAGTTGATACTGCCAGAAGCCCCACTGGAAGATCGACTACACTACCGATACATACTCGATCTGGCGCATGAAGAAATTGAAAATCTGCCGGAGAAATGTAAACTTATCTTTAAAGAGAGCCGGTTCAATCACAAGACTATTGATGAAATAGCGATAGAATATGGCTTGTCTAAGAGTACAGTCGAGAATCAGATCAATAAGGCAATAAAAAGAATTCGCCTGAAAACCAGTGGGTTCTACGCGTTTTTGTATTTATACCTCTAATTTTTCTCTTTCCGCGTAGGTGCTGGTTTTAATCTGAGGCACTATATAGTAAGTAACCCATATAATACCTGATATGCCTCTTTCAGAAAAGAATAAAAATATACGAAAGGCCTATTTTGATGGATTTGAAAATCCGGAAGAATTTAAAACGTTGAGCACTTGGTTCGATTCAGTGGAGGGGGAAGCTATGCTCGATCCTTTGCAGCAGGAGCAAAGTAGAGCAAAAATACGTAAACGCTTGCTGGAAAGTGTCAAAAACGTATCTCCAAAATCTACTGTAACCTATCTAAGGCCACTACTGCGTGTAGCAATGGTTATTGGGGTAGTGGGGATTGCTGCATGGGTTTTACATTACTACACCAATAATATCTATAAGGAGCTGGATGTTAGTGCGATTGCAGAGATAATGCCGGTGCAGGATTCTATCCGATTGACATTTGAAGATGGTAAAGTGGTTCTCCTTTCGCCAGACAGTGGAGCGAACCGCACTATCGGTAGTTCTCAGGCCATTATAGATGGGGAGCTGATCTACAACGCTTCATCGGAAGCGGTTGTCAATAATATTGTGACTACACCTCAAGGAAATATATTTAGAATAAATCTTCCAGATGGTACTAAGGTGTGGATGAATGCCAAAAGTGAACTCTCCTTTCCATCTAGATTTTTGGGCCCTGAGCGCAATGTACGTTTGCAGGGAGAAGCATATTTTGAGGTTTCGGAAGACGATAAGCAACCTTTTGTTGTAGCATTTGCTGATCAGAAGGTGAGGGTACTAGGGACGCATTTTAATATAGCGGCATATAGGGACGGAACACAACGTACAACATTGATGGAAGGTCGGGTGCAGCTGGAGCGCGGAGCAGAAAAGATTCCTCTATTGCCAAATGAACAGGTTATCGTCATGGGTAATAAGCTGCAAAAGAGAACTGTGGACGCCTCGGAATATAGCGCGTGGAAGGATGGATACTTTGTATTCCATAATGCGACACCCAACCAGATTATGGAAGAGCTCACCAACTGGTACGATTTGAAAATAAAGTCGGATGTAGGATCCTCCACAGAGCGGTTTAGTGGCAAGATAAGTCAAAAAATGAACCTAGCTGAGGTCCTGGAGGTGCTCCAGGTGGCTGGAATTCACTTTAAAATAGGGGAGAATAAACTCAAGCATAAAGAAATCGAATTCCAGAAGCAGTCACTCTAAATTATATATTACTAACATAACTAATTAACCTAATGAAAAAGTACACTAAAGCTCGACCAAGAGAATTGGAGTCGGCAGAGCCGTTGGCGACAGGGCGGGGACAAGAATGGTCTTCGCAAGGGAATTTGTTAGGGGAAATCCAAAAGGCATATCCTGCAAAAGGGAATTGGAAAACGCGACTTTCTGTTGTTCTGCTATCCACAGCCTTACTCCAGATGCCTATGCCAATTCAGGCGCAAAAGATAACCTTGAATCTCAAAGAGGCGTCTATTAAACAGATTTTCCAACAGATGGAGAAGCAGTCCGGTTACAGCTTTTTTTATAAAGATGTGGATGTGGCTGAATTCAAAAGGAGAGGTGTATCTTTTAACAATACGGACCTCAATCAAGCATTGGAGTCGATCTTGGCCCCGTATGGCCTGGAGTGCGAAATAGTGAATAAGACGGTGGTCATTAAGAGGGCTGCACCAGTTAATACGAGTGTGGCTTATCATACTTCGCAGCATCAACAACAGACCGGTAAGGTTGTTGACGAATCGGGCAATCCTATTCTCGGAGCGGTTGTTACGGTAAAAGGGGGGAAAGCAGTGGTGTCAACCACAAGTGGAGGTACTTTTTCCATTGATGCGAAAGAAGGAGATGAACTGATTATTTCCCATATTTCTTATTTCTCTAAAACCGTTAAAGTTGGTAGTGGAAATTTGAATATTGTATTACAGGCTAATGATAACCTCATCGAGCAGGTTGTCATAACAGGCTATACCGATTATAAAAAAGGTAAAAGCGCGAGTGCAACAGCTTCGGTGCAAGCTAAAGATATTGGAGGAGTGCCTATGGGATCTTTGGATCAGGTACTTCAAGGTAAAGTACCGGGCATGAGTGTGGTGTCGAGTTCCGGGCAGCCAGGAAAGAGTGCCGATGTGGTAATACGAGGTATTGGTTCTATCCGAGGGACGACGAGGCCACTGTATGTGATGGATGGTGTTCCTATTGAAGGGAACGCATTTCAGGCAATCAACCCGGAAGATATTGAAAACGTGAATGTTTTGAAGGATGCTTCGGCCAAAGCTCTTTACGGCTCCCGTGGATCAAATGGTGTGGTGGTAATAACGACGAAAAAAGGGAAGAAGGGACGTTTAAGTGTTAATTATAGCTCGCAGTATGGTTTCTCTACGTTGACGAGGACAGCTTTTGAAATGATGGATTCCAAAGAGCGGCTCCGCTTTGAGGAAGAGGTCGGACTGGAGACAGGCCGGGATATAGGCCCTGGATGGAGACTCTCTCCAAGAAACCCCAACTATAATACGCAGTCTGCAGGATGGCAGAAGGATGCCAATCAAGCGTTGGATAGTTTGCGGAATATGGATACCGATTGGCGGGATCTTTTCTTTCAGGATGGACGTTTTATGGAGCAGCAGCTCAGCTTGAGTGGAGGGAATGAAAACGTGCAGACTTATAACTCGTTGAGTCTTTGGAATGAAGATGGGATCGTCAAAGAGACAGGAATGAATAGGTATACCTTGAGGAGCAATACCAATATGAATTATGGTCGCTTTACGGCAGGAGTCAACCTCAGTCTAGGGTATTCCAATTCCCGTTTTACATACAATGAAGGTGGTACAGGGGTTGGTTCGCCAATGGCATCTGTGTACTATGCCCTACCGTATGAATATCCGTACACGGCTGATGGTGTTTTTTATGCGACCGATACAGACCATCCATTCTATGATACCCGGGAAGGTAGCCGGGGGATTGATGTGTTATATGGGACCTCCAACAAAACAAACCAATTTAAAACGATTTTGGGATTGAATATGGCATATGAAATCATGCCTGGCTTGAAAGTGTCTACCCGTGCGGGGGTTGATTTTAGAAATTCTGAGGGGCAGGTTTTCGTTAATCCGCTATCTTATATTGGGCAGAACCAATTTGGAAAGAAAGGTTCTTTTGGAGAAGGGTATGAGAGATATTTTAACTTGGTGTCTACTTCTGGACTGACCTACAGCAAAGCGATTGATTTGCACGATTTTGAAGTGTCGGGATTCTTCGAATATGTCCAAAGCAATGAAAAAGCATTTGGCTATACAGGTTATGGCTTGGATGACCGTCTTCCGTAATCGCCGAAAGCGATTACGGTAAGCCCCGCCTTTATTCCTGATTTGACAGGAAGAAGGGATGCGACAGCTCTATTATCTTATATGGGAATCGGTCGCTATACCTACGATAACAAGTATACCATCACGGGAAGTTATAGGTATGATGGAGCTTCTCTAGCTTCTGTGCCGAGCAAAAATCGCTGGCATGGATTTTATTCCTTTGGGGCTGCCTGGGATGCAAAACAAGAAGAGTTCTTACGTGAGAATGAATTCATACCGGTACTAAGGTTGCGAGCCAGTTACGGGCAGACTGCAAGTCCGCTTGGTTCTAGTTTTAACCATATGTCATGGTACTCGGTAAATACATCCTATGGAGGCCAACCAGCAATGCGTCCTGCAAATCTGGCAAATCCCGATTCGGATTGGGAATATGTCAATGAGTTTAATACCGGATTCGATATAGGCCTCTTTCGTGGGCAACGCTTAAACTTGACAGTTGATTTTTATAATAAAATTACCCGGAATATGTTCTTGGATCTGCAACCCTCTGCGACAGTAGGAATGGGGGCGGGGGTTACGATTCCATTGAGTTCCGGAAGAATGGGAAACAAGGGGATCGAATTTGCTTTGAATGGGGATCTTATAAGGAATAAGGATATCACTTGGAATATCGGTATAAATGGAGCTTATAATCAGAATAAGATATTGCGGGTCAGTGACGTATCGGATGAGTTGATGGATGGTGATACCCGGATTATACAGGTCGGACTTCCTTATGGCACGTATTATGGTCCGCAGTGGGCAGGGGTGAATCCTGAAAATGGCGATGCGCAGTATTATAATAGGGATGGTTCGGTCACGAATGTCTACGATTCGGATGGGCAATCGGTGCCGTTGTCGGCAAGTCGGTTTCCTAAGTTTACGGGAGGGATCACGACCAGCTTCCGTTGGAAAGACTTGACTCTAAGTGCATTGCTGTCCTTTGTGTCCGGTGTGGATCGCTGGAATAATATTGATTTTTATATCGAGAACCAGGCCTACATGACGAGTAATCAAAGTAAACGAATGTTGTACGACCGTTGGAAAAAACCGGGCGATGTTGCTGTACTACAGCGGATAGATGTTCCTCGGAATTTTACATCCAAGGATATTCAGGACGCGTCCTTTATGCGTCTGCGAAACCTACAGCTGAATTATAGTATTCCGGTCGCATTGTTTGGAAAGACAATTTTTAAAAGGGCTAATATTTTTGTGCAAGGTCAAAACTTGTTTACCTGGACAACATGGCGTGGATTGGATCCGGAAAACAACCGACAGTATGGGCGGTTTGAATATCCGAATGCCCGAAAATATACGGCAGGTATCAATGTTAATTTTTAACCGGACTTTCACGAGTTCACGAGATAATTTAGAGAATTATGAATATCAAAAATATAGTTGTTTTACTCGCACTGACGGGTGCTGTTTTACAGTCTTGCAATAAGCTAGATCTCCCTCCTGTAGATCAGATTGATGCCAGCAAAGCATTTCGTAATCTAGAAGATGTAAATATGGGCGTTTTGGGAGCTTATGCAGTGCTTAATTCAGGTTGGATCGATGCGGTAGCTATCGTATCTGATGAAGCGATGCTTCCGACAGAAAATACAGTGTCCAATACTTCCTCACACCGATGGATCTATGACTCGTCTTCGGGTTCCGTGACTTCTCCGTTTTATGATTTGTATATGCCTGTTGGTAGGGCGAATCTAGTATTAGAAGCTATTCCAAAATTGAATATTGCCGCGAGCGAGCAAAATCGGTCAAATCAATATCAAGCCGAATTACTTGCGCTACGGGCTTATAGTCATTTTGAGCTCCTGAGGGGCTATGCTTCTTCTTATGAGCCCAACGGGATGGGAGTTCCTTATATGAAAAAGTATGAAGTTATTTATCCCACAAGACCAACGGTACAGTCTAATTTTGATGATATTTTTGCCGATCTGAAGGCGGCAAAAGAGCTCATGCCGGATGGATTTAGTGATAATAGCCGGATTACGAAAACGGCGATATCAGCGATTCAGGCACGGGTAGCGTTATATGCCAAAAAATGGGACGAAGCGTCGGGTTTTGCAACAGAAGTAATTGCGAAGGAGCCGTTGGCTCCGAAGAATGATTTTGGAAAGATATGGAAGGATGAAAGCCAAGCGGAGCTGGTGTGGAGATTGCCCCGCTTGATTGGAGAGTCCCGGGTTGGTGCTGCTTTTTATCGGGAGACAGGGGATATTGTACTATATGCTCCATCTTTCAAACTGATCGATCTATTTGGAACCACTGTACAGCGCAATGATGATGTACGTTTTGCGAGCTATATCAAATACGATGCGAACCGTCCTACCGGAAAATCGCAATATGCTGTTGAAAAGTATACCGGAGGTAAGGCGGGCTATCGTGGCCTGGCTGACATCAAGCTCTTTCGTACGGCTGAAATGTACCTGATACGTGCCGAGGCTGAGTTGGAGAAGGGTAATGGTGCGGCGGCGCTTTCTGCAGCAGCTAAAGACCTCAATGATCTGCGGGCTGCCCGAATTTACAATTATATACCTCAGAATTTTGTAGATAAACAAAGCCTGGTGAATGCCATTTATAACGAAAGGTTTAAAGAACTCGCTTTTGAAGGTCATCGTTTTTTTGATCTGAAACGACGTGGTCTTCCTGTAGAGCGTACGACACAGGATGCGATCAATACCGTAGGGGCTATAAAATTGGAACCTACAGCGGCTCAATATTGTTTTCCAATTCCGGCCGAGGAGATAAAGGTAAATAAGAGTATGGAGCAGAATCCAAATTACGGTGGTAAATAGAAGGGGGATTATGAAAAACATTGGTTTTCTTGTTGTATTTGGTGCAATGGCACTATTTACTTCTTGTAAGAAGGATAATACACCTAATCCATTTGATCCGAATGCACCCAAGCCGACTAAACCTGTGGCACGCCCAGCTTCTATAGGTATCGTCGGAGATACCGCTGATGTGAAAACGCCAACGCAAGCTGGAATCGTCATCATGGGAGGAGGAGCTGATGTGGATGCAGCAATAAAATGGATGATTGCCCGTAGTGGTGGAGGCGATGTGGTGGTGATTCGATCGAGTGGAGCGGATGCTTATAATGCTTATATTAAGGGGTTGGGTACAGTCAACTCGGTGGAAACATTAAAAATAGACTCGCGCAAACTAGCTGACGATGCGGGGGTAGCCCATATCATCCGGAATGCAGAGATGCTGTTTATCGCAGGTGGGGATCAGGCGGATTATGTGGGGTACTGGAAAGGCACGAAAACAATGGCGGCTATTAATTATCTGCTGACAGAGAAGAAAGTGCCCGTTGGAGGTACGAGTGCTGGTGCGGCTATTCTAGGCAACTACTATTTCAGTGCAGAAAGAGGTGGTGTGGAATCGGCTGATGCGTTGATTAATCCTTACGGGCAAAGAGTTAGTATAGGAAGAGATGATCTGCTGAAAGCTCCTTTCTTACAAAACGTAATCACGGATCAGCATTTTACCCAACGTAGCCGACAAGGACGATCTGCCGTGTTTTTAGGACGTATCATGAAGGACTGGAATAAAACACCTAATGGTATTGCGGTAGATGAAAAGACCGCGGTCTGTATTGATGCGAACGGAATGGCGGAAGTGCTAGGAGCTAACAAAGCTTTTTTCTTAAAAACAGATGGCAGTAAGAAAGCAGAGGTATTTGAAGATGGCAAGCCTGTGACCTGGAATAATGGAGGAAAGGCCATAGAAGTAGTAGCAATAGCTGGGACAGCAATAAATAATAGATTCAATATGACCACATTTGAACCAGCCAGTACAACCGGTTGGGAAAAATACTGGTGGTCAGTTGTAAGTGGAAACTGGAGTCAATCGGCTCGTTAAATAATAGGATCTGAGATGAAGAATATTTTTAGAGTTTTTTGTTTGGTCGGGATGGCTAGTACCGTATTATCCTGCACAAATCAGGCAGTGAAGATCGATGAGGCCAAGTATATAATGGTGATTCATGGTGGGGCAGGTACAATCGAAAAACAGCATATGACACCGGAAAAGGAAGCCGCCTATACGGCTGCGCTGACGGAGGCGCTCCAAAGCGGCTATGACCTCTTAAAGGAAGGTAAATCTTCTATGGATGCGGTGCAGGCAGCTGTTAATGTGATGGAAAATTCACCGCTCTTTAATGCGGGGAAAGGGGCTGTATTTACCAATGAGGGCAAGAATGAATTGGATGCCTCGATTATGGATGGTAAGACGCTAAAAGCGGGTGCGGTAGCTGGTATTACGAATATAAAAAACCCCATCAATGCAGCAAGAGCGGTGATGGATAAATCGGAACATGTGATGATGGTCGGAAAGGGGGCAGAATTCTTTGCTGCCGCTAATGGCTGTGATACGGTGCCGGCTTCTTATTTCTTTACCCAGGAGCGCTGGGATCAATTGCAACGGACCAAACGGGAGGAAGAGACCGGACGTGCAGCTTTTAATGATGTGGATATACGTAAGAGCCGGATCTCGGGTGTTGCGGAAGCCGATAAAAAATTCGGTACAGTAGGCGCTGTTGCCTTGGATAAGGAAGGAAACCTCGCTGCGGGAACCTCTACTGGTGGTATGACCAATAAGAAATATGGTCGTGTGGGCGATTCGCCGATTATTGGTGCGGGAACCTATTGTAATAACCTGACGGCCGGGATATCTAGTACGGGCTGGGGCGAGTATTATATTCGAGAAGTGGCAGCCAATAGGGTGTCTGCACTGATCGAATTGAAGAAATTGTCTCTCGAACAAGCGACGAAACAGGTAATCGATGAGATTGGAAAGATGGGGGGTGATGGAGGAATCATTGGCTTGGATAAAACGGGTAAGGTGGCTATGACATTTAATACCTCGGGTATGTATCGTGGCACGGTGGATGAAAATGGTAAAATTTCAGTTTATATCTATAAGTAATGGAAAGAGGTTTTGTAGTTAAATATTTAGTATTGATTGCTTTTGTGTGCATGGCAGGCTTCACGCTTGGACAATCAAAGGGTAGTCTTTTTATTATTGGAGGGGGCGACCGTTCGGACGCCTTGGTGAATACCCTGGTCAGGACAGCGAATCTTCGGACTTCAGATTATATTGTCGTGCTGCCTATGGCGACAAGTATACCGGAGGAGTCTGTCGAGTTTATCAGTGGACAGCTCTTGCAGCATTGCGACAATGCAATAGCGAGTTTTAACTTTACCCGGGAAGAAGCGAATGAAAAGCAGTCTTGGATTGATTCAGTAGCACATGCACGTCTGATCTATATAACCGGGGGAGACCAGAATAAGTTTATGAATGTGGTCAAAGGAACGAAGCTCTATGATGCATTGCATAAAGCCCATGCGCAGGGAGCGACGATCTCGGGAACAAGTGCCGGTGCGGCAGTAATGTCTGCGATTATGTTTACCGGAGAGGAGAAAGCGGGGGGAAGTTTTAAAGAGGTGAGAAAAAATAATGCAGAGACGGCTCAAGGAATGGGTTATCTGACGGATGCCATTATTGATCAACATTTTATCATAAGAAGCCGTTATAACCGGTTACTGAGTGTTTTGGCTGATCATCCGGACAAGATGTTGATCGGGATAGATGAAGGGACTGCGATTATTGTGAAGGGAAAAAAAGCGACTGTGGCAGGAGATAGTCAGGTGGTAGTGGTGTCGGCTCCTAAAAAATTGAAAGTGTTCGGTAAGGATAAGGTTTCTTTTGAAAACGCAACATTCTCTCTTTTTTCAGAGGGACAGAGCTTTAATATAAGATAGGATATCACGGTTGAACTAATAATATAACTTAAATATTATGAACATGTTGAAAAGAGTGTTGCCTACACTGTTGATTGTGTTGATCGCAATGGTAGGCTGTAAAGACAATAAATACAACTTTGACGATCTAGGCGAGCCGGTGAAAAGCTTTTTTATGGTCAAGGGAACAGAATTTAAAATTAACGAGGCTATTGAGTTTGCTAATGGCTCCGAGAGTGCGGAAACTTATCTCTGGGATTTTGGTGACGGAACGAGCTCCAAGGAGAAAGCGCCTTTAAAGACGTATACGGCTCCGGGCGTATATACTGTTAAGTTGAAAGCTGTAGGGGCAGGAGGAACGGGGAACTATTCGGTTGACTTGGCTGTAATTGATCCGGATGCGGTAATTGATACGGATAAGGAGCTCTTTTTTATAGAGTATGGAAGCAAGTTAATACGTAAGGTGTCGCTTGTGCCGGGCTCGGCAGCTGAAACCGTAATCAGCATGACGGGTAAAGAGGGACACGGAATGGCCTACGATGCGGTAAATGAAAAAATTTACTACTGTGATTTCCAAAACTCAGGATCCGGCAAGGTGTGGCGTATGAATGCTGATGGCAGCAATGTGGAAGAGCTTCTTTCGGGATTAGGTGCTCCTTATGGGGTGGCGGTCAATCTTGCTGATAATAAGATGTATATAGCGGATGGTACAAATGTATCTCGCGCGAATCTGGATGGTAGCGGATATGAGAAGGAGTTTATCAAAGTAGTGGGGGGATCAATGCGGGCGATTGGTTTTAACAGCAAAACTGGATTTATCTACTACTATGATGTGAATGAAGAAAATCTGCATGTAGCGAAAGCTGATGGAACAGGAGGAAGTATACTCATCGCAGGAGCTTATGGATATGGTATGTATGTCGATGAGATCAATGAGAAGATCTATTATGATGATCGGAATGCAGGAGGACTTATGCGAGCAGAGCTTAATGGCTCAGGAGTGGTCAAAATTGCGACATTCTCTGGTAACAGAGGGGGCTCAGGTATGACGGTAGATCACACTGCTAATAAAATATATTGGGCGGAGACCAACAATGGAATTATCAAGAAAGCAAATCTAGACGGTACAGAAATCGAAACCGTGCTGTCGGGAGTCAATAATCCGAGAGGGATGTTTGTTAAGTAGTAAGCGGTTATAGCCTATAGATTTTTAAGGGGATACGTTCCTGTTAATATAGGGATAACGAAAACCTTTTGGGTTTTTGTTATCCCTTTTTTGTTGTGCCCCTCTATAGCGGTAGAATTGAAATAATATTGTACTTTTGCGTAACTAACAGATACTTACCCTTAAGTTTTTTTCTCGAATGCATTTAGTGGATCGTGATACTGTACAAGACCTCATCGCTGGGAACAGACTGGCGTTCAAGACGGTGTATGATAAACTGGGGGGAGGGGTGTATAGTGTCGCTGTTCAGATTACTAAGGAGCAGTTTCTGGCTGAAGAGGTGGTGCAGGAAGTTTTTACAAGGCTGTGGCTACACCGTGATAAGATCGATACGGAAGGTAACTTATGGGTTTTTCTGTATGTGGTTGCCAAGCGTCTCAGTATTAATAAATTAAGGTCTATAAAGCGAGCAAAGGCAGCGCATGATGGCCTGGCGGAGCAGGTTACGGGTATAGCTGACTCTTTTGAAGAACGTATTTTTTATCAGGAGTTAGTCAATCTGTTGAATTTGACTATCGCTGATTTGCCCGAAAAACAGCGACAGGTTATAGAAATGAGCCGAAATGAAGGGTTGACGCACCAACAGATCGCCGAAAGGTTAGGGATTTCTCCAAATACGGTCAATAACCATATCACCCGAGCCTTAAAGCAACTAAAAGCGAAGCTTAAAGGGAAGAATGGAGATCTCTATATGGCTTTTGTGACTTTTTTCTTCTAAGTTTTCTTTTTTCTGCAAAAAAAAATAGCATGGAGTAGTTATGCTCTCTTTTTGCGGTGTTCTTCTAATAAAAGCAATCTGAATTTTGGGTACAGCAAGGTTTAAAGAATTATGGGTAAAGTATAATGCAGGAACTCTTCTGCCCGAAGAGCGTATTGTATTTGAGGAGTTGTTGTTGTCTTTGAGTGAAGAAGAGGTCAACAGGGTTATCGACGAAACGATAGAGGTCGACATGGGAATCCATTATGCAAGGGACGTTGTGTTTGAGCGGATTGAAGAGCGTGTCGGTAAGGAGCAACCTCGCAGTACGCGTCGGCTTGCTTGGGTGCGTTATGCCGCCGCGGTCTTGATTGCTGGAATCGTATCTGTTGGCCTTATGAAATTGGATTTCTGGAAGGAGGAGCCTACGACAGACCTAGCGGTCACTCCAGTGGATATCACTTTGCCTGATGATAAGGCTTTGGTCAAACTGGGCGATGGCTCTGTGTTTGTCGTCAATGATTCGCTAGACAGATTGGAAACAAAAGATGTCGCTGTACAGCGAATAGGTGAAGGAGTGTACCGTTTTGATGTGCTGGCTCAGCCAGGTACAAAGGAAGAATTTTTATCTTTCTCTACGCCTAAAGGGGTGTCCAACCAAGTTATTCTGTCAGATGGCACAAAAATATGGCTTAATGCCAGATCTAAGCTAGAAGTATCGTCTTACTACGAAGGGAATGGAAAACGAGAAGTCCGGTTAATGGGTGAAGGCTATTTTGAAGTGGCACACAATAAGCAACGACCATTCCGTGTGCAGATAGAAGGCGCTGTGGTGGAGGTATTGGGTACTTCGTTCAATATACAGACCGTAAACAGGGAGAAAACAGCGGCAACAACTTTGATAGAAGGAAGTGTGTCGGTAAGAAATGACGGATCTAAGTTGATTCTGTCGCCAGGCGAACAGGCCTACGTGAAACAAGGCGTGGCTGATCTACAAAAAAAGAAGGTCGACGTACGCACTGTCGTAGCTTGGAAAAATGGATACTTCAGCTTTGTGGATCGGCCAATAGAGGAAGTGGTAGAAGAGCTGGTCAACTGGTATGATGTCGATGGAGTAGAGTGGCGTAAAAAATCAAAAGAAAAGGTGACAGCTAGTTTGGCACGGACACGTAGTTTGGGCGAACTGTTGACTAAACTTGAAATGATATCGACCCTGAAATTCACTATTAAAGAAAGGAGGATCGTTGTGGAGTAAAGGGTAAATGGAACCTAAGCATGCAATAATGAACAAACTGAATAAAAAGCGGAAGTGCAGCAACACTCCCGCTATACATGTAGAAAATCAGTTGATTATACCTAATAGTAACTAATTCTAATTATTTAACTACACATTTCAAATGTATAAATTATTAATCTATAACGTGGACATTTATTTGTCCCGTTTAAAGAAGTGTATTCTCATGATGAAACTGGTCATCGGGATCTGGCTACTGATGCTTGTGCAGGTCAGTGCCTCTGTTTATGCACAAAAGGTCACCCTTAAGGCTAAAAATGCGAGCCTTAAAGAGGTTCTTGATCTGGTGCAAAAACAGACCCAATATGATTTTATGTACAACTCTGAGCAGGTGAAAGCATTGCCTCCCATTACGCTGGATGTATCTGCTGTCGGACTGACAGAGGTATTAGATCTTTGTTTAGGAAATCAAGGGTTCGACTATGTACTGGATAATAAGGTTGTTATTATTCGGAAAAAAAGCGGAACGAGTCCGGGTAGGGTGACGCAAACAGCTATGCAACAGCTTGTCGCCAAAATATTGGATGAAAAGGGTGCTCCGGTCAAGGGGGCATCGGTCAGGTTAAAGTCGAACCAGACTTGGGCTGTGGCAACTAGGGAAGACGGAACGTTTGATATCTCTGGCAATTTGGTCAACGAGACATTTATCGTTTCATATTTAGGTTATGAAAGTAAGGAATTTAAAGTGACTAAAAGTCAAGGGCTGACGATCATTACTCTTAAAAGGCAAGAACATAAAGTCGAAGAGGTCATCATCACTGGAATGATGGAACGTCGGAAAGAAACTTTTACAGGTGCTACTTCGTCTTTTAAGGGAGAAGAGCTTAAAGCAATATCCAATACCAACGTGTTGCAGTCCTTGAAAACATTGGATCCTTCTTTTTTAATTATGGAGAATAATCTTGCGGGGGGAAATCCAAATGCGTTGCCAACTATTGAACTTCGAGGGCAATCGAGTATCTCGACGGAAGGGCTGAGGGATGAATTTTCTTCGGATCCAAATCAGCCGTTATTTATACTGGATGGATTTGAGACGTCGTTGAAGACTATCGTGGATCTGGATATTAACCGTATCGCTTCGGTGACACTATTGAAGGATGCAGCCTCTACGGCAGCATACGGATCTAGAGCGTCGAATGGTGTGGTGGTCATTGAGACGATAAGACCTAAAGCAGGGGAGCTTATTTTCAACTATACCACGGATGGGAATATACAGTTTCCGGATCTGTCGGGATATAATATGATGAATGCTACCGAAAAAATTGAATTTGAGCGCCTGTCAGGAAGATTTACCAGGCATTATCGTAATGATAGCTGGGAAAAACAGGAGAAGCTGGATTCGTTGTATTCGTTCTATCAGAAAGAACTGGCTCGTGGTGTAAATACCTATTGGCTGAACGAACCGTTGCAGACGAGCTTTTCGCAACGGCACTCTCTGATGGTGAGTGGAGGAGAGAATGCTTTGACCTATTCTGTAGGTGGAGATTATAAATACTATAACGGTGTGATGAAGGGGTCTGGTGGTAAAAACTGGGGTGCTCGTTTGAATCTCGGCTATCGTGCAGGAAAGGTGAATATTATCAACCAACTGTACGTGAGTGGTTTTGAGAGTGAAGAATCTCCTTATGGCGAGTTCTCAACCTGGGTGAATACCAATCCTTATTACGAAAAGAAAGATGCTTCGGAAAGGTATTTGGCAGAACTTAAACAATACGATACCAAAGAAACGACATATATAAGAAATCCACTGTATGCGACGACGTTGGCGAATTTTGACCGAGCTAAGAATTTTGATCTGACCAACAACTTTAAGGCAATCTATCAGCTCAATAATGCGTTAAGGTTAGAGTCGTCGATACAAGTCAAAAAATTCAATACGAAGTCGGAAAGATTTCTTTCGCCATTGGATCTGAGTTTTGATAAGACAGCTATATTGGAACGTGGAACACTGCGTTCAAGAAATAGAGAGTCTTTTGGTTATACGGCCAATGTGGGAGCGCAGTATGGAGAGACATTTGGAAAGCATTTGGTCAATGGTGTGTTACGGTTTGAAGTGAGTGATCTGGATAATACGAGTGCAGGTTTCTTGGCTGTAGGATTTCCGACCAATAGTAACGGTAATCCGAGATTTGCTTACGGATATGCGCCTAATGGTAGACCGGAAGCTTCATCGAGCGTCAGTCGTCGGAATTCTATCGTGAGTTCTTTCAACTATTCGTACGATAGACGTTATAATGCCGATCTATCGCTGACCTATGATGGCTCGACTTCCTTCGGAACGAATAATGTGTACTCACCTTTCTTTTCGGCAGGACTGAGCTGGAACCTGAACCAAGAGGAGTTTTTGAAAGAAGCGACGTGGGTCGATTTATTGCGTCTGCGCGCAAATATCGGGATTACTGGAAATCAAAGCTTTGCCAGCTATACTTCAATCAGTACCTATGATTATTACAAAGATTATAATTATTCGGGGCAGGGATTGTATTTGTCTTCATTAGGTAATCCAAACCTGCAATGGCAGAGTACGAGACAGACAAGTGTAGGACTTGATGCTAACTTGTTCAATAATAGGGTTTCGGTACAGGTTAACGCTTACCGGAAGTTTACGGATCCGCTTGTTGTCGGTATTACCTTGCCACCTTCGACAGCATTGTCCAACTATCCTATAAATGCGGGAGCATTGACTGTAGACGGTTTGGAACTTATTACGCGATATTCGCCGATCTATAGACCTTCAGAGCGTGTGGTATGGACTTTAGGGCTTACTTCTTCCACGGTGAAGCAAACTTATTCCGGATTCGGAAATGTGTTGGAGACGTTGAATAGAAGCCTGCGTGATAGTCGTACCTTGATGAAATATCGCGACGGTGGATCACCCAATGATATATGGGCTGTGCCTTCCTTGGGGATAGATCCAGCTACAGGAAACGAAGTTTTTAGAAAGAAGGACGGTTCTTATACCTTCCAGTATGATTGGGAAGATGAGGTCGTTGCGGCCAATTCTGCACCTAAATTTCAGGGAATATTGAGCAGTAATTTTTCGTTCAAAGGATTTACCATGGGAGTCAATTTTAGGTATATCCTTAACCAAGGAGCCTTTAACTCGGCACTGTTCAATAAAGTAGAAAATATCAACTGGAGCGATATGGTGAATAGCAATCAGGATAGACGTGCGCTTTATTCGCGGTGGAAAGAGATGGGAGATATTGCGGAGTTTAGAAAAATCCAGTTAAATGATTGGGATGAATCAACATCAAACGTAGACCAGTCGACCCAACCATCTTCGCGTTTTGTGCAAAAGGAATATACACTTTCACTAGAATCTGCAAGCGTAGGGTATGAGTTGCGTAATCGAGCATGGATGCAATCTGCACGATTGAGCAACCTCCGGTTTACAGGTTATGTGAATGAGATTTTTAGACTGTCTACGGTAAAAAGAGAGCGCGGTATCAGTTACCCATTTGCCCGTACAGTATCGTTCAGTTTGTCGGCAAACTTTCAATAATAGAATATTATGAAACTAAAGAATATTAAACTAATCATTGCGTGCTCTATAGGGCTGGCTTTTAGTTCTTGTACCAAATGGCTAAATGTACAGCCAGAGGATCGATTCTCCGAAGAGCAGGTTTTTTCGACGGCACAGGGATTTGAAGAGACGCTGAATGGCGTGTATATCAAATTATCGTCAAACAACCTCTATGGGGATAATCTTACCTTGACTATTCCAGATATATTGGCGCAGTTGTACATGACCAACAGTGCTGCCACACATGCATTGGCCGCTTTAGGTCGCTATGAGTATGGAGAAACCAAGGTGGTCAAACCTCGTATAAAAGCGATTTGGGGGGATGCTTATGTTGCTATCGCTAATATCAACAAATTGATAGAGGCCATAGATACCAAAGGGGGGGCGGTATTGCAGCACGATCGGCTCCATACCATGAAAGGAGAGCTGTTGGGCCTGCGGGCATTTCTACATTTTGATATGTTGCGTCTGTATGGGCCGGTGTATGATAGCGCCGATTCGACACTCCATGCTATCCCTTATTACCGAGCGACAAATGTAGAAGTGCAGCCATTGTCTCCAGCGAACAAGGTGATAGATATGGTGCTAATGGATCTCAATGAAGCATTGTCTCTAATGAAGGATGATCCTGTGAAGAGTTTAGGTTATAAGGAGCAGAACAACCACCGTTTCAACTATTATGCGGTGTTGGGAACAAAAGCGCGGGCGCTATTGTATAGAAAAGATAAGGTGGGGGCACATCAGGCTGCCAAAGAAGTCGTCGAGCAATCTGATCTATTTCCATGGATAAAAGGGGCCAAAATCACGGCAGATACGAAAAATCCAGACCGGATATTCCATACGGAGCTTCTTTTTGCAGCCTATTCAAATGACCTGTACAACAACTACAATGAGTACTTCTATTATGAACAGGGGGATAATATTTTGGCTGGAGGACCTCATAAATTCATAAATAGAGTCTTTGAGGAAAAAACAGCGGATTACCGTTATACTTATTTGTGGAAAACCCCTCCAGCGATAGTAGGGCACGAGGTATTTTTTAAGTACAGTGATATCGCGGATAAACGCGTGGGGGTAGAACAACAACGTAACCTGATTCCTCTCATCCGATTGAGTGAAATGTACTATATCTTGGCCGAAACGGACCCCACACCGGCAACAGGACTTGCTTATTTGAATAAAGTGCTGAATGCTAGAGGGCTGACTGCACTCACAACGACGACAAATCTGGATAATGAAATTCTGAAAGAATATCGAAAAGAGTTTTATGGAGAAGGGCAGTTGTGGTACTACTATAAGCGGAAAAAAATAGAGACAGTACTTTCTTCACTGACTACGGGTAACAGTAATATACCGAATACCGCTTGGGTAGTCCCAATTCCAGAAGAAGAATTAGCTAATCGATAACCTGACATATTATGAATAAAATAAAATTTTTGTATGTAGTATTTGCTGCCATTATTTTTTACTCTTGTAAGGAACAGTCGCTCGACGTGTTTGATGAAAGTGAAAATGGAGCGTCTATTTATTTTACAGAACTATATAGAACGGGGGCTAATACAATACCCTTAGATAGTCTAAGCATTAAGTTTGGCTTTATGCCTGTGGGAGTCACTTCTGCAATAGATAGTATATCCGTATCGGTCGCAGGGCCGACACATAGGGCAGATCGGGAATTCAAAATAAAAATTGATCCCGAGGGAACGCTGAAGGAAAATATACATTATCAGATATTGACAGATCGTTTGATAATTCCTGCCGGAAAAAACAAAGGTATCATCAAGCTTAAGGTGCTGAAAGCCGAGGAAATGAAACTCGCTCCGCTCTCGACTGCTTTTGAACTCGTTCCGAATGAAAATTTTAATACCAATATTGCTTATCGCTGGAGAGATAATCTACAGAAAAAGACATCGGTGTTAAAATTTCGCGTTGTAGCGGACAATAGATTTGATAAACCGTACTTATGGATTGCGAAGAAAGTTCAGGTTGAAGGGTATTTGGGAGAATACTCCGGCGCAAAAGTGAACCTTATCGTCGAACTGTTTGACGAAGACCTAGAGCACTTTATTAACCCACAATATGTTGCTGATAAGTATTTTACTGTAGCTAAGTTGTCGTTTTGGGGCTCATATATGTCCTATTGGCTAGCGAAAGAAGCTTCCGAAGGGCGTGTTCATCGAGATGAAAATGGTAAGGAAATAACAATGGGACCTAGCAATAATAACTCAAATTAGAAAAATGAAAACAGTTGCAAAATATATAGCATTATTGGCTCTTGTTGTTGTATTTGTAGGATGCAAAAAAGATTTGGGCAATTATGAATACACGACTATAGATAGTCTCTTTATAACAAACCTTGAAGAGCTGTACATGGCTAAAACAGCTACTAATCCACAGATTGAACCTGTAATCAAGTTGTCTTCGGGTAGGGAAGTGAATACGGACGATTATACTTATAGATGGACGGCATATCAGGTAGGAATGAACAAAGAACCTGTTATTCTAGGAGAACATGTTAATCTAGATGAAGCGATACCCTTGGGCTTCGGTACATATACGGTGTATTATACCGTTAAAGAAAAGAAAAGCAATATTAGTTGGACAAAAAAGTTTAAGATGCAGATTACAGCAGGATATAACGGCGGATGGATGATCTTGGCGGAAGATAATGGTAAATCGAGGATTGACTTCTTTGAGTACGATCATGCTACAGGTACCTATCCTAAGGCACATCGTAATTTTCAGGAAAATATTAAGGACCTTTCCGGTAAGCAGATTAATCTAGAGGGTAAACCAAAGTTTATTACAACTTGGAATAACCAAACTGAGGCCAGTGGAACAGGGGCTAAGTATATGGTGTATATCGGAACTGACCAACGCACGGAAAAGATTAACCTGACTGATGGCTTTATCTGGAATGAACAATACGCGTTCAAATTTGAGACAGCAAGGCCATCTGAGTTTGAAACTATCGATGCGATACGACCGACAGAACCCTCTGCAGGTTATGTCGTAAAAGGAAGTGATGTATATATTAAAAATCCAACATTTCAATGGTCGGTAGGTACTCCAGTTAATAGGCTATCGGATGGGAAGCATATAAAGGTATCTTCTTCTGTTGCTGTTTATCCTGGTTTTCTTATGGGGTGCCTTATGTATGACATAGCTAATAAACGTTTCATAAGAAATGGTGACATGTTGCAAACAGCAAGCTCTCCATTGCCCTACAATGCGAACAATTCGGCATTCAATCCAAATAATGTGGGGATGGATCTGGTGTGGATGAACCAAACTGTAGCATTCGGCGGTCAGGCTTATGCGGTGCTGACCAAGGACAATAAGTTCTTTTTGGCTCGGATGACCAATACTGAAACTTTCGCCGGGCGGTTTTGGGATGAAATAACGCATATTCCAGGAATAGCGCAAGCAACACATTTTGAAGTGGATCAACGCTACGGCTACCTTCAATATGTGGTAGGAGGTAAAATATACCAATACGATCCAAGCGAGAAGACAACAACCTTGATGAAGGACTATGGTAATAGGCAGATTTCGACGTTCAAATACCTGCGTAGTATATATGTAACATACGCTACAGTGACCAACCCTAGAAATGAGAAAACCCATGGCAAGCGCTTCCTTCCTTCGACTATAGGGCTGGTGGTAGCTACGTTTGATCCATCACAGCCACAGGCTTCGGGTAAAGTGGATGTGTGGGAGGCGCCGCAATTTAATGGGGCATTCAAGAGCCTATTATCTTTTGATGGTTTTGGAAAGGTCGCTGATGTGACGGAAGCAGAAGTACCTTTAGGCTGGTAAAAAGAAGAAAGAATGAAGTATCTATATATCATTGCGATCTTGCTGTTGGGAATTACAACGCTGCGTGCCCAAAAAGCAACGAATATTAATGGAGTGACCGAGGTCACTCCATTGAAAGAAGTTAGCTTATTTAAGGTGTATAATGGGCGATTGGTTGAAATCGCAACTGCTATGCCGAATAGTCAGGGGGCTTTTGCTTTTCGCTTTATTCCTGACTATGAGGGCTTGTATCTCGTGGGGGCGGGCTCTACACAAGGGCAGCAGGGATTGAGCCGTTTTTATGTCAAAGGGGGCGAGTCCTTAAGCTTTAGACTGACTAAAGGGGGATACGAGTTAACGGGAAAGAATACGAAAGAGAATCAGACTTTATACACTTGGGATAAACAGGTTGCCAACTTTAAAGAGAAAGGGACTAACCTGGGTGGAATGAGTACATATGTGGACTTCTTTCCCGAAGTAGAGGCTTTTAAAAATGAGGTTGTTAAAATCGGGAGGTCTGCGAGAACCGGAAATTCGAAGTTTGACACCTTCTTTCGGACTTTGGTGGATTTTGATTTCGCTTATTATGCGATTTCTTATCTCTACATGCCTCGATCGACACACCCCGCCAAAGAGGAAATGAGTGATTATTATAAACGACTCGATATCGACGCCTATCTGAAAGATGAGTTGTTACTACTGCCGTATGGCGATCGTTTTATGAGCATTTTGGTGTACCAAAAAGTGGATTTAGCAAGCAAACCACCTTTCGAGAAGCAAGTGGAGGCCATCCCCTCAAATATACTGAAAGGACAGTTTGTATTGAACCGTTTGGAAGGAGCCCGTTCGTACAGTGATTTTCTGACAATGTATGAGCGCTATGAAAGTTACTTTACATTGACGGAACAAAAAGAACGTGCGGCCGCGGTGGGGGCTAAGCTTGTAGAAACTAAGGTGGGAGTACCTGCTTTTAAGTTTGCTTTTCCAGATCTGGAAGGAAACGATATCGCACTCGAGAATATGAAAGGAAAGGTAATGTTGGTAGATATGTGGGCGACTTGGTGTGGACCCTGTCGTGGAGAAGAACCGTATTGGGAGCAACTGAATGACGCGTTTAAAGATAAAGCTGTAGCGTTTGTTGGGGTTTCAACAGACAAAGACAAACCCAAATGGGAAGCGTATGTCAAGGAGAAAAAGCTTAAGGGAATACAGTTGCATGCAGGGCCGAATAATGGTCTTTCTAAAGCATATAAAGTAACTAATATTCCTCGTTATATCTTGATAGACAAGGAGGGTAATTTGATTACGGCAGACAGTCCTAGGCCTTCTGATCCGAAGTTGAAGACACTCTTGGAGGAGTGGGAGAAAAAATAGAAAAATCAGTATAAATAGTGTTTAGTTTGTGCAGAGGGCTGCTTGAAAGAGTAGCCCTCTTTTTGTAAGGCATACTATTGTTCTATAGGTAAATCTCTTCTTTTTTTCTAACTTAGTCCGCTATAATAAGATGTATGTGATATGCATTTGGTTGAAAAAGAGACAATACGGAAGCTTCAAGAAGGTAGCCTAAGGGCCTTTGAACAGGTGTATGATACGCTAAGCCATGGCGTGTACAGTGTCTCTTTTAACCTGACACAGGATCGGTTCCTGGCAGAGGAGGTGGTGCAGGAGGTGTTTGTGAAGCTTTGGGGATCCCGTGACAAACTTAATATAGAGGGTAATCTTTGGGTCTTTCTCTATGTGGTTTCTAAGCGTTTGAGCCTGAATAAAATAAGGTCACTGCAACGGCAGCGTATGGCGTATGATGGTATCGATGAAAAGACGATGATTACTCCATCAGTCGAACAGGATATATTCCATAAAGAACTGGAACTGCTGCTCGAACGAAGTATCGCGGATCTGCCTAAGCAACAACAGATTATTATCGAGCTTAGTCGAAATGAACAACTCACCCACCGGGAAATTGCCGAACGGCTGGGACTATCAACTCATACGGTGCGTAATCACATGGCGCAAGCTCTTAAAAACTTGAGGCGTAAACTACAGCATAGTGATGCCGAATTGTACCTAGCCCTTATTGTGTATATCAATAAGCTTTTTTAAATAGCTATATAGTAGTCTCTTATAAAAAATATCAGCATTGACTAGTAGCATACTGATTTTGTGGTGTTCTTATCACAAATACAACTGACTTGAAGGCTAACCGACTTAAAGAATTATTACCGAAATACTATAAACGGGACATAACTGTTGCCGAACGGGAGGAGCTGTGGCTCCTGATGGTCGAACTTCCGGAAGAAGTGGTGTCTTCTATGGTAGATGAGACTATCGTGGTGGATATGGCCGCCCCATTTGAGAAAGAGAACCTTCGGGGCGCAATACGGTCTGAAGCAGGAATGGTGCTAGAGAATCGGAAGCCACTCTTCCGTAGGTGGTATCCTTATGCCGCCGCCGCCTTAATCGCGGGAGTATTGTCTGTCGCTGTGCTGAAATTGGATGTTTGGAATGCAGACGCTATGGTCGAAGTTGCAACCGCTCCTGTGGATATCACTTTGCCAGATGATAAGGCGCTTGTAAAATTGGGTGATGGGTCTGTATTTGTTGTGAATGATTCTTTGGACCGGTTGGAGACAAAAGATGTTGCTGTACAGCGAATAAGTGAAGGTGTCTATCGATTTGATGTATTGGCCTGGCCGACGGTAAAGGAAGAGTTTTTGTCTTTTTCTACACCTAAAGGCGTATCAAATCAGGTCATTTTATCAGATGGCACAAAAGTGTGGCTTAACTCATCATCGCAGTTGTTGGTTTCTTCAAACTATAAAGCAGGTACCCGTAAGGTTAAACTTATTGGGGAAGCTTACTTTGAAGTCGCTAAACAGGAGAAATCTCCTTTTGAGGTGTATGCCAAAGAGGCTAAGGTCACGGTGCTGGGGACTGTTTTTAACATCCGGGCTTTTGAGAATGAGCTGGAAACAAAAACTACGCTATCTGAAGGGATAGTCCGGATATCGCATAAGGGTAAGGACTTGGTGTTGTCTCCAGGGCAACAGGCGATTACTATAGCAGAGAAGAATGGTATACGAGTTCTGCAGGTGGAAGTAGACCAGGAGACAGGTTGGAAGGAAGGATATTTCCGATTCTCTGAGCAGCCGCTTGAAGTTATCTTGGATGAATTGAAGCGGTGGTATGACGTTGATGAGGTGCTGTTTCAAAAGAAAGTGCCTTCACGGCTTACGTTGAGCTTTGCGCGTACCCGAAGTCTTGCTGATATATTGAAACGAATAGAGGGCGTAGCGAGTGTCCAAATAGAAGTCAAAGGAAGGAGGATAATTGTGAAATAGGAGACTTGACAAAGACAAAAATATGGTCGGCTCGTTAACAAAAACGGAAGTGCGCTAACACTTCCGTGAATGCAGTGTTAATCAGTCGATTGAAGCTAACAATAACTAACTTTTTTTTAACCACATTATTTCAAATGTATAAATTATTGACCACAAATGCGGGCATTATTTTGCCACGCATGAAGAAATTTATTCTCATCATGAAACTTGTCTTTACGGGGTGGCTATTGATGCTACTTCAGGTAAGTGCATCGACTTATGCGCAAAAAGTATCGATGCGTGTCAAAAATGCAAGCTTGAAGGAGGTTCTGAATCAAATTCAGCAGCAGACAAAGTATGATTTTATTTACGATGCGGAACAGGTAAAGTCGCTCAGACCGATAACCATTCAAGCGTCCGATCGAAATCTGACGGATGTATTGAATAGCTGTTTACTTGGGCAAGGTTTTGCTTTTACATTGGATAATCAGGTCGTCACGATCCGTAAAGTGGATCGATCCGCTGTAGACGAGCGGCAGGATCTAGTAAAGGGAGTCGTGATGGATGAATCGGGCAAGCCTTTGGCTGGAGTTTCTATTCGCTTGAGATCAACAGGTGCCAATTTAGCACAGACGAATAGACAAGGGGAATTTGTACTGCCCGCAGCAGCATCTAACCAAGAGGTCGTGTTTAGTTTTTTAGGGTATACACCTAAAGTACAACTGCTGAATCCAAAAGAGGTTCGTCATATCGTACGCATGGTGCTGGAGGAAGGCGAGCTGGACGAAGTTGTGATATCTACTGGTATATTTAAGAAGGTAGATAAGAGCTTTACTGGGGCTTCGACTACGGTGACGGCGAAGGAGCTGCAACTCTTTGGGACGCGAAATCTGATTACATCATTGAGGAATATCGACCCGTCTTTTAATATTATAGAAAGTAATCTGTATGGCTCGGATCCGAACCGAATGCCTGAGATTCAAATACGCGGTAACTCCAGTATTCCGAATATCAAGGATCTGAAGAATGAATCGCATGCTGAATTGAATACGCCTTTGGTCATTTTGGATGGTTTTGAGTCTAACCTGGCTACATTGCTGGATATCAATGAGAATGATGTCGAGTCCATCACGATATTGAAAGATGCGACAGCAACGGCAATATATGGATCTAGAGGTGCCAATGGTGTTGTGGTGATAACAACGAAGGTGCCTACTGCTGGTAAATTGAGAGTCAGTTATGGAGGGATGATAAATTTTGAGAATCCAGATTTATCCGGATACACACTTCTGAAAGCCCGCGAGAAATTGGAATTGGAGCGACTTGTAGGCTATTACAGTGACCGTAATCCAGATAAAGATTTTAGTTTAAAGCAATATTACAATTACATCCTAAGTGAAATTAATAGGGGGGTAGAAACCGACTGGTTGTCTATTCCATTGAGGACGGGGCACGGACAAAGGCACAATCTGCGGGTAGAAGGGGGAGATAGTCGGTTTAGATATGCTGCTTCGGCACAATATAATAAGATAGCGGGTGTGATGAGGGGCTCCGACCGAAACACATTCAATGGAGGGGTGACCATTACCTATAATTATCAAAATATAAGATTTCGTAACGACACGAAATTTAAAGCAGGAAAACATGCACAGTCCCCTTATGGAACTTTTGATAATTATAGTAAGCAGAACCCATACTGGGCACCTTATAACGAAGACGGACAGCTCAATTTATTTTTAGGAGATTCTGGTGATGCATCTTCTTATGGCTTCTATTGGAATCCTTTACCTGCAAATCCATTGTATAATGCGACCCTAAAAACATATGATAGGACCTCGTCCAACGATATTCTAAATAATACGTCTATAGAATGGACGATAGTGAAAGGTCTTATTCTGCGAACACAGTTGGGATTGGTTAAAGCTATGGGACAATCTGACCGCTTTAGACCAGCAGAACATACTGCCTTTGCTAATTATAGTCTAGATAACGTATTTAGAAAAGGTGATTATAGACTGTCAACCTCCAATCAGTTTGGATATGATGCTGGAGTTAATCTTTCTTTCAATAAGACATTCCATAAAAAACACACCGTTTTTGGAGGAGTTGATTTCAATCTGCGTCATAGCGAGAACTATAGATACAATTTTTTAGTGGAGGGATTCTCGAATCCTAAGCTTGATTTTCTGAGTATGGGGTTGCAGTATGCGAAAGGAAGTACACCAACAGGGAATGATAAGATAAGTAGAGCAATAGGTTTTACAACTAACGTCAATTATATCTACGACAACCGGTATTTCGCAGATATGGTGTATAGAAAGGATGGGGCCTCTCAGTTTGGTTCTAAAAATCGTTATGCTCCTTTTTGGTCATTTGGTCTAGGGTGGAATGTGCATGAAGAGAAGTTCTTAAAAAACAATGAAGTTATTAATCATTTAAAAATGAGAGGGTCTTTAGGGATAGCGGGATCGCAAAATTTTGACCCTTATCAAGCAATGACCTCATACAAATACTATACGGGGGATCGATACTACAATTGGAATGGAGCTTTTCTCTTGGGATTAGGAAATGAACAATTGAAATGGCAACAGACCTTTAAAAAGAATATTGGATTCGATGCAGAATTTTTGGACAGGAAGCTGAAAGTGAAACTTGATGTGTATGAAGAGACAACAAAAGGTTTGATATCAACTCTGAACCTTCCTGCTTCTAATGGTTTTACAAGTTATACCGAAAATGTCGGGCGCGTAGGAAATAAGGGGGTGGAGAGTTCGGCAACCGTAGTTCTGTTGAATAACCCGCAGTCCTTTTTCTGGTCTATAACAGGAGGTCTTGTAAGGAATAAGAATAAAGTACTGGAAACTTCTGAAGAATTGAAAAAGGCACAGGCGACGGCTAAAGCGAGAGGGGATATCATAGGTAACGTGTATGAAGAAGGGTACTCCAGTAAAACGATATGGGTAGTGCCATCCATGGGAATTGATCCAAGTACGGGTATGGAAGTGTTTCGGGGAATCGATGGCGAACCTACGTTGACCTGGAGTGGCCGTGATGTGGTGGCGATGGGATCTACGGAGCCTACGTTGTTTGGAAACTTTAGTACGTTGATAAGATACAAGGATATAACCTTGAATACGGCTTTTAGATACTCATTCGGAGCTCAGCAGTATAACAGTACGCTGGCTGATAAGGTGGAAGTGACGGACTATAAGTATAATGTCGATCAACGTGTATTTGACGATCGTTGGAAAGAACCGGGAGATGTTGCGGCCTTTAAGGGTTTACTGGTGAATACACCGACATATAAGTCTTCTCGTTTTGTGCAGAATGAAAGTCTGCTGGCCATATCGAATATACATCTTCAATATGACGTACGTGGGAAAGCATGGATGCGTGCTATGAGGCTAAATATGCTGAGCGTAACAGCCAATATGTCTGAACCGTTGTACTTGTCCACCATAAGAAGAGAGCGAGGGACAAGTTATCCTTTTGCAAGACAATACTCCTTAGGCTTTAACGTAACTTTTTAAAAAGATGAAAAATATATATAGTATGCTGTTGTTGGGTGGGCTATTGCTTACATCTTGCAATGATTATTTAAATGTCAGTCCAAAAACCCAGATCGAGTTGGAGACATTTTTTGAGGATGAAGAGGGTTTCAAAGATGCGTTGACAGGTGTCTATGTGCAGATGAAAGAAGAGACGGTCTATGGTGGACGATTGACGCAAACAACGATAGAACACCTGGTATCTAGTTGGGACGCGGCAAGTCTATCCGCAGAAGGACGCTTGGGCTATTTTGACTATAAAAATGAACAGGTGGCGACGATGTTGGATGAGATTTTTCTAAAGCAATATGCTATGATCGCTAGTGTTAATGCGATGTTGGGCCAGATTGACAGTAGAAAAAATGTGTTTAAAACAGCTGGGCTTTATGAACTGGTCAAGGGAGAAGCTTTAGCACTAAGGGCCTACTTGCATTTTGATCTGATGCGGTTGTTTGGTCCTGCGCCTCATAACCCAGCAGAGGGAAGTCAACTGGCTTACGTTACTAAATTTACCACTATGCTGCACGAAAAGATGTCTTACGAGCAGTGTAAAAGTTTGTTGATCAGTGATATTGATGAGGCAGCAACATTACTTGGTCGAGTCGATCCGATTCAAGAACTCTCCATCGAGGATATGCGTCTTGGGACTGCCCCAGTAAAAGATTCTTATTTTGCTCATCGCTATCTGCGTATGAATTATTACGCTGCTAAGGGACTGAAAGCACGGATACATCTTTGGTATGGAGATAAAGAAAAGGCTTATATAGCAGCCAAGGAAGTACTTGAATCTAAAAATAAGGATGGATCTGTCAAATTCAAATTAGGAGTTGCCGCAGACTTTGCAAAAGAAAACTTTACGTTGGTCGGCGAGCATTTATTTGGTTTGTATGACCATGATCTGGAAAAAAGGTATGATGCAAACTACGCCAGTCTGGTTTTGAAAAAAGAAGAGGAATGGAACAAACTAAAAGAGGTGCTTTACGGGAATACAGGGAAAGACATCAGAGAAACCTCATTATGGCAAAACGTAGTCCTGGCAGATGGAAAGAAAGGGAATATTATCAAAAAATATTCGGCAAAGCCTAATTCTCAAACTTCCGGAGGACGAGACTATAAACAAATACCGATGATTCGTATAAGTGAATTGTATCTTATCGCTGCAGAGGCGGCTCCGTTTGGAGAGGGGCTCGAATACTTCGCTTCTTTTAGAAAGGCACGGAACCTAGACTTGTCAGCTCCCATTAACCCTGAAGCATTGGACGTAGAAATTGTAAAAGAGTATCGCAAGGAATTTTATGCGGAAGGGCAGACTTTCTATACTTATAAACGCAAAAACGTACAAAGATCAAGTTTTTTGTTTTTACCTGCTACTGCGACCATCAATTATGTACTGCCTCTACCTAAGATAGAGACTATAAATTAAGAGCTATGAAAATAATAAAGTATTTGCTTTTTGCATGTATGACGGTATCGTTCTGGTCCTGCAAACAGGCTCCTTATAATACCTTTGAAGATATTAATATTATACAGTTTGGCCCTGCACCGGCAGATCTGTATAACAGTGACCGGCAGCTCCGCAACCGGGTTAAGGCGCATACATTTGTCTATGAACCCGAAGATAAATTACAGGATACGGTATACTTTGATGTATATGCACTGGGTGGTAAAAAAAATAAGGATCGTTTTTTTAAAATAGAACAAGAGGCTGTTCCTGATGTGGAGAATGCGGTTCCAGGGGTCCATTATCAATCCTTCGATAAAGAGGGGGGTGCGCTCTGTGTGATTAAAGCGAATACCGTGCACACGCAGCTCCCTGTTGTATTACTAAGAGACGAGTCGTTGAAGAAAAATACGGTGGTTTTAAAGTTTAAGCTACAAGCGAATGAAGAGTTTGTCTTAGGCGAAAAAGAAAAGCTCTGGCGAGAGGTGTCGTATACGGATCAATTGAGTAAACCCGATGGCTGGACAGCGAATGTGTCTCGGTATTATCTCGGTGATTACAGTGCTGAAAAGCATCGTTTTATGATTAAGGTGACACAACAGCGGTGGGATGAACAGATGATTGTTGAAGCGGTGCCACAGACCGATTTGATGATGTATTATAAGGCTGTTCTTAATGCGGCATTGATAAAGTACAATAACGAAAGTACAACTGGACCGCTGCGTGATGAAAATAGGCAACTTATTGTTTTTCCAAGATAAGTGTAACGTAACTAATGAATAAATTATGAAAATGAAAAATATACTTGGGTTGTTGTTAGCAATGATCGCTGTACTGGTCAGCTCTTGTCATAAGGATGGTAATAGTTATGACTATAAAGAGGCAGAAAGCATCAGTGTTGAAGGGTTGGAGCAACGTTACAATGTTATATCCGAGCATGATACACTTCGGATTGACGCGATGGCTCATTCGACCTTGCCTGATGCTGACTTTGAATACGTTTGGGGTGTTTTCGATCCACTTGTGTCAGGAACCTTAGACACGATTGGCCGGTCGAGAGTATTAGAGTACCGTGTCAAATTGATCGCTGGGAATTGGATATTGGTGCATATTGCCAAAAATAAGAAAACAGGCTTAGCTAAGTTAAGTCAGGCCAATATCAGAGTGAATACAAAATTTACAACAGGCTGGTATGTGCTGAAAGATGATGAACAGAATAGTGATCTTGATTTTTTCTATGCCTCGAAGTTTCGTAATGTAGAATGGATGAGTTCTGATATCTATAGTGCAGTGAATGGGCGAAAGCTTGAGGGAAAGGCGGGGAAGCTGAGTTTTGTCCATAACTATAAGTCTACCGTCGAAAAGCCAAAACCATCGAATACGCCCACATTGTTTGTCAATACAACAGGTGATATCCAGGCGGTGTACCTGAACACATTGAAGGTGATAAATACAAAGGAAACATTCTTTTTGGGAAGCCCAAGCCATGACTTCCGTGGAGATGCTGTTTTTTATGGTTCAATGTCCGAGTTTCTTATTAATAATGGACGATTGTACGGTATAAATATGATGAACGTCAGTAAGGGGATGTTTGGAACGAATGTCATGTTTGATAGTAAAAACTCGGATTATACACTCTCACCTTTTTACTTGCCAGGACAGTACAGTTATTTCTTTGATACAGCGAGTAGCACATTTGTGACGCTGCCCGACGCATCAGGAACCATGTTTACCAAGGTGCAGGTAGGTAAGGGATCTCAAATGGATGTAGAGCAGAATAACCAGAAGGTACACTATATGGGACTAAAAAACCAGGTTTATTTGGGGGCACCAGAGTATAGGTATGAGATCATTGGATATGCAATTTTTGAAGATAAGAGCAATCCCAGCCGTCGTGTAGTCGCTAGGTTGGAACCTAACTTTGTGACGATGAAAATCACTAGAAAAGTAATTCAACCAACAGAAAGGCTATTTGATGGGAAATTGCATACGCTACTGTTTGGAGATGAAGAGATGATGTATTTTGTCGCAACGGATGGTAATGTGTATAGCCGAAACTTGGCGAATAGCTTTGAGCAGCTTCAATATACGGTGTCCGGCGGTGGCGAAGTAACTTTTATAAAGCATTTGAGACATTCAGGATCTGTTACTCCATTTAACTATGTTGCTATTGGTGTGAAACAGGGGGGGAGCTATAAAGTAATGCTATTTGAAAAGGTCGCTGGGGATTTGAAGGCTATGCCTGAAATGACATTAGAGGGAGAAGGAAGTCCTCGTGATGTGATGTATATCGATGGAGATGTAAGTGCAGATACCTATAAGCCTATACCTTAGAATCGTGTTTTGATGTATTTATAGATTTCGATAAAGGGTGCTACCATATGGTAGCACCCTTTATGTATAAAAATATTTACCTTAGGATAATAACATAATAGATGTCATGACTTTATCTCAAAGAAATCTTGCTGCAATAATTGCCGTAACGGCTTGGTTTGCCATTGTCGCTCAATTTTGTGTTGGTATTAATAGCGCTTCATTGTCTCCGGTTGTACGCATAATCCGGTTTTTCAGTTATTTTACGATACAGACCAATTTGATGGTGGCCATAAGTACGACCTGTCTGTGGTTGTCTCCCCAAAAGTGCGTTGGTGTATTTTTTGGGAAGAGCTCGACACTGACAGCAATCACACTTTATATTCTTATCGTCGGTCTTGTGTATAATGTAGCTTTACGGTTCTTGTGGCAACCACAAGGCTTTGCTCGATTTATGGACGAATTGCTCCACTCCGTGATTCCATTGCTGGTATTATGCTATTGGTGGCGTAGTCCTGAAAAGGAGATGTTGAGATGGAAGTATATACTGGGGTGGCTCATCTACCCGCTCATCTACCTGTTGTATACGTTGGCTCATGGAGCTATCACGGGGTTCTATCCCTACCCGTTTGTAGATGTGAATGCACTGGGTATACCGATGGTATTGGTGAATTGTGGGATCGTAGGGGCGGTTATTCTCTTGTTTTCGGCGCTATTGATTTGGATAGATAAGCACTGTTTTTCTATAAAATAAAACCGATCCAATCCTGTTTATAAAAGGCGGTAACGTAATTGATACGTGTATTAGTCGCAGGGAAAAGTGAAAATATCTAATTTAGCTTCTGGTTACTATGTAATCAATTACTAAATTTTAAAATGAAAAAAACAGTATTAACAATGGTGCTCGCATTACCAATAGCGGTATGGGCACAGCAAGGGGCTTTTAAAATCGAAGCTCAAGTAAAAAAATCAAATGACAACGCTAAGGCGTACCTAGCTTATCGCACGGGTAATGGTATGACGCAAGACAGCGTTGAAGTGAAGAAGGGAAAGTTCTCTTTTGCGGGAACGGTAGAGGGGCCTACACAGATGACAATCACTTATGCTCCAACAGGAAAATTGGATCGTCGTGCAGCGCAGACAGCTGATTCTTACAGTTTATATATCGATAAAGGAACTGCCAAATTGGTGGCAACAGATTCTATCAAAAATGCTACTGTATCAGGTAATCCTTTGAGTGTAGAGTATGCACAGTATGCAAAGCAGTTGGAAAAATCGACAAAGGGAATGGCTGCGCTAGATGCAGAATGGTATGGCGCGACTGATGAACAACGTAAAGACGGTAAATTAGCAGAAAAGCTAAGAGGTCTAGCGGGGCCTTTGATGGAAGAGAAGGAGACTGTTCAAAAAGATTATTTGGCGAAAAACCCAACATCATATTTTGCATTGTTGGCATTGCAGGACCTTTCAGGGTCGCAGCTTGACGTAGATTTTGCGGAACCTGCTTTTAACAAATTGGGCGCAGACGTGAAAAAAACACCTGCAGGAGAGGCTTTCAATAAACGGATTATCGCTGCAAAAGCAACCGCTGTAGGTGCGATGGCTCCAGACTTTACACAAAACGATGTAAATGATAAACCGGTGAAGCTGTCTGATTTCAGAGGAAAATATGTACTGCTTGATTTCTGGGCATCTTGGTGTGGCCCTTGTCGTATGGAGAATCCTAATGTGGTAGAAGCATATCACAAGTTTAAAGACAAAAATTTCACGGTATTAGGTGTCTCTCTAGACAACCCAGGGAAGAAAGATAACTGGTTGAAAGCGATCGCAGATGATAAATTGGAATGGACTAATGTAAGTGATCTACAAGGGTGGAAAAACGCAGCTTCGACGTTGTACGGTGTGCGTGGTATTCCTCAGAATTATTTAATCGGTCCTGATGGAAAGATCGTAGCGAGTAACTTGAGAGGAGAAGAGTTACATCAGAAATTAGCAGAGTTGCTAAATTAAGCTTAGTCTATACAAAAACATAAAAGGGGAAGTGTTTTACACTTCCCCTTTTATGTTTTATCCGGTAAGTTAACTGAAATATGGGGTTAGAGAAGTGGAATGTTTAATTTTTAAAAGATCGTGTAATTGTATCGGTTTGACAATGAAGTCGATAACCATGGGGTAGCGCTCTGCTCTTTTTTTATCTTTAGGATCGATAGATGAGGTAATGATTACTACAAAGATATTTTTTGCATTTTCATTTCTGAGCTCATCGAGCACTTGCCATCCATCTACTAAGGGCATGTTAAGGTCCAGAAATATAAGGACATTTTCTGAGATGCTTTTTTGAGTATGCCACCATTGAAGGAATTGTCCTCCTTCTTGTAGGCATAGTGGAGAGGAAGAGATCTGGGTCTCTTTGAGCATGATAGACATTAGAAAATGGAAAATCTTATCGTCGTCCACAATAGCTGTATTCAGTTTCATAGGATTTAGTCTTTATCGTCAACAATTAACCGTTTTTCTCCAACAGTCTTGTTTATAATTTCATGTATAACAGCATCTAGTTCCTGTGCGGAATGATTGAGGGCATCAAATAGTTGCGGCTCTAAATTGCCTTCATTAAATCTCTGTTTCAAATGTACTACTAATGCTAGTATACGTGCCAATGGGGCTCGTACCAGGTGTGACTGAGCAAAGGCAATATATTTGAGGTTGTTGTGCTGGTTTTCTACTTTATCCATATAGGCTAGTTTCTCCGAAACATCTTTTGCGACACCACGTACACCTATGCAGATGCCTTCAACAAAATCAGGCTGCCCGATTAATAATAACCAGCGTTTATTGCCTTTGGCTGTAACGATGCGGAGTAGTTTTTTGAACATCTTTTTTTCGATTACAGCTCTATTTACGGCTTCGTAGAAACTTGCCAATTCTTCTTCGCTACAATAGAATCTTTTTGTCGACTGTAAGTCTGGCTTGAAGGAATCGGGGACTTCTAAGATCTCTTTAACTCCAGAAGATAATTCGACGGTCTGATGTTGGGTGTTGACCCACCAGTTGCCATACTGAACTGATTTTTGGGAATCATTGTAGAGCTCTTCTAGAATGACACGTTGTGTCACGTTGGTCAGTGTCCGTATAATATAGGTGACTTCTTCCTGGTCATTCAAAATTGGAATATGATGTATTTCATAATAGCGTACATCCAAAAATGTAGTCTTTGAGTTGAGAGGATATACGAGTTTCCGGACTCCTAGGGTCACTTCTTGTTTTTTGACTAAAACGGAGTCAAAGGAGTTGAGCCAATCATCTTCGGAGATGTAGGGATTGATCGGAAAAAGGGAAAAGAAATTTTTCCCCTCCATATCTTTTAAGCGCAAAGCACATAGGGCGAGATAGCCATCGTTAACGTCAACGATATCGAAGCCATGTTCAGTGACCTTAAGTATAACAGAAGGACACTTCATCGATTTAAAAAACTGACTGTATTCAAACGTTCTTTCCATTATAACTTATAATTAAAAATTACTATGTGCCCAGGTGTAGTTAGATTTATCCTAAATCTGCTATAAGGGGAACATCGTTGAAAGCGGACAAGGCCTGTTGTCTGGTCAGCTTTATGTTTTTCATAGATAATTCAGTTTTGTGAACCTGCGGAAGTTGCACAAAAAGAGAAGCTTAATGACGATTCTCCTGAAAAATTATAGCTAAATATACTTGAATAAAATGAAAACAAAGGATTCTTTTTCGTTATGTACAGAAAAAAAAGGAAATCACGCTGTGTAGACTATTTTAGGAGGGAGCTTCGAATAGCTATTTAAGAGATATTTATTATCTTAGTATATATATCTACCGATGTAGTTAAGTGTTGTGCCGTGCAGCATGTTGTGCGGTTGTTTGATTAAGCTCTACCAAATAAGCGGTATATGGATAAAGCACATGAAAAATTGCATGATACGTTGATGTTTTATGGAGTCGACTGTGTGCGGCCATACTATATATCATCTGGTAATCCTATTCCAGAATTTCCCAAAACATCCTTTCGGGTAGATTATTACGCCGTGTGTGTATGTGTAGAAGGCCAGATCGGGATAGAGATTGATAACCTCCAGTACCACTTGTCTGAAAATGAATTTTTGGTGCTTGCGCCCTCGACCGTGCTTCGGTTTGTAGAAACAGATGGACAGTTAAGGATGAGGCTTCTTCTGTTTGATAAGAATTTCTTACTGAAAAATATAGCTGACCCCTTCTTTTTGGATAAAATGGGGCTATTTGGAGGACGCTCATTCCGTGTGATTCGTTCGAATGTAGCAGATGCTAACAGGATATTCTCACTTTTGGAGTACCTTCAGGAAGTGAGTCAACGTAATGGGAGGTATACATTGGATCTGGTGAGGACGTTGATATTTAATGTATTATTAGAAGTCGCCGAAATCGTGGCCAATGAAATGCATGAGGAAGAGGATGTTCTTTCGGATGGTAATTGTTTGTATTTCAGGTTTATGGAGTTGGTCTGTGAGCATGTGGGACAGCATAAAGATGTCGCTTATTATGCAGACTGTCTATGTGTGTCCAATAAATATCTTATCAATGCGGTAAAGCGGGGCGCAGGAAAGACACCTCATCAAATCATAGATGAGTATATCTTGAAAGAGGCTTTAGCGCTATTAGGAAACCCGGAGAAGACGGTGTCTGATGTAGCGTACGCTATTGGTTTTAATTCTGTATCGGCCTTTGGGCGCTTCTTTAAGAAGTATAGCTATGTGTCACCTTCTGAATATAGACGGGCGCAGGTTAGTGGTGGGGAAATCTAGCACAGTATTGGCGAATTTGGGGATAGCAAGTGCTAGTTATAATGCTGTAATTTTACGTAAACGTTAAAATAGTAAGTACTTATGAAAACAATCACTTCAAAATTTGACAAAGTATTGCAAGCTTCTTCAAGCAACGGTAATGTGCAACATCAACCTGATGCTAGTCAGGAGCGGCAACGCAACGTCCCAGAGAAATCGCTCCCTTTTTCGGATCAGATTGGGAATTATCAGCGGAATAAAGGAATTCCAACGAAATCGTATCAAGATAGTAAGGTGTATATTATAGGAAGTGGCATCGCGGGAATGTCTGCTGCATATTATTTTATCCGTGATGGGCATATCCCCGCAAAAAATATAGTGTTTTTGGAACAACTGGCTGTAGAAGGAGGATCTCTTGACGGAGCAGGTAATGCGAAGGAGGGGTATATCATTCGGGGTGGACGCGAGATGGATATGACTTATGAAAATCTGTGGGATATGTTTCAGGATATTCCCGCATTAGAGATGCCAGCTCCGTACAGTGTTTTAGATGAGTACCGTTTGATTAATGATAACGACCCGAACTTCTCGAAGGCGCGCCTAATTCATAATAAAGGAAAAGTCCAGGATTTCAGTAAGTTTGGTCTCAATAAGAAGGATCAGCTAACGCTGATTAAGCTTTTACTAAAAAGGAAGGAAGAACTGGATGATATTTCTATCGAAGAGTTTTTTGGAGAATCTTTCTTATCCAGCAATTTTTGGACATTCTGGCGTACGATGTTCGCCTTCGAAAACTGGCACAGTTTATTAGAGTTTAAGCTGTATATGCACCGTTTTTTACATGCTATTGATGGCCTAAATGATCTATCTGCATTAGTATTCCCGAAATACAATCAATATGATACGTTTGTCACACCATTGGGCCGGTTTTTGAAAGATAAAGGCGTAGAGGTACAGTTCAATAACCTGGTAAAGGATCTGGATATTCATATCAATACGGAAGGAAAAACGGTAAAGGCAATTATCACGGAGCAGAAAGGTAAGGAGGTGATCATTCCTGTACGTGAACAGGATTATGTTATTGTGACTACGGGGTCGATGACAGAGGATACTTCGTATGGAGATAATACGAAGGCTCCTATTGCGGCAATCGATAATGCAACTAGTGGACAGAGCGCAGGGTGGAAGATATGGAAAAACCTTGCCGCCAAATCGACTATTTTCGGTAATCCGGAAAAATTCTGTAGTAATATCGAGAAGTCATCTTGGGAGTCTGCGACGCTCACCTGTAAACCATCAGCGCTTATCGATAAATTAAAGGAATATGCTGTCAATGACCCTTATTCGGGTAAAACGGTGACCGGTGGAATTATTACGATAACGGATTCGAATTGGTTGATGAGTTTTACCTGTAATAGACAACCCCATTTTCCGGAGCAGCCAGATGATGTATTGGTATTGTGGGTGTATGCGCTCTTTATGGATAAAAAGGGAGATTATGTAAAGAAAACAATGCCGGAATGTACAGGAAATGAAATCTTGGCGGAGCTGTGCCATCATTTGGGTATCATCGATCAGCTGGATGATGTAGTTGCAAATACTATCGTACGTACGGCATTCATGCCTTACATTACATCGATGTTTATGCCAAGGGCTAAGGGAGATAGGCCAGCGGTGGTACCGGAGGGCTGTAAGAATCTTGGATTGGTCGGACAGTTTGTGGAGACTAACAACGATGTGGTTTTTACGATGGAAAGTTCTGTTCGGACGGCCCGGATTGCAGTATATGAACTTTTGAATCTGAATAAGCAGGTGCCGGATGTTAGTCCGCTTCAGTATGACATCAGACATCTTCTGAAGGCTGCAAAAACGCTTAATGATGATAAGCCGTTTGTTGGAGAAGGATTGCTTCGCAGAGTGTTAAAAGGAACTTATTTCGACCATATCCTGCCATGGGAGGAGAAGGATGACGAAGAGCATGAATCTTTTATTGGCGAACACCTCGCTAAATTTAAAGAATGGATGAAGGGAATCAGGGGATAAGGTCGAATGATTGATATAAAATAAATTTAAGATATGGACATAAAAAACGTAACAGTAGCAGGTAGTGGGGTATTAGGGTATCAAATCGCCTTTCAAAGTGCTTTTCATGGATATAGTGTGACGGTATATGATATCAATGATGAGGTTTTAGAGAAAGCGAAGGGTAAGTTTGATATATTGAGTGCCGCTTTTAAAAGGGATCTGAATGCCAGGCAGGAGGAGATCGATGCTGCTAAGAACAGATTGGCCTATAGTTCGGATCTAGGAGAGGCCACAAAGGATGCAGATCTGCTAATTGAGGCAGTTCCTGAAAGCCCTCAGATAAAGATCGATTTTTATCATAAACTGGCCAAAGTCGCCCCCGAGAAGACCATTTTTGCAACAAACTCGTCTACGTTATTGCCTAGCCAGTTTGCAGATGAGACTGGCCGTCCGGAAAAATTTCTTGCGTTGCATTTTGCGAATGAAATATGGAAACACAATACGGCAGAAATAATGGGACATCCAGGCACGGATAAAGCTGTATTTGATAAAGTGGTTTCTTTTTCGAAGACAATTGGTATGGTTGCTTTGCCTCTGCATAAAGAACAACCTGGATATATTGTTAATTCGTTGCTGGTGCCACTTCTTACGGCGGCAACCAATCTTCTGGTCGATGGTGTCTCCGATGCGGAAACAATAGACAAGACTTGGATGGTAGCTACAGGTGCTCCATTGGGGCCTTTTGCGATATTAGATGTGGTAGGGATTACGACAGCTTACAATATTAATAAGATGGCGGCAGACGCAACGGGTGATCCGTTGAAGGTAAAGACTGTAGCGTATTTGAAAGAGCAGTTTATTGATGAAAATAAATTGGGAGTATCGACGGGAGAGGGGTTCTATACCTACCCAAACCCTGCTTATAAGGATAAGGATTTCTTGAAGTAAGGTGTAATGATACCGAACAGTAATAGCCACAACAGATAGGAAGTTGTGGCTATTTTTTTTAAGATGGTTTTCCCTATCCCGTAGCGTTGTCTTCTTTTTTAAGAAGATGCCTATATATAAGTCCTCCAGCGATGGCACCTAATATCGGCGCTATCCAGAATAACCACAATTGAGATAATGCTGCTCCTCCAACAAATAGAGCCTGTGAGGTACTGCGGGCTGGATTGACTGAGGTGTTTGTTATCGGAATAGATATTAAGTGAATGAGAGTCAAAGCGAGGCCTATGCTAAGTCCCGCAAATTTGCCATTGGCCCATTTGTCGGTAGCACCCAAGATGATGATTAAGAAGAAGGTAGTGAGGAGAAACTCGGTCAGGAATGCGGCTCCAACACTGTAGCTACGCTCGTGATAACCAGGCATGTCATAGAAATTGGTGGCAAACGCTCCAGGACCTTCTGTCGAAAAAGCGCCGGCACCGTTTAGTATGGTGTAAAGACACCCTGCGGCAGCGATAGCTCCTAAGAGCTGGGCGATAATGTAAGGGGCTAGATCTTTTGCCGAGAAACGTCCCCCTATAAATAACCCTACAGAGACAGCGGGATTAAAGTGGCCTCCTGAGATGTGCCCCACAGCGTAGGCCATCGTGAGTACGGTTAGACCAAAGGCGAGGGAAACACCCAGTAAACCAATTCCTATGTCGGGAACGCCAGCTGCAAACACAGCGCTACCACAGCCACCGAAGACTAACCAAAATGTGCCGAAAAATTCGGCGAATAGCTTTTTTGTCATGACTTTTTAAATTTATAACTGTTATTTAAGAATATATTGGTATTTTAAGTTATTGCAATATTTCTTCTAGTGAAACATTTTAATGTTAAAGGTAGGTAAAAATAGTTTGACTAAAAGTAGTTTTTTGTCTACAGATAGGATATGTTGTTAAAATAAAACTTTCATAATCCCTTTGAATCACCAACCGTGGTTAACCGATCCCGATGTTATCAAGGAGCTCTTGAATGTCAATGCAAAAGGAAATTATCATGAAAAAAGTTCTTGATGTCTATTGAACCGAACTAAGAGAGCTCATTGATTCCTTGGAATATAGAATCGAATCAATAATACATATACTTTCAGAAAAAAAAATCCCGTTGGGTCTAACCAACGGGATTAACAAAAGAGTATGTAGTTTATTTATTGTATACGATTGGATATGGCATCAATCACAGTTTGGTCTGTGGGAAATGCTCCTGCTCCTGAGCCTGTGGATCTTTTAGTGGTCGGAGGTTCTTCTCCATATAAGGTGTCCCGTGCAATAACTGTTTTTTTATCTAAGTCAAAGTAACTCACGATGTAGTTTCTTTGATAGGCCTTATCTTTTTGTCCAAGTTTTCCGATGTATTCGCCTCGGGCCTGCATATCCATAGCAATCACAACTAAGCCCTTGATCTGCTCGCCAGGGAAGTTGGAAGTTGTGCCAAGCCCTTCATTCCATTTTGCTTTGTAAGTAATGCCCAATTCATCATATCCTCCATTTTCGATGATAAGGTAATTGTTGCCCCATTTAGGTATGGATGGGGATACGGGGTATTTATAGATGGAAGTATGGTTAGGGAAGCTATCTAAAATCTTTGTTGATAGTTTTAGTGTTTGTTCCTTATCTTCTTCAATACCATTCAATACGGAGTAGGCCCAGATTGCAATTCCTGCCGTTGACAAGACCAGTAGTCCTATGAGTATGAAAATTGATTTTTTGTTTTTCATTTGAAAGTGAGGGTATTAGTCCAAAAGTGGTATAGCTACTCGGAGATTCGGGTATTTTTGACCTATCTGCTGAAGAAAATCATTCGCGATCACGTTTTCCTGGATTAGTTTCTGGGTATTCATTGACAGCATGGCTGTACTGGTCGTCGCGTAGGTGAAAACTAATGCAGAAAACAGGACAAGCTCTATGGGTTGGCCGTCTGTCGGTAGTGAGATTCTATAGGCTTTTACGTTATCTCCCTTCTGTTTGGCAAATGCCTGCATAGTGCCTTTTTGTGGGATTTCTATAAGTGTTGCTTGAGCAAGTCTGTCTTTGTCGAATACGAAATGATTGCTGATGTCGCCTTCCGTATCTGTGTCTAAAAGATGAAGATCATCGCCACTCAGAATTAAGTATTTGGGAGTCTGTACAGTCTGATATCTGACGGTACCAAGAGTTGCGGCGCTTCTTAAAGAGTCTTTTAAGCCATCTTTTATAGCAGATTTATTGCTATAGTCTAGGTTGGCAAAGTTGAATGCGTCAATGGGAAGATTGCCCATTTGCTTTTGAAGGTAACTATATTCTCCGCCTAGAAAGTTGTCTCGATAAGTTGTGGCTTTTTGCAGCTCTGCTTTGAAGTCTGTATTCTGCATGGCCTCTTTCAATTTTCTTTTTTTCGCGTAAGTGAAGTACATTATTCCACCATACACAAGAATGGTGAACGCAATGATTAATATTACTTGAATACTCATGATATTTATTGTTTTTAAAGGTTAAATATTCTTTGGTTCTACTTTCTTTTTCTTTGAAGGGATGAATCCCCAGATGATAAAGGCGATCAATGCTAATCCTACTAATTTTCCGCCATATTGGGTGTAAAAAGGCAGTTTATTAAGGTTGCTGGATTTTAATTTCTGCTCAATTAATAAGGTTTCTAATTCCTTGGCCGGAATATCATAGTACTCTTTTGTTTTTTCATCATAGCCAACAAGTTTTGGGGCCGCAGTGATATACAATGGCAATATATAAGCGATATTAAACTCCGTGTGTAGTGTTGCCAGATCTAGGTAGCTACCGTTTTCTAGTTTGAATTCATCGGTATCAGGTAAGTCGTGAACTTTGTTAAGCACTTCTCTTTCTCCAAGAGGGATTTTAACTCTTGCTAATGAAAGACTCGAGGTCCCTATGAGCAGCGCTAATACGAGGATGATTTGTTTTAATGATGCCATATCTTGATTTGATTTGAAACAAAATTAGAAAGTACTATTTAGAAAAGGTAAATGGTTTACAATTCGTCAAGGGTGTCTTACGAAACGTCTAAAGAAAGCAGAAAAGATAGGGAGACGATGAATAGGCTGTCTCCTATGTTTGTTGTAAGCAAATATAGGAGACATTTTTTGTTTTATAGATTTGCTTTATATAGTGAGAAGAGGAAGAGCCAAGGGTTGTCTTAGTAGCTTTCGTAGGCATACTGATTTTTAG
>NZ_JAEQMU010000008.1 GCF_017908035.1 Sphingobacterium tabacisoli | reverse complement strand
GGTAGATACAAATTAGGGCAGCCAACGAGGGCTACCCTAAACAGGCTGGTACAAGACCGCCTAAAACCTAAAATTACAAAAAAATATAAAATTGACTTGTATATTAACACAGAATCTAAAAAGTAACAAATCGTCGTCATTGCGAACCAGAGGAACGATGGTGTGGCAATCTAACTTACTTAAAACACAGATTGCTTTGTCATACTTCCTCGCAAAGACGAGAAATTCAAGCTTTTTAGACAGCCCCTTAATTTTAGAAGAGAAAAAATTAATCTCTTTTACTGTCTACTAAAGCAAGTACTTCTGAGTTGGTTTTTTCTTCCAACATGTCGTCAAGTTCTTCTTTACTTGCAGCTGTTTTTTGACAGGGTTTGTTAAGACCTGTTCCACAAGGTCTGTTTGACGGAGCAGGGCCCTCCTTCCATTTGCTTGGATCGGAGAAAGCTCCTTCAGAAGTGTCTTCGCTATCATAATGAAAGATAATTGTTTCGACATTTGTCGTTTTATAATCACCCTTCTCTATCGCTTTCAATACGAAGAAAGCACCCAATAAAAATAATAATGTAATACCAGCGCGTAGCCAGTTATTTTTTAAAGCACGCATAAGCATTCTTTTAGTTGTTTTTAAATCTTGTTGTTTAATGTGCATCGCGGTTTTACCTCACAGTGATGCAGTCGAGGAGTTTCCGAAGTAAATTCGGAACAAGCTCCGTGGGGTGGACAGCCGACCTCCTAGAGGCCGGACAGCCGAGCTGCCCGTGAATACGGCAAACTTGAGGGGGTACCAGATTCTATTGACGACTCTCTGCTGGGCTAAGAGGCTCTGGCGGAGCAAGCGTATCCTAATGTATACGTCTGGTTGTCGATAGAACCTGCTCAAGGCTACTTTGGTAGTCAAGAATACGCACAGCCTGATCCGCCAATGGGAGGATAGCGACAGTGGTCGCAGATTTGCGATCCATGCTGTCATGATGTGTAATGCTGTGTTTCTTCTTTTCATCTCAAGTGATCTTCTATACTGTTATTTGCTCCGCCAAGGCTCCTTGTTCTCAGCGGCGCAGCCTTGGCGCGTCCTGCCCACTGGTTTTGTTTGCACTGTATCGCTGTACCCGCGTCCCTGTGTCCTGAGCTATCCCATCCAGCCCTATGGCGTACCGAAGGATATAAATAGCGGGTCTCACTGCCTGTGGCTATTCTGCTCAGGACGATATACCATCGGGAAAGATGGTTAGGACCTCGGTACGCCCACCATATCGTTAGTTTAATTCTCTATGCTCGAAAGCAAAGAAAATAAGAGGTTCACTTTTTTCCGTATTTATTGACGGATATTGGTGAGATATAGTGGTATCCTGCGAAGTTTTTTGAAATTGTGGGTTTGTTTTTGTAATATTATGGTTGCCAAATAGTTATAAACGATCAAAAATTTGAGATTATGGTCATGTTCTTTTTAAATAATGAAGAGGAGCCTCATTATAAGCTCTCGGAGCGAAATAAGCGTATCCTACGTATGGTGTGGGCTCTTGTCATTGCGCTATTCATTTCTACATTGGGGCATCCGATCGGTGATGGGTGGAAGATATGGTCGCACGTGATGGAGAATGTCGATTATTATGTCGATCTAGTTTGGTGTTGGGTATTGGTCTTCATGGTGCTGGAGTATATCTATGGGATCACGAGGTATCTGGATGAGAAACAGCCTTGGAAAGAGGGATACTACAAGCGGATGTTGTTGATGGTGATATTGTGCATAGTGGGTGGGATGCTGTTCATGGAGGTATTTGACCATATGTATAGACAGGTTACGGGGCGTTTGCTAGTGCGGATACATCTTAAAGTTTTCCAGATTCCAGTTTCGTTGATAATCCCGATTGCTTATAGTCTGTTCTGTAGTGTAGAGTCGCTTAAAGATACCTATTTCGATCTGTTGGAAAAAAATAAAGCAGATGAAAGTAGCGTTCACAAGAACGGGAATAAGATAGTGGAGGAGGATGCGGTGACCGAGGACAATCCGATTATTGCAATCAAAGATGGCGAAAAGATTCGCCTATTAGATGTCCCAGTAAAACTGATATGGCATAGTGATGGGATTAATGAAATCTATTATGGTGTGGATGCGTTTTATGAAGATAATCATACACTGACAGGACTGTATAGCTATTTGGATAAGCAGGTGTATAGAAAGGCTGGTCGTAATGCGGTGGTGCATCGTGATATAATATTGGGTTGTAAGCCTCGGGCGGATAAGGGAATGATCCTGGAACTGGTAGAGGGTTATACCCAACAGATCGTGGTCTCGAAAAATGACGTGGAGGACTTTATGGCCTGGTTTGAGGCCAAGGCTGATTGAGTTATGCAGGTTGATTCTAATGATTCGTGTCCAAAGTAAATGAGAGCTCCTTAGTTTTTGCGTTTTTTGCCGTTTTAAAAAAGTTGTATAAACAAGTGTTGGTAATCAGTGTGTTGTGATGGTTTAGTCTTTTTTTTGTCTTTTGTTTTGATTTAGAGGCTGTATGCTGAATTTTATTCATGTTTTAGATAGTGTGTGTGGATTTTTATTTGTGAATTTTTGTAAAATAGTTTCGCAAAAAAACGCATAACCCCATTTTTTTTCGTAGACTTGCTTAACTAAATTACTGGTGTACAAATCTATTATTAGAAAATAAACACAATTTTAACAAACTATCAAACACATGAAAAAGAGATTTTTACTTGCTTTTTTCGGGGTGTGCCTTTATGCATCCTGTTTGATGGCACAGCAAAAAGCAGTTTCGGGTAAGGTAACTTCTTCTGACGGAGGTGGCCTGAGCAACGTAACTGTTATTGTAAAGGGAACAACACGCTCCGTGCAGACGAATGCGGATGGTTCTTTCTCAATCCAAGCTGCGCCAGGCGAAACATTGATCTTTAGAGCAATCGGTTCTGGAGAGACTTCACAATTAGTGGGCTCGGGCAATGTCTACAACATCAAATTGAGTGGCTCAGAAGAAGCTATTGATGAGGTGGTTGTAACGGCTTTGGGTATCAAGAAGGAAAAGAAAGCGCTGGGGTATGCTGTGCAGGATATCAAGGCAGACGAATTGATGAAGAACAAGACGTCTAATGTGGTGAACTCACTAGCAGGTAAAATCGCTGGTGTGAACGTAACGCAAAGTTCAGGTGCTGCTGGTGCTGGAGCGCAAATTATTTTACGTGGTGGTACTTCATTAGAGCGTGATAATCAGCCTCTTTTTGTAGTTGACGGCGTAATTTACGACAACTCTACGGTATTAGGTGGTAACAGTGGATTTGATGGTGCGCAAACTACATCTTCATCCAATAGTAATCGAATCATGGATGTGAATCCTGAGGATATTGAGAACGTTTCGGTATTAAAGGGACCAGCTGCCGCTGCGTTGTATGGTTCACGGGCTGCTGCAGGAGCGATTATTATTACGACAAAAAGAGGTAAAGAAGGGAGAGCCGAGATTAGCTTTTCATCAAGAGCTTCTACGAATTGGGTAAATAGGCTTCCTGAGCAACAAAATAAATATAAACGAGGATCGTATAATGCGAAAGGGGTATTGGATACCTACACTACGCAGTCATGGGGTGAGGAATTCGGAGCTAATGATGTCATGTATGACAATATTAAAGACTTTTTCCAGACTTCGTCTATTTATGATAACAATGTAAGTTTGGCAGGAGGTAGTCAGAATACAACGTACTATATATCTGCCTCGCGTTTTGATCAAAAAGGTATCGTACCATCTACTGGCTTTGATAAGACTACTTTCAGATTCAACGGAGATCAGAAGTATGGAAGGTTGAAACTAGGTGCAAATATAGCATACTCCTTAGCAAATACAGACAAGACATTAACTTCTGCAGGCCTTTACAATTCAGGTGGTACAGGAGCAATGAATTCTGTCTACAGATGGTCGAGAAATGACGATATGCGTAAGTATCTTAATGATGATGGGACGAAATATCGCATGTTTGAAGGATTGCAGAAACTCCAAGACGATGTTGAAAACCCGTACTGGACTGTAAATAGAAACGTATTGGGTGATAAAACGGAGCGCTTTACAGCAAATATTAACGCTAATCTGAATTTATTTGATTGGTGGAATGTTTCTTATCAGGTGGGTACGGATAGCTATTTGACAAGAAACTCAACATTGATCGCAGAAAATGGGGCGGTTAAAGAACAGTTTCAAAAAGGTATGATGTCTGAGAGTGACTATAAATTCAATTATTGGTCCTCCAATTTGATGTCAAACTTTAATAAGACTGTAGGCGATTTCGATCTCGGAGCGTTAGTCGGTTTCTACTCTGAGCAGACTACTGTTGATAATAACAGAAGAATGGGATTTAATTTTGTCGTAGATAAGTTTTATAGTTTCGAAAATATTATTGACGCAAATAAACGTTTTTCTTCCATAGAAAATAAGAGAAGATTATTTGGGCTTTACGGAGAGTTAAAAGCTGCCTATAAAAATATGCTTTTCTTAAATGTTACAGGAAGAAATGACTGGACATCGACACTACCTGTGGCGAATCGATCTTATTTTTACCCTTCTGTGGGTGGTAGTTTTGTGTTTTCAGAGCTTACAAAGGATGTTGATTGGCTAAGTTTTGGTAAGGTGAGGGCATCATGGGCGAAGGTTGGTAAGGATGCAACTCCTTATTTGACGGATACCTACTTATGGCCTTCGAAAGACTTTTTAGGAGGCCTTGTCGGTACTGGTAATCATTGGAATAGAGGAAATCCAATTCTGAAACCAGAAAGTACAACGTCTTTCGAAATCGGTGCTGAATTGCGATTTTTTAATAACCGTTTGGGTGTTGATTATACTTATTATACCAATAATTCTTACGACCAGATCATTTCTCCAAGGATGGGGCAGTCCACAGGTTATATCTTGGTTTCTGTAAATGCAGGTGATATCTATAATAAAGGTATGGAGCTGGCACTGACAGGTAAACCTATTGTTAAAGATGGTTTTGTATGGGAATCAACATTGAACATGGCGAGAAATAAAGGAACGTTAGAAAATCTATTTAAAGGTGCCGAAGTCTTGTATGTTACGGATGTTCAGGTTGGTAATGCAAAGGCGGCTTCTTTTAATGGAGGAGATTTTATGGCGATCTCTGGATCAAAATGGACGCGGACACCGGATGGTAAAGTTGTGCTAGATTCAAAGACAGGTATGCCTGTGAGTGATAACCTGACAACTTATGCTATCGGTAATAGGGAACCAAAATTGACGGGAGGATTTAATAATAGTTTCCAGTATAAAAATTTGAACCTTTCTTTCCTTTTCGACTTTAGAATAGGTGGAGACATCTATAATGGTACGGACTATGCTATGACGATTAATGGTATGAGCAAGCGTTCGATGGAAAGAGAATCCATTACTTTGAACGGAGCGATAAACACAGGGACAGCCTCTAACCCTGTTTATGAAGATAAATCCTTTACTTATGTAGCTGATCAGGATTATGAGATCAGCGGTGTTAAGACCAGTGGTAAGAAGATTATACAGGATTATTATACAACTTTTTACGCTAGAGAAAGTGCTAATTTCATGACGAATACCAATTGGTTGAGATTGCGTTCAATATCTTTGTCTTACGATTTCAGAAATGAATTAGTGAAAAATGCAGGTCTGTCGAAAGTGGTCAAAGGATTGACAGCTACGGTTACTGGTACTAATCTTTGGTTATTAACAAACTATAAAGGTATGGATCCAGAAGCATCAGCAGCAGGTTCAGGCATCGTAGGGTCTAGTTCTGTCGGAATAGACTTTAATGGGGTACCTAGTACTGCTGGAGTGGCATTTGGGTTAAACTTTAAATTCTAATCTGATTGTGATGAATAAAATGAATAAACTTTTAATACTTTTTGTAGCGTCAATAACACTTGGTGCGTGTAGCAAAAGTTGGTTGGATATTAATAATGATCCAAGTAATCCATCTAGTAAGGATGCAACAGTGAATAGTCGTTTACCCTGGATGCAACATCATCTGATGTATGCTCAGGGAACGGCTGGTGCTAGAGCTGCATTAGTAACTCAAGGACTTACATTTATCAATAACGCTACTGCGCAGCAAAGTTTGGCGGCAGGGTGGAATCCTGTGGCTGGTATGGTCACGACACCTTATCAATTCTTTTTTGTTACCGTAGCATCCAATATTGCTGAGCTGGAAAAGAGAGCAGAAGCGGAGCAGGCATATCACTACCTTGGAGCAGCTAAGGTAATACGCGCTATGGGATTTATGTTAATGACGGATTGGTATGGTGAAATGCCTTATACGGAAGCCTTAAGCTTGAATATTACACCTAAATTTGATGATGGTAAAACAATCTTTGAGGGATGTTTGGCCGATATAGATTCCGCAATTGCTTATTTCGAAATGCAACAACCAAGTACAGCAACGCCATTGAGTGCTGGGGATAGTTGGAACAAAGGGGATGTAAACAAATGGATTAAGCTTTGCTATGGTCTGAAAGCCCGTTGGATGAATAACTTATCCAAGAAGTCATCACTTTACAAGCCTGATGAGATATTGGCGCTATTAGATAAAGCTCCGGTTTCAAATGCGGAAAGTACAGTTGTCAATCATGAAGATGTAAAAGAAGGGTCTGGAGATCCCTTATTTAATGATCCTATAAAGACATCTATTTTGTTTGATAATATTGGAATGAATACCAACTTTAGAGTGACTAAATGGTATGAGAATATCCTAACAAACTTTGCTGGAAATGGAGTTGAAGATCCAAGAGCTGATAAATTGATCCCTTGGGCGGAGTTTGGTTTTCCAAAGAAATTTTTGCGCTCAAAAGGGGTTGATATGCAGTCTGATATCCGTATGAATGCTGGGCCTATAAATGGTTCTTACAATGAGACTGCTAAGGATATTGACAATAATGGCCGGGTGATCAAGCCGGGCACCTGGTATATTAATAATGCAAACCCTGCCCGTTGGGGGGATACCGTGTATGTGTCAATGAAGAGTAGTTCGATCGGATATAATAGTGATAACTCTGATATCTATAAGTGGAAAGATGGGACTGTAGGTGGTAGTGGTACATTCTATTCTAGGCCTGACGCGCAAACATTTGTGATGACTTACGCGGAGATGTGTTTTATTAAAGCTGAAATATATATGCGTAAAGGACAGCAAAAGCAAGCGTTCGACGCTTATAAACAAGGAGTTTTGGCTAATATCGATATGATGAATACCAAGCTGAAAACTTATGGTAATATTAATCCAAGTAAATCCCCGATGGATCAGGCTAAGATTGATGCTTTTGTCAATAATGGTATCGGGACAGAATCCAATATTAACATGGCAAAAATCATGACGCAAAAATATATCGCTATGTCATACTCTCAGCAAAATTGGAATGATATGCGCAGACATGATTATAGTGCGAATTCTTACTTAGGCTGGGACGTGCCTCATGAGTATAAGGTTACTGCTGCTGCTCAAGTGAAGATTCCGATGGGCAAACAGTTTAGACGAGTTATGCAAGTTTCTCACGAAATCAATTATAATTCAAATAATGTGAAAGCATCGCATCCAAATGCATTGAGTGACGATATTTGGTCATTTCCTGTTTGGTGGGATATTGTAGAATAACATTATTTTTTATAATGCGTTTTAAGCCCCTTGCAGTTTTCTGCGAGGGGCTTTTTTTACGTACTGTATTAAAAACGTTACTAAATAGTGTCTTTCTTACACTATCAACTAAACTCACTTCGCTCTATAAATTGGGTTTAACATTTATTTAACGTATAAATTCCTTCTATTTTCTTGAATGTTCTTATTTTTTTGAATTCGTTTTTATGCGTCTTTAATGTGTAAATGTGACTTAAGCTTGCTTTTTATTTCGTTGTTTATGCGGTATTATGCGTTTTATTGTGTTATTTTTAGCGAAGTAAACTGTAATGTTGATAAATAACGCACGATAGATACAAATAAATAACGCTGTATATATGAAGTTTTTACCTTTAGTAGCATCTAGCTTAGTAGGCTCGATGTTTTTCTTTTGTGGATTTAACAGTCAAGCAAGCAATCTTACTGATCCACCCGTGAAATCAGATTTTATAGTCAATAACGAAATTAAAACCGGAGCTGATCAGTTAGCAGCTTATTTACCTTTGTTGAAAGGTAAAAAAGTGGGGTTGATGGGTAATCAAACATCTGTGGTTGGAGCGAAAAAGGAACATCTGGTTGATGTATTGCTCCGTGAAAAGGTGGACCTGAGATTTGGTTTTGCTCCAGAGCACGGTTTTCGTGGGGATATCGAGCGTGGCGAAAAAGTCAGCAATGACAAGGACGCAAAGACAGGACTTCCTTTGTATACATTATACGGTAAGAATGATAAGCAGGATTCTATTATACAATCCATAGATATCATGATTTTTGATTTACAGGATGTCGGAGCACGTTTCTATACCTATATCGCATCTATGCACCGTGTGATGGAACTGTGTGCTAAGCATAATAAGGAGCTCATCGTATTGGATCGTCCTAATCCATGCGGAGACCAAATAGATGGTCCTGTGCGTAAAGATGACAAGTTTAAATCAAACGTATCATTGCATAAAATTGCCATGATACACGGTCTTACTGTTGGTGAACTGGCACATATGATCAACGGTGAAAAATGGCTGGAAAATGGTCGTCAGTGTAAAGTGACGGTGATACCTGTGCAAAATTGGGATCATGCTACAATGTATGAATTGCCGGTTGTGCCCTCTCCGTCGTTGCCAAATCACTTATCGGTTCGTCTATATGGAGCGCTGTGTCTTTTTGAAGGAACAGATATATCTGTAGGACGTGGTACAGACTGGCCGTTCCAGGTTGTGGGTTATGATAATCCTGTGTATGGTGATTTTAAATACACTCCAGGTGAAAAAGCAGGGATGGTAAAGCATGTTGAAGGGAAAGGGCAGACGATGTATGGACAAGATCTAAGAGGATTGGATGCTGATCAGCAAAAATTCACGCTGAAGTACGTTTTGGATTTCTATAATAAGATGCCGGACAAAACAAAATTCTTTGCGAGACCTGAGTTCTTCGATAAGTTGGCGGGCACAGACGAGCTGAGAAAACAAATTATTGCGGGTAAAACCGAAGATGAAATTAAAGCGTCCTGGCAACAGGAATTGACCGAATATAAGGAGATGCGTAAGAAGTATCTATTATATACAGATTTTGAATAAGGTTACGGGATTAGGTCTACTTTTTAAGTAGGCCTTTCTAGATTATGATTACAAGTAAAACAAGTTTATTAAATATGCTAAATATGAGAAGTACATTATTATTCTCTCTCGCATTGGGATTGGCAGTGACGACGGCAGAAGCGAAGGTTTCGAAAGTCTCGAGTCCATCCAATCTTGCTGCGGCAACGGCCTATTCATCAAATAGGTTGGTCCAGAATACAGTAACGGGTACTGTATCGGACGAAAATGGACCTGTAGCAGGTGTTACGGTGTCGGTGGTGGGAGTTCCTGGAGCTACAACGACCGACGCTAACGGTAGTTTTAAGATTTCAGCTACATTAGGTGCTACATTGCGTTTTTCCAGTATCGGTTATATTTCGCAAGATGTAAAGGTAGGTGAGAATACAATTAATGTTGTATTGGTGTCGGAAGACAATGCGTTGGAAGAAGTTGTTGTTGTCGGTTACGGTACTCAAAAGAGAACGAATGTGACCGGAGCAGTGTCTACGGTCGATACGAAGAAGACTTTTGAAACACGTCCGGTGACTGATGTTGGACGGGCGTTGCAGGGTGCGGTATCAGGACTGTCAGTGTCGACAGCCAGTGGAGATTTGGGCGGAGATCCTAAGATCCGTCTACGTGGTGTAAGTGGGTCGTTGAAAACAGATGGTGGTGCATCTCCTTTGATTTTGGTGGATGGAGTAGAAGTGCCTAGTCTTTCGATGATAAACCCGACGGATATTGAGAGTATGTCTGTGATCAAAGATGCTTCGGCCGCAATCTATGGAGCAAGAGCAGCCTGGGGGGTAGTCCTGATCAAGACAAAGTCCGGTAAGCGTAATACAAAGACTGCGATAAATTACTCTAATAACTTTGCGCTTCAGTCATTGAGTGCTACACCACAAATTGCCGGTGCGGCAGAAGGAGCTAGAGCAGGCCTTTTGGCTATGCAAAGGACGAATCCTTCGCTGACAGGGTATAATAACTTGGGCACACGTTATGATGAGTATGCTATCGAGAAGATGGAAGAATGGGAAAGATTGTATGGTGGACAAGATTTAGGCTTAGAAATGGTTAAAGGGCGTGACTATGAGGTGAAAGATGGATTCCTTTATTTTCACCGTTCGTGGGATGCTGAGGATATGTTCATGAAGAAATATACGCCACAACAGAACCATAACTTGAGTATTTCTGGAGGATCAGAAAAGATTAACTTTAATGCTGGATTTGGCTTGATCAGTCAGACAGGGGTTTTGAAGGATAATACAGATAAATTCAACCGTTATAACTTTAATCTTGGGATCAATGCGGATATTACCGATTGGTTGACAGGTTATGCCAAGGTGTTGTATACGGCGTCGGATGTAAGTAAGCCTTATTCTTATAACGGGGATGTCTTCGAACCTATATTTTACCTATACCGCTGGCAGCGTAACTTCCCTTATGGTACGATAGATGGATTGCCTATGCGTAATGCTATTACTGATGTACAGCAGGCAAACATGAATTCGAAGAATTCTAATATGGCGCGCTTTACCTTTGGAGGGCAGGCGAAGATTATGCCAGGATTAACGTTGGATGCAGACTATACGTATTCACAGTTTATAAATAAGGATAATATCAATGGAGGTTCGGTGACAGGTTGGGATTTTTGGAATAAAACCAACTTTGACTATGTTACTTATACAGGAGCAGCTCACAACCGTGCTAGGAAAGATCGCAAGATGACGGATAGACATGTTGCGAATATTTATGCAACTTATGACAAAAGTATCCAGGATCACAACTTTAAAGTAATGGCTGGAGCTAATGCTGAATTGTTCCAGAAGGATGAAGTCTGGGGTCAACGATTGGGGCTTTTAGATCCGAATTACCCAGAGCTAGGGCTAGCGAATGGTGATATGACAACGGGTTCTGGAGCTTCGCATTGGTCTACTTTAGGTTTCTTTGGCCGTGTTAACTACGATTATAAGAACAAGTATATTGTCGAGATGCTGGCTAGATATGATGGTTCTTCACGTTTCAACAGAGACAATGTATGGGGCTTTTTCCCAGCGATGTCTGCGGGTTATGTAATCTCACAGGAAGACTTTATGGATTGGTCGAAACCTTATCTGGATTTCTTAAAGATACGTGGTTCTTGGGGTAGTGTAGGAAATCAAACGGTGCCGAGCGGTTTGTATCTGTCTACTCTGGCGCAAGCAAACTCTGACTGGGTTGTAGGTGGAATCAATCAGAATACAATGGGAACACCTTCGATAGTGTCTCAAAACCTAACCTGGGAAACTGTTACGACAAAGGAAATCGGTGTAGATGCTGCATTTTTTAACAATAAATTCAATGTGACGTTCAATCGTTACAGAAGATCTGTTTCTGACCTGATCACAGGTGGTGAGGTCCTGTCTGCTAACTTTGGCGCTCCTTCGCCATTGCGTAACCATGGAGAGATGCAGACGAATGGCTGGGAATTGGAGTTGGCTTATAACCATAGTTTCAATAATGGTCTTAACATGCGTTTGTCTGGTCAATTGTCAGATTACAAGGAGAAGATCAGTAAATTTGATGGAATCGGACTCGTTAAAGCGGACGGAACATCTAATGATTATAAAGGGAAGATGATTGGTGAGATCTGGGGATATGAAACAGATCGCCTTTTCCAGGTTGATGACTTTAACCAAAATGCGGACGGTTCTTATACCTTGAAACAAGGTATCCCTTCGCAATCTTATTATGAAACAACTACATTTAAATTCGGTCCTGGTGATGTGAAGTATAAGGACTTGAATGGCGATGGCGTGATTGGGGTTGGCGAAGGTACTGTTTTGGATGCAGGAGACCGTCGGGTTATTGGTAATTCTAATCCAAGGTACCAATATGGATTCCGTGCAGATTTTGAGTATAAGGGATTTGACTTTGGATTTTTCTTGCAAGGTGTTGCGCGTAGAGATGCTTGGGTTGGGGGGGATTTGACTGTACCGGGATGGAGACCTGCTGAAGCTTGGTACTCGCATCAGATGGATTACTGGACACCGGAAAATACGAATGCTTTCTATTACAGGCCGACGAATCAAAATCAGAGTAATACCACGATGAATCATATGCCGCAGACAAGATACCTGTTGGATATGTCTTATTTGAGATTGAAAAACTTGACGTTTGGTTATTCGTTGCCAAGCTCGGTATTGGAAAAAGCGAAAATCTCTAAATTCAGAGTGTTCTTCTCAGGTGAAAACTTATTGGAATTTGATAATTTGAAGGTTCCTATCGATCCGGAAACAGATTATACAGAGCAGGCTAAGAGTGATCTTAACACTTTTGGTAGATCATACCCTTACCGCAGAACATTTTCACTAGGACTTCAATTAACATTTTAGACATGAAAATATTTAAATATATAGCTTTAGCAGGTGCGTTGTCTTTTTCGTCCTGTTCAAAAGATTTTCTAGGAGATGGGTTCTTAGAAAAAGATCCTATCGACCAATTGACCGATCCGGCATTCTGGTCTTCAGAAAACAATATCCGTACCTATACTTACGGCTTCTATAACTACTATTTTAAAGGTTATGGTAAGGGGTTCAGTTGGGGGACCTATTTTGCGGGGCAGTTTATCAATGATGATCATACGCCAGCGTCCCCTATTGAAAATATCGTCACAGAATTTACGCAGAATATACCTACTTCTGGTGGAGGTTGGTCTCCAGCGTTACCTACTAACCAGACTCCTGCTACTGCGAGTTCCTATTATTCTCGTATACGCAAGGCCAATCACTTTATAGCGAGTGTGCCTGTTGCGAAATTGGCAGAAGATGTACAGAATCATTGGTTGGGCGTAGGTCGGTTTTTCCGAGGCTTGGAGTATGCTAGTTTCGTGAATAAATTTGGAGATGTCCCGTACATTGACCGTGTACTTTCGGAGACAGATCCTGATCTTTATAGGAAACGCGATTCACGTGTGTATGTAATGGACAGGGTGCTGGAAGATTTTAAATTTGCAGCGCAGTATGTACGTCCTACGGACGGACCTAGCCAACAGGCTGTTAATAAATATGTCGTACTGGCTTATATGTCTCGCATATTTCTTTTCGAAGGCACTTGGTTGAGGTATCATAAGATAGATGAAACGAAGGCTAAAGAATATCTGGAGGCCGCAAAATGGGCTGCCGAAGAAGTGATGAAAAGCGGAGCGTTCTCTCTTGCTTCTGATTATAGAGGCTTGTTTACTTCAGAATCTTTGAAAGGTAACACGGAAATCATCATGTTTAAAGAATATGTTGATGGTGTGTTGCAACATAGTTTAATGTCCTTTAACAATTTGGAGCCGCAGGCGGGTATATCCAAAAATGCTATGGATAGCTACTTGATGGCAGACGGTCTTCCGATTGGATTGTCGCCTCTTTACAAAGGAGACAAAAACATTGCTGATCTGTTTGCTGACCGTGATGGACGTATGGGGCAGACTGCTGTTCCTCAATTAAGAATGATGAACGCGCTTCCAAACTATGCTGTTTCTGGATATGCAACTCGTAAGTTTCTGAACGAAAGTCTTAAGGATCAAAAAGTGGGAACGGGTCAGTTAAATATTACAGATGCGCCAATAATTCGTTACGGCGAGGTGTTATTAAATTACGCCGAAGCAGCAGCTGAATTGGGCATGCTGGATCAGGCGGCTGTAGATAAATCTATAAATTTACTACGGGCGAGAAAAGGTGTAGCTGTAGCAAAACTGCAGGTACTGGGAAATCAGCCTGCTGTAAATGGTCAGGTATATGACGACCCAGCTCGTGATGCGACGGTCTCTGCGCTACTTTGGGAGGTCAGAAGAGAACGCCGTACGGAGTTGATGTTTGAAGGATTGCGGCTAGATGATCTTCGTCGTTGGGCGAAATTGGATTATGCAGATACAGAAAAGAATCCTACAATAAACAGGGGAGCGTATATTGTGAAAGCAGATTATGCGCCGGAAAAACTAAACGGTATTACTATCGATGGTACAAATGAAGGATATATTATTCCTTCGAACAAAACCAAGAGAACTGTATCGAGTAAGTATTATTTAGATCCTATTCCTTTAGACCAGATTACATTATATAAAAATCACGGGTCGGAATTAACACAAAACTCAGGATGGTAATCTGAAAAGATACGTTTTGAATGAATGAGACCTTGCATGAAAATGCAAGGTCTTTTCTTTTTGTATTGGACTGGGGGTTATTTGTTCTTTTATTGTATCTTAAATGTTACAATATAGTGTTCGTTTGACACTGTTTTATAGGTGTATAAAGGTAAAATGATGATTTAACATTATTTAACGCTTGAAAACACCATAGGTTTTCGTCGCGGAATACTTCGATGTGTATACGGTTTTATGCAGTTTTGTGTATCGAAAACGCTTTTAGTTGTCTTGCATGTGCTTTTAATTGCTTTATTGTGCGTTTTTTATGTTATTTTTATCCGATTTAATCTGGATTATTGATAATAACGCAAGTTTATAGATGAGCAATTCTGTTTATATAAAATTTTTACAGCTTGGATTTTCACTGTGTCTGGGCTTTGCTTTGATAGCCTGTAGTGGTCCAAAGTCAAGTAATGTCAGTGGAGATACAAAGCCTGTGGTGAGCGCTGAATTAAGCAAGGCAATTGTTCCCGCCGCTGATCAACTGGAAGCGTATTTGCCTTTGTTGGAAGGAAAGAGAGTGGGGTTAATGGGGAATCAGACTTCAGTGTTAGGTCTTGATAACGAACACCTTGTGGATGTATTGTTGCGTGAAAAGGTGAACTTGAAATTTGGATTCGCTCCAGAACACGGCTTTCGTGGAGATATTGAACGTGGCGAAAAAGTCAGTAATGATAAAGATGCAAAAACTGGTTTGCCCTTATATACATTGTACGGAGGGAATGAAAAGCAGGATTCCATTGTGCAATCGATTGATGTAATGATTTTTGACCTACAGGATGTGGGTGCAAGATTCTATACCTACATCACATCATTGCATCGGGTGATGGAGTTGTGTGCTAAACATAATAAGGAACTCATCGTATTGGATCGTCCGAATCCATGTGGTGATCAAGTGGATGGACCGGTACGTAAGGATGATAAATTTAAATCGAATGTCTCTTACCACAAAATTGCGATGGTGCATGGACTCACAATAGGGGAGCTGGCAAATATGATTAATGGAGAGAAGTGGCTGGAAGAGGGACGTCAATGTAAGGTTACTGTTGTGCCGGTACAAAACTGGGATCATTCGAAAATGTACGATTTACCGGTTATTCCATCTCCATCATTGCCGAACCACCTTTCTGTAAGGTTGTATGCTTCACTTTGTCTTTTCGAAGGCACGGAGATTTCTGTGGGACGTGGTACGGAGTGGCCTTTTCAGGTCGTGGGATACGACAATCCTGTTTATGGCGATTTCCACTATACACCGGGAGAGAAGGCGGGTATGAAGAAGCATGTAGAGGGAAAAGGGCAAACAATGTACGGACTGGATCTGCGTGATCTGGATGCGGACAAGCAAACATTTACCCTTAAGTATGTGTTAGACTTTTATAAGAAGATGCCAGATAAATCGAAATTCTTTACCAGAGCGGAGTTTTTTGATAAACTGGCAGGTACAGACGAATTAAGAAAGCAAATTATTGCTGGCAAAACCGAAGATGAAATTATAGCTTCCTGGCAACAGGAATTGACCGAATATAAGGAGATGCGCAAGAAGTATCTGCTCTATAAAGATTTTGAATAAGGTTATGGGATATGGTCTGCTTTTAGGTAAGTAGACTATCCTGAATTATGATTACGTAAACAATTATTTTAATATGCTAAATATGAGAAATACTTTACTATTCTCTCTTGCATTTGGGCTGGTGGTGACATCTGTAGAAGCGAAGGCTTCGAAGGTGTCGAACTCCTCCAACCTAGCTGCAGCAACGGCCTATTCGGCGAATAGGTTGGTTCAGAATACGGTAACAGGTACTGTATCTGATGCAAATGGACCTATGTCTGGGGTAACAGTCTCTGTCGTAGGTGTACCTGGGTCTGTGACTACGGATGCTGACGGTAAGTTTAAGATTACGGCAGTATTGGGAGCTACTTTGCGTTTTTCTAGTGTTGGGTATGTTTCAAAAGATGTAAAAGTTTCGGGTAATACAATTAATGTCAATCTGGAATTAGACGACAATTCATTGGACGAAGTGGTAGTAGTAGGGTACGGTACACAAAAGAAAGCTCACTTAACGGGTGCGGTTTCTTCTGTAAAAGCAGATGAAGTATTTGGGAATCGACCTATACCTGATGCAGCAAGAGGGTTGCAAGGTGCTATTCCCGGCTTGAATATTCGTATCCCTTCCGGAGAAGTCGGTTCAGATCCGATTTTGCGAATTCGTGGACAGGTTGGATCTGTGAATGGTTCAGCAGCGCCATTGGTTCTGGTCGATAACGTGGAGGTTCCAAGTTTACAGTTCGTAAATCCTAACGATATCGAAACCGTAACAGTTTTAAAGGATGCCGCATCTGCATCCATTTACGGGTCGAAAGCAGCTTTTGGTGTGGTTTTGATAACAACAAAAAAAGGAGCGAAATCTGAAAGAACGGATGTAGTATATAATAATAATTTTGTTTTACAGTCTCCATTTAAAAAAATAGAATTAGCTGGAATTGAGGGTGTTGAGTATACTTTGGATGCGCACGAAAATATGAAGCAATCTGGTCCTGCAGGAGGTTTTTGGCGTATTGACAGAACAAGCTTAGAGCGTATAAAGAAATGGAAAGAACTTTATGGAGAGACAGTTGGAGCTAATGATCCTCTTGTTTATAATCGAGATTGGTACTGGGATGGAACCCAAAAGTTTGGTGTACGATTGTTCGATCCAGTAGATGCAATGATTCGTGATAAAACACATTCTCATATGCATAATTTATCAATGAATGGAAAAGCGGGGAATACGGATTATAATATGAGTTTGGGGTATGTCGGACAGCAGGGAATGATGAAGGCAGCAAAAAATGATGATTATATGCGTTTGAATCCTTCGTTACGTCTCTCTTCAAAAGTAAATGATTATTTGACAATGAGAGGAGGGGTCATGTATGCTGAGGGGAGAAAACGTTATCCTAATTCTCTTAATGAATCAGGTTTCGCGGCAGATCCATGGTTATACTTATACCGTTGGTCTCGATTGTTTCCCGTTGGAGTTCAGGAAAATGGGCAAGATATTATTGACCCAGCTTTTTCAGCAAGGGAGTCGACAACCGCTGTTGACAACAAAAGATTTATCAACCTAAATTTGGGGACAACGATAGATCTTACGAGCAAATGGAATATTATAGCGGACTATTCTTATAATGCCCAGAATGACATGACGAATTCCTCTGTACCATTAGTTAGAGGGAAGGAAACATGGTATGGTGTCGTTCCTTTGAATGATGAATTTGGTAATCGAATATATGTGGATGAAGCGGGCGTGCCTACAGATAATGGAGGTGTTCCAGCGTGGGAGTTTCCAATGGCAAGTCATACCAAGCCTGATAAAACATATGTAAGTAGGTTTAATGGTCAATCAAAAAGACACACTTTTAATGCGTTCTCTACATATAACTTAGATATAAATGAAGCTCATGCATTTAAATTTATGGTTGGGACAAATATTGTTTCTTATGATTATGTCAGCAGTTTGGCGCGTAAAAATGGCTTTTTAATGAATAGTCATAATCCGCAGTTTAATTGGGCTCAAGGTGAAAATGTTGTTTCTGGATCTAACTTTTGGGATTCTCAAGTTGGCTTTTTTGGACGTTTAAATTATTCATTCATGGATAAATACTTGTTTGAGGCAAATTTGAGACGTGACGGTTCTTCTAAATTTCCAAAGCATCTAAAATGGCAAACTTTCCCTTCTTTTTCTGCTGGATGGGTGTTGTCTAATGAGAAATTTATGGAGTCTTTAAGCCCGATTTTAAGCTTTGCAAAGTTAAGAGGATCGTGGGGATCAATTGGTGATCAATCAGTTTCGAATGCATTATATATACCGCAGATGGCTGTTGGTCAGAATACTTGGATTGGAAATACAGATGATAAAGTTTATCAGCTAGGAACTCCTGGAGCTGTAAGAGGTGATATTGCTTGGCAGAGGATAGAGCATAGTAATATTGGCGCTGATTTTAGATTCTTTAACAGTAAATTGGGACTTACTGCTGAACTATTCCAACGCTATACTAAAGATATGTTGATTCCAGGTGAAAGTGTGGCCGCAACATTAGGAACTTCGGTGCCAGTAGGGAATTTTGGTAATTTAAGAACCCGTGGTTGGGAACTTGCATTAGATTATTCGCACTTATTTGATAATGGTTTGCGGCTGTCTGTTAACGCTAATATATCAGATGCTGTTTCAGTAACTACAAAAGGGGCAGATTGGAATACTCCGTGGGAGAATAGGAGTTTAGGTACGACTTTTTCTACGGGTAGAAGATATGGCGATATATATGGATATGTAACGGATAGATTGTATCAAGTAGAAGATTTTGTTTACGATGATGCAGGTAACTTTAAAACAACTACTATTATCCGAAATGGAAGCGCTAAGACTGTTAATGTATTGAAAGGTGATAATCCTGTTTACCAAACACACTTTCAAGATGGAGGTTCTGTTATGATGATTAGCCCTGGTGACGTTAAATTTGTTGACGTAAATGGTGATGGTTTTATTGATAATGGATCTAATACAAATGGTAAACCAGGAGATTTGGTCGTTATCGGTAATAGTACGCCGCGTTATGAGTACGGTTTTAGATTGGCCGCAGAATATAAGGGATTTGATTTGTCAGTTTTCGTACAAGGTGTTGGCAAGCGTAGCGTTTGGGGTGATGGGCAGTTGTCAATTCCAGGTTATAGTGTGAAAGAGGGGGCGATGCCGTTAGCTATTGCGTCTGATTATTGGCGGCCTGATCGTCCTGACGCTTTTTATCCGAGAGCATGGAACTTAGATAAATCTTTAGGCGCTGACCCAACAGGTTACGTTATGCAAAGACAATCTCGTTATATGCTAGATATGTCATACGTGAAAATTAAAAATATCACATTTGGTTATAATGTCTCTGAAAAAATAATGAATAGAGTGAAAATGAAAAATGCTAGAGTATTTGTTTCACTAGAAAATTTCTTTTCATTTGATAATTTGAGGGGGCTTCCAATTGATCCAGAGTCTATTGCTGGAGTTTCACCACTTAGAGATAGTGGCTATGGAGGTGGTAGGCTTAGTGTGGGTAATCCTGCATTCAAATCAGCCTCTGCAGGAGTGCAGATTGGTTTTTAATCATTATTAATGAGTTAATATGAAAAATACATATAAAATACTTTTAGCAACGAGTATACTGTTGCTTGGTAGTTGTGAGAAATTTTTAGATAGAGGGCCTTTAACGACAGAATCGGACGAAACGGCTTGGGTGACTGAAGATAATTTTAGACTTTATGCTAATAAATACTATCCCGATTTTTTTGGTGGGTATAGCTCGGGTCAAATACCTCTTTTGAGTAACACGAATAGTGATGATGTGATTTCTTTGGGTAATCAAGCAAATATCACAAGGGCAGTTCCAAACTCTAGTATTTGGGATTATTCTAATATACGTTCTATCAATATTTTCATAAATCGCGTACAGAATGCAAGTCCAAGTGTCTTGAGTAGTGAAGCAAAAGCTCATTGGTTGGGAATTGGCCGCTTTTTTAGAGCAATGGAGTATGCAGATATTGCTACTACTTATGGCGATATCCCTTATTATGACCGAGAAATCCTAGCGAATGAGCTGGATGAAATATATAAACCACGTACATCACGTAATGAGGTAACGGATGCGGTTTATGATGATCTAGTATATGCGTATGAAAATGTGAGGCTAAATGACGGAGTTCGTACGGTAAATAAATTTATAGTTGCTGGATTTATTACAAGAATAGCTTTACAAGAGGCTACATGGCAAAAATACTATTATAAAAATACAGAAAGAGCACGTAAATTTTTGGATCTAGCTGTTGAAGCAGGTGATTTTGTGATAAATAGTGGTAATTACGGTATTGTGTTGGATTATAAGTCATTATTTACTTCTGATGATCTTTCGAAAGCAAACCGGGATGTGATTTTGTATCGAGCTTACGATGCGTCTTTGTCTGTAACCCACTCAGTCGCTTCGAATAGTAACTTAGTTGAGTCAAGAGCTGTTGGGCCTACTACGGACTTGTTGAAGGCTTACATTTGTGCTGATGGGCAACCTTATCAACATTCAGCTTTGGCTAATGCAAGTAAATTTGATATCACAAATTTAATAAAAACACGTGACTCTCGATTGGAAGCAACTTTCTATAGTAAGGCCGAGCCTTTGAATAAGGCGTCAATGATATATGTGACTAAATTCTTGCCGAGAGCAGAAGAGAAAAGGGTTAAAGTTGATGGACTAGCACCAAATGATGCTTTTAAAGGAGCGAATAATGAGACTGATTACCCGGTTTTGCGTTATTCAGAAGTCCTAATTAATTGGATAGAAGCAAAAGCTGAATTGGCAACTATTGGTGGGGCAACTGTAACTCAGTCGGATATTGACATTTCTATAAATAAAATCAGAAGTAGGCCTATCGCAACAGAAGCCGCCGCCCGTGGGGTGATTAGAACTGCTGATTTGAAATTAGATAATTTGCCAAATGATCCTACCCGAGATCCTCTTGTTTCTTCTTTATTATGGGAGATTCGTAGAGAAAGAAGAATGGAATTCACTTTTGAATTGTCGCGACTTGCAGATTTAAGAAGATGGTCTAAAATAGAATATTTAGATACAGAATCAAATCCTGACTTGCTTTCTGGTGGATGGGTTGATTTTTCTGCCGAGTTGGCAGGAGAATTGAAACCTGCAAATGTTGGGGTTATTACAACAATAGGGTTGAACGGAACTCAAACTATATATAATGGTTCGAACGGAGGATCGTTGGTAGGCTTTTTTAGGTACGCTACAACAAAGGGGAGGCTTCCATTTTTGAATCAACCCAATTTGAATCCATATTTGCAGCCAGTTGGACTTAATCAAATGAATGATTATACAACCAAGGGGTATGAGTTAAAGCAAACTGAAGGATGGTATTAAAAGTTGTGCCTTTTTGTTGATGATATATACAAAAGTTATGAAAATTGTAAATAAAATATTAAAGAGAATCATAGGTTTAAGTGCGCTTTTTGCATTTATCCTTACATCCTGTAAAGATGATCTACCCAGAGCTTTAGATTCAAGTGATAAGCTTACGACATTAGAATCTATCCGTTTAGTAGGGGTCGGGGCTGATAAAAACGTAGAATTGCAAGGAGTGATAAATCATGATAAAAAGGAAATTTCATTTCCTCGAATAGACCCGGAAACAGACTTTCATGATTTGAGGTTTGAAATTCAAGCATCGTCAGGTGCAAAGCTTGAAAAGGATGCTTATGAAGTCGTATTTCAGGAGGGCGAATCTGAACGTACAATTGTATTGAAAGTTGTAAATACCCCAAGAACCAATGAATACTTTGCAAAATTGAGATTGAAGGTGCCTGTATTCGGAGCGGATTTTGGACGTGCTATTACATATGATTATTCCAATAATCCAGCCGGTAATCCTAAATATGCTAGTTTTACAGGAGGGTTAGTAAGGGGAACTGGTTTTTCTGGAGAGTACGTTTTAGTCGTTGATAGAAATCCTGCTACAGATGCTAACGTTCATGTGTTAAAGGTCAGCGATTTAAAAAACAACATTATATCACCGATAAAATTAGTTCACCCTACTGGAGGGATTACCGGTGGTACATTTGTCGCCCATTCAGGCGCAATTGTAAATGGACATATCTATGTCGCATCACTTTCAGGAGGAAATACTTCTCCCTTGAAAATTTATCACTGGACAGATCCTACTAAGCCTGCGGATGTAATTCTAAATACCACGACTGCCGCTTTTACGCCAGCTTCCTATCGTTTTGGAGATAATATGTCTATTAACTTAGATAATAGTGGAAATGGAGATATTTATTTTATTGATAATGGAGGTTTGAGAATTCTTAAATATAAAGTTACAGGCTATACAACAATTTCTGATCCGACATTCTTTTTGACAAATTTAGCATCTGTTGGTTCTTGGGGATCATTTAATAAGGTTCCTAGTTCTAACCAATATATCTTTACTGGGCACGATGCTGTTGTTAGGCTTGTTGGAGAGCAGGCGAATGTGATCTATGCTGCAACTAAATATCCAACCCGTTTAAGTGATGTGCGTGTGGTTGAATTTAATGGAGAGCGATATATAATGGGGGTTACAGCCGCTCGTACCGGCCAAGAAGGAACCGCTTTTCAGGTGTATGATGTAACTCGAGGTTCTACGATTGAAGAAGCCTTAAGAATTTTGGACGCTTCATCTGATGGACCTTTACTTTCTTATAGCTTAGATGGACCTGTGAATATCAACCCCGCGTCCCAAACCGGTTGGCATGTGGTTAAGGATTCAGAAGGAAAGGATGAAAAATTATTAATCTACGTTTCTACTTTAGATGCTGGTTTCACATTTTTTGAGCTTCCTAAAAAAGTTGCTTCCGATGACTAATTAATTTATAAAGCAAGAGAAGGAGAGCTTTCTCTTGCTTTGGATTGTTTCATTCTAATGAGTGAGAATAATAAAATGACAGATAAAAGCAATTTATATAAGTATGAAAAGAGTTAAAAAGGAATTAGGGTTTTATTGTATTCTACTCTTATTGATAACTAGTTGTGGGAAAGATTCACCTTCTCCAGGTAAACCTACACCCGATCCTGAACCTCCAGTGTCTACGGGATTAGCTTTTCCTAAAAAGGAGATGCGTGCCGCTTGGTTTGCTACCGTATGGGAGTTGGACTGGCCTGGTGTACGTGGAGAAGCTGCTCAAAAACAGAAATATATCACGATGTTAGATCGCCTAAAAGAATTGAAGTTTAATACAGTTATATTTCAGGTAAAGGGTATGGCCGATGCATTTTATAATTCGCCTTATGAGCCTTGGTCGGCGGCTATATCGGGTACACGTGGTGTAGATCCTGGTTACGATGTACTGAGATTCCTGATCGACGAGACACACGCAAGGGGTATGGAATTCCATGCATGGATGAATCCCTATCGAATTTCTACAAGGGCCGCAGCAACAGACGCTTTCGCTTCATTGCCATCGACTATTCCGGCCGCATGGACTATAGATTTACCCACAATAAGAATATATAATCCTGCAATGCCAGAGGTAAGACAACGACTGAATGATATTGTGAAAGATCTGATTACAAAATATTCGGTAGATGGGGTTCATTTTGATGATTATTTTTATCCTTCGGGTTTTTCTTATAATGATGATGCCGATTTTACGAAATATGGTGCAGGATATACTAAAAAAGATGACTTTAGGCGTGGTAACGTAGATAAGGCCATAGAAGGTGTATATAAGACCATTGTGTCCACTAAGCCTGAAGTCGTTTTCTCTGTCTCTCCTGCGGCAAGCCGTTCTTATAATTTTAATACAATGTTTGCGGATGTTCCAAAGTGGACTGCCGCTGGTTGGGTGGATATTTTGATGCCACAATTGTACCAAGAGATAGGTAACTCCTCAAATCCTTTTGAGGGAAACCTTGCAGATTGGACACAGTTCAGAGGAAAGTCTCAATTGGTAATCGGTCACGGCTATTATAAATTCGGAGCTAGTGACGGTGGAGCTGCGTTTCAAAATGTAGATCAATTGACAAAGCAATTTGAGTTGGTCGGCAAGAACAAATATGCCGTGGGTTCTGCAATGTATTCTGTAAGAGACGTTATAGCTAATCGTATTAAAATTACGGATAAGTTAGCGGAGCTTTATGCCCATAATGCGGTTATGCCTTTTGCCGGACGCGAAGTCGCGCCTAAGCCTACTACGCCAACAAACGTAGTCTTAAATGGGGGACAGCTGAGTTGGACGGTAACAGGTGCTAATCAAAAATCCGTGGTCTACCATTTTGCCGACCTGAAAGCTGTTGGTAAGGTTGTTGCGGTGACAGGTGATTCGAAGATTGATGTAACAGAGAAAGGTTTCTATTGTGTCACTACTATCAATATTGATAATCTTGAAAGTAAAGCGACAGAGACAATAGAGAAGAAGTAGTTTTTCGAAACTGAGAGAGCCTGATGAAGTTAACTGAATCAGGCTCTTTTTTATTGAAGCTTATTTTATGAAATATACATTTATTTTAGTTTTCCTTTCCTTTTCAGTCCTATGGGATCTGTATGCCCAAACTCCGTTTAAATTTGCTCAGGTGACGGATACACATGTGGGTGGACATACAGGAGCGGATGACCTGAGACGAACGGTAGAAGACCTTAATCAACAAAAAGGGCTTGACTTTGTGATTCTGTCCGGTGATGTGACTGAGTTTGGCTCGGATGAGGAACTGGCTTTGGCTAAACAGATATTGGATGGTCTTAAGCTGCCTTTGTATATAATACCAGGAAATCATGATAGCAACTGGTCCGAAAGCGGAGCCAATTCCTTTCGCAAGGTGTTTGGTGGTGAGACGTTCTTCTTCGAACATAAAGGGTATCAGTTTATAGGGACGACCTCGGGGCCTAATATGCGGATGAGTCCGGGGCAGGTTCCGCGTGAAAATCTGGTGTGGATTGATTCTGTATTTAAAGCGAATCCTGATCAGAATAAACCATTGATTTCCATAAATCACTATCCACTAGATTCGTCATTGAACAATTGGTTCGAACTGGTGGATCGATTGCAACAACGGAACGTACAGTTAGCCTTGTGTGGACATGGACATATCAATAAGCTTTATAATTGGGATGATATCCCGGGAGTAATGGCTCGGTCTAACCTGCGGGCAAAAGAGAATGTGGGAGGATATAATATCGTGACTATAGCAGGTGACTCTGTGTTTTTTCAGGTTCGCAAACCTGATCTTGTTACTGAGGATTATTGGCTCAAGCTTCCGTTGAAAAAAGTAAATTATGGTGATACTTACCCTCGCCCCACCTATGCAGTAAATGCGACTACGAAAGCTAAGCTGCTATGGGAATATGAAGATCATGGCGATATTGGAACAGGGATTAGTTCGGATGGTAAACGGGTATTTACTGCGAATACAGTAGGGGAGGTGTATGCGTTGGCACTTAATACGGGTAAGCGGTTATGGTCATTTAAAACAGGAGGTAAAGTGTACAGTACGCCCGAAGTTTATAAAGGAATAGTGGTTGTGGGATCTTCTGATCACTATATCTATGGTCTTGACGCCAAAACGGGCGAGGAGAAATGGAAAGTAGAAACTGCTAAGGCGGTATTAGGTACTGCTTCGGTGTGTGATGGTAATGCGTATATCGGTAGTTCAGATGGGGTGTTTCGTAGTATAAGGATTTCGGACGGTAAGGTGTTATGGAGTTTTGACGAGGTAAAAGGATATGTGTCGACAAAGCCGACTATTGCCGATGGTAAAGTCATTTTTGGTAGCTGGGAGAATGGCTTTTACGCGCTGGATATGAAAACAGGTAAGCAAGTGTGGGACTGGAACAGTGGTGCTACGAATAGGATGTTTTCAGCCGCGGCATGTTACCCTGTTGTAGCTGCTGGTCGAGTTTTTATTGTGGCTCCAGATCGCTTTATGACGGCAATAGATCTAAAGTCGGGAAGACAGGTGTGGAGAGAGAAGAAGGGAAATTTGAAAGTTCGGGAATCGATGGGGCTTTCACCAGATCGTAAGCTGGTCTATGCGAAGACGATGGATGGCGATCTGATAGGCGTTTCTGTTGAAAAAGACAGTATGTCGGTCGACTGGCAAGCTAGATTGCGTCTTCCTTACGAACTTACTCCTACGGCAATTTATAGTAATAATACAGCGGTGTTTGTTCCTAGTCACTCAGGATTATTGTCCGCAGTTTCACCAAAGTCGGGAGAAGTCCTATGGCAATATAAGATATCCAATGGAATGGTAAATCCTCCTTTGGTACTTAAAAATAAAATTGTGGTGAGTACGATGGATGGGAAAGTTGTGATGTTAGGGTATTAATGACGTATGAACCAAGCTCTCGTGATGTGTTTTCTTTTGAGTGTGGTTATGAGGAATTTGTTGAGGAGATTCACCTAAAAAAGTCTAAATTCGTTGCGGTGCAAAAATTATAATTGCGTTTTTTTGCATGTTTTTCAAAAAAGTAGCATATTTACGAAATGTTACCAAGTGATACTATATTTTCGGAACCGATGATAAATACAACAGAGAAAGATTCTAACTACCAAGACCTAGACAAAATGTCGGTTCTTGAGTTGCTTAATAATATTAATAAAGAAGACAAGACTGTTCCCTTAGCTGTCGAGGCAGCTATACCGCAGATTGAAGCTCTTGTGAAAGTCGCAGTTGAGCGCATGAAAAAGGGCGGCCGCTTATTTTATATCGGTGCTGGTACTAGTGGACGTCTGGGTATATTGGATGCTTCAGAGTGTCCGCCGACTTATGGTGTTCCATTTGATTGGGTAATCGGTTTGATTGCTGGAGGTGATATTGCAATACGTAAAGCAGTAGAGTTTGCCGAGGATGATATGGATCAGGCTTGGATTGATCTAGAGGAGTATGCGATCAACGAAAATGATGTCGTGATTGGTATCGCGGCTTCTGGTGGCACACCTTACGTGATCGGAGGTTTGGAAAAGGCAAACGAGATGGGAATTGCAACGGGATGTATTGTATGTAACGCGAACTCTCCAATAGCAGCACGTGCACAATACCCTGTAGAGGTCATCGTTGGGCCAGAGTTTGTGACAGGGTCGACCCGAATGAAAGCAGGAACAGCACAGAAATTAGTGTTGAATATGATCAGTACCTCAGTTATGATACAGTTGGGGAGAGTAAAAGGGAATAAGATGGTGGATATGCAGCTCTCTAACCATAAGTTGGTTGCAAGGGGCGTACGGATGGTAATGGCTGAAACGGGCGCCAGTGAAGATACAGCGACTGTATTATTGGAAGAATTTGGTAATGTGCGTAAAGCAATTGAAGCCTTTAAAGTAAAACAGCAGCTCTAAAAACTAAACTATGTCACCTATTATTTTATTATCTTTTTTAGTGATCTACTTCGGCGTTTTGCTGGCAGTGGCTCACTTTACCTCAAAAGGATCTGCCGATAACTCTACTTTTTTCGTTGCAAACCGCAATTCGAAATGGTATATGGTAGCTTTCGGTATGATTGGGACAGCATTGTCCGGGGTGACCTTTATTTCGGTGCCCGGTGCGGTAGGAGCTTCTAATTTTAGCTACTTTCAGTTTGTTCTCGGAAATGCAGTAGGTTTTGTAATCATTGCTTATGTGTTACTGCCCCTGTATTATAGAATGAACCTGACGTCGATCTATACGTATCTGGAAGAACGATTTGGGCATATGACCTATAAAACGGGAGCCGCGATTTTCTTGGTTTCAAGAACAATCGGCTCGGCTTTTCGTCTGTACCTGGTTGCTATCGTATTGCAGCATTTTATTTTTGATGCATGGAATATCCCTTTTGCCGTTACCGTAATCATCTGTTTGGTGCTTATCTGGATGTATACCAATAAAGGGGGCTTGAAAACCATTATTGTTACAGATACGCTTCAAACTACATTCTTGATAACTGCGGTTATTCTTTCGATCTATTTTATGGCCAAAGGTCTTGATTTTGGTATTGTGGATACTTTTGAAGCTGTTAAAGAGAGCTCCTATTCTAAAATCTTCTTTTGGGAGGATTTCGTAGGGAGTAAAGCTAACTTTTGGAAGCAGTTCTTGGGTGGTATATTCGTTACTATTGCGATGACTGGACTTGACCAGGATCTGATGCAAAAGAACTTGTCGATGGGGACAATTAAGGAAGCGCAGAAAAACATGATTACGTTTACAAGTGTATTTGTGGTGATCAATATTTTCTTCCTTGCTGTAGGGGCTTTGTTATATATCTATGCGGAGAAGAATGGAATCGATATTTCGGCACTCGCTACACGAGATTACTTATATCCTGAAATTGCATTGAACCATCTTGCGATATTACCTGCAATTATTTTTATGATGGGATTGACGGCGGCGACCTTTGCAACGACAGACTCGGCCCTGACGGCATTGACTACTTCGTACTGTATCGATTTCTTGAACTTTAATAAGAAGGAGAATCCTAATGATCCAGTTTTGGTTAAAAAGAGAAATTATGTGCATTTTGGTTTTTCGGTCGTGATGCTATTGGTTATACTTGTGTTTAAACTCATCAATAATGATTCGGTGGTAAATGCAATATTTACTGCGGCAAGCTATACCTATGGACCGTTATTAGGCTTGTTTGCCTTTGGAATGCTAACTAAGAAAGCTGTAAACGATAAATTGGTGCCTTACATCTGTGTTATATCACCGTTATTGTTGTTCTTCCTTAATACTTACGTGATTTCGGTATATACCCCTTATGTGATAGGGTTGGATTTAATTATCCATAATGGATTGATTACATTCCTACTGTTGTTAATGACATCGCCGGGACAGGCCACTGAAAAAGCGCTGTCGCATAAATAGTTTGCAAAGTCTAGAGGTGTAAGAAACCTTCAAAAGGTGGCGAGTGTAGCCTTCTTTTGAAGGTTTTTTTATTTTATAGCGAGTTAAAAGTAGGCTAGTCTGTTTTTAACCTTAAATAACGTGTATGACAAAGGAAACTTCGATTTAAGTAAGTATCTTTATTCTATATTAACTGTTATATTATACGATATGTATCATTTGATTGACGACACAGTTGCTTCAATTCGGCGCAAAATTGGAGATTTTACACCAGAGTTCGGAATAATATTAGGCACAGGACTTGGGGGCCTGGTCGAGGAGATTGAGGTTGTGCATCAGATCATGTATGCTAATATTCCTAATTTTCCAATATCTACGGTAGAGTTTCATACTGGCAAGCTTATATTTGGTAAGCTGAATGGAAGGAACGTGGTGGCTATGCAAGGAAGATTGCATTATTATGAAGGGTACAGTATGCAGGAGGTAACATTTCCGGTAAGGGTGATGAAAGCACTGGGTATTCAGAAGTTATTTGTTTCGAATGCATCGGGCTCTCTAAATCCTGACATTAGAAAGGGAGATATTGGAATTATTGATGACCATATCAATCTATTGCCCGATAATCCACTGCGTGGCGCAAATGATGCTAGTTTCGGTCCGCGCTTTCCAGATATGAGTGCACCTTATGATAGAGTGATGGTGGATCAAGGGTTAAAAATTGCTGCTCAATTCGGGGCTAGAGTACACAAGGTCGTATATGTGTCGACCCTAGGGCCTAACTTGGAGACAAGAGCTGAATACCGTTATATGCGTATTATAGGGGGGGATATTGTGGGTATGAGTACGGTGCCTGAGGTTATTGTGGCTAATCATATGGGATTGCCAGTGTTTGCTCTTTCAGTAATCACTGATGAGGGCTTTCATACGGATCTGAAACCTGTCTCGCTTCAGGAAATAGTCCGGGTAGCCGCTGAGGCGGAACCAAAAATGACTTCTATTCTAAAAGAATTAATCGGCATGCAGTAAAGTCTAATTTATCCTTTATTTTTGCAGGTATATTTAAAAAATATTCATGAATAGTAGTCTACGTAGTGTTTTTATTGTCTTTATGTTCTTGGCTTTCAGTTTCAAGGGGGTCGCGCAGGAGGAAGAAGGATTTAGTAGTGCTTTGGACTCTGCAAGGGCTCTAGAAGATAATAAAAAAGACTCTGTTGTATTTTCGGCTAGGTATGTACGTTATGCGACACTAAATATGTTAAAGTATGCAACCCATACAAAGCAAATTGATACTACACATCATAATTTTCAATATTTCAATAAGCAGAACCTTCCTTGGAATCCAAGTATAAACCTCGGATCCTATGGATTGGCGACAAGGGACTTATTATTTACTCCGGACAAGCGTATTGGTTTTCAACCTGGCTTTCATGGATTGGAGCGGTATCTTATTACTTCAGATTCTGTGAATTATTATCGTGCCAGAGCGAGGTATTCAGAGCTCTATGCTGTCGGTTTCTTTTTTGATGACCAGGTTTTTAGAGCGAAATTAGCACAGAATATAAATCCACAATGGAATATAGGAGCAGAGTACCATGCGGCGAATACGGAAGGGTATTACATGAATCAAAATTACGCTGATCGGAAAGGAGCGGTATTTTCTTGGTACGAATCGCCGAGTAAGCGCTATAATATGCTCACGAACTTTACATTTAATAAGCTGGATGCAACAGAGAATGGTTCAGTAACGAATGATAGTTTGTTTAGAGATCCTAACGTTGGTGCTTTATATAGTGTCCCTGTACGCCTTACTGGACAACAGAAGAATCGGCCCAATACGAAATGGACGGATTATGGCCTGTTTTTAAGACAGTCGTATTATCTAGGGCGATTAGATACGCTACATAAAGGACAGCCGGAGATGGAAATCCATCCTACTAATGCTATTGCTCATAACTCTTCATTTAGGCAGCGTAAATACACGTTTTTTAAGAATGAGCCGGACAGAAACGAGGCGTTCCCATTTGGAAATGCAGAGCTCGTAAATGATACGACGAGTATCACGACGATAAGCAATGAGTTTACTTATTCTTTCTATCTACGTAATAAATCGTTATTGAAAAATGAAGCGAAGCTAAATGTGGGTTTTCAAAATGATCTCATCTGGTATAAGGATAGTCTGACAAGTGATTTCTTTCAGAATAGTACTGTAAAAGGAGAGTTGACTTACAAATTTAGTGACCGGATTGATGTGAGAGTGGCAGGAGATCAGATTGTAGTGGGTAAGAATTTTGGTGATTTTTTGTATGAAGCAAATGCCGATATTGCCATAGGTGATAGGATAGGTGTGATTTCACTCGGTGCTTACACGCAGAATAAATCACCGGAGATGGTATTCAATAGGATGAATTATACTTACCATCAATGGTCAAACGATTTTGATAAGACCAAAACGCAGAATCTTTCTTTTATGTACAGTAACAAGGTGTTAGGGTTTAGTGGTAAAGTTGAATACTTTCTGATGAATAAGTATCTGTATTTTAAAGAAGTTGATAACCCGGATAATAATGAGCGTCTAGACAGACTTATTGAACCTACACAATCCGGGAGTTTAAACTTACTGAAGGTTACTGCTGCACAGAAGTTTAAGTTTGGACAATTTACATTGGATAATAAAGTTGTATATCAGAAATCCGATGCGATGGCGGTACTGATGACTCCAGAACTGTATACATGGCATAGCCTGTATTATAGTGGTTTTTGGTATAATGTGCTGGATTTTAGAATTGGTACAGATGTTCGGTTTAACACTCCGTTTAGAAGTCCTTCTTATGCCGTAAACGCTGGACAGTTTTATTATGACAACACGGGAATTGAATTTTCGACATACCCGATTGTTGATTTTTGGATTACCGCGAATATTCAACGTGTAAACTTGTTTGTGAGTAGTAATTTTACAAATCAATATTTAGCCCCAAAAGGCTATTATACGGTACGGAGGTACCCGATGAACCCAGCTAATTTTAGATTTGGGGTTTCTTGGAAGTTCTATGATTAAAATTATCTGATTGTTTTATAGTATATTGTGTTCGTGTAGGTGAAAAATGTTGATTAAATATTTTGAAAATTAAAATTTAGACCTATATTTGCACACGCAATCACCGAAAGGGATCGCTTAGTTCTTAAAAGAAGATAAAAGATAAAAATGGAGAATTAGCTCAGCTGGTTCAGAGCACCTGCCTTACAAGCAGGGGGTCACTGGTTCGAACCCAGTATTCTCCACCAAAATCTCGGAGGATTAGCTCAGCTGGTTCAGAGCACCTGCCTTACAAGCAGGGGGTCACTGGTTCGAACCCAGTATCCTCCACATAGAGCATCAAGTGATTGATGCTTTTTTTTTACCGGGAGTTTAGCTCAGTTGGTTTAGAGCACTACCTCGACAAGGTAGGGGTCACTGGTTCGAGCCCAGTAATTCCCACAATATTTAGAAGCATCAGATCACTGGTGCTTTTTTGTTATAGACCGACTTTAAGTTTTATGTTTATCGTG
>NZ_JAEQMU010000007.1 GCF_017908035.1 Sphingobacterium tabacisoli | reverse complement strand
GGTCACTGGTTCGAGCCCAGTAATTCCCACAATATTTAGAAGCATCAGATCACTGGTGCTTTTTTGTTATAGACCGACTTTAAGTTTTATGTTTATCGTGTACATCCTTTATTCAGTTACGCTGGGTCGTTACTATGTTGGTTTTACGGGTAATCTACCTGAGCGACTACGTCGGCACAATTCCTATTCCAAAGGGTTTACTGGACGTGCCAGTGATTGGACAGTTGTGTACCAGGAGAGTTACGTGGATAAAGAGATCGCTCGACGCCGAGAGCAGGAGATCAAAAGCTGGAAGAGCCGTGTTCTTCTGGAAAAACTTATCGGCTCAGTTGGTTTATAGCATCCCGATACATCGGGAGTGGTCACTGGTTCGAGCCCAGTAATTCCCACAATATTTAGAAGCATCAGATCACTGGTGCTTTTTTGTTATAGACCGACTTTAAGTTTTATGTTTATCGTGTACATCCTTTATTCAGTTACGCTGGGTCGTTACTATGTTGGTTTTACGGGTAATCTCCCCTTATAAAAATAAACACCCAATATTTTTTGAAGTAATAATTTTCAACAAGGTTCGGTAAAGCCGTCGCTGGGCAACTTATAAGTAAACAGTTAATTTATACTCAGTCTAATTTAAGACTTTTAGTTTGATACATGAGGCTTTATCTTTTATTTCTTTTGTTCTTTATCTATTCTTCGAGCCTTACGGCTCAGATATCTCTATCAGGCAAAGTTTATTCTCTTCAAGGGAAAGCTTTGGACCAAGTGAATGTACAATTGTTGTCTTTGCCAGATTCTTCCATTTTCATAGAACGCAAGACTACTGAAGATGGTGCCTTCTCTTTTAATCTGAATAAGGCGGGAGATTATGCACTTCGCTATTCACATATTGGTTATAAAACTTTATTGAGTAAAAGCTATAGATTGGTGCCAGGAGAGAAGGCTACGGCGATTCCCGTAATGCTTGAACTTCAATCTGTAGAACTTAACGCTGTTTCTGTCAAAGGAAAGGCGCCTTCAGTTCGACAATACATCGATAAGATGGTGGTTGATGTTGCCGAGAGTGTAGTCAGTGAGGGTAACAATGTGCTGGAACTTCTCGAAAAGACTCCAGGAATTGTTTCTGATGGTAAGGGTAATTTTTCCATCCAAGGAAGAACTGGCGCAAAAGTGAAAATAGATGGAAGGGATATTTACCTTTCTGGAGCGCAGCTTGCTGCTTTATTACGTGGTATGCAGGCTTCTGATATCGCTAAATTGGAACTTATGGCCAATCCTTCGTCAAAAGAGGATGCTTCTGGTACAGCTGGTTCTATTAATATTGTAACCAAAAGAAATCGTAGGCTAGGTTTTGGTGGTGATTTGTTTGCTCGGGGAGGACAGTCGCGTAAGCCGGAGGGAAGCGTAGGAGGCGGCATTCACTTTAAGAATGATAGGCTTAATACCTTCGTCAATGCATCGGTAGGCCGAGAGGAGTCAAAGCAGCACAGTATCACAGAAAATAGGTTCTATAATAATGGTCAGTTGACCCGGGTGCAAACTCAGGAAGAAGAAAGAAGGTTGGATCCTGGTCGTTACCATAGCCTGCGTACAGGAGCAACTTTTGAAATTGATACGAATAGTACGGTAGAGGCAAGTATTAACTGGATTAAAGGAACGTTTATTTCAAATTCGGAAGTAGACACTCGAACAGAGACCGCTGGTGTAACTACTAATGCCCGAACTTCAAATACATTTGATGAGGGGTACAATAATCTTACGTTTAACGTTAACTATAATAAGAAATACTCTAAAGAGGACCATTTTCTAAAGGTTAACCTTGATTATGCGCCGCATACGAATAGGTATGACAATATGTATCGTACACAGTTTTTGAATGAACTAGGAGCGGTAGAAAAGGTGTCAGCAAGGAAGAATGTCCAGGATCTAAGTAATACTACCTATACCGCCCGTATGGATTATAGTAAGCCGTATGCTAATTCTAAGTTGGAGCTAGGGTATAAGTTCACCCATTTCTTTATCGATAATAGTGTTCAGAATGATACACTGGTTCAAGATAAGTGGGACGTGGATAATAACAGCTCGAATAATTTTCAGTATACGCAGCACGTACAAGCAGCTTATTTTATCTATTCTGGGAAAAGTGGCAGGTTTGAGTATCAGGCCGGACTGCGGGGGGAATATGCCTATATAGAGACTGTACAGAAAACTCTGGGTAAGAAGAATCGCAATAATTATATGGATGTCTTCCCTAATGCTTTTGCACTATATAATTTCAATGCCAACAACTTTTTACGGACCTCCTTTGGCAGTCGTATTGAGCGGCCCGGAGATCACGATGTCAATGTCTTTCGGGTCTATGAGAATGCCTTTTCTTACTACGAAGGAAATGCCGATCTAGAGCCGGAACGGAGCTATATCATCGAAGTTGGACACGGGTTTAAAAATAAGTTGTTTACGACGCTATCAACGAGTTATGGCAAAAACGTGATTACATGGATAACCCGGGCGGCGAAGGATGAAAATGTGACATTCAGTACTCCAGAGAATATTGGGCGATTTATCAATTATAGCGCTAGTATGATGTACAATAGCTCTTTTACCTCGTGGTGGTCAGGAAGCCATTATGTCAATGCATTTCATAATAAATATACAGGAGAGGTAGATGCTATTGATTTGGACTCGAAGGGTTCCAGTTGGTCATTCAACTCGAAACATACGCTACAGTTAAAGTGGGGAGTGAGATCCGAAGTATTGGGCTACTATAACTCAGGGGTAACTACAGGAGTACAGCGTAAGGAAGCTACTTATGGAGTCGATCTTGGTGTAGAGAAAAAACTGTTAGGAGACCGTGCTATGATAAAGCTAGCAGTCAATGGTCTGATTCGGAATGGGAATCCCCGACTAACAAGTACGTATGATAATTTGACATTGACCCACTCGAGCTATCCTGATAATAGAAAGGTTTTATTGTCCCTTAGCTATCGCTTTGGAGCATAGAAGATGGGGACGGAAATTTGGTAGATTATGAGTAAGACAGAAAAAGCGGTAATTGCATTGTTGCAAGAGAAAGACATTTTTATGGATGTAGAGGAGATTTTTTTATTGTTGAATCCAGCAAGTAAATGTTATAGCTATGCGGCAGTGTACCATAGTGTACGGACTTTAAAACAAAAAGGAGTTATTGTGAGCGAAACCAGACCTTCTGAACGAAGGAAGTATTTCAGAATAAGTAGTGCTTGGGGCAACTGTAACCTAGAATCGTAAATATTATTTATAATAAATCTAAATAAATGTATATTTGCGATGATTTGGAGCCTCCTCATAGCAATACAAGTATATCGATCAATGCAGAGACATTTGAGCTTCTTTTTCAGCAATACTGGAGAAGGATGTATGTATTTGCGTTGAAAACTATGGAGGATGAGGATGAAGCGAAAGAGATTGTTCAGGATGTTTTTAAATCGTTGTGGGAACGAAGAGAGACTTTAAATATTAAGGATGTCGAAAGGTACTTATTGAGATCTGTCAAATTGAAGTCGTTGGAGCACATTAGGAATAAATGTACACGGCAACGTCATCATGAGGTGATACAGACACAATCGCAGCTGATGTATGAAGATGAACAATTACAGGTTAAGGAATTGGCTTCTAAATTGGATGCAATTGTGGAGCGGTTGCCTAAACAATGTAAAAATGTGTTTAAAATGAGTAGAGAGCAGGGGTTGACGAATAAGGAAATAGCACAGACTCTTCTCATTTCTGAACGCGCCGTGGAGTATCATATCAGTAAAGCTTTGCTTGTATTGCGGACCAATCTTGCGGAACAGGATTGATAGAACAGTAGATAATTAACAGGATAGTTTTATATTTTGTATTTTTGCATATAGGGTAAAAATGGATATCAGTAAAGCGCTTTTAGAAAAATATGAACTTGGTCAGTGTAATGACGAAGAGCTTGCTGCTGTCCGTGCTTGGTTAGACGCCGAGGATTGGGGTGATCTGGATCTTGAAGAAGATATTGATGAAACGGTCAAAGAGGAGCTCTGGGCTGATATTTCCTTCTCGGTAGCTACTCCATCAATAACTCAGCCTGTGGTTTCGAATCCGCGTATAGCTGTTATAAAAAGATATTGGGGTACTGTTGTAGCAGCATGTATGATTGCGATAATAGGTGGCTATTACTACTTTTACCAGCCTGTGAAAGACTTTACTGTATTTCAGGCGACGAATGTTGAATCAGGTGTAATTTCTTTTTCCAAAGATCATTTTGATGTCGTGCTGAGCCCCAATAGCGAAGCAAATATTGATTTCGAATCTGGAAATATCTCTCTGACGGGAAATATTATGCTCCGACCTAAGCGAGATTTTGTGCTGCAAGATGGGCGAAGTAACCAGTCTTTTAACTTCAAACAAGGGGAGGTCTATTTTGTTTCGGAACGAGAAGAGCAAAAGAAACTCATTATTTTGTCAAAAAGGGAGATGATTTTCTTGCCACCGGTTATGCAACGTAGAATTAAGCAACAATTTCATATTTCCTAACTATTCATGAAGCTTTTTTTTCCTTCTTTATATATCGGTTTCTTGTTTGCTTTAGGTCTACTTTTTTCTTGTGCATCTCCAGATGCTTCAAAAAGTTTTTTGCCCGAATATGCTTTGTATCTTTTGAATGAGGATGGGTCTAACAGTTTTTTTCTAAAAGAGAGTTTACAAGATACAGGGAAGAGTATTGAAATTGAGGTGCCTTCCAAAGAGTTTACACGGGAGTATATCCATAAGAAGGGGATCTTCTATCATTTTAAGGAGAGAAACGATTATTTCATCCGTTACCAGCTTGATGCGAATAATCAGATGATAGCTACCGATTCTATTTTGTTTAAGGATGGCTATCTGGAAAACTACATTTGGAAGAACAATACAGATACGCTGTTGCTTTTTACGGTAGAGAAGAAAACTACCGCTCATGGACGCATGTACGTGGTCGATACCAAGAGTTTTACCCTATTACGGGAGGAGGCGTTGCCGTTTCCTTCGTCAATAGTAAATTTTAACCTTTTGAGCATAGGGGTGGTGGACTTTGTCGATGATAAGTTATGGATTGCCTATTGCTACTCTAAATTTTTGACAGCAGATGATTACACTACATCAGATACAATGTATTATGCAACGCTTGATTTCTCTTCATTGGATGTTCTGAATCTACAGAAGGATACTCGTTCTTCTTATCCTGGGGGGGTAAACACAGTACAAAGCTACAGTGCCCGGGATGATCAGGGAGATTTTTATTTTATGAGCTGTCCTGGTGTAGCATTAGGTAATAACCTAGCAAAACCAACCGCTATTTTTCGTAAGAAAAAGGGAATGCAGGAGGTTGATACATCCTATATGTTGGATATCTCGGAGACCATCCATAACCATGCTTATGGTTTTTGGTACATGGGCGGACAAAAAGCAATCATAAGAAGTGAACAGCGCAATCTGTATACTGATTTTTCAAACCATCATTCGACTTTTCAGTTTGAATATTACCTCGTTGACCTTTCTACAAAAAAGCTCGATAAAATAAATATTCCACTGGATAAAGGTACTCGTAAAGAAAATGTCCTAGTCCAGGGAGATTATGTTTATTTTGCTATTGATAGTGAAGGGGAAAAACATGATATCTGGAGATATACCATTAATGATGGTCAGGTGGATAGAATCTCTTCTATCTCAAATTCAGCCAGTTATATTCTTCGGTTGGATTTTCTGAAATAAATTCCCTTTTTTCTTCCTTTAAGACTTCGGTTTAATTATACATAAGCTACATACTTATATATAATTAATCTAAATAATGTCGTTAGAATCGATTCTTACTTCTAGTCTGTTTATTTATAAAAATAAATTTTTTAGGGTTCAGATGAAAGCGCTGAACTTAACGTGTGTCTATGATGTATTTTGTAGATATACGATTCAATTCTAGACCATACTTGTCATTTTATTATCCTATATATGAAATCTTTTTTGCTTAAAATAAACGCTTGGTTACACCTTTGGGTGGGATTAGTGTCGGGAATTATTGTTTTTATTTTGTCAATTACCGCCTGTGTCCTTGTCTTCGAACACGATATTAAAGATTTGGTTTTTAATTATATTTCGGTGGAGGCACAGGCCGCCGATGAACAATTGCCACCGAGCGTAATTCATCAAAAGATAAAGGAGTCTTATCCCGATGTGGAGGTATCAAGTCTCTGGTACTATGGGTTAGATAAGTCGATAAAGGTGAGTATCGACCATAGTGACACACTGCTCTATGTCAATCCGTATACGGGTCAGGTTTTGGCGGAGGTTGATCATGAAGATATATTTCATTTTATGGACGAGGGACATCGGCATCTTTGGATATCAGGGAAACTTGGTAGACAAATTGTGGGCTGGGGGACTTTTTTATTCTTTCTAGTCACGCTTTCCGGTTTGATTCTGTGGTGGCCGAAAAGGTGGACAAAGCGTGCCGCAAAGCAGAGTTTTACGATCAATTGGAAGGCAAAACTGAAGCGAGTCAATTATGATTTACATAATGTGCTCGGGTTCTATTCCTTACTACTAGCATTATTGATGGCACTGACAGGACTTATTATGGCCTTTCCGTGGATGCGTAAATCGGTGATGTGGCTTAGTGGTGGTATGCCTCCGAGACCTAAGGTGGAAAAGGTTGAGCCCGCACTGACAGATCCTGTGCTTCAAGATGCGCTCGTCGTCGCTGATAAGATATGGTATAAGGTGCGTAGAGAGATCGCTTCGTTAAATAAGGAAGCAGTGATTATTCATATTCCCGAAGAGGGTGAGCAGACGATTTATTCCTGTACAGATATGCATGCCGGCAGATGGCGGGATTTGCGCTTCGATAGAAATACGATTGAACTGTTGCCCAATTCGCAGAAGCCAGTACGCGAAGCAGGGACGGCAGAGTGGATATCACGGTCAAATTATGCATTGCATACTGGATTTATCGGTGGTATGTGGACAAAGGTGCTCTATTTTATGGCCAGTCTAATCTGCGCTTCATTGCCGATTACGGGCTTTTATGTATGGTGGGGTAAGAAAAAGAAGATAAAAAAGAAGCAAAATACCCGCAGGGCAAAAGTAACAGTGGAGATGGCCCAATAGTGTTATAATTAAAATTTTCTTAACTATCTGAAAATGATAAGTTAATCTTCGTTCTTTTTATTTGTATCAATCAACTATGAAGAGAGAAGTAGACTTGGTCGTTTTGTCCGACCTTCATTTAGGAACCTATGGGTGTAGAGCCAAAGAGGTGCTACATTATTTATATTCGATAAAGCCCTCAAAATTGATTCTAAATGGGGATATAATCGATATATGGCAGTTTAAGAAAAGTTATTTTCCGGATCAGCACCTCCGTGTTATCAAATATTTGTTTGATATGGCGTATCAGGGGACAGAGCTGATTTATATTACTGGAAATCACGACGAGATGTTACGTAAATTTTCGGATATCAGTTTTGGTAATATTAAATTGGTGGACAAGTTGGTGCTTCATCTGGGGGACAAAAAAGCATGGTTCTTTCATGGGGATGTTTTTGATGCATCGGTACAACATTCCAAATGGTTGGCCAAACTTGGGGGCTGGGGTTATGATATGCTTATTCGGCTAAACAATTTAATTAACTGGGGATTGAATAGGATGGGACGTGAAAAATACTCCTTGTCCAAAAGAATAAAAAACTCAGTCAAGAAAGCCGTAAAATTTATAGGTGATTTTGAGCAAACAGCTTCGGAGTTAGCTATAGAAAGCCATTATGATTATGTATTCTGTGGACATATCCATCAGCCACAGATCCGCACTGTCGAGACTAAGAAGGGGAAATGTGTGTATATGAATTCTGGTGACTGGATTGAAAATCTCTCGGCACTAGAATACCACAATCAGGAATGGACCATGTTTCATTATGAAGAACAAAAGGATAGGCTTGGTAAATATCCATTGCATGAGTCGCCTTTGTCCTATACGCTAGATAGTATCCTTGATCGTATTAAAGTAGGACGTTAAATTCTTCTTAAAAACGGATAATCTCATCAAGTTGCTCCTGCACAAACTTGTAGGTAGTATCCTCTTGTAGATTTCCTTCATTATTTAATTCTCCTTGTATACTTGGAATATGAATTTTTAAGGGCATGACGTGCATACGCATGTAGTTACATACGCCTGTAAAATGATCTACCCCTCGTATATTTCCGTATTTTCCTGTGGAAACTCCCACTAATGCTGCTTTTTTGTGATAAAAGGAAACAGGATAAGCACAAGCGTCAATAAATGTCTTGAGTACGCCGGGGTAACTGCCGTTGTATTCGGGAATAATAAATACAAATTTTTGAGCCCGAGCGACCAATTCTTGAATAGGAGCAAATGCAGTTGACCGTTTGCCGTACAGATCTGTGAATAAAATGTCGTGTGGTAAATCAGTTAGTGATAGCACCTGCCAGTCTTCCCCTTTCTTGTTCAATTCTTTTTTATAATATTCTGCGACTTTTAATGAGTTACTACCCAGTCGATTTGTTCCTGATATAATTAAATTCATTGTAATGTTGCTACTTATAATAATCAATGAACGAGTTTGTCAAATCGTAAACCAATTTTTTGTATCTTAGCATCCTGAGTAATAGTATCAGGAAGTTCTCAAATTTAGTAATTTTAACATCATTTAAGCATTTCCTAAGCAATGGAAATGTATTTTTGGGTGGAGAACACTACTTGTAAACAAAAATTGTAAAAGGTTCGGTATCTCATGGGAAAAATAATTGCAATTGCAAATCAAAAAGGTGGCGTAGGAAAAACAACTACTTCTATAAATCTAGCGGCTAGTTTGGCTGTTTTGGAGTATAAGACGCTTCTAGTGGATGCAGATCCACAAGCAAACTCTACGTCTGGTATTGGTTTCGATCCGCGTAATATCAAGGCTAGCGTTTACGAGTGCTTGGTTAATGATTTACCTCCTCGGGAGGCAATCCAAGCAACAGAAACTCCTTTTTTAGACCTTTTGCCCGCACATATTGATTTGGTAGGAGCAGAGATTGAGATGATAAATCTCAATGAACGCGAGTACAAAATGAAAAAAATGTTGGATGAAATCAAAGATGACTATGATTTTATCATCATTGACTGTTCTCCTTCACTGGGATTAATTACGATTAATGCACTTACGGGGTCTGATTCTGTAATTATTCCTGTACAGTGTGAGTATTTCGCTCTAGAAGGACTAGGTAAATTATTGAATACTATAAAAATTGTTCAAAATAGACTAAATACCAATTTAGAAATTGAGGGAATTCTTCTGACAATGTATGATGTACGCTTACGTTTATCTAACCAAGTGGTAGAAGAGGTGCGTACACATTTTACTGAGCTTGTCTTTGAGACGATCATTCAACGGAATACTCGTTTGAGTGAGGCTCCTAGTTTTGGTATTTCTGTGATTATGCATGATGCATCCTGTAAGGGAGCTGTGAACTATTTGAATCTGGCTCGTGAGATATTACAGAAAAATGGTTTAGTAGAACAGAATAAAGAAAAAGCGATCGTATAAGAAATGGCAGCATTACAACGTAAAACAGGGCTAGGCAAGGGGTTAGGTGCTTTGTTGCAGGATGAAATGAGTGTTTCGTCGGCATCGTCACAAAAAGAGACTGCCGATTTAGGAGGAGCAGCAGCGGGGAGTATCAATTTTATTAAAGTTGAACACATCGCCGTCAATCCGTTTCAACCACGTACAGATTTTGATGAGGAGGCGTTGCAAGAGCTTTCGGACTCGATCAAATTACAGGGGTTGATCCAACCTATTACTGTACGTCAGGTCAGTAAAAATCAATATCAGTTAATTAGTGGTGAGCGTCGTTTACGTGCTTCTAAATTAGCCGGAATTGTAGACATACCTGCGTATGTTCGTACAGCCAATGACCAACAGATGTTGGAGATGGCGCTGATCGAAAATATACAGCGGGAGAATTTGAATGCTATTGAAGTAGCATTGAGTTTTCAGCGGATGATTGAAGAGTGTAATTTGAAACAGGAAGAACTTGGTGACCGTGTTTCTAAAAACCGTTCTACAGTAACCAATTATCTTCGTTTGTTGAAATTACCACCAGTAATTCAAGCTGGTATCCGGGACGGGCAGATTTCTATGGGGCATGCCCGTGCACTCATTAACGTCGGTGAAGTAGATAAGCAATTGTACGTGTTCCAGGAGATTATAGATAAAGGGCTTTCAGTGCGTATGGCCGAGATTCTCGTGCGGAATATACAGGAGCAGTTGAAGCCTAAAAAGAATCAAGATGTTGGTAAGCAACTGGATTTTCAATACCAAAAAATAGAAGATGACTTGGCATCGCGGTTTTCTACCCGAGTACGTCTCAATTTGAAAAATAGTCGGGGTAAGGGAGCTATTGAGATCCCGTTTGACTCAGAGGATGATTTAAGTCGTATATTAGAATTGCTCGATTGGTAATGCCTAAATTCTTAGTCGTTATATTTTTCTTTTTGTCGATGCAAGGGACCTATGCTCAGATAGACTCCCTGCAGCAGCTTAAGGATTCAACAAAGGTGAGTCTAGATACGGCTGCGGTTCAAGACTCGGTAAAAAAGGAAACGAGGAAGGAACGTAAAGAAAGAGAAAAAGCGGAAAAGGAACGGGCTAAGTACTATTATAAAGATATACTTAAAGATTCTACGCGACTAGCGATAGAACATGTATCCCGTGTTGCCTGGCGTCGTTCGGCGATAGCACCTGGCTGGGGGCAAATAACCAATGGTGGCCGCTGGGTCTGGGTCAAACTGCCAATCATTTATGGCGGATTTATCACAGCTTATTTTGTGTTTGATTACTGGAATTACTATTATCGGATGTTTGCCAAGGAGGCCGCATATCGTGTTGACCATACTGACGGTTGGTTGAATGAGGATTTACGGTTTTTAAGTAAAGAAGGGATAATCCGACAAAAGGATAATTTTAGACGGAATCGGGATATGACTGTTTTGATTACGGCGGTATGGTGGGTCGGTAACGTAGTCGAAGCATATACGGATTCCATGCTACGTAACCGTTACAATATCGGAGATGATCTAGGACTTAAAATAACCCCCACTTTGATGCCCACAACACCGACAATGGCCTATCAACCTAATCTTGCCAATTATTTTACGCCAGGAGTGAAGTTGACGTTTACTATTAAATAATTAATGTTAATTTGGCAGTTATTAAACCATAAGATATGAAGATTGTTTTACTCGGATATGGAAAAATGGGCCAGCTTATTGAAAAGTTTGCGCTCAAGAGAGGACATGAGGTTGTTCTTATTGTGGATGCTCATAATAGAGACAGCATTACGGCACAGGATTTAGAAGATGCCGATGTCGCTATCGATTTTAGTACACCTGAGGCAGCTTTGTCGAATATCAGCCTTTGTTTCGAATCCAATCTGCCACTAGTAGTAGGTACTACGGGTTGGTATGAGCATATGCAAGAAGTTCGTGAGACCTGTCTAGAAGCTGAGCAGTCTTTATTGTACGGATCTAATTTTAGCATAGGTGTGAATATATTCTTTCACGTCAATAGGCTGTTGGCTCAGGCAGTCGATCCGTACAAACAATATGATGTGCAAGTGGAGGAGATTCATCACATTCACAAACTGGATGCACCCAGCGGTACAGCGATTACCATTGCTGAAGGGATTATAGAAAATAGTTCTTCCAAGTCTTCTTGGGTAAATGAAGTGGTGGGAGAAGATAGTGACCTTATTAATAAGCCAGACGAGCTACTGATCGAGAGCCTGAGGATAGAAGAGGTGCCTGGGACGCATACTGTCTTGTATAGTTCTGAGGTAGATCAGATTGAATTTAAGCATACCGCACATAATAGAGATGGCTTTGCATTAGGGGCTGTCGTGGCAGCAGAATGGCTTAAGGGGCGTAAAGGCTTTTTTCAGGTCACAGAAATCTTTGATTTTAATAAATAACTATTATTACTGTAACATATAAATTGATCGGTCGACATATAATAAAGTCATGATGATAACTTTTGGCTTTCGGTCGGGTTTTTAATTTCTGACTTTTAATTTTTACTATTATGTGGTATATAATTTTTGGATTACTAACGGTCATTTCGCTTTATGGATTATGGCTATTATTTAAAAAAGCAGGAAAGCAGGGCTGGGAAGCTATCGTGCCGTTCTATAGAGAGTATGTGATGGCACAATTGGTAGGCAGGCCTACCTGGTGGATTGTTTGGCTGTTTGTACCTATCGTAAATATATTTATATTCTATGGTTTTTACCTCGATTTGATCAAGTCTTTTGGTAAACGCCGTTTTTGGGAGAATGCAGCTGCGGTCTTGGTTCCGTTTATCGTTCTTCCGATGTGGGGCCGAGATACTACTGTAAAGTATTTGGGACAATCTAATACGGAGGAGTTTAAGAAGAAATATCCGTACAAGAAAACTGTAGCGCGTGAGTGGGCGGATGCTATTATATTTGCTACTGTGGCAGCATCGTTGATTAGAGGTTTTTTGATTGAGGCCTATATGATTCCGACAGGATCTATGGAACGTAGCCTGTTGGTCGGTGATTTCCTTTTTGTGAGTAAATTGAATTACGGACCACGCATTCCTAATACACCGTTAGCATTTCCGTTTGCACATCATACCATGCCGGTTACAGGAGGGAAAGCTTATTCTGAATTGATTAAGATCCCCTATAAAAGATTACCTGGATTTGAAAATATAGAGCGTAATGATGTGGTGGTGTTTAACTTCCCTATGGAAGCGGATGCTCCTTTCAACCGTCCTGTAGATAAGCGTGAGAATTATATCAAGCGTGCTGTTGGTGTCTCAGGAGATGTGGTAGAGATGAAGGGTGGCAACCTAATGGTAAATGGTAAGCCTGGTTTTGGGTCTGCGGATGTGCAGACGGCATATATTGTATACACGGATGAGCGTGGTCTGAATCCGGATATTTTGGTGGACAAACGTTTTGAGTATATGGAGCTTCCAGATGAAAATGGACGTATTGTTGCTTATTTGTTGCATGTTACGAAGGAAGAAATCGAAGAAGTGAAAGGGTGGTCTACTGTGACAGAAGTTGTTCCTTACAATAATGATAGTCCTGCATTTCCGAAGGATGCACAGTACAATTGGAACTTCCATAACTTTGGGCCGCTTACTGTGCCTAAGAAAGGTGATGTGGTTCAGTTAAATGACCTGACCTATCCGATCTATCAACGTTTGATTACCGTATATGAAGGTAATAAACTTGAAAAGCAGGCTGACGGTATATATCTCAATGGTGTAAAATCAAATACCTACACTATAAAAATGGATTACTATTGGATGATGGGAGATAATAGAGATAATTCGCTCGATTCCCGTGACTTTGGATTTGTTCCAGAAGATCACGTCGTCGGTAAAGCTCTATTCACTTGGTTGAGCTGGGATAAAGATGGAACGTTCTTTAGTAAAATCCGTTGGAATAGAATCTTTAGAGGAATAAAGTAGTTCTAGAATTAGATGTTGAGACTGTAAATTCGTAAACAACGGATCGTAGTGTTAAATACAAAACCGTAAAGATTAGTTAGATAATCTTTACGGTTTTGCTTTTTACCCTTTTGCAAGGTTTTATTCACTATGCCTTCAAGGCTGCTAGATAACGTTTGATGGTTTCTTCCAGACCGAGGTATAACGCATCGGAGATTAAGGCATGTCCTATGCTGACTTCCAATAGATTCGGGATGTGCTGGTTGAAATAGGCGAGGTTATTTAGATCTAGGTCATGGCCTGCATTCAGGCCTAGCCCAAGCTCGCGTGCTTTTACGGCTGCTCGGTAGTATGGTGCTATAGCTTTCTCTTTATCAAAGCCAAACTCCGAAGCATATGCTTCTGTATAAAGTTCAACACGGTCGGTGCCTGTTTCTGCCGCTCCTTCTATCATTTCTACGACGGGGTCTACAAAAATAGAAACCCGGATTCCCTCGTTTTGGAATAGACTGACCATCTCCTTGAGGTAGTTTTTGTGTGTAATTGTATCCCAGCCATGGTTAGAAGTCAATTGTCCGGTAGCATCAGGAACCAAAGTTACTTGTGTAGGGGTATTGGCTAAAACCAGATCAATGAATTTTTGCTCCTGACAGTTGCCTTCTATGTTGAATTCTGTTTGAATTTCGGCTTTTAAGTCATAGACGTCTTGGTAACGGATATGTCTTTCGTCGGGACGCGGATGGACAGTGATTCCCTCGGCACCGAAGCGTTCGCAGGCTAATGCCGTCGAAAGTACATTGGGGGTATTACCGCCCCTTGAGTTACGAAGGGTAGCTATTTTGTTGATATTTACGGATAGTTTTGTCATGGTTGTCATTATGTTTAGTACAAAGATAATTAAAAAAGAAAAGATTTTTTTGACGCCTCTATGCCAGCACAAGGCATGGTACTTTTGACCGCAAAATTAACCAAAACTCCTCGCTCGGACATTTTGGCTGTAAGTGTAGAGTTTCCGCCTACTAATGCCAAAATCTTCACAGGCGAGATTTAGCTAAGATGTGTATTTTATGCCTATAGTACTGGTATTATTAATTGATAATTGAAGAATCGCTTTAAGGCTTAATTCGTAGACTTTAGATTATGTCTTATGTCACTAAGAAACTTCCTAATATTTACACGATATGAAGATCAGACGATGGAAATCGAGGTATTACATTTATAAAACTAGGAAAGAGAGATAAATCTTAGTATTAAATTTTTTAAATTGCATAACAAATGGAAGGACTAAGTTTTAATCTCCTAGATGGATTTCGCTTATTGGATATCATTGATATCTTTTTAGTAGCTGTCATTGTTTATTATGTGTATAGCTTGATAAAGGGTACGATTGCTGTCAACATCTTATTGGGGGTGGGGTTGTTCTATGGGATATATCTCGTGGTCAAACAATTGGAAATGCGTCTTCTGACAGAAATATTCGGAGGATTTATTTCTGTAGGTTCCATTGCTTTAATTGTAGTTTTTCAACAGGAAATACGACGTTTCTTACTCCATGTCGGTAAAAATATATCCATGCGGAGAAAGAAGTTTTTTTGGACCTTCTTAGGGGCGAAGAAAACAGCACAGCAGGATCATTCCGAAAAAATCAAGCCTATCATTGATGCCTGTAGGAGTATGTCCCGATCGCGGACAGGAGCTTTGTTGGTCTTTTCTAAGTATTTTGATGAAGAGTACTATCAATCCAGTGGAGAATATATAGATGCGCCAGTTTCAAAGAGATTGTTGGAGAGTATTTTCTTTAAGAATAGTCCTTTGCATGACGGCGCTGTTGTTATTGTCGATTTTCGAGTTATGACAGCGAGTTCGGTGTTGCCTTTGTCAGATAGTGAGGACCTCCCCCCTCAGTTTGGGTTAAGGCATCGCGCAGCGATAGGAGTTACGGAAGTGTCTGAGGCTGTTGCTGTGATTGTTTCTGAAGAAACAGGAGAAATTTCATTTGCCAAAGATGGGAATGTAAATATGAACCTAAGTCCTGAAGAATTGGAAGAACTCCTGAAGGAAGAGTTGTAGCATTCTGTGTGAGAGTGTTTTTTTAGAATTTTTTTCTAAAAAACATTAATATGGCTGATTTTTGTTCGATAAACCTTTTGTTTTCGTGATTTATTAAAATCTATTTGCTAAATTTACTGTAGTATAAACTTTAAATTTTGGTCATATGCATTTTGATGAAAATAAACCGCTAGATGTTGTGTTGAATGATCTATTTGATCATTATAGAGCAAATGTTTCGGATGTCAATAAAATCACCCAAGCCCTATTAGAAAAAGGAGTTGTAAACTCGCAGGAAGATATTGTCAATGACCATATCGCTTTTCGTACACTAGGGGTACCTCATTTGGGAATCAAGTCCTTTGAAAAAATTTTCTTGGCTTTTGGTTATCAAAAAAAGGACTATTTCTATTTTGAGGGTAAAAAATTAGATGCTTATTGGTTTGCTCCTCCACAGGAAGGATATCCACGGATATTCGTTTCGGAGTTGCGTGTTCAGGATCTGAGCCCTGAAGTACAGCAGGTTATTCAGAAATATACCTCACCTATTGTCGAAGACCCGGTTGATTCGATCAATCTAGAGAATGGACAGGAAGTAGCGGATTTTCTTCAGAAACCTTTGTGGGATTTGCCGACTTCAGAGGACTATAAATTGTTGCTGGAGGAGAGCGAGTACGCAGCTTGGGTTATTTATAACAGGTATTATTTAAATCATTATACCATCAGTATTCATGAGTTGAAAGACGGGTATAATACGTTAGAAGAATTCAACGCGTTTCTAACGAGTATTGGTGTTAAGTTAAATAACTCAGGAGGAGTTATCAAGACTAGCGATGATGGTTTGTTGAGACAAAGCAGTACAGTCTCCGCTTTGTATAAAGCTACTTTCTCTGACGGAAAGACGTTGGAGATAGCAGGTAGTTATGTGGAGTTTGCTGAGCGTAGCGTGTTGCCAGAATTTAAGGGGTTGTCCAAAGAGGAGATTCGCCCTGTGCATCGGAGAGATGGATTCGAGACAAATAATGCGGACAAGATTTTCGAAAGTACCTATACAACACAGATAAAGGGATCCTAAGAAGTTTGATTGTGGAAGAGAGGTTGCAGCAATTAGCGAATTTGATGGAGGGTGAGCTGTATAGCGATCAGATGATGCGTACACTCTATGCAACGGATGCCTCTGCCTATAGGGAGATGCCTCTGGCCGTTGCATTACCGCGGAGCGAAGCTGATATTCGACACCTTATTGAATTTGCGCTAGAGAATAAAACGTCGCTCATCCCGCGTACGGCAGGAACGTCTTTGGCAGGACAGGTTGTAGGAGGAGGTATCGTGGTTGATGTATCTAAGCATTTTACCAATATTTTGGAAGTAAATGCTGTAGAACAGTGGGTCAGATTACAACCGGGGGTGATTCGGGATGAGCTGAACATGTTCTTAAAGCCTCTGGGACTTTATTTTGGCCCAGAAACTTCGACTGCGAATAGGGCTATGATAGGGGGGATGGTCGGAAATAATTCCTGTGGTTCGAATTCATTGATTTACCACAGTACACGGGAGCATACATTAGAGGTTCATGGTTTTCTTTCGGATGGGACTAAAACTTCTTTTAAAGCCTTGTCTTTTGATGAATTTATTGCTAAATGTGATTTACAATCATTAGAGGGAGAGGTTTATAGGCAAGTCCGAACCATACTGGGAGATTATAGTAATCAAGAAGAGATACGTGCACAATTTCCCAAGCCAAGTATCAATCGACGTAATACAGGTTATGCGATCGACCTGTTGTTAGAAAGCGATCCATTTACAGCTGGTGGGGACCAATTTAATTTCTGTAAGCTTATTTGCGGCTCTGAGGGGACTTTGTTCTTTATGACAGAGATTAAGGTTCATGTTGATAAATTAGCAACGCGCCCTACTGGCTTGTTATGTGTTCATTTCAAGACACTGGACGAGGCTTTACGGGCCAATCTGATTGCATTGGAACATAAACCACTGGTGAGTGAGCTTATGGACCACTATATCTTGGAGTGTACGGCGAGTAATTTAGAACAACGGCATAATCGATTTTTTGTTGAGGGTACACCTGAGGCAATCTTGATTGTTGAATATGAGGGTGATAATGAGGAGGATATTCGGGAAAAAGTCGCTGCAGTGGAGATTGCTATGCGAAAAGCGGGAGTTGGGTATTATTTTCCGATTATTTTCGGAAGTGATAGAAAGAAGGTTTGGGATTTGCGCAAGGCAGGTTTGGGTTTATTGAGCAACATGCCAGGCGATGAAAAGCCGGTTGCCGTAATTGAGGATACGGCAGTAGCTGTTGAAGATCTCCCAGCTTATATTGCGGAGTTCAATACGATTTTAGCAAAATATGGATTGTACTCTGTGCATTATGCGCATGCTGCAACAGGCGAGTTACATCTCCGTCCTATCTTGAATCTTAAGACCGAAGAGGGGAATCGACTTTTTAGAGAAATTGCTCTGGAGATTGCAAAATTGGTCAAGAAATTTAAAGGGTCGCTGAGTGGCGAACATGGGGACGGGCGGTTACGTGGTGAGTTTATCCCTTATATGATCGGTGATCGCAATTACCAGTTGCTAAAAGATATTAAGGAAAAATGGGATCCTGAGTGTATCTTCAACCCAGGCAAGATTGTGGATTCCCCAGCAATGAATACCTTCCTGCGTTACGAACCAGGAGCCGCACGTACCACGCTGAAAACGGTTTTTAGATATCCTGGACAAGATATATTGGGGCACGCAGAACAGTGCAACGGTTCTGGTGATTGTAGGAAATCAGAATTGTCTGGAGGTACGATGTGCCCTTCTTATATGGCGAGCCGGAATGAAAAGGATACTACGCGTGCACGTGCTAATATCCTACGGGAGTTTTTGACACATTCGACAAAGGAAAATCCATTTGATCATCCAGAAATAAAAGAGATCATGGATTTATGTCTCAGCTGCAAAGGATGTAAGATTGAATGCCCTTCTAGTGTCGATATGGCCAAAATGAAGGCCGATTTTCTGCAACAGTATTACGATGCGCATGGTGTGCCATTGCGTAGCCGGATGATAGGTCATGTGGATAAAATGATGGGCCTGATGGCTTATGTTCCGAGCTTTTACAATTGGTCCGTTCAGAACCCTATTGTTGGCAAACTGGCCAAGCGTATGATAGGTTTTGCTACAGATCGAACTTTGCCCTTGCTCGGGAAAGTGCCTTTGAGAAAATGGTTTTTGACTAGGGATAAACCAACTCGTAAGGAAAGTGAGTCAAAAGGAGCTGTATATTTTTTCTGTGACGAGTTTACCAATTATAATGATTTAGAAATCGGGCAGAAATCTGTCTTGCTTTTGGAGAAGCTGGGGTATGAGGTGTTACTTATACCTCATGAACCGAGTGGAAGAGCATTACTGTCCAAGGGCTTGTTGCGTGATGCTAAAAAACTAGCAGATAAGAATGTTAAAATATTCTCTTCCCGTTTGTCGGCAGATACGCCGTTATTGGCTGTAGAACCCTCGGCAATACTGACATTCCGTGATGAGTATGTAGACTTGGTTTCTCCTGAACTGGAAGCCGATGCAAGACGAATTGCTCCACATGCCATGCTCATTGAGGAGTTTCTCGTTAAAGAGTATGAAAAGGGGAATATTTCTGCATCGATGTTTGATGAAAGTGAACGTCATATTTTGCTCCATACCCATTGTCAACAGAAAGCTTGGAAGCTACAAGGCTATACTGAAAGTGTATTGAAGATTATGAAAGGAGCAACGGTGAAGGTAATATCATCGGGATGCTGCGGTATGGCTGGCTCATTTGGGTACGAGCGTGAGCACTACGATCTGTCGATGCAGGTTGGAAACTTAGTCCTGTTTCCTGCGGTCAAGCGAAAAGAAGAACGAGAGATTGTTATCGCACCAGGGACCAGTTGCCGGCACCAGATTAAAGATGGTACAGGTGTCGGTGCCGTGCATCCTGTCGAAGTATTATATCAGGCGCTTGTCTTCTAAAACTTTCTTAGTCCGCCAGCTGACGGATCACCAACAGACAGGCAAGCCTCTTGGTGTCCATTAAACCGAACGAAGAGAGCTCATTGAAGCCTTGAAATACAATGTTAAATCAATAAAGCAGACACTTCCAAAAAAAACGGTCATCGTATTATATTCATACGATGACCGTCAAATAAGCTATATGCAATAGTTTATTTTATAGCTTTTAACATTTCCGTGTTCATTTTGATGTACTCCGGATTGTTTAATTTCGTAGCCATTTCAATACCTTCCTGTGCTGCTTTTCGTGCTCCAGCTTTGTCTCCGGCTTTATCTAATATTTTAGCTTTCCAATATTTCAGGTGTGGGGCCGAAGTATTTCCTTCGTCTCCTTTCTTGATCCACTCGACCGATTTGTTGATATCCAAACCGTTGTTCAGGTAGTATTGTGCAGCATGAAGATAAGGCTTGTTTTCGCCTAGCATAGCCTGGTCAATATTAGCAAGAATTTCTTTTGACTGATCGGTGGTGATATTGAAGCCTACCTTAGTTTTTTCCCACGCTAATGTGATTTTTGCAGATTTTACCGTTACATCTTCAAATGCAATGGTAAACGTTTCTACATTATTTGCCAGCACTTGTGGCTTTACGTTAAAACGTAACAAATCTTCTTCTTTTTTGTATTGATAGGCGCCCCACTGTTTTACATTCTTGCTGAGGATAATAGTCCATTCATTTTTGTTAGGAATAGTGAATAATCCATAGGTACCAGCTGGCACCTTGTTGCCTTCAATAGACACTTCTTCCGCAAATGTAATACTAGGGATATTGTTGGCGCCTGTGCGCCATACCTCTCCATAAGGAACAAGTCCGCCAAAAATCACACGGTTGTTTTTGTTGGGACGTTGGTAGCTCAATACGATATCTTTAATACCTAACCCTTGAGTAATAGTTTGGCTACTGCTTGAAGGAGGTAGTTTCACCTGTGCGGTGCTTAGCTCTGTTCCTAGGAAAAGCAATGCCGCTGTTGTTATTGAAAGAATTATCTTGTTCATATACAAATGTTTTTAGTGTTAATTGTCGACGTGAATTTACAAAAAACTTTCGTCAATCCACATGCTTGTAATCACGTGCGTGTAAATAGTATGCTTAGTCCTAATTATCTCTATTTATATAATACACGGAATTTAATGGTGTCGTCTATTTGCTTTAACTGTTTTAACAGACTTTTATCGTAGTTGGTATCAATGTCTGTTACGGCATAGCCAATATCGCCTCGTGTCATCAAAAATTGAGCTAGAATGTTGATTTCATTTTCCGCATAGACACTATTGAGTTGTGCCATTATCCCTGGTACATTTTTATGGATATGAAGTAAGCGATGGCCTTTTATCTTTTTTGGAAGTATAAGGTTGGGGAAGTTTCGACTTTGATCGGTATCTCCATTATTGATAAATTCGGCCATACGTCTTGGAATAAACTCAGCATTGTGCGCTTTATTTTTTTTGTCATCAAAGACGACAATACCTTTTTGACTGCATATATGTTTACTCATGTGGCCTTTGACGTCTCCCAGATAACCGATGGTTTTTAGTTTTGCCGCTCTTTCTAGTTGTTCGTCTGCGATGTCAACTCCAGGACCTAACAATAACATACCTACATCTTTTGTGTATTTTTCTTCAAAGGTGTCTTTGACTCTGATGGAGAATCCATCTCTCTTCAGTATGTGGCTTGATATTTCGGGTACATCGCCGACAATGAGGCATAAGATCCTGTTTTTAGGATAGGATATTGCACGGGGAAGATCGTTGACATATAAAAATTCGTCAAAGCTTGGCGTGACGTGATCCGCCTTTTCAGTAACGCTCTGTCTGGATATGTTTTCTGTAAAAGCAAAAAACTTCTCGATCAAACCAGATTCTTTGAGCTGGAAATCAGAGTAGCCATCCCCTATTCCAAAGAGGCGCCCTTGGATTTTAAGCTCTTGAAGGAGCTTGACTTTCCCCCCTTCATCCGATAAAGGGTTAGTGTCGTCATAGCCGATAATATTCCCCTCGTCATCGAAAAGAAACGTATTCGCATAAATGTTTTCTTTTTTTATTCCGTAAGGCGATACGACGGGGGTAATGAATTCCTTAAAGCCACCCGAAACAATCCATGCGGTGTCCGTATTATTCTTCAGAAATTCCCTATTGCGATCAAATGATTTGGAAACCTTTTTTTTAAGGTGGGTTATTAGCTTGTTCAGGTGACTTTTGTTGGCTTTCAGTAAACTGATACGGCCAGCTAGACTTTCGCGGAATGAAATTTTACCTTCCATAGCTAGGTTGGTGTAGCGTTCGATCTCCCGATATACTTTTTCTTGTTCGGGATCACCTTCCAGTGATATCCGGGCAAGCTCATCAAGAGCCTCCACTTGTGTGAAGGTGCTGTCAAAATCAATGATGTAATAATCTTTCATTGCAATAAACGGTTTTAGAATGATACCTCTAGGGGCCTTATGGTCGAACTCCTTTAGGTTTCATTGGGTTTAGGTTGTTGTATGTGTTTTATGAATATGTGTTTGCTATTTCTTGCAGTGTCTGGGCTAAAGGTTTGAAGGTATATCCTGTTTCTTTGACAATTTTTGCGTTAGAGTAGGCTAGCTTTGCTGCTGCGGCATAGGCAGATTCCTTTGTAAGTGTAGGCTTTTTTCCCTTTAGTTTAGCCAGGAGTTTTGCAACACGCCATGCGAGCTGAAGCATAAATGGTTTTGCTGCTATTGTCGGTGCTTTTTTTCCAAGCAGGTCCGCTATGTCTGTTAGCAGTTGCTTATTAGAAATGTTTTCACTGTTTAGTACATAACGCTGGGCTGTAATGTCTGTACGCTCCATTAGCAGGGTCATAATGTCCGCAACATCATCAACATCTACAATCCCTACCGAACCCGGAGGATAGATCTTGATTCCTTTGTCTACCAGGTCAAAAATGACAGCAGAGCCAGATTTAGCCGGATTGACTCCCATGATGACAGAAGGGTTAATGATTACGGCATCCAAGCCTTCCGTGATCCCACGCCATACCTCTAGTTCGCTCTTGTATTTTGATAATGAGTAGTTGGACATATTAATATCATATTCCCATTTGTCCTCTTCGTCGACTGGTCTGCCGAGTTTGTTTGTGCCTAGTGCAGCTATTGAACTGACATGGACGAGCCGGGCTTTGTATTCCAATGATAGATTGACAATATGTTGGGTACCCTGCACATTGACATGCAACATTTGATTGGCATCTTGTTTTTGATAAGAGATCTTGGCGGCACAGTGATAGACCTGTGTGACCCGGCTGAAGATGTCCGCTAGGGCGAAATAGTCGGTAATGTCGGCGTCTATCCATTCAATCAAGGATGACGCTTTCAGGCTATCGGGGATCGATGAGCTTTCCCTTTTTAGGGCTATTATCGCATTTCCTTTTTCAACTAGGCGTTTTATCACTGCCGAGCCTAAAAAACCTGTTCCTCCTGTTACTAATATCACTTGCTATTTTATTGTTGAAATACTTGATGTTCTCAAAGATAACCCATTGCTAATTCCTATGCAAATTAATCAACTTTCCCACATTTTGTGGATATTTTTTAGCCGTTTCCTGTATTAATTAATGCATTTTTGTAATATAGCGAGATTTAGCTAAACCTGATTGCAACAGAATGCATGTGGTTTTTATACTTTTACTTCTGATCTTTCACTTAAATCTATGTCATTAGCAGACTTTTTCTCTCCCCTCACTATTACTGATTTTTCAGTCAACGGCGAATATTTCAATTCTCAATTTGGGCATTCCATTCAGGCATATACGGATGAATTTCCTGTGTTGGACAATCCAGACAGCAGACCGCACCTTGCGATTGTGGGGGTTGAGGAAGATAGGCAATCCATTGGCAACAAGGGGGCGGCAAAGGCTCCTAATGCGGTAAGGAAGCATTTGTACGAGTTGTATCAAGGTGATTACACTGTAGCGATAGCTGATTTAGGGAATATTAAGCCAGGTAGTCGTGTGGAAGACACGTATGCCGCTCTTCGGCTAGTGGTTGAAGAACTGGTTAAATCTGATATTGTTCCTATTATTATTGGAGGGGGACAAGATCTGACCTATGCGCAGTATAGAGGCTATGAAGATTTGGAGCAAAGGGTGGAGGTTGCTATTGTCGATGCTAAGTTTGACCTTGATCAGGCAAGTACCCAAGAGACGCCATTGAATTCACAGACTTACCTGAATCATATTATCTTGCACCAACCTGATTATTTATTCAATTTAAATAATGTGGCTTATCAGACCTACTTAGTTAGTAAAGAGTCTATTAATATGTATGATAAACTCTTTTTTAATGCACAGCGGGTCGGTATGATTGCAGGTAAACTTGATCAGGCAGAGCCTATCATCCGTGCAGCAGATCTTATTAGCTTTGATATTGGTGCAATTCGCGCTTCGGAAGCTCCAGGTAATGCCAATGCAGTACCTAATGGTCTTTTTGGGGATGAAGCCTGTCAGTTGGCACGATACGCTGGAATGTCTGACAAATGTAGCTCCATTGGTTTCTACGAATTCAATCCCACTTTCGATCCTATGGAACAGACGGCAATGTTGGTTTCACAGATGATCTGGTGTTTTGTAGATGGTTATTATAATCGTAAAAATGATGCTCCGTTGATTCCAAAGTCAGCTTATATCATTTATCGTACACAGTTAGAAAGCGAAGAACATGAGTTGGTCTTTGTGAAAAGTAAAAAGTCGGATCGTTGGTGGATGCAAGTTCCTTATTTCGGCACAAAATCTATTAATGAACGTTATTATCTGGTTCCTTGCCGTTATGAGGACTATCAGCTTGCTGTAGCTGGCGAAATGCCTGATTTATGGTGGCGGACCCATCAAAAATTACAATAGCTGTTCCTATTTCTGATACTATGGAGTATATACTGTTTTTTATATTGGCAATTCTTATGGTTGTCTGTGCTTATCTGATGTGGCGTAATGGCAGAGCTGTGTCAGCAGGAGATTATCAGCAGGCGGTTGAAGCAAAACAGCAAATGGAGGTTAAGGCTTCAACTGCCGAACATCATGTCTCGTTATTGACTCTTGAAACACAGTCATTAAAAAGCATGTTAGAAAAGGAGCGACAGGAACGACAGGCTGTAGAACGAACCCTGGAAGGGACGAATGCCTACCTACAAGCACAACAAGAAAAATATGTTGAACAAAAAGAAGAAATAGCACAGATTAAGGAAAAGTTTAATGCTGATTTTCAGGTGTTAGCCAATCGGATTCTAGAAGAAAAAACCCAAAAATTTACGGCCTATAATCAGGAACAATTGGGCAAGCTGTTGGATCCGTTGAAAGATAAGATCAAAAGTTTTGAAGAACGGGTAGAAAAGACTTACAATCAAGAAGCTGCGGAACGTAATGTGTTGAAAGGGGTCGTTGAGCAATTGATGCAGCAGAGTTTGGAAATAAAGAATGAAGCTGGAAATCTAGCGCGGGCATTAAAAGGCGATTCCAAGAAGCAGGGGAATTGGGGAGAGGTCGTTTTGGAACGGGTATTGGAGCGCTCAGGGTTGAACCGAGACCAAGAGTATCGTATGCAGGTCGCTCTTGCAGATGAACAGGGGAGGCGCTTACAGCCCGATGCGGTCATTGATTTACCCGATAACAAGCAGCTGGTAGTAGATGCGAAGGTATCACTGGTTTCCTATGACAGATTCGTAAATGCAAATACGGATGAGGAACGGGCTTTGTACCTCAAGGCCCATGTTCAATCGGTAGAGAATCACGTACGTGAACTCTCTGTAAAGAATTATCATAGCCTTTATGGTATACATTCTCCAGATTTTGTATTGCTGTTTATGCCTATAGAGTCGGCATTAAGTGTGGCGGTAATGCATAAGCCGGATTTGTTTTCAGATGCTTGGGATAGGAGGGTCGTGATAGTTAGTCCATCAACGCTACTGGCGACTTTACGTACTATCGCGGCGATTTGGAAGCAGGAGCGTCAGAATAGGAATGTACTAGATATTGCACGCGAAGCGGGATTGCTTTATGATAAATTTGTCGGATTTTTGGGCGATATGGAACAGATACAGGCCCACCTCGATAAGGCTGCTGAAAAGCATGGTGAGGCCATGCGTAAACTTTCTTCCGGACCAGGGAATATAGTCCGGAAGGTTGAGAATCTAAAAGTCTTGGGTGCTAAAGCAAACAAGCAAATCGACGAGCGATTTTTAGGCGAGGGCTAGGTTAATAGCCCATAGCTTTGTCGTCACCCCTCGGGTCGGCGCCTGTCTGTAGTCGACCGTCGGGCAAGACAACGATATTTTCTACACGTCCTATTGCACTGCGTTTATTGATTTTGTACCCGTCTTTTTCTAAGCTAGCACGCGTTTTTGCGTCTATTGCTTTTTCTTCCACATCAATATGATCTGGCTTCCATTGGTGATGAAAACGTGGTGCATTTACAGATTCCTGTGCAGTCATATCGAATTCTAATACATTTAGAATGGTCTGCAATACGGAGGTGATAATAGTAGATCCCCCAGGTGTGCCCACGACCATTTTTAGTTTTCCATCTTTTTCGATAATGGTGGGTGTCATGGCGGACAACATGCGTTTGCCCGGTTCTATGGCATTCGCTTTACCTCCCAATAAACCATACATATTTGGTGAGCCCGGTTTCACGGAAAAATCATCCATTTCATTGTTCAATAAAAAGCCTGCACCATCCACCCAAACACAAGATCCATATGATCCATTTATGGTGGTGGTTAGAGAAACAGCATTTCCATCTTTGTCTACAATACTAAAATGTGTTGTCTCTTCGGATTCATATCCCGGGAATGTACTTGCTTTCACCTTTTCGCTATCTGTTGCTTTGGCTAATGAAACTCCAGCCATTCTGTTTTTGTTGAAAGTGGCATCTGTGAGTTCGGTCACAGGTACTTTGTAATAGTCAGGGTCTCCGAGATAAGTAGCTCGGTCTGCATAGACTCTACGCTCTGCTTCAACAATAGCACGTACTGTACTGTCGGATTGGAATCCCCATTGCTTTAGAGGATAGTTCTCGATGGACTGGAGTAACGCTAGTAGGGCGATTCCCCCGCTTGATGGAGGTGGCATCGAAATAATTTTGTTGTTTTTGTAATAGCCTATTATAGGGGCACGCCAGATTGCTTGGTAATCCTCGAGATCCTTGTGGGAAATAATGCCATTCCCTCGTTTCATCTCCCCGACGATATAGTCGGCTGTTGGGCCTTTGTAAAAACCATCACGACCGTGTTGAGCGATGTGTTCTAGGGTTTCGGCAAGTTGTGCTTGAATAAACAGATCGCCTTCTTCCCATTCCGTTTCTTTGATGATAGCCGCTCCTTGTTTGTTGTGCTGTTGGAATCTTTCTTTGTAACGATTGAATTCGCCAGCCTGTTGCCTTGTAATGGGAAAGCCTTCTTTTGCTAGACGTATCGCTGGGGCTAGCAGTTCTTTCCAGGGTAAGCTACCCTTTTTTTTATAGGCTTCATCCATCCCTGCTACTGACCCGGGAACACCAGCTGCGAGCTGACCATATAGACTTAGATCTACTATAGGATTATTTTGTTTGTCTAGATACATATCTCTGCTAGCTCCAGAGGGGGCTTTTTCCCGAAAATCTAGTGCCGATACTTCTCCATTCTTATCCCGGTATACCATAAAGCCTCCCCCTCCTATATTTCCAGCATTGGGGTATACTACAGCTAGTGCAAATTGGACGGCAATAGCGGCATCTATTGCATTGCCTCCTTTTTGTAATATTTCTAAGCCGATAGCTGAAGCAAGGGGGTGAGCTGTAACTACTGCTCCATTGTCGAAAACTTCTGTATCTTGATTTTGGGTGCGCTGTGATGTACTACAGCCAGTTGTGATGTAGGATACGACCACAAATAGCCAAAGATGTTTGATCATAATGTATGGATTTGTTTAGTGTATGTTGTTTTATGTTTATTAGGAATATTTCTCGTAGTGATCATAGGCCCAATAGTCTAGTTATTGATTAGCTTTTTGGTTGAAAATTAGTTTAGTCTTTCCAACTAAAGATAGCTATATTCACATAAATTATCGAATTATGCGCTATATAGTTACCTTTCTATTCCTATTTATTGTCTTTTTTTTGCAGGCACAGACTGTTAAGATACTCACTTATAATATTCATCACGGAAATCCTCCTTCAAAACCAGGTATTATTGATTTGGAAGCTATAGCAGAGGTTATTAAACAGGCTGACGCGGATGTGATCGGAATTCAGGAAGTCGATGTCAATGTATCACGTTCAGAAAATGTAGATCAAGCGAAACGATTGGCCGAGTTGACAAATACAAATTATTTTTTTTCCAAAGGAATTGATTTGGAAAAAGGGGAATACGGCGTACTTATTCTGACAAAGCATAAGATAGAAGATAAACGTCGTTTAGATTTGCCAATGCCTTTGAAGAGTGAAAACCGGTCTGTGGCAATAGTGGATATTGTGTTGGCTAATGGAAAGAAAATCTCCTTCGCTAATACACATTTAGATCTAAAAGAGGAGAATAGAGCTGCACAGACCGAGTTTATTAACAATCTAGCGGTAAATTATGGTAATCCCTTAGTTTTAGTTGGAGATTTAAATGCTTCGCCCGATTCAAAAGCTATACAAACTTTAGAACAGCGCTTTGTCCGGAATAAAAAAAGCAATAAACCGACTTTTCCAAACGTGGGGACAAAGGAGGAAATCGATTATATTTTAATTTCCAACCCGACTAAGTTTAAATGGAAGAAATACCAGGTCATCGACGCTTCTTATCCATCGGATCATTTGCCGTTGTATGCAGAGATCGAGTTAAAGTAGAGTCCCGACTCTACTTTAACTTTTCATTGTTTTTATGGCGTTCGGCATCTCGCATATTCTTCTTGTCTAAATTTTTTTCCAATGCTTCGGTTAGATCTATTCCCGTCTGGTTGGCCAGGCATATCAGTACAAAAAGCACATCCGCCATCTCGTCGGCTAGGTTGACCTCTTTATCCGATTTTTTGAAGGATTGTTCGCCGTATTGTCTCGCCATGATACGGGCTACTTCACCAACTTCTTCCATAAGCATGGCTGTGTTGGTCAATTCGTTAAAATAACGTACTCCAGTAGTCGTTATCCATTTGTCGACTATTTCTTGTGCTTCTTTTATTGTCATGTTGTAGTATTGAGTAGTTAGATGTGAGTATGGAGATCTGAGAGTTTTGAGTGGCTTACCATCTTTAAAGATTTGGCTTTACATATCTTCTATCTAGTGTCTCACAACCTAATTTTTTAATAATTGTCCTTGTCTTTTGTATTCATTATGATGGTGACCGGACCATCATTCCGTAGGTCGATTTTCATGTCGGCACCGAATATTCCCAGCTGTACCTCTTTACTCAATAATAATGAAAGATGTTTGGCCATTTCTAGGTACATGGGTTCCGCCTTGCTGGGTTTGGCAGCTCGTATAAAAGAAGGGCGATTTCCTTTTTTTTTCTGTGCAAAGAGTGTAAACTGAGAAATGAAAAGGATATTTCCGTCAATATCCTGTATTGATTTGTTCATCAGTCCCTGTTCATCACTGAATATCCGAAGATTGATGAGTTTTTGGGAGAGCCATTCCATATCCTGCTTTTCATCCTCTTCCTCAATGCCGATTAATACCAATAATCCATTTTCAATTTTTCCTGTAATTTGTCCTTCTACTGTGCATGATGCCTGGGTCACCCGTTGTATTACTGCTCGCATGGTTTAAAAGTAAACAATTAAATGCTCTGTAATGATATCGTGCCTAAATATTTGTTGCCTGTACTATAACGGATACAGTATATTTATAAGAAAAACAGTGGGGAACTTGTGCGCTGATATGATAAACCCCGATCAGTTTTAAGGACTGACCGGGGCTTGTTTTATTATATGTTATTCAAATGTAGTTTGTAACAACTAGAATCTAATATTTAATCCAAGCATAAAGTTCGTTGTTGCTTGTGGGTAATAGAAGTTGTAATGCTCTATAGTGCCTTTGGATTCGAACATTTGTCTCCAAGTGTAACCATGTGATTCGTACTTGCTGTTGAAGATGTTATTGACTGCCAAGCTCAAATCAACACGTTGTAGACCTAAGGCCTGAAAGCTGTACTGAGCTACAACGTTATTTACGAATGACGGATCTATTGAACGCTCCTTGCTGGACGTATTGTCTAAATATAACCGCGATACATACTTGCTTTGTAGGCTTAATGATAGCGCTTCTATGGGCATGTAGGTGAAATTATTAGAGGCAATAGTGGAAGCTGACTTCAGGATATGCGTGTCGCCATGTTCAATTACTTCTTCTCTTATCTTGACCCAGTCATCATCATATACGGGGACATATTCCACAAAGTTCTTAATTTTATTGTCGCTTAATGCCAAGGTGGCTGCCCAAGAGAAATGATTGCTGACTTTCCATGAACCATCCAATTCGATTCCAATACGGTGACTTTTTGGAATATTCATGCGTAAAGCCCCTCCAGTATCGTTGATGGATCCTGTAGGGATGAGCTGATCTTTGTATAGCATTGCGTATAGATTGGCTCCTAGTTTGAAAACATTGTTGTTAAAACGGTATCCTGCTTCGATATCCTGCATTTTTTCGGCTTTTGGGAACTCATTCCGTGGATTTTCGACATAGTCTTTACGGACAGGTTCTTTGTTGGCATAGGCATACGAGGCATAGAAGTTAGAGTTCGGATCTATAAAGTAAGTGATGCCTGCCTTTGGATTGACGAAATTCAGATTGTTGTCAAAATCCATGTTCTTGACTTTATCATCATTGCCCTGTACCTGATAATAAATGTTACGGTATTGCACATCGAGATTAAGCAACCATTTATCCATCCGGTAATCTAACTTACCAAATACATTGAAGTCATTCTTCTTGGCATCATTGAGGTAATATTTGTCTCCTAACTCGCTGTTTGAAGCATATCTTGCCCAAATAACCTCGCCATAATGATCCCCTTTGTATTGATTGTATGCACCACCTAAAGTCATGTTGAGTGCACTTGTAGGCCTGTAGTTTAGTGCATAGGTCAAACCATAGAAATGGTTGTCAAGCCATCTCCTACGGATAAGGTCAGATTTCTTTATTTTTTCTCCACCTAGTGTCACGTCTTCTATATTGTATTTAGCGAGTTTGTCTCCCAATCGGTACTCTTCGTAGTATCCAGCCCCACGGGTATAATGTAGCGCTGTGTTGAGGTCTAGTTTCTCACTGATACGATTGGTGTACTGCAGATGTGCATGGGTCTGTGTGTAGTTGTCGGTTTGATTGTCATAAGTATATACGTTGTAGCGACGGTCTGCCTGCAATATCCGATCCAGCTCAGGGCCATCGTATATTCCCAGTCCCGTTCCTGCATAATCAGTAAGTAAGGAACGATCTCCTTTGATCAAAGGTTCAGGTACACCTGTCCAGGCTTGATAGGTCTTCTGTTTTCCTGAGAATAAGGTTGCTTTCAATGTATGTTTTTCGGTGTAAAGTCCTCCATCTATATAGAATGATTTAAGATCTGAAGAGGCTCGTTCCATGTAACCATCGGAAGCTATTCGCGATAGACGTGCATTGAATGCATATTTATCATTGATTAATCCTGATCCCACTTTTACGGTGTTTTTCCATGAATTATACGATCCAAAACTGTTGTTGAGTTCAGCGTAGGGATTGTTTTCCAAAGCGTCGGTTTGTATGTTCAATGAAGCACCAAAAGCTCCAGCTCCATTGGTAGAAGTTCCTATCCCGCGTTGTATCTGTACACTCTCCATGCTTGAGGCAAAGTCGGGGAGGTTGACAAAGAATGAACCCATGCTTTCCGCATCGTTGAGTGGAATACCATTTAAAGTTACATTAATGCGTTCACTGTCTGACCCACGGATTGTAATATTGGTGTATCCGATTCCTGCACCTGCATCTGACCCCACAACCACGCTGGGTGTCTGATTAATCAGATAGGGAATATCCTGTCCGAGATTTGCTTTGCGTAGCTCTTCCTTATTGAGGTTCTTGTATGTTGTTGCCGCATTGTCCTTTGCTCGTGTTGCGTATACAAAAGCTTCGCCAGTTTGCAGATGCAAGGGATCGAGGGTGATGTCAATATGCCCTTTGCCACCTGTGAGACGCGTTGTTGAAGTCTTGAATCCAAGATATTGTGCCTTGATGTCTTTTGGACCTTCTTGTTCTAAGGAAAAAGTAACTAGACCATTCTCATTAGTCTGTTTTGATTTACCATCGATAGTGATAGTGGCTCCCCGAATAGGCAGCGTTTGTTGGTCTGTTACGCGAACTGTTAGTTTTTGTTGCGCAATGACGCTTATTGTAACCAATAGCGTTAACAGCCAAGTAGCAAAAAAATGCTTAATCATAAGATTTTAAACGTATTTTGAGTTAAACCATACTACTGCAAGGGGTCACAATAGCGTTACATTTAACCGCCCTTCCCTACGCTGGCATTATCCAGATCAGGTGTGTTCTGCTTAGCAGAACAGGGTATAATCTCAGCCTTTTTTGTGTTCTGAATGAACAAGGCACCCCTTTTCGATGTCGCAAACATAGGTTATTTTTATTACAAAAAAAACAACCATCAACTTTCTGTAAAAAAAATTGCTTAATTTGTCATCGCTATTGGTTTAAAGCAATATTTTGTAGTAGATTTACATTTTCTAACGGGTTAAGTCTTTAGCCTTTAGAAAATACACACACACTAACTATTGGTATATAAATGGTTCATTATTATTCAGCTGATTATGTGATGCCAGTCACGTCCAGCCCTATAAAGAATGGGGTCATTGCAATGGACGAAAATGGTACAGTCTTAGGAATATATGATAATGATTCTGTGCCTAAAGATGTAGAAATAGAACGCCTGAAGGGAGTTCTAATTCCGGGATTTATTAATGCACACTGTCATTTAGAATTGTCGCACCTATTAGGTAAGATTCCGCAGAAACAGGGCTTGGTTAAGTTCATTACTGAGGTGATGTCTAACCGTGGTGCTGACGATGATCTTGTTCAGGAAGCGATGGCCGCGGCCGATCGTGCAATGTATGCAAACGGTATACAGGCGGTCGGTGATCATGTTAATTCTGCTATCTCGGCGAAAGTAAAAGAAAACAGTAAGATTACCTATCATACTTTTGTGGAGATACTGGGTCTCAAAGAAGAAGAGGCTGCTCAGAAGATTGATGAGGCACGCGAAATTGAGTTTAATTTTGATTCTGGTCATGCTTCGATTACCATGCATGCTCCATATTCTTGTTCTAAAGCTCTTTTTAAAGCGTTTAAAAAATCGGTGTCAGACGATAACATCATCTCGATTCACAATCAGGAGAGTGAAGAAGAAAACAAACTGTTCCGTTATAAAACAGGTGAGTTTTTAGATTTTTATCAACGGATCGGCTTTCCTGCAGACGAATTTAAAGCGCAAGCTCGAAACTCCGTACAGACCTATATGTCCTATCTTCCGACAGGGAATAAGGTGATACTTGTACATAATACCTATACTTCACTGAAGGATTTGGATTTTATCCGAAGAATGGGAAGAGATGTGGTAATGTGTCTTTGTCCAAAAGCCAACCTATATATAGAAGATGCACTTCCAAAAGTTAGTATTTTTGAACAGAATGGTTGCGAAATCGCTATTGGAACAGATAGTTTAGCTTCTAACGATAGTCTAAGTATATTAGATGAATTGAAGGTGTTGCACAAGCATTTCCCAGATTTAGACTTTAGCCAAACGTTGAAATGGGCAACTATTAACGGCGCTAAAGCACTGGCAGTGGAAGAAAGTATGGGTTCTCTAGAGGTTGGGAAAACTCCAGGCTTGTTATTGGTTAAAAATATAAACCATTTCAAGTTGACCGACAAAGTGGAGATAGAACGTATTGCTTAAATAATTTGATTACTTTTGCGGTAATAGACTCGATCTGAATGACGGATTTGCTTGCTATGGGCTTTTTCGTCATTAGAGTGAGTTACATCAATAAAGAATTCATTTTGATGAAACATTACAATATTACGGTAAAAGGAAAGGTTCAGGGCGTTTACTTTAGACTTACAACAAAAGCTGTAGCTGATCAGCTTGGTGTAAAAGGATATGTTATTAATCAGACCGATGGCTCTGTTTATATAGAAGCTGAAGGAGATGACTTTGGATTGGAGTCGTTGTTGGAATATTGCGAAGAAGGCCCTGATAGGGCTGAAGTAGAAGCTGTGACTTATGAAGAGCAGGCCGAACTCAAAGGCTTTAAGGATTTTGAAGTGCTCAAACATCGTAAATAACCTGTTGTGTCCTCTATAAAGAAATTTTTAAGTGATACGGTGATTTATGGTTTTACGACCATTATCTCCCGTATGATTAGTTTTCTTATGACGCCTATATATCTGCGGAAATTTAAAGATGCCGCAGTATATGGGGTTTATTCAAACTTTTATGCCTGGGTCTCTATGTTGAATGCAATTCTTGCATTTGGTATGGAAACTACCTATTTCAGATACCTGCAGAAGCAGAAAGAAGAAGATAAGGACAAGATTTATAACAATAGCTTTATTGTTACCCTATTCATGTCTGGGCTATTGCTTGTTACAGTCTTTCTTTATACCCGTCCGATAGCCTCCTGGTTTGCAGAGGGAGGTAATGTCGACGTATATGTTCAATATATAAAGTACTTCGCATTTATTCTGGTTGCCGATGCGTTGGCAGTCATTCCTTTTGCCCGTCTGCGCGCGAAGGGAAGACCCATTCGTTACAGCTACCTCAAGTTCATAAATATCTTTGTAACCGTTGGTCTCAATTTGTTTTTCATCGTGTATCTTCCTTCGTGGAAGAAGGAGTCCGCATTTTGGGCTGATTTTGCTGGAGATTGGTTTTTAGAGGGCTGGATAGGTTATGTATTTCTTTCTAATCTTATAGCGAGTGTTGTTACGCTTGTTTTGCTTTTGCCCGAATTATCGAAGGTCCGGTTTAAGATTGATAAGGAGACGATGAAGAGCATGTTGGTTTACAGTTTTCCAATCTTGATCGCTAATATCTCATTTATTATAAATGAAAATCTGGATAAAATGTTTTTCCCAAAACTTATACCTGGTGAAATTGGGAAAATAGAATTGGGGATATACGGTGCGGTGACGAAGATTGCGGTATTTCTAAGTTTGTTTGTGACTGCTTTCCGCTTGGGGGCAGAGCCCTTTTTCTTTTCACATGCGAAGAGTGAAAATGCACAAAGGACTTACGCTATGATTATGAAATATTTTGTCGTATTGATGGTGATGGTCATGGTGGGGATAACGGCAAATATTAGTTGGTTGAAGGTTTTTATCCGGGGGACAGAGTTGCAACCCGAAGTGTATTGGGAAGGGTTAAAAATTGTTCCCATTCTACTTTTTAATTATGTCTTATTGGGGATATATATGAATCTTTCTGTATGGTATAAGCTGACAGATAAGACCAAGTATGCGATCTATATTTCGGGGGCTGGTGCACTGGTTACTGTTCTCTTGAATATGCTACTTATACCAAGATATTCCTACGTAGGTGCTGTGGCGTCAACTACTGTAGTCTACGGCATTATGATTGCTTTATCGTTGCTATGGGGGCAGAGGTACTATCCGATACCCTATGCTTTCGGAAGTATCACTGCCTATTTGATGGGAGGGTTGGGTATTTCGCTAGCGAGCTATTTTATATTTGATAGTAATGTCTGGGTTGGAAACCTTCTTTTGATCGCTTTCTGTATTACCACTGTCTTGCTCGAGAAAAAAACAATTTTACAAATTATAAGAAAGGCCGATTAAACGGCCTCTCCAACAAAGTTATGTTTAATTTCTTCGAGAACTTCCTGAATTTCGTCATGAGCCGAAAGGCCGACTAGCTTCATGCGGTATTCTTTAAAATTGGGTATACCTTTAAAGTAATTGGCGTAGTGCCTCCGCATTTCGAATATCCCTAGCTTATCTCCTTTCCATTCGATCGATTTAGTAAGGTGCGTACGGCATACTTCTACACGTTCTGCAATGGTCGGACCATCCAAGTGTTCTCCAGTTTGGAAAAAATGCTTTATTTCTCTAAATATCCATGGATAACCAATCGATGCCCGTCCTATCATGATGCCGTCGACTTCATACTCCTGCCTCCAGGCGGCAGCTTTCTCAACGGAGTCTACATCTCCATTACCAAAGATTGGGATTTTTATTCGAGGATTACGTTTTATATCCCGTATCATCGACCAGTCAGCCTGTCCTTTATAAAGTTGCGCCCTAGTACGGCCATGTATAGCTAAAGCTTTGATACCTACATCTTGTAAGCGTTCCGCTACTTCGTATACATTCTTGGTGGTGTCATCCCAACCTAATCTTGTTTTTACAGTTACAGGCAGGTGAGTTGCCTCAACAACAGCTTTGGTCATTGCTACCATCTTGTCAATATCCTGTAACAACGAGGAGCCAGCCCCTTTACAGACTACTTTCTTTACCGGACAGCCATAGTTGATATCGATAAGATTCGGATTAGCTTTAGTACAGATTTCTGCAGACTGGCGCATTGATTCAATATCACCACCAAATATCTGTATGCCAATAGGACGTTCATACTCAAAGATGTCCAATTTCTGTACCGATTTGGCAGCATCCCGAATCAGTCCCTCCGAGGATATGAATTCGGTGTACATCATATCTACTCCATTCTGTTTACATACGTAACGGAATGGTGGATCGCTAACATCCTCCATGGGAGCTAATAGGAGAGGGAATTCCCCCAAATCTATGTTTTCGCCAATTTTTACAGACATGGTGCAAAATTAGGAATATTTTTGTAGTTAAACTGTAAAATCGTGAATGCATTGAGCCACTATAAGTCCAATTCGACAACAAATTTTTTCATAGCCTCTCCCGGATTCTCTGTTTTCATGAAATTCTCGCCGATTAAAAAGGATTGGAAACCGCGTTTTCGTAAATCGTTGATCGTGCTTGGATCTGAAATTCCACTTTCTGAAACTTTAATGAAGTTGGCTGGTATTTTATCAACCAGATCGTGCGAATGTGCCAGTGATACCGAAAAGTCTTTTAAGTTCCTGTTGTTTACTCCTATAGCGTCTATATTATCAGAAATACTACGTTTTAGTTCTTCTTCGTTGTGCACTTCCAATAACACATTTAAACCCAATGATTTGGCATACAAGGCTAAGGATTTTATTTCCTCAGGGCTAAGGCAGGCCGCAATAAGAAGAATAATATCAGCCCCATATGCTTTTGCTTCCGCGATTTGATAGCTGTCTATGATAAATTCTTTGCGTAGTAATGGGAGGTGCAATACCGCTCTAGCAGCAGTGAGATCCGCAAGGTCACCCTGGAAGAAATCGGAATCCGTCAAGACCGAGATAGCTGATGCTCCGGCATCTTGATAGCCTTGGACAACCTCTTGTACGGTGGATATCCCATTTATAATCCCTTTGGAGGGGGAAGCCCTTTTGTATTCCGCTATGATCCCTGTTCGTTTCGGGTTTTCAATCGAGTCTTTTAAAGAATAGCAAGTTCTGCCAAACAGCGGATATTGTTCGAGTTGCTGTAACGTAGTTTTGGCTTTTGCATCTGCAACCTCTATTCTTTTTCTTTCGACAATTTTATCTAGTATAGTCATTTTTTGTAGTTATCGAGTTATCTTGTGATCCAGTTATCATGTACTCTAGTTCACTTGATAACCTGTTCACTTATTATTTCAACCAATTCTCAATTAGCTTTTTGCCATTGTCGGTCAATATGGATTCCGGATGAAATTGCATACCGCGTACATCATATTCTCGATGTGTTAGCGCCATGATAACACCATCTTCGTCTACAGCAGTTACCTTAAGCGACTCGGGTAGATTTTCATTATTTACTGCCCAAGAGTGGTAGCGGCCTATTTTAGAATTTTCGGGAAACTCCTGGAAAAGCTTTTCCTCGCTGTCGGTAACGATGATGGACGAGGCCACACCGTGCAGTGGCTTGGGCATGTTATAAAGGGTGCCGCCAAATACCTCAGCAATTGCTTGTTGCCCGAGACAGATTCCTAATATGGATTTGCTGGCTGCATAGGTGCGGATGACATCTAGGAGTAATCCAGCCTCTTCGGGGATTCCTGGCCCGGGAGATAACAAGATATGATCAAATTGGTCGACATAGCTCAGTTCGAATTTGTCGTTGCGAACGACCTCATAACTCTCGCCTAATTCTTGCAACAAGTGCACCAGATTGTAGGTGAAAGAATCATAGTTATCGATGACGAGAATCTTATTTTTGCTCATTTTGTAACAATTGATTGTTTTCTACTAATTGTTTGATATCCTCATTAACAGCAGACAAATTTATTAAATCTGTCTCTTCAGTGCCTAGTATTCGTTGTTTTTTGGCAACGTATTGTTTTCTAAGCTGTAGAAGCTCCAGTATTCTAGAGTCAATAGTATTGATACTTGAAGCTATTTGTGCTGTGTTTTCACAGTATTCGAGTGGACGTATCATAGGGTTTGTGCTATTTCAAGGGCTCTGCGTAATGCAGCTATTTTATTATTCACTTCTTGTAGTTCTTTCTCTGGATCGGAATCGAGTACGATACCGGCTCCAGCTTGATAATGAAGTACGTTCTTTTTACTTAAGAAAGAGCGTATCATAATGGCATGGTTGAAATCCCCATTGAATCCCATAAAACCAATTGCACCAGCGTAGAAAGAGCGCTGTAATCCTTCGTAGCGATCAATTAGGGTGAGGGCCATATGCTTTGGAGCGCCAGATAGTGTTCCGGCGGGATAGGTGTCGCCAACGATGTCAAATGGATTAACTGTAGGCTTCAGTTTACCGGCCACTTTGGAAACCAGATGGATGATGTGTGAGTAGTATTGCGCCTCTTTATATGATTTGACCTGTACATTCGTACAGTGTCGGCTTAGGTCATTGCGTGCGAGATCCACGAGCATCACATGTTCTGCAGATTCTTTAGGGTCGTTTTTCAAATCTTCTGCTATTTTTTCGTCCTGTTCAATATCACCTGTTCGTTTAAAAGTCCCTGCAATTGGATAGATCGTGGCTTCTCCTCTCTTTATTGTTAATTGTGCTTCTGGAGATGAACCAAACAGTTTGAAGTCTCCGTAGTCAAAGTAAAAAAGATAGGGTGAAGGGTTGACTGATCTTAATGCGCGGTAGACATTGAACTCATCTCCAGAAAAAGCTGTAGAGAATGCTCGGGAGGGTACAATCTGAAATACATCCCCTCTGCGGATATGGGACTTCATTTTCTCTACAAGTCCCTTGAAGCCATCGTCTGTCGTATTTGACTGCTCATTGCCCTTCGTCTGAAAAGAGTACTCTGGGAAATTCTTGTTTTGAATTAAGTATTCTAACCTCTCCAATTGGCTTTGTTCGTTGTCCAACAGGTGCTCAAAAATATACAGCTGGTTACGGAAGTGGTCTATGGCGATCACATATTTATAAACATGGTACTGTAGAAAGGGGATTTTGCGGGATTCGTCCAGTTTGGCAGTAAGTGTGATGTCTTCAAAATGAGCCACAGTATCAAAGGTGAAATATCCAAATAGACCATTTGAAATGACATTCGTATCTGCAATAGGCTTTTCATCAAAAGATTGTCTGAAAGCCGAAACTTCGCTTCTTAGGTTTATTGCTGAGGCCGGTTTAACAATTTTTTCCTGATTCGGATAGCTAACAGTTAGATTTTCTTCGTTTAGCACCAGTCCCGCTAGTGGTTGACAGCATATATAGCTGATGTTGTTGTCCCTGCTATGGTACTCAGAGCTTTCTAACAAGAGGCTATTCGGGAAGGTATCCCGGAGACGGAGGTAAATACTGACAGGGGTTGTTGTGTCTGCCAGTATTTTTTTATGATTTGTTTTGAATGTATAGGTCATATGTATGTTTTTTATTCTGTTGCTAATTCTATTTTTTTTTGAAGATTGTTAGAGCCTTTTCAGAGTTTATTCCACAAAAAAAGCCCGACGAAATACGTCGGGCTTTTTGATTTATGGTTTTGGTTGATTAAAAAATCCTTATTCTGAAAACCAATAGAGGTGCCTCCCGACGCTGTTTGCTCCGGGCCACCACCAAAATTGATATGTACTTTGTGTTATCATTACACCACAAATTTAGAATAATTTTTAAATAATCAAATTCTTTTTGTTAAAAAAATAAAAAAAGTTACAAATGCTTAGCTAATTATCAACAGTTGGGGTTACTGTTCATTATCACCCAATAAATCCGGCCTTCTTTCTTGTGTGCGTTGGAGCTGCTGATCATCACGCCATGCGTTGATTTTGGCTTCATTACCACTTAGTAAGATATCTGGCACTTTGTGTCCACGCCATTCGGCAGGCCTTGTATAAATCGGAGCATCAAGCAGTCCATCTTGAAAAGAATCAGACAATGCGGATGTCTCATCAGATAACACGCCAGGTATTAGTCGTACGATAACATCTACCAGAATAGCAGCCGGGAGTTCGCCTCCCGATAGGACATAGTCTCCAATGGATATTTCGCGGGTCACAAATATATCCCGTATACGCTGGTCAATCCCTTTATAATGACCACACAATATAATCATATTGCCTCGCGTCGATAAGTCATTGGCAATAGACTGATTTAATGTTTCACCGTCAGGTGTCATGTAGATAATCTCATCGTAGGTTCTTTCACTCTGTAGTTTTTCAATACAGGTAGCGAAAGGCTCGATCTGCATTACCATTCCTGAGCCACCACCATACGGGTAATCGTCTACAGACCGCTGCTTGTTAGACGTATAGTCCCTTAGGTTATGCACATGAATTTCACTCAATCCCTTTTTTTGCGCACGTTGTAATATAGAATGTGCAAAAGGGCTATCCAATAGGGAGGGAAGTACTGTAATGATGTCAAATCTCATGCGGCAAAATTAAAGAAAATGCTTTGCATTCACGAATGTTTCCATCTCGATAGATGACTTATACAATCAGCTATTGGGGACCTATTTTCGTGCAAAATGTTACAATAACTTTTAAGATATATAGATGTTGCAACAAATAATATAAGAATATAGTCAGACTGAATCTAATTAGTGAAACCTTTTGTATGATATATTATTCCGAAATAGAGTGATATTCAAAATATTATTTCGAATATCATGTTTTTCTTAAAAGATATTAAATCTGAGCTTGAGGTTGCCTGATTTTTATCGGTAGAATATTTTACTTGTGTTTATTTTAACGAAAGGTGTTAATAGTTAAAAAACTTGTAATGACAACTTATGTCTGTTATATTTGTCCCCCTGATTCTTTTGGATGAAGGCATACTAACTATTTATCTTCTCTTTAATTGTGAAAAGTGGTGTTTTAGCACTTTCTAAATTTTGCATATCGCAATTTGGTTCGTGCGAATTAACAGTTGTATTATATACTAACGTTTAAGCATTGAAAATTATTATTGCAAACATATATTGATTAACATGAAACAAAAATTACTCAGTTTTATTTGGACATTGATTCCTTCTATTTGCGTTAATCCGGTTTCACAAGTATTAGTCCGTGTTGTTACATTTGGTGGAGTGCGCCATTTATTTTACGGTTTAAACTATTATTTCAAAAAAAAATAATGTTAAAAAATGTAAAAAATCATTTTTTTTATATGTTTGCATAGTAATATAGCTGTTTCAGTTATAGAGATACTAACGCACAAACAATTTACAAAAGCTAAGCACACATGATGAAACAAAAATTATTTACTTCACCCCATTGTTTTCTGATTTAGAGGTCGATTGATGTTCGCCAAGCTGGATTTGTACACTTTTTTGACGATTTAAACTGTGGTTTAATCTTCCGCTAGTTGTTTTTTGCCTTGTTGAAATGAAAACAGTTTATCGTTATCTCTTTTAATATTTTATTTGGGGAAGGAATGGTGCTTATATGTCAGTTGTTAATCAATAATTAATTAAACATAATTTTTAACTAAACACATAAATACATGAAACAAAAATTACTCAGTTTATTTTTTGTGCTGACTTGTCTAATAGGCGTGTCTATGGCACAAAATCGGCAGGTGAGTGGGAAGGTTACTTCGGTAGCCGATGGCACCCCACTTTCAGGCGTATCAGTGTCTGTAGTGGGGACTTCTACCGCTGTACAGACTGATGGAGGAGGGAATTATACAATTACTGTAGGTCAGGCGGCATCTCTTTCGTTTTCTTTTGTAGGATATAGTTCACAAAGAATTAGTATAGGTAATAAAGATGTGATAAATGTACAGTTGAGCTCTGAAGATAACGCGTTGGAAGAGGTTATCGTGACGGCTTATGGTGTACAGACCAAGGAGTCTGTGACAGGATCTATCGCAACGATTAAAGCTAAGGATCTTGCTCAGGTTCAGACAGGAAACGCTATCCAGTCTTTGGCAGGAAAAATTAGCGGTGCACAGATAAGATCAACGACAGGGCAACCTGGTTCAGAACCCACGGTTCGTTTCAGGGGGCTGGGGTCAATTTCGTCTTCTAATAATCCGTTATATGTTGTTGATGGTGTTCCTTATAACGGAGATATAGCGTCTATTTCTTCTCAGGATATTGAGGAGATTTCCTTTCTCAAGGATGCCGCAGCTAACGCTTTGTATGGTAGTCGTGGCGCAAATGGAGTAATCATCATTACAACAAAGAAAGGTAGAGGAAATGTTGAGATTAGTTTTGAAACAAGAGGCGGGTATAATTCACGAGCAGTGAAGGACTATGATATTATCAAAGATCCGGCCGAATATATGGAATTAAGATGGCAAAGGCTTCGTATAGGGTATATGGCATATGGTGATAGCGATGCTGATGCGAGACAAGGTGCGACAAATGATTTATTTGACGATTTGGGAATAAATCCTTTTAATGTAGCTAATGATGCAATTGTGGATCCTTTGACTGGGAAAATCAATCCCTCTGCAAATTTGCTTTATCAAGATGATTGGTCAAAGTATCTGTTTAAAAACAGTTTCAGACAAGAGCATAACTTAAACATCCGTTATGGAAACGATAAAGTGACTACTTATTTGTCTGGAGGATATCTTAAAGACAATGGCTATGTGGTAAATTCTGGTTTTGATCGTGCAAGTGCTCGAGCAAATGTTGAGTTTAAACCCTATGAGTTTCTAAAGGTGGGTACGAATTTAAACTATGCTGGCACAAAGATGAAAAATCCTCAAGCAGGTAAAGAAACCACTACCTTTTCGAATCTATTCTCTTGGACACGAAATATAGCGCCTATATATCCAATTTTTGCTAGAGATGCATCAGGCAACATTTTGAGGAATAATGAAGGAAGAGAATTATATGATTGGGGAAGAGGAGAAACCGTAGGATCATTACGAAGACCCTATATTGCGAATATGAACCCTTATGCGACTACATTATTAAATACTCAAACAAATAGTAATGCGAATTTAGGTTTACGTGCTTTTGCATCCATAGATTTTCTCCGTGACTTTAATTTCACATATAATCTGTCATATGATTATTTATCTGGTAATCGTTTTCGTTATGGCACTGAAGAGGGGGGGGATGATCAACCCTATGGAGGTTCGATTACGAACGCAACAATTTTCGATAAAACATTTACTAACCAGCAATTTATAACCTACAAAAAGTTGTTCGGATTACATGATTTGAACATCATGGTGGGCCATGAGGTTTCAGATTATAAAAGCGAAATGCTAGCTGGAACTAAAACAAATCTTGTTATCCCCAATAATGTTATAATTGGTAATGCAAGTAAGTACAGTTCTTTAAATGGCTATAATGACAACTATAAGGTAGAGGGGTATTTGTCAAGAGTGAATTATAATTACAATAGTAAGTATTATGCGAGCGCTTCTTTTAGAAGAGATGGATCCTCTGTATTTCATCCTGATCATAGATGGGGTAATTTTTTTGGTTTAGGTGGAGCTTGGATTATATCTAAAGAAGATTTCTTGCAAAATCATGCGTTGATTTCCAATCTGAAATTCAAAGTTAGCTACGGAGAGCAAGGGAATGATAATTTATACTATCCAACCTATGTAAATATGGCGCATAGGAACCATTTCGGTTTTTCTCGTAATTATCTTCCATATAAAGATCAATACGAGATTGTTACAGATGCAGAAGGAAACCCTTCTATTTCTCCTATTTACAAAGGAACAGAAGATCTGAAATGGGAAGTATCTCGTAACTTTAATACTGGTTTCGAATTTGGCTTATTCGCCAATAGATTAAATTTTGATATTGAGTATTTTAGCAGAAAAGTCTCTGATATGTTGTATAACTTCCCGCAGGCAGCATCTTCCGGTGTTCCGGCTATATCTAAAAATATAGGAGATATGAAGAATACCGGGGTGGAAATCAGTGTCAATGGAGATGCGATTCGAACAACCGATATGAATTTAAATCTTTGGGTGAATGCTACACATTATAAAAATAAAATTACACGTTTACCTGATCCATTTGTAAGTGGGTTGTTTCGATTTGTTGAAGGTCAAAGTGCTTACACCTACTATATGAGAGAGTTTTCTGGTGTAAATCCCGAGACTGGTAATGCGCTTTGGAATAAAGGAGACAAAGATCCTAAATCAGGTATGACATCAGGTGAAAAGACAACAACTGAGGCTTATACATCAGCAACGCAATATTTGTTGACAGATAAAACAGCAAACCCTGACTTATACGGTGGTTTTGGATTTGATTTTAGCTATAAGAAGTTTGCTGTTAACGTAGGTTTTGCTTATCAATTAGGAGGATATATTTTTGATGAAGTCTATCAAGGCTTATTTAAAGAAGATGTAGGTATGGGGGCTAGTGGGGCAAATTTTCACAAAGATATCTATAAAACCTGGACTCCAGAAAATACTTCAGCACAAATGCCATTACTGTCAGTTGTTTATCAACAACAATATGATGCTTCTGATGCCTTTTTGTTGTCTGCTAGTTATTTAAGTTTAGAAAATGTTGGGATTACCTACGATATTTCGAACCGCCTATTTGATAATGTTGGAATTCGAAATTCTAAGTTAACCCTTATGGGAAATAATCTGTACATGTGGTCTAAGCGTCAAGGCATGGATCCCCGTATGATGCAGTTAGGTGGAGAAACAAACAATGGGCGTACGTTGAACAATTATTCACTACTTAGGACTATTTCTCTAGGATTAACTGTTAATTTTTAATGTCATGAAAAGAAACAAAAAAATTATATATGGATTGGCCGGAGTGCTTTTATTTACAGCATGTAAAAGTGACTTTTTAAATGTAACTCCTGAGTCAACGATTGACCAAGAACAATTAAACTCCTCTGCTGCTGCTGCTTTAGGAAGTTTAAGAGGTGTACTTGCTACTTTGAGATCTGCAGAAACATCGGGTTATGCTGGTCATGAGGATTACGGGCACAAAGGTGTTTTGTCTGTATTAGATCTGATGGGCAATGACGTTGTAATGAACACATTAAATTGGGGAGGATTTAATTATAATTATTCGGGACGGATTTCCACAAATTCCCGTTCGCATTATCCATGGTTTACATACTATAAGCAAATTCGCAACTTAAATGTAATTCTCCAAAATATACCTGAAGATACAGGCGACGCAGATCTTAAGGCGGTGCGTGGTCAAGCTTTGGCATTGCGAGGATATTTTCATTTTATGTTAGCTCGTATTTATGGACCTACTTATGTAGGGAATGGGGCAGCATTATCTGTTCCAATTAATGCTGCTACACTATCCTCGAAACGTAATACAGTGGAACAGGTCTATGCTCAAATAAAGAACGATTTGGAAAGTGCTGTTGATCTTTTGGACGGATACAGTAGGGGAAGGAGTCGTGAGCTGATTGATAAAAGTGTGGCTCTTGCTTTTTTAGCAGATGTATATTTAGAGATGGGATTGTATTCAGATGCCGCGAGTGCAGCACATGAAGCTAGACAGGGATATGTTCTATTGACAGAGTCCCAGTGGAAGAACGGCTTCTATGACCTGACTCAAAATGAAACAATGTGGGGGGCCGATATCAATGCAGAGTTGACATCTTTTGTTGCGAGTTTCTTTTCCCACTTTGATAATACGAATACCGGGTATTCAGAAGGAGGCAACATTTCTATTGACAAACGCTTGTATGAAGCAATGTCTGATCAGGATTTTAGAAAAAGTGCCTTCTTAGGTGCTACAGGTGGGCAATTTGAAGGAAAAACCTATGATCCATATATCAGTTTAAAATTTAGGGATTTGACAAGTAATAGAACCGCAGGAGATTATATTTATCTACGTTCTGCATTGATGTATTATATTGAAGCGGAGGCATTGGCGCGTAATGCTGCTACAGAATCTCAGGCTAAAGAGGTTCTGTACGAAATTACGCATCAGAGGGATCCTAATTATACACTTTCTACTAAAAGTGGTGCGGATTTAATTGATGAAATAATTTTGCAAAAGCGTATTGAAATGTGGGGCGAGGGGTTTGCATTTTTTGATTTGAAGCGTTTGAAACAAGGTGTAGTTAGAGATTATCCTGATACAAACCATCCTAACTATGGGAAATTCAATATTTCTGCGGGAGATAATAAGTTTTTATTTATGATTCCTCAGGCGGAGGTGGATGCGAATAGCGATATTCTGCCAAATAACCCATTATAGAGTTTTTATAATATTGTTTGAGGGCGATAGAATTCTATCGCCCTTTTTGTAGGGTAGAAATAGAGGGTTTATTTAATCTCGTTTATCTGATGATGTGTATGCTATTATCTTTAAATACCTTAAATCATATGAAAAGTGTTATGAGATTTTTATTCAGCAATCTTCCTTATGTCTCCACTCAAGGGGGACATGATTTATAATACGTGATAGAAAGCTCATAGTTTACCAGAGTGCTGATGTAATAAGAAGTGTGTTTCTTCGGAAATGTTACAGTGTGTTTTAGTTGTTGTGTTTTTCCATCTTTTTTCTTGTTTAAACCACTGTTTCAAAAAAAAATAATGTTAAAAAGTGTGAAAACTTATTTTTTTTTATATGTTTGCATAGTAATATCGTTGTTACGATATGACGCTACTAACACACAAACAATTTATAAAAACTAAACACACACAAAATGGAACAAAAATTACTCACTTCATCCCGTTATCTCCGGATTTAGACTTTTCTGTCGGAGTTAGCTTGGTTTATTTCACCGAGCTGGATATGTAAACTTTTTTGATAATCTAAACGGCTGTTTATCCTGCTGTTGATCGGTTGACGCTTTTTCTTTTTGATAAAACGTTTTACTGCTTGTTTCTTTTGCTCACGTCATTTGGCAAAGGGAATGGGGCGTATGCACCTGTGATTAATCAATAATTAATTAAACACAATTTTTAACTAAACACATAAACACATGAAACAAAAATTACTCAGTTTATTTTTTGTGCTGACTTGCCTAATAGGCGTGTCTATGGCGCAAAATCGGCAAGTGAGTGGTAAGGTTACTTCTGCAACTGATGGGGCGCCACTTTCAGGCGTATCAGTATCCGTAGTAGGAACTTCTACCGCTACACAAACCGATGGAAGTGGAAACTATTCTATTTCTGTAGGGCAAGGGGGGGCGCTTAACTTCTCTTTTATTGGTTACAGTGCTCAACGTGTAGCGGTGGGTAACCGTAATTCGATAAATGTACAGTTGATTTCTGAAGACAATGCTCTAGAAGAAGTCGTAGTAACAGGGTATGGTACTCAAACTAAACGTGAAGTTACTGGTTCGATTGCGTCAATAAAAGGTGAGGTATTTAAAGATATTGCATCGCCTTCTATCGATAAGTCTCTTCAGGGGCAAGTTGCTGGTGTGCAAGCATCATCAGTCTCTGGATTGTTAGGTCAGCCTGCAAAAATTCGTATTAGGGGAACTAGTTCTATCTCCAGTTCTTCTGATCCTTTGTATGTAGTGGACGGTGTGCCGTATATTACAGGTGATAAAAGTCAGGTTTTTACTAATAATCCTCTTTCTGATATTAATCCGACAGATATACTGAGTGTCGAAATTTTAAAGGACGGGGCTGCAACAGCGATTTATGGTTCCAGAGCTTCGGCAGGGGTAATCTTAATTACCACAAAAAAAGGACAAAGTGGAGCTCCTAAATTAACATATGATAATTGGTTTGCGTCCGCGGCTCCGTCTAAATATTATAGTTTGCTAAATGCCAAAGAGTTTATTGAGATTGCCAATGAAAAAACTCGTAATATAGGTGAGACGGATGATTACGCTTTTCCGACCATCGATCCTATATCAAAAGAAGAATATGATATAGATTGGCAGAGAGATGTCGCTTTTAGGAGAGCTTTTCAGCATAATCACGCGATTTCGTTAAGTGGAGCAACTGAAAAGACAAATTATTATTTTTCAGGAGGCTATACCGATTTAAAAGGTGTTTCAGTTGGTAATAGTCAACGTAAATATAATGTAAGAGGAAGAGTAGAGCAAAAGGCAATTAATGACAAGTTGACCTTAGGGATTAATACCAATGTTGTAAATACGACAGATTACGGATTCAATAATAGTGATAATGGTCTTTCTGGAAATATGGGGTCAGCATTATATGCTCTGCCGAATGTTCCTATCAAATGGGCTGATGGAACTTATAATATTTCAGCCGACGGGTCGGCACTAGGTCCAGGAGCAAATCTATTAGGTATACATGGTAACTACACAAATTTGAAATATACATTAGATCATAATATATATAAAAGCGCACGTTTAAATTTTAACGGTAATGCATTTGCTAATATTGAACTTTTGAAAGGATTGGATTTAAAAACCACAGTTGGTGTTCAGTACCTATTAGGAGAAGATTATATGTATTATAACCCTGTACATGGAGACGGTCGCTCAGTTAATGGTCGTATTTATCAATATTTCATTCCTAATTTAAGATACAATTGGCAAAACACATTGTCCTATAATCGAACTTTTGGGGAACATAAAATAAATGCTATAGTTGGTACTGAATATCAAAAGTCTAGTTCTAGATATTTCTTTGCGCACGGAACGGATTTGTCTTCGACTTATTTTGCTGAAAACGAAAATATTATATCGGGGTCCCTTACTAATCAATTATTGGGAGGAGGAGCAACTGAAAACTCATTGTATTCTTTATTTGGTAGAGCAAATTATGTTTTCTTGGATAGATATTTTGTGTCAGGAACATTGCGTTACGATCGTTTATCAGCGTTACCGTTTGGATCTCAGGGAGCTGTATTACCTGGTGTTTCTGTTGGGTGGGATATCGCAAAAGAGGAGTTTTTCACATCGTCATTGATTAGTCAGTTTAAACTACGAGGAGGATATGCTAAAGTTGGAAATACGGAAATAGGAAATTACCCTTACGCTGGACTGTTCTCAGCAAAACTATATGGTGATTATACAGGTATAGATTATTCTCAAGCCGGAAATCCTGATCTGAAATTTGAAACGAGCAAAAAAATAAACATTGGATTGGATCTAGCGTTTTTAAATGACCGTTTATCCTTTACTGCAGATTACTTTAAGAATGATATAGATAATATGATCCTTGCAGTATTATTTGCTCCATCTTTAGGAATTCCAGATAATGAAATTAATATGAACGTAGGTAGAATGTCCAATAAAGGGTTTGAATTTACTTTAGGAGGGCTTGTTATAGACAAAGGAAACTTTAAGTGGAGTTCTAACGTTAATGCTACGTTTGTCAAAAACAGGATAGAAAAATTGGTGGATGGTAAGGATATTACTTATCCGTATACGATTAATAGAGAAGGTCAATCTATAGGTTCGTTTTATGGTTATCAATTTGCTGGAGTGAATACAGAAAATGGAGCGGCAATATATGAGAAAAGTAATGGAACTTTTGTTCAGAATATAGGTTCTGGGTATAAAGTTTATGATCCTAATAATAAGGGTGATATTAGTAAAAATGCTTCTTTAGGTGCTGCGGATAAGAGACTGTTGGGGAATTCGAGTCCAACCTGGTATGGTGGATTTAATAATACTTTCTCCTATAAGAATTTAGATCTAAATATTTTTGTGAGTTTTTCAGGAGGTAATAAAATCTATAATAAAACTCGCCAAGAGTCTCTTAATAATCAAAATTTTGCTAATGGAGGGAAAGAACAATTAGATAGATGGACTACTGTTGGACAAAACACAAATGTACCTAAACTAGTTTATGGTGCTGGTAATGCAATGAATCTAGACGGAAGTTTGAATAGTCGGTTTTTGGAAAATGGAAATTTCTTGAGAGCCCAGAATATTGGATTAGCATATACATTTGGTGATGAAGTCTTTTTGAGAAATCTTTATATAAACAAACTTAAAATCTTTGCACAGGTGCAAAACGCATTTGTTATCACGAAATATACAGGTCTAGATCCAGAAGCGGCTAACAGTTTTGAAACGAATAGTCAAGCCAATAGTCAGGTAGGAATCGACATTCGTTCTAATCCTGTTCCGAGAACATTTACTGTAGGTATTAATGTGGGCTTTTAATCTTAATGGCATAATAATGAAAACAAGGTATAAATTTAATAATGGAATTAGAGCAATGGCTATCGCCGTGCTTGGGACGGGGGTTTTACTAGTATCGTCTTGTGATAAAAAGTTTACTGAGATTAACCCCCTCAATAATCTTAAAGAAGAAAATGCTTTTTCAACCGCTAAAAACATTGATTTAACGCTCAATGGTATGTATTGGCATGCTGGCGTCGGTTATTACAATCCTGGGACGGGGCTTGTTGCAGGACGGGGATATCCTTTCGGTGGTGCATCAATCGAGCAAGGGGAAATGAGAGGCGAAGATATGGTGAATCTGCAAGCATTTTATGAAATAACATATTTAGGGAATTATACAGTGACTACTGCTAATAATGTTAATCATTGGGAGCAATTGTATCAATTGATTAATCAAGCGAATGTTATTGTTGACGGATTAAACGGCGCAGTTCAGAAAGGAGTGATTACAAAAGCTATTGCTGATCCTTATGAGGGAGAAGCATTGTTTGTCAGGGCTTTGGCGCATCATGAATTATTGATACACTATTCAAGACCCTATGCGGATAATAACGGAAGTAACATGGGAATACCTTATAGAACTAAAGGAGTTACTAATGGAACTTTAGCAAATGAAGGATTATCCGTAGATCGTGGCACAGTTGCTTCTTGTTATGCACTGTTATTATCGGATTTAGATAAGGCTGAGACATTGTTGCCAAATTCTCAGTCGAATGCAGCTTTGTCTATTTCTAGGGCCACAAAAGGTGCTGCAATAGCATTGAAAACTAGAATAAAACTTCATATGGGAGATTACCCAGGAGTAATTGACGAAGGTAAAAAGCTTGGTACAGATGCAACAAATGGATCTTTTACTTCTGCAATTGGTGGGTATAAGCTAGAAGCAAATCCTGTTACTCCCTTCGTTAATTTTAAAGCAAATACGGAATCAATATTTTCTGTAGCGCAGAGTTTGAATTCTAACGGAGGAGTAAACGGTGCCATTACAAGTATGTTTAGTCCATCAGGTTTAGACGGGCGTGATTTGATTGCTACAAGTCCCAATCTTTATAATGCTTCGTTTTGGTTGTCAGGTGACCGTCGAAAAACAGATTTACAATACAGACAGTCTGTTGGTACAAGACAATTTGTATACAATAAAAAGTATACTCGTTATGGTATTAATGATGACTGGAATCCAATTTTGAGATATGCTGAAGTTCTTTTGAATGTTGCAGAAGCGTATGCTTATCAGGGAAATACAGCTCAAGCTTTAGCATTGCTTAATGCTGTGAGGAATAGATCGGTACCTGCAGGCGCTGAATTCACCCAAGCTCCTAGTGATCTGAAACTTGCCATATATCAAGAGCGAAGAATTGAGTTTACCGGTGAAGGTAAAAGGTGGTCAGACGTTCACCGATTGGCATTAAATTCTCAGTACGGTACTGGTGGAATTCCTGCTAAGGTGAGACCTGCACAATTAACAGGAGGATTGAGTATTTATGACGGTTCTACTATACTGACTCCTTCATATGGCGCTATAGCTTATAGTGATCATAGATTTGTTTGGCCTTTGCCAACAAGCGAAATGGATGCGAACCCTACTCTGAGAGCACAACAGAACCCTAATTATTAATAAAGATACTAGGAAATGAAGTTAAGGGATGTATGAAAATATGTCCCTTAATTTTTTACTTGGTAGCATTTCTTTAAAGGGATGTTTTTAATTGATTTTTATTTTTACACGAATTAAATTTCTGAACGGGAATGTAATTAATAATATAGTAAGCTCATTCCACTTGCCATTTATCTCCATATATACTATATTTACTAGTGCATGCTAAATAATGTATGCTATCAAATTATATCCCTATCGGAGAGCAAATATGTATTTCGAAGATCAAATTGAATTCAAAAGACATTATAAGGTCTTGTGTTACTTTGCCTGGGAAATGGTAAGGGATACCGAGGTTGCTGAAGACTTGGTGCAGGACGCATTTATGGCTTATTTAAATAATAAACATAAGATTTCATCTGATCCCTTAGCGATTCGTTCTTTCCTGTATAGTGCAATACGTAATGCGGTATATAATCAAAGTCGTAAGAGCAAAACGATACAAAAATACTTAGATCGTCAATATGCAAATGAAGCTGATGAGATTGATTATGAGCATAAGATAATTCGTGCTGAATTTATGGCTGAAATATCAAGAGTTGTCGATGGATTGCCAGATTCATGTCAGCGTATATTTAAGCTAAGTTACCTAGATGGACTTTCTAATCAGGAAATTGCCGATAAACTAGCGCTATCTATAAATACAATTAAAACACAGAAGCAACGCGCGCTTCAGGTATTACGTAAAAAGATCCATCCCGAGTTCTTTTTTGTTATCTTGTTGTTGGTGCTCACCAATAATTAAACCAAGTTGCCGTCAATTTTCGGCGTTTTTGTTCTGAAGGTATATGTTAGTTAGTCCATCAAGAGCTTTTTTATGGCCTTGTAACCATTGGTCTTCAAGAACTCACCATGATACTATCGTACTTCGTTCATTCCCGTTTGTGTTCCAATGGAATAATGAAAGTTTTGTTAAAAATAAGTTAATTCTTTGTCACCCATTTATTCTCTTTCCGTTTCTTAATCTTATAAGCTATGAGAACTGACCCTTTCTATATTGCCCAAATAATACGTAGAAAATTCAATAACGAATTGACCGAAGAGGAGGCGCGTGTCCTTCAGGAGTGGTCTGCGCAGGATCCGCGTAATTTTCAGTTGTTGCAGATTCTAGAAGAAGATATGAAAAGAGGGGTAGATACGCATATTATCAAATCCTTTGACGAGGATCAAGCATGGTCTAGAATACAAAAGAAAAGGCGTAAGCGGTCTCTATTGCGTTGGGGGCGTGTTGCGGCGGTTCTAGCAGTAGTTTGTGCTATTTCTTTCTTCTTTTTAAGAAGCAAAGAAGAGCTAGGAACGCTATCTCTTATGAAAACTAAGGATCAGCCATACAAGGAAGATGTGCTTCCAGCAATTAAGGGAGCGAAAATTATCTTAGCGGATGGTGTAGAGGTCAAAGTGGATGACAACATCGTGCTACTTGAGGATGGGACTGTACTCACAGAGAAGAAAAAGACCGTGTTAGAAGGTGGAACAATGGCTCTCAATAAACTAATTGTACCGACGGCAAACTTTCTGAATTTAACGCTCTCTGACGGCACAAAAGTGTGGATAAATGCAAATAGTGAGTTGGATTTTCCAAGTCGTTTCGCTAAGGATCAGCGAAAAGTTAAGTTGAAAGGAGAGGCTTATTTTCAGGTGATTAAGGATGTGAAGCGGCCTTTTACGGTAGAGACATTAGGCGGAAATGTGAAGGTACTTGGTACGAGTTTTAATGTTTCAGCTTATGATGATGCTCCGACTACTACATTGGAGGAAGGCAAGGTTCTCGTGTATCGGGATGAATTAGAGCAGACGCTGTTGCCAGGGACAAGAGCCAAGGTTATGGAAAATAGAATCGATGTGCGTCAGGCTGATCTTCTAAAAGAATTAGCCTGGAAAAACAATTTATTTTATTTCAAGGGCGATAATATAGTATCTATCGCTAAGCAGCTGCAAAATTGGTACGGTGTAGACATTTCTTTTTCTAGAGAGGTTTCTTTATCACAGACATACACTGGAGAGATCAAACGCGATTCAAACCTAAGTGAAGTCTTAAAAATGTTGGAATTTGTAAGTGATTTAGTTTTTAAAATAGAGAACAATAAATTATTAATTTCAAAAAAACAGGAACATATGACATAAAACAACATGTACTAAAAAACGAGAACAGAGGTGTTGCAGCACCCCTGTTCAAAATCGTTAAGCTAATCAGAATTAAACTATTAACATTAACTTAATTAATCAAATGTATGAATAACTTATCATTTGGCAAAGGACGCTATGCCTTCTCGGAAATCCCCTTTCCAATAATTTTCAGGATTATGAAGATAACAACGGCTTTGATGCTGGTCTTTATGACTTGTGTCTATGGGAGTGGAAAAGCACAAAAAGTTTCACTCTCCTTGCGTAACGCCACCTTAGAAGAAGCTTTTAAAGAAATAAGTAAACAGACTAATTATAAGTTTTTATATAATGATGCGGTGATGAAAGGAGCAAGTCGTGTTAGTATAAGTTTGGAAGAGAGAAACTTAATTGAAGCTTTGACCCAACTTTTGGAAAGCAATAAAATGGCTTTTAAAATTATTGATGGAACCATAACCATTAATAGAAGTGCAAAAAGAGATATTATCATATCTAACGGGATAATAGATGTTCAAAATAGAATAAATGGAGTTGTGAAAAACGCTGATGGGGCTCCACTTGCAGGAGCTTCTATTGCAGTAAAGGGCACTTCGTCTGGAACTATGACAGATGGGAAGGGAGCTTTCTCGATTCAGGCTAACACAGGGGCCACTTTGATTGTTAGATATATTGGGTACCTAGAGAAGGAAGTTGTCATCAGAAATCAAGAAAATCTTATTGTAACACTAGCGCTAGACGATGAATTAGATGAGGTGGTTGTTGTGGCCTACGGAACGGTTAAGAGATCTGACTTCACGGGGTCAGCAACACAGATTGGTACAAAAGAGATTGACAAAAGACCGATTTCCAATGTGTTGACTGCCTTGCAGGGAGCTGGACCTGGTTTACAAACATCGGCACCATCTGGAGCTCCAGGTTCTTCACCTAATATTCGTATTCGCGGTATTGGATCTTATTCTGCATCAAATAATGCCTTAATCGTTGTAGATGGGGCTCCGTTTGATGGGGGTATGGCCAATATAAACCCTGCGGATGTGGAGAGTGTTACCGTATTGAAAGATGCGGCAACAATTGCTATGTATGGCTCAAGAGGTGCTAATGGAGTAATCATGGTGACAACTAAGCGAGGTAAAGAAGGGAAAGCAGATTTTAATGCTCAGGTACAAATCGGGTATAACGAGAACGGGGTACCTAATTATAATACAGTTTCTGCGGGAGAATACTATGAATTAATGTGGCAAGCCTATACCAATAGTTTAGCCTATGCTTCCTCGGCTGCAAATCGTATACCTTTAGATATTGCTCGTCAGATCGGATCAGGACTACTACCTCGAAATTCAGCAGGTCAACAGATTTACAATGGAAAGACATATAATGATATCGTTCAATATTTAGGGGGGTATAATGCGTTTAATGTTGCGAATAATGAGTTGGTAGATGTCAATGGCAAGCTTAATTCTAATGCTCAAATAAAATATAAAGGAGCTCCATCTTGGGAAGATGAGTCGACAAGAAAAGGGAGACGTAATGAATATGGTATTAACTATTCGACAGGAATAAGGAAAACAGATATTTACGCTTCAATGAGTTACTTAGAAGATAATGGATGGGGATTGCGGTCTTCGATGGATCGTTTTCAGGGTAGAGTTAATGCGAATACTGAAATAGCTTCTTGGTTAAAAACAGGAATCAACTTATCTGGAGCAAGTAATGTTTACGATTATGCTTCATCGGCTTCTGGGAGTATAAATAATCCTTTCTATTTTTCAAGAGCTATTGCACCAATATATCCTGTGTATGTGCACGATCCTACAACAGGTGAGATGTTGTACGATAATTTAGGAAATAGACGGTACGATTATGGAAATCTGGTTTCTGAGTTTGGCTTGTCAAGACCTTTTAACAGCGGGCGGCACGCATTAGCTGAAACACTCAAGAATCAAAGTAAAGCGAATAGAGATTTTGTTTCTGCAAGAGCGTATATTGATGTGAATATTTTACCGTGGTTGACGTTTAGTACTACTTTTAGTCCAGATATTACCAGTTACCGAGAAGAAGGGTATGAGAATACAGAGGTTGGAGATGGTGCTCCTGCTGGTCGGTATAATCAGTACTGGTATAGAACATTCAACTATACATTCAATCAATTGTTACGTAGTAATAATAATTTGGGTGACCATAATCTCGAAACCGTTCTTGGACATGAAAATTACTCTTATCGGTTAGACGAAATATCTGGTAGGCGTACTGGGCAAGGCTTTGACGGCTTATATACTTTTTCAAATTTTTCAGATATCAGTTCTCTAACTTCAGGATTGTTAGAAGGTACTATCGAGAGCTACTTTGCACGAGCAAATTACAATTTTGACAATAAGTATTATCTAAGCGCGATGATACGTAGGGATGGTAATTCCCGCTTCATATCTAACCTGCGATGGGCAAATTTTTGGTCAATTGGAGGAGCTTGGCGTTTGGATAAAGAGGAGTTTTTTAAGAATGATTTTACTGATCTATTAAAAGTTAGAGCTTCATATGGGAAACTTGGGAATGCACAGTTACTAACATCATCTGGAGATCAGAACTATTATCCATATCAACCAGGATATTCTATCGGTTATAATAACGCTTCAGCTCCTGGCGCTGTTTTGACCTCATTGGGAAGTCCGGATTTGACATGGGAGTCACAACAGCCACTTGATGTTGGTGTAGATTTCTCCTTCTTGAAGGGACGTATTCATGGTACAATGGAGTATTATCATAGAAACTCGAACGGGTTACTTTTCAATGTGAATCAGCCTTACCATAATGGAGGTACAACCAGTGGATCTTATTCTATACAAAAAAATGTCGGTTCTGTGACGAATAAAGGATTCGAGGTCTCTTTGACTGGAAATTTAATTCGGAAGCCAGATTTTAATTGGAATCTAACATTGAACCTGACGACTATTAAGAACAAAATGACTAAAATGCCTGAGGAAACCCCAGAGATTGTTTCTTCCCCATATAAAAGAGCTGTAGGTAGGTCAATGTATGATTATTATACACGGACATACTATGGTGTGGATCCTGAAACAGGAAGGGCGATGTATTTGGGATTGTCAGAAGATGTTGCATATGATCCGAAAAATGTAGATCATAAACTTATTGATAAGGGAAACGGTGTTGTCGATACAATTACATTTGATCATAATTCCGCACGTCAAGATTGGTTGAATAAATCTGCCTTACCTCCGGTCTATGGAAGCATTGTCAATAGCTTTTCTTATAAAGATTTTGACTTCGGCTTTGTGTTGACATACAGTCTTGGTGGATATTTTTATGAAGGACAGTATGCTGGATTAATGTCTTCGGGGCCGTCGAATGGAGCGAATCTTCATCGCGATTTATTTGGAGCATGGAAGAACCCTGGAGATGTATCGGATATTCCATTAATGGATTTAAATCGTACTGCACAAAATGGAGCTGCCTCGTCAAGATGGTTACAGAAAGCATCCTACTTGAATATTAGCTCAGTTAATTTTGCCTATCGATTGCCGAGCCAAGTCATATCGAAAGTGGGAATTAAACGAGCAAGGGTGTTTGCTAGTGCAGAGAATCTGTTTTATTGGTCAGGTAGGAAAGGTTTTAATCCTGTTGGAGGGATTACTTCACCAACGGATAATTCGGCATATACCCACGCAAGGACAGTTAATTTTGGTTTTAACTTCGGATTTTAATGTTATGAGACTAATTGGAAAAATAAACATAAATAGCAGTTTTCTTTCTCTTGTAGTATTAGTATGTCTGTTCTCTTCTTGTAAGAAAGAATTCTTGCAAAAGGATCCTACGACAAGAATCGCTCCGTCGACTACATTTGCAACGACAAAGAACGCATATGCGGCGATCAATGGAATGCATAGATTGATGTATGCACAATGGCATAGTAATCAGGCTGCCGGAGGTCAGTCTGGTAATATGCTCTATATGGAGGTGTTAGGTGAGGATTTTGTAATGACTGGAGCAGCTAATGGATTCTTTAATTCAGAGTATAAATGGCTTTCTCATAGAAATATTAATGCTAGTATTTTGACCTTTAATTATGGGTTTTATTATGCATTGATAGGAAATGCCAATGAAATCATTGCAAACATCGATGCTGCGGTTGGGCCTCAAGAAGAGAGGAATTTTCTAAAAGCACAAGCATTTACTTATCGAGCTTGGAGTTATTATCAAATGGTACAGCTTTTTGGTAAGCGCTACGTTAAGGGGGGAGATAACTCATCTATGGGGATGTCTTTGATTCTTGAAAAGACTGTAGGAGCCATACCGAGAAACTCTGTTGAGGAGGTATATACACAAATCAATAAAGACTTAGATGAAGCTATTGGTCTCTTTGGCAACGCTGTTGCTAGACCAGATATCTCTCATCTAAACGTAAACGTAGCAAAAGGAATTAAGGCAAGAGTATCATTGACGCAGCAGAATTATGATGTTGCAGCCCAAATGGCGAAAGAGGCAAGAACCGGTTTTTCATTAATGACCGGAAATCAATACTTGAATTCTTTTGTTAATTTTTCAAATTCGGAATGGATGTGGGGTATCCAACATCGGGAAGATCAACCAACTTATTTCTTCTCGTTTTACGCGTATATAGGTAACTTCAGTTCGACCAATACGAGAGGGAACCCGAAGGCAATTAGTTCATTGTTGTATAATAAAATATCAGCAACCGATATTAGAAAGAAGCTATGGGATCCCACAGCCAAAGAAGTGGGGTTTCCTGTGGCAGCAAGTGGAGTTCGCCAACCGTATATGACTAGAAAGTTTACGTTGCCTAATCCTGCAAATAGTAATGGTGATCTAATGTTTATGAGAGCTGCTGAAATGTATCTTATAGAGGCTGAGGCTCTTGCTAACTTATCTGGACGTGAGATTGATGCACGAAAAGCATTGTACGATCTGGTAATCACCAGAGATCCTGCATACGTTTTATCAACGAATAGTGGGGGAGCTTTGGTTGAGGAAATTCTTACACACCGTAGAGTCGAGTTGTGGGGGGAAGGTTTTAGATTTTATGATCTAAAACGTTTAAATATGGCGTTGGATAGAAATGGAGCAAACCATAATGCTACTCTGACAGTTACATTTGATGTCCCTGTTGGTGATAAGCAATGGGAGTTCTTGATACCTCAAGGTGAGATAGATCGAACTTTAGGTGTTGTGAAACAAAATGCTATGTAATATAAAATAAAAAAGGGAGACAGTTGATCGTCTCCCTTTTTGACCACTTAAATCGCCAATGTTAGTCAGTAAAACATGTTGTTCGGAGAAACTTTGGAGAGTTGAACTCTAAATGTTTAGCTTACCGCACCAAAAAACGAACTGCTGTAGACCAATCGCTTACTCCGTTTTTGTTGCGAGCTCTGACTTTAAAGTAAATGTAGATTCCTGCAGTAAACCCATCCTGATAGGTTTTGAAGGATCTAGTAGTAAATAAGGATTCTCCCCATACCAACTCTTTTTTGTTTAAGTCTTCTACGGCAAAGCTATATTCATACTGCATGTCCCTACCTACTGGGGTAAAGCGGAACGCGACCTCACCGGTCCGTCTACCGTCCTCCAGTACTATCCCTGTTGGGGTGTCTGGGATTACGCCTGTTCGCTTGCCGGTCAACACTGGAAAACCGGAGCTGTATAGCAGGGATAACTGTCCGTCCGCTACTGTATTGACGTAATAGACGAGTTGCTGAAATAAATCTGCCAGTACGCGCTTCCGTTCACGTTTCAGGGCTTGTGTCTCTCTACTTCGACTAGCCGCTGGTACTACCGCTTCATAGTAGGCCTCATAAGCTTCTTCCAATTGTACTATGGTAGGAGTGGGATCGGTAAAGACCTCTGATGTCTTCATGCACTCTATAATGCGGGCTCCCAAGACAATTAACTTCTCATCGGCCAATCGGAAAAAGTTCGCTTTTGCACGGATATACTTCATAATTAAAACAAAAAAGGTCAAGTAGTTTATAAATGCACGTCATTAATAAGCAGACTCAATATACTAAAACTTAAATGGACACACAATTAAGAAGTTATGATACGAGTCTTTGCGAATGCTCCGAGGCATATCTGTGAAGTGATACTACTTTCACATTTAGGGTATTAAGTATTTGGCAATGGTATACGAATAGTTCTTGATCTGGTACAAGTAACAAATAATGCTGTGCAACTATAAAAGAAAGTCTTCATTGTCTATTCTCTCGCTACGTAACATGCGTTTAAGGAAAAGATAGTTTGCTTTAATTGGTAATGAATATTCTCTATAGTTAATTAAGAGCGTGATAGTCTTTGTTCAGTTTCTCGTAGTCTGGTACAGGTAAGCCGTAAAGTAAGAGCAGTTACGGATAGAATCATGATTTTGTCCCCAATTGCTGCGTAGCAACTGTAGAAAGTGATCTAAAAATAGCAGATACTGGTATGAGTCTGTCACAAACGTAGACCAGACTCTCAATTACTGTTGCTGGTTTCTAATCTTTTTGGTTCAGTTTCTCATCTACTTGTACAAGAATGTATCCATGTTACGTAGCGAGAGGGCGTTCTTTTATATTGATTTTTAGCGAAGAAGTGATGATTTCAACAGTTTTATATCGGTATATAGAATGTTCTACAGGCTGATTTGAGCTCAAGTAAAATTACTGGGAAAATAAAGTACTGGCTGATTTTTTATTAGAAGCGGAAGGTATTATCAGAGGTGTTTTGTCTAAATGAATATGTTAACAGTTCTGGTTTGTTTTAAGACTTTAACAGTAATATTTAAAGAGCAGGCTAGGCCTGCTCTTTAAATATTATCTATTCGCCAATATGCTGACTTCCTGAGCTACACGACCGGCTATACTTTTGTATGATTCGGATATATCCTCGTCTCCGTCCAGTACTACAGGGAAGCCGTTGTCTCCGGCATCACTGATGGCTTTGATCAATGGAATTTCGCCTAGGAATGGAACTTTATTGTCTTCTGCCAATCGCTTGCCACCATCCTTACCAAAGATATAGTATTTGTTTTCGGGCAGTTCAGCAGGCGTAAAGTAAGCCATGTTTTCTACAATACCGACGATAGGTACATTGATACCTTCCATCTGGTACATCGCTATTCCTTTGATTGCATCAGCAAGTGCTACCTGTTGCGGTGTGGTCACGATGACAGCCCCCGAAATAGGGTAGGTCTGCGATACGGTGATATGAATGTCGCCCGTACCCGGTGGCATATCCACGATCAGATAATCCAGTTCGCCCCAATCAGCATCGTTAAAGAGTTGCTTGATCGCTGCTGTCGCCATAGGACCACGCCAAGGGATAGGTTGGTTGGGATCGGTGAAAAAACCAATAGAAAGAAGTTTCAATCCAAACTTCTCGATGGGTTCGATTTTCGTTTTACCATCCGGCATCTGCGTAGCCATTGGTTTAGCACCTTCTAGACCGAACATAATCGGTAGCGATGGGCCATAGATATCTGCATCGAGTAGCCCTGTCTTAGCCCCTGATTCGGCTAGGGCTAATGCAAGGTTGCTGGCTACGGTAGACTTACCCACACCACCTTTTCCTGAGGAAACAAGAATAATATTTTTGATGCCTTTAAGCTGTGAGGTGTCTACACTTGTCACATTGGAAGTCATGTTGATCTCGACTTCGATATCCTTGTCCACAAATAGGGCAATCGCGTTACGACAGGCGTGCTCGATATGCCCTTTCATCGGGCATGCCGGTGTGGTGAGTACCACATCAAATTTTAATTTGTTCGGATATATCTCAATATTTTGAATCATATGGAGTGTCACCAGATCTTTTTTCAAATCCGGATCCTCTACATGGCTCAATGCGTGTAATATCTGCTCTTTTGTAATCATAACTTCGTAATTCTATTACAAAGCTACACATTGCTGTAGACAAACATGTCATGCTTGCCTCAAATCCATAATCTTTTCGAAGACTTTGTCTAAGAATAATACAGTATCTAGATTGCGGTCAAATTTGCGCTGTTCGAATACCAGGTCATAGGCATTGTCAAATTTCATGGCAACGAGTTCGAATTTCTGTAATTCAAGCCAGGATGGGGTGTTGTCTTTATCGGGGACAATACAGGTAATTGTTTTCAGGTCACCTTCATTCGATACTTTGTAGTTGACACTAACGGGCCTCGAGTTTGCCTTGGGGTAATGTATTAAAATGTTATTGTTCATATGCTTAGTGATTTTTTTATTTTGAATACAAGGGAGCGTGTGATGTGTTTGTTTATCCCTAAGATATCGTTCGAAAATCGAAAGAAATCTGTTCAGACGGTTTGTATGATTTAGTCTGAATTTTGTAATATAATGAAAATAAGTCACATAAGCAAATTTTGCCTCTCAGAAGACTTCTAGCTTGATCATGTAACAGAAAAGGTTTCTATCCTTAGGATAGAAACCTTTTCTGTATAAAATAAACAGTAGTTGTTTAAAAAGACCTATAGTTACCTTGTAAATATTGGTTTGCTTTTTCTTCTTTAAATTTAGCCTTTTTAGCATCCCAATGCAAGGTTTCCCCAGGGAAGCGTCCGGCAATAGTGCCTAAAAGAATGGTTTCTGTCAGTCGGGAAGCATAATCAAAAGGAGCAGAACATTCTGCTTTACCCAAACAGGCGTCTACAAACTGGTGATAGTGCTTAGCACCTTCCTTATCATAATCACGGACGGGCTTACCTAGATTGTGCTTGGCTGATACCTTTTCTATTTCTGTAGAGATATCAACATATTGACCATCAACTATTTTTCGTGGTAGCTGCATGAAGTGTGGCAATAACAAACGTCCTTTGGTACCGACAAACATAGCGCCCTGCTCAGGGAGTTGGCCATCGCCTGCTATTCCTGGGTCTAAAGATAACACCCCTGGATCGTCCTGTTTCTTTACCTCTTTTTTAGCAGCTTGCATATTGGGTAGCGTTAGGTCTTCATTGATTGCTGGCGCACCGGGGCCATCATACCAGATCCATTTTAACGATGAGGTAGTATATGCGGTACCTGGGAATTCATAGGTAACTTTATTGTGCTCCGGAAAACCAAATCCGTTCGTAGGTCGGCACTCGTTGATGATCGTACGTGGTACGTCAAGCTGGAGTGCATTATATGGGGTATCAAAGATATGTACACCCATATCGCCCAACGTTCCGCAACCGTAGTCCATTATTTGTCTCCAGCGTCCTGGGTGATATACATCTTTTTTATAGGGTCTTTTAGGCGATGTGCCTGCCCATAAGTTCCAGTCTAGGGTTTCTGGGATTGGGTCCTCTCCTTGGGGAGGTGGGCCATCGTAGCCGTGGTTTTTTGGAGACCAGGCGTGTACGGTGTGCACCTTTCCGATTATACCAGACTGGATCAAAAGTGTAGCCAGCTTATAGTCGTAAAAAGAATGTACCTGAATACCCATCTGAGTGACTAATTTTTTTTCAGCTGCCACTCTTTTCATTTCACGTGATTCGGATACGTAATGCGTTAGGGGCTTTTGGCAATAAACAGGTTTATTCATCTGCATGGCCAATAGGGAAGCCGGAGCATGGGTATGATCGGGGGTGGATACGATGACGGCGTCAATCTGGTCACCAAGTTCCGCCAACATCTTCCGATAATCGGAAAAGATACGAGCTTTAGGGTGTAGTTTGTGCGCTTCACCTAGGTTTATGGCATCCACATCGCATAACGCGAAAATATCCACATTCGGATGGGAGGAAATGGCATCCAAGTCTGCCCTGCCCATGCCGCCAACACCGATGTGTGCAGTCCGCAAGCGGCGATCTGTAGGGAAAGCTTTTAGAATAGAAGGCGAAAGAAGAAGCCCCAACGCACCTATTGCACTGCTTTTTAAAAATTCCCGTTTGTTCATAATATAGTAGCGTTTATGTTTAAGTATGGTCTAAAATAATACTATTCTTCGTTTATTCCAAGTAGATAAGTGCAGTTCATGGGTAGCGATACCCGTCACTGCGAATGAAATGAAGCAGTCTCATTATTAAAAAAAACTATCTACGATGAGCCCTTCGGGGTTCCTTCGTGCCTCGCAAGGGCGGTATAGTTTACAGACCGAGCTTGCGAGTTCACGTAGGTAATCTTTCATTGGTATTTAGCAGGGTGCGGCTAACGGAATATAAGGCATACGCTAATGAGCGCAGATAGATTATTGTCAATTAAAGTGCTATTTTTTCTGCATTTTTCGATATTTCCAAGCTTTTTATCTAAGTTTAACATCCAAATAGATCGAGTTAGATATGCGATTGTCAGTATCACGGAAAAAGTGGCTTTTAATAGCCTTGGGTGCCCTTATTATTTTAATCGGTGGAGCGTTTGCTTTTGCAATGTCCAAACGTGAAGGTTACCTTGATGCTGCTGTTGGTAGAGCACAGGTGAAGCTGAAAAAAGACTATCAGATCGATTTTAAGGTGGATAGTTATCGGTTTGATGGTTTGACTACTGTTGTTTTTGATGGTGTTACGGTAGTGCCTGCGGGACGGGATACGCTTGCGGCGATGGATCATCTCGGGGTCAGTATCCGGATATGGCCTTTGTTGTTTGGAGATGTCAAGATCGGGCGTTTTGACCTTGATCACGGAAAGGTTTCTTTTGTGAAGAGGGATACCGTGAGCAACTATGATTTTCTCTTCCGTAAAAAGGAGAAAGATTCGACGGCAATAGAAGAACCCAATGAGCGTAACTTCGCAGAATGGGCGCAACGGCTTGCTAAGCAGATATTTTCTAAGGTACCTAGTAATATGCGGATGAATGACTTTGAGATCTCGTACCGCGACAGCTTGTTACATCAGCGTATACGGGTGCCTCAGGCGATTATTGATGATGGAGATTTTGAAACAAGTCTTTTTCTCAATGATCACGATGCGGAATGGCGCTTGAAAGGACATGTGGATGGAGATAGACAAAAATTAAAAGTTGAAGTTTCCTCTAAAGAGAAGAATACCGAGTTGCCTTTTTTGAGAGGAAAGTATGGATTAGGAATCAGTTTTGACCGATTGGTTTTTGATCTTACGGGGGTCCGTAAAGTAGAAAAGGATTTATTGCATGTGACTGGGGCAGTCGAATACGATAACCTGGTTGTCAAGCATAGACGGCTCTCTGACGAAGCCGTAATATTGCCACATGGCTTGGCGACGGGAGGAATAGCCATAGCGAATGATTACATCGCCCTGACTGATAAATCTAAAATTACAGTCAAAGAGTTCTCCGTTTCTCCTAAAGCTAAGTTTACAATCAAGCCCAATAAGAAGATTGAATTATCTCTAAGGACGGGACCATTTACGGCACAGAATTTTTTCGATGCTATCCCAGGCGGTTTGTTTGAAAGTCTAGAAGGCATACAAGTTGCAGGGCAGGTGGATTATAACCTAGATTTTGCGGTTGAACTGGACAATCCGGACAATATTATGTTTAAGTCATCGATCGATGATACTGACCTGAAGGTATTGAGCTGGGGAAAAGCAAAAGTCGATTCGCTCAATTTTCCTTTTGAATATGATGCTTATGACGATACTACGTTTGTAAGGCATATTGTGGTGGGACCGAGCAACCCTAATTTTACCCCTTTGGCACAGATTCCTTATGTGTTGAAAACAACGGTACGTAATACCGAAGATCCCTTTTTCTATACACATAATGGTTTTGAAGAAGAAGCTTTCAAACTGTCTATCCGTACGAATATTAAGGAGCGGAAGTTTAAGCGTGGAGCCAGTACGCTCTCTATGCAATTGGTGAAAAACGTGTTTTTGAGCCGTAAAAAAACAATGACGCGTAAGTTTGAAGAAATTCTGTTGGTTTGGTTGATGGAAGCATCGGGACAGGTCAGTAAAGATCGGTTGTTCGAAATTTACCTGAACGTAATCGAATGGGGTAAAGATGTATATGGCATTGCAGAAGCTTCTCAATATTATTTTAAAAAGCGGCCACAGGAGCTCAATCTGGGGGAGAGTCTTTTCTTGTCGAGTATCGTGCCTAGACCTAAGACGGGTTTGGCTTCATTTGACTATACAGGACATCTTAAGCCGTGGGTGCAGCGTCATTTCAATACCTATGGATATATTATGACCAAAGTGGGGGATCTGAAGGAGGTGAATGTACCCGCCAATTACGGCTTTTATGACGTCGTGTTACAGCCCGGCTTACGCCCGCCTGCTCCCTTGATAAGGGATACAGTGTCTCTAGATGTGGTTGATGAACACGAACGTCTGATAGAAGAAATGGAACGAGAGGAAACGGAAAAGAAATCCATCCTCGAAAAATTATTTAACAAAGAAAAAAAGAACTAAAGAAGATGCGTACAATTGAGATTGATAATTTGAAATTTGAGCCTTTTATCGAGTATGATGAAATAAAAAAGAGGATTCGGTTGATCGGTATAGATATCAATGTACAGTACGCGGACAAGCATCCGGTCTTTATCGGTGTGCTGAATGGTTCTTTTATGTTTATGGCCGATCTGATGAAACAGGTACATATTCCTTGTGAGATGTCCTTTGTTAAATTGGCTTCTTATGCAGGTACAGCGCAAGGTAACATACATGAGTTAATAGGTGTTGGGATGGATTTGACGGGGCGCAATATCGTTATCGTGGAGGATGTGGTTGATTCTGGCCGATCATTGAAGTATACGATGGAGGCCCTGGAGAAACTAGGGGTTGCAAGTGTGGTAGTGTGTACTTTACTGCTTAAACCTGCATGTCTGCAACATGAATTTGATAATATCATGTATGTAGGTTTCGAAATTGTACCGGAGTTTGTCGTAGGGTATGGGTTGGATTATAACGGGCAGTGCCGAAACCTCCCTGATATCTACAAGGAGGTCTCCGGCGGAGCCTAGCCTTTAAATTGGCAGGAGTCTAAATGGTCATTAACCATGCCAGTGGCTTGCATGAATGCATAGCATATGGTGGTGCCAAAGAATTTGACACCTCGTTTCTTAAGATCTTTTGAAAGTGCATCCGATTCGGGGGTGCTGGCCTGCGCATCCTTCATGGAGGTAAGGTTATTTTTTATAGACTCCCCATTTGGCATGAAAGTGTACAGGTATTTGTAGAATGAACCGAATTCCTTCTGTATATCCAGAAAAATCTGTGCGTTAGTAACTGCTGCAGCGACCTTGCCACGGTGGCGTATGATAGCTGGATTTTGAACTATGGTGTCGATTTGCTCTTGTGTGTATTTTGCTACCCTGATAGGGTCGAAGTCAGCAAAAAGTTCGCGGTATCCCTCGCGTTTTCGTAGTATAGTGATCCAGCTCAATCCCGCCTGAGCAGATTCCAGTAATAAAAATTCGAATAGGATACGGTCATCGGTCACCTTTTTTCCCCATTCTTTGTCATGGTACTCTACATACAGCGGGTCGTCTCCACACCATGGGCACCTATTGATTGTATCTCGCATAGAATCGTTTAGTTTTTATTGACAAAAATCCTACCTTTGAGCATACATGGAAACAAAGAATAGGCCACTGCAAATTAGGAAAAAATTGGAATATCTTTTGATGCTATTTGCAGTAGTATTCTCGTTTGCCGGCTTGAGGGCACAGGTCGCGCCTTTGTCAGATTCATTGCTGCGTGTTACGCAGGATTCGTTATCTGCTGTGCAGGTAAAAAAAGATTCTTTAGCGAGGTTATATGTTTTTGTGGACAATAATAGACCGAATCCATACCTAGATAGTCTACGTCGGAAAATTACCGTGACAGATAATGACTTTGTTTCTTGGATGGAGTTTACAGCGAGTCTCAATAAGGATAAGCAGGCGCCTACGATGCAAGCGTTACAAAAGGTCGATCGTCCTCTATGGATAATCGGTGTATTGATCTTGTTGTTTTTGGGGATAGGTTTAGTTCGGCTATTTTTTTATTCCAACTTTCAGAATATTATATACGGGTTCTTCAATGATAGGGTACTGGCTCAGATCAGTAAGGAAGATAATGTGATGACCTCTTGGCCTTATATTTTTCTATATATCATATTTAGTTTTTCTTTAGGTTTATTTATTCTTCTCTATCGCTCCGCGTATAATCCTATGAGCGAAGTTACTGTCGCTAATTTTATCCAGATATCGGTGCTTGTGGGTATCCTGTTCGTAGCCAAGATATTGATGGTTCGTATTATTGCTATAGTGTTTGAGGTCGAAAGACTCGTTCGGGAATATATAGCCGTCTTATATTTAGTGTACTTTAATAGTATGTTAATATTAATGCCGTTATTACTTTTCGTTACCTTTTTTCCTACTTCCTACTTTAAGATAATATTAATTTTCTTTCTTATTGTGGTGTCTATCTTGTTCTTATACCGCTTTTTACGAACAGCTTATAGTGTTGTGGGAAATCTTAGGTTTTCAATCTTTTATTTAATTCTGTATCTTTGCAGCTTAGAAATTGCACCGATTTTAATATTAGTGAAAACACTAAACAATTAAAGATAGAATTTTATGCAGATCGACGTTGCGAGAGCAAAAAAAGTAAAAAGTGTGTTGGTTACTTTACCAAAACCTGAGAATGATAAGTCACCTTATTTTACGTTAGCGGAAAAGTATAATCTAAAATTGGATTTTCGTGGTTTTATTCATGTAGAGGGAGTTCCTGCTAGAGATATTAGAAAAGATCGTATAAATTTTTCTGACTTTTCTGCGGTAATATTTACAAGTAAAAACGCGGTAGATCATTTCTTCAGAGTATGTGAAGAGATGCGTTTTGAGGTTTCGGCAGAGTTGAAATATTTTTGTATCTCTGAGGCAATTGCACTTTACTTGCAGAAATATATTCAATACAGAAAGCGTAAGATATTCTTTGGAAAGCAAACCGCCAAAGATTTGGAAGAAGTTCTGAAAAAGCATAGTAAAGAGAAGTTTTTGTTCCCTTGCTCGGATGTAGCTAATGAGGAGACACAGAAGTGGCTTCAGGACAACGGCTATGATTTTACGCCAGCGGTGTTGTTCAAAACTGTGATCAGTGATATTGCTGATCTGAAAGATGTATTCTACGATGTTATTGTCTTCTTTAGCCCTTCTAGCGTGCAGTCTCTTTATGAGAATTTTCCAGACTTTGTACAGAATAATACGCGTATAGCGGCATTTGGTACGAGCACACAGCAGGCTTTATTGGAGAAAGGGTTATTGTTGGATATTCCAGCACCTACACCTAGTGCGCCGAGTATGACGATGGCAGTAGAGCAGTATATCAAACAGGTCAATAAATAGTACATTTATCAAATTCAGGACTAGCGTTAAAAAGTGTTAAAAAAGGGCTTCTGCTATTTTTTTTACTTTTTTTTGAAGATTCTTGATTGAATAACATAATTAACACCTATTTTTAGGTGCTTCTTTTGCTGATTGAGTTTAGAGAAGTTTTTTTTCTTGGAGTTTTTTGACTTAAGACATCAGGAATTAGCTTTTTTTGGTTAGCTTTTTGATGGTTGATGTGGAAGCTCTTAGAGAAGGTTTAGCTTAGATTATTAGTTTATGAAATTTAATCGTTACAGATTGTCTTATGGTTTTCTATGCGCACTGATAGCGGTAGCTGCATTGGGATGTAAAGGACCAAGTAATACAGGTGAGCTAGTAGGCGTACGATTGGATAAGTTGAAAGCGAATAAAACACCGCACGGGATGGTTCTTATTCCGGGTGGTACTTTTATTATGGGACAGTCGGACGAAGATATCGGCTTTTCGCAAACAGCCCAAAACCGCCAGGTAACTATCGCACCTTTTTATATGGACGATACTGAAATATCCAATAGCGAATATCGTCAGTTTGTATATTGGGTGAGAGATTCTATTCTTATTCACAACTTTTTGGGGGATGATTCTTATTTTATTGCGACCGAAGATGGTAGTGGCGAGCGTTTCATTGACTGGGATAAGGTTAACAAACAGTCTCCTTGGAAGACTGGAGATAAGGATAAGCGGGAGCGTTTGGGAAGCATGTATTATCAAGGTGAGGACCGTGTTTTTGGTCGTAATGAGTTGGATGTACGTCTGTTGAAATATCATTTCGAATGGTACGACCAGCAGGCAGCCGTACGTGGAAAGAATGATCCATCCAAAAGACGCTCCGATTTTATTATGCGCGATACAATGTTGATTTACCCAGATACCACAGTATGGCTTGCTGATTTTAGTTATGCCGCCAATGAACCTATGGTCAATGGATATTTTTCACATCCTTCATTTGATGATTATCCAGTTGTGGGAGTGACTTGGCGCCAGGCGCAGGCGTTTAATTCGTGGCGGACACAACTCTTTAATAACCAGGCTGCAAAGAACCGCATGCAACCGAGGTTTGATTATCAGCTGCCTTCAGAGGCAGAATGGGAATATGCAGCGAGAGGCGGTAAAGTTGGTACGCAGTATCCTTGGGGAGGACCTACGGCGCGAAATGCGAGAGGTTGTCTAATGGCCAATTTTAAGCCAGGTCGTGGTAACTATATCGACGATGGTGTAGCGTATACTGCTCCAGTATATTCCTACTGGCCCAACGATTTCGGTCTTTATAACATGGCAGGCAACGTGGCCGAATGGACGCAGTCCAGCTATAACGAATCAGCATATTCATTCGTACATGATATGAACCCTACTTATAGTTACAACGCAAAAGCATCGGATCATGAGACGATGAAGCGCAAGGTAATCCGTGGAGGATCGTGGAAGGATGTTGGTTTTTTCCTGCAGAATGGAACTAGACAATATGAATACCAGGATACAGCAAAATCATATATCGGTTTTAGATCGGTGACGAGGTATCCAGGAGTAGCCTATTAAGAAAATAAAAAGAGTCAAGAATATTAATAACGCATTGTAAATTAGCATTAGTCACATGGCACGCAAAAAGAAATTTGGTTTCGGTATCAACACGCTTATCAACTGGGGAGCGACTGTAGTTATTATCGGTTTGATGTTTAAAATTCTTCACTTCAAAGGAGGTGAGTGGATGATCGGTATCGGTCTGGCAGTTGAGGCTTTGTTATTCTTCATCATGGGATTCATGGCAGGAGAGAAAGATGTGGATTGGACTCGTGTGTATCCAGAGCTGGACGAAGATTTTAATGGAGAGCTTCCTAAGCGTAGTGCGGTAGCAGCTGTTGCGCAGCCTGTGGCAGTAGGTAATACGGCGGCCTTAGACAAATTGTTGCAGGATGCTAAGATTGATGAAAACCTGATTGGAAACTTAGGAGATGGGCTGCGTACATTTGGAGACAAGGTAGCAGCGATTTCTAAAGTTGCTGATACAGCGACTGCTACAAATCAGTTTGCGGACAAGTTGAACGCGGCTTCAACAGGTGCTTCACAGCTTAGCCATGCGTTTGAGCGTGCTGCAGCAGATCTACAGACTTTTAATGAAGCTTCCGGCGATATGCAGCAATTTAAAGAACAGGTAAGTACTTTTAATAAAAACTTGACATCATTGAATGCAATCTATGGTAATATGTTGTCCGCAATGAATGCTAATCGTTCCTAAGTAGAACTTTAATTGAACAATAGATTTTAAGGAAAATTAGAGACTATGGCAGGAAATAAGGAAACACCTAGACAGCGGATGATCGGAATCCTATATCTAGTGCTACTAGGCTTAGTAGCGCTAAATGTATCGGATTCTATTCTGGATGCTTTTAGAAACCTAGGAAATAGTTTAAATACATCGACTCAAAATACACAGGCTGGTATTGATAATATGTTCTTAGCTTTTCGGGAGACCAAGATGAAGGAGAATCCCGAACGTGCGCAGCCACTGTTGATCAAAGCCGAGGAAGCTCAGAAGTTGGTCGCTCAATTGACTGCTAAGCTTACCGAGTATAATCAAACATTATCTGGAGAAGGTGGTGGTATGGACGAAGAGACTGGTGATGTTAAGTTCCGTAGCAGTACAGATATATCTGCTCGATTGATGATCAATGAGGGAAGAGGTAAACAGCTACGCGATTTGATCAATAAGACATCTGACGAGCTAAAAAAACTGACGAATAATGAAGTAAGTTTTGCGTTGTCGGCAGAAGACCCAGTTCCTAGAGGGGGTGTTAAGAAAAGTTGGGAAGATGTTAATTTTGGTGACGGTATTCCTTTGACAGCAGCAATTACAGCTCTGGATAAAATAAATGCAGATGCGAAAAATGCGGAATCTGCTGTGGTCAAACACATATTTGGTAAGATGGATCAGGCGGTGGTTAATCTTGATAAATTTGCGGCTGTAGCTGTAGCACCAACATCGTATTTAATCGCAGGACAGCCTTACACTGCTAAGGTATTCCTTACCGCTTATGATTCTAAATCAAGTCCTCAGATTTCGGTAAATGGATCTTCTATACCGGTTGTCGATGGGCAAGGAACATATTCGCTAACTCCCGGTGTGGGTACACATACCTGGCGTGGATCTATCCGTGTCCAACAAACAGATGGAACGGTGAAGACGTATGAAACAGAACCAATGACGTTTCAGGTTTCTAAACCTTCAGCAGTTGTGTCTCCTGATGCAATGAATGTATTGTATATCGGTGTTGATAACCCTATTTCAATTTCTGCGCCAGGCGTACCTGTCGAGAGCTTGAAGGTGTCGGGATCTGGAGTGAATTTGACGTCAAAGGGAGACGCTAAGTATATTGCACGGGTTTCTTCTCCAGGAGATGTCTCTTTAGCGGTAACAGCTACTGTAGATGGAAAGACGCAAAACCTGGGAACTTCTAAGTTTCGTGTGAAACGTATACCAAAACCAACGGCTCGTGTCGGAGGTAAAACAGGAGGACGTATCTCTGCTTCGCAATTGCGTGGACAGACGGTGGTGTCAGCTTCGTTGGATAATTTTGATTTCGATGCTAAATTTAAGGTTACTAAATTTAGTATGTATATAGCTATACCTCGAGTAGATCCAATAGGACCTTATTCTGCGTCTGGCAATGATTTCAGTGCACAGATGAAAACAGGGTTGAGTGGGATTAAAGCAGGTTCGGTTGTAATGATTTATGATATTGTAGGAGTCGGACCTGATGGTGTGGCACAAAACTTGGAGCCAATTACTTTCCAGGTTACAAATTAAGCGCATAATAAGTATTATTATGAAAAAGATAGTTTTATCTATAGCCTGTATAGGGATGGTATTTGCAGGGGTAGCACAGGATGCTAACTTGTCGAATAGCACGAAGCCTGTTCGCACACAAGCGGATGAGCCCCCTATGGATGGGTACTATAAAAATACAGATATTGAAAACCGTAAGGTGATTCCTTATTCGCCGATCAGACAGACAGACGTTTTTTATAGAAAACGGGTGTGGAGAGAACTCGATTTGAGAGAGAAGATGAACCAGATTTTTGCTTCGCCTAATGCTCGATTGATGGATATCATTGTCAAAGCGATCCAAGCTGGAGAGCTGACTGCCTATGATCCAACACCGACTGCGGATAATCCTACGGGAGACAACTTTGAGAAGATGCAAATACTACCTGTTGATCAGGTGATGGCACGCCTTGGAGGTGATAGTGTTTTAGTAGAGCAATTCAACGAAAATAATGAGGTTATTAGTTCTAAATACGAAAGTCGCTCCTTCAGTGGAGAGAATGTGATCAAGTTCAGGATTAAAGAAGATTGGATTTTTGATAAACAACGTTCCGTTTTTGAACCACGTATTGTAGGTATTGCACCTCTGATTACACCGCAGATTCCAGGAATGGAAAATGCAGTTCAGCATAGTGCGGCTACAAATGCCGGAGATAGCTATGATCCTTTTGATCCTTTCGCGGTCAAACCGGAAGGTGCAACTAATGAAAATTCGACAACACCGGAAAGAGCTCCAGCTATTCCAACTGCAGATGCTTTTGGACCGACGGTAGATGCTACTCCAGCATTTTGGATTTATTTTCCAGAAGCGAGACATGTATTTGTCAATAAAGAAGCTGTGAATAGACATAACGCCGCTACAGGTCTGAGTTATGATGATATATTTATCAAGCGTCTGTTTGCAAGTTATATCATCAAACAGGATAATCCAGAAGACCTTCGTATAAAAGATTATATACAGGATGATATTGAAAGACTCATGGAGTCTGAGCGTATCAAGAAGGTCATTATGGATTGGGAACAAGATTTGTGGTCTTATTAATTTAAAATAAGTGATGAAAATCGCTTGTTTTTCAGAATAATTTCCCAAATTAGCATTTAGAATCTTTCTAAATAGATAGCGATAGATTTTCCACTACCAATATCAATCTAATGATGGTTTGGTTTGTATTATTGCATATTAGGGGAATAAAATAAAAAGCTTGTGAAACTACAACCTGTCAATAAAATATCGGGAATCACTTCAAAAGATTTTGTGAAGGATTACCTAACTAAGGGACAACCTGTAATCATTAAGGACTTTATAAGCCCAGACAGTGCCTGTTGGACGAAGTGGAGTTACGACTATTTCAAAGAGATAGCAGGAAATGAGGTAATAAATGTTTACGGAAAAGAGGAAGAGAGTCAGAATTATGCTGCTAGCCCTCCCGTTGGCAAGATGACATTTGGAGAGTATCTGGATAAAATCACCGCAGAACCTACCGAGTTGAGACTTTTTCTGTTCAATTTATTGAAAATTAGACCAGAACTTAAGAAAGATGTAATCTATAATGACGTGACCGGTGGGAAAGTGATTCAAGGTCTTCCGTATATGTTTTTTGGAGGAGAGGGGTCATCAACGCGTAATCACTTTGATATCGATATGTCTCATGTATTCATTTCGCAGTTTCAGGGGTATAAGCGTATTTGGTTGTTTCCCAATGATCAGTCTGATTTGATGTATAAGCTTCCATACAATTTTCACAGTATTGCGAATCTTAAGACCAGTAGTACGGATGAATATCCCGCTCTTAAGCTTTTAGATGGTTATGAGGCAGTTATTGGCCCTGGAGAGACGTGTTATATGCCAGCAGGATGGTGGCATTATATTCAATATGAAACTGAAGGATACTCTATATCTGTACGGGCACTTGCTAACTCGCTGGGCGAAAAATTAAAGGGTGCGCGTAATCTTTTTATAACGCGGTTCTTTGATGACACGATGCGGAAGATGCTCAAAGATAAATGGCTGGATTATAAAATAGAGGTTGCGACACGACGTGCTGATAAAGCAATAAAACGACATAATAAATAACGAAAGCGAGCTAATTTAGCTCGCTTTTTTTATGACCTCCTATGGGGAGCTTGCTCTGATCACATCTAGTATCGCTATGGTTCGATGGATTCGCTTACATTGCGATAGAAAAGTGTATAGGGATCGGATGGGAAAATATGAGCGTCTGGATTATGCTGGAATGGTATTTCCGGATTGAAGATTTCCTCCAATGTGCTGGTAAGGAAGTTTACAAATTCTTCTTTCTGTTGGGCTAAGAATTCACCTTCCATCAGTGCACCATAGCTTCCGTAAAATAAAGTGCCCTCTTCGCGCATTTTTCGAGCTACATAGAGGTGCGGCTCTAGATTGCGGTGTCCGGTGACCTGTTCGAATACGTATGTATAAAAGAGAGTCTGTACCAAAGCTTTGTTTTCCGTATTGGGAGCGAATACTTTCTCCATAGTGGAGAACTTTACCATATCAGCTCCAGTTTTATAGTCTACAATCCGGGTTTTTACTTCCCCCAAGTCTGTCACCACCTGATCTACCCGGTCTATTATACCGTAGAGCGTAACGGTTTCTGTTTTATTGTTGATCTGAATGGGAAAGTCCATCGTGTAATCTTCATCATTTTCTAATTCGACAATGCGGAAGGATTGGTAGTTGTCTACATCATATTGTATGTACATTTTGACATATTCGGTGGCGATTTTGTGCATGATACGTTGCAGACTATTAAAGTCGCCTAGCGATTGTACGTTAATATGATATTGCGCCGCAATCTCTTGTTGTACCAAGGCATCTACGGTTTCGATTTTGTCCTTGAGTTCGGAGGTAGACGTGAACGATTCTATGCCTTTATAGGGCTGAAGTATTTTTTCCATGACCTCATGGATTACTGTTCCCAGCCGGTTCATCTCGAACTCCTGAGATATTGACGGCGGTTCTTTTATCTCGGCAATATGTTTCAGAAAAAACTGTAACGGTGAGGCGAGGTAGGTTGTCAGCGCGGTCGCTGATATCCTACGGCCTCCCTGTATGAATGTTCGGTACATTTTCTCCCATATGGCATCGGTTTTTGGAATAACCAGCTCTGCCGCTACGGGAGGAAACTTAATTGGTTGCTGTTGTTGCTGTTTTTGAAATTGAATCTGACTTTCAAATTCCAACTGACGTATAAAACGACTTTCTTCTCCCGTACTGTTTTCGTCTACAATGCCGTTGTAGAAAATGTGTATTTGGCTACTGTATTGAAAGTGCCTATAGAAAAGATAGGCCGTAAGTGCATCTTGATTTTCTAAAATAGGAAGTCCGTAGGCACGACGGAGATTGTTAGGCAAGAAGGTAATACCTGCCGAGGTTTTAGGTAATATGCCTTCGTTGGCACCTAGGATATACACGTGATCGAAGTTGAGACAGCGGCTTTCTAATAGCCCCATAATCTGTACGCCATCTAGCGGATCCCCCTCAATAGCCGAATTGATAGAGACAATGGCTTTGCGTATCAGGCCAATTTGAAACAGTACACTCAATTGAGCTATCTTCGAGAAGCCAAGATGGAGTTGGTTAAGAACTTTTTTTGTTTCGATAAGCAAGTTGGCGTCAATCTGCTTAATTTGTGTGTCCTGTGCGAGAGCGATCAACAGGTTGTCCAGAATATAAATCAGAGTAGGGACGACTTCTTTGTTGTCCGTCAGTGGTTTAAAAAAATGGGGTAAGGCACTACTCTTTACCTGTATATCCTGTACATCGATTTCGAATAGCTGCTTTTCATTTATAAAATCTTGGTTTACTTTTTTCTCCGCTACAGCTACCCTTGTCATAGGGTTATTCAAAAAGGTCTCTAGGTATTGGTAGGGCAGTTTTGTTTTCTTTAAGTGTGAGATTGTTTCGTGTACATCCATCCAGAGGTTTAACACTCCAAATATAGGCGACTGTGTCAACGGAAAGCCGGTTGTAATATTTACTTTTAGTTCGGGAAGGCTTTGCAATAAGGGGACGAGAAGTGTTTCATCAGCTAGCAGAATGGCCGCACTTTTTCCCTCCTTTTCATGATCAGTCAGGACCTTATGGAGTAGCTTTGTCTGGCTTACTTTTCCTGTGGATGCATAGAGGTGTACCGTGTCCTTACGTTTGCCAATGATATCAGGGCTGTCTCCCAATGCATTTATCAACCCTGTCTGAGAAATATTGCGACGGATGAATAACCCGGCTTCTTGTTGTATGTCATCTAGATAGTAGGTGTCAGTATCGAAATAAAATAAGGCACGATCTTCCTCTTGCCAGCGTTGGAATAATTGAGCTTCCGTTCTGTTTAGCGCATTGAATCCTACAAATAATATCTTTTTATAGGGAAGGAGGAAGTCCGGATTGTCTATTTTTCCGTCTACCAGATTACGGTATATCGTTGGGAAGTTGGTCTGACGGAGGGTCTCCAACTTCGCTTTGAAATTCTTGTAAAGTGTTGGAAGACGTTTCCATAGTTTGAGGAACCGTTGCTGTACACCGGTATGTCCAGCCATATGGAATGACTGCCAAAATTGACGTATGAACTCTTGTTGCTCGGCCGTCAGGTGCTGAAATTCGATGTCTATCTGGCTGGTGTCGTACAGTTCCATATAAATATGGTCAATAGGAACAAGGTCATAATCCAGCTGACCAAAGTCACTTAGGATGATTTCGGCAATGGGATAAAACTCTTCCAGCGATTCGGGAGAAAGTCCTTCTTTTGCGAGCAATTCATTATGTAGGTCGAATAGATAAAAAAACTGCGTAAGTTGGCTTATCTGCTCGCCGTTGGACGATAGTCCGAAGAACTCTTGTATGGTGAAAAACTGAGGTGACCATATTGCCTGGGCATAGGTGTCTGCCAAATGCTTTTTAAGATAGGTAATAGGGCGCTTATTGTTAAAAACGATAGCTATATCGGAGAGGTCATTGCCAAACCGATGCTGTATATCTTCTGCGACTTGCTTTAAAAAAGGAACCATTTTTATAGTATTGAGTATTGAGTATTGGGTATTGAGAATCTTTCTCAATGGTCGAATCGTCAATACATTTTTTATTCATTATCTCACTTCGACTAATTCATTTGCTTTGGCATAATATAAATATCCTTTTACATGCTCATAGCCTAGGTTTTGCAGGGCTTTCATGTACTGATCTACTTGCGTCTTGTGCTCGATATAATTGTCACTGGTAAATTTAAAGTCCAATACGATTGTTTCTTGTTCATTGGTGAATACCTTGTCTGGCCGTAGCGTTCTGCCATCGGAAGTGATTATTGCAGACTCGTTCCAGATTTTATGGTTGCCGATCAACCAAGGGTGTATCTGTGGATGATGCCAGATCTGATGGATTTCCTTTTCTAGAATTTCTTTGTTCTCTAGGGCAAGTATACCTTCATCTATATAGCGGGCTATAATCCGGGCGATGTCAGCTTCTTTTGCCGTTTCTGACATGATTTCGTGTGCCAAAATCCCATATTGGGATGCCTTCTCCATCATCAAAATGGTGTTTATTCCCCGATGGCTTGCCTTATTGAGTGCACTCTCCATAGCTTTAGAAGTAGGATAGTATGCTAGGGCAATGCTTGTTTCGTCATCGCTGGCTGATAGGGAGTCCGTAGAACGCGAAATAGTCTGATCTACAGATACATGGTTGTCTTCCAGTAAGAAAGGGGAGTTGTCGTGGGCAAGCACCTGATAAAGTGCATCCGAAATCAGTTCGTTTTTGATGTCTAAGCCTGTGATTTCACCTGTTTTCTTGTCTACAACGTCTTTAAATGCCGGAGCACTGATATAAAGATGTTCTATAGCGCGAGTGGTTGCGACATACAGGGTGTTGAGCGAATCCATATAGTTGAATAGCATCTCTTCATAGTACTGTTGATAAAAAATAGAACGCGCTACATTGCTGTTGTATTTGATTGGGATTTTTCCCAGTTGTGCAAATGGTGAATTGTCTGTATTGATCCAAAAATCCCCGTTCAGCATACCATCTATACCCCAGGAGCAAAAAGGAATCATCACGACGTCATAGGCGAGTCCTTTAGATTTGTGAATCGTGGTGACCTCAATGGCATTGACCTTTCCATTGGAGGGAAGGACTGCCTTACTGCCATCTTGTTCCCAGAACTCGAGAAATTGTGTGATTCCACGTTCTCCGTTTGCGGTGAAATTTCCAACGATATCCTTGAACGTCAGGATATAGGGTAGGTGTATGTTTTCAAGGGAGGTGAAACCATAAATCTCGATAAGCTTTTCTATGAGGTGGATCAATGGGAGTTTTTGCCAAAGCTCCCAATTCGAAATTAACTCGTCGGGCAGTATACCTTTGTAAGCCTGTATTTCATTGGCTTTAAACTGTAGCCATAGCGCAGGGTCGAAGGTTTCTTGCCGCTGGATGAGCTGATAGAGGTATGCGATACGCGCATGGTGTATGATATGTTGGTCTGAAGTATAGACGATCGCCTTTAGCGTCTCGATAAGTAGGATGATTGCATCATTAGAAGACAAAGACAAAGCGTCGCCAGAAATAACATCAAAAGCGAGGTTGTTCGCATTTTTATAGGCCATTAGTTTCTGGATAATGAGCATTGCTTGTGCGTTGCTACGAACCAATATCCCGATTTGCTTGGCATTATATCTTCCGGTAGAAATCCAATTTCCTATTTTCTGACAGAGATTGTCAGCAGCCATATCCACAACTTGATTGGCTCTGAACCGACCGTCACTCACCGGGAAATAGTCGATTTCTATGGAGCCTTGCTGGTCTGGATTGTTTTCCTTTTGTGGTGGTATTGATTGACTACTGTTTTCATAAGCTCGTATTAACATGCTGTCATTCTCCTCAGACTTCCACCAGCGTAGTCCTTCTTCCGAAAGCTCTTCAGCAACTTTGTCGTTCAGTACATGTTGGAGATGCACTGGGATCTTTTGGAAAAGGTAATTGTTGAAACGAATGATATTGGGGAGACTCCTGAAGTTTGTTTCTAAGATCCCATTCTCTATAAAGTCATTTCTTTGGCTTTTTGAGAGATGAAAAGCGTCAGATACCTGATTTTCTACCTGTTGTAGTAAGATGCGCCAGTCTCCGTTCCGCCAGCGGTAGATACTTTGTTTGACATCTCCTACAATGAGATGTTCGTTGCGTTTTCCCGTGGTATTACCCAAGGCATTTAATAGAAGTGGGCTGTAGTTTTTCCATTGAATTCTAGAGGTATCTTGAAACTCATCAAATAGGAAGTAGTTATAACGATTGCCTATTTTTTCCCAAATGAAAGTAGGATCATTGTTATTGTCTAGACCCAGTTTGTTCAGTAGCATCTGTGAGTCTGAAATGAGCTGCGCTGAATTTTCTTTACGCCATGTCCCCAAGAGATCGCTCATTTCTTTGAGCAGACGAAGGTAATAGAGGTTCCCTTGTACAGCCTGGTAGGCTATATATATTGGTGTCAGTCTCTGTAGTTCCACAAATTGCTGTAGAATGGGTTGAAATCCTTGTATATAATCGTACCGTATGTTTTTGTCCACGTCGGTGAATGGCTCCTCGCTGTCCAGGAGTACGATGAATTTTTCCATCGTTTTCTCCAGTTCAGAGAGCGTTAGCTTGTGGACTCTGGGGGAAACTTTATTTGCGGTAACTAGTTTGTTCCGTGATTTTCCTTTAAGTTCATCTGCCTGAACACCCAATGTACGAAAGGTGTCTTGAAAGGAGGTAATCGTAAGGCTCAATGTTTCAAGGTAAGCCTGTGTTTTTTCCATCACCTCCGTGTTTAACAGATTGAAGACTTCATCGGTATTGGCGGTCGTTAGGGCGCCATCAAACTCTTGGAAGTTTTCGGAAAAGATAAGACCTGCTAACTGCGCAAGCTGATTTCTGTAGTTCCAGTTTTCATTGTTGTTTATTTTCTTCTCCGCATAGCCAATGATCCAGTTCAGTAGGTCGGGGCGCTCATCAAGAAGTTGATTGAGCATGACCGTAAGATCCGTTTTGACCTTATTGGTATTCATCTCGATTCGGTATGCGGCATCGAGATTTAATTCATAGGTGAATGCCCGTATTACCTTCTGCGAAAAGCCATCGATTGTACTTATGGTGAAGTGACTGTAATCATGTAAGATTCTGCGGTAGGCGAGATGTGCTTTTTGTTGGATGGATATCCTATCCCAACCGGGATTCTGCTCAATCAACAACGTTCTGAAACTCTCTATCTTAGGGCTTTCGTCACCTACAGCAAGCCCTTGGAGAACAGAAAGAATACGTTCTTTCATTTCAGCAGTAGCTTTGTTGGTAAATGTAACAGCCAAAATCTCCCGATAGTTATTCTCGTTGTCCAACAATAAAGAGAGGTAATGAAGGGTAAGGCTAAAGGTTTTACCCGAACCTGCGGAAGCTTTGAGGATTTTGAGTGGAGCTACGTTGTTCATCCTACAAAGTAAAAATTAAAAAGGACAACTTAAAAAGTTATTTGTTACTTTGGTGCCGACAATTATTAAACTTGAAAAAGGTCTTATGAAGTATTTCGTTTTATTTCTTTTTTTATACGCCGGGTTGAATTATTCCTGTAAAAAGGATCAACAGGAAACAGATAATCGTAAACTTGTACTGTTAGAGACAAAATCAACTCAATTTGGTAGAAGCTCTATCAATAGGTACGCGTTCGAGTATGATTCTCAGGGACGTGTCGTAAAATTAAATGATGAAGTGTTCCATTATGGAGCGAATGGGAGGGTCGATTATTCCCGTGTCGCTGTAAAAGAACAACATAATGGTGTGAGTACAGCAAGGGTTACGCGGCTGAGATACGAATGGGATGAGCAAAATCGTCTTAAGAAGGTAGTTGCCGATAGTTTGTATAGTAGTAGCACTACGGCTCAAGGAGGGATAGGTGAAGGTGGAAATGGGTATCTATTCAGAGATGTGTTGTTAAGTAGCTATTCTTATGCTGGAGGGAGTGTCGTGCCCGATAGAATTGTCTATAAAAAATGGGATAAACCGTTCGGATTGATTGGGAGCGAAGAGGAAAGACTTTACAGTTATGGTAGTGGCAATATAGAACGTTTAAAGCAGTATATGTTTAATGCCCCAATAACTGGTATTCCTGGAGGATATTATATGGATTTTATTACGTATTCTTTCTTTCAATATTCAAATACTATAGATCCGCTATATACTGTTTATACGCAAATGGGATTTAATCCTGTTGATATGAATCTCGTCATTTCCAGGAACATGACAAGTGCTTTTTTCTCAAGGATAATTGAGGGAAAAGTTGATGAAGAGGTGCAACCGGATTGGACGAAGAAAACAAAGTTTGAAGTTGTTGTAGGAGCAGGAGGTAGACCTATAACAACAAGTTGTATCTTAAAAGGAGATGTTGAGACGGCTAAAGATGTTGTTTTTGGTCAGTTTGCGACAACTTATATTTATCAATAACTCACTGATTACGAAATATTCAGTTGTTCTTTAATTTTCCCTTTTTAATTTTTATCTTTGCATCCCCTCTTACATGCAGTACGGGGGATATGTTGAATACATAAATAATAATCAAACATGGCAACTAAAATCAGATTGCAAAGACACGGTAAAAAAGGAAAACCTTTTTACCACGTAGTAGTAGCAGACTCGCGTGCACCACGTGATGGTAAATTCATCGAGCGTTTAGGTTCTTACAACCCAAACACTAATCCAGCGACTATCGTTTTAGATTTCGATAAAGCGTTAGATTGGATGAACAAAGGTGCTCAGCCTACAGATACAGCACGTGCTATCCTTTCTTACAAAGGTGTGTTGTACAAAAAACACTTGCAAGGTGGTGTTAAAAAAGGTGCTTTTGATGATGCTAAAGCTGAAGAGCTTTTTGCGAGCTGGAATGAAGGTAACGCAGCTAAAATCGAAGTGAAAAAATCTGGTCTAGCAAATGCTAAAGAAGAAGCTAAAAAGGCGGCTTTAGTAGCTGAAGCTAAGAAAAAAGAAGAAATCGCTGCTGCAGTAGCTGCTAAGAATGCTCCAGTTGAAGAAGCTCCTGCTGAAGAAGCAGAAGTAGAGGTTCCAGAAGCAACTGAAGGTGCTGAAAACACAGAAGAAACTGAAGGTTAATCTTTCATAAAGTATTCAAAAAAAGGTCGGTTCATGATATGGACCGACTTTTTGTTTTTAATTTATATTTTTGGATTTTACTCGGATAATATGACAATAGAAGAAAGTTTTTATATCGGATACGTAAGTAAGACTCGGGGTCTTAAAGGGGAAGTGCAGTTGTTTTTTGAGTTCGAAGATTATGATGATCTGGAATTGGAGATTATCTTTTTGGAGGTCAATAAGAAATTGGTTCCTTATTTTGTGGATCAGATTAAGCTTCATAACAATAGTACAGCCTATGCTACATTTGAAGATGTAGACCATATTGATAAAGCACAGGTATTAGTGCGTAAGAAGATGTACCTGCCAAATGATAAGATGCCGGAAAGAGATCCTGATGATTTTCGTTACACAGACCTTGTTGGTTATCTCGTTATCGATGAGGAGCACGGAGAGCTGGGCGAGATTATCGATGTGCAGGAGATGCCACAGCAGTTTATTGCGACAGTGGATATGGATGGCAAGGAAATGATGTTTCCGCTCTCTGATGATTTGATTCTGGGTATCGACCAAGAAGAAGAAATTATAGAAGTAGAGTTGCCTGAAGGCCTAGTCGATCTTTATAAAGAGTAAGATTTTCAATTAGTTGTGAAAAATAAAATGATACTTTTTTATTCGCTTTTTGAGTTTTCATTTTTACTTTTCATTTTTTAAACCGATATTAGTAGTGCTTATAGAGAAAGGCCGAGGGACTAGACCCGCTGAAGCCTTAGCAACCTGACACTTGTCAAGGTGCTACATTCTACCCGCCAATCGGTGGGAAAGATAAGCTGAAGACTCACAATGCCTTTGTGTGCTTTCTCTTGGCCTTAAAAATATTTGTATGAAGATTATCGACCATATTAAACAGGCTGATGGAAAGACCCTGTTCTCCTTTGAACTGCTTCCACCTGCTAAAGGCAAGGGAATCCAGAGTATTTTCAATACGATGGACAAATTGATGGAGTTTAACCCTCCTTTCATTGATGTTACTTACCACCGCGAGGATTATCTTTACAAAGAACATGCGAGTGGCTTGTTGGAGCGTGTCGCCTATCGCAAGCGTCCCGGTACAGTTGCGATCTGTGCGGCGATAATGAATAAGTATAAGGTGGATGCTGTGCCACATCTTATTTGTGGAGGCTTTACAAAGGAAGAGACGGAGAATGCACTGATTGATCTTAACTTTTTGGGTATTGATAATGTGTTGGTGCTACGCGGAGATGCACGTAAAGGGGATGCGGATTTTATTCCAACTCCCGGAGGGCATGCTTATGCGACAGATTTATTAAAACAGGTCTTGGATATGAATTCTGGACATTATCTACATGAAGATATGGAGAGCTCGGAGCAGACTGACTTTTGTGTAGGGGTCGCCGGTTATCCAGAGAAGCATTTTGAGTCTCCGAATTTTAACACAGACTTTAAGTGGTTAAAAAAGAAGGTAGAAATGGGAGCCGATTTTATCGTGACGCAAATGTTCTATAATATTGATAAGTATAAGGAGTTTGTGGTAAAGTGTCGGGACAATGGTATTCATGTACCTATTATTCCAGGATTAAAGCCGCTGACCTCTAAAAAGCAGTTGATTGCACTGCCTAAAATATTTCACTTAGATATTCCAGAAGAGTTGAGTGATGCTGTAGATGTTTGTAAAACAAATGCAGATGTGCAACTTGTAAGCCAGGAGTGGATGGTGAATATGTGTAAAGAGTTGATTGATTTTGGAGCACCGGTTTTACATTTTTATACCATGAGTAATCCTGGTCCTACGCAGAAGATCGTGGAGCAGCTGGCGTAAAATTATAATGGTTAATGATCAATGGTTGATTGTTAATTCATAGGTTTGTGTTTAAAGAGCGAAGTAATCTGTTTTAAGGGTTACTTCGCTTTGTTGTATTGTATCGTTTGAAGAGGTGTACTATTCAACTTTAGAACTACCCTCTTCGACCGTGATTTGCTCTTTGCTCAATAGGTCGTAATAGATGATGTATATGGCTTCGATAATCTTATTGATTTCGATAAATTCACTGCGCCTGTCCTCAAGCTTTCTCTCGGGATCGAGTGCATATTCCTCCCAGGTATCTAGTGTGTAACGTGATTTCCAAATACTCCATAAATATTTTTTTATTGCTTTGTAGGGTTTTTTTTGTTCTTTTTTAGATAGATACTCAAAAGCTATCGGTTCAATTATGGGTCTGATATAATTTAAATATCGTTGCCATTTTTCAGGTTTTAACCAGTCATCAGGAATGTAGGGCGTTTGCGTGACTAGATAGGCTGTCTCCATTAGGGCTTTGATATAACCTGCAATGTTAATGATATCGAGGGCTGATTTTTCTCTATTGGGGATATCTTTTGTTGCATAGTCATATAGGAGTTGGACGTCTGCTTTCATTTTTACTATTGGAACGTCGTAAGTTAGACATTCCAGATATTCAAATGGGTTGATTACTGTGGCGACATCGCTATGTACTATTGAGTTGTCACTGTGGTAATATTCAGTAGGCGTATTGGGATGAGAGTCAATGCCGGATTTTATGATGATATAATAAGCTTCTAATATCTGATGAAAATGGAAAAAGATCCAAGCAGGTCTGTGTATTTCGCTGTTATATATAGACCGATATTCTTTCTCGATCTCCTTTTTCCATTCGCTGATTAGGTCTAGCCAATCCAAGATTCCATTAGTTTCAAACAGACGATCTAAAAACAGGTATATGTTGAAGATCTCTTCGTATCCGAGATGTCTGATTTTGTGCTTAAAAAGTTTTCTTTTCATTTCGGCAATTTCTTCTTCCAATTTCTCTTCTTTGCAGTAGGGATTAGGTGTTATTTTCTGGGAAATAGTAAGGACATAGAAGTTTTCTTCTTGCGCGGCTCGGTGTAAGCGATATAAATCTTTGATACAGCATTCTAAAATATTCAGTATATGCTTGGCATCTTTTTGCTGGTCGGAAGATAAAGATGTGTAATCTAATAAGTTTGTGAAACATTGATCTAGTAAGCGAGAATATTTTTCGAAACTAGCTTTTTCATTATATATCGAATAGTTGTGTATTAGACTTTCTAATTTTTCTTCTTCTTGAAAGGTGTACTCTTTAGTTGTTGTCATAATTGTTTGTTTTTAGTGAGGTTAGAATTTTACAAAGGTTATCAATGCCTATGCATGCTAGGTCTTTAGTTTCTTTTTTGTAGCTTTCATGATCATAAAGTGTTTATAATAGGGTTTTTGGATAATATTATCTCTGCTTAAAACAAAAGTAGGATAATTAAATATCTTATCATAATTTTTAGATAAAAAAATGTCTAACATTAAAGAGCGTGTATTGTTGATAGCGGAACACAAGGGAGTGAGTAAGACCGATTTTTTTAAAGATTTGGAACTTTCTTATGCTAATTTTAAAGGTATTCAGAAGATGACAGCGTTGAATTCGGATGCAGTAGCAAGTATTTTATCTAGATATCCGGATATTGAGCCAGAATGGTTGGTCACTGGTAATGGACCGATGCTTCGACAGGGCGGTACAGTAGTTCGCGATGATATGGCCTTTTATCAGGAGCCTGTAGTGGTGAATGAAATTGAACCGACGCTGATTGATGCGCTTAAGCAGGTTATCGCTTCGCAGGAAAAGACTATTTTAGCATTAGAGGAGCAGGTCCTAATTCTAAAGGAAGAGCGCAAAAGGCTGTAGGCTGTCCTATAAAATTGAGCGCTCAATATGTATAATCTGAGCGCTCGTTTTATGGGAATTGAGCGTTCAATTTCTACAAGTTGCCTAAGTCTTTTTTTATTTGGTTCTGTTTGTTATTTATTCTTTACGAAGACTATTTTATCGAGTTCTTTTTTAACGGACTTCCCGGCATTAAATATTAATCGTCTTTTCGTTATATTCTGTTCAGATACTTGATCTGCACTTTGGCTACCTGCGCTATTAACGCTCATTCTGAAAGACCCTAAGTTGCCCAATCTTACAATGTAGCCGTCGGCTATTGCCCGCGGGATTTCTCGCACCAAACTTTGAAGAACAGCATATACATCCGCTTCTGTAAGGGAAGAGGAATGGGCGATGTCAGCAGCGAGCTCATCCAGGTTTTTTTCGCCGGAGCTTATGGGGCGTAGATAGAATTTATTTGGTGCTTCAGGGTTCATCCCGTTAACGATTTCATGGATATTGAACTTCATTGCCATAGTACAAAAAGCTTTAGAAGATGATTTTAAGGCTATAATTGTGGTTTTATCTTCTAATATAACAGCTTTTAGGTGGAGTTCCTAATCGAGATTGTCTTAGAGAGGCAAGCTCTCCGGGATTATATAACAAAAAAGGAAGCTTTAAGCTTCCTTTTTTGTTATTATCCTTTTTTGACCTCTTTGGCCCAAGAATCTTTTAGTGCCACCGTGCGGTTGAATACGAGATGCTCCGGGCTGGATTTGGTATCGAGGGTAAAGTATCCCATACGAATAAACTGATATCCCTTTCCTGGTACTGCATTTGCTAAATCAGGTTCAATGTAGGCATTCTCGATAATATGTAGGCTATCGGGGTTGATGCTTGCCTTGAAGTCTTCTTCTGCTGCAGGATTCTCTACTTGGAAGAGGCGATCATAAAGTCTCACCTGTGCTTTTTTGGCATGAGCTACGGAAACCCAATGTATTGTTCCTTTAACTTTCAGTCCCGAAGTGTCTTCGCCTGATTTGGAATTTGCTACATAGGTACAGTATATCTCTGTGACTTTTCCGGTTTCATCTTTTTTGAAATCATGACACTCTACGATATAGCCGTGTTTAAGACGTACAGATAGACCAGGCCCTAGGCGGAAGAATTTCTTTGGAGGTTCTTCCATGAAATCTTCTCGTTCAATCCAAAGTTCATTAGAGAATGGGATGGCTCTACTGCCTTCTCCGCCTTCAACTTCCGGATTGTTTTCACCTACAAGCTCTTCAATTTTTCCCTCAGGGTAGTTGGTGATGATCAATTTTATAGGATCCAATACGGCCATACGGCGCCATGCAGTTTTATTTAAATCTTCACGGATACAGAATTCTAAAAGACTGAAGTCGATCATATTCTCTCGTTTTTGGATACCTATACGCTCGCAAAAATTACGGATACTTGCTGGCGTATAACCTCTTCTACGGAATGCGGAGATGGTAGGCATGCGCGGGTCGTCCCAGCTTTCGACATGGCCTTCATTTACCAATTGCAATAGTTTACGTTTACTCATCACGGTATACGTCATGTTGAGGCGTGCAAACTCGTACTGTTTGGATGGGAATATTTCTAATCGCTCAATCAACCAGTCGTAAAGCGGACGGTGTGGAATAAACTCCAAAGTACATACCGAGTGTGTGATTTTTTCGATAGAGTCGGATTGCCCATGGGCAAAATCATACATCGGGTAGATGCACCATTGGTCACCTGTACGGTGGTGGTGTGCGTGTTTGATACGGTACAAAAGTGGGTCGCGCAAATGCATGTTTGGATTTGCGAGGTCAATTTTTGCACGTAATACCTTTTCTCCATCTTTATACTTGCCATCACGCATTTCTTGGAAGAGCGTTAAATTCTCTTCAATAGAGCGGCTACGGTATGGAGTGGGTACCCCCGGTTCGGTCGGAGTTCCTTTTGCTGCTGCAATCTCTTCGGCTGTACTGTCATCTACATAAGCCAAGTCATGTTGAATCAGTTGGACCGCATATTGATAAAGAGTCTCAAAATAGTCGGATGTATAAAGTTCTTCTGCCCATTGGAATCCCAACCATTGTATATCTTTCTTTATACTTTCTACATACTCTACATCTTCGGTAACAGGATTGGTGTCATCAAACCTAAGGTTTGTCTTTCCGTTGTATTTCTGCGCTAATCCAAAGTTCAAACAGATGGATTTGGCATGTCCGATGTGGAGGTAGCCATTGGGTTCGGGAGGGAAGCGTGTTAATACACGTCCGTCATGTGTTCCATTGCGAAGATCCTCTTCGACAATTTCTTCAATAAAATTAAGTGATTTATCTTCCTCTATCATGTAGCAAAGTTACTCATTAAAGCAATATATTAGAAAAAAGTAAAAGGGAAAAAGTAAAGAAAGTTAGCAGAAAGGAATCAGAACTTTTATGTACTTTAGAGTATGATAAGATTAAAAGTTAGCATAATCGGTCTCTTGATGTTATTTTGTGGAATCACGGGGGCGATAGCAAAGGAGGTTAAGCCAACGTTGCTGGTTTATGGTGATGGTGTGGAGGCTTTTGCCGCAGCATTGCAGGCAGCCCGTTCTAATGTGCCTACGATATGGGTATTTGAAGGGGCTACCTATATGGCAGATGTCGAGAACTCGACGTTACCTGTCGCTTGTAATGCGCATTTGCTGGGTGGGATATGGAAAGATCTGCTTATTGAAACTGGACAGTTAAAGAGCAAAGAAGATTCGTTGATTTTGGCTCTTCAGAAAGATATAAATCCTCGTCTAATGCGAAATGCGCTAGAGCGGATGTTGGCCAAACAACAGAACCTTACGCTTGTGAGCGGGACGCAGGTGGTTGGGATAGCCAAAGGCAAAAAGGGACTGACAGTAACATTGTCTAATAAGCGGAAATATGGCGTTCGTGCTATGGTCGATGCTACGCCACAGGGAGATACTAGGCCGTATGTCGTTTCAACGGATTTGTTTGCCAAACCGTCCCGTATTTTGTCATTGCCAGAAATTAATGCCGACGAGCGCCGTACACTCCTGGCTCTGGGGGAGTATGAGACTGCTCTGTATGGCTATAGGTGGTTTGATGTGTTCTCGCGAAGCAATTCCAATGTTTTTTTTACCGCAGGTCTTGTGCAGGTAGGGCTAGACGACAATAGCCTGTCACTGCGTGCTAATCTGGGACAGGCGGTAGGTGCCGCGGCAGCATATTGTTCTTTTTTCAAGACTACAGCGGATAAGATTGATATGCGGAAGTTGCAGACCGAGTTGTTGACTTTTGATGCCCGTATCTTGCCTTTTTCTGATATATCCTCTTCGGATAGTAACTTTAAATCGTTACAGAAGATTTTCTTAGTATCTTTTTTTCCTGTAGAAGACACTGAAAAAGGAATTTTATTTGATGGAGATAGACCAGTTTCGATTGGTTCCGTCAAAGCTGTTTTCAATAGTCTGTATTCGCGTAGCCAACTGTGGTTTGTCGATAAAGAGGACAGGGACTTTGAGTTGAAAGAGTTGCTGGATTTGATTAAACATGTTTCTCTGAGAGGGGATGAGGTAAACCGAGAGGTAGAAAAAGAGTGGTCTAGAAAATTGAAGTTTAAAGGAGTTTATGATCCTGAGCATATTGTCTCTCGATATGAGTTTGCTGTTTTGGTGGATCGGTATGCAGATCCTTATGTCAAAGCTATCGATGGGGAAGGGAAAATATTGCGATAGCCCGTAGGCTATCGCAATGTGATATAGTTGTGCAATAGAATTATTCTGTTATTTCAAGGAGTCTGTCTCTTAATAGTAAACAAGCTCCTATTGCCGCAAATTTTTGGCCATTGTTTGACATTACAATTTTGGTGTCTTTGTTGACAATGGAAAGGGAATATTTATTGATCGCATTCTTCAGGGGTAGACTCAAATATTCGTCGGATGACGCTAGTATTCCGCCGATGATGATGAGTTCAGGATTAAAGATGTTAATCAGAGCCGCCAATCCCCGGCCTAGTTTTTCACCGATTTCATTGATGGCCTCAATACATAATGTATCATCTTTTTTTGCCGCTTGAATAATATCATGTAAGCGGATGTCTTCAATTTCTTGAAATTTCTTCGTTAGCGTACTGGTAGCTCCTTCTTTTAATTGAGAAATCACCATGCGGCGTAAAGCATGTCCGGATGCTTCGGTTTCAAGACATCCTTTTTTACCACATTTGCAGATAATGTCATTATCGAAGATTGGAATATGGCCAAATTCGCCAGAGAATCCAGATTTGCCATAGTACAATTGGTTATTGATCAGTATACCGAGACCAATACCGTTGTCAACATTAATAAATAAAGCATCTTTTTCGTTGGTCAGTAAGCCACTCGAAAACTCGCCGTAAGCAAGCGCCTTTGTGTCGTTTTCTAGAAATGTCCGTATACCGAGCTCTTGTTCAAAGAAATTGGAGAGCGGATCTTCATAAAAGTTAAAGTAACTGTAAGAATATCCGGTCCTATAGTTGATGCGTCCAGATAGGTTGACACCTATTCCCAAGATTTTTTCTTTCTTTATGTTTAGTTTGATAATAAATTCTTTTATTTCCTTACAGATATCTAATAAAGACTGCTCGTTGTTTTCTAGTGTATAGGGGATGTCGTGCTTACTGGCGATAAGCTCCTTTTTCATATTGATCATCGCAATGCTTAAAAAGTCATGGCTTACCTGGACACCGATAAAAAAGGCCGAATTAGCTTCTAATCCGTAATTATTTGGCTTTCGCCCTACATTAGAGGTTTGCTTTCCATAATCTTTAACCAGTTTCTCTTCAATGAGTTCGTTGATTGATTCATTGATTTTAGGAATGCTGATATTGAATTCTTTGCTAAGTTCGGCTATAGTCGCGAGCTCTTCAGCGGCAAAGTATGCTAAGATTTTCTTTTTAAGCTTTATGTTTTTAAATGCAACACCAGAGATGTTGGCATTATGTAAGTCTGTCAAAAAATTTGATCCCATTTCGAAAATGATTACCCTATGAATAGGGTTAAATATAGTAAAAAAGTTACTCAACAAGAACTTATTCTGATATAGATAGCTTTTAATGATAGCATGTTTTTAAAATATTTTAATAATAAGTTGCGTGTTAAGTTTTTTTTTGATAAAATTGAACTTTCAAGTAATCATTTAAAGACCAAATACCGTTTCGAGTGGAGAATAAGAAGACTTTACATCCAATGTATTGGATACCTACAACTTGGTTTGCTATGGGACTGCCCTTTGTGGCAGTATCAGGCGCGAGTTCTATTATGTATAAAAATATGGGGGTCTCTGATACGCAGATTGCATTTTGGACCTCGCTGATTATGATTCCTTGGACGCTGAAGCCACTTTGGGGACCTTTTTTGGAATTGTATAAGACAAGGAAATTCTTCGTTTATATTACGCAGATATTCACAGGGATATTGTTTGGATTGGTGGGATTGACGTTGCAGTTGGGTCATTTTTTTAGTTTTTCCATTGCAATATTGACAATTATAGCATTGAGCGGAGCTACTCATGATACGGCCGCAGACGGTGTTTATCTCAATGAGTTGTCTGCTAAACAGCAAGCTAAATATGTGGGTTGGCAAGGTGCATTTTATAACGTAGCTAAAGTTTTCTCTGGGGGGGCATTGGTTTACTTTGCGGGGCAGTTGGAACGGGAAGTTGGTATCCACAACGCATGGATGATTGTTATGTTTGTGTATGGAGCTATAATGCTATTGTTGGGATTCTATAATATGCGGGTGCTACCATCCACAGAATCGACTGTGAAATCGTCTACTTTTAAAGAAGGGATGGCGACTTTGAAAGATGTCATTATTACTTTTTTTCAGAAGAAGCATATCTGGTTCAGTCTAGCGTTCATTGTTTTTTATCGTTTCGCCGAAGGGCAGGCTATCAAGATAATTCCCCTTTTCTTCAAGTCATCGCGTGCTGAAGGGGGCTTGGAATTAAGTACATCGCAGATTGGCCTGTTGTATGGTGTTTTTGGAGCTATCGCCTTTGTTTTAGGATCTATTGTAGCGGGTAATTTTATTGCTAAGAGCGGATTAAATAGAAAATCGCTTTTGATCCTATGTACCGCTTTTAATATACCTTTTGCTGCGTATGCGTTTCTAGCAGTAACACAACCTGAAAATCTATATATAATTGGGAGTGCGGTTGTTATTGAATATTTTGGCTATGGATTTGGTTTTGTCGGACTGATCCTGTTCATTATGCAGAATATCGCCCCGGGAAAATATAAAATGGCACATTATGCTTTCGGGAGTGGTCTAGTGAATCTTGGATTTATGATACCGTCGATGATCAGTGGCTGGTTGAGTGATATGATGGGGTATAGGGAGTTCTTTATATGGGTCATGATTGCGACAATACCCGCTTTTATAGTGACTTGGTTGGTGCCTTTAAAAAAGCCTGAAGAATTGGAAGAAGCGTAATATATATATATGTTTTTCGGAAATCTCATTGCTAAAAGCGATGAGATTTTTTTGTTTAAATAGTATTTTATTTATTTAATTGATATTCTTTTTGTTTTATATGTGTCTTTTTATGTGATATATATTAAAAAAAATTATAAATAAATTGATTGTTTGATATTTTATTTCGTATTTAGTGTCGGAGTACCGAGCAAAGCTTAAATATGATATCGTATTGTTCGTGGGAAAATATTCTTGTTTTTGATAAAAGGGGATGCCGGATAGCTATGGTTCCTATTCTTGTTGACTAACTGATTATAATTTCAACGAGTAGCTATGTTTTGAGTAGATGAATATTTAAAATAAACATTAAAAACTAAATTATGCAATTTTTAAACTTTAAGCGGTCTTTTTGCCTAAAGACCATTAGTTTGCTTTTTTTGCTGATGCAAACTGTTGTAACGTTTGCCCAATCTGTGCTGAAAGGCCACGTTCTTGATGAAAGGAGCAAACCTGTCGCAGGGGCGAACATTAAGTTAAAGGGAAAGGCAGCCTCTGTATTTTCGGATGGTAAAGGTTTTTTTCAAATTAATTCTGATAGCTTTCCTGTGACTTTAGAGATTAGCTATGTCGGTTTTCAAGCAAAAGAACAGGTTGTTAGGACTGCAGATAATGTGACTGTTGTATTGACTTCAAGCGATAAAGAGATTGATGAGGTTGTGGTTGTAGCTTATGGTACGCAAAAAAGAAGCAATGTTGTGGGATCTGTTACGCAAATATCTGCTGATGATATTAAAAAAGCGCCATCCATGAATATTACAAACTCGCTCGTCGGGCGAGTCCCTGGATTAACAGGATTGCAACAGTCGGGAAGACCGGGTGCTGATAATACATCATTGTATTTACGTGGTGTAGGCACGTACGGGGAAAATCAATCACCATTGGTCATCATCGATGATATTGAACGAAGCTTGTCCACTTTGGCGTATTTAGACCCTAGTGAGATTGAAACTATTTCATTTCTTAAAGATGCAGTAGCCACCGCGGCATATGGACTGCAGGCCGCAAATGGTATTATTCTCGTCAAAACAAAATCTGGACGTAAAGAGGAAACGAGGGTTTCCTATAATTTTGGCTATAGTATTGGTCAGAATACGAGGTTTCCCAAATTTTTGAATGGACCAGATTATATGGCTTGGTACAACAAAGGGACAGAACTAGATAATGATTTTTTACTGAGCACCAATCAGGCTCAGGTGGGATTAGTTTACAGCCAAGAAATGATTGACGCTGTTCGTTCCGGTACCAACACAAACCCGTTATTGGGAAATACGGACTGGGTAAGTTTGCTGACTGATAATAATTCTTATTCACAGCATCATGCGGCGACTATTTCCGGAGGAGGAAGTAAGTCGCAATATTTTGCTTCTATAAGTCACATGGATCAAGATGGGGTAATTGATAATACTGGATTTAAGCGATACAATGTCAGGACAAATTTGAAAAATGATATCAATGATTATCTTACACTCACCTTAAATGTTGGGTTACGTAATCAAGTTAGTAATACGCCTGGGATTTCGCCGGATAATTCAGAATATATGAATCCTTTTTATCAAGCGGTTCGTATGTTGCCTAACTTACCGATGTATGCACCCAATGGTCTTCCGACGGCTTACCAAGCTGGTGCTGGTTGGGTGAATCCTGTCGCTTCTGTAGAAAATTCGGGATATCAGAAGTATAAATCCAATATATTTCAAGGGCAGGCGAATCTTGATTTTCGTGTGCCAGGGGTAGAGGGACTCGTGTTGAAGGTACAAGGGGCTTATGATTTTACTGGAAGAGAGGGCAAAAGGTGGACCACGCCTTACCGTACTATGGGACGTGCCCGTGATCAGGTGACAGGTGATTATATAGCACTGGATGTGGTGCCGGGTATAGGAAAAACAACGCTTAGACAGGATTACCAAGCATCTTATAGAAAGACGATGCAGTCGAGTTTGAACTACAGCAAGACTGTGGGAGATCACACCTTTACGGGGTTGGCCCTATATGAATATTCCGGGACCAAGGGCAATATTTTTGCAACTGGGGCTAGTAACTTTCCAATTTCTATTATTCAAGAAATTAACTACGGATCAACAGATCCCAATGATCTAATTGCGGCTACGGGCTCTAGTGATGCGGAAACGGCAAGAGCGGGGTTCGTAGCGCGTTTAAACTATGCTTATCAAGATAAGTATCTTGTGGAGTTGGTATCGAGGTGGGATGCTTCGGCAAACTTCATTAAGGAAAACCGTTGGAAGTCGTTTCCTGCAGTGGGATTAGGCTGGATTGTCTCTCGAGAAGATTTCTTTGCAAAAGCTTTGGAGACGGTTGATTTTCTGAAGGTGAAAGCCTCCTATGGTAGAGCCGGAAATGATCGTGCCCAAGTAGGTACCTTCCCTTACTTATCTACTTTTTCTCAGACCACGATTAATAATACTGTACCGCATGGGCATACTCCTCCTGTTGTAATCGGAGGAAAACCTGTAATGCCTATCTATACCAATCCTTTGCAGAATCCAAAGTTGAGATGGGAAGAGTCTACGATTATGAATGTGGGGTTTGAATCTAGATTCTTAAATGGAAAAGTGGGTTTTGATTTTGAATGGTTCTACCGTCTTACAGAGGATATACTTGAGCGTGTTAATAATTTGTACCCAGGCTCTATAGGTGGTTATTATCCGGCGTTAGTTAATGTGGGTTCTGTAGATAATAGAGGTTTTGATGCACAGTTGCGTTATAATGATCGCGTTGGGGAGTTTAAATATGGTATAACAGGTAATGTGAATTGGGCTCGTAACCGCATTTTAAAAAGAGATGAACCTGATGGTACACCAGCATGGAAGAGTTTGATCGGTAAGCCTGTCGGTACCAAAATCGGATTTATCTCTGATGGCATAATTCAAGATTGGGAAGAGGCTAGAAATACCCCGACACCTAGTGGAGGTACTTTGGCTCCTGGGTTCTTTAAATTCAGAGATCTTAATGGAGATGGCAAAATCACCGCGGCAGAGGATCAAACTTACATTGGTCGCTCTAATGTGCCCGAGTTAACTTTTGGTTTGAATATAGATTTGGCTTATAAAGGGTTTGATTTTTCAGCACTGTTACAAGGAGCAACTAAGGTAAATATTAGTTTGGCAGGTACTTATGAGGGGTCTTCAAATACTAGCGGTGTTGATGACAATACACCATTTACAAGAGCATTTTATAATTACGGAAACTCACCTTATTTCTTAGTTGAAAATTCTTGGAGACCAGATAATCCAAATGCTGAATTTCCACGACTGAGTGCTTATAAAGCAACTGGCATCTCTAATCAAAATGGTTTTTCTAACTCAGGATGGGTGCGCGATGGAAGCTATTTAAGATTGAAGTCTGCTCAGTTAGGCTATACTTTTTCTAAAGCAATGTTGCAAGAGATAAAAGTTGAAAATATCAGACTGTTTGTTTCTGGCTCAAACTTGTTTACCTGGGATAAATTAAAGTATATCGACCCCGAGATGCCTAACGTAAATAACGGATTTTATCCGCAACAGCGCATCTTTGAATTTGGCTTAAATGTAACTTTCTAAGGAGGTCTGATTCATTATCTAACATTAAGTGATTCTCATGAAAAATATTAAAACAACTATAAAAAGAACGAGTGTAGCGATTTTAGCACTGGTGGCTATATCTTTTCAAGGGTGTAATCTGGATCTGAGTCTACAAGATCGTCTTGTCGAGGAGAGTGTCTGGTCGGATCCCAATACCGCCGAGTTATACGTTTCAGGTATGTATGGGGTATTTCAAAAGTTTCAGTTCGGTAATTTCCCGAATCTGGGTTATAATAATGCTATGGATGCTTTGGCAGATGGTATGAAATTTACTTCCAATACTTTAGGAAATGGTACTGTCAATACTTTGATTTCTAATTCGAATTATTTCTCTCCTGCTACAGTAGGATTGAACTTTTGGAATCCAGGTTTTGTTGGGATTAGACGTGTTAATGAAATGCTGGAGGGAGTAAGAACAAAATCTAAACTAAGTGAGGAACAAAAAATAGTGTATGAGGCAGAAGGTCGTTATGTCCGAGCTTATACTTATTTCTGGTTGGCAAAATTGCATGGCAGCCTTCCTGTTTTTAGGTCATTAGGCGATTATAATTCGAAAGATAAACCGCGCTCTAGTGAACAGGAAGTTTATGATTTTATGATTGAAGATTTAACTTTTGCCGCTGATAATCTACCAAAAACAAATCTGAGCGGACGCGCAACTAAAGGTGCAGCTTATGGTATGCTGTCGCGTGTAGCATTGTATGCTGGTTCAATAGCAAAGTATGATAACAAGCAGTTTAATACGGATGCTCTGACAGGAATCCCACAAGCAAAGGCAAAAGAATATTTTGGTATAGCCGCCAATGCTGCGACAAAAGTTGTTGAATTGGCAGAAGAAGGCTTGTATGCGCTGGATGCTGATTTTGCAGGGATATTTAGAAAGAAAGATACTAAAGAAGCTATTTTTAGGGTGGATTATCTAGCTCCTAATATAACACACGATTATGACTTGGGTTATGCCCCTCCGCGTGATGCCGCAGGAAATACACTTGTATACGGGGTGCCCACTGCAGAACTGGTTGATGAATTTGAAATGGCAGATGGTACTAAGTTTTCCTGGTCTAATCCTGTGCATGCCGCTAATCCTTATAATAATAGGGAGCCTCGTTTTGAAGCAACAATTCTACATAATAACTCAATTTGGAAGGGACGTGTAGTCAATACTACGGAAGCCGATGTTGTAGAAGGTTTTGTAGAGTTTGGTAAAAGCGGAGATCCAAAGCGGACAGTTACAGGGTATTACGCAAAGAAAATGTTGGATCCGAACAATACGACTTTTGTTGTGAATAAGAGTACGCAAAGTTGGGTTGAGATGCGGTATGCAGAAATTGTCTTAGTATTGGCAGAGGCCAAAGCACAATTGGATGATTATGCTTCAACAACGACCTATATCAATATGTTACGGAATAAAAGAGGGCTTAACGCTATTAGTGTTTCGGGTAATACTCAGGCGATGCAAGCTATAGAGCATGAGCGAAAAGTAGAACTAGCTTTTGAAGGACACCGTTTTTGGGATTTGCGTAGGTGGAGAAAGGCACATATCGAATTGAATGGTAAGAAAATGACTGGTCATAAAATCACTGGATTGGGTACGGGGTATACATACGAGGTTGTTTCGGCAGACGCAGTCAATAGAAGTTTCACTGGAAAACTTTATTACTTGCCAATCCCAGAAAATGAGGTGCAGCTGAATTTAGGGCTTAATCAAATCTTTGGTTGGTAATCATACGTTCACTTAAAAATTATGAAAATGTTATTAAAAAATATAGTTTACGGCGCCCTCGTTTTGTTGGCTTTTAATGCTTGCCAGAAGCCAGACTATGGGCAGCGGAATGATAAAAAGACCTTGGCGGATATTTATGCCACGATAGAAGGAAAAGCTACTGATCGTTTGTTTAATAGTACCTTTGCGAATGATACTTTCTTTGTAAATGTAGATTACTATTACCCTATAGATTCGGACAATGAAGTGAATCTGAAACGTATGCTTTTAAGAGCTTCTTTGCCTGCAGATGCTCAGATAGTTCCCGGGCTTAATGGTTTCATTGATCTGAGTGAACCCCGAACCTTAACCGTACGGTCGGGGACAGGCGAAGAGCAGAATTATGTGATCAAAGCCTTGAAAAGGGGAAGTACGGCGTTAAGTAAAGCGACAATAACTGTTGGTACCGATGTCGTGGAAGGAATTATAACAGGGAAAACCGTGACCTTTTTTGTTCTCCCCGGTATCGATGTGAGTAAGGTAAAGTTGGAATATGTAATCAATAAGCATTCAACAGGATCTATTGCAAACGGTAGTACAGTTGATTTAGGAACTGGATCTAAAATTTTCAGTGTTTCAGCACCAGGTGATGCTAAATCTGACTATACTTTTGTTGTTAAAGAACCCGTGAAGAAGGATAGTGGTTTGGGAATTAGCCGTCGGTTATTTGTGAAAACTGCGGCGGATTTAGGTTTTTCAGCAAATAATGAAACTTCTCTGTTCGTCAGTGGTGATTATGTAGTTATTGTTACCAGAAGTAGCCCGTCTGTATTTAAAGTGTACAATAGATTTACTGGTGTATTTTCGCACAGTATAACTAGTCCTTTGCCTGGAGGGCGTTTGTCATTTCAGGGAATTGGTGATGGAACTGAGTCATTTGCGATTACCAGTTACACACCTGTAAATAATGCTTTTATTGTATACAGGTATAATAATGTAAATGATAAAAATCCAGTTAAGCTGTTGGAGTGGACAAATGTGAAACCAGCCACTGCCCCTGGTGATGGAAGTATTGGACGTAAGGTGGCATGGGCAGGAAGTTTGACTGGTAAGGGAGTAATGACGGCATCATTGGCCAATAGTAGATTCTTTTATGAGTGGCGGATGGAGAATGGTTCATTCACAAGTACACAGCCTGTTTTAAAAGAATATAAGGATGGTGAAACTTCGTTGGGGTTCTTGGCAGAGTATGTTCCGATGAGTGCTAATGAGGGGGCTAACTATATCGCAAGTGCAAATACAGAATTGGTTTACCTCTCGGGGTCGAACTATGGACGGATTGCTAGTTTTCCAACAGTGCCAAATACAGTGATGAATAATTCTATCGCCTATATCAGATTCAATAATGCTGATATTGTCGCCCAGTTAAAATTGATCGAAAAAAATGATAATTCACAGATGTTCGTCTATGATATCACTAATAGATCATTGATTGGAACATCTATTTCGGCTCCTAATTATAATGACTTACGCGTGTATCAATCTGAATTATTCTTGGGAAATGCTAATTTGAACGCTACTGGAGATATTTGTGTTGGTGCTTCGGAGAATGGTGAGCGTCTTCAAGTTTATATGCTAAGTACATTTGGATATTTGGTGTGTCATGAGTTTACTACCTATGCTGACTAAATAATTTCATTCCTACCTTCTAAATTTACTTTAGAAGGTAGGCTGTTTTAGAATTATCCTATACCTTATTATGCGATTAACTTTATTGTTTATTTCCGTTTTATTTCTTTCCTGCTCTTCTGCTGCGAAAGAAGAGAAGACTACAAATTATTTTATCAATCGAAACATTTTATGGTTTGATGCTACCGCCAATTTCGATCGTTTCTGTGTTAAAGATTCGATCGTTTATTACCTCAAAAAATCAAAGGATGCTGGGGTGACAGATATTGTTGTCGATGTAAAGCCGATTACCGGAGAGGTCTTGTACCCGAGTAAGATCGCTCCTGTTATGACTTCTTGGGGAGAGAGTAAGGTTCAGAAAGATCTGTCATGGGATATGTTAACGGTGTTTATTGAAGAGGGGCAGAAATTAGGCTTAAAGGTGCATGCTTCTACCAATGTATTTGTGGCAGGGCATAATTATTTTGATCGCGGGGTGGTGTATAGTGATACAGCAAAAGCTGCTTGGCAGACAATGTCGTATCTACCAGAAGGATTTAAGTTGATAACGGAACAAAAGAACAAGTATTCAGCCATGATTAACCCGGCTTTACCAGAAGTACAAGCCTATGAGCTGTCTATATTGAAGGAGCTGGTCGGATTGTATCCTAAATTGGACGGCATTATCTTGGATCGTGTTCGATTTGATAACTTGAACGCAGATTTTTCACCAAAGAGCAAAGCTTTGTTTGAGAAGCATCTGGGAAAAGAAATTACAGACTTTCCTGTTGACATCTTTAGTTTCAAGGGTAAAGAACGGATTGATGGCCCATTGTTTAATGACTGGTTGCAATGGAGGGCCACAATTATTCATGATTTTATTTTAGAAGCCCGTAATGAAATCAAGGGGATTAATCCGAACATCGTTTTTGGAGACTATACAGGATCTTGGTATCCGCTTTATTACGATGTCGGGGTTAATTTTGCAAGTAAGGATTACGATCCTAGTCTAGATTTTCCTTGGGCAAACAAAGCTTATAAAAATACCGGGTACGCAGAATATCTTGATTTGTTTACTACCGGGAACTATTATTTTGAAGTAGAGAAGTCTGAATTGTTACAGAAAGCAGATACTACAGAGAAAACGTTAGAATCTGGATTGGTGGTGAAGAAAGATGATTGGTATACGGTAGAAGGATCTGCAGAACTGGTGAATAAGGTGACTATGGGAAAAGTACCTGTGTATGCAGGGCTTTACGTGGAGCAATATAAGGAACATCCAGAGCAATTTATAAAGGCTCTTAAGATGTGCCGTTCAAAATCGCAAGGTGCGATGGTGTTTGATATTGTGCATATCATCAATTATGGTTGGTGGGAACAGCTCGCTGAAGGTCTTAAAAAATAATGTGTTGTTTGTTTGAGTTTATAGGCGGGTTTTATCCCGCCTTTTTTATGAATTGGTTGCTACGTTGCCTGAAATACGACTCTGCTCTTGATTTGTATTATTAATAAATAGTGTAATAAAGACTTTGTTTTTAAAATAAATTAAAAATAAATTGATGTTTCAATATTTTTTTTCTTATTTAGCGTTTTAGATACCTAATTATTGACTTTATGATACATAAATTTTTGTTGAATAGCATTCTTATTGCAGTTATATTATTGCAGTCTGCATGTAATAAAAAGGAAGAAGTAGGCTTATATTCAATTTATCAGCTTGATAAATATAAAACTCCCAAGCCTGTAATTGATTTGGATACAACGGTTTGGCAAAAGCAGCAGGGGTTGATGTCGACATTTCCGAAAGGAATAGCGGTTTACAAAAGTAATCAAGCCGTGAATGGTAAGGCAACCAACATGTATATATTGGCTTTCAATCCCAAGCTGAATCTGGAGTTTAAACCTATTATGTCAACTACAGCAAAAACACCTTCAACATTTTTTAGCGAAGAGGCCGGCGAGGTGTATGCCTGCATAAATGGAGGCTTTTTTGGGACGGGAGCTAGTTATAGTTTGGTTTTATTTAATGGACTTAAGAGTGCAGATAATATTAAGAGTTTGAATAGAACTTTAGGTGGGGTAAGTACTCCATATTACCCGACACGTGCAGCATTCGGATTAAATAAAGAGAATAAGCCATCCGTTTCATGGATATACACTTTAAGCAATGGAGTTTATGCTTATCCACAACCTAGTCCTAATGAAGAGGGAAAAGCGCCTCAGGCTGTTCCGACTGCAAGTTTTCCTGTAGGAGGTAGTTTGTGGGAACAGAACAGTGCGATTGGTGGGTCACCTATGTTGGTTAAAGATTCTAGTGTAAATGTAACTGATGTACAAGAGCTTATCGCTGTAGATAATACATCTTCCCGTGCTAGATCGGCAATCGGTTATTTGAAAAACGGTAATGTGGTATTATTTGCTGCAGAAGGTGGTAACAAGGATGGGGCACCTGGTTTAACGTTAAAAGAAGTGGCGCAAGTAATGCTTCAGGTAGGGTGTGTCGGAGCAGTGAATTTAGATGGAGGAGGATCTTCATCGATGGTTGTCGATGGGGTTACTACGATAAAGCCTTCAGATGTTGCAGGTGAGCGTAAAGTAGTGAGCGCAGTATTAGTTAAAAAACGATAGATGATATGCAGAAGATTTTTTTACAATTTATTTTAATCATTGCCACGACGATTCAGCTTGGCTATGCACAGTTGAAGACGGATGTTGTTATTATTGGTGGTGGCGCTAGTGGTACAATGGCTGCGATTCAAGCATCTAGGCTTGGTGTAAATGTAGTTGTTCTGGAAGAGACGGTATGGTTGGGAGGTATGTTGACTGCTGCTGGGGTCTCCGCAATTGATGGAAACCATCGTCTGCCATCAGGACTGTGGGCCGAGTTTCGCCAAAAGCTGTATGATTATTATGGTGGGCCAAAAGCCGTCGAGACGGGTTGGGTGAGTAATACTTTATTTGAGCCGTCTGTGGGTAATAATATTCTACAAGAAATGGTAAAAAGAGAAAAGAATATACAGGTTCTCTTTGAGACAACTTGGTCTAAAGCCGACAAGACTTCCACAGGATGGATCGTAACAGCCAAAGATAAAAAGGGTAAAGAAGTAAGCGTTGAAGGTAAAGTGTTGATTGATGCTACAGAGCTAGGCGATGTAATGGCTTCTCTGAATGTACCTTACTACCTGGGAATGGATAGTAAGTCATTGAATAATGAGCCTTTTGCGTTAGTAGAAGGAAACGATATCGTTCAGGATCTGACTTACGTCATCACTCTAAAAGATTTTGGAAAGGGGGTCGATAAGACTATCAAAAAACCGAAAAATTATTCGAAGGAAGAGTTTGCAGGTTGTTGTGATGTTTCGGATCCGGCTACGCTCCTTAAAGATAATAACGACTGTTTTAAGATGTTGACGTATGGGAGGCTTCCTAATAATAAGTTTATGATCAACTGGCCTAAAAAAGGAAACGATATTTATCTGAATATTGTTGAGAAAACTCCTGCCGAACGCGTCAAGCTATTGGAAGAAGCCAAGCAGATGACATTGCGCTTTGTGTATTATATCCAGGCTGAATTAGGTTTTAAACACTTGGGGATAGATTTTAGCGAATATCCGACCAAAGACGGTTTTCCTATGATTCCTTATCATAGAGAGTCCCGTAGGCTTCAAGCGAAGTCGCTATTTTCCTTGCAACATATCATGACTCCTTTTGAAACTCCAGAATCGTATTATCGTACCGGAGTGGTCGTGGGAGATTATACAATCGATCATCACCATTATAAATATGGCAATGCTCCCGAGATTGATTTTGTCAAAATCCGTGTACCCTCATACAACGTGCCGATGGGGGCCTTGATACCAAAAGACTATGAAGGTTTGATTGTAGCAGAAAAAAGTATTGGCGTAAGTAATATCGTAAATGGTGCTACCCGCCTTCAGCCTGTAGTTTTGGGCATTGGTCAAGCTTCAGGAGTCGTGGCCGCACTAGCTGTTCAAAAAGGAATAAATCCATCCAAGGTTGCTATTCGGGATGTTCAATCCACTTTGCTTGATCATAAGGCCTATATCATGCCTTATATAGATGTTCCTTCGACAGATCCACAGTTTAAAATCCTACATAAAATAGGGGCGACGGGTATACTACGAGGTATTGGAATTCCATACAAATGGGCGAACCAAACTTGGTTTTATCCAGAACGTGAAATCAGTGGCTATGAACTGATGCTAGGATTAAGAACCTACTATCCTGAATTGTTGAACAATTGGACTGCTTCTGGCGAGCCTTTGAATGTCAGGGATCTACAGGAAATATTCTCTGCGATTGGAAAGCAGATTACGCTTAATGAAGTTCAAGATATTTTCGGTCAAACTGGTATTTCTGGTTTGGTGAATGAAGAAACGAGATTGGATAGGAGAAAAGTTGCGGTCCTATTAGACCATCATTTGAAAGTTTTTGAAAAAAAGGTTGATTTCAAAGGTAATCTGATTCTGGCAAATAACTAAGCTTTTTAAGACTAACCAAAAATAATCTAAAATGATAAAATATAAATATTGGTCTGCAGTAGGTGTAGCCATCTTCTGGATAGGTGCAACGCTATCTTTAGCACATGCTCAGGTGCGTCAAATCAGCGGGAAGGTAGTCAATAATATTGGTACTCCAGTCGAAGCTGTAACAGTGAAATTAGAAGGAAGTAATATTACGGTTCAAACTAATAAACGGGGAGAGTTTGTTATTAATACGGATCGTCTTAAGGGTAAGTTGTTGTTTAACTCGCTTGGGTACGAGCCTCAAAACTATGATTTGGATGGACAGACAGTTGTTCAGATAAGACTGGTCGAAAGTAGTTCTTTGTTGGAGGACGTTGTTGTAATTGGATATGGAGAGCAAAAGCGTTCGGATTTAACAGGATCCATTGGGTCTGTGAAAATGAAGGATTTACAAAAAGCTCCAGTGAAATCATTTGATGAAGCATTAGCTGGACGCGTGGCAGGGGTTCAGGTAACTTCCTCAGAAGGACAGCCAGGTTCTAATATTGATATTGTGATTCGCGGTATTGGTTCTATTACCCAAAACACGGGGCCTCTCTATGTTATTGATGGTATGCCTGTCGAAAACCCCAACGATGGAAATGCTGCTGCAAACCCTATAAATGCGTTAGATCCAGCAGATATCGAGTCTATAGATATTTTGAAAGACGCGTCTGCAACGGCAATTTACGGTGCAAGAGGTGGTAATGGTGTTGTGATCGTAACGACCAAGCGTGGTAAACTATCCGCTCCAAAGGTCGGTTACAATACATATTATGGTTTTCAGAATAGCTCTCGTAGACAAAAGGTGTTAAAGCCTTATGATTTTGTGAAGTTGCAATGGGATATTGATCCTGTCAGAACAAAGGGACTTTACCTGCAGGGGGGCGAAGTGGATATAGAGGATTATAAGTTGTTGGATGGTATCAATTGGGAGAATCAGGTCATGCGGGTTGCACCTATGTCTAATCATCATCTCTCTTTGAGTGGAGGTACTCCGCAAACGAAGTATAGTGCATCTTTATCACGGATTAATCAGGAGGGGATTATTCTGAATTCCGGTTTTGGTCGTACTCAAGGCCGTCTGACATTGGATCAACAGGTGAACAAGAAGTTGAAAGTTGGTTTAGATGCTAATTACTCAAACTACAAGAATTACGGAACCCCTACATCTACGTCAAACTATAACCACGAACTCAACTTGCTATTTAGCGTTTGGGCATTCAGGCCAGTGTCGGTTACGAATACAAACCTTTTGGAAGAAGGGCTAGATCCTGAAATTGAGCAATCCCAAGAGCATCGTTTTAACCCGATTATGACCACGCAGAATGAACTGCGGGAAAACTATGGTACTACGTTCACAGTGAATGGATATGGAGAATATGAGATTTTGAAGTCTCTTAAATACAAACTATCAGGAACGTACTATAAGGGTAATAGGAGGTATGATACTTATAATGGAGCTAATTCTCGGACAGGACATGAATTTACGAATTCGCAGTTAAATGGTTCACGCAGTTTTATAGAGTCTGATCGCTGGTATGTTTCCAATCAATTGACATTCACCAAGACCTTGGCAAAGAAACATTATATCAATGCGATGGCTGCATTTACAGCAGAACGAGCTTCGAGTTTGACTTTTGGTGCTTCGGCTATCCGTCTACAAAATGAAAACCTTGGCCTGTCAGGCTTGGATGAAGGCGAGCCTTCAAGTATTACTTCTACAACCTCAGCAGCAACAATGGCTAGTTTTATGGGACGTGCAATGTATTCTTATGACTCGCGCTATATGCTGACTATCACAAGTCGCATGGATGGTTCTTCACGATTGTTAGGTGATAATGTATATGGTTTTTTCCCTTCATTGGCAGGTGCTTGGCGTATCAATAATGAAAAGTTTATGAAAGATCTGAACTGGATGTCTAACGCTAAGTTAAGGGCTTCTTGGGGTAGAACTGGGAATAATGCCGTAGGGAATTTTGCTGCTCATGCAGCTTTGCAAAGCCAAAATACGAGTGGTTACAGCTTTGGAGGGAATATTATTAGAGGTGTAATACCAACATCATTGGGTAATGCTGATTTAAGATGGGAGACCTCGGAACAAACGGATCTTGGTCTGGATTTAGGATTTTTTAATGAGCGTATTTCTTTAGTATTGGATGTATATCGCAAAAAGAGTATCGATTTGTTAATGAATGCGGGAATGTCCCCATCAACAGGATTTAGTACTTCAATCAAGAATATTGGAAAGATTCAGAATGATGGATTGGAGATTACATTGGGTTTTGTGCCTATAAAGAAAGCTTTTACTTGGTCTTCTGATTTTAATATTTCCTTCAACAGAAATAAGGTTTTGGCATTGGTGGATAATCAGACAGCACGACTTACTGCAATGGGCTGGGGGGATGATTGGAGAACCGTTCCTGGATATATTGCTAAGATAGGGCAGCCTGTTTCTCAGTTCTATGGTTTGCTTTGGGATGGAGTATATGGATATGATGATTTTGATTTTGATGGAGCAAACTATACTTTAAAACCAACTATTACGACCAATGGTACAACTACTGTACAACCAGGACATATTAAATACAAGGATCTGAATGGAGACAGGATCATCAATGACGATGATAAAGTCGTAATAGGTAATCCTTTACCAAAGCATTTTGGTGGCTGGTCAAATAACTTTGCTTACAAGGGGTTTGATCTGAATGTATTCTTGCAGTGGTCTTATGGTAATGATGTGATGAATGCTAATCGTATTATTATGGAGTCTGGCTATAAATACAACACGAACCAGTTTGAGAGCTATAAAGATCGTTGGTCTCCTTCCAATCCAGAAGGAACTTTGCCCGCAGCAAAAGGTGTGATCTACAAAACCTATTCGAGTCGTGTGGTAGAAGATGCTTCTTTTTTGAGATTAAAGACAGTTGCCTTTGGCTATAATATACCGTCCGAATATCTCAACAAGATCAAGATTGCGCAAGCCCGTATTTATTTTTCGGCTCAGAACTTACATACTTGGACAAACTATTCGGGATACGATCCAGAAGTATCTGTGCGCAATTCGGCATTGACGTCTGGATTTGATTATTCGGCTTACCCAAGGGCTAAGACCTACACATTTGGTTTAAATGTTACTTTTTAAATTTTAATTGAAGTAAGTAATGAAGAAGATAATTTTATATAGTCTTTTAGGAATCTCTACCCTTTTAGGGGCCTGCGATAAATTTTTGAATGAAAATCCGACGGATTTTGTAGCTCCGGCCAATTATTATAGAAATGAAAAGGAAGTTCTATCTGCACTGAGCGGGGTATATGATGTATTGGGTAAGTCTGCAATGTATGGTCGCTATTTGTTTTTCGAAATGGATATGAGTGATGAAGGATTTTTCGCTTTGTCTAGTAATACGCAAGATATTGCGCTTTACAATTATGATATCGGTGATACCAAGTTGTTAAATACATGGACTGCATTGTATGAGGGGATTAATCGTGCTAATATGCTTTTGGAAAACATTGATAAAGCAGATATGCCTAATGCAACTCGCGAAGTGTATAGAGGTGAGGCGCTGTTTTTACGTGCTTATTATTACTTTGTATTAACCTCGAACTGGGGAAGAGTGCCTTTACGTCTTCAGGCCACGAAGTCTCCTAGTGAAGTCGATATGAAACCTGGTACACTGACAGAAATCTACACGCAAATCGTCAGTGATATGGAGCTTGCAGCGGATAAGGTCGCGGATGTGACTTCTTACCCGCATGCTGGGAGGGTGTCAAAGTCAGCTGTGTGGGGAGTCTTGGCACGTGTCAACTTAAAGATGGCCGGAGCACCATTAAGAGATAAGTCAAGATATACGCATGCAAAAAAATGGGCAGGAAAAGTTATTGATCTAGGTTACCATCGCTTAAATACAGATTATACTCAGGTATTTAAAAATCACGCCCAAAAAGCCTATGATACTAGAGAATCAATATGGGAGGTCGAGTTCGCGTATATCTCGGGGGCACAGTATGAGGAAGGTTCGGTAGGATCTATCAATGGTATTGGTACGTCAAATACAGTCATTGGATACAGTTATGGAGCGCAAAAAATCATGAAGTCTTATTACGACTTATTCAAAACAGGTGACGAACGACGTGACTGGAATATCAACGATTATTACTATGAAGCTGCTCCTAGCACCAATAGAATCCTATATACAGGAAGTTCTGCCACTATATATTATAATCGTTGTGCCGCGAAATGGCGTCGTGAGTACGAGAAAACAGGTGTCAAAAGTACAAATACTACAGTTATCAATTTCCCTTTATTGCGGTATGCTGATGTCTTGTTGATGTATGCAGAAGCCGATAATATGCTTCCTGGGAATCGGAGTTCGGAGTCTGATGAGTACGTAAATCAGGTAAGAAGAAGAGCTTATGGTAAATTGAGAGCTGGCGCTGTCAATGTCAATGAAGCAGATCTACCAGCTGGATTAGATGAGATTGATTTTCAGATCGCCCTCCAATCGGAACGATCCATGGAATTAGGTTTTGAAGGACAGCGACGTCTTGATCTGATTCGTTGGGGAATATTTGTGCCAACGATGAAAGGTTTGATCGCGTATAAGTCGTCTGCAAATGCAAGTTATCAATATGGTTTTCGAACAGCGGAGAATATTACAGAAAGAGATACTTTATATGCTATCCCAAGGGATGAAATGGTGGTTAATAAGTTAATGAAACAAAATGCAGGTTGGTAATTTTAAAGCTATCACAATGAAATATCCATGTAGCTCAGGCTTTACAAACAAGAATGAATATAGTTTGGATATTCCATATGGCTATTAAAAGACAAATTATATACATATGAAAATAACAAAAATATTATATGCTGTTGCCATCTTTTCAAGTATGATGGTTTCCTGTGTCAGAGATGAAGTGGCAGTACCTTCTGTAAATGTTACTACAGCCAGGGAGATATATAAAGTTAATGAGGAGGTTCGATTTAGTTTGAATGGATCGGCTGATATGATTACGTTTTATTCTGGTGAAAAAGGGAAGGAATACAAGCACCGTAACCGTGTAGAATTAGAAGGTGGAGATTTACGACTAAATATCGAAACACAGGTGTTGTATGGTATTCAGCCGAATAATTTAAAGCTATTGGTTTCGACCAATTTTAATGGGAAATATACAAAACAGGATGTTGAAACCGCTAAATGGACAGATATAAGTGATCGCTTGACTTGGTGTACTGCTGCAAACGGAGCTGTGGGTGTGCGTACAGTATCGGAATATGTAAGTATTAAAGATCTAATAGAACCTGGTAAACCCGTATTCTTTGCGTTTAAATATGTCGGATTAGCTTCCACAACCGGTAGTGCGCAGCAACGAACCTGGCGTGTATACCAATTTAATGTTCAAAATAGATTTTCAGATACGGAAACCATCCCGGTAACCAATCGTGCTGGAGCAGCATGGAATTCTGTCACCATATTGCCTTCAGATAAGGGTGTTTGGGTATATTCGAATGCAGATATGATTTATTACAACCCAGAAAGTAATTTGCTAGACGTAGAAAAATGGTCGATTTCAAAGCGTTTTGATCCCAATAAGGTGAGTCCAGATCAAGGAACAGCTATCAAGAAATATCCCGATAGTGATATGGAAGAGTACGTCTACAAGTTTACAGCTCCGGGAGAATATGAAGTATCCTTTGTGTTTGTAAATGGGAATTACAACGATATCCAAGAAACAGTCAAAACAGTCAAAGTAACCGTAAAATAATTTTATGAAGAAGAATATATTTGGTTTCATCCTTTTTGGAGGAATGTTAAGTGTTAATATCAGTGCGATCGCACAATCCTCACAGCAAAATTTTTATGCAACAGAAAACGAACAGAAAGTTGTTCGTGAAGGAAAAGTTGGCAGTATTTTAAAGCTAGATGGTTTTCTGAGAACTGATTTTCCTAAGATTGAGTTTAACAAAACGGTAATGCCAGGTCCTCAGTTTATTATATCTGATGATCCTGAATATATCCGAGTGCCAGAAGCTATTGCATTACAGGAAAATGTCGTGCCTGGAGCAGTACGTTTATATGTGTATAATGTTAATGGAGTAAAAGAACCTCAAAAAATTAAAAGAAAAATTACGGCTGTTATCAAGAATACGGGGACAGAAGTAATGTCTTTGCGTATGCTGAAATATTCCTCTCAGAGACCAAGCACGAATTACTTCCAGGTGGGTAAACAGGGCTTAGAAGACTATTTCGCCTCTAATGTCACTAAGAACGTGCGGCAGGTTAAACCTGGTGAGGTGATCGCTATAGATGAACAATTAGAGAAAAATATTGTAGCGTATGATGAGCTGGTACATGGATTTTATGAGTTTGTCGTAGATCAACCGGCACAGATTTCTGTACTGCAGACATCACCAGAGGTAAGTGGTCCTAAAGCTTTTGAACGAATAAAGAATGTAATCCCTCATAGTCATGGCAATGCTGGCCGGGGACTTTTCGGTACGTCTAACTATGCTGTCTCGAGTAAGGATACTTTAGACACGAAATCGGGTATTACTCAGCTTATTATAGCGGATGGAAAAGATGACCCTTGGATAGAAGGAACAATAGGCGAAGCTAAAGCATATGCGCGGAATGCGGGGAATTATGGTGTTTTGTACAACACGAAGATAAAGTGGAAAAGTACAGACGGCAAAGCATTAGCATTGGTCACTTGGAATTCGCGTTCTGCAGATAATAAATGGTGTGGAGGAATGGGATTGGCAATGGAACTGTTTGATAATAATGGGAAAAAAGTTATTAGACAGCTACCTAGCGATGCGTTAATTACAAAAGCGGCACCCGAGCTCATCTTAGTGGAAATATATAAGCCAGATCCATCAAAAGAGGTTCAGGAGATTAATTTTACCTACTCACCTCCAGGGGCTTCCTGTTTGCCAACGCCATTGATTTTAGTCCCAATAGATCTATAGTTCGGAATATGAAGAGTCTCTTATTTGCCGTAACGATTGGATTTTGCATCTCCTGTGCACCTGCAAAGAAGATGGAAGTTGTAAAGCCGGAGTTGCCCCAAGAATCGTCTAAGTATTTCCCAAATGAGGTTAAGCCTGCGGCAAGCAAACCTTGTTTTCAGGGAGCCTATTACCGCAAGTTGGTTTCTAGTGTAGATCATTGGGTTGGGATTAGTGGGACGGCAGTATTGCCACAGATTACTTTTGACCAGACCCGAAAAAATCCAAAGAAAGAGCAACAGTTTCTTGATAATCCATCCATTTATCTGGGTGGACATGTGGATGGGCAGGAGACGGATATTGGTTTGAGTTGGGAGGTCATAAAGGATGAAAAAGGCAATATATCTGACGCACGGGTTGCATTTCGTCCATTTTTACGGAGAGCCTCTCACAAATCAGGTCAACAAGCGGTATTCTTAAACGGTCCAGCTACAAAAGATTATTATTGGTATCCAGGAGAAGAGGTTTTTATGTCAATAGAAACAGTTGGGAAAGGACTGGTGAAATTTGTCATTGAAGGTGCAGGAAAGAAGTATGAGACGACTTTTGAATGTGCCGGTTATACGTTAGACGGCCTTGGTGAGTTTAAAAGGGTAAATGCGATCGATCAAATGGGAAATGAAGGTAAACCTGTCCAGCCTACTACAACCAAAGTAAGTATGGGAAAATGGCTCCATACCGATCTTTTGCGTTATGAAAAAGGTAAAGTTGTAAAAACTCCTTTTCACGATGGTAGGTATACAGAAATGAACTGTCCACAACAACAGTTCTTCAAGGTTGACGCTTCTGTAGATGAAAAATCAAAAGGGGCCGAGGTTGTACATATCAGTGGCTCTGGCTTTTAATATAATACGATGAAAAGGAATTATAGTATAGATTTATTGCGTGGGCTCGCCATAATCGGTATGGTGTTGGCAGCGGTTATTCCCTGGACCAATGACTTCCCCGCTTGGATGTATCATGCACAGGTCGGACCTCCGGATTTTAAATTTAATCCCAATAATCCAGGAATTACGTGGGTGGATTTAGTATTTCCTTTTTTCTTGTTTGCTATGGGGGCAGCTTTTCCGCTGGCACTCCGGGGAAAATTGGAAGCAAAACAGTATGCTGTAATCGGAGTAGGTTTGCTTCGACGTGGATTATTGTTAGTTTTCTTTGCTATAATGTTGGCCTATCTAACTCCTGATAACTTAAAAGGGGAGAAATGGGTGAACTATTTAAGTGCTTTGGTGGCCTTCGGTGCTTTCTTTCTAGTTTTTTTACGCTTTGAAGGAACCAAACTTAAAAAGAATGGCATACAGATTTTAGGCTTTTTAATTTTTGCTTCTTTAATCTATTACCACAGTACAATTCTGGGAAATACATTTGATAAGTCTAAAAGCAATATTATCATTCTTGTATTGGCAAATATGGCCGTATTTGGTTCCTTGTTTTGGTTGTTGACGGCTAAGAGCTTTCTGTTACGTATCGCTGTTCTAATCGCATTTATGGGGATTTGGTTCACGAAAGATATTGCCGATAGTTGGACTTCGTACGTATGGAATTTTCATCCTGATCTAAAGTGGTTTTATAATTTTTCTTTTTTAAAGTATTTATGCATTGTGCTGCCAGGTTCTATTCTAGGGGATTTACTAATCACAAACAAGGATATTACTAATCGCGTGTTTTCAGATCAAGAACGGCCCAAAGCTGGGGTACTCACCTTGCTGTGTTTTGCCTTTGTGGTATTTCACGTTGTGACTTTGTACATGAGGCTGTTGGGGTTGAATCTTTTGGGACACGCTCTATTTGGGCTGTTGTTTCTTCTTTTTTTTAGGAAGTACAACGAAGGTCAATTTGCCTTTTATAAGACATTAGTAAGTTGGGGTTTTGTATTTGCTACAGTTGCCTTATTCTTTGAACCTTTGGATGGTGGTATTAAGAAAGACCCCTCATCTTTTAGTTATTGGTTCTTAACAAGTGGTCTGGCATTTCTTTTTTACATCGTATGTGATTATCTAACGAAGTGTTTTCCAGATAACATCTTGATAACTTCTGTCGTAAAAAATGGACAGAATCCAATGATTGCTTATTGTGTTTCCGCTTTTTTCATAACGCCTATTCTTGGACTACTGCACCTATTGCCATTCTTTGATACATTGGCTGCTGTAAATCCTTATTTAGCATTGGTGAGGACCTTTGTTTATATTTTTTTAATGGTGATCGTGACCAATTTTGCGACGAACAAAAAATGGTTTTGGAGATCATAAATAGTTTATTATTTGAGTAATATGAAGATAAAGCATGTGTTAATAATTGCTTCTATGTTGGCTTCTATAGCTGTAAATGGGCAGATAAAGACGAGTATCGATAGCAATTATGTATTTAGTGGATACACTGAAAGATTAGATCAATACCGCAAAATGCCAATATTGAAAGGTGCTGTTGTTTTTTTAGGAAACAGTTTAACTGACGCCGGGCGTTGGAATGATATTGCGCCTGATTTGCCAATTCTAAATCGAGGAATTAGTGGAGATATTTCATATGGGGTTTTAGCGAGATTGGATGAGGTATTAAGACATGAACCGCAAAAACTGTTTTTAATGATTGGTGTGAATGATTTGAAAAGAGGTGTTCCCACGAGCAATATCATTCAGAATTATGAGCGTATAGTTCGCCGTGTCCAAAAGGAATCTCCTAAGACCAAGATTTATCTCAATAGTATTTTGCCGATTCTTCCTGAAAAACTAATCGAATCGTTTAAGGCTGTCAATAATGCTGATATCGCGATATTGAATGATGGTTTGAAGCGTATTGCGTCAGCTCATAAGCATGTCGAGTTTGTTGATTTGCACCCAATCGTTGCTGATAGGAATGGTAATCTCCGTGCGGAAATTACGCCAGATGGTATCCATTTGGAAGTGGCTGCTTATGTTGAAGTTGTTAATTATTTAAGGAAAGTAAAAGCACTATAATTATGAAAAAGATGGTTATGGGTTTGTTAGGTTTTTTTGGTTTGTTCTCAGCTTTTGCTCAAGATAAATCTCAAGATAGTACCTACAATAACTGGTACTATGAAAGTCGCGAAAAATTGTATAATGAACTAAACGCTGTTAAATATGATGTTGTTTTTTTTGGAAACAGTATAACAGAAAGAGGGCCTTGGCAGGAATTGGTTGGTCGAAAATATAAAATTGGTAACAGGGGAATCGGTGGTGATAATACTTTTGGCATGAAAGCCCGTATAAAAGGAGCTATCAGTTCAAAACCTAAGAAGATCTTTTTAATGATGGGTATCAATGATGTGGGCCGTGGTTTGTCTACAGCATGGAGCTTAAAAAACTACGAAAAAATTATTCAAACTATCCAAAGAGAAAGTCCTGCGACTAAAATCTTTGTACAAAGTACGCTGCCATTGAATGAAGCGGTGCTTAAATACGATTATCTTTTTGGAAAGGAACAAAAGATAAAGGACTTAAACAGCGGCATTATGGAGTTAGCTAGAAGGTATGGTGTGATCTACATCGATGTCAAATCCGTACTAGCTGATGATTATGTGTTGAAGAAGGAATTTACCATGGATGGAATTCATGTGAACACGGAGGCTTATATAAAATGGGTGAATTATTTAAAAGCAAATAAATATTTATAGATGAAGATAACAGGAACTTTTTTGGATGAAATCAGCCATGATATCCCTCATCAAAACTGGGGTAGAGCGGAATGGGATCGTGATTTTGGCTATATGAAAGCCGTAGGTATTGATACTGTTATTTTGATCCGTAGCGGTTATCGTCGATTTATCACCTACCCTTCACCATTATTGATCGATCGAATGGGGTGCTATGAACCACCGGTCGACTTGGTCGAAATGTTTCTTCAATTAGCTGATAAGCATGGTATGAAGTTTTTCTTCGGACTTTACGATAGTGGTAAGTATTGGGATACAGGAGATATGCAGCATGAGATAGATGCCAATCGTTTTGTGATTGACGAAGTGTGGGCGAAGTACGGTACGTATAAAAGTTTTGGCGGATGGTACTTAAGTATGGAGATAAGCCGTCAGACTAAAGGCGCAGCAAGTGCTTTTCGTATACTGGGAGAGCAGTGTAAAGCAGTCAGTGGAGGGCTCCCAACATTTATTTCTCCATGGATAGATGGTAAGAAGGCTGTGATGGCAGCTACCTCATCCCTGACAAAGTCTGATGTTGTATCGCTTCAGGAACATGAGCGGGAATGGAACGAAATTTTTGATGAAATTCATACCTCAGTAGATGCAGTTGCGTTTCAAGACGGACACATTGATTATCATGAATTGGAAGACTTTTTTAGCGTTAATAAAAAACTGGCGGATAAATATAATATGGAATGCTGGACTAATGCTGAATCTTTTGATCGGGACATGCCCATCAAGTTTTTACCGATCAAGTTTGAAAAATTAAGATTGAAACTGGAAGCCGCGAAAAAGGCTGGGTACGATAAAGCAATTACATTTGAGTTTTCTCATTTTATGAGCCCTCAATCAGCCTACCTGCAAGCGGGACATTTGTACAATAGATATAAAGAATATATAGAAGCACTGAGCAAATAAAGAGATGGAAGCATTTGTTGAAAAATATAAGCGGGAATTACTGGAAAATGTGATGCCTTTTTGGGTTAAGCACTCCAACGATGAAAAGTATGGTGGTTTTTTCACCTGTTTAGATAGGGACGGTTCTGTTTTTGATACGGACAAATTTATGTGGCTACAAGGACGACAGATCTGGACAATGTCCGCCCTCTATAATGAGGTGGAGCAAAACATTGTCTGGAAAGATATGGCTATTCAAGGGGCGAGATTTATTTTGGATCATGGGCGAGATGAGCGGGGGGATTGGTATTTTTCTTTGGATAGATCCGGGTGTGCTCTTGTGCAGCCCTACAATATTTTTTCGGACTGTTTTGCGAGTATGGGGTTAGCTTCTTTGTATAAAATTACCGGAACAGATGAATATGGCCAGATAGCTCATGATACTTTCAAGAGAATTTTAGAACGACAGGATAATCCTAAAGGTAAGTATGATAAGGGATACCCTGATACTAGATCGCTCAAGGGGTTTGCGTTACCTATGATATTGAGTAACTTGTCTTTAGAGTTAGAGCATATAGTCGGTAGTAAAATAGTGGATGAACTTATCGATAAGGTTATTCATGAAGTCATGAATGTCTTTTATCAGGAGGAATCAGGGCTCATTATGGAAAATGTTCATTTAGATGGAAGCTTTTCTGATAGTTTTGAAGGTAGGTTGGTAAATCCAGGTCATATTATTGAAGCAATGTGGTTTATGATGGATCTTGCGGAGCGTAAAAGAGATCCCTTACTTATGCAGAGATGCGTAGATATTGCTTTGCGTGCTTTAGAATATGGTTGGGATGAGGAGCATGGAGGGATAGTATACTTTAAAGATATATTAAACAAACCATTGCAGCAATTGGAATGGGATCAGAAATTGTGGTGGGTACATTTGGAAGCTTTAGTTTGTATGGCTAAAGGATATGCCTATACTGGCAATTTAAAATGTAAAGAATGGTTCGAACGGTTAGATCAGTATTCATTCGATAAGTTTTCAGACCCTCAGTATGGTGAGTGGTATGGTTATCTGAATCGTCAAGGAGAGCCTTTGTTAAGCTTGAAAGGAGGGAAATGGAAGGGCTGTTTTCACGTGCCTAGAGCATTGTTCAAGGTTTATACCACGCTCGAAAAAATTGGCGTCAAGTCGGTGCTTAGTTGATAATAGGCACCTTACAACAAAAAAAGCAATGAGACTTATTCTCATTGCTTTTTTTGTTTGATTCTATATCTTCCTATTTATAAGCAAAGATATCGCCAAGGTCGTCGTTACTCGTAAATGTACAACCAAGATCTGTTAATTCACCGGTACCGATATTGATAACCATACCATGTACAGCAAGGTCATTTCTTTCTTTCCATGCATTCTGGATTATTGAAGTTGTACATAGATTGAACACTTGTTCTTTTACATTTAGTTCAATCAAGCGGTCTACTTTCTTATCATGATCTGTAATCGCATCTATTTCTGAAGCATGGATACGATATACATCTTTGATGTGGCATAGCCAGTTGTCGATAATGCCAAATTGCTGACGGCTTAACGAAGCTGCAACTCCACCACAACCGTAATGACCAGCAATAATAACTTGCTTTACTTTTAATACATTTACGGCATAATCCAGTACAGATAGCATGCTCATATCGGAGTGAATTACCATATTTGCGATGTTACGGTGTACGAAAACCTCTCCAGGTTTTGTCCCTGTAATTTCGTTGGCAGGAACACGGCTGTCCGCACAGCCGATCCATAATATTTCTGGGTTCTGACCCTTTGCCAATTGTTGGAAACGACCAGTTTGGTCTTTGCTGACAAAGTTTACCCAGTCTTTGTTCCCGTCTAATATTTTTTGAAAACCTAATTCTAATTCTTTATTTTCCATGTTTATTTTTAATATATGGACTGCTTAAACGAGTCCAAGTTACAGCATTTTAACTTTAATTCTATTATTTTACACCTACATATTTTCTTATGTGGGTGATTTCTTGTGTGTTGTGTTATGTTCAAGCACAGACTTTAGTTCTCTAAAACTTCTTTTTTAGAGCGTTTGAAATTTTTCTGTGGTTGCTTTTTGTAGGCGATATCTATTAGGGATATTTCTACGCCTTTGCTTAGTGCATTTTGTTCGTAGTCCTTAATAACCTCGATTACATCCTTGTCTATAAATTTACTGTTACGACCATTTATTGTAACTGACTTTACGGTTTTGGGTAAGTCATAAAGCTGTTTTTGTATGGCCGCTTTATTTAAGAAAGTGACTTCTTCGGCAAGCGTGATCACCACTTTGCTATCTGCCTGATCGTCTGTTTCCGGATCTTTCGTGAAATCGAAGATAAATGCATTCTGTATGTTCGCTCTAAAAATGTAAAACATGGATACAAGAATACCGATTCCTACGCCTTTTAGGAGGTCTGTCGCCACGATAGCGATCACGGTGACAATAAATGGGATAAATTGATCTAATCCCTTGCCGTACATTGATTTGAATAATGCGGGCTTAGCTAATTTGTAACCGGTGTGTAATAGGATGGCCGCTAAACAGGCAAGCGGTATCAAATTGATAACAAATGGAATGGCGAGTACAGCTAATAATAGCCAGATACCATGTAGTATAGCAGATTGTCGTGTACGCCCTCCTGAATTGGCATTGGCTGATGACCGGACGATAACGGATGTCAGTGGTATACCTCCCAACAGCCCAGATGTCATATTTCCGACTCCTTGTGCTACTAATTCCCTATTCGTAGGTGATACTCTTTTGAAGGGATCTAGCTTGTCTACTGCTTCTATACTAAGCAGCGTTTCTAAACTGGCTACGACAGCAATAGTGACCGCTACCATCCATACATCAGGATTTGCAATCTGTGTGAAGTCTGGAAAGATAAATAATCCCGTGAATTCTTCGAAGGAGGATACAGTAGGTATGGCTACAAAGTGAGTTTCGCCAAGAGTCAATGCGAAGGGTGTTCCCTGAAACGCAAATCCTAACGTTATACCTACAATAACTACAGCAAGTGGAGCAGGAAGTTTATTGAGTCCTTTGATGGTAGGCCAATAGATAAGTATGGCTAAGGAAAGAAAACAGATCACTGCTGCTCCTAAATTGACAGCAGCGAATACGGTGTCTTTGAATGCCGCTATCCCTCCTCCGTCTTCCAGTTCGAAAGCGTGGGCTCCGGTCATGCCAAAGGCAAGAGGAAGCTGCTTTAATATAATCGTGATACCAATAGCAGTCAGCATGCCAAGAATGACAGATGAAGGGAAGAAATTGCCTATCATCCCGGCCTTTATAATACCTAATACGAGTTGTACAATACCAGCGATAACTACTGCGAGTAAGAATGTCTCATAGGCTCCTAATTGCTGTATAGCACCATAAACGATGGTGGTCAATCCTGCAGCTGGTCCACTCACACTGAGTTGTGAGCCGGAGAATGAAGCTACTACTAGCCCGCCTATAACTCCTGTCAATATACCTGCAAAAAGGGGAGCTCCTGAAGCCATTGCTATACCCAAACATAGGGGCAAGGCGACAAGAAAGACCACAATACTAGCAGGGAAGTCATATTTTAAGTCCCTTTTCGATAATTTTAGAAAAGCGGACATACGTGTTCCTAACATAAACTTTAAATAATGTCTAAATGTGTTGTTTAAAATAGCGTGTAAACTACATTTCATACCCCATTGCGTCCCCAAAAAGGCTACATCAGGTGTGTGAAGAGTTTAAAAAATCTATCTTAACAGTTAGGAGGCGGAGTGGGAACAGATGGGTGATAGCTACAAATCCCCTTTTCATTACGGAGATAGTTGCGTTGCTTTCCGTTGTTCTCCACTGAAGGATTGAAGGTAAGGTAGTCAATAGCGTCAGGTTTGAAAACTTTTACACCATGTTCGTGTAGGTCTTCATTGTTACTGTTGGCTCCTTTTGAGGTCAATTCGACCTCCAGTTGCATGACTACTTGTAATATTGTGCCTTTGTCCAACACATCCATAAACATAGGAGAGGCAGATATTAGCATCTTGGTAAAAAATACAAAGAAGCAAACTTTAGCAGCGATGATTCGCTGTGCTTTGCTAAATAGGGATATGCTCTTTGTTATTTTCACTTTGACAAAAATAAAATAAAAATCTGCAAACAGGATGTTATTTGAAATTTTATTATAAAAAAATTACAAAAGAAGCGAATAAAGGTTGAGTTATTGTTGTTTTTGGCAATATGTATTGTTTTGTGGGATTATTTAATTCAGATAATTGACCGATTATTTATAAATTCGATAGTACAAACACTAATTTGTTGACATAATGAAACAACAGTTTATTGATAAAGTTCTAGCTTCTTATAATCCCAAAGGACCTTTTATTCAATTGGGGTCCGGTATTTTAGATGGTGAGGTAGTGACAGATGCTAAGGTGAATCTGGCTTTGAAGATGATGAACCGTCATGGGCTGATCGCCGGAGCGACGGGTACGGGTAAAACGCGTACACTGCAATTGATGGCCGAACAGCTTTCGGATGCCGGAGTTCCTGTTTTTATGTTGGATGTGAAAGGAGATTTGTCCGGCTTGGCCGAAGCAGGGAAGACGAATGATGCACTGCTTGAACGTGGGCAGGCTGTCGGTATTCCGTTTGAGCCTTCTGCATTTCCGATAGAATTGTTTTCGCTGAGTGGCAAGCTAGGGGCTCCCATGCGTGTCACTATCGAGGACTTTGGTCCGGTGCTTTTGTCCAGAATTTTGGACTTAAATGATACCCAGTCGGGGGTGTTGAGCGCTATTTTTAAATATGCAGAGGATACGCAATTACCTGTAGTGGATTTTACGGATTTAAAAAGACTTTTGAGCTATCTTTCTGATGGACCTGGTGGGGAGGAGATCAAAGATGATTACGGAAGAATCAGTGCTGCGAGTTCTGGCGCTATATTGCGAAAGATTGTTGCCATAGAACAACAAGGGGTGTCCGATGTATTTGGAGAAAGAGAGTTTGATATCAATGATCTGTTTGGAAAAGTGGATGGCAAGGGTGTTATTTCTCTTTTGAATATCTCCGACATTCAGGACCAGCCGTTACTTTTCTCTACCTTTTTATTAAGTCTGTTGGCACAGTTATTTAAGAAGTTGCCAGAAGTAGGAGATTTGGACAAGCCCAAATTGGTGTTCTTCTTTGACGAAGCTCATTTGTTATTCAATGGGGCATCTAAGGCCTTTTTAACACAGATTGAACAAATTGTACGTTTGATTCGTTCCAAAGGTGTTGGGGTTTTCTTCTGTACTCAGGCAGCAACGGATATTCCTGAGAGTGTATTAGGCCAATTAGGAAATAGAATACAGCATGCGCTACGGGCTTTTACTCCCAATGATGCGGAGAATCTACGTAAGACGGTAAAGACTTATCCGACCTCGGAGTTCTATCAGATAGATAAAGTGCTTACATCCCTGGGGACAGGACAGGCACTAGTAACGGTGTTGAATGATAAGGGAATTCCGACAGAGGTGGTGGCTACGCATTTGGTGCCCGCTCGGGCTGTAATGGGGCCTTGTGCTAGTTCGCAGTATGAAGAGCTCATCAAGGGATCTTCTTTTTTTACAAAATATCAAGAACGGATAGAGCGACGGACAGCAGCCGAAATCTTGGAGGAAAGGTTGTTGGCTGCCAATAGATTGAAAGAAGAAGCAAAGGCCCGTCAGCAGGCAGAGAAAGAAGCGAGTAGACCAACGGCTACGCGGTCTAGAAGGCAAACCCCGATGGAAGCCGCTCAGACACAAGCGAGCCGGACACTGGCCCGTGAGGGAGTCAAGTTGATTGGTAAACTGGCTAATGGCCTATTGAACGCCTTCTTTAAAAAGAAATAGTATCGATACTTTGTCTTCTCTATCTGATGGCCTTAAGGCCGGTTGAGGAGAACTACATAAATTCATTAATATGAGTCAATTATATTGCACATAAAAATGAATTTATGTAGGTTTGTGCACAATTAGAAAAAAGCATATAACTATATTACATATTATGGGAAAACCTACTTTGTTAGTTTTAGCAGCTGGGATGGCGAGTCGTTATGGATCTTTGAAACAAGTAGATAGTTTTGGCCCTCATGGGGAGACTATTATCGATTATTCTATATATGATGCTATACACGCTGGATTTGGAAAAGTAGTCTTTATTATCCGTCAGGAGTTTGAAAGCATCATGCGCGAAAAATTTGACGCTAAATTTAAGGGATTGATCGAAGTTGATTATGCTTTCCAAGATTTTGACTTGACAAAGTTTGGAGTGGATCGTGTAATCGAACGTACAAAACCCTGGGGTACGGCCCATGCTGTACTTAGCGCAAAAGATCTTATCAACGAGCCGTTCTGTGTGATTAATGCAGACGATTTTTATGGTACGGATTCTTTTGTTAAGATGGCTAACTTCCTAAATAATGAGGTTTCGGATACACATATGTCATTGATGGGATTTGAAGTGGGTAATACAATGTCGGACTACGGCTATGTCTCTAGAGGAGTATGTGAAGTATCTGCCGATGGAAACATGGATAGTGTTACAGAACGTACTAATATCTATTATAAAGAAGATGTTTCCGGAGCGAAAAAGATTGTATATGAGGAGAACGGAGTCGAAACGGAGCTCGCCGCGGATACACGGGTTTCTATGAATTTCTGGGGATTCACACCGAAGGTATTTGAGATAGCATTGGCTATGTTCCCTAAGTTTGTGGAAGAAAATGCGGAAAACTTGAAAGCTGAGTTTTTCATTCCATCGGTGCCAGATTACATGGTAAAAAATCGTCTTGCTGATTTTAAAGTGATTCCAACGTCATCGAAATGGTTTGGGGTTACTTATTCCGAGGATAAGCCGATCGTAAAGGAGAGTATCTCAAAGCTTATTGCTGCGGGAGCTTATCCCGAAAAGTTATTTTAATTAAGTAGATTCTTAATATATTGAAAGTGCAAAACGGAAAGTTTTGCACTTTTTTTAATTTTATATATATGCGAAGATTAGGGTTAGTCATCCTTTATACGGTGTTAGGCCTTGTTGGTTTTATAGGGTCCTATATGGGCCTAGATGCGGTCTTGTCTAGAATTCCGGCCTATGATGTGAGTGATAAAGCATTGCCTCTTAAGTACGAAGTGTATATTCTGTCTAATGGAGTGCATACAGATATCGTTTTGCCTGTTAAAACGGATTTAATGGATTGGGGCGCTGTATTTCCTTTGGATGATGTTAAGCGGAAAGAAGCTGGCTATCGATTTGTAGCCGTAGGCTGGGGAGATAAGGGATTTTATCTGAATACGCCAGAATGGAAAGATCTAAAGGCTAAAACAGCGCTAGTAGCTGCATTAGGGATTGGAGAGACAGCTGTGCATGTGACTTATTATCATAAGATGTTGGTCGACGAATACTGTTATCGTGTAGAGGTGGATAGTGTACAATTGCTTCAATTGAGGGATTATATACTCGCTAGTTTGGATACCGATGATAACGGTCATGCTATCTTGATCCCTACAGATGCGCAATATGGGAATTCGGATGCCTTTTACGAGGCTAAAGGGGCTTATAGTATTTTTTATTCGTGCAATACTTGGACGAATCGGGGACTTAAGAAAGCAAATATGCCGTCTGGGATCTGGACTGTATTTGATAAGGGAATTTTAAGGCATTATCGGAGGTAGTCGCAAGGGAGAGTATAAAGCCCGTTGTTTATCGATTGGTAGGATGAAGGAATAAAAAAAGCTCGAAGAAATTAATCTTCGAGCTTTTTATTGGATAAGAAGTGTTCTTATTTAACTTCTTCGAAATCTACGTCCTGTACATCATCTGCTCCACCTTGGTTTCCACCAGTCTGTCCAGCTTGCTCTCCACCTTGAGGCTGTCCTCCTTGTTGAGATGCAGCATACATTTCTTCAGATGCAGCATTCCATGCATTTTGTAATTCTTCAGAAGCACTGTCGATATCTGCAAAATTTCTAGCTGCGTGTGCCGCTTTCAATTTCTCTAAACCAGCTTCGATAGGTGCTTTTTTATCAGCAGAGATTTTGTCACCGTATTCTTTCAATTGTTTTTCTGTCGAGAATACCAATGCATCCGCTGCGTTGATTTTATCTGCTTCTTCTTTTATTTTTTGGTCAGCTTCAGCATTTGCTTCTGCTTCTTGTTTCATCTTTTGGATTTCTTCGTCTGAAAGACCTGAAGAAGCCTCGATGCGGATATTTTGCTCTTTTCCTGTCGCTTTATCTTTAGCCGATACTTTGATGATACCATTGGCGTCGATATCGAAGATTACTTCGATTTGTGGAATACCACGTGGAGCAGGAGGGATATCTGCTAATTGGAAACGTCCTAATGTACGGTTCTGTGCTGCCATTGGGCGTTCACCTTGCAATACATGAATCTCTACTGAAGGCTGATTGTCTGATGCGGTAGAGAATACTTCCGACTTTTTAGTAGGGATTGTTGTATTCGCTTCGATCAATTTAGTCATTACACCACCCATAGTCTCGATACCTAAAGAAAGAGGAGTAACGTCTAATAACAATACGTCTTTTACTTCTCCTGTCAATACACCACCTTGGATAGCTGCTCCTAATGCTACTACTTCATCCGGGTTTACACCTTTAGAAGGCTCTTTTCCGAAGAAGCTCTTAACAGCATCTACGATAGCAGGGATACGTGTAGAACCACCTACTAGGATGATCTCATCGATATCAGATGTACTGAAGCCTGCGTTTTTTAGTGCCGTACGACAAGGCTCGATAGTACGTTGTACTAAATCAGCTACTAAACTCTCGAATTTAGCACGAGATAATGTGCGTACTAAGTGTTTAGGGCCTGTAGCATCAGCTGTGATGTATGGTAGGTTGATTTCAGTAGATGAAGTGCTTGAAAGTTCGATTTTTGCTTTTTCAGCAGCCTCTTTCAAACGCTGTAATGCCATCGCATCTTTTTTCAAATCAAAACCATTGTTTTCAGCTTTGAATTCGTCGTTCAACCAGTTGATGATTGCATTGTCAAAGTCATCTCCACCAAGGTGAGTGTCACCATCAGTAGCTTTAACTTCGAATACACCGTCACCCAATTCAAGAACAGATACGTCATGTGTACCACCACCACAGTCGAATACAACAATCTTCATATCCTTGTTTGCTTTATCAAGACCGTATGCTAACGCAGCAGCTGTAGGCTCGTTGATAATACGCTCTACTTTTAGACCAGCGATCTCACCAGCTTCTTTTGTTGCCTGACGTTGTGCATCATTAAAGTATGCAGGAACAGTAATTACTGCACGGCTTACTTCTTGACCTAAATAGTCTTCAGCAGTTTTCTTCATTTTCTGAAGAACCATCGCTGAGATCTCTTGAGGTGTGTATTTACGGTCATCAATCTCTACGCGAGGAGTGTTGTTATCTCCCTTAACAACATTGTAAGGGATGTGTGATACCTCTTTAGAGGCCTCATCAAAAGAGGTACCCATAAAGCGTTTGATTGAGTATATAGTTTTGTGGGGGTTAGTGATAGCTTGACGTTTAGCAGGATCTCCTACCTTACGCTCTCCACCATCTACAAATGCTACAATAGAAGGAGTTGTACGTTTACCTTCATTGTTTGCAATTACTACGGGCTCATTACCTTCCATAACGGCTACACATGAGTTCGTAGTTCCTAAGTCGATTCCTATAATTTTAGACATATTTTTATGTATTGTTGTTTACGAGTTATTAATTCTTGATACCAATACAACAACCCTTATGCCAACACAATGTTTGCTCAAAAAAAACAAAAAAGAACCTCAATTTGTCGGAAATATGACAGTATACTGTGACAAAATGTCTCTACTTAGTAAATTATCTGCTCTAATATGCTCTTTTTAGCAGACCCACTGTCATCGCCTCGTTGGAAAAACCTGCCAACAGACTTTGCAAAATCGTCCAATGTCATCGCCTTTGTCTTTTTATCTCTCCAGTCGTTTGGTATGACTTCATTATGGTAATCTATTTTTGTCGCCCAATACTGGATGTGCATTTCGGGAATCGCGAGCCCAAGGATCATTCCTGGTAGCCCATGGCTTAATGCAGGTCCTCCTGATACGGGAATCTGGTCGGTGTAAAATGCAACGAGGTATAGAGAGTCTGCTGTAGCGCCATTTACCCGACGACACTCGAATCCTGCTATATTCCTGTATTCATCCGTAAACCGCCAAGTGATGTTTGTTAAGGAGTCTTTAAGGATATATTTATCATCGAGCTCTACCTGTACTTCGGCCTGACTGGACTTTAAATTTTGATAAAGTACTTTGGAAGAGCCACCCCGACTACGGGCTCCACGCATCATCATGGCTCCGCCACCGCCGCCATGTACACTTACAGCTCCCATGGACATGGATGAACCTCCTCGATTGCCCCGGCCTCCGCCAGCTCTTGCTTGACCACGTGCAGTGTCTTTGTTCTCTTCATCACTTACTTCGGGCATCAACAAACTTCCATTCTCGTCAAAGTACATGGTCATACGTTCGGTACGGGAGTCGGGCATGTTGTTTATATCGCCACCCCAAAAGTGTCTACCGCCCATTTGGCCAGGGGCAGCTTCTTCAAATTTTTTCATCATCTCTCTCGTCTGTGCCCGAGTATAGCTTATCTTGTCGAATGAGATGACACCTCTATTGCCAAAGTACGCATATTGTGCTTGAGCAGAAATGCCAAATAGTAGCGCTAGGGATAATATTAATATTTTATTCATGTTGAGTTCTTTTCTATGTATGCCGTATTGGATAGTGTACGTCTGTATGCTATTATCCTTCTTTTTTCTTTCCGAGGTTCTTGTTGAAATCCCATTTTAACCCCACTAATATGTAACGAGTCAAGATCTGTTGACTGGATTGACTGAAACCGGTTTCAGAAGAGGATCTATTGATATTGTTGTACGTGTTGAAGATGTCAAAGCCTTTAATACTGGCTGTTAAGCTTTCATTGTTCAACAGCTTTTTGCTGATTTCAGCATTGACATAAAACTGATGTAGACTTTTGTTATAGAACTTCGTTGGCCCTTCTAGAGCATAGTTTATATTGCTACTAACGTTGAATTTTTTAGGTAAGAAATACTTGAAAAAACCAGAGCCTGAGGTGTTAAAACTGGTATAGTTGAATTCTTTTCGTAAACTATTTCGTTGGTTATCTGCACTGATTCTCCAATTGAAGTCGTAGTCTAGTCCTTTGGAATCTTGTTCGTTGACCCCGATTCCGGTAGATAGGCTGGTTGTTTGTTCATTGTTTAGCTCATATTGTTGGTTCTTGACGTCGTCGCCATATTTAATAAAGCTAAAACTATTGTTGTAATTCAGTCCACCAAATATGTTTAACTGTGCTTTTCTATCGAATACAGGTTTGTTGAAGTTACTGTTCATTCCGGCCCGCCAGCTTGATTTTCCCATTACATTGATATAGGAACTCGTTGTTACTCCCGTAGATGTATTTATTGTTCGTTGGTTTACAATCGGGTCTGTCGTAAATGATATGTCAGCATTCATGTTCCAACTTGTTCCTTTTAATAAACTCATCGTATGATAGTTTAACCGGAAGGAATTATTGTTTGATCGTTTCAGATCCGGATTACCTTTTTGTACGAATAAAGGATTTGTCTGTGGTTGTAGCTCCTGTAATTGTCCGAACGAAGGGATATTAAAGCTGTTTTGGTAATTCAATCCTAAATTCTTTCTATTGGAGATTCTGTAATTGGCATTCATATTAATATCATTGTCCCAAAATGTACGATCGAGGTTGATATTTCTATAATCATCCGTCAAGGACTGATCTCTAAAATTTGTACGGTTAGAAAGATTTACTGATATTTTTTCCGTGAAATAATTGATGTTAGCGACCATTCCATGACTAATATTCACCGTTTTTTGATCCTGAGAATATTCGGGATCCAGCACAGGGGTATTGCTGTTTCTCTGATTAAAAGACTCGAGTAGGGTTTTATTAGTTGAATTACCGATGTTATAGCCCAAGGAGTAATTGATTTTATTGGAGATACGGTCTGAATATTGAATCTGTCCTGAAATATTGTTGCCGTTGCTATTGTTAATCCTGTCTTGGTTGAGAATAGTCGTATCACCTTTTACATAATATATAGTAGTCTGGTCAACGATACTCTTCGAGTAGTTTTTATTATAGCTGTTGTTAAAATGGAAGTTGAGTGAACTTCCTCTTTTGTTCAGACGTTTCCGGTAATTAATCCGTATATCGTTTGACCGAGTTTGTCCGTCTGTGTTGGTTGTGTCACCTATTCTGCTAAATGCATCTCCGTTTTGGGTTGTATAGTTCTGGGATTCACTACTGCTGTAGTTGTTGGCAAAGTTAGCACCGATATTAATCTCCATATTAGATGTAGAATCAATTCTATATCTAATGTCTGATCGTATACCATGGGCATCAGATGAATTGGAGGTCTTAGACCTATTTACCGATTCTTCGATTACATTATCAGATACGATCTGTTTGTTGAAAGACTCTTTCTCGTTATTGTTGCCGTTACTGTTGAAATTATAGTTACCGTTGAAGTTGACTTTCTTTTGAAAAAACTGATTTTCATAATTCGTTCCAACAGAGGTGCTGCGTGGATTACCTGTGATTTGACTATTCATCCGAAGTCCACCCTCTCGTCCCATACCGGCCCCCATGTTATTGGTGTTGGCAGTGATTCCTATGCGTTCGGTTTTATTGAACTTTGCAGCAAATAGGCTTCCAGTGTATAAATCGCTAGTGCCGGCTAGTGCCTCAGCATTTCCGAAAATACCTTTGCGGGCTTCTTCTTTCAAGACTGCATTGACTGTGACCTCGCGTACACCATCATCGATTCCTGTTAGCTCAGCTTCTTTGGATTTTTTTTCGTAGACCTGCACCTTGTCAACAGCATCCGCACGGATATTGCGGATAGCGATTTTAGGGTCGTAGCCAAAGAACTCTTCCCCATCTATCAATACTTTGGATACTGATTTTCCATTTGCAGTTATCTTACCATCACCCGAAACGGAGAGTCCTGGCAAGCGCCGTAACAAATCTTCCAGTTTAGCATTTTTCTCTGTCTCAAAGCTACCTGCATCGTATTCTAAGGTGTCCCCTTTGATCCGTATCGGTAGGCGTTGTTGTATGACGACTTCTTCTATTAGATTAGCCTGAGAGCTCAGTGCTATAGGAACGAGTGTTGAGCTTGAACCTTCTAGTTTGATTTTTTTAGAAACGAGTTCGTACTTCGGGTAGGATACAATAAGTAGGTAAGACGAATCTATTAAACTTTTGAATGAAAACTTTCCGTCTTCGTCTGCGCGTGTAAACTGTTGCATGATGGAATCTTGGTTGAGTATTACAATAGATGCATTGGTCAACGGCTTACTGTCCGCCTTGTCTATGATTCTACCAGATAAGGTGTGTTGACCATAAACTAAGTTTGCGGCAACTAACATAAGGATGCTGAATATAATTCTTTTCATTCAATTGGTTTAAAGACAAGTCAAAGATAGAGCGAACATTTATTAAATAATGTTAAATGCTTTGCAACATTTTGATGACTATTTTGTTGCTATATTATGCTTATTTTTGTCTTTTGATAATGTCTACCAATGAAATATCTCTAGTAAAGAGTAGCGTGTGATGTGCCCGATATGAGGCGTTTTTTGTTCTGCATATCGGTACAGGTTTGTGTTGGTTTAAATAAATAAAATATATAATAATATGACTTTCGAAGCTTATCTAGCGTATTTTGAAGATGTATTGGCAAATCCATCTAATTATCCTACTTACAACGATCCTGAATATTTTAACTATGCGAAGCTCAATTGGTCTCGGATGAGCCGTTGGTTGAAGAAATTTGAATCCAGCGACGATGCTAAGGCATTTTTGTCTGAGTTGGAAGGGAAGCAAACCTGGATTTTGATTACAGAGCCTTGGTGTGGTGATGCCGCGCACAGCGTGCCGCAGATTTATAGTTTGGTGAAGGATAATCCTAATATTGATTTGGATATACAGCTTAGAGATACAGCGCCATTCCTTATTGATCAATACTTAACTAATGGTGGTAAGTCTATTCCTAAACTGATTATTAGAAATGAGGCAGGTGAGGATATTGCCGTGTGGGGACCGAGACCAGAGGCATTGCAACAGATTTTTGAGGAAATGAAGGCTGAGGGAAAGGAATTTGAAGATATCAAGACCTACTTTCAGACCTGGTATAATGCGGATAAGGGCGTAGAACTTCAACAGGAGTTGGTTCAATTGCTTAATACGGTAGAGAAATAAGGATTTCAGTTTTACTTGTCACGGTTATGAATATCGAAGAACTGCGAGAATATTGTCTACGTCAGAAAGCTGTTTCTGAGGAGTTGCCTTTTGGACCCCAGACGCTGGTGTTCAAGGTAGCAGGTAAAGTGTTTTTATTGGTGGGGTTGGATCAGGTGGATCAGTTGAGCTTTAATGTGAAGTGTGATCCGGAGTATGCTGTGGAGCTGAGGGAGCAGTACGAAAGTACGGTGTCACCCGGGTACCATATGAACAAAAAACATTGGAATACCGTCTATGCCAATAGAGAATTGCCAGATGACAGATTGTTTGGATTGGTCGATCATAGTTACCAACTTGTTTTTCAAAGTTTGCCAAAGAAAATACAGGAAGAGATCGGTGGTAGTCAATAATATGACTTTTAGATTAAACAGAGGAATGTAAAGATTTAATGCGGTTTGGGCTATTGTTGTGCTTGAGGGACGATTTATTATACCTTTGTGCGTTTGGTAAGTGGACAGGGTGAGCTATTGTTGGGAGGCACAAGAATAGATGAAAAGCAAAATAAATTGGGATATTTAGCTTTTTTTGTTGAACAGATGAAATCAGGAGGGATATAAGCCAAACCTATAATTAATGAACAAATTAAATAAATATGAAGTATAGAATTATAGTTTTATTAACCGCTGTGACTACGCTGTTTATGAGTAGTTGTATTAAAGATGAAGCACTGAATACCGAAGCCGATATCGAAACTGCTTCAATTCCTCACGGGGATCAGGTTTTGCAGGTAAAGCCCTCTATTGGGGATGATAGGGTCGTTTTTAGGCTTAAGCGATTTTCTGGAAGCTACTTACAGGCACCAGAGTTTACGCTGACAGGAGGAGCTACCATTGAACCAGCTAGTGGAACTGAGCAGGATTTTTTCACTCCTAAGCAATACAAGGTTACTTCGCAAGATGGGGTTTGGAGTAAAACTTATACGGTTTCTTTTATTATCGACGATGTAGCTGATTTTTATTCAACATTTGAGAATGCTGAAGTTGTAGAAGCTAAAAATCCAACAGGATTTTATCATCAATTCTTTGAGCTAACAACTAACAATCAAAAAAAATATGACTGGGCTACGGCTAATCAGGGATATAATATGTTAGCTGAGACTCTTTTAGAGCCTGGAGAAAAACTTGAGCCAAGTGTTTATCCTACAGTCCAAGTAAATGGGTATATAGGTAAAGGTGTTAAGATGACTACAAAAAGTACAGGCCCATTAGGAGGAATGTTTGGTTCACCATTGGCCGCAGGAAACTTATTTGTGGGAAATTTTGAACTGTCCTTTCCTGCTATCAACTCGACCCGCTTCGGTCTGCCCTATAACGCTAAAAAAGCACCTGTGGCTTTAAAGGGATTTTTTAAATATAAAGCAGGAGAAAAATTTGTTGTAAACACAGCTCCGTCGCAGTTAACTACAGATACTTGGGATGCCTATGCTATTTTATTCGAGAAATCGACGAATGGTAACGATTATTTATCAGGTACACATGCGTTTAAGGATGCTAGAATGGTTAGTGTTGCTCGTATAGGCAAGAAAGAGCAAATTGAAACTAATGAATGGACTGCTTTTGAGATACCCTTTTCTTTTGTCAATGGAAATTCTTTTGACCCGACTAAAGAATATATGTATACCATCGTATTCAGTTCTAGTAGAGAAGGAGATTTATTCAATGGCGCTGTAGGAAGTACATTGTATATTGACGAGGTAGAGTTAGTTGTAGATCAAACGAAATAATCATAAACGCAGTAAAAAGATTCTCAATGAATAGAATATTATATATAGTAGCAGTTTTCTTTACAGTTGTTACTAGCGCACAGGCACAGGAGCGTGCGGGAGATAAGAATACAAATTTTTTTAATACGAACATGGATTATGGGGTGCAGGCTCACTTTAGTATTGGCGGTAGTGCTCCGTTGGGTTTCCCAAATACCATCCGTAAAATAGATAGTTTTAATCCCGGCTTTAAATTTGGATTGGAGGCTAATGCTACGAAATGGCTAGATAAAAAGTGGGGTGTACGTGTGGGGCTTCGTTTTGAAGAAAAGGGAATGAAGACGAAGGCTAAAGTTAAGAACTATCTTACTGAAATTGTTAAAGATAATTCTAAAGTTAGGGGGTACTATACCGGTCGCGTAGAAACGAATGTTAGAAATACTTACCTTACTGCGCCTGTATTAGCTGTTTACAAATTAGCGGATACTTGGAACCTTTATGGAGGTCTCTATTTTTCAGCATTATTGGATAATACGTTTGATGGATATGTCTCAGATGGTTATTTGAGACAAGATACACCAACAGGGGCTAAGATTACGTTTGAAGAGGGTAGTCAAGCAGGTTATGATTTTTCTGATAATGTACGCAAGTTTCAATGGGGAACGCAATTAGGTGCTGAATGGAAAATGAACAAACATTTTAAACTATTAAGTGATGTTACTTACGGTTTCAATAATATTTTTGAAAAAGATTTTTCATCTATTGACTTCAGTATGCACAATATCTATCTTAATGTTGGATTTGGTTATAGCTTTTAAAGTATAGCTGTCTATAAATAAAAAAGGCCTGTTGTAAAAAACAACAGGCCTTTTTTATTTATAGATATTACATTTTCAATCCAATTTCACGTAAACGTTCGTCCAGATATTGCCCCGCGGTGTAGTCTTCGTATGCTTTAGGGTGCGCTGTGTCTATACACGAATCCAATGAAGCAAGGCTCATTTGAGACTTAGGATGTAAGAAGAACGGTACTGAATAACGAGAAGTCTTCATCAACTCGATTGGTGGGTTTACTACACGATGTGTCGTCGACTTCAGTTTGTTGTTCGTTAGTCGTTGTAACATATCCCCAACATTGACAACGATATCTTCTCCTTTAGCCTTAATAGGAAACCATTCCCCATCTTTTGTCAGAACTTCTAATCCATCTGCAGATGCCCCTATCAACAGGGTGATTAGATTGATGTCCTCATGTGCACCAGCTCGTACCGCATCAGGAGCTAAGGCTTCTGGCTGTTCGATTGGAAAGTAATGAATGGCTCTAAGAATAGAATTTCCATTAATAACATGCTTTTCGAAATAATTCTCTTCCAGCTCCAGGTAGGTCGCTATGGCTTTTAATAGATTGCGGCCTGCGTTTTCTAGTTTCTTGTAAATCTCGCCAGTTACGATGTCAAAACGGGGTAACTCATCTACGGATGGGTTGTCAGGAAAGTCTGTTTTAGAATAGTCTTCTCCAACGATAGTCTGTCCACGCTGCCAAAACTCTTTTAAATCCGGGGTTTTGGAATCTTTAGCCTTTTCTCTTCCTTTTGTGGTATAGCCACGCTGACCTGCAAGTTCGGGAAATTCATATTTATCCTTCGTTTCCTGAGGTAGGTCAAAAAACGCCTTGACGGTTTGGTATAGTTCAGCGATTAGCTCCTCGCTTAATCCGTGATTTGCAATGGTAACAAATCCAGTCTCATTAAATGCCTTACCAATGTCTTGTACAAATTGTTTACGCTGATCGATACTGCCTTCTGTGTAGTGCAGTAGGTCTAGGCGCGGAATATTTACTAATGCCATATTACTTTGTTTTTAACCAAGTACAAACCTAAATAAAATGCTTTGTATTCTCGAATCTATCTCGCGCTGATAGGGAAAAAATTAATGTTTAACCATGTGTTTTTCGCTTAAATATTTTGGGGTAAGTATTTGGAATATACAAGTTAAACTGTTAGATTTGTTATGCTTGCATAATAAAATGCAGGTAGGTCACAATAATCAACAATGAACCAAGATAATACAATCGACTATTTTTTAAAAGCGGCTTGGCAAACTGTTGCGAACAAATATAATAATATTGCTTCACAACATGGTTTTACACAGGCTGCAGGATATATTTTAATAAATATCCACAAGGAGGGAACCGCTGTTTCCCAGATTGCAAATTCCACCGGCGTAAAAACCACTTCGCTATCTCGGGTGTTAAATAACCTAGAAGGGCTTGGTTTTATATACCGGGAGACGAGTACGACAGATAAGCGGTCCGTGAAGGTCTATCTAACCCCTCTTGGCGTAGAAAAGCGCAGAGTGGCAAAAAATGTGGTACGGGGGTTTAATGAGTATTTAGAAGCGCAGCTATCGGAGAAGGAGCGGGTACAGTTGATCAAAATGCTGGCTAAGGTAAATGATCTAGCGAGTGATTATGAGCCCGAGCCTATGGTGATGGTGGAAGCGGAATAGCTTATTACATATGAAATATCCACGATTGTAAAACACAAACACCATTGAAAATAACCGAGCCTGCGAGCTCATCGAAGATAATCTGGATCCGCTAGCTGGCGGCTATTAAGAAATAAATTATTTGCAGATGAATAGAAACATTAAAAAGTTAGCCGTATTGGGCTCTGGCGTGATGGGGTCGCGAATAGCCTGTCATTTTGCCAATATTGGTGTGGAGGTCCTACTATTGGATATCGCTCCCAAAGAATTACTTCCTGCGGAAGAGTCCAAAGGACTGACACTCGATCACCCAACTGTACGTAATCGTATTGTAAATACTTCGCTTGACACGGCCATAAAGTCTAATCCAGCACCTTTATTTAGCAAGTCTTTTGCTAAGCGGATAACTACAGGCAATTTTGACGATGATATGGCCAAGATTGCTCAGGTCGACTGGATTATTGAAGTGGTGGTCGAACGATTAGATATTAAGAAGTCCGTTTTTGATAAGGTAGAGCAGTTTCGGAAGGCGGGCACGCTCATAACTTCCAATACCTCCGGTATTCCTATCCATCTAATGACAGAAGGACGCTCGGCAGATTTTGTTGCTCATTTTTGTGGGACTCACTTTTTTAACCCACCTAGGTATTTACAGCTGTTAGAGATTATACCTACTCCTCAGACGAATAAAGAGGTCGTGGATTTCCTTATTCATTATGGCGATAAAATGTTGGGTAAGACAGTGGTGCTGTGTAAAGACACTCCAGCTTTTATTGGGAATCGGATCGGTGTGTACTCGATGTTAGCATTGACCCATCTTGTTGATCAATTGGGGTTGACCGTAGAAGAAGTGGATAAATATACCGGACCGGCAATGGGACACCCAAAGTCAGCGACCTTCCGTACTGCAGACGTGGTGGGATTGGATACTTTGGTCAATGTGGCTAATGGTTTGGATCAAAATGCACCCAACGATGAAGCGAAGGGGGTATTTACATTGCCTAGTTTCATTACGCAGATGGTCACTAACAAGTGGTTGGGAGAAAAGACGAAAAAAGGATTTTATGAAAAGGTAAGAGGAGCTGATGGTGCTTCTGAAATATTGTCTTTAGATCTTAAAACACTGGAGTACGGCCCTCAATCAAAAGTAAAATCGGCTACATTGGAAGCGACCAAACAGGTGGAAGATATCCGCAAACGGATGAAGATATATGAACAAGGGACGGATAAAGCGGGAGAATTATTCCGTGCTATGCATTATCCATTGTTTGAGTATGTTTCGAATAGGGTATCCGAGATTACGGACGATTTTTTCCGTATCGATGATGCGATGCGTGCTGGCTTTGGTTGGGAGATCGGTCCATTTGAAGTATGGGATGCATTGGGTGTACGGGAGACGTTAGAGAAGATTAAAAAGGAAGAAAAACGACTTCCGGGACAACGTGGTGAAGTGGCGCAGTGGGTGCATGATATGTTAGAGGCAGGTTGTGAATCGTTCTATAAAGTAGAGAATGGTGTACGTCATTATTATGATATCAATACTAAATCGTACAAAGTAATCCCTGGGGCTGAAGAGCTGATTGTGCTAGACCACATCCGTGAGACGAAGACCATATGGAAGAACTCTGGAGTATCTATCATCGATCTGGGTGATGGTATCATCAACTGTGAGTTCCATACGAAGATGAATACCATTGGAGGGGATGTAATACAAGGTATAAATAAGGCTATAGATATCGCTGAAAAAGACTACAGGGGATTGGTTATCTCCAATGACGGTAAAAATTTCTCAGCAGGTGCGAATATTGGAATGATTTTCATGATGGCTGTAGAGCAGGATTATGACGAATTGAATATGGCGGTACGTATGTTCCAAAATACCTCGATGCGTATTCGTTATTCTGCGATACCTGTTGTGGTCGCTCCATTCCAATTGGCTTTAGGTGGCGGTTGTGAGTTCTCTATGCATGCGGATTTTGTGCAGTTACACGCGGAGACCTATATGGGATTGGTCGAGTTTGGTGTCGGAGTGATTCCCGGTGGTGGTGGCTCTAAAGAATTCGCCTTACGTGCTTCTGATGAATTTAAAGACGATCAAATTACCCAAAACACACTGAAAGATAAATTCCTTACCATAGGCCAGGCTAAAGTATCTACATCTGCTGTTGAAGCCTTTGAGTTAGGTTATCTGCAGAAAGGTAAGTATGCTATTAGTATGAATCGTGCACGTTTATTGGCTGATGCAAAAGCTAAAGCTATAGAATTGGCTGATGCTGGATATGTACAGCCTGCACCAAGACAGGATATCAAAGTGCTCGGCAATCAAGGCCTGGGCATTGTCTATGTGGGGGCTTCTTCTATGCGCGCCGGTAATTATATCTCGGATCATGATAAGAAAATCTCTGAAAAGTTAGGTTGGGTGATGTGTGGCGGAGATCTTTCAGCACCTACGGAGGTGTCAGAACAATATCTACTCGATCTAGAACGTAAAGCATTTCTGGAACTCTGTGCCGAAAGAAAGACCTTGGAACGGATTCAGCATATGTTGACTAAAGGAAAGGCGTTACGGAATTAGATTAAAAGTATTTAGTACTTAGTATTTAGATGTATGCATCAATATAAGGAATTGAAATTGTGGCAAAAAGCAATCGAACTGGTTTCTGAAATATATAACCTAACTGATTGCTTCCCTGAAAGGGAGCGTTTTGGATTGATTAGTCAAATCAATCGTGCCGCGGTATCGATCCCTTCCAACATTGCTGAGGGAGCTGGCCGTAATTCTGATAAAGAGTTCGTTCAATTTCTTGCGATAGCACATGCGTCTACATATGAAGTCGAAACACAGTTAATCATATCAAAAAACTTAGGTTACTTATTAGATGATAATTTAGAAGCGATGTTAGGTAAGATTGCGGAATTGCAGAAGATGAATTACGCTTTTCAGCAGAAACTGAAATCTAAATACTAATATCTAACTACTTAATACTAAAAAAATATGGAAGCATACATTGTAGCAGGATACCGTACCGCCGTTGGCAAGGCCCCTAGGGGTGGTTTTCGTTTTATGCGGGCGGATGATCTGGCCGCCGAGGTGATTAAGCACTTGGTTGGTTCGGTTCCTAATTTGAATAAAGAAGAGATTGATGATGTCATCGTAGGTAATGCGATGCCCGAAGCGGAGCAAGGGATGAATATGGGACGTTTTATTTCTCTAATGGGCTTAGACACCGATAAGGTGCCGGGGGTAACGGTCAACCGTTATTGTGCCTCCGGGCTGGATACGATAGCGACGGCGACGGCGAAGATTAAGGCAGGAATGGCAGATGTTATCATTGCTGGAGGAGCAGAGGTGATGTCGGGTATGCCATTTGGTGGATGGAAGATCGTGCCTAATCCAAAAGTAGCGAAAGATCATGCAGATTGGTACTGGGGAATGGGATTGACGGCAGAAGCTGTAGCGCAGGAGTATAATGTTTCCCGTGCAGATCAAGATGCTTTTGCCCTAAAATCGCACCAGAAAGCGATCGAAGCTATTAAAAACGGCCATCTTAAAGATGGCGTAGTACCTATTACTATAAAGGAGAACTACGTGAAGGATGGTAAAATGGCGACACGTGAATATGTAGTAGATACGGATGAGGGGCCTCGTGCAGATACGACCATGGAGGCATTGAACAAGCTAAGACCTGTTTTTGCAGCGGACGGGATGGTTACTGCCGGGAACTCTTCACAGACTTCTGATGGGGCTGCATTTGTGCTAGTGATGTCTGAGCGTAAAATGAAGGAACTTGGATTGAAGCCTATTGCTAAGTTAATCTCTTATGCAGTTGCGGGTGTTCCTCCGCGTATTATGGGAATCGGTCCTATTGAGGCTATTCCAAAAGCGCTGGCGCAGGCGGGACTGAAAAAAGAAGATATTGATCTTATTGAACTCAATGAGGCTTTTGCATCGCAATCACTCGCTGTCATTCGTACGCTAGGTCTGGACGAAGAGAAGGTCAATGTCAATGGTGGGGCTATTGCTTTGGGACACCCATTGGGGTGTACCGGAGCGAAGTTGACTGTTCAGGTTTTAAATGAGTTGAAGCGTCGCGGTAAAAAATATGGTATGGTAACGATGTGTGTAGGTACAGGACAAGGTGCGGCTGGGATATTCGAAATGATGGACTAGGTTAGTAATCTCAAATTTTAATAAAATGACAAATAAAATAGCAATCAAAGGTGGAGAATTTGTAATCAAGGAAACACCCTATAACGAAGTTTTCATTCCAGAAGAATTTGATGAAGAAGCGAAGATGATTCGTCAGACCTGTCTTGATTTTTTGGATACAGAGGTTTTGAATAAATTAGATAGAATCGATGCTCAGGAAGAAGGCTTAATGCAGAATCTGATGGATAAGGCTGGAGAGCTGGGTATGCTAGGTGTGTCAATCCCCGAAGAGTATGGCGGTTTTGGTAAAAACTTCAATACCTCTATGTTAGTCGCTGATGCAGTAGGCGGAGGATTTTCTTTTGCTGTTGCACTATCTGCGCATACTGGAATCGGTACGCTTCCTATTTTATACTATGGTAATGCTGAGCAGAAGGCCAAATATATTCCAAAATTGGCAACGGGTGAATGGAAGGCAGCATACTGTCTGACGGAACCAAATTCGGGGTCGGATGCTAATTCAGGTCGTACCTCAGCAAAGTTGAATCCAGAAGGGACACATTATTTAATTAATGGGCAGAAGATGTGGATCACTAATGGAGGATTTGCTGATATCTATATTGTATTTGCTAAGATTGGAGAAGATAAGAACTTGACCGCATTTATCGTAGAGAAAGATTTTGGTGGCATTACGATGAACCCTGAGGAACATAAATTAGGGATCAAGGGATCGTCTACACGGCAGATTTTCTTCAACGACTGTGCTGTGCCTGTAGAGAATATGCTTTCTGATCGGGAGAACGGATTTAAGATTGCTGTTAATATTCTGAATATAGGACGTATCAAGTTGGGGGCGGCTACTATTGGATCGGCTCGTGCTGTAATCTCTACTGCTGTCAATTACGCTAACGAACGGGTACAGTTCAACTTGCCGATATCTAAATTTGGTGCTATACGTTATAAATTGGCTGAATCAGCGATTCGTCTGTTTGCAACGGAATCGGCCGCCTATCGGGCAGGTCAAAATATTGACGATGCTTATGATGCGCTGGTTGCAGGGGGGATGGAAGAGGCAAAAGCTAAACTGAAGTCAGTCGAGCAGTTTGCAATCGAATGTGCGATTATCAAAGTGTGGTGTTCCGAGATGTTAGATTATGTGGTCGATGAGGGCGTGCAGATCTACGGTGGAATGGGCTATTCTGCTGAAGCTCCGATGGAACGAGCTTATCGCGACTCGCGTATCAACCGTATTTTTGAAGGAACGAATGAAGTAAACCGTTTATTGGTCGTGGATATGCTTTTGAAGCGTGCCATGAAGGGAGAGTTGGATTTGATGGGGCCTGCACAGGCTGTAGTTGGTGAGTTGATGGCTATCCCTGATTTTGGAGAGGAAGATACCACACCTTTTGCAGCAGAGAAGAAAATTATCGCCAATCTAAAAAAGGCGGGATTGCTTGTCGCGGGTGCAGCGGTTCAGAAGTTGATGATGTCTTTGTCTAAAGAGCAGGAAATCCTGATGAATATAGCTGATATTATTGGTTACGTATATGTTGCGGAATCTGTATTATTAAGAACTGAAAAGCTGTACCACAGCCAAGGTGAAGAAGCTACAAGCCTACAGGCTGATATGGCGCGGGTATACCTGTACTCCGCTATAGACAAAGTGAATGTAGCTGCAAAAGAAGCGTTATATTCTTTTGGAGAAGGAGATGAGCTAAATATGATGTTGGTAGGTCTACGTCGATTTACAAAAGCACAACCTTTCAATGTAAAAGATGCTCGTCAACGTATTGCCCGTAAATTGATTGAAGAGAATAAATATTGCTTTTAATTAAGGTCGTATCTTATAGATAGGAAGAGCCTGTGCGATTGTACAGGCTCTTCTTCTGTTTAAGGAAAGGGACGGGGGACACTTTAATTTTAAAACTACCTTGTTTTTGATTACATTTAATAAAAACGACCAAATTGAAAAAATACGATGCAGTTATAGTTGGATCTGGACCGAATGGCTTTGCTGCGGCGATTACGCTGCAACAGCAAGGGCTATCTACCTTGTTGTTGGAAGGTAGGGATACTGTAGGCGGGGGCATGCGTACCAAAGAACTTACTTTGGCAGGCTATAGACACGACCTGTGTTCGGCAATACACCCTATGGCCATGGCATCTCCATTTTTACGGTCTTTACCTCTGGCAGACTATGGGTTGAAGTTTGTTCAGGCTCCTTATGCGGCAGCCCATCCTTTGGAAAGCGGTGAAGTCGGACTCTTATGTCAGAGTGTCGAACAGACTGCGGCCTATCTGGGCGTGGATGAAAAAAAATATAAAGATCTCATTGCTCCTGTAGCAGAGCAATGGGAGACATTAGCGCTCGATATCATGGGACCTTTTCGCTTTCCAAAACGTCCGTTTCAGATGATTGGATTTGGTTTAGATGCGCTTTTACCAGCAGATTGGTTAGTCCATAGCTTCAAGACGGAAAAAGCGAGAGCTTTGTTTGGAGGGATGGCGGCACATGGGATACAGCCTCTGTCCAATTGGGGGACATCCGCAATCGGAATGGTGCTGATGGCAGTGGGGAATAAATATGGCTGGCCTATTCCGGTTGGAGGTTCACAATCTATTGCAGATGCTTTGCAAGCTTATTACCTCTCGCTAGGGGGGCAGGTACAGTGCGGTTTTTGGGTGGAGGATATTCGGGAGCTCCCGCCGCATGGTATGTTACTATTGGATCTTACGCCTCGGCAACTTTTGACATTGAAAGGGATAGAATGGAAAGCGGGCTATCGAAAGCAACTGGAACGCTACAAACAGGGGATGGGAGTATTTAAAGTAGACTGGGCTTTATCCGACCCTACACCGTTTAGGGATAATCGATGCAATCAGGCCGCAACGGTACACCTGGGGAATACCTATGAGCAGATCGCTTATTATGAAAAGATGACACAGCAAGGCAAAGTGATAGCCGACCCTTTTATTTTGTTTGCACAGCAGAGTTCTTTTGATCAGACGCGGGCGCCGGAAGGAAAACATACCGGCTGGGCGTATTGTCATGTGCCAAATGGTTTGGATGTGGACCGGACAGAAGCTATAGAAGCGCAGGTAGAGCGATTTGCGCCAGGATTTAAGGATACCATTATAGGGAGGTCTACGATGAGTGCTATGGAAATGGAAAGCTATAATCCCAATTATGTAGGAGGAGATATCAATGGAGGCCTGATGGATATCCGGCAGTTGTATACGAGACCTGTACGTTCATTGACACCTTATCGCACGTCAAATCCAGCAGTCTATATCTGTTCGTCATCTACGCCTCCTGGTGGAGGTGTGCATGGGATGTGTGGTTATGCAGCAGCAAAAGTTGCGCTAAAGGATCATCATAATATTGATGTGATGCTGTGAGGTACTGCAGAAGATAGAGTGTCATATCTAAGGGAACATCTCGAAAATTGTTGAAAAATAGAAGCGATTAAAGAGAAAAATACGTTTGTTTAGTGCGGGGCACAAACAGTGGTGAATCTGCCAAGGAGCGGATGACAATTAAAAATCAAATCATATATATATGAAAAAGATTGTACTAGCAGGAGGTAGTGGGTATTTGGGTCAGCTGTTGGCCAAGATGCTATTGGCTTCGGGAATAGAAGTCGTGGTCCTTTCACGAAGTAAATCGGAGGAGAGTCTGAAAGAAGTCAACTATGTTTATTGGGATGGAGAGACTATAGGCAATTGGGTGAACGAATTAGAGGGAGCGGATACCTTAATTAATCTTTGCGGAAAAAGTATACAATGCCGATTTACAAAAAGAAATAAGAAAGCGTTGACTGAATCACGGGTGGTCCCGACCAAGCTTCTAGGGAATGCTATTCAATCCTTAATGAGTCCTCCTCGGTTGTGGATTAACTTTTCAGGGATTTCAATCTTTGGCGGAAAGAAGGGATTACATGCTGAGGATAGTCTCGATTATGGGATAGATTTTTTGAGTGTTTTGGCTCAGGAATGGGAAGAGGCAATGGACAGTGTGCCATTACAACAGACAAAGAAAGTGATATTACGTATCAGCCCGGTTTTAGGGGTGAACTCAGGGATGTTTGCGGAGTTGCACCCTCTAGTGAAAATGGGAATGGGAGGGCAAGTTGGTAATGGAAAACAGATGATCAGCTGGATCCATGAGTACGATTTTATGCAAATGGTAAAGTGGATTGTTGAGCTAGAGAATCCTGCGCCTCTTTATCATGCATGTAGTCCACAGACAGTAAGTAACGCAACGTTTATGGAGATCTTTCGAAAAGAAGCTAAAGTTTCCTTTGGGATGCCACTCCCTGTTCCGATAGCTTATATTGGTTCTTTTTTGAAAGGAGTTGACGTAAGTTTATTGTTGCAGACGGTGCCTGCCACAACAAAAAAAACGATAGAAGATGGTTTTAAATTCAAATATAGCTATCTTCACAGCGCTTTGGCTCAACTGATAAAATCAACATAAATTATGTCATCAAAAACATTTTCCTTCACAGAAGATTGGGTAGTCGTTATATTAGGTCTTGCCGTCATATTTTTAGCCTTATCTGGTGTTGTTGTTCCCGTACCTAGTTTTGGCTGGAATGATTTTGGAGATTTAGGGAGTAAGGTTTTTTCTGCGACCAACCTGTTTGCTGTTTTATGCCAATTTATCTTAGTCTATGGAGTGGGTATAGTGGGCGCTTTTTTGTTAAAGAAAAATGTCAGAGCTTTATTAGTCGTATTTCCTATTGTGTACTTACTGACAATAGTAGCTGTCGTTCTAGCTGGAAATACGGTTGTAAAGGAGTACAATTTGGAGGCTGTTATCTTTAGTTTGGGGATAGGTCTCACGATAAGTAATTTCTTTGTTCTGCCTGATTGGTTTAAGAACGCATTGAGTACAGAGCTATATGTCAAAATAGGCCTTATTTTACTTGGATCTACGGTTATATTTGGCGATATACTGAAGGCAGGATCTTTAGGGCTTATCCAAGCGCTCGTTGTTGTTATCTCGGTTTGGTACTTTGCTTTTTGGGTGTGTAAGAAATTGAAAATTGATAAGGAAATGTCGCTGATGCTCTCCAGTGCGGTGTCTATCTGTGGGGTATCTGCAGCAATCGCGACGTCAGGGGCAATAAAAGGAGATAATAAGAAACTATCGTATGTGATTTCGCTGGTTCTTATTACCGCGATACCGATGATGATATTCATGCCTTATCTTGCTGATAAGATGGGGCTTTCCCAAGAAGTTACTGGTGCTTGGTTAGGGGGTTCTATAGATACTTCTGGGGCGGTGGCCGCATCAGGAACACTGGTAGGTGATAAAGCATTGGAAATAAGTACAATCGTAAAGTTTTCGCAAAATGTATTATTAGGAATTGCAGCATTTTTTATCAGTATTTATTGGACTTATTCCAATTCTGTCGATGAGGAAACTAAACGTGACAAGCCGACACTAAAATTAATATGGGAGCGCTTTCCGAAGTTTGTTATAGGTTTTGTGTTTGTTTCCCTTCTTTTCTCCTTTGTGGTGCCCAGCGAGACGCACGAGCTTGTAAAGGACAGTCTTAAAAGTTTACAAGGTCTTTGGTTTGCTTTGGCGTTTACTTCGATAGGTTTAGAAACGAATTTTAAGGATCTTTTTAAACAGGATAATAAGAAACCGCTATATGCCTTTCTCATTGCACAGACTTTTAACGTCATTGTAACCCTAATAATTGCGGTTTTACTGTTCAGATAAGTACTGGCTTTTCTGAAAGTGTATCGGTTCTTGAATCCTTTTTATTTTGGATTGAACTGTAATTGAATCGCTTTTGACTAAGGTTGATTTTGGGCTGGCACTATTTCATATCGAAGAGAACTATTTTTAGGAAAACACATTTTGTTTATGGAATTATGTATCTTAATACATCTTTAATATAGAAAGCAGGACTGAATGAATGAAAAGGAGTTACTTGAGGAATACAGAATAACCGGAAACTTAGATGTTCTGGGCAAGCTCTATGCCCCCTATATGTCTCTTCTTTACGGTGTGTGCTTCAAATACCTGCAGGATGCCGATCGGAGTCAGGATGCGGTTATGCATATTTTCGAGGAACTAGTGAATAAGCTGAGATTGCATGCCGTTGATAATTTTAAAAGTTGGCTACACGTTTACACTAAGAATTATTGTCTGATGCAGCTGAGGAAGGATAAGCTGGCGGTGCATTTAGATATTGAAGATAATCTTTTGGAAAGCGAGCAGAAGCTGGTGCGGGATGATGGTTTTAAGTGGGATGAGGAAGATTTTGAAAAATTGGACTCCTGTTTGGAAAAGCTGAATATGGAACAGGGAGAATGTGTACGCTTGTTTTATTTAGAACAAATGTGTTATAAAGATATCGCAGAGCGTACAGGGTATGATTTGAATAAAGTGAAGAGTGCGATTCAAAATGGAAAGCGTAACTTGAAAATCTGTATGGAAAGTAAAGGAAATGGAAAATAATTATCAATTATCGCGAATTCATAACTACGTCAATGGTTTAATGAACCGTGAGGAAATGCACGCGCTAGAGCGAGAAGCTTTAGAAGATCCATTTCTGCAGGATGCTATTGATGGTTATGGTCTGCAAGAGGGAGTCGACGTCAAGCAGTTAAGTTTGTTGCAACAGCGACTGGCAACCCGTATAGCAGAACAATCAATCGGTAAAAGTAAGCGATTCTATGGCTGGCAACGTCTAGCGATAGGGGCAACTGCCGCGGTGATGTTTGTGACGATCTGTACACTTTTGTTGTTGCGGTATCTGCCACAGCAGAAATCGAAGTTGACAGAAGTAGAACTAATGCAGGATCAGGTGTTTTCGATAGCAGTAGCCAATACAGGACAGTTTGATGGAGAACCAGTGATTGGATGGGCAAAATATGAGCTTTACCTCACACATGACTATACGGGGTGGGGGCACAAGGAAGGAGAGGTTTTGGTTCGTTTCAAAGTGGATGAACAAGGGAAACCGTTCCAGCTATCTATTAATGGAAAAAAAGATCTAACCGAATATGCGGAGCTGGTAAAGCTGTTGGAGGATGGCCCAAAATGGAGAGGGCAGGAGGTGGAGATTCGTGTAGATTTACATCAATTGAAGATGTAAATCAAAAAGAGCAAAGATTTGAATGTCTTTGCTCTTTTTTTATTATTCTTCCCAGCGAAGTTTGTCTTCAATTGGGGTTCTTACTGGCTCACGCGCATCAGCGTTATGATGTCCTAAATAAAAGATACCAATACATTTTTGGTTCTCCTCAAGATTTAAGAAACCACCTAGGTGATTGATTAATCCTGGAGTCGCCCAGTATCCACCAATATTCAACGAATGTGCAGCTAGCCATAGATTCTCTACCGAACATGCTGTCGCAGCTAGCTCTTCCCACTCTGGAACATCGCCCGTGTAGTTTACAACAATAGCGATCGCGACATTGGACATGGTTGCCTTCTTCGCCATATTCTGTTCTGTTGCCTCTGTGTATTTTTCAGCAGGAGTGATAGATCTATAGATACGAGCTAGCTCTGTGCCTAGACGCTCTAGTCCTTCTTTGCGAAAGATTACATAGCGCCAAGGTTGTGTGCGCTTGTGTGTTGGAGCTGCATTGGCAGCCTCCAATATGGTCAAAATGTCTTCTCTACTTACTTCTTCCGATGTAAAGCTGTTTTGGTTTACTGTTCTTCTAAAGTGGATTGCATCTAAGACATTGTTTGTTTTCTTCATGATATTATGATTTTATGATTTTTCTTCCCAAAGTGCAGCAATATGCAAAATTGTTTTAACCGCTTTCTCCATATCCTGTACGCTCACCCATTCCATTTTTCCGTGGAAGGCATGGCCTCCTGCAAACACATTTGGACAAGGTAAGCCCATAAAAGACAGTCTTGAACCATCGGTACCGCCACGGATGCTACGTTTTTCAGCTTTCATACCTGCTCGCTCAATTGCTTCTAAACCAATCTCCATGATTTGAGGGTATTGGTCAAGCACTTCTTTCATATTGCGGTATTGCTCTTTAGTCTCAAAAGTGTATGTGCAACCTGGATAGGTAGCGGTAATCTCCTTGACAAGTGTTTCTAGTTCATTTTCATGCTGTTGAAGATTGTCGGTGGCGTGGTCTCTGACAATAAAATCTATGGTAGCTTTTTCGACTGTACCTGAGATGTTTGTTGGGTGTACGAATCCCTGTTTGCCTGATGTGCTCTCTGGAGATAAGCGATCAGTAGGAAGAGATTCTACAATCTTTGCAGCGATTTTTATCGCACTTTGCATTTTGTTTTTCGCGAATCCTGGATGTACTGAGACACCATGTATGGTGACTTTTGCTGCGTCGGCAGAGAATGTTTCATCTTCAATGGTACCTGCTTTTTCACCATCCATAGTGTAGGCAAATTGTGCACCTAGGTGTTCTAAGTTGACAAAGTCAACTCCACGGCCAATCTCTTCATCTGGTGTGAATAGAATCTTGATATCTCCATGTTTAATCTGCGGGTTATTGATTAACAATCTCGCGGCCTCCATGATTTCGGCTACACCAGCTTTGTCATCTGCTCCCAAAAGTGTAGTTCCAGAGGCCGTGATTATATCGTTGCCTATTTGTTCAACTAGATCCCTATGTTCTGAAAATCTGATAATCACACTGTTGTCATCTGGCAAGACAATGTCCTGCCCCTGATAGTTGCTATGTACGATAGGTTTCACATCTTTTCCTGAGCAATCCGGAGAAGTGTCTACGTGTGAACAAAAACAAATTACAGGAACTTGTTTGTTTGTATTGGAGGGAATTGTCCCATACACATAACCATTTTGGTCTAATTGAGCGTCTTTTACACCTATCGCTAAAAGCTCTTCAACGAGCAGTTTGCTTAAGTTGAGCTGTTTTGCAGTAGACGGAAAAGTTGCCGAACTAGCGTCCGATTGCGTATCGATCTGTACATAACGGATAAAGTGCTCTGCAACTTTGAGGTCTTTTATTGTATTGATATTTGAGTGATCCATGTTTTATTGTTTATTATCTATTTCTGTTTATCTACCCAGCCAAAGACATCATTTAAAATGTTTGAGTTTCTAGACCCAACCAAGTTCTGTCTGATTTTGAGTTCTTCGGTAGCAACCTGTACAAAGAGTCCTTCTATCGCTTTTTCGGTTACATAAGCGTTTAAGTCCGTGTCGACTTTGTTTCGAGCAAGAGGAAGGTTATTATAAGCGGAGGTGAGTTGTGTCCAATAACCACTAACATTGTTTTTGCCTAAAGCCGATTCAACAATGGGGCTGAATTTTGAGCTTAGCGCAGCAGAAGTCGTGCGCTTGAAAAAAGAAGTAGCAGCGTCCTGTTCTGAACCTAATAGGATATTGAAAGCATCTGTTACTGTCATCTGGGATAACGCGTTTACAAATACTGGAGCAGCTTCTTTGACCGCTGACTCGGCAGCTCTATTTAAACTCATAACGAATTTATCACAAAGGCTACCCATTCCTATTGAGCGTAACGTTTTTTCAATTTGTTGTGCTTCCTTTGGCATCAGTATTTTGACTGCTGCATTTCCCAAAAAGCCATCGGTCGCTGACAATGTGTTAATACTATTGTTGAGTCCATTGCCTAAGGCCTGTTTAATACCGGTAATCGCTTGGGTTTGTGTTATAGTACCGCTAGTCTGCGACGAAGCCGGGGTCGTTTTAGTGGTCGTTGTCTTACGTCCTGTAGATGATTTTGAACGCTTTGATTGTGCAGTAGCTTCTATTCCAAAAAGAAATGAAATAGAAGCTATGCTTATGGCTAGAATATTTATCGTTTTCATGAACATTTTATTAACGTGCAAAAATACGAAAGTATATGCTAGAAACCTACCACTTGAGTACGCTAAGTATAGGGAAATGATCGGAGGGAAATTTTCCCATGTACGTGTCCGTTAATATTCCGAATTTTAAAACTTTAAAGGGTTTGGTGATGAATATGTGATCGATCCGCCCATTCTGTTTTAGACTTTTTCCCCAGCCATTGAATGTAGAGTTGGGTGCATATTTAAGAGAAGCCAACTCATAGGCATCTTGTACTATACCACTATTTGCCAGTGTGAAGTAAGCTTCGTTTTTTTCGTCGATATTAAAGTCTCCCGTTAAAATAAGGGGAAGATCTTTAGCAAATTCTTTCGCTTTTGCTAAAATCTGTTTTGCACTTTCTCGTCTGGCCTCTACGCCAACGTGGTCAAAATGAGTATTCATGAAAATGAATTTTTTACCATTTTTTTTATCTTGAAAAATACCCCATGTGCATATTCTCGGCAACGCTGCATCCCAGCCTTTGTTTGGTCTATCCGTATCGGTACCGGACAACCAAAATGTGCCATTTTTCAGCATTTTAAACCGTTTGTTGCTATAGAAAATTGCAGAATGTTCTCCTTTTTCCGCCCCATCATCCCGGCCGACACCAATATAAGAATAATCAACTAGTCGATCTTTCATATCTTTAACCTGTTCAATAAAGCCTTCCTGTATGCCAAAGATGTCGAATTCGTGGAATAAAACCAGATTGCAGAGGGGATCTCTGCGGTCATCCCAAAAATTGCCGACATCATTATCCGTCTTTAATCGGATATTAAAGCTTGCAGTACGAATTTCTTGCGCAACTCCCTGATACAGGGTGCCTATAAGGAAAAGGAATACTATTGCTCTTTTCATATGTATATAATTTGATTTTCAGTTGCCATATGGAATACTCATGGGTGTTCGTGCTTCGCTAAACATGAGTATTTCATATGTAAATGATTTGTCTTTTTAACGGTCATCCGCCAGTTGGCGGATCCAAAGTATATTATGCACGACTTGTTGCAATTAGTGTGCATGCTGCTTCGCGGTCATGCGTATTTGTGCAGTCAGTGCTACATGGATATTTCATGTTATTTTTGACTTAAAACAGTGTGTAATAATTCAGGCTCGTCTGTAGTGATGTAATTTATCTTTTGCTGGATGAAATACTGCATATCTTCTTGTTTATTCACTGTCCAAACATTGGTATTCAACTTCTTGTTGTGAGCCTCTTCAATCCAGGTCGGGTTTGCTTTTAATGCATTGATGTTATAATCGAAGCCGGATAGCTTTGCTTCTTTCAGTGCTGTTGGATTTTTGTCTCCGTTTAAATAGTGGATTTTTATTTTTTTATCTATGCTACGCAGTTTTAGGCAGGCGTCCCAACTAAAAGCAATAATCTCAACCATTTTATTCGCATGTAACTTTTTGATCAGTGCTAAAGATAGCTCCGCAGACTTCAGGGTTTCTTCTACACCAAGACGGTTGGTTTTGAGCTCATAGATTAATTTTGTTTTTTTCTGCTTTAAACCTTCTTTGAGATACTCTTCTGCAGTTGGTATTTTTTCGCCGTTAGGGTGCTTTTTTGCTAAAAGCTCTTCGTAAGTAGAAGTCGCGATGTCAATGCCGTAAAAATCATTGTCATGATTTACGACAAGTATGCCGTCTTTGGTCATGTGTACATCAAACTCGCTGCCCCATACGCCTTGTTTGATGGCCTCTTGTAATGCTGCAATACTATTTTGTGGTGCATGCGTGTTTTTCCATGCACCACGATGTGCTATGATTTTAGTTTCTTGTGCTCCTGCAGTGTTTAAGATGAATAAAGCTAGAAATAGAGTTGCTAGTCGTTTCATTGTATTTGAGTTTTATAGTTTTTTGGTTGATTTAATTCAATAAATATATGATGTTTGCGACGGCCCGCTCGCCCAAATGATCAAATTGTTTATTGTCGCTAGGGTAATTGACAACTCCCTGTTCCTTTACGTACATGGTCGTGCTACCTCCTCCATCTAGATTCATCGCATCCTGACACCCATACCAGCGGAATATTTTCGCCAATTCGCTCAGGCTAAGACCTTGGGAATTAGCATTTCGACCATCGACTGTAAGAAGGATAAGATTATTCCCTTTGATAGCAATGGCAGTCCTTGGATGTCTATTGTCGTTAAAAGCATTTTTAGGAAGAATTGCTTCCTGACTATTTTTTAAAAGAAGAGGGCCCGACAGCAGTATATTTGGGAATGACGAAATCTGTGTAGAGTCGGTGCTGATCAGTACATTTTTTGAATCAAATGCGAGGTAAGCATTAGCTCTAGAGGAGTGGTTGGCTGTTGTGTTGATGATGTGCTGGTCTACTTTTATAAAATCTACGGCACCACCATCTTTCATGTTGAAGAAGCCACCGTTGATAGCTACAATTGCATTGTGAGATTTTGCTAATACCGAAGTTTTTTCGAGACTACGGGAAAGTGCAGCGAGATGGAGTGCTTTTCCGTGTTTCTTTAGGTTTATTTCTATGATATTGATCTCTTGACGGCTACCGAATAGATTCGTAATATTAGCTTGTTTCCAGGAAAGTCCTTTTTTAAGGGTGTTTGCTTTCCAGGCGGTCGTTGTAAAAGTGATTGAATCCTGATTTTGAGCGTAAGTGTTAGAGCAAAAAGCAGTTAACACCAATAATGAGGCATAAAAAAAGGCAGTAGGTTTAAATTTCATACTGCCTAAATTAAGAATCTTTTGTTAATTAACGGTTAACTTACTTTAAACCATTCCATTCGTTATAGAATTGTTGCAAAAAGTCTTCCATGTATTGATGCCTTTCCTGCGCTATTTTTTTTGCAGTAGCAGTATTCATTTTATCTTTTAATAAAAGTAGTTTTTCATAAAAATGATTTATCGTAGGAGCAGTCGTATTTTTATAGGACTCTTTGTCCATCTCTAACTGGATAGGAATGTGGGGATTGTAGATTTCTCTATTCTTAAAACCTCCGTATGTAAATGCACGCGTTATTCCTATAGCTCCTATAGCATCTAGGCGGTCAGCATCTTGGACCACTTCCAATTCTTTGGAGTGAAAATCTACAGTTCCTAACGAGGCCTTGTACGACATGTTGAGAATGATTTTCTGTACATGTTCTATAACTTCTGGAGCTACTGCGATGGATGCTAAAAATTCTCCTGCGATTCGAGGTCCTATTTGTTCGTCGCCATTATTGAACTTACTATCAGCTATATCATGCAGTAAAGCCGTCAGTTCACAGACCAAGCGATCTGCCGGTTCTGTTTCCAGGATCAACTTGGTATTGTTCCATACACGCTGTATATGCCACCAATCGTGTCCTGCTTCGGCATCTTTAAGGGTGTCCTGAACAAAAATGACCGTCTGATCAATTATCTCCTGCATAATTAATTCTCTCTGGATCCGTCGTAGAGTTCGTACTGCAACAGCCTACAATCCAATTTTCCATTGAAGAACTCAAAGCGTCTGGAGGCCTTAAGCCCAATTTTTTTGGCTAGATCAGGGTTTCCAGTAAATACATACCCACGATAACCTTTACATTCTTGTTTCATGAAGTCGCCCATTCTTTTGTAGGTGATCTCTAGTTTGCTATGTGTACCCAGACGTTCGCCATATTCAGGATTGAACATGATTACTCCGGGACCATCCGGCACTGTAGTCTCTGCGAAATCACAGACTTGAAAATCTATGAGGTGCTCTACACCCGCTGTTTGTGCGTTTATTTTTGCGATTCCTATAGCTTGTTCCGAAATATCAGAGGCGATAATTGGAGGAATGTTTGATTTGTCCGTTTTTTCTTTTAATAATTTTCGTTCATTAAAGAAAACACTTTCATCGTATCCTATCACATGCATAAACGCATAGTTCATACGTAATAATCCAGGTGCTCGGTGTTGAGCTATTAAGGCCGCTTCAATAGCCAGCGTGCCGGAACCACACATTGGGTTTATAAACGGTGTCTTCCCATCCCATTTGGTTGCCAGTATCGTTGATGCAGCTAAAGCTTCAAGCATAGGTGCTTTTCCAGGATGTTTTCTGTAACCGTGTTTGGCAAGAGTTTCTCCAGAGCTATCTATAAAGATCTCTGCACGATCTTCCATCCAGTGTAAATGAATCACGATTTTAGAAAGTTCTGGGCCGGAATTGGGACGAACCCCTTTTTTGTCTTTTATACGATCGACAATTGCATCTTTCACTTTTACATTAGCAAATAGTGGAGTAGTAATCGTCTCGTTGTGTACATTGGAGGTGACAGAAAAATAACCATCAAAAGGAATGATGTTTTCCCACTCTAGTTTAATTAGATTGTCATATAGCTCTTTAGGGTCTTTTGCTCGAAAAGAGGCCAGTTCATATAAGACCTGACTTGCTGTTTGTAGATTCAGATTTAATTTGATACACTCGTTTAGAGATGCGAATAGCTCTAAGCCGGTATTAAATAAACGTTTGATGTCGAAGCCTAGAGCTAGTACTTCTTCTTGCAAGTAAGGTGACAGTCTTTTATTGCATGTTATAATCACCTTTTTCTGGGTGTTGAAAACTTCCTTCATATTTATGCAAAGTTAGTTAATCTAAAACGCAAAAAATGTGTAATTTTATCGTTTAATAATTTTGAATATGGAAATCAGAGGAAAAGTGCACGAAGTCGGTGCTTTACAGCAGGTTACAGAGTCTTTCAAGAAAAGAGATCTTATTGTTGCATACGCCGAGAACCCACAGTTTGTAGAGTATATTCGCTTTGAAGCGACACAAGATAGAGTTAATATCTTTGATAACTTGGCGGTAGGCGAGGAAATTGAGATATCATTTAACCTTCGTGGACGCCCATGGACTAATAAAGATGGCGTTACCACATATTTTAACTCGTTGGTCGCATGGCGTGTAACGAAATTGGCAAACACAGGATCAGGTGCTTCGGCTCCAGGCTATGGAGAAATGCCTGCACCGGTAGATATCAGCTCTTCAGGAGCAGATGACGATGATTTACCATTCTAAGTCAATTCAATATAAAAGAAAATATAGAAAGCTATCCAATGGATAGCTTTTTTCTTTATCTATTTTTTAAATAATCGCCAACGATTATTTTTTATTTTTTTAATAAACTTTCATTTTTAAGGTAGTATTTATTATAAGTTGTATATTAGAAGCAATTGTTGATAGAATAAATCGTCAACCTTTACAGGACCTGTTTTATGAGTATTTTAGAAAATCTTTTATCAAGCTTATCTGATCCTAAGCAAATCCGTGCCATGCAGAAGAAAAATAGACTGCTGCGTGCTGTGTATGACAAGGAGGCTATTTCTGTCAATGAATTGATGAAGGTTTTAGGTATAAGCTTTCCGACATTGAATACCTTGATTGTGGAGCTGATAGACCAAAAATTACTTATTCAGAATGAGAGAGGGGAGTCTGTCGGTGGGCGTAAACCCAACTTGTATCAATTGAATGATGGCATATTTAAGGTGCTATGCGTCGAAGTGAACCGATTTTCTGTTAAAATTTCGTTCATAGATAATAACAATAGAGTTTTAGCTCCGTTTGAGGTATTTGAATATGATTTGTCGGTCGGAATAGAAGGACTGAGTAAGTTTGAGGATTTAATTAGTAACTATGTTCTGAGTCATGCTTTGAGTTGGCAGGATGTGTCTGGACTGGCTATTTCTATGCCCGGGCTGATTGATAAATCAAAAGGGAAAAATTACTCTTTCTTCTTCGAGACTGATTTCGACTTGAAAAGTCATCTGGAGAAATCTTTTGCTAAGAAGGTTTATATTGTCAACGATGTTAAGTTGACGACCTATGCGGAACAGAATTTTGGAGCGTTGAAACATGTCGAAAATGGATTGACGATTCTTATGGATTGGGGGATGGCATTAGGTATCGTTGCTCAGGGAGAAATTTATATGGGTAAAAATGGATTTTCGGGAGAGATGGGACATATGAACTTTATTGAGGACGGGGAGCTCTGTTACTGTGGGAAAAGAGGATGTTTGGAAACGGTTGCTTCGGGGATATCTTTGGTCAAGAGAGCGGGACAGGATATTAAAAATAATGTGCCCACATTATTGGCGAAAAAATTTAATAGTGAGAATATTTTGCCGCAACATATTATAGATGCCGCCTTGGAAGGGGATCAATACGCTATTGAATTAATTACAGAATTGGGCAAAAACCTGGGTAAGGCGATTGCATTGTTCGTTCAGATCTTTAATCCAGAACGGGTTGTACTCGGTGGTAAGTTCGCTAAGGCAGCGACGCTGATTACAAATCCTATTCAGCAGCAGATACAGACTTATGCTATGGGAAGGATTCTGAACAACTGTGAGGTTGTGCTTTCAACATTGAGCGACAAGGATATCACTTGTGGGCTGTCGCGCTATTTCATTATCAATTGTTTTGATAATGATTTGCTGTCTACAAATTAGGCTTAACCACTTATATACTTACCGTAAGGGATTTTTCGAATTGCAAAAGTGATGAAGATGGATGCTATCACTGTGCTTAATGTCGCTAGAGGGATGACCCATCCGGTGCCCATGTAACGTGATAATAGTGGATGTAAAAAGTTCAAAGGGATAATATGACAGAGATAGATGCCGAAGCTGTATCTGTCTATTATTAAAACCCATTTTGGGATGATACTCGTCTGTTCTGTATACTGTTTGACCAATAGAAATATACTGGTAGCGGCTAGTGCTGTAGTGGGGAATACATAATTATAGAGTATAGTATTCAGTTGGTTGCCTTTTTGATTGAGTATGTAGGTGCCTGTTGCCGTAATAATGGTGACTAATAGATATCCTACTAGTGGCGCAGATCGGTTCCAATTAAACTGTTTTATCGTTAGATAATACCCTAGTACTAAGTAGCCGATATAGCCTGAAAAAAAGGTCAGGTCAAACTTTGGCATTACTGTATAAAATCCTTTGTTGGCGATAAACATACTCAGAAACCAAAACAATAGAAATAGTTCAATTTCCTTCGTGGTGCAGTTTGCGATGATTTTTCTTAAAAAGGGAATGGTTAGGTAGAGTCCGATAATCATGTACAGGTACCATAGATGTGCATTGGCGCCGTGCAATATTTTGTCTTGAGCGATAGTGCATATCGTTTCAAATGACAATGTCGCAAAATTGGTGTACCGATAAAAGTAATATATCAGGTAGATGATTGTCCAAAATAGAAAAGGATAAATCAGTTTTGGGAGCCTTTTTTTATAAAAATCCCAAGTGTTCTCTTCTTTTTGAAGTAACAAAGCTCCCGAAATAACGACAAATAAAGGGACAGCACATCGTGTTGCAGCATTTATCCAATTGGCGTAATTCCAATCGAAGGCGGTTGTATCTATTCGGTAGAGAAAACCTGTCGAAGCGTGGATTAACACAACGAAGACTGTCGCAATGACACGTAAGTAAATAATGTAACTGTTTTTTTCTGCCATGATGTAAAAATATATATAATTGGAACAAGAATTGGATATCGATGTAACAATAGCTTTTGGTGGAGCTGAATAGTTGGCTTTTTACCAAAAAAAATAATTAAATTGCATTATGGGTTGGGCCACAAAAAAGAGTAAACGTTGGGAGTTGGGACGATTGAAATGGACATTTTTGTCTATTTTAATGTTTGCGCCTCCTATTCATCCATTGGTGATGATGTCTCAGGCATCTAAGGGGAAAGTCAGATCATGGTATTTGTTTTCTTGGCTATTGCTTTTTGTTCAATTTGGTCTTTTTTATTCCTTCTATGTCTTTGCTGGAGCGATGTCGCAAGGGATGCTACTTACGGTTTGTGGGTATATCACCTCTTATATTGTAGGGAATGGGCTGTTGCTCAATCAATCAAAATCCTATTTGCAACGACTAGAGTTGGGCGAAGTCCGTCCGTTGACATGGATTAATACCCTGGCGGATCAGCGCCGTTTGGAATTGGCACAGGCACAGATAGAAACACCGCAATCATTCGTCACTAAATTGATGTATTTTCAAAAGGAGGTGGATAATCGAAATATACAACAGTATGTGGCTAAAATTGTTCGCCTTTTCCATTTGTTAGAGCAAAGAGATGTTCAAGAGGCTGAAAAATTCTTGGTTAGACACGGGACGGTTGTAAATGTACTGCGGGAGTACGATGATTTGGAAAATACGAGACTTAATAATCAAGTGACACTGGATTCTAAAAATAAACTAGAAGCAGTACTTGCCCAGGCCGCGGCGGCCATTGAAATTGATGTCACGAACTTAATAAAAGCACGTCTATTGGATGTGTCGGCAGAGTCGGATGTTTACTTGCAGACCTTAAAAAATAAGAACCTCTTAAAAGATTAATAGAAACTATGAGCACTATAGATTTGACTTCCTACGAAGATAACAATCAGGATAAAAGTAAAGATATGCAGGTCAGCTTTTCGGATGAAGAGAAAGCCTTAATTCAGCAGTATAGAGATAAGATAAATTTGAACTCAACAACGGATATTATTCAATTTGGTGTCGCTAGTCAGACCAAGGTGAGTAATTTTTCGAATGAGATATTAAAGCAGGTGCGTACAAAAGATATGGGTGGAGCGGAAGAGATTCTGTTAAATCTTCGTTCGGATATTAAATCTTTTGATGAGAATCTGAATAAAAAACCACTGATCCCATTTTTTGATTCTTTAAAGAAGAAAATCCAACGCATGCGTACAGAGTATGCTTCTGTCGAGAAGAATATTCATCAGATTGAATTGAAATTAGAAGGACACTATAAAACCCTATTGAAGGATGTTAATATCTTTGATAAGCTTTTTGTCGAAAACCAAAACTATTTCAAAGAGTTATCGCTCCACATCGCTGCAGGAGAGGAAAAGTTGGACGAAGTGCATCGTATTACGCTACCTGAATTGAAGAAAGAGGCAGAAGAGTCTGGAGATCAGCACAAGATACAGGCCTATAAAGATATGGAGCAACATGTCGTTCGTTTTGAGCGCAAGATTCATGATCTGAAATTGACGCGCATGGTTGTGCTGCAGACGGCACCGCAGATTCGGATGATACAAAGCAATAGTAGTTCACTGATGGAGAAAATACAGTCCAGTATTGTCAATACCTTGCCTTTGTGGAAAAATCAAATGGTGCTTACTCTAGGTATTGCTCATTCTCAACGTGCATTGGAGGCACAAAAAGCGGTAACGGATGCGACAAATGAACTATTGCGTAAAAATTCCGAAATGCTTAAAGAGTCTACAATCAGTGTAGCTCGTGAAACAGAGCGCGGGATAGTGGATATCGAGACTATAAAAAAGGCAAATACCGACATCATAAGTACAATCGAACAGGTGCTTCAGATACAGCGTGATGGAAGGGAAAAAAGAAAGGTGGTGGAGCAAGAATTGCTACAATCTGAAAACGAATTAAAAGCAAATCTATTGAAGTCTTCAGACGATTCAAAGTTGATAAACTAAAGAAAAGAGCCGCAACGATTGTTGTGGCTCTTTTATTTTTTCTACATTTCCCAACGCTTTTTGGGGACGCAGGTAATATCTTTAGTCTTGCGTAATATGATTGGTCTAGAGTCAAATTTATTTTCCAATACGACCGAATCCTTATCATGATATACTAATTTGAATCGAGGTAGGTATTGACCACTTTTGTAGCAACCTGATATCTTTTGTTTTCCATTTTCTTTGGTGTATATACCTTCAGCTATGATACTGTCGCCTCGTAGCACATATACTGCCTTAGCATATTCGGTCCATGAACCGTTATTGAAACAACTATCGGGCATGGTCTTCGTTTTTGCATGCACGTGCATTTTTGCATATAGAGAGTCGCAGGTGAATGTAAACTCATGCAGTGTAAAATTAAGCATTTGCTGCTGCTGGGGGATGCTGTCCTGCACCCACACTCCTTGAAGAAAAGAGACTCCCTCGGTTTGCATTTCAGAATGTCGCTGGCACCCTGAAAAGATAAAAAGCATACTTAGAAAAAGCCCTAAGTATGCAATTATGTTTAAATGTTTTTTGATAAATATCTGCACTCGGTTATTTTAAGCTACCTACCATTTCTTCAGGTTTTACCCATTCGTCAAATTGTTCTGCTGTAACATAGCCCAAAGCAATAGCAGTCTCTTTTAGTGTAGAGTTGTTTTTATGAGCGGTTTGGGCGATCTCTGCGGCTTTATAGTAACCTATTTTGGTGTTTAATGCAGTGACTAACATCAGTGAATTGTCAACCAGTTCTTTGATGCGCGCGTGATTCGGTTCGATACCGATTGCACAGTGTTCTTCAAAAGAAATACAAGCATCACCAATTAAGCGAGCAGATTGCAAGAAATTAGCTGCCATTACGGGTTTAAAAACGTTAAGCTCATAATGACCTTGTGTGCCACCAATTGTAATAGCCACATCATTACCCATGACCTGTGCTGCTACCATTGTCAATGCTTCACATTGTGTAGGGTTTACTTTTCCGGGCATGATAGACGATCCTGGTTCGTTTTCAGGGATTATTATTTCACCAATACCTGAACGTGGGCCAGATGCTAACATCCGAATATCATTTGCTATTTTATTTAAAGCGACAGCGAGCTGTTTTAATGCACCATGTGTTTCTACAATTGCATCGTGAGAAGCTAAAGCTTCGAATTTGTTCTCTGCTGTGATGAACGGGTGTCCTGTGAATTGAGCAATATATTTTGCGACAAGAACATCATATCCTTGTGGTGTATTCAGACCTGTTCCTACTGCTGTTCCTCCAAGAGCAACCTCTGATAAGTGTGCCAGTGTGTTTTTGACTGCTTTGATACCATAGCTCAGTTGCGCTACGTATCCAGATAATTCCTGACCTAGGGTCAAAGGCGTCGCGTCCATTAAGTGTGTACGTCCAATTTTAACGACATTCATAAACTCTTCGGACTTGCGTTTTAATGTGTCACGAAGCTTCTCGACACCAGGGATGGTTACTTCAACAACTGCTTTGTAAGCTGCAATATGCATTCCCGTAGGGAAAGTGTCATTTGATGATTGCGATTTATTGACGTCATCATTTGCTTTTAGTACAGGCTCGCCTTCTCCAATAGTTCCTCCAACTAAGACTTGTGCACGATTTGCAATAACTTCATTAACATTCATGTTGGACTGTGTCCCTGATCCAGTTTGCCAAATAACTAAAGGGAATTGGTCATCCAATTTACCGGCTAATATTTCATCACATACGGCTGCGATAGCATCGCGTTTTTCGATAGGAAGTACACCTAATTCATGATTTGCATAGGCAGCAGCCTTTTTTAAGTAAGCAAAGCCATTGACAATCTCAAGGGGCATAGAAGCAGCAGGTCCAATTTTAAAATTGTTGCGCGAACGTTCTGTTTGGGCTCCCCAGTATTTATCTGCTGGCACCTGAACTTCACCCATCGTATCTTTTTCTATTCTGAATGACATAATGTTAAAGTAAAAAGTTAAAATTCAAAAAAATGGGATTCCTTAATCTTTTCCTGTAGATAGAAATCTTAAAAACAAAGTTACTTAATAATAAAGAGAATAGGCAACTTGTAGCGCGGAAAATCATATACACGTCACCTAAATACCCAATCTCTTTTGAAGGTATTCCTGGATATGATGATATAGTTGTTTGGGTTTCAATGTTCGCCAAGGAATATCATTTAAGATTCCGCCAAAATTGATGAAGTAATCGATATTACTGCTTTGGAACTCCTGTATAACATGTTCGCGGAAATGCAATCCAGCGATCCAGCCATCTTCGATATCTTGAAACCATTCTTCGTAATAAGAATCGTCTGAGGAATGGAAATTAAGTACATTCTCACCGATCAGTATGTGTTTTGTGATACCTTCTTGTATCAATACATCGATGATCTCTCGCTTAAGAAGCATAATGTCGTTGTAGATAGCATCATTCCACTCTCCAATAAGCTCTATGATCGTATAACCCAGGTCATAGTCGACATAAAGAATTTTTAGATAGAGAGTTTGAGACCCAAAATCATCCCACTGCGGGTGGAGGAGGAAGTTATAGACCTGCTTGTCGAATTCAAACTCATTGTAGATTGTGCCATAAAACGGAGATTTTTCATCGTCAGATGAAATGTAGTCATGTCTCCACAGATAATAGGGTTCAATCTCATGCATATGTGTCAATTTTTTTCAAACCTAAATAATTTCAATTTTATCTGCAATGTAATTATACAGCTACACTTCTATTTTATAACATGATTTTTGACATAAAAATTAGCAATTGTTTGCTGATTTTAAATAGTTTGGCAGTTATTTTGGTATCTTTGACCATTGTGTTTACTCGGGCAAATTATCAATAATGTAACACATAAATCCTGGTTTAGGTGCATACGAATTAAATAAATGCAAAAAGGTACTGGACGGAATATTTTTGTAGCTGCGACTTACGCAGCAACTCTATTTTTGGGATTGATTCTTGGACAAAATTACGTAGACCAACAAAGTAATAATCCAGGAAACTCTCTGGTACCTATTGGACTTTCGGACAATTCTTATAAAATACAGCAAGTGCTGGATTTGCTATCTAATACCTATGTGGATAGTCTAAATGTGGATTCTTTGCAAAACGGTGCTATCAATCATATTGTAGCGCATCTCGATCCCTACTCTTCTTATTTGTTGCCTAATGAATCTAAAGCACAATCAGAGGCATTGGAAGGAACATTCGAAGGGATTGGTTTAGAATTTTTCAATCTCAATGATACGTTGTTGGTTGTTGGGGTGATAGGAGGAGGACCTGCTGAAAAAGCTGGTTTAAAAGTGGGAGACCGAATTTTGAGAATTGATTCAACCGATGTCTCGGGTAGAAAAATTGCTCAGAAGACAGTGGATAAAATGGTGCGTGGTAAGAAGGGGTCGGCCGTTGCTATTTACGTTGCTAGAGATAATGATATTAAAAAAGAACCTTTTAAGGTCATTAGAGACCAGATCAATGTTAGTTCTATTGATGTATCTTATATGATTAAGCCGACTATTGGCTACGTGCGTATAAGACGGTTTGGACTAAAGACGGCAGAGGACTTTAAGGCGACTATCAAAGAGCTTAAAAAACAGGGTGCCCAAAGTCTTATTTTAGACCTTCGAGATAATGGGGGCGGGTACTTCCATATTGCAATTCGTCTAGCCAGTGAGTTTTTTAAAGACCGCAAAATGCTGGTCTACACGGAGGGAGCACACGAGAACAAGAGGGAATATTATTCTGAAGGGGAGGGCGAATATACCGACGGTAAATTGATCGTTTTGATTAACGATGGTACTGCCTCTGCCTCAGAGATCGTAGCTGGAGCTGTGCAAGATTGGGATAGAGCGACCGTTGTTGGACAGCGGTCTTATGGTAAAGGGATCGTGCAGGAACAGTTCGACTTTTTAGACGGTTCTAGGGTGAATTTGAGCATTTCTAGATATTATACACCTCTAGGTCGTAGTATACAAAAGAAATATACGGCAAACTGGTCCAATATGATCGATTATGCTAGTATGTATAGAGGTTTGTGGGTGTTGGATACGACCTTTGCGAATGCGCAGATGTACAAGACACTTGCAGGGCGGGAGTTGTTCAGTGGTGGGGGGATTGATCCTGATGTTAAGATTTCCGTTGATTCAAATACGCTGAGCTTACTTTATCAGGAGATTGTAAAGTCTAGTTATTTGGAGCAGTTTGTTTATGAGCGCTTTACAAAGAAGTTGCCAGCTTACTCGATAGAAAACTTCATTCAAGGATATCATTTACCGCAAGCGGAGTATGATAAATTCATCCTCTATTTGAAAGATAGAGATATTGTTGTTAATGAAAGGAGAAGTAAAGACTTATTGAAGTTAATACAGTCTGATATCGAGGCAATAGTCGGACGTTATTATTTTGGAAGGGAAGCCTATTTTAAAGTCAAAAATAGAAGAGATGAGTATGTAAGGCGAGCGATAGAACTCTTGATGCCTCCTGTTAAGAATACTGTAGGGACTTAATGGATTAGATCTGCCCAAATAGGGTAGTGATCTGACAGACGCTCTTTGATAATGCCATAATTGTCAACAGTGATGGCTTTATCGCACAATATATAATCGATTTGGAATAAGGGAAGCATCCCAAAATGAGTAACGCCCCAGCCAAATCCCTTTTCTTCAAAAGCATTATACATGTTTTTTCCTACGGTATTGACACTGTAAGACATTGGTGTGTCATTAAAGTCTCCCATGACGATATAGGGGTAGGGGCATGATTCGATGTGTTTTCGTAGCGACTTGGCTTGCTCGCTACGATGGGTGAAAGCTCTTTTGAGCTTACGGCCTACCTGCTTTGTTTTTTGTTCATCTTTGACCTGAGCGGCAGCAGATAATTGTATGAACTCTTTGTCCTCCTCTTGCAGCGCGAAAGAGCGTAAATGGACGTTGTATATACGCAAGGTGTCTGCCTCTCGTTTGATATCGGCAAAAATAATCCGGTTGATACCATAGCCATTTTTGAATATTGTACCATGGTCGATAATCGGAAATTTGGAGAATATGGCCTGTCCATAACCTTCGTAGTCATTTTTTGAAACAGGCTCAAAATAGTAATCTTCGAAATTGCCCTCTTCCTTTAGTATTTTTGTGAATTGTCGTGATCCGCGAATACGGCTGTAAAATTCCTGAAAGCAGATGATGTCCGGATTGACAGTATTTACTAACTCAGCGGTCTCTTCTCTGAAATTGTCCTTTGGACTATTATACTTTTCAAAGAGATGTACATTAAAGCTCATAACGCGAAGGGTGGTATCAGCTTTTACAACAATTTTATCATTACTGTTTTTAAAGTTGATGTGTTTGCCTAACAAGCTCCAACCGGCCAGTATGGCTAACAGACTCAGTAAGGCATATCTTTTCTTTCTTAGAAACCAGTAGATAATAAAACCGATGTTAATAATGATAATAGGGAGAAAGGCGAGTCCAAAGAAGGCTATGGGCCAAAACTGTTGGGGATCTATAAAAGAAGCCGAATAACTCAATAGAAGAGCGACTACTGCAAGTATATTTGCAATAAAAACAGTCTTGCTAAAATAGCCAAGTCTTTTGCGGAAAAATGATGGGTTTGTCATTACTGATCCTGCTTGCTGGCCTTAAAAAGGACCTCTTTCTCCTGCGAATTTAGACTTTCGTAACCACTTACCGAAATTTTGTCCAGTATTTGGTCGATAAGGTCTTGGTTGGGCAGATCTGTAGGATGTTTTCGGTTTGAGCTATTATCACGGCCTGCGTTTTTGCCCTGTACGATTTTTAGATGTTTAGGACGCCTGCTTTTTTTGAAGAATTTGCTCCAGTCATTCCCTTTTTGAAGTTGCCCTATAAACATTGCGCCAAAGCCAGCGGTGAAGACATAAACTATAGCAGCTACAGGAGTGTCTATAATCAAAAAAACAAATTGGATGGCTAAGTATAGGAAGGCAATCGTTCTTAGTTTTATGTCACCCAATAGGAACATTCTAACTTGTAAGTTGGGCACCAATAGGGCGACACTGCTAATGAGTGCAGCTAGTCCAAATGTTGTTGTGTTCCAGTATTTTGGAGAGTGCGAGAAATATGGAAATGAACTAACTCCAATGTAAAGTAGACCTCCTAGCGTCAAGGCTCCGAAAAAGACAGTCAGGAGTTGTCTGTTGTTGAGAAAATTTAGAAAAATATTACCTATCCAGTATAGCCAGAGGCAGTCAAATAGGATGTTGAAGATACTTTTATAAAGAAAGGGGTGCGTTATTAATGACCAAGGTTGTTGTATGAATACTTGTATTGAAGACGGAAGGCTCAAATGTTCATAAGTCCACTTGAAAAGGTCAATAGAAATGACGTCATCAAATGACAGGAGCTCAAAAATGTGTAACAGTATAAACATGAAAGCTTGTCCTGTAATGATGTACGGGATAGCTGATGTGTTTTTATACGTATCCCTAACAAACGATTTTAAGACATTTTCCTTCATGCCACTCATTTTAGATTAAGTATTCCTTATTCTTCAGTTGATCTTAATGATATCCTTTTTTTATTTTCCATGATTTTATCAAGAGGTAACCAAATAATGCCCCGCCAACATGTGCAAGATGTGCAATAGATGATCCTGAATTGTTAAAGCCAAGGTAAACTTCGATTAAAATATATGCTCCGACAAAATATTTAGCTTTTATAGGGACCGGAATAAACATAAAGTATAACGGCATATTGGGGAATAGGTATGCGAAAGCAAGTAATAAGCCAAATATCGCTCCAGATGCACCAACCATTGGTGTCCCATAAATAGAGACTAGTGTACTGAACTTGTCTTGTGAAAGCTGTAAGGATGATGAAACACGATCTTGCGCAAAGTCGAAGTTTAGAAAAGTACTGGCTCTGATCGTTCCGGTTATTTGTTTTACTTCTATTGCTTGTACTCCATACTGAAGTACCAAGGCGCCTAAGGCACAGATAAGGTAGTAATTTAAAAAGCGCTTGGAACCAAACATGCGTTCGATGATTGGACCGAACATGACTAAAGCAAACATGTTAAAGAAAATATGGCTGAAACCGCCATGCATAAACATATACGTGATAGGTTGCCATATATGGAAAAAAGGAGAATCCGGATAGTAAACCCCAAACCATCTACTTGCTGGTTCAAAAATGACCGTTCCTATAAAGCATATGATGTTTATTATTAATAGGTTTTTTACTACCGGTGTAAGATTGTCAAGTAAGTTATTCATCTATGCTTTTCTAGTTTTTATTAAATTTTTCCATCAATTCCTGCAACGTGATGGTAATGATCGTCGGCTTTCCGTGTATCGAAATATTAGGACTCTCACAAGCAAATAAGGCGTCGATTAAATCTGATATTGATTCATTATCTAATGCTGTTCCAGGCTTGATCGCCGCGTTTTTGGCCAAGCTCCTTGCTAAGTTCTCTCTTTTGCTGAGCGTGAGTTCTGATGCATTATTTTTGTAATCTTCTAACAGTTGATCTACTAGTTTTACTTCGTTGACATTCGTTCCCAAATCTGCAGGGATTCCATCTACAATATAAGTAGTTTTTCCGAAAGGACGAAGTTGAAATCCTAAGGTCTGGAGTTCGGGAAGGAGCTCATTCATTAAAGCAAAGTCCGATGCCGATAACTCAAGGGTACTCGGGAACAAGCTTTGCTGACTTGATCCTTTGTTGTTCTCTAAGTGTTCTTTGTACTGTTCAAACAAAATACGCTCATGTGCTGCCTGTTGGTCGATGAGCATGAAGCCAGAATGGATCTGGGAGATGATATACTTGTTGTGAATCTGGAAAAAATGCTTCTTATTTTCGTTTTTGTGCTGGAAAATATCTTCTGTTTCCGATTCGTCAGGATGAAGAGGTAATTGTGTATGCTCTTCCTGTTCTGTAATCTGATACAGGGTATCCCAGTTTTGAGGAATACCTATTTTCTTTTCAAGGCCCTTTGAGTAGGTCTCGGCTCGAGACGTTTTTGAGGATGTTGAAACATCACTAGTCTCTTCAAAAGGATTAAAGTTTGGATTGAAAGAAATCGTAGGTGCCTGTATTTCGTCTAACGGTTTGGTCGAAATCAGGTTACTAAAACTCGTTTCCTGGTTAAAGTCTAGCGAAGGAGTAATGTTGTATCGACCCAAAGATCTTTTTACAGCAGAACGTAAAATGGCATAAATAGCCTTTTCATCTTCGTACTTTATCTCTGTTTTGGTGGGATGTACGTTGATGTCAATCTTTGCAGGATCAATTTCTATAAAGAGGACATACAATGGGAAACTATCCGCAGGTAATACCTCCTCATAAGCATTCATGATTGCATGATTCAGATAAGGATCTTTTATGAATCTTTTATTGACAAAGAAGAATTGCTCACCTCTAGTTTTTTTTGCGTATTCAGGTTTTCCAATGAATCCCTGGATGTTGATAATACTGGTTTCTTCTTCTACAGGGACCAATTTCTGATTGTAATTATTTCCAAATAGATGGACGATACGTTGTTTTAACGTGCCCGGAGATAAATGGAACAATTCGTTATTGTCACTGTGTAAACTGAAGAAAATATCAGGATGAGCGAGAGAGATACGCTGAAACTCATCAATAATATGCCGCATTTCTACAGAATTGCTCTTTAAGAAGTTGCGACGGGCGGGGATATTATAAAAAAGATTTTTTATGGAAATACTAGTCCCTGATGGTAAGGCTTCGGGACGTTGGTCCGCGACTTTCGAACCCTCAATCTCGATGATGGTCCCAAGCTCATCTTCTACACGTTTGGTTTTTAGTTCTACCTGTGCAATTGCGGCAATAGACGCCATCGCTTCTCCACGAAATCCCATGGTGCGAATAGCAAACAAATCTGCTGCTTTTCTAATCTTACTGGTGGCATGCCGCTCAAAACATAAGCGTGCATCAGTAACACTCATTCCACAGCCATTGTCTATAACCTGAATCAAAGTTTTTCCCGCATCTCTAACAATTAGCCTAATACGGTCTGCTCCAGCGTCGATCGCATTTTCTATAAGTTCCTTCACAGCGGATGACGGTCTTTGAACCACTTCACCTGCGGCGATCTGATTGGCAACGGAATCTGGGAGTAATTGTATAATATCAGACATACGATGCGAAGTTACGAAAAAACCTTTACGTGTGATGCTAACTTATGGCTTTTAGCTTAGGGAAAGGTGTTTGCTTATGGCTGCTAACATTCGCTAGCAGCCATAAGCGATCTGTTATTACAACGTAATCTGTCTTTTTACGCTCTCTTCTAAGGAGATGATCGTTTCTGTGCGCTGTATGCCTGTTAGGCCTTGGATGTCCTCATTGAGAACTTTGCGTAGATGTGCCGTGTCTTTACATATTATTTTAGCAAACATACTGTATTGACCGGTACAATAGTGCAGTTCTACAACTTCTTTTACCTGTTTAAGTTGCTCCACAGCATCAGCATATTGCGAACCCTTCTCCAGGTAGATACCCAAGAATGCTGTGATATCAAAACCGACTTTCTGAGGATTGATGATCAGGTTAGAGCCGTGGATAATACCGAGCTCTTCCATTTTTTTCATGCGGACATGTATAGTTCCTCCAGATACAATTAATTTCTTTGCTATTTCTGTGTATGGAATGGATGCATCTTCCATTAAAATGGATAAAATCTGAACGTCAAGATTATCTAAATCGTAATTTGAATAGTTTTTTTCCATAAAGAGTAAAATTTATGCTGTTGTTTTATCGTGTTTGTAAAATTATAATAACCGTTTTTCTAACACTTAAATCTTAAAGATAGTGTAATAGGAAAACTGATTTTTGTACTTTAATATTTTTCAAAATTAATAACAAAAAATCATATTGTATTTTTATTTTTTGAAAAAAATGAATTGTATTTTGTGATATTTTAATAATCCATCTGTTTTTATAGACTGTAGCTTTTATTTATCTTTATAAAAATTAAAGAATTAAGTAGCGGTTTATGGAGATTGACGATGTAAAGATTTTACGAAAAAAACCTATATTTTCTGTTGGGATAGGCTTATTGAAGTATCTGAAGATGTATCAGCGAGAGGCCAAGCTACCTATATCCTATTACGACCTGTTGCACTTTCAAGAGACTGCGCCTGTGATGGACAAGTATGGTAACGATACCTTCTGGGAGACTCCATTGTACCCACCACATCTTCAAGACCAATTGTATGAGGGATTGAAGGTTGTATATGCTGTCCTCAAAGCATCCGGCAATACGCGGATAGTACAGCATAAGGTTATAGATCGTATTGAATATTGTGCTTTTGGTAATACCAGGCCGTTTCGGGTGCGCATCATAAATCGATTAAATGATGTCTATGACTATTTTTACATCAAACAGGCTGATGCATCTCGAATATATGGACTCGAGTTGGAAGAGATTTTATCCCCGAATCAAGTTAACTATGTGTATGATAGGGATACGCTAGTGGAAGAGCATATCGTAGGGATACCTGGAGATATGTTTAGTAAAGATAGGATTGAACACCCTGATTATAATCAGACCAGGATCGCTAAAGAGTTTGTCAAATTTAACGAACGTTGCATCATTTCATTGCTTGGAGATATGCGGGCTTACAACTTTGTGATGCAGATCACCCCGGATTTTGATGATTTTCAATTTAGAATCCGAGCTATAGATTTCGATCAGCAGTTTTATGAAGGGAACCCTAAAGTATATATGCCGCAGTTTTTTAAAGAGAATTTTCCTTATGTCAAATTGTGTATGGAGCATTTGAATGATAAGACTGTACTGCAGTATCAACAGGAGGAACGTTCATCGATTGTACATCGTGTCCGTAGTGAGCGACATCGTATTAAGGATTTGAGAGATGCATCGCAGACACAACAGCTTTCTACGGATGAAAATATAATTCAGCTGCGCGAAGGATATGCAAGGTATTATGGCAATGATAATTACTTTAGATGTAAGAGTATGACTGACATCGTGGAGTTAAATGTGAAAAATGTGATCAGGCAGGTGCAGCTCTAGCGGATCCTGTCCTGATTGTCTTTTAGAAAGGCAGACCAATTGGAGTAACTTTTGGCTCCAGTGGTGGTGTTCTGCTGAAAAGAGTGACACACTGCTACAGCAAGGCCATCTGTCGCGTCTAGAAATTCTGGCGTTTCTTTGAAGCCCAATAAGCTTTGAAGCATCGCAGCTACTTGTTCTTTGCTGGCGCTTCCATTGCCTGTTACAGATTGTTTTATTTTTCGTGGGGCATATTCAAAAATAGGAATATCCTTGGATAAAGCGGCGGCCATAGCGACACCTTGGGCGCGTCCAAGTTTTAACATAACTTGGATGTTCTTGCCATAAAAAGGGGCTTCCAGAGCTACACAGTCAGGATTGTATTCTTCGATTAAGGCCAATGTCTTTTTGAAGATTCGTTGAAGTTTGAGGCCATGGTCATCTAGATGCCCCATTTTAACAACACCAAGCGTTTCTAAGGTCATTTTGTTGCCGACTTCCTTTATTATTCCATATCCTAATACGATAGTTCCGGGGTCGATACCTAAAATAATTCGCTCTTTGGCCTTTTCCTTTTGCATATCACAAAAATACACAATTGATAAGGTTCTTTTGTATTAGTATTGGCATGTTTACATAAAATATGCTTAAAATTGTGCTTTCAAATTTTTAAAATTGACGAAAACACAGAGAAAATATCTTAATTACGGAATCAAGTTCGGTATTGTCGGTTTGGCGGTGTGGTTTATCATAACCAAGATCAATAACCAGCAAAATCTTGTTGCATTTACTTCGCTGATGAAGAGTATTCCCTCATCGACAATGTATATAACACTGAGCGTTGTCGTCGTTTTGATGCTTTGCAATTGGTTCTTAGAGGTTGTGAAATGGAAGTATTTGAGCCGGAACCTCGAGTCTCTCAGTTATTGGAAAGCGATACAGTCGGTGTTTTGTGGCCTGACCTGGGCTATATTTACGCCCAATAGAATCGGTGAATATGGTGGGAGGGTACTGTTTCTACAGCCACAGAATCGTGCTAGAGGTGCCGTATTGATGGGAGTTGGACTATTTGCACAATTAGTGTTAACAAGTTTTTTTGGAGCACTGAGTATCGCTTGGTTTGTAACCGTATTTATAGAGGCACCTACCCCTGTGATTTTCGCCATATGGATGATAGCGGTTATTTACGCTTTTGCTTTTTTACTTTTATATTTCAATGTACATTGGATAGATCATCTTGTTGGGAAGCTGAGATGGTTGAATAAGGTTAGTCCTTTTTTCGCTGTTCTTAGGGATGTACGTTCTCAAGAGCTTCTCCATGTGCTTCTTCTTTCATTGGCTCGGTTTGTTATTTTTACTTCGCAGTATGTGATACTGATGCTGGTGATTCTGCCGGAAATACCGTTGATATCTATGATATTAATGATTTTTATTCTTTTCTTTGTGCAGGCTGCGGTACCGTCATTGGATATATTCGATTTTAGTGTGCGTAGTTTTGTGGCGAGCAATCTATACAGTTATGTGACTACGCAAGAGATAGCAGTTATGGCTATTGTCTCTTGTATTTGGTTTGTTAACTTGATTTTGCCCGCTATTATTGGTTCTTTTTTTGTACTGAATGTTAATTACCTAAGTGATAGTAATTCTTAATTCTGCCTTAATTTTTTGTGCTATAATCTATGTGCTTCTAGTCTTTTACATGCGAAAAGGCTGGGCAAAGATACCTTGTTTCAAATCTAGTAAAGTGACCTCCGAGCGAGTATCAGTATTGATCGCCGCGCGGAATGAAGAAGATAATATCGCACGTACAATAGATTGTATATTGAATCAGGACTTTCCGAAGGAAAATCTGGAGCTTATTATTGTCGACGATCATTCTACGGATTCTACTGCTGCTATTGTCCGGTCTTACGCAGATAGGGGAGTGAGGCTGTTGCAGCTTTCTATTGGAGATAAACTCAATTCGTATAAAAAGTATGCTATTACTAAAGCGATAGAGATGTCTACAGGTGATATTATTATTACTACAGACGCGGATTGCCGGATGGGAAAAGATTGGTTAAGAACTGTGGTTCAATATTTCGAGACCAATGACAGTTATTTGGTGTCTTCACCTGTGCTCTATTCGGAGGAAAAGACACATTTTGAGGAATTACAAACTTTGGAATTTATGTACCTTATAGGGCTAGGTGCCGCGGGTATTGGTAATCATTCTCCCACAACATGTAATGGCGCGAATTTAGCCTATCGAAAGTCTGTCTTTTTTGAAATGGACGGTTTTAATGGTATCGATAATCTAGCTTCCGGCGATGATGAATTATTTCTGCATAAGGTAGCGGAAAAATATGCTGATAAAATAGGCTTTTGCAAATCTAAAGAGGCAATAGTCTATACGGATGCGAAACCTGATTTGAAATCCTTTATTAGTCAACGCAAACGTTGGGCTTCAAAGAGTACAAAATATAAGAACAAAAAAGTGGTTGCTTTGGGAGTGAGTATTTGGTTATTCAATCTGGCACTTTTGGTTTCTCTATTTGCGTTTTTATTTCGCATGCCCGAGTTCAATTGGATTTTGTTGACCGCCTTTGCTTTGAAGATAGTTGTAGAGTTTTTATTTATGGAACCAATAACTGCTTTTATGGGCAGGAAGGAATTGCTGAAATACGTGCCTATCCTGTCTATTGTTCATAGTTTCTATATCGTATACATCGGTATTGCTGGGAATACAGGGAAATATGACTGGAAAGGCCGTCAAGTAAATTAGCGCTCTACTTTCTCTCTTATCATATCTTCAGCCTTTTTGACGATTTCTTCTGCGGTTAGTCCTTCTGTTGGTATAGCTGGTAGCACTTCCCATGTCATTTTGGTAAAGGGTCTCAGAGGAAACATTCCGTATTTTACCATTTGATAAGATCCGTTGATAGCTATTGGGACGACTAATGCGTTAGGGTTCTTCTTTAAAAGTGTGGCGATACCACCTACAGAAAAACTTTTCATTTTTCCTGTTTTTGTTCGTGTTCCCTCAGGGAATATCACTGCGGACCAGTTTTTCTGTTTCATATTGTTGGCTAGCTTTAATATTTCAGAGATAGATTGCTTGGAATCTTTTCTGTCGATATTGGCTGCACCGCCGTGCAATAGATTGAAAGAAATACTTGGAATTTTAGCCTCAGCCAGTTCAATTTTGGAGATGAATTTGGCGTGATATTTCCGAAGGTAGAATATCATTGCAGGAATATCAAACATGCTTTGATGATTTGCTACAAATATAATCGGTACGTTAGTCGCTAATGCTTTATGGCCTGTGAAATTCACCGTATTGAATAGCGTATAATTGCAGGCTGTCAAAAAGAAGTTTAAGATATCTACGCTTCGTTTATGTGCCGCATATCCTCCTAACTTGAGGCATAGCCATTGGATAGGGTGAAAAATCAAAAGCGATACTGCGAAGCAGCTATAAAAAATCGGAGTAAGGATATACCCAATAAATTTTCTCATATTAAAAAATCAAGGAGCAAACTTAGATAAATTAGTGCTTATATGCAATATACGGCGCTAATCCCGATTAGTGTATGCTGTAATAAGCTTATTTTTTGGTTTTTACACCTTTTTGTGAATAATGTTAATGTTGTTTTTAATAAAATTAATATATTTGTTTATATTGTTTATTTTTATTTAGTTTTTATCGATATATGAAGTTGCCTATATACTGCCCCAGCTGTGAAGAAAAGCTACAGGTTGCCAAATTAACATGTTCTACGTGTGGTACAGAAGTTTCTGGGAATTACAAGCTGCCGGTTCTAATGTTGCTCGACCTCGATGATCAGGAGTTTATGATGGAGTTTTTATTGAGCTCCGGAAGTATTAAAGAAATGGCTGGTAAAATGGGGAAAAGCTATCCAACAGTTCGCAATAGATTAGATGACCTAATTTTAAAAATTAAGGAGTTACAAAATGGCAAATAGGAGTTTTTGGAGAGAAAAGCAAAGCTTTATGTCCGTTTGGTTGTTTAGTTTGTTAATTATTATCCTTTTGATAGCGTGTAGAGATGTTTATCAAGACTACAAAAATACAGGCGAATGGATGCTGAATGTAGGAGTGTGGATAATCGTTCCGGTATTACTGTATTTTATATTCAGCCGCCTTTGTACTACGATCGATAACAAAGGGGTCGAGATTAGTTTTATTCCATTCGCTTGGCGTAAACGATGGAATTGGGATAGTATAGGGAATATTGAAGTTCGAAAATACGATTTGATCGAGTTTGGTGGCTGGGGCTATCGCGTAGGTAGAAGTGGTGTGGCATATACTTGTAAGGGCAGGTATGGTATTCAGATGGAGTTAAAGAATGGAAAGAAAGTCTTGATTGGTACCCAAAAGCAGGATGAAGTAGACGAATTTATTAAAGAAATTATAAATAGTAATGTTAAAAAATAGCTGGAACCCATTTATACACAATTCTGAACTGAAACTGTTGGTCATAGGTTTAGTCGGTTTTGTTTTTGCAGCTCTATTGAGCAGTTATAACGATGTAATGTTGTTAGGAGCATTAAAGATCGTGAATACAAAGCCGATGCTTTGGTATGTATCGCTCTGTAATCTTGGGATTACCCTATTAGCGAACATACTTGTTTTGTATTTATTTGCTATTTTAAGATTTGCAAAGACTAGATTTATAGATGTGGTTAATTCGGTGTTGATAGCCCATCTAGCGATGTATCTTTTGCTCCTTATTACAGTTATTCCTTTCGTGTCAGATTTTTTAAAGTCTATGGAGTTTTTAGTGTTAGACCATATAGACAATCCAACAGGCATATCGGTCGACAAAATAGGATTAATGTTGGTTTTTGCTTTTTTTTCGCTGGCGTGCTTGATTGGTTTCTTTTCACTTTTATTAAAAGGAATGAAAATTGCCATGAATAGCAAAGTAGGAGGGGATACGATAGCTATCGTATTATTGACCCTAGTATTGAACACCGTGCTACAGTTTATAAATATATATCTATAGGTAATGAGAGGAGTTGTTTTTTTGTTTTTCGCATTGATCCAATCGTGTATTGGTTTTTCACAATCTTATGAAGGCCTATGGCAAGGGGATTTGAGGTATGGTAGCGCTAGTTTACCCTTTGTTCTAAAGCTGGAACAAGTTGATGGGCAGTGGAACGTTACAGCAGATAGTCCCAAACAAGGAGTAAAAGGAATACCTGGAAAAGTAAGTTTTAAAGGAGATTCTCTTTTTGTTCAGTTGCAGGGAGGGATACGTATATCGGGGGATTTGTCTGGTATTGACACGATAAAATCTACGTTTGTACAAAACGGGGTCGAACTACCGCTCGTTTTATTAAGGCAGACTGGAATGCGGGAAGAACCATTCCGGCTAAATAGGCCACAAACGCCGCAGCCTCCCTATGGATACGATACGGTAGATGTTAAGTTTACTAATGATTATGATAATGTAGTCCTAGCTGGTACGATGACTTACCCCAGAAAGGCAGGATGTTACCCAGCGGTTGTATTATTAACAGGATCTGGAGCGCAAAATAGGGACGAAGAACTATTTGGGCATCAGGTTTTCAAAGTATTGGCAGATTACTTGACAAAGCAGGGAATTGTTGTATTACGGTATGACGACCGAGGTACTGCTGAGAGTGGAGGGAGATTTGAAGCAAGCACAATAGAGAATTTTAGTAAAGATGCTATCGCGGCTATTGCATTTTTGAAGAAGCAAAAGCAGGTAGATGCAAAAAAAATAGGGATAATCGGTCATAGTGAAGGGGGATTAATTGCCGAATTGTTAGCGGGGCAGAAATTGCCTCATTTATCCTATATTGTTTCATTGGCGGGGCCAGCCATCGCTATCGATAAACTGATGGTGGAACAGTTATATGCCATAGGCAAAGCGGCGGGGATGAATGAGTTTAATCTAGAGATCGCAAAACAGATTAATATCAAGAACTTTGCTGTAATAAAAAGTAATGCAACCACGACAGAAGCTTATAGAGCCCTATTGAATAATGTAGGCGTTTCTGCTGAGGATAAGGGGAATACAGAATTGAGGGGCGAACTAATGACCATGTTGACACCCGCTTATCGTTATTTCATTCGTATAGAGCCAGAAGCGTATCTGTCTAAGATTACGATTCCGGTTTTTGCAGCGTTTGGCTCGTTGGATGTTCAAGTGCCTGCTACCCCAAATCTGAAGAGTTTGGCGGATCTTTTGCCAAAAAACAAAAATAGTGTTCTAAAGGAATATGAGGGAGTGAACCACTTGTTCCAGCGGGCCAAGACAGGGCAGGTGGCAGAGTATTCCCAAATAGAAGAAACGATGAGTCCTCAAGTGTTAAAGGATATCGGCGATTGGATAAAAGGACTGTAAAAAATAAAAGAGCATCATGCTCTTTTATTTTTATGGTGTAGTGTTGGCTACCGGAAGTATTTTTCCATTGTAATATTTCGCCCCATTTTGCGCAAAATCTGCAATATAACGCCCCATTTCAAAAGCTAAGGTTCCAGCCTGCATACCTGGAAATGCCGTTTCAAACATCTCTGTCTGAGCGGATCCCAATGCTAAGCAGTTGACATGTATTTTTTTGTCTTTAAACTCTTCCGCAAGACATTCGGTCAATACAGCGAGTGCTGCTTTGCTGCTTGAGTAGGCGCTCAATCCAGGGAATTTAGATGCTCCCTGCACGCCACCCATGCTACTTATGTTGACAATGTGGCCTCCCTCAGTCATTAGAGGTACAATGTGTTTAATCATGTTGACATGTCCTAGTAGATTGCTTTGTAGCATCTGTGCAAAATCATCAGTCGATGTCTCTAGGAATGGCTTGTTTATTAGCGCTCCAGCATTGTTGATGAGTATATCTACTTTGTCAAACTTTGAACTGATAAATGGTATTAAAGATTCTGCATAATTGTCGTATACAATGTCAAATTGGGCAGGATAGAGTGTTCCTCCATCATGGTTCAAAGAAGAAGCAATCTCATGCAGCTTGCGTAGTTTGTCTGCGGACCGAGCTAAAGCAATTACATTGTTGTCTTTGTTTGCTGTGAGGTCTAGTACAGCTTCAAATCCGATACCGCTGCTTGCCCCTGTAATAATAATATTTGCCATTATATATTGTTTTCTTCTAGTGTCTCTTTATCGATTTCTTTTTCTACTTCGGCTGCCGACGGTAATCGGTCTGCACCTAGACGCTGAGGTCTAAAGATATAGTAAATACCCGAACAAGCAACTAGAAGTGATATGATATAAAAAAACAAGCTGACCAAAACAGCTGTGTGTTCATCAATCTGAAAATAATTAGCTCCATATATCATAACCAGTTCACGTAATCCTACGCCACCTCCGATTGAGGGGACAATGGCTACTAAAGAAGAAACTAAAAAGATGAGGAGATAGGGCGAAAATTTTCCGTCAAAATTGAGTGAATACAAAATCAATATTGCGGTAATCACCTGAAACCCTTGCACTGCTAGTGCTTTAATATGGGTACTGATGAATTTTCTAGAAAACCCACGAAACAGAAGGTGTAAGAAAAAGTAATAGGTGGCTGTTCCGATAACAGCAACTGAGATCGGGAGAATATTGGGAATGGCTAGTCTCGGCATGAAAATAACCAAAGCGCATATAATAATAGCAAGTGCCCAGAGTCCACTAAGACGGTCAAAGAAAACGGAGCTCAGGACTTTTCGTCCCGATATATCATGGTTTTTCTTTAAAAAGTATATTTTATATCCATCACCTCCAATACCTCCAGGTAGGAAGAAATTATAAAGCAATCCTAACTGGTAGAGCCTTAGGTTGTAGCGTTCGCTAAGCCTTAAATTAATGGCTTTGAAAAAAGAATTTAATCTCGAAGAGGCAATCAGTATGGATAGGGTGTAACTGCATAAGGCTAGGAATAAGAAGCCCCAATTACAGTCAATAAGTGCATTTTTTAAATCGTCAAAGTCGATTTTTTGTGCTACCCAGTATAACGCACCAACTGTTACGATTACTTTGAATATATTCTTTACAACATTTAGTGTTGTCTTATTGCTCATGCGATTTTTACTTTTTGTAGCTTACAAAAGTACATATCCTATTCATTATATCAGGGGGTAAATTCTTGAATATAACAAAATAAGATATATAACGAAGAATAGGCAGGAGAGTGAAAATAGCCAATTGATATCGCTATGTGCGAATTTGTGCTTTAAAGTAAGGAACATTAAAACAAATACAATGATGAAGAGGAGAAAAGGAAAGACTAAAGACCACAGGTTCTCGAAGTGTATGGTGGTCGATAACTGGTCTCCTTTTGCAAAATATAGGTAAACCGAAAAAGCTAAGATAATAACGAGTACACGTATTAAGGTTTTAGCTATAATTTTACTTATGGTATGATTTTTGGATGCCATCGCTAATTAAGATATCAATGTTTTATATCTTTGCAAAGATACATCATAGATTATTTAAAGTAATTATATTATGCGTAAACGTATTCTTTCCCTCCTTTCACTTTTTACAGTGATTATGTTGGTAACATCATGTGGAGCTCAAAAAAAAGGAGCATCCGGTACCAATAATGGTTCTTCATCTACTTCTGTAACAGGTCCATCCGCTTCGCAATGGCGTTCGGGTGTCAAAGGGACATGGGTGTTAAATTCGGTAACTCGTCAAGACATTCCTGATGCATATACGATCAAAAATATTTTTGATGAGGCTCCTGTTGAGTGTTTTATTGGCAGTGTATGGCATTTGCCAGCTGGAGCGATGAGAAATCAGACGGGTAGTATCACGTTTAATGCTTCAGGCAAGCTATGTGCTAATGGTGCCGTACGTACGATTGTTTGGTCTATCTACGATCCAGGAAAAATGGGAGGAGAACCAGAATTCCAGTTTAAGAAATTATATGCAGGAGATAAAGCTGCAAATGTGAAGAATGGTTATGCATTAGGACTATCTTTCGCAGACGAGCAGTCGTTAGTGTTGAAAATGCCTATTCCATTGGAGAATGGAGCACGAGGACATCTCGTTTTTAATTTCTCAAAACAGGCTAACTAAAGCTTCTAGTTTTTTTAAAATAAATAGGGGTACACCAATTGGTGGTACCCCTATTTATTTTTGATAACTTTTTTATTTTGTTTTTTCTATAGCTTGTAAAATGTCTGATAAAATATCATCTCTGTCTTCCAAGCCTACAGAGAGTCTTATCGTACCGGGTTTAATTCCTAAGTTTATTCTTTCTTCGTTTGTCAATTTGGAATGAGTTGTCGATCCGGGGTGTGTGGCAATGGTTCGGGAGTCGCCAAGATTTGATGTATATAGTATCATTTCTAGAGCATCGATTAATCTGAATGCTCGCTCCTGGCCACCGCTTACCTCGAAGGTAATAATGCCTCCACCAGCTTTCATTTGTTTTTTAGCTAATTCGTGTTGTGGGTGTGATGGAAGAAAAGGGTACCGAACCTCTAGGATTTCGGTGTGTTTTTCCAGTGCTTCAGCAATCGCTAAGGCATTTGAGGAGTGGCGGTCCATACGAAGCCCTAGAGTCTCCAGGCTTTTAGATAAAACCCAGGCATTGAAAGGAGACATCGCAGGTCCAGTATGGCGGATAAAGAACATTAACTTGTCCATTAGGTTCTTGTTACCTACGATAACCCCTCCCAAAACGCGACCTTGTCCATCCATGTATTTTGTTGCCGAATGTATGGATAAATCAAAGCCATACTGTAATGGTTTCTGTAGATAAGGTGTAGCAAAACAATTGTCAATGGCGAAAATGACATTTGGATATTTTTCTTTCAGTTTCCCGAGCTTTTCTAGATCATACAGCTCCAGCCCTGGATTTGAAGGGGATTCTAAAAATAGAATTTTAGTATTCTCCTGTATCGAATTTTCCCAGTCAGAGATGTCCGCACTATTGACATAGGTGGTGGTGACTCCCCAGCGCGGTAACAGTTGGGTCAATAGTTGATGTGTCGAACCAAATATAGCTCTACTGGATACGATATGGTCTCCGTTTTGAACAAAGGCAGCGAAAGCCGCAAATACAGCAGCCATGCCTGAAGAGAAAGATAGACCTGCTTCTGCAGATTCCAGTGCGCATACCCGGTTGATAAATTCAGCGGTATTAGGATTGGCATAACGTGAATACACCATTCCCTCTTCTTCGTCAGCAAAGATAGCTCTACCTTGTTCCGCACTGTCAAATATAAAGCTAGAAGTCAGGTAAAGCGGTACGGAATGCTCTCGTGTGTTAGAGCGGGGAGCCTGTTCTCTGATGATTCGGGATTGGTCTTTTTTCATATATGTACTACTTTTTTTAACAAGCACTAAATTTACTTTTGTATAAAAGTAAAATCTATTAATTGTTTATGCAAAAAAAAAGCTACCATATTGGTAGCTTTTTTTTTGAAACTTCTATTTTGGCATATATTCACTTAGCTTATCCATTGAAAAGCCTAGCCCTTTTGCTACCCCCATTCCTAGATTCATATCCGCTCTGAACCAATGGCAAAGTTGACGCATAACTATTTCGTCACGTTTGGGGCCTTCGATACCAGACATCGCACCAACGATATTTCCAATAAGATGATTTTTTTGCTCTTCATCTAGTAACCGGTATAGGTCTCCAGGTTGCGTATAGTGATCATCATCGTTTGCATTTCTGTCATAGTGGTCTGCGATAGTACTGTCTAGGTGAAGTGCCGGTTCAGCGTACTCATGGGCTTCTCTACTGTCATCAAAAGAGTTGGGGAAATAATTTGGGTTTGATCCACCATTGCCATCTACGCGCATGTAGCCATCCCGTTGATAATTGTTAACCATAAACGGGCATCTGTTGACCGGGATTTGTTCAAAATTTGCACCCAGGCGGTAGCGATGTGCGTCAGGGTAGGAGAGAATCCTGCCCTGTAACATTTTGTCGGGAGAAAATGAAATCCCATCTACCACATGTGCTGGTGCAAATGCGGCTTGTTCTACATGTGCAAAATAATTGTCCGGATTTTCATTAAGTTCCAAAACCCCAACCTCAATTAGAGGATATTCCTTTTGTGACCAGACCTTAGTAAGATCAAATGGATTCCATTTGAATGTTTTGGTTTGCTCGTCGGTCATCACTTGAATAAAAAGTTTCCATTTTGGAAAGTCCTTATTTTCAATGGAAGTATAAAGGTCTCTTTGTGCATAGTCCATGTCTTGAGCCCTCATTTGATCTGCCTCGGCTCCTGTGAGGTTTTTAATGCCTTGTTGTGTCCGGAAATGAAATTTGACAAATACTTTTTCGTTATTCGCATTGATCATCGAGAATGTATGTGAGCCGTAGCCATGCATGTGTCGGAAACCATAAGGCGTACCGCGATCGGACATTAGGATAGTCACTTGATGAAGAGACTCGGGATTCAACGACCAAAAGTCCCACATCATCGTCGCTGATTTACAGTTGGTATAAGGATCTCTTTTTTGTGTATGGATGAAGTCGGGAAATTTACGAGGGTCTTTAATAAAAAACACAGGCGTATTGTTCCCCACCAAATCATAGTTGCCGTCCTCGGTATAAAATTTCAATGCGAAACCTCGAGGGTCTCTTTCAGAGTCTGCTGAACCTCGCTCACCACCAACAGTGGAGAATCTTAAAAACACACGTGTTTCTTTACCGATTTGGTTGAGAAATTTAGCTTTTGTGTATTGTGAAATATCATGCGTTACCGTGAAAGTTCCGTAAGCACCTGAGCCCTTAGCGTGAACAATACGTTCAGGTATTCGCTCTCTGTTGAAATGTGCTAATTTCTCATGAAGAAAGAAATCCTGTAACAAAATTGGACCTCTTGGACCAGCAGTCATCGAATCCTGATAAAATGGCACTGGATTGCCTGATGCAGTAGTAATCTTTTTCTTGTTCTCTTCCATAGCTGTTTGTGTTATATATAATAAATACTTTAAGGACGAATTTGTTTCCAAAAATATACGAAAATAATGGCTGATGCGTATCGTAAAAATTGATGCGCTATAGTTTTGGATTATATGTGTAGTGTGTTTGTATCGATATTTTCTAATAACGCAGAATCCGAAAGAACCGTTTAAATAGCTTATCTTTAAATACGATAGCTTAAGCGATTTTATTGTGAAACTGAAAAATATACTAAGAATATTGCTCTGTGCTCCACTGTTATCTTTTGGGCAAGGAGACTCAGCTCCTTATAGAGTTCTACCGGTCGCTGGATTTAAGGGACTGATTTCTGTAGCTAAACACCATGATAGCTTCTGCTTATGGTCTATTGTTCGACGTCAAAAATCCTTTCTATCGATTTGAGATTTATCTCAAATCGATAGAAAGGATGGCTACGATGAATCTCGGACTTGTCCCATGGTAGAATGTAATTTATATCAATAATGAAGAATATTTGTGTAATAGTCGCGGTTTTTTGGACGTTGTCTATTGTTCGCGGACAGGATCTTAAAATGTGGTATGATAAGCCTGCTACCAAGTGGGAAGAGGCCCTACCTTTGGGAAATGGACGCATTGGAATGATGCCTTATGGCGATGTCAAGGATGAACAACTTGTTCTCAATGAGATATCCATGTGGTCTGGTTCGCAACAAGATCCGAATAACTATGATGCTTATAAGCGTGTGGAAGAAATACAGCGGCTACTTTTTGAAGGGAAGAATGAAGAGGCCGAGAAACTTGTCAATCAGAATTTTGTTTGTAGTGGTCAAGGTTCAGGCCACGGCAATGGAGCTACTGTTCCCTATGGATGCTTTCAGAACTTTGGTTTCCTAAATTTTATTCATTTTATAGAAGGGGACTTTTCTAATTACAGACGAAGTTTAGATTTGCGCACTGCAAAAGCAGAGACTAGCTTTGAAGCCAATGGGGTTCATTATTTACGGGAGTATTTCACCTCCCAGGATCAGAATGTCGGTGTTGTGAGACTATCTGCAAATAAGAAGAAGTCTATAGGTTTTGCACTCCACTTTTACCGTGACCAAGATGTAAAGGACTATGAGCTATGTCAAGATGAAATCACCATAACAGGCAGACTACCGAATGGGATAGGAGGAGATGGGCTAGAGTTTGTCGGTAAGATTAAGGTGGTGGCCAAGGGTGGGAAGCAACAGTTGTATGATAACCAGATTATCATCAAAGAGGCAGACGAGGTGTTGGTCTATTTTACAGCGTCGACTAGTTATTGCAGTAAATCCCCCGATACCGATGTGTCGATTAACCTGGAGAACGCTGGACAGTGGAGTTACCATAAGCTATTTGCCGCGCATCTGCGGGAGTATCAACGCACGTTTGGGCGGGTCGAACTAAATCTGAAGGATCAGGTTTCTAAGGCAAATCTCCCCACGGATCAACGGATCAAAAGCTTTTTCGAACATCCTGAAGAAGATAATGCGATGGCGGCGCTGTATTATCAATTTGGACGATATCTTATGATTTCCAGTACAGCTCCGAGATATGAGAAAGCACTTCCTCCTAATTTACAGGGACTTTGGGCACATCAGATTCAAACTCCCTGGAATGGTGATTATCACTTGAATATTAACGCACAAATGAACCACTGGGGTGTAGAAGTGGGTAATCTTGCGGAATATCATAAACCTTTTATAGAGTTGATCAAAAGAATAGCTAAAGAAGGCGAAAAGACGGCAAAGGCTTATTACAATGCTCCTGGATGGGTGGTATATATGATGACCAATATTTGGGGGTATTCTGCCCCAGGAGAGAATGCTTCTTGGGGAGCGAGTACGGCCTCTGGTTGGTTATGTAATCATTTATGGGAGCATTATCTTTTTAGTGGGGATGAAGCTTATCTAAGAGAGATATATCCCTTGTTGGCTGGAGCGGCGAAGTTCTATCAGGCAACTTTGGTCAAAGATCCGAAAACAGGATGGTTGGTTACATCACCTTCTGTCTCTCCCGAGAATGGTTTTAGATTGCCTAATGGTAAAACGGCTTCGGTTGTAATGGGACCTACCATCGACAATCAAATTGTGAGGGAATTATATGGAGCTGTTATTACTGCAGATTCTGTACTGGGGCTTAAAGATGATTTTGCTGATACCTTGCGTGCTGATCTTAAGTATATTCCGTCAGCTGTACGTGTCAGTTCGTCCGGACGCATTATGGAGTGGTTGGAAGACTATGAGGAAATAGAACCTACTCATAGACATGTTTCGCATCTCTACGGGCTATATCCGGCGGCATTTATCTCTCCTAATACAACACCTGATTGGGCCAAAGCGGCTAAGAAAACACTGGAGGTTCGGGGCGACGAAGGCACGGGCTGGTCCAGAGCTTGGAAGATCTTATTCTGGGCGAGGCTTCATGATGGTGATCATGCTTTGGAGATTTTGCGACAGTTGTTGAAGCCAGCGTTTTTGGGGAATGGTAAAGTAGGAGCTGGAACCTATCCAAATCTATTTTGTGCGCACCCCCCATTTCAGATCGATGGAAATTTTGGAGGTTCAGCAGGTATTTCCGAAATGTTGCTACAGAGTCAGGATGGTTATATTCATTTGTTGCCTGCTTTACCTCGAGCATGGCAGGAGGGCAAAGTAGAAGGTCTTCGGGCTAGAGGAAATAAGATTGTCGATATTATTTGGAAAGACGGAAAGGTCCAGTCTTATAGGATTAAAGGAAAAAAAGGTGATAAAGTTCGCGTTATGGTTGACGGCAAGGAGATAATATATAATGTAAAGGGTTAATTTGTTGATTTAAAATGTTTTATATATATTAGAAAAAAGAGGGAAATTATCTCCCAATATTTTTATAAACTAATTATATAGAATTATGAGAAGTCTATTTGTCAAAAAAGATAGGCTTTCATTTTATTTCATCATTTTATTAGCCGTTGTCGCCTGTAAGAAAGAAGGATCCGTAGATGACCAAAATGAAAACCTACACGCTGTCCAGTTTAAAATCTCTGGTTTTACTAGTGAATCCATTGTATTAAAGAGTTCGTCTCCTCCAATCGGGACTCAAAGTGCCAACCCGGTGTCGAATTTTGTGGAAGGCTATCTTTATTTTTGGTCGTTTAATGATGAAAGTTTAGCGCCTGATATTGCTTATCAGACATTGAAAGAACCTGAGATCGTTTCGGACGGCATTCCTTCTTATGTTGGAGGATATGGCTTTGATGGGTATGGGGCAGGTAGAGCCCTCTCTTTTAAGGGAGCGAGTGAAGTGTTGATCAAAATGTCAATTGAGGGAGCTGAACAAATCACTCAATTCGCTTTTGATACAGGTAGCTCCGATACGGGGCCTAAAGATTTTGAAATCTATTATTCGATAAATGAAGGAGAGACATATGAAGTTTTATCGATAGCCAATCAATTTGTTAAAACAGGAGATAATGCACCAAAGAACTCCTATACATATGCGCTTTCGGAAAAAAGTATATCGAGATCTATGTTGTGGTTTAAGTTAATTCCCAAAGCCGGAGATCGGAGGGAGGGTGGTAGCGAATATAAGCAATTAACTGGCACTTGGCGGTTTGACAACATCCGTTTAGTCGGTATGTCTTCTTCGTCGGGTGGTGGCGGAGAGATAGATAAACTTCATTATTATCTTTTCCATAAGAGTAAGCCCGAAGTTGTGGTGACAGGCACAATTAAATATGAAGAGGCACTTAGTTTGAAGCTCGCCTTGCCTGAAGGCAAATATTCGATTTGTTTTGTCTCGAATGCATCCAATAGAGATTTAATTCTTCCTTCTAACCCGACACTTTCTAATTTTTATGTAGGTAATCAATTTTCCAACTCAAACGCTGATATTTTTGGCTATTATGGCGAGCTGGAGGTAAATGGAGAGACTGATCATGAAGTGAAACTAAGGAGGTTGTTTAGTCAGATCAAATTAGAGTTTACGGATGCTGTCGATCTATCCGTTATTTCAAAAATCGGAATCAGCCAGCGGCATGATCCTTTTTTCTACGCACCCTTTAATCCACAATTAGTAAATCCTATTTTGGATCAGACGGATATAGATACAACTGCCGATTTTAATACGAATAAGCAATTGGTCTTTAATCAGTTTATGGGAGTTCAATCTAAGGAGGTTTCCGTAAAATACACCGTAGTCGTGTACAGTTCTTCAGCGGTGTTACGTACGTTTCACCTGGAAAGTACATTGAGAAATAATATGCAGCTTGTTTTTCGTGGAAATCTGTTAGATCAATCCAATTCTAATGGCAAGTTTCAAGTTTCCAAACAAATGGATTGGGATGGCCAAAAGGAAGGTGAATTCTAAGCATAAAAACATTTTTTGAAATCAAAGTTTGTTGCTTACTTTTAAGCAGTAAACTTTGATTTTAGATGGTTAGATACTTATTGACAACCCTATTTTTATTTATTATCCTAAGTAGGACTCCCGTTTTAGGACAATATACAGTAGAATCTCTGCCTAACCCGAAAACGCAAGGACAGAACTATTTTGTGAGCGATCCTAATGGGGTATTAGGTTATTATACAGTTGCTGAATTGAATGCTATCTCACAAAGTATCGATAGTCTCACTAAAGCCGAGTATGCAATTGTCATAGTCGATGATTATGTCGGAGATAGTGATTTTGAGTTTGCACTTAGTCTTTTTAATAGTTGGGGTATAGGAAAAAGAGAATCTAACAATGGCTTGTTGTTGTTTATATCCAAAGACAGGCGTGAATATCGCTTTATATCGGGATATGGAATGGAGGCAATTTTCCCTGATGCTTATCTCAAACGTGTTGGTGAAACTTATTTGGTGCCTAATTTTAGAAACGGAGACTATGACCAGGGTGTATTGGAAGCCTCGCGCTTTATCGAGCAGATACTGAAATCACCGGACTCTGTGGCCGAGCTAGAACGTTTGATGCCAGAAGCCGCACCTTTTTGGAGCATGCGTAATCCTGTTCTAGCAAATACCTTATGGATGTTGGCCTTATTTACAGGACTGTACCTGTATGTCCATTATATTTCTGCGCGTATATTAAAAGATACCAAGAACAAACCGAAGCTTATTGCACCTATATTTTGGGGGATGGGATGTATGTTATTGCTGATGTTTTTAACGCTTTTCATTTTTGTTTTTATCTTTAATAATCTTGAAGAAATCTACCAACGGAAGAATTTGCCATATTTTGCTTTTGTTCTCCTAGCCCTGATACTTGCGATGAAAATTACGAACGGAAGGACTAAAATCATCGAGAGTTTTAAAGATGAAGAGGATTTACAGCAAAGCCTAAAAAGTTATGTAAAATATTTATTCATACCTATGTTATTGACGCCATTGGCGTGGTTTGATTTGGGAGGGATTTTGAATCGTTTTCGACGTAATGCAGGTCGTTTTACACCTCCTGATGCCAGTGGTAGCTGGGTTAGAATAAATCGTGGAGATACCAAAGCAAAGCCACAGCAATATCTTGACCCTGGCCAAAAGAAAGAAGAGTCTATTAAGAGCTTACGTTATGAAATATGGACCAATACTGCTAATAAAGAGGTGCGTCTATTGCCCTGGGATAAAAGTTCGCATTATCGAGATTGTCCGCAATGCCACTATTTTACGTTGGAAGTCAATAAAACGCGGACTATTCGTTCGGCGACTTACTCCTCTTCTGGTGAAGGAGAGAAGTTTGACTCCTGCCAGAACTGTAATTACTTTAAACATATAGGTTTCTTTACTATTGCGATGAAGAGTAGAGAGTCGAGTAGTGGTTCTTCGAGAGGAGGAGGCTCTTCTAGAGGGGGCGGGGGCGGTAGCTTTGGAGGAGGATCCTCTGGAGGTGGAGGAGCAGGAGGACGATGGTAGTCATCCTCCCATTGTTCCACTTAATTTAAATTGTTGAGTAGGTTGTGCTCAAATTTTTTGAATTCCGCCTTCTTGTCTTTCAGCAGTTCTTTCATGTTTTTGAACGTTTTTTTTCTCTTTATTTCTCCGTTTTCAATGCTTTCCATAAGAATGCTGTCATCAGGTTGAATACTTGGACGTATTCCATAGGCGATTGCTCCATTTTGGTCAAATTCGACGGTTGTTAGTATATCTTCCATTTTAAAAGGGAAATTTTCACCGATACCATACTCAAATGTTTCCTCTAGATCCTCTGTCTCAAATTTGTTGAGGAATTTGTTAAGCAAGGTCTGCATGTCTGTTGTATTATTCATAGGAAACATAGGATACAGCTTCATGACTAGATCATTGTGGTCGATGTCTTCGTCCATGAAAGGAAGGATGGAGGTTGCAAATGTTTTGATTTGCCCATCTTTGATATAATAAAATGTTATGGAGTTTGGACTACCTTCTTTTATTTGTATGCTTTCCTGTCCTTTCCTGAAGATTTGATTGTCCTTATAGAGGTCAGCAATGATACTTTGATTTGCCTGATATGCCTTTATTGCTATAGGAGAGTTACCTCCGGATATGGATAAAATGTCATTGTCGAGTTGGAAGGATATACGGGCAAAATAGTGCATGCCGAATAAATTGACATCGAAATGGTTGATTTTCCCTTCTGTATAATCGATTTGTAATAGACGTTCCCTTCCGACTCTCTTGTAAAGAGGGCCAGATATCGGTTGTCTTTCTTTATAGCTTGTTTTTACAGTATATAGATAATGTTCATAATTTTCGAGTTGTTCGATAAAATCAAAAGAATACTTGTACTTAAGTGTACCATTCTCATAATAGTCTATTAATGAAATATCATCAATCAGCGTGTCCAACTTAAAGAACCCAGCATAGGGCTTCTCATTTCTAAAATAACCTGTATACGATGCCTTGGGCTGTTCTTTGATCGAAAAATCGAAGTAAGTTATGGATTGGATGATATCGTCTTCGAATTGTTCTGTGGACATCAAACGGTTTTCATCACGGTGATGGAATTGACTACGGGTTTTTAATTTTCCATTTGCATAGGTGAGCTTCATATTATCCTCTTGAATCGTTCCCGAAACAATCTGACCGTTTTTATATATACTTTCGTTTACGAGACTATCTTCATTATATATTCTCCTATATCCATCACGTAGACCATTTTTCATATCATACTCTTCTTTGATGTGCTCAAAGTATAAGTTGCTAAATGCCCGCTGTATTCCTTCCTGAACACCATTCTTGTACTGTAGGATTTCGAATAAGTCTCCTTCATTAAAGAAAGTCCCATCCCAAGGTTGTCCATTTTGATAGACACCTTCTGCTAATATTTTTTGACTATCTTGTTCTTTCAGGAATTCTTTGTCTATTTTCACACCCTTACGTAATCTAAACTCCTTGATGACACCCCCCATTTCATCTGTAAAAATACCGTCATAGGGTTTGCTGTCTTGGTATATGTTCTTCTGGGCGGGCTTATTGTTTTGATATATATTGACTTCTTGGAGTTCATCCTGTTTAAAAATGGATCGATACAGTGTGTCCCCATTATTACTATAGACTATCGATACACCATACCTTTCTCCATTTTTGTAGGGCGTTGTTTCTTGGATCTGTGTAGCGATATAGTTTTTAGTATAATACTCTTCTTCTATGTATGATGCACTAGGTGTCTCGCTTTCATACTTTTTTTCCGAAATAAATTTACCTTCCTTATTCCAGGTCTTTTTATAGACTTCGGCCGTTCCTCCATAGGGTTTATAGGCTACTTTGGTTTCACTGGCTTTGTTCCCATTCTCCCAAAACACCGTAATGAAGTAAAAGCGCTGTTCTTTCGTTTTAGTGACGGGGTCTGTGGGGACAGCAATTGTTTTTTCTAACATTACTCCTTCATCAGAAGGGCTGTATTCATAATATGATATGGGCTGAGCATAACTGAAATTGCCAGAGAGTTCTTCTGAAGGAGATATATACCCTGTCGCGATTACTTTGTTATGTAGATAGGTTGTGATTTTTTCTTTTTTTCCGTTTGTTCCATAGTTTACCGTTTGCCATAAGCTGCCATCAGGGTAGTAGTAGTTCAGTTGTTTGACGGTACTGTTGTTTTTGTATTGACTGAAGCTGGCATCAAAGCCTTTCTCATCGTACCAATAGGCATCCCCTACATAAATCTCAGGGTTGTCTGCCATGATATATCCCTGCATCTGTAATTGACCACCTTTGTAGTAATCTTTTAGTAAAAGGAGCTCACCCTCCTGTTTTAATGGAAGAGGACGATAATATACATGTTTATCCCTGGTAGTTTCCTGCCAGTCTTCATCAAAGTATAACATGTCCTGCGCTTGAACAATGTGTGTTGTCAAGATGGTTAAAAGTATGAAAGAGATTGCCTTGTACATTGTAATAAAATATTTATCCAAATATGGCGATAAAGCCATTAGGAAAATAACATAATTTACAAAGCGGAATAGTCCTTTTTAAATCCGAAGCACAGGCAGGCTAAAATCTATTTGTGTTGGCCATTGATCGCTTTGATAATGCCCTCTAGATTATCGTTAAAATCCAGTAGCTGAGCATAGATTTTTTCGTCTTTTGCTAAGCCTCCGTGTTTATTGTTTTTGCGGAAGATCTCTTTGATTTCCTGCCAGCGTTGTTGCTCTTGTGTTGTACTTAGTGACGCGAGTTCCTTTAATTTTAATAAGTTACTTTCTGTGTCGGCTGTTAGTGTTTGAGATTCGCTTTCATAATGTGCCTGAATGATGTCCTTGATTTCTTTTTCATTCATAAGGGGGATCACCTGGCTTACTAATTTGCTCATGTTGCGGTACGAACCCTGCATTTTGAAGGGAGGTTCGGTTCGATAGGAATCTTGCATTGCAGCACTTTGTATGTAATTTTTGTTGACTTTAATGACTACATCGCGTATGGTCAAAATATGCCTCAGTGTTACCATAAAATCATCTATTTCTTGCTTTAAGTAATTGCCTTCTAGGTCAGGCATTTCTTCTTTTTCGGACTCAACATGATCTATAAGAGTGTAAAAGTCGGAGAATGATTTGCTGGCAATTTTTTCTAGATACGGGTTTTCGATTGCGGCATTCTCAATAAGGCTAAGATTGAACAGATGCTCCGTGTCTCCGATTACGTCGCCCAAATTATAGACATCAGCACGGTTGGCTAACATGTCCGGTATTTGGAATTTTGATCCACTTTCTGTGTATGGATTTCCTGCCATAACGATACAGAAACGTTTACCTCTCAAGTCATATGTTTTACTCTCTCCATTGAAAATACCGTCTATTTTGCGTTGTCCATCGGCTAAGGAAATGAATTTTTGTAGAAATTCAGCGTTTAGATGTTGTATGTCATCGAGATATAACATAACGTTGTCAGCCATTTCGAAAGCTATATTTACTTTTTTCAATTCTTCCCGTTCGCCTGATGTTTTTGCTTCAATAGGGTCTATAGATGTGATAGTGTGTCCAATCGTAGGACCATTTATTTTTACAAAATGCAATCCCATCGTTTTGGCGAGATACTCCATCAGTGTGGTTTTACCATATCCTGGAGGAGAGATTAACAGTAACATACCCATGCGCGCAGTACGTTTATTGTCTCCAGAAGTCCCTAATTGTTTAGCGAGGTTATTACCTATTAGCGGAAAGTATACTTCATTGATGAGCTTGTTTCGAACGAATGATGTTAAGACTTTAGGTTCAAATTCGCTTATTTTTAATTCCCTTTCGTATGTTTTGCAGATTTCTTCTTTCTGCTCAACAAAAGATTGGAAGTGGGGAACATCCACTTGTGTGAATTGATCGAGTTGTGTAATGAACTGATGGTAGTTTAGGCTCAACGTCCCATCTTCTAATGAAGAGTGGTTGCCTTTCAATCCCTCAATGGTGATGGTATCCTTACCAAAAAGTAATTGATAATCGTCTTTTGGAAAGAGTAAGGAAACAGCCGTCTCCATTGTATAATTGCGGAGAGACTCTAGCTCTGGCGTCTCATCGATGAATGCATGAAGCCAGTTTAACGTCAGGTATATACGGTCCGCCCAGGAAAAATTAACATTTTCTATATCCAATTGAAAATCCTGGGCCGATTTTTTTTCTTCGAGTAATCGGATAAAAGATTGCTTTAACTCGTCGGCAGCAGAGCTGAGTACAAATTTGCTATATTTGGTTAAGGTCTTGAATAGGTAGTCCGCGACATCCCATTTCGAAATGTTAGATCTGTCGAGGCTTGTGTTCCATTGTTCGAAATGATTCGCAATCTCTTCAAGGACTGATTGATATCTGTTTGAGTTAGGAAATGCTTTTAACATTCCAGAAATAGATTGTACCATCGTTATTATTCTGTTCTGATGTCCCTCATCTAAGTGGTGCCAGAATAATTGTGTCAATGCCCTAAGGTTACTACTATAGCGAAGTAAGTCTAGTTTTTCATCCAACGCCGCTAGGGTATTATATATCGCTTGAGCATCAACATTGTGTACACCTTTGACGTAGTTTTCGGAATAATTTTGCTCGACAGCTCGGGTAATAAATTCTTCTGCATTGAAAGCTATCGTCTTTTTGGAAGCTAGAAATGTTTTGTAAGCAAGATAAGCTGCACGGTAGGTGTTTTTATTTTCAGAAATAATTTCCTGATCCCATATGTCTTGGTAGATTAGTAGGTCTTTGCTCTCTACCTTTTGATAAAAGCTTGTGCCTGTCAGGTGAAAGAAGATTTCTTCCTGTTTGCGTACTAATGTCAGTTTCAATGGTTGTTGGTTGACCGCAAACTTATGCTTTCCTAAGGCGATCACGTTTTCTCCATCGACAAATAGCTCTGTTTTATCACGTAGTATGCGTAGTGCGTCTTCCTGCGATTTTTTGAGAAGGTTCTCTAAATTTTCTGCTTTCGAAACATCTTGGAGACTTTTTAAATCAGAGGCCAACTGACGTATTTTGTCCACCATTAAATCTGAAGCATAGAAGCTGAGGATTTCTTCTCGGGATAGGAAGGACTTGGATTTATTCTCGATGTTCTTTAATACGCGTAAACCGATTTGTTCGAGTGAAGTACTACGTTTGTTAATTTGTTCGACTAGTTGTTCTCTTCTAGCATTAAACGCTTTAATAATTTCATCTCGCTTGTCTGCGATTTTTAATGCAAACTCATCGAATTCAGAAAACTTGCTCTCTAATTCCTCCAATTGGACGATTACCTTGGTATAGTAGTCATCGACTTTTTCTGTTGTAGTAGAGAGTTCCAGGTAGTTGGTTACAGATTGCTCCAAAAGGGTAAGCTGTGCAGAGAATTCAGCTATCGCTTCTTGACTTTTTAATGAATTTAGCTTTCGGGTGAGTGATGCCCTAACCTCATTTAAGGTAGAGAAGATTAACGATATTTTTTCAATGATTTTTGTTGTATGCGTAACATCATCAATCTTTAGGCTGTTCAAGATATCAATCAGAAGTTCTAGATCTGTCGATATGTTGGTAATAGCTTGCTCAATAGGTTTGGCGTCAAAAGCTTTGTTGATGTTCTCAATATGTAGCTTTTGTTCGTTTACACTTTTTTCATAGGGTAGGAGGGCCTCTTCCTTTAGCAAGAAGTCTATCGTCTGTTGAGATAAGCTTTCTGTGATAGCAGTGAGTTTAACCAGTAGTGCCTCTACGTGAGCGACATTAATGTATCTGACGTTTTTGAGGTCAATAATGATTCCCTGAAGCTTTCGCGCATCAGCTAATTGGCTGACGAGCTGATCCAGTTGTTCGATAGTGGTGCTATTGAGCTTAAACTCTAGATTTTCTAATTTTTGATCGGCTAAGGATAGTTGTTCATTAGCGTGTTTACGTTGAGTTTGAACTTTTACAAACTCGTCAATAGCGGTGTTTGCTATTTCTTGAATCTGAGAAAGAGGTGTCCCTAAGTTCTTGAGTGCTTCATCATGTATCCAAAAGTAGTTGTTTAAGATAGCGTCTGATTTTTTCTGGATATCTTCATAAAGCCCTTCATAACTATCTTCTTTACTAACGAGTTGTATGACTTCTTGTGCTTCGGCCATAGCCTGCACAATTTGTTTGTTGCCTACCTTATACAAAGGATCTTCTTTGCGGTCTTGATTCTCCTTTAAGACTCGCATGTAGGGCGTTTCCCAGATTTGTACTTGATGGTGTCTAGTTGCTTCAGCCTCTGTGCGGAAGTAAATAAGTGAACCATCCTGAAAGACCGTGAAACCATTACATATTATGGGCGTTTCGACAGTCTGTTGGATGATGTTGTAAGACATCAGTACATAGGTGTTACTCGCCGCATGAGAAAAGATGTAAAGATGATCTTCTCCGTTCGGTGAGGTTATTTTACGTAGGAATGAAAAATTATCAAACTGATTGTCAAATACCTTGTGACTACCATTTTGTAAGTAGTAACCGTTGGAGAATATGACCCCTTGACTATCCGGGAGTAGTATCGCCGATTGATTAAGGGATTTGAGGTTGGTGACTTCCTTGGTACGCAGGTTAAAAATATAAGCTCGAAACTCTTCTTGATAAGGTTTTACACGAATCGCTATAAGATTGCCTAAATCCGCGTAATAGTATTCAGCATCATCTAGCTGTTGGTCCGTATTGGCGACCTTCTCCGAATATATCCCTTTGCCCGACTCGGTATTGTTTTCTATCTTGAAGGTTATATCCCCATGCAAGGCCTCTATAAATACCTTGTCCATGATGGAGATATGGGAGAATTTTCCTAAACGTCTGTCTTCTAGCGAAGTCTTTATCCATTCAAACTCAAACTGAGCAGGAGGTTTTACCTCATGTACACTTCTATCATCTTGATAGATTAATTGTTCCCCTTTTATTAACCATTTGAAGGCTTTGAGATCCTCGTTGTTCTTACTGGTCTGGAAAATCATGTACAGATAGGTTTCTGTACGTCTGAATTTGGAGAAAATGGAATCTCTATAATATTTATAGAGATTCTGATAATCAGATATGAAAGTGTCGTTGTTTAATAGATCTAAAGATTGTGGTACAAATTGGTTGTTTTCAAAGCGATAAATGCTAAAAACATCTTCCAGTTTGATTTCTGTACGTAATCCAAAATGTACGTTGTAACCGAAAATACAGATATTATCTACAGCAATAATCCCGCGGGCTACACAGTTGTTTTCTGTGCTGATCCGCTGATTTGCTTTGAGCACAAAATTTGTCGAATTGAATACCTCTCTACGAGCCTCATTGAGGTCCCGTAGGTTTTTCATCAATTCATCCTTTTGGACAACAAGTCTTTTGCGGATAATCTCATATGTCCCCGAATCTAGACTCGCATTCTGAAGTTCTGTTTTCTCTTTCATTAGATGCTGTTAAAACCTACTAGTTTTTGTATCGATTTAAAATTGGAGTTATAAAGTGATTTTTTTATTTGAAATACCCAAATTTCTCGCTAATCCAAAAAGCGAATTGATAAAACTGGTATCTTCTTCCTCTTCTTTTGCTGTTGCCGCTTGTTGGAGCTTGATGAGTGCTGCAGAAACAGTCAAGTTCTTGATGTCATTGGAGGAAATTCCGTATTTGTCGGCTAGGTTTCTTATCTTTTCGGCAATATCTCCGTTTCCTTCAGGGGATAATAAGGAGTTTTTGATAGCTGTCGCATGTTGCGAATTGTTGATTAAGTGATCAAAGCCTTTAGCATTGGAAACTTGTTTCACGATGTTTTCGAAGAATAGTGTTTCTCCTCCGACGATGTCTATTTTAGCTGATTTTAAGGCCTCTGATAGGACTTGTGCCTGTGCGTGAGCAATGTCCTTTTGGATGCCAATATGTGCTAATTCAATGTCGCGTTCTTTTTGAAGCTGAAGTTTGAACTCTTCGTGCTCTTTTCCTACACCATCCAGCTGTTTCATAGCTGCAGCTTTTTCTTCGATTCCTTTGGCTTCGGCAAGTGCTTTTTCTCGGACTACTTCAGCTTGTGCCAATCCCTCCTTACGTAGTGCTTCTGCTTTTTTCTCGATAACAGAGGCTTCCTTAGTACCTTGAATTTCCTCTGCTTCCGCTTTTGCGACCATTACTTCCGCCTCGGACAAACCTATAGCTGCTTCTTCCTTAGCCTGTGCTTCAGCAATAATTTTGCGTGCTTCGGCCTCTCTAGCTGAGGCTTCTTTCTTCGCATCAGCTTCTATTAATAGCTCCAGTGCTTTCTTTTCAGCGATTTTGCGCGATGCTTCTGCGTCTATTACTTTTTTCTCAGCTTCTTGTTCCGCCGCAATTTTAGCCGCCTCTGCAGCTTTAACGGTGGCAATCAAGCGCTCTTCTGCTTCTTGTGAAGCGGCTATAACTCCAGCCTGTTTCTTACGTTCTACGTCACGGAACACTTCGATATCCTTGACGGCTTGTTGTTCTTCAATAACTCCCTTTTCAAGTTGCACACGTTCTTTGATGACGTTTTGTATACTTTTTTGTTCTGTTTCAATAGAACGTTGTTTATCTATTTGAGCCAAGGTTACGATACGCTCGCGTTCAGTAGCTTCTAATGCACGATCTTTTTCAACGCGTTCTGTCTCTACAGCATCTGTACGGAGCTTGTTTTTCTCTGCTATAATAATCTGGCGGAGTTTATTCTCTTCCTGAATAGCCAATTGCTCTTCCGTAGAAATTCGTACTGTTTCGGATTTGAGACGTTCTTCTTCACGAACTTTCGCTATTTCCGCTTCTTCACGAGCGCGAATATTATCAATCTCCCGTCTTTGTTTTTCTTCTTTTTCAGAGAGCTGACGTTCTAATTCCAAAATTGCTTCTCGTGCTTCTACATCTTGTTTTTTTATTACTTTTTCTTCTTCCCTACGGATTAGATTGGCATTCATGTTCTGTTTTGCCGTAAGTTCCGTAATCTTTTTTATCCCTTCAGAGTCTAAAATATTATCTCTACTTAAAAATTTGAGATCAGTTTGCTCTAGGTAATCAATGGCGCAATCATCTAAGATGTATCCATTTAGGTCAGTGCCGATAATGTTCAGAATCTCATCTCTAAACTCTCGTCTAGCTTCATACAATTCGATGAAGTCAAATTTTTTGCCGACAGTTTTTAAAGCTTCTGAAAATTTGGATTCAAAGATGCTTTTTAGTGTCTCAGGTTCGCTGGCACGGTCACAGCCGAGGTTCTGGGCGACATTGATTACATCATCTACTGATTTATTGACTCGTACAAAAAAGGCAACTTTGATGTCTGCGCGGATATTGTCCTTGCAAATAAGCCCATCATGCTCCATACGAGCTATCTCTATCTTTTTTACAGAGATGTCCATGATCTCCATTTTATGGAATACAGGAACAACATACATTCCTTTATTAAAGGCAACTCTTGATCCGCCTACACCGGTGCGGACAATCGCTTTGCCTTGTGCAATTTTTTTGTAGAACATGCTTAGGACTACAAAAAATGCAAAAATTATAAAAACAATTACGCCTATACCGATTAGGACAATCCCTGTGATTCCGTCGATAAATAAAAAAGTGTTGCTAGTCATCTGGCTGTTTATAAGGTTAATATTAAAAACTGTTTAAATTAATTGCTTTTTGAACGAGATAGAATTTTTTGTTCTCTGTTTCGTTGACGATGACGACTTCGTCATCATATGCTATTTTTGATCCATCCGCGCTCTGTACATTGAGGCGGATTACATCTTTGTTTATAATGATTTCTACTGAACCAATGCTTTGTCCTTGTATGGAGGATTTCATTTTGCCAGTTCTGCCCAAGAATTCCTGGGCTTCCTCGCCTGTATACCCCACGTTTTTATAGAGTTTTACAACGGGAATAGTGACGAAGTGCATGAGGAAATAAGTCAAAATAAAGATGGGTAGGAGCACAAGGACCGACTTCCATCCATAAGAAGACAGATCGAAGGTCATCGAGGTGATAAGTGTAATAATCCAACCTATGAATTTGAATAAAGTGACGAGTACCATGAGCGGCGCCTTTCCAATATTGATGTAATCCATAGCCTTTGAAAAAAAGGAGGGTTCAGGATGGTCCGCATCTACGTCGGCGTCAGTATTTATATCCTGTACGTCTGCGCCTTCAAATTCTAAACCAGAATCACCAAAATCAAAACCTTCTCCCATCAACATACTAAAGATCCAATAGAGCAATGATAAGCCCGTCAATAACGTCATAATAGCATTGGGAAGTGGATTGAAGAGGATGTTTAATACTTCTTCCATATTGTTAATTATTATTCTAGACCTATTTTTTTCTTTAAGTTCTCCAGTTCATTCTGAATACTATGTTCGTTTGAGTCATAGTCAGAAAGCTGATTTCGATCAAGGTTATCTTGTGCAAATTCATGTAGGGCGGCTGCTAGAGCTTCTTCATCTGCAGCTTTATCCTTCATCTGCTCGAGCAATTGAATGGTGCTGTTGCGTTCAATATTTGCCATCTGTCTGTTTACTAGAACGGATGTTGCATTGATCTGTCGCTTTGTCTTTAAAGTTGTCAATTCTTTTTCCCATTTTGATATATTAAATTTCAACACTTCTAGGTGGGTGTTGATTTCTTCAATAAATTTAGCATTATCTTCAAGTTGTATGTTTAATTCTTGAGATGCTGTTAATAGGTGTTTTTTAGACTTGAGCGCTTCAAGAGCGAGTTTTTCAGCGATTTCAGGGTTTATTTCACCAAGTCTAGATTTTTCCAGAATAAGCTTCGCTTTACCTTCAAGTGTGTCGGACTCCTCTTTCTTTTGCCGAAGGACGTTTTCCATACGTATTCCCATCGCTCTTGTACGGATATAGTTTTCTTCGATAGCTATTAGCTCTTTCTTCATGTCGCTAATACCTTGTGCTATTAATACAATGGGGTCTTCCATTTTGTCGACGATGGCATGAATTTCTGCTTGGCCTATTTTCAAAAGTCTTTTAAATATATTCATGATATGCTGTGTTATAATTTTGAAAATTCAATCAATTGTTGACGATACTCGCTTAGTAATAGCGATAGAGAATTAATTGCCGCCTCAAATTCATGCTTATCTAAGCTGTGTAATTGAAGCGTGTAACGGAAAATAACTCGGTTTCCATCTTCTGTCAAAGCGAAGCCTCCATGTATCATGTCTCTGTTCTTGATCAAGAGGGATTTGAAGATATGCATGTTGTCTCGCTTTAATGTGAAGAGATACTGTTCAAACAATATGATAGGAGAACTTATACCTATTATTAAGTTGCGTATTCCATCTTCCTCGTTTTCTATTACAAAAAGTCCTTCTTTTTCATTTTTGTGAAGGATGTTGAAATCCAAGTCTACAATGTATTTTTCAATCTTTAGAAAACTCATAATGTTTCGTTTTATTTTCCCCTAAAACATCAGTCGATAATGCTTAAGAGAGGCTAAATAGATTTTTTTATTATCAGCATGTGACTGAATTGTAAATAAATTTATTTAGGTTTGCTTATATTATTTGCATAAAGATAATGAATGCAAAAATATTTTGCAAAATAAATTTTAAGTTTTCTATTAATGAGTCAGATTGGGATTAATATTAAGAAACTTCGAAAGGTTAAAGGACTTAGCCAGCAGGCTTTCGCAGATCTGTTTAACCTTACAAGGGGGAATATTTCGTCTTATGAAGAGTTGAGAGCTGAGCCTAAGATTGAAGTGGTTTTGCATATTGCAAAATATTTTTGCATTCCTGTTTCTGAACTCCTAGAAAAACAACTGACGGTAAATGAAATTTTGAATTTTGGAGACCATTTTGAAGAGGCTCTAAAAATTGATCAAAATGGGGGCTTAAATGCGATACCGTTTATTGGGCGGGAATATTTTCAAGAGCCCAAAGCGGGGGATGGCTTATCCACATTGCCCAAGATTTATTTTCCTATATACCATAAACAGCAGTTGCTCGCGGTCGAAAATAGTTCCCTTATTCCAAATCCATCTAGTTTTCCATTCGAAGAGCATACGATTCTTTTTCTTGAATCTGTAGAGGTCGAGATTCTCCATACATTGGATCAGAGTTACGGATTCTATTGTAAAGGGGAGGATCTTTTTTTTGGACAGTATGTTGTTAATGGAACGGAAATTGAATTGGTCCTGAATGCTTGGAAAAGTGTTGTCTTTGATGCAGAGCATAAATCAGGTTTCTGGAAGTTGTTTGGTAAGTTCGAGCGTATCATCTAGGTTTTTTCCAGATTGTTGTTAGACATTGCTATCAAAGAACTGCATATTAGTATAACGAAATCATGAAATTAATATTTACGTATGTATAAATGCTGTCTTTTGGGATTGTTTGTTTTTATTGTGACGTCATGTAATGGACATGCAAATAAAATTATCGATAAAAGTAATCAAGATTCTACGTTCCAATATGTTGAGCCGACGTTATTAGACACTACAGTGGTAGACTATACCAATGATATTCCAGTCACAAAATCTTTTGTTATTTCTAGAGATAGTGTCATCGTTAGACAGGCTATGTCTACCGGCTCCAAAGCTATGGAAAAAGCAGGGTACGGAGAGGCTTATGAAGTGATAGGCGAGGAAGGAGATTGGCTAGCTGTGTGGAGTAGAGAACTATATCCGTACGAGGGATTGCATAATGGAGAGCAACGTGTGATTATAGCTAAGCGTAAAGTGTTTATTCCAAGGTCCGCAATTGGAAACGTGTCGGATTTGAAGTTATCTAAAGAAGATGCACTTATAGTTAGTTTTTTACAAGTGGGAGAAAAGGAACCGGTATATAACGAGCGGGGTTTAGTTTTGAAAGACTTTGTTTCCCTTGACTTGATTACCGAACAGGAGTATATGCAGCGGAGAAAAGATGCAATTGAATCCGTGGTGCGGGATACGCTGGCGCATGTAAAAAAAGATGGCGTATTGATTCTCCCTGCCGGGTTGAAGAATAGCGTGTTTAAAGATAGTCCTATTGATGCGGAAGAAAATAGGGCAGAATACGAGTATATCGGCTATAATCCTTCCTTGCAACAGTATATCGTAAACGGAAGTTACTATGAGTCGATAGATTACAAGCTCGTGGATATGCATACAGGAGAGCAGACGGTGTCTATGGTTGATTTTCCTCATTTTTCACCGGATGGTAGACATATTATAGCATTGTATACCAATCCTTATGAAGATTGTGTCGATGTCGAGTTATATCGAATTGTCAATAAAAAGTTAGAGTTCGTGGCAAGTTGGAGTTTTGCGCACTGGATGGCAGGAACGGAGGCTAAGGATATCTTTTTTACAAAGGACAATAGTTTGTATTTACCCGTCTTCTATAATAAAACATTCTGGACAGAAGAGGGCCAGATGAGTAAGTCGAAGCAATTCATGCGGATTACGATCAAGTAGTTGTCTTTGAGTTTGCGATTAGGTAGGCCCGGACTAGTTTGCCTTCTTCATCGCTGAGTTTGGCTTTTGGAATCATCCTTTTTAGGATTGGGTTCCATTTTTCCGCTGTTCGTGTTTCCGGTTGTTTTAGTCTGTGACAATTATCGCAACTTCGGCTGAAGATAGCTTTTCCTTCTGTAAGTTGCTCTTGATTATACTGTGCCAAAATTTGTTCTCTACTCTCCACCGGAAGCGAGCGAATTACATGACTCGCTTTTGGAAAGCAGCTCGCCATAGATAATATGGCGATGGTGCTAAATGTGATGATAATTAATTTTTGCACTTTATCTCCCTTTTTATTTAAAACAATTATTTTTCATTTTTTGTTTTATCGGGCTGATAAATAGTGCTTAATCATTTATTGTCAATTCTCCTCTAATATCTTTTTCAACCCAGTAAGCGACCCGCTCCTGATCTTCGAATTCGCCTTGTAGATACATCAGTTTTGTGACAGCAGCCTCAAAGGTCATATCATAACCGTTTAATACACCAATAGCTTTCAGGCCCTGACTTGTTTCATAGCGTCCAAGTTCTACAGAGCCAACCTTACACTGGGAGATGTTGAGGATGTTTTTACCGCTTTTGATAGCTTTTTCTAGTAAGTCTAGAAACCATTGGTCTGTAGTTGTATTACCTGATCCGAATGTTTCCATAACGATGGATCGTACATCAGAATCTAAAATAGCCTTGATGGTGTCGGGACGTATTCCAGGAAATAATTTAAGCACACCAACATGATCATCTAGCTTATGGTGTAAGATGAGTTGTTTGTCAGTGTTGTTTAACAGTGCTTCGAAATTATACTTAAGGTGTATGCCTGCTTCAACAAGAACGGGATAATTTGGAGAGCGGAATGCCTCAAACTTGGCGGAGTTGTATTTGAAAGCACGATTACCTCTAAAGAGTTTGTTGTCAAATAATATACACACTTCCTGTATGACAGATACCCCATTATGTTTCGTTGAGGCAATTTCCAGCGCTGTCATCATATTTTCTCTAGCATCAGTACGGATTTCTCCAATAGGAAGTTGGGATCCAGAAAGGATAACTGGTTTTTGGAGTCCTTCGAGTAAGAAGCTTAAAATTGAGGCACTAAAGGCCATGGTATCTGAACCATGAAGAATTACAAAACCATCATATTTTTCATAATTATCCTGAATCAGCTGGGCCATTTTTAACCAGATCTCAGGATTCATATTCGAAGAGTCTATGATAGGGTCGAAAGAATGTACAGTTAGTTTGTAGTCTACACGGCTTAAATCAGGAAGATTATTTTTGATGAGGTCAAAGTCAAAAGGTACAAATGTCCCAGATTCGTCTTGTACCATCCCAATAGTACCGCCTGTATATATAATGAATATGTTCATGATTATTTAGATGCCAAAAATTGATTTAGAATTTAGTGTAGTTATCCGAGCTACTTCTTCGATGCTGATTTCATGAAGATCTGCGACTTTCTCCGCAATGTAGTGAAGATAAGAGCTTTCATTTTCTTTTCCTCGATATGGAGAGGGAGCAAGGTAGGGGGCGTCTGTTTCTAGGACCAAATGTTCTAAGGGAATTTGTTTTACAACAGCATCTAAGCCTGCTTTCTTAAATGTGACGACTCCTCCGATCCCCAGCTTAAAGCCCAGATCGATTGCCCGATGTGCTTGTTCCAAGCTCCCCGTGAAACAGTGGAATATGCCGAATAGCTTATCGTCCTGCAGCTCGTCCAATAATTCAAATGTCTCATCAAAAGCCTCCCGACAGTGAATGTCAATCGGAAGGTCAAGTTGTTTTGCCCAATTGACTTGCGTGCGAAAAGCATCTTTTTGCCATTCCAAAGTGCTTTTGTCCCAATATAAATCAATCCCTATCTCGCCTATGGCATATATCTTATGTTGAGAAATTGCTTTTTCTATAGTGTCCAGTTCCGCTTTGTAATCTTCCTTTACACTGCAAGGATGGAGCCCTAGCATAGGAAAGCAATGCTCTGGATAAGCCTTTACCGTATCCATTACAGCTGCTATTGATTCGCGATCAACATTGGGTAAAAAAAGACGTGTTATATTATAATCCAAACAGCGTTGGATCTGCTCAACAATCTTTTCTGTGTGGATGTTATAATAAAAATGCGTATGCGTATCGGTTAGGATATAGGATGACTGCATGATCAGCTTAGTTTTGAATTTTTCAAAAATAGCAAATTGTTAATAATAAGACTAATCCAAGCTGAAAAAACATGATTAATTGAAAGTAAGTGTTCTTTTTTTTGAAAAATGGTAAAGTGTGGCAGGGTAAAATGATTTAACTGTAATAATTTAAGAAGTTTAATCTAATGATGCCTTATATGTTTCCACGATTTTCTACATATTAGCTATGATAACTTGTGTACTGCTTGGAGTATGCTCTAATGAAATTGTACTTGTCGTACATGGATTTATTAGTATTTGTGGTAATTATTTGAAAGAGTTGTATAAGAGTATAATTACTGAAGTCTAGTTATTGATTAAGATTTATGGGAGAGCGTTGCTTTTGGTCAAAAAATGAAAAACTAATGATTCTACACTACTAATTTCTATAAAAGAAAAGCGCCCGATTTTATCGGGCGCTTTATATCTATAAACTTTTTTGCTCTTAGTTTGTCGGTTCAGTTACTGTCGGCGCAGTAGCATTAGGTGTAGCTGGTGCTTGTGTTGGAGCTACGCCTTTGATGACATCAACTAGTTCTACGTCAAAAATCAATGGTGCATAAGGAGGGATTTTTTGTCCTGCAGGACGATCTCCATAAGCTAATGCAGAAGGGATGATCAATTTTGCTTTCGTTCCTTTGCCAAACAAATAAAGGGCTTCTGTCCATCCTTCAATCACAGGTTGTACGCCAATTGGGAAACGAATCGGTTCGAAAGTACGCATAGGGTCTACTGGAAGTTTTCCTTTAATCGCATTTTCTTTGATTGATGAATCAAAAACAGTACCGTTAGTCAGCATACCTGTGTAATTTACAACCACGGTGTCTCCTAATACTGGTTTAGCGCCCTTACCTTCTTCTGCAATAACATACTGTAAACCAGATGCTGTTTTCTTAGGCTCTAGTTTTTCACTAGCGATATAACTTGAAATTTTTCCTTCTTCAGCTTTTTTCAAACCTTCTAATTCACCTTTGAAATAACCGTCAATCTCTGCATATAATGCAGAATCAGTTAGCTGACCTTTTTTGAAGTGCTTTCTTACTTTTACAGTAAAAGTAACAAACTTGTCTGCAAATTCTGGTTTAGGTTGTCCAGTTTTAGCTGCCATAGTATCCATATTTAATTTGAATACCGCAGAGTCACCTTCCCCTAAGAATTTAAACATAGAGTTGTAATCTCCTTTGTACGCTCCCGGGATTGAGTCTGGAGCAATATTTACAATTTGAGGTAAGCCTAAATCGTATGTACTGTTAAGTAGAGAATCATTTTTGTCTGATCTGATCGTTAGATCAACTGATAAAAAGTCTCCTGCTACAGCCTTTTCTTTGGCAACATCGTCCACAAGATTGTACTCTAGACCACCATCACCCTTTTTGAAGCTCTGGCATGAAGCAGCTAGTAACATCGCAGCTGCCGATAAAAATAAAACTGATTTTTTCATCTATTTTAAAATTGTTTTCATTTTGTATGAAAGCTATCTGATTTATTCTTCTTGGTGATAGATAGAATAAATCGTGATGGTCTTCATTTTATTGATTAATACTTATTTACTTTGTTAATATGTCTTTATATTCTGGTAATATAGCTATAAATGTGTTTACAACAGACGCTAAATCAGCTGTCGAGCTACCTCCCGAGGCATTCAAATGGCCACCCCCATTGAAATACTTTTTACAGATTTCATTGCAAGGAATCTCACCAATTGAGCGTAAAGATAATTTAATTAATTCAGTTCTATCGATAATTAATGCTGCCAAGCGGATACCTTTAATAGATAGGGCATAATTAACCAATCCCTCTGTATCGCCAGTGGTGATATCAAACTGAGCAAGGTCTTCTTTACTTATAGCAAAAAGTGCCGTATTGTACTCGGGTATTACTTCCAGGCAGTTGAGTAACGCATAGCCTAAAAATTTTAAGCGACGTTCTGTAGAACTGTTATAGATATGTTCATGGATTTCCCAGTTTCGTGCACCTGCTTCAATGAGATTGGCAATAATATAATGCACGGCTGCTGTTGTTGAACGAAATCGGAATGATCCCGTATCGGTCATAATACCAGCATACAGACAAGTCGCAATATCAGCGTCTATTTCCTGACCGGCTCCAATTACATCTGCAATAAAAGTATATATGAGCTGTGCAGTTGCTGCAGCAGAGGAATCCCAATAAGTTAATGATGCAAAATCTTCTGGATCCAAGTGGTGGTCAATCATCCACTTCTGAGCAGGTGATTCAGTAATAAATCTTTCAAGGATATTGGTCCGGGAAAGGGCACTATAATCTAAGCAAAATATAATTTCAGCATCGGCTAATAACTCCGTTGCTATTTTAGATTTTTCGGTGTAAATGATAACATCACTACGACCAGGCATCCAGTCTAAAAAAGAAGGGAAATCTGATGACAAGACCACGGAAACGTCATGATTCCTTTTTTTTAGCCAATGGTATAGGGCTAGGGATGAGCCTAAAGCATCTCCATCTGGTTTATGATGTGTTGTGATTACAATACGTCTAGGTTCGGTCAGTAATGCTAAATGATTTTCTCCTCGTAACATAAAAAATATAAGATTACAAACGTACAAATTATTCGTCTCGCAAGAAAATTATTTTTACCGAATACCGCTGCTTTTGTGCATTAATAACGTGTGATAGTCCTGCCTGATTTGGAGTCAAATTATTGTTGTTTTTGATGTTTAAAAGCATAGAGTTTGTGATCACGTCGCATACAGAGCAAATAAGTATCGCCATTGTAGTTAATTCGTCCGTAATGAAATAAAGGTTGTCCTTCTACTGGGAAACCTTCTTCCAGATTTCCTTCACCATTAAAGAGATAAATAAGGTTTGTAGCTCTTGAAGCCAAGCCTATGCGTGTCCCCGAATTATTGGGAAGATAAAAATACTGTGGCCGGTCGTTGATTTCTTTGGTGAAGTTGTATTCAAATAGAACACGCGCGCTATCTGAAATACCGTAAACACGGAGCAGATCATTGTTAACGCTAACTATTTCGGCATTGGCAGACGAATTTATATTGACGAAGTCGGTGATACTCGAAACTCCAATCGATTCTAATAAAGAGGAATTATCGGTGCCGTCACGTGATACGCGATGTAGTCGTCCTGTAGTATCTATAGCTAAGAATTCGCTTTCAGGGTTGTTGCTCTGTAATATACCAATCGGATTCCTCAGTCGGATATCATTTTTAATAGTGATCTCATGTGCTTTTTGCCCGTTTTCACTAAGTAGATATATTTTTCCCGAGCTCGTACCTACGAGGATTTGGTTATTAAATGCTATAATTGGTCCCAATATATCACCATTTGTCTCAGGAATAGACCAATCTGGAAGCATACGGCCTTCCATATCGAAGGCATGTACTTTTTTACGACTGGGGATCAAGATTGTTTTCTTGCCTTGTAGTGTCACCACAGATGGATGAGCTATAGGTTCTTCTGGTGTCTCGACAGAAAATCCTTTGAGCGTCTTGCCATTCGTGTCAAAACGATATAGTCTGTTGCGGTCTGTTACCAGTAAAATGCTTCGATCTTCTAACTGTTGAATATCACCTACTACTCGGCCTGCAAATACTGTTGACCATAGTTTCTTCCCTTGTGGACTGATTGCATGGATCGTATGATCTAGTTCTTGGAGCAAAATAAACTGACTGGTATCAGAATGTTCAAATATATAGGGTTTTGTAATCGCTTTATTTTCGAGCGTATAGGTCCATTCTGGCGTTGCGCCTAGCGCATTCTTGCTTTTAAATAACGCATAGAGTTGAGATATGAATTTACCTGAATTACCTGATAGTTGAAGAGACCAAGAGTAGAAGTCCTGAAAGCCAAAGTTGTCCTTGTCTTTATAATTGCTCTGAAAAGGGAGGTTGAGTGAATTCAATATCTTTGAATTAGCATTTCTACCATGTATAAAGAGCGTTACGTTTGCTTCATTTCCTTGTAGTTTTTCAAAGTTTTTAAAGCCTAAGGTACCTGTCAGAAAATCCCGTCTTCCAAAATCGTCTCGATAGTCGCTGAGGGTTCTACTACTGTTGGCAATAACCAAAACATCATCAACTACAGTTGCATAAGGGCGTGGAAATTCTTTAAAGAGATCCCCGAATTGTTGGTAAAGTAGGCCAGATGCTTTGAAACGATATATGGAGTCTTGGAGATTCTCCAAAAAGTGTTTTTCTAGTTCTTGCCAAGCTTCTTTCTTATTTAACTTTATAAATCCGATATAGCTACTGGAGACGGTTTCAATAAAAGAAATTTCATCACCCAATAAGCTGTTCAATTGTTCTCGTGTACCAGTGGTGTCTATTTCTTCCGCTATTTTTTCCTTTCTTCTTTTAAAAAGGTCACGTAAGTCCTTTTGAAATTGAGAGCGGTCACTAATACTACAGTCTACATATACCGCGGTACTAGAAGGGAAATAAGTATATAAGCTTTGGCTTGTTTTTTCTTGATGTTTAAATAGCGAAATATAGTTTTCCGAATATTGATCTAATTCACTTTCGCCAGTAAGCATTAATGCATCTTGTTTGAAGTTGATATTCCAAACAGATTGCCCCTGCATATTCTTGAATAAGTTTAAAAAGGGACCATCGTTTTTACGTTGATACAAATTGACGATGCTATCGTACTGCTGATGTGGGAAGTATACACTTAGCGCTGTATTTCTTGAGTCTCCTTTTAGGAAAAAATCAATTTGGGAGTCCGGTAAATGCTTACTGTGTTTGTCTAAAATCTTTGTTAATAGTTTGTTTGAGTTTGAGGCAAAGAATATGTTATTATAGTAGACAGCGGATAATGTAGAGTCTTTTATACCATATTGTATTTCATAGATTTTACTCCCCATCGTATCGACCGTGTTAATTTTATAGCGTTTGCTTATTTGGTTCAGAATGCTAGAAAATTCAGTCGGAGAAATAGCGGTTGCAGTTGGAATCGTTAGTATTGTTTCAATGTTTTTGCCATTAGGATGGAAAGAGATGTAGACTTCTGCATCATCGACATGTTTTTTTAATGCTTCGTTACGTAATAACTCTTTCTTGAATATGCTCATTAGTTCAAAGTCGTTTTGACCTAATAGTGCTTCAAAAATTTCAAAATCTTTAAATATATTATCTGAAGCTTCGTTATTTCCAATTGCAGCGATAAGTAGTGCATTGTCAGGTAGGTAACGTAAAGGTTTGGCAGCGCGGTTATGTTCGCCATCAAGATTACGAAAATAGTATATGGAAGCAGTAACCACTGCTACAAATAGAATTACCGAGAGGATAATAGTATTCCGCATATTGCAAACCTACTTATTTCGCTCCTATTTTATGAATAACGTAACAAAAACTTTTCATCATTTTTTGAGTTAAAAATCTGTTCCATGTTTTCTTGAAATATATTGACCAAGGTATTTGTAAGAAGCTGATTGCTGTTTTATCGCTTTGTAACGTATAAGAGTGGGATAAAAAAAATTAAAATAGCCTATTTGTAGGGGATATTTTATACATTTATAGGCAATAGTTCAACATAAGTAGTTTCTGAATAAATGTACACGAAATATACCTGTAGTATTAGGCTGTGCAAATATTGAGGAATTATAGTTTGGATCCGCCCAGCTGGTGGATGACCATTGAAAAAACAAACCGAGCTTGCGAGCTCATCGAAGATAATTATACACATATGAAATATCCATGTAGTACAGGCTACACAAAGACCAATGAAAATACTTTGGATATTCCATATGACAGATAAAAGACAAATTATTTACATATGAATAAGCAAATAATTTTAACTGCTTCTTTTTTGGGATTGATTGCTGTGATTTTAGGTGCGTTCGGTGCACATGGCCTCGAGGGGAAAATAAGCGATTATCATTTGGGAACTTGGAAGACGGCTAATCAATATCATTTTTATCACGTCTTCGCGTTATTATTTCTTTCTACTTTTTCAAGGGCTAAAAGTCCGTCTATTCGGGTCTCATTCATAGCTTTTACCATAGGCATACTGTTGTTCTCAGGGTCTTTATATTTGCTCAGTGTGCGCTCTTTATTAGGGATTGACGGATGGCGATTCCTAGGGCCTGTCACACCTTTAGGAGGACTTTGTTTTATGGTGGGGTGGGTCGGATTATTTGTTGCAGCAGTAAAACACCGCGCGTAGTTTCTGCGCATTCCATTTTTCTTTTTATGCCTGTGTCACGGTGTACTACTGTGGCTTTTTATAATATCTTTGTCACATGCATAGTACTGATTTGTTTGCTGAACGCGAGACATTATTTGTAGAGGTGGTACTGCCGCTCTCTATTGCCAAAACGTATACTTATCGGGTTCCATTTGAGTGGAACGAAAAAATTAAAGTAGGAGTACGCGTCATTGTGCAGTTTGGTAAGAATAAGGTATATTCCGCAATAGTAAAAAACATATCTAAAGAGGCCCCAGAAAAGTACGAAGCAAAATATATCTTAGAAGTTGTCGATGATGACGCAATTGTCAATGAACGACAGTTGATACTCTGGCAATGGATGTCTGATTATTACATGTGTCAGCTTGGAGAGGTGATGCAGGCCGCGCTGCCAGCGGCACTCAAAATGGCATCGGAAACAAAGATCATAGCTTCTGAAAATCCGGATCTAGACCGTTCTGTTCTTTCGGATAAAGGATATTTGGTACTTGAAGCTCTTGACATTGCAGGAGAGCTGCGCGTTGCAGATGTCATCAAAATATTAGGACAAAAGTCTGTTTTTCCTCTGTTGAGGTCGCTTTTTGAGCAAGGGTTTGTACTTATTTCGGAAGAAATTAAAGAAAAATACAAACCTAAAACGAAAGCCTTTTTGTATATCGCAGCGGAGTACAATGATAGTGAAGGGAAGAGGTTGTTACTAGATGGATTGAATAAGGCGCCAAAGCAGCAGGATGCTGTTCTAGCATTTTTACAGTTGTCAAAGAGTCGGGCAGATATAACGAGGCAGGACCTCATGGAGGTTGCCGCATGCGGTAGTGGTGCAATTACAGCGCTAATAGAGAAGGGAGTTTTTGAGGTTCGAGAGAAAGTAGTTAGTCGATTTGAAGGGACAGATTTGCAAATGACTAAAGAGTTCGAGTTCAGTGAGCAGCAACGTGTTGCATTTGAGGGGATTGACAGTAGTTTTGAAAGTAAAGATGTGGTGTTATTGCATGGTGTTACAGCCTCGGGAAAGACCCAGATTTACATTCGTTTGATTGAAAAGATACTCGAGGAAGGAAAAAATGCACTTTACTTACTACCAGAGATTGCATTAACTGCTCAGATTACTGCCCGGTTAAAACTCCATTTTGGCAATCAGTTGGGGGTGTACCACTCCAAATTCAATGACAACGAAAGAGCGGAAGTGTGGCACAAGGTTTTAAAGAATGAATTTCGTGTTATTATCGGAGCTAGATCCTCCGTTTTTCTGCCGTTTCAGGACTTGGGGCTTATCATTGTAGACGAAGAACATGAAACCTCTTATAAGCAATTTGATCCAGCCCCGAGATATCATGCCCGAGACACTGCTATATATTTGGGACATCTGCACGAGGCGAAGGTGCTTTTGGGGTCGGCAACACCTTCTGTAGAAAGTTATTATAATTCGAAAGCAGGTAAGTATGGATTAGTCCAGCTTTTGAAGCGATACGGAGAGGCACAGTTGCCTGAAATAGAGATTGTCGATATCCCCGAAGAGAGCCGTAAAAATAAAATGCATTCTTATTTTAGTGAAACGCTCTTGAACGGGATTAAAGATGCCGTGTCGCGTAAGGAGCAAGTGATTCTCTTTCAGAATCGCAGAGGACATACCCCGTTTGTCCAATGTAATACCTGTGGCTACGTTGCAAAATGTGTGAATTGTGATGTAAGCCTTACTTATCATAAGACTTCTCATTTGCTCCATTGCCACTATTGTGGGCATTCGGAAACGCCAATCAACGTTTGTCCAGCCTGTGGTATGCCACATATGGAAAGTAAAGGCTTTGGAACAGAAAGGGTCGAAGAAGAGCTAGAAATATTGATGCCTGATTTACGTATAGGTCGTTTAGACTTGGATTCAACTCGGGGTAAATATGGTTTTGATAAAATCATCAATGCTTTTGATGACCACGAATATGATATCCTTATTGGGACACAGATGGTTGCTAAAGGGCTAGATTTTGGAAGGGTAAGCCTGATAGGAATTATTGATGCTGATACGATTATCAATTTTCCAGATTTTAGAGCTTATGAAAGAGCCTTTTCGCTGTTTTCACAAGTTGCTGGACGAGCGGGAAGGAGGGATGTCTTGGGAAAGGTCATTATCCAAACCTATACTCCTCATCATAGGGTTATTGAGCAAGTTGTGCAACATGATTACGAAGGAATGTTTATGAAGGAGGTAACCGAACGTAAGAATTTTCTCTACCCACCTTTCTATAGGCTGATTCGATTGGACGTAAAGCATCCGGATCAACAGCAGACGTTGGATTCTGCCCAAAAGTTGGCTAACTTATTAAGGTTGCAGTTAGGTAGTCGAGTGCTGGGGCCTGAGCCACCACTGGTATCTAGAGTCCGTAATAATTATATACAGACAATTGTTCTTAAGATAGAGCGGGGAGGTGTCAGTATCGTGAAAGTAAAAGAGTTGATCCGTGCAGCTATTCTGTCATTCGAATTAGACAAACTTAATGCAGGAGTACGGATCCAGTTGGATATAGACCCGTACTAAGTGATTTAGATAATTAGCTCTCACAATTTTATTTCAGACACTTTAAAGGGCTTTTTTACGGCTCTATGGGCTGCTTCTTTTGCAATTTTGGCTTGTAGCTCAGTTACCTTTTCTGGTCTATAATCGTTCTTGCGGACGTCTACATGAAACAACATTTCGTACCAAGTACAAGCTGCTGTAAAGCGACCATAGTCCAATTGGAGATGATAGCCATCACGGGTGTATTTGTCTCCTATCGATGAGGTACGGGCATTCTGTACCGCGGTGCCGGCAGGTACAACAAAAGTAAAGACCTTCGACTTATTTATCTTTTGTGTGGCATCCGCTATACTCTTGTACATGATTCCCTGATTTCTCTCATAATTTGCAAAACCTTTATGTTCAGAGTTCTGCTGATAGGCCCAGGTCTGATGATATATGATCTTTGTCTTTGAAGGCTTTAGTTTGTTAACGTAATCAACAAGATTTGGGAGGTTCTTCATGATAACATCATATTGCCCTGAGTAAGGACTGGCTTGTTGTAAGCTAATGTAATCCCAGTCTTCATCTTTTATTGCTTGAGAAATGCTCGTGTTCTTTGTTGAAGACTTACTTCCGTCGATGTTTGTTTTTCGGTAACTGTAGCTTTCTTTATCATCGGTAGCGTTTTTGACATGTAGTTCCAAAGAGGCTCCTCCAATGTATAGATTGCCGATTACCATTTTTTTATTACTTGTCTTTGCCAGGTCGTAGAGGTAGTTTTCTATAGCATCTTCAGAGAAGCTATTGCCTATAGCCAATACTTTTAATACAGCCTGTTCTTGTGCGAATAGTGTTTGGCATAAAAAAAATAGTGTGATTAAGGTTAAGTTGATTCTTTTCATTATAGTTTTAGATTAGTTTCATTGCTCTGAGGGCATCGTAAATGGCTTGTTTGCGACCATCTGCAAACTTTTCCATTTTATTAGCGTCTTTAGGGATGGCATTTAATGAGAAATAGTATTTTTTATGGTCTTTTTCCAAAAAGCCCACAAACCAGCCGTTATTGTTGGTCTCATTGTAAGACCAACCTGTTTTTCCCGATAATTTATATGTTTGGTTTTCTTCGATTTTAAAGATTTTTAACATCGATTCCCGAGTCGTATTTAAGATAGGAAGTTTTTTCGTGAGAAAGCGTTCTAAAAAATCGATCTGCTCAAAGGAAGAAATATGGGATTTGCCTTTAAGCCAGAAAGAATCGATGTTTTCTGTTGTAACATCCATATCATTGTAATGAAATTTGTTCAGGTAGGTCTTCATACTGGCTGTTCCAATTTTACGGGCAATCTCTTGGAAACAAGGGACACAAGAGGCTTGGAATGCATCTCGTAAGGTTAAGTCTTTTTCCCAGCTTTCAAAGTCCCTTTTTTTGCCATCCCATTTGATTATAGAAGTGTCACTTTTCATAATGCCCGTTTCTAAGGCAATAATTGCATTGGGAATTTTAAATGTAGATGCTGGTAGAAAATCCCGTTTAGACCATTCAAAATCGTTGGAGTAATATGTCTGTTGCTGTGGGTCATAGATTAATACACTGCCTGAGAGATCGTAGTTGTCTAATATGGTATCGAAAGCGGTTTTATAGTCGTCGTGATAAGCTTTGCCACCGGATTCAGAGTCACAGGAAATAAAGACAGCTAAGCTGAAAAGAAGAAGTAGTCTGGACATGTGTACTGTTTTTTTGAAGGGAGTAAGATACTAATTTTAAATAAAAGGAGCTGATGATCGCTTCTTTTTTTACCAAGATACTGACCTCAAACATTTTGTATTTATTCCTTAAAATATCCGTTAAATAGGGTATTTTTGAAGAATAATGGCATATAAGTTCATAGATAATTACAGGGAAAAAGGGGCGAGAAATAATCTCGTAAAGCATCTTGAGAGCAGAGGGATTCAAGATGTAAAGGTGCTAAAGGCCATTGGAAAGGTGCCTAGGCACTACTTCTTTGATGAGACTTTTTGGAATCAGGCATATAAAGATATTGCTTTTCCAATAGGAGATGGGCAGACAATCTCTCAACCCTATACTGTGGCTTATCAGTCGGAACTCCTACATGTCAAAAGGGGGGACAAAATCTTGGAAATAGGAACAGGATCTGGTTATCAAACCTGTATTTTGTTGGAACTTGGGGCGGAGGTATTTACTATCGAACGTCAGGAGAGTTTATACAATCGTACCATCCAAGTGCTTCCGTATATGGGATATAAACCTCATTTTTTTTTAGGAGATGGGTCTAAAGGAATTGCACAGTACGCTCCCTATGATAAGATTATTGTTACCGCTGGCGCACCATTTGTCCCCGAAGTGATGTTGCAACAGTTGAAGTTGGGGGGGCTTTTAGTAATACCTGTTGGGGACGAGAAAACACAGAAAATGGTGACTATCCTTCGGGTTGGAGAAAATGACTTTGAACGAATAGAATTAGATACTTTTAGGTTTGTTCCTCTAGTAGGTGACAAAGCCTGGTAAAACGACTTTAAAATGAGAGACCTTTATCAAGAAAATATACAACAAGCTAGTTTGGAGCTTTCCTCTTTGGAGAAAAAAATCAATACAAATAGCTTGTTGCGGTTGGGAGTTATCCTGATTGGTGGTGGAGCTCTTTTTAAGGTGTTTCAACTTAATAACGTTTGGCTATTGTTTATTGTCGTTCTGGCTATCGTCCTCGTGTTTGCTTATCTCGTACTTCGGCAAAGCCGATTGGAAAAGTCAAAAGCAGAAAGCCAAGCCTTCTTACGTGTTAATCAAAATGAAATAGATGTGATGGAGGGAGGGATTAATATGTATAGTGACGGCGAAATTTATGATAGCGGCAAACATCCGTATGTATCCGATTTGGATATTTTTGGACCTAAGTCTCTTTTCGCGAAGATCAATCGAGCTGCAACAGCAGATGGGGTAGAACGATTAGCATCCTGGTTTAGTGGCGCCGTTAGCAAAGTGCAGGTTCTGCAGCGGCAAGAAGCCAGTGCTGAGTTGAGTGTTAAGGGGATGTGGGTACAGAATCTACAGAAAAAACTCCTTTTTAACTTAGGGCAAAAAACTAACATTCGAACTTTTTTATCAAGATATCTCCAAGATGGTGCACTCGATTTCGGGTCAGGGGTACTCCGATTTTATGTACCTATCGCGCCTTATATATTGCTTAGTGGGGTGTTGTTTTCATTGTTCGTTACTCCAATCTGGAACGTATTGCTGTTAGTGGGGATTGCCCACTTAGGCTGGACGCTCGCACTGGCAGGTAAAGTGAGTTATTTTTCTTCCCGAATAGACAAGATAGGCGCTACTTTGATTGCGTATTCTGACGCTGTTAAAATGATTGAGGAAGAAGAGTTCTCTGCCGAAATGACCAAAGCCTTACAGGCTAGTCTCAAGACGGATGAGCGGGAGAACCTTTCTGTGGCTTTTCGTCGTCTAGGGGCATTGGTTGATAAACTCGATGCCCGGAATAATATTTTAATAGGCTCCATTCTAAATATCGTATTGCTATGGGACTTTAAGCAGGTGTTGGCTATAGTCAAATGGAAAAAAAGCTATGAAGGAAATATCTTGAATACTTTCGATATCATGGCTGATTTTGAGGCTCTGACGAGTTTGGCTGTTTTAAAACGTAATCATCCAGATTGGACCACTCCAATCCTGTTGGACGATACCAGTAAAGATGGAATTGTCGCAAATCGAATAAATCATCCCCTGATTCCTGAAGGGAAGGCGGTATCAAACGATTATAATGCCCAAGATCACCGAATTGCTTTAGTTACGGGGTCGAATATGGCGGGTAAAAGTACATTTTTACGCACAGTAGGAATAAATGGAGTTTTAGCATATGCTGGAGCGGTTGTGTGTGCCGAAAGACTAGAGCTTCCTATTTATAAACTCGTTTCGTACATGCGCATTAAAGATGATCTTAATGAAAGCACCTCGACATTTAAGGCTGAGCTCGATCGCATGAAATTTATTTTGGAATTGGTAGAAAAAGAGCCTGATACTTTTGTCCTGATTGATGAAATGTTAAGAGGAACGAACTCTGTCGATAAATATCTTGGGTCGAAGGCTATTATCAAAAAATTAATTGCCATGGACGGGAAAGGTATGGTAGCGACACATGATTTACAGTTGGCGTCTTTACAGGATGAATATGTAGGCGTGCTTAAGAATTACCATTTTGATATTCAGGTAGAGAATGGTGAGATGTTATTTGACTACAAGTTGAAGGATGGAAAGTGTACCATATTTAATGCTTCATTACTGTTAAAAGGGATAGGTGTTGAAGTTGACAGTTGATAAAACACTACCTTTGTGGAAATTTATTCAAAAATGACACTTGAAGAAAAGATAAGCGCATCCGAAACGCGTGTATGTACAACGGTTTTTCCTTTTTTGACCAATCATCACGATACGTTATTTGGTGGTAAAGCAATGGCTATAATGGATGAGGTTTCTTTTATGGCTGCCACAAGGTTTTGTCGCAAAACGTTAGTTACGGTATCTACAGACCGTATTGATTTTAAAAAAGCTATTCCCTCCGGAAGTATTATTGAAGCTATCGCAAGGGTAGATAGTGTAGGCCGTACAAGTTTAAAGATAAAGGTAGAAATCTATCTGGAGCATATGTACGAAGAAGGTAGAGAACTTGCAATTCAGGGGCTTTTTACTTTTGTGGCACTTGATGAAAATAAAAAGCCAATCCCTGTCTTGCAAGGATTAGATATAGATTAATTATTACGGACGACAGGTTCTAAGTTTTCTAATTCTTCTGCAGTAAATAAGCGATAATGAATTTTGAATGTTTTACCTAGAGGTGTTTCGAGTGAGAAACCTCCTGGGCCAAATCCTTCTAGGACATCTAGCGTGAAGTGGGAGTACTTCCAGTATTCGAATAAGTCGCGGTCTATCCAAAATTCATAGTCTTTGATATGACCTATTAATACATCGTTCATTCGTGGGAAATAACCTCCTTGTTCGAAGCATTGTGGCTGTGTCCCTTCACAACATCCTCCTGCTTGGTAAAACATAAGTGGCCCATGTTTCTGTTCGAGCTCTTCTACGAGCTGCAAGGCTTTTTCGGTAGCGTCTAGGCGTGCAATCATGATAATGGTGATTTGAAGATATAGCCTCTTCCTTTATTCTAGAGGGAGAGGCTATATTCAGGGTTAAAAGAATCCCAATTTTTCTTTGTTGTAGGATATCAGCATGTTTTTAGTCTGTCTGTAGTGTCCCAACATCATTTTGTGATTTTCACGGCCTATTCCCGATTGCTTATAGCCTCCAAATGGGGCTCCTGCAGGATAAGAATGATATTGGTTTACCCAAACACGTCCAGCTTGGATAGCGCGTGGGATCTGATACAATTGATGTGCATCGCGAGTCCAAACACCAGCTCCTAAACCGTAAATCGTATCATTAGCCAGTTCTATTGCTTCTTTTTCATCTTTAAAAGTCGTCACTGCAAGGACAGGTCCAAAGATCTCCTCTTGGAAAATGCGCATTTTGTTATGGCCTTTGAACAAAGTTGGTTTGATGTAATAGCCCTCTTCAAAACCAGCTCCTACATTGTTTTGATCTCCTCCTGTTAATACCTCTGCACCTTCTTCCTTACCCAATTGGATATAGGACATGATTTTGTCTTTTTGGATTTTTGAGGCTTGTGCCCCCATCATAGTGCTTGGGTCTAACGGATCACCAACTTTAATTTGATTTACCCGATCAATTACCTTTGCAATAAAGCGGTCATAAATATCTTCTTGTATAAGAAGGCGAGAAGGGCAGGTACAGATTTCACCTTGGTTAAGGGCAAATAGAACTGCACCTTCGATGGCTTTATCCAGGAAAGCATCATCCTCATCCATTACAGAGTTAAAGAATATATTTGGAGATTTACCTCCAAGTTCTAGCGTGACAGTTATAATGTTTTCTGTGGCATATTGCATAACAAGTCTTCCTGTCGCTGTGGATCCTGTAAATGCTGCTTTGGATACTTTAGGATTTGTGACTAAGGCTCTGCCTAGTTCCGAGCCAAATCCATTGACTATATTGATTACACCAGCTGGGATTAGGTCTCCGATAAGTTCCATAAGAACCAAGATAGAAGTTGGTGTGCTTTCTGCTGGCTTAAGGACAACGGTATTGCCAGCAGCGAGTGCCGGAGCTAGTTTCCATACTGCCATTAAAATAGGGAAGTTCCACGGGATAATCTGTGCAACAACTCCAATAGGTTCATGGACAATTAAGGATACTGTGTTTGCGTCAAGCTCTGTCAATGACCCTTCTTCTGCTCGGATTACTCCAGCAAAGTATCTAAAGTGATCTATGGCTAGGGGAATATCTGCGTTCAATGTTTCCCGCACTGCTTTTCCATTATCTATCGTCTCTACTGCAGCTATATATTCCAGATTAGCTTCAATGCGGTCAGCAATTTTGTTCAAAATGATACTACGCTCTGTCGCAGAGGTTTTACCCCAGGTTTCAAAAGCTTTTGCCGCTGCGTCGACAGCGATATCAAGGTCCTCTTTTGTAGAATGCGCTACTTGTGTGAAAACTTTTCCATCGACAGGAGATATATTGTCAAAGTACTTTCCTTGTGTTGGTGCAACAAATTTGCCACCGATGTAGTTGTCATAACGTTCTTTAAACGTTGGTCTTTTAATCGTACTCATATTGTTAACTTTTAATTTTTAAAATCTCATTTTATCAAATTTAGCCATCGATTTTTCAATGCTGTAGCATTATCGTTTCAAAGCATAGCATTATTGAGGCGGGTATTGGTTTGTTTTATTTTTGTTATATTTGAGTGACTGCCGATTATAAAGTATTTGATATGACAAATAATACTAGGGTACAATTGTTGCCGCTTTCTAAAGAGCGTGAAATATCTACACTTGTCGAAAATAGACGAGCATTTACATTGGATAATTTAGAACTGCATATTTACGAAACCTATAAGCCGTCGGAAAGAGTTCCCCTGCGGTTTGATGATATAGTGATGATTAATATGATACAAGGGAAGAAGGTCATGCATATTAATAATGTTCAGTCTTTTGAATATTTGCCTGGTGAGATGATCGTGCTACCTGCTTCGGTTGGTATGAATATTGATTTTCCGGAAGCTGATTTTGGAAATCCGACACAATGTACTGCGCTGACCGTCAGTAGGGAAAAGATCGGGAGGATCATGGATTATCTTAATGAATTTTATCCAAAGATGAGTCTTTCTGGTAATTGGAAGTTGGATAGTGAACAGTATCATCTCTACAACACTCCTGAGCTTGCAGAACTTTTGAATAAACTGTTTAAGATTATGACAGGGACAAATCCGTTAAAGAATGCCCTAGCGGACTTAACATTTAAAGAGCTTGTTATAAGATTGCTACAGGCGCAGTCCATGTTAGTATTAGAATTGGGGAAGTCAGCGAGTACGGTACTCCAACATCTGCAAGATTTTGTTCAAAAACACGTTTCTGAAAAGTTAACATTAGACAGCCTAGGAAAGGCTGCCAATATGAGTAGGTCCAGTTTGATTAGAATGTTTAAGCAAGAGCTGGGGATTAGTCCTATGGAATTTGTCATTCGGCAGCGTATAGCCAAATCCAAAGAGCTTTTAAGAGTTACCCAGAGTGTAAAAGAATCTTGCTTCGGAGCAGGATTCAATGATGTGAACTACTTTGTCCGGATTTTTAAAAATAGGGAGGGACTTACACCAGGTGCATTCATCTTGACTTAATACTTCATGATTCGGTCAAGTTCTCGTTTGTTTTCACGCTCTTTGATAGTCTCTCGTTTGTCAAAGTCTTTTTTACCTTGAGCCAAGGCAATCTCCACTTTGGCAAAGCCTCTCTCGCTAATGAAAATGCGCAAAGGAACGATAGTGAAACCCTTTTCTTCACCTTTTTCTTTTAGCTTTTTTAGCTCTTTTTTAGTAAGTAGAAGTTTTCTGTCTCGTTTGGCTTCATGGTTATAAAATGATCCAAATGAATATTCGGCAATGTGCATGTTACGAATGTAAAGCCCATCATGCAAAAAAGAACAAAAACTGTCGTTGATATTTGCCTTTCCTTCTCGGATAGATTTAATTTCTGTGCCCAATAGTTGAACACCTGCTACATACTTGTCAATCAGGTGATACTCAAATGAAGCCCTCTTGTTTTTTATGTTGATTTGAGACGATAATGCCATAACTATAATTAACTGAAGTGCAAATGTAATAAATTTGAAGGTCGATAATGTCAAAACCTATTGTTTGTTTATTAACAATAATTTAACTTTATTATATTTATATGCTTTTTGGTTGTGGTTTATACTGCAAAGTTTTGTAAGTTTGCACGTTTTACAACTAGATTAGAGATAGAGTACAATTATGAGAACGACATACTAAGGCAATGTTAGTTTAACGTCATTTGTTAACGAAAATTGTTTACCTTAATATAGATTTCATAGTTTTGACGTTTATTTTAGTTTGGTCAAAAAGTTAAATAGTAATCGCGTAAATAGAAATACCTATAGCATGAGCAAGGGAAAGTTAAGTGAAAGAACATCAAGTTTTCTAAAAAAGGAACTAGAGCCAATTAAAGCTAATGATTTGTATGCTTATTTTAGGCCTATCCAATCTAAACAAGATACGGAAGTCCTTATTGATGGAAAGCGTGTATTGATGTTTGGATCAAACTCTTATTTAGGATTAACCACTGATTCGCGTATTATCGAAGCTTCTCAAGATGCTTTGGCAAAATACGGAACAGGTTGTGCTGGATCCCGGTTTTTGAATGGCACGTTGGACATACACGTGGAATTGGAAGAGAAATTAGCGGACTATGTAGGTAAAGACGCAGCCGTATTGTTTAGTACAGGATTTCAATCTAATCTAGGACCTCTATCCTGTCTTACAGGAAGGAATGATTATATTTTATTGGACGAGAGAAATCACGCATCTATCATCGATGGCAGTAGACTTTCATTTTCCAAAGTGATCAAGTATGCGCATAATGATATGGAAGACCTTCGTGCGAAGATTGCTAGACTTCCGGAAGATAGTCTAAAGTTGATCGCTACGGATGGTATCTTTAGTATGGAGGGAGATATCGTCAAATTACCTGAGCTTGTTAAGGTAGCAGAGGAGTTTGATGCAGCGATATTGTGTGACGATGCGCATAGCTTAGGTGTGATAGGTGAAAAAGGAGCTGGAACGGGTAGTCATTTTGGATTGACGGACCAGGTTGACCTTATAATGGGAACATTCAGTAAGTCTTTGGCGTCTCTTGGAGGTTTTGTCGCCGCTGATAAAGATACTATTGAATATTTAAAACATAGAGCACGATCATTAATGTTTAGTGCGAGTATGACTCCAGCATCAGTTGCTTCTACGTTAAAGGCCTTGGAGATTATCCAAACAGAGCCAGAACATATAGAAAAGCTTTGGGCTAATACGCACTATGCAAAAAAATTACTAATCGAAAATGGCTTTGATCTAGGCGATACAGAGAGCCCTATCTTACCTATTTTTGTACGTAACAATGATAAAACTTATATCGTTACGAAAATGCTTCAGGATAACGGAGTCTTCGTCAATCCTGTCGTAGCTCCAGCTGTACCTGCTGAAGAGTCGTTAATTCGCTTTTCTCTGATGGCTACACATACTTTTGATCAGATTGATGAAGCGATTGATAAGATGGCAAAAGTGTTTAAAGCATTAGAAGTAGAGCGTTACAAAAAGGTTATATAGATACGATATTATCCACTTTTAGGAAGGCCATGATAACAATCATACCTGTAGTAACAAAAAAACAACGTGCGGAATTCATAGATTTTCCGCATGCTTTGTATTTAGGGAATCCAAATTACGTGCCCGAATTATTTATCGCACAGAGTGATCTGCTAAACCCCAAAAAGCATCCCTTTTATAAACATTCAGAAGCACAACTTTTTTTGGCCTATAAGGACAGTAAAGTTGTTGGTAGAATAGCAGCAATATGGAATAATCGCCACAACTCGATTAACAATTTGAATGAGGGGCAGTTTGGATACTTTGATTCTATTGATAATCAGGAAGTAGCTGACGGATTGTTTGACGCAGCATTAGGCTGGATAAGAGAAAAAGGTGGAAATAATATTGTTGGCCCGATCAATCTCTCAACAAATGAGACTTGTGGGTTGCTCGTAGAAGGTTTTGATATGCCTCCAATGGCAATGATGCCTTATAACAGTCCTTATTATCTCGATTTAATAAGCAATTATGGCTTTGATAAAAAAGTGGATCTCTTAGCTTATAACGTGAGAACAGAAACTGCCAGTACGCGTGCCGTTCAACTCATGGATAGACTAGAGGAGCGTTTAGGTAGATCAGGAATAAAGCTAAGAACGATTAACTTAAAAGACTTTAAAAACGAAGCAGCTAAGATTCGGGAAGTGTATAACAAGGCATGGGATAAGAATCTCGGATTTGTCCCTATGACTGATGAAGAGTTTGATTATATCGCCGAAGACTTAAAAATGATTGTTGATCCTCGTTTCTGTATTATAGCAGAAAAAGGAGAAAAAATAATCGGTTTCGCGGTAGGAATTCCCAATGTTAATGAAATCCAAATCAATATAAAACGTGGACGCTTATTGCCAACGGGTATTTTTAAATTGTTATTTGGTAAAAAGAATATTAAATCCCTACGTGTCCTGATGTTAGGGGTTTTAGAAGGTTATCGGAAACTAGGAATTGAGGCATGTTTGTACGGTCGGATTATCAGGAATGCTAAGCCTGCCGGTATACGCGGTGCGGAATGTTCCTGGATGTTAGAAACAAACTACTTAATGAATCACGCCATTGAGCAAATTAATGGTGAACTATACAAACGCTATCGTTTATACGAGAAGGCGATATGAGGAAAAAAGTATTTATAACAGGTGCTAGTGGTTTTGTGGGGTCTCATCTGGTAGAAGAGGCAAGACGAAGAGGGTATGAGGTCCACGCTGCTGTAAGAAAAACCAGTAAGATTGATGCTATTCAGCATGCTGTTGATAAATTCGTGTTTCCGAATATGGGTGATTCTGACGAGCTAATCTCCTTATTTCAACAAGAACAGTACAGTTATATCATACATGCCGCAGCGATGACTAAAGCAAAACGTGAAAGCGATATGTTGAAGGTTAACGTCGGATATACCGAAAACATTTTAAAGGCTTCGTTAGCAATAAAGGATGTCTTAGAAAGAATAGTATATGTTAGTAGTCTGGCGGCAATAGGTCCAATTGGTTTTGATAGCCCATTTTTAATTACAGAAAACACACCTTACAATCCCCTGACTGTATACGGCCGTAGTAAGAGAACTTCGGAAGAAATGATTAAGACCAACTTTTCTGATAGTCCTATTTCCGTACTGAGGCCTACAGCAGTGTATGGACCGCGCGAGAAGGACTTATTTATTCTCTTTGATACCTTGAGTAAGGGATTTGATCCTTATATTGGTAGCAAACCTCAAAAGTTGAGCTTTGTCTATGTAAAGGACCTTGTTGATGTTATTCTTAATTCGTGTACGCAACCACAGCAAGGGCTACAGTTTTATAATATCACAGATGGTCAGGTCTATTCGAGGTATGCCATGGCTGATGTTTTTAGAAATACATTTAATAAAAAGTCTTTTCGTCTGCATATTCCTTATGCTCTAGTGGCTTTTGTCGCTAAAATTTCGCAATCACTTTATGCACGATCTGAAAAAACTCCAGTTTTATATCCTGAGCGTTTGGCAGAACTCACCGCTGAAAATTGGGGATGTAATATAGAAAAAGCCCAGAATGATTTAGCGTTCAAAGCTAAATATGATTTGTCCTCCGGATTGGAAGAAACGTTGTTATGGTATAAAACAAATAATTGGTTGTAATAAAGAGAGATATGAGCGAGCAAAAAATCAATAAGAAACTGTTTCAAGACAGAAAGCGTACTAACATATTAAGTAATCCGGAACAGCGATTTATCAGCTATCTAGTACCACGCATACCAGACTGGATCACTTCGGATGGGCTCACGGCTATTGGGTTTTTAGGATCCATTATGATTCTTGTCAGTTTCTTGTTGGCTGAATATGTTGATAAAGATCTTTTGTTGTTAGCAATTCCTGGTTTTTTTATCCAGTGGTTTGGTGATTCTCTCGATGGAAGAATAGCCTATTATCGTAATAAATCACGTAAATGGTACGGTTTCGCTCTAGATATAGTGATGGATTGGGTCAGTACAGTGTTCATAGGATTAGGCTACATGTTGTATACCGTTGGGGATTTTAAATATTTGGGCTTTGCATTGGTGGCGCTCTATGGATGGGCAATGATTATATCTCAATTGCGTTACAGAATTACTGACAAATATACAATTGACGCTGGATTATTAGGCCCTACAGAAATAAGGGTTGTTGTCTGTTTGGTACTGCTTGTTGAAGTTCTGTTCAAAGGATCGATTGATTATAGCGTATTAGGAATTTGTGTGATCTTGTTTTTTATCAATGTAGGAGATACATTAAAACTATTGGCTGTAGGTGATGCGAAAGATAAAGAAGAAAAGCTAGCTAAACAGAAGGCCGAACAAGAGAAAACGGATGACGTTCAGGCTTAAAGAGTTTTTAAAAGCACAGTTATCTGCTTTTGTAGGTGGATTAGTAGATTTTGGTATCTATTCTTTTTGCTACAAAGTCCTATTGATTTCAGCTCCTTTTTCTAATGTCGTCAGTGGCAGTTTAGGAGCTGTTGTTAATTTTACTATTAATCGGTACTGGTCATTTAATAACACAGCAGTTCCTTTAGCAAACCAACTCTGGAAGTTTATTATCGTAGTCGCTGGAAGTATTTTTCTCAAATCTACTGGTATCCATTTTTTAGTAGAGGTCTGGGACTGTCATTTTTTGCTGTCTAAAGGGATCGTGGAGCTAATCGTGTCTTTAGGATTTAATTTTACTTTACAAAAGTACTGGGTCTTTAAAAAGTAGTTTTCAGAAGTATTCATTCCGTATGCAAAGCCAATTGTCACAGGAAAGTCTGAACATCAGACATCGGACACTTTCATAACACTTTTTTTACAGAGCACTGCGCCTTTCTGCTGTTTGCTTTTCTATATTTGCAACATATGTTGCGCATACTACATTTTTTAGTGCTTTTTGGTTACCTCAATGTCCTCTGTTATGAGGTGCAGTATTGCAATATGTTAGACTTCAGGCCTGTTATTTCTGGAGAAACCTTTCTCGAGGTGGTTTTAGAAGAAATCCTAGATATCACAGATTCAGAACAACAGGAGACAGCGCCACAAATTTTCTTTGACGACTATCGTATTTTCTTTCTTTCTTTAGGCGTACTTCCTACTATTCTTTTTGTTGTTTGGTTATTACGAAAGCTATTTCTCTTTACCAAAACGATAAAGCACCCTCGCTATGAATCGAAGAGGCTCTGCTTACCTGGATACTATACATTCCTGTATAGGTATCGCCCATTCTAATTTTTACAATCCCATCTTATTTGTTTAATAATCGCTTATGAGACTAGATTTAGTTCTCGTAAGTCTCTTTGTTTTTTATCGATTTTTTAATATTTAATTCACTCATAATTAGCTATGAAGAAAAGTAAACTCATGTATCCAATATTTGGGTGCCTGTTATTTGGCGCGTCCTGTACTGCTAGCAGCAATGAAAATAAATCCGAGGAACAAGCCAAGGTTGTGCCTGTGACTGGCCTCCTACAGATGGATACCATTATTTACAAAGAGTATATTGCCGATATTCAATCCCAAAGGAACGTAGAGCTGCGCTCTAGACTATCGGGTTTTTTAAATAGAATTTATGTTGATGAGGGGGCTTTCGTCAGGAAGGGACAGGTTTTGTTTAGCCTTAATGATGAAGAGTATAAGGCTGATTTTGCGCGTGCAGAAGCGGGTTTAAATACAGCAAAAGCCGAGGTGAAAAAAGTGGAGCTAGAGTTAGAAAGGACAGGAAAGCTGGTACAGAAAGGTATCATCAGTACCACAGAGCAGGATTTGCTCAAAGTACAGCTTAAAGCCGCTATTTCAAAGGTGCAGGAAGCTGATGCCATATTGAATCAAGCAAGAACCAAGCTAAGCCATACCCAGATTAGAGCGCCTTTTGATGGTCGTATTGACCGGATTTTGCTCAAGGAAGGTTCGTTGTTGAGCGAAGGTGCATTGATCACTTCCATTTCTGATTTAGAAAGAGTAAACGTTTATTATAATATTTCTGAATCTGAATATCTTGCTATTGCATCTGATTCTTCATTTAACAGGAATAAATTCCAGCAAGAAGTACGCTTGATATTAGCCAATGGCGAGGTGTATCCTTATACAGGGATAGCCGAGATCGTTGAAAGTGAGTTTGAGGCTAGTACAGGATCCATTTCTTTGCGCGCCAAGTTCGATAACCCCAAGGGATTACTAAAGCACGGTGCCTCAGGGCGAATTGGAGTGCCGACGCAGACAGGAAATCTGACATTCGTACATCAAAAGTCCGTATTTGAAATTCAGGACAAAGCTTATGTTTATGCGGTAGAGGGTAATAAAGTTAAGATGATGCCATTTAAGAATGGCCAGCGCGTTGGACATTATTATGTGGTAGAAGACGGGTTACCTGCGGACACAAAGGTCGTTTTTGAAGGCGTACAGTCTTTGCGAGATGGCATGAGCATACAACCGAAACCGATTAATAATTAGAACGGAGGCGATTTAGATGTTTGAAACGTATATTAGAAAGCCGGTGTTATCACTGGTAATCTCAATTTTTATCACCCTTTTGGGTTTGTTGGCATTATTTACCTTGCCAATTACACAATTTCCTGATATTGTTCCACCCTCTGTTGTAGTAACAGCTAATTATACTGGAGCCAATGCGGAGGTGAGTACCAATGCTGTGGCTATTCCTTTGGAACGTGCTATCAACGGAGTCGCGGGGATGACCTATATGAATAGCGTCTCCACCAACAACGGTACTACATTAATTCAGGTGTTTTTCAAAGTAGGGGTTGATCCGGATATTGCAGCGGTAAACGTTCAGAATAGGGTTACGACCGTATTGGATGAGTTGCCCGAAGAAGTAATCAAGGCGGGAGTCACCACCGAGAAAGAGGTGAATAGTATGTTGATGTACCTCAATCTGTATACAGACGATGAGACGGCAGACGAAAGATTCATTTATAACTTTACAGATATTAATGTTCTTAAAGAGCTGAAACGTATTGAAGGGGTAGGTTTTGCACAAATTATGGGAATGAAGGATTATGCAATGCGCATCTGGGTAAAACCTGATCGGCTTTCTGCTTATTCTATTTCTACAGAAGAACTTGTGGCAGCGTTGAGGAGACAAAATATAGAAGCAGCGCCTGGTCAGACCGGAATAAGTTCCGATAAGGCAGTGAATATGCAGCAATATGTGCTTCGTTACCCTGGTAAGTTTACGGAGGTAAGCGAGTACGAAAATGTACCTATCCGGGCAAATGCAGATGGTTCGATAATCCGTATCAAGGATATTGCCGATGTTGAATTTGGGTCCTTAGATTACGAAATGGTATCTAAGACAGATGGTAGACCTTCTGCTTCGATCATGTTAAAGCAGTTGCCTGGTTCCAATGCGCAGGATGTAATTCAGAGTGTAAAAGATAGAATGGAAGAGCTAAAAGGAGCAACCTTTCCTCCAGGGATGACGTATACCATGGGATATGATGTGTCGAGATTCCTGAATGCTTCGATATCTAGTGTACTTATCACGCTATTAGAAGCTTTTGTTCTCGTGTTTCTGGTTGTGTTTATCTTCCTTCAAGATTTTAGGGCAACCGTAATTCCTATTCTTGCAGTACCGGTTAGTTTGATTGGAGCCCTGTTCTTTATGCAGATGATGGGATTTTCTATCAACCTTTTGACCTTATTTGCGTTAGTGCTAGCCATCGGTATTGTCGTCGATAATGGTATTGTCGTGGTCGAGGCTGTGTATGCCAAGATGGAGGATGAACATCTTCCTCCGCTGGAAGCAACCATTGCGGCGATGAAGGAAGTTGGTAGTGCCGTAATTGCAATTACGTTGGTCATGTCGGCGGTATTCATACCTGTTGCCTTTCTTTCAGGACCGGTAGGTATTTTCTATCGACAGTTTTCACTGACATTGGCTGCATCTATTGTTATATCCGGAATTAATGCCCTCACGCTTACACCAGCGTTATGTGCCTTGATTCTGAAATCACCTCATGATAAAAAGGAAAGCAACGGTTTGCTAGCCCGTTTTTTCAAAGGTTTTAACGCTGCATACGATCGAATAGGGGGAGGTTATAAAAATTTATTGACACGTATAGCAGGACGGAGAGTCGTTACATTGGGGGCGCTAGCCTTGATGTTTGTACTTACTTGGGGTTCTGCAGCCATTCTGCCTACTGGATTTATTCCGACAGAAGATCAAGGAATGATTTATGTCGCTGTGACTACTCCTCCTGGCGCTACGGTAGATCGTACTGAAAAGGTTCTTGATGAGGTAGATAGGATTGCTCGAGAGTTGGATATCGTAGAGACTGTATCCACATTAGCCGGATATAGTATTGTGACTGAGGTGTCGGGGGCATCCTATGGTATGGGGATGATTAACCTGAAGGCGTGGGATCAGCGTGACGAAAGCGTGGACGACGTAATGACGATTCTTAGAGAGAAAACTAGCCATATCGCAGATGCAACAATAGAGTTTTTTCCACCGCCAACAGTCCCTGGCTTCGGTAACTCTTCCGGATTTGAGCTGCGTTTGTTAGATAAAAGTGGTAATGAAGATTTATCAAAAACGAGTATTGTATTAAATGATTTTATTAAAGAGTTGAACAACGACGATGTAATAGAGAGTACCAGTACTACTTTTGATGTTAATTTTCCGCAATACATGCTTGAAATTGATTACGATTTAGCAGCTAAGAAAGGTATTTCTGTTGAGAATTCGATGAATACCTTACAGACCCTTTTAGGGAGTCAGTATGCTACCAATTTTATCCGTTATGGACAGATGTATAAAGTGATGGTTCAGTCTGATGCATTTTCCCGTCAAAAACCAGAAGATGTTTTGGCACTATATGTAAAGACCGCAGATGGAGAGATGGTTCCTTATTCCTCATTTATGACTATGAAGCGCGTATATGGGCCAGAACAGATTACACGATATAATATGTTTAGTTCTGCGATGATTACTGGTCAAGCTGCTGCAGGGTTTAGTTCTGGACAGGCTATTGAAGCGGTAGAGCGTATTGCGGAGAATCTCCCGCAGGGATACGAAATCGAATGGTCGGGAATGACAAGAGAGCAAAAGATATCAGGTAACCAGGCCGGATATATCTTCTTACTCTGTCTTGTATTCGTGTATTTGCTCTTGGCAGCGCAGTATGAGAGCTTTCTGCTTCCACTGCCCGTCATTTTATGTTTACCGGCCGGAATCTTTGGGGCCTTTATCTTCTTGAAGATCTTTGGTCTTGAAAATAATATTTATGCGCAGGTCGCATTAGTAATGCTTATTGGATTGTTAGGTAAAAATGCCATCCTAATTGTGGAATATGCCAACTTGAAGTACAAGCAAGGGATGGATATTTTTACAGCTTCCGTAGAAGGGGCGGTGGCGAGATTACGTCCAATCTTAATGACTTCTTTTGCATTTGCAGCAGGGCTTATTCCATTGATGTTGGCAAATGGAGCAGGTGCCGTTGGTAACAGGACTATTGGTACGGCTTCAGTGGGAGGGATGGTAATTGGAACCATTTTGGGAGTTATTGTAATTCCTGGGTTAGTGGTTTTATTTTCCAAGCGTAATAAGCCTAAAAAAACAGGTCAGGTAGTAGCTGTGTTAGTAGCTCTGTTGTTGGTGTCTTCTTGTACTGTTCCTAAGAAAGTCACAAAATCTGAGTTAAGTCAAGATGTAAAAGTCAATGCTCAAACGGTATTGGCAGACAGTATTTCCTTAGGAGATATTCCTTGGCAGCAGGTGTTTTCTGATCCTTATTTAAAAGGCCTTATTGATACTGTTTTAGTAAATAATAGAGACCTCAAGCAAGCTATCCACCGTATTGAAGTGGCGCAAGCTAATTTTAGGCAACGTAAGGCTGCATTGTTGCCAACGTTGGATGCAGCCATAGAGGCCGGACTTCGGAAATATGGCCACTATACTGAATCTGGTATTGGTAATTACGATTCTAATTTTTCGGATAATTTGACGTCAGACGAAAAACTACCCGAGCCATTTATTCCAGACTATTTCGTTGGTGTGCGTTCATCGTGGGAAATAGATCTTTGGGGAAAATTACGAAATAGAAGAGAAGCTGCTTTTATGGGGTTGTTAGCAGAAAGCGAAACTAAGCGGTTATTACAAACCGAACTCATTAGTAGCGTTGCTGCAGCATACTTTGAACTGATCGCGTTGGATCAGAAAGTAAAGGTATATGAGCAGAATATACTATTGCATGAACGAGCTTTAAGTATTATTGAAGCACAGAAAGAGGCTGGCCGGGCAGACGAACTAGGTGTACAACAGTTTAAATCTATTCTAGCTGAATCTAAGGGACGCAGGGCTTTGGCTATGCAAGAAATAGTCGGATACGAACACCAGGTAAACCAACTTTTAGGAAGAGTGTATCAACCTATTGCGAGGACAAAAGAACATGTCCCAAATCATGAGATATTCCAAGAACTCCATGTTGGTAACATTGATTTACTTTTTAATAACCGTATCGATATCCGAAGGGCAGCATTGGAATTGCAGGGTAACTATAGCGACTTGGAAGTTGCTAGGCTCTCCTTTCTTCCTTCTGTTGCGATCAGTCCCTATTTTGGATTACAGACTTTTAGTATAGACCAACTTTTCAATTTGGACAAGTCTGTTGCTTATGGAGTTTTAGGTAGTGTCACAGTCCCAATTTTCAGACAACGGGAATTGAAGTCGCAGTATGAAGTCATGAAAGCAAATTATGGAATAGCATTTTTGGAGTATGAAAAAGTGATTTTGAATGCCGTGAATGAAATTTCTTTGGCACTGCATACACAAGGTGCTATTGCAGAACGTGAAGTGTTAGTTCATCATCAGGTAGAAGCTTTAGAATCTGCTATTATTGCGGCTGAAGAGCTTTTTATTGCAGGACGAGTCAATTATTTGGATATTGTAACAGCACAGAAAGATGTTATAGGAGCTCAGGAAGCACAGGTGGATGTATTGAAGGAAAAGATGCTAAATCAAGTTGTTTTGTACAAAGCCCTAGGTGGTGGTTGGAAATAGTAGCTTAAATCTTTGAAAATGAAAGGACTCTCCAGTTTTGGAGAGTCTTTTTTTTGCCTTTTAACCTAATAATAGGTCTTTTTATTCTGTTAAAGACTGTTAAAAGAAACAAGGAAAAGCCCAAACTTGCATTGTTTTTGCGTTCTTGAGTGTAACAGATCAGTTACGTTTTATTAATTTGCTAAAATCTAGTTAAGTAATATGAGAAAAAGGAAAGTGAGTTTTTATATTTCAATTGTTTCAATGACAGCTTTAGTCATTGCTACATTTTACAGTTGTTTTATCGGTAAGTCCGAAGAGAATGAAGTTACAGCCAAGCCCTTAGCACTCCCTGTATATACGGTCAATGCGAGTGATGCAACGACGATAAAGACGTATTTGGGGACTATCGAGGGGAAGGTAAACGTAGAAGTACGACCTCAGGTAGAGGGACTTTTACAGGAAATCTATGTAGATGAAGGTTCCTTTGTCGAGAAGGGACAGAAGCTATTTAAGGTAGATGCATCAGCTTACCAAGAATTGTTGAATAATAGTGTTGCTAATCAGAATGTTGCCAAAGCAAAGTTAAAGAATGCACGTTTAGAGATAGAGCGATTGAAGCCCTTGGTTGACAACGATGTTATTTCTGAGGTTCGCCTGCGGTCAGCTCAATCCGATTATGATGTTGCTAAAGCTTCTTTAGACCAGGCTACAGCTGCAGTTCGTAGTGCCGAAATCAATCAAGGTTTTACTATAATCACAGCGCCAGTTAGTGGATATATTGGTCGTATTCCGAAGCGAATAGGTAATCTTGTTGGTAAAGGGGATAAAGAGCCATTGACTGTATTGTCCGATGTGCAGGATGTATATGTGTATTTTTCTATGAATGAGTCTGATTTTTTATACTTCTCAAAATTAAAAGTCAAAGAGGATAGTATCAATGGAATTCCAAAAAGCAGGAATGCATTAAGCTTTCCAGACGCTATCTTGATTTTGGCGGATGGTGAAGAATACACGAACAAAGGAGCTGTCGACGCAATCAATGGACAGGTAGATCGTACGACTGGAGCAATTTCATTAAGAGCTTCTTTTCCGAATGCTGACAATATGTTGCGAAGTGGAAGTACGGGAACTTTAAAAATATCCGAGGTAAAGAAAAATGTAATCCAGATTCCACAAATAGCAACTAGTGAGTTGCAAGACAAAACCTTTGTCTATGTGTTGGACAAGGAAGACAAAGTGCGCCGCCGTGTTGTTACGATAGGTGGCAAGAGTAAAGATAATTATATCATCGCGGACGGTCTTACCGTAGGCGAACGTGTCTTACTGACCGGCTTGGATAAGATTACTGAAGGATCTACAGTAACCCCAATTCAACAATAATTTTCAATGTAGCAAAGTTTCTCGCGCCGTCTTAACTGATGGCGCTTGAAAACTATTGCTTGTTAAATCCAAACAATATGTTAAAAACCTTCATAAACAAACCTGTATTAGCTACGGTGATGTCCCTAATCTTAGTGATTTTAGGACTGGTGGGACTAAAGACCTTACCGATCACTCGGTTTCCAGAAATAGCTCCACCAAGTGTTGTTGTTTCATTGAGCTATCCAGGAGCGAACTCGGAGACCGTTGCGGAGAGTGTCTTACTGCCTATTGAAGAAGCTATAAATGGGGTAGAAGATATGACTTATATCAAATCGTCTGCTACTAACTCGGGGGCAGGCTCTGTACAGGTGTTTTTTAAAACAGGAACTAATCCCGATATCGCTTCGGTAAATGTACAGACACGAATATCAAAAGCTATTAGTGCTATACCTGCAGAAGTAAATGAAAACGGAATTACAGTGCAGCCGCGACAAAGTGGTGCTATTATGACTATAAATATCTTCTCGGATCATCAGGATTCTGTATACGATGAGACATTTCTGCAGGCTTTCTCGCAGATTAATATGATACGACCTCTACTACGTGTGGACGGTGTAGCTCAAGTCTCTCGATTAGGTGCACGGGATTATTCTATGCGGGTATGGCTGAATCCAGAAAAGCTAGCACTTTATGATATTATCCCCCAGGATGTTACTAAGGCTTTGAATGATCAGAACTTTGAGATTGCTCCAGGTAAATTTGGAGAGACCTCAGATGAGGTCTTTGAAACGGTGATTAAGCATAAAGGACGGTTCAGTAAGCCAGAAGAATTTGAAAACATGGTCATCAAAACGAATAAAGATGGGTCCATACTTTACCTCAAAGATATTGCACGCATTGAATTTGGAGCAACCAATTTAGGAAGTGATAATAAAGTCGATGGTAATCCAGGTCTGACTTTGAATATTACACAAACGAGCGGATCGAATGCGCATCAGATTGATATAGAGGTTCGGAAAGTGCTTGAGGAATTGTCAAAATCTTTTCCAGAAGGGATTCATTATGAGATCTCCTATAGCGTCAGAGATCAGATTGATCAGTCGATTAATCAAGTGAAGACCACTTTGTTTGAAGCTTTTATTTTAGTTTTTATCATCGTGTTTATTTTCCTACAGGATTTCCGTTCTACTTTGATACCTGCGATCGCGATCCCTGTTTCTTTGATAGGAACTTTCTTTTTCCTTAGTCTGTTTGGTTTTTCGCTTAATGTACTAACGATGTTTGCGCTAGTGCTGGCTATTGGTATTGTTGTCGATGATGCGATTGTCGTAGTGGAAGCGATTCATCAAAAAATGCACGAGACTGGAATGCGGGCAAAAGATGCTACTGTGCAGACAATGTCCGAAATTACAGGAGCAATATTGTCTATAACAATGGTGATGGCCGCAGTATTTCTACCTGTAGGATTTATGGAAGGACCTGTTGGTATTTTTTATAGACAGTTTGCTTATACCCTTGCTACCGCTATTTTGATTTCAGCTTTCAATGCATTGACTCTTTCACCTGCGTTGTGTGCATTGCTTTTAAAGCCGATTCACCCCAAGGATATCGAAGCTGAAGAGGATTTGAGTAAAGTACAAAAATACAAGCAACGATTCTTTAATGCCTTCAATGCATCTTTTGATAGATTCACAGAAAAATATATTGTTGGGGTAAAATATTTGATTGGGCATAAGAAAATTGCATTTGGTGGATTATTGCTAGTTACTATCATAGGTGTTCTATTCTTGTTTTATACACCAAAGAGTTTTATCCCTACTGAGGACGATAGTTTTGTTACTTATTCCTTGGCAATGCCTCCTGGGGCTTCTTTGTCGAGAACCACTGCCGTTTTGCGTCAGGCCGATAGTATTCTACAAAAACGCGAAGATATTGCTGGGATGACCACTGTTTCTGGTTTTAATGTTTTGGGGGGAGGGACAAGCCCTGCGTTTGCAGCGGGTTATATTAATGTGAAACCTCATGCAGAACGAAAAGAAATTAAAAATATAAATGCATTTATGGATACGGTTCGCAAAGATTTGTCAGTGATCAATGAGGCAACATTTAAAGTTTTTCCAAGGCCCACAGTACAAGGGTTTGGTGATTTTGCCGGCGTAGAGTTAGTTCTTCAAGACAGGTTGGGAGGAGATATTCGAGATTTTGATATTGTTGCGGACTCCTTTATCAATAAAATCAACACGCTGAAAGAGGTGGACAATGCGTATACTTCATTTAAATCCAATTTTCCACAGTACGAAGCAGATATTGATGTCGTGAAAGCAAAAAGTATGGGCGTAGACATTAAAGAAATGATGAATACAATCCGGATGTACTTTGCGCGAGTGAGTGCAGGAGATTTCAATCGCTTTGGACGTACCTATCGGGTATATATGCAGTCAGATTTTGAGCATCGTACAGATCCAGAATCGTTAAACTCCATTTTTGTCCGCAATAAGGAAGGGAAAATGGTGCCTGTCGGGACATTAATGACACTCAATAAAGTAGTGGGACCAGAGACCATAGCACGATATAATCTCTACAATGCCATTACGGTAAATATTAATCCTTCATCGGGTTATAGTACAGGAGATGTGATGCAGGCAATAGAAAAGTTGGCGGTTCAACAATTGCCAGGTAATTTTGGATATGAATGGACCGGAATGTCTTACGAAGAGAGTAAATCTGGTTCGCAGACTGTACTGATCTTTGGTTTAAGTATTTTGTTTATTTATTTCTTGTTAGCCGCACAATATGAAAGTTATATTTTACCATGGGCAGTGTTGCTTTCTGTTCCTGTTGGATTAGTCGGTGTTTTCGCGACAGTTTTAATGGCTGGTTTAGAAAATAATATTTACGTGCAGGTTGGGCTCATTATGTTGATAGGCTTGTTAGCAAAAAATGCAATTCTTATTGTCGAGTTTGCTGTTCAGCAGCGGGATAAAGGAATGAGTATATACAATGCCGCTATTGAGGGTGCAAAGTTGAGATTGAGACCTATTTTGATGACCTCTTTGGCATTTGTGGCAGGTTTAGTGCCTCTTATGTGGTCTGTTGGGCCATCGGCTATTGGTAACCATTCTATTAGTTTTAGTGCTGCAGGTGGCATGCTTGCTGGGGTTGCTTTTGGTATTTTTATTATCCCAGTACTCTTTGTTGTTTTTAAAACACTAGATGAGCGAGTCAAGTTGAAATTTAAGTCGGAGGAGGATTAATTATGAATAATATGTCGATAAAAACAATTTTATATCTATTTACGGGTGTTTTTTTTCTGACAGGGTGCAAAGTCGGAGAGAAATATAAACAACCTAATTTGAATACGCTTGATTCATTCCGATCCGCCTGGACGACAGATGAAGGAGATTCTTCACTAAGTCAAATTGAGTGGAGGAACTTCTTTAACGATAGTAATCTGATTACTCTGATTGATAGTGGCCTTTCCCGCAATTATGATATACGGATTGCGTTAAAGAATATAGAAATAGCGAATCGGAATCTAAGGATCAATAAGTTAAACTATTTACCTGCTGTAGACGCTAATATTGCGACAGTGAATCAACAGTATCGCTCAAAAGATTTTTATGGCTCAGCCTCATCCAAATGGTATGAACAAAAAGGGAAAAAGGCTCCAGAATCTATGGCGAAATATCAATCACAGTACGCTACAGGGCTAGAGTTTAGTTGGGAATTGGATATTTGGGGTAAGATAGGGCAAGAAGGGGATGTTTTGAAAGCAAGTTGGCTGGATACGAAAGAAGCGAAAATAGCAATTCAGACGAAACTCATTGCGGATATTGCGACCGGCTATTTTAATCTATTGATGTTGGATGCACAGATTGAAGTCGCTAAAAGGAATCTACAATTGAATGACAGTACGTTGCGCATGATAAAGTTACAGTTTGATGCTGGTGAAATCACAGCATTGGCTATCCAACAGACCGAGTCACAGCGATTGGTTGCGGCTTCGCTGATCCCAGATTTAGAAAAGGAAATTACAATTCAAGAAAATTCGTTGAGAATGCTGGTCGGAGATATGCCTGCTGCGGTGAATAGAAATAATACATTAAATGATAGTCTCATCAACTTTGATCAAGATATCTCTTTGGGGAGCCCGTTGGATATTATCCGTAATCGACCGGACATCAGGCAGGCTGAGTATGCTCTGGTTGCTGCCAATGCTCAGATGAATGTAGCGCAGATTATGCGATATCCAAGTATAAGTTTAAGTGGAGTTTTTGGAGTAAATGCCATGTTGGCAAAAAATTGGTTTAATATACCTGGTGCATTACTTGGGGGGATAGCAGGTGGAGTAACAGCTCCTGTATTTCGGAATAAAAAACTTAAGAATCAGTATGAGGTAGCAAAAATAGAGCGGGAGAAGGTGGAACTCGATTTTCAGCGTCAGGTTATGGAGGCTGTTGGAGAAGTATCGAATACAATTATAACTGTAGAAAAGCAGAAGGAACAGTTAAACTTAGCGGAAGAGCGGGTTTCAAACTCAGAACTCGCCGTGAAAAATGCCTCTTTATTATTTAAAAGTGGGTATGCTACCTATTTGGAGGTAATTACGGCGCAGAGTAATGCTTTAAAGAGTGAATTAGATTTAGTAGAGTTGAAGCAAAGACAATTGAACGCATGTGTGACCTTGTATAGATCCTTAGGCGGTGGGTGGAGATAGTTCGCAGGAGCATTCTTTTTTACTCCTATGTACCTGCTTTAAATTTTACAGGGGTTATGTTGTGTTATAATAGAGGTTTTATAGAGGGTTCATAGAGGTAAACCACTATAAAAGCTCTGTTACGCCTTATTTAAATCCCTGCTGATCCTGCCCTATGATAGGAATAATATGCCTTTTTTGCAGTCCATGGTGCCTGTGTGCTTTCTTCTTTCAATTTTATTGTACGCTGTTCCAGCGTTTTACGTTATATGATGTAAAATAGTCTGTGTTATGTCTTTGAAATGTGGTCTGAAAGTTTCTATCTTTGCACCACTCCGCGAGGGAGGGGCGGTTCTTCGGAACGATGACATAAGGTAGATAGAGCGGTTATTTTACGGTTTAATCCGTTAGATCCGATGCTCTGAAATCTTCTCCGGAAATTATTTTAAAATAAAATTTGGAGGTTTAAAAAAGATTCCTACCTTTGCAGTCCCAACAGAAACGAAGGGCGGTCGCCGCAAGGGGGGGGCGGAAAAACAAAATGACAAGTCACATCTTCGGATGTCGATAATAAAAGCAGAAGCGCGATGCGGATGCGGACAAAGTTCTTTAAGGAAATGATCATGTAACGTAACGAGTAGTTGAGAAACAACGAAAGTTAAAAAAAACTCAACCTGTCAATCATAGAATCAGAAATTATTTAAATAAAGACAATTCTATTTTTTATAAATAGTCTTGATCTTACACTTCATTTTACTATGGAGAGTTTGATCCTGGCTCAGGATGAA
>NZ_JAEQMU010000006.1 GCF_017908035.1 Sphingobacterium tabacisoli | reverse complement strand
AACAGAGAAGTCAAGCCCGCCAGAGCCGATGGTATTGCCGTAACAGGTGGGAGAGTAGGTCGGTGCCTTTTTTAATACGAAGCCCCTTCAGGAAACTGGAGGGGCTTTTGTTTTGTGCGTACTTTTCTCAATCTATAGTATGGCGGTAATAGGTGGAAGGGTATCCGCCAGCCGGCAGACTGTTTACGAAGCCCCTAGCTAAGCCCTAGGGGCTTTTACTGTATGAATGTAGATACTCAAACTCCTTCGTCAGAATGCTATCCGGAGACCTATTCTGAACATGTATTCTAATGGATAGCTTATAAACTGTGGAACTTTCGTAAGAAATACCTATATAAGAAGTAAATGCAACCTAAAAGGAAAGATGATCTTATCGGTCGTATAAGAGGAAGGGACCTCATTGAGGACTCGTTATAGCTAATTCGAGTAATAAAGGGTTTAAGCTGGAGAAAATGTAACTCTATTCTTCTGTATAGAAGTCGATAAGGCTACCTACATATTCTTGATCCCAACCATTAACAATGTCCTCGTAGTCTTCATCAGGAATATTAATATGGTTGACTTCAAACGAGGTGCCTTTTTTGTGTTCGTGGAGTTTTATTGTGACGATAGAGGGCTCTTCCTGTTCTCCGAAGTACCATTGCTGTACAATTTTTTTAAAAGGTTCTAGTTCGATGAAATGTCCCGTAATACCTCCATCCCAAAACGAGAATTGTCCGCCTTCACGAGCATCTATTTCAACTAGGTCTCCTGTCCATAAGCGAATAGTGATATCTGTAGTCAACGCACGATAAATATCTTCTGGAGTAGTCGGAATGATGTAGTATTTCTTGAAATTCTTCATAGAAGTAAGAGCATTTAGAATAGTCAAAGATAAGACTATTAGGCTGGATTTCATTTTAGTTTTGACTTTTAGTTTTGACTTTTTATTTTTGTGCATGAGTAATAAACTCCCACCAGATTTAGTTAGACATCTCCAAGGAGATCCCCATTTTGATTATAATGCTTTTGTTAGCATTCATGATAAAGAACAAAAAACATCCTCTATACGTATTAATCCAGGGAAGAAGTTTGATTTGTCTCTGCTAGATATTGATCGAGAGATACCTTGGTGTGAAGGTGGTTTTTACCTTAATAAAAGACCTATTTTTACATTGGATCCTTTGTTTCATGCTGGATGTTATTATTCTCAGGAAGCGAGCTCAATGTTTCTTGATTTTGTTATTCGTGAGCTTAAACTGAATATCGAGCCTATACGCGCATTGGATTTATGTTCGGCTCCAGGAGGTAAGGCTACCTTGTTGAATTCTACGTTACACAAAGACAGTTTGTTGGTTGCAAATGAAATAATTAAAAGTAGGGCCTCGATACTACGCGATAATCTGGTGAAGTGGGGAAATGCGAACGTGATTGTTTCCAATAATGATCCCAGTTCTTTCTCTCGTTTACCTGGATATTTTGATTTTGCTGTTATTGATGCCCCTTGCTCAGGCTCAGGTATGTTTCATAAAGACCATGGTGCTATGGATGAATGGTCGATGGCCAATGTCAAGTTATGTAGCGAAAGGCAAAAGCGCATTATAGCGGATAGTATAGCGACTGTAAGGACTGGTGGAGTTATTTTTTATTCGACTTGCTCTTATTCAAAAGAAGAGAATGAGGATATCGTAGATTGGATGATAGATACATTCAATCTTGAGTCGATATCAGTATCGATTAACTCTTCCTGGGGTATAGAAGTTGGAAAGTCAGATAAACACGAAGCAACCTCATATCGTTTCTATCCACATAAGGTAGCAGGGGAGGGATTTTTCTGTGCAATTCTCAAGCGTAAGGGAGATGTGCCGAGTTTTTCTCTTAAGAAAGTAAAGATGGAGAAGAATGTGGCACCACAATCTCTAGCACAAGGATGGGCTAATATGGAAGGTCTTTATTCCTTTCTTTATCATGACTTATTACATATTTTTCCGAAAGTATATGAACAGGATTTAACAGCTTTACAGAAAGTGCTTTATTTGAAAAATGCTGGCACAGAAATCGGACGAGTGGTTGGCAAAGACCTGGTTCCAAGTCACGATCTTGCTTTGAGTAATCGAATTCACAAGGACATTCCGTTTCTGGATCTGGATTTAGAGGAAATGTTGACCTATCTTCGTAAAGAAAGTTTGTCGCCTTTGGTGAATAAGAAGGAGTTGAGCGGTTGGATTATTGTACGTTATGAAGGGATGGATTTAGGATGGATTAAAGCGATGCCAAATCGTATTAATAACTACTACCCTAAAGAAGTTCGCATTGCAAATCTTTAATATATCTCAAAGAGTTGAATACGCCTTATTTTGATGCTGAAGTATTAGTTCGCATATATCATTAGCTACTTCAACTTTACTCTTTAGGTTAAACTCTTCTATTTCTCCTGTTTTGGAAACAATTGTGACTTTATTTGTGTCAGTTCCAAATCCAGCCCCTTTGTCTACCAAGGAATTTAGAACAATAAAATCTAGGTTTTTACGTTCTAGCTTATCTTTTGCGTGTTCTAGTTCATTATTTGTCTCTAAAGCGAAGCCGACTAAAGTTTGCTGAGGCCTTTTATGTTGCCCTAAGAAAGCGAGGATATCTGTTGTTTTCTTGAGTTGAATTGAGAATTCTTCTTCTTTTTTCTTTATTTTCTGATGCGCAACATCTACAGGAGTATAATCTGCAACAGCAGCGCTCATGACAATTATATCTGCTGTTACAAATTCTGAGCTACTTGCTTCAAGCATTTGTTGAGCGGATTGTATATTAATAGTTTTAATTCCTGTAGGCGCAGGTAGTGCTGTAGGGCCTGATATAAGTGTTACTTTTGCTCCGAGTTCCTTCAGACGAATAGCTAGAGCATAACCCATTTTTCCTGATGAGTGATTTCCGATAAAGCGAACGGGGTCTATTGACTCATAAGTTGGCCCTGCTGTTACTAATGCCGTTTTTCCTTTTAAAGGCAAATTATCTTCTAAACTTGAAAGCAAGAATTGTATGATTTCTTCAGGTTCAGCTAGACGGCCTTCACCGACCAATCCGCTAGCAAGCTCTCCATTTCCTGGAGGAATTATAATATTCCCATAGGACTGAATGCGTGAGATATTGAATTGCGTTGCTGGATGTTTCCACATGTCTAAATCCATTGCTGGTGCTAAATAGACAGGGCATTTAGAAGAAAGGTATGTTGCTGTTAACAGATTGTCACAAATTCCGTTTGCAAATTTTGCTATTGTATTGGCCGAGGCTGGGGCAATAATCATTAGGTCAGCATCTAGGCCCAATTGTACATGATTATTCCATGAACCTGTGTTTTCTTCGTAATACTCGACGAGTACAGGTTTTTTTGAAAGCGTAGATAGTGTTAGGGGGGTGATAAATTGAGTTGCCTCTTTAGTCATTAAGACTTGAACATTGGCCCCTTCTTTGATTAGTAACCGTAATAAATAGGCAATTTTGTATGCGGCTATACTGCCGCATACACCAAGTACTATATTTTTGTCTTTTAGAGAAGACATTTTTTCAATACGATTAATCTTGCTCTTTTGAAGGATTTCTAAAATAAACTTTGTCGTTTAGAAATTCATCAATTGCAACAAGAGTTGCTTTTGGCATACGTTCGTAGTGTTTTGAGATTTCAATTTGCTCTCGGTTTTCGAAAACCTCTTCCAAATTATCATTGTTGCTAGCAAATTCTGCCAATTTGGAATTCAACTCCTCCTTCATCTCCACTCCAATTTGGTTCGCTCTTTTGCTAATTACAACTATAGATTCGTACAGGTTGTCGGTAGCTTGATCCAATTCTCTTAAATCCCTAGTAACGGTAGAGTTTGGAACGGCGTTGTTTTTTGCTTGACTCATATTTGTTGATATATTATATAAATATTCTATTTCTTAACTTGTGTTGCTGTCGCTTCTGTATTTACTTCGGTTATCCCAAGTTCTTTATTTTGATCTTCTATCTGCTTGTTGATTTCGTTCATTTTACGGATCGCGAATACAATCTTTTTGTCCGCACTCGACTTTAATCCATCTAACTCATTTCGATATTTACTTGATGGATAATGGTCAATAAACGTTTCATAATAATCAATCGCATCATTAAAGCGTTTTTCTTGTCTATTTGGATAGCTGTTGTCTGCAAATAAATACTGTGCTTTTACAATCAAGTATTCAATTTCTTCTGCAAAACGCGTGTCAGGATAATCTTTTAAAACATTCTCTAACGCAATTACCGCCGCACGATAATCATCTGACAGCCCCATATTGTAGTAAAGCTTTGCATTGTCAAAAGCTTTCTTTTCCAATTTTTCCCGGAGATTCTGAATCAGTTCTCCTGCTTCTTTAGCTCTATCGGATTCTGGGTAGTAGTTTACAAAGAGCTGTAATTCATCTATTGCTTTACGGGTATTCTCTTGATCCAAATTTGATCGAGGGGACTCAATATAGTAACAATAAGCAGCCATATATCTACACTCTTCAGCGCGTGGGCTGCTCGGGTAGATCGTAGCAAAACTTTTGAAATGATATCGAGCCGAAGTATAATCCCTTAGGCGATACGTAGCATTGGCACGGAGATAAAAAAGATCTTCCGCTTCTGCACGACCACGGTATTTTTCCGCTAAATCATCAAATAGAATTAAAGCTTTTGAGTATTTTCCTTTTTCATAAAATTTTACAGCCTCTTGATACTTCATGGCTATATTATTGCTGTTTTTCAGCTTTTCAAACTTACTTTTACAGCCGGTTAAAAAAAATACGGCGAATAAAAAAGTGATTATAACTCCTGTGCGTCTATTTAAAAACATTGTACAAAGATACGTCAATTAAAGATAATATTCAATTATATTTCAGCGCGCAATTTAATTGATTTTAATTGAGTTAGTGACATCAAAGCGCGGCTTTAACAAACTTTAACCCTTAATATGGAGCCTGTCACGATTATGCGATAAAACGTCATAGGATTTCAAAATAAGTAAATATTTGTATATCTTTACTCCACAGGAAAGAAAGTATTTAATAAAATGACCTTAAGAGAAAGAGTCGAACAAGCATTAGACACATTAAGACCTTATCTTGAAACAGATGGAGGGAATGTTAGTATTGAAGAAATTACCAGCGATAATATCGTTCGGTTGAGGCTATTGGGAGCTTGTGCCAGCTGTTCTATGAGTATTATGACGTTTAAGGCAGGATTGGAACAAGCGGTGAAAAAGGCTGTACCCGAGATTGTTGCTGTAGAAGCAATCAATATTACGGATATGGATGATCCGAATGCTACAACGCCTAACCAATTGTAACGGAATTGTTGGTTTTTGCTTAACAAATTTTAACAGGAAGGTATTTTGTGTTTAATTATTTTTGTTAGAATGCAACAATATCTAAAGTACCTATTCGTTTTATGTTTTGCCTGCTGGATACAATTTGGGGCTGCTCAAACTAAAAGTATTCTTCAGTTCAGTGGATTAATATCTTCTGTCGGATCTGAGCTACCGGTAGCTTATGTGACAATAAAAAATACATCCTACAATAATCAAACTTTTATTTCTAATAACGACGGTTATTTTTCATTTGTAGCGCACAGCGGTGATACTATACAGTTTTCTAGTGTAGGGTATGATCCAGTGACATTTGTGATACCTGTAGTCTCCGACGATAAATTTACTGCGCATATACAGATGCGTAGTTTAGTGATTGAATTGCCTGCAGTGACTCCTTTTCCTTGGGCTAGCTATGAGGACTACCTGGCGGATTTCATGGGGATGAAAGACGGCCATGATCCTGTAGCGTCGGCGCGAAACAATTTGAGTCCTGAAGCTATGGCCGCATTGGCGCGTATTGTACCTCGTAGCGCTGATGAAATTCAGAGCTTTAATTCAACGCAGAGACACATAAATATGACGAATAAGAATATAAATCAAAGATATGCCAATCCGCTGTTGAATCCATTTGGCTGGGCGCAATTGATCAATCAGATTCAAAGGGGAGACTACAGCAGACAAAAGCTAAAATATTAGGCTACTCTACTTTGTTTATATCCGTTATTCTGCCAATTTCACGTACGCTTAATCTTGACGAGAAGTATGAAACACAGGCTGATAGAATGAAGACTGTTGTAAATACAATAAAAAAATCTTGAGAGCGGATGTCTATAGGGTATACATCGATAAGTGAACCTTCCATTTCTCCTGTACGAATAAAGCCAAAGGTTTCCTGTAGTTTACAAAAAAGGTAACCTATTGCTATGCCTAGTGCGCTTCCTATAAGCGCAATTAAAATTCCTTCAATAAAGAAAATCCGTTCGACCATCGATTTTTTAGCACCAAGATGCTGTAGGATTTTCATGTCTTCTTTTTTATCAATGACTAACATGGTGAGTGAACCGATGATGTTGAAAATCGCGATGATGCCAATAAAGGTTAGTATAAAGAAGACAATCCATTTTTCTGATTTCACAGTTTTATACAAAGTCGGGTTTTGTTGTTCCCTGTTCTTAACTAGAAATTGTTCGCTAAGATCTTTTTCTAAACTTTTCTGAATTTTAGCGGTCTTGGTGACATCGTTAATGTATATTTCGATAGCAGATATTTCGTTTGGCTCTCCCAAAATGTCTCTTGCAAAACTCATCGGTACGAGGACGATGTTGTCGAATTCTGGTTGATAGGTCAGAACACCATTGACGGCGATTGTTCGTATGTTGAAGTCTTCTAGTGGGTTTAGGTTGTTGGTTGAAGCGCCTTTTCTTGGAAAGTAGAGTTCGATCTGATTATAAAATCCCGTAAGAGGAATTTGCAAATTGGATTGAATCTGGGCACCTATTAACGCATAGTCTGTTGAATCCGCCTGGATTATGAACTTACCAGAATGTAGGATCTCCTGTTGATCTTGTACAGCGAGGGCATTGGGAGAAATGCCTTTGAGTTGGCCAACAAATTGCTGATGATCATATTGAATGAGAATTTTATCTTCCAGTAATTCAACATAGTTTTTTACTTCAGGTGACGAAGAAATCTGTTTGAACACCTGGGTTTCACCAGAGAAGGTTTTCCCTTGTTTAGGTTCGATACGTAAGTCTGGCGTAGAGTTGCTATACATGGATAAGATAAACTTTTCCATACCATTGTAAAACGAAAGAACGATGACAAGAGCAGCTGTACTAACGAATACCCCTACAATACTTATTATAGAAATGATGTTTATTGCATTAACCGGTTTTTTTGAAAAAAGGTAACGGCAAGCAAATAGTAAGGGTATTTTTAATTTTCTCATCCGCGGATAAATGGATTTGTTTCTTTTTCGTACGCGATAGTAGTGGTGGGACCATGGCCTGGATAGACAATCGTTTTATCGGGTAGGGTGTATATATTTTTTTTAATGGCATTTAATAATGTTTCGTGGTCTCCCCCAGGCAGATCTGTTCGACCTATGCTATTCCTGAATAGGACATCTCCACCTATTAAAAAATCTTGTTCTGCACAGTAGAAACAAAGATGGGCAGGCGAGTGTCCGGGAGCTAGTATACAATGTAAGATATGGTCTCCGAGCATAAGTTCCTGCCCATCGACTAAGAAGGTTTCGGGGATCGGGGAGGGCTCATATCGGAATCCCATTTGTGGAGCATAGTTTTGTACAGCTACTAATACAGAAATTTCACCTTCGTGGAATAGCGGTTTAAGTCCCCATTTTTCATAAACAAAATGATTTCCAAGGACATGGTCAATATGACAATGGGTATTCAATAAGAATTGAGGCTTCAGTCCGTTTTCAGTGATGAAGGACTCTAACTGTTCTTCTTCCGTAGGTGTATGCATCCCAGGGTCAATAATCACACAGTTTTTTTTATCGTCGAAAAGGATATAAGTGTTTTCCTGATAGGGATTGAATGTGATAGTTTCTATATTAATCATAACTCAAACTTAGCTAAAAAGCATATAATTCACGAATATCTGTAGCAAAAAGCACTGTTTAGAACCACTTGCTCGTGTTGATGAGGTGCGCGATGTCCTCTTCTATAAACTTGAGGACGGGTTGTATAGAGTCTAGATGTGGTTTTTCATTGAAGTATAAAGCGCCTCGTAGGTAATGCTTGGATTTGTCCGATATGAAAAATTGATAGTTTGATGCAGTATTTCCTTGTATGTGATACTCCAGCCCATAGACATTATGTTCCGGGAGGGAGATTACCTGTTGTTCTATAGCGCTTGCCATAGCGGTATGTTTGAAAGCAAAGGTACGGGCATCTTCAGTGAGCTGTTCTAAAGTCGAGTTTGGTCCTATTTCGAAGTAACTAAGGTGTAATCTCGCATTGAATTGAGGAAAGTCTAGATTTTTCCAGCAGGGTTTTGCATTGCTGCTTTTATCCACCGCAAGATTACTGTATTTCGGTATTTCAAAGCTGTAAGGACATCCCGTTTCACGTTGTATATATATCTTTTCTGGAAATATAATTCGGTGAAATCCACGTGGTTTTGGGCTATAATCGTCGTTATTACAGCCTGTAATTGTTAGGCCTGCTAGGATTAGGAGAGTAATATTACGTATCATCTAGAAGTTATCTTTCCATATTTGCCAGTTCTTTTCAGCCTGGAGAATCAGCATTTCATGACCGTTCTTTGTTATCGCATTCTGTGACCTTCCTTTTTGTAGAAATAAAGTTTCGACAGGATTGTAGATGAGGTCGTAGAGCAGATGTCTATTGCTGATATATTCATAAGGAATTTGCGGACATTCTTCTATATTTGGAAATGTCCCGAGGGGGGTGCAGTTGACAATTATAGGGTGCGAAGAAATAAGATCTTCATTAAGTTGTTCGTAGGTAAGATGACCATTTGTTTTACTTCTGCTAACTATCGTATAAGGGATGCCTAGTTTTTCGAACGTGTAGAGTATAGCTTTTGCCGCGCCTCCATTTCCAAGAACTAGGGCTCTATTATGTTGAGGTGTTAGAAGTGGGGTCAACGATGTTTCGAAACCAAAGGCATCTGTATTGTAGCCTTTTAAAGACACCTTATCTTCACTACGATGCACTGTTATACAGTTGACTGCACCGATTTCCTTTGCTTCTATGGAAAGGTCGTCGATGAAACCCATAACAGTTTGTTTGTGAGGTATTGTAACATTAAAGCCTCTAAACCGATTGTCATTAAGAAATAAGCTAGGGAATTGATTGATGTTCTCTAGCGAATATAGATCGTAGTTTACATCGTTGATCTCCTCGTCCTCAAATTTTGATAGGTAATAGTTTTTTGAAAAAGAGTGACCTAGTGGAAACCCTATTAATCCTAGTTTTATCATGAATTTGACGTGTATTTCTTTATTATCTCCGAAATGATTTGATTTCCCTGTAGTTGTGGTAGGTAATCAAATAAAATGTTATGCTTTTCAGGCCCAAAGGCCAGTGCGAGTTCCAGAAAATTAAGCGCTTCATTGTACTGACCATTAGCGAACAAGTAAGCGACTAACCTGTAGTAGAGTTCTGCTGTGTCTGGGTTGCATTTTATTGCTTCAGACATCGTTTCTATCGCTTCCACGAATTTTTTTTGTTCGAAATAGATGGATGAAAAATCTAACCAGGCATCCATGTCTGTAGGATTGAGTTCCACTACTCTAGCATAGGCCTTTTCTGATTCTTCGACCTGACCTAGCTTGTATCTTGCATCTGCAATGGCAAACCAATAGTCTGGATTGTCGTCTTCAAGCTCTAATGCTTTTTTGTAGAAATGCAGCGATTCGAAATATCGTTCTTCAAAATCTAATGTTACCCCGATTCCAAACCAAGCGTCCGATAGGTCGCTGTCAAGTTTTACCGCTTTTTTGTAGTAATCCCTTGCGGTGTCCATTTGCTCTAATTTTTCGTAACACTCTCCCATAGCACAGTATGTGTCTGCATTGGGAGGTTCATATTCGAAGGTTTGTTTGTATACGAGTATTGCTTCAGAGTATTTGTCAAGGTTTACAAGTGCATTCCCTTTATTAAAATATGCTGATGCAAAATTTTCTTTTATAAGAATCGAGTAATCATAGGCGTCTATAGCTTCCTCAAATCTGGACATTTTGTGGTATGCATTCCCTAGGTTATACCAAGCGATGAATGAATATGGATCTCTGTCTATAAACTCGTTATAAAATGAAATACTCTCCTCTTGTCTGTCTAGTATGTCGTAACAGAAAGCTAGCTCGTATAATGCATCTTGATTTTCTAAATTAGCTTCGAGTGTTTTTTTGAGATAATGCACAGCCTTTTCATAAGCCCCTTGTATTTGATATAGCCCCGCAAGCTGATAGTATACATCTTCTTTGTTTTCTACGCTGTTTAAAGCGTTAAGCATTGCTTCTTCAGCTTCCTGATATTTACCGGTAGAAGCCAAAATAGATCCTCTCACGAGCTGAATATCTCCGTCAGAGGGTTCTAGTAGCTCTGCTTTGAGGAGTGCTTCTAGTGCTTTTTCATATTGTTGTACAGAAGCCAAAAGCTGCGCTTTTTTTAAGAAGAAGGATGTCTCAAAAGGGTGCTGACTGCTTGCAAAATCGATAACCTGTAATGCCTTTAATGGGTCATTTTTTTCGGTATAGTAATCAATAATACTATCAAAAGCTGCCGAGTCAAAGAAATACTGGTCGTCATTCCGAATCATTTCCTCATAACGATTTACAGATTCCTTTTGCTCCTCCGGCGATCCAAACTCAAATTCCTCTTCCATATCGTAACTATTTATTGAAAAATACGCTTTTTAAACCAAACCAGTCCAAATTTCTTTTCCACATATTAACATCAGAGTGCAAAAAAGTGAAAAGGTTTAACATAAACAAAGCCGTCCCGAATTTCGGGACGGCTTATTATACTTAATAATTATACGTTATGTATGATTATTTTTTGATCTCAACACGACGGTTTTGAACACGACCAGCTTCAGTTGCGTTAGATGCAATTGGATTTGCTTCTCCGTAACCGTTAGCATTGATGCTAGATGCAGATACACCAGCATTTACTAAGTATTGTTTTACCGCGTTAGCACGATCTTTAGATAAACTTACGTTGTAAGCTTCAGAACCTTCTGAAGATGCATAACCGTCTAAAGTAACTGATGATTTAGCATCACGGATTTCTTTAGCTAATTTATCTAATGTACCGTATGATTCAGTTTTCAATACTGAGCTATCAAACTCGAATTGAATAGGAGCGTAGTAAGCACCTGTAGTAGCACCTGGAGCTACAACTTGCTCAGGGAATTTGATAGGACATCCAGAACCATCAACTACTGTACCAGCAGGAGTGTTAGGACATTTGTCAAATTTATCTGGCACACCGTCACCATCTGAATCTTTTCCTAAAGCATCAACAGTACCTTCTAATGAAGAAACGCGTTGTTTTAATGCTTCAACTTCGTTACGTAAAGATGGGTCTCTCAACTCATCATACATAGTAGCAACTGGATTAGCAAAAGTCAAGTTTTGTTTGTCTTTTGAACCTAATGTAAACTCTAGACCACCATATACGTTAGCAAAACGTTGTTTAGAATCTCCGTGTCTGTTTGGTCCGTATAATAATGCCTCATCAGTGAAGTTCATTGTGTAACCTAAGTTCAAGGCAACAACTTCAGATAATTTGAATTTAGCACCAACACCAACAGGAACGATCATACCTAGACGGTCTTTTCTATCTCCTTTGTGCTCTCTGTCTCCAAAAATATCATCACCCCATTTGTCTTTGTTGTTGTAAACTTCGCCACCACCAAATTCGTTGTTTGCGAATTGAACTGGGTTGTAAGCGAAAGCTCCTAAACCTACTTTAGCGTAGAAGTTAACAGCATTTTCTCTTCTCAAGAAGTCGATAGTTCCTAATTGGAATACACCGTTTAAGCTAGCTGCCCAGTTTACAGAAGTTTCAACAGACTTCGCTGTACCTGCTCCAGTAGCACCAGAACCAGCTTCGAAAGCGTTGTTTTTGTTGAAAGATTTGATTTTACCACGGTTAGCTTCAACCTCTAAACCAAATAGGTGAGAGAATTGCTTGCGAACAGTCAAACCATAGTACTCACCTACTTTATTTTGGAAGTAACCTACTTTTTGACCAAAAGCATTGTTACCACCGATTAAAGTGTTAGGCGTAGTGATACCACCTTGTACTCCGATAGACCAAGTTCTGTATTGTGATCTACCACCAAATACAGTTGGAGTTTGAGCTTGAGCAGTTTCAGCAAAACCTAAAGCGGCTACTAAAGAAGCTGCAACAGCTGTTTTTTTAATTGTAGAATAGTTCATACTCTTTTGTTTAAGGTTATTAAAATTTTTAATTGTTCTCATTTTTAACATAACTTAACAATAACGGTGCCAAAAAAATAAATTACAATGAAAATTAATTTTTGCCCCCGTCCCTTGTTAAATAATAGGTAAAATTACTTATTTGTCTGTTATATAGCAAATATTTCACTCAAATTTGTTTGTCATTCGATAAAAAAAGAAAGGTAATGTAGCTTTTGCGCTACATTACCTAACATATTCTGTTCAAAATGATTGCAAAAATCAGACTATTAAAGTATATAGTGTATAATGGCTAAGGTCAAGCCACCTAAGATAGCACTTACCGGAATAGTCAATATCCACGCCCATAGCAAGCTTATCGTCACACCCCACCGTACAGCGGAGACTCTTTTTACCACTCCGACCCCAATAATGGCTCCTGTGATAGTATGTGTTGTGGATGCCGGTATACCAAAATGCTCTGTAATTCCTAGTGTCACTGCACCAGCTGTTTCAGCACTGACTCCTTCCAGTGGTGTCACTTTCGTAATCTTTGTGCCCATTGTTTTTACAATTTTCCACCCGCCACTCATGGTACCTGCTGCAATTGCAACATAACAAGAAAGTGGAACCCATTCCGGCATCTCCTCAAAACTTCCGATTACACCCTGTGCTATCAATGCGGTTGCGATTATTCCCATTACTTTTTGTGCATCATTTCCACCATGAGCAAAACTCAAACCTGCAGAAGAGACCAGTTGTAAAAATTTAAACCAGCGCTCCGCAACGCTAGGCCTTGTTTTTTTGCAGATGTTGATAATGATAAGTGTTACTATAATGGCTATCGTCATACCAATTACGGGAGCTAGTACAATAAAAGATAGAATTTTTAAAGTAGCTCCTAGGTTTATAGCTTCTATTGGATTTGCTCCAAGAAATAAGGCGTAGGCCATTCCAGATCCTGCAAATCCACCAATTAAGGTATGCGATGAAGAAGAAGGTATGCCGTAATACCATGTAAATAGATTCCAGGATATGGCTGCGACAAGTCCAGCAAATATTACTTCTAACGTGATATATTCATCTATAACTGTCTTTGCTATCGTGTTGGCTACCTTATGGTCTGTAAATACAAAGTATGCAACAAAATTGAATAGAGCGGCCCAGAGTACAGCTACAAAGGGCGTCAACACTTTTGTCGATACGATAGTTGCAATTGAATTGGCTGCATCGTGAAAACCATTGATATAATCAAAAGCTATTGCCAGCACGATAACAACAACTAATAAAGTCGTAATCATAATAAATTAATTATGTATAGTTAGCGTGTCACCATTAGGCGTTTTTAACAAGGATACTTTCCAGTACATTTGCCACATCCTCACATTTGTCGGTTGCGTCTTCCATTGCGGATAAAACTTCTTTTTGTTTGATAAGAGATATTGCATCTTTTTCATACTCGAAAAGATCTGCAACAGCTTTATCAAAAATATAGTCAGCTTTGTTTTCAACACTGTTGATGCGCACACAAGAGTCCGTGATATTACGAATGTTTTTCAAGTCCTTTAATTCGAACAAAGCTTTGGCAACATGCTCAGTTGCTTCTAGAATCAAAGCCGTGATTTCGATCATCGGTTGAGTCGGTTGCTCCACATTATATAGTTGCATCCTATTGGAGGCTCCATGTATAAAATCAGCTACGTCATCAAGAGAGCTCGCTAAGGCATGTATGTCTTCGCGGTCAAAAGGAGTAATAAAATTACGGCCAAGTTCTAAATGTATCTGGTGGGTGATGTTATCACCAACATGCTCCAGGTCTTCAAGCTTTTTAGAAAGCTCTTTTCTTTCTTCTAGATTAGTGCTATTTACCGAGATATTTAACAGCTTCGCCATTTCAATAAGGTTAGCGCCAGCCTGCTCAAACAGAGGGAAGAATTTTTTGTCCTTTGGGACAAAGTACTGAAAAATGCTATTTAAAGACATAATACTTTTATTTTGATGCAAAAGTATAATCTTAATGTTAAGTTAATGTTAAGTTTGATAAAGATTGGCCAATTAAATGTTCTTTGATTTGGATAGTGTAAAGCCAAAGGTAGTGCCTATTCCTTCTGTACTGCGCACATTAACGGTTTGTTGATGTGCTTCCAATATATGTTTGACAATAGAAAGACCAAGACCAGATCCTCCAATGTCACGAGATCTACTTTTGTCCGTTCGGAAGAAGCGCTCAAATACACGAGGCAGATTTTTTTCCTCTATACCATAGCCGTTGTCTGTTACTTCAATTAATATTTGATCCAGAAGAGGGAATATACTAACAGTCGTTTTTCCTCCGTTCTTCCCGTATTTCAAAGAATTGTCAATTAGATTGATTAAGACTTGCTGTATTTTCAGTCGATCGCCCTTTACTTGAATTGCTTGGTTCGACTTTGTGTTAAATACAATCTTGATGTTATGTCTATTAGCTTTATCAATTAGATGATCAATGGTTTCGTGGATCAATTCGACGATATCGAATTTTTGAATATTGAGGGATATTTTTCCTGATTCCAATTTAGAAATTTCATCCAGATCATTGATTAGGTAGGTGAGACGGTCAATATTTTTTGCGGCTTTGTCTAAAAATACCAATGCCATATCCGGATCGTCTGCAATCATTCCATCCTGTAACGTTTCTATATATCCTTGTATAGCAAAGAGAGGCGTTTTGAACTCATGCGAAATATTTGACAAAAATTCCCTTCGGAATTTTTCCTGGGCTTTAAGTTGGTCGATTTCTGTAGACTTTTGTTTTGCCCAGTCCCTAACTTCCTGTTCTGCTCCCTTTATAGGGTCATCGCTGGCGTGCTCAGCAAGCACTTCTTTCATATCCTTGCCTAGTTTTAGGCTACGGATTAGTTTGTATATATTACTAATCCGGTTGTTGATATATTGATGTAATACATTGTTAAGGATTATGAACGAGACTACAAAAGATACCGCTAGTAGTATGAAAAAGTGATTCCAACTCCTTTCATAATACATGCTTACCAGAGCTACAGTCAGGGAAATTACTAAAGAGATGTAAAAAACGAGTAGCCTGAAATTCATAAAGACCTTTTATATTAATTAATGTTCAATTGTAACAAAAATTGGTCTATGAAGCATTATCTAGACTGTTACATGGCTAAAAATAGGTATATTAATGTTAATTTAATATTAAAACCTAGCGATAACAGTTTTTCCTCCGACGACCTTGTCACCGATGGCTACATCGATTTTCGTTCCTAGGGGTAAGAAAAGATCCACACGTGAACCAAATTTAATGAAACCAAACTCTTCACCTTGTTGAACAGCTTGATTTTCTTTTACATACCATACTATTCGACGCGCTAGCGCACCGGCAATCTGACGGAATAATACCTCCACGCCATTTGCTTTTTTAACAACCACTGTCGTGCGTTCATTTTCTGTAGATGACTTTGGATGCCATGCTACCAAAAACTTTCCGGGGTGGTATTTGAAAAAAGATACTATACCAGAGACGGGGTTCCTGTTTACGTGTACATTTATTGGTGACATAAAAATGGAAACCTGGATTCGTCTATCATTAAAATATTCAGTTTCTTCCGTTTCTTCGATTACAACCACCTTGCCATCAGCGGGACACAAAACAACATTTTCGTCGGTTTGAATCTTCTTAATTGGGCTCCTAAAAAATTGTACGATGGTAACGAATAAAAAGGCCGAAACAAGATACAAGAACCATTTTATGATAAGATTGGCATCATAATAATTTGCAACAGCATTGATGATGAATATAAATAGAACAACTAACGCTAAACTGGTATATCCTTCTTTGTGAAATTTCATGGTCAATCTTTATTTTAAAGCTCTTTTATTTTGCAAACATAGATAAATTCAAGTAAATATCCTACAAACCCTTTTCGCGTTGTATCTGTACAGGAGATATGTGTATTGTACCGCCCTGAGACTGTATTACAAATTTTATCGTAAGTATATCCGAGATAGGGCTGTTTTGTTCATATGAAGGGAGGTAATACCCGATTTGGTTAATCATCTGATTGAAATGAAACCGTTCTTCCTTGGAGAAAGATGCGATGTTTTCCAATTTTGCAGAAGAAGGAACACCAGTTTTCGAAACGTTGACAACGTAGGTTATTTCCTTCTGCACATCCTGATTATTGGAATAACCGGCCTCGCTTAAGTACTTCGTAAATTTGTTTGCGATAAAAATATTAAATCCCGTAAATTCATCAAATGAGCATCTTTTACTGAGCATGAATTCTGCCCGAGGAAAATAATCATTGGGTGTAAATACAAAATCCTCTTCTGCAATGAGCAAGTGCTCAAATCCCTCTTCAAAATTCTTACCATTTAAACGGCCATTCTCATATTGTTCAATACATAAAAGGTGTGTATCCCGCCGTTTTCTCTCATCCACGAACGATATGTACCATATGCCATCCGGTTGTCCATTTTTTACTTTTCCCTGCCGGTTGAATTTTGTATATCCGTGGTCTGTAAAGCCGACAATAGGAAGGTCGATGTCGTATTTTCCTTCTCCGTCCTTGACCAATTGGTTTCCTTCTCTATTCCAGTATTGATTTATATAAAAGTCGTTTGGGGTTATGGTGATAAAAAGCATTGGTTTGCCATCCGGATAATAGTACTTCCAAGAACCCGAGGGCGCATCATTTATAAAGTTTGTTTCCCATTTGAGGGCTCCATTGGGATGGAATGCTTTAAATTCCCCCTGCTTTTTGCCCTCTTGGTAATGTCCTGTTAGGATTAGGCGACCGTTAAGGTCAAAATCTTTAAATCCCCCCTCAAATTTGTTCGTTTTTTTATCGAAAGCAGATACCCGTTCAAAATATTTGAATTCACAGTTTTTGTCGACCAGAAAATAGTTCTGATCAAAATAGAAGCGCATCATATTATTAGGTGCGTCTTCGAAATATAATGACCTGTTGTCTTGTGCGTTAATCCCTTGTAAAAGGATAGTGCACAAAAGCGTAATCAAATAAGCTGTTTTTTTCATCCCTCTTCCTTTAAATATTCTTTTTCTGAATCGATCTAATGAGCCGCAAGCCAATTCGGCCCCTCGCCAATTTCGACTTCAATCGGTACACGAAGTTCAATAGCTTTGGTCATGCGCTCCGTTATAATCTGCTTGAATGCATCGATCTCATGCTTAGGTACGTCAAATACAAGTTCGTCATGAACCTGCATGATCATCTTTCCAATTAGCTTCTGATCTTCAATATCCTTTTGAATGCGTATCATGGCAATCTTAATCATGTCAGCCGCAGAGCCCTGTATTGGAGCGTTTATCGCGTTACGCTCCGCAAATCCTCTCACCGTCATATTTGCCGAGTTGATGTCCCTTAAATAGCGTCTTCGTTTTAGGATAGTTTCTGCATAACCTTTTTCCTTTGCAGACTCTACTGCTTTGGACATATAATTTTTGATTCCTTTGTACTGCGTGAAATATTGGTCGATAATCTCTGCCGCTTCCTTACGGGATATGCCCAGATTTTGAGAGAGTCCAAAAGCTGACTGGCCATATATAATCCCAAAGTTGACAGCCTTTGCATTTCGACGTTGATCCGAGGTTACTTCCTCAAGTGGTACACCGTATACTCTAGCCGCTGTTGCTTTATGGATATCGTGTCCTAATGTAAATGCCTCCAGCATATTTTCATCTTGACTTAATTCAGCCATAATTCGGAGTTCGATCTGCGAATAATCGGCAGATAGGATGATGTGGTCTTCCGATCGAGGCACAAATGCCTTACGTACTTCGCGACCTTTTTCTGTCCGTATAGGTATGTTTTGCAAGTTCGGATTGGTCGAGCTTAAACGTCCCGTAGCAGCTACAGCCTGATTATAGGAGGTGTGTATTAGTCCTGTTTCTGGGTTTATTAGATTGGGTAGTGCGTCTACATAAGTAGATTTTAGCTTCTGATACTGTCTAAAATCCAAAATGTCCTGCACGATATCAGATTTATGCGCTAGCGCTAGTAAGACCTCTTCTCCGGTCTTATACTGCCCCGTTTTTGTCTTTTTGGCTTTCGGATCCAGTTGCAGTTTATCAAATAAAACCTCGCCGAGCTGTTTGGGCGAAGCAATATTGAACTGTACACCCGTTTTCTCATAAATACGTTGTTCTAGCGTTGCAATGTCTGTCTCTAAGGATTGTGAGAATACTTTTAGTGTGTCAATATTAATCTTAACACCATTTTTTTCCATTTCCGAAAGGACATATACCAAAGGGAATTCCACTTTCTCTGCAAGCTCTTGAGTTGCTGTTTCAGACAAGAGTGGAGCAAATGTTTCGTATAGCTGCCAGGTGATATCCGCATCCTCAGCTGCGTATTCCTTCGCCTGCTCCACGGGTACATCGCGCATATTGCCTTGGTTTTTTCCTTTATTGCCGATGAGCTCTGTTATGGAAATCGGTGTGTAGCCTAGGTAGGTTTCCGCTAGGATATCCATGCCATGGCGTGTATCAGGATCAATTAGATAATGTGCTAGCATCGTATCGAACAGGTCGCCTTGTACTGTGATATTATATCGCGAAAGGAGCAGAATGTCATATTTGAGATTCTGTCCGATTTTTTGAATAGCACTGTTTTCAAATACAGTTTTAAAATGGGCCACGATGTCCAAAGCCTGTTCTCTATCAGAAGGAGTCGGCACATAGTAGGCTTTCCCTTTTTCAAAGGAGAAAGATAGGCCCACAATATCCGCTAATAGGGGATCTACACCAGTGGACTCCGTATCGAAGCATATTTTTTGTTGTTTGGATAGCGCTGCTACCAGATCTTTGATATCTTCGGCACTTTCTACCAGGATGTAGGTGTGGTCGGTGTCTTTAATCGTGCTATTGGGACCGACTGAAGGTGCAGAAGTGTTATCTTCTACTAGCATTGGTTCACTCGCAAAGAGGTCCATTTGTCCTGACGTTGCTTTTGATGTGGCATCTCCAACAGAGAATTCTTCACCAAAGACGCGTTTGCCCAGTGTCCTGAATTCTAGTTCTGCAAATAACGGTTCGAGAATATCTTTATTTGGAGGTTGTACCTGTAGTTGTTCTTCGTCCAGCTTTACGGGAACATCCAAAAGAATTGTAGCCAGCTTTTTAGAAATTAATCCTTGCTCAGCGTAATTGATTACATTTTCTTTCTGTTTTCCTTTCAGTTTATCTGAATTGGCAATAATGCCTTCAACACTACCAAACTCTTGTATCAGTTTCTTAGCCGTCTTTTCGCCAATCCCAGGTATCCCAGGTATGTTATCTACGGCATCTCCCCAGAGTCCCAGAATATCGATTACCTGAGATACGTCAGTTATTTCCCATTTCTCCAGTATTTCTGGGACACCTTGTACTTCCGCACCATTCCCCATTCGGGCAGGCTTATAAATAAAGATGTTCTCCGAAACGAGTTGCCCAAAGTCTTTATCTGGTGTCATACAGTATACTGTGAATCCTTCTTTTTCAGCTTCCTTGGCAAGGGTGCCTATGATATCGTCTGCCTCATAACCATCTTTTGTAATCAGAGGGATATTAAAACCCTCAATCAATTTAAATACATACGGTATCGATTTAGAAAGATCCTCCGGCATCTCTTGGCGGTTTGCTTTATACGCTTCAAACTCAATATGCCGGTTTGTTGGCGCAGCTGTATCAAACACAACAGCAATATGGCTTGGGTTTTGGTTTTTTAAAACATCTAGTAAAGTGTTTGTAAAACCCATTATAGCGCCGGTATTGAGTCCGTATGAAGTTAACCTAGGAACTTTGTTGAGTGCAAAGTACGCTCTGTAGATAAGAGCCATCCCGTCCAAAAGAAAAAGTTTTTTCACAAATAATATGTTTACGTGTACTAGACAAAGGTAGTAAAACCTTCATCAACTACCTACATTTAGGAGAAGGAAAGAGCGAAGACAATAAGCTGTAATATTGATATTTTTTGCGACTTTTGTGGAGATTGGGATTATTACTTAATAAAATAAGCATTAATAGGAAATGAGAGGTTTGGTGACAAAGTCAACCGGTAGTTGGTATCAGGTGTTAGGAGACGATGGTGTTTCTTATGATTGCCGTATCAAGGGCAAATTCAGAACAAAAGGGATAAAAACCACGAATCCTGTTGCTGTAGGCGATTGGGTGGGCTTTGATGTCGAGTCTTCTGGCGAGAATGGTATTATTACAACGTTGGAACCGCGTAAAAACTATATTATCCGGAGGTCAGTCAATCTCTCCAAGCAGACACAGATTTTGGGAGCCAATTTGGATCAGGCCATTTTGGTGGTGACCTTAGCATCCCCGCCGACTTCTCTAGGGTTTATTGACCGATTCCTGGTGACAGCTGAGGCGTATGGAATTCCAGCTATACTTGTCTTTAATAAGTTAGATCTCTTTAGTGAAGAGGGTAAAGAGATCTTACAACAGTATAAAGCGATTTATGAAAATATAGGTTACCCCTGTTATGATGTTTCCGCACTAGAAGGGACACACGTCGATGTGCTGCAGGATGTGCTGAAAGATAAAATTACGTTGGTTTCAGGGCATTCCGGAGTAGGAAAATCTACATTAATCAATCGACTTGTGCCTGGATTGGAGCTACGTACAGGGCGTATTTCTGATTGGTCTGACAAAGGAAAACATACCACCACATTTGCTGAGATGATTGATCTACCTTTTGGGGGCAAGCTGATTGACACCCCAGGTATCCGTGAGCTAGGTATCGTCGATATTGAAAAGACGGAGTTGTCACATTTCTTTCCCGAGATGAGGTACTATCTCAATAAGTGCAGATTTAATAATTGCCGTCATATCAATGAACCTGGTTGTGTTGTTTTGGATGCTGTCGAACAGGGTGACATCGAAGAGTCACGTTATGAGAGTTATCTGAGTATGTACGCCAACGAAGACAATCGCAGTTAATAGCGCGTATCTGAGAAAAAACAAAATACGTCCTCGGTTGTTTTTTTTCAAATTAATAATGAAACAAATATGAAGCTTGCGTTGAAGTGGATTCTGATTGTATTGCTGGTCCTTATATTGGGCATATCTGGGGTGGTTTGGTATTATGGAAGAAATTGGAAACCGATTGTAGAGACTAAGCTCAAAGAAGCTGTGCACAAATCCACAGGCGGATTGTATACATTAAAGTATGATGACCTAGATCTGAATATCGCACTCGGAAATGCGACATTATGGAACGCGGAATTGATTCCCGATTCGGCAGTATATAGACAGCAAGTATTGTCTAAAGAAGCTCCCAATAACCGTTATCATATTAAGTTGAAGACATTGAAGATAAGACGCTTCAGTCTTATGGATGTGTTGTCTGAGAAGAGATTGAATATCAGTTCTATTGTGTTTGAAGAGCCTAGTATTCATCTTATCAGTGAGTACCATGCCTACAACGATACGATTTCTGAACATAAGCAAAAAACGCTATATGAAAATGTAAAAGATATCGTTAGGTCTATCAATGTAAAGGATATCAAAATTGATAATGTAAAGTTTAAGTATTCTAAAATCGAAGCCGGGAATACCAGTCACATCAGTCTAGATCAGGTGAATATCAATGTTCATGACGTATTGGTTGATGAGACCTCTCTTGCTGATACCTCACGTCTCTATTACACCAAAATGGTTGACGTGCAGATTCCTCATTTTGAGTACGACCTACCGGATGGATACTATCGCGTTAAGTTTGATGACCTGAGGATAAATACCAGAGAGCAGAATGTCTTATTAACCAAAGTCTTTTATGGACCTAAAATGAATAAGGCCGCTTTTTTTAAGAAAAAAAATCAGAATGTGACCATGGCTGTTTTGGCGTTTGATACGTTACGCATGGAACATCTTGATTTTAAGAGATTGATCGATAATCAACAAACTATTGCGGCTAAGGTTCAGATAAAGAACGGGTCTGTAGATCTCTCTGCTGATAAAAGATACCCTAAATACCCCGTGGTGAAAATAGGACATTCTCCACATCAGCAACTGATGAAGGCAAAAAAGCTATTGCGACTGGATACCGTTTTCGTGGATAATATCACCGTAACTTATCATGAGATGAGTGCGAAATTTGGACGTGAAGGATCCATAAGCTTTAATCATGCCAAGGGAACACTTACTAATGTCACGAACGACACTACTTTATTACATAAAGATAAGTATATGAGAGCTGATCTCGTGGCACAAGTTATGGGGGCTGGACGGCTCCATGCAAAATTTGGTTTCGATATGTTAAGTAAAAATGGATACCATACTTATAGTGGTACGTTGGGAGCGATGAATGCGACAGCTTTTAACCGTATTCTACATCCATTACTCAATGTGGGGATTGCTTCTGGAAATATTAAAAAGATAGCTTTTAATATGGAAGGAACCGATCGTAAAAACTGGGGTTCCTTTAAATTTGATTACAATAATTTAAAAATTGATCTACCTGAGAAGGAAAATGGCAAAAAATCAAAAGTAGCATCTTTCCTTGTCAATCATATTTTGATTAACGATAGTAACCCTGACGCGAATGAGCAATATCATGTTGGAAAGATTAACTATACACGTGTACCAGAACATACATTCTTCAAGACACTTTGGCAAAGTCTTCTCGAGGGGATTAAACAGTGTGCGGGTATTAGTCCTGAGCGAGAGGCCAAGTTATTGGGTACAGCGGAGAAAGCGAAAGAGGTGAGCGCAGAAGCAAAGGGAGTAGTAAAAAAGACAGGTCAATTCTTTAAGGGGCTGTTTAAAAAGAAGGAAAAAACTGAAGCAGAGGAGAAGTAATTGACTTCAGCAAAAATATATATTACTATGTTTGTAGTATGAAGTCTATTGCAGATTTTTTAAAGTTTGTATTTCGATACCGTTACAAGGCTGTAGACCTTATTATGTTTTATGTTAGCATGATATGTGCTGTGACCGTATTGGTACACATAGGCTACATTACGAATGCACAGATTGCAAAACACACAAAAGTAGCGATTGTCGCTATGTTCTACGGTCTATTTGTGTTAGAGTTCTTCCGTAGCGCCTCTTCTATTTTCGCCTTCAGGCGTATTACAGCTTCACATTACTCCGGTATCGTGGTCATCGCTTATTTTTTGATTGTCACTTTGTCCCGTATTTCTGGCTTTACATGGGTCAACTACCTCGTTAAAGACGAGTGGCTGTATCTAGGTATAGGAATTGTCTTTCTATCCGAACTATCAAAGAGCAGTTTGTTTTTTGATAACTTTTACTTCAATCCCACAATATTATTTGTAATCAGCTTCATCGGACTGATTCTTATTGGTACGGTACTGCTCATGTTGCCAAGGACTACTCTAGAAGCTCCTCTTGGCTTTGTAGACGCTTTTTTCATGGCTACAAGTGCGGTGTGTATTACAGGGCTTTCCGTAACGGATATTTCGACCAATTTTTCATTGTTTGGACAGACTATTATCATGTTATTGATACAGGTTGGAGGATTGGGGATTATGACCTTTACAGGTTTCTTTGGTTATTTCTTTTCAGGGGGATTCTCGTTTAAGAACCAGCTGATGTTTGGGGAAATCTTGGGAGAAAACAAACTCAATGACGTTGTGTCAACTTTGCTGACGATAATATTCATTACTTTATTGTTCGAGCTCATTGGAGGTATATTTATCTATTTCACATTAGATCCTACACTTTTTGAAAGTTCTGCCGAGCGTGTATTTTTTTCTGCCTTTCATGCGATCTCTTCCTTCTGTAATGCTGGATTTTCTATTCTTTCGGATGGAATCGGTAATCCTGGGTACAGATACAATTATAGCTTTCAGATTGTTTTGGTTTTGATCTTTGTTTTGGGGGGATTAGGGTTTGGTACAGTGTATAACTTTTATACTTACCTCAAAGGCAAAGTCAACGCCTTGATCTGTATGGTGTTTCTAAAAAAGAAATACAAACACAAAGCCCAGCCTTTTAGCTTCAATACCAAGTTTATACTCTTGTGTAATGCAATTGTTGTCATTATGGCGACGGGTTCTTATTTTTTGATGGAGCAAAATAATACACTGGTCCCCGATAGGAGCGTGCTAGGCGAATGGGTTACCTCCCTATTTATGGCAAATGCCTCCAGGTCTGCGGGATTTAACAGCGTCGATGTCAATTTCGTGAGCACACCTACATTGATTATGTTGACCACGTTAATGTGGATAGGGGCTTCTCCTGGCTCGACAGGGGGCGGGGTGAAGGTAACCACCGTTGCAATCGCTTTTATGAATATTTTTTCATTAGCGCGAGGAAAAGATTCTATCGAACTTTTCAAAAGGAAGATAGCTTCAGAATCAATCAATAAAGCATTTGCTATTATTGTTCTTTCCGTATTGACGATTACATTTTCTTTTGTGCTACTTAATTTTTCGGACCCCGACCAACCGATGAAGGCACTCCTGTTTGAGTCCGTTTCCGCGTACACCACTTGTGGGCTTAGCTTGGGAGTAACTCCGTCATTGAGTGCGACAGGCAAGATGATTATCATTTTTACGATGTTCGTGGGACGGGTCGGAATGTTGACATTGCTTGTTGCTTTTATTAAAAACACGAAAAACAAAAGTTATATTTATCCAACAGAAAAGCTTCTGTTTTAGGGTACTAAATAGACATATAGATGAAATATATAGTTTTAGGTCTTGGGCATTTTGGCCGCTCGTTAGGTATACACCTAACCGAGTTAGGGCATGAAGTCATTGGGGCCGATTTAAAGATACAGATTGTTGAACAGTTGAAAGACAAGATTACCCATACCGTTTGTCTGGATACGACTGATCGGGAGGCGGTATCCTCCTTGCCACTCAAGGATAGTGATGCGGTCATTATCGCTATCGGCGAAGATGAAGGCGCGTCTTTACTCACAACAGCTTTGGTCAAACAGCTTGGAGTCAAACGGATTATTGGGCGGGTTGTCTCTGACCTACAAAAGACGGTCATGGAGGCGATGCAGATAGACGAATATATTATGCCCGAAGAGGAGGCCGCAGAACGCCTCGCTATGCGATTGGATAATGTCGATATCGTTGATTCCTTCAAAGTGTCTGATAGATATAGTATTATAGAGACCAAAGTGCCTTCCAAATATGTAGGCATGACACTGAGAGATGCAGACTTGACCAATAGGTACAAGGTCATTGTCTTAACGACTGTTACAGTGACCGATGCGGTTGCTAAAGGTAAGACCGTACATCGTAAGGAAGCCTCTGGAATTGCGAAATCAGACACTTTATTGTGTGAAAACGACTTATTAGTATTGTTTGGTGAGCTTTCAGATATTAAGAAATTGATTGAAAAAGAAAGTTGATTTAGGAGCCGGAGGGATACTGCTGTAAATACCTTTTATATGAGGCGCAATTATATTGCATATAAAAATGAATTTATGTAGGTTTGAGCTTTATAAAAGGCATAACCTCTTAACTTATTCATGGATACATGGTGAGCTTTATGATAGAAAAATATGCTCATGGTGAATTCATAACCTTTAAAAGAAAAATTATTTGATGAAAAATTGGTTTAAAGAGAATTCCTCGCATTTAATTGTTATTGCGATATTCTTTGTGTTAGTGTTTTTTTACTTCTCTCCAGTTTGGCAGGGAAAAGCATTGTCGCAACATGACGTTATGCAGGCGATGGGAAGCCAAAAAGAGCTTTTCGATTACAAGGCCAAAGACGGACATGCGCCACAGTGGACCAATTCGATGTTTGGAGGGATGCCTACTTATCAAATTTGGTATGAGCATACGACGAATATTACGACTTATGTCAGTCGCTTTATAAAGACGGTTTTCCCTTTACCTGCTGACGTTGTTTTAATTTACCTTCTGGGAAGTTATTTTTTGCTTTGTGTCCTTCGGATAAAACCTTGGTTAGCAGCTGTAGGTGCTATAGCGATTACCTTTTCGTCTTATAACTTTATTTATATAGAAGCAGGTCACGTCAATAAAGCCTATGCTATTGCTTATTTAGCACCTATCATTGGAGCTGTCCTGCTGTGTTATCGGGGAAGTAAGTTATGGGGGCCGATTTTGTTGGCTGTATTTCTTGCATTGGAAATCCGGACCAATCACGTGCAGATGACCTATTATTTGTTTATTGCATTGTTGGTTTTCGTTGGGTTTGAGTTATATTATGCTATTCGCGACAAAAAGCTTCCTGCTTTTGCAAAAGCTACCGGTCTACAGTTGGGAGCCGTAGCTATTGCGGTAGCTGTCAATGCGACCGTTTTATTCCCTACTTATGAGTACAGCAAATTGACCACTCGTGGTAAGGCAAATATCGTAAAGGTTGAAGAAGGTGGCAAAAGTGCAGGATTAGATAAAGACTATGCGTATGCCTGGAGCCAGGGAGTCGGTGAGAATATTACCTTTTTGATACCTAATGCTTATGGTGGAAAAAGCCAGGGAGTATTAGGCGCAGATTCTCATGTTGTTAAGTTTTTTCTTGGATTAGGAGTGCCTCAAAACCAGGCACTACAGATGGCGCAGAGTTTGCCTACGTATTGGGGAGAGAAAAGCTTTACATCTGGACCTTGGTATTTTGGTGCGGGCATTATCTTCTTGTTCGTTTTAGGTATTTTTATTGTCAAGGACAGATTAAAATGGTGGATACTATCCGCGATTGGACTCACCATTCTTTTATCATTCGGTCGGCACTTTCCTTTCGTTTCTGATTTGTTCTTTGATTACTTCCCGATGTATAACAAATTTAGGGCAGTAGAATCTATTCTGATTATTCCATCTATTTTGATTCCATTACTGGCTATTTTGACGGTCAATGAATTGATCAATAGAGGTAGTGAGATTGTTCAGTTGGATAAAAAGGTACTTTACAGTTTTGGTATTGTCGGTATTATTTGTGTCGCCGTAGCGTTGATGCCGAATATTCTTGCGTTTAAAGCCTCGACTCATCAGGAGTTTATAAGTATGCTAACGCAAAACTTTGGGGATGCAACTCTTGCGAACCAGCTTTCGGCTGAGCTAATAAAAGACAGGGCAGATCTTGCTTCTGCCGATGCTTGGCGGTCCTTCGGAATCGTACTTGTCGTTTTTGCTTTGACCTGGTTCTTTGTTAAGAAGAAGCTTTCTGCCAATGTTTTGGTGATAGGAATAGGTCTTATTACACTATTGGATCTTTGGACGGTGGATAAGCGTTATCTGAACAATGATACATTTGTTGATGAAAGCCTTACAAAAAATCCTATTCAGGAGCGGGAGGTGGATCAGCTCATTCGTATGGATAAGGATCCACACTACCGGGTGCTTGATATGACGACAAACCCGTTTTCAGATGCTAAAGCCTCCTATTTTCATAAAAGTCTAGGTGGATATCATGCTGCTAAATTGATGCGTTTTCAGGAACTATTGGAGCATCAGTTCAATGGTGCTATCAATGAAGATGTCTTGGATATGTTTAATGTTCGTTACGTTATCACCCGTGATCCGAACAATGGAGCGGAGCGTATTCAGCGTAGATCTACGGCGGCAGGAAATGCCTGGTTTGTCGACAAGGTAACCTTTGTCAAGGATAATGCACAGGAGATGCAGGCTATCAGTAGTTTCGATCCAGCGAAAGAAGCTTTTGTGCACGATGAGTTTAAAGGTAAAGTTAACGCCGCTCGGTTGGGCCGTCCAAATAACGCTGATATCAAGCTTACATCCTACCATCCTGACAAAATGGAGTACGAGTATACGGCGCCGAATGACGTCTTTGCTGTATTCTCCGAAGTATATTATGATAAGGGGTGGAAAGCATATGTTGATGGCGAAGAAGTTCCTATCATCCGGGCCGATTATATATTGAGAGGCTTGCAGTTGCCTGGTGGAAATCATAAAGTCGAGTTTGTTTTCGATTCACCGACAATGAAGACTTCGAATATCGTGTCTTTAATAGGTTCTATCATCTTGGTTGCTGGTTTGGCAGGAGTAGTAGTGATTTCGAGTAGAAGAAAGAAAGCTTCCAACTAACATACTGTATATACTACGACAAAGAAACGGGCTACCTAATTTTAGGTAGCCCGTTTCTTTATAATTCTAGTTTTAGCTGCGGATCCGTAACTCGGAATGTACGTCTATGGTGTATCGTTGGCCCATGCTCTAATACGGCTTTTCGATGTACAATGGTTGGATATCCTTTGTTTGAGCGCCATTCATACTGAGGGAATTCGTCCGCAATCCTATCCATGTATTCATCTCTATATGTTTTAGCGAGAATAGATGCCGCTGCAATTGATAGGTATTTACCATCGCCTTTTACAATACAGGTATGAGGTACTGTTTTGTAGGGTATAAATTTATTGCCATCAATAATCAAATGTTCTGCCGTGAGGCTTAGCGCATCCAGAGCTAAGTGCATGGCTTTATAAGACGCATTGTGAATATTTATCTTGTCGATTTCTTGGGGTGTCACGCTACAGACAGCAAAAGCTAAAGCTTCCCTTTCTATTATTGGACGGAGTTCATTCCTTTTCTTTTCTGACAGTTTTTTTGAGTCATTGAGAATGGGATTGTAATAGTCCTTTGGAAATATAACGGCAGCAGCAAAGACAGGGCCGGCGAGGCATCCACGACCTGCCTCATCGCATCCGGCTTCTACGAATTCATTCTGAAATTGGGATAAAAGCATATTTTGATTTTCAGTGTAACTTATCTGTGATATCGTCATGTTAACACTTATTTACACTACTTCTTCATTTTTTTGTAAAGATATTGACGATTTAAAGAAACTTTTACATCTCTTTGTCCTGTAAAAGTAAACATAAATTGCTGATGAATAAATTTAATATCCTATTTCTGATCTGTTGCTGCCCATTCGTGCTATTTGCACAGAAGAAAAAAAAACAGGATTATACTTTCCAGAATGTTGAGAAAGTTGCTTTAGATGGTAATCTCACGGAATGGTCCGATAAATTGTATAATCCCGAAAGTGATTTTTGGTCTTTTGGCGTCAGTAAGAATGGAGACAAACTGTTTATCGCAGTACGTGTTAAAGATGATATGTTACAGCGGGAGGCATTGCGCAATGGTGTCTTTGTAAATATTAGCTATAATGAAAAGAAAAAAGAAGGGGCTAAGCTTGTATACCCGTTTGTAGATAGAGAGCGATTGCGGGCCTTGAGCCAGGATGATGGCTTTGATGCAAATAATATAAAGGATGAGCTGTTAAAAAGTGTTCGAGGATACCTGATATCAGGTTTTAGTAAGGTCGTTGATGGACTTTTGTCCTTTGATAATACCTATGGTATCCAAGCGGTAGCACGATTTGATGAGCAGAATGTCTTGGTCTACGAATCTGTTATTCCCTTGGAGTTGATCGATTTTAAGAGTGATAGGGTTGCGGTGCAGGTAGGGATTAATACGCAGTTTTTTCAAATGAAAAAAACAGGAGATTCGCGTAATAGGCCAAGCAATGTACAGGTTTATGGCGCAGGTCCCACAGGGACAGTGCTGAAAAATCCGTACAAAGAGGAGACAATGGTTTGGCTCTTCGGTACAATAAAATAGAGAGAATATAAACATATGGATTTTTTAAAGACATGGGGTGTGGCGTTGGCCCTATTCGTTAGTTTTTCTGTTCAGGCACAATCTAATAAGATTGTGCAGGGATTTCTTCGGGATTCTTTGTCAAGGCCTATTGCTGGCGCATCTGTGCATTATATTGCAGGGACAGATACGCTAAAGACCAGTTCTTCCGTTGGTGGAATTTATACCTTTAATAACCTGAAGGATCAATCTTTCAAGATTAAAGTTTCCAGTTTAGGATTTGAGCCGTTTGAGAAAAACTATACGTTTACTCCTGTTGAGGATAATAGGATGCTAGTGCCTAACATTATCCTGTTAGGGATCCCCAATATGTTGGAAGAGGTTGTTATCAACGGTGTTGTTACGGTTCAGGTCAAGGGGGATACCGTAGAATATTCTACTAAGGATTTAAAATTACGCGAAGGATCTGTGGCAGAAGATGCCCTAAAGAAATTGCAGGGAGTAGAGGTGGATAAAGATGGAAATGTGACCGCTCAGGGTGAGCAGGTAACTCGTGTGCGCATCAACGGAAAGGACTTTTTTGGAGGCGATGTCAAAACAGCTACGCAGAATCTTCCTGCCAATATCATTGAAAAAATGCAGATTGTGGATGATTTTGGAGACATGGCTAATCTTACTGGTAATAAATCAGGCGAATCGACCAAGGTGTTGAATATACAGATTGATCCCAAATACAATGAAGGGTATGTAACGACGTTACGTGTAGGGGCGGGGACAGAAGAGCGTTATCAGACTACAGGAATGTTTATGGGCTTTAAGGACAAATCCCAAGTGTCGGTATTGGGTAATCTGAATAATATGAATGCCAATCTCTTTGATTTTAATTCGATGGGAGGAGGAGCTAGAGGACGACAAGGAGGAGGCGGCGGACGGGGCCCTGGAGGTATGTTCGGTGGTTCTGAGGGGATTACTAATACAGGGTCCATCGGCGTTAATATTCGCCACGATTTTTCCGATAAATTGAAAGCTTACGGTAGCTATTCGTTCGGGAGAGACGATAACAATACTTTGTCAAATTCGTTCACAGAGTTCTTGGGAGACCAAAAGGGCTTAACCCGTGAGTTGGAGGACGACAAGAACAGTATTCGTGCCGATCATCGTTTCGAAGGAAACCTGGAATGGAATATTTCGGATAAAGATTATATTAAAATAACCCCACAACTCGGATTTAGTGATAACACGACGAGGTCGGTTAATACTGCTACCTACTTAAAGAATCTATTGAAAGATAATATACAGGTGACTGATTTGAACTCAGGTTCTAATGCGCCTCGATATAATTTTTCGGGATTATATAACCGAAAGCTGAATGACAAAGGCCGGAATTTGTTCTTTAACCTGAATTACGATAATGCGGTCACTGAGAATGAGTTTAATGAAATATTAAATCAGAAAATTTACGATCCGGCAAATCAGAACGAATCGATAAAGGATGTTTATGTACAGACACTGCGTGATGCCCAGAACAAAAGTTGGAATGCGGGAGCTTCAGTTTCTTATACGGAGCCACTGTCGGAAAAGAGCAAGCTAGAAGTCACCTATGACTTTAATAATAATGATTACGACAATAAGGACAAGCAGAATGCTTATGATATCAACAATCAGTTGATAACCGATCCAGAACTATCCGGGGTGAAGAATTACGTATATAATTACGATTATGCATTTACTACACATCGGGTGGGCGCTAGCTTTATGTATGATAATGATAAGATTAAATACTCCATAGGAGCTGCTGTGCAACCGTCACTATTAAAGGGTAATGCGAGTAGTGCAGATGCCTCTGCTACAATCGACCGGTCTAACTTCAATATTATGCCTATTGCGAGGTTTGAATACAAGTTCTCAAAACAGTCTAATATTACCATTAATTATAGCGGGAAATCGGTAGAACCGACACTTTCTCAGATTCTCCCATTTGAGGTGAGCACCAATAGAACAAACCTTACTTTGGGTAATTCGGATCTTGATCCAGAATTTAACCATTCTTTAAGAATGCGTTTCAGAAGTGGTGATTTTCAGAAAGGGAAAACATTTTTCGCTATGCTTCGTGGAGAATATACACAGGATAAAATAGTAACTATGAGCAGACGCTATGCTAAAGAAGGCGATGGTATTTTTCAAGAGACGGGTTATCAGAATGAATCTGATCCGGTATACTCTTTAAGTACATTTTATCACTGGGGAAGATCGTTGAAAGAAAAAACCTATAATATTATGTATGGGGGTGGTGTGAATTATAACCACGGTATTTCCTATTTGAATCAGAATGAGACCGGTGGCACGTTTGATAAGGTTGTTACAAACAATACTGTTATTAGTCAGATGTTGTTTTTCCGTTATAATCCTTCTGAAAATTTAGAGATTAATCCAGGTGTAAGGTATTCTTATAATATGACAAGGACTTCGCTTGCAAAATTGGAGTCACCTAATACGTCAAAGGTTGCTCCATCTATTATTGGGTCTGTAAATATTACTCCGACCACTATTTTCGGAGCGGACGTCTCGAAAGAATTTAACCGTGGGTATGCGAGTAATGTGAATCCATTTATTATCAATACTTATGTCGAGCAGAAATTGCTGAAAGGTCAGCGCGGAACCATTCGCTTACAGGCGTTTGACTTATTAAATGAGCAGGTGAATATCAATCGGACTGTTGCTCAGGAACTGACAGACAGTCGTACCAACCGCTTGGCCCGTTACTTTATGTTGACATTTACATTCAAGCTACAAAAATTTTCCGGAGTGAATCCGATGGAAGACAATAGTCCATGGCGAAGCATGAGACCACGAATGTAGGGGCTTCTGTAATCCATATATACACAAAAGGCGTTCAAGTATTAAGGAGCGCCTTTTGTGTTTTTAATTACGTAACTTTGCATTCATTATTAAAAAATCCATCTGAATGAAGGAGTACAATCTTATCCAATTGGATAACGGTATACGCGTATTATTGCATTTTCAAAAATCAGTTATCACCCATAGCTGTATTCTCGTAAATACCGGATCTAGGAATGAGCAAGAGGGTAAGTTTGGGATGGCTCATTTTATTGAACACCTTGTTTTTAAGCGTACTGAAAAGCGGTCGACCAATCAGATTTTGAATCGGTTGGAGCACGTAGGAGGTGATTTGAATGCCTATACCACAAAAGAATACACCTGTTTGCACGCTTCGTTCCTGAATCCCTATTTGGAGCGGGCATTAGATCTTTTTGAAGACGTCTTATTTCACTCTACCTTTCCTGATACAGAGATAGAGAAAGAGCGGGGCGTCGTTTTAGACGAAATCGCCTCCTATCTAGATAGCCCTGAAGAGTCAATAATGGATGATTTTGAAGACCTTTTATTTCAGGGATCTGGGTTGGGACATAATATATTAGGTTTAGAAGACGATCTAAAGTCTATTACGAAGTCGGACATTCTTCGTTTTATGCAGGATACCTACAGCACCTCGGAAATCGTTATCGCTATTTCGGGGGATTATTCATTGACCCAAGTAAAACGATTAGCAGAGCGTATTTTTGGAAAAATTAAGCCTAATCTCTTAGATACCCCGACACAAGTTGTCCCCGTTGTAAACAACATTAATCAGATTGTTGAAAAACCAATCAATCAAGCACATTATATGTTGGGTGGGCAGACTTTTGGAGTCTACGATGAGCGGAAAACCGGACTGCTTTTACTTAATAATATGCTCGGAGGGTATGGGATGAGTTCGATCCTTAATCTCGGTATTCGTGAAAAATATGGTATTGCTTATACGATCGAGTCTAATTTTACCATGTATAAAGATACCGGGAGTATCAGTATTTACCTGGGTACAGATGAAGAGAAGCTAAATAAGGCCGTTTCGCTGGTTTTTAAGGAATTAAATAAACTTAAAAACACGCCTGTTTCTGAATATCAGTTGACTAGAGCAAAACAGAAATTTAAAGGACAGATTGCCTTAGCTGAAGAAAACAGAATGAGTATGGTTATTGCCGAGGCAAAGAATATTATAGATTACGGACGGGTTATTTCTTTGGAAGATGTACTGGGTAGCATCGATAAGGTCAGTGTGCAAGATCTTTTCGAACTGTCGAATATCTTCTTTGACGAGAAACGCTTAGTATCTTTAAGATTTATGCCCGAAAAGTAATTATCTTTAAAACATAAATCATTCACACCTGAAATATCACTGTAGTAGCGATGACATGAACAGGAATGGATGAAATCTGGATCCGCCAGCTGGCGGACGGCTATTAAAAAACTAATAATTTACAAATGAAAACAGCTTACATTTTTCCTGGTCAGGGAGCCCAATTCGTGGGAATGGGACAAGATCTTTATAACCTGAATGCAGAAACAAAAGCACTATTTGAACAAGCGAACGACATTTTAGGATTTCGTATCACTGATATCATGTTTGCAGGTACGGATGAAGATCTTAAACAGACGAAAGTAACACAACCGGCTATATTTTTGCATTCTGTTATTCTTGCAAAGGCGCTGGGCGATAGTTTTAATCCTACGATGGTTGCAGGACACTCATTAGGCGAGTTCTCTGCTTTGGTTGCCGCTGGAGCTTTGTCATTTGAAGACGGGTTGAAGCTTGTCGCACAACGTGCAAATGCGATGCAAAAAGCCTGTGAAGTGGAACCTTCTACGATGGCGGCAATTCTTGGATTGGATGACGAAACCGTTGAGCGGATTTGTGCACAGGTAGAGGATGTTGTGGTTCCAGCAAACTATAACTGCCCAGGTCAGCTAGTTATTTCGGGTTCTATCGCAGGAATAGACAAAGCATGTGCATTGTTGACTGAGGCAGGCGCAAAGCGTGCGTTGAAACTGAATGTTGGAGGAGCTTTTCACTCCCCACTGATGGAGCCAGCAAAGGTTGAGTTACAGGCCGCTATTGAAGCCACTGTTATCACGGCTCCAACTTGTCCAATTTACCAGAATGTGGACGCCAAACCTTATACAGATCCAGCTAAGATCAAAGAAAATCTTATAGCTCAGTTGACAGGTGCCGTAAGATGGACACAGACTGTTCAGCACATGCTTGTCGATGGGGCAGAATCATTTGTTGAAGTAGGACCTGGGAATGTGTTGCAAGGATTGGTTAAAAAAGTCGATAGACAGGCACAGACATCTTCAGCGACAATAGCATAGGGTGAATAGTGCTATTATTGTTCTTTGAACATGTAATAGTGGTCCTTTATGACTTGACTTATAAAGTCCTCTGGGTGTATGTTTGCTTTTACACCCAGTAGGATTTCTACTTTGGCCGCCAAGGCCTGGATAATTGTATAGTTTTTTCTGCGGTATCCGGTGTGATATATTTCTTTGATCTCGTTGAGATCCCGGTCAGCAAGCCTAATGACCTCCGGATATATAATGTTGTGCGTTGCCGTAATTTCCTCAAATAGTGTTTCTTTTAAACCTATGTTTTCTTTGATATTGATAACGGCCGTTTCTGCGGCAATATCTCCAATACGTTGACTTTTTTTGGATAATATAATACTTGTGAGCCCCAGTCCTCCCATGCTCATGAATATGTCCACTGCATTACACACCCAGCGTATAAAATATTGATAGAATGTGGCTCGGGTGCCGTCTATCTTAACGACTTTTATTTTCATAATTCGCTTTCCGATAGTCTGACCTTCCATCAGGGTCTCAAAAAGAAGAGGATACAGAAAAATAGGTAAGGTAGCGAAAGAAGCAATTCCCCAACTGAGCCAAGGGTCAGAAGAATTAAACAGACCCATCTTGGAAAGAAGGGTAAATGTAAAGATGGCATACAATATCATAATACCATAATCCAACCCAAAAGCGATACAGCGCGAACCTACAGATGCGAGCTTATATTCGAAGTTTACGTTTTGTGGGGTATTGATCAGTAACTTGTTCATCTTGATGTGAAGTTACGGACTTCGGTTATAAAAAAGATAGATTATGTGTTTTTAAATTAATTTTCATGGATTAATTTTTATTAGTTTTCGAGAATCCCGTGCTTTTTATCTAAGTTTATAGCAAGCTGTAATCTTAAGTTTATGCGAGAAGCATCCTTTATCGAACGTAATAAAGAAAAATGGTTGTCAATAGAAAATAACTTGACAAATAAAGGAGATGTCAATCCAGACACTTTGGCTTCTAATTACATTGAGTTGACGAATGATTTGGCCTACGCACAGACCTTTTATCCTAAAAGTAAAACGAAGCAATATCTCAATGAACTTTCTATCCGTGCCCATCAGCTAATTTATAAAGATCAAAAATCGTCAAATAATAAGATAGCCCATTTTTTTCAGCTGGAGGTCTTCGAGGCTATTTGGTCTATCCGGCGTCCCCTGATGTACTCCTTTTTGATTTTCGTGTTTGCTAGTTTGATCGGCTTTGTTTCGGCTCAGCATGACGAAGGATTCGTACGACTTATTCTCGGTGATGGCTACGTCAATATGACGATCGAAAACATCAAAGCCGGAAATCCTGCCGGAGTGTACCAAGATGGAAGTAACTGGGGTGGAGCGCTTGCTATAACCATTAACAATGTGAAAGTCGCCTTTTATGCCTTTATTTTTGGTGTTTTTTTTAGCCTTGGTACGGGCTATATCCTGTTCAGCAATGGTATTATGGTGGGGACGTTCCACTATCTATTTTATAAGTATGATGTATTGCAGGAGGCCATGTCTGCGATATGGATACATGGTACGATTGAGCTTTCCGTTATCGTCATTGCCGGCGGATGCGGTCTTGCGATGGGGAATAGCATTCTCTTTCCAAAATCTTATAGTCGGTTGGAGTCCTTTAAAGCTGCAATCAAACAAGCTGCAAAAGTGTTGATTAGTACTGTTCCCTTTTTTATCATAGCAGGTACCCTGGAAGGGTTTGTCACACGGTACTATCAGGTATCTGTATGGTTGTGTGCATGTATTATTGTGATGTCTATGGTAGCTATTATTTATTGTTACATCATTAGACCTCGGCAGTTAGCAAAAAAGTATAAATGGAGTTAAGCGAATTCGAGTTTAAGCGCGAGCGTAAAGTAGGGGAGTTTGTACAGGACTTTATCAACCTACTGAAAATTATTTGGGGACACCTATCACGAGAGTTGCTGCGGCTATTGATCGGTCCGTTGTGTGTGATGTTGCTTGTCGGGTACTACATTTCCACCCAGCTCAATTTAAACGCTGATTACAGCTCAGGTGAGATTGTCGATATGCTGATCATTTTTGGGGTTGCGGCGGTTTTTATGCTGATTATTGGGGTACTGGCGTTTGGATTTACCATAGAGTACTTTATCCTGTTAAGGGATAGGAGGGACCTTTTGTTTTCTTATAAAGATATCTGGAGGTCGTTTAAAAATCACATGGATAAGTACTTCCGTTTTTTATTGGGAAGTATCATCGTTGGCATTATTCTATTTATTCCAATTAGTTTTACGTTATTTATTTCAGCATTGATTCCCCTTGTAGGAAGTCTTGCCATCGGGGTTGTTTTTGCCATATTAGGGTTATGGTTCTTTACTGCTTTTATGCTATATAGAGAGAATTACTACGACCTGTTTGATACTTATACCTCTGCTTTTTCGATGTTAAAAGACAAAATCGGTGAATATGGTTTAGCTTCTTATGTAGTCACCTTTCTATTTCGGTCTTTAATGACACTAATGAGTATAGTTCCGCTGGTTATAATAGGTTTGTTAGCATATAATTATGTTGGCTTCAACAATGATTTTTTTGAAACATATGTTGGGAAAATGCTTGTTACTTTTGGAAGTACGATGCTGTCCGTTTTTTTTATCATCTATTACATGCTATCCGTAATCAGCTATGGTATTATCTATGAAACGGCCAAAGAACTCCGTTTTGGAGAAGATGTTTTTGAAAAGATTCATAAGATAGGAAGGAGGGGCGATGCTTAGTGCTTTACAGGCGGTTGCTGTGGATACCCTCAGTGTTACAGACAGCATGCCAACATACACCTATTGGAAGCCCGGTTATTATGATTCTATTCCTAAGAGTAAGATGATAATAGCGGACACCTTACCTTCTTATGATACTATGCTGTCCCGGTATCAGAGCAAAGAATTTGAGTATATAGAGAGTATTTCAGATAAGTTGAGCTTTTTTGATAAGCTATTCGACCGTATTGAGGCTTTCTTTTCAAGTCTATTTCCTGCCCCGACCACTAATTTTAATGAAGGAATCTTTAATATATTAGCGGTTGTTGGTGGTGTTATTTTTGTGTTTTTAGCATATAGGTTTTTTATCTCGCGCAAGCGCGTATATATACATCACGAGCATGAAGAGGAAGAGCAGCAGCAGATAGACTTTGTGGAGAAGAACTTGCTACGGGTTGATGTCGATGCCTACTTGTCAGAAGCGTTGCAACAGAAAAACTATGCTTTGGCTATTCGTTACCTGCACCTGATGAATATACAGCTTCTAGGTAGAAAAGGAATTGTAAAATGGAACCAGTCAAAAACCAATAGTGAGCTGATGGAAGAGGTGGATAATGTTGCCTTGAAGAATGAATTTTTAGCATGTGCCGCGCTGTTTGATTACGTATGGTTTGGAGGGTTTGCTATTACGGCAACATCTTACACGAAATATGAAGAACAGTTTGTCCAATTTCAAAGGAGGTGGTCTTGAAAAAAAGCATATGGATAGGGCTGTTATTGGTATTGATTGTTGCAATAGGTATTGCACTGATTGATGCTGGAGCAAAGCGCCCCATAAATTGGTCAAAAACCTATAATTTCAAGGATAAAATACCCTATGGTCTTTTCGTTTTTAGGAATGAGGCGCCTCGTATCTTAGGCCCCGATCACGTGTATGAAGATTTTGGAGAGACGCTATATGAATTGGTAGATCGTCTGGATAGTGTTCTGGATTATAATGCCGTATTGGTTGATGTATACCAATATGTCAGTTATGATAATCTAGATGCAAAGAAGATATTGGATTATGCTGATGCTGGAGGAGAGATTTTTGTAGCCTCGACTTATATCGGCGATGAGCTGCTGGATACGTTAGGCATTAAAGTTGAGGCATTGCAGTATAAGTTGTTTGTGCCTACGGACAAGAATGTCAGCTACTCGCTGGGACAGGACACAGGTCGGCTTTATTTGGATAGAGTTTCAGATTTCAATGTTTTCTCTAAGCTTAATGCAAAAACCTGTACGATTTTGGGACAACTACATTCCCGAGGAAGAGCTATCCCCAATTTTGTTCGCGTGTCTCACGGTAAGGGTGCCATTTATTTACATTTAGTTCCAGAGGTATTTACCAACTATCACCTATTGCAGGAAGAAGGGTACGAGTACGTCTCACGGGCCTTGAGCGTAATTAAGAATAAGAAGGTGTTGTTTTCCGATTATTACTTTAATTCCGGAGAGTCTGCTACGCCTTTGCGGGTTATTTTAACCAGCCCGGGTTTTAGCCAGGCCTGGTATTTATTGTTGTTTGGTCTTTTTGTACTGCTATTGTTTAAAAGCAAGCGTGAGCAGCGCGCGGTAAAAATTGTGAGACCAGAGTCCAACCTTTCCAAAGAATTTGCGAAGACCATTGGTACATTATATTATGAGAATGGGGATCCCGGAAATATTGCCCATAAAAAAATCGATTATTTCCTCTATGCTATACGGCATCACTATCACTTAGAAACGCTGGATCTCATAGACGATAAATTCTTACGGCAGCTCTCTCTGAAATCAGCAGTAGGTCTAGAAGAAACGACGGCACTTTTCTCTTTTCTCCACGGGTGCCGCACGCGGAATAGTTTTTCCATAGCGGATGTAAAAGATATTAATAGAAAAATAGAAGAATTTAAAAGTAAAGCTAATTTGATATGAGCGAACAAGATAATGTAACAGATCGTTATTTGCCCGATTTTGAAAACAGAATTGATTTGACCGTTTTACAAGAGAAGTTAGAGGCTGTAAGGCAGGAGATCAAAAAGGTGATTGTAGGACAGGATCGTGTAATCAATATGCTGTTGATATCGATTCTTGCAGGAGGACATTCGCTGATCGAGGGGCTACCTGGAGTAGCGAAGACATTAACGGCGAAACTTATCGCGAAGACCATAAGTAGCGATTTCAAGCGGATTCAGTTTACGCCAGATCTAATGCCTTCCGATGTGACAGGTTCGTCTATCTTAGATTTGAAGACCAATGAGTTCGAGTTTAGAAAGGGGCCGATATTTGGGAATATTATTTTGATAGACGAGATTAATAGGGCTCCAGCGAAGACACAGGCATCACTGTTTGAATGTATGAGTGAGGAGCAGGTCACCGTCGATGGACATACCTACAAGATGACGAGCCCATTTATTGTATTTGCGACGCAGAACCCCATTGAGCACGAAGGAACCTATCGACTGCCTGAAGCTCAGTTAGACCGCTTCTTATTTAAGGTGGATGTTCATTACCCTGAGTTTGAGCAAGAGCTGAATATTTTGAAAGAGCATCATTTGCAACGTGCTGGTAATAAAGAAGAGCTTGTCCAAACGGTCATGAGCAAAGAAGAACTTGTTCACTTCCAGCAATTGACAAAACTAGTTTTTGTACATGAGGATGTGTTGCATTATATTGCGCAGATTGTTGTGCAGACGCGTAGTAATCCAAATTTAAGCCTTGGAGCATCTCCGCGGGCATCCATTGCGCTATTGGAAGCGTCCAAGGCCTTTGCTGCTCTTCAGGGGAGAGACTTTGTGACCCCAGAGGATGCGAAGTATGTGGCACCCTCCGTTTTAGGACACCGTGTGCAGCTTACCCCGGAGAAAGAAATGGAAGGCTTTTCGGCCGATTATATTATTCGCCAATTGGTAGAATCTGTAGAAATTCCTCGATAATGAAGTGGATAAGGCAGCTGTATGTCAAGAATCTCTTTTTCTTTCTGCTTTTAGGATTGGCGGGAGGTTTTGCCCTGTCGTTTTACGTGGAACCTCTACGTATCTTATGCACCGTTGTACTATGGGGGGTACTATTGGTTTGTGTTTGGGATTTATTTTTTCTGTTTCTTCCAAAAAAGCCCATTGTGATTCAGCGTAGGTATCCTGAAAAAATGTCAAACGGAGATATTAATCCGTTCTCGTTGCTGGTTTCGAGTAGTTATCCTATTAGAGTAAAAGCACGTGTACTGGAAGAGATGCCTCTACAATTACAGATGCGGCAGAATGAGTTTTTTTTACGGTTGTCTCCAGATAACGCCCATGAAATCGAATTCGAACTGTCTCCCAAAAGCCGAGGCGTATATTCTTTTGGAAGGTGCAACGTTTTGGTCAGTCACCTTGGACTTTTTGAAAGGAAGTTTGTGCTTGAGGGCAGTCTTGATATCCCTTGCTACCCTTCCTTTATACAGATGCGTAAATATCAGCTCCTGGCAACGACGGATAGACTAGTTGAGTTAGGTATTAAACGCATCCGCCGTATAGGCACTACGATGGAGTTTGACCATATACGTGAGTATGTCAAAGGCGATGAGTATCGACATATGAATTGGAAAGCCTCCGCCAAGCATAATAAGCTGATGATAAACCAATATCAGGAAGAGAAATCCCAGCCAATTTACTCCTTTATTGATTTGGGGCGCGTGATGCGGATGCCTTTTCAAGAGATGACTCTGTTGGATTATGCTATAAATGCGACCTTGGTCCTTTCGAACGCCGCGATACTTAAACAGGATAGGGCAGGTATGTTGACCTTCTCCAAAGAAGTCGATAATCATATTGTCGCCGAACGGAACAATAAGCAGATGAAGCTGATCTCCGACAAACTTTATGGCATTACAACAAAATTCGAAGAGTCTGAGTTTGGAGGACTATATGCTTTTGCTCGGAAGTATATCAATAAGCGCTCGTTAATATTTATTTATACGAACTTTGAGACCTTGGAAGCAATGGATAGGCAACTCCCTTATTTACGGATGCTGAATAAGAGCCATATCGTGGTTGTGATCGTCTTCAAAAATACAGAACTGTTCGATTTGGCCCGAGAGCAGGCTATAAAAACAATCGATATCTATAATAAGATTATTGCGGAAAAATTTGTGTACGAGAAAAACCTGATTATCCAAGAACTCACCCGCAACGGCTTGCAGACTATCTATACGGCACCGGAGGACCTGAGTATAAATGCCATAAATAAGTATTTAGAGATCAAGGCGAGGGGGCTGATATAAGGTATGCTTTTCTAACCTATGCGTATGTTACCTTAAGTATAAATATACTATAGATAGTATCAAAAATCTATTAAGAAGGCAGCTGTCTACGAGATGCTTCCAACAGTATAGCGAATTGTTTCCGAATTTACATGCTGTCAACATGGACTTAACACGGACTCAAAGGCTTTTTGTGTGTATTATTATAGGGTTGTCCGGTAAGGGTGTCCCTTTCATAAGTGTACGGATTAGAGATTTGATTACACATTTTTGCATAAAAAACAGCACTCCAATTTTTGGAGTGCTGTTTTTTATTTTCGTTGCTGTTTGCTTAAACGCCAAAAGCCGCTTTTACTTTATCAATATAGTCGAGTTTTTCCCAAGTGAATAACTCAACTTGCATTGTTTTGGTCTCACCGTTTGAGTTCTCGAAAGTTTTAGTAACTGTTTTCGGTGTTCTTCCCATGTGTCCGTATGCCGCGGTTTCTGCATACATTGGATTCCGTAAGCCTAGTCTTGTTTCTATGCCATACGGAGTCAAGTCAAACAGTTCCGTTATTTTGGTTGCAATTTCGGAATCAGAGCAATTTACTTTGCTCGTGCCATAGGTGTTTACATAGATTCCCATAGGATCTTTTACACCAATGGCGTATGAGATTTGTACTAGAATCTCGTCCGCAATACCAGCCGCGACTAGATTTTTAGCGATATGTCTCGTCGCATAAGCAGCCGAACGGTCTACTTTTGAAGGGTCTTTTCCAGAGAAAGCCCCACCTCCGTGCGCACCTTTCCCTCCATAAGTATCGACAATGATTTTACGTCCAGTCAATCCGGTATCTCCATGAGGACCACCGATTACAAACTTGCCGGTAGGGTTGACATGGAATTTTATATCATCGTTGAATAATGCTTGTAGTTCGGGCTTCAACTGTGCTTTGACACGAGGAATCAAAACGTTTTTGATGTCTTCTGTGATTTTTGCGAGCATAATATCCTCTTTGTCGAAATCGTCGTGTTGTGTAGAGATTACGATAGTGTCGATGCGCAAAGGTTTATGGTCGTCACTATATTCTAGTGTAACCTGAGATTTAGCGTCTGGGCGTAAATAAGTGATTTCCTTATTTTCACGGCGCAATGCTGCTAGTTCATAGAGTAAGCGGTGGGATAAATCTAATGCTAAAGGCATATAGTTGTCGGTTTCATTGTTGGCGTACCCAAACATGATGCCTTGATCACCAGCGCCCTGGTCTTGTCTCGTTTTGCGGTCTACCCCTTGGTTAATGTCAGCAGACTGCTCGTGTATTGCCGATAATACGCCACAGGAATTGGCTTCAAACATATAGGCCGATTTGGTGTAGCCTATCTTCTCAATAACCGACCGGGTTATTTTCTGTACATCTAAGTATATTTTAGACTTGACCTCACCAGCCAGTACAACTTGTCCGGTTGTGACCAATGTTTCTATAGCTACGCGGGCGTCTTCATCCCAGGCTAAGAAGTTATCAATTAATGCGTCAGATATTTGATCAGCAATTTTGTCGGGATGGCCTTCCGATACCGATTCGGATGTAAATAGATATGCCATATTACAATATTTGTTTTTGTATAGTATTACTTCTGCGGACCGCGTTGTATCTTAGGGGAAGGGCAATACAGGTAGTAGTGAAAAATCGAATGAATGAACGGTTTTAGCACTTTTTTTCTGTGGTTGCAATCTCCCTTTTTACCTCTGTATGTGTAAAATGCAAATCAGTCCACCTTTTTTTGACGCCACAAAGCTACAACTCTTTTATAACTATTAAAAGCTAATTTTAGTTATTCCAAAATTTGAACGGTTATTAATTGCAATGTATTCTTATCTTTACAAGCGTGACAGTATGCATTTATGGAAGATCAAAAAAAGATACTTTTTGTGATAAATCCCATTTCGGGAGGAAAGAAGAAAACGGCTTTCAATAAGAAGGTTCTAGAAGTTCTTGATTTAAAGAGGTTTAATCCTACTTTTCAGCAGACAACCAAGCCTAATCACGCCTATGAACTGGGGAAGAAAGCTATTGAAGAAAAATACGATGCGGTTATAGCTGTAGGTGGAGACGGTACGATCAACGAGTTGGGGTCGGCACTGATAGGGTCGGGAGTTCCTCTGGGGATTATTCCCGAGGGATCGGGTAATGGGCTGGCACTCTATTTAGGGATTCCTATGAATGAAACTGCTGCTATTCGTCGTTTAAATCGGTTTGAAACGGTTGACGTGGATTGTGGGACAATCAATGATAAGCCTTTTTTTAATATTGCGGGGCTGGGTTTTGATGCATCAGTGAGTGACCGATTTGCAAATGACTCCATCCGGGGACCCATCGGTTATTTAAGATCTGTGATCAATGTCTTAGGAAAATACAAGCCCTGTCACTATACCTTAACCATAGATGGTAAGAAATATGAAAGGGAAGCTTTTATGATCTCTGTTGCCAACTCGCCACAATACGGTAATAACGCTTATATAGCACCCAATGCATCTGTAAGTGACGGGGTGTTAGATGTGTGTATCGTGCATAAATTTCCCTTGTATATCCTGCCGATGATGGTGTATCACCTTTTTAATCGATCTGCAGATCAGTCCGAGTATGTTGAGATTATTCCGGGGCGCAATATATTGATCGAGCGGGATGATACCGGTCCTGTGCATGTCGATGGCGAGCCATTGGCCTTAACCGGAAATCTTAAAATAGAGGTAAAACCAAGTTCATTGAAGATAATATGTTAGAAGGGTTGAGGGGTTAGAGAGTTAGAGATTCTAATCACTCGTCACTCGTTACTTAATACTATAAGACAATGTCAAAGCAAAAAAAGCAACGGTACGAAGGTATCGTTTACTCAACAGATAGCTCGTTTGCCTACGATGAAGAATTAGAGACGGAAATGGAGACATTGCCGAAAGAGAAGCAAAAATTGAAAGTTCTTTTAGATCGTAAATCTCGGAAAGGCAAAGTTGTAACAGTGGTTGAGGGATTTATAGGGAAAGAATCCGATTTTCAGGATCTCGCTAAATTGTTAAAGCAGAAATGCGGCGTGGGGGGAACAGCAAAAGACGGAGAGATTTTGATACAAGGGGATTTTAAGCAGAAAGTTTTTGAAATTTTAACGACCGCGGGGTATAGTGTGAAACAAGTTGGTGGTTAAGGCAATTTTTGCTTTATAAATGCGTTAGTACAAGGAGATTAGAGGCTTAAAGTGCACTAACCTGCAAATATGTTGTAACAAGCAAAGTAAGTGATAGCTTACTTATTTTTGTGAGTTAACTATTTATTAATTTGCATATCAAAAAAAAAATAGTTTTTATTGCATAATATTCACAAGATGGAAACATTTAATTTATGTGTGTATTGAGGATATGATTGCCGCTGATGCTCATCTGTCAAGCACATTTTATAAAGAGTATAAAATTAAATGCTAAAAAATTTGACTTTTGTAACAAAATAGTATATTTGTTTTGACAGACGTCAAAATGATGTAAAAAGTATTGCATTAAATTGAATTAAACATAAATAATTAAACAACAGTAAAAATCTAAAATTTAGTAAAAATGGCAAACGCACCAAAAACTACTAGCCCAGCAAAACAAGAGAGTGGCAATTCAGGTAACTTATTTGCGAGCTTATCTATCGTTATTTGTTTTATCATCGGTTATTTGATTTGGAAATATGTGATGGGTAACCCTTCTAACTTTATCGATAATAATCCTGAAAACCAGCCTCTTCCAGGTAACTATGGTGGTATGGTTTATCACGCAGGGGTAGTCGTTCCTATCTTAATCGGTCTATTCTTGATGGTATGGGTATTCGCTATCGAGCGTTTTATCGTTATCGGAAAAGCTTCAGGTACAGGTAATGTAGGTAACTTCGTAAGAAAAGTACAATCATTATTAAAAACTGGTAGTATTGATACAGCTATCGCTGAGTGTGACAAACAAAAAGGTTCTGTTGCTAACGTAATCAAAGCAGGTTTGTTGAAATACAAAGATGTTGAAGCTAACCCAGGATTAGATGCAGAAAAATCAGCATTAGCTATCCAAAAAGAAATCGAAGAGACTACAGCATTAGAAATGCCTATGTTAGAGAAAAACTTAAACGTATTGGCTACTTTGGTTTCTATCGGTACGTTGACTGGTCTATTAGGAACAGTAACAGGTATGATCAAGGCCTTCTCGGCATTGGCAACAGGTGGTGCTCCAGATTCAGCTAAATTAGCAAACGGTATTTCCGAGGCTCTTATCAATACAGCAACAGGTATTGCTACATCTACATTTGCTATTGTAATGTACAACATCTTGACTGCAAAAATCGACAAATTAACTTACTCTATCGACGAAGCTGGTTTCTCTATCGTACAAACGTACGCGGCTAACCACAAGTAAGATGCTTAAAAATAAATTTTAGTTTTTTTTATGGAAACTGAAATGAACATGCATCATTAAGAAAAAGAAGAGTTGTTAATTAAAAAAGATTAAAGAAATGGGTAAAGCAAAAGTAAAAAGAGCCAGTACATCGATCGATATGACAGCGATGTGTGACGTATCTTTCTTGCTTCTTACGTTCTTCGTTCTTACAGCAACCGCAAGACAACAAGAGTCACTGATAGTTGACGCGCCACATTCCTATTCAGAAGCAAAATTGCCTGATGGAAACGTAGCGATGATTACTGTTGGTAATGAAGGAAAAGTCTTCTTTCATATGTCAGACCAAAATGTACGCGTACAAGCTTTACAGCAAATGGGTGCATTGTATGGCATTGAATTTACGCCAGAAGAATATGGTAAGTTCAAAGCGATGGAAGATTTTGGAGTCTCAATGAAAACAATGAAAACATTGTTGGCAGCTGAAGCAGGCGATAGAACAGAAGATAAGCAAAAGGGAATTCCTGTAGATTCAACTATGAACGCGTCGAATGAATTGTCTTCATGGGTAAAGCAGGCTAGGTTAGCTTCCGCAAAGATCTTGAGAGATAAAGCTGTCGCAGATGGTACTGATCCAGATGATATCGAGCTAATGACGGTAGCAATCAAGGCAGATGCCAATGAGAAGTTCCCTAGTTTGAATTTAATAATTGAAACATTACGTAATCAGAAGCAAAACAAGTTCAGTTTCGTAACTGGCCTTAAAGCTGATTAATTAGAATAGAAGCAAATGGCAGAATTAAATCAAGACTCTGGTAAGGGCGGTAAAGGCGGAAAGGTAAGGTCAAAAAAATCTGGGGGTAAGGTCGATCTTACAGCCATGGTTGACTTGGCGTTCTTATTGATTACGTTCTTTATGTTGACCACTTCCTTGAATAAGCCTCAAGCGATGGATGTCGCTATGCCTGATAAAAACGTCGAGACAGATAAACAAACTGATGTTGATGTGGACGAGCATCGTAGTGTGACTTTGGTGTTGGGTTCTGACGACAAGCTTATCTGGTATCAAGGTGATGTTAAAAAGCCTATCCAGGAACCGGCTGTAATCGATTACAGTAAGGACGGTCTACGTGCTGTACTTATGAAGATGAAACAGGTAGTTCCTCAACAGGCAGGAGGCAAAGATATGATCGTAGTGATACGCCCGAGTGAAAAATCGGTAACTAGAAATATCGTAGATGCACTGGACGAGATGAAAATCGTAGATGTTAAGCGTTATATGATATCTAACCGTATCATGGCCGAAGAAATTGAGCTATTGAAAAAGGATAATCTGTACAATGATTAATCATAGTGTACAGTTATCATAAAACAGAAATAATATGTTTGGAAAATTAAATATATTTAAGAAAGAGTGGCTTGATGTTGTCTTCGAAAACAGGAACAAGTCTTATGGAGCGTACGAGCTTCGTAAGTTGGGACCGAAAGCAACCAACACTGCGTTACTTATTGTAACGGCTGTTGTTGCGGTTTTCAGTGTTCCTTCGGCGCTTAATCTAAAGCTTTTTTCAGGAAAAGAAGCTCCGAAAGAGGAGATCGCTTTTACAGAAGAAGTTACTTTAGAGGATTTGGCGGAGAAACTTCCTGAAGAAGAAGAAAAGCCACCTGTACAAGAAGAGGCACCTAAGATTGCTGAATCTAAACCTGCACTAGATGTAGTTGCTTTACCTGAGATTAAGCCTGTTCCTAAGGAAAAGGCGGTAGAGCAGGAAGTTGCTACTGTCGAAGAGGCTACAGATAAGAAAAAACTTATCGGTCCTGTTGCGATGAAAGGTATGAAAGGTGGTAGTATCACAACTGAAGGTAAATGGGGTACAAAAGATGTTGCTGGGTCAGCAACAGGTAGTACTAAAGGTGTAGAAGGCGGAACCGGTTCTGGAGAGGAAATCTTCGAGTCCGTAGAGATTCAACCGGAGCCACCAGGTGGTATGGCTGCATTCCGTAAATGGATTGGCGACAACTACCAGTATCCATCAGGCGCTATCGATGCAGGAGTGAAAGGAACTGTTCAGGTATCGTTCGTTGTAGAGAAAAACGGAGAGTTAACAGATGTTAAAGTGGTTCGTGACCTTTCTTACGGTACGGGACAAGCTGCTGTCAACTTGTTGAAGAAAGCGAAGAAATGGAGCCCAGGTATTCAAAACGGACGTCCGGTGCGTGTTGCTTATACTTTGCCTATCCGTTTGGACTTAACAAATATGTAATGAGTGTGAATAACAACTCAAGAAACAATAAATTTAGACAGAAATCGCCGACACAGCGATTTCTGTCCATTTTAGGCCTATGTATGTTTCTTTTTTATTTCATTTTGGGCCTATTGATTATCTTTTGGAAATCGTTTCCTTTAGAAATTGACAAAACGTATAAGAATATGTTTGGAGGATTGCTGATTGTGTACTCGTTTATGCGATTTGCAAGACTTTGGCAGAATAATTTTTTACGTTAAAAAATCATGTACGATTAATCCTTCTATTAATCTTTAAATCTTACTGAGTATGAAACTGTTTTTTTGTTCCGTGTTGATCAGCGTGGTAACTCTTGGTTTTACAGGTTGTTCCAATAGTACTAAAAAGGAGAAGAAAGATGATATCTTGGCTGGAGTTTTGCCGGTTGCTGTAGACGAAACTGTCTTACCTCTGTTTTTGGAACAGAAAGAAGTTTTTGAAAGCTCTTACTATAATGCTAAAATCGAGGAGCATGCTAATTCTGAAGTGCAAGTGGTTAACAGTCTTTTGAACGGAGATGTGGCGTTTGCAGTTTTGACCAGGCAGTTGACAGAGGAGGAACAGAAAGGGTTTAAGGCGAGATCTGTTACGCCTAGAATTTATAGTGTCGCTTATGATGGCATTATTTTGGTAGGGAATATTGGGGATGCGGATACGAGCGTTAATGTATCCGATATTCCGGAGCTGATGAAGGGTAATAAAGTCACGGATTATTCCTTGGTTTTTGATAATCTGAATTCGAGTGTCTTTCGTTACTTTAGAGAGCTAGGGAAGATAGAAAAGGTTGCTAACACTTTTGTCGAGGCAAAGGATGGTGCTGAAGCTGTTTTAAAGGAAGTGGCAGAAAAAAGAGGGAAAGTAGGCTTGATTAGTTACAATCAATTTTTATCTTTAGAAAGTTCTTTTTCAGAAAAAGATAAAATTCGTATCTTGAGCGTAGTTAGTGAGAAAGATGGGGCTAAGAAATACGTGAAGCCTTCTCAGACAAGTTTTGCGACAGGAGAGTATCCTTTAAAGCGTGAGATTTTTGTACTGAACTACCAGCCTAATTTGGGGTTAGGGATCGGCTTTTCAGCGTTTATGACCGGAGATAGGGGGCAGCGTATTGTTTTGAAATCGGGATTACTGCCCTACACAATGCCAGGTCGCGAGATAATAATTAGAGATAAAATAAATTAGTAAACAACTATAAGAATACAAGATAGAATTATGACAAAAAGCAAATTATTTTTGAGTTTATTACTAGCTGGGGCTGTGGTTGGTACAGCAAGTGCTCAAAGTTTGAAGGACGCTCAGGCAGCTATGGATGCAGAGCAGTACGATAAGGCTAAAGGTATTTTGCAAAATTTGGTCGAGAAGAAGGCTAAAGATGGCGAGAATTACTTTTACCTTGGACAGATTTATTTGATCAACGAGAAGGCTGATTCTGCGGCAATTATTTTTAATAATGGTTTGACAAATGCGCCAAAAGAGCAATTGAATAATGTCGGTTTGGGTATCGTAGATTTGATGAAGAACAACACTTCTGCGGCAGAATCTAAATTTGCTACAGCGACTGCTTCTCTAGGAAAGAAAGATTATTTGCCTTTGTATTATATCGGTCGTGCTTATATCGATGCACCTAAGCCTGATTTTGCAAAAGCAGTAGATTATTTGACACAAGCAAAAGCTAAAAATGCGAAGGACGCTATGGTCCCTGTAGCTTTAGGTGATGCTTTCTTAGGATTGAAAGATAATAGTCAAGCTTATGTTAGTTACCGTGATGCATTGAATGTGGATCCTAACTTGGTAAAAGCAAAAGTGCAGCAAGCATTGATCACACGTCGCGCATTTGCATTTGACGAAGCATTAGAGCAATATAACAATATCGCCTCTGAATATCCTAACTATGGTCCAGTGTACCGCGAAATCGCTGAGACGCAATTGCAGATGGCAAAGCGTATGCCAGATAATACAGATGAAGAAAAAGCAGCTTACGAAGCTCAGGTTTCAAAAGCGGTAGATAGCTATAAAAAGTATTTGCAGGTTACGGGTGATATGTCACCAGAGGCGAACGTACGCTATGCGGATTTCTTAGTATATGGTCAGAAATATGACGAGTTGAAGACTGTTGCAGAGAAGTTGGCTAATGTACCGGGAGTTGATGCAAAAGTATTCCGTTATTTAGGTTTGATTGCGGTCAACCAAGACAAAGATTATGCGAAAGGTGTCGAGTATTTTGATAAATTGTTTGCAGGTGCTGAAGAAAGCCGTTTGATCGATATCGATTATCTTTTCTCCGGTTTGGCAAATATCGAAGCGGGCAATGTCGCTAAGGGTCTTCCTAATTTGCAAAAAGCGTTAGAGATGAACCCTGAAATGATGCCTGAAATCGGTTCGGCAGGTATGGTAGCATTTGGACAAGGTAAATATGATGTAGCTGCAGCTATTTTCAATATTCCTGCGCAGAAAACTGGTACTGATTTCTATTACGAGGCGAATTATTTCTTAGGAATGGCTAACTTCCGTGCCGGAGCAGCTAAAAAAGAGAAGGAAGAAGATGCAACGAAGGAATTAAATGATGCAATCAAAGCATTTGATGTTATCGTAAAATCAAACGACCAGAAAGTGTATGATGAATACCTTGTACAAGCGTTGTATATGACAGGATATGCTAATATGCAATTGGACGTTATCAATCCTGAAACTCCTGAATTGACTAAAGGTTTGTTTGTTCCTGCTTTTGACCAATTAATTAAGGTATTGAAGGATAAACAAGCTGCAGGGGAGACGTTGGATGAAGATGCAACTTCTAAATTGGTAGATTCTTACAATAATGTTGGATACTTCTATTTATTAAAAGGAGATAACAAGAAGGCATTAGAGTATTTTGAGAATACAATCAAGATTAATCCTGAAGACGAAACCGCTAAGGCTTATATTGACTACTTAAAGAGTTAAACCTCTAAAAATTAATAAGAAAAGGGGAACTGTCATGCAGTTCCCCTTTTTATTTGGGATAAAATTCCTATTTTTGTGTATATAACTGAGACTTAAACTTATCATGGAAAACGTACAACTAGAGAATATGCCGGTAGATTATTTACCTATTCTGATTCAATTGGCTGTTGCAACCGGTTTCGGAGTGCTTACCATCGTGGGAACTCATCTTTTAGGGCCTAAAGTCCGTTCGGAAAAGAAGCTTTCTTCTTTTGAATCCGGAGTTGAGGTCATCGGTAATGCAAGGCAGCCTTTCTCCATCAAATACTTCCTTGTCGCTATCTTATTTGTCATTTTTGATATCGAGGTTATCTTTATGTATCCTTGGGCGGTCAATTTTAGAGAGTTTGGAATGCAGGGGCTTATAGAGATGTTTGTCTTTATGGGTATGTTGCTTCTGGGCTTTATCTATGTGATAAAGAAGAAGGCGCTGAACTGGGATTAGAACAGTTCTAAATAGCAATCCTCGGTTCCAATACAAGATTAAAAATATTATATTGAACCGAGAAATAAACTACGAAAAGAAGAAAAAACTAATTATGAGCAAAGTTACCTTAGCCGAAGCGCCTCCGGGTGTAGAAGGAGCTGGATTTTTTGCCACTTCGTTAGATAAAGCCATTGGGCTGGCCCGAGCCAACTCCCTGTGGCCTCTCCCTTTTGCTACATCTTGTTGCGGGATAGAATTTATGGCGACTATGGGGTCTACCTACGACCTGGCTCGTTTTGGTGCAGAGCGCCCTAGTTTTTCGCCACGCCAAGCTGATATGTTGTTGGTGATGGGGACCATTGCAAAAAAAATGGCTCCAGTCTTAAGGCAAGTGTATGTTCAAATGGCTGAGCCTCGTTGGGTTATTGCTGTGGGAGCCTGTGCTTCTAGTGGAGGTATCTTTGATACGTATTCTGTTCTACAAGGGATTGACGAAATTATTCCTGTGGATGTATATGTGCCAGGATGCCCACCTCGCCCTGAAGCAATTCTAGATGGTGTGCTCAAGTTGCAGGAGATTGTGAAGAATGAGTCTTTGAATAGGAGAAATACCCCGGAATATAAAGCGTTATTAGAGAAGTACGGTATAGAAGCAAATAATGAATAAGTTGGATAATCAGGTTATAATTGATCGTCTACAGGCTGTCTTAGGCGATAAGGTTCACGTTTTAGGAGAACCTCATGGTTTATTGGCGATTCAAACGGAGTCCGCTTATATTTTGGAGTTATTGGCATTTGTCAAGAACGATGAACTGTTGCGTTTAAATTATTTGACGGATATTACTGCTGTGCATTACCCGCTACAGGAGAAGCAATATGCAGTGGTGTATCATCTTCATAACCTTTTTCAAAATATACGTGTCCGCGTTAAAGTATTTATTGGAGGCGAGCAACCGACTATACCTTCTGCGACAAGTGTATGGCAGGGGGCAAACTGGATGGAACGAGAGACTTACGATTTCTTTGGAATTCATTTCGAAGGACATCCAGACCTAAGAAGAATTTTGAATATGGATGATCTAGATGTCTTTCCAATGCGAAAAGAGTATCCGCTAGAAGATCCTAACCGAATAGATAAGAAAGATTTTTATTTTGGCCGTTAACTTCAAGTGTAGATAAGATGAGTAACCGAATAACCAAGATAACCCCTAATAACCCCGTTTTTTATGACAATGACCCTCAAGATGAGTTAATAACGCTCAATCTTGGGCCTACACATCCCGCTACGCATGGTGTGTTTCAGAATGTGCTGCAGATCGATGGGGAGCGGATAGTGAGTGGGGTTTCGACGATTGGCTATATACACCGAGCTTTCGAGAAGATTGCAGAACATCGTCCCTTTTATCAGATTACACCGCTGACCGACCGTTTGAACTATTGTTCGTCTCCAATCAATAATATGGGATGGCATATGACTGTCGAGAAGCTTTTAGATATCGAGATTCCAAAGCGGGTGCAGTATATGCGTGTGATCGTGATGGAACTTGCGCGCATCGCCGACCATATTATCTGTAATGGTATCTTGGGGGTGGATACAGGTGCCTTTTCAGGCTTCCTCTATGTGATGCAGGAGCGGGAGTTTATCTATGAGATCTTTGAAGAAATCTGCGGTGCCCGCTTGACGACCAATATCGGTCGTATTGGAGGATTCGAGCGTGATTTTAATGCTATCGCTTTTGATAAGATTAGAGAGTTTCTTAAACGTTATCCGCCTGTTTTGAGCGAGTTTGAGGAACTTTTTGTTCGTAACCGCATATTTATTGAGCGTACTTCAGGTGTTGCGGCAGTGACGCCAGAGCAAGCGTTGGATTACAGCTGGTCCGGACCTATTCTACGTGCTACCGGAGTCGATTATGATGTCCGTGTTACAGCTCCCTACTGTTCGTATGAAGAGTTTGAGTTTGATGTACCAGTAGGTACAAATGGAGATGTTTACGATCGATTTATGGTGCGTAATGAAGAGATGCGGCAGTCTATGCGTATCATTCAGCAGGCGCTAGAGAAAATAGAAAAAGAACCAAAAGGGGTGTTTCACGCTGATGTTCCAGAGTTTTATTTACCACCGAAAGAGCAGGTTTATAATAATATGGAAGCGTTGATTTATCACTTTAAAATAGTGATGGGGGAATGGGAAACACCGAAATCAGAGGTGTACCATGCTGTGGAGGGGGCCAATGGCGAGCTCGGTTTTTACCTGATACATGATGGTGGGCGTACACCTTACCGACTTCATTTCAGAAGACCATCTTTTATCAACTATCAGATGTTTGCGCCAATGAGTAGAGGTATGTTGATATCTGATGCGATTATCAACATGAGTAGTTTAAATGTAATAGCAGGAGAGTTAGATGCTTAGTATACAAGAGAACCAACCGGTAGAATTTTCTGCGGCACTTTTGGAACAGTTCGGCGAGATTGTCGCTCGTTACCCCGAGAACCAGCAAAAGTCAGCGTTATTACCTATCCTTCACCTCGTGCAAGCGGAGTATGGGTGGTTAAGTACAGATAGTATGGATAAAGTGGCGGCATATCTTCATATACAAGCTATTGAAGTATATGAGGTGGCTACATTTTATACCATGTATTTTTTAAAGCCTCAAGGGAAGTACATGTTGGAAGTGTGCCGTACCGGGCCGTGTTGCTTGGTCGGTGCGGAAAAAATCATGCAGCATATTGAAAACCGCTTAGGTGTAAAGGAAGGAGAGATTACGGCCGACGGTTTATTCTCTTGGCGGGGTGTAGAATGTATCGCCGCTTGTGGTTATGGACCTGTATTACAGATTGGCCCGGAGTATACTTTTTATGAGAATTTGACTGAAAAAAGTGTGGATGAATTGATTGACACTTTGCGGGATAAAGCGAAACAGCAAGCTTAAAACATATGGGACGTAAATTATTATTAGAGCATATCAATGAGCCAGGTATTCAGACTTTTGATGTTTATCGTCAAAAAGGAGGATATCGTGCTGTAGAGAAGGCATTAAAGAGCATGTCTCCTGATGACGTTGTCGAGGAGGTGAAGAAATCTGGACTACGAGGAAGAGGAGGAGCGGGATTCCCTACGGGGATGAAGTGGAGCTTTTTGGCAAAGCCAGAGGGGGTTCCCCGTTATTTGGTATGTAATGGCGATGAGTCTGAACCAGGGACTTTTAAAGATCGTTATTTGATGACTCATATCCCTCATGCATTAATTGAAGGAATGATCGTGTCGAGTTATGCATTAGGAGCAAATACGTCCTATATCTATGTCCGTGGCGAGATGATGCCACAGATCCGAATATTAGAGCGTGCTATTGCTGAAACAAAAGCAGCGGGACTTCTAGGCAAGAATATACTGGGTACAGGCTATGACTTAGAGATCTATGTACAACCGGGCGGTGGTGCATACATCTGTGGAGAAGAGACCGCGCTCTTGGAATCGCTGGAAGGCAAGCGTGGTAATCCGCGTATTAAGCCACCATTCCCTGCAGTTGCAGGATTATATGGCTGTCCTACAGTTGTAAATAATGTTGAATCTATTGCATCTGTTGTGCCTATTATCAATGATGGAGGCGAAGAGTATGCTAAAATCGGTATAGAGCGTAGCACAGGAACGAAGCTGATTTCTGCTGGAGGAAATGTGAAGAACCCAGGAGTATATGAGATTGAGTTGGGAGTACCTGTAGAAGAATTTATCTATTCTGACGAATACTGTGGTGGTATAGCTAATGGAAAGCGGCTAAAGGCTTTGGTTGCAGGTGGTTCGTCTGTGCCGATTCTGCCCGCCAATCTAATTTGTAAGACCATCAATGGGGATGCTCGTTTGATGACCTATGAATCTCTGGCAGACGGTGGTTTCCAGACAGGTACTATGATGGGGTCTGGTGGATTTATCGTTTTTGATGAGGATCAATGTATTGTCCGTAACACCTGGAATTTTACACGCTTCTATCATCACGAAAGCTGTGGACAGTGTTCCCCTTGTCGTGAAGGAACGGGCTGGATGGAGAAGGTATTATATAAAATAGAACACGGTCAAGGCAGTATCGCGGATATCGATTTACTATGGGATATTCAGCGAAAAATAGAAGGTAATACAATTTGTCCGTTAGGCGACGCTGCGGCGTGGCCTGTAGCGGCAGCGATTCGGCACTTTAGAGACGAGTTTGAGTGGCATGTACTTCATCCAGAGGAGTCGCAATCGAAGAATTATGGGTTAGCACATTATGCCGATCCTATAAAACCGGTAGCACAGTAAACGAGGGTAATAATCTAGTAGAAAGCAGAAACGATGGCTGAAGAAGTTGTAAAATTTAAAGTAACGATCGATGGTATACCTGTAGAGGTAAAACCAGGAACTACTATTCTAAATGCAGCACGTCAGATAGGTGGAGATATTGTCCCGCCAGCGATGTGCTACTATTCTAAGTTAGAGGGAACCGGGGGTAAATGCCGTACCTGTTTGGTCAAAGTATCTAAGGGGTCCGAGAAAGACCCTAGACCAATGCCTAAGCTTGTGGCATCTTGCCGCACGACTGTTATGGATGGTATGGAGGTACAGAATATTACGTCTCCTGATGTTGTTGAAGCTCGAAAAGGAGTTGTGGAGATGCTTTTGATCAACCACCCTTTGGACTGTCCAGTATGTGATCAAGCCGGTGAGTGCAAATTGCAGGATCTGGGCTATGAGCACGGCGATGAAGGGACGCGGTATGAATTTGAACGCCGTACATTCGAACGTATTGATATCGGAGATAAAATTCAGCTGCATATGAATCGTTGTATTCTGTGTTATCGTTGTGTTTTTGTTGCCAATCAGCTTACTGACGAGCGCGAGCATGGGGTCTTGAATAGAGGGGATCATTCCGAGATATCCACATTCATACATAAAGCATTGAATCATGATTTTGTAGGAAATGTAATTGATGTATGTCCGGTGGGGGCTTTGACGGATAAGACTTTCCGTTTTAAGAACCGTGTGTGGTTTACCAAGCCCGTGGATGCACATAGGGATTGCCCTACTTGTGCTGGAAAAGTCACGCTTTGGTACAAAGGAGACGAAGTATTACGGGTTACAGGCAGAAAAGATGAGTATGGAGAGGTAGAAGAATTTATCTGTAACACTTGTCGGTTTGAGACGAAGCATACTTCCGATTGGACACTCGAGGAGCCTACTCCGGTAGATCATGAATCTGTTATTGGAGCAAATCACTACTTGAATTTTAATCCTCCTTCGGTGATTCATGAAGATAAAAAATTGCAATTGGCTAATGAGGAGCAGTTGGCCAGAACAGAACGATTAAAGTAAATCAGCGATGGAAACAGCTTTTATTTTAGAAAAATTGATTTTAGTAGTTATTGTGTTTACCATTACCTTGGTAATCGCAATGTATTCTACCCTTGCAGAGCGTAAGATTGCTGGTTTTATGCAAGATAGGCATGGACCAGATAGAGCTGGTATTTTCGGACTTTTACAGCCTCTGTGCGATGGTGGAAAGTTCTTTTTTAAAGAGGAGATTATTCCTTCGGGAGCACACAAGCCTCTTTTTATTTTGGGGCCGGTTATAGCTATTATCACTGCCTGTATCAGTTCGGCTGTCATCCCCTGGGGGCAGGAGCTTACTATTAATGGCAAGCAGATCTCGTTGCAGGTGGCTTCAGGAATTAACATAGGTGTACTCTATATGTTCGGTGTTATTGCTTTAGGGGTATACGGAATTATGCTTGGTGGCTGGGCTTCCAACAACAAGTTTTCGTTGATGGGTGCTATCCGTGCAGCTTCTCAGAGTATTAGTTATGAAATCGGAATGGGGTTGTCGCTTATCGCGTTATTGATGGTGACGGGTACCTTACAGCTAGAAGATATTGTAGCACAACAATCGGGGTTTGTCAATTGGAACATATGGGGACAGCCGCTCGGCTTTTTGATTTTTATCACCTGTGCTTTTGCAGAGTGTAACCGGGTACCGTTTGATTTACCGGAGTGTGAGACCGAACTGGTCGGAGGCTACCATACCGAATATTCTTCGATGAAACTCGGGCTCTATATGTTCTCGGAGTACATTAATATGTTTGTTTCTTCGGCGTTGATGGCAGCACTCTACTTTGGCGGTTATAATTTCCCGTTTATGTATGAGCTTGGGCTATCGCAAAATTGGATAACCATTATTGGCGTAGTAGTTTTCTTTTTAAAGATATTCGGTTTCATCTTTTTCTTTATGTGGATACGTTGGACTTTGCCACGGTTCCGCTATGATCAGTTGATGAATCTTGGCTGGAAGATATTAATTCCTTTAGCCATTGCTAATATCGTGCTGACAGGAGTAATCACACTAGTAAAGGATACTTATTTTTAAAATAGTGAAGTTGGTGATCCTAGTGATAGAGGTTAGGAAGGAAAGAACATCACCTCCATCACTTTTGTAACCATTATAACTTTTAAATAACAGTTATGCAATCATTAAGTAATAGAAAGAAAGTTATTGAGCAGAAGCCAATGAATATATGGGAGCGCATGTATCTACCGGCTATTGCTAAGGGGTTGTCTATCACCCTAAGACACTTTTTCAAAAAAATACCAACGATTAAATATCCGGAGGAAATACGGCCTTACTCAAAAAACTTTAGAGGGCAGCATTCTTTGAAACGTGATGAGCAAGGGCGGGAGCGCTGTACAGCATGTGGACTTTGCGCTTTATCTTGTCCTGCTGAAGCTATTACGATGACTGCCGCAGAGCGTCAAAAAGGAGAGGAGAACCTATATCGGGAAGAGAAGTACGCTGCTGTTTATGAAATCAATATGCTCCGTTGTATTTTTTGTGGACTTTGCGAGGAAGCCTGCCCTAAGGAGGCGATCTATCTTGATGGGCCGCATGTTACTGCAGAATATCTGCGTCGCGATTTTATTTATGGCAAGGATAAATTGGTGGAACCTAAATTTGATATTACAAAACTAAACAGAGAAAACGCTTAAGCAGATGACTATATTCTATTTTGTTGCCTTTTTGTCTATTTTCTTTGCGCTGATGACCATCTTCACAAAGAACCCTGTGCATAGTGTGCTTTATTTGGTTATTACCTTTTTCACCTTTACGGTGCACTATATCTTGCTAAATGCCCAATTTTTGGCCGTTGTCAATTTCATCGTCTATATGGGAGCAATCATGGTCTTATTTTTATTTGTCCTGATGTTGCTCAATCTCAATAAGGATATCGAGCCAATGAGGTCCAATCTGGTGAAGATTATGGGCGCTGTAGCTGGAATGTGTATGCTGGTTACATTTTTAGGAGCTTTTAAGGTTATAGAGAGCAATAACGAGTTTGTGACGGGCAATAGCGATGTCGGACTAGTGAAAAATCTAGGTAAAGTTTTATTTGATGAATTCCTTTTGCCTTTTGAGCTATCCTCAATCTTGTTATTGACTGCGATGGTTGGTGCAATATTATTGGCTAAAAAAGAAACAAAAGAAGCGTAATGGACAATATTATTCAAAATATACAAGGGATACCGTTAAATCACTACCTGATTTTCTGTAGTATCATTTTTTCAATCGGTGTCATTGGTGTGTTGATCCGTCGTAATGTGATTATCATTATGATGTCGATAGAGCTTATGCTCAATTCCGTTAACCTGTTGTTGGCTGCATTCTCAGCGTATCGGGGAGATGCCAGTGGACAGGTGTTTGTGTTCTTTATCATGGCATTAGCAGCCGCAGAGGTGGCTGTGGGACTGGCTATTGTTATTATGGTCTATAGGAATACAAAATCAGTAGATATTGAGTCGTTAAGTAAGTTGCGTTGGTAAAAATTAAGTAGAACTAGCTATATGATCGAACTAATTTGGTTAATACCTTTACTACCCCTGATTGGATTTGTAATCAATGGAATAGGGCGAAATTTTCTCCCTAAAAGTGCTGTCGGAACTCTTGGTAGTGGCGTAGTGCTGGGGTCTTTTATATTGAGTTGCCTTGTATTTGGTGAAGTGCTGGCCGCTCGCAGTGCAGGACAAGATTCGGCTTTTGCTTATCACTTATTCGATTGGATTCGATTGGGTAATTTGGATATTAGTTTCTCTTTCTTGGTAGATCCTTTGAGCGCATTAATGTTGCTTATTATTACAGGTATAGGTTTCTTGATCCACCTGTACTCCATTGGATATATGAGCCATGATGCGGGGTTCGGTAAATTCTTTGCATACCTGAATCTATTTATATTCTTTATGTTGCTGTTGGTTTTAGGCTCTAACTATTTGATTATGTTTATCGGATGGGAAGGAGTCGGCCTATGCTCTTATTTACTGATCGGTTTCTGGTATAAAAATTCAAGTTATGCAAGCGCAGCTAAGAAGGCGTTTGTAATGAATAGAATCGGCGATTTGGGATTTTTGATTGCTGTTTTTGCTATCATCGCTACATTTGGCTCTTTAGAATTTGATGCCGTATTCCAGCAAGCATCCAGTTTCCCGGTCGGTGATGCCACCTTACTGCTGATTACTTTATTATTGTTTGTTGCAGCAACCGGAAAATCGGCACAGATTCCTTTATTTACATGGTTACCTGATGCGATGGCGGGACCTACTCCGGTTTCTGCATTGATTCACGCGGCAACGATGGTTACGGCAGGTATCTATATGATCGTAAGATCCAATATTTTGTTTACGCTATCTCCCGTCACAATGCAGATTATTGCCGCGATAGGTGTGTGTACCGCATTGGTTGCCGCCTTTATTGCAATTACGCAGAATGATATTAAGAAAGTGTTGGCTTATTCGACGGTTTCTCAATTGGGGTATATGTTTTTGGGATTGGGCGTTGGTGCGTTTACAGGTGCTTTTTTCCATGTACTGACGCATGCTTTCTTTAAGGCATTGCTTTTCTTGGGAGCAGGATCTGTCATCCATGCGATGAGTGATGAGCAGGACATGCGTCAGATGGGGGGGCTTAAAAAGGGGCTTCCTATAACTTATTTGACTATGCTGATCGGTACTATTGCTATTTCGGGAATACCGCCATTGTCGGGGTTTTTCTCAAAGGATGAGATCTTGGCGCATGCTTTCCTAGCTAACCCTTTACTATGGGGGCTTGGTTTTATAGGAGCTTTATTTACCGCTTTCTATATGTTCAGGCTGTTGTATCTGACATTTTTCGGAGAATTTAGAGGAACGGAGGATCAAAAGAGTCATTTGCATGAGTCTCCTGCTACGATGTTGCTTCCTTTGCTTGTATTAGCGGTGCTTGCTGCTGGCGGAGGATTGTTGAATGTGCCAGAGGCGTTAGGAGGCAGTCATTGGCTTGCTAACTTCCTGAGTCCGATATTTGCTTACAGTAACAGTCGAGTGGAAGCCATCCATATTGACCATAATACCGAGTATATCTTGATGGGGGCATCTGCTATTGCAGCTTTGATAATGGCTGTTATAGCTTATTCAACTTATGTTAAGAAGAAAAGGATCCCTGGTCCAGACGGACAAGAACAAGGGCTTTTGTACAAATTATCCTATCATAAGCTTTATGTAGATGAACTATATGATGCGGTGATTGTTCGCCCCTTGAATGCATTTTCGAAGTTTTTATACCATATTGTTGATAGAGCAGGAATAGACGGTTTTGTAAACGGTATCGGAAGCTTTTTTATGTCTTCCGGTCGAGGCATTCGTCAGCTGCAGACAGGACATGTTGGTTTTTATATCTTTATGATGGTCATTGGGGTTATCGCTATCCTTTTGTACGGTTTTTTAAATGTATAGCTATTTGTAATCGAAGTAATCCATGAATAACCTATTTATACTGCTGTTACTCCCTCTTGTAAGTGCTCTTGTTTTAGCATTTGTGAAGTCTTCGTCTTCTGCCAAGTGGGCTGCTTTGGGATTGTCTGTGCTCCAATTGGTATTGACTGTTCCTTTTTTATGTCAATTCGTTCCTGATGCCAGTATTCAATTTGAACAATCGTATGATTGGATACCACGGTTAGGGATAAAATTCCATATTGGTTTGGATGGTATTAGTCTCCCCTTGGTTCTCCTGACCAATGGATTGATACCATTGATTATCCTCTCGACCTTTGGTAAAACGCTTAAAGGAAACTTTTATGCCTTGGTGTCTTTTATGCAGGCGGGTTTACTTTTGGTCTTTGTTGCGCTAGACGCATTTTCTTTCTATGTCGGATGGGAAGTTGCATTGATTCCAATTTATTTTATCTGCGCACTTTGGGGTGAGGGGGATCGAATCCGAGTGAATCTAAAATTCTTTATCTACACTTTTTTCGGGTCGCTGTTGATGCTTGTTGCAATCCTTTATCTGTACCAACAGACAGCAACAAAAGATTTCGAATGGAGTTCTTTTGCTGCACTCGATCTGCACGATAGCACACAACGTTGGATTTTTTGGGCTTTCTTTATTGCTTTTGCAGTTAAGATTCCTATTTTTCCTTTTCATACATGGCAACCAGATACCTATACCAATGCGCCGACAGCAGGTACAATGTTGCTTGCAGGGATTATGCTCAAGATGGGAACATTTGGTCTGGTTCGTTGGTTGATTCCGATTGCCCCACTGGGGGTTGCCGCTTATGGGCAGATGGCGTTGATATTATGTATTATAGGCGTTGTTTACGCTTCTCTTATTGCTTTTAAACAGCAGGATACAAAACGTCTTATTGCTTACTCTTCAATTGCGCACGTGGGATTGATTGGTGCCGGTATTTTTGCTTGGAATCAAGAAGGTTTGCAGGGCGCATTGATGCAGATGGTCAATCATGGTATCAGTGTGATAGGTTTGTTTTTTGTGTTGGATATTATAGCGCAACGGACGGGTACCCGCACACTGAAAGAGCTCGGTGGTCTGGCTGAACGTATGCCTAAGCTGGCTATATTCTTCTTGATCATTATTATGGGGGCCGTGGGATTACCATTGACGAACGGTTTTATTGGAGAGTTCTTGCTCCTTAAAGGTGTTTATGGTGTAGGGTTACTCTATGCCGTGTTTGGTGGGTTGACGTTGATTTTTGGAGCGGTGTACATGCTTCGACTATTTCAGCGTACAATGCTGGGGACCGGCTCTAAGTCGAATAATGCTGTTACCGATATCAAAGGGCATGAAATTGTGGTGCTGTTTATTGTGGCTGTGGTTGTATTGTATTTAGGGGTGTTCCCGAATGGGTTATTACATTTATCAGAGGCGTCTGTGACACAACTGTTAGAGCAAGTTAAATTTTAAAGCAAGTATAAGTTAATAGATTATGGCTGCGATTATTACGCTTTCGTTATTAGGGATTTTAGTATTGTATTTGGGGTTGTTCAAAGCTAAATCAGCTTTATTGCCTGTTACACTTATCGGTTTGCTGGTCGCATTAGGATGTGAGCTTGCTTTATGGGGTGGAGATGCAAAACCTATATATAGTGGAATGGTTGTCTTTGACAATTTTGCGCTTGCATTTTCGATATTGTGTATCGTCACGACAGGTTTGATATTGTTGCTCTCCAAGGCCTACTTCAGTTCCATTAGTAACAATGTTGCCGAGTACTACTGTCTGATCCTCTTCTCTTTGACGGGAGCATTGATGGTGAGTGCTTATCATAATTTTGCGATGCTTTTTATCGGTATTGAAGTGATGTCGGTGGCATTGTATATTTTGGTTGGAATTCGAAAAACTGATTTTGGATCCAACGAAGCTGCGTTGAAATACTTCTTGATGGGCGCATTTTCCACAGGATTTTTATTATTTGGCATCACTTTGCTTTACGGTGCTACAGGTACTTTTGATATTACAGGGGTACGGGAGTATCTAATAGCCAATCCTCAACAGATTTCTCCTTATTTTTATGGGGGAGTTTTATTGTTACTGATCGGACTTTGTTTTAAAGTTGGTGCAGCTCCATTCCATTTTTGGACACCTGACGTTTACGAGGGAGCGCCAATATTGATTACGAGCTATATGAGTACAGTAGTCAAGGTAGCTTCCTTTGCAGGATTCTTACGTTTGTTTGGCTATGTATTTGTGCCGTTGCATGATTTTTGGCCCCCCGTTCTGTTGATTGTTATTATTATTACCTTGTTTATTGGTAATATCACGGCGATGATGCAGGCTAGTTTTAAGCGTATGTTAGCTTACTCTAGTATTTCACATGCAGGTTATATGCTTTTCGCAATTGTTGCATTGGGAGCGACGTCTACGTCCAGTATTTTCACTTATGCCATAGCATACTCTTTATCCTCTGTTGCAGCCTTTGCGGGGCTTATTCTTGTAAAGCGGGCTAAAGGTTCAGATCAGTTTGTTGCATTTAATGGGCTGGGAAAAACGAATCCATTTCTGGCTTTTGTGATTACCGTTGCTATGCTGTCTTTGGCCGGGATTCCCCTGACCGCAGGATTTATCGGTAAGTTTATGATGTTCAATACGGTAATGCAAGATTACCATATTGTTTTACTTCTTTTGGCGGTGGTAAACGCCGCAATCGGTGTTTTCTATTATCTTCGTGTAGTGGTGCATATGTACTTCAAAACAGCGGAAGATGAAGGAGGTGCTATCGTGCTCCCGTTAAGCTTCAAGGTTGTGTTGGCTACAACAGTAGCACTTACCCTGTTGATCGGTCTTTATCCCGATTGTATTATTGGACTGTTATAGTTGTTTTATAAATTTATCATAAAAGCCCTTTTTTAAGGGCTTTTTGTTTTTCTAGCGAATCGGTATTGCGTAGGACCTATTTTTTCGTGCTATGTGCTTTGAACTTTGGACACAAGTTGTATCTTTATAAAGGACCATAGATGTTTATGAGAAGAGCGGTAATGCTAATTAGCAGACATGTTGCGCTTTATATTGTAATGCTGCTGTCGATTGTACCGACTCTGGCACAGACCTCATTACGGGGAGAGGTGCGTGACGCAGGTAATAAACGTGCGATTGCCGGAGCAAGTATACAGTGTGTACAGCATACCGAAGGTACCTCGACGAGTACAAACGGAAGCTTTTACATTAAGCTGGACTCTACGGTCAAGGAGCTTGTATTCTCTGCTGTGGGATATGAAAGTAAGAGTTACATCGTGACTGCAAAAGATAGTACACTGCTTGTATACTTAGAGAAGCAAGACCAAGTGATAGAGGCCGTCGATATCGTCAAAAAGGGGCGCTATAAAAATAATAACCCTGCGACGGAGCTTATTGACCTTGTCATACAGAATAAGCGTAAAAATCGACTTGCCCAAAAGGATAGCCTGTATTTTCAACAGTACGATAAGATTAAATTCGGAATGGTCGACCCTAAGCCAGGATTTAAGTCGAGGCTAGGGGATATGAGTTTTTTCTTTAAGGACGTGGACACCACTTCTTTGCCGGAGCATGAGTTGTTGACCCTCTATCTGCAGGAGGATATCTCAGACAACTATATTAGGCAACAACCGGCGCGGAACAAGAGAATCATCCGTAATCAAAGCAAAACAGAGTTTGATCCCCGGTATGTAAATAATCCTAATATTAGCTCTTATCTAAACTATCTTTTTCAACCAGTGGATATATATGACGAGAGTGTGTTCTTTCTCAATAAATTGTTCTTGAGCCCTATAGCGGATAATGCCAAGCTTTATTACAAGTATTTTCTAGTAGACAGTTTAAGGACCGGCAAGGACATCTTTGTGCGGTTGCGGTTCGAGCCTCGTAATAGCAGTGACCTACTGTTTCATGGTCAGCTACTCGTGTCCTTAGATGGGCGTTATGCGGTAAAAAGCGCCGAATTGAAGGTCGACAAAAGAACAAATATCTCCTGGGTAAATGACTTTAAAATGTCTCTTTCTTATTTTAAGAATTCGGAAGGAGTCATGCTGCAGGATAGTTCCCATATTTTTGTCGTTTTCGGCCGTGGTAAAGTGGATGCACTTTTCGGCGAACGCCGCAGTGTGCAGTATCGATATGATACACATCATGCAATTGCCGATGACGTTTTTTCGGGAGCACCTGTAGAGGTCCGTCTCTCTGCCGAAGAGCAACTTGACAATGTGCGGCCTGTACCGTTAAGTGCCTATGAACAGCGAATATATACCAATGTAGATAGCCTTAACGAGTTAAAGTCTTTTAAATCATTATTAGCGGTGGGCTACCTTGTGGCTCAGGGTTATTTTCCTGTGGGCAAGCTTGAGTTTGGACCACTGGAGTACCTGTATCACATGAATGAAATGGAAGGACAGCGCCTCCGGTTCGGAGGGAGGACTACCTCTGCCTTGTCCGAGAAAGTATATGTGGAAGGGTATCTTGCTTATGGTTTTAGGGATGAGCGGTTTAAGTACTATATGAAAACAGCTGTCGCATTGAATGGAAAATCTGTTGCTACATTTCCCGCCCATTACATGGAGGCCTCCGTACAGCGGGATATATTCGAACCAGGAAAAGCCATTGGGTATCTAAAAGGGGATAGCTTCTTTCGAAGTTTTATTTCCAACAAGCCCACCAAATGGTTAGATACGGAAGCCTATCGGTTAAGGCATGTGTACGAGTTTGGCAATCATCTCAGTGTATCCAGTAGCATCACCCATCAGCGTCGTAATGCGATAGGAGATCTTCGGTTTGCGTTAACAGCAGACAGTACACAGTCATTGTCCAGTATCAATACCAATGACGTAGAGGTCACATTGCGCTGGGCGCCTTTTGAAAAGTTCTACTACCGTAATTTACAGCGGCGTACGATTATAGAAAGCTATCCTGTGTTTAGCTTGCAATATAATAAAGGGATAAGCGGGATATTGGATGCCCAATATAATTATGATGCTCTGCGTTTTTCGGTGTCTAAGCGTTTTTTTATGAATCAGCTTGGTTTTGGTGATATGAAGGTTACTGCTGGCCGTATATGGGGTACATTACCTTATCCATTATTGGAGATGCCGAATATACAGGAAACAAAAGATAGGCATACGATCTCTTACGATATGACCAATTCGATGGAATTCGTGGCGGATAAGTTTGTGAAGCTCTCCTATGATCATGAGCTGAACGGTTTTATTTTAAATAAACTTCCGTTGATTAAAAAACTGCGTTTTCGGGAGATATTCGGAGCACGTATGTTTTATGGTAGGCTAAGCGCTAATAATGACCCTATGTTCAGCGATAAAGTGGTGTATTTTGACAAACATAAAGAGGGATATACTATTACGCATGCGCTACAAAAACACCCTTATTGGGAAGGATATGTAGGACTAGACAATATTTTAAGTATATTTCGGGTGCAATATTATTATCGATTTAACTATCGGGATCACCCCAATATAAGTAACGAACGATTTAAACTATCCTTAAACTTTGATTTTTAATATTATGGAAGCATATCGTACAATTTTAGTAGATCGGGAAGGAAGTACAGCAATTTTAAAAATAAACAGAGAGTCCAAGTTGAATGCATTAAATGCAACGACTCTTTCAGAATTAAGTAATGCATTAGATGTCTTGGCAAAGGACTCTTCCGTACGTGGGATCATCATTACAGGAACCGGGAACAAGGCCTTTATTGCGGGGGCGGATATTCAGGAATTTGTAGGGATGAACGGTGAGGCGGCCGCTCAACTGGCCGCTAAGGGACAACGCGATGTGATGGATAAAATAGAGAACTATTCGAAGCCAATCATCGCTGCGATAAATGGTTTTGCGCTGGGAGGAGGGCTTGAATTGGCGCTATCGGCCCATATACGGGTTGCAAGTTCGACAGCCAAGCTAGGTCTCCCAGAGGTCTCTTTGGGGTTAATCCCCGGGTATGGAGGGACGCAACGCCTACCACAGCTTGTGGGCAAAGGCAAGGCTTTTGAAATGATCATGACAGGTGATATGATTGGTGCAGACGAAGCGTTAAACTACGGCTTAGTCAATCATGTGGTCGATGGGGCAGGGCTTCTGCGTAAATGTACAGAACTGTTAGAACGCATTTATTTGCGGTCACCCCAAGCGATATCCAAAGTAATAAACGCTGTAAACGCCGGCTTCGTAGACTCGAAAGCTGGTTTTCAGCAGGAGATATCACTTTTTGGAGCTTCTTTCGATACAGATGAGGCAAAGGAAGGGATTGAAGCATTTTTAGAAAAAAGGAAGCCTAATTTTTAACGTGCCCCCATTTATTAGAGGTTTAAATGATGATTTATGATTGGTAAAGACGTTTTTTCGCAGAAGGAAAGGAATATTATTATTTTAATAATCATACTCGTATTGGGTGCGATTATTCTGTATGCGATGAAAGGTATTTTTGGAGCGATACTGGGGACAATGGTGATGTATACACTGTTCCGTAATCTCAATATCTTTTTGATTGAACGATGGAAGTGGCCCAAAGCGCTGTCTTCTGTAGTAGTTATCATTATTTCCATCTTTATCATTGTGTTGCCCTTCGTCGGAATCGGGACTATGCTAGTCAATAAGGCATTAGAATTACAGCGAAATCCGGCATGGATCAATGATATCATCAATGCCATCAATACATTTGCGGGAGATAAATTTGGTAAGCCTGATTTTCTCAAAGAACAAATTCAGGCTAGTGCCGCTTATTTTGGAGGTATGCTGACCGTTATTATTGGAGGTGCGGCAAATGCATTCTTGGAGATTTCGGTCATGTATTTCTTGCTCTATTTTCTGTTTGTAAATTACAAAGGATTTGAGAGTAGTCTGATACACTACCTGCCATTCGATGATGAGAATGCGACTGTGTTTGGCGAAGAATTGAAGAATATTACCTATTCGAATATTATCGGACAGACGTTTATTGCTATTGTACAGGGGATTTGTCTGGCTATTGGTTTTTATATTTTTGGAGTTAAGGACGGATTGTTTTGGGGTGTTATCTGTGCTATCTTATCCTTTATTCCCCTGTTGGGGCCCCCGCTGATCTTTGTTCCCGCTGCCGCAATTCTCTTATCTCAGGGAGCAACATGGCAAGGGGTAGGAATGTTGATCTGGGGCTTTGGCCTGGTTATCAATATCGATAATGTACTGCGCCTGATTATTGCTAAGAAAGTCGGAGATATTCATCCGATCATTACTATAGTCGGAGTTATTATCGGTATCCCTTTATTCGGAATCATGGGTTTAGTGTACGGACCTTTGTTGCTTGCGTACTTTCTGATTGCCGTAAAGATCTATAAGGCGAATAAGCGGCTATCACTTCAAAAAAAGCTGTTAGAAGGCAGGCTAGAATAAACCTACCCTACGGCATAGCCTAGCATGTAGTCCTGAAATTGCTCATAGTATACCTGAAAGGATAGATCTTTTCCGTCTTTCTGTAGGTCGAGAGTCATCACGCCTTGGGGCTTATAATTGAACTGGCGTATCGTCATGTCATGCAGAAAAGACACCCCTTTATTGCCCTGCAATTTGTAAACCGCTTCTTTGGCGCACCAGCACGCATATAATTGTAGGATTTCGTGTTCAGGATTAATGAAGGCGAGTTCCTCTGGTTTCAAAAACTTTTCTTTGATCCGGCGTACTTTGTCTTTGACAATTTCGAGATCCATACCACATTCTCCCTTTGTGCTCAACATAACTCCAGCATAGTCAAACGAGTGTGTGAGCGAAATTTTGTAGGGGTAGTCTGGAAGATAGGGCTTGCCGTTGCTATCCGAAGGACAATGTATATATTCTTCTGTCTGTAGGAGGTAGCGTAATAACACACGCGTTGCTAGCCAGTGTAATGTTCGTTTACCTTTGCTGAGGTTCCGTAGACGGTCTTGCTCCGCTTCATCTAGCTGCAATTTGCTCAATAGCTCTTCTGCGGATTCTTCAATCTTCCAGATTGCAAATTTTGTGGTGCTGTCTAATTCTCGGAGGTATACTAAGGCCATGAGTCAAAAGTAAAAAGTAAAATCCAAAAACGGAAAAAAAGATATACCTGTTAAGGTGCTGAGCCTGAATACAAATCTGCTGTATACCATATTTGCTCAGGGATTGGGCTAACTTTGCAAAAAACTTGCTAGATGTCAGGCAATACCGTATTTTTGACGTCCGGCTGGTAGCACCAGCGGTTTGACAATTCTATATGATATTATCGGATACAAGAATATTAGAGGAAATCGAAAACGGATCGATTGTTATCGAACCGTTTGATCGTAAATGTTTAGGGACAAACTCTTACGACGTACACTTAGGCAAGTATTTAGCTACGTATAAAGATGCGTTGCTGGATGCGAAGAAACACAACGAAATTGTTCATTTCGAAATCCCGGAGGAAGGATATGTCCTGGAACCAGGAACTTTATATCTCGGAGTTACCCTGGAGTATACAGAAACTCATGGACATGTTCCTTTTTTGGAGGGAAAATCCAGCACTGGACGTTTAGGTATTGATATACATGCCACAGCGGGCAAAGGGGATGTCGGGTTTTGTAATACCTGGACGTTGGAGATTTCTGTTGCTCAGCCAGTGAGAGTGTATGCGGGCATGCCTATTGGACAGCTGATCTATTTTGTCGTAGAGGGGGATATTGAGACATTCTACAACAGTAAAGGCAATGCAAAATATAATAACAAGACGATTCGTCCTGTCGAGAGTATGATGTGGAAGAATGCTTTTTAGCATTCTTCCCTATCCTCCAAATTCCATTAAGTAAGCTTTTAGGAATTCATCTAGGTCTCCGTCCAACACTGCCTGTGTATTGGAAGTTTCCATATTTGTTCGTAAATCTTTAATTAGTTTATAGGGGTGCAGGACGTAGTTACGGATTTGCGAGCCCCATTCTATCTTTTTCTTAGATCCTTCTATCGCAGCGGTTGCCTCTTGACGCTTGCGCATTTCGATTTCATAGAGCTGAGACTTTAACAAACGGAATGCGTTTTCTTTATTCTGCAGCTGCGATCTAGACTCCTGGTTTTTGATAATAATACCCGTTGGTTTGTGATGTAAGCGCACTGCTGTTTCTACTTTATTCACGTTTTGCCCTCCAGCACCACCGGCTCGGAACGTATCCCATTCTATCTCGGCATCTTTTATGTCGATTTCAATGTTATCGTCTACAAGAGGATACACATATACAGAAGCAAAAGAAGTGTGGCGTTTTGCATTGGAGTCGAAAGGTGAGATACGGACCAGACGGTGTACACCATTTTCCCCTTTTAGGTAGCCATAACCAAAATTACCTGAAAACTGTAAGGTGACGGTTTTTATTCCCGCGACTTCACCTTCTTGATAATCTTGTTCGGACACTTTGTAGCCGTGTTTCTCACCCCACATGATATACATTCGCATGAGCATGGCAGCCCAGTCACAGGATTCTGTTCCTCCCGCCCCGGCGGTTATTTGTAGGATTGCATCCAGTTGGTCTTCCTCAGCGCTGAGCATATTTTTGAACTCAAGCTCTTCGACATTGGTCTGTGCGATCTGATATTGTTCTTCGACATCCTGTTCGCTGGCATCACCTGCCTGAAAAAACTCAAACATAATGCCTAGGTCTTCTACAGAAGCCGCAACCTGATCAAAATGGTCAGTCCATACTTTTAGGTTTTTAATGCCGTGAAGTACTTTCTCTGCGTCTTTCGGTCTATCCCAAAATGTGGGCTGTAATGTGATTTCGGTATCGTTTGCTATCTCTGCTTTTTTTGCATCGATGTCAAAGATGCCTCCTCAGGGAAGTTACTCTATCCCTCAAGTCCTGAATTTGTTCTCTGGTCATGGTTTCAAAGGTAAGGATTAATTGTTAATGGTTGAGGATTAATACGGTGTCGCTGATTAAAAAAAACGATTCTGTATTCGAGAATTTGAGCCATTTTATCTAAGTTTGGAAGTAACAAAAAAAACAGACTTATGTTGCCACATATCAACTTTACCCAGACACAAGCATACAAATACCTAGCGGATCATTATATCTCTATTAATGCTCATACGCTAAAAGACCTTTTTGCTTCAGACCCTTCGCGATTTGAGAAGTTTTCTGTTCGTTTAGAGGACATTCTTTTAGACTATTCAAAGAATAGGATCGATGAGCAGACGATAGCGCTGTTAATGCAATTGGCTAGGGAATGCAAGTTGGACGATGCTATAAAAGCCATGTTTGGGGGAGAGAAGATAAATGTGACCGAAGGCCGTGAAGTACTGCATACCGCATTACGGAGTCAATCCGGAGCGCCTGTTTTGGTCGGTGGTGAAGATGTAATGCCGAAGGTGAAGGCGGTTTTGGCACATATGAAAGATTTTACCAATCGGATTCTTTCTGGCGAATGGAAAGGCTATACCGGACGTGAGATTACAGATGTGGTCAATATTGGTATCGGAGGCTCGGATTTAGGTCCGGTTATGGTCACTGAAGCACTGAAGGCTTATAAAACAAGGCTTAATTTACATTTTGTGTCTAATGTTGATGGAACACATATCGCCGAAACCTTAAAGGACTTAGACCCGGAAACAACATTGTTTCTTATTGCCTCCAAGACCTTCACCACGCAGGAGACGATGGCAAATGCAACATCAGCTAAAGACTGGTTCTTGCAGTCGGGAGCATTACAGGCTGATGTGGCAAAACATTTTGCCGCTTTGAGTACCAATGGAGAAGGGGTGACCGCTTTTGGTATCGATACCGCCAATATGTTCGAGTTTTGGGATTGGGTTGGAGGACGTTACTCGTTGTGGTCTGCAATCGGGCTGTCGATTGCGTTGGGCATAGGTTACGATAATTTTGAACAGCTTTTGGAAGGCGCATATATTGCCGACGAGCACTTTAAAAATACAGAGTTTGAACAGAATATTCCTGTCGTATTAGGGCTGCTGGGGGTATGGTACAATAATTTCTTTGATGCCGAGAGTCACGCAATACTTCCCTATGATCAATACCTACACCGTTTTGCGGCTTATTTTCAGCAAGGCGATATGGAGAGCAATGGTAAATATGTCGACCGTAATGGAGACCGTGTTGAATATCAAACGGGACCTATTATCTGGGGAGAGCCAGGGACAAATGGACAGCACGCTTTTTATCAATTGATTCATCAGGGTACGAAGCTGATACCTTGTGATTTTATCGCTCCGGCAACATCACATAATCCGATCGGTAATCATCATCAGTTGTTATTGTCTAACTTTTTTGCACAGACAGAGGCATTAATGAATGGCAAGTCAGAGGCTGAGGTCGTCGCGGAGCTTGAAAAATCCGGGAAAAGCAAATCGGATATAGATGCGCTGAAAAACTATAAAGTTTTCGAAGGAAATAGACCAACCAATTCCTTTCTGTTGAAAAAAATTACCCCACGTTCGTTAGGGACCCTCATTGCGCTCTATGAGCACAAGATTTTTGTGCAGGGTATTATTTGGAATATCTATAGTTTTGATCAGTGGGGGGTAGAATTGGGTAAACAACTTGCCAGTACTATCTTGCCTGAGCTCAAATCAGAAGAGACAATCAGCAGTCACGATAGTTCGACTAATGGGCTGATCAACCAGTATAAGAGTTGGCGATAAGCTCCTTTTAAAATAAAGACTACTTTTTTGGTAGTCTTTTGTGGGTTGTTTATATTTGTTGTTCCATTTATTGTATTTGGAAGATTATTACTATAAAGTAAGGCACAATGAAGAAAAACAATTTTTGGTGAAGCTTTGTTTTGATTCAGGAAGGAGTGATTGTGCTTTGCCAATAACCTAGTCTATGCAGGGATATTTACGGTTATCAGATGATGAATTGTTGCGGCTTGTCTCTGAAGGAGATGAGGCTGCTTTTAATGTTATTTATCAACGGTATATGCCATTGTTATACATCTATGGCTGTAAAATTGTGCCCGACACAGACGAGGTGAAAGATATTCTACAGGAAGTTTTTACTTCAATCTGGAGTAAGCGAAATCTCCGAATAAACACGTCATTTTCTGCCTACATCTATACCTCGGTGCGTTATAAGCTTTTCGATTATATAGACAAGAAAAAAATCCGGAACGGATATGCCGCCTCTTTGCAGCAATTTATGGAAGAAGGGGAGTGTGTAACGGATAATCAGATTCTGGAGAATGAGTTGAGAAAACAGATAGAACAGGAAATCAATAATCTCCCTCCTAAGATGCGGGAGGTGTTTGTGCTCAGCCGGGAGGCGAATCAATCGTATGAAGAGATTGCTAATCAACTTGATATCTCTCATAATACCGTGAGAAAGCAGATCAGTAATGCGTTGAAAATTATACGCTCGAAGTTTAATATGTTCTTTTTCTAACGGATTCTCTGCCTATTTCTACGCAGTTATATTTTTTTTACTTTTCTTCTACTACTTTTTCTTTTCATAACCTACATAATATAAAACAGCTGAACTTGCTATGTCAAAAAACCATCACGCAGAAGATATTATAGCTCGATATAGACGGGGAGAATGCTCTCCGGAAGAAACGGCTTGGGTGGAGAGTTGGCATTTAATGGAATTGTCTAAACAGAGCAATGCGATCAGCACCGAGAATCTCGAAGAAACGCAGCATATGCTGTTGCAAAGTATATTACGGGAGAAGACTAGCACTCCCGTAGTCTCAAGACGACTCGTTAAGGTCTGGTGGGCTGCCGCTGTATTGATCACTTCTATATTTCTATTTTCGGTTGTGTATTGGAATAGATTACCAGTGACTGAAGAAAGTACCGTAGAGGTGATGGCAATGGATATTAGTCCCGGAAGCAAGAAGGCAACCTTGACCGTAGACGATGGTACGGTGGTTGAGTTGGAAGAGGGAGCGGATTTGGTTGCGGTGAAGGGCAGTGCTATCACCTATGCCGACGGATCTGTCATTGGAGAACCTGTGGCGGATGAATCGAGTGCTGTTTTGCGCTATAATACATTGGTTACACCCAATGGAGGTGAATACCAGATTGTGCTGGGAGATGGGACGAAGGTGTGGCTCAACGCCGCTTCGTCACTTCGGTTCCCGCAACGGTTTTTGGGACATGAGCGTGAGGTAGAGCTTGTGGGAGAAGCTTATTTTGAAGTGGCATCGGATAAATCGAAACCCTTTAAGGTAAAGAGCAAAGGGCAGATCTTAGAGGTGTTGGGGACACATTTCAATGTCACGGCATATGGAGAGGAACGGTCGGTACGGACAGCTCTCTTGGAGGGGGCCGTAAAGGTTTCTTCCGAGTATTCGAAGGAACATGTGGTATTGAGACCCGGACAGCAGAGTATCATCCAGGCCGGAGAGAAAGGTATTACTGTTAATAAAGCGGATAAGGAGTCGGTATTGGCATGGCAGAAGGGGTATTTCTTGTTTGACGATGCCGATCTGGAGAGTATAATGAAACAAGTGGAGCGCTGGTATGATGTAGAAGTTATTTACGCCTCAAAACCCACTGGTAAAACATTTCTTGGTATGGTATCCCGTTCCCGTAATATTTCTGCAGTTCTTAGTGCGCTAGAGAAAGTTGGAAATATTCGATTTAAGATAGATGGAAAGAAGATAACCGTTTTTGGATAAGCGATTTTAGTGATTGATATAAAAACTATAAAAAGATGAAAAGACCACCCTAATGATTCTAGGGAAAAAAGAACCGGATGTGCAGCGAACACATCCGGTATTTTAGGCCCTAATAAAGACTACGTTAACTGACTTTTTAGTATAACCCAAATTAACTCAAATGTATGAATTTTTACTTTGAAAATCAGAGTAAACAGCTACCCTATTTGCCTAATAAAATATTAGCTGTCATGAAATTAATCGTTTTATTCCTTACGATAAGTTTATGCAACGTCCAAGCAGAGGGCTTTGCGCAAAAAATAAATTTAAATGAGCGTAACGTTTCGTTGGAAACCATCATTCGAAAAATCCGTGTACAGAGCGGATACGATTTTATTGGTGACGCCAAATTTATCAAAAGCATTCCTGCAATCTCTGTAAATGTAAAGGATGCAAGTATTAATCAAGCATTGGATGCTGTTTTTGCAACCATACCGATAGAATATAGTATTGATAGAAATATCATAGCATTAAAAAAGAAGAGCTCCCCGATGTTGATACCACTTATTCAACAGGTGCGCTTTATAGGGCGCATTGTAAATGAAAAAGGGGAAGGCCTTGCTGGGGCATCGGTTCGTATTGCAGACACGCAAACGAGTACCAGCACGAATAGTTTAGGAGAGTTTACACTTGTCTCACCATCTCGTTCAGCTACCCTGGTGATTTCCTACCTCGGATACCAACCTTTAGAGCTAAAAGCTAAGGAGAATATGGGGATTATAAAACTGAGCCCTATTGTTTCAGATCTAGAAGACGTGGTGGTAACGGTAAATACAGGTTATCAGACGATGTCCAAAGAGCGGGCTACCGGCTCTTTCAGCCAGGTGGGACAGGAGGTCTTGTCCAAAAGACCCACTTCAAATCTTTCTAGCGCGCTACAAGGAGCGGTGGCAGGGATGCAAGCCAAAGAAAACGCAGATGGGAGCGTTGATTTCTTGATCCGTGGTAATAGTACACTGCATGCTGATAGTAAACCTTTAGTCGTGATTGACGGGTTTCCTGTGGCAAGTAGTAATTTTTCAGATATCAATCCCAACGATGTAGAATCGGTCACTGTATTGAAAGATGCTGCCGCTGCCTCAATTTGGGGGGCGAGGGCTGCCAATGGAGTGATTGTTATTATGACAAAAAAGGGGAAATTGGGTAGCCGGTTGAAGGTGCAAGGGAGTGCTTTTTCGAGAATATCTAATATGCTTGACCTGAATCAGGTCATGACACAGGCTAATTCGGCAGATCATATTGCTTATGAGCGAAAAGCGTTTGAAAACAATTGGGTATTGAGCCCCTATGCAGGATCCTTCGGAGATGTTTCTAAATCGCTAACGTTAGCACAGGAGTTGTTATATGCTAACCAAAACGGACAGATAACAACAGAAGTCATGAACGCCGAACTAGATCGGTTAAGCAAAGTCGATAATCGCGGGCAGATCAAGGAGCATCTTTTACAGAGAGGACTTCTCAATCAGTTCAATGCGAATGTGCAGTCGGGAAGCGATCGGTCGCGTACTTACGCTTCGGTATTATATGAAAATAATAAAGGCAGCTTTAAGAACAACAGCTACGATCGATTTAACTTAAATTTTAACAATGACTTTAAGATTGCGTCCTTTCTGACTTTTAATCTAGGGGCTAATCTACAATATAAAAAACAGGAATACGGGGGGACGAATATTAAGGAAATACAAGAGTTGTCGCCCTACGAGCTTTTGCTCAATCCTGATGGGACTTATGGTACGAACTTGAAGGTATATAATCGAGAACAACTTGGACTTATTCCTTCGGAAAAATTCCCCTATGCTGACTGGTCATACAACCTGTTGCAGGAAGTTCGTGGTCGAAGTTTTACCGAGCAGGGACTGAATGCCCGTATACAGACGGGGCTTAATGCACGGATTATTGAAGGGTTGACCTTTGATACTAAATTTCAATATGAACGTATTAAAACAGACCGAGAGCGTATCTATGATGAGAGTACATTTTATGTGCGTGGTTTGGTAAATAGAATGACAGAATACAACGATGCGACAAAGACCGTTGGTAAATCCTATATCCCTAAGGGAGGTATTCTCAAAAAGGGACTTAGTAGTGTTGAAGATGGTCTAGAAGAGAATGGAGCAGAGGATATTGAAAATTACGTATTCCGCAACCAGCTAAATTTTGATCGTGTGATCGGTGCTGATCACCATATTACGGCTATTGCGGGTATGGAGATTTCGCAGTATACGACTTTGGGCAAAGTGTATCCTACAGTATATGGTTACTATGGAGATAAACTTCAGGCTACGACACCTCCTTATGGTTATGGCAGTTCGGTAGACCAGTTTAAAAACTTTGAAAATAATACAGCTACGGTACCTGGTGCAAATACAGTATTTAAATGGCGCCGTAATAAGTTCGCTTCTTTTTATGGTAACGCGGCTTATACCTATAAGGGGCGGTATACATTATCTGGAAGTATTCGAAGTGATGGTTCCAATTTTATAACGGATGACCCCAAGTTGCGCTGGTCGCCATTATGGTCCGTAGGTGGTAAATGGAATCTGATGAAGGAAGATTTCTTAACAGGGAAGTCCAATATTGACCGCTTAGAAGCAAGGCTCACCTACGGTAAAAACGGTAATATGGAAAATTCCACTTCTACCGCTACTTTATTAAATGTCGGTGGAAGTTTGAATCCGAGTACAGGAACTATTACTGCAACTATTCGGGATAATGGTAATCCTAGTTTGCGCTGGGAGGAGACTACGACGACGAACTTTGGGGTTGATTTTTCATTTTTCAAAAGCAGGTTATTTGGGTCTGTCGATTTCTATCGTAAAAAAGGAACGGGAATTATAGGAAAAATAGCTTTGCCGACGGCAACAGGTACATCTTCCCAAAAGTTTAATAATGCTGAGATCAGTAATAAAGGAATCGAAGTGGTGTTAGGAACGGACCTACAGGTGTCGAGGTTAGTGCGCTACAACACGAGCTTCAACTATGCTTATAATAAGAACAATGTTGATAAGCTGTATAATCCTTCGTTATATGTTTACCAAATGATTGAAGAGAATCCTACCGATCCTTCTTTTGTAGAGAATGTTCCTGTTGGATCGGTATATGCCTTTGAATATCTTGGAATGAAGAATGGGGTGCCACGTGTTGCTGGACCGAATGGTTCTGAGCAATCGTTCAATGATGTTAGTTTGTATAATAGAGGATTGGGAATGCCCTTTCTATCCTACATGGGGACCTCCGTTGCGCCACATACACTAGGCTGGATCAATAATGTGAGTATCGGTGATTTTAATGTGATGTTGGTGCTAGTTGGTAAGTTTGGTGGCGTATACCGTAATCCGGTATTCAATTACGCTTCCACTGTGGGAGGAAACCAGAAAACTTTTGTCAATCAATATGTCTCTGAGGTACTGGCCGGCGATCCAGATGTTCCAGGGTTTGCGGCGCCAAATGAGACAAAATTGTATCTGTGGGATCGTTATGCCAACGCACTGAGCAGTCGTGTGGAAAGTTCTTCCTATCTAGAGGCTAAAGAATTGACGGTTGAGTATACTTTGGCCAACAAATGGACCGAGAATATCAAAATGGATCAGGTCAAAGTATTTCTTCAGACCCGAGACTTAGGATTAATCTGGCAGGCAAATTCACGAGGATATAACCCGGATTGGTTGCCAGGAAGCTACAGACCTGTACAGACCTACACAGTGGGTGTTAATTTTCAATTTTAATGCGTAGAGATATGAATACGATACTAAAAATAAGTTTGATGAGCGGGGTATTTCTGTTTGTGGGTTGTAAGGATTATTTGTCTGAAGAGCCTCAAAAACAGCAAGATATTAAGACCGTAGAGCAGTTGGAAGCATTGGTAGACAATGCGACGGCCTTTGCTTATGAAGCAAGTATAACAGCCACCTACTCGACCGACGATACCGAAATTTCTGCAGAGTTATATAAAAAAAATCCAACCGCTTTTACAGTGGATAATCTGCAGTATTACACGTTCCAGACAACCGGGGTTGAAAACGTAGCTACGGACGGTTTGTGGTCCGGTGAGTTTAAGAAAATATTCACCGCTAATGTTATCTTGAAGAATATAGATAAGGTGTCAGGAAGTGAAGTGGTAAGAAGGAGGGTTAAAGCTGATGCACACTTCATCCGGGCGATGTCCAATTGGATTTTGGTCAATACCTACTGTGCTCCCTACTCGTCTGAAAATATGGACGAGCCTGGGCTACCTTTGAAAAAGACCGTCGATTATGAAGAGTCTTTGAAGCGGACGACACTAAAAGAAACCTATGATTTTATTCTTGCTGATATTGAAGCGGCAAAGGCGGTAGCCGAAGATGATGTGGATCCTCGCCGCTTGTGGCGTGTCAGTCAAAAAGCCATAGCCGCATTTATGAGCCGTTACTACCTGATGATTGGTGATAACGAAAACAGCTTAATTCAGTCCAACCTTGCACTGCAATCGACACGGGCGGGATTGGTTGACTATAAGACTATTGCAGTAGGAAAGTCCGTCTCTTACACGAACCCTAGTGCGGTTTTAAATTTTACAGAATTGAATGATTGGGTAGCGTCTCAGTTCCTGTATTGGAAAGAATTCTATTATACGCGGTATCAATATACAGGAAACCAATGGTTTTTGCCTAGTACAGAGCTGATTGCGCTTTACGATAAGGCGAATGACCTACGATATAAGCATTTTATGATTGAAAACGGAGGACGGCGTTTCTCTGTCGTAACACCTGCCACCTATCGCTATACCGTATTTAGCGATGGACGTTATATCCCGTCGGGACCGTCGGTTGCTGAAGTGCTGCTGAACAAGGCGGAGGTGCACGCGCGTAAGGGCGAAGTGAACGAGGCTATGGCTGCAATCAATACATTGCGCCAAAAGCGTATGTCTACTTATGTCGCTTTGACGGCATCGGATAAGGATGATGCTATCAAAAAAGTGCTGGCGGAGAGGCGTCGTGAGCTTCCATTTGCCATGCGTTGGAATGATATTCGCCGTTTTAGTGTAAATGATTATCCTGGTGATGATGTTGTCGTCAAACGTGACTTTTTTGAAGTGTCAGCTACAGGGGTGGATGTAAACAAGCCGGTGACTTACACGTTGGACAAAAAGCGTTATGCGGCACCTATCAACGGTGTAGAGCTAGATGCAAGTCAGGGGCAGATTGAACAGAATAAGTATTAAAAGATCATTTCTCATGAATATTAGAAAGTGGATAGTTCTTATTGTCATACTACAATGTAGTCTGCTGTCGTTCGCGCAGAAAGGGGGAGCGCCCCTTTCCCTTCGCGTATTATATGTTGGCGGATCAGCCAATTGGGAGAAGGATGCATTTGCAAATGATGCTGACCGGGATAAAGATGTTCAAAGACGTAAAGCTAGTTTCGAGACGATGTTGAAACGCTATTTTACAGATGTGCATATCATTGATGCTGGAGATTATACGCAGGAGTTGTCCCGGCAGTACGATGTCACAGTGATGGATGGTACGCCCCAGCCTATTGCTAGCCGTCAAGTCATAAAGGACGACGCTGGTAATGTCACAAAGTATATTCCCGCAGCTTATCTGACCGAGGATTTTGATAGCCCAATGCTGTTCATTGGCGAGATGGGCGAAAAAATGGGGCGTTCGATAGGGCTTAAAATGGACTGGTATTGTCTTTGTCTGGATGCGCATGCACATCATTATCGTAAAGAGCACGCTATTTTTAAAGGACCTTTTAAGGTTAAAATAACCGAAGAGAAGTTGCCTACGCCAGAGGACGCGTTTCATTATGAGTACTTTTTAGGTAAAACTACACCAAAAGAGCTGAACATGTGGCGTGTCCAAACCAAAGGATATGTGACAGATAAGGGATTTCGTATTGGTATGGTAGCACGTCCTTGGGGATTTGAGGATTCGCCAGAGGCCGAATCTATTTCTAGTGGCGTATGTGCTAAGACCTTGGATGCAGTAGCAATCGGACGACATGGTAATTTCTTTCACTGGGGGTTTGCCGCATCTCCTGAATATCTAACCCAAGAAGCGCAGGTGGTATTAGCGAATGCCGTGGCCTATATTGCTACGTTCAAAGGCAAGCACGTTATCGCACGGAAATACCTGGACAGACGGGCCACCAAAGAGTATATCAAGGAAAAGAAATATTATGCTAGCCGAGAAGCTTATGAAGGATCTGTTAAGATGAACGAAGACTTTGATCAGAGAATGTTGGCAGAAAAAGCTAAAGCAGAAGCGAAACAGGCCAGCGGTCAAGAGGTAACGGCGGAGGATAAACGCTATCTAAGCTACACTGTGCAACCCAAAATGAGTTTTGAGGATTTTCTGAAAAAACATCAGACGGATCTTTTCGGACGGTTCGGTACAGATTCCGAGGCCTATGCGAAGTACTATGACGAAAATTTGGACTTCTTTTATTCTGAAGATGCCTCTTACAAGATTACTGTTGATGAAGATGTCAAGAGTCTTGGTATTCCTAATACCGATCCACGGCTGTTGGCGCAATGTATAACAATGCTGGAGAAAGGGATGGCCGTTGACAAAGCTAAACGTATTCTTGAGCGCTATACGCTGTTGCGGTTTGATTCTTCAAAAGACTGGCGTAATTGGTATGAGAAGAATAAGACAAAAATCTTCTTTACGCAGACTGGCGGTTTTTACTTTATGGTAGATACACAGGATAAAACAGAGCCAGCTAATAATTATAAAGCAAAGGAAGAGAAGAAAGACGTTTCTTACGACAAAGTGGTGGTTGGAGATACCGATCATGATAGGGCTGTAAATGCCGCCGTAGGTGTTGTCGAGCTCTCTCCCAGTAAAAAGGAAGTCGTTGTTAAGGTGAAAATTCACCCTGGATACCATATTTATGCATTCGTGTCGGATCAGGATCCTTATGTACAGACAGAAGTAGATGTGAAGGTATCGGGTAGTTATACAAAGAAGGGAGAGCTACGGCTCCCCTCTTTTAAGTATTTTAATAACAAGGGAACAACCATCTATGAGAATGAAATAGTGTTTATACAGGAAATAGAAGGAAGCGGAAGTGGAGCAATCGAGATTGAACTGTCTTATCAGTGCTGTGACTCGCAGATTTGCTTTCCTCCGGCAACCGAGAAATTGAAAATCGTAATCTAATCGTCAAATGGTAGGTAAATTAAAAATAATAGGACTTCTGTTAGGGTGTTTAATCCTTGTTCAAGAAGGATTCGCTCAAGCTAAGAAATATACAATCACATCGTCTATTAAAGATTTTGCAGATACTACCTATAGTCTCACTATCTGGAATGGGACATCTAATACGGTAAGCAAAACGGGAGGAGTAAAAAAAGGGCAGGTATTTTATGAGGACACGACTTCGGTGCCGTTAGTGATCCGGATGACTTTTCCTACTGAGCGTTTGTATAAAAGAGCTGATCGTGGCTATTACCCTGTAAAAAGTCAATCGGTTTGGTTGGTTGCTACACCCGGGAGTAAGATTCATTTAAAAGGACACCTTTCAGATTTTGCAGAGGTCTATCCAAGCGGAGATAAGGAAAACGAGGCGATCAGCAGGTTGAACAAGGTTTATCACCCTCTGATTAACAAATCTGTAAATATGACGATGCGCCTGGCAAAAGAACAGGATGATGTCGCTGTGTTGGAGCAACTGAAGAAGGAGCAAGAAGCCGTTGATCAGGAAGCTGTGTTGGGCATGACGGATTTTTTGAAGAATAATGCTTCTTCGATTGCGGGGCTGTATTATATGAACGATATGTTATTACGTAAAGTCATTTCTGTAGAAATGGTGGATTCGCTTCTGCCGACCATCAAGAAACCTTATCAGGAGACTGCATTTTATCATACGTTAGTACAAAGAATCGAGGGTAATAAATTTGCGGTGGGCAAATCTATTTTTACAATAAAATCTTCGAATACCTACGATGGAAAACGATTTGATTCGGAAGCGTGGAAGGGTAAGTTTTACCTTATTGATTTTTGGGGTTCGTGGTGTGGTCCTTGTATGGCAGATGTGCCAGCATTAAAAAAGATGAGAGATGCTTTTCCAGAGCAACTTGAGGTGCTGGGTATAGCTTCGGACAAGGAGGCTGGCTGGCGTAAAGCAATAGAGCAGCATGAATTGAATTGGACTCAGATCTTAAGTGCAACGGGAGATCAGGATTTTGTTACGCGACTGAATGTTACGGGGTTCCCGACCAAGATCCTAGTTGACCCTCAAGGAAACATAGTCTACCGCAGTACAGGAGGAGGAGAGACTTCTTTTGATAGTATGAGCGAGATTATAAAAGCATATAAGAAGTAGTGATAAATCTGTTATAGAAAAAAGAGGTCTCAGGAAGTAAATCCTGAGACCTCTTTTTCTAATAACCTAGACTTTTTATCGGATTTTGTAAATTAAAGTACCTCTACAGGTATCTGGTGCGCTTTTTACGTCGTAATCTTGCTGTAATGTTACGTAAGCTTATGTCGTATGTGGTTTATTGTCGGGAGAAAGCTCCCCCTTTTCGGTTGGATAGGATTGAATATTGTCTACTATCATCATATTTTAGCGTAATGGGATGAACGACTGCGTGTAATGGTTCTACTTTTCAACTGGATGGGACTACATGTTGTCGGATAACATCATCTTGCAGGGCAATTGTATAAGCTAGTATAAGGAGAGATTCTGCTTTAAACCTATTGTAATATGCCAGTTCTCCAGACTCTGGTTCTCTTCTTTTGCTTCGTTGTACTTTTCCTGTGTTGCTTTATACTATTGCTGGGTTTCTCTATACTATTGGTGTGTTCGTATACCCTAAGAACAGAAAAGTATGCACTTTTCCGCTTTAAGCATGTGCTGGGGAGCTATAACTAGGTATATTTCTACTTGTCGTAAATGCTTGCTGTAAGAAGGCATATGCTTCTGATGCAGTTCTTTAATCATTTCTTTCTTTTGTTGATCGCTCTCGCGGGAGCAACGTAACATTATAATAGGTTTACGTAACTATAGCATGCTTGGTTTTCCCTTTTAGCTATAAGTGCCTGCTCCTGTGCCGTAAGTAAACACTATCAGACGATATGGATATGGTTCTGGCTTTTCTTGATCTGCTTCTCTTGCTTTAATAGATACTTTTAGCTAATTTTAATAAGCTTCCGATGCGGAGCCTTTTACCTTTCCGCTAGAAGTATTTACCACTGTGTATTACCTGAATGCTTCTAATAAAAACATGAAATATCAACGCGCAAAGACAAGCTTCTACAGAACAAATGATAGTCACTTATTGGTGTTAGCAAGCGGTATCTTACGGGGAGTAGGTGATGTCGCGCTATTTCCAGATCCCACTCCCTCTTTAGCGGAGTTGAAAGTGGCAATAGCGGATTACGAAGATAAACTATATCATTCCTTGGGCGGAGGTGTATATCAGCGTGAGTTAAAAAGAGCTAGTAAAAGGGCATTGGCAGATACCTTACAGCAGCTGGCACATTATGTCAATAAGGTCTGTGATGGTAATCTAACACAGTTGTACCTTTCCGGCTTTCCGGTGTTTACAGGACGGAAGAAAGGAAGTAGCCCAGACACACCAGGTTTACCATCATTAAAGGACGGAAGAGTCAGTGGAGAGGTTTGTCTGTCTTTTGGTCCAGTCGGACGTGATATGCAATATGAATTTTGTATCTGCGAATCGACGGATAATCTTAGTAAGACTTTGGTTTGGGGAGAAATCCAGTATACGACCCGGTCATTTAAAAATTATATAAAAGGTTTTACAGCCGGACAACAGATCTATTTTAAAGTTCGTGCCCGTAATAAGCACGGTGTATCCGATTGGACAGATGCTGTTAAGTGGATAGTAAGATAAAGATTTTTTACGGCGGTATTTGCTTAATTAAGAGGCTGTACTGATTATGTGAGATCAGTATGATCTTTAAAGGTTAGTAGTATTGACTGCGAAGTATAGTTACGTATCCCTTATTAACGTGAGTCTGACCAGTTTCATCTTCGAATTTGAGGTAATAGAAATAGGTTCCATCATTCAATCCCTGCCCGTTCCAGTTATTATGGTAATTTTCAGCATGATACACTTCAAACCCAGATCGGTTGAAAACGCGTAATTCAGCTGTTTTGAATAATTCAAGACCTATAATCTCGAAGGTGTCATTTTTGCCATCACCATTCGGCGTGAAAACATTGGGGATAAAGAAATTGACTATTTTTATGGTTGCTTGTGATCGGTTGTTGTCGAGGTTGCTTTCCTTTTGCTTGGCGCTTACCTTAGTTATAGTCACAGCTTCGCCTGTCTGTACGCCTTTTAGTTGTATCCATTGACTAAGGGCTGCGTGAGCTTTCAACTCATCGATTTTCCAAATTAATCGACCGCTTTGGTTGTCAAAAGAAATGGATGTACCAGGTCCGGAGATGGCATCCACATAGACAAGCTGCTTGGGTATTTCGAATTCAACAATCAGTTCATTGGCGGTGTTGTCGCTATTGTTAAGTACTAGTAGCTGTTGATTGAAGGGTTGGTCTTTCCATATAGTTGTCTTGTCAGGAAGGTTGCGGATCTCGATGTCAACTAGCTTTTCTTCCTCTGTAGGGTCGAAGATAATTTCAACCGGATCAGAGACATCAGAATTGCAGTCTTCACCAAGGGCAATAACGGTATATATAGCGGCATCAGTTACGATGATACGCTGGTCGTGCGAACCATTTATAGGTTCACCATTTTTGAACCAGATGAAGGAGACCGCATGTGTGGCATCTGCACGCAGAGTTACCTTTTTACCTTTGATAATACGCAAGGTCTGTCCTTGTTGGGCCATAAGGCATCTTGGTGCCGCTAATAATAGCAGTACCAAAATGCTTAGGGTTAAGGACAGACGATGCATATATTGCGTATTATAGAGTTATTAGTCTGTTACTCCTTCAATAGTGATATGTGGTTTACCAGGAGCAGGGGTGACAAATATTTCGCTAGCTGTTGCTTGATTAGTACCTCCGACCCATCCGCGATAAAGTGCGTATGTACGTTTACGGGCCGCAGCTGTCTCAGCCCCGTCATATGTACGATCTTTTACGGTATATTCTACTTCTACAAAGAATTTATACTTTCCAACTTCTGCGATAGAGGGCGTCAAGCTGTTGCTGTTGCTTGTCACTAGATTTGTTGTAACGGGAGTTAGGCTACCTATATTTTCTAGTGTAGGTTCTGTGGGAAAAGTACCATCAGTCCCTGCTTTGACAGCATACCAATTATATTTTAATTCGAAGTTTCCTAGTGCAGGTGTTCCAGCATAATTGGTGTAATTAACATCCGCTTTTAGTACAACACTGGTTTGGCTAGCCGCATTTATTTCACAATATTGCAGGGGACCTGTCCCCGCATCTGCACGCTTGGCATCAACTGTTAATTGCGGAAGAACGAACACTACAAATGTTTCTGAGTATTGGATACAGGTTTCATTTAGAGTGGTTCCGGTTGGAACAATATATCCCTGCACTTTGAAATAATGATAGCCTTGTGTTAATCCTGTAACGGAGAGCTTATTGTCGTTGGCGGCTGTGTATTCTTTCAGCCAGCCATCTGTAGCATCAAGACCAGCGTTAAAAGCAGTTCCGTCTGTTGCCGCATTATTATCCTGTCCCATATAGGTCCAACGATAATGGGTGAAGTCCTGTTCTGACCTCGCTGGAGAGGGTGTGATTCCAGTAAAATCTTCCTTTCTGCTGGCGACGAGAGTTAATCCTGAACCGGGATTATTTGGGTTATAGAAAAGCACAGTATTCGCTTCTTCATACTGTTTTTTTGTTTGATTTGTGAAATTTGGGCTTGAAGCAGTAGCACTCAACCCTAATAATGTTCCCCTTTCGGTAGCATCGTGCGGAGATATAGGGCCAACTTTTAATGGACCTTTATCGATTGTTCCGGGAGTTGTTTGCCCAAAGGCGATACCTGTTGTAGATAAAAACACAGCTACGAGCCCTGTTTTAATTATTTTCATTGTTTTTTTCATAGGGGTTGTTTTTGAAGTTTGATAATATTTTTAGTTTATTACATTTGTTATGGTTACGTGTGGTTTGCCTGGATTTGGAATAACATTGACAGTGAGCGGTATTCTCTCCGATGGACCAAAATGACATCCATTTCGTTTGTGTTCTATGTAGTAGGTTCTTTTACCTGTACTAGTTGCAGTAAATGGTGTGTTATTTTCTATTCCTGGCCTATAGCTACTGGTATGTATAGGAATGCCTCCGGATATTTGCTCATACCATTCATAAGTAAGACAGGCGCGATTTAATCCGATATTCAACTGTTCTCCCTCACAAATAGTAATTTTAGAATTTGCGTCTGGATAGGTGTATAAATATGGTTTCCGTTTTATGTTGTATATAAGTAGCTGTCCTAATACATTAGCGGTTCCCCCATATCTTATCGAAATGCGATCATAAGGTTCCGTAGTTACTGTGAAGATTATATTTTCACCGTTTGAGCCCTTCAAAAGAGTTAATACCGTGCCCCCAAAGTCTAATGGTGCACCTACAGGTGTCGAGCCCAAGTAGCGCTGTATGACGAAGCCCCCGATAAGATTTAATACTTCCACGCCGCTCTGGACTTTGATAAATACAGAGTCTCCTGGCTGACTTATAGAGCTGAAAAGTACGTCTAACTTGGCGTAGGCTAATACACCAACTCCTGAGTTCATCACAGCATAGGTCGTTTCATCATTATCGATAGCATTATATGGGTTTTGTACATTAACCGTCACAGATGCAGCATTAAGAACACCTTTAAGGATTTCTGCGGAACCAGAAAGAACGTCGATAACATCGTTAGATGGACAAGTTGTTGTTGGCGCCTCGTACCAAGCATCGTATAATTTCATTGTCAAGCCAAGGGATAGTAGTCCAGACATCGATAGCGTAACTCCGTTTATTGTTGACGCTGGTGTAAACGAGTAGATAATTTCATTATCTCCCACAAGGAGATCAATAAGGCCACTTGAGATTGTCATACTACTACCTACATTCGTATTTCCATTTTTCGGTTGAAGAGATACAGTACTGGCCAGGCCAAGTAGTCCTTTGCCTACTCCCATTTTGACATAAACGGTTGTCCCAGCGGGTATGGCTTGGTTCCATCGAATGGTTTGGTCTGCTCCGCCAATAAGTCCCAAAATAGAGACAGAGGTTAATGTAGAATAGGTTTTAGGATCACCATCGTAAGCACCTCCTTTGTTTGTTACACTCGAAGTACCTCCGTCTATTGTTGCATATCTTCTCTCCTTTTGTCCGCATTCATTCTGAGGGTCATATACGTCAACAACGATTTGCTTTTGAGCAGTACAGTGTCCGTTGTTCATGCTTACGGTATAAACTGATGTTGCCGGACTATTTCGGGCTGGTATCTGAGTCAGTGGGTTCAATAAAGCATCCGTCCAAGAAGCAGTGCCACAGCTTGAGCAAGTCGCCGTGGGGAAAGCATGGCTAGTGTTAATAGGGATTCTGATATAGGTTTGGCTCAGTGCGATTTCTGGAATGGAATTGATAATGACCGAAAATGTTGGGGATACTTTTGCTGGATCATTAGTATTTGGATCGGTCATCTTGATTGTATAAGTTCCCGATGCTGTTATAAAATGTCCACTTGATATCGGTTGGTTTGTTGCTGTATTTATTATTTGATATCGTAGTAAATCTGGGGTCGAGTAATCTAGGATCTCGTTGATGCCTATTGATCCGCAACTGATAAAAGAGGTGTTCTTTAGGCTAAGGGGTAGTGTATATGGTTCTATGTAGGCATGATAGACTTCTCTATTCGATGTGCCTGTATTAATACTTAAAGCAACGGCATTAAATAGGTCGTTTGGTGTTATTGTTATAGTATTTCCTGCGATAGAAGGGAGTGTTGAGCTTTCGTTGCTGCCATCTACATCAAAGGAAGATGTAGCGTTTCTCCTAAATGTAGCGTTGAAGTTGTTTGTATTGTTTCCTGCTTTAATTTTGACGGCTATTCCGGTAGGAAGGTTTTTTCCAAAATGTAAAAATTTAAGTTGTAATTTCGCGCTACCTCCAAGTCCGCTTGCACTTAATATGACCGGTTCATCAGTAGCATTAGCCCCGATAGCTCGATGAGGATTCTGTACTGAAGAATTTCCTAGAATGCCACCCGTTGCAACCCCATACCCATCCGCATATAGCCGTGCCCGCTGCCCATACCCCACTTGAGTCAGGCAAAAAAGCAGGACAAGTATAATAATGTAACTATTATATGTGAGCATTCTTTTCATAGTGCTCTCCAAAAAAGTAAATGAAGCAGTTAATTATCTAAAATTCGTTTTTCAAATAGGTTGGAAATGTAGTCGTCTTTTACTTTTAGAGTTTTATTTCCATATCAAAAATATTAATTATTCTTTAGGAAATAAAATATTGAATTGTAGTTTTTACAAGTTTTTGCGTATTTTTTTCTGTAAAGTTCAATTTTACCATGTTAACACGCGATAAAATAGTCAATAAAAAAAGGCGGCATTTTTTGAAATGCCGCCTTTTTAGCGAATCTGTTTATAACAATTCTTTATTTTTTTACGAGTTGTACGTAGTCTTTCATTACTTTCATACTCTCATCCAAGATGAAGTCAAACTCTACTTTTGGTTGCGGTTGTCCTTCTTTCCAAAGAGGCATGTTGTTCAATTCGAGTAGCTTGTTGATGCGTGCTCGATTTTTAGCCTTATTGATATCGCGTTCTTTTTTCAGTTTATCCTGATTTAAGCTGATTTGAGCGATAGAGTCAGACTTCTTGAATTCTTCGATATCCTCCAGTAAGAACTTGTATTCTGGAGATTTATCCATACGTTTCATGTGGATATCCTGAAGCTGTTTTGTGGTGGTCTTAAGATCTGCAATTTTATTGAAAGCAGTTCCTTTGATCTGATCCCAAGGTAGAGCTGCAGGCTCAGAACTTTCACCGAATTTTTCAGAGACATACTGTGTAGGGAAGGTAATGTCGGCATCAACTCCTTTATGTTGCGTACTGCTTCCTGTGACACGGTAGAATTTACCGATCGTGACATTGATCTGTCCAAATTCAGGCGCTCCTGTAGGCGTATCAGCATCTTTGTCTGCACCAGCGGCTTTCAATAACAGTTTGTTTGTTGGACTGATAAAGCGTGACATCTGTACTGCAGACTGTACCGTTCCTTTTCCATACGATTTTGATCCTAATATTACCCCGCGTCCATAGTCTTGGATTGCTCCTGCAAAAATTTCAGAGGCTGAGGCCGAGAACCCATTGATGATAACACCAAAAGGACCTGTCCATATTGCTCCCGCGTCTTTATCTTGCTCTACCTCCACACGGTTGTTTGTGCTACGGACCTGTACTACAGGGCCTTTGTCGATAAATAGCCCAGTGAGTTCAATCGCTTCCTGTAGAGATCCACCACCGTTGTTGCGTAAGTCTAGGACTACTGCGTCTACATTTTCTTTGCTTAGTGAGTCTAAAATCAATCGTACATCACGTGTGGTACTTTTGTAGTTCGGATCACCTTTGCGATAGCCTTCAAAATCAATATAGAATTTTGGTAGATTGATGACACCGATACGATAATCTTTACCATCATCTCCTTTTACAGTTTTAATCACTTTTTTTGCCGATTCCTCTTCAAGTACAATTTTTTCTCTGGTCAATTTCACAATAGTGGGTTGAGCGGAGATGTCTTGTCCTGCAGGTAGGATTTTTAAACGGACAATTGTGCCTTTTGATCCTTTTATCTTGGCTACTGCGGCATCCAGTCTCCAGCCCACGATGTCTTCAAATTCACCGTCATTTCCTTGTGCGACTGCAATGATACGGTCGTCCATCTTTAGGGTTTTCTCTTTGAAGGCTGGTCCTCCTGCGATGATCTCTTTGATCGTGACCATTTCGTTCTCCATTTGTAAACGAGCACCTATTCCCTCTAGAGTATTGGACATGCCTTCGTTGAATGCTTGCGCAAATGAAGGGTTGTAATACGTTGTATGGGGATCAATAGCGTCCGTAAAAGAAGTCATGATCAGCTGAAATGCATCATTGGCATTTGTTTTCTTAGCTTGCGAAATCAAATTGTTATAGCGTTTGCGAAGAGTCTCTTTGTGTTTGTCATCTTCGTTTTTGCCTTCTGCAGTTGTCATTTTAAGGTTCAGCAAATCGAGCTTCACCCTTTTGCGCCATTGGTCTTTAAGCTCATTTTCAGATTTAAACCAATTCAGCTTTTCGCGATTGTTGGTGTAGTTCTCATCTTTATTGAAATCGTGAGCAACATCGACCTGTGTAAGTGCATACTCCATAGCGTCGAGATAGCGTTGCGAGTAAATGTTGAAGATATAAAAAGGTGCCGAAAGGTCTCCGTTTTTCATATCTTGGCTGATGTTGCTCTTGTATTTATTGATATCGTCGATATCTGATTGGAGCAGGTAGTTTTTCCCCTGGTCAACCATTTTTATCAGGTTGTTAAAAACGATGTTAGAGAGTGAATCACTCGGCGCAACTTTTTTATAACTGAAGTTTTCTAATATACCGACTACCTCTTTTGCGATTACCTCATGCTGTAAGGTCGGTTTGATCTTGATTCCTCCCTCTTCGAGCTGTACGCGTGGTTTTGAGCCACAGGCGACGACCGAAATCAATGCTAATCCAATTATTAAGTTTCTAAACATATAGACTGTTTTATTAATATTCATTGTCCAAAAAATAACGCAAAAATTGCTAAATGTTTTGCGAAGGCTAAAATTAGTTAAAAAAATAGACAAGCAGACATGCCTTTGCTGTAATAAATTCAGAAACAGCGCAAAAAGAGTGTAATTTTTCTAAAACAACTCTTTCCTGATTGTCCAATAGGTTGTCAGTTGCTTTTCCGCTTCGTCAATTTTGTTTTCCTGCAGGTTGATTCGGCCTAATTTTTCTACGATTGCTAACTGTAAGTATCGGTTGTCTTCTTTTTTTGCAAGTTCAAAAGCGGTATTGAGTTCTTTCTTAGAGATGCTCAGGTTATTCTGGATGTATTTTGACGAGGCCAGCATATACTCTATTTCCGCTAGGTCGTTTTTAAAGTCTTTGTCCATCGCTAAATCTCTGGCCTGGATTAAGAACCATTGGGCTTCAGTATGCTTGTTCTGCATTTGATAAATCTCTGCCAGGATAAGCCAGGCGATGGTTTTGCCTTCATATGATTTTGCCTTGTTGAAAAGAGGTACAGCCTTCCGGATGATTGTGTTCTCGGCCGACTTATAGTCTTTGTCGTAAGCTTGTATCAAAGCGATTTTGACGAGCGAGCCCGCTTGATCTACGATGCTCTTGTTCGTTACGGCTTGATTGTAGTAGGCTTCTTCATATGTTCCCGCTTCAATATAGTTTTTGTTGTATACCAGTAGGGAAGATAGGTTTGATTGTATCACTCCGACGTCTTGTGTATGTTGTTGTAGTATCGCCTGCTGTAGAGCAGATTCCAGAATGCCTACCGCCTGGCTGGTTTCTTTATGGAGTATCCTCATCTTGGCGTATTCGTTCAGAATTCCAGTGGTCATCGCGTAGTTTTTCTGATCGGTGTAGTCGGCGACTAGACTGTTCCATTCTGCAGTGGTTTTTGGAGCAGGTGTGAGGAGCTGTAAGACGTTTGCATTATTGGAAGTATTTTTCCATGCTTCAATCAATCTTAGGTATTGTAGTGCGCGCTGAATAGAATCCTGAAATCCCACAATCTCCATGTAGCTGTCCTGTAGCTGTTCTGCTCGACTGCGAGGCGGTGGTAGGAGATATACTTTTGGCCCAATCCCTTCAAATTCGGTATCGTATTTGAGTATATAGCCAGAAGGATCTGGAGTTTTTTGTTGGGCCAAGACTGGAGCCGCTATGAAAGTCCCCAATACGGAGATGGACAGAAAAGTCAGTTTTATAGCGTTATATGTTTTTGTCATTATTCAAACCTAATTAAATTCTTCGAATTGTAAAACAGTTAACCCCTAAAAGCAGGGCAATGATTATGCCTTTCTACAAAATCCGTACCTTTGTGGATTAAATGGAGTGATTATGGCAACACGAGTACCTCTAGCAGAACGGCTTAGGCCCCGAAAATTACAAGATTATGTCGGTCAGCAGCATATTATTGGTGAAGATGCAGTGCTTTACCATGCCTTGCAGCGTAAAAATATTCCCTCCATGATTCTCTGGGGGCCTCCTGGAGTGGGAAAGACCAGTCTTGCTAATCTGATTGCAAAAGAGTTGGACCGACCTTTCTTTAGCCTCAGTGCGATCAAATCTGGCGTAAAGGAAGTTCGTGAGGTGATCGATAAGGCGGATCAGTTGATGAATTTTAATCAAGAGCAACCGATTTTATTTATTGATGAGATCCATCGCTTTTCGAAAAGCCAGCAGGACTCCCTGTTAGGGGCTGTGGAGCGTGGATTGGTAACGTTGATTGGCGCTACTACAGAAAACCCCTCGTTTGAGGTGATTTCTGCCCTATTGAGTCGGTGTCAGGTTTATGTGTTGGAAAATTTAGAGGCAGAGGATTTGATCGGGTTGCTTCAGAAAGCAATCAAGGAAGATGAATTTCTAAAAAATGATACGATTGTTATCAAAGAATACGATGCTTTATTACGCTTGTCGGGTGGAGATGCCCGAAAGTTGCTGAATGTGTTTGAATTGGTCGTAGATGCAGCTGTGCCTTATAATACACCTATCACCAATGATTTTGTCCTTAAACAGGTGCAGCAGAATATGGCCCGTTATGATAAAACGGGCGAGCAGCATTACGATATTATATCTGCATTCATCAAGTCGATCCGTGGTTCCGATCCGAATGCCGCCATATATTGGTTGGCACGTATGATAGAAGGAGGGGAAGACCCTTCGTTTATAGCGAGACGGCTGTTGATCTTGGCTTCAGAAGATATTGGAAATGCAAATCCCAATGCGCTCTTGCTGGCAAATAGCTGCTTTCAGGCAGTGAATGTAATTGGCTGGCCGGAGTCGCGTATCATATTGGGGCAGACCGTTACTTATTTGGCTTCGTCTGCTAAAAGTAATGCTTCGTATGAAGCAATCAATAAGGCACAGGCTTTAGTGCGGCAGACGGGTGATTTGTCAGTTCCATTACATTTGCGTAATGCGCCTACTAAATTAATGAAAGAACTGGATTATGGCACCGAGTATAAGTATTCTCACGCTTATCCCGGAAATTTTGTAGTGCAGGAATTTATGCCTGAGCAGCTACAGGGGAGTAAGCTGTATGAGCCGGGAAGTAACGCCGCAGAAGATAAGTTGCGGCTTTCCTTGCGGGAGAAATGGAAGGGAAAATACGGGTATTAGTTTTATATTCAGTTGTTTGGCTAATTTTATCACTGTGTTCGTTGGTTCGTAGTTAGGCTAAACGCTGTTTAGGTTTATATTGAATGTAGAAATGTCGGTTTTTTTTTGGATAGGCCGGTGTTTCATTTTAACATATTACTTCATACTTTTGTCACAGATGGATACATTTACAGCGATAGATTTTGAGTTAGCGACATCCGACTATACAAGTGTGTGTGCTGTAGGTGTTGTCAATGTGATTGATGGGCAGATTAGCAATGAGTTTTACAGTCTCGTCAGGCCTCCGCAGAACAAGTATATGTGGCAAACGACACGTGTGCACGGTATAAAACCGAAAGATACAGCAGGAGCTCCTACATTTCAAGAATTGTACCCCGTATTGGCACCGCTATTGACAGGTCAATTTATGGTAGCACATAACGAATCCTTCGATCGGGCAGTCCTGCAGCGGACGATGAAGTTTTATGATCTAGATTATAAAGTGCTTCAGTTACCGGAAACTTGGGCCTGTACCAGCAATATATACCGTGAAAAAGGTTTTATAAAAACAAAACTTAGTATTTGTTGTGAATTGATGGGGATTCCTTTGGAACACCATGATGCACTTTCCGATGCTCGGGCGTCTGCTTTACTTTATCTAAAACAAGATTATATCCCTGCCGCACTACTAAAGTAGGTTGCGGGTTTAGCATGTATTAATTATTATGGCAAGTATTATTAACGTTATATTATCAGGAGGAGTCGGTTCTCGATTATGGCCACTGTCTCGTAAGTCTCGGCCCAAACAGTATATTCCGCTATTTGAGGGGCAGTCTTTGTTTGAGCTGACTGTCTTCCGGAATCAAGGTGTTGTAGATCGGACAATAATGGTTGGTAGTATACAGAATGTAGACCTTGCCAAACCGTACTTGGCGGAGCATAAAAGTCAGACTATCGTAGAGGCAACGCCTCGTAACACGGCGGCGGCAATTGCTTTTGCAGCCTTTGCCTGCGATCCAGACGATATATTGATTGTAACCCCGTCTGACCACCTTATCGAAAATCAAACACAGTACGAGTCCGTGTTGAAGCAAGGGATAGAAATGGCGGAACAGGACTATCTCGTGACATTTGGTATACAGCCAAATCGACCAGAGACTGGTTATGGGTACATCGAGTACGAAGATAATTACGTGCTATCTTTTAGGGAGAAACCTAATTTGGAAACCGCAAAAGAGTTTTTAAAAAGGGGGAATTTCCTGTGGAACTCAGGGATATTTTGCTTTAAGGCTTCCATTTACCTGGAGGAACTGTTCCGTTTCGAACCAAAGGTATTCCGTGCCTCTAAAGAAGCGTTTGAAGCCTCGCATCATGGGGTCTTATCGGAGGAGCTTTCTGCTAAGATTCCTTCCAAAAGTATAGACTATGCCGTGATGGAGCGTAGTGAGCGGATTAAGGTTATCCCTTCGCAGTTTATATGGTCGGATATGGGATCTTATGATTCCCTGTACGACTATCTGAAAGGTAAAGGTCATGCCGTGGATCCTGCAGGTAATATGGTAATAGGGACGGATAAGTATGTTTCGTTTGTGGGGGTACAGGATACCATACTGGTTCATACCGAAGATGCTCTTCTTGTGGTCAAAAAGCAGGCGTCTCAGGATGTCAAACATTTGTACGAAGAGTTGGAACACGGAGCCTCACCATTGTTATAGTTTAGATGCCGTATTCAGATACAATAGCCGTTATAGGCCAGGGATATGTCGGACTTCCGCTTGCGTTGGCTTTTGCGGCCCACTATTCCGTATTGGGATACGATATTTCTGTCAGTAGGGTGGAGGCGCTCAATCAAGGGAGGGATCGGACGTTAGAGGTTGAAGAGGGACGGTTACAGCAGATGTTGGCATTAGCTGTCGAGCAACCTCAGCGCCGGGGATATCGCGCTACTAGCGAGCTGAGCGATATCGCTCATGCGCAAATTTATATTGTAACGGTACCCACACCTATAGATGAGTTTAACGCGCCAGATCTTAGTTTTTTACAGCAGGCGTCGTTTGAGATTGGTCAGGTACTGAGACCAGGCGATATCGTTATCTACGAGTCTACTGTGTATCCGGGATGTACAGAGGAAGAGTGTGTGCCTATTCTCGCACAAACATCCAACCTTCGTTTTAATATCGATTTTTTTGTAGGCTACTCGCCAGAACGAATTAATCCCGGAGATAAGGTCAATACCTTAGAACAGATTGTAAAAGTGACTTCAGGGTCTACTCCAGAAAGTGCAGAAAAAATTGATGCACTCTACGCTACAATTATTGAAGCAGGTACCTATAAGGCTCCATCGATCAAGGTTGCAGAAGCTGCCAAAGCTATAGAGAATGCACAGCGGGATGTTAATATTTCCTTTGTGAACGAGCTTGCTCTGATTTTTGACAGGATCGGAATTGATACGCATGATGTATTGGATGCCGCAGCCACAAAGTTCAATTTTCTTAAATATAAGCCAGGTCTGGTGGGAGGACATTGTATCTCCGTTGATCCTTATTATTTGGCACACAAATCCTCGCAATTGGGATACCATCCTGAGGTTATTCTTTCGGGACGTCGGGTCAATAACCGCATGGCCGAGTTTGTGGCTTCGAAGGTGGTCAAGCTGATGTCCCAAAAGCATATAGCGGTAAAGGACGCTAAGGTATTGATTCTGGGACTTACGTTTAAAGAGAACTGTCCTGATGTACGTAATACTAAAGTGCTGGACATCTACGAGGAGCTAAAGGAGTACGGAGCTATACCGGTACTGTGCGACCCCTGGGCTGACCCAGAAGAAGTAAGGCGCGAATATCTGATCGATCTTCAGACGCAACCTGAAGGGACTTATGATGCGGTTATTCTAGCAGTTGCGCATACTGAATTTTTGCAATTGGATATTCGGTCGCTTCTTGCGGACAAAGCAGTGGTTTTTGATTGCAAATCTGTACTTGATCGTACTATTGTAGATGCTCGTCTTTAAGCTAATCCTATATCTTGTGTTAGGGTGGAACACCTCTTTTCTTTCGTATTATTTTTGTCATTTTGCAATTCTTTTTCGTTAAGCTTAAATATCTTTTTTACATTTATTCCAAGTAATTAATTGCTTTACACTACCTATAAAAGCATTTTTGAATGGAATACGGCATACGATATGTTGTTGGGGCAGATTTGAGCCCCAGTGCTAATGATCTTGCGTTAAAAAAAGAGCATTATACGTTATTGTTTATCAAAGATGCAGGTTGCAGTCTTTATTTCAATCAGGTCCTTTTGGATTTTCCAGCCAATAGCTTAATATTCGTTCCTTTCGGTACAACGTTGAAAAGTAATCCTGAAGAGACTAGGGAATTTGTGCTTATTTATTTTACCGAGTCTTTCTTTAGCCGCAGTGACTGGGACTGTACTTTTCTGCACAACTTTTTCAGTGCATCCGGAAATAGTTCGACCTACCGTTTATTAACGGTGCCCGAAGAGTATCTCTTTTATTATGAGTTCGTACGTACCCATTTGGAAATGGCGAGAAAGCAAAGTCCCGAATCTATACAGCATGTTTTAGCCTTTAATATTATCAAACAGATTTTGTTGCTGGGAGAAGTGTATCTGGGAGACCGGGATCGTGCAAGATTTATGGAGGAGAGCGAATCCGCTTTAGTGGTGAATCGTTTTCAGCAACTTATTATGGAGCATGTTTCTCAGGAAAAACATGTATCCTATTATGCTGACCGTCTTAAGGTCAGTCCTAGAAAGTTGTTGGTATATACCAAAGAGGTAACAGGAGAAACTCCAAAAGAGCTGATTGTTGAAGGGTTGGTTCGAGTGGCAAAGCGCTTACTTGCCAATTCGAAACTTAGCATTAAACAGATTGCCTGGCAGTTGGGATATACTGACGAGAATAATTTCAGTGCTTTTTTTTCTAAGGAAGCAGGCGAGAGCCCTAAAATGTACCGCAATAACTGGAAAAAGTAGTGAAGCGTATTTAATTTTATGATATGCGTCACAGTCTGTAAAATAATGGTTTAAAAATTTTTTTTGATCTGATTTTAGCGTTATTTTTACAGAAACAGCTATACTATGAAAGCGTTATTGACCACATTATTACTTCTGATAATGGCCTCTTGGACTGTTAATGCACAGACCAATGTACGTCTTAATATTGTCCTTAACCATGTACAGAATCTCACTATACATCCGGATCAGAATGCGGTCACATTGACCTATAATGATTTGGAGGACTATAGAAGAGGGGTAGAGGTCGTCAAGAATTCACATTTGACGGTCTTCAGTACGGGAGCTTATGAGGTCAAGGTCAAGCTTGCCAATGAAGAGTTTGTTAAGCTTGGCGGACAGCCGACTGATAGACTGCTGATGCCACAAATAAAAATAAAGGCGAGGCCTGTTATTGTGGATCAACAAGTCGTATTGACGACGAGTGAATTGAGTGCTGCAGGGGGCCGTATTATCTCCTCGGACAGACCTGCATTTGACGCCATCTATGACGTGACTTACCAGGGGCCTGGCGGAGAAGAACTGATTCGCTATGCCGAAAAAAATAAAACGGTCGTTTTTACAAACGATGTGCTCTACAGTATTGAGACGAGATAGGTCTTTTCAACCATTTTCTGTAGCGTTAATACTACATCTTGTAGACCGAAAACTACAAAAAACAACTACTGCATTTTTTCATACCTTTTGCGCCTAAAATCATATTTTATGGCCTTTTTCCGTGACTACTTTTGTCCTGTTCTCAATGATGTAGAACATAAAAAGTAAAAGAAAAGTTTATCTAAAAGAAATATGAAAAAAGTAGTTTTAGCGTTAGCAGTAGTCTTCGCAACAGTAGTAGGAGCAAATGCACAAGAGGCTTCAAAATCAGCTAAAGTAAAAGTCAATGTGGTACTTAACCCGTTTCAATCTATTGAAATTGGTACACCGGGATCCACTAGCCCTGGAGCAGGATATGGTGATGAGGTGACATTGACATATAACACGGTTAATGACTATAAAAATGGTGTAAGCCAATTAGTTAATAAGCAATTAAAAGTTTCTTCAGTGGGGTCTGGCTATAGAGTTAGTGCAGCTTTAGGTTTTAACGGAGGAAGCACAGGAGCATTTAAGAAAATCCAAGGAGGTGGTGCAGAGACTGTAGATGCTTCTCAACTATTGGAGGTAGCAATTGGTAAGACAGGAACTCTAAATGGATTGACAGCAGGTAAACAAGCTTCAGGAAATATGGATTTCGGTCCTATGGGAACTACGAGTACAGGAGAGTCCTCTGTATTGGACGAGTTCTTAGATGTTAAGTACTTTGGTAAAAAATTAGATGGTGCAGCGGTAAGTGCTCTTTTTGGAAATCAAAAAACACAAGTTAAATATTCAATCGATGTGGTATACACGATTGCTGTCAACTAAGTTGGGACAACTCATATAGTCGATGAAAAGGCAAGTGTAGAACGCTTGCCTTTTTTTATAGTGCTATGAAAAATTTTTCTTAATTTTCCATACAAAATCTACATTCTATGCGACACTACCTGTTTATTCTCTTGTTGAGTCTGTTTACATTTCCTCTTGGCTATGCACAGACAGGCCTTACTGTGGGGCCTCCCCGTATATATTTCGTGGCGGATGCCGGTCAGAATCAGACGCAGTATGTAGACGTTACAAATCCGAGTAAAGATTATCCATTAGATCTCGCGGTGTCATTTGAAGATTGGGCCTATTCTCCGATTGGTGATAATGTTCTCAGCCCAAAAGGCAGCTTAAAAACAAGCTGTGCGGATTGGTTGACGGTGTCAGAACCGTTCTTCTCTTTAAAGCCAGGAGAAACCAAGCGCTTACAGTTGCAGATGAGTGTTCCTACAAATAAAAGCTATACTGATGCCTTGCCGGTACATACGACCATGTTATTTGTCACGCAGCTTAACCCCCGTGTTAGTGAAGAGCGTGAAGGAGCGAATATTCGTTTAGCTGTACGGTCGGGTATAAAAGTCTATCAGCGGTTCAATGGACGGTCCCGTGCAGATTTGGAAATCAGCAACTTGGAATACCACTCGGTCGATAGTGTTGGGAAGTACCTCGAGCTGAGTTTTGACACAAAAGGCAACACATGGATGGAAGGGCAATTGCGTACAGAGTTTTTAAATCAAGATACCGGAAATCGTTATAAGGTTGATGATATTCAGTTTTATAGTTTGCCTGGAGACCAAAGGAAGCAATATATACTACTTCCCAAAGAGTTAACAGCAGGAAACTATCTGGCCACAACAATGTTGTTTTATGGAGAGGATAATGATGTTAAGATAGCAGAGATTGAGTTTGATTATGTTCCAAAGACTTAGATTTTATATCCTGTTGTTTGTGTTGCTTACCGCTTCTTTGTCCGGTACAGCACAGATAACTTTTGGTGTTTGGTCTAATAATTATATCGAGCTTACCTCCTATCTTGGACAAAGTACCCATGCTAGGTTTAATACATTTCAGTTTCAGATGGGTAGCCAGAGCAATATCAATTACCCCAATTGGTCCTTGTCTGTACAATTGCTGCGACCGATACAGCCCAGCTCCGGAGGGCCAAATAAAAGTGGTAAACCCTTTCCGGCAGACAAGATTAGTTTGCGCTGGACAGAGGATGATAATAAATCTGTCTTGAATCTTAACGAAATCGGAGCTAGCCGCAATGATATTTTCTTGGCAAATAGTGGTGAGATTTATTTAATCGAAAAGTCAAACCAAGCATTACGGGCGGAGAAGAATTTTTATTCTTCTGCATTATTATTCGGGATGGTCAAAATAGCACAGGGTAAATATCTTGAAGATTTTGTGAGTGGAGTAAGCGCGAATACCCATATTGAATACGATATTCCCCTGAAGTTTACGCTGTATGAGGTGAACGGTAAAGTTATAGGGACGCAAGTTCTTAATTATAAGTTGCATATTCCTCCAACGCTTACAGACGGAGGGGCCGTCGAGGTTGTCCCCGATTATAGTCTACAGGTCGACGCAGGGGCGATAGATGCATCCCTGCAGTTTTTTACGCGACAACATTACATTGATGGTGTTAAGCTGATGATAGAGAGCGCTATCCGTGTCAACTCGAATACCGATTACGAATTACGTGTTAAGTCCTTGGATCCAGAAATACGAAGGTCATCAGGAGAGGGACTTCCTCTGTCTTTACTGTCATTGCAGGTAATACCGAATGCAGGTGCGGGAAATACGACCTCTAATCCTAAGATACAATTGTCTACTACGGAGCAAGTGGCTTATTCTGGGCAGTCGAAGGATAAAAATGTGACTCGTACTTTTAATATACAGTATGAGGCCAATCTGACACGCTCACAGTCACTCACTGCCCGGCCGGGTAATTATACGGTGTCTCTGCTCTATCTCTTAATGCCCAAATAGTGAAGATGTTTCTCCGATTTAGGCTTGCTTATAGGTGTTTCCCGAAATGGCTAATGATGCTTCTGCTCATTTGCTTGACTTCGTTGTCTGGCTTTGCTCAAGGAAATACACCCATACAATGGGGGATTGCAACAAGTATGTCGTTACAGACGGGGGTTAATAGTCTTGAAGTGGAATTGCAGAATAATAGCACCACTGCATTTGAAGGCTACGTAACCTTAGAACTGCCTCCTGATTTGGTGAGTCTGAGCACAGCTCGTATAGCTGTGCGTATTGCTCCGGGGAAGAAGCGTTTTCTGTCACTCAAACTGCGTGCGCAAGCGCTAGGAGCACTGAAGGGTAAAAGCTTTAACGTATTACTTCACGAACAGGTGGGAACACAGGTTGCAGTAAAAAAAGTACAGCTAGAGGTTGCCGATAAGCGCTCCGTCCAACTTCAGGATAATTCTAGCGTTCAGTATCTGCGTAATGTTGGTGATTCTATTGAAATGCTTTTGCGCGTGATCAATACAGGGACGACGGATGAAGCAGTAAAGATTCTCTTATCCTCCCCAGATCGTGTCGGAAAGGTAGTCTTTCAGCAGCTTGATGTATCGATTCGCTCAGGAAAAGATACCCTGTTGAGACACACCTTCCCGGTAGAGCGCTATATGATGACGCTATCTCAGTATACGGTACGGGTAGCAGGTATCTATGATAATAATGATGTGTTTGGTAATCTTAGCGTGCTTTATGCCAATATTACTTCCAGCCGTAATTTCCAGCAAATGTTTGCCCCTGACCGTTCTTTTTCAGGATATACGCCCAATTATGTCGAGTTCCGGGTATCCAATATCCTAGATGAGCAACAGTCTTATAATCTATTCTCCGAGGGAGCATATCGACTTATGGGAGGACGTATCCGTTATGGAGCCGCTATAAATCGTTGGGGCGGGGATGCACGGTGGAATGTCAATAATACCTTTTTGGAATATGAAAAAAGGGGACATAGTGTTGCTGTGGGAAATATACAAGAGAGCTTAGAAGCACCCTTCTATGGACGTGGCGCTACCTATGCCTACCGAGATACTGCGCTAGATCAGCGTGTGTCATTTGGGGTTGTACAGCGGACACCTAATCTGTTGGGAGGCTATGGAAACGATAATCCCGGATTTACTGCGTTCGCTCGACTACAATTAGCAGAAGAACGTACAGATGGAAAGCGATATGAAGGACAGGTCGTATACGATAACAATCGAATGGATAGCGTCAGTGCCATCTTGTGGACTAACCGGTTTGACATTCTTCGGTCTACGGATCCCGAATCGGTCCGGCTAGAAGGTTTTTTGGGGGCTGGCGTGCAGCAATATCATGGTGTGTACTATAAGGAGCAGAGTATGTCCTCCTTTGCCGCGGGGGTGAAAATGAATAAACGTGCGCGTGGCTGGGACCTGAGCAGTGATAATTATTACAGCAGCGGGTATTTTCCCGGCAATCGGCGTGGGACAGTACAGTTGGTACAGCGGGTCAACCGTCGGTTAAAACAGCTAGGTGTAGGGCTTGGATATTCCTATATCGATTATAGTCCGCTACATCTCAATCCTTATTTCCAGTCTTTCAAAAGCGGTACATCTAAATGGGATATGCAGTTTTCGTTACCGCTATCTTCCCGAGGCCAGCTTAGTATCGTGCCAAGCTATAGCAACGAATATGCTGATTATATGTTACAGCAGGATATTGTTAAGCTTTCGGCCCGTTATGCGCTACTGTTGGCTAGTGCAAATCTCCGTTCTAAGGATTTGAAGCATAGTCTCTTTTTGACGGTCGAGGGTGGAGGAACATCGCTCAAAGGGGTGTCGGCCACACGCTTTGTGGTGCGTACAGATTTCTCGTATAATTATGACCGATTGGGGATTTTTGGAAATTATCAGAGTGGAGCATTCCAGATTTATGATATGATGAGCAGCCAACTGATGGGGCAGGAAATCGGTAAGCGTTATTTGTTGGGGGCACGTTATCAGGGAGATTTATTACAACGGCGGATAAATTGGACTGGAAGTGTCAGCGGGCAGGTTAATCAGGGTTGGGGACATTCTTTTAACAGTAATATTCAGGGGCAGTACCGTATTGCTAAATTGACACAGTTACAGGCTGTATTCCAGTATATATATAATGTGGGGGTAACGAACTATAAATATGATTATACGAACCTGCAGATAGGTGTAAGACAGCAGTTTAAAGGACAAGATTTGGATCGACCTGCAATTAAAACGGGAGATATGCAGGTATTCTGTTACTATGACAATAACGGTAATTCTGTTTTTGATGCGGGTGATGAGAAGGCGGTAGACTATGAATTTACGGTACGCAACATTCTCTTTGTCACTGACAAAAAAGGCGAATCGACTTTTAAGAAAATGTCCTATGGTAGTTATATGTTGTTTTTTCCACTGAAGAGCCAATATCAGGGAAGTTCCCGTGTTGTGGAGATTGATAGGAAGACCATCCGTTTGGAGGTCGCATTACATAAGGTCGGAGTCGTGAAAGGGCAGTTATTTTTGGATTATGATCCTGCGCTTAGTCTAGCCACCAATACCCGATTGGATGTATACCATATTATCGCGAGAAGCGAGGAGGGAAAGGAATTTACGATGAAGACGGATGTACATGGACAGTTTGAGTTTCATCTTCCTGAGGGAGAGTATACTATATATCCGGATGTCAATCGTTTTCCTGAAAATGTATACCTGAATCAGTCTGCATATACGATAACGGTTGCTGTAGGGAAAGAGTTAAAACTACAACCTTTTCGGTTATCGGTGAAGAGTAAAGAGGTTGATATCAAGCGTTTTGGGCATAAAAAATAACAATCTGCGGATGTCTGTTCCCGGTAAAGTTACTGCTGGCAACTATTAAACATAAATTTTTTTTATAGGAAATTTCTTTTACAGTCGAAAGTTTCTTAAATTCGTGTAGGGCTTGCTCCCAGGCAAACCCAAAGCTATCTATGATTTATGAAGTGTTATTAACCTTGATAATAATCCTTTTGGGTTTTTTGGCCTATGTACAAAGCAATAGGACGGGGAGGATTTTTCTCTTTCAGGACGCTGTGGACTTACGTCTTTCCGTATGTTATGCTACGGATAATGAGGATTCTGATAGCGGGAGTGCCATGGTGAAGCTACGATTGGAACTATTGTTTCTCTCCCCTCAATATAAGGGTATATGTGTAGAGGAGATTGGATTTCTTCGACGGAAAGAAGTCCGATTAAGACAGTTTAATCGATTGTTTTTTACTGGCGCTTCCACCGAAGCAAGAACCCGTGAACTTTTTATCGTAGTAGATGCCACGCGATTGGCAGAGATTCGGCTTAATGGCCTCGAGCTGCACATCGGAGGGTATCTATTGTCTCCTGAATTGAGTAAGCACGCTATCTACCAGAAGTTCATTGTTTTCGAACGTCCCGCTATTCTGGACAACGAAGAAGAAAAGTATCTCGCCTGATAGACATCATGCCTATAGGGGTATATGGGACTAAATTTCATATAGCTATCGCTACGGTTTATTAAAGCTAAAATATCTACGTATTTTTGTAGCGGATTAACGCGTTACATTATAATGATCATACGAAAGAAAGAAAATTGGTTTAGGATGCTGTTTATCTGGCAAGGATCAGTTTTGCCTCGGTTATTACCGCGGCTTTCTCTACTTTTTGTTTTATCAATAGGGATTGTTTATTTCCACGGCACCTTGTTTTCTTATAAGGTACCTTTGAATCCAGTGCCTTTTACATTATTTGGGTTTGTGTTGGCCCTTTTTCTGGGATTTAGAAATAATGTGAGCTATGAACGCTTTTGGGAAGGCCGGAAATTATGGGGAGCATTATTGAATGTATCCCGTTCTCTGACACGGCAAGCGCTGACCTTAGGGAAAGGATTGGATAAAGAGTCTACACGTTATTTTATAAATCTTATAGGAGCCTTTATTGTGGCTCTTAAACATCAATTGCGCTCCACGGATGCTCTTGCCGATTTGCGGTCTCGACTATCGGAGTCCGATTGTGCTATCATATCCAGATCAAAGTATAAGCCTGCTGTCATTCTAAGGCTACTGGGAGAATGGGGGCAACGCTCAAAAGAGCAGGGAAACATAGACTCGATTCAGCAGGCACGGTTTGACGAGAATTTAGATCGGCTTTCTGATATTTTGGGAGGTTGCGAGCGTATTCTGTCTACACCTATTCCGTATAGTTATCAGGTGTTGCTCCATCGTACCGTTTATATTTACTGTTTATTGCTACCTTTTGGTTTAGTAGACAGCCTGAGTTGGTTTACTCCCTTTCTTGTGGTTTTCATTGCTTATACCTTCGTGGCGTTCGAAGCCATAGCAGATGAGATAGAGGAACCATTTGGCCAAGAGCCCAATGATTTAGCCTTGAACAGTATGGGCAACATGATTGAAGAGACGATTGCGGAATTGATCGGCGATGATCCCGAAAAAGCCCTAAAGTCTGAAGCTACGGTTAAGATTGTCGACTAAAATTCTATAGTTCTTCTGCGGAAGTGACAACTAATATCCGGGTGCTTTCTCCATCTGTTAACTCGTATTTTATTGCTCGGTGTTTGCCCGTGGGGTTTGCATTGGTGTCACCCTCTTGGTACACAGGAAATTTTTGTATCAAATAGCCGTCGACTAAACTAAAACTATCATGCCCAAGATACCCTTTGTTGATCTTGGGATTTGCTGCAGTGGGAGGGAAATAAATCTGACTTAATGACTTCCCTTTATTTACAGAGTAGCCAATGATGCTTCCATAGCTTCCACTACCATGAGATTGTGTATATACCAGTACCTCCGGATAGCCGTCTTTGTTCATATCTCCAATCTGCGCGTCTAGTACTGTCTGTCCGGTGATATCATGACTGTGTATGTCGTTGTCTATGGACAATCCTGTGGGAGTAATTGTTAACTGCTCTTTATCTCCATCGTGCTTACTACGGATTGAAAAAGAAATACCATTGAATTTGAGATTCTTGATGAATGAGGTTCGGTCTACCTGTGTGCTATCTAGGTCTTCCTTGATTTTTTTGTAACGTCCTCCCAAAGATGCACCTCCAGAGCAATAAAAGTTGAGTATGGTAGAGTCATTAACGAGTTCTGATTTTATATGGACACTCTCATCATCAAATGATAGAAGAACAGGCTTCCCCTCGAGCATCGTGCGGTATACATTGGTCCGTGTTTTTGATGCCTGCGCATCCAGGGTGCAGGTAGGTCCTTTTAGATCTGCTCTTGAACGGACTTTGATATTGATGACGGTATCGGATAGTTGCTGTACGGATATCCCTACCCAGTCAAAACCTTCGGCTCTTTTCTCATATGTAGTATCGACATAATTCCCTTCTACATTAACTGACCGGTCTGTGATTTCTTCTTTTTGTGTAACTGTTTCTGTGGGTTTGAGGTTACAACTAGTGATGACAAGTAAGGATAATGTTGCTAGGATAAGATTATTTAATACAGACATAAAGTAACGATTTGTTGTTATAAAATATCTAATGCAAAATCCTTACCAATCCGGAGTGACTTTTTTAAAATACTAGAAGCGCTATTTCGCGCCTCTAGTATTAGTAGGGGTATCCCGTGCGAAAGATGCCTCTAATGGACATTAGACATGTCGACTTTGTTATTTCCCTGTTTTATCATCAGTACAAAGGGAACACATATTAAAAATGCTAAACCCAGATATAAAAAGACGTCCATATAGGATAGTACTGTTGCTTGTTTGGTAACACTCATATCTAATAGCTGATGCGCCTTGGCTAGGGCTTCATTCGGCGAGAAACCTTTGGCCTGGAAAGTCGCTTGCATTTGTTGTAGGCGCTGCTGTACTTCAAACTTGCTAGGGTCAAGATTGGATATCAGGTCGACCCGGTGTTTTTGGGAATCCCTAGCGATGAATGTTGTGATTAAAGCAATACCGAACGAGCCTCCCAGTTGTCGCATCATCCCCGTAAATGCCGCTCCTTCTCCGATAGATTTACCATGTAGAGTGGACAAGGAAAGGGTCATGACCGGTACAAATAATAAACCTAAGCCCATGCCTCGAAAGATTAATGGCCAAAACATATGTTCTGCTCCGGTATCATTGGTCATCAGGCTATACATCCAGAGACAGAAGCCAAAGAAAATGCTGAGACCGACTGCCACCATGTATTTTTGAGGGACACCATTCTGAATCATCTTGCCTATGAAAGGCATCATCATTCCTGTCATGATAGAGCTAGGGAGCAATAATAGACCTGCGTCTGTAGCTGTCCAGCCCAGTATGGACTGGGTATATATGGGAATGATAAAAGTAGAGCCAAATAGTCCGAAGCCCAGAATAAAGCTCATCACGACACCGACCTGCAGATTTTTGTCTTTTAGCACCCGAAGGTTCACAATGGGTTTTTCGTAGACCAATTCGCGCCAGATAAAGAATAGAAGCCCAAATACAGATAGAATGGATAAACCTAGTATCAGCGGGTCATCAAACCAATCATCTTGTTGTCCATGTTCCAGAACGAATTGTAAAGAGCCGATAAAAAGAATAAGAAATAGCATTCCAAACCAATCGACCTCTTTTGCAGACTGTTTTTGGCTGTATTTTGGACTGCGGACAAAAGAGAATGTCAGTAAAGTGGCAATAATTCCTAGAGGTACATTGATATAAAAAATATAAGGCCACGAAAAGTTATCGATGATATATCCACCTAAGGGAGGTCCTAGTGTGGGACCTATAATTACTCCCATCCCATATATGGCCTGTGCCATACTTCGCTTTTCTTTGGGATAGCTCTCCGTGATGATTGTCTGTGCTGTTACCAATAAGGCACCACCTCCCATTCCCTGTATAAATCGGAAGGCTACCAGTTCCCATATGTTGTTTGCATTACCACATAAGAATGAGGCTATCGTAAAGATAATAATCGATGCGGCAAAGTAATTCCGCCGGCCAAACTGTTGCGAAAGCCAGCTTGTCATAGGGATCACGATGACGTTGGCGATGGCATAAGCTGTAATGACCCAAGCGACATCGGTCAGTGTTGCTCCTAATGAACCCTTCATTTCATTGAGGGCAACATTGACTATTGTAGTATCAACAATTTCGAGGAGTGCACAGAGCACAGCCGTAATTGTGATAATGACTCTTCGGAACCCATATTCAACGAGGCTATCTTGTTGATTTGAATTTTCCATAATTATCGAACAAATACGTCTACATCTGCGTTCATACCAGGGCGTAGTAAGGCGATGTGCTCCGCTGTATTTTCAGTCGTCAGTTTTATTTTAACAGGCAGGCGTTGTACAGTTTTGACAAAGTTGCCCGTAGCATTGTCCGGAGGAAGTAAGGAAAATCTTGACCCGGTCGCTGGAGAAAAAGAGTTTACTTCTCCTTCAAATTCAACATTAGGATAAGCGCTTACTTTAATTCCAACCTTTTGTCCCGGCTTCATTTTTTGAAGCTGGGTCTCTTTAAAGTTTGCGACGACCCATGTCTCTTTATTGTCAACGATATAGAATAAAGATTGGCCGGGGTTAATCATCTGACCTGGTTGCACTTTAATATTCGAGACCTGTCCATCGACAGAAGCTAATACGGCCGTATAAGAAAGGTTCAACTTGGCCGCATCCAACTGGGCCTTGGCTCGTTTTACATTTGCCTCCGCGACGGAGGTTTGTTTGGAGGCTACAGTAGTCTTGCTTACGATAGCGTGTCGTTGAGAGGCACTCGCATTTCTTTGTTGCTGCAATATTTCAACTTGCTTATCCGCTTCCAATTTGCCTGTTAGCGCTTGCTCATATTGTTGCTTTGTGATAGACTGATTGTTGTACAGGTTTTGGTAGCGGATATAGTCGTTGTTCGCCTGGTTTGCACGGATTACTGCGGCTTCAATGCTCCCTGCGTTGGATTGAATCGTTGCATCAGAAATTGCGACATTTGCAGAGGAGGCCGATACATCCGCTTTGGAGACATCAAAGCTACTTTCTGCCGCAGCGACTGCCGCTTCGGCCTCTTCTACCCGGATCTGGTAATCCTGACTTTCAATAGTAAACAAGGTGTCTCCCTTTTTTACAAAATCATTGTCTTTGACATATACAGAAGCGATATAGCCACCAACACGCGGTATAATGGGGCTCATGTTTTTTTCAACCTGTGCATCGTCTGTTGTCTCGTGAGATAGGCTTTGTACATATTTGTAACCACCATAGCCACCTCCAAAAATGATTAATGCGGATAGGATAATTATGAATTTTTTATTGGTTCCTTTTTTTTCGGCTGTGTTTTCCGTTGTATTTTCCATGTCTTGTTGCATTGCTATTTAATGTTTAGTGCCCCGTTTGATAACATAAGGTCATAGTATTTTTCAATTGTATTGGCTTGGCTAATGGCTAGATTGATTTTGCTTTGTAGCTGTTGCACATCAGCAGTCAACAGGTCGTCCGTATCCGCAATACCATTCTCATATTTGTCTTTGGTGATTCTATAGTTTTCAGAAGCCTGTTCTACGGCTTGTCGATAGACTAGATTTTGCTTCTGTGCCAATGTGTAATTTTCATTTGCCTGTTGTACCTCTATTTTGACTCTATCCTTTAAAACCTCGAGGTGGTCATCCATCTCCTTGATTCGGTTTTTGGCGACATTGATTTCTCGTTTGCTTTTATACAGCGATCCAATGTCGTAGGAGATACCCATGCCCAGGGATGCGGCATTGGTTACGGTGACAATATTGTGCAATCCAAATGCATTATACCCTGCTGAAGCAAATATTTTAGGCAGATTGGAAGACTTCGCTACCTTTAATTGATCTTCGGCTATACGATGTTGGGATTCGAGAGATTTAATATCCGATCTATTGACTGTGGCCTCGGTATAGGAAGCCTGTTGTAGGGGAGTGACACCTTTGATTTCTGTTAGATCAATCTGATCCAATGCGGCCTCTTCGTCGATTTTTAAAAGGTTGGCAAGTTGATAATTTAATATCTTGATATTCTTTTGCGCCTCTTGAAGGGATACTTGATAGTTCGATAGCTGCAACTCCGCCTTTAACAGATCATTTCGTGCAATCAGGCCATTATCCAGCATCGCTTTGAAGTCAGAAACACGCTGTTCTGACTGTTTGATGTTTTCTGTTACCAGGAGATTCGTCTGTTGGGCCTTATAGAGGTTCAAGTAGATGTTTATAGCGCGCGAAGCAAGTTTCTCTTTGGTTACAACCGCATTCCATTCTTCTGCCTGCTGTGCATCTTTGGCGATATCGATTCCACCTTTTATCTGCCCTCCGGTATAGATAGGCATACGGACTGAGGCTTGGCCTATCCAGAGCTGATTCGCCGCAATATCTGCGGGCTTTCCTCCAGTGCCCAGTGCCAGTTTTAAATCTAAATTTGGGGTAGTCATGAACATGTACTGTCCATTTACCTGAGCATCTGGAAGTTGTTTTGATTTTGCCTGTTCAACTTCAAGCTGCCGTCCCAGTATCTTCGTGTCAGAGAATTTTGCTTCGCTACTTTGCGTAGCGGCCATGTGGATTACTTCATCCAAAGTCAAATGTTGTTGGTGCTGAGCAGATAATCCTAAAGGACTGAGTAAGAGTAAAAATCCTAGATTGACCAACTTAGTTTTCATATGTATATAATTTGATTTCCAGTTATCATATGGAATATCCAAACTGTGTTCATTCGTTTTTGTGCAGTCTGTGCTACATGGATATTTCATATGTCAATAAAGCTTTAATTGTTGTTTGTATAAAATGAGTTAATGTTGTTTCGATATAGATGCCATAGTCATCGTCGCTTTCAATACCGAGCTGTTCCTGTAGGAAAACCTGATTCATCTGGAAGTTCATAAATGTTCCCATCATCATCGAGTGTATCAGGGTGGGGTTGTTGTTCGCACTGAATACCCCTTTGGCAATACCTTCATTGATGATAGTTGAGATTGTGCTCAGATTATGAATCTTCAGTTTACTAAAAGGTTCTGATAGCAGCATACGCCTTTTTAAAGAACTTTCGATAGCAATGAAACGGTAGATTTCCCGATGAGAATTCATCGCTTTAATGTATTTTTCAATCATTTTATCGATTTTTTCTAAAGAACATTCCATGAATGAAAGTTCTTCGGTATCAATCATAAAATCAGGAATCCGCCATTCAAAAAAGCTGTCCAAAAGACCGTCTTTGGAACCAAAATAGTAGTTGATCATGGCGACATTGACGTTCGCCTCTGTCGCAATATCACGAACAGAGGTGCTGTCGAATCCTTGGGTAGAAAAAAGCTTTTCTGCTGCAAGAAGAATATCTGTTTGTTTTTCGTTAAAACTCATTTATATACACTTGAATTATCAAATAGAATAAGAGCGGTGCTGTTATTTTTAAAAAAAGCGAAGCAAATTTAAACACTTGTTTAAATTAAACAAGTGTTTAAATGTTGTTTTTTTGTAATTTATTTTTGACGGTATCTCGTTGCTTATTACAGCTATACGTTGCTATTTCGCTTTTTCTTGCTGTAACACTTGTTCTTAAATCAGTCAGAATACGGATTGTAAAGCCACTGGAGCGAATCATAAACGAATTATTTATTTGCTCAAAACTGCTTTTACTTTTAGGGCATCAAAGGAGGTATAAGATAAATGTATACCTGTCTTGAACTAAAAGATGAAACACGGGAAGGGGTATAAAGCCTGACTTAAAGAACATAAAAAATGAAAAGAAACACAATCTATATTTCCATACTTGTTATGCTTGTCTGCGTGATAGCAATTATGCCCCTTGTTAAAATTCCTATTTCAACTTCTTCAAGAGGAATTGTCCGTCCAGTATCGGAGAATACTAAGTTAGCCTCGGTCGTTAGTGGAAGGATTGTCAAATCTAATCTCAAGTTCAATAACCAATTGGTTGCGGCGGGGGATACACTGCTAGTCGTGACATCCCAGCACCTTGAGTCTAAGAAACACCTTCAGGTGGGGTTGAGTAGTGATTACAATGCGCAGTTGCATGATTTGTCCAAATTGGTAAGAGGTGATTTCTCCAATCTGTTGACAGGACAGTATCAGAAGGAAGTAAGCACGCTACAGGAAAAAACAGAAGAACTGAGGGCACAGTTGGAATTGGCTCAAAAAGAACTAGCTCGAGCAAAAGTGCTGTTTGAACAGGGGGTCATCCCACAGGCCGAATACGATAAAACCTACTTTAGTTTCAAGAATATCAAAAGTAAGGTCAAAGCTTTAGAAGAGCAACAAATGGCACAGTGGCAGGCGCAAAAAAGAGATATACAGCGTCAACTGACCACAGTAACCAATGATATTTCGCAAATAGAAATTGAAGGCGAGAACTATGTTATCCGTGCTCCGATAGCAGGCCGTTTGGTCAACCTATCGGGGGTCAATGAGGGTAATTTCTTAATACAAGGGCAGCCCATTGTTGAAATTTCTGTGGATAATGACCTTGTTGCCGAATGTATGGTGTCTCCCAGTGATATCGGATTAATAAAGAAAGGGCAAAAGGTCCGTTTTCAGATTGATACCTACAATTATAACCAATGGGGAATGATCGACGGTAAGGTTGAGGATATTGATCAAAATATCATGGCAACGGAGGGAGGGCAGAGCTTTTTTAAAGTCCGGTGCTCTATGGAAAAAAATCATCTTGAGTTAAAGAACGGGTATAAAGGAGAGATCCAAAAAGGAAGTACCTATACGGCTCGGTTTTATTTATTGGATCGAACGCTATGGCAACTGCTGTTTGATCGGGTTGATGACTGGTTTAATCCAAATCTGATTTAAAAGTAAGCTACTGAAATATGCTAATCGTAAAGAACAAGGAGTTGCTCTAAGGGGATTGTCATGTCAAAAAATAAATAGTACCGGGTAATCCGAAACGGTTAAAAACGATTAAAAGTCAATGCGATCCATCGACATAGGGGTCATGAAGCAATTATATACATATGAAAAAAGGAACTTTAGTAAAACAGCAGGATATCAAGGATTGTGGCGCAGCCTGCCTCTCCTCGGTTGCGGCATATTATGGGCTCAATCTCCCTATAGCCAAGATTAGGCAGTTATGTCACACAGATACCCGAGGTACCAATATTCTGGGGATGACACAAGGGTTGAATGATATGGGATTCAATGCCAAGGGAGTCAAAGGAAATATGGATGCCTTAGTCCAGATTCCTTTGCCTGCTATTGCCCATGTGGTAGTTATGGAGCAATTGCATCACTTTGTTGTCATTTATAAAATAGATAAGAATCAGGTAGAGGTTATGGATCCTGCATATGGCAAGATCGAAAAGTATAGTATGGCGGATTTTCAAAAGATTTGGACGGGTGTATTGATTCTTTTAGAGCCAAACGAGTACTTCGAGCAGCGCAATGAAAAGGTCAGTGTCTACGGAAGGTTCTGGAATTTGGTAAAGCCTCATAAGACGGTTGCTATCCAGGCGTTGATCGGTGCTGTGGTATATACGGTGTTGGGACTATCGACGTCGCTGTATATTGAAAAGATAACAGATTATGTGCTCATTGATGGAAATACAAGACTATTGAACCTGTTGTCTATCGCTATGGTGCTGATTTTATTGTTTCAGATTTTTATCGGAGCTATGAAGAGTGTTATGGTATTGGAGACAGGACAGCGGATAGACAAATACCTGATCTTGGGCTATTATAAGCATATTTTGACACTGCCTCAGCGCTTTTTTGATACCATGAAAGTGGGCGAGATTATCTCAAGGGTGAATGATGCGGTCAAAATCAGAGCATTTATTAATGACGTGTCCATACAGATTGTGGTCAATGTATTTATCGTGATTTTCTCATTTGCGCTGATGTTCAGTTATTATTGGAAATTAGCCTTGATACTGGCGTTGGTTATTCCTTTATACTGTGCTGTTTATTGGCTGACGAATAGATTGAATAAAAAAGTGGAGCGAAAGCTGATGGAGGATGGTGCCGAATTGGAGTCCCATTTGGTAGAATCTCTAAATTCCGTCCGTACGATCAAACAGTTTGGAGTGGAAACCTTTGCCAACAATAAAACGGATAACCGTTTCAGTACCTTGTTAAGAACGGTTTATAAGTCGGTTATGAACAGTCTTTTCTCGACAAATTCTGCAGAGTTTCTCTCCCGTATATTCACGATTATCTTACTTTGGGTGGGTTCTAAATACGTAGTTGAACGTATTATTACTCCCGGGGAACTCCTCTCTTTTTATGCGTTGGTGGGGTATTTTACAGGGCCTGTTACCCAGTTGATCGGGATGAATAAGACTATCCAGAATGCCATGATTGCTTCGGACCGTCTGTTCGAAATTATGGACTTGGAGCGCGAAGAGTCGACAGACAAGTTGGATCTTACCCCAGCTCATGTTGGGCATGTCACTTTTAGCGATGTTGCTTTTAGTTATGGTTCGCGGGTGGATGTATTCAAAGGATTCAATTGTGTGTTTAGAAAAGGGGAGACTACAGCGATAGTGGGAGAGAGCGGATCTGGAAAAACAACTATAGCTGGATTGATGCAGAATCTTTATCCTTTGAAGCAAGGTAAAATTACGATTGGGCAATATGATCTTAGCTATATCTCCAATCATTCACTCCGCCAGGTTGTTTCTGTTGTCCCACAGCAGATTGATCTCTTCTCAGGTAATGTGATTGATAATATTGCGTTGGGAGAGGATTTTCCCAATGTGCAGCGGATATTGGAGATAACGGAACGTCTTGGGATTTTACCTTTTATCGAGAAATTGCCCAACGGCTTCCAGACCTATCTTGGAGAGAATGGCGCCATGCTTTCAGGAGGACAAAAGCAGCGTATTGCTATTGCACGCGCCCTGTACAAAGATCCGGAGATACTTATTCTGGACGAGGCGACTTCGGCATTGGATACCGAATCCGAACAGATCATCCAAAAAACGCTACAGGATTTTAAAGATGCTGGTAAGACGATGGTGGTGATCGCTCATAGATTGAGCACTATCGCGCATGCCGACAATATTTTAGTGCTGAAAGCGGGACAGGTCGTCGAACAGGGAAATCACGAGACATTGATCACGATTGACGGAATCTATCGTGGTATGTGGGATAAACAGACTTTAGCACTGGAGGTTTAAGATGGGACGGATAATAGCATGGGTAGTTATTGTATTGGGTCATTTTTTTAGCCTAAAAGTACAGGCGCAAGAAAAATGGAATCTCCAGCAGTGTATTGTTTTTGCACAGGAGAATAACCTTGAGATTCAAAATAGTAAAGTCAATAATGACGTGAAGCATCTGGAGCTGCGGATCGCGAAGAATGAAAGGCTATTGGAAGTCAAAGGTTTTACAAACCTGTACTCGAAGTTTGGGCAGGGGCAAGATGTGTTTGGAAATACACGTAGGAATGATAATCTCAATAGTGAAGTGGGGATAGATGCGAATGTTACGATATACAATCATGGTAAACTGGCGAATGAGATTAAGAAATCTACGCTTTTGGTTAGTGTGGGTGAAGAAGAAATGGCTCTATTCAAACGGAATATTGCCATCAAAGCAATCGAATATTATCTGGCAATCCAACTGAGTAAAGAGATTGCCCGGTCGATAGATAGCGCGGTGTTTTATGCAAACCTACAGTATGAAAAAGCTGTTAAGACTACCGAGGCTGGAAGTACGGCATTGACGGTACAATATGAGGCCCAGGCTAACCTCGCGAGAGAGCGGCAAAAGCTAAAGCAAGCCAAGCTGGATGTAGATCGTGCTAAACTGGCTATGGTACAATTGATGCAACTAGAGGATTATAGCAACTTCGATATTGTCGAAGAAAAACAGGAAGCGCTTCATGCTCATTTGACCTACACCTTGCCTGAGGCTATAGAGCAAGCGGCGTCCAATCATCCAGAGCTGAAGAAACTGAGCTTGTTGCGGTCTGCCGCCGAGGTCGAGCATAATATTATCAAGTCTGACCTGTACCCTGTAGTTAGAGGAAGCGCCTTGTTTGGAAGTTTATACTTTAATAGTCTGGTGACGGCAGGAGACAGAGGGTTCTTTCCACAGATGCGGGATAATTTCTCACAGCAGGTAGCCATCAGTCTGTCTATTCCCATCTTTAGTAAAGGACGCGTGAAAAATGCGGTAGCAAAGAACAAACTGTATCTGCAGCAGAATGATATTCAGACCAAACAACAGTATCTGGCGATAAAGCAAGATATTGAAAAGTTCTATTTCGACTATTGGGGATATCAGGATCAGCACGAAGCCGCCCAGGATATGCTCGAAAGTGCACGGATAGCGCTGGCATTTACGAGTAAGAGTTACGATGCCGGTAAAAGCTCGATATATGACTTGAACAGCTCTAGAAGCAATATGTTGAAAGCCGAGAGTGAAATGCTACAAGCCAAGTACAATTGCCTTTTCGTGTCAAAAATGATTAAATTTTTTATTGAAGAAACCTTATAAAAACAAAATATTCCTATGCAACTATTTAAGCAAATTGATAGACTTAATCTTTTAGATAAGTTGATATCGCAAAAAAGAACCGGTAAGCCAGAATCCCTGGCCAGAAGATTAGACCTTTCGGTGTCCCGCTTGGCCCGGATTATAGAATACCTGAGAGAAACAGGTGCTCCGATCCAATACGATCGCGCCCTGCAGACTTATTTTTATGAGTTTGATTATCGGATTTTTATTCAGGTTAGTATGCAACCGCTATCTGATGTCGATACGAGATTATATGATGCTGGGAGCTTTTCTTCTATGCCTCTTGGGATGCCTGCGCTAGGATTTGTAGGAGGGAATGGGGTGGCATTTTTAAAGGCTTAATAAAAAGAGTAAAAAATGCTGAATGCTTTTTTTATGCATTGTACTAAAGGATATTTGATATATAAAATAGAAACAAACAATAAAAATAAACGTTATGAAAAATTTAGAAAACAAAAACTTAACAGTGTTAGATTTAGAAGAAACAATCCAACTGGACGGTGGTGTCTGGAATCCAAATGATGGACAGGGTGGTGACTATGGAATCAACAGCCCAGGAGGTTGTATTCCTAACCCATTTGACAAGATTTTGGGAAGAAAGCTTCAAATGGCATTTTAACTAAAGTGAATCGGAGGTGCCTCTGGCACCCCATTCCTATTTTTTATTAATAATACAAAACACACGATTACGGAATGTCCATGCTGGATGTTCCATAGGATCGTGACTAATCAAATACATATGAAAGATTTGTCGGAAAAAGAAATGTTAGAAATCCAAGGTGGCGGCGTGATCGGAAGGCTAATCAAGACAGCTGCTAATGCGACAATTGCAATGGCTGAGGATCTTATTGATCGTTGGAGAGGTCCAAACGCGTAGTCATACGCTTAGGACAGGATTACTAGGTGTAATTTATTTGTTCATATTCTAGTTTAAAACAAAGATAGGGGTCGGAATATATTTCTGACTCCTGTTTTTTTATAGATCCAGGCATTGAAAAATGACCTCAAGATTCTGAAACTATCAAAGGGCCGTTGTCGCTCGGGCCTATAGGATTGCTCTAGTGGGATATGGGATGGTGTTTTTAGTGATAAGACTACTTATAGTTCTGTGAAACGGCCACTGTATCAACGTTATTTAGGTGTGTTGCTTTTTCAGATTTGGAAGGGATAGAGTCTGTATATCCAGAAGCTTTTAAAGTTGGGGTACTATTGATTCGAACGTCTTTAAAAAGTTTTTGGTCACCCCATGCGCTTAAAAGATCTATCGTTATACTTACACTCACAATCACTAAGGCAATAAAGACCAATCTTTTCAATGTTAAATTTGATGCTAAAAAATTTGACATGGTTTGGTTTTAAATCTGACGCAAAGATATAGCAATGCGGATGACACAAAGAAAAACAGGTATTATCTTTATGTTGTTTTTATGTTATTCCGTATAGTGTCTGATTAAAAAAAGTGGGCAAAGCCCACTTTTTTTAATCTAATAATTTTACTTTCCCAATGAAGGCATATTCATCTATAGTTTTTATTGCTTCAGAAATAGAGTAGCACAGCTGAAAGGTGTCTGTAAGTTCTTCTGAAAATTGTTTTAATCTTTCTCTTTTTACTTTTTCAAAGGTCCAGATAGGGTCCAGTGGATTGGAGTTGTACGTCGTTATGATAGCCGTGTATCCTTTGTTCTGAGCATCCAAAAGCCTTTGTTTTGTAATGTTTGCTAATTCCATAACAAACTAATATACAAAAAATAATTTAGGGGTAGGTTTGATTTTGAGGGTATTAAGCTGGTTATTCAGTTGTTTGTAATCAGATGCCACAAATGAAAAACAGCTAAAATCACGGATTGGAAGGAGATAGGCAATATTATGGGGTGATCGTCCATATAAAAACGAACAAACTTATCATTGGTTGGAAAACAGGACTCGTTTGTAACAAAAATGAACCGATTAAACGTGAATATCGGAAAGTGATTGCGAATTTTATTTAAATATTAGTCTTGTAAGATATATACAATCAGGGTTACTTGTGAAGATTGTGTTAGAGACTATTTTCTAATAATGCAACTATAGGGGATAATATTTCTTCTTCATACGCAGTGAGGTATTTTTCCTGTTCTTTACCGGTTCCAAAGTCTGGACTAATTCTGTAATTTTTCAAAAACTGCTTGCGCTTCTCTCCTAACCGATAGTGCCAGGTCCCACATACTGTACTTCGAAAAATAACGGCTTCGTCTAGTGGCATTAATCGCCTTTTGCCCCCCAAAAAACTCTGTCGGTATATGGATCGGGTTTTGAGATCAAAAAAGTAGCGTACATGGATTCTGAATAAAAGATCGTTCAATCCCTGTATTGCAAAGACCGCCATAATGGAGATACATATGATTCTGCCACCAATGCCGATCTGTGTGTTGAAAATTAAGAGGAGACTCCCTGTTAAAACAATAGCAATTACAGCCCACAGTATACTAATTTACGGTTGGGCTGCAATGTGATGCCTTCGGGACTATTTTCAAACCTCAGTTGATCCTTTATCCTCATCATATATGACTTCATGGATATCATTCAGTATACTTTGGATTGGTTTCTTAAAAAAGCTCTCGGCCAGCCCTAGTTCCTTCGGTTTACCATCTTCGTTGTAATAATCAGCAATTAAAGAGACGTTAATAGTGATGAATCCCATGTATTTTAAACGATGTACGGTGAATCCCTGAAGATTCTTCAGGGGAATGGTTCGGACCGGGTGAAACAACCCCATTACCACACGGACTTCTCTTTTGTCCATATCGATGACTAATGACCTTCTTGCATAGGCGATAGCCAACAAGATACCAATTCCTAGCATCCACCATTTAAAAGATGATGCAGGGATCTTTAAAAAGCCAACAAGTGCTAACCCGAAGAAAGTTCCCAATAAAGGGAGGATCAGACCATATTGTCTTTTTAGCGTGTATAGGTTTTCCTCTTTTATAAAATTTTTCATACCGCTGTAGTATACCTATTTTGAGAAATTAGGTGTATCCATTATCTTATAATCTACACCATGCTTGTCTGCATAGGGCATAATCAGATCATAGACTTTATTGAAACGTTCGTCGATCAGTTTACTTTTACTGGCCTCGAGTTCTTCGATGGCGGCATCGATGTTTTCATCCGGTTGTCCATCATCTATCATTTTGGCAATCCGTAGCATGTCAGTCTTGTAGATATTATCTATGTATTGGAAGAGATCCAGAGTAGCCGCAAAAATGGGCTTTGTCTCGTCATCGGTTTTCATTTCTCTTATTGCCTGCATGTCTTTCTCAAACATAGTGACGTAGTGATTGGTAACATACTCTGTGGCATTGACCTTTTTGACTTCATTTTCCGGTGTTACTATAACAAGACTACCCGCTTTTAGCTGTCCTCGTATTTCTCTAAAATGAACTTTGAAACCATTAGGGACCTTATTGGCCGCTACTGCCACCTTGTCAAAGACCTGCTCGGGGTAGCTTTTCTCGCCCAATCCACAGGAAGTTAGAAGGAATGCAAAAGCAAGAAAGAGATAAAATAAATAATGTTTCTTCATAATGTAAATCATCTGTGCTGAAAATCCAGTTCCCTTAAGATTTTTTATTATCCGATAAATGAAAATTGATTTTCGAATGCTTTACCGATTATAGGCAGTGGTTTTTTTACTTCATTTGCAGCATTGATGATGCCGAGAATCATCAGCACGAAAAACAGGATTCCGATATAACTCAAGGCTGAAAGTGCAGGAATGAATGTTAAAACTACGCTAAGGATGACATTGACGATAATGCTGACAAGGAATAGACCGAACGCTTGTTTTAGATGATACTTAAGTAAGTCATTTGCTTTTTCTTTGCCAGAGAAGTAAGCGATTAACCATCCGATTAAAGTAATGTACGATACGATTGATAAAGTTTTGTTGTCCATGATTTTTGTTGTTTAGTAATAAAGTCCAAAAATGAATTTTCTTCTTTAAAAGGCAAAGCATGGGGTTGCTACCAAAGGACTATTGGTCTGGATGGGAGCGACTACAAAGCGTCTACGTAAAAGTGCATCTGTTTGTATTACAGCGGTGTGTGCTGTTCGTGTGAGCGAGTATAAAAAGGCTAAAAGATACGGAGCGTCTATGAGGTTCCTTATATTTGCAATATGAGAAAAAGTATTTCTTTGCTTGTGGCGATTTTGTTTTCTGTTGTTGTACAGGCACAGAACACTTACATCGATAGCTTACGTAAGGTTTTAAGACAGACCACGGATATAAAGGAACAGGTGTTGGTACAACAGCAGATGGCTGATTGGTATCGCTCCAGTGAGCAATATACTGAAGCGACTACCAAAGCAAAGCAAAGTTTAGAAACCGCCCTCAAGATTTCGTCAAATAACGTAGAGGTCATCAAAGCCTATTGGATATTGTCAAATATCTACACTAATATGGAGGACTTTGAGATGGCTAGAGCTTATGTCGACAAAGCCTATTTCGTGGCGGAGACACAGACGGACTCTTTGCCCTTCGCCTACGCATTGTATGCAGAGGCGATGTTGCAGAATACAATATTCAATACCGATATATCTGTAAAACTATTGCATCAGGCCTTAGCAAAGATTGAACATCCGGAACAAGAAGCGGCCCTTGTCACGCGTATCTATTATCTGTTATACGGGGTGTATGTCGACTGGAACGAAGCGGATAAGGCTATGGCTTATGCGGATAAGGCGATAGTCTATGCCAAACTTTCGGGCAATAAGAATCTCCTGGCAAATGCTTACAGCGCTCGAGCGGTAGCGTATACCTATCGGTATGAAGAACGTAAGGAGCAGCAGATCTTAGATACCATAATGAATGTATTGGATGAAGCTATTGCATTGCACAGGAAATATCCGGGGCAGGTTTTACAGAATACCTATTCGCTACTCCGCGTCAATAAAGCGAGTTATTATCTCAAATACTATGATATCAAGAGTGATGGGATTAGGGAACAGATACGCGGCGAAGTGGCTGAGGCTTTACAGGCATCAAAGGGTATGGAAGGGAATGAAAGTGTACTGGCTAGTGGGTATGGTATATTAAGCGAACTCGATATATATGAAAATAATCTGCCGGCAGCAGAGCGGAATCTGTTATTGGCGTATACAATGATGATCCAGAAGAAAAAGCCATATTATTATACCCTGATCAACGTGTTGAATTCTCTGGTGAAGGTAAATGTTAATAAAGGCGATTATCAGCAGGCTCTACATTACCAACAAGAGATTGTACACTACTCTAATCTTCTTTTCAATGAAGAGTCGGCATCGAATGCCAAAAGATTGGAAGCACAGTTCGATTTCAAAAAAAAAGAGCAAGAGATACAGAACCTGACTGATCAGGCCAAAAGTCACCAGAGGCATAAAATGCTTTTGATTGGGCTTATAGGGATTGGTCTTTTGGGCGCTTTTTTTATGTTTCGTTCGTACCATTTTAATCTGAGGTATTCTTTGGCGAGAGAAAAGCAGTTGGCCGCGGAAAACAATGAGGCGGCGCTACTGATTCGGTATGAAAAAGAAGAAAAGGCTCGTTTGAAAGCCGAGCAGGAGCTTTTGGCTCTACAGCAACAGAAGCTACAAGACGAAATTATGGCCAGTCAATTGCAGTTACAGCATAAGAGCAATGTACTGCATCAACTTAAAGAAAAATTTATCAATGAACAGCCTACAACTATTAGGCAGCTATTCAGAGAAGAATCTGTAATGGACAACGACTTTGAAAAGGTCAAGTTTCATATCCAAGAATTGCATCCCAATTTTTTTAAAACTATAAGCGAACATGCTAAACAAAAGTTGACCGCCATGGATCAAAAATATTGTGCCTATCTATATTTGGGGATGGAGACCAAGCAAATTGCGCAACTGTTGCATGTAGAACCCAAAAGTGTGCGTATGGCACGCTATCGTCTCAAACAAAAATTTGATCTAGATGCAGAAACCGACCTGCTCAGCTATCTTAAAAATATGGTTTAGTAAAAAGGATCTCTTTCCGTCAGTTGGTATAAGTTCTTTTATCAATTAATTGTTGGTGTACTCTTATAAATTTTAATAATTAAAAAAAGTACCCTAACTTAATCACGTAAATTATATACCACAATTAGCTCGCATGCCAGATTTAGAAGAATTGACTGTATTACAAAAGTTAAAGGAAGGAGATCGCGCGGCTTTCAACGACATATATAGGCGGTATTCCGCTTTTATATACAGTAGATCCCTTCAGTTTCTTAAAAATCCTGAACTTGCAGAAGAACTCCTGCAAGACGTCTTTATGAAGCTATGGGTATTACATGAAGAGATTGTTCCAGAGCGGGGATTTACTACATTTTTGCTTAAGATCGCGGATAATCTAGCGATAGATCTATTTCGAAAAATAGTTCGGGATACCAAGATGAAACAAGATATGTGGTATCATCTCAATCTGCAATCCAGAACAATGCAAGAGAATTTCGAATATCTAGAACAGCAACAGATATTGGATCAAGCTATTGAAACCCTACCTCCTCGACAGAAAGAAATATTTGTACAGTGCAAACTATACGATAAGAGTTATAAAGAAGTCGCCGATCTCATGGGGATTTCTGTGTCTACGGTGAGCAATCAGCTTGTTGTAGCGGTCAGAGAGGTGAAACAGTATGTTGATCGATTTTATTCAGATGATAAAATTAAGGTATTGATAACGTGTTGTTTATTAAAAATATTTGATTCTATGTAAAATTGACTAGTGTGTTTTTTGATTCCGTTCGTATATAAGGTCATTAATTGTAATCAAAAATAGACTTAAGACACCTTTATCGTGGATAGCAGATCCGAAATACATAGCTTAGTTCAGGCCTTTTCCAATAATACCATAACGGAGGCTGATTTTTATCGTCTACTCGATTTAGTGGCTGATTTGGATGACGACACGCTCCAAAGTTATTTTCTAGAGAATCGATCAACAAGACTAAAATATGAAATAGAATTTCAAGCGCATAGGATGCAATATGTCCAGGACAAGCTAAACAAGAAAGTAGATGCTTGGGAAGAGGAAAATGGCCGACAGATAAAAAATGAGAGACCGTTTATAAAGTTGCATCCCTTTGCCTGGAGTTCCATTGCTGCAGCTTTGCTCCTTTTTTTTGGAGTAGGTTACTACCTGTTACAGCAGATGAATCCCCAACAGCAGACTTTGACCTCAGATCTAGAGCATATCCTGCCTGGATCCAATAAGGCATTCATAAAAATCGGAGATGAAACGCTCAACCTAGATTCCGATAAGAATGCATTAACCATCGGGAGCAACGGATTAGCGTATGATGATGGTTCTCTGCTTCAAGGAGGGACGTTATCCAAGGAACAAAAGATAACGATTCAGATTCCTCGTGGGGGGCAATATCATTTGATTCTTTCAGATGGTACACGGGTGTGGCTCAACTCAGACTCAGAGCTCAGTTATTATCCTTTTGAGGGAAAGTCAAGTCGTGAAGTTTTCTTAAAAGGAGAAGGGTACTTTGAAGTGGCACACCTTAATGCAAAGCCGTTTAGTGTCCATCTTGGAAAGGAAAAAATCACGGTATTAGGGACGAGATTTAATGTGTCAAACTATTCAGATGCGGTAGCGACTGTCGCCACACTAGCGGAGGGAGTTATTGCGTTTACAAGTTCTTCAGGAACCGAGAAACTGACCCCCAACCAGCAGCTCTCCTTTTTTCATAAAACCCAGGAGACTAATGTAAAACAGGTGGATGTGTCGGGAGCCTTGGCATGGAAGAATGGGGTTTTTGATTTTGAAGGAGACAGTTTTGAGGCGAATCTAGCAAAGATTGCCCGTTGGTATGATATTGATATAAAGTGTGACAAGGGAGTGTCTGATGTCGAATTAGGAGGACGTATGAGCCGAGGTGTGCGATTGTCTACTTTTGTCAATTATCTAAAAACAAACTTTGGGCTGCACTGCGAACTAAACAATAATCGAGTATTAATCATAAAAAACTAAAACATGAAGAAAGAAACTGTACGAGCATCGTCTCCTTAGGGGAGATTAGGTTAATAAAATAAGAAAGGAGGTGTACCACCACCACCTTTCCAAATGATATTAGCCTATCCTAAAATTGTCGGTAACAATTATTTAAAATATAATCTAATTCAATCCAAGTTATGAAAAAAAAATCGGATTTGCCTAGCCGTGCGCTTAGGCAAAGCAGAGAAATTGTATACGCTACTATATTTCGATTTATTATGGTTACAAAAATCACTTTAGCATTTCTTGTTATATTTTGTATACAGGTCAATGCTGAGGTTTTTCCGCAAATGGTCAATATGAAAGCCAGTTCAATTCGGCTTGAAGAGGTCTTCAAGCGGTTGGAGAAAGAGAGCAGTTATGTCGTGATGTACAAAAAAAGCGATATAAAGCAACATAGCCCTATTTCAGTACATGCTCATAACCTCTCCTTAGATCAGTTTATGAAAGAAGTGTTGAAGGGTAAGAATCTTGGTTTTGTCATTGAGGATAAGACGGTTATGATTACGGCTTTGCCTGCTTCCGAAGGAAATAAAGCAAAGAGAACAGAAGTTGTGATAGTTCAGCATACCATTAAAGGGGCGGTGGTCAATGAAAAAGGCGAGCCACTTCCAGGTGTGACCATAACAATTAAGAATACAAATCAAAGTACCTCTACGAATGCAGAAGGGCAGTTTACTCTACAAACAAGCAGCACCAACGGGACGCTTACTGTCCGTATGGTGGGGTATCAACCTATTGATCTGTCTTTAGCAAGTTATCAGGGCAGTACCATTCGTATGGAGGTGGCTGTTAGCGATATGGATGAAGTGGTCGTGGTCGGTTATGGTACGCAGAAAAAAACGTCAATGACAGCCGCTGTTTCGACTATGAAAGGAGAGGAGGTTACGAGCTTGCCTACGACCAATTTGAGCAATAATCTAGGAGGTCGTGTAGCTGGGGTCATTACCAAACAAACTTCTGGAGAACCAGGTTCGGATGGTTCCAACATATACATCCGCGGGATCTCTACTACGGGTGCAAGTGAACCTTTATTGATTGTAGATGGTGTTCCTCGTAATTTTCAAAAATTAGACCCCAATGTAATCGAAAGTTTTACTGTCCTTAAGGATGCAGCAGCAGTAGCTCCTTATGGCGTTGCGGGAGCCAATGGAGTAATCATCGTGACGACAAAACGAGGTAAAGAAAGTAAGGTTTCGACGAATTATAATGGTTATCTGGGGTTCCAAAATCCTACAATCATTCCAGATTTGGTCAATGGCTATGAGTATGCCTTGTTAAAAAATCTGGCTGCGGAGAATGAAGGTGGGAAAAAGCCTTATTCGGACGAGGCCTTGCAAAAGTTTAAAGATGGCTCAGATCCCGATCGTTACCCTACAGGGACACCGTGGGATGGATTAGTTAGTAACAATGCTTTTTTACAAAATCATAGTTTAGATTTTTCAGGTGGTAACGAAAACGTCCGTTTTTTCAGCGCGTTAGGTTACCAATATCAAAAAGGGATGTGGGAGACCGCAAATTCCAAGCGGTATAACCTAGCCTTGAATGTTGATGCCAAACTTACACCAACCACCCAATTGAGTGTTAATGTAAATGGTAATGTGATTTCGACAATAGCTCCGCCGTCAGATTTATCTGACTGGGGTACCTTGCGTATTTTTGAGTTAGTCAAATATAGCCATGCCGGTACTGGTCCAAACTTCTTTAGTAATGGTATGTATGGTACTTACGCTTCTGCAGCGATTTTCGGATCAGGATACCGTAAGAAAAATACAACAACACTTTTTTCACAGATAGCTATACGGCAGACTATACCATCTGTACCAGGACTAGAGTTCAATGGACTCGTGGCGTATGATCCAACAATTGTCAACAATAAGGTGTGGAATACACCACTACATATGGCATCCATTGATGTGACCAAGACACCTTATGTAATCAAAGACGGTATATTCGGTGAAGCGAAACCCTTCTTAGATCAGTCCGTTGAGCAATTGGCACAATTTACCTATCAGGCCAATCTAAAGTACGATCGTGCTTTTGGCGCACACCGTATCAGTCTTTTGGGGGTATTTGAGGCAAAAGATAATCGTGCTTCCAACTTAGGGGCCTACCGTCGTAATTACAATCTTTTGATGGATGAAATATCAATGGGTAGCTCCAGTAATAGTGACTTTAAAAACTCAGGTACTTCCAGCGAGGCTAGACAGGTTGGTCTAGTGTATAGAGCATCCTATGATTATCAGGGTAAATATATGGTCGAAGCCAGCGGACGCTACGACGGACACTATTATTTTGCTCCGGATAAGCGTTGGGGCTTCTTTCCCGCATTTTCTGCAGGATGGCGCATCTCAGAGGAATCCTTCATGGAGTCTACCAAAGATTGGTTGACCAATCTGAAAGTACGAGGTTCATATGGTCAGGTAGGTGCATTGGCCGGTAATCCGTTTCAGTACTTGGGAACCTATTCGGTCAGTGGACCGGGCTATGTGATGGGAAATAATGCAGTACAGATTGTTTCAGAGCGTGCCGAACCAAATCCTTATATCACCTGGGAACGCGCCAATAAAACAGACATTGGTTTAGAGTTTTCTTTATTCCGTGGCCTATTTGATATGGACATCGATTATTTCTATGAGAAGCGTTCCAATATGCTGGTTGCTCCTTCGGCTTTGGTACCATCTGAATATGGTATTGGCCTTAGCCAGGTGAACTCAGGAGTTATGGAGAATAAAGGAATTGAGTTTACAGGAACTTTTAATATTCCTATAAACGAAGACTGGAGAATCGGGCTTACCGGAAATCTAACCTATGCTAAAAACAAAGTACTCGAAATCTTTGAGACCGAAAGTACCTTTAATAACCCCAATAGGAGACGGACAGGTAAACCGTTGGGAATGCAATTTGGGTATGAGTCGTTAGGGTATTTCCTTCCCGAAGACTTTGATGCCAATGGCAATTTAAAATCAGGGATTGCTGTGCAGCCTTGGGGTAAGGTACAGTCTGGCGATATCCGCTACAGAGATGTAAATGGAGACGGGAAAATAGACTTTAATGATGAAGTGGGGATAGGTGATCCGAGTACTCCTCGTATCATGTATGGTATTGCTCCGAGCGTTTCTTACAAAGGAATAAGTCTTCAGGTTCTGCTACAAGGGGCTTCTAAAGCCAATTATTATTTTTTCCGTGAAGCGGCTTGGCCATTTTGGAATGGGATGACTGCCAATAGAGATAATTTTGATTATTGGACACCAGAAAACTTAGATGCGAGACATCCTCGATTGACCTCTGCACCGACTGCCAATAATACACAGGTTTCCTCACATTGGATGCAGGATGTGAGCTATATCCGAATGAAGAATTTTACAGTGGGTTATGATGTCCCAACTAAGTTCCTCGAGCGGATAAAATTGTCTTCTGCACAAGTGTATTTTTCAGGACAAAATCTTTTTACCTGGACCAATTCGAAGAATGTAGATCCAGAGATGGCCTATGATCGAGGCAACAACTATCCACAACAGAAGGTTTATTCAATCGGTCTTAAATTGGGATTAAACTAAATATTGCCTAACATGAAAAGTAAAAACTTAATCAAAATATTAACAGGAAGCGTATTGTTATTTAGCCTTCCTTCTTGTAGTTCTTTTTTAGAAGTTACACCTGCCGACCAGGTTTCCGATGCCACCCTTTGGGTTAATAAAGATAATGCGGACCTGTTCTTGAACAATGTATACAGCAGTATTACCTCGCCATTCGGAACCTTCGATCCAGGAGAGAATTGGTCAGACAATTCCATTAATGGGGTGAATGGGCAGAGATCACATACTATATATGCTATCTCAGCTTATAATGCGGAGAATGTGGAGGGTACAGAACACCGTTGGGGATTATACGCTGCTATTCGAAAGGCTAATCTTTTTATAGAACGTGTAAGTGAAGGTTCTTTGGATGAGAATTGGAAGAAAGTTCGATTGGCTGAAGCGCGTTTTCTTCGCGCTTATTTCTACAATATACTATGGACTAGCCACGGTTCCGTGCCTATCGTGACCAAGGTGTTGAATCAAAATACACAAGGCGAAGCGATTTTTCAGGCTAATAATACAGCCGAAGAGGTTTTTAAGTTTATAACAGAGGAATGTGAAGCCGCAGCACAGGATCTTCCGAAGAGTGCTGATTTAGGACGGGCTACACAAGGGGCGGCTTTGACCTTAAAAGGTTGGGCACAGTTATTTTGGGCCAGCCCTTTGTACAATACCAGTAATGATCTGAAACGGTGGGAGGCGGCTGCGGAGACGAATAAGCGAGTGATAGATTTAAAGGTATATAGCCTATTCGCTGATTATAATGAGCAATTCTTTGAAGCGAATAATAACAACAAGGAATCGATCTTCCAAAGGAGGCATCTGGGAGGAACTGTTTTAGGATCGAGTAGGGAAGGGTTACAGGGCCCCACTTTTGTCAGGTCTGCCGCCAAATCCTATGGCGGAGTCAATCCAACACAAGAGATGGTCGATGCTTATTTTATGAAAAACGGATTGCCTATTACAGATCCTAATTCGGGTTATGATCCTCAAAAACCTTACGCCAACCGAGAAAAGAGGTTTTATCAGTCGATCGTATATGATGGGGCAGAGTGGAAGGGCGATATCATGGTCATGAAGCAAGGTGTCGGTAGTAAAAATGCAACAGATGTTAGTAATGTCAACGAGGCGACCAATACTGGATATTACCTAAGAAAAGGAATGAACCCACAGTATGATGTTTTAGGCCCTAACCGCTTGAGTAGCGCCAGTTATACCATATTCCGCTATGCGGAGGTCTTATTAAGTTATGCCGAGGCGCTTAATGAAGCTAAAGGGGCTGTACCTGAGGTGTATGATGTTATCAAATTGTTGCGTGATCGCAGTGACTTACCTAATTTCCCTGCTGGGCTTAACCAAAGCGATATGAGGAAGCTTATTCAGCAAGAGCGACGGGTAGAATTGGCTTTTGAAGAGAAAAGATGGTTGGATATAATTAGGTTAAAACAGGCTGAAATTGTACTGAATCAAAATTCTCATGGTATATTAATAGAGGACATTGCTGGAACGACTGTATATAAGGTGTTTGAAGCACCTAATGGAAAGCGTGTGTTTGATAAAACTAAGAATTATTTTCTCCCTATTCCTCAGGATGCTTTGGATAGAAACAAAAAGCTAACGCCAACACCTAATTACTAAACCCGTTGAAAAGAATATTATGCAAAGAAGAGATTTTATAAAAAATACCGCTTTAGGGTCACTTTTTATCAGTGAAATAGCGAGTGTAAAGACATCTTTACGGCCTGAGATAGACGGTTTAGGTAAGCTAGGAGAACTTCATTTAGATGTTGCGAATTCGTTGAAAACAACGGCGCCATTTAAGTTCTATCCAAATCGCAAAGAGGAGATGTATAGGCAGTTGATCCAGATGAAAGAGCAATATGGAATAGGACGTTTTCTGTTTGTTGGACCTTTGGAAGAGGTACGTTTTAAGGGATTTCCTAAGAAAGAAGTCTATGAAGAAATAGGTCAACATATAAAAATGGCACAGGCAGATCTGGCCAAACACGATATTAAGATCGGCTGGTGGTGTGCTCCATCTTTACGTTCAGGATTTGACAGGCGTTTCCAATATATAACAGATTTAAGTGGAGCTATAAGTGACACGAGCCCGTGTCCGTATGATCCCATATTCAGCGAAGAGTTTAGTGACAATGTAGCGACGGTGGTGCGTGTTGCTAGACCTTACATGTTGCAGTTTGAGGATGATTATGAATTGAGTCACCAACCTCCAGCCGTTAAGTTTGGCTGTTTCTGTCCTTTACATCTGCAAGAGTTTGCGAAGCGTGAGGGGCGTCAATATACGCGTGAGGAACTGATGAAGATTTTTGAAGAGAGCAATGCCGAAAGCATCCGATTACGTCGGGCATGGGCGAGGCTCAGTAAAGATTCACTTATCTATTTGGCAAAAAAAATACGGCAGAAAGTAGACCAGATTGCTCCCGAGACTATCATCTCCTTATGTCAATCAGGGAGTGCTGATTTTGACGGAGACTTTACCAACGAGTTGACCGCTGCATTTGCCGGGAATACGACGCCTACGGTGAGATTGTATGGCAGCAGTTATTCTTCGGATTCTCCACATGGGCTGCCAGGGGATATTTTTCATGCATTGCACAGCATACAGCACATTCCAAAGGAATATGAATGTTTTCATGAGTCAGACACTTATCCACATACCCGCTTCTTTATGTCTGCGGCCAAGATAAAAAGTCTTATGGTGACTGCTTTTTCCTATGGTTTTGACCAAAGCCTTTTTTATGTTACCCAATACCTGGACAATCCTTTGGAAGACAAGGGCTACGCAGCGATGTACATACGCGAGATACCTCGGATTATTGCGATCAAGGAAGCGGTTAAGAATGCAGAAGTTATAGGCTGCGAAATGATTCACCTGCCTGATTCCCATGTTGTAGTCCCTTATAAAGGAAGCCGACCAGAACTGGGCCTCAATTCGTGGATTATCTCTTTAGGACGTTTTGGTATTCCGTATACAACCAAAGGAGGCTCGGCCAAATTGCTGGCAGGAAGAGGAGTTGAATCCATGGACGATGTACGTATAAAGCAGCTCCTTAGCGGAGGCTTGCTCCTTGATGCGGTAGCAGCAGAAAGTTTGCAGAAGATGGGATATGGACAGTATTTAGGGGTTGATATCGTGCCCTTCAAAGAAAATGTACAGTCCTGTTATGAAGGACTTCGTCATCCCGAGCAATATCATAATATCGTAGGGGATCTGCAGTACAATTGGATCTTTGCACCGGCAGGTACAGAAGGAGGAAGTTTCTCTCGTCTCGAACCTAAAGGAGATGTAGAAGTAGTCACCGATTTTTTGGATGAGCACGAAAAGCCACTTATTCCAAGTATGGTACGATTTGTTAATAGTCTCGGCGGACGGATAGTAATCAGTGCATTCGACTTGCGGGGCAATTACTCTTCGACGACATTGAACTACAAGAAGAAGGAAATTATACGGCAGAATATAGAATGGGCGGCCGGAACATCGTTGCCTGTCTTTGTAAAAAACAAACCCAATGTGTTCTGTGTCTGTAATAAAGATAAGCAGACCGGTGAACTTATTGTGACGCTGATCAATTTAAGTTCGGATCCTACGGAAGAGTTAGAGCTGGATGTAGCCCAAGGTATAAAAGTAAAAGCTGTAGCACTCATGGATGCCTCTGGGGCATGGAAGCCAATCGCATTTCAGCAACAGGGACGGACATTGCAACTTCCACTATCGTTAGTGTTGATGCGTCCTGAGCTGCTCAAGATTAAGCTTTAAGACTGGTTACGTTTAATAATTTTTTAGATATGAAATATCCATGTAGCAGCAACTGCACAAACACGAATGAATATAGTTTGGATATTCCATATGACAGATAAAAGACAAATTATATACATATGAAAAGACGAAATTTAATATGGGGTATAGGAGTAATCTGTTTTTCAGTATGGGCTTGTGGACCGTCTTCAAAGCAAAAAGAAGCACCAATAAAGAGCACATTTGAAGAGCTTGCTGATCCACAGGCCGCACAGCATGTACAGAGCTGGGATAATGGTGATGATAGGCTTAAGGTTTCCTTTGTGACAATTGATCAGCGATTTGCCAAATCTTCCCAGCCCGATATAAAGATCCAGAATAAGGAAACATTGACGGGTTGGAGAGGAGAAATACTATCGGCGCAGGTATTATTATGGTCCAATGCCAAACATGACGATATAATGGTGACGCTAAGTGATTTTGTGGGAGATGGAGGGACCATAACTAAGCAAAACGCACAGGCCCGTTTTGTACGTTATGTGATGACTGATGAGTTTGGAAAAGGTTGTGGAGAGCGAAAGCCAGAGGATTATCCGGCTAGTTTATCTCCCGATATCTTGGACAATATTAATCAAATGAATTTACCTGGAAAGACTGTTCGTCCAGTATGGATTACACTGCATATTCCTCGAGATGCAAAACCGGGTAAATATACAGGTAAGATCATTGTGGAGGGGCAGTCTCTAGGAGCACAGGAATTATCACTGGATATTGATGTGATTAATCAAGAATTGCCGCCCGCTTCATCCTGGACCTTTCACTTAGACCAGTGGCAACATCCTTCAGCGGTGGCGCGTTGGAATAAGGTCCCTTTATGGAGCGAGGAGCATTTTAATGCCTTGCGTCCTCAGATGGAGCTGTTAGCCAGTGCAGGACAAAAGGTCATTACTGCGACCTTAAATAAGGATCCTTGGAATGTACAGACTCAGGATCCTTACGCTGATATGATTCTTTGGACCAAGGAAAAGGACGGAAGTTGGACCTATGATTATTCAGTTTTTGATAAATGGGTCTCTTTTATGATGGATTTAGGGATCAAAAAATCCATCAACTGCTATTCGATCGTACCATGGAACAATGAAATCCACTATAAGGATGCTGCTACGGCAGAGGTTGTTAATGTAGTCGCTCAACCTGGGACTGATACTTTTATAGCTATTTGGGAACCCTTTTTAAAAGATTTCTCTAAACATTTAAAAGAGAAAGGTTGGTTGGGTATCACCAATATTGCACTGGACGAACGTAATAGTGAGGAGATGGCAGCTGCATTTTCGCTGATCGAAGGTGTGGCTCCTGGATTGGGGGTTGCTTATGCCGATAATAAACAGACCTTTAAGCGCTATCCAACCAGTCAGGATATATCCAGTGCTGTACAGCACCCATTGGACTCTATAGATATTGCTACACGTAAGGCAAAGGGGCTGAATACTACATTTTATATTTACTGTAACAATAGTTTTCCGAATCAGTTTACCTTTTCTGCGCCTGCCGAGTCGACTTATTTAGGTTGGTACACATTGGCTACTGGATATGATGGTGTATTGCGGTGGGCGTACAATTCATGGGTAGAAAATCCGTTATTAGACTCCCGTTTCAGGACATGGCCTGCTGGAGATACTTTTGTGGTATATCCAGATGCACGTAGCTCTGTTCGTTTTGAGCGTATGCGAGAGGGGATCCAGGACTATGAGAAAGTACAAATCGTGAAGAAGCAACTGACGGATAAAAAAGATGAAAAATCACTAGCACAATTAAATAGTATGATTGCGAAATTTCGCAGCCATATGCCATCCGCTACATGGAATGAGGATCTAAACGTGGCAAAAAGCCTTTTAAATCAGCTGTCCCGATAGGAAGGTCGATCAGAATAGATTAAAAAAAGAATCCTATTATAAAAAAAACCGGTCACTAATTGTGATCGGTTTTTTTTATATTTGTTTTCATAATGAGGCTTTTATCCGCGATACTGTTGGTTTTTATGATGGGACTTTTGATGGTTCCCTGTTCTGATTTGACCAATAGCTGTGATAATTCCCAACAGATTAAAACCGAAAGCTCCCATAGTCATAGTCAAGATCAGGACGACACGTGCTCACCCTTTTGCCTATGTTCTTGCTGTGGGATTACGATGACTGCCTTTCATTTCCATTCCCTTGATTTGGCAGCCCCTATCCATTTTTTCTTAATCAAACATCAGGCACCCTCGGATTTTGACTTTATTTCGCAGGGTAGTGCTAGTGTCTGGCAACCCCCAAAACCTATTACAGCTTAGTTTTTCGTAGACTTTTCGATGTCTACATCCCATTTTCTATTCCCTGTCCGTTATTCAGACGAGGCATTTGCCTATAGTTTGTTTCACAGCAGTGAGGGAATAGCGTACGCCACAACATAGGCTTCTGGCCTTCCTATTTAATATTAAATAAACTATAGCTATGATATTGAGAGTACTTTTTTTCGTTTATATAATCGGGAATTATAATTTCTCCTTTGGGCTTGACAGCCTTAGCCGTGAATCTTTAAGGGATTCCAGTACCGTTGACGCTGATATTTATAAACTAAGTCCCAAGAAGCTCATTCTTCCATCCGGACTGATCGCCGCAGGTGCGGTTAGCTTTGCCGTCCCCGCCATGAAAAAGTGGGATCTAGGGATTAGACAAGAGGTGGCCGAGCATAATCTAAGTCGAACCGTTTTGGATGACTACACACAGTATGTTCCGGGCGTAATGGTTTATGGGTTGAATCTTTTTGGTGTAAAAGGTCGGCATGATTTAGGTGCTCGGACTATCATTTATGCCTCTTCGCAGCTGATTGCCGCCGCCATCGTGACCCCTGCCAAAAGTTGGATCGGAGAAGAACGTCCTGACGGATCGAACCGTAAATCTTTTCCTTCAGGCCATGCTGCGACAGCATTCTCCAATGCCCATTTTATGTATAGAGAATACCGGCATAGTAATACCTTATTAAGCCTAGCGGGTTACCCATTTGCTGTCTTTACTGGTGTATACAGGGTGGTGAATAATAAACATTGGATGACAGATATCGTTGCCGGGGCGGGCGTAGGAATCCTTTCGACGGAGCTGGCGTATTGGATTTATCCTAAAGTCAGTACACTTTTTCATAAAAAGAAGGGGAATAGACAAAGCATGCTAATGCCTTACTATCAGTCACAAAAAGTAGGCTTATCTTATCAGATGATCTTTTAGCCCGGATAATCGGCATCAAGTTTGTTATCAATTTTCGATTTTATTTACTTTTGCCCGCAAATATTAACTTTCATGACTAAAAAATACATTCCCTCAGGGGCTTTCTCCTTTACAGGAGTATTGAAAACCGTTCTTTTTGGAATATTAGGCTGCATCCTTTTGCCTCTTCTATATGTCCTCGTCAACCATTGGATTCCCAATATCTGGTTTGCAGCGATATCAGCCGTTATGTTCGGTTTAGGGCTAGGCTTTTTTATTGACCTGGGCATTGGTTTGGGAAAAATCAGGAATATCAAAGTCGCAGCTGTTATTGGAGTATTCTACGGGTTGCTTGCGTATTATATGCAATGGATATTTTTTGATGAGTTTATGTACAATACCAATGGCTTTTCTCTAAATCGTGATCAGGAAGGGTTTACGTCACTCTTTGACAATATATTCTTTTTGTTTACCCATCCTCAGGCCTTGGTAGAAGAGATTGTCGCTTTGAATGAAGTGGGGACATTCCGCGTAGAGGGTAGTTCAACGGTAAGCGGTGCTGTCCTATGGGCATTGTGGTTTGGTGAGTTCGCTGTGATTTTGATCAGTGTTGTATTAGCTGTGATGTTTGGCAAGGCATCCGAGCCTTTTTCAGAACAGAACGATGCCTGGATGGTCAGACGTAAACCGTTTGCGAAGATTCCTTACATCGAAAGCAAGGATGAGTTGATTGAGGCATTGGATTCAGGTGATTTGAGCCTATTAAAGCAACCGATGGAAAGTATCGATTCGACTAATTTCGCTGAAGTCATTGTTTTCGAATCCAATGGTGATCCGGTGAAATACATCACAGTAGTGAACACGTCTGTCGTTCGCCAAAAGCTAGGCAAGGATAATATTAGAAAAGATGTCTTGATCAAGTATTATCCCATCACCGATCCCAGTTTTTAGTCCTTTTGTTAACAGGGTAGGAACAATAAGAAGTGAATATAAGGTGTTATAAATAGTACAAAATTCGATGAAAAAGCTGGTCATACTGACGTCTATACTTTTGATACACGTATTTGTTTTCGGACAAAAGAAGCACGAAATCTTTTATCCTAGTGGTAAGCTAAAGGTGAGTGGGCAGTTTGATGCTAAAGGTCTGGAAAGTGGACAGTGGAAGTCTTACTTTGAAAACGGAAAATTAGAATCAGTAGGACAATTTGATGGTGAAGGAAATAGGACCGGCGAATGGAAGACGTATCATGAGAATGAGCAACTACGGGAGACCGTGTACTATGAAAACGGAAATAGAACCGGAGTCTCTAAAAGTTATCAATCAAACGGAAAACTTGGTGAAGAAGGCACTTATAAGAATGACAAAGCCACTGGCGAATGGAACACTTATCACCTCAATGGCAAGTTATGGGAAGTGTGGAGCTATGAGGAAGGAGAGCCAAAGGGGGAATTTAGAGAATATAATGATAAAGGCCAATTAAAAAGGATTGGTAATCGTGCTGGCTATGTCGAAGATGGCGAATGGAAGTATTATTTTGATAACGGGCAACTTGAAAAAGTTGGTCGCTACGAGAGTGGCAAGCAGACCGGTGAGTGGAAAAATTACCATTGGAATGGACAATTATCTGATAGTGCTTATTATGAGGGAGGTAAGAAAATAGGCGAATGGAAAATGTTTGGCGATAAGGGCGATTTACGTCAAAGCCTGATTTATGATAAGGCTGGGGAAATAAGTTCGGCGAAGTTTTATCACGAGAATGGTCAATTAAGTAAAACTGGTCGCTACAAGGATGGTGACCCTTCGGGCGAATGGAAGCATTATGACAACTCAGGGATGTTGACTCAGGTTTTGTTATACAGCAAAGACGAGGACGGAAATACGGGCGTTGATCTGCAAGAATATTATGAGAATGGACAGGTGAGTCAGTCAGGGAGCTATAGAAACGGTAGACAGTGGGGCGAATGGAAGTTTTATGACGAAGGAGGGACTTTGATAAAGACTGAGCACCATCCAGTACAATAGGGCGCTCTGATTTAAAATCCGAACGCTTTTATACGCGATGCCTGCGAATTGTAAATCATCATGTCGTTTTCCGCATAACTGTGATTAATATCTGTAGCTTTGGATAGTTCAAAGAATATGGTAACAAACTAAATGAGCATAATTAATCAGAAAATGAAAAAGATGAAAACTACAATTTTGGCAGCTTTAGCAGGTGTGTTCTTAATGACTTCTTGTGGGGATGGAGGTGTTTATCCACAAAACGAAGGTGGTGGTAAAGCTGTAAAACAGCTAATCGATAAACATTTTGATGCGGATAAACAGGTTCAGGAACTGGTCATCAAAGCAAAGGATGAGCTTTATGGCGAGCTTGGTACTATCACTGCGGTATATTGGGATGGAGATAAGCAGATGGAAGATGTGTTCAGTGCTACTGATGGAATGAAAGAACCCGCTGAAACTTTTGGTTCGAAGCAGAAAATGAAGCACCTTGCCAAGACAAAAACGGTCGCAGTTAAGGAGTTTGATGTAGATCCGATACCCTATAAAATCGGCGAAGCAGTAGAGCTGATCCCAGAGGAGTACGAAAATTATGCGCTGGCAGAGTATGGATTCACTGTGGAGGATAATGGAAAGATAAAACAGCGTTTTACGATAAATACAACCAAGAAAGGAGAAGGAAAGACGCAAACTGGTCGGATGGTAAGTCAGAATTATTACCCTTTTAGTTTCAAGATAGATGAATCAGGTAAAGTCGTTGCTATCGACTAGTTAGCGATTTTCAGGATAGAAAGCGCTCAATTTTTGGGAGCTTTATGGTTATTAACAAAAGCGGATGCTCATAGCATCCGCTTTTGTTCTCAAAGGGCATAATATTTGCTCACCCTATTTTTTTAAATATTTTGATATGAAGAATTTTATTTTACTTTTTGCGTTACTGTGCACCGCTTTTGTGTCCCGTGCGGATCAGCTTCAGGCATTGACACAGCAACAGGCAGAGGCTGCTGTCGCCTATCTCAAAAAAGAACCTATTGTCATTTTATGGTGTAGCTGCTGCGATGATGATCTCCCTCAAAAGGTCACAGTAAACGAAGTGTTTTACAAAAAAGATGACGAAGGAAAATATTACTCTGTTATATTAAAAGGTCGGGATGAAAGTGGTCAGGAAGTTGAACAATATTTGGACCTTGCCTATGTATTTGTGAAGAAAGGCAAAAAGGCAAAATGTTTAGGTAAGGTATTGAAATTTGAATGCGACCCCTGCACAACACCGTTTGACTGGTCGATTCAATACGAAGGCTAACGTGCTTATACGATAGGACTTTATGGGGATTTCGGTTCGTTCTCTTCCGATTTAGTCCTTATAATTTATTAAGGCGCTGCTCTAATTGGCAGCGCCTTCTTTTTTCTGATAGCACTAATATTGTTTTCTTACTATTAGGCTGTATGGTGATTTCTTATTAATATGCTCCCTCCAATGCCTCGTAATCGGCGGTTCGTCCCTGCTCTTTGTACAGTTCCAGGAGTTTGTTGTACGAGTTGATTCCTCCAGATCTGTGATCGTACACACCCGATTTCCAATATTTTTCCGCATTTTCCATATCACCTAGTTCGTAGTAAGCCGTACCCAATATCGTTTTGACGTATACACTGTTCTTATTTTTTAGCAGTACTTGTACTGCCTGGTCGTATTGTCCCAATTTTACGTAGGCACTTCCCAGGGTATAGACTTGCGTCGTATCTCCGGCATCTACAATAGGTTTCAGGTAGGTAATCACCTCTTCGTAATTCTCGTCCCTTAGACTAAAATTGGCAAGGATTCCTGCCGCCTCTTTATCCCCTTTATCGACAGCCATTTTATAGTATTCTTTAGCCTTTTCAGGCTTATGGGTGTTGGCGTATAGTAGCGCGAGCTTGCTGATTGCTTCAATGTTTCCCTCGTCGATAGCTTCTTGATAGAGCTTGATCGCTTCTTCGGTTTTTCCCTCCCAGTCGAGACGTTCCGCTCGGTCTACATTAGAGCTATTACATGCCGTAAATGTCAGCATCATTGCTGCCAAAATCATACTGGATATCCCTGAAAATAGATTCTTGTTCATTGTTGAAAATGATTTGTTATATAAACCTACATAAATTCGCTTTTACACAATGCAATTGCGTCGAAATATGAAAGCGAATTTTGTAGTTCTCTTTGTCCATTTGGATGTTTTTATTGAGGAAATATAACGATACTGTTGCTGTTTTATAGCTGTTTATGATCTCAGACTTGATTAGTCTTCTTTATATATTCCTATAGGGGGGATTACTATTGTTGTCCCGATTTGATTTTATTAGGCGGTCAACAGCTGACCAAAAAATTGTTAATTAACCTCATTTTCCGTTGTTGTTTTTGTAGTTTCTCTTGTTTCAGAATTCGTTTCTTCGTCGGATGTGTCTTCTTCAGACTGCTCATTATAGGGATTCTCTCTTATATTCTTTTCTATTTCTTGTACCTGTTCCGGAGTGTATTGGTCATATAGTACAAAGCGTTTTTCTTTAGGACTATAGAAAATGGCTTTGTACTCGGTTGCGTTTTTTATGAAAATACCATCATTGGGAGCCTGCGTTTTATCCAGATTTCCATAATATTCATTGATATAGATTAGTTGTCCTTTTTTGAAGCTTTTGATTGTGGGTGCTGTACCCCAATTCCCGGAATAGACGATATCACAACCATTGGAAGCATTTTTATGAAGAATATAAACCTGGCTGTTTTCTGCGGAATAATCCTCTAGCACAATAGCCACACCCGGAGTCTTACTGCCTACAAAATCACCGAAAGCGATAACATCTTTTACTCTGTCAGGAATACTGGTAAATCTCCAGGTTTTATTACTGTGAAATTGGTTTTTGGAGAATAGATCGACAATACAGGATTGAAACCGGGAAGGGATATCATTATAGTCATCTGATGGAAAGACTTCGTAATAGTTCAGGTTATCAAAACTATAGTATGATAATGCACTTGACGGAATGTATTGGTGGATTTTTTCTTCTGCAAATATATCATCCCTGCCCTCCCAGTTTTTGATTTTATAAAAATATCCTACACCTTCGAGATTATGCCATTTTTCCAGGTCAATATCTACTATTGTGTTGGCAGGGATTAGCTTATACTTTGTAAAGCCATTATTTTCTCTAACATTTATATCATACGTATATAGTTGTATTGGAGATTTGATGGTTACTTGTACCGTTGTCTCATCATTAATTTCTTTATATCTTTTGTAGGCATAATTTCCTGCAAAGACAAGTAGTCCCAGAATAACCAATACAATGATTATTATCTTTCTTTTTGATTTTTTGGTCTTTTGTTCGAATTCCATTTTATGTTTTTTTTCGTTTATGAAAGGCTTGCCACGCCTTGCGCGATAACACTCAAACCTACATAAATTCGTCTTTGCACGCAATGTAATTGCATCGAAATACAAAATCGAATTTTGTAGCTCTTCTCATCCATTTAAAACGTTTTGATAGAGGTAACATACCTATTGCCCAAATGTAAAATAGACAAAACTATATATGAGCTTTAATTTTAAATTCGTGAAATATCAATAACAATCCGTCTCCATAGGACAAATTACATAATCTCGAGGCGATAACGGAGAGGGGATAACAGTAAAAGGCCCAGAAGTGAAACTGGGCCTTTTGTGTCAGGATACTAGACCTTGAGGAATATTTTCTTTTTATACAAGAAATATAAAAATAGCCAGCACACCGTAAAGTAACCGATGCTGCTGAGTAGGTTGCCATATGCTTCTGGCAGATGTGTGACGATCCCTCCTAAAAAGTAATTGGATATCTTGGAAAATCCGACGATTTCCTGCGCTAGATAAATGCTGATGGAATTGAGCCCTACGACACTAAAAAACAGAGCATACTTGTTATATCCTTTGACATCCATGATGTAGTAGAACAGGGAGAATAGGATTAGGGATATGCCCGATACCACACAGACAAAGGAGCTGGTCCATAGTTTTTTGTTGATGGGAAACTGGAGGCTCCAGATATAACCGATCAGGATCAATAAAACGGCAGCAACGAGCATGTAGTTTATTTTTTTTGTATCGGTGTATTTTTCTGATGGTAGCTGGATCCACTGCCCGGTAAACATACCAAACATGGCCATGGCTATGGCGGGGATGGTACTCAATAGTCCCTCCGGATCAAAGGAGCCATAAATGAGTTTGCCCGGGAGCAGTAAGCGGTCTACGGTGCCGACTAGATTGTCCTCAAAGGAGTAGGGATCGGAAGAATTGGGGATGAGCCACAGGGCTAACCAGTATCCGACCAGAAGAAATAGAGCGATGAGGGCGTTGGTCTTGGTGCCAAAACGCACGAATAATAATGCGGAAAACATCCAAGCTAGCCCTATGCGGCCCAATACGCTGGCGTAGCGCAGGTTTTCGAAGTCGAGTCGGAAGAATCCATTGTACACGATGCCCAAGAGCACTAGGGTGATGCCCCGTTTGATGATTTTTTTATAGATTTCGCTGTCGCTCCTGCCGACACGCCGTTGGGCATCCAGGGAAAAGGGAAATGATATCCCCGCTATGAATAGGAAGAGCGGAAATATGGTGTCGTGGTGGGTCAGACCGTGCCACTCAACGTGGTGCATCTGGCTACCTAGCCACTGCATGACCGTTGAGTTGGGAAATAACTCGGTAAAGGCGACTATTATTCCCGCTAGGCCCATGATAAAAAACATGTCAAATCCCCGGAGTGCGTCTAACGATGTAAGGCGTTTGCTTTTTTGAGGTGTCGGTTCCATAATGGTGGTACTATTCTTTGTTGTATATATAGTGGTTATAGGTCTCTGTGCTGATACATAGCACAAGTCGGTTATCGATATACTAATCTAGCGTTTTTTTTGTAGAATAGTATTGTTCAGAAAATTTTCTGGTGGCATGAAAAAATGATGGGCTGTGATGATAAAATCCCACTCGCCGATTATATAATCAGGGAGTGGGATTTTTGTTTGAAGCGGACTGCTCCTTATTTAAAAAGCGTATCGTAGTCCCAGCTGTATCTGGTAAGGACTGCCGGTGTAACCTTTGGCTCCGACTGAATTGACGCTATAGACAAACTCTTGTTTGGCAGCATCAAAGGAGTTGACTTTATATAGGGTCTGGTTGCCCAAAGAGTGGTTTACTCCCCATTCTTTGTTCAACAGATTGCCAAAATTGAAGATCTCCGCAGAAACCTCTATACCATGTGTCTTGTAAAATTTGAAGTTGCGGGCGATACGGATATCGACAGTCCCGAAGAAGCTGTTCTCTCCGGCGTTGCGCTCTGCAATGCGGCCTCTATATTTTGTCAGTACATCTTTTAGACTTTGGCTGGCCTCAGGATTGTCTAGAATTCCGTTAAATCCTTTGATAATGCCTTCCGGCAGTGCTGTATTGGTCCAGTCAAAGATATATGCCAAATCATTGTCAGGAGTTACAAAATCACCATTAGTATTGGCGCCCGAGCGGATGGTATAGCGTGTGCCTCCAAGGCCTGTGTAGCGTACACCGACAGCTACACCATAGAATGTGGGTAGTGTACCGTAGGCTACCACTTTGTGACGAAACTGATTGTCCGAATAGGTGATCATGCTGAGGTCGCGCGGATCATCGACCACAGGCTGTACGAGGGTCGCCGTATTGGCGACATTACCATTGAAAGAGGTATTATCCTTAGTGTCGTTCCAGGTGTAGCTAGCGGTGATGGTACCGTCCTTGAAATAGTTGTAAGTCGCATCGAGTACAACTGCGTATTGGTTGATCTTGCCTATGCTGGTAAGCTCCAGTACGCGGCCTAGTTTATCCGATTTGCGGCCATCTTTCCAGTCAGGTTGTCCGGTCTTGCTATCGATGCGGTCAGCAGGCACGAATACCCCGCGGTTGGCTTCGTTGGCAAGACGAAAGTACGGTTGGTCGACCATGTTGCGTTCGATATAGGTGTAGTTGTTGCGGCCCAGTGTCATATAGCCAGTGATACCGACTTTAAGCCTGTCGGTGATGAACTTACTGTAGTTGATATTGGCTTTGTAAACGGTAGGTACTTTGACATCGTCGCCGGTGTAGTTGATGGTCGGCAGCTGATGCTGTGCGAGAGACGGGATGCTGTTCTTGTCCTTACGGTAGTTGATGAAATCGGGCGTAGGTACATCGTTGCCACGTACGTCGACGGTAGCTAGATTTGAACCATCGAATGTCAGGTTGTTGATGATGACATAGTTATTGAGGTCTGAAGCAAAGATACCTGCACCTAGGCGAAGAAAGTCCGTCTGATTTTCATTGATATCCCAGGAGAACTGCAATCGAGGCTGTACGATAAAGGAACTGATCTTATTGTCGGTACGTATGCCCAGCTCGTCGTATACCAGCTGATTGAAGGTGGCTTTGGGATAGGATGCGTAGTCTAGGCGTACACCTGCTGTCATCTCCAGACCGGCCATCAGATTCTTTTTCATCTGACCATAAAGACCAATGTTGGCGATGGTACCTTTTACGGAGATATCATCCTTGAGGGGTACCTCACGGTAGTAACGGTAAGGTCTTAGGTTTTCAAAGTTGTCCAAGGCCGGGATTTCAGCTGCGGTAGCCGTCTTGGCGGTAGTGGTGTAGTGAAAGCGGCCATTGACCTCCGATCCATAGATTGAGCTGGAGCGTGTGGCCATAAGATCTGCTCCGAAGGTGTATTTGGCAAAATCAGTATCGTAGTAAAGGTTGTTGGATACCTGAAATACGTGATTGCGGAAGCTTTCTTGTGCAAAGCGGTGTCCGCCCAGCTGTATGTTGGTGGCGAGTGACTTGCCGTTTATATCCGATGATACGTTTTCTACAATAGCACGGGGAATATAATTTTTGCCGATGAGGTCACTCTGTGTGCTGTTCTGATATACGTAGAGGTATTGCGCCTTGAGCTCGTTGGTGATGCGTGGAGAGATAGAGGTACGCAATGTCGCCAATAGGCTGTTGTCAAAGTTTTTGTCATTCCCCCAGGATTCCAGAATATTGATATTGGTATTGTCTCCCAGTCCCATAGGGTTGTAATCGTATGTGAGGTTGTTGCGGATGGTCAATAGGTTCTTCTCATTGAGCTGGTAATCCAGGCGTAGGAATACTGCATCCGAAGTTCTCTTTTTGGCAATAGCACCGGTCTGCGGCTGATCGGATACGCCGTATTTATTGCGGGCAATACCCATGTAGCGGTCTAGTGTAGTGGCACTGATTTTATAGAGCTCTTCGTTGGAGGTAGAGCGTACATCGGCAATCAGTAGGGAGCGGTTGTCCTGTTGCCTGTCCCACACGACAAAATAGTGCAGCTTGTCCTTGATGATAGGGCCACCCAGCGAGAAACCGAACTGGTAGGTAGAATAGTCGCCAATGCGTTTATTGCCACGGATATCGTAATTGCTGGTGAGCCAGTCCGCACGCCCGAACCCGAAAACCGACCCCGTGACAGTATTGGTACCTGCTTTGGTGGCTGCGGATATGGTACCGCCACCACTGCGGCCAAAGGTGACATCGTACTGGTTGGTCACGACCTTAAATTCGCGTACCGCTTCCATAGAGATAGAATACGGAGCGCCGCTACGGCTAGTGGTCGCTCCGGCAGATGTAGGGTTCTTGGCATTCATGCCATCAATGGTAAAATTAGTCGAAGAGCCTAGCTGTCCGGAGATACTTCCGCCTCGAGCCAAAGGGGATAGATCCGTGAGCGAAGTGAAATTACGCCCGTTGACGGGTAATGAACGTATATCTTTGGAGGAAAACGCGGTGGCGGCTCCCAGATAATCTTTAGTATTCTGTAAGGCATTGGCCCGTACTTCTACCGCATCCAAGAGTCGGGAGCTTGATATAAGAGCGATATTGACCAAGGCGACATCACCCTGGTTGAGCTGTACACCTGCAGCCGATCCTTCGCCCTTTTCCAGAGACTGTACGGTTACAGTGTATGGACCGCCCAGCGGAAGTTGCTTCAGGTCGTACATCCCGCGTTCGTTGGTGAGGGTGCTGGTGGTGAATCCCGTGGACACATTTCGTATGCGTACGGTAGCATTGCTCACGGTATTGCCCTGCTCGTCGGTGACACGCCCGTTGATAGAGGCCTGTGTGCCCTGGGCTTGGGCCTGCTGATGCAACAAGAGGATCAAGGTGGAGAAAAGTAGGCACAGTAGCGGCCTGAATGTGCGAAGTGGAGCTATAGACATAGTGTGAGTTTGTGTTTGTAACAAATCTATAGGGTCTGTGTTAAGATAGTGCTGTGCTTTGAATAATAGATTGTTATGGTTTGGTTAAATACGGGTTAATTGCTCACCTCCAATCCTGCAATGCCACATCTTTGTTTGCTCATATTAATGCTACAATTTATAATCGAAATGCTTGTTGTACGACATTATGCTCTTGCTGTAATATTCATTACACCACTGACTTTCTTTTTGGCGGAGATCGGATCCGCTTTTAGCGTAGACTAAGACTTATTGATTGCTGCCCGGCGTCTGGATATCGTTATCGGTAGTCTGATCGGCGCTTTTGGAGGATGGACACTTCATAATAAACAGCTGCAGTGTATAGCGATGGTACACATGGCGCATCGTCGTTGGAGAAGAGGGGAGTTCCCTCTTCTCTTCGTGTTTTGGCCACTATTTCATGCGGCGATTTGCATTAATGCTGATAAACATTTCGTTGCGCTGTTCGACAATGATTTCAATAAAGCGCTCGTAGTGTTTGAGAACATCCGATATCAGCTCATTTTTGGTGAATAGCTGTACGTCATATCCTTCGCGGGCATCGCCAAAATAGGATTTCGGGAAATGGTTCTCCTCTTCGCGTATATCCGGCAGATTGTCCTCAGTTAGCAGATAGTCCGACACCTCACGGGCGCTGTTTTCTACACCATAGATAAAGTTGTTGACAATGTCGTGGTGGATTTCAATCTCTATCCGTGTGGGATTTTCGTAGGTGTTGATCTTGGCCTCGATACCGTTGGACTGAAACTCGGCCTGCAACTCGTCGAAGGCCGCGCGTACAGTCGTCTGTATAAACTTATCCACGGTTTTGCTATCCTTAAAGGATACAATCTGTTTTAGGCGTTCTTTCCAGGATTCTCCAGACCAGGGAACGGTGGAAGCCGAAAAGTCCTTTTCGTAGTAGCTTCTGTCGATGGCCAGGGCCTTGACCAGGCTGACAATAAATAAAAGTACAATAATAGAAAAGGGTAAGGCCGTGATCAGGGTCATACTCTGTAGGGCCTGTAAACCGCCAGCATTGAGTAGTAATAGCGCTAGTGTAGCCAACAGTACTCCCCAGAATATAATCTGCCATTTGGGCGATATCTTGGCATTCTTGGTAGCGATTCCATTCATCACAAAGATGCCAGAATCGGCAGAGGTGACAAAAAATATCACGATGATCAGAATGGTGGCAAAATTAAACAAGGTGGACAGAGGCAGGTATTCGAAAAAACGGAACATGAGCGCATCGGGGTCTGTAGCCAGTTTACTCAATGCCCCATCGGCAATGTTAAGGTCGATCCACATAGCGCTGTTGCCAAAGACCGACATCCATATAAAATTGAACAGCGTCGGTAGGATGAGGACTGCGGCTATAAATTCGCGGATGGTACGTCCTTTCGATATCTTGGCTATGAATAGCCCCACATAAGGCGACCAGGAGATCCACCAGGCCCAGTATAGGATAGTCCAGTTGTAGAACCAAGGTAGGGTATCTTCCTCATACACGTGAGTGCCGAAGGTGAGGTTGAAGAAATTGTTGAAGTAATTGCCCAGCCCTTCGGTAAAGCTCCCGATAAGATAGACCGTCGGTCCGAGAGCCAGTACAGCCAGAAGGAGTACGATAACACTGGCTACATTGACATTGCTGAGTATACGCACGCCCTTGTCTACGCCAGATACTGCGGAGAATATGGATAAAGATACCAGTACAGCAACGATAATGACCTGGTAGGTAAAGCTGCTCTCTGGAATGATATGAAGCGTCTCTAATCCTGAGGTAATCTGTACAACACCAAAACCGAGCGTAGTAGTGATCCCAAAGAAAGTACTGCATAGTGCGAATACATCAATAGCATTGCCCCAGCGACCACTGATTTTGTCTTTTAAGAGGGGATAGAAGCCACTGCGCAGAGATAGCGGCAATCGGTAGCGGTGTGCAAAGTAAGCTAAGGATAGGCCGACCATTCCATATATAGCCCAGGCATGTATACCCCAGTGGAAAAAGGTGTACAGCTGTGCGTTCTTGGCGCGATTGATCAGCGTATTGCCGTCGAATACCGGGTCTGAGTAATGTTGCATCGGCTCGGCGACACTAAAATACATGAGGCCGATCCCCATACCTGCGGCAAAGAGCATCGATACCCAGGAGAAAAACGAATATTGGGGCTTGCTATCGTTGCTGCCAAGTTTGATATCCCCGTATTTGCTAAACATAAGGTAGACGAGGAAGATGACAAAGATGGTCACGGCCCAGACGTATACCCAGTTGAGGTTGATAAAGATAAAGGATTTGACGGTATTCAGTAGATCTTCGGTCAGTAGAGGGAAGGTAGCGGATAGTAGACAGATACCAAGGATAAAAATCAGGGCGGGTAGCGTAACGCCTTTACTGAGGGTGGTTCTTATTTTTGGAAATTTGATCATCATGTGTATTGAAACAAAAACAGCGAATGAGCTGGTTTGTTTCAGAAGGAGGCTTTTTTCTTTCGAAATAGGGGTGAAATAACTTCCTGCTCCGGGATTTTCAAGTGTAGACGACCAATGTGCGCTTTGAATTATATAGTGGGACTACCGCGCTATGAAAATGGAAATTATGAAATGGCGCACAGCGGACAAAGGTAACAAAATATTTTTAACCCCTTTTTTGTTCTCTTTTAAAGGTGCTATGGATGCTTGACGCTCTTCTCGTTTTATTCGCTTTTTAGTTCGCTGAGCCGCTCTGTTGCCTGTTCCTTTCCTGAATGCTTAGCAATAGCTGCTGCAATGGTATTATCGATCAGATTGTTAAAGTCCAGCTGTGAAAAAGGCTGTAATTTATTGAAATGGGCATCGATTCGGTGTGTGATATCCTGCTGTACACTATCAAGATCACGGACAGAAGCAATGATAATCAGTTTTTCAGAAGTGTCCAGATCACATAGGAAGCTGTCGATATGGTATTTGCCCGATCCGCTAGTCAGGATGAGGATATCGGCTTCTGTGGCACCTGCAATGGCACTTTGGGTAACGACAAAAGATAGGCGTGGGTTCGCAACGATATAGGAAGCCAGTTTCTCAATGTCATAAGGATGAAGCTGCCAACCAAAACATTTGTATACTTCTTTTTGGGGAAAAGAGCGAAGCGGACTGGATTTCGCTTTTTTCCTGTCTGAAGGATTCATATGCCGATAGGCATATTTGTCTCTATAATCGTGTAGGTCGGGATAATATTTTCCTGGTATTCTTTCAAAATCTATCATGGCCGGAGCATCTGATAGGGTACTCTTTGGCATGTCGTCTTTGCGCACACCTTGTTTTAGGAGCTTCTTTTCAATATTGTTTAGCCAAGAAGTGAATCTCATGGTCCAGTTTTTCATATACGGTTTTTTGTCTTAGAGGTCTTGTATACAGGGTCTAAGCTCTTGCGAATATAATAAGTATTTTTTTACATTTCAATAATTTTTGCACAACAGGTACAAGTTCGTATTGTAAAGTGATTTTTGTGGCGAACGGTCTACTTTAGATGGAATGAAGGGAACTCCTGAAGACAAAGATGTTGATTGAAAATTTTAAATTCATCTTATATCTGTATAGTACTAATGATATTTAACAGTCTTCAGCTATGAAGTATACCTAATGAAAGGGCAAAAAAACGAACGTGAGGGCGAAAAGCAAATATGAAAGATAAGATTTTGCTTATAGCGCTATTTTATGCGGTTAGTACATTGGCTATTTATAGAATTGTATAAAATACTTATCTTGCCGTTGATTTATAGACCGTTCAACAGAAAGTAAACTTGAAGTTCATCTTCAGTTAATATACAATTAATACGATTTATCAAACTTTGCTAGAGCTTTTAAGCGATTAAAACAGGAAAGTTAACTATGTCTTGGGTTAAATTTATAGAGGGAGATACAGCTGCATTTGAGCAGATCTACAACGAGTTTGTTGATGATCTGTATATATATGGTACCCACTATCATACAGACCACGCGACAGTTATCGATTCTATCCATGATTTATTCGGAGATCTTTTCGGAAATCCTAAAATAGCCAAGGACGTCAATGTCAAGTACTATCTGTTTGCATCACTGCGCCGACGTCTTCACCGTAATAAGGTTGCACAGGACAAATTTAGCAATGTGCAGCTGCAGGAAGTCCTGAACTGGTCCGAGGACAATAGTTTTGAGCAGGAGGAGATGAAAGAAGCGCAGATCGGTCTGTTGCGTGAAAAATTTGACAAACTGCCTAGCCGACAAAAGGAGGTCCTTTTCTTAAAATACTACATGAACTTTAGGTACGAGGATATCGCTGAGATGATGTCGATCAATATAGAGACCTGTAGAACCCTATCTTTCCGAGGCTTGAAACAGCTTCGCCTAGAGTTGAATTCGCCCGAAGCACTTTCTATTATTTTTTTTGCTTTTTATCTGAATATACCTGCTTCTTAAGGTTATCGGAACCTGTTCTGCCCTTTTTTAGGAATATTTAGCGAAATCGTAATTTTTTTCATAATTCATAGTCAATAAAACGACAGTTGCTGCTCTATATAAGTAAAGGCACTTGTTGTGGACAGAAGAAAAGAAAATTATAAGAGGATTTTTAATATTGGACCGGATGCTCGATTGGATGCCGAAGCCAAGTCGGATCTATATCGGTCTATCCTGCGGCAATACCGTAGAAGGCGCTCTAGGCGCATGTTTGGGTACGCAACAGGTATCGCAGCTACATTCACACTGTTTTTTTTACTGTATACAAACTATATCGCCAAAATACCTGTCGAACCGTTCGATATTGTTCAGACCGCGCGATATAATCAAGATGCTGTTCATGTGGGAGGAGAACTATTGTTGGTATCTTCTGTAGGTACATCAGATAATACGATGATTAATGCACTGAAAGTCGATAGTAGTAATCATATACTTAAGCTTGATGAGCATATGACGAATACGGACCGAAAGGAAAAGTATGCTACAGTATATGTCCCTTATGGCAAGCGGCAGGCTTTTGTACTGCCGGACAAGTCTACGGCCTGGCTCAACGCAGGTTCTTACCTGACATTTAGAAAGGATATGAGCCAAGGTCTACGCGAAGTATATCTGAATGGGGAGGGATATTTCGACATTACGCATACCGGCCAACCCTTTGTCGTACGTACTGCCGAGACCGACATTAATGTGTTGGGGACAACTTTCAATGTTAATTCTTACGAAGAGGACAGTAATACCATCATTGAACTACTCACAGGTGGCGTATCGCTGCAAAGTACCAAAGGTCTTTTTGAAGGAATCCAGATGAAACCGGGAGAACGGGTTAGTTTCGATAGCAAGAACAAGAAAATAAGTATCAACCGTAATGCCAATGGAGATGATGTCCTCTGGACCAAACGCCAATTGGTGTTGCGGCAGTTGAGCATAGATGATCTGGCACGAAAACTAGAACGCATCTATAATGTAAAGATACATTTGGATAGCGAGCTACGGACACTACCAGTTGCCTATTCTGGTAGGCTCAACATTGATGTGGATATCGTCTCGTCACTGAGAAGTCTCTATGAATTGAATGATTATGAAATCACACAAATAGAAAAGGAGGTCCGGATCAGAAGAAAATAAATCAAGAAAAGAAGAATGGTATAAAAGAGGATAAAGAGGAGTTGCACCTCCCCTTTATCAATTGATAAATAAATCGTTTGCACAATTTAATCTATTCAAAATTATGAAAAAAAAACAGGCGGAACAATACACGTCCGCTCGATGGCGATTGCCGTCAAAATGGAGCTATAGCATGAAAATAGGAACATTAGCACTGACTGGTATCTTTTTGTCCATCAGCGCAGTTGCCTTCCCTCAGCGTGTCACCGTTAAAATGGAAAACGCAACACTAAAACAATTTCTTGAGCAGGTACAGACACAGGTCGATGTGGCCTTGTTGTATTCGGATCAATTAGTGGCCAACAAACGGATCACGGTGGATACTAAGAACCGGGATTTCAAGGACCTCTTGTCCAAAGAGCTGTCCAGGTATCATCTTACGTTCAAGGAGTCTGATGGGCAGATTACCATCATACCGAATCCTTCTTACAGTAAAGCGGCTGTCGAAGAAAATGTGGGACAGGAAAAAATAACGATCAAGGGTCGGGTGTTCAATAGTGAAGAACCTCCGCAGGCCTTGGAAAATGTAAGTATTTCGATCAAAGGAGGAGGCTCTGTAGGTAAGACCGCCGCCGGCGGTTACTACGATGTCTCGGTGCCAAAAGGGGCGTATCTTGTCTTTAGTCTGGTCGGTTATCGCTCTCATGAAGTATTGGTCAATAAGAGCGAGAATAACCTCAGTTTATCCTTACGGGAGAATGTCTCAGGTGTCGAAGAGGTCGTGGTAGTGGGAATGACCGAGATGCAGAAAAAGCACATTGCCAGTTCCGTCGCTACGCTAGATGTCAAATCCAATATTGAAGGTAAACCGATTACGAATCTTTCTCAATCCTTACAGGGTGGGGTTACAGGACTCAATGTCCAACAGGGATCGGGGCTCCCGGGAGGAGATGCTGCTACGATCAAGATCAGAGGTATATCCACCATGAATAACTCCGATCCTTTGGTTCTTGTCGATGGTGTTCCTATGGATATGAACCATATTGACCCCGTAACAGTAGAAAGTGTGACCATTCTGAAAGATGCCGCTGCTGCAGCAGTATACGGTGCCAGAGCAGCTAATGGCGTGATATTGATTACCACCAAACGAGGTAAGGCCGGACAGATCAATGTATTATATGATGGGTACTATGGCCTGCAAAGCCCAACATTGATGCCCGAATTAGTTGATGCCGCAACATACATGCGTACTTATAATTACGCCTCTTTGGCTTCGGGAGGATCTATTCTGTTTGACGAAGATCAGATTCGTAAGACTGAGACGGGGGAGGATCCGATTAATTTTCCGAATACAGACTGGACCAAGGAGGTCATAGATGAGTATGCCCCATTGACCTCACATTCGTTGGCACTGAGTGGAGGTAACGATGTTGCTAGGTTTGCCATCACGGGTAATTATATGCATCAGAAAGGAATGTTGCCGGTCAATAAAATGGACCGCTTCAATATAAGAGCGAATACGTCGGTATCGCTTTCCAAAAAATTCTTGGTCAATCTAGATGTACTGGGAATCCGCCGCAATGTTTTATATCCAAATCGTGGGCTGGGCAATGGGGGGATCCGCATGCTGGATGATCTGTATAGGTTGCCACCCAATATATTACCAAAATATCCGGCCGAAGAGGGATGGCCTACCATATATGGACGTTATGCTGATATCGTCAATCCGGTGGCCTATGCAGAGGTTGGAGGATCCATCGGTTATCAATTCGATCAGGCTACGATCAATTTGCAGCCTAAGTGGACAATCTCTGACAATGTTAACCTGACTGGACAGTTTAGTTACAGACTTAATTCGGATGTATATAAACAAAACCGTGATAACTTTTATTTCTTTGATTATTACAGTAAGCAGTTGGTTCAGACTTGGGCAGTACAGCGCAATTCATACTCTGAGAAAAGAGATACTTACCTTTTTGCCAGTGGAGCCATAGATTATTCGAAACGGTTCGATAAGCATAATGTGTTTGCATTGGGAGGTTTTTCTACAGAACGTTTCAATGAAGGTTACTGGGACATGTCTGCATTAGCGTCGGCTTATGGTAAAGTCAATTATTCTTACGACGATCGCTATCTGGCTGAACTGGCCTTTCGTGCCGATGGGTCTTCAAAATTCGGACCAGGCAATAAATGGGGTTATTTCCCTTCGGTGGCAGTTGGATGGAATGTGCACAATGAAGATTTTTTCAAGCTCGAGGCTATCAATAATTTAAAAATAAGGGCCTCCTATGGTCATTTAGGAAACGAGAATATCGGTTACTACCAATATCAGAATCTGATCAATGAGACCAATGGCACAGAGTCCGTATGGGGAAATCCTAATATCAGCTGGGAAAAAGTACGTATTACCGATTTAGGATTTGATATGTCTCTCTTCAACAACAGATTTGCATTGACTTTCGATTACTACGACAAGCTGACGACAGATATGTTGATGAAACCCATGATTCCTCCGTCCGGGGCAATGGGCGCGATTAGGTTAAATGCAGGAAAGGTTCTGAATAGGGGAGTTGAAGCCCAGTTGACCTACAATGAGCAAGTAAACAAGAACCTTTCTTTTTCGATAAAGCCTGGAATCACTTACAACAAGAATGAAATTCTCGAGTTGGCCGGAGGAGTATTTGGTGAGACTGGGATTGTTAGACAGCGCGAAGGATATGCGTTGGGTAGTTATTATGGTTATGTATCCGATGGCATTTTGCAGCTCTCCAATTTTGATGAATATGGGCGCGCCAATGTGCTGCTTGCTAATGAAAGCCAAGGGCCTGGTGATATTCATTATAAAGACCTCAATGGTGACGGAGTGATCAATGACGATGACCAACGGATGATCGGTGATCCCACACCTCGTATTAATTATTTTGCGAATTTCAGCGTTAACTACAAAAAGTTCGATCTAGAGATTTTACTCCAAGGAGCGGGCAATCATGATTACTCGGCCAATCTCGGCGGAAAATCAAGTGGTTACCTATGGCATCCTCTAAATATGAGCGCTTCGGGTGGTGTGCCGACAACATATAGGGCAGCAAACTCATGGCGTGAAAATAATCAGGATGCGATATATCCGCGGATAAAAACTACCCCAGGTACAAACGTATTCATCAGTGATTTCTGGTTGTTCAATGCACGCTATATGCGAGTCAAGTTTATTCAGGCAGGCTATCGCCTGAGTGGAAAAACACTAAATAAATATGGTATCAAGAGCTCACGTATCTATCTGAATGCGCAAAACCCATTGATGTTTACGGGAGTGAAAATGGCCGATCCCGAGTCACAAGGGGGCTCCTGGACATATGGGATTATGAAAACATTTACCGTTGGACTGACTGCAAACTTTTAATTAGGTTAAAATATGAACACGATATATAAGATGAGAATATTGATATACTGCTTGGTCGCTGTAGGGATGCTACAGGTTTCCTGCGAAAAATTCCTGACTATAGACAGCCCTACGGGCGTATCGGATGAGCAATGGTGGAATACGGAGACAGATGCTTACAACGCACTGTCTACAGTTTATGCCGGTATCCCGGGAGGTTCTTCCGGTCGCAATATCATGTACTATTCCGGTCTTTCGGACGAGGCTGTACAGAGGGGAGAGTTTAAGGGTGACTACGACGGGTTTACCAGAGGATTGGCTACTAGTCGCTGGGGTGTTTCGCAGTCCTTATGGCAGGATGATTATACCTGTATACGTAGAGCAAACCGTTTTTTGGAAAACGTGGACAGGGTGTTTGCTGATGCGGCATTGAAGGAACGCATGAAGTTAGAAGCTCGTGCGCTGCGGGCCTATTACCATATGGAACTGATGATGTTGTATGGTGATATACCATTACTTACTGCATCGTTGAAGCTTGAAGAAAATAAGCAGTCGCGCATTCCGGCAGAGCAGGTTTATGAATTTGTGGTCGAAGAGCTAAAGCAGTGTGCAGATCTATTGCCAGCGACCTATACTAATGCCGATAGGACAAGAATCACGAGTGGTATTTGTTGGGCACTGTTATCGCGGTTGGGGCTTTATAAAAAGGATTATGAGTTAGCTAAGATGGCGTCCAAGAAAATCATTGATTCCAAGGTGTACAAATTATGGCAGAATACGGCTAATATGCAGGCAAGCTACAGTGAGCTGTTCAGTTATACCGGAGAGTTGAACAATGAACGTATTTTTTTCAAAGAACAGGGCGCGAGCAATGCCTGGACTTCTTTTGCTCCATACGGCATAGGAGGCGAAACCTATCTTTCACCAACTAATCGGGTTGTTGATAACTACGAAACAAAACAAGGGAAAACCATCTTTGAGCTGGGACCTGATTCGCTAGCTGTTTACCGTAGGGACCCCAACCATCTGAATCGCCGAGACCCACGACTTTCGGCCTCTGTATTTGTCCCTAATGAAAAGTTCCTGGGTAAATATACACTTGACCCTTTCTATAGTCCTGCGGACAAGATCGGGCTGACGAAGTCTACCGCTACAGGATATTGGATCAAGAAATATATCGATGCCAGGGATCAGCAGAAAAAGTCGGGGGAGCTTGATTTTATGATTATCCGTTATGCCGAGGTATTATTAACCTATGCCGAAGCCAAGATTGAACTAAATGAGTGGGGTGATGCAGAGACACTCGATGCCATCAATCAGGTGCGTGCCCGCGCTACTATGCCGGCGGTAAATATCGCCCTATACAATTCTCAGGAACGTATGCGTACATTGATCCGTCGGGAGAGACAGGCTGAATTAGCTTTTGAAGGAGGCCGTTATTTTGATATACGGCGCTGGGGAATCGATACCGAAGTGATGAATGGACAGGTTTATGGAGCCACCAATCCGACCACGGGCGAAATCGTGCAGGTGCAGATGCGCAAATACAATAAAAATCGCGAATACCTATGGCCTATACCGGAAACTGAAACAAGTACAAACCCCAACATGATTCAAAATCCAAACTATTAAGAGATGAAAAAGATATTTTTTACCCTACTGGGCATTTGTGCAGTACTGGTGCTAACACTATCCTGCAGTAAAACTTTTGATGCTGGAGACTGGGAGGTTACGCCTACAAAATTTCGAGATCCTAATGAATATACAGGACCGACCAAAACACTGAAGATAATGTCAGTTAATATGAATTTGTCAAGCACTGCTACAAATTTTCCAGTTATGGTCGAGATGATCAAAGCATATGATCCAGACTTATTGTTTTTGAGACAATGCGATAGCAAGACCACACGCGCTGGAGGTATAGATCGACCTCAGGTCATCGCTGATGAATTGAAAATGGAAGTTTTTATGAAGGGACGTAGTTATAATGGTGGGCAATTTGGCAATGCCGTGCTGTCTAAATTTCCGATTACGGAGCGTTTTGGTCTCGATCTTACAAAAGATCCGGGCCGGGGCGAACAGCGGATGTTGGCCATGATCAAGGTTGAAGTTGAGCCTGGAGTATTCGTACAGTTTGCCGGTACCGAGTTAGAAACCAATGCCGACGACCGCAGATCACAGGCTATCGACATCATCCGTGCTACCGAAAAACTGACTGATCCGGTTATTTTGGCCGGTAATTTTAATGAACAGTGGGCGGAACCAGGGGACGCATTGACTTATATTACTGGTAATTTTAAATACGCCTGTGCTTCGGCAGGTTGTGTTTTTAATGCGCCTAAGGCCAAGCCGACAGGGACTTTTGATTATGTTACCTATCAAGATCCCGGCAACCTGTTGATTGTTAACAAAGATTTGGAGGCATTCAAGAACCCAGAAACAGCCAACACCTTTTTTCCTACAACAGCAGAGATTAAAGTAAAAACACAAAAAAAAGAAAACAAATAAACAGATGAAAAAAGGATTACTTGTTATCGGGGCACTTATGTTTTTGGTCATTACCTGTTGCAGTAGCTCAGGAGAAAGCCCCCAGCCGGAAGCACAAAAAAAGAGACTGACGCTGATGACCTATAATATTAGGCATGGTGCACCTTACAATTCGGACGTGATCAACCTAAACAATATCGCGGCCGTTATTAAACAGAGCAAAGCTGATATCATAGCTTTACAGGAAGTCGATGTCAACACCAAGCGTTCGTCCAATGCTGCAGACCAGATTGATCAGGCGAAAAAATTAGCTGAATTGTTAGGGATGGAATATTACTTCTCCAAGTCGATTGATTATAAAGGAGGAGAGTATGGCAATGCAATCCTTAGTAAGTATCCATTGACCAACAAACGTCGTTTCGATCTACCTGCAATAGCGGGAGGCGAGCAGCGTAGTATTGCCTTGGCTACAGTGACGCTGCCTGACGGTAAGACCTTCGAATTTGGGGCCACGCATTTTGACCTTAATACCATTCGGGTGGCACAGGCACAGTTTCTCAATGAGTTGAGCGCTGATACTAAAAAGCCTTTGTTTATCGGTGGAGATTTTAATGCAACACCCGAGTCCGAGGAGATGCTTAAGCTTAAGGAAGGGTTCAGTTTTTCATGTATGGGCACCTGTCAATTTACAATTCCTGTTGTAAATCCGACCAAAGCAATTGATTTTATCGTGTATAATCCGTTGGCAAAACAGACCTATAGTTTGTTGTCGGGAGTAGCTATGACCGGACAATATGCTTCGGATCACCTACCTGTGGTAGCCATATACCAATACGATTAATCGAGATATTATATAATTATATATAAGATAACAGGCCCGAATCTATTTTTCGGGCCTGTTTTGTGTGCTAATTTCTGCTTCTTGCAGATGTTTTTTTATAATTGTCTGGATATAATTGATTTGTCTCTTTTAGGTGATTTACACATCTGATCCAGTGATGGCTAAACAGTATCTTCATCCAGATGGATTTCGATACGTTTCTATAACATTGCCTTGTAGTTTTCTTTGTCAAACATCCAGGGCGCGAATTCCCTTTTGTTAACTATTGCATATTTTAATACAGATTCTGCTTCTTTTCTCACCTTTTCGGATTTATCCTCCTTCATCTTCAGGACAGATTCTAAAGGGCATTCCCATAGGTAATTTAATCCCATCAGCCCCAGCCATCTAATGGTAGCCGATTTGTGCTCCAGAGCCTGTTCAAAATAAGACTTCGTCCTTAGGTCCGGTAGATGTCTGCCACAGATAAATACAAGGGCCCATAGCAGTTCCTGTATGACTTTGCTTTCTGTTTCATGGTCTATAGCTTTAAGGAGAACAGTTACGGTCTGCGGATGCGACAGATAATTGTCCCACATTCTGGTCTTCGTTCTTGCTTCCGAATTTATCTTTTTGGCCGCTGTTATTTTTTCTTTAGCTGTTCCATTTTCTATAGCATGGAGCTGTTCTTTCTGTTTTAGGGATATATGTGGAAAAGGAGCGTTCTTTAAAAACTCAGCCTGTTTATCTTTATCTAAAGCTATAACGAATCCCTGTAGCAGCAGTTTCTCGGCCTCCTCCTTCGGTACCAGTAGTTCCGTATTACCTTTTGACGTATGCCTGTCTGCACCGCCTGTTATCTTTTGAAGTGCTAGGCAGAGTTGGTGTAGCACGTTTTTGTCTGTTGCATACGCACAGAACATGCCCGCCTCGCTATCAAAACCGATTTCTTTTGATAGTCCGTTTTCCTTCGCTAGTTTCTTCGCCAATTTTTCAATTCCATATCCGCCCGCCTCTTTGTCGCCAAAGTAATCATCAAAAAAATGGAAATCCGAACAGATAATGGAGAAGCTGTCTTGGTGTTTTACCAGTTTGCAGGGGAAGAAATCATTAGGCATTGTCTATTCCTTTTTTAAGCGTTGATCATTACGTTTTCAGGACGCGCTAATCTGATGATATCTCGGTGGCGTCTTGATGCTGACTAAGATAAAGAAAATAAAAACATCAGCTAGTGGGATAATTGGTTGTTATTGATTCTCTAGTATTACGGGATACCCCCCTTTCTAAGAGACTGTTGAGATCTTGTGTTTCTGATGCATCTAGAAAGCATGTTTTGTAATCCTAAAATTACTTTCTATTTTTGCTTGTCAATTACCCGCCTGATGTACAGCAAACTTACAGATTTAGATTTAGCCCAATTGATACGGGAAGATGATAGGGGAGCCTATACTGAACTGTACAATAGATATGCATTATTGTTGCTAAATCATGCTTACAACAAAACGCAGGATCGGGATGAAGCCAAAGATATTGTTCAAGAAGTGTTTACAACAATCTGGGGAAAAAGGAAAGAGTTGGTGTTCAGCAAAAATCTATCAGGATTTCTATACACTTCTGTACGAAATGTGATTCTTAACCAGATCGCTCGACAAGGGGTTCAGCAAAAATACCTAGACTCTATGCGCCATTTTGCCGCTCAGGGCGTGCCTATTGTCGACCAGGCCATCCGTGAAAAAGAACTAGCAATATTGATCGAATCAGAAATAGAGCGGCTCTCACCTAAGATGCGCGAAGTTTTTGAGTTGAGCCGTAAAGAACATTTGAGCCATCAAGAGATAGCTATCCGATTAGGGCTTTCTGAGCAGACTGTCAGTAAGCATATTACTAATGCGTTGAAGATATTGAGAGATAAGTTAGGGCTACTGGTATACTTGTTGTTTTTATTCCGTTAGATCTCTTCTCCTAGAATAGTTCCAATTTTTAAGCTTAATAGAGAAAATTGAAAAAAATTCAATTTTTAATTACCTGTTGCGTTTGACTTCCTTGTCATTGGTATATAGGGCAGATAGAATCGGTGCAGTCATGCATCGATATCTAAAGATAAGCTGATATGCAGGAACAAGAATTAATAGCATTATTGGAGCGTTACCGGGCAGGAACTGCAACGGAAGAAGATCTGGTTTTCCTAGAATCATGGTATCTGTCGGACCATACTGCCCCTGTCGAAGAGTATGGAGAGAATTTCCTTATAGAGGATGTCTCTATCGTATGGAATCGGCTGAATAAGCCGGTGGTACGTTGGTATAGATGGATTCCCTATACTGCAGCAGCCTGTATCGCTTTATTTTTTCTAGTCCGTACTTTCTTGTTTCAGCCAGCTGATGATATCCGTATCCTGGAGGTAGAGGGGGCCTTATCACAAAGTGAAAAATTAATGCCTGAAAAAGATGGCAATGATGTGATGCTTACATTTTCAGACGGTAGTTCAGTTAAGCTGGATGATGAGCAAAGAGGGATACAGATGTTGGACAACCATATCTATTACAAAGATGGCGATGGGTTGCTCAATGTAGAGAAATACGAATATGTGACAGTATCGGTCCCTCATGGAGGGCAGTATCAGGTAGCCTTATCTGATGGGAGTATAGTGATCCTCAATGCGGCCTCCTCATTACGTTATCCAGTCGTTTTTAAAGGAGAAGAACGGAAGGTGGAGTTGAGTGGTGAAGCTTATTTCACCGTAGCTAAACAGCCAAGTAATGTTGATCATGGAGAATTGAAGCCTTTTATCGTAGCTGTAGGTGATTATCAGGTACAGGTACATGGCACCCAGTTCAATGTACAGGGATATAGCCCTGCATTATCGACAAAGGTGTCCTTGGTAACGGGCAAAGTCTCGGTTCATGGAAAGGGACCAGAATTGGAGAAAGGTGTCTTTCTTGTTCCTGGACATCAAGCCCACATGAAGGGAGAACAGGTAGCGGTTAGGATGGTCGATGTTCAACATGAAATTGCCTGGAAGAATGGCCTGTTTTCATTTGAAGGTAAAAAGCTGACCGAGGTAATGGACGAATTGGCACGGTGGTATAACGTAGACGTCGAGTACGAGGGGGAAGTACCAAACGTTTCTTTTTTTGGACGTGCTCATCGTTCAGAAAAACTAATTGCGATTCTCCATCTTTTGAAGAGTGCTGATATTACCTATCGTCTTACGACCTATGATGGGCAAAGAAAAAGCAAATTGGTCATCGTCAACAAAAGAAAGGAGGGCAAATGAGGAACACCTAATCACCTAAACCATTTGAATAACTAACAATTGAATAAAACACCGAGTTTTAAATACTAACCTATTTAATTTGATGAATAAATACCAACTTAACTTAACGAAGAGAAGTTTATGGGCGTTTATGGTTCTCAGTATATGGGGTATCCCCTTACTGTCAGCACAAAATATCACCCTTTCTAAACGGAAAATACGTCTTCCAGACGTTTTTAATATGGTCTATCAGCAGACGGGTTTTGGAGTTTCTGGAGCGAATACACTCTTGAAAGATGTTCCCCCTGTCGATGTCAATGTCAAGGAAATGCCCTTGGCAGAGTTTATGACCTATGTTTTGAGTGGCTCCAACCTTGGGGCAAAAATTGAAGGTAAAAGTATATTTATCTACAAAAAGAAGCAAACAGACAACACCGCAAGTACAACACAACAACAAGATAAGATTACAATATCCGGTGCTATTGTGGATAGCGTAGGTAGACCCATACCGAGTGCGACTGTGCATCTGGTCGGTGCAGAGAACCTGGGCGTTTCTACCAATCAACAAGGATATTTTGTTTTCCCAAATGTACCTCGGAATGCAGAGGTGAGTATCTCCTCTGTTGGTTACGAATCCGTACGTTTTCAAGTATATAATGCTAGTAAAAATCCTATGCCAGACAACGTAAAACCTGAGTTCTTTAATGATTTTTCGGCTCGTTTTACGGTTGTCTTGGCCCATAGTAATAACGCGATTGATGATGTCGTTGTGACAGGATACATGGATATCGATAAAAGTAAATTTACAGGTTCCGCATTTACAGTGCGGGCAGATGATATAAAAATCGCTGGTGAGGTAAGCATAGACCAAATGTTACAAGGGATTGTGCCAGGAATGTTGGTTACGATGCCTTCGGGGCAGGTAGGGGCGACAGCTAAGATTCGCGTACGAGGTACCTCAACGTTGCTGGGCAACCAAGAGCCAGTGTGGGTGGTGGATGGAATAGTACAGCGTAATCCTGTCCCTATGCAGGACGGTGTCGGTTCCTTGAGTGGTGATATGAACGACATGAGCTTATTGGCCGCTAATGCTATCTCGTGGCTCAGTCCCTCGGATATCGAGACGATTACAGTCCTGAAGGATGCGTCTGCAACAGCCATTTATGGTTCACAGGCAGCAAATGGGGTTATCGTTATTAAAACGAAAAAGGCTAAGCCAGGAACGGTAGCGGTTACCTACGGAACCGATATTTCGTTGGGGAGGAGACCGCGTTATTCAGATTACAATCTGATGAACTCTCAGGAATTGATGCAACTGTCGAAAGAAATCTATGAAGGCAGGGATAGTTATACCCATACGATATTACCGATAGGCTATGGTGGATTGGTGCAACGGTTACAGAATAAGGAAATTGATTATGATACCTACATGCGTGAATTTCGTAAAATGGAGTATATGAATACCGATTGGTTCGATTTGTTATTCCGTAATCCGATCAGCCAAACACATAATGTGAATGTATCAGGGGGGACGGAAAAATTAACGAATCGCACTGGTTTCAGTTTTCAGAATCAACTGGGAGAAGCCACAGGAAATAATTTGACTTCGTTCTCGGCCAGTTCAAATACGACACTGCGGTTTAGTGATAAACTTTCGGTCAATTTATTACTCAACGGAGGCACTAGAAAGACGGATGGCTTTGCGTTTGGAGTCAATCCACTTAATTATGCTTTGAATACGTCACGTACCTTACCGATGTACAATGAGGACGGAACGTTTTTCTACCATGAAAAATTTGGGACAACGAGCACGGCAATACCTGGAAAGATGAGCTATCTCTACAATATCCAGAACGAATTGGATAATACAGGTAATACCAGTACCACACGAAATCTCGCCACAAGTGTGGATGTAAGATACAAAATGACCTCAGATTTCGAGTATCAAGGGTTGTTTTCTTATACGGGTAGCAGCACGGATTCTAAAAATTATGCTACTGAGTTGAGTAACTATGTGACCAATATCCGAGGGTACGAGTTTGGCTCAGTGCCATCTAATTCGGCAGAAGAAAAATCGACACGGTTGCCTTTTGGAGGTTTGGTAATTCTCAACAATGCTGTGAGTACTGGATATACGTTTAGGAATAATATTGTGTATAACAAGACCTTTTCCGTAAAGCATAGCGTTACAGCGCAGCTGGGAATTGAGGCGCGTGGCGGCTTGCAGACCGGTAGTACGGATACGCGTTATGGTTACCTGCACTACCGCGGCGAAAAATATGCTCCGGTACCGCAGAACCCAGAACTCGTAGGTAACCGGGGAGTCGAAAATTTACACGATGCTATGCGTAGCAATTCGCGTATCGTCAATGCACGGACCAATTATTTGAGCGAATATCTGACAGCTGTATATGGTTATGACAACCGTTATGTCATCAATTTTAGCGGTCGTTTGGATGCTTCCAACCGCTTTGGACAGGATCAGAATAAACGTTTTGCACCAACTTGGTCTTTAGGGGCCAAATGGCGTGTGGGCAATGAGGCTTTCTTTAAACAGCAATCTTGGATGGGAGCGTTGGATATCTATGGTTCATACGGGTATCAAGGAAATGCTGTAGAAGCGGTGTCGCCCTATCTGATAGCGCGTGATGGGGGATTGAATCCTTACTTCCAGCAATATACCTTATCGATACTATCTCTACCCTATCCAAATCTTGGATGGGAAAAAACAAAGTCCTACAATCTGGGACTCGATATTTCCTTTTTGGATGGTCGCCTCAATGCAACAGCAAATATGTTTGCCAAAAAAGGAGATGTATTGGCCGCGCGTGATGTGCCTATTGAAAATGGTATGGCGTCGGCGATTGTGTTGGGGTCTAAAATTGAAAACAGAGGCTATGATTTTATCGTTAATGTCGTCCCTATTCGTACTAAAGATTTTAATTGGCAAGTATCGGTCAACTCTGGATTTACACGTAACAAGTTGCTTAACAACGAGCGTATCAATAAACGAGCGGATTTTCTTGCAGGAACTGCAATCATGAATGGGGAGGCTTATTCGACATTCTATTCCTACGCGTATAACGGTTTGAATGCTAAGGGAGTTCCCACCTTTGGCTATATGGATATAACGCAGACGGACAATGACTTGGACTACCTGGTCAGGTCGGGAAAACTCGAGCCTGATTTTTCGGGAGGGGTATCTACTAGCATCCGTTATAAGAGCTTTTCATTAAGGACGCAATTTGCAGTTGCATTCGGAAATCAAAAACGCCTGCCTATCATTTACAATAATTCGGGAGCTCCATTGCCAGATCAAAACGCTTCACGCTTCTTGTTGGATCGCTGGAAAAAACCAGGTGACGAATTATTGACAGATATTCCGGCAATACCTCCCGGAAATCCTAATCAGATATTGGTCACGCTTCCAACTATTGCAACTGGAGCAATGATGAGCCCATACGAAATGTACAGTATGTCTGATAGAAGGGTCGCCGATGCTGATTTTATACGTTGTCGGTCAATAGGATTGACCTTTGACCTGCCAGCACAAACTCTAAAAAAATTACATATAAAAAGACTGAGCTTTTCTGCAAGTCTGACCAATCCGTTCCTGATCACATTTGATAAAGCATGGCAGGGCTATGACCCCGAAACGGGAAGTTGGCCAGCACGCCGTACGGGATCGATAGGGCTTAATATGTCATTATAATATACTTAAGTACGATAACAATGAAAACCTTATATATAAAAAATATTACGCGTACGCTAGGCACGATAGGGGTACTGTGCTGTATGTTGTCTTGTAATGACTTTCTGAAAGAAGAGTCGCAGGACGAGGTGATCCCTAAGACAGTGGTCGATTACAAAGAGCTATTGCTGGGGTCAGGGTATCCTGATGACAAGCCGGATCCATCCAATTTTACCTATTATATGGATGATGATGTAGAGTTTGCAATGGATGCGAGTCAGCTTGGATCAAGTGCAGCTAAGGGATTGTTGCCAACATTTTCTTGGCAGCCTTCCTTCGTGGATAGGGATGGTAATGGTGTCGAGTATGCAATAGCCCCCGCATCGACACCCTATGCACGTTACTATGTCTGGATTATGGGCTGCAACGCTATATTGGACAATATTGATAAAGCTATCGGTATCGAATCTGCCAAGGATAGGGTCAAGGCAGAAGCGCTGGCTGTACGGGCTTACCTCTATTTTCAACTCGTAAATATCTATGGAGAGCCATATAGTACAAATCCAGAGTCTTTGGCTGTACCGTTGAAACTGCATTCCGGATTGGAAGAGAATTTTTTCAAACGAGTAAAGGTAAAGGAGGTCTATAGTCAGGTATTGGCGGATTTAAATGAAGCTTCTCGATTGATGGAACCTCTAGACATTGTAAGAGGAGATTTTCATATCAACCAGCGGGCGATACATATCCTGCTTTCGCGAATATACTTACATATGGAAGATTGGGACAATTGTATAAAACACGCCAATGCCGTATTTGAAAAGGGAGGTCGTGTGGCACAGTTGTTACCTTGGGCAACAAACTCAAATAATTATCTGAGTTACGATAATCCAGAGGTAGAATGGGTTTATGGAGGAGCTACCCAGCCCGGACAGTATCCATATATCCCTAACCGTGGACTGGTCGCATCATTTGATGTAAAAGATGTGCGAAGTACCTACTTCTCAAAAACAAATCCAGACTGGCATATCCTGAGTAAGTTACCTACAGGAGCTTCACTGAAACAGGTGATGCGTAGTTCGGAGGCACTTTTGAATAGAGCCGAAGCCTATGCACAGCAAAGGAAAACAGAAGCGGCATCCAAAGATCTGAACACCCTGCGCCGTAATAGGATAACAGACTACGTCGACCATAGCTTTACAGATGCGACTGCGTTGTTGGAGATAATACGTGGCGAGCGACGCAAAGAATTTTGTTATGAGGGATTTCGATGGTTTGATTTGCGACGCTATGGCATGCCTGCTATCGAACATCGTTACCTGAATGCAGCAGGGGAGAATGTGCAGACATATGTGTTAGAGAAAAACGATGCGATGTATACCGTTCCTTTTGCCAACAGCCTTCTATTGGCAAATCCACAGATGCAGCAAAATCCATCTGGAATTATGGGTGAACGAAATCCTAAATAGACCATAGTAATAATTAATCAACAGTAGACATGAATGTAAGAATATATATACTGACGATCCTATGCTATACACTGCTATGGGGGTGCAGTGATAAAGACAAATTGGAACCAGAAATCCATATACAACCAGACTATATCCTGCCACAGGGCAATGCCTCGAAAGCGGACAATGATCGTATTCAGGCATTAAAAGACAAGTACGGGTCATATTTTCTCTATGTGGTGACGCAAAAGGATTTCTCCTGGAGCCAATCGACGGGCAGCGGCAACAGTGCAATAGACTCTATTGTGCTGGGAGACCCTAAATATACTGGAGCTATGCTCGACTATATTGATGATATATGGCTCAAATACCTGCCAGAGAGTATGAAAAAAGGGGCCGCCTTACCGTATAGGGTTATGATGGTGGACTCTATAAAACGTTGGCGCGGTGCCGCAGGCCCTCCGGGGCAGCCATATCTGGTATTCAATTACAAGATTCTTGGCAAAGGAATTACCATTGCCGGTATGAATGCATCCTTAGGCACGCTATCGAAAGCAGAGAGACTGGCGCGGAAAAACGAACTGCAGAAAGCGCTTTGGGAGTATTATGTCGCTAATGGTATTGTGACAATTCCGGCAGCTTTCTATACGAAAAGTAATTATGCTACGACAGCGGCTCCACTATTGCCCGTGACGGAAGCAAACTCAGTAAATAATGCCGCTTATAGAAATCGGGGATTTTTGCCAGGGAGCTATTTTGTCAATACCGTGAGCGGTGCTGTTACGGTGATGGAATGGTATAATGGCAGTTATGCCTGGACGCAAGCTAAAAGTAACGACTTGAATTCTTATTTGTTGCATCTGATACAGCGTAATGATGCAGAAATGGCTAAGTACCTGCAATATCCATTGATCAAGGAGAAATTTGACCTTTTGGTCAATCACTTTAAGAATGGCTATGGTATTGATGTTCGGGCAATAGCTAATGATAGATACTAAAATAAACTAGGGTTGCACTTGGCTCTATTATTCGAGAGTCAAGTGTGCCCCTAACTCAAGCAATTAAAACTCACGTTATATAATATTATGCAAAATACGCTTGTAAAAGTGGAGGATCTCTCGCATAAGTATGCGACCCAATGGGCTGTAAAAGATATCAGTTTTGAGATTGACTCGAAAGGAGTGGTGGGTTTGTTAGGTTCCAATGGTGCTGGCAAATCGACGACCATGAACATCATCTGTGGTGTGTTGAAACAGAGTAAAGGCGAGGTTTTTATCGATGGCATAAGTATGAAACAGGATCCGGTGAATGCAAAAAAGCAAATCGGATTCATGCCTCAGAAATTGCCGTTGCACTTGGACTTTACAGTCAAGGAGTACTTGACCTATTGTGCTGAACTGAAAATGGATGATAAAGCCGCTATAGCTAGTGCGGTGCAAGCCGCGGCAGAGCGCTGTGGTGTTGCCCATTTTTCTAATCGCTTGCTTCGCAATCTTTCCGGCGGATACCAGCAACGCGTAGGGATCGCACAGGCCATCGTTCATAATCCAAAGTTTGTGGTGTTGGATGAACCTACAAATGGTTTGGATCCCAACCAAATTCTTGAAGTAAGGCATCTCATCCGCGAAATCGCTACAGAGAGAGCTGTTTTGCTATCCACGCATATCTTGTCCGAAGTACAGGCTACCTGCCAGGAAATAAAGATGATTGATGAGGGGCAACTGGTATTTTCGGGGACACTCGAGATGTTTGATAACTATATCGAGCCGAATTCGCTCGTCGTCACACTCGATAATCCGCCGACAGAAGATATGTTGATGGCCATCGAAGGTATTCATGCCTCGGAATCATTGAGTCCAACCCGATTTAGGTTACGGTACGATGGCGAGAAGTATACGGTGCAACGCCTGGCAGAGTATAGTGTCTCCAAAGGTTGGGGATTGATGGGACTCCAGATTGAAAAGAGCTCTATGGATGATGTATTTGCTCGTCTGTCAAAAAAGAATTCATAATACTAAACATTACAAGAAATAGATGAGAAAGACTTTAAAAATTGCCAAGGCTGAGCTGTATACGCTTTTTTATTCGCCCATAGCCTGGTTTATACTGATCATATTTGCGTTCCAGACGGGGATGGTCTTCATGGAGCTGATGCAGAGTACGTTAAAAAATCAGCTTACGGGAATGCCACAGGTAGCATTGTCTGCTAATTTATATGGAGGACAGTTTGGTCTGTTGATTAAGATACAGGAATACTTGCACTTATATCTGCCTTTGCTGACTATGGGACTGATGAGTCGAGAGTATAGCAGTGGATCAATCAAGTTGTTGTTCTCTTCGCCCGTCAATCCCCGACAGATTATATTGGGCAAGTTTATAGCGATGATGGGCTATGGATTGTTATTGACATTGATTATTCTAGCTTATGTGCTGGTGGGGGCGTTTACCATCGAAAATTACGATATCACTCCGGTATTAATTGGTGTCTTAGGAATATACCTCCTGATCTGCGCCTATGCAGCTATTGGATTGTTTATGTCCAGTCTTACATCATATCAGGTAGTCGCCGCGCTAGGTACGTTAGTTGTGCTTTCGGCATTAGCTTATATGAATAAGGTCTGGCAGGACATGGAGTTTGTCCGTGAGATTACCTATTGGCTATCGCTTTCGGGACGTAGTTTGGAGTTTGCGAAAGGGTTAATATGTTCTGAAGATGTTCTGTATTTTGTTATTGTGACTGGGATGTTCTTAGGATTCAGTGTTTTAAGAGTGCGCTCTTTCCAGACCTTTGATACGAAAGCCGGGGCCTGGGGAAGATATGCCCTGGTAGCTGCGGTTGCAATGACCTTGGGCTACGTAACATCCCGGCCAATGATTATGGCATATTATGACGGTACACGAACCAAATACAATACCTTGACGCCGAATAGCCAGGAAGTGGTTGCCAAATTGGAAGGAGGACTGACTATCACCACCTATGTCAACTTATTGGATCGAGAGTATGTGCATGGTATACCATCCAATGTCAAAGCCGATATGGAACGTTTAAGGCATTATATCCGCTTTAAACCGGAGACTAAGATGAAATACGTCTATTACTACGATAAGCCTAGTAATAACCCCTGGGTAGATAACAAGTTTAAGGGTATGTCTTTAGAAGAACAGGCAAAAGAAGTTGCTGACTTAAGAGACCTTAATTTTAAGCTGTTTATGCCACCCGCAGAGCTTAAAAAAACAATAGATTTGACCGATGAGGGCAATACTTTTGTACGTGTTGTGGAGCGTGAAAATGGACAAAAGGCTTTCCTACGTATCTACGAAGACTTTGAAAAATTTCCGTCCGAAAGTGAGATCACTGCCGCATTGAAACGTATGGTTATGAAGTTGCCACGTATCGGCTTCCTGCAGGGCCATGGCGAGCCGACTATAAAAGGGGATCGCATCCGTGATTATTCGATGTTCAGTGATGCTAAAACTTTCCGGTATGCACTTACCAATCAAGGCTGTGATGTAGAAAGTTTGGATATTTCGGGCGATCAGGGTATCCCTGAAGATATGGACATTGTCGTTATTTCAGATATGGATAATGCGCTGTCCCCTGCAGAGGAACAAAAGATCGAAGCTTATATTGCTAAAGGAGGCAACTTGATGGTTGCGCTAAAACCAGGATCGAAAGTGATGAATGATTTTATCGCTCGTTTTGGGATAGGGGTGATGCCGGGGCGTCTTGTACAGCCTAAGCAGGATGTATTGGCCAATGTGGTTCTATCCAGAGCTACTGCCGAAGGTGCGGCTTTAAATTCTTTCTTCCAAAGTATCAATGACCGACGTTTCTTTATCGGCATGGAGAATGCGGCTTCGTTAATACCATTAGCAGATAAAGGATTTGTTCTTAAGCCGATATTACGTACTGATTCAGTCAAACTGTATTCTAGTCCCGATACCTTACAGACTTGGAATGAATTAGAAACAAGAGATTTTGTAAATGATAGTGTACGTTGTAATCCGGCTATTGGTGAGCAGATCGCATGGCATACTACTGCGATGGGTGCGACTCGTGATGTCGCAGGAAAGCAGCAACGTGTTTTTGTGCTTTCCGATGCAGGGACAGTCAGCAACGGAGGTTTGAATCCTGTCACGCGCCGCTGGCCTACGTCTAATTTTTCTATAATACCAGGTATATTCAACTGGTTGTCCGACGGGAAGATCCCTGTAGACGTAACGCGTCCTTTCCCTACAGATAATACGCTGGAAGCGACCAAAGATGGGTTGAAAAGGTTGAAGATGGTTTTTACAGTGGTCATACCGGTAGGTATGCTACTGGCTGCGGCGGTGATATTGATCAGACGTAAGCGCAGATAGCTTATAAAATAGTTAGACGATATGAGATTTTATGCGGACAAGCAAACGCTGAACGATCTAGGTTTTTCCTCTGTTGGAGGAAAAGCCTCTGTCAGGCAGCTTTTTAATAAGAGTAAAACAAGGGGAGGAGCTGAATTCCTAAACGACATTATGGCGAGTCCTATGGCGGACGCCAATGCTATTCGAAAGCGGATCGATATTCTCCACTATTTTATGTCAAAGGATATTGCTTTTCCTTTTGATGGACCGATGCTTGATGCAGCATCAACTTATCTAGAGAATGGAGACGAGCGCAGTCGCCTCAGTGCCCAAAAGGAGAATTATGATTCAAAGTTGAATAAGGTACTTGGGGTCGATAGCCAGACCAAATTACTGATCGAGGGAGCTAAGGCCATGTTGGATGTATTCGCCACACTGCGCACCTTTCTTGCTGCCTTCGACCAGAATGACGCGTACTTTAAGCAGCTGTTGTTGGATATGGATGTGCTGTTTGAAGAGGTTTCCGGAGTGGGTAAGCCTTTATTTCAGCAAAAAGTATCTTTTGATCAACTTGCCTTGTGTGATACACTGTATCGGTTTAAGAAAAGAGCGGAGGTATTTCGGGTATTCTACCATATTTATCAATTGGATGCCTGGATATCGGTGGCAGCTGTAGCCAAGGAACGGGGTTTTATACTACCTGAGGTGGTAGATCGCAATGATACTACGTTCGATTTGAAAGTCGATGGCCTGTACCATCCACTGGTACCTAATGCCAAAGCAAATACAGTCTCTTTGGATAGCCACAATAATGTTGTGTTTCTTACAGGAGCCAATATGGCAGGCAAGTCAACATTTATGAAGTCTATCGGTATAACAGTGTATCTAGCACATATCGGTTTTCCCGTACCGGCACAAAAAATGGTGTTTAGTGCGTTCGATGGGTTGATCAGTAGTATCAACCTGTCGGACAATATTGATATGGGATATAGCCATTTTCTCGCAGAGGTAAAGCGGATCCGTATGGTGGCGCAGATGCTTTCCAATGGACAGCGCTTATTTGTGCTGTTTGATGAGCTCTTTAGAGGGACCAATGTTAAAGACGCCTATGAAGGCACCGTAGAGCTGACCAGAGCATTCGCCACAAAGCGGAATAGTGCCTTTGTCATATCAACTCATATTATAGAGGCTGCTACAGATCTAAAAAAGGACACACAAGGGATACAGTACCTCTTCTTGCCAACCATTATGGAGGGCACAAAGCCGAGATATACCTATACCTTGCAGGCGGGGGTTACGGCCGATCGACATGGAATGCTGATCATTAATAATGAGGGTATCTTAGAGAGTTTATCAAAAGCTGATCGCAATATTAAGACAGCAGCGGCAAAGATATTTCTTACCGATGCCCAAACCCAAAAAGATTTAAATCTGGTAGGCCGATTTGATCCAAACTCCATCTTCTCGTTGTTCAATAGGACACGTACCAAAGGCGGCGAACTTCTGTTGGAAAGGTGGTTTCAGGAACCTATGGTCGATGCTGACGAAATCAACAACCGATCAGCTACATTCAGCTATTTCACCGAACACGGTGTACTCTTGGAGCTCGACAGAGAAGAGTTCGCCCTATTCGAGCGTTATGTGGCGAGCCGTAGGCCTACGAACAAAATGGCTACTGTGATTCGTGTGTTCTGTCAGAAGATCGCTGAACAAGTAGTCAAGGATGAGAAGATTTCAGAATTGGCTCTAGGTATTTTCTCATCATTGAAAACTCTCCATGTGCTGAAAGACTATCTGGAGCAGCAGTTGTCTAAAACAGGAGGGGGTGACTTCAGCGCAAGACTACATTGGGCCTATACCCTATTGGGATCATTGGTCCAAAAGGATGTGCTTCGAAAACCTGACTCGAAGGGAATCGATTGGCAGCGGCTCGCAGACCTGGATTATCAATTGAGTGCCCATGCCGATCAGCTACTAGAGCTTATCGACCTTATTTATCAGATCGATGTGTTCCATGCTGTAGGCACTCTGGCGAGAGAAAGAGGATTTGCCTATGCTGTCGCATTGGAGCGGTCTGCCGATGTGTTGGAGATCAAAGGAGGAAGACATCCTCGACTGGTCAGGGGAGTGGGCAATGATATGGCCATGCAGACAGACAAGAACCTTGTTTTTCTGACTGGAGCCAATATGGCTGGCAAGTCGACATTTATGAAAACAGCCAGTATAAACCTTTACCTCGCCCATATGGGATTTCCTATTGCTGCGGTAGCAATGACATTTTCTGTACGAGAGGGGATATTTACCTCAATCAATGTGGATGATAGTTTACAGCAAGGATTCAGTCATTACTATGCAGAGGTGATGCGGGTAAAGACCATTGCGGAGCAGGTCGAACAGGGCAAATACCTATTTGTATTGTTTGATGAACTGTTTAAAGGCACTAATGTAAAAGATGCGTTTGATGCTACGCTGGCTGTCACAAAGAGTTTTGTGACATTCAAACACACCTTCTTTATCATATCCACTCATATTGTCGAAGTTGGCGAAGTCATTGCCCAAGAAGATAAAACCGTCACATTTAGGTATATGCCCACCGTAATGGTGGATGCGGTGCCGACGTATCCCTATATCGCTCAGGAGGGGATCAGTGCTGATAAGCATGGTATGGTTATTATCAGGAATGAAGGGATTTTAGATCTACTGAATAATTAAAAATAGAAAAGATTAGATAATAATGAATGTATACTATAGAGAGATAAAGGTCTTATGGATTATAGCCTTGCTATTTACACATCTAGCGGCCATGGCCCAAAAAGATGTAAATACAAAGGCTTATCAAAAAAAAGGGAGGGGCTTAGAGATACCACTGGACCCTAAGGTGAAAAAGGGAGTATTGCCCAATGGATTCGAGTACTATATACTCAAAAATGCAGAGCCCAAAGACCGGATGGTGATGTACCTTGCCAACAAGGTCGGGTCTATTCTAGAAACAGACAGACAACAGGGGCTGGCGCATTTCTTGGAGCATATGAATTTTAATGGCACCACGCATTTTCCAAAAAATGAGCTGGTTGACTATTTACAGCGCTCAGGAATACGGTTCGGTGCAGATCTAAACGCCTATACCGGATTTGACGAGACGGTGTACCAGCTTCCTCTTCCGAGCAATGATCCCGAATTATTGAAACAGGGGCTTATCATCATGAGAGACTGGGCTCATGGTGCCCTTCTGGAAGACGATGAAATTGATCAGGAAAGAGGCGTCATATTAGAAGAAAAAAGACAACGAGGAGGACTGTCTAGCCGACTTCAGGAGAAGACTTTTCCGATGTTGACCAATAATTCACGCTATGCTAACCGGTTGCCCATAGGGACAGAAGAGATATTGAAGAACTTCAAATACAGCGAAATCCGCGAGTTCTACAAAGATTGGTACAGGCCTGAGTTGCAGGCACTGATTATCGTTGGCGATATCGATGAGGTCGCTATAGAGAAGGAAGTCATCCGGTTATTTAGCGATCTTAAAAATCCCTCCAAGGCACCAAAACGCAATTACTACACTATAACACTGACCGGAAAGAACCAGTTCCTTACTTTTACGGACGAGGAAATAACCTCCACCAGCCTGCAGATCAGTTATAAAGTCCCTGCTTTTCGGGTTATGAAATCCACGGACTATAAGATTGCGCTTGAACGCGGCTTGTTTACGCAACTTTTGAATGCACGGTTGGGCGAGCTCACACGAAAGGCAAGTACCCCTTTTCTGTCGGCAGGATTCGGCAGTAGTGAATTGTTAGGAGGATTAGAAACCAATTCGATCAGTATCACGCCAAAACCAGGTAAACTGAAGGAGAGTATCTATGCTGTGTATGAGGCTTTTGAGCAAGTTCGCCAATACGGTTTTACAGACAACGAATTGCAACGCGCAAAGACGAATTACCGCACATCACTAGAGCGTAGTAAAGCGGAGGAAAGTAAAAAAAGATCACAGAGTTATATGGAGGAAATCCTTGCCTATTATCTAAAAGATCAGCCTGCGCCCGGCTTTGATTACATATTCCCCATTCTATTGAAAAATATAGAAACAGTATCACTACAGGATATACAAAGACATGCCGTTATGTATACAGACACCAAGAACAGGGATATGGTGTTGACGGCTCCTGAGAATAAAGCAAAGGAATTGCCCAATGAAAAACAACTGCTTGCTTGGATTGATGATGCGACCAAGGTACAACCTCAGTCTTATCAAGAGGATATTGTAGGAGAGGATCTAGTGGTTGATCTTCCAGCTCCAGCGAAGATTGTGGACAGAAGACAGAATGAAGGAGTTGGTTCTCGCACGATATTATTGGACAACGGAGTAAAAGTAGTCATGAAACCCACTGATTTCATGAACGACGAAATCCAGATTACTTCTTTTAGCCCAGGTGGATATTCACTGTATAATCTGGAAGACTTTCAGTCTGCGGTCAATGCAACCTCCATCGTCGGTTCTAGCGGATTAGGACCTTTTGATGCTTTGCAACTGTCCCGATATCTCAATGGTAAGAGTGTATCTGTATCGCCTTACATCAATGAAATCGGAGAAGGAATAAAAGCGAGTACAGTACAGAAGGATGTAAAGACAGCTTTCGAGCTGATTCATGCCTTCTTCTATCAGACACGATTAGACCGCGAGTTGATTGAAGCAAACCTAGAAAAATCCAAAATAGGATTAGAGAATCGTCTGAATAATGTTGGGACATTTTTCTCCGATTCCATAACCAGGGTATTGTATAATAATGATCCGAGAAAGACCGGACCGAGCGAAGAGAAAATCAAACAGATTAATCTTGATCGCGCATTAGAGATATTTAAGGACCGCTTTGCTGATGCCTCTGATTTTACCTTCGTGATTGTTGGTAATTTTAATCTTGATGAAATGGAGCAATATGCTGCTCAATATCTAGGTACATTGCCTAACCTTGGGAGGAAAGAGCAGTTTGTAGATAATGCGAGCTACCCCCCAGCAAAAGGGTTTGACTTGGATATCAGAAAAGGAAAGGAAGAAAAAGCAACAGTAGCAATGGCCTATTTGGGAGATTTTAACTATTCTGATCGAAATAGCATGCTTATGGAAGCATTATCCAGTTGTATCAATGTGAAGCTACTGCAACGTCTGAGGGAGAAGGAAAGTGGGGTTTATAGTATCAACGTTTCACCATCGGTTTCAAAGATACCGCGTGAGCGTTTTGGATTGAACATCTCCTTTACGACAGATCCACAGTTAGTAGCTAAACTTACCGAAGCTGCAGTCGATGAAATCGAAAAAATAAGAAAAGATGGCCCAGATCAAGTAGATGTTGATAAATTTATAGCAGAGAAGCTTCTGTCTAATCAACAGGCTCTTGTTCAGAATGGATTCTGGCTATCATATCTTTTGAGCACAGAAATTGATCAAAAAGATCCATTGCGTGTATTCTCAGCTGACGAGCGCTTAAAAAGTATCACAAAGAAAGAGCTGCAACAGCTGGCTGATCAGTACTTGTCTGCAGAGCGACTATTTAAGTTTGTGTTGTATCCAGAGGTTCCATAACTTCTGTCGAAAATGTAATTATAATCCCCTATCATTGCCAATGCGTGCAGAGGTAGGGGATTATTGTAAGTAAGATGTCTGTCTTACTACCATACAGGTAGGGCACTTTACTTATTACTGTTTCTAGACTATGGATTACACCCATCGGGTTTTTGGCTCGTACCCAATCAGTTGCCTTTCCGTTATAGGCTGTTTCTCTTTGTCTGCCATTTCGTGGAGATACTAAAATACAACCTCTAAGTTTTTGTCTTGGTTATCGAGTTTCTTTTTTTATTTGCTCAATTTCTAGCCACAATTTAGAATAAGAATGGAGGCTTGTCTAGTGTCAATGTGATAGCCTTCGTCTTAGGTGCACGTAGCTCAGCTTAAAATAGTCATAGGACATTGCTAGTATCAAACAGACTACTGCCACAAACAACGTTTTAAAGTGAAACTGTAAAGCGAGAAATCCGCCTAATACAGATCCAAAGAAAAATAATAAAATGATGACAAATTTTAAGTAAATATTCTGTTTGATTTTCCGTATGTTCTGATTGTTTCTTTTATGAAAAAGCAACAGTGAAAGCTCTATACCTAAATCTGTAAATAAACCTGTCAGGTGAGTCGTGCGTACTACTGAATTTGATATTTTGCTCACCAATGCATTCTGAGTTCCCATCGCGAATAGTAGGATAGAGGCTATCACATACGGATGGACGGTTGCATCTCCAAAAAATGCGACAAAGAGTAGGCATATTATTTCGATAGAAATTGGAAAGACATAGGAGCTTACAACCGATTTTCGAGAAAATAACTCGATTAATAAGCTAGAACAGAATGCACCCGCTAAGAATGCGGTGACATACAAGATGAAGGTAATGGCCACTGCATATTTGTTAAGTACTATATTCTCCGCAAAATATGCAAAGTGACCAGTGACATTTGTTGTCAAGATCTGAATCTGCATTACGCCACATACATTTACCAGGCCCGCGACAAATGAAAGCATCGAAGCTAGTCTTAGATTGTGTGTGTAATTCCTTCTTTTTCCTTTGTGACGAAACATTGTCTTAGAGCGATTACCGCTAAGGTAATGAATATATTACTAGTAGTCAGTAAGCCTAGAGACTGTCTTGAATAATATTTTAGTAAGCTATTTGTATTTTCTTTTCAGAAAAGATAGGGAAAGACCATAAAGCAAGACAAAAATTGGATAGGTAACCACATACAAGAATACATATCCGTGTTTGGAAGTATATCCCAAAATCCATTCTATCGCATCAAAGGATAGAAAAAATGCCGTGTAAAAAATAGCTGGGACAATGATGATTCCTAGCCAATAAATATATTTTCTACTTTTTGGATAGTTTGACATCAACTTTACATGTAGCAGAACCATGCCGATCAGTAGCAAAGAGGCAATGCCTATAGGGTGTAGCCATAATACTATTTTGCCTACTAGACTGGTTTTATGATTGATCACGATATCCAGATCGTTGTCCGTTGTATGTAAAGTCCACTTTGCTGTACCTGTCTCGTATTCAGGTTTTCCGAGATTAGATTCGGTGAGTTCAGCCAGGCCGTTCAGATGCAGGCGGACTTGTATCGGACCAAATGACTTCCAGAACTTTGACGGATAGAGCGAGTATTTAAGGCTATAGTTTCTTAAGAAGCCATAGGTGTCCGATCCAAGATCCGTTTCATATTCGATGTAAACTTCATTCTTGCCCTCCTGTAGTGGCGCATTAAAATAGATCAGATCGTCCAATCTGACGGCAATACCTTCGTTTTCTGCATAAGCTATGCTGTAGGATAAATCGTCGGTCGTTTCTTTTAGTTTTGAAATGAACGGGAACTTTGTGTAATTGAGTGGAGTGAGCTCTTGATTAGAAATTGTCTTGCCGTTTACCTTGATCCGGTGGCTAGGCGATCTGTATAGCGCCAAAAACAATAGGGGAAGCTGTACTTTGCCAGGCGATTGGATGGTGTAACGCACCTTAAATACAGCGTAAAGGTTGTTTTCAAGTGAGTCCTTTCTGATATCAATATCAATTACTTCATCCAGTACGCTATAATTGCCATTGCCATACATCGCCGCATTGCGGCTGCCTTCAAAATAAGGTTGTGCCATGTTTGCCTGGAGCATATATGGTATTAGGATGAACCAGGATAAACATAGTCCGTATATCGAATTTTTGAACGCGTCCATAGCGAATATTCTCCAAATCATTTTTCTAAAATAATCGGTTTTTTCAAATATTTTCTGAGCCGTTTACAATTCGTCGGTTAAAAATCAATAATCGTTTTCATCATGCAAGGATTGTTGATCGTAACGATAATTTAGCAGAACCTACATCTTTCCAAAAAGCTTATTGATATCCTTCTCGTTTAGTCTATGGCTTAACATCTTTTGATAAGGAGCGCTTTTATACGCGTGGCCTATTCTCAATACGCGTCCACCTATTACCCTGTCATAGTACAGAAAGAGGTAGGAGTCTCCTAGATCCATTTTGATAGGAAGCTCTGCTTTCTCCGTAAAGCCGTCCATGATGACGGTATAGAGATAGTCAAAATCTTGGCGGGTCTGAATCACAATTTCACCAAAGGCTATTTCATCCTTTTCTTCGGAGGCATTGCGGTAATATATTTTTTTCTGCCCATTTTTTAGTTCGAGACTACCTATCTCATATGTCGTATTCTTTCCGGATCGGTATATCTCATGCTCGACTTCTTCTACTATACGCAGTTGTCCATAGACAACCTGAATGGTACCAACTGCCAGTAGTAGTAATAGTATAAAATAATTTGACTTCATGATCGTGTTTTTTTTCTAATAGCTGTCGGTTTGTTGTGTTTTCCGCATGATGAATACGATACCGTCCAGTGCACCTGCATCGGTAGAGTGCGGATGTTGTTTTGCTATGGTCTCTACCAGTTCGAAGTTCTTTTCTGCCATATAGTTGAGTATCGCTGCGTGCGATTCTTTGTTGTATAGCTCGTCAGAGAGACGGTTTCCCTCTTCCTGCTGCTCGGGCTTGTCGCCGAGGTCAACATTTACCTTTAGCTTTTTTGATAGGAATTTATTGCTCACCGTCACGTAAGCATATGTAACCGATATTTTAGGGCTTGTTGCTTTTTGTTCCTGTGCCAGAGCGGTGAAACCAATCGTCGTCGTTAGGAGTATTAATAGTAGTCTTTTCATATCTTTTTACTTATGTTCGCTGTTGCCTTGTAATTCAACACAGCTGACACCCGGTCAATCTAAAGATACAAAGTTTTATCAGTTTTAGTTCAAGGTGCTTGCTAGCCCTTTGAAACACGTTCCTCTTCCAATAAATCTTTTTTGCATAACTGTATCTTTGAAAGCAGTGTCGGGAGAGCTGATTTAAACCAAACCGTATAATGCGATGGATTCTCAATTATGTCCAAAAGTATTGTATTTGTACCGATCCATTTATAGTCTTGAACTTCCTCTTGATTTGGGACGGGATCTTGGTTAGAATAACCGATAAAAATGTAATCCAATTCGTGTTCTGTCAGATTATTCTCGACAGGAGCACGATATATAAATGAAAATACAAATGATAGATCAGTACGCAGCCCCATTTCATAGTTCAGGCGTTCTATGGCGCTAGTGCGTACATCTTCTTCCCATTGGGGATGCGAACAACAAGTATTTGTCCATAGACCTCCGCCGTGATATTTATTTTTAGCTCTTTGCTGTAAGAGTAGTTCACCTTTATCGTTAAAAATAAAAACAGAGAAGGCCCGATGTAGCTTACCTTGCTGATGTGCGAGTATCTTCTCCATTTCTCCGGTAGCATTATCATTCCTGTCTACAAGCACAACTTTATTTCTTTCCATATATAAATTTTTAGAAAACGCTTTTGACCGCTGGTATCACTCTATTTTTTATTGGACTGATTTTCTGATAAAAGCATAGATAGCAATATTTAGAAATATGAATACCGCCAGACTTAATGCTGTAGCGGCAACAGCGTAGTTAACTTGTTGATTGGCCACCGCGATTGCAATGAACGCCCATACAGCAACTAGAGCAAATACAGGCATGTGTTGCTTCCATATCATATACAAGTGGACAGAAGCAGCAATAATGATCATCATTATTGTCCAGATAGGTTCTGAAATACCAAAGCCGTTCCATTCTACTTTTTTTAACCAAAAGGCAGTGTTGGCAATCAAAGCTACTGAAATCCAACCAGCATATAGTTGAAATGGCAATTGTAGAAGAAGCCATGTTTTCACGCTGCAATTTTTTACTTCGGTTTTTGTTTTTTGTATTATGATCAATAATGAGGCAAAAATTAAAAGCATTAAAATTATAGAAATGAAGGTATAGCCATACATCCATGTGACTACCCACAAGCTGTTGGCGACAGAGGATACAACAAACCACCATCCGATAGCTAAAACCACCTTTTCTTTCTGATTGGCCCTTTTCTTTCCAGGACTATAGTAAATCACAAAACCCGTCAATGCCAAATAAATAATACCCCAGATAGAAAAGGCATATCCTGCAGGTGTAAACAGCGTTTGATGTTTTGCCGATATACTCGCCATTGTTTCGCCGTTTAAAAATCCCAAGTTAGACAAATAACTAATAGAGACAGTGAGTAACAGAGCGGCAATATTTAATATTCCAAGACTTGTTTTCATAGCTTGTTAGTTTAAATGATTTATGATTTTCTAGTGCTGGTTTGCGTTTTTAGTCTCTTTTAAACCTTTTGAAAAAATATAAGATCAAAAGGAATTGGGTATAACCATATACAGCATCTTCGATCGGTATTGTGAGTATTCTTATTCCCAAGAAGTCGTCAGGATTGTAATTTACGATAGGAGATTCCAAGCCTGTTCCTGTCAGGACACCATTTACCGGAAAAAAACCTAACATCAAAATCGTAAAAACAAGAGAAGCTTTGGCAATCCAATCTGCTTTGACAATGAAATGGAGATATATTAAGGTTGCAATCGTAACTACAGCAGTGGTTAGGGTATAAATTCTGTCGTGATATAACAGAGCTATCACCGCGCATACAATTACACTCACAAAAATGATTAAATTATTAAATCCCGAGAGCCATTCTAATTTGAAAAACTTATCGAAACAGAAATAAGTGAATACACAGGAAAACGGGATAAAAATAAAGAATAGCCATTCTTCTATCGGTAATCCTGCAATCACTATTCCGAGCGTATAATCCGTATTAAACCACCAGACCCCTTTGGCCGTAAACCAGATATCCCATGTGATAAAAGGAATGGCTACCAGAACAGCCGCTTTCAAAAATGCACCGAAATGCAAATTAAAAAGTAATCTCCGATCAAAAGATGCGACAAAGCAAATGATGACCGTGAAAAATAATATCAATGCGTATGTATATGCTACCATTTTTTACGAGCATTTAAAACTATCTTGAAATATTTAAACGGCACATATAGAAATCCGAAACATTCACCTCCTTCTTTTCCCATATGCTTGTGATGTTGTTTGTGTGCCCTACGAAGCGCTAAGAAATAAGGGTTTGTGGTGCGTGCGAAATATTTAAGCCGTTGATGAATAAAAATATCGTGCACAAAAAAATAAGCCATTCCATACAGCATTATTCCCAGGCCTATATAAAAAAGATGATTGAAATGCTCTAATGAGCCAAAGTACATCAGCGCTATGGTGGGCAATGCAAATATCACGAAAAACAAGTCGTTTTTTTCCAGGTTGCCCGCAGTGGTATGGTCGTGGTGGTCTCTGTGCAGGCTCCAAAGAAAACCATGCATGATATATTTATGTATCAGCCAGGTTGCCCCTTCCATCAGCACAAATGTTGACAATACGATTAGTACATTCATCCAGAGTTATATTTTAAATTTTTGTTCTAATACTCGGTAGCGGAAATCAAAAATAGATTCCAGTTTATTTCTTACAAATGTCTGGTGTGCGATGGCCCCTAGTATCCCCCAGGGTAATTCATAATCTACCGTATCTTTCATCAGCACGCCATCTGCGTTGGGTATAAATTCGTGAAAATGGTTCCAATATTTATAAGGTCCTTTTTCTTGCAGATCGGTAAAACTTTTGAGGCTATCAACCTGTGTTATTCTTGTTCTCCATTTCAGAGGGATACCTAGTATCGGCGAGACCGTATAATCGATAATCATTCCTTCGTATATCGGCTCGTTCCTGAAGTCGGACAGCACTGTAAATCCCATATCATCCGGTGTGATTTTTGAGAGATTCATTGGCGATGAGAAGAAATCCCAGGCCGTTTGTATATCGCAGTGCAATTGTTGTTCTCTGTATAGTTGATGTTTCATTATCTTTTATCCAATAATAAATCAGTTCTTCCGAACGCCGACATCATAAAAAAGCAGTTTTGTACCTAAGGTAACTTATTAACGCTACATAAGCTTTTTCAGAATTGGGCACTCTCACCCTTTTATTTAATATGTCTATGGACGATTTTCTTTTTATTTTTTTGAATAAAGACAAGTAGTATTTATAAGCCAGGTACACCCCGAATATGGAAGAACTTGGTAACTTCTTTATTCCGGTCAGTGCCACTTTAAAGTCTTCTCCAATTTCTACTTCTATCTGCGATTTAACATTATTATCAAAAACCCTCATATCGATGTTCGGGAAGTAAGAGCGTCCTAGAATATGATAGTCATCTTTCAGATCCCTCAAAAAATTTATTTTTTGAAACGCAGCACCCAACTTCATGGCATAAGGTTTCAGCTCCTCATACTGTTGTTTGTTGCCCTCTGTAAATACCTTCAGACACATCAGTCCTACCACCTCCGCCGAACCAAAGATATACTCCTTATACCGATCAGAATTATAATCTATCTGCTGTAGATCCATTTCCATACTATGTAAGAATTGATCAATCAGACTTTTTTCGATAGCATATTTACGTACTGTTTCCTGAAACGCCTGCAAAATCGGATTCAGCGATATTTTTTCTGCTAGAGCGATATCTGTTTCCTTTTTCAATCGGTTCAGCAACTGTTTTTTATCATAACCGTGAAAGCTGTCTACGATTTCGTCCGCCAGCCTTACATAACCATAAATAGCATATACCGCTGTTCGGATCTTGGGGTTTAGAGCTAGGATCCCCAGAGAAAAGCTTGTACTGTATTTTTGCGTGGTTATCTTACTTACCGAGTAAGAGAGTTCATCAAATAGCTGTTTCATAGTACTCAGTTTTTGTTTATTTCGTTTGCTACAATTTTTCCTGATATAATCGACGGTGGTACGCCCGGTCCCGGAACAGTAATCTGGCCTGTGTAGAATAGATTTTTTAACTTTTTGTTTCTTATTTTAGGTTTTAGGACCGCCGTCTGTCCGAGCGTATTGGCCAATCCATAGGCATTACCACCATACGCATTGTAGTCAGATAGGAAATCACTGACGCAGTAGCTTTTTTTGTATTCAATTTTAGACCGCAGATTGCATAGCCCCGTAAGTCTTTCAATTCTTGAAAGCATTTCTGATAGGTATTTTTCTCTCATCGGCTCCTCATCATTTATGCCGGTGGCCAGCGGCATTAACAAAAACAGATTTTCTTTTCCTTTAGGAGCAACATTGCCATCCGTCTTAGAAGGGCAACAGGCGTAAAATAGTGGCTTCTCGGGCCATTTTTTATCTTTGTATATACAGTCTATATGTTCATCCAGTTCGTTTTCAAAAAAGAGCGTATGGTGTTTAAGATTTGGGATGGTTTCATTAATACCCAGATAGAAGATTAGGCTAGATGGTGCAAACATCTTTTTTTTCCAATAATTGTCATCATAGTTTCTATACTCCGGTTTCAAAAGAGTTTCCGTATGATGATAATCCGAAGACGCGATCACCGCATCGTATTCATGTTTTTGGCCATTTATAATCAAAGATTTTACTTCGCAGTCCTGCGCATTGATACTTTCGATAGTCTTGTTGAAGTAGAAGCTGGCTCCTTGTTTCTCGGCTATTTTTTTCATGGCCAATACCAATTCGTAAAACCCGCCCATCGGATAGTAAGTCCCCAGTGCATAGCCGCCATAGTTCATAAGACTATATAATGCAGGAATATTTTTAGGAGAGGCACCCAAGAAAATCACCGGAAATTCCATTAATGTTCTTAGTTTATCGCTTTTAAAATATCGGGATACGTAGGACCTGAAGTTCGTAAGTAAATCTAATCTTAGTGCACTTTTTGCTATCTGTATAGAAATAAATTCAGTCCAACTGTGGCATGGCTTATTCACAAAATCCTGCATTCCCACTTCATATTTAAATTTTGCCGAATGCATAAACTTTTCTAATTGCCGGCCTGCACCTTTTTCGATCTCTTCAAATACTATTTTTAGCTCTTCTATACTATCAGGAATATTAATTTTGTCCTCTGCAAAAATCATCTGAAATTGTGGGTTCAGGGGTACCAGCTCAAAAAAATCAGTCGTTTTATAACCGAAGTCGGCAAAGAAACCATCCATTATATCTGGCATCCAATACCAGCTTGGTCCCATATCAAAAATATATCCCTGTCCCGTAGTAAATTGTCTGGCTCTACCTCCAGGCCGGTCGTGCTTTTCAAAAACATGTACATCATGACCGGCTTTGGCCAGATATGCCGCCGCCGACAAACCCGAAAATCCTGCACCGATCACAGCTATTTTCTTTTTCATCAGCCGATATTTTTTAAGGCTTTGTCCAACAGATATTCTGGTTCTATATTTTTGTCATATATCATCCTATGAAAATCATTCAGCTTATTGAGTAGGCGGATCAATTCCATTTTTTCATTTGTGGTTAGGTCGCCTGTTACAATTTCAGTTGCTCTTCTGATTTTATCCATTTGGCCTTCCAGAGTCTGGATACCTTTTTGTGTAATTTTTAAGACCTTACTTCTTTTATCTGTTTTCGAATCAGCCTGCTCTACCCACCCTTTTCCGATCAGGCGGTTAATAACCTGCATTCCGACAGGTTTTTCGTGCACGTTCTTTTTTATAAGGTCCATTTTTTTTATTTCACCAAAAGCTTTGAGATTAATGAGGTAAATGAAATCTTCCTGCGAAGAAAAATCAGAACCGAAAATAGCCGATTTTGAATAGCTTTTAGCATAACGGTTCATATGTACGATCAGCGTGTTTATAACACTTTCGGGCGAGCGGCCCTTTTCTTTTCCTTCCCAATCTGGTTCAGCACTTAGGCTCTGGGGGTCGTAATTTGTTGAAATCCACTTTTTGAAATCTTCGACGGTTACTGTCGATTTGTTCAGACCAACGTTTTGATCTTCAAATTCCTCTACCAAATCCAGTATATCCTTAATAAAATCGTAATTCATTTCAGAGCATTTAAGTATACAAACATACTAATTAATTTATATATGGTATAATTTTATACTTATATTTTCTGTTGTTTCGTTTTAATGGTCACCCACTTGGTTATATTATAACACACATAGAAATACGTTGTTTTAGTGTATTTGTGCTGTTTTATAGGTTTTTAGGTTTATTTTGTTTTGGATAATTATTATTGCTTATATCTATTGTCTTTCTTGGTTGTTCATGGATTGACTCCTTTTTGTGCGTAGCATTTAGCTCTAGAATCTTAAATTACAGCTCATAAGTTGTATGCTTAGCTTCCTCAAAGAAATATTCAAAAAGAACCAATGGCTCTACGCCGATAGCTGCTACGATTCCGTAAACTTCGTCTGCATATATTTCGTCCAATCTCCCAAGTTTTAATATCCTGCTAAATCTGGTTTTTTCTATGTCTGCCGAAGCGTAAAATGTTTTTTGTGAGTTTAGAGATTGAATAAGAAATAGAATTAATGGAGCTGTGGAACCAGTTGAAGATGTAATTGTTATTTAGCTCCTTAGAGAGATACTGCTCATGAATACCCATGGGATAGCAATTCTAATTAGAATTTTTTAGATTTGTATCTAGCTAGATAGAGGAAGACTATCGTCTTAGTAAAAACCTTAATATAAACTTAACCTCATTAAGCCACTAATAAACAGAATATAGTGTTAATTTTACTAAATTATGAGGAGTATTTTCCAGCATGCAAGGACACGAAAGTAGACACCTTTATAAGGCTATATCCGAAGGAGATGAAGGAGCTTTTGCTACATTTTACAGCATACACTTTGATCGTCTAGCTACAGCTGTTTTGTGTCTTTTAAAAAATAAGGCACAGGCAGAGGAGGTGCTCCAGGATGTTTTTTGCACAGTATGGAACCGTCGCATTGAGATCTGTTCGGTTCTGAATATGGAGGCATATTTGTTTGTCCTGGCTCGTAATGCTGCATTGAACAGGATTAAAGTTGATGTTCGTCGTAAAAAACTAGAGCAGGATTTTTTTGCTGAAAATAACCCCAATTTTGATTTCATAGATACAACTTCAGATCAGCAGCAGTTCGACAAGCTTTTAGATGAAGCAATAGCGCAATTACCTCATCAGCAAAAGCGCGCATTCGTACTGAGCAGATTTGAACGCAAAAAATATTTGGAAATTGCTACAGATATGGAGATATCACGCGAAACGGTCAAAAAGTACCTACAGTTAGCCTCTATTTCTGTAAAAAACTATTTATTGAGGCGTAAAGATTCTGTTATAAGTATCTTTTTAGCTTTTTTTATTTTTTAATACCCCCTTTTTCTCTCTGCTGTTGTCTAGTGTATATAGAACATTATGTTGTTATAGTATATGCAAAGCGATAGACAGCACTTTTCAGATCTTATTAGAAAGTACATTAATGGGCAATTGTCCGCAGATGATACGACTGTATTCGATCGATTTTTAAATAGTATTCCAGAAGAAGAGCAAAGGGAGCTTTTTCACCATGTATGGCAGGAAGTGTTGTCCGAAGGCAAAGAAACTGTGCAGACTTTCACAGACATGGAAAAGAAGCGCATTCTTAATAAAGTTTTACGAAGAGATAGCCCCGCTAAAATCTCATACCCAAGCGGTAAAAGCGTACGTCGGGAGGTTTTAGTTCGCTATATGGTTGCGGCTGTGTTGCTCATTACAGTAGGTGTTGGCTTATTTCTCTATACCGATCGTATTGACTCCCCTGCAGAATCTTTAGCCGTTAATACCCCAGCTCAGGATGTGGAGCCAGGTACTGATAGGGCTATTCTCGTTACAGAAAGTGGCGAAGAGGTGGCATTAGATAGTAAACAGGTCGGTGTTATAAAATCGTCAGAGTCTTTTAGTATTGTCCGTTTAGAATCAGGAGAGATTCAGTATCAGAGTACGGGACAGGTGCAGTCGTCTCAAAGGCATACCGTTAGGACACCGCGCGGAGGTCAGATTAACTTTTTGTTGCCCGATGGTAGCAAAGTATGGTTGAATACGTCTTCTTCCCTTACATTTTCATCAAATATGATGTCAGCAGATAGAGTCGTTGATATGACAGGCGAAGTTTATTTTGAAGTAGTCAAGCGACAGGGACAGCGGTTTTTAGTCAATGGACACTTTGGGCAGATTGATGTGTTAGGGACCAAGTTTAATGTCAATGCCTATGATAGGTCGTCTAGTACTACAGCACTTGTAGAAGGCTCCATTCGATTAGAATCCAGTACAGCTCAAGTACGAATGCATCCACATCAGCTGGCCAAAGTTGGGACTGATGGCCGTATTGTTACTACTAGGGTAGACAATATCAACAACCACATCTTGTGGAAAGACGGATTTTTCTATTTTAATCGTGCAGACGCCTATAGCGTTGCCGCTCAGCTTGCCCGTTGGTATGATATTGAAGTGGTTGTGCAGAGTGCAAATCCTTATCAAGAGTTTACGGGTACCATATCCCGTAAAATCAAACTATCTCAGATGATAGAGATGTTGGATTACCTGGGGATAAAAAGTAAATACCTGAATAATAAATTAATCATTTTATAAAAAACAAAGCCTATGAGATAGATGGAAGATTTTAGAAAAAATGACTAAGAATATAAAAATTCAAGGAGTGCTGTAACACTCCCTGAGACTTGTTTTCTTTTGTCCACGTGAATTGTACAGATCAATTATTTAATGAACTAAAGTAAGTTAAAAGTATGTATTTTAATTTGAAAGTTTACGGCGGGAGCCAAGATAAACTTTTTCGATTTTTAAGAATCATGAAATTTGTAATAGTCTTGTTCTTATTGACACTTACCACCGTAAGTGCAGAGACTTATGCCCAGCGAATCTCTTTACGGGAGTCTAAGATTAAGCTCACCACTTTGTTGACAAAGATTGAGCGGCAGATTCCTTTTCGTTTTGTTTACAATAATGCAGAGCTTGGCAATGTATATGTAGAAGGTATCAATCTTCAGTCTGTAGAGTTAAAGCCAGGCTTGGATAGAGTGCTTAATCAAAATGGACTGGAGTATACCATTATGGACGATCATATCCTGGTCCGCCGTGGAGGGCATCAGGCACGGAGCCTTTCTCTGGTTCATCAGCAGACCACTGTACGTGGTACTGTCACCGATCAATCTGGGGCTCCCATACAGGGGGTATCGGTTTCTGTTAGAGAACGGGCTGGAAGTCACATTACGCAGCAGGATGGCGGATTTAGTATCACTATTGATCAGTCTGATGCGATCCTGATTTTTAAACATATCTCTTATGTGACCAAACAGGTCAATTGGAATGGTCAGCCTGAACTCAACATTGTCCTTGCTGAGGGTACCGATGATATCGATGAGGTCGTGGTTGTAGGGTATGGTACCCAGCGTAAAGCCAATCTTACAGGGGCGGTATCCATGGTGTCGGGCGAGGCCTTTGAGAACAGGCCGCTGGCTAATGTTGGACAAGGGCTTCAAGGCCAGATGCCTGGGCTTACAGTACGGAGCACAGCCAATACTGCGCCAGGCAATCGGGCACCACAGTTCCGTATACGTGGAGTAGGCACTTGGGGAGATGCCAATCCACTTATCGTTATTGATGGTATCCCAGGAGGTAATCTAAATATTATTAATCCTGATGATATAGAGAGCATTTCAGTCTTGAAAGACGCTGCATCTTCATCAATATATGGTGTCCGTGGGGCTAACGGTGTGATTATGGTGACTACGAAAAAGGGTAAGTCTGGACAGACTAATGTTAGCTTAAATAGCTATTTCGGTTATCAAACACCTACAGCGTTACCTAAGTTTTTGGGATCCGCTGATTATATGACCCTTCAGAATGAGGCCAATATCAATGCAGGTACCAACCCAACCTACACACCCGAGCAGATAGAGATCGCCCGTAACGGGAGCGATCCAAATTATTTTGCCAATACGAATTGGGTTGACGAAGTTTATAGAAAGAGTGCACCGCAGCAGAGCCACAATTTAAGTTTAAACGGAGGGTCAGACAAGACACAGTATTATGCTTCCTACGGTTATCTTAATGAAGGAGGGCTAGTCGTTGGAGACAATTTTAAATCGGGCCGTCACAATGCGCGTCTCCGGTTGAACACAGAGATTTTGGACCGGTTGAAGATTGATGGTAATTTAGGCTATGTAGACCGCTCATACGATGGTAGCGCTTCTGGTACAGGAGCTTTAACTGCTGCGCTCAGTATTCGGCCATTGGTACCGGTTCGTTTTACCAATGGGAGCTGGGGCTACCACGGGGGGCAGAGCAATCCAGTCGCTATTGCTACCGACGGGGGGACTAATACGTTTACCTCTCAGGAGATTACAGCAAACATGAGTGCTACGATCAACCTATTTGAGGGATTGGATCTGAAAGGACAGTATGGCTTGGTAAAGTACAACTCCAAGCGTACGACATTGTTAAAGACCATCAACTATTATAGTCCAGATGATGACAAGTTGATCTACCAGACCAATAATCCTAACAAAGTATCAATGGATCATTATTCGGGTACCTATCAGACCTTTATCGCAACAGCCAACTACACAAAGACACTAGCAGAAAAGCATAACATTAAGGCCCTTTTAGGATACTCCTTAGAAGAGACTGTTGGAGCAGATTTTGGTGCATCACGCACGCATCTGCCTGTAGACCTTCCATCTCTAGCTATAGGAACAGAAAATCAGTTGAATAGTAGCAGTAGTAGCCAGAATGCCTTGATGTCATTCTTTGGACGGGTCAACTATGATTTTCAGAACAAATACCTTTTAGAGGGTAACTTCCGCCGGGATGGATCTTCCCGATTCCATCCTAGTGTACGTTGGAATTGGTTCGGATCATTTTCTGCCGGATGGGTATTTTCCGAAGAAGCTTTCTTTGAAGAGCTTCGCAGTGTATGGGATTTTGGTAAGTTAAGGTTCTCTTACGGGACACAGGGTAATGACAAGGTAGGGCGCGATCATCCTTATATGTCTACACTGGCCTCTTCACAGGTCAATTCGAATAATCCTATCGGAAATATCGGGGTTGTCGGTTTCCGCCCTAGCTTTATTCCGAATGAAATGGTTTCGTGGGAATCTTCAGAAAAAACTAATATTGGTTTAGATTTAGCCTTCTTTAATAGGCGCTTGAATCTTACGGCAGATTATTTTATCAATAATACGAATGATCTGTTATTATATCCACCCCTTCCAGATGTCATTGGTGTAGGCAGCGGTTACCCTGCTCAAAACTCTGGAGCTATGCAGAATAAAGGGTGGGAGATAGTTGCCGGTTGGCAGGACAAAATAGGTGAAGTCGGCTACCGTGCCACCTTCAATTTGTCTGATGTGCGCAATAAGATTACAAGTTTGGATAACTATGCAGTCAACTTGGGAGACAAAGTACGGTTGGTTGGTCAGCCTCTTGATGCTTTTTATGGATTTAAAGCCGACCGTATTGCACAGGCGAGTGATTTTGATTTGGTCAATGGCCAATATGTACCTAAGTTTCCTTTTCAAAAAGGCGATTTAGTCGCTCCAGGTGATTTGATCTATGTGCCTACTGATCCCAATGCTAAAGAGATCACCGTAAAAGATGATAGACATGTATTGGGTAGTGATATTCCCAGATATACCTATGGTTTCCGTGGAGATCTTAATTATAAAAATATTGATTTTAGCTTCTTCTTACAGGGGGTCGGCAAAGCCGATGGTTACCTTGCCGGGAATGCCAGACATCCATTCATCAATAACAGTGCAATGCCTCAAGAGATACACTTAGACCGTTGGACACCAGATAATAAGGATGCTTCGTACCCGCGGTTAGTGTATATGCGTACCCACAATACCCGATTATCATCCAAATGGATAGAAGACGCGTCTTATCTACGGCTCAAAAATGTTCAGGTCGGTTATACTTTTTCACCTAAATGGACCGAAAAAGCACGTATTAGCAAGTTACGTATCTACGCGTCGGCGGACAACCTATTTACCAAAACAGATTTCTTCTACGGTTACGACCCGGAAGTACCTTCCGGCAACGATGGAGCTTACTATCCTCAGGTCAAGACTTTTGTGTTTGGTGTCAACTTAAATTTAAGATAGATAATAATGAAAATTCAATATAAAAAATATACTAGGCTAGCTTGTGTTTTGTTGCTCAGTGTAGGGGTGTTTTCATCCTGTAGTGATTTTTTAGATCGGGTTCCACAGGACGAGATTGTAGATGAGACCTATTGGAAGACGCAAGAACATCTGGAGATGGCGGTTACGGCGATCTACTCCCGTGTCAAGGCTAAGAACCTTGTTGATATGGAGAACCTGGCTGAGAATACGATGTGGCCTACCACCAATCAGTATAAAGATATAGGTTCGGGTGTTTTCCCCGTGACACAGCCTACGGTAAATAGTGAGTGGGCCAATATGTATCGGGATGTACGCGAGTGCAATGCCTTTCTAGAAAATTATAGTGGGGCTACTGAAAATGAGACCGGAGCCAAAGAACGGTTAGCTGGCGAGGTGCGCGTTATCCGAGCTTTGGCCTACAGTTTTCTGACCTCTTTTTATGGTGATATTCCATTGATTACGAAAACTCTTAACCCAGAGGATCCTGAGCTCTATGGCCCTAGAGATCCTCAGAGCACGGTAGTGGATTTCCTGTTGAAAGAACTAGACGAAGCGGCATCAGTACTGCCCGTCAAGATCCCTACAGACAAGGATCTCGGCCGCGTGAGCAGAGGTACCGCTCTGGCGCTCAAATCCCGTATTGCTTTGACCTATGGCCGTTTTGAGGAGGCTGAAGCAGCCGCGAAGGCAGTTATGGATCTGGGCGTATATCAGCTCTATAATAATGGTAACCCGAAGACAGCATACTGGGAGTTGTTTACCCGTGCCGGCAAGCTCGCGACCGGACGCAATAAAGAGACCATCTTTGCCCGTATGCATCTCGAAGATATCATCATGCACAATCTGAGCCGTGAGATACAGGTTCCTGATCAGTTCGCACGGTTTGTACCTACCCGATCGCTGGTAGAATCCTATTTATGTGCGGATGGACTTCCTATTGATAAGTCACCGCTATATAGCGATGCGTCTTATGCCGATGTATTTAAAAACCGTGATCCCCGTATGACACAGACTATATTGACACCAGGAGATACTTGGGGAGGTCGATACGATGGAAGACCTATAGCCCAGAATCCCGATCCCACTATATTTCAGGTGCCAAAATTTAGTCAGGACGGACGTGGCTCCGTGACTACCACAGGATACTATTATAAGAAATATGTAGAGCCTTCTGCCGTACCGAATTATAACCGTGATGACAATGATATCCATCATATCCGCTATGCGGAGGTGTTGCTCAACTATGCCGAGTCCCGGTTTGAGCAGGGGAAGCTGACTCAGGGAGATCTAGATATATCAATCAATCTCCTTCGTGATAGAGTCGGTATGAAGCGTATGGACCTTGCATTTTTGGCACAGCACGGTATGGACGTGCGTACAGAGATACAGCGAGAGCGCCGTGTCGAACTAGTATTAGAAGGGCATCGTTACTTTGATGTAAGACGTTGGAAACAAGGTGATATTCTGGCACGTGATATACAGGGAGTCAAGGCTTCGTGGTTTCCACAGTTGAGCGCCGGTACTTTTCGCAAAAGCGAAGATGGTTATTTGCTTGTGCAATGGAATCGGGCATTCGAATCTCCAAAAAATTACCTATGGCCTGTGCCACAGACACAGTGGGAGAAAAATCCTAATTTGGGACAAAATGTCGGATGGTAAATAGGAGCGTATAGCTTCAGGTACTAAAAGGACTATAGTAAGATATAGTTCTTTTAGTATCATTTAAGTAGTTTTTTCCTCTTTCTAGTCAACTGTTAGTAATAGTTATGATAAGATACAAAAAAATTAATTTCGCTGTTTTACAGCTCGTAGGTTTGGTGTTCCTGAGTATGTTTCTTACTTCCTCAGTAAGTATTGGCACAAAAGAAATAAAAAGCGATACACTCACCATGATGACCTACAATAGTCATCACGGAGCTCCTGCTCACTCTACGGAAATAAGCCTAAGAAATATTGCAGATGTAGTATTAAAAAGTAGAGCCAGTATAGTGGCTATACAAGAGTTGGATCGTTTTACAGGGCGTTCGGGCAATGTTGATCAGATTGCCGAGTTGGAGAAACTCTTACATATGAAAGCCTATTTTTCTAAATCTATCGACCACGATGGAGGAGAGTATGGTGTTGCTTTGTTTAGTAAGTACCCTCTGGTATCGACACAAAGAGTTAATCTCCCTATGGCTGTAGCTGGAGAACAGCGTAGTATAGCTTTGGCCCAGATCAGATTGCCCAATGGCAAAGAGTTTTACTTTGGATCTACCCACCTAGATCTGAATGTGCCCAATAGAACAGCTCAGGTGCAGGCTATCAGAGAGTTGGAAAATAAATTGGGCGCAGCACTGATAATCGGTGGGGACTTTAATGCGACACCGACCAGTGAGGAAATGCTTCTTTTGCAGGAATCCTTTAGTCTCTCTTGTCCTCTTGGTGGATGCGGTTTTACTATTCCAGTAAAAACTCCGAAGCGTGCTATTGACTTTTTTGCTTTTAATTCTCTTTTTAAAGATCTATTTCAGTTCAAAGGATCACATGTTATGGTTGGTGAGGAGGCTTCAGATCATCTGCCGCATGTCGCTAATTTTTTGATTTTAGATTAATAAGAGCAGAGATTTTATTCTTTTTTAAAAAAGTATAATTTAAGACATCCTCATCTCGAGGACGTCATAATTGGCTTGGTAGCCCTTGCGTCAGCAGGGGCTTATTTATATAGTCGCTATTCCAGCACCTCCTCAACCAAGCTATCCATTCTAGAAAAGGCAAACCATTTCTTGCCCAGGTCTTTCAGTGAAGTCTCAATTACTTTACCGTCATTTTCCAGGGCAGTACCTTTACACCGCTACGTATCAGGCTTTCTTCACCACCATAGATCAAATGAGGTATTACGATTTGATGCTCGACCAATTCAGCGAAATGCTTTAAGTTTTTAAATAAAGGTGCGCTTATTGTTTGAGTGGATTTTATCTCATACACTTCAAATCCAAATCTCCTCAGCTAATATTCTTGTAATCCTTTCTACATAATTAACTTCCATTGTTTAAGTTAGATACAATATTAAACTTTGGAATATCTGGATTTTAATTTTGGATTATCTGGTGTTAAACTATTTTCTCTTCCGTAGGTAATTCTTGACCCATTATCGAAGTCTAATCGGGGGCGGCCTTTATAATTCCCCCTTATTTTTTATCTCCTTTTGGTTTTCTTCTGGAGGTGGCTATTATTTGTCGAGACATCTACAAACTATATGTTCGTTTTCCCGTTTTCTATTTCTTCTCTTCCGCAGGAGATACCTGACCTATTATTGGACGTTTGTCGTATAATTGGTTAAAGAGAATGGTATTTCTGTTTCAATTTAGAACTCAAGACAATTTATATTTTTTAGGGGAAATATTATCATCTCTTTGCAACCAACCTTTCTTCACTGCGCTATTCAATGTATTTGTTGCAGTATCATATGTAAATGAGTAGTTTTTCTTACAATAATCTATGACCCCTTGTTCATCCACCCAATTTTCAAAAAGCTTTGTGTTTGGTATTAATCTATGTTCAAGTAGTTCCATCAAGCCAGAACGCTCTTCTAGTATCCCGTGAGCAACACTCTTTATTGATATATGGTATTTAATAATTCTTTGCATAAGAGCTTTCCAACTAGGGAGCTTCTTAAGGGAATAGAACTCTTGCAGAGTATACCCGTAGAAGAGTATAAGTTCATTGATGACCTCTATCCCAACATTTTCTCCATTCTCTGCCCCTTTTAATGTATTTGTACTCATTGACAGTACACTAGAAATTTCTTCAGGTCGCTTGGCTAACAAATTTCTTAACCCTTTCAGCCTTTCTCCTATCTGTTTGTTTTGAAGTATGGCCAAGGTCTTCAGTGAAGATGTTTTTGTGGAATCTGAATTATTTTTCATCAATATTTTGATTATAATTAATTATCAATTATATTTGTCTAACAATCAGTTCGCTGATTGAGTCTCGTCTAGTGAAACCAGCAATTTTAAAAGACGCGAGACCTTTAGGAGCATATTCCCTATTTTGTATATCTTTGTACAATCTATGGGATAGGCTTCTACTGGAACCCGTGTCGGCCCTTGCTGGTGCCAACTAGGCGGGGGAAGGTAGAAGCCTATCCTTTTTTATTAGCTCTATTTTTCCTCAGCGAGACTCTTAAATGTGTAACCAAATTTTATAAACTATGACGACACAAGAGTCTTTCACCAACACTAGTGTACAGCAAGCGACCCTAGGTCGAGACTGCTACCCAGCGCTACGCGTACTGATAAAGAACAAGCTTTGCCCACCCGGATAATGCTTCAAAACATTAAAAACCAAAGAAGGGGGGACATAGATCACAGTCTATAAACTAATACGTATTAAGGGCCTGAATGGTCAATAATCAGTACTTCTCTTTTGGTTTTTCCGACTTGCTTATGGACTGTTTCCACACAAGGCAGGCTTGTTTTCCACAATTATGGACTTCGCAATCTAAAAGTAGGAAAATATAAATGCACTTGCAAGGATACGAATCAAATAAATATAGATTTTCTATAAGAAACGAGTCGGTTTTTATTCATGCGCAGATGAGGCGTCACCAATTATTAGACCCTTATGAGATAACCCAATAATCCTCGTCTGCCTTTCAATATTATTTTATTGCGGTAAAACCGTAAAGCTGAGAATTCGTAAAATCACTACGTCAAATTTACCTATTTGCTCTTTTACGGTTTTGCCTCAAATCTAAATCTTTAAAAAAATGAACAATTTTTTAAGGGGTGGGAGAGGACTGTCTGTTGGGCAGGGGGATGTCTGCTCGATAAAACAAAATAGATTGCGTCACTACGTTTGCAATGACGTGTCGTATGTTATAATATTATTCTGTGAGTTGTTTAGTGGTCTTTTGGTTTCTCCTGCTTGGGCGCAGGAGGCCAAAGGCCTTAAGCCTAATGCTTTGCAGATAGGAGATGCCATGCCAGACGAATTGTGGCACATGCCCTTACAGGTAGTCAATCATCCAGAGGGAAAAGAATATATCAAACTCATTGACTATAGTGATAAGGAGTTAATCATCTTAGATTTTTGGGCTACTTGGTGCGGTAGCTGCATCAAGAATTTTCCGAATCTCTATGACCATAAAGTGGGCCATGCGAAAGATATCAATGTTCTTCTTGTAAACGCCGCCTCTACACGAGATACCCCCGAAAAAGTGGGCAAGTTGCTCAAAGAAAACAGAAATCGCTATAACTTTACTTCAGTAGTAAAGGATACGATTCTAGATAAGTTGTTTCCGCATCGCACGGTACCACATTATGTCTGGATAATGCATAATAGACTTGTCGCTGTAACCGAAGGTGAAGATATCACAGATGCTAACATCGCACGCGCCATACAGGGACAGCCCATATTGTCATCTTATGTAAAGCCTCTAGATTATTGCCGAGATCAACCGCTATTTGAGAAGGGAAATGGCGGTAGCGCGGCTGCCTATCTATATAGGTCTGTAATTACCCCCTTTACTGCGGGGCTGGTGCGCACGCGTTTTGTACAGAAGCAGATCAACAAAGCAGTTTCGCGCATTACATTCACCAATACACCACTATTTAACCTGTACCACTATGCTTATACATCAGAAGAGCAGAGTATTCCTACTAAGGTTGTATTGGATGTCGTGAATCGCGAACGGTTTTCGACTGATAGTGTTTCGAAGACCTGGCTGGCAGATAATAGTTTCGTCTACGAAGTGCAATTTCCTGAAAGAAGTATGGCAGAGGCTAGATGTGTCATGCAAGCTGATCTCAAACGTTTTTTTGGCTATACAGTCACGGTGAAAGAGCAGGAATACCCTTGTTGGATCATCCGCGATATCGACGCTAAATCACCTATTTCCCTAGAGTTGCCTCCTGATGAGCATACCTATACATTGCCTCAGCTGGCCTCCTGGTTAGAGCAGACATCAGGACTTTTTGTCTTTGACGAAACAGGATGGGGGACTGGGCGTCAACTGGAATTTGGAAATAAGGGATTTGATATTGATCATATCAAACAGCGATTGAAGAATGTGGGGCTACAGGTGATAGAAAAACAACAACTGATAAGGGTAGTCACTATTTCTGAAGCGACGAATTGAAAACCAATAAACATAAATTAAATAAAGATGCGACATTTATTAAAATTGCTATTTATTCTATTCCCATTGTGGGCATCAGCACAGCAGATCGTTGGATCTGTTGCTGATCAGGAAGGCATACCATTAATGAGGATAACCGTAAAAAATATCAGTACGGGTCAGATGTCCATTACCGATGATCGTGGACGGTTCCTAATAAAAGGTGTGCACCGATCTGCCATACTACGATTTACTGGGACAGGATATGAAGCTCAGGAAGTTCTAGTAAACGAATTGCGCGATATCAGGGTAGTCCTGAAAAAGGCTGTTAGCGTGCTTGACGAAGTGCAGGTGATCGGTTATGGTACGACTACACAACGTTACAATGTAGGTTCTGTAACTACGGTGCGGGCGGAGGATATTGCCGACCAGCCGATTTCAAATCCATTGGCAGCGCTACAGGGGAGAGTTCCTGGTCTTGTTGTTGCAAATACGAGTGGTTTACCCGGAGCAGCATTCACAGTACAGGTGAGGGGACAGAATAGTTTGCGCGCTAATATTCAGGAACAGGGCGTGCCGTTGGATAATCCTTTGTTTATAATAGATGGTGTGCCATTTGCTCCACAAAATAATAACCTTAATTTGTTCAGATCAATTGCTACCCAAGGGATAGGTTCAGGCAATACGAATAGTGGAGGTATAAGTCCATTCAACGGCATAAATCCTGCTGATATCGAAAGTATAGAAGTCTTGCGAGATGCTGATGCTACAGCGATCTATGGTGCGAGAGGGGGGAATGGTGTAATTCTGATCACGACCAAACGTGGTGGAAATGAGGAAGGAAAGACATCCTTTGTTATGGATGCAGTATCTGGAGTTAGTGTGATCGGTAAGACCATGCGTATGATGAATACCAAAGAATATCTGGCAATGCGGAGTGAAGCCTTGGAAAATGAAAACCTAAGTCCTAATCTAACTATTTTGGATGAAGGCTATGCACCGGACCTATTGCTGTTTGATCAGAACAGGTATACCGATTGGAAAGATTATTTTATGGGAAATACAGCTCACAATACCATTGTTAATATGTCGCTGTCGGGTGGAGCTAGAACCACCAATTTTCGCATAGGAGCAGGGTTCAATAGAAATACGTTCATTTTTCCGGGGGACTATTCGGACAATAGGGGAAGTCTTTCATGGAATCTAAACCACAGTTCGATAGATCAAAAATTTCATGTCAACATGTCTGCTCTGTACGCATATAATAAGAATAATTCGTCTGGTACCCCAGATCTGTTATCGGCATATCGATTGCCACCAAATTTTCCCGAGTTCATCGATGCAGAGGGTAAGCTGTTATGGGAATATAAGGGCGTTCCATTTGGTGTCGGGTCTACGGACAATCCGCTGTCCTATCTTCGCAATCAATACAGCATCAGTAATACGACGCTAAATAGTAATCTAATGATGAGCTATGAGATTTTAAAGGGCTTGGTTTTTAAGACCAGTTTAGGGTATAACAGTGTAGATGGTAAAGAATATAAGGGAGTGCCGCGTGCTGCCAAAAATCCTGTGTTCGGAACTACCGCTACGGCGAGTTTCGGGACGAATGAATGGGAGACCTGGATTGTGGAACCACAATTGACCTACTATACCGCTATCGGAAAGAGCAATTTAGATTTCTTAGCCGGTGCAACATTGCAGAGACAACGCAACGGTAGGGTCGAGATGTCGGGATCGGGCTATAGTAATGACGATCTGATCGAGTCTATTTCGGCCGCTGCCGTTAGAAATGTGACCGATGGGTCTAGTCAGTACAGTTATGCGGCTGCATTCGGAAGGATGAACTATCGCTGGGGCAATAAGTATATTGCAAATGTCAGTATCCGTCGGGATGGATCCAGTCGGTTTGGCCCCGGAAAGCAGTATGGTACCTTTGGAGCGCTTGGAGTAGGCTGGCTGCTTACAGAAGAGAGATTCCTGAAGGATATGTTGTCGTTTTTGAGTTTCGGGAAATTGAGAGGGAGCTATGGTGTGACAGGATCGGATGCCATAGGGGATTATTTATATCTGCCGAGATGGGCGAGTTCTACCTACCCCTATGATGGAGAGACTGGCTACCTCCCGCAAAACCTGTATAATCCAAAGTTACACTGGGCAACAACAAAAAAAATGGAAGTGGGATTAGACCTAGCTTTTTTACAGGATAGGATATTGATGAATACCTCTTATTACAATAACCGTTCGGGCAATCAGCTTATCACTTATTCTATACCTGCAATTGCAGGATTTAATACGGTGCCGCAGAATTGGAATGCTACAGTGGAGAATAAGGGGTTAGAGGTTGCAATTACATCCAAGAATATTGAGACTGGAGGTCTGAAATGGACGACTTCGTTCAACATAACCTTCCCTAAGAATAAATTGGTCAGCTTTCCGGGGATAGAATCCTCCAGTTACAATACCAGATATGTGGTAGGCAAGTCGGTCAATACCGTTTTAGGATTTGACTATGTGGGTGTCAACTCGACGAGTGGTTTGTTTGAGTTTAGAAAGGAGGATGGGGCAGTCAGTTCTGCTCCTGAAATGCCTTCGTACGGTCGGCTGAATGATTATGTAGCATTTGGAAGTCTTGATCCTAAGTATTACGGAGGGTTGCTCAATTCGATTAGATACAAAAAAATATCTTTAGATGTACATTTTGATTTTCGGAAGCAGATAGGGGCAAATTATCTACAGCAGGTCTATGCATCGATGCCAGGTATGGCATTTAATGTACCCGCATCCATGGTGGATCGCTGGCGGCAACCCGGAGATGTCTCCGATTTTCAACGCCTTTCTACGGCCTATGGTGAGGTGTTTGATACCAGTAGATTCTTTAAAAACTCCTCTGGCACATACGGAGATGCTTCGTATATCAAGTGTCGACATATCGCAATCGGATACGATGTTGGCGGAGTAACACAAAAGTTGAAAATCCGGGGACTAAGGTTGTATGTTGCTGCGCAAAACTTATTCACGATAAGTAATTATGCCGGCAATGACCCGGAGACACAGATGCTCTACGGTGTGCCTGTTCTCAGGACGGTAACTGGGGGTATACAACTGTCATTGTAATTTATTAAAACTATATTATGTATGGGACCAAATTTTAAAAATAGATGGAAAGCTGTTTTGGGTGTATTCTTCTTGCTCCATGTAGGCTGTAGTCGATTGCTCGATATTGACCTACCCAAAAATGAAATTACAGATAATAACGTATTTACCGATAGTGTAAATGCAAGTGCAGCGATATCCGGAGTATATGTTGCGATGATGCAGGCGTATTCATTGGACTTTTGCTCTGGAGGCATGACTGCCTTTCCGGGTATGTCGGCCGACGAAATCGGACAGACAGCATCAAACAGTAATGATGAATTTTTCGTGAATACTATTTCCAGTACCAATTCTACAGTGAGCTATCTGTGGACTTCGGCATATAGGTATCTGTATGCTGTGCATGCCTGTATGGAAGGCATAGCGAATAGTGGTACAATAACAGCGGAACAGAAAGCCTCCCTTTTGGCAGAAGCACGTTTTGTTCGGGCTTATATCAATTTCTATCTCGTCAATATCTTCGGTGGCGTACCAATCGTTTTGGGTACGGATTATAAGGTGAACAGTGTATTACCACGATCTTCTGAACAAGAGGTGTATGATCTTATCAAAGAGGATCTGAGTTATTGCAAAGAGGTGTTTTCTAAAAATAAAAAAAATATAAAAAGACCCGGTTATTATGCCACTCTCGCGCTGTTGGCTCGGGTATATCTTTACGAAAAAAACTATGTAGCGGCAGTGGAGTTAACAACCGAGGTCATTGATAAAGGTGGTTTCAACTTGGAATCTACGCCTGAGCGGGTTTTCGAGCAAAATAGCAATGAGACGATCTGGGCATTGATGCCTGTAATTGCTGATAGAGCTACATGGGAAGGTTATTACTTTGTGCCTGCACGAGCTACCACTGTACCACGGTACATTGTGACCGATGGGCTATTGAATTCTTTTGATCTTGACGATAAAAGAAAATTGGCTTGGATTGGTACAAGTACGGTCAGAAATGTCAAATACCATTTTCCAAACAAATACCGGCAATACACACCTGCTGCCCAAAAGGAGTGGTATGTTATGTTGAGGCTTGCTGAACAGTATCTAATCCGGGCGGAGTCTAAAACGCACCTTTCTAATTTTGATGAAGCTAGAAGTGATATCAATTATATAAGACAACGAGCAGGGATACCTTATTTTCATAGTGTAGATGATAAAGATATCGTATTAAGAGAGATTGAAGCGCAGCGAAAACTGGAACTTATGTGCGAATGGGGGCATCGTTGGTTGGATCTGAAAAGAACAGGTCGTGCTGACGCGGTGTTATCGGCAATAAAATCTAAATGGAATTCTTGGGATGTATGGTACCCTATTCCTCAGGATGAAATAACAAACAATCCAAAGATGGAGCAGAATCTCAATTATAGGTAGGGGGAAAGAAAAAGTCTTCAAAGTCGATGCGTAGACTTTGAAGACTTTTAACCGTTAAGTATAACGGATGATTAGTTTTTGTAATAGGCAACTTCTGCTGGTGTTTGAGCTCCGTTGAGCATACGTACACCACCTACTACTACAGTCTGAGACTCTAAGAATCCCGACACGCATTGTTTTGCTGTGCCGTTGCAACCTGTTCCTGCGGGAGGAATAGGATTGGAGTTGATGTATGAAGCGTTGCTCGGAGAGACAGCATCTGTATCTGTGTAGGCTCCATCAATCTGAAACCAATGTAACTCTTCCGGTTCAGATGTTTTTAATTTGTTGTAATCCATTGCTTTTACAACGAAAAATACTCCCAAAACTAATGTTAATACTCCTATGGCACGTAGCCAATTTCTTTTTAACTTTTCCATATTATTAATTTTAATAACAGCCGATCTCCCTCATTATTCTATTGGGGGCGGAGTGATCACTGGTACCCCACTTTTTGTAGCTGTCGCTTTTTCTTTATACACCTGGGCACAGCCTGCACGGTGTACCCTTTTGGTGAGCTTCCCCTTCTCATTGACACCTGGTGTCGCCGATCCGCTGTACTTGCGTTTTGATAAATCAAAGATAGGGGGAGGTATTGGTTTTCTTTTTGTCCGATCCTTGATAGTCTATAGGCAAATCCTTGAAAGCTATCTATTTTGGTATTCTTTTGGCGTCATACCGGTCTTCCGCTTGAAAAACCTGTAAAAGCCCGATAGCTCGGCAAAGCCACATTTCTCACTTACATTGCGTATGCTTTGGCGCTCATCGAGCATGTTTTTGACCCTGATCAAGACCATTTCATTGATGTACTGCAAAGGGGTGGTGTCCGTTTCACCTTTAAATACAATATGCAGGTAGTTTACAGATATGGCTAGCTTATCCGCGATGCGCTCCAGGTGGCATTTGATGCCATACTCTTCGACGTAGCCTGCGATCAATATTTTGGCCGCATTGGCTATTCTTGCTCTATGCGTCGTCCCATCCCGATCTTCATTTATTTTTTTGAGAGCCAGTTTGACGAGTTCTTTCATCGTATGGATGATAAATACCTGAGAGTCCAGGTCGCTCCTTTTGAGGTTTGCAAAGAGTAGCTCGATGGTATATTCTGTCACAGGGCCTATCCAAAAATCATTCGTTGTTCGCGGTACGACGGCTGCTGTACGCTGCGCATCCAGTAGATCTTTTAAAAAATCAAAAGACTCATCGGCGCCTCCATCGAATATGCCAATGTCAAAATAGAAACATAAGAACTGATACTTGCCGGCAGTAAGATGTAGGTAATATTCGGTTGGAGGTAGGTATTGGTACAGAGCCCGTCTATCCTTAAATGCTGTTATCCTCTTGCCATATTGATCGCACAGGTGCATCCTGCCTTTTACGCGTAGCGAGTAGAGCCCATAGATATCGCGCTGCCGTATTTCTAGGGGTATGGTGATATCGCTGTCGATTAGGATCTCGTAGTATTGGATATACCCCAAAAATCCCTTGAACTCCTGCTCGATGCAGCTTCGCCCCGGCCGGCTTCGGTAGGTGATCTCACTATCATTTATTCGCATTGTGGGAGCGAGCTTGCCGACCTGATGGGGAGCCAGTGCTGGCCCAAATTCAAGTACCGTTTTAAAAAAAGCACTTTTTCGCATAATACTGGTTTTCTATCTCCCTATCAAATAAGTCTGGGATACCGGATTTCGGTACAGTATCCCGGTGAGGAGCTGACCGTTTTGGTTTATAGCGGATATCTGTAGCGTATCCGTATCATCACGGGCTCTGTCGATAATAGGTTTTGTGGTGCAGGGGCATCATCTATGCCGAACACTTCGAGGATCTTTTTGTCGGGTAGACCGTCCTCATCTTTGGTCTCCTTGTCAAAGGCGACTTTGCCCCCTGCCTCCCAAATGCGGGCTATAGCGGCACCGAGTTTATCCTTCAGGTCTGTAGGCATGATGGATAGCTGCGCCTGCTGGTGGGGATGTAGCGCAAATAGCTGATCCAGGGCAGCATGTAGATCGGCCCGTATCAGATTGCATCGTGTCTGTCGTGCGGGAGGAGGCAGTGCGAGTGTCTCGTTCTGGATGTAATCCACCCCTGCATTGTCAAATTTTTGCTTCATAAAATAGTGTATTGTTGATTTACGAATTTCGGGCTTAATACAAGATGATACAATGCTCGATGTTGTCATGGGGTTTATTGTCAAGGTTATCTATACAATAATCTGAGGCTTTTTGGATTAATGTTGGCCTATTAAGACAATAATCTTGTAACAGATGCAGGTGTTGACATTTATTTATTGTAATATTTTTCAAAAAGAGTTGCTTATTGTTGGGGTATTGGTTATGTTTATTAATTAACCAATCCAATAAACATGAAGTTATACTCCTATTGGCCTTATTTTGTTTTCATTTTTGGCGTACCGTTTTTATACAATCGGGTAGCCTTGGATGGTACCTGGATGCGAGGTGGTATCAGTTTTTATTTCCTGATCCTCTATCTTCTTACGCTTGTTTTGGTGCTGGTCACCGCATACTGGTTATCTTTTCTGGTCTATCGGCGGCGCGATCGTCCTATAGCTGCCCGTGCGCTTTTTGTCGATTGGTTGTATTATACGCTGGGCATACTGGCCGGACTAACGGTACTCGTCCTCTTTACAGCGGTGTGGTACTGGCAGGAGGCGCGGTTTGCAGAGATTATGTGGGCGCATATGCGCTGGCGTTTTTCGGTGTATGTGCTTGCGTCTGCGGCATTGACGGTATGGCTGGTCCGCTTTCCTACTTACAACTGGTATGCACTGACCGCGCGTCGGCCAGCCCCTCAAGTGCCGTCAGAGGATACGGTCAGGGTTACGCTCTTTTCCTTTTACGATCGCATGCTCGACCAGCTTGGTCCTGTTTTCTCTGCAGCGGGCTTTTTCCGATTTTTTGATATCGTCTATATCCAGACGATGTCCAAGCGGGCTATTGTGTGGCTGGTGGATGGTACACGGGTCGAGTGTCGTGACGCGATGAAGCTGTTGGACGAGTTGGGACTGAGACAGTGGATGCTACGGACCAACCAACAGCATCAGGTCAATATGATGCATGCCTACTACCCGGATGTGCGCGATGGAGATCGCCTGGTATTGCAGCCCAGGACGGTGGAGCGTTTGCTCCGTGGCGGCGTATTGAAGGCCGATATCGCAAAGGCCTGTGCACTGGGAGCCCGTATCGGCCACGCCAATGTGGATGCATTTATGAAAAATAGAGCTGACCTCGTGTACGAAGTATGGGATACCTTCGTAACGATCAAGATGAAAGACAGTCCCGCACAATAAAACAGACAGACTGGGATAGGTGCTTTGTTATCCGAGCTACCGATCCTGATTTCGGCAGTGGGTCACAAACCACTACCCAACTATGAAAAACAAGGATTTTAAGGCTGCACAAGAGGGGGCATGGGCTTGCCGTGCCGATGGGGCAGCACATAATTATAGAGAACTTATCCTAGGTCGGATCGATGATCTGTTCGACCTTATGCAGGCGTTTCATACGTCTCAGTCGGAGTACCTAGAGCGGGTGCTGACCGTTCTGGAACAGGCGTTACCAAGGCTGTGTGCACAGCAATCGATCAAGGATGCAACATCTGTAGCTGATCTGGGAGAAGATTTAACAGAAAAATTGCCCGTTTCGGGCCGGCGGAAGACAATACATATCAGCGATCTGGTACTGGCCGAGGGCGACTGGCTCATGACCACCCAGGAAGCACTGGATGTGCTAAATTTCTCGCGCGGTACGCTGGTGTCGCATCGCGAGCAGGGCTTGGTCACCGAAGTGCGGATAGGAAAAGAAGGAGGTGGTGTACGTTTTATCTCCAGCGAGGTGATGCGACTGCGGGAGTTATATTCGGTGCCGAAGGGGAAGGTGTAGTTTTTAGGTTATCAAAGTTATCCAGTGATCGAGTTAACTAGTTATGAGGTTAGAGAGTTGTCAGTATATAATATTGTATATTACTAATATAAACTTTTGTATACTGGTAATGTAAACTACTTCATTTTTTTATGGGTTAAGCTTTGAAATATCTGAAGTCGATGGGTAGTGACAAGTGTTGAGTGACGACTTGCTATATAGTATCGTAAGAAATATTTGCTGTTTATGTAACCGCGATTAACTTAATCACCATTAAGTTAATTGCAGTTACATAAGTACATTACTTCCTTTGTTGATTAAAAAACTCTTTAGATTGACAGATTGTGTTCGATTTAGGTAGAATGGTTGAGTAATATTAGTGCATGTTGTCATCTGTATTGTTTTAGATATAACTATAACTATGTTCAAATATTGCAAAAGTTATAGTTACGATTATAGCTTTTCGAGTTTTTACTTGAAGTTGTAGGCATAGCGGGTTGACTACACAAAATCGAAGGAGTTTGTGATGAGTAGCTAGTTGTGAGTATTGGGTATTGAGTAGCAGGTGTTCAAAAAAATACGCCTGAAGGGATGTACTTCAGGCGTTCTTAGTTTTAAGGAAATTGTTAGCCGGTATGCTGACTGTAATGTGCGTTTACTTCTTGTCGGGGCGGCTGAGCAATACGCTGATCGCATAGGAGACCAGGCTACCGATAGCGGCCATGAGTACGGTCTGGAATAAATCTCCCCAGCTGACCGAAGCCCATACCGAACAGAGTGTACCACCTAGTGTACCGATCTGTGGGTTACTTGCTTTCATGCTGTTGTTGTTCACGTTCTCTGGTGTCTGTGTCCTCCCGAAGTGAATTAGGGCCAGACTCTCCTTTACTTTTGTCCTCAGGTAATACCGATTCGATGATACCTAATCCCAGGGCAACGTACTTGATGATATTCATTGCCTTGCCCGGCAGTTTGATCGGCGCCATTAGAACGATCTGTACCGCTTTGCTTATTTTCTTGATGATTTCGTGCATTTGATTTTAAGTTATGGTGGTTAAGAAAGTTATGATGGTTATAAAGGTTTGTGAACAACCGGAGCTATAACCTTGTAACTATATAACATTGTAACCTCCTTTTTAACCATTGATAATTATCGTTGCTTCTCCACGCATTACCGCCTCGATCAGGATCGGATATAGCATTTTGTATGCTTTGGCCGATTGTTGCAGTATATAGTCCTTGTCATCGTATACAAAGCTTTTGCCCACCAGCAGGCAACCTGCAGTATGCGAAAAGTTATTGCCTACATGGATGTATACATAGCTGTAATCGGGTATATGCATGATCTCTATCATACCGCGGTGCATGTTTGGGTAGGCTTTTTTGTAGCGGGAGTTCATACCGCCGTAGTTATTGACCCCTAGTCTGTACCGTCCGGCAGGTATCGCCGTGCTACCCTTTATCTTGCGGTCGCGGACCGAGTCCTCTAATCCGTAGCATACGAAGCTGCCGTCGAGATAGATTTCAGACAGGGTACTATTTTTCCCCTGCCTGATACGTTTTACCGTCAGTAGCATCTGTCTACCTGACGATCATCGATACCGGATCCGACCAGTCGCCCGTACCTATCTTATTGCGGCCCCGTACACGTACATAATAGCGTGTGGCAGGTGTCAGCGGAGCAATAACCGTATTGTTGCTAGATGGTGTTAGATGTGTATCCCCCCAGATAATCCGCTCTGAGGTGCTGTCCATCTCGCCGACCTGTATTTCATATTCGTAGGCATTGTGTATGCGGTCAAAATCGACCCGCATTTGCCCAACCAGGCGACCGTCTCTAAGTATGATCCGGTCTGTGGTGCCCGGTTCCTGCTGTGCCGTATGCTGTTTGTTGAATATGAGACCCGTGCTGCTGAGCGCTACCGTATTGCCCTGAGCTTCTATATTGACCATATGCGCCAGATGTGTCAACATACCCTGAAGCTTCGATTTCGCCGCCTTCTTGAGCTCTTTCTCATGTGTGGAGCCTCCATTGATGGCTACTTCATGTTTGATGCGGTAGTCTTCGGCCGCAGCGAGTAGCTCTGCCGCGGTGGGTTTGATATCTGTACTGAAAAGGGTGTTGCCCTCCATAAATCCAGCAATCTTGCCCGCTAGAATAGCCAGCTCGCTGTCCTTTACTCCTGTATAATCTGTTTTTACTTTATCTCTTCTCATGATTTAATTAGTTGTTATGTAGTTATTCCCGACTATGTCGGGACTTCGTTGCACTACGCAAGTGAACGAGTTATCTAGTTAAGAAAGTTATAACTCTTGGCTTCGTTACTCATCCCCTTTATCTCTGCCTATGCCGAATTGTCGGCGATTTTCGGGATTATCACTCTTTCCCATTACTCCAAAGTGGGGGGCGCTCTGATCTGTTCCCTTATTCTGTTCATACCCCAAAACTGGGCTGAATGTCAAAGGCAATCGATTTTTTGTACAAGATTGGGCAAAATTGAACAGGCACTGTACAGGTGTTGTACAAGCATAGGATATACCCTTCACTTTTTTTAGAAGGATCTCGAATTTGAATGTCCTTTTGCGCCAGCCGATCAATCAAGTGGTCTGGATGATCAATCAGATGGCTCGGGAGTATAATCCAGTGAACTGTATGATGGATCAACAGAGGTAGTCGATCAATCGAATGACTCGGAAGTATAGCCAAGTGGACTGTATGATGGATCAAAAGAGGTAAATGATCAATCAAATGGCTTGGGGGAACAATCAAGAGGACTGGATGATGAATCAAATAAGGTAGCCGATCAATCAAATGGCTCGGGAGTACAATCAACTGAACCAGGTGATGATTTAAGTGAAGCAGATGATTGATCAAATGAACCATGCGACCCATCATCTACTTTAAATGAATGATCGAATGGGCTTTATGATCAATCAACTGAGAGAGATGATTGATCAATTGGAGCAAGTGATGAATAGAATGAGCCGGGCGATACATCAACAGCCATCAGAGATCAATCAAACAGAGCGTTTGAATAAGCAAACGGTGCAGTGGAGGAATCAGTTTGCTGGAGCCATCCCATAACTCATCGCTGGGTTCTTTTTAAATTTGTCTTTTTAATTTAGAACGAGTACTTTTGTTGCTCAACACTATTAGCCAATGTTGGATTCATTGATTACGTCTAAGACGAGATTAAAACTATTGATTAAATTTTTTGTGTCGGCGAGCAATCGCGGGTACCTGCGTGGTATTGCGGAGGAGTTTAATGAATCAACCAATGCTATTCGCAAGGAACTGAACCAGTTGACCGATGCCGGTTATTTGATCCGGGAAGATGGAGAGCAGAAGGTGTATTATCGCGCGAATGCGGAACATGCTCTTTTTGGTTCGCTTCAGGGACTGATCCATCACTTCTTGGGTATAGATCAGGTCATCGAACAGGTGTTGGAGCGTGCTGGCGATGTGGAGCAGGTTGTGCTCTTTGGAGATTATGCTGTAGGAGTCAATTCTGGGCATATCGAAGTATTGGTGACAGGAAAAAATATCGATTCGGCATATTTATTGCAGGCTGCAGGGAAGGCTGAGAAGTTATTGAACAAAAAGGTGAGTCTGTATTTGGAGGTGCCTGAACAGTTAAAAACAAAGATCATTCTATATCAAAAAGATAGCTTATAATATGGAGACGATAGTACAGAAAAAACAGGATTACAATCCCGGACCACGGGTGGGAATTACCTTTTCAACTTTTGACCTGTTGCACGCGGGACATATCATGATGCTGGCAGAAGCAAAGCGTCAGTGTGATTATTTGATCTGTGGATTACAGATGGATCCAACCTTAGACAGACCGGAGAAGAATGCACCTACACAGACTGTTGTGGAACGTTATATCCAATTGAGAGGTTGCCAGTATGTGGATGAAATCGTTCCTTATTCTACAGAGCAGGATCTGGAAGATATCTTACGTTCTTTCAAATTGGATGTCCGTATTGTAGGAGATGAATATGAAAATAGAGACTTTACAGGTCGCCAGTACTGTGAGGAGAAGGGGATTGAACTGTATTTTAATAGCCGTGATCACCGCTTTTCAAGCTCAGGGCTACGTAAGATTGTCGCGGATAAAGAAAATTTAAGAAATGGGAAGGGGTAACATTTCTCATGGAATTGTTATTTGCAAAAAGAGTTAGAGAGAATATAAATTAAATGAACAAGACTATATTAATCACAGGTGGTGCAGGGTTTATTGGCTCCCATGTCGTACGTGAATTTGTAAATAAATATCCTGCATATCGCATTGTCAATCTAGATGCCTTAACTTACGCAGGTAATCTGGAGAACCTGAAAGATATTGAAGATAAACCCAACTATACCTTTGTAAAAGCTGATATTACGGATGCCAAGCATATAATGGAAGTTTTTCAGGAGTATAAACCCGATGGGGTGATACATCTTGCCGCAGAATCGCATGTCGATCGCTCAATTGCCGATCCGTCAGCTTTTGTGATGACCAATGTGATCGGTACGGTCAATCTATTAAATGCCGCTCGTGAGATATGGAAGAATGATTTTGAAGGGAAACGTTTCCATCATGTATCTACAGATGAGGTCTATGGTACATTAGGAGAGACAGGCTTATTCACTGAAGAAACTGCTTATGATCCACATTCTCCTTATTCGGCGTCTAAAGCATCTTCGGATCATTTCGTTCGCGCTTATCAGGATACCTATGGCTTGCCGGTAGTTCTAACGAATTGTTCTAATAATTATGGTCCAAATCACTTTCCAGAAAAGCTGATTCCGCTTTGTATCCATAATATCTTAAATAATAAACCGCTTCCAATCTATGGTGACGGTAAGTTTACGCGCGATTGGTTGTTCGTTATCGACCATGCCAAGGCGATTGATCTGGTATTCCATCAGGGTAAGAACGGACAGTCTTATAATGTAGGGGGATTCAATGAATGGCAGAATATTGACTTGGTCAAAGAACTGTGTAAGCAGATGGATGAGAAGTTGGGAAGACCAGAAGGTACGGCAACCCAATTGATCACCTTTGTGAAAGATAGACCAGGGCACGATTTACGCTATGCCATTGATGCAACGAAGATTAACCAAGAATTAGGCTATAAGCCATCTGTAACTTTCGAACAGGGATTGTCCATCACCATCGATTGGTTCCTTTCTAATCAGGAATGGCTAGACAACGTAACCTCTGGGGAGTATCAGAGTTATTATGCTAAACAATATAACTAATCTGGATCACTTGTTAACAAGATAACTTTGATGAAAATAACACCTACAAAATTAAAAGACTGTTATATACTAGAACCGGCAAAGTTTGGAGATAGCCGTGGTTACTTTATGGAAAGCTTTAATGAGAAAACTTTTAATGAATTGACTGGTATGAAAACACACTTTGTGCAGGACAACCAATCTTTTTCTACAAAAGGAGTTCTTCGTGGCTTACATGCCCAAGGTAGCGAGCATGCGCAGGCCAAGTTGGTGCGCGTACTGGAAGGGGAAGTAATGGATGTAGCAGTAGACGTCCGTCCGGGGTCTGAGACTTTTGGAGAGTACGTTGCGGTACGACTTTCCGCAGAGAACAACCTGCAGTTGTTCGTTCCACGTGGCTTCTTGCACGGGTTTGTCGTACTGAGCGAAACAGCAACCTTCTTTTACAAATGCGATAATTTCTACAATAAAGAATCCGAGTGTGGCGTACATCCATTGGATACAGATTTAGCGGTAGACTGGCAGATCCCTGTAGAGGAGATGTTATTATCAGATAAAGACAAAGAAGCGCCGAGTTTTAAGGAAGTATTTGGAAGGGAATTAGTAAAGTAAGCTACTGCTGTACAAGTTAATGAAATGTCGCCTATATTTTTGAAAATAGCAGAGTTTGTTTGATAGTTCACTATCCACACATTCAAAAATATCAAGCGACGAGTTTTTTCCATCCTTTTTTTGCAAAAAAAAAGGATGAGCCCGTCACAGTCTTGTCCCGAACTTCGGGAGCTTGAGTGACATAAAATAAACGTTATAAAAAGGATGTTATCAAAGTTGATAAAGAGTTTGGAAGCGATTACGCCTTAACTTTTTCTAACTCTCTCACTTTCTAACATAATATACATATGAAAGTTTTAGTTACTGGCTCCAATGGCCAACTCGGTTCAGAATTAAGAGATATACTTGAAAGCGATTCAAGGTACGAAACCTATTTTTTGGACCGTAAACAACTCCCTTTAGACCAGACCCTGATTATTCAGGATATCTTGGGAATGTATCAACCCGATTTGATCATCCATGTGGCCGCTTATACTGCTGTTGACAAGGCAGAATCAGAACCTGTGTTGGCAGATGCGATTAATCATTTAGCCTCGGAAGAGATTGCGCAATACTGTAGGTTGAATGGCGCAAAATTGATTGCTATCTCAACCGATTACGTATTTGATGGGAATTCGGATATCGCTTTAACGGAAGATGCTCCTGTAGATCCAATCAATACCTATGGCCTGACCAAGCTGAAAGGCGAACAGACTATTCTGAAATGGCATCCAGAGTCTATTGTTATTCGTACTTCATGGGTGTATTCTACCTATGGCAATAACTTCGTGAAAACCATGATCCGTCTAATGACCGAAAGAGACGAGATCTCCGTTATTAACGATCAGGTTGGGTCACCCACTTACGCCAAGGACTTAGCCCAAGCGATTGTAGATATTATTGAAGGTGAGGATTGGGTAGGAGGACTGTACCACTATTCTAATGAAGGCGAGATATCCTGGTACGATTTTGCTGTCGCAATTAGAGAAATAAAAGGACTCGATTGTACAATCAATCCTATTCCTACGACACAGTACCCAACCCCAGCAAAGCGTCCAAAGTATTCATTATTAGATAAATCAAAGATAAAACGTACATTTAAAGTAGAAGTGCCAGATTGGAGAGAGAGCCTGGTGCAGATGTTAAATAAATTATAGGAATAAAAAAGTAAGACGTTGGTATTGGGGCTCTAAGTCTAAATACTAACATCTAAATACTAATATCTGAAAAAAATGAAAGGAATAATACTAGCCGGAGGCTCCGGTACTCGATTACACCCTTTAACATTGGCCGTATCCAAACAGCTGATGCCGGTCTACGATAAACCGATGATATACTACCCTTTATCTACGTTGATGTTGGCAGGGATCAATGAAATATTGATTATTTCAACACCACAGGACTTGCCTAATTTTGAGAAACTTTTAGGGGATGGTTCGCAATTAGGTTGTAAGTTCTCGTACAAGGAGCAACCTTCTCCCAATGGATTAGCGCAAGCTTTTATCTTGGGCGAAGAGTTTATTGGACAGGATAAAGTAGCATTGATATTAGGAGATAATATTTTCTATGCGTCAGGAATGTCCAAATTATTACAAGATTCAGCGAATCCAGATGGAGGAGTAGTTTTCGCTTATCAGGTTTCTGACCCGGAGCGTTATGGCGTTGTTGAATTTAATGAAAATAATGAAGTGGTCTCCATCGAAGAGAAACCTACAGAGCCTAAATCCAATTATGCTGTTCCGGGTTTGTACTTTTACGATAATGATGTCGTGGAGATTGCAAAGAATATAAAACCATCACATCGTGGTGAATTAGAGATTACGGATGTAAATGCAGAGTATTTAAGGAGAGGTAAACTGAAAGTCGGTGTATTCAATAGAGGTACAGCATGGTTAGATACAGGAACTATACAGTCCCTGATGCAAGCAGGACTATTTGTTCAGGTTATTGAGGAGAGACAAGGTATGAAGATTGGTGCAATCGAAGAAGTAGCCTATCGGATGGGGTGGATTAATAAAGAGCAACTTGTACAGATGGCTGAGCCATTACGTAAAAGTGGGTACGGAGAGTATTTAGTAAAAGTTTGTAAAGCTTAAGTAGAGATGAGAAAGACAAAACATTTGTTAATTTTTGGTACCAGGCCAGAAGCCATTAAGATGGCACCCTTAGTAAAAGAGCTAAAAAGAAATGCAGCCTTTGACACGAAAGTATGTGTTACCGCGCAACATAGGGAAATGTTAGATCAAGTGTTGGAATTTTTTAATATTATTCCGGATTATGATCTGAATCTAATGAGACCTAATCAAAATCTTTATTCACTAACAGCTGATATATTAATGGGACTGAAGGATGTATTGGAGGAATTCAAGCCAGACTTTGTTTATGTACATGGTGATACTACTACTACAATGTCCGCTGGTATAGCTGCTTTTTATTCCGGGGCTAAAGTATGTCATATCGAAGCAGGACTTCGTACACATAACAAGCTTTCTCCATTTCCAGAAGAGCTTAATAGGCAGGTTACTAGTCGGATAGCGGATTTTCATTTTGCGCCAACAGAAGAGTCAAAAGTTAATCTTTTAGCAGAGAATATAAATGAAGCCAATATAATTGTCTCAGGCAATACTGTTATTGATGCTCTATTAGACAGTTCTGAACGCGTAAATGTGATTCATAATGAAGAGATAGAGCGATTAAAATCATTAATATCTATCGACAAGCGTGTTATTTTAGTTACTGGACATCGTAGGGAAAATCACGGACAAGGCTTTATTAACATATGTCAAGCGTTAAAAGAAATTGCACTGTCAAACAGTGATGTGCAAATTGTATATCCAGTTCATCTAAATCCAAATGTACAGAAGCCTGTTCATGACCTTCTGCAAGGTGTATCTAATATAAGGTTGATATCCCCATTGGCATACCCTGCGTTCGTATGGTTGATGAATAGGTCTTATTTAATTATTACCGATTCAGGAGGTGTTCAAGAAGAGGCTCCGTCTTTAGGAAAGCCTGTTTTGGTTATGAGGGATACAACTGAGCGTCCTGAGGCAGTTAAAGTTGGTACTGTAATTCTAGTTGGTACAGATAAGAATAAGATAGTTCATGAGACTAATGCTCTTTTGTCAGATGATAGTATTTATCAGCGAATGAGTGAGCTTCATAATCCTTATGGAGATGGGAAAGCTTGTGCGAGGATTGTTGATTTTATGAGACAGCTGAAATGTTTCAATGATTAAGATGATTTGTAAATTAAAATCGAAGATTTTGTCATCGAGTATTAATAAAAAGATATTCAGTCAAAGTTTTTGGATTTTGTTAGGCAATATAATATCGAAATTTGTCCTTTTGATTGCTACGATTTTGATGACGAGTTATTTGGGCAAAGAAGAGTATGGTCAATTTGGAATAATAAAATCAACAATATTAATGTTTGCCATGTTTGCAGGGTTAGAGTTAGGGATGACTTCAACCAAATATATCGCGCAATACAAAAATACTGATGTAAAAAAGGTCGAAAGGGTTGTTGGATTATCAAATCTCTTTGCGATAATTATAAGTTTATTTTTTTCTTTTTTGATTTATTTGTTATCGGAAGAAATAGCTGTCCAAATAAATGCCCCCCGTTTAGGTGCCGAAATTAGAATAAGTTCATTTATACTTTTTTTTTCATCACTTAATGGTGTTCAAAGTGGTATTTTAGCTGGAATTGAAAAGTTTAAAGAATTATCTGTAAACAGTGCCATAGCTGGAGTTGCTTCTTCAATAGCATTGGTTGTGTCATCAAGATATTATGGATTAGACATGGTGATTATTGCTTTTGGGTTTAACTACGTCCTTAGTTGTTTGCTTAACTTTTTTACCTTGAAAAAATCATTTTATAACGATTTTTCGGTAAGTATCTTCAGTCGAGAAAATTTTAAAGAACTAGATATTCTTTGGAGCTTTAGCTTGCCAGCTATCTTAGCAGGATTAATGGTTGCTCCTGTTACTTGGTTGTGTAATTATTTTTTAGTAAATCAATCTAATGGATATGAACAAATGGCTAATTTCGATATTGCAAACCAGTGGAGGAACACGATTTTGTTTATACCATCTGCTTTATCCCAAATCGTATTACCTATGCTAGCGTCTAATATAGATAATAAGGTAGACTATAGAATTGTTTTTAATAAAAACTTAAAAATAAATTTATATCTCGGAATTATACTTTCTCTTATTTTCTGTGGATTGTCCCCATTAATTATCTACCTCTATGGAGATAAATATAATGATGCTTTGGTGCCAATGATAGTTATGTTTTTAACTACTGCCTTAATAGCCATGAATAATGTAATTGGTCAAGGAATTGCAAGTCAAGGGAAAATGTGGTTAGGTTTCTTTGTGAACACTATCTGGGCTATTATTTTGTTGTCAAGTAGTGTTTTGTTAATTAAATATTATCAATTAGGGGCTGTTGGTTTAAGTATAGCATATTTAATAAGCTATATTTTTCATACTATAATTCAATATCTATATCTAAAAAAAAATCTATAAATATGATACCAAAAACTATTCATTATTGTTGGTTTGGAGGTAATGAACTTCCAAAGTTAGCTGAAAAATGTATTGAATCTTGGAAGACATTTTTGCCAGAATATGAAGTAAAGCAATGGAATGAGTCAAATTTTGATTTAGATTTCTGTCAATATACTAGAGAGGCGTATGATAACAAGAAATATGCTTACGTTACGGATGTCGTTAGATTGTATGCTTTAAAAAGTGAAGGAGGTGTTTATTTGGACAGTGATGTAGAGGTACTCAAGCCTTTGGATGATTTTTTACATCATGCCGCATTTTCTGGCTTTGAGAGCAACAACTTAATACCGACGGGAATCATGGCTAGTATTAAAGACGGGGAATGGGTAAGTGACATGCTAAGTTATTATAATGACAAATCGTTTTTAGATAGTAGTAATAACCCTATTCTTGAAACGAATGTAACTATCATAACAAAACTGATGGAGCAAAAGGGGATTATTCTGAACAATACGTATCAAGAGATTTCGAATTATATTGCTTTTTATCCTCATGATTATTTTTGCCCAAAGGAATGGACAAATGGGGTGATTACTTTAACTGATAATAGTCATTGTATACATCATTTTGCAGGCTCATGGCTTCCAAAGGGATATAAAAGAAAGAGAGCCATTTATAATTTTATCAAGAGATTGATAGGTATTGATAGGTATAAAAGGTTAAGGGGATATGAATAGTTTTAGGACAAAAATAACTTTTGGGCTAAAAACTAATTATATTTCAAAATGAAATGTTTTAAAGTACTATGGTTAATTAATAAAATCAAATCTTTTGAATAAGTCTTCTAGTCCTATGGTTTCTATTCTTGTTCCTATATATGGAGTTGAAAAATTTATTGAGCGTTGTGCTATTTCGTTATTTGAACAAACATTCGAGGACATCGAGTTCGTGTTTGTAAACGACTGTACGAAAGATTTTTCGGTTGAGATACTAAAAAGTGTCTTAGAGAAATATCCAAAAAGACAGTCTCAGGTACGAATTATCAATCATGATATAAATAAGGGATTAGCTGCAGCTAGAAATACAGCGGTTTCTAATGCTACAGGAGATTATATACTGCATGTAGATAGTGATGATTATTTAGAGCTAAACGCTGTCGAGTTACTCTATGAGAAGGCAATAAAAGAAAATGCAGATATTGTGGTGTGTGATTTTCATTTGATATGGGAAAAGACTTCACAACCATTGTTAATTAATATTGGAGAAAACAAAATAGATTTAATTAGATCGATACTTTCTGCAGAAATAATGATGGGAATTGTTAATAAATTAGTGAGAAAAACAATGTATTTAGATAATAATATTGAAGCAGAGGAGGGAGTGGATTTAGGAGAAGATTATATGGTTATCCCTAAATTGTTTTATTATGCTAATAATATCGCCAAAGTAAACTCTCCTTTGTACTATTACTCACAGACAAATCCTAACTCTTACACTACAAAAAAAATATCGATGAAGAGTATTAATAGTATTGTTTTTGCTTTGAATGACTTGACTACTTTTTTTGAAGGGAAAGAGGACTTTCATACCTATAAAGAGGCGCTTTTGCAAGGTAAATTAAGAAAGAAATTAGATATCCTTTTTTTTGCTGATAAAATGTACGTTGCTGAAGGGAATAAGTTATTTTCGGAAGTGAATAGTATACATAACACTTCTTTCCTTTTAACTCGCGATAAAATAAGTTTGTCGTTTTTGAAAGGAGGACATATAGGGATGTTTTTAGTTTACAGAGCTGTATATAGAAAGATGTTTTTTCTGAAAAATAAGCTATTTAACAGAAGTTAATTAGGGTTGTTTTGCAAACGTAATAGTCTTAATAGGAGATCAGAATAGAAACTCGAGAAATGCAATTGTCGAAAAAAAGATTAAAGATATCTAGGATATTGTTGTCAACATTATTGTTTTTAACGTTAGTGTTTTACCTAATTATTCCTTTCAGGAGTGTAGTATCTATGCCTCTTTTTTACACATGTTTTAGCTTGATGTTGTTGTCAAATTACATTTATTTCAAAGCAAAGCAGAAAAAAAATTATCTAGATTTTGATACAATTTTTATTGCTGTATATTGTCTGGTTGGTTTCTCGACCACATTCTTTTATAATAATCAAGAAGTTTTTAGCGCTATTTTCTTAGGTTTCCCCGTAGATGTGGAGTATATTAATAAAGGGAATCTGCTGTTTTTAATAGGTTTACAATCTTATATGGTAGGTAGTTTAGTGCCTATCCCGTTAAAGAAACAGATAAAAAGACCGTTCGTTATTAAAACAAATTTTTTAGTTGCGTTGGTATTTATTCTTATAATTTCTTTTATCGCTTTTGGCGGTATTGACTATTATCGATCTGAATATAATACTAGTGTTAAAGGTGAATCGGGAATTGTTGTAAAGTATATTCTTTTGTTGTTAGTTACAACTGCAATGGCATTAATAGGTACGGAGTTTTACAATAAGAAAATTGATGTAAATTATAAAATTAGCTGGATTACCTTTATTGGTATGTTTTTTTTGGTTTGCACACTTTTGGGAGTAGGAAATAGGACCGCCGCTAGTCAAATCCTACTCCCTGTTCTTTGTTTGTATGCTTTTTTTTTTAAGAAAATTAGTTTTAAAAAATTTCTAATCTTTGTGTCTGTAGGAATAGTTTTGATGTGGATTATTCAACAAACTCGAACAGGTAGGCAGTCTTTCGAGCTAACAAATCCCATTATGTTAATTCTCGATTTGACAATTCCTATGAGAAATACTTATGCAGCACTAGAGTATGTTGATAAAAATGATTATACTTATGGTAGTACAATGGTGATTGATGCATCAGGCTCAATTCCGTTCTTGCCTTCACTTATACACGAGTCTTTCCCTGAGTTAAAGTTAGGTTCAGCATCCTTGTTAACAGACTATACTTTTTTGAATGCGGGAACGCCGGAAGAATTTCAAATAGGTCTAGGTACTACTATAATAGCTGATCTATTTTTAGCCTTTGGATTTGTAGGAGTTGTTGTTTTGATGTATTTTTTAGGGTATTGTGTTAATAAGTGGTCTTTTAGAAGTTTAGATTTTGATTATTATTCTGTTGTCATTCTAAGTGCAATGTTGGGAAATGCAATATTCATTGTGAGAGCAGGGTATTTACATCCATTGAGGTTTGTGATTTGGGCATTAGTATTGGCTTCGCTTAATAGGTTTTTACATAGAGCATGGAAAAAATAGTTGTTTTTACACCTACACTGAATATTGGTGGAATAGAGCGTATATTGTTAACGTATGCCAGAGGGTTGGCGGAGAAGAGATATGAGGTGACTTACTTAACATTATCCGACCAAGGGGACTTTGAGTCTCAATCTTATGGCTATTTAGTGTTTGAAAATTTAGGAGTTACAAGGCTGAGGAAAGCTTTGTTTGCTTTAGTTGGTTTCTTTAAGAAAAATAAGCCTGATATTATTCTTTGCGCAAATGAAGCGACAATGATGGTTTACATAGCGAAAGTGTTAAGTGGTATTTCATCCAAAATAATTACGTCACAACATAATTATTATGAGAATTATTTAAAGATGACATTTATAAAAACTTTTGTACCAAGATATATATACCCCCGTTGTTTTAAGGTAGTAGCTGTATCTGAGGGAATAAGGTCTATGCTTATAAATGATTTTAATAATAGACCTGATAATGTAGTTACGATATCTAATCCGGTTGATATGAACTATATTCAAGAACAAGCGCTCTTGCCTATTACCGATGTCCCTGATGATTATATTCTATTTGTGGGAAGGTTAGATAAAGTGAAAAATATTAGTTTATTAATAGATACTTTTAAGTTATTCAATCAGAGCTTTGCTACTGTGAAACTGTTGATAGTAGGAGGTGGGCCAGAATTAGATTCGATGAAAAGACGTATTGTAGAATTAGGTTTAGAATCTGAGGTTAAAATATTGGGAGTGAAGTCTAATCCATTCCCTTATATTAAGCAGGCTAGAATAATCGTTCTATCTTCTTTCTCCGAAGCTTTTCCTACGGTTTTGTTAGAAAGTCTTGTTTTAGGGAAAACAATTGTTTCCACTCCAACATCAGGGGGGATAGATATTTTGAAGAATGGAAAGTATGGATATCTTTCAAATTCTGTCAGGGAAAGCGGTGATTTTTATGATAAATTAGTTGAAGCATATAACAAACCATTTGATTCCAAAATTGTTTCTGGATATGCCTTGTCTAATTATAACCTTAATCGTAAGATTGAAGAGTTAGAATGTTTGTGGAAAGGCTAAGTAAAAGTTATGGAAATAGAAACTAAAGGGGGTGTGAAAATATCAGTGGTAATACCCATGTATAATTCAGAAAAAGCGATTGAAAGGGCTTTAAGCTCTGTCATCAACCAGACATATAAAGGCACTTTTGAGATTATAGTGGTAAATGATGGATCTACAGATAGTTCCGCTAAAGTCGTTGAAGATTTTAAAATAAGGAATCCAGACTCTGTGATTAAGCTGATTAATCAGGAGAATGGAGGGGTGTCTAGAGCACGGAATACAGGGTTGAAAAATGCGACAGGAGATTTTATTGCTCTTTTAGATTCAGATGATGCTTGGTATGAAGAAAAAATTGATGTCCAATTGGAAATATTTAATAATAATTCGGAAGTAGATTTTTTAGGGGCCTCATTTGAAGGGTTTGGATTAAAGAATAAGGCAATTGGAGGTTTGATAAAGATAGAGTTCAAAATGTTACTATTCAAAAACTATTTTCAACCTTCAACAATTCTTTTCAGAAGAAAAGTATTAGATAATGTTGGATGGTTTGATGAAACTCAGCGATATGCTGAAGAAGGTAATTATTTTATGAGAGTGGCAAAGCTATTTAATTGCTATTTTTTGAATAGAAACTTGATTTTTTTTGGAGATGGCAAAGCTGGTTTTGGAGAAAGTGGATTGAGCGCAAATTTAAAAGAAATGGAAAAGGGAGAATTAAAGAATTTGAAATTTGTATATACACAGGGTTGGATTAATACTGCAATGTATGCTTCAACAGTTTGTTATTCTTTATTGAAATATTTTCGGAGAGTTATAATAGTGAAATTACGTTAATATGAAACTCTTGAAAAGATATTCGTTTCTTCAGTTGTTATCTCTTGGCTATAGTAAAATCAGAACTCTGTTTGTTTTTAGAGACGCTCGGATAATTCGTTTTCCGATCGATATCAGGGGGAAAAAATTTATTCAAGTTTCTAAAGGATTTACGACGGGAGTAGGCTGTAGGGTCGAAGCATACCCGAAAAAGAATGAAAAAGTGATGTTTTTTGGTGAGAATTTTCAAATGAATGATTATGTGCATATTACAGCTATGGAAAAGGTGGAAATAGGTAACGATGTATTATTTGCTAGTAAAATATACATCTCAGATTGTTCACATGGGAGTTATGCAGGAGACGAAAATGATTCTTCACCAGATTCTATACCACATGATAGAAAGTTGTTTTCCAAGCCGGTTGTCATTGAGGATAATGTCTGGTTGGGAGAATTTGTATCTGTTTTACCAGGAGTTAGAATAGGCAAGGGGACAATTGTGGGCGCGAATTCGGTGGTCTCAAAAAGTTTACCCGCAAATGTAATTGCTGTAGGTTCACCAGCAAAAGCGATTAAAAAATTTAATTTTGAAACCCAAAGATGGGAAAAAATAGAAAACTAAGTTGATATGAAAAATATACTTATCACAGGTGGAGCAGGTTTTATTGGTTCTAATTTAGCATTAAAGTTGATCGCTAAAGGATATACTGTTACAGTATTAGATAATTTATCTCCGCAAATTCATGGAAATAATCCTACAGAAACATCTCCTCTTTATTTAAGTATAAAGGATAAGGTGAAGTTTATATTAGGTACAGTGACTTCAGAAGAGGATTGGGAAAAGGCTATAGAGGGACAAGACGCTATTGTACATTATGCTGCAGAGACAGGAACGGGGCAATCAATGTACGAAGTTAAAAAGTACATCGATGTGAACATTAATGGTACAGCTTTGTTGTTGGATCTATTGGTGAACACAAAACACGGTGTTAAAAAAGTAGTAGTGGCTTCCTCAAGATCTATCTATGGAGAAGGCAAGTATATGAGTAAGGAACTTGGTGCAGTGTATCCGACACAGCGTACTGCAGATTATATGGATCAAGGTGATTTTGAAGTTAAGTATAACGGTTCATCTGCTTTAACATTAGTCGGAACGGACGAAGAGTCGAAAATTCATCCGTCCTCTGTTTATGGTATTACAAAACAAAATCAAGAACAAATGGTCTTAACTGTATGTCCTACAATAGGAGTTGCAGGAGTTGCTTTTCGTTACCAAAATGTATATGGTCCAGGACAGTCACTTAAAAATCCTTATACAGGAATTTTATCTATTTTCTCTACTCAAATTAAGAACGGAAATGGAATTAACATTTTCGAAGATGGTAAAGAAACACGTGACTTTGTTTTTATTGATGACGTGGTAGACGCTACTATCTTGGGCTTGGAGAAAGATGAGGCTAATAATCAAGTTTTCAATGTTGGGACTGGTGTCGCTACAAATGTTTTAGAGGTAGCAAATGGTTTAATTAAGAATTATGGTGTAAATGTCCCTGTTACAGTGTCAGGTAATTATCGTTTAGGAGATATCCGTCATAATTATGCGGATTTAACAAAGATCAAAGCTACATTAGGTTTTGAACCAAAAGTTTCTTTTGACCAAGGGTTAGCAAAATTTACAGCCTGGGTGAATACTCAAGAAGTTGAAAAAGACCAATACCAAAAGTCAATTGATGAAATGAAAGCAAAGGGACTTTACAAGTAAGCTGAATGTTGCAAGATAAAAATGTACTTTTAATTTCGGTCAAATTCTTTAATTATGAGTTGCTTATAAAAAAAGAATTAGAAAATATGGGGGCAACTGTTGTTTTATACGATGAGCGCCCTTCGAACTCCTTTTTCTCTAAAGCAATCATTAGATTGAAAAGAGAAGTATATAAGACAAAGATTACATCTTATTACAAAAAAATAATTGAAGAAATTGGAAAAAAAAGGTTTGATTACTTTCTTCTAATAAAAGGAGAAGCCGTGCCTCCTTTTTTTATAGAATTTCTGCGAAACGTCAATCCAGGAATCAAACTGATCTATTATACATATGATTCATTTAAGAACAATAAAAACGGATTAGATATCTTGAATTTATTTGATTCAAAATATACGTTTGATAGTAATGACTCCATTAAATATAAAATTGGATTTAGGCCATTGTTTTTCGCAACCGATTATTCGAATTTGTATAGGAATAATAAAGAACAGTTTATTTATGATTTGGCTTTTATTGGAACGGCGCATTCAGATAGGTACAAGATAGCGGAGGATGCAAAAATTTGGTGCAATGAAAATAGATTAAAGGCTTTTACATTTTATTTCTCTCCTAGTGAGTTATTGTTTAGGATAAAAAAATTGATTGAAAAATCTTTTAAAGATTTTGATAAGTCAAAAATTTCTTTTAAAAGTCTCTCGCACAATGATATTATTTCAATCTATAATAATTCTAAGGTTATTTTAGATATTAATCATCCTGGGCAGAAGGGACTCACGATGAGGACGTTTGAGTCGCTGGGTGCTGGTAGAAAGTTAATTACAACAAATGAGGACGTGAAAAAATATCCTTTTTATAATTCTAAAAATATATGGATTATAAATCGTGATAACCCAGTATATGATTTGAGTTTTTTTGAAACTGAATTTGTTCCAATCGATGAAGATCTTTACAAAAGTATGTCTATAAAAGGTTGGATAGAGGAAGTATTTGGTTTAAAATCAACAGCCGTTTGGGATAATGTTTTAGAAAATTAAGCAATGCAAGTTTTAGTGATTGGATCTTCTGGATTTATTGGGAAAAATCTTCTGGCAACAATAGATAATACTACTGGTGTATCTCTTCGTCCTCACGGTTGGGAGAAACAGTTTTCTTTTGCGGACATTATTGTCAACCTCGTTGGCAAAGCACATGATCATCAAAAGGTTGCTGCTGAGCATGATTACCAATATGCTAATGTAGAACTTACGAAGCAGATTTATCAAGAGTTCATCCAGTCACCAGCGATATTGCTAATACATATCAGCTCAATAGCCGCGCTAGAAGAATCTGAGTCATTAGTCCAACTAAAAGAGACTGATACTTGTAATCCTATTTCTTGGTATGGACGGTCTAAACGAGAAGCGGAAGAGTGGTTGTTGGGACAGGTCATTCCTGAAGGGAAGATGCTAATTATCTTGCGTCCACCTATGGTTCATGGACCGGGGGATAAGGGCAATCTAGGTTTGTTGTATAAATTGATTTCTAAAGGAATTCCGTATCCGCTTTCATCATTTGATAATAAACGATCTTTTATCTCGATTGATAATTTTTGCTACTATATTGAGAGGATTATTGAGAATCCAGATAAGTTGAAGTCGGGTATATACCATATTGCTGATGATGAACCGATTTCCACAAAGGAGATCATTGCTGTCATCAAACAGGAGACAAAAAAGAATGTGCCTAATTTAGCTTTGCCAAAGACTTTGGTAAAGCTAATTGCCAAAGTCGGGGATGTGTTGCCGATGCCGTTAAATAGCAAGCGCCTTAAAAAGATGACTAGTGACCTTTTGGTGTCCAATGAAAAGATAAAGAAAGCGTTGGGGATTAAGAAATTGCCGTTAACGGCAAAAGAGGGTTTGGAGAAGACTATAAAGAGTTTTAAGGAGGGGTAATAAAGTAGATTGCTTCGTCATTCTTTCTCGCAATGACAACAATGTCAAAATAACTTATAATGATATACGCATTAGTTTTTATTGCTCTATTCGTATTAGAGCTTGTTTATTTTAAGATAGCGGATCGATTTAATATTATTGATAAGCCCAATGAACGCTCTTCCCATACCACAATTACTTTGCGGGGGGGAGGAGTGATATTTTATTTTGGAGCTCTGGCATTTTTTATCTTATCTGGATTTCAATACCCTTGGTTCTTTTTGGGGTTGACAATGATGACGGTGGTTTCTTTCTTGGATGATGTATTTACACTGTCCAATAAGATGCGTCTATTGGTGCATTTTTCGTCGGTGCTTTTAATGGCTTACCAGTGGGAGCTTTTTGAAATGCCGTGGTATTTTTTGCTGATCGGATTTGTGGTTGTAGTGGGGGTGATCAATGCGTACAACTTTATGGATGGGATCAACGGAATCACGGTCTGCTATAGCTTGGCAGTAGCGGGATTGTTGTTGTTAGTAAATGAAAAGGTTGAATTTATAGCATCGGATTATCTGATCTATACGATATTGGGATTGCTAGTCTTTGCCTTCTTCAACTTCCGTACAAAAGCGAAATGCTTTGCGGGCGATGTGGGGTCGGTAGCGATAGCCTACATCTTGCTATTTGCGCTAGGTACTCTTATTCTGACTACTGGAAACCTGATCTATATTCTTTTCTTGGCCGTCTATGGGATTGATGCGGTATGGACAATAATTCGCCGACTCTATCTTCAAGAAAATATATTTAAAGCGCATCGTTCTCATCTCTATCAATATTTAGGCAATGAAGCTAGAGTCAATAAGCTGCTAGTCTCATTTTTGTATGGGGCTGTTCAGCTATTGATTGGCTTATTAGTTATTCGGATGGCACAGGAGAGTGTAAATATGCAGATGTTTTTTGCTATTGTTTTGTTATTAGGTATGTCAGTATTATATCTGCTAGGAAAGGCCTATTTGATTAAGAAATATGTTAGTTAACTCCAAACACAAGTCAAATATGGGGAATTTGTATTTTATTATTACTATTAATATTTTACTTTTGTGGTTGGTTCCGCAGAACTGGATTGATTTTTGTCTACAAGCTTTAAACTTGATTTAATGAATAAAATTTACATTACTATACTGGTGTTTCTAGTTTTTGCTTCTTGCGCATCACGTAAGAATATTGTGTATTTGCAACCTTCTCAAGTGGAGTTAGAAAGAATACAGGCAAAATATATACCTCGTATACAACAAGAGGATTTGTTGACAATTACAGTGTCTGCCGCTGATGTAAAGGCTACTATGCCTTTTAATCAACAGAATGTTTATCAGGCTGTTGGGGGAACTGGCGCTGATATGGCTTTTAAACCTACTTATTTGGTCGATGCAGATGGGGAAATTGATTTTCCGGTTTTGGGCAAAGTTAAAGTAGGTGGGCTAAGCAGGTTGGAGGCTCGAGATTTGTTGAGGTCTAAGTTGAAACAGTATATTGTTGATCCGGGAGTGAATCTAACCTTCGCGAATTTTAAAGTTACAGTGTTGGGTGAAGTCGCTAAACCAGGTACATATACGTTGCCTCAGGAACGAGTGACGGTGTTGGAAGCGCTGGGGCTCGCTGGGGATATGACTATAAAAGGGGTGCGGAGCAATGTGTTGTTGATCCGGGAGAAAGATGGGGAGAAGAAAATGGAGCGTCTAAATCTGTTGTCGGATTCGATATTGAACTCACCCTATTATTATTTGGCACAGAATGATGTAATCTATGTAGAACCGAATGGTTCGCAGGTGCGTAACTCGAACTTGGGGCAAAATACCAATGTCTGGATCTCTGTAAGTTCTATTGTAATCTCTATATTAACCTTGGTCGTAACGAATAGCAGACGATAATAATGACGGATAATCAAAATAAATACAAAGCTGCTGATACAGAAGAGCAGGAGATTGATCTGAAACAGTTGGTAGAGCAGTATGCCTATTATTGGAAATGGTTTGTGATATCGTTGGTACTGGCCATCTTGGCTGCTTTTCTCTATCTACGATATAGTACTTCGCAATACAAGGTGGACGCGAAGATTCTTTTGCAAAAGGAGGATAAGGCATCTGGTGAGATGGCGGGACTGGCTGAATTGAGTAGCTTGACCGGTGGAGGGGGACAGTCTGCTTACGTAATTGATCAGATTGAGATTGTCAAGTCGAGGCGTATACTCCGAAAAGTGATCGAGCAGCATAGTCTACAGAACAGCTATTTCGTACAGGGAAAGATAAAACAGACTGAAGTGCTTGTTTCTGGATCGCCCATAAAGGTGATGGCGACCCAAATTAAAAACCAAAATAAAACTGGTTCTTTTACGATAAAGATAGTAGATAACACTACGTTCTCTTTGGTTGAAAAAAATGGGGTTGAGGAAGAAAAAAACGAATTTGGAAAAAATGTAAATACGAACTTTGGTCAGATTGTAGTAACACCGAATGTGGATTTCTCCAAAGCGATAGGACAAACTGTAAAGGTAGTGATGCAATCGGTCGATAAAACAATCGATGGGTTGCAAAAGGATGTACAGATAACGCCCAGCTCAGAAAAACAGTCATACATTGTTAATTTTTCATTGACAGGGCCGATTAAAGAGAAATCTGCACTTATTATTAATAGCTTGATTGCGCAATATAATAATGATGTCTCGGATGATAAAAATAAGGTAACAGCAGCTACATCGAAATTTATATCGACACGGTTGGAGCTGATTTCGAAAGATCTGGATTCGGCAGATGAGAAGGTTCGGGATTTTAAAGCGAATAACAATCTCACGGATCTAATGGCCGAGGCGGAGCTGAATCTTAAGACCATGTCTGAAGCGGACAAAGATGTGTTGGAGAAACGTACACAACTGCAACTGGCCGACTATATGAAAGAGTCGATCAAATCCAACTCGGATTTACAGCTGTTACCATCGAATATAGGGCTACAGGATATGTCGATTGAGAAAGCACTGTCGGAGTATAATAAGCTAGTACTCGAACGAGAAGACCTATTAAAAAGCTCTACGGTAGATAACCCCGTTGTGAAAAACCTAAGTGAGAATATCCGTTCGCTGAATCGTAACCTCATGACTTCGTTGGACAATTACCAATCGGTATTGAAATTATCTCTGAATAGTGCTCAAGCCAAGAAGAATCAGTTACAAGGTCGTATCTCAGCAGTGCCAAGGCAAGAGCTTGGTTTCAAGGATATTTCGCGTCAACAACAGATCGTAGAGTCTATCTATCTATTCCTTTTGCAAAAGCGGGAAGAGAATGAAATCAAGGCAGCGGCGAGGCCGGATATATTAAAAGTAATTGATGCAGCTTATGGTTCGGATATTCCGGTGGCTCCAAAGAAGATGATTATTCTTTTAGGAGCGCTTATTGTGGGTGTATTGCTTCCTTTTGGCGTGCTATACATCAAGTTCTTACTGGATAATAAGGTTCAGTCGCGTAAAGATATCGAAGCGGTGCTATCGGCTCCGATTCTAGGCGAGGTACCGACTTCATCAGATCCTATTGTACGGGAGAATGATCGCTCTTCCCTGGCGGAGGCTTTCCGTATTTTGCGGACGAATATCTCCTTTATGTTAGGAGCCAAAAAGGACTCGGCAGTGATATTTATTACTTCAACTACCTCGGGTGAAGGGAAATCTTTTGTGTCGACCAATCTAGCACGTATTCTGTCCATGTCGGGTAAGAAGGTCTTATTAATGGGAGCAGATATACGCTCGCCGAAGGTATTGGATTATTTGGGATTGTCCCATCTACAGCATACCAACGTGGGCATCACCCAGTACCTGATCAATCCGGATATGGATATCGATAATATCATTATCAAGCAACCGGATAATTATCGATTTGATATTATTTATTCAGGCTATATCGCACCTAACCCGGCAGAGCTGTTGATGAATGGTCATTTTGATGATATCGTGAAATATGGGCAGGAGCACTATGATTATGTATTGGTCGATACCGCCCCTGTGAGCCTCGTAACGGATACGTTGCTGATCGCGCATAATGCAGATCTGACCGTATATGTGTCTCGAGCAAACTACCTGGATAAACGTTTATTGAATGTGCCAAAAGAGCTCTATGCCCAAGGTAAGCTTAAGAATATGGCGGTAGTGGTGAATGATGTGGATTTTGCGAAAGGTTATGGCTACGGCTATGGTTATGGCTACGGTTATGGAGATATGGGAAATAAATCGCTAAGGGCGCGTTTGATGGGTAAGATTAAAGGAATATTCCGTAAGAAATAATATCATAAATTCTTTTATGAATGGTGAAAGCACTACCTATTAAGGTAGTGCTTTTATATTTGGAGTCGATATTGTACAATTTGAATTGAATATTTAATTAATGTTAACTATATTTGTACAATGTAACGTTGTATTTGTCTCGATATGGCACGGGTTTTGATCAAGTTTTTAATTAAATAGGTTAAAGATCTATTTTGCATAACTACCTTTGTAGCGAAAAACAAATTATTACGTTTATAGTTATATCATCATAAACTTAATTTTATTGAAATATAATGGGGATTTTTTCAAAGTTATTTGGTAAAACACAGAGTGAAACCAAGGTCTTGACACTGGGTAAGCTGGCCTTTCTCGAAGTGGATATGCACAATCACTTGTTACCGGGTATTGATGACGGTAGTCAGTCTGTAGAACAGTCTATGTCCTTAATTAAGGGGTTGCACGGCATGGGCTTTGAAAAATTTATCTGTACTCCCCATATTATGGAAGGCGTGCACCCCAATACAAAATCGACTATAAGTGGCGCACACAGTTTATTGAGCAAGGAGTTGAAAAACTCGGATAGCAAGGTGGAGATATATGCAGCGGCTGAACATATGATTGATGACGGTTTGGAGGCACTGGTTAAGAAGGATAATCTCTGTGTGATGCCAGGGGGCTATGTATTGATAGAAATGTCGTATCTTTCGGAGTCAAAGGCATTGTTCCAAACGATATTAGATATCCATAACCTAGGTTATAAGCCAATCTTAGCCCATCCAGAGCGTTATAACTATTATCATTATAATTTTGATATGTACAAGAAGATCAAGGATGCTGGATGTCTGTTGCAGTTGAATCTATTGTCGATAAGTCGCTATTATGGAACGGAGGTAAAGGTAGCAGCTCTTACGATGATTAAGTCGGGGATGTACGATTTTGTAGGAACGGATACACATCATGGTAAGCACTTGGCAGCACTGCAGGATGTTGTGACTAAATATCCAGTGCGTGATCTGTTAAAAACCTGTAATATAAAGAATCCGAGTTTGTTGGATCACCTTCAAGAGAAAGATACCATAGCAGTAGGGTAATAATGATATGGATAGCCTTTAGTTTCTAAGGGCTATTTTTATTTGAGTAGTAATGAGGTGCTTTAACTATATTCCCAGGTATAATAGAGAAGCAAATAGGGCAGCAGCAACAATGAAAAGGCCGAAGGCTACTGTAAAGACACGGGCCTCGTTGGGCAATGTCTTGAAAGCTAATGTAAATCTGTTCATATATTCAAATGCAAAAGGTGCGATGTATAGATTGCTAAGCAATATCCTTGCCAATCCGGAAAAAGAATCCGATTTTTAGAACTAAAATAGTTTAGGAATGATAAAAAGTATTGAAGGAGGTATAGCCTCCGATCACCGTGGAGCGATACGTTTTGTCAATGAATTTGACATGACGCAGGTTAAGCGGTTTTATATTATACAGAATAAGGATACCGAGCTGGTTCGTGGCTGGCGTGCACATCGGGTCGAACAACGGTGGTTTTATGTGCTATCGGGCTCTTTTGCTCTGGACACGGTGAAGGTAGATGATTGGGATAATGCTTCTCCCGATTTGGAGATTGAGCGCAGGATCTTGAAGGCGGAGGATAAGCAGGTGATCCATGTACCTGTGGGCTATGGGACTGCCTTTCAGGCCATCGAGGAAGGTTCTGAGTTATTGGTCTTTGCGGATTATGGTATTGATCATGCACCGAATGATGATTATACCTGGCCGAGCGATTTCTTTGTGAAGAGAGAAAGAGAGTTAGAAGGTTAGAGAGAGGTGAGGAGGCTAGAAAGTTAAAAGGTCAGCAACTATTTAATAGAATTGCTGACCTTTTTTCGTTGATCATAAAGTTAATCTTTACGATACTTATAAAACTCGTCTTTTAAGCCCTGGTATCTGGCCTTCCATTCTTCAGACATTGCCGCTGTTTTGTTCTTGATCCCCTTGAGCTGAAAGGCAAGGATGCAGGCAGAGAACCCAATAGCAATAATCGCCATCCCTGTCCAAATGACTAAGGAAAGACCTGCGAAGGCGGGGTTCCAGAGTAGGATAAAACTAAATATCAAGCCAAGGATAGCCCACAAGGTAATCCATCCCCAGTTTTTGCTTCCATAGCTTTTGAGATCGAAGGAGAAGGACATGAGCTGTATGGATCGGAACATGACATAGAAGCCAACGATGAAGGTCAGGGATACGGCCGAAGCTCCGGGGTTGCTTAACAGAAGAATACCCAATACGGTATAGAGGATACCGCCGGTAAGGTACCATCCCCACCCCTCGATCTCCTCCTTGTTCTGTATTGCGAAGATGACCTCTAGAAGACCTGATACAATAAATGACCAGGAAAAGATAAGGGTCAGTGCAAAGAAGGATGCTAGGGGCGTAGTGAGGGTATAGAAGCCTAAGAGAATTAGGAGGATCCCGATGATCAGAGGGATATACCAGTGTTTGACAGAATTGCGGATTGTTTTGAAAAATGAATGTTGCATAATAAAAATATTTAAGGTTACCCGATATAATATTGCAGGACCTTTCGGTACGCTGCGGACGTCGGGGACGCCCTTGTCCTATAAACAAAATTTTGTGCTATAGGTTTTAATTAATTTGTTGGGACTCGTTCGTTAAGAATATACGCATTTTAATGCAAATTGAATTGAATATTTGTATATATTGCATGTTGTTCAAGCTTAAAGAGAAAGGGTTTATTAATTTTTTGGTATTCTTTTTGCCAAAGTGTATGGTGTTAATTGGGAGTGTAAAAAATTAATTGACAAGACAGCCAAAGGATGGGATTCCCATTGGATAGAATAGCTTGATACTTAGTAAGTAGCGTATACATGATAAATATTTGGAGAGAGGGATTGCGGATGGACAAGCCGCGCTGGATGATCCTGTTGATCGATTTGGTACTGATGTCCGGTGCATTCGTATTCAGTTTTGTGCTGATTTTTAAAGAACGCAACGGAATCGAAGTCCAGAACATGATGGGACTGTTTGACCGGATGCTCGGACAGTTGCTAATAGTAGGTACGATCTATCTGCTCTGTTTCCTGTCTTTTCAGACCTATAGGAGTGTGATACGGCGCACGGGGTTACGTGATATACAGCAACTGGCCATTACAATTGTTGTTGCTTTTGGGATGTCGGTGGTCGTGTCGCATCTGATACACTGGAAAATTGAATACCTACCTGCTCTAAGGGGAATTATTCCTTTTTCGGATACGCAGTTGTTATTCCATGCTTTTATAACGGGGTTTTCGATGTCGTTTGCCCGTGTTCTTTATAGAGCACTGTACCACGAGATATTGTGGAACCGTAAGGACAACCGTATTCCGGTTATCCTGTTTGGTGCAGGCAATATGGGAAATACTACTTTTCATTTTATCCAGTCGACATCGCGTAATAAGTACCGTGTGGTGGCGATTATGGATGATAATCCTGCGCGGATAGGAAAGCGGATACAGGGATTTAAGGTGCATGATGTAGCGAATCTGAATAAGGATTTTGTTCAGAAATTTGGTAATGCCCATGAGCTGATCATTGCAACGGATAGACATACCCCAGAGCGGTTGCAGCGTGTTTTTAAGCTGGCAGAGCCCATTCCACTGGTGGTAAAGATTATTCCGGATTCGGCGAAGCTATTGGCGGGAGAGGTGGCGACCAGACAGATACGTAGCCTCCGTATTGAGGATCTGCTGGGTAGAAAGGCTATTGATCTGGACAATCCGAGTATACAGAAGGAGATGGAGGGTAAGGTGGTGCTGGTCACAGGAGGTGCTGGCTCGATCGGCTCCGAGTTGGTCCGGCAGATCGCGGCTACGACATGCAGACGGTTGATTGTTCTGGATCAGGCGGAATCGGCACTCTATGAAATACAGCAGGAGATAACGGATTGTAGCAATCAGAAACGGTTTAATTTTATAGTCGGTAATGTGCGCAATGAGGCTTTTATGCAGCAGGTTTTTGAGAAGTATAGACCGGACTATGTATTCCATGCGGCGGCTTATAAGCATGTGCCTCTGATGGAGGAAAATCCTTATGAGGCAATAATGACTAATGTGTGGGGATCCTGTAATGTGGCCCTGCTAGCAGATAGGTACGGCGTAGAGAAGTTTGTGATGGTATCGACGGATAAGGCGGTAAACCCGACGAATGTAATGGGGGCTACCAAGCGTGTAGCCGAGATTATCATATCCTGTATCAATGCAGAATCGAAGACAAGTTATATCGTGACGCGTTTTGGAAATGTACTGGGGTCGAACGGCTCTGTGATCCCGCTGTTCGAGAAGCAGATGCTGAAAGGTGGCCCGCTCACGATTACACATCCGGATATAACACGTTATTTTATGACTATTCCTGAGGCCTGCCAGCTGGTGCAGGAGGCTGGAGTGATGGGTAAAGGGGGAGAGGTTTTTGTTTTTGATATGGGGCAGCCGGTCAGAATCATGGATCTGGCGATACAGATGATACAGCTCAAAGGGTATAGCTATCCGGAGGATATCGGAATAGAGATTGTAGGACTGCGCCCAGGAGAAAAGACATTTGAAGAACTGCTCGCCAATGATGAGAATACCGAAAAGACGCATCATGAGAAAATCATGATCGCAAAGGTTAGGCCTCATGACCTGCACCTCAAGCGGGCGAAAATAGAGGAGTTGTGCGCTCTGGTAAAGGTAGCCGATCCGGAAAAACAAAAAATGGAGCTGGTTCAGTTGATTAAAGAGATTGTACCGGAATATAAATCCCAGAATTCGGTTTTTGAAAAACTGGATGTATAAAAAGAACAGGGCATTTGTTAATCAAATGCCCTGTGTGTTGTTGGTATGCTGAAATTTTATTTACGGCCCATATAATCAAAAAGTAGACAGTACAAAAGAATTTCCTTGTGGTGCTGTTTTACAAACTGACGCAAAAATTTCATCGCTAATACAAGTTGATTACTGATAGTGGCGGGAGAAATGGACAGGGACTCGCTAACTTCCTTATAACTCTTACCTTCAATCTTACAGAGCTTGAATATCAAACGCCTTTGGGGAGGTAACTGCTCGATGGCGGATTCTAGAATCTTCCAGTCTTCTTTGCTAATGTAGCTGTCCTCAACAGATCGTGCAGTGTGCTCTTCGCCGGATACGATAATGGTATCATGCATGACCTGGGTCCTTAAATTTTTCCGCAAGTGGTCTATAGCCATGCTATTAGCGGCCTGCATAAAATAGGCAAAGAGGTTCTTGGCAGGGTCTATCTGCTCCCGCGCTGTCCAGATCTTGATGAAAATATTATGCAGGACCTCATCGGCATCATCGGGATCTTTCACAAGATATAGGATACGCCGGTATAAGGGTTTGGAAAAAGTACAGTATATAGATTCGAACGCTTTTTTATCACCTCCGATAAAAGCAATGCATATGGCGTTGTCTATAGTGTGTTTGTACATCGTGATGGTTAGCAGAATAATACTCTTGTGAATTTAGTCGAATTTATCCTTTAAAAAAAATATATTTTTTTCTGAACCGGATAGTGAGTTTATCGATCTCGTGCGTATACATTATAAAGACTGGCCAAAAAGAAGCTTATATGATAGACCAAAAAATAAAAAATTTATTGGAAAAACACCTTTCAGATGGATTGACTGGAGCAGAAAGGGAAGAGCTGATGGCTATGCTGGATGACCTGCCGGATGAAGAGGTTGTGAAACTATTGAATGGTATCGAAACGCCGGACTTGTATATTCCGGAGATCCCGGAAGAGAAGATTTCGCACCGTCTGGATCGGATCCGGGATAAACTGTTCGAAAGGGATCAAGTAATAACGCTGAAGGAACGTCGTACGGGATCTGTGTGGAAAGGTGTATCGAAGATCGCGGTAGCTGCCTGTCTATGTGTTGCCCTGGGATGGGGCTTATATCAGTGGAAGTGGACGGATAAGAAGGAGGATCTGATGGTGATGGAGCATAGGGATGTAGATCCGGCAGAGCCAATGGCACTGATTACTCTGGCTACAGGAGAGACCATACGGGTGGATTCGGCCGAGGTAGGACTGATATATAGTAAAAATGGACTAAATGTCTATAAAAATGAAGATGGACAGATTATCTACAAAGACAGTAGCGAGACGGAGAGTACGCCAAGTTATCTGACTATACATACGCCAAAGGGTGGATTTACAGAACTGAGACTGGAGGATGGGACCTTGGTAAAGCTGAATGCGGCTTCGTCTATACGGTATCCGAGTAGTTTTAGATCGGATAAGCGGGATGTATTTGTCGAGGGTGAGGCTTTCTTTGAGGTGGAGCCCGATAAGGAAAGGCCTTTTAGGGTACATTCCCAAAAGCAGGTGATTGAAGTGTTGGGGACATCATTCAACTTGGTATCCCGAGAAAAATATGCGAAGACGACACTGATAGAAGGACGGGTAAAAATTGTGGCTGATGGAAACGATTATTACCTGAAACCGGGACAACAGGCACTGGTAGCGGATAAGGTAGAGATTACTGATGTCCAGACAGCTAATTCGCTAGCCTGGAAGAACAAAGAGTTTGTATTTGACAATAGTTCTTTTAAGGAAATCCTACGGGAGGTGGAAAACTGGTATGATGTGCAGATGGTGTTTTATGATGCAGATATAGAGAATGTACAGCTGTCGGGAACGGTCTCCAGGAATGTGAAATTGTCCGAACTATTAAAAGTACTAGAAATGAATACTAATTATAAATTTGAAATTAGAGAAAGGAGGGTTCTTGTAAAACGATACTAGATGCGCTGATAAAACAATACTGGAGGTGTTCCAGCACCCCCAGTAGCCGGTTTAAAAACGATGAATGACTAATTACAAAATTTTTTAACCAGTACAAATATAAGGAATGTATACATAACTCCCTATAAATGTGCTTAAATCACAATTATGAAAAAACGAAAAGTGATGGTGTCCGCCTATGAATCCGAAGGTAGGCAATGGACCATGTTCGCTCTAAGTTATCCTACACTTTTAGCAATGAAATTAACTACAATACTTGTGCTCTTGTTTTGTATCCAGGCCTCTGCTAGCAGTTTTGGACAACAGGTGACACTCCATCTCAAAAAACAGCGGCTCCAGGTAGCTCTGAATGAAATTCAGAAGCAGACAGGCTATAGTTTCTTGATGAATTCGAGCCATTTTAACAATGCCAAACCGGTGACAATCGAAGCCAACAAGGTGGGGATAAGAACGGTGCTTGACGAAATATTTGCGGATCAGCCATTTAACTATATCATATCCGATAAGATTATCACGGTAAATCCAGCCTCGCTGAGAGATGAAGAGGGGAAGCAAACGGAAGTGAGAGGTAGAGTCGTAGATATTGATGGTAAAGGTATAGCAGGGGTTACAGTAGCTATGGCGAATGGTGGTAGAGCAACAAATACAGATGGTGAAGGAAAGTTCTCTATTGCTGTGGATAGAGACGTGAATCTACGATTTTCACTTATAGGACACAGAACAGTTAATAAAGTCGCCGTTAATGGAATGGTTGTAACTATGGTCCTAGATGATAAGGACATTGATGAAGTGATTGTAACGGGCTTCCAAAAAGTTGATAAGAGTAAGTTTACCGGGTCAGTAAGTCAAGTGGATAAGAAGAATATAGACCGATCAGGGGCGTTAGATGTATCTAGGATGTTGCAAGGAGCAGCTGCAGGGGTAGCTGTACAAAATACATCAGGTACATTTGGTGCTACTCCAAAAATTCGGATCCGTGGTAACTCATCTATTTCGGCCAACCAAGAGCCACTTTATGTGATCAATGGGGTTGTAATAACATCTCCGTCTAATGTTTCTGTAAACCAACTATATAGCGGTGATCCTGCTTCGGTACTAGGATCGGCAATAGCAGGATTGAATGCACAGGATATAGAAGATATACAGATTTTGAAAGATGGAGCAGCTACAGCATTATATGGTACACGTGCGGCCAATGGGGTTATTTCCATTACCACAAAAAAAGGATCCGTCAACTCAAGAAATGTGAATCTAAGTACGGCTTGGTCTGTCGGGGTGAAACCTAGCGTGTCACAGTTTAACTTAATGAATTCGGCACAGGAGATGAAGATGTATAAGGAAATGTATGATCGCGGTTATTTGTCAAATGCGAACTGGCCTAATTTTACAGGAGCATTCACGGAGACGTATAAGCAGTTGGCATTAAGGAATTTAACATTGGATGAGGCGTATTCGGAGTTAAATAGATCTGCTAAAGCGAATACGGACTGGTTCGATGTGCTATTTCGTAATAATTTGATTCAAGAACATAGTCTATCTTTTTCGGGTGGTGGAGATAAGCATACTTATTATGTATCAGGAAGTATGGCGGATGATGATGGACAAGCTATTGGATTTGGAACAAAACGGTATACGACTGATATGCGAACGATCTTTAATATCACCCCTAGGTTTGATTTAGATATCAATCTGAATTGGAACACCCGTTCGCAAAGGACACCAGGGACAAATGAATCAAAAACATTGGCTACAAGCAACTATTTTGAGGTGACACGTGAATTTGAGATTAATCCGTTTCTCTATGCTATGCAAACAAGTAGAGCTATGTATCCTTATAACTCAGATGGTTCCTATAAATACTATACGGAAAATCTTGCCCCTTTTAATATCGTTGAAGAACTGGCAGAGAACTTTAATGATATTAAAGCACAGGAAGTACGGGCGATCGTGAAACCTACGTTTAAAATAACAAAAAATTTAATCTACAGTGGAACATTTGCCGTTCGTAAGAATGTGAATAAGATAAGTCATATTGCAACAGAGCGGTCCAATATGGCTAATGCCTATAGAGTAGATTATAATGATGTCTTAAGGGATCAGAATTCATTACTTTATCAGGATCCAAATGATCCTTATGCGTACAAAGAGACCATTTTGCCAGAAGGGGGATTTCGTTATTTATGGGATAATACACAGTCTTTTTGGAGTGTTCGGAATCAACTGGCTTATAACCAAACTATAGGTCTACATAAAATTGATGTATTGGTTGGTGGTGAAATTGAAAAAACGTATGTGGATAGAGTTTATACGAAAGCTTACGGATACATGTATTATGGAGGTAAGATAGCTGCTCCTTCAAGATTGGCCATGGCTTACGCGATAAACAAAAATGATCCAACCTATGTGGAGCAATTTCAGGATAGAAGGAATGTGGGGTTCTATGCTAATATACAGTATACATTTAATGACCGGTATAATGTTGATATCTCTGGTCGGCAAGATGGTAGCAATATGTTTGGTCGCATGCAAAGAACCAAGTTCCTACCAAACTACGGAGTGGGATTTTCGTGGAACATAGATCGTGAAGGTTTTTTTGAAGCGATTAATACCAACAGAACGATTGACTATTTAAAATTTAGAGTGAGTCATGCATTGCGCGGTAATAGTTTTGAAACATCACCGATGCTAGATGCCAACTATTTTAACCTTCCGAGATTGGATGCAACAAATAATGCTAAGGGTATCAATGTACTGGCTCCTGAATTACACAATCTGGCTTGGGAAAAAGATTATACCACAAATTTTGGACTGGATGTCTCTTTGTTTAATCGCTTGACATTAGCTGCGGAGTATTATCACAGAAAGAATAAAGATTTGGTCGTTGCATTTAATGTGGCGCAAGAAGATGGGTTTACAACAAAGAGAATCAATTTTGGATCAATGACCAATAAAGGTTTTGATATTACACTGGGGTATCGTAATTTATTGAATAAAAGGGATTTTCATTGGGATGTTAACCTGATTTATGGCTATGTGAAGAATCAGCTTTTAGATGGAGAATTGCAGTCGGCATTATTATCCCAGATTACGAACCCATTGGGATATCCTTTGACGGGCTACCCGTTGGAGTCACTGTATGGATTTAACTATTCGAGATTGAACTCGGAAGGACGGCCAGTATTTAATGGATCAAATGGTGAGGTGAATGGTATTGTCTCAACGTCGAGAGACCGCTCTTTAATAACTTATCTCGGATCCAGACAGCCACTGGGCACAGGTTCTATTTCTAACTCTTTCCAATATAGAGGAGTAGAGCTACGTGTGTTTTTAACTTATTCGCATGGTCATAAGGTATTTACAAGCCCTATTGCTACACGTGTGTACGATGATTCAGGTTCGAAATCAGGAGACTTGAATTATAGATGGCAGACGATTGGCGATGAACAGCACACAAATATTCCTGGAATGCTAAGTACTATTCAGCGTATATATCTAGGAACAGTGAGCAATATGGACGAGACTGCCTATAACAGATCTGATTTTCGTGCCGCTGATGCAAGTAATTTAAGGATTAGCGAAATTTTGTTGGCATATGATTTAGGAAAAAATGTGTTCCAGCGTTTCCCTTTTGTTAAAAATGCAAGATTGATGTTGTCAGCGAATAATATTTATTATTGGTCTAGTGGTAGATTGAGAGGAGTAGATCCAGACCTGTACCTTTCTGGTGGAACGGCTTTACCAAACCCAAAATCATACACGATGCGTTTAACATTTGGCTTTTAGGAGGAATAAAGATGAAATATTTAAATAGAATTATAGTATTAGTAGTCGCACTAAGCTTCCTTGGTTCTTGTGAGAAGTTTTTGGATGCCGCCTACGACAATAGGGTGGAAATAGACGATAATGAGAGTGTTGATCTGCTGATAATAAATGCGTATCCAGCGCGTGCGGATCTCTTTACAGAGATCATGACGGATAATCTACATCACTATGCATCGACTATGCAAGCGAGTAATGGAGCTACTTACATTCCTATATATAAATGGGAAGATGAGTATTCGGACGCGATAACTACCGCAACGCCAACATATGCATACTCACATTATTATAAAAAGGTTTATGAGGCAAATTTAGCCTTAGAGGCGTTAGAGACAACAAAAGGGGATAAGGTGCATGCAATGGCGCTAAAAGGTGAAGCTTTATTGTTGCGTGCGTACAATTATTTTGCACTGGTAAACTTGTTTTCTCTGCACTATGATGAAGCCAATAATGATAAAAATTTAGGTGTACCCTTGATCTTGGAGGTGCCTAAAGACAATAGAGGGCTATATAACAGAGCAACAGTAAAAGAGGTGTATGCACAAATAGATAAAGATGTGGAAGAAGGATTGGCATTGATGAAACAGGGGATCTCATTTGTTCCCCGCAGTCCCTATCGGTTTAATCTGGCCAGCGCTTATGCTTTTTTATCACGGATAAATTTATATAAAGGCAAGTGGGAAGAAGCAGCTAAATATGCCGATCTCGTAGTCGCAGAAAAGGGCGTAATTGTCCGTAAGATGAGTGAGGATGTGTGGCGTAAATCGAATACAGATGAAAAATTCTGGGCGCAGGAAATTATGAATCCAAGTATTCATCCGAATTTATTACTAGTCAATCAGGTGACATCGATTTTCCTGTGTCGTCCATTTGGATATCGATTGGGAGGGTTCTACGTGGCGCACAATATGTTTTATACAACGCCTTCTACTGACTATAGATGGGCCCACTTCAGCTCAGGTGGTACGGTAATCGATAGTGTAGCACTGCCTGTGAAGTATGGAAACCAACCCAATAATCCGAATGCAGTTCAGGTGAGGTATGATTGCTTTACTATGGAAGAGGTATTATTGAATCGAGCGGAGGCAAACTTAAAGAAAGCAGCTCCAGATATTGCCAAAGCAATGGCGGATATAGAAGCAATTCGCAAAGAACGTTTCAGTACTGCTAACTATAGAGCATTGGCTACACCAGCCACGGTAACGGCTGCACTGGATGTGGTGATGAAAGAACGGAAATTGGAGTTGATAGGACAAGGGTATAGGTGGTATGATATAAAACGTTTAGGTATCGAGATAGAACATCGGATGATACGAACCGATGGTAAGACTGCAATCATCTTAAAGCCAAACGATTTGCGGACAGCAATACAGATACCGGTTCAGGCGCGAGTAGGTAATCCATTATTGGAAAATCAATTGAACCCTAGATAGAAACAATTATGAAAAAGCTTATTTATTTAATAACTGTGCTTATCCTTCTTGTAGGATGTAAAAAAGATAATTATCCATTGGGAGAGGTTGATGAGACGGTGGATTATTTTTCTAAAAAGGAGGTGAAGCCTAAGTCCCAATGGAATGAATTAGATTATCTATGTGATTCTATTCAAAAAGCATATGGAGTAGAGATTATCTATGAGTATACTCCTCGAATCATTGCAGGTTCCACATTTTTTATGCCCCCACAGTATGATAAAGCACTACCTTATACTAAGGTAATGTTGAACAAGATTTGGCTTAAGCCTCTTAAGGAAAATTTCCCTGTGTTTTTCAAAGGAGAAACTCCTATTGAGTTTATTTTGGCAGGAGGATATGTGCATTTTAACGATCCAACTACTACTGCTACTGCTGCTGGTGCGGGAATGAATGGACAGTTTTATCGACTTGGAATGGGAGGTGTGAATAACTTTTCGACGGGCAAAACTTGGCTTAAGGATCACATCGTCACATTGTACCACGAACATGCCCATCAGATAGATCATAAATACGGTCGAGGATATCTGTTTGATAGAGTCTCGCAAGGAAAATATTATGGACTGACGGGATATTCGTCAAAAACTGAAGCGCAGGCACAGGCAGATGGATTCTGGAAGGGCTATGGAGGCTATGCTCCTGAAGAGGATTTTGCAACCAATGTAGAATATATGGTAAGGTATTCAGAGTCTTGGATTAAAGATAAGATTACAGTCAGTAAAAGTCAGGATCTAGAAAAGAAGTATAAGATGGTGCATCAAAAGTATATGGATATGGGGGTGGATTTACATAAACTTCATCTTATGGTGGACTCGGTGGTGAATAAGGTTAATTATTAAAAATGATGATCATGAAGAAAGTATTCTATAATTTAATTATTGTAGCAAGCCTCTTGATGCTGATAACTTCTTGTGAAAAGGATAATATCAGTAATGGCTATTTTGACGCTAATCTAGAAAGACAGGAAAAGGTGGCACAAGAAGCTAAGAAAGTGCTAGCTTCGTCCGAAACGGGCTGGGTCATGATGGCTAAAGTCGGTTTAAATTCGGAGGTATATACACCAATTGTGCTGAAATTCGATACGGTTAAAAATCGCGTCTTTGTCAAGACAGTATATGGAGAAACGGCTGAAACAGAATCCTTTTTTAGGATAACGAATGGTACCGGTGCTCCACAGTTGATCTTTACCTCGGGATCGATAATGTCCACCTTATACCGAATAGGTACACAGGCATCGGACATCACAGACCATATGTATAACATTGTAGGTGTGTCTGCTGATACTGTTGCGATACAGTGTTACCGTAGTGGTAAGGTCTATGCAAAAGAAGGAGGGGTTATTTACAAAATGTTTAAGCGGCCTAAGGATTGGAAGTGGGCAGACGGGGAAATTTATTTTGACATGTCATCGCCAGGTTTTACTCAAAATGTAGCAGGAGTATCTGGTAATATGAAAATTGAATATATTAATAACCCAAGTAAAAATAAAACCTTCGAAACTATTTGGAGTACAGTTGCTCCCACAAATCTAGCAACGATGCAAAATGGATTCCCGTTTCAGATAAGTCGTAATATTGGAACTGGTGGGTTTAAAAATCCATATTATTTTTATCTTAAGTTTCCTTATACAACAACTACCAACTACGATGTTTCGCCTGCTATGTCAAATAATGTCATGAGTTTTTATCCTCAATCAGGATATACCTCTAATCTTACTTATATGAATTATTTCATAAATACTTATAATATACATTACTTGACATGTAAAAGTGTAATCCGTACAGGTAATAATGTGAAAATGGAATTTGAAGCGTACGATGTTAAAGGTAATGTATCTGTAAAAGCTCAGTATGATAATTTAAAATGATTTGTTTAGTTTAAAAAAGTGTTGTGTGAAGGGCCTGATGATCCGTTGTCAGGCCCGTTTTTTTAAAAATATGCGAATACCCTTAGTATTATTTGTAGTTATTTTTTTTCAGGCATGTGGTTTTAAACGAGAGGATGGGAAGAAAAACCAAGAGGTGAATATACAGTTGACAGGATTGCCGGTAGATTCTTGTTCTTTTCGGATAAACCACATTATCACTGGTAAAGAGGTGTTTAATAAGGAGAACGTAGATCTTTCTAAACCCATTAGGATTCCTGGACTGGAAGATGATATGTATATAGCGGTCTTTTCGTGGCCTAGAACGCTGATCTCCCATCAAGTATTTCGAAGTAGGGGTTTTGATAAAGAAGATGATTATGACCTATTTCAATTGACCAAGCCATTATACATCGATCATAAAAATGGATCTACTTATCATATTGAAGTGGTTAATGAGGTGAGTATTGAAGAATTAGAACGTAAAGGAGCATCGACACTACAGTTTAAAAATATTGCATGCAAAGAGTGTGATCTAGCAGATCGTTATTGGGACACATTTAGTGAGTTCTTTGACAGGAAGGAAAGGCTGATAGATAGTGCCAAGCAGGTATATTACAGTTATATCGATGCTAATGATCTCCAGAAAGGGAATAAAGCATTTTTAGATTTGGAGGAGATTAAAAATCACTTCGCGAAGGATGAGCTGCTGGATACACGTATACAGGAACTTGTTGCCGCTAATCCGGAAAGTAATGTTTCTACGTTCTTTCTTTTTTACCAACTTTATAATCATCGTGAGTTTCAGAAATTGGAGAATACTTTTAAGCTACTGAAAGGGAAAGGACAGGATAGTAAATATTATAAAATGGTAAAAAAACAATATGATGAATTGTAGAGTGTAGTATTCCTGAGGCCTGCCAGTTGGTGCAGGAGGCTGGGAGTGATGGGTAAAGGGGAGAGGTTTTCGTTTTTGATATGGGGCTGGTACAGCTGATTAAAATACTAGGGTATGGTCGAAAGTAGTCTGGAAGGGAATTGTTTTTAGATAAAACGGTATGGGTTTTTTGGGATAAAGATGTTGCTTTGGGTATCTTTGGGTCTCAAAAATATAAAAGAATGAAGAATGTACTGGTCGGCGTTTTGTTGAATGTGTGTTCTGTGGGGATGGTCTTCTCCCAGACTGTGGTTGGTCGTGTATTTCTGGATGCGAACCAAAACGGTATTTATGATAAATCGGAACGTTTGTTGAAATCGATACCGGTGTCAAATGGGGAATTGGTGGTGCAGACGGACAGGAAGGGGGGCTTTGAATTGGCAGTCAAGCCGGGACAATCTGTATTTCCGATTGTACCTACAGGCTATGCGCTAGCCAGATCGGAAAGTAAAATTGGAAATACCCACTTTTTGTATGTGGATACGATGGTGGCTACAGGGGATACCATCTCTTTTGATCTGCCTTTGTCCCGAGAAATACAATCGAACCGTTTTCGTATAGGTGCGATAGGAGATGTACAGGTGGATACGGAAGAGGAGCTTGGATATGCGGCCAAATCAGTACTGACGGAGTTGGCGCAACGTAGAGATGTACAGTTTAATATCCTGCTGGGCGACCTGGTAAATGATAAGATGCCACTGATGCCAGGGGTGAGAGCGGTTTTGGATAAGACAGATGTGTCCTACTGGACGGTCTTGGGCAATCACGATAGAAACACGGGCAGTGCGCAGCTGAATGATGTGTTTAATCGTGAATTGGGGGCAGATACGTATGCGTTTAACTACGGTGGAGTGCATTTTGTGATGCTCAACAATGTTTTTGCTACTGGAAGTAAGAGCTATGAGGGCAGGGTGTCTGTGGAGCAACTCGCTTTTTTAGAGGCAGACCTGAAACTGGTACCGAAAAATACTACTATTGTATTGAGTCAACATATTCCAATGGCACATACGCACAATCAAAAGGAGGTATTGGCTTTGTTAAAGGATTATCAAAAGGTCTTGATATTGACAGGGCATACACATACGGTAAATCGTTATTTCTTTAAGCAGGATAATATACATGAACTGGGGGCCGGAGCTACATGTGGAAATTGGTGGCGAGGGGAGAAAGATATGGACGGGGTGCCACATGCGCTGATGCAGTGCGGTACGCCACGGGGCTATTTTACGGTTGATTTTCAGCAGGGGGATTATCAGATCAGTTATAAAGGGATAGGAATGGATGAGAAGCACCAGATGGATTTAATAGTCGATACGACGGGTTTGGTGCTGAATGTATTTGGAGGTAGTGAGAAGACAAAGGTAGAACTGCAGATCGATGATTCGCAATGGATGCCTATGCAACAGCAGAAACGTGTAGCACCCTCGGTGCAGGTGATCCGGGATAAGAATCAGGAAAAAATCTATCCAACGCAGGGGAATACACGAAATCCGCTAGGGACAAGGGTATCGTCGCATATTTGGGGATTAGAACTTCCTGAAGCTTATAAAGGTAAAATAGTCAAGGTAAAGATACGTGCAAAGGATAATTTTGGCTTTTCTGTGGAGCAGGAGTTTATTACTGAACTCTGATGCCGTGATTCGAATCGAAGTAAAAAGCCCTTGTAATTGATCAATTACAAGGGCTTTTTTATAAAAGGAAAGAATGCTATGGTATATCGTAACGGTATACCTTGATACTGCCATCTACGACGGTAGCTAAGAATGGTATTCCATCCTCCGAAATGCGAAGGGTGAGTTTGTCGCCGTTGACAGAGCTGATACTCTTGGCAGGAGCCCAGTTCTGCGTGTTCTTATCAAAAGTCGTCACCTTGATACCGTTATCATCACCGTAAGCAAAATATAGCGTTCCATTTGGATGGAGGGCGATGGCTATATTGTCTCGCTGTGCTCCCCCAGCGGCTGTATGACTGATTTCCGCTCCTATCTGTCTCCAGCTATTGCCTTCATACTTCATCACATAAGATTTTTTGTCTGTATTGGCCTGAGATTGGAAAACGAGATATACTTCGCCTGCTTCGGACGCTTCGATATCCATAAGGTTTGCGCCAACGATGCTCGGGCTTGGTGAAATGAGTGCTGTACCTACTCGCTCCCAGCCTAGGTTCCCATCATTTAATCTATAGACCGTTGGTTTACGTGTTGTGCTAATGCCATCCATTACTGCATAGTATACTTTATTATCGCGTCCTTTTCGGATACGGGTATATAGCGTGGCTGGAGAAGCATCTATCGCACGGTATTGCCAATCTTTGTTAATGAAAAATGCCGATTGTGGCGATCTATTGGCCGCTCCCGATTCGGCTCGTGCCGCCGCATAAGCTAATATTGGGATGTTATTAGCATTCGTTTCGATGTGCAGATAATTCACACGGTGTGCATTTCCTTGTGGCTTATTTAGATAGCTCCACTTTTCATTTTCATATTTTTGGGTCGAAGCATATTGTACGGAATCACCGACCGTCTGATAATCTTTGTAGGTCGCATAGATAATACCATTATTATCTATGGCAATAGCAGGTACATCCACACGGCCGGCAGATATGCCATCGTTAGGGCCTAAAATATTCCATTGACTTCCGTCAAATTGAGACACTACAGCTTTACGGCTACCATCACCATCAGAAGTATGTCTGCTAAAGATTATAGCGGGTTGATTATTCGTAGGGTTTAACGCCATGCGGATTTCGCCGACTTTAAAGTCTTTGATAGCACCTAACGGCATTTCTAGCCACTCTGGAGCAGTCAAACGGCCAATGTTCACTACGAATTTTTCAGGCTCTGTAGTTTCAGCATCCGTCACTTCGTAAGTGACTTCCTGTGTGAAATCATTGGCCGACTGTTGGCTGTTTTGTGGTACACCATTGACTTTTACCACAGCGCCATCAGTCGTTTTGTACCGTGCTACAAGACGGGTAATATCGGCGTCGACCGGAAGGTCTACCTGGATATTAAGTCCGTCAAATTTAGCGATGTAGTCGCGGAAAAGAATGTTTTCATTGTCTGCGGCATAAAAGCCAAAAGATACAATGGCGGCGTTGCGTAGCGCAATCACCTGCATGAAGCCCATGTCATTGGGACTAGCGATCCGATAATCGAGCGTATCACTCATATTGACGAGGCTGACGCCGCTTTCCTGTACTTTGTCATTTAAGTATACAATAGCCTGTTCGCTACTGCTGCTGAAACTGGGCTTGGCCTGGTTGATATTGACAGAGTTGGGAACACGGATATAGACCATCTTTCCTTCGATAACACCGTGGACCGTCTCCTGAAGTCCGGGATGTGAGGCGGGCTCTAGTCGGTAACTGCTAAAGTTAACCTGGCCGTCATAGCCAATTTCATACTTTTTACACCCCAGTAGACCGAGTGTAAATAGGCTTAATAGAAATAGATATTTTGCTTTCATAATTTATTTCTTTGTTTCTGTTTGAATAGCAGGGCTGAGTATAGCGCGTACTGTTTTGCCCTGTAAGATTAATGATTGTACAGCTGTACTGATGGTATCAGCTGTGATTTTTTCTAACATTTCACTATACTGTGTGAAATAAGACCAGTCTTTGTAACCATTGTAAAGATGGTTGCGCAGTTCTGCGCTCCAAAAGGTTTCTTTATCTTTTTGCTTGTCGTAGGTCAGGATTAACTGCCTTTTGATGTTTTCTAACTCTTGGGCGAAATAGGCCGGATTGCTTGCTATATGTTGTATCTCCTGATCGACTTGTTGCATAAGGAACTGGCTACGCAGGGGCGCACAGGTGAAGGCTATCCGGGTGCGGAACAGAGCAGATGGTATAGCGGTCGAACTGGTATTAACAGACACGCCGTATACGCCCGAATGTTTTTCACGTAGGTTTTCACGAAGTTTGACTTTGAGTATCTCCTGTAATAATTCATAAACCAAAATCTGTGGATAATCATGTTCAATAGCTGTGTTTTGATAGATCATATTGACCGTAGCTTTGTCCGTGTCACCGGCAGTCATTCTGATGTCTGCATTTTCACCCTCAGAAAGGGCTTTTGGTGTGCTTTCCTGTGCCAATTGAGCTTGATTAGGTAAGCCTCCTAAGTAAGTCAGGATATAAGGAGTGATACTGTCCAGCTGAAAATCGCCTACTAGGACAAAGTCGAACCCGGCTGCTGAAGCAAAACGTTTTTGAAATACGGGAACGAGCGCATCGTATCGTAGTTCCTGCTGTAAGCGCGTCTCGTCATAGTTGTCTTCTTCGCTGTCTGCACCGATTTTTTGAGCAATGAGCTTATTGTAATCTAAGCTCGGACTGTGGCTCTGTTTTTTTAATGTTTCGATAGTCTTGCGTTTGTGCATGTCAAAGACATCACGGTCTACACGGGGCTGTGTCCATTTGAGATAGAGCAATTCGAACATGGTTTTCAGATCCTTGCTGTTGGCATTGGCGGCCACGCCTTCGCGGTATTTGGACCAGACTAGCATAGCTGTAGCGCTATTGCCAAGTAAATACTTGGAGAGGGCACGCCGCGAAAAATCACCTGCACCGCTTGCGGCAATAATGTCTTTGCTGAATAAGGCATTGATATAATCACTGCTGTCAATGACACTGAAACCTCCCCGTCTGAAACCGGTGAGCTGCACATGGTTTTTACGGTTGCTGCTCTGTTTGAGGTATACCGTAGTCTGATTGGAAAGTGTCCATTGGTAAACATCGATCTCGGGAATGTATCTCTTTTCCACTATATTACCCGCTACTGGTGTCTGGGATAATAATTTGCCCGGAATACTGATTTCGTCATGCCAGACGGGAATCTGTAATCGGTTGATGCTGTCGGACCAGTTACGGAGTTTCTGCTCAGTAGGAAACCTCGACTTGACCCGATCGGGCCCTGTGAGCATGATAACCGTATTGCCTTGTATAGCTTGGTCTTTAATAGATTGAAGTAATACCGTGGAATCAATCCGTTGCTGAAGGTGAAAAAGGATATCACTTCGTTTGCTACGGTCCATCAGTGTATGACCTTCGTAAAAATCATCTTTCATCCAGCCAAGTAAGGTTACTGGTGAAAGGTGGCTGGAATTGTTTTTACTCCGTTCATACTGGGCAATATATTCTTTACGGTAATCGTCAATCTCTGCTTGGGTAAAACCATGTTGGCGTATCCTTGCCTGCTCGTAGAGGTATTGCTTGATGCCAGAATGTATAGCATCCTCATAGAGAGAGGCTCCGCCCAATGCTACTGCGATGCCGGGCATAAAAGAAGTGCTACTCATGGATCCTGAACGAAAGTCGCTGTTTTGCTGTTGTAGGCGCTCAAAACGTTTTTTGCTGAGACCATTGACAAAACTCTGTAACTGCTGTTGGTAGATTTTGGACTCTTGGTTGATCGCTGTCAATGCAGGTAGCTTGGTGATATAAGCAAAGTCTACTTCGCTTTCTTCTTTATCCGTGGCTATGCTATATAGGGTATCGGCATGTGGAGGTAAGCTATAAAGATCACGCTTTGGCGCTTTTTTAGGGTTACGGGCCGAACCAAATTGCTTTTTGACATATTGTTCTACCTGTTTGACATCCTGATTGGAAACAATAGCAACAGCCATTAATTCTGGGCGGTACCAATCGCTATAAAAGCGCTTGATGGTCGGGTGTGCAAAATGTTGTAACACATCCAATGTACCTATGGGCTGACGCTGTGCATACCTAGAGTTGTAGAACACCAGAGGCAGGTACTGTTCGGACAATCGGGCAGCTGCCCCCTGCTTGGTCCGCCATTCTTCAATAATGACGCCCCGCTCCCGTTCGATTTCTAAACTATCGAAGCTGAGCTCGAAAGCCCAGTCGGCAACGATGTCGACTGCTTTGTGCAGTTGTTCAGGATGTTCGGTATTGACATCGATTTTATACACCGTCTGATCATAGCTGGTATAAGCATTGAGGTCGGCGCCAAATTTGACACCTAATGACTCGAGGTAGGTGATGACTTCATTCTTAGGGTAGTTTTTGCTCCCATTGAAGGCCATATGTTCTACAAAATGCGCGAGACCACGTTGCTCCTCGCTCTCTTGGAGAGAGCCTGCTTTGACAAAGAGCTGTATGCTACTCTGTTTGCTCCCTGTAGTATTGGGGTAGATATAATAAGTAAAACCGTTTTTTAAACGTCCCTTTACCAGTTTAGGGTCCTGCTCGAGTTTCTGCCCGAAAAGTGGGGCATTGGGAAGAAGGCCTAAAAGCAGTAAAAAGACGGTGATGGTATTGCGCATGTATTAAAATTTGATAAAATGCAGGGATGACTGTAATCTGTCCGGTCCAGGTAGCCCTATCGTATAGTTTTTGTTGTTGCTGATGAGTCTGATCGTCAGGTTATTGTTCTTTTCGGAAGCAATAGCATGAGGCAACCAACGTATCTGTATGGGCATTTCCACAATACCTGGTTTGAATTCCAGGGTACGGGATGAACTTAATAATTCGAAATCTCTACCTTCTTGAAGCCCGTTGCCCATGATAATTTCATAGTCTAAGGTCATGGTTTCAAATTGTTTTTTTCCGCTAAAATAGACCGAGTAGCTCTGTGTTTCGTTACGATCGGCGGCGATACGTACTTCGTCGCTGTTGTTGACGTGAATATAGAAGAAGGGATGGTCGTAAGGTACGGCCTCATCCTTGTTGCAGGCGGTAAAAAATAGGCCTGTTAATAATAATGTGAATATCTGTAATGATTTCATAGCTCTTTATTTAATTATAACCAGGATTGGGTTGCATTGCTGGGTTGGCATCGGTCTCCAATTGAGGTATAGGTAGAATAAACTTGTCGTTGGGGTAGGTAACTCTACACGCTGTAGAATTACATTCGGTCCGGTTTAGATCTTCTTTATAGCGCATTATGTCGAAAATGCGCTGATTTTCAAAAGCAAATTCCTTGCGACGCTCTAGTTTAATCTGTGCCAACAGTTCAATAGGCTGTGTGTAACTAATCTGTACTTGTGTAGGATTGATGTTATAGGCACGTCCACGAACAATTTGTAGCTGTTCTACAGCCTGAGCATATTGTTGCTTGTGGTAATACGCCTCGGCAAGATTAAGATAAAGCTCGGCCGAACGGAACATTTTGAAATTGATAGTACGGTCGCTTTCTAAAGTACCAGAGGGTAGGGCATATTTGGCATTAAAATGGTAGCCCGGCTTTCGAGTGCTGGGTTGAAATTGTGAACTACGGAAATCACCCGAGCCGAAAAGGCCAACAAACTCTTTGGTAGGATAGGTGTTATAATTGGCTGGGTCAGAAAATAAATACGTTAAATATGATCGAGAATTGTTGACTAGATTAACTTGCCAAATCACCTCGTCGGGAATACTGCTATAGTTTCTACGTTGACTAGGATCGATAAACATCTTCAGGTACCCAGCTCCAGAAGTCAGGGGGTATTTATTGGAGACGACAAGAGGATGAGCTTGGGCGATGACAGCATCCCAATCTTCCATATATAGGTATACACGCGATAGTAATGCTTGAGCAGCATCACTGGATCCATAAATCTTGGCACGAAGACTGACAGAAGATAACAAACTCTTAGCCTGGGTCAGATCTGCTATTATTTGTTGATAGGTTTCTTTGATAGAAGGACGGCTTATTTCGGTTCCTGGAAAGGGTGTTTTTAATAATGTAGGAATACCTAGGTGGCTCCCGTCTGCGGTATAGGTATAGTGCTGGCTATATAAATTGCTGAGATCAAAATGACACATGGCACGTATTATAAGAGCCTCCCCATATGTTCTATTAATGAGATCGGATTTTTCTGGAAAGTTGCGTAATAAATTGTCTTTTGCTTCAATAATATTGTTGGCATTATTTAATGTTTCGTAAATAGATTGCCAAAGACCACCTACCATACCTATTGAATTGTTTGCCTCGCTGGTGTAATTGTATTCGTTAAGAATGCCTCCTGCTAAGTTTTCTTCGATTAAGACGTTGTCACTGCGTAATTCGCTATATAATCCATAACTACCGAGGTGATATTTGGTAAAAAGGCTGTATGTTCCAGCAAGGCTGGACTCATAGCCCTCAGGGTCGCTGAATAGTTTTTCACCTGTTAGGCTACCAACGGGGGTTATATCTAAAAACGACCTCCCGCAGCTTTGATATAATAAGAAGGAAGATGCTAACAGTATAAATAATATTTGTTTCATGATCTGTCAAATTTAAAATGTAAGATTTATCCCCAGGGCGAAAGAGGTTTGGTTAGGGACTCCCTCATTGGAGTTGCCAGAATTGTTGAGCTTGATGTTTTCAAAATCTCCATTACCTTTGTTCAGTTTTTTTGTACGACGGTAGGGAGTCCATACGCCCAAATTATCTGCCTGAAAATAAATTGAAGCCCCTTTTAGAAATATTCGCTTGACCTGTTCCTGAGGGAAGCTATATTCTAAACTGATGTTTTTAAACTGTATGTTAGATTCATCCTGAAGGTAACGAGTAGAAACGCGGTTGGAATTATTGGAAGCTGTCGATAATATTGGATTAACAGATAAATCCCCAGGGTATCGCCAGTGGTCGAGAAGTGAGGTGGCCACGTTATCGCTTAAAATATTACGCCCGTCATGTTCTGCCAGAATGCGTAGCTGATTGAGAGATTGCCCCCCCTTAGTATATAGTATTAAAAAGGATAGGTTGAAGTTGCTATAAGAGATTGTATTGGTCATACCGCCATAAAAATCTGGATTAGGATCCCCGATGATAACGCGATTGGCCATATCAAAAGTTTTTGTAACATTACCATTGACATCGTACCACATCGGCGCTCCGGTACTAGGGTCTACTCCTGCCCAGCGTACTAAATAGATTGCTCTGCTGTCATGTCCTTCGGTCATAATACTGGTAGTAGTGGTACGTGAAAAACCTTCGTTTAACTCCAGTACTTTGTTCCTATTAAGGGAAAGGTTAAATTGGGTATCCCAACTAAATGCCCCAGTCCGAATATTGGTGGACTTAACGACAGCTTCAAAACCGGTATTTTGCAGTTTACCCACGTTACTATATATGTTGCGTTGTCCAGAGGTAAGCGAAACAGGAGTGTTGTATACCAGGTCTTTGGTGATGTCTTTGTAATATTCTAAGCCTACATCGACTCGGTCGAATAATTTAAAATCAAGCCCCGTGTTGAACTTATAGGTAGTCTCCCACTTAAGTCTTTCGTTACGACCTCGGCTCATTGTGGCGCCAATGACGTCACCATAGCTGTGAATTTCGTTGAAGGTATAAATGCCTTTGGAATAGTTAGCGTTGAAGCGGCCATTCCCGGTAGTACCATAAGACATTTTTACCTTAAGGAAGTTGACCATGTCAGACTTCCAAAACTCCTCGTTGGATACAGTCCATGCGGCGCCAGCAGAGTAAAAGGTGCTCCATTTGGTGTCTTTGCCAAAATTGGAATTTCCGTCGCGGCGGAAGCTAAAGCTAGCGTTGTATTTGTTCTGCCATAAGTAACCAACTCGCCCTAGATATGAAAAGGAGGCTGTGCTGCTGCGAGAACCAGAACTTCGCCTACTATCGGAAGGAGCAACACTAATCTCACGGACATAATCGTTCGGAAAATTATAGGCGCTGGCTCCAACGAAAGTGTTATTGTCCGAGTTCGCTTCTATACCAAGTGTTGCCGTAAAATCGCCACCATAAAGGTTTTTGTTGTAATTTAAAGTATTGGTGCTAACCCAATTGTGCGCCTGTACTTGGTTTTTATAAAGATAGCCTTTATTCGTCATCCCAGTAAGATTATGCATTGAACTATAGCGTAGTTCTTGGAGGGAAGAAATGTCTATCCCGTTACGGGTAGTAAATTCCAGTCCGTCTATAAGACGGAAAGTTCCCTGTATCTGGGCAAAGGATTGAAAAGTATTTTGACGGTTTTCATTTTGTACGCTTTCTGCTAGGGATGGCAATAGGGCAATTCCTGCATAATCCCGAATGGCATAGTTTCCATCACGATCATAAAGAGAAATGATAGGAAGGTTGCTATAATAAGCGTTTTTGATGTTAAACATGTCGTTTTTGTTGTATGAACCACCGAAAACAAAGTTGAGTGATAGACGACTGCTTATATCTGTGCTAATTTGTGAACGCAAAGAATAACGTTTCGTAGTATTGGCTGTAGCAGTAAGTTTTTGGTCATAAACACTCCCTGAAATATAATAGTTTGTGTTTTCGTTGGATCCAGATACTGATATTCCGTGTTGATTGATACGGCCTGTGTCATAAAACGCTTCGAGCCAATTTGTGGCTCCATCTTCATAAACGGCAATCTTAGAACTTAAACCCATCTCATTGACCATTTCTCTATACTGTTTTGGGTTTAACACATTGAATGTATTGTGTGAAGCAATACGATCTATAGTTTTACGGAAGGTATAACGGACCGTTGGTATACCTTGACCTTTTTTAGTCTTGATAATGACAACACCATTGGAAGCACTGGAACCATATAGAACGGTAGCACTAGCATCTTTAAGCACGGTGATAGATTCAATATCATCTGGATTTATGTATGTTAAAGGGCTTATGGAGGTCTCAACTCCAGCAATACTGTTTGTCGTGCCCCCTGTGTTTAGAGGTACACCATCAATAACCCACAGAGGCTCATTGGACATCGTGCCTCCTGGCGATGAGGATTCGCCACGAACGCGCGTGCTAAAGCGGGGACGTGGTGAAGAGTTTGTCTGATCCTGTGAGCTAAACTGAACACCTGGAACAACGCCCTGTAGCAAAGCATCGATACGCAAAGAAGGACGCTTCTCGATGTCTTTGGCTGTGATTGTATAGGCTGATCCAATTTGATTCTCTCGGGTTTCTTTAGCGCCATAAGCAGTTACGATGACCTCACTGATGGAGCCTTCGGACTGCTTTAACGTAGATTGGACAGAGACGGTACTCGGGGTTACGCTGAATTCTTGCTTATCATAGCCGATATATGAAATAACAAGGATGCTCGGTACAGGTACTGTAAAGGAAAATTCACCCTTGAAATTGGTGCTGGTACCTTTGTTACTGCCTTTGACCTGTATGGATACGCCATTAGTGGTATAGGGAATATCGTTGTCTGTGTCTTTTAATTTAATAGTACCGGTAATCAGTTTCTCCTGTTGTGCTTTTGCCTTTTTAGGAAATAGTGTGACGGTATTGTCTACTATTTTGTAGTCAATATTGATTCTTTCGGACAGCAGGTCCAATGCGTCTCTGAAGGAAAGGTTTGCAAAACTGATGTTGATGTTCTGATGTTTTTCCAATAAGGTATTGTCATATAGGAAAAAATAGTTGGATTGTTCTTCCAACAGGTTAAGGATGGTTTTTAAAGGCTTGTTCTCTGCCTTGACATCGATTTTCTTTTGGTAAACTGCGTGGGCGGAGAGAGGCTGCCAGCAGCAGATCAGTAAGAAAAACGAAGAGAATAGATAAACGGTTCGGTTGTTCATTCTTGACTTCATTATAATAATTAATAAACGGTATTTTATTTTAGTGCGATTCGGTTTTTGTCGAGTATAATTTTCTTTTGAGAGACGAGGCTTAGCATGTCGAGCACTTCTTGCAGTTTGGCCTGTGTGTGGATCTTTCCACTATAACGGCGGCCCGAATCGGGTATAGCATCGACAGGTACATTGTACCATTTGGAAACTTTATCCAATATTTCGCTAAGGTTTTCCTCTTCGAAGGCAAATATCTGATCTTTCCAGGCAAGGTTGTTCTCCCGGAGATCTTGTTTGCTGAGCTGGCCGTTTTGAATTTCGATTGATTCACCTGCAGTCAGGACAATGCTTTGTGCATGCTTGTCTATGGTGTGTACACTACCCTCTACTAAAGAGAGAACTTCTTTTTGCCCGGTATAGGACTTGAGATTGAACTTGGTCCCTAGTACAGTAACTGTCTGTTGGGGGGTCTGAATGCTAAAAGGACGTTTAGCATCTTTGGCTACTTCAAAATAGGCTTCACCGGTCAGTTGTATCTGTCGCTGCTGTGCATCGAAGTTGATCTTCTCTAATTGAGACCCGGCATTGAGCCATACTCGTGTACCGTCTTCCAATGTGACGCGGTATAATTGGGCACGGGGAGTGGTAATCGATTGAACTTTTTGATCTACGATAAGGATGTTCTTTTTATCCGATGAGGTTACCAGGGTGGGTTGCTCAAGATTAATTTCTGTTAGTTGAGGACCGGTAACAGAAATCTCTGGTGTGCTGATTCGGTGAAAATAGAGATAACCGAGGCCGGAAAAAATCAATAATGCCGCGGCAGCTACGCTATAGCGTAAAAAATAACGCTTAGAGCTTATGCGTGGCTGCTGTATACGGTCAAGCATGCGTTTTTTGATGATTTCACGCTTTTCGTCGAGATATAGGGTGTCCGGTTCAAAATCATTATACCACTTATCGATAGTATGTCTGTCTTCAGGGAGCGCTTTACGCTCGAAGATACGTTGGATAGATCGGTGTATTCTGTCGGTTAGCTTCATGTGGATAGTCCTGTATAGTAGGTATAGTACAGGAAGTCAGACCGGACGCACGGGGGTTAGTGAAAAAACTTTCATGATTCCTTCGGCTCACCAACAGATATGAAAGTTCTTGATGTCCATTGAATAGATACACTGTCAGAAAAAAATAGTAATCGTACGCAGAAGATACTTCCTTAGGGTTTTCATAGCAATGGAAAGTTGATTTTCTACGGTTCGTTTGGAAATATTCATTTTTTCTGCAATTTCATCATTAGACATGTGCTCTTGCCGGGATGATTTAAAGATGATTCTACAGCGGTCAGGTAGCTGCTCAACGTGATCGAAGAGATATTCCTGAAGCATTTTTTCTTCAAGCGCTTCTTCTACTGAAATAGATTGCGGGAGGTTGCTATCTGTGTATTCATCGATATATTGTATTCGTCTGTGTTTGTAAATCGCACGTAGTATTGAAAATTTTACGGCTTTGGCAAGATAGGCTTCCAGATTTTCTATGCGGTCTGGAGCTTGATGGTTCAGCAGGCTCAGAAAAACATCTTGTACACAGTCTTCAGCCATCGAAAGGTCATTACACTTATGATAGGCAATGCTAAGAAGTCGCTCCCAGTACCGGTTGTATATCTTCTGAAAAGCACTTTCGTCTACATTTAGCCTGGCTAAAAGTGCAGTTTCATCATATGTCCGCTTTGTGTTCAAATCAACGCCATCAGAATACAAATATACTTGTTTTTTTTTCTATTATATCCTGTTCACAATACGCTGGATATGGATCTATTCTAACCTCTCTGTATACTCATAGTGATGACTGGGGCCTGGTTGTTTCATTGGATAGCTCGAATTTAGAGATCGGATTAGGATTATGGTATAGAAGAAGTTCAGCGAATGAAGTCTCTTTTTTTTTGTTTTTTGTGAAATGGTTGATAATTAGCGTTTTATCTTTTGGTCTTATTTTTTTCCGTACGGTTTATAAAAGTAGAGGCGAAAATGGCGTAATAGTTGTGTAGGTACCCGCGTTAAAAATATACAACGATGAAAAAATTTATGAAAAGAAACAGCTTCTTAGCTGTAATGTTATTTGCCTGTGCTAGTTTGATATTTGCAAGCTGTAGTAAAGATGACGATAAAGCTCCTGAAGGAGGTAGCATTGATGCCGCTATAGGTACTTATGTCGGTACAGTTAAAGTAATCGGTGGAAAAGACTATTACAATGCTGTTATTAATGTCACTAAGGTTGATGCTTCACATGTTAAAATCGAAGCAAAATCAGGAGAAGAATATTCAGGCGTAGCACCTAAGACAATGAAGGTCTCTAATACGCATAACATCTCGATCAATACGCTAAGTGAACCTAACGGTAGCTTCCTGTATAGTATTGAGGATAAAACGGTCATTCTGATGACATCCAAGACACAAGAAAATGAAATCTATTATAGCTTTGAAGGAACGAAGCAATAAGAGAAGTAAATTTAAGTAAATGAGAGTAGGTCCGATGCTATCGTACCAAGCAGGCGTCGATTTTATATCGACGCCTTTTTTTATGTATTGATCTCCGATCCATAAGACAGGGCCACTTGGAAGTTAACTGAATGGGTAAATGAGGAGGATAGGAAAACTGAAGTTTTTATAGAAGTCGGAAAAGTTGATTATCTTAGGCCGTAGTAACAACGAATACCTATGCACCTTATCGACCGTGATACCATCGCTGACCTAAAGAAAGGGAATCTTTCCGCCTTTAATAGAGTGTACGAGGTGCTTTCCAATGGAGTCTATAGTGTCTGTTTTAAAATCACAAAAGATAAGCATGTAGCAGAAGATATCTTGCAGGATGTCTTTGTCAAATTGTGGAATTATCGCGGGCAACTTGATGTAGAGGGTAATATTTGGGTGTTTCTCTATGTGGTCTCTAAGCAGCTCAGCATTAATAAAATAAAGGCGATACAGCGAAGTGTGGTACAGGATGAAGAGGCGGTGGATCTTTCACAGACAGCACCATCGCCAGAAGAAGAGGTTTTCTATAAAGAGTTAAAATCTTTGATGGATAAAACGATTGCTGAGCTACCACACCAACAGCGTACAGTGATTGAACTGAGTCGAAACGAGGGACTCACACACCAGCAGATTGCCTTGCGCTTAGGTATTGCTCCCAATACAGTAAAAAACCATATGACACAAGCATTGAAGAAGCTCCGTACGCATTTTGGCGATGCCTATTTCCACAACACCGTGCCATTGATGGCCTATTTTGAAATATTTTTTCATAAGCACTAGTCGTACCCTCCTGTGCAATTGTTCTTCTAATAAAGAGTCTTGATTTTGAACACTACACGATTTAAACAATTATTGCAAAAGCGCTACGAAGAGAACCTGTCTGTCGAAGAACAGGAGGAGTTTGAGATGCTATTGCAGCTGTACTCGCGTGGTGAGGTATCTGGGCTAATCGATGAAACGATTATTGTCGATATGCAGATGCCTTTTGAAAAAGAAAGGGTTCTTGGAGAATTGCATGCTAAAGTTGAGGGTACTGTCCGCAAGAAATCTAAAGTGAAGAAGTGGCTCGGATATGCTGCAGCAGCAAGTGTGATCGGTATACTGTTTTGGTGGAGACTGGACGTAGAAAAGGAGCCGCTTGGGGAGATGCAGGCTTCTGTCTATTCGAATGACACAACGCAACTACTATTGCCCGAAGACGTGGCAATGATTACGTTGGAGGATGGACGTTCGTTTGTTATGGCTGATACGGTAGACGAGATCGATAATGCTGCTGTGCATGTGCAACGGATCGCTAGAGGGAGATATCGTCTGGACGTAAAAACTACCTATAAAACTGAGAAAGGGTTCCATACGTTTTCCACTCCTAAAGGGGGGAGTAATCGTGTACTGCTATCGGACGGTACGGAGGTACATCTCAACTCGGCATCGCGATTACAGATATCATCGCGCTATGGTAGTGATAACAGAAATGTCAGACTAGAAGGGGAGGCTTATTTTGATGTGGCAAAAGTACGTCCATCGGTATTTGAGGTAAAAGCAAAAAATGTAGATGTACAGGTGTTGGGTACAAAATTTAATATACGGGCATTACCGACGGAAAATGTCGTACAGACAACGCTGGAAGAAGGAAAGGTGTGTATGAAAAGAGGTGCACAAGAGCTCATACTGTTGCCTGGACAGCGGGCAACGGCTAACAATAGCCTAGAGCAGATGACAGTGGAACCGGTGGATATGGATGAGGTGCTGGGATGGAAGGATGGATATTTTGTGTGTAATGATCAGCCATTGCCTGTTTTACTAAAGGAGCTTACCCGTTGGTATGCTATAGAGCATATTATCTGGAAAAAGAAAACTGAAGAACGACTGACGTTGAGCCTGGCTAGAAGTAGAGACCTAAAGGAACTCTTGGAGCGGATCGAGTCGATAGCGGATGTCCGTTTTGAAATAAAAGGAAGAAACCTAGTGGTACAGTAACAGTCTACTGTACTGTAATATAAAGCATAAAACGTTCTTTGAATAATCCAATTATTCAAATTGTATACCATATTAACCAATAATGGCGTAAATTGCTATGCCTAAATAGTATGGATTAATATGTTAAGACTTGTTATTGTCGTATATAGCTTGATATTAATGCAATGGAGTGCTGATGTGTTTGCTCAGCGAATTTCCATAGATGTGAAAAACGGTCGCCTAAAGCAGATTCTGAAACAGATACAGCGACAGACGAGCTACGATTTTATGTATAATACGGAACAATTACGTGCGTTTAAGCCGGTAACGGTAAAGCTCACGGATGCCCGGGTAGAAGAGGTGCTGGATTATTGCTTAAAGAACCAAGGATGGCATTATGAAATCAAAAACAATATTGTTGTCATACATAGTGGGGATAAAGAGCATGCAATAGGAAAGAGGGAGGGGATAAGAGGAAGGGTATTGGATGAAAGGGAAACCCCCTTTAAAGGAGCCTCGATACGGGTCAAGAATAAACCTCATATCGTAACTACATCCGATGAAGAAGGGGAGTTTTATCTGCCCGCCGCTGTAGAGAATCAGGAACTTGTTATTTCCTGTATTGGATATGAGACTAAAGAAATAAAAGCTACCTATGATAGGGGGAGGATGACGGTGCTGATCCTCCCCAAAAACATCACCATGGATGAGGTCGTGACGACCGGGATATTTAAAAAAGCACTTTCAAGTTTTACGGGAGCTGCGGTTACTATTACAGGAGACGAGTTGCAGATGGCGGGAACCCGTAACCTGGTCTCGTCGATCCGAAATATAGATCCCTCGTTTAACCTCATTGAAAATAACCGGTATGGCTCTAACCCCAATGGCTTCCCGGAAATACAGATTCGTGGCAATAGTAATATTCCGAATGTCGACGAGTTGCAGAGCGATGCACGAATAAACCTAAATACTCCCCTGATTATTCTTGATGGATTTGAAACTAACATCCAAAAGCTATTGGAGATCAATGAGAATGAAGTGGAGTTGATTACTTTGCTGAAGGATGCTTCGGCAACGGCGATATATGGCTCAAGAGGGGCCAATGGGGTGGTCGTGATCACGACCAGAAGCCCGCGGGAGGGAAAATTAAGGATAACCTATCGTGCGGATATAAATGTGGAGTTGCCGGATGTGAGTTCGTATAAACTGTTGAATGCGGCGGATAAATTGGAGCTGGAGAAAGCGGTGGGGTACTATGATGAACCTGAATCGACTTCTTTGCAACGTTATTATAGTTTTATACGCAATGAGGTCAATAGTGGGGTAAATACGGACTGGGTCAGCCTGCCTCTACGTAATGGCATAGGGCAGCGGCACAACCTACGGTTGGATGGTGGCAGCCCAGAGTTCCGTTATGTGCTGTCGGCACAGTACAACGATGTACAGGGGGGCATGAAAGGATCTTCAAAGAAAATCATCAATAGTACAATGGGATTGTTTTATGTCTATGACCGGGTCAAGTTTAAGAACAACCTGATGGTGACGCAGAATCTGCAGGCCAACTCGCCTTATGGTGCTTTTCATCAATATGTACGGATGAATCCGTACTGGAGGCCTTATGATGATAATGGCAAGGCCCTGAAAGTACTGGGCGATCCCGGTAACGAGGATTATTTGAGATTTTGGGGAGATAACCTACCGACTAATCCGCTGTATAATGCAACGCTTAATACCTTTGATAAGGGAGAAACCTTTGAATTGACGAATAACACGAGTGTGGAATGGGCCGCGTATCGCAATTTGCTCTTCCGGGCCCAGATTGGTATTACAAGATCTACACAGCAAGGAGACCGGTTTAGACCGGCGGAGCATACGGCATTTGCACGGTACAGTGCAAAAGATATAGCCCGAAAAGGGGACTATCGATTTTCTACCGGCAAAGGATTCCGCTATGACGCATCGCTCAACCTATCGTACAATAAGGTGTTCAATCAGGATCACATGCTGTTTGCGGGAGTGGATTATAATATCCGTCAGAACAAACGACTGTACTATGAGATTCTGGCAGAGGGCTTCAATAATCCCGATTTGGATTTCCTTCCTGCAGCACTGCAGTATGCCAAGGATGGTAAACCTAATGGGGGCGAGGTACTGTCCCGAGCGGTTGGATTTACCGGTAACCTAAGTTATTCGTATGCAGATCGTTATTTTGCAGATGCCTCCCTGCGAATGGACGGTGCATCACAATTTGGCGCTGAAAATCAGTTTGCGCCGTTTTGGTCTGTAGGAGCTGGTTGGAACTTGCATCAGGAAACACTCTTCACATTGCCCGAAGCGATAAATCGTTTAAAAATAAGGATGTCTACCGGTGTTACAGGCTCACAAAACTTCAGGGCTTATCAGTCCATTTCAACCTATAAATACTATACCGATGACCGGTATTTTAACTGGACAGGAAGCTATATGATGGGGCTCGGCAATGAGGAACTCAGGTGGCAGCAGAACTATAAAAACAATATAGGTATTGAACTGGAAATGTTTGAGGGGTATTTTTCAATGATGGCGGACGTGTATAAAGAAACTTCTCGAGATATGGTATCGTCGGTTATGCTCCCGCCGTCCAATGGCTTTGGCAGTTATATCGACAATATCGGAAAAATGGAAAATAAAGGAATGGAGTTGATTGCTACAGCCTATCTATGGAAAATGCCTGAGGAGGGGATAGCATGGAGTGTGACGGCGACAGCAGTACGGAATAAGAATAAGGTGCTAAAGACTTCTAAGGCACTGAAAGAGGCGCAGGAGGTGATTAAGAATGCAACAGGTAATCCCGAAGCGCTATTGTTTGTGGAGGGATACTCGAGTAATACGATATGGGCGGTGCCTTCATTAGGAATAGATCCGAGCTCGGGAGAGGAATTTTTCATCGGAAAAGACGGTAAACCAACATCTACCTGGAATGGCAGGGATGTCGTGGCGGTAGGAGGTACGGATCCGACCTTTTTTGGCAACTTCAGTACGATGTTGCGCTATAAGTCTTTTACGTTCAATGCTTTCTTTGGCTATCGCTTCGGTGGGCAGCAATATAATGCAACATTGGGAGAGCGTATAGAGGTAATGGACTATAGATTCAATATGGATGCCCGGGTGTATGATAGCCGCTGGACGAAACCAGGGGATCAGGTGGCGTTTAAATCAAACTGTTCCTGTTCACCAACTTATAAGACTTCACGGTTTGTGCAGAATGAGCGTACCCTGAGCTTACAGAATATAAGCTTGCGTTATGATATGGGAAATCGAGATTTTCTAAGACACTATGGGGTGCAGGGATTAATAGTGACGGCTAATATGTCGGATGTATTTTATTTATCGACGATTAAAAGGGAGCGAGGGACGAACTATCCGTTTACCCGCTATTTTGGACTTAATTTTTCGGTTACATTCTAATGTTTGATATGATGAAGATGTATAGATGGATCTTGTACAGTATAATGGTGCTGCTGTCGGTCTCCTGTAAGAAATTTTTGCAGGTAACCCCGCGCACAGAATCGCCCGAAGAGCTGACCTATAGTACCGAAGAGGGCTTTAAAAAGGTGCTCACAGGAGTATACATACAGATGAAGGACACGAGTTTGTATGGTAAGGCGCTGGTTTTTGGAACTATGGAGCACCTGGTCTCGAGTTGGGATGTACGTCAGGGATCCGCCGAGTGGGGTCTGAATAGACATGATTATGCCGCACAGGATGTGGTAGCGAAGTTTGATTCGATTTATACTCATATGTATGCCGCTATCGCTAATCTCAATGCATTATTGAAAAATATGGATGAAAGACGTGGGGTGTTTTCTTCCGAAATGATGTATAGGCTGGTCAAAGGAGAAGCATTGGGGCTAAGGGCTTACTTGCATCTGGACTTATTGCGCATCTATGGACCGGTGCCGTCAAAACAAAATGCATCACCTATCTTGTCCTATGTGAAGACGGTATCTAAAAAGGTGCATCCCAAGGTCGATTTTAAAACGTTTATAGGGGAATTGTTAAGGGATTTAGAGGCCGCTGAAGAACTGTTGGGGAGTATCGATCCGATCACGAAGTATTCTTTGCTCCAGCTGCGTAATCCGGCAAAAAATACGCCTTTTGATCCGGCAGATGATTTCTATTCGCATCGGATGCTACGTATGAATGTGTATGCCGTGAAAGCATTGATGGCCAGAACCTATATCTGGGACGGAGATATCCATAAGGCTTGCGCCATAGCAAAGGAATTAGTGAATGTAAAAGATGTTAATGGGACAGCTAAATTTAGGTTGGGGACTGATGTGGATCTGGGGAAGAACGACTTTGCCTTGATCAATGAGCATATTTTTGGATTATTTGACCATAATCTGGAGAAAAAGTTTGATCAATATTTTGCATCAGGAAGCCTTAAAAAGGGAAATACGCCTGATGCGGTCAAAAGGCAACTGTATGGCAATGTAACGGAGGATATCAGAAATAATAGGCTGTGGGAGATGCGGATATTGTCAAATACAGACCGGATTAATGTCCTGAAAAAGTATAATGTACAGGAGTATGGGGGCAAAGAAGGTCATGGAGGGATAGTAGATGAGGTCGAGTTGAAGCAGATACCATTGATAAGAATATCTGAGTTGTATCTATTACTTGCAGAGGCGGGAGAAGAAAATGAAGCACAACTGTATTGGAATAGGTACCTGTCGAGTAGAGGTCTCCCGAATAGACAATTACCGCAGGGAATTCCAGCAAGGAGGGACGAGATCATGAATGAGTTCCGAAGAGAATTCTTTGGAGAGGGCCAGGCCTTTTATACCTATAAGAGAATGGAGGCAATGGCTAATAAAATTATATTTAAGTCACCTACTTCGGCAGTGGAATATCGGATTCCTGAACCTTTGAGAGAAACGGAGTATATCAAAAGAATCTATGGCGATGAAGAGAATAATTAATATATACCGGATAGCTGCTATGCTGCTTGCTTTTGTAGCGTTGGCCTGTCAGAAAGAGGATTACAAATTCTATAAAGGAGAGGATTATCTGCAGTTTGGTCCGGAATTGAAATGGGCTGGTGATGTACGTCGGAGATTAATGGATACCCTGAAAAGAACGACTTTTTATTATGATGAGCCTGCTATTGTACGCGATACGGTTTATTTTGATTTGTATACTGTGGGACAGGTTGTAGGGTATGATCGTACGTATAGGTTGGAACAGGAAATAGTGGTTGGTCAGGTCAATGCAGTTGCAGATGTACATTATGTCGGATTTCAAAATACGACTATGGCTTCGGTCTATGTGATGAAAGCGGGACAATATCATGTACGGGTGCCTATTGTGCTCCTAAGGGATAAAACGTTGAAACAACAGGAGGTGATGCTGAAGTTTAAGATAGCGGATAATGAAAATTTTAAGGAGGGAAGTGTCAGTAATAGTTGGCGTAAGTTGATTTTTAGTGATAAACTGAGTCGCCCCGAAGCTTGGGATATCGCAATGGAAGACTATTATCTGGGTAAATATAGCCTGCGAAAGCATGAATTTATGATTGAAGTAACAGGGCAGTTGTGGAATCAGGCTTTTTTTGAAGAAGTGGTGCCTTTGACTTCGGTGATGGAGTATTGGATAATCATATTGCGCCGGGCTGTTGCGGATTATAATCGGGACCATGAAGAGCCGTTGCGGGATCCCGAGACAAATGAGTTGATCAATTTCTAAGATAGTTTGAAGGTATTTAGATTGCGAATAATTGTTACCGATGAAAATGAAACATTGTATATATAGTGTCTTTGTGATAATAGCATTGACTTCGTGTATAAAGGATAATAGCAGTTATGGGCTTAGGGAGAAGGAGGCGATCACAGTGACAGGTGTAGAAAAGTCTTATAGCGGGCTATTGCATGGCAAAAATATAGTAATCGATCCCATTGTCCAGGCTTCGGATGCACAGGCTGATCTGGAATATCTTTGGGTGATGTTGCCCAATGATACGTTGACGAGAACAAGAATACTTGATCTTAAGCTGAATAAGGAACCTGGTTTATATAGAATACGTTTACAGGTGAGAAATAAAAGGACGGATTATTCGCACTATGAAACTGCGGAACTGAAAATTGGGACGGCTTATACTAGGGGGTGGTATGTGGCTAAGTCTACGCAGAGTAAGACGGATATTGATCTTTTTGTTCCTGGGAATACCTCGCAGGAATATCAATATATGGACAACGTCTTTAGCTTGAATAATAATAGAAAACTGGAAGGAGATCCACTTTTGATGAGTTTTTACGGGCGGTATTTTGCATGGGATGGGAAGGAATATGTTCCGACACGTACGTTGTTTGTGGTGTCGGAACGGGATGGAAGCTCGATCGGTATCAATAGTTTTAAGGAATTCAGATCCTTTGAAACCTTATTTCTTATGACTCCACCTGTAAGAAAGCCGACTTTTATTATAAGTGCAGCGATTGCGCAGTATGCCGCTAATGATGGACAGTTATATGGGTATTCGGTAGCTTCTAGAAGTACAGGGCAGTTTGGTGCACCAAATCGCATCGATGATAGAAATACACCTTATCACCTTTCTAAATATTTTATAGGCACGGTATTGGGAAGTGGTGCGTATTTTTTTGATGAGTTAAGTAGTTCATTTGTGCTGGGGGTAAGTGCAGGAGGGATGCTGGCTCCTGTACGGGATAGTTCGAAAACGGATATACCCGCCAATAAAAGTGCTAAAAATATGCTGTATATGGGACTTAAGACGGAGACGCCTACAACGGGCTACGCTATATTTCAGGATAAAAGCAATCCGCTGATAAAGACCGTGGCTGAGGTGATACCAAGTGCAACACATTTTATGATGAAAGGTTATCCTATACGGCCAACTGAAAAGCTCTATAATGCCAGTAGGTATATGTTGTTGGAAGGGGAGGAAAACTTGTTGTTTTTTGTAGTCGGTAACGAAATATGGTCGCGTAACCTTTCTAATCATACGGAGCAGTTGCAGTACGTGGTGCCACAAGGGGAGAAAATTACACTGCTAAGGCATCGTAAGTATACCTTAGAACCCGCATATGCGCATAGTTATGTGGCAGTAGGGACGGTAACCGGCGGAAGGTATAAAGTCCGGATGTTTACCAAAAATACTGGCAGGCTGAACCCGGAGCCGGCGTTTATTTTAGAAGGTAATGGCGATTATGTCGGTGATCTATTGTATGTGGGAGATGGTCTGAAAGATTTTTTTACTCATAATACGAGTTATTAACAGGTAGAATTGGAATTCTTTAAACGGGTTTGATAATTGATTTTTAACCCTTTTCGGTTATTAATATTCGCTTAACATTAGCGTTGTATCTTTGGGCAGATTGGATTTATAGATAAATGTCTATACCTTTATCGGGAATCTAAATTAACAGCGACAATCGCTAAAACTCATGACGACAATTACAAAAGGTATATTACTGCGGATTAAGCAAGGTGACAGGCTCGCCTTTCGTTCGTTGTATGATGCCTACGCGCCATTGTTGTATGACTTGGGTTTTAGGCTCTTGAGAGATACAGCTGCTGCAGAAGAGCTGGTGCAGGACTGTTTTGTAAAAGTGTGGGCCACGCGGGAGGAAATCCGTGAAGGTCAGGATCTATGGCCATTGATCTATGTAATGGCCAAACGCCTATGCTTTAATCAGCTGCGCCATGCGCGCGTAACAAAAAGATACTTGGTGCAGGTGACAGACGTGCAGGTCAACGATGTGGAGCAGCGACTGGACGTACGGGAGTTGGAAAGTCACTTGGAACATTCTATAGAAAGCCTGCCTGAGCAGCAAAAAAGAGCGTTACGGTTGAGCCGCTTAGAAGGATATAGCCATCAGCAGATTGCCGTAGAAATGGGTATATCGCCCAATACGGTGAAAAATCATATTACACAGGCTCTTAAAAATCTCAGAAAGACGCTCCCACAGGCGGATTATAATTATTTGTTGCTTTTATCGCTCCCTGTGGTAAAAGTGGCTGACTATTTATTACATTAGTCCCTATTTCTCCTTTAGTATCCAAATTATTTTTTTACATGCTGACTAGTCCTTTCGCCCGACTTGGGTGTACTACCTATAATCAAGGCGAAGAAAATTGGATAGAAATAGATTACAACTACTTTTTAATAAATACCTGAATGGTACGCTGACGGAGTCCGAACAACGGGAGTTGGATGTATTGATGGAGGAATTGGAGGAGACCGAGTTTTCGGATTTGGTGGACCGATCGCTCCAATTGGAGGGAAATAGGGCTTTTCAAGAGGATGCTGTATTTGAACGCATTTTGAGCAAAACAGCGGAAGAAGAAGCTGTCTTGGTGCCGTTTTATAAGCGATGGAGCTCCCTGGGAAAGGTCGCAGCGGTGGTGCTTTTGACCGGAATTGTAGGTGTCGTGGGCTATCAGTTGTGGAAGAACAGAACAGTGGATAATGATCCGGTAGTCGCTACGGCTAAGGAGATAACAACGGATATCGAACTGCCAAAGGAGGATGCATTGATAACATTGGCGGATGGCAAGCAACTCTCGCTGGCTGATGTGGGGAAGGATACGCTTCATTATAAGGGCTTGGCGCTGCTGCGCGGCGGAGATGGTACGATCATTATGCAACAGAGTCAACAGGCAGATTTTTTTCTGGCAAACGAAAAGCACCGTTTTGTAGCACCTAAAGGCGTGACGTTACGTCTGATGTTGCCAGATGCTTCGGTCGTCCAGCTGAATTCAGATTCGCAGGTGGAAATCTCTAGTTTATTTGGTAAGAAACAACGCGAAGTGACGCTCTCGGGAGAAGCTTTCTTTGAGGTAGCCCACGATAAGACTTCGCCTTTTGTGGTACATGCCAAGAATGCAGCGATAACCGTATTGGGAACCCAGTTCAATATGTCGGCTTATAAGACGGATAAGGATGTGGCGACGACCTTGGTATCAGGTTCGGTACAGGTGGATGCCGCACAGGGGCAGGCTCGTATCAAACCGGGACAGCAGGCACGGGTTAATCATTCGGCGAGTATACAATTGCAAGACAGGGTGGATATGGGGCAGGTGCTGGCCTGGAAGGAAGGTTATTTCCGATTTAAGGAGGAGTCTATAAAGAATATTATGGAAGACTTGGCCAAGTGGTATACGATTGCTGGGGTTGAATTTAAAGCGGGGTCGACAGATTTATTTACGGGGAGCTTCAAGCGCTCCAAAAAGCTGAGCGAGGTCTTGGCGAATATAGAACAAGTATCTGATTTACGTTTTGATATTCAAGAAGGGAGGGTGGTCGTGATGAAATAAGGACGGTTATCAGAACAGGAGAAGAGGGGATGCGCCAACACCCTCTCTTCGATAGTACCTGGAAATAGCATCAGTTTTGAATTAATAATATTTTACCAAATACCTATCAAATGTATAAAAATATTACCGCAATTGGAGGGGCTCCCCGCCGATTGCTAACATGTTTACTCATGATGAAGTTATATTCATTTTTGTTGCTGGGTCTTTTCATGCAGGCAAATGGAAGTACCTATGCACAGAAAGTAAGTCTGTCGGTAAAGCGAGCTGAGCTCGCTGATGTACTGACACAGATCCAAGAGCAGACCAATCTTGATTTTTTCTATAACAGCAGCCAACTGAAAGAGGTGGAGAAGATCGATCTGCATGTCAAAAATATGGACTTGAAGAAGGTCTTGGATGCTTGTCTGACGCCAAGGGGATTGTTCTACGTGGTGCAGAACAAGACGGTATTGATTAAAAAGGCATCGGAGATGGAGGTTGCTGCTTCTGAATTGGGAGTGCAGCAAAAGCAGTTAAAAGGAAAGATTTTCGATAGTAAAGGCGCTCCGCTAACTGGTGCTTCGGTGCGGTTACAGCAGAGTAATATTGCCGCGGCGTCACTCGCAGATGGTTCCTTTACGATACCTGTTGTACAGGACGAAGGACAGCTCCTGATTACTGCGTTGGGCTATGAAGATCAAGTCATTGACTATAAAGTAGGAAAAGCGATCGAGGTCCGTATGGTCGAGGCGACGAGTGATCTGGATGAGGTCGTAATTGTCGGATATGGTGTTCAAAAGAAGGCCAACCTGACGGGTGCGGTTGCGCAGGTCAATGCAGAAGATATCGCATTGCGCCCGGATGCTAATATAGCTTCGACATTACAAGGACTGATGCCCGGCCTGAATATTCAGATTAATAATGGTGATCCTGGAGCGACTCCTGATATCAATGTGAGGGGCTTCAATTCCATCAATGGTGGCAATCCATTGGTACTGATCGATGGTATCGAAGGTAATATCACTCGGGTCAACCCCAATGATATTGAATCGGTGACGGTGCTGAAAGATGCTGCCTCGTCCGCTATATATGGAGCGAGGGGCGCTTTTGGGGTGATCCTGATCACGACCAAGCGAGGTAAAGCAGGTAAAACGGAAATCAATTATTCTAATAATTTTGCCTGGACGACACCTGCTGCGCGTACCGATTTTATCACGGATCCGTATGTCTATGCAAAGACAGTGGATGCCGCTATTTCGGGGTACAATGGAAGTAGTTATAGTCAGTACAATGCGATGGACTGGGAGGCGATCAAGATGGTGTCTAAAGGTGAGATAGCACCATTTCACGAATTGCAGGCTGATGGAACCAATAAGTTTTTCTACCAGACGGATTGGTGGGATTATCTGTTTCGCAAGTATCAAGCTTCCAATTTTCACAATATATCGATATCGGGTGGTACCGATAAATTGAAAGGGTATCTATCTGGCCGCGTGTACGACAGACAAAGTATCAATAATATCAACAAGGATGCTGGAATAGGGCGCCAAAATATGAAGGCTAATCTGGTATTCACACCTTATGATTGGTTAGAGGTTTCCAATAACGTGCAGTTTATCAATGAGAATGATAAAGATTATGGTGGTTTTTCGAATGGATTTGGGGGACTGTGGAGTACCACCACTTGGTATAACCTAATGCCGTTTTACCCGAACTTTGTCGATGGTATCCCTACGGATATCGGTACCGGTTCTGGCGGGCAAGGTGGTAATGCAGGATTGGCTTCGGGCAAGAGTTGGAGAAATATAGATACCGAAGAGTTTACCAATACGTTCCGTATAGTAGCTCGACCACTGAAAGGTTTGGAATTTAACTTTGATTATAGCAACAGAATCGAGAATAAGAGTCTCGCGCTACGCCTGAATCCTTTTACATACTTGGCCGGTAATAGGCTGAATCCATTGACAGTGGGACTGAACCGATTGGAGGAGCAACGTACTAAGGATAAATATAACGCGCTCAATTTTTTCGGTACGTATAATAGGACTGTAGCGAATAAACATAATCTGCGTCTGTTGTTGGGTTTTAACCAAGAGGAGTATGATCAGGATTTTATAAGTGCGAAGGGAGACGACCTACTGCTGGAGGACTTGTCTAATCTCTCTCTGGCAACTGTAATGAATGCAATGACCGGAAGTGCTACAAACTGGGCAGTCCGTGGGTTCTTTGGTCGCTTCAACTACGATTATGAGGGTAAATATCTAATGGAAATCAATGCGCGCTATGACGGCTCTTCGCGATTTCCTGCAGATAGCCGATGGGGCTTTTTCCCGTCGGTATCACTGGGGTGGCAACTGGATAGAGAGCGTTTTTGGGAAGAGATAAAACCCTATGTGTCTTCTTTCAAACTGAGGGGATCTTATGGTAAGCTGGGCAATCAGACAGTACCGGTGAATACATTTAAAGAATTAATGGCGGTGAAACGTGGAAATTGGCTGAACGGAGGAGAGAAGCTGACCGTTGCACAGATGCCAGGACCATTGCCGAGTGTGGTGACATGGGAAAGTACCAAAAGCTTGAACCTGGGAGCGGATATCGGTGTGCTTGACAATAAATTGTTTGTCAATGCGGATTGGTACCGTAAGAATGTGGAAGGGATGTACTTGCCGGGAGAGCCACTGCCAGGTGTATTTGGTGCTCGGGAACCACGTGAAAACTACGCTGCATTGCGTAATGATGGATGGGAAGTCGGTGTGTCCTACCGCGACAAGTTTGACGTGGCAGGAGCTCCACTGCAGTTTAACGTGACAGCCAATGTATCAAACTTTAAAGGTACAATCACGAAATACAATAATACGAAAGGGCTCCTGAGCAGTTATTATGAAGGGCAGCGTTTGGGAGAAATATGGGGCTACCGCGTAGCAGGGCAATTCCAATCGGATGAAGAGGCGGCGGCTTACCAAAGTCATTTTGATATACCGGGTGGTGCACAGGCATCGGTCAATCTGGGGCAGGTATATGACGATATACTCAACGTGATGCAGAACAGTGAATGGAGTCACCTGCGTGCCGGTGATATCAAGTACTTGGATCTGAACGGTGATAAGAAAATAGATAAAGGGGACAATACCTTAGACAATCACGGTGATCTGGAGCGTATTGGTAATGCGATGCCTCAATATCTCTTTGGACTTAACCTGAATGCGAAATGGAAAAACTTTGATTTCTCAACAGCGCTGTCTGGTGTAGGACGTCAGGATTGGTATCCTACAGGCGAGTTGTTCTGGGGTACGTATCAAAGACCTTACCTGTCATTTATCCGTAAAGACTTGATAGACAATGCGTGGACGCCCGACAAACCGGGGAATACCTATCCGCAGATTTATAGAGGATATTCCTCGTTACAGGGGAGACGTTCGCTCTATGAGGTCAATGATTATTACTTGACCAATCTGGGCTTTTTGCGTGTCAAAAATATGACGGTAGGGTATACGCTGCCACAAGAATGGACGAAGAAAGCTAAAATAGAGCGCCTGCGTGTGTTTTTCAGTGGTGAAAATATGTTTACATGGAGTTTTGGCAAGCTGACGAAATACATCGATCCGGAGCAGGCTGGAGCAGGGGTAAGTTATTCGGCACCAAAGGATGCCACTCAGCGCGGCGATCAACGTGTATACCCAATGGGTAAGACGTATTCTTTTGGGGTAATGATAGGGTTATAAATAGGAAGACATCATGAAAATTAAACTAATAACAATTGGATTAGGAGTTATATGGAGTGGGATGATGATGTCCTGTGACAAGGACTTCTTGGATAGACCATCGGAAGATCAGGTAGAGGCTCCTTTCTTTTTTAATACAGCCAAAGATTTAGAGGTCGCTACCAATGACTTTTACAGTGCGTTTTCTAGAAATTCTGAGGAAAAAGAATGGACTGACAGCTATACGGATGATGCGGGGTCGGATAATCTGATGCCACTGAATCCAGCGGCCAAGGTGCGGGGATCGAGGGTCGTTCCAGTGGCCCGCGGTTCAGGTGGCTGGAACTGGGACGATTTGCGAAAGATCAATTATTTTTTGATCAATTATCATAAGGTAAAGGACGAAGCGGCCAAAGCAAAATATGGCGGCATAGCCCGTTTTTTTAGAGCATATTTCTATTACGATAAGGTCAAAACCTTTGGTGATGTGCCGTGGTACAGTGGTGTGTTGGATGCCAAGGATCCGGAGCTATACAAGGCCAGAGACTCCCGCACACTGGTCATGGATTCGGTCATGGCTGACCTTGACTTTGCCATAGCTAATATTCCAGCAGAGAAGCAGGTGAATCTGATAACACGCTATACGGCGATGTTGTTAAAAGCTCGTGTGGCTTTATTTGAAGGAACATTTCGTAAATACCATGGTTTGGAAGGCGCTGATAAATACTTGACCTTGGCCGCATCTGCCGCACAGGATCTGATCACTTCCAATGCCTATACCTTGTATACGGAGGGTGGTGCCGAAAATGCGTATAGAAATCTTTTTGCGAGAAATAACCAAGATAATATGGAAACCATATTGGCTATAGATTTTGACTTGGGACTTAAAGTGCATTCTTTGGGATCGTCCTTTACGTCAGCTACGCAGGGATCTTATGGTGTACCTAAAGACTTGGTCAATAGTTACCTTATGCGGGACGGATCTCGATTTACCGATAAAGCCAACTACAAGACCATGGGCTTTCTGGACGAAATGCAAAACCGTGACCCTCGATTGACACAGACAACTGCGGGTCCTGATTTTAGGGTAATTGGAGAGTCTAAAAATGAACCTGTCAATCTATCAATTACAACAACAGGATACCGATTGATTAAAGCACTGCCGGATCGGAGCCAATGGGCGACCTCTGGAGCTTATTTTGATATTATACTATTCCGCTATGCAGAAGCTTTGTTGGTTTTTGCAGAAGCAAAGGCTGAATTGGGTAACTTGACTCAAGCGGACCTGAATATCTCGATCAATAAATTGCGTAGCCGGGCGGGGATGCCGAATCTGGATATGGCACAGGCTAATGCAAATCCCGACCCGTATCTGTTGGCCATGTACCCTAATGTAAAGGGAATGCAGGGGGTGATATTGGAGATCAGAAGGGAGCGTCGTGCTGAGTTATTTAATGAAGGGTTCCGTTGGGACGACCTGATGCGGTGGAAAGAGGGGCTGAAGGTAAACCAACCTATTGTAGGGGTATATTTTCCAGGAGTGGGAGCATATGATTTTACTGGAGATGGACAGGCGGATGTCTTTGTACATACAGGCAGTACGTCGGGAGCACCTTCTTCGGTGACATCAATGGTGAATATTAAACAGCGGACACTATGGGATCCTATTACCGGTCAGCAAGGAGGGATTTCTGGAAATATAGATCCTTTTCCCAATCGGGGTGGTTTTAGGGAGGATAGGGATTATTTGGCACCGATCCCTTCGGAAGAGTTACTGCTGAATCGGAGCTTGAAGCAGAATGATAAATGGGACGAATAGGCTCCAGCAATAGGTAGAAAATTATTAAAAGATATGCTAAATGAAAAATATAAACTATATACTGCTGTGCTTACTCTTGATGTTGGCAGGTTGTAAAAAAGATAAAGAGGGCTTTGAAGAGAGGCTGCTGATGGATATAGACTATATGGAGGTCAGTAGTAAGACGAATACGTATACTTTTGAGGTACTCTCCAACACAACGATAGCGGTAGAAACGGATGCTGACTGGATTGTATTGGATACAACGGCGTACGAAAAAGGGAAACAACGGATTGGTTTTTCGACAGTGACCAATGAAGATGATGAGCGGTCGGGAACGATCTCCGTACGGATTAATCAGGATGAGTCACGTCAGGTGCTTGTTATCCAGGAATCGGGGAAAGTTCCTGTATTTTATGTCACGGTCGATGGTGCAGGAGATGGTAAATCTTGGAATACGCCTACAGATCTAACCACGGCAATAGAAAAAGCGACGGCCAACAGTACTATTTATTTGGCAGAGGGAATATATAGGCCATCTAAGACAATCCGTAACGGAGATGCGAGCGAAGAATCTGACAAGACCTTCGAAATTTCGAAAAACATCAGTCTGATTGGCGGTTTTCCTGCAGATGCCCTTCCGGGAGCAAGACCAAATGCGAAACTATATAAAACAGTATTGGAAGGCAAACTGATCTCTGGCAAAGAGGTGTTCCATACGGTGACAGTTACTGCCGCATTGGATCAGGATTCCAAAGTTCATTTGGAGGGATTGACTATAAAGGGGGGGAATGCAACGGATAGAGCGACCAATACCACTATCAGTAGTGTGAAATATAGCCGTGGAAATGGAGGAGGTCTGTTGATTGCAAATGCTATTGTATACCTGAAAAAAGTTGAAATAGTGGACAATAAGGCAACTAATGACAAAGGAACGGCAGGTTTTGCTGCGGGGATGTACGTATTTGCTGGTGCCAGGGTAACCATGGAGGACTCCAAGGTAAATGAGAATACCAACAATAATAACAATGGAGGTGGAGTATGGGTTGCCGATGCTACATTGACGGCATACGGCTGTGAGTTTAACGGCAACTATGCTAGAGGTACAGCTGGGGGGATACATGGATATCCTAACGCCAATATCTATTTGTATGATTCGGAGGTGATGAACAATAATAACACTTCTTATGGGGCAGGCGTCTATGTGCGTGAAAACTCAAATGCAGTGATTGTAAATTGTCTTATTGTTGGTAATAAGAGTACATCGACGAATGGGGGCGGTGGCGTCATGCAATATGGTGGAACGAAAGTGGATATCATCAGTTCGACGATAACAGGAAATGAGGTCGTTGGTCCGGGTGCAGGTATATATAGAAGAGATAAGGTGAATAACCTGACCGTTATCAACTCCATTATATCAGGGAATAAACAAGCGTCTACATCAAAAGACGTAGATGCCCATACCGATAATGCAACGGTAATTCCAAGTATTAAGAGTACGGTGAATGCTACAGCTACCTATGATAATGCAGGTGCAGTTGTGGCTGGAGCCATATTTACGCCATCTTCGATGTTGAGCGCAGCATATCTGCCTGTGGGAGCCAGCAATCCGGCTTTGACCTATGGTCTTACGGGGGCAAGCTTGGCGACGATAGGGCAGACCTATACTCCAGTGCTTGATAAACGTATAGAGAAAGATATTAATGGAGAGTCAAGAAGTGGTACTGTGATGGGAGCTAAAATCAAATAGTTGTTATGAAAGTACTTTTTGGGTTTATAATGTCTTGGATTTGTGTATCACAGATCGGTGCAATAGCTAACCCCAAGACCATTATGTTGGTCTTGGGGTCGGCAGATGCCACAGTATTAGAAGAACGTATTGAGATTGCGGCGAGATTGTACCGTACGCAATCTATTCAAAAAATAATAGTGAGTGGTGGTTGCGGGGCACATGGGTCGGGTATCTGTGAGGCAACAGCAATGCAGGAAGGGCTGTGGGCCAGAGGTGTTGAAAGACACAAAGTATATAAAGAAGAGAATGCGAAAACTACAGTACAGAATTATGTGTTCAGCAGAATCTTGCGGGATGAGCTTGATCAACAGATCATCCAGCCTGGGGACACGGTTTTCGTTGTATCCAACCATTGGCATGCAATCGCCGTTGCCGCACGATTGCAACAGTATGATGGGGTCGTAGGACGCTTTTATATTGAAGGGAGTATTATACCCAAGGCAACAGACAAATTGGATTATGTAGGGATATTTAATGGACAGCCTGATAATGAAAAGTTTGTGCTGCGTGGTTCATGGCTGACCCCGGAGGCACAGTGGTCGGTAGGCGATAGTGTATATTATCTCCAGAATAATATCGTGTATGGGACGGATAAGCAGAATAGTTCATTCACCGTAACAGAAGCGAAAGAGGTATTGCCGTTCTTAAAGTTATTGGATACAAGTCATTCGCGCGCATTTATAGACGGGGGTAAGTTTTGGTGTATACGTAATGGGGATAGCTTGTGGAAAGTGGATAAGGAGACCAAAAAAATACTGGAAAAAATGATCTGGTGTGATTGGATCACGGGTTTGCCAGAAGCCTGGAAAGAATCTGGTGTTAATGCAGGAGTGTTTTGGAATAATTCTCTGATATTATTTGCCAATGAAAGAGTGTTAGTCGCCCGGGCTGAAAGGAAGAATTGGGTATTTGTGAAAGAGGTGCCGGCAACTGAATACTTTGGAAACTGGCCTTTCGCCTGGGGAAAAAGTAATGTGGCAGCGGCTACCGTAGACCCTGTTACTGGACGGCTGATCCTCTATCGGAATATGGAACGTGTAGAGGTGGAGAAGAATCTACAGGTCGTGGGTAAGCCAGCATCCAACAAGTTAAAATGGATCGAAGATCCTAAGTGATAACCGAATAATTTGATACACATGAAAAAGAAATTTCTATATAGTTTAATGCTACTTTTCCTCGTCTTCGCATGCAGTAAGAAAGAGGAAGGAACACAGTTGCCGTACGACTACTCGAATGTTGAAAAGGCAGGGCTTAAGGAACTCCTTGAAAAGACCGATTGGAAGAGCAAGGAGGTGTCTGGAGGGATAGTTTGGAAGTATTATCAATTTCCACAGATTTTTGATTCTAAGCAATATATCAATATTCTGGAAGTAGATTTGAATAAAGGACTACATATCGAAATTCCTTATGTAAAAACGGGGTTTTTGAAGACGAGTACCGCAGCGGTAGAAAATAACGCTTTAGTCGCTTTCAATGGCAGTTACTTTAATACCAGTACTGGAGGATCAACCACTTTTTTTAAGTACAACGGAAATCTGGTGAATAATACGGCTTCCGGATTTAGTGCCTATCGGGAAAATGGAGCAGTAGTACTGGATAATAAAGGAGGCGCTAAGGTGATTGCTAAGCCCGGTTCGGGTTGGGCTACAGTAGCAGAGCCTGTTGTATTGGCAGGAGGTCCTTTGTTGCTATTGGACGGTAAACAGCAGTCTCAGCTGAATGTGGATTTCAACACGGCAAGACATCCCAGAACTGCGTTTGGGGTAACGGCTGACAATAAAATGATTGTTGTTGTGGTGGATGGTCGATCCTCACAATCCCAAGGCCTCACCATTGCGCAGCTTTCTGAGCTGATGGCCGCGCTGGGCTGTACGCAAGCACTTAACCTTGACGGAGGAGGATCTTCTACGGCTTGGGTCAAAGGCGAAGGTGTTGTAAACTTTCCATCAGACAATGGTGTATTCGATCATGAAGGCGAACGTGGCGTAGCCACTGTCTTTACTGTTAAGTAATATAATCAACCTAAAGAAGGAGAGGTTCCCGGATGTAGCATAGGCTTATCCGGGAATTGCTATTATTATGGGATGTGATTTCATGCAAAGACCATCTTGATTTAATAGTAGCTTAATCCTAGAGGGATATTTTTGTCCCAAAATTTATACGCTACTATGAAATATCCATATATGAACAAAACTTTACTTTTGGTCGCTGCAGTATTTGCCTTTTCGGTACCATCTTATGCGCAAGATGATGTTGGTATTATGAAACTCGATGAGTTTAAATATCCTAAACAACGTAAGATAATCGATATTCCCAATGTAAATGGTCTGCAGGTATTGAAATGTGATTTTCACATGCATACTGTCTTTACAGATGGACATGTTTGGCCCAATGTACGGGTACAGGAGGCATGGAAAGAAGGTTTGGATGCTATTGCATTTACAGAACATGTGGAGTATACTCCGCATAAGGACGATGTTAAACCTGGAAATTTAAGGCCTCATGAATTGGCAAAAAATTTAGCAGCAGAGCAGAATATCCTTTTGATAAAAGGAACAGAAGTAACACGAAACACGCCTCCAGGACATTTTAATGCTTTATTTATCCAGGATGACAAGAATCTTGTGGTGTCTAGAGATTCGGAGTTGGACAACCAAGCTATACAGGCGGTAGTGGATCAAAAGGCTTTTATTTTTTGGAACCATCCTGGATGGAAGGCAACACAGATCGAAGGTTCATATGAATGGATCCCATTTGTCGATAAGATGTATAAGGATAAAAATCTTCATGGTATCGAGGTGGTCAATGGTTTTGGATTCCACAAAAAGGCATTGGACTGGGCTTTGGATAGAAATTTGACGATCATTGGAAATACAGATATTCATAATCTGATCGCACATGAATATGATATAGAGCGTGCCGGTGTGCATCGTACGATGACGCTTGTGATGGCTAAGGATCGTTCGGCAGAGGCAATACGTACCGCACTCGAAAATGGAAACACGGTAGCATGGTCCAGTAATTATCTATTTGGTAAGGAAGAGCATGTGCGCAACTTGTTTGATGCTTGTGTCAAGTTGAATCCTGCTTTCCATGAAAAAGAGAATGGAAAGAAAGCAAACAGTAAATATTACGAACTGCAGAATAATTCGGATCTGTATTTTGAATTACAATTGGTCGATGGAAAGGCAACAAAAAATATTGTGTTGTATCCTAAGTCGGCGCAGATAGTGGTCGCCGATGCAGGACAGACTAAGTTGTCGTACGAAGTAGTGTCGACCTATATACGTAGTGATAAGCATCTGAAAGTAGAACTGAGTCTCTAGTACTTGGTTGCATCTCATTTTAATAAAGAAAATAACTTGTATGTGTGGAGCTTGCCTTTAGTAATAGGACAAGCTCTACAAATCAACAATCCAACCATTAACTTGAATGCAAGTTGGGGATTGACGCCAAATATGGAGACCTATCTGCCCGTAAAATAGGGGCTTTTTACAGATAATCAGTAAATATTACGCCTTCTACACTCATGTGTAGAAGGCATTTTTTATGGAAATAATTTTTTATTAAATCTTTTCCTTTTTCTTCGGGTCATCATAGATGCGATAGCATTTGTTCCCTTTGATCAAAAGTCCGCGACTTGCTCCTTTTTCCCGGTTGGATTTATTGCTCACATTAACGCCATAGACTTTTCCTTCATAAAATGAAGTAACCTCAGGAAAGATGGTATGACCTACAAATAGGTGTTTTACATCATACTGTTTCATGATTTGTTCGAGATCAGCTGTAGACAGTGGATTGTATTTTTCATCTGTCCGTACCATACCGCGATACCAAAGGGGGCCATTACTGCCGAACAAAAATCTGGCTGCGGAAGATTGCTCCCGCTCTTCTTTCCGCTGATGTACATGCGCACGTGTAGAATCATTAATGGCATTTATAGTCCAGACATTGCCAATAATATCGGCACTCAATCCTGCATGGACAAATAGGTGATCACCAATCTTTTCTATCGTATTTCGACTCAGTAGCCATTGCCCCAGTTCGGATTCCATGCCCCATAGTTCCTGATAGTTGATGTCAAGATGTTGCGCGAGGTTGGTGTACTTTTCCTTAGCATATTTAAGATTGCCTCGTAAAGTCATTTCCTCGTGATTGCCCAAAAGAAAATGAACAGCACCTCCTGCTTGGGAGGCTTCGGCCTCTAATTTATAAAGCAACCAAAACAAGGGAAGGACATCGTCTCCACGGTCAAAGATGTCACCTATCACTACAAGATGTTTTTTGCCGAAGGTCCATTGATACTTTTCGCCAATGACACGATGTGCTTTTAGGATGGCATGAAAAGAGTCGAAATCTCCATGAGGATCGGATAGAACAAGAATCTCGCTGCTTTTGCTGTAGGTTGCTCGAGGAGTTTCGATGGGATGCAATGTGACTTGAAACTGATGCTGTCCATTCTCGGAAATAACTTCAACTGTTGGCGCACTGTTTTGCTGAACATCTAATTGTCCTTTATAAACGCGAACCAGATTACGCTGCTCAGCAGTATATAATATATAGGGACCATCATGCTGAGATAACGGAGCTTGCTGTGCAACAACATTTCCGATAGTGCATAGACAAAAGAAAAAAGTAATCCAAAGGTTATACCTGCTGTAAGCATTGCAGGTATAACCATGGACAGTCTGTTTAATAACCATCATTCTGTATAATGTTTGTATTGGCATCGATTTCTCTACGAGGGATAGCCAGTACAGTTTTAAAATAAGTGCGGTCAAAGGATTTTGTCTCTGCACGGAGTAGTGGCGAATTGTGTGATGCAGCCTTGCGTTCGATTCGCATATTATTACGCATGGCATCAAATAAGCGATGTCCCTCACCAACAAGCTCTTTGCGGCGTTCTTCCATAACACGCTCTAAAGTGACAGTTCCCGATACCGATTTAGCAGGGTTTGCACGACTGACGATAGCATTAAGGTACTTCAGCGCATTGGTGTTATCTCCTGTTTTTACAGCAGCTTCAGCAGCGATAAGGTATGCCTCCGATAGACGTAGGACAGGAATGTCAGCCTCCTGTGGTGTCTCGCCTTCGGCTGGGTTACCAGGATACTTATTGAGGTAATAGTAATCGACCTGCTTGCTGGTGTATTTGGTGATGATTTTATGACGTACATCGTTTGGATCAGCTTTCAATAAGTTCATGTAATCACCAGACAATATAATATCATTATAACCTAGGCGCCACAATAAATAACCTATCCCATCTTTGCCAGGACCACCGGTGTCAGAACCTGTCTCTGTTTTGATAATAGGTAGTTGAAACAGAATCTCACTGGTGAAGTCTTTGGACCAAACCGTACTGTATTCTTCATTGGTCCACAAAAAATACTGCCCCTTGGTAGAAGAAGCTGATTTTTGTGCTTCGGCGATCATTTGTGTTGCGGTATCAAAAGCTTTTTGATTCTGTCCCGTATACAGATAGGCACGTGATAGTAATTGTTGTGCGGCAAAGCGGTTTATCTTGCCATTATTACGCGCCGTACTAAGCAGTTTGCTGGCATCTTCTAAATCTATGATTACCTGGTCATAGACCTGTTTGACCGTATTGCGAGAAGGCTTACTGCTCGAGTTGTGCTTTTCTAATTCAATAGGTACGCCTAATGATGCGCCATTGTCTTTGCTGAAGGGAGCGCCAAAAACTTTTACTAAATCAAAATGTGCTAGGGCACGTAGAGCTAATGCCTGTCCTTTGATATCCTTCAATTCCTCGCTAAGTCCTTCTGCCGGAAGACCGTTCACGAAAGCTAAGATACCGTTTACATTGCGCAACACACGGTAGGGGAAGCGCCAGAGAGAGGATGGAGCAGTGTCTTTGTTATAGTCAAATAAATAGAACTTTGCAGCACGTTTCGTATCCCCATTGGCCTGTAGATCCTCACCTGTCACATCACCATAATAAGTCATGCGGGCTCCATAGTATTCATAATTTCGAAGGAAATCATAAGCCCCGTTTAGCGCATATTGTGCTTCGCGGGCAGATTTTATGGCTTCACTACTTTCTGTAGAGGTACTGGGTTGAGCTTCTTCGAGCCATTTATTGCCGCATCCCGTGAATAATAGACTAGCAATAAATGCGATTGATAATATATTTCTCATGTCTGAATAATCTTGTTGTTAGAATTTAATATCCAATCCAAATGTCACTGTCTTTAGTTTTGGTGACTCAAAGTATACGCTACCATCGACAGGTACTTCGGGGTCATAGTTTTTGTATGCAGCAAATGTCAATAGATTGACGCCTGAGCAATAAGCGCGTATATTGCTGACTTTAAGTCGGCGGGCAAACTCTTGTGGAACGGCTACGCCAAAAGTAAGATTCTTTAGACGGATGTGATCAGTAGAGTGTACCCTGCGGGTGTTGGCGACACTGCTCATGTCGTACGAATTACCCACCATAAACATTTCGATATCGGTCTCATCGCCGGGTTTCTGCCAGCGTCTTTCGTAATATCTAGGAATATTGTCATACCCTGTTTTGCCCGCAAGCTCTGTTTTACTTGCGCCATAGTCATAGGAATTGCCTCCCAAAGTATAGGTCCAAGTAAAGTTTAGATCCATGAACTTATAACGGAATGTATTGGTAAAACCACCCGTAAGCTTAGGGTCTACGCTTTTGTAGGCAATACGGTTGGCTTTGGTGTCATCCTCGGTAATTTCTCTAGAGTCTAGGTTGTTTGGATCATTGACATAGTATTGTGGTACGCCGGTTTCTTTGTTGATCCCTGCAAATTCCACCAGGTAGTAACTATACCACGGTTGCCCGACGCGGTGTATCAATGTACCATTACGAAGTTCGGAGCTGCCATCAGCCAAAGAAATGGTCTTGTTCTTATTCATGCCCAGATTAAGTGATGTAGTCCAACTCAACGCTTTGTCCCGTAAAATATCGGCACTGATGTCTACTTCAATCCCAGTATTACGTAATGCTCCGATGTTGGTCAAGTAGGAAGAAAAACCGGTTGTGTAAGATGTAGGCATATCGTTTAGTAGATCCGATGATTGCCTGTTATACCATTCAAAGGTGAAGTCAATACGGTTTAGTAAGCGTAGATCCATCCCGATATTTACATTATTTTGCTTCTCCCACTTTAGAAACGGATTTCCAATCTGAGTCTCCCGAATACCAGGGTTGCTACCGTAAGGGAAGCCGAAGCCAGTTAGATCCATATAGGTGAAAAGACTAGAAGGAAGCGTTCCGTTGGTACCGTATGATACGCGAAGTTTAGCATCGGATACAATAGGTTGTAAGGACTGCATGAAATCCTCATTACCCAGCTTCCATGCTCCTGATACCGACCAGAAATTTCCCCAACGGCTATCACGGTGTAGTCTAGAGCTGCCATCGACACGTATACTGGCACCTAAAAAATACTTGTTGTCGTAATTATAGTTGGCACGGGATAAGTAGGATAGTAAACGCCATTCATTTGTAGAACCAGATAGATCTTTAAGAACAGAACCGTTGGAGATAACGATCTTATCTACCGAAGGGAAGTTCTCTTTGGCGCCATCTAGATCTTCGCGGGTGTATTTATTGACCTCATAGCCTCCTAAGATATCTAGATTATGTTTGTCCGCAAAGGTTTTCGTATAGGTAAGGCTATTCTTCCATACAATCTGGTTATACTGTTTGAAACTAGAACTCAATGCTCCGTTCTGTTTCTCCCCATCAGAAGATCTAGGGTCGGACCAGGAATTGTATTTGGTCGTGGTGTTGTCTAGACTGAAAGTGGTGTTAAATACCAGTCCATCGATAAATTTGTAGTTAGCGAAAAGCGTATTGAAGGAGCGGTTGGCTTTCTCTGTCCTAAAATTATACATAGATGCAGCCATAGGGTTGCGTGGGCCATTAGAGAAGAAATCCGTAAAGAAAGATCCGTCTTCGTTGTATACGGGCTCTGACCCTGTTATTTTGTGTCGTGTAGCGTAGATTGGTGATGTATAGGTTCCACCTTCTGCATTGACATCCTGAGCAACGTTGGAATAGAGAATATTGGCGCCGACTTCCATTTTGTCGGTCATCTTATATTTTACATTTAGACGACCAGAGAGACGTTCAAAATCAGACTGATAAGATAAGCCTTTCTGGTTCATATATGACAAGGAGTTGTAGTAAGATAGTTTGCTGTCTCCTCCAGAAGCAGAAAAGTCTACATTTTTAAAAGGGGCTTGGCTACGGAAAAGCTCTTTTTTCCAATCTGCCCATCCGCTCCACGGCTCTGGTGCATATTTGTCAATATTGGCTTGTGCATATTCTTCGATTTTTGTCTCATCGGTCAGTTTATCGGTATAACGGGCCTTATTTCGAAGACCTTCTAATAGCATTGCTCGACGTTCGGGTCCACTCATTACCTCTCTGAAATCAGTAGCTTGACTCGATATTCCATAGTCTCCTTTAATAGAGAATACAGGTTTGCCAGCTTTTCCCGATTTGGTAGTGATCAAGATGACCCCTCCAGCAGCACGTGAACCGTATAGCGAAGCTGCTGCTGCATCTTTGATAACGGTAATCTGTTCGATATCGGAGTTGTTCAATGTCGACATGACATCAAAACCAGCATTGTTAGAGCTACTAGAGGCTATATTACCAGACATGACGGGAACCCCATCGATTACATAAAGCGGATTGTTTGCTGCATTGATAGATCCCATACCGCGTATACGGATACTAGTAGACCCACCAGGTTGACCTGATAGTGAATTGACCTGTACGCCAGGTGCATTTCCCTGTAACATAGTCGAAAAGTCCACCGCTGGAATATCTTTCATTCTGTCGGTTTTGATCGTAGAGGCGGAACCGGTATAGTCCGATTTTTTAAAGTTACCGTAGCCAGTGACGATAACCTCTTCCAGATCAGCTTCGACAAATTGTAGACTGACATTGATTGTTGATGAATTGACTTCTATTTCTTTCTTTTCGTATCCGAGGATGCTGAATGTCAGGGTAGAACCACGTTCTGCAGCGATGTGGTAATTACCATTGTCGTCTGTTGCAGTAGATGTTTTTTTGCCCTTTATAGCAACGAGAACTCCTGACAAGGCTTTCCCCTGATGGTCGGTTACCCGGCCTCGGATATCATTCTGTACAAATACGGCCTCGGATAATGTGATAGTTTGTTTGTGTGAGTTTGCTGTTTCTGTTGAAGCCGTCTTGACTACGATGGACTTGCCATCGATTACATAGGTTAGTGCCAGAGGTTTCAGGAGGGTATTCAATGCACTATTCAGCTCCGTATTGTCAAAATTCACGTCAACATATGGCGTGTTTTTGATAACCTCTGATTTGCTCAGTATGGTATAGCCGGTTTGTTTCTTGATCTCCCGAAAGATGTCGGTGATGGGGCTGTTTTTCTTTCTAATGCTCACGGTTTGGGCCAAACCTTCTGCCTGGATTTGGCCAACCGTGATCAAAAGTAGCACAACGATCATTTTCATAATAATGAGGTGTTTACAAAGCTTATTTTTCATTACTTTTGATTGGTTTAGTTTTTTAATAAACGATTACATGGATTTTATTTGATACTGAGCCGAAAGCCGGGGAAGTGCCACCTTCTCCGGTATCTTTTGAAATTAACAGATCAAATTTTCTTGCTTTTTGTCTGAATTATCTCATGATCTTAACCCTCCTCCCTTCGATCCTGATTTTAATATTGTCATCCGTCATTTTTATTATTTTTAATACTTTGTCAAAATTGTCTAATCGAGATACAGATCCCCAAAGTGCAAGTTGCTTCAACGATGGATCGACCTCGATTTCAATATCGTACCACCTTGCAACCTGCCTCATCGCGCTACCCAAAGATTCATTGTTGAAGGTGAACTCTCCATTTTTCCAGGCGATGCTTTCTTCTGCATTGATATTCTGAATTGCCATTTGGTTATTGCTGAAGAATGTCTGCTGTCCGGGATGCAGTGTGCTGGATTGTCTGTTTTCTGCAACAACACGTACTTTTCCTTCCAGGAGGGCTACTTTGGAAGCTTCTTCATTGCGATAGGAATTAATATTAAAATGGGTGCCCAGTACTTCGACCTGCTCGTTAGGGGTTTTAACGATAAAAGGTTGTTTCGGGTTGGAAGTGACTTCAAAGTAAGCTTCTCCGTCTAACTCAACTTCCCGAAGCGGGGCCGTAAATCGATTGGGGTATTTCAAGCGGCTATCGGCATTAAGCCAAACCTTACTCCCATCAGGTAAAGTGACATGGTACTGCCCCCCTTTTGGGGTAGATAATGTTAATTGTACCGTTTCTTCCTGTATGTCTTTTAACAATAAAGAACCGTCATTGTAAGTGATCTGATCGCCTATAACAATACCGCTCTGTGAGGCGTTGAGTTCGATGACTGACCCATCAGCTGCGAGTAAGGTCGCTCTATTGCTCCCTGGGCTTAGCTTTTCAGCCTCTTTCAGCGCCTGCAGATCGGGATTTAGATTCGGACGGCTCAACAGGTACCAGATGCCAATGGAAAGAATTGCAAGTATGGAGGCTGCGGCGGTATAGCGAAGCAAAGCTCGATAGGTACCTGATCGAACACCTTGCTTGGGCCCCTCTTCGATGCGATGGAGAATGTTTTGGAGCGTCTGTTCTTTATTATGTACAGTGTGTGCGCTGTGAAAATGCCGATACTCTTGTAAGGCCTGTTGTAGATGGCTTGGGTCCTCTAGGCGGTGTACCAGATCAAAAAGATCGGGATATTCTTCAAATAGTTTTTTTAGTTCTATGTGATTGTCCGGATGTATAGTTCCCTTGAGATATTTCTTAAGAAGGTCAACGCGATATGTGGTCTCTTGCATGTCGTGAATGTTAATAACAGTGACTTGCATTAAAAACACAGTAGCCAATAGAATCTTACATAAAAACTTTAATTAATTTTTATGTGGTTGGTTATGAGTTTATTTGTTTCTTGTTTTAGTAGTTGATAAGAATTGCAAATGCGATGAGTACCATGTCGTTTTTTGATTTTAAGACGAGCCGGAGAGAACTTATGGCGCGGGATCTGTTGGCATAGACGGCAGTAGGACTCATTTCGAGTTGTTGCGCAATCTCCTCTACAGTCTTGTCCTCTAGGTAGGTTAGCTTAAACACTTCCTTCTGGCGGTTAGGAAGGCGCTCTACTTCCTCAAAAATAGATTGAAGAAGCTCCACATAAGTCATTTGGGTAAAAGTGTCCTTATCTTCTATCAAAAGGTGCTCAAATGCAGTAATAGATTCGAGGTAAGTCACCTTGTTAGGAGAGCGTAGTGTATTTAGACTAGCATTCTTTGCTGATATATAAAGGAAAGCTTGAAGATTCTCCATACTGTGAAAGTCCATTCTCCGATTCCACACCGTAACAAAGACATCAGCTAAAATCTCTTCTGCAACTTCCGGTTTTTTAACATATTTCGAAATAAAGTAAAAAAGGGGAGTATAGAATCTATTATAGATTGCCACAAAGCCTTCCTGGCTATCGCTTCTAAGGTTCTCTATTAATATAGATTCTGTCATATGATTTCAAACATAAATAGGTTAGTACCGCCTGTTGCGTTTGTAAAATGTGTTTGCTATGGGCATGAGGCTATGTTTGCAAAGGTCTAAATTAGAAAAGTCTTTCTATATTCCCAAATGGAGCAAGTAAACTTGACTTTAAATTAATATTGGACTTGCTTTCAGACTTTCGCGGAGATGTCTCTCCCTATCATCATATCGTAGTTTGACCAATATTGAACAGTTCTATGTTCAATATCGTACAGTGTGGAATCTGTGTTTTTTTCTATTGTCCCTATTTTCAGTTGTTTATGTTTTTGGTTCTACACTTGATAACGAATGGCATAAGACAAATTAGTCGGGATTATCTGTTGATTATCGGCAAAAGGTATACTGGAAAATTTACCGAAAAAGAGGACAGTTTTACCGAGAAAATCGATGTTCTGGTCTAATCACCATTCGTAGCCTGAGCGTAGCGTTATACCTTTGGTGTAACAAAACAATCAGGAGCGATTGTGATGATGTAGAGGAACGATTGTGTTAAGATAGATAACAAATAATAGACATAACGTACAGGTAATAGTACCCTAAAAAATTAAAAATACAAAAAAATGAAAACGACCATCACAACAATCGCCACAGCATTTATTATGATGCTATCCCTGAATTCCTTTGCTACTAACGCAAATCCCCTGAAAAATCTGAATACGAGTAAAATAATAGCGACCTACCTGGAGGTGACGGCATTAGGTGCTCCTGAACTGCACAAGTATCTATTTGCCGATGATTTTCAGTATATGAATGCTACGGATAAGAAAACTTATGGAAAAAGAGAGTACACAGCATTTCTGAAGGCCAACAAAGGACTGAGGTACGATTGTGAAACTAGCTACGAAATATTGGACGAATGTGGTAAAGCTTGTATCGCTAAGGTAAGCATGAAGTTCAAAAACTTTACACGTGTGGATTATGTGACGCTGAGCCAGGGAACAGATAACTGGAAGGTGAGTAAAGTAGTAACGACCTACCCATAGGAACTGGGTAATTTTTGTTCAAATTGTGTAAGAGCCTGCACCGTCAAATACGGACAGGCTCTTTTTTCTTATAGCGACATTAATGGATCGGTAATACTGGCTTTACCATTCTCTATTCTCCCAGCATAGCGCCTGCCATACCTCATTGATGGATGTGTAGCCTTAATTTCAACGTCATACCATCGGCCTGTCTTTTCCGTTTTGATCCTTACAATCTGTGATTTTGAAGGAGCCAATTTCAACGGTTTATTTTTGTTGTTTTCGTAGTGGTTGTGTAATTCAAAAGTGATAGACTGCGGGCCGTTGTTCGTTATGGATAGAATGAGCTCATCTGCATCCACGGCATAGCTCTGCTGTATTTGAACCATGCTGGACGTTTTGTCACCACGGTATTCTCTATAATAACCATTAGGTCCATAGAGGGCCAAGTGGTAAGCGTCTTGTTCAAAATCTTTCAACGACCAGTCGTAGGTTACTGTATTACCTGCGGAGGTCGCAAATGCCCAGTTTGCCCGGTCGCCTTTATAGCCGTAAGCGTATACGTTGAAGGCCGCTCCGGCAGCTTTTGCTCCAAATAAAGAAGAAGCTGCATTCATGCTTAGTGTCAACTGTTCACTATTACACTGTTCTTGGATATAAAGCTCGTAAGGTAAAGCACTGGAGGGTTTTGTTCCTTTTTCCTGTTTGGGAAGTAGTGTCTTATCATGATGTTGCCGTATGGCAGTTATGTCTCCTTCGCTTAGTTTTTTGAAATTGTTGGGGATGGGTTTGTCTCTTGCTTTGTTGATTTCAGAAATTTGCTGATTGCGGTCAATGAAGTGCGGCATCTGTTGCTCTTTGCTATCAAAAGGCCTGAACACTGAAGTCAGATCGCCTGTAATAGCCCGGCGCCAAGAGCTTATATTGTCTTCCGTGACATTTATTTTAAACTTGTGTTGGATAAAATGTTCGACAAACTGGATGGTAGACGTAATATCACAGACTTCGGAATTGACCCAGCCGCCACGTGACCAAGGAGAGGCGATAATTAATGGTACACGGTAGCCTAATCCAACGGGACCTTCTGTCGCATAAGCAGGATCTATACCATAAGCAAGTTCCTGTTCTTTTGTTACGTACTCGCTTGTATAATCGAGATCAGCACTACTTAGTCCCGTAGTTAGATCGCCAGGTTTTGGGGCAACAAAAGGAGGGATATGGTCAAAGTAGCCATCATTCTCATCGTAGTTCAGAATGAATATGGTCTTTTTCCAAATCTCCGGGTTCTCTGTAAGAATCTGTAGAATTTCGGACACATACCAAGCTCCGTACATCGGTGCACTAGGATGGTCCGAAAAGTGCTGAGGCGCGACAAGCCAGGATACCGTAGGTAGCTGGTCCTTTTGTACATCTGCTCTGAATTGATGCAGTACATCCCCTTTGGGTACAGTCATCTGTTGTTCCTCAAATTCGATAGTTTCTACCTCATGGTAGTAGGGATCTGCTTCGTTGGTTTGGAAGGCTCGCGTATGTAGCGATTTAGTCCGATCATCTAGTGCTTCAAATTGTTCCGTGTTATAATGGGCGTACTCCTTTTTAAAACTTTCGAGTTGTTGTTCTTTCTGCTCGATCTTCTGTTTTAACTTTTGGTCATTTCGGCTACCTAGTTCTGTTTTTAGTTCTTGGATTTCCGTAGGGAGTTCGCTGATACGGCGTGCATAAAAATCAATATGGCTTTTCTTGAAGCGTATTTTATATTGACTGAACCATTCCAGATTGTTATCTGTAAAATTACCTAGCCAAGCTTCCGCCTCCCCTTTCAGATCCGTCTGTACACTTACCTCGTTCTGATATACTTTCCAGCTGACTCCATTTTTTTCAAGTAACTCTGGAAATGTTCGCCAATGTGCCTCTCTATTGAAGTAAACATCGGAGTTACGGACCAACGGTTTAGCTCCTTTTTCAGGAACACATTTGCCCGTCCAAAAGAAATGCCTATTTGTTGTGGTTCCAGTAATTGATGAACAAAAGTGCTGGTCGCAGATTGTAAATGCATCTGCAAACGCATAATAAAACGGAATATCTTCGCGTGTGTAGTAGCCTAAGGTCAGCGGGAGTTCCCGGTAATTTTTGTTGCCTGAGCGTTTCGATTCAAGCCAATTATCGAATTTTCCATGATTCCACGCGCCAATCTGATTTTCCCAGGAATGAGGCAAATCTTGAGTCCATGCTGCATTTGAGTTTTTGATATCTAGTCGAAATGGCGTGTAGGTGTCTCCATTTTTGTAGGACTGAAGCCAGACGGGATTGCCATTGGAAAGTCTGAGGGCTCGAGGGTCATTAAATCCACGAACGCCACGGAGACTACCAAAACTATGGTCAAATGAACGGTTTTCCTGCATGACCATAACAATATGTTCTGCGTCCAGATAAGTGCTATTGGGGTGAGGGTTTATTTTTAGTGCCGCCTGAATAGCATGGGGCAGACTACTGAATAGTCCAAAAGAACCGGCCAGCATTCCTGCTTTTTTTATGAAATCTCTTCTACTTTCCATTTAAAATTGATTGATTGCAACAGTGTTTGTTGGTGAAACACTGTTCAATATACCTTAAATGCCGCTTACGGAGAAAAAAAAGATTAAATTATAGCAAAGATACCGTTAGGATGGCTATACAGCTTGTGTAATCGAGCATTCCATAATGTAGTCTTCCATAAGGAAACCATTACCAATAGCGATATTTTCCTCTCCCGCAATATGAAAACCAATCCGTTTGTAGAAATCAACCGCGATGTTATCCCGGTTTACATTTAAGGACAGGGTGTTGTTGCCATGTTGTAAAGCGATGCGGGTTACCTCTTCAAACATTCGTTTTCCCACACCTTGTCCTTGGGTTTCTGGTAGGAGGTATATTTTGTGGATTTTTGTTTTTGTGTCTGATTTGTAATCTAACTCAAACGAGAGGTAACCTATATTTTTGTTTTCTCTTTGAGCAAACAGAAATTGATGTCCTTGTTTTTCAATTTGTTGGGTAAGTGCAGTGTCCGAGTACATAAAATCCATCATGTAGCTGATTTGCTCTTGAGAGAGTATATCTTTAAAGGTGACGGGCCAAATTTCTGCAGCCAGAGATTGAATAGCCGGAATATCACGGAGACTGGCTTTTACTATTTTAATCATGTTTCTTGTCGCTTAATGGATGATAAAAGTAAAGTTTTCTGCTGAAAATTGTGTTTTTTATAAAAAATGATTCTTTTGCTGTGTTTATATATAATAAATAAGGTGTTGTAGCGTTATTCTTATAATAAGTCAGAAATTTCATAATTTAGGTTAATAATTGGTTTGTGTAGTCCTGGAGTGCTAGCTTCAGGACTATCTTTTAATGATACCTAGCCCAAGACTGCGAATAGTTATAAATTGTATTGTTTTTTAATTATCTGTAGACAAATATTTGTCTATCAATTACCCTATAATTGAATTATATTTCCCTAAATATAATAAATAATTAGTGCGGATAAGGGAAATGACCTTCTATGAAAATTGAACTTCAAATAGCGTTTTATTTGCCCTATATCTAACTTTTTTCTCACTTGTATGGATGTTGATAAAAAGATATTTAGTGGTATATTTATATTATGAAAGTAAATAAGAAAACGCTACAATCAGAATCGACCAAACGTAAACTGCTTCAGGCAGTGGAAGATATATTGGCTAATGAAGGTTTTGTTGCTTTGAAAGTTGAGAATATCAGTAAGGTTTCGGGAGTGGATAAAAAATTGATCTATTTCCACTTTGGGGATTTGCAGGGACTGTATAATGCGTTTTTAAGAAGTAAGGATTTTTGGCTGTCTGAGGCTTTTGAAGAGATACCTCAGCAGTTAAATTGGGAAGCGGTTATTGAGGTGTTGAAGAAGCAGTTTTCTGAAATGAAAAGTAATAAACTGCTGACGCAGTTGCTTATTTGGGAATTGAGTGAGAAAAATGAAATCTTGTCCAAGTTGGCCGACGAGCGGGATGAAGTAGGAAATGAGCTTTTGACAACAATTGTAAAAAACGAAAGCTTTAAAGAGGATGTACAACCATTAATAGCTCTTCTCGTGAGTGGTATTTATTATCTTTCTATGCATGCCACCATTAATGGCAGTCTTTTTTGCGGATTAGATATCAATAAAGAGGAAGATGCAGCACGTGTATCAGCCACTTTAGAGCGTGTTTTGAAAAACGTAAAATAAAATTGTTCATTACGAATTAGGGAACTCTCGAAAATAGAGAGACGATCCCTTGTATAGAAGCCCGGGGTTATAACATATCTTGGAGTAGATTATTCTAACCTTTAGAATGTTACGGCTCGTGTAGGCGTAGGGACGATTGTACTTTGCTTATAAAGTAATGACGGATCTAGATTCACTTTCCCACAGTACATCCTTATAGAGTAACAATCCCGAAATAAGGTCCTTGTTTTTTCTGAAAGTGTCTGTTCTCAAAGGCCATCAAGAACTTTCATGCCTGTTGTTGATCCAAAGGAATCATGAAAGTTTTTTATGAACGTTAATGGAGGTGAGGTAATCCTTTTGGATAAATGCTATCCTCTAGACTTCTTATAAAGATCTTCCACCAGTTTGGATGAACGATAGCCGAAGTCAGCTCCAAAGCTATTGATTACAAGTCCTTTGATGTTATGTTTTTTTGATGAAATTGCAAATACAATGCTTTCGTCACCAGGATCGGTCATTCCCTCAAATCGGTAGATTTCTTCTATGCTGAATTCATCAGGAGAAAGTTCCAAAGAGTTTTCTGTACAATAGATACACTCCTGTTCTTCAGGGATCAAAAAGTCATACGTATAGCCTCTTTTTTGCAAATCATTGACGGCTTCACTCAAGGTGTCATAGGTGTATCTCTTTTTACTACTGTCCATAATAGATGTTTTTTAATACATTGTTTGCAGATCTATGTTGCTAGTGGTCTATCCACTAGTGTCCTAAAGATAGTGAAATATGTTTGAATTTAGGCCTAATTCACCTTACTGATATAGTCATTTTTTATTTTGACTAGATCCTCGCTCTTGCTCAGATATTCTACCTTCCGGCCCTTGAATACCATTTTGGAAGCGATACGTTCGCTATCTTTAACGAACTTCATAAAACGTTTGAAGTTTTCCTTGCGTTGGTCTTTGTTGGATTGTGACTGCGTACTGATTACTTGAGCGAGTTCGTCATTGATGTGGAGAATGGCACTGCTCTCACCCTCTGGTTCGAACCAAATCAACGCTTCTGGGTGTTCATCTAAAAAGATGCCAAAACCCACTTCTTGGTTACGGTGTTCAAAAATGAAGCATCTGAAATGAAAAACTCCTATATATACCGCATCAACAAAAATAATATGCTTCATTAGCATTCTTATTGGTTCTTAGGTATAAACATACGCAAATTCATTTTTATATGCAATACCGTTAAACCTAGAGCTAATGTGCAAGCTAAATCGTTATATAGGAGATGGAGATTCCGCTACTCGCCGATGGCATAATACACAAATCCAAGCTCCTCAAGCTGGGCTCTTTCCAATAGTTTGCGACCGTCAAATATAAATGAAGGACTTTTCATACTGCGTTTAATTCTTGCCCAATCGTAGGTTTTAAATTCGTCCCACTCCGTCAATATCGCAATAGCATGAGCATCTTTACAGGCCTCATAAGGATCTTCACTTACCGATGCCAAGCGTCTTGTTTCGGCATCAGGACGACTATTTAGGTATTCTAAATCTACGAATACTTTTTCTGCAGGTACCTTAGGGTCGTATACATGGATGTCGGCCTGTTCATTGAGTAAGTGATCCGCTACATAGATGGCCGCTGATTCCCTTGTGTCATTGGTGTCTTTCTTGAAAGCCCATCCTAAGATCGCTATTTTCTTCCCGTTTACCGTATTGAAGAGCGTCTGAATAATATTATCTGCAAATCGTTGTTTCTGATGATCGTTCATTAAAATGACCTGTTCCCAATAGTCAGCTACCTCTTGCAGGTTATAAGAACGAGCGATGTAAACTAGGTTCAATATATCTTTTTGGAAGCAGGATCCTCCAAAACCTACCGATGCTTTGAGGAATTTGGAGCCTATTCGCGTGTCCATGCCAATAGCCTTAGCGACCTCCTGTACATCCGCACCTGTTTTTTCGCAGAGCTCAGAGATCGAGTTTATAGAGGATACTCGCTGCGCAAGGAATGCGTTGGCGGTGAGTTTAGAGAGTTCCGAGGACCAAAGGTTGGTTGTTAGGATACGGTCTTTGTCTACCCACCCCGCATAGATGTCAACCAGTGCTTGTATGGCTTCTTTGTTCTCTCCGCCGATCAGTACGCGGTCTGGATTTAGCAAGTCCTGTACAGCTGTTCCCTCTGCTAGAAATTCAGGGTTGGATAGGATATGAAAGTTTACGGAAGATCCCGTATTGTGTAAAATACTCTTTAGTGCTGCCGCTGTGCGTACTGGGAGTGTGGATTTCTCGACTACAATCTTATCAGAGGTAGCTACATCAGCAATCTGTCTTGCGCAGAGCTCAATATATTTGAGGTCAGCAGCCATCCCCTTGCCTTTTCCATAGTTTTTGGTAGGTGTATTGACGGAGATAAATATCATATCTGCTTCTTCGATTGCCTTTTCTACATCGGTAGAAAAGAAGAGATTTCGGTCACGGGCTTCGGCTACAATATCGGATAGACCAGGTTCATAGATGGGGAGTTGATCTAGATCTGGGTTGTTCCAGGCTGCAATCCGTTCGGTATTCATGTCCACAAGTGTGATCTGTATATCAGGACATTGTTGTGCGATGACCGACATCGTCGGACCACCTACATAACCAGCACCAATGCAACATATTTTTTTTATTGTAAAAGCCATCTCTCAGCAAGTTTTAGAAGCACAAAAATAGCTAATTTATTGTGAAATTGTAATGTTGTGAAATCCTTAATTCACCTCTTCCCCTTTTACCTTCTTAACTTTATCTAATGCTCTTGACCTTGACTATAAGAGAATCTGATTTTTAATTTCTAAATTTGAAATACACAAGACTAAAAAGGGTGAGTATGGATATACAAGAGGTTTTTACCTATTTATTCGGGGCAGTAATTGTTCTTGTACCGCTCTTTGCGCTCTATAAGTGCCTCATGAATGCGCAGGTTAAGAAGACAGCCAAAGTTCTTTGGATGCTAGGAATTATAATTATTCCTGTATTCGGAGGGTTGGTATACCTATTTATGAATGAGGCAAAAGTAGAGCAGTAGTTCTATCGGGATATTAAGACAGGGAGGATAGTTGATTACGAAAGAAACCATAGATAAGGTATTAGATACGGCACGGATTGAGGAAGTCGTCGGAGAGTTTGTAGATCTCAAAAAGAGAGGAACTTCGCTAATTGGAAATTGCCCGTTTCATAATGAAAAAACACCTTCTTTTCACGTATCTGTAGCTAAAGGCATTTACAAGTGCTTCGGTTGTGGGGCAGGGGGAGATTCTCTTAAGTTTGTAATGGAGTTGGAAAAGTTTTCCTACCCTGAAGCAATTCGTTATCTAGCCAGCAAATACAGTATTGAAATCGAAGAGGTGGAGCGTAGTCCCGCACAGATGGCGGCTCAGGATAAACGCGAGAGTCTGTATGTGTTGAGTCAATGGGCTGGCAAATTCTTTAAGCAACACCTTTGGGAGACCGATTCTGGGAGATCGATAGCACTGTCTTACTTTAAGGAAAGAGGGTACAGGGATGACATCATCAAAAAGTTTGATCTGGGATATTCTCCCGATCAATGGACTGCTTTGGTCGATGCCGCCAAAAAAGATGGCTTTCAGGAGTCTTATCTATCCGATATAGGGCTTGCCATCGAACGGGATGATAAGAGTCTGTATGACCGGTTCCGCGGACGGGTAATTTTTCCTATACATAATCTGACAGGCCGTATCATTGGTTTTGGCGGTCGAACGCTAAAGACGGAAAAGTCTACGCCCAAATATGTCAACTCGCCAGAAAGTGAAATTTACCATAAATCCGATGTCCTATACGGATTAAACCACGCCAAAAAGGCGGTGATGGATGCGGATCTGTGCTATTTGGTAGAAGGGTATGCCGATGTTATTGCAATGCATCAGGCTGGGGTAGAGAATGTTGTTTCTTCGTCAGGAACCTCGTTGACTACCGGGCAGATCAAGCTAATTTCCCGGTTTACGAAAAACGTTGTGATCCTTTATGACGGAGATGCCGCCGGTATAAAGGCCTCTTTGCGGGGAACTGACATGTTGTTGGAAGAGGGATTGAATGTAAAGGTGCTTCTTTTCCCGGATGGGAATGATCCCGATTCTTATATTAAGCAGGTTGGTTCTGCAGCGTTTATCGCCTATATCGCTGCACATCAGGAGGATTTTATATTTTACAAGACGCACATTCTGCTAAAGGATGCAAAGGATGACCCCATAAAACGTGCTGAGGTAATTCGGGATGTGGTGGAGAGTATTGCGCTTATTCCCGATGAAATAAAAGTGTCCGTCTTTATACGTCAGTGTAGTTCTTTACTGGATATCGAAGAGCGGGTATTGCTGACTGAGCTGAACAAAATTCGAATCAATAAGGCAAAGGCACAAGATAAGAAAGCAAGTAGTGCTAAATCGGCACCGTCTCATATGTCGATCGGTCCAGAAGGAGATATGCCTCCTCCGGATTTCTTTATGACAGAGCAGGAGCGATCTGATGCAGGAATGCCTGAAGGGGGAGTAGAGCAAGTCATTACGGCCGAGGTATTACAAGAAAGAGAGATTGTTCGGATTCTGTTAAATTACGGGAGAGAGTTGGTAAGCTGGGAGGGAAACGGAGATATCCCGGTTGCCCCTTATTTGCTGGGCAGTATCGAAGATCTGACATTTGACGATAGTGCGAGTGCTAAGATTGTCGCTGTTTTTAAGAAACAGGCGGAGAGTTTTGAAGTGCCAGAAGCTAAGTTTTTTATTGCGCATGAAGACAATGATGTATCAAAATTAGCTGTAGATTGTATTGCGTCCCGCTATGAACTGAGCCCTAACTGGAATGATGATAAGCGCAAAATCTATATAACGAAGGAGATTGAACATCTGAAAGAGCTTGTTATCCAGGCGATCTATCGGATTAAAAAGAGAAAGTTTGCTTCGGAGATGCATAAGGTTAGAGAGGAACTCAAACAACCGCTGAGTGCCGAAGATATGGAAATTGCATTGCATAAATATCAAAAGCTAAAAGAGGGCGAACAGTTATTGGGTAACCTATTGGGAAACACAATTGTCAAGTGATGCCTTTTTTCGGAACGGATAACCGAATTTGATGCATTTTTTCTAAGTTTATGAAATGATTTTTCCAGGATATGGCGAAGCATTTATTATCGGGTCAGTATGGAGAGCAATTGGCTCTCGGTTTTGTCCAAAAGCTGGGCTATAATCTATTGGATACAAATTGGCGCTATCGTTATTGGGAAGTTGATATAGTAGCGATGGATGGCGATGTTCTCGTTTTTATTGAAGTGAAAAGTCGGACAAATACGGCTTTTGGGGAACCGGTAGAATTTGTGGATTGGAAGAAGAGGAACAATTTGATCAAGTTGGCCGAGGCCTATATAAAGATTAAGCGTTTTGAAGGAGAAATACGATTCGATATTATATCGGTCTACCTAAAAACTAAAGAGGTTGAATTGATTAAAGATGCCTTTTGGAGTAATTAAGAAGTGAAGAATAAACTTATTAAAGTAATTAGATTACGATGAAAAATAAAGCAGCAGTAGGATTATTGATAGCAGTAGTAATTGCAGTTGTGGGCTGTAAAACGCAAAAAGGTAAGCTAGAATTTCTGCATCCTGACTCTGGGAAGCGCATTGCTTATGGCGAACAGGTTAAATTAACACTTAATTTTCCGAATGTTGCGGTAGATTCTGTTGTATATTCTATTGACGGTAATGTGTTTGAAACTAAACGTGATACCAGCTCTGTCGTCTTTGATACTAAAGGCTATGGCTTAGGGGATCGTTCATTGTCTGCAAGAGTGTATGTCGAAGGAAAAGAAGATATTGCTTACAGTAATGTTATGGTGTTGCCACCCAATGCGCAGAATTACGGATTTGAGGTGGTCAATACTTTTCCGCACGACTCGGAGTCTTTTACTCAGGGATTACAATATCAGAATGGTGTAATGTATGAATCTTCTGGTAGATATGAAAAGTCTCAACTGAGAAAGATTGACCTTCAGACTGGTAAGGCTTTGAAGTCTATTAAGTTGGATGATAAGTATTTTGCAGAAGGGATGACTATTGTGGATGATAAGATTGTCCTATTGACCTGGATGGAAAATGTTGCTTTCATTTATAGTAAAGATAACTTACAGCAAGTTGGTTCTTTCAGTTATGGAGCTAGTAAAGAAGGTTGGGGACTGACATATGACGGTAAGCAGATGATAAAATCGGATGGCAGCAACCGCTTGTATTTTCTTAATAAAACTACGGGAGCAGAAGAGTCATCTATTGGAGTCTACGACGAGAATGGTGCTGTCGGCCAGCTGAACGAGTTGGAATATATTGATGGTAAGGTCTACGCAAATGTGTACCAACAAGAAGTCATCGTGATCATAAATCCAGAGAGTGGAGCGGTTGAGGGACGAATTAATCTTGTGGGGATGTACAATGAGAATCGTAAACCAGTAGATAACGAATTGAATGGTATAGCGTATGACCACCAAGCTAAGCGCCTGTTTGTAACAGGTAAGTTGTGGAGCAAACTTTTTGAAATTAAACTGGTCGCCCGTTAATCTGCGGGGCGACCAGTATTAAGGTAGTATCGTTTTTTTATCGATCTGAAGAGAGAACGGGGTCTTCTCGTTAAGTTCTATATAACCTGCTGAGGTCTGTTCTTCAAGACGGTCCGGATAAAGGATTCCCAATAAATGGTCAACCTCATGTTGGAATATCACTGCGGTAAATCCCTCTATGTTTTCTTCCATAATCTGTCCTTTTTTATCCTGGTATTGAAGACGAATGGCATAGCTCCGCTGTATATCTTCCTTACGGTCGGGGATAGAAAGACATCCTTCAGCCCCTAGGCGGGTGAGTTTTGATTTCCAGATTATTTTAGGATTGATATAAAATTCAAAAGGGTCTTCAGCCTTATCAAAGCGCTGTACCCAAATCAAATTTCTATTGATGCCTATCTGAGGAGCTGCAATACCCACTCCCGAATGATTAGGATCCTGAACGGTTAATAACATACGCGCCTCTAGAATCGGTAGCAGCGGATCTGTAGGGTCTATATCCGATGATTTGCTTTTTAGAGTAGCCAACTCTTTTTCGTTTGTTGTCTGGTAAATATGGAGTTTACTATCCGTCTGGCCTGAGAGAATGATGCTTTTTTCTGATTTGTTAAAGCCCTTGATTTTAGAATTTTCCATTTGATTGTCTTCCATTGTTGAGTGTATGGCCACTTGTGAAAACAGCGGCGTAGCCGATGTAATCGTTAAGTACAGGATTACCGTATTTATAGTTTTTGATTTCATGCTATAAAGAAGCTAAATCTACACTTTTTTTCTGGAACTGTCCTAAGGTGCTTTTCGTTTCTTATTTTTAATAGACGACCTAGTCTACAGCTATCCATTGCACTCTTGTGGATTGACAGAATCATTAAAGTTTTTAAACAAAATCGGAATCTAATTGTACCTTTGCCAAAAAGACTTTTAGGAAGCTATTAGATTATCGATAGGAATGAAAGTCGATGACAGTATTTGGAAACGGGCACTTCAGAAAAAAAAATATGCGATTGATGGCATTTGATTATGGGACTAAGCGGATTGGAATTGCGGTTTCGGATCCGTTACAGATCATAGCTACAGCGATGGATACGGTTCATCCCGAAAAGATATGGGACTTTCTCAAGGATTATCTGCAGCGGGAAGCGGTAGAGACCTTTGTGGTCGGCAAGCCATTGCAGACGGACGGTACAGCGTCAGAGTCAGCACATCATGTGGTCGGCTTTGTTCGGCGCTTACAACGGGAATACCCTGATATCCCTGTCGTAGAGGTTGATGAGCGATTTACCTCTAAGATAGCATCTCAGGCTATTTTACAAAGCGGAATCAAGAAAAACAAAAGGCGGGACAAGGGACTGGTTGATACCATCTCAGCTACGCTAATTTTACAGACATATATGGACACTCAAAAATACTAGTGTATGGCATTAAAAGATATTTCCTTTTTCTCGGAAGACATAGAGTACACGCTGAAGGAAAAGGCAAAGGTGCGTGAATGGATTCATGCAGCAATTCAGGCAGAAGGTTTTAAAAGAGTAAGTGAGTTGAATTTTATTTTCTGCTCAGACGAATATTTGTTGGATATCAACAAAGAGTACCTCAACCACGATACCTATACGGATATTGTGACCTTCGACTCTTCAGAAGATGAGGAAGTGATTGCGGGAGATATTTTTATTTCGATAGAACGGGTACGTGAAAACGCATCCAAGTTTAAAGTGCTGGAGCGGGATGAGCTCCATCGGGTGATTATACATGGTGTCATGCATCTATGTGGCTATCTTGATAAGAAGAAAGAAGAAAAGGAGCGTATGACAGCAAAGGAAAACGAGTATCTACAGAAACGGGATTTCTAAATAAAAAACGGGGCGAAAATTTTTCATTTTCGCCCCGTTCTGTAATCGAGATGATTCGATTAAAATCTTTCGAATTGTGAGAAGAAGAAGTTTCCTTCGATTTGAGCATTCTCGTCAGAATCTGAACCGTGAATAGCATTTGCATCGATAGATTTAGCATATTTATTACGGATCGTTCCTTCAGCAGCATCTGCTGGATTTGTTGCACCGATCAACGTACGGAAATCTTCTACTGCGTTGTCTTTTTCTAGAATTGCAGCTACAATAGAACCTGAAGTCATAAAATCAACTAACTCTCCATAAAAAGGTCTCTCTTTATGAACAGCATAAAACTCACCTGCAGTTTCTTTTGAAAGCTTAATGTATTTCATTGCGACGATTTTGAAGCCACCTGCAATAATGTCATTTAAAATAGCTCCGATATGTCCATTTGCTACCGCATCTGGCTTAATCATCGTAAATGTTCTGTTTGTTGCCATTGTAATTATAAATTTTTTGCAAAGATACTAGGAAAAGAGCAAAGATTAAAGAGCAAAAATAAAAGATGAAATATCCTAAATACTTGTCTCTGATATCTCACATCTCAATACGAATATCTAAATACTAACTACTAATGTCTAAATACTAACTACTAATGTCTAAATACTAAATACTAATACTTAACTTTGTGTCATGTCAAAAAATCTGCAGGTTACGATTGATAAAGATTCAGGCTTTTGTTTCGGTGTGGTATATGCCATCGATATGGCCGAAGAGATTCTGGAAGAAGAAGGATACCTTTATTGTTTGGGAGATATCGTACATAATGATGAAGAAGTTGCGAGATTACGAGCCAAAGGTCTTCGTATTATCAACCATGACGCTTTGCCTAATCTGCAGAATGAAAAAGTTTTGATCCGGGCCCATGGTGAGGCCCCCGAGACTTATCGTATTGCATTAGAAAATAATATTACACTAATAGATGCGTCCTGTCCTGTGGTCCTTAAGCTTCAAAATCGGATCAAGACCTCCTACGATGATTCTGAGAAGATATTGATATTTGGCAAGCATGGCCATGCGGAGGTTATCGGCTTACAGGGGCAGACAAACAACGAAGCTCTTGTTTTTCAGGATATAGATGAGCTGGATAATATCGATTTACCGCCCTCTTTTACATTATACAGCCAGACGACCAAAAGCGTAGACAAGTTTTACGCTATAAAGAAGGAACTTATTGAGCGGGGGTACGAAGTAAAAGCTAATGATACCATTTGCCGTCAGGTTTCTAATCGATATGAAGATTTAGGAGATTTCGCAAAACAGTACGACCGTGTCGTTTTTGTCTCCGGCAAGAAATCTTCTAATGGAAAAGTTCTTTATGACGTTTGTAAAGCTGCTAATCCGAATTCCTATTTTATATCTGAAGTTGAAGAGTTGGATATTTCTTTGTTTAAAGAAGGCGAAGCTATAGGTATCTGTGGTGCGACTTCTACCCCAATGTGGCTAATGAAGGAGATAAAAACTACGCTCGAAAACCTATAGGTAGGTCATGTGATTTTCATATTAGACCGATTCCCACAGCTTAATCTATTTTTTTGTATAATTTTGTCTTAATGAACAAAAAGGCTAAAAAAGGTGTTTTGTTGGTACAGTTAGGTACACCCGATGCACCTGCTACCGCTGAAGTAAAAAGATACCTTACCGAATTTTTGATGGATGGACGAGTAATGGATATTCCGTACTGGAGTCGAACCTTACTTGTGAAAGGCATCATCGTGCCTCAACGATCGGCACAATCTGCTGCCACCTATAAAACCATATGGGATGAGAGTACAGGTTCACCATTGATGTACTATAGTCTACTGCAGAAGGAAATGCTTCAAGAGCAGTTAGGCGATGAATATCATGTGGAGCTAGCTATGCGTTATCAAAATCCATCAATCGAAGCAGCCCTGCAAAAGATGGAGGGAATGTTATTGGATTCTATTAAGGTTGTGCCTTTGTTTCCGCAATATGCATCCGCGACTACTGGCTCGGTAATTGAGAAAGTAATGGAGGTTATGCGTAAATGGCAATATATACCCAGTGTATCTTTTGTGAATAGTTATTGTCAAGATGAAGATATGGTAGCTGTATTTGCGGAGAATGGCAGAAAGCACCCTATAGAGGAATTTGATCATATTTTGTTCAGTTATCATGGACTTCCTGTACGCCAATTGGGTAAGGTCGATCCTTCAGGAGAATTGCATTGCCCAGATGGTGGTTGCGATACCTGTAAGGTAGAACTTAATTCATTTTGTTACTTGTCGCAATGTTATGCAACAACTCGGGCTATTACAACAAAATTGGGCCTTTCGCCGGATAAATTTACAGTTTGTTTCCAATCTAGACTAGGGAAGACACCTTGGATACAACCTTATACCTCTGATGTATTGCATGATCTGGCTCAAAAGGGAGTGAAAAAACTTTTGGTATTTAGTCCTGCTTTCGTCGCAGACTGTATCGAGACACTGGATGAGATACAGGTCGAGTATGCTGATGAATTTAAAGCATTAGGGGGAGAAGAAGTTGCTATGGTCGAGAGCCTTAACGATAATCCGAGATGGATTAATTCCCTTAAGAAGCTTGTACTCTCAAATTGATATAAACTATGTTGATTTTCAACGCTATTTTTTTATTCGTATTAGATTTTTACATATTTTTCGCACTCCGCGCCACTAAAATATCCTTTGTAAAGAAGAAATGGTTTGCTGTCGCTTGGTGGTTTTACTCGATTAGCCTCTTGGCGGGAGTAATGATTGCTTTCAAGTTCAACATTCCGTTGATGTACCGCTCTATTATACTGGTTGCCTTTTTCATGACTGCCGTTAGTAAGTTTATATACGTTGTTGTATTGCTGATTGATGATATTCGGAGAGGGGGCGTCTGGGTGTCTAGGCTTTTTACATCTAGAAAAGGAAAGACATTGGAGGAGCGGGTTGAAGAGTTAGAAAAGCCACTTCCCGAAAAAGCGAAAAACGGCATTAGCCGATCTGATTTTTTACTCAAATCGGGAGTCGTAGTTGCGTCTTTGCCAATCTTTCCCTTAGCTTGGGGTGTTATATCCAGTGCTTATGATTATCGTATCAGACGGCAGCGCTTAGTACTACCAAATCTTCCAAAGGCTTTTCACGGCTTTAAAATAGCTCAAATTTCGGATGTGCATTCTGGCTCTTTCTACAACCAGAAAGCGGTATTAGGCGGTGTGGAGATGTTGCTTGGTGAAAAGCCGGATGCGATCTTTTTTACAGGTGATTTGGTAAATAATGTGGCTTCAGAGATGAGAGACTACCAGGATATTTTTTCCAAGCTACATGCCGAATTCGGGGTTTATTCTACGCTTGGAAATCATGATTACGGTGATTATTATTACGGTAAGGAAGACAGTCCGGCAAAGCGTAAAAACTTAAAAGACATCATCGATGTCCATAAGGTAATGGGCTGGGATCTCCTGATGGACGAAAATAGAGTGATCAAAGTGGATAATGAAGAACTTTCCATTGTTGGTGTACAGAACTGGGGGACAGGACGTTTTCCTAAAAAAGGTGATTTGAGTAAAGCATTGATGGGCACGGAAGACAAAGCAGTCAAATTGCTATTGTCACATGATCCATCGCATTGGCGAGCTCAGGTGCTCGATACAGACGTAGACGTTATGTTTGCAGGGCATACACATGGTATGCAGTTTGGAGTTAGGGGAGAGCACTTTCAATGGAGTCCCGCGAAATATATATATAAAGAATGGGCAGGTCTATACCAAGAAGGTCCTAAGAAACTTTATGTTAATACAGGCTATGGTTTCTTGGGCTATCCCGGTAGAGTGGGCATACTGCCTGAGATCACCATTTTTGAATTGGTAACTTCATAATATACGAATAAAGCCTGTGGATATCCACAGGCTTTATTCGTATTAGTGCGATAGAATCTCTACAATCCGAGTGAGGTTGTCGTTGATTTTATCAATATGTTTTATCGCTTTTCCGAATGGAGTAAATTGAATCTGTCCACAGATCAACCCGGCCATCTCTCCACGGCGTCCTTCCAGTAAGCCTTCGACAGCAGCTACACCTAGTCTACTGGCTAGTACGCGGTCCATACAAGATGGTTTTCCGCCACGTTGGATATGTCCTAGGATAGATACCCGAACATCATAGTGAGGGAAGCTTTCTTTTATTTTTTCCGCGACGACCAAGCCTCCTTCATCGTCCCCTTCAGCAACGATAATAATTCGGGAAGACTTGTTTTTCCGTGTTTGGTCAAGGCGTTTCATGATCGCTTGGTAGTCTACCGTTAATTCTGGAATCAGAACTGCCTCTGCCCCTGTACTGATCCCGGAACGAAGTGCGATAAGCCCGGAGTCACGGCCCATTACCTCGACAACAAACAGTCGGTCATGGGATTCTGCGGTGTCTCTAATCTTATCTACAGCATCGACAACGGTATTGATCGCGGTGTCATACCCGATCGTAAAATCAGTTCCAGCCAAGTCATTGTCGATTGTACCGGGGATACCTACGATCGGAATATCAAATTCTTCAATAAATTTGGATGCCCCCGTAAAAGTACCATCGCCACCAATAACCACCAAGCCATTTATGCCCAGTTTTTTTATATTGTCGTAAGCTTTTTTACGTCCTTCGACTGATTTAAACTCTTCACTTCGCGCTGTTTTCAGGATAGTGCCCCCCCGTTGGATAATATTTGCCACTGATTTGGCATCCATAGGGATTATTTCTCCATTGACCAATCCATCATAACCACGGCGGACTCCAAACATGTTAGCCCCATGATATATACCTGCCCGAATTACAGCACGTATTGCAGCATTCATGCCTGGAGAATCACCTCCCGATGTTAAAACAGCTATATTCTTAATTTCACTCATATGTTCAAACCTAGATAAATTTATTTTCAAGTGCAAAATAAATGTGAGTTGCACTCCAATACATTCGTATACTGATATGCTTCGCTATTGAAGTCTATATTATACAAAAATAACAACATTTGTTGTCAAATGTTGTTATTTTTACATTAAAAGTATGTTTGATTTACTTCGCTTTGAATGCGTCTATACCAGACTGTAGGAATGCTCCATACTTTTCGATATCATAGATTGCACCACTGGTAGGTACCAATAGCTCACCTTCATTGTCCAAAAGTGCGTACAAAGGTTGCGAGTTACTCTGGAACTTACTGATCTGGAAGTCCGCATTGCGCTTACTTACCGTATTGATCTTCTTACCTGTCTGTTTCGAAACATAGTGCTCACTTTCCGGAAGATCCAAGACCTTATCATCAACGTAAAGCTCTACAAGGATAAACTCGTTGTTCAGCATCGCCCGAATTTTTGGACTGCTCCATACCTCCGCTTCCATCTTACGACAGTTGACACAGTTCCAGCCCGTAAAATCGACCAATAATGGTTTCTTCTGCGCTTTAGCTGCTGCCAACGCTTCATCGTAATCGTAGTAAGGGTCCAATCCTTTGATCGTCGACTTGCTATGGAAATAGGTGTAGTGCTTACGGCTGTTGGCATCTGCGCCTCCAGTATGTGCCGCCGGACCACCTCCGCTCAGAGCCAGGTTGTTCAGGTCAAAGTCCTGTGTTCCTATAGGAGGAAGAAATGCCGATATCGCTTTCAATGGCGCTCCCCACAGTCCGGGTACCATATACACCACAAAGGAGAATACCAGAATGGCAATCATCGTACGTGGAATAGAAAGGAACTGTAACGGGCTATCGTGGGAAAACTGGATCTTGCCGATCAGGTATAATCCCAAAAGTCCGAATATCACGATCCATAACGCCAGGTATACCTCGCGGTCCAGGAAGTTCCAGTTGTAGGCCAGATCCACGTTGGAAAGGAACTTAAGTGCAAGGGCCAGCTCCAGGAATCCCAGTACCACCTTTACACTGTTTAACCAGCCACCCGATTTAGGCATAGATTTCAACATCGAAGGGAACATCGCGAACAATACGAAAGGAACTGCTAAGGCAATGGAAAAGCCCAGCATACCTATTGCAGGTCCAAGACGCTCACCTCTTGTGGCCGCTTCTACCAATAACGTACCGATGATCGGTCCCGTACAGGAGAAAGAAACCACCGCCAGACTGGCCGACATAAAGAACAGACCGATCAATCCGCCCTTGTCCGACTGTGCATCGATCTTGTTGACAAATGAACTCGGAAGAGTTATCTCGAAGGCGCCAAGGAATGATGCCGCAAAAACCACCAAAAGTAGGAAGAAGAAGAAGTTAAAGATACCGTTTGTAGACAGCTCGTTCAGTGCTTCTGGTCCAAAGGCAATGGTGATCAACATACCCAGTGCAACATAGATCACAATGATAAAGATACCGTATAAGAAGGCCTGTGATATCGCCTTGGAACGCGTTCCTGATTTCTTGGTAAAGAAACTCACCGTAAGCGGTACCATTGGAAAGATACAGGGCATAAAGAATGCCGCAAAACCACCCAAAAGACCGGCGATAAAGATACCCCACATCGACTTATCGTCTGCAGCGGCACCATCAGTAGTTACAGCAGCCGTAGCATCTACGGTCGCAGTGCTGTCGACCTGTGCACTACCGGTATCCTGTCCATCAGAGAAAACCAGGTCATCAGGTACTTCCGCTCCCTGGGTGCTGTCTGTGACGCTACCATCTGTAAATGTAACATCATCGAAGGACACCAACGAGTCTTGCGTAGAAGCTACAAGTGTAGTCGCAAAGAAAATGGAAAGTAAAAAAGAAAACAGATAAGTCTTCATAAAGTTGAAAAAATTGTTGAATTATAAAAGTATAAAAAAAGGCAGTAAAATACTGCCTTCTCTATCTTGGTTGTGTAAAATCTATTTTACAGTAACAGCAAAGTTATATTCGTCTGGAGGAAGACACTGTGACTTGTCACATGCTTGCCATTCTACAGTACCTTTAACAGTAGCTGTACCTTTAGTCAATTTAACTTTTTGCTGGAATACAACTTCATTTGTGAAGTAAGGTACGTTCATTTTGAAAACCTCTTCGTATTTTGTTTTAGCTGTAGGTTCTGCAGTCTTTCCATTTAAAGTATACTCTTTAGATGTATCGAATTTGAAAGATGTCGGGATTGGACCTCCATCAGCAACATTTTGAGAGTAGATGTTCCAACCGTTCTGAATTGTAGCTTTGACGTAGATTACGGCTTCGTTTTTATTTAATTTTTTGTGTGCCACAGACCATTTTACAGGTTGGTGGATTTGTGCTAGAGCACAAGTGACTGTCATTAAGACAGCAGCGATTAGTAAGCTAATTTTTTTCATAATAAATCTAATTCTTCTATAACTTGTATTTGCTTCTATGACTATCTTCAAGGTCATAAAGTTTAACGCTAAGGTACATTTATTATTACCGTATGAGCAAGTAAATTTTTTGTTATAACTGATAAGCGAGCTCTTTTAAATCATACTTTTTGATCTCCTCCTTGTGTCGGATGATAAGATGTCCATCACTTTCTACACCTTGTATACAGCCTTCGATGGAGTTGCCGTTCACTGTAAAGCGCGCGTTAGTATCTTTTAAGAAAAGTCTTTCATTATAAAGCTTAAGGTGAGCCATGAAGCCATCTTCTTGCAATATATGACGAGACTCCTGTAAGCGCTTTTGTATTCTTTTAACCAGATCGAAAATGCTCAAGTCGATTGTAGGGTTCTCTAGGACTAATGAGGTGGTCTTATGCGCTATCTCTGACGCAAATTCTTTTTGATATACATTAAGGCCAATGCCAGCAATAACTGTCTTGATGAAATGTCCCGACAATTTGTTTTCGATAAGAATACCTGCAATTTTTCTCTTTCCTACGATAATGTCGTTAGGCCATTTAATATAGATGTCTTTTTGGAGAATTTCTTTGAGTACATCATATACTGCTAGGCTAGCATGTACGGCCACTGCAAATTGGTTTGTAATAGGAAGATCTTCAGGAGTATAAATGAAGCTTGCAGTCATGTTGGTATTCGCAGTCGCCAACCAGGACGTCCCTCTTTGGCCCCGACCAGCGGATTGGTGTTTTGCCATAATGGCAGTAAAACCTATCTGTGGCTTGAAATTTGTCAATAATTGTTTTGAATAATCATTTGTAGAAGCTGTCGACTCCAAAACAATTATAGACAGGGGCTGATAATGTCCAAAAAATGTATTATTTTGCAAAAGATAAAAGATTTTAAAGTTTTTGAGTAAAACTATAACATTTCTTAATGAGTATAAAGAAAAATTCAGAATTATCCAACAAATTGGCAGAGGTTGTCGTATTGGGGATGCAAGAGAAGAAAGGTAATGAGATTGTCAAGTTGGATATGCGGGATGTCAATGCTACTATTTCTGATTATTTTGTAATCTGCCATGCCGATAGTAATGTCCAGGTAAATGCGATAGCACAAAGTGTAGAAGAGGAAGTATTTAAGGCTTTTGGTCAAAACCCATGGCATAAGGAAGGGCAAGGAAATGGAGAGTGGATTTTGCTTGATTTTGTAGACGTCGTTGTTCACATATTCAAGACAGATACTAGAAGCCGCTATCGTATAGAAGACCTTTGGGGAGATGCAAAATCAGAATCCTACCAGAGTGCATAAAAAGAAATTCTAAAGACACGTAATATTGTAATGAAGAAAATTCCAAGTAAAAAAATAACTCCAACTCCTCCTAAATTTAATATGATGTGGCTTTACATCGCCATGATATTAGGTTTTATTGCGTTAAACTTTTTGTATAATAGCGAGAGTGCAGAGAAAACTACTTACGAGAACTTTGAGAAAAACATGCTCCTTACCGGAGATGTTGATGAATTAGTAGCATTTAATAAGGGTAGTATTGTCGAGGTAGAGGTCTATATCAAAAGTGATAAGCTGAAGAATGATCCCAAATATAAAGATTTGGTGCCCTCAGGGAATAGCTTAAGTTTCTCTGCAAACAAAGGCCCCCAATATGTATTTACAGAAGGATCTGCGGAGATATTAAACCAAAAACTGGTCGAATCCCAAAAGGATTTACCAGAAGGTACACCGAAATTGTCAGCTAAATGGGAAGAGCGTTCCAACGCTTGGGGAGGATTTTTTATCTCCTTTATCCTGCCATTGATCATCATTGTAGCATTATGGATGTTTCTTATGCGACGCATGGGCGGAGGTGGTGCCGGTGGTGGCGGACAGATATTCAACATCGGTAAATCAAAAGCACAGCTTTTTGATAAAGAATCACAAATCAATATTACCTTCAATGATGTTGCGGGCTTAGAAGAAGCCAAGACAGAGGTAATGGAGATTGTTGACTTCTTGAAAAATCCAAAGAAATATACGGACTTAGGAGGAAAGATTCCAAAAGGAGCTTTATTGGTAGGCCCTCCGGGAACAGGTAAGACCTTGTTAGCGAAAGCCGTTGCTGGTGAAGCACAGGTTCCTTTCTTCTCGTTGTCAGGTTCTGACTTTGTCGAGATGTTTGTAGGGGTAGGGGCTTCTCGTGTACGTGATTTGTTCAAACAGGCAAAAGAAAAAGCGCCTTGTATCATATTTATCGATGAGATTGATGCAATAGGTAGAGCACGTGGCAAAAACTCTGTAATGGGAGGGAATGATGAGCGTGAAAATACATTGAACCAGTTATTGGTAGAGATGGATGGATTTGGAACGAATGTAGGGGTTATCATCCTTGCAGCGACCAACCGTTTAGATGTATTGGACTCCGCTTTATTGAGACCAGGACGCTTTGATAGACAGATTTCCATTGATAAGCCCGATTTGATAGGTCGTGAGCAGATATTTAATGTACACCTTAAACCATTGAAGCTGGCAGAAGAAGTCGATGCAAAGAAATTATCTGCACAGACTCCAGGATTTGCCGGTGCCGAGATTGCAAACGTTTGTAATGAGGCCGCATTGATAGCTGCACGTAAGAATAAGCGTGCCATCGAAATGCAGGATTTCCAAGATGCGATCGATCGCGTAATCGGTGGATTGGAGAAAAAGAACAAGATCATCTCTCCAGAAGAAAAGAAAATTGTTGCCTACCATGAGGCAGGTCACGCTATAGCAGGATGGTTCTTAGAGCATGCCGATCCATTGGTCAAGGTTTCTATTGTACCACGTGGAGTAGCAGCTTTAGGTTATGCGCAATACCTACCCAAAGAGCAGTTCCTATATACGACAGAGCAATTGCTGGATAGTATGTGTATGACTATGGGAGGCCGTGTCGCTGAGGATATTACTTTTGGTCGTATCAGTACAGGAGCGCAGAATGATTTAGAGCGTATCACAAAATTGGCTTACGCGATGACAGCGGTTTATGGAATGAACCATAAAGTCGGAAACGTATCCTTTAGAGATAGTTCTGGCGAATCTCAGTTCCAGAAACCTTATTCGGATCAGACTGCAGAGTTGATTGATGAGGAAGTACGTGTATTGGTATCTGCTGTCTACGAACGCACCAGACAATTGTTGTTGGATAACCAAGAAGGATTAATCCGTATTGCTGAAAAGTTATTGGAAAAGGAAATTCTCTTCCAAGCGGATTTAGAGGAAATTTTGGGAAAACGCCCGTTCTCTAATCGTACAACCTATGACGAGTTTGTCAATGGTGGTGCTGATGGAGGAGGAGTTCCACAGACAGAATTGCCAATTCCACCGATACCAGAAGAAACTCAAAATTCTGAACCATCGGAAAAATTGAATGAAGATAATGTATAAAAAATAGAGGGCTAACCCCCTCTATTTTTATCTTTAACCTATCCATATCGTACTCATTACATCCTTACGAATGAATATTAGAAATACCACAGCAAAAGAAAAGATGCTCAAGAAGATACGACAAGCTCTTCTTCAGAAGCGTGATAACCCACATCCAGACTTTGAAGATTCCGCGTTGTATAAAGATGAGGAAGAATCGCTAGATGTTACTTTTGCCCGTGAGTTGACCGATATAGGCGGGAAATTTATTTATTGTGACGGTGAAATTTCAGTTATAGAAAATTTAATCGGCCTTGTCGAAGAGCTAGGGGTAACAAAGATATACGCTTGGGAACCATCCGTAAATGTATTACTGAAACACTATGGCTTCCCTTACCTCGCTACGGATAGGGATTTTGAACAGGCTGAAGTGGGGATTACTGCCTGTGAAGCATTGATTGCTAGAAATGGTAGTGTGATGATTTCTAATGCCAATGAAGGAGGGCGCCGTCTCAGTATTTATCCGCCGGTGCATATCGTATTGGCTAAGGCATCACAATTGGTAATGGATATACGTCATGCGATAACACAGCTAAAAGACCGTTATCCGACTTATCTGCCTTCGATGGTAACCACGATAACGGGACCAAGCCGAACCGCTGATATAGAAAAAAAGCTCGTGTTAGGAGCGCATGGTCCGAAAGAGCTCTACGTTTTTTTAATCGAAGATAGATTCTAAAACTAATGATTCAAGAATATATTTTAAATACACCGGTAGCGTCTGTTTTTTTTGCCATTACGATAGCGACTAGTATATACGCATTTTCTAATCCACAGTTATATGGTTCGATGATGCTACACCCTTATAGTATACACCGGGACAAGAGCAAGTGGTACACCGTATTCACCAGCGGAATCATTCATGCAGATTGGGGACATCTATTATTTAATATGATCACCTTCTACTACTTTGGTTTTGCATTGGAGCGTTTTTTTGTACAGGTAAGCGGTGATATTGGACATTTATATTTTGCCATTTTGTATTTAGTGAGCCTAGTACTGAGTGATATTCCTACTATCGTACAGCAGAAAAATAATCCTGGGTATTACAGTTTGGGTGCCTCTGGAGCAATATCAGCGGCCCTCTTTGGTTATATTCTTTTTCAGCCCAAGGCCATGCTTGGTATATTTATGATTATCCCTATGCCGGCCTATTTATTTGCAGTGCTTTATATCGGATATTGTATCTGGGCATCCAAGAACTCCAACGACCGGATCAACCATGATGCCCACCTGTTTGGAGCACTGTCTGGAATATTGATTACCATTCTATTCTATCCCTGGATTTTTAGACACTTTATCGATCAGTTTTAAACTACCCCAGCCAACTTTGTCTATCTAGGTTCCGAAATTGTATGGCTTCTGCTAGATGTTGGTTTAGGATGTGTTCTTCCTGTTCCATATCGGCTATCGTGCGCGCTACTTTGAGTATGCGGTCATAAGCTCTGGCTGATAGATTCAATCGTTCCATGGCGCTCTTAAGAAGCTTTTTGCCCGATTGGTCCAGCAGACATAGGTCTTGTACATACTTTGCGGACATCTGTGCATTACAGTGTACATCTTTTTCTTTTGCAAATCGCTGTTCTTGGATATGCCTAGCCTGTATTACCCGTTGTCGTATGGTATCGCTTTTCTCTGTGTCATGTCGTTCCGTCAATTCGTTAAACTCAACAGGAGTAACTTCTATGTGTAGGTCAATTCGATCCAGTAGCGGTCCCGAAATTTTGCTCAGGTAGCGCTGTACAACCAATGAACCGCAGAGGCAATCCTTTTCTGGGTGGTTGTAATAGCCACAGGGGCAAGGGTTCATGGCTGCCACAAGCATGAAGCTGGCGGGATAGTCTACTGTAAATCGAGCCCGGGATATCGTTATACTTCTCGATTCAAGCGGTTGGCGCATCACCTCAAGCACCGTCCGTTTGAATTCGGGTAACTCATCTAGGAAAAGCACCCCATTATGGGCTAGTGATATTTCTCCCGGTTGAGGACTGCTACCGCCTCCTACGAGTGCAATATCAGAGATTGTATGATGTGGAGCGCGAAAAGGCCGTGTGTTCATGAGCGATTCTTTTCGGGATAGATTGCCTGAGACCGAGTGTATCTTGGTCGTTTCTAATGCCTCTTCAAATGTTAAAGGCGGCAGTATACTGGGAAGTCGTTTGGCAAGCATTGTTTTGCCCGATCCGGGTGGGCCGATAAGGATAATGTTGTGTCCCCCTGCCGCTGCAATTTCCAGTGCACGTTTGATATTTTGCTGTCCCTTCACATCAGCAAAGTCCAGTTCATGATTGAAGGGGATCGTTGTAGTATCGCTATTTGTAGACCTCGAGGTCTGAACCAGTTCCGTTTTTTCATTAAAAAAGTCTACCACCTGTTGCAAGGAATCTATACCGAGTATCTTGATATCTCCAACCACAGCTGCCTCAGCAGCATTGGACTGCGGTAAGATGATTCCTTTGAATCCGTCTTTTCTAGCTTGAATGGCAATTGGCAAGAGGCCTTTTACAGGTTGCACGTTGCCATCTAATGATAGCTCACCCAGTATTAAATAGTCCGACAGCTGTGTTTCCAGAATCTGCCCAGATGCAGCTAGAATACCTATAGCTATTGCCAAGTCATATGCAGACCCTTCTTTCCTGATATCTGCGGGTGCCAAATTGACAACGATTTTCTGTCTTGGCATACGGTATCCAATTGACAATATGGCGCTTTCAATGCGTTGTAGACTTTCTTTGATGGCATTATCCGGAAGCCCTACGATATAATATTTTGTCCCTGTGGAAACATTTACTTCCACAGATATAGTCGTGGATTCTATACCGTAAACTGCACTGCTAAAGGTTTTTACGAGCATAATTTTTAGAATTGGTTATTCTAAAGATAGATAAAATATGTTAATGAGAGACGGTAGTTTGGACTTGTTTTTGCTGTTTTCTGATAAATATGGTATATTATAGGAAGAAAGATACATCAGAATTATTTATTTTAAACGATTTGGTCTTTTTATTGTTTAACTAATATAGTGTGGTATTCTTTTATGGAGATAACCATCCGTATTCCGTCCTGAGGGATTGGAGCATATAATGATAGTAGGAAATAAGGGTATTGGAGATACTCGTGTTTAAAACGAAACACAAACAACCACGAGTATCCATGTAATAAATAAAAACAAATTAAGTATATATGAAATATCCATGTAGCAGAATCTACACAGACACGAAGAAATGAAATTACTTCGTGATCTCGTTACACTCGGTTTGGATATTCCATATGGCAATTGAAAATCAAATTAAGTATATATGAAAGATAGCGGTAAAGTTGTAGCAGCATTACTTGCTGGATTAGCAGCAGGAGCAGTACTAGGAGTCTTATTTGCGCCCGAAAAAGGAACAGAGACGAGAGAGAAAATAAATGAGTCATTAGCGGATCTCGGAGATGCACTAAAAGAGCGCGCCGAAGAACAGCTTGATCAGCTTAATGATTTTAAAGAAAAAGTTTTAGCGATGGTCAAATCGAAGGTTTCAAATGCAGAGACATTCGTTGATGAGGAAATAGAAGAACATGCATAATTTGGATTAAATGATAATCCAAAACTTAATATTTACAATAGTTTATGGGGTGCAGTGTCTACCGACGCTGTACTTCATAGGCATTTAAATAAAACACAATCCAATGAGTGATCAAAAATTTTCATTTTCTGGGAGTTTTCAAAAGGCTAAAGAATATATCGATACACAGGTAGAGCTGCTGAAGTTAAAAACTATAGCCAGGATGGGACGCGTTATCGGAACACTTGTCCTTGACGCAACCAAACTGCTTCTTACTTTAATCGTTGTTTTTTTTCTATCACTAGCACTTGGTTTTTTTCTTGGAGAGCTTTTGGGTAGTAATGCACTGGGGTTTTTGCTCACAGGGGCTATTTTCTTTGTTATACTTCTTATTATTAGGGCTTTTGAACCGAAGTTGGAAGCCAAGTTTATGGATTTAACCATTCGCCGGGTTTTGGGTAAATGGCAAGAAGACGAGGAGTTTTTTGAAGAAACTCAGCAAAGTAAGGACACTTATGAAGGAGCCAATACTTTTGAGGGACAGAATACACAATCGGACAATAAAACGACATAAGAAGATGCAATGTCCGTGATTGCAAAACAGAAACATGCATGACCGCGAAGTAGCATGCACACCATTTGCAACGAGGCGTGTATCATATAATCTGGACATTCCATCCCGAGAATCGGAACAAGTTAATGGCGATTAAAAGACAAACCGATCTGCCAGCTGGTGGATCATCGAAGACAATAATATGCAGGTGAAATCAAAAATTAAAAATATAGGAGACCTTCGGTTAGAGATTGTCCGTTTGAATCAACTCAAAAGGGAACAGGAAGAGTACTTGGGCGACCAGTATCAGCTTCTTAAGCATAAAGTCGAAGCACCGGCCCGATTTATAAATAGTATTACTTCAAGTATCCCGGGGGTTGATTTTGTAAAGGGTATTTTCTCTGCCTTCGGCAGTGGAGGGGGAGCTAAGGTAGAAGGGGCCGCTAATCAAAGTGATTGGTTGGCACGTGCACTACAGCTCGGACTGCCTTTGGTGCTGAATAGAACCTTTCTTAAGAACTCTGGATGGCTTAAAAAAGCAATCGTACTACTTGCCTCAGATAGTGCTGTAGCACAGGTTACACAGGGTAAAGTCAGTTCACTGATGGCTAAGCTTACCAAATTCGTTAGACCAAAGAAATCCAAAAAGAAGCATAAAGAAGTTGCTCCGTTGGAAGATATTGAAAATAACGATACGGTGAATTTCGGGATTCCACCAGATAGCGAAACCTATTAACAGTGTTTCGCTATAAAATCTGCATAAGCTAGACGGATACCTTCTTCTAGATCGATACTATGTTTCCATCCTAAAGCATGTAATTTGCTGACATCCATTAGTTTTCGCGGGGTGCCGTCCGGCTTGTTACTGTCAAAATTTAACGCACCCTCGTAACCAATAATTGTTTTTATCAATAGAGCGAGATCCTTGATACTAATGTCTTCTCCTACACCGATGTTAATGAATTGTTCCTCATCGTAGTTATTCATCAAAAAGACACAGGCTTCTGCCAAATCTGTTGAAAATAAAAACTCACGTAAAGGAGAACCCGTTCCCCATATAGTTACTTCAGGGACTTTATTAACCTTGGCCTCATGAAATCTACGGATCAAGGCAGGGAGCACGTGTGAATTTTCCGGATGGTAATTGTCATTATAACCATATAGATTGGTCGGCATGACCGAGATAAAATTGTCACCATATTGACTTCTATAGGCCTCACACATTTTTATACCTGCAATTTTTGCTATGGCATAAGGTTCATTAGTAGGTTCTAATGTGCCAGTCAATAGATAGTCTTCTTTGAGAGGTTGTGGCGCAAGCTTAGGGTATATACAGGAAGAACCTAAAAACAATAATTTCTTGACCTGCTGAACATGTGCTTGATGGATGACATTACTTTGAATAGCAATATTTTCATAGATAAAATCTGCTCTGTACGTGTTGTTCGCTATGATACCACCTACCTTTGCCGCAGCCAAAAAAACATATTCCGGTTTCTCGGCTTCAAAAAAGGCTGCTACATCGTGTTGATTACGAAGATCCAGTTCTTTAGATGTTCGTGTCACAATATTGGTGTATCCTTCTTGTTTTAATTTCTCATATATCGCAGATCCAACCATACCTCTATGGCCGGCTACGTAGATTTTAGCTTCTTTTTCCACGTCCAAAGTATTGAATTAGTGCAAACCTACATAAATTCAAAATTGTACGCAATATAATAGTGTTTAATAAAGATATCCACGTTGCAGCGTTGTCATAGCGATGAGTAAATGTAATTAGTTCATGAACTGACCTCGTTATTTACAGGCGAAATTGAATTTTGTAACGCCTCACATCCAATTATATTTTTATAGAGAAATGTCCATGATTGCAAGACACAAACACGAATGAAAATAATTCCGAAGGTTTCATCGAAGATAATCTGGACATTTCATTCCGATATATCGGAACAAGTTAATGACAATTAAAAAACAAACCGAGTGAAGCGAGCTCATTTATACAATTGAAAACCAACACTTTTATAAATAATTATATACATATGAAAATATAAGATTATTTTTGCGACTTAATATTTGTTATGGGTAAGGATAAATTGAGAAAATTCGCTGAGGTTGCGACTTTTAAAAACGTAGTACAGTTGGACGCTGGCAAGGAGTATAAAGGGAAATGGTCTACCAAATTTTTTGGTAATGACAAACCATTAATACTTGAACTGGCCTGTGGAAAAGGAGAATATACGGTGAATTTAGCGAAGTTCTTTCCTGAGACTAACTTTATTGGAATAGATTATAAAGGAAACCGCATTTGGAGAGGGGCGAAGACCGCATTGGAAGAAGGGATAGAGAATGTAGGATTTCTACGTATACAGATTGAAACCATTTTGGAATTCTTTGAAGCTGATGAAGTTTCAGAGATTTGGATCACTTTTCCCGATCCGCAACCACAAGATAGCCGGGAGAAGAAGCGCTTGACCAATCCTGTGTTTTTAGAACGGTATAAGATTATCTTGAAGGAAGATGGGCTTATGCATCTAAAAACAGATAGCGACTTCTTTTATGGTTATACTAGAGAGCAGATTGCTTTACAAAATCTTCCTGTAATCAAAGAAACAACGGACCTGTATAAGTCTGACCTGGTTGATGAGGTTCTTTCTATAAAAACATACTATGAAAGAAAGTATTTGGCGGTCGATAAGAGCATCAATTACGTAGAATGGAAGTTCTAAATAATAAAAGCCTTAGGATTTCCTAAGGCTTTTATTATCTATATTTTTGGAGCAAAATTCTTGTGTTTGCGCTTAGATATCTTCTCTATGTTTACAGGTTGCGGGATTTTTACATAGTATCCCGTTCCATCATACTCTCTTTTATTAGGGCTTTCCATACAGGCTTCTGAACAGCAGCCATCTAGTTTCTCACCACAGGCATCACATTGTGTGAAGTGCTCATTACAGGTTGGGTTGGCACAGTTGATCATCTTTGGTGTAGTCGTCCCACAGTTTTTGCAGGTAGAGATGACCACAGGATTAGTTGAGTTCACTTCAACGGTAACCCGGTTGTCAAAGACATAACACTTTCCTTCAAAGTCCTTTCCGCCGGCTTCTTTTCCATACTTTATGATACCGCCATGCAATTGATATACATCTTCAAAACCTTCCTTTAATAGTAGGGCAGATGCTTTTTCGCATTTTATACCACCTGTACAATAGGTTAGGATTTTCTTGCCTTTATATTGTTCAAGCTCTTTTATTTTCTCTGGAAACTCCCGGAAATTTTCAATGTCCAAAGTGATGGCATTTTTGAATTTCCCTACATTATGCTCATAGTTTGAACGCACGTCAAGAACAACGACATCCTCGCGGTCCTTCATCTCCATAAAGTCTTGTGGTTCCAAATGAATTCCTGTCTGTTGGTTTGGATCTATTTCTTTGGGGTCACGTAATCCCGAATGGACAATCTCTGGTTTGTAGCGACAGTGCATTTTGATAAATGATGGTTCATCGACATCATCTATTTTAAACTCTGTATGATTGAATCTTCCATCCGCATATATGGCATCCATATAGGCTTTACAAGCCTCAGGAGAGCCTGATACGGTGCCATTGAGACCTTCATCCGCAACAATGATACGACCTACTAGATGGAGTGATTTACAAAATTCGAGGTGATCTGAAGCAAATTGCTCCGCATTTTCGATAGGGCTGTAACAGTAGTACAGCAATGTTTGATATTTTGTCATATGTGCATTGATACCGCTGCAAACGGCGTTTAATGTTTGAATTAATTATGCAAAGTTAACTAAATCGGAGAAACCAAAAAATGATGCTCGTCACTTTTTAACGAGAGGGTGCAACAAGTATTCTAAACCATTGACTTTAATTTCATACAATGTAGCCAATAAAATGCCCATTCTTCCAGCAGGGAAGCCCTTTTGTCGATACCAGGCAAGATACGGCTCGGGTAGTTTATATAAGGTCCAACCCTGATATTTTCCATACGGCATTTTACTGTTCGCCAGCTCGATGAGCAACTCTGGGTTCAAACCGTTATTCTCTTGTTTTGCCATGTTTCATTCTGTATTTGATCAATCGTAATGCAATCACCCCATGGTTGAACCAATTCGCAAATATCCCATAGTGTTTTTTAAATATTGCATAACGCTCTTTTAGACTTTGACGGTGTCGTTTTTGGGACATACCTCCTACGAGATATTTAGCCACATACTGATGTACGTTTTGCGTAGATTTCGCCTTTTTAGCCGCACGGATTACCCAATCGATATCAGCACTCAACTGATAGTTTAGATCATAAGGCGTTGTTAGCTCCCTTTTGATGTAGATTGCCTGATGACAGATATTCATTCCATAGCGAAATGATTTCCAGTTAAACTGCTCTGGTGCTTTATGCCTCCGGTCCGCGACAATATTACGTTGCTCATCTACGAGTTTGGTCTCTCCGTAGATAATATCAGCGCCATTACCTTTTTCGACAATACATTGGATGGTATCCGGAGCATAGAGCTCGTCGCCCGAATTCAAAAACAGTACATAATCTCCCGTTGCGAGTGCCAATCCTTTATTCATAGCATCGTAGATACCCTTGTCTTTCTCCGAGATGACACGGGTGATACGGTCCTCGTAGCGGCGTATTACCTCTAGTGTACCATCAGTAGAGGCACCGTCTACAATGATATATTCGATATTTGGATACGATTGCTGGAGTACAGAAGAAATGGTGTAGGCAATGTCCCTGACATTATTGTATACAATCGTGATTATGGATATTTTGACAGTGTTCACAGTTTCTTTTATCGTTTATTCCAGTGTTTGCGCAGGTAGCGAACCACACGTTTTGCAAAAGATCCCTTACGGGTCTTGTAAAAGTACTTAATAGCTTCGTAAGCTTCCTGGTGTTCCTTTATTTCTTTTGGAAATTGAGTTACTTTTTGACTTGCCAATGTTACCCTATAGGCCAGATCTTCATCCGAATGTGTGCCAGAACCATCTGTTCCGATATTTTGAATCATTGACGTTCTCGGATAGAGGGCCAGGCCATTTTGTTTGAAAATAGACAAATACCAGCGGATGGCCCAGGAATTAATCTTTCCAGCTTTAAACTGCTTTACCTGTTTCCAAAAGTTTTCACTATGGTCGATACTAAAGCGTTTGATATCGGCTTTAGAGAAATCAGCAGTCAATTTTTCAATATCTGCTTCAAAGTGCTTCCATGCCCGATCCCAGGTGGCCCAGCCCCAGCTATTTGCAACCCGGAAAAAGAAACTCTCCGGTAGTTGCTCTGCATGGTTTACAGGATACATGTAACCACTGATTTCCATCACCTGCTCATCTTCTTCGTAGCAGGTAAGCGCATCGTTGAAATATTGCAAGCCAAATTCCGAAATCTCCAGGTCATCTTCCAATACAATAGCTCTGCCATGTTTTGAAATTACTTCTGTTACTCCCTTTATGATATTCGCTGCAAGTCCTAGATTTTTGGACCTTTCGATAATATGTATACTTTTAAAATTCCAAGGTTCTCGTATGAGCGCACGTACCGTATTGACATGCTCGATTTCCTCTCCGTTTTTTGCCCCGTCTGAATAGATATAGATATCCGATTCAGAAGCACCAATGCTTTTCTCCAAGGCTTCTAACGTCTTTTTCGTATGTTTAGGTCTATTATAGACAAATAATATAATGGGCGCTAATATATCCATATGCTACAGAATTGCTTGTTGAGTTCTTTTATTAAAGCTTCGTGTTTGTATTACCTTAGGAGTCAAGCAAAAAATCCGCCAAGCTATATTAAGATAGGAACCTCCATCATAAAAATTTAGTTTTCCCAAAGCAATAGTCCCCTTTTTAAGGGCTGCACCAAATGACTTGGCAAATGCTGTCATCCAGTTATAATTGATGTTGCAATACTCCGTAAGATGGTAGACAAATTCACCTTTGTAATGTGCTTCTCTTTTCAGCGGGCGATTCTGGCGATCATGATATGCAAAGGCGTCTTTTATGAAAGCAATTTTCAAATGATGAAACCCAATCCGGTTAGCATAGTCCTTATCTTCACCGTAATGAAAGAAAATAGGCGAAAATCCCCCAATGTTCTTTAATACTTGATTCGGTAGCAACCAAAAAGCAGCATTAATAAATGGGGCCACACCATAGTTATCTTTTTCTGTCGCATTTTTAATGTATTCAGCAAAACCTTTATCCAAGTTACGCTCGGTCCCATCTAAATGCATGGGAGAGATTATACCAAATTCAGGTTGATAGTTAGTAATTAGTTTTTCCAAGCAATCGCTAGCGATCCAGGCATCCTGATTGACTAGAAACGCAAAATCGTAACCCTCTTCCAGTGCTATATTCAGTCCCACATTATTAGCCCGTCCAAAACCTAAGTTAGACGAGTTGGCAATCACACGTAAGGAAGGGTAACGCTGGTTTATGGACTGTATCGTTGTGTCTTGAGAGTTATTGTCTAAAATAAGAATATCGTTAGGGTACGTCGAGTTGAGGAGGCTCTGAATACACTTATCCAGCCAGGGTTCAAAATTGTAGGTTACGATGATGGTGAGGACTTTTTTCATGCAGTCTTTTTGCGTTTGATATTTTTAACGTATTCTAACACCTCGTCCAGTATCGCAGGCAAAAATAGTTTGTTTAATGCTATGTATGAAAATCCCATCGTCAAAACTGCTATAACAAAGCGGAGATAAATATTGGTAGTCAGAGAAAATGTAAAATAGGCTACCAAAGCTGCTAAAGCGGCTAATATAGCGTACGAAAATATATCACGAAACATATTTTTTAAAGAATATTTGACATATGGTTTAGCGATGGTGAACCAGACAAAAATCCAAGAAAACTGAAGTAGTACTGTGAGCTGTATCATAAATAGGATACTATAGCTATGTGCAACTAATAGAATAAGAAGCTGTAAAATGCCGAAAGAAAGAATACTGAACATATACAAGTTAGACTTTCCCTTGCTTAATATAAAGTTTGCAAACACGTTTGACACCACTAAAAAAGCCCCTCCTATGCATAAGGGTTGGAGGTAAGCAGCGCTATCTGACCATTTAGTGGTTAATGCAATCAGGATAAATTCATTGGATACCAGTGCCAGGCCAAATAAAGAAGGAAAAGCAATAAAGGAGGTGAAAGCTAATATTTTTCGAAAAACACGCAATTGCCGATCTTGATCTGCTTGTATTTTTTGGAGGACAGGCTGGGTCACATTATTTACCATGTTCGTGATCACAGACTGGCCCATCAGATTCCATTTTATAGCTTGGTTGACATTTCCCACGTCCTCAGGTTTATAGAATTTTCCCAATATTAAAGAGTACACATTGTTGTTGAGATGGATGAATACATTGGTGATGAATATTTTGCTACTGAATCCAATAATCTCACGGATGGGTTTTAAATCAATATTAAATGATGGCCTGAACTTTGAAAAATAAAAGAATAAGGCGGAAGTCGTCGCCGCGTAGAGGATAGTCTGTATAGCGATGCCCCAATAAGAAAAACCTAGATAAGCAAGAATAACCCCTACAATATTGGAGAAAACAATTGCAGTCAACATTGCGATAGCCCTCTCCTTAACCATTAGGTTGCGGAATAGGTATGCGTTGTGGGCAATACCAAAGCTCCCTGTCCAAAATCCCAAAAAGACTAACCTCGATAAGGGCGTAAGTTCGGGGATATTATAGTAGGATGCTATCAAGGGAGCCGATAAAAATAGTAGTATATACAAGATGCTACCGACACTGATGCTACACCAAAAAACGGCATTATAGTCTCGATGGGTTACTGTCGATTTATTGGCGATTCCGTTGACAAAACCACTCTCTTGAAAGGCTGACGCAATAAGAGAGAATATGGTCACCATAGCAATCATCCCATAATCCGATGGAGTCAGCATACGCGCCAATGCGATTCCGAAAAGGGCACCAAGGATCTGTTGCAGACCGTTTGAAAGTCCGCTCCAGACAAGTCCTTTCGTCGTCTTGCTCTTTAGTGAGCTATTTGCACTCTCATCCTGAGTACTCATTAATGATAATAATGTCTAATTTTAAATTACTTTAATACTATTTGCAAAATCTTTTAATGATCTGTCATTTGGAGCAAGGTCCGTAATAAGGTAAGTAACTTCTTTAAGTGGCACTACTCTCATCTTTTGATTGGAATTAAGCTTTTCCGCGATACTGAGGATAGCTAGACTTTTAGAGCATTTGATCATCGCTCGTTTGATCTGTACCACTTCCCAGTCCGAATCTGTGATTCCTTCCTCAAGAGAAAGACTATTTGTTCCCAATAGACAAAGGTCAACTCGGATGTCAGCCAGCTCATTCACGACTTGAGATCCTGTTACAATATTTGTATTACGGGACAATTTTCCACCTAATAAAAAAACATCGATATTATCTTTTTCAGCAAGTTCAAGAGCTACTAGCGGACTTATTGTAAAGAAGGTACATTGGAGATCATTGGGCACGAGACGGGCCAATTCAATCATAGTCGTACCACCACCAATCAATACACTCATGCCATTTGCAATCAAAGAAAGCGCTTTGCTGGCGATTTCTTTTTTACCTTCTTTGGCATACACATTTCCCTCCTGAAAAGGGAATTGAAAGGATTTAGATAGTGCACCGCCGTAGACTTTGATAACCTGTCCATTCTCGGCAAGCTCATTCAAGTCACGACGAATGGTATCTTCTGATACATTCAGTTGTATACTAAGGTCTGATGATAATACTTTGTTGTGAAGGTTTATTTGATGGACAATATAAGCCTGTCTTTCTTCTTTTAACATAATTTTAGCGAATTATATAAGGTTGCTTGTTTATTGCTCGGGGCTATCCGTTGGAGGGATGTTTTTAGTGACTCCTGCTTTAAACCTGGGTTTAAATCCCGTTGGCTTATTGCTGACCTCCGTCGTGTTTTCGACCGGTTCAGCAGGGACTTCTGCAGTTTTCTCTTCCGCTTCTATAGGTGCTGTGGAGGCTGTTTTAGTGACTCCTGCTTTAAACCTGGGTTTAAATCCCGTTGGCTTATTGCTGACCTCCGTCGTGTTTTCGGCCGGTTCAGCAGGGACTTCTGCAGTTTTCTCTTCCGCTTCTATAGGTGCTGTGGAGGCTGTTTTAGTGACTCCTGCTTTAAACCTGGGTTTAAATCCCGTTGGCTTATTGCTGACCTCCGTCGTATTTTCGACCGGTTCAGCAGGAGCTTCTGTAGTTTTCTCTTCCGCTTCTACAGGTGCTGTAGCGGCTGTTTTAGTGACTCCTGCTTTAAACCTGGGTTTAAAACCCACTGGCTTATTGCTGACCTCTGTCGTGTTTTCGACCGGTTCAGCAGGAGCTTCTGCAGTTTTCTCTTCCGCTTCTACAGGTGCCGTAGCGGCTGTTTTAGTTACGCCTGCTTTAAACCTGGGCTTGAATCCTGCTGGCTTATTGCTTACTTCCGTCGTGTTTTCGACCGGTTCAGCAGGAGCTTCTGCAATTTTCTCTTCCGCTTCTACAGGTGCCGTAGTGGCTGTTTTGGTTACGCCTGCTTTAAACCTGGGTTTAAAACCCGCTGGCTTATTGCTTACCTCAGTCGTATTCTCGACCGGTTCAGCAGGAGCTTCTGCAGTTTTCTCTTCCGCTTCTACAGGTGCCGTAGCGGCTGTTTTGGTCACTCCTGGCTTAAACCTAGGCTTGAATCCTGTAGGAGCAGCTACTTGTTGTGTTTCTTCGTCTTGTTCTTGGCTTGATGTTGCTACAGGTTTCGGAATAGACCTAGGCTTGAAACCCGCAGGGGCAGAGGTTTTACTCGTCGATTCGACTGATTTGGAGGTCGTTTCTTCTCGGCTAGGCGTTGAGTTAGCGACTATCTCCTCGGTTAATAAATAGCTCTTTCTAAGCTTGTTGAACCAGAATTTCTTAGAGTGATCAAAACTTTTCTCACCCATTGAATTATAGTGTACCCTAAATTCATTATACAGCTCTTCGTTTGCAGATTTCAATGCAAAAAGATCTATTTTCTTTTTTATAAAAAATTCTTCAAAACTGAGCATACTCAAACTTAAATAAAATGCTTTGCATTCGCACAATGTATCCTCTAAAAAATGCTATAACGTTATATCTGACGTGTAGCCAAGGACGAAAGTACTATTTCTAGGTAATTAAAAACCTTCATACATTAAAGTATGAAGGTTCTGTGATACAATTATTTTTAGGGTATCTTATTATTCCATGTTGTGGTATACCGCCTGTACGTCGTCATCCTCTTCAATCTTATCGATGAGTTTTAAGACATCTGCCGCTTGTTCCTCGGTCAATGCCGTATGTGACAGAGCGATACGCTCAAGCTTTGCTGACGTTGTTTCAATACCTTTCTCTTCCAAAAGACGTTGCATGTTACCGAAGTCTTCGAAAGAAGTCTGTACTACAACAGTATCATTGCCTTCTTCGTCTGCCTCTACATAAAGCTCTTCCAGTCCGCCATCAATCAGTTCAAGTTCCAATTCCTCTACATCGAGTTCTTCAGTAGCTGGAAAACGAAAAATAGATTTACGTTGGAATATAAAATCCAGGGAACCAGTCTTGCCTAGTGAGCCACCTGATTTTGTAAAGTAGCTACGGATATTAGCAACTGTTCTATTCGTGTTGTCTGTTGCAGTCTCAATCAATACGGGCACACCGTGCGGACCATAACCTTCGTACACATATTCTTCATAGCCTTTCGAGTCTTTTTCCGAAGCTCTCTTAATAGCTGCTTCCACACGGTCTTTGGGCATGTTTACAGCCTTCGCGTTTTGAATAGCAGTACGTAGGCGAGAGTTGTTTTCAGGGTGAGGGCCTCCTTCTTTTACAGAAATTGCGATTTCTTTCCCTAAGCGTGTAAATTGGACAGCCATTTTGGCCCAACGCTTAAATTTTCTTTCTTTTCTAAATTCAAAAGCTCTACCCATTTTTATTTGTTTGTTTTAAGATTTTCGATCATGTCCTTGGTCATGGCTTCCAGGTCATATGCTATTTCCCAGTTCCAATCTTTACGGGCATATTCATCGTCAATACTTTGCGGCCAAGAGTCGGCAATAGCTTGGCGAGGATCTCCCGAGCTGTAGGACATCCCAAAATTAGGAAGAATTTTTTTAATTTCTTGTGCGATCATCTCCGGAGTAAAAGAAACACCCGCAAGATTATAGCTGGAACGTATGGTTAGATTCTCCGATGGAGCATCCATCAATTGAATTGTCGCGCGAACAGCATCATCCATATACATCATTGGCAACGCCGTTTGTGCAGAAAGGAAACTCTCATAGTTCCCTTTGGCCAATGCTTCAAAAAAGATGTGTACAGCATAGTCTGTTGTTCCTCCTCCCGGAGCAGTTTTCCAGGATATTATTCCTGGGTAACGGATACTACGGATATCCAAACCGTATTTTTCATGGTAGTACTCGCAAAGGCGCTCTCCAGCTAATTTGCTAATGCCATAGATACTATTTGGGTCCATCACACAGTACTGAGGAGTATCTACTTTCGGAGAATTTGGACCAAATACGGCGATCGAACTTGGCCAAAATATTTTCTTTATTCCACCCAGCTCTACAGCGAGATCCAATACATTCAGTAGTCCGTTCATATTTAAATCCCAGGCCTTCTGCGGATATTGCTCTCCTGTAGCAGACAACATTGCTGCCAATAGATATACCTGAGTAGGTTTATGCTTTTCAAAAAGTGATTTTAAGGCACCTTTATCCAGTACATTGATAATTTCAAAGTTTTGAGTAGCAACCGTAGTTTGAGGCTCTCTAATATCTGTCGTGATAACATTTTCTGCACCAAACTTGGTTCTTAAAGCATCGGCTAGTTCTGTGCCAATCTGACCGTTGGAACCTAAGATTATAATAGTTTCTTTCATTAAATAAATATTTACGAGAAGATAGCTTTTAGCAGTTCTATCGAACTCGGTTTCTCTTGTTAAAGTAATATGGAGATACGTGTTGTTTTACCTTTTTATATTTCAAAACCAACCATTTATTCTCCTGTTGCAAAGATAGGTGTTTTATCGCGTTTTTCTTAATTGTGATGTGATTTATGGACTAGGATAAAAGCTCCCTTAAAGATCTCTCTGGAGCCATTTTCCCGATAGATTTCCATCCAGTAGATGTAGTGTCCTGAGGGTGATTTTTGCTTCTTTTCATCCTTACAATCCCAGGTGATTTTTCCCTCAGAACCCCCACTTTCCTGTCGAATCAATCGGTTGACTAATCTTCCGGTTTCGGCATAAATATTTAGGTTGAATAGATAGTCCGAATCGTTCAATATATAGTTTATTTCGAGTTCGTCTTCGAAGCCATCACCGTCTGGTGAAACTGTTTTTGCCGTCAAAAATATTTCATTTTTTTTATAGAGATTGTCCGTAGCGATGGAGTTGCGATAACCAGGCGTGGATCCACCTACGAGTGTGGCCGCAGATTTAAAGTTGTCCAGTTGATTACTATCCTCTTCATAGGATTGCCGTTCCAAGGAAATACCCTTGGGATTATTGATCCATGGCGCATGCATTGTCGCATTGTAATACAAGGAATCAACCAGTTCATCTGGCGAGAACAGTGTGACGACTCCTTGTTGGTTTGGATAGGAGGGGATGCTTTTCATCTCATGGATACGTTCGGTCATTGCGTTCGCATGCGTGTTGATGATTTTATCTCGCTCTGCTGTGAGCACCAAAAAATCCTGAGCAGGTAGAAGTAATATCTCTTGCGATATGGTGTGATTTCCTAATTTCCAGCCCTGAAGATTTATGGGGAGAGAGGTTCTGTTATATAACTCGACAAAATCACTGCCTTCTTTTTGCGGATTAAACAAAACTTCATTGATGACCACATCATTATAGTGAACTTTTGGCTGATTGAAGATCAAATAATCTGGGATTTGAAGTCTTAGGCCACATATATCCAGTTCTTTTGTGGTCAGTGCATACGCTTCCTGGGGCTTCAGCTCATTATCAAGACCGAGGATAAGCTGTTCAGCTTCTTCGTCCCAAGTAACCGCTGTTGGAATAATATTGCCGGGATTAATACGGAAATGTTCGCGTTCAAAATGAGGCAGAAAGGTCCGATCCGTATTAAAGCGGATATGAACGCCTTTGTCTGCAGTCTCTACAGTTGTGATCGCGACTTTGGGTATAAAAGTCCTATCCGCTATTGAGTTTGGGCCTCCGGGGGTTCCTCCACGACGTGCAATCGATGAAGACCAGTTTGCCGCAATATTGCATTTCCAATTGGGATTAATCCGTTCTAGGCTCCAACCACCTGCTTTTTGAACGCTCCCTTGGTGCCAGCTGTCTTTGTAGGAAAGCTCATCCAATACGGTATCCTCTCGATAGAGCCCTACTGTTGCACCCGAATTGTTAAGGCTGGGCCAGTTGCCGAAAGAGATGACATTACCATAATTGGACAACAGTTCTTCACCTTCTGTTGTACACAGAATAACGAACTGTTGAGGAGCAAGGAAATATGATGGAAGTTGTAAGCTTTTTTTGTTAATGTCTAGACGAATTGATGAGAGGTCTACAACCGAAGCGGAGGTGTTCAGAAGTTCAATATACTCGAAGGCGGGGAGCTGACCATTCTTAGGATTAGCCATTATCTCATTGATCAAAATATCCTGACCATACCCACATGTTACAGACGTGAGCCAAATACAGAGTGTATAGAGTTTGGTTTTCATCCCAGTTATAATTGGTTTTTTCACGAAAGTATAACTTCGTTAACTTAGGCAATATAAAGAATATATTTTGCCCAAATTAGGTTTTCGTATAGCAAATATTCGGCGTAGGTCCTCTTTTTATTGATAAATTAATAATTTATACGGTTCGAATGGTGGTTTTATCTTAATATTTGCCGAGTTAAAATGATAAAAATGTAATTTTTTGTATTAAATACTCCTGTTTATTTATTATGTTTGGCATCGTGAAGTTAGAAATAGAATTCACACTATATACTAAACAGTAAATCATATAACAATGAAAGTAGCAGTAGTTGGCGCAACAGGTCTTGTTGGGTCAGAAATTTTGACGGTACTAGCGGAAAGAAACTTCCCCGTAACAGAATTGATTCCTGTAGCCTCTGAAAGAAGTAAGGGCAAGGAAATTGAATTCAAGGGTAAGAAGTTCAAGACGGTAACACCAGATGAAGCTATTGCAATGCAACCTGATGTAGCCTTATTCTCGGCAGGAGGTAGCGTATCTACAGAGTATGCTCCTTTGTTTGCAGCAGCAGGAATTACAGTGGTCGATAATTCATCTGCTTGGCGGATGGATCCCTCTAAAAAACTTGTCGTACCCGAAGTAAACGGCGATGTAGTGACTGCCGCAGATAAAATTATTGCAAATCCAAACTGTTCGACCATTCAGATGGTGGTTGTCTTAAAGCCATTGCACGAGAAATATAAAATCAAACGTGTTGTTGTATCGACTTATCAATCGGTTACAGGTACGGGAGTAAAAGCCGTACAGCAATTAAATGATGAACGTGCAGGTGTAGAGGGTGAAAAGGCTTATCCTTACCAAATCGATTTGAATGTTATTCCGCATATTGATGTATTCCAAGAAAATGGCTATACTAAGGAAGAGATGAAGATGATTCAGGAGACCAATAAAATCATGCAGGATGATTCCATTAAAGTAACCGCTACTACAGTGCGTATCCCTGTAATGGGAGGACACTCGGAGTCGGTCAATGTGGAATTCGAAAATGATTTTGATGTACAGGAGTTACGTGCGGCATTAGCAGCACAGGAGGGTGTAATCGTTGTGGATGATCCAAGCAACCTGGCTTACCCAATGCCTAAGGATGCACATGGAAAAGACGAAGTATTTGTAGGGCGTATACGCAGAGACGAATCTCAGGCCAATACGGTGAACCTATGGATTGTAGCTGATAACTTGAGAAAAGGTGCGGCGACTAATGCTGTTCAGGTTGCTGAGCTATTGAATAAAAAAGGCTTGATATAAAATAACGAACTAACCGTAATCATATATATACCAAAAAACGTCCTTCTTCGAGGGCGTTTTTTTATGCAGTTAATGGGCGGATATAGAGCGCATAGTCTTTTCAAAAGCCTTTCCGTTAATCTTTGGTATAAAATGAGGCCGGTTGGAATATCTACTAATCTGAGTTCGATTAATGCAGAAGCTTTACATCTTATAAAAAGTCGCCAATGTTGCATCAGTCCACATAGGCGCGCACTCGACCTTGATGCCTGCTTGCGCAGTAGCGGATTGGCAATAGCACTAGGGTGTACTTCCGTTTTGCCAATACGGTACAGCGACGAGTTTAGCTTCGCTGAGCTCCACTTCGTTTCGGTTTTTGTATGCTTTTTTGGGGAAAACGACGAAGTCCTCATCCATTCCTTTGAAAGTAAAAAATCTTTGGATAAAAAGTATGAGCCCCTCCGGCTTGATTATCAATGATGAAATGCTATTGATAATCAGTGTAGTAATCTTCGAACTCAGGTTATTAGCAAAGCAACCTTATTTACAGAAAAAAGGCGGATACTGTAATAGTGCCCGCCTTTTAAAGAATATTGTAATGTTAACTATCTAACTTGCGTGAATACCCAAGTGTCGTCAAATTTTGTAGCACTGTTCATACCGGTTGTTAGGTAACCTTTTCCACCGATAGAAAATGAAACTGCACCTTCTCTTGCGTTCTGAGGCAATGCTTGGTGTTTGCTTTCCCATTTGTTAGCCGCAACGTCATATTTCCAAACGTTACCCAATACAGAACCTTTTTTACCGCCTACTACATAACCGAAGTTACCAATAGCAAATGTTGAAGCAGATTGACGAGTTAGGTCATAGGTATTAGATGCGTCTTTCAACGGTGCTAACTTGTTCCATGCTGTGGCACCATTGCCACCATCAAAAGAATAGAAATCTTCTGGAAATTGGTTGTTGTCTGTACCACCACCGATATACGCTTTGCCATTTACCACAAATGCAAAAGCATTTACACGTTTGTTTTCTAAAGGAGACTCAATAGAAGTCCACGTGTTTGTTTTTGGATCGTATTTGTAGAAATCCTTTAAAGTTTTCTGTGTTTTTGTAGCACCAGTACCTACATAACCGATACCATTCAATGTAAATGCAACAGCTCCGTAGCGTGCTTCTCCAGGGAAGTCTGCAATTTTTGTCCACTCGTTAGTTGCAGGATCATATTGCCAAAAGTCATTAAGTACATCTGTACCATTGAAACCTGTTCCCATATAACCTTTACCATCGATGCTAAAACCAACTGCACCATTACGAGCTTCACCACCAAATTCTTTGATACGTGACCATAAGTTATTCTTGAAAGTCCAAGCATCCTTAGTTCTTTCATTTGTTGTTAAGATACCAGTAGCCAAATATCCCACTTCGCCAATTTGGAAAGATGCAGCAGAAGATCTTGGATCTCCGTCAAAAGCTGAAGCTTTTACCCATTCTGTTGGGCCAGTATCCTCATTGTCATTATCTTTGCTTTTTTTACAAGAGTTGAAAACAGTTAATGAAAAAACACAGGCTACAACTACAAAAAGCCAATTTTTCTTATTCATACGATTATTTGAATTTAGTATATACAATGTTTAATTTAATTTTCGGTTTGCCATTTTCTGTCGCAATAATAGTATTATTTACGGTTCCAAACAAGGATGGGGAAGCAGTAGATAATAATAAAGAAGTTCCGCGATATTCCGATTGGTTGACGTTTTTAGTATAATCTATTAGGTTAAAGACGTAACGGCCATTTATACCTACATCATTACCCGGAATAAAGGTTGCTTGCTGAATCGCGGTTGAGAATGGTGCGCGTACATAAGAAATCGGAACCCCGTTACTGTTTGCTATAAGAAGCATCAGTGCATTAGGAACCGGGTACGAACCAAAATTATGACCAGCCGTTTCTACAATCAACTCCACCTTATTTATCGCTAGATTTTCTTCATGCATAAAATCATTTAACGAAGGGATGTTGATTTTCGCTACAAGTCCAGTTCCAGCGTGAAGTAATACTTCGCCATTCGTTGCCGAACTTTTTAGCTCTCTGTTGACTGAGTTGATGCTTGCATAAGGCGTGCCTGTACGGTCATATTCAATATTGTTGTACTGGTAAGCCTTTGAGCTCGAAGTGATCACTTTAGCCCCCTTTTTCATAAAACCATCTGCTCCCATGTACGAATAGTTGATATTCACATGTAAGGTGTCATTCAATCCTAATATGGCCGTATTTTGGTTTCCAGGAACTAATACAAGACCTTTAAGGTATTGCTGAAAGGACTGATTCGTAGTGACGTTATAATCGTTGGCTTTGACCATATCATAAATCTCTTGACCAAAAGCTTGATCCAGTTTAATACTGATACTATCTATCGAACGTATTTTAGGTAGAAATGATTGGTCTCCAAGAGGCGTTGCATCATAATTGAATTTCTGATCATTAAAAATAGTAGGACCAGTGACATATATTGGTGTATTGTATTGGTCTATACTATTTGTGATGTCTTTCAGAACAATCTCTTCCGTGACACGGTGTACCGATATGGTCTGCGTCTTAGTCGTATCACCATAATAATACTTGTTGATACTAGGTCTTACCACTAGATTTACCGAGTCAAATACCGCATTCGCAGGAATGTCATTTGTCAATGTTTGTAATTGTACTCTGAAATAAGACGAAGAAGTGACCGATCCATTTTCTGGCTGGGTCGATTTACCAACTAATAAAGATCCCGTAGCAGAAGAAGGAAGATTGAGCAATTGATAGGTCGATGTATTGATTGTCATCGAATCAAGAACGACGACACCTAAGTTATCATTGGAATTTTCCAAAGAAACACTCATATCTTTATCACAGCTATAAAAGGAAACTGTCGCAGCAAATAAGGATAAAAAGAAAAGGTATCTAAAACGTAATAATTGCCTCATATATATTAGTTGACATGCAAATGTAAGTAATACGTATTGTTAATATGTGTTATAATTTGTTAAATATGACCCTAAACAATTCGTCGTGCAAATCTAAGAATTTAAATTTGTTTTAATCATGTTAAAAAAGTATAAAATATTGGTAGTTATGATTGTTCTATCCCTTGTCGGGATCGGAGGAATCGTAGGTGTTTGGCTTTATGGTGGGTATGTCAATAAGCGGGAGATTTTAGTCACTGAGGTCGAGAGAAGTCTGTTTAATGCAATACAGACCTATTACGATGACCACCAAAACATGATAAACGATAAGCGAGATCAAGGGATCTCAAAGGAAGGTGCTGTGTTTGTAGCGCGGATCAAGTCCTTGTATAGCAACATCGATGAAGAGAAAATACAGACGCTGTGGGATAGTCTTGCTCAGGAGCGTATGCGTAGATATACTAAACGTAGAGAGGCAAAAAAGGAAGCAGGTGAACCTACCGCAATCATGCCTTCCTTTATGTTACAGAATATTACCTTCAATGATAATACCTTAGCAGAGATTAATAAACTGTTAGCCGAGAGCCTAGATGCCAAAGGTGTAGCTACACCTGTCCAAATAGCAATCAAGACACTGAAAGATGGGCGGCGAGGACAGGGAAAATATCGTGTTAAAGTTGAAGCCGATGGAACCATCTTAACCCGTCCTATATTGGTCAATCCTACAGAAGATGAGTATCTCATAGCGAGCTTTGAGCAACCGGTATTTTATCTTCTGGGTAAAATGGCGGTGCAGGTAATGGTATCTGTTCTCTTGATATTCGCATTGATCGGTGCTTTTATCTATCTGTTATGGACGATTAATCGACAGAATAAACTCGCTTTACTGCGCAAATCCTTTGTTAATAATATGACGCATGAACTAAAGACTCCTGTGGCGACGGTAATGGCCGCTGTAGAGTCGATCCAACGTTATGGAGCACGAGATGACAAGGAGAAAATGGAGCAATATCTGAGGATATCACACCGAGAGCTTGAGCACCTGGCAAATATGATAGAAAAGGTATTACAGCTTGATATCGACGAGGTGACTGGGGTTAATTTACGCAGAGATGAGGTAGACTTGGTCAGGCTATTGGAAGAAGGTGTCGAAATTGCGCAGTTAGGGGCAAAGAAAAATGTCAGTATCGATTTCATTGGTGAACTGCCCAAGCTGACTATTGTCGCAGATTCCGCTCACCTCAAGAACGTAATCAGTAATCTATTTGATAACGCCATTAAATACTCTGGCGATGCCGTAAAAATACAGGTTGGGCTGAAAGAAGAGAATGGAAATATCATATTATCTATTGCAGATAATGGATTAGGGATAGATCCTATTTATTTTAAAGATATATTTGAGGTTTTCTTTCGGGTGCCCAATGGCAATTTACATCCCGTAAAAGGGTTTGGTCTAGGGTTGGCCTATGTCAAACAGGTAATTAAACAGCATGGCGGTACGATAAAAGTAGACAGTATTTTAGAAAAAGGAACTGTATTCATTCTAACAATCCCAAAACAATGAACAAAGTAAAGATACTATACGTTGAGGACGAACAAAGTTTAGCATTGATAGTGGCTGATAGTTTGGAAGATCACGGTTTTGATGTCATACACCGCGAGAATGGACAAGAAGCGCTGAACTATTTTAAAAAGGAAAATGCGGATGTCATTGTACTGGATGTGATGATGCCATTGATGGATGGCTTCACCGCAGCCGCCGAAATCCGCAAAACCAATCCACATGTACCTATACTATTTCTCTCCGCGCTCACGCAGACGGAAGATGTCGTCAAAGGCTTTCATATGGGAGCAAATGACTATATCCGCAAGCCCTTTAAGATAGAGGAGTTGATTGTTCGTATCGAAGCACTTTCTAGGCGGGTCAAGAGGCCTGTGCATGCATCCTATGAAATAGGTGATTATGTGTTGGATACCAATAAAAACATGTTGACTCATGCGGCTGCAGAAGAGAAATTATCCTATCGTGAGGTCGAACTTATTCGACGTCTCTTTGAGAACAAAGATAATGTCGTTCCACGTGAAGATATCATCAAAGCCTATTGGGGAGATGATACCTATTTCACCGGACGTAGCCTCGATGTGTTTATCAGTAGGATACGTAAGTACTTCGCACAGGATGAACGGATCAAGATTACAAATGTCAGAGGCATTGGCTATATCATGAATATTGATTAACTTAATGCTGTCAATCAGTGGAATCTAGCTTTATGGTCAATACAAAGGCATGAAGAATGGTAATGAGATTCGAGATGTCTGCTGTAACGTTACTTTTTTGAAAAACTACAACCACTTGTTGAATAGTGCTGAAAGAGGGGGGATATTCTTAGTGGTTATAGATAGTGGACACTTTCGGTAAAATAGATATACAGATGAAGGCATTGTTAATCGTTGATATTCAAAATGATTTCCTTCCAGGAGGAGCACTTGAAGTCCCAAATGGAGACCAGATTATTGAAACAGTAAACAGTCTACAGTCCAAATACGACTTGGTTGTTGCAACACAGGATTGGCACCCCATCGCCCATAAAAGTTTTGCGTCCCAACATGTGGAGCATAATATTTTTGATCAGATCAATCTCAATGGTCTGGAGCAGGTATTATGGCCGGACCACTGTGTCCAAGGAACCAGAGGCGCCGAATTGGCCGATAGCCTTGATCAGACTAGGGTAGAAGCCGTGTTTCGGAAAGGAGTAGAGCCTTTGATAGATAGTTATAGTGGGTTTTACGACAATGGACGGCGTAAAAATGCCGGACTCCACGGCTATTTGCAGGATCGTAGTATTGCGGAAGTCCATATATGTGGACTAGCAGCAGATTTCTGTGTACATTTTACCGCAATGGACGCACTTAGTCTAGGGTATAGAACAGTTATCTTATCCAAGGCGACAAAGCCCATTAATAGAGAAGAATACATGGATAAAAAGCAAACTTTTATTCATGCGGGAGGGCTGTTTTTCTAGATTCTTTTTTTTCAGCGATAGCCTTTCCGCCAAATTGACGTAGATTATAGGTAAAGGATAGTAAAAAATAACGGTTTAGGGTATTCGATGTCACGTCCGAAATATTGTCGACATTGACCCGTCTGTTTACATTCTGTGCATTATTCAATAAGTCGAAACCTTTTAGTCCAAGCTCCCCATTTCTACGTTTGAAAAGCTTGTAACCTATTGAAGCGTTCCATAGCGTGGTCTCTATGCCGGGGGCTCCCATGATTCCACCGTTTAATAAATAGGTGAATTGAGACGAGAGCACGAGTTTCTTGAAAAGCTCCACAGTGATGTTATTATTCAACCGGTGTGTGAATACCTCATATTTTGGTAGCCTGCCCAATGGATTATGCGTGTATCTTCCATTGATATTATAACTCAGGCCTATGATATATTGCTTACTAAAGTTAGAGTTGAATCCAATGCTCTGTCCAAATCCATAAGAAGTACTATTAATCAGTTCCCCGTTATTCTCTGCGATGTCATTGTCAAAAAATAACCTAGTATTCGTGTGTAGATTAATCTTTAACGGCTTTATTGGGAGCCCATAGCTATTGTTGAGCTTGAAGCTGTAAGCACCGTTGACATTGATGGGAGTTGTGTATTGTCCGCCGGCACCTAGTAAAAACGAAGTGTCTTGAAAAATCAAAGTAGTGTCTCGGTTGGTGGTTATTACAGCATTCGTTATTTTATTGTTGATGTACTCAAAGTTCACGTTGGTAGTCAGTGTACGTCCCGATAGCTTATTCACATCCTTATATTGTAAGCGTAAGGTGTGTGCGTATTCTTGGTTTAGATCGGGGTTACCATTTGTGATGCGCAGCTCATTACTATTGTTGACAAAGTCCTGGAGTTGATTGATGTTTGGTGTATTTGTTTGGGTGTTATAGTTGAATTCAATATTTCTATCCTTCGAAAACTTATATGCCGTCGTGAATTCCGGTAGTAGGCTACTGAAGTCAGCCGTGGTTTTCAGGTCTATTGGGACAGTACGGTTATTCGTGCGGATACCATGTTGGTAATTAAGGCCTGCTTGGATGCGTAGCGCATCTTTTTTGTTGTACGAATACGATAGCCCAGCACTGTGGTAGTTGTAATCATTTCTAAATTCATTGGAAAGGCGTTCCCGTAATTTTCCCAGTTGTCCTGTCTCCGCCAAAAATTCAAACGTTTCTCGATTGGAATAGTTCGAGGTGTTCCGAAAGCTGTAGTTTGTCTGTAATCGGCTTTGGGCAGATAGCGCCTCCGTAAAGGATAGGCGGCTATTTATACCCGATCCATACCCTTCGGTCAAGCTGCGGTTGTTGTTCGTGTCAATGCGGCTCAATACTGGTTCGGTACCATCTAAGGTGCCGGACATTGATTTCTTGTAGTACGATGTGGTAGCTAGATTGAGAGCCAGTGCATCGTTGGTACTTTTATTCGCTGTTACGTTTAGCGAAAGCGATCGCCCCTTCTTGTTGAACCGATGCATATAGGTGAGAGAACCGCCGATATTGAAACTTTTGTTGTTACTGTCGCCCGACCGGATGGAGTGGTTGATTGGCTCCGTGCGGTTGCGGTTCGTTCGGCTATCAGAACTGTTCAATTTGTGGACTTCGGTATAGCTTAGGTTGGGAGAAAAGTCAATTCGGTTGGTCGAATCTAAGTTCCATTTTACCCGACCATTAAATTTATGCTCCTTGTTCAAGTCATCCGATAGCTGTTCTTGTGTTCTGAATTGATTGGCTTGTTTTTCACTTAGGTATTCTATATTCGACACCGTATTTGTTAATGTAGAGAGTGACCTGAAATTATAATCCCCGCTAACCTCCATTTTTTTATTGAGATACGTGTTCGTAAAGTTTAGCGCACCCGCGTAGGTTTCTGAAAGTCCCCGTTCCGTGTTGTTATTTCCGCGACGGTTACCGCCACGGCCCTGTTCTGCAAAATTAGTTTCATTAATATTGTTGGCCATAAGGTTGATTGCGTACTTTTTGTCGCCATCAAATGCATTTAAAGATACATTGATGCCGAATTTATCCCCATCTCCCTTTCCGCCGTTGATTTTACCAAAATAACCGTGTCGTTTGTCTGGCTTGGTGACGATGTTGATGATTTTATTCCGTTTGCCATCATCGAACCCTGAAAAGCGGGATTGTTCCGACTTTTCATCAATCAGCTGGATCTTTGCTATGATCTCAGCAGGCAGATTTTTTAAGGCAATACGCGGGTCCGAACTGAAGAACTCCTTGCCATCCACGATGACACGGGTCACTTTTTCTCCATGTGCCTCCACATTTCCCTCTTCATCGATCATTACACCAGGGATCTGAGCTACCAATTCGTCTGCTTCAGCATACTCCCGTGTAGAAAAATTCTTAGCGTCAAATTCCATGGTGTCACCTTTTAAGACAATGGCAGGAGAGGCAACGATCTCCACTTCTTCGATGGCGATTTCCGAAGGTTCGAGCCGAAAGAACAGATATACAGGTTTGCTGTCAATAGAAATTGACCTTGATTCGGATTTGAAACCAATGAAGTTGGTGCTGATGGTATAATCCCCCTTTTTAAGATTCTGCTGTGAAAACAAACCAGTTTCATTAGAAGAGAGCCTGATTGTAGCAGTGTCTTTGAGATTTACTATATGCAATGTCACACCAGATAGAGGCTTGGAGGTGGTCTTGTCCACAATGTTCCCAGATAGCCTATTCTGTGCGAACATCATCTGTAAGCCTGCTAGCAGCAATAATGCCGTACAGAAGTGTTTTAAAATATTTGGTCTCACAGGTTTGGTCTTTATACTTTTCGGGGCAATATTAAGTTTTTTATTCGTTAATTACTGTTACATTATGTTAAGGCTAAATGAATTAGTTGATTTGAATCCTGCTCATCATATAGCAGATGTTCTTTTTTTGTTTCGAACCGTTTTAAAATGACATTCGAGTTAAACCCTGCTATCGTATTCTGGGTCTAAAATCAATATCTTTGTGCTGTTCTAAACTGTTATATGAAGGAAACCACGTTAAGTAGAAAGGAGAAGATTTTGCAGACAGCATTGACCCTGTTTGCAGAAAACGGGTATGCGGCTACTTCTACTAAAGAAATCGCAGCCGCGGCTGGGGTGTCCGAAGCTTTAATTTTTAAGCATTTCGGGAATAAGGATGCCCTATTGGCGCATTTGATAAAATCCGGATACAGAAGGGTGTTACAGCATCATAGGGGAATGATGACCTATAAAAATGCAAAAGACTTTTTAAAGACAATGATATTTCTTCCAAGCAAACTCGTGGCCGACGAACCTTTGTTTTGGAAGCTACAAGAACGGCTGTCCCATACACCGTTTTCTAGGCAACAGCATGAGCAGTTCATGAAGCCTGTACATCCTATTATACAGCGCGCATTCGAAGAGTTAGGTTATAAAGAACCCGAGTTAGAAACACAGTTCATGCTTCTTATTATCGATATGTTATGGAAGAAAGAAGCTTGTGGTGATATTACGAATTCATTAGATTTGGCAATGATGCTAGAAGAAAAATACAATTTAGTGTGATGCGTTTTTATGCCGTATTTGTAAAAACTTTCTTGCATGATACTGCATTTATATATAAAAGTGTTATTTTAGAGCCTTAATTATAAAACAAATAATATGCTAAAGTCAATTATAACCAGTGCATTTTTGTGCGGTTTGACAATGGTAGGATTCGCACAGAAGAAACCAGCCTTTGTTCCTTTTATCAATCAGCAACACCAATGGGTGGACTCGGTTTTTAATAGTCTAACCCCCAAAGAACGTATTGGACAATTGTTTTTGGTACGTGCACATACCAATTTGGGACAAAAATATATCGATTCTGTGGCGACCGTGATCCAAAAAGAGCAACTTGGTGGATTGGTCGTTTTTCAGGGAGGTCCGGTACGTCATGTTGATATGTTTAACCAGTATCAAAAGCTTGCAAAAGTACCTCTGTTGATGACATTTGATGGCGAGTGGGGGTTAGGTATGCGTCTACCAGATTCTACACAATCCTTTCCTTATCAGATGACATTGGGAGCGATACAGGACAATAGTCTTATCTATGATATGGGCCGTGAAGTCGCAAAAGATTTTTTACGAATCGGAATGCATTTCAACTTTGCTCCAGTAGTAGATATCAATAATAATCCTAAAAATCCCGTTATTAACTTCCGCTCATTCGGAGATAATAAAGAGAATGTAACGCGCAAATCCAAGGCTTATATGGATGGGATGGTCGACGGAGGGATTATAGCTTCGTTGAAGCATTTTCCTGGGCATGGGGATACAGACGTAGATTCGCACCATGATCTGCCGCAACTTAATTTCTCTAAGAAGAGATTAGAAGAGTTAGAAATGTACCCTTTCAAAGAATTGATTAAGCAAGGGGCGCCAGCGGTGATGGTTGCACACATGAATATTCCAGCTTTAGATAACACTCCCAATATGCCATCTTCTATTTCCCGTAAGGTCGTTACAGATTTGCTTCGCAACGAGTTAGGGTTTAAGGGCCTTGCTGTGACTGATGCAATGGATATGAAAGGTGTTAAGAAATTTTTCCCCAATGGAGAAGCCGATGTAATGGCCATCGAAGCTGGGCACGATTTATTGGAAGTGTCTGAGAATAGTGGCCGTGCTATTGATCTCGTAGAAAAAGCAATCAAAAGTGGAAGAATTAAACAAGCTGAGCTTGATGCACGTGTCAAACGTGTATTGGCCGCTAAGTACTGGTTAGGGTTGAACAACTATCGTCCTACAAATCGTAATGGCTTAATCGAAGATTTGAACAGACCAGCGACTAAGTCTTTGATTCAGAGAATGGCAGATGCTTCCATTACGGTGTTGAAATCAAACAAGCGCATTCAATCCTTTGATTCTAAGCAAGAAACCGCTGTGGTCAGTATCGGTATAGACCAAGCTCAGGATTTCGAAAAAGGGTTAGGTCTACAGTTAACACAGGGAACAAACTATTATATTAAAGGTAATGAGACGGAAGAGCAATTAGATAGTTTAGTGAAAGTGATCAGAGAGCACAAACAAATCGTACTTGCTATACATGATAACCGTTCTCGTCCTCGTAGTGAGTTAGATGTGAAAGCTCCAGTGAAAAAATTCATTGATAAGATTGCAGGAAGACGTACTGTTACTGTGATGTTTACTAATCCTTATGCGATCAACTCTGTTGATGTAGCGCGCAGTGCATCTATAGTTGTAGCTTATCAGAATGATGATTTCATGCAACGTGCTGCATTGAAAGTGGTATTGAAACAGATTAAAGCAACGGGTAAATTACCTGTGACTATTAACAAGGAATTCTCCTACGGAAAAGGAGTATAATTCGTAAAGTAGTAAGGAGTGAAACCGTAAAATTGTCAAAAAGAAAGACAGTTTTACGGTTTTCTTCTTTTATCCTCTAACCTAATCTAACTTCCTAACTCCATCACTGCATAATTCCCATAACTCGATAACTTGTTAACACGATAACTTGTTAGCACAATCACTCGTTAACATGATAACTTACCTCCCTACCGAAAGAATTCCCAAAGGGCACACCTAAAAGCATCATAATGTAAACATTTTCTTCTTTTGTGAATGCTTCTTTTTATTTCATTCATATTAATGATAACTTTGAACCTGATTTATAAAATAGACTTAAGTTATCGTAATGGCACAAGAGCAAATTTCTGTATTTGATATGTTTAAAATAGGTATCGGACCTTCTAGTTCGCATACTTTGGGGCCTTGGAGAGCAGCGCAGCGTTTTGTGCAGAAACTTGTAGATACAGCCGTTTTCGAGAAGGTACAGCAGATCAATATTCTACTGTATGGTTCCTTGGCCAAAACAGGAGTAGGTCACGGAACAGATATTGCTGTTTTACTAGGACTTAGTGGAGATGATCCTGTGACTTTTGATGTATCACAAGTGATGCCAAAAGTGGAGAATATAAAAACTACCAATAAGCTTATTCTGGGCGGAAATCAGGAGATCGATTTTAGTTACGAAGAACAGCTTCTGTTCTTATTTGACCAGAGTTTACCTTTTCACCCTAATGCCGTTACTTTCCAGGCATTTTTGACCGATGGGAAAGCGATTTCAGAAACTTATTACTCTATTGGTGGCGGTTTTGTAGTGCAGGAAAATGATTCCGAGACGGTACTTTCCGAAGTCGATCTCGCTTTTCCGGTTGACTCTGCACAACAATTGATGAGTGCCTGTATGCGCACAGGATTGAAAATATCTGAAATTGTATTAGAAAACGAATGTGCATGGCGCCCGGAGTCAGAAACCAAAACCGGAATTTTACGTATTTTCCAGACCATAAAAGAATGTATCTATAAAGGTTGTCATACCGATGGCGTATTGCCAGGAGGGCTACATGTCGAACGTCGTGCCGCTAAGATGAACAAGCGCATGCTGAAGGGACGCGAGTACACAGACTATGACACCTGGATTGATGCTATCCGTCAGGGCGGAAAGGATTTTGGTTATATCTTAGACTGCGTGAGTTGTTTTGCACTTGCTGTGAACGAAGAAAATGCATCCTTTGGACGTGTTGTCACGGCGCCTACCAATGGAGCAGCAGGAGTTATACCAGCCGTACTTCAATACTACATTACTTTTCACGATGCTTATGATGACGACAAGGTCATACAGTTTATCGCTGCAGCTTCAGAGATCGGTTCTATTTTTAAGAAAAATGCGACGATTTCAGCGGCAATGGGAGGCTGTCAGGCGGAGATTGGAGTGTCATCAGCAATGGCTGCAGGCGCATTGACCGAATGTCTGGGTGGTTCGCAACGTCAGGTATTGATGGCCGCAGAAATCGCTATGGAGCATCATTTGGGACTTACCTGCGATCCGATCGGCGGATTGGTACAGATACCATGCATCGAACGTAATACCATGGGGGCGATTAAAGCTATTACAGCAGCTCAATTGGCGTTACAATCCAACCCCGATAAAGCAAAAGTTAGTCTAGATGCGGTAGTGTCTGCAATGTGGGAGACTGCTCAGGATATGAATGTCAAATACAAAGAAACAGCCGATGGTGGTTTGGCGGTAAAAGTACCGTTGAGCTTACCGGAGTGTTAATATAAAAAAAACTATATTTGCTCCATTGATACAATTATATGTCTAACCTGGAGCATTTATTGGATGAAGAGCTGTACGCTTTAATGTTGGAAGACAAGCGTGCAGCTTTTCATGTTATATATGAACGCTACAAGGCTGCGATGTTGATGTATGCAGCAAAGCGCGTGCCTCTAGAGATTGCCGAAGATCTCGTTCATGATGTTTTTATTCGCATCTGGAACAATCGTAACGAGATCGAAATCAGTGAAAAGTTTGCCGGTTATCTTTTTAAATCGCTGCGACATATAATTATTGATCACATGGCCAGAGACGCCAGTGCACAGAAATATCTGGATGCATTGAGTACATTTGCCGAAACCTATTCCATGGATAGGGCAGACGACAAGTTAAGAGAAGCACTCTTTCTCGAAGGGATCCAATTGTTGTTACAGCATTTCAATCCGCAGTACTTGGAGATATTCAAATTGCGTATAGAAGGGTATAGTAACCCCGAAATTGCAAAAAAACTAGGACTGTCCGAAAAAACTGTTCGAAACCAATACTCTATTATTCTAAAGTATCTAAAAGATAAATTGCCGTTCCTGCTTATTTTACTGTTGACAGCCAGATAGTCGTCCTCCAACGACAAAAAAATATTTTCTTTTTTCGGGACAATCTTTTCGCTATCCCGTTATAGTATATAGAGCGTTTGGTAAAAACCTCTAAAACTAATCAAATGAAAAAAACCGTTTACAATGATTCAACTTTGTCGATTTCTACTCCCAGCTGTATTTTGCTCGCTGTTTTTTTATTCTCAAGGGCAGGTTTTTGCGCCTTTCACCATAAATGGAGTAGGTAAATCGGGAGACGAGAAAGTTTACTTGATGTATTATGCCTTTGACGGAGACAATCAGATGATTGACTCTACTACAGTAACTAATGGTAAGTTTTCATTTCATGGGCAGATAGAAGGGCCGTGCTATGGAGGCGTATTGTTTGGCTCTGATTTTAATACAGCCTCGCAAAGATGGGCTGATAAAAAGAATATATGGTTTACCTTATTCAAAGGAGAAACGCTTATTTCTTTTGAAGACGGCAAAAACCAAATACTGGGTGCTAATTCTGGTTTGGAATCGGAGCGTGCTTTTGAAAAATTAAAGAAGGAGAGGGGAAAACATAATGCCTATCTGCTGCTGAAGGAATTTATCGCGGAACATCCAGATGATGTGTATAGTTTGTACAAGTTTAAAGAGTATGTAGGCCATAGTAAGAATTATGACGAAGCAATTGGTCTGTATAATCTACTGGGAGCAGATCTGCAGCATTCCAATGTAGGAACAAAATTAAGGCACCTCGTGGAGACTTTTAAAATAATGCCCGGCGTTACAGCGGAGAACTTCAGCCAAGAAACACCGGACGGTAGATCCATAAGTCTGGCCGATTATAGAGGCAAATACGTATTGATTGATTTTTGGGCGTCTTGGTGTGTACCCTGTCGTAACGAGAATCCTACGCTCGTGAAAGCTTACAATCGATTTAACGCCAATAATTTCGAAATATTGGGTGTTTCGCTGGATAATAAAAAGGAAAATTGGTTGGCTGCTATTGAGCAGGATGGCTTAAGCTGGGAGCACGTTTCCGATTTAAACGGCTGGAAAAACAAAGTAGCGATTCAATATGGAATAAGGGCTGTGCCTTCCAACTTCCTCATTGATCCCACAGGCAAGATTATTGCACAGAATCTAAGAGGAGAAGAGCTGCTCCAATTTTTAGAGAATATATTGAAAAAGTAGATTGCCAACTGGATGAAGATAGATAATGATATTCTGAAAAGATACGCAGAAGGAAAGTGTTCTTCGCGAGAAAAGGCATTGGTCGAACAATGGTTTGATCAGTACCAACGAGAAGGAGCAGGAGAGGTATCTGGAGAAAAGTTCTTGGAAAGACTGACATCGTTAGATCGTCGTATCCATGGTGTCAAAGTCAGATCGCTTTCCTATTGGAAGTGGGGAGCTGCGGCTGCTGTTTTGCTTGTTGGGATGTTGACTATGTTAAAGTTCAATTTTTTTCGAAGCGAAGAAGTTCAGTTTTTTGCATTAGAGGAAATTAAAGCCCCTCTCTCGTCCAACGCTATCGTCGTATTGGAGGATGATACCGAATATAGTTTAGACAGCATACGTGTAGGAGATACGCTGTCTGCAAAAGGATATTTGATTACCAAGTTGGCGACCGGAGAATTGCATTATATTACGCATGCAGGGGATACAGATGCCGTCGTTTACAATACATTGCGGACCAAATCCGGAGGTATTGCCTTTGTCAAACTGTCTGACGGTTCTTTGGTATGGTTGAATGCCAATTCCGAGTTGGTCTATCCGATAGATTTTAAGGGGAAGGAACGTGAGGTACAACTGAAAGGGGAGGGTTATTTCGAAGTAGCTAAGGTAAATACAGATGCTGGACAGCGAGAGCCATTCTATGTGAGAGGAGATGAGCAGAGCATAAAAGTCTTGGGAACTCGATTTAATGCCAACTTTACGGATGAGCATATAACCGCTTTGTTGGAAGGCCATGTAGCTATTGCAGATGAGGGGACCAGCGTCGGTGGTCCTAAAGATATTCAATATGCGACTCAATTGAAGGCCAATCAACTCTATCAACACGGAAAGGTCCGTACCGTGGATCATATTGAAAAGTATATCGACTGGAAGGAGGGGTATTTTGATCTGAATGGGTTGACACTATATGATCTGGCAACAAAGTTATCCAATTGGTATGGTGTGGAGATAACGGTTGACAGTGGGTTGGAAGGTCACCGTCTGTTTGGAGGAATTAACAGGAATAAAGATTTAAAAGAACTCTTGGAGTTGGTCGCTCAGACTTCTCCTATAGAGTTTTATTTAAAGAATAATAAAGTATATATCAACAAAGCTAACACTAACAAATAATCTAATCTGAATGAAGAAAAATTTTTACCGCTATAGCCTAAAAAACGGCTGGCGGGAGCTCCAAAAAGACATTGGAAGAGGGACTGCTATGCTTCTGTTTAGTGGGGTATTTATGGCAAATGTCTTAGGCGGTGCTCTTGCGCAGACTGTTACATTGAAAGAACAGAAAGCATCATTGCATCAGGTTCTAGAGAAAATCCGCAAACAGGCCAACGTAGACCTCATTGGTGATATGGCACTCCTAAAGGGAGCAAAGCCGCTTAGCATTGACATCAGGAATGGAGACCTCAAGGCTGTCCTGAAAGAAATATCGGCAAACCAACCTGTAGAGCTTTCCTTTCAGAACAATACAATCATTGTAAAGAAAAAAGCGACTGCTCCAGCAAAGACTGTCAGCAGTGTAGAGGCTGTACAACAGACAGCAGTTCAACAGGAGTATAGCTTAGTAGGTACGGTGACTGATGAGCAAGGCAAGCCACTAAAAGGTGTGTCCGTAAAATTACTTAACTCCAGCAATTGGGCGAGTACCACTGGAGAAGATGGTACATACTCCGTGCGGACAAATAAACAAGCACAGGTACAGTTTTCGATGTTGGGCTATGAACCTCAAACTGTAAAAGTCGATGGACGAAATCATATCAATATCATCCTCAGGCAAAAAGATAATGAGATTGAAGAGACGGTCGTGACAGGGTATACTAAGGTAAGACGAGAGAATTTTACTGGAGCTGCAACAGTGGTGACACGAAAAGAGTTAGAGAAATTTAACTCAAACAATATCTTCACCGTGTTACAGGCGCTTGACCCTTCCTTTAAAGTGGATGAGCGCGTAGATGTAGGATCTAACCCCAATGCATTGCCTCAGATTAATATCCGCGGTGTTTCCAGTGTAGGAGAATATTCCAACAGTAAACCGTTGATTATCATGGATGGGTTTGAGGTACCTATTACTACTTTGTATGATATAGATGTGAACCGTATTGAGTCTATTTCGATTCTGAAGGATGCCAGTTCGACGAGTCTATATGGCTCTAGAGGGGGGAATGGTGTTGTCGTTATCGAAACACGCTTGCCCAAGGATGGGAAGTTTACGGTGACTTATGATATGAAGCCCTCTTTCAGTATGGTTGATCTCTCGGATTATAATTTAATGAATGCCCGTGAAAAACTGGATTATGAAAAATTTGCTGGCCTTTATCGGTCGAAGGGTATAAATCCTGACTTTAATCATATTGAACAAGAGTTCTACGATAATCTCTTGACAACTCGAGAAAGAAACATACAAGCGGGAGTAGATACCTATTGGTTGAAGCAACCCGTCAGAAATACCTTTTCTGTCAATAACAGTTTACGTATGGAAGGTGGTGGTGCTGGAGTACGCTATAGTCTAGAGGGAAGTTACAACGATTTTAAAGGAGTGATGAAAGAATCTGGAAGGAAGAGAGGTAACGCCGGATTTACTTTGATATACCGTATTCCAGATGTTATCACTTTTAGAAATGTAGCTACTTATATGAATACCAAGGAGTATAATAGCCCATATGGTAGTTTTGCCGCCTATACGGAGCTCAACCCCTATGAACGAATTTATGATGCAAATGGAGATTACAATATTCGTTTTGGCGAACTGGGACCTTGGTATAGCTGGGGACCGACATTATTCAACCCCTTGTACAATGCCAGTCTAGGTTTTAAAAACGTAAATCTAACACAAACACTACAGAACAACACGATGGTGGACTGGTATATTTCACCCAATTTTATTCTACGAGGATCGGCGATGATGTCTCGCGCGACAATCCAAAGAGATAAATACACGTCCCCCTTTCATACCCAATACGCTAACATTGTTGATGCCAGTCAAAAAGGACAGTATGTATTCGGAAATGATGCGCAGACTAAGTTTGAAGGAAAACTCGATATGCAGTACTCTAATATGTTTGGAAAACATCAAATCGTTGCCAATGGGATAGCGGAGCTGCGTATGCAAAATGAGGAAGGTAACTCCGTGACGATGAATGGCTTCATCGATGATCGTTTTATGACACCACAAATGGCCTTACAGTATGCCGCAGGATCGTTGCCAGAGTCCACTTCGCGTCCTGTACGTTCGGTAGGGTTCTTGGGGTCACTTTTTTATACCTACGATAATCGGTATAATGTAAGTGGAACTTTACGATCCGATGGAGCATCCATCTATGGTTCGCAAAATCGCTTTGGTACATTTTGGAGTGCAGGTTTTTCTCATAATATGCACAATGAAGAATGGTTTAAAAATGACATTGTTACGCGGTTCAGATGGTATGTCAACACCGGTACTTCCAGTACGATTAATGACTTTAACGTAGGTATGGTCAGTACGTCTTATCGGTTCATAACAGGTAGCAATTATTATAATCAATATGCAGCTATATATTCAGGACAGGGAAATCCGGCAGTGAGATGGCCAGAGCAACAGGAAAAAAGTATCGGTGCAGATATAGGTGTATTAGGTGATTTTTTGAAGTTGAATGTTTCCGTCTATAATAAAACGACCAATAGAATGATATCCAAAACCACTGTTGCACCATCTTATGGCTTTGCAGATGATTATTTCTTCCAAAATCTCGGAAAGGTCCAGAATAAAGGAGTGGAGACAATGGCTAATATGAGAGTATTGAATAATACGGTAAAAGATATGAGTTGGTATATATCATTAGGTGTGGCTCAGAATCGAGGAACACTAAAGGAAATTTCCAATGAGTTGAGAATGATGAATGAATCCTTGGTAAAAAAAGATGAAAAAGGAAATGTTATCGCACCATCTAAGTACTACCAAGAAGGGGAATCTCTGAGTGTTATCCGAGCAGTCCCATCGCTCGGCATAGATCCGGCAAATGGTAGAGAGTTGTTCTTAGATCGTAATGGTAATGTAACCTATACTTGGCAAGCCAATAATCAAGTGGTCAGCGGAGATGAAGAACCAGATTTATTTGGATCGGTAGGTACGGCTTTTAATTATAAAGGTCTTTCGGTACAGCTTTATGGAAACTACTCCTTAGGGGGCGATACTTTTAATAAAACCTTAATGAACAAGATCGAAAACAACAATCCATATAAAAATGCAGATAAGCGTGTTTTAGAAGAGCGTTGGAAGCAGCCTGGAGATCAAGCACTATACAAGGCTATAGATGACCTTACGGCGACACAACCATCAAGCAGGTTTGTTCAAAAAGAATCGTTTCTAAGACTATCCAGTATTAATATAAACTATTCTTTTAGCAATGTAACCTTACAGAAATATAAATTAGAAAGGCTACGGTTGAATTTTTCCATGAATGACGCCTTTCGTTGGAGTACCGTTCGTATGGAAAGAGGTGTAGACTATCCTTATGCGCGTGAGTTTAATCTTGGTTTAATGATACAATTTTAACTGATGAAGAAAGTATTGATAGCAATCGCTCTGCTTGTAGGTTTAAGTAGTTGCGAAAAGTTTTTAAATGTAAACCCGATTAACAAGGCCTATGAGGAAGACCTATTCAAGGACAGGTCTGGTTTTGAAGCGGCATTGGGTGGTGCTTATGAATCGCTGGCAAGCGATACCTTGTACGGAAGGGATATGAAATATGGTCTCATGGAAACCTTGGTAGGTTCATATTCTTCGTTGAGTGCTGGACATAAATATTACAGACCCTCCAGATACGAATATAATTATGAGGAGTCGAAAAAGTTTATCAAGGAGATATGGTCTAAGTTTTATAAAACTATAAATCAGGTGAATGTAATCCTTAAGAACATTGACCATATTCAATCGGATCCAAACTATAATCTAGTAAAAGGAGAAGCTATTGGCTTAAGAGCATTTGCGCATTTCCAATTATTGAAACTGTTTGGACCTTCTTTCGCAAATGAAGGAAGCGCAGGTCTGGCAATTCCCTATAAGACGGAGGTTTCTTTTCAAGGTGTAAAGTTTTCTACCGCTAGTGAGGTGATCAAATTGTTGAAAAAAGATTTGATTGAGGCACGCGCGCTGCTTGAAAATGATCCGATCAGAACGCAAGGGAGAGGTGAAACGCAAGATCAATTCAACTATGAAAAATATAATAGCTTGATTGATTATAGAGTGATTCGGATGAACTATTATGCGATTATAGCATTACAAGCTATGGTCGCACAGTGGGAGGGGGATCTCGCTGCAGCAGGTACATTTGCGGAAGAATTAATTGCTGAGGTGGATAAATTGAAAAGTATCCGCTTAGCTATAAATACGGATTTTGCATACCTGGGTAACGTCCGGTTACCTATGGAAAGTGTTTTTGCATTGTTTACGAATAAGCTGGCAACCTATGTGCCAAAAAGCTTTGTAGCCTTGGAAAGTTCTACAAGTGCCGGCACCAGTCCGTATTTGTTTCCTAATTACAGCTGGTTGAATACTAACCTTTATAATAAGAGTGGATCGGGATCGACTAATGATAATCGGTTGACTAATTGGTTCAGTAGACCAAATACGAGTTATCCTTGGAAGTTGTCCAAATATCTGTTTGACTTTACAAAACCTTATACCGATAAATCGTATAAAATTTTTTATGAGAACAAGGTGATATCGCTGCATACCATATATATGATTGCCGCTGAGAGTTATGCCAGTACAAATCCGACAAAATCTTTTGCGTATTTGAACAAAGTTCGGAACGCAAGAAATATAACGACAGATCTTTCTTACACTTCAAGCACAACAGAGAAAGAGACAAAGGATTTGATTTTTGATGAAATGCGAAAAGAGAATATTGCTGAAGGGTATTTATTTACGGAGTATAAGCGACTCTTTAGAGCTATAGATCGTTCTCCCATAGTGCAGCCCAAGAAGGAAATATTTAACCTTCCGATTCCTGATGATGAATTATTGTTCAATCCTCAAAATTAAATAAGATGAAAAGTAACTTTATAATAACATGCCTTCTGCTGTTGACGATGGTAGCCTGTAAGGATAGCCATAATATGTTAGAATTTGACATAGCCGACAGTTATGTATATTTTGCTTTACCAGACGATAATACAAAATCTGTTGAGAGATATATCGACAGTACCTATTATAGCTTCTCATTAGATGAGAATATCACTATAACAGAAAAGGTATTAAAGATTCCTGTACATATAGGTGGTGCCGCTGCGGATAAGGATAGAATGTATGCCTTAGTAGTCGATGGAGCGTCGCAATATGATCCAGATATGATAAAATTGACATCGCCAGTTATCAAAGCAGGTAAATACAACGACACACTTTATGTGACGGTGAAGCGAGATCCGTATCTGTTGACAAATCAAATGGTATTACATCTGGGCCTTCAGGCAAATGATGACTTTAAAGTCGGTAATGTACACAATAGTACGATGAAAATAGTTGTCGATGATATCCTGAGAGAGCCCAAGTGGTGGAACACTTGGAAAAATTATTTTGGCCCATTTAAAAAAGAAGTCTTTCAAAAATGGATGCAGCTGTATTATCTTGGAGCGGACCCATCTCCTGAGTTGGGTGGTAATAATCCAGGGCCATTTTATTACTGGGACAATATGCCTTCGTATGCAAATGCGGATTCGTATCCAGTTACCTTTAATTATATAACAATATTAAAGCAGTTTTTTGAGAACAATGTAGTATATCCTAACGGAGATACAACGCAAGAGCGGATCTTATTGCCATAAGTATTGTCTTTTTTATTAAAATAAATGATGAACAGAAGTAAAGTTACATATATATTGGCCGCCCTGCTGCTATTGCTGGGGGGGTGTTCCAAAGATCTTGGTAATTATAATTACCAAGATGTGAATAAGATTGAGATTTCGGGAATATTAGAAGGAGATCACACTACAGATAGGATTTTCGAGATTCCTTATAAGGATACGCTGACAGTGAATCCTTCCGTGGTCGGTACCTTATCTCAAAGTGATATGAGTAATCTGGAATTTAGTTGGATGGTAGATTCGGTTAAAGTAACAGCAAGCAAAGACTTGGTGTATGTTGCCGATAAACGGTATGGTAGAATCAACGCAGAATTTTCTGTTTTAGATAAATCAACAGGACTCACTACCAAATATAACTGTTTCTTCAACGTAGTAAACCCTTATAAATGGGGGTACTATGCATTGACAGAAGACAAGGAGTATAACGCAGCTATATATTGTCTGTCGACAATCAGTAAATCACCTAAGTGGGAATCTATATTTATGCCAACCTATCCCGATCTGGGTAAAAATCCGATAACATTAAGTGGAAGGAAGCAATACGGTTCTTCTGCAAGTGACTTCTATAATATCCTGACGCTAGGAGTTAAGGATGCGATTAATCCGGTTGTGGTTATCGACTCTAGAGAGTTTACGCCGACATTGTTTTATAGCTCATCCAGTTATTTGGGTACGGGCAGTTTTGTTTTTAAGCCAACCCAGGTAGTGACGGACCCCCTTGATAAGATGGTATATGTTGTCAATAATGGCAAGTTCCATGTTTTACAACAAGGAGTTATTCCTATTGGTGCATTCGAGCAGTCGGATTATGAGATTGCCCCCAATGGTATTGCCACTCCTTTTAGATATGGAAAATACTTTATGAGTATTTACGACCAAAAAAACAAGAAAATCAGGGTTTGGGGCAATGGGATGTCTGGAAATAGCTTTGCATATACCCATGATTATGAAAATATACCAGGCATAAGTCTTCCCGATGGAAAGGAATTCTTGGCTTGTAGTTTCGCAGGTATACCTTCGATAAATCAAATATACCTGTTTAGAGATGGTGATAACTTAACATCATATCGATTGGATTATGATGCTTCTTATGCGCCCAGTCAGTTGGTCATGCAAGCGACTGGATCAATGCCTGCTGCTGGTAATATAGGTTACGTATTCTACGACATTATGACCGATGTTTGGTATATGACAGTAGATAATACCATTTATTCCGCATCCTATATGGGTGTTCAGTTTCAAAAGTTTTTATCCCTGCCCGCTTCTGAAAAAGGAAGTATTGTTAAGTTTAAGGCTTTCGACGGCAAGATTATGGTCGCGGTCAATGATTCATCTGCTGCAAAGCCGGGATCTATTTATATTTATAATGCAAAAACAATGCAATTAGAGCAATCCTTTCCAAATATCTTGGATAAAATTGTGGATGTGCACCTTGGTATTTTAGAGAATTAATAGGTATAAGCATGATTTGTTAAAGTGAATTTATGCTTTTATAAGCTGCTATTCGGTTATTTCAAGTCGGAACAAAAGCCTTAGCCTAACAAGCTAAGGCTTTTTTCTTTACTTTTGTGAGTATGAAATACTCATGTTTAGCGAAGCACAAACACCCATGAGTATTCCGTATGGCCATTAAAGAAAAAATTAAATACATATGAAATATCTATGTAGCAGAACTGCACAAACACTACTGATGTAATTTGGATATTCCATATGACAGATAAAAGACAAATTAAATACATATGAAATATGCCGCAATAGCTTCAGGGTCGAACGGGAACTGCTACTATGTAGCCAAGGGAGAGGATGTCGTATTGGTTGATATAGGGATCAATACCAAGCATGTGGAGCTGCGTATGGCCAAGTTGGGTTTATCTCCTGCTGGGATCAAGGCTATTTTCATTACCCACGAACATGGTGACCATATCCGGGGACTCTCGGTATTCTGTAAGCGGTACCAAATACCGGTCTATCTGACAGAAGGAACATACAAAGGAACCAAGCTGAGGTTACCAGAGCATTTGGTACATATCATCCATGCGGATGCGCGAACCGCCGTCGGAGATCTGACAGTAATCGGTATTCCGAAGTATCACGATGCCAAAGAGCCTTGTAGCTTTGTGGTTACGGATGGTACGACCAATGTATCCATCTTAACTGACTTAGGGCGAGGTTGTGACAATGTGAAGCATGTCATAAAGCACTCAGATGTATTGTTGTTGGAGTCTAACTATGACGAGGAGATGTTGCGTACAGGGCGTTATTCTTATTACCTCAAAAATAGGATCAGCTCCGGTTGGGGCCATATATCCAATAGAGAAGCACTGGAGTTGTTGTTAGAAAACAGAAGCCCACGACTCCGGCACCTGATCCTAGGACACCTGTCTGGAGAGAATAATACCGTGGATATCGTTGAGCAGACCTTTGCACCACATTGTGAAGAAATTGAGCTGTCCATTGCGCTACGGACGGAAGAAACACCACTGTACGAATACGTGCCGGCCATGCAGACTATATCCAGGTTTGTGTATGTAGAACAGCAGATAACGTTGACACAGTTTTAAAAAAGTCCCCAATAAGTTTTAACTTTGCACGGTCATTTTCAACGCAATATGTTAAAACAACAAACATTTCGGAAGCGTGTCATTCGTTACAACTATTTCAAGCTTTTTCTTTCCGTCGTCCTTGTTAGTCTAATATCCTGTATATTGGCTTTTAGTCTAAAGCATCTGACCGAGTTTTTTCAACACTATATCTATCATTATATTCAAGGGCAACAGGCCGCTCTATTTATTCTGTTGCCATCAATTGGAATTACCAGTATCTACTTTCTGCGTAAGTATGTTTTTCAGAATCGTAAGAACAAAGGAATTAAGGAGATCTATACCACATTAGAAACGCGAAAAGATCACCTGCCGTTCTTTAAGATTCCGTCTCATTTTATCAATGGTTTTTTAACCGTCATCTTTGGTGGATCGACCGGAGTGGAGGTGTCTACGGTGGTCGCTACCGCGACAGTAGGCAATCAAGCGTATAAGCGGATACATTCTGCTTGGGCGTTTAAGACCGAGCTGATCTGTGCTGCGGTTACGGCCGGGGTTACCGTACTGTTTGGAAGTGGCATAGGCGGTCTGCTCTTTGCTTTTGAAGTCATCGCACGCCGGTTCAGCAAAACACTTTTGTTCAGTGGTATGGTGTCGATGATTTTAGCCTATGCATTCGTCTGTTTTTTTTATAGTAAGCCGATCTTACCTTTTGAGGTGACACACTGGAACTTATCAGCCTTGCCCTATATATTGCTATTAGCGATATTGGGAGGGGTGTTAGCGCTTTATTTTACCAAGTTGGTCATCTATGCGAAACATTATTTCGGTACAATCAAAAGCAACTTTATCCGGGTCAATCTGGGGGCGATAACGTTAGGTGCTTTAATATTCTTCCTGCCTCAGCTCTATGGCGACAGCTATGCTGGTCTGCATGAATTGCTCACCTGGGGCCAGCTCCATCCGATGAGCCAACTGACATGGCTGCCTTTAATACTATTGCTATTTCTTAAGCCGCTGGCCGCATCATTGACACTGGGCGCTGGTGGAGACGGAGGCGTCTTTGCACCGAGTATCGTTGCGGGAGCCTTCTTGGGGATGTTATTTGCCCAGCTGTGCAACCATTGGTTCGGTACAGAGTTAATCCTGCTTAATTTTGCACTGTTTGGTGCTGTGGCGATGCTTTCTGCCGCTATACATGCACCGTTTGCGGCTTTGTTTATCATCATGAGTGTAGTACCTAATGGTATTCAATTGTTTATCCCTTTATTGATCGCCAGTTTTATTGCTAAAGTCTTTGCCAAATGGGTATACCCTTATAATGTATATACCTATAAAGAGGAACATTCCTTATCTTTACCTACTGGATTTCCTCTGAAGCAATGAAAACCTATAGCGGATATAGCGACGAATACCTGTTCTCCTTGGTTCAAAATGGAGATAATGCCGCTTTTGATGTGCTTTACGAACGCTTTTTTCCTTTATTATATGTACATGCCCTTCGCAAGTTAGACGATGCACAGGAAGCCAAGGATCTGGTCCAGGACACATTTACAGCTTTATATCAGAAAAGAGAGATCATTGGAGAGTTACAGAATTTTTCCGGATACCTATATGTCTCGTTAAAGAACAACATTCTAAATTTCTTAGAAAAGAAAAATGTACGTAGCAGCTATTTAGAAACTTTGGATCAGCAGCAAAGCTACAGCTCCGTTGAGGGGTATATGTTTGAAAAAGAGTTGAAAGCGCAGATCGAGGAGGGAATAGACCTTCTTCCTGAGAAGATGCGACTGGTGTTTGAGTTGAGCCGATTTGAACATCTTAGCCACAGGGAAATAGGCGAACAGCTTAATATCTCCGATAAAACGGTAAAAAGACAGATTGTTAATGCCTTGAAAATCATACGATCCAAAATAAATTTACTTTTTTTCTAAAAATCTCTACACCCCCTGCCTGAGCTACCTGTCTTATCTCAAAAGACAAGTTATGGACCACAACTTCCAAGATTTACTAAAGCGATATAACGAGGGCAATGTCTCTGAAGAGGAGAGAGAACAAGTCGAACGTTGGTATCTAGCTGTTGGAGAAAAGCCTAAGTCAATCCATCAGGGTATTTTGCAGGATCATTATTCGCAGGGACGTGACGAGATAAAACAGTTGTACAAGGTCCGTAAACTAACTCCTGTGTGGAAGCAGATTGCCACTGCCGCTGCGGTATTGATGCTTATAGTTGGTGTTTACGTTATGCGGAATACCACTCAAGACACACAGCAGCCATTGGTTTCCCTTGATAGCATTCTGCCTGGAGAGGAGACGGCTGTTCTGCGGACAGATAATGGGCAGGAAGTCGATTTGAAGGCTATGCTTGTTGGTGCTAGACTCAATAAAGGAGGAATGGAGATTATTAAGCTGGCTACTGGAGGAATACAGATTCGACAGTTAGAAAATGGCGGCGAGAAAGTTGAACCCAGTGTGATAAAGACCCCTAAAGGAGGTGAGTTTGAGGTCACTTTGCCGGATGGCTCTTTGGTAAAGCTGAATGCTGATTCGGAGTTGAAATTATTGGCAGGCTACAATAAAAATGAGAGAAACGTTGATCTTTTGGGTGAAGCCTTTTTTGATGTGCAAAAATCAAGTAAACCTTTTGTTGTGGGTACAGCGAAGCAAAAAGTAACCGTGTTGGGGACACAATTTAACATTAAAGCTTATCCGATCGAGTCGGAAACCACAACCAAATTATTGCGTGGAAGTGTGAAGGTGAGCAGTAATGAAACAGGTAAGGAGATTATGATGAAGCCAGGAGATCAGGTCGTCAACAAAGGAAATGAACTACTGCTCACATCGAGAGAGACACAGCAGGTCGATTGGGTGAATAAAGAATTCGTGTTCAATGAAAAACCTGCTGAGGAACTGATGAATGATATTGGGCGATGGTACAATCTAGAGGTAGAGTTTGAGCGTGAAGACCTAAAAGAGAAACGTTTTACAGGAAGTATCCCCCGATATTCAACATTCACTAAGGTTATAGCGGTATTAGAGGCTACAGATGTTTTAAGCTTTAAAATCGAAGGAAGAAAAATAATCATTAAATAACAATAAACTAACCATTGATAGACAAAAGAAGAGGCCAAATATGCTCGAACATATCTGACCTCGATGGCTGTCAATATTTAATACTATGTCGTGAGAACTAAATAACTAACAAAACCAATCAAATTTATGAATTACAAAAGAGGAATACTAATGAAAATCCATTTAGTATGTGTCCTTATTGGAGCTGCACTTTTGCAGACTAAGGCTGCTGTGTATGGACAGTTGATCAATGTTAGCGCCAAGAATATATCATTTAAGGAGCTGATTCAGAAAATTGAACGACAGTCTAGTTATAGATTCGTTTATGAAGACGAACTCATACGCTCCATGCGGGCTCAAGATGTCAGTTTTGAGCAGAAGGACGTTCGAGAAGTGCTGAGCACATCGATCGGAGATTTACCTATCCAATACGAGATAATCGATAATACCATCATTCTGAAAAAAGGAGCTAACCAACAGCAAACCAAAGAAATCGTCGGGTTTGTGTTTGATAAAGAAGGTGCGCCTGTTCATAATGCTACAGTACGTGTGAAAGGCACATTTCGGGCTTCTGCTACCAATGCGCAGGGGCGATTTGCTATCGGCGTGCTTCCGGGCGACAAGTATATCGAAATCTCCATGTTGGGGTATCACACCAAAGAGCTGAGTGTCAGCAGTAACCTGTCGCATATCATTCTCGATGCCGTACAATATGCATTGGACGAATCGGTTGTTACTGTACAGACAGGATATCGCGCATTGACCGATGCTCAATTGACAGGGGCTGTTTCCAACATTAACCAAAAAGACTATGATCAGCGTGTTGCTGTATCCGGTAATTTTCTGGAGAATCTGGAAGGTAAGTTGGCCGGATTAGTTTACAATCCCCAGTCCAATGATCTTTCCATTCGTGGAGTGTCCACTTTTGATGCCGTACGTAAACCATTGATCGTATTGGATGGCTTTCCAACAGAAATCGATATACAAAGTATCAATCCCAATGATATTGTATCCGTCAACGTACTAAAGGACGCAGCTGCGGCTTCTATCTACGGGTCACGTGCTTCCAATGGCGTTATTGTAATCGAAACTAGAAGAGGTAAAATGGGGGAGACAAAGTTTAATCTGCGTGCTACCACAGCGATACAGCCACGTCCCGATTTCGATTATATGAACTACGCGAGCTCATCTATGTTGACTTCCATTCTGAAAGACAATCTTTTGATGGACGAGACAGCAGTGAGATCGGGCTATACTGGACGTCTGTTGGCTACAACACCTGTGTATGATGCCGTGTTTGACTATAAGGAAGGCAAGATTACACAGGCTGAGCTCGATGCTAGAGTGACAGCTTTGGGCAATTTTGATAACCTACAGCAGTACAAAAAGCTATTCTATAGAAATGCATTGACCAATCAGGTTGATTTTGATCTCAGTGGAGGATCCGATAAGCATACCTATCTATTGGGAGCCAATTATTTAGGCGAACGAGGAGATTATGTTGAAACCGACAATAAGCGTATTCTACTCAACTTTGCGTCGACCCATCATTTGAATCGCTTGATGCACCTGGACTTTAAAGGTATTTATCGTAATGGAAAAAACAATACTCCTTATCGTAGAGTTGGTATTAATGATTTCCAGTCTTACGAAAGACTGGTCGACGATTACGGTAATGCATTACCTGTGGCATGGGGTGTGAATCCTTATGGAGGCGGAAGTAGTATCTACCATAGCATTATCCCTAGTAACAATGATTTGAACATAGAAAAAGGGCTTTATGATCAGTTGTATTATCCCTATGCTGATATCTTCAGAGCAAATATCGGTCGGAATACTTCTGCTGTCCGTTTTCAGGCTCGATTGAATACCAAAATTACTTCGTGGTTGGATTTTGACTTTGGTGGAGCATATGAAGATGAGCGTAATCTTGTGAACACCCTGCAACAGGAGAATTATATTGACATGCGTCGATTGATGAATTATAGAGCGACCAAAGATCCGGCTTCTGGTCTGGCGGTATTCAATAAGATTCCTAAAGGAGATTTATTATCCCGGAACAATGAATCAATCAAAAGCTATACTGTAAGAGGACAGTTCAACTTTAACTATACGAGCCCCTCTAAGGATCACCAGTTGTCTGGTGTCGTAGGCTCAGAAATCCGTCGGATTGAAAATAGTAGTTACTTAACTTCCATATTTGGTTACGATGGACAAACATTGATTTATACACCGATTGATTTTGTAGCTTTTGCTTCAAGTAGTAAGCCTGTATTTGATACCACACTGCCAAATACATCGATTCCAGCTGTTGTTTATCAAAACTATTTCGGAGAGAATTACGATGATAGGCGTTTTGTTTCCTTTTATGGAGACGGTACTTATCTGTACAAGAATCGTTATGCGTTAACGGGCAGTATCCGTACTGATCAGTCCAATCTCTTCGGAACCGATCCGCAGTATCGATACAAGCCATTTTACTCACTAGGGGCCAACTGGAGTATGCATCAAGAAGAGTTTATGAAAGATCTGAACTGGATCTCTTTATTGAAGTTTCGTACAGCGTATGGAGTAAATGGAAATACCCCAACTTCAGCTAATGGAAAATACCTCATTTTAAATTCAAATATAAATTATACCTATTCTCCATTCGAGAAGTTCTATGATGTGCTATCTCCAGAAAATAGCTCTATGCGTTGGGAACGCACATCTACGTTTAATATCGGTCTAGATTTCGCTTTGTGGAAGTACCGTCTATCTGGTAGTTTAGATTATTATTATAAGAATTCTACAGATGTAATCGGCTTATTAAGTTCTGATCCAACTTCTGGCTTCAATGGATATAATGCCAATACAGCGACAATTGTCAATAACGGTTTCGAAATGCAAGTGACATCTTCGAATATCCAACAATCTGGTTTCTCGTGGAAGACGCAACTTACAGGTTCTTTTAATTTTAATAAAGTCAAAGAAGTACTGACAGCACAACCAACGGGAAATGCGGCTCTGTTGCCATTGATATCGCAGGTGCAGTATACTGCCGGCCAACCCATTGGAGCATTGTACGCTTACAACTATGCCGGGCTCAATGAAAAAGGACAACCTGAGATAATTGATAAAAAAGGTGTACGTCGTATGGTAAGTACAGCGGGCAGTGGAAGTAATAGTGAGATTACTATTGACGATATGCTGTACATGGGGACTACCACTCCCAAGTATGTAACGGGACTAAACAATCAGTTCAGCTTAGGACAATTTGATCTGTCTTTCTTGTTTATGTACTACGGTGGGCATGTGATGCGTACACAGGCGCCAGATCCTAATGTTACCAATAGGTCATTTATGGAAGAAGCACTGAATTACTGGAAAAAGCCAGGTGATGAAGCGACAACAGATATACCTGGATTTGCTGAAATAGGGACACCGAACTATTTTAACACCTATGCGAAGACAGGATATACGTATGCGAATAAGTTTGTGAAAAAAGCAGATTTCATACGCTTGAGGGATATCGTCGTGACATACCGCTTGAAAGAGGATTTTGCAAACAAATTCAAGTTGTCCAATGCCATGCTTCGTTTTCAGGTGCAGAATCCGCTCAAGTATACATTTAGCGATAATGGGATAGATCCCGATGCGATTGAGCGTACTACTGGTAAGCGCTCGCTACCTAGACAGGCGATGTACAGTATTTCTTTATACACTAATTTCTAATCGACCAACACATGAACTTTAAATATATATTAGGATTTATTGTTGCAGTGAGCATGTTCTCGTCCTGCGACAAATACTTGGAAGTAGAGCCCAAAGGGATCGTGATACCCAAGCGCTTTGAAGAGTTTAATGCTATCCTTAATGCCGAGATCAACACTAATTGTTACCCGGATCATTTAGCGTATGCTAGTGATGATGTATATGCACCACATTCATTAATAGCACAGGATCCATTGGCCAATGCATATTTCTGGAGAGATATAATTGATGTGGACAATGATGCTACACCGGCTATTTGGGGGCCATTGTATCGCCAGATCTACAATACCAATATTATCATCAACAATATTGCTGCTGTTACAGATGTCAGTGAAGATAAAAAGAAACAATTGTTAGGAGAAGCTTTGGCAGAGCGTGCCAACGCACATTTTGTCCTCGTAACAGCATTTACAAAAGCCTATGATCCAGCGACTGCAGGAAGTCTTCCTGGCATCCCTTGGGTAACCTATACGGACGTGACCACAGCTACGCCGCCACGTACCACGCTACAGGAAACCATGAACCACATCTTGACAGACCTCAAAGAAGCTGAAGGATACTTAGTATCCAACCGTTTGAACAAGACACGCTTTAATAAAGCGGTGGTACAGGCGATACTTTCTAGAGTATATCTCTATATGGGCGATTTTGAAAAGGCGAAGAATTATGCTGACCTAGCCCTAAAAGAGCCACATGAAATTATTGATTACAATACCTACGCATACCCTACCCAAGAAAAAAATACAGAGATTCTTTGGTTGAGAACGACCACTTATCATGTGTTGATATATGATCTTCGCTACTCCAGCGACCTTGTCAATACTTTTAGCGCAAATGATTTAAGAATGAAATTGTTTTCCTATTTTCTTGACGGGACGTATATGCGCCTTGATAATTATTGGGGGCTGTATGGTATACGTTTTTCGGAATTAAAACTCACGCAGGCCGAAGCTATGGTCCAGGCTGGCAATCTGGATGGTGCATTGAAGATTCTTAATGACCTTCGGGTACTGCGCATTGCAAAATCGTCGTATCAACCCCTGGTGTCTACAGATAAAGCCGAAGTTCTAAATTGGGTGCTGGCCGAGCGTAGAAGAGAATTGGCTTTTGGCTCTAACCGTTGGATGGATATGAAGCGTTTGGCGAAATTAGGGTTAGGGGCAAAGGCGACCAGAAAATCTATTGATAATAAAGATCTCTTGAGTATCGATCCTGCCACTTACAGCTATACGTTTGAAGTACCTTCACGGGTCTTAATGTTTAATCCAGGTATGCCAAAGAATTTTTAAAATATAGGGAGTTGTCCGAAAAGTATTTGCAGTTACTAAGAAAGTAAACAGTTTACAAACTTCTTATTGCTTTACTTTTTGGACGTCTTTTGATCGAAGAAATAAAAAGAAAAATACAGATGAAGAAATTGATAACAGCAGCATTGCTTCTCTGCAGTATTGCTACCATTGCTCAGGAGAAATATACAATTACGGGAAATATTGAAGGGAACGTAGAAGGAAACAAAGTTTATCTATACAAGAATGACTATGCCGAAGATATCAAAGTCGATAGTGCAATAATCAAAAAGGGAGTGTTCAAGTTTACCGGGGCTGTACCTTCGCCTATGTATTACCGTGTTATCATCGATCGCACTCCAAATGGAAAGGTTTCTTACCAGAAAAACTGGACCAGTACACATTTTTATCTAGAGAATTCGCCGATTACTATAACAGCGCATATCGATAGCATGAGTACTTATTATCACAATCCAAAAAAGAAAGCCGCTACTGTACAAGGGTCCAAAACAGAAGACGAATACACCGCCTTTAAGGAATCATTGAAAGAAGAAAGGGCGCAAATGGCCGATCTGTATAAAGATTATATGGAAAAATACCATCTGCCGACAATGGATGGAATCTATAATACAGAAGAAGGTATACGTCTTACGAAAGCCATGGAGCCTGTGGAGAAGAAGATCAAATCGGCAACCTTTGATTTTATCCGAGCAAATCCAAATTCAGTGGTAGCCTATGATCAGGCCCGAATGAATTTCTTGGGGATGTTTGTCGAGCTAACGGTGGATCAGATTACAGAGCTTCAGCATATCATTAAGAAGGGATGGGAAGGTACAGAACGCTATACTAACTTTATGGAGCTGTCCGAAAGAGCCAAGAAGATGGCTTTGTATACCAGATATCAGGACTTTGAATTAGTCAATCCCGATGGTAATAAAGTCAGTGTGTCCTCATTGGTGCCTAAAGGAGAGTATTGTATGTTGGAGTTTTGGGCATCTTGGTGCGGACCATGCCGCGGCGAAATCCCACATCTGGTAAAAATCAATGAGAAATATAAGGACTCCGGCTTTAAAATCATCAGTATTTCTATCGATGAAAAGGATGAGCACTGGAAGAAAGCGATGGAAGAGGAGAAAATGACCTGGACACAGCTCAACGATCCAAATGGGTTTAAGGGAGAGATTACCAAAGCTTATAATATTCAGGGAATCCCTTTTGCGATACTATTAGACCCCGAAGGGCGTATTGTGAATTTTAACATGCGAGGATCCAAGTTGGATGCAGCATTGTTAGATATATACGGCTATTAACATAGCGGTGCCCCTATAAGAATGAGCCTTAGATAAAGTATTATCTAAGGCATTTTTTTCTGTTCTGGTTTACGCTATGCCCTTCGACAGTTCTTGCATGGTGCTTCGAGAATGCTAGGGCACAGGTTCGAGACAGATTCGGGCCATGGTCGGTTGTTGTTCGGCTATCGTTTGCCTTTGAGTCAAGGCGTAGCCGAAGAATCACCGAAGGATAGTCGAAGCTGTCTCGAAGGAATCCCGAGGATGGTACGGAGGAGTATCGGAGAGTAGTCGAAGCTATAACGGAGTTGAGGGGACTTGAGCAGACTTAAGGAGACTTGAACGGACTTTGTGAGTGGTATTTGTTCTGCTGTCTAGTTTTTGTTAACTTGTAGGTTTTAAGTGTGTTATAGTTTTTTTAACCCAATTGTCTCTTTTATGGACGAAATTATCAAAGAAGTTGTTTCCCAAAAATTGCGTAAGCGTGGTGGAGACTATAATCTTGGTGAAAATAGCAAGCTTGCGAATGTGGATTTTACCTATGCTAGCAAGGTGAGTTCTAAGATATATCAATACAGTAAAAAAAATTGGCGTGAGATGACTAGCCGATCTGTTTTTAATCGTTTGACGAAGAAGGTAAGTCAACTCGTTCGGCTGGACGAGGAGCATGAGCTAGGGCAGTTACGGATAGGGTACGGTAATAGCTCCACTTTGAAAGATTTCCGTTGGAATAAGAAACGAACCTTCTACGGGCTTGTTCCGTGGCAAACGGAGATTCGGTATAGAGAGGATCAAAGAGATATTTTAGTGAAAATTCTAGACGACAAGCTGTGGCGTGTTGCAAGCACTGATAAAGGGATAAGTTCATTATGCATTCGTTATCATGCTTTGAAAGTGCCCTTTGAATTGGAGGATGAAATTGACTTTCTCTACTCGAAGGAACTCCATGTGTTTCCAGGTAAAGAACCGCCGGCAAAAGAAACAGCGTTTTCGGTGCCAGATTGGGACAATTGCTTGATTGTTGTGACAGGGGTGGTTCGTTGTCGCGTATGGCATGCTGGTGGTAAGGAAGATTATTTGTCCAATAGTCAGGCTTTTATGGCAGCGGATATACTGGAAGTTTTTCGGATTTGTAATGGAAAGTTTATGAAAGATGTGGTCCGCGAATCAACACCGGTGCAGAAATCTGCTCAAGAAGGGGGAACCGAGTGGGTGTAAGCTCTGTGTGTACATGTTTATGTACTTTTTTTGTTATCTTTGTGAATGTAGTTTTAGGAGAAATACATTTAAGATACTTCTGATGAAAATAATAACAGTAAGCGAATTTCGAAAAAATATCAAGTTTTGGGCAGAAGTGGCAGAGAAGGAAAAGGTATTGGTAAATCGTGGGCCAGGGCAGGCATTCGCGATTGTGCCCATTAATGAGTTAAAGGACGAAGGTTATAGCCAAGAATTTGTTAATGACATCAAAGTAGCAATGGAAGAGTATAAGGAAGGTGACTATGTTACAATAAAAGACCCTACCAATGTATGGGACAGTATAAAGTAATATTCTCCAAGCTCGCAATTACTCATTTAGAATACCATAAGAAAAGTGGCAGGAAGAGTGATGTTAAAAAGATACAGGACATTGTTGCCGAGTTGGCCCAGCATCCAGAAACCGGTACCGGAAACCCCGAACGACTGAAAGGCAATTATGCAGACTTTTGGTCACGACGTCTGAATAAAAAGGATCGAATGGTATATCGGATCATGGAAGATGAGGTTGTGGTATTTGTCGTTAGAGCGAAGGGGCATTATGAGGATAAGTAACCCTCTCGTTAAGCTTTTTGATAGTCCCTAGATACCACGGTAAGAACTGGGGTAAAGACGCTGTCAGATTGATCATCGTTCCGATTGAAGCGTAGCCGTAATAGAGGTGCCCCGGAGGGTTCTGCGAAGCAAATCTAGAAACTCAGAGACTAAAAAGCCTTGATGCATAAGATGCACCAAGGCTTTTTAGTCTCTATTATGCGCATTGTTCGATGTTTTCGGTTTTATTGGCTTCTTGTAGATCTTGTTGTTCGAAATAGATTTGAACGAAGTCGTCTACTTCTTCAAAGAACGATAATATTTGATCGTTTAGATTTTCCAAGCAAATGTCTTTTGCTGAGTAGTGGGATGAGTGTCTATATTTGTTTTGAGCTTCCATCAGTAGATTGAACTGTAGTTTCTGAATAGGATCTTCACGATCGAAAATGATGGTAATATCTGGACATAAAATATCACAGATATTCATCAAATAATTTAGATTGCTTGTTGCTGGTGTGTAGTGTAAAAGCAGAGTTATTACTCCTAGGCATATTTGTTCTATGGTTATTGCGGATAAATAAGCCTGAGTTTCTCGATTGATATCATCAGAACACTCCGCGGAAGCGAAATTTAAGTCCATAGCATTATGATACCGTTGATTCCATTCTTTTCTAGATTTTTCTAAATCTACTGTTTGAGTCCCCGTTTTCTCTCCTATAAACTCCCTATCCCTATACCAACACTCTCCAGCTTGGAGTAGGTTGGTGCGAAATACATCTCCCTTTTTCAGTTTCTTCTCCACCTGCTCCGGTGTCTCTTGGATTAAAGTCACTTTAATCTTATCCGGTAGTAACTGCATAATACAGTTTTGAAGATCCATAATTGGTCTATTCTGATTGGACATAATCGCGAAGAGATAATAATGATGAATCTCATGGTGTGACTGTTGTACATTTAGTAAGTTGCACATACTGTCCTGGCGGGTTACATAGGCAAAGCAGTACAGCCCATGTACCTGACCATAGGTTTCCAGCGCATTGTGGATAAGGTCGCGGTGGTTGTTGTTGATGTTTGTTGACTTTTCCATATCTATTTTGGTTTTAATAATGTCGGTTTGTTGATGGAGCTCCTGGATGGATGAAAGTTTTTCTTCTATTTCTTGCAGTAGCTCCTCTTCGTAGTCTACTATCCAAGTCATTGTACGGTCGGTTATGTCTTTGCAGAACTCAATTTTCTGGAGATCCATCGTAAAGTTGTTCTTGTAGCGTGAGCAGGTATAAGACTCTGTGAGCCTATTGATGGCCTGTTCCTCCTCTTTGGTGCTGATCAGCGTACTCAAGACGGAGTCATAGGGTCTAAAAAAATCGATGTTCTGCTTAAGGGAGTGTGAGCGCTCCTCGACACCTAGTAACAATTTCTGTGCTACGCGTAATGATATTTCAAGCGCTTGATGAAGCATAAATGCCGCATTGGGATAGTTTTCCTTGCTATAATAAAGATGGTATCCTTCCATAAAGGCGGTGATTTTGTCCTTTTCTCTTTTTATATATGCTCTTGTTTGCTCAAGAAGCTCGTCGGAACTAAGCACAGGAAGGATTACGGTATTTATCGGTTCGGGATTTACATAAATCCGGTTTCTAGACTGACAGTTGAGGTATAAGCGGCCAAGTCCATCATTAATTCTTGACTGTACTTCTTTGGTGTTGTAGAAGGTAAAATAGTGGTCCTCCATGGGCTGCAGTGCACGTTGGCATCTTTCCCTTAGGGTGCTGCTGCGTTGCTTGTTGTGCGTATGTACTTGTACGATTGTTTGTACGATTCCGTTGCGGTTGTAGGTCCATAAGAATATCTCGTCGACGGTGAGATGTTTGAAAATGATTTCAAAATTAGATTCCAGTGTTGCTGTCATGTCCAATAAGATTAAGGGTGAAAATAGGTTACATTGTCTTTGTGGATTTGTAGAAGAGCATCGGGAAGTAGGAGGATGAATTCGCGGGCTATCAGGAGCTCCTGATCAATTTCATAGCCCTGTTTCCTTTTATTGTTGATATCGCTGGATAGAAGTAGCTCATCGAGGAAATTGTACCAACCGCTTAAGCTCATAAAGCCAAAGAAATCGCAGATGATGCGTTGTGCATCTACTTTTTCTTTCTCTAATAGTAATGCACTTAATTCTTCAATATCTTTATATTGAAACAGTTTTTTCTTCGCTGTCGGTTGCCAATTCCGCATTTTAAGTATGGCATAGGCTGCTTCTATCATCTGTGCGAGATGGAGGTAGGTAAAGCCATAATCGAAGACACGGTTTCTGTCCAACATGGGGCACATGGAGTAACTGAATAGAAATCCAAAATTAAGAGACCAATTGGTACCCCAACCGTGGACAATCTCCTTAAGGAATCTATTGGGTTCGCTTGCGTGTTCTGGAGCGAGATACCGAAGCTTTTTGATTTTGTGTGTTTTTGTTTCCATTGTTGTGTGTGGTTTGTGATTGTTTTGTGCTACATTTCTAGTTTCTCTGATTCAGTTGAACTTATGAATTCTATTTCATCTTTGAAGGCTATAATGAAGCTGAGTTCAATGCATTTTTGGAGCTGCTGTAAGAACTTGAAATAACCTCCATTACCGTCAAAACTTTCGTTATTATCTAAAGAGAGAAATATTTCAATAAGTTCATTGAATTTGTCTTCCCACTCATCTTCTGGAAGCTCTTCAAAAAGTTGATATAAATAATATTCGGGCTGTAGTGTTTCATCATGAGATAGATACTGTAATTTGATGGTTCTTTTTTTATGAATGATTTGTTTATAGGATTTATGCCGAGTAGCAGGTTCAAATGGGAATTTATTTGGACCACATATGTATCTAATTTCCTCTCCAATCAATCTTATGATTTTATGGATTCTTGCGCAAAAGTAAAACGTACTTCCGGGGGCAGATAATTTAAAAGCTTCATTCCAACTGTCGTATTCCGTATTTATTCCTAAATGAAGAATATGAAGTTCATATTGCCATGTTTCTAAATCGTCTTTTCCAAATCGATTTCTAAGCTCCTCTAGGATCCTATCTCTATGAGGGTCACTAATCTGGGTTTTCCTGATTTCAGAGCTGGACTGGGTATCCAAGTCGTTTGAATCAGTCGCTGCGTTGGTATTTTGATTGTTGTTTTTGGATACTACATTCTCTTCGAGCTGATCGTTAGTTTCATATTTAGGGAACTCTCCTATTTCGTAGATATGGTGGAGAGAAATTGTCAGTCGCATGAACAGCTCTCTGATTGCGAGTACGTAGTCTTCGCCTAGAGCTTCGTGCATATCGATTTCTTCTCTTCTATCTATCATGTTTATCCACAGGGTATCAAGTGTGTCATACCATTTTTTTAAACTTTGAAAGGAAAAGAATTTACTGATGGAGTCGTAGGGTGTTTCTTCATTATTTTTGGTTATGGATTTGTTCTCTCTAAAGTTTACATAATCCTGTCGGTTGTAGAAAAAGTCCAAAGGCTCCTTCTGTTTTGGGATATTGTACTTTTTGTAAATAACGTATGCAATTTCTACCCGACGAATGAGTTCTATAATGTTGTCTCCAAAGAACATCGATTTAGAACTCCTCATTTTTTTATTTATAGAGGCATTGATGATGGTGTCTATATCCGTAAGGCATCGATTGAAATCTGATTCATGGGAGAAAAAATCCACGAGATATATCATCGGATTCTTCACGGTATCTTTATTTAAATACCTAAAGTGTTTCGCTTTTAGTTTCTTTTGCGTATTTTTCATAATGTAAGTTTTGGGTAATTAACTCTTGTGTTTATAATTTACTTCTTTCAAAATCTAATTTAAGAATTAATTATCTTCAAAACAAAGTTGTTGACGAAAAATATATTTGTACGAGCTCTTTAATGAAGAGAATTAAGGTTTTGGCGGATAATGAAGGGATGAGTGTAACAGCTTTTGAAGCGGCAATTGGTGCGAGTAAAGGTGTTTTTTCAAGAGCTTTGGCTAATGGTACTGATATTCAAAGTAAATGGCTGTTGAATGTAGTGGAAAATTATCCGCAGTATTCTACGGATTGGTTATTGACGGGCAAAGGAGAGATGTTGCAGGCAGCCAATAAAACGGAAGAACGCACGGAGACCTATTTAAATGCTGAGCTGGAAGGGGTGAGTAATGCGGTCATTCATTCGTTGCAGCGTGTTATATCTTCCCAAGAAGTGACGATTAAATCCCAGGAGAAGACAATTATCTCTTTGGAGAAGCAATTAGCGCTATTAGAGCGCGAAATAGCGCTGTTAAGAAAAGACTAATTATAAAACAAAGTTATATGGACAATCTATCACTTACTGTTAAAGAGCGTATATTGCTGATAGCAGGTCACGCAAAGTTGAGTAAAATCGAGTTTTTTAAGGACTTAGGAATGTCCTATGCTAATTTTAAAGGTGAGCAGAAGAAATCAGGTTTGAGTTCGGATGCCTTGCTCAAGATATTGTCCAAGTATCCCGAAATAAACCCGTCCTGGCTGTTGCTGGGAGAAGGGGAGATGACCAAAACAGAAGTGCCTGCGGTTAAGAAAAAGCCCATCGCGGCAAAAGAATATATTGCTCCATTGTCCGATAGCGAATTACATCTCGCATTGTACGATACGCTCAAAGAGCTTGGCACATTGATTGCAGAGCAAGCGATATATGTCCAGGCCTTGACAAAACGGGTGGAAGTGCTCGAGAAGAAGGGAAAGGACGAGAAAAAGAAGAAAAAGAAAAAGTAAAGATCGGCGGGCTCGCCGAGAATCGGATGATGCGTATAAGTAAAAGAATTTTTGCAGGAATGATAACCTGCGTACTGGCTGTGTTTTTAGGAAATGCACAGACTAAAGAATGGAGACCAGTATATACTTCAAAATGGGATCACTTACTGTCTTCACCAGACAATAAAAGCTCCATATTAGGTGTCCTTTGTACCGAAGCATCGATTACGGTACTGGATTCGACACGTACGCATTATAAAATCAGGGTCAGTAATGGCGATGTAGGCTATATAGCCAAGCAGCCGCTAGATACGCGGATGTTCAGTAAGAGGTCTGCTGGTGAGCCGGCTCAGTATTTCTACCGGGGACCTGAAGGTCAGCAAGGGCCGCACCTCTATGTGCAGGTGGCCGAACTGCGTGTACGTAATCAGCCTTCGACCGAAGGAAAGATTGTACGTAAGGCTAGGCTCAATGAACATACTTCGTTGGATTATTATCCACTGTATAATGATGGATGGGTATATATAGGTGATCATTTTCATGAACAGCCGGAGTACATACAGGCCAAGTATCTGGGAATGGAACTGACCTACGCAGAACTTTTGAAAGCGTATCTGAAAGTTAAAGATAAGGATATCACAGAAGAACTGAATGCGGCTAGCCGTCTGCGTGAAATCGGATGGTCGAGCAACAAAGCAGATATGTTGCAGGCGCTACGTTATTACAAAGAGTCCTGGGAGCGATCGGGAAGGACCAATCCCAAAGTGGATATCGAGTTTGAGCTCCTTCTAGCCTCTAAGCTCGAGAATCTGGACTATGAGGTTTATGAAAAGGAAATGCGTAAGCTTTCTATGTACTACCTAATACATGGCAGAAGGCTTTGGGATGGTAAGATTTCCGAAAGGGAAGCGGCTGATCTGAATCTGAAAAAAGTTAAAGATATTCCCGATTCACCGGAATGCGGTTGGGAACCTTTGTTCTTCTACCGATCGGCGGATGTGATTCTGGCATTTGAAGAAAATTATCCTGCAAAGAATAAGATGGTGGGCTCGGTATATTCGATGAACTTTGTGGAACAGCATGCTCTGGTGCTCGGAAAGGAAATTATTGATGGCAGCTATAGCGAGAAAGATTTCGTTACTAAATTTGGACATCTCCTTACAGTAGATTGGGCTGCGAACCCGCACTATTACCGTATCGCCAATGGGGATGCGGGCTTCTTTGCCATCACCTTCAAAAATGGTGTGCCCGTATCTTTCGAATCGGTTTATTACTGTTAATGGAAATTGATTAGCGTCCTGGCTTTCGATAAAGATTTTCTCGTGCCTTTGCAGATTTGATAATCAGGTGCTTGAAATCGATAAAAAATTTATAATTTGGCATGTCTTGGATACTTCTCCGAGTTCAATTTTTGAAAATCTTAATTGATTGGGCATGTCGGGAATAGAAACGCTTTTCAAAGAGTATTTTGCAAGGTTGACGGTTTATGCGTACCCCTTCGTTGACTCTGAAGAAGTCGCTAAAGATATCGTACAGGAGGCGTTTATTGTCTTAATGGATAGAACGGATATCCTTGCTCGCCCCGAGCAGGTCATCAAAAGCTTTCTATATAGTACAGTCAAAAACCAATGCCTAAATTATAAACGAAGACAAGCCACAGCAGAAAAGATACATATCGAGTTAAAGGGGAAGGAGGAAAGTGAAACAGATCAACTCACCGATTTAATCCGTGCCGAAATAATAGGAGTTCTTCATAGTGAACTCTCTACATTGCCCGATAAATGCCAGCACGTCTGTAAACTCATCTATTTTGATGGAAAGAAATATGAAGAGGTAGCTAAGTTGTTGAATATAAGTCTAAATACAGTAAAGAGCCAACGACAGCGTGCTCTCCGCCTATTGAAGAGCAAACTTCTTTTTTATCTTGTTGCTTTCTTAAAAATTTTATTTATCTAATAATCAGTTTGTTGAAGTTTTGTTGTAAATAAGATTAACTTCCGCTCACCCTTTTTTGATTTTTAGGTTACTTAACTACAAATTATGATAGAAACCGATAAAATTATATTTGCAGAACTTGCTTCTATGTTGGCTGCTGGACGAGAACTCGATGCCCAGCAGGAAATGGAGCTGTCCGTCTTACTGGATAGATATCCGGATGGACATGTTTATCTGCGGACTATTATCGAGAACGGAGCGATTGAAACCCCTGTGGATCTACGAAATATAGATTCTCACGAAGAATGGAAGCGATTTCAGACCAATGTAACCGATAAAGTTGAAGATGTGGTGGTCAGGCCTAATTGGAAGCGGTATGCATCAGTGGCCGCAGCAGTAATTGCGGTCTTGATGCTCGGTATCCTTTGGTTCGCTAGAAATGAGCAACCGGATTATATTGTGGAAGATAAAGTGTATGGACATAAGAATGATATCCTGCCCAACGATGAACAGGCAATTTTTGAAGTAGATGGTAAGGTGTTTAGACGGCTGGGAAGAAATGAATTGGGCAAGCAACCGATAGCTTCTGATACAGGTAGCCGTAAACATAAGATCATTACACCAACACGTTCTTCTTATTCTATTGTCTTATGGGATGGAACCAAAGTATGGCTTAGTCCAGAGTCTGAAGTTGAATATTTATCGGCATTTTCTCTGGCAGAGCGTCGGGTAAGCCTCAAAGGGGAAGCTTTTTTCGAGGTTGCTAAGGATGCTACACGACCTTTTATCGTAGAAGTGGATGGCTTAGAGATACGTGCACTCGGGACAGCTTTTTCGGTGAATACCTATGATAAGTCAGAGCCTCAGGTTTTATTGACAGAAGGACGTCTGCAGCTGACTGCACGCCATAGTGAAGCTATTATAGAAGCAGGATATCAGGCTGATTTGATTGAAGGTAAACTGCATGCGGGTATATCGACTCATCTAGAAGATGCATTGGGGATAAAGGATGGTTTTTTTAATTTCAATAATAAGGATATAGAAACCATTCTGGAAGAAGTAAAACGATGGTATGGTGTAGATCTGGATATTGAACGGAAAATGGAGCCAAAAAGATACTCGGGCAGTATTGAGCGTAATGTAACTCTGGGAAGAGTATGTGCTGTATTGAAGGATCTTACGGGCTATCAGTATTTAATAGAGGGTAATAGACTAATTGTAAAATAATAAACCTAAAATATGGAGGATAATATATGAGATAGGATACGCTACCAATGAATAAACTAAGCGAAGGTACTGCCATACCTCCGCTAACGATGAATTCAAATTTGTTATAAACCATTAAATTCTTTACAAATTTATGAATATTAAGAAATATTCAAAAATCGGCATGTCCCTGACCAAGAGGGAAAGACGGTTTTTGAAAACGCTGATTAAGATGAAATTGACAGGTTTAATTTTAGTAACCTCAATGTTCACCAGCTTCGCTACGACCAATGGTCAAGTAACTTTAAGTGTTAAGAACGGGAAAGTTGAACAGGTATTAAGTACAATCTCTAAACAGACAGGGGTACGTTTTGTGTACGAACATGGATTGTTGGCTGAGGAACGTACCACCGTACAGGTCAAGGATGAATCGCTAGATCAATCTTTGCTTAAGGTGCTGAATAAGGCCAATCTGACCTATACCATACATAATAATACGGTGGTCATTAAAAGAGATGAACGTGCTACTGCTATGTACAAGTTGCAGCAACAGATCTCTGGCCACATAGTGGATGGACAGGGGAATCCTGTGTCAGGAGCTACAGTGGCTGTACAAGGAGGTAAGTCTACGGCATCTAACGGAGAAGGAAACTTTACTGTGGCAGGTAAGCTGGGTGATATTGTGGAAGTACGGTATTTTGGGTTTAAGACCAAAGTCGTTACGGTAGAAAAGCTCGAAGGATTGCGGATTACCTTGGAAGAGGAAGTTGATGCATTGGACGAAGTTGTTGTGGTAGGGTATGGACGGCAACGTAAAGCTAATCTAACGGGACCGGTAAGTTCGGTAAATGCAGATCAATTGAAGAATATTGCACCATCTAATTTGTCAAATACACTAGCAGGACGCGCTCCTGGTGTGAATGTGACTAATACATCGGGGATGGCTGGGGCTTCATCGAGTTTGCGCATACGAGGAAGCTTTGCGGAGCCTTTGTATGTAATCGATGGTATAGTAAGGGATAAGGCCGCTTTTGATGCACTAGAAGCCAATGAGGTGGATCAGATGAGTTTCCTAAAGGATGCCGCTACGGCAGCAGTGTATGGAACAAGAGCGGGGAATGGAGTGGTGGTGGTGACCACTAAAAAAGGAATTAACCAAGCACCTGTGTTTAACGTCCAGAGTAGCTATAACTTCAGCGCACCAACGCAGACTTTGCTGGCGGATATTACCACTGCAGCGGACGAATTGACTTATCAGAACAGGGTCGCTCAGTTTAACTGGGAACAAGGAGATCGTAAGAACCCTTTTGTGGCCCCCAATGGGAAGGAAGAGTTTGATTATTTTCTGGATAAAAAATATAGTGTCAATGATGTGATATGGCGTAATCCATTCAGTCACCGTCAATCCATTTCTGTAAACGGTGGTGGTGACAAGATTACGTATTATAATCTGGTGAGCTATCGTAAGGAGCTTGGGTCTTATAAAACTTTGGAACATGAAAAGTTTAATTTAAGAAGTAATGTCAGTGCCCAGCTTTCGGACGATTTCAGTGTGGATGTAAATATCGCCATGAATCAGACGAATTCAGAGCGCTTTTTCTGGCCGTTTAGCACCTCAGCAGATGATGCCGATTTTGATGTGGCAGATTTTTATAGGGTGACCTTTAACTGGCCTAAAATGTATCCGTTCTATCTGAATGCTGATGGAACACCAAGTGATACTCCGACCGAATATCCTGTACAGACACCAATGGGATCCTGGCAGGCTTGGAATGTCATCGATCAGGTAATCGGTAATCGCTACGTTAATCGTAAAGTGAGACAGGTGAACCCGATTCTGACACTCAATTATAAGCTGGATAAGCTGATTGAGGGATTATCTACGAAAGTGGTGGGATCGTACGTGGCGCAGGATTACATGAAAAAGAGATTCATGACATTCCAGAAGAACTATACTTTTACTTCTTTAGACCCGAATGGAAATAGGTTTATTCCAGCGCCTCCTTCGGAAGACAAAATCAATGTGTTTACGTTTAGTCAGGCACAGCCGTTTATGGATTATGCTCCCGAAAGAACTTGGCAGTATCAGGTCAACTGGTTCCTGAACTATAGCCGTAAATTCAATAAACATGCTGTGGATGGAATTTTGGTCTACGAGCAATTTAAAGAAGGTGGTACTTTTATTAACTCCCGTGCCGAAAGTCCCATTGTGAGCCTCGATCAGATGTTTATCTATCCAACGGATCGTAATTATAGATCGACTACAGCGAGAGAAACGATCGATTCGAGGAGAGGTGTAATCGGACGTGTTAACTATAATTATGCGGACCGCTATATTGCTGAATTCTCATTCCGTTATGATGGCTCGCCGTTGTTTCCAAATGATAAACGTTGGGGATTCTTTCCATCCATGTCGGCGGCTTGGCGTGTGTCGGAAGAAAGCTTCTTTGCTAATTTAAAAAATACGGTGAATGACCTGAAGCTTCGTGCTTCCTATGGATCAACAGGGAATGATTTGAATGTGAGTGCGGAGCGTATCGGACAGTTCTTATACCGCGAAAAGTATACACCAAGCGGAGGTTCGATTTTTGGCGATCGATACTATAATGGAATTGCCTATGGCAATAATCCTACACAGAATCTAACTTGGACTACTTCTAAAAGTTATAACGTGGGTATAGACTTTGCAATGTTGAATAGTAGATTGAGCGGGTCTTTGGATGGATTTGTACGGAAAGAGACGGATATTTTAGGACGTAGACAGAATGCTATGCCAGATACCTACGGTCGGGAATTGGCGCCAGAAAACTATGCTGCTAGAAGTTATAGAGGGGGCGAGGTGTCCTTGAATTGGAATGACCGTATTGGGGAGGTATCTTATGGTATCAGTGCGAATATGGGCTATGCTAAAGATAAGTGGGATATCTATGATGAAGAGCCAGCTTACGGTGCTGGCGGAGTGCAGAATTTTAGATCTAGGGTCGGTAGACCAGAGAACCGGATTATAGGCCTTGAAGCTATTGACATCGTCCGTACCCAAGACCAGCTGGATGCGCTAAAGAGCCAAGGGTTTAAAACCTATGGTCGGGATCCTTATATGGGGATGATTCTTTATAAAGATCAGCGCGGAGCAAACTATGCCGGTGGACCAGATGGAAAGATTGATGAAAATGATATGGTCTTATTGTCCGAAAATAATACCCCGCGTATCAACTATGGCTTCGGTCTGAATGGTTCGTGGAAAGGAATTTCGGTTTCGGCATTATTCCAAGGTGTATTGGCCTACGATCGTATTATCAGTAACCTAGATGGCCCTGGTATTCGTCAGCATGGAGGTGGGTTCAGACCGTACTACCCGATATGGGCAGGTGATGTGTGGACAGCCGAAAATCCAGGGGCTCAGTACCCGAGAGTGGTCGGTGCCAACTGGGCGGAGTCAGGAACGGAAGCTTCTTCTTTCTGGATCCGTAATGGAGCTTATCTGCGCCTCCGTGATTTGAATGTTTCTTACAGTCTTCCATTGACCTTGACGGATCGCATGAAGATTAAAGGAGTGAATGTATTCTTCAATGGCACGAATCTGTTCGTATTCTCTAAGATGACCGAATTTCATGACCCTGAGCAGAAGATGTACGATTCTTATCCGGTCATGAAAACGTATGCGGTAGGTATTGATGTTAAATTTTAAATGTGAACGACAATGAAGAAGATATTTTATATAATTATAGCATCGGTTCTAATTGCTACTTCCTGTAAAAACGTGCTTGATATCGATGATTTAAATTCGCTGGACGAAGATAAGGTATGGAATGATCCCAGTCTTGTGAATGCCTATTTGTCGAATCTCTATGAGATATTTGGTAATTGGAATACTACTGCAGATAATAATTCGGAACAGCTGATCGGAATTCACTTTCCCTTGGATGCGGTTACGGTAAATAGTACAAATTATAAAGCCTGGGATTATGCGACGATACGGAAGATTAATACCGCAATCTATAAAATAAATGAAAGTACGGCTCTTGCTAAAGAGCATAAGGATAAAGCTTTGGGACAGCTTCTTTTTATGCGTGCCTATACGTACTTCAATAAGGTCAAGCACCATGGTGGGGTACCATATATTACAGTGCCACAGGATTTGGTAAAGGACGATTTGCAGGTCACCCGTAATAGTACTAAAGAATGTTTTGAGTTGATGGTGAAGGATTTGGATAATGCGTTGGCCTTGTTGCCAGGTACTATTGCTAAGACGAGTGAAGACTATGGCCGGATTGATGGTAATTTTGTGGTCGCTTTTAAGGCCAAGGTATTGCTATATAAGGCTTCTCCGCAGTTCAATCCGAGCAATCCTTTTGGTAATGCCTATTGGACAGAGGCGCATACGGCAAATAAGGCCGCGTATGATCGCTTGAAGGGGAATGGTTATAGCCTGACTTCGGATTATCAGAATATTGCTTTGATAGAGAAGGGGCCTGAGGTGGTTTTTGCAGTGATCAATCAATATCCAAATAAAGTAGCCAACTGGGATAATGGAGTACGGCCTGGCTCGGAAAGCCGTGGACCAGCAGCGGCTGTCCCTTCTTGGGATTTTGTGAAAGCATTTCCGATGAAAGATGGTAAGCTTTATAATGACCCTACTAGTGCCTATTATAAAACAGATGCAGATTTCTTACAATCTTATTGGGAAAATAGAGATCCCCGCTTTGATAAATCAATTGTTTGGAACGGTAAGCTTTATGAGGTGTCAGGTAAGGCCGGAAAACGGCAATATACTTCTGTAGGGGTAGCTCCGGCATTGGATGACTTTGGGGTAAATCCAAAAGCCAATACGCCCTCAGAAAACTTGAATAGATACAGTGGGTTCTTTATCCTGAAAAATTCAAAATTATCACTGAAACAAACGGAGGTGCAGACACAGTATGACGTGGATTATGTGGTCATGCGTTTTGCAGAGGTCATGTTGAATTATGCGGAGACAGCAAATGAGACAGGAGATTTTAATACTGCGATGGGAATATTGAAAGAGATACGTACACGTGCTGGAATTGAGGCTGGTAGCGATGGTCTGTATGGTATCAAAGCAACAGATAAGGCGGGGATGCGCGATGCTATACTGGCAGAGCGTAACGTTGAATTCTGTTTCGAAGGCCATCGTTTTTGGGACCTGAGAAGAATGAGACGTCTTGATGTGTTAAACAATAAGACAAAATATGGAGTAGAAGCTATAGCGATTAATGCGGATGGCTCGGAAATGGATCTGACTGTAGCCGCAGGATTGGCGAAGACCTATCAATTGAAAGAGAATCAGTTCAAGTATATTGTACGTCAGGTACCTAATACAGGAGCGAAAGAAAACATCCTCCCGGATAGTTATTATTTCTTTCCTATTTCGCAATCGTCGATTGATAAAAATCCAAAACTGTTGCAAAACAAAGATTGGGGAGGTACATTTAATCCGACTTTGGAATAAGTATTTAAATAAAAAAGGCACCTCATAAGGTGCTTTTTTTATTTACTTTCGTTTAATCTGTCAGTTCCATATGGAACAGTGCAGCAATATGTTTTTTGAGCTTAGCCTTGACCTCGTCCATGTCTAGTCTGTAGCCCAGTTCGCGCTCCATGGAGGTGACATCTTTGTCATCGATACCGCAGGGGATGATGTTGCCAAAATAATTGAGGTCAGCATTGACATTGAATGCAAAACCGTGCATAGTCACCCAACGGGAAGCACGTACGCCCATAGCACATATTTTACGGGCTTTGTCGTTGTCTGCATCAAGCCATACACCTGTAAAACCGTCGTACCGCCCGGCCTGTATGCCGTAATCTGCTAATGTCAATATGATAGCCTCTTCGAGGGTGCGTAAATAGAGGTGTATGTCGGTAAAGAAATTGTCTAAGTCCAATATCGGATAACCTACAATTTGGCCAGGGCCATGGTAGGTAATATCACCGCCACGGTTTATTTTGTAGAATTTAGCATCCTTTTCCTTTAGTCCCTCCTCATCTAAAAGAAGATATTCAGGGTGCCCACTTTTTCCCAAGGTATAAACATGTGGATGCTCTGTAAATATAAGATGGTTTGGGGTGGGATTTTTCGTGTCGTTTACCCGATTGTCGTGCTTAATAGCCAAAGTTTCCGCAAAGACTTTCTCTTGCCTATCCCAAGCCTCTTGGTAGTCAACCAAGCCCCAGTCGGTGAATTGAACAATTTTATTTTGCATTTTGAGTTATCGAGTTATCGAGTTATCGAGTTATCGAGTTATCGAGTTATCGAGTTATCGAGTTATCGAAATAAGTTTTAATTGGCAAAGTTACGAATTTAGGCTTGCAATTAATTTAAGAATCATTCGCCTAAAGTAAATAAGCTGTTCGATTTCTTTTGTAGGATCGTTAACAAATTCTAGGACTTTAGCTATCTCTAATTGGGTTTCTAGCTCGGATATAGAACCAAGGGCAATATTTAGAAATCGAATCCACTCTTTGTTCCCGCGTCTCCCAGCCCCCTCGGCTATATTGGAAGGTATAGAAATTGCAGAGCGCCGCATTTGCTGACCTAAAGTAAAACGCTCGTCTGGAGGAAAAGAATTGGTCATTTCGTATACATCTTTTACAAGAAGCATGCTCTCCTTCCAAACTTTTAAATCCTTATGTGACTTTACCATACCTATATAACTTCTTAACTCTTATAACTCTATAACCTAATATAGCAAATTATTATACGGATACCGTTTGTTATGCAGGTCAGCAATTACTTCGTACAGTTTCTCTTTAAACTCTTCAATATTCGTCTTGTTTGTCGCTGATAAAAAGATTGCTGGATCGGCGTTTTTGGCCATCCAGGAGTTTCTAAAGTCATCAAGTGTTACCTTTATCTCTTCGCCTTCCTCATCAACTTCGACAGGTGGTTTATAGGCATCGATTTTATTGAATACCGTAATAGTTGGCTTATCCAATGCTTTGATATCTTTTAGCGTCTCATTGACCGCTATAATATGATGCTCAAAGTCGGGGTGAGAGATGTCTACCACATGGATCAATACGTCTGCTTCACGAACTTCATCCAGTGTAGATTTGAAAGATTCGACCAAGTGATGCGGCAATTTGCGTATGAAACCTACGGTGTCAGACATTAGAAAAGGAAGGTTGTCGATGACCACTTTACGTACTGTCGTGTCTAAGGTAGCAAATAGCTTGTTTTCGATAAGAACGTCAGCCTTCGATATCATATTGAGGATAGTCGATTTACCTACGTTGGTGTAACCGACTAAAGCGACACGTATCATCTCTCCACGGTTTTTGCGCTGTGTTTCGTTCTGTTTGTCGATGATTTTTAACCGCTCTTTCAGTAACGAGATCTTATTTAAGATAATCCGTCTATCGGTTTCTATCTGCGACTCTCCCGGTCCGCGCATCCCGATACCCCCACGCTGGCGCTCTAAGTGAGTCCACAGCCGGGTAAGGCGAGGCAGTAGGTATTGCAGCTGAGCAAGCTCGACCTGTGTTTTTGCCTGTGCAGTCTGTGCATGTTTGGCAAAGATGTCGAGGATTAAACTGGAACGGTCCAAGACCTTGCGTTGCAGTTCTTTCTCGATATTTCGAAGTTGAGAAGGGGAAAGTTCATCATCAAAAACGATCATGTCGATGTCTTCCGCTTCTACATATTCTTTGATTTCCTGTAATTTACCTGTGCCGACAAACGTAGCGTGTTCTGGCTTTGCCATTTTCTGTGTAAATATACCTTTGGTATCACCACCAGCGGTTTCTACTAGAAAGCGTAACTCTTCTAAGTACTCTTGTGCTATAGCCTCTGAAATATCGGGTGTGATAACCGATACCAAAATAGCGGTTTCTTGTTTTATTGCGGTGTCGTATATCTTAGTTTTTCCCATATATGTCTTTTAATACTTGTCTTACTGTCTACTAAGAACAAGGAAACAAAGATAATGGTTTTTTTGCGGAGCAGTTGAATAATTGGGAGGACGAATGTTTTTTACAAAAAATATTTACAAAGGGGGTAACAATTTGTAAGAAGGGTTTATATCATCATGTAAACAGGTTAAATATAAAACATTTAAAATCCTAACGACATGAAAAGAATAGCTACTTTTAAAATTTTAGCGATATTGCTTTCCGTATCTTTTATCGCTACTTCTTGTAAGAATGACGGAATAGATTCCGAAATAGCAGGTCCATCAGCAGCTGCTTTCAAAGAAATGAGAGCACAGTCTCTACAAGATCTTACGCAGACAAAAACTTTTAAGGCAGAAGATGGTGTGGTCTTTACTTCTTCCAAAGGGGCTAAAGTGACGATACATCCCAACTGTTTGCGGGATGCAGGCAATAATCTGGTTTCTGGAGATGTCTCGCTCTCCTTTGTAGAGATCTATGACAGAGGCAATATGGTGATGACTAATAAACCTGTGATGGGAAAGGATGCGTCTGGTAATTTATTGCCTTTGGTAACAGGTGGAGAATACAATATTCAGGTTAAGCAGGGGGATAAGGCCCTTAAGCCTGGCTGTACATTTACGGTGACCGTTCCGGCAGCTAATACAGGCGGTCTGGACATGAATATGAAGCTATGGAAAGGAAATATTAATGAAGCAGGGGATTTAGTCTGGGATGAGGTCAATCCGGGGGGACAGGGAAAAGAAGCTGGAATAGGTCCTAACACAGAGACCGCCCGTTATGATATATGGGGAAATAGCTTCGGATGGGCGAATGTGGATCGTTTTTATAATGACGCAAGACCAAAGACGCAAATCAAAGTGGTGGTGCCTGCAGGATATAACAAAGAGAACTCAGGCGTGTTTTTAGCCTATGAAGGCGAACCGAATGTATTGGCACTGTTGGATACTTATGATAGTAAAGACCATTTCTTTTCGGAACATTATGGTTTTGTGCCTGTGGGACTGAATCTGCATATCGTGTTTGTCTCTGAAAGTAATGGGGCTGTAGCTTATGTCATAAAAAAGGTTAAGATTGAGGATAAGGGTTTGATTACCATTAATAAGGAAGAGGTACAGAGAGATACAAAGAGCAATCTGGTCAATATGATAAATAATCTAAAATAAAACCTACCAATTCTATATATAACAGTAAGCATTTCTGTGCCGGTTTTCATGGTGTACCGAAATACAGAAGCGTTTTAAATTTAGTTTTTGTAAATTAGCCGTTCTTAGGAATGGCTAATTTATCTTTAATAACCCCGATAGAATACCTTAAAGGTGTAGGTCCGCAGAAAGCTGATGTAATCAAAAAGGAGCTGCTGATATTCACTATTGGTGACCTGTTGCAGTATTACCCATTCCGCTACATCGATCGTACAAAATTCCATAAAATACGACAGGTGCATGCAGATCTGATCGGTGCACAGATATTGGGGCGATTGATTTCGTTGAAAGAAGTCGGTGAGCGCCGCGGAAAACGCTTAGTGGCGCAGTTTCGTGACGAGACCGGCACGATGGAGTTGGTGTGGTTTCAGAGTATTCCCTGGCTTCGGAAAAGTCTAAAAATCGGTAGTCCGTATATTATATATGGTAAGCCTGTGGAGTTCAACGGAGCAATCTCGATGACCCATCCAGAGATGGAGCTGTATAGTTCTGCCGAGAAGAAAGTTGGCAATATGACGATGCAACCCGTGTACTCGTCGACAGAGAAGCTAAAGAAGTTTAATCTAGATACGAAAGGACTGCAAAAACTGCAGCAGACTGCGCTGGAATCGGTATATAACGGAATAGAAGAATTGTTGCCCGCCTATATTCTTCAAAAGCACAATCTTATTGGGCATAAGGAGGCATTGTTGGCCATACATTTTCCTCAGAATGTAAATGAATTGAATGCCGCTACGAGGAGGTTGAAGTTTGAAGAACTTTTCTTTATACAGTTACGGCTTTTACGTAATAAGCAACTGAATACCCAAAAATTCAAAGGGCATCGGTTTGATAAGGTGGGAGATCGGTTCAATACTTTTTTTAACGAGCGGTTGCCTTTCCCATTGACCAATGCCCAAAAGCGGGTTATCAAGGAAATCCGTCAGGATACCAATACAGGTGCGCAGATGAATCGACTGGTGCAGGGGGATGTTGGGTCTGGTAAAACGGTTGTAGCGTTAATGAGCATGCTGATCGCGTTGGATAACGGATGTCAGGCGTGTATGATGGCCCCTACCGAAATATTGGCGACACAGCACTATAATGGACTTAAAGAGTTAATCGGAGAGGATATCTGTTCGATTAAATTGCTGACGGGGTCTACACCGACCAAAGAGCGGCGTCTGATACATCAGGGGCTTGAAGATGGTACCCTAGATATCCTCATCGGGACCCATGCCTTGATTGAAGATAAGGTAAAGTTTAAAAATATAGGTTTTGTTGTGATCGATGAGCAGCATCGATTTGGTGTGGAACAACGGGCGAAGCTATGGCGAAAGAATGTGATTCCGCCGCATATGCTGGTGATGACAGCGACACCTATACCGCGCACTCTCGCAATGACCTTATATGGGGATTTGGATATTTCTATTATCGATGAATTGCCAGCTGGACGTAAGCCGATTAAAACGGTTCACTTTTTTGAAAACCAGCGTTTGCGTGTATTTGGTTTTATACGGGAAGAGGTGGCAAAGGGTAGGCAGGTGTATATCGTATATCCACTGATCAAGGAGAGTGAAAAAATGGACCTGCTTTATCTAGAAGCAGGGCTGGAGGGATTGATGCGGGAATTCCCCTTACCGCAATATCATATCAGTATTGTGCACGGAAAGATGCCTGTGAAAGACAAAGACTTTGAAATGCAACGCTTCGTAAAAGGAGAAACTCAGATCATGGTAGCCACAACTGTGATCGAGGTGGGGGTCAATGTGCCTAATGCGTCGGTCATGATCATTGAGAATTCCGAACGCTTTGGTCTATCCCAGCTTCACCAGTTGCGCGGGCGTGTAGGGCGGGGGGCTGAGCAATCGTTTTGTATCTTGATGTCAGGTGACAAATTGAGTAAAGAAGGGCGTAAACGGTTGGAAACGATGGTGCGTACCAATGACGGTTTTGAAATCGCAGAGGTGGATCTCGAACTCCGCGGTCCAGGGGATCTGTCGGGAACCCAGCAGTCGGGAGTGCTGGAAATGAAGATAGCCGATCTGGCGAAGGATCAGGCTATACTAAGTGAAGCCCGTAATCGGGTGATTGAAATCTTTAAAGAAGATCCACAATTACTGGCATCTCAGCACCAGCAATTGTCTATCTATCTTAATCAAAGGGCTCCAGGAATCTCCTGGGATAAAATTTCGTAACTATTTAATATTGTATGCTGGCTTTACCGTCTTTGCAGATGATCCCTTTTGGATGATTGGGATTCTCTGTAGGACAGTTCATCCCGCTTTTTTGAACTTTAGCGTAATTTAAATGATTGAGACGCTCGGCCTTTTGCCCAAAGATTCTGTAATCTGGAGTATCGGTAACAGCAATTGATACGAATTCGCAATCTTTCCTTATGGTGAGAATATTCCATTTGCTGACATCGGTACAGGGTACATCTTTGAAAAAATCACGAACCTGAGGGAATAGTTCATCCATGAGTTGGTTTATCTCGGTTAGCTCAAGATCCAGAGAAGAGGCGACAATCATTTTCCCATCTTTACAACGGAGACCGAAGTGAGGAGGTAGAGACACAGGGGAGGTGTTGTAGACGAGAGGATCGTTTTTCCCTGGTTTATAGACCTTGCTGGCCTGTTCGGATAGATCCCGATATTCTTTTATCAGGGTATTATATTCTTTTTCAAAGCTTGGGTGTACGGGAACGTATCTATAGGAAAGTGTGTCTATGCGCCATTCTTCTATCGGTTTGCAAGGCTGGTTTTCGGCCAACTTGATAGCTTCCTGCAATTTGAGATCAGCAAGGCGGATTAGTTCTTCGTATTTGTTGTCATCCTTGTCGCAGGCCGCAAATAAGGTGATAATACCTAATAGGTAGCAGAATAAGAGGTTAGTTCTTGCCATTATTTTTGAATTAAAATTTATAATGTACTTAATACGGTAGATGAATAAGAATCGCTACAGTTGTAAGTAAGAATGGAGATTTTTTTTAGTTTAGAAGCGATAGCTCTAGGAGGAAGGGTAGCAGCCGTGGAGTGAATATGTGGAGTCGCTGTTTGGTTTTGACAAGGGTATTCCTGATATCAGGGATACCCTTGTGTAACTTTTATTTGATTACCCTTTCCAGGCAATAACCGATATTTCGACATTCACATTGCGGGGCAATGTTTTTACTGCTACACATTCACGTGCAGGCTGGTTCTCGTTGAAGTACTGTGCATACACTTCATTGACCGTAGCAAAGTCATCCATGCTTGATAAGAAGATGGTGGCTTTACAAACATCTTTGAAATCGTATCCTGCATGATTTAAGATGGTACCCACATTTTTTAATACCTGATGTGCTTCATCTGCTATACCTGTATTGACCAGCTCCATTGTCTCTGGATTGAAAGGTACCTGACCCGATACATATAATGTTTTGTCTGCTTTGATTGCTTGGTTGTAAGGCCCAATTGCAGCTGGAGCCTTGTCTGTGTTGAAGATTTCTTTTTGTGACATTGTTATTTAGCTATAAATATTTTATAAAGGATTCCTAGGACAAAAACCGTAATCGCAATGACATTGATAATACGCATGGCTTTTATGCTGCTGTTTGCGCTTTGTTTTGGATTGTCCATAGTCTGAGGTTTTGTGTGAAACGAAGTTACAAACTTTCTGTATTACTTTTAAGCAGATGGTAAATTGATAAGGTCAAAGTTTAAAGTAGGTTTAAAATCAACATCTTCTTGTCGCTCGAGCCGCGACCGGCTTATACTTTTGTCTTGCCAAAAGTATACAAAAGCGTGTCGCTGTACCGTATCGGCACAAAGGATTTCCATACCTGCTGTCGCCGATACGCTAAGGCGACATTGTTACTGAATGAAAGGAAATGCCAATAACCTGTTTTCTAATCCTGTTTGCTTTCACAGCCAAATAAGCTAAGGCTGATTTGTAGTCTGTGAATAGAATAGAGGAACAAGCGATCAATAATCAGCAGGTGAAAAAGACGACCTTGTAAGATATGGATACTAAGGCCGTAAAGCTATCACACAGATTATCGTACATATTGCAGTAACCAAGGATTTCCAGTCTGTGGGTGGGCAGTGTTGTGGCGACCTAGGAAACCGCGCGTATAGCTTTATGTGCCGTGATGAACATAGGTTACACAGTCTTGACTCTTTGCTTCTTTCTCGTTCAAGGAGAAAGAAGAGCCCGGTCGCGGCTCGAGCGAGAAATAGAATATTTTAAATCTTCTTTTTTTTCTGAAAGTGTCTGTATTATTGATTCGATTCTATATTCCGAGGGATCAATGAGCTCTCTTCGTTCGGTTTAATGGACATCAAGAACTTTCATGTCTGTTGATGAACAGAAGGAATCATGAAAGTTTTTTATATTGCAGTATGGAAAGAAAGCTAGCTTTACACAACGGAACAATCTATTCTGGTTATGATATTATACAGAATCAAGCATTACTGATTTCAGGAGATAAAATAGTAGGTATTGTACCTGTAGGGGATGTCTCTGATGAATTTGAAAAAGTAGATGTGGAAGGTTGTAATATTTGCCCCGGACTGATCGATTTACAGATTTATGGTGCCGGAGGAAATCTCTTTTCCGAAATCCTAAGTGTCGATGCACTGGAGAAAATACAAAAGGAATTATTGAAACAGGGGTGTACCTCTTTTTACCTAACGTTGGCAACGAATACCATTCAAATATTCGATGAGGCTATTCGTGTTTTTAAAGATGCTTCGCCTCGTGTAGCACTAGGGCTACATCTGGAAGGGCCGTTCCTGAATCCGAAGAAAAGAGGTGCTCACCCCGCAGAGTTGATTTTTAAAGCCAGCTTGCCTACACTACGGCATCTCTTTGAAGGTAACGAAGATGTGATAGGGATTGTAACTGTTGCTCCCGAACTGCTAGAGGACGAATGTTTGGATTATTTGCTGTCAAAAGGCGTTTTAATCAGTGCTGGACATACTGATGCGACATTTCAAGAAGCTTCGAAAGCATTTGACAAGGGAATTAAAGCTGCTACGCATCTTTGGAATGCGATGTCGCCATTGCACCATCGACAGGCAGGTGTACCGGGTGCCATATTCAACCACAAGGAGGTATGTGCTTCAATAGTCGCAGACGGTATTCATGTGGATTATGAAGTGATAAAGATCAGTAAAGCACAATTGAGAGAGCGATTGTTTCTAATTACAGATGCGGTTACGGAATGCGAAAATGGAATCTATCAACATGTTTTTAACAAGGATCATTATGTGTTGCCCGACGGAACGCTGAGCGGATCTGCTTTGACCATGTTAGGGGCTATCCGAAACTGTGTGGAAAAAGTAGGTATTCAATTAGATGAAGCTATTCGTATGGCAACCACTTATCCGGCTCGACTGATAGAGAGAAAAGATATTGGACATTTGGCTGAAGGGGCAAAAGCGAATGTATTGGTTTTTGATCAATACTTTAATGTGAAAAAGGTTTACTTTGAGGGAGAGAAAGTGTAGTTTTGCGTACTATGACTTTAAATACGATTAAAAGCGCAGTCATTGCTGCCATGTTAATTTCTGTTTTTATGTTTTCTTGTGCTTCTCGCAAGGATAAGAAAACACAGGGTAGAAAGAAAGCAGAGACAGAGGTCTCTAATTCTCAGGCGACTGCAGCAGTGCAGAAGGATACTCCAAAAAAGGATGTCAAACCTCCATTAGTAGCTCAGTCGGCCGAGATGGCGCCACCAGTAAAAGCAAAGGAAGAAGAGTCTTTGGTGGTTGATTTACCGTCCGTGCCTCGCGAATTTCGTGCTGCTTGGGTAGCAACAGTAGCCAATATCAACTGGCCTTCTAAACGTAATCTGACTACAGAACAACAAAAGCAAGAAGCGATCGCTTTATTGGATATGTTGAAGGATAATAATTTCAATGCGGTTATTTTTCAGGCTCGTCCGTCCGCAGATGCGATGTACAATAGTCAATTTGAACCTTGGTCGTACTTCTTGACCGGAGAGATTGGTAAGCGCCCAGAACCTTACTATGATCCGCTAGATTTTTGGGTACAGGAAGCACATAAGCGTGGGCTTGAACTGCACGTATGGTTGAATCCTTACCGCGCGCACCACTCTAACGGAGGTACGGTGACGGCAGAATCTATGGTGAAACGTACACCAGAGAATGTTGTTCGATTACGGAATGGTATGTATTGGTTTGATCCTGCTGATCAACGGACGCAAGACCATGCATCGAAGGTTGTTAATGACATCGTAAAACGCTATGATATTGACGGGATACATTTTGACGACTATTTCTACCCCTATGCAGAGTACAATGGTGGAGCAGATTTTCCAGATGATAAAACATGGAATGTTTATAGAGCAGATGGCGGTACGCTGTCCAGAGGAGATTGGCGTAGAGATAATGTAAACCGTTTTATCAAACGTGTCTACGAGGAAATAAAAGCGGAGAAGAATTTTGTTAAGTTCGGATTGAGCCCATTTGGTATTTGGAAGCCAGGATATCCTTCGGGAGTAACAGGTTCTTCACAATATGATGAATTGTATGCGGATGCGAAATTGTGGCTTAACGAGGGGTGGATTGATTATTTTACGCCACAGCTCTACTGGCCTATTGAGCCACAGAGACAGAGTTTTACGGCGCTGTTGAAATGGTGGCAATCTGAAAATAGATATAATCGACATTTGTGGCCAGGCCTGAATACGGTGGAGGTACGGTCATCAGATCGCACAAAAGAAATCGTAAATCAAGTTGCGGCATCCCGTGATATCGTTCCGAATAGTCCTGGAGCGGTACACTGGAGTATTGCTGGTCTGACGAAGAATCCTGCGATGTTGCCTGCATTAAAAAACGGTCCGTATAAAGAGAAAGCATTGATTCCAAAGAGTCCATGGCTTAAGGCTAATCTATTATTACGTCCAACGTTATTGTTGACGAATCAGAAGAATACGGTATTCGCGAAGTGGTTGCAAAAACAGCCGGATCAAGTGGCGCACTGGATTGTTTATACACGCTATGGCGAAGTCTGGACCACAGATATTCTTGATACTGGGGTTACTTCATTGGAATTGCCGAAGCAGAAAGATGGCAAAACGCTATATGATGTGGCTGTGCGTGCAGTAGATCGCTTAGGTAATGAGAGTGCTTATATCGCTAAAAGTGTGCAGCATAATTAAAAAATAGCTTTTAAATATAAAAGAACTATACATGGGAGTAACTTGGGTTATTAAAAAGAAGATGCTTTCATGGAGAATAATAACAATGGTAGGCTTGGTCGTCGGAAGTGTTTTATTGCTTTCCGGACAGACCAAGCCTACTGTCATAAAACGACCTATACAATGGGATGCGGATCGCGAGCGTCTTTCTTTAGAATATCTGTTGAAACGACATGGTATTAGTGCAGATACAGCGCTTATTGATCCACGCATAGTGGTGGTGCATTATACCGAGAATATGAGTGTAGCAGGGACAATTAAGACGTTCAATCCTGTCTTTCTTCCTGGAAGGAGGGATTTGCAGACTGCAAGTTCTTTAAATGTATCCGCGCAGTTTGTGATCGGACGTGATGGCCGCATCTATCAGCTACTGGAGGAAAATCAATTTGCCAGACATACTATAGGTCTTAATTATTGTGCTATCGGGATCGAGAATATCGGTACACCTAAAAATCCTTTAACTGAAAAACAATTAGAAGCTAATACAAAGCTGATCAGGTATCTCCGTAAAAAATATGCTATTGAGTATGTGATAGGGCATCATGAATATCAAGCTTTTAAAAAGACGCTTTGGTGGAAGGAAACGAACCCTACATATATCACTTCGAAGCGGGATCCAGGAGATAAATTTATGCATGCGTTGCGTAAAGAGTTAGGGCTTCCTGTGACGCTGAAAATTGCACCACTGCCATCGCAATAGTTTGATAAGGTCAAAGTTTAAAGAAGGTTTAAAATCAACATCTTCTTGTCGCTTGAGCCGCGACCGGGCTCTTCTTTCTCCTTGAACGAGAAAGAAGCAAAGAGTCAAGACTGTGTAACCTATGTTCATCACAGCACATAAAGCTATACATGCGGTTTCCTAGGTCGCCACAACACTGCCCCACCCCTAGACTGGAAATCCTTGGTTACTGCAATATGTACGATAATCTGTGTGATAGCTTTACGGCCTTAGTCTCCATATCTTACAAGGTCGTCTTTTTCACCTGTTGATTATTGATCGCCTGTTCCTTTTGCTATCCACAGGCTCTAAACCGGCCTAGGGTGTTGTAGCGTTAAGAAAACAGAAGAAGTCCGATTAGAATGGATTTAAGAAGTGAAACGGCTCAAATACATTCCGGATTTCGAACTGTTTTTAGCGTAACAATACCCAAGCCTTGATTTGTTTGCTTCTTTATTCATCAAGGAATAAAGAAGGTCCTGTCCTGATAAGGACAAATGGAATATTTTAAACCTTCATTATAGTATCCTCTCAATCAGACGCTATGTAGCATAAACATTTATAAAATCGTTATTAATAAAAAATTCATAATTTTGTTTCGTTTAAAGTAAGGACGCTTGGAAAAAGAAGAATTTAGTGAAAGTAAGTGGATTTCTCTATTGATAGAGGGAGATCGTGTCGCTTTTTCTAAGCTTTATAACCTTCACTCTCCATCTTTATTGCATAAGCTGAATCAGCTTCTTCCTGACGAAGATAGTGTGCTAGAGGTGCATCAGGTATCTTTTGTCCGTTTGTGGGATATGCGCGAGCGCATACAGGAAGGGCAGGGGGTCTGGCCTTTATTGCATACGATAGCCCGTAATTTAGTAGTCGATTATTTCCGAAAATCAGCATCGAATGAGGCTGTACGCAAAGCATTGTTGACGCAAGCAACATTATATTACGAAATGGAAGAGGGGAGCGATCATGTAGAGTCAATGACCGAAGCGCTGTCGGTAGCTATTGATCGGTTACCTTCCAAGCGTAAGGAGATTTTTCTGTATTGTAAGTTTCAGGGGAAGAGCTATGAAGAAGCCGCGGAGGCACATGGTGTATCTGTAGGAACGGTTAAGGATCACATGGCCAAAGCAATGCGTTTTTTAAAGAGTGAATTAGGCGAAAAGCTATTTGCCTTATTGGTAGTCCTATTGGGTTTTTGGGTTAATAATAGGTAGGTTTCTACTTTTCTGAAGTATCCCTCTTTGAGGGGGATTCCACATCATTTATATTTTTTTAAAAAAAAATAATTTTTAGAGCATAGACTTTGTCGTATTGCTGCGTATATAGATAAATGCGCATCATAGTGCGGCACAGGAAAACTGAAGTTATGTATAATAAAAAGCAAGTTTTTGAACAATACTTGGTAGGTAAATGTACGCCCGAGCAAGCAGCTTGGTTGGTCGATACATTTTCTGAAGAAGAGTTTCGTGCCGAATTGGAGCAGTATGTCGATGAGGTATTTGAGGAGAAGTTGGAGAAGGAAGACCGAATCGAAGGGTTGGCTGAACTATCGAAAGAACAGTATCCCAACGTAGAAGCATTGATATTTGGAGAGCAAACGTCTGTAAAAGAGCGTTTCCTAAAGCCATTTTTGCGCTGGGGAGCAGTCGCGGCAGCGGTAATTGTTGCTTTTGTTGGTTATCAAAGAAATAATGAAACAGCAACACCTGTTAAAAATAAAGATGTGGTCGTTGCGGGAGTGGAAAAACAGCCTTCTGGGACGGATGGTGTAACACTAACATTGCCTAATGGTGAGGTGGTAGCATTGTCGGATGGTTCGGAGACAGACTACACTAGTACTGAGAAGCAGAATGGTGATTCATTCTTTGAGATAAAAAAATTAAGCGAAGCTACAGAGCCGATGATTCAGGTGGTGAGCGTACCTGCAGGAAGGACAGGTGCCTTATTGCTAACAGACGGTACTAAAGTGTGGTTGAATGCGGGTTCGAAGTTAACCTATGACGTAAACTTTATCGGAGGTGTCCGTAAAGTAGAATTAGAAGGAGAGGCTTATTTTGAAGTTGCCAAGAATAAGGATAAGCCTTTTTTGGTGTTTTCTAATGATCAGAAAGTTCGAGTTTTAGGTACCCATTTCAATGTGAAGGCTTATGGAGAAAACCGTACAACAACGACATTGATGGAAGGAAGTGTAGAGGTCGCTACAGATCATAGGGCTTATACCTTAAAACCCGGTCAAAGTAGCGTGGTCACTTGGGGCGGCGCTGATATTAAGGTCGGGCCTGCTCAGATGGATAAGGTAAATGCATGGCGTAATAGTGAGTTTGCCTTCTTTGACGCCAGCCTCGACCAGATTGGAAATGAACTGTCGAGATGGTATGGTGTAGAGGTACAGGTTGTAACCCGAGGAAAGGGATATGGATTTACAGGGGCGATTTCTAAAAAACGAAGCTTAGAAGAAGTATTGGAGATATTAAATAGAACCGGGCAGATCCGATATCACATCGTTCCTGTCGGTATTAAAGAAAGGAGGGTCGTCTTGATGGTGTAAATTTACGAAAAGCCGAATTCAATCTAACTAACCACTGCTTTGATGGGAACAAGCAGTCGAATACCGTAAATATTGAACTAATAAATTATTACTGAATGAATTTATCTAATGCCAGAGCATTACTGAAAGGTATGGCTTTGGGAAAACGTACAACTATCCTACTAGTTGCGCTTACCTTTGCGCAAATGGGCATGGCCGCTTTCGCACAGCGCGTCAGCATTACGAGAAAGGGCATGACGCTTTCTCAAGTTTTTAGTGAAATCAAGAGACAGTGCAACTGTGATTTCTTTTACAATGAATCATTGGTCAAATCCAATAGATCGGTCGATATCGATATGCGGAATGCTACGGTACAAGAGGTCTTAGATTATTGTTTTAGGGATCAACCGTTGCAATATAGTATAGATAATAAAACGATTGTGATCTCTGCAAAACCACAATCGATTGCACAGCAAAAAGTGCAGGTCCGGGGACGGGTGATGGACTACAAGGGGAAACCTCTTGCTGGAATCACAGTAAGCGAAAAGGACAATGTGCGTAATACAGTAGGTACCGATGTGGATGGTACATATGTGATCAATGTCAGCAATGCTAATGCTACTTTGGTATTCAAAAGCATGGGCTTTGAGACTTTGCAGATCCCATTACAGGGAAAAACCTGGACCGAGGTACGCCTTACACCTGCAGAGAATCAATTAGATGATGTCGTGGTAACGGGATATCAGAGTTTGCAGAAAAAATCATTGACAGGATCGGTTGCTTCGGTCAATATGGAGCAGCTGGAGACGATATTCCAGCCGAATATCGATAAGTTGCTTCAGGGTCAGGTCCCGGGATTGACGGTGATGAGTACCTCAGGTGCCCCTGGTGCGATGCCACAGATTCGTATTCGTGGTACAGCAGCATTGAGTGGTAACGTGCAGCCGCTATGGGTGGTAGACGGTATTATCCTGGATGACGCGGTAAATGTATCCGTAGATGATATCATGACCAACCGTAACCTGATCGCTTCGGGTATTGGTGGCGTTAACGTCGAGGATATCGAAAGTATAAACGTGTTGAAAGATGCCGCCGCTACGGCGATTTATGGTACAAAAGCCGCCAACGGGGTAATCGTGATCACCTCCAAAAAAGGTAAAGCCGGAAAAACACGTATTAATTTCTCCAGTACTTTATCGATGGGAGAGCGTCCACGTATCGAGGATGCCTATATGATGAACTCCAAGGAGCGTATTGGTGTGAACTTGGAGATGTTGGACAGGAGTTTATTTAATGCCTCAAGCCCTCGCGTAGGAGAATATGGTACAGTGTCTGACTTCGAGCGTTATTTTATTGATGCCAGTGATAAGAAAATTACTTGGAATCAGTTTGAAGATAAAGTACGTATGTTGGAAGAAGTAAATACGGACTGGTTCCAACATTTGTTCAGAAATTCGTTGACGAATCGCCAGAACTTGAGTATTTCAGGAGGTGATGAGAAAACGACGTTTTACGCGTCTGGATCCTACTTGGATGACCAAGCGACAGCTAAAGGCGTGGGACAAAAGACCTATACAGGATCACTGAAAGCTTATACTTACTTGACCCCAAAAATGCGTTTGGGTGTGATGATGGATATCAATGCGCGGGATAATAAGAGTTTCTTTGCGATGGATTCCCGAGAGAACCCTTATGAGTGGGCTATTTATACAACCCGTGCACAACCAGCATTTGACGAAGATGGAAAATACAGCTATTTCTATCAAAATACCTTAAAGTATAACTTTATGGAGAATAGGGAGCAGGGCTGGAGAGATTCGAAAAACTTTGGGTTACGTTCGTCAGTGGATTTAGAGTGGAAATTCTATAAAGATTTAACATTTACCTCTCTATTTAGCTATTCAAAGCAACATACTACAGATATCGATATCTCTTTGGAAGATAGCTTTTTCGTGCGTAGTAGAAAACAGACTAATACAGAGTTGATCGACGGTGTTTATACCGAAATTTGGAGAGACGGTGGTTACCGTAAAGGAAAAGGCTCTAAAAATGGTTCCATTACATTTAGAAATCAATTGATATATAATCCTTTCTTTAAAGAGAAACATTACTTGAACTTGATGGTTGGACAGGAAATCCGCAAATCTAAAACAGAAGGAGAGACTACAGAAGTGTATGGTTATGCCCATGATCGTGCCCATCAACAGATTCCGCAGTTTGATCTTATGAAAAAGATGGGGTTACCATATTGGACAGAGCAATTGGACGAGTCTGCTGCAGTTTCTTATTTTGGAGCTGCCAACTATACTTACGACAATCGCTATACAGTAAGCTTTAATATGCGTACGGATGGTTCTAATCGCTTTGGTTTGAAAACGAATCAAATGTTTCAGCCATTATGGGCAATAGGTGCAAACTATCAGATGAAAGAAGAAGAATTCCTTCGTGATGTAAATTGGGTGTCTTATTTAACACTTAAGGGATCTTATGGTAGTCAAGGAAATGTCGCGTCACAAGCTTATTCTGATTTAGTGGCTCGGGTTGGTCAAGTCAATGTGGATAATCCTGTGAACTTCTTGGTAATTAGTGCTCCTAAAAATCCTTATTTAAAGTGGGAACAAACCTATACGAGCAACGTTGCTTTAGAGGCAGGTTTCTTTAAGCGTCGTTTGATGGCCAATGTGGAATGGTACAATAAAAAGGGAACCGATTTGTTAGGCTCAAAGCAAGTCTCTCAAGTAACTGGTTTCAATGAGATCCAGGTAAACTGGGCGTCGATGCGCAACAGTGGTTGGGAATTCTCAATTAACTCGATTAATATAGATACCAAGGATTTTAGATGGTCTACAAATATTAATTATGGCTATAATAAAAACGAAGTATTGGATGTCAACTCTGCTCCTTCCTATGGTAGTTTGACCGATGCCAAGCGTTCGAAATATGCAGCATCTGCGGTAGTAGGCAAGCCAATTGACGGGCTTTGGTCGTACCGTTATGCTGGACTGAACCAAGATGGACGTGCTACTTTCTATACGAATAAAGAAGGTGAAAAGGTGTTGTACGGTATGAACAAATTGGACGGATTGAAATACGAAGGTCCGGTAACACCAACAACACAGCTTGGTTTTACCAATACTTTCTCGTATAAAGGCTTTACCCTTTCTGGATTATTAATTGGTAGTTATGGAAATGTGATGCGTTTACGTAATCTTTCAAACGGCTGGGCCTTGTCATTCCCAGAGCCAACACAGAATATGTCTAGAGAGTGGGTGGATAGATGGCGTAAACCCGGAGATGAGTTGATTACGGACATTCCAAAATTAGAAGATAGTGCTTTTGAACTAGGTGTTACAGGAGCCAATCCTTATAATGCTAAGATGTATGATAATTCGGATCTGAGAACAGTGAAGGGTAATTTTCTTCGCTTACAGAATCTTTCTATTTCCTACGATTATTTTACACCAAGATTGAGAGCAATGGGAATCCAGAATATTCGAATGATGTTGCAAGGGAACAATCTGTATGTATGGAAAAATAGTAAGTTGAAAGGTCAGGATCCTGAAGCACAGGGTAGTAATATGACTTATGGAGATACTCGGTATGTTGCAGTGTCTTTTGGAAATACCTATCTACCAGTTCCAAGATCATATTCAGCAACATTACAAGTTCAATTTTAAACTCGGTAAATAATATGAAAAATATATTTAAATCATTTCTTTTTGTTGCTATGACTGTTGGTCTCGGACTATCATCCTGTACAGGCCTGTTGGATATTACACCAGTCAATGGCATGAAGCCAGAGACGATAAGCGATTACGAATCTATCTTGCTTGGAGGGTATCCTAGAAGGGATTATTTCCTTAGAACGGAGTTGATGACTGATAACGCTATGGTTAACCTCAATACAACATATAAATTAGGCGCGGCGGAAGAGCCTTGGTTTGTGTTTTCGTCTTCGCATATGTTAGGTGAGCCTATTGATCCTTATTGGGGGCAATTGTATCAGACTATATTCTATGCGAATACTGTATTGGATAAATTTGCAGGTATAACCCCGGATGCGTCAGAGAAGAAGAAATATGATCAGGTAAAAGGGGAGGCTTATGCCCTTCGTGCTTATGCGTATTTTTACCTGATCAATATGTATGCGGATGTGTACGCTCCAGAAAACCTCGATCTTCCTGGAGTACCGATGCCATTGGATGCGGAAGATGTCAACGAATTTAGCAAAGATAACGTACGGCAGCCCATTGAAAAGGTTTGGGCACAAATTGAAAGCGATCTAAAACAGGCAGAAACTTTATTACAAGGAAAGCCAGGGAATGATCGTTTTAGATTTAATATCACAACGGTACAGCTTTTGAACGCTCGCGTAGCCTTATTTATGGGTAAGTATGACAAGGCGATCGATTATGCTTCCGAAGTAATGGCTTCAGTCCGTCTATCGGATATGAATACCATGCAGACTCATATTGATAAAGCAGCTGAACTCAAATATGCGTTTTCTGGTAATTTTGGTTTTATTGATACCGATTATAATAATGAAATTTTGTTTTTTACGGCTGGAAGAGCAAATCAAAACTTCTTTTATTATTATCAGGCAGCAGCTAAACCAACAGAAGAACTATTACAGTTAACCAAGCGTAACGGGGATTTGGTAGACTACCGCCAATATATCTTTGATTCATTTGAGGATTTTAGTATACAGGGGGCAGCTCTAGTGGGAAAGACCGTCTATAATATGTTTGCTACACAGGATAGAAATTGGTTCTTTATTGGACTGAAAGCAAGTGAGGCCTATGTAATACGAGCAGAGGCATATGCCCGTAAACTGGAATACGGTAAGGCGTTGGCTGATATCAATAAGCTGTTGGTGACGAGATACAAGAAAGGAAGTTTCGTCGGGCTTCAAGAATCTGATTATACAGATAAGAACGATATTTTGAAACGTGTGCTTGATGAGCGTCGCCTCGAAACAGCTTTCGACGCTGGTTTGCGTTTCTTTGATTTGAGACGTCTAGGAAAACCGGAAATCAAGCATATCTATAAAAATAGTCAGGAATTTGTACTGAAGAAAAACGACCCGAGATATGTGTTGCAGATTCCAGAATCTGAGCAGAATAATTCACCGAATATGCCAATTAATCCAAGATAGAAAAATGAAAAAGATATTTTCAATTTGCTTAGTGGCAGTTTTGCTCCTAGTAAATGCATGTAAAAAGGACGATAAGATAAGCGCTTCAGAAGAATTTGGTTTTGAAGAGCGTTTTTCACCTAAAGAAGATGAGTTACCAGTCATTAAGGAAATGTTTAAAACCTATGATTTGTGGTTACGCCTTAACTTCAAAGATGCGAAAGAAGTAACAAATTCGATTTTAATGCAAGACCCAGGTAATCGTTATGGAGCTACACCTTTGGCAGAAGAAATGAAGCCCAGTGCTATTATGTTTGTAGACACGTTATTGCATAATGTTTCGACCGACTACGTCCGTCGGGTATTTCCTCGAGAATTTTTCTTTGTGAAAACGTATGATGGATCATATTGGGAGAAGAATATTCATGCACTTGGCCGAACCCGGCTTATCGTGTGTTGGCCAAATAAGGTAAAGGATGCACAGCCTATTACGGTTCCTGAAACGCATTATTATCAAGATTCAGTGGTGACGCGTATGGTTTGGAGTAGTTTGTCTAATATGCTTGTACAGCGGATGGAACAAGAGATTCCAGGATTTGAGGCTGCGGGTATGCCTTATGATAATGGAAAGATAATGGATGAGATTTCTAAAAATTACCCTGGAAACTCAGAAGAGGCAATTGAAATTCGTCAAGCAGAATTGACCAAGATGGCCGCTGAAAGGGGCTATGTTTCAGCATCTGGCTCTAGAACTTATGATACTGATTTATCGCAATGGTTGAGCTTACTTGTCTTGGAGTCTTTTGATAATATTAAAACGAAGTATTTGGATAATAGTCCAAAGAGAACGGAAAAGTATAAAGTACTTACCGAATATCTGAAAAAGGAGTACAACTGGGATATCCAGGCAGCAGGTAATAAATACCGTGAAAAATTAAATAGCTTTCAATAGAAAGTACGATCGGCAGGTACATTGACCTGCCGATCTTGATATATGCTAATACGTTAAAATTAATAGATAGATGAGAGTTTTAAAAATGATGTTGTTGTTGGCACTACCAGGTGCAGCGATGGCACAAAAGTCAAATTTCAGTATTGAAGGAAAAATACAATCCCCTCAAAAAGAAGGCAAGGTATTTATGTCGATCCGTACGCCAAGTAGCGAAGTGTTGGATTCAGTAGCAGTAGTAAAGGGTAAGTTTTCTTTTAAAGGGGAGGCTAATGGTCCTACGATGGTATACATGATCTACGATCAAGAAAATAAGGGTTGGAACCGTGTGAGCTATAATACGGATATGGTAGGCTTTTATGTGGATAAGGGTAAAACTGTTATTCAGGCGAAAGATTCTTTGAAAACGGCGGTTATTAAAGGTTCTGCATTGCAGACGGCTTATACAGCTTATCAAAATATGCTGAAAGAGTCTGAGGATGGAATCAAGGATATCAATATGAAATACAGTAGTGCTACACCAGAGCAGCGCCAGGACGAGTCATTTGCGACACCTCTTCGTGATCAGTACATGGTTTTTGCAAACAAAAAGCGTGAACTACAGGAAGACTATATCGCTAAAAACCCATCTTCTTATTTTAGCTTGATCGCTATACAGGATCAATTGCAGGCAGGAAAGACGGTGTTAGAAATGGAGCCCGCTTATAATGCTTTGGCAACATCAATACGTGAATCAGAGGTTGGATTGGAGTTCGCAAAGCAGATTCACGCAGCAAAAACTACAGCAGTAGGTGTGATGGCACCTGATTTCACACAGAACGATGTGAATGATAATCCAGTGAAATTATCCGATTTCCGAGGTAAATATGTGCTTTTGGATTTTTGGGCTTCATGGTGTGGACCTTGCCGTGCGGAGAACCCGAACGTGGTAGCTGCATTTGAAAAATTCAAAGACAAGAACTTTACAGTTCTAGGAGTTTCTTTAGATCAACCCGGTAAGAAAGCAAACTGGTTGAAAGCTATAGAGGACGATAAGTTGACTTGGACAAATGTGAGTGACTTGAAATTTTGGAATAACGAGGTTGCTAAAATGTACGGAGTACGTGGCGTGCCACAGAACTACTTAATCGATCCAACAGGGAAAATTGTTGCTAAAGACTTGAGAGGTGAGCAATTGCATGAGAAATTAGCAGAACTTTTAAACTAGTATACTATGATAAAGTTAAGATCAATTGTAGGTGTATTCACCTTATCGGTACTTTCGTTTTTCAGTGTACAGGCACAGACTTCAGATAAAGTAGTCTTGGTTGGGAAAGTCGATCCAAAGTACAATAGTACTAAAGTGTATTTATACAATAATATCACCGGAGATAACGATACGACAGTTGTTGAAAATGGGGCTTGGCGTATTGAGCTTCCATTTACTGTGCCAACGAGACATATGTTGGCTTCAGAAGCAGAGTCCAAAAAACATGGGGGCTATGCACCTTTTGGTGTTTTAGTGGATGAGCCTGGAACAGTTGTGGTAGAAGGTGATCTAGAGTCATTCTACACGTCGAAAGTATCTGGTTCAAAGTCGCATGATGTGTTGAATCAGTATTTTGCTGCACTAGAAGGGCATGGTGATAATGGAGCTGCTATTATCGCAGAGGTAGTTGCTAAAAACAAAGATGTCTTTGGGTCCGCTTTTTTGTTAGAGCGTTATGGTAAAGTGATGACGCCAGAAGATGCGTTAAAATCGTATGAAGGTCTTTCTTCTGCGGTGAAGCAAACTTATTTTGGCAAGTCGGCCGGCAACCAGATTAAAGGGGCCTTGCTTTCTAAAGAAGGGGCTATCGTCAAGGATTTTGCTTTGGCAAATGAAAAAGGAGAACAGTTGAACTTTGCTTCGCTTCGCGGTAATTATGTTTTGTTGGACTTTTGGGCATCATGGTGCGGTCCTTGTATTGAAGAATTCAAGACGCTAAAAGAGGTGTATGCCAAATATAAAGGAAAGGCACCTTTTGAGATTCTGAGTATTTCAACAGATAAAAGTGAAACGGCTTGGAAGAATGCGTTGAAGAATCAGCAATTGCCTTGGTTACAGATGCACGACAAGTCAGGTGATGATGCGATTGCGGTAAGCCAGTTTGCAGTGACTACGTTGCCAACGACATTTTTAATCGGACCTGATGGTAAGATTGTTGCGAAAAACTTACGTGGTAAAGAGCTTGAGGCCTATTTGGTGAAGCTTTTTGGGAATTAAGTAGAGATATAAGATTGTCACTTTGATAAGTGATACTTAATAGTTAGTGTGTAAAGCCGTTGGTGATCATTTTCATCAACGGTTTTTTTTTTACGTGTTTTTTCTTATACTTGGCATCTGAATTTACACTAACTCATCTAAATACGGATAAACCCATCGCATTTTGAACAGGGAAGATCTTGAAATGGTACAGGCGATCAATGATGCTGATCCTATAGCTTTTAAAAAGCTATTCGATAGCTATTGGAAAAAAGTGTACCGTATGGCTCTTCAGAAACTCCCCCGAGAAGAGGATGCGTCGGATATAACTCAAGACGTATTTTATATTATATGGAAAAATAGAGGATATTGGCATGTGAAGACTAATATACAGGGGTATCTATTGTCTATGTTGAGGCATAAGATATATGATTTCTATGCACAGCGAGACAAGCTTCCGATTTTTGTACCGCTCAATGAGCAAGAAGAGTATTGGGATTATAGTTTTCAGGAGGGTGAACAGGATGATTTTTCAGAAGAAAATCAATTGGTAAAGAAAGAAATTGAATCAATGCCTGATAAGATGCGGGAAGTGTTTCTATTGAGCCGTTTTGAAAATCTTTCTGCTCAACAGATCGCCGATAAACTAGGTATATCGGTTCAAACGGTGAGAAACCAAATCTCATCTGCTTTGAAACGTTTAAAGCTGCGGTTTGGAGATAAAGCTACTTGGTTGCTGTTTTTGTTTTTCATTAAGTTTTAAAAGGTGCGCCTCTCTGCCGGCGCAAGGCATGTTACTTTTCCCTCAAAAGTAACCAAAACTCGTCACTGTGCCGGCTTGCCACAACGGATTTCCATTCCTACAATTGGCAACCCGCCAAGGTGACCATGTCCAAAGTGGAAGCAAATGCAAACAGTCTGTTTTCTAATCATGACAACTTTCAAGCTCAAATAAGCCAAAACCATTTTGAGAACGGCGGACATCAAATAACTATTTGTGTATAATTAAGAAGAAGTGAAAGAAACGACCTTGTAAAATATGGAGACTAAGGCCATAAAGCTATCCACAAATTATCGTACATATTGCAGTTACCAAGGATTTCCAGTCTATGGGTGGGCACCGTTGTGGCGACCTAGGAAACCGCACGTATAGCTTTATGTGCCGTGATGAACATAGGTTACATCGTCTTGACTCTTTGCTTCTTTCTCGTTCAAGGAGAAAGAAGAGCCTGGTCGCGGCTCAAGCGACAAGAAGATGTTGATTTTAAACCTTCCTTAAATACTATATACCTCACTTTTCTAGAAACAATAAAAAAAATCAAAAAATTTCATTCCAACATAGTATGTTTTCAAAAAAAGACAGACTATACCTATAGAACTCAAAAATATGATGCTATCCAATAGACCGAATAAGTACAAAAAGGATGAACTGTGGCGCGGTATTGTTGCCAAAGCCCAACGGGACGGAGACTACAGTCTCGATGCTATTGTCGATGCTAAAGTTGTTCCGTTCTATAGAAGCCGATGGGCTGTAGTTGCCGCGGCATTGCTGATATTCTTGTCTACATCGATCTGGATTTATCGTGGTACGACTAACCATCAGTATCTCGGTGAAAATCAATTGAGAGAAGTTTTTGCGGATGCAGGGGCTTTATCAAAGCTTGTGCTATCAAATGGAGACACCATTTTATTGGATGATCAAAATGGATTAGATACTAATATTGCCTATTTGGCTAGTGCTGATCAAGCTTTGGATTTTCGGAAGCTAAATCAAGAGGATTTACTTGATCAGGAACAAATTGTAGAGACCGCACGAGGAAAGCAACTGCGGATTATACTTTCAGACGGTACTGCAGTATGGCTTAACGCTTCTTCGAAGATTGTTTTTCCTGCTCGTTTTCAAGGTGACAGACGGGAAGTAACAATTGACGGAGAAGCGTATTTTGAAGTTGCGCATAATCAGAAGTTACCATTTATCGTAAAAACAGATGGACAGCAAGTGCGGGTGCTGGGTACCCATTTTAATATCAGGCAGTATAAGGGAGAAGGTGCGAAGGCAGTCACTTTACTAGAGGGGGCAGTGCAAGTGACCAGCGTTGATAAAGGCAGTAAACCTGTTGTGCTAAAGCCTGCTGAGCAGTTCATTCAGTTGGATGGAAAGACAAGACCTATTATACAGACGTTGAGTAATCCGGGAGCGGTGATAGCCTGGAAAGAGGGAGATTTCTATTTTGATGATGCTGATGCAGAGACTATCGTTAAGGAGTTGGAGCGATGGTACCCTGTATCTATCGGTATAAAACAGCAAGATACAACCAAGAAAATATCTGGACGTATCAAACGAACGGATTCGATGAAAGCAGTGGTCGATATGCTTCGATTCTTTGATATCGAAATACAGGTCGAAAAGAACTAATGTAAAACTAACAATCAATCAACTATAATTTATTTAACCTCAAAACCATTATGAAGCATTTTTTCATGAAGTACAGGCATGTGAGGAAGTATCCGATAAAAACGATACTACTATGCCTAGCTATTTGTCAAGTGGGAATGGCTCTAGCCCAGATCAACATTTCTGTGAAGCAAAAGTCATTGACTGCTATTTTCAATCAGATTGAAAAGCAAAGTAGATATGTTTTTTTGTACGACAAAGCCGTAGCAAATTCTCCTGTAATTTCTTTCGATTGTAGTAATTGTTCCATTGAGCGTGTTATCCAGCTATTAGAGAAAGAAACGAATCTCGAATTTAAAATTTCTGGACAACAAGTATTGGTAAAGAAGAAGGCAGAGAAAGCAAACAGTACCTCGACAGCGGCAGTCGCTATGCAGGCGGTACAGAAAGATACTATACGAGGAAAGGTTGTTGATGAAAATGGCAAGCCAGTCGTAGGTGCAACTTTATTGATTAAGGGAACTAAAATCGGAACATCTACAGATAAAGAGGGGAATTTCAAAATGCAGCGAATTGCTCCTGCTCAGGAAATTGTAGCCAATAGTATTGGTTATCATCCCGCAGAAATACAGGTTGGGGCGCAGAAGATGGTGACATTGGCTCTACGTATCCGGGCGCAGGAAATCGAAGACGTGGTCATATCTACGGGACTCCAAAAGCGTGAACGTAGTAAACTCGTGGGAAATGTGTCATCCATCAAAGGTGAAGATTTAGAGGGAGCTGGAATCACGACTATCGATAAAGCCCTGAGAGGTAAAATGACGGGTGTCTACGTGCGCTCAGGGTCGGGTAGGCCAGGTGAAACAGGATCAATCGTAATCCGGGGGAGTAATACGATGACCGGTAGTGCAGAACCTTTAATTATTCTAGATGGTATGCCGTTGCAGAATGGGGATGTAGCGGGTATGGACAAGACCAGTTCAAATATAAATAATTTACTGACCAATGGTATTGGCAATATTCCACCAGAAGACATTGCTAGTATTGATATCCTTCGTGATGCTACAGCAGCCTCGATTTATGGAGCACGTGCTGCCAATGGAGTTATTGTGATTACAACTAAGCGTGGTGAGGTTGGTAAAGATTATATTACTTATACTACCAATCAAGGTCTGACGATGGCTCCTAAAAATGGTTTTAACTTTATGAACTCCAAGGAGAAAATTGCGTTTGAAAGACAGGTTTATAATGATTTTCATCCGATTTATGGAGGTAGAGTGGTTCAACTTTTAAGACAAGTTGATAATGGTATGATTACTAGTCAAGAGGCTGAAAGGCAAATTGCTCAATTCGAGCAGGTAAATACGGATTGGGTAGATGAACTATATGATCCTGCTTATCAGCAATCTCACAATGTAGCTATGTCAGGTGGTAGCAATAAGCTACAATACAATGTATCGCTTAATTATCAGGATGCTAGTGGTACACTGATGGAAAATAAGTTTAAGCTGGGAGGGATGAATGCAAAGTTGACCCGTAATATCAGTGATAAATTATTGGTCGATTTTAACTTATATTCTACGATAAAAAAGAATAAAGAAGGGCAACCGGCTTTAGATCCTTTTCGCTATGCGATGTTCGCAAATCCATATGAGCGGCCGTACAATGCAGATGGATCATATGCCTGGGATGATACTTATAGGGATATGAGTAATAAGATTGGTGAATCTGCATTTTTGAATCATCAGTCCTTTAATATGGTGCGTGAGCTACGTGAGAATACGTTAAGTACAGACTATGGAAACATAAGAGGACAGATAGGTGTCGAATGGAAATTCTTAGAAGGCTTTCAATATCGTGGCTCAGCAGTGTTGAATTATACCAATGTGCAGACGATGGATGAGTCGCGTGCAGGTACGCATCGATCTTACACAGAGAATTGGCTTAATTCCGCTAAAACAGGTGGTTCCGGGCTATTAGAGAAATTTAATTACGGATTTTTGGAAGAGAACTCTGGTAAGACCATTGATTATACGGTCCGTAATACTGTAGAGTATAACCGTACATTTGGACAAAAGCATTTTGTGCAAGGATTTGTTGCTAACGAGGTGTCAGAGCGTACCAACAATAGATTCTTTCACTACAATCCAGTGTACCTACAAGACTATCGCATGGCAGGCTACCCTTCCTGGGATGATGTGCCAGCTTCAACCTACAAAAAGTTGGATTTGACCCGGTTGGGAGGTACTTATTATGAAAAAGACCGTTCTGTCTCCTTTATCGGTTCGGCTGCTTATGCTTATAATAATAAATACGTGTTGAATGCCAATTTTCGTTCAGATGGTGTAGATATCATAGGTTCTGCGAATCAGTTTACACCACTATGGTCGGCTGGAGCAAAATGGAATGCGCATGAGGAATCTTTCGTCAAAGAAAATGTGACGTGGCTGAACCGATTGGTTTTCTCCTATGGATACGGCTACACAGGTAGTATTAATAGATCGGTATATCCTTTCCATACCTACCGCTTGTCCGCATTGGTGTATGATGATGTCGTAAAAGCAAATGGCTTTGATTATGGTAATCCAGTATTAAAATGGGAGAAAAAGCGGGATATCAACTATGGCGTACAGCTATCTGTGTTCAGTAGTCGATTAAACATGGAAGCCAACTATTATGATAATAAGGTTACGGATCTATTAGACAACGTAACGTTGCCTGTTTCAGTTGGTCGTAAATCAGCAGCCGTGAATGTGGGGTCTTTGTCGAATAAAGGATGGGAGTTGTCTGCCCGTGTAGAGGCAATCAAAAATACAGATTGGTTATGGGAAGTTGGTGCCAACTTGACGACGGTAAAAAATAACTTGGACGAGGTGTTTTTCAATCGAACCCCTTCTGTAGCAAGTTTAACTCCGCAGAATGTGGAAAACTATGCTATGCGCTCTTGGTTTGGCTATAAATACAGTCATATTGATCCGACGAATGGACATATGATGGTTTTTGCACAACGCTTGGATGCGGATCAAAACGTAATAGGTGATGAATTGATAGACTTATCCACCATTGTAGATGCCGATTTAAAGACAAAATATAGATCCTATCATTTGGGACAGCAGGATCCGAAACTTTACGGCGGTTTTAATACGCGTATACGTTATAAAAATTATACACTGACCAGCAATTTTGTCTTTGCTGATGGCAATATGATTAAAGGGTTTCAGGACCGTAGAGAAGGACCTAGTGGTGCGACTGATGATGTTACAGCTAGCCGTACCAATCGTCTTAAGAATCAGCAATACCGTTGGAAACAGTATGGTGATGTGACGGACATTCCTTTTTATTCTCAAAATAGTTCAAATTACGTTAGTTATTTGACGGACAAGGATATCGAGTCGGGCGCTTATATTAAATGTACAGAGATTGCTTTGCAATGGCGTGCCAATCCAGCGATGTTCAAAAAAGTAGTTAAGCAACTACAGTTGGGGCTAATGGCAAATAATTTATTTACCATATCACCTTATTCAGGTACAGATCCGGAGACGCAGTTGGCATTTGGCTACCCTACGACACGGAGTTATACATTTTCACTAACTATTGGTTTTTAACGGGCATGAGAAAGATAATTATTTTATATGTGTTTTTTGGAGGATTGTTCCTCAATAGTTGTACGAAGTTTTTGGATTTACCTCCTAAAAATCAACGTGCTGTAGAGACTTTGGCCGATTTGAAATCCGTATTAGCAGGATATTTGGACGCTTTTGCGAGATCTAACACACAGCCTATATATGGGGTAATGCCCGTAGTAACGGAGGCACATCAAATGATGTTTGAAGCACATTCGGACAATTTTGATTTCGAAGCAAACATGAGTCAATATGTGAATGTTGCGAATCCAGGAGCTAATCCCCATGCTAAAGAAGCATTTTATGCAGACAAATTATTGCTTAACGACCGAGTTACTATAGATGCGATCTGGACGAAGTATTATGAAGTCATTGGATTTCTAAATGCACTTATTGACCAGTCTGAAGAGCTGCGCGAGGCCGATCCTGCGGAGTTGAAGCGCGTACAAGGAGAGATGCTCGTACACCGTGCATATTACATCTTTAAGTTGCAACAGTATTTCGCGCCAATGGACAACGAAGAGCTGGGGATTCCATTGTATTTGCATACAGGAAAAGAAGTGGTTGGTATCAAGATGAAACGTAAAGCATCATCAGAGATATATGCTGTAATAACTGAAGATTTAAAAAGAGCTTTAGCATATTTTCAGGAAGTTGGGCCTAATGCTGGCTATTCCCGTTTTTTCAACGAGCGTTACATTCAGAACTTATTAGCACAAGTATACTGGTTTAAGGCGGAATCTTCCTCTAAAAAGGCGGAAGATTATATAGAATCTGAGAAGTACGCTTTGGCTGCTATTGATGGTACAGAGGGATATATTCCAAAAACTGTAGTTAGCTTTAGGAATGTACAAAAGAATTTAGACCCAGAATATCCGGCTGTATATATGAAGAGTGTGGGATTTGGTACAGTAGCACCTATTTATGGATCACCTTATGCGGCTCCAGCAAATCTTAAAGTAAATCAAGATTTCTTTAATTCGTTTGATGCTGGTGATCTTCGAAAGGAGACCTATTTTGTAGGCAATGTACATTCGCACAATTGGCCTGATGATACTTTTTCCAAGACTCTGCACCTGCATTTGTTCACGCCAGAAGAAGCCTATTTGATATTGGCGGAGAGCTATTATCGCAATGGTAAGGCAGATTTGGCTCTAACAACCTTAAATAAGTTTAAAAGTTTCAGAGGTGCCGTAGCTAAAAGTGGATTAAGTGGCGAGCTTCTATTGGATGAGATTATTAAGGAAAGGCGCAAAGAATTTTATTGCGATACGGACAAGCGTTGGTTGGACATGAAACGTTATAAAGTAGGAGCAATGGAGCGAAATTTGCGTTTTTTTAACAAGAATTACAATATTAAAGTCGAGCCTGGGGATTATCACTATGCACTACCAATACCGTTAAGTGAACTGCAGGAGAATCCCGATATTTTTCCGAATGAGGGTTGGACTACAATTGTTTTTTAATTTTTAGAAAGAGGAACGATGAAAAGAATATTATATGTCCTTGTACTATTGTTTGTACTGCAAGGTTGTGAAAAAGAAAAGTTTGACTATCAGGTATATCAACCCCGTGCCTCAGATATTGATGTCGTTGAGTTTTCTACGGGTAGTCCTACGTTGATCGCAGATGGAAAAGCATCTCTGCAATTTGTGTTAGAGGCCTTCCGTAGAGTTGAGGTTAAAAATAAGGCAGGAGTAACTAAAGATACACTAATGTTCGTTGACTACAGAGCGTTGCCTAAGAATGAGGTGAAGGTCTTTGTCGAAGGCAAATTGATTGAAGGTACAAGTTACAGTACGACAGATCTATCCAAGGGTACGATAAGCTGTTATGCGCAAATCGGGGATGCTAAATCGGAGACAAGACAGGTCACTATACGTAAACCCAAAGATGTGGGCGAAAAGCGTTATGTAGATGTCGTGTTTCATGTATTTGAGTTAAGTGGAACTGATGCGGCTTATGATCCTCTTACTTATCAGGAAGTAACGCCAAAACTATTACAACAAGGATTAGATTATGCTAATGCTATTTTTAATAATTCGGTTGGCAACGACCCAAATGGAGGAAATGCGCAGATTGAGTTTAGATTGGCTCGTAAAAATGCTTCAGGAGTCAATTTGGCAATCCCAGGATATAACCGGATATTTTATGATTCTACCTGGAAAGGAACTGCAAGTCTCTTTAATCCATCGCATTTTACTGTAAAAATAAATAGTACGGCAAGTTATCAATGGGATAAGGATAAGTTTTTGAATGTTTACATCTTTCCTACAGCTGCGAACACGTTTTTAGGAGATACGAAAGCGGCTTATCAGATTGTTCCCGCTGGTCAGGAGGCACTTCTTGGAATTCCTAAAATAGTGAATTCAGTAGCAGATGTACCCACTACTGATTTCTTTTTAAACTATGGTCTAGGTATACATCGTACCGCATTTTTTCCAGACCCGAGTAACCGTGTGGAGATTGCGTCATACCTTGCCGCATATTATGCCACTTATCCAACGAGTTCGACAGGTAATACGGTTGTCGACTACGTTTCAGATACACGTAAGTATTTAACAGGATCAACACAAACAGCCAATATCTCAACGGGGCTAATGAAAGTCAGTGTCGATGGATATAAGTTTTTAGCCAATAACGCAATGGATGATATACGCTATGCTTCCTTGCGTAACAATTTTACTCAAGGACAGGTAGAGCGTTTGCGACTCGTTATGGAGCGCTCTCCGGTACGTAAAGCTTGGTCATTACAATAATAAAAAGTAAGAACTATGAGAAAATTATTATATACTGGGCTGGCAATACTATGCAGTCAGATGGCTTTAGGCCAATTAAAAGTGAAAGTGGTAGGAACCGTGACAGGAGACACCGAAGGCCACAATATGGTTTATTTCTATAACCGTATGGCCAAAGACTCTGCAACTATCAAAAACGGTAAGTTTGAAATCAATGTCAATGAGCCGGTCGCAGGATCCAGAGCTATTTCTATTCAATATGATCAAGCTAAAAGACGTATGTATTCACCGCTGGTCTTGTTTTACGATCAGTCAGGTACGATCAATGTTGCTTTTGATGTGGTGAAAGGATTATCATCTGCGACGATCAAGGGAATGCCTTCTGCTGTGACTTATTACAACTATAATGCAGACAAGCCTAAGGTTTTTATGGGGGCCAGACAGGCTACTATTACCAAGTATGGTGAAGAAGCTTTGAAGAAAGGCAATGCGCAGTTTGAGACTGCTACGACTTATCAAAATGAGTTAATCAATAAAGGGTATGATTCTGTATTGAATAAGTATTTTGATGGGAATAAGGTCGTTTCGACAACTCTAGTGTTGAGTACCCTATCCAATCTATCTACAGCTCAGGCTGAAGACTATTACAATCGGTTGTCAGACAAATTGAAAACAACCGAAGAAGGCAAGACCCTTTATGCCAAGATTGAAGGATTAAAGAATGCCTATATAGGCGCAGTGGTTAAAGATTTTCAACTGCCTAATGAAAAAAGTGAAAAGCGTTCTTTCAGTGAGTTTAAAGGCAAATATGTATTGTTAGATTTCTGGGCATCTTGGTGTTCTCCTTGCAGAGCATCCTTTCCTCGTATTCGAGAGGTGTATAGCAAACTGCAGGGCAAGAATTTTGAAATTGTCAATATCTCCATCGATCAGAATAAGCAGGCTTGGTTGAAAGCGGTACAGGAAGAGTCTAATCCTTGGCCGCAGCTGTACGACGATACGAAGATATCCAGTTCGCTTTTTAATGTTAGTGCCGTTCCTACTTCGTATTTGATAGATCCGTCGGGCAAGATCATTATGAAAGAGATCGGTTTTGAACCAAAAGGTGGTGGCGAAATGGAGAAGAAACTCGAAGAAATATTCAAGGTTAAATTTTAAACGTTTATTATTATATAAGATGAAAAGAATAGTTTTAAGTGTGGCAGCGGGTCTGTTGATGGCTACAAGTTTATTTGCACAGACGCGTGATTATATCACAGTAAAGGGTAAAGTTAATTTCCCTCCAGCTAAAGAGCATCAGGAAAAATACCCTTTTACATTGAAGGCAAAGCCGATGAAGGATGCGGAGGTATTCCAGACGATTCAGCTCAAGGCTGACAGTACATACGAAATTAAAGTACCTGCCAAGACACCTCGTCTATATTCACTGGACGTATATGGTTGGGATCGTATTACATTCTGGGCCGGTAATGATGATTTGAAAATCGATTTTCGAGGGGAAGATACGGCAAAGATGAAGATTAAGAACCCGCCGTATATCTTTATCCAGTCTGAAGGTAAAGACAACCAATTGATCAATATGATCAACTGGGAGAACTATCAAAACTACCAAAATACGATTGCTATCGGCAAGCGTCAGTATATGGCTATGCAGGCAAAAGATACAGCCATGACCAAATCGCTGACCGATATGATGATGGAACAGTACGATAATATGGCTACACGTGCTAAATGGTATGTAAGAACTTTCAAGAATGATCCACAAGTGGTGTATGCATTTGGGTATATGAGCTCGAAGCGGGAAAAGGATTTTATCTTAGAATATATCAATCCCTTGATCACAAAATACCCTTGGTTGACAGAAGCGAAGGAAGTCAAAGAGGGAATCGATCGTGCAGAGGCGGCCGCTAAGAAAACGGAAGATGGCGCTAAATTCATCAACATCACCCAAGCGGATCCTAATGGTAAGAATATCAACCTGTACGATTACCTAAAAGGTAAGAAATATGTATTGGTAGATTTTTGGGCATCATGGTGTGGACCTTGCCGTGCCGAGAATCCACATGTATTGAAGGTTTATGATAAGTATAAGAGCAAAGGTTTTGATGTATTTGCAATCTCTCTAGATGACAATAAAGACAGATGGGTGAAGGCGGTGAAGGATGATAAGATGCCATGGGCACAAGTGTCCGATCTGAAAGGTTGGAAAAATGAAGCTGCTCAATTCTATAATATTACAGCTATTCCTATGAATTTCCTATTGGATAGTGATGGTAAAGTAGTTGCTAAAAACTTGAGGGGTGATGATTTAGAAAAGGCCGTTGCAAAACTTTTAGACAAATAGTATGATGAAGAAGATTTTGTTATTATGCTGCGTGCTGATTGGGATAGCAATCAAACCTATTTATGCTCAGATGGCGGCAGCACAGCAGGTGCAGTGGGCTATTGATGAAAAACTGGAGGTCCCTGTCGAGCGTGATGTGCTATGGGCTGCGATGAAAGATTACAGTTTGGTAGAGAAATTATCCAATGGGTATGTGGTATCGCTTGTCAACAAAGATGATATCATGCCGATATTGCGTGAAGCGATCTTCAAGGATGGTAGCAAGCGTGAAGAATTATTAAGTCAGGTCGAGGATCAACATCGCTTTTTGGTATTCAAGCTGAAAGATACCTCCTTGCCTAAGGGTATTAAGTCTGCTCAGTTTGCTTTATTTACCAAGGAAAAGGGAGATGCAATCTCGGAGCTCAATTGGCGTGTTAATATCGAAGGCTCAAAGGATGCTAAGGAACTGTTGATACTACAGTTCAAAGCTGAGATTGAAGCATATAAGATTGGATATACTAAATACTTGAGCAAGCCCAAGTCAGTGCCTGCTGTCAGTATGAAATAGTTTACTATTGAAATGGGTTATTTTGAAAGGTGTTCCTAATATAGGAGCACCTTTTTTATTTTCATACTCATGAATGGTGATTGAGAATCTCTCCTGATATGTTTTGTTACAAAGTGTATTTGACTTGGATATGATATGCGGTATTGTGTCGGAATAGTTGTTTATGCGGTTGTTTGCTATTTTACTGCGCTTTGCAATCGGTTGTTTCTGCGTTTGTTGTGCGATTTTCTGCATTTTTTTTATTGTTTGTTTAATAAAATGCAGAAATATAAAAGATTATTATTTAATATTGTGTCAACCAAATTATGATGATATGTGTGTCGGTAGTGCAAACATATTTGGCCAATTTATTTATACACCTAAAATCAATAAATTTATGAAAGGACGTTTACTTCTTTTCGTCTTTGGGCTAGTATTCTTTAGCACGCAGGCGTATGCCCAACGAAGTATCAGCGGAAAAGTCAGCAATGGATCTGGGGTTGGTCTATCTGGCGTCTCTGTGCAAGAAAAGGGAAAATCTAATCAAGCAGCAACCAATGCTTCGGGGACCTACACAATTAAAGTTTCAGACGGAGCTGTGTTAATTTTTCGTTCTGTTGGATTTACAACAATAGAAATGAAAATAGGAAACGATAATGTGCTAAATGTGACGATGAAAGACGATGAGTCATCTATCGATGAAGTTGTGGTCACTGCATTTGGTATCGATCGTGATCGCAAATCTTTAGGGTATTCGGTTCCTAAAGTAGATGGAGATGAAGTTGCCGCCACACAACGAGCTGAATTTTTTAACGGTTTACAAGGACGTGTTCCAGGATTAATGGTTAATGGTACAAGTGGACTACCAGGTGCCTCTGCTCAAATAGTTTTAAGAGGTTTTGTTTCTGTTTCCGGAGACAATAATGCTTTGATTGTAGTAGATGGAGTTCCTGTAAACAATAGCACAATGAATGAAAGTGATCTTGCCACGGGGCCCAATAACGCCGGCGAAATGACAAATACCACAATGGACTATTCTAATCGAGGTATTGATTTGAATCCGGAGGATATCGAATCTTATGTTATTATGAAAGGTGCCGAAGCAACTGCGCTGTATGGTAGTCAAGGTGCAGGGGGGGCTATATTGATTACCACTAAAAAAGGTAGACAAGGACGCACTTCTGTAAATTATAGCTACGCGGGCCGTTTACAATATGTAGACAAGTTTCCCGAGAGACAATATATTTATTCGAATGGAGTAAATGGTATCTATAATGGAACTTCTACGTACGCAGAAGGTCCAATGTATCCAGAGGGAACATTTCTTTATACAGATAATATAAAGAATTTTTTTAGAACGGGTTATACGAATAAGCACAATATCGGAGCTGAAGGGGGAGCGGGCCCTTTGAGTTTTAGATGGTCGGCAGAATACAATGACAATACAGGGGTTGTCCCTAATACTCGGTATAAGCGTTTACAAACGAGTTTAAATAACTCAGTTGATATTGCTCCTAATCTAAAGTTGAACACGACTTTTAATTATATGGATTCTCAGAATGATAAAACTAGAAGGGGGCAATCTAGCTTTATGTATACATTATTAAGATTCAATCCTCTTTATGATGTGAGAGACTGGATTGATATGTTTGGTAATCGTGTATTAAATTCGGGTAGTATTTATAGTGAATTGGATAACCCATTTTGGGATGTTTACAGGAATACATCATTTGATAATGTTAATAGAACAAGAGCTACAGCTAATTTGACCTATACTCCACTAAAGTGGTTAACATTGAATGGGGTATTTGGTGTGGATTATGCTACGACTCATGGTGAACAGGTTTACCATGCGCAGTCGTATAAAGGATCTGGTACCAGTGCAGATGATGCTGATGCGGACGCCGGTGAAATTACACAATACGATCAACGAGCTAGAGTGATGAATGGTCAGTTTTCAGCTCGAGGTCGTTTTAAATTTGGTGAAGATTTTTCTTTAAATGCGGTAGTTGCGTCAACTTTTGATTCATATCAAACTAGAACGCACTCTCAATATGGGAGAAAATTTGCGGATCCCGATTTTTACAGTATCAATGTGACCGATCCTGAAGAACGGAAAGCGAAGCAGTCGATGACGGAAACGAGGAATGTTGGTATTCTTGGTCAGGCAGTATTCGGTTATAAAACGCTTCTTTATTTAACCGGAACATTAAGGGTCGATGGTTCGTCCAGATTAATGCCGAATAAACCTTGGTTCTCTTATCCGTCGGGCTCTATTGCATTCAATTTTACCGATCTGGATTTTATGAAGGATCAGAAATTTATTTCAGATGGTAAATTGAGGGCTTCTGTATCCATGACAGGTAAACAACCATTTTTACCTTACCAAACTCTATCAAAATATACTGGGCAAACATCCACAGGAGCAGGGATGGCTTACGATGTGAATGGTGCTAATTCTACTCTTAAGCCGGAGACGACAATAGATAAGGAAGCAGGGATTGAATTTTCACTTTTTAAAAACTTTTTGACATTCGATTTTACGTATTACACGAGGGTTAGTAAAAATCAGATCTTTAGACCTCGGACAAGTTATGCTACTGGATATATTTTAAAAATGATGAATGGTGGTACTGTTGAATCTCAGGGTATTGAAATCCAAGCTAAACTTAATCCTATTAAAAAGCCAGATTTTAATTGGAATTTGACATTTAACTTTACCCAGAATAAAGGAAAGGTAATTTCCTTAGCTAAAGAGCTTCCTGAAACTTATGATTCAGATACATGGATCTTTGGTGGTATGCGTTCGGGAGCCGCTCCAGGCTATAGCATTGGAAATTTGATGGCAACGGATTACAAGCGTAACAACGATGGGTTGGTATTAATCAATCCTGAAACTGGCTTACCTGTAATTGGTAGAGATGACTATTTACCTGTTGGTAATCGTATTCCTGATTACACTTTAGGAACAATAAATAGTTTAAGGTATAAAAATACGTCACTTACATTTTTGTGGGATTTGCGGGTAGGTGGTGATGTGGTTAACGGTTTAGAGTATAACATGGTCAGATTAGGGTTGTCTAAGAAAACTTTAAATAGAGAGCAACCTCGGGTAATAGAGGGTGTGTGGGAAGACGGATTAGAGAACACAGCTAATCCGACATTAAATAATATAGCGGTAACTCCATATTACAACTATCTTTATTATACTTCTTTTCTCAGTAGGAGTTTCATTGAAAAAGATATCTGGACATTTAGGTTGAGAGATATCACTTTGAGTCAACAATTACCAAAATCATGGATTACTAAATTTGGTAAAAATACAACGATGAGTGTGTTTTTTACTGCTACGGACGTTTTCTTGTTTACGAATTATTCTGGCTTTGATCCAGAAACCAACTCTAATACGCCAGGTATTGGTGGAGTTGGTGGTTTCGGTATTGACGGTGGGGGTATGGGTAAACCAAGAGGCTATAACTTTGGCTTAAGATTAAAACTATAAAATTTGAAGAGTATGAGAATTAAAAATATAGGTCTTGTAATTATTTTAATAGCTACGTCTCTTGGTAGTTGTAAAAAATTCTTAGATGTTAATACCGATAAAACATTTCCACAAGAGGTAAGTCCTGAGGTGCTAATTGCTCCCATCACTTTTAGAATGGCTGAGGGGCTCAGCTTTGATAATAGAACGGTCAACAAATACATACAATATTTTGTAGGGAGTAGTGATAATGTCGAGGGGTCTTTGTACTGGGAAAGACACGGACATAATCAGCCACAAGAAAATGTAGGTGAACGGATGTGGCGAACTGTTTATTTCGATCTAGGTAAAAATCTAGAAGAAATGATACGTTTAGGTAAGGAAGATGGCAAAACAGAATTTGTTGGAATTGGCTATGCCATAAAAGCTTGGGCGTACCAAATGTTAACAGATTTACATGGTCCCATTGTATTGGATCAAGCATTCGAGGAAAACAGGCTTAGTTTTGCCTATCAGGATCAACCTGAAGTTTATGCAAAGGTTCGCCAGTGGTGTGATTCAGCCTTAAAATATCTAAACGCTAAGCCTATTCAAAGCTCGGCAAAACATTTGGCTAGTTATTCCGGAGATAATATATATGGAGGAGATCTGATTAAATGGACAAAATTTACACACGCTATTCGTGCAATTCAATATAGTCGACTTATAAATAAGCCTGCTTTCAAAACCTCTTATGCAGATTCAGTTTTGAAATATACCGACTTGTCTTTTGCAAATTTGAATGATGATGCGAGGGTTAGATTTAGAGCAAGTAGCGAAGCAACCTCTAATGTTTGGGGAACTGAGATTTCGAGATTGAGAAATACTCAATTTATGCATGCTGGAACTCCAATTTTGAAGTATCTAACAGGGGGAATACATGGAGAGTTTAAAGCCGACACGACAAGTTCGACTGACCCACGATTAATGAGAATGCTTGTTAGAACTTTTTCTGATTCGGTCTTCAGGGCTGCTACGCCAGGAGCGGGGGCAGCAAATGCTTCAATTCCAGCAATGGTGGGTAGAATGGACAATAATGAATATTTAGGTAAGTTTATTTTTAAGAATAATGCTAGTTTTCCAATCATTACACATGCCCAAATGTTGTTTATTAGATCCGAAGCTGCGTTTTATAAAGGAGATATGGATGTAGCATACGATTGCTATCGAAGAGGTATTATTGCTAGTATGGATTTTGTCAATTCATATTTGTCAGCAACAGGAATGGGCGATGAAGCTAGAATTTCTGAACCAGAAGCTTTGGCTTATGTGTCAAGTTCTGAAGTCGTTCAGTCAACAGATAAATTGAGCCTGGGTATAAAGGACATTATGTTGCAAAAGTACATTGCGCTGTGGCCGTGGGGATCAATTGAAACTTGGTCAGATATGCGAAAATATCAATATGATTTAAGTATTTATAAACATTTTCACCCAGTTAATTTGTTACATGGAGAATACGCGTATCGATTAAAGCCAAGATACTATTCTGAATATAATTGGAACAGAAAGGAATTGGAAAAATGGGGCGGATTAGAGCCTAATTATGGGACAAAAAAAGTATGGTTTGTAACACCAGATAACTAAAAATGTGAATTATGAGAAATTTTAATTATTTAATATTGGTTCTTTTTTCTTTGATCTTCGCTAGTGCTTGTAAACCTGGCGTAGAAGATTATGGGGATTTGAAACCACTTGATGAGACAAAGGCAGTCGTAAAAGTAATTATTGGTTCAGCATATCCGGGGAATCCTAGGATGTACGTAAAAGCAAATGGCAAGCGCATTACACCAAAAATATTGATGAGGCAGCCTTATCCAGGTGGAGGGTTTGGGACAAATGGTGCTGCAACAAATGAGTTTATTTTACTAGATGCGGGGTCAACTGAATTCGAATTGGCATTACCCCAAAAAGTAGATAATGGTGAAGACTCTATTGTATTTCACAGAGCGAGGTTTGACTTGGAAAAGGGTGGGAAATATACTTTGTTGTTTTCTGATACACTATCAGCAACAAAGGCTACAATTATTAAGGAAAACCTAACAGTTCCAGATTCTGGTACATTTAGATATCAAATTATTAATATGATACCGAATGTAGAATCTGTGGATCTGTATATCGGTAAGTGGGCGTCAGGTACTACTGCTGTTAACCATTCTTCAGAAATGGATACATTAATAATGAGTAACATTAAATATATGGAGGTTAGTGAGCCTTTCGTAATTCGGAGTGGATTTAAACGGACATTCAAAATTCGTCCGCACCAAGCACCCGTAATTGAGTCAAACGTTTTGGCTCGTTATAGCAGTAGTGCAACATCATCTTCAAATTATTTTGAGTATTTGGATCGTAAAGTGCTCACCATTTTTACTATGGGTTATGCAGGTATGACAACTTCAGATCAAATGCCATATTTATCATTTTCAATAACGAGATAGTCATGGGAAATTTAGAAAAAATTAGTTTAAAATATACGTTAGGTTTGGGGATTATTGGTTGTTTATTAATAGGGGGGTGTAAGCAACGGGATGATTATCCGGAGTTTGATAGAGAGGCATACTTTAAGGCAAGTCAAGAAAAGGATAAAGAGATTATAGATACGCAGAAGTCTTGGTATGTAACAACTTTAGAGGACAGTAAAAATAAAATGTTTAAAAGTTTTATCTCTGACACAACATGGACTCTTTCAGAGGGTGTGGAATATGCTAAAATTGTCTTTATTGATGGATTGGATCAACGTCAAATGATACATGTCGTTCAAGCGGATATCAAGAATCCTAAAGTAAAAGTGGTTTCGATGTCGGCATATGGTGTGGCTTTAAACAATAGGCAGGTTTTAGACCAGATGACAGCGGATAATGAAGGGATTGGGGGTAAAATCCTAGCATCAATAAATGGAGATAATATGAGTACATCTACAACAAATACCTACGGGATTACTACCAATGGTTTTGTGTATTATGATAAAGTGATGAAAGCTGTTGCCAGTACGAATGCGAACAAACTTATTCCTTATTTGGGAGTTAAGAAAAGTGGAGAAGTATTCTTGGGAAATAGCCCAAATATTACCACTTATCCTACAACTTGGGTAGAGCAAAGTGAATTAGTCCATCAGGTTTCAGGCCCCACATGGTTAATGTATGGTCCTAATAATACCAATACAGCATCGACATCAGTTCTGGCGCGTAGTATCGTTGGAGTTAATCAAGATGAAAGTAAGTTGTTTTTTGTGGTTTTAGAAGGCAACCGCCCAAATGTGTCGGTTGGTATGGGGCTTCCAAATATGGCCACATTATTAAGGGGGTGGGGGATGTATAAAGGATTTATGCCTTATTACTCACAGTATGGTCAAATGACAATTAGACAAGAGGATTCTAAAGGAAAGACTACTTTTCCTTTAGTGAATGCGCCTACAACTAGTGCTGGAGTAATAGCCCCAGGAACCTTGGCGAATGGAATAGCGATTGTTGTTCCTAAATAGGATGTAGAACTCACTTGATCCTTTCAAGTGAGTTCTTTTTTCAAAACTTCCTAACCATAGCTTTTATTATGCGAAAATTATATTTATCTAGTCTCTCTCTTTTATTTTTTTTCTTTCTATTTATTGTGTCCTGTAAGAAGGATGATGTTGTACCTGAGGAAGTTAAGCCTCCAGTTGACGTTGAGATGAAATCATCCAGTAAGGAGTTGTCTAGTATTTCTATAATGAAGTCAGAAAATAACAGCTTATTGGAGGAAGCTTCTTATACTTATCGTTCTGGGTTTAAGTGTTATGTTACTGTACCTATGCTGGTCGATTTAACCAAAGTATTTATACGTTTTAATATTTCTTCAAGAGCAGCGGTCAAGATCAATGGGGCTTCGCTGAATAATAATGCCGGATTTGTTGATCTCAGCGGAACAAAAGAAATTACTATTGTAGCCGAAGATGGCTCTGTTTCGCCAGTTTACACAATTATGGCCCAGAGAGGGATAAAGGAAATTGATGCGATGATCTATCCATTTATAGAAAAATACGGTATGCCGGCTGTATCCTATGCAATTGGTCGTAACAGTATGGAAGATATTGTTTATCAGAATGCCTCTGGCTTTGCTAATGTTGAAACTAAAGAGAGAGCTACACCAGATCATTTATTTAGACTGGCTTCGATGTCTAAGCAGCATACAGCTATTGCAATTATGAAATTAATCCAAGATGGTAAAGTAGGGATTGATGATTTGGTTTTCGGTCCGGGAGGAATATTGAAGAGTCTGTGGCCGACAGTAGGGCCTATGTCCGCTCAAGTTACTGTAAGACATTTATTAGAGCATACTGCTGGTTATAGCGGTGACCCGATGTTTTCTGCTGCTGACCCTAATACTTTAGAAAGACGTATACAGCTTATGCTTAATTCTTCACAGGTTGCTCCGGGTACAAAGTATGCGTATTATAATATGGGATATGGAACCTTAGGAAAGATAATTGAAGTTGTTACGGGTAAAGATTACTTGACTTATCTGAAAGAGATATATGGACCTGCAGGTGTTTCAAATATATATTTGTCTGCTAATTCGGCATCTACAAGACAACAAAATGAGGTAGTTAGCTATGCACAGAATAACAATAATGCCTATGGCAACCTCGTGGAAGTATACAAGGCTGCTGGAGGTATTATCATTAATAGTAAAGATCTATTTAAGATACTCTATGCAATAGATGGAGGGAGCAAAAAAGCGGATATATTAAATTCGTCTATACGGAATCTAATGTTTACTAAGTCTACCGTGTCAGGAAATAATTATGCGAAAGGTTGGCGAACTAACCATACTTTATTTAAAGGATATTATCATGGGGGGAATTTGGCCGGTACAGCAACTTTTTGGATTTATGGTGAAGAATATAGTGTTGCTGTATTGTTAAATTCAAGATCTTACGATGCTAATTTCGATTCTGATCTTATCGTCCTCACAAAAAATATCATGGATAAAGCTAAGGAGTTGAATCTTTAAATGTTATATTTTAACTTATAGGCGATATGGTTTTACAAACAGGATTAAAAAATAGGATATTCCTTTAACTATAAAAGAGTATGAAAATATTAAAGTTTCTATTGTTAATTATGTTTCCATGGAATTTGCAATCAACCGATCTTTCAGATTCTATATCTGTTGGGGTGCCACGGGATACTATAGACAAAATCTTCTATTCAGTTGAGGCACCACTTGAACCAAAAGGTGGAATGGATTTGTTTTTTGATCGTCTTGCTAGGTTTCTTGAACCTTCAGCAGAGCGATCTGGTACTTACCTGTACTTTTATGTTGCAAAGAATGGAAAACTCTATGTAGAAAATGTCTCTCCTACATCAATGGTTATTAACGATTTTATTAGTAGAGAGAAACCTTGGAGCCCCGGTATCCACAGCGGACAAGCTAAGTTAACCTGTGTGTATGTGAAGTTGCCAATACAAGAAGGGGAAAAGCCGGTTTATAACCGACATACAGCTTATGAAGAACTATACAAATCAAATCATTTTGGTTTATATTATTCCTATGTCTATCCAGATTTCCCTTATGTGGATGAGGTTGTATCAGTAATCAATGATAATGGTCAGTACAGTGCACCTATAATTCATAAAGGAAATAATACCAAGGATCTAGTCTCTTTTTTAATAGGTTCGAATACAAGTGCTGAGGAAAGTAGTATTCAAACGGGACGAATTTATTTTTATTTGCTCCCCAAATAATTGCTAATCTCTTTTTATATTATTGCAAGTAGCAAGATATACCTCTTTGTTTAGTTGCGGTAGTATTGCTTTTTAACCATAAGGAATTGCGATTGCAGGCCGCGTATTGGCGCACCACCTCCATGTGCAAGTGTTTGGGCTTTGCGCGCTATCGTTACTCCTCGTAGTGAGATCTTGTAGACTTCAGAGTCTAAAGCTTAGACGCTAGGCGCTAGTTGTTGTGTCTCAGAGGCTGGTTGCTGTGGTCGGCACGTTAGCTGCTTGATAGTAGACATTAGTCGTTCGTCTCCATGCGCCAGCTGTTTGGTTTCATACGCTAGCTGTCGCGGTCGGTACATTAGCTTGTATGTTCTAGATGATAGCAGTTCGACTCTACGTGTTAGTTGTTGCATTCTATACGCTAGCGTGTAGGCTCTGTACGCTAGCGCGTAGCGTTTGCGATGTAGCTCGACGAAATTCTGTTTAAGACGTTTTTTGAAGTCTTAAATATGGGTTTAAAGTAGTTTTAGCCTTTATTTTTTGCTGTTTTTGAAGAAAATAATGACGTGTAAAGGTTTGGAAAATGGCAAAAATTATTTTGAACCTCCCCACGTATTTGGCCGAAAAACAAACCTTTGTGAACAAAATGTTGTCCTAAATGAGAATTCCAATTTTTAGTCTCATCTCTCGTGAAATCATCAAGTAGCGGATTGTTACTAAAGTCTGGTTGTAGATGGGGAATTGAGTATTACTTTTTAGGTCTAACGGATAAAATTTTCTAAGAAAATTACTATAAATTCATCTCCCCACCGATAAAAGCAAATCATTTGCCTAACTTTAATAAGACGTGGATAATGTGCCGTATTGTTGTTTGTCTATATCACGTTCTTTGTAATCTTCGGTGAGGTGTAAAAAATCATGTATATCGGGATCTTTTAGAGTCTGGTGTTGGGATGCGATTATTTAAAAAAGTTTTTTTTAGATTGTTTATTATGAGTCTGTTAAAGTTGGTGATGGTGTTGTTGTGTCTGAGTCACGTTAAATTAAAATTAATGTAAAAATGAAAAAGGCAGTAGTTTTATTAAGAGGATTTATATTGATCTGTATGCCATTTGTGGCAGCGGGGCAACAGAGGTGTTTTATAGTAGATATGGATTCTGTGTCTGCAGATTACAAAATCACTCATTTTACTCTTTCGACACAGGAACTCTATGGGATTGATCTCGATATCGATGTGTTTAATGTCTTGCCTATACTGAAGGAAAACCCAAGATTTGATAGCGAGTATTTGATGGCGCCTACCCGTTACCTTTTTACTTTTTCTGTGCTACCGGTGTTTGATGGGAAATCCAAGTGGATCGAATATGACCAGAAGCCAGACGATATAGATTACTTGAGCTTTGAACGGTTGCAGACATTAGGGAGAAAAACTCTTCACGATCTTCCCTATGTGGATGTGCCTGCACAGTATGGTATTCTGTTTAAAAAAGGTAATAAATATTATAGGTCCAGGGCTTCTTTCTTGCAGGTGTTTTATGTACAGGATTATCCTGATGTATTTACCATCCCGCGTCATGTCATCGATATCAATCAACCCTTGCTTACCATCAAGCAGATGAAGGGTATTTATGAAAACGAATTCAAGGGAGGCGAGTTTCCTATCGTCCCGGGTGTATATGCTCGGAAATATGACAACTATAGTCTGGAACGTTTTTACCTATCTTCAAAGCCAGCTTTGCAAAATGGCGAGGTAGGGTATCAGTTTTGGACTTTTGTCCCTTGGGGGCGTGTCATGGATGATCATGAGTGGGAGCGTGGCATAGATCGGTTTGTGTATGTTCCGGGCAAAGGTATTGTAGGGGGCTCGTACGATTTCTATTTTAAGGATCCTTTATCGAGAGAATATAAACCTGTAGCGCGCCGGAAGATCAATATGTTGGAGTTTAAACAGAATATATTTGATGAAAAGGTGATGCTCGCCAAAGAGGTGCAGTAAAGCTTTCTTGCCGAATTAGGGTTAAAAGGAATGGTTCTCCAGGATTAACTATGGCTTGTGAAAACAATTTTGCTTTCTACAAAGGGCAAAATAAAATAATAGTTCCTTGTTTAGAACAACCGATCTCTTTGTAGAGAAAAGGGGACTGTCGTTTAAAAATAGATGTTCCATTTTAGTAAAAAGGAGTCCCTTTTTACAGATAAGTGACTACAAGTTCGCAATAAGTGACACCTTTTTCTGAAAAAGGTGTCACTTATTTTCCAAAAGAGGATGGTTATTTTGATGTTTTTACTTGGCATCTGGCACGATATGGGTTCGCTATTTATGCCTAAGGTTTCGTGGTGTACCTATATGGAACTGCCACATACCTAAAGTGTTTCTCTCTGTCACGATATGGGTTCGCTATTTATGCCTAAGGTTTCGTGGTGTACCTATATGGAACTGCCACATACCTAAAGTGTTTCTCTCTGGCACGATATGGGTTCGCTATTTATGCCTAAGGTTTTGTGGTGTACCTATATGGAACTGCCACATACCTAAAGTGTTTCTCTCTGGTGCGATATGGGTTCGCTATTTATGCCTAAGGTTTTGTGGCATACCTATATGGGACTGCCTCATACCTAAAATGTTTCAGTCTGTCACGATATGGGTTCGCTATTTATGCCTAAGGTTTTGTGGTGTACCTATATGGAACTGCCACATACCTAAAGTGTTACTCTCTGGCACGATATGGTTTCGCTATTTGTGCATAAGGTTTTGTGGCGCACCTATATGGAACTGCCACATAGCTAAAATGTTTCACTCCGGAACCATACGGGTTTGCTATTTGGGTATAATGTTTTGCGGCGTACCTATATGGAAGTATAGTATACCTATATTGGAGTGCGAGATACTCCCTATAGTGTAGTTATATGGTTCAGCGATGGATGTATATGGTTTAGAGGACGGTTATTTAGTCTGCTAATACTATAGATCGTATTAAGAACCTATTAAGAAGGCAACTGTGTGCGAACTGAGCCTTAGGTGCTACTACCCTGTGTCTAAGGTAGACTCGCACTCAACACGGATCCAAGGTACTTTGAGTAAGAATCTAGAATGTGTTAGTTGTAGATTATGGTTGAAGATAGGGAGTGTAGTTGCGATTACATTGAGGATAAAGAAAGATACTCTCTTTGCACACCAGTTTCTGATCAATGATTCCCATCGTACTTAATGAAATGTAAGTCATTTATTTGAAACTTAGCTTTGATGGCTCGACTTGTAGCTACAAGATCTATTATAATGCTATCGAATTACTCGCTTTTCTAATTAGTCTTTTTTAGTTTTTGCTAGCTTTTTCTCTTCTTCTTTTTTGATGTTTTTTAATACTCTTTCCATTTCGGTTTTTAGCAATTGATTTTTGATGACATTCATGATTAACCCAGGGTCAATATTAATAATCAAAGACATTCGGGTTATCTCCGATGGTGAAAAATCTTCTGGGTTTAATAGTTTTGCTCCGTAGCGTCCTTGATTCATTCCGATTAATGCCGCTATTCTCGTGGATTTTTGTTTATCTAATTGACTCATTTTTGTAACTGAACCACTTTCGAATGCGGCTTTAATCATCAAAAACTCTTGATGAATTCTATCTGGTATTGCCATAATATCGATTATTTGTAACACTATGAAATTCCAATTTGCACATCCTAAACATATAAGTAAATTTATAATTACTTATATGTTTGTAAAAACTTACATATATGTAAGTTTTTAACTATATTTGTATAGTTAAAACTCTGTAGTGTGTTACTACAGAATAAAAGGCATATTTATTAAAGTCTTGCTCTCACATTCTGACGACGGCTAGCAAGGCAGCAGGATATGCCCTAACACTATCTTATAAAGTGCTATATTTGGCATCAATAATAAGATAAGTGTGGGGTCTGCTGTTTACCTGTGAAGCCGTAAGTCGTCAGAAAATTTATGTGGGACACGGGATGCAGGCTCCATGCTTATTGCTTTAGTCTTTCCCAAAAGCAAGGCTCGTTTAGCAGATAACGAGTATGAATTTAAAAAAGCAATTTCAAAAAAATCTAATTTGTGCCCCCGAATAGTTCGGTCGGCGGATGTGGTCTAGATGACCATTCTTTTCGGTGCAGCTTCCAATTATAAACATTATGAAATCCCTGATATACACCACAAAGAGAAGACTGCCGAATTTTAAGAATCAATTTTATTTATTAAACCGTGTGACCTGATCAAGATTAGGTACGGTTGGTTATTGATGGAAGTAACGCTCTGACCCGCCCTTATTAGGTCACACCTAAAGAACCCTAAAATGATGAATTTTAATAAGGGTGGGAGAGGTCTGCTCTTTTTAGAAGACGATGTCTCATTCATCCCAACAACAATTAAGACATTATCACTAACTATAATATACTGTGTGTTGTTTAGTATGGCCTTGGTTACTCCTGCTCAAGGGCAGGAGGCTACTGGCCTTTTACGGATTAAACCTCTAAGTGTAGGGCAGAAAGTGCCAGATGATTTTTGGACGAAGGAACATCTTTTTTACATCAATGGTGATACAGTAAGAAAGACATTTGAAGAACACAGAGGGAAAATGGTTGTTCTTGATTTTTGGTTTTCTGGTTGTTTCAATTGTCTGTTGCACCAAAACGAGATAGACTTTTTTAAGGAGAAGTATGCAGATGAATTGGTCGTGGTTATGGTTAATACAAAACGAACGAAGGAGGATCAGGAAAAGCTTAATCGCTTTACTAAAAGCGAAGCTTTTCTAAATCTCAAATTATCCAACCTAATCTCGGTTATTGAGGACGATTATCTTGAGAGGCTTTTTGCGCCTTCCGCATATCCTAGTTATTGTTGGATAAACGATATTGGTTTGTATCAGTTAAAGACATTCCGAAATTTACTTGATCGACAATATATTGCTCCATTTATTGATAAGAAATCATGAAGGGAATAAGCTTGTTATTGGGGGTACTGGTTCTAGGGACTGTTGTACAAGCTCAGGTTTTGTTGGTTGGAGTGGTGAAAGATAGTTTGGGTAATCCTATGGAAAAGGCTACTGTAACGGAGAAACTAGGAGGTAGAAGTGTAAAAACGGATGCGAGAGGTAGATTTCAAGTTCAAACCATACATAACCAAGGGCAATTGTTGATTCAGCATGTGGGGTATACGCAGGTATCGAAAGTGTTTGATTCTAATGTTCGAGAATTTTCTATTGTACTTAAAGCTAGTTCTGTAGATATTGAGGAAGTTATTGTTTCTACGGGGTATCAGAATATTCCTCGCGAGCGTGCTACAGGCTCTTTTTCCCTGGTGACTGGCGATCTTTTCAATCAACAAGAGGGGACAGATATTTTATCAAGATTGCCTGCTATTGCTAATAGTGTGGTAATGGATGCGGGAAGAAGTCAATATAGCCCACAGATGATGATAAGAGGGTTGAGTACAATCAAGGGGCCTAAGGATCCACTCATAGTGGTTGATAATTTCCCTTATGATGGTGATTTGATCAATCTCAATCCTAATCTGGTGGAGAGCATCACTATTCTGAAGGATGCAGCAGCGGCTAGTATTTGGGGAGCTCGGGCTGCTAATGGAGTTATTGTGATTACAACAAAAAATGGAAAGTTTAACACGCCGGTATCTGTTGGGGTTAGATCCAACGTCACTATCGGAAAGAAGCCAGATCTGTCCTATATTCCTCAGATGTCTTCTTCTGATTTTATAGATGTAGAAAAAGAGTTGTATTCCCGTGGTTTTTATAAGAGTAGTATTAATTCGAACGGTAAGCCTTGGCTTAGCCCTGTTGTTGATTTGTTGGATCTTTCTGATAAGGGAAAGATGTCTGAGGAGGATGTTGTAAATATCATCGATAGCTGGAGGGAGGTCGATTCTAGAGATGATTTTAGCCGATTTATGTATAAACCAGCAGTAAGGCAACAGTATTTTCTGGACGCATCGGGGGGTACAGCGAAATTCTCTTGGTTATCTTTTATGGGGTATGATCATAATAAAGAAAGCTTAGGGGAGACTTATCAGCGGCTAAATCTGCGATTGCAAAACATATATCGTTTTTCTGAACGATTGTCCTTAGCCGCAAATTTGTATTATACGCAATCGATAAGTGCCTCTGGTAGGCTGGGGTATAATGACGTGCCTAATCTTCTGCCTTATATGCATTTGGCGGACGTAGATGGGGATCCTCTTGCGGTACCTAGAAACTATCGGCAGAGTTTCGTGGAAAAATTGGAAGAAGGAAAATTGTTGGATTGGAGTTATTATCCATTAACAGACTGGAAGTATCAGGTGCGAAACAATAAGCTGTCAGATGTCTTGGTTAACACTGAAATACAGTACGGACTTTTAAAAGGTTTCAATGCTGCTGTAAATTATCAGTATGAAAGACAGCAGACTTTAGTGACGAGTTTGTCTGATGAGAAAGGCTATGTAGCTAGAGATTACATAAATCGTTTTGCTCAAACGGTAGGGGATGAAATTAAGTTTATAATCCCTAAAGGAAGTATTCTAGATAAATCTAGTGGCTGGATGGATGCCCATAATATCCGAGGTAAGTTGAGCTTTGACAATAAGTTTGGAGATCATTACATGAATGCATTAGCGGGTGTTGAGGGTAGATTGGCGCATTCGCAGGGGCAGGGAAATAGATTTTATGGATACAATACCCATAATTTAACGGTGGCTAATATTGATTATACTCGGCCTTATCCGAATTTTATCACTGGAGGAGGTGCATATATACCGAGTAATCAATCTCTATCGGATATAGATACAAGATTTGTCTCTCAGTTTGTGAATGCAGCATATACATATGGGGATCGTTATACTGTATCGGGGAGCGCACGAAGGGATGCCAGTAATTTGTTTGGGCTAAAAACAAATGATCAATGGAATCCTTTCTGGTCGACAGGTGCCTCTTGGAAATTGTCTAGCGAAAGGTTCTATCAATGGGAAGCTGTTCCTTATGTAAGTATCAGGTCTACCTATGGGTTTAGTGGTAATGTGGATCCTGCGATGGTGGCTGTCAATACGATAAGGTTTGTAGATCCTTCTGTATTTACGGGCGATCCGATTGCTGTATTCGATAATTGGTACAACCCAAATTTGAAATGGGAGACAACAAGAATGTTTAATATCGCAATTGATTTCCGTCTACAGAAAAATCGCTTGTCAGGTAGTGTCGAATACTTTCATAAAAAGGGTGAAAACTTATTTGGAGTAGCACCAATTGATTATACCACAGGAGTGCCTCCTTATTTTTTAAGAAATGTTGCCGATATGTCTGGAAGGGGATTGGATATTGAGTTAAAGAGTGTGAATCTTGAAGGGATGCTCCGATGGAATACACTTTTGAATTTTAGCTTGTATAGGGATAAGATTGAAGAGTATAATATCGAGCGTACTGTGGCTCGAGAATATGTTAATACAGCGATACCGCCCATTTCAGGGATAGCCGGCCACCCTGTATATACAATATATGCTTATCGGTGGGCAGGGTTGGATCCGAATACTGGCGAAGCACAGGGATATTTAAATGGTGAAATCAGTAAGAACTATAGTAGTATAACTGGAACAGGTACGAAGGTAGAAGACTTAGTGTATTTTGGATCTGCAGTTCCCACTCACTACGGTAATATGGTGAATACATTTTCTTATAAAAGATTCCAATTGCAATTTGGACTTGCTTATAAGCTTGGGTATTGGTTTAGACGCCCATCTATCAACTATACAGATTTGTTCAATAGTAGGTCTGGGCATGTTGATTACGCTAAGCGATGGCAAAACCCTGGTGATGAAAAGATGACCGATGTTCCCGTTAATCTATTTACGACAAATAATAATAGAGATCGATTTTATTCAGGCTCAAGTGTACTAGTGGAGAAAGGAGATCATGTTCGTCTGCAATACATTAATCTAGGTTATGATCTTAATGTGGGAAAAGGGTTTCATCAACTTAGGCTAAACCTCAATATCGATAATGTGGGCATCTTATGGAAAGCAAATAAGGCAGGTATTGATCCGGATTTTAACATAGGGGTAGGACGGGTTAAAAAGCCTACAAATTATACAATTGGAGTTAGGGCCAGTTTTTAAAAATAAACAACTATGCAAAAAAAGAAAAATATTGATTTTCAGCTTGTGCTAACTATAGTGTTGACTATGGTATTGTCAGGTTGTGAAAGTTTCTTGTCGGAAAAATCTGATAAAAGCTTGGGTACTCCCTCTACGATAGAGGATTTTGAAGCACTTTTGAATGATTGGGGAGTTTTGAATTCTACTTTTTCTTCTCTAGGTGATGCTAGTAGTGATGATCTTTATTTGACAACAGAGGATTATAACGGGCTACATTATGAGAGCGATAAACGGCTCTACACATGGCAACCTGATTATGTGTCGAGAAGTGTCGCTTCGGCAGGGAATGAGTGGGCTCATTGTTATAATGCGATATATGTGTGTAATGCTGTGTTGGACGGTCTAGAGAAGAATGGTCTGAAAGGTTATGAAACGGATAAATTGAAAGGGCAGGCACTGACCTTTAGAGCCGCTCGATATCTAGACGGTGTACAGATATGGTCGCCTGTATATCGACAAGAGACTGCTGATGTGGAGCTAGGGATGGTGATCCGTCTAGATCCTGATGTGAATATTATTTCAGCAAGAGCTACTGTGGGAGAGACCTATAGTCAGATTATTAAGGACCTAGAGGAAGCACTTCCTTTATTGCCTCTGACATCAGTGTCACCTGCTTTGCCAACGAAAGCTGCTGCTCACGGTTTATTAGCGCGGGTTTATCTGGTAATTGGTGATTATGCTGAATCGTTGAGACACGCTGAAGAATCACTGAAGTATAATGAAGAATTGATTGATTTTAATGGTTTGAGTGTGGAAGCGAGTTTCCCGATTCCAGTCGTTAATCAAATGAGCAAAGAAATTATTTTTTTTACAAGAATGTATTCTTCCGAGATTGTCAATAACTTGAATATAGCGAGGGTATCAAGTTCGCTTTATGAATTGTATAAGCAAGGTGATCTGAGACGGGATATCTATTTTAGGAAGGATAACGCTGGTAACTTTTATTTTAAGGGAACTCATATGGGGCATCGCGGATTGATAACTGGAATTACTACAAGTGAATTGATGTTGATTATAGCGGAGTGCAATGTGCGTTTGAAGAAGCTCTCTGATGGTGCATTCGTTTTGAATAAGCTGTTGGTTAAGAGATGGGATAATGGCCATTTTGTACCATATACATTTGAAAATACTAAAGATGCGCTGACTATCGTGCTAGAAGAGAGAAGGAAAGAACTGCTATTTAGAGGGCTACGTTGGGGGGATCTTAAAAGATTTAATAGAGATGGTGCTGAAATAACGTTGACACGGATAATCGGTGACACATATACATTACAGCCTAATGATAAACGATATGCAATCGCTATTCCTGAGGATATTGTAGATATAAGTAGGGTTAAACAAAATCCAAGATAGGCAGGTGCTAAATTACTAAGAGACTGTCTCCTATGTTTGTTGTAAGCAAATATAGGAGACATTTTTTGTTTTATAGATTTGCTTTATATAGTGAGAAGAGGAAGAGCCAAGGGTTGTCTTAGTAGCTTTCGTAGGCATACTGATTTTT
>NZ_JAEQMU010000005.1 GCF_017908035.1 Sphingobacterium tabacisoli | reverse complement strand
TAAGGTAGATACAAATTAGGGCAGCCAACGAGGGCTACCCTAAACAGGCTGGTACAAGACCGCCTAAAACCTAAAATTACAAAAAAATATAAAATTGACTTGTATATTAACACAGAATCTAAAAAGTTTGACCTTTTGGTTGGACAACTTTTTAGACAGCGATAGGTGGGGGGTTAGAGTTCGTCTTTTTTCAACTCGTCTAGCACAGTTTTGATTTGTTTGGTATAAGGAGTGTAGAAATATCTCGTCCAGGCTATTATAGCCAATGGAACAAGAAGTAAGGTAATTAATATAACGATTAGTAATGGTTGTTTGTTGGAATCTGCTATCGCACTGAGGTCTTTCCCTTGCTCAATGAGACGACTATAGGTATATACAGAGGTCCACACGAGTACAAATGGGATAAGTAGAAAACCAAAGGAATGATAGCGCTCAATATTCAACTTGAACTCGTAATATATTTCGCTGAGGTTGTCTTTGGTATCATTCGTATAATGGCTGACGCGCTGGTAGAAGTGGCGAAATATATTTAAGTAATATATCGAGACAAGTACGACTATGGCGTAGCTGGTATAGTAAATCAAGTAGGTGTTTGGGGCAAGATCAAATAGCTGTGGAGCAAATGCCATGAAGATAATAGCTACGATTTGCATATAACCTTCGTTTTTCATGTTGCGTTTTAGTTTATCCAGGGGATGTTGTGCTTTACGTAACTGTTTGATATGTGTTGGAATATGTACTTCCTGTGTGGGATCAGCATTCCACGTTGATTTTAGTTCTTCAAAATTCATGGTCTAGTTTCTTTATAATGTTTTGCAATTTTTCTTTTGTACGATTCAGTTTTACCCTAACATTGCCCTCGGTGATTCCTAATAATGTGCCGGTATCACGATGAGACAGGCCTTCCATAAAATAAAAGATGAGGGCTTTTTCGATTTTATTGAGCTGTTGCGCAGCCAAATAAAAGAGTTCGAGCTGTTTCTCTTTGTCTGTATTATAGGGTTCATGCTCAGGCTCATAAGTGGCGTCGTAGGCATAGCGATCGCTACGGCGTTTATCTTTCTTGAAATAGGTGATGGCAGTGTTTATAGATACGCGATACATCCAAGTTGAAAAAGCGGAATCTCCTTTGAATTTGGAATATGATTTCCAAAGTTGTACGATAATCTCCTGTTGGAGGTCCTCGCGATCTTCTTTGTTGTGCATATACATGCGAGCTACTTTGTGGAGAATGCCTTTATGCTCGTCGATGTGATTCAAGAATAGTTTTTCGTTCAATTGGTTCACAGCTTTATTTGGTTGTTATAATTCATCAAGTTATTCTAAATTTAGTCAGTAAGTCTATGCAATGTAGGATTCGTTACAAATATTTTCTATAAAAGATTAATAAAATTTGATGTCTACGGAAAAATCGTATATTTACTACAAAACCGTAATTAAATGAAAAGAATACTATTTTTTGGACTACTGCTCTTTGGGGCAACAAAGTCCTACACTCAAGAAAAGCCTTTGGCTAAGGTACATTATAACTTTAAACATGTAAATGATACAACACAACGGGACAAGTTTATCAAAGATGAAGTGGTGACTTATCTCGGCGAGGGAGGTAGTTACTATGCTAGCTATTCGGGAACGAGAATGCAGGAGGATATGAAAAAACAGATGGATGATCCTGCTTTTGATGGAAACTTGGTTATTTTAAAAAGGACTTCGCCAATTAGTGAGACGTACATTATTGAATCCGCACAACAGAAAATGACTGAAATTGTGAAGGTGGCTACCGATGAGTTTGTCCTATCAAGTGTCTACCCAGAGCAGGATTGGGAAATTTTGGAGGAGACAAAGGATATAGGTGGATATAGCTGTCAAAAGGCCACAACGGACTTTAAAGGGCGCCATTATATGGTGTGGTTTACAACGGAGATTCCTCTGTCAGGAGGTCCATGGAAGTTACATGGCCTGCCGGGATTGATTCTCTCTGCTAAAGATAGCAAAGGAGAGGTTGAGTTTGAGTATGCTGGATTCGACAAAATAGAGGACGAGACAGGTATTCGGATAGCGCCATCGGAAAAGGCCATCGCATCTACGGCATCGGAGGTCGAAAAATTGCAGAAGGCATTTCGGGCCAATCCTAGTGCGTATATGAGCGCTCGTAGTTCCGCAACCACAAATGTTTCTGGAGGGATTATGGTTAGATCGTCTTCTGGTAATTCAAACTCGTCTGCTACACTAGATACCTCGAAGGTGAAATCTATAAATGTCAAGAATGATGACAGTTATGTACCGTCTAAAATTACGAACAATCCAATCGAACTGATTCCATAGCACATGCGTAGAAGGCTCGTTTTTTTTCTGCTTTTTCTGTTGAACGGAGTTGCAATTATGGCGCAGCGAGCGACTATCGAAGGGATGTTGATTGATAAGGGGACGCAGGATCCGCTACATGCAATTACTGTGCTTCTCAAATCAGGAGACCATAAGGTGATGTCTTTTAAGGCTTCCGATAAGAACGGGAATTTCATATTGTCTACGGACAGGGATATAACTGGGGCTTATCTGGAAATAAACCATCTGGGATACAAAAAGAAATCACTGCCTCCTACTGTCGGGACAAAGATGAGGATTGAATTAGAACAATCGATGGTGCGTCTAGAAGATGTGGATATAAAAAGTAGGCCTCGCATACAGCGGATGGGGGATACGTTGGCTTATAATGTGTCGTCTTTCGCCAAAGAGGAGGACAGGTCTATAGGAGATGTATTGAAGCGTATGCCTGGTGTTGAGGTCTTGGAGTCAGGTCAGATAAAATATCAAGGCAAAGCCATCTCTAATTTCTATATCGATGGAGATGATTTGCTTGATGATCGCTATGCTATCGGTTCGAAGACTATTCCTCATAAGATGGTGCAAGATGTACAGGTATTAAATAATCATGAGCATAAGAAAGTGCTTAAAAATAAGCGTTATACAGACGAGGTCGCGCTGAATCTTGTCATTAAAGATGATGCAAAGCTAAAGTTGACAGGGCAGGTGAAGGTTGGAGGAGGGCTCCCAGAGCAATATGATGCCGAGGTGAATGCTATTTTGTTCAATAAAAAACATAAGCTCCTTAATGTATTGCGTGGGAATAATATTGGTGACGACTTAAGCGGCGCTTTTACAGGGTTCAACAAGCAGACTGTATTGTCTAATATGGGAACTTCGCCAGTAAACAACCTCTTGGCTCTTGGGACAGTTGGTGGTCCACCAGTGAATAAGAATAATTATTTTATGAACAATTCGGCTGCGTTGGATGCCAATAATTTAATGAATACCAAGAAGGAGTGGCAGTTGAAATCAAATATTCAACTCCTAGTTGATAGAAATACGTTTGACTATGCCGGGAGCACTTCATTTAATACCAATGGCAAGGTGTATAGCTTCGACGAAAGACAGCTTACAGCTATTAAACAATGGATGGGGGCGTTTAGGTTTAGTGCGACTAAAAATCAGGAAAAGAACTATATCAACAATGCGTTATCGTTGGAGTACCAAAAAGAAAATGGTAGCGCTGTAATTTATAGTAAAGAGGAAGAGATTAATGTGGCACGGGATTTTACGGTCAAGGGATTTTCTAATCAATTGGAATATGTACCAGCGCTAAAAAATGGAGATATTATTCAGGTGAATTGGTATATGAATTATGGAAAGAAGCCGCAGACGTTGACGTTGGCTCCTGGAATTTTTCCAGATTTGATGAATGGGGGTGAGGTCTATGAAGAGACCAGGCAGCATTTGGAAGTGCCGTCATTTTTTACGCGTGCTTCTGTAGGGTATCGTCTGCCGAATAAGAAGATAGTTCAATATTATAATGCAGGTGTGTCGATCGAAGACCAACGATTGAATTCTACTATTGATATTGTCTCTGGGGGACGGGTTCTACATGATGCAATAGATTCAGCCACAAATAATACAAATTGGCTTCGTACGTCACTTTTTGCTCAGGGGGAGTATGAATGGAAGACAAAACGTTTTTCTTCGCGTTTGACATTGCCTTTGTCATTGCAACGTACCCATTATGAAGATCCTTATTTTGAATTAAGTCAGAGCCAGAACAGGTTACTCTTTAATCCAGCTTTTAATGCTAAGTATTTGGTGGGATCGGAAGATGAGCTGAGTTTTTCCTATCGCCGTGGAAATAACTTTGGTAATATAGAAGGGGTATATCGGGGGCTTATCATCCAAAACTATAGAACCCAGGCAAGGAATAGTGGAGGAATTAATGAGAGCCGTAACAACGATTTTGGATTGAATTATAGGCTTTCGAAGACCATACAATTGCTGTTCTTGAATTTTGGATTAAATTATAGCCAGTCCATTGCAAGTTCCATGTTGTCGAATGTTATCGACGATGATATTACGCAGGCACAGTTGATTGCTAAAGAGAATAAAGTGAATTCCTACAGAGCAAGCCTTGGTTTGGACAAATATATTTTTCCATTGACAAGTACTCTGAAGCTTGGGTTTAATTGGACTCTGACAGACTATAATCAATTGTTCAATAATGAGCTGTTGCCGTTTGTGAATATTGGTTATAACCTGATTCCTGCTGTCGAGACTAAGTTGTGGAAATCAGTGAATTTATCTTATCAAGGACAACTATCTTGGAGTACTACAAAGCAGCAAGGTGGCGCTGAGGGATTGAATCGCAATGCTTTTAATATGTCGCAGAATCTTGGGTTTCCAGTTAGTTTTTACGGACTTGTTCACCTGAACCTACGTGCGCGACATCTGTATAGCAGTCAACCCGGACAAGAGCGTATTAGCTATGTTTTTTTTGACACATTCGCTCGATATAGACATAAGAAATGGAATACTGACTTTGAGTTAAATCTGTCCAATATTGCCAATATTAAGAAGTTTGAGACCTATACAATATCTGCGAATATGCAAGCACAGAACAGCTATGAATTGCGTGGACGAATGGCGATTCTGCGGGTTGTGTTTAACTTTAAATAGTTTGTTAACCGACGAGATCTACAAAAGCAGCGTTCGTCATTGTGGCGAGATCCTCTGGGTGTAGAATGACCTGTAGACCGCGTTTCCCCGCACTTACTGAGATTGCTTCCTCGAGTTGTGCTGCCTCTTCTATAAATGTAGGAAGCTCTTTCTTCATGCCTATTGGGGAACATCCGCCACGGATATAACCTGTGATTTGTTGCAAATCTTTCATCGGTAGCATTTCACAGTTTTTGTTGCCTGAGGCTTTTGCAAGCTTCTTAAAGTCTAAATGGCTATTTCCCGGAATAACAGCAACGAGATAAGGATCTTGTGTACCTCTCAGAACAAGTGTTTTATAAAGGTGGTCAGGAGCTATTCCCATAGATAAAGCGACATGTTCAGCGCTGACGTCATCTTCGTCAACTTCATATTCGCGAAGTGTATAGTTTATTTTTGCGGTGTCTAATAACCGTACTGCGTTGGTTTTTTGCGCCATAAGTTAAGCATTGTATTGTTGACGGTTTTGTAATATCTCCTGCATATGTAGGTCTGCCCATTTTGTAATCGTAGCAATAAGAGGGAGAAACTCTTTGCCTAATTCTGTTAATTGATACTCTACTTTGGGAGGGATAACTGGATAGATCTCTCGGGAGATGAGACCATCAGCTTCTAACTTGCGAAGTGACACTGTTAACATTTTTTCTGAGATGTCTCCAATCTGTTTGTGTATTTCGTTAAACCTCATTTTGGGGTGATTGCCAAGAACCAATATAACAAGTATAGTCCATTTGTCGGATAGACGATCTAGTATATTGCGTACAGGACAGCTTTGGGTATCAGAAAATTTGTTCATTTCTTTAAAATTATTGTGCTGATAATCAGTAAAACTAACCTACGGGTAAGTCGATTACGGGAAGTTAAGTTCTTGTCTGCTTATAGCTTACTTTTTATCTTTGACTTACCAAAAGTAAGTATAAAATTTAAAGTATTAAAAATATGTATTTAATAACAGGAGTTACAGGACATTTAGGAAGCGCAGCAGCTTCGGCTTTTTTAGCGTATGAAAGTGCAGACAAGTTGACTGTCTTGAGCCGGGATAAGGCTAAGGTAAAATCACTAAGCGAAAAGGGAGTGAACGTAAAGGTCGGCGATTATGAGGATTATGCGTCATTGCTAGAAGCCTTTAAAGGAGTTGAAAAGGTGCTTTTTGTTTCTTCGAATGATTTGATAAACCGAGAGGCTCATCATAGGAATGTGATTGCCGCGGCTAAAGAAGCGGGGGTAGCGCATGTGGTATTTACCAGTTTTCAGTATCAATCGACAGCGATCGACTCCCCAAATGGGCTTATGCCGGTCTATAAACTTTCGGAAGATTTATTAAAAGCGAGTGGTCTGACCTATACCATACTGCGGAATGGTATATATATGGATATGCTACCTGATATAATCGGACCTGGAATCCGTGAGAACAAGGTTTTATTTGCATCGGCAGGTGATACGCCAGTTACTTTTACTTCTAGAGAGGATTTGGCAGAGGCAGCAGTAAAGGTGTTGTTGAGTAAGGATTTTGATGATAAAACGGTGGATCTAGTGAATGAAAATAGTGTTCGCTTCGCTGATATCGCTGCATTTTTGAGTGCTATTCTTAAGTTGGAAATCAACTATGTAGATGCCTCTGATGAAGATTATCGAAAGGGATTGTCTCTAGCGGGACTACCAGCTATGGTTGTCGATCTTTTTGCTGGAATTTTAAAAAGCATAAAAGTAGGTGAGTTTGGCAAAACAGGAGAAGACCTTAGGGATATCTTGGGGAGAGAACCACAACAGGTGAAAGAATTTCTAACAGCCTATTACGGATAATGATAGCATGGATCTTATTCCCGAACTGGGATATAAGATCCATTTTTATGCTTCTTAGACTTTGTGTTCTTCGTTTTGCTCTAAATATAGTTGGGCTATTCCTCGTTTGTGGTATAAAGAGTACCTTTGCCGAAAAAATAAATATATGCAGTTGCGGAAGAACCTTATTTTAATAATAGCGTCGGTTGCTACGTTTGTAGAAGCGTTGGATATCGCGATCATAAATCTGACTATCCCCTCTATACAGGAGCAGTTCCATATTGGAGTGGAGCAAGCGCAGTGGTTGCAAACGTTGTATGTTCTTCTGTTTGGTGGTTTTTTAATCATCGGAGGACGGACGTCTGATCAAAAGGGTCGCAAGAAGGTGTTTTTGTGGGGAGGTCTGGTATTCATGCTGACTTCATTGGGGGCAGGTCTGTCTACTTCTTTTGAATCATTGGCGGTATTCCGGGCATTGCAGGGATTGGGAGCAGCTTTTATTATGCCTGCATCGTCATCTATTATCACTAATACATTCCGGGAAACACAGGAACGTAACCGGGCTATAGGTGTTTTTAGTTCTTTTGCTGCTATTGGATCTGGCAGTGGACTGTCAATAGGAGGTTTGTTGAGTACCTATTTGAGTTGGCATTGGGTGTTTTTGATCAATGTGCCGATTCTAGCCGTAACATTGATTCTGGCATACTTTTATATCCCAAAAGATGAAGTGAGTACGAGGTCGTCCCGGACGGATACATTGTCAGCTGTACTATTGGTCCTGGGATTGTTAGGTATAGCCTATGGCTCACATGAATTAACAAATTTCGAAGAAAACCCGTTGATTGTTGTTGGCGCACTTTTGGGAGGGCTAGCCTTGTTGGGAATCGTCATCTATAGGTTGAAGACCGTCGACGAACCCCTGATTAGGTTGAGTTTATTTAACCATCCTTCTGTCGTGATATCGAATCTAGTGTTCTTTATTCAGGGAGCTTTTTTTATTGGATTCTTGTTTCTGATCTCTTTGATGTTGCAGAGTGATATGGGACATAGTGCGGCGGCGGCGGGATTGATGTTGGTTCCATTTAGTGTGCTGTCGGCATTGATTGCGAAATTTGTGCTTCCTTTTGTGTCCAGCCGGTTCAATTCGGCGCAGATGGGCGTATTAGGCTGGTCCTTTATGTTGGGAGGAGCATTGGTTTTATGGAGCTCGCTTTATTTTGGACATCCGTTGCCTTTGGTGTTGGTGGGGGCTGCTTGTATCTCAGGGATAGGTATTACTTTCTGTTTTACCAGTATGGCGGTGTTGAGTATTCGTGACGTAGATCCTGGCAACTATGGAGTGGTATCAAGTCTGACGAGTACGAGTTATTTCTTAGGAGGAGGAATCGGGCTGTCATTTATGACGGTGCTGAATGAGTTGCTTCCTTCGGAGTGGGCAGTGGGGAATTTAAGCCTTAGTCTTTTAGCATTGTATGCGTTGATTAGTGTCATTATATTATTATATCTGGCGCGAGGCGAAAGGGGAAGAACTCTTGCGAGTTCATAATACATAAAAAAAGAGAGCCGGTTTTAAACCGGCTCTCTTTTTTATGTATTATATTTTTCGTTTTATATTGGGTAAAAAACCTGTAACTATACCGATAAGGGGCAGGAAAGCACAGATAGAGAAGACATACTCTATACTTGTACGATCAGCTAACCAACCTAGAACAGCGGAACCGATGCCTCCCATACCGAAAGCAAAGCCAAAGAATAGGCCTGCAATCATTCCAACTTTACCGGGAATAAGATCTGTGGCATAAACTAGAATGGCTGAGAAAGCCGAAGAAATAATCAATCCGATAATTCCGGCTAGTACAACGGTCGCCGTAAGACCTACGTGAGGCAATAGCAACGTGAATGGAGCCGCACCTAGAATGGATATCCAGATGATCAGCTTACGGCCGTATCTGTCGCCCAAAGGACCTCCTAAAATCGTACCTGCGGCAACAGACGCTAAGAATACAAAAAGATATATTTGGGATTGCTGTACTGAAACACCAAATTTTTCGATAAGGAAGAAGGTGAAGTAGCTTGTCATCGAAGCCATATAGAAGTATTTCGAAAAGATCAGTACTAGGAGGATGACGATGGATACAGTGACGGTTCTTTTAGACAGGGTCTGTTGTTGAGCGACTTGATTCGTGCCTGCGGTTGCGGTTTTAACGATCATATTTTGCTGATACCAATTGCCTACAATGGTCAGAATGAACATGCCCACTATAGCTAAAGTGCCAAACCAACCGATGTAATTTTGGCCCATAGGAATAACGATAAGTGCAGCCAGAAGAGGGCCGATAGCACTACCTGCATTGCCACCAACCTGGAATATAGATTGAGCAAGCCCCTTACGGCCACCAGAGGCCAAATGGGCTACGCGGGAAGCTTCTGGATGAAAAACGGATGAACCTATTCCTAAGAGACTGACGGATGTTAAAATAAGATAGAAATTGGAGGCGAAAGCTAAGCACAGTAGTCCCGAGAGTGAAAAGATCATGCCGATAGCTAGGGATCTAGGATTGGGTTTTTTGTCGGTATAAGATCCGACAAAGGGCTGAAGAACGGAAGCAGTCAATTGAAAAATTAACGTTATGATCCCAATCTGTGTAAACGTAAGTCCGTAATTTTGTTTTAATAAGGGGTATACTGAAGGTACAACTGATTGCATTAAGTCATTTAGCAAATGCGAAAAGCTAATGGCAAAGAGTATAGGGTATACTGTTTTGTTTGCTGATATAGTGGACATATAAAATATTAATATTCATCAGGTCATCTGATGAGTTGGTTTAAAAAATTAAATTCTCCCAATTATTTTTGATGCAATCTTTGAAGCCTTTGTTGCATCTTTATCACTGATGGCCTGTAAAAGATCTTCATGAATATTTTGTGACTCGGTAAAGGTGCTTGTGTCTTTGTAGAGGGTTGAAAAAAACTTAGTTACATGTGCTGACATGGTTTTATAAAGCTGATAGAGAATGGTATTGCCACAGCTTTCTGCAACTGCGATGTGAAATTCTATATCTGCATTGATACAAAGTAAAATATCGCCACTTTCGCCATATTGCTTGCGTTCGGCCAACTTTTTTTTCATCTTTTTTAAGTGAGCTGCAGTTCTATTGGATGCCGCTTTTTCCACTATTTTTAACTCTAAGAGTTGTCTTACCTCAAAGACATCGGCAAAGTCAGCACGTTCGATTTTTTCGTCGAGAATGCTGTTGCTGCTATGGCTGATAATAAAAGTACCAACCCCCTGCTGTACGTTGACGAAGCCTAATTGGGATAAATACTTGATGGCTTCACGTACTGTGGAGCGACCTACACCGAATTTTTGCATTAGCTCAGGCTCCGTAGGGAGTTTTTCGTTGATCGCAAAAGCACCACGCTCGATACTATGTTGTAAAGTATCTGCAACCTCTTGCGCGAGTGATTTTTTTTGTATAATCATTTTCGTCATATCATCTGATGATTGCAAATGTAAAAAAATAATTGATATGTAGAGCTCTGTTACTTCAAATTATTTGTGATAGACTATATCGTTTTCGTGAATAAAACAATCGTTTGCGTTAAATTAATGTTCTCTTATGATGAATTCTCTATGTTACTTTAGATCATTGAAGATGGAATCTACAGTAGATGATCTAGCTAAGAACTATTGATTTTGGCTGACCTGAATTAGCGATGATAACCCAGTGAGGTACCCATGTATTTAGAAGGAATTTGAAGAGCCCGTTTGAGGAATGAATATTTATAAGGCTTAGATAGAAGTGCTCTAAAAGTGTTCAGTTTTTCACGATTCTTTTTGGAGGGTACATCGAATAAGGAACTAGGAGATACAATTAATTAATAAACATATGAACAGAAAATTAAACAGTACTGGCCTACATAAAATGAGGTGGAAATCGGTTCTCTTATGTACGGTGGTCTCTTTCTCAGCGATTCATCTACATGCCGAGAATCGAGAAAGCAACAGCTATGTCGTCGGTATACAGCAAACTATATCAGGTAAAGTTACTGATATGGACGGTAAGCCTTTGGCTGGAGTAACGGTCGCAGAAAAGGGAAGTAAGAACTCAACACAGACCAATAAAGATGGGAAATATGCTATTTCGGTAGGAGGATCAACACGGATACTTACTTTCTCATATATCGGATTTGAATCTAAAGAGGTGACTGCAATCGATGGAGTTACGGTACAACTGACGCAGGTTGATGGGGCTTTGGATGAGGTTGTAGTCGTTGGGTATGGACGACAGAAAAAGACTAATCTTACGACAGCAGTTTCTCAGGTTAGTAAAGAGACCCTTGAGAACAGACCTTCTCCGACGGTTGCGAATATGCTCCAAGGTGCTGCACCCGGTTTGGTCATCTCTCGGAATTCGGGAAGGCCGGGAGCGCAGGGGCTGAATTTACAGGTACGTGGAGCGACTTCGGCAAATGGAGATGCAGATCCGCTGTATGTTATTGATGGGGTGGTGAGTACGGCTGCTACTTTTTTAGCGATAAACCCTAATGATATCGAGAATATAAGCATATTAAAAGATGGTGGGGCTACTGCGATATATGGAGCACAATCAGCTGGTGGCGTACTTCTTGTAACAACCAAAGGAGGTGTCGCAGGGAAGACGCGTATCGCTTTCTCCAATAATACTGCTTTTCAGCGGGCGGCCAACATACCGAATAGACTCTCCTTGATCGATGAGATGAATTATATGAACCTGGCTCGTGCAAATGCAGGTCTAGGACCGGAGTACTTTGAGGTAGACCTTGACCGCGCAGTCAACGGGCCAACTTTTGTTGAGGGAGCGGATAAGCAATGGCTGACATATAATCAAGAGAATATTCTGGATTATGTAATCCGCGATTCATACGGTATGTATAATAATAACCTACAGATGAGCGGTGGTACAGAGGGTGTTAATTATATGACTTCTATTGGTAATATGACACAAGATGGTGTTTTCAAGGTAGGAGAAGATCGGTTCAGCCGGTGGAATGCGAGGGCGAATCTATCGGCTAAGCTGAACAAATATTTAAAATTGGATCTTAGAAGCTCTTACATCAATGAAGCTAACGATAATCCTACTACTGGAGGTTACGGCATTGATGGTGGTGGTAATGGGATATTGAGACAATTTTTTTCATCAAGGGGACGATTTCCTCTGTTGAACGAAGATGGTACTTATTACAGGTCTGGGACATCCTCAGCATTAGGCTATGCGTTGCTGCGTGATGGAGGATTTGATCGTAATCGAAAGAGCAACTTTTCCAATAATGTAACTGCTACAATTGCTAATTTTATAGATGGGCTTCAGGTTCGTTTGATGTACAGTCGCGAAGATATAGGGGAGCAGAAGCGCGATTTTCGTCGAACGGTGACCTATTATTCAGGACCTAATAAGACTTTTCCAAGTTATCAAAATAACCCGAACAACTATTCTATCACAAATTATAAGACTCTTCAAGAAAACTATCAGGCAATTGTAGATTATAATTTTAAGGTTGCAGATAATCATAATTTTCAAGTTATGGGTGGCTATCAGTTTTTAGATTTCCGTTACGAATATGTATCGGCCTCTACACGTAATCTTTATGTAAATGATAATCCGAGCCTTAATTTTACGTCAGACCCGGCTAATAAGTCTCATAATCAAGTGGATGCGTCTGAGGCGATGCAGTCTTATTTTGGTCGGTTGAACTATGATTATAAAGGGAAATATCTGTTTGAGGCTACTGTACGTAATGACGAGAGTTCGAGATTGTCAAAATCAACGAGAAGGAAGACATTTCCTTCTTTCTCGGCAGGTTGGAATATTTTGAGAGAAGACTGGTTCAGTGTGTCTTCTGATATCTTGAGCGAACTGAAACCTCGTGTGTCTTGGGGTAAGGTGGGGTCCCAAGTAGGAATAGGTTATTTTGATTACCTAAGTTTGCTTTATCCTCAGCGTTCTAGCACAACAACAGTTAATCTGATTTTGAATGATGTACAACAGGCCTATCTTTATCAAAGATCTATACCTGCGACAGAATTAAGTTGGGAAACGGTTGAAACTAGAAATATAGGTCTCGATTTTTCAATGTTGAATCGGAGGCTATCTGGAAGCTTTGATTATTATAACAAGTTGAATAATGATATGTTGGTCAGTGTTAGCCTACCTGCTACGATAGGGATCGATGTGCCCAAATCCAACGATGGTCGGTTAAAAACCTGGGGTTGGGAGCTCTCATTAAACTATAAGGATAAAATTGGATCGGATTTTACTTATAGTGTTACCGCAAATGTGGCCGATAATCAGAACAAACTTATCTACTTTGGAGGTGCCAGTGATGTTGTCAAAGCAGGAGTGAATGGCAAACGAGAAGGTTTTGTAGAAGGTTATGCTCTTAATTCGATTTGGGGCTATAAGACTGATGGATATTTTCAGACGGCGGCAGATTTAGCTGCGGCACCAAGCTATGAGAGGATTGTAAATGTAACCAATGTACCTGGATTAGGGGATGTACGTTACGTTGATGTAAACGGAGACGGTATGATTGGCCCCGGAAAAGGTACTTTAGAAGATACGGGAGACATGGTTTATCTTGGCGATATCAATCCGCGATATCAATATGGTTTGAATATTAATCTTGGTTACAAAAACTTTGACTTTAGCATGTTTGTACAGGGAATAGGAAAGCGGAAGTTTAAGCCTAGTAATGAGTTGATCCAGCCAGCTTTATACTCTTGGTATCTGCCGATGAGTTTCCATACTGATTATTGGACTGAAGATAATAGAGATGCTGCCTTTCCACGTCCTTACTTATCGGGTAATCATAATTTTGTGGCTTCTGACAAATGGTTTCTCAATGGTGCTTATGCGCGCTTGAAAAATGTTCAGCTAGGTTATACGCTTAGAAAAGAGTCCTTTGCTAAACTGCCTTTTTCTAGGGTTAGATTTTATCTTTCTGGTGAAGATTTATTTACAGTTTCTGCAATGGGTATTTTTAAGGGCGTTGTTGATCCTGAGATGAAACCCGAGGATGATAAAATATCACCTTATCCGTTTGCGAAAACCTATTCTTTTGGCTTAAATATTGATTTTTAAATATATATAATGAAAAATATAAGTATACAAGTGTTGCTTGGCTTGGCCTTGGTGACACAGCTATCATCCTGTGAAGTAGATCGGTATCCTGAGAATACCGTTAGCGATGATAATTTTTGGAACTCTGTTGAAGATGTCCGTCTTGTAGCAAATTACTTTTATACTAAATTGCCGGGGTTGGCGACAGCTGATGTAGAAATGGACAATTGGGGAGTGGATGGTTACCAAAATGACAAGGGAAATTCAACAAGTGACGGCTCGCGAGTAGCACCAGCAACATCTACTGATTATGACTATAGCAATATTTATCAAGCTAATAAATTGATTGAAAAAGCATCAGAGGTGATTGCAAAGGGAGCAGATGCGAAGTTAGTAAATTGGTATGTCGCCGAGGCACGCTTTTTTAGAGCCTGGTTCTATTTCGAAATGTTTAAGCGATTTGGTGGTGTACCGATTATCACAAAGACAATGGGAGTTTCAGATCCGGACATCTTTAAGGCTAGGGCGACAAGAGAGGAAGTTCTTCAATTGATTTATGACGATCTTGACTATGCAATTGCGACATTAAGATCAGCAGATCAGCTGTCTTCTGCGAAAGATTACGGTCGGATTTCGAGGACGGCTGCTTTGGCATTCAAATCTAGAGTGGGGTTGTTTGAAGGTACACGTGCCAAATTTCATGGCTATGGTGATGCCAAAAAGCATCTAACTATAGCGAGAGATGCGGCACGACAAGTTATAGATTCGAAGGAGCATGCTGTTTTCAGTACGCCTGTAATAGGTGAAAATGGTAAGGTGAGTAATGAGGCCTACTATAATTTGTTCCAGGAAGCGGGAGAGGGTAGAGCAAATAAAGAGAACATCATTGTAAAACAGTATGGGATTAATTTGGAGAATAGTATATTAATCACTCCCATTCAACGGTATTATGAAGGAGGAAATATCGGTGCTACGCAAAACTTTGTGGACAATTACCTTATGATAGATGGGCTGCCAGCCAAAAAATCTTCCTACTACATTGCGCCAAATGCGCAGATGAAACATATGGAATACTTCTCCATGAGAGATCCTCGAATGGGCTTTACGCTCTTTAAATCGGGCGATGAGTTTAAGGGGACCGGAAAGTATTCGGTTCCGAATCCAACATTGCAGCGTACAGGGTTTAATATTAGAAAATATGCTAATGCGCAATATTTCGAGACACAACGTTCTTTTATCGACAGACCAGTGTTGAGGTATGCAGAGGTGTTGTTGAATTATGCAGAGGCGGTGTATGAATTGGATGGGGTGATCACGGATGAGCAGTTGAATGCAACTATTAATGTACTGCGTAAACGTCTTCCGGAAGTGAATATAGGAACTCTGGAAGAGCCTGAATATGCAGCCATGCCTTCGTTAAGTAATGCATTCGTAAATGATAATGGCTTGAAGATGCAAGATGAAATACGTAGAGAGAGAAGAGTAGAGCTTGCTTATGAGGGAGGTATGGGCTATTGGGATTTGATACGTTGGAAAACCGCTGAGGTTGAAATGGTAAAACCATTGCTGGGAAGTTACTTCTTTTTAGAATACAAAGCTGCAAACTGGTCCGCAAATACTCCGGTTGACAAGGATAACTACATTGTTTTGCAGCCAGCTAATTTGCGTAAATTCGATCCACAGAAAGACTATTTATGGCCGTTGCCTACAAATGAAATTGCTAAAAATAAAGAGGTGCTAACACAGAATCCTAAATGGTAACTTGTTTTTGTGCTTGACTTTTATGTAAGTCATATATATATATATACTATTTGACAAAGAACTGAGGGTGTTTAATCATCTTCAGTTTTTTTTGTTTATACCGTTTGATTGTTTGGAAGGGTCATTCCTTAATGTAAAATTAGATGTGGATTACAACTGTAAGATTTAATATTGAGGGGGAGACACTGATAGTGTTTGAGATTCGATTAATTAATTTTTCATCTTATGAAAAGTTTCTATATCGCAATTACAATCATCTTATGGTTTTTGAACCAGTTTTGTTATGTACATTGAACATAAAAAAAGCGACTTCTTTTGAAGTCGCTTTTCGTAGCCCGTAGGGGAATCGAACCCCTGTTTCCAGAATGAAAATCTGGCGTCCTAACCCCTAGACGAACGGGCCCTTTTGCTTTGGTGATGCAAATATAGACGCTTTTATCTATTATCCAAAATAATTTTCACTCAAAGGTCATAATGTGCTGAAAGCTAAAATATTATTTTTTAAATCAAGTCAAATCCAATGTCAGTGCGGAAGTATTTGCCTTGAAAAAAGATACGGCCAGCATCGGCTGTTGCTTGCTGTAAGGCTGTAAATAGGTCGTCTTGGAGTGTCGTCACTGCGATAACACGGCCTCCTGCGGTTACAACTTCTCCATTTACCAACTTGGTGCCTGCATGAAATACGATGGACTCTTTTACATTTTCGATGTTGCTGATTACTTTTCCGTTTTCGTAATCTCCTGGATAGCCTCCGGAAACTAACATGACTGTTACCGCGGTCTTTGGACTCAAGGTATAAGAACGGCTGGAAAGGTTGCTTTGTGCAACACCTTCTAATAGGTCTACAAGGTCAGACTCGATGCGTGGAAGTACTGATTCGGTCTCAGGATCGCCCATGCGTACATTATATTCGATGACATAAGGCTCGCCATCTACGTTCATGAGGCCGATAAAAATGAAACCTTTGTAAGGGATATTGTCTTTTTTCAAACCATCAACCGTAGGCTTGATGATACGTTCCTCTACTTTGTTTAAAAAAGTTTCGTCCGCAAAAGGAACAGGGGAGATGGATCCCATACCACCTGTATTTAAACCTGTATCGCCTTCGCCGATTCGTTTGTAATCTTTGGCTGAGGGTAAAACCTTGTAAGAGTCACCGTCTGTCAAAACAAAAACTGAAAGCTCAATACCTTTTAAGAACTCTTCAATAACAACCACAGAGCTGGCCTGTCCGAACTTGGCTTCTGCGAGCATGGCGGTAAGTTCAGCTTTGGCATCTTCTAATGTCTCACAGATCAAAACTCCTTTGCCTGCAGCTAGGCCGTCGGCCTTAAGTACTATAGGGAGTTTCTGTGTTTCTAGGTATGCTAAACCTTCTTCAAGGTTTGATAATTCGAAGGATTTATAGGCTGCTGTTGGGATGTTATGTCGAAACATAAACTCTTTTGAGAAGTCTTTTGACCCCTCCAGCTGAGCACCTAGTTTTTGTGGGCCAACAACGGCAATATGCTTGAGGTCATCTCTTCCTAAAAAGAAATCGTGGATCCCTTTTACCAACGGTTCTTCTGGGCCAACGAGAATAAGGGTAATGGCATTTGCTAAAGCAAAAGCTGCTATTCCTTCAAAGTCTGTTACCTTGAGGTCTACGTTCTGACCATATTGTTCTGTTCCTGCATTGCCTGGGGCAATGTAAAGGTTGGTAAGTTTAGGGCTTTGTGCAATTTTATAGGCAAAGGCAGATTCGCGTCCACCTGATCCAACAATTAAGATATTCATGTCACAAACTTAGAGAAATATGCTTTAATTTTTGTTATCTTTCCTTAACATTTTAAAAATCAATTGAGACGAATATGAGATTCCTCCTTGTTTTCCTTGTTCTGTTACTGAACGGTAGTGTTTATTCTCAAGATATCCAAAAGGTTTTGACGGATATGGAGACATATCATAGAAGTAATCCGCAGGAAAAGCTCTATCTGCACTTGGACAAGTATGCGTATACAGCAGGTGAAACAATCTGGTTTAAAGCATATACGACTATTGGGTTACAAAATCTGTTCTCGAACCATAGTGGTATTGCTTATGTAGAATTGATTGATGGGGCAAAAAGAACAGTCAGTTCAATGACAATCCCTTTGGTGATGGGGCTGGGCATGGGCGATTTTAAACTTCAGGATACCATTACAGAGGGGTCTTACCGTTTGAGGGCATATACCAATTGGATGCGAAATGCGGATGAAGCATATTTTTACGATCGTACGATACAGATTACAAATGGGCGCACGGATAATGTGATGACGAAAACTTCTGTGCGTACGGAGGGTAAAGATAATGTTTATACGATTCAGCTGAAGAGTCTGTCGGGACTCCCCCTGGCGAAAAGGCAGTTAAGATATGAGGTGCTATCTGGAGGGGAAACGGTGGAGCGAAAGCGAGGAAATACGGATGAAGAAGGAAACCTCTTGATTGCTCTCTCTAAAAAGTATGGAGACGCGTACCTTAAGTTACGCTTTGATAATTTGGAGAAGTTGCCCGTAAATAAGCTCCTGAGAATTGTACCTCCAACCTTGGCAAACAGCGTGCAGCTGTTTCCTGAAGGAGGAAAATTGCTTGGTGATAGAATTAATAACATTGCTGTGAAGGCGATAAACCCCAAAGGAATGGGGATCAAAGCAAAGGTAACCTTTACTATAGGTAAGGATACAGCAGGAGTGATCGAGACAAACAGCCTGGGGATGGGAGCGGGATACATTTTTGTTCAGCCGGATACTCCTGTTGCCGCTCGTGCAGCGTTTGAAGATGGATCTGAGGTAGATGTGCCTATGCCTTCGGTATATGCATCGGGTTACGCAATTACGGTAAATAATCAGAATGGAAGTAAAGTCTTTGCTCAGTTGAATGTTTCTAAAGATCTAGTCAGCCAAAAGGAGGTTTACTTTGTGCTACATCATCTAAGTGAAGTGATTTTTGTATCTAAACAAAAGTTGAGTAAAGATGAGCTTGTTTTTTCTGTGGACAAGAAGATGATGCCGACTGGAGTACTTACGATCAGTGTTTTGGATGAGCGTTTTCAGCCTATTGTAGAACGTCCTTTTTTCAACTACAATTTAAATAGTATGTTGCCTGTGGTTCTGCATTTGAATAAAGAGCGTTTTACGACTCGTGAGCGTGTGAAGGTCGATCTGAGTGTGGGGAGTGATTCGGATTCTATTCGGTTTGGTGCTTTTTCTGCATCTGTTATTGATCTGTCTAAGATTAAGGATAGCGTCTCGCTAGCGCCGAATATTATTTCTACGTTGTTGTTGAATTCAGATCTCAATGGGTATATCGAGAATCCGGGGTATTATTTTGGTTCTGAGGGGGTCAGGTCACGTGATTTGGACTTGTTGATGTTGACACAAGGGTGGAGAAATATCGATTGGGGAGAGCTGGAAGGGAACAGGAAGCCAAAGTATGATGTAGAAAAGGCCTTGAAAATAAGTGGATATACGAAGAAGTTAGGGCGGACGAAACCCGAGATAGGAGCGAAAGTACAGCTCATTTCGACTAAGAATTTTATGAATTTTGTAGATACGACTTCTAATGAAGAGGGGTATTTTGAGTTCAACGATCTTTTGTTTCCCGACAGTGTCAAGTTCTTAGTCTCTGCTCGGGACGCGAATAAAGGAAAAAATAATATAGATATCGTTATAGATAAGGAAGAAAGGGCTTCGGTGGGGGATAATAGAAATAGAGGAGATGAAATAGAGGATGTCAATGCGATGTATATAGATCAGATTAATCAGTCCAAACAGTTTTTTGCAGAGTTGGAAAGACAAGGATTGATGGAGAAATCAATTGCTATAGAGGAGGTTGTTGTAAGGGCTAGTGCGAAGAAAAAAGTATCGGAGTATTCCAGTAACCTTAACGGCCCGGGAAATGCTGATCAAGTATTGACAAGTGAGGAGCTGTCTACCTGTTCAACATTGGATATGTGCTTGTCTGGTCGATTGATGGGGGTGTCCTTTGTCGGAGGAGTGCCTTATAATACGAGGGGGAACGTGCCGATGCAGATTGTTTTGGATGGTATGTATCTGGAGGGGGATCAACTATCTATGATTAATATCAATGATGTGGAGAGTGTTGAAGTGTTGAGGAATGCGAATTATACATCTATCTATGGGGTTAATGGTGGAAATGGGTTATTGATCATCACTTCAAAAAGAGGGACATCGGCGATGAATAATTATGTGCCTAAAGGAATTATGACGGTGCAGCCACAAGGTCTTCATGTTAATCGGGAGTTTTATAAGCCGGTATATGATGTTGAGGACGGGAATAAACTGAGTCGGGACCTGCGAACGACTATACATTGGGAGCCCAATATCGTAGCGGACAAAAGTGGTAAGGCCTCGTTTGATTTTTTTACGGCTGATGGTAAAGGACGGTATGTGATCATTGTGGAAGGATTGGACTTGAGTGGAAGGATATTACGAAAACTTGTAGAGTTTGAGGTAGACTAGTTTTTGATGTGTCCAAACGCCGCGGTAATTTGTGTTGGCGATTGGACACTTTTTTTTAAGGTATTGCAGCAGTTAAAAGCTGCTCCTCGGATGGAGAGATTTTACTTATCATATAGCGATCGATAGTCGTTATTTTCATCTCATCGAGTGTTTGAATAAGGTCGGCAGTACGTGCATGTTTGCTAGGTTTGATAAGTACAATCATATCTTTTCCTTGGGTGAGGGCTAGAATTTGTTTCTTCATCTCTAATAGGGTCTGACGTAACTTGGTTGTGCTTAGGTCTATATTTGTAGGAGCAGCAAGAGGACGCTGAAAGTCTCCATGATACCAAAAGATATTTCCCTCACCAATAAGTAGTGATACTATGCGGTTCTCATCCATTTCCGTTTTGTTGTTTTGAGTCTGGTCTGGCATGGCTATGTCGACTTGATGGGGCTTATTTAAAGATGTGGTCAACATGAAGAACGTGATGAGTAGAAAAGCCAAATCAACCATTGCGGTCAAATCCACGCCAGGAGCCTGTTTGCGGGTACGAGTTTTTCTCTTAGAATCAATCGCTATTTTTGTGTTTAATTCTGCCATATCCAGATAGATTTTAGAAGTGAAATAATAAGTTTGTTTCTATTCTTATGATGTGCCTTGTTGAATTATTCCATAAGCCTAGAATATTTTCTTATCTTGTAATATCATTTTAAGCGAGCAATTATGGATTATATACGTACAAAGAAGGAAGATCATATTCTGCATATTTTGTTGGATCGGGGTCGGTCTAATGCAATGGACATAAATGTGGTAGAGGAGCTGATTCGGACGTTGCAGGAGGCGGATGTGGATCCCTCGGTCGAGGGGATTGTATTGTCTGGTAAGGAAGGTTTCTTTTCTTCTGGGTTAGATCTGATTACGTTGTTTGAGTATGATGAAGGGCAGATGCGGGCGTTTTGGATGAGATTTATGGAGCTTATTAAGGTGTTCGTTGCTTTTGGGAAACCGTCGGTAGCCGCTATTACAGGGCATAGCCCGGCAGGCGGATGTGTGATGGCTTTGTGCTGTGATTATAGAGTGATGATAGAAGGGGATTATATTTTGGGACTGAATGAGGTTCCTGTAGGTATAGTTGTTCCGGAGGCTATATTTACGCTTTACAGTTTTTGGATAGGACGAGGGGCCGCTTATCGGAGCTTGTTGGAAGGGCGTCTGTTCAAGCCGGAAGAAGCGCGTCAGGTGGGGCTGGTTGATGAAGTTGTCCCGTTTGACCGCGTGCAGACTGCTGCAATAAGACGATTGAAGTCGGTGATGCAGTTTGAAAAGAATGCCTGGAGGACAACGAAACTGAATTTAAGGGGAGAGCTTATTCGTGCAATGGAGCAAGGGGAAGAAGTTGCGATAGAGCAGGTGCTGGAACAATGGTGGAAACCAAGTACAAGAGGGATTCTAAAAACAATTATTGACAATCTCACGCAAAAGAAGTAGACGGAATTATAGAACCGACAAAATGTATATATCATGATAAAAGGTGCATTAAAAGAGGATGCCCTCCGGGGAAAGACTATTGTGGTGACGGGAGGAGGAACCGGGCTCGGTAAAGCAATGTCTAGTTATTTTTCGGAATTAGGAGCTAATCTAGTGATAGCTAGCCGAAAGATAGATGTGTTGGAAGAAACCGCACGGGAAATAGAGAATAAAACGGGCAATCAGGTATTGGCATTAGCTTGTGATATTCGTGAGATCAGTCAAGTAGAACAATTATTAGAGCGTAGTATCTCGAGGTTTGGGCAGGTCGATATACTGGTCAATAATGCTGCCGGTAATTTTATCTCACCTACAGAGCGGCTTTCTGCAAATGCATTCTCGACGGTGATTGATATTGTGTTGAAGGGGACTGCTAATTGTACGCTGACATTTGGGAAATATTGGATTGCTCAGAAGATCCCTGCAAGTGTGCTGAATATCGTGACAACTTACGCTTTTACGGGGTCAGGTTATGTGGTGCCCTCTGCTGTCGCTAAGGGTGGGGTGTTGACGATGACTAGGTCGCTGGCCGCTGAATGGGGGAAATATAATATTCGTCATAACGCAATAGCGCCGGGGCCATTTCCAACAAAAGGGGCCTGGGATAGGCTACTTCCTGGCGAATTGGCAGGGAAGTTTGATTTTAAGAACCGGGTTCCATTAAAAAGGGTGGGAGATCACCAAGAATTGGCTAACTTGGCCGCATTTTTGGTGTCAGACTTTGCGGGTTATATAAACGGTGAAGTGGTTACGATAGATGGGGGTGAGTGGCTACAAGGAGCTGGACAGATGAACGGTATGGAGGCCGTGCCAGAAGAGATGTGGGATATGATCGAAAGTACAATTAGAAAGAATAATAAGTAATTTATGTATAGATTTTCGGCTGTTGTGGTGTTGTTTGTTTTGTTTTTTGCTTCCTGCGGACAGGGAAACAAGAAACAGGAAGAGGAAAAAAAAGATAGTGTCGAGCAGGTTCAGCCTGTGACGGTAGAAGAGAGAAATGAGCTTTCTGAGGTAATAACAAGATTTGTACGAGCTTACGAGAATAAGGATGGGAGCAAATTGAATAAGCTTATTCATCCAGAATTAGGCTTTACTGTGATATATCGACCAGGAGCCTCAGATACTTTTGTAAAAGTGGATAGTATAGACTTTACTAAAGCTATCCCGGAGTATTATCCCTATCCCGGTATCAAAAATGGATATGCATTGACTTTTGAAAAGCTACCGGAGTTTGACTGTGGTACAGAGAAGTGGACTAAGCTAGGTTTTTTCTGTGATACAACGTCGCACCCTAATCAATTGTCAAATATTGTCGCTTTTGAAAAAGAATTTGATCAACATTTATTTTCAGAAGATCAGTTGGAAAAACTGGAAAAAAATGAAGCGGAAAGTTTTCGCGTCATTGTAACCTCGGAGGTGCCTCTTGTGTTTCATGTGCAGCGGTATAAAGGGGCTTGGTATGTGACGGTTTTGGATCGTGCGTATGCAGGGTGTGATGCTTAGTTTTGTGTGCCGTATAAATAGAAGATTTTAGAAAAATAATATATAATGGTTTTTGATAAAGAGACGCAGAGTCGCATTGATAGTTGGACATCGGCAGAATATGATAAGGATACGGTTGCTGAGGTACAGCGGCTGATTGATAGTGGAGCGGAAACGGAGTTGGTGGATTCCTTCTATAAGAATTTGGAGTTTGGAACGGGTGGATTGCGTGGGATAATGGGGGTAGGATCCAACCGGATGAACAAGTATACGATTGGGAAGGCGACACAGGGACTTGCAAATTATCTAAAAAAAGAGTTCTTAGGTCAACAGATAAAGGTAGCCGTATCTTATGATAGTAGAAATAACTCGCAGGTTTTTGGTCATTTGGTGGCCGATGTTTTTTCTGCTAATGGTATCCATGTTTTTCTATTTGATGAACTAAGGCCTACGCCAGTATTGTCTTATGCGGTACGGTACTATGGTTGTCAGGGAGGAGTTATGTTGACGGCCTCTCATAATCCTAAAGAATATAACGGTTATAAGGCTTATTGGAATGATGGGGGGCAGCTCGTTGCTCCACATGATAAGAATGTAATTGCTGAAGTTGATGCCATACATTCTGTTTCAGATATAAAATTTGAACGTCGTAGTGAAAATATCACTTTGGTGGGTTCTGAATTTGACGACTTGTATATAGGGGCAAACACCCAGTTGAGTATACACCCGGAGGCTGTAAAAGAGAATCAGGGATTGAAAATTGTGTATTCGTCCATCCATGGGACGGGAGTGACTATCGTGCCGAAGATGTTGAGCGCTTGGGGCTTCAATAATGTGCATATTGTCGAGGAGCAAGCGAAACCGGACGGAAATTTTCCAACGGTCGTATATCCGAATCCGGAGGAGGAAGAGGCTATGTCTATCGCAATGCGAAAAGGAGAGGAGCTGGATGCGGATGTGGTGATGGCTACTGATCCTGACGCGGATAGAGTTGGGGTAGCTGTGAAAAATCCTCAGGGAACGTTTCAGTTGTTGAACGGAAATCAAATTGGCAGTCTATTGGTTTACTATGTGCTGTCGTCCAAGAAGGATAAAGCGGAGTTGAAAGAGAATGATTATAGTGTAAAGACTATTGTGACCACAAACCTAATCCGCGAGATCAGTGATAGTTTTGGTGTTAAATGCTATGAGACACTGACTGGTTTCAAGTTTATCGGTGAGGTGATGACACGATTGGTCGGCAAAGAAAACTATCTGGTGGGCGGAGAGGAGAGTTATGGCTTTTTGATAGGAGATTTGGTGCGAGATAAGGATGCGGTCAACTCTTGTGCGTTTATTGCAGAAATGACGGCTTATTTTAAAGGGAAGGGGAAATCTCTGTTTGATGTGCTGATCGATCTATATATTGCGTATGGGTTTTACCAGGAAAAACTAATTTCACTAACGAAGAAAGGAAAAGCGGGAGCAGAGGAGATAAAGCAAATGATGGTGGACCTGAGGGAGAATGCACCGGAGTCGCTAGGGGGAATTGCTGTTAAGGAGATCCGGGACTATGAAAGATTAGAAGCCTATGATGTCTTAACAGGAACTAGGTCACGAATTGATCTGCCAAAATCAGACGTTCTTCAGTTTGTAACGGTTGATGGAGATGTAATATCTGCTCGACCATCAGGAACAGAGCCCAAGATCAAGTTCTATTGTTCGGTGAAAGAGGTGTTGCCAGATCGGACATCTTTTTCTGCAGTGTCTGAAGCATTAGAAAATAAGGTGTTACGTATAATGGCTGATATTGTAAAGGGCTAGAGATGGAGAAGTGGAAGCTATTGGAGTCGAAATATATTATACAGAGGCCTTGGGCTACATTGCGTGTGGATAAGTTGGAGTTGCCAAATGGGAATGTTAAGGACGAATACTATGTCTTAGAATATCCTACTTGGGTCAATATGATAGGGATTACAGTGGAGGGAAATATTTTGTTTGTACGGCAATATAGACATGGTGCTGATGAGATTCTGCTGGAGCTGCCTGCTGGAGTTGTTGAGGAAGGAGAAGCTCCTAAAGATGCCGCGGTGAGGGAGATGCTAGAAGAGACGGGTTATGAGTTTGATCGAGTGGAGGAAGTTTGTAAGTTGTACGCTAATCCTGCTACGAGCGGTAATCTGACCTATACCTATCTATTAAAGGGGGGAAGGAAGGTGCAAGAGCAGGAATTGGATGATTCTGAAGATATTGAGGTGGTTGAAATGACTGTAGAGGAGGCTAAGGAATATCTGTTTGAAAATAAAATTGGGCAGGCATTGCATAGCGCCGCGTTGTTCTATACCTTGCGAAAACTGAACTTGCTATAATGCGAGTTCAGTTTTTGTCAAATGCTTTTTTAGGCTATTGTGCGGAGGTGTTAAGTGTTTGCCGAATAATTAGCTGTATTTTCTTAACTTTGCCAAATGGCAAGAGAGATATTCGAAACAAAGCGGAAGGCGTTAAAGATTAACCTAGATGCAGCTATCTATGGTACATTTGCAGAAATTGGTGCGGGTCAAGAAGTAGCCCGCAATTTTTTTGAAGCCGGAGCCGCTTCTGGTACTATCGCTAAAACCATGTCTGCATATGATATGGCGTTTAGTGATGCGATATATGGCGTTGAGGAGTCCGGTCGATATGTGAGCCGCGAGCGCCTGACGAAGATGTTATCGCATGAATTCAGCTTGCTGACAGAGCGACTACATACTGAAAAATACGAAAATAAGCGTTTCTTTGCTTTCGCAGATACGGTTACTACCCTTAATTTTACCAAAACAAATGAACCACACGGTTGGTTGGGTATTCGTTTTCAACATGAAATAGATGGGCCTACGAACGATATTGTTATTCATGTGAGATTGTTGGATAGTGATAACCGTTTGCAGTCGAAGGTCTTGGGTATATTGGGGGTTAATTTAGTTTTTGCCGCTTATTATTATTCACAGGATCCTCAGGTAATGATAGAGTCGCTGGTTGATAATCTGTCGGTTGGCTCTGTGGAAATTGATTTGGTGAAGGTAAGTGGGCCTGTGTTTGAAAATGCAAACGAGCGTCTCTTGAACTTATATCTTATTGCTAAGGGGTTTGCGAATGCTGCGATATTTAGGCCAGATGGTAAAGCCGCCCAGATCAAGGATTTTTTATATAAAAAGGATATAATTGTCTTACGGACAAAGTATAGACAGAAGTCATTGCCAAACTTTGACCTGTTTAATCTTGCCGTAGAGCAGTTCCGGAAAAATACAGCAGCAGATCCTGAAAATACGGTGGTGCTTATTGAAGTGTTGATGGGAAATGTGTTGGATGAAGATCTCGATTTGACAGGAGAAGATTTGCAATATTTTGCGCAACGGGCTGAAGAACTCTGTTCCACAGGAAACAACATTATGGTCTCGAATTTCAGGCGGAACAATCATTTGGCCGAGTTTGTCAAGACTTTTAAGCCAAGAAATGTGGGGATAGCAACCAACGTTTCGAATTTGCGTAATATATTCAACTCAGATAATTACAATAAGGAAAACTATACGAACGAACTACTCTCTTATATCTCGGGCATGTTCAGTAAGAATGTGAAGTTATATGCTTATCCTTATCTGAATAAGAAGGAGAATAAGATTGTAACTACTAAAAATCTGAAAGTATCGGAAGAAGCCAAGCCTTTGTATGATTTTCTGATTCAGAATCATTATATTATTGATATCGAAAATTACGACGAAAAGTACGTTAAAACGGTGTAAAGGACATATTGTCTTTGATCGGGTTTATTGCGCATTGTCAAATGTTCGCTATAATTTGTATTTGGATTTCTGCTTTTTTCAAAAAGATGTAACTTGGATGTTTAAGGGATAATATTTTCTAAATACATGAAGGCAACCTATATCGATTACAAGGACACGAATAGTTTTTCTAAAACATTACTTGGGTATCTGGCGGGAGACGAAGGTCTTGATCCTTTTTACGGTAATAAACCGGATATGGAAGGTTTTGAGGCGCAAATCAAACTCAAATCTTCTTTTGCCCACAGAAAGGTGTTGGTTGAGGTTCTCTTGCAGCAATATGAGGGATTGCTTGAAGGGGCTGGAGAAGTGAAACAGAATATCGATTTGCTTGCCAAGGATAGTACTTTTACGGTAACTACGGGGCATCAGCTCAATATTTTTACTGGGCCTCTGTATTTTATATTTAAAATTGCATCCGCTATCCGGTTAGCAAAGGATTTGAAGGAGCGATTTCCAGAGAAGGATTTTGTTCCTGTGTATTGGATGGCGACGGAGGATCATGATTTTGAAGAAATAAACAATACCCGTGTATATGGCAAGAAGATAACTTGGGATGTGCCTAAGGTCTCCGGAACAGGTCGTATGGACACAAGTTCTATGGCCGATGTGGTAAAGGAGTACTGTGGAATGTTGGGGTTGTCTGAAAATTCGGCGCGTTTGGTGCAGATCGTTGAGGAGGCTTATTTGCGAGGTCGGAATCTGGCTAACGCTACACGTGTCTTGGTGCATGAGTTGTTTAAAGCTTATGGCTTGGTTATTTTGGATGCAGATTGTGTCGCGCTAAAGCGTCTGTATGCTCCAATTATTGCTGAAGATATTTTACAAGAGAAAAGCTATGGGGCTATTTCTAAGACTTCCTCCTTATTGGAATCGAAGGGCTATACGGCTCAGGTGTACGCGCGTCCCTGTAACTTTTTTTACTTAACGGATGAGTTTAGGGAGCGTATCGAGAAAACTGCGTCTGGCGATTTTGAGGTGTTGCATCAAGGACTTTATTTTACACCAAAGCAACTGGAAGAAGAGATTGAAGTGCACCCCGAACGATTCAGTCCAAATGTTGTAATGCGCCCTCTGTACCAAGAGGTGGTTTTGCCTAATCTTGCTTATATAGGAGGAGGTGCTGAGATTGTCTATTGGCTTCAACTAAAAGCGAACTTTGATCAATATGGTGTTCCTTTTCCTATTCTCGTGCCTCGGAACTCAGCTCTGATTACGGAAGATAATGTCGTTGGAAAAATCTACAGATTGAACCTTACATTTAAAAGTGTTTTTAAGTCTACTACTGCACTTCAAAATGAATATGTAAGAAGACATACAACGCATCGGCTACACCTTAAAGATGAATGGATGGAGCTGAATGCAATTTTTGGAAAGATTAAGCTCCGTGCACATAAAATAGACCCTAGTTTGGGACCTAGTACCGATGCTGTCAAAGCTCGTTTAAAAAAGGCTATTAATAATCTGGAAAAAAAGTTGTTGAAGGCCGATAAAAGGAACCATCAGGATGCTTTGCTACAGATTGAACGGGTTAAAGAAAAGTTGTTCCCTGGAGGTGGACTGCAAGAACGTACTGAAAATTTTGCAGTTTTATATGTCAAATATGGTGATGATTTAATAGCTGATTTGATCAAACATTTTGACCCACTAGCATTCAAGTTTACGATTTTGTATTGATCGTGTATTTCTTCGGAGAACTTTCTTGAGTAAGGTGTCTGTAAAGAGATTAATAGTCTGCCAGTTTCGTTGACTATTTTTTATGGAAACACTTTGTTTTTTATTCAATGCCTAATGATTAGAGCAATCGATTGATGTATTTATAAAAGTGAGTGCTTATAGGTCTACCCTTAAAAAGTCTTATAAAAAGCGTATCTTTGCACATCGAAAAACAAACCGTTTGTGCGTATAAATAAATTGTTTGTCAAAGAGTTAATTACATATAGTCCTTGCAATTATCAAGCAAATGAGTAACGTATATTACCAAGAAAAATTCCAGGACCGTCACAATGGTCCTCGTGCTGCACAGGTAGAAGAAATGTTGGGTTTCTTAGGTGTAGGTTCATTAGATGAGTTGATTGAACAAACCGTTCCTGCTCAAATTCGTTCAAAAAAAGCATTAAACCTTCCTAACGCTTTGGGTGAAGTTGCGTACTTGGAGAAAGTAGCGCAGATTGCTGAAAAGAACAAAGTGTTCAAATCTTATATCGGTCAGGGTTACTATGATGTGATTTTGCCAGGTGTAATTCAGCGTAACGTTTTCGAAAATCCAGGATGGTATACGCAATACACGCCGTACCAAGCTGAAATCGCACAGGGACGTCTTCAGGCTTTGCTTAACTTTCAGACTGTAATCTCAGATTTTACAGGATTGGAAATCGCGAATGCATCATTGTTGGATGAAGCAACTGCGGCTGCTGAGGGAATGTTTATGTTGTACAGTGCACGTAAGAATAAGGATGCAAAGGCATTTTTAGTTTCTCCAAATGTGTATCCACAAACTTTGGACGTGTTACAAACTCGTGCAGTACCATTCGGTGTAGAGATACGCATTGCAGAAATCAATGAGTCTAACCTTGCTGATGATGTATTCGCTGCTTTCGTTCAATATCCAGCAGCAGATGGAACTGTGGCAGATTATAAGAATTTTACAGCGGCAGCTCATGCTAAGAATATTACGGTATGTGTGGCGGCTGATTTAATGTCTTTAGCACTATTGACGCCTCCGGGCGAATGGGGAGCTGATGTTGTCGTAGGTAACTCTCAGCGTTTTGGTGTACCTATGGGCTTCGGCGGTCCGCATGCGGCTTTTTTCGCAACGAAAGATGCCTATAAACGGAATATTCCAGGTCGTATCATCGGTGTGACGTCTGACTCAAACGGTGAGTATGCGCTTCGTATGGCTTTACAGACTCGTGAGCAACACATACGTCGTGATAAAGCATCCTCTAATATTTGTACGGCACAAGCTTTACTGGCTATTATGGCGTCGTTTTATGCGGTGTACCATGGGCCACAAGGTATCAAGAATATTGCTTCTCGTATTAATGACCTAACAAAGTTGGCGGATAAAGCAATCCAGTCATTGGGTTATGAGCAAATGAATAAAACTTATTTTGATACGCTACGTTTCAATGTAGGTAATGAAGTTGATGGGTTGAAATCAGAGGCGGTGAACCACGAATTGAATTTCTACTACAACGAAGGTGTTGTCGGTATCTCTATCGATGAGACGACTACATTTGCTGATATACAGACTATTGTCAAAGTATTTGCAAAAGTAAAAGGAAAACATCAAAGTGATGTTGAACTGGAAAGTCTTGTAGATTCTTTATCAAGTTCTATCCCTTCGGACTTAGAGCGTGTTTCGAGTTATTTGACACACCCTATTTTTAATAGCTACCGTTCGGAGCATGAGATGTTACGTTATATTAAATCGTTGGAAGCAAAAGATTTGTCTCTTTGTCATTCGATGATTCCACTGGGATCGTGTACGATGAAGCTGAACGCGACAACAGAGATGGTTCCGGTTACTTGGGCTCGTTTTGGCGGTCTGCATCCTTTCGCTCCAGCTGATCAAACTTCAGGCTATATGCAGTTGATCAATGAGTTGAATGATTGGTTGAGCGAGATTACAGGTTTTGCAAAAATGTCTTTCCAGTCGAACTCTGGTGCTCAAGGAGAATATGCGGGTCTGATGGTTATCGATGCTTATCAAAAAAGCAGAGGTGAAGGACACCGTAATATCTGTTTGATTCCTGCTTCGGCACACGGTACCAACCCTGCGTCTGCTTCAATGGCGGGACTGAAGGTTGTTGTAGTTAAAACCGACGAAAGAGGAAATATTGATGTAGCAGATCTGAAGGCAAAGGCCGAGGAACATGCTGCAAACCTTAATTCATTAATGGTTACTTATCCATCTACGCACGGGGTATTTGAAGAGACAATCATTGAGATCTGTAATATCATTCATGAAAATGGAGGTCAGGTGTATATGGATGGTGCAAATATGAATGCTCAGGTAGGTCTTACTAGCCCGGGATTGATCGGTGCCGATGTGTGTCACTTGAATTTACATAAAACGTTCTGTATTCCTCATGGTGGAGGTGGTCCAGGTATGGGGCCAATTGGTGTGGCTGCGCATTTAGTACCATTCTTACCGAACCATAAAGTAGTTGAGGTTTCTGGACCGGAAGGTATTTCTGCGGTTTCTGCAGCGCCATTCGGTTCGGCATCTATTCTTCTGATTTCCCATGGCTATATTGCTATGATGGGTAGTGAGGGATTGACTACGGCAACAAAAACGGCAATCTTAAATGCAAACTATATTAAAGCGCGTCTTGAAGGTCATTATCCAGTATTATATGCTGGTGCTAATGGACGTTGTGCGCACGAGATGATTTTGGATTGTCGTGGCTTTAAGAATGTTGGCATTGAAGTCGCTGATATTGCAAAACGTTTGATGGACTATGGTTTCCACGCGCCAACAGTATCATTCCCTGTAGCGGGTACATTAATGGTAGAGCCTACAGAGTCCGAGTCTAAACCTGAATTAGATAGATTCTGTGATGCTTTGATTGCTATTCGTCAGGAAATTGCTGCGGTAGAAGCAGGTGAGGTTGATCAGACAGATAATGTTTTGAAGAATGCGCCACATACTGCTGCTGTTGTAATCGATGATGAGTGGAATAGGTCTTATTCGCGTCAGACAGCGGCTTACCCGCTTCCTTATTTGAAAGCAAATAAATTCTGGCCTTCAGTAGGACGTGTAAATGAGTCACAAGGAGATAGAACGTTAATCTGCTCTTGTCCTTCTATTGAAGAATACGCAGAAGCGTAGTCTAGTTTTTTAGAAATAGTTATGAGCCGCACCATTTATGGTGCGGCTTTTTTGTTATATGGCTGTTATGGTTTTAATAGAGCTTGTCTTTTTTTTGGTAGCATGGCAACTAATTGTAAAATGATGGATTTCGTGATTTTGTAGCCGAATGACTACCAAATATTATTGTGTTTTTACAATAACATATTTATATCTGTAAATCAAGTAGTTGAAAGTCTACAAAATGAAACGTTTTGCTGTGCGCTATGCCGTAACTATCTGTAATCGAGTGCTACTTTTGTATCCGTTACAGATGGTATGCTATGCAATTAAGCTGGTCGTCTGTTACAGTACCTCTAGATTGGGAAACTATGACTATTAAAAATTTTGCATTTACCAGTATCTTATTCTTTCTTGTTCTTACAGCCAATGCGCAACAGAAATTATCTGATGGGACTGGGGATAATTCTTTGACTGTTAATCAAAATGCTATTCTTGAACTCGCAAGTAAAAATAAGGGATTACTTCACACGAGAGTTGCTTTGGAAGCCACGGGAAAGCCAACTCCTATGAATACGCATGTAGCAGGTATTATGGTGTACAACACCGAGACACGCAATGATGTTGTTCCCGGTATTTATTATAATGACGGCAAGAGGTGGATATTGGCATCCGGAGGAAAGGCCACGAGTATTTCTTACAATCCTACAACCTATGAGATTTCATTTATAGATGAAACTGGAGCTCCAGTTACTATCGATTTCAAAGCAGTGGTGAAGAAAAATGAAACTGTTACCACTCTTGTTGCTGTGGGCAAGGGAGTCTACGAGTATACATCAGAGAATGGTACAAAGACAATTATTAATGTTCCTGCTGATGTGATTAATAACTTTGAAACTATTGTTAAGGAGGAAAATGTAAAGAATGAGATTGTTAATCTTATTAAAAATATCGGTGGTAATGTATATTACGACGGTAACAAGTTTACGTATGTAACGACTACTGGTGAGGTTAAGGAGATTACGATTAAGGAGATTGTAGCGGCTAATGAGACCTTGACAGTACTTAGTTATAATCAGGTAACTAATGCTCTTACTTATAAGGATGAGAAAGGTAAGGAAGAGATTATCAACTTAAATATTGGAACCATAGTTTATGATTCTGGAACGAATACGATTACTTATGTTGATGGTAACGGAAGGTCTACGCCATTAGTGTTGAACGAAACTAGTTTGGTGTATGATGACGTTACTAAAGTATTGACGTATAAAGATTCTAGAGGGAAGACCAATACGATTGACTTGGCCGCTTTGGTTGTTGGACATGAGACGGAGACTACTTTAGTAAAAGGTATGGATGGTACTTATACTTATACGAACGAGAGGAGTAAAACTACTATCGTCGATATTCCTGCTGAGGTAATCAATAACTTTCAGAAAATCGTTAAAGAAGAGGTCACTGTTGATGGACGTAAGTTCAATACGGTAGAGGAGTATATCACTTACCTAACGGAATCTAAAGGTGGTTTTACAAAGATTGTTTATGATCAGACTACAGGTGATGTAATATTCCAAGAGTGGGATGCTACTACGAGTAAATGGGTAAATGTCGATAATTCTAAGTTTGAGACTATTGTAAGAGCTAACGAGACTGTTACGAACTTGGGCTACGATCCGGCTACGGGTATCGCTACCTATACCAATGAGGAGGGTACTCCGCAGACACTTGATCTTAAAGGTATCGTTAAGAACTTTGAGACACTTACTACAGTTTCAGTTGATAATACAGCGGGTACATTGACCTATGTTGATGAGAAGGGGGAAAAGACTGTTCTGAAGCTTGGCGATTTTGTCAAGTCTAATGAGACTGTTACGAACTTGGGCTACGATCCGGCTACGGGTATCGCTACCTATACCAATGAGGAGGGTACTCCGCAGACACTTGATCTTAAAGGTATCGTTAAGAACTTTGAGACACTTACTACAGTTTCAGTTGATAATACAGCGGGTACATTGACCTATGTTGATGAGAAGGGGGAAAAGACTGTTCTGAAGCTTGGCGATTTTGTCAAGTCTAATGAGACTGTTACGAACTTGGGCTACGATCCGGCTACGGGTATCGCTACTTATACCAATGAGGAGGGTACTCCGCAGACACTTGATCTTAAAGGTATCGTTAAGAACTTTGAGACACTTACTACAGTTTCAGTTGATAATACAGCGGGTACATTGACTTATGTTGATGAGAAGGGAGCTGAGACAGTTTTGAAGCTTGGTGATTTTGTCAAGGCACAGGAGACCTTAACCGTTTTGGGTTATGATAAGGCAACGAACACGCTTAGCTATAAAGATGAGAAAGGGGTTTTAAATACGATTGAATTGGGTACAGGAGTTATTTCCTACGATGAGAAAACAAACACTATCACCTATACTGACGCTAAGGGTGTTTCGACTCCTTTGGTTTTGAATGAGACAAGCTTGGTTTATAATGATAAAACCAATGTGTTGACTTATACGAATTCTAAAGGCACGCCACAAACGGTCGATCTAGGAGCACTGGTGTCAACAAATACTACTAACGAACTAAAATTACAAGGAAGCTCATTGACCAGTACAGTGAATGGAAAGTCATCTACTGTAACATTGACAGAAGAAAGCTTGACTTCTACAAAAGGTGTGACTTCAACAAGCATTGCCGTAGGAAACGGTGGTGGGTCAACATTAAAAGATGTTACCTTAGAAATCAAACCAGGTGAAAATGGTCAAGTCATGGTGACAAAAGGTGATAAATCCACATGGGTTAATCAATCTGAAATAGTTCCAACGACTACGCATACTTTAGTTAAAAAAGCTAATACAAATGGAAACACAGTTATTTCTAAAGTGAATGATGTCTCAGCTGAGATTGACTTGGTAGATAACGTAGCTAATTCTTTGACTGCGGATAATAAACTAATTACTACAGTGAATGGTAAATCGGGGGGAGGAATAGACTTAACTCCTGCTATTCAATCTGGACAAAAAACAGTAACACTTACCAATGGTGTTAATACTGCGGTAACTCAAAATGTCGTAGCAAATAATACGGAGTATAAAGTAAATGTATCTGATGACGCGATTCAAGCCGCTCAAAAAACTGCTGTTGTAGCTGCGGGAAGTGGTGTGACAGTCGATAAAGTGAGTGATGGAAATGTTACAACTTATACTGTGAATGCGAATCCTGCAAGCATAGCGCTAGGAGGTGATGTGACAGGAAATGCGGATAATACAACGATATCTAAAATACAAGGTAAAGTCGTAGAGGCGACTAACCCTGTAGCAGGTAATGTCTTGGTGTTTGAGAATGGAAAATGGGTGACTAAAACTCCGACAGTGGATGTAACAAACGTAACAAGTGGAAAGGCTCTCTCTTCAACAGATTTAGATTTATCGGGAGAATCTAATACAGCTCTTTTAAAAGCTGTAACGGCCAATATTAAAACGGGTGCGGTTACTTCCGATAAAATTTTGGACGGTACAATTAAACCTATCGATATTGCGGATGCAGGGGCTAATCAAGTCTTAGTAACAGGAGCCAATAGTAAACCAACTTGGATAGATCAATCAGCATTGGGTAATACTGTGACGGCTGATAATGGGTTGACGAAAACTACGAATAATATTCAGCTAGGAGGTAAGTTACTTAAGGAGACAACGATTACTCAGGAAGGTAAAAAGCTAGAAATTGCTACTGCAGCAAGCCAATTTGTAATATCTGGATTGGATAAGAAAAAGGTGCAGGCAACCGATAAAAATGCAGGAATAACAGATCGTCTGTTGGCTGTAGGAAATGATAATGTCGTGAAGGCTTTGAAAGCTGCAATGCCAAAATTTTTCTATATGCCATCTATTATTATTCCGACATCTCTGGAGCAACTTAATGCCCCGGGCGCGGGTAAGGTGACAGGAGACGCATTTAATAATGGTACTGGAACATTAAATCTTTATGGACGTTATGTCGCTCAGTTTGGAACAACAGGGACGGTTCTTCAACCAAGTAGTCCTGGAGCGCCAGTATTACCCGTATTGCCAGCCGGAGAATTACATTATTATGTAACTTGGTTTGATCAGACTGTTTTTGAGACGGTAGCTATCGATGCAAATGGAGTAATGACTTATAAAGTGAAAAGCGGGGCTGATATTACAGTAGGGTCTTTTATGAATATTATATTTGCTGTAAAAGAAGATCCAGCCAATTAGTAATAAAGAGATGAATATATTTCAATATAGAAAAAGTTTCGTTAAGGTCTTTGTCCCGTTTTTGATAGGTCTGTTTTCGCTATTACTTAATACAGCGCAGGCTCAGTTTACAATTACTGAGAACTTTAGAGGCCAGGTGGGACCAGATATCAAGATCGGGGATGATGCACGTCTGACATCAGGAGTGAGTGATCCTGTCGGAGCAGGATGGTTGCGACTCACAACGGATGATCAGGATCGTAAAGGCTATGCTTATATCAATCGTACTTTTCCTTCAACACTAGGGCTCTTAGTCGATTTTGAGTATAAAATGTGGAGGACTAAAGATGGTCGCAGTGGGCTTAATCAAGGAGGAGATGGTTTCTCTATATATTTATTCGATGGAAGTACATCGGAGGCCGATTTTAAATTAGGTGGTTACGGAGGATCTTTGGGCTACGCGAGAAATGCCGAAGGGACACCTGCGTTGCCAGGATTGAAAAATGGTTACTTAGGTATCGGTTTCGATGCTTTTGGTAATTTTGTTAATAAAAATTCTCCCCAAAAATTTACAGGTTCTAATGGTTCTATTCCCAATTCTATTGTAGTTCGAGGAAGGACAACAGCGGCAAATGATAAAACCTCTAATGCGTATCTGAAAGGTATTACTATTTCTGGTTCTGGGAAGGGAACTATTAGTAATATTCCTGCAGGTGCTGAAGCAAGTAGTTTTAGCAGCAATGCATGGCAAAATCATATAGACTATAATAAGTCTACAGGAACATCGTCAGGATCGTACCCTACTTCAAGACCGTCTGATGGCGTTTATTATCGTCGGGTACAATTGGAGGTAATTCCAACGGCAGGACGGACATACCTTATTACACTTCGTTGGATGAGGGAAGGGGATACATCCTTCACAGAATTAATGAGCTATACGACTACAGATGTGCCTCCTGATATTCTGAAAGTGGGTTTCGCAGCCTCTACAGGATGGGCGGTAAACTATCATGAAATTCGAAATCTAGTCGTAACGACCCCGGGCAATCTAAGAGTTTCGAAATTAGCCGATAAGGATGTTTTACGGACTGTAACCGCAGGAAAAGCGAACGAGGTTACTTATACCATCGAGGTAAATAACGATACGGATGCAAGGTTGACAAATGTAGACTTTAAAGATCGTATTACAGATGGGGTGGGTAATTTGGTTGGACGGGATATGTTCGTTATTGATGAGATTAAGCACTCCGGTTTTTTGTCAGGAACAGCTCTTCCCACTACTTCGAATACCAACGAGTTTACTGGGACATTAAATATGGCAGCAAAGACCATTGGAAGGATTACTGTGAAAGGACGCCTTTTAAAAGTTCCTGTAGGTAATGTGTTGGTTAATAGCGCTACAGCTTTACCTACCGATATTACGGATGAGGATTTAGAGAACAATACGTCGGTTGTTCAAATTCCAGTTATTGCAGAGGGAGTAGATTTGGTCGTTTCTAAAGCAGTGGATGAAGCTTGTTTGAACCCTGCTGCGGGTAATACATTTACGGTTACGTTAGCTAATATGGGGAATGGTAGCATTCAATATGGGGGTGCGTCTGTAACAGGAAGCCCAGGGAATACCCCAAGGTCTTATACCGCAAATCGTTTGGAGCTCTCGGAAATTGTTCCGCCAGGTGCAACGATTATGTCGTCTACAGTTCCAGACGGATGGGAGTTGGTAGGTACCAAACCCAATACACCAAATGCGGGTTATACCACTTATGTTTATCAAACGAAGTTTACTCCTCCTACCTCTGGAAGTACAACTCCCAGTTCTAATACACTTGAATCAGGAAGTACTTTACCTGCCTTTACTTTTAAGTTAAAAGCTAATACTTCTTATACAAATGAAGTGCAGGTTAGGTTGGTTCAAGAAAATGGTACTTTGACTTATTCAGGGAGGACTTGGACTATTAAGAAAAATAATGATGAAACCTCTACTCTAGAACCTTTGGAAAATAGGGGAAATAATTCTGCAAAGGCTTCGGTGTTGCTTACGCCTGGGCTCCCTCTAGTTCAGAAGAAGATGATTTATTATTGTCAAGGAGAGATTGCGGTACCATTGCAGGCAACCGCGACTAGTTCCGATTTTAAGGTTGTTTGGTATTCTAGCTTAGGAGGTGTGCCTTTGAACAACGCTCCAACACCAATCACTACAAACCCTGGCACAACACGTTATTACGTGTCACAGACCAATGGTTCGTGCGAAAGCGGACAGGTAGAAGTTGATGTGATTGTTTTAGCTACTCCTATAGGCGGTAAGATATCTGGAGACCAAGAGTTGTGTGGAGGAGTCGCTCCAAATAAAATCGCTTCTAATGAGGTGGGCAGTGCTCCTAATTGGCCTGCAGGAACTAAAATCACGTATAGGTGGGAAAAGCTTTCCCCTGTGAATGGCGCTGTTTGGTCAACAATTGCGGGAGCGAATGCCGCAGAGTATACACCGATGGCAGAGAATACAGTTGGAGTCTGGAAATACCGACGTGTTACTGTTCCTGATTTTACAGAAAAAAAGCCAGCTTGTGAAACAGCATCCAATGAGGTGTCGATTACCGTTAAGAACTGTCTGATAATAAGTAATCCTATGCTTCGTAGCAGGGCTCGAAAATAAGAATTAACATGAAGAAAATACTTTTTCTCTCTCTATATATGGTGCTTTCTTGGGTAAAGCTTTCTGCTCAACAAGAAGAAGGTAGTTTCCTCTCTGATAATGGGAGGAATGTTCTGACAGAAAAGCAGTTTGATGCCATATATGCGGAATCACTATTTATTGGACCTCAAGCCGAATGGATAATCGATGGACAGATCGATCTTTATGTTAAGAATATATGGATCGCACCGACAGCCAAAATCAGTGGCTCTGGTGTAATCAATATACATAACCCCCGGACAAATCCATTTTATACGGGGTGGAGTGATCAGCCAACCTATATCGACGCCAACAACGGAAACTATATCGATGTACGTATCGTACTGATGAATGATAATGGGCTGCATCTGAAAAGTATATCGGGACAGGATTACGAAGACGCCTCCTATCCTAAGGATGAAAAAGCGGCAGCGTTACGATTGTCCAAATCAATAGATTTGCGTGTCAATGGGGCGAATGTATTCCTGAATGGCAATGACTTTGAGTTAGATGTGAATGCACAAATCTTGAGTTACGGCGCGCAGCGTATGGTTGTTACGAATAATTCCGTGTCGGGACACTTGATCAAAAACTTTGGTGACCGTACGTCAGGTTTCGTATTCCCTGTGGGTAAGGAAGAGCGTGACTATACACCAGCTCGATTGACTCCTTCACTGAATAAGAGTAAAGTTTACGTCTCGGTTACGGATTACCTAGCTTCGGGCATACAATTCAATGACGAACGCATTGGTATGGATCGGATATGGAGTATCTATGCCGACAAAGGGATGAAGATGGATTACACGTTGATACACAATGTGTCATCCAATGGAATAGCCTATGTGGACCCTGAAGCACAGATTGTGCAAGATGCCGATGGAGGAAACTGGATCGGTAATGTAACTACATTCAATGAAGAGACAGGTCCAGGAGGTGTAGTTGCACAGGCAATTCATACACGTAAAGACATCATGACTCGGGCATCGAAGACTTTGTCGGGAACCTGGTTTACAAAATTTGCAAATGCACCTCCCAAAGCAGTTGATGATTATGTGACATTGGAGTTTGGCAAGGAAAAGGAAATCAATGTATTGGAAAATGATATTCCGGGATCTTCGGCTATCGTAACCAACAGTGTTATAGTGGTGTTGCCTCCGGCAAATGGAACTGTACGTGTGGTTAATGGTGCAATAATCTATACGCCAAATTCTGGGTTTATTGGAACAGATGAGTTTGAGTATGAGATCACGGATGAAAACGGTTTGACCGCGAAGGCCCGCGTGTATGTGACGGTCGCTCCGCGCGAACTCTTCATACCGAATGTCTTTACACCGAATGGGGATGGTAAAAATGATCGTTTTGAGATTGTTGGTATTGAAGCCTACGATCGTATTGACTTGATTATTGTTAATAGATGGGGGAATGAAGTCTACAAGAACTCAAACTACAAGAATGAGTGGGATGGACAGGGTTTGAATGAAGGGACATACTTCTACATTATAACCGCAGTAAAAGGGAATGATATAAGAGTGTTCAAAGGAAATGTTTTGATAAAAAGGGGATAAAATAGGTTAAGATGAAAAAGATACTTTCAATTCTGGGGTTTAATCTGGTATTTGCCTTACAAACATTCGCGCAACAAAATATACAATTCACCCAGTATATATTTAATTCTCTTTCTGTTAATCCAGCTTATGCGGGATATAAAGAAGAGTGGTTTGGACAGGTGGGGCTAAGAAGCCAATGGTCAGGCTGGACGGGGGCACCTAAGACAGGAACAATTTCTCTTGATGGGGTTCTAGATCCGGAAAGTCGCCGACATGGCGTGGGACTGCAGGTGACGGGCGATCAGCTCGGCGCTCAAGGTGCGACAAGTATTTACGCCAACTACGCATTAAGGTTACAGTTGGATCGTGCCGATGAGCATCGTTTATCCTTAGGGGTAGCCGGAGGCGTGACACAGTATAGTTTGGATGGGAATAAATTGGAGTATGTAGATGATGGAGATGGGGTTATCCCCCCAGGAAAAATATCAACTTGGAAGCCTGATATCCGGCTAGGTGTATATTATAACAACAGTAAATGGTATGCAGGGGTGGCTGTTCAGGATCTTTTTGCAGGAAGTAACAGTGGAGAGGATTTTCAGTTTAATCAAAACTCTTTAGAAAGTCTCTACCGCAAGGTTCATGGATACTTTATAGCAGGAGCTCTTTTTGAATTAGATCCAGGATTGTTATTACGGCCCAGTATTTTGATAAAAGAAGACTTTAAAGGGCCTACATCGTTGGATTTGAATGCAATGTTTATCTTTAATGACAAGTTTTGGATAGGAGGAGGGTATCGGACCCGTGCCCGGATCTTTGACCGTAAATATAATCAAGCCTCTGGAAATAAGCTGAGCTCATTAAACTCACTGAGTGGTATCGTGCAGTTCTATGTTAATCCCAAATTTCGTGTAGGATATTCTTATGACCATATGCTTAACCGCATGAGCGGGTTGCAGAATGGTACACATGAGTTGACTTTGGGAATTACTTTCGGAGGGCAGTTGCGCAAACAGATACTAAGCCCACGATATTTTTAAAATACCTGATCTGGTATGAGGTCTTGTTTGACAGGATTACAAGGATTTAGGTGCGATATTGATAGTATATACAATTATTTAGAGTTTTGAAATACGACAAACATATCAAAGAAGGAGCGGTGCGCGATATTATGGAAGGACGGCTTCTTATCGATGAGGCGATGGAGAAGTATGGAATACTATCGTCAGTAACGATTAAAAAGTGGCTTAAGGAGGCTTTGGCTAAATAGAGGGGCGTGAAGCGTTTGAATAAATAACACCTAATTTTTCTAACTATCCCTAATTGTAAGTATAAAAGGGTTAAGAAAAAGTATCATATGGATGATACTTTTTTTTTTGAATAAAGTAACTTCCTAACTTAGTGACAATGTAAGTTAAATTACATCTGCCGTAGCTGTAAATACAGCTAACTATGAAAAAGTCCATTATTGACTGTATTCCCTGTTGGATAGGAAATAGTCGAATGTTCTGATTTCTTGTTTAATAAAATGATAGGAGCAATCTGATTTTCATCAGGCTAGACTTTGGACGTAATGTTTAAAACTAGAGGGTGATTTTTGGAGTTGCACGGTTGATGTTTTTAGGAATAACCTACAAGATTGCCAAACTACTTTATTTCTAGAATTAGGGAATTATGAATGTTAAAAGCCTCGCATTAACTGGTGTTTTTGTTGCACTTTTAGGGGGAGTTGTTGCACAGGAAAGGCTGTCCGACGGGACAGTGAATGGTAGCTCAGCGATTAATCAAAATGCCATTTTGGAGCTGGCGAGTCGAAATAAGGGGATCCTTCATACAAGAGTCGCTTTAGAAATGACTACAAAAGCAAACCCAATGCAGGCCCATGTCGCAGGTCTTATGGTATATAATACGGAGACAAAAAATGATGTTGTTCCTGGGATATATTATAATGATGGCACAAAGTGGGTGTTGGCGTCAGGAGGAAAAGCTACGAGTATTTCATATAACCCCGAAACATACGAAATCTCTTTTATAGATATTAATGGTAATCCAGTAAAATTGGATTTTAGGAAGATTGTGCAAAGTAATCAGACGATTACTACTTTGGTCGATAATAAAAATGGAACCTATGTGTATACTTCTGAATCTGGAGTACAAACGATCATAAATGTAACGGCTGATGTAACAAACACTTTCGAACAAATTATCAATAATGAAAAGGTTAAGAACGAGTTTATCACATTGATAAAAAATACAGGAGGAAATGTATACTATAACGACGAGAAGTTTACCTTTTTGACCAAAGATGGTGAAGTTAAGGAGATCCTGTTAAAAGAATTAGTGGAGTCTAACGAGACCCTGACCGTTCTTAGTTATCTTCCTGGCTCCAATCAGTTGACCTATCAGGACGAAAAGGGTGCCCCACATGTTCTTGATTTAGGTACAGGTTCGCTCGCATACAATGATAAGTCGAATATGCTGAGCTATGTTGATGCGAAAGGGAAGGTAACAGATCTTAACTTGAACAATACGAACCTAGCATATAATCCTGAAAAGAATACCTTGGACTATACGAATTCCAATGGCGTTGTTCAGACGGTTACATTGGCTGATATGGTACATAAGAACGAGACCCTGACCGTTCTTAGTTATCTTCCTGGCTCCAATCAGTTGACCTATCAGGACGAAAAGGGTGCCCCACATGTTCTTGATTTAGGTACAGGTTCGCTCGCATACAATGATAAGTCGAATATGCTGAGCTATGTTGATGCGAAAGGGAAGGTAACAGATCTTAACTTGAACAATACGAACCTAGCATATAATCCTGAAAAGAAAACCTTGAACTATACGAATTCCAATGGCGTTGTTCAGACTGTTACCTTGGACGATATCGTGCGAAAGAATGAGACTCTGACTGTTTTGGACTATCTTTCAGGTTCCAACCAGCTTAAATATCAGGATGAAAAAGGTACTCCCCATGTTCTCGATTTAGGTACGGGTTCTATCACTTACAATGAGAAAACGAATACGTTGACTTATGTTGATGCGAAAGGGGGGACGACTGATCTTAGCTTGAACAAGACAAATCTGGAGTACAACCCCGATAAAAAAGCCTTGAACTATACGAACTCCAATGGCATTGTTCAGACTGTTATGTTGGGCGATATAGTGAGGACGAACGAGACTCTGACTGTTTTGGACTATCTTTCGGGTTCCAACCAGCTTAAATATCAGGATGAAAAAGGTACTCCCCATGTTCTCGATTTAGGTACAGGTTCTATCACTTACAATGAGAAAACGAATACGTTGACTTATGTTGATGCTAAAAAGAACGCGACTGATCTTAGCTTGAACAAGACGAATCTCGAATATGACCCGGGGGAAAATCAACTGAAATATATGAACACCAGTGGCCATCTTCAATCAGTTTCTTTGCCAAATGAAACCGTCACTACATTAAAGCAGGATGCCCTAGGTCTTAAATATAAGAATGAAAAGGATACAGAGGTTACAGCCAAGATTGTCAGTGCAAATGAGAAAAACATCATCAAAGTAGACGAAGACTTGGGGGCATTGTTAACTGCACAGGAAATACAGTTTAATCAAGAGAAAGCAATAGTATCGGCAGGCGCAGGTGTTAAAGTCGATACCAAGGTAAAAGGGAACGAAGTTGAATACACGGTCAGTATTGATGAGGATATAATCAAGGAGTTAAAAGCGGCCATGCCGAAGTTTTTTTACATGCCTTCTATTGTTATGCCTACTTCTAAAGACCAGATTACCGATCCGTCTATTATAACAGAAAATGGTGGAGTATTTACAGTACGGTTATACGATAGCTATAAAAAACAGTTTAGTCTGTCTGACCCTTTTTCCAGTGTGTCGAGCCTAGATGCTACGACAACTTTGCCGATACTACCAGCGGCCGAACTGGATTATTACGTGACCTTTTATGATAAGACTGTTTTCACTGAAGTTAAACTGTTGCAGGGGGGGATCTTAACGTATAAAATAGCTTCTGATGCAGACATGACTTTAGGATCATTTATGAATGTGGTATTTGCCGTAAAACCATAAGTGTCATGATTAAGACTATATTGAAAAGTAATACGTTTTTTACGCTGTTTTTTTTCATTCTGTTCGTCCCTCGAGCGTTAAAAGCACAGTGTTATAAAGAGAATACAATCAAAGCATCGGTTGCGCAAGGAGGAGAGAGTCTTAATAGGGATAAAGTGCTATGGTTAAACTGGGGGGGGCAGGGAGACGTGGGCTATCCATATGGGAAAGCAGGAGAACCTCTTTCTGTTGGGGCCGTATCAAGAGCCTCTATCCCACTAGGCGAAGGGAAATACTTATGCATAGAAGCCGAAATTACAGAAATACAGAATACGAATGGTAGTGAGGCAAAGGATAGGGCGATAGAATCTTATATTCCGGGAACCTATGTTGGTAATGGGGACGATTCTGGCGATTTTTTGGATATTTTATACAATATTGGAGGGGCGAGGACAGCTGATAACAAACCGCTGAATAAAATGGTCTCTGGAATTAGAAATACAAATCCAGGGGGAGGGGCTATAATAACGATTGCCTGTAAGGCTGCAATAGACGGGACACCCATCCGATTGCCAGGGATGGTAGTTGCTGATGCGGAGTCATTGGCTGGATCAATGGATAAAAAAGGAGAGCCTCAAAGAGAATATATTTATGCCGAGGCATTGGGAAGCTGGCATGTCGTCGAGGTACAAAAGAATCTTAATGCTGGTCCCTATAATATTCGGAAAGAAAATGGCTTAAATGGTAAACAAACTATCAAGTTTTTAGGAGGAAATGATAAGAAAACAGGGGCGGTGGCCTTTCTGGCTTTTAATGAACAGGCATATGAAAAGAGGAGCTTATCCGTATCCTTTAAAGCTACTTTAAAAGGAGGAGGTTTGACAGCTCTAGCTTTAGGTTTGTTAAGACCTTCGATAGATTTAGGTGATGCTCCCGCTTCTTATGGAAGTCCGATACATCTTTTGCAAAATCTTGCTTTCACGAACGACCATATTGCTTCTGTATCATCTTCCGCAACAGAGAAGGAGAAAGTTGAAAAGACTGTAGATATCAATACTAAGGACTATGAAGCAGGTGTGTTGGAGATGACGAAGGGAAGCTATTTGGGTTCAACTCCCCCGGATGGAGATAATGGGGCGATGTTTTCCAAAGATGCCCTAGGAGATGATAAGAGTCCTGTCGAAAACCCATTGCTTAATGAAGAAGATGCCTGGCCGGAAAAATATAGACGGTTTTCTTATAAACAATATTATATGCCGGGGAATACAATCGAAGCAAAAATACCCTATAAAGGAGCTAAAAAAGGAAGTCGGGTTATGGGCTGGATAGACTTTGATCTCAATGGTCGATTTGATGATAGTGAGCGAGCGGTTGCTGTGATAAATGGAAGTGGAGATGGTGAAGTTGTATTACAATGGGAAGTGCCAGTTTTACGAAAGCCCTATAGTACCTATGTACGCTTGCGTTATTTTGATGTCTCCGAAGGTGAAATAAGCAGTCCTGTAGATAATGTGAATTTTGGTGAGGTGGAAGACCATCGTATCTATATACTGGGGCCATCTTTGATTAACCCGAATATTCCTAGCAAAACAAAGAGATAGATATGATGAAGTCCTTTTTTATCTATGCTTGTGTGTTGTTGTCCATCCTTCGAGTTCATGGACAGGATGGTGCGGGGAGTATGCTGTACAGTAATGGACAGACGGTTTTGACCGAAAAGCAGTTTAAGGCTGTATATGCTGAGTCTTTGTTTATCGATGCGAATGCAGTTTGGCAAATAGATGGTCAGCTTGATCTATACGTCAAGAATATCTGGATTGCACCTACAGCAAAGATATCAGGAAAGGGAGTTCTGAATATCCATAGCCCCGCAAAAAATCCATTTTATAGCCAATGGGCAGCACAGCCTACTCATATTGATGCCAATGGCGGAAACTACATTGATGTTAATATCGAGCTATTGAATGAAGAGGGATTGCACCTTACAGATATGGTTGCCAACCGTGATAACGGAATAACGGCAGTAGTTGAAAAAAATGAGGCTTCATTAAAATTGGCAAAAGCAATCAACTTGGCAGTAGATGGGGCTAATATTTTCCTGAATGGCCACGATTTTGAGCTAGGGGAAAATGGAACGATATTAAACCACAGCTACAAAAGGTTTGTGGTGACCAACGGTGCCAAATCAGGGTACTTGATCAAAAGAAATAGTCATAGTAATTCGGAGTTTTTATTCCCGGTCGGTAAAGATAAAGGTGATTATACACCAGCACTGTTGAAGCCATCTTTGCCCAATAGTAAAGTATATGTTTCCGTAACGGACTACCTCACATCGGGACTATATTTTGAAGACAAAGAGATAGGAATGGATAGAGTCTGGAATATATTTGCAGACCGTGCCATGCTTATGGATTATACCCTGATACACCAAGTGTCATCCAATGGCATTGCTTATGTCGACCCTGCGGCGCAGGTGATGCAGTATGTTGCCGGAGGGAATTGGATTGGAGATGTGACCTATTTTAAAGAGAAAGGTAGGCAGGCTATACATACACGTAGAGAGGTCGAAGCGAAAGCTGGAAAAGCGTTGTCAGGAACATGGTTCACCAAACTGTCCAATATCCCACTCGTAGCAAAGGATGATTATGCAGTGGTAGTTTATGGAAATACCAAAGCTATTCATGTTTTAGAAAATGACAAACCAGGTTCGTCACCGATACGGACAAATAGCGTCAGGATTGTCACGCCACCCACACATACAAATGTGTATGTAGAAAATGGGGCTATTATCTGCGAAGCTAATGCTGACTTTGTTGGAAACGATGAGTTTGAGTATGAAATTACGGATGGCAATGGGCTTACTGCTAAGGCTAAAGTCTATCTGAAGATCGTACCTCGGGATTTATATATACCTAATGTGTTCACGCCAAATGGTGATGGTAAAAACGATACTTATGTGATTTCGGGAATGGAAGGTTATGAGCAGGTAGAGTTGATCGTAGTAGATCGGTTTGGAATAGAATTATTCAGAGAAGCAAATTATAAAAATGGATGGACAGGGCATGGTCTAAAAGAAGGGACCTATTATTACAATGTTACAGCGATAAATGGAACGTATTCGAGACTGTACAAAGGGACTGTTCTTATTAAGAGAAAGTAGCCTATAACCTCAATCAATGCCATGAGACAGGTGCTTTCTTAGAAAAATTAAGTAGGTTTGCACTATGGAAAAGGGCAAACTTTATTTAATTCCAGTTCCTTTGGCTGATGGGGCCGAAAGGGCATCATATACCCCATTGCATCACGATGTCATCGCTAAAATATCGGAGTATATCGTTGAGAATGAAAAAACCGCTCGAAAGTTCTTAAAGACAGCAGGTCTTACTGTTCCCCAAAGTGAGCTCATCATTCATGATTTCGGGAAGCATGCGCGCGAAAAAATGGATTATAACCAGGTGTTTGCAAATGTACTCAAAGGAAAGGATGTGGGATTGATGTCAGAAGCTGGTTGTCCTGGGGTTGCTGATCCGGGGGCAGATATCGTTGCAGAAGCCCATCGTCGCAACATACAGGTTGTCCCTTTGGTGGGGCCGAGTTCGATTCTGTTGGCGCTTATGGCATCCGGGTTTAATGGACAGAAATTTACATTCCATGGCTATTTGCCAATAGATAAGAGCGATAGGAGTCGAAAGATAAAAGAGTTGGAAGCACAGAGTCGACGAGAAAAGATAACCCAGATCTTTATCGAAACACCATTTCGTAACAATCAATTGTTTGAAGAGCTATTGAAAGTAGGTAAGCCTGAGACAAAACTTTGTGTCGCTGTAAACCTAACAGCACCTGATGAATTTGTCGAAAGTAGGACCATAGCAAATTGGCAATCCCACAAGCTCGAATTGCATAAGATTCCGGCAATATTTTTATTATTTGCCTAACTCTTTGTATTTTTAAAGATAAATTAAAAGTACCGGATGGGCCATCGGAGAATATGTTCGCCTATGGCGCTAAACGGGAAAAAATGATAAAACAGTAAATGGAAGAACTCTTAAAGAATCCTGATGTTCAGAAGCTCGTTCCTTATCTCATAATTGCTTTCATTGTTCAAGTATTGATATGGCTATTATTTGCCAATACTATACGAACCACACTAAATTTAATTAGAGAAGAGAATAGATGTATTCTCCCTAAGCAAGCTTGGCTAGTTGCCTTACCTTTTTTCAATATCTATTGGAATTTTGTCGTTGTTCGAAGATTAACGGATTCCTTGAACAACGAATTCTATGACCGCCAGGTTGCAGTGGAAGAAGATCCAACCCAAAAGCAGGGCTATATGTATGCAGGAGGATATATGGTCAGTAATATACCTTTGCCTGTTTTTGTTGGTTTTATAGCCTCTATAATAGCATTTGTTGGCTTCATATTATACTGGTTTAAAATATATGAGTATAAAAAGCTACTCCGCGAGCCCTTTCAATATCGGGATACAACAAACAGAACTGAGGAAGAAATTGAAGATAGTTATCTATAAAATTGAGCTATATGAAGGTAAAAGAAATAACACAGTATCTTGAACAGATAGCGCCTCTTTCGTATCAGGAATCCTATGACAATTCAGGATTGATTGTCGGGCACCCAGACGATGAGATTCATAAAGCGTTGATATCTCTAGACTGTACAGAGGCCGTTGTAGAGGAAGCGATTGCAAAGGGGTGTAACCTGATTATTTCGCACCATCCCATAGTTTTCAAAGGTCTGAAAAAGTTCAATGGCCGCAACTATGTGGAACGGACGGTGATGAAAGCCATAAAAAATAATATCGCTTTATATGCCATCCATACCAACCTAGATAATATAATTGGTGGTGTGAGTTCAAAGATCGCTGAGAAGCTAGGTTTGAGAAACCAAGCCATACTAAGCCCTAAGTCTGGATTATTAAAAAAACTCGTAGTCTATGTACCTAGAGCAAACGTAGAAGACGTAAGGCAGGCTCTTTTCGATGCAGGAGCTGGAAGCATAGGAGACTATGATCAATGTAGCTATAATACTGCCGGATACGGTACATTTAGACCTTTGAGCGGAGCAAATCCGGCTATTGGCACGGTGGGGACACAAGAACGGGTTGAAGAAACAAAAATTGAAGTTGTTTTTCCTGGACCTATTGAGCGACAGATTGTCGTGGCTATGTTGTCAGCGCACCCTTATGAAGAAGTTGCTTACCATATCGTGAACCTTGAAAACACGTTGCAACAGGTCGGATCAGGTGTGATCGGAAATCTTGCTGAGCCAATGGAAGCAAATAGCGTGCTACATTACTTAAAAGAACGCTTGAAACTGAATGTAATCCGCCATACCGAGTTACCAAACAAACAGATAGAGCGAATAGCAGTTTGTGGTGGAGCAGGAGGCTTTTTATTAAACGAAGCAAAACGTTCTGGCGCAGATATTTTTATTACCGCAGATTATAAATACCATGAATTTTTTGATGCGGAAGGGGATCTCGTAATAGCCGATATCGGGCATTTCGAATCCGAACAATTTACGCAAGAATTATTGTTGGAGATTATTCAGAAAAAATTTGTTAACTTTGCTGTTCTATTGACAGAAATAGACACAAATCCAATAAAATACTACAGTTAATGGAACAAACCGTAGAACAAAAATTAAAAGCATTGTGGGCATTGCAATCGATCCACACAAAGATAGATAAGATTCGTCAAGTACGTGGCGAGCTACCTATAGAGGTTGCCGACTTAGAGGACGAAATGGCTGGGCTAGAGACTCGCCTTGAAAAGATTCGAGTGGAATTGGATGACTTAGAAGATTCAATCGTGAAGCGTAAAAATATGATTAAAGATGCACAGTCTGCAATCAAAAAATACGAAGGGCAATTGAACGAGGTGAAAAACAATCGTGAATACGATGCGATATCCAAAGAAATCGAAATTCAAGGCTTAGAGATTCAAGTATGCGAAAAGCGTATCAAAGAAGCGGAGTTTGAAATTAAAAATAAAACAGAAGCTTATGAGAAAACTAAGGAGAACCTAGATTTCTCTAAAGGTGAGCTGGATGTCAAGAAACAAGAGTTGGAAACAATAACCTCAGAAACTCAAATCGAGGAAGAGGAATTCTTGAAGAAAGCTGATATTGCTGCAGAGAAAAACGAAGAACGTCTATTAAAAGTTTATAACAAGCTTAGAGGTTCATACCGTAATGGTCTAGCTGTTGTATCTATAGAGCGAGATAGTTGTTCAGGATGTCACAATAAAATTCCTGCTCAATTGCAATCAGAGATTCGTCAACGTAAGAAAATCATTATCTGTGAGCACTGTGGACGTGTTCTTGTAGATGAAGAAATTGCATCTGAAGATTAATTCAGACAAGAAAATATAAGTAGAGGCTGTTCAAAACGAACAGCCTTTTTTTTATTCCAATCGCCATTTAATTGCAACAACTTAGATATAATCCTGTTCTTCAGCTAAAATCAAATATATTTGCCATTCAATAACCTTGAAAATATCTTTATGTTTAAAAAAGTCTCTAATTTTCTGAGTATAGCATTGGCTGTTGGAAGTCTCTCTGCTGCTCATGCCCAGCAAGAAACATTATTGCTGCGTAATCCTAGTATTAGTAAGACACATGTCACATTTGTCTATGGAGGTGATATTTGGATCGCTGATAAGAACGGACAGAACCCGCGTCGATTGACCACTAATCCTGGTGTCGAGATGAACCCCATGTTTTCTCCTGATGGTAAACAAATTGCTTTTACAGGGAATTATGATGGTAATACAGATGTGTATACCATTCCTGTAGAAGGGGGAGAACCAAAACGTATTACTTTTCACCCTGCCGCGGATCTCGTTCGAGGTTGGTTGAATAATGAAGAAGTATATTTCCAGACTACACGTGAGTTCCAATACTCACTAGGGGCTAGACTCTATAAAACAAAATTAACAGTTGAGAATGCAACTCCTCTGACGATGCCTGAAGCCTATCAGGGTACGCCATCTGAAGATGGACGCTACTGGGCTTATATCAAGAACTCTGATCCTACGGAACGTGATCGTGTAGCTTTCAAGCGCTATCGTGGTGGTGGTATGCCGTCTATATGGGTGTTCGATACCAAGACCAAAAATGTAGAAGTAATCCCAGGAGAGAATTGTAATGATGTCAAGCCTCTATGGTTAGGCTCTAAAATTTATTTCTTGTCTGATAGGGATAAAATTGTCAATATCTATAGTTATGATACAAAATCTAAGAAGATTGAAAAGCTGACTAACTATAAAGATTATGATGTACGTACTTTACAAGGGTTTGGTAACGAGTTGACATTCGAATACGATGGCCAGGTCCACATTATGGATTTAGGTACAAAGAATGTAAATACGCTAAAAATATCGGTCGCTGCCGACCCTATGTTTAAGCGCTCGAAATATGTAGACCTTAGAGCGGATATACGTAGCTTCGATATTTCGCCTACAGGACAACGTGCGTTGTTCGAAAGTAGAGGTGAGATCATATCTGTACCTAAAGAAAAAGGTGACGCAAGAAATATCTCTAACTCGGTAGGTAGCCATGAGAAATTTCCTTCTTGGTCACCAAATGGTAAGTGGGTGTCTTACTTGTCAGACAAAAGCGGAAAGTACCAGCTGGTACTCCGTGATCAGAAGGCTGCAGATGAGCCTACTTATATTGACCTAGGGGCTGGAATGTATTACTTCGAGCCGACATGGTCTCCAGATAGTAAGAAGTTGTTTTTTAATGACGCACACCTTAATCTTTATTATGTCGATGTCGTGACGAAAAATGTTGTGCTGGTCGATTCTGATAAATTAGCTTCTATCACAGGGCGTACACGTAATCACTTTGAGCCATCTTGGTCTTTCGATTCAAACTGGATCGCGTATGTCAAGAGTCTTAACAATGGTGTACGCGCAGTATTCATGTATAATATTGCAACAAAGCAGTCACATCAAGTAACAGATGGAATGAGTGCTGTCGCACAGCCGGCTTTCAGTAAAGATGGTAAATACCTTTTCTTTATAGCTAGTACGAATACAGGGTTGACAAATTCAGGATTGCACATGTCTGCGTATGAACGTAACCCACAGTTTAATGTATATGCTTTTATCCTATCGAAGAAAACACCTTCTTTGTTTAAAAACGAAAGTGATGAAGAGACGGTGAAAGAGGATAAAGTTGAAGAGCCGAAGAAAGAAGAAAAAGTAGCAGAGAAGAAAGATAGTAAAAAGAAAGCTCCTGCTAAGGAAGAGGCTAAACAGCCTGCAAAACCTGTAGAAAAGAAACTGGAAGTAGATTTTGATGATATCAATAATCGTATTGTAGCTCTTCCTTTACCTGTTGGGTACTATAGATTGGATGGAAATGTTGAAAATACATTGACCTATCAGCGCGGTGGTACAATTGGTGCATTTGATCTGACGAAGATGGAAGACAAATCGCTGGTGGACAATGCGCGTGCTTTCTGTATCAGTGCAGATGGTAAAAAAATGATGTATACCACTGGGAGAGACTATTTCATTGTCAATGCTGGGCAAAAGCCCGCTCCAGGTGCTGGAAAGGTGAATATTGACAACTTCAAATTTGAAGTTGACCCCGTAGCAGAGTGGAATCAGATCTTTAATGAGGTGTGGGCTATGCAAAAAGATTTCTTCTATGTAGAGAATATGCATGGTGCGAACTGGGAAGCTGTAAAAGCGAAATATGAGAAATTCTTACCATATGTAAGCCACCGTTCGGACTTAGGGTACCTATTGAACGAAATGATGGGTGAGTTGGTTGTAGGGCATGCCTATATTTATCCTGGGGATCAACCGTCCTCGCCTTCAGTAAGTACAGGGGCACTAGGTGCAGATCTAGAGTTGGTAAATGGATATTATAAAATCAATAAAATATTTACACGTTTAGATTGGAATCCTTCATTCAAAGCGCCTTTGGCTGAGCCAGGCCTGAACGTCAAAGAGGGGAGCTATATCGTAGCAGTAGATGGTGTAAAATTGACTGCAGATGTGAGTCTTTACAAGTTGCTGGAAAATAAAGTCGGTAAACAGGTGGTGTTGAAAATTAATACGAAACCTTCGTATGAAGGTGGCCGAGATGTGATTGTCAATCCGATTTCTTTCCAGAATGAAATGGGATTGAGAAGCATGGACTGGGTTGAATCTAATAGAAAGAAAGTGGATCAACTTAGCGACGGACAGATTGCCTATGTATATATGCCTAATACCGGACAGGAAGGTTATAGTAACTTCAATAGATATTATTTCTCTCAAATGGACAAGAAAGCATTGTTGATCGATGAGCGGAACAACGGTGGTGGCTCTGTGGCAGATTATGTTATAGATCTGTTGTCAAGAGAGCTTATCGCAGGTTGGGGGATTCGCGATGGCAAATCATTTACGACACCAGGCAATGGTATCTATGGACCAAAAGCGATGATTATCAATGAAAATGCTGGGTCCGGAGGTGATATGATGCCATACATGTTCCGATTTAAAGGATTAGGTAAGTTAGTAGGTCGTACTACCATGGGTATATTGGTTGGTATTTCGGGATATCCACCATTGTTGGACGGAGGAAGTATTACCTCTCCAAACTTTGGCGTATATGATTTGAATGGTAACTATATTATCGAAAACGAAGGTGTGGCGCCGGATATCTTTGTAGAGCAGATGCCTAAAGATTTATTGGAAGGAAGAGATCCTCAGTTAGAACGAACAGTTAAACTTCTTTTAGAGGAGATGAAGACCTATCCTTATCAACAGGTAAGGAAACCCGCGGATCCGATTCGTGTCAATTAAAATTACTAAAAGGGGGCTAGGCCCCCTTTTGTTATTCTAAATATTAAGTAACTTTAGCGCATGAATCAATATCTTGGCAAACCAAATAGCCCATGGAGTTCGCTCCTTATTTTGTTGGTATTGACGCTGGCTTGTAGTGTGGGAGTTCAGTTCATAATCCTTCTGTTGGGCGTTATCTCCGACCGGGGGCTGACAGAAGTGCTGCAGAATGAAGGCGGTTTGTCCTCCTTTTCCAATCGCCCTTTCTTTTTGTATGCACTATTGATCGCTAGTTCTTTCGGTACGTTTTTATTGCCTGCTTTTATCCTACAAAGGTTAGAGCCCTATTTTAATTATTTTCCTGCAGAGAATAAAAAAAATGGGATAACCTATTTGATTGCCGTTGCACTGCTGTTTGCATTCGGTCCAATCATGCAACTGATAGGGGATGCAAATGCACAGATGACGTTTCCAGATAGTTTGAAAGGGGTAGAGACCTGGATGCGATTGCAAGAGGATAATATGGCTAGTTTGACTGAACGGATTGTGATGATAGATCGATGGGAGTTGCTCCTAGTAAATGTTGTCGTAATGGCCGTTATGCCAGCAATTGCTGAGGAATATTATTTCAGAGGTTCGTTAATGCATATTATACAGCGCCTCGTTAAGAATTATCATATTACTGTGTGGCTTTCCGCTATTATCTTTAGTGCAATACATGTGCAGTTCTTCGGATTTTTCCCTAGGATGATCCTAGGTGTGTTCTTTGGTTATATGTTTGTGTGGACACAGAATATTTGGATACCTATACTGGCTCATTTCGTGAATAATGCGACAGTGGCGGTCTTGGCATTTGTATATACTAGGCAAGGGAAAACATACGCCGAACTACAGTCATACGATAGCTATTCAATATTTGTGTATATTGGAGGCTTTATTTTAACGATACTCTTAGGAATCTGGTTTTATAAAATTTCAAAACAAAAGCAAGCTAATGGAGAAAGATTGGAAAAAAATACAAGTATATAACAGCGCTATTGAAGCGGAGATCGTAAAACAGATGTTGGAAGGGAATGGTGTACATTCAGTGCTATTGAACAAGCAAGATTCGTCTTATCTGTTTGGAAAGATTGAACTTTATGTTCATGAGGATATGGAACAAGAAGCATTGCGATTAATTAAGGATAATGAAGAGAATAATATAGGGGCGGAGGATGTTAACTAGAGCTATTACTGGATTTTTTTTTATAGCCGTATTGATCGGTGCGCATCTGTTGGGACAAGTTGTTTTTGTTTCCTTCTTCTCATTACTGGGCCTTTGGTGTTTATATGAATTTTATGGGATAGTCCGTAAGGAAGAAGTAAAACCCATGATTTTTCTAGGAATACTTGCATTTGCTGTTTTGAGTGGTCTTATTGCTTTACATTGTTTGGGAGTGATCCCGTTTATCAAGGTATGGTTATTTATTCCATTTTTCTCTTTAATGTTTATCTTGGCGTTATTCCAAAAAAGGGCACTTCCCTTTAATGATATTGGTTATACCCTATTGGGAATTACTTATGCCGGAATTCCATTCCTGTTTTTTCTAGCTTTGGGATTTATAAAAGGGAACTTTAATTACTATATACCACTCGGTTTTCTTTTGATTCTCTGGTCAAATGATACAGGAGCCTATCTTGCTGGAAGAAGTTTTGGCAAACGCAAGTTATTCGAGCGGATATCGCCTAATAAAACATGGGAAGGATTTATCGGTGGCGTCCTATTTGCAGTCGCTATTGCTTTTAATCTAGAGCAGTATTTTGGTTCTTTGACAAAATGGGAATGGGCGAGCATGGCACTTATTATCGGTGTATTTGGTACTTTGGGTGACCTTGTGGAGTCCATGTTAAAACGTAGTCTAGGTGTAAAAGATTCGGGTCATATACTTCCGGGGCATGGCGGATTGTTAGATCGGTTTGATGGACTTTTAATGGCAGCTCCTTTGGTATTTTTGTTTTTATTAATGATAGCATAACTATGAATATTTCGACTTCTACACTTGAATTTCTAGCAGACCTTGCACGAAATAATACCAGAGAATGGTTTCAGGCGAATAAAGAACGCTATGACGAGGCACTTGCCGATGTAAAGGCTTTTATTGAGAGACTGATTGTGGAGCTGTCGAAATTTGATCCGTTGATTAACACTGATATTAAAGCATCGAAATGTATGTTTAGGATCTACAGAGATGTGCGCTTTTCGAAAGATAAATCTCCTTATAAATCTTGGCTAGCAGCAGGTATTTCTATAGACGGGCGGAAGCTTGATGGGCCGGAATATTATATACATATCGAGCCTAATAATTCTTTTATGGCAGCGGGATACTGGAGGCCCAAAAAAGAACACCTAGACGCAATCCGTCAAGAAATTGATTACAATTATGAGCTGCTGAATAAAGCGTTGCAAGCAGGGCAGTGGACAGTTTCAGACCTGTCTCAAGAGGATAAATTAAGCAGACCCCCTGCAGGGTATACTGCAGAGGATCCGAATATTGAAGTGCTTAAACTAAAGAGCTTTATCATACATGAGTCTCTGACGGATTCTGAAATTACTAAGGCAGATTCGATAAATGCCGTTGTTGATATATGTAAGCGTATCTATCCACTTAAAAAATTCATTCAGGAAGCCATCGATATAGAATCTTAAAATGGGAAACTAACCTTGCCCATACATACAGCAGGGGAGTCTTTCAATCCAGCTACATTTTCTGGATTGCCTGCTACGGCTTCATTTGCTAATACAGCAAAGAGACAGGCTTCTTTGGCATCTGGGTTCATGTCGATCTCATCAATAGAAGTAACTTTAACCGAGGGAAGCCCTGCTCGGATATTAGCCATTAATAAGGGGTTATGAAGACCGCCTCCACTTACATACACGGCTATGTTTTCCATGCCCTGTGTCACCGCTTCTATGCCTTGTACAATAGCCTCTGCTGAAAACATATTCAGTGTAGCCATTACATCTTGTGGTGCAAGAGCCTGTGAATTTGTTGCCACTTGTTTCTGCTGTAAATAGCTTAGATTAAATAGTTCGGGACCAGTGGTCTTAGGAAATGCTAACTTAAGAAAATCTTCTTGTAGTAGCTCTTTTAGCAATACTTGATTGACAGTGCCTGTGTGAGCGACCTTGGCATCCAGATCCATCTCAGTGCCAAAATGTTGAAACATGTATTGGTTCATCAAGGTGTTTCCAGGGCCTAAATCAGTAGCAAAAGCTTTCGTGCTAGAGCCTTTTTGAGGGAGAAAGGTGAAGTTTGAAATTCCCCCTATATTAAGTAGAACTCTATTTTCTACGGTATCAGTGAACAGTAGGAGGTCACCGTATGCTGCCAGAGGAGCTCCTTCGCCACCCGCCGCAATATGTTTTTGACGAAAATCTGATACCGTGATGATTCCGGTGTGTACAGCGATATGGTCTCCATCTCCGATCTGAAGTGTACTATTAGGTAGATCCGGGTTCTTAGTTAATATTTGAGGAGCGTGATAAACTGTCTGTCCGTGGCTCGCAATCAAGTCAATGTCTTGAGGAGCGATCCCCCAATTTTTAAGCGCATTATTCACTAAAGATGCATGTACGAGTGCTACATAGGGATTAATACCTGAAAAGTCTTGTTGGTTTATCTCCTTTTTAGCAAAGATCCTGCGTATGTTATTTCTGAATTCATCTTGGTAGGACAGGGTATCGAAATGAAGAAGCTTTAACGAGGTGCTGAGTCCACTTCCTTCTATCTTGCAAAGCGCAATATCTAGACCGTCTAATGACGTGCCTGACATAAGCCCAATGATTAATCGACTGTCTTTTTTGCTTATTTCGTAAAGCTTTTCAATTTGACCATTCATATTCTAAAAATACACATATTCGCTTTTGGTAATGTCAATTGTTAATGATATTTTTGAAAAAAAAGAAGAAAAAATGAATTTTCCAGCAGAATTGAAATACACAAAGGATCATGAATGGATTCGTGTAGAAGGCGATGAAGCCGTAATCGGTATTACAGACTTTGCTCAGCGTGAGTTAGGTGATATTGTTTTTGTTGATATTAACACTGTCGGAGAAGAAGTGGCTGCAAACGAAGTTTTCGGTACTATCGAAGCAGTAAAAACTGTATCTGACTTATTTATGCCAATGAACTCAACCGTTTTGGCTGTAAATGATGCAATTGATGCTTCTCCAGAATTAGTAAACACAGATCCATACGGTGACGGGTGGATTATTCGCGTTAAAATAGCGAACACGGCTGATGTTGATTCCTTGTTGACTGCCGAAGGATATAAATCTGAGATCAACGCATAATCTTGATTTCATAAATGATTAAAATAAAAGCCCACTCTCGAGTGGGCTTTTATTTTAATTGATTTCTTTTAGTTCTATGCTAGAGGATATCTTATTTCCTTGTATTTCAATAACTGTATTGACAACAGAATGCGTGGTGAAAAATGTCTTTGGGTGTAAGATATAGTAGCCAGTAGATGTGCCGATAGTGGCGCCAGTGTTGTCTGTATAAGTACCTTCTACATTAATCTTATAGCCCTCAGCAGTTTTCTCCGCGAAAGTATTTGTATTCTTTCCTTTGGCACCTAATTGCGCTAAGCTGATTTCATTTTGCCAGGAATCTCCGACAGATAACGGTCTATCTGGAAAGGCAATCGACATGCCTTGGATGCTAGACCGATCAAAAGCTTCGTCTGGGACATTCGGGAAATCCATTTCCAAAACTTTGGCATTTCTGTCCATGGTGATACTAAGTGTGTTGTCCAATAGTGGTTTCATCTGCGTAGCCATCATCTCCTCCATTTGGTTAGAAGGTTCTTTGGAAGAATCATAAGAAATAGTAACTATTCCGGCGTTAATGTCTGTCTTGACCTGCGTATACCTAGCTTCGTATTTAGCCTCTGTCTCTGTAACTTCTATTGCCGTCATGTTCATTCGCATAGACATGTCCATGATCATATTTTGTGCACCTTCGATGTCCGACTTCATAATCATTTCAATGGGAATGACCTTGCCTTTTTCAGGGTTTAGCTTAAACGTGATTTTCTCTTGTGCCTGTGCGCTTAGTACGATTGTAGAGGCTACAAATAATGTGGTGAAAAATTTTTTCATGGAGATAAAGTATTTTTTATTGTTGTGATTTCATAAAAAAAGGAGCTCATAGGCTCCTTTTAAATATATGCTTTTTAAATGTTATTTCTTGTAGGTAACTTCTTTAACAGCATTAATTACTTTTGCTACACTTGGTAAAGTTGCTTCTACTAGTGTTGGAGCGTAGGCCAATGGCACGTCTGCTGAAGTAACGCGTAATACCGGAGCGTCAAGGTAGTCAAAAGCATTCTTTTGTACGTGGAAAGAAATCTCTGAAGAGATTGAGGCCAATGGCCATGCTTCTTCCACAACAACTAATCTATTTGTCTTTTTAACGGATTCTACAATTGTTGTATAGTCAATTGGACGTACAGAACGTAAATCAATTAATTCGACGCTAAGTCCTTCTTTTTCTAGTTCTGCTACTGCAGGGATAACAACTCTAGGGAGCATTTTTCCGAATGATACAATCGTTACATCGCTTCCTTCTTGGATAATATTTGCTTTTCCAATAGGTAAGTAATATTCTTCCTCAGGAACCATTCCTTTGTCACCGTACATAACTTCAGACTCCATAAAGATTACAGGATCCGGATCAATGATGGCTGACTTCAAAAGGCCTTTTGCATCGTATGGGTTTGAGGGAACGACAACCTTTAAGCCTGGAGTATTTGCATACCAGTTTTCAAAGTTTTGAGAGTGCTGCGCTCCTAGTTGTCCAGCATTTCCAGTAGGGCCACGAAAAACAATAGGGCAAGATAGTTGTCCGCCAGACATTTGACGGATTTTAGCCGCTGAGTTGATTATTTGGTCTATTGCGACTAATGAGAAGTTGAACGTCATAAACTCTACAACTGGTTTTAAGCCATGCGTTGCAGCGCCAACGGCGATACCAGCAAAACCTAATTCAGCAATAGGAGTGTCAATAATACGTTTTGGGCCAAATTCATCAAGCATACCTTGGCTTACTTTATAAGCACCATTATACTCAGCAACCTCTTCACCCATTAAAAATATAGTTTCATCTTTACGCATTTCTTCGTTCATTGCTTCACGAAGCGCTTCTCTGAATTGAATTTCTCTCATTAGTTTTGAAATCGTTTTAATTAACCTTTGATATGCAAAAATACTATTTAATAATGATATTTCATATGTATCATATGTAATATTGCTGTCTTCTGTTGGAGATATATTAGTCTAATACCACAACAATTACGAGCGTTACAGGCTGTTTTTAAGGATAAACTCTTGCAACCATACATTTAGATTTTTAATCGCCAAAGGTATCTCCCATGCCTGTCTATTCCGTTTTTCTACATAGTTGGAGATAGCCCGGATTTGTAGGCAAGGAATGTTTTCTGCTTCGCTAACAAAAAATACAGCAGCTCCTTCCATCGTTTCAATAGTTGCCGAAGAAAGCCTCGCCTTGAGCAGGAGGATAGATTGCTCGTTACCATGGACGGTATTGACTGTAATACCCGTATGTAGTGCTAGTTGTGGTGGCGATGCCAACGAAGGAAAAGAGGGGGTAAAGACGCTCTTTCCAAAACCGAGTTCTTCTATAGGCAAAAAAAGCTCCCCATCTTCAGCTCCTAGTTCCGAAAAGCTATCTTTTGTTATCTGGATGACCGTACCTAAGGGGATATCTTTGTAGAGGGCTCCCCCTATACCAACGTTGAGAATATAATCAGGGCGAATCTGGGTTATACTTTTGCCTAGCTGGTATGCTGTGGCTGTCATCCCTACTCCAGTAGTTAGGTAAGGTATTTGTAAGCGCTTTAGAAAATCGATACTTGGAGCAATCTCTGCGTCAGTCGCAGCTACAATCAAAGGCCTCATTTTTCTGTATATTATTTGTGAAGGAATCTTCTGCTTTTGACTGCTAAAATAGAGTTTTTTAAGGTATATTTGCGTATATGATATACATTACAAGACGGGAGAGATTCTGTGCTGCCCATAAGTTGCATCGCGAAGATTGGTCAGAGGAGAAAAATGAAGCTGTATTCGGCTATTGTTCCAATCCTAATTGGCATGGACATAACTATGAATTGTATGTTACAGTAAAAGGAACAGTGAATCCAGAAACAGGTTTTTTGATCGATTTGAAACTGATGAAAAGTATTATCAATACAGAAGTCATTGATAAAATGGATCATAAGAATATAAATTTGGATGTAGACTTTATGCAAGGCAAAATGGCATCAACAGAAATAATTGCCATGGAGATCTTTCATGTGCTTAAACCTCACTTTGAACAGGAAAATGTACAGTTGCATAGTGTAAAGCTGTACGAAACGGAAAATAACTCAGTCGAATATTTCGGCGATTAATCACATAAAAAATTAGCTAAAAAATGAGCAATCCTACGGATTTCAATGAGGAATTGGAAGGCTATAAGAAAATAGACCAGTATAATGTGGAGCAAGTGGAGCGTATAGCTTCGCACTATAATGACATACTATCTGCCATAGGTGAAGACCCAAATCGAGAGGGACTGATTAAAACTCCTGAGCGTGTAGCAAAGGCATTACAATTTCTGACACATGGGTATGATGTTGATGCAGCAGAAGTGCTTCGTAGCGCTATGTTTGAAGAAGACTATAGCCAGATGGTTGTGGTAAAAGATATAGAGGTGTACTCCATGTGTGAGCACCATATGTTGCCATTCTTTGGGAAAGCGCATATCGCCTATATTCCCAATGGCCATATTGTAGGATTAAGCAAGATTCCAAGGATAGTAGATGCATTTGCTAGACGTCTGCAGGTACAGGAACGGTTGACGAATGAAATCAGAGATTGTATTCAGGATACATTAAATCCAGCAGGAGTGGCCGTAGTGATAGAGTGCAAGCATATGTGTATGGCAATGCGTGGTGTGCAAAAGCAAAATTCCGTAACAACAACTTCTGCTTTTACTGGAGAATTTCAAAATGATGTTACACGATCAGAATTTTTAAGATTAATAACTGCGTCCTTAGCTTAGGCCATAAGTTAATCATAAGTAATCAAAAAAACCTTGTTTTCAATCTGAAAACAAGGTTTTTTTGATTATGGAATATCCTAGGGTCAGTTGATATAACCTAATAGCAGGAGTAAAAATAATTTGTTTTCTAAAATTGTTCCGTAAATTCGCAACCATGTTTCAAGATCAAGAAGAGGTAAGTGGTTATTTAGAAGAGACTTGTGATGCAGAGGATGTGTTGCTTGGAGTTATAAATAGAGAAACATATTTGAAAGAGACGATGCCCCATATGTTATCGGGGCATTACCAAGGGCGTGTCTTGTCTATGATTAGCAAGATGCTTGCCCCAAAAAAAATTCTAGAGGTAGGTACTTTTACAGGGTATGCGACGTTATGTTTAGCGGAAGGGTTGACCAAAGATGGCACTCTTCATACTATCGATATTAATGAAGAGCAGGAAGAGCGAGTTTCAGGATATTTTGAACGCTCTGCATATGCTTCACAGATTCAATATCACATAGGGGATGCCATCAATGTAATCCCAACGATAGAAGGAGAGTTTGATTTAGTATTTATCGATGCAGATAAAAAGCGGAATTTGGTTTATTATGAAATGTTAATAGATCGGATTCCAAAAGGGGGTGTTATTTTGTTGGACAATGTATTGTGGAAAGGAAAGGTCTTTGAGAGCAATCCGGACAGTCAAACAAGACAAGTCTTAGAATTGAACGCCACCTTGGCAAAAGACAATCGTGTAGAAAAATTGATTTTGCCAATCAGGGACGGGCTTTTTGTGTTACGCAAAAAGTAATGGTTGAACTAAAAAGTAAAAAATGCAAAAATCTTTATGCAGCAGAGCATTGCTGCTACTAGTATTGTGTTTCGCTTCAGTAACGACACTATTGGGACAAAAGAAATTTAGCCCCTCAAGTTATATCGAGCAGCACAAGAGCGTTGCACAGCAGCTTATGCGCGAGACAGGTGTGCCAGCATCTGTGATTTTAGCAGTCGCTATTCATGAAAGTGCTTATGGCAATAGTCGAATTGCCAATCATTTAAACAATCATTTTGGAATCAAGGGAAAGAACAACAGTTCAGTGATAAGATCCGCCTACAAAGGTTATGAATCTGTATGGGCTTCTTATAATGATTTTGTAGGACTTCTAAAGAGAAGAAAGGCTACACAGCCTTTGTTTGAAAAATATTCTCCTCAAGACTATACCGCTTGGGTCAAAGGAATTGCCCGCTCCGGCTATTCTGCGACCAAAGGCTGGAGTAGCAAGGTTCTGAACACGATTGACAGGTACGATTTGGATGAATTGGATATAAATTAGTAGATTTATATACTTTTTTCAAAATTGATGAGATTTCTATTGTTATCTGTCGTCCTACTGGGCTTGTTGGGTTCTTGTGCTTCAAAAAAGAGAACGGTATTATCACATCCCTCATCGTCGGGTACTTCTTCTTCTAGACCTAATGCGAGCAAAGGAGGGACCTCTACATCAGGACTTTCTTATATTGAGCAATATAAAGATATTGCTATTCGGGAAATGAATCTTTATGGTATACCTGCTAGTATCAAGTTAGCTCAGGCTCTGTTGGAATCTGGAAATGGAAACTCCTATTTAGCAAGGGAAGCGAATAATCATTTTGGGATAAAATGTGGAGGTGTCTGGAATGGAAAAAGTGTAAGAAGAGCCGATGACAACCCAAATGATTGTTTTCGGGTATATGATAATCCCGAACAATCCTTTAAAGATCACTCGCAGTTTCTGTTGCGCAAACGTTATGAGAAGCTATTTACACTAAATAGAAATGATTACAAAGGTTGGGCAAGAGGGTTGAAGGATGCAGGCTATGCGACCAACCCGAGGTATCCCGAGCTATTGGTTGATTTAATAGAACGGTATGAGCTTTACAAATACGACAGAGGCGAAACCTATGTCGAGAAGGGCCGTCGTGAAGAGAAGATAGAAAGAGTAATCGAGACCAAAATCGAAACGGAACCCATCACAAAGCCTGAGCAGATTAAATCACCAGTTGCTATGATCATTCATGAAGTAAAACTTGCTCAGACACTGTATAGCATCAGTCGTCAGTATAATGTTACAGTCGACCAGATTAAGCAGTTGAATAACCTTTCAGATGACACATTGTCAATAGGGCAGCTACTTGTGATTACCAAATAGAAGTAAAACATTGTTAAAATTATAGTGTTTTATTCGGTAATAATGTAGATTTACAGTTGTGAACACCAATCTAAACATAGTACTGTTGATGCTACTGCTTTTCGTTTGTGGGCCTATTTATTCCCAGCAAAAGATAGAAGGGTTGATTTTTGATAAAGACACAAAACAGCGGATTGGTCGGGTGTTAATGATTAACAAGACTTCCGGCGCAAATGTCTTTAATAACTCAAGAGGAGAGTTTGCCTTGGAGATGCAACGTGGTGACCAGATTATAGCCCAAAAAGAACATTATTTTAGCGATACATTAACCTACCAAGGAGAGAAAGTTCTTATTTTTAATTTAAAAAAGACTTCTATATATATCGATCCCGTAACAGTTGTTGCCAGAAAGACGCCTGAACAAATTCTAGCAGATAGACACAGGGATTATGATAAAGCCTATAAGTTGGCCGACCCGGGTAGCTACCTGAGTGTGGGGCCTACTGGGGCGGGGTTGAGCATAAATGCGATATACAGCTTGTTTAGTAGAGAGGCGAAGAATGCTCGGAGACTAACGAAGTATTTTCAAAAGGAATATGAGGAAAATATAGTCGATATTCGCTTTTCCAAAGAATTGATCAAAGGAGTAACTGGACTGGAGGGAGAGCCTTTGGACAATTTTATGGTAAGATACAGACCTTCGTATGATTTTGTATCTTTGGCAACACATTATCAAATGGTGAGCTATATAAAGTCCAAATATGAGTATTTCAAATTTGTGCCTTATATTAAGCCACTACCAGACTTGAATAACATAGATATCAATAAAGAATATTAGTAATCGTATATGATGAGACATTTACCCTTATTTTTAAGCTTTGTGGCGATTTTTTGCAGTATGCAGGCCTTTTCTCAGGGAGATCTAAAAGAGCTGCGAGAAGACCCTAATACAAAAAGACTAAATGCAGATACAACTAAAGGTGTTCAAATTAAACAGATTAATGTTCCGATTCCCAAATTGGGTCTCGAAATCGATTACTGGAAGCACTGGACAAAGTTTGGATTGAATTTAAACCAAGCTACCTTTAGTGATAACTGGAAAGCTGGAGGAGTAAATTCTGTCGCGCTTGGGGGAACTTTTTGGCATAAATCCGAATACAATAAAGATCGCTTTAATTTTGTTTCGGAGTTGGATTTTAGGTACGGAAAAGTCTGGAATAAAGATCAGCTAGCGAAAAAGAATAATGATCGTATCTTTTGGGATAATAAGCTGGCCTATAAGTTTACGGATATTTGGGCACTATATTTCTCATTTACATTCGAGTCACAGTTTGACGTCGGATATAAGTACGATCCAAAAGGTGAAAATATTGTAGACACACTCTCTGCGTTTATGGCTCCGGGTTATTTTACAGAATCATTCGGTTTGGAATACAAGCCCGATAAGACCTTCTCCTTGCGCTTTGGTACAGGAACAGCCCGTCAAACATTAATTTTGGACAATAGGATAGCACCTCCTTTAAATGCGAAAGCGCCTGTATATGGTGTAGAACCAGGAAAGAAATTCAAGAATGACCTCGCTTTTCAAATTACAGCAAACTTGGACCGCAATCTGTCTCAAAATCTGAACCTAAAAGCGCGTTATAATCTCTTTGCTGACTATAAAGATGTTACAGATCCCGATCATAGGCTAGATGCAACATTAACGGCAAAAGTAACTAGCTTAGTCAATGTTGCACTTACAGGAATTTTAGTGTACAAATCTGATGATTCGCCAAGGGTACAATATAGCCAAGCCTTGACAATGGGCGTAATATATGCACTGCCTAGATAAGAAGTAATATATGCTGCTGAAGGGGGGTGTCGTAGGAGTCAGTTTGTTTATGCTGATTGGATGTAGTACATCAAAGAAAGTAACGGTAGTAAAAAAGGTCGATGTGCCGGTTGGGCTGCCTGCTAAAGAGGTATTGACTGAAGTTGAAGAAATAGCAAAAGTTGAAGTTCAAAAAGCGGTAGATACAACTGTTTTTCAGGCATTCCGAGAGTTGACCCCGGAGGAAAAGATTGCGGAACAAAAGCGTATGGGGATATATAAAGGTGCAGATTGGGCCGCTGCCATACATTATGACCTCCGCAAGCCTAATTTCGTCATCATACACCATACTGCGCAGAATAGCGTTGCGCAAACCGTACGTACCTTTCAGGTGCCACATTCAAAAGTGAGTGCCCATTATGTAATAGGGAGGGACGGGCAAGTTATTCAAATGCTCAATGATTATGAACGCGCCTGGCATGCCGGCAAATCAAAATGGGGTAACATTGATGATCTCAATTCCATATCCTTAGGCATAGAGCTGGATAATAATGGGAAGGAGGCATTTCCGGATGCACAGATAAACTCCTTGTTGATTTTGTTGGATACATTGAAAGCGAAGTACCTGATCCCTCAGCTCAATTTTATAGGTCATGCAGATATCGCCCCAATGCGTAAGGACGACCCTAGTGTTTTATTCCCATGGAAACTACTAGCAGAAAGAGGGTTTGGAATTTGGTATAACGAAGACTATCTAATGATGCCTCCCGCTAATTTCAACCCAATAGACGCCTTAAAGATAATGGGGTATGATATGCGTAATCAAGAAGGTGCGATTCGTGCCTTTAAGAGAAAGTATATTGTTAAAGAAGTGAATGGTGTCTTGACAGCTCATGATCAAGCTGTATTGTATGATTTGTATCGTAAGTATTATTAGTATTTAGTATTTAGTATTTAGTATTTAGTATTTAGTATTTAGTATTTAGTATTTAGTATTTAGTATTTAGTATTTTTTTTGGTAGTGACTTTTGCAGTAAGAGTCCTATGATGATAACGAGTACACAACCAATCAGGTTAAGCCATAAAAAGGCAACGACGTCAGCTTTCCAGATTCCAATAATAATAAGTTCTGTAAGAATTGCGGCCCAAAAAACAGCCTTGCCCCCAACTTTCTTAAAGTAGAAAGCAACGAGGAATATACCCAGTAGTGTGCCATAAAATAGAGACCCTAAAATATTAACTGCTTCTAGGAGATTGCCTAGTTTGTTTGCGTATAGGGCAACTATGACCGTAAAAATTCCCCAACCCAGTGTGCACAACCTAGAGGCTTTCAGATAAGCACGCTCTGAAGCTTCCTTGTTGATGAACCGTTTATAGATATCGATGACGGTTGTAGAGGCAAGCGAATTTATTGCGCTTGCTGTGGCTCCCATAGAAGCTAGCATAATTATGGCGATAAGCAACCCAATAAATCCTTTTGGGAAGGTCGAAGTAACAAAAGACAAGAAAATATAGTTGTTGTCATTCGTGTCGGCAGTTGTGTCGTTTTTCTTGATCAAACCAATCACTTCTTGGCGCAGCGCATCCGATTTTGCGTTTAGGGCATTTAGTTCTTCGCCTTTAATGGTTGCATTGAGGTTATCCTTCTCTGCCAATGTTTTAGTTAGTGCTGTAATTGTTTGTGATTTGCTTAATCCAATTGCTTCTTGCTGACGTAGTAATTGTGCATAATCTTCGGCATAAATGCTGTTTTCAAGCTTGTTGGTTTCCTGCGAATTGAAAAATAACGGTGGTGTATGATACTGATAGTAGGCAAAGACCAATACACCTATTAACAGGATACAGAATTGCATAGGAACTTTTAAAAGTCCATTCATTAATAATCCCATTCGACTATCTCGAATAGATGATCCTGTCAAATAACGCCCGACTTGGCTTTGGTCGGTTCCAAAGTAAGAAAGCTGAAGGAAGAAGCCTCCGATCAGACCTGTCCACACCGTATATTGATTGTTTAGGTCGAAAGTAAAATCGATAGCATTGGTCTTTCCTGATCTGCCAGCGATATGTAAGGCTTCGCTAAATCCAATGTCACTCGGAAGTAGACGTATTACCATAAAACCAGCGGCGAGGAGACCTGTGAATATAATGCCCATCTGCAAGAGTTGGGTATAAGATACCGCTTTTGTCCCACCATAAACGGTGTAAAGTACGACTACACTACCCATCGCTAACGTGGTGTAGGTGATGTCTATGTGTAATATCGTCGATAAGATAATAGCAGGTGCGAAAATTGTAATTCCCGTAGAAATTCCGCGTTGGATTAGAAATAAGAAAGCGGTTAATGCTCTGGTTTTGACATCAAATCTCTTTTCTAGAAACTCATAGGCCGTAAATACACGAAGCCTATGAAAAATAGGTACAAAGGTGATGCATAGCACAATCATGGCCAGTGGGAGTCCAAAATAAAACTGAACAAAGCTCATTCCGGAAGAATAAGCCAGGCCCGGAGCCGATAAGAAGGTGATGGCACTCGCTTGAGTGGCCATTACAGAGAGACCTACATTGTACCAGGGAAGTTCACGGTCACCGAGTAAATAACCGTTGATGTTACGAATATTCCTGCTTTTGAATACGCCATAGGCGATAATCAAAAGCAGGGTAGTAAAAAGCACTATCCAGTCGATAGAACTCATGAATAATGTATCGTGAATAAGTACATGAATACGATACATAGGAGTAGCCAGATTACCAGAATCCAGTAAAATTGGCGCCAGCTACGTACAAAAGGAGGGAGTCCTTTATCTGTCATGAGGTTTTTGTGGTAAAAGCACTGTATTAAAGAAGACAGCGAAGATAAAACCTCCTACTAATCCTCCGATAATGCTTGAAAATGACCCGCTAGACGCAAAAGCTGTCAGCGCGCCAAATACAGAGCCAATTAATAAAATTAAACCTTTTGCATTAATAGGTTGTGCGTCGTTTACTTGATTTTCCATCTCTAATGTTAAAATTACTTTTCTTTTGTTAGCAAATTTACGAATAATCTATAAGCTCCGGGAACTCCTGCAGGTAATTGTCTGAAAAAGGCCAACGAAGTGTATACAAACTTACCCTTTCCATAATTGGTAATCAAGAGTGAGCCTTTATTGGGCTGTTCATCTTTGTCATGTATGGACAGAGGTGTGCGATAATTCCGATCGATACCGTCTGCAAAATACAGCCCACGTTCTTGTACCCAGCCCTCAAAATCGATTGCCGTAATCTTATTGGGGTAAGAGAACACAATATCTTTAGCGTCAAATTGTACAATAGCGTCTTCTTCTGTCACGCGGTCTCTTGATATAGCGAATGGATAGGGACCTAACTGTTCGGTCATGAGCTTAGTGTTGACATTATACTGCATTAATACAACGCCTCCCTGTGCTACATAATCCATCAAGAGTTTTTGAGTCGTAGCAGCCTGTGGATTGATATTAAAGTAACGTACACCGACTACGATAGCATCATATTGCTTGAGTAATGGCGCAGATAAATTATGTCCATTTAGGTTGGTGGTTGCTATACCAATTTCATTTAATGATTTAGAAACCAGGTCGCCAGCACCAGCAATATAACCTATACTTTTGATTGGGTTTACTAGAGCAAGACGCTCACAGTTAATGATTGTTGTAGGAAACCAAGTGATACGGGGAATGTGATCATAATCAATGGTCTTGATTGACTTCAAAGCCTGATCATTCCATATCAGGTTGATTGTAGAGCGATCACTATTTGCCGAGGAGGGTTTTATCCTGATTTGTTTGATAATGGTATTCGACTCTCCAAAATCCAAATTTAATTGCTGAGGAACCACCTGCCATCCATCAGATTTCGGTATGGTGACTATAAAGTTGTTGCTATCTTTATTATGTCGGGTAAAAGTGATATCTACGCTTTTCTCTTCACCGTTAGTACTTAAGACAATCGTTGAGGAGGCTTCCGCGGTAAGGACGGGTGTGATGGCTACAGGGCTGTGGATCTCGCCACGGACAGGATCAACGACTTTATATTGTATAGCTTGGGATCTCTGAAGTAATTTTCCATCGATGTCAAAGGTAAATTCGACTATTGGATGGTTCGCGTTTGTTGGAAATCCTATATCCTTCGGCTCTACATCGAATTTTCCTAACGAATGTGCTTTTTCAAGCCAGTAGGGTTGTGTATTGCGGTACCATGTATAAAGGCTTGACGAGTTCCAAGTGTTGTTTGTTGCGAGTGCTTGATTGACTTCTCCCAAGCTTGTCTTGATAAGCTTGACTTTAATTCCCGGACGTCTTGCAATGGCTTCAAGAGATACAGCAAAGCTTTTGTTCATAGGGTATTGGCTAGATACGGTTGTTGCATCCACCCATATGCCCGCACAAGCGGTAATAATATCTTCGATTTCTTGAGTTTTAAGATTTTTCCAGTAAGGGTCGCCAATTGTGCGAACCTGCTCCCGGAGCGCAAACAAGGCAGGAATACTTTTCTCGGGGTTTAGGTAGTCAAACCCCTTGATAATATTGTTGATTTGGACTTGTATATCGGCAGTATTAGGGATTCGATTCCAGCTTGTTTCAATTCCTTCCATTAGGTCTTCTTGTGGCTTGTCACCTGCCACGAAGTCAAAGTATTCGATGCTTGTGCCTCGTGTAGTAGCAGCGCCAAACCCCTGGCTTTTATGCTGTGATCTACTACGTGCCGCAATCTCGCCATAAGAGTCTCCCAATAACGTACTATAGTCTCCGATATCTACTTTCAGTTGGTCTTCAGAGGTATTGTTCATTCCGCCGAAATTAGCAGTGTTCCATAGAAGGCGTTTTGCTTTCCATACAGATACAGTAGCAAGTTGTTCCGGGAATTGATTTGGGTCAGCGGCAGCAAGGTAAGCTTCGTGTGCCAATATAGCTGAAGCCTGATGGTGTCCATGTCCTCCGCGTTTGTCTGGAGGAAACCTAGTAATGATGATATCGGGTCTGAATTTACGGATAATCCATACGGCCTCACGTAAGGCCGTTTTTTTATCCCAAAAATCAAATGTCTCTTGATGGGTCTTGGAAAAACCGAAGTCGTAAGCGGAGCTGAAGAACTGTTCACCCTTATCTATCGACCGCGCCGCAAGTAACTCCTGTGTACGTATCAGTCCAAGGTCTATTCCTTGCTCTGTGCCAATAAGGTTTTGCCCACCATCACCACGTGTCAGGGAAAGGTAACCCGTTCTATATTTTCGTTCTTGAGCCAGCCATGCAATCAGCCGAGTGTTCTCATCATCCGGATGTGCGGCAAAGTACAGAACCGATCCTAGTGTATTAAGTTTTTGAAGCTTGATCATGATCTCACTGGAAGCCATGTTCCCGTGTTGGGACCATACCGCGTTATGAAGTGAAATAAGAAATAGAAATAAAAGGGATATTTTTCTAAACATAGTTAAATATACATGTTTAGGTCAAAGAATAAGCAATTTATAGGGTCGGCAAACTGTAATATTGTTATGGTAAATACAGACATACACCTTAGTAAAGGGAGCTATACTAGGCCTATCACGGACTTTAGAAGACTTTAGGGGACTTCAGCGAACTTGAGGGAACAAAAAAAGAGCTAAATGTAATTTAGCTCTTTTTCCAACAATTAAAAATCTTTGGTCTTAAAATAGTGTGCGCTTAATTTATTATTAAATGCATATTAGTGTTACGACTCACCAGATTAAGGTGTAACCCTTCAACACTAGTAAAAGTACTATAAAAAGCACAATATTATAAGTGATATGTTGAAAAATAATTTTCCACATCGCTCGAGTTATGAACAAAAAACGATGTGACCTCGTATTCTGTATAAAAAGATGAGCTTTTGTCAGTCAGTGTGTCGGTTCCTTACTTGTCTATCGATCCCAATACACGTTGCATGAATGAGTTCAAAGCTTCTTTTTTGGGAGTCCCTTCCTTGATTAGCTTGTCCACTTCGATGGCGCCATACATGTTTGAGATTAATTCGCCGATAACATCTAGCTCTTCGTCTTTTAAAGAGGAAACTTCAGTTAAGGACTCCAATGTTTCAATCGTTTCCAATACGTAATCCGCATCATTCTGCTCGATGAAATCTGTTAGGTGCTTAATTACTGGTAACTTCATTTAATAAATCAATTAATCCTTCAATTTTGTTTGTCTGTACTTGATTTACCAATTTGCCATCTTTGAAGGCAGCAAATGTAGGTAAGTTATTGACATTAGCTAATTTTCTAGATTCTGGGTTTTTCTCCGCATCTACGATAATGAAAGTCACGTTTTCATTCTCTGTAGCCAATTTTTTGAATTTTGGTTTCATAATACGGCAGTTACCGCACCATGAGGCTGCATATTGTACCATTACAGTTTTGTTGCTGTTAACAACTTCCTGTAAGGTGTCGTTTTCTAATTCCTGTAACATAATAGTTTGTGTTTAAATAATAGAGGCGGAAGAAATCCGCCTCTTGAGTAGTTGAGATTTCTTAGTTTGCTGATAGGTATGAAGCTACACCCTCACGAGTCGCATTCATCGCATCTTTGCCTTCTTCCCAGTTTGCTGGACAAACTTCACCATGGTTTTGAACGTGAGCATAAGCGTCAACTAAACGGATGTACTCTTTAACGTTACGTCCAAGTGGCATGTCGTTTACTGATTCGTGGAAAACTTTACCAGTCTCGTCGATTAGATAAGTAGCGCGGTAAGATACAGCAGAACCTTCTACTAGTGTGCCGTACTCAGGATGCTCTACTTCTTTCATCTCTAAAATACCTAATACGCTAGAAAGATTGCGGTTTGTATCAGCAATGATAGGATATTCTACACCTTCGATACCGCCATTGTCTTTTGCTGTATTCAACCAAGCAAAGTGAACTTCGTTAGAATCGCATGATGCACCGATTACAATCGTGTTACGTTTCTCAAATTCAGGAAGAGCCTCTTGAAAAGCGTGTAATTCTGTAGGACATACGAAAGTAAAGTCTTTTGGATACCAGAATAACAATACTTTTTTGTTTTCTTTTTGGGCTTTTTCAAAAATATTGATTGAGATGTAGTCACCTAAATAATCAATTGCATCTACTGTAATGTTCGGAAAATTCTTACCTGTAAAACTCATAATATATCTTTCTTTTTTTGTACTACAAAGGTAAGCATAATAACGACAACTATAAATCGAATTTACCTATTTGATATTGTCAAAATCTATTGTAGCGCTATGTTTGTTATAGCTGTTGATTATAGGTTCGCTAAAAATAAAATGAGCTCTTGTTTTGAAGCTAAGAGAATAATACTTTTGTGTACTTCAAAAATTGGCCCCGTAGTTCAACGGATAGAATAGATGTTTCCTAAACATTTGATAGCAGTTCGATTCTGCTCGGGGCTACTCGAGTTAAAAGAAAGGCCAGGGATTGTTCAATCAACCTTGGCTTTTTTTGCCTGTATGCCAATAGTATCTATTATATTTATACATAAAATAAATTCATCGCTAACGTTTTCGTAACTAATATTGAGGTGGAACTGTAAATCTTATTTATCTTGTGCTTACTTTTAAGCTCTAGATATCATTAATACAAGATTTTAGCCTATTAGACTCAAATCGTGGATAATTGCACTTGGTAGTTTTATTGGAATGCTGACCGACTCTCGGAGCCTTCTATCTTTTCCTAGGTACAAGTATTTCAGAAGGGTAATCTGAGATATTTTTGGGAAGGATATGGAAAAGGGAGAAATCCCTGATGATATAGAATGGGGTGGTAAGATCATACGGGATATAAGTTATTATAATGCCCGGGAATATGTTATATTTTTTAAGTAATGAATGGTAAAATTTTAAATTTTGGAGAAATTCTGCTCCGTATTTGTCCTGATCTTTCTCAGGATTGGGTTGGAGCAGGGGCTTTGCCGTTTTTTGTTGGAGGAGCAGAGCTTAATGTCGCGTCAGCTCTGGCAACATGGGGATTGCCTTCTGCGTATCTCTCTGCTATGCCCCAAAATGATATAACCTTGGGGATTTTAGAACATTTGAAAGGAAGAAAAGTAGATCTTGACCACATGTTGTTACAGGGAAATCGCTTAGGGTTATACTATCTGCCCAAAGGGAAGGATGTAAAACATGCAGGAGTTATATATGATAGAGCAGATTCAGCGTTTGCTAACTTAAGTCGTTCCGATATGGATTGGCCGTCTATCTTCAAAGGGGTGTCCTGGTTTCATTTTTCGGCTATATGTCCCGCTATATCTCAGGAAATGGCCGATATCTGTCTTGATGCGGTGAAAGAAGCAAAACGTCAGAATATCTTTGTTTCGTTGGACCTCAATTACCGTTCAAAATTATGGAAATACGGGAAACAACCAATAGAGGTAATGCCAGATCTAGCAGTTTACTCTGATCTTATTATGGGGAATGTGTGGGCTGCGCAGCAAATGTTAGGCACTTCATTGGTCCCAGAGCTAAAAGAAGTGAAGGAGAGTTATGCGCGAGGGGTGCTTGAAGAACAGGCAAAGAAAACAAGTTTGGAGTTAGTGTCGCGATTTGAAAAATGTAAGTTCGTAGCCAATACATTTAGATTTGATTACTTGGAAAAAGGCATTCAATATTTTACGACCCTTTTTGGAGAGGAACAGCTGTTGATTTCCGAAGAGTATCGGGCAGAAGAGATTCTTGACAAAGTGGGGAGCGGAGATTGCTTTATGGCGGGGCTGATATATGGATTGTATCAAGAGATCGGAATGCGAGACACACTGGAGTTTGCTACAGCAGCGGCTTTCGATAAATTATTTATAGCAAGTGATGCGACGGAGAGTTCAGTCGCAGGCATTCAAAAACGAATAAAGAGATGAATAAGAAAACAACGGTATTAGAAGCGATTTTAGAACAAGGTATATTACCTTTATTTTATCATGATGATGTCGATGGGTCGATTGCTCTTGTAAAGACGCTCTACAAAGCGGGAATAAGGGTATTTGAGTTTACCAATAGAGGAGACAAAGCAGAAACTGTTTTTAAAGAATTATTGTCGATTAGAGATAGCGAGATGCCCGGATTATATCTTGGAATTGGGACTATAAAAAACAGTAGGGAAGCAACCCTTTTTATAGATTTAGGAGCTGATTTTATTGTGTCTCCGATTGTTAATCCTGTTGTGGGACAGTTGGTTAATGAAGCTGGTTTGCTGTGGATTCCAGGTTGCATGACACCTACTGAAATCTACACCGCGCAAGAATATGACGCCGCTTTAATTAAGCTGTTTCCAGCGAATATACTCGGACCGGAGTACATGTCAGCGATAAAAGAGCTATTTAGAGGACAGCTTTTTATACCGACAGGAGGGGTAGACATCGAACTCCATAATTTACGGGCCTGGTTTAAAGCAGGAGTATGTGCTGTAGGAATGGGAAGCAAATTGATCGACCCTAGGCGTGCCGAAGGGCTAGAAGAAAGAGCCTTGCTGGCTTTAGATCTTGTAAAGCAGGCTAGAATACAAACAGTTTAAAGGTTAAAAGTAAGATAAGTGGACGTTTAATGTTTGAGTCAGGGATTGTGTCAGTTCATGAATCTTTAGGCAATGTATAGGAGTTATTTCTGATACCTGTACTATTGCCTGTTTATTTGCTTTTGAATAATGAAGCCAGAACTGCAGAGCCTATTATTGGATATATTCTGTTACATTTACAGCAATAAAGTGATAGATTATTAAATCCATGAAGAATTACTCGTTCCTTTTACTGCTGTATCTATTTCCCATAGCTGTATTCTGCCAGACTTATCATAAAGACCAGCGTACTATTATTGAAAAGGAAGATGAGCATAATCGGTTTAATGCAGAAAGCGTTAATCAGGTGCAGGTTCTAAAAGCCCTTGAAATGTTGGGTATGAATATTTTCAATATACCGCTACAACCTTTTGATAAGCGTTATCTTTTTGATGTAATTCTTACCGAATACCAGAATGGCGAGCGTGTCAAGAGGCGGAGCGTAGGCTTGATGAACGATAACACTTATCGTTATTATAAGGATAACGATCCTTTTGCGAATAAGATGAGTTTCGATTATCTCGATAAAATCACTTTTTTCACTAAAGATTTAGATAGTCTTACCCTTTTAAAAGTGGAATCTTATGCGGGAACATTACAGGGTATTAAGCTACAGAAACATCGATCGAGGCTTGGTCAGGATTATAGTTGGCGAAGTTATAGTAAAACGAATTGGGTGTTGAATCTCGAAATACCAGTATTGGTATATGCCTCATCGTGGTGGGATAAGAGATATAATATTGAACGATTCTGTGGAACTGTTGATTTGTCTTCAAATATTCTAGAAGCGAAGGAGATGCTAGAAAACTCGCCGCATTATTACGTAATTAGTTACATCGTTTACGAAGAGAAGAAGTAGTTATGTCTCATGAAGATTGTTTTTTTTGATTATTAAAGTCAAAAAAAACATTGACATTTTAAGCCTCAGATATTACATTTGTGTTAATGACTTCGTAGCTCAGTTGGTAGAGCAACAGACTCTTAATCTGTGGGTCCTGAGTTCGAGCCTCAGCGGGGTCACAAAAAAGCCTCTCCATCTAGGAGAGGCTTTTTTAGTTTTCCGTATACCTATTTCTTTAGGGTATTCTTATATATTTTTCCATCCTTTATGATCACGACAAAGTTTTTTGCGGGATTGGCAATCAATTTCAAATCTTTCAAGGGGTCTCCATTGACCAGTAATATATCAGCCATAGCACCTTCCTCGATAACGCCTAGTTTCCCTGGGTAGGGGCTTCTAAGTCCAGAAAGTTGTAGTAATTCGGCATTATCTTGCGTTACCATTTTTAAGATTTCAGCATTGGTAAACCACTTTTGCAGGCGTAAGATAAAATCGTTTTGTTGTTCGTTGAGTTCTGGTTCAAAAAGAAAATCTGTTCCCCAAGCTAGTTTGACGTTGTGTTTCTTTGCTAAAGGCCATACTTTTTCCTGTCCTTCGATTACGGGCTTCCGTTTTGCTATGCGTTGTGGGTCCATGTCGGGAGTATCGTCCACCAGGTTTTGAAGGCTTAACCAAATATCTTTTTCGGCGATTAGTTTTAACGTTTCTTCATCTAACAATTGGCCATGTTCAACACATTTTACGCCAGCCTCAATAGCGCGTCGAATAGCTCGAGGCGTATAGGCATGTACAGTCACGTAGGTTCCCCAATCTTCAGCAGCTTCTACTGCAGCCTTCATCTCGTCAAGTGTGTATTGTGTGACGTCTACGGGGTCGTAGGCAGACGATGTTCCGCCTCCAGCCATGAGTTTAATTTGGCTTGCTCCAAAACGGAGATTTTCCCGTACTGCAGTCAGGACCTCATCCCGTCCATCTGCGATGAATGTGGCTCCATATCTTTCTGCTCGCGACACGACTCCGAAAAAGCGCCTAGATTTCTCATCTGGTGTCCTGAAGTCTCCGTGGCCAGCCGTTTGGCTGATTGTGGCTCCGGAAGGCCATATTCTAGGGCCAGAAAGTTTTCCAGCATCAATAGCGGCTTTCAGTGGAAATATAGGCCCCCCTACGTCACGGATACTTGTAAAACCGCGCATTAGCATATTGTGTGCAGATTGTCCTATCGTTTTAACAAGGAACTCTTCCGAAAGGTCATTCGTTACCATTTGTGGCATTGTCAGGGAGCCAAAAACCATGTGTACATGCGCATCAATCAGTCCCGGCATTAAAGTTTTTCCTGAGCCATTGATTTTTACGACCTCTTTATTGTTGACCGTAATTGGCGATGTGCTAATCTTTTCGATGGTGTTGCCGTTGATTAGAACATGACTAGGGGCGGTGAGTGACTGTGTTTTTTGGTCTAATATTCGAACATTCTCCAATAAAATCTGGTTTTGTTGTGCCCGAACGCAATAAATAGATGCTGCACTCAAAAGTAAAGTGCATAAATAAAATAATCGCATATGTAGATGTTGTTTAATATTTACTAAGATACAAATATAAAGCCTGCTTTGTTTGTTGAAAAACTAAAAAAAGGGGATTAATATGGATAGACCTATTTTAGTATGGCCAAATGTTCCATTCACCTACCCTTGCGATTCTAATAAATTCCGTAACTTGCTTTTGTCATTTTTAGTGTTGGTCATAAGGTTTCAGTGGTCAAATCGCTGTGTGAAAAAGAAGAATGGGGGTACGACGGCTGACGGCAAAGAGAGAGCTATGGAAAAATGTTTTGCAGATAGGGTAATTGCGTTTAATCGTGCATTGTATTATGATGGTAATCTTCCAGAAGGATTCCAGGTGGTGAACCCTTATCTGGATAATCCGGAAACCATGTTGGTGATGCAGCAATTTTATAAGAAATACTATAATGATACCGTACCTCGAGATTTTATTATCGGTATCAATCCCAGTAGACATGGGGCAGGGGTTACGGGAGTTCCGTTTACAGATACCAAGAGGTTGTCCAGTATATGCGGTATTTCGATGGATACTGCACATACGCATGAAATTTCTTCGGTTTATATGTATGATATGATAGAAGCCTATGGTGGGGCTACCGATTTTTATAATAGATTTTACATTAACTCCCCATTTCCTTTAGCTATTGTACGTCAGGTAAAGGCTGGGGCTTGGGTTAATGCTAACTATTACGATGCGCCAGAATTGTTTCGGGATGTGAAAGATTTTATGGTATCTTCCTTGAAAAAACATGTGGGTATGGGGCTAAATACAGCTAAGGTTTTTGTTCTAGGGAAGAAGAACGCCAAGTATATCCAGACGCTCAATAAGGAGATACAGCTCTTTGGAGAGATTGTGGTTTTAGAACATCCAAGATATATACAGCAGTATAAATCGAAAGATAAAGATTATTATATCATGAAATATTTGAATGCCTTTGATGAGGACAGGGCGTTAATTTGATATATCATATGATAAGGATAAAACGAATCTACGAAGAGCCGAATGCTAGTGACGGATATCGTATGCTGATAGATCGCCTGTGGCCACGGGGCATGCGTAAAGATGCCGCTAAACTGGACGAATGGAACAAAGATATAGCACCATCAACAGCGCTTCGCAAGTGGTTTGGGCATCAGCCCGAGCGATTTGAAGAATTTATCTTGCGTTATAGGGAAGAGTTAATTTTAAAGATAGATGCTGTGCAGCGTTTGAAAAAGCTGGGAGAGGATGGTGAGCTTACGTTACTCTACGCCGCGAAGGATGAGAAAATGAATCAGGCTGCGGTTCTGCTGGATATAATTGATAATTTAAATACAACGTAGGAATGAAGTACATCTTCGGTTTATTGTTATTGCTTTTCGTATCAGTCAATATAATACGAGCGCAAGAAAAAAATGTTCACAACAAATGGATCTGGGGCCCTTCTTTAGGCTATCAATATCAAAAAAGTAATTTCTTGAAAGCTTCCTTTTGGGGGCTTACGGATTTAGGTTATGCAAATTATCTGCGTGTCGACGGAGGAGCAAATATGACCTGGAAGAATAGAAAAACCTACGTTGTGCCCGAGTTGGGAGTTACCTACTATTTGGGTGCCAAAGGGGCCTGGCCATTTATAAAAGGAGAGGTGACGCCTTACACTATTACTCCCAAAGTTGGTGTTGGTTTGTTTAATTTGGTAGAGTTTGGTGTTGGCTACGGTTTTGATTTGAAGGTTAAAGAATATTTCGGGCCAATTAAAGGGGTTAGCTTTTCCCTTGGGTTGAGTTTGCCTCTGAATTATCACCTGTATTGATTGTTGGTGGCGAATGGTTTTACGGGAAAATATTTAACTTAGTCGATATGACAGCATTTCAGCACTTACACCAATCCACAGGACGGATAATAGTCAAAGATGGGGAGCCATATCGCTTTTTTGGGGGGACAGCCTACTTGGGATTGTTGGATAATCCAGAGTATATTGAATTATATAAGAAAGGAATTGATATCTATGGACTGAACAATGGAACTTCACGGTCCAATAATGTACAATTAGGTATCTATGATGACGCTGAAGTAACTTTGGCTGAGCGATTTGGTTTTAGTGCTGCGGGTTTACTATCCAGTGGCTATTTGGCCGCACAGGTTGCAGTACGTACCTTGTCGATTGGTCGGGAAGTTTTATATGCGCCGGATGCTCATCCTGCTTTGTGGCTTGACAGTATGCTGTCAGACCGTCGGTCGTTTGAAGATTGGCGTGACACAACTATTGCCTATATTAACTCCTCCCAACAAACAAATTTTTTGATTGTATCTAATACGTTAGATAATTTGGCACCCAGCTATTACGATTTTAAGCCATTTGTTGAGTTGTGTGACCCAGCTAAACAACTTTTTTTTATTTTGGATGATTCGCATGGGATTGGGATAACTCGGAGAGACGCTATTTCTGTTGACCTTGAGTTTATTCACAATAAACCTAATATTGGAGTTTTATTGGTTGCCTCTTTAGCTAAAGGAATGGGAACAGATGCAGGAGTTGTAATGGGAGAGCGGGAGGTAATCGAACAGATAAGGCGACATCCAATGTTTAGAGGAGCATCGCCTCCATCTCCAGCGGGGATATATGCCCTTGTCAACGGAATAGAGTTTTATCAGGATGCTTTTAGTCAATTACATCATAATATTTTGTTTTTTAGTGCGTTGATGAAAGAAGATAATGGCCTTTCTTCTATTCCTGCTTTTCCTGTTTTTACATCAAGTGACGCCCATTTATATCGGAATTTCTTGCATCGTAGCGTTCTTATTTCCAGTTTTCCCTATCCGTTACCTGATAGTCCCCTACTAAATAGGGTTGTGATCTCGGCATTGCATGAAGAAGAAGACTTGAGTTATTTGGCGGAGGCGTATTTGTCAAAAAAGTAATAAATATTTGAAAATCAGCAAAATAATGGTAGATTTGCGTCCGATTTGAAGTGCAGATTGTGTCTCGCTTGGGGGTAATCGTTTGAAAATGAAAAAAATATGTTGGAGAAATGATTCAAAATATTTTCAAAGCTCATTTAAAAAAGATAATTTTGCAACCCCAAATGTGGGTTTATGGTGGAATAATATAATTACAGAATAATAGATATGACTAAAGCAGAAATTATTGCAGAAATCTCTAACAAGACAGGATTAGAGAAGGTTGATGTACAAGAAACGGTTGAAGCGTTTTTCAAGGTTGTTAAAAATGCGATGATTGAAGGAGAGAATGTATACGTTAGAGGATTTGGAAGTTTCGTTGTTAAAAAGAGAGCAGAGAAAACAGCACGTAATATTTCCAAAAACACGGCAATTATTATCCCTGAGCACTTTGTGCCAAGCTTCAAACCAGCAAAAGTTTTTGTTGAGAAAGTAAAAAATGGTAATAAAGTAAAAAATTAATTTAAATTAGCCCTATGCTTAATACCAAACAAATTATCGTTATTGCATTAGTCGTTGTACTAATGGGAGGACTATTGGCTCAGCCTATTAAAGGTTTGGTAGATAAGAATAAAGGCGCCACTGAGGCAACGACAGAAGAGTCTTCATCATCGATGTACACGTTGAAGAGCGTTTCTGAAATTGCAAAACAGAGTATTAATTCTTCCCTATCCCAAGATATTTCAGCTATCGAAGCCCAAGTAGAGAAAGCTGAAGGTGAACAAAAAATTGCGTTACTAGAACAATTAGTGACTAAATGGGACGATGTGGCCAAACCGATTCCTCAAGGATTCATTTATCAGGAACTAGCACAGCTATCTCCTAAGTTTGAATACTGGTTGAAAGCAGGTGATGCTTTTCGTGAAGGTTACACCAATCAACAGGATACTGTAATGGCTACTGCATTGAATCAGTTTGCTATTGCTGCTTATGAAAAAGCGGTCGAATTAGATGCTAACAGTTTGCCGGCAAAGACTGGACTAGGAGCAGCACTTGTTACGGGATCAAATAATCCTATGGCGGGTATTGCATTACTTAGAGAGGTCGTTGCGGCAGAACCAAAAAATGTAGAAGCCAATAAGACGTTAGGTTTGTTCTCTATACGTTCGCAACAATTTGATAAAGCAATAGAGCGATTCAAAACTGTTATCGAAGTAAAACCAGATGCGGAATCTTACTTTTATTTAGCTACAAGCTACGAAAAAATCGGTCTTAAGAATGAAGCTATAGCGGCTTATCAAAAAAGCAAGGAAATAGCGGCAGACCCGACTTTATCTCAATACATTGATCGTCAGATAGAAGCATTGAGTAAATAATAATTAACAAAATTCATTAACATTATTTAAAAACATTAAGCTATGCCAAGCGGAAAAAAAAGAAAAAGACACAAAATGGCTACTCACAAACGTAAAAAACGTTTAAGAAAAAATAGACACAAGAAAAAATAGTTCTTGTTGATGGTCTAAGGAGATTAGTCTTCAGAGACGCTATACAATCTATGATAAACTTAGCTGTTTGATCATAGATTGTATTTTTCATTGAAGAACATTTGTTTTTTGTGAATGTTAAACGGCCATCTTTTGATGGAGTTTTCTTAAACAAATTTATGTTTCATTGGGATGAAATTAGATAGTGCGCGAGGTGCTATTATCCCCAAATTTAGTAGCTGTTGGTAAAGGAATTAATTATCGATTCGACCCCTGAGAATGGGGTGACTATTGCTTTACTACAGGACAAGCAACTTGTAGAACTTAATAAGGAACAGGTAGACAATCATTTTTCGGTAGGAGATATCTATCTCGGTCGCATAAAAAAGATTATGCCTGGATTGAATGCAGCGTTTGTAGATGTAGGCTACGATAAAGACGCCTTTTTGCATTACTTAGACTTAGGACCACAGGTACAATCCTTACTTAAGCTTACGCGAGTAGTAAAGAATGGCAGTTATCAAGAGAATCTGCTTAATAGTCTAAAGCTTGAAAAGGATATCGATAAAGCAGGCAAAATTTCGGAAGTATTAAGCCGGAACGTATTGTTGCCTGTACAGATAGCAAAAGAGCCAATATCAACAAAAGGCCCACGGCTGAGTTCGGATTTATCCATCGCAGGACGTTTTGTTGTACTTGTGCCCTTTTCAAGTTCTGTTTCTATTTCCAAAAAAATCAAAGGAAGCGCTGAACGTACACGACTCAAGAAAATTGTAGAAAGTATAAAACCTGCAAACTTCGGAGTGATCATACGGACAGTGTCGGAGGGAAAAGGAGTTGAAGAACTTCAAAAAGACCTTCTAGATTTGATTTCGAAATGGGAGCTTTTTACCAAGCGCCTTAAAAAAGCTGAACCTCCGCAAAAGGTCCTTGGCGAAATGGATAGAGCATCTACCATTCTGCGGGATTTATTGACGGATGAGTTCACACACATATATGTTAATGACCCTGTCATATACGAGGAGACAAAATCCTATGTACAGGAGATTTCGCCAGAGTTAGAAAAGATTGTAAAGCTTTATAAGCATAAGGAACCAATTTTTGACCACTTTGGTGTTGAAAAGCAGATTAAGGCAGCTTTTGGCAAGACGGTTAATCTGCAAGGTGGTGCGTACTTGGTTATAGAACATACGGAGGCATTACACGTTGTAGATGTTAATAGCGGTAATCGTATTGCAAGCAAAGAAAATCAAGAAGATAATGCACTTTTAGTAAATAAAGAGGCAGCAAGGGAGATTGCTAGACAATTGCGCTTGCGTGATATGGGTGGTATAGTCGTTATAGACTTTATAGACATGCATAAGCCTCAGAATCGAAAAGAGCTGTATACCTATCTTAAGGAATGTATGGGCGAAGATAGAGCTCGTCATACCATACTTCCTCCGAGTAAATTCGGCTTGGTACAAATCACGCGGCAGCGCGTGCGTCCAGAAATGAGTGTGGTGACTAATGAAAAATGTCCTGCTTGTGATGGTACGGGAGAAATTAGGTCGAGTATCGTATTGCTCGATGACATTGAAAATAACTTGAGTTTTATACTCGAAGAGCAAAACGAAAAGGGAGTTTCCTTATGTGTACACCCTTATATAGACGCCTACATTAAGTCTGGTTTGATCTCTAAGCGAGTCAAGTGGTTTTTCAAATATGGAAAATGGATAAAGGTAAAACCAGTCCAGTCCTATTACTTAACAGAATTTCACTTCTTCAATTCGAAGGATGAAGAAATAAAGTTATAAAGAGATTAAAAAAAGCTCCTCAATATTTGAGGAGCTTTTCTTTTATATTAGGACTGCTTTTTTAAGGTAATCCCGATCTAGTCCAAACTCAGTTCTTTTTCTTTGTTTATTAAAGAAGCAATACTCGTATCATTCAGAATCTGAAGCATTGCATTGCGTACATCGATAAATGTATCCCGGATGCCACAGGCATGTTCTTCTGTGCATTCCTCACAAGAGCGGTAGAAGTTAAGGCTGACACAAGGTAAGAGCGCAATGGGACCATCGATAAGACGCATCACTTGCGAAAGATAGATGTCTTCAGGAGCCTTATTCAAGCTATATCCGCCCCCTGCACCTTTCTTCGAATATAGCATCCCAGCATTTCGCATTTCCAGTAGAATCTGTTCCAAAAACTTTTTTGGGATACGCTCCTCCTCCGCAATCTTGACGATTTGCATCGGTTCATTGCCATAGTTCCTTCCCAATACCATTAGGGCCTTTATCGCATACTTAGTCTTTTTTGAAATCATAGTCTGTATTCTGTTACCTCAAACCTACATAAATTTGCCTCTATACGCAATATAATTGCGCTCGAATCTAAAATTTTGTAGCTCTCCTCAGCCGATAGCATCATTTATCTTGAGGAAAAATACGAAATATTACGCTTAATAGCTATTGTCCCAATACCTCGACAATCGTGTGGCCGATATTGCCGTTAGGTTCCATTACATGTAATAAAGAGGCAAGGGTAGGTGCTATATCCACAATCTGTACAGATCGGTTACTTACCCCAGGTTTTATCCCCCAGCCCATGAATAGTAAGGGGATATGCGAGTCATATGCAGACCAGACACCGTGCGTTGTACCTGTACCTCGTGGGGTACCCGAGTACCATTGCGGTTCCGCTATGATCTGTATTGCGCCACTATTCTTACGATTATAACCATTTATGATTTTCTCGCGGATAGGAGCAGGTAAAAACATGTTTTCGCCAGCTTCCATGTCTACAACATAAGCTACCCCGTCTTGATTTTTTAAGTTTTTGATAATTACCTTTTTGATATCATCAATATCTAGGTCTAAAGATTCTATTAACGTGTAGTCTAGATGTACCTGATAGTTCATTAGGCTTCGTACCAGTTTGTCAGAACCAAATTTCTCTGCCAATTCCGTATTAAGTTCGCGCTGTATTTGTCTCGTAAATAGATATCCCCCGTTTCCACGTTGATCTGTGTAATACAATGGATTGTAAGAAGCTGCGTGATCTGCAGTTAAAAAGAAAGTATAGTTGCCTTCGCCAATTGTTTTATCGAGATAAGCCAAAAAATTAGCAATGTCCTTGTCTAGGCGTAGGTAGGTGTCTTCGATCTCGACAGCAGACAGCGAGTAACGATGGCCGACGTAATCCGTTGCTGATAAACTGACACAGAGAAAATCCGTATTATTCGTTGGATTTTTTCCCATGTTTTCATGTTCAATTGCAGCTTTGGCAAAGTCTAGCGTCAAGGTATTACCCTGAGGTGTCGTCTTTATTAATTCATAGCCTGCATCTTTCATCAGTTCCGACGTCTTTCTAGGAAAGGTTGGCGATTTTTCTCCTGGCCATTTGCCTTCATAGATATTATCATCTGCAATGCTATTTGTGTAAGTCGCTATAGGGTATAATGTATTCCAGTCCTGTTTAAGATATTTTTCAGGTAATTTTTGTTTGTTAAACGTGTTGACCCATTTAGGAAGGTCTTTCATATAAAATGTGCTAGATATCCAATCACCGGATTTTGCTTCAAACCAATAGGCTGCATCAGCAAAGTGTCCAGCGGGAAGAATACCTCCTCGGTCTTTAATCGCGATACCGATTACCTTAGACTGAAAGTTTGTTGCCAGTTTAAGTTGATCGGTGATTGTAGATGCTAAGAGATTACGGGGAGACTGTTTCCCTTCTTTTTCTGTCGTACCTACCCCTTCGACATTTTCATCTTGAGTACAGTACATTGGTTGCCCCGTAGCCTGTATAATCCAGTCATTGCCGGCAATACCGTGGATAGCGGGTACGGATCCGGTATAGACCGAGCTGTGGCCGATAGCCGTATAAGTAGGAATGTAGTTTATCAATGTATTCTCGCAGGAGAAACCTTCTTTTAGAATTCTTTTGAAGCCATCCTGGCCATAACGATCTGCAAAGCGATACAGATAGTCCCATCGCATCTGATCTACCATGAGGCCTACTACCAATTTAGGTCTTTCTACTTGTGCGTTTACGTCTTTGACAAACGCTAGAGCTAACGCGAGAAAGAAAATGAAATGTTTTTTCATTGGAATAATTGTTTTAAGGACAATAAATCTATCAGGAGGACAGATATTCCTGATAGATTTATCTGTTTAAAGGTTCTGTTGAACTACAAATTAAGCTTTTTTAAGATGATTAATGAGAAACTGCCCCGTAAAACTTTCTTTACACTTTGCCAAATCCTCAGGTGTTCCCGTAAAAACAACATTGCCTCCTTTTTCTCCGCCTTCAGGACCGATGTCTATCACCCAATCGGCAGATTTAATCATGTCCATGTTGTGTTCGATGACTAATATGCTGTTACCTAGTGCAATTAGCGCGTCAAATGATGTGAGCAGTTTCTGTATGTCATTAAAATGTAGGCCTGTTGTAGGCTCATCAAAAATGAATAAGGTCTTTTTACTATTATTTCCTTTTATTAAAAAGGAAGCAAGTTTTATACGTTGTGCCTCTCCGCCAGATAATGTGCTCGAGGACTGACCTAATTTGATATAGCCTAATCCCACATCTTGTAGAGGCTGTAGTTTTGCCAAAACTTTAGGTTGATCTGTAAAAAACAGGAGAGCCTCGTCAACACTTAAATCAAGAATATCCGATACCGATTTTTCTTGGTACTGTACGTCTAGTACATGCTGTTTAAACCGTTTACCCCCACAGGCTTCGCAAGGAAGCACGATGTCAGCCATAAACTGCATTTCGATCTTTACTTCTCCATCTCCTTGACATATATCACAACGTCCTCCTTCTACGTTAAAGGAGAAGGCAGCAGGTTTTAAGCCACCAGCTTTGGCAGCAGGTAAGTTTGCGTATAGCGCTCGTATTTCGTCCCAGGCCTTCACATAAGTTACTGGGTTTGAACGTGAGGAACGGCCTATTGGATTTTGATCCACCATTTCGACCTGCTCTATCTGATGGATATCTCCTTCGATAGCATCAAATTGTCCTGTTTGTTCTCCAGAATAATTGCCTAACGACTTTTGCAGTGCAGGATACAGAATCCGCTTTACTAAAGATGTTTTTCCAGAGCCTGATACCCCAGTGACTACTGTAAATACATGAAGAGGAAAATCAACATGAACTCCCCGTAGATTATTCTCTCTAGCACCCTTTATGCTAATTACATCCGACCATTTACGTCTTTGTTTAGGGATAGCAATCTCTTTCTCACCACTGAGGTATTGACCAGTTAGTGATTTCTTATCTTTTAGTATTTGATCGTAGGTGCCTGCAAAGACTAATTCGCCACCATTGATTCCTGCTTCTGGACCAATATCTATCAAATAATCTGCAGCTTCCATCATCTCTTGCTCATGCTCCACAACGATTACAGTATTACCAATATCCCGTAGCGTTTTCAATACACTGATAAGGCGTTGTGTATCTTTCGGGTGAAGACCAATACTTGGTTCGTCAAGAACATAGATCGATCCGACGAGCGAACTTCCCAACGAGGTTGCCAAGTTGATCCGTTGAGACTCTCCTCCAGAAAGTGTATTGCTAAGCCGGTTAAGCGTAAGGTAACTTAAACCTACATCACACAGGAACTGTATACGGTTTATGATCTCCCAAAGTAGACGTTTAGCAATTGTGGCTTCATTTGCAGATAGTGTTAGGCCGTTGAAAAATGCCAGTGCCTGATCTATAGGAAGTAGTACAAGGTCTACAATAGATTTGCCGGCAATCTTTACATATGTGGCGTCTTTGCGTAGTCGGCTCCCCTTACACTCTGGGCAGTCTGTTTTGCCTCGGTAGCGGGATAGCATGACGCGGTATTGGATTTTGTAGGTCTGCTCTTCGAGTTCTTGAAAGAAATCATTCAGACCTCTAAAATATTTATTCCCTGTCCATAAAAGCTCTTGTTGTTCTTTGGTAAGATCAGCATATGATCTATGGATTGGGAAGTCGAATTTAAGGGCAGTGCGTACTAAGGCCTCTAACCAAGTGCCCATCTTCTCACCTCGCCAAGGGGCCAGAGCACCATCATAAACAGACTTGCTTTTGTCCGGTACAACTAGGTCTGGGTCTATACCGATAACCTTGCCATAGCCTTCACAGCGGCGGCAGGCACCGAATGGATTGTTAAAACTGAAAAAGTTAGGTGTAGGTTCTTCAAAGGTGATTCCGTCTAATTCAAATTTGTCCGAAAAATGAAAGCGTTGTCCTTCGACCTCTATTGTACATTCCCCTTTACCTTCAAAATAAGCCGTCTGTATGGAGTCTGCTAGACGTGTGGTCGTGTCTTCTTCGCCATCAAGGCGTATACGGTCAATAACGATTTCAATATCGCCCGCCTTAAACATTTTGTTTGAAACAGATTTGTCATCAATTATGGACTCAATCTTTTCGATAGCCCCGTTGAAAAATATGCGGACAAAACCTTTTTGAAGTAATAAAGAAAGTTCCTCTTTCAATTTTCGCCCATTGGTCGGATGCAAGGGACTGAAAATCGTGACTGTAGAATCTATTGGGGAGGTTAAGATCCGATCTACAATAGAAGACACCGAGTTCTTGGAAACCACCTCGCCAGAAATCGGAGAATAGGTTTTTCCTATTCGTGCAAAAAGAAGCTTGAGATAGTCGTAGATCTCTGTTGATGTCCCGACGGTAGATCTCGGGTTGCTCGTGATTACTTTTTGCTCGATTGCAATAGCAGGAGCTATTCCCTTGATATAATCTACTTCGGGTTTGTGCATTCGTCCCATAAACTGGCGCGCATAAGACGACAGACTTTCTACGTAGCGACGTTGCCCTTCGGCATACAACGTGTCAAAAGCCAAAGATGATTTGCCTGAGCCCGACATGCCCGTGATGACCACCAATTTGTTCTTCGGGATATCAACATCAATGTTTTTCAGGTTATTGACACGTGCTCCCTTGATTTGGATATGAGATTTTGGATTTTGCTCCTTCTTGTTTTGCATAACTTACAAAGTTAAGCATTTCTGATAAGTTGCGGGTAGGAGCTTTCGCTATTTTGTTTCAGAAGTGAAGAGATACTTTTAGTTGTTAAGCGTATTTATGCCTGTTTTGTATGTTTTGTTGAATAAAATTGCATTTTTCTTTATGATACAATTTAGTTTAATTCTAAATAGTGTATATTTGCATGATTTTCCACACATTATGAAGAAAGTATTTCTCTCGGTTGCGCTATGGAGCACCACATTATTAACGGGCCATCTGCTAGCCTCAACTAGTACGGCATATTTTTTTCAGCAGCAGTCTTCAGTAGATATAAAGGGATTGGTTGTTTCTGAGGGTAAGCTTCTTGTAGGAGCTACTGTAACCTTGGTCGAGTTGGGGCTGACTCAGGCTAGTGGTAAAGACGGGAAATTTGTTTTTTCGAAAATACCTCAAGGAACTTATACGCTGATAGTACAATACGCTGGAATGAAAGTACAGCAGGTAAAAGCCACTGTAGGTCAAGAGATAAAGGTTGAACTGGAAGAAAACTCTATTGCTATTGACGATGTTCAGGTGATTGGACAGCGTTCAAAGGTAAAGGGAGCGACTTCTACTTTCATATCCCGACAGGCTATTGAACACCTACAAGCGACAAGTATTGCGGAGGTCTTACAGCTATTACCTGGACAGGCTATCTATAATCCCTCTTTTTCGACTCTTACTACCCCAATGATTCGTCAGGGAGGTAGTGACCCAACAGGAAAAACTCACGATAATAAATCACGGGGCGTAGCATCCCTTGGTACGTCTATTATTATTAATGGTGCGCAGTTGTCGAATAATGCGGATATGCAAGCCGTAAATACAGCGCAAGGTGGTGTATTGTCTAGTTTTGATAATGCTTCCGGGAGAGGAACCGATTTGCGGCAGTTGACAGCAGACAATGTGGAGTCTATAGAGGTCATTCGCGGTATTCCTTCTGTCGAATATGGTGATTTGACATCGGGTGTGATTGATGTTAAGACAAAGGCAGCAGTACAGCCGTTACAGGCCAAATTCCGATTGAACCCAACATTAAAACAAGGCTGGGTTGGACAAGGTTTTGCTGTAGGTAAGGATCAAGGGGCATTGTTTGTTGATGTAGATTACACTTATGCTGCTAATAATCAGATACAGACCAGCGAATCGTATAAACGTTTTAACACCTCTTTGCAGTATACTAATACTTTTGGAGCGAATCGAAATCTATATACCAATACAACTTTGAATTTTGGAGGGTATTACGATGATAGTAAGATAGATCCCGATCTAGCAATCAATCAGGTTATTAATCAATCAGAAAATTATGATCTGCGGTTCTCCACTAATGGACGATGGAATCTGGATAAGCGCTTTGCGCGGAATATAAATTACGTACTATCAGCTCAATTAGGATTTCAGAATGGTTTCCAGCAGATGATGAATAATGGTTCGCTGTTCGCTGTTTCGAATGCTTTGGTTGATGGTACTTATGAAGTCGACTTCTTACCATCTAGTTACCTGCAGCAGATTTATATTAAAGGGAAGCCTTTGAACCTACAGGCACGACTATCCGATAATTTTTATTTCTCTACTGGCGCAGCACGGCATGCCATCACCGTAGGGGGGACGTATACTTTGGACAAGAATTTTGGTCAGGGCAAATATTTCGCAGGAGATATGCCTCCTAAGAATAATTCGGGATTAGGGTTCAGACCCCGTCGATTTGAGGATATTCCCGCACTGAATCAAATTGCCTTTTATGCAGAAGATAAATTGGCAGTAGATGTGTTTGGAAGACCATTGGATATTGTTGCCGGTTTACGTTACGATTGGATACAGCCTTTCAGAGATGATGCTAAGAGTGCTTTTTCTCCTCGTATCAATGCGTCCTATGAACTATTTAAAGATTTTTCTATCCATGGTGGGTACGGATGGAGCGCTAAGGCGCCATCTCTGATATATATGTATCCCGACCCGGTGTATCTGGATGTATTCAGTTTGAGTCATTATAAACAAGATCCAGCAGAAAGGCTTGCTTTGGTAACTACGCGGGTATTTGATGCACAAAACCAGAACCTGGAGATGGCTAAGTCCAAAAAAATAGAGATTGGTGTAGACTATAAAAAATTCTCCATTACAGCTTATGATGATCGAATCGCTAATGGATTGGATATGTACCAATATTATAATTTTACAAACATACCAGTATATACGGTAGCTTCTCAACAACCAGGACAACGACCAGAATTGAGTGATGTAGTCAAAGACTCTTTATATGTAACAGATTATAACGTGCCGCGCAATAACGTTAACATCGTAAACAGAGGGATTGAATTTGATTTTGACTTTGGTAAAGTAAAACCTTTACGTACGTCATTTACCTTGAATGGAGCATACGCTTATACCAAATCGTTTGATAATAATCCATTCGTATATGCACGGCGTGTCCCTAACCAGCCATATAATAAATTGGGGGTTTATGAAGGTAGGGGGAAAGAATATACACGGTTCTTGACCACTTTGCGGGCTATTCATCAAATACCTGAAATTCGCCTCCTCATCACCTTGACGGCTCAGACAATCTGGACAGATAAGGACAAGAATTTGAATTATACGTCTAGACCTTATGCCGTAATGGATATTGTTGAAGGCGGTGCTGGAGAGACGCGGATGTTGTCTGAACAGGAAATTGCTGCTATTTCTGAAACATCGGGTTTATTCTTGCCTGTTGCAGAGTCTTATTATAGAACCGAATCCTGGAAGCCATTATGGCTATTCAACACTAAAGTGACCAAGGAGTTTGGAAAGAACTATGGTTTTTCCTTTTATGTGAATAACATTACCAATAACAGACCCTATCAACGGAGTAAACGTAACCCAGATCAATTAGAAAAGCGAAATATTCCGATATTCTTTGGTAGTGAATTGAGTATCAAATTTTAAGTGTTGCCGATAATGAAAAAGATATATTTATTGATCCTGTCTGCTCTCGTTTTGGTGTTGGGCAGTTGTAGAAAGGATTTTGAATCAGTGTCTGCTGTGCAGCTTACATTACAGCTAGAGTTTCCTGATGCATTTATTAAAGGAAGCGTACCCAAGAATGTAGAGGTCACGTTACGTAACAATATTACGGGTGAATTGATTAAAACAAAGACCGACGATCAGGGGAAAGTCGTCAGTAATGTCATTCCTGGAACCTATACGGTAACAGCATCGAAAGCTTACAGCCCCGAAGAGACATCGGAATTATTGGGAAATGCAGAAGAAATGTTCGTCAATGGAAACCTTTCGCCCGTTATCGTGAATGAGGAGAAAACAGTCTCTCTTAAACTGAAAAGTAGTAGAGCAGGAGGACTGGTCATTAGAGAGTTTTACTATAGTGCGGTTACGTCCTATCTCTATGATGGCTTTACAGAAATCTACAATAATTCCAACGAACCTATTCGGATTGATAGTCTGTATATTGGTGCTACACGAGCTGGAGCGACTACTAATAATTCGGCATCTGCACCTTATAACTTCTTAACAGCCTATCCAGAGGAGGTTTATTTGAATCAGGTCTTTATGGTTCCTTCTACAGGTCAGCCGAGATTTCTTGAGCCCGGAAAATCTTTGGTAATTGCTATTAGTGGATTAAATCATAAATCCGATCCAAATGGGAATAAAAACTCTCCTGTTGATTTGGGTGATGCAGATTTTGAAGTTTTTTGGGATTACCCTACAGGTCGAGATATAGATTATCCGGATGTTCCTAACATGGTACATGCGTTTGCAGGTAGTACCGCTGGATTTGATTGGAATATCGGTATTAATGGTGCTGGTATGGTGATTTTTAATACCAAGGACTTCGATAAACTGCCTGTCCGATTTGAACCAGATGCTAAAACTGCTGGAACAACACAGTATATAGGTATCTCTGTTAGTGATATTATCGACGGTGTGGACGCAACCGCCAATGCTACAATATTTCTGAGTAATAAGCGCCTGCCGATTTCTGTAGATGCGAGCATGACTACAGCAGAGGTTCCCTTGAAAGGTCGGTCGGTAAGACGTAAAGTCAAAACGGTAATCAATGGGCGCACTATTTTTGTCGATACAAACAATTCATCTGCAGATTTTGAAGTTAATCTAACACCCTCACCTCGTAAATGGAATTAACAATGAACAAGAAATTAATAATAAGTATTCTAATAGCGAGTAGTGTTGGAGCGTTGCGTGCACAGACTACTGCTTTTGAACTGGATCGGTTTAAAATACAGGAGGTCGGACTGAAAAGTGCGAATGCCTCTTTATTGAATACCAATGATTTGAGAAATTTAGGAAATACCAGTGTATTTTATAATCAGAAAAGTGGTGACTTTAAACATCCTTTGCTGGCTTCGGAAAGTCGTTTTGGTGGTTTCGAAACGGAGCGTTTTCAGGAATTAAAAAATTGGAAGCTGTATGGTCGGTTTGGATTAGACTTTGGTAAGGATAAAAAAGTGAGTAATACCACACAGCTGGATCCCTTACGGTTGAATCCTTTTATTGTTGTTGACTCATTGAGCGGAGACTGGAATAAACAGAATTATGCACTCGAAACGAAGATTGCTTCTCCGATTTTGAATGAGCGGATTGCCTTTGGACTGGGGTTTGATTATAAGGTATCTACTGGAGCTCGACAGCGGGATCCTAGGCCACTGAGTACCAGTAATAATCTGGTGTTGACTCCTGCGGTAACCTATTTTTTGAATGAACAAAATGCGATAGCTCTTAATGGACGTTACGAATACTTTGTTGAGGATTTAAGTGTATCTAATGTTAATACGACTACCGTACATAATATGTATAAACTTATCGGGGTAGGCGAGTACGTTGGAAGTAGTCCCACTTTTATCGGTACTAGCTCGATTTCGAGAAGATATAATGGGAATAAGTTTGGTGGAGCTTTACAATATGTTTTTAAAGGCGATGCTTTTCGGTTCTTTGGCGAGGGTTTCGTGAATCATAATGCCGAGCGTGCTAAAGATGGGAGCACCAATCCTCAAGAAGCAGGTAAGCATGAATATTGGGAATACGGGGCAAATGTTGAAGCGGTCTATAACCAAGATCTTTCTATGCACAGGCTTGGATTTTCCTGGAACCAGAAAAATGTCGATAATACCGAATACCACCAATATCAAGATGTTGATACCAGACAGTTTGTTACGTTGTTTTCAGCAGTGTTTAACACAAACTTAGTGACCAATAGTAACATTTCCTATGCCTTTACGAAATGGAAAGGTGAGGCAATAAATTGGGATTTAGGACTGAATGTTATGTATGCGGGCTGGGATAATAAGTACGCGATCAACCAGAGTCAGCAAACTGTTGATCGTCTGGGCTATGATCTGATATTCAAGAAGTATTTCCAATTTCGTGATGCTTCTGTTTTTGCTGTAGAGTTGAGTCCGGGATATAGCCATCATATCGATTCCGAATTTAGGTATGATGAAAAGAGCTATTCCACAAATTTTGTGGCTAAGGATATTCTGTATCCTACGAATGCCTATTTGGTTGCGGACTATTTCAATGTTGGGGCAAGTGCACAGTATACGTTTAAACCATCTAAAAATAATACGCAGTTGTATATCAAGCTGTCGGAAAACTATATCAGGCCGACAGGGAGTAATGAATACTTTACCAAGTCACAATACCGTTTGAATTGGCAGGTTGCAGTGGGATTGTTGACATTTTAGGTGTCGTTGTTTATTTTTTTAAATTTGAATTCGATATGTATAATATAAAAAGGGTTGTAGGAGCGCTATTGTTGTCAGGAAGCTTGATGGCTAATGCGCAGGAGATAGAGAAGCCAAGTATTAAATCAAAGACTTCATTCGCAATCGTAGTTGATAAAGCGACTTACGAAGCGGTAGGTCCTGAAATTCGTGCCTACAAGCAGGTTGTGGAAAAAGATGGACTGGGGACTTATATCATCTATGATGATTGGCAATCGCCAGAAAAGATCCGTCAGATATTGCAAAAACTACATCAGGATAAAGGTACGCCATTGGAAGGAGCCGTGTTGATTGGTAATATTCCGGTGCCTATGATCCGTGATGCCCAGTTCTTGACTTCGGCATTTAAAATGAATCAAAAGATACGATGGGACAAATCCTCAGTGCCTTCGGATAGGTATTATGATGATTTTGACCTTAAGTTTGATTTCTTGAAACAGGATACTGCAAAAGGTAAGGAGCACTATTTCTATTATAGTTTACGGCCAGATTCAAAACAATACATTGATATGGATATCTATTCGGCCCGTATCAAACCTCCAGTAGCAACTGGTGAGCAGATGGTTCCTAAGATTAAAGACTACTTGAATAAACTGATCACGCTACGTTCAAAAAGTTACCCATTGAATGATATGCTGGTTTCTTATGGACATGGGTATAATTCGAATTCGGTTAATGCCGTCTCGGGCGAAGCTCTAGCGTTGAAATCACAATTGCCACATCTTTTTAGACCAGGAGGGTCTATCAAGTTTCTCAATTTTAGAAATGCTGATTTCATGAAATTTAATCTATTGTCCGAACTAAAAAGAGATGGGTTAGATTTTGCCTATATGACAGGGCATGGTACACCGACATTGCAGTTGATTAACGGCTATCCGCTGGTGTCCAATCCACAACCTTCGATGGAGAACGTTGCCCGTTACCTACGGTCAAAAATGCGTGATGCCAAAGACGATGGAAGAGATTTAGAGAAAACAAAAGAAGGATTTAAGAACTCTTTGGGGGTATCAGATAAATGGTTTGAGAATATATTTGATGCCAAAGTAGCAGAAGAGGATTCTATTTTCAATGCAAATCTAGATGTACAGATTGAGGATGCCCGCAACAGTGGTATTCAAGCAAAGCTTGTCTATTTGAATTCTTGTTTGACAGGTTCTTTTCATTTAGACAATTATATCGCCGGATATTATCCTTTCTCCAATAACGAAAACGTAGCAGCTGTTGCGAATTCTGTTGGTGTCTTGCAAGATTTATGGCCTGCAGAAATGATGGGCTTGTTGAACAAGGGGTATCGTGTGGGCAACTGGCTTAAGCATATCGCTTATCTAGAGACGCATGTGCTTGGAGATCCGACTTTCCACTTCGATTCTAAAGATAGCTATGCTCTCAACGAGGCAGTGATGCTCAATAAAGATGTCACCTATTGGAAGAATGCATTGAAGGAAAATGATGCAGATGTACAGAGTTTAGCTTTAGTCAAATTGGTAGCCTTAATGCCGGAGAAGGAAAGTGCACCGCTATTAAGAGATATTTATTTCAGTTCTCCGTTTGAGACCACGCGTATGGAAGCATTCCAACTGTTACGTCAATTTGAAAATAAGGAATATATTGAGGTCTTACACGCCGCAAAAAATGATCCTTATGAGTATATCCGCCGTCGTGCAATATATGATCTAACGGATTTTGGATCAAATGAATTTGTTAAAGACCTGATCCAATTCTATGTTTCTGATCCGCATTCTGAGCGGGTTGCTTATAGAGTGAGATGGGCATTGCAGTTTATGGATCCAGTATTAGCGAAACAGGAAGTGAATACCCTAATCCGGGAGAATAAAGCAGTTCATAATGGTGCTGCTCTGGCAGACAAATTGGATAAAGACCTGGATTACTACGGAAAAAAACGCGATGATTTGATAAAATCCCTGCAAAATGAATCGCTTTCTGAGAAAGAAAAACTTGGAGAGGTTACTACTTTGCGTTTATACCGGCATCATGCCGCTGTACCTGAGGTAATCACATTGATAAAGGATGAAAAAACACCCGAAAGCATTCGTGTAGCAGCGTTGGAGGCTTTGGGCTGGTTTACCTTGTCTTATCAGAGAGATAATATCATCAAAGGTTGCGATGAAGTACTGCTTTCCGATGCTCCACAAGCTGTAAAGGATGAGGCATTGAAGACGAAGAATAGAATTCGAGAAGCAACGCACAAGATCTAATAGTTTGTGTCGATGAGAACAAAATCGTGGCAGATCTGTTAAGTACAATGAGGAAAATAATAGTTAATGACCATTAAAAAAGTCAAATTTTTTACATATGAAACTTATAGAGATAACAAGCCGGATTGCTATTCGTGTCGAGACCGTATGGAACGCTTATAATTCGGTAGAGGATATTATGCAGTGGAATCATGCTTCGGATGATTGGCATTGTACAAGCTCAATCAACGATTTGCGTATAGGGGGAAAATTTATAAACAGGATGGAGGCCAAAGATGGGAGCTTTGGATTTGACTTTGAAGGTGTTTATACCGAATTAATACCCTTTAAGAAAATCGCCTATACCATGACCGATGGTCGTAAAGCGGAGGTGAATTTTGAATCACACGAAAGCTATACAAATATAGTGGTGCGTTTCGAACCTGAGCTTGAAAACCCGATAGAAATGCAACGGGAAGGCTGGCAGGCCATATTGAATAATTTTAAAAAGTACGTCGAATCGGTTTATTCGGTTTAGTTTCAAGATATATAAAGCGCAATCGTTGCCACTTATACGAAGTGCAGCGATTGCGCTTTTTAGATGGATATTAATGCTGGTGTGCCTCAAGCGGAGGTGTAATCATGATATGGGCTTTATAGGTTCCTTCATCCATTAACCAAGGCATTCCTAAATTGTTGTGCTGATTAGAAAGACCGAGGTCCGCTGCTTTAGCGAATGGCACATAGATTACATACCTTCGTTTAGCATCCTTAATCTCTCCAGTTTCCAAATTTACATCTTTAGCGGCACCCCAATAACCATACAGTGTGGATGGCGTCTGAGGTATAGACAGTTTACCCTCTTTAAATTCCTGTTCACGGATTTTATCTCTTTCTTTACGTTTACCCTGCGCTATCAGTTCGCGTCCCCGAGCCATCAAAGGCTCTAAACTCACGGGATAGCAATAGGCGTAATACACTGACATCTTGTAGTCTGGTGCCAAACAGATATAGCCATTGCTCCCTTCTCGAAGCGTGACGAAGTTTCCTGCTTGGTCATATCCATATACCTTTGCTCCCTCTCTAAATTCGGCGGGAGCCGCCTGCACCGCAATTTTGATTTGAATTTCCGAAGCTAAAATTTTCTTGTCTTGCGCATGGATTTTGTCTATACCCGTCCAGAGTAATAATACAGCGATTATCAATTTGTTCATTCTATAGTTAATCATTTAAAAACTTAATTTAATCTATTTATTGTTCGTTCTACTTCAATTTTCAATTCTTTGGTGGCCTTGGACTTTAATAGGGTTTGAAAGTTTGCCAAGATTGTCTCTCTTTTCCAAGAATGGCTAAAGCCTCCTAATGCGGTAATGAATGCAACCCGTAGCTCAATAGGCTCCTGTTTATCATTTATTATAGCAAGTATGCCATCTATACCAGGGTGGTAATTGTGGGTTGCCATGAGTTGAACCAGGCGAATACGTTCTTCTTTAGGCCTAGTTCTATCTTTTATCTGTTCCAGTGAGCTTTCAAGAGTAGCAGGTTGTGTATACTGACTTTTTATGGATTCTATTTCTGTCTCTTGATGTAATCGATTACTGTTGTGCAAAGCCGTTAGTAGTGATTTTTCAACAAGGTTCCTGTCAAATGCTTCAAATGTTGATTTTACATGCTGTTGGACTCGTCGTCTGGATTTGTCATTCAACCATGCTTGTGTCAATGGACCTATTAAAACGGTATCTCCTATTATTCCAGCGTAGCGCGTGGCCTGTTGTGCTATGAGCTCATATTCATCACCGAGCCCAGTTGATACTGCATTTGTAAAATGTTTATCCTTATGAATTGATAAAGCATGTAATGCCTGTAAACGTACCGTACGGTAAGGGGAATTCTCAAAATACGGCATTATAGCTTCGGATGAGCTTGTATTGCTGGAGCTAAGTTTGAACAGCGCTAGCGTTTGGTAGATCGCATTGTCTTTCTTCAGCAATGAACGCCAATATTCGGGATTATCTTCTTGGCTGAGTTTTGCATTTAGATTTTCCGTATCCTTATTCGCAAAATGAAACGTCGGATCTCCAAATAAATGACGCTCCAGGGTTAAACCCAAATTGTGAACATGCCCCCAGCGTAGTCCGTACGATAATAGACCGCTAAAGTTGATGTCTGTAGGGGCTGGGCGAGTATTCGCCTGTACTGCTATGGTATTGCCTGAATTGAAGATATATTGCCTAGCGGTGTACTCCATGTTATCGAAAGCGCCTGCTGGCTGGGTGTCTAGGATAAGGTATAAAGGATAGGTGTCGGGTTCTCTAGTTGCTGTGACTTGGATCGTAGAACTGCTGTCTGAACGGATTAAAAGCAAATCAACCTCTTTACGTTGTAGCTCATTTAAGATTGCAGTATTATTGTCGGTTTTAAAAGCTAGTTGTTGTAAGCCGTTTACCTGCTTTACTAAAAAAGGGAAGTATTCCTTGTAAGCTTTGAGCTCATCTTTCCAAGCTGTTGTACACCCATTATAGTAATCCTGATTTGTGGAGCTGACGACATGGTCTAAGATATTGTCCCGGCGTGTGCGTGTTACTTTTAAAAGGTAATTATTAATTGCTTCATGTGCCTCATCGTATTTTAACGTAGGGTAGTAGATCCGGGCAGAGTAAAAGCTTGGATTGATTTCTCGTGGACTGCTCTCCTGTAATTTATAATAGTGGAGGTTGCTTTGGTTTGCATCTTGTTTGATGTATTCAAAATTGAGATGAAGGTCGTCATAAAAGCGATCCGATGGAGTGGCAGTCACATGGCCTGAAAAATCATAAACCATAGGAACCGGAATGTTGCCAACAAAGACAGCGCCTTCCAGGGATTGTTTGGTTTTATGCAGTTTTATAAGCTCTTTTTTGATGTCGTCAGGGCGATTGAATACCCCATGAATGATATAGGTCGGTATACCATCGCTCTCCACCGTTTTTTGATACGCTTTTAGGGCATCTTCGGTATGGGTATAGGTGTCTTGATCCACGACTATCGCAAAAGCCTTGTTATTCGAAGCCAAGGTAGGTTTTTCTATCTTTAGCTGTCCATATGCCATGGTTGCTGTAGAGAGCAGGACGAGTAGAGCGAGCAGAGACTTTTGCATTAGTTTACATTATTTAAAGTTCGACGGGCTTCATCACGTAGCCTTTTTGAATGCCTGGTGTCTACCATTAACTCTTTACAGGCTGCGATGATCTCCTGTTTACGGTACGAATCCCGGAAGCAGGATAGGGATTCGAGCATCGCGATCCGCAAGTCTATAGGCATCTTGCTGTTGCGGACGAATTCAAGATATCGGGTTACAGATGGATGATAGTGTATGGTTCGTAAATCCGTTATTCCCTGCCGTTGATTATCCGGCTTCGTATCAAAAATGTTCTTGTCGATCTCTAAATAGATCCCTGTAAACTGAGTTTCATAAAACTTTTCTTTTTCTTTAACCTGGTCGATAAAACTGTTGGCCGTCATAAAACGTTGTTCAGCGATGTTTTTGATCAGATCTTTATTAAATACGTAGAGTGCCATATTTATAGCGGATAGTATGCCCTCTGCATGTTGATTCTCTATATAAGCATCTATTAGAGCAGGGATGAATATCGGATCTCCGATACGTGCGATGGCATGGATTACTTCTAGGCGGATGGACTCATCGACGTCTTTAATGCCTTTTGCAAACAGAGCGGATCTTGTTTCCTCTTCTTGTTGGTCGGCTAGATGTATGCAGGTATAACGTACTGTAGTATAGTTGGAATTGTCGTAGTATTGGGTGATCAGTTTAGGCAACCCGTCATAATTGTTAAGGGAGAGTTGGTTCAATAAGAAACTTTGGCCCTCTGGAGATTTAGCTTTTGACAAAGCCTCTACTAGTCTTTTATTGTTCTTTTCGTGTACAAATCTGCTTAATGTATCTGTAGAACTAATAGCAAAGGTAAATGTTGGGTCGCCGAAAAGGTGTGATTCAAGTGTATTATTCAGCTTGGCCCATTGACCGATATTCAGGCCCATGGCTAGAGATCCTATCAGGTATGTGGGATGACGATGTAGAGCTGGTTGTACGGTATTGGCCAATGCAGCTAATGCCGCACCTTTACTGAATGTAAATTGGCCTGCGTTATATTGTGCTTCGCTAAAATTTCCTATGGGGTTGTCTGCAAAAATACTCAACGTAACATTCGGGTGGATTGTGGAGACATCAGGGAGAGGATATTGACGAATAAAGGCTATATCTAAATCATGTCTTCTAAGCTGATTAAGGGTTTCATCTTGTAGCAGACGTTGTTTGTCATCCTTGTAATTTTGGAACTGTGTGCTTGCTTTTGAAATCTGAGGAAATTGCTCTTCTAGAAAGTAGGACTGGGATGACCAAGTAGATAGTGGTTGATACGCGACATAAGACATGACCTGGTCAATACTGTTCTTGGGTGCCCTGGCCTGTATTGCTTTGTTTAGATAAGTGGAGATCTGTTGATATTTGTCGTTTTTTTTGTCCGTAGCAGTAAGGGGCTTGAGACGTGCAGAATAAATTGTTGACTTGATGCGGTTGGGAGAAGATAGTCCCAAATTGTAAAAAAATAACTGCGGGTTCGTTTTGCTCTGCTCCAGAAAATCGAAAGTCAATTCGAAATCATCATAAAAGCGGTCCGATGGAATAGCTGTTGATACGTTGGTAAGATGCTGTGCTTTAAGCACCATCGGAACTGGTATATCTCCAATAAAGATAACACCTTCTATTTTGGAGGTTTCATATAGCTTCTGCAACTCTTTTTTTAGTTGCTCGGGGTTTTTCCAATCATGGTAAACAATCAATGCGGGTAGCTGTGTTGATTCAATGACATCGCGATAGGAGAGAATCTCTTTTTGACACTTTTCAAAGGTGCTCCTGTCTGTAATGATAGCGAAAGAACGGTCTGTTATTTCGAGGGTAGAAGGTATGATTTCCTGGGCCCGAACTGTATTCAAGATAGAAAGATATGAGACCAAAAGAATGAGGAACAGTTTGTGTGAAGCCTTCATAGTAAAAATTAAGACTAAAGGTAAAACCAGAAATAACTGAAAATCGGCAAATATCAGTAGCAAATATAAGCTGAAATTCTTAATAGTGGGGCGGAACAAATCCACTAAAAACTAATTCTATTGTCAAATTATGTCTCTAATCGGGCTCGGAAGTGCTTTGATCCGTTTCTTGCAGTTTGGCCAATAAGGCATTAACCTCTTCTTCTGATGAAGTTAGTTTCGCTTTGCAGATCAGAATTAATTGAGAGGCCCTTTTTATTTTGTCCGCTAGTTCATCCACATTGACATCTCCCGTTTCTATTTCTGAAACTATCTGCTGTAATTCGCTGAACGCGTCCTTGTATGTATAGTTTGACTCCATGTGTAACTAAGTTTTTGAGATGATCTTGCTCGATAGGATGCCATCGGCATAGCTCGTTTCTATGATATCCCCTTCATTAATCTGTTCTTTTGAGGTGATAGCCCTCCCATTGATTCGTGTGATACTAAAGCCCTTTTTTAAGAGAAGCTCAGGGTCTGCCATATTGATAATACGGGAGATTCCCTCCAGTGCATTTTGTTGCTCCTTGAGAATATGTTGACCATATAGTTTCAACTGCTGAGATACCATCTGTAGCTGATGTCCCTCGGATGCAAGTTTTTGCTTACTGTTCCAGGATAGTACTTGTGCCGATTCCGTAAGTTTTTTTCGGTGTAGCGAAAAAAACTCCTGAGTAAGGGAAATAATACTTTCCTGTGCCTTTTCTACAGGGATCGAAAAGTTGTGAAACTTCTGGATTAGAAAGTCGGCGAGTTCGCTCGGGGTAATCGCATTTTTATATGCCACCATTTCGCTGACTGTCTCATTGGTCGAATGACCTATGCCCGTCAATACGGGGATGGGGAAAATTGCGACTGCTTTGGACAGTGCGTAATTATTATAACTCGAGAGTCCGACTTCACCACCGCCACCTCGGATGATGGCGACGGCATCATATTTTTCAAGATGATCCGCAATAATAGCAAGTTGTTGGATAATTGATGGAATGGATTTATCTCCTTGCAAAAGAGCGGGATAAAGCGTTGTTTCAATTTTATATCCCCAGGGGTTGTGTGTTATGATTTTAAAGAAATCGGATAGACCTTTACTGGTTTCAACCGAAATTATAGCTAGCCGTTTGGGGAGCAGGGGGAATGCTAATCGTTTGTTGGCATCGAATATGCCCTCTTGCTGTAGTTTAGCTATACTTTCCTTTTTCTCTTTTTCAAGTTCACCCAGAACGAATGTGGGGTCGATATCTACTATGCGTAGACTGAGCCCATATAAAGGATCGTAGGACACCCCTGCTAGAAACAATACCGTTATACCGTCTCGTAAAGGCTCGTTGAGTAATTGAATAAATTGAGTGTTAATTCGTTCAAAATCTGTCTTCCATAGTATAGACCGTATTTCTGCGACTATTTTACCATCTTTCTTCTCGACGAGCTCAGGATAGCAATGGCCCGAATGCTTATAATGGTTGAGTTTGTTCATTTCTGCTTTTATCCAATACAAGCTCCTGTAACGATCTGCAATCGTTCGTTGTATGCTTTTCGTTACCTCTAAAAGCGAAAAAATAGTTTTGTCTTCAACCACTTCAGGCATAAATCAAAGGTAAATAAAAACTTTGATGTATAGGACAGGAATCAGCAGGAGGGCAAGTTTGGTACTACTTATTATTTAAAAAGTAATTAAAACGAATTTAAATCGGAAATAAAACGGAGATTATTCGGATCTATCCGAATGAAGTCCCTATTAAGTCCGAATAAAGTCCCTGTTAAATCCCTGTTGACTAGAAATATGATCCCTCGTTGGTGCCAATCTGTACCAAGCTCATTGAAAGCATTGATTCGGTGAGAGAAAGGTGGTTTCTTTATTAATGTTGCGGTTTTGTGCGGTTTTTGCATATATTTACTTTAGAAACCTTATTGTCATGAATCAATTATCAATAAAACCCTTTGGACTTTTCCTATTTTTTCTACTGTGTATAGGTTTGGTCAATGCACAGTATAAACAAACTGTTCTAAATAAAACACAGCTGTTATTTAATAAAGAACATGCTGTTCCTCTGGGACGTCTGGACGAAACAAAGATTGCAGTTGTAACTCCTGATTTGCAGAAGTACTCCACCTTTATTCAGCAACTGGAGCGTTATGCTGCTATTGCTTCCTTTGATTTCTCCAAGTATGATGAACAGACGAAATACTTCAATACGATTATTGTAGCAGGGACAGAGACAGACCTTAGCAAAGAGATGTTGTATATGCTGAGACAGTCTTTGGTCAATCGCAAGAATATTATTCTTTGTCGATTTGGGGATGCTGAAAGGAGCCTGCCTCAATGGTCGCCGTTATTAGGAGGGCGCGTTACGGAGCTTGGCTATCCGTCCTTTTCTGAAATCGCGCAGCGAAATATGGCGATGAGTGTCTTTGGTGGATTGGCGATTACGGAAGGCAATCTGAGTAATCGAACGGAGCAGACCCGGCTACAGTATACACTAGGAGAGGGATCAGGACTTGATATAGCGAAGATGACAAAAAAAATAGACCTTATTGCCAGCGAGGCTATTCGTGAGAAGGCAGCGCCCGGGATGGTGGTCATGGCAGTCAAGAATGGACAGGTTATCTTTGAAAAAGCCTACGGCACACATACCTATGACAAACAAAGACCGACAGTAATAAACGATATCTTTGATCTCGCTTCGGTGAGCAAGATTGCAGGGACTACACCTGTCATTATGCAGCTTCAGGAAAAGGGGATTATCAACTTGGATAGTACAATGGGACATTATTTATGGCAAGCTAAAGCTAGCAATAAGGCGAATATCTCGTTGCGTACGGTTTTGCTGCATGAAGCCGGTTTTACTCCTTTTATTCCTTTCTATCGCCATTTGAAACCTGGGGATCTCCAAAAGACTCCTTCTGAGACACATCAAACGAAAGTAGCGGACAATGCGTATTTGATAAATAATTATTACAGAGATGTAATGTGGCCCGAGATGTTGAGCTCGGCCGTCAAGCCGATTGGTGATTATGTCTATTCAGATATCAGTATGTATGTGATGAAAGAGGTCGCAGAGCATGAGACCGCTATACCTATGGACGAATACGTACAGCAGATACTATATCGACCTATAGGCATGAAGACAGCAGGCTATAATCCCAGAGAGCGATTCGAAAAATATAGAATTATCCCTACGGAAAATGATACTTCTTTTAGAAAAGTGTTGTTGGAGGGATATGTACATGATCAGGGAGCTGCAATGGCAGGTGGGGTAGCTGGACATGCGGGATTGTTCTCGACGGCCAATGACCTAGCTATCTATGGTCAACTTTTGCTCAATAGGGGGGAGTACGGTGGTACACGTTACTTTAAGCCGGCTACGGTCGACTTGTTTACCTCCAAACAGTCCAAAACTAGCCGTAGAGGATTAGGTTTTGATAGAGCAGATTCGGATCCAAAGAAAGAATATCCTTCCAGATTGGCTAATGCCTCTGTTTTCGGACATACAGGATACACGGGTACTTGTATCTGGGTCGACCCGAAGCATCAGTTGACCTATATATTCTTATCTAATCGAGTGCATCCGCAGGTTTCAAATAAGTTGTCGGATCTGAGCATACGAGGGCGTATATTGGATGCGATCTATGAAACTATAAACGAAGCAAAATGAGAAATGTATTGAGCTTTTTATGCCTGTTCGGGTTCGCCACCGTAGGATTGGCCCAAGACTATGAGGCGATACATCGTCGGATTTTGGTTGTTGATGGGCATAATGATGTGATTATTACAAGTATTTTGAAGGGTGAGGATATTGGCAAGCGTCTGCAGAGCGGACATACTGATATTCCTAGGTTGATGGAAGGCGGTGTCGATGTGCAGGTTTTTGCTGTCTGGTCGGATGATAAACGTTGGCGGAAGGGGGCCTTTAGACACGCAAACGATCAAATCGATGCGCTAGAGAGAGTGATCGCCCAGAATCCGGATCGAATAGCATTAGCAAAGGGGACAGCAGATATCGAGAAGATCTATAAGGAGGGAAAAATAGCCGCTTTGATAGGTGTTGAAGGAGGTAATATGATCGAATCAAGTATCTCCAATCTGGAAAAACTATATGATCGGGGAGCTCGTTATTTAACATTGACCTGGAATTATAACCTGCCTTGGGCAACCGCTGCCGCTATTGAAGATGGAAAGCCCTTGCCTCGGCAGCGTGGGCTGTCGAGGAATGGGAAGACCATCATTCGAAAAATGAATGAATTGGGAATGATGGTGGATCTCTCGCATGGTAGTAAAAAGCTGTTTTATGACGTGTTAGAGGTTAGTACAAAACCGATTTTAGTGTCACATAGTAATGCCGCAGCGCTCACTCCACATTCTAGAAATCTGGATGATCAGCAACTGGAAGCATTGAAGAAAAATGGGGGTGTTGTTGGCGTTAACTTTTACGCAGGATTTTTAGATGCGGATTATGAAACCCGACTAAAAGAGGCGTATATAAAGCATGTAGGGTCGATAAATAAAGAAATATCTACCTGGGAACAGTTTGCCAAACTCACAAAAGAGCAACAGTATGAGGTGACGGCTCCGTTGTCCAAATTATTGGATCATATCGATTATCTGGTAGAGAAAGTTGGAATAGATCATGTTGCAGTTGGCTCGGATTATGATGGTATAGAAGCTCCTCCGCAGGATCTAGAGGATGTTTCCAAATTACCCAATCTGACCAAAGCTTTGCTGGAACGGGGCTATAGTGAAGAGGATGTTGCTAAGATCATGGGGTTGAATTTTTTACGCATTCTAAAGGAGAATGAATAACTATGGTGCATTAGATGTCCTCTTTTTCCAGCCGTGTCAACTCCTCGTAGTTGTTGTTCAATCGTTTTAATAAGAAGCCATATATAACTTTAAAATAGAGTTTGTAGAGCCAAACGAATAACAGACCGAACGCCACAAAGAGAATTGACGCCAACATGATAAAGAAGATCATACTGCCCCATGGTTCCCCTTTAAGGTATTCTTTGGCAATCAATTGAATAAGCTGTAAGCCGAAAGCAGCATAAGCGGCCAGAAGGTTAAAGCGAATATACCGATGGGCGTTGTTCCGTACTGCTAAGATACTCTCCATAAGTTTGCGTGTATTATTGGTGCTTTTTATCTGAACGAGTAAGGTGTAAAACTGAAAGATAAAATAGAAGATACAGGCGTAAAATACAATATTATAGATACCGTCAGTAATCTGGAAAAAAAGTAAATTTTCTTTTTCTACCGGCAAGAAAAGAGAGAGTGCTAACCATAGCGTAAATTCTAGGCAACAGATAAAGAATATCCATCGAACGATAGAAGAAGAGCTACGGCGTAACATGATGCGAATCTCGCTACTATCAATCTGTGGGAATTGTTTGTCGGCATTCCAGTGCTTTTTTAATAAATCTAGTCCATCCATTAATAACCTCCATTCTGATCTATCATGTTTTTCAATTTTGTTTTTATCCGGTTCATTTTGACACGCGCGTTGACTTCGCTGATACCCAGTGTGTCCGATATCTCGGCGTAATCTTTGTCTTCGAGGTACATGTAAACTAATGCTTTTTCGATATCATTGAGTTGTCGGACAGCGGTATAAAGTGTTTTTAATTGTTCTTCCTGTTCGGTGTCATACTCTTCGTAGCGTATATTCTGTAGCGAATTATCCCAGTCTACGGTTGTGATTTTTCGTTTTGTACCCCGATATAGGGAGATCGCGGTATTCAATGCTACGCGATAGGCCCATGTTGTAAATTTGGCCTCGCCTTTGAATGTCGGATAGGATCTCCAAAGCTGAATGACCATCTCCTGGAATAGATCTTTGTGCGCATTCAAGTCCGTAGCATATAGCTTACAGATCTTGTGAAGGATATTTTGGTGTTGTTCCAAAAGGCCCACAAATTCTATTTCCTTGTTTTTGTTCATTGGTGTATGCTGATATGTCGAAATTAAGAAGATATTGTTACATGTAATGTAAGGTTTTTACTAATTTAGCTCAATGGCTAAGTCAAAATCAGCATATTTCTGTCAGTCCTGTGGGTATGAATCCCCAAAGTGGATGGGGCAATGTCCGTCTTGTAAACAATGGAATTCTTTTGTGGAAGAAGTAGTTACCCCTGCTTCATCGAGAGTACCGGAATGGCGTAGTACTACGGCAGGTACTGCCACTACTAAGCGGACTAACAAAGCGGCAATCATCCATGAGATTGTTTATTCTGAAGAACAGCGGATATTAACCCCGGATAAGGAATTTAATCGAGTATTGGGAGGCGGGATTGTTCCGGGCTCCTTAGTACTTATTGGTGGAGAGCCGGGCATCGGTAAATCTACATTGATGTTGCAATTAGCGCTGTCCTTGCCTGCAGTAAAAACGCTTTATATCTCGGGAGAGGAGAGCGAGCAACAAATCAAGATGCGTGCCGAGCGCTTATCTCAATCTTCAAAAGCAAACTGCTATATCCTTACTGAAAGTAGCACACAAAATATATTCAAACAGATTGAAGTGGTAAAGCCGAATGTCGTAGTAATTGATTCGATTCAGACGTTGCATTCTTCGCAGATAGAGTCTGCTCCAGGTTCGGTTTCACAGGTTCGTGAATGTACAGCAGAGTTACTACGGTTTGCCAAAGAAACAAATACTCCGGTATTAATCGTTGGGCATATCACAAAAGATGGTTCTATCGCAGGTCCCAAGGTCCTGGAGCATATGGTAGATACCGTGCTACAGTTTGAAGGAGACCGAAATCATGTGTATCGAATATTACGGTCTGTAAAAAACAGGTTTGGTTCGTCATCCGAATTGGGTATTTATGAGATGCAGGGGGCTGGACTTCGGGAGGTATCGAATCCTTCGGAGATTATGTTGTCCCAACGGGAAAGCCCAGTCAGTGGAGTCGCGGTTGCCGCCATGCTGGAAGGGGTACGTCCTTTAATGATCGAGGTGCAGGCTTTGGTGAGCAATTCTGCATTCGGGACGCCACAACGAACAGCTACGGGCTTTGATAGTAAGCGATTGAGCATGTTACTGGCGGTGTTGGAAAAGCGGTTCGGCTTTCGCCTGAGTGCTCAGGATGTGTTTTTAAATATAGCTGGCGGACTTCGGGTAGAGGATCCGGCGATTGATCTGGCGGTGATAGCAGCACTGATCTCGTCACAGCAGGATATCCCGTTGCCTTCTCAGGTTACTTTTGCAGGAGAGGTGGGCCTATCTGGAGAAATCCGTGCTGTAAACCGTATAGAACAGCGTATTGCAGAAGCGGAGAAGCTGGGGTTTGACGGAATATTTATTTCTAAGTATAATGTGAAGGGTCTGGACGCTAAAAAGTATAATATCGCCATTAGTCCTATGGCTACTTTAGAAAATCTCTTTAACGCTCTTTTCGGATAAAGAAAAGATGCAGGTGATAAAAAAAGGGAGATATTTATAATATCTCCCTTAATTTTTTCTTCAGATCCTCGCCGTGTAGGTTCCGTCCGATAATGATCCCGTTAGGGTCAACAAGGACATTTTGTGGAATTGCCTTGATACCGTAAGGAATGGAGGCGCCATTGTTCCAGTATTGTAAATCTGAGATGTGCTTCCAGGTTAAGTTGTCGTCTGCAATTGCTTTTTTCCAAGAGTCAAACTCCCGGTCAAATGATACACCAAGTATTTCAAAATTGCGGTCTTTGAATTCTGCATACGCAGCTACCAGATTTGGGTTTTCTGCACGGCAAGGAGGGCACCAAGAAGCCCAAAAGTCTACTAGAACGTATTTCCCTTTCAGATTCTGTAGACCGTAGGGATTGCCTTCCAGATCAAACTGCGTAATTCCAGGGGCTTTTTTGCCAATAGCAACATTGGATAGATTTTTTAGATAGCGCTGGAATAGTTTACCTTCATTTGTCTTTTTTACACTCTTATCGAGGGTTTTGAACAGGGCTTCCATCTCTTTGTAGTCCGGATCATAGCCCCCCACACGTTGGATAAGCCGGATTGTCTCTGTCTGAGATGGATTGGCTTTGATCTCTTTTATTAAATCATCTTTAGATTGTGCCGTTAATAAAAACGGAATTATAGTTAAGAATAAAGCGAGAAGTCTGTTCATGTTATAGCTATTTTATTCAAACTTAGATAAAAAGAGCAAATAAATTGATAGGAGATATGTTAAAATGATTTTAAAATTATTTTTTAATTGCACTTTTATTTACGAAAAGCTCATATTATTGTTAAATTTGCTATTCACGATTTATCATATTTATTACCTCATAAATGGCAAGATTAAATTTATTAGAGGAAACACGCTTTGAAAAAGTACCTGTAACGGTATATCCAAGTCAAAGTGATGCTTCTATTCATGTTGCAAATCGTATCGCTTCACTGATTAAAGAAAAGCAAGCAAATGGCGAGAAAGCTGTACTAGGTCTAGCAACAGGAGCAACACCTGTTAAAGTTTATCAAGAACTTGTTCGTCAACACAAAGAAGAGGGTTTGAGCTTCCAGAATGTGGTAACCTTCAATTTGGATGAGTACTTCCCGATGCAGCCTACAGCTGATCAGAGTTACGTTACATTCATGAAGAAAAATCTCTTCGACCTGATCGATATTCCTGCAGAAAACATTAATATTCCTGACGGGACAATAGATATCAATCAAGTACAGGCGTACTGTGAAGCTTATGAGCAGAAGATTTCAGCGCTAGGAGGATTGGATATTCAATTGTTAGGGATTGGACGTACGGGGCACATCGGGTTTAATGAACCTGGATCTGCTCCAAACTCGGGGACACGTCTAGTGACATTGGATGATTTGACACGCCGTGATGCATCTCGTGGATTTGGAGGTAAAGAATACGTGCCTACGAAAGCAATTACTATGGGGGTAGGAACAATCTTCAAAGCAAAGGAAATTGTCCTAATGGCATGGAATGAGAATAAGGCAGAGATCGTTAAGAAAGCTGTCGAAGGAGAGATGTCTCCGGAGATTCCTGCGACTTATTTACAGTTGTCTAATAATGTCGAGTTTATCTTGGATGAAGGTGCCGCGTCATTGCTAACCCGATTCGATACACCATGGTTGGCACACGATGTGGTGTGGACAGAGTTTCTGACTAAAAAGGCAGTAGTCTGGTTGTCTTTAAAATTGAATAAAGCGATTTTAAAGCTGACTGATGAAGACTATAACAATAATGGTATGGCAGAGCTTGTCACTGAACAGGGACCTGCGTATAATATTAATATTAAAATCTTTAACGAGTTACAGCGAACAATAACTGGATGGCCCGGGGGAAAGCCTAATGTGGACGATACCAACCGTCCAGAGCGCGCTGAGCCTGCGCATAAGAATGCGATCCTTTTCTCGCCACACCCGGATGATGACGTGATCTCTATGGGAGGTACTTTCATCCGTCTAGCGGACCAAGGGCATAATGTACATGTTGCTTATCAGACATCTGGAAATACTGCTGTTTGGGACGATGATGTGTTGCGTTATTTGGAATTTGTACAAGACTTTGCTGTAGCAATTGATGACGATCAAGGTATTACAAGTAAGATCTACACAGAAGCTAGAGAGTTTTTCAAAACGAAGAAACCGAATCAGGTCGATCCTGAAATAATCCGTACTGTAAAGGGATTAATTCGTAAGGGTGAGGCTATTGCTGGGGCTCGTTTTGTGGGCTTGCCAGATGAGAATATTCATTTTCAGAACCTACCATTTTACGACAGAACTAAATTCTCTAAAGAGGTATCTTTTGAAGATGACATCTTACAAACGATGGAATTACTTCGTAAAGTAAAACCACAGCAGGTTTTTGCCGCTGGAGATTTCGCTGATCCACATGGAACGCACAAGGTTTGTTTCGACATTATTTTAGAGGCTTTATTGCGTCTACGTAAAACAGACGAATGGACAAAAGATTGTTGGTTGTGGTTGTACCGTGGTGCATGGCATGAGTATCCGATCCATGAGATTGAAATGGCTATTCCGCTTTCTCCTCAAGAGGTAAAACGCAAGCGTTTAGCAATCTTTAAACACCAATCACAGAAAGATGTCCCTGTGTTCCCTGGAGACGATCCTCGTGAATTCTGGGTGCGTGCTGAAGACCGTACGAGCGATACTGCAGCTTTATATCATAAGTTGGGGCTTGCAGACTATGAGGCCATAGAGGCATTCGTACGTTGGAAGTTTGATTAATTAGTAATACATTAAATAGCAAGAGCCGGTGTGTGTAAACATGTCGGCTTTTTTTGTTTATATGGTTGAGATTAAACGATGAAAAGAACTAAAATTTCGGATTATTAATCTTTTTGTCGGATTTTTTATTTTATGACCAGGAGGGTAGCTCTATTTTTGCTTCAATTTAGAATAAGTATAAATTAAATCAAATATGAGAGCTAAACTGTTTTTTGCATTAATGGGGACACTGGGAGCCTGTTCTTTCGCAAATGCACAAACAACCGTCAAAGGACTGGTTATCGACGCCAAGGGACAGTCTGTTCCAGATATCAGTATATCGGTAGGTAATAGTTATACGAAAACTGATAAAAATGGACAGTTTCAATTGTACGTGGCTCAGAAAGGAGCTTTTGAACTTTTATTTGGAGGAGTCGGTTTTGAAAAGAATCGTGTGACAGTTGTGCCAAGAGGAAGTGAAACATTGTTAAACGAGATAACTCTACACAAAGGGAATAACACTATTGATCAAGTGGAGGTTAAGGGATATAATTCGGTGAATAATAAGACCGTTGGTGTGGCGAAATCTGGAATTCAGGATAAGGACTTGCCTCAGTCAGTCCAGATTATCAATAAACAGGTGATTGCTGATCAGCAGATCAATACTTTAGGCGATGCTTTAAAAAACGCGAATGGTATTGCGCTGGGAGCGAACCGTGGTGGTGTCGGAGAAAATTTTTATGCTCGGGGTTATAGTCTAGGAGCAAACAATATTTTCAAAAATGGCGCAAGAACTAATAATGGCGGACAGATAGAAGCTAGTACGCTAGAGTCGGTTGAAGTTCTTAAAGGTTCAGCTGCTATGTTGTACGGCGGAGTTACTGGTGGTGCGGTTGTGAATCTGGTTACTAAAAAGCCCAAATTTGACCTTGGTGGGGAGGTGTCAATGCGCTACGGAAGTTGGGACAGATACAAGCCGACGTTGGATATATATGGACCGTTGTCCAATAAGGTAGCTTTTCGCTTTGTTGGAACGGGCGAGTCGGCAAATAGTTATAGAGATGTAGTCACTTCAGATAGGGTATATGTGAATCCTTCTGTACTTTATAAAATTTCCGAACGGACGGAGTTGAATGTGAATTTTGATTACTTGAAGGCAGATTTTACACCTGATTTTGGTGTAGGTTCGGTAGAAGGTAAATTGAACGATGCGGTCGGAAGAAGTACCTTCCTTAATGTGAATGGTGCATTTAATAAGACAAATTCAACGAATGGACAGGTGGCTTTAGATCATAATTTTAATGCAAACTGGAAAATTAGCGCAATAGCAAGTCTTCAAAACTATAACCGTAATTATTATGGCTCTGAACGTCTTCAGGCAAATGCACAAGGATTAGCTCCGCGGGCGTTGAGTAGAAGTCAGACGGAAGAGTTTACAAAGAATCAGCAAATTAATTTAACAGGAGCTTTTAATACTGGAGGTATTAAACATCAAGTGCTGTTAGGAGGAGATGCAGATCAGGCAGCAACCAAAGCTTATGCTTATGATATCTTCGCAGGGTTAAATGATCCAAGTAAACCAAATACAGCATACGATATAATCGATGTTTTCGATCCTTATAAAGCTGGCATGAGGCAAGATATTCCTAACGCGACTTATAGCAGCTGGACTAAAACAAATGTTTATCGATATGGTGCGTTTGTACAGGACATGGTTGCGCTTTCTGAAAAATTTAAAGTGCTTGCCGGGGTTCGCTTTACGTATCAGCGTACACCATATTCTGATAAGTTCGATTATGCAAATAATACTTTGACAACACAGATTCCCAAAGATTTAGCTAACAATGATGTTCCAATAAAAGAAGACAAAGCATGGTCTCCTAAATTTGGATTGATTTATCAGCCACTTACGACAACTACAGTCTATGTGAGTTATACGAATAACTTTACATCAAATACGGGATATGACGTGAATTACCAACCGCTGGCTCCTTCTATTGTCGACCATTATGAGGCTGGAGTTAAGAATGATTTCTTTAAAGGAGCGCTTTCTGCCAATTTAACTTTGTATCGTATTAATAATAGCAAATTCGCACAAATGGCCTTGTTCGGTGCGAATGGTGAGGGCAATGGCGATACCAATATGAAAGAGTTTTCTGGAAAAACAGCTTCCGATGGAATCGAACTTGATATTACAGGACACCTACTGCCTGGCCTTGATATTATGGCGGGGTATGCCTATAATTTTATGCGTTATACGGAGACATTGCCTATTTCACGGTATAAAGCTATGGTGCCGGATAAAAATGGTAATATGGTGGAGAAAATGGTCGAAACATCGGGTTCAGAGGAAGGTGTAAGGCTGGTTGGAACTACTGCACATACAGGAAATGCTACTGCTTTCTATACTATACAGGATGGAGCGGTTAAAGGGTTGAAATTTGGGGTTTCGGCTTTCTATACCGGAAAGCGTAATGCAGGTTGGAACAATTCCAAAATCAATATCGAAAAAGGAGAAAATAGATTAATTCCGGTCGATCCGTTCACTACTGTTGATGTATCGCTGGGCTATTCGATAGGACGTTTCAGCTTACTTGCTAAAATGGCAAATATAACCAACGAGCTTAATTATTTTATACATGAGAATTATTCGGTGAATCCTATTGCTCCTCGTAATTTCATGACAACATTGACTTGCAGGTTTTAGGTAAAACATGCCATAAACAAGAAAGGCTTTCATTTAATTATGAAAGCCTTTCTTGTTTATAATATATTTATGAAATTTTCAAATTCGGCAAGCATATGAGCTCCTTCATTCGCGATTAGAAATGTATACCGCAGAGAATTAGGGATAAAGCCAAAATACTTTTTGAATGCCGAAGTAAAATGCGTGGAATGTTTGTAGCCCGTCATTTGTGCAACGTCCGATATCCTGTAATCTCCTGTCAGTATCAATTCTTTGGCGTGTTCCATTTTCTTTTCCGTGATGTAATTCATCACTGTTTTACCAAAATACTGTTTGAAGTGTTTTTTTAGATATTGCTCGTTGGTACCTACATGCTTTGCCAACTCAGAGATAGTGTAGTTTTTTGATAAATCTCTATGAATCAGATTTTTTGCTAGCACTATCTTGTCATAGTGGTTTTTATTCGGGATGATCTCGTGCTTTTCGTTCTCCGCATAGAGGCCTTCGATTTGATGTACAACAATTTCGATTAATAGGGCCTGTATCCGCAAGCGGTTTAAATAGTTGTCATGGCGTATGTACGCCATGAGCTGATTGATAAGTAATCGGGTCCTGTTATCACTATTGGTCAATAGTCCATTACTAAAACGGAGGGTATCTTCTGCAAATTTTTTTCTAAAGTCATCTAATAGCTCATTAGAGATAAATAAGGCAATAGCAAGATGATCCTCATAAATGTTTTTCCATTCCAGCGTTTCACCTTTTTGAATAGGGTGGATAATATTTTCTCCTCCTCGAATTATATAGGACTGTTTCTGCAGAAAATAAGGACAGATGCAACTGTTCTCGTACGCGGGGAATAAGATGTTTAGAAACCCGTCTAATGGACTGCTCAGCTCTTGATTATTGGTGCCATGCAACAGCGCATAATGAATATCTAGAGAAGTAGAGGTCAATGAACATGCTACAGTGGATTCAGATTGAAATTCTGAGATTTCTGAATTTGAAGCTTTTTTTCCTGATTCCGTCATTTTGTTATTTAGAATACATCTAGATTTGCGGCACAAACCTTTATTTAGACTTGTTCTAAGTCAAAGATAAGGAAATTTACAAGTATTAACTAAAAAAGGTCAAGGATGATAAAAAAATACTTTTCTATTTTATTGCTTATTTTCATAGCAACCTACTCCGGGGATGTGTTTGGACAGGTACATTTAACTGTAGAAGGACATGTTTTGGAGGAATTTGAGCGAACACCGATAAAAGGTGTATCTATTTCTGTTAAGGAAAATGACAGATCAGGTAGCGTCATCACTGGATCTCAAGGTTCTTTTCGGATTCGTGCACACGAAGGACAGACATTAGTGGTATCTCACATAGGCTATTTGACGCAGGAGATACGACTTGGTAGTGGACAGACTAAGATCGAGATTGTGTTGGTCAAAGATTTCAAAATGCTTTCTGAGGTAATTGTTACTGGAGCGCTCGGAATAAAACGGCAATCTAGGGAATTGGGAACATCGGCGCAGTCCGTGAGCAATGAAGAGCTCAACCTAGGAAAAGTCGTGAACCCACTTTTGGCATTATCAAGCAAAGTTGCAGGCCTAAGAATTAATGCAACAGACTTAACTACGGGAAAGACTGATCCGGGTATTCAAATCCGATTAAGAGGTACGCGCTCATTGAATCGTGATAAGAATGATCCATTGTACGTTGTGGATGGAGTGCCTCTGCCGGATATTACTCGTATCAACCCCAACGATATACAAGATATCACCGTGCTGAAAGGCGCGAATGCTGCTGCATTATATGGATCTGAAGGGGTGAATGGAGCAATCATGATTACCACAAAATCCGGGAAGGCTCAAACAGGACAGATTAATTTCAGCAATAGTACAACGTTTTCAAATGTATTTCTATTGCCACCTGCGCAAACTACTTTTGGACAAGGACAAAATGGCGTTTATAGTCCTGTGACAAGTGAATCGTGGGGAGATAAGTTCAACGGAGAGATAAGAGATTTTGGGTTGCCTATTAATGGTGTGCAACCGAATAAGGTGTATGCTGCGCCAAGTAAGGACAATCGCCTAGCCTTTTTTGATACTGGCATTACTACGCAGAATGACTTATCTTTCTCGGGAGGTGATGAGAAAGGGACCTATTTTATGTCTCTTCAAGATGTACGTCTTAAAGGGGTGATTCCTGGAGACAAGTCTAGTCGTACCGGTGCTAGATTCAACGGTTCTCGCCGTTTTAATAAATTGAATACATCGTTTAATCTGAATTATGTATTCTTCAAAAATAATACGACAGGTGATGGTCCATGGTTGTCGGTCTATACACAACCTGCAAATATAGATTATAAAGAAGCTCGTAATTGGGAGGATCCTAATTCGCCAAATCATCCTTTGAACTGGTATAATCCTGTTGCGAGTACTCGCAATCCTATCTTTATGGCGGACAATAATAGAAATACGTTTGATCAGCACACACTCAATTCAAAGCTGGAATTTAACTATGAATTTACAGATTGGTTTGACGCGACTTATCGTACAGGTTTGTATTTTCAATCAGAGCCTGGTCGGGTGACTAATCGTAAGTTGGTATCCAATGTCGCAACTAGAAATATAAATGGTTCGGTAAACGATACACATCGCGGATTTACAAGATTTAATAATGATTTGATTTTGAACTTCCACAAGGACTTTGGTGATTTTTCTACCAGGTTGTTGCTGGGACAAAATGTTCGTATGGATAATACGAAACAGATTAACGTCAGTGCGGCAAACTTATTATTTGAAGATATTTTCAATCAAGGATCAAGAACAGGGGAGCTTACAGGAGGGGCTACCTTGACAAAATACAGGTCTCTTGCTACCTATGGCGAGTTTACTGCCGGGTATAGAAATTATTTGTTTTTGACATTGACAGGAAGAAACGATCAGGTATCTGTTTTAGATCCCAACAACAATAGTTACTTTTCTCCTGGTATAAGCACGTCATTCGTGTTTACAGATGCTATTGATGCGTTTCGTGATAATCAAATATTGAACTACGGTCGTATCTACAGTTCTTATAATAAAACGGGAAATGTAACCTTAGACCCCTATAGGTTGAACTTGGCTTATAGTCAAACTGCGGGTTTCCCATTTGGAAGTTTAGTGGGGTTCACGCCTTCATTGTCAGAACCGAATCTATTGATCAAACCCGAATTTGTAAAGTCCTTTGAAGTTGGTACGCAATTGGGCCTTTTCAATGACAGGTTACGTACTGATATTGCGTATGCATATTCAGATTCAGATGGACAGATCTTTAATGCTGGCATTTCAAGTGCCACCGGATTTAATTCTACGATTGTAAATGCTGGACGGATTATCAACAAAACCATCGAGGTGATGATCAACGGTACAGCTATTCGTAAGGGAGACATTACATTGGATTTTGGGGTTAATTTCAGTTATACAGATACTAAAGCCAAAGATCTGTATGCAGGCGATGAGTTTAATATTTTTAGACAAGCTTATGCTATTAAAGATCATCAGTACCCAACACTTCGTATGACAGATTTTAAAAGAGAGGGAGGGAAAATCGTCCTAGATAAAGACGGTAATGTTATTCCTTCTGAGGATGAAAAAGTATTAGGTACTATGGTTCCCCCTTATCTGTTGGGCTTTAATTCTAGGTTCAGTTATAAATCTTTCACTTTAGGTTTTCAATTAGATTCCCGATTGGGAAGTTGGATGTACTCCGAAGTGATTCCAAGGATGTATAAGGCTGGGACACACCCCGAGACGGTAAAATACGATAGAAAGCCATTCATTATGCCTAATTCAATGGTTCGCCTGGCTGACGGATCTATCGTTGAAAATACAGAAGTATATTCTAAAGGAGATAGAGCATGGTGGGATGCTTATGGTGCTATTCAAACGGTTACAGCCGCAAAAGGAGATTACCTCAAATTGAGGGAGCTTTATATTGGCTATGATGTACCGGGGAAATGGCTTGCAGGGCAAAAAATGATTAAAAAGGCGAGTCTGGGATTCGTTGGAAACAACTTGTTTATTATTAGACATTCTTCCAATACGATCGGAGATCCAGAGGCTTTATACAATCAGACGGATGGATATAACAGTTTTAGACAGATCCCATCTACGCGCTCAATGGGCTTTAACGTGAATTTGACTTTTTAAGAATATAAACATGAGATACAATATAATTAGAATCGGAATTATAGCTTTTGCTTCCATAACATTTGTGGCATGTAGTGATTTTTTGGATGTCAATGATAATCCGAACTCTCCGATAAAAGAGAATTTAAGTTTAAGTGCCAAACTTCCTGCGGCGTTGGTGACGTCAGCAGCATATGAGTCTACTCAGTTAAATCAAGTGGGTGGCTTCTGGGGTGGCTATTGGGGTACATCTAATGAAGGTGTGAGCTCTTTCATGTCTTTGAAAAATTATAATGGACCAGCTATAAGAGATACTCGCGACGGAATAGCAGTTTGGGAATCCAGTTATAACAATCTGTTGTATTATAAGGAGGTGCTGGATCAGGCCACTGCCGAACAGGCATTGTTCTATTCTGGGATTGCTAAAATAATGATGGCACACCATTTCTTTACGCTGGTTGATTTTTATAATAATGTGCCTTATGAAGAAGCGTTAAAGGGATCTTCTATCTTACATCCTACTTATGAATCAGGTAAAGATGTGTATCGAAAATCAATGGACTTAATTACAGAAGGTATTGCAGAGATAAAGGTTGCTTCTTTGAAGCCATCTAATGACGATGTGATGTTCAAGGGAAGCGAAGTCAAGTGGGTTAAGTTTGGAAATACACTGAAGCTACGGGCTTTGTTACGCCAGTCTGAAGTTAAGGATCAGGCAACTTATATCAGGCAGGAGATTGCTAAGATTGTTCAAGAGGGATCAGGATTTTTAGAAGAAGATGCAGCTGTCAATCCGGGATTCTTGAATACGGCGGCTAAAATGAGCCCATTTTACGAAACGTACTATCGTAACAATTCGGGAGTAGCTGTAGCTAATTATGCAAATATTCGTCCAAGTCAGTACCTGGTTAACAAGTATAAGGAATACAATGATCCTAGGCTCGCGCAAAATTATGTAAGTGCAAAAGGGGAATATAAGGGAGTTATTTTTGGAAGCAATGCTATAGCAGATGAATTTGCCGCAGGCAACACGTCCGCTTTCAAAGGACCTAACGAGAATGGAAACAAACCAGGGGGAGTAGTGAAATCATTCAGTCAATCTGCAGTATTATTATCATTGGCTGAAGCAAATTTCTTACAGGCTGAAGCAGCAGAGAGAGGGTGGATCGCGGGGGAAGCTGGTCGTCTATACCAAAATGGGATACAGGCATCTTTCAATTATCTATTTAATGCGGTTTACAACATTGAAGATTATATGAATCAGACGAATGTCAGATACGGTGATGCAACCAATAAGATTGAAAGAATCATCACCCAAAAATGGTTAGCTCTAAATAGTGTTAATAACATTCAAGCTTGGGCGGATTTTAGAAGATTAGGTTATCCTAATTTCCCGAACTCCGTTTCTTCTCCGACTCCAGAAGCTTATCCGCTACGATTTATGTATCCCGAAACCGAGATAAATACCAATAATGTAAATGTTAGTAGGCAGGGCGATAATGGTATATTAACAGCGCGCATTTGGTGGGACGTTAATTAAAATATTAAAGATCGCTATTTAAATGCATTAATCTCATTTGATTTGACTAGCCATTAATAATAACTATTGACTTAGTTACAAATAATATTTATGCGCTAACTCAAGGTAGAAGTTATTATAACTGGAGATAAATTTAAAGTAAGTCGAGTAGCCAGCTTCTTATTTTTTTACGAATAGCTTTTTTGTGTCAAACATTATTTAGACTAAGAATAAATAATATATATTTGCAAAAAATAAAACAATATGTCTTCATCCAATTGGCCTAAAATTCGCAAATTTTTCAATGATATCCACCTATGGGGCGGATTGATTTCCGGTATTGTCGTACTGATTGTCTGTCTGACAGGAACTGTCTATACATATAATACAGAACTTCGAGAGGCAGCTATACCGCAATATTATAAAGTCGCTCCAGAGGGAGATAAACAAAATGTGGATACTCTTATTAAGCAGGCTAAGGCGTCTATAAAGGGGAAGGTTGTTGGGGTGAAAGTTCCTTTTGATACCGATAAGACGATATTTGCATTGTATAGTAAGCCTAAAAAGGAAGAGGGCGATTCGGAAAAGAAGGAAGATAAGAAAAAGACTGAGATTAATACAGGAATTGCGGAAGCCAAACTTGCTACTAAGGAAGATGAGTCGGCGTCCAAAGAAAAAGATACCTATAAGGTTGGTGAAGTGGGTAGTGCAGGTACTGGGAAAGAGAAAAAATCTGCCCCAGCCCCTGGTGGACGTGGTCCTCGTGCCAATCAGATGGCCATAAATCCGTATACAGGACAGGTGATCGGTGACCCTTCGGAAGAGAAGACGAAGACAGCTGCTCTGATGCAAACCATGTTCGGCTTGCATCGCTGGCTACTTCTGAATGAGGTGGAAAAACCTATTATAGAGGGGGTGGAGAATCGTAAGTTGGGATCTTGGATTACAGGTACAGCTACGTTGCTGTTTTTATTGGGGGTTGTCTCTGGTATGATTATCTGGTTTCCAGCTAAGATGAGAGGATGGAAGAATGGGCTTAAGATAAAATGGTCAGCGAGATGGAAGCGTATCAATCACGATTTGCATAATACGCTCGGTCTCTATAGTTGCATAATTCTATTTTTAATGTCGGTGACAGGACCTTTCTGGTCATTTGAATGGTATAGGGCAGGATGGCAAAAGACTTGGGGGACCTATAAATCTCCCGATGCACCGAAGGAAGATAAGCCGACATTAGTTTCTGTAGTGCCTACGGATGGAAAAGAGCCTTTAACTATCGAAGAGACTATTTTAATTGTGAATAAACTGTTGCCTTATGATGGAGATATTACAGTCAATTTTGCAAAAGATAGTGTCGGTACTGTTTCTGTCTCAAAGAACCGTGTGGGTTTTTTCGCTCCTTCTGCAGGGGATAAATTGACATTGGATCAATACAGCGGAACGGTGCTAGAGAAGGATGTTTTTAGAGATAAGCCATTTAACGAGCGGGCATCTGCATCGATTAAGGCATTGCATATTGGGGATGTATATGGACCATTTAGTAAACTTTTATATTTCATAGCCTGTCTTATTGCGACTTCTTTACCGGTTACAGGCACGATGATTTGGATCAATAAGATGAAGAAAAAGAAGAAATAGCCTAGGTTTAAGCCTAATAAAAAGCCTCCACAGAATATTCTGTGGAGGCTTTTTATTGTCTGATTAGCTCTAATCAACTTTTTCGGAAATTGTCCCTGTTTTGTCCCCCCTAAATATTCGGACAATACTAGACTATATATTAGATTTGTTGTTCGTTCTAGCAGAGCAACTTCATCATATGAAAGGATTTTCCATCCCTATATTAACCTCAAAAGTCCTTGTCTATAATAAACAGGGGCTTTTCTTTGTCTCTTGATTTATTTTTTTCGGCTTAGCATGCTACCTAAAAGCATCTCGATTATTGCAACGACGATTGCAAACAGCGCCGCGTTCCAAAAACCATCAACGTCAAACTTAGATCCCATAATGGAATCACTCAACATAATCATAAGTATGGTGATGATGAATGAAACTAGACCAAAGGTCAGCCAGTTTAAAGGGAAAGTAAATAATCTTAACACACCACCCACTATAGCATTTACAAAACCAATTACCAAGCCAGTGACAATAGCCCATCCAAAACCTTCAACATGAGCTCCAGGAATAACGTAGGCTGCAATTGCAACGACAAGTCCTGTCAATAAAAGGGAAATAATGAATCTCATAATAGTACCTGTTTTTGATTAACAGTGTTCAAAATTAGTGCCAAATACAGCTTTAGAAAGGTCAATTCTAGGACTACTAGTTAAAATATTTATTTGCTATGCAGGCATACAAAAAATGTGTTATCTTTAATATGCATTTTAAACTTGATTATATTATGAGACAGTTGTTATTTTCTTTTGTAGCGCTAATGTTTACCGTGGTATCTTATGCGCAAGGTAAGGATCCTATTCTAGGGACGTGGTTAAATCCAAGTGGAGAGGGGAAGGTAGAGATTTATGAATCCAACGGCAAGTTTTTTGGTAAGTTGTACTTAGTCAAAGATAAGTCAAAGAAAGATACGAAAAACCCAGATGAAAAATTGAGATCGCGTGATCTAAATGGAATCGTATTATTGAAAGATTTTTCAAAGAAAGGGGACTCGTATGAGGGTGGAGAAATTTACGATCCGAAAAGCGGCAAGACTTATAGTTGTAAAATGAAGCTTAAGGGAGATAATGCTTTGGATATTCGTGGATTCATAGGTATTAGTATGTTTGGACGGTCAGAAACCTGGACACGTACCAAATAAAGTGGGTTTGATAATATTCAGACAAACGATTTCGTACTGCGGTGTGGTAAAATTCTGCTATCTTTGGGACAAGAATCAAATGTCCTAAGGCCCTAACGCTTTGGATATTTTAAAATTATAAATTTTATTTTTTTCATATGTACAAAACGTTAAAGCCAGCATTGGAAAAAGAGTTGGCCGCAATCAAAGAAGCAGGACTTTATAAAGAGGAACGTATTATTGTAACACCTCAAGGGGCAGATATTAAAGTAAGCACAGGACAAGAGGTAGTCAACTTTTGTGCGAATAATTATCTGGGACTTTCGTCTCATCCGAAGGTTGTGGAAGCTGCAAAAAAAGCTATCGATGATCACGGGTATGGTATGTCTTCTGTGCGTTTTATATGTGGTACACAAGATGTGCACAAAGAGCTGGAAGCAAAGTTGTCTAGTTTTTTAGGGACAGAAGATACGATTCTTTATGCAGCTGCATTTGACGCCAACGGCGGTGTATTCGAGCCTTTGTTTGGTGCGGAAGATGCAATCATTTCAGATGAGTTGAATCACGCTTCGATAATTGATGGTGTACGTTTATGTAAAGCACAGCGTTTCCGTTATAAGAACTGCGATATGGAGGATTTGGAAACTCAGTTACAAGCCGCTTCTGGTGCCCGTCACAAAATAATCGTTACTGATGGAGCCTTTTCTATGGATGGATCGGTGGCTCCTTTGGATAAGATCTGTGATTTAGCAGACAAATATGAAGCCTTGGTGATGATCGATGAGTCCCACTGTTCTGGTTTCATTGGTAAAACAGGTAGAGGTACGCATGAGTTATTTAATGTCATAGATCGTATTGATATTATAACTGGTACATTAGGTAAGGCTTTAGGTGGAGCATCAGGTGGATTCACCTCTGGCAAAAAGGAAATCATCGATATGTTGCGTCAACGCTCTCGACCATACCTATTCTCTAATACATTGGCCCCAGCAATTACAGGTGCATCGGTTGCAGTTTTGGACATGTTGAGTGAGACTACGGAACTACGTGACAAATTAGAAGAGAATACGTTATATTTCCGTGAGCAGATGACTGCCGCAGGTTTCGATATTAAACCTGGTTTTCACCCTATCGTGCCTGTTATGCTTTATGATGCTAAGTTGGCGCAAGAGTTTGCCTCTAAAATGTTGGAAGAGGGAATTTACGTAATTGGTTTCTATTATCCGGTAGTGCCACAAGGCAAAGCACGTATCCGGGTACAGATCTCTGCAGCTCATGATAGAGTGCATCTAGATAAGGCGATTGCAGCATTTACGAAAGTAGGGAAAGCCCTTGGCGTAATCTCGTAAAAGCTAAAATTACTTGTTAACTGAGAATGAAAAAAGACATTGCTCATATTGTAGCAGTTCTTTTGGGGCGGTTTTTGACGTAAAAAGGTCCTAAGTGTTTGAAGGTGAAATCGGAAGGTTAACAAAATAATAATACAAAATACTAAAATTTGAGGTGTAAAATAATTATCTTTGCACCCTGAATTTAAAACAAATTTACTTGCTAGATGCAAAATATTAGAAATATAGCGATTATCGCTCACGTCGATCACGGAAAAACAACGTTAGTTGACAAAATCTTACATTTCACGAACCAGTTTAGAGATAATGATGGTACAGGTGATTTAATCTTAGATAACAACGATTTAGAACGTGAACGAGGTATTACAATCGTTTCGAAGAACGTTGCTGTCAAATACAAAGATGTTAAGATCAATGTAATTGATACCCCTGGTCACGCCGATTTTGGTGGAGAGGTTGAGCGTGTACTCAAAATGGCGGATGGTGTAGTGTTGTTGTGTGACGCCTTTGAAGGGCCTATGCCTCAGACACGTTTTGTTACTCAAAAGGCTTTGGCATTAGGCTTAAAACCTATTGTCGTTGTTAATAAGGTGGATAAGGAAAACTGTCGTCCTGACGAAGTATATGAAAATGTTTTTGATCTATTCTTTAGCTTAGATGCTACGGAAGAGCAATTAGAATTTCCTGTATTATATGGTTCATCAAAACAAGGGTGGATGTCTACGGATTGGAAACAACCAACACAAGACTTTAGCGCATTGTTAGATGCAATTATTGAACATATTCCAGCGGCGCCTCAAAATGAGGGTACATTACAGATGCAGATTACTTCTTTAGATTACTCTACATTTGTTGGCCGTATAGCGATTGGTCGTGTAGCACGTGGTACTATTAAAGAAAACCAACCTGTTTCCTTAGTAAAACGTGATGGCAAGATTGTTAAAAGCCGTGTTAAAGAACTTCAAATATTTGAAGGCCTAGGACGTCTTAAAGTCTCTGAGGTTAAAGCGGGTGATATTTGTGCGGTGGTAGGTATTGAAGGTTTTGATATTGGAGATACTATCGCTGATTTCGAGAACCCTGAACAATTGGAGGTTATCCAAATCGACGAACCTACCATGAACATGTTGTTTACGATTAATAACTCGCCTTTCTTTGGTAAAGAAGGTAAATTAGTTACTTCTCGTCATATTCATGACCGTTTACAGAAAGAATTAGAGAAAAACTTAGCATTACGTGTTGTTCCAACAGAATCTCCTGATGCATGGTTGGTATACGGTCGTGGTATCTTACACTTGTCCGTACTTATTGAAACTATGCGTCGTGAGGGCTATGAGTTACAAGTAGGACAGCCACAGGTTATTGTTAAAGAAATTGATGGTAAAAAGTGCGAGCCAGTAGAGGTATTGGTAGTCGATGTTCCTGGTGATGTGTCTGGTAAAGTAATCGAATTGGTAACACAACGTAAAGGTGAGTTATTGATTATGGAAGCAAAAGGTGAAATGCAGCACTTGGAATTCGAAATTCCATCACGCGGTATCATCGGATTACGTAACAACATCCTGACTGCTACAGCTGGTGAGGCTGTAATGGCACACCGTCTTAAAGGTTACGAGCCTTGGAAAGGAACAATTCCTGGTCGTCTACATGGTGTATTGATTTCTTTAGATAAAGGTACTACTACAGCTTACTCTATTGATAAGTTACAAGATCGTGGTAAGTTCTTTGTTGAACCAGGAGTAGAAATCTATGAAGGACAGATTTTAGGAGAACATATCAGAGACAACGATTTAACAATTAATATTGTTAAGGCTAAGCAATTGACAAATATGCGTGCGTCCGGTACGGATGATAACACACGTATTGCTCCTGCTATTAAGTTCTCGTTAGAGGAATCAATGGAATACATCCAAGGCGATGAATATATTGAGGTAACACCTCAGTCTATCCGCTTACGTAAAATTTACCTAACGGAAAATGAGCGTAAAGTGAATAAAAAAGGATAATACATAAAAAAGGCCAGTCAAATTTGACTGGCCTTTTTTTATTTCCAAACCTTTATATGGTCTATTTTTTCTTCACCCGTTCCTCTGCCGCAGTGTAGACATCTTCTTCCGCTTTATAGATCTTGAATTGTACCTCGTAATCTTCAGGTGCGTATATTACGATAGGCAATTTTCCATTATAACGTACCATTTCAGGCTGAGCGGAGACGAATAAGTGTCTGTTTGGAGCTCCAGGACAAGCCATTTGAGTCGATACTACGTTGCCATTTGTTTTAAAGGTGTAGTAGTCATAGCCCCATCCTTGCAAATCCTTTTTTTCTAAGGTCCCTTGCAGAGAGAAAAGGTTACAGCCGTCTACTTCCATCCATTTACCCACACTGAATTCGATTTTCTTGTTGTCATCATTCTTCGAGTGAGGGACTTCAATAATCATTTTCTTATATCCTGCTTCAGGAGTTGGAAATATATCTGTGTTTTGTTTTAAAACAGATTGAGCCATAGTCATCGTTGTTAAGCCTAGCAGACCCAATAAAAGAGTAAGGGTCTTAAGTAATTGTTTGTTCATATTTGTTGCGTTTAATTACACTATTATATTGTCCTTATACCAAATATGATTCCAAAAAGGCTAAAAAGTTTAATAGACAACTATTATTTGACATAATTTATCTCCGATTTTTCGACTTTTCGTAGTTTTCTGAGAGCTTATCCATCCGTCTCTGTATGGCTATATCCGTGCGTTGTGGAATCAACTGATTTAGTGCATTCTTTTCGATGTCCACATTTGAGGTAGATTCAAGTTGGTGTATGGTTCGCTGGCTTCGGATAGCCATGTCGTAGGGGTCTTTGGCACTCATTAGTTTGACAAAAACCGGAAGACACTCAAAAAACACGAAAAGTAAGGCAATAAAGATGACAGCGTATTTTGTTGAGCTATCCTCCGTACCATCCGGTTTTTTATGAAGGTTTGCCAATGCCGCATTTCGGTCAGCAAAGCCCGCTATATTTATGGCACTGTCCAGACTTGTGTTTGACAGTATTTTTTGGTCGAATAGTCCTTCTTTCTCTTTTCGTACCAAGAGTTGACTTTCTTTTTGCTGTATTCTGTTTCTTAGGGTATCTAAAAATACTTCTTCTTTTTGGAGACTTTCTTCTTTGCGCTTTGCATAAGGACCGTAACCTAATACGCCCGAGGTTTCCGCTGTCTTTGTTCCAAATATTTCATGGTTCAGCTGTTGTCTAGAAGTCTTAATGGTCGATTCTAAAGAATCAGCTTGAGATTTGAGACGAAGTAGTTGTCCATATTCTACTTGATACTTGTGCTCAAAAGTATGATTTAATGTATCAATACGTGCCTGTTGCTGTTTTAGATATTCAACGCGTAAGTGCTCCTTTATCTCTTTGTCAAATATTTTGAGTTCTAAGGGGCGAGAAATAACGATACCTATTAAGATAGCAAGGAGGATGCGGGGTAATGCCTGTAATAGCTGTTTGCTTAGGGCGCTCGACTTGTCCAGGCTGAGTACAATGTATCTGTCGAGATTAAATATTGCTAGTCCCCATATTATTCCAAAAACTGAAGCGTAAAGGAAGGCGAAGGGACTTCCGCTGAATACGAAATAAAGTGCATATCCGCCTGCCAAACTAGCGAAAAGACCCGTAAAGAAAATAGTGGCACCGATACTGACGTATTTGCTATGTTCTTCTGGAAATTTGGATAGAGTTTCTTTGTGCACGCCGGCACACCACCAGAAAAAATTTTGTAACATACTCATTATATCAAATTTGAGCTAGAATAGTTGTTTGTTTTTTCAAAGGTATATATCGGCATCGAATCTTTCATGCTCTTTTCGGTGAATGTCAGTAAATAAGCGGTGAAGACCGGATTTGTCATGAAATTTATCTAAGTTTGCAGGGATAAGTTGAAACCGAGGTGTGAATCGAAGTGCGCGTAAGAATCGTCATTATTACTATGATAGATGTTTGAGCTAAATAGAACAAAAAACAGAAGAAAAATAAATAGATTGAAATGAGTAAAAAAAGCTTCATTCCATTTTTGGTTGTTGCCTCTATTTTTGTGGGGTGTAATAACGAAGAAAAGAGTAAGGATTCGGATAATCCATTTTTGACGGCATATGATACGCCATTTAATGTTCCTCCTTTTGACAAAATCAAAGATGAGCATTTTAGACCTGCTTTCCAAGAAGCGCTTAAGCAGCACAACTTAGAAATTGACAGTATCATTAACAATACGGAAGAACCTAGTTTTGCTAATACAATCGTAGCTTTAGAGAATGCCGGTGCTTTATTGGGGAATGTATCGACGGTGTTCTATAATTTGAATTCAGCAAATACGAATGATACAATTCAATCCATAGCTAAGGATATGGCTCCGTTAATCTCGGCGCATAGCGATGAGATACAGCTGAATGCGAAGCTTTTCGAAAAAGTAAAGGCTGTCTATGCAAAGAAGGATGTGCTAGGCTTAGATGCTGAAGACAAGAAGTTATTGGAAGAGACATATAAAGGTTTTGTACGCGCCGGAGCGAATTTGTCAGATGCGGATAAAGATAAGTTAAAGCAGATCAATGCAGATCTTTCGGTTTTGACTACGCAATTTGGCCAGAACCTATTAGCAGAGACTAATGCATATGAGTTGGTGATTGATAAGAAAGAAGATCTAGCGGGTCTTCCTGAAGGTTTGGTTGCAGCGGCAGCTGAGACGGCGAAAGCAAAGGGTAAGGACGGTAAATGGGTGTTTACACTTTCCAACCCTTCGGTAATGCCATTCTTACAATATGCGGATAGCAGAGCGTTGCGTCAGGAAATTTGGAATGCATACCAGTTACGTGCCAATAACGGTAATGATAACGATAATAAGGCTGATCTGGTCAAGATCGCCAACCTACGTTTAGAAAAAGCTAAACTGTTAGGCTATACCTCACATGCGGCCTATGTGTTAGAAGAATCAATGGCAGGTAACCCTGGCAATGTGTATATCTTGTTGAATAAGTTATGGGGCCCTGCACTAGCAAAAGCGAAGGTCGAAGCTGCTGATATTCAAAAGGAGATCGAAGCGGCAAAAGATACCTTTAGGGTAGCACCATATGATTGGAGATACTATGCGGAGAAGATACGGGTGAAACGTTTTGCGTTGAATGAGGAGGAGATAAAACCATATTTTAGTTTATCTTCGGTACGTGAAGGAGCGTTTTCTACAGCAACACAGTTGTATGGTATCACCTTTGTCGCATTGAATAATGTGCCTACCTACCATGAAGAAGTTGAAGTGTATGAGGTGAAAGATAAAGACGGTTCTCATCTGGGGTTATTATATGCGGATTTCTTCCCACGTGATTCAAAACGCGGTGGAGCATGGATGACCTCTTACCGTAGCCAACAGACCAAAGATGGCAAGCGTGTGGCACCTGTAATTTCCATTGTATGTAATTTTACAAAACCTGTTGGAGATCAGCCCGCATTGTTGACTTTCGATGAAGCGACAACATTATTCCATGAGTTCGGACATGCTTTACACGGGTTATTATCTAATGTAAAATATAAGTCGTTGGCTGGAACTTCTGTGCCACGCGATTTTGTAGAGTTGCCGTCTCAGGTGATGGAAAACTGGGCCGCAGATCCTGAAGTATTGAAAACATACGCTAAGCACTACAAAACAGGAGAGGCTATTCCTGATTCATTGATCGCTAAAATGGAAAAAGCCGGTACTTTTGACCAGGGTTTTGCTACGACAGAATACCTTGCAGCATCTCTGTTGGATATGGACTACCATGCGGCGACCTCTCCTATCTCAGCTGATGTTAATGCCTTTGAAAAAGGTGCGATGGCTAAGATTGGATTGATCGATGCTATTATTCCACGTTATAGAAGTACTTATTTCCAACATATTTTCTCCGGTGGTTATTCGGCGGGTTACTATGCTTATATATGGTCTGCAGTATTGGATACAGATGCTTTTGCTGCATTTAAGGAAAAAGGATTGTTTGATCAGGCAACTGCTGAATCGTTCCGTAAGAATATACTTGAAAAAGGTGGAACAGGGGATCCTGCCGAATTGTATAGAGCTTTTAGAGGAAAAGATCCAGATCCAATTCATCTGATGAAAAAGAGAGGATTGAATTAGTTAAGTAATTAAATAGGTAAAAGGACTGGCTTCTGAAAATGGAGCCAGTCCTTTTGTTTTAATTCGGCTTTTCAAAGCATACCGAATCTGCTTAGAGTAGACTTTGTTTGGTTTGTGGTTGTCGTAATTGAGCCTGTTGGAAATCAAAGGCGCTTTTTCAAGCGATTATACCAACGGAGAAATTATTTTTAATAAAAGCTTTTCTATTACCACTCTTTTATTTATATTTGGTCTAAATAAATATATTACTTATGTGTCAATCAATAACACTAGGCTCAAAGGGTAGTACAACCATCAGTTATTGCAGTAAATGCAAGAACCACTATATATGGCAGGGGGCCTTTATTCTAACATTTACTTCATTGCAATATGATTGTTTTTTGGAAGAAATAAGTAAAAAAATTGGTGCTGAGGAGTTTTTAGGTTTTCCAGATGGCGTATTTCGCGTATTGTTGCCGACTCCCGTACAGGAAATCCTATTTACGTTTTCGGAGGATGAATGGAGGGACTTTACAAGCACACTACAGGAAGCTTATTACATGCGTGAGGTATATCAACTTATAAATTAAAGATATTAAGACCTAGGTGTTTTTTTATTTAGTATAATAAATGCCTAGGCACTAATTGCAGTTTTATAAATATTTCTCTCTCTCTTCTTTTTTATAGACTGTAAATCCCCTTTGCTCGACTTAGGGGATTTTTTATATACCTGTCGAGTTGAACTGTAGCTCGTATAGCTTTTTGTAATATCCATCTATTATTAGGAGTTCCTGATGTGAACCGATTTCTTTTACCTCGCCTTTATCCAGAACGATAATCTTATCTGCTTTTTGGATAGTGGACAAACGGTGTGCTATAACGATAGCCGTTCTGCCGTCCATAAGGTTGTCTATGGCCGCTTGTATCATTTCCTCTGTTTCGGTATCTATTGATGATGTAGCTTCGTCTAGAACGAGGATCTTTGGTTCGTGTACCAGTGCCCGAATAAAGGAAACCAGCTGCGCCTGACCTGCAGATAATGTAGCACCCCGTTCCTGTACTTCATAATCAAATTGGTTAGGTAACCTGTTGATAAAATCAAAAGCTCCAACTTTTTTTGCTGCATCAATAATTTTTTCTGTAGGGATGGTTGAATCATTTAATGATATGTTGTTTTTGACCGTATCCGAGAATAGAAAGACGTCTTGTAATACGATAGAAATGTTGGTGCGGAGAAAGTTAAGATCATATTCTTTAATATCAATTCCATCCAACAATATTTGACCTTTTTGTATCTCGTAAAACCGGCTTAATATACTGATTATAGAAGATTTGCCGGCACCTGTGGCCCCTACGAGAGCTAGTGTCTCTCCTGGAGCGACGCTAAAGCTCACATCCTTCAATACCCATTTTTCATTATCGTAGGCAAACCATACGTTTTTGAATTCGATGGCTCCTTTTATTTCCTTGTCTTTTAGGGTGCCTGTATTAGGCGTAAACTCGTCTGTGTCCAAAATATCGAATATCCGTTCTGCAGAGACCATTCCCATCTGCAGGGTATTGAACTTGTCGATCAACTCACGGATAGGACGGAATATCATGTTGATATACATAATGAATGCGACCACAACACCAGGAGATATAATGTCTGCAATGATCTGCTTAGAACCGTACCAAACTAATAATCCGGTGGCTATGGCAACAATTATTTCTAATACAGGAAAAAAAATAGAAAAATACCAGTTTGCACGGATGTGTGCATTGCGGTGTTCTTTATTGATAGCTTCAAATTTGCGCATTTCCTGGTCCTCCCGGGCAAAATATTGTATGATTGCCATGCCTGAAATATGTTCCTGTAAGAAGGTATTTAAATTTGCAATCCATAACCTTACACTTTGGAAAGCAGATTTCATGGCTTCTTTAAAAACATAGGTTGCGGCTATCATCAATGGCATAGGTACCAATACAATCAATGTGAGCCTCCAATCCGTGTAGAACATCACGGCCAGAATCACGACCAACTGCAATAGATCACCAATAATCTGTATCAAGCCTTCTGAGAATATGTTAGCTATGGTTTCCAGGTCGGAAATAGTTCGGGTAATTAACCTTCCTATAGGCGTATTATCAAAGTATTTAAGCCGGAGATTGGTAATATGGTTAAAAACCTGGATGCGTATATCCCGAATGACCGACTGTCCCAGTGTATTTGTCATCAACGTATGGAAGTAGCGTATTATAGTCTGCAATACCAAAAGTAGAATCATCAGTGCCAACATGGTATTTAGTCCATCATATTGGCCATTGAGGATATAGTTGTCCAACGTATGTTCAATCAGAAGGGGGAGCGCTGGAGCTACTGCAGCTAAAAGGATTGTTAGTATGACCGATACCCAAAAAGTGCTGCTATAGGGACGCATATACTTTGCTAGTCTGTTGAGCAGTCTGCTGTCATAGGTGCTGCCTGTTATCTTCTCCTTTTTCATCCGAATCAATTAAGGGTATGTGATTTGTAGAGGCCTACTCATACGTAGGGGTAAAGAACTTGGGTTAAGTATAATCCATGGGCGGGGACTGAGGTGCCAGCCATTGATCTATCCTTGCTCGAAAGTACATCTGTGAGGTAGGAAGTCGGTAGGTCCTGTGAGCCTATCTTCAGGAGTGTACCTACAATAGCCCGTACCATGTTTCTTAGGAAGCGATCTGCCGTAACCTTAAATACAGCAGTATCTCCTTGTTGTATCCAACGTGCTTCGGTGATAGTACATATATTTGTATGGACCTGGGTGTTTGACTTACTAAAACATGAAAAGTCTTTTGTGCCCAAAAGATATTGAGCGGCCTCGTTCATCTTGTCGATATTTGGAAGTGCGCGTACGTGCCATGACCTATTGATGAAGAAGGGGTTTTTGTGGATATGTATATGATACTCGTAACTACGGGATGTCGCATCGAATCGTGCGTGAGCATCAGGGGATACTTCAAAAACTCTTTTGATCGCTATGTCGTATGGAAGCAGGGCATTTAAAGACTGTTTGAACTTTTCTAACGCAGATGAAAAGTGAGGATTTTCGCTATCGAAATGTACGAATAGCTGTTTCGCATGCACTCCTGTGTCCGTTCTTCCAGCTCCTGTAGTTTCCATGTTTTCTCTGGTCAAGGTGTGTAAAGCATGATTGAGCTTCTCTTGTACTGATATTGCGTTAGGTTGGACCTGCCAACCATGATATGAGCTGCCATCATAGGCTATCTCCATAAAAAAACGTTTTTTTCCCTCCACAGAACAAAGATAATAATAATAGTTTTAGAGATTGCATAGTGCTTTTTCATTAGGTGTTGGTGAATGCAAAGCATTTTATATAAGTTTGCGTTATAATAAGAAAGTAAAGTTATGATTCAACGTATTCAGTCCATCTGGTTGTTATTGGCCGCAGTTGTTATTCTTGGGTTATTTGTTTTTCCCTATTTAAACTATACCGATTTGGTTGGATTGGGCAAGAAGCTTTTAGTGACCGGTTCCTACGCTGCGGTCAACAACGAAAGTGTTAAACAGGAGAGTTACTTATTGCAAAGCATTGCAACCGCTGTATTAGGATTTATACCTATAGTGACCATATTTCTATATAAGAATAGAAAGAGACAATTAACACTGATTTTTGTGGAAATCGTCCTGATTTGTTTATTTGGAATTTGGCTATTTGTATCCGCAACAGATACCTTAAGTCTAATTTCTCAATCTTTTGGAGCGCAGAATATAGGTGTAGGTTTTTTCCTGTTACCTATTGCCATCATATTTCTGGCAATGGCTATTGGTGGTATCCGTAAGGATGAAAAATTAATTAAATCTGCTGATCGCTTACGTTAATGAGAACGATAATTATATTTATCACGTTTGTTTTATCCACTGTAACGTTTTATTCTTTTGGACAAAGCGTGGACGAAGGGCCTGTTCTGGCCGACGATATACAGATCGATGTAAAAGGAGTTTCCTTATCAGCAAAAGGGGATACTGCTACAGTTGAGCTCTATCTTATATCTTATGAAAGGGGCACTAGAGAGTTTAAGCTTAATAGTTTTGCCTCAGGTATTGTTGATTCAAAAGGTCAGGTTTATTTATATGACTTGATGCAAATGGGGAAGGTTCGGCTCCAGGCGAAGGACCGACAGAACTACTTACATTATTTATTGGAGGAAGATAGTCCTGTGAAGTTGACTATTCAAAGCACAGGCTGGAAAAAGCAATGGGGGATGCCTCAACAATGTAAATTGGTCTTTGAAGATAGTTCTGAGCAAGGCAAGTTTTTGGAGATAATAATAGACTTATAACAAAAAAGAGGCAATCTAAAATAGATTGCCTCTTTTTTGTTATCTCGAATAACGGAATTGTTGCTTATCCATCATCGTCATTTGATCTTTCATCATTTTAATCTGATCTGCTAGCAATTTGTTCTTATCGGCTCTCTTGGCTTCCTGCAGAAGCTTTTCAGCTTCCCGCTTGTTTCTTTTAGCCATCATTACCCCAGCTAGACTTAATTTTGCTAAGGCTATATTATGATCCATATGTAAACCTAAAGAAAGTGCCTTTTTAAAGAATTTTTCAGACTGCATTGGAGCTCGTTGAGACTCAATTAAGCCCAGTAGCAGGTGGTAATATCCGTGTTGAGCCGTGATAAGCTGTGATTCGTAATTTTTAATTTTATTTAGCCATTTTTCTGCATTGGGGATATCTTGTTTTCTAAAATACCACTGCGCTATAAGCATGTTCTCATTGAAAAATACGGTAACCCAGGCAAGAATAGTGATTAATATTCCTAAAATCCCCCAGCCCCAGTGACCAAACCAAAAAAGAGCCACAGTACCTATTAATAGGAGGCTACTTAGAATTATACGTACTAAATTTGACATTTTAATCTATAACTATATTATAGATGCAAATATCTGTTAATTTAAGGTGTTATCCAACAGGTTTGACGTATAAAAGTATTCAAATGGATGTTTTGATGCCCTCCAAGCTTTTTTAGATACTATTTTATAAGAATACGGAAGGTAAGGAAATAGGATTTGTAATTTTTATCTTATCTTGTAGAAAGGAAATTCGATGGAAATATATTTGAATGTTATTGTCCGTTGTGTAGCGGTTTACCTTTTCATGCTGATCGCGATCCGTGTTTTTGGAAAGAAGGAACTCTCACAACTTAACACAGTGGATGTCATTTTGATATTGCTGATCAGTAATGCTGTGCAGAATGCAATGGTAGGGGATGATACAAGCTTAGGGGGAGGTTTGCTGGCTGCGCTTGTCCTTTTTCTTGTTAATTTCTTTATCAAAAGAGTCGTGTTGAAGAATAAGTTTTTCCAAAAAATTGTGGAACAGAAGCCTCAAGTGCTGGTACATAAGGGGAAGCCCGATTTTGATATGCTGAGTAAGATTGGGATATCGGCGGATGAGTTGTATGAGGCCATGCGGGAACATGGTGTAGAGCATATTAAGGACGTGAAGTTGGCGATGTTTGAAGAAGATGGCAATATTTCCGTCATTTCCGGAGAGTCCACTTTAAAGCAGTCGTTTTACAAGAGAAAGCATAACCATAAGAATTTACGCGGCGCAGATTAGTGTTTATTTTTTTGATCAGGTGTTCGTTAATATAAGGCATTTTATCTAAGTTTGGATACATGGAAAAGCTATTTGATGAAAGTTGGGATGAGTTGTTAAAACCACTATTTAAACAGGAGCGTATGCGTCATCTATCTGCATTTGTGCAGCAGGAACGCCGTGAACACGTTGTCTTTCCTCCACAGGAACAGGTCTTTAATGCTTTCCGGCTGACCGCTCTTCCTGATGTGAAAGTCGTGATTTTGGGGCAAGATCCTTATCATAATGTAGGGCAGGCTCATGGATTGTCCTTTTCTGTCCCAAATGGAATCATGCATCCGCCTTCTTTGAAGAATATTTTTGCAGAACTTACTACAGATATTCCCGGTTTTTCTTACCCAAAATCTGGTGATCTGACAAAGTGGGCAGCGCAGGGAGTTTTGTTACTCAATGCAACACTTACAGTCCGGGCACATCAGGCCGCTTCTCATCAAAAGCAAGGATGGGAAGAATTTACTGATCAGGTGATAGCTCAGATTTCTAAAGAGTTGAGCCACGTTGTTTTCGTGTTATGGGGATCGTATGCACAAAAGAAATCGATGTTGATTGATCACAGCAAGCATTTGGTCTTAAAGGCCGTGCACCCTTCTCCTCTTTCAGTGTATCGTGGTTTTTTTGGATCCAAGCACTTTTCCAAAAGCAATGCTTACCTCGAACAGCATGGGCGTGGATCTATTGACTGGCAGCTTGATTAGGCGTATCTTTCTTGAATATGATTGTAGGTGTACTGTTTTGCTTCGAGTTGCTTGATATGCTTAATACGAAGTTTGTTCCCTTGTTGGAGAATATGTGTAACGAGCAGATTGCTGTCGTATGTGATCTGATATGATTCTGTAGGTTCAAAAGCATCTTCTGCTTCACCCAGAACCACATACTCCAATTTTCCAGATGTTGTAAACCGCTTTATTATAAGGTGTTTGTCCTCTTGGGGAGACACGGTATACCAAGCACCATCTCCAACCCCACCTAGATACATCGCATCTTTGGGAATACTGATTGGTTTCGAACGATAGTGCACGGCGCCGATAATTTGATCCGTAGGAAGTAAGTTTGCCTTTTTTTGAAAGACATTGTCACCGAGTTGTTTTACCAAGAACCAGAAGGATTGGAATCTATTCATCCGAAAATGATTAAGGCCATCCTCGGGTGTGTAAGAGTAAATCATTCTGTCACTGACCGTGTTGACTAAATTACTAACAGGACTGGATTTGATAGTCTCTGGAAGATTAATCGTATGCCAAAGGTGAAAGCGTTGTGAGGATTTTATGAGCATTCTCGTGATGAAGCGAGAACAATTGTTATTGTTACGGGCCACCGCACCATAAGGATAAGTCCCCTGCATCACACAGTGGTCTCCGTAGGCCCGCGCCATTGAAAAATTGATGCCGTCCACAACAGACAGTAACAGTCTACCTTCACCATACATGGCTGGTTTGAGATCTTCGAAATGTTCTACAATCTCCTGCAAATTATTGACTTTCCCCTCAATAAACTTAGCTTTGAGTTTGATCTCAAGCAATGGGTCGGAAAATTGTGATCTTGCACGGCCATAGCCTCGCGGAGCGATATATCTACCAAAGTCATAGAACAACATGTTGCCATTTCTGTGGTCTATTAAGACAATACCAGTATGGCCCACCTTAAAATTGAGATTCTTAACTATCCCGATTTTTTTGAAAAACATCATCCATTTTTCATCGCCTCTGATAGTGGCGTCGGGCCAGGTCAAAATTATTGCAAAGTCGTTGTATGGTATGGTTTGCTCTTGCATTCAGCTTAGTATTCTAGTGGTACTATAGGCTCTTTTTTTGAGGTTGACATAATCATCATCGTTTGGAAAGTTTTTACAAATGGGATTTTAGCAATCTTTTCCATAATAACTCCCTCGTATGCCTTGATATCTTTGACGTAAACTTTTAGAATAAAATCGCAATTTCCAGTAACATGGTGACATTCTGTGACTTCTGGTATTGCTTTTACAGCTTCTACAAATTCAGGAATGGCATTGTGTGTGTGGAAATCTAAAGAAATTTGGATGAAGGATTTTATCCCCAGGCCCAGTTTTTCTTCATCAACAAAGGCGTGGTAGCTTTTGATAAATCCTGAGTTTTCCAGTTTCCGTACTCGTTCTAATGTAGGAGCAGGAGACAAACCAATGTTTGTTGCAAGTTGGAGGTTTGTAATTCTTCCGTTTTCCTGCAACAGCCGTAATATTTTTAAATCTAATTTATCCGGTTGATAAGACATAGGGTTATTTTACTTCAATTTGTAAACTTAAATAAAATGGTTTGCATTTGCGAATCTGCTAGGCAAAAAATAACTAGGCATAATTCCGTTTTAATCTAGCTTCACCTTTCCAAAGATTTGATATTCTTCGTTCAAAAGTGAATTTTAATACTAATTATGTCATATAAAAATAGGAATTATTTTTGAATGATAACAGGAAATTTAGCAAGGGATATCTATACTTTTTGGGAAAACGGATTACTTTATTTTTTGACGGTTGGAATCATTTCTTTGTCAAAAAAAAGACGCGAAAGCGTGCTAAGCACAAAAAAAGGTGATCTTTGTCACAAAATTGGGATTTACAGGGCTTGCCTGATGAAAATATGCTATTTAATTGCTATTTAAGTCGTAGCTTTGTAGTCCTATAATAGAGTGGGGGTTGCCTACTCAGTAAAAGGGAAGATTATTATGAGTACCAAAGACGACGAATTACTGAAAGAGCTGGAGCAGGAGGAGTACAAATACGGTTTTACGACCGATATTGAGATGGACATTGCTCCCAAGGGACTGAATGAAGACACTATTCGCCTGATATCTTCAAAGAAAAACGAGCCAGAATGGTTGCTAGAATGGCGATTGAAAGCTTTCCAACATTTCTTGAAAATGAAGATGCCAACGTGGCAGAATTTCGAAAATCCAGAAGTCGATTTTCAAGACCTTTCTTATTATGCTGCCCCAAAGCCGAAAAAGCTATTGGAGAGTATGGACGAAGTTGATCCCGAATTATTGGAGACCTTCGCAAAATTAGGGATTCCTTTAGATGAGCAGAAAATATTAGCAGGTGTTGTAGCTGTTGATGCCGTTTTCGACTCGGTGTCTGTAAAGACTACTTTCCGCGAAAAGTTGAAAGAAAAAGGAGTAATATTCTGTTCTTTTGGTGAAGCAGTACAGGAATATCCCCAGCTGGTTAAAGAATATTTGGGAACTGTAGTTCCTCAAACAGATAATATTTACGCGGCATTGAACTCAGCCGTGTTTTCTGACGGTTCATTTGTTTATATTCCTAAGGGCGTACACTGTCCTATGGAGCTTTCTACTTATTTCCGAATCAATGCGCAGAATACCGGACAGTTTGAACGTACGCTTATCGTTGCAGATGAAGGGTCTTACGTATCTTATCTAGAAGGATGTACGGCGCCTATGCGTGATGAGAATCAATTGCATGCGGCAGTTGTCGAGTTGATTGCTATGAAAGACGCAGAGATCAAATATTCTACTGTACAGAACTGGTATCCTGGAGATAAAGAAGGAAAAGGTGGTATTTTCAATTTTGTAACCAAACGTGGTATCTGTAAGGGTGACAATTCAAAAATATCTTGGACACAGGTAGAGACAGGTTCTGCTATCACATGGAAATACCCAGGAGTTATACTTAAAGGGGATAACTCGGTAGGTGAGTTTTATTCTGTCGCTATGACCAAGAACTTCCAGGTAGCTGATACGGGTACGAAGATGGTTCACTTGGGTAAAAACACGAAATCCAAAATTATTTCGAAAGGAATTTCTGCTGGAAGAAGCCACAATAGTTACCGTGGATTGGTGAAAATAGGCCCTAATGCTGACAATTCGCGCAACTTTACACAATGTGATTCTTTGTTAATTGGAGACCGTTGTGGTGCACATACCTTTCCGTATATCGAAAATAAGAGCAAGACAGCTAAACTCGAGCATGAAGCTACTACTTCCAAAATCGGAGAGGACCAGGTTTTCTATTTGAATCAACGTGGTATCGATTCTGAAAAAGCGGTAGGTTTGATTGTCAATGGCTACGCTAAAGAGGTGTTAAATCAGTTGCCAATGGAATTTGCGGTAGAAGCACAAAAATTGATCGCTATCTCTCTAGAAGGATCTGTAGGGTAATAGATAATTATATAGATAAGTTTAAAAATAAAAATTGAGCGGGAGATTTAGTTACTCAATACTCAATACTCAATACTAAGATAATGTTAAGCATTAAAAATTTACATGCGTCTATCGAAGACAAACAAATATTAAAAGGATTAAATCTAGAGGTAAAACCAGGTGAAGTTCATGCTATTATGGGCCCTAACGGTGCTGGAAAGAGTACTTTAGGAAATGTATTAGCAGGAAGAGACTCTTACGAGGTGACGGATGGTGAAGCGACCCTGGATGGTGTTGATTTATTGGATTTGTCTCCAGAGGATAGAGCTCGTGAAGGTTTGTTTTTGGCATTTCAATACCCTGTAGAAATACCAGGTGTATCTAACATCAACTTCTTGAAAACTGCGGTAAATGATATCCGCGAGTACAAGGGCTTACCTCCGATGGAAGCAAAGGAGTTCTTGAAAACAGTTAAAGAAAAACAACAGTTAGTTGAATTTTCTGCTAATCTAGCGAATCGTTCTTTAAATGAAGGGTTTTCTGGAGGTGAGAAGAAACGTAACGAAATTTTCCAACTGGCTATGTTGAATCCTAAATTATCTATTTTGGATGAGACAGATTCAGGTTTGGATATTGATGCTTTACGTATTGTCGCAAACGGGGTGAATCAATTGCGCTCAAAGGATAATGCATTTGTAGTAATTACGCACTACCAACGCTTGTTGGATTATATCGTTCCTGATTTTGTACATGTATTGTACAATGGACGCATCGTCAAGACTGGAACGAAAGAGTTGGCATTGGAGTTGGAAGAAAAAGGATACGATTGGCTTAAAGAATTGGATACACAAGAAGGCTAATCGGAATATATAAGAGGGCATTGAATATTGGTTCTGCCCATTTACAAAAAATAAACCTGCTTCCACAGAATTATTAAGAGGCGGGTTGATAAGAGATAACATGAGTACTATAGTAGCAAATTCTTTATTCGAACAGTTAGCTTCTGCTTTTCAAGAGCTGGAGTCAACTAATGAACCTTCATCGTTAAAAGATATACGGCAAGAGGCCTTTACTCAATTTGAGCAACAGGGTTTTCCTACGGTGAAGAATGAGGATTGGAAATATACAAATATCCATAGTCTGGTCAATAAGCCTTATTTATTGAATGAGGATGTGGATGTTTCAAATCTGGATTTAAGTCAGGCAGATATTCCTGGTTTGGATGCGCATCGTATTGTGTTGATTAATGGGCAATATGTGCTTGCTTTTTCTTCTTTAGAAGATGAGGTAGGTTTGACAGTCAAACCTATCGAGGAAGCTTCGGCAGAGGCTAATTTTCAAAAACACTTTGCACAGCATGCCGATAAAACCGGTAGTGCGGTCGTGGCTTTGAATACCGCTTTGCATACTTCTGGACTTTATCTATCTGTAGGGAAGAGCAAGATTGTTTCTAAGCCTATTCAGATTGTCCATGTGGCAACGGGAAGCAGTGATTTCTTTGCGCAGACTAGAAACCTTTACGTAGTGGAGGCAAATGCAGAAGTTGAAATTATTGAATCATTTATTACTTTAGATGGTGCCGCAAAAAACCTGCAGAATAAAGTAACAGAGATTGTATTGGACGAAAATGCCAAGGTGCAACATTATTATTTGCAACTTGCTTCTGCTGTTGGCGCTTATATAAATCACACGGAGATCTATCAATCAAAGTATAGTCTTTATAACAATTATAATTGTAATTTCCCAGGAGCTTCTTTTGTGCGTAACGATATTAATGTTCGTTTGGATGCAGAGAATGTAGAGTCGCACCTTTACGGAATTAATTTGTTGGCAGACAAACAGCTGGTGGATAATCATACTGTTGTAGATCATATGAAACCACACTGTGAATCTTATGAGTGGTACAAAAACATTCCTCAAGACGAGTCTACTGCTGTCTTTAATGGGAAAATTTTTGTTCGTGAAGATGCCCAAAAAACAAACGCATTCCAACAAAATAACAATATGTTGATCGGTGACAAATCTACTGTCAATACAAAGCCTCAGTTAGAGATTTTTGCAGATGATGTAAAATGTTCGCACGGTTGTACAATGGGACAATTTGATGATGAGGCTCTTTTCTACCTAAGAGCTAGAGGTATTGGTGAGGAGTCGGCGCGTACGCTGTTAGTTCATGCATTCGCATTTGATGTGACTTCTAGATTCTCTAATGATGTCGTACGTGTCTACGTAGAGAATTTGGTAGCAAAAGGTTTAGATAAAAAATAATTAATAGTAGTGTAGTTTAATATTTAAAGCGTTCTTCGACTGAGTTGAAGAACGCTTTTTTATTGCTTTTTTGCTATAGTTTAGTAAGGTTTAGCCTCAGAGGAAGTGTAAAACCAACGGGTACAGTTACTCCACGTATTATCCCTGGTTTCCATTTTTTTGCGCTTTTTAATGTTTGAATAGCAGCCATACCTGTGCCATGGCCTATATCCTCTTTTACTTTTATATCTTTGATATTACCTTTTTCATCTACAGTGAAAACGATACGTACTGTGCCTGTTACACCGTGTGTGATTGCTTCTGTAGGATAACGATAGTTATCCGCTAGAAATTGTCTTAGTCTTTCTAGACCGCCGGGATATTCTGGTTCGATGATAAAGTTATTTTGATCATATTGGTAGGTTGTCCCGGTAGAGTCTGTTGTAATACCTGATATGAGTTTGCCTTCATTATAGATTTCCGTAAATGTATATCTTCCGTTGTTAAAAGAGCCACTCCAGTCATCTGTTCTCTTGTGATCTTTAAAGTGTCCTTTGGAGATAATATTTTTGTCCTCTATAACCTCAGCATAGCCGTTCCCGTTTGTAAGTAAGGTTTGACCTAAAGAATCTCTGTAGATTAGTATTAAGGTGTCAGTAACCGTTACCTTATTTGATTTATCCACTTGATATGGGTACCAAAAAGCTAATTTGAGTTTACCATCTTTATGATAATAGGCGGCCGTATCAATTAGTTGTCCATCATGGGCACGTTTTTCTTTCGATTTTAGTTTACCATTTTCGTGCAGTTCAATTTTGTCTCCGACATATTGTTTTCTATCTAGGTCATTGTATGCACCGTATAGTTTTAAACTGTCTGTTTTAGTAAAATATTCCTGGACAAAATAAGGCTCTCCTTTTTGGGAAGGAAAGTTAATAATGCGGACAAAATGAGATTTTTGTTCATCTTTTATTTCAGTTCCATCTTTCTCGTGAAATGTTTGGAAGGAAAATTGGGCTTGTGCAGATTGGGCTACTGATAGAAATATAAATAGTAAAATTATAATTTGATTCATACTTTAAGTTTTCCTCAAACATACGTAATTCAAATTTATATGCAAAATCGTAAATCTTTCATCCTGAGAATAAAATCGGTTATAAATTTTGTTGTTAAAATGGAGTAAGGTATTATAGAAAAAGGCTTCATCAATTTGATGAAGCCTTTTGAGCGAAAGACGAGATTCGAACTCGCGACCCCAACCTTGGCAAGGTTGTGCTCTACCAACTGAGCTACTTTCGCTTGTTTTGTGATACAAAAATAAGCTATTTTAGCATGCCTGTCAAGGGTAAAAATAAAATACTTATTGCAATTTGTGGATTGCATCAACACAGTTGATACCATCAATTGCGGCAGAGACAATTCCACCAGCGTAACCTGCTCCTTCTGCACAAGGATACAAACCTTTAATTTGCGTATGTTGTAAGGTTTCTCTATCTCTAGGGATTCGTATCGGTGATGAAGTGCGGGATTCTACACCGACCAATATCGCTTCATTGGTATAGTATCCTTTCATCTTTTTTCCGAATATTGGAAGTGCTCCACGTAAAGCTTGGTGTACAAAATCAGGAAGAACTTCGTTGAGGTCAACTGATTTTGTGCCTGGCATATATGAATTCTGAGGAAGGTCGTTCGAGATCTTATTTTGAACAAAATCTACCATTCGTTGCGCTGGAGCTACCAAGCGTCCTCCTCCTAGATTAAAAGCTTTTTGTTCCACTTGGCGTTGAAAATCCAATAGTGCAAAAGGATCATGAGCGGATGAAGGGACGTCTTCAAGGTTAATCTGTATGACTGTTCCCGAATTTGCAGTAGGGTTATTTCTCTTAGAGGGGGACCAGCCATTTACTACAATTTCGTTAGGCTCAGTCGAACAGGGAGCTATGATACCTCCGGGGCACATGCAGAATGAAAATACCCCTCTTCCATTGACCTGCTCGACTAGGCTATAATATGCCGGAGGCAGGTTTTCATGACGCGTACTACAATGGTATTGTGCTTGGTCTATAATCGCTTGCGGATGTTCTATCCGTACGCCCAATGCAAAAGGTTTGGCTTCCAGGTGCCAATTGTTTGCTCGGAATAACTCATAAATATCTCTCGCAGAATGGCCTGTCGCTAAAATAATATATTTAGCTTCAAAACGTTTTCCATCGGTAGTTGTTACGGCAGTGACTTCGTCAAATTGGGTAAGTATATTGTCGACCTTGCTGTCAAAATGTATTTCTCCTCCCATTTCAAGGATACGTTCGCGCATATCCTCAATAATATGGGGCAGTTTATTGGTACCGATATGGGGACGTGCATCGACAAGAATATCCGCGTCGGCTCCATGTTCTACAAAGATAGAAAGCACTTTGTTTACATCTCCTCTTTTGTCTGATCGGGTGTATAATTTACCATCGGAATAGGTTCCTGCACCTCCCTCCCCATGACAATAATTGGAGTCGGGATTAACAACCCCCTCTCTGTTTATTTTCGCTAGATCTCTTCGGCGTTCCCGGACAGATTTTCCTCGTTCCAGAACTATGGGTTTGAGACCCACCTCTAAACAGCGGTATGCGGCAAACAGCCCGGCGGGACCTGCGCCGATAATAATAACAGGCTTGGCATCTTTGATATGCTGTAAATTAGACTTGAAATGTAGTGGTATCGGAGTTTCATCTATGAAATATACCACCCGTAGTCTATAGACCACTGTACGCGCTCTGGCGTCTATAGAGCGCTTGCGGACATGTATACCTTTAATCCGGTTACGGTCTACTTTTAATTTGGCGGCACCTTGTTGGATAATATAGTTTTCGTCGTGTATAAAATCCGGGCTTACAGCCAATTCAATCTCTTTCTGCATAGTGTGTTAAGTTGGGTTTTTATCCCACAATAAGTGCAAAAGTAACAATTTAGCAGATATATATCTATATTAAAAAGTTGGCATTAGCTTTGTCTGTCTAGTTTGAAATTAAAAAGTAATTTGTATTTTTAAAAAACTAGATTAAAGTTGTATAGGGTTTGAGGAGCTTAAACTTGTAAATGGGCAAATTATTGTTGAACAGCTTTAAGAACAGTAGAAAACAAATTATTCTGTTAAAAAAATGCATATCAGAGTACAGTCATGTACTTTGTGTGGCAAAAGAAATACAAATTAAAAACACATGAAAAGACTATTAATTGCAATTGTTGGATTGTTTACTGCGCTTTCTTTTAGTTCGTGCGGGTATAACACGATGGTGTCTAAGGACGAAAATGTTAAAGCTAAATGGGCGCAGGTAGAAAATGCGTATCAACGCCGTGCAGATTTGATTCCAAATTTAGTTTCGACTGTGAAAGGGGCCGCTCAACATGAGCAAGGAACATTGACTGCTGTGGTGGAGGCTAGAGCTAAGGCCACTTCGGTTAGCGTAAATCCAGAAAACCTGACAGAGGAATCCATTGCCGAGTTTCAAAAGACTCAGGACGCTTTGTCACAGTCTATCGGTCGTCTGTTGGTCAGCGTAGAGGCTTATCCTGATTTAAAAGCAAATCAGAGTTTTCAAGAGTTGCAGGCACAATTGGAAGGGACAGAAAACCGTATCTCTGTAGAGCGGAGAGCTTATAATGAAGCTGTACAGGATTATAATACAACGGTAAGAAGTTTTCCGAATAATATTATGGCTGGAATGTTTGGTTTCAAATCAAAAGGTACATTCCAGGCTACAGAAGGGGCTGATAAAGCACCAACAGTATCTTTCTAGGGTGTTGTTAAAATTATTTATACTTAAAAAGGAGAGATGGGTATTGGTGTCCAGTATTCATCTTTCTTTTTTATAGACTTTAAATCGGCATAGTATGTCTATCTTAAATACAGAGGAGCAGGAACGAATAGCACACGCGGTCAGTGTTGCCGAAAATCGAACTTCGGGAGAGATCCGCATTGTTATTGAGAACGTGGTGGGTGATGTTGCTGTGCTGGATAAGGCTTCGCAATATTTTGAGGAGTTGGATATGCACAAGACCTCGCTTAGAAATGGGGTATTGATTTATTTGGCAGTCGTGGATCATCAATTTGCTATTATAGGCGATATTGGTATCAATAATCGTGTAGGTGATGATTTTTGGGAAACTACCAAAGAGAAAATGTTGGTTTATTTTAGAACCGGGAATTTTTTTGGTGGGCTGGTTGAAGGGATACATGAGGCAGGAGAACAGTTGCATCGTTTCTTTCCAAGACAAGAGGACGACATCAACGAATTGCCGAATGAGGTTTATTTTGGAAGGAATTAACCATGTATATCTTCGGGAAATTTCCTGCTTTTAATAGCCTTAACAATAGGGCAATAAACATGTCTAATCTCTTTCCGATATTTCTCTTAATTAGAGAAGAATATAAATACTCAAAAAAACTATTTCAATGAAAAATGTCAGGAAAATCTTCTATTCGTTGATTTTAAAAATGGTTATTTTGCCTGCACTGATGCTTGCCTGTGTATCGGTAGCAGTTGGGCAGGATTTTCCTGCTGTATCAAAAACGCTGGTTACTGATTATACAAATACGTTGACTTCGTCTGAGATCCAGGCGTTGGAACGTAAACTTGTAGCATTTGAGGATAGCAGTTCTACACAGATAGCGGTAGTATTGGTCAATTCTACAGATGGTTACGATGTCGCTGATTATGCCGTTCGTCTAGCTCAAAAATGGGGAGTAGGAAGTAAAAAATATAATAATGGTATAATGGTATTGGCTGCCATAGGGGATCGTGCTGTTACGATTCAAACAGGTTATGGTATAGAGGGAGCGTTGCCGGATGCTATTGCCTATCGAATTATCGAAAATGATATCAAGCCGGCTTTTCGTTCGGGAGATTATTACGGTGGATTGAACAATGCGACCAGCTCTATTATCTCCTATACCAAAGGTGAATATAAAGCCGAACCTAAAGCTTCTTCCGAATCGGAAGGAGGCCGTGTAGGCGGTGTGGTTGTCATCATTATTATTTTTATTATTATTTCTTTGATCTCCAAAGGAGGAGGTGGGCGTAATAAAGGAAAACGGGTAATCGATGGTAAGGGATCTTCTGATCTTTTCTGGTGGATGTTGTTAAGTGGATTAGGTGGCTCGAGGGGTGGCTCTGATAGAGATGGTGGTTTTGGAGGAGGCTTCGGCGGTGGTGGAGGCGGTGGCTTCGGAGGATTTGGTGGCGGCGGTTTTGGTGGCGGTGGTGCTAGTGGCCGATGGTAAAGCCGAAAATGATTACGGTAAGTTAGTTAAATATAGATATGATGAAGATGAAGAAAATGTTAATGTGTAGTATTGCGGTGCTTCCTACGCTTATTTTTGCTCAAGAAGAATATACCATAAAGGGTAAAATCGGAAATCTTAATGCTCCTGCTAAGGTGTATATGCAGTATAGAGACAATGGTCAGGAAAAACTTGACTCTGCCTCTTTTTCAAATGGAGAATTTAAGTTCAATGGTGTTGTCAATGAACCATTGCAAGCTTATTTGATATTGTCCCCGGAAGGTAAGGCGCTCCGTCAGCTCCAAGCTCCGGATTTTGGCTCTTTGTATCTTTCTAAAGGAGTAATATCTGTCGTTGGGAATACCTTGAAAGAAGCAAAAGTATCTGGTAATTCCATCAACGAGGAATTTGCAAAGTATCAAATAGCAGGTAAAGAATTGTCGGTAGCTATGGATGCTTTGAATAGCGAATTTTATGCTGCTACTGATGAGCAGAAAGGTGATGAAGCATTTATTGCCTCCCTACAGGAACGAGCACAGGAAATTTATAAAAAACAGGAAGGGATTGATAATGAATATATCAAAGCGAATCCCAATAGTTATGTAACGCTTACGCTTTTAGATGAAAAAATAAGCCCTGAGAATGTACTTGAGTTGGAAGTAAACTTTAAGGCATTATCTCCAGCATTAAAAGCTACAACAAAAGGTAAAAGCGTGAGTGCTAAAATTGAGTCCATGCGCAAATTGGCTGTAGGAATGCCTGCGCCTGATTTTACATTACCTGATCCCGAAGGAAATGAGATTGCGCTTTCTTCACTGAAAGGACAATATGTACTTGTTGATTTTTGGGCATCGTGGTGTGGCCCGTGCCGTCATGAAAACCCTTATGTAGTCGCCGCTTATAACAAATTTAAAGATAAGGGATTTACGGTGTTTGGTGTATCCCTGGACAATCCAGGAAAGAAGGACGCTTGGGTAGCCGCTATTGAGGAAGATAAGTTGGGACAATGGAAACATGTGTCCGACCTGAAAGGATGGAAGTCAATTGTGGTAGAACTGTATGCCATTAGTGGTATTCCACAAAACTACTTGTTGGATAGAGATGGTAAAATAGTTGCATCCAATTTACGTGGAGAGGCTTTAGAGGCTAAGTTGGCGGAGTTACTGAAGTAGTATTCCTTAATCTAAAAAAGCGGGGTTTAATAGCGATATTAAACCCCGTTTCTATTTAGTTGTTTTCTTCCTCGCTTACAGTTATAATCCTGTTCACGGCAATCCCAAATGTCGATAGATTACTGGCAGAGCTAGCTGCACCACCTGATTACAATTGTTTGTCTCAGTTCTATTTCTAAGAATTTGAGTATACCGATAAAAATATTTTTACACTGCTTTTTTTGAGCATTGAACCAATGGATCTTTGATATAGAAATTAAGGATAAAGGAAATATGGTTTCAATTAAGATAGATAATAAAGGAAACGTTTTGGATAAGCAACCAATCCTAACTGTCGTGCCTGTTGACGGTTGTGTCTTTGGTCCGGTTGATGGCTCTTTGGAGACTGTATTTCCTAAGGGGTTGATTGACTTGAAAAAAATAAAAAATAAAATATCAATGCTTTTTTTGTGCATTGTCAGAAAATAATTTTGAGTAAGAAAATAAGGTAGAGTACAACAGAATAAATAGTAGTTATTAAGAATGAATAGTATGGAAAATTTAACAGCAAAAGAACTTTTAGAGATACAGGGTGGTGTTAGTTTGGCAGGGAGCTATATCACTTTCGATATCCTGTTGGAGAGTACTGGTAGAGGAGGAGGGTATACTGTGAAGGTAAATCAGAAAATTTAAACAATTTATATATAGAAAAATGATGAATTTAAAATTAAATGATCTTGGCGTCCAAGAGTTGGACTCGCAAGAAATGAAAATGGTTGATGGTGGTATCTGGCCAACAGTATTAGGAGGTTTGTTGCTTTACGGTATTGTAAGTGCAATCGAAAATCCAAGAGAATTTCGTGATGGTCTATTAGGAAGATAATTAAATGATACTTGAAATGGAAAATTTAAATGAACAAGAAATGATCGACTGCAACGGTGGTGATGCAGGATCAAAAGCCGGAGCTAAATTATTTGGCCGTGCAGTAGGAATCGCAATTGGAGGGCCGATTGCATTAGCTTACTATACTGGTTGTGATATGGGCTGGTGGTAAGACACGATAAAAGGGCTGAACCATTTTTGGTTCGGTCCTTTTTATTTTTTAATATTGAAGTATCATAGGAAGACGTATGAATTTTGATGTTTATTTTTATAAAAAATGGCATACGTATCTAATCGTTTTGCTAACGGGGTTTTATGCTTTTAATAGGCATTTCCTACGCCCTTACATTCGGGTTGAGTATCCTGACTGGACGGTTGTAAGGGTAATATTGAATTCATTGCCCAATTTTTTGGGTTCCATTATATTGTATGTTTTTATTACAAGAATTCTGAAAGGGTATAATGGACTAAATGCGTCTTTATTTATTGTCGTATATTCAGTTTTGCATGAAGCGGTAAATGTATGGTTGGACAAAATAACATTTGATTGGAATGACATTGTGGCGAGTATACTGGCTGTTGTCCTTTCAGCCCTGATAGATGTTTGTTTTTTAAAGAAAACAGAAGTATCGAGCAAATAGATACCCAATCCTTCTGTTTTATCTTAAACCGTTTTAAAGGCAGAACCTTTCTCTCTTTTACTTATATCATTTCTTTTAGAAGATTAAGAGCATAGTCAATGGTATTGATGTTGCTCAAAGCTATTCTTAGCTGGCCCTTCACTTCTTTTAAATTACTGATACTTGGATGCTTTTGTACAAAGGCCAATACTTTGCCAAATTGATTTGATTCAAAATAGGTAGATTTCGGGCTATTTACGAAATAGCCCTTGAGTGTTTGTTTTTTAAATGAAATCTTTTCAAATCCAATCTCTTTACCCAGCCATTGTAATCGAAGTGTATTAAATAGTTCGAATACCGGTTCTGGAATCGCGCCGAACCTATCTTCCAGTTCTTGTTCAAATGCACGCAGTTGCGTTTCATTTTCTAGCTTAGCAATCTCATTGTATAGATTGTAGCGCTCACCTATGTTGGTGACATATTCGTCTGGAATCAATACTTCTAGATCGGTGTCGATCTGGGTAAAGGTGACGTATTTTTTGTTTTGTTCGTCAGCGAAAAGATCACCAAACTCATCATCTTTAAGTTCTTGTACGGCTTCGTCCAAAATCTTATTATACATTTCAAATCCTATCTCTGCGATAAAACCAGATTGTTCGGCCCCCAATAGATTTCCAGACCCACGGATGTCTAAATCACGCATTGCGACGTTAAAGCCTGAGCCGAGTTCAGAAAACTCTTCGATAGCAGAAAGACGTTTGTAAGCTTCCGGAGTGAGTGTTGATAACGGCGGACTGAGTAGGTAACAGAAAGCCTTTTTATTAGAACGTCCTACACGGCCACGCATCTGATGTAGATCGCTGAGCCCAAACATATGGGCGTGGTTGATGATAATTGTGTTGGCATTTGGAATATCCAAACCGGCTTCGATAATAGTCGTAGCGACTAAGACATCAAAGTCGTGATTGATAAACCTTAACATGACATCTTCAAGGTCATCACCTTCTAACTGACCGTGTGCAACGCCTACCCGAGCTCCCGGTACTAAGTTTTGAATCATAGATCCAAGTTGTTTGAGGTCTGCTACCCGATTGTGGATAAAGAATACCTGACCTCCCCGTTCCAATTCAAAAGCAACAGCTTCTTTGATGAGTGTTTCGTTGAATACATGCAATTCGGTCTGTACCGGCTGGCGGTTCGGCGGAGGCGTAGAGATGATACTTAGATCTCTAGCTCCCATGAGTGAGAAATGTAACGTGCGCGGTATTGGTGTCGCTGTTAATGTCAAAGAGTCCACATTAGCGCGCATGACTTTTAACTTCTCCTTAACGGAGACGCCAAATTTTTGCTCCTCATCAATGATCATTAAGCCAAGGTCTTTGAATTTGACATCTTTGCTCACCAGACGGTGTGTACCTATAATAATGTCGATTTTCCCTTCTTCTAGCTTTTTGAGGGTTTCCTTTATCTGTTTTGTTGTTTTGAAACGGTTGATATAGTCGATGTTTGCAGGTAATCCCTTTAATCGTTCGGAGAATGTGCGGAAGTGTTGCAGGGCAAGAATTGTTGTCGGTACGAGGACTGCGACCTGCTTACTGTCGGCAACCGCTTTGAATGCCGCTCGAATGGCTACCTCTGTCTTTCCAAACCCAACATCTCCACAGACCAGACGATCCATTGGATGAGGCGATTCCATATCACGTTTGACATCTGCAGTGGATTTTTCTTGGTCTGGTGTATCTTCGTAGATAAAAGATGCCTCAAGTTCTTTTTGCAGGTAGGTGTCCGGGCTGAACGCATTTCCTGTCTGTGCCTTACGTTTTGCGTAGAGCTTGATGAGATCCCGAGCTATATCTTTAACTTTTTTCTTAGTCGTTTTCTTTAATTTGTCCCAGGTATCCGTTCCCAGCTTATTCATCTTTGGAACGGTTCCTTCCTTGCCTGAATACTTTGAAATCCGATTTAAAGAGTTGATGTTGACATAGAGCAAATCATTGTCTGCATAGATCAAGCGGATCATTTCTTGGGTCTTTCCGTTTACATCTACCTTCTCCAGACCCGCATACTTTCCGACACCATGATCGATATGGGTGATGTAATCTCCAGGTTTTAAATCCCTCAGTTCTTTTAGTGTAATCGCCTGAGAACGTTCGTATCCCTTTTTTCGCTTGTACTTATAGTATCGGTCAAATATTTGATGATCGGTATAACATGCGAGCTTGATATGGTCATCACGAAAGCCTTCACGCAGGGCTTTGTAGATCGGTGTAAAAGAGACAGTCTTATCCAAGTCGTCGAGGATGGCATAGATTCGTTCGACCTGTTTGGGCGAGTCGGAAAAGATTAAATTACTGATCTTCTTCGATTCATTTTCCTTTAGATTGTGTATCAGTAGGTTGAAGTCCTTGTTGAATGAAGGTTGTGGATGTGTGTCAAACTGTATTGTGTGGTCGGCCTTAAAGAAAAACTGTTTACCAAACTCCACATTTGGGAATTCGAAAAGGAGCGCGCTGAAATTTTTATCGTCGGTAAATGTAAATCTAGGATCTAGCCATTCGGGGTTGTTTTTTACATCTGCCTCCGATAGTGCTTTCCAAAACTGAGAGGCTGTTTTATATCCATTGGAGATAATATCCAACGTGAATTGTACATCTTTAATCCATACTACAGCCTCCTTATCAATATATTCGAGTAGTGATATATGGTTGTTGGTCAAAAATTTTGCTTGGACATTGGGTACAATAGTTACCGTGTGTATTTTATTGACAGAAAGCTGAGACTCGATATCGAATGTTCGAATACTTTCTATTTCATCACCAAAGAATTCGATCCGATAAGGGAGATCGTTTGAGAAAGAAAAAATATCCACGATTCCGCCCCGGATTGCAAATTGTCCGGGCTCGTATACAAAATCCACACGTTCAAAATCATATTCGTAAAGAAACTCATTGATAAAGTCAATCCCGAGTTTGGTATTTTGGGTAATGGGAAGCGTGTTTTTTTCTAAATCACTTCGATTGATTACTTTTTCGGCTATGGCTTCGGGGTAGGTGACTACAATTTTGGGGAGTCCCGTACCACGGTTTAGTGAACTAAGGGTTTCTGCCCTTTGTAGTACGTGGGCGCTATCTGTTTGTGTAAACTCAAAAGCTTTTCGGTAAGAGGCAGGGAAAAATAAGATTTGCTGGTCGAATAGACTTTCCAAATCGCTGAGGAAATAAGACGCTTCTTCGTGTGTAGGTAAAATAAATACATAAGGCCTTTCTGCTAAGGTATAAGCCGCTGTGACGACCATGGCATCTGAGGAGCCTATCAACCCTTTGAGGTGAATTTTTGGGCTTTTTTGCTGTAAGTTTTTTACGAGTGAAGTTATTTGCTCCGTATTTGTGTATTTTGATAAAATTTCTTGAATCCCCACTTGAGTAACAATTTTTGGTAAAATTAGTAATTTTTAACAGCTTTAAGACTTTACTAAATCCAGTCTTTCCTTTATTTCCTCTACGAGAGACACGTTCTCCTGAAGGTCAAATTGTAGATCTTCATGTAGAGCTGCAATATTGTTTAGTGTTGTTTTAATCCGTGCATTGATATACTTGTGCAGTTTTTCGGCGACTTGAAGATGACTCGCTTCATATAGTTTGGGATACATCCGATAAGGTTGTGTCAGTATATACAATCTGCATTCGGCTGTGCTGAACTTGTCCTTGGTCACTTTTTCATGCTCATTGATCAAGCCACTGGCTTGGCGCAGTAGGTTGTTAATTGTTTTGTAGTTAGAAAAGATAGGCGTGTTTGATACTTTTTGTCTGGTATCCTGCAATAGATTCTCGAGTTTGGCCTTTAAATCTTCAATCCTATTTTCAAGATCATACTCGTTTTCTAAAAGTTGATAGTGTAATTGCTTTAAGAGCATCTTATCCTTGCCGATGAGTCGTATCAGTAGCTTATCTTTCTCTTTTTGAGAAAGATTGAGTACTGCTGATTTAAGTTCGGGATCTTTATGTAGAGACATGATGTAAATTTAAGGATTGTAATTGGATTTAACTTGTCCAAATTTTCTCTCTTAAGGGATCAGTGGTCTATAGTTGTGATTTTTTTGAGGTGCTATTCGTGAATTACATGCATTTTATCTATGTTTGGAAGATATAATACTTCCAAACTATTTGTAGAATAACGCTGAAAATAAAGGTAGATGCGACATAAAAATTTTCTCTCTAATCTATTTCTTTTTTTTATAGTTGCTGTAATGCTTTCCTCCTGTGATCGCACGCATAGTAAAAGGGAAGATGTCGATTATAGTGAGTCTTTGGTTCGGTCTATGCTGTCTAGAACACAGGATTTGACGATTGATACCGTGGAGAGTGAGAGTTTTTTACAAGAAGTGATCAAAACTGAAAAGAGAGATTCTTCTAATCTCGTTGCCTATTACGGTGTTCTGGGTAATGTTTCGGCCAAACATTACGACCGGTTAAATCCTCATAGTGAATCTTATTATCAGCACAGTGTCGAGCTTGCTGAGAAGGAAGATTTGCCAATTATGAAGGTATGGAGCTTAGTTAATTACGGGTACTACTTCTATAACTTTAGACAGACGGAAAGAGCTTTGCCCTTTTTTATGGAAGCGGTATTCTTGATAGATACACTAGGCGAAGAGTCTGTTATTTTGCCGGAGGATACCTTTAGAAAGTTAGGGTTCTTTTTTGGCACGATAGGTAATTACGATGATGCTATCTCTTACCTAGAGAAGGGAGATCGGTACGCAACTATACTGACCCCAAAACAGCGAGCGATGTTGCTGGATAATTTAGGACAATATCATTTGTATAATCAAGATACAACGACGGCATTGGATTATTTCTTACAGGCAGAATCTTTGGCGGCCAAATCCAAAGACTATGTTCGTTATGGTAAGGCATTGGGTAATATTGCACTTATCCATTTAGGACGAGGTAAGTATCAAGAAGCGTTAACACTGATGAATAAAGATTTGGTTCATTCCGAGGCTAATAACAGTGCGCAAAATACCATGTATGCACAGGTGCTGAAAGCTAAGATACTCTTAAAAATGGATAGTGTTGCGGCGGCTTCGGAGATGTTGAATAAAGCCGAAGTCTATGCTAATTCTAAGACGTATCTCAAGAAGAACCTTTTGGAGATAAATCGACTGAAGCTTGATATTGCTGTGCGTCAAAATGAGGAACGGGAAGAGCTATTGATCCGCAGGAAGTTAGAGGTCTTAGAGGGGTTGGTCGTGGAGATGGATGGAGAGCGTGCCCTATTGCAGAATAGGTGGCAGGTCGACAAGGAAAAGAAGCAACGAGCTATTTTAGAACTAGAGTCAAATTACCGAACAGAACGATACAGTAGGATTGTGCTTAGCTCGTTGGTCGTTTTGATCGGACTGGGGGTGTTGGCTATTTTTATTCATCTAAAGCGTTCGGCAAAGGCGCGTGAAGTACAGTATGAAAAGACTGTAGTGGAACTACAGTTGCGAAAGGTCGCTGCAGAAAAGAAGCTACTGGTCGCTCATGAAACATTAGAATCTTATAAGGACTATCTGACGGAGAAAAATAGACAGATAGACGAATTACAACAGATGATTAATGGGAGTGGTGATTCTAAGTCCTATTATTTAGAAAAAGAAAAGGGTCTGTTAAAGGAGATTTTAGATTCTCATCTTTTGACAGATGAAAACTGGGCGAGCTTCAAGAGGTCTTTTGATAGCACTTACCCTAATTTTTACCTTAACTTAAAGCACGAATTTCCAGAGTTGACAGACTCTAATATGCGTTATATTATTTTGTCCAAGTTGGGATTGTCTGTGACAGAGATATCGAATTTATTGGGTATTTCTACAGAGTCTGTCAAGAAAAGCCGTCAACGACTAAAGAAAAAGATGGGAAATCGGTTTAGAGAGTTTGAGCAGGCGATTTATTTGTAGCTAGCGGAGGCACATTGTATTTATCTCTAAAAAGTACCATTTAATAAGCTAATTACACCATTAGTAATGGTATTATTAGTGTATTTTTGTATATGGTTGGACGGGTACCCATAATCGAGCAATGTACAGTGTCGAGTGGCATTAATGGCGAGGTGACAGTCGAAAGGTTGAGCGATTATCTGGTCCGTAATAAAAATCTCGTCTTTCCGCATCGGCATAATTTTTATCACTTTTTATTGTTTACGGAAGGAAGTGGGCAACATACCATAGATTTTGAGGCTTTTGAAGTTGAAAAGTGGCAGATTTATTTTATGTCTCCAGGGCAGATCCATACGTGGAGTTTTGAAGGTGATATGCAGGGTTATGTGGTCAACTTTGATAAGGATCTTTTCAAGACCCTGTTGATAAATCCTGATTACCTTTCTCTTTTCTCCTTTTTTTCTGGGCTTGTCAAAGACGAGGTATTTGTTGTAGATATTGATAAGCGTGAAGTGGTGGGTAGTGTGTTAGAAAAGATGTTGACCTATCAAGGTGATAAGGGAATTATTTCGGCATCCTTACTCTATTTGTTCCATTTGTTGGAGTCGGATAAGGTACGCGATACTACTTTTGAGGCGAATAGGTATAATCATACCTTGTTGCGTAATTTTTTGCAGCTTATTGAGTTGAACTATAGGGAGCTAAGACTTCCTAAGGATTACGCTGCATTGTTGTATATTACACCGAATCATTTGAATGCATTGTGCAGAGAGCTGTTGGGAATGTCGGCTGGTGAAGTGATTCGAGATCGGGTTATTCTTGAGGCCAAACGGCTTCTTGTGATAAGAAACTTCTCGATTGCTGAGATAGCTTATGAATTGAACTTCAATGATAATTCTTATTTTACGAAGTTCTTTAAAAAAATTGAAGGATTAACTCCTGAAGAGTTTAGGAAGAAAAATTATAATTATGGAAAATAATAAAGAAATAGCAAAGGAATATAGTTTTCCAGGCGAGTTTAAAAGTGCTGTGGATGGAAAATGTCCGCGTTGCCGGAAAGGTGATATGTTTAATGCACCTTTATTCAGCTTTAGATCACGTAAGATGAAAAGCCATTGTCCTCATTGTGGTTTGAAATTCGAGAAGGAGCCGGGCTATTTTTATGTAGCGATGTATGTCAGTTATGCCTTTGTAGTAGCAGAGTTAGTGGCAGCCTGTGTGGCGACCTATGTTTTTACACACAATTTAGAGTCACCATGGTTATACCTTACTGTTGCCTTGTTGGCGGCATTTATCATGGCTCCCTTTAACTATCGGTATTCGAGGGTGGTGTTAATGTATTGGTTGACTCCTCAGTTTAAATTTAGGGAAGAGCTTTTCCTGCGGGACAAATCGGAATAAATTAGCACGGTATATTAAAAACCCCTCCTTTATTGCAAAAGGAGGGGTTTTTACGTTTATATTATTGGGTTTTCTTCAAGATACTTTTCCCATGCCCATGCCGAAGACATCATTTCGTCGATACCTAGCTCTGCGCTCCAGTTCAGTTGTGTTGAAGATTTTGAAACATCTCCCCAGACTTTGATAATATCTCCCTCTCTTCGTGGGCCAAAGGTGTAATTAAGCTTTTGTCCAGATGCTTTTTCAAAAGCAGCAATAGCTTCTAGTACAGAATAGCCATTTCCTGTTCCTACATTAAAGACATCGTATTTCCCATTGGGGTTTCCTTTTTCAAGTAGTTTGATGGCTGCGACATGTGCTTTTGCGAGATCGACGACGTGGATATAGTCTCGTATACATGAGCCATCAGGGGTATCATAGTCACTCCCAAATACGGTTAATCTTTCCCGCTTTCCAATCGCTGTCTGTGTAATGAATGGTAGAAGGTTCTGTGGTACACCGTTAGGAAGTTCGCCTATCAAAGCGGAACTGTGTGCTCCGACGGGGTTGAAATAGCGTAGTGCGATAATGTTGTAGTTATTGTACGCGGTTGCTGTTTCTGCAAGAATCTCTTCTGCTATCTGTTTGGTGTTGCCGTAGGGAGAAGTTGCTTTTTTGACTGGCGCACTTTCTGTGACAGGCAGTGTGTCCGGCTCACCGTATACGGTACAGCTAGAAGAGAAAACAAAATTAATAGGTGTCTCTCTGTAAGCGTTTAGGAGATTTATTAAGGAAAAGAAGTTATTGTAGTAGTATTTTAGTGGGTCAGCAACAGACTCTCCGACTGCCTTTGATGCGGCAAAGTGTATAAGGCCACTGATTTCGGGCTGGCTCTGTATGAATTCCCGGGTTTTGTTTTCGTCACATAAGTCAAATTGGTGAAACTCCGGACGGACGCCGATAATACGTTCAATTTGATTTAAAATTTCAATATTAGAATTGGAAAGATTGTCTACGATTACCGGGGTATAGCCCGCATTGAAAAGTTCTACTACGGTATGGGACCCTATGTATCCCGTACCTCCTGTTACTAATATTTTGCTCATATATGTTTATTTGTGTTTCTATTATCTTCTGTAGTAAAGTTTTTAAAGTAGGTGATGGATTTGATTAATCCTTCTTTCAGACTTACTTTGGGTTCCCAGTCCAGGATTTTCGTTGCTAGTGTAATATCTGGGCGTCTCCGTTTAGGGTCATCTTCGGGTAAAGCTTCGAACCGAATGCGGGACGGACTGTTGGTTAAAGCTATGATTTCCTGTGCAAGCTGTAATATCGTAAGTTCTTCTGGGTTCCCGATATTGACCGGATGGGGGTAGTCGGAAAGTAACAGTTTGTAAATTCCGTCAATTTGATCAGATATATAGCAAAATGAGCGGGTCTGTTCTCCTTTTCCGAATACGGTGATATCCTCTCCCCGCAATGCTTGACCGATGAAAGTCGGTAACGCCCTGCCGTCCTCAGGTCGCATTCTTGGACCGTAGGTATTAAATATACGTACTATCCTCGTATCTAGTCCATGAAAGTTGTGATAAGCCATTGTCATGGCTTCTTGAAATCTTTTGGCTTCATCGTATACACCGCGCGGACCGACGGGGTTTACATTGCCCCAGTACTGTTCCGACTGAGGAGATACCAGTGGGTCTCCATAGACTTCGGAGGTCGATGCAACAAGAATTCGAGCTTTCTTATCTTTTGCTAAGCCCAAGAGATTGTGTGTGCCCAGAGAACCTACTTTCAGTGTCTGTATAGGTATCCGCAGGTAGTCGATTGGGCTTGCAGGGGAGGCGAAATGAAGAATGTAGTCTAGTGTGCCGGGGACATGGACAAATTTGGAGACATCGTGATGAAGGAAATCAAAATTCTCCAGTCCAAATAAATGCTCTATATTCTGAAGATTTCCGGTTATCAGGTTGTCCATCCCGATTACATGGAATCCTTCCTTTATAAAACGATCACAAAGATGGGAACCCAAAAAACCAGCAGCTCCTGTAATTAATATTCTTTTTCGGACGTTCACCTGCACGTTGTTTCGAATTAGAAAAGGTTTAATATCTTTGACGAAGATAAGTATTATTTCACAATATGCGACTGTTGTACGATTTGGGAATTTGGTTTTATGGCATGCTTCTGCGTGGACTTTCAGCTTTTCATCCGAAGGCTAAGCTTTGGGTGGATGGGCGTAAAGGAGGTGTGGGTAAGATAGAACAAACGATTGAAAAGGGGCGGAAACATATCTGGTTTCACTTTGCTTCTTTGGGTGAGTTTGAACAGGGGAGATCTGTTTTGGAGCAGATAAAAAAAAGATTTCCACAGGAAAAAATTGTCATCACATTCTTCTCTCCTTCGGGTTTTGAGATAAGAAAAAACACCCCACTAGCTGATTATGTCTTTTATCTTCCTGAAGATACGAAGCGGAATGCCCAACGTTTTATTGCTGCTATTCAACCAAAGTTTGCCGTATTTACGAAATACGAGTATTGGTATCATTATTTCGATGCATTGAAGCAACAGGATATTCAATTATTGATGATTTCTGCTATTTTTAGAGAAGAGCAGCTGTTCTTTAAGTCTTACGGTGGATTTTATCGAAACATGTTAAAGAAGGTTTCCTTCTTCTTTACCCAGAACATGGATTCTGTCCATATGCTGAAATGGATCGGGGTTACCAATGCTGGTTTAGCAGGAGATACCCGTTTTGACAGAGTTGTCGAGTTGCCTCGACAGCATGTAGAAAACAAAGTCGTTGTGGATTTTTCTTGTGGCGAAGAGGTACTTGTCGCAGGAAGTACCTGGCCAAAGGATGAATTGCTTTTGCAGTCTCTGATAGCGGAGTCTGTGGGCTGGAAGTTGGTGTTGGCACCTCATGAGATTGATCGTTCGCATATTAGCGAAATCTGTGAATTGTTTCCCGGCTGTCTTCTCTATTCGCAGTTCGCATCCTATCAGGCGGAGGAGATACAACACGCAAGGGTGCTGGTGATAGATAATATTGGGATGTTATCGTCTTTATATTATTATGCTGATATAGCCTATATAGGGGGAGGGTTTGGAGCGGGGATCCATAATACGCTGGAAGCTGTCGCTTATGGTAAACCTGTCCTATTCGGCCCTAAGTATGAAAAGTTTCAAGAAGCTCTTGATTTGGTGACTTTAATGGTTGGCTTTTCGATCTCTAACCGTGCGGAACTGCAAGAGGTATTTAAAGCACTTCAAGATGTGGAAAAGAGAAAGGAAATAGGAGTATCGGCGTTAGAATATGTGAAGCAACGAGCTGGAGCGACTCAGATTATCATGAAGTACCTAGAGACAGAAAAGCTTCTAGATCTCCGCTAAAAATAAGAGGCTGTCCCTAGAGACAGCCTCGATTTATTAAAAAATTGAAAATTGGACGTAGTTGTTTAATAGTAAGTGTATCTTCTAACACCAGCGATATGTCGTGCTAGGCGCATTACCTGATGCGTATAGCCATACTCATTGTCATACCACACGTACAGATTAACATGTTTACCATCTGCAGAAACAATTGTTGCAGGTGCGTCTACTACAGATGCGGCCGAAGTACCTATGATATCTGAGGAAACTAGTTCTTCATTATCTGAGTATTTAATTTGTTCGACTAAGCTACCGTATAGTGCACTTTCTTTTAACGTATTGTTAAGCTCTTCGAGTGTTGTTTTTTTAGTTAGCTCTACGTTTAAGATCGCGAGCGAGCCGTTTGGCACAGGTACACGTATCGCATTGGAAGTTAGCTTTCCGGCAAGTTCAGGTAATACCTTGGCTACAGCGGGACCAGCCCCTGTTTCGGTAATAACCATGTTTAATGCCGCCGCACGACCTCTTCTGGTCTTTTTGTGCATGTTGTCTACTAAATTCTGATCATTTGTATAGGAGTGTATCGTTTCTATATGTCCGTGTTTAATGCCGAATTTGTTATGTACAACCTCCAGAATAGGGGAAATTGCATTTGTAGTACATGACGCTGCAGAGAAGATTGTGGCGTTGTCCAGGTCAATCATGTCATTGTTGACACCATACACGATGTTTGGCACACCTTTGCCCGGAGCGGTCAATAATACTTGAGACGCACCGATAGAGGTCAAATGTCTGCCCAATTCGTTGTTGTCCCTAAATGCGCCTGTATTGTCAATTACCAATGCATTGTCGATACCATATTTGCTGTAGTCAATGTCTTCCGGGTTTTTTGCAGAAATAATATATACTGTGGCTCCATTTATTATTAAAGCGCCTTTACTTTCATCTACTTCTACTACGCCCTCGAAGTCTCCATGTATAGAGTCGTTCTGTAGTAAAGTAGCTCTTTTTTGGAGTGTATTAATATCTACATTATCGCGGGTTACAATAGCACGCAGTCGCAGTTGATGTCCTGCTCCGGCCTTGCTGATTAACTCACGTGCGAGCAAACGTCCAATTCTACCAAATCCGTAGAGGACTACGTCTCTTGGTTCGAATGTCTGGTGCTCTTGTGCAGATAAAAGTTCTTTTTTAATAAAATATAGAATATGTTCTTCTTCAATATTTTGATTCCGAACTTCTAAAGCCAATTTACCGATGTCCAAACGAGAAGGGGCTAGCTTTAAGTGCTGCATAGCTTCTGCTATTTGCAATGTTTCGAATATGCTGATTGGGCTATCTGAAAGTGCTTTTGATTCTTGATGTAGCGTTAAAATACGACTTACTCTGCGGTCGAACAGTTGGTTTCTGAAAAATACCAGTTCTATGGAGTGGTTATACCATAGGTTGCTGACAATCTGTATCAGCTTGACGGCCGCATTTTGTTTGCTTTTGTAACTTTTGATTTCAGCTTCAAAAGTCGATTTTTGTACCATAATTTTTGCTATAACTATTACGTCGCAAAAATAGGTCATTAATAGTGTAAAGAGCGAATGATTTTGAAAAATTGATAAAAATGAAATCGCTTTATAGTGTTCTTTTTTTAATTTATCACTATTATAGCTGTTTTATTGTTGATTATTCAATGAAAACGATTTCGTTCAAGCTTTTGGAGAAGGCGCTTTTGTTTAATGTTCGATAAAAAAGAGTTCCGACGCGATGAAATCTGCAAATAGTTTTCCCTGAGAAGTCAATTTGTAAGCTCCGTCATGGTCTAATGTTATCTTCTGCTCCGTAATAAATGGTTCGATTTCACGAAGGAAATGCGAAAGAAAGTCCGATCCGAATTGCTCCTGTAACTGCTTTGTCTGTACACCCCACATAGTGCGGAGTGAGGTCATGATATATTCATTGTAACGGTCCTGTAAGGAGAGCTGTTCGACTTCTTGGTATTCTGTGTGTTCTTGTAGTGCGGCGATGTATTTCGCATTGTTTGCAACATTCCAGCTTCGCGATATCCCATTATAAGAATGGGCCGAGGGGCCGATGCCTAAGTAGTGTTTACCTCTCCAGTAATTTGTGTTATGCTTGGCGTATTTGCCATTTTTTGCAAAATTTGAGATCTCATAATGTTCGTATCCGTGGGATGTGAGCGTCTCCATAAGCATTCGCATCTGTAACTCCGCCTGATCCTCTAGAATGGCGGGCGTACGTCCCGTTTTGATGTGATGTGCTAGTACTGTCCTGTGCTCTACGGTCATTGCATAGGAGGAGATGTGCGGTACGTTAAGAGTTGTTAGCTTATCCATGTTTGCCTTCCATTTTTCGTTGGACAGCAGAGGGTAGCCGTAGATGAGGTCGCATGTTATATTTTCGAAACCGGCATCCTGAACTCTTTTTATAGACGCGTCGGCTTCTTGTGCATTGTGTGCTCTGTTCATCCAGCTTAGGTCTTCTTGAAAGAAAGACTGTATACCGATACTAAACCGGTTTATAGCGGTTTGTCTTAAAGCATTTACTTTCTCCCGGGTGAGGTCATCAGGATTGGCTTCCAGTGTTATTTCTGCTTGAGGGTCTATGTCAAAATAATGGGCAACCTGATCAATAAGGTGCTGTATTTCGGATGGCTCTAAAATGGAAGGTGTGCCCCCTCCAAAATAGATGGAGTGCACTTTTTTGTCCTCCAGGTACATTGTACGTGTCGCTAGCTCCTTATGTAGGGCCAGCAACACGTCTTCTTTATATTTTAACGATGTTGAAAAATGAAAATCACAATAGTGACAAGCCTGCTTGCAGAATGGAATGTGGAAATAAATCATCTAACGGGCGGAGTAATTGTCACTAGCTTCAATGTCGGCCAAGCGTTGTGTTGGGTCGATCCATATTTTGGATGGTACTTTGTTCACCGGAAAGCTGTATGTCGGTACAGTCCAGTTCCAGTCTTCGAGGATGGTTCTTTTGACATTTTCGTAGATAGCAAAGTTCTCTGCCGATTTCTCGCCACGCATCTCACGTAGTGGGATATAGAATAATTCTTTAGAACCGTCTTTATACTCCACCAGGACATCTATTGGCATGGCTAGATTGGACTTGTTGCGTAGGGTAACACTGTTGTCAGTCACCTCTTGGATAGCGTAATCGATATGGCGTGTTGTGTTTACAAATAGGTTGAAGTACCATTTGAGATTGATTCCAGATACATCTTCAGCAACCCGTTTGAAATCGTTGGGAGTTGGATGTTTGAATTTCCAGATATCATAGAATTTCAAAAATGTTTTTTCTAGATTGGACTTTCCGATGATGTATCCTAACTGCTCTGCGAGGACAGCTCCTTTGTTGTATGCTTGATTGCTGTATCCGTAGTTTGTATTGTAATAGTCCGCTAATAGGCTCATCGGTTCTTCTTTACCAGATAGCGCCAATTTGTAATAGGCTCTGTAGGCCTCTATCATTGGATTTGTTTCTAGTGCGCCCTTTTTATAAAAAAGTTGCTGCATACCCAGTTCTTCCACATAGCTTGTAAATCCTTCGTCAAACCATTCATCAACTGTCTCGTTGATGCCAAATAGGTGCTGGTACCAGGAGTGTGCCGCTTCATGAAAAATAACACCAACCAGACTTTTTATATTTCTACCTCCGGTTACTAACGTTGCTGTTCCATATTCCATCCCGCCATCGCCTCCTTGTATAATAGTGTAAGTTGACCAAGGATAGGAACCGAATTTTTGGCTACACAAGTCGAAAAAGTCGGCAGCTAGACCGAGCGCCTGTTTCCAGTTTTTTATGGTAGCATCATCGACAGGTATGTATACAGTATATAGAGTGACACCATTTTTATTCGTGGTAGAGTCTACTACGAATTTTGGATCGGCTGCCCAGACAAAATCATGGATGTTTTCCGCTTTATAGTGCCATGTTGCTTTATTGCCTTGTGTTTTTACTTTTGCTTTGCGTTGGTAGCCTTTTACTTCGTCTGCATTTTGCAAAACGCCCGATGCACCTACGACATAGTTTTTATTGATGTGTATCGATACATCGAAGTTTCCGAAAGGAGCGACAAATTCACGTGCTACATATTCATCTAGGTGCCATCCGAATTCATCAAAGTGTGCCATTTTGGGATACCACTGTGCCATGGACAATGCGACATCTTCTTTTGAGTTGCGTCCTGCCCGTCTGATTTGTTCTGGAACCTGTGCGGTCCAGGTCAAGTCAAAGGTTGCTGTAGCACCATCTTCGATGGCATGCGGAAGACGGACTTCTAGTAGGGTGCCATCTGTCTTGAAATCAGTTTTTGCACCATTCATCGATAGCGTTTTAATCTTTTGATAGCCAATCTGCTCTGGTGTCAGTTTGGCGATACGGCTTTCCCATTTTGGATTTTCTTTGGTGCCTAGATTTGTCGCCATTCTACTGTCGGGATCTGCAATGTTGGAGAGCCTATAGTCCATCATGCTTCCTGGTTGAAAAGCATTGAAATAGAGATGGAAGTAGACTTTCGATAGGCTGTGCCCCGAATTATTCGTGTACTTTAGGGTCATCGTCCCATCGTACTGATAGTTTTTCTCATCGACATCGACATTTATCTTGTAGTCGACTTTTTGTTGCCAATAGCCTTTCCGTTGGGCAAAGGTTGATTGTATACTGATTAAAGCGATTAATGCTAGTAAGAAAACTTTTGACTTCATCTGTCAAACATACAAAAACCGAAGTGAATTTTGGCTAAGACTAGGTTGAAAAATGTCTAGCGACTGAACTAAAACTTAAAATATTCGATATCACTTTGTACTAATGCTTCATGCAGCGCTAGGGTGTCGTCGTCTGCCTGGAAGAGTTTATTGCGCCAATATCTAGCAGGGCTTTTTTTGCGCAGATAGATTACATATAGGTTGCCACCAGAGCGTGTCAGACTCCGTAGGTGATCAATATCCGCGATCGGGTATACATGTGTCTCTTGAGTAAAGGCTATTGTCAAGCTCTCTGAGTCTAATATCCAGGTTGATGGACGTTGACTGACTTTTACTGCGGTGTATAAGATGATCGGAATAGTAAAAAGTACGATGATGATTTTATAGATTTCGGAAAGTGGAATATAAGAGCTGATTCCTCCGAAAACAAAAAGGAGTACAAAAAAACAGAGCATGTATCTGCCTCTATGCAGGGTATTTATTTGGAATGTTTGATTCATCAAACAAAGATAGAAAACTTTCATACCTATCGAAGCTGTCGATAGGTATGAAAAGTGCTTGTTACTTAAAGTCTGAAATATTTTTCAGGATTTATCTTTTTGTCGTCTTTCAGGATTTCGTAATGTAAATGCGGACCTGTACTACGTCCGGTGCTGCCCAATAAGCCTACAGTTTTGCCTGCATCTATCTTATCCCCTTTTTTTACTTTTGTTTTGGAGAGGTGAGCATAGCGTGTTTCGTAACCATTTTTATGTTGCACTTTGACTACATTCCCATATTCTCCATCATATCCAGAAAACGTAACCTTGCCTGATGCAGTTGCTTTGATGGGGTCTCCCGTGTTGCCTTTCAGATCGACACCAGAGTGCATCTCACGGCCTCTATTTGTAAATGGGTTGGCTCTGTAACCGAACTTTGATGTTATTTTGCCTTGATGAGGGATCCCAATGGGCAGGTTGGATAGTTTGTTGTCCAGGTCTTTTAAGGCTTCCTCGTAGTATTCGCTCAGTAAATCGATATTCTCTTCGTCAGGCTCGACGGGGCCTCCCGCATTTTGTAATGCAATGGTTTTTAACCCCCGGTTTTTCATTTTTTGATTAATGATCGCCAGCGTGGAATCTATTTTGTCAAATGATTTTTTTGCTTCCAATATTCCCCGTTCAGTTTCATTTTTCTTTAAAGTAAGCTGGCGGTTCTTTTGGTTTACCTGATTCAATGTTGCTTCATACTGCGAGTTTAATTCTTTCTCTTGCTTATGAGCCATATAGATCAGAGAGCCAACCAAAGTGACAATGAGTGCGGAAACTGATAATGCTATATTTTTTAAATTCTTTACAATAAGTGTGGGGACTACTAGGTTCTTGTCTTTATGTCCCTCTATGCAAATCAATACAGATGATTTCTTTTTTAACATGTTCTCAACTTTTATTGTGTATTACATACGGTGCATGCAAAAGTACATATTATGTGCTTAAGTATCAATTTGTTGTTATTGATTTTCAACATGTTATTGTTAAACTATGTTAAAAATGCTCACTTTTGCGCTATGTCATTCGCAAATAAACTGATAGCATGGTACCGATCGGAGGGCCGTGATTTACCTTGGAGGAAGACCCAGGATCCTTATATTATTTGGTTGTCTGAGGTGATTCTTCAGCAGACCAGAGTAGAGCAGGGGCTTCCATATTTTTACACTTTTGTTGAGCATTTTCCATCTGTAGCGGAGTTCGCGGCAGCCAATGAAGATGAGGTATTAAGGTTGTGGCAGGGCTTAGGGTATTACTCTCGGGCTAGAAACATGCACAAGGCAGCCAAGATTGTTGTACAAGACTACCAGGGTCAGTTTCCATGTGATTATGAGGATCTGTTAAGCCTGCCGGGAGTAGGAGAATATACTGCCGCTGCAATATCTTCTTTTTCTGTAGGCGAATGTAAGGCGGTATTGGATGGAAATGTGTTTCGGGTGCTTGCTCGGGTTTTCGGTATTCCGACGGCGATCAATACAGGCGAAGGAAAAAAGTTGTTTCAGGCTTTGGCTCAGGATCTGATCAGTACGAGCGATCCAGGAACCTATAACCACGCTATTATGGACTTTGGGGCGACGGTATGTAAGCCCAAAGCACCGCTGTGTGGGGATTGTATCTTTCGGGGAGAGTGTGCTGCATTGGAGGAGGATACTGTAGCTCTACTCCCTGTCAAGCTTAAGGCGAAAAAGTCCCGAGATCGTTATTTCAATTACTTTGTGATTGAGGACGATGGTATGATTTTGATGTCAAAGCGAGGCAGTGAAGATGTATGGGCGAATATGTATGAATTTCCCCTGATTGAGACAAAAGATAAGTTAGAGTTAGAAGAGCTGATCCATACCGAAGAATATCGGACGGCTTTCGGTGATGCGGTAGTCAAACCATTAGGTGGAGTGACCAAGCATGTACTGAGTCATCAAAATATCTATGCCCGGTTTTTTAGATTGCCCAATGCTAAAGATGTTTTGGAAAAAAAAGATACATGGCATTACTTTTTGTTAGAAAATTTGGATAAATTAGCTAAACATAAACTTGTTTTTTCTTTTATTGATAAGTATTTATAGACCAAATCAAAATCCTAAATTATTATGTCAAGTGTCAACAAAGTTATTTTAGTGGGTCATCTGGGGAAGGATCCTGAGTTACGTTATTTAGAAGGTAATATTAGCGTTGCTAGTTTTCCTCTTGCAACTTCTGAAACTTTCAATCGGGACGGGAAGAAGGTAGAGCAGACGGAGTGGCATAATGTGGTTATGTGGAGGGGGTTAGCTGATGTAGCTGCTAAGTACCTGACCAAAGGCCGGCTCGTATACATCGAAGGGAAGCTTCGTACGCGGACCTATGAAGATAAAGAAGGGGTACGTCGGTATACCACAGAGATTGTGGCGGAGAGCTTTAATATTCTTGGACGACGTTCGGATTTCGAGGGTGGTACAAATCCTCAGGCAGGAGGTGCCGCAGGTGGCACTGCTCAAGCGCAGGAACAACAGGTTGACTTCACGGAGAATAATGAGGAAGATGACGGTTTGCCCTTTTAAACTGTAAATAATAGAAAAGGGGTTCTTGAAATTTTATTTTTTGCCGTATCTTTGGCTTTATGTTGCAAGATAAGATAAAGCAGTATACAGAAGAGATTGAGCAGTTTGCTCCAGCTTCGATCGGCGATGTGGAGACATTCCGATTGAAATTTTTGGTTTCTAAAGGTATCGTAAAAAGTTTGTTTGAAGAGTTTAAGACAGTTTCATCCGAAGAGAAGCGGGTATTAGGAAAAGTCTTGAATGAATTTAAACAGTTGGCAGAAGATAAATTTCAAGAAGCCCAAGCTGAATTCCAACAATCCAGTAGTGCTTTGGAAAGGAAAGAAAGTGATCTGACCTTGCCAGGTGAGGGGATGGAGCTAGGATCTCGCCATCCACTTTCTTTGGTGCGTAAGGAGATTGTAGAGATTTTCAAGAAGCTGGGTTTTGTTGTTTCTGAAGGACCAGAAATAGAAGATGATTGGCATAATTTCTCTGCCTTAAACTTTCCGCCTGAGCATCCTGCTCGCGATATGCAAGACACTTTTTTTATTAAAAAGCAAGATGGTAATGATATCGCCCTGCGGACACATACATCATCGGTACAGGTTCGTATGATGGAAATGGGAAAACCTCCTTTCCGTGCTATTATGCCTGGTCGTGTATATCGTAATGAAGCTATTTCTGCTCGTGCACATTGTTTTTTTCATCAGGTTGAAGGCTTGTATGTCGATGAGAATGTCTCGTTTGCTGATTTGAAACAGACTCTTTTTCACTTCGTACAAGAGCTTTATGGAGAGGGTACAAAAGTTCGTTTCCGTCCTTCTTATTTCCCGTTTACAGAACCGTCTGCAGAGATGGATATTTCATGTACGATATGTAAAGGTGCAGGTTGTAACTTGTGTAAGGGATCTGGCTGGGTCGAAATTCTTGGTTGTGGAATGGTAGATCCGAATGTTCTGGAGAACTGTGGTATCGATAGTAAGAAGTACAGTGGGTTTGCATTTGGAATGGGTATAGAGCGTGTTACTAATCTCAAATACGAAATTAAAGATTTACGTCTTTTCTCTGAGAATGATGCTCGATTCCTGTCGCAGTTTGAAACGGAGATTATATAATGAAATATATTGGGATTTACATTGCATTCGCTTTTTTTAGCACGCTGCTCGGGGGGTGTGGAAGTAGTGGTTGCAATGTAATACCTAATACTACAGTGCATTCCGGTTTTTCACAGGGATCCCATCCCAAGTTATTTGCCGCTATGGGGGCTGACTATGTTGATGGGGGCGTTTGTGGATTGATTGTATACAATACTGGGGATGGATTTGTTGCCTTTGATCGCTGCAGTCCTGTCAATCCGGAGAAGCGAAATCGCGTTGAACTCTATGGCTCTTCTATAGCGCACGACCCTGTGAGTGGAGCTAAATGGCTTTTAAAAGACGGATCTCCGCTTGCTATCGCTGAATGTCCCTTAAAGCCCTATCGAGTAGGAAAATTTGGAACCTCTTATACAGTTTCTAATTAATTATGAGTCAGGAAGATCTGGTTGTTGTTATTAAGAAGGCCGCACGGGATTTGTTTCGTAAATATGGCTATAATAAAACCAGTGTAAACGAATTGGCTAAGCAGTCCAATATATCCAAAGTTACCTTTTATAAATATTTTTCTTCTAAAGAGTCGATTTTGCATGAGGTTCTTATGGACTATATACGTGAGAATGTGCAAGATATCTTGAGCTCTGGTGTACGGGAGAAGGATCTTTCCACTTTTTTGGCTAATACAATTCTGAGGGTGAGCCGGGTCACTTATACCGTTTGTAATGAGTTTGTTGGATGGGAGTTTATACGTGAGTCGACTAATGCACAGGAGTATCTAAAGACGCTGTCGGATGATCTTGAGTTCTTGCTGTTGAGTTCTTTTATTCAAAATGAGGCTATTGGGAATACGATCGCTGAAGAGAAGCTGACTTTTTTAATTAAGACAAGTAAAAATATTGTCTTTTCATTTGCTTTCACGGCTGTGACCGATGCAGATGTGAAGAAGAACTTTATCTCTTTCCAAAAGGAGATTTTACCTTATTTGGTTCAGGCTACGCTTGCCTAGGGCTAAGCTATTCAATTTAACCTGTTTTCATAACTGCGGTTCCCTATTATAACATGGTGTTAATATGCTGTTAAAAATGTATTTTTGCAGGCATATGGGAAGAAGAATACCGCAAGAAAAAAGAAGCTTAAACAATGTCGAGATTTTTGATATTGCTGAAGAGGGAAAAGGTGTGGCACGTCATGATGATTTAGTATTATTTATTGAGAAGGCGATTCCGGGAGATGTGGTTAATGTTGAGCTGCAACGTAAGAAAAAAAGTTTTGCTGAGGGACGTGTTACTGAGATTCTTTCTCCCTCGCCGTACCGGATAGACCCATTCTGTCCTCACTTTGGCGTATGTGGAGGCTGTAAGTGGCAACACATGGAATATGGTGCCCAGCTCAAGTTTAAACAACAATCAGTTGATAATGCACTGTCTCGTATCGGTAAGGTCGATACAGCGGGTATGGAACCTATTCTAGGTTCTGAGCAGACTCAATACTACCGTAATAAGTTAGAATATACGTTTTCTAATAAACGCTGGTTGACCAACGTAGATGAAGCTACGGATACCAATAATATGGATGCCCTAGGTTTTCATGTTCCAGGGCGTTTTGATAAAATCCTCGATATAGAGCACTGTTTTTTACAGGAAGAGCCTTCTAATAAATTGCGGAACTCTATTCGGAAATTCGCGGTTGATAATCAAATTTCTTTTTACGATCTGCGTATGCATGAAGGTGCATTGCGTAATTTGATTATCCGAACTTCTTCTACAGGTGAGGTTATGGTTATCGTTGTTTTTGCTTATCCAGAGGAGGGGCAGGTAGAACTATTGATGGAATACATAGCGAAACAATTCCCCGAGATAATATCGTTGCTATACATTATCAATCAAAAGAAGAACGATACGATTTTCGATCAGGATATTCATATCTTCCGTGGTAGGGATTTTATTTACGAAGAGATGGAGGGGTTGAAGTTTAAGGTAGGGCCAAAGTCTTTTTACCAGACGAACTCTCGGCAGGCTTACGAATTGTATAAAATCACCAGGGACTTTGCAGGCTTACAGGGTACGGAGCTTGTTTATGACCTCTATACCGGAGCAGGGACAATAGCTAATTTTGTCGCCCGTAATGCGAAGGAGGTCGTAGGTGTAGAGTATGTGCCGTCTGCTATCGAAGATGCAAAGATTAATTCGTCTATCAATAATATTGGTAATACGAAGTTTTTTGCTGGAGATATGAAAGATGTACTGACGGTAGATTTTATAGCTGAACATGGTAAGCCTGATGTGCTGATTACGGATCCTCCGCGTGCAGGTATGCACCCTGATGTGGTCAAGCGTATCTTAGAAATGGAGGCTGAAAAGATTGTGTATGTAAGCTGTAATGCCGCTACGCAAGCGCGTGATTTGGAGATGTTGAATGAGAAGTATCGTGTTGTTCGGATTAAACCCGTTGATATGTTCCCGCAGACGCAGCATGTTGAAAATGTTGTTTTACTCGAGTTAAAATAGTACAAAATGGATTTAAGAGATCTTTTAAATAATCAGCCCGCTGCTGCGGGGGATGGACAGGAGGCCGCAAAACCTAGTCCTTTGTCGAGCTTGAAGATTGACCTGGACTTTTACAGTGAATCTATAAAGGAAATTTCAAGTGAAATGATTGCGGAGGGCTATACGCTGTATCCGATTTTTGTTGCGCATCAGCATGATGTAACCATCGGTGAGGTGATATTGGATAGGAGTGAGCTTAATACAAAATGGACTATCAATGCAAGTTCTTTAGAAGAGTTTGTGGATAAAGGCGTTATTCAGTCGGACAGAAAAGCTTATTTCGAAAAGAACTTTAAAAAGGCAGAAGATTTTATGTGCTTATTTGTCGTTGTTCCAGAGGGAGCAAATTTTGTGTTCTATCCGTTTAAGTAAAAAGCTGTTTAATACTTTTTAACATTCTGCAGTCCAATATTTGTTTACATTCGTACCACAATGATTAATTTTTTTATAAAAATAGCAATCTTATTCCCCGTCTTGTTTTTCTCAATGAAGGAGGGAATGGCGCAGATGACAGAGTTGCCAAAGGTGTCTGGATTGGTTCTGGAAAAGAGCACTGGAATTCGTCTGGCAGACGTGAATGTGATTAATCTTAAAACAAACAGAAAGGTTACTTCTAATAATTTTGGTGTTTTTTATATAGATGCAATGATCGGGGATAGCCTTTCTATTACCAAGGTGGGGTATGGTCCTTTGAAGACGGTTCTCTACACCTTGGATGATTTGGTGTTGGAGATGCAGCCTGGTATGCAGATTGAGACTGTAGTTGTAGCTCGGAAGACCAGACAGCAAGAGATGGAGGATATTCTGCGGGACTACGAGAAAAAAGGTATTTATAACGGAGGTAAGAATAAAGTAGGAACTTATTTGAGTAGTCCTGCTACAGCATTATATAACCTTTTCGGTAGAGAAGCAAAAAACATGAAGCGCTTCGAGAAGTATATGAATCGAGAGGTTAATGAGATTGCGGTTGACCGGTTGTTTACAAAAGCTGCTGTTGCAGAGCATACAGGCTTGGAAGGAGAACAGCTTCAAAATTTCATGGAGATATATCGTCCTTCCTATGAGCTTTCAAAGAATTGGGGGCAGTATGATTTATTAAATTATATTGCTAGTTCGTTCAAGACCTGGGATGCTCAGGGACGCCCTGCTCCAGTGAAGCTACCAAAGTTAGAGATTCCGCCACAAAATTAAATAAAACAAAGATTAGCGTCGTTGGTTTATGTTTTATCCTCTACTTTTGGCATTTGCTTTGTTCAGTAAATAGGGATATATAGAAAACATTATTTGTAAAGTTATGAAAATGAATAAGAAATTAGCAGTATATGGTCTTTCGTTGGCTACATCTGCATTGTTGTTAGGTAGCTGTTCGACTATTCAAAATGCGAATAATGCGACTAAAGGCGGGGCTATTGGTACAACAGCTGGTGCCGGTCTTGGCGCATTGATCGGTGGTAAGGCGGGTAACACAGCTATCGGTGCTATCGCTGGTGCTGTAATCGGTGGTGCAGCAGGAACATTGATTGGTAATAAAATGGATAAGCAGGCAAGAGAGATCGAAAATACAATTGCCGGAGCTGAAGTCGAAAAAGTAGATGAGGCGATTTTGGTGAAGTTTGATTCAGGAATTTTATTTGACTTTAATAAGTCTACACTAAAAAGTGAGGCTAAAACAAATATTGCGAAATTGGTTGAGACCTTAAATAAGGAGCCGAATACGGATATTCTGGTTATTGGTCACACAGATAATGTGGGTACTTTGACAGCAAATGATAAGGTGTCTAGCGACCGTGCTAAATCTGTAAGAGATTATGCTGTTTCACAAGGGTTATCTGCTGGACGTATAGCTACTGAAGGAAAGAATTACTCTGAACCTATTGCTTCTAACGATACGGAAGCAGGGCGTGCGCAGAATCGCCGTGTAGAAATTGTAATTACTGCTAGTAAGAAAATGCAAGACGAGGCAAAAAGACAAGTTGGTCAATAATAGTCTTGTTCTAGAAAAGAATTGAGAAAGGCTCTCCCATTTTTGGAGAGCCTTTTTTGATGGTATGCTGTTCCTATGATCTTAATCAATAGGGTATTGCTTAGCTATAGCGTCATGTCGTACTCTTTTTTCGGAAATGTGTAAATGGGAGCTTGATAATTATTTGTTAAAATTTGGTAAGCTCTGCCAAACTGTCATAAATAATGGTATTTTATTTTTAACTTTGTAGTCTTTTACAATAAGCTATGTTAGAATTAACACATACAACAAAAACGCATGACGAAGACCGTCAAGGAGAGGCTTTGGAGCTTGCTCCAACAGGGAAAGCGGATGGAAGAAAGCTTTATATTGAGAGCTACGGTTGTCAGATGAACTTCTCGGACAGTGAGATTGTTGCGTCTATATTGATTGATAAGGGGTTTGAAACGACCAAGGATTATAAGGAAGCTGATGTGGTATTTATTAATACCTGTTCTATTCGGGAAAATGCAGAGCAACGTGTTCGCAACCGTTTGAAGGAATTTGAATCCGCTAAAGCGAAAAACCCAGGGATGGTTGTTGGTGTATTGGGCTGTATGGCGGAGCGTTTGAAAGCTAAATTTCTTGAAGAAGAGAAGTTAGTAGACGTAGTGGTCGGCCCAGATGCTTATCGTGATTTGCCTAATTTGATCGAAAAGGTGGATGATGGTAACAAGGCGGTGAATGTATTGCTGTCGCGGGAAGAAACTTACGCTGATATCAGTCCCGTTCGCTTAAATTCTAATGGCGTTTCTGCATTTATTTCTATTATGCGGGGCTGTGATAACATGTGCTCATTCTGTGTGGTGCCTTTTACCAGAGGCCGGGAGAGAAGCAGAGATACACAGTCGATTGTAAAAGAAGCACAGGATCTATTCAATGCCGGATATCGTGAGGTTACGTTGTTGGGACAGAATGTCGACTCCTATAAATATACACCTAAAGTTGAAGAGGGCGAGGATGCGCTTCCGACTGTTAATTTTGCGAATTTGTTGGAGCTTGTTGCTCAGGTGAGTCCTGAATTACGGATACGTTTCTCTACATCGCACCCAAAAGATATCACGGATGAGGTATTATATACGATGGGTCGGTACGAGAATATCTGTAAGTATATCCATTTACCGGTACAATCGGGCAATTCGAGGGTATTGGAGTTGATGAACCGTACATATGATAGGGAATGGTATATGGGGCGGGTAGAGGCGATCCGCCGTATTATTCCGGAGTGTTCTATCTCTACGGATGTAATTACCGGTTTCTGTACAGAGACAGAGGAGGAGCACCAAGAGACGCTCTCTATGATGGATTTTGTGAAGTATGACTTCGCTTATATGTTTGCCTATTCCGAGCGCCCAGGTACATTAGCGGCCAAACGCTACGCGGACGATATACCAGAGGATGTCAAAAAGAGACGTTTGACTGAAGTGGTTAATAAACAACAGGAGCACAGCTTGGAACGTATACAGCAGTATGTGGGCAAGGTTCATAAGGTATTGATTGAAGGTTTCTCTAAGCGATCGGATCAGGATTACTGTGGACGTAACGATCAAAATACAATGGTTGTATTCCCTGTAGATGCACGATTCAAAGTTGGCGACTATGTACAGGTACTGGGCGAAAGTTGTACTTCTGCGACGTTGATCGGTAAGATTATTGATTAATACTATACTAATATCTCATTACTCAAGACTAAGGACAATGGACATCCAGGACATAAAAAATAGATTTGGTATTATAGGGAATTCACCTTTGCTCAATCGTGCTATAGATGTTGCGAAGCAGGTTGCTCCTACTGATATATCTGTTTTAATACAAGGTGAGAGTGGTGCAGGGAAAGAAGTTTTTTCACATATCATACACCAACTGAGTGCCCGCAAGCATGGACCATTTATTGCGGTAAACTGTGGTGCCATACCGGAGGGGACTATAGACTCGGAGCTGTTTGGGCATGAGAAGGGGTCTTTCACAGGTGCACATGAAGCACGCAAAGGTTATTTTGAAGTTGTAGATGGTGGAACCATTTTTTTGGATGAAGTCGGAGAGTTGCCTCTAAATACACAGGCCCGTTTATTAAGGGTACTGGAGTCAGGCGAATATATACGGGTAGGTTCTTCAAAAGTGCAAAAGACCAATGTCCGTGTGGTAGCTGCGACAAATGTGGATGTATATGAAGCCGTAAAAAAGGGTAAGTTTAGAGAAGATTTGTATTACAGGTTGAATACAGTTCCTTTACGTATACCGTCTTTACGGGAGAGAAAGGAAGATATATTTCTTTTATTCCGGAAATTTGTGGTTGATTTTTCAGACAAATATAGATCACCAGGAGTGCAGTTGACACCAGATGCCCAAGAGTTGTTAGCGAATTATAGCTGGCCAGGGAATGTGCGGCAACTAAAAAATATTGCGGAGCAGATTGCGGTACTAGAGAAGGAGAGAATCGTAGACGCTCGGATTCTAAGTAATTATCTCCCTGTAGAGAAAAGTTCAAGTACGCTACCGGTATTTGTAAAAGAACAGGGGAAAGAAGATTTTTCAGAACGGGATATTCTTTATAAGGTCCTTTTTGATATGAAAAAGGATATGGTTGATTTGAAAAAACTAGTTGTAGAGTTGCTTCAGAATGGTAATACAGCCGCTTCTTATGATCAAAATTCCCAGTATATAAATCAGCTCTACCAAGAGGTGAAGCCAGCGACTGCGCAACTTTATAATGAAGAGCTGAATAAGACACCTACACTTACGATACATAATCCGACAACAAATTCTTCTAGCAATAGTTATGTCTCCATTGATGATACACAGGATGTAGAAGAGGTTGAAGAATCACTTTCTCTTGTAGACAAGGAGTCGGATATGATTAAAAAAGCCTTGAGAAAGCATAAAGGTAAGCGTAAGTCTGCAGCCCAGGAGCTTGGGATTTCGGAACGTACACTGTATAGAAAAATTAAAGACTTAAATTTAGACTAGATACTTATGTGGGGATTAACAGTTCGGATCAGAGTAGTTGGGGTGCTATTTGTAGCGCTTTTTATGGCTCAAAGTTGCGGTGTTAAGTATGGTTTTACTGGAGGCTCTATTCCAAAGGATATGAAAACGTATTCTGTTTTGTATTTTGAGAATATTGCTCCTATGGTATATACGACGCTTAGCCAGAACTTTACTGAGGGATTGAAAGAGCGTATTCGAACGCAATCTAGTCTGAGTCAGGTTAATGTAGATGGAGATGCTATTTTTGAGGGAATGATTACAAATTATACAATTACTCCTGCGTCGGTTGCTGCCGGTGGGCTTGAAAGAGCGGAAAATAGTAGATTGACTATTACTGTGAAAGTAAAGTATACGAATCGTTTAGACCAAACAGGCGAAAGTAATTTTGAAGAAAGTTTTTCTCAATTCAAAGAGTTTGCCGGGTCAGATGTTACTCGATTTGAGGCTGAGTTGAATCAGGAAATCATTAAGGCTTTGACTGAGGATATTTATAATAAAGCGTTTGCTAACTGGTAGTATAATTCGAATTAGATATGACAGACTTAAATAATTCAGAACATATACTATACCGACAGGCTCTTGTTGATCCATCTAGATTGACCGAGGAGGATTTGTTGGGGTTGATCGTCCGCTTTCCTTATTCTCAGCCATTGATATTTGCTTATGAGCGCAGGAAGAAACTGATCAATGAAGTTTCTCCCAGTCGCGAACTTGCCCTATTGTATGCGCCTAATGCGAATTGGCTTTGGAACTTTGTGAATGCACCTGTTGTGAAAGTTGAGGAGGTTATTCCTGAAAAGGAGGAGTATATTCCTTTCGAATTGTATGACAAGCAGGATGAGGTGATTGTAGCTAAAGAAGACACAGAGCCTGTAGTTGAGGAGCAGGTTGCAATGGCAGAGGAGCCTAGGCATGAAGAGGATGATGAGGAGGTTGATCAAGATAAAGAAGAGGTTGTTTCGGCCAGGAAAGAGGAAGTAGAATTAGAGAAGTTGTTTCAAGGTGGGGCTGTTCTTGGAGACTACTTTGTTTTTGAGGAAAAGGAAAAACAAGTAGAAGAGAGTGTAACAGAAGAGGAGGCACTGTCTTCTTCTAATGATGATCCAGAGGATGTAAGTCTATATAATGATGACTTGATGCCGTATAGTTTCAGATGGTGGTTGCACAAAACGCGGCTAGAACATGCAGATATATACCAGCCTTTTATTGCTCCACATCTGCCGAAACCTGAGAAAGGGCATTTTGATTTATCGAAATTAGACGAAACGATTCTTGACCAACAGATCAAGGAGAATATAATTCACTTTCAGGATCCAGAGAGTAAGCTGAGTGATGCGGTGAAGAATAGTCCTTTGAAACCTGTTGAACCGAAGAAAAGTGATCAGGTAATTGAGCGATTTATAAAAGAAGAACCTATTATACAGGCTCCTTCAGCCCAAAATCTTCACAATGAAAATATGGCACGTCAAAGTGCAGAGGATAATTACTCTCTTGTTACAGAGACATTAGCTAATATTTATATTGATCAGGCACTTTATCTTAAGGCTATTGAGGTTTTCAAAAAATTAATTTTGAAATATCCAGAAAAAAAATCGTATTTTGCGACCCAAATTCAAGAGTTAGAAAAAAACTTATAAATAATATTAACTAAGAAATGACAACATTATTCATTATCCTGATTATTTTGGTAAGTGTGATTTTAGCATTTTTCGTGCTTATCCAGAACCCAAAAGGTGGAGGTTTATCATCAGGATTTGCTGGTGGAAGTAACTTAATGGGAGTTCAACGTACAGGTGACTTTTTAGAAAAAGGTACATGGACCCTAGTAATAGCGCTTATGGTATTTAGTTTAGCTATTAATATTTTGGGACCTAGTTCAGGTTCTAGCACTGGAGGTCTTTCTAATCAAATCGAAGCACCTGCACAGGCACCTTCTTTAAACTTGAATGCTCCAGCTCAAGGTCAGCAAGCAGCACCTGCTAAACCTGATTCAGCTAAATAAAGGATAGAAAAAAATAGTAAGCCTTACAGAGAATTTCTGTAAGGCTTTTTTTTTGCCCGACTGTCATGATGACACAGCTTTGCGGGAGAAAGACTGTCAGTTCCTTAGTTGAAAAGGAAAAAATGGCAATCTTTTGAGAGATGCTTCCTTTGGCACAGTTGGTGATGATAGTAATTTGTAAAGGTTAAAATTAAAAATAAACGTATAATAGTATAATTATGGCATTAAGTATTAAACCTATTGGAGACAGAGTGGTTGTAGAAGCTGCTCCAGCAGAAGAGAAAACAGCATCAGGTATCTATATTCCGGATACGGCTAAGGAAAAACCATCGCAAGGTACTATCGTTGCAGTTGGTGCAGGGAAGCCTGAAGAACCACTTACTGTTAAAGTTGGTGACAAAGTGTTATATGGTAAATATGCAGGTACTGAGATTACTTACGAAGGTAAAGAGTATTTGATTATGCGTGAGGCTGATATTTACGCTGTACTTTAATAAAAAGGTCAAAATTAAAAATTAAAAATAAGAGTTATCAGAGAGGTATTTTGCAATATCTATTGCCTCAATACTCAATACTAACTACTTAATACTAACAAAATGGCAAAACAAGTTAAATATAACGTTGAGGCACGTGAAGCCCTTAAAAAAGGAGTTGATACATTAGCGAATGCAGTGAAAGTTACTTTAGGTCCTAAAGGGCGTAATGTGATTATCGAGAAAAAATTCGGTTCTCCTGCGATCACTAAAGATGGTGTGTCTGTAGCTAAAGAAATCGAGCTTAAAGACTCATTAGAAAATATGGGCGCACAGATGGTCAAAGAAGTAGCTTCTAAAACAGCTGACCAAGCTGGTGATGGTACTACAACAGCTACTGTTTTGGCACAGGCTATCGTTGCTCCAGGAATCAAATCCGTAGCTGCTGGTGCTAATCCAATGGATTTGAAAAGAGGTATCGACAAAGCTGTTGCAGCTGTAGTTACTAATTTGAAATCGCAATCTCAAACTGTAGGTGCTGACAATAATAAAATCAAACAAGTTGCTTCTATATCAGCAAACAACGATGAGGTTATCGGGTCTTTGATCGCTGAAGCGATGGAAAAAGTTGGTAATGATGGTGTTATTACTGTTGAAGAAGCAAAAGGTACTGAAACTGAGGTTAAAACTGTAGAAGGTATGCAGTTTGATCGCGGTTACTTATCTCCTTACTTTGTAACTAACTCGGATAAAATGGAAGCCGAATTAGAAAACCCTTATATCCTAATCTACGATAAGAAAATTAGCAATATGAAGGAGTTGTTACCAGTTTTAGAGAAACAGGTTCAAACAGGTAAGCCGTTGTTGATTATTGCAGAAGATTTAGATGGCGAGGCTTTGGCTACTTTGGTAGTAAACAAAATCCGTGGTTCTTTGAAAGTTGCTGCAGTTAAAGCTCCAGGATTCGGTGATCGTCGTAAAGCGATGTTAGAAGATATCGCAATCTTGACTGGTGGTACTGTTATTTCTGAAGAGAGAGGTTATAAATTAGAAAATGCAGAATTATCTTACTTAGGTCAAGCTGAAAAAGTTGTTGTCGATAAAGATAATACTACTGTAATCAATGGTTCTGGAAATGTTGATGATATCAAGGCTCGTGTAGCTCAGATTCGTTCGCAGATTGAAACTACTACATCTGACTATGACCGCGAGAAATTGCAAGAGCGTTTAGCTAAATTGTCTGGTGGTGTCGCTGTTCTATACGTTGGTGCGACTACAGAAGTAGAGATGAAAGAGAAGAAAGACAGAGTAGATGATGCATTGCATGCAACTCGTGCTGCTGTTGAAGAAGGTATTGTTGCGGGTGGTGGCGTTGCATTCATTCGTGCTGTCGAGGCTTTAGCAGGTCTTAAAGGTGATAATGAGGACGAGCAAATCGGTATCGATATTATCAAAAGAGCTATCGAAGAGCCTTTACGTCAAATTTGTTTTAATGCAGGTGTCGAGGGTGCTGTGATCGTACAGAAAGTGAAAGAAGGAACTGCTGATTTTGGATATAATGCGCGTACGGATAAGTTTGAAAACTTAATCGGTGCAGGTGTTATTGATCCTACAAAAGTATCTCGTGTAGCTTTGGAAAATGCTGCTTCAATCGCTTCTATGTTGTTGACAACAGAGTGTGTATTGGCAGATGAGCCTGAAGAAGCTGGTGCTGGTGCTGGCGTGCCTCCGATGGGTGGCGGAATGGGCGGAATGATGTAGTAAATTGTTCTTATCATATAAATAGAAAAATCCCTGACTTGAGAATAGTCAGGGATTTTTTTATGCAAAATTAAACGATCCAATATCTCTTGTGCGGAGATAGATTCATTCAGTTTTAGATGATGTTTCGAAGCACGGTGAATACAAGCAGGATTATTCCCAAGATTATCAAAGCATTCTGTCCATATAGAACCCCGCGCAATCTCAGCTCCTTAGTGGTTGGTTCGGGCGTGAGCTGCAGGTAGAATCCCACAACTAGATACGGAATAAGGAGGAACAGCATAGGGTTTTCTAAGAAAGCATGCTTAAGGTATCCATTTAGTAACAGATGAGTAGCCCGCTGTCCTCCGCAACCAGGGCAATCTAATCCTGTAATAGCCTTTATTGGGCATTTTGGGAACAGGACGTGCTCCAATGGATTGAAGTATTTATAAATCAATGCTGCCGCCCCTAGTGCTAGGGGGTAAAGCAAAAGAAATGACTGTCTCTTGCTTAATTTCATTAAACGATCGAATTAAGGAAACCTATTCCAAATAGGCCTAGCGTAAGTAGCCATACGATACCACAGGCTACGAGATTAATAATAATCCATTTTTTAGCATTTTTTGAGTCACTCTCCGCTCCGGCAAGGTCTCCTGCATAGAACTTCTTTTCCACTCTGGAGGCATATACTATAGCTGGTATTCCAAATATCCAACAGCATAGTATTGTTGTAATTATGCTCTCGACGAGATAGGTTTTCGGAGGTCTTAGGTAGTGTGTGTTTGCCGCTCTATCTGTGGCGAGGGAGGGCGGTATTGCGGACTCCCCTGACATAGATGGTGGGATGGTGGGAGGAACCGTATTAATTAATAGGTCTTTTAACTCCGGTACATCCTGAGCTTTTGTCCAGGTTACCAAATCCTCAGTCCATATAAGTGTATTTGGGCCAATCTGTTTCGTTCGCAGTTCTTCGAGCGTAAGGGGCCCGAAAGAGTTTTTCCCATCTGAGTAATGATAACTTTTTGTTGGCATGGCGTCTTTTATCTTAGTATCTTACTAAGATAAAACATAAATGTGAAATATGTACAATCCCTACTTTGTTACCGGTTTAATTTTTTTTGTGGGTGGTATTTTGATTTTTTATGCTTTCAAGCGTGTCAATGGGAAGCAGAAAAATGTGTATACCGAATTACCGGATGCTTTTATAGAGAAGGTCTTATTAGATAAGGTGCGATTTTATATAAAGCTGTCCGATGCAGAAAGGAGTGTTTTTAAAGAACGTGTTCGGTATTTCCTGAGAAAAGTCAAGATATCTGGAGAGAAGGGAGCAGTCGTAACGGACAGCGACAAGGTGTTGATTGCCGCGAGTGCGACGATTCCTTTACTTCACTTTGAGACCTGGGCTTATGAGAATTTAGAGGAGGTGATTGTGTATCCAGATTATTTTGACGAGCGGTTCGACACGCAGGCTGACAGTAAGAATGTAGCGGGTATGGTTGGTTCAGGAGCTATGAATCGAAAGGTGGTGTTATCGCTGCCTGCATTGCGGGGTGGCTTTGACAAGTATGTCGATGGGAATACGGCAGTTCACGAGTTTGTTCACCTTATTGATAAAGCCGATGGGGTCGTAGACGGTGTGCCCGAATATCTTATCCCCAACGAGCTGATCGAGCCATGGATGAAGGAAATGAATCGAACCATACGGGAGATACGGGAAGGTGATTCGGAGATTAGGACCTATGCAGGTACAAATGAAGCCGAGTTTTTAGCGGTGTTATCGGAATATTTCTTTAAGAAGCCAAAGAAACTACAGGATGAGCATCCAGAGCTGTTCGCTCTACTTGATAAAATCTATAATAGAAAATCAGACGTATAGTTTTGAGGCAAAAAAAAAGGTTGAAATCTTAAAATTTCAACCTTTCGTAGCCCGTAGGGGAATCGAACCCCTGTTTCCAGAATGAAAATCTGGCGTCCTAACCCCTAGACGAACGGGCCTTTATTTGTTTCGGTGTGCAAATATAGGATTAATTATTATTACTGCAAAAAAAATAATCATTTTTTTTAATGAATTTCAATTCTTATTTTTAGAAGTCAATCAAAAACTTAAACATGAGATATATCGTTTTATTTGGAGCACTTTTAGGTTCCTTAACGGCTGAACGTGGGCTTGCACAAGTATCATCTATCGCCGAGCAGGTGCAGGTGAAATGGAGACCTGATATTAACTATAATGGAAAGGATCAATTGGACCTCACATTGATCGTGAAGAATACTTCTAATAGCAATTTGGATTTGAGTAAATGGGATTTATGGTTTAATGCGATGTACCCTGTTGTTAACAAGACTACTGCGCAGTATTCTTTTTCCGATCAACGAGGTAATTTATTCAAACTGCAGTTCACAGAAAAAAGCTTAGCACCTAATGATTCATTGGTGATGGTGTATACGAGTAAGTATGCTATTTCTAACTTATCTACGATGCCCAATGGGTTTTATTTTCAAAGTCGGACAGACAAGAATGTGTACTATCCAGTGCGTAATGTGTCTTATACCCCAGTTACAGCTACTGCGGAGGTTCAAAATAGTTTTAATGCATCTTTGTTTGAGCGGAATGCTCGATTAAATAAGAAGGCCGCTCTGCCGTTAATTTTTCCAACACCCCGTACGATGAAAGTGGGCAACGGAAGTTATACAATTCCATCCCAATTAAATTATTTTGTCTCTGATGGATTTGATGTCAAACTAGACGGTTTGAATAATATTCCTGCTGTCCGTAATCTGCAATTGCTTCCTGCCAAGGAGGAAAACGCACAACTGCTTATCAAGCGAGTTGAAGGCCTCAAGAATGAAGCTTATAGGCTCTCTGTAGGCAAAGAAGGGATAAGGATTGAATCTAGCTCAGACGCAGGTGTGCAATATGCACTGCAATCCTTGATATCGATGCTAAGCCCTGAGATGTATTTTGCTACAGCCGGACTGAAGGTCCCTTTTGTTAAGGTAGAGGATGAGCCTAGATATGTTTATAGAGGTTTCATGATGGATATCGCACGGAATTTTAAGGATAAGACTACGATTTTCAAATATTTGGATTTAATGGCTCGGTATAAACTGAATGTGTTCCATTTCCATTTTATTGATGACGAGGGCTGGCGTATAGAGATTCCTTCGCTTCCTGAATTGACAGCAGTTGGTGCTGTAAGATCTCCTTTATTCCGTGATGGCCGTTCTTTAGAGCCGGCCTATGGTTCGGGCGGAAGTTCTATTTCTAGCAATTTTCTGACACGTGCCGATTTTATAGAAATCCTAAAATATGCGCATGACCGTAATATCGTTGTGGTGCCAGAAATAGAAACGCCAGGGCACGCTAGAGCTGCTATCAAAGCAATGCACGCTCGGTATGAACGATTGTTGGCGGCAGGGGATAGAGAAGAGGCTGAGAAATATCTATTGTATGATCTAGAGGATCGTTCTGAATATAATTCAGTGCAGAATTTTGGTGATAATGTTATAAATCCTGCGTTGCCTTCTACTTATGCCTTCTTAGAGAAGGTAATTGACGAGTTTATAGCGATGTATAAGGAGGCGAATATTCCTTTCAAAAAGATTTCTATCGGAGGAGATGAGGTGCCTAACGGAGTTTGGACAAAGTCTCCAAAGATTGATGCCTTGATGCAAAGAGAGGGAATGAAATCACCACACGAAGTATGGCCTTACTATATAGAACGGGTTAATGCAATCTGTTTGGCTAAAGGGCTGGATATGGCGGGTTGGGAAGAGATTGGTATGGTCAATAAAGGGCAGGGAATGGTTGTGAACCCGGAGCTTCGAAACAAGTCAAATATACAAGTGGATGTCTGGAATAATGTAATCGGCGGTGGACAGGAAGATCTGGCATACCGTTTAGCGAATGCAGGATATCAGACGGTACTTATCAGCGCATCTAATATGTATTTTGACATGATGTGGAATACTAATTTTATGGAACCGGGACTTAAATGGGCTACTTACGCCGACCTGTTCCATTCCTACTCCTTATTACCAGAAGATTACTTTGCAAATATTGATACCTATTACAGTGGAAAGAAGTTAGGTAAAAAGGGATTCAGTCAACGTATACGCTTGACAGAGAAAGGGAAAGCAAACTTTTTAGGGATAAAAGGAGGATTATGGGCGGAGACTGTATTGAATGAAGAGCAGATGGATTATTTGGTTTTTCCTCGCCTTTTTGCATTGGCGGAACGCGCATGGTCAGATAAAAGATCGTATGAGAATGAAGCCAAGTTTGATCTGAAACTTTTGGAGAACGACTATGCTAAGTTTATTACCAAAGTGGGAGCGGATGAGCTGCCAAAGATTGCTGAGCAGGTCAAGTTTAGACTCCCTGGTGTCGGGCTCAAGGAGGTCAAAGGAAAAGTATTTGCTAATGTTGAGTATCCAGGTTTCTCTATTTATTATACTTCGGATGGTTCCTTGCCTACATTAAATAGTGAGCGCTATGAAGCGAATACCCCGGTTCCTTATCGTGCTGGTCAGGTCTTAGCCTTTGCAGTCGTTGATAGCGAAGGAAGGCTAGGTCAGGTATCTTACTTTAAGAAATAAATGGGATAATGTCTTGCATTTCGATATCGGAATGCGAGGCATTATAAAGGCATGTGTCTCCTTTTACAATTAGTAGCTGCGGAGACTCATGTCTTACCTTCCAAAGGTCGGCTATAGCATTTGAAATATCTCGGTGTGCTATTAGATCCAGATAGTATATGACTGTCTCCTCTGGGATAAGGTTTTTATCGTGCTCCAGGTTACGTTTAGCCATTGAGCTTACAGGACAACGTGTGCTATGTTTGAATAAGATGTAAGTATCATTGGAGGCGTATATGTCCTGAATCGTATCTATCGATTTAATGTCTTTCCAAATCATTCGCTGTCTTTTTAAATATTGGTGAATTTTCCTGTTTCCACGTCAGTGAATGCCGCTACTATCTGAAATCGGTAACTGGAATGGTTTTCGAATACTGTAGGAAGTAGAATGCCTTCGCCGATATCTTTGATTGCAGAAGTCCTGTATTCTATGTTACCTATTATGATAGATTTGATGTCACCTTTATTGGTAAGTGTAATCTTACCGTTTATGCTGTCATCTCCCAAGGTAGGCATGTTGGCAAATGAAATAACGTTGAGCTTATCTGTATTGATGACCTTTTGAGAAACGTCTGTTATACTTGATGGGCTGTCGCTCAGAAATGCGGGTAGAAAGAGGATTTGGGTATCTTTGAAGAACTGCCCTAGGATATTATCCATGATGTTATCGGGACTTTCTTTGCTCTCTGTTGTGTTAACAAAGTACTTTTTTATCTTTTTGGTCTTGTAGTTGAATAAGAGTACAAGGCTTTCATTGTTTTTATTGCTTCCCTCAAAACGACAGTCTCCGGTTTTTTTATCAATAAGGAATGATCTTTCATTGCCCATTGCCGAGCTACTGGAAGGACCAACTACAGAATAGAGTAAATAGCGCGTATTTGTCCATTTATTAGCTTCCCCTATTGACATTTGGATTAAATCCTTTCCGCTTTTTTGTTCTTGTGCGTTTAAGTTACCAAAGTTCAAGAAAAGAAGCAACCCGACAAGGAAAGCAGTAAATTCAACGTGTTTCATATCACTATGGTTTATAGCTATTATCTCGTTCTATGCTTTTTCTTGGGATAGGTATTGTATGCGGCACAAGTCGATTGTGTACCGCAAGATGATAAAATAGTTGTAACAATAATTAAACAACTCAAAAAGATTAACTTCCTGTTCATATTACAAAGATATCAAAAACAATACCAACTAGAATGCGCTGGCGATATGGCACATTTGGATAGCTGTAATTGCCGCCTCTTCTCCTTTATTGCCATGTTTGCCACCTGCTCTGTCTAGGGCTTGTTGCATGTTGTCTGTAGTTAATACGCCAAATATGACTGGTTTATTGTGTTTGATTCCAACATTTGCTATTCCGTTGGCTACAGCGTCGCAAATAAAGTCAAAGTGACGTGTTTCACCTTGTATCACACAACCTAGACAGATTACTGCTCCAAACTGTTTGTTACGTAGAGCAATGTCTGCTCCTGAGATTAATTCGTAACTGCCAGGTACCTCAATCACTTGGATATTGTCTTCACTAGCTCCATTTTTAAGGAGGCCGTCTACAGCTCCTGCTAGTAATGCACCTGTAATCTCCGCATTCCATTGTGCTACGACAATTGCGAATTTTATTCCTTCCGCACTTTTTACTTTTAAATGTGAGAAATCCGATAAGTTCTTTAAGCTACTTGACATGATGAAACCCTCCTTTTTAATCAAAAAGGCTGCCTAATAGCAGCCTTTCGGTATGTTATGTATTAACTTTTAAATATTATTGTTTTGCTTGTACACGAGCTAGTGGCCCATCTATTGTAGAAGCTTCTGAGCTTTCAGGATATTCTGTTTTGATTCTAGAATAAGCCTCTTCTGCTTGTTTGTTTTCATTCAGTTGTTCATAGACTAGACCTAGTTTTTTAAGAAACAACGGTGTTGTATACGAGTTTTTCGACTTATCAGCAGCCTTCTTGTAGTAGTCAGCAGCATTTTTGTAGTCGTGGCTTTCCGAATAAGAATCACCAATCAATCCGATTACTAATGGGTCTAATATCTCACTACCTGTATCAGCGTACTTTTTAAGGTACTTGATTGCTTCCTGGAAGTTTTGTTGACGCAAATATAGGCTACCTAAATAGGCATTGGCGATATTTGCTGAAGGAGTATTTGAGTATTCGTCAGCTATTTCTTTGAATCCTAAAAATGTGCCATCTCCATCAATAGCTTTTTTCTGTAAGGAGTCAATTAATGCATATTCCTCTGCTTTATACATTGCATCTGCAGCTTTTTCAGCACGCGGAGCGAGATAAAACTTTTGATATCCTATGTATAATAAAATCAATACAATGATTCCTCCTAGGATAAAAATCACACTCTTTTGGTTGTCTTGAAAAAATGAACCTTTTTTCTCGGTTGAATTGATATTCGTTGACATTAGTTTATTTTAAATAATTATACGGAACGCAAAAATACACTTTTATTAAATATTTGCAATACTTTGTTGTTATAAAATGCTAATTTATTGCCTCTTAAGAGGAAGGGATCTCCTGTTGCTTATCCAATAGTTCATATTCTGAATTCTGACTCTTGAATTCTGGAACTATAACCTTCATTTGTCTCACTATATTCGTGTTGTGCTGAGAGTCTGTAATCTCTAATAACTTTTCTAATTGAATAGATACAGTTGCAAAGTCATTATCCCTTACCTTAGCAATCATTATTTTTTGATGGTGGGTAGGGAGTGTGTTTTCTAAATCATTGAGCAACTCTTCATAAAGTTTTTCACCAGGTCGTAAACCGGTAAACTTGATTTCTATATCTTGGTTAGGGATATAACCTGACAGTTTAATCATTTTTTGGGCTAAGTCCACGATCTTCACTGATTTACCCATGTCAAAAACGAATATCTCACCACCTTGTCCCATGCTTCCGGCTTCGATGACCAGTTGGCAAGCTTCCGGGATCGTCATAAAATAACGTGTTATCTCTGGGTGAGTCACTGTAACGGGGCCACCTTTCTCAATCTGTTCTCTAAAGCGAGGAATTACCGAGCCATTAGAACCAAGGACGTTACCAAATCTAGTGGTGATAAACTTTGTGCCTGCTTTGTTCTCCTTGAGTATTTTACTATTTAACGACTGTACATATATTTCTGCAATTCGTTTAGTTGCTCCCATGACATTCGTTGGGTTGACCGCTTTATCTGTAGATACAAAGACGAATTTCTGTACATTAAATTCCACCGAAAGATTGGCTAGGTTCATTGTCCCAAAAATATTGTTTTTTACCCCCTCGATGGGGTGATTTTCCATCATCGGCACGTGTTTGTATGCGGCAGCATGATAAACAATATGGGGTCTGAAGGTCTCGAACAATATTTTCATCCGCTCTCTACTCTTGACATCAGCGATAAAAGCGTGAAAAAGCTGATCTTTAAAGTTTTCTTGAAGGTCAAGTTGTAGATTGTGCAATGGAGATTCGGCCTGGTCACAGAGAATAATCATTTGTGGGTTGTATTGCCCCAGTTGTTTGGCAATTTCACTACCGATAGAACCCGCTGCTCCAGTTACAAGTATACGTTTACCTCTCAGTTGCTCAAGGACACTTTCGTTTTCCAACTTAATTGTCGAACGGTCTAGGAGGTCTTCTATTCTGACATTTTTTATCTGGTTGGCCGTCAGGTCTCCGTTCATTATTTTTTTGATTGGAGGCAGTGTTAGTACGGATACATTGTGTTCAAGACAAATCTCAATTACTTCTGATTTTTTGTCCGGAGGGATGGATGGAGTAGCAATGATGAGTTCATCTACAGCACATTTATAAATTACTTTGGTTAATTCTTCTGAACCGAAGATTTTAACACCATCTATTGATTTTCCGATTTTAGAAGGGTTATCATCGAGATAGCCTACAATAATCTTATTGGATGTCAGGTCATGATCAAAGGTTCTTTTCACTGCAATACCAAGTTCACCCGCACCAAAGACTAAGGTATTCTTCTTGATTTTTCGGGCTGTTTTTGAGTACTGGAAAAATATTTTGATCGACGTTCTATAGGTAATCAGTCCTGCGAAAAGGAAAAGCGAATAGATAATAATAAGTCTGCTATCTATAAACTTTGGTGCCCTGAACGCCAAACCAAAAAGTTTGAGTGCGAAAAGAATGATTATGGTGAACAATATCGTAGAGAGGATTCGAATTGAATCGGCTGCGCTGGTGTATCGTACAATGCCCGAATAAAGTCTAAAAATGGAAAACGATATTGCCGTGGCTCCTATACAGAGTAGAAATTGTGTCGCAAATTCATTTGGAGAAACAGTATGAAATTGGAAATTATGAAAAAGAGCAAATGCTGTCAAAAAAGTTATGGCAGCAACGAACAGGTCTAACGAAAAGATTATCCATCTAGGGACAATCTTGACATGATTGATGACTCTGAATAATTTCATTTATAATCTTACGTGGTGATTCTTACAAATGTAGCAGAAAAATATAACAGTTTTACCTTTATTGTTTTTGTGCCGTTAAATGATTGAAACTTACTCTAATATATTTATATTTACTCCACTAATTAGTTTGAGATGGGTAATATGACTAGGATTTCGCCAGATGTGTTTGGACAGACTCAAGAAGCTTATAAAACAGCAGAGAGTTCGTCCTGTAAACTTATCATTGGCATTCCAAAGGAGATTGTTTTTCAGGAGAATAGGATTGCGTTGACCCCATTGTCTGTCGCATTGTTGGTAGAGCATGGGCATGAGGTTCTGATAGAGAGCGGAGCAGGAAAAGCCTCTAATTTTCTAGATCATCATTATAGTGAACAAGGCGCGCAGATTGTCTATGAAAAAGAGCGAGTCTTTAAAGCGGATATTATTATTAAGATTGCAAGCCCCACACTGGAAGAAGTCGCTTTAATGAAGAATAAGCAGATTCTTTTATCATCCCAGCAGCCTTCATTAATGGACCTACAGGTTTTAAAGGCGATGATGAAAAAGCAGATCACGGCGTTATCGTATGAGTATTTACAGGACGAGGGTGGTCATCTAACTGTAGTGCGTGCTATGAGCGAGATTGTGGGCGCTACTTCGATTTTGATTGCCGCAGAGTATCTATCAAATGTTTTCGAGGGGAAAGGGCTGATGTTAGGTGGGGTTACAGGAGTGCCTCCAACAGAGATAGTTATTATTGGTGCGGGTACAGTGGGCGAATTTGCCGCACGGACAGCAATAGCCTTGGGCGCGCAGGTTAAGGTTTTCGATAGTTCGGTTTTTCGATTACGTAGGTTGCAAAACAATGTCGGGGCAAGAGTGTTTACATCCGTGATACAGCCTATTATATTGAATAAGGCAATCCTGTCCTGTGATGTTGTAATTGGAGCTTTAAGAGCAAAAAATGGCCGCTCGCCGTGCATTATATCGGAGGAGACAGTTTCTAAGATGAAACCAAACTCTGTTTTGATCGATGTTTCTATCGATCAGGGGGGGTGTTTTGAAACCTCTGAGATAACATCGCACGATAAACCCGTTTTTAAGAAATATGAGGTAATACATTACTGTGTTCCCAATATAGCATCCCGGGTAGCGCGTACAGCAACTTACGCGATGACCAATATATTTACACCTATTCTTTTGCAGATTGCGGACTATGGAGGGGTGAGTAATTTGATTTGGGGACATGCTGGCGTGCGTAATGCCGTGTACCTATACCAAGGGAGTCTGACAAATAAAGATATGGCGGATAAGTTTAATATCCCTTATAAGGACTTAAGTTTGATGATAGTCGTGAATCAATAAGATTTCTAGGTAATGCGACACCATTGTATATTTATATTTTTTCTAGTAACAATGATTGGTCTTGCGATCGGACAGGAGAAGGTTCCATTCTATCCTAATGGAATTTTGAATTTGAAGGAAGGGATAGATTTAGGAGATAACATTCCCGAATTATATTTTTATAAGCCGGCGACTCAATCCCAGTCCAAGGTATTTCTAATTATTCCCGGAGGAGGGTATGCACGTGTAGCTATGGGACACGAAGGTCATGACGTCGCGAGGCGCTTGCAGGCTCTTGGCTATGCTTCTTTTGTCCTACGGTATAGATTGCCAGTGGATAGTCAGATGTTGGACAAACGGATTGCTCCGATACAAGACGCACAGACGGCTCTTACGTATATCCGGACAAACGGAAATGTATGCGGTATAGATGTTCGTCAAGTTGGAGTTTTAGGTTTTTCGGCTGGAGGACATTTGGCTTCTACTTTATCAACTCATTTTGATACTTCCTATATCGGAATAGAAACCGAGACGAGTTTGAAACCTGATTTTTCGGTATTAGTCTATCCCGTAATAACAATGACTGCTGGAGTGACCCATCAAGGGTCAAAAAAACACTTGATCGGACCAGTTTTTGATGATGCTGATGTACTGAGATTTTCTAATGAAAATAATGTCAATAGGAAGACTCCCGTAACTTATCTTGTTCATGCAGAAGATGACGGGGCTGTTCCCATAGCCAATAGTTTACGCTATCAGCAAGCATTGGATCGCTTTGACGTACCGAATCACTTGTATCGGTATAAAGTAGGAGGGCATGGATTTGGCATGGTCAATAAAAAGCAAGAAGGCGACTGGTTTGCGGACATGCTACAATGGCTCGAGGGCCAGCTTTAAGCTATTAATCCGCTGAAGTAAAAGTAATATATTTCTTAATATCAAGTTTTATCTTAGTTCCTGTAGGGAATGGAGAGCTTGTGTTTACAATGGCATGTATTGATAGATCATTATTACCTATCACATACTCTTTGTAAAATCCTCTAAACCGAATATTTTTTATCCATAATATGCTGTCGGAAGAAGGAGTTGCTTCAATCCATTCCTGATGAATGGCAATAGGTTGCATGACTTTTATCCCTATGGTATTTGCTTGCTCAGGGGTGAGTATATTGCTTTTAGCAAGTAAGAGTGCTGTGTAGGGGTTTTTTGGGGTATAATAAAGTACCTCTGGCGAACCTAGGTCTACAATCTTCCCTGCTTTCATGACGATTAGACTGTCTGCCATAGCCAACACCTCTGCCGGATCGTGTGAGACAAGTATGACCGTGAGACCTAATTCTTCGACAATTTGCCGTATATCCTGCTGTAGGTCGTCTCTAAAAGCTGCATCTACCTGATTGAATGGTTCATCCATCAATAATACTTCGGGATCATTGATCAATGCGCGTGCTATGGCTACACGTTGACGTTCACCTCCGCTGAGGTCTGCTACCCGTTGCTGAGCGAGGTGATTTATTTTTAAGCGGACCAACATCTCTTCTGTCCTCGACTTTTTGTAGTCTAGGTTGGTGTTGGGTAATTGTGATGCTATGTTGTCCCAAACTTTTGCATATAGGTTTAAATCTTCAAACCCTTGCGAGACTAGCTTCATAGCATCATGTCCGGGTATGAGTTTATCTTTACGGGTGGGCACCAACCACCCTTTATAACGTACTTCTCCGGAAAAAGGTTCCAATAAGCCATATATCAATTTTAGTAACGTACTTTTGCCACTGCCGGACTCACCTATTATAGCCGTTATTTGACCCTGCTCAATGTCAAAATCGACATGATCTACTGCGATTACACGTTCTTTGCTTTCAAATACACTACTTATATCTCTTCCATGGATTAGAGATACGTCCGGTTTTTGTACATCAGAAGGAATATATTGACAAGAAGATTTAGAATGAGCCATAAAAAATGCCGAAATGTGATTTCGGCATAAAAGTAGTGATATTTTTCGATTAAGGTCTAAAAACCTAGGGTAAGCCCAAATGTGAAATTATTCAGACCTTTTTGGTCGGGGCTATTTTCAAAGACATCATTTACGTAGTATTTGGCAAAAATACCAAAGCAATCATAGCCTACACGCACAAAAGGTCCATATTGAAAGCTTGCTAGGTTGAAGTTGTCCTTAAACGTTTGTTTTCCCTGTTCTTTGCTTTTTAATCTTTGGCTACCTTTTAGTAAGATTCCAGTCATTGCGCCAAAAGCGACTTTGACGCGGTCACCTTTGCTGTTTTGGGCACTACGCCATTCCATAGAAAGAGGGAGTCTAAGGTAAGTAGAAGTCAGTACGTTCTTGCTGTAGTTTATCTCTTTGGGATCTATCTCTTGGTAAGATAGCGATTGTGTGTCTTCTGCCAATAGAACGTTTTTCTTCAAACGTAAGTAGTTCCATTCGAACCCTGCCGATAGGTAGGTTTTGAAATTGTCATTGAGACGGACACCAAATTGAAGAATGTCAAATCCAAAATTGGATGCTTTTTTATAAGCTAGGAAGTCATTTTCTTCTGAAAGGGTAAATTTTCCATCATCCATTATTCTAGAGAATCCCCAATCAATACGGGTAAATGTCACTCCCCCGAATGTTCTGGGATATTTGGTTTTGTTCGGTTCATCTTTGATACCGATACTGATATCTAAGTCTTTTTCTCGGCGTTCAGAATGCTCTTGTCCTCGAGCTGGAGATAATGCCAAAGAGGTGAATACTAATCCCAAAATTCCATACTTAAGAGTGCATGCTTTCATCGTTCTATTTTTTTTTATTACGGTTTCTGACTAGTGAATTAATTATATCAATACGGAAGGAACCTTCTTCATCAGTGCGGAATCGAACATCCTTTGTAGGGCTTACTTCGAGCTTCTCTGAGATAGTGTTCAGTATTGTTGTGACTATGCTTTTATTTGCTGTTTCATGTGGAGCTTGTGCATACATGACTTCTAGATCCTCATCTAGATCTATTAACGGCTTTATTGCTTCCATTTCTGTGACTTGTCTGACGGGGATATCCGCTAGATTAACTTGTTGGATATCTTTAATGTTTGTGGAGTTGGGCTTTGTTTCTTCTAGATTATTTGTTGCCAACTCAATGTTTATTCGCTGTTGTTGCGTTGATCTATCCGACTTGTTGCTTACGAACTGTGTCTGTTTTGTAGCGCTAATTTGCTGTGAGAGTTTAGGCTTGGTGTAATTTTGAATCTCCTTTTCATTTACTAAAGCTGCTCCTCGCTCGATAGGCTCGGCTATTGTGATATTATCTGTTGTCGATCCTGCTGTTATGTTTGTCTCTTTATCCGCAGAAGGTAGCTTTGTAGTATAGTTTATTTTCAATAACACCAGGGTCGTGCCTAGGAGTATGAGTGCCGCAGCGGCATATTTGATCCAAGTATACCTTCGGGGTATAATGTGGACTGTTGTATTGTGTTCGTCTAGTTGTTTTTCAATCCGTTGCCAGACGTTTTTGTTTGGTGTTTCTTCTGCTTCATGAAAAGCGTTCTTAAACAACTTGTCGATGTCTTCTTCTTTCATGATAAGTTAGTACGTTAATTTTACTAATCTATTTTGTAACCATTGCCTAGCTCTGGAAAGTTGAGATTTGGAATTTCCTTCTGATATCTCCATCATTTCTGCAATTTCCTTATGCGAATACCCTTCTATGGCATAGAGGTTGAAAATAGTCCTATAGCCTGTAGGCAGTTGCTGAACCAGTGTCATCAAATCCTTGTATGCCGTCTGATCCGCACCAACATGGCTTGTTAGCTGTAGTGACTCGTTGCTATCGATTGACTCTGTTGCTTTTCCCTTGTTTTTTCGGTGTGTTTCGATAGCGACATTGATCATGATTCTTTTGATCCATCCTTCTAGGGAACCTTTGCCATCATACAGATGGTATTTGGTGAAAATATTAACAAAGCCGTTCTGAAGTATATCTTCTGCTTCAAGTGTCGTGTTTGCATATCGCATGCATACGGCCAACATTTTTTTTGAAAAATAGTCATATAATGTAGCTTGAGCTCTTCTGTCTTGCTTTTTGCAGGCTTGCCATATTATATTTAGATTGCTATTTTCCAATTAATTCATGTTAGTTAATAGGAAGACGAGATGAAGGAAAGAAAGGTTGCACCAGCTATTGAAAAAAATTATTTTTTCTCAATAGTTACGGTCCGTGTTTGAAAGTCCGGCACTCTAATAGTGACCTTTATTGCGTCGTCTGGTAGCAAATTGGGGATTTTTTCTGGCCACTCTACAAAGCAATAATTCCCAGAATAGAAGTATTCTTCGTAGCCGAAATCAAAGGCTTCAGCTTCTGATTTCAATCTATAAAAGTCGAAATGGAAAATTGGCCCATGATCAGAGGCGTATTCGTTTACAATAGAAAAGGTGGGACTGGATGTATGGTCTTTGACGCCGAGCTGTTGGCACAGTTCGTTTATTAAAGTCGTCTTTCCAGCTCCCATTGTTCCATAAAAAAGGAATATCCGATTTTCAGGATACTTCTTTATAATCTGAGATGCGGCTCCGTTTAATTCCGTTAAGTCTTTTACATTGATTTCCATAATAGACAAAAATACCTATTTTGGAATATAAGTAGCATAAGGGATAATCATTTCTTCCAGAGAGATTCCTCCGTGTTGGAACGTGCCATTATAGTAGTTGACAAATTGATTGTAGTTGTTGGGGTAGACAAAGTAGATTTCTTCCTTTGCAAACACAAACGTAGAACTTACATGTAGTTTTGGTAATTGCGCATCATGGGGGTTACGGATGGTGAAAACGTCTTTCTCTACATAGTTGAGGTTTTTCCCTTGTTTGTATCTGAGGTTGGTGTTTGTATTTCTATAACCTACGACTTTACTTGGTTTTTTTACCTGAATTGTGCCGTGGTCGGTTGTAATGACGACCCTAACTTTTTTCTGCGACAACCATTTTAGTACATCCAGTAATGGGGAGTGTTCGAACCAGGACAGGGTGAGCGAACGATATGCTGCCTCATCATTGGCCAGTTCTCTAATCATTGCCATGTCTGTTCGTGCATGGGATAGCATGTCTACAAAGTTGTATACCAGTATATTGAGGTCGTTCTGCATGTAGTTGCTAATATTGTCCATGACCTCTTTTCCTTGGTCTAGGGTGAGTACTTTGGTGTAGCTATGTTTGATGTCTCGTCTGTAAAGGCGCTTTATCTGGTCGGCTAAGAACTTATCTTCGTGCATGTTTTTACCACCCTCGTCTTCGTCATTTTGCCAGAGATCTGGAAAACGCTTTTCCATTTCCAATGGAGTGAGGCCACTAAATATGGCATTGCGGGCATATTGTGTTGCGGTTGGTAGTATGCTGTAGTAACTGTCTTCTTCTTCAAGTCGGAAATAATCGGTGATCACATCGTTGATTACTTTCCATTGGTCATAGCGTAAATTGTCTATTAAGAAGAAAAAAGTCGGTTTCTCCGGTTGGAGATTTGGGAATACCTTTTTTCTAAATAATTGATGGGAGAGTGTTGGGCTACTTTCCGGATTCTTCATCCATTTCAAATAGTTGTTCTCTATAAATTTCGAAAACGTAGCGTTTGCATCCGCTTTTTGCATGGTTAATATCTCATGCATGCTGTCGTCTTCGAGTTTTCCTAAAGAGAGCTCCCAGTAGATTAGTTTTTTATAAGCTTCGGTCCATTCTTCAAAAGACAGGTCATTATTGATGATCATGCCTAGGTTTCTAAACTCCTGCTGGTAGGCCATGGAGGTTTTCTCGCTGACGATCCGCTTGTTTTCCGTAAACTTTTTTATAGTCAATAGAATTTGCTTAGGGTTGACCGGTTTGATTAGGTAATCATCGATCTTGGCACCTATAGCATCTTCCATGAGGTGCTCTTCTTCATTCTTGGTAACTAGTATTGTTGGCGTTGTTGGATTGATAGCTTTAAGAATACTGAGTGTTTCTAATCCGGTTAGACCAGGCATGTTCTCGTCCAAGAACACGAGATCAAAGGGTTCTTGCTTAAAGGCATCGACAGCGTCATTTCCATTGTTGACGGTATGTACTTTAAACCCTCGTTCTTCGAGCAGAAGAATATGAGGTTTTAGAAATTCAATTTCATCATCCGCCCAAAGTATATGTGTTTTTGCCATTTTTGTTTTATGCTATATCATATTTACTGCCATATATCAAGAAAAACACCCAATAAGGTTAGCAGAATTTGAATAAGTAGAAAGTCAGTTGTCAATATAAACTTATATTTGAAACTAACCTAACTAGAATCCGGACAAAACGCTATTTTTTAACATTAATTAACGGCATTGTGTGTATCTTTGCGCTTATCTTAGATGATGGGCTTGTCGTTTTTATTCGACAAGTATAAAATTACGAAAACTCTTAAAGATTAGTAGGATTGAACAAGAAAAAAATCATTAATGATCCTGTTTACGGCTTTGTTACAATTCCGTCAGGATTGATTTTTGATTTAATCGAGCATCCATATCTCCAACGTCTTCGGTATATCAAGCAAGTCAGTATGACGCATATGGTGTATCCAGGAGCGTTACATACTCGTTTTCAACACGTCATTGGGGCGATGCATCTTATGCAGTTGGCGATAGACACTTTGAGAAGTAAAGATGTCGCTATTAGTATGGAAGAAGAGGAAGCAGCCTTAATTGCTATTTTGTTGCATGATATTGGTCATGGTCCTTTTAGCCATTCTTTAGAGCACTCGTTGATTGAAGGGGTTTCACATGAAATGATTTCCGCTCTTTTGATGGATCGCCTTAATAAGGAATTTGATGGTCGTTTGTCCTTAGCCATTATTATTTTTAACAATCAATACCCGCGTAAGTTCTTGCACCAGTTAGTCTCTGGGCAGTTGGATACAGATCGAATGGATTATCTGAATAGAGATAGTTTCTTTACTGGTGTATCTGAAGGCGTAATATCTTTTGACCGTATTATCAAAATGCTGTCCGTAAAGGATGATGAGCTTGTCGTCGAGGCAAAAGGTATTTATTCGGTAGAGAAGTTTTTGATTGCCCGTCGTTTAATGTATTGGCAGGTTTATCTACACAAAACAGTGATTTCGGCTGAGCAAATGTTGATTAAAACATTAAAGAGAGCTAGGATGCTGTGTCAGAAGGGAGAGGTGTTGTCTGCATCTCCAGCGTTCGCCCATTTTTTGTACGGCCAGTTGGATGCGGTTTCCTTCGTGAAAGATCCCGCACATTTAGACTGGTTTACAAAATTGGATGATACCGATATCTTATCGGCTATCAAGGCGTGGGAGACACATAACGATGCTGTATTGCGAATGTTGTGTCAGCGACTATTGCGCCGAAATCTTTTTGTTACGGAGATGAGATCCTACAGTTTTGAACAAGAAGAGATTGACGATGTGAAAAGAAAGGCTAAAGAACACTTTCAGTTAGAGGATGGCGATGTCGATTATCTTGTCTATCATCAAGAAGTACAAAACTCTGCCTATAATGCCGAAAAAGAGCCGATTAAGATTTTAAATAATCGGGGCGAGCTGATGGAGATTGCCGAGGCCTCTGATTTGTCGAATTTGGAGGCTTTGTCTAGACGTGTGGTAAAGTATGCGTTGACTTATCCGAAAGAGTTAAGGGCTGTGGAATAGACCCTCGGAATAAAAAAGTTGGAAACAAATTGGGAAAAAAAGATACATTTGTAGTTAAATGCAATTTACAGCTGAACAAATAGCAACATTACTAAACGGAACAATAGAGGGGAATCCTAATGTTTCTGTTTCTCAATTGGCAAAAATTGAGGAAGGGTCTGCCGAGACGTTGTCGTTTCTATCTAATCCTAAATACGAACACTTTATATATACGACTAAATCTGCGGTTGTTATCGTCAACCAAAGTTTAGTTTTGCAAAAAGCCGTCAACTGTACCCTAATAAGGGTTAGTGATGCTTATTCTGCATTTTCAGAATTGCTTAAGATCTATCATTCGTTGCGTAATGATCGTTCTGGAAGAGATGAGCAGATATATATCCATGATACTGCACAGATTGGTGAGGGGGAATATATAGGTGCTTTTGCATATGTAGGGCGTGACGTGAAGATTGGAAATAATGTAAAGATATATCCACGTGTTTACATAGGTGATAATGTTACCATTGGAGACGATAGTGTCCTGTTTCCAGGTGTTACTGTTTATTATGATTGTGTAATCGGTGCTAATGTGATTTTACATGCTGGTGTGGTCATCGGTAGTGATGGTTTTGGTTTCGCACCACAACCTGACGGAACTTATGATAAGGTGCCTCAAATCGGTAATGTGATAATTGAAGATAATGTCGAGATAGGATCGAATACCGTGGTAGATAGAGCGACAATGGGATCGACTGTTGTCCGTAAAGGGGTGAAGTTGGATAATTTGATTCAGGTAGCACATAACGTGGATATCGGAGAAAATACTGTTGTAGCGGCTCAAACTGGTATATCGGGTAGTACAAAGGTTGGTAGTAATGTGATTTTGGGTGGACAGGTTGGTGTGGTCGGACATATTACTATTGCCAATGGGACACAGATCCAGGCACAGTCTGGAATTAATAAAAGTATTAAAGAGGAAAATATGAAATGGGGCGGTACTCCATTCGCCCCTTATACCAGTCATCTTCGTTCGCAGGTAGTTTTTGCAAAACTACCTAGCCTAGAAAAACGAATAGCTGAACTGGAACAAAAACTTAAAGACAAACAATAAAACCAATAGCCATAAGTATGGAGGAAATGAACGCGAAGCAACGGACTATTAAATCTGAACTAACTATTTCTGGTGTGGGCTTGCATACTGGTACATCAGTTACCTTGACTATAAAGCCGGCTCCTGAGAATCATTGGTTCAAATTTAGACGTATTGATTTAGATGGACAGCCTGTTATATCTGTTGATGCTGATAATGTAACTGATACATCTCGAGGGACTACAATTTCTGAGAATGGAGCCTCGGTAAGTACAATAGAACATTTAATGGCAGCACTGATTGGTCTTCAGATCGATAATGTTCTGATTGACTTGAATGGACCTGAAGTCCCTATCTTGGATGGAAGTTCGACTATTTTCTTGCAAAAACTAAAAGAGATAGGCTTTGTAGATCAAGATGCTGATCGCGACTTCTATGAAATCAAAGAAAATATACACTATGTAGATGGAGATCGTAAGGTTGAAATTGTAGGTATGCCTTTGGATGGTTATCGATTGACTTGTATGATTGACTTCAATTCTCCTGTCTTAGGTAGTCAACATGCATCTATTAGCCAGATAGAAGAGTTTGAGAAAGAAATATCTTCATCCCGTACGTTTTGTTTTTTGCATGAGTTAGAGGCACTTGTAAATAATAATTTGATAAAAGGTGGCGATTTGTCCAATGCTATCGTTATAGTGGATAAAGAGGTGAGTACCGAAGAATTAGATAAATTGCAGAGTTTGTTTAATAAAAAGGTTACCGTTGCCGACGAAGGGATTTTGGATAATATCCAATTAAGGTATCAGAATGAGCCGGCACGCCACAAATTATTGGATATGATAGGTGATTTGGCATTAGTTGGACGTCCTTTGAAAGGACATATCATGGCTGCAAGGCCAGGGCATGCTGCTAATGTTGCTTTTGCTAAACGGATAAAAAATCAGATTAAGCGTGATAAAGCTAAGAAGAAAATAAACACCTATGATATTCATGCTACACCTGTGTACGACACGGTTCAGATTATGAGTATCTTGCCACATCGTCAGCCTTTTTTGATGATTGATAAGATATTGGAACTTTCTGATACACATGTGGTGGGTTTGAAAAATGTCACTATGAATGAGGACTTGTTCATGGGGCACTTTCCAGGGATGCCTATCTTTCCAGGAGTATTGCGAATAGAAGGAATGGCACAGACTGGCGGGATACTGGTGCTTAACACTGTACCAGATCCAGAAAATTGGTTAACATTGTTCTTAAAAATAGAAAGTGCACGGTTTAAAAATCAAGTCGTCCCTGGTGATACTATTATTTACAGTTGCGAGTTGATGGAGCCTATTCGTCGAGGTATTGCCCGTATGAAGGGAGTGGGGATGGTCGGCGAGAAGATTGTCTGTGAAGCGGAACTAATGGCACAAATTATAAAAGTTAAGTAAGACAATAATTTAAATAAATGATACAACCGTTGTCATATATACATCCTGATGCTAAAATAGCTTCAAATGTAGTCATAGAGCCTTTTAGTACCATCCACAAAGATGTTGTGATCGGTGAAGGTACTTGGATAGGTTCGAATGTTACTATCATGGATGGTGCTCGGATCGGTAAGAATTGTAAGATATTCCCTGGAGCGGTTATTTCCGGAGAACCTCAAGATTTAAAGTTTGAGGGGGAGATTACGACCGCAGAAATTGGCGATAATACAACGATTCGCGAATGTGTTACCATTAATAGGGGAACACGGGACCGGTACAAAACCGTGATAGGAAAAAATTGTTTGATTCAGGCTTACAGTCATATTGCCCATGATTGTATTATTGGAGATAATTGTATCTTCTCTAATTCGAGTACTTTGGCTGGACATATCACTGTTGGAGATTATGTCGTCCTCGCAGGGTTAGTCGCTGTTCATCAATTCTGTCAGATCGGCTCGCATGCCTTTGTTACTGGTGGTACTTTGGTCCGTAAGGATGTGCCTCCATTTATAAAAGCAGCTCGTGAGCCTATTTCGTACGCTGGGGTCAACTCTGTAGGTTTGCGAAGAAGAGGGTATACTTCTGAACAAATTGCAGAGATTCAGAATATATATCGCGTGCTATTCGTTCAGAACAGAAATCTCTCTAAGGCGTTGGATTTGGTCGAGGCTGAGTTTGAAGCGACAGAACTTAGGGACGAAATTTTAGCCTTCGTACGTAACTCTAATCGTGGTGTTGTCCGAGGATTTAATCAAGGTAAAACTGGTGTTTAATTAAACAGATTGATTATTGAATATAACTTTACATAATTTAGGGAGAAGGTTTAACCAAGAATGGATTTTTCGGAATATTGATTATACCTTCTCTTCCAATCAAAAATATGCAATTTTAGGCCCCAATGGTTCAGGCAAGTCGACGTTAATCAAGACGTTGACTGGACAACTCGCGCCTAGCGAGGGTACACTCGATTTTTCTATGGCGAGTGTTGTTATCCCAATCGAGCAGATCTATAGCCATGTTTCTATTGCTGCCCCTTACATCGAGCTTATCGAGGAGTTTACATTAAATGAACTTTTAGATTTTCATTTTAAATTTAAAAGCTACCTCAAGGGGTTCGACCGCGAGGTCGTGATAGATCTATTGGGCTTGAGTAAGTCCCGTAACAAAGAACTCAAGTATTTCTCATCTGGTATGAAACAGCGTGTCAAGTTGGCTTTAGCCTGCTGTAGCGATTCCAACTTGCTCTTTTTGGATGAGCCGACTAGTAATATGGATCTGGAAGGAGAAGCTTGGTACCTTGATCTGGTTCACAAAACCATGTGCTCAGACAGAGTGTTGATTATTGGTTCGAATCAAGAGAAAGAATATGCCTTTTGTGACTCTCTCCTTTCTATCGTAGACTACAAATAAACTGAATTAATCGAATGACAAGGTCTTGTACATGCAAGGCATTTTGTCTAAGTTTGTAGCAGAAAATAAAAACTACAATTCCAATGGCTAAAGCTTCAGAAGTAAAATCAGGAAATATTTTGCGTTTTAACGGCGAACTAGTTGCTGTAGAAGAATATATACACCGTACACCAGGTAACTTACGTGCATTTTATCAAGCTAGAATGCGTAATGTAAAAACTGGTAAGTTGGTAGAATACCGTTTTCGTGTAGACGAGGCTGTGGAAATAGCCCGGGTGGAAACAAATGATTATCAATATCTATACGAAGATGAGGATTTTTTCGTAGTTATGGACAATATCAGCTACGAACAGTTTAATATTCCTAAGTTCTTGTTTGGTGAGTCGGCACGGTTTTTGAAAGAAGGTATGAACGTTATTGTAGCCTTTGAAAGTGAAGAACCGATTATGGCCCAAACGCCAAAGAGTGTAGAGCTAGAGATTACATATACAGAACCTGCAGTAAAAGGAGATACATCTACAAACGCCTTGAAGAAAGCAACAGTAGAAACAGGAGTAGAGATTAACGTTCCTCTTTTTATTAATCAGGGAGATAAAGTGAAAGTTGATACACAAACCGGTGATTATATCGAGCGTGTAAAATAATAAAGATTTTAGGTTTAGGTTGATTATTCGGTCTTGTAAGCGCTCAGCTGCAAGGCCGTTTTTTTATCTTCAAATTAAGGTGCTGATGACCAAGAAAGAACTACGCTTATTGTATAAAAAAAGACGGCTGGCACTTGATGATCTTACCCGGATAGCTTTTGAGGAAGCTCTTTTCGCTACTTTGAAAACGATGGATTGGTCTGGGGTAAACTACATACATGTCTATTTGCCTATACAGCAATTTAAAGAACCCGATACTTTAAGATTTAAAGAATGGCTACAGGATAGGCGACCAGATGTACGGTTTGTTGTATCACGCTCTGACTTTGAAAGCTATGAGATGATTCATTACTTATGGGATGAACAGACTGTTTTTGAAGCCAATAAATGGGGAGTTCTGGAGCCGGTAGGAGGTGTCACGGTCGAGGAGTCTGTACTGGATGTTGTAATTGTCCCCTTGTTGGTGGTAGATATTGTCGGAAATAGGGTCGGATATGGGAAAGGGTTTTACGATCGTTTTCTGGCTCGGTGCAGACCAGATGTTGCTACTGTTGGTCTAAGTTATTATGAGCCGGTAGATTGTATCTCGGATGTAGGTGAGTTTGATATTCCTATTAAAACATGTGTCACGCCCCGGACAATACACCACTTTAGCACATAGAAAAAGCCTCAATATTATTGAGGCTTTTTCTATATCTTTTTAGTGTTATTAGGCTTGTTTTTGACCGATTTTATGTCCCCAACTAGCAAAATATATAATGTATAAATAGGCTGGTACCATGGTGTAGAGAAATGCGTGCTGAAAGTCAATTCCTAAATGATCTTTTAAATATCCATATACCAAAGGCCAAATCGCACCACCTGCAATACCCATAATCATGACGGCAGAAGCTATTTTTGTAAAGTTTCCTAACCCTTTAATTCCAAGAGGGAAGATTGCTGGCCACATTAGTGAGTTAGCTAAGCCCAGTAAGGCTACAAACCAAAATGAAGTCAAGCCTGTGGTCAATACGGAGATAATGGTAAATAATATACCGATAGAAGTACAGATTCGTAAAGCCGCTTGTTGACTAATAAATCTCGGGATAGTCGCAATACCTATTCCATAACCAATTAACATAAACCCTAAGGTGAAAGCAGTCGCATTATCTGTGAAAATCTGTGGAACTGTACCTAGCTCTCTAGCGTAAGTACCTATAATATCTCCTGCCATTACTTCTACTCCGACACAGAAAAATATAGCTAGGGCACCTAAGAATAAGTGTGGGTACTGGAAGATAGATTTTTTAGTTTTTTCTGCTGAATCGGCGGATTCATCTTCTGTATTTACTTCTGGTAGTTTAACAAACTTCAAAATAACAGCAAAGATAAATAGGAAGACTGCTAGTGCAATGTATGGGGTGTGGAGTTGTTGTAATAGTTCGTTCAGGATTGTATTTCGTTCTGCTTCTGTTGTAGCGGCTTCTAATCGAGCTTGAGAAGCATTAGCTCCTTTTAATAATAATGTTCCTAGAACGATAGGAGCGATAATGCCAGCCGTCTTATTGAAAACACCAGCTATTGAAATACGCTGTGCAGCACTTTCTATCGGTCCAATAATGCTTAGGTAAGGGTTTACGGCAGTTTGTAATAAAGCCATTCCTGTACCCTGAACAAATATTGCTGTTAAAAATAAACCATAGCTGCTGTTGTCTGCTGCAGGAATGAACAGTAATGAACCGACTCCCAAGACCACGATGGATGTTACTAAACCATTGTGAAAACCTATTTTTTTAATGATCCAGGAACTTGGTAAAGCCATGAAAAAATAAGCAATATAGGATGCTGTTGTTACTAAGTAGGCCTGTAGATCGGTCTCAAGATTGAATGCTTTTTTAGAAAATGGTATTAAAGAGCCATTTGCCCATGTAATAAAACCAAGGATAAAGAAAAAAGCGCAACAGATTGCCATAGGCAGAAACGCAGTCTTTTGAGGTTGCGCATTATCTAAGGCGCTAGGTTGAGTTGATGAAGACATAATTTAATTAAAATAAAAAAATATATTTTTTGGAAACTAGTATAGAATGCATGACTATCAATCCGGCCTATGGTTTTTAGTTTCTACTACAAGACTAATAAAATTTATTCATTTAAAGAAGAGAAATATCTCAAGCAAACGGTTGCAGTAGTATAAAAAATAGAGAGACTTCGATGGGCGACGTCTCTCTATAAACCTAAACCGTATCATATAACCAATAAATGATGGTATATAGTATAACTACAATTTAAGATTGAAAATGTTTTACATTACTCTTGATTTTTCAATAATAGCGACCGTAAGTCTTGAAATACAGATTAGATTGTCCTTGTCATCGTACATTTTAATATCCCATACGTGTGTGGTCTTACCAATATGTAGCGGAGCGCAAACAGCTCTAAGGAGCCCCTTGGATGCTGACCGGACATGGTTTGCATTGATGTCTAGACCTACGCCGGCATATTTGTCGGTATCAATGATTAGGTTGGAAGCGACGCTGCCTATAGATTCTGCTAATACTACCGAAGCCCCTCCGTGTAATATGCCAAAAGGCTGACGTACATTGTCCGTAATGGGCATTGTGGCTATAATACTGTCATCATGAATTTCGATGGCTTTTACGTCCAACAATTTGGTCATGTATTTATCAAATATAGTATTGACCTCTTCCAGTGTGTATGTTCTAAACCAAATCATGTCTTTTATTCTTGAGTTTTAAGATATCGTTCCTGTAAAATTATGCGATGATGATTTAAATGTCCAGCGACAACATAAATAAAGGCGCGAACACTGATTAGTCGATCGGATGCCATTCCTTTTCGAGCTAGTTCGTGTTCATTGAAGGTGTCGAATAATATCAGGTTTGATTTTCGAACCATAATAAATTCTTCAATAATACTATCGAATGTCCTTTCATTATGTCTGCCATTAGCAACAAATTCATCCTGCTCAAAGGAAGCCAGGGCAGTCATGTCATTTCGGGCGAAGCGTAAAGCGCGATAAGCCATGACGCGTTCGGTGTCGATGATATGGCAGAGTATCTCCTTAACGGTCCATTTTCCCTCGGCATAGGTGTATGTCCCTAGTTCCTCAGGGATTGCTTTTATAAAGTCCGGAAAAGTCTCTAATTGATTTACGAGCTCTTCATGTACGTCGCCAACAATCGTTTCGATATAGTCGTCGTATATGGCCGGATATTCATCAGACTTGAGTAGGTTCATATTTTAAGTTGCTTTTTAGTATTATTCTGAAAGTTGTTCCTTTTCCTATTTCTGATTCTTTAACGAAAATCTGTCCTTTATGATAGCTGACCATACGCATAGTTAGACTCAATCCCAATCCCCATCCTCTTTTTCTGGTGGTGAATCCCGGTTGGAATATCGTTTCGAAATTTGAGCGGGGAATACCTTTTCCCGTATCACTAATGTCTATAAAAATTTCTTCTTTTGCAATATTTTCAGTAATCGATACCTTTATAGTACCCTCTGTACCAATCGCATTTACCGCATTTTTCAAAAGATTTTCTATGATCCAATCAAATAGTGGCACATTTAACATCGCTTCAACATGTCTGTCTCCATCCAGTATAAAGGTGATTTTGTCACTTGTTCGTATTTTGAAGTAGTTCATAAAATCGTTGACGACTAGGTAGACGTTGTGATTGGAAAGCGATGGAGTAGACCCAATTTTTGAAAATCGGTCTGCTACGATTTCCAGTCTTTCTACATCCCGTTCCATTTCGTTGACCACATCATCATTTTCAGCATTGTATTTGAGCCGTATGAGTTCTATCCAGCCCATTAGTGAAGATATAGGAGTCCCTAGTTGATGTGCTGCTTCTTTTGCCATCCCCACCCATACCAGGTTCTGTTCCGATTTCTTGATGGAGTTAAATACGGTGTAGGCTATGACCAGGAAAATGGCAATAAGTGAAAGTTGAATGTAGGGGAATACACGTAGTTGTTGTAGCGCACTGGAGTCCTTGTAATAGACAAACCAAGATTCGCCCGTATCCAAATCTAACATTATGGGGGGGTGCATACCTTTCATCGTGTGGAGTTGCTTCTGAAAGTAGTCGGTGTCATATACCAATCCTTTTTTATGCTCGACTTCGGTCTCTATGTTCGTTTTAGTGCTGTCTAGGTCTCTCCAAAAAATAATATTTCCTTTTGTATCAGTAATAATTGCGGGGAGTGATAGACTATCCCGTACAGCATAGACAAAGCTGATAAATTCGTCATCTACATCGGGCATAGACATAATGCTCCGTGTGCTCATGGCCCATACCTCTGCTTTGGTCCGTTCGGATGTGGATAGATTTTTTACCAGGTAATTGGTGTATAGGAGCGAGGCGATGCCGATCATTGCCGCGAAAAACAGCAACACGATTTTCCAAACCTGTTTATTATACTTGTATGGGTTCATTTTTTAGTGGATCGATATGCAAAATAACGATTTTATTGAAGATTTCTTTTAAAATATAGGAGCTTGCCTTAATTTATAACTTTACAGATTCTATATTACAGGAATCATTCAGAAATAAGTAATTTTGCGGTATGAGTTCGCAGAAAAAAGTTAGAGTGCGCTTCGCACCAAGTCCTACAGGAGGATTACATTTAGGTGGAGTACGCACAGCCTTGTTCAATTATCTGTTTGCAAAACAGCATGACGGAGAATTTATCCTAAGAATTGAAGATACCGATCAGACTCGTTTTGTTCCGGGAGCAGAAGAGTATATTAATGAGTGTCTGTCTTGGTGTGGTATCTTGCCAGACGAGAGTCCTTCCCAGCCTGGCGCTTTTGGCCCTTATCGTCAAAGTGAGCGTAAGCCATCTTATAGACAGTACGCAGAACAATTGGTTGCAGCAGGATATGCTTACTATGCCTTTGATACATCGGAGGAGCTTGATGCGCTCAGACAGGTGGAGCCTAACTTCCGTTATTCCCATGAGAATAGGCTGGGGTTACGTAATTCATTGAATTTGTCGGCCGAAGAGACGCAAGAATTATTAAATGCTAATGCGCCTCATACCATTCGCATTAAAATGCCTGAGGACCATACTGTTTCTTTTGATGATATGATTCGTGGACGGGTTTCATTTGAGACAAAGCTAGTCGATGATAAAGTTTTATTGAAAGCAGATGGCATGCCTACGTATCATTTAGCAGTAGTTGTTGATGATAGGGCAATGGAGATATCACATATATTCAGAGGCGAGGAATGGTTGCCTTCAGCTCCTGTTCATTTATTGCTTTGGGAATATTTAGGCTGGGCTGATCAAATGCCGCAGTGGGCACACCTACCATTGATCTTAAAACCAGATGGCAATGGTAAGTTGAGTAAGCGTGATGGTGATCGGTTAGGATTTCCTGTATACGCAATGAACTGGACCGATGCCAAAACAGGCGATGTAACGAAAGGATTTAGAGAGTTAGGTTTCTTACCAGAGGCTTTTGTCAATATGTTGGGGGTATTGGGCTGGAATGATGGAACGGAGCAAGAAATATTTACATTATCTGAGCTTATTGCCAAGTTCTCTGTCGAGAGAATCAATAAATCAGGAGCTAAGTTCGATTTTGAAAAAGCGAAATGGTTCAACCACGAGTGGATTAAAAACAGTACTGATACTGATCTTTTACCACTTGTAAAGGATAGCCTAACAGAACATGGTGCTACTGCCGTCGAAGATGCTGCTGTTATTAAAGTATTGTCGGTCGTGAAGGAGAGAATGACTTATCTGTCTGATTTCTGGGGACAGGCCTCTTTCTTTTTCCAATCACCAGCGAGTTATGATGTCGATGCGGTCAAGCCTAAGTGGAATGCTGATAAAACTAAATTCTTCGAAGATATTGTGGTGGATTTTGAACCGTTGGATTGGGAAGCTTCAGTTGTAGAATCTTTCTTCAAAGAACGTGTACAAGCTTCAGGAATGAAAATCGGAGAATTGATGATGCCTTTCCGTATTATGTTGGTTGGAGGAAAATTTGGACCAGATGTATTTGTTATCGCCGAACTTCTTGGAAAAAAAGAAGTTATAAAGCGTGTAAAAATTGCACTCGATATATTTAATGGTTAACTTAGATTCTTTAGAATCTAAACCAAATTTTATGAGAAAGATCAATTTATTTATGCTTGTGATTGCGCTGGGGGTACTCTTTTTATCCTTCAGTAGTAGTAAATCATCCAAAGATAGACCAGAGGAACGCCTCGGTTGGAAGCTGGGTGCACAGGCTTATACCTTTCGTTTGTTTTCCTTCGCTGAAGCTTTAGACAAGTTAGATAGCTGTAATCTGGGCTATGTTGAGGCCTATCCGGGACAAACTATCGGTGCAGGTAGTACGGAGAAGATGGGCTATCAGTTATCCTCCGAGGGAAGACGTCTTGTTAAGAAACTTCTTAAAGAAAAAGGAGTTACTTTACACGCTTTCGGTGTGGTAGGAGCGCAGGATGCCGAGGAATGGGATAAGGTTTTTGCTTTTGCAAAAGACATGGGGATACAGGTTATTAATGTAGAGCCATCGGATGCTCATTTGGATATTGTATCCCGTCTTTGTGACAAGTATCAGATTAAGGCGGCATTGCATAATCATCCAGAACCTTCTAAATACTGGAATCCAGAAGTTGTCCTAAAATCTTTAGAGGGCCGGAGCAAACTAATGGGCGCCGCGGCAGATGTAGGGCACTGGATGCGTTCAGGTTTGGATCCGATCGCTTGCCTAAAACAGTTAGAAGGGCATATCTTTCATCTTCATTTTAAAGATTTGAATGAATTTGGAAATAAGAAAGCGCATGATGTGCATTGGGGAACGGGTAAGTTGCCTTTGCAAGGAGTCATCGACGAGTTGAAACGTCAGAAGTTTAAAGGGATGCTTTCTGCCGAATATGAATATAATTGGGAGAATAGTAAAGAAGATGTGTGTGTGAGTGTGGCAAACTTTAGAAAGCTAATAAAGTAAATAAGAAAAGGAGGTTAAAAACCTCCTTTTCTTATTTATACGTTTTTTCAATATTATCAGATAGTTCTTTGTTGTTTTCCAGCATATAGGCTATAGATCTGATGACACGGTTATGTTTCTTGACAAATGGGTTTTCCTCATTCCATACGTATCCAGCCAATACCGCACAGACCTTTTCTTTAACATCTAGATTTTCGGGTCTGTGAAAGAATAATGTTTGCAGATTTCCGGTGTACCACTCTTTGACATAGGTTGTGAATACATCGATGCCCCGTTGCATATACTGTGTAAAATACTTTTCCCAATCGATCTGTTCACCATTGATTTCCCTCCATGCCAGTTTAGCAGCTAGGATGCCTGATTCGGTCGCAAAGCATACGCCGGATGAAAATACCGGATCCAAAAATTCGGAGCTGTTTCCCGTGAGGGCAAAGCCGTCGCCATACATCTTGGTGACCGCCGCGGAGTAGTTTTTTAAGTGTATCGGTTCAAAAAGAAACGCTGTGCCAGCAAATCGTTTGACATAAAAGTCCGAGAGTTGGATGGCATTTTGTAAGGCGAGTGCTGTATCTCCATTTTCTGCCAGTTTCTCAATAAATGCAGTGTCTGCGACTATTCCAAGACTGGTGTTTCCATTGGAGAAGGGAATTACCCAAAGCCAGACTTCAGTGTCTAGCACATCAAACGAAATCTGAGTGCCTTCTATTCCTTCAGGTCTGTTAATATCCTTTACATGGGAGAAGATGGCAGAGTGTGGGTTTAGTTTTGATGGTTTGTCCAAATGGAGTAGTCTCGGCAGTACCCTGCCATAGCCACTAGAGTCAATTACAAACTTGGCATTAATCTGTGATTCATTTCCCTCTTTGTCTACAACGGTGGTGACAGAATTTGGGCCATCAAAAGAAATAGCGGTGACTGTCGTTTCAAAGCTGATGTCGACCCCTTTGTCGATCAGGGTCTGTGCCATGACCATATCAAAGTCTGCTCTCGGGATCTGCCAGGTCCAGTCCCAGCCTTCACCAAATTTTTGACTGAAATCAAAAATACTGATAACCTGCCCGCGTATAAAGCGAGCTCCAGGTTTTTTTTGAAAATTTTGCTTGTCTAGGTTGTCCAAAAGGCCCGCTTCCTCAAAGTGGTCCATGACACGAGGGATGAGGCTCTCTCCGACTACCAACCTCGGAAATTTGCTCTTTTCCACAACTTTGATATTTGCCCCCTGCTTCTGTAGGTATCCTGCGGCCACACAGCCGGAAGGGCCTGCTCCGATAATCAAAATGTCAACTTCGCTTGTATTCATTCTATGAAGAATTCAATTTAAAGCTAAATAAAATCAAATATTTAGCACTCCTCTTTAATCAAGGATTTTATTATAACGGAAATGTATTATTTTTGCAATTAGCTATTGACAAAGGTACTTAATTATCTCGGTGAGAAAAGAAGATAATCTAAAAATTGAAAGTAAAAAAGACCCTATATATTAAATGATTTCTATCCATAAAGATCTTTCATTAGATCAGTTTTCAGACGTATTGTTAAATCAGAAACCGGTAGGCTTGAGCAGCGATACCGTCGAAGTTGTAAAAGAAAGCTTTAGCTTTTTGAAGTCATTTATTAAAGACAAAGTTATTTACGGTGTGAATACAGGTTTTGGTCCGATGGCACAATATCGTATTCAAGACGCTGATCGTATTCAATTACAGTATAATCTGATTCGTAGCCATGCCTCCGGTACAGGCGATTTACTCCCTCCGGATATTGTTAAGGCCGCGATGCTTACCCGCTTATGTAATCTTTCAAAAGGAAAGTCTGGCGTACATATCTCTGTATTGGAGCTGTTGCAGGAATTTATCAACCGCGATATTACTCCTGTCATTTTTGCTCACGGAGGCGTAGGGGCTAGTGGAGATTTGGTACAGTTGGCGCATCTGGCATTGACATTGATTGGCGAAGGAGAGGTGGTATACCAGAATAAGAGAAGACCGACAAAAGAGGTGTTTGAAGCGTTGGGCTTGACACCCATAGCCGTAGAGCTTAGGGAGGGGATATCGTTGATCAATGGTACTTCGGTCATGACCGGTGCTGGGATGGTCAATTATTTCCATGCCAAACAGCTGTTATCCTGGTCGGTAGAGTTGTCTTCTATTATGAACGAGTTGGCGAAAGCACACGATGATCATTATTCTGTGACGCTCAATGAAGTGAAAAAACACCAAGGACAACAGGATATTGCCGCGATGATGCGGCATCATTTAACGGATTCTAAGTTGATTCGTAAGCGTGAAGAAGACCTCTATTCAGGAAATAATCTCGAAGAGATATTTAAAGACAAAGTACAGGAGTATTATTCATTACGCTGTGTTCCCCAAATCTTGGGTCCTGTTTTGGAGACCATAGAGCAGGTGGGACAGGTTTTAGAGAACGAAGTGAATTCCGTAAGTGATAATCCTATCATATCTGTTGAAGACCAAAATGTATACCATGGAGGTAATTTTCATGGAGATTACATCTCTTTGGAAATGGATAAGTTGAAATTGGCGATCACCCGATTGACTATGTTGTCAGAGCGTCAACTGAACTACCTGATGAATTCTAAGATTAATGAAATATTACCCCCATTTGTTAATATGGGTAAGCTTGGGTTTAATTTCGGAATGCAGGGAGCACAATTTACAGCGACTTCTACGACAGCGGAGAATCAAACGCTTTCCAATTCGATGTATGTCCACAGTATACCTAACAATAACGACAATCAAGATATCGTAAGTATGGGTACCAATGCCGCGGTGATTACCCATAAAGTGATTATCAACGCTTATGAAGTATTGGCTATACAGCTGATATCTATTGCTCAGGCTATTGATATTCTTTCTTGTCAGGACTCGGTGTCTACTCGTACGAAAGAGATTTATACGGCTATAAGAGCTATTATCCCAGCTTTTTCGGAGGACAAGCCATTATATATGGCGATTCAATCTGTCAAGGACTACTTAATGAAAAGAGCGTAATAAAAGACAAATTACATAGATATGAAATGTGCATTAGTAACAGGAGGATCCCGAGGCATAGGTCGCGCGATTTGTCAAAAACTAGCTATTGATTTGGGATATTTTGTCTTGATTAACTATCAAGGTAATGAGACCGCTGCTTTGGAAACCTTGCATCTAGTCGAACAAGAAGGGGGAAATGGTGCAGTATTAAAGTTTGATGTCTCTGACGAGGAAGCCGTAAATACAGCCTTGTCAAATTGGATAGGAGAACATCCGGATGCGGTTGTAGAGGTTGTCGTCAATAATGCTGGTGTTGCTAAGGATGGGCTGTTCATGTGGATGAAAAAAGAAGATTGGCAAAATGTGCTGGATGTTTCATTGAATGGATTCTTTCATGTAACTAATTTTTTTATTCAGAAAATGTTACGGAATCGCTATGGGCGTATTATCAACGTGGTGTCGGTATCAGGAGTAAAGGGCACTGCCGGGCAGGTTAACTATTCTGCCGCCAAAGCGGGAGTTATCGGCGCGACAAAGGCGCTGGCACAAGAGGTTGCTAAGCGTAATGTCACGGTAAATGCGGTGGCTCCAGGTTTTATCCAAACGGATATGACGGCAGAAATGGATGAGCAGGAGTTGGTTAAGCTTATTCCGGCAAATCGTTTTGGGAAAGCTGAGGAGGTTGCGGATTTAATTTCATTTTTAGCATCAAAAAAATCTGGTTATATTACAGGTGAAATTATAAATATTAACGGTGGTATTTATTCCTAGATACGTATATGAGTAAAAGGGTCGTGATTACAGGGATGGGTATCTATTCTTGCATAGGGACAAACTTGGAAGAGGTGAGGCAATCCTTATTCGAAGGTAAGTCTGGTATTGTGGTTGACGAGTCTAGAATAGCATTCGGGTTCAAATCGCCCCTAACAGGGATGGTACCAGTGCCAAACCTCAAGAACGAATTGACGCGGAGACAGCGAATCAGCATGGGCGAAGAGTCGGAATATGCTTACGTTGCTACCCGTGAGGCTTTACAGCATGCCGGAATCGATACAGCTTATATCGAAGCCAATGAGGTCGGTATTCTATACGGTAATGACAGCGTTTCAAAAGCGGTAATAGAAGCTACTGATATAGTTCGTGAGAAGAAAGATACCCAACTAATCGGTTCTGGCGCAATCTTTAAATCTATGAACTCGACAGTCACGATGAATCTGGCAACGATCTTGGGGCTGAAGGGAATCAATATGACAATCAGCGCGGCCTGTGCGAGTGGTTCGCATGCAATTGGCCTAGGTTATATGTTTATCAAGCAGGGACTGCAGGATATGATTATCTGTGGCGGAGCCCAGGAAATAAATCCCTATGCGATGGCGAGTTTTGATGGTCTTGGTGTATTTGCCGAGGATATCGAACATCCTGAGTCGGCTTCCCGGCCATTTGATATAGACCGCACGGGGCTAGTGCCTAGTGGAGGAGCAGCTACAGTTATTTTGGAAAGTTATGAGTCTGCGGTAAAGCGTGGAGCCCCTATTATTGCTGAAGTATTGGGGTATGGATTTTCTTCCAATGGAGGGCATATTTCTACACCCAATATTGATGGTCCGGCTATGGCGATGCGTCGCGCGCTGGAGCAGGCAGGTATTGCCGCAAGCGAGGTGGATTATATCAATGCCCATGCGACATCTACACCGATTGGTGACGCTAATGAGGGAAAGGCAATATTGGAGGTATTTGGAGGGAAGCCTTTCGTGAGTTCAACAAAGTCTATGACTGGACACGAATGCTGGATGGCGGGAGCGAGCGAAATTGTATATTCTACATTGATGTTACAACATGGCTTTATTGCGCCTAATATTAATTTGAAGCAGGTAGATAGTGGGTTGGAGGAATTAAATTTAGTTTCATCAACAATAAAACAAGAAATTGACATATATTTGTCAAATTCTTTTGGATTTGGTGGAACAAATTCAGCGGTGGTAGTTAAGAAATTTAATAATGAGTAACGCGGATATTAAGCAGACGATAAATGAAATTTTGGTAGAGGAATTTGAGGTGGATGCAGAGGTGATACAACCAGAAGCTCCTCTTAGAGAGTCTCTTGATTTAGATAGTTTGGATTATGTGGATTTAGTCGTGTTGATTGAGTCTAATTTTGGGGTCAAGTTGGGAGAGGCGGATTTTGCAGGGATGACTACCTTTCAGGACTTCTACAACGTTATTGAACATAAAATATTGGCAAAATAATTTTAGACAACCATGAGCCAATGGGACGGAAAGTCGAAAGGAACACTCCTTGGCTATAAAATATTTGTTTTCTTTATAAAGAAATTTGGTGTCCGTACAGCTTACGGACTTCTTGTTTTTGTAGCCCTTTATTATTTCCTGTTTTATCCCACAAGTTTTAGTAATATTTTCTATTACCTGCATCAGCGGCAGGGCTTTTCAAAATGGACTTCATTTTGGAAAGTATACAGCGTTTATTTTGTGTTTGGGCAGACTATTATTGACAAAGTCGCCATTTCGGCCGGTATGCGCAATCAGTTTACCTATGATTTTGATGGTATTGAATCCTTAAAAGAGGTTCTACAGGAACGTCATGGAGGGATTTTGATTTCTGCCCATGTTGGTAATTTCGAAATATCGGAACAGTTTTTTTCGGATCTTGATTTGAGCTTTCAGATTAATCAAGTGACAGTGGATCAAGAGGTGTCTGTCATCAAGGAGTACCTGCAACAGATTTCCGAAAAATCGACTATTAAACATATCTACATCAAGGAGGATATGTCTCATGTATTCAATATTAACGACGCGCTTTCGAACAATGAGCTGATCTGTTTTACAGGCGACCGTTATTTTGAAGGTTCAAAGGTATTGGAGGCTGATTTTTTAGGCAAGAACGCCTTTTTTCCCTCGGGGCCTTTCCATTTGGCATCAAGATTGGGTGTCCCCATTATATTCGTATATGTGATGAAAGAGACAAATAGCCACTATCATTTGTATGCACGTAGGTGTGATGCTGTAAAACGTAGAGATGCGCAGGCCGCATTGGATTTTTATGTAAAGAGTGTCGAGGGGATTTTGTCCCGATATCCATTACAGTGGTTTAATTTTTTTGATTTTTGGAATAGAAAGGAGAAGGCTGCCCCTTAGGTTATGAAAAATGTTTTAGTAATTTATTATAGCCAGTCTGGACAACTGGAAGATATAGCCAAATCAATAGCACAACCCTTATTGGACAATGAAGAGGTACACGTTGATTTTTACGAAATCAGAACTGTACACTCTTTCTCGTTCCCCTGGCGTAGTGATGTTTTTTTTAATGTCTTTCCAGAGACTTTTCAGCAGATTCCGGAAGAGATTCACCCTCCGGCCCTATCTGTTTTAGAGCAAAAGTACGACTTGGTATTATTTCATTATCAGGTCTGGTATTTGACCCCTTCTATCCCAATTAATTCATTTTTAAAGAGCCCATATGCCAAGCGTATATTAGAGGATACGTCCGTTGTAACCATTAGTGGATCCCGTAATATGTGGGCTAAGGCACAGGACAAGGTAAAAGCCTTGTTGCTTCAAAATGGTGCCCGATTGGTTGGTAATATCGCGCTCACAGACAGGCATCATAATATGATTTCTGTAGTGACTATTGTAGATTGGTTATTTTCAGGTGTAAAGCGTAAAGCCTATGGTATATTCCCTATGCCTGGGGTTGCTGAGGGGGAGATCAAAGGAGCAGGTAAATATGGGGAGACGATTCTCTCGCATCTGCAGCGTAGTAATTTTGAGGGTATGCAGTCTCATTTACTTGCTCAGGGTGCTGTGGACTATCGATTTTTCTTGGTATCTATGGATAAAAAGGCAAACCGTATGTTCCATATCTGGTCTACACTAATTTTAAAAAACCCTAAAAAACGTAAACTGCTGGTGAACTGTTTTAAATATTACGTGATTTTTGCGATATATTTTCTGTCACCTATTGTATTTTTAATCGAATTAGTGCTTTTCCCGATTTTATATTTTGCAAAAATTAAAAAGGAGAAGGCACATTATCAAGGTATTTAGTAGATGAATCAAGTTTTTATAAATCGTGTTAGTAAGTTTTTGCCCAATGATCCCATTGTCAATGAGGATATGGAGACTTATTTGGGTAAGATCAACGATAGAGAATCAAAGGCGAAGCGTATTGTTTTACGCAACAATGGTATACAGACGAGGTATTATGCCCTTACAAAAGAAGGGGTACCTACCCATACCAATGTCTTGTTGACTGCCAATGCTATCCGCAATCTATTGGATGAAGATTTTAAGGCGTCAGATATCCAACTTATATCTTGTGGTACCTCATCGCCGGATTATTTGATGCCATCGCATGCTGTAATGGTTCATGGCGAACTGAAGAATGGTCAGTCAGAGGTCAATTCTGCCTCAGGCAATTGTTGCGCGGGGATGAATGCCCTAAAATTTGGCTACCTATCGGTAAAGGCCGGAAATACGGACAATGCGGTGTGTACCGGATCGGAGCGGATGTCTTCGTGGATGTTGGCTGATCATTACAATAAGGAGGTGGAAAATCTGAAAGATTTGGAAGAACAGCCGATCATTGCTTTTAATAAGGATTTTTTACGGTGGATGCTTTCTGATGGAGCAGGTGCCATGCTTTTGGAGAATAAACCAAGAGGTCCTTTGTCTTTACGGATGGATTGGGTAGAAGGATATTCTTACGCTCACGAGTTGGACGTCTGTATGTATGCTGGTTCCGAAAAGTTAGCGGATGGTGACCTGAAGCCATTTAGTGATTATCCCTCTGTAGAGTGGCTTAATCAGTCCATATTCGCGGTCAAGCAAGACACCAAGTTGCTCGATAAGTATATTTTGGATAAAGGCGTAGAAAGTATGAAAGATGCAATGGAGAAGCATGGTGTGACTCCTGATGATGTCGACTATCTATTGCCTCATGTCTCTTCGCATTATTTTGTAGACGGACTGTATAATCGCTTTGCCAAGGCAGGAATTGAGATTACTAGAGACAAATGGTTTATGAACCTCCGTTCTGTTGGTAATGTCGGGGCAGGGTCAGTATATCTTATGTTGGAAGAACTGGTGCATTCCGGGAAATTGAAATCCGGTCAGCGAATCCTACTGTGTGTGCCCGAGAGTGCCCGGTTTACCTATTCCTATGCTTATTTAACTGTGTGCTAATGCTTCCTGTGCAAGGTGAACATATTATCAAGCTGATTCCGCAACGGTTTCCTATGGTTATGATCGATAGGTTACTCGATTATACGGCAGAGACGGTGGTTGTTGATTTTGAAATCAGGACGGACAATGTATTTGTGGCTGGAGGTCAGTTACAGGAAAGCGGTTTATTAGAGCATATGGCACAGTCAGTGGCGGCACATACTGGATATAGTTTTTATATCCGCGAGGAACAGGCGCCTACTGGATATATCGGTTCCATTCAGAAAGCAGACGTACGCCGATTGCCCTTGGTGGGAGAGGTTTTGACTAGTAAGGTGGAGATTATCCAGGAGTTTATGGGAGTTACTCTGGTACATATAGAAACATACATTGGGCAGGATAGTATAGGTTCTGCGCAGATGAAAACGGTAATCGCTTCAACGACATAATATGACAGAAGGCGTTATAAAAATACCTATTCATGAGTTTTTGCCTCATAGGGCACCTATGTTGATGGTAGACTATATCGTCGAAATCAGCCAAGGGCATGTTATTTGTGAGTATACAATTGAGAGCGACTGTATATTTTTGGTCGATGAGCTCCTACAGGAAGTGGGGTTGATAGAGCATATGGCCCAGACCTGCTCTTCGATTGTTGGACAGAACTATTATACGGATGATTATAATCCGGAAGTCGACGAGCGGGTTATTGGTTTTATATCCGCCATTAAAAGTGTATGTATCGAATGCCTGCCAAAGAAAGAACAGCGTATCCGTACAACTGCTCGTTTGGTTTCTCAATTTGAGGGGGCGGGATATACCATCTGTACCATGTCGGTGATTGCGGAGGTCCTTGGTGACCAGATTGCGGAGGCCGAGATTAATTTATTCTTACAAGAACGTAAACCTTAATAGCTATGAAGAAATCTGAAGTACCCCAAGATAGTGGACGGATCGTGCAGAAAGGTTCTAGAGAAATGTATTACGCTGTGGATGAAAATGGCGAATATACAACAGCATTGAGTACAGGCTGGGAAGCTAAAAATATCGTTCAGGACCATACTATGGAAGTATTACAGGCGGAGATTGACCAGGCTAAAGTGGCTGTAAAAGAGGGAAAGCGAAGCCCCATTTACTATTATATGCTACTGACTAGGATGGATGTGGTGGTCTTGGCGGGATATACCGGATTTTGGCAATGGCGTATCAAGCGTCATTTTAAACCGGATGTGTTTAGTAGGTTGAGTGATAGTAGATTGCAGAAGTATGCTGATGCATTTGATATCACCATAGCAGAGTTAAAGAATTTTAAAGGAGATTAATGCAGTTAGATTTTACACATCACCAATCTGCACATTGTGAAAGTGGGGTGGCCTCGAATTTGTTGAAAGATAAGGGACTGAACCTCTCCGAACCGATGGTTTTTGGTTTGGGGGCAGGTATATTTTATGTTTATCTCCCTTTTCTCAAGGTAAGTAATGCTCCAGGGCTAAGCTATCGCCCGATGCCAGGTTGGATTTTCAGCCGTATGGCTAGACGTTTGGGAGTCAAAATAAAACGGAGGAAGTTTTCCAGTCCTGCCAAGGCACAACAGCAGCTGGATGAGAATCTGAAACTGAATATTCCCTCTGGACTGCAGGTCGGTGTATATCATCTGCCTTATTTTCCAGATGATTATAGATTTCATTTCAACGCACATAACCTGGTGATTTATGGCAAAGAGGGGAATGAATATCTCGTGAGTGATCCTACGATGGAAGGGGTACACCGGCTCACCGAGAAAGAGTTGGAACGGGTTCGTTTTGCGAAGGGGGTGCTTGCTCCTAAAGGACATCTATACTACCCGACGTATGTGCCTGCCGAAAGTGATATTGACTGGACGCAAGCTATTCGGAAATCTATACGAAAAGCCTGTAATGATATGTTGGCCCCGGTTCCTATTGTGGGAGTCAAAGGGATGCGTACGGTTGCCAAAGCCATTGCTAAATGGCCGGGTAAGGTCGGGATTCCAAAGGCGAACTATTATTTAGCACAAATGGTCCGTATGCAGGAAGAAATTGGGACTGGTGGCGGCGGATTCCGATATATTTATTCTGCATTCCTGCAGGAAGCTGGGCACAAAATTAATAACCCTGCTTTGTTGGAGCTGTCCAAAGAGATGACGGAAATAGGAGATCTATGGCGTGATTTCGCGGTTAATGCTTCCCGGGTTTATAAGAAACGGAGTAATCAAGGCGATGTGTATAATACCTTGTCGGCAGAATTACTCCACCTAGCGGACCTTGAAGAAGCATTTTTTAAGAAATTGAAGAAAGCTGTTTAGGGATATGGAGATAATTCGAATAGACAGTCTTTCCAAAAAATATAAAGACAGCGACTATTACTCGGTGGAGAATCTCAGTCTTCAGATCTTGGAAGGAGAGGTGTTTGGACTACTGGGGCCTAATGGGGCTGGCAAGACTACCTTGATTTCGATGCTGTGCGGGTTGATAAAACCTACATCGGGAAGCTTTACGATAGCTGGTCTTTCTTATAAGGGCAGCCCTATGGATATCCGTAGATTAATAGGTGTTGTGCCTCAAGAGTACGCACTGTATCCTACATTGACGGCTACAGAAAACCTGGTTTATTTTGGAGCCATGTACGGTTTGAAAGGCAAGGTTCTAAACAGCTTGGTGGAAGAGGGATTGTCAAAGATGGGACTATCGAAATTCGCACATAAAAAAATAGGTGCATTTTCCGGAGGGATGAAGCGACGGGTCAACCTGTTGGCGGGTATCCTGCATGAACCTAAATTGCTCTTTTTAGACGAACCTACCGTAGGGGTGGATGTGCAGTCTAAAAATGTAATCCTCGATTTTTTAAAAGAGCAAAATCAATCCGGTATGACTATCGTATACACCTCGCATCACCTTATTGAAGCGCAGGAATTGTGCGATCGCATTGCGATTATTGAGAGTGGTAAGGTCATTGTACAGGGCACTCCTCAGGAACTTATTGATACGACCGAAGGGGCACGTAACTTGGAAGATGTCTTTATTACTTTGACAGGAAGGGGGCTAAGGGATGCTATATAAGTTAGGTATGGCTATTCGTAAGGAGCTTCTTCTTCAATCGCGGGATGTTGGGGGGCTTATTATCCTTTTTGTGATGCCTATGGTATTATTGATTACCATTACGATGGTACAAAAAGGGTCATTCGATTCGATTACAGGTACCCGGATTCTGGTTCTGTTGGTTGATAATGATAAGGGAGAAATTGCGCAGACGGTGCGCAAGGAGCTCGGTGATATCGGTAGTTTTGAGGTGGTAGAGAAGGTCAATGGCGCCATTCTGGATGAGAATGAAGCAAAAGAAGCTGTTTTCAAAGGAGATTACCAATTGGCTATTGTATTGCCACCCAAGTTGAGCGATGATCTGAATCTTCATATCAAGCAGAATGTAGATAAGGTGATGGCCGAGTTTTCGTATTCCGATTCGGATACAGTAACTGCAGCTATAACCGAAATCAAGAAGAAGGATGTCAATCTATATTTTGACCCTGCTACGCAGGAGTCTTTTAAAACAGCTATCAAGAGCTCTATTGATAAGCTGATTGCCACTATTGAAAAAGATAAGGTGTATAAGGTCTTTCAGGAAGAGCTAAGCGTCAATGAAGAAGCGGTGTTTGATAACGGTCAGATACTCCAATATCGGGAGATTGGTCCCGAAGCGGGTCGGAATAGCCTAAAACCGAGCGCCGTGCAACATAATGTTCCTGCTTGGTCTTTGTTCGCTATATTTTTTATAGTCGTACCACTTTCCATTAATATCGTAAAGGAGAAGTCTCAAGGTACCATGGTTCGGCTCATCACGAATCCCGTTCCCTATACATTGTTTTTACTGGGCAAGACTTTTACCTATCTGTTGGTGAGCCTTATTCAGTTTTATCTGATGTTGCTGGTCGGGATATATGTGTTTCCGCTTTTGGATTTACCTGCCTTTGAAGTGGGGCATCATTTTCTGCAACTGTCGGCTATGGCACTGTTTGCTGGACTTGCAGCGATTGGATTTGGCATCTTATTGGGGACTATTGCTACTACGCAGGAACAGTCTGCCCCTTTTGGTGCTACGTTTGTGGTGATTTTGGCCGCTGTGGGTGGCGTATGGGTGCCCGTGTTTGTAATGCCTGCAATCATGCAGACGATATCCAAGCTCTCTCCGATGAATTGGGCATTGAGTGGTTTTTACGATATCCTGTTACGGCAGGGAAGTTGGTTGGCTATTCTGCCTAATATAATTTTATTACTTTTGTTTTTTATGCTTACGTTGCTGATTGCAGTCCTATATGATAAGAAGAAAAGAACTATATAATGAGGCAAGTCATTTGACCGTATCCAAATGGGGAGAGGTACGCTTTAACGAGGTGGATGCATTGGGTATTGTGTGGCACGGTCATTATATCACCTTTTTTGAGGACGGACGGGAGGCATTTGGTAAGGAACACGGTATAGACTATCTTACGGTGCAGGCGTCAGGTTATACGACTCCTATTGTCAAGTCTGTCTGTGAGCATAAGCTTCCATTGCGGTATGGGGATAAGTTTCGGGTGCAGACTTCTTTTGTGGACACTCCCGCCGCGAAAATGATATTCAAATTTAAGATTTTTAATGAACAGGACGACCTGGTCTGTCTGGGGGAGACGACGCAGGTTTTTCTTGATAGCGAAGGTTTGTTGACATTGAACATTCCGGATTTTATCGTGAGTTGGAAAAAAAAGGTGGGGTTACTGTAGTGTTTAAACCTATTTACATATCGGAGGTGAATTGCGTGAGTCCTCTCGGAATGGACTTGCAAAGCAATTGGGCCACCTTGATGAAAGGAGAAGGCGCTATTGAGGGGATAGATATAGGGATGCTCAAGGAGATAGATGTCGCTAGATTTGCCGATAGACCAGCCCTATTGGATGATTCTCTTTCTTTTTTAGAAAATATAATGTTACATGCGGCTTTGCCGTTGGTGAGTGATAAAGTGATTACAGCGCGTACGGGCTTTATTCTCTCGACGACTAAGGGTAATATCGAGAAACTAGCATCTGGCTCCGTAGAGGAAGCCGAACTGGGCAGACTTGCAGGGGTATTGGCACAGCGTCTGGGATTTGTTTCAAAACCAATTGTTGTCTCCCATGCCTGCGTGTCAGGATTGTTGGCGGTATCTGTTGGTAAGAGATTGATACAGATGGGACAATATGATGAGGTACTGGTGTTGGCAGGAGACCAGGTCAGTGAGTTTGTGCTATCGGGATTCCAGTCGTTTCAGGCGATGAGCAGTGGCCCATGCCGGCCGTTTGATGCGGCGCGTAGTGGTGTTACGTTGGGTGAGGCGGCTGCCGCAGCATGGTTGACCGATCGTAAGTCCGAGGGCATTGTACAAATAATGGGAGAAGGGGCTGTAAACGATGCAAATCATATTTCTGGGCCTTCACGTACGGGAGAGGGATTGGTGCGCAGTATGCAGTCGGCTTTTCAGGAAGCAGGTATCTCTACAGGTGCTATTGATTTTGTATCGGCACACGGAACAGCAACCCTATACAACGATGAGATGGAAGCTATAGCTTTTGATCGTATGGGACTATCCGGGACACCTACGCATAGCTTGAAAGGATATTATGGACATACACTGGGGGCTTCCGGTTTGCTAGAGCTTGCGATAGCGGTTAAATCGCTACGTGAGAATATGCTCCTCCCGACTAAGGGTTTTGCTACTTTAGGAACCTCCAAATATTTGAATATTATCCAGGATTTGATGCCTATGGATTTAAATTATTGTCTGAAGACTGCGTCTGGCTTTGGAGGTAGTAATACGGCTATGATTCTAAAGAAAATCTAGTGAAGGAAACGTTCTACATATCAAGTTATGCAACAGTTGCTGCGGGGCAGGTGTTTGTGAATGGACAGTTGGAGTACTCTAGTACAGCTGATTCGTTTGCTGCTTTTGTGAAGGAGGCTGTAAAGAATATTCAGGTTGATTATCCCAAATTTTACAAGATGGATAGCTTGAGTAAATTGGCGTTTGCCGCAGCAGAGTATCTGTTGAAAGATATGCCTGTAGAGGAGGATACTGCTATCATCCTTGCGAATAGGTCCGGAAGTCTAGATACAGATTACAGACATTGGGGGACCATTCGGGAGGAGGCTAATTATTATCCAAGCCCTGCTATATTTGTATATACGCTGGCCAATATCTGTACGGGTGAGCTGTGTATCCGGCATCAGTTTCCCGCAGAGAATGCCTTTTTTGTGGCTGATAACTACGACTCGAAAAGCCAACATGCCTATGCGGAGTACTTATTACTGTCAGGCAAGGCCAAGCGGGTATTATGCGGTTGGGTAGAGTTGTTTGGAGAAGAATATAAGGCGGTACTATATCTGGTCGAACAGACCGGCGTGCTGGCCCATACAATAGAACAAATTGATCAATTATTTTTAATATAGAATGGAAGAATTAAAAGCGGAATTAAAAGGTAAAATCATTGAGGTTTTAAATTTAGAAGATATTACGGTCGAAGATATTAATGATGACGATTCTTTGTTTGGCGATGGACTGGGATTAGATTCTATCGATGCCTTGGAGCTTATTGTTTTATTGGATAAAGGCTACGGTATCAAATTGAGCGACCCTAAGCAAGGTAAAGCAATATTTGAATCGATCAATACGATGGCCGATTTTATCTCGAAAAATAGAACGAAGTAAAATATGTCGGTGGGTGTAGGTGTTACCGGAATGGGAATGGTTTCGGCTATAGGTCTTTCTGTGGCTGAAAATCTTTCATCACTCGCTACATCCCGATGTGGGATTACGCGGGTGGATAATTTTGAGACCCGGCATCGTGATAATGTGCTTGTTGGAGAGATAAAACTTTCTAATACCGCCCTTGAAGAACGCATCGGCCTGATTAAGGGGCATGGTGTCACCCGTACGGGGATGCTCGGTATTCTTGCTGCCCGGGAGGCGGTACAACAGGCCGGATTATTATTCACGGACCCATCTGTTCGTACAGGGCTTATCTCGTCTACGAGCGTGGGGGGTATGGATGTCACCGAGAAATATTTTTATAGCTATACCCAAGATCCGGAATTGCAGCACTATATCCTGAGTCATGATGCGGGTGTGTCTACGCAGCAGATTGCCGATGACCTGGGGCTGAAAGGTACGGTTACGACCATTAGTACAGCTTGTTCTTCGGCCGCTAATGCGATTATGCTAGGAGCGAGATTGATTAAGAGTGGCCGGTTGGACCGTGTTATTGTAGGTGGAACGGATGCATTGAGTAAATTCACGTTGAACGGATTTAACACGTTGATGATACTTTCAGATACCTATTGTAAGCCTTTTGACCAAAATCGTAAGGGGCTTAATCTAGGTGAAGCGGCGGCTTATTTGGTCTTGGAATCTGATGCGTTGATTGCTAAGGAGCAAAAGCCTGTGTTGGCTTATGTAGCAGGATATGGAAATGCAAATGATGCCTTCCATCAGACGGCTTCGTCTGAGAATGGAGAAGGAGCCTTTCTAGCGATGCAAAAGGCATTTGCGGTAAGCGAATTAGTAGCGAGTCAAATCGATTATATCAATGCCCATGGTACCGCGACACCAAATAATGATTTGTCTGAAGGACGTGCACTGCTACGTGCTTTTGGTAATGGCGTCCCTACATTCAGCTCGACGAAGGCATTCACTGGACATACGCTAGCTGCAGCGGCAGCGATCGAAGCGGTATATAGTATCTTGGCGATCCAAGAGGGGATGGTGTTTCCAAACCTGAACTTCGAGACGCCGATGGAGGAGTTTGAGCTGATACCGCAGGCTGATTTGTTGCGAAGGGATGTCAATTATGTGCTGTCTAATTCTTTTGGATTTGGAGGCAACTGTTCGACGTTGATTTTTGGGAGATATTGATTATGTTATCGAGTTATTAAGTGATCAAGTTATCGAGTGAACAAGTTAACAAGATCACAGGATAACAAGATAACCTCATCACATAAAAAGAGAAATGAAAGGTAAATGTTTTATTCAGGGGATTGGTGCGGTTACTGCACAGGGTGTCTGGAGTCTGGATTTTTTCAATCAGGCGACTGAGATTACGCAGGCAAAAGCATACGCGCAGCAACCGTCTTATAAAGAGTTGATCGCTCCGAATATGATAAGGCGTATGTCCAAAGGTATTAAAATGGGAATATTTGCTGCCCAGCAGGCCTTGGATGAAGCAGGTGTGGAAGATTTGGATGGCGTAATCACTGGGACAGGATTAGGCTGTTTGGAAGATTCTGAGAAGTTTCTGAAAAATATATTGGACAATGACGAAGAGTTTTTAACACCGACTTCGTTTATTCAGTCTACCCATAATACGGTAGGAGCTCAGATTGCGTTACGGTTGGGGTGTAAAGCGTATAATTTTACCTATGTGAATGGTGCGGTTTCTTTTGAATCGGCTTTGTTGGATAGCTTGCAACAGTTGGAGGCAGGAGATGCACAATCGGTATTGGTAGGAGGAATAGATGAAATATCGGGCCATACGTTTACCTTAAAACAGTTGATAGGAGAGGTGAAGTCTGACGAGGTGTGTGAGACAATCCGTGAATCCGAAACTCGTGGTGTTAATTATGGCGAAGGAGCTACTTTTTTTGTGCTTCGTTCAAGCCCTACTATGGAGAGTTATGCAGAGGTCGTGGATGTATGTATTCAAAATCGGCTTGAGCTGGGGGAGTTAAAAGAATTTATTGATGGTTTTCTACAGCGGAATAAGGTGGAGCGCGCTGCTATCTCGGCTGTCGTAATCGGCAATACTGGTGACATGGGGTATGATTATTATTTCGATAGGTTTGGGCGGTTATTTGAAGATAGAAGCCAGCTGTATTACAAGCATTTTTATGGTCATTCGGACGTGGCTTCGGCTTTTGGGATGGCTACAGCGGCCTATGTGTTGAAAACGCAGGAGATTCCGGAAGAAATTGTTTGGAAAACCGGAAAACAAATGCCACTTAATTATGTTTTATTATATAATCAGTATAAAGGTAGAGACCACAGTTTGGTGTTATTGAAACGGAGTTAAGGAGTTATTAAGTTATCGAGTTAACAAGATAACAGAATCAAAAGACAATTGCTAAAAGTATGTTCAAACATAAAAATATCGTTCCATTTTTGCTATCCTTAGGGATACTTGCTGCGATATTGGCTCTATTTTCGGTAATATCGTGGTCTTGGTGTTTTTTATTGATTTTTCTCTGGATAGGTTTGACTACCTGGGGTTCTTTTGATATTCGTCAAAGCTATTTTACTGATGTATTTTATAAGAAGTTCAGACACGATGGGCGTACCCTATCGCTTACTTTCGATGATGGACCTACCCCGATTACAGAGGAATTTCTAGACTTACTCAAAAGTTATGACGCTAAGGCTACTTTTTTCTGTATTGGTAAACAGATTACCCAATACCCCCGGATATTTAAGCGTATTTTGGAAGAAGGACATACTATTGGTAATCATACGATGATGCACTCAAAGGCATTCGGTTTCCTGACTGCGGACCAGGTGGTTTTGGAAATCGATAGTTGTGATGCGGTGATCAATGATTTAGTTCCATTGAAGCCCCGTCTTTTTAGGCCACCCTTTGGAGTGACTAACCCTCCTGTAGCTAAAGCGGTCCAGCAGACCAAACATCAGGTGATTGGTTGGAGCATTCGCTCCTTGGATACGGTGCTGTCTAACGAGGATAAAATATATGAACGTGTCGTCCGCAGGTTGCAACCAGGAGATATTGTTCTGTTTCATGATACTTCTTCAAAAAGCCTGCGGGTACTAGCACGGGTCCTTACTTATATGAAAGAGCGTGATTGGCATTCGGTAACTGCCGACGAATTGCTAAATTTGCACGCATATGAAGAATAAATTTTTGTTATCATTTCTTTTGGCATTTTGTGTTACAGTGGGAACTGCCCAAGAACAGAAAATGTCGACTACCGAGATTTCTACTTTTCAAAGCGTAATGGGAAAGGCTAGCCAAGTCAAAACATTGACGGCAGACTTTGTACAATACAAGAAGGTAGGTTATGTTAAGAATGAGTTGGTGTCGTCGGGTAAGTTTTACGTGAAAAACCCAGATAAGTTGGCTTGGTTCTATAATAGTCCTACTGCCTATACGATGGTATTTAACAACAAAAAGATGATGATTGAAGAGAAGGGGAAGAAAAAGACCATGGATATTGGGAGGAGTAAACAGTTTGAAAAGATCAGTCAAGCAATACAAAGCAATATGAATGGAGGAACTTATCAGGGAACGGAGTTTTCACCTTCTTATTTTCAGACGAATAAATTGTACATCTTAAAACTGAACCCTATAGCCAAAGAGGTTAAAAAGGCTATGAAACAATTGGTCGTTAGTTTTGATAAGACTACATATCAAGTTGTAGAGGTGATGCTCTTGGATAATTCAAATGGCTCTACGCGTTTTGTATTTACAAATCAGAAGATAAATGCTGCACTCGCAGATTCCGTTTTCGACTTATAGCACAATTTTACAGGTCCGTTGTTTCGTTTTCCCGTCTGGCTTTTTTGTTTTCCCGTCTAGCAATTCAGAATAACCGTCCGGTAATAAGGAATTACAAGACGGTTAATCCCAAAAGAAAGGAGGTATGAAAGCCTATTGTAAAGTGCTTTTAAAGGTCTTTAATGCCTGTTTTTTGAATAAAATACATTCTTTTGACGTGGTTTTGTGGGGTAAAATTCCGCCAAAAAGTTTTTTCCGGTATGGGAATTTTGGCGCTATTTTACCCCTTTCTATTGTTCGGTTGTCTTTTTGAATTTATTTTTCCATTCCGGAGAGTTGAACTTTTCTTCTACTTTACGGGCGTTTTCCTCAATCTTGGCGATGTGGGCTAACCATTCCGGAGAGTTGAACTTTTCTTCTACTTTACGGGCGTTTTCCTCAATCTTGGCGATGTGGGCTAACCATTCCGGGGAGTTAAATTTTTCTTCAACTTTGCGGGCGTTTTCCTCAATCTTGGCGATGTGGGCATGCCATTCCGGCGAGTTGAATTTTTCTTCAACTTTGCGGGCGTTTTCCTCAATCTTGGCGATGTGGGCATGCCATTCCGGGGAGTTAAATTTTTCTTCTACTTTGCGGGCGTTTTCCTCAATCTTGGCAATATGGGCATGCCATTCCGGGGAGTTAAATTTTTCTTCAACTTTTCGGGCATTTTCCTCAATCTTGGCGATATGGGCATGCCATTCTGGGGAGTTAAATTTTTCTTCAACTTTTCGGGCATTTTCCTCAATCTTTGCGATGTGGGCTTTCCATTCCGGAGAGTTGAATTTCTTTGTATTGATTTTGTTGGTGTCTATGGATAGGACACTGTCAGAAGTCCAGTTGTCGAGCGAGTCAGCAGACCAATCTGTACTACTGTATTGGGAGGTCAGTGTATCTAACCCATTGATTAGTGAGCTTACTTCAGTTGTTAGAGAAGTTGTTTCTTTAACCTCTTCTTTGCGGTTGGGTTGTGTCCAAGCAACAGATACTAGGGTGAATAGCACCATTAGTGAAGCTACTAATTGGTGTTTGATGGTCGTATATGATGTTTCCATTTTAGCTTGTGTTATTCTTTTTATTCTTTGAAGTAGTTTGTGTTGCGTGCCAGAGGCGGCAAGGCTCATTCTTGGAGATGAAGTTTCTTTCTTGAGCAATTCAACCGTAAGCAATGCTTTAGCATAGTTAATCTGTTGAGGGAGGAGGGACACCACACTGTCGTCACATGCCTGCTCGCGCTCGGTTTGGATATGTCTGGAGATAAGCCAGATGAAAGGATTGAAAAATAGAATAGTCTCCATCACTATCTTCATTATGTTGAGAAGATAGTCGTTGCGTTTAATATGTGCGAGTTCATGGAGAATGAGTGCTTCTACCTCGGCTAATGCCATTTTATTGATGTAGGCAAGAGGAAAGATAACGACCGGTCTAAAGAATCCCATTGCTAGAGGTTCGAAAATCTGATCGGAGAGCAATAAGCGTACATTCTTGGTGATACCAAGACGTTGGATACCACGTGTAAACTGTTCTTGCCATACAGTAGGAATGTGATCGGTCGTTTTTCTTTTTAGACTTTTGATTTGCAGGTAGCTACGTACGCATGAAATAGATTGAACGAGGATGCCCAATAGATATAATGGCACGATATACATGAAATAGTATTGGATACTGGATTGCTTTTCGTGTAGATAGTCTATATAGAATAGCTCTTCGTTTTTTAAGGAAAGTGGGGTAGCGCTTTCTTGTGTGGTACGGTAGTCTATCAGGTCAAAAAATGTATAGACGAAGCAAAGAAATAACGTAACCTGAGCGGCTAGTGCCAGGTTATGTTTTGTGGTTGCCCTTAGTCCGGGTATAGCAAGGTATAACCCAAATAGAATAAGATATATAGCAGCTCCTTGCCATAAGGAATGTAGGAGGCTCCATCCTAACGCTGTGCTTATAGATGATATCAATGTTTCCATATTACTTGGTTTCTAATTGATTTAAATAATCTTTGATCAAGTCTATTTCTTCTTTGCTGGTCTTGTGGTTACCTAACGCCTGCATGACCAATCTTGATGTGGAACCGTTGTATACGGTGTCGATCATTTTATTCAAGAATTGGTTTTGTGTTTTTTCTTTATTGATGTTGGCGGTATAGATGTGTGTCTTTGAAGAAGTGTCGCGAGTCACCATTTCCTTCTCGTGCATAATCTGCATGAGTTTAAGAATAGTGGTATAGCCCACATCTTTTTTATTCAGTGCTTCGAAGACTTCGCGTACACTACATTGCCCTTTGTTCCAAAGGACCTGTAGAATTTCCATTTCGCTTTCAGTGGGTTTCATGTCTTTTTAAGTTTATCTACGAATCTTTTCGTAATCAAATCTACGAAAGAATTCGTAAATGCAAAATAAAATTTAAATTCTTTTATCTTTGAAGACTAAAGGGGATACCATGCTTTTACAGGATTTTTATACATTACGTGCTTTACAGGACCTTGGCGGACATAAATATGTCGCCACTATTACATTAAACAAGCATCATACTATTTTTAACGGACATTTTCCAGATCAACCCGTAACACCGGGGGTGTGTATGATGCAGATTGTCAAGGAGCTAAGTGAGCAGGTTTTGGACAGAAAGCTGTTTATGTACAAATCTTCTAATGTGAAGTTTATGGCTTTAATCAATCCCGAAGTAAATGCAGAGCTCCGATTGGAAATTGACATTTCGGGTTCGGATGAGTCTGAGTATAAAGTGAAAAATGTCAGCTATTTTGAAGATACGGTAGCGTTAAAGTTGACATGTACATTTAAGGTGAAATAGATGGTTAATATTTTTGCATCAGTTTTAGGGGCGGTTGTGTTTTTTTTGCAGATCGACTTGTCGTCGGTCCGTTCTAATTTTGAGAAAGCAGATAATTCTAAGGAATATACGGCTACATTGTATAACCAGCTTAAGAACTATAATAAGACCGACCCGGTATTATTGGCTTACAAAGGCGCATCGTATGCGCTGCAGGCACGTTACGTATCGGATAGAAAGACGAAAAAGGAATTGTTTTTGGCAGGAGCAAAGGATATTGAAGGTGCTGTTGAAGCAGCTCCGAACAACCTAGAAATACGGTTGGTACGATTGATTATCCAAGAGAATACGCCCAAGATCTTAAAGTATAAAGGAAATATTAATACGGATAAGCAAATGATTTTGACTAATTTTGATTCGCAAACCAAGGCGGTGAAAGATGCAGTCAAGCGTTATGCAAGTACCCGGTCAAGCGTGTTTACAGCAACCGAATTGCGTACATTAACTCAGTAGAACCCATTATGGAAGATACTTTACAACAGCGGATTACCCGTTTGGGGATTGTTGTTGTTATACCTACGTATAATAACGAGAAGACTCTGCGCCGTGTGCTGGACGGTGTGTTGGAGTATACAGCGCAGATTATCGTCGTGAATGACGGCTCTACGGACAGAACTTCCCAGATATTAAATGATTATAACGGACTGGAGCGTATCGATTTTGCCGCTAATAAAGGTAAAGGCTGTGCGCTAAGGGCGGGACTGTGTAGGGCCCGTGAGTTGGGGTACCATTATGCTATTTCTATTGATTCGGATGGACAGCATTATCCGAGTGATCTGTCTACATTTGTGGAGGCACTGGAAGAAGCGAAAGCTCCTCTATTATTAATCGGTGCCCGTAACATGACTCAGGATTCGGTGCCGAAGAAGTCTTCTTTCGGGAATAAATTTTCTAATTTCTGGTTTTGGTTTGAAACGGGGATCAAACTGGAAGATACTCAATCGGGGTATAGGGCTTATCCCTTGCTTGCGATTCCTAAGAAATACTACACGCGTAAGTTTGAGTTTGAAATCGAGATCATTGTCCGTGCCGCATGGAATGGAGTGGCTGTGCGAAATATACCGGTACAGGTGCTGTATGACCCTGTGGAACGTGTTTCGCATTTTCGCCCTTTTAAGGATTTTACACGGATCAGTATTTTGAATACGGTACTGGTATTTCTTACTTTCTTTTACATTATCCCCCGGAACTTCTTGCGCTCGTTCAAAAAAAAAAGTTTGAATGATTTTATAAAGGAAAATATTTTCGGCTCAGAAGATTCTCCCGAAAAGATGGCTGCCTCTATCGGCTTTGGCGTTTTTATGGGAATTGCTCCTGTATGGGGCTTTCAGACCGCTTTGGTCATTACCTTATCGGTGTTCTTAAGACTTAACAAGGTTTTATCTTTTGCCTTTTCCAATATCAGTCTACCTCCTTTTATCCCTTTGATTATCTATGCATCACTAATCGTAGGCGGGGCTGTGCTTCCCTCGTCAACTACCAAAGGGATGTTGCAATTAGATAATATTAGCTTTGATACGATACAGCAGCATCTGTTGCAGTATTTGGTTGGTTCTTTGCTGCTAGCTACGATAATGGGACTGCTTGCCGGTTTTGGAAGTTATGTTTTGATTCGGATGAAGCAGCATAAATCGGTTTCCGCAGAATAATGCATTTGCTTTTTTATCATATCTATTGCTGGGTACAGCGCCACAAGGTGCTTTCGGTGGCGTTATCGGTGCTCTTTTTGTTTTTCTTTGGATTTCTGGCTTCCAAGATTCGCTTTGAGGAAGATATCACGCAGATTATACCGAAAAGTGAGAAGTCAGATTTAACGACAAAAGCAATTCGACAGGTTAATTTTTCGGATAAAATCACAGTATTGATAGAGCGTTTGCCATCGGCTTCTGTTGATGATCTTGTTGAGGCTACGCAAGGTATCGCAGATACCCTATTGCAGGATAGTCTCTATATCCGGGAGATTACAGGGCAATTGGATGAAGGAGCAATAGGGCAGGCGTACGATTTTGTCTATGAGCATATTCCTTTTTTTCTTGACAAGGGGGATTACGACAGCTTGGCTGTACGTATATCTAAGGAAGGTATGTCTCAGCGTATGGCGGTAAACTATGAAACGCTATCATCACCATCGGGATTTGTATTGGGAGAATTTATCCAGAAAGATCCACTGGGATTGGCGGTAATGGGGTTACAAAAGTTGCAGCGAATCAGTGTCGGGGATAATTTTCTGCTGTATGATGGATTCATAACGAGCAAGGATACGACGCAAATGCTTCTTTTTTTAAGCCCAAAATATGAGGGAGCTGAAACAGAGAAGAATAAAGCGTTTGCGGAGGAGCTTTATGATCTGCAAAAAAGCTGGAATGCGAACTATGCGGGCCGGGTTACGGTATCTTATTTCGGTTCGGCTCTTGTCGCTGTGGCCAATGCAGATCAGATAAAAGGAGACATCCTAAAGACAATACTGATATCGATGTCGGTATTGATGGTGTTGCTGATTTTGTTTTATCGTAAGCTGTATATCCCATTGTTGGTATTCATTCCTACGCTATTTGCTGTTGTCTTTGCCTTGGGCTGTCTCTATCTGTACAAGCCTGTGATTTCGGCGATATCACTGAGTATTGGAGCGGTTCTGATTGGTATTACGATTGATTTTTCATTACATATCTTGACTCACTTTAAAAAGAACACCGATGTGAAGGTGTTGTTTAAGGAGTTGACCAAACCGTTGCTAATGTCGGGGACGACCAATGCGGTGGCTTTTCTATGTCTTCTTTTTGTACACTCTACGGCTTTGATTGATTTAGGGATTTTTGCTTCAATCACGTTGGTTGCCTCCGCTGTATTTACCTTGCTCATCATTCCGCACTTATACAAGCCGAAAGAAGAACTCCGACACACTAGTCTGCTGGATAAAATAGCAGCATTCCCTTTCGAGAAAAGTAGAATCCTGATTTTTTCTTGTACAGTACTGATTGTGATCAGTTTGTTTACGAGTGGTAAGGTGAGTTTTAATAATGACCTGGCAGGGTTGAACTATATGCCATCTGATTTGGCAGATACGGAAGCTCGATTGGATAAGCTGACGAATACGTCGGCAAAGTCTCTTTATGTGGTAGCTACTGGCAATACGCTGGATACTGCACTGCAACGGAATGAAAAAATAGCGGCTTATCTGCATCTGGCAAAGGAACAGGATATTATATTGGACTTCTCGAATGTCAGCGAGCTGCTAAATCCGATTCAGGTACAACAGGCTAAAATATCAGCATGGAATTCTTTCTGGCAGTATCATAATAAGGAGCTGGTGATCCATAATCTTCGTACGATAGGGGAGCAATATGGATTTACAGCGGATGCTTACGAACAGTTCTATGGTCTGTTGCGTGAGCCGTTTTTCCCGATGCAGTTGTCGGATTTCGGGCAATTGCCAAGTACTGGAATTCGGGACTTTGTCGTTAGTAAGAATGGCTTTTTTACGGTATCCTCGATGGTCAAACTAGACGAGAAACATAGAAATCAACTGATTAAGAAGTTGGAAGAAATACCTGGAGTCGTAGTAGTAGACCGTAAGCAACTGAACGAAACGTTCTTAGGGAAGTTGCGGGATGATTTTAATGCATTGGTCGGCTATTCTTCGGTCGCTATATTGCTGATCCTGTGGGTGTTTTTTAGGCGATTGGAGCTGGTGTTGCTTGCGGCGATCCCGATCGGTCTTACAGGATTGGTAACCGCAGGGTTGATGGGGCTATTCGGACTGGAGTTTAATATTTTTTCTGCTATTGTCTGTACCTTGGTGTTTGGGCATGGGGTGGACTTTAGTATTTTTATGACTGCTGCTCTGCAAAAGCAATACAGTACAGGAGAGGATGAACTACAGGTGTTCCGTACTTCGATTTTGTTGGCTGTACTAACTACGGTGCTGGCTATTGGTGCATTGATATTTGCGAAGCACCCTGCATTGATTTCGATATCTTCGGTGTCGCTGATCGGGGTTTTTGCAGCAGTCGTTATCACTTTTGTATTTTACCCGATTATCTTCCGGTTTTTTATTACGGATAGGGCAAAACGCGGAAAATCACCTTTTACGATTTCTATTCTGCTGTGGTCGTTGCTATTGTTTATGTACTATGGACTAGGCTGTATCGTGCTTTCTTTTTTTGCACGGATCATACTTCCTATTGTGCCGATTGAACGGTCCCGGAAAGATAAATTTTTGCGGTATGTTATCTCAAAATTTATGAAGTCGGTGCTGTATGGCTATCCGTTGGTGACGAATAAGACGGGTAATCCTTATGGGGAAACTTTTGATAAGCCGGCAGTGGTAATTGGTAATCATAGTTCTTTTCTGGATACATTGACGATGGGAATGCTGGTTCCCAAGATGGTTTTCTTAGTGAATGATTGGGTTTGGAAATCTCCGATTTTTGGAAGGGCTGTTCAGATATTAGGTTTTTATCCGACTAGTAGTGGTGTAGAGGGGAGTTTGGACTTTTTACGGGATAAAGTAGCACAGGGCTACTCTATTGTTGTATTTCCGGAAGGAACCCGTTCATACGATAATCAAATCAAGCGTTTTCATAAAGGTGCATGCTATCTCGCAGAGCAGTTGCAACTGGATATTCTGCCCATTTATATACATGGAAATGGAGATGTATTACCTAAAGGGGATGTGCTGATTTTCCCAGGAAAGCTCCGCCCAATAATCGGCGAGCGGATTTCGATCTCTGATGAGCGGTTTGGTCGTGCTTATTCGGAGCGTACAAAAGCTATTTCAAGTCACTTTAAGGCCACATTTGAAGAGCAACGGACCCAGATCGAAAATGAAGATTATTTTGTGCCCAAGATAAAACTGGCGTACCTGTATAAAGATGATGAAATAGTCAGTGAGGTGAAAGGGAGGCTGCATAGATGGAAGCAGGTATTTTGGGAGGTGAATAAACAGTTGCCACAGGGAGGGATATGGATGCATTGGAGCCTGTCGTTTGGAGAATTGGATTATCTTTTGTCTCTGCAAAACGGTAAACGAAAAGTGCTGGGACTGATTGAGGAGGAGGAACGGAGAGAGGTTGCCTCGAGTATTTACTGGTCTTCGCTACGGGCCGTGCAGTTTGTCGCTGAAGTAGCCACAGCTGATCTTTTGTTGATTTCTAAACTATTGCTGGCAGAGGATTATTTAAGACAGGATTGGAAAACTTATGCAACGGTAGTCAATGTCAATAGTGGAAATAGCTTAGATTTCTTAATAGAGGATGGATTTGTGCTGGAATCTAACCTAAATAGTGTACAGATTTATAGGAAAGTGTATGTCAGTAACCGCGTATGATGTTGTGATTGTAGGCAGTGGCTTAGGAGGGCTTACAGCTGCAGTAATCTTAGCGAAGGAGGGTAAGAAGGTCTGTGTATTGGAGAAAAATAATCAATTTGGAGGTAATCTGCAGACGTTTTCGCGAAGCAAGAAAATCTTTGATACGGGAGTACACTATATAGGTGGGTTGTCGATAGGGCAGAACCTACACCGGTATTTTTCTTATCTGGGTATTATGGATAAGTTGCATCTGGAGCGGATGCCGGAGGTGTTTGATTATGTCCGTTTTGGAAATGAAGGGGTAGATTATCCTTTGGCGCAGGGGTACGCTAATTTTGTTGAACAATTGAGTACTTATTTTCCGGAGGAACGAGCTGCCATAGCGCAGTATGTTGTGGATCTACAGGATGTATGTCGTGCGTTTCCATTGTATAATCTCGAAGAGCAAACGGAGCAGGATTATGACCATCCTTTTTTGGCGATTAGTGTATCGGCTTATTTCGAACAGCTGACTGCGAATAGTACGTTACGGGCTGTCTTGGTCGGAGCAAATTTTCTATACGCAAGTGATGCGAATAAGACGCCTTTTTATGTGCATGCACTAGCCATCAATTCTTATATACAGAGCGCATACCGCTGTGTAAATGGCGGAAGTCAGATTAGCAAGCAATTGGTCCGGGTGTTACGCTCCTTGGGAGGGATAGCGCTACGTCATCAAGAGGTGGTACAATATCATAGTCGGGATGGGAGTATACAGCAGGTGGAGACTAAGGATGGGAAACGTTATGCCGCGGATCTGTTTATTTCTAATGTGGAGCCACAGACGACTTTAAGGCAACTGGACGGAGGCTTATTCCGGAGTGTCTACCATGATCGTATACAAAGCCTACCGCTTACAGTGTCGTCTTTTAGTGCGCATTTCGTACTGAAGACGGGTGCTGTACCTTTTGTTGGTGCGAACATATATTATCATGCGGACAAGGAGCAACTGTGGAACTTGCCGGTCTATGAAGAGAAAGAATGGCCTGCCATGTATATGCTTTCTATGACAGAGGATAAGGATAATCCGGGATTTGCGGACACATTGACCTGTCTTAGTGTGATGCGTTTTGAGGAAGTAAAGGTATGGGAGCTGTCGAAAAATACGGTTATTGAAGAGACGATTAGAGGGGAGGGGTATGCAGCATTTAAGCAAGATAGAATAAATCGAATAGTGGATAAGCTGGCTGTGCGCTGGCAGGAATTGCCAAGTGCTATAGTGGATGCGTATGCTTCTACACCGTTATCCTATCGGGATTATATAGGTACGACCAAGGGTAATCTCTATGGCCCGGAGAAGGATGTGAATGAGCTGATGCGGTCTCGGATATCGCCTAAAACAAAGGTGCCGAATCTTTTTTTTGTGGGACAGAGTGTGGGAATGCATGGTGTACTGGGCGTGACCATTGGGGCTGTAGCAACATGCATGGAGGTTCTAGGGGGCACTTATTTGTTGGATAGGATTAAAAATGAAACGTATGGGTAGGTGGTTGCAGTTTGTCTTTATTGTCGTTTTATGTTCTTCTTGTGTATCTAACAGGATTTCTAAACGGTATACCTCTACTTTTGATGCGACCTTGGATACGGTACAGCTTGTCCTGGAGCAGGATTCGCTACGGATGCTGAGTAATAAAGACTATTTGGTAAAGAATCGCTATGGGATGTGGGAGCTTTATGTGTCCGGTGCGCCTTATGATTTAGGGAATAGGACGGGGTTGCTGACTGAAGATTTGTTTAGGGAGCAACAACGTATTTTTATGGATAAATTGGAACATATGGTACCGTCTAAATTTAAACGGCGTCTTGTCTCTAGGTTTATCCATTGGTATGGGCGGCGTCTGGATGACTATATTCCCTCATCTTATCTGGACGAGATTTATGCGCTGTCTACACACCTGGATGATGCCTATCCTTATGCTGGAGATAATTTTAGTCTGACACTGTTGATGCATGCAGCGCATGACCTAGGGCATGCGCTACGCGATCTAGCAATTGTAGGATGTTCATCTGTTGCCTCTTGGGGGGATAAGACGGAGGATGGTAAGCTACTGATCGGACGAAATTTTGATTTTTATGTGGGAGATGAGTTTGCGGAAAATAAAGTGCTGAACTTTGTACGACCGGAGCATGGGATTCCTTTTGTGTCGGTATCGTGGCCGGGGATGATAGGTGTTGTCTCGGGAATGAATAAGGAGGGGCTTACAGTGACGATGAATGCGGGGAAGTCTACTATTCCACTTTCTGCAAAAAGACCTATTTCTATTGTCGCCCGGGAAATACTGGAACGTGCAACGAATATCGAGGAGGCGATTGCTATCGCAAAGGGGGCACAGTCGTTTGTCTCGGAATCGTTGATGATCGGCAGCGCGAAAGATAAAAAGGCGGTGCTTTTGGAAATTTCGCCTAAGAATTTTGGAATATATGAGGTGGAGAATGGAAATCAACTTGTCTGCACAAATCATTTTCAATCTGATACCTATGCGCTGGATAAACGAAATACAGCCCATATCCAAGAAAGCCATTCTCAGTATCGGTATGATAGGTTGTTGGAGTTGCTGCATAGGGAAAATAAGTTAAACCCGGAGAAAATGGTGGCTGTTTTACGTAATCGGAAGGGACTGTCGGATACGGATATCGGGTATGGTAATGACAAGTCGCTCAATCATCTATTGGCGCATCATGCGGTTATCTTTAAACCGGAAGATAAGTTGATGTGGGTTTCTAACTCTCCATATCAATTGGGGGCGTTTACGGCATATAATCTGGATGAGGTGTTTGCAGATTCTTCAACAATAGGACAGTCAAAACAGATAAAGGCGCTCACGATAGCAGAAGATGCTTTCGTGCACTCGGATGCTTTTGTGAACTATGAAAGGTATAAAAGTGAATCGGATAGTATAGTGTATGCGATTCGAGTAAAGGGAGAGGTGCCGGAGGAGCGATTGAAAAATTTTAAGGAGCTTAATCCAAATCTTTGGTTAGTTTATTACCTTGTCGGTAAATATTGGTATAAGCAAGGGGCATATGAAAAGGCTCTGGTTGAACTATCACAAGCGCTGACACTGGAAATCCCTACGGCGCAAGCAGAAAAAGAAATACGAAAATTATGGAAAAAGGCGAACAAAAGACGGAAGGTATAGCGTATGCTTCGGTAGCCGCAATTGAAGCTTTTCAAGAAGGTTTGTTGCAGGAGCAGTTAGCATATTTGGCCAGCAGCTCTCCTTTTTATCAACGTTTATTTGTAAAGCATCAAGTCGATGTGTCCACTATCAGAAGACTGTCGGATCTGGAACAGCTACCGACTACCTGTAAAGATGATCTACAATTGTATAACGATGATTTTTTGTGTGTACCGCAGGAGGAAATAATTGACTATTGTACGACTTCCGGAACATTGGGTACTCCCGTTACCTTTGGACTTACGGATAAGGATTTGGATCGTCTGGCGACGAATGAAATGCAATCTTTTGAAACGGTGGGGGTGAAGTCTGGGGATAGGGTGCAGTTGATGACGACGATGGACCGCCGGTTTATGGCGGGGCTTGCTTATTTTCTTGGCTTGCGAAAGCTCGGAGCTGGGGTAATCCGTGTCGGCTCGGGAATCCCCCAGATGCAATGGGACTCTATACTGAAATATAAGCCAACTTACCTTATTGGTGTTCCTTCTTTTTTATTGAAACTGATTGAATTTGCAGAACAGCATGATATCGATTATAATAATTGTAGCGTCAAGGCTGTGATTTGCATTGGTGAGGCTTTGCGGGATAAAGATCTGAATAATACGATTCTTACCAATCGTATAGCAAGTAAGTGGAAAGTGGACTTGCATTCAACATATGCTTCTACGGAGATGGGGGCGGCTTTTACGGAGTGTAATGATTTTAAAGGGGGGCACGTGCAACCGGATTTGATTATCACGGAGATACTGGATGAACAGGGAAAATGGGTGGCTGATGGCGAAAGTGGAGAGTTGGTTGTAACGACACTAGGGGTGGAAGGGTTGCCTCTGCTGCGTTTTAAAACTGGAGATATCGTGCGCCGTCATACGGAGCCCTGTGCATGTGGCCGCCATACCTATCGTATAGGACCCGTCGAAGGACGAAAACAACATATGGTGAAATATAAGGGAACAACACTATACCCGCCAGCTATGCATGATTTACTGGCAGGATTTCCTGAAATACTGTTGCATCAGATTGAACTGTTCCATAATGAAATAGGTACGGATGAAATCATCATCCGCCTGGTGTCTGCTAATGAATCGGAAGATTTTATCAATGAAATCAAGGATTATTTTAGAGCAAAACTGCGGGTGGCACCTAAGATTGAGCTGTGTAAACTGGAGGTGTTGCAACAGTCGGTTTTTAATCCAATGAGCCGAAAGCCGATTACTTTTGTTGATAATAGGCTATAAGCTCATTACCTTAATAACTCTTTTAGATCGTCCTGAGATAGTGATTTTACGAAACTCTCTTCGGTGGTTACTAAAGATGTAGCTATCGATTTCTTTCGGTTCTGCATGGCTACTATCTTTTCTTCGACGGTATCTTTACTGATGAATTTATAGATGAATACATTGCGGGTTTGCCCTATGCGGTGACTTCGGTCAATTGCCTGTTGTTCGACAGCAGGGTTCCACCAAGGGTCTAGTATGAATACATAGTCTGCTTCGGTAAGGTTGAGGCCGACTCCTCCTGCTTTAATGGAAATAAGGAAGATCTTGATGCTGTCATCTGTTTTAAATGTTTGTACCGCCTGTGCCCGGTTTTTTGTTGTCCCGTCTAGATAGGCAAATGGTATACCCTGTTGTTGGAAATGCGCTTTAAAGATTTCAAGGTGCTTGACAAATTGGGAGAAAATCAAGACTTTGTTTCCTTCAGATAATATCGCTTCTAACATCTCGAGTACCGCTTCAAATTTGCCAGAACCATCGGTGTAATCGCCCTCAACCATACTTGGATGGTTGGCAAGCTGCCTGAGCTTGGTCAGCCCCTGCAATAGGGCTATCTGTGAGCCTTTACGCTGTTGTTGGACTGCGCTATCCAGTATGGCGTTGCGGTATTCGGATTTTGTGGTTTCATAGCGTTCAGACTGCCCTTCGGTCATTTGACAGTAGATGATCTGTTCTGTTTTTGGCGGTAGCTCTGTTGCTACCTGGTTTTTTGTCCGTCTCAGTACGAAAGGCTTGATGATGGCTTGGAGTCTTTTGGCTGCGGCTTCATCTTTTTTCTTTTCGATAGGGGTTACAAACTCTTTTTGGAAGAAGGTATAGTTGCCCAAAAGACCGGGGTTTGTAAAATGCATCTGCGACCATATGTCAGAAACCGAATTCTCAATGGGTGTCCCACTAAGTGCCAGCTTGTGGCGGCTCTTTAATAGCTTGATGGCTTTAAAGGATTTGGAGGTCGGGTTCTTTATATTCTGACTTTCGTCCAGGATGATATAATTGAAGAAACACTTGCTGAGGATAGCCTCATCGCTTCTGACTATACCGTATGTGGTAATGACGAGGTCGAAATGGGTGAAAGCATAAGGATCCTTGAATCTGTTAGTCCCGGTATGTAAGAGTACTCTTAGTTTTGGCGCAAAATGGTCTGCTTCTTTTTGCCAGTTATAAACCAGAGAGGTTGGTAAAATCAGTAGTGTGGTCTTTGCGTGATCGGTGTCTTTGAGCTCTTCTTTTTGTTTTTGTAAGAGAGCCAATGTCTGTACGGTCTTGCCCAGTCCCATGTCGTCGGCAAGGACTCCTCCAAATTTATACTCCTGTAGGAAATGGAACCAGTTGTAGCCTGCCTGTTGGTAAGGACGTAGTTGACCTTTGAAGCCTTCGGGCGATGCTGTCTGTTGTATCTCTTCGAAGTTGCTTAGATTTTGCAGCTTACGGCTCATGCTCAATTCGGTATGCTCAGATATTTCATGGAGGATACCTATATGCGCTTTGTTGAGCTGTAGGCTGTCTTTTTTGACGGCAAAATGAAAAAGGTGCTCATATTGGGCAAACCATTCTTCAGGGATGATAGCAATCTCCCCATTTGGAAGGACAAATTCTTGGATGCGGTTGAGGATATGGTCTCGCAACTGTATAAATGGTATCTTGTAAGGACCAAAGTTGGCAAAGGCACGTATGTCAAACCAATCGTTGTCCTCGACAACTTCGATGTCTAACGATGTCTTACCGATGAATATCTGTTTGTCTCCTGTTTCTTGTTTGATCTGAAAGCCTTTGTCCAGCAATTCTTCCTGATGCTGGTTAAGCCAGTCGAAGATACTGCTTACATCCTCTGTACTGGGAATGTAACTGCCAAATAATGCATCTTGCCGTTTTAGCCCAAGATTCTCGAGATACAAATGCTGTTTTTCTTCCCATAGCGATGATCGTCTGATCCGGGTAAAGGTATACCAGTCTGCATCGGTGTCGTAATGTAGACGTACGGAGACTTTATGGTCGCCTCCGGAAGAGAAGTTGTACTGTCCGTAGTTGAATGATAGCTGGACATGTGACTGCCCGTCTACGATATAATTTAAGGTCAATACGGGGATTGCCTCTTCTTTGATGGTCTTGATGTCGAATCCCTCTGCATAAACATTATTTTTTTCGATAAGGTTAGAGACAAAGGTTTCGAAGTATTTTTTCTCCGTAGCACGTGTCACCGTGATATAACGTTTGTTGAGGAAAGGACTGAGTTTTTTTCCCTCTAGGGGCTGGTCAAAGTGGTACAGTGTGTTGTCCAGCAGGAGCCATGCCTGTGCATTGATGATGACTTCGGCATTTTTGAACATAAACTCCATCCTGTGCCCATCATATTTTAATGTAGGAAAATAGCGGGTCTCCTCTTCGCTGCGTCTGAAATGGAAGAGAATGGATGTCGCCTGTGGAGCTATCTGTAGCTTTTGGTCTGCAGAATACCCATCTTTTTTACTCATTAAGAATAGGGGTTTCTGACCGATTAATTCTAATGCTTTGAGTAGTTTCTGTTCTAATTTGGGACGGATGTAATCGTATATTTTTTGGTCGAATACGTTGAGGAAGTAATCTGCCGGACGTATTGCTTTTTTATGGTATTTCTTGATGACATGGGTCTGTTCGACCTCGTCCAGAAGTTTGATGATTTTGTAATCTTGTTCATCCAAAGCGGAAGCGTATTCATCAACAGTGTTGGAAAATACACGTTTGGAGGACAGCGAAAGACTTCCGTTAGCGTTGAGCTGTACGATATGCGGTTCTAGCAGATAGCCCAGATAGGGGTGTTCTCCGAGTGAATAAACCAATTGATATCGAATGGATTTGTCTACTTGCTGCATCTTGATGAATTCTTCTGTAAGAAGGCATCTAAGATAACCCGAATAACGATAAAGTAAAAATAAAAAGCTAATTATTGTATTCCTCTCTCAGCTACAGAGGGAAAGGGTATTAATAAATGAAGAATAAAGATGACCGGTTTTGGCTTATACTGTTATGTTGCCTTCATAAACAAAGGTAGCTGGACCTTTAAGAAGTACATTTGTAAAGTGTTCACCATTCTTGTCAAATGAAACATACAATTGTCCGCCCATGACACGTATGGGGATTTGGAGGTTGCCATTCCATCCTTCTTGATAGGCCATCGCCATGGCGGTAGCTGTTGCTCCTGTGCCGCAGGCGTAGGTCTCATCTTCGACACCGCGCTCAAATGTGCGGAGAAAATAACCCTCGCCTTCTTTTTCTGTGAAATTGACATTTATACCCTCGCGTTGATACGTACTGTTGTTACGTATGGCATAGCCCTCACTGTATACATCGAGCTCTTTCAGATTTTCTACAGAAACGACATAGTGGGGTGATCCGGTATGTAAAACATAGGCTTTTTCGTCGCGTTGGACCTGATGGACATCTATCATGCCGAGATCGACCTGATCGTGGTGGATGATTGCGTGGTGTTCTCCATCTACTGCCAAAAAGGCAGTTTTGTTTTCTATGATGCCAAGGTCACGAGCGAAGGCTACAATGCAACGTCCCCCATTGCCACACATGCTACCCTCGCGGCCGTCTGCATTAAAGTAAACCATTTGAAAATCGAAATTTTCAGTATCTTGAAGAAGCATTAGACCGTCCGCACCAATGCCAAACCTGCGGTCACATAAATGTTGAATCAATGTTTGGTTGGTGTGGTCAAAAAGGCCATTCCGGTTATCTATGAGTATGAAATCATTACCTGCTCCTTGATACTTGTAAAATTTAACTTTTTGGTCCATAAAGCTTGAAAATATGCGTCAAATTTAATATTCTTGTTACAATTGTGATTGAACTTGTTAAAACTTGTTAAAAACCTCTAAAGTCGCCATTTATTAACAAAATTTAACTGACAAAAATTGTGCTAGTCGGGGTGATGGTACTACATTTGACTAATACAAATTGTAATTATTGTAGAACAAAGTTAGAAATTAAAACAGCAAAGTAATATGAAAAAAATAGGAGTAAGTGTATTAGCAGCTGTCCTAGGAGGGGCAATTGCTGTCGGGGGATACAAGTTTTTTGAGAACAAACAATTGGATAGTATGACTTTTGAAGAACAGCAAAAAGTCTATTATGCAAGTAACCCTACAGGTGCAGCTATGTCATCTACTGGTAATCCAGATTTTACCCAAGCAGCAGCGGCGGTTTCGCCAGGTGTTGTGCATATAAAAGTTTCGGTGACGACACGGGGCAATCAACGTGGAGGTGGAGGTTCAGGCTCTCCGTTTGATATGTTTGAAGAGTTTTTTGGTATGCCACAACAACGACGTGGACAGGCTCAGCCAAGACAGGCACAGGCGTCTGGATCGGGTGTAATTATATCGCCTGATGGATATATCGTAACCAATAACCATGTGGTTGAAGATGCAGATAAAATAGAGGTGCAGCTTACAGACAATCGTACCTATGAGGCTAAAGTAATCGGTCGCGATCCTAATTTTGATTTAGCACTGATTAAAGTAAATGCGACAAATCTTCCAATGGTTAAGTTGGGTAATTCGGATGATGTTCAAGTGGGAGAATGGGTATTGGCTGTAGGTTATCCGTTAGGTTTGCAGTCTACGGTAACAGCTGGTATCGTAAGTGCTAAGGGACGCCGTATAGGTATTCTCGATGAACCTTCGCAACAGAGAGGATTTGGACAAGGAGGACAGCCTGAGCAAATGGTAAGTACGGCTATTGAGTCTTTTATACAGACGGATGCGGTAATTAATAAAGGTAATAGTGGTGGAGCTCTGGTTAATGCACGAGGAGAATTGATCGGTATCAACTCTGCAATCGCATCGCCTACAGGTACCTATGCTGGATATGGATTTGCTATTCCGATTAGTCTTGCTAAAAAGGTATTGGATGATTTTAAAGAGTTTGGTAGCGTAAAACGTGGTTATGTAGGCTTTACATTTACGGAGATGAATGATGCCGCACGTAAAGAATTGGGTATTGACGATGTAAGAGGATTGTATGTTTCTAGTGTGGTAAAAGGTGGCGGAGCTGAAGCTGCGGGTATCAAGAAAAATGATATCATCACTAAGGTGGATGGTAAAGTTATCTACAGTTCGCCTGATTTACAGGAACGTGTAGCAAGACTTCGTCCTGGAGATAAGGTTACGTTGACTTATAAACGTGATGGAAAAGAGAAAGATGTAACAGTAACGCTAAAAGGTGAGGAAGTAAACAAAGCTGCGGCTAGTGATGAAGGCTCAAGCGCTAGTGCAACACAGATCTTTAATAAACTTGGTGCAAGTTTTATCCCAGCAACAGATGCGCGTAAGAAAGAATTAGGAATTACGTCTGGAGTTGTGGTGACGGATGTGCGCCGTGGCGGAGTGTTCGAATATTTTGGTGTAGAACGTGGATTGGTGATAACTGAAGTGAACGGTAAGACGGTAAATAATGTGGATGATGTAGAATCTGCACTAGCTTCGACAAAACGTAATATCGTACGTATAAAGGGAGTTCCTCAACGTGGAAGTACGGTGGAGTTGAATGTACCTATTGAGTATTAAACTGTAGAATAGTTTACATATAAACAAAGTATGGCTTTCGTAAGATAGTCATACTTTGTTTTTTTATATAATAATGTAGATTTTTGGGATATGAAGATTTTGATGGTTTGTTTGGGTAATATTTGTCGATCGCCATTGGCACACGGGGTATTACAACATATGGTTTTGGATGAGGGATTGGGATGGACTGTTGACTCTGCCGGTACAGGAGACTGGCACGTTGGACATGCACCAGACCATAGATCGATAGCTGTAGCAAAGAGAAATGGTGTAGATATCTCCGGACAACGGGCGCAGCATTTTACGAAGGTGCTGTTTGATGATTATGATTTGATTTTAGTGATGGACAAGCAGAACTATAAAGATGTAATCGGCCTAGCTAAGAATACCGAACAGAAAGATAAGGTGCGTCTGTTTTTGAAAGATGATGTGGTGCCTGATCCTTATTTTGATGATACGCTGTTTGATCCGGTATATAAAATGGTAGAAAAACGATGCAAAGAATTATTGCAAGAGTTATCTTAAAGAATCGCATGACAATTCTTACTTCTGAATTAGTTACTTTTGGTTTTTAAATATACATGAAAGCAACAGAAGTAAATAAAAAATGGAATGTCCTAAGGGAGGCTCTAGCCCAGAGTTTTGATATGGAACTGCCCGATATAAAGGTGGTTTTGTTTTTAATCGGGGTACAGGAGCTTGGACAAGGACCTAAGAAATTCTCCAAACGGGAGAAGGAGGAACTGATGCATATCGCGACATGCCGGCTTTTCAGTTCGATGGGATTTTATGAATTGGAAGGATTGGATGAGCAAGGCTGGCCACATTGGAAGTTGGTGAAAGCAATCCCCAACTATACATTATTGGAGCAAGAACTGATTATGAAATCGTTGATTATTGATTACTTCCAAGAATTGGAAGTGATATAACTTATTTTTATGAAGAGATTTTTACTTTCTATTTTTTTAGGATTATTCTTAGTGACGACACAGGCGCAAAAGCCACAGCACTATTATGTGGAACTGAAGACGGGTAAAGGAAATATATTGATCCAGCTCTATAATGAGACGCCTAAGCATCGTGATAATTTTAAGAAATTGGTGAATGAGCACTATTATGATTCTTTACTCTTTCACCGTGTTATTAAGAATTTTATGATTCAAGGGGGAGACCCAGACTCGAAAAAGGCAGCGGATAATGCGATGCTCGGGAATGGTGGCCCTGACTATAAAATATCCTCAGAGATACAGGAAGGACTTATTCATAAAAAAGGTGCTCTGGGAGCTGCCCGGGACAATAACCCAGCAAAGCAGTCTTCTGCTTCGCAGTTTTATATTGTTCAGGGACATCGTTTTACAAATGATGGTCTGGATTCTTTGGAACGTTTTAGATTGAACGGCAATAAGCTTTCTGCTTTGCAACGGGAGCAATATACAACGGTAGGTGGTGCGCCTCATCTGGATGGAAATTATACGGTATTCGGACAGGTGATAAGTGGCCTGGAGGCAGTAGATACTATCGCGGGAGTGAAAACAAATGCTCAGGATAGGCCTATCGTAAATGAGCGCATGTCTGCCCGGTTATTGACGAGGAGGGAAGCTGTGAATCAGGATCGTATCATGAAGGGGCTTAAACCAAAATCTGGTTTTATAACGGAGTTCTTTGATGCTTTTAAATCAAAGAAGTATAGCTTATAAAAGGCTGTGTAAAGGAATTTATCTATAATTGGCTAGGATGAAGATTGTAACATATAATGTGAATGGAATACGGGCTGCCTTGAAGAAGGATTGGGTAGGCTGGTTGAAGACGGTAAACCCGGATGTGGTGTGCCTGCAGGAAATAAAAGCAACACCGGATCAGGTTCCTGAAATAGCTTTTTTTGAACAGATGGGCTATGAACATTACTGGTACCCTGCGCAAAAAAAAGGGTATAGTGGAACGGCTATTTTGACGAAGATAACGCCCAAGCATGTAGAGTACGGTTGTGGACACGAGGATTATGATTTTGAAGGCCGTATTATTCGGGCCGATTTTGATAATGTGTCGGTAATGAGTACGTATTTTCCGTCAGGTACTACAGGGGATATCAGGCAGACGTTCAAGTACCGGTTTTTAGATGATTTTCAGCTTTATGCAGACAAATTGATCCAAGAACAGCCTAATCTTGTAGTCTGTGGAGATTTTAATATTTGCCATCGTGCAATTGATATCCATAACCCAAAATCTAATGCAAACACTTCTGGCTTCTTACCAGAAGAGAGGGAGTGGATGGAGAACTTTATCAATTCTGGATTTATCGACACGTTTCGACATTTGAATGCAGATCCGCACCACTATACTTGGTGGAGTTATAGAGCAGGGGCCCGAGGTAAGAACCTGGGGTGGCGCATCGACTATAACATGGCATCAGCTGCATTGAAAGACCGGATTGTAGCGGCAAATATTTTGAATGATGCTGTCCATTCGGACCACTGTCCGGTATTGCTTGAGCTGAAGGATTGATGCCGTCTAGGCTAAGGTGTAGGAGGCAGCACATTTTTGTGTCTCCTCCACTTTACATTTGATAAGACGACAGCCATGCTCTGCCAACTGCTGAGGACCTATCTGTTCGACTAGGTACTTTGCTATATTTTCTGCTGTCGGATTGAAGGGGACAAGAACTAAGCTGTCCGCTGCGATGTCCATCAATGAAGCTAATAATGGGTCCTCATTCCAGATGAGGAATTTGTGGTCGAAATTGTCTTCGAGCCACATGCAAAGTTTTTCTTTTATTACAGAAAAATCGACAACACGGCCTACAGTGTCTAACTCGTCGGATTGGACAATGAAATGTATGCGGTAATTGTGACCATGTAGATACCTACATTTTCCTTCATGCCCTACTACTCGGTGTCCACACGAAATGTCGTGGTATCTCTCTGCTGTAATCATGATGCAAAATTAGATAAAAAGTAGAGTAATCACGAACATTGAAAAGTAAAATCTATGTAGAGGAAGGACTAGTCGATTACTAATTTTGAATGGACGTGTTTGCCTTTTTGATCTGTACCGTAAAATAAGATGTAATCGACTTTGGTGTTAAGCCCGGAGGTACCTTCTTTTTGGAAAATAAATAAGCGATTTATTTTCATCTTTATGCCGTTTAAGGTGGTTTCTACAAAGTAGTTGTCATCGGTAGTACTGCGGAGATAAAGCCGCTGTTGTGGGTAAGAAACGAGGCTCAGTTCATACGACTTGTCACTTTGTGGTGTGGAATCGATGCCATAAGCAAACTTGCGCTGTATGGCAGTTATTGATTTTATCTCCCCATTATTATCAAACATCTGTCTGCTGATCTTGATGGGTTCATTGGAGTCTATTTTACCCTGCTTGTCGACGTTGGCTTGATACAAGTAGGTGTTCTTTCCGCGATTGTGCTGAATGTAGAATAGTAAGTCTTTAACATTTGGTTTGGGATACCCTTCTTGTGCCAGCAAGGGGGAAAAACCTGAACTGAAATAAAACAGTAGGAGTAAGTAGTTGCGCATATAATTTTCTTAGTTTCTTCGTCCGCCAAACATTTTTGCCAATAACCATAGTATTAATGCAACGACAACTACAACCATAATGATGCCAGACCAGACTCCTGCTTTAAATATTCCTCCAATTACTTCACAGCTTGTAAATGATAATGTAACTAGTGTCAATAAGGCGATAGTACTTATTTTTTTCATATGTATATGATTATTTCATGATCCGCCAGCTGGCGGATTCAAATTATAGTAATTCGTTTTTGTACAGTCTGTGCCACATGGATATGGCATATGTGCTATTTACTTTATAACAAGTGATCATCAAAAAAGTTTATTCCTTCAGTTTTAAATAATTGTAAAAAATGAGTTTTAGTACGGTTTTATAGTGCAGGAAGGGAAGCCAACTGATGTGTTTGGAGGGAAAGGGAAAAGGCAGTTATGAAAAAATCCCAAACTTTTTAGGGTTCGGGATTTTAAGTTTATTTAATACTACTAAATTTTTACTGTTATTCTGCTCTTAATATTTTTGCAGCCTCAACCATCGATTCTAATGCTGCTTTGGTCTCTGGCCAGGCACGAGTTTTCAAACCACAGTCTGGATTGACCCAAAGTTGGGATGCAGGTACTACATCTTTTGCTTTGCGTAATAGATCAACCATCTCTTCTGTACTTGGTACACGAGGGGAGTGGATGTCGTACACACCTGGACCAATATCGTTTGGATATTTAAAGTCCCCAGCGAAAGCATTCAATAATTTCATCTGCGAACGGGATGTTTCGATCGTGATAACATCGGCATCCATCGCTGCAATATCTTTGATTACGTTATTGAACTCAGAATAGCACATGTGAGTGTGGATCTGTGTGTCGTCAGCAACGTTTGAAGAAGAAACACGGAACGCACGTACAGCCCAGTCCAAATACTCTTGCTGATCGGCTTTGCGTAATGGAAGTCCTTCGCGGATTGCTGGTTCGTCAATCTGAATGATTTTGATACCTGATTTTTCTAATGCCTGAACTTCATCCAAAATCGCTAATGCAATTTGATATGTTGTTGTAGAACGTGGTTGATCGTTACGAACGAATGACCACTGAAGGATGGTAACAGGTCCTGTTAACATTCCTTTTACAGGACGGTTGGTCAATGACTGTGCGTAAGCGGACCAACGGACGGTCATATCTGCTGGACGATATACATCACCATAAATAACAGGAGGTTTTACACAGCGAGAACCGTAAGATTGTACCCATCCGTATTGTGTAAATGCATAGCCGGCCAGTTGCTCTCCAAAGTACTCGACCATGTCATTACGCTCGAATTCTCCGTGTACCAATACATCAATATCTAGTTGTTCTTGAAGACGGATTGTGCTTTCGGTTTCTTCGGCGATAGCTTTGTCATATTCTTCTTGTGTGATAATTCCTTTTTTCAAATCAGCGCGCCATTTGCGTACGTCTTTGGTTTGAGGGAATGATCCAATGGTGGTAGTAGCAAACGATGGCAGGTTGAATTTTGCTTGTTGTGCTGTCTTACGTGCTGCAAATGGAGATGTACGACGGGCGTCTTCATCAGTGATATTGCCAACACGTTCTTTTACTTCAGGTTTGTGTATTAGAGGGGATGTGCGACGGCTTTCAGCAGCAGCTTTATTGGCTTCAAAGCGTTGTGCTGTAGTAGTGTCTACTTCGCCGTGTGCTAATATTGCTAAGTCTTTGACCTCTGCTAATTTTTGTTTTGCAAATGCTAACCAGTTTTTTACTTGCGCTGGTAATGTTTCTTCATTTTTCTCACTTTCCAAATCAAATGGTACGTGTAACAAAGAGGAAGAAGTACCAACCCATACTCTATCTGCTCCTAAAGCATGAACTGCTTGTTGGATTTTACTCAATGATTTTTCATAATCGTTTTTCCAGATGTTACGACCTTCTACTACACCTAAAGATAGTGTCAGAGAGGCAGGAACTTTAGCTAAAACAGTGTCCAGTTGGTTTTCACCACGTACGAGGTCAATGTGTAAAGCATGAACAGGAAGCGATAATGCGAGATCCTCATTGTCTTTTAATGCTTCGAAGTAAGTCGTTGCGATTAACTTAGTTGTACCGGCTGCAGCATTAAGACGCTTGAATACGGTTGTATATAAAGCTTTTGTCTTGGCATCAATGTCTAAAGCTAGGTACGGCTCATCGATTTGGATATACTTAGCTCCGGCTGCTGCTAATTTTGATATGATTTGCTCATAAACAGGGAGTAATCTATCGATTAAGTCGATGCGGTCAAATCCTGCCTCTTTCTCTTTACCGATTAATAAGTAGGTAATAGGACCGATTAAAACGGGTTTTGTGTCGATGCCTGCAGACTTTGCTTCATTATATTCGTTTAAGAATTTTTCTGAAGATAATTTAAATGTTTGGTCCTTGGTAAACTCAGGAACCATGTAATGGTAGTTTGTATCAAACCATTTTGTCATCTCTGAAGCTGTGACATCAATTCCATCTTGTTGGAATCCTCGGGCCATAGCAAAGTAAAGATCTAGACTGTAGTTGTTGTCTGCTTTACTTAATAATGAATTGTAACGAGCAGGAATTGCACCTACGGTCAAAGAAAGGTCTAATACTTGATCATAGAAAGAAAAATCATTGGAAGGGATTAAATCGATTCCTGCATCTTTCTGTGTTTTCCAGTTTGCTTCACGGATTTCTTTTGCTGTTTGTAATAGTTCGTCCGCGGAAATCTTCTTGGCCCAATACGCCTCGTTAGCTTTTTTAAGTTCGCGGAATGGCCCCACTCTTGGGTAGCCTAAGTTGTTGGTAATTAACATACTATTTTCCTTTTAAATTGTTTTAATAAAAAAATAATGCTGTAGAGAGAGTTCTTGGATCAGAAACTTCGGCTTATCTTTTCCGCCAGCTGACGGATAGAATTTAGCACCTTGTCAAGGGACAGGTTGCTAAGGCTTCATCGGGTCTAGTCCCTCTGCCTTTCTCTATAAGCGACGCTAAGGTATGGATAAGAATTGAAATCGCAAAGAAAAATATTAAAGGGTAAGGAAAAGAACAGGCTGGGACGGTCTTTTCCTTACTTTTTTTTGCTTGTTTATCAGCTTACTAGCAGTTTGTACCCTTTGCCGTGTACATTTACTATTTCTACATTTGGATCTTCTTTGAGGTACTTGCGGAGCTTGCTCAGGAAAACATCCATACTACGTCCGGTAAAGTAATTGTCATCATGCCAAATCTTAATGAGCGCTTCTTCTCGGGTCAATACATCGTTTTTCTTTAAGCAAAGAAGACGTAGTAATTCTGCCTCTTTGGTGGATAATTTCTGTTGTTGCCCTTTGTAAGATATGATCTGGCTGGTATAGTCAAAAAAGTACCCGCCAATTTCAAACTTATCGGCTAGTTCTTCTTCTTTATCTTTTGAAACACGCTTGAGGAGTGCATTAATGCGTAAAAGTAGTTCCTCGACACGGAAAGGTTTGGTGATGTAATCGTCTCCACCCAACTCAAAGGCTTGAGTTTTGTCTTCCATCATCCCTTTGGCGGTTGCAAAAATAATGGGGATGGTCTGATTGATTTTTCTGATTTCTTTGCCCAGTGTAAAGCCATCTTTTCTAGGCATCATCACGTCGAAAATACAAAGATCAAAATCACTTTTCCTAAATTGATCTAAGGCTTGCTCTCCATCTTGGCAAAGAACTACTTCATATTTCCCCTTTAGTTCTAGGTAATCTTTTAAGAGTTCCCCTAGATTAGGATCATCTTCTGCTAATAATATCTTTTGCATAGTAGTTTGTTGTCTTTGTTTATGAATTATTGGACTTTTTCGATTTAAGTGGTAGTGTTATCTCAAAGGTCGTGCCTTTGTCTTTTTCACTTTTCACCTGAATCTTTCCATCTAATCTTTTAATAATATCATGGACGTAACTCAATCCAAGGCCAAATCCTTTTACATTATGTAAATTGCCTGTAGGAATACGATAGAATTGGTCAAATATTTTTTCCTGTTGTTCTTTTGTCATGCCCATCCCTTTGTCCGAAATGGATATTATGATGTTCTCTTTCGAATTGTGACTTCTTACGAGTATCTCCGGAGCGTTAGGGCTGTATTTTATCGCGTTGTCAACTAAGTTAAAGAATACATTAGAAAGATGCAATTCGTCTCCAATCACTAAATCTTTGGTTGCAGAGAGGTCAGCACGGATTGTTCCGCTTGCTTTGTGCAATTGCAACTGCATACTATCTAATACTCCTTCTAGCAAGGGGTTGACATGTACATCGGTGCGTTCCATCCGTAGATTCTCTTTTTCAAGCTTGGCGATATTGAGAACTCGTTCAATATGGCTACCTAATCTGACATTTTCGTCATATATGATGTTGGCAAGTTTATTGACTCGCTGCTCATTGGATGCAATTTCAGGATCGCGCAGTGACTCGCTGGCAATCATGATTGTAGCAACGGGGGTTTTAAACTCGTGGGTCATGTTGTTGATAAAGTCTGTCTTCATTTCGGAAATTTTCTTCTGTTTGAAGATGATGGACAGGGTGTATGCGAAACAGCCAATGAGAACAGCAAAGAGTGCTAAGGTCGGTAATATGAGGTAGCTCATATTGTCTGCAATGACTCTTTTCTTATTGGGGAAATAGATACTCAATCTTCCGGTGGGTTCACCGAAATCTCCTTTGAATAAGGCTGTTGTGTAACGGGGAGATTTCTCAGAAGCGGCAAGGGTCTCGGCATCCGGACTATGGTAAATGATTCTGGATCGGTCCCGAATTTCAATGTTAAATGGGGAATAGATCCCTCTGGAGACTAACTCTTCCTGTAGTAATTTTTGGACTTGGTTTTGATTTACACGTTGCTCGAGCGGCCTATTTGAAAGAAGAATGCTCAACGCGATATCTTCTACAACACCGACTTTTTTGCCTCCTAGAATAGCTAAGGTGTCGAATGCATTTTCCGCTCCTGCCAGTGCGTTTTTCTTGTCCGCTAAGAACTCTTTGTTGAGTTGCTCTAACTGTGACCGCAGTTCCATGAGTTCAAATGCTACTTTTGCATCTGCTTTTGGGGGTAAAGTCGCAATTCTGTAATCCCGCACGATGCCTAGACCATCGATAGTGGAAACCACATAACGGACGGAATCGTCTTTGGCACTCACACGAGGCAATTCGTGGGTGGCAGATACAACGACAAAATTTTGGGCAAGAGATGTGCCAGGTATTCGCTCCTCAACAAGGCTGATATCGATATACCGCTGGTTTTGACGTTTGCGGAAGTACGTTTCGAAGAACCAATTTTCAATATAGGTGATATTAGGAAATATTGCCTTGAGTTTCTCATCCTCTTCTCTAAAAACGCTCTCTACATCGAGTTGCTGAAGCCGTAGCTTTTCAATCTGACGCTGGATGCGTAATTGCTCTGCCAGCATGCGCTGTTTCTTTTGTTCAGCTTCGTACTTGGCTTGATTTGCCCGGGTGATGATCTGGGAATTATTGATGAGTTCGCTTTTCTCAATTTCTGCCGCGACCTTGGCTAATGATGTGTTTATAGCTTCATCAAAAAGAATGGATTTCTGTTTGTAGGTCTCGCGGATGAAATAGTACTGCATAGCAACTACGCCCAGTAATGCAACGGACATTAAGCCTATAATCAGTGAGATGCTCTTTTTCTTCATTTGTTACAAAAATAGTAATGTATTATACCTTGAAGTCCTCTTTAACACTATTTAACAGCAGTTTACGCAATGTCTTAGGCAGGTATTCATAGAAATATTTGTATCTTGATTTGCAATAGGGATGTACGTATGGTTCATACATTTTCTTTTTTCGTGAATTATTATGATAAATATAAGTTCTAATATAGTGAAAAGAATAGGTTTTAGTTTTGCTTTTTTGACCCTGATATCTGTTGCCGTGTCGGCTCAAGATTATAAAATTGAAAAAAAAGGCAGGAATGGATATACGTGGTCTAAGCCGCTGGTTGAACTGAAGGTTCCAATGCTGGATACACTGCAAAGGGATTCGCTTCCTTTGTCGGAATATTATGGGGTACGGCCGATTGAAATTCCTAATGTCTACTCGGGAAAAGCGGGGGGCGGGGCTGGAGTTAGAACGCCTGTTCTTCGTCTTTCTGGCAAGAATTGCGCGCCAATGCCAGGGACAGAAAAGTTAGATGAAGTGGAGAAGTATCAAAATCCGGAATCCAGTATGAAAACAATGCCTTTGTTGATTATAAAGTGATAATTTGATTTTTTATAGTTTATAAATAAAGGGCAGGTAATACGATTACCTGCCCTTTGTCTTTTTATGATAAGAGGTGAATTAGTTTACCTCTGAAACTCTAATTGTATTTGTTTTACCTTTTTCATGTAAAGGGGTAGACGCGGTATTGATTACGATTTGTCCTGCCTCTACAAGCTGGTGAGATTTTAGAAGTTCGTTTACATCTTGGATCGTACCATCTGTACTCTCATATTTTTCATAGATAAACGAACGTACTCCCCATAAAAGACTAAGTTGTCTCAACAAGTTTTTATTTCCTGTGAATACATAGATGTCTGCATTGGGACGGTAACTTGAAATCTCAAAAGCGGTGTAGCCTGAAGCTGTCATTACAGCAATTGCAGATGCTTTTGTTTTTTCAGCTAAGAAAATCGACGAGCCACAGATTGCATCTGGAATTTTGTTTACTTCTATAAATGCATCTACTTTTTCGCTATAGTACGGGTAGGAGGTCGACTCGACGTGTGTGATGACTTTGGCCATTGTCTCGATAACGATCTCTGGAAACTCACCCACGGATGTCTCGCCACTCAGCATGACGGCGTCTGCTCCATCCAATACGGAGTTGGCAACGTCATTGACCTCAGCACGGGTAGGACGAGGTGTGGTAATCATGCTTTCTAGCATTTGAGTAGCAATAATTACTGGTTTTGAGAGGTTACGACATTTCTGTACAATTATCTTTTGTAGACCGGGAACTTCTTCCATTGGCATCTCTACGCCTAAATCTCCACGGGCTACCATTACAGCGTCTGTCGCGTTGATAATGGCATCGATGTTTTCAATAGCCTCAGGCTTTTCAATTTTTGCAATGATTTTTGCGTGACTTCCTTTGGCAGCTATAATCTCTTTACATTGCTCGATGTCTTCTGCTGAACGTACAAATGACATGGCAATCCAATCGGCACCATGGTCTAAAGCAAAGTTCAAATTGTCTAAATCCTCTTCTGTTAATGAAGGGATAGAGACCTTTGTGTTAGGTAAGTTTACCCCCTTGCGAGAAGTTAAAATACCACCATGTACGACTTCGCAGACAACGGTATCTTTGTGGTTTGTAGATAGAACACGTAACTGTAATTTACCATCATCAAGCAATATGATTTCATTTTCCTTAACATCGTTAGGGAAGTTTTCATAAGTAATGTAGATTTGCTTTTCGTCGCCAATTAATTCCTTGGTTGTCATTTCAACAGTCGAACCATTGGTTAGAATAGCGCCTCCTTCTTTCATTTTACCGATACGGATTTTGGGACCTTGGAGGTCAGCCAAAATACTAACGTTGAAAGAGTGTTTTGCATTTATCTCATTGATGGTGTTAATTACCTGAAGGTGATCTTCTTGACTGCCGTGGGAAAAATTCAATCTACATACATCAACCCCTTTAGCAATCATGCTAGTCAATACATCAATATTGGATGATGCAGGACCTAATGTCGCTACTATTTTAGTTCTCTTTTGAAGCTTTTTCATATCGTTGTTGTTCTGTTTTTTTATCTGTTTACGCTGACCTGATCCCAGCGTAGACGGTTGATTATGGCTAATCTATATTTTAATTATCAAAGGTGTAAATATTACACTCTCTAAAGAATCCGCTAAAATATCAGATTTTCTTTAGATTTCAATATTGTTGGATCAATTTCTTTCACCAACATGATTTCATTGATTGATTTTAAATTATCAATCAGCGTGTCAAGATCCTCCTCGTCGATATAATGTTTTATAATTATAAAGTAGTCAAAGTTAGGAGCCTCTGGTACCAATAGGCCGTTTTCTAAGCTTCTGTTGTTGAGTAGGTAATATTCAAAATCAAAGGAATCACAGCAATATCTATACATCTGATAATGGTGTTTTGCCTCTTTTTTTCCTTTGGATTTTTCTTGTATAATATGAAAGTCTAATTCTTCCTGAGGTTTAGTTTTCAGATTACCGTTGTGATCTATCGGGGATTCTTTTCCGTAGATAAAGTTCAAGCCTGTATGCTTATTTATGAAATGGCAAAGCCTGTAGTCTCTCAAAGACGAGCTGATACCGACCAAAATAAAATCTAGTTCGAGGTCAAAGTCAATGTCTAATTTGAAGGTGATTTTATTCAACTTTACAGGGGCTTGATATATTTACGAAAGTACAACTTATGCTTGTGTTTTTAAGGGGGATAATGTAAAATTTGTATTAAATGAAAGTTTTTTTGTGATTGAATATTACTTTTAGTATTATTGAGTTGTGTTTCTTTGTAGTGCTATAATGCACTAAATGAGCTTGGTTGCTCTTTATTTGTCACCTAAAAATTAAAAAGGTTTGATTTTTGGTGAAATTTATTTTTCTTTGCACAGATTTATTAAACAATTAAACTATAAAATCATGTCAGATATCGCATCAAGAGTAAAAGCAATTATCGTTGAAAAGTTAGGTGTAGATGAAAATGAAGTAACACCAGAGGCTTCTTTCACGAATGATTTAGGTGCAGACTCACTTGATACAGTGGAGTTGATCATGGAATTCGAAAAAGAATTTAACGTTGCAATTCCTGATGACCAAGCTGAAAACATCAGTACTGTAGGTCAAGCAATCGCTTATTTAGAAAAAAACGTTAACTAACTAATTGTATTAGGCTAAAGATATAAATGGAGCTTAAGAGAGTAGTTGTAACAGGATTAGGCGCACTTACACCTCTAGGTAATACCGTCCAAGCTTATTGGGAGGGATTAATTAACGGTGTAAGTGGTGCTGCTCCTATTACGCATTTTGATGCGTCAAAATTTAAAACCCAATTTGCCTGCGAGGTGAAGGGTTTTGATCCACATGATTTTATGGATCGCAAAGAAGCTCGTAAGGTAGATCCTTTCGTTCAGTATGCCATTGCTTCTACAGATGAGGCAGTTAAGGATGCTGGATTGGAGTTTGATAAATTAGACCGAAACCGTATTGGTGTGATATGGGGATCAGGAATTGGAGGATTGACTACCTTTACGGAGGAAGTTGCTAACTTTTCAAAAGGAGATGGAACACCTCGTTTCAACCCTTTCTTTATTCCCAAAATGTTGGTGGACATCGCTCCAGGACATATTTCTATGCGTCACGGTTTGCGTGGTCCTAATTTCTCAGCTGTTTCTGCGTGTGCCTCTGCAACCAACGCAATGATTGATGCTTTTACCTATATCCGTATGGGTAGAGCAGATATAATTATTACAGGTGGTTCGGAAGCTACTATTAATGAAGCTGGGATAGGAGGCTTTAATGCTATGCATGCCTTGTCAACCCGTAATGATGATCCAAAGACGGCATCTAGACCTTTTGATAAGGATAGAGACGGATTTGTTTCAGGTGAAGGGTCTGGCGCGATAATTTTAGAAAGCTTAGAACATGCCTTAGCACGTGGAGCTAAGATTTATGCAGAGATTGTTGGTGGAGGTATGAGTGCTGATGCACATCATATTACTGCTTCGCATCCTGAAGGTCTTGGAGCCAAGCTTGCTATGACTATGGCGATAAATGATGCTGAAATGCAGTTTTCAGATATCGACTATATCAATGTGCATGGTACGTCGACTCCTGTAGGTGATATTAGCGAGACAAAAGCTATTGTCGATCTATTCGGAGAGAGTGCTTACAGATTGAATATAAGTTCTACAAAATCTATGACAGGTCACCTGTTGGGTGCCGCTGGAGCCGTAGAGGGAATTGCCTCTATTCTGGCTGTTAAAAATGATTTGGTACCGCCTACCATTAATCATTTTACAGACGACCCACAAATAGATAATCGATTGAATTTTACGTTTAATATGGCTCAGAAGCGTGTAGTTAATGCGGCTTTGAGTAATACATTTGGTTTCGGTGGTCACAATGCTTCGGTTATTTTCAAAAAATACCAAGCATAATGATTGCATGCTGAATTAAGATATGGATAGGTAGTTTGGAAAAACTACCTATTTTTCTATACATGTAGATTGACTTTTATAAAATAACATTCGAAGAATCTTGCTATTTTTGAATGTACTAAGCGTTAACCTTATAGGTGTTTATTTATAAGTGTTTCGCTTTTCGTAGATACATATGTCGCTAAGAATTTATAAACTATATTTTTCTCCAAACCGAGCGTACTTTAAAAAGCTAAAGAATATTCTTGGCTTTGTGCCGGGTAATCTTAAGTTGTATCAAATGGCTTTTAGACATAAGTCTGTCGCCAAACAAATTAAGGATGGGGTAAAGAATAGTAATGAGCGTATGGAGTTCTTAGGAGATGCAGTCTTGGGGTCGGTAATTGCGGAACTGCTCTTTAAGCTTTATCCTTATAAGGATGAAGGTTTCCTAACGGAAATGAGATCGAAAATAGTATCTAGAGCCAATTTGAATCAGCTGTCTAGAAAATTGGGTTTTGACAAGCTAATCCAGTACGATTCACGCATGATTTCTTATCCAAATAAGCAAGGGTCTTTGCTAGGAGATGCTTTCGAAGCGCTAATAGGAGCAGTCTATCTGGATAAGGGATATCAGTTCACCCGAGAGTTTTTATTGGTTCGTATTATCAAACCCCATGTCGATATTCATACGCTAGAAAATACGGAGACGAATTTTAAGAGTAGACTTATTGAATGGTGCCAGCATGAAGGCAAGGAGGTCGCATTTGTACCTGTTGACAATCCAGAGGGGGAGTCGCCCAAGATGTTCAGCATAGAGGTTCTAGTCAATGGCGAAGCCTGTGGTCTAGGACGTGATTTTAATAAGAAAAGTGCGGAAAAGCTTGCTGCCGAGCGAGCTTGTGAATATTTGAAAATTATTGAAATTGCCTAGAAACCGTCGGGCATTCTTTCCTTATTCATTCTGTTATATTACCTTTGCCTTATGGCAATAGTTAAACCATCTTTAGCAAAAGGTACTAGAGATTTTTCTCCTTCCGAAATGGGAAAGAGAAACTTTATATTTAATACCCTTAAACGCGTTTTTCAAAAATACGGTTATAGTGAGATTCAGACACCTTCGTTTGAAAACCTTTCGACCCTGACCGGAAAATATGGCGATGAGGGTGATAAGCTTATTTTTAAAATTCTTAATTCAGGGGATTATCTTTCTAAAGTTTCTGAGCAGGTATGGAGCGAGAAGAATTCTGTTAAATTGATCCCGCAGATTTCTGAGAAGGCACTGCGTTATGATCTGACAGTTCCATTTGCGAGGTATGTGGTGATGCATCAAAATGATCTGGCATTTCCGTTTAAGCGTTTTCAAATACAACCGGTCTGGCGTGCTGATAGGCCACAACGTGGGCGCTACAGGGAGTTTTATCAATGTGATGTGGACGTGGTGGGCTCTGAAAGCTTGTTGAACGAAGCGGAATTTGTTCTGATCTATTGGGAAGCGTTGCTCGCACTTGGGCTTAAGGATTTTACGATTAAGATAAATAACCGTAAGATTTTGACGGGGATTGCAGAAATCATAGGTAAGCCGGAGCTTATCGTCGATATGACAGTAGCGATTGATAAGTTGGATAAAATCGGATTGGAAGGGGTCAATAAGGAACTCTTAGAGCGCGGTTTTACAATGGCTGACCTGGAAGTGTTGAGACCCATTATTTTGCTGGAGGGTAGTAATGCCGAAAAACTTGCTAGCCTAAAGACGGTGTTGGCTTCTTCTGAAAAGGGAATGCAAGGTGTCGCCGAAATAGAGCAGGTCTTTAATTATATCAGTGCTTTTAAAGTTGATGAAAATCTTTTAGAGAGAATTGTGGAGGTGGATATAACCTTGGCGCGAGGTTTAAATTATTATACAGGTTGTATTTTTGAAGTTAAGACCAATGAGGTGGCTATGGGGAGTATTGGTGGGGGTGGAAGATATGATGACCTCACGGGTATGTTCGGACTTAAGGACCTGAGTGGAGTAGGTGTTTCCTTTGGTGCTGATCGTATTTATGATGTTTTGGAAGAACTCGACCTGTTCCCCAAATTAACAGTCACTAGTTCTAAAATTCTTATTGTCAATTTCGATAAGGAGTCCGAAGCGTATAGCATTCCGTTGTTGTCAGCGTTGCGCAAAGAGGGAATCGCTGTGGAGCTATACCCTACCGCCGCGAAACTTAAGAAGCAGATGAGTTATGCCGATGCAAAGCGTATTCCGTTTGTCCTTCTTGTAGGGACGGAAGAGATGGAGTCCGGAGAATTGACACTAAAGAATATGGAGTCTGGAGAACAGATGAAAGTAAAATTGTCAGTACTTATCGAATTGATGAGGGACTGAGAGGCAAAAAATCTACATTTTGTCGATATAAATTATTAGATTTGTAATCGGTTAAGTAAGAAAAAGACTTTATAGAATGAGTTCAACACCTATAACAAAAGAAACATATCTCGAGTGGTACAGATCTATGCTACTCATGCGTAAATTTGAAGAGAAGGCAGGACAATTGTATGGACAGCAAAAAATCCGTGGTTTTTGTCATTTGTATATCGGACAGGAAGCTGTAGTAGCTGGTACAATATCGGCAACCAGACAGGAAGATACTGTTATTACTTCTTATCGTGATCACGCCCATGCTTTGGCTAAGGGAGTTTCTGCAGACGCTTGTATGGCAGAATTATACGGTAAGAGCACAGGTTGCTCTAAAGGAAAAGGAGGCTCTATGCACTTTTTCTCTAAAGAGCACGGTATGATGGGAGGACACGGAATCGTCGGTGGACAAATACCATTGGGTGCTGGATTAGCTTTCGCAGAAAAATACCTTGGTAAAGATAATGTGAATGTTTGTTTCATGGGGGATGGTGCTGTGCGTCAAGGTGCATTGAATGAGACATTCAATATGGCGATGCTTTGGAAATTGCCTGTAATCTTTGTTTGTGAGAACAATGGTTATGCAATGGGTACATCTGTAAAGCGTACAACTAACATGGAGGATATCTATAAAATTGGTTTGGGCTTTGATATGCCTAGTATGCCAGTGGATGGTATGGATCCTGTAGCAGTCCATAATGCAATGGATGAAGCGGTGCAACGTGCACGTGCAGGTGAAGGCCCTACATTTTTAGAAATCCGTACTTACCGTTATAAAGGACACTCTATGTCTGATCCTGCGAAATATCGTACGAAAGAAGAGCTTGAAGAATATAAAGGAAAAGATCCGTTATTGACTACTAAGCACGCTATCGTAGAAAACGCGTATGCGGATGATGCTTGGTTTGCGCAAGTAGATGCGGAGATCAAGAAGATTGTAGAAGACTCGGTAAAATTTGCGGAAGAATCTCCTTATCCTACGGTAGACGAATTGTACAAAGATATTTACGTACAAGAGGACTATCCATTTGTAATGGATTAGTAGGAAGTTGTTTTGTTTGAATTGTTTAAGATATAATTTACTATAATAGATGGCTGAAGTAGTAAAAATGCCGAAAATGAGCGATACCATGACTGAAGGGGTAATCGCAAAATGGCACAAAAAAGTTGGCGATAAAGTAAATGCTGGAGATCTCGTTGCAGAGATTGAGACGGATAAGGCAACGATGGACTTTGAGTCCTACCAAGAAGGAACATTGCTTTATATCGGACCAAAAGAAGGCGAAGCTGTTGCTGTAGATGCTGTAATTGCGGTGTTGGGTGAAGAAGGTGAAGATTACAAAGCTCTATTGGATGGTGCTGCTTCCGCTCCTGAAACAAAAGAAGAAGAGGCTGTAAAAGAAGTGGCAGAAGCTACTAGCCAAGAGTCTTCGACCAGTTCGGTGACTGCTGAGGAATTAGGCTGTACGGTTATCACGATGCCGTTATTGAGTGATACAATGACGGAAGGTGTAATTGCACAATGGAATTTTAAAGTCGGAGATACCATAAAATCAGATGATGCTATTGCAGATGTAGAGACTGATAAAGCGACAATGGAGGTGACTGCTTATGCAGAAGGTACATTGTTGTATGTTGGTTTGGAAGCAGGACAAGCTGCTAAGGTAAATGATATTATAGCGATTGTAGGCCCAGCTGGTACTGATGTGACACCATTGTTAAATCAAAAGCCAACGGCTGCTAAGTCGGAGGCTAAAGCTGAAGTTGCTGTTTCAAATGAGGCTCCTGCCGCTGTTTCAACAGGCGCAGTTGCATCAGCAAATGATGACTCTAGAGTAAAAGCTTCTCCTTTGGCACGTAAGATTGCGAAGGATAAAGGAATTAACCTGAATGAGGTCAAAGGATCGGCAGACGGTGGACGTATCGTGAAGAAAGATGTAGAGAACTTTGTTCCTGCAGCTAAGTCTACTGCGGCAGTTGCTGCGGCTCCAACGGAAGCCAAAGCAATCGCATTGCCACAGTTTGTAGGAGAAGAGAGATATACGGAAGTAAACGTATCACAGATGCGTAAAACTATCGCTCGTCGTTTGTCAGAGTCGTTGTTTACAGCTCCACATTTTTACTTGACTGTAAGTATCGATATGGATAATGCGATGGCTGCTCGTGCGCAAATTAACGAAGTCGCTCCTGTTAAGGTTTCTTTTAACGATATGATCATCAAAGCTGCAGCAGCAGCGTTGAAACAACACCCTGCAGTGAATTCTTCGTGGCAAGGGGATAAGGTGAGATTTAATGAGCATACTAATATCGGTGTAGCAATAGCGGTAGAAGATGGCTTATTGGTTCCTGTTGTTCGTTTTGCGGATGGCAAAACATTGTCCCATATCGCTGCTGAAGTGAAGGATTTTGCAGGTAAGGCAAAAGCTAAAAAGCTTCAGCCTTCTGACTGGGAAGGTTCTACTTTCACAGTTTCTAACTTAGGTATGTTTGGTATTGACGAATTTACGTCTATTATCAATTCCCCTGATGGCGCTATCTTGTCGGTAGGTGCTATCCAACAGATTCCTGTTGTTAAAAATGGAGCTGTTGTCCCTGGAAATGTGATGAAACTAACATTAGGTTGTGATCACCGTGTAGTGGATGGAGCGAGTGGAGCTCAGTTCTTACAGACACTAAAAGGATTGCTAGAAGCGCCAATTCGTTTGTTGGCGTAGTTAAAAATATAGACAGGTCATTACGGACTTGGCTGAAGAAGGTATCTTTTTAGATACCTTCTTTTTTTATGCTTTATTTTGTCTGCTTTTTTCAATCGCTTATTGGGTTTTACTGCTTATTTACCTATATTTAATTTTGTGTTAATAAATGAAATGCCCGTGAGATTTTTTCTATCTAAGCTACTAAACTTTCTATTTTTAATTGCTCTTTTTTCGTGTTCCAGTGCAGAGCAAAAACAACAGGAGATCCAAAAAAAACAATCAGAACTCGATAGTATCGCCTTGTTTTATAATCCGCATCAGGCTGATCAGAATATAGATGCTTTTATGAAAAAACTCCATAGCGTGTCGGGATTCAATGGCAATGTTCTGGTAGCAAAGAAGGGAAAGATTTTGTATCAAAATTCATTTGGTTGGGCAGATTATTTACATAAGGATAGTTTGAAGATTACATCCAAGTTTGAGCTGGCTTCCGTTTCGAAACCGATGACTGGGCTTGCGGTGTTGCAGTTGGTCGGAGCCGGTAAATTGAAATTGGATCAATTGGTGAGTGATTTCTTTCCAGGGTTTCCATATGAGGGGGTTACTGTCAGGCAGTTGTTGACCCATCGCTCGGGATTGCCTAATTATGTGTACTTTGTTGATAAAATATGGCCGGATCGGAAAAAAGGGATGTCTAATATGGATGCTATTAATCTGATGATTGAACATAAGCCTGCACGCTATGGGCAGCCAGATGGTAGATTTCATTATAATAACTCAAACTATATGGTGTTGGGGGCTATTGTTGAAAAGGTGTCTGGACAGGATTTTGCAACGTATATGGATGAGCATGTTTTTAAACCTGCTGGTATGAAAAATACTGCCGCGCTATCGCGGGTCAAGTATGATAAGATCCCTACTGATGTGATAGGACATGATAGAGTATGGAGACGGTCTGTTGTACAGGATTATCTTGATGGTCCTCTAGGAGATAAGGGTATCTATAGTACGATACAGGATATGTACTTGTTGGATCTGGCGCTTAAGGAAGGTAGACTGTTGGATACGGCGCTCCTGGATTCGGCATATGTACCACGTTCGGATGCCAAGAGGGGTGTGTTTAGTTACGGCTATGGGTGGCGTACGTTTTCTACGGCTGGTAACCAGATTGTTTATCATACGGGCTGGTGGCACGGATTCAAGAATCTGTATGTGCGTGATTTGACCAACGATATAACCATTGTATTGTTGTCCAATATGGTAAATGGAAGTTTAAATAGTCTGGATGAGTTGTATAAGATTTTAGAAATGCCTATTTTGAGGCAGAATGCTTATGATGCAAACGGTGGTTTTGTAGAACACTAAATATATAGACACACATATTATGAAAAAAACCTTGATTTTAGGTGCTAGCACTAATTCTGCCAGATATTCTTATCTCGTAGCCAATAAGCTTGTGAGAAAAGGGTATCCAATAGTGAATGTCGGACGTAAAAATGGAGAGGTCGCTGGAGTAGCGATTGAACCCGCAGAGGTTGTGCATACGGATATCGATACAATCACAATGTATGTGGGACCCAAAAATCAAGAGCCTTATTATGATTATATACTGGCAACAAACCCACATCGCGTGATTTTTAATCCTGGTTCTGAAAATCCAGAATTGGCAGAAAAATTAAATGAGCGTGGCATAGAGGTTGTCGAGGCTTGTACGTTGGTAATGCTAAATACAGGACAGTACTAATCGCTTTAGAGGAGTAAAGGTATAGCGCATAGCTTAATTCGTTAAGCTATGCTTTTTTGTATATAAAAAAGGCCCAGTTTACACCGGGCCTCTGTGGTTAAAGGGTATTTGTTGTTAAAACTTGTAAGTGACTCCAGCTCCTAGAACCTGTTTTACTTGTAGTCTAGCTCCTGTTCCAGTCTGTACGTTGTTCTCGAAGATTGGGATTTTTGTATTGTCATCATAGATCAACTGTACTCCCGCATTAACGTTGACAAATTTGTTGACTTTCATGAAAAGATTAGCAGTGTAATCAACATCTACGTTTTGTGGTTTCTCTTTGTAATTTGAGTATAGTTTTAAGATGTTTTCGAAAGAGATGTTTTCCATCAGATTGATCTTATAGTAGGCGTCTAATGAAGCGCCAAATTCGAAACGTGATTTCTTGCCCTCGTCAATACCGTAGAGTCTCTCGTCTATATCTTTATTCGTAACGAATACGAAGCGTGCTGCAGCTGGCGACACGTTTACTCTAAAATTGTCGGACTCCTTAAATGCAATACCTGGACCGAAGGTCAAGTATGCCGGAGCGAAGCCTGCTGATAGTAATTTGTCAGTACCATCGGCATTGTACTTATAGCCTTTGGCAAATTGAGTGTTGAAATTTGTGAAGAAAGTGTATAATAATTTTTCAGTCATTTTGCGTCCCACGAGGGAAGTGTAAACAAAGCGGTCATCATTCTTTCTCCAATCGGTTTCTTTTTGGAAGGTTTGGCCATAAGCAGCTAGTACCTTGTTGTCCCAACTCCAATTGTCTTTTTTGTAGTTGAAATCATAATTTAAAATTAGGTTACCCGCGAAAGAGTTTATTCCCCCCGCAGCCCAATTTGAAAACGTGCTTTGATTGATTAAAAAGGTGTTTTCTCCTTTGATAGTCCATCTTTTGTCGTTGTCGGTTTGTGCAACAACAGAGCCTAGTCCCAATAGGAATAATGTCGTGGATAGTAAAAATGTTTTTTTCATAAGTTTGACTTTTTAATTAATAACAAATATAGCACGATTTTAATCTTATTTTATCATCATTCGATGGATAATTGAAATTTGTCGGTATATTCTTTGTTGTTGGAAAAAAATAATGCATTAACTATTTGATAGTTATAAAAAACTTTTTACCTTTGCAGTCCCTTATTGGGAAAAGTATGTCTTGAGCGAAGCCCTACTGCTTCGATGGACTTTAATTAATTTATATAAAAAATGTCAGGAATTATTGGTAAAAAAGTAGGAATGACCAGCCTGTTCAACGCTGATGGGAAGAATATCCCATGTACAGTAATCGAGGCTGGGCCGTGCGTGGTAACGCATATACGTACGGTAGAGAAGGACGGTTATTCGGCAGTTCAGCTTGGCTATGATGATGCTAAGGAAAAGAACACGACCGCTCCTTTAAAAGGACACTTTGCAAAAGCAGGAGTGACTCCTAAGCGTAAACTAGTTGAATTCAAAACTTTCGAGGATGAGAAAGGACTAGGAGACATCGTTGATGTAACTTTATTTGAAGAAGGAGAGTACGTAGATGTAGTCGGAACTTCTAAAGGTAAAGGTTTTCAAGGTGTAATGAAGCGTCATGGCTTTGGTGGTGTAGGTGGTGCGACTCACGGTCAGCACAACAGACTACGCGCGCCGGGTTCAATTGGTGCCGCTTCTTGGCCTTCCCGTGTATTCAAAGGAATGCGCATGGCAGGTCGTACAGGTGGAGACAGAGTGAAAGTTCAGAACTTACAAGTTTTGAAAGTTTATGCTGAGCAAAACCTAATCGTTGTTAGTGGTTCCATCCCTGGAGCTAAAGGTTCTTATGTAATCGTAGACAAATAGTAGAGATGGAAGTTAACGTATTAAATTTATCAGGTAAAGAAACAGGTGCCAAGGTGCAACTTCCTGAATCAGTATTTGGTGTAACGCCAAACGACCATGCGATCTACTTAGATGTTAAGCAGTACTTAGCAAATCAACGTCAAGGAACGCACAAGTCAAAACAACGTAATGAGATTGCGGGTTCTACTCGTAAATTACACAAACAAAAAGGTACTGGTGGTGCTCGTGCGGGCTCTATCAAATCTCCATTGTTTAATGGTGGTGGTCGTGTATTCGGTCCTCAACCTCGTGACTATAGCTTTAAATTGAACAAAAAATTGAAGCAACTAGCACGTAAATCGGCGTTGTCGTACAAAGCACAAGAGAACAATGTAGTTGTTTTAGATGCAGTTAGTTTCGATACTATCAAAACTAAAAACTATGTGTCTTTAGTAAACGCATTAAACGTTGCTGACGAGAAAACACTTTTAGTGTTGCCAGCTTACGATAACAATGTTTATTTATCAAGCAGAAACTTGAAGAAAGCAAAAGTTGTAGTAGCATCAGATTTAAATACATATGATGTATTGAACGCTACTAAATTATTGTTGACAGCAGATTCTGTTAAAACTTTGGAGGAAGCATTAGCTAAGTAATATGGAAATTATTAAAAAACCTATCTTAACTGAGAAAGCTTCATTATTAACGGAGAAATTAAACCGTTATGCTTTCAAAGTAGATCATAGAGCAAACAAAATTCAGATTAAAACTGCTATTCAAGAGATGTTTGGTGTGACTGTAGTTGCAGTAAATACTTCTGTTGTAGCTGGAAAAGCAAAAAGCCGTTATACTAAAGCTGGCTTTGTATCTGGAAGAGCTCCGAAATATAAAAAGGCCGTCATTACAATTAAAGATGGTGAAACTATTGACTTTTACAGCGTTATATAATTAGAGATGGCAGTTAAAAGATTCAAACCGGTAACCCCTGGTACGCGTTTCAGAGTAGGTGCAAACTATTCTGACGTTACTACAAATGTCCCTGAAAAGTCATTGGTAGTAGGAAGCAACAAAAGATCGGGTGGACGTAATAAATCCGGTAAAATGACTATGCGTTATATCGGTGGTGGACACAAGAAAGTTTACCGTATTATAGATTTCAAACGCGATAAGAAAGATATCCCTGCGACAGTAGCTACTATAGAATATGATCCTAACCGTACAGCACGTATTGCTTTATTGCATTATGCTGATGGTGAGAAGCGTTACATCATTGCTCCAACAGGTTTACAAGTTGGTCAAACCGTAGTCGCTGGTGAAAAAGTTGCTCCAGAAGTAGGTAATACATTACCGTTAGCAAATATTCCTTTAGGTTCTATCATTCACAATATTGAATTGAACCCAGGACAAGGTGGCTCAATCGCTCGTTCGGCTGGTACGTACGCACAATTGTCTGCTCGTGATGGTAAATATGCTATTATCAAATTACCTTCTAGTGAGACTCGTATGATTTTGTTGACTTGTGTTGCAACTATTGGTTCAGTATCAAATGCTGAGAGAGCGCACGAGGTATTAGGTAAAGCTGGTCGTAAACGCTGGTTAGGCCGTCGTCCTCGCGTTCGTGGTGTTGCAATGAACCCTGTCGATCACCCAATGGGTGGTGGTGAAGGCCGTACATCTGGAGGTCAACCACGCTCACGTACAGGAGTGTTGGCTAAAGGTTACAAAACACGCTACAAGAAGAAAACATCGAATCGTTACATCATTGAAAGAAGGAAAAAATAATGGCTCGTTCAATTAAAAAAGGTCCTTATATCGATCACAACTTAGAAAGAAAAGTTCTTTCTCAGAATGAATCAAACAAAAAATCAGTAATCAAAACTTGGTCGCGTAGATCAATGATTTCTCCTGATTTCGTTGGCCATACCTTCGCAGTGCACAACGGGAATAAATTTATCCCTGTTTATGTAACAGAAAATATGGTCGGTCACAAGCTTGGTGAATTTGCGCCTACGCGTACATTCAAAGGCCACGCAGAAAAGAAAAAATAATAGGTAATGGAAGCAACAAAAAAACTCAAAAAATCTGTCTTAATTAGACAGCGCAAAGAGCAGGAAAAGGCTCAAGTAGGAGGAGCTTCTACTGCTAAGTTATTGAATTGCCCTACTTCACCTCGTAAGATGCGTTTGGTAGTGGATCTGATCCGTGGCGAAAAAGTAGAAAACGCTCTTTATATTCTTAAGCATACAGGTAAAGAAGCTGCTGCCCGTGTTGAGAAATTGTTATTATCAGCAATTAAAAACTGGGAAGCTGCAAACGAAGGTTCTTCAGTAGCAGACAGCGCTTTGTTCGTAAAGGAAGTATCTGTAGGCGGTGGACGCCAATTGAAAAGATTACGTCCAGCTCCACAAGGACGTGGATATAGAGTTCGTAAGCGTTCTAACCACGTAACTTTGGTAGTAGATAGTTTAAATAACGTTAACAACTAATTTATTAATAAGAATGGGACAAAAAGCAAATCCAATTGGTAGCAGATTAGGTATCATCAAAGGATGGGACTCTAACTGGTTCGGCGGAAAAAACTATTCCGATAAATTAGTTGAGGACGAAAAAATCAGAAAATATCTTTCTGTTCGTATCGCTAAAGGCGGTGTAGCAAAAGTAGTTATTGAAAGAACTCTAAAGCGTGTTACGGTTACTATCCACACAGCACGTCCAGGAATCGTTATCGGTAAAGGCGGACAAGAAGTAGACAAGATCAAAGAAGAGTTGAAGAAACTGACTAAAAAGGATGTTCAAATCAACATTTTCGAGATCAAACGTCCAGAGCTTGATGCTAAGTTGGTAGCCGAAGGCGTAGCTAAGCAATTAGAAGCAAGGATTTCATTCCGTCGTGCAATGAAAACTTCTATCGCTTCTACAATGCGTATGGGTGCTGAAGGTATCAAAATTATGTGTTCAGGCCGTTTAGGTGGTGCTGAGATGGCGCGCACAGAGCAGTATAAAGAAGGAAGAACTCCTCTTCATACGTTACGTGCTGACATCGACTATGCATTAGCTGAAGCATTGACTACTTACGGTAAAATCGGTATCAAAGTATGGATCTGTAAAGGTGAAGTTTACGGTAAGCGTGACTTATCTCCTAACATCGGTCAAACTTCGAACGTAAAAACTCGTGGTGGCAATGAAGGCGGTGCTGATCGTCGCGATAACCGTGGCGGTAATAACCGTGGTCCTCGTCGTGATAATAACAACAATCGTGGCGGAGCTCGTGGTGGCAACAACCGTGGCGGAGCAAAAAGAGATTAATTAATAACAAGATTTAAAAGTGTCCCGACAAAGGTCGGGATTTAAATAAAATACGAACATGTTACAGCCAAAAAGAACGAAGTTCAGAAAGATGCAGAAAGGCCGTATGAAAGGTAACGCTTCACGTGGAGCGGAGTTAGCTTTCGGTTCTTTCGGTATCAAATCAATGGAAGAAGCATGGATCACCAGCCGTCAGATTGAGGCAGCTCGTATCGCCGTAACACGTTTTATGAAACGTGAAGGTCAAGTATGGATCCGTATCTTCCCTGATAAACCGGTTACTAAAAAGCCTGCAGAGGTACGTATGGGTAAAGGTAAAGGTGCTCCCGAGTATTGGGTAGCCGTAGTTCGCCCAGGACGTATGTTATTCGAAGCTGAAGGTGTGCCTTTAGAGGTCGCAAAAGAAGCATTGCGTTTAGCAGCTCAAAAATTGCCGGTACAGACTAAGTTTGTTATACGTAGAGATTACGTTGAAGCATAAAAATCGTTGGTAATGTCAATAGTTTAAGCCTTGTGGCCGTTACCCACAAGGCTCTACATAAACATATTTGATAACCCAGCACAACACTGAAAAAAATGAAGAATTCAGAAATCGTAGAATTAACAACAGAAGCTTTAACAGCTAAACTCGTAGAAGAGAAAGCTGCTTTAAACAAGTTAAAATTTGCACACGCTGTTTCTGCTATTGAGAACCCTAACGTTCTTAAAGCAGCTCGCAAAAATATCGCTCGTATCTCTACTGAGGTTTCAAAGCGTAAAAATGCAGCAAAATCTGAAACAGCCTCTGAGGCGTAAAATTTAAGTCGAAATGGAAAGAAATTTAAGAAAAACAAGAATCGGCTTAGTAGTTAGCAACAAGATGGAAAAATCTATCGTAGTAGCAGTTGAGCGTAAAGTAAAACACCCTATTTACGGTAAATTCGTTAAGAAAACTACTAAATTCAAAGCTCATGACGAAACAAATACCTGCGGTATCGGCGACACGGTATTAATTATGGAAACTCGTCCGCTGAGTAAAACAAAGAACTGGAGATTAGTTGAAATTTTAGAAAGAGCTAAATAACATGGTACAACAGGAATCAAGACTAAATGTAGCTGACAATAGCGGTGCTAAAGAAGTTTTAGTAATCCGTGTATTGGGCGGAACGCGCAAGCGTTATGCATCAATCGGTGATAAGATCGTTGTTACCGTAAAAAGCGCTATCCCTTCAGGAAACGTAAAAAAAGGATCAGTATCTAAAGCAGTTGTCGTACGTACTAAGAAAGAAATCCGTCGTAAAGATGGTTCTTACATTCGTTTCGATGATAACGCTGCAGTATTGTTAAACAACAACGATGAACCACGTGGAACACGTATTTTCGGCCCAGTAGCTCGTGAATTACGTGAGAAGCAGTTTATGAAAATTGTATCACTAGCACCGGAGGTTTTATAATTATGGCACAGAAAACAAAAACAACTCACAAAATCAAGATCAAAAAAGGTGATTTAGTGAAAGTTATCGCTGGTAACTCTAAAGGTGTTCAAGGAAAAGTATTGTCTATTTTAGTGGACACTAATAGAGCTGTCGTTGAAGGCGCTAACATCGTGAAAAAACACACTAAACCAAGCGCAGCTAATCCTCAAGGTGGTATTATTGAGAAAGAAGCTGCTATCACTATCTCAAACTTAGCGTTGATCGATCCTAAAACAGGAAAGCCTACTCGCGTAGGACGCAGAGTTAATGAAGAGGGTAAAATAGTTCGTTACGCTAAAAAATCAGGGGAGGAAATTAAATAATGACTTACGTACCAAGATTAAAAGCAAAATATGCGGAAGAGATCCGTACTGCGCTTAAAGAAAAATTCCAGTATAAAAGCATTATGCAAGTTCCGAAACTTGAGAAGATAGTTGTATCACAAGGTATCGGAGCTGCTACTGCAGATAAAAAATTAATCGATAGCGCTATCGCTGAGATGACAATGATTACTGGTCAGCAAGCTGTACCTACGAAATCGAAGAAAGATATCTCTAACTTCAAACTTCGTAAAGGAATGCCTGTTGGTGCTCGCGTAACATTACGTGACAATAACATGTATGAGTTCTTAGATCGTTTGATCGCAGTTTCTCTACCACGTATTCGTGACTTCCGTGGAATCAACGATAAAGGATTTGACGGTAGAGGTAACTACAATCTAGGGGTTACTGAACAGATCATCTTCCCAGAGATCAACATTGATAAAATCAATAAAATCGCTGGTATGGATATCACGTTTGTAACTTCAGCTCAAAATGACATCGAAGCATTGGAGTTATTAAAACAATTCGGTTTACCATTCAAAAATCAAAACTCGAACAACAATGGCTAAGGAAGGATTAAAAGCACGCGAAGTAAAGCGTCAAAAATTGGTAGCTAAGTATGCAGCAAAACGCGCGGCTTTGAAAGAAGCAGGTGATTATGCTGGATTAGATAAATTACCAAAGAATGCTTCTCCGGTTAGATTGCACAACCGTTGCAAATTAACAGGACGTCCTAAAGGATATATGCGCCAATTCGGTATCTCACGTGTTACTTTCCGCGAGATGGCATTGGACGGCAAGATCCCGGGAATTACTAAAGCTTCTTGGTAAGTTTTAAAAAAATACTTACTTTTGCCCGGATAAATCCTTTTATTTAAAGGATTTATCGGGTTTTTTCATTGAAATTAATTGATTTCAATGGATTTTGAGCCTGTTTGAGATGCTTTTTTATACTAATGCACTCGAATTGGTTTTATAACGGAAATTTTATTTACAGATAATAGGTCTTGTCCCGATGGTCGGGGTTTGAAACCATTATCACAATTTTATTACATAATGAATACAGATCCAATAGCGGATTACCTTACACGAGTAAGGAATGCCATTAAGGCCAACCATAGGGTTGTTGAAATTCCTGCATCGAACCTAAAAAAAGAAATTACTAAAGTTCTTTTTGACAAAGGTTACATTGCTAATTACAAATTCGTAGAAGAAGGACCTCAAGGTTCTATCAAAATCGCGTTGAAGTATAACCCGATTAGCAAAGTACCGGCTATTCGCACATTGACACGTGTGAGTAAACCTGGTTTAAGAAAGTATGCAAGTGTTGAAAACATGCCTCGCGTTTTGAACGGTTTGGGAATTGCTGTTTTGTCAACTTCTAAAGGAGTAATGACAGACAAAGAAGCCCGCCTACAGAATGTTGGTGGTGAAGTTTTATGTTACGTTTATTAATCTAGGAAAAAACACACAAAGACATGTCAAGAATTGGAAAAGCACCTATCGCTATTCCTTCGGGAGTATCGATTTCTGTATCAGACAAGAATCTGTTAACAGTAAAAGGTCCTAAAGGTGAATTAACTCAGAAAGTAGATAGCGACATCACTGTTAAAGAAGAAGATGGTAATATCATCGTATCTCGTCCTACTGAGCAGAAAAAACACAAAGCATTACACGGGTTGTACCGCGCATTGATCCAGAATATGGTTATCGGTGTAACAGAAGGTTACAAAACTACACAAGAGTTAGTCGGTGTCGGTTACCGTGCTGCTAACAACGGTAACACATTAGAGTTGACCCTAGGTTTCTCTCACCCGATTGTTTTCGTATTGCCACAGGAAGTTAAAGTTACAACAACTGCTGAGAAGGGTAAAAACCCTACTATTACTTTGGAATCAACTGACAAACAATTAATCGGACAAGTAGCCGCGAAAATCCGCAGCTTCCGTAAACCAGAGCCTTACAAAGGTAAAGGTGTTAAGTTTGTAGGTGAAGTATTAAGAAGAAAAGCAGGTAAATCAGCTAAAAAATAATAACCATGGCAGGAATTAAAACAACTCGCAGAGAGCGAATCAAAAAGGGAATAAGAAAACACCTGGCTGGATCAACTGAGCGTCCTCGTTTGTCTGTTTTCAGATCAAATAAAGGTATCTATGCTCAAGTTATTGACGATACTACAGGTAAAACTTTGGCTTCAGCTTCTAGCTTGTCAAAGGATTTTGTAGCAGCAGGCAATAAAGTAGAGCAATCTAAAGCTGTTGGTAAATTAGTTGCTGAGAAAGCAGTAGCAGCAGGTATTAGTAAAGTAGTTTTTGACCGTAATGGGTACTTGTATCACGGCCGTGTGAAATCATTGGCAGAAGGTGCTCGCGAAGGCGGTTTAGACTTTTAATTGATAGAAAAAATGGCATTAAGCAATATTAAAAGAGTAAAATCAAGCGAGATTGAATTGAAAGATCGCTTAGTAAGCATCCAGCGTGTAGCGAAAGTAACTAAAGGTGGTCGTACTTTCAGTTTTTCTGCTATCGTAGTAGTTGGTGACGAGAACGGAATCGTTGGTTTCGGTTTAGGAAAAGCTAAAGAGGTAACTGAAGCGATCACTAAAGGTATAGATGATGCAAAGAAAAATTTGGTAAAAGTTCCTATCATTAAAGGAACTGTTCCTCACGAGCAATACGGTAAATTTTCAGGTGGTTCGGTATTGATCAAACCAGCTGTAGGTGGTACAGGAGTATTGGCAGGTGGTGCGATGCGTGCTGTATTGGAGTCTGCTGGTATCAAAGACGTATTAGCAAAATCTTTAGGATCATCTAACCCGCACAACGTGGTAAAAGCAACAATCGATGCTTTAGCTAGTATGCGCGACGCATATACAGTGGCTCAACACCGCGGTGTCGATTTAAATAAAGTATTTAACGGTTAATTATCATGGCAAAAATTAAAATCACCCAGATAAAGAGCGTTATCGACAGAAGCGAGCGCCAAAAGAAAACTATTGAGGCTTTGGGATTGAAAAAGATCAACCACTCAGTAGAAGTAGAGGCTACACCGGCTATTATCGGTATGGTTCGTAAAGTGAACCATTTAGTAGCTATTGAGACTATCTAAAATAACACTATGGAAAGAATTTCGGTTCTTTCCATTAGTTATTTATAATTTAATTGTTAATCGTTGTGACCTGTTTAGTGAAAGCGAAGGCGCAACATAATCTTAGTTTAAAATGAACTTAAGTAATTTAAGACCAGCAGTTGGTTCAACAAAAAGCAGAAAACGTATAGGTCGTGGTCAAGGTTCCGGTCGTGGTGGTACATCTACTCGTGGTCACAAAGGTGCTGGATCTCGCTCAGGACACTCTACTAAAATCGGTTTCGAAGGTGGTCAGATGCCTTTGCAACGTCGTGTACCTAAGTTTGGTTTCAAAAATGCAAACCGTGTTGAATACAATGGTGTAAACTTAGACGTTTTACAAGGTTTAGTAGAAAAATACAACCTTACGGTAGTTGATTTCGATACATTGAAAGAGCATGGTTTAGTTTCTAAAAATGACTTAGTAAAAGTTTTAGGCCGTGGAGAATTCAGTGCTAAAGTTGAAGTTAAAGCACATGCTTTTTCAGCTTCAGCTCAGAAAGCTATCGAAGCTGCAGGCGGTTCCATCGTAAAACTTTAATACATGAAGAAACTAATCACAACCTTAACCAATATATGGAAAATTGAAGATTTACGTAATCGTATTATCAATACGTTATTATTTCTTCTTATTTATCGTATTGGATGTCACGTGGTATTGCCAGGTGTTAATCCAGATGCATTAGCTACAGGGCAAAAAGAAGGCCTTCTTGGACTTTTGGATATGTTTGCCGGGGGATCTTTCTCTCGTTCAGCTATCTTTGCTTTAGGTGTAATGCCTTATATTTCTGCATCAATCGTTGTACAATTATTGGGGATTGCTGTTCCTGCATTTCAGAAAATGCAAAAAGAAGGTGAGTCTGGCCGTAAGAAAATGACGCAGATAACTCGTTATCTGACATTGGCGATCACATTAGTGCAAGCTGTAGCTTACGTGAAAACTCAAATTGAACCAGCTGCAAAAACTATTGCAGACCCTATGTTCACTGTTCTTGCTGCTATTGTTTTGACTGCAGGTACGTTGTTTGTGATGTGGTTGGGTGAGAAAATCACCGATAAAGGTATCGGAAATGGTATTTCTTTAATCATTATGGCGGGTATTATCGCGCAGTTGCCTGGAGGGGCAGTTGCTGAATGGGCATCAAGAATGAGCCCAAGCGGTGGCGGTATCATCCCTATCTTGATCGAGGCTATCGCGTTATTCTTCATTGTGATCTTTACTATTTTGATCGTTCAAGGGGTGCGCAAAATTCCGGTTCAGTATGCGAAAAAGATTGTTGGAAATAAGCAGGTAGGTGGCGTACGTCAGTATATACCTTTAAAGGTGAATGCTGCAGGTGTAATGCCAATTATATTCGCGCAGGCGATAATGTTTTTACCAATGTCATTGGCGCAGTTCTTTCCGAATCTTCAATCTGATTTTCTAACATCATTGACTAATTTTACTTCGGTAGCGTACAATGTGACGTTTGCAGTGTTGATTATTGCATTCACGTTTTTTTATACCGCTATTATGGTAAATCCGCAACAGATGTCAGAAGACATGAAGAAGAACGGAGGATTTGTACCTGGGATTAAACCGGGATATGATACTAATCTATTTATAGATAACGTAATTTCTCGTATTACTTTCCCTGGTGCAGTATTTTTAGCAATCATTGCTATTATGCCAGCTATAGCAAGTGCTGCAGGTGTTAACAACCAGTTTGCACATTTTTATGGTGGTACTTCACTATTGATTCTAGTAGGTGTGGTATTGGATACCCTTCAGCAAATCGAGTCACATTTGTTAATGCGTCATTATGATGGCTTAATGAAGACAGGAAGAGTTAAAGGTCGTTCAGCTACTGGTGTTGAAGGATATGATCAATCTGCTATTTAATATCTTTAGATGTCTAAAGTAATTTATAAAACAGAAGAACAAATCGAGCAAGTGCGAGAGTCTGCAAATGTACTCTCGCATTTACTTGCCGAAATCGCTAAAGTTATAAAGCCTGGGATAACAACGTTGTCATTAGACAAGTTGGCTTATGATTTTATTCATGACAATGGTGGTACACCGGCATTTCTGAATTATCATGGTTTCCCTTATTCCCTATGTATTTCTGTAAATGATCAAGTAGTTCATGGGTTTCCGAGCAACTACGAGATTAAGGATGGAGATCTGGTGTCCGTCGACGGTGGTGTTAACCTAAAAGGTTTCATCTCTGATTCTGCGTACACATTTGGAATAGGTGAGGTCTCGGCTGAAGCTCAGCAATTGTTGGATGTAACAAAAGCATCTTTGTACAAAGGCGTGGAGCAAGCTGTGGCTGGCAAGCGAGTTGGAGATATTTCATCTGCGATTCAAGAATACGTACAACCTTATAATTTTGGAATTGTAAGGGAGTTGGTAGGGCATGGAGTAGGATTGCACTTGCATGAGAAACCCGAAGTGCCTAACTATGGAAAGCGTGGTTCGGGACCTAAATTAGAACCGGGATTGGTGATTTGTATTGAACCAATGATTAATGCCGGGAAAAGTGGAGTCCGTTTTTGGGAAGACGGATGGACTGTAAGTACAATCGATGGTAAGCTGTCTGCGCATTTTGAACAGATGGTTGCTATACGAAAGGGACAGCCAGATGTCTTGTTGAATTTTGATGAGGTAGAGAAAGTTTTGAATAAAAAGTAGTTGGGTTTCAATATTTTTATTTATCTTTGCACTCCTGTTGGTGCAGGCTATAAAACGTTAATAAGTAATTGATATATGGCTAAACAAGCCTCGATAGAACAAGACGGTGTTATCAAAGAAGCATTATCTAATGCTATGTTTAGGGTAGAATTAGAGAATGGGCACGAAATTATTGCTCATATTTCTGGAAAAATGCGTATGCATTATATTAAGATTTTACCTGGAGACAAGGTTAAGTTGGAAATGTCTCCTTATGATTTGACTAAAGGAAGGATAACATATCGTTATAAATAAGGTATTGCTCTGCGAAGAGCTTAATAATTTAGTAAAATGAAAGTAAGAGCATCAGTAAAAAAACGTAGCGCGGATTGTAAGATCATCCGTCGTAAAGGAAAGATTTTTGTAATCAACAAAAAGAACCCTAAATTCAAACAACGTCAGGGATAATTAATTAACAAAATCGCTTAAAATATTATATGGCAAGGATATCAGGTATAGATTTACCTAAAAACAAAAGAGGAGTTATCGGCCTTACCTACATTTTTGGTATTGGTAGTGCGACTGCCGCTTATATCTTAGATAAAGCAGGTATTAGTCAAGATGTTAAAGTTTCCGAGTGGAACGATGATCAATTGGCTGCTATTCGTACAATTATTAATGACGAGATCAAAGTAGAAGGTGCTTTGCGTTCAGAGGTTCAATTGAACATCAAACGTTTGATGGATATTGGTTGTTACCGTGGTTTACGTCACCGTAAGCATTTACCAGTTCGTGGTCAACGTACAAAAAACAACTCACGTACCCGTAAAGGAAAACGTAAAACAGTTGCAAACAAGAAAAAAGCTACTAAATAACAAGTAAGAAATGGCTAAAAGCAAAAAAGTCGCAAAAAAACGTATCGTTGTAATTGAGCCTGTTGGTCAAGCTCACATCAATGCTACTTTTAATAACATTATTATCACTTTGACTAATAATTCTGGTCAAACTATCTCATGGTCGTCGGCTGGTAAAATGGGCTTTAGAGGTTCTAAAAAGAACACTCCATATGCAGCAGGACAAGCAGCAAGTGACTGTGGTAAAGTTGCTCACGATTTAGGATTGCGCAAAGTTGAGGTTTTCGTTAAAGGACCAGGTGCTGGACGTGAGTCTGCTATCCGTACTTTACAAACTGTAGGAATTGATGTAACTACTATCAAGGATATTACTCCACTTCCTCACAACGGTTGTCGTCCTCCAAAACGTAGAAGAGTTTAATAATATTATTGTTTAAGATTAAGATTCATCAGTTAAAGACTGATAGATACTTCAAACAGAGAAAGAAATGGCAAGATATACAGGACCTAAGTCCAAAATTGCACGTAAATTCAGAGAACCAATTTTTGGCCCTGATAAAGCATTAGAAAAAAAGAATTATCCTCCTGGACAACATGGTCCATCTAAAAGAAGAGGAAAGCAATCTGAATACGCTATTCAGTTGTTAGAAAAACAAAAAGCTAAATATACTTATGGAGTTTTAGAGCGTCAGTTCTCTAATCTATTCGTAAAAGCAGCTGCAAAGCAAGGTATTACAGGTGAGAACTTCTTGAAATTATTAGAAGCTCGTTTAGATAACGTAGTATACCGTTTAGGTATCGCAACTACCCGCGCTGCTGCTCGTCAGTTAGTTTCACACAAGCATATTACTGTTAACGGTAATGTCGTTAACATTCCATCATATAGCATTCGTCCAGGTGATGTCATCGCTGTTCGTGAGCGCTCACAAGCATTAGAGGCGATCTCTAATTCTGTAGCGGGAAGAACAATCAACAAATACGGTTGGTTAGAGTGGGACGCTAAAGGATTGACAGGTAAGTTCCTGACATACCCAGAGCGTGCTGATATTCCTGAGAATATTAAAGAGAACTTAATCGTAGAGTTGTACTCTAAATAATAATTAATGGCTATGCATAATTCCTTTCACGATAAAGGAGTTATGCATATGCTGTTAAGATACACATTGTTGAAAAATATTAAAATATTATAAATGGCAATTTTAGCATTTCAAAGACCGGATAAAGTTATCATGCAAAAATCTACAGATTTTGATGGTACTTTCGAATTTCGTCCATTAGAGCCAGGTTTTGGTGTTACTATTGGTAATGCTTTACGCCGTATTTTATTGTCCTCTCTAGAAGGATATGCAATTACGTCGGTAAGATTTTCGGGCGTTTCACACGAATTCTCTACGATTAAAGGCGTAGCAGAAGACGTAACTGAGATTATCCTTAACTTGAAACAAGTTCGTTTTCAAAAGACAGGAGAACAAGGTGACAGCGAGAAGATTTTTGTAGTTATCAATGGTCAAGAACAATTCAAAGCTGGTGATATAACTAAGTTTTCTAACAACTTTACTGTATTGAATCCAGACTTCGTAATCTGTAATATGGAGAGCTCTGTTACTATTGAAGTAGAGTTGTCTGTTGCTAAGGGACGTGGTTACGTAAATGCAGAAGAGAATAAAGTAGTTGATGGACCTGTAGGGCTAATCGCTATAGATTCTATCTACACTCCGATTAAGAATGTCAAATATACTATTGAAAACTACCGTGTAGAGCAAAAAACTGACTACGAGAAATTGTTGTTGGATATTTCTACAGATGGTTCAATCCACCCAGAAGATGCTTTGAAAGAAGCAGCTCGTATTCTTATACAACACTTTATGTTGTTCTCTGACGAGAATATGTTGTTGGAGTCTCAAGCTAAAGAAGAAACTAAAGTTGTTGACGAAGAAATCTTACATATGCGTAAGATATTGAAGACAGAATTAGTTGACTTAGATCTTTCGGTACGTGCATTGAACTGCTTGAAAGCGGCGGATATTCGTACTTTGGCGGAGTTAGTAACTTACGACGTAGCTGATATGTTGAAGTTCCGTAACTTTGGTAAAAAATCTTTAAGCGAAATTCAAGAATTGGTTAAATCGAAAGGTTTGTCATTCGGAATGAATTTGTCGAAGTTTAAACTAGACGAAGAATAATAATAAATAAAATAAAGCGACCTGTTGCGTAATTCCCCTGGAAGGAATAAGTAACAAAGATCAAAGAAGAGGGACTATAGTGTCTTTGTTCTTTAGTCTTTTCTCTTTATTCTCAACAGGACGGTACGCACGAAAAAACACTAAGAAAATGAGACACGGAAAAAAAGTAAATCACTTAGGCCGCACTGACAGTCACCGTAAGGCGATGTTAGCTAATATGGCGACTTCATTAATCAAACACAAACGTATCACTACTACTTTAGCAAAAGCGAAAGCATTACGTACTTACGTTGAGCCGTTGATTACAAAATCTAAAAACGACACGACACACTCTCGTCGTACGGTATTTGCTTACTTAAAAGATAAAGAAGCGGTAACTATTTTGTTCCGCGAAGTATCTGAGAAAGTAGCTACACGTCCAGGAGGTTATACTCGTATCATTAAGATGGAAAACCGTTTAGGTGATAACGCTGAGATGGCTTTCATCGAGTTGGTAGATTACAACGAAGTTTATGGCAAAGAAGCTAAAGCTGAGAAGAAAACTACTCGCCGTCGCGGTGGTGCTAAGAAAAAAGGCGCTGAAGGCACAGAGGTAGTAGAAACTGCTGTTGAAGAAGTAAAAGCTGAAGAAGCTGCTACTACAGAAGAAGCTCCTGCTACAGAAGAGAAAAAAGACTAATTTTTTTCTACTCTAGATATAAAAGCCTATCATCAGCGATGATAGGCTTTTTTTTGTTCTTTTTTTCGAATATTTTAAAACGTTTTTTCATAGTGTATTAAGTATGTCTTAACTATATTTGTACACAGTTTTTTATCAACCTTAAATAATATCAGGCTCATGAATTTGTTTGATGTTTACCCTGTCAACCCAATTAATATCGTGAGAGCCAAGGGCTCAGCTGTTTGGGATGCTGAAGGTAACGAATATTTAGACTTGTATGGAGGTCATGCAGTCATATCAGTAGGGCATACGCATCCGCATTATGTTCATTCGATTACATCCCAACTTAACGAAATTGGCTTTTATTCCAATTCTATCGAGATTCCAATTCAGAAGCGATTAGGAAAGTTGCTAGGGGAGGTTTCTGGAAAGGAAGATTACGCTTTATTTTTGTGTAACTCTGGAGCCGAAGCTAATGAGAATGCGTTAAAACTCGCTTCGTTCCATACAGGAAGAAAAAAGGTGATCTCATTTTCTAAAGCTTTTCACGGGCGTACATCATTGGCTGTAGCAGTTACAGATAATCCGGCTATTGTAGCTCCGGTTAATCAGACAGATAATGCTATTTTCTTGCCCTTTAATGATGAGGAAGCCTTGTCTGAGGCATTTTCTGCTTATGGTGATGAGGTTGCAGCTGTCATTATCGAAGGTATTCAGGGGGTTGGTGGTATACGTGAAGCTTCTGTTTCATTTTTACGACTGATTAGACAATTATGTGACGAGTATGGAGCTACATTTATAGCTGATTCGGTACAATGTGGTTATGGAAGAACGGGTATCTTTTATTCACACGACTACGCCGCTATAAAGGCGGATATCTATACGATGGCCAAGGGAATGGGAAATGGATTTCCTATAGGTGCGATTAGTATTTCTCCCAAATATAAAGCTTCTTATGGCTTGTTGGGAACAACCTTCGGCGGGAACCATTTGGCTTGTGCAGCAGCCGTCTCTGTTCTGGAAATCTTTCAAGCAGAGAGTTTAATGGATAACGCACGCGTGGTGGGTGAATACTTGATTTCCGAATTAAAAGGATTCGATAAAGTTAACGAAGTGAGAGGTAGAGGACTTATGATCGGAATCGACCTTCCTGTCGAGCTATCTAATGTGAAGAAGGATTTGCTGACCAAGAATCGTATTTTTACAGGAGAAGCAAAGCCTAATGTTATCCGTATTCTTCCTGCTCTGAATATAGACAAAGCGATTGCCGACAGGTTTTTAGAAGCCTTGGATGAAAGATTGAAAGAGGCATAGTTAGGGACTTTTCGTAATAATAATTATTTTTAGAAGATGAAGAAGTTTTTTTCCGTTGAAGACGTCGATAGCCTAGAAGAGGTTGTAGAAGAGGCACTTCAACTAAAGGCTAATCCTAATGCTAATGAATCGTTAGGTAAATATAAAACCTTAGGCTTGGTGTTTTTGAATCCGAGTCTCCGTACGCGTCTTAGTACCCAGAAGGCAGCAATGAATCTAGGTATGAATGTGATGGTGATGAATATGGACAAGGACGGATGGGCTTTAGAGACCCAGGATGGTGTTGTTATGAATGGCACTACTGTAGAGCATATACGCGAGGCAGCTGCTGTAATGGGAGAATATTGCGATATTTTAGGACTGCGTAGTTTTCCTTCTTTGAAAGATAAAGAAGCAGACTATAATGAAGACCTGTTCAACAAGTTTATCAAGTTTTGTGGTGTTCCTGTAGTTTCATTGGAGAGTGCTACTAGGCACCCCTTGCAGAGTCTGACAGACCTTATAACAATTACGGAGCATAAGCAGGTCGATAAACCTAAGGTTGTTTTAGCTTGGGCGCCACATGTCAAAGCATTGCCACAAGCTGTGCCTAACTCCTTCGCCGAGTGGATGAGCAAAGCACAGGAACAAGGCCTAGTAGAATTTACTGTAGCACATCCTGCTGGTTATGAGCTCGCCGAGGACTTTACCAAAGGTGCCACGATTACAAATAATCTGAATGAAGCGCTTTCGGGAGCGGATTTTGTATACGTCAAGAATTGGTCTTCCTATAAGGAATATGGCGAGGTGTACCCGGTTTCCGAAGACTGGATGATGAATAATCAGAAGCTGTCATTGACAAATGATGCAAAGGTTATGCACTGTCTACCCGTTCGTCGGGATTTGGAATTGTCGTCAGAAATATTGGATGGACCAAATTCCTTAGTGATTAAAGAGGCTAGTAATCGGGTCTGGGCCGCCCAAGTTGTTTTGAAACGGATGTTGGAAAGTTTGGAAAAATAACCAAACGCGGACAGCTGTTTTTAATTTTTGACTTTTAAATTAAATTATGTCGAATAGTACATTGAATATTATTAAGATAGGGGGCAATGTAATTGATGATAATATTCAGTTAGAGGCTTTTTTAGAGAAATTTGCCGCTATACCAGGTAAAAAGATTTTGGTACATGGTGGCGGAAAAATTGCTACTCGCCTAGGTTCTAGGTTGGGGATCGAAGCTAAATTGGTCGAAGGAAGAAGGGTTACTGATAAGGAGATGCTGGACGTTGTTACTATGGTGTATGCTGGGTTGACGAATAAAAGGATCGTAGCCAGTCTGCAAAAGTATCAGTGCGATGCGATAGGCCTTAGTGGGGCTGATGGAAATGTAATTAAATCAGTAAAACGCCCTGTTCGCGAAATTGATTACGGTTTTGTGGGTGATATCTTGGTCGATTCGGTAAATGTACCAGCGATAAAGAAATTTTTGGAGGCTGGATTTACTCCGGTTTTTTCTGCGATTACTCATAACGGAAACGGACAGTTGTTAAATACCAATGCAGATACGATAGCCTCAGCATTATCCACTTCTTTGTCAGGATTGTACGATACCTCATTAATATACTGTTTTGAGAAAAATGGTGTGTTGACCGATGTTATGGACGACAATTCGGTTATTGAGACAATTACAGCCAAGCAATTTGAGGGTTATAAGGAACAAGGCGTTATCAGTGATGGGATGATTCCGAAGCTACAGAATGCTTTTGAAGCTATTAATAAAGGTGTAAAATCCGTGTATATTGGCAATGCCACTAATTTACATTTATTTCAACAACAAAAATTTGGTACGCGGCTGGTTATAAAATAGGCAGTCTAGTCTCATTTAGTATGGAATATCCACGAGCGTACCATTTGGGATAATCTGGATATTCCATTCCGATAAAGCGACGCAAGGAGTTAGTCGAAGACAATCGGCACAAGTTAATGGTAACTGAAATACAAACCGAGCTTGCGAGCTCATCGAAGATAATTATTTACATATGAATAAGCTCACTATAATTGGTTCTGGTAATATTGGTTTTTCCCTTGCAAAGGGATTGGTAAGCACTGGGTACTACCGCCCAGAGGAAATTGTATTAACAAGACGTTCTATTGCCGCTTTAGAGGAGGAAAAGTCTCTTGGTTTTGGAACAAGTAGCAATAATAAGGAAGCTATTCAAGATGCAGATATAATCGTATTATCAGTACTCCCACAACAGATAAAAAAAGTGATGGAGGAGATCGCTGGTAGCCTTAGCAAAGGTCAACTTGTTGTTTCAGTAGCGTCGGGTGTTTCCTGTCAGGATGTTAAAGCAATATTGGGGGAGGATTGTACTGTGGTGCGTGCCATGCCAAATACGGCGATTGCGATAGGGCAGTCCATGACTTGTATTGCTACAGATAATGCCCCAAGCGATGCTATTGCTAAGGTAGAGCGTATTTTTGAGTCTGTAGGCTCGGTTGTAGTGATTAATGAAGACCTGATGACATCTGCTACCGCATTATGCGCTTGTGGAATAGCCTTTTTCTTAAGAGCTATAAGGGCTGCTTCTCAAGGAGGTGTTGAGATTGGCTTTCACGCACATGATGCCCTAAAAATGGCTGTTCAAACGGCCAAAGGAGCAGCAGATTTGTTGTTACAGACAAATAATCATCCGGAGAGTGAGATTGATAAGGTGACTTCTCCGAAAGGCTGTACTATTGCAGGATTGAATGAAATGGAGCACAATGGCTTCAGTTCAGCATTTATAAAAGGAATCAAGCTTTCGGCTCTAAAGGCAGGTGGTCTGTATAATGAATAGCGGGTTGATGTTATTGATTGACGACAGTATTGAACTGCTGTCGAAAATGATATCTATTCCTTCTTTTAGTAAAGAGGAAGAAGATACGGCTACGCTATTAGCCAGCTTTCTAGATGCTCGAGGGGTATCCATTATTGAGCGTATCGGGAATAATGTGATTGCTTACAATAAATTTTTCGATAAAGATAAGCCGACTATTTTACTAAACTCCCATCATGATACGGTCAAGCCAAATCCTGGTTACACCAAAGATCCATTTTCACCACTCCGTGAGGGAGGAAAACTATATGGATTAGGTAGTAATGATGCTGGTGGGTGCTTAGTTTCTTTGATAGCTACATTTATTCATTTTTATGATGTCGAAAATTTAAGATACAATCTATGCCTAATTGCTTCAGCAGAGGAAGAGATTTCTGGTAAAAATGGGATTGAGGAGGCCTATAGACATATTGTCCCCTGCGATTTTGCAATTGTTGGTGAACCTACTTTGCTGGATTTAGCGATTGCCGAGAAAGGACTGATGGTCTTGGATTGTGTAGCACATGGAGAATCAGGGCATGCGGCACGTGAAGAGGGAATCAACGCTATTTATAAAGCAGTTGAGGATATCAATTGGTTTAGAACATACCAGTTTTCGAAGCAGTCTCAATTCTTGGGGCCTGTTAAAATGTCTGTGACAATGATCGACGCGGGTACGCAGCATAATGTTGTGCCTGCAACATGTAGATACGTTGTAGATGTGCGGACTACCGATGTTTATCAGAATGAGGAAGTTTTAGCTATTATTCGTGAGAACATTAAATCGGAAGTGACAGCAAGATCCACGCGTTTAAACCCGTCGACTATAGCTGTGGACCATCCTATCGTTAAAGCAGGGTTGAAGTTTGGAAAGAAAATATATGGTAGCCCGACTATGAGCGATCAGGCATTGTTGCCGATTCCCTCCTTGAAAGTTGGACCAGGAGATTCGGCGCGATCTCATGCCGCCGACGAGTTTATATATGAAGCTGAAATTGCTGCTGGAATCGATTTTTATATACAGTTGTTGAAAGAGGTTATTCTTTAGCCTTCCTCGATTATATTATAAGAACAACAGCGAGCCTATGACTCGCTGTTGTTTTTTATAGCTTTACATATTCTCTTGATTAAGAGATTGTTTATATATAGCTTTTTTTCGTTGTGTCCGCTTAGCTACAGATTTTTTTTCATAAGCCTGGCGGGCACGTAGTTCCTTTAACACACCTGTATTACTGAACTTTTTCTTAAAGCGCTTAAGTGCGCGGTCTAAAGATTCGCCTTCTTTGACGTTAACAATGATCATTTACGATTATACCTCCTTTCTTTCCCTTTAAATGATGAACTAAGAATATACTGTTTAGCATTGACATTTGCAAATAATCTGGCTATTCTTAATGGTTCTATTCTCCCAAGAAAGCTTGTTTTTCTGCTTTGAGAAAAGAAAGTAGCTTTAGAAAGGTTGGTCTTGTGTGGGGCAGGTGGAATATGTTGCTCACAACAAGTAGGTTGGGTCAAAAAAAGCACGCACTAGATATAGTGCGTGCTCTATAAGGATCCCCAGAAAGGGCTAAATTTTAGAATCTATGATAACTGATCTAACAGGTTATTCCAGCTCACTAAGTCTCCGATTATAGTTCTTAGTTGGTCGATAGCGACACGTTCCTGCTCCATGCTGTCACGGTGACGGATTGTGACCGTATTGTCTTCTAGCGTTTGATGATCCACGGTAATACAATAAGGTGTTCCTATTGCATCTTGGCGACGGTAGCGTTTACCAATGGCATCTTTTTCATCATACTGCATATTGAAGTCTAACTTCAATTTGTTCATGATTTCTCTGGCTTTTTCTGGAAGACCGTCTTTTTTAGTCAACGGAAAGATAGCTGCTTTTACCGGTGCTATCGCGGGGTGGAATTTTAATACCACTCTAGAGTCTTGTTTCTCTTCCGTAGATAGATCTTCATGTACCAGTGAATTAGCGAATACCGTTAGGAATAAACGATCTAATCCTACAGATGTTTCTACAACATAAGGGATGTAGTTTTGATTTATCTCTGGGTCGAAATATTGCATCTTCTTCTTGGAGAACTCCTGGTGCTGTTTTAGATCGAAATCTGTACGGGAGTGTATTCCTTCTACTTCTTTAAAGCCAAAAGGGAAATCATACTCGATATCAACTGCCGCGTTAGCATAGTGCGCTAATTTAACGTGATCGTGGTAACGGTATTTGGCAGGATCTGAACCTAAGGCCAAATGCCACTTTAAGCGTGTCTCTTTCCATTTTTCATACCATTCCAGTTCTGTACCAGGACGTACGAAAAATTGTAGCTCCATCTGTTCAAACTCACGCATACGCATGATAAATTGACGGGCAATAACTTCATTACGGAAAGCTTTACCAATTTGCGCGATACCAAAAGGAACTTTCATTCTGCCTGTTTTTTGGACATTTAGAAAGTTTACAAAGATACCCTGTGCGGTCTCAGGACGTAGATAAACTTGTTCAGCGCCATCTGCCATAGCTCCCATTTGGGTAGCAAACATAAGGTTAAATTGTCTGACATCAGTCCAGTTTTTAGTTCCAGAGATAGGACAGACGATATTATGCTCTTCAATTATAGTTTTCAAACGCGCTAGATCATCGTTGTTCAGTGCGTCATCAAGATCTTTCTGGAGCTGTGCCGCTTTATCTGATTTTCCATCTTTTTCATAACGATCGATTTTGTCTTCGATAAGCTGATCTGCGCGGTAGCGTTTTTTGGAGTCTTTATTATCAATCATCGGATCGTTAAATCCATCGACGTGTCCAGATGCTTTCCATATTGTAGGGTGCATAAATATAGCAGAGTCTATACCTACTATATTCTCATTTAATTGCACCATGGATTTCCACCAATAGGTCTTTAAGTTGTTCTTTAACTCAGAACCTAGCTGACCATAATCATACACCGCACTAAGGCCATCATAGATCTCACTCGACTGGAATACGAAACCGTATTCTTTGGCATGTGATACTATATTTTTAAATAAATCGTCTGTTTGCTTACTCATAAGGCGCAAATATATAAAAGATTAAACTAATATAAATCAAGAATCTGCTGAGAAGCATTCTTGTTATCCACTTTCTTGATGATATGTTCTATTTTTCCTTTTTCGTCGATAACGAAGGTGGTTCGAGCTGTTCCCATGTACTTTTTACCATACATGTTCTTCTCTACCCAAACTCCATAATCATTGACAATTTTCTGATCTTCATCGGCCAGCAAATTGAAAGGAAGTTCAAATTTACTAATGAACTTTTGGTGGGACTGTTCACTATCGATACTTACTCCCAATATTTCGAACCCTTTTCCTAAGAGGGATTGATAGTTGTCTCGAAAGTTGCAGGCTTCAGTGGTACAGCCGGGTGTATTGTCTTTCGGGTAAAAATATAAGATGACCTTTTTTCCACTGTAGTCGGACAGGTTTATCATTTCCCCACTTTGATTCTTCGCGTGAATCGCAGGAGCTTGATCTCCAATTTTCAATTCTGACATGTCGTATAAATTAATAGGCTAACCACCTAAATTATGAAATCTTATTTAATAAAACTAGCCTCGTAAACCTTTTCATTGTCTTTCCAATCCCGAACAACGAGTTTGAAGCTATGTGTCCCTTTTGTTAGGGAAGGATCAAATGTGTGCCATAGATGTCTATTCTTAGAGTCGTACTCCATCAATACCCATTTGCCATCGATGTAACCATTAAACGACTGTATTCCGGAGAGATTGTCTGTTATGGTAAAGTCAATCTTTCGTTGTGCAGCAACATTCTTTCCTGAAGTCAGATTCCGAGGCGTAATTACGGGAGCGATTGTGTCTACAACGACGTAGAAGTTCCCAAAATTACGGGTATTGACCGATACCCAACCGTTTTCAAAACTTCCGCCCTCAGCCCCGTTTTCTAACGATGCTATTAAGGCTTTACTTTGTAGGTGTGTAGGTAGGGTGGTTGGTTTTATGGCCAGATTGTAAGATTGGAATACAGGAATAAGATTATTATGAATCTTGTGTACAATAGAATATCCATTGGCTGGTGTTGGCGCTGTACCGTATTCAAAATCTAAGTCATCATAGAGTACCTTTACGGGGATATTGACTTTTACATCATTACGCTCAAAGGAATTCACTTTATCATATTTAAAGAACTGTGTCCCCGTAGCTTTGTAAGGAGCTCTTTTTGTACTTCCTGTACTTTCAATTTTAAAATTCAGTTCACTACTATTTCCAGCGATATCTTTGACAACATACTTTGCATCATAAACCTTTTTTTCTTGAAGTTCGAATCCTCTCTTCTCGGGAAGTGTTTTGAAGATTTCTATAGGGTTCCCAGGATCCTTAAAGCTTTTTTGGATCTTTACCTTTGTTTTTTTCCAGTAAGGATAATCAATATAAGAATGTATGCCCCGGGAGCTATTAAAATCCAATTCTTCAAACACCACCGTTGATACAGCTTTTCCGTCAATCAGCAACTCAATAGAATAAACTCCATTTTGAAAACCACCAGCCCTATGTCTATCGACAGCACTGATTCCGAGACCAAATTGCCCATCGACCAATAATGGGGTGCTTTGAGTCAGGGTATATTCTCCAGCTCGCACAGCCTTCACCGCTAGAGACTTTCGTGGTGTATTTTCATTGAATAAGGGGTTATTCAAGTCATAAAGCATGATACTATTAATCGTAGGCTTGAAGTTGTCGACAAATTTTAAACCGAACAATTGGGGATTTAAAGGATTCTGGCTCTTGGTATCCCTTATCTCAAAATGTAGGTGTGGACCTCCAGATCCTCCAGAATTGCCAGCACGACCAATCAATAGGCCTTTGCTCATGACAACTTGATTTCTATTTAAGGTTATATCTACATCAAAGCGTTGTTGTTTATATTGTTCTGCTCGTACAATATTTGTCAGTACTTCGTTGAAGTCCTCCATATGTAGGTATACCGATGTATAGCCATTAGGGTGGTCGATATACACCGAGTTTCCGCCTCCACCTATCTGCACACGTACACGGGATACATACCCCTCAGCTGCGGCATGCAATGGCAGTCCTGTCCTTTGTTGCGTGCGGTAGTCATCTCCGGCATGAAAGTGTGTCGAACGCAATTCTCCGAATGTACCTGAGGCATCCATTGCGATGTTCAGCGGGTTTCGAAAATAGCCTTGCGGATAGTTACGAGATGTAATGAGACCCTTATTCTGGGCAATAGATAGGCTTGTCTGCAAAAGCAGGAGTAGAATCAGATACGGTATTTTTCTCATGCTATTTATTTGATATGTGTAGAGAACATCGGTCTGTTTTCTATAAATCCTTCTAGTTTGTCTCCAATGATTACTGGCCCAACGCCAGCAGGGGTTCCTGTGTATATTAAATCGCCTTTCCGTAATGTAATGTATCCCGATACAAATGTTATCAAGGTGTCGATATCGAAAATCATGTCAGCGGTATTCCCGGACTGTACCACTTCACCATTTTTCGTTAAGGAAAATTTAATGGCACTCAGGTCCTCAAATTCCTCTTTTGGTATAAGTGGACTTACTACAGCCGAATGGTCAAAGGATTTTGCAAGTTCCCAAGGTAGGCCTTTTGATTTGAGTTGTGTTTGTAAGTCACGTGCCGTAAAGTCAATACCAAGACCAATAGCATCATAGTATTTATGAGCAAATTTTTTAGAAACGTGTTTGCCTTCATTACATATACGAACGACAAGTTCACACTCATAGTGAATATCTTTTGAAAAATCAGGGATATAAAAGTCTTTGTTGTCTTTGAGTACCGCGGTATCAGGTTTTAAAAAGATAACAGGTTGATCGGGTACAGGATTGTCTAATTCTTTGGCGTGATCAATATAGTTACGGCCTACTGCTATTATTTTCATATATATAATATTTATGGTCTGTCGGTTGGCAGATCGATTTGTACTTTGTTGTTATAAACTTGTAGCGATTATTTTTTCTAAAACTCTTTTCTCTACGCTTCCCTTGGCAAGGATAGCTGATATAACGTTATGTTTTTTTATTAAGGATGGTGTGTTTACTATCTCGCAGTCGTTTGTGTATGATATCATGCGCGTATTATTTTACAAGCTGGTATGTGTTCCCGATATTTAGTTATGGGGTGTTTCACATTACAATTAATGTATGTTTTTTAGAAAATCTACTTAAAACAAACTTAACCAAAAATGATTTTATATCCAATAGAAGCTTTTTGGTAAGACATTTTCTAATGTGTAACTTAAAAAATGTGTTTAAAACACTGTTTGCTAAAACGTTTTTCTGATAAAAATACTTAAATTAGATTCTACGTTTCAATATTATGAATAGAAGAACAGCAATAAAACAACTCTTTATCGTGGCAGGTGGGCTTATGATAGCGTCTTCCTGTACCGGAAGTGGTGATGGTGCGTCTATCGAACTACAGCATATCAAACTGTCTGCCGACGACGAAGCGCTCATTGGAGATTTAGTGGAGGCTATCATTCCGAAGACTGATTCGCCAGGAGCAAAGGATTTGAATTTGCATCTTTTTGTAATGAAGATGGTGGATGATTGCCATAGTCCCGAAGATCAAGAAGCTTTTATAAACGGATTGGAGCAAGCTCGGAAAGCAGGTTTGAAAACCGAAGCCGAACGCGTAGCCTATTTACAGAATTTAAAAGAAGATGTCTTCTTCAATATCCTAAAAAGACGAACACTCCAGGGCTATCTTAACTCGGAGTACGTCATGAAAAATAAGTTGATTTACGAACTAGTTCCGGGTCGTTATGATGGAGCTGTAAAAGTTAATGCATAAATAATATGGCAAACCTAAATATAGATTCGGAGAAAGATAGAACCTATGACGCTATTGTAATTGGTTCAGGTATAAGTGGCGGATGGTCCGCTAAAGAGCTTTGTGAAAGAGGCTTGAAAACATTGGTTTTAGAAAGGGGACGGAAGGTAAAGCATATCAAGGATTATCCTACCACAAATATGTATCCTTGGGAGTTTGAACATCGTAATGAGTTACCTTACGAGGTGAAGCAGGAAAACCCTGTTGTGAGCAAATGCTATGCATTTCATGAGGATGCTGCACATTTTTTCGTTAAAGACAAAGAGCATCCTTATATTCAGGATAAGCCTTTCGATTGGATTAGAGGGTATCAAGTCGGGGGTAAATCCCTTTTATGGGCCAGACAGACGCAGCGCTGGTCTGATTTGGATTTTGAGGGACCTGCCCGTGATGGATTTGCGGTAGATTGGCCAATTCGTTACGCGGATTTAAAGCCTTGGTATGATCATGTGGAGCGCTTTGCGGGGATTGCAGGAGACAAAGATGGTTTGCCCGAACTACCGGATGGCGAGTTCTTGCCCGGTTACCCACTCAACGTCGTAGAGAAGTATTTTAAGCAATCCATTGAAGGAAAATACCCGGGCCGCAAGGTTATATCGGCCCGATGCGCTCATATATCTCAACCACAACCCATACATATCCAACAAGGCAGAACACAATGTCAGAATCGCACACTTTGTCAAAGAGGCTGTCCTTTTGGAGGGTATTTCAGCTCTAATTCGTCGACATTGCCCTGGGCGGCAAAGACTGGTAAAATGACATTACGTCCCGACTCCGTCGTACATTCTATTCTATATGATGAGGGCAAGGGCAGGGCCATAGGGGTTAAAGTAATAGACCGTAATACCAAAGAGGAAATCGAGTTCTATGCTCGAATAATTTTCGTAAATGCGGCTGCGATAAATACCAATCTGATACTCTTAAACTCTATTTCCAATCGTTTTCCGAGTGGTTTGGGAAATGATAGTGAGACCTTAGGCAAGTATGTGGCTTTCCATAACTATAGCGCACGCGTATATGCCGAGTACGAAGGCTTGTTGGATTATAAGACAGCCGGTAGAAATCCGGCTGGGGGCGGGTATATACCTCGTTTTCGAAATTTACATCATCAGGAGACAGACTATCTGCGCGGTTATGCTGCAGGTTTTGGTGCTTCGCGTTCTGCGCAGTCTATGCAATCCGGATTAGGACAAGAATTAAAAGAATCATTATTGAACCCACAGTTGGGCAATTGGACGGTAGGGTCACATATGATGGGAGAGACTATCCCGAAGGCTACTAGTTACGTCGCGTTGGATACAGATAAGAAAGACGATTGGGGAGTTCCGTTGTTAAAGATTTCGATCGATTACGATGAGAATGACAACAAGATGAAGCGTGATTATCTAGATACAATGGAAGAAATGTTCAAGGTTGCAGGCTTTAGTAATATTCGAAGAGATGAAGCTTGGCAGGCCCCAGGACTGGATATTCACGAGATGGGAGGCGTGCGTATGGGCCATGATGCTAAGACCTCTGTTTTGAATAAATGGAATCAAATGCATGCCGTACCGAATGTATTTGTTACTGATGGCGCCTGTATGACATCTACTTCTACACAAAACCCTTCTTTGACCTATATGGCCTTTTCTGCTCGATCTGTTGATTACGCCGTGAGTGAGATGAAAAAAGGAAATCTATAACTATTTTTTTATATAAGAAAAGGCCTCGATCTAGATCGAGGCCTTTTCTTATATAAGTATAGAAGACAGTTAGATATTTACTGTCGCATCCATTTCAAAATCTTCATGTTTTAGATGAACGATTTCCATAGATTTCTCATAGTTCGTTGATTTCTTCGAGAAGAAGTCATGTTGTGTTGTTTCGGTATTTAATCCGTTCAATACAATAGGGTTAACCTGTTTTACTTCAAAGATAGGATCGAAACCAAGGTTCATCAAAGCTTTGTTTCCATTGTAGCGAACATATTCCTTTACTTCAGAAGTCAATCCGACTACAGTGTACAGTTCCTCCGTATACTTGATTTCGTTTTCATAAAGCTCGTTAAGAAGATCTAAGAAACGCTGTTTTACTTGTTCTTTATTCGGCAATTTAGCGAATACCTCTTGAGCCATTAATCCTACAAATACACCATGTATGGATTCGTCAGCAACGATTTTTTTGATAATATCTGCAGACGCCACCATCTGTCCTTGACCACACAACCATAGCGGTAAGAAGAAACCAGAGTAAAATAAGAAAGATTCTAACAGAACAGAAGCAGCCAAGGCCATAAACAGCTCCTCGTCCGTAGGATTTTGCTTGTCTATACCACGATAATAGCTATCGATAGTATTGGCTTTAAATTGTAAGAATTTGTTTTGCGACACCCAGCCAAATACATCATTGATTTCGTTGGTTGTAGATACTGTTGTGAATATAGTCGAATACGATTTCGCATGTATTGCTTCCATCATACACATATACGAAAGTACTGCTTTATTCTGTAAGGAGTCGATATGGTCTATAATCTTAGGCATACCGGTGTGACTTTGTAGCGTATCCAACAAGGTCAATCCGCCTAGTGCCTTTTTATAGCACTCTTTCATGTCCCAGCTTAAGCCTTTCCAGCTATCGATATCTTTAGAGGGTATATATTCTGTGTCAATCCAGAACTGTTTGATATTTTGCTCCCAGAACATGAGTGCATAATCATTATCAGGTGTATTCCAGTTGACGGCTGTAAATTGTTTGTTCATGTACTAATTAAGAATTAAAAAGTAAAAATCAGGAGAAGCCTTGTTGTGGGATTCTCCCGATTTGTTGTGTGTTATTTCGAACCTAAGTTCGTATATCTTTATGCTATTAGGCTGAGCAAGAAATACACTCTTCGATGGTTGATTTTCGCGTACGTGTATAGTATAATGATTTCAGTCCTAATTTATGTGCATAGATATAATACTTTGCTAAATCGCGTGTACTATCTTTTGAGTTGGTATGAAGAATAGTAGATACACCTTGATCAATGTGACGTTGGATAACTGAGATCAGCTTTAAGACCTTCATTTGATCCATGTCATATGCCGATTTGAAATAGAAATAGTTGTCATTAGTCAAATATGGCATTGGATAATAAGTTGTACTATCTCCATATTCGCGCACTTCGATAATATCTACAATCGGCATTACAGAAGCAGTTGCATTCATGATATACGAAGTAGATTGGTTCGGCGCAATTGCTAAACGGTATGCATGGTAGATTCCGTGTTCAGCAACTTGTGCTTTTAGATTTTGCCAATCCTCGATTGTAGGGACATGAATACCATCAAACAGTTCCTTCACTTTGTCTGTCGTCGGAAGGTAGTCTCTATTTAGGTATTTGTCAAAATAGGTTCCATCTGCATATGCTGATTTTTCAAAGCCTACAAATGTTCTACCACGTTCTTTTGCAATCTCCATAGACGCTTCTAGCGAGTAGTAGTTCATCATCATGAAAAACGTATTCGCAAAGTCTAAAGCCTCATGAGATTCATACATGATGAAGCTTTTTGCTAAGAATCCATGTAAATTCATCGCACCTAAACCTACCGAGTGTAATTCACGGTTTGCTTTAGCAATGGAAGGTACCATTTCGATGTCCGTTACATCTGTTACTACCGTAAGTGCACGCATCGCTGTTTTTACGGTTTCTTTGATACGTTTATTGTCCATCACAGTGGCGATGTTCAATGAACCAAGGTTACAAGATATACCGTAACGGATAGTATCCTCTTTACCATAGATATTGATATCAGATACTTCTGATATCTGCATGATTTCTGTACATAGGTTAGAGAATTTTACTTTACCTAAGCCATTCAATGCGTGTTCTTTATTCGTGTTTTCTTTGAAGAAAATATAAGGGTAGCCTGATTCTTTTTGCGTTTGAGCAATCTTTACCAACATGTGGCGAGCGTTGATTTTCTTCTTCTTTACATTAGGATTTGTAATCAACTCGTCGTACATCAAGTCCATATCCATTTCATCTAGATATTGACCATATTCTTGCACCACAGTGTGTGGGTAAATCAAATATGCTGGTTCATCTTTTTCTGCCAGTTCCATAAACTTATCAGGTATGATGATACCGATAGAAAGAGATTTGATACGTACTTTCTCGTCTACGTTGATCTTTTTACAGTCTAAAAACTCTTCAATATCAGAGTGGAAGATGTTTAAATATACAGCCCCTGCTCCAGGACGTTGTCCCAGTTGGTTGGCGTACGAGAATGTATCTTCCATGATTTTCATGATTGGTAATACACCTCCAGCGCGTCCATCGACACCCTTTATTGCTTCACTACGACCACGTATTTTCGAAATATTGAAAGAAACGCCTCCTCCTATAGAAGATAATTTCATTGCCGAATCAACAGCATAACCTATACCATTCAAATTGTCTCCAATTTCATCCAAGAAACAAGAAACCAATTCGCCGGAGCGTTTTTTTCCAGCATTCAAGAAAGTCGGGGTAGCAGGCTGATATTCTTGATTGATCATTATCTCGGCGTATTCGATCGCTTTCTTCACGCCTTCTTCGCGGGCTAGAAACAACGAAACAGCGACAACGCGGTCTTCATAACGCTCCAAGAATTTTTCACCCGAATCATCCCTTAACGCATAACTTTGGAAAAATTTGAATGCGGCCATAAAGGACTCGAAACGGAATTTTTTGGCATATACATAGTTAAATACCTCTTCCATTTCTTCGAATGTAAACCATTGATAGAAATTGATGTAGTAGTTATGTTCTACTAAATAATCTATTTTCTCTTTTAAGTTATAGAAGAAAACAGTGTTTTTGTTTACATATTCCAGGAAATAAGCTCGTACAGCCTCTTTGTCTTTGTGAAGGCTATACTCGTCATCATGCTTAATCATGATTTCGTTATTAAGCAATATCCAGTTTTTTGCTACCTCGTTTGCTATCATAGTATTGATTCTTAATTATTTCTATAAATTGATTTATATCTTCCATTGTGCCCGATAGCTCAAATTTGAATGCTAACGGAATTTCATATATCGCAGCGGCTTTATCCGCGGCTACTGCAAAGTTTCTGCCCCAATTACGATTACCGCTAGAAGTTACAGAAAACAATCTGCTGCTATTTTGCGTAAGAAACTCTTCCGTCAATGGCGGGATTTTTCCAAAGTTGGTCGTAAAAGTGACAAGGTGTCCAGATTCTTCGATGATCATATCTTTTTGAATCTTGATGGCTTGCCATCCGGTTATCTGAACCACTTTATCGATAAAGCGCTGTACATTTCCGGTCTTGCTGTCAAAATATAAATGTATCATAACCTTGTTTTTTTATGATGACTTTTATTTGTTACTGTGCGATAGCGTTTTCTAGCTCTTGTGGATTGAATCCAATAATGCGATGTTTTATTTCTTCACCATCCAAAACAATAACTGTAGGGACAGTACGTACTTTGAACTTAACAGCTAACTCAGGGGAATCAAACGGATTAACTCTTTCGTACGAAATACCCTTTCTATCTAAGTAAGCCGACACTTGATCGCATGGAGCGCAATCGTTTTTCTCAAATTTGATGATTCTTGCCATGTTATTATGTAAGTTTGGTCGTAAACAGTTTCCTTCATAGTGGAGACAAGTTTACCGAAGTGTAAAAAAAACGCTGATTATTGAAGAGTGACACTCTTAACAAGAACAAATATCTTACATTTTAATCCGGAGAGGTAGCCATACTTTTCCACACTCAAAGTAGAAAGACGTCCAAAATGCTCGTGGTAGGGCGGTTGTTTTATTAAATTACTGTGATACAGTAGTTAATCTATGTTGATAACTTTAAAATTGCTTTTGTAAACTTAAATCTACAAGTCTAAACTGTGTGTTTTTTCGGTATTTTTAATGTCAAAAAACAGGTGAAATTAGTGTAGATATTAAGAAAATTATGTATATTATAAGTCCTGTTTTTTAGAAGAACAAATAAGAATCATTAAGTTTACAGACCAGTATGTATTATGATGAAAGTACCTAATTTATTTTTAATGAACCCTCACCGTAATTTTATTTCACGCTTAGTAGCAGTAATGTTGCTAACTCCCTTGTTAAGCTTATTTTCGAAAGGATATGCCCAAGAGAATGTTACTTTCCAACAACCATCTTCTGAGATTATGGCATTGGCGGACTATCAGCGGCCTCCTGCTATTAAGCTGAGTCCTGACAAAAAGTGGGTACTATTTATGTATAGACCTACTTACAAAACTTTAGACGAGCTTGGACAAGAAGAGTTAAGGCTTGCTGGATTAAGAATAAACGCAAAGGCGAGTATATCGAGTACGGAAACCTATTTTGATAATCTTCGTTTGAAATCTGCAGAAGGAGGCCAGGAGTATGCCATAAGCGGTTTGCCTGCTCACGCCTTGATAGCTAATATAACATACTCTCCCGATAGTAAGAACATCGCTTTTACACATACTAATGATACCGGTCTTTCTTTGTGGGTGATTGATGTGGAGACACAGGTTGCTCGGCAGTTGACTGACTACGTGTTGAATGCTGTCTTGGATGCACCCTATCAGTGGATTCGTAATACGGATCAACTTTTAATCAGTAGACGCCCTTCAGTTGTCAAAAACTTAGTTGATCATAGCAAAGATTTGCCCAAAGGACCAGTAGTGTCGACCAGTGATGGGAAAATATCACAGCTGCGGACCTATCAGGATTTGTTGAAAAACCCGCAGGATGAACAAGATTTTGAGACATTATCTACTTCTGAACTGGTTTGGTTGAATTTGAAAGGCGAGCAACGCCAGTTCTTACCTGCTGCCATGTATACTCAGAGTACCGTTTCGCCCGATGGAAAGTACGTCTTGGTATCCGAACTCCGCAAGCCATTTTCCTATCTTGTAGGCTATAATTCCTTTCCCCAAGAAACCTTTGTGTATGACTTAGAAGGTCGGTTGATAAAGAAGGTAAACGATATCCCCTTATTAGAGATAATGCCTAAGGGGTTCTCATCTACACGCGCTGGAAAGCGGTCTTTAGCTTGGCGTCTGGATAAACCTGCTAGTTTGTTTTTTGTTGAAGCTTTAGATGGGGGAGACGCTAATAAGCAGACCGAGTTTAGAGACGAGCTTTTCGTTTGGGATTTCCCGTTTGAAACTGCTCCTAGCTCACTTATGAAGATTAAGGATCGCTTCTCTGGGATTGTTTGGGGCGATGATAATTATGCTTTAGTCTCCTCGCAATGGTACGATACTCGGAATGTTAAAACCTTCCTTCTGAATCCAACTACAGGTCATAGCCAAGTAATAGCAGATCGGAACAGACAGGATGTGTATTCCGATCCGGGGAATGTTTTTCGTGATAAAAACAATTTCGGAACCTACACGATGTATATCCAAAAACATAAAGCTTATTTCATAGGAGATGGTTTTACACAGCAGGGTGAGTTTCCATTTATAGACGAGTTGAACCTTAAGACGCTAAAGAAAAACCGTCTTTATGTCGCTAAAGAGTCTGAGCTCCAGGAACGGATATCTCAGGTTATCGACATTGCAAAAGGTGATATCTTAATTTCGTTGCAATCTGCTACGCAGTACCCTAACTTTTACCGTAAGAATATTAAAACCGGTAAGCAGGTTGCGGTAACCAATATCGAAAATCCATTCAAAGCACTTGAGAAGGTTCATAAAGAGGTGTTGAATTATAAGCGGAATGATGGAGTAACACTTTCTGGTACATTGTATCTCCCAGCAGACTATGATGTCAGTAGCAAGGAAAAACTACCTTTGCTTATCTGGGCTTACCCACGTGAGTATAAAGACAAAAATACTGCCGGGCAGAGCACTGCCAATCCTAAGGAATTTACGTTTCCTAGCTACGGTTCTTTCATTTACTGGGTATCTAAGGGCTATGCCGTCTTAGATAATGCTGCGTTCCCAATTGTAGGAGAGGGTAAACAGGAACCCAATGATACTTTTATCCCACAGCTTGTAGCAAATGCGGAGGCTGCTATTGACGCTGTCGATAAATTGGGATATATCAATCGTAAAAAGGTAGCTGTAGGAGGACATTCCTACGGTGCATTTATGACAGCCCACTTGCTTTCCAACTCGAATCTTTTTGCTGCTGGTATAGCTCGGTCCGGTGCCTATAATCGGACACTGACACCTTTTGGTTTTCAGAGTGAACAACGCAATTTCTGGGACGATCCACAACTTTATATGACGATGTCACCATTTATGAGCGCAGATCGTATGAAGACCCCGATGTTGTTGGTGCATGGCGCCGCAGATAATAATCCTGGAACTTTTACTTTACAGACGGAACGCTATTTCCAAGCCTTGAAGAATCTTGGTGCTCCGGTACGGATGGTTATTTTGCCACGGGAGTCACATGGTTATGCCGCTAAGGAAAATATTTTTCACCTACTGTGGGAACAAGACCAATTTTTAGAGAAACATCTAAAAGGGAAGTAATAACAAAAAAAGAAGGCTGTCATACGATAGCCTTCTTTTTTCGTATTATACCAAATACTCGAAAAGTGTTTGATCTTTGTTAATTTCTATGAAGTCAAATTTATACGCTTTTAATTTTTCAATGAATGTAGTGTAATCTTTAGGATCATTGAGTTCAATACCTATTAATGCAGGACCACGTTCCCGTTCTGTCTTTTTGATGTATTCAAAACGAGTAATATCATCTTTAGGGCCTAGTACTTCAGTGACGAGTAATCGCAATGCTCCTGGGCGTTGTGGAAAACGTACGATAAAGTAATGTTTAAATCCCTCGTATAATAAGGACATCTCCTTAATTTCACTCATCCGATCGATATCGTTGTTCCCTCCAGATACGATACAGACGACTTTTTTTCCTTTTATCTCCTCTTTGTGAAATTCCAACGCCGCAATAGATAGTGCACCAGCAGGCTCCACGACAATAGCATCCTTGTTATATAGCTCCAAGATTGTCGTACACACCTTTCCTTCTGGAATAGACTTCAGACCATCGAGCAGCTGACTTGTAATCTCGTAATTAAGTACTCCTACTTTTTTTACAGCAGCGCCATCTACAAATTTGTTGATATGTTCTAACTCTATTGGGCCATTATTTTGAATAGCAGCTTGCATAGATGGAGCTCCTTCGGGTTCTACACCGTAGATTTGAATATGAGGTGTATGCGTTTTGATATGGTACCCAATTCCCGAAGATAGCCCCCCGCCTCCGATAGGCAGTATGATTACATCTGCGGTCGGCAGGTCTTCCAGGATTTCCACCGCGACTGTTCCTTGTCCCTCGATGACCTTAAGGTCGTCAAAAGGTGGGATAAAGGTCATGTCATGTTCCTTGGCATATTCCAATGCTCCCTTCTGACAATCATCAAAAGTGTCTCCTACTAACACAATCTCTATATTTCCATTACCCCACATTTCAGTTTGTGTTATCTTTTGTCGTGGTGTAGGACCGGGCATGAATATGACACCTTTGATATTAAGTCTCTTACATGAAAAAGCGACCCCTTGGGCATGGTTTCCAGCACTTGCACAGACGACGCCTCGTGAGCGCTCTTCTTCTGTGAGACTGCTGATTTTATTAAAAGCACCCCGTAGTTTGTAAGATCTGACAATTTGTAGATCTTCTCTTTTCAAATAGATATCAGCACCATACTTTTCAGATAGATGAAGATTATATTGTAATGGAGTTCGCGTTACGACCTCTTTTATTCTGTCTGCTGCAAGCTGGCTGTTTATAGCCAATGTAGATAAATCTAAGCTCATTGTTTGAAATTCGTTTGTTTAGGTGATTGTGTGTTAGAGAGCCAGATGTAGATAGGAGAGGTTAGCGAGGATTGATATATCGTCCTCGCTAGCCAGTCTATTTCATTAATGACAACAAATCTGTATCATTGATGTCTTTTTTCGCATCTGCTAATGTTAGGAAGCGCTCGTAAGTGCTAGCTAACGTATCCTTATCGAGGTGGTGTCCTAAGCGTTCTAGGTGATGCTTCAAGGCATGTCGACCCGAACGTGCCGTTAGGATAATGTCTGCTTCTTCCAATCCGACATCTTCAGGACGGATGATTTCATAGTTCTCACGGTGTTTTAAGAATCCATCTTGGTGTATACCCGAGCTATGTGCGAAAGCATTGCGTCCTACGATAGCTTTATTAGGCTGTACAGGCATGTTCATCATGTCCGATACCTTTCTCGATAGGTAGGTAAACATTTTGCTATTGATATTTGAAGTCAAGCCACCAAATGTTTGGTTGTGTACTTTTAATATCATAGCAACTTCTTCCAGAGAGGTGTTTCCAGCACGCTCACCGATACCATTGATCGTACATTCGACCTGGCGGGCCCCGTTTTGGATTGCAGCGATAGAATTTGCTGTAGCCAGGCCAAGATCATTATGGCAGTGTGCCGAAATGATAGCTTGATCGATGTTGCTGACGTGCTCCGTCAGGTACTTGATCTTAGCACCGTATTGGTCAGGTAGGCAGTATCCGTTTGTATCCGGTATGTTCACTACTGTAGCTCCCGCTCCAATAACTGCTTCTACCATTTTTGCTAAAAACTCTAAATCAGCACGGCCAGCGTCTTCTGCATAAAACTCGACATCTTCTACGTAAGACTTTGCGTGTTTTACTGCCGCAACCGCTCTTTCTAGGATTTCTTCACGTGTACTGTTGAATTTATATTTGATATGCATATCCGAAGAACCGATGCCGGTATGGATACGAGGACGTTTAGCAAACTTTAAAGCCTCTGCTGCGACGTCTATATCATTTTTATTAGCACGGGTCAAAGCACAGATGATAACATCATTTACGGCCTTTGAAAGCTCTACCACCGACTGAAAATCTCCGGGGCTCGAAACAGGGAATCCAGCTTCGATGACATCTACCCCTAGGCTTTCCAGATCTTTAGCAATTTCTATTTTTTCTGTCGTTGTGAGCTGACAGCCCGGGACTTGCTCGCCATCTCTTAATGTGGTATCAAAAATGTATAAATGATTAGGATCGTGTAACATAATATTCAAATTTAAAAGTCAAAATTCAAAAGTAAAATGTAATAAAATCTCATTACCTCTTACTCATATCTCATTACTATTTAATAAACTCCAGTACTTTCTGTCCCATTTCGTTCGTTCCTAAGATCTTGTCTTGAGGCGTGCTACTATTGGCAATGTCACCCGTTCTCCAACCTGCTTTCAGTGTATCTGCGACAGCGGATGTGACAGCTTTTGCTTCATCCTGTAATCCAAATGCGATATCCAGCATTAAGGCAACTGAAAGAATAGAAGCCAATGGATTAGCTTTGTTCTGTCCTGCAATATCGTGAGCCGATCCATGTATAGGTTCGAAAAACCCAGTTCCATCTCCAATTGAAGCAGAAGCGAGCATGCCCATAGAACCTGCTATCTGTGATGCCTCGTCCGTCAGAATATCTCCAAATAGATTAGCTGTAAGCACTACGTCGAATTTCTTTGGATTTTTGACCAGTTGCATCGCCGCATTATCAATAAACATGTGTTCTGTTTCTACATCCGGATATTCTGCCGCTATTTCTTGGACTACCTCTCTCCACAGACGGGATGTCTCTAAAACATTGGCTTTATCTACAGAGCATAACTTTTTACTACGTGTGCGTGCAGCTTCATACGCCTTTCGTGCGATGCGCTCCACTTCATAACGGTGGTAGTTCATTAAATCGGAGGCAAAGGTATTGTCTTCATTGCGTTTCTTCTCGCCGAAGTACACGTCCCCTGTTAATTCGCGAAAAAATAAAATATCCGTTCCACGTAACACTTCTGGTTTTAGGCTAGAAGCATCCAGTAGCTCATCGAATAATAATATCGGGCGTAGGTTGGCATAGAGACCTAACTCTTTACGTATTTTAAGCAATCCTTGTTCTGGACGTACTTTAGCAGAAGGATCATTGTCATATTTAGCGTGGCCTATCGCGCCAAAAAGAATGGCATCCGATGCTTTCGCTTTTTCCAATGTTTCTTGAGGAAGTGGGTCACCTGTTGCTTCTATAGCAGTATGTCCCATGATAGCTTCATCAAAAACAAATTCATGGTTATATTTTTGAGCAATACTTTCTAATACTTGTTTGCCCCAAGTTGTAACTTCTTGTCCAATTCCATCGCCTGGAATAATTAGGATGTTTCTTTTCATTATACTATTCAACGTTTTCTAATATATCTTCTATGGCTTTAACTTTGCCTTTCTCTAATACAATTCTATGTTCGATGCACGACGGAAGTAAGCTCTCGTAATGACCCACATAGATGAGTGTCTTACCGTGATGAGCCAGTTCGTCGACGACATCGTTAAAATATTGGGTCTGCTCTGTATCTAACCCCTGACAAGGTTCGTCCAGCACTAGCAGAGGAGGGTTTTTGATGATTGTTCGAGCCAGTAGGGCCAATCGTTGCTTGCCTAGAGGGAGCGTCACGAGTAGCTGGTCTTTAAACTCACTCAGCCCGAAAAAGGCTAATAATTCCTCTATTTTCTGCTTCTCCTGAAATTTTACATCCACAAACCACCCGATGCTATCATAAAACCCAGATGCTATGGTATGCCATACTGTTGCATTCTGGTCAAAATACCAGTGCATTTCAGGTGAAATAATCCCAATTTTCTCTTTGATGTCCCAGATACTTTCGCCTGAGCCACGTTTGTTGTCAAAAAGGGAGATGTCCAATCCATAAGACTGCGGATGGTCCCCATTGATTAAACTTAATAAAGTTGACTTTCCAGAACCATTAGGCCCCTGTAGCAACCATTTCTCACCAACCTTAACCTCCCACGATACATCCTTTAAGACCTCTTTCTCTCCGTAGCGTATTGACACATTTTTGAGACTAGCAATCGTCTTATAGGGAGCGTTGGGCATTTCGGATAAGAAATCCGGAAGTTTCATCCGTGTTCTGCCCTTACTTTTTGACAGTTTGCCAGAACTTTCTACATCATGGATTTGACCATCTACTATGTGGGCAAATCGATTGATTGCTTCGGGAAGTTGCTGGTCATTACTGATCAGGATCAGCTGCACCCCCTCTTGGGCGAGGTCGTCCAGCCAGGCATTCAAAGTAATTCTAGACTGCGCGTCCAATCCAGTGTAAGGGTCATCAATTAATAGTAATTGCGGTTTTGACCACAAACCTTTAATGAGTTGTAGTTTTTTATGTTCGCCGCTAGATAATTCAATCAGCTGCGACAGTTTGGTGTCTTCAAAGCCCAATGCCTTGATGCGGTCTTCAATAGATGCGAGGTCTAATCCTTCCTGTCGGGCATAGTGTTCCAACTCCGCCTGTACCGTCAGCGTATCTTGACCTTGATGTTTATTATAGCGCTGTTGGTAGTAGAAGTTGCGGTCACCTTCCAGGTTGGTAAACTGGTACCAACTCGAGATGTATATGGCTTTTGCCGGAAGTAGACTGTCGGAGTCAAAATTAATTTTGATATGCTCCTCTTTACCGTCTACTTCCGCTATTGCCTTTGCTAATGTAGTTTTTCCAGACCCGCTTTCGCCACCGAGTAGGAGATGCTCCCCCTTATTCAATACCAAAGAAAGACCATGCAATACATTTTGATTCTTGTATTGGACAGTCAATTGATGAATGGAGACAAAAGGTTCAGTCATATTGTGTTATGAATAATAAGAGAACGGTCTAGTTTTTTCAAAATCTTGAATTTGATCCGAATGGCTCAGGATAAAATCAATATCATCGTATCCATTGATTAAACAAGATTTCTTATAAGGGTTGATTTCGAATTCGAACGATTCCCCTGTTGCAGCTATAATAACCTTTTGTGCTTCTAGGTCGACTTCAATTTTAGCTGTTGCATCGGCAAATACCGCTGCAAATATTTTTTCTAAAAACTCTTCTGGTACAGTGATTGGCAATACACCGTTATTTAGTGCATTTCCTTTGAATATGTCTGCAAAAAAGGAACTGATTACAACATCAAATCCGTAATCCTGGATAGCCCAAGCAGCATGTTCCCGGGATGATCCACAGCCAAAATTCTTACCTGCTACCAATACCTTTCCGGAGTAAGTTGGGTTGTTCATGACGAAGTCAGACTTAGGCTGATTGTTACTGTCATAGCGCCAGTCACGAAACAGGTTATCACCAAAACCATCTCTTGTTGTCGCTTTTAGAAAGCGTGCAGGGATGATCTGGTCTGTATCAATATTTTCAATAGGTAGAGGAACTACCGTTGAAGTTAGTTTTTCAAATTTTTTCATACTATATCAATTCTCTTACATCTACAACTTTACCAGTAATCGCTGCTGCTGCCGCAGTAAGTGGGCTTACTAGCATAGTTCGAGCATTCGGACCTTGACGTCCTTCAAAGTTGCGGTTAGATGTCGAAACACAATACTTGCCGGCTGGAATTTTATCCTCATTCATTCCCAGGCATGCCGAGCATCCTGGTTCACGTAGTTGGAAACCTGCAGCTTCAAATATTTTATCTATACCTTCCTGTTTGGCTTGTGCTTCTACCTGTTTAGAGCCAGGGACAATCCATACTTCTACACTATCTGCTTTTTGTTTGCCTTTGATAAAATCGGCTACTTGGCGTAAGTCTTCGATACGTGAATTGGTACAGCTACCTATAAAAACGTAGTCTACAGGTTTGTTCAGCACCTGCTCGCCATCCTGAAAACCCATATAGTCCAATGCCTTTTGGTAGGACGGACGCTCGTTATCCGGTTGTGAAACAGTTGTTGGGATTATTTCAGTTACCCCTATACCCATTCCTGGATTAGTACCATAGGTAATCATAGGTTGGATATCCGCAGCATCAAAGGTGAGCACTGCGTCAAAGTTAGCGTTGTCATCCGAATATAAGGTCGACCAGTAAGAGACAGCATTATCCCATTCTTCTCCTGTTGGTGCAAACTCACGACCTTGGATATAGTCAAAAGTCGTCTGATCAGGAGCTATTAATCCCCCACGTGCGCCCATCTCGATACTCATGTTACAGACCGTCATACGGCCTTCCATACTTAAAGAACGGATTGCAGATCCTGCAAATTCGACAAAGTATCCCGTTCCACCAGCTGCGGTAGTTTTTGAAATAACATATAAAATGATATCCTTAGCACCTACACCTTTACCAAGTTCTCCATTAACTTCAATTTTCATGGTCTTTGGCTTTTGCAGGAGCAGACATTGTGTCGCAAATACCTGTTCTACCTGAGATGTACCGATACCAAAAGCGATAGCACCAAATGCACCGTGAGTCGAAGTATGACTATCTCCACAGACCATTGTTTTTCCGGGGAGTGTAATTCCTAATTCTGGACCGATTACGTGTACAATACCTTGGTAAGGGTGGCCCAAACCATAAAGCTCTACACCGAATTCTTTACAATTTTTTGTCAGCATATCGACTTGATAGCGCGATAGCTCTTCTTTAATAGGCAAATGTTGATTTAAAGTTGGGACGTTATGGTCTGCTGTAGCCACGGTCTGTTTGGGACGTAGCACAGGAAGCCCCCTTTTGCGTAGGCCGTCAAATGCCTGAGGTGAGGTCACCTCATGGATCAGATGGGTGTCGATATATAACATATCAGGAAACCCTTCTTGTTGTTTGACAACATGCGCATCCCAAATTTTTTCTACTAATGTTTTTCCCATTTTCTCTCTTTCTTCTATATAAGTTGTAATTTCAAAATGAGGATGAATTACAATAGTTGTAATTTCATCCTCATTGCGCACATTAAAATTACGAAAATTTTAAATTGTTTTAATAGTTTTCATCGCAGTCATTGCTTTACGCAATTCGCGACCTACTACTTCGACAGGGTGGTTGCGTAATACCTCGTTGATTTGAACTAATTTTACGTTGTCTACACCTGCATCTTTTCCAGCATTAAAGTTTTTGCCCACGACATCAGTATCGATTTTAGTCATAAAATCTTTTAATAATGGCTTACATGCTTGGTCAAATAAATAACAGCCGTATTCTGCTGTGTCAGAAATAACCCGGTTCATTTCAAACAATTTTTTGCGGGCAATTGTATTTGCGATCAGTGGTGTTTCGTGTAATGACTCGTAGTATGCAGACTCTGGTTTGATACCCGCTTCTACCATAGTTTCAAAAGCAAGCTCTACACCAGCTCTTACAAAAGCAACCATTAACAAGTAGTTGTCAAAATATTCTTGTTCTGCTATTTTGACATCGCCAGCAGGAGTTTTCTCAAATGCTGTCTCACCTGTTTCAGCTCTCCATTTTAATAGATTAGCATCGCCATTGTTCCAGTCTTCCATCATTGTCTTACTGAATTCGCCAGACATGATATCATCTTGATGTTTTTGGAATAATGGGCGCATAATACCTTTTAACTCTTCAGAAAGTTCAAAAGCTTTCACTTTTGCGGGATTGCTTAAACGGTCTAACATCCCGGTTACACCACCGTGTTTCAATGCTTCAGTGATGACCTCTACACCATATTGTACAAGTTTAGAAGCATAGCCTGCATCGATTCCCTTTGCAATCATCTTATCGAAAGAGAGGATAGAACCTGTTTGTAACAAACCACAAAGGATTGTTTGTTCCCCCATTAAATCCGATTTTACTTCTGCTACAAAAGAGGACTTTAATACACCTGCTCTATGGCCACCTGTACCCACACAGTAAGCCTTAGCTTCTGCCAATCCCTTGCCTTGAGGGTCATTTTCAGGGTGTACAGCGATTAGCGTTGGTACACCAAATCCTCTTAAATATTCTGCACGTACTTCCGAACCTGGGCATTTAGGCGCTACCATGATAACAGTTATATCCTTACGGATTTGCATACCCTCTTCGACGATATTAAAACCGTGAGAGTACGATAAAGTAGCTCCTTGTTTCATCAATGGCATTACCGCATTGACTACAGATGTATGTTGTTTATCCGGAGTGAGGTTGATTACTAAATCCGCTGTTGGGATTAACTCTTCATAAGTACCTACCGTAAAGTTATTGTCTGTTGCGTTTTTCCAAGAGTCTCTTTTTTGTTCAATAGCTTCTTTGCGTAGCGCGTAAGATATATTAAGCCCACTATCCCTTAGGTTTAAACCTTGGTTCAATCCTTGAGCTCCTGCACCTACGATTACTATTTTTTTACCTTTTAAAGCCTCCACGCCGTCTGCAAACTCGGACGAATTCATGAATTCTGCAATACCCAATTGATTCAATTGCTCTCTAAGAGGTAATGTGTTGAAATAATTTGCCATTGTTTTACTATTTAAAGTTTTTCTTTTTTAAGATTTAGTTATTTATGTTGATTATTCGGTTTTGTGCTATTGCGTACCCATAGTGTAGGTTGTCATGGCCTGCAGACAATTGAATTACCTCTTCGATGCTAGTCATGGTTTCCTTGTAGGTATCCGTTGCAAAGGGGACTATCTCCTTAAACACTCCCTCATGGTAGTCCTTCTCGATCTGGGCTATGCCTTCTAGTGCCAATCTCTTTAGGTCATCGACTTCTTCCTGTGTGACGGTATACGTCGGTTTTGATCCCTTTACATAGGATTTAAGGTATTTGATGCGATCTGTATCTGTGCTTATTCCACTTCTCAGATAGCATAGCGCTGGGGCGACCACGACAATGTGGCCAAAGTTCCAGATAATGTTATTGTTGAATCCTGCGGGAATCTCATTCAGTTGTTCTAACGTTAAGCTATCGATTAGCTGAATGAATGCTTTGCGCGTTTGTATTATGAATTTAAATGTATTTTCCATGTTGTTGTTATCAAGTTGTAACGCTATAACCTCTGTCACCTCTATACCCTTGTAGCCTTACATTGTAAACACTTGATCCTGCTGATCTAAGAATTCGTTTTCGACAATATCCGGTGCTGGTTCTTCCCGTTCAAATTGTTTTAACTTAGCGTGGAATCCTGCACTATCCTTAATGATAGCGATACGGGCTCCTCTCACAAATTCGATTAAGCCGTATTTTGTCAGTTCCTGGGTTAATCGATCGATCTCTTCCCGGTGACCTGCAGTTTCAAAGACAATATAATCCGGACGTATTACGACCACATTCGCACCATATTGACGTAATAAGCGCTCCACGTACACTTTCTCGTTGACTACATCTGCTGGCACTTTGTATAAGGCCTGCTCTTGCCAGATCAATTCCTCATTCGTATTGAAATATGCTTTTAAAACTTCCACCTGTTTTTCAATCTGACGGCACAGTTTGCGGACCACCTCTTCGCCTTCTGATATTAGGATGGTAAAGCGATGTATGCCTTCTACCTCTGAAGGAGAAGTGTTTAAGCTTTCTATGTTGATTTTACGACGCGAAAATATATTCGAGATACGACCGATCATACCAATCGAATTCTCGGTGTATATCGTAATGGTAAATTCTTGTTTTTCCATTTTATTTTAATCTTATTTCTGAGACACTCGTCCCTTGTGCAACCATAGGGAAAACATTATTCTCTTTTCCGACCATAACTTCTAATAGGTAGGAACTGTCGTGATTAAGCATTGTTTCTAAAGCTCCACGTAGGTCTTTGCGTTCGGAAATTTTATTCCCATCGATATAATACCCTTTTGCTACAGCAACAAAATCCGGACTGGTAATGTTGACGAATGAGTAGCGCTTATCATTGAAAAGCTGTTGCCATTGACGAACCATTCCTAAGAATTGGTTGTTCAAGATTAATATTTTGACCTTTGCTCCAAATTGCATGATGGTACCGAGTTCCTGTAGGGTCATCTGAAAGCCACCGTCACCGATGATAGCTACCACATCACGATCAGGAGCACCATACCAGGCGCCTATAGCTGCCGGAAGGCCAAAGCCCATCGTCCCTAGACCACCAGAAGTGACGTTTGATTTGGACTGATTGAATTTTGCATAGCGACAGGCTATCATTTGATGTTGACCTACGTCTGTCGTTATAATAGCGTTACCACCCGTCAGTTCATTTAGAACGTTCACAACCTCGCCCATTGTTAAGATATCTCCTTTAGGGTGCAGTTCATCCTGGATTACCTCTTTGATCTCTTCTTTTTCAAGGTCTCGGAACTGTTGCAACCAGTTGGCATGGTCTCCTTTGTTGATTAATTTCGTCAATAAAGGCAATGTTTCCTTACAATCGCCCCATACTGGTACCGTTGTTTTTACGTTCTTATCGATTTCAGCAGGGTCAATGTCCAGGTGTATCACTTTTGCCTGTTTGGCATACTTGTCTAGACGCCCTGTAACACGGTCATCAAAACGCATACCTACAGCGATGAGTACATCGCACTCATTTGTCATTACATTCGGAGCATAATTTCCGTGCATCCCTAGCATTCCTACATGTAGAGGATGGTCTGTTTCCAGTGCACTTAGCCCCATTACGGTTGTAGCTGATGGGAAGCCTCCTTTTTCGATAAAGGATTTAAATTCCTGCTCCGCTTTTCCGAGTATGATTCCCTGTCCAAATAGGACAAACGGTTTCTTTGCCGAGTTGATTACTTCGGCAGCTTTTTCTATATATTCTTTTCTGACGATAGGGGCTGGACGGTATGAGCGGATATGGGTACATTTTTCATATCCTAGATAGTCGAACAGCTCTATTTGTGCATTTTTAGTAATATCGATCAATACAGGGCCTGGTCGTCCCGTGCTAGCGACATAAAAAGCCTTAGCTAGTGCTGTCGGGATTTCAGCAGCCTCTGTTACTTGATAGCTCCATTTGGTAACGGGTGAAGTAATGTTGATGACATCTGTCTCCTGAAATGCATCCGTGCCTAATAGGGAAGCAAATACCTGACCTGTAATACAGACGATAGGGTTACTGTCAATCATGGCATCAGCTAGTCCTGTGACTAGATTGGTTGCTCCAGGACCACTCGTCGCAAAAGCTACACCTACACGTCCAGAAGTACGTGCATATCCTTGTGCAGCATGAATTCCACCTTGCTCATGGCGGACCAAAATATGCTTCAGTTGGTCATTGTAGTCATACAATGCGTCATAGATTGGCATAATGGCACCACCAGGATAGCCAAATACGGTATCCACTCCTTCATGGATCAATGCTTCCAATACAGCCTGTGAGCCGGTCAATTGGGAGGCAGCCGTAGTTTTCTGACTTTCCTTTGTTTCCGTTTTTTCCAGTGTACTCATTTTATTAGTTAGTATTTAGATATTAGTATTGAGTATTTAGTATTTAGATTAAGGAGTAAGGATAATAGACTATGTTCCTTGCTCTTTAATCTTCGCTCTTTATTTATAAATCCGTTACGCAGCCCAGTGAGGCATTGGCTACTGTTTTTGCGTATTTGTAGAGCACACCTTTGCTGACCTTCAATGCCGGTTGTTTCCATGTGCTACGACGTTGTGCAATCACCTCATCGGATACTTTTAGACTTATGGTATTATTTACGGCATCGATCTCAATGATATCATCGTCTTGCACTAGGCCGATAAGCCCACCTTCGTAGGCTTCAGGAGTGATATGTCCTACGACAAAACCGTGTGTACCTCCCGAGAATCTTCCGTCTGTGATCAAAGCGACGGAGTTACCCAGTCCGGCCCCGATAATCAATGATGTCGGTTTTAACATTTCTGGCATACCAGGAGCGCCCTTAGGCCCTTCATTTTTAATAACGATTACATCTCCAGGTTTGATGCGGCCAGACGATACGCCCGCTACGAGATCGTGTTCTCCGTCAAATACACGGGCAGGGCCTACGAATTTCTCGCCTTCCTTACCCGATATTTTAGCGACAGAACCTTGTTCCGCTAAGTTTCCATACAATATCTGTAAATGACCAGTTTGTTTGATTGGATTATTCAACGGTTGAATGATGGGTTGTTCGTAGTCCATGATAGACTTAACGCCCTCTAAGTTCTCTGCCAATGTTTTGCCTGTTACTGTCAAGCAGTCGCCGTGCAGTAATCCCTCATTCAATAAATATTTTAAAACAGCGGGTACTCCACCATAATTATGTAGATCCTGCATCAGGTATTTGCCTGATGGTTTTAGATCGGCCAATACAGGCGTTTCATCAGACATACGTTGAAAATCATCAGGTGTTACTTCCACCCCCACAGCATGTCCCATTGCGATAAAGTGCAATACAGCATTGGTTGATCCCCCAAGTATCACAATTGTACGGATTGCATTTTCAAATGCCTTACGCGTCATAATATCCGACGGTTTTATATCCTTTTCCAACAAAATACGGATGTACTTTCCTGCTTCTAAACACTCTTTTTTCTTTTCTTCTGATACAGCAGGGTTTGACGACGAGTAAGGTAGGCTCATGCCTAAAGCCTCTATTGCCGATGCCATCGTGTTTGCGGTATACATACCTCCACAAGCGCCAGCGCCAGGGCAGGTATGGCGTATTACACCATCATAATCCTCATCAGAGATTGTGCCTGCTATCTTCTTTCCTAAAGCTTCAAAAGCAGATACAATATTGAGTTCTTCTCCTTTATAGTGTCCTGGGGCGATAGTGCCTCCATAGACCATAATGGCAGGGCGGTTCAGTCTGCCCATAGCCATAATTGCTCCTGGCATGTTCTTGTCGCAACCGGGGATAGCTACTACGCCATCATAGTATTGACCTCCACAGATGGTCTCTATACTATCTGCAATCACATCTCTTGATACTAACGAGTAGCGCATACCATCAGTACCATTGCTCATGCCGTCACTGACGCCTATCGTGCCAAATGTTAATCCGACAAGGTCATTGGCCCATATACCTTTTTTTACAATTTGCGCAAGATCATTTAGGTGCATATTACAGGTGTTACCATCGTAACCCATACTTGCAATCCCTACCTGTGCTTTACTCATATCAGCATCGGTCAGTCCGATACCATAAAGCATTGCTTTAGCCGCAGGTTGTGTCTCGTCCTGCGTGAATATTCTACTGTACTTGTTTAATGTCTTCCCGTGATCAGATGATGACTTCATAATTTTCTTGTTCTAAGACTAAGTTTTTATATTTTCTTTGAATAGATGCGCCGATACTGTGTTCCCACTCTTCTTTGTAGATCACATCATCGACCTGTTTTATACCGATAATTTCAGCTGCAGTTCCGCTCAAGAAAGCAGAATCTGCGCTGTATATATCTTGGATGGTTAGTTTTTTTTCTATAATGTCAAACCCTAATTCTTTGCAGATATTGATGACGGTTTGACGTGTGATTCCAGGGAAAACATTTTCCAATGGAGGTGTGTAAATTTTAAAATCCTTTTCGATAAATAAGTTTTCACTGGAAGCCTGTGCTACAAAACCCTCTTGATCTAATAAGAGCGCTTCGTCGAATCCATGACGTAAAGCATCGCTTGTTGCCAATATTGAATTAATATATTGGCCTGAGGCCTTCGCTTCAATAGGGAATGACCTCGGATTAGGACGTTCAATCGAGGAGATGTTTACCCGTAATAGGTTTTGACCAAGATACGGACCCCATTCCCAAGCTGCAATCATAATACTGGCTTGATCAGAAGAGGTCAGGTGCATATTTGAGCCTGAGAATATCAATGGCCTGATATACGCTGCTCTCAGGTTGTTTGCCTCCAAAAGTTCATAACTTTTTTCAATTAGTGTACGATTGTCCCATGTATAGGGGAGTCTCAGTGCTTCGCAGGACTTTCTCAAACGTTCGAAATGAGCTTCGGCTTTGAATATACGCGTCCCATTGTGTGTGCTGTATGCGCGTAAGCCTTCAAAGGCACCATAACCATAATGTAGAGACTGGCCGAATAGATCGACGCCGGCCTGATTTGCTTTTACAAATTCGCCATTAAGATAGACCAATGTGTTTTGATTATAGTACTGCATACGTTACTTTTTTTAGGATAATTCGTGTCTCTCCAAAGTTCTTTTATTTCTTTCCTTTATTCACATCCTCAAGTTAGCTTGATTTAAAATTCTATACAATAGGCAAATAGAGTATTTTAAAAAAGTTTATTATTTCAAGAGGGTGACTCTATTTTGATTTATAATTTGATTCATTGTTTTTTAACAAAATATTATTTTGTTCAACGTGAACCATATTTAAAATTGGTTCATTTTTGTAAAGACGTCAATTTTTTAAAAACAGTCAGAATTCTTCTTAAAAAGGTAAAAGTGGTGTAAATTCTTTTCTGAAAACACACTGATTGCGGCCATAAAAAAAGCCCTTAAAACTTGAAGTTCTAAGGGCTTTTTATGATCGTTTCTTTTTCTTTTATTCTTGCACAATTCCTTCCGCTAAAACGATGATATTGTTGTCCTTAACTTCAACCACACCACCTTTAATAATAATGACATGGTCGCCACTAATATCTTTAATAATGACTTTTCCGTCGTCTAGCGTAGACACAATAGCAGCATGGTCTTTCAAAATTTGGAAAGAACCCGCAGAACCTGGTACCGTGACTGCAGTCACGTCGCCTTCGTAAGCTAATTTGTCTGGTGTTATTATTGTTAATTTCATTCTTATGAATAGTATTGAGTATTGAGTAGTGTGTAATGAGTCGTGGGGTTCACAATACTCAATACGCAATACTCAATACCTTTTATTAAACTGCTTCTGCTAATAATTTCTTACCTTTCTCGATAGCATCTTCAATTGTACCTACCAAGTTGAAAGCTGCTTCTGGGTATTCATCTACTTCACCGTCAATAATCATATTGAATCCTTTGATAGTGTCTTTGATGTCTACTAAACAACCTTTCAAACCTGTAAACTGTTCTGCTACGTGGAATGGTTGTGATAAGAAACGTTGTACACGGCGTGCACGGGTTACAGTCAATTTATCTTCATCAGATAACTCGTCCATACCCAAGATCGCGATAATATCCTGAAGTTCTTTGTAACGTTGCAAGATTTCTTTTACGCGTTGAGCTGTGTTATAGTGTTCGTCACCCAATACTGCTGGAGATAAGATCCGCGATGTGGAATCCAATGGATCCACCGCTGGATAGATACCTAGCTCAGAGATTTTACGAGACAATACTGTTGTTGCATCCAAGTGAGCGAATGTTGTCGCTGGTGCAGGGTCAGTTAAGTCATCGGCAGGTACATATACCGCCTGTACCGAAGTGATTGAACCGTTTTTAGTAGAGGTGATACGCTCTTGCATTAGACCCATTTCTGTTGCTAATGTAGGTTGGTAACCTACCGCTGAAGGCATACGACCTAATAAAGCGGATACTTCAGAACCTGCTTGTGTGAAACGGAAGATATTGTCAATAAAGAATAATACATCACGTCCTTTTCCTTCGCCTTCACCATCACGGAAGTATTCAGCTACTGTAAGTCCTGATAAAGCTACACGCGCACGTGCCCCAGGAGGCTCGTTCATCTGACCGAATACGAATGTACATTTTGAGTCTTTCATTAACTCTTCATCTACTGTATTCAAAGGCCATTCGCCTTTTTCCATTCCTTCCATGAAATGATCGCCATATTTGATAATACCAGACTCTAACATTTCACGAAGTAAGTCATTTCCTTCACGAGTACGCTCTCCAACTCCGGCAAATACAGAAAGACCACCGTGTCCTTTAGCGATATTGTTGATTAATTCTTGGATTAATACTGTTTTACCTACACCAGCACCACCGAATAATCCGATTTTACCACCTTTAGCATAAGGCTCTAAAAGGTCGATTACTTTGATACCTGTAAAAAGTACTTCAGATTCTGTAGATAAATCGTCAAATTTAGGCGGCGTGTTGTGGATAGACCGTCCATTAGTTCTGTCCAATTCACGAAGGCCGTCAATCGGCGAACCGACAACGTTAAATACACGACCTTTGATTTCTTCACCAACAGGCATTTTGATCGGCGCACCAGTATCAACTACTTTCATGCCACGTACCAAACCTTCTGTTGCATCCATCGCAATCGTACGAACACGCTCTTCACCAAGGTGTTGTTGAACTTCTAAAACGACACGCTGTCCATTTTCTTTTTCAATGTACAATGCATCGTAAATCTTAGGAAGATTTTCATTGTCGGCAAAGTTGACGTCAACCACTGGGCCGATAATCTGCGCTATTTTACCAATATTGGGCATATTATAGGGACTAAAATTTATTAATCTATTTATAAACAGCTATTTTCATAGCTGTATTTTGGAATGCAAAAATAAGGTATATCTATTTAAAAGCAAAACATATAAAAAAATAAATAGTAAGTTTTTTTAGAGCGGTTTAAGAATCCCTTTTTAACTGTTCGTCCAGTAGTTGTCTTTTGAGCAATTGTTCTTTTTCCATTGCTTTCTTTTTGTATTGTTGAAACTCATTCTGAGTCTCTTCCGCAGTCTTTTGATGTTCTACAGTGTCCGTTTTTGCTTTACGGAATGACACTAACATAGAGAAAAATCCTATTCCTAGTACAGCGATAATAATCCATACTGTACTATGATAAGCGCTCTTCGCAAAATCTATCCCTAAGAAAGAGATACTATCTGTTCTTTGTTTTTCTACCTGTAATTCGGATTGGACAGTTTGAAGAGAGTCCTTTAATCCCGTTACCGTAGCTACAGATGAAGAAGAGCTATTCTTCAAAGACGCGATTTCTTTGGTGTATTTGGATATGGAATCATTCACATTCTTCTGTATGATTTCTATGTTAGATTTTCTGATCACTTTAAAGTCAGCATCTTGAGACTTAGACTGCGCTAGTAAAACTTGAAATTGGGTGTTGAGGTTTAAGTCTGATTGTAGTTTTTGCTGCAAGGTCAACTGCGCGAAAGTACTGCTGGTTAGAAAAAGAAAAACTAAAGATAAAATAGATTTATACATGCTCTGAATAGATAAATGATGTTAATACATTTATAAATGTCCTAAATAAATTGATTTAATACAAAAAAAATAAATCTTTATACCACACTATCCAAATTGGTATTGGTCTACTGCTCCTTTGTGATCTATTCAAAAGATTTATCATGAGGCCCGATGATTAGGGAGGTTGTCTGCTGGCCTGAGACATGACAGTTCATAACAGTTTTTCCTTTTCTACTTTTTACTTTTAGACTAACAATGTAAACTTTTATCACCCCGCTCCTCTATACCTTATGGCGTAGAGTTTCGTAGGACATTAGGGGATCTAAATTAAAACACAGATTATGAATGCAATTTTTGGAGTACTGTTTCATTTTATCGGCGGATTTGCTTCAGGTAGTTTCTATGTTCCTTATAAACGAGTAAAAGGTTGGTCTTGGGAAGCCATGTGGATTCTTGGAGGATTGTTTTCGTGGATCATAGTTCCTCCAATTGCGGCATGGCTTACTATCCCTGATTTTTGCGACATTATCAAAGACGCAGATTCTTCTACGATTGGATTTACTTTTTTATTCGGTGTGCTTTGGGGAATCGGCGGATTGACATTTGGATTAGGCATCCGCTATTTGGGGGTGTCTTTGGGGAGCAGTGTCATGTTGGGGTTAAGCATGGTATTCGGTGCGCTTATGCCTGCCGTATATTATTATTTTAAGGTAGTGCCCGGCAAGCAGGGACTTGATTACTTCTTTACAACAGACGCTGGACTTTGTATCATAGGGGGGCTCATACTGTGTATAATAGGAGTTGTTTTATGTGGGAGAGCAGGGATATTGAAGGAGAGGAGTCTTAAAACAAAACAAGTAGAAAATAAGAGTGAGTATAATTTTGGTATCGGTATCACCGTCGCCATTATTTCCGGTATCCTGAGTGCTTGTTTTAATTTTGCAATAGAAGCAGGCAAACCAATGGCTGAAGTCGCTAACTTGCTGTGGAAACAAAACCATGCTGATCAGGGCGAATTCCTGTTTCAAAATAACGTCTCTTACATTATCATTCTTTGGGGCGGATTTACCTCCAATTTTGTATGGTGTTTATTTCTTCTTTTCAAGAACAGGAGCTACCAGGATTACACCAATTTTAAGACCCCTATTTCCAAAAATATGTTACTCTGTGCCATTGCTGGGACAACCTGGTACTTACAGTTTTTCTTTTATGGAATGGGCGAGAGTCGCTTAGGTAATGGCGCAAGCTCTTGGATTTTACATATGGCATTCATCATATTGATATCAAATGCATGGGGAGTTTTTCTTAAAGAATGGAAAGGGGTAAGCCGGCCGACGTATCTAGCTATCTTATCCGGTATTGTACTGATTGTTGTGTCGATTTGTGTTATCGGTTTTGCGAAGACCTTAACATAAGAAAAAACTTTCATGATTCCTTCGTATCACCAACAGACATGAACCGATCCCGATGTTATCGTGGAGCTCTTGAATGCCAATGCAAAAGGAAATCACCATAAAAAAAGTTCTTGATGTCCATTAAACTAAACAAAGAGAGCTCATTGATGCCTTGAAATATAGTATAGAATCAATAAAACAGACACTTTCAGAAAAAAGAAACTCGTTAGTCAAAAGTGTTAACGGGTAACAGCGAGAAATTTAGATATTATTTTAACAATAGAAATAAAACTATATGAAAACATACAAACATGTGAATTATTTGTGGGATACCCAAAAAGCAGATAGACTAGAAGGAGATGAAGTAGGTCTACTGTTGTATCGATCGAATATATTAGGTGCAGATTTACGGATTACCAATTTTGGAGGGGGTAATACCTCCTGTAAAGTGATGGACAATGATCCTTTGACTGGTAAGGAAGTAGAGGTCATGTGGATTAAAGGTTCTGGAGGAGATATAGGGACGCTCAAAAAGTCGGGATTAGCCGCATTATATGTAGATCGATTACGAAGTTTAGAAACGGTATATCGTGGACTTGCTTTTGAAGACGAAATGGTAGAATTATTTAATCACTGTATTTTCGATCTTTCGTCTAAAGCACCTTCTATTGATACACCGTTACATGGTTTTTTACCCTTCAAACATATTGATCACCTGCATCCCGATGCCGCTATAGCAATTGCGGCGGCCAAAGATGGAAAGCAGATTACCGAAGAACTATTCGAAGGAACGATCGGATGGGTCGATTGGCAACGGCCAGGATTTGACTTGGGATTAAAATTGCGGGCATGTTTAGCACAAAACCCAGGGATACGGGGGATTATGCTGGGGTCACACGGATTATTTACTTGGGGATATACTTCGTACGATTGTTATCTTAATTCGCTAGACGTTATCGAAAAGTGTGCAGAATATTTAGAAAAAAACTACGGAAAGCTAAAACCTGTATTCTCCGGAGAAAAGATAAAAAGCCTTAATCAAGAAGAAAGATTGGAGAGGGCATCGAAAATTGCTCCCGTACTAAGGGGATTCTGTTCGAGCGAACGCCATATGGTAGGCCATTTTTCAGATGATCAACGTATTCTGGAGTTCGTTAATTCCCATGACCTAACACGTCTTGCTCCCATGGGCACGAGTTGCCCGGATCACTTCTTGAGAACAAAGATCCAACCTCTGATTCTAGACCTGGATAAAAATGAGAACCTTGACCAAAAGGAAGTTCTATTAGATAAAATTCGCCCACAGTTTGAAGCGTACCGAAAAATGTACAGAGATTACTACGAATCGTGTAAGCATGGTAATAGCCCTGCTATCCGGGATGCAAATCCGGTAATCATCCTTTATCCAGGGGTAGGCTTATTCTCTTTTGCTAAAGACAAGCAGACGGCAAGGGTCGCCGCTGAGTTTTATGTCAATGCGATAAATGTGATGAAAGGAGCAGAAGCCGTCAGTTCTTATACATCCTTACCCCATCAAGAAGCGTTTGATATTGAGTACTGGTTATTAGAAGAAGCTAAATTGCAGCGTATGCCTGCGCCTAAGTCCTTATCTGGCAAAATTGCTATGATTACCGGTAGTGCTGGGGGCATAGGTAAAGCAATTGCTAAGAAGTTTCTTCTTGAAGGTGCGTGTGTGTTGCTTAATGATAAAAATGAAGAACGGCTAGAGCAGACTAAAGAAGAGTTTGCCGCGATTTTTGGAAAGGATGTTATTGCTGCAATTCCGTTAGATGTGACAGACCAGAAACAGGTTGAGAAAGCGTTTGCCACTGCGTCGTTGTGTTTTGGGGGAATAGATATAATTGTAAATAACGCCGGGCTGTCTATTTCCAAAACCATAGAAGAGCACACACAGGCGGAGTGGGATCGACTCTATGATGTATTGGTTAAGGGACAGTTTTTAGTTACCCAAGTCGCTACTACATTGTTAAAGATTCAATCCTTAGGAGGGGATATTCTAAATATTGTCAGTAAAAATGCATTGGTCAGTGGTCCCAATAATACCGGTTATGGAAGCGCAAAAGGAGCACAACTACATCTTAGTCGTTTATGCGCCGCAGAATTGGGACCATTTAAAATCCGTGTAAATGTGGTCAATCCGGATGCGGTCATATCGGATAGTAATATTTGGGCTGGAGGATGGGCCGAGGGGCGTGCCAAAGCATATGGAATAACGGTCGATGAGCTACCGGGTTATTATGCCAAACGTACTTTGTTAAATGAAATCATTTTGCCTATAGATATTGCAAATGCCTGTTTTGCCTTTGTTGGAGGATTGCTGCATAAGTCTACCGGAAATGTATTGAATGTGGATGGAGGAATATCGGTAGCTTTTGTCCGTTAATGATTTGGATTTGTGCAATTATCTGCTGTATATTGAAACGCCAAAAACTACTTATAAACAACATAAAAAACCAAAATAACTTATGATACTGGATAAACAGATTATTGAGCGGCATAATAATGATTTGATGGGCCAACACAATAAAAAGTTTCAGCTTTTAGCAGAAGAAATTTCTGGGCTCAATGAAATTCTAAACAAATTGCAACGTTTCCAAATTGCGATTCCAAGTTGGGCATTAGGGACAGGGGGGACGAGGTTTGGACGTTTTTCGGGCCGGGGAGAGCCCGCAACACTAGAACAAAAACTAGAAGATGTCGGGTTGCTACATGCACTTAATGGGTCTAGCGGGGCTATTTCTCTGCATATTCCCTGGGATATACCTCGTGATGTACAGCATATTAAACAGTTGGCTACTGATCTTAGTTTGTCTTTTGATGCTGTCAATTCTAATACTTTTCAAGATCAGCCCCAGCAGAAGTATAGTTACAAATATGGTTCGTTGCACCATGTCGATCCGAGAGTTCGGCAGCAAGCGGTGGAGCATAATATTGAAGTCATGCAATATGGAGTTGAGCTGGGATCGAAGGCATTGACAATATGGTTAGCTGATGGTTCTTCTTTCCCTGGGCAGTTGAATTTTCGTGATTCTTTTTTAAATACACTATCCAGTATGGAAGAAATATATAAACATCTCCCTGCCGATTGGAAGTTATTTGTCGAATACAAAGCCTTTGAACCATTTTTTTATTCTACAACAATAGGAGATTGGGGACAATCCCTGTTATTGGCCAATAAGCTCGGTCCAAAAGCCTATACTTTGGTGGATCTGGGACATCATCTCCCTAATGCTAATATTGAACAGATTGTTTCACTATTAATGATGGAAGGCAAGTTAGGCGGATTTCATTTCAACGATAGTAAATATGCTGACGATGACTTGACAGCAGGTTGTATCAAGCCATATCAGCTTTTCTTAATCTTCAACGAGCTTATAGATGGCATGGATCTGAGAGGGATTGATCATGCAACAGGTCTAGGTTGGATGATTGATGCTTCGCATAATATGAAAGATCCTTTGCTGGATTTATTACAATCCGTCGAAGCTATTAAAATAGCCTATGCACAGGCACTTTTGGTTGATCGGGTAGCTTTGCGAAAAGCTCAACACGAAAATGATATCATAACGGCTCAAGAAATACTACAAGGAGCATTTCGTACCGATGTGAGGCCTTTGTTGGCAGAAGCCCGATATAGGGAAGGAGCTGCAATAAATCCCCTGCAACTTTTTCAAAAAGAAAGTCTACGGGAGGAATTGGTACGGGAACGAGGTGAACATTCTGTCGGTACGGGGTTGTAATACCAAAGTGTCATGAACAGTAATAAGATTCCGGTTATTGCAATATTCGATATCGGAAAGACAAATAAAAAGGTCTTTCTGTTTGATCAGGATTATCAAATCGTTTTCGAGCAGTCTGCCACTTTTCAAGAGCTCCTTGACGAAGATGGTGATTCTTGCGAAGACCTTACGGCCTTGACAGGTTTTGTCTTGCGCACGCTCCAGAAGATAAATGATATAGAAGAGTATGAACTAAAAGCGGTCAACTTTTCAGCTTATGGTGCTAGTTTCGTTTATTTAGATGAACAGCATACCCCATTAACCGTTCTTTATAATTACCTTAAAGAATACCCAATACATATTACACAACAATTATATGCACAATACGGAGGCGAATGCAGTTTTGCATTGGAAACAGCCTCGCCTCCATTAGGAAGCTTGAACTCCGGATTACAGGTACTACGGCTCAAAAAAGAAAGGCCAGAATTATTTGAGCATGTGGCCTATGCTTTACACCTACCGCAATACCTTAGTTGTTTATTGACAGGTATACCCACTACCGATATTACCAGTATAGGCTGTCATACCGCACTATGGAACTATGAAATCCATCAATATCATCAATGGGTATTTGACGAAGGGCTCGATAAGTTATTTCCAGCGCAATATTCCTTTGACACGGTTTTTGATAATACACTGTCTTCTTCAGGTTATCTGGTAGGAACGGGACTTCATGATAGTTCGGCAGCAGTCATTCCCTACCTTTTAAAATTTAAAGAACCTTTTATTTTGATATCAACGGGAACCTGGTGCATTTCTCTGAATCCATTTAATAACGCTCCTCTTACGGCTGAAGAGTTAGGCCAGGACTGCTTATTCTACCTCTCTTATGTTGGGATCCCTGTTAAGGCTTCGCGTTTATTCGGAGGATATGTTCATGAGCAACAAGCCAAGCGTATTGCCGACTTTTTTGGTGTATCCATCAGTGAACTGTTTATGTTAAAGAAAGATGAACACTTGTTACAATGTGTACGTAACAGGTCAGTGTCTTCTGATTTGAATGCCTTTAGCAAAGTCAATTTACAGAACTTTGAAAGTCCAGAGCAGGCCTACCATAGCTTGGTGTACCACTTGGTCAGATCCCAGGCTCAGAGCACACGGTTAATAATAGATTCGGAGCGTGTGTCCCATCTCTGTGTAGATGGCGGATTTAGTGACAATGATATCTACATGCAGTTACTTGCTCAAGAGTTTCCTACTATGAAAGTGTACGCCGCTTCCATGCCACAAGCCTCAGCGATTGGGGCAGCTATGGCTCTTCATGCCCATTGGAACAATAAAAAGCTACCTCAAAATCTTATTCATTTACGTCATATTATTGATGTTTAAACTCGCTATCGTCTTGTGATTGAGCAGGATAGTGCGGTACGGTTGTTCGCTTGTTTTTTCGTTACTTAGTTATGACGTATAATTTTAACCAATAGATATTTTAAACCTTTATTTAGAATGGAAAGAAAACTAAAACATTATGGATTTCTTCTTTGCATGACCCTCATCATTGGTATTCCCTATGGTCTTTTTGCACAGGTTGGAAAGAGTATCCAAGGGATTATTGTGAGCGGTTCCAATGGCCAGCCATTGAGCGGAGTATCTATCAAGGAAGAAGGCAGTAGAAACGCCAGCTCGTCAGATCAAGATGGCCGTTTTTCAATTAAAGTCAATAAAGACAAAGTTGTCCTGTTGATTCAGTATGTTGGGTATGTCTCCCAGCGCGTTGAAGCTTCAGTGGGGGCTGTATTAAATGTGAATCTTCAGGAAGACAACAAAGTATTGAATGAGGTGGTGGTTGTCGCTTATGGTTCTATCAAGAAGAAGGATCTAACGGGCTCGGTGTCTACCGTTGACAACAGGGCGCTAGAGGTACAATCCAATTCTACCGTGAGTCGAGCTTTGGAAGGTGCTGCACCAGGTATACAAATAGCGGCAGTCGACGGACAGCCTGGTTTGGATATGGGGATACGTATCCGCGGTATCGGTTCGGCTAGTCAGAACAATGCAAATGCTTTAGTTGTTATTGATGGAGTACCTGCACAGAACGACAACCCTTTAGCGACATTAAATCCGAAAGACATTCAAAGTATAAGCATTTTGAAGGATGCCGCTTCTACAGCACTCTACGGTGCTCGTGGAGCAAATGGTGTCGTGTTGGTTACAACAAAAAAAGGACGCTCGGATCGGACCAATATTTCTTTTGAAAGTAAATGGGGCATGAATCAGGTAGGGCCTTATCAGTTTGACAAAATAGCAAAGCCCCAGGATGTTTATGAATTCACATGGCTGTCAATCTATAACTCTGTTCGGTATGGAGTTGATGGCTCGGGAATAGCCAAAAACTATACGACCAATTTTGAAAATCCGAATATGAGTCATGAAGATGCCGCTCGATTCGCCAGTGAGCACCTTTTCGATTATATCGGATCGACAACTAAATTTCAGCGTAACAATTTAGGCAATTGGATGCTGTACGATGTACCAGGTGCAGTCTATACCACTACAGGGGCAGGTAATACCGCTAGCTCCAGTATGAGTGGTGCCTATTTGGTGAATCCCGATGGAAAAATAAATCCCAATGCTAACCTATTATACAGTGATCGTTATGACGATTACCTGTTAAAAAATAGAACGAGACAGGATTATAATTTATCTATTTCTGGAGGAAGTGAAAAAGTCAGTTACTTTTTGTCCGGAGGTTATTTAGAAGACCCTTCTTACATCCGCGGTTCTTCCTTTAAACGTTATAATGGACGGGCCAACTTTGAAGCCCAGGTTACCGATTGGTTTAAAGCAGGTGGAAATGTAGGTTATTCGAGACGGGCTACACAATCACCGGCAACACGTTTTGGACGTAATGCAGGGAGTTCTTCTGCCAATGCATTCCGTTTTATAAATGGACAGAATCCATTGGTACAGCTCTATGCTAGAGATAAAAACGGAGGTATTATTATGGAAAATGGCAAAGAAAAAGTCCATGTCCTAGAAGGCGATACCTATTCTCCGCTTGGGCCGACATCTGCCGCATACGGGTCTACCAATGTTCTTACTGTTCTGGACAATGACATTGATTTAAGACAGGCTGATGATTGGAACTCAAGGGTATTTGGACAGATCAAATTTTTAGATGATTTTACATTTACGGCCAATTTAGCGATGGACAAATTCAATGAAATGAGGACGCGCTATTGGAATAGCGAGACAGGGCAGGCACCTGGAATTGGTGCGCTCGGAAAAACGGCTTCATCCTCTACGATAATAAATTTGCAACAGCTTTTAAACTATTCAAAGACCATAGGTGCACATAATGTAGAGGCATTACTGGGGCATGAATTTGACTCCTTTAAAAGCGAAGGACTCAATTATAGGTCATCATATGCATTGATTGAAAACTTTCCGTCCTATGTCAATTTCGTAGGGCGATATGATGGAGGAACTTTTGCCAATCCTGGGGGCAGTGAGGATATCCGAAAGATGGAAAGTTATTTCTCCCGTGTCAATTATAACTATGATGATCGCTACTTCTTTCAAGGGTCGATTCGTAGAGACGGCTCGTCTAAGTTTAAACTGAAAGAAAATAGATGGGGTACATTTTGGTCTTTAGGGGCAGGATGGCGTTTGGACAACGAAGCATTTATGGCCAATACAAAAGGTTGGTTGGATATGTTGAAGGTCCGTGGTAGTTATGGTGTTATTGGTAACCAAAATGGTGTTGGTAATTATTCCGGATATCAAACTTGGTCATATGGAGCCAGCTATACCTCAACGACAAATGGCACAGGTATTCCAGCAAACTTTACGTTAAACCTTAATGGCTATGTCAACGATCAGCTGACTTGGGAAAACATACACACGTTGGATGGAGGTATCGACTTTAGTTTTCTTAATCGTGTACGTGGATCATTCGATTTCTACAGCCGTACCACAGTCAATGCCATTTGGAATCAGCCTCTTGCCATCTCAAAAGGACAGTCTTCGATAGCTACAAATTCTGCCAGGCTAAACAATAAAGGTATTGAGGTCGAACTCGCAGTTGATGTCATCAAGAACAAGGATTTCTTATGGACACTTTCGACAAATGGGACTCATTATAGGACCATTCTAAAAGAAGTACCCGCAGGTACGGGATCGGATGCATTAGGTGGTAATTGGACTTCACCTGTCGAAGGATGGAGTGCAACGGGGACATCGGGAGTCAATCAGATCGCATACCTACGTGGCGAAGGTAAAGACTTCTATAACATATATATGCTCAAGTATGGCGGTGTAGACCAAAGCACAGGCCTGCCTTTATTCTATCACCGGGTATCCAAAGCAGAAGCCGATGCTGGAGCTTATCCAGGCTATAAGGAAGGCGACAGCTTTACGACCACAGATTATTCTAAAGCTAGCAGATATGAAATGGGAAGCGCTCTTCCGAAATGGATTGGCGGTTTCAGTACCTTCTTTAAGTATAAAAACTTTGATCTCTATGCATCATTTGCCTATCAGTTAGGAGGCAAGTTCTTTAGTACAGAATATGGAAATGGATTGTATGTCAGTGACAATCCTACTCAAGCCCTTTCTTCCGAGTTATTGGGCAATACCTTTACGCAAGATAACAAAGGAGCCAAGTTCCCAATGGTTATGTATGGTAATACATATGGTAATGGTGCTACTACGGGCAGTTGGTTGTACAGTGACCTAGCCTTATTCAGTGCGTCCTACCTCAATTTCAAGAATATTACTATTGGTTACACGTTGCCAGAATCTATTTCGAGCAAAGCCAAAATCAAGAGATTGCGTGTGTTTGCGTCAGGAGACAATATTTTTATGAAAACGTCACATTCAGGAATCGATCCGAGACAGTCTTTGGTTGGAGGATATGAGGTAGCAGCCTATTCGTATCCAACCATGCGCACATTCTCTGGAGGTATTAATATTGATTTTTAATCTTATAGACATTTGTTATGAAAAGAATATATATATACACATTAGGTATTGTTGCTTTATTTTCATGCAGCAAACAGCTGGATGTTACGCCACCTAATAATATTACGGAAGAACAGATCCAGGAACTGTTGTCTAGCGGAGATGAGAAGAAAATACAACTGGTGCTCGGTGGTATGGCCAATAATATGCCTAAGATGATAAATTTTGGTGCATTAGGGTCCGAATCTAGATATGCTAGTAATCAGGGGTTTGATGCTATGCGTAACTTAGAGGGAAATGATATTGTATTCGGTACCCGGAACCTAGTTATGTTTGGAGGTGACGAGTATAACTTACGTGATTTTATCTCAGACGCATCGGATAAGAATTTTCCATATTGGAGTTACGGATGGAATATGGTCAATACGGCCAATAAAATGCTCAATTATATCGGGGATGATATTGTAAATACAAATAAGAAGCTACAGGAATTTAAGGCTAGGGGTTTGATTTTGAGGGCGTTTGCTTATAATTATTTGATGGAGAATTATCAAGATGCTTATCTACAGGGAGGGAAGTCGAAGTTAGGATTGTCTCTGTATGATCGTTTTGCTCCGGTACAGGAGAGTAAAGCTCGCTCTAGCTCAGAAGAAACCTATGCATTTATTAAAAATGATATCAAAGAGGCGATCCGTTTGTTGAAGGAAGCAGGAGTTGGGTTTACAGCAGATAAAACTGACTTTGATTTAGGTGTAGCTTATTTCATCTTAGCAAAAGTGTCGTTGTGGACAGGAGACTGGACAACGACTGTAAGTGCCTGTAATGAAATATTGGCTAAATACCCAAATCTGATGACGGAGGCTGTTTATGGCGGGAAAAACAAAGCTGGTGCTACAACACCTGAGTTTAGACCAGAACAGAATGGCTTTTTAAATATAGATATCAACCCCGAGGTTATCTTAGGCTTCCCTGTGGGAGAGGCTGTAACAGTACACAACTGGTGGATGAATTGCTTTGCTGAGGGAAATGGAGGATTGGGAGAAGGATTTGCCCGAATAGACGAACGTTTATATAGCAGGATCGATAACCATGATTTTAGGATAAACAGTTTTCTGAAAAACGATTTTGGGGAGTACACCTATCCTACCAATGGTGTCAAACGCATTATACCAAGTTATGCTAACTTGAAATTCGCTGCAACACACGGTATGGGCAGTGAAGATAAAAAGAATGTCGGGCGGGTGAGCTGTTACTACATGCGTAGTTCAGAGGTATTGTTGATGAAAGCGGAAGCACTTGCTCAGGATCAAAAAGGAGGAGATGCTAAGGATGCATTGAATGTTTTATTGAAAGCTAGAACCATAGCAGGACAAACGGTCCTTACCTGCGATACCTATAGTGGTATGCAAGGTATGGATCCACTGGATATGGTCAAGTTTCAGACCCGTCTAGAGCTTTGGGGAGAAGGAGGCAGAGAGTTTTATAATAATAAACGCTGGAATATTCCGGTTAATAGAGCTAGTTCGGCAAATCATGTTGATAAATCCAGTTATGCAGTCAGTAAAATGACATTGCAGATCCCATTGGATGAGATGCAGTACAATAATAAAGCTGATCAAAATTAAAGTTCGTGTTTGTGTTTATATGGATCGTTCCATTTCTTTAAGAATGGACGATCCTCCCTTTTTTCCTTCTTCGTCAGGATAGTTCAGGATGCAATAACCGACAATGTTTGATATATTCATGTTATAGAAACTTAAGGGCTTGAGGTAGCTAAACAGGCCCCTTTTTAAACCTATTTTAAAATCTGGGAAATTGCTCATACTTCCCAAAATCGAGCCTCCGGGCTTCTAAATTAATTATAAGCATATGAAGAACCAACTTAATAACGAGCAGATTACATTTTACCAGGAGAACGGTTTTTTGGTAGTAGACGACTTTTTGAATTCTGATGAACTACAGCATTGGCGAGATGTTGTGTTCCATGCCGTTGAGCAACGCGCCGGGCAAAAGATGCCAGGTAAAGAAGCTAAAGTCGGAGATGATGATGGTATCAATAAGGATGCTGATTATTTTGGAAAAGTATTTGATCAATTGCTGAATCTTTGGCAGACCGATGCGGGGGTGAAGGAACTGATGCTGGATCGGCGTATTGGTGAAATGGCCGCAAAGTTGGCTGGAGCTGAAGGTATTCGTATTTGGCACGACCAGGCGCTATTTAAAAGACCTTTTGCAAATCCTACAGCGTGGCACTTGGATACTCCTTTTTGGTCTTTCTCTGACCGAAATGCGCTATCCATTTGGATTGCACTGGATGATTCTACCTTAGAGAATGGGTGTATGTATTTTGTACCAGGTTCTTATAAGCATACAAGTTTTGAGAATTTAGGAATAGGAAAGAATATGGCTACTATTTTTGAAGCTTATCCCGAGATGGCGAAGATTAATCCTGTCCCTACGCCCTTGAAAGCAGGAAGCTGTACATTTCACAACGGATTGACGATACACGGTGCAGGCCCCAACATGACGAATGGATTTCGGAGAGCGATGACTTGTGCCTATATGCCTGATGGTAATGTATTCAACGGACAGGCTAATATTATTCCTGAGGATTATTTGAAGGATCTCAAAATCGGAGATCTATTAAAAAATGATGAACAAAACCCATTGATCTACCATTCGTCATGGTAAAAGTGGATTTTTTCTACCCTCGATGGGGAAGTGAACATATAGCATGGGACACATTTTTGGATTCAATTCAGAAGGAAGGTTATTGTGGCGTCGAATGGTTTCCTTTTGGTGAAGATACTGACCATGAAGAGGTGTTGTGGTTACTCCACGGTAGAGGATTAAAGTATACGATTGTAACTTGTGTAGTGGAACCTTTCGATCATGTTCGTGTTTACTATCAGCTACTGGAAAAACAACTGTCCTATTACGGTGAATTAGCAAAAAAAATATTTAGACCAGAAGTTATTTCTGTCCAGATGGGACGAGAATATTTTGAAGTCGAAGACATTGTGCAAGGATTGCTCCTTTGTGAACGTATATCACAGCAATATGGTATTCCTATTCTTCAGGAAACACATCGTAACAAGTGGAACTATGGATTACATACTATCCCTAGAATCCTGAAATTATTTCCAGGACTACGGCTCACTTTAGATATCTCCCACTGGTATTGTGTTTCTGAAAGCTATCTAGAGGATAGACAGCATGTTTTAGAGGAGATATTGCCTCATGTAGATCATATACATGCCAGGGTAGGACATAGCCAGGGGTCGCAGGTGCCAGACGTTCGAGAACGTGCGTATAGACAGATCGTAGATACTCATGTGGCGGTATGGCAAAAGTGGATAGACCTACAAAAAGACCGTGGAGTAGAACAGATTACCATATGTACTGAATTTGGCCCGCCACCCTATTTGATTAGCTCAGGCAATCAAGATTTAGATAAAGACAAGCAATGGCAACAAAATATCTGGATTAAAAAACACCTAGAGCACACACTGATCCTTTAACTAACCAATCAATTAACTAACCGAAATTATGAAGAGAAGAACATTTTTACAGCAGAGCAGTTTACTTGGTGCCTCATTACTATTGGCTAGGCCTTTCCAGACTTTGGCATCGTCGGGGTTAGCCGATAAGGATGCTTATTATAAGCTGTTTCTGTCTCCAGATGCGGCATATAGACCCTTTGTACGGTGGTGGTGGAATGGTAATAAAGTCACTAAGCAAGAGTTGAGCAGAGAATTGAAACTGTTGAAAGATGTGGGTATAGGAGGAGTTGAAATTAATCCCATTTCGTTTCCCAAGAGAGCCGATGATCTAGGGATCCGATCCTTACGGTGGCTAAGTGACGAGTGGGTAGACATGGTGCAATATGCATCCAATGAAGGCAAGAAGGAAGGAATGATTTCCGATCTGATTGTTGGTTCGGGGTGGCCTTTCGGATCCGAAGAATTGAAGGAAGAAGAAACAGCTCAAGTGGTGTTGGTACATGCTGAGCCAGTCGAGGGACCGATGTTATATCGGGCCAAACCTTACCACATATTTAGCAATGTGGATCCAGGCGTAACAGATAAGAATACGATGCGCAGCCCGGAGATCATGTCGTTAAAATTGGTCAGAGACCCGATGGATTCCATCGATAACATAGTCGATTTCTCTTCAGAAATAGGTAAAGACGAAATCGTGATAACTATACCAGAAGGGAAGCATGTTGTATATGCATTGGTTAGGTTTAGGGCATTTGCATCGGTAATCAATGGTGCTCCGGGTGCCGCGGGATCTATATTAAATCACATGGATCAAAAAGCCGTGAAGAGCTACCTGCATCGGATGTCTGATAAGATGCAACAACAAATAGGTCCCCTTAAAAACTATGTGAGGGCCTTGTTTACAGATAGTATGGAGCTAGAAGGAAGCAATTGGTGTGATGATTTTGCCATAGAATTTCAAAAAAGAAGAGGATATGATCTTATGCCTTACCTTCCTTTTATCCTATTCAAAGTTGGGCGCCTAGGTGCTGTTGTTGACGAAAACTATGGTGCAAAGAAAAGTCCGCAATTAATCGAAACTTTGAATAGGGTCCGTTTTGACTATGAGTTTACGAAAGCCTGCCTACTCAAAGAACGTTTTACAGATACTTATACCAGCTGGTGTAGAGAGCTAGGCGTCAAGTCTCGTGCACAAGCTTATGGAAGAGGCTTCTTCCCATTAGAAAGTAGTCTGGACTATGATATTCCTGAAGGGGAGTCATGGACGACAAATTACCTCCGTCACAAACTGGGAGAGGAAATGTCTAATGAAGATTACCGTAGAGGCAGAGGCTATACAATGATCGACAAGTATGTCTCTTCTGCCGCACATTTGAAAGGCAAAAGAGTTGTTAGTTGTGAAGAAATGACCAATACCTACCTTGTTTTTAATGCAACACTAGAGCTTCTCAAATTAGGCTCCGATCAGAGTGCTATGACGGGTATTACCCATTCTATATGGCATGGGTTTAATTACTCGCCCAAAGAAGCGGCATTTCCTGGCTGGATACAGTATGGTTCCTTTTATAATGAGCGTAATAATTGGTGGCCTTATTTTAAATACCTAAATAATTATAAAGCAAGGTTGTCATCGCAATTACAGAATGCAGATTATTTTGCTGATATCGCGATACTACCAGCCAACTATGACCTCTGGTCAGAAAATGGTGTACAGACAGACCCTTTTCCAGAAAAGCTGAATGTTCCCTATACCTCTATGCTGTGGGAAGCCATCAATAAAAACGGTGGAAACGCCGATTATATAACGGAGATCATTCTGCAGGACTGTCAGGTGGAAAACGGATCTCTCGAATATGGTAGTAGACGTTACTCCGTACTGTTTTTACCAGGACTAAAGCGTATGACCCTGACCGCAATGCAGAAAATCTTGCAATTTGTAAAAGGGGGCGGTCGCGTATTTGCAATAGAAACGGTTCCTGAAAAATCATTAGGATTGCATCAATCGCAAGTACATGATGCCGAGATACAGGCTGTACTCCAACAGCTAAGACAGTATCCGCAGCAGTTTGTTACGGTAAAGAAACCTGTTGATAACAATTTTATCGATTGGTACAACGACCTTTTGAAAAGCCATCATCTTCCAGGTTACTTGAGTGTCTCTAAAACAGACCCCTATGTAATGCAGATGCGTTACAAGCGCGATGATGGCACTGAGTTCTATTTTATTCAAAATGCACACAAATTCAATAGTTGCCAATGGAGTTGCACTTTTTTAGCTCCAGAACTTCAGAAACTTCAATGTTGGTTTTGGAATTTAGATACAGGAGAGCGCTATAAAGTGAGCCTTGAAAAGAACATGGACCTGTCATTAGATCTAGGTCCTACCGATTCTCTTTTATTCGTGTTTGATAGAAATAAAACAGGAGAAACTTGGAAACCTCTCCCTACATCCGGAAAAAATGAACAAGCATTGGATCAACAGTGGGACCTAGAACTTAAACATGGCCAAGAATTGACTTCAAATACGCTCAAGTTGAACAATCTAGTTGATTTCAAAGATGATGAACGGTTGGTTTCTTTCTCTGGTGAAGCTATCTACAAAAAGACGATCGCTTGGTCTGGAAGTACTAAGGCGGTGTTAAACTTGGGAAAGGTTGCAGGTATATCCGAGTTATTTGTCAACGGTCGATCAGCAGGAGTCAAATGGTACGGTAGACGTCTGTATGACTTGTCTTCCTTACTTATAGAAGGTACGAATAATTTAGAAGTTCGTGTCACTACGACAATGGGAAACTATTTAAAAACATTAGTAGATAATGAAAATGCACAGTATTGGGTCAATAGAAAGGGACGCGAACAAGATATTCAATCTATGGGACTTATTGGACCAGTAACACTATATACAATTTAGATTATGAACCTATTAAGAACACTTTTTTTACTGTTTCTATCTTTCGTATACGGAGCAGTATCTGCTCAGGACTATAAGGTCTCTGATTTTGGTATCAATGGCGACGGTCGGATCCTAAATACACGATCTATTCAGGCCGCGATTGATTTTCTTACCAATAAAGGAGGGGGAACTCTAGTGTTTGCCCCAGGCAACTATGTGACTGGATCCATTTATTTGAAATCTAATGTCACCTTACATTTGGAAGAGGGGGCGCACCTATTAGGATCAAATAATCCATTTGATTATGTCAAGGATAGCGTTGTCAACTGGCAGTCGATGATTTTTGCCATTAGACAGGAGAACATTGGGATTGTCGGCAAAGGGACTATCAATGGTCGAGGGTTCCAGACCGCTGTCAATGCTGTAGAAAATGTACATAAAGGTATTGTTCAGGATGAGTTGAAATTAGATCGTTTAAGGGAGTGGAACCGGCCTGAAAACATATATTTCAGAGAATGTAAGAATGTCCTGATTAAAGATATTACACTTCGAGATCCTGCTAGTTGGAATCAAACCTATGATCAATGTGATGGGTTACATGTAGAGGGAATCTATGTAGATAGCAAATCCTATTGGAACAACGATGGAATCGATGTCGTAGACTGTAAGAATGTAGTTATTAAGAATTCATTTTTTGATGTAGCTGATGATGCTATTTGTTTTAAATCACATGATCCCAATGGCGTTTGTGAAAATGTATTGGTAGAGAACTGTACGGCACGCTCCAGCGCTAGTGCGCTTAAGTTTGGAACTGTATCTAGAGGTGGTTTTCGGAATTTTGTCGTTAGAAATTTGGTCGTCTATGATACCTATCGGTCTGCAATTACCTTCGCCGCAGTAGACGGAGGTTTTGTCGAAAATATATTGGTCGATGGGGTGAGAAGTATCAACACTGGGAATGTGATTTTTTTAAGAATTGGAGACCGTTGGAGCAAAGGGCGTAAACCTTCCATGAAAAATGTAACCATAAAAAATGTATATGCTGAAGTTCCGTTGAATAAACCTGATTTAGGATATAATTACGAAGGTCCTATTGAAGATATGCCACGTAATATTTCTCCCGCCAGTATCATTGGTCTTCCAGAATATAAGATTGAAAATGTTAATCTAGAAAATATTGAATTTGTTTACCCTGGAGGGGGAAACCCACTATTTGCGCATCGGGGATTAGATGCGCAGTCATTGGAGGGTATACCCGAAATGCCAGCCGCTTATCCTGAATTTTCTCAGTTCAAGGAATTACCAGCTTGGGGGCTTTATATCAGACATGCCAAGGATATTAATCTGAAAAATATCAAATTCACAATCCAAAAAGAAGATTATCGTCCAGCTATTGTGGCGGATGATCTACAAGGCGGAAACTGGCAATTTAAAGCTTTTCTAAATGATCAGGCTTTGGAGAAGAGTTATCATATTCATAACTCAACAAATGTAAACGTTAAATAAAAGGAGATTATGAAAATATATATTAGTGCATTCGTTTTTATTCTGTGGAGCATACAGGTATCTGCTCAGGATTTCAATGCATCCCTTTTTGGGTGTAAATCAGATGGTGTGACCAATAATGTAGGTTCTATACAATATGCAATAGACTACATTGCTAAAAAAGGTGGTGGTACGCTGCATTTTTATGTGGGACGCTATGTGACCAGCGGTTTTTCATTAAAGTCTAACGTCCATATTGAACTTCATGAAGGTGCAGTTCTGGTTGGTAGTTCAAATATCTATGACTATCAGCAGATCGATGGGAGATATACGCTGATATCAGGCGTGGGACAGCAGAATATTCAGATCAAAGGTTTGGGAGTGATCGATGGACAATCTAAAGCCTTGGCTTTACATGTTCGTTCATTGAAAGAAAAAGGACTACTGAGTTCTGAATTTGCAATGGATAAGGTTTCTCAACTGTATTTTTCAAAAACGAGCAATATTGCAATAGAGGGAATTATGCAAATTAATAGCCTGGGAGCTCTAAATTCCTTTGTCGACTGCCAATCTATAAAGTTAAGGAAACTTGAAATCAATAGTCCGCAGAGCAATGCCGTGGTGTTGTTGAATTCTTCTCAGGTTAATTTATCGGATTTGTTCTTTAAATCTACCAAGCAAGCATTGGTACAAGAAGGTACAAATTCCAATGTTTTAAAAACGAATTGCCTATTAGCAAACGGCAAGTCCATTTAACGTATAACTATGAAAATCAGGTTCGCACTACTGACATTTTTGTCTTTCATACTCGTCAACTTTGTGTCGGCGAAAGAATATAATGCATCACTATTTGGTATTAAATCCAATGGTACGACGCTCAACACAACTTCCATCCAGAAAGCCATAGACTTTATCCATGAACAGGGTGGAGGGACGCTTCGTTTTTTTGTAGGTAGGTACCTTACAGGAACTATTATTTTAAAAGAGAATGTACATATTAAGCTGGAAGAAGGAGCAATATTGGTTGGGTCAACAAATATTTATGATTATAATATAGAGACACCCAATTGCGCATTAGTTTACGCAAACAAAGCCAATAATATTTCTATTCGGGGCAAGGGGGTAATTGACGGGCAAGGGCGTGATTTAGCTTATAATCTGTTAGGGCAGATTCATAGTGGAATTATTAAAGACCCATTGGACTACGACCGTCCTCGTAACAGAAGGCCTAAAGCTATTTATTTTAGAGAATGTGAAAATGTAGCTATCCATAGTATTACCATTAAAAATGCTGCTGATTGGGTACAGGTCTATGATCAATGTGTTAATACGGTTGTGGATAGCATCACGGTAGATAGCAAAGCGTTCTGGAACAATGACGGAATTGACATTGTTGACTGTAAGAATTTCAAATTGCTTAACTCATTTATTGACGCCGCTGATGATGCGATCTGTTTGAAATCTCACGATGCGGCCAAGCGTTGTGAGAATATAGAGATTCGGAATTGTGTAGGTCGATCAAGTGCTAATGGTATAAAGTTTGGGACAGTCTCTGCAGGTGGTTATAAAAATGTAAGGATTATTAATAATAAGATTTACGACACCTTCCGTTCTGTTTTTACAATAGCCACTCCGGATGGAGGTATCGTTGAAGATATCGTGGTCGACAGTTTGCAGGGAATCAATGTCGGTAATCCCTTTTATTTGAGGATAGGTGCCCGTTGGAATAAGGGGCGGGAGGGGGCTATTCGAAATATCCTTATTCAAAATGTAAAAGTAGAAGTTTCTAAGGATAAACCGGATGTCGGTTATGATTATGAAGGGCCAGTAGAAGATTACCCTAGAAATATGTCCCCTTCAGGTATTGTGGGCCTCAAGAATGTTCCTATTGCTGACGTTACATTTCGTAATATAGAATTGGTTTACCCAGGTGACGCCAATCCTCACTATGCTTATCGTGGAGCCACTAAGGCTGCTCTGGATAGTATTCCAGAGATGGAGAGTTCCTATCCCGAATTTTCACAGTTCAAAGAGCTTCCCGCTTGGGGATTTTTTGTGCGGCATGCCAAGAATATTAAATTTGAAAATGTTACGCTAACACTAAAAGAGAGTGATTATAGACCAGCATTTGTTTTTGACGATGTTCAGGGATTTAGTTTGAGTGGAGTTAAGTACCTGGGAACAAAAACCAAGAAGGAAGTCGTTGCAAACAATTCAAAACGTGAAAAGTAATGAATAAACTCTTATTGTTTATATCGGTAGGATTATTTTCCATTGTTACAGCCCATGGACAGAAGAAACCTGTTGATTATGTAAATCCTTTTATAGGAACAGCCAAGATGGGACACACCTATCCAGGCGCTACAGTACCATTTGGCGCCATACAGCTCAGCCCAGAGACAGACACCTTGTCTTATGTTTTCAATGGAAAGTATAATAAGGATGTATATCGGTATTGTGCCGGATATCAGTATGATGACCCTACAATTGTAGGATTCAGCCATACGCACTTTAGCGGCACAGGGCACTCTGACTTAGGTGATTTCTTAATTATGCCTACCGTTGGCACCTTACAGTTGAATCCGGGAACAGCAGACAGGCCTGGCTCAGGATACCGGAGTCGATACAGTCACCAGCATGAAAAAGCAAGTCCGAATTATTATCAGGTGTATCTGTCCGATTATGGTATAAATGCTGAACTGACGGCAACAGAGCGTGTAGGGGTACACCGTTACACTTTTCCAAAATCTGATCAGTCACATTTGATCGTGGATCTTATGGCTGGTATCTATAACTATCCCGAAAAGAATGTCTGGACCGTGGTGCGTGTGGTTAATGATACCCTAATTACAGGTTACAGACAGACCAACGGTTGGGCAAGGACACGCACTGTTTATTTTGCGATGTCACTGTCCAAACCTTTCAAATCCTATGGAAGTGCTACTCCGGAGAAGGAGACTGTCTATAAAGGATTCTGGCGCAAATTTAACCAACGTAATAATTTCCCAGACCTAGCCAGTGCAAATCTCAAATTATACTTCGACTTTGATACAGAGGATCAAGAGCAGATCATTGTTAAATTAGCCGTATCGCCGGTTAGTCAAAAGAACGCTCTCGAGAATCTACAGCAGGAAGCAGCGCCCTATAGCTTTGATCAGCTATGGAATAGTGGACGGGACAAATGGTCGAAAGAACTGGAGAAGATTAATATCGAAACGATATCTGAGGATGATAAGGTGAATTTCTATACCTCACTGTATCATACTTTTCTAGGTCCTACACTTTATATGGACCATAATCGGGAGTATAAAGGCCTAGATCAAGATGTACATCGTGCGCAGGGGTTTACGAACTATACAACGTTCTCTTTGTGGGATACCTATCGAGCATTGCATCCATTTTTTAATATTGTCCAGCCTCAACGTAATGCAGATATGGTGAGTTCGATGATGCAACATTATAATCAGAGTGTATTGGGCATGTTGCCTATCTGGTCCCATTATGCAAATGATAACTGGTGTATGAGTGGTTATCACAGTGTTTCAGTTATTGCCGATGCGATTTTGAAGGGGACTTATAAAGGTGATGCCGAGCAGGCTTTGGAAGCTTGTGTTAGGACATCACAACGACGGGATTTCGAGGGGATAGGTGCTTACACCGATTTAGGATATATCCCTGCAGAATCCAATAGCAACTCGGTATCCAGTACATTAGAGTATGCTTATGATGATTGGTGTATTGCGCAACTTGCCAAAAAAATAGGTAAGGACGATATTTATCAGACTTATATCAAACGCTCTCAAAACTGGAAAAATGTATTCGATAGCACTATTGGTTTTATGCGTCCTAAAGATGCTATGGGTAATTTTGTTGCCAATTTTGATGTTCTAGATACCCACGGACAGGGATTTATCGAGGGTAATTCATGGAATTACAGCCTGTTCATACCCCATGATCCGATGTCTTTAGTTCGTATTTATGGAGGTGATAAGAAGTTTATTACCCATTTAGATTCGCTATTTGAGATGCACCTGCCGGACGAGTTTTTCGAAAATACAGAAGACATCACTAGAGAAGGTATTATTGGGAATTACGTGCACGGTAATGAGCCTTCTCATCATGTCGCATATCTATATAACTATGCGGGCGCACCACATAAGACCCAGAAACGGGTACGGGATATTATACAGCGCATGTATAGACCTACGCCTGATGGCCTTGGCGGTAACGATGATTGTGGACAGATGAGTGCCTGGTACCTTTTTGGAGCACTTGGTTTTTACCCTTTATCACCAGGAGCAACTACGTATGATATAGGAAGCCCCGTTGTAAAACGTGCTGTAATACATTTGGATAATGGGCGTAAATTTGAGATTGTCGCTCATAATCAGGGAGCGCAGAATGTCTTTGTCAAGCAGGTGATGTTGAACGGGAAGAAAATCGACAACTGGAAAATCGATCATCAGGATATTATGAATGGGGGGAAATTGGAATATTTTATGACAGCCAAAAGAAAGTAGCAAAGAATGAAAATAAAAATTTGGTGCATATGGATTTTTGTTTGTGCTGGTTATTTGGGCTATGGACAGAATACAAGCCAGGACTCCGTTTTTATTAAAGATAATTACGCCAAACGGGAGGTCTATGTTACTATGCGGGATGGGGTCAGGCTGTATACTACAATATATGAACCCAAAGATAATAGAGGGCAGTATCCCATTATGATGATACGCACTCCTTACAGTAGTGCCCCCTATGGCGAAATGAACTTTAGGGTACCTTTGGGACCTCATATAGGTTTTGCTTGGGAGAAATTCATTTTTGTATATCAGGATGTTCGTGGGAAATATAAGTCAGAAGGGGATTTTATTGCCAACCGGCCTTATACCAAGGATGGCAATGCGAATGAAGCTACAGATACCTACGATACCATTGATTGGCTTGTTGAGCATCTGACTTCCAATGGTAAGGTTGGAATCTGGGGAATATCTTCGCCCGGTATGTACGCTTCGATGTCGCTTATTCAGTCTCATCCCGCACTGAAAGCGGTTTCTCCACAAGCTCCAGTGACCGATTGGTTCCTGGGAGATGACAGACACCATAATGGTGCCTTCATGCTGATGGGGAGCTTTTCCTTCCTTTCTTCCTTTGGAAAACAACGGGATTCTATCAGTACGTCCGGTCCTAAGGGATTTAGGGACTATAATACCGAGGATTCCTATCAGTTTTATCTAAAGACAGGAGCTCTAAAAAATTTCAACACCTATTATTTGAAAGGGGAGAGTATCCTATGGAATGAGATGATGGATAATCCTAATTATACCCAGTATTGGAAAGATAGAACCTATTTACAGCATATCAATACACTCGGTCCTGCGGTGCTGGTTGTAGGCGGATGGTATGACCAAGAAGACCTCTATGGACCTTTAAAGACGTATAGGGCTCTTTCCAAGGTTCAAAAAGAACAGGTCCACTTTGTTATGGGACCCTGGTATCATGGATCTTGGACTAGGGGAACAGGTCGATATTTGGACAGTCTGGACTTTGGACAGAATACATCAGATTACTTCCGGTCTCAGATAGAGCTTCCATTTTTTGTTCGACAGCTCAAGGATAGGGAGGTACAGGGCGTAGCTCCAATTTCTATTTTTGTCACTGGAGATAATAAATGGGTGTATCCTTCTGCATGGCCACCAGAGGATCAGGAAGCTACACCGTTGTATCTCCACACAGCAATGAAGTTAAGTTTCGAGAAACCCACTATAAAGAAAAATACTTTTCAAAGTTATACGGCTGATCCTAATAACCCAGTTCCTTATACCCGCGATAAGACGGTATTTAGAGGCTTTAAGTATATGTATGAGGATCAGTATTTTGCCAGCCAAAGACCGGATGTGCTAGTTTTTGAAACTATGCCATTGGATGAAGATGTTTGTATCATGGGAAATATTCAGGCCAATTTGTTCGTAAGTACAACAGGGACAGATGCCGATTTTGTAGTGAAGTTGATCGATGTGTATCCGTATGAAAAAGGCAACAAGCTTTCTGATAGTCAATCTTTGGTTAGGGCTGATGTAATGCGGGCTAAATATAGGAACAGCTTTGAATATCCTGAGCCATTGAAACCCAATCAAGTTACCGCTGTTAGTTTTGATATGCAGGATGCCGCTCATGTTTTTAAAAAAGGGCATAAGATTATGGTACATATTCAGAGTTCCTGGTTTCCTCTAGTAGATAGAAACCCTCAGAAGTTTGTTGATATTTATACCGCTGATGACCGGGATTTTGAAAAACAGGAGCACCGGATTTATATGGACCAAGCGCATCCCTCACATATTATATTACCTATAATTTCTAAAAAATGAAGATAGTATCACTTGTAATGCTCCTGTTTTTACAGGGACAGATGTTATTGGGCCAAGTCGATTATGCTAAGCCAATAGTCGAAAAACTCGCTTCCAAAAAATTTGCCGGGCGTGGTTATGTTTTTGGCGGAGATAAGAAAGCGGCCTCCTTTATAGCTAGTGAATTTAGGAAGAATGGCGTTTTGCCACTCAAGGGTCACTATTTTCAACCTTTCGCGATGGATGCGAATGTCTTCCCTAAGGAAGTCAAAGTCACATTGGATAATAAAAAGCTATCAGTAGGTGTTAATACCCTTATTGAAGCTAGTAGTCCTTCTCTGCGGGGTAGATTTGACATCAGTAAGGTGTCGTTACAGAAAGATACCCTGTTCCTGCGTCAGCTGATGAACAACCCCGCCTATTCGGGCAAAATTATTTTTGTAGATGAAGCTGTCGCTCTTGAAAATATGAAAGCCGATGAATTGCGGACGAGCCTACTTTATCTTGCTCAGGGGGGACTTTATAAAGGAATACTAGTCGATACAAAGCAGAAATTATTATGGAGGGGAGCTACCCAACAAATTCAGCGACCTATTGTATACGTAAAAGATGTGGTTACAGAAGGTCTTGCGGTGAAGGAACTCGATCTGAATATTTATGCTAAGTATCAAAAGGACTATAAGACCAATAATGTGTGTGGTTATATCAAAGGAACGAGTGGTTCTGATTCGACTGTTGTTATTACAGCACATTATGATCATGTCGGTGCGATCGGAAGGAATATTATATTTCCAGGAGCGAATGATAATGCCAGTGGAACAGCTTTGCTATTGTATTTGACAAAATACTACAATGCGCATCCACCAAAATATAATATGGTTTTTCTAGCATTCTCTGGCGAAGAGAGTGGCCTGTTGGGCTCAATCCATTTCGCGAATAATCCGCAAATAGACCTTTCTAAGATCAAATTTTTGTTGAACTTTGACATGGCTGGTACCGGTGATGATGGAATACAAGTGGTCAATGGGACAGTTTTCAAAACCGAATTCGATCGGTTGGTACAGATCAATAAGGAAAAATCCTACCTGCCTCAGGTTCTTGTCAGGGGGCCTATGAATAGAAGTGACCACTATCCCTTTTATGAAAAAGGAGTACCTTCTTTTTTCCTTTATACGTTAGGAGGTATAGGCGCCTATCATGATATCTATGATCGATTTGAGACTCTTCCTTTTACCAAGTTCGACGCTTACACACAGCTAATGATTGACTTTATAACTACCCTCTAAACTAGAGGGTAGCCGTAACTTTTTATCGCTATTTGGTTATATTCTGAATCCAGGTATTGACTTCTTGTTTCTGGTCAGGATGCGTCCAGTGCCCCATTTCTTTGTAGATGCTGAGGTGTTTGGGGGCAGTCATGATGTTGTAACTTGCATACATGGAAGTCGGAGGGCAGACTGTGTCGTTGAATCCCCATGTGAGTAAACTGGGGACCTGGATTTTTCGGGCAAAATTGACAACATCATAATAAGAGAGATTGTCTTGTACATTAGGTATGGGGGCAATCCTGCTATAGCTACCTGCACTGAAATAATGAGGCCAGCCTCCTGCTCGTTGGTGCAGATAACCTGTCAGATCCGATAGGGCAGGGTAGAGAGCCGCCATGGCGGTTACTCTTTTGTCCAGAGCTGCAGTCACTATACTCAGCGCACCTCCCTGACTACCTCCGGTTACTATAAGGTGTTGGCCATTCCATTCTGTTAATGATGTCAAAAAATCATTTGCCTTAAGGCAACCAAGATATACCCTTTTATAATAAAATTCATCCTTGTTATGGATATTATTGTTGTAGTATTGACGTAGTGCCCCTGTAGCCAGATCTTTATAAACAATAGAATCCATCGTAACCGATATACCATGTATACCTATATTAAGAACGATGAAACCTTTGTTGGCGAGTTCGATGTCTGGACCATAGGGTCTTACGCCAGCTCCTGGTACACGGAGTATAGCCGGATATCTTCCCGTAGCTTTCGGCATGGCTAGGATACCGTAGATTTTACTGTTGTTGATATGGTCTATGGCCACTTCGAAGACGGAAATCTCCGCAGTACTTTTTTCGGGTAGATAGGTTTTTTTGACCTGTAATGGAACCTGTTTGGATTCGCGAATAGCATTGTCCCAAAAAGTATCAAAATCAAGAGGTAGTTCTTGTGTTGGCTGGATCAATTCCGGTTCAAAGCCCACTGTTGCCATTTTTTGTATATCCTTTCCTTCTACACGTACACGGACAATGCAACGGATGAAACCTGGTTCATGGAGGGTATATTCTATGCTTTCAAATTGGCCTCTGAATTGTTTGATATAACCCTTGGTGAAAGGAGTAATCATCTCAGGGCCTATCTCATAGTAGACACTATCGGACTTTAGTGCTTTCCCGTCCTGTTTTACGAGGATATCAAAATGTATCTTCTCTCCTCGTTGCGCGCGCCAGTCCGGTTTGCTAGGAATGATTTCGATCTCGATTTTACGATTGTCCTCAGCTCTTACGGAGCCTACAGCATAAAAGATCAAGGATAACAGAAAGGCTAATTTCAAAAATGTTTTGTGTATCATATGTAAATTGGTTATGGTAATTGATAACGGTTTATTAATCTGCTAGATATAAAAGGTGGTTGAAATCATTATCCAATTTAGTCAATTTTTGAGAAAGTAATTTACACCGTCAAAAATATCAGGGCATGAAGGAACAGGATGGTCTAATTGGACGAGGACAGAATGTTTTTTCAGCCCCAACCGTATGGTATAACGCAGAATTCTAGTTATATTTAGGATATATAAACCAGATAAGCTTCTATTATGTCTCCTAATAATGCCCAGTTTTTAAAAACTTTAGAGATCAGTGATTTTTCTGCTACGCCAAAATATCTACAGTTGGCAAATACAATTACAGATGCCGTTAGAAATGGTATTTTGAATAAAGATGAGATATTGCCTTCAATTAACGAGCTGAGTGCTTATTTGGAGATTTCTAGGGATACTGTAGAGAAAGCCTATAGGCATCTGAAAAACGGGGAGATCATTGGATCTACACCAGGGAAAGGCTATTATATCAATAAAACCGATGTTGAGTCAAAGCTAAAGATTGCTTTATTTTTGAATAAGCTCAGTGCACATAAGAAAATAGTATATGATTCCTTTGCCAAAGAGCTTGGGGATTTTGCTAATCTAGATTTGTTTGTCTATAACTCGGATTTGTCATATCTGAATAGCCTCCTGGGCAACCTTACTAAAACCTATGATCATTATGTGCTGTTTCCACATTTTAAAGAGGGAAGAGACAAAGCGCCAGATATTATCCGTAAAATCCCTTCGGAAAAACTATTACTCCTAGGCCGGTTTGTTGATGACGTTCCTGGTGATTTTCCAGCCGTATATGAAAACTATGAACGGGACATCTATTCTGCTCTGGAGGAGGCTAATGAAGTGTTGAGCAAGTATAAAACGATGAAGCTGGTATTTCCGGATTTTAGTGACTTCCCAAAGGCAATCATCAAAGGGTTTTATAAATTCTGCCAACAGTATGCGTTTGATTGTGAGCTGGTATCCAGACTGGATAAGGAAAAGATTGAGAAGGGAACCTGCTATATCAATATTATAGAAGATGACCTGGTCAGGCTTTTGAATAAAATCATTCAAAAGAAGCTACAGATTGGTGTTGATGTGGGAGTCATTTCATATAATGAGACCCCTCTGAAGAAGTTTATTCTTAATGGGATTACAACGATATCGACAGATTTCGAGATGATGGGACGCTTGGCAGCCGAGCTAATCAAGAATAAATCGAAGGATAGATTAGAGATTCCTTTTTATCTGAAACTAAGAGCATCTGTCTAAAAAAAGCCGTTAAATCGTTGCATAGTTTGCTTCGATTTAACGGCTTTTTATATTTTAATTATTTTACCCGTTATTTCTTCAATACCGGTAGTGGATATTCCTTCATGATGCATGTAACCGTCTTTGGTAATTCGTTAATTGCCTTTTCTGGTTCATTGACTTCTGTAGTACCTCTTGCCTGCCAGATCACACTGTTTGTCTTGCGGTCAATGGCTTCGAATATAAGGTGTCCATAACGTATACGCTCTTTAGCTACAGGGTAAGAACCACCATAGTAGCCACCCCAGCCCCAGTAACCGCCCCAGCCCCAAGGACCACCCCAGCCCCAGCCTCCGTAATAAGGAGTACTGTATACGATTCTGCTCTTATTATTGACAATAGCTATATAGCGAAACAGAATATCGGGGTTTTCTTTTGAATACGTCAACCCACGTGCCTCTATCTCTTTATTGGCTGTAGTCATGATATTACCTTTGGCAATATCGTTATTATAATAATCCTTTGATAAGGAATCTACCGGTTCTAACCAACCATATGTTTTGAACTGGTTGAAATCAAGATTTTGAACCCGTGTTGTATGGTACTTATGCGACGAACACGATGCGAACGCTAAAAGTACAAATGCTGTTAGAAATATTACTATTTTGTTCATAACTAATCCTAATTATATACCTTATGACCCGCTGTTATTCAAAAGGTTTAATGCTTAGTAAGAAAAATTTGCAACTAGTGGCATCTGCCTTCCAGAGCCAAAAGCTTTTGGACTTACTCTTAATATCGGAGGGGCTTGAAAACGCTTAAATTCAGCATTATTGACCAACCTCGTAATACGTTGTACAAGCGACTCATCAAAACCTAATTTAACAACTTCTGCCCCTGACTTTTCGAGTTCAATCAATTGATACAGGATGGCATCTAGCATCTCATAATCTGGTAGTGAATCCGAATCTTTTTGGTCGGGACGCAACTCTGCCGAAGGCGGTTTTACAATCGTATTTATTGGAATAATTTCCTTCTCCCGGTTGATATAGGATGCTAGTTTATAGGCCTGCGTTTTATATACATCACCGATTACACTTAGCGAGCCTGCCATATCACCATACAGTGTGCCATAGCCTACGGCTGCTTCACTTTTATTGGATGTATTGAGGAGAATATGTCCCAATTTATTGCTGATAGCCATCAACAAAGTACCTCGTGTACGGGCCTGTATGTTTTCCTCTGTGGTATCGGCTTTTAACCCAACGAAAGCTTCCTGTAAGGTATCTTCGAAGGATTGTGCGATGTCTTTTATGGGTAGGACGAGGTGTTGGCATCCGGTATTGTCTACCAGGTCCATAGCATCTTTTATAGAATGCGTTGTGGAATATACGGAGGGCATCAGTACAGCTAGGACATTTTCGGCCCCGAGAGCTTCTACAGCCAGTGCGGCGACTATAGCGGAGTCCAATCCTCCCGAGAGACCAAGTACGGCTTTCTTAAAGCCGGATTTAGTAAAGTAATCTTTTAGCCCCAATAGTAACGCTTGGTGTATGCTAGCCGTCTCTCCCAGCTTTGTAGACTGCGGTGCCGCTGTTGTTTGCAGGTCTCCTTGCTCTAATGTCATATATTGAAGGTCTTCCTCAAAAGCGTTAAGTTCTTTTATGACTTCTGCACTTTTGTTCATAGCCAAGGAACGGCCATCAAATATGATATCTAAGTGGGCACCGATTTGATTGACGTATATCAAAGGCGCATTGGCTTTTAATATATTGTTGCTCAGCACCGATATACGCTTGTCAAAATGGGTATAAGAGAAAGGAGAGGCCGCAATATTAATAATGAGATCTGGTTTCTCTTGTGCTAGTTCCAGCATGAGGTCTCCCTTATAAGAATTGTCGTGATCGTTGTCCCAAAGGTCTTCACAGATCGTAAGAGCTATTTTTTTTCCTTGTAGCTCGATACACCGGATATTGCGGTTTGGTTCAAAGTAACGATATTCATCAAATACATCATAGTCCGGCAGGAGAGATTTCTTGCGGCAGTCGCTGATCTGTCCTTTAGTGATAACTATAGCGGCATTAGAGAGCGGTTTTCCTTCTTCATGTTCATTGCGGATAGGAGCACCGATGATGCAGTCTATAGTATCACAGTGTGTGGCTATCTGTGATAAGGATTGTTGGCATTGGTCCAGGAAAACAGCATGTCGCAACAGGTCTTTGGCTGGGTATCCTCCGATAGCCAATTCGGCAAATACGATTAAGCTCGCTTTGGCTTCTTTTGCAAGTGTTATTGCCTTTATGATTTTTTCTTCGTTCTGCTCAAAATTGCCAATGTGGTAGTTGAGTTGTGCTAATGCTATTTTCATGTTGGGATCTCGAATTTAGAAGGTTTAAAAGAACGCATAAAATTTGGTGACCCAAATCTATTTGTTTTTCTACGTTTAGAATAACAAGCCAAAATTCAGTGCTAGAAATGAGGTTCTTGGTGAACCATCCTTCATTGCTCTTGTAAACCCGTTATTGAATGTAAGACCAGTCAGTAATGCCATATCATTTCCTATCTTCCATTCGGCTCCACCACCAATCTGTAACCCTAAACGGAATAAATCAGCACTTGTCGTCTGTTTGTTCTCTTTTTCAAGCTGTTCTTTGGCAGAGACTTTTACGCCTGCCGTGAAGCCAAACTGTCCGTAGAAACGACCGTATTCATTTGCGGTACTTTTTAGTTTGATAGATAAGGGGATGTCAACATATTTCAGGCTAATATCTCTATACTTCGGAACTTTAGGCGCATTGGGGTCTAGGCTGAAATACGCTGGTTCCACACGGCTATTGATGGTGTTGATTAATAATCCTGTTGAAAAGTAGTAGTTCTTTGCAAAACCTAGATCAGCTATCAGACCATAGGAAAATCCCAGTTTGGTACTTCCTTTTTGATCCTTTTCATAACGTAACCGACCGAGATTAGGATTGAGTGTCAGGCCGAGGCGTATGTTTTTTTCGTGACCATAATAATAACCTTGGGCTTGGACGTCATATGTAGAAGTGAGGGCTAAGCAAAAAAGAAAGATAGATAGAAATGCCCTTGTGAAATTAACCATAGTTTTTAATTGTTATATAAATTATATTTTTGTGTCTTAAGCTGATCATCATGTATTTGAAAACATTACAAAAATATTCCTTTTTTTTAATTATTGCTTCTTTCATTGTCATATTAACGTCCTGTAGTCAAACTGATACCGTGCGCCGGCCGGATGTATCTAAGATGGATGTTGCTGTCAAAATAGACCGTTTTGACCAAAAATTTAATACGCTGAAGGAAGCAGATATTGTCGCTAAGAATAAGCAGTGGCAGCAGGATTATCCTTATTTCTACTCGGATTATTTGACACAGATGCTGGAAGTAGGGAGCCCAAACGACACACTATTGCTGAAGAATAACCTGGCACAGGTGCTGAAGAAGAGAGATTTTGTCGATTTAGCCGATGCGGTGGCAAAAAAATACCCCAACCTGAATCAGCAGGAGAAAGAATTGACACAAGCTTTTAAGTATGTAAAGTACTATTTCCCGGAATATCATATGCCTCGGTTTATCGCTTTTATGGGTGGGTTTTCTTTTCAGGTGCCCATAGGGGAAGATTATGTGGGTATAGGATTGGATATGTTCTTGGGAGCTGATTCGAGATTCTATCCGGCATTAGTACGCTCTATACCCTTATATATGTCGCGTCGGTTTACAGCAGAGAATATAACGCCTCGTGTTGTGGAGGCTGTTTTGAGAGAAGAACTCCTACCTCAGGATAATCTTAATCAAAATACACTACAACATATGGTTTATAATGGTAAGATATTGTATGCTATGGATGTTATGTTGGAAGATGCTTCTGATGATACGAAGATTGGGTATACAGTCGAGCAGCTCGCCTGGGCCAAAAAGTATCAGGCGGATATTTGGGCCTGGTTTCTGCAGGAAGGATTGCTTTATGATACGGATTACCTGAAGACACAAAAATATTTTACCGATGCACCATTTACACCCGAGTTGGGCGAGAACAATGAGTCTGCGCCCAAGTTGGGTTCTTACATCGGCTGGATGATGGTGCGTAAGTATATGGAGCGTAACCCAGATGTTGATCTTGTTGCCCTTTTCCAGGAGAAAGATGCGCAAAAGATTTTGGAACAGTCGAAGTTTAAAGGCAAGTAATAGATTTGTCCCTAAGCTATAACTGTACCTACATAAATGCTGTCGATTATTCGGTCACTATGGTCGACAGCGACAAATCCCAAGTGTATGTGATAGACTTCTCCGTTTGAACTAGGAGAGATGTGTATCTGTTCATGCTTATCTTCCAGTTTTTTGTTTAGGATATGTCCGAGTATGCTATTTTTATCTGAATCGGGAATAGCCACAAATAGTGAACGAAAAGAAGCTAGCTCTAAATCTCTGACAATTGTTGGGTTGTAATTCCAATTGCAGGTGACAACTCCTTCTTCATAAGCCAATGTCACATCTTCTAGAGGAGATGTTATCCCTTTACTGATATGAAATAAGGAATGGTCAATGTAAAAACCATCATCATCAGATTGTACGGCATTAGTTAGGGTATATGACATTGCCGAATTGAAAGCTGTTTGGTTTTGCTTGTAATTATGGAAGCCAAGTCTTACGACAGCACTTAACGGACTTAGGAAATTTTGTGCAAGTCCAAATTTTCCTCGGTTTTTTTTCTCGTCGTCTGAGAGTTTACGTTTTTTATTAACTCGAGGTATGCTACGGACACAATCTTTATCTTTCCATCTGTAATACACTAAAGGTCCTACCTTTCCACTAGCGGAACCCATTGGGCCATTTTCTGTTCTTCCCATGTTGTTTTAAGTTTAATTAGCTGATACTAATATACTAATATCTAGGGGATATGTTATTACCAAGTTATAATCTAAAAAGAAATATAGCAGGATATAATAGGGAAATAACAGGGGTTTTATTCGGTTACATCCGAATGAAGTCCCTGTTATCTCCGAGTAAAGTCCGAATAAAGTCCTTGTTAAATATTGATTTGTACCAAATTTGGTATCAAGGTGGGCCTATTTTAGTTTAAGGAATATGAAGAGATAGTTTTTTTGATATATCATTAAACAACATAAGCCACTCTATAGAGTGGCTTATGTTATCTTAGACCATTGTCAAAGGTTATTTTATATCGATAACCTCAATTTCGAAGTAGAGTGGAGAATTTGCTGGTATAGTTACTTTGCCTTCTTTGTCTTTTAACTCTCGAGTATCATATGCCCAAGGAGAGGAGGTTGCAAATTTTATTTTGGATCCTTTCTTAAGCCCTGTTTCCGTTAAACCCAACAAGGAGTAAACATTTCCATTATACTTTATTTGTTTAGGGAAGAAAGCTATTTGCCAAGCTCTTATAACCCCAGCTAACGAAAATGTGCGGCTTGTTTCTTTTTCGTCAGTTTGGTCAAATACTGATCCATTCAGTAATGTTCCCTTGTATGAAACTTTTACTTCAGGTGCCACGATACCTCCGTTAGGATGCGGTCTATAAGTGTAAGAATCTTCTTGACCATTAGCATCTACTCTAAACCAAATGCCAAGTGAATCTATAAGTGTCGCTCCTGGTAGTTTTTCGGTGGCAAAAGCTTTTAGTTCAGCAGCTTGTTTTTCGATTAATCCTTTTACACGTATATTTTCTAAAGAGTCTCTTTTTTGTTGTTCTTTTTGAGCAGCTTCAAAATCAAAGTCATTTTTATTGTTGCAGGCTGTGATGCTTACCAAAATAGCGAATACTAGTGTCAAATAGGAAAATGTCTTCTTCATTGGTGTGTTTGTTTATTTAGTTTTTAATAACATAAAAAGAGAAGGTAATGCCTTCTCTTTTTATGTTATAGGGTATTTTATAATTATTGAATGCTTAATACTTCAAACTCGTATACTAATGGAGAGTTTGCTGGGATTTTTTCTTGAGATTTGCTACCGTACGCGTAGATAGAAGGAACAATTACTCTTATTTTACTACCTTTCTTTTGTCCCTTTGCTGTTAGCCCAACATAATTAATGTCATTCCCGTTTATTTTATATTTTGCTGGGAAAAGAGAGATTATCCAGGCATTTGTGAAAAGATTAGAGTTCGATCCTGTTGCTAAATTATACTCCGATCCTTCTAGATCCGATTGGACTGGGGTTTCGTTGTTTAATAGATTAACTTTGTATTTAAGTTTCCAAGTTGGGAAAACTACGTTCGTTTGATTTGAATTCAGTTTGTATTCGTACGAATCGTCTGTAGGTTCTGAAATAACTTCAAACCAAATTCCTCTTTTTACATTCTTTTTATCTAATACTTGAAATGGATATTTTGTTGTGTCCTCTATAGCATTTGTAAAATGATTGCTAACATAGTTTTCGATTTCAATTCTCTCTTTAGACAATTGAGCGTCAATAAGCTTTTCTTGTTCTAGTATACGCTGTCTTTCTCCTTCGATATCATATTCATTTTTACTATTACACGATACGAATACAGCCGCTCCAACTGCAGCAAACAATACGGTTTTAAATAGATTTTTCATTGAATTATAAATTGTTTTTAAATGGCAATGAATCTTTCATAAATGAAGGTTTCATTAGATATAAATAATTTTTTAGTGGCAATATGTAAAAGTGGGTCTCTCTCCTCTATGTACATATTTTAATTTAAAATTGTTGTTTAGGTCTTAAAACGGTAAAAATAACGATAGCGCTACACAAAAATGTTAAAATTAGTAAAATTTTAACAACTTGCTTATAATGAGTTTGTTTGTTCTTTGTTATACCGCTGTTTTTTATTAAGCCACTTATAAATTTACTTTCTCAAGTGTATCTAATAATTCTTCTAGTTGGGCAGGGGGTAATACGCCTCCGTGTCGAAAGAGGACTTGATAGTTTTTATCTAATAATATCCAGGTGGGATAAGCTAATCTATGGGGGCCATTCAGGGCTAATGCCAGTTCGTGAGTGCCGATATTAGCACCTGTAGGTTTGTATACATAGTCCTTCTCTTGAAAACGGATGGGTTCCTTGCTTTCGGCATCAAATTCAACGTAGTAGAATAGAGCGCTTTTTTCTTTAAACTTCTTGTTTTTACGCACCTGTTGTTTTTGCATCTGGCAGTACTGACACCAATCTGTGGAGAGCAAAATGAGGACAGGTTTTGGAGTTTGTTTTAATAAGCTGTCTACTTGTATAATGGAGAACGGTGTTGTCTGTGCACGGCTCATGACTGCGGTTAATAGGCCACAGGCTGTAAGTAGTGTGAAGATAATTTTTTTTATTCCTATTCCCATGATATTGTGTTTCTTTAGGAAGAAGGTGCCCAAAAATAGTTTTGGACACCTTTCTATTTACATGTTACTAAAACAAATTATAGCGAACCCCTAAGAACCCGCGGATTCCTTGATTTGGACCATAAACATAGTTCGGGTCAAAAGGAGGAAGTTTAGAGTCTTCAATCTTCTCAAATGGATCATGTGCACGTGAAATCAAGAAAGGAAGTCCCTTTGTTGGTGTCCAGTTCAATAAGTTCTTTACTCCTCCAAATACCTCAAAACCATTCTTGAAGTGCTTCGTCAATTGGATATTCTGTATACTGAATAATTTTGATTTGTCTGGACGTGGATCTGTATAGTTATTGGCTGGATCCGCTTCGTCTTTGGTAGTTAATACAGGTAAGCGCATTGGGCCTATAGCATTTCCGGTATAGTCAATACTCAATCCTAATGGCTTGATATTATAACCAATAGTCCAGGTGCCCATAAATTTTTCCGTTAGCATTTGCCAGGTTCTTACTCCGTTCTCTTCGCTGTATACATCCATCAATGTACCACCGATCATAGCTTTCAATCCACTATGATGAGCCCAGTCTAGGTTGACAGATACTCCTTTGGAGATCGCATAGCCGTCTAAGTTGGCATAGATAATCTGATCGACGTTGGTTTCGTAGTCAGGAATGATCTTGTTGTTGAAGTAGGTGTAGAACGTTGAAGCGTCTATTGCGAAAACAGAACCATTGTCGGAGTAGAATTTCTTCACATAGTTGATGTTGGCATTCCAGGATGTCTCCGGCTTTAGGTCTTCTTTAAATACTACGTCGCGAGCACCTGTTAAGGCAGCATGATCTTCTGTGAATACGTTGGCCACACGATAACCATTACCAATACCTACCCGGAGTACCTGACTTTTGTCCTGTGAGTTCCATTTGTAATTGACGCGTGGAGAAACGATACTCCCGTGTATGGAATTGTAGTCATATCGTGCACCCACTAACAATTTGTGCTGCTGATGCAGGGTGATTTCATCCTGTACAAATAAGCCAGGCAAATGTGTATGTGAGGATGTTGGCGTAGCAGGGGTATTGTCATCGTAATACGTGTATCGATAGGCAAGTCCAGTTAATAAGTCATGATTTTTTAACGTTTTATTCCAGGTTAGCTGTCCAAAGAAAATGCGTTGGTCCGCCATATAAGGAGTGCTACCATAGTAGCTGTTCTGGTTGTGTCCATTGGCACTTACCGAAAGGGAGAAGTTCTCGCTGCCTGGTAGGTCATAAATACCCATCACTTCCCATCTTTTCGTGTATATACTTTCAGCATATACGTCTTCGCCGCCACGGTATTTTTTATTCCATTGCATCTCTCCTCCCCAACGGTCCTCGTATACGTATCGACCTGCGATAGAGAACGTTTTATTGTCTTTGCGGGCAAAGTTCCATTTGTTGAAGATGGATAGGCGATCCTGTAGTGTGACATCTGTAAAGTTGTCTTTGTTTTTGTCTATAGGGTTTGAGTAGTTGAAATAATTTACCCCCAATAGCGATTGTGCGGAGCCTATATTAAATTTCCCGCCGAGATCTAGATTGTACTCCTGCCAGGTTGTTCCAAAAGCTTCTAAGCTGAACTTTGGAGCATTGGATGGAGCTTTGGTAATTACGTTGATCAAGCCCCCCACAGCCTCACTACCATACAGTGTTGATGCCGGACCTTTGACGATCTCTACGCGTTCGATCAATGCTTGCGGAATACCATTCAATCCATATACGGTCGATAGTCCCGAGACAATTGGCATACCGTCAATAAGAACCATCGTATAAGGCCCCTCTAGACCATTGATGTGGATATCTCCCGTATTACAGATACTACAGTTGATCTGTGGGCGAACCCCATTGATGTTCTGCAGGGATTCAAAGATAGTAGGGGCAGGGTTCGCTCTGAAAAACTTGGCCGAGTAGACTTCTACCGGAATTGGGCTTTCCAACTTGGATACGGCTTTTAATGTGCCCGAGACGACGACTTCGTCAAGGTTACGGTTGTCTTTCGCCAGCGTAAAGATTGTTCCGCTTTGGTAGGTACTTTTTTCAATAGTTTCCTGTATGGACAAGTAGCCTATAGCCCTAATGGAAAGCTTTGCTTTTGCCGTAGGGAGCGGGAGCTCAAATTTTCCGTCAGATGCAGTTTTGGTGCCATTGCTACTTCCCTCTAGGCGCACAGTCGCGTTTTCCACGGGTTTGCCATCGGCATCGTGGACATAACCCGTTATTTGTTGTGCGTAGACACTGAGGTTGAGACAAAGTATAGATACGGCTGTGATTAAGCCATAGTAAAATTTAGACATAATTAATGTGTAATGCTTGTTATTAGCTAATTAAATGTTAATACGTTTGGTATAAGGTATATCCCAACAGGGATAGTATAGGCGATATCCATATCGGTATTGCACGAATAGTCTGTATAGCTAGCGGTTTGTGATTCACCAAGCAGTACGGAGCATATTGTTCCCTAGTTTTGAAAATAACCTTATGTGAGCTTATACATCGAAAGGACGTATAATGGATGTGTACTCTTTCTAGGAGAAAGAGTCGCTAAGCAAGCATCGGAGGCCCTCGAAGATAGGTGTCGAGATCCTTGGTAAAATGGTAAGTTTTGGAATAAACCGCGTAGGTTGTATAGTTGAACTCCTGAAAAAATGGGACCTCAACGATAGAAAATACCGGTTCAATGAATGCACCTTGGAAAACAACATTCAGAAATTGAATCTCTGCGTCGTTTTTATGGTGGTGCTTGTCTTTTTTCTTGGTAAAATCGTAAGGGTGAATGTGCGTTATGATTTCACCCTTAGAGGTTACCTCTTTGTGCATAAACACTATTCCACTGATGACAATAACAGACATCCACCCCGCTAGGAGGTAGGCAAATAGGCTGCGATATCTAGAAATAGTGTTTAGCAATATATTACTTGTTACTTAATCAAGCGGTTATGATCATCGGGAAAAACCAATCTAGGTTGGTGTACCCGTGCTTCTTCTCGGTCCATCAAGGCATACGAGATAATGATTACGATATCTCCAACCTGCACCAGTCTCGCGGCTGCCCCATTAAGACAAATTGTGCCCGAACCACGTTCTCCAGGGATAACATAGGTTTCTAAGCGTGCTCCATTATTGTTGTTTACAATCTGTACTTTTTCATTTGCCAGAATATCTGCAGCTTCCATCAAGTCTTCGTCAATGGTGATGCTTCCCACATAATTCAACTCAGCCTGTGTGACACGGGCACGGTGAATCTTCGACTTCATTACTTCAATCATCATAATACAAAATTAGCTTTTATCTCTTTAAAAGTTTGTGATTAAATGTTATTTAATCGTTACATATTCAATAGCATATTGTCTATCAGTCTTACCCCTTCTATCCAAGCGACCACTAGGGCGACATATTTTTTGCTATTATCCTTATTGGTTGCCTGATGTAAGGTGCGGGTTTCGCAGATTGCAAAATATTCCAATGTAACCTCAGGCTGTGCAGTCAGTGTCGCGATAGCGTCCTGTTGCAGCTGTTCTATGCTTTTGTTTGCAAAGTCATTTTTAACCTTATCGAGGACCGTGAACAGCACTAAAGCGTCCTCTTTTCCCTGTTCCGAAAGTCTAGTGTTCCTCGAACTGAGTGCCAGCCCTTTTTCACTGCGTACAATCGGGCATATGTTTAAGGTAATGGGCAGTTGCTTTAGATCTATCATACGTTGGATGACCATGACCTGTTGAAAGTCTTTCTGCCCGAAGCAAGCAATATGTGGCTGTACTAGATGGAATAGTTTATATACAATCTGTGTGACCCCCTGAAAGTGTCCAGGTCTTTGTGCGCCCTCCCACAAGGTATCCAAGTCGCCCAGGTCTATCGCCCAATGTTCGTTGGGGGTAGGGTACATTTCCTCGACCGAGGGTAGAAAAAGTATATCACAGGCTTCATTTTGTAATAAAGCGATATCATTTTCTATGGGTCTTGGGTATTTTTCGAGGTCCTTAGGATCGTTGAACTGTGTAGGGTTTACAAATATACTGCACACAACAATATCAGCTACGGCCTGTGCCTCTCGTATCAGTGAAAGATGCCCCTCATGTAAAGCGCCCATTGTAGGGACTAATGCAATCTGTTTGCCGGCCTCCCGTAATGTCTGCAAATGAGCTTGAAGGTCACTTTTTGTAGTGTATATTTCCATGGCTACTATGGTAAAATAGGGGGCAAAATTGCATAATATATTTGGATTTAGAAAGGTCTAATTTTTAATGAATTGTAAAAATTGGATATTATTCGTATCTTTGTACACCGATTTTACTGTTCAAATAAATAAAAAAAGCAATTGGAGATGGCAAAAACGAAAATATTGTTTGTTACCCACGAGATGTCGCCTTTCCTTGAAATAAGTAAAATTTCTGAAATAACACGCCAATTACCACAGGCTATGCAGGAAAAAGGATTCGAAATCCGTATTCTTATGCCTCGCTTTGGTAGTATTAATGAGCGCAGAAATCGTCTTCACGAGGTGATAAGGTTGTCGGGAATGAATATAGTGGTGGATAATAACGATAATCCATTAATCATTAAAGTAGCTTCTTTACCTGCGGCGCGTATGCAGGTTTACTTTTTGGATAACGAAGAGTACTTCCAGAGGAAGAAGATATTTAGGGATGAAGGAGGGAAGTTCTTTGGTGATAACAATGAGCGGTCTTTGTTCTTCTGCAAAGGTGCCTTGGAGACAGTCAAGAAATTGGGGTGGTCTCCAGATGTTGTACACTGCCATGGGTGGTTTACAGCGATGATACCTTTGTACCTAAAAAAGGTGTATCATGATGATCCTACTTTTAAGGATGCGAAAGTTTTCTATTCTTTATTTAATGAAGAGAAAGATTTTTCGGGACCGGATACTATGGGTACGAAGTTGGCAGAAATGGCAGCTGATGAAGATGTGACCAAAGAGGATGCTGCGGTGTATGGCTCCGGAAGTTACGCTGATGTCTACAAAGGCGCATTGACCTATACAGACGTTGTGGTAATGGCGGATGATAATCTGGATAAAGATGTGCTACAATTTGTAGAGGATCAAAAAATTCGGGTGTTCAGGCCTGAGTCGGCAGAGGATTATGAAAACTTTGCTACCTTATATGAAGAGTTTGCTTCAGAAGAAGTTGAAGCTTAAAATAACAAAAAAAAGAGCTGTCAGAATGACAGCTCTTTTTTTTGTTATAACATAATCACTTTTTCTAGTGATGATACCTTTTTATAGTAAGCGATCACATCATCGGCACTATTTACGAAGGTTTCAACCGTAAGGGAGTTGTATTTTCCCGTTTTTGAATCCTTTATCTGGATTTTTGTGCTTGGATGTTCAAAAATAGCCTCTATAGTTTGTTTGTTCTCTGATGTAGCGGGTACAATAAACTTAAATGTATACAATGTAGGAAATTGTTCTACATCCATTAATTTCTCCCTAAAACTTGCATAGAAGTCAACCCCGTCATTTTGATTGATGTCCTGAATGCTAATGTTTCCTAAATCTTTCATGTAATAATTCCTTTCTTTGGAAAGGTAATTGCAATATCTGTGCCTTTGTTATTTTGGCAGTTGTTAGCAAATGGCTGTTAGCAAATAGCAGATAGCTGTTAGCAAATAGCTGATAGCCATTAGCCATAAGCCATTTGCTATGGTCTTGCTTCTTTAGCCTGTCCAAACTTCTTATTTGGTTTGCTGCCCATTTCAAATTCAAGCCTGCCACCGCCCATGATAGCTTCATGCGTGATATAGCTTTTGTCATAGGGTTGGCCGTTCCATGTCGCCCGTTGGATGTAGATATTGTCTTTACTCTGGTTTTTCGCCACAATCTCGAAAGTTTTACCATTGCCAAGTGTTATTTTCGCAGACTTCATGAGTGGCGATCCAAATACATATTTGCCGTCCATAGGGTTGGCAGGATAAATTCCCATTGAGGAAAATACATACCAGGCGCTCATTTGTCCCGCATCGTCGTTCCCGCATAGACCATTTGGCTGATCGGTGTAGTACTTTGTCATCGCCTTATGGACCAATGCTGCCCCTTTCCACTGTTGCCCTGCATAGGCATATAGATAAGGGACGTGATGGTTGGGTTCATTGCCCTGCGCGTATTGGCCGATCATGCCTGATATATCTGGAGAAGCGTCATCCAGTACTTCGGGTAGGTGGATAAATTCATCGAGTTTGTTTAAGAATTGTTGTTCGCCACCGAAAAGATTCATTAGTCCATTTACATCTTGGGGTACAAGCCAGGTATATTGCCATGCGTTGCCTTCGCAGTAATCGTTTTCTCTATGTTTGGCCATGAGCGGATCGAACGGACGGCGGAAGTTTCCGTTCGAGTGACGCCCGACGAAGTGCCCCACTTCCTTGTCGAAGTATTTTTCATACAACTTATAGCGTTGCTCAAAATATTTGGCGTCTTCCTCTTTATTGAGGTATTTGGCCATCTTGTAAGCACCAAAGTCGGCTATAGCGTATTCTAGTGCCCAGGCTACCGATTCATGATCCATACTGTCAATAGGTATGTAGCTGAGCTCACGGACGAATTGCAAACCGTTTTCATAACCCATGGCCGTCGTTTTTACGGATTCAAAAGCGAGCTCTTGATCCGCTTTGTCAATAAAGCCTTTAAGTAGTGCGTCTGCAATCACGGGGATAGCAGGGAGTCCGACCATCGTATTCGTCTCGTTGCCCCAAAGATGCCATACAGGTAGTTTGCCCTGTTGTTGGTATATTTTGAGCATGGTCTTGATATAGTCTTTATTCTTTTTGTTTTCCAAGAGTGTCATCAAAGGATGTAGTCCTCGATAGGTGTCCCAAAGGGAGAATAGCGTGTAGTTTTCAAAATTTTCCTGACGATGTACCTGCTTGTCCGTTCCCATATAGTCACCGTTGGCGTCGTTGAAAATCGTAGGTGCAAAATAGGAATGGTATAATGCTGTGTAGAAAATTGTTTTTGCTCTTGGGTCAGCTTCATAGGCTATTTTTCCTAGTGCTTCATTCCATTTTCTAGTTGCATTGGATTTAGCCTGATTGAAGTCCCATCCCGGTATTTCGCGCTGTATATTGTTCAGAGCATTTTCTGTACTCACAGGAGAGAGCCCTACCTTCAGCTCTACAGGTGCTCCTGCATCGATGTCGATGATGGCTTTGATATGTGGGCCTTTCGCTACGAGGTATTCGTTTACCTTTTTGTTGCCGTTGTAAAACTGCGTGTTTTTTAGTGAGGTAGAAGACGTAATGGCAAAATATACCTTTTGGTCATCCGCCCAACCTTTTGAAAACCGATATCCCACTAGTGTATGTTCGTCCACTAGTTTAAGGTATGTGTCTGTCGCCTTATCCCAGTTCATCTGAAAGCCTAAGTCAATCAGGAGATGCGGTGTGTTTTTATTTTGAAAGGTATAACGATGGTAACCTACGCGCTCGGAGCTTGTCATTTCGGCAAGTATGCCATAATCTTCGAGCTGTACCTTATAATAGCCTGGGCGGACCGTTTCATTGGCTTTGCTGATGCTGGAGCCATATCCTTGATCCATCTTTCCAAAAGGAGCAGGGACTAGATGATGCTTGCCTGTGGCCGGTAATATCAATAAGTCGTTGAGGTCGCCGATGCCCGTTCCGCTGAGGTGGGTATGGGTGAAGCCTAGAATTTCTTCGCTTTTATAGTTATAACCACTACACCAGTCCCAGCCGTTGAATTTGTCCCAGGTTTGAGCGATTTGGCTGGGGCCGAGCTGTACAGCGCCAGAAGGTACATTGGCGCCTACAAAAACATGACCATGTTCTGCAGAGCCGATATGTGGATTTACATATTGTGTGTAATCTACTTGTTGCGCATTACTAGTTCCTAAGCTTAATAATAGAAAGGCTACGGAAAAGTAAGCTTTAGAGGATTTGGTTATCATAAGCTTAGTGTCTGATAGTGTTATTGTTCTGTGAAGATAAAACCTTTTAGCAAATATTCGAATATTTCCGTGCTAAAATTTTGTAATATTTTAGTAGTTTAGACGGATGAAGAAGCGACTCTCTATTTCTGATATTGCAAAAAACCTGGGCATTTCTGTTACTACAGTGTCTTTTATATTAAATGATAAGGCCAAGGAAAAGCGTATAAGTGAGGCAATGACGAAAAAAGTGCTGGATTATGTTGAGCAGGTGGGCTATAAGCCCAATCAATTGGCAAAGAGCTTGCGAACAGGCAAGTCTAAGACCTTAGGTTTACTGGTTGAGGATATTTCGAATTCCTTTTTTGCGAATATTGCAGATCAGATTGAGAAGTTTGCTTACGATTTTGGGTATCATATCGTTTACTGTAGTATGAATAACGATGTGAATAGGGCCAAGGAGCTGATACAGCTTTTTTACGATAGGCAAATCGATGGTTTCATTATAGCGCCAACCGAAGGATTGACCGAAGTTATCCAGAAGCTGTTGAAAAACAATGTGCCTGTCGTATTATTCGATCGTCATCTTGAGGATTTAGAGACTAATTTTGTGATTTCCGAAAATCATAAAGGAGCATATGCAGGTACGTGTTTGCTATTGAATGAGAAAAAATCTGCTCGGGTTGGGTTGGTTACTATTGATTCAAGTCAGTTGCAGATGCGGGGCCGGATGGATGGTTATAAAGAGGCGGTAGATTCGTTGGGAAAAGATGTCTTGATCAAGCAAATTGTACGTGCGCAACCTGAGGACGAGACTGTTCATCAGATTAAGGATTTTATACAGGAAAATCAGCTGGATGGCGTATTGTTTGCGACTAATTATTTAGCACTCTCTGGTCTGAAGGCTATCAAGCGTTATAACCTATCTCTTGAGAAGTTGGTTTCCTTTGATGAAAATGCGCTTTTCTCTTTGGTAGAGCCCGGCATTAGTGCGATATCCCAAAATATCCATGAAATCGCACGGCAGGTAGTCCATATACTGATTGATGAGATTAATGGTAAAAGTAAGGGGTTAGTGCAGGTGGTTGTGCCCTGTGAGATAATTGTTCGCTAGTTGGTTCTCCGAGATAGGTTCCTAAAGAGAAAGTAAATACGGTATCTCTTGCGAAAAGAGGTGTGTGTTAATAATTGTTATTCCATATCAGTTCTTGATAGATGTGGGTTCCAGCTGTTCGGAGCAAGATCAGCGTATTCTTCTTCACGGTTCATTTTGTTGTCTTGCTTACTATTTATATATATCAATCATGCTGTGCGGTGCAAAATGCTAGGACTCATACTTGTTGAAAAAACATAGAATATAGGACCTTCGCTTAACGAAGATTTTGAGCACAGATACTAATATACTGGTTTACTTTTTACTGGTAAATGATTTTTTGCATTTAAAATAATTCGTCTTGTCACTTTTTTTGAAACGGAGGTCTTGAGTGTGACAGCGATATCAATATAAGTTTGTTTTTAATAGCGTGAGCATGCTTTTGTGAAAACAGACAAACCTATTTAGAATGGTTTTAAATTGATAATTTGCGTCATTAAATTGTCAGGGATTGTTTATAAAGTCATACTTTTGTGCATTGTTTGGTAGGACTGTGTACTCCAGCAATAGAGTAAAGTAATTTTTATATTCATAAATAAATAGTATAAAGTGCTAAATATGAGAAATATCTCATCCGTATTGGGAAGACTTGCGAAGTCAATATCGATCAGTTTGGTATTGTTATTTGCCGTTACAACGACATCAAACGCGCAGGATGCAAAAGAAGGGGCTGCGTTATTTAAGGCAAACTGTAGTTCTTGTCATAAGATTGACAAGAAGTTTACTGGTCCAGCTTTGTCTGGTATGTCCGAACGTCATGATGAAGAATGGTTAGTTAAATGGATTAAAAACTCGGGAGCAATGATTGCTTCAGGAGATCCTATGGCTAAACAGATCTTTGAAGAGTACAATAAAGTAGCGATGCCTGCTTTTACACAGTTTTCAGATGATCAGATCAAAGGTATTATTGCTTTCGTAAAAGAAGAAGAGGCGCGTTTGGCTGCTGGACCTGCTGAGGGTGGGGCGACAGGTGGTGCTACTGCGTCTAATGATGCTAATAATTTTATGATTATTGGTATGGCTGCTATCTTCTTGTTAGCGATAGGGGTAATCGTGATCTTGAGTCGTGTTACTAAAACATTAGAGAAGGTTATTGCTAATAATCAAGTGGCTGTAGAAGCTGCCCGTGCACGTAATGAATCAGTAGAGGAGACTGGTAAGGTTAAGTTTGCTCAGAAGTTCTTGAAAAACAAGAAGCTTGTTGGTTTTGCTGCATTGATGGTTGTTGGTTTGTTGGCTGTTTTAGGATGGCAGACGATGTGGAATGTTGGTGTGCATCAGGGTTATAAGCCGGTACAGCCAATTAAATTCTCTCACCAGATACACGCTGGTGTCAACCAGATTGAATGTCAGTACTGTCACGGTGGTGCTTTTAAATCTAAGAATGCATCTATTCCATCTGCGAATGTGTGTATGAATTGTCACAATACAATCACCGCTTCAGATCACTACAATGGCGAGACTTCACCAGAGATCCTGAAATTGTACCGTGCTGTAGACTGGAATCCAGATACACGTACGTATGGTGATAATCCGCGTCCTATCGAGTGGGTTAGAATTCACAACTTGCCGGATTTTGCTTACTTCAACCACTCGCAGCACGTATCTGTTGCAGGTATTGAATGTCAGACATGTCACGGTCCTATCGAGACGATGGAAGAGGTGTATCAGTATTCGCCATTGACCATGAAATGGTGTGTGGACTGTCACAAAACGACAGAGGTGAATGCCGATAATAAATACTACGATCAGTTGATCGAGGCACATGAGAAATTGAAGAAGGGTGAGAAGATGACTGCGGCTATGATCGGCGGTCTCGAGTGTGGAAAGTGTCACTATTAATAATTAAATCGAAAAACGCAATCTTATATACAGCTTAAATGGATAGCAATAAAAAATATTGGAAGGGTTTAGAAGAATTGAATCAAACGCCTGCTTTTGTTGAAAACAACAAAGGGGAGTTTGCTGAGCCTATTCCTGTAGAAGATGTATTAAATGAAGCAGGTTTAAGTACAAGAACTCCACGTCGTGATTTCTTGAAAGCTTTAGGGTTTGGTTTGGGCGCTGTTACGTTGGCAGCATGTAACCGTACACCGGTTCACAAGGCTGTTCCTTATGTAATCAAGCCAGAGGAGATTACTCCAGGTATTCCAAACTATTATGCTTCCTCTTTTAATGGACAGAGTATTTTGGTTAGAACACGTGAGGGTCGTCCTATTTCTGTAGAGGCAAATCCAAATGGTGTTGGTTTGAATCAAGGTACTGATGCTAATACAGTGGCTTCTGTTCTTGATTTGTACGATATGTCCAAATTACAGAATCCACAGATTGGTGGTAAAGATGTAGAATGGTCTAAATTAGATGCTACGGTAATCGCAGCATTAACAAAAGCAGCAGCAGCAGGCAAGCAGATTACCATTGTCTCTAACACGGTGAATTCACCTTCGACATTGGCATCTATTGCTAAATTGTCTGCAAAATACCCTACTGCTAATCATATTCAAGTAGATGCAATATCGTATAGCGGTATTGTTGAAGCAAATAAAAACAATTTTGGCAAAGCTGTAATTCCAAGTTACAATTTCGGTAATGCACAGATTGTTGTTTCAGTTGCAGCTGATTTCTTAGGATCTTGGTTGGCAGGTGAAGAGCATACACAAGATTATATCAAAAACCGTGACTACAAATCGTTGAAAAACGGTAAGATGTCACGTCATATCCAATTCGAATCTGGTCTTTCGATGACCGGTTCAAATGCTGACGTTCGTATCGCTATCAAGCCTTCAGAAGAAGGTGCTGTATTGATTTCATTATACAATGAGATCACAGGACAGTCTGTTGCTGGTGGTACTACGAATGCGAAAGCACAAACGGCTATCAAGTTGGCTGCGAAAGAATTGGTTGCAGCGAAAGGGAAATCTATCGTTGTTGCAGGATCGAACGATGTGAATGTTCAGTCGTTAGTAAATGCAATCAATACGCAATTGGGCGCTTACGGTACGATTATCGATTTAGATAATTACTCTAAGCAACACCAAGGTTCAGATGCTGCATTCCAACAGTTCTTGACAGCTGCAAAAGCTGGACAGGTTGGCGTTGCATTCTTCTTAAACAGCAACCCGGTTTACGATTACTTTAAAGCAGAGGATGTTAAAGCAGCTATTGCGAAAATAGACTTTACATTGTCGTTTGCTGATCGCGCAGAGGAAACTGCTTCTACGTTGAACGCTATCGCACCAGTTCCTACTTATTTGGAATCATGGGGTGATGCATCTTCTAAAGAAGGTTTATATACCGTTGTACAACCGACAATCAACCCAGTATTCAACACAAGACAGGCTGAGCAAAGTTTGTTGGTTTGGGCTGGCGAGACAACAAGTATCTACGATTTCGTAAAACAAACTTGGGATGCTACTATTTTAGCTGGAACAGGTAAGTCATGGAAAGACGTACTACAAGTTGGATATATCTATAAAGGAACAAACCAAGGATCATCTTATTCTGCGAATGTTGATGTGAACGCGGTATCTTCAGCAATCGTTGCCGATGCTAAGAAAGTCGCTGGCGAGGTCGAGTTGAAATTGTACGAGTCTACAGTGATGCGTGATGGTCGCTATGCAAACAACGCTTATTTGCAAGAATTGCCTGATCCGGTTTCTAAAGTTACTTGGGACAACTATGCAGCCCTTAACCCTAAATTTGCAGAGCAATTAGGTTTGGGTGAGAATGGTAAAGTGAAAGTTGAAGCTAACGGTTACAGCCTTGAACTTCCAGTTGTATTGCAACCAGGACAAGCAATGGGTACAGTTTCTGTCGCTTTAGGATACGGTCGTACACATGTTGGTAAAGCGGGTAATAATGTAGGTTACAATGCTTATCCTTTCGCTACATTGGTGAACGGTACAGTACAGTTAGCTGCTAAAGCTACAGTAACTAAAGCTTCCGGTACTTACGAATTGGCGCAAACGCAGACACACCATACTATCGAGGGCCGTAATATTATTCGCGAGACTACTTTCGCGAAGTATTTGAAAGATCCTAATTCGGAGTCTGGTCGTTTCTCTGATACGCACAAAACATACGATTTGTGGAACAAGTTTGAGCAACCAGGCCACAAATGGGTTATGGCTATCGACTTGAATGCATGTACAGGTTGTGGTTCGTGTATCGTAGCGTGTAACGTTGAAAATAACATTCCTGTTGTAGGACGTGATGAGGTTCGTCGTCGTCGTGAGATGCACTGGTTACGTATCGACCGTTACTACACAATCGAAGATAATGGTACTAAATATACCAAAGAGAAAGAAATAGCACATATTGATGACTTTGAGAACGTAACGGTTGTTCATCAGCCTATGTTGTGTCAGCACTGTGAGCATGCTCCATGTGAAACGGTATGTCCGGTATTGGCAACAGTACACTCTTCTGAAGGTCTTAACCATATGGCTTATAACCGTTGTTTCGGTACTCGTTACTGTGCGAACAACTGTCCATATAAAGTACGTCGTTTCAACTGGTTCAACTACTGGAATGATTCCCGTTTTGATAACTACTTGAACAATGAGTTCACTCAGTTGGTGTTGAATCCTGATGTTACTACACGTTCCCGTGGGGTAATGGAAAAATGTTCGATGTGTATCCAACGTATTCAGGCAGGTAAATTGCAGGCTAAGATGGAGAATCGTAAATTGAAAGATGGTGACGTTAAAATGGCTTGTCAAGCGGCATGTTCAGCAAACGCAATTATCTTTGGTGATGCTAACGATCCTGAATCTGAAGTATCAAAAGCATTACGCAACGAGCGTGTGTATTACGTACTAGAAGAAATCAATGTTCAGCCGAACATCGGTTACATGACTAAAGTAAGAAACACATTTGAAGCATAATTTTATTCTATATCTGAAATAAAAAAACTATGTCATCGCATAACGAATCAATATTAAGAGAACCATTAATGACCGGTAAGGGCATCACTTACGCACAAGTGACTGATGATATCCTATTGCCGGTTGAGAATAAGCCAAACAAAGCTTGGTGGATAGGATTTATCGTAGCCGTGTGTGGAGCTATGTTATGGGTCATAAGTGTTGGATACACGTTCTGGACGGGTATCGGTGCTTGGGGTCTAAATAAAACTGTAGGTTGGGCTTGGGATATTACCGACTTTGTGTGGTGGGTAGGTATCGGGCACGCCGGAACGCTGATTTCAGCGGTATTATTAATTTTCCGTCAAAACTGGCGGAACTCCATTAACCGCTCAGCAGAGGCGATGACAATTTTCGCCGTTATCTGTGCCGCAACTTATGTTGTAGCGCACATGGGCCGTCCTTGGTTAGCGTACTGGATTTTCCCGTTGCCAAACCAGTTCGGATCGCTATGGGTTAACTTTAACTCGCCATTGGTATGGGATGCCTTCGCGATTTCAACGTACTTCACGGTATCTTTAGTATTCTGGTACTGTGGTTTGTTACCTGATATCGCATCGGTACGTGACCGTGCACATGGATTAAGAAAGAAAATTTATTCCGTTCTTTCTTTTGGATGGAACGGTTCTGTAAAATCGTGGCAGCGTTTCGAGATTGTTTCGTTAATCTTAGCGGGTATCTCGACTCCACTTGTACTTTCGGTACACACGATTGTATCTATGGACTTTGCAACGTCTGTTATTCCAGGATGGCACACCACGATTTTCCCTCCTTACTTCGTAGCGGGAGCGATCTTCTCTGGTTTTGCGATGGTACAGACGTTATTGTTGATCCTTCGTAAGGTCATGAACTTTGAGCATTACATCACGATGTTCCACATCGAGGCCATGAACAAGATTATCATGGTAACGGGATCTATCGTTGGGGTTGCTTACTTAACAGAGTTGTTCATCGCTTGGTATTCTGGTTCTGAGTATGAGATGTATGCATTTGCAAATCGTATCGCTGGACCTTATGCTTGGGCATATTGGGCAATGATGACGTGTAACGTTATCTCTCCACAGTTGTTCTGGTTTAAAAAAATCCGTACAAGTATTCCTATCTCTTGGATTCTGTCAATCATCGTAAATATCGGTATGTGGTTCGAACGTTTCGTAATTATCGTTACTTCGTTGCACCGTGATTATTTACCATCGTCATGGGCGATGTTCTACCCAACTTGGGTGGATGTCGGTATCTTTGTAGGATCTATCGGTTTGTTCTTTACTTTGTTCTTATTGTTCTTGCGTTTCTTACCAGGTATAGCGATAGCCGAAGTGAAGTTATTATTGAAGAGCTCTAGTTTGCAACATAAAACTAAGCTTGTTCAAGAAGGAGCTTTCCCTGAGGATCAGGTTGAATTCTTTAGAAATTCATTGGAGAAATATGACTCTGTAACAGAGGAAGAAATTAACGCATTACGTAAAAAATAGTAGCAATGAGCAATACAAAATATATATTAGGAAGTTTTGCGGATCCTGACGAAATGATGGACGGGATTGATAGATTGCAAGCAAATAACATCAGCATATACGATTGTTTTACTCCAATGCCTATCCACGGTATTGAAGCGAAGCTAGGGGTTAAGCCTTCACGCTTACCTATCGCAGCATTTTGTTTTGGAGGTTTGGGATTAATGTTAGGATTTAGTTTGTTGTATTTCACGATGTCTTACGACTGGCCAATGAATATTGGTGGTAAGCCTTCTATGCCATTACCTAACTTTGTACCGGTAACATTCGAGGTTACGATTTTATTATGTGCATTGGGTATGGTAGCGACATTCTTCTTCCGCAATCATTTATTTCCAGGACGCGCACCTCGCGTTATGGATTTGAGAGCGACAGACGATCGTTTTATCATCGCTATCGATGCACGTGACAATGCTAACCACGAGTTGATTGATAATTTGTTGAAGGAAGCAGGAGCAGTAGAAGTTAAATACAATGAAAGAAAATATGTTAGTTATGAATAAGAAGAATTTTCTTGGCGCTGTATGTGTAGCGGTAGCTTTCGCTGCAGTAACTACTGCTTGTGGTGATGGCACAACACGTAGCACGGGATTAGAATTTTCGCGTAATATGTATGATCCGATTGCTTACAATCCAGATCAACCAAATAATAATTTTAAGAATAAGCAAACAGCCCAAACGCCTCCTGCAGGAACAGATCCTATTGGTTTTGAGCGTTTCGGAGCAGATTTCAAAAATACTGTTGAGGACTATACCCGTGCAGGTGCTGAGGTAACTAACCCTCTTCCTGTGACAAAAGAGAATCTAGCAGCAGGTGAGCATTTATTTATTGCTAACTGTGCAGTATGTCACGGTAAAGAAGGTAAAGGCGACGGTTCTATTACGAAGGATCGTCAGGTTACAGACTCAAGAGGTACAAGGAAGTTAGAAAATTTCCCTCCTCCTCCATCGTACGCACAGTCGTCTGGTGCTAACTCTTCACGAGGAGGTTTGATGGCTGATCTTACAGTAGGAAAGATTTATCATACTATTTACTACGGTTTGAATACAATGGGGTCGCACGCGTCTCAGTTGAATCCAGAAGAACGTTGGAAAGTAGTTATGTATGTACAAGAATTACAAAAGAAATAACCTAACATCAATTTTATAAATGGGAACTCACAATCATCATCACGATTATAATTTTAGCGAGCAGTATACTTTTGCTGGCACGGCTAAGGTGTTTAGCCTAGTTGCTATCGTATTGGGTATAGCTGCCGTTGCATTCGGTATGTTATCAAGTGAACATATTATTGTTGAGCGTACATATGCTAACCTATTATTGATGGGGTATTACTTCACTTGTGTATGTGCAGCCGGAGCGTTTTTCGTCGCTCTTCAATTAGTAACACAGTCAGCTTGGTCTGCCGGATTAATCCGTATTCCTCAGGCTATGGCGAGTATTTTACCTATAGCATCATTAGTACTTTTACTAATAGTAGGTTTAGGATTATACACGCACAATCTTTATCATCATTGGCATGCAGAAGGATTAACAGATCCTAACAGTCCAAATTACGATGCCTTGGTTGCGGGTAAAGCTGCGTTTTTAAATGTACCAGGATTCTTGATTCGTCAGATTCTATTCATGGGTACTTACAGTATTTTCGCTTTTATTCTAGCGAAACTATCTTACAATGAGGATTTGCAAGGTGGACTTACATCCTACAAAAAAGGATTTAAGTTATCTGCTATTTTCTTAGTTATTTTTGGATTTACTACTCCAATCTGGTCTTTCGATACGATCATGTCTCTTGAAGCACACTGGTTCTCTACTATGTTCGGTTGGTACAACTTTGCCGCAATGTGGGTTAGTGGTCTATGTGTTATCACAGTTATATTGATTCTATTGAAGAAAGCAGGCTACATGGCTTGGGTAAATGAAAACCATTTACATGACTTAGGTAAGTTAATCTTCGGTTTCTCTATCTTCTGGACTTACGTTTGGTTTGCTCAATTTATGTTGATCTATTATTCAAACATCCCGGAAGAGACTGTATATTTCTACAAACGTTTCGAACCGGAATATAAATTGTGGTTTTGGTTAAGTATAGTTATTAACTTTGTTGCACCTTTATTGTTATTGGTGGATAGAGATGCTAAGCGTAAGCAAAATGCAATGTTGTTTGTTGCTATATTGTTGCTATGCGGTCACTGGTTAGACTATTACATTATGGTAATGCCAGGTACGGTTGATACAGAGAGAGGATTTGGTATTATTGAAGTAGGTACAGCTATCGGTTTTTGTGGATTGTTTACGTTTTTAGTGATGACTAAATTAAGTAAGCACGCATTGGCACCGAAGAATCATCCGTTCTTGGATGAGAGTCTACATCATCAAATTTAATAGAACTAAGGAGATCACGTTCAAACGTTTATTATAAGAAATGAATTTACAAATAAATAACAGGTTCAAATCCATATTGGGTTTACTACTATTGATCAGCTTGTATTTTGTAGCGCCAGTTACGGCAGCACAAAGTGATTCTACGGTAGTTGATACTGTGGCGAAAGTTGCTACAACTGCGACGACAGACTCAGCATCGGTAGATACTGCTGGAACAGCTGTTGTTACAGATTCTAGCGCTACTAATGTATCTGAGGCAGTAGCTGACGGAGCTGCAGTTGTGAAAGCAGAGGAAGCTACTAAAATAGCTCCTCAGGTGTACAAGAACTTTTTCTACTACGTGCTACTGTTCTTGGTAGCGTGTACAATCATTGCAGTGGTCGGAAAAATCCATTCTGTCTACGTGCTTACACGTAAGATGAATGGTAAGTACAATCCATTAAGTAATAACAACTGGCAGGCAGGCCTGTTGCTTTTGTTTTTAGTTTTCTTCCTTAGTGGTACGTATTATTCGTATTCGGTTTGGGGTAGCTGGGCTTGGAGAGAAGCTGCTACAGAGCACGGTAAAGAGATCGATCAGATGTTTATCATCACCTTAGCTATCACTACATTTGTGATGGTGGTGACGCATATCGTCTTATTGTCGTTCACCTATGTGTACCGAATGAGAGCGAAGCGGACGGCTTACTATTACCCACACAACGATTCTATCGAACGTATCTGGACTATTGTTCCTGCGATTGTTTTGACAGTTTTGGTTTTGTTCGGTTTCTTTACATGGAGATCGATTACAAACGTACCTGAAGAGCTTCAAAAATCTGCAATACAGGTTGAAGTATTAGGCGAGCAGTTCCAATGGCACGTTCGTTATCCTGGAGCTGATGGTATCATCGGTAAAAGGAACTATAAGATGACATCACCAACGAATGGTTATGGTATCGATTTTAACGATAAAAACTCATGGGATGATATTCGCGGAGAGGACATCGTTATACCGGTGAACAAATCGGTTCGCTTCCACATTATTTCTAAAGATATTATTCACTCATTCTATATTCCTGATTTCCGTGTACAAGTTAACGCTGTACCGGGTATGACAAACTACTTCCAGTTTACACCTACGGTGACTACAGAAGAGATGCGTGATCGGATGAACGATCCTAATTACAACTTCATTATGTTGTGTAATAAGATCTGTGGTTCAGGACACTGGAATATGGGTAAGAAAGTAATCGTAGTTACAGAAGCGGAATACAAAGATTGGTTGAGCAAGCAACAGAAGTATTTCACGGAAGAGCTTCAGCAAGAGTTTGCGAATACGGATCAAGTTGAAGGGATTACAACAGCTTCTGTAAATTAATTGTTAAAAGAATTTATAATAGAATATGTCAAGCACAGTTATATCACACGACGCAGGTCATCATGATGCACATGGTCATCACCATGAGACTTTCCTAACGAAGTATATCTTTAGTCAGGATCATAAGATGATTGCGAAGCAATTCTTGATCACGGGTATCATTATGGCAGTTTTCGCCATGTTATTATCCCTTTTATTCCGTATCCAACTTGCTTGGCCGGATAAAGATTTTCCAATATTGGAAGTATTTTTGGGTAAATGGGCTGAAGGTGGTCGTATTAAACCGGAGTTCTTCTTATCCTTAGTAACCATTCACGGTACCATGATGGTATTCTTCGTATTGACAGCAGGTCTGTCCGGTACGTTTAGTAACCTTTTGATACCTTATCAATTGGGTGCTCGCGATATGGCGTCTCCATTTATGAACATGTTGTCATACTGGTTCTTCTTTGTAGCCTGTGTGATTATGATCGGTTCGTTTTTCGTAGAGAGTGGACCAGCATCTGCAGGATGGACTATCTATCCTCCGTTGTCAGCTCTTCCAACATCGATTGCCGGATCAGGTCTAGGTATGTCATTATGGTTAGCAAGTATGGTGTTGTTTATTGCTTCTCAGGTAATGGGTGGTGTTAACTACATCAGTACGGTATTAAATATGCGTACAAAAGGTATGGATCTTTGGAGAATGCCTTTGACTATCTGGTCTTTCTTTTTGACTGCGATTGTGGGTTTACTTTCATTCCCAGTATTAGTTTCAGCTGTTGTATTGTTGATATTCGACCGTTCTGCGGGTACTTCTTTCTACTTATCGGATTTGGTAGTAGGCGGTCAGATTTTACCTAATGAAGGTGGTTCTCCGATCTTGTTTCAGCACTTATTCTGGTTCTTAGGTCACCCTGAGGTTTATATCGTTGTTATGCCTGCGTTAGGTTTGACTTCTGAAGTTATCTCTACAAACTCTCGTAAACCGATCTTCGGTTACCACGCGATGGTTTACTCTTTAGTAGGTATTACCGTACTTTCATTTATCGTATGGGGACACCACATGTTTGTAACTGGTATGAATCCTTTCTTAGGAGGAGTATTTATGATTACAACGTTGATTATTGCGGTACCTTCAGCAGTTAAGGCATTTAACTATATGGCGACGTTGTGGAGAGGTAATATTCGTTTCACTCCAGCGATGATGTTTGCTATCGGTATGGTATCTTTCTTTATCTCTGGTGGTTTGACAGGTATTTTCTTAGGTAACGCAACATTGGATATCAACTTACACGATACGTATTTTGTTGTAGCTCACTTCCACTTGGTAATGGGATCTGCATCTATCTTCGGTATGTTGTGTGGTGTGTACCACTGGTATCCAAAAATGTTCGGTAGAATGATGAACGAGAAATTGGGTTATTTCCACTTCTGGTTGACTTTCGTAGGCGCTTACTTGGTATTCTTCCCAATGCACTTTATGGGTATTGATGGTGTGCCTCGTCGTTACTACGCGTTTACGGAGTTCCCTTTCATGGAGAAATGGGTTTCTGTCAACGTATTGGTTACTTGGGCTGCTATCATTGCAGGTCTTGGACAATTAGCGTTTTTGATTAACTTCTTCGGTTCTATCTGGAATGGTAAGAAAGCAACGCAGAACCCTTGGAATTCAAATACATTGGAGTGGACTACTCCAGTAGAACATATTCATGGCAACTGGCCGGGAGAAATCCCTACAGTATACCGTTGGCCTTATGATTATTCTAAGCCTGGTCATGACGAAGATTTTATCCCTCAGAACGTACCATTCTCGCAAACAATGAGTTCGAATATGATGCACGATTTTGAAGGAGATGATGAAGCTGTTCGTATACAAGAGCAGTGGAACAAAGAAAATAATAGAGTAGTAGAAGGTTAGGTTTTTAACCTACCTTCTATTACATGGATGATGTAAAGTGTAATCGATGTATCCAGCTGGAGAAAAGAGATTTGTTAAAATCAATAGGTTTACGATATTTATCTTATTTGTCGTTATCACAGCTGGTGGTGTAGTAAGAAGTACAGGTTCAGGGATGGGCTGTCCAGATTGGCCAAAGTGTTTCAATCAGATTGTACCGCCTACCCATGTTTCTCAGTTGCCGGAAGGCTATGAGCAGCACTATATCGACGGTAGAGTTAAAAAGAATGATCGTTTCGCAAGAATGGTCGAGTTATTTGGCTTCCCGGAGCTTGCGGATAATATCCGTCACGACGAGTCTATTTTGAAACATGAAGAATTTAATGTGGCAAAGACTTGGACGGAGTATATCAACAGGCTAGCCGGTGTGTTCGCAGGGTTTGCACTCCTTTTTTCCGCTATATACGCATTCACTTACATCAAATCCAAACCATCCATCTTTGTATGGAGCGTTCTTAATCTTTTTGCAGTAGTATTACAGGCTTGGTTAGGTTCCATAGTTGTTTCTACGAATTTGATGCCTTGGATTATCACGGTACACATGCTGTTGGCACTCATTATAGTGGCGATCAGTATATATACGTTCTATCTGGCAACTACTTTTAGAAATAAGACTATTTTAATCAACTACCCATCTGGAGGTCTTAAAGCATTAGCTATGTTCTCCTTGGTGATTATGCTGGTGCAGGTCGTATACGGTACTGAAGTTCGTGAGGCGATAGATCATCTAAACTATTTGGGTAAAGATAGAACAACCTGGATCGACTCGATAGGTAGTGTATACGAGATCCATCGGATTTTGGCCTATGTGACGTTTGCAATCACGGTCTTATTTTTCTTTTTGGTGAAGAATAGGTTCAGTGTAAATTCTATTCAAAGTCGCTATGCATGGATTGTTTTCATCTTGGTACTGATTCAAATGGCCACAGGAATTATTCTTGCTCGTTTTTCGGTACCTGCCGTCGCTCAGACAACACACTTGGTAATCGCGAGTCTGTTTTTTGGAGCACAATATTATTTAATGCTTTTGATGACTAAGTTGAAGAGATAATGAGAAATGTTGTTTTTTCTTTTTTAGCGCACAGGGAGGTGAAGAATTAAATGAAGACTTTTATATCCGATTTTAACAAATTAGTCAAATTAAGATTAACGTTAACTGTTGTTTTTTCTGCATCTATATCATTTTTGATAGGAGCTAAACAACAGGGTGAAGTGATGTGGCTCAACTGGGTATTGTTGACAATTGGCGGTTTTCTGGTAACAGGTGCCGCTAACGGATTCAACGAGATCATTGAGAAAGATATAGATAAACTGATGAAGCGGACGATGGACCGCCCGTTGCCTTCCGGTCGTATGACTACCGGGCAGGCGTTGGTCTTGAGTGTTTTTATGGGCATTTTGGGGACAATGGTTCTCGTAAAGCTTAATTTTATCGCAGGTTTGCTATCGGTGTTTTCTATATTTTTGTATGCTTTCGTGTATACCCCGCTGAAACAGAAATCGCCTATTGCGGTATTTGTAGGGGCCATTCCAGGAGCGTTGCCGCCGTTGATCGGATACTATGCCGCTTTCAGATCCGCCGGTTTCGGCTTGGAGTACGCAGCGGTTAGTGAAGCAGCAGTGGTGATTACTCCTTTGGTGTTGTTTACTATTCAGTTTTTCTGGCAGTACCCTCATTTTTGGGCTATTGCTTGGGTAGCAGACGACGATTATAGGAATGCAGGTATTCGTTTATTGCCAACAACTAAGAAAGATAGCACTTCAGCAGCGATGATTTTTATTTCAGCGTTGTTGATGATACCAGCTGGCTTTTTGCCAATGTATTACGGTTTTGGAGGTTTGGTGTTTACGATTGTGTCTTTGTTAGGTGGGCTGATGTTTACCTGGTACGGTTATCAACATTATAAGCTACGTACGGACGCATCAGCCAAGAAGGTAATGTATGTTTCCTTTTTGTACTTGCCACTCACACAGCTCGTACTTTTATTTGATTTTATTCCTTTTTAATTAAAGATGGGAAATATAACGATGAATTTGGAAGAAGAATTACAGCAGACAAGAAAAGCCAAGAAGTTCAACCTTTGGTTGGGTATCATTGGTATGTTTATGATGTTTGCCGCTCTTTCTAGTGGTTTTATAGTGTATACGGCTAGTGGAGTAGACAAAGGGATCAAAACAATCCTGCCACAGGCTTTTATTTATAGTACGCTGACTATAGTGTTGAGCAGCATTACGCTGCATTTAGCCTATTCAGCCGCTAAATTGGGAAATATCGGGAGACAGAAACTATTGTTGCTTGTCACAGTGGTGCTCGGTATTATCTTTTTTGTAGTTCAGGTACAGGCATGGAAGGTCTTGACAGAGCAAGGTGTTTATTTTATCAATAATAACGCTTCTCAGTCTTTCATCTACGTGTTCACTGGATTACACCTTTTACACATTGTCGTAGGGATATTGGTTCTTCTGCGTGCCCTTACTGGGGTATTGAAGGGCATACCCCAAGGGGACAACGTGTTTCGAATGGATCTAGCTACTGTTTTTTGGCATTTTCTAGATCTTTTATGGATTTATATATATGTTTTCTTACTTTTGAATCAATAATAGTAAACAATGAGTACAACTGTATCGCAATTGGATAAGGTTAAAGACGGACCATGGAACGGTGGTAGGTCACCTTGGAACTTAGAGTATGGAAAGATCATGATGTGGTTTTTCTTGGTGTCGGATGCCTTTACATTTTCAGCATTCTTAATTTATTATGGTGCTCAAAAATTTGCGCAACCTACTTGGATCGATGCGGATAAGGTTTTCCAGTCTATCCCGGGAATTGCTGATTCTGGCCAACCTTTGGTCTTTGTGGGTATTATGACCTTTATCTTGATTATGTCTTCAGTTACTATGGTATTAGCTGTAGAGGCTGGACATCGGAATTCTAAGCACGAGGTCGTTAAGTGGATGTTATGGACTATTTTAGGCGGTTTGATGTTTGTCGGCTGTCAGGCATTAGAATGGTCACACTTACATCACCAAGGATTTTGGTTTGGAAGAAACCCAGCTACAGGTATGACTGATCCGGCGATGATCGCAGAGACATTGAGGCCTTATTTTACCAATGATATCTCTTATACAGCGGCATTGCAATTTGCAAACTTGTTCTTTACAATCACAGGTTTCCACGGATTTCACGTATCCATTGGTATCTTGTTGAATATTATCATTCTTTGTATGACGTTGAATAATACGTTCGAAAGAAGAGGTACCTATTTGATGGTAGAGAAAGTAGGTCTTTATTGGCACTTTGTAGATTTAGTGTGGGTATTTGTATTTACATTCTTCTACTTAATCTAATTATACACTTAGCAATTTATCTAAAGAAATGGCAAACCACGAAAATATAGGTGCACACGGCGAACACGGGCACGAAGAAGGAATGGATAAAAAGCGTATTTGGTCAGTATTTTTTGTTTTACTGGCACTTACAGCATTAGAGTTCCTAATTGCATTAGGATTCGTTCACCACTGGGGAATATTGCAAAAAGGAGCGTTAGTTAATACTATTTATATCGTATTGACACTAGTGAAAGCGTACTATATCGTTGCATTTTTTATGCACTTGAAATTTGAGAAGTCAGGCTTCATCGTTACGACGAGTATCGTTTTCCTTTTTATCATTTATTTTATTATTTTGATTTTAGTTGAAGGAAACTACCTGTTAACACACTTTCAGGAGCATCCAGTTTTCCCAAATAAGTAATAATGCAAAATAAAACGAGAAGAAAGAATATTTCGACTTTCATAATCCTGGCTATAGTACTACTAGTGCCAGGATTTTTGTATATAGCCCTTAATAAAATTGGCTCTAATACCTATTTAAAGCTACCTGTGTACGGCGAGAAGCACTTGTCGGGCAAGATGAACCGTAAGATGGGACGTGAGATCCCCGATACTGTTTTTCATCAGATTAAGCCACTGGAGCTGCTTAATAGTTCAGGTGATTCGGTGCGCTTCCTGGGTACGGATTCGCTGATTTCTGTTGTGCATGCATTTTATGCCTCAGATAAGGGACTATCAGCTACGTTATTGGAGAACTTACGCCCAGTAGTCGAACGTTTCAAAAATAATCACAAAGTCAAGTTCTACTCTATCTCTATTGATTCTGCGGACAAGATTGTAAATTTGGAAGCGTTAAGCAATACCTATAGGAAAGGATTGGAGACACATTGGGAAATACTGTTGGGAAGTGATGATATACTGCCTTATGTACGCGAACAGCTATTGAGCGATGCGTTACAAGACCCCGCGGATCCAAGCAGATTTACAATCAGTAGTCAGTATATCTTAATTGACTCACAACGGAGAATACGCGGTTTTTACGATATCAATCTGAAGACAAATATCGAGAGACTGGAAGATGAAATTAAGGTGCAGCTTGTTGAGGAAGCAAGGAACAATCCATTAAAAGTAGAAAAGAAGTAGTTTTATGGCAATGACAGAAGAAGAAAAGAAGTATAAAGGTTGGATTTGGACCTTATCGGTTGTTATTCCGTTGGCAGTAGCAGCGTTGTTTGGTGTGAACCTTCCTAAGCTGGGCTATGATGTACAACCTTTGTCCTTTCTGCCTCCGATATATGCTACTATCAATGGTCTTACCGCCGTGTTATTGGTGTGGGCAGTATCTGCTGTAAAGCGAGGTAATTTTAAGCTGCATGAGAGCCTGATCAAGGTGTGCATGCTGTGTTCGTCTTTATTTTTGGTTATGTACGTGGCTTATCATATGACCTCGGTGTCTACTTCCTATGGAGGCGAAGGTGCTATCCGATATGTTTACTTTTTTATCCTGATTACGCATATCGTTCTCTCTATCGTGATTATCCCATTTGTGCTTTTCACGTTTGTGAGAGGAATAGCGGGCGCTTACGAGCGACACAAGCGTTTAGCGCGTATTACCTATCCGATGTGGTTGTACGTAGCGGTAACCGGTGTTGTTGTCTACCTTATGATATCGCCTTATTACGCGCATTAGAAAGTGACGAAGGTGAGGATAGTGAAGGTGGCTATATAGTTTTTACTGTCTCACATCTCAATACTAAATACTAATAAAATGAATAGAGTTTGGATATATCAGGCGGATAGATTGCTTTCTGGAGAGCAGGTACAAGCCATAGAAACGGCGCTTGCCGATTTTGTTTCATCGTGGACAGCTCATGGCTCTGCGTTGGCAGGAAAGGGGATTGTGAAGGATAATCTTTTTGTGATTTTGGAGGTTGATGAAGAGCAGGCTGGAGTTACGGGATGTTCAATCGATAAATCTGTCCACTTTTTGAAAGGACTGGGGGAGCGATTAGGAGTTGACTTTTTTGATCGTATGAAGGTCTCTTTTATTGATGATAAGGGATCTGTTAACCTGGTTGGTAGAGGAGAATTCGAATCTCTTGTTAAAAGCGGTACAGTGCATGCAGACACGTTGGTCTTTAATAATTTAGTGCAGAATTCAATAGATTTTGGGTCGAAATGGGTAATCCCTTTTAGAGACAGTTGGCACAGTAAGGTTTTTTAGTAGGGATAGCGAGCTTCTGGCTCGTTGTTTTGTTAAAGGTATAAACTAAAAAAGGGCTTCTATATGTGATAGAAGCCCTTTTACTATTATAAAGCTGTTCGTGGAGAAGCGGAACGAATCTCTTCACTAGCTTCATCTTCGTATTGCTTGAAGTTGTTGACAAAAAGTTGCGCAAGCGCTAATGCCTGTTGATCATATGCTTCAGGATCTGACCATGTTGTCCGAGGGTTTAATACCTCTGCTGGAACACCTGGGCAGGATTGTGGTTTTAAAAGACCAAATACAACATGCGGAACATATTCTACATTGTCTAGATCACCACGCATAGCCGCATTTATCATAGCTCGTGTATACTTTAAGTTCATGCGCTTACCTACGCCGTATTTACCACCGGTCCAGCCTGTATTAATCAACCATACATTGACGTCTGGGTTCTTCTCTAATTTCTCACCTAAGAGCTCTGCGTATTTTGTAGGGTGTAAAGGTAGGAATACGCGACCGAAACATGCCGAAAAAGTCGTTTGCGGCTCTGTAATGCCTACTTCTGTACCGGCTACTTTCGCTGTATACCCTGATATGAAGTGATACATAGCCTGCGCTTTGGTTAATTTCGATATTGGAGGAAGTATACCAAAAGCATCACAAGTCAAGAAGAATATATTTTTAGGTTTACCACCTAAAGAAGGCTCTTTTGCATTGGGAATGTAATCAATAGGATAAGCAGCACGCGTGTTTTCTGTGATACTTGCGTCTGCAAAGTCAACAACATTACTGTCCTTGAAAAAAGAAATATTTTCCAATAGTGTACCTGGTTTAATCGCTGCATAGATTTCAGGCTCTTTTTCTGCGCTCAAGTCGATGCACTTTGCGTAGCATCCTCCTTCAAAGTTGAAGACAGATCCGTCGGCCCAGCCGTGCTCATCATCTCCGATAAGTGACCTGTTCGCATCCGCAGAAAGCGTAGTCTTACCCGTTCCGCTCAAGCCGAAAAACAACGAGACATCGCCATCTTTACCTTCATTGGCCGAACAGTGCATCGGAAGGACGTTGTACTGATGCGGAAGTATAAAGTTGAGTACAGAGAAAATTCCTTTTTTCATCTCACCGGTGTAGGCTGTTCCTCCGATTAAAATGACTTTTTCCGTGAAATTAACAATCGTAAAATTTGCCGATCTGGTTCCATCTACTGCTGGGTCTGCCTCAAATTCAGGGATCTGAAGAATAACCCATTCTTTTTCGAATGCTGTTAACTCGTCTTCTGCAGGCCTAATGAAAAGGTTGCTACAGAATAGATTGGCCCACGGTAAGGTATTGATTACAGTAACACTTAACCTATAGTCAGGATCCGCTCCTGCATAGCAATTTCTTACCCAGACTTCTTTGCCAGCTAAATAAGAGCGCATTTTTTGATATAGATTATCAAAAACCTCTTTTGTAATAGCGATATTAATGTCGCCCCAATCCACACTGTTTTCGGTAAGGTTGTCTTTAACCACAAATTTATCTTTAGGTGATCTACCTGTAAATTTACCTGTATTCACACAAAGAGCACCTTTGTCATTTAATGTGCCTTGTCCTAGCTCTAGGGTTTGAGCTGTAAGCTTTTCGTTGCTTAAGTTCCAGTGTATTGTTCCTGCATTTAACCCAATTGAATTCAAATCGAATGAAGAACTTTTTGTCCCAAATTCACGTAGCTCCATTATTACCATAATTTTGTTTTACGAAGCTAAGGTAGGCACAATAGCAAAATGAAAATAAACAAAGTTTATTTTTGCAAAAAATGCTTATAATGGCTGATATCAATCATTTATTTGGTTCATTTTTACGCAAATCTTGTTTATTTAATGATGAATAAACCTAACTTTTGAAATTTTGTAAATCCTGTTTACTAAAATGTGTTATGTGTGATGCTTGATTTGGATAAAATATGTTAATTTGTTTATCTTTTATCCACGCTATATTTTCCCGGTCCCATCAGTGCTAGTGCAATAAAAACAGCCATCAATTCGATAGCATGTGAAGCTGTGTTAAAGCCATCTCCCTGAGATAGATGAGTGATTGTAGCTGTTAGCATAGTAAAAGCCAATAGAACGCTGTTTGGTCTTGTCCATAGTCCGAGGACGATGAATAGCGCACATAGGCTCTCTACTATGGCAGCAGAGAATCCCCATCCTATGGGAAAGAAGTTTATACCTAAATTGCCCATGGCTGCCCCTACTTTTTTCCATGTTTCTGGACCACCCATTAATTTAGGGAGACCGTGAAGGGCTAACATACAGATACCTATGACGGTACGTAATACTAATAAACCTATATCTTTTTTGGTGCTTGTACTGCTCATTCTCTATTTAATGTAAGTTATGGAAATATTTTCTGCTGTAACGTGGAGTTCTATTTCTTCACCAAAGACTAATGCTCTATTGTCTTCTATATGTCCTGCTGGACAACCAAAAGCTACCGGATAGTCATATTCTTGGACTTTATCCATTATGATTTCTTCAACCGTCTGTCCAAAGGAAGGGTCAGAGTCTTTCATTCCAGTGAATCCTCCAACGATAAGTCCTTTGAGCTTATCTAGTTTTTTCGCGCGTTTGAGTGCCCACAACATACGATCGACATTGTAATAGGACTCGCCAACATCTTCGATAAAGAGAATCTTTCCATCGTAGTTGACATCGGAATCGGAAGCCAGAATACTATGTAAAATAGCTAGATTACCTCCTGTAAGTATTCCTCGGGCTTGGCCCTCACGCTGAGCGAATGAAGAGAATGTATACTGCAGGTCTTTGTTCTCTCCGAAGAGTGCTGCCTTTAGTGTCGCTAAAGATTCTGCACTGGCATCCAGGAATGATTTTACCATCTGTCCGTGAATACTGGCAGTTTTCAGTTGCCTTTGAATATGGCTGAGTATTACGGTGATATCACTGAATCCGACGAACCATTTAGGGCTTTGTTTGAAGGTGGAAAAGTCTAATCGGTCTATCAGACGTACGGAACCATAACCGCCACGGCCAGCGATGATAGCTTTAATATCCGTTGCATCTAATGCGTGCTGTAGATCCTTCGTACGGAGTTCATCATCTCCTGCAAATTGATTCCATTGGGCATAGGTTGAGGGGTAGATTTCCAGTTCAAGCCCCCAACTCCTTAGTATGTCAAATGCAGGGGTAAGATCCTCTTTTATATAGCCTGCAGGGCATAATATGGCGATTTTGTCGCCTTTTTTAAGATATGTAGGTGTGTTCATGATCAGATTCTTCGGTATCATTGTCATACAAAAAAAGAAGATATATAATTTTCTGCTAGAAATCTAAACAGGCTTTTATTTATTCAGCACAAATTGAGTTATCTTTGCAAACAATGTTACTATTTAATTTTTAGTATTACCATTAAAAATACAATATCTTGAGCAATTTATCTAAAAAACGTTATACCATTACCTCCGCACTTCCTTATGCAAATGGTCCTTTGCATATAGGTCACTTGGCTGGAGCTTATATTCCCGGTGATATTTTTGTACGCTTTCTACGTCTGAATAATAAGGATGTCGTGTATGTCTGTGGCTCGGATGAGCATGGGGCAGCTATTACCATCAAAGCAAAAAAAGAAGGAGTCACACCTCGGGAAATTATTGATAAGTATAATAAGCAGATTAAAGAATCCTTCGAAGATTTTGGGATCTCTTTTGATATCTATCACCGTACATCAGAGCCGATCCATCACGAATTATCGCAGGAGTTTTTCCTTAATCTTTACGAAAAAGGAGAATTTATAGAGAAGTTCTCAGAACAATATTATGATGAGGAGTTCCAGCAGTTTCTGGCGGATCGTTATATCACGGGAACTTGTCCGCACTGTCAGAGTGAAGGCGCTTATGGTGACCAATGCGAGAAATGTGGTACATCATTGAGCCCAACAGACTTGATCAATCCAAAATCTACATTGAGCGGTAAAACTCCAATTCTGAAGGAGACGAAGCATTGGTATCTTCCATTGGACAAATACCAACCTTGGTTGGAAGAGTGGTTGATCGAAGGAAAGAAGGCGGAGCTGAAATCGAATGTATTCGGGCAGTGCCAATCTTGGTTAAAGTCGGGCTTGCAGCCACGGTCGATGACGCGCGATCTGGACTGGGGAGTTGATGTCCCTCTGAAAGAAGCTGAAGGCAAAAAACTGTATGTATGGTTGGATGCGCCTATTGGGTACATATCAGCTACAAAGCAATGGGCTTTGGATCAGGGTAAGAATTGGGAAGATTATTGGAAAAAACAGCATAATCCGGAGGATGATTCGTCGTTGATACATTTTATCGGTAAAGATAATATTGTGTTTCACTGTATTATCTTTCCTGCTATTCTACATGCGCATGGAGATTACATCCTGCCAGATAATGTGCCGGCAAACGAGTTTTTGAACTTGGAGGGCGATAAGCTGTCGACTTCGCGTAATCATGCGGTTTGGCTACACGAATATTTGGAAGAATTTCCAGGTAAACAAGATGAGCTACGTTATGTGTTGACATCAATTCTTCCAGAAACATCGGATAGCGAGTTTACATGGAAAGATTTTCAGGCACGCGTAAATAATGAGCTTGTTGCGATATTAGGTAACTTTGTGAATCGGGTGATGGTACTCTCTCACAAATATTTTGAGGGCAAGGTACTGAAAGGATCAGATTATAATACTATTGATACGGCAGTATTTGATGAATTGGCTAAATACCCAGCTTTGATTGAGCAGTCTATATCGAATTATAGATTTAGAGAGGCATTAAGTCACTTTATGAATGCTGCCCGTTTGGGTAATAAATATTTGGCGGACGAAGAGCCTTGGAAGGTTATTAAGACCGACGAGGAGCGTGTTAAGACAGTTCTTAATGTGGCTACTCAGATCGTCGCTAACTTAGCTATTTTAGCACAGCCATTCTTACCTAAAACAGCAGGTAGATTGTTTGATATGTTGCAGGTTCCGGTACAGGGATGGGAAAAAGCTGGAACAGCTAACCTGATCACTGAGGGGCATGTATTGGGCGAAGCACAGCTTCTGTTTGATAAAATAACCGACGAACAAGTGGAGTTTCAATTGGAAAAACTGGCTGCGGCTAAAGCGAACAATGTGAAAGCAGCAACTCAGGTGGCTCCCGCAAAAGCGAATATCAGCTTTGACGATTTCATGAAGTTAGATATCCGTGTTGGAACTATTTTAGAAGCGGAGAAGGTTGCTAAGACAAAGAAATTGTTGAAACTAAAGATAGATACAGGTATTGATCAGCGTACTGTTGTTTCTGGGATTGCAGAGTTTTTTGCTCCGGAGGATATTATCGGTAGACAGGTTTCTATTTTGGTGAACCTAGAACCTCGTGAAATCAAAGGTATTCAATCGCAAGGTATGATATTGATGGCTGAAGATGCAGACGGAAGATTAGATTTTGTAAATCCACAGACTGCGATTACAAATGGAAGCGTAGTCCGTTAAGAAATAGCATTTAGAATATTATTAAAAACACCCTTAGCTTTTGCTAGGGGTGTTTTGTTTTGAAGTTGTTAAACTAATAATATATCCGACTAAAAAACCGATTACAGAAGGTAGGACCCAACCAAGGTCGATGTCGAAAAAAGGAATTTTATTCCATATAGTCAAAAATTCAGTAGACCAGAGACCGAGAACCTTGCCGAGACTTAACGTTGCTATCGCGGTTGAAGCTAGTAACGCACCAATATAAGGGGCTTTAACTTTGATAAAGCGACCGAATAGTACAATATATAGCACAAGAGTAATAACAATGGGATAGGCAAAAGCTAAAGGAGGATAGGCAAATTGAATAATACTGTCGACTCCTTTCACCGCAAATGCTGCGGAGAGTATACAGCATACAGTGACAATAAGTTTGTAACTCAGCCGATCGCCGCTTAGTTCAGAGAAAAAAGTTCCTACAGCTGAGGTTACCGCTATAGCTGTGGTCAGACAGGCTAAGCCAATGCTTAGAGCGATTCCCAACATTCCATATTTACCCAGAATTTGCTGTGCTATCTGTATAAGTAGCGAAGAGCGTGGAATTTCCATATTGGTGACGCCTGATGTAGCTCCTAAATAAACTAGTCCGCCATAAATAAGGAACAGGCAGGAAGCGGATACAATTCCTGAGGTAATTACTACTTTGTTTTTTTCTTTTATGGTTGTATAACCCTTCGATTTTGCCGCGTTGATGATAATCCCAGCGAAGATGACCGAAGCAAATACGTCGAGTGTTTGGTAGCCTTCAGTAAATCCTAAAGAAAAAGATTCTAAAGAATTAAGGGAGGATAAGGAGTAATCTGCCTGAGGGTGTACTATGCCTAGTATGATGAGTGCTAAGAGAAGTAATAGCAATAAGGGCGTGAAAAAGTTACCAATGATGTCGACAACTTTTGAGGGAACAATAGTGAGGGCCCAGGTCGCAACAAAAAATAAGATGGATGACCATGCTGGGTTGAAGTCTGGAAAGGAAGGGAGAATCGCTATTTCATGTGTAGTAGCAGCAGTCCGTGGGATAGCAATCAAGGGACCGATACATAACATGATTATAGATCCTAATATTGGTGCAAGTTTGGGATGAATCCGGTTTCCCAAATCATGAAATGAATTGCCGGATTGTACAATAGAAAGAATACCAAAAAATGGCAGTACGATACCTGTGAGCCCAAATGCCAGAATAGTTATTGCAATGTGCGATCCTATCTGTAGACCGATAAATGGAGGAAGCAACAAATTGCCTGCTCCAAAAAACATTGCAAATAGTGCGAAACCAATGGTTAGTATATCTTTGTATTTCTTCAAATCTAGGGGGTGTAAAATAATTGGATCAGTTGTTTTGCCTCAAGGACATCGTGCACGCGTAATAGTTGTACTCCATGCTGTAGTAAAATAATATTTAGTGCGGTGGTCGCAGAGAGAGATTCTTGAGGGGTAATTTCTAGTTTCTTATAGATCATTGATTTTCTAGAAATTCCGCCGAGTAGCGGTAGGCCCATGTAATGCAATTCACCGATACGGTGCAATAGTTCATAGTTTTGAGCGATTGTTTTTGAAAAGCCAAAACCTGGGTCTAGGATAATATCCTTCACACCGAGTGATCTTAATTGGGCGATACGTTGGCCAAAATAAACGGCAATGTCTTCAACGATGTCATCATAGTCTGTAAGTTGTTGCATCGTCTCCGGAGTGCCACGCATGTGCATCAGGATATATGGAACCTGTAGTTTTGCGACCGTATCAAACATGTTATCATCCAGGTTTCCGCCGGATATATCATTGATAATATGTGCACCTGCCTGGATCGCAGCATGCGCTACATCAGCGCGAAATGTGTCTATAGATAGAATAGTATCTGGATAATTGGTAGCGAGGTATTCAATGATTGGCAGTGCGCGATCTATCTCTTCTTGAATAGAGATCAGTGGGGCGCCTGGTCTAGATGAGTAAGCTCCTATATCGATTATGTCTGCGCCCTGCGTTATGAGCTGGGTTGCTTTTACCGATGCCGCATTTAGTGTATTATGTTGGCCTCCGTCAAAAAAAGAATCGGGGGTTACATTGAGAATACCCATAATCTGTGGCTTCTCGAATGTCTCTAACTTTCCCTTTAGATTAATGCTTTGGCAGGAGGCTGTTTTTAGGCCATGCATAGTATTGGAATATAATAAGGCTGTAACAGTTGTGCTGTTACAGCCTTGGATTTATTTAACAAGAGTATTATTTGATAACCAATATACCATCAGCTATCATGTTAATACTGTCTGCACTCTTTTTGGTTACTTTCCCTTCCAGAATAACAGTTTTCCCATTTAGATCAGCAGGTACTGTGAAAGCTCCCTCTTTAAATCTTACCGTTATTGCATTGTCGCCAACAAGGCCTAGCATCAGGTAACATCCGCTCATTTTACAGACTTGGGTAACTTCTCCTTTTATTTTTCCAGTGAAGGTGTCGGATCTAAGCAGTTTGTTTTGCAATGCTTCTGTGCTAATGGCATTATTCTGGTTAATGCTTTTACCGTAGGTAACGCCTGGAGTAGAAGGTTTAACTTCTTTTTGTTGGGCGAAACTTAGGGTCGTCAATGTAAAAAGAGCAATACTAAGGGCTACTATTTTTTTCATCATGATATTATTTACGTAAGAATTCAAATTTGCCGCTAGGATCCAACTTCATAATAATAGAAGGTGTGCCTGGGCTGTCTTCATCTTGTCCAAATTTAACGATATAATCTACCTTTTCCTTGATTAATTCGTCTATTTGGTCAAAGGTCTGTGCTGAGGGCTGTCCGCTTAGATTTGCTGATGTAGAGATAATTGGTTTTTTGAAGCGTTGCAAGAGTTGTTGGCAGAAGGGGTGGGATACGACTCGTATACCGATACTTCCATCCTCTGCGATTGCATTTTCTGCTAGATTTTTGGCTCCAGAATAAACAATTGTAATGGGTCTATCGTAGGATTCAATCAATTGATAAGCTACTTCTGGGATTTCGCGGACATAGCTCGCTAACTGATTGTCGCTATGGAGGAGAATCAGCATGCTTTTGCTTTTATCTCTTCCTTTTAGGGCGAATACCTTTTCTATAGCTTCGGGGTTGGTGGCATCACAGCCAATTCCCCAGATGGTATCTGTGGGGTATAAAATCAGGCCTCCATTTTTCAATGTTTCGAGTGCCTGATTTAAATCTTCTTTATCGACGAATGGTCTATGCATTTGTATGGTCTATCCAGCGTTAAACGGCTACGTTATGATCACGGAGCGCATCATTTAAGGAAGTTTTCTTATCGGTTGAATCTTTACGCTTTCCAATAATCAGTGCACAAGGCACTTGGTATTCTCCTGCAGGAAATTTTTTGGTGTATGTACCAGGAATAACAACCGAGCGAGCAGGCACACGGCCTTTGTATTCAATGGGCTCTGCTCCGGATACGTCGATAATCTTTGTCGAAGCGGTCAATACCACATTGGCACCTAATACGGCTTCCGACTCGACATGTACGCCTTCTACCACAATGACGCGTGACCCGACAAATACGTTGTCTTCAATGATTACTGGAGCGGCTTGTACGGGTTCTAATACGCCTCCAATACCTACACCACCTGAAAGATGGACATGTTTTCCAATTTGTGCGCAGGAGCCTACTGTCGCCCATGTATCTACCATTGTACCTTCGCCGACGTAAGCACCTATATTGACATAAGAAGGCATCATGATCACACCCTTGGCTAGATAGGCACCATAACGTGCCGAAGCACCAGGAACCACACGTACACCAAGCTCCTTGTAGTTCGTTTTCAATTTCATTTTATCGTGGTAGACGAAAGGCTTGTTGTCAATCTCTTGCATCTCACGTATAGGGAAATATAATATAACCGCTTTCTTTATCCAGTCATTTACATGCCAGCGATCGCCTACGGGTTCTGCTACGCGTAGTTCTCCATTATCTAATTTCATGATAACGGTTTGTATCGCCTCAAAATATTCTTTGAATTCTAAAAGATGTCTTTCTTCCCAAGCTTCTTCGACTAGTTTTTGCAGATTTTGCATTTTTATATCGTGTTAGTACTGATTAATTATCAACTACAAACTTAGAAAAATGCTTTGTATTCATCAATATATAGCCTATAATATTAGGATGTAATAAGTGGAGCATCTGAGGGATACGTTTTTTTGGATTTCGTTTTTGTCCTGCAAAGCGGTATTTTTGTTTTATGGCGAGTGAAAATGAAAAACTACGGATTGATAAGTATTTATGGGCGATCCGGATATTTAAGACGCGTAGTCTAGCAACAGAAGCATGTAAGGCGGGACGTGTTAAGCTGAACGGTACCAATGTCAAACCTTCCTATGTGGTGAAATTGGGCGAGACATATTCGATTCAGAAAGGGATTGAAAGGAAAGTAATATTGGTGACGGGTCTGTTGGAAAGGAGAGGGGATGCAAAGATTGCCGCAGAAAATTACGAGGATAAGACACCGCTTGAAGAGACCTATGGTTTTAAATCAACATTCCATGCTCCTATTCTGAAAAGAGATAGGGGGACGGGAAGGCCAACTAAAAGGGACCGACGTGAAATTGATGACTTGAAGAGTAGCGAGTGGTGGAAAGATGGAGAGAAAGAAAGTGAATAAAATAAAAAAGGCAGAAAATTATTTTCTGCCTTTTTTGTTTCTTAACGTTGTGTTCCGTCTGGATATTTACGGTCTGTTTCACCAGTATAGACTTGTCTAGGACGTCCGATAGGTTCTTTATTATCACGCATTTCTTTCCACTGTGCAATCCATCCTGGTAGACGGCCCAAAGCAAATAATACAGTAAACATATCCGATTTAAAGCCTAATGCACGGTAGATAATACCGGAGTAAAAGTCAACATTCGGGTATAATTTTCTATCAATGAAGTATTGATCGCTGAGCGCTGCTCTTTCTAATCCTTTTGCGATGTCTAAAACAGGATCTTCAACACCTAGTTTTTCCAATACATCATCACATGCTTTTTTAATGATTTTTGCACGTGGGTCAAAGTTTTTATAAACACGGTGACCAAAGCCCATTAGGCGGAACGGATCGTTTTTGTCTTTCGCTTTAGCAAGGTACTTCTCTACATCGCCGCCATCATTTCTGATGTCTTCCAACATTTCGATTACCGCTTGGTTGGCACCGCCGTGTAAAGGCCCCCAAAGGGCATTGATACCTGCGGACACAGATGCATATAAGTTCGCATTTGATGAACCTACGATACGGACTGTAGATGTTGAACAGTTCTGTTCGTGATCTGCATGAAGAATCAATAAGATACGCATCGCATCCAATACTGCTTCATCAAATATTTTGTCACAATTAACCTCTCCAAAAATCATGTTCATGAAGTTGTCGATATAACCCAGATCTTTTTTAGGGTATACAACAGGATGACCTAATGATTTCTTTTGGATCCAAGATACGATCGTCGGCATCTTGCCCAGAAGGTTGATTATTGTTTTGTATTCTTCTTCTTCTGATTGGTTCGGATTCAGGGATTCTGGATAGAACGCTGATAATGCACCAACAAGACAAGATAATTGACCCATAGGGTGGGATTTAGAAGGAAATCCAGAGAAGAACATTTTCATGTCTTCGTGGACCATCATTTGCTTCTTGATATCCGTTCTGAATTGTTCTAAAACTTCTTTAGAAGGGAGATTGCCAAAAATTAATAAATAGGCAACTTCCAAAAACGTAGACTTCTCAGCAAGGTCTTCAATTTTGTAACCTCGGTATTTTAATACTCCTTTTTCACCATCTAAAAAGGTTATTGCACTTTTTGTAGCGCCCGTATTTTTGAAACCAGGATCTAATGTAATGTATCCTGATTGATCTCTCAATTTCGAAATATCAATGGCTTTTTCATTTTCTGTTCCCGTTATAACTGGAAATTCAAACGTATTGCCATCTAAGGTAAAGGATGCTGTTTCAGACATAATCAAATTTCTATGTGTATTCACAAAAATATAAAAAGGAATGACAAAACAACCCATGCTTTACATTTTAAATGACATTTGTTGGTCAAAATTATCAAGTTGTTAGATTTTGCCTTGCCTTATATATTCGTTTCTGCCAATAATTTATTTTATATATAACAATAACTTAATTCGGAATGATGTAGAAGTGAATATAAAAAATGTTAAAATTATTTCTATTGTTACGATTTATTCGTAGACTTGCGAAGTGTTAGTAAATTAATTATATGGAACTTGAGAAGTTAACGATACAGGAAGAGGAAGCTATGTTGTCTATCTGGCAGCTAAAAGGAGGCTTTATAAAAGAGATTTTGGATAATTTAAAGGGAGAGCCTGTACCTTATACGACCCTGGCTTCGACAATTAAGAATCTTGTTAAAAAAGGATATGTCACGCCAGTCGTCTACGCTAATGCGAAACGCTACGAGCCAGTGATTTCGGCAGAAGAATATAAGGCTAAGTATATGAGCTCTTTTGTGGGGGATTATTTTCGAAATTCTTATAAGGAAATGGTGTCTTTTTTTGTGAAGGAGGAGAAGCTTTCAGAAAGTGAATTGAAGGAGATAATGGAGATGATTAAAAGTGGTAAATCTTAGTGATAGCATAAATTAAATAAAAAACCGTGTAAAATCCAATTATGGAAAGTGTATTGACATATGTTCTGCAGGTCAACCTTTTGTTGGCTATCGTCTTTTTGGGCTATGTATTGTTGTTGAGGAAATTGACATTTTATAAGCTGAATCGGGTTTATCTTTTGATAGGCGGTATGTATGCCCTTGTCTATCCTTTTTTGGATATCGCTAATTGGTTTCGCAGCAGTGAGGTCTTGCCGATAGATGCGGTGTGGGAGTATGTTGAATACTATCTTCCGGAGCAGGTCGTGGAGGTGTTTTCTGTGGGGCACCTATTGCTGGTGGTTTTCGGAATTGGAGCAATTGGGCTGTTACTCAAATTGAGTATACAGTTGTTGAGTCTTATGCGGATACATCGGTATTCAAAGCCATCTAGGTGGAAGGATTACTTGTTCCGAAATGTGATGTTCCCTATAGTTCCATTTTCGTTTTTCAATAAGATATATGTGCATCAGGAGCAGCATGACAACCCTGAGCTACAGGATATTTTCAAACACGAGGATATTCATGTGAAAGGCCTTCACACGGTTGATATTCTATTGTTTGAAATGCTTTTGATAGGATGTTGGTATAATCCTTTTGTATGGCTTATGCGCAGAGCGGTACGACAAAATCTGGAATTTTTGACTGATCAACAGGTTCTGGATAAAGGAGTGGATCGACAGACTTATCAATATTCATTGTTGACGGTCACCAAGCAGGGAGCTGCTGTGGGAATCGGTAATCAGTTTAATTTTAAAACCTTAAAAAGGCGCATTATGATGATGAACAAAAGACGCTCTTCCAAGATGGAGTTGAGCAAGTATGCCTTTTTGCTACCGATCGTGATTTTTGCAGGGGCAACTTTTACGGTAAGTAAGGCAGAGGGAAAAATAGAGGAATTGGTCGAACGCATCAAAGAGATTCCAGTTGATGTGGTGTTGCCAATTGTACATAAGGATACTACGGTAGCTCCGGCTTTAGGTTTGGAGCTGAGCTCGGATGCTGTGCCTTTTCTTGTAGGGACAGAAGATACAACAAAGAAGACCGCTAATATTTTGCTTCATAATGGGAGTTCAGTTAATCGGTTGTTTATTTTGGATGGAAAAATATTGCCAAGTAATTTCGACTTAAACACTATTGACCCCAATACTATAGCAAGCATTTCGATATGGAAGGATAAGGATGGGATTTCGATGTATGGAGATAGGGCAAAAGATGGTGTAATTGAAATAACTAGTAAGACTGATAGGGGGACTGAGGAGTTGAAAGGGGAGGCGCTGGGGCTAAGAGTAGGAACTGCTGAGGCATCTACGTCTGTAGGTGCGAAGGCTTTGTTGCGTAATGCCACTGGAAATAGTGGTGTCAAGCCGTTAATCTTAGTGGATGGAGAAGTGATGAGGGATGGTTTTGATCTAAATAAATTGAACGCGGATGATATTGAAAGTGTGTCTGTACTTAAGGATAAGCCTGCGACCTCTTTGTATGGCGAGAGAGGAAAAAATGGAGTTATTTTAATTACAGCAAAAAAGGGATCGGTCGCACAGCATTTATATGGGAAAGTGTCCTCGCCTAGCCTAAGAGACTCTACCAAGAGGGGATTTGGAAACATTGTTATTCGTGGTGTCAACGCGCGTGATGGCAGTAAAGGTAAGCCTGTATTCGTTGTAGACGGCAAGGTTATGGGCGAGTACTACGATGCTAGTTCTTTAAAACCCGAAGATATTCACAGTATCTCTGTACTGAAGGAAGCGTCCGCTGAGAAGCTTTATGGCGAAAGGGGGCGAAACGGTGTAATTGTTGTAACGACTAAGTCCTTTGCGCATAGCGTTAGTCCTGCGAAGGGAGATACCACTTTGTTTGTAAAGGGGGCTAAAGGTAATTCTGGTAGTTTCGTTGTGGGCAAAAGCGTCACGACAGAGGGAGGTGCAACAACTTTAAGTAAAGCGAGGGTGTTTAATCTTCCTGCTGTTGGACTATTTGTGGTAGATGGAGAGGTTCAGAAATCTAGTTTTGATATCAATACTATTCCTGTGGAGAATGTTGAATCGTTTACACTTCTGAAGGGTAGTGAGGCGCAGGCAGCCTACGGAGAGTTGGGGAAAGGTGGTGTAATTAAGGTGGTTACCAAAAAAGGTAATAATTGATAGTGTTTCTTAAATAGCATAAAAAAAGCCTGTATATACAGGCTTTTTTTATGCTATTTTGTATTGAGATTGGTCATTGTCAGTTCAATTCCGATACTCACGAAACTGTGTATCATCTTGACAGCATGCTCAATCAAAGCGGGCAGTTCTTTTTGTTCGTCTTTGTCAAAGGGGCCTAATACATAGTCGACCTGTCGGCCTTTGGGATAGTTGTCCCCGATTCCAAAGCGTAAGCGTGGGTAAGCCTGGCCACCGCATAGTGCCTCTATGGATTTGAGTCCGTTATGTCCCGCAGCAGAGCCTTTTGGCTTGATCCGTAATGAGCCAAAAGGAATGGCAAGGTCATCTACGATTACCATTACATTTTGGATAGGAACTTTAAGCTGTTGCATCCAATAGTTGACCGCCTTGCCACTCAAGTTCATATAGGTAGTGGGTTTTATAACATAGATGTTATGTCCCCGTAGCTTGAACTCTGTATAATAGGCGTGTTTTAGAGTAGACCAAATCGAACCTGCCTGGTTGGCTAATTCGTCTGCTACCATAAAACCTATATTGTGTCGGGTATCTGCATATTCTCTGCCGATATTCCCTAGACCAACGATTAAAAAATTCATGTTGCAAATTAAGAAGTAAAAGGTAAAAAGGCAAAAAAAGAGCATCGGAAGTCCGATGCTCTTTTTGTTAATACTTACTCGTAAGTATTAATTATTTTTTCTTGCCTCCTTGAGCTGCTTTCGCTGCTTCTTGCTCTGCTTGACGTAAAGCACGAGACATGATTACTGAAACGATTGTATCGTCAGAGTTGTTCAATACTTTAGCATTGTCTAAAACTACTTGAGCAACGCGGAATGATTTACCAACTTCTAAAGATTCCATAGGAACAAGGATTTCTTGAGGTAAGTTTGCAGGTAAAGCTTTAACGCGTAGTTTACGTAATTTTTGAACTAATTTACCCCCTAATTTAACACCAGGAGAAGTTCCTGTTAATTTTACAGGGATATTTAAAGTAACTTCTTTGTCATCGAATAACTCTAAAAAGTCGATGTGAGTAACTTGATCTGTTAATGGGTGGAATTGAGCGTCTTGAACGATAGCTTTTACATTTTTTCCATCAATGTTTAATTCTAAGAATACAACTTCTGGAGTGTAAAGAACTGCTTTCAAATCAGCTGCGGATACAGAAAGGTGAGTTTGTGTTGTACCACCGTAAAGAACTGCAGGAACCTGTCCTTCGTAACGCAATTCTTTTGCATCTCTTTTCCCTACGTTCTTTCTAAGAGAACCGCTAATAGCAATTGATTTCATGTTTTTAAATATTAAAATTTGAGGTGCAAAAGTAATTAAAGAATTGGGAATTAACAAGAGTTGTTTTCTTTTTGTGATGGGGAGAATAAAAGTGTAATTTTTCGTTCATTAAAAATTTTATCTATTTATATTTGAGTTGTCTAAAAAAAACAATTAACTTTAAAGCTTGAGAACCTAAAATAATCATAATAAACATGGAAAAACAACATACTTCAAGACGTGATTTTATCAAGAAGTCATTGATTGGAGCTGCGGCATTTACTATTGTGCCACGGTTTGTACTGGGTAAGGGATACCTTGCTCCAAGCGATCATTTGACCAAAGGGGTGATTGGCGTCGGATCTATGGGACGTGGACATTTCAAATATGCTGGTACAAAGACGGTCGCTATTTGTGATGTCGATACAAGACACCTTGCTCTGGCGCAAAACGCTTTAGGGGGAGGGATTAAAGAGCATCATGATTTCAGAGATCTGATTTCTAATCCCGAAGTGGATATTGTGCATATTGCTACACCGCCGCACTGGCATGGTCTAATGGCTCTTGAAGCCGCTCGTTCGGGTAAAGATATCTGGTGTGAAAAGCCTATGACAAGGACAATCGGTGAGGGAAAGAAAGTCAAGGAAGCTGTTGCGCAACATGGTAATATTTTTAGGTTAAATACGTGGTTCCGCTTTGATGCTAATTTTTACGGTATGAATGTGCCTGTGAAAAAAATCAAAAAAGTCGTCGATACGGGGATGTTGGGGTGGCCATTGAAAGTGACTATTAGTAAGCATACTGGATTTGATTGGAAGTTTTACTGGGTAGGTAAAGAGAATTTACCTGTTGAGCAGGCGCCAAAGGAATTGGATTATGACATGTGGTTAGGGCCAGCGCCTTATAAACCGTATAGTACACATCGCGTACACACGACTTTCCGTGGATATTGGGATTATGATGGTGGCGGTTTGGGTGATATGGGGCAGCATTATTTAGATCCAGTTCAATACTTCTTGGGTAAAGACAACGAAAGCCCGGTAAAAGTGGAGGTCGATGCACCACAGCAACATTCTGATGCTGTAGGTATATGGCGTAAAATTACTTATACCTATGCGGACGGCTGTCAGATTATACTTGACGGAGAAGGTACTGAAGTCGGGAAGGCATATATTGAGGGACCTAAAGGTAAGCTGTTCAGGGGATTCGTTTCTGATATCCCTGATTTGGAGCGCAAACTGGCGCAATATCCGGACCCAGCACCACAGATGACTGATTTTGTAGAGGCCGTGCGTACTAGACAGAAATTTGCACTGAATGAGGATAATGGGTACTATTCGTGTACGCTTGTTAATCTTGGATTGGCAGCATTGCGTCTGAATAGAACGTTACATTTTGATTCGGCTAAGCAAGAGTTTGTAAACGATGAAGCCGCTAACCGTTTGATCAATCAACCTATGAGAGGTCCTTGGACTTTCTAACCTGAAATAGAACCATGAAGAAGATTTTTAATACAATATCTATATTGTTGTTGTTGCAGACGGCATCCTATGCACAACAGCCAGCTAACCGGACGACTGCTACAAAGATCGCAGATGTATTGGCGCAGCAACCTGCCGCAGAACAAACCAAGTTCTTGGCAGCGATGAAAGAGTTGGAGGGATTTACTGCCGAAGATGTTGCGGCATTGTTGAATGGGCTAAAACCACAAGGAGGTAATAATGCGCCTATCGAATATGCGACTAATTCTTATGCTTTTTATGTAATGCAACCTAGTAAGGAGGCGTTGCGTGAGACCTATGCGAAGGGTTTGTTAAGTGCATTGGGCAATTTGAAGGACCAAAATAATAAAGCTTTTGTTTTCGAATTATTGAAATTCTGTGCTAAAAACGAATCTGTCAATCAGGTCGCAACCTATCTAAATGACGGTTATTTTGCGGAGAAAGCTGCCCGTGTTCTGAGTGCAATACATACTCCAGAGGCAGCTGCTGCACTAAATACAGCATTAGCTGGAAATGTGACGGAGCAAACTGCTACAGCGATAATAGGTGCACTCGGCGAGCTGCAGTCCAAAGATGCGGAAGAGCGTGTGATTGCTTTGATTGGACAATACCAATCTGAAAATTTTCAACGTAATGCGTTGACGACGTTGAGCAAAATCGGTGGTGAAAAGTCCTATGATACATTTTATGGGAAAGCGAAATCGGCAAATTATGCATTTGATAAGTCTAATGTCGCTGCGTTGACCTTAGAATATGCGAATGTTTTGGCTAAGAATGGTAAGAAAGATCTTGCTTATAAACTGTCGTCTACTATTTTTACGGAGGCATCAGACCCCAAAGCGATAGGTGCACGTGTTGCGGCACTGGAATTGATGAACCGTATCGAGCCAGCGAAACAAAAAAAGAATTTGCTAAAACTATCCACAGACAACAATGCGGTGTTGCGTAATGTCGCACTGGGATTATTGGGTAGTGAGGCTACGGCTTCAGATATTAAGAAAATTGCATCCTCTTTGACCAAGCTCTCCCCAGAGGCACAAGAAAGTGTATTGAACTTTTTGGCAAAGAAAGATGCTACTGCTACGGTTCCTGTAATTGAAAAGAGTTTGAAGGGGGTGAAAGATGCAGAAGCACGTATTGCTGCTTATAATACGTTGTCTGCATTGACTAAAGGAACGAATACCACTTTTGTTATTAAACAATTGGCTACAGGTAGTGATGCAGAGGTTGAAACGCTGAAGACACTTCTATTAACCGCTAAGGGTGCGCAGACAGTAACCGAAATAAATAAGGCGCTTCCTAATGTAGATGATAAAACTAAAGTTGCGTTATTGGATGTGTTGTCTAAGCGCTCGGACCAAAATTCCTCAAAAGAAGTCTTTGCACTGATAGAGAAGGGAAGTCCTACTGTGCGTGCTGCTGCTTATAAGGCATTACCAAATGTAGTCAACGATGAAGATTTTGAGTCTGTTATAAAGGTACTTGGATCTGCTCAAGGAGCTGAAGTCGCATCTGCACAGCAAGCTGCTATTGTTGCTCTGCGCAACAATAAGGATAAGGCGACTATAATTCAACGACTATCGGCTAATATTTCAAGATCACAAGCGCCTTCTGCTGCGCGACTTTTTCCTGTATTTGCAGGAGAGGGAGGTGCGGAGTCTTTGAAAACAGTCAGCGGTTATTTGGGGGCTGATAATCCATTGAAAGCTGATGCGGTACAGGCATTGGCCGCTTGGTCTAATACATCCTCTCTGGATGGGCTTACAGCGTTGCTCCGCACCGAGAAAGATCCTGCTTTGTTCAAGACTGTCTTTACAGGATTTATCAAGCAGCTGAATGCGAGTCAAGTTAAGGATGAACAAAAGACACTTTTATTAAGAGATGCTTTTGACTATTCGCAGACCAAAGAGCAAAAAAGTGCCGCGCTTTCTGGTCTGAAGGCTACCGGTACCTATTCAGCTTTGGTTTTTGCTAGTAAATACCTTAATGATGCGGATCTAAAGGGTGTCGCAACCGATGTGGTGATGAATATCATCATGGATAATAAAGAATTTGTGGGAGCAGATGTCCGTAATTGGTTAGAGACCGCCAAAAATAACCTTTCCGGAAGCGAAAGCTCCTACTTAAAAGAAGCTATTGTGCGTCATCTGACAGAAATGCCAACCAAAGAAGGGTACATAGCACTCTTTAATGGAAAAGATCTGACCGGATGGAAGGGATTGGTGGAGAATCCGATCAAGCGTGCTAAGATGAGTCCGAAAGAGTTAGAGCAAAAGCAATTGGAAGCCGATAAGAAAATGCGTGAAAGCTGGTCTGCTATCGATGGTGATCTTGTCTTTGCTGGGCATGGAGATAATATCGCTACCATAAAGCAATATGGTGATTTTGAAATGTTGCTCGACTGGAAGTTGGATAAAAATGGCAAGGAGCCTGACGCTGGTGTCTATTTAAGAGGTACACCTCAGGTACAAATCTGGGATATTTCCAGAACTAATGTAGGTGCAGAAGTAGGATCAGGTGGTCTTTACAATAATAAGTCGAACTCAAAACCATTGAAGGTTGCTGATAACCCGCTGGGCGAATGGAATAATTTTAAGATCCGTATGATAGGTGACAACGTCTGGGTATGGCTTAATGGAGAATTGGTGGTGGATAATGTTCCTCTGGAAAATTATTGGGACAGAAACCAGTCTATATTCCCAACAGAGCAAATCGAATTGCAGGCGCATGGTTCACGTGTGTGGTATAGGGATGTGTATCTGAAGGAGTTGCCACGGAAGGTGGTTTACTCCTTGAACGCTCAGGAGAAAGCAGAGGGCTTTGAGATGCTTTTTGATGGTACTAATCTGGATAAATGGACCTCCTCTCCGGCCTATGAGATCAATGAAGAGGGAGCTCTACGTTCTAATCCTGTCGCAAAGTTTGGAAAGAATATTTATACAAAAGAAGAGTATGGCGATTTTGTCTACCGATTTGAATTTAAACTGACAGCAGGTGCTAATAATGGCGTAGGAATAAGAACCCCTTTGGAAGGAGATGCGGCTTATCTAGGTCATGAGATTCAAATTCTGGATGATGATGCGGAGGTGTATAGCCAGTTGAAGCCTTATCAATATCATGGTTCAGTATATGGTATCATCGCTGCTAAAAGAGGTTCTTTAAAACCTTTAGGGGAGTGGAACGAAGAAGAAATCCGCATACAAGGTAATAAGATCAAAGTGACCGTCAATGGACAGGTTATTGTCGATGGCGATATCAAAGCTGCGTCGAAAAACGGTCCAGCGGATGGAAAGAAACATCCAGGCTTGGATGCTGCAAAAGGACATATTGGTTTCTTGGGGCACGGGACGGAAGTCTTTTTGAGGAATATCCGTGTAAAACGTCTTTAATGATATTAGGATTATCCAAGTTAGAGCCGCTTCTTTATAGGAGCGGCTCTTTTGTTGGAATATAACAGGTGTTTTTACGTGTTTGAACAGGCATTTTTTCAGGAAACAGTATTGTGGTATGTTTTTTGTAAAACAGGGATAAAAGCCTGTTAACACACTAACTATATATGAAAAGAGGCCATCCGCTTTTAGCAGATGGCCTTCTTATTTCAATAATGTATCTTATATTTTAATCTACTGCAAATAATTCTGCAATGGAAGCGTGCTCATTTACACTTTTAATTGCTTTCGCAAATAGGTCTGCGGTAGATAATACTTTTATTTTAGAACAAGCTTTTGATCTTTCTGGATCTAACTGGATCGTGTCAGTGACAATCATTTCTGTTAATACTGAGTTTTCAATAGTCTCGTAAGCCTTGCCTGATAATACGGCATGTGTACATACGGCTCTCACAGAATTTGCCCCGTTTTCCATGATTAATGCAGCTGCCTTAGATAAGGTACCAGCAGTATCACATATATCATCCATTAATACAACGTCCTGACCTGTAACATCACCAATAATAGACATTGACTCAATCTCGTTTGCACGTTTACGGCGTTTATCACAGATGATTACTTCAGCATTAAAAAACTTAGCAAAGGTACGTGCGCGGTACGACCCACCCATATCTGGTGAAGCTATAGTTAGATTCGGAAGATTTAAGGATTTGATATAAGGCACGAAAATCACAGATCCATCTAAATGGTCTACAGGGATGTCAAAAAAACCTTGGATCTGCGCTGCATGTAGATCCATCGTCATGATGCGATGTGCTCCCGCTGCAGTAATCAGGTTTGCGATCATCTTGGCCCCAATTGCAACACGGGGTTTGTCCTTGCGGTCTTGACGGGCATAACCAAAGTAAGGAACGACAGCCGTAATGTAGTGCGCAGAGGCTCTTTTTGCAGCATCAATCATCAACAGTAATTCAAAAAGATTGTCTGTTGGTTGATTGGTTGATTGAATCAAGAATAAGTCAGCGCCGCGGACTGATTCGTTGTAGAAGGGCTGGATCTCTCCATCACTGAATTTGGCAAGCGTCTTGTCTCCTAATGGTTTACCGAAGGAAGTAGAGATTTTTTCTGCAAGTTCTTGTGTGCCAGAACCAGCAAATAATTTAACCGTGTTAAATTGCAAAGGCATGGTTTAAATATATTTGTATCTAAAATGTTTTGGCAAAGGTATAGAATTGATAGCGAAATAAAAAGCCAAACATAGTGCTTCTATCTGTGGTGTAATGAGAGTGGTATAAAACAAAAAAGAGAGTTACAAATTGTAACTCTCTTTTGTTGTCCGACCTGGATTCGAACCAAGACAAACAGTACCAAAAACTGTCGTACTACCCTTATACTATCGGACAATCATCCTTTTTATCAAACATTTTGTGTCGTTGTTTCCGTGTTTGATGATGCAAATATACAGCTGTTTTCTATAACTGCAAAACTTTTTTGCTTTAATTTTGATTTGTGCTGATTCTCAGCTTAATATTTTTTGATGTAGAGAAAGCGGTTTCTAAAATCTTCCGGTTTGAAGGATTAAACTCTGTTAAAATATCAATTTGTTATTCTTTTGTAACGATGTATTCCTTATTTTCGAAGCGAAGTTTGGGCAATGTTCTAAAATGACTGTATATAATCATAGTTCATTTTGGCGATAAGCCTTTATTTTCCTCAGCGTGGGGCTATACTATAGTCTGTGTCCTACGATGATTTTGTGAACGCAATTAAAGTATGATGAATTATAATAAGATTAATAACCTATTGGGATGGGCCTGTGCTATAATAGCAACGCTAGCTTATGTCCTAACTGCCGAGCGCACAGCGAGCTGGTGGGATTGTGGTGAATTTATTGCCTCTGCCTATAAGATGCAGATTGTTCACCAGCCAGGAGCTCCTTTGTTTTTGATGATACAAAACCTGTTCTCGAATCTAGCGCTAGGTGATAGAATGCAGATTGCATTTTGGATGAATATCGGCTCGGCGGTCTGTTCGGGACTGACGATTCTATTTTTGTTTTGGTCTATTACTGCGCTAGGACGTAAAATATTTCTAGGTAAGGCTGATCTCAGTGTTCCTCTTAATGAGAGCGATGTGATACGTGTTATGGGAGCAGGAGTTGTTGGTGCATTAGCCTACGCGTTTACAGATACTTTCTGGTTCTCCGCTGTAGAATCGGAGGTGTATGCGATGTCGTCCTTGTGTACGGCTGTCGTGTTCTGGGCGATTCTGAAATGGGAAGTCCGAGCTGATGAGCAGGGAGCAGATCGATGGTTGATCCTGATTGCTTACGTGATGGGGCTTTCTATCGGTGTTCACTTACTGAACTTGTTGGTTATTCCGGCAATCGCTTTGGTTATTTATGTGAGAAGAGCAAAAGAGGTAACAACTAAAGGTGTGGTTAAATCCCTTCTTATTGGTGTTATCGTTCTCGCGTTAATCTTATGGGGAGTCATTCAGTATCTTATTAAATTCGCCGCCTTTGCTGATCTATTCTTTGTGAATACATTGGGATTAGGATTCGGTAGTGGGGTTACATTCTTTGCTTTGTTAGTTGTAGGAGGTTTAGTGTATGGAATCTGGTATTCTATTAAGAAGGTAAAACCACTTCTTAATATAGCCTTGATTTCTTTGGGCTTTGTCATTTTCGGCTACAGTTCATTTGCTATGATTTTGATTCGTGCTAAGGCAAACCCAACTTTAAATAACTCTGATCCGGATAATGTGTTCAGTTTCTTGAGCTATCTGAACCGTGAGCAGTACGGAGATGAGCCTTTGTTCAAAGGACGTTTTTTTGATGCCAAACTGACTGATATCTCAGAGTCAGGTAAGATATACCGCAAAGACAAGGATAAATATGTAGTTGCTAAGACCAAAACAGATTATAAGTATGATCGGGAGACGCTTTTTCCTCGTATTTATAGTGAAAAAGGAGATCACCCTGCGTTTTATAGGCAATACTTAGGATTAGGTCCGAATGAACAACCGACCTTCGCAGACAACCTTAAATTCTTTTTTGGTTATCAAATTGGCCATATGTACGGTCGATACTTTATGTGGAATTTTGCGGGTAGACAGAACGATGTTCAAGGACATGGCTCTGTATTGGAAGGAAATTGGATCTCTGGAATAAAACCTATTGATAATGCATTGATCGGAGGGCAGTATGACCTGCCGACCTCAGAGAAGGAAAATCCGGCACGGAATACTTATTTCTTTTTGCCGTTGCTGTTGGGGTTAGTGGGTGCATATTGGCATTTTGGTAAGAACCAACGTGATGCTGGAGTGGTGTTCCTCTTGTTCTTCTTTACAGGACTGGCTATTGTATTGTATCTAAATCAATCGCCGATGCAGCCCCGTGAACGTGATTATGCGTATGCAGGCTCTTTTTATGCGTTTTCAATTTGGGTGGGACTAGGTGTATTGGCTATAGCTGATTTCTTAACGAAGAAAGTTTCTGCAAAGACTGCTGGTATGGTGGCTACGGTCGTGGGACTATTTGCTGGTCCGGTGCTGCTAGCTTCGCAGAACTGGGATGATCATGACCGTTCGCATAAGTTTTTGGCAAGAGATATGGCTCGAAATTACTTAGAGTCCTGCGCGCCTAATGCTATCTTATTCAGCTATGGAGATAATGATACCTACCCATTGTGGTATGTGCAGGAAGTAGAGGGATTTAGAACTGACGTGCGGGTTGTCAACCTAAGTCTTTTGTCGTCAGACTGGTATATGCGTCAGATGTTAGAAAAGGTGAACGATGCGGATGCATTGCCTATCGATATAGATCCGGAGAAATTTAAAGATGGTGTCCGCGATGTGATTTATTATCAGGATTTCCAGATTCCTGGACATATCGAAGTTCGTGATCTATTGGATGTCATGTTGTCTGATAATGCACAGAATAAGGTGCAGCTACAGGGTGGTGACTGGGTGAACTTATTGCCGACTAAAAATATGAAGTTGACGGTAGATAAGAACGCGGTGTTGGCCAACAAGGTGGTGCCCAAAGGCTGGGAAGATGCTATCGTAGATACGATGGAATGGACCTACTCGATGAATTATGTGAGCCGTGCAGAACTGTCTATTATGGCGATGTTGGCGAATAATAATTGGAAGCGCCCTATTTACTTTACGTCAACCACACCTGAAGTAAATTATATCGGTTTAGATAAATATTTAGTGTCGGAAGGTTTTGCAATGCGTTTGATGCCTATTAATACCGGAAATAATGAGTCTGAAGAAGGATTCGCTCCTGTTACGGATGTGGATGGTATGTATAACAACATCATCAATAAGTATAAATGGGGCAATATGTCCGGTTCTTCGTACCTAGATCCAGATTCGTACCGTTATATCAGTCTTTATGTAAGTTCGATTTTTGGCGAGACGGCTCAGAATCTATTGCATGAAGGTAAGAAAGAGGAGGCTCGCAAGGTTGTGGTGAATGCCTATGAAAATATGCCTAAGCGTACATTCCAAATGAGTGAGCCAATGAGCTATGTTTTGTTGGTCGATGCGATGTATAAGACTGGCGAATCTGCAAAAGCGAAAGAGATTGCGTTGAGAAATCTGACTTTTATAGGGGAAAATATGCGTTATTATACTTCTAACAAGTTATTGACGAATCTCGGCTCTGAGCGGAATGTGAGATTAGGATTGATGGGGCTGCAACGTTATAAGATGATTGCAGATGAAAGCAAAGATCCTGATGTGCAAAAAGCGGCCGATGGGCTGATGAAAGAGTTTGGTTACTTTTTCGGAGGTCAGTAAATTGAAAAAATATTGAAAAACAAAAAAGCCATCTACTACAGGTGGCTTTTTTGTTTATGTATTCTACCGATAAAAATATAGACAGTTTAAGAAAAAAAGCCTATTTTTGCCTTAATAATCCCATGATAGAAAGGTTGTGAACGTAGGGTGCAAACCATCGTAAATGCCTTGAGAAATGGAGAAGCAAACAAACGCCACGAATAAGCTTGTATAACTTGTTTCGTGTCAGCGTTATAAACAACTTATTCTGATGAAACAATCTATTTTATTAGACGGTCCCAAGTTTCAAATTACAATCAAGCGATTGTGTCAACAATTGATTGAAAACCACGGCGATTTTAGTAATGCAGCATTGATCGGGATCCAACCCAGAGGAACATATCTGGCAAATAGGATTGCGAAAGAGCTGAAAGAAATGGTGGGCCGGGATATTGATACCGGTATTTTGGATATAACGTTTTTCAGGGACGACTTTCGTATGAAAGGGGGGAGCCCATTATTAGCCAATAGCACACATATCGATTTTATCGTTGAAGGCAAGAATGTTATTTTCGTGGATGATGTGTTATGGACGGGACGTACTATTCGCTCGGCAATGGATGCTATACAGGCTTTCGGACGCTCCGAAACAATAGAGTTGCTGGTGTTGGTAGATCGTCGTTTCTCCAGACAGATTCCTATACAGCCTGATTATATCGGGATACAGGTAGATTCTATCGACTCTCAGAAAGTAATCGTGAGTTGGGAAGAGGTCGATAACGAAGATAGTATCGAGCTAATTACAGAGAAAAAATAAGTGTTCAGTATATATATTTGCAGACCATGCCAACAACAACAGAACAGTTAAGTACACGACATCTACTCGGTATCAAGGACCTGACTGAAAATGATATCCAACTTATTCTAGATACCGCCGCAAATTTTAAGGATGTCTTGAATAGACCTATAAAAAAAGTGCCTTCTTTACGTGATATTACAATCGCGAATGTTTTTTTTGAGAACTCTACCCGGACACGTCTGTCTTTTGAACTGGCTGAAAAGCGTCTGTCTGCCGATACTATTAATTTTGCGGCCTCTTCTTCTTCGGTTAGTAAAGGGGAGACCCTGATTGATACGGTCAATAACATATTGGCTATGAAGGTGGATATGATTGTGATGCGCCACCCCTATGCTGGCGCTGGTGTGTTTTTAAGCCGACATGTTGACGCACAGATTGTCAATGCCGGCGATGGTGCCCATGAGCATCCGACTCAGGCGCTACTGGATTCTTTCTCGATACGTGAGCGTTATGGAGATGTGGCAGGTCGTAAGGTTGCTATCATAGGTGATATCCTGCATTCGCGGGTAGCGCTATCCAATATTCTTTGTCTGCAGAAGCAAGGAGCGGAGGTGATGGTGTGTGGTCCGACGACATTGATTCCAAAATATATTACTTCTTTGGGAGTTAGTGTCGAACATGACTTATTGAAAGCATTGAACTGGTGTGATGTCGCTAATATGTTGCGGATTCAGTTAGAAAGACAGGATATTGCCTATTTTCCGTCGTTGCGTGAGTATTCGATGTTGTATGGCTTAAATAAAGAGATTTTAGATTCGCTTGATAAAGAGATTACCATTATGCACCCAGGGCCAATCAATAGAGGGGTGGAGATTACTTCGGATGTTGCCGATAGTAAGCATTCCATTATTTTGGATCAGGTTGAGAATGGTGTTGCAGTGCGAATGGCTGTACTTTATTTATTGGCTGGAAAAAGAGGGTAAAGGGTGTTAAACCTTTGTTAAATATAGATGGGCCATCAAAATATTGATGGCTTTATTTTTATCTTTCTGGAAGTCCTTTCTGAGCATTTAAGAATTGGATTTTTGGTCTTGTGAGCAGGTTGTTAACAGATGTTAAGAACTTTTGGGGAAAACTTGATATTGATGCTTTAATTTAGTATACTGAATAGGAGTGTCAATTTGGAGGAGAATTCTGGCATAATAAGTGGTGAAGTCAGATTACCATTGGAATTTATAAAACATATATAAAGATTTAAGCACCGATATGTACAAAAAGATTTATGGATTAGGGGTCGCGTTAAGCTTAATGACCTTGCCTACGTTTGGACAGCAGACAGCTTGGCAAGATATTAATAAAGCTTATAAGACGGGATTAGAATTATTTGAAAGAGGTAAGTATAGTTCAGCAGCAAAGCAATTTGATAAAGTGGAGGAACTGCGTACCAAGTCTACGCTACAGTCGGACGAGACTGAAGAACTGACTTTATTGAAAGAGGGAGTTCGTTTTTATCAGGCGGTATGCGCATTAGAGCTTGGTGATTCGGATGCTGAAGCTCAATTCTTGAAATATATCAAAGACTTTCCAGCCAGCGCTAATTCAAAAGCTGCTTTTTTCCAGATAGGTCGTTCGTACTATGCGAAAAAAGACTATGCGAAGGCGATCGAATGGTTTACCAAAATTGATTCTAGAAATCTTGCCGGTGCAGAGAATACAGAGTATAGGTTCAAATTAGGGTATGCGCATTTTATGACCAATGACTATAAGGCCGCAAAACCGTTGTTCCAAAAGCTTAAGGATGACCGAGGTCAATATCAGGAGGCGTCTATCTACTATTATGCTTATCTATGCTACCTAGATGCGGAGTATAAGACGGCATTGAATGAATTCGAGCGGTTAAATGGGTCGAAGACTTTCGAGAATACGTATCCCTACTATATTACAGCATTGTATTTTCTGGATAAACGTTACGACGATGTCTTGAGTTATGCGCTACCTATATTACAGACAACGAAACAGGAGCATGAGACTGAAATGTTCCGGATTATCGGTGCAACCTATTTTATAAAAGGAGACCTTACAAAATCTAAAGATTACTACGATAGATTCCAAGCTAAAGATCAGTGGAAAACTCAAAATAATCAGGACAGCTATCAGATTGGTTATATCGCCTACAAGCTGAAGGATTATACAAAAGCTATTACAGAATTGGAGAAACTCTCCGAACCGGATGCTTACTACCAGAGCGCGATGATCACATTGGGGGATGCTTTCTTGAAGACAGACAATAAGCAAAGTGCACGTAATGCGTTCTTTAAAGCTTCAAAGCTGGATTTCGATCCGCAATTGAAGGAAGAAGGATTGTTCAACTATGCAAAGCTTTCTTATGAGTTGGATTTTCACCAAGTAGCTCTCGACGCTATTCAGGAGTATCTGGGAACGTATAAGCAAACTAAACGAAAAGAGGAAGCAAATACCTTATTGGCGGAGATTCTTTTGAGTACAAAGAGCTACCGTGCTGCGGTAGATGTATTGGAGTCTATCGACCGTACCTCGCGTGATACTAAATCGGCCTACCAAAAGGTGACGTATTACCGTGGATTAGAGTTTTACAATGAGCGTGCATTTGAGAATGCGATTTCTATGTTTATGCGCTCGGAGGCAAATCGTTTTGACGAAGAGATCTATGCTCTTTCTACGTACTGGAAGTCAGAAGCGATGTATGAGGTGCGTAAATATAAGGAGGCAGTAGCTAATTTTAATAAGTTCTTACAGCTTCCTGCAGCACGTAATACAGATGTATACCATTATGCAAACTATGCGTTAGCGTATGCGGCTTTCCGTAATGATAACTTTAATACTTCAGCTAATTACTTTGAGCGTTTCCTTGCTGGAGGAGGTAAGGATGGGATAGAGCTTAATACCCGTAATGATGCTATCGCACGGTTGGCGGATTCGTATTTCGCAACGAAGAACTATGGTAAGGCAATGTCTTATTATGATCGTTTGATCAGTTCGAATGCGCAGAGCCAGGATTACGCATTGTTTCAACGTGGTATCATTCAGGGACTGCAAGGAAACAATGATGCTAAGTTAGCTACATTGGCATCGGTGATTACAAAATATCCAAAATCGAATTATGCAGATGATGTTGCTTTCGAGATTCCTTATACGTATTTCCTTATGGGGCAATATGACAAGGCGATATTGGGGCTACAGTCAATGGTTGATAAGTATCCACGTAGTTCGTATGTACCACGTGCACTACTGACAATCGGTCTGGTGCAATATAATCAGGATCATAATGATGCTGCGTTGGCAACCTTCCAACGGGTAGTCAATCAGTACGCTACGACCGATGAGGCTAAGCAGGCGATACGCTCGATCGAGAATATCTATTTGGATAAAAACGACGCGACAGGTTATATTAAATATGCGACATCGACCAATATTGGAAATCTCTCTACAGCAGAGCAGGATGCACATACCTTTGGTGTAGCCCGTAATCTTTTTGATAGACAAAATTGGCAAGGTGCGGTAGAGGCCATTAATGCTTACTTCGATAAGTTTCCAAAACCTATACAAGAAAAATTTGCACGGTATATCCGAGGAGAAAGTTATGCTAAGCTGGGCAAAGACCAAGAAGCGCTGCATGATTTTAATATCATCATGAATGACTGGACGTCAGCTTATACAGAAAAGACATTAGTCAGTGTTTCTAAATTGCATTTACGTAATAAAGCCTATAATGAGGCTGTGCAGGTACTGAAGAAATTGGAGCTCACTTCAGAATATAAAGAAAATTATGGCTTTGCGGTCAAGAACTTGCTGGTCAGCTATTACAATATAGGGGACTATATCGAGACGCTTAACTATGCGAATATATTGAAGGGATATGAAAAGTCTTCGGAAGAGGATATCGCATTAGCACATCTGTATGCTGCTAAGGCGTATCTAGCGACCACCAAATGGGCTGATGCTACAAAGGAGCTGAATCTTGCCGCACTTAAGTCGAAGACGGAAACAGGAGCTGAGGCGCGTTATTTGGTCGCGGAGCAGCAGTTGAAGGCAAAGCAGTATGATAAAACCATCGAATCTGCTTTTGATATTTCAAATACGTTCTCGTCCTATGACTACTGGGTTGCCAAGGGTTTTATATTGATGGCTGATGCCTATAGTGGAAAGGGAGATAAGTTCCAGGCCAAAGCAACCCTAGAAAGTGTGATCGATAATTACGAGAACAAAGAGGATGGTATATTAAAAGCTGCAAACGAACGTTTAAAGAAGCTTAAATAAGAAGAATAGGAAATAAGATGATGCCGAGTCCGATACCGTTGGACGAACTCTCATCTGCTATAAAGAAATATAATTAGATGAAATTGCATAAAACAGTTTTTAAGAATTACGCAATAGTTGCCTTGTTATTGGGAGCGGGATACCAAGGATATGCTCAACAAGATCCAACTAAGCCGGTAACGATAGATTCTTTTGATGTCGTACGTGATTATAAGCCTATTCTTGCGGATGCGGTAAAAATACGTCGCAGTCCGGATATGAGCAACAAACGCAGTTACATGCCCAAGTTGAGTTATGGGAATGTGCCTGATAAAAAATTAGATATCAATACAGGGCTTAAAGAGCTTAATGTACAGGAATTACCTTTTACCAAGACACAGGATATAACGAGCAACTATGTTAAGCTTGGTGTTGGAAACCTGGGTACGATATTGGGAGAGGCTTATATCGCCGTCGAAGATTATGAAAACCTCCGTTTTGGTGGTTTTGTAAAGCACTTGAATCAAAAGGGGTCTTTGGATGATCAAAAGTTTTCGAGACAAGAGGTGGGTGTGTTTGGGCGTCGTGTGTTATCGGCATTTACAGTAGATGGTGTCTTGGGCTATAATAGATATGGTACTCGATTCTATGGTGTTCCTACCGATGTAAATGGTTTGACGCTAAACCCTAAGCATGAAGCTCAACGGTTTAACGATATCTATTTTACTGGTGAATTGACCAGTAACTTTGATCCTACGAATGAAGAAGCGCTTTCCTACTCGGCAAAAGCGGATGCCTATACCTATAAAGATAAGTTTGATGCCAGTGAAAATTCTCTTGCTTTATCGGGGTATTTGAATAAACGGGTAAAGACATTTAATGTCGGTGCGAATCTTGCATTAGATGTTAACTCTATAGGAGGTAGTTCGAATGTAGCAAAAGGAGATAAGTTTAATAACTCAATTGCTAATATTAATCCCTATATCAGTCTGAAAGGAACCAACTATACATTGACCCTCGGTGCTAATATTGTTTCCGAATTTGGCGATAGTACACGTTTTAACGTGTTCCCTTCTGCTGAGGTTGATTTCTCATTGGTGCCAAGCTACATCCATTTATTTGGAGGAATAACCGGTGGTGTCCAAAAAGCTTCGTTCAAGAGTCTGTCGCAAAAGAATCCTTATCTAGGACCAGACTTAGCGTACCAGAATATGTTGGAACGTATGAGTTTCTTTGGAGGGATCAAAGGGAATGCTGGGGCTACTTTTGGCTACAAGGCAAAGGTAATGTATAAGACATTAGAGGGAATGCCACTTTTTGTCAATAGTAAGGACCGTCCTTTTCAATTTGATTTGATTTATGATGGTACGGGAGACGATAAGGTGAAATATATCGGTGTCGAAGGAGAAATCAATATACGTCTCTCTGAATTGGTTAATTTGGGTGGACGTTTGAATATCGATAATTACACGATGGCGAAAGAGCAAGAAGCCTGGTTTACGCCTAAGCTGAGACTGGCAGCTAATGCTCGTTTCAATATATCGGAAAAATTGTACATCGATGCTGAAGCCCTGTTCAATGGGGTTTCTTATGCCAAGGCTTTTGAGTATGATGCGAATGGAGTTGCTTCACCGGATTATAAGAAGGTGTCTGTCCCAGAGTTTTTTGATCTGAGCGCAGGTGCAGAGTACAAAGCATTATCTAACTTGGGTATTTTTGTCAAAGCGAACAATATTTTCAATAAAGAATACCAACGCTACTTATATTATCCGAAGTTGGGCTTTAATGTGATAGGTGGAGTTAATTTTTCATTTTAATAAAATAGATTATAACTTTGCATTACAGCGTGCTATAAGAACAAATGAATTTAGGAAGGCAAATACATATATTACTTAAGCGACAGTCGTCTGTCTATATTAATGGATTAGGGACGTTTAAACGCGTGCATACGGCAGCGGCATTTGATGCTAAACGTCATGTTTATCTGCCTCCGATCAGCTTTATCGAATTTGATGGCAGTTCGACAGATGGTTACGATTTTGTAACCTATGTACAACAGGCTAATCAACTCGAGCGTCCTGAAGCGGAATCGCAGGTGACACAGGCAGTCTCTGCTGTTGTGGAGCGGCTTACACAATCCGGACAAGCTAAACTTGATAACTTAGGGGATCTGGTGAGTTATGGTAATTCTTATGTATTCAAGCCCCTGGATCTCTCTGGTTTTTCCTATACCGCAGTAAGTGATCAGTTCCATGTTGAGGATACAGTCACACCGACTGCAGCTACTGAACCTGATGCTGGCGTACAGGAAGAGGTGACTCCGATTGAGGAGAATATAGCAGAAGAAGAGCTTTTGGAAGATACACCGGCTGTATCTCCTGAAAAGAAAATAGAAGAAGTGCCCGTACCAGTCGAGACAGCAGTAGCTGTGGAACAGGATACGACCCTAGAGGATGGGGAATTTGAGTTCCCTGACGAACAGAAGTCGACTAGCGCGTATGTGTATATCATAGTGGCTATTCTGGCGGTAGCGCTTCTTGGCGGATTGTACTATTATAGTACTTATATGCAGGAAGGAAAGTCGGGAAGTGGTACAATCGAAGAAGTAATCGTACCTATGGATTCTATTCCTAAAGATACGGTTGCAACCCTACCTTTGGTAGATTCATTAGAGGTTCCACAAGATACTCTGGTAACCTCTTCAGAACCAGAAAAAGTAGAAGAGGTAACGCCTCCTGAGAATCATCGTTATACGATAGTTATAGGTACACACCGGACACTTGCTCTTGCTTATGATGAAGCGGAAGCATTCCATAAGGATGGACACAAATCTGTTCGTGTCATAACGCCTAATTTGGCTAAGAATTTGAAGCGTGTGGTATGGGATACTTACGCCACGAAAGAAGAACGTGACTCGGCACTGAACTATGTTAGAAAACATATCAAGACAGATGCCTGGCCAGATGTAATCAGATAAAAAGAACATAAACCCAAATAAATATTTTTTAACGCTATGTCATTATTACAAAGCAATCTACCCGTAGATACTCTCAACCAAGTACAACAGCAATCGATACAGCTAGCCGCTCCGCAGGACAATCTGAACCTGCTTCAGCTTATGATGAAAGGTGGTTGGATCATGATCCCTATTCTTTTATTGTTTTTCTTGGGACTCGTTATTTTTATCGAACGTTATATTACGATTCGTAATGCGTCCAAGGCAGATGGCGGATTGATGGCACAGATTAAAAGTAACGTACTGTCCGGTAAATTGGATTCGGCTATAGCGGTTTGTCGTTCTAGTAATTCAGCGCTAGCCCGTATGTTGCAAAAAGGTTTGACCAGGGTTGGACGTCCTATTAAGGATATCGAAGCCGCGATTGAAAATGCAGGTAAGCTTGAAGTGTCCCGTTTGGAAAAAAATATTAATATACTGGGAATTATTGCCGGTATTGCGCCGATGCTTGGTTTTGTGGGTACGATATTTGGAGTTATCCAGATTTTTCGTGATGTAGAGATTGCTGGTGGTATCGATATCGGTTCCGTATCAGGAGGTCTATATGTGAAGATGATCGCTTCGGCGTCAGGTTTGACAATTGGTATTTTGGCTTATATAGGCTACCATATTTTAAATATGATGGTTGAGCGCCTTATTTTGAAAATGGAAACGGAAGCTGTTGAGTTCATTGATTTATTGGATGAGCCAGGGGTCTAACTTATTACTTTTGCAAATATGAACTTAAGAAATAGACGAGGAAAGCCAACCGCCGAGGTTCATACCGCGGCGTTGAATGACATCATGTTTTTTCTGATGTTGTTCTTCCTATTGGCATCTGCAGTGGCAAATCCTCAGGTCGTAAAGCTGTTGTTGCCCAAGTCGAGTGCCGGTGAGCAGTCGGTCGCTAAAAAGACGATTACCGTTTCTATAACCAGTGATCTAGCATATCACGTGGATAAAGCGGTTGTACCCTATGAGGCATTAGAGCAGGCTTTACAATCGCAGATGAATGCCGGAGAAGAGGTCACTATTATGTTGTATGCAGACAGTACGGTGCCCATTCAGAATGTAATTTCGGTTATGGATGTTGCCAATAGATTGAAGATCAAGTTGGTTTTAGCAACGGAACCGAAAAAAGACTAGAATGTAATATGTCGATTTAGAAGGTTAAAATCACCCTGGATTGATTTTTGACTTTTTAATTTTGATTTTTTAATTTTGATACATGTACTACCATCTTAAAGAAGAAAATAATATGCCTAAAGCGTTGGGTTATTCCGCGCTAGTAATGGTTGTATTGGGGGTGATTGGTTTCTTTGTTGTGTTTGGACAACCTGAGATCCCAGAATTTGGTATGGGGGGAATTGTGGTCAATTACGGTACTTCTGAAGAGGGGATGGGGGATGATTATATGAACGTGGAAGAGCCCTCAATGGATGAAAATGCAAATAATGTACAGCCTGATCGGATTGTACCTACAGAGACGCCTACGCCAACACCTACGCAACAGGTGGCTGATAAAACTGTAGCTACACAGGATATGGAAGATGCACCGGCCGTTGCTAAAGCGGAGAAGGCTGTCAAAACTCCAGCAGCAGAGACCACAAAAGAAACGAAAACGAGTACACCTGCAGTCAATTCGAATGCCTTATATAAAGGTAAAAAAAATAATGGTAGCGGGGCCGGAGACGGAACAGGCAGTACAGCCGGAAACCAAGGATCTAATCTGGGGGATCCTCTCGCGTCAAACTATGGCGAAGGTGGTTCGGGCTTCGGTAATGCCATGATTTCATTGGCCAACCGTAAGTTTACAGTTCCGCCCAAGATAGATGATAAAGGACAACAGGCAGGTATAGTGGCGGTGGAGTTCAAAGTGGATAAGAATGGGGTGATCACCTATGCCCGTGCTGGTGCTAAAGGGACAACTATATCCGATGGTGATCTTTGGTCCAAGTGCGAGCGGGCTGTAAGGGGAGCACGATTGAACCAGATCGATAATGCTCCAGATAGTCAAACCGGGATTATCAAATTCAATTTTAAATTAAGATAAGAATCACTTATGTATACTTATACAGAGGCAATCGACTATCTATACAGTCGATTGCCTATGTTTACAAGAGATGGTGCTTCGGCATATAAAAAGGATTTGGATCGAACCATCGCCCTATGTGATGCGATTGGCAATCCGCAGAATAGGTATAAAACGATACATGTAGGAGGGACAAACGGTAAGGGATCTTCATCCCATATGCTGGCCTCTATATTGAGCGCCTCAGGCTACCGTACTGGGCTATACACGTCTCCCCATTTAGTTGATTTTCGAGAGCGTATCCGTATTGATGGACAGCAGATCGATGCTCAATTTGTCGTAGATTATGTAAATAGGCAAAAGGAACTGATTGAAGCGGTGCAACCTTCTTTTTTTGAAGCTACTGTAGCGATGGCTTTTGATTACTTTGCTACAGAGCAGGTCGATGTGGCGATTATTGAAGTTGGATTGGGAGGGCGATTGGATAGCACGAATATAATTCATCCTGATGTTGCCTTGATTACGAATATCGGTATGGATCATATGAATCTTCTGGGGGATACCTTAACGGAGATCGCAATCGAAAAGGCGGGGATTATCAAATCGAATACGCCTATTGTTGTTTCGGAAACACATCCTATAACCGCACCCGTTTTTATCGATACAGCATTAAGGTGTAATGCTCCATTAACTTTTGCCGATCAGGTCTTTAAGGTCAAGCGTATTAGTAAGACGGATATCCTGCAGCAGGTAGAGGTCCTGTCCGCCGCAGCTAAAGAGGTTTACGACTTGGATTTGACGGGTTCCTATCAGTTGAAAAACGTGCTAGGGGTACTGGCTGTAGTGGAGCAACTTCGGGGTTTGGGCTATGAGATTCCTGAAGATCGGCTAAAGGAAGGATTGGCACAGGTACAGGCGCGGACAGGACTCCAAGGGCGCTGGCAGACGATATCTACAGATCCACTGATCATATGTGATACAGGACATAATGAAGATGGTATTAAAGAGGTCATTAAAAATCTGACAGAGGTCCATTTTAAGAAGTTGCATGTCGTGATCGGTGCGATGAAAGATAAGGACTTGGATCATATGTTGCCATATCTGCCAAAAGATGCAACCTATTATTTCTCTAGTCCTGATATGCCTAGAGCGATGAGTGCTATGGAGTTGGCAGCAAAGGCTTTTACTTATGGCTTGAAAGGGCAAGAGTGTGGCACTGTAGTCAATGCGCTAGCGGCGGCTAAAGATGCTTATCAAGTTGGAGACTTAATATTTGTAGGAGGGTCTAATTTCGTTGTTGCGGAGGTATTGAGTAGTATTACTTCTTAAAACCATGTATACCGGTGGCACAACCAAAAAAATAGGAGTCTATCTCTAATTCCAGATTATATCGACTAAAGATTTCTTGAATCTGCTGGGTATTTTGGAAACTCTTGGTGTAAATCCATAGCATTTTATAATCTGATGGATTTCCTAGGAATAGCTTTCCTAAGACTGGAATGATATGACCTAGGTATAGTCCGTAAAAAAAAGCCAGTATCCGGGATTGAGGAACAGATACTTCAATAAATGTAAATTGACCATTGGGCCTGAGCACTCTACTGAGCTCTTGGGCGAGTATGTCTAGCTGGCTGTTGTTGAAGGTCTTGAGGCCATAGGCGCAGGTCACGATATCATAGTGGGACGACGGTAGACGATTTTTCAATACATCATCCGAGAATAGGGTCAACTGTTTGCCAAATATACGCTCTCCTTTGGGCGTAGATTTCGAAAGCATTGCCTCTGAAAAATCCAGTGCATGAAAATTAGACTGGGGAAAGTGCTTCTTTAAGTAACTCCAATTCTCTCCCAGGCCAGATAGCAAGTCAAGAACATTTAGTTTTTCCCTTGAAGGAGTTAGTTTCCTGAGGAATTGTTTTCGCCATCGGATGGAAAAGCCAAAAGAAGTGATATAATTCATTCTTTCGTAAGAACCTGACATGGTATTGAACAGGTTCTTTACAAATTGTGGGTCATAAATATTTTTTCTACCCGTTTGGTTCACTTCATTTTCCATAGATTATTGACGGCCGGTCATTTCCTCTTTTAAGAAACGCCCCGTCTCACTTTTCTTCTGCTTGATTAAATCTTCAGGTAGTCCTGCAAACATTAATTTTCCGCCTTCTTTTCCGCCTTCAGGCCCCATATCAATAACCCAGTCGGCTGTCTTGATGACATCGAGATTGTGTTCAATAATCAATACACTATTGCCACGATCTACGAGTCTGTTGATGACCCCTAAAAGGACATTGACATCTTCAAAATGGAGACCTGTGGTTGGCTCATCTAGGATGTAAAAGGTATTTCCGGTATCTTTTTTGGAAAGCTCCGTGGCGAGTTTGACCCGTTGGGCCTCTCCACCGGAAAGAGTAGTTGATGATTGCCCTAAGGTGATGTACCCCAGCCCAACATCTTCCAAAGTTTTTATCTTACGGTGTATCGATGGAATATGCTCAAAGAAAGCTACAGCATCGTGTATACTCATATCCAGGACGTCGGAGATCGATTTGCCTTTATATCTGACCTCTAATGTCTCTCTATTGTAGCGTTTGCCATGACAAGTCTCGCAAGGCACCTGTACATCGGGAAGAAAGTTCATCTCGATGATTTTCATGCCTGCACCTTGACAGGTCTCACAACGTCCACCTTTGACATTAAATGAAAACTGTCCCGGTTTATAACCTCTGATCTTTGCCTCCGGCAACTGTACAAAGAGTGTACGGATATCCGAAAAGACTCCTGTATAGGTCGAGGGGTTAGATCTAGGGGTACGGCCAATAGGGCTTTGGTCTATTTCGATGACTTTGTCAATATGCTCCAAGCCCTCTATACTTTTGTAAGGCATAGGCGTGGCTTTGGCTCTAAAGAAGTGTTTGTTCAGGATAGGATAGAGGGTGCCCGTGATCAAGCTGGACTTGCCAGAACCCGATACACCAGTTACCAATATCAATTTGCCCAAAGGGAAGTCTACAGATACATTCTTTAGGTTATTTCCGGTAGCACCTTTCAAGGATAAGGTATGACCATTTCCATCTCGGCGTTTCTTAGGAATTTGAACTTCCTTTTTGCCATTTAAATAGTCAGCAGTTAGGGAGTTAGCTTTTAAAATCTGTTTTGGTGTGCCCTCAGCTACGACTTGACCACCATGAATCCCTGCTGCCGGTCCCATGTCTATGACGTAATCTGCATGGAGTATCATGTCCTTATCATGCTCGACAACCAATACCGAGTTGCCGATGTCCCGTAGATTTTTTAAGGAATTAATCAAACGCTCATTGTCCCGTTGGTGGAGACCGATACTAGGCTCATCGAGTATATACAATACATTGACCAATTGTGAACCTATCTGTGTCGCCAGGCGTATACGTTGCGCTTCCCCTCCAGATAATGTTTTGGAAGAACGGTCCAGGCTGAGGTAGTTTAGCCCAACGTCTAATAAGAATCCTAAACGTGTGCGTATTTCCTTAAGGATTTCTACAGCGATTATCTTTTGACGTTCGTCAATGCGTTCTTCGATATTCTCAAGCCAGTTCATTAATGAGGAAATATCCATCGCAGCGAGCTCACTGATGTTTTTGTTGTCAATTCTAAAATGAAGTGACTCCTGTTTTAGTCGGGCTCCCTGGCAAATAGGGCAGCAGACTTTGGTTCTGTAATCCTCCAAGGCTGGTGCGTCGTCGCTGGTCTTTCCTCCATATTCTTCCAGCATTTTAAATATACCGGAGAAACTGACTTTGTATTCCCGTGCACCGTATGAACCATAAGATACCGTAAGGGAGATCGGTTCTTCTGCACCAAACAAAATGGTGTCGATCTGCTCTTCTGTCAGTTTTTCAACAGGGGTGGTCAGTGAGAATTCGAATCTTTGTGCTACCGCTTTTAATACGGCAAAGTTCCATGATTCGCGTGAAGGACCTAGCGGTATGATTGCTCCCTTTTGTATACTGAGTTTGCGGTCTGGTATAACGGTGCTTTTGTCAATTTCGAATATATAACCCAAACCATCACATTTAGGACATGCTCCATAGGGAGAGTTGAAAGAGAAGGTGTTGGGTTGCGGTTCATCATAGGATATGCCCGATTCGGCATCCATAAGATAACGGCTGAAGAACTGCTCTTTTGTGTTTTCTTTATTTGCTATCTTGATAATACCTTTGGCCGCTTTCATCGCCTGTAATACGGAAGTGTACAGGCGTTTGCGATCTTGCTCTTCGACCATCAATCGGTCGACAACAATTTCGATATCGTGTATTTTGTAGCGGTCAACCTGCATTTTGGGTACTAATTCTAGCAATTCCCCATCAACACGTACTTTGGTATACCCTTGTTTTCGGATCTGTTCAAATAACTCTCTGTAATGTCCCTTACGTCCTTTGACAATAGGTGCTAAAATATAAATGGCTTCTTTGTCAAAATCTTCTAGGATGCGGTCTACAATCTGATCTTCGGACATACGTTGCATCCGTTTGCCACTCACGAAAGAGAACGCTTCACTGGCGCGAGCATATAATAGACGTAAGAAATCGTATATCTCAGTAATCGTTCCTACCGTAGATCTTGGGTTTTTGCTCGTTGTTTTTTGTTCGATTGAAATTACCGGACTTAATCCAGATATCTTGTCGACATCGGGACGCTCCATGCCGCCTAAAAACTGACGGCTATAAGCAGAAAACGTCTCCATATAGCGACGCTGGCCCTCAGCATATATCGTGTCAAAAGCTAAGGATGATTTGCCAGAACCGCTTAGCCCGGTTATCACCACTAATTCGTTTCTCGGGAATGAGATGTCTATGTTTTTGAGGTTGTGGACTCGGGCACCAAATACCTCAACTTCATTTTGATCTCCTAAATCTACTGCTTTTGTTTTTGACATGGAACGTTAAGTTTTTGCAACTTGCAAAGTTACTGAATATTAATTGGACTTTATAGAAAGGACTTCGGTCTAGTTTAGCTTTTTTAATATTAATAATGCTTTTATTTGTAAATTGTACTAATTAAACCGGGGAATTTGTGAAGAAACTAGATTTAAGTAAGCAAGATAAAGAAGTTGTAGATCAGGCGTTGCAGCACTGGTATGAACAGAAGCTATTAGAGGAAGATAAAGTGCGGGAACTGCAGGAAAATATAGATGAACGTAGTTTTGAATGGAAGGTTCTGGCACGGTATGCATTTTGGGTAGCATTGGCTTCGTTGATTTTTTCTGTTGTCTCTCTTTTTGCAGACGATATGTTGGTCCGCTTTGTGGAGCAATTCTACGAAACACCGAATATTGTGTTCTGCCTGTTCTTCGCCGGATTGGCGATAGCTTTCTATACGCTTGGATTTCGGAATAAAAAACGGTATCCCGATAAGACCTTCTCCAATGAAACGTTGATGTTGTCGGGTGCTTTTTCTACAGCTGCAAGTATTGGCTTTTTAGGACAGATTTTAGACCGTAATACGCACTATTTTACGATACTCTTTTTTATTTCGATTTTAATTTATGCCGTGTTGGCTGTCAAATTAAAATCAAAGCTGATATGGGTATTCACCCTGGTTGCATTGGGGGTATGGTTTGCTACGGAGACGGCATTGCATAGCGAGTGGGGGTGGAAATTTTGGGGGATGAACTTCCCATTACGCTTCACTATTTTTGGTGCCCTGCTCACCGCATTTTCAATTTGGATTCAACCGCGCTGGAGTGCGTTGGTTGAGTTCCAGTCTACTAGCTTTGTGATAGGTCTGCTGTATACAATGATTGCCTTATGGTGTCTCTCTATCTTTGGAAATTACAGCGATTTTGAAGCTTGGACCCAAATACGGCAATATGAAATTTTATATTGGGGATTATTGGCAATAGCGGTGTCGTTGGCTTTGGCGCTTTACGGATTAAAGAAGAAAGATGCGGTGCTACGGGATATTGGATTTGTGTTTTTTCTTCTGAATCTTTATACCCGTTTTGTAGAATACCTTTGGGATAATATCAACCGTACAATATTCTTTCTAGTCCTGGCGATTTCTTTTTGGTTGGTAGGACGTTGGTCTGAAAAGATATGGAAGAAACAGAGCACCTCTTAAGAAGTGCTTTGTTCTTAATTTATCTTGATACTGTAGGTGATGTCAACACCTCCTGCAGCAAGCATGTCATGTACTGAACAATATTTCTTTACGGCAAGCTCAGCGGCTTTTTGAGCCTTGATCTCATCGATATCCCCCTTTAGGTAGAAGCTAATATGGATTTTGGTGAAAATGTTAGGGATTTCTTCTCGACGGTCTCCTTCTACTTCTACTCGGATATCCTGAATATCCTGTCGTTGTTTTTGTAAGATTGTCGTTAGATCGAATACACTACATGAGCCTAATGCCATCAATACGAGTTCCATAGGACGTACGCCTTTCTCTTCACCACCTATAGATGCTGGACCATCGATATTAATCTTGACTGTAGAGGATGGACTGGATGCCTCAAAATGCACAGCGTTATTGACGCGTTGTAATACTGTTTTCATCTGTTTACTGTTTTGTTATCCATTACCAATACCTGTGGGTATCGGTAGGGTGAAGTCGTATAGCGACCTCTCAATTGTCTATCAAACTTAGTTAAAATGCTTGGTCTAAAAAAGAGCTTGCACTAAAAAAGGCACCCTGTTGACGAAGGTGCCTTTTTTTAGCATGTAGGATTCATTATCTTTTTAAGGCATCTTGACCCCACGGTACTGCATAGCATCGACTTTGTCGAGTTGAGTGCCGTATTTGGTGTTGATCGCATCGATGAAGATATTAGCCATAATGGCATAGCCCATCGGTGTAAGGTGTACGCCGTCTAATGAAAAGACATTTCCAGTGATGTATTTATTGCTAATGACTATACCATTATAGACATAACCATTTTTAACCTTGTTTAAGAAAGCGTGGATGTCAGCTACCGCTAAATCTCTGCTTTTGGCCACTTCTAGTATCTTCTTGTTGTATTCGTCAATACGTGTTTTGACCTCTGCGACCTCAGCTTCATCCAATACATATTGGCTTTCAATAGGATTGTTTGGATGTAGACCATAAGGGATTTTTTGATCATTAGGTTTTCCTAATAGGCCTGAAGAAGCAAAAGGTAGAACAAACATGTCTTTATCGGTAGCAGGTCTTGGGCCGGTTTTAGTTGCTATAAAAAGAGCGGTAACAGCTGGGCCTCCTTGTGCCTGAGAAGCGGCAGTAGCAGCCTGCAGTAGGGCTTGTCGTGTTACTGTGGTGAGGAACGGAACTGCTGACACATCCGGGATAGTCGCAATGACTCCCTTTCGTCCGTTAGTCGTTAAATCAGTGATAAAGTTTGTCAGGTTATTACTAAAGGTGTTGATGTCGGTAAGGGTGCTGGTGCCATCCGGTTTTTGTACGCCGCCATTGGTGGCGTAGCCCAAAGCGTCATTGTTCCCAAGGCTAAAAGAGAAAAAAGTATGGTTTTTGGATGTCGCAAAAGCACGATAACTTGTCATCGCTGCCTGGTCAGTGAGCAGTCTCTCAAAATAAGGATTACCCTGTACGGAGCCGAGTCCTTGAATATTAACCATATCGAGTCGCATTCCCGGAACACCAAGATTATTCACCTCGTCGGTATATTTTGTATATAAAGGCGTATTGTTGGGGGATAGACCTCTGACTGCTAGTTTGTCTGTGACAGGCTCGGTTACGGGTTGCCCGTTGACCAAAGCTTTCAAGCGGATATACCCCGAACCATTGGACTGACTTTCTGTAAAGAAAGGGGATTTGAATTCCCCTCCTCCATGAGCCTTCATTTTTTCTGCAATCAACACCGGGAAAGCCAACTGTTGGCCTTCCAAATATAGTCCTCCATCAGCAAAGCCGGCGGTGAGCGAATTACCTATAGCGATATATTTGGAAAAATCGGGTTTTGAACTACTTGTATTTTCATTGGGCTTTGCATTGTCTATTTCAGGTGCGCAGGATGCTACTAGGGCACATGCTACAAGGCCTATATAAAGTTTAATGTTTTTTTGGAATCTTTTCATCTGTCAATACCTTTAAGTTATTACCATTTGTAGGTGAGGGAAATGCCAGGAGCATGGATGTTAGTCTTGAATGTCCCGTTCAGACCTGTTACAGCATTGGTCACTGTGCGTTCCAAAATACGTTGGAAGGTGTAGGCTCCAGTCAATTCAAATCTATCCGAGATATCGTAGGTAAAGCCTAGCGACGCCATGACACGATTGTTGTCTGGTGTCTCCGCGTATACGTATTCTGCCATGACTGGACTATAGACATAGCCAACACCCGTTCTTAGATCAAGCTTATCTGTTGCTTTGTAATTAATACCAGCTTTTCCGGAGAAGGCATTTTGATATTTTTTTGGCTGATAGGTGTCTTCTAGTGTTGCTGTATTGTCTTTGTAGTCAAACGTCAACGATTTGTAGATGTCGTAACCGATAAATGTTCCATCTGCTGCAATATCTATACGTTCACTAACAGGGAAGGAGATACCGATGTTGAAAGAAGCGGGTAACGGCAATTCTGCGTCAAAAGTAGTCGTGGGAAATGAAGCCGCTAATGCGTCAGGTACCGTAAATTTGGCATCGCCATCTTTTAGCTTGGTGACGACTTTGGAACGATAGCTTAGTGAAACTGCAAATTCATTTTCGAGGTTGTAATGGACACCGATGTTGTAACCGGTTCCAGTACCCATTCCTGAGAGCTCTGCCCGGCCAGGATTACCATTGGCGTCGAATGTAGGCAGGGATCTCGATAGATCGACGAAACCGAGGTTGTACACAAACCCTCCACCCACGCTAAAATTGTCCGTGATTTTAAAACTTAATGTGGGCTGTATATAGATGGCACGCATCTGCAGGTGATTCAATTCATACTTACCTGGCCAATCTTGCCCCCAGTCGACTGCACCGCCAAATGGTGTGTATACCCCAAGTCCGGCTTTCCACCAGGTGCCTTTCGGGCCAAATGTGGCGAATACCGAAAAAGGAGGTGTAATCTGGAACTTTGTATCATACTGCTGTGTCGAGTTGACTTCTTTAAAAGCAGATCTATACATTACAGCAGATGCTCCGGCAGAGACAGCATTGTGGTCCATCTTGACGAGCGCTCCCGGATTATAGAATATGCTGGATTCATCAACGAATAATGCAGAACCAGCGCCTGCCATACCTAGGGCCTTTATACCTTGTGTATTCACTTGTGAGCCTTGAGCAAATAAGAGAACTGGGCTAGCTAATAGAAACGATAATAGTAGTTTTTTCATAAGCTTATTTGGTTAACGTATTTCTTTAAAATACAATGCTAACATAGTATTTTTTTTCCAATAAAAATAATTTTATATAATTTTTTAATAGGCGTAGTCCTTGAAAATTACTATCTTAATGGCATTAAATATTATTATCATGAGTCAAGTTTTATTTAAAGGTATAACAGTCAACACGGCAGGAAGTTTGCCCGCCGTCGGAACAAAAGCTCCGAATTTTTCATTAACTGCTGCTGATCTATCACAGAAGTCTTTGTCAGATTTTTTAGGTAAGAAGATTGTTTTAAATATTTTTCCAAGTATTGATACAGGTACCTGTGCGATGTCTGTGCGTACATTCAATGAAAAGGCATCGTCGATGGCTAATACGGTTGTATTGTGCATTTCAAAGGATCTACCTTTTGCACAGGGAAGATTCTGCGCGGCGGAAGGAATAGAAAATGTAGTGACCTTGTCGCAATACAAAGACAGTGCTTTTTCAGAAGCGTACGGTGTTCGTTTTTCAGATGGACCGTTACAGGGGTTATTGAGCCGTGCTGTAGTCGTATTGGATGAGTCTGGAAAGGTTGTTTATACAGAACAAGTCGCAGAGACGACAAATGAACCAGATTATGAAGCAGCTATCGCTTCTCTATAAGTAATTCGGTTTACATAGTGGATAATATCTCTCTTGCCAAAATAAGTAAGAGAGATATTATTGTTATACCATACTACAATCACGCCTTATTCCGTATAATAGAGCAATGTAAATAGCTTTTTTTTTTAATAGGTATTCGTGAATCCCCTGCATTTTTTCTAAGTTTGGCTAATTTTGTATTATGAAGGAATCTACTACTCAAAAGGTCGCACTTATTACAGGTGTTACAGGGCAAGACGGAGCTTATTTGGCCGAGTTTTTATTAAAAAAAGGCTATTTGGTGCATGGATTGAAGAGACGGAGCTCGCTCTTTAATACCGATCGTATCGATCATCTATATCAGGATCCGCATTTGGATAATAGAAACTTTGTCCTACACTATGGAGATCTTACAGATTCTACAAATCTGATCCGGGTTATCCAAGAAACTCAACCGGACGAAATATATAATTTAGCGGCTCAATCCCATGTTAAAGTTAGTTTCGACACACCAGAGTATACCGCTAATGCTGATGGTATAGGCACGCTAAGGATTTTAGAAGCAGTCCGTCTTTTGGGGTTGATCGAGAAAACAAGAATATATCAAGCTTCTACTTCTGAACTGTATGGGTTGGTGCAGGCGGTTCCACAAAGTGAAACTACGCCTTTTTATCCGCGTAGCCCTTATGCTGTGGCCAAGATGTATGGATACTGGATTACGGTGAACTATCGTGAAGCTTATAAAATGTATGCGTGTAATGGAATTTTGTTTAACCACGAAAGTCCGGTGCGAGGAGAGACCTTCGTAACGCGTAAAATTACACGGGCGGTAGCAAAGATTGCGCTAGGACTACAAAGTAAACTTTTTTTAGGCAACCTTTCTGCACAGCGGGATTGGGGACATGCTAAGGATTATGTCGAAGCAATGTGGCTTATCTTGCAACAAGATACTGCAGAGGACTTCGTCATTGCGACAGGAGTTACAACTACTGTTCGGGATTTTGTACGCTTAAGTTTTGCTGAGCTTGGCGTGACAGTTGAATTTAGTGGTAAAGATGAACAAGAAAAAGGAGTTGTTATAGATCGTGATGACGAACGACTGAAAGAATTGGGAATTGATCCTGAAGGTATAAAATTGGGTCAGACTGTCGTGAAGGTTGATTCTCGTTACTATAGACCTACCGAAGTTGATCTATTGATTGGTGATCCTACAAAAGCGCAGACACAGCTTAATTGGAAGCCAAAGTATGATCTACAGATGTTGGTGTCGGAGATGGTGCAATCGGATCTTCATTTGATGCGTAAGGAGCAGTATTTGAAAGACGGTGGTTTTGAGACACTTAACTATTTTGAGTAGTCTTGTTTTTTGGAATAGTTTTTGTTGAGTACTCTTCAGTTATGGGAAATAGGAGTTTAAACGTGAATTTGATATTAATTGAAGGTCTGCTATGGAGTTAAGCAATACATCTGTCGAGAGTGAGGTTCCGAATAACAAGAAGGATAACTCGAAGATTTATTTTTTTATGATTGCTATAGCTTCGCTCCTAGCAACTAATATCTATTTTTACGTCAAATTTAAGTCATCCGGAGAGAAACTTTATACAGTAGCATTACAGAAAGAGAATCTACAAATTGAGATTGACCGTATAGAAGCTGAGCTAGACAATATCAAGAATCAAAATATTGAAGGTTTACCGGAGAACCTGATTCAGGAAGAGCAGTTTGCGCGCAAAATAATTGATGATTTGCGTTCTGAGCTGGAGAGTTCGAATATCTCCGATACGCAGATACAAGCAGCTAAAGATCAGATACAGAAACTAAAGAAAAATGTCTCTTCACTAAAGGATGAAGCTGGGGAGTTGAAACTTCAAAATGATATCCTTTTAAAGAGAAATAAGGAATTGAGTTCGACTGTAAAAGAAAAAAGTGATCAAGTTGAAAATCTGAAAGAGCGGAACGAGCGGTTGAACGAAAAAGTTAGCATTGCATCTTCTGTTAAAGTGTCAAGTATCTTGGTCAACGGAGTTGAGAAAACCCGAAAAGGGGATTTTGAAATAGAAACTAAAGCTAAGCGTGTTGATGATCTACAGATAAAATTTTCTATCGCTGATAACCCGTTAGCCAAGGAGGGAAGTAAGGAGGTCTTTGTTCGGATAATTGATCCGCAAGGTAATCTTATAGCTAAAGCAGGAGATGTATTTTATGTTCATGGGGATAAGCTGCAATTTACGTTCAAAGAAAATATCAATTTTACAAATAGAGGCGAAGAATATCAATTGCTATGGAGAGATGGTAATCGCTTCAAGAAAGGGGCCTATACAGTGCTCCTGTATGCAGATGATGCGATCATGGGAAGGTCAAGTGTAGTCTTGAAGTAGTTTATTAACAATATATAGGATCTAGGGGTCGTCAATACGTGATTATTGGCGACCCTTTCTTTTTCTGCCGAATAGTCCTACCTGTATGTTGGTGAAATGATGCTATCTTATTGTACTAAAAAGAGAGGTTGTAAAGACAGCGCTTCGCTAGTTGGCTACGGTACCTTGCTGGTTGGCTATGGTGGAATGCTATTTAGCTACAGCTCTTCGCTAGTTGGCTATTGGAGAGCTCCTAGTGAGTCTTTAAGTTCGTGACTTGATTTAGGACTAGGATATAAAAAAGCAGCGCTCGAAAGATCAGGCGCTGCTTTTTATTATTGCTTTTAAAGCTAACGGTCGTAATTTTCTTTTTTAGGAAAAATGAGCGAGGCCACGACACTAATCGCTAATATGCTCAAAATAATAATCAAAGAGTGGGATGTAGTAAAGCCCCATTCTTTAAGCCAGTCATGCAATAACATTTTTGCTCCGATAAAAATCAATAGAAATGCTAAACCAACTTTCAGATAATGGAATTTGTGAATGATGTTAACCAAAAGGAAGAACATTGATCTTAGTCCTAATACCGCAAAGATATTGGAGAAAAACACAATATAGGGGTCTTTTGTTACTGAAAATATGGCGGGGATAGAGTCGACCGCAAAAATTAAATCGGTAAATTCAATGACTAAGAGCACTAGGAAAAGTGGAGTCATATAGCGAACTCCGTTTTCGATATGAAAGAATTTACCTTGGTCCATCTTTGATGTTACCTTAAAATATTTTGAGGCAAATTTGACTATTGCATGGTTCTGTGGGTCTACTTCTTCTTCTTGATTTCTATTGATATACATCATAAATCCAGTATATACTAAAAAGGCTCCAAAGACGTAAAGTATCCAGCCGAACTTAGCTATTAAGGCTGCTCCAACGAAGATAAAGATACAACGTAAGATAATTGCCCCTAGGATTCCCCATACCAGTACCTTATGGTAATAGCGTTCAGGTATGCCGAATGAGGAGAAAAGTAATACCATGACAAAGATATTGTCTACCGAGAGGGCATATTCGACGACATAACCCGTGAGATATTCTAAAGTCAGGTTCTTGTTGTAAATGTGTAAGCTGGCTACCAGGTCATTTTCCACTATTTTTATATCGTGGTAATGCTTGGCAACAATTTCTTTTAAACGGGCGATATCATGCACATTGTGTAGCTCGTTACCCCAGAAATAAAGGACTAGACCAAAGCCTAAAGCAAATAATATCCATATTAAGGACATAATAGCTGCCGCTTTTAGACTTATTGGTTTATCGCTTTTACTAAATAGACCGAGGTCTATTGCCAGCATGAGGATGATAAAGACGATAAATCCTCCAAAAAACATTATCTCGTGACTCATATTATTTCTTTCTTTCTGTGGTAAATGTTACTAGTTGCTTAAGGCCTTCTTTGTAAACGTTGTCAGGGAACTTTGCCAAAATATCGAATGCTTCCTGTTGGAACTGCATCATTCTTTCTGTAGCATACTCCAGACCACCGCTGCTGCGTACAAATTGTATCACCTCTTCTACCTTCTCATTATTTTCGTTGTGATTCTTAACCAAATTAATGATTCGACGTTTTTCTGAGGTTGAGGTATTTGACAGCGCATAGATTAAGGGTAGGGTCATCTTCTTTTCTTTGATGTCATTACCTACAGGTTTGCCGACATCATCTAGTCCAAAGTCAAATAAATCGTCTTTAATCTGAAAAGCCAATCCGACTTTTTCTCCGAATAATCGCATAAGTTCTATGGTTTCGGTATCTGCTTTGGCGGAAGATGCTCCCGAAGCACAGCAGGAGGCAATCAGAGACGCCGTTTTTTTGCGGATGATCTCGTAATAGATATCTTCTTTTATGTCTAGTTTACGAGCTTTTTCTATCTGTAGCAGTTCGCCTTCACTCATCTGCTCCACAGCCTCAGAGACTATCTTTAGTAGATTATGTTCATTGCTGTTGACAGAAAGCAGAAGACCTTTGGAAAGCAGGAAATCTCCAACAAGTACAGCGACTTTGTTTTTCCATAAGGCATTAATCGAAAAAAAGCCCCGTCTTTCGTTCGCATTATCCACTACATCATCGTGTACAAGCGAGGCCGTATGCAGCAGTTCGACAAGCGAGGCTCCACGGTAGGTAGACTCGGTTATTTCTCCACATAAGCCAGCGGCGAAAAATACAAACATAGGACGCATTTGTTTGCCTTTCTGTTTGTATAGGTATTGGGTTATAATATCTAAAAGTGGAACAGAGCTTTGCATGGACTGCTTAAACTTCGTTTCGAATGTCGAAAGCTCTGTTGCAATGGGGCGTTGTATCTCCTTTAAACTAAGCATGAATGATGGTAAATACCAATTAGCGTCTATTTATACGCAATAAAGATAACAAAATTCCATTAGATAGATTCTACCGATTCTTCTAATTTAGTATACCATTCTATTCCATATTCGCGGATGAGCGGGTCTTTTAAGAATTTGTATACAGGGACCTGAAGTTCTTTACCAAAGCTGCAAGCATCTTTGCAGATATGCCATCTATCATAATGTAAGACGTCAAACTGCGGGTAGTGTGTGGTCCGTATAGGGTATAAATGGCAAGAAATTGGTTTCTTCCAATCTACTTCGCCTAGTTCATAGGCTTTTTCTATTGCACATTTTGTAATGCCGTTTTCCCAAGTGACATAGGCACATTCTTTGTTACCGTCGACACAGGGAGTCGTTAGATCTCCATCACTATCGATTACATGAGTTCCTTGTTCCTCCACCGCCTGAATGCCCTTTTCAGTCATGTAGGGCTTTATTTTTGGGTAGATCTCTTGTAAAACTGCTTTTTCAGATTCTCGTAGTGGTGCACCCGCATCGCCCTCTACACAGCAGATACCTTTACATTTTGATAGGTTACAAACAAAATCATTGCTTATTAAGTCCTCATGGACCAGTACATTATCAACCTCAATCATGATTTTACTTATTTTGAATAGCTCACTTTTTTTCCCAATTCGTACTTTAACCCCTCAGCCTTTGTTAGTTCCATCGTGACAGAACCTATTAAGATTTCAACCTGCGCTTTTACGGGGATACGATTACCATCATTAGTGACCCAAAGATACAATTTACTATCCTTTTTAAAGATACGTCCAGGTTTGATTTCAGGACTTAATTTAATACAGTCCAGTGTTCCAAGACTCGTTTTTATTTGTTCGGTACCAACATATGCTACTTTCAATTCGGCAATTTCGTCGTTCAAGAAGTAGGTGATCTTAAAGGTGTCCCCACTTTTCAAAGAGGCCAGGTCGAGATTCCGGGAAAAGTAATAGGCAGATAATAAGTCAAAGATTTGTGGAGTCTTTCCTTTAAAGGTTCCTTTTGCTCCTTTTACTGTAGAGTTCCGATGATCGAATGTCGCATATTCCTTTCGGGTGTAGCTGTTTTCATGAATGTCTTCGGTGTACAGATAGGGCTGGTAAGTATTTCCATCTATATAGGAGTCATACTTGTTTTTGACGGTATAGAAGATTGAAAAGCCTGAAGATGTCTGTCCGAATGCATTCAGGTGGTAGGTATTCTTATTGCTGAATTGAAGCTGGGACTTGTTGACTGATAGCACACCATTGGCAGCAGATATAATACCGTATCTTAGCTTATAAGAGAGTTTTTCACCTTCTTTAAAGGTCGGTTCTTTTAGATAGGGAAGGGATTGGGCAAAGCTCCATGTGAAGCTAACAAATAAAGCAAGTAATGTACAGTAGGCTCTTTTCATATATGTTCAAGTTGTTCTTTAACGGGCATAATTTGTTCTGATTGTCTTCTTAGATCGATCAGAATAGAATATCCTCATTAATATACCTAAGACGCTTCAAGATCCCTAATGGTTTAATTTTTTCGCTTAAACACAGGGACCGTAGAGCAAGGTTCGCCGTACATGATACTTTTGGCTACCAAGCTGAGCTTATGGGTGAAGGATACAAATGCACTCTCTGGAATAAAGATATCACCACATCCTTTTACTACGATACGCTGGTCATTATAAACCGAGTAATCTATAGCTTGGATAGCTTCAGAGAATAAGTCACGCACGACTTCGTCTTCGGTACCAAAATGTATGCTTTTGGCAAAAGGGGTAAGCTTGTTGGCCAAGATCATGTAGGCCCAAGTCGGCACAATCGCATCTGTAGAACAAGTAATAGCGATATGTTTGCCTTGATATTGAGACCAGTCATGTTGTTTGACAAAGTCTCTGAAATCTTTCTCTTTGAGAATCAGGCCATGAAACAGGTTATCCTTGATATCGTAAGTTAGGATATCGCTCTGTATAGGCGCATATTCTGCCAGATCAATAGTGATAAGACCACTTTGTGCAACTTTATTGACTATGTTCTCTTGAATATCCATATGCTAAAAATATAAAAAAAGCCGGACATGTTACCATGCCCGGCTGTAAAATTAATTATAATATCTTAATAAAATCTAATGCGATTGTCATCAATCTTAGCGTTGTCCTGCAATGCTTTAAAGATTGAACCCCATGCGCGTTGTTGTTTAGATGTCAACATTTGTTTTTGTTGATTTTTACGCTCTGTGTCTACCATCTCTTTAGGGTTTACAAAGCTATCTACTTGTACTGCATAGATACCTTGTGTTCCTTCAATAGCTTTAGATGGTTTGTTCGGTTGTAGACCAAATACAGTACCGATGACCGTACTTTCAAGTGATACACCTGGTATTACTGGATTCGCTAAAACGATGTTTTCAACAGCGATTGCAGGCTTTCCAGCTTTTTGAGCTACTTGATCCAATGAGGTAGCATCGTTAAGGGCGTTATTCATTTTTTCTTTTAGCATACGTGCTTTTACAAGGTTTTTGACACCTAGTTCGATATCGCCTTTGATAGCTTCTAAAGGTTGAATGCCTTTCGGGTTGATTCCTGAGACTTTAGCTACGATAAAGGCATTTTCTGTTTCATAAATCTTATCGGATACATCACCTTTTTTAGCGTCAAAAATCCAACGGATTAACTCTCTTGAAGCTTCAGCGCCGTTTAGCGAGTTGTCCATAGGCTGTACACGCGTAGCTTTTTGCAGATTAAGTTTGTCTTTTTTGGCAGTTTCATCAAAGTTGGAGCTATTAGCCGAAGTAAAGAAGGTATTTGCTTTTGCGTAAACAGCATCGGTAGTTTCTTTTCCGGCAGTGATTACCTTATCAAGGATTGCCGCTTTTACAATTTTAGAATTTCCGATTTGCTTCTCGATTTTTAAAATATGTACACCAAATTGTGATTCTACGATAACTACATCGCCAGCTTTACCATTGAATGCTGCTTCTTCAAAAGGACCAACCATTTGTCCTCTAGTGAAAGTACCTAAGTCGCCTCCGTTAGCTTTACTTCCTGGATCTTGACTGAATTCAACTGCTAATGCAGAGAAGCTCTCTCCTTTAGCTAGTAGACCTTTGATAGAGTCTGCTTTCGCTTTTGCTTTGTCAACACCACCTTCTGCTGCTGCATTTAAAAGGATGTGACTTGCTTTAACAGAGTCTGGACTGAATTTGGAATCTAAGATTTTCGCGATCTCATAAGCACCATTTGATAGAAATGGACCTACTGTTGTTCCTTTTGCAGCGTTGAAAATAACTGAATCTAAGGCTGGGCTAACTTGCCCCTTTCTGTAGTAAGTTACAGGGTATTTGTTATCAGAGCTTCCTACAACAAATAGCGAATCATTGGTAGAAGCTGCTAATTCACCTTTAAGTGTTTGAATTGCGGCTAGAGTAGTGCTAGAGTCCTTGGCTGTTGCACTAGCATCAAATAAGACATATTCTACTGCACGTGTTTCTTCTGGGTTTTTGAAAGCATTTTTGTGCTTATCATAATATTCTTTGTAGTCGGCATCTGTCAATTTGATGTCCGCTTCATTAACCGAAGAATAGTCAAGCAATACATACTTGAAGTTTGCTAATTTATTCTTTGCCGTATATTCGTCCTGAGCCTCTAGTGCTGTAACGTATACAGCATTGCTTAGTAGGTTCGAGTATTTTTCTGTCAATCGTTGCGTGCGAACATTCTCTAGGAGTAACTCCCATTGCTGTGCGACCTGAACGTTGCCACCTTTTGCCTCATTGATTACTTGGGTAAGGTAATTACGGTCAAATTGACCTGTCTCTGGGTTCGTGAAGGTTTGCATAATCTGAGGAGAAGGATTTGGACCAGTGATAAGGTCGTTAAATTCTTTCTTCCCTACGGATAATCCTAATTTCTCAATTTCCGTCGCCATCAGCTCTTTGGAAATAAATTGATTCCAAACCTGTTGTACTGCAAAGTTTTTTATTTGAGGAGTTTCAGCTCCACCCATTTGCTGCTGATACATAGCCGAAGTTTGTTCTACCTGTGCATTGAAATCATGGTAGTCGACAGAGTTGCCGTTTACACTACCTACTTCGTTTTGCTTCTTAGCCCAAAACGGCGTTCCGGACTTAATGATGTCCCCTAATAAAAATGCAACAATTGCTAAGCCGATTATGAATATTACCAATCCAGCACGGTTACGCAAATTACCCATTAATCCCATATTCTCGTATTGTATTTATGTGTTCTTTAGTTATTTAATTGTGTTTTGTTAAAACAAGGCGCAAGATACAACTTTTATAAAAAAAAAGAGTAAATTTTTATAACGTTAATAAAACTTATTTAAACCTTTATTGTTGAGGTCGAATTAATTGCCAAATGAAGGCAACTGACTATTGCCTGAGGGAATATAGAATCCCGTCATATTTTGCCCATTAATATTTCTAAACTCCGTGTCTGATGTGAAAGAAGTGGCTAAAAGATTGCCTCTGGCGTCTTTAAACTCAAATGAAATAGGAACATCATTGTAGTAGATTTTCTTTTTTTCATCATAATAGAGCTCTTCCGTTTTGATGACAGAACCATCGGCCATATTGACGACTACATTTTTTTTAAATTCTGTAATCCCATCCAGGACACGCTGTTTGCCATAGTCGGATCGTATACGCTGGCTTTCTTTGCCTTCCGAATCATAAAATATAATCTGTATACCTTTTTGAAACTCATAATTGCTGTTCTTATTGCCTGTGGTGTCGTGGTATACACGCATTTCTGGGCCCGTTAATTGGGCTTTTACAACGGCTGAGTCGCTTAGTATAATTTTTACATCTTTTGAGATATCTACAGCTTCTTCTTGCTGTATATTCTCAATTTTACTGACATCACGAAGGTCATTCTCGCAGCTACTAAGTGAGAAAACCCCTATTGCAATAAAAAGCAATAGGGGAATATTAATATCTAATTTTGAGAATACTCTTCTCCTGTTAGTCATAACTTCTTCTGCGGAACCAAGTGTCATTCAATGTAAAACCTAGATTAAAGTTGATATAACGCTCACGTACTAGATTGTTGGATAAAGATCCTCTTTGACCGAATTCAGCAGATATGTTTATCCGTGAAAAGGTAAGGCCAAAGTTTGTTTCAGGCAACGGTAGACCTAGACCTACTGTGACAGCCATGTCATCTATGTTGTTATTGTTGTACTTAACTGGCGTCTTGTCGTAACGAAATCCTAGTCTGTAATCTACGATGTTCCAATATCTGAAGGATGTCGGGTCAGGTTTAATCTGTCCTCCAACTGCAAAGCCGTAGTTTTTCCCAAGTTGAGCTTCTCCAGCACGTGTTTGGAAGTTACTCCAATCTGCGTACTTGAAGTCTGCGCCCACCATCCAATTGTATCCTTTGGAAAGGGTAAATCCAACGGTGTGCTTTAATGGAAGATTAATTTTGCGTGATAAACCAGTTATACTAGACACCGTATCGAGTGGGATGTTCTGAAAATCCGGATCTGTTGAAGGTTCCGTTCTTTTAATAAACGAAGAGGTTTTGTTTGTTATTGTATTGTTTAGTGAGCCCGTATAGCCTACAGTCAGGTTTAATTTTTTACCTATCGCTTTTGAATATTGTACACCATAGTCATAGGTAGCTCCCCGAATAAGACGTGTCTCATTGTATCGTGTATTTAGCATACTAGGGTCTGTAGGGAAGCTGACTAAGTCTATGTCAGTTAGCTCACCAAATAAGAAACCTATATTAGCACCTACACTTAGTCCCTTGATTGGAGATACACCGTAACCAAAGAAGGCTTTGTTTATTCCACCTTCTCCTTTAGAGGATACATTATAGACCAAATTGCCAATTTTTTCTCTACTGGTTTGGTTATAACCTACATCCGAGTAAGGCATAAGCCCAAATGCAAGGCCACCAAAGCGTTGAGAAAGTGGTATCCCTATTGCGAGGTGGGAGAATGCAAAGTCTGCTGTATTATCTTTTACTCCAGGGCGACTTAGCTCAGTTGCATTACCATAAAGCCCTACTTCCATAATTGTTCTGGAAAAAGCGGAATAACTTGCAGGATTACCCACGTTGAGAATAGGAAGCCCGGATTGGTAACGTATTGCACTTGATATTCCTCCCATTGAACGGGTCTGTGGAAGGAGGTCTTCTCGCATCTGTCCTAAGCCGAATTTGGAGTAAGGAGAGTGTGAGGTTGTAGTCTGGGCATTCGCTTGGATGTTTACCAGGAAAAGGCCTGTAGCAACTACAAGCTGTAAAGCCCTTTTGGCACTCAAAACATTGAATTGTTTATGCATATATTTTTATAATCTCCGCGCTTCGGACGTATTTTTGTGTTATCTTGATAGGCCAATAACGAACTGGCATTTTTTTAATAAACTAACCAATTGGTGTTCTGATGAATTTATTTCGTTACAAAACTATTTAAATTTTAATGAATCCTTGACCTCATTTTGTTAAAAAAGGTTAAACGATTGTTTGTCAGTTTTTTACATAAACTGAAAGTATATTATGGTGATCATAATTACGAGATATAGACTTTCATAGACCCATTTGGACTTGGCAAAAGAAAAATAGTAAGCCAAATAAATCGCTAGAGGAGGGGCGCAAAGCAAAAAGTGATTGATGTTAATCTTCTCATTCAAATAGAACGACCCTGCAATGAGCAAAAGCATATAAAAAAGCAATTGAAATGATTTCCGTATGTGAACTACACTTCTAAAATATTGGTCTCTTAGTACAGCTAAAAGAAATAAAAGAGCAATGGCAATAGGTATTACGACCAAATAATCCTGATAGTCTACGTGTAAGGTGTGTGGTAGTGGATTGGTAAATGGAGAAAATATGGTTTTAAATTCGTCAAACCTATCCAGCCAATAGTAGATTACACCCAGTAAAAAATAAACAATGGAAAAGCCAAAAACAGGGGTTACCCACTCTCTCCAAATAAATGGCCTAAAGATGATCAGTGCTATCCATAGTAAGAGAAACATAACAATAAATGGGAAGTATACCAAGCTACCGATAGCGACAATCATTCCTAAGTCGAACATTAATCCTTTTATATCTGCTTGCTTGTAAATCGCGAAGAGCTTGCTCATCATCCAGATAGTAATAAAGTTACAGATCAGGGTGGGCGATAAAACTAAAAAGGGCAAGAACATACTGACTAAAGTCATGAAGAGCAAGGCTGTCAGAAAATTGGGTTTACCCAAAAAATTGAAATGATTTACAATTTTATTCAGCAACAAGGCCTGCAATAACGTTAGAATCAAAGTTAATAAAACGTTGGATACAGGTTGGAGCCCTGCGCCGATCTCGATGTTAAAGAGATTGTTGGCTGCGGGTTCAAGTAAAATCGGTCTTAATTCTTCAGGGAGGTGTAAGAATACCCCTAAGCACAAAAAAGTTCCAATAAGCGATACGAATAGTATGTTGATTGGCGTAAATTTTCTGTGTTGTCTGATGATCATAATTTCGAACTACTTTGGATAGACTTAGGAGTTTCTCTTCTCTAGTTTTGTGACTTTTTTGTCTATTGTAAACAAGTATACGAAAACTCCAACAACGATAGTTAAAAGCACTAAGACTACAACCCATATTTTTCCTGAGCTGCGAAGGCCCTCTGCCATTTCAATCTCTGATGATTGAGCATAAGAGGCCAGTGTTGTTATTAGTGTGAAGATGGAAAGTAAACTGATTTTTTTCATATATAAATAATTCAACAGAATAAGATTATACTGTGCGTGTATTCGGTTCTTTTTCTACTATAAACGGATACCGCTTTTAAAGTTCATATTAATCGATTTGATTCGCTTTGCGTTCCAATAGTGCCACACGGTATCTTAGGGTACAAATCCATACGCCAGTAAGTATCCAGCCGATCACTGCAGAATAGAAAATAGGACGCATATTGTTGTCCATATCTAGATCTCCAAAAGTAGAGTTCCCGCCGCTACCTGGGTGCAGAGAGTCTGTCATCTTAGGTAGGATATACATGAGCACGATCATGATAGGGAAAGCGAAAATATTATAGACAGCTGATATTTTAGCTCGCTTTTGTTCTTCTTCTAGTGTATTCCGTAATACCAGATAAGCCAGGTACATGAGCGTGGCAATAGCGGAGCCATTGGTTTTGGAGTCACTAGGCCAAGCTTCTCCCCAAGTGATATTGGCCCACTGCATTCCTGTCAGTAATCCCAAGAAGCAAAAGATGACACCTGTATTTACTGCTTCAACAGCTAGGATGTCGTGTTTTGGGTTGCCCCCGTTTAGGTACTTCACACTGTATACTACAGAGATTGCATATAGCGTAAACATCGCAAACCACATAGGGACATGGAAGTAAACGTTTCTTATCGTTTCATGAAGAAGAAATAATTTTGGTACCGGTCCCATAAATCCAGCGACAACAGAAGCACTTACTAAACATGCTGCTAATATTTTCCACCAGTTTTTTCTCATTTTTTACGTGTTGTTTTAATCCCTCCAAAGGTAAGGAAATAACAATAAAGAAATGGCAACAGTTACGACATTAATTGCCACAAGAACGCCAATTTCATTGTAACTTTCTGCTCTATCTGCGCCCTGTAATGCGTTTTGGGAGAGTGTAATCAGTACAATCAATAACGGGATGATTATAGGGAAAGCTAAAACTGCCATCATCGTACTGTTATTGCCTGTTTTGGCGCTTATTCCAGAAACCATCGTAAATACGGTTGCAAAGCTTATTGCCCCTAAGAATACCGCTATGAAATAAAATAGGGGATCCCCAACGGGATTTTTAAAGACCAAGGAATAGATCACGTAGGCGATGACAGAAAGGACAGTCATCAGTATGATATTGTAAATGATTTTGGAGAGTATGATAGACTTGGGACTCGCAATGGAGTAGTAATACAGTTGGCGATACTGGCTTTCCTGTACGAATGACCTGCTAATCGCATTTATGGAAGCGAAGAGCAGGATAATCCAAAATAAAGCATTCCAAATTAGAGTGTCTACTGTTTTGAATGCTTGGTAGCAGACAAAAACGGTAGACACCACATATAGCAGGATGCCGTTTACGGCATGTTTAGAACGCCACTCTAAAGTAAGATCTTTGTTGACTAAAGTCGTGATTTGCTGTAAAAGACTCATGTATCGCAAAGATACACAATTTGCAGTGTACAGCGTTTACTTTTGAAAATTAAGCCTTTGAGATTTCTGATTTTGCTTTTTCAGTCAGATCTTCCGTTTTACGGGCTATTTTATCGGTAGCGTCTGAAGCTTTACTTGCCCAGTCTGAGGTTTTTTCAGAGACTTTGTTTAGCACATCTCTGCCCGCATCTTTTGCTTTAGATTTCCACTCTCTTAAGTCTTCTTTAGCCTCTTTAGCTAAGCGCGATGCTTTCTTTGCTTCTCTTTTTGAAAGCTCTTTAAGCGACTTGGTTAAATCCTTGATACCGTCATTGGCTTTGTCCAATGTTTTTTTTCCGTCTTCTGTACCCAATAAATAATAAGCAGCGGTTCCAACTGCCAATCCTAACAATGCAAATGCAACTAATCCATTCCTATTTTTCATCTTTATAAAATTTGTTTTTTAAATGGTGATGAAGCGATCAGATTTATTCTTACCTCTGTTTGATTTGAATAAGCGTAGTCGTTTCATGACTAAATATTTGTTTATTTTTCAGTTCGTTATTATAATCAATAAACAACCATCGTTCCAAAAAGTTTTCTAGGAAAATGGATTAACAAATTTTAACCGAAAGTGGCTGTTTTAGCTTTTATTGTGTCAGACTTTTCTGGCTAGACTGTAAGGTGTATAGGTGGTGATATAATCCAGAGCCTTTTGATAGTAACTCGATATGATTACCAAAGTCTGCCACTCTACCTTCATCAATTACCAAGATGTTATCTGCATTCTTTATGGTGGAAAGACGGTGGGCAATAATAATTGAAGTCCGGTTTTTCATGAGCTCTTCTAACGCCTCCTGAACGAGTCTTTCTGATTCGGAATCTAATGAAGAGGTGGCTTCATCTAATATAAGAATCGCAGGATCTTTTAGTAATGCTCTTGCTATGGCGATACGTTGGCGTTGGCCTCCGGATAGTTTTACTCCTCTTTCTCCGACCATGGTATCGTAGCCGTCTGGAAAACCCATGATAAAATCATGCGCATTTGCCCGTTTGGCAGCTTCAATAACGCTTTCGGCATTCGCGTCTAACTTTCCGTAATTAATGTTTTCCCGTATAGTGCCTCCAAAAAGTAATACATCTTGAGGTACAATGCCTATTTGGTTTCGTATATCTGTGATGGCAAAGCTGGAAGACGGTATTTCGTCATAACGTATTTCGCCAGAGGAGGGTTGATAGAACTGAAGGATTAAAGAGGCTATTGTGGATTTGCCGGCGCCACTAGGGCCTACTATCGCTATTTTTTGTCCAGCATCGGCTGTAAACGAAATTTCATTCAAAATGTTGCACTCTGGACGAGAAGGATAGGCAAAGTTAACTTGATTAAATGTTAGTTTACCCATGATATGCCTTTTGATGTTTTTATCCTCTTCGGTTACCTTGATGTCTTCTGTCTTTTCATTAAGTATCTCTATAACACGCTCGCTGGATCCTAATGCTCTTTGCAGTCCCGCATATAGTTCTGGGAAGCTACCCATCGAACCAGCGACAAACATAGAGTATAGGATGTAGGTGGTCAGGTCTCCTACGGTAATTTCTCCTGCGGCGACTAATGATGCCCCATACCAGATTACAGCGATAACTGCACCGAATATACAGAAGATGATGAATGAAGCAAATAAACCTCGATAGGTAGCCGCTTTAACGGAAAGATTCACGACATTATCTAGCTTTTTACTGTATCGACGCGCTTCATAGTACTCGTTCACAAATGCCTTGACGTTGGATATGCCAAGGAGAGTTTCCTGAACGATACTGTTCGAGTCAGCAAGTTGATCTTGTGTCTGTTTTGAAAGATTACGTATGAACCGACCAAAGAAAATCGCAGTAACAACAAGGATGGGCAAGATGCACAGATTCATCAATGCAAGTTTGGGAGAGACAACGATCAAGAGGAGTACTCCGATGACTAGACTGATAGTTTGCCTGATTATTTCGGCAAGCGTGGTCGTCATGATGTCTTGGATTTGTGATAAATCTGCAGACAGTCTGCTGTTCAATTCGCCCACTCTGCGGTTAGCAAAGAAGTCGATAGGGAGCGTAATTAGCTTTAGATAGGACTCTCTACGGATATTGGCCAATGCTTTCTCTGCAATTTCGACAAATAGACGGATGCGAAAAAAAGACATGATAGATTGAAACGATAGGATGACTAATGATAACCCGCCTATAAAAAGTACGCTTGATTCAAGCCAAGGATAAGTCTGTTTTCCCTGAGCAGCATCAATCATGGCTCCCAACAATGCTGGAAAAGTAAGCATCGTCAAACTGGATAGGATCAGGAAGATCATGCCTAAAATAAACTTACCCTTGTAAGGTTTTAGATAAGATAAAATCTGAGTAGCCTTTTTAAGTAGTTCTTTGTTTAATTTGGGCTTGGGTAAATCATCGGAATGTGAATCGCCACTGTTCAATCTTGGTCTAGCCATTGTTTATTATCTTATAAGCTTTTTTGTTCCAACTGACAAATGTAATGATATAAAGTAGTCGCCTTATCAAACTTTCGTCACATTTTGTGTTTTACGACGGTTGTATACGAAAAATAGAACCCCTCCTAGGAGGAGAATTACAAACACGATAAATTGGTATTTGTTGTCTTGATGGTCTTCTTCCTCCAGGGTTTTGATATTCTGCCTTAAAAGTTCGTTTTCAGCCTGCAATTTGGATATCGTCTTCATGAAGGCAGTTATTTGCTGATCGTATTCTTTAGCGAGTGTTTGAAAATGCGCAGCTTCGCTATCTTTTAGGTTGAGGAGTTTTCGTGTTTCGAGGAATATCGCGTTGTCGTTGATGACTACAGATTTTAAAATGTCGATTGACTTCTGCATGTCATTTTTGGTTTTGAATAAACCAAAGACGCCTGTCTTCTGCTCTAAGGATTGGGTGTAGTCACCAAAGCGCTTACTTCGCTGGTCGAGCAGTTCATTGACTCGCTTTCGTTGTGCCTCAAATGAGATAGAGTCTGTTGGTGATGCTATAAGCGCTAAGCTATATAGTAGGAAGTATATTAGCAGCGTGTATTTCATGAGTTATGATTTATCTCAGTCCAAAAATTCGACCATTATGGTTTCATCCGCGTATAAGCCAAGTAAATTGCTGGCGTGTCCTTTATTAATAGCAATTTCGAGATAATCGGATATGCCAAACAGGCATAGTTTTTCACCTTCAGAAACCTCATTGTAATGCCAGCTCATTTTATTGATCGTTTCGTTCCGTTTGAAGTGTAGGATGAAGTTTCTTCCTTTTTGTACTTGATTAAAGAGGTCTTTGCTGATATTGGAGATGACGTTTCCAAAGGAGTCGATATAGGAAACATGTCCTTTGATAAAGCTGTTCTCTATGATCGGCAGTAAGGTTACTTTTTGTAGTGGTGTATCTATTGGTGAGCCCAAGTCTTCAATAGGGTTTCCCTCAGCGATATGGCAGGTTGCTTTTACGAGAATGTCGGCCAAGGGAAAGTGCAAAAACCGAAGGTCTTGCATCATCTCAATTTCGAAGAGCTGTTCTGCTTTTTTTTCACCTAAGATGATGCTAAATATACCATTGTCGGCGCCAACGAAGTAGTGCCCGTCAAACTTCATCGCGATATAGCGGCAGTTTTCTTGAAAGACGGTATCGATACCAATGAGGTGGACAGTCTCTTTTGGAAAATAATGATATGCGTTCTGAAGGATAAAAGCGGCGTGCTGTATGTTGAAAGAGGGAATCTCATGTGTGATATCTATTAAACGCACATTGGGCAACAATGATATTATGCTCCCTTTCAATGCCGCCTGATAAAAATCGCGGTAACCTAAATCTGTTGTTAATGTTATTACTCCCATATTAACAGCCCGTTGTCCTAAAAACGTGCCCTGAAACTATTGTTTTTTTGAAAAAAGTAAAGACAAAGTTAGTAAAACTAGTGTTCATAAAGGCCTTTCGCATTTAAAATAATGAATATTTTTCACATTCGATACATGTGAAAATATTAGTTTGTATTTTTGAATATAATTTGCTTAGATAAGAATGTTTTTGCATTATACAAATTGAAAATCTTATCTATATTTATCTGCGGAAATATCCATGTTGGATAAGCTACGGGCCCTTGACTGTGATGTGGTAGTTATACCCTTGAGAATAAAATAGACACGAATAATATTCGGTGTGATAAATTTAAAGAAGCGGGTCATGGTATATGTTACATTTTAAACTAAAAACCATAATAATTTGAGCGAATTAATCATCAATTTGGACAATGTTAATTTGGTCTCTCTATGGGGAGCTCAAAATGAGAATTTTGAATCTATCAAAAATAGATTTCCTAAAATACGTTTGATTGCAAGGGGGACAGAGCTTAAAGTGTTGGGAGAGGAAGTGGAGCAACGCTTGTTTGAATCTGTTTTTTCGGCCATTACGGATCACGTCATCAAATACAATGCGTTGGGTGGTTTGGAGTTGGAAGAATTACTTGGGATTCCTCCCAGTGAGCAACGCTCGGCCGACAAAGATAAGCCGGAGGATGGCCCACAGGCAGGACTCAAGGGGGAGCCTATTGTTTATGGGCCTAATGGTTTGATTGTTCGTGCGCGTACACCGAACCAGCGTAAGATGGTGGATAGCATCAATAAGAATGACATCCTGTTTGCAGTAGGGCCAGCCGGTACAGGCAAAACCTATACTGCTGTAGCATTGGCTGTTCGGGCATTGCGTAATAAGGAAATTAAACGAATTATCTTAACTCGACCTGCTGTAGAGGCAGGAGAGAACTTAGGATTTTTACCGGGAGATCTAAAGGAGAAAGTGGATCCTTATTTGAGACCACTTTATGATGCGTTGGATGATATGATTCCTGTAGAGAAGTTGAAAGGATATTTGGAAAACAGAACAATAGAAGTGGCTCCCCTAGCTTTCATGCGTGGACGTACGTTGGATAACTGTTTTGTGATTTTGGACGAGGCACAGAATGCTACTGATATGCAGCTTAAGATGTTCTTAACCCGTATGGGACCGACAGCCAAATTTATCGTTACTGGTGATCTTACCCAAATAGATCTTCCTAAAAAGTCTCAGTCAGGACTAGCTACTGCGATTAAACTATTAGACAACATCAGTGGGATCGACATCGTATACCTGACGGGTAGTGATGTGGTTCGGCATAAATTGGTGAAGCGTATTTTGGAAGCCTACGGGGATTTGAAAGCAAATAATTAATACTATATAAATAACAGGGCGATTTAATACGATGAGTGCAATAAAAGAAACCCATTTTAATTTTAATAAACAGACCTCTTTTTACAGGGGTAAGGTGAGGGATGTCTATACCATAGATAGTAAATATTTAGTAATGGTAGCATCTGACCGCATTTCTGCATTTGACGTGGTACTTCCTCGGGCTATTCCTTTTAAAGGACAGGTCTTAAATCAGATTGCTGCTAAGTTTTTGAAAGCAACAGCTGATATTTTGCCTAATTGGGTGATTACTGTTCCTGATCCTTCGGTGACCATCGGACAGATGTGTGAGCCGTTTAAGGTAGAGATGGTAATCCGTGGATATCTTTCTGGGCATGCTTGGCGTACATACCGTGAAGGAGGACGTGAGCTTTGTGGAGAGGTACTTCCAGAAGGACTAAAGGAGAATGATAAGTTGCCGAAGCCTATTATTACACCAACTACTAAAGCTGCAGTGGGGCATGATATGGATATTTCCAAAGCGGAAATCTTGAAGCAGGGGATCGTAAGTGTGGAAGACTACGAGCAATTGGAAAAATATGCACATGCCTTGTATCAACGTGGAGTAGAGATAGCTCAGGAAAGAGGACTTATCTTGGCGGATACAAAGTACGAATTTGGAAAGAAAGACGGGATAATCTATCTAATAGACGAAATTCATACACCAGATTCTTCCCGTTACTTTTATGTTGAGGGATATGAAGAACGTCAAGCGGCGTCGGAACCTCAAAAGCAACTTTCTAAGGAGTTTGTGAGACAATGGTTGATCGAAAACGGTTTTCAGGGTAAAGAAGGACAGCAGGTTCCTGAAATGACCGATGAAATCGTGGAATCGATAGCTGCGCGATATGTCGAACTTTATGAGTATATTACGGGGGAACGCTTTGAGTACGCTGCCGAGGAAGATGTTTTGGCGCGCGTCGAACGCAATGTGAATGCAGCGTTAGAGAAATTATAAAGAAAATAAAGATATGCGTTATACTATTGATAAGCACGAGCGATATGTTGTTATTGAACCACTTATTTCAAATTTAGATGCAGCTGCGGCAGCATTTCTAAAGGGAGAATTTATGCTTCGTAACACGTCGGGACAGCGTAATATCGTGCTGGACCTGTCGCAGGTTCAGGATATCTGTGAAGAGGGCGTGCGTATGGGACTGTTGGCTGATCGATTGTGCCAAGGGGCTGATGGAATGTTTATCATTACTGGGTTGACGCCTGCTGTAAGGCAGATCTTGAAAGTTGCGCATCTTGATGCCTTTTTTACTATTGTCAAAAACCTAAGTGAAGCTGAGGATCTTATCTTCGGAAATGAGATTCAGCGTGACTTGATAGGAGGTAAATAACGAATGCGATTTGAAGTCTTAGTTCTAGGGAACAGTTCTGCTACTCCTATATACGAGCGCCACCCTACGGCACAGGTTCTGAATTTTAACGAACAGCTATTTCTAATTGATTGTGGTGAAGGGACGCAGATGCAAATGCATCGTTATGGAATTAAGAGTAATAAAATATCCCGGATATTTATAAGTCACTTACATGGAGACCACTATTTAGGATTGGTGGGCTTGCTGTCTTCCATGAATCTGACTGGACGTAAGTCGGAGTTGCATCTGCATGGACCAGCTCCGCTTTTAGATATTCTCCAGTTGCAATTTAAACACTCGGATACTACACTGCGCTATAATCTGGTGTTTCATGCTACCAATCCCGAAGTGGAGGAGGTGATTATGAAGTCACATATGTTAACGGTGAGGTCGTTTCCACTACTGCATCGGGTTCCTACCACGGGCTTCCGTTTTGACGAAGGGACTCGAGCGGCTTCTTTGATCCCTGAGAAAATAGTGGGGAAGAATATTCCGACAGTCTTTTTTCAGCAGCTTAAGAAAGGCGTCGATTGTACGGATTTGGATGGTACTGTATACCGGGCAGCAGAGTTGACTAAGCCTGCCCCAGCTTCTAGAAGCTATGCGTATTGCTCGGATACGCGTGCTTTTGCGGGCTATATGGAGGCCATAGAAGGGGTAAATCTGTTGTACCATGAGACGACCTTCGATCATAGTCTTTTGGAAAGAGCGGTAGAGACATTTCATAGTACGAGTCTGGAAGCGGCGCAAGTGGCTGTACAAGCAGGTGTGAAACGACTTCTAATGGGGCATTATTCAGCACGTTATAAGGATTTGACTCCCTTGTTGGAAGAGGCAAAAGAGGTGTTTGATGAAAGTATCCTTTCTTTTGAGGGTAATTGGTATAAAGTTTAGTGATTCTCTAAATTTTTAACCATCTTTACACCTCAATTTTAATGGACAAAAAATATGTCTTTCAACTTAGATAACCTACTAAGGGACAATATCAAAAAACTAGTCCCTTATTCCTCCGCAAGAGATGAATTTAAAGGAGAAGCGTCTGTATTATTAGATGCTAATGAAAATGCTTTTGGTTCGCCATTGGATCATCATTACAACCGTTATCCAGATCCGCTACAACATCAAGTGAAAGAAAAGCTGGCCAAAATAAAAGGTGTGCCAGCAGATCATATTTTTTTAGGCAACGGAAGTGACGAAGCCATCGATATTTTGTACCGTGCCTTTTGTAAGCCTGGGGTAGATAATGTGGTTTTGGTGCCACCTACCTACGGTATGTACGAAGTGTCCGCGAATATCAACGATGTACAGATTCGTAAAGTCAATCTGACGGCAGACTATCAATTGGACTTAGACGGTATTGCCGAGGCATTAGATATGCATACTAAGATGATTTTCATCTGTTCGCCCAATAATCCTACAGGGAATAGTATAAACCGTAAAGATATAGAGACGATTCTGACACATTTCAAAGGATTGGTTGTCATCGACGAAGCTTACATTAATTTTTCCAAACAACGCTCATTTACACAGGAACTGGCCGAATATCCTAACTTGGTTATTCTTCAGACGTTATCCAAAGCTTGGGGATTAGCCGCTTTGCGGTTAGGGATGGCATTTGCCAGTAAAGAAATTATCCGGGTTTTCAATAAGATCAAACCTCCTTATAATATTAATCAGGCGACTCAGGACTTGGTATTGCAAGCGTTGGAGAACGTAGAGACAGTCAATAGTTGGATCCAGCAAACAGTTGCCGAACGGGAATTGCTCGTGCAGGAGCTTCTTACTGTAGCGCAGATTGCGCATATCACGCCATCTGACGCCAATTTTATCTTGGCCCGATTGGAAGAACCCCGTGAGCTGTATAATTTTTTGGTCAGTCAAGGAATCATTGTAAGAGACCGCTCAAAGGTGGAGTTATGTGAGGGCTGTCTACGTATTACAATAGGGACAACCGAAGATAATAAGAAACTGATTGAAGCCATTAAACAATTTTACAGCTAAATTAACCATGAAAGATATTATCAAGAGAGTACTATTTATTGATAGAGACGGAACGCTTATTCTTGAACCCGAAGATGAACAGATTGATTCATTTACGAAATTGAAGTTTTACCCTGGTGCTTTGCAGTATCTTCCACGTATCGCTCGGGAGCTCGATTTTGAATTGATTCTAGTATCTAACCAAGATGGTCTTGGTACAGCATCACATCCCGAAGAGAATTTTTGGCCAGTACATAATTTTGTTGTAGATACCTTTAAGGCAGAGGGTGTAGTCTTTGGCAAAGAGCATATCGATAAAACTTTCCCTCATGAGAATGCGGCAACCCGTAAACCGGGAATAGGTATGCTTTCGGAATATTTTGACCAGACAAAATATAATCTTAGTGAATCTTTTGTTATAGGTGATCGGGTCAATGATGTAAAACTTGCGCAAAATCTGGGTGCAAAGGCCATTTGGTTGCGTAATAATGATGAGTTGGGTAAGGCTGAACAGGTTGAGATTACGGACGATTGCGTGGCACTGGAAACTTCTGACTGGAAAGCTGTTTATGAGTTTTTGAAACTGAATACCAGGGTCGAAGAGCATCATCGGAAGACCAATGAAACAGATATTTATATTAAAGTAAATCTAGATGGTTCGGGAAAGGCAGATATCCATACGGGATTGCCGTTTTTTGATCATATGCTAGACCAGATTGCACGGCATGGTGCAATTGACTTGACGGTGCACGCAAAAGGGGATTTACATATAGACGAACACCATACCATTGAAGATACAGGTATAGCTTTGGGCGAGGTGTTTTTGAAGGTGCTCGGAGATAAACGGGGTATCGAGCGGTATTCGTATACTTTGCCAATGGATGACTGTTTGGCCCAAGTTGCTCTAGATTTTGGCGGTCGTAATTGGATTGTATGGGATGCTGAATTTAAGCGGGAGAAGATCGGAGATATGCCTACAGAGATGTTTTTCCATTTCTTTAAGTCATTTTCAGATGCAGCGAAAGCTAATTTAAATATCAAAGCCGAAGGCGATAATGAGCATCATAAGATTGAAGCTATCTTTAAAGCTTTCGCTAAATCCATTAAAAAGGCGGTACGACGCGACGCAGAAAATATGCAGTTGCCAAGTACAAAGGGAGTTTTGTAGTAATGAGAATTGAGTAATGAGAAGTGAGTACGGAGAATAATCCCAATACGCAATACTTCATACTCACTACTGAATAAATATGATTGGTATAGTTAACTACGGTGCAGGAAATATTTTTTCATTAACTGCAGCATTAAACCGTATCCAAGTCGGATATGGTATGATTAATAGCAAAGAGGACTTTGATCAGTTTGATCGTGTTATAATTCCAGGAGTTGGGCACGCGGGGGCTGCGATGAATAAGTTGAGGGAGACGGGGCTGGTAGATACCATTCTTGCATTAGAGAAACCCGTGCTGGGAATATGTGTAGGCATGCAATTGTTGACCTCTTATTCGGAAGAGGGAGAGGCCGAGCTTTTGTCTGTTTTTCCTTTAAAAACCCTGCATTTTAAGAATAGAGTAACACTTAAGGTCCCACATATGGGGTGGAATAGTGTCAAGGCAGAAGCCGATTGTCCTTTGTTTAAGGATATTCCAGAAAATACATATTTTTATTTTGTGCACTCTTTTTTTATTGAGCACAGTCCTGTCTATAACGGGGCAACCTGTAACTATGGTATAGATTATTCGGCAGCTATTCAAAAAGATAATTTTTATGGAGTGCAGTTCCACCCAGAGAAGTCGGGGACGCATGGCGAACAGTTGTTAATAAATTTTACTAAAATATAAATAAAAATTAAAGACTATTTTTGTAACTCAAGGCCCGCTATAAGGTAAGGAGGGAAAGGATAGGCTTTTAAATTTTAAACTTTTTAACTTTTACTTTATTATGTATATCATTCCAGCGATTGATGTTTTAGACAAGAAGGTAGTTCGCCTAAGAGAAGGCTCTTATGACGAGGTGACCACCTATGATATTTCCTTAGAAGATCAGATCAAAAAATACCATGCAAATGGTACGGAAATGGTGCATATCATTGATCTGAATGGCGCTAAGGGAGATTTCTCTAACCAAGAATATCTTTTTGATATTGTCCGCCGTACAGATATGAAGGTGCAATATGGAGGTGGTGTACGTAGTATCGAAAAGGTGAAGGAGCTTATCGATGCGGGGGTATTCCGTGTTATTGTGGGTACTCAGGCGATTACTAATCCTACTTTTCTTGAGGAATTAAGCAAATTGAATGAGGGCCGCGTTAAATATGCCAATCGTATCGTGATCGCTATCGATGTGTTGGATGAAGTTATCAAGTATTCAGGTTGGTTGGAAAGCTCGCCGATCAAACTTATTGAATATATCGACAAGTGTCTTGCGTTAGGCTTCTTCCGTTTCCTATGTACAGATATATCGAAAGATGGAAAGATGGGCGGTGCCGGAATTGATTTGTACAAGAAGTTATTAGCTCACTCTCCGATTATCAAGTTGATCGGTTCGGGAGGAATATCTTCAATGAAAGATTTAGAAAATCTCAACGAGTTAGGTGGCTTAGAATCCTGTGTAGTAGGTAAGGCTATCTATGAGAACAAAATCTCTATAGATGAGATAAAGGATTGGAATCTAAAAACCTTAATTAAGTTTTAAGTATGCTTGCTAAGCGTATTATCCCTTGCTTGGATGTTAAAGATGGGCGTACGGTCAAAGGTGTGAACTTTGTGGATCTTCGCGATGCAGGCGATCCGGTGGAGCTAGCTTGGCAATATTCACAGCAGGGAGCTGATGAGCTTGTCTTTCTAGATATTACGGCCACTCACGAGGGGCGTAAGACGACAATCGATCTTGTTAAATCGGTGGCAAAGCAGGTGAATATCCCATTTACAATAGGTGGAGGAATCAATGAATTGCGTGATGCAGAGATTCTGCTCAACAGTGGTGCGGATAAAATATCCATCAACTCGGCTGCGGTTAGGAATCCACAGTTGATTGATGATCTATCAAAGGCATTTGGATCCCAATTTGTTGTCGTGGCGGTTGATACCCGATTTGTAGAAGGTGCTAACTATGTGCATCTACGCGGAGGTCGGGAAAAAACGGATATACACACGGAAGAGTGGATTAAAGAAGCGGAAAGCAGAGGTGCCGGAGAGATATTGCTTACTTCGATGGATCATGATGGGACGAAGAATGGATTTGATAATCCGCTCTTGGGGTGTATTAATCAGTTGATCCATATTCCGTTGATTGCATCTGGAGGAGCCGGGAACGAGCAACATTTTGTGGATGTATTTCAACAATCGAATGTGGATGCTGCTTTGGCAGCCTCGGTATTCCATTATGGAGAGATACTAATTCCTGAATTAAAAGAAAGATTACGAGCCGAAGGCATAGCGGTACGATAACATTGGAGATAGCCGGTATTAGACATAAGACATGTACGGTCTAAATACCCGATACTTGGTACTCAATACTAACAAAAAAATGATAGATTTTGAAAAAGGTGATGGACTCGTTCCTGTAATCATTCAAGATGTCCAAACATTAGAAGTACTTATGTTGGGCTATATGAATGAAGAAGCCTGGGAGAAAACACAAAAGGAAGAAAAAGTTACTTTTTACTCGAGGTCAAAAAATAGACTTTGGACTAAAGGCGAGGAAAGCGGTAATTTCTTATGGATGAAGAATTTTCACATTGATTGTGATCAAGATACAATTCTTATAAAAGTTCAGCCCGCAGGGCCTACTTGTCATACAGGTAGTAGAAGTTGTTTTGCAACAGATTATGGCAATAACTTTATTGCTGAATTAGAGCGTATTATACAGCAACGTTACGAATTCCCTACACAGGAATCTTATGTTAACCATCTTAGAGATAAAGGGCTTAATAAAATAGCACAAAAGGTAGGTGAAGAAGCTGTAGAAACGGTAATCGCTGCATTAGCACAGTCTGATAAGGAGTTTGTAGATGAGACGTCTGATCTGATTTTCCACTTACTTGTCCTGTTGCGCGAAAAAGGATTCTCCTTAGAAACTATCGCAAAGAATCTCGAAGAACGACATAAATAACCAAGTCGTTAAGTAGCATTTCTACATACTATACGCTGTTCCGCTCGTGTCCCCACGAGCGGGGCTGTATCATTAAACCTAAATCAGTAATTTTACACACTTCCTGCGATGCTGCCGCTAACTAGCTTATTTGATTGATCGTTAGCTCCAGCTGATCAATAGGTCGCATTATTTGATTAATCTACTGGTCTATTTGATTGATCGTTAGCTCCAGCTGATCAATAGGTCGCATTATTTGATTGACCGACTGGCCTATTTGATTGATCATCAGCTCCAGCTGATCAATAGATTGCCCCACTTGATTGATCAACTGGCCTATTTGAATGATCATTAGCTCCAGCTGATCAATAGATTGCTCCATTTGATTGACCGACTGGCCTATTTGATTTATCGTTAGCTCCAGCCGATCAATAAATTGCTCCATTTGAATGATCGACTGGCCTAGTTGATTGATCGTTCAGCTTAACCGATTAATCGGTTGGTGCAAAAGGATATTCAAAAATGATATTTTCCAATAGATCAGACGTTTTGTGGGTAGGGAGGGGATAGTCAACACCTCTTTATAGGAGACAGCTAGGATAGTTTGACCTACCTGTTGTTTCGTTTTACAATGTTTTGTTGTACCTATGTCTTGTCCACTATAGTATTTTATGTATTGTGTTGTTTTTCAGTATATTGATTTTATTTTGTCCACTTGTATTGTGTGCTTTTACGTGGCTTTTTGTCTCCTGTAGATCACGATTGTACCCTTACCTGTCTACTTAAATAAGCCTTCATCTTCCCTTTTTATTCCAAACTTCGCCATGTAAATCCGACCAAATTATGGCCTCTACGAAGAGGCAGGATCTACAAACCAAACAAGATTGACTAAGAAATAATCAAACGAGGCAGAGCCTAGATGCTCTACTTCAATTGCCAAACAAAATTGATGCTTGACGGCATCGCTAAAATATGAAGGTTATGAAAAAGTTAGAAAATGTAAAGTCTCAAAACTCAGTCATAGGAAATGCGAAGGCAATTCTATGTTTACTGTTTGTGTTTGCCTCGGTTTTTATGGTAAAAGGACAAGAAAATACGGATAACCATATAAATCTAGATATTAAACAGAAGTCTCAACAAGAACTGCAAACAATTCAGGGTTTTCTTGCTTCTCCATCCGTAATGAAGAAATCAGCAGGAGCCATTTTGCAGAAGAGTAAGTTAACTAACGATCTTGAGGAAAGACCTAAAAAATTTAAGGGAATACCTAAAGACGAGGCTGTAATGAAAATATTGCTGATGAAAAATCAGATTTTCGAAGGGAATGATATGCCTACAAGTAGAAAGCGGCTTAACGTAGATTCTTTATTAGAAGATTTAAAAGAGGTTCTAACGGAGGAGGAATATTTGAAATTAATCAATAACCATAATCTACTTAAGCAACTTGGATTGTTTGTAGATGAGACGCTTGATAATCAATAATCAAACCAAAAGTTACTGAGATGAAAACAATAATACAATCTTTTCTCCATAAGTGTGTGATAACACACTTGGTCCTGTTATCAGTGATTTCAGCAGCATTTGGTCAAGCAACTGTGACTCCTGGTACACCTACTGCGACTCAAATTGCAACTGCCTTAAATACAAATGGAATTACTATATCTTCTCCGCAAATAGTGCGTGGAGGTAGTAATCAAATTGCCATCTTTAGCAATGGTATCGCGGGAGCCGGTTTAGGTGTTGATGCGGGGGTACTGTTTTCTACTGGTCATGCTAGGAACGAGTTACAGAGTAGGAATTCGACCCGACAAAAATCTGTAGAAGTTCAATCTAGCACCTATAGTGATCCCGAATTGACAGGTATCACCAGCAATGCAATATATGACGCTGTAATATACACCTTCAAAATTAAGTTGACAGGAGGGGCGGATGCTTTACGAATAGCGTACCAGTTCGGTTCTGAGGAGTACCCCGATTATGTTGGTTCTCGATATAACGATACTTTCGGTTTTTTTGTAAGAGGTCCCGGTTTGTCTGGCTGGGTAAATATGGCGCGCTTGCCCAATACAGCCCAGACTGTTACTGCTATTAATAAGGTAAACTATGGGAAGTACGGTATTAATGGCTCAAATAGTAATGGATATGTCTCCACTAATAGCGATTCTTATTTAAGAAATGGACATACTACGAATACGGTATCGGGTAACTCAGCTCAGCTTCAGGAAAACACTAATCCAGACCCGGCTCCTATTTATGTGGAGTACAATGGCCTTACTAAATTAATTCAGTACGATTTATCGGGATTGACACAAGGTGGCGAGTATGAATTTAAAATAGCGATTGCCGATGCTGGTGATCAGAAGTTGGATGCTGGTGTTTTTGTAGCAAAGATTGAGGGAGTATTTGGGGCTGATCTTGCTATCGAGAAAATAGTAGACAAGCCGACTCCCTGTATAGATGATATCGTTGAGTTTACCTTAACAGCTAAAAATATTGGTCCTGCCCCAGCTACCGGCGTGGTTGTGAATGATTTATTGCCTAATGGTTTTGAATATGATAGCCATACTGCCCCCGCAGGAACAACTTATGTTCCTGCCAGTGGAGTTTGGACGATTGGTGGTTTAGCTTTATATGGAGAATCTGTTTTAAAAATTAGAGCGAAAGTAAAAAGTACTGGCAACTATACAAACCAAGCTACCATTACAGGAACCAAAAATGATCCTGACGCTACTAATAATACAGCAACTGTAACTTTGGTTCCAACTATACCAACTATTACAGGTGTTCTGGTCTTATGCCAAGAAAATACAACACAGCTATCGGGCTCCGGTACTGCTGCGGCTAGTAATGCTTGGACTTCTTCAAATACAACAGTTGCGACTGTTAGTTCCACTGGCCTAGTCACCGGTTTATCAGCTGGCACGACCACGATTACTTATAAGAATTCAAACGGTTGTACAGCTACTGCATTGGTTACCGTAACAGCAAAAAACACGGTAACTGCGGGCACGCCAAGGTCAGTTTGTATCAATACAGCATTGACTGCAATCGAACATACGACCACGGGAGCAACAGGTATTGGTACGGCTACAGGTTTACCAACAGGAGTTACAGCAACCTTTGCTAACAACAAGATTACGATCAGTGGTACTCCGAGCGTTGTTGGAGTTTTTACATACAACATTCCTTTAACAGGCGGATGTGGTAATGTGGCCGCTACCGGAACAATTACGGTTAAACCTACCACTACGATCACTGTACAACCAGTTGCTCCGGCAGCATACTGTATCGGTGGTACCTCTACATTGGATGTTACCGCTACGGGCGATGGAACCTTGACCTACGAATGGTTCAAGGTGTCTGGTTCTACTGCGACATCTGTTGGTACGACCAAAACATATAGCTTACCTACGTCTCTGACAGCAGGTACACATACTTACCGTGTTGTGGTAACAGGCGGCTGTGGAGCAGCGACTTCTACGGATGTTACTGTAACGGTTAAACCAGCCACTACAATCACCGTACAACCGGTTGCACCTGCAGCCTACTGTATCGGCGGTACCTCTACATTGGATGTTACCGCTACAGGTGACGGTACCTTGACCTACGAATGGTTCAAGGTGTCTGGTTCTACTGCGACATCTGTTGGTACGACCAAAACATATAGCTTGCCTACGTCGCTGACAGCAGGTACACATACTTACCGTGTTGTGGTAACAGGCGGTTGTGGAGCAGTGACCTCTACGGATGTTACTGTAACGGTTAAACCAGCTACGGTGATCACTGTACAGCCAGTTGCCCCTGCAGCCTACTGTATCGGTGGTACCTCTACATTGGATGTTACCGCTACAGGTGACGGTACTTTGACCTACGAATGGTTCAAGGTGTCTGGTAGTACAACCACTTCTGTTGGTACGACCAAAACATATAGCTTACCTACGTCGTTGACAGCAGGTACACATACCTACCGTGTTGTTGTAACAGGCGGTTGTGGAGCAGCAACATCTACGGATGTCACTGTAACGGTTAAACCAGCTACGGTGATCACTGTACAACCAGTTGCACCTGCAGCCTACTGTATCGGTGGTACCTCTACATTGGATGTTACCGCTACAGGTGACGGTACTTTGACCTACGAATGGTTCAAGGTGTCTGGTAGTACAACCACTTCTGTTGGTACGACCAAAACATATAGCTTACCTACGTCGCTGACAGCAGGTACACATACCTACCGTGTTGTTGTAACAGGCGGTTGTGGAGCAGCAACATCTACGGATGTTACTGTAACGGTTAAACCAGCTACGGTGATCACTGTACAGCCAGTTGCCCCTGCAGCCTACTGTATCGGTGGTACCTCTACATTGGATGTTACCGCTACAGGTGACGGTACTTTGACCTACGAATGGTTCAAGGTGTCTGGTAGTACAACCACTTCTGTTGGTACGACCAAAACATATAGCTTACCTACGTCGCTGACAGCAGGTACACATACTTACCGTGTTGTAGTAACAGGTGGTTGTGGAGCAGTGACCTCTACGTATGTTACTGTAACGGTTAAACCAGCTACGGTGATCACTGTACAACCGGTTGCACCTGCAGCCTACTGTATCGGCGGTACCTCTACATTGGATGTTACCGCTACAGGTGACGGTACCTTGACCTACGAATGGTTCAAGGTGTCTGGTAGTACAACCACTTCTGTTGGTACGACCAAAACATATAGCTTACCTACGTCGCTGACAGCAGGTACACATACTTACCGTGTTGTAGTAACAGGCGGTTGTGGAGCAGTGACCTCTACGGATGTTACTGTAACTGTAAATGGAGTTCTTCCAGGAACAATCGCAGGTTCTCAAACTGTATGTAATGGTACGGTACCGGTAACCATCACTTCGGTAACAGCTGGTTCAGCTACTGGGACCCTTGCTTATCAATGGGAGTTTAGTGTTGACAATGGTGCTAGTTGGAGTCCAATTAATGGGGCTACGGCAGCTACATACACTCCGGGTGCTATGACTGTAACAACTTCTTACCGTCGAGTATCTACTTCGACACTAAATAACAGTGTCTGCACCGTTTATTCAAACGAAGTGGTGGTCACTGTAACGAATAATTGTAATGTGATTACTGAGAAATCAGTAAGTGACAACAGCAACAATGGTAAGGCTGAGTCCAATGAAGAATTAACTTATTCAATTAAGGTTACTAATAACTATGATAGAGATATCACAGTAAATATATCCGATATTATACCTGCCAACACAGCTTATCTAAATAATACAAGTGCTGGGGTGTACATATCCGGTAATAATACAATTACTTGGAATAATCTAACTATTCCAGCGAACTCAAATGCTACAGTTACATTTGTTGTCAAGGTTGTTGCAAACTTGACGGGTATCAGTAACATCTATAATGTGGCTACGGTTAGCGGTAATGAATTGCCAGAGCCGCAAAGACCAGAAGTGGAAATCCCTACAGACAGCAAACCATCGCACAGCTCAGTTAAAACCGTTGTGGATGCGAGCGGCGATAACAAGGCCCAGTCCGGCGAGGAACTGACCTATACGATCACTGTTAAGAACACCGGCGACGTGGCGTTGACAGGTATCGCTATCAGCGATGCTATCCCGGCTAACACGACTTATGTTGCGAACAGTGCAACCGGTGGTGGCAGCTTAACCGGCAGTGGACTGAACTGGTCTGTGAATGTACCATTCGGTGGGGAGGTTTCCGTTAGCTTCAAGGTTACAGTAAACGCCGACCTTACCGGAGTAACGTCGATCAAGAATATCGCTACGGTAGGCGGAGATACCCCAGAGGTTGAGATCCCTACAGATAGCAAACCATCACACAGCTCGGTTAAAACTGTTGTTGATGCGAGCGGCGATAACAAGGCTCAGTCCGGCGAGGAACTGACCTATACGATCACTGTTAAGAACACCGGAGACGTTGCGTTGACAGGTGTCGCTATCAGCGATGCTATCCCAGCGAACACCAGCTATGTGCCTAACAGTGCAACCGGAGGCGGTACCCTTACAGGCAACACCTTAGACTGGTCTGTTGCTGTACCGTTCGGTGGAGAGGTTTCCGTTAGCTTCAAGGTTACAGTAAATGCTGACCTTACCGGAGTAACGTCAATCAAGAATATCGCTACTGTTGGCGGTGATACCCCAGAGGTTGAGATCCCTACAGATAGCAAACCATCACACAGCTCGGTTAAAACCGTTGTGGATGAGAATGGCGATAACAAGGCTCAGTCCGGCGAGGAACTGACCTATACGATCACTGTTAAGAACACCGGAGACGTTGCGTTGACAGGTGTCGCTATCAGCGATGCTATCCCAGCGAACACCAGCTATGTGCCTAACAGTGCAACCGGAGGCGGTACCCTTACAGGCAACACCTTAGACTGGTCTGTTGCTGTACCGTTCGGTGGAGAGGTTTCCGTTAGCTTCAAGGTTACAGTAAATGCTGACCTTACCGGAGTAACGTCGATCAAGAATATCGCTACTGTTGGCGGTGATACCCCAGAGGTTGAGATCCCTACAGATAGCAAACCATCGCACAGTTCGGTTAAAACCGTTGTGGATGCGAGCGGCGATAACAAGGCCCAGTCCGGCGAGGAACTGACCTATACGATCACTGTTAAGAACACCGGCGACGTGGCGTTGACAGGTATCGCTATCAGCGATGCTATCCCAGCGAACACGACTTATGTTGCGAACAGTGCAACCGGTGGTGGCAGCTTAACCGGCAGCGGACTGAACTGGTCTGTTGCTGTACCGTTCGGTGGGGAGGTTTCCGTTAGCTTCAAGGTTACAGTGAACGCCGACCTTACCGGAGTAACGTCGATCAAGAATATCGCTACAGTAGGTGGAGATACCCCAGAGGTTGAGATCCCTACAGACAGCAAACCATCGCACAGCTCCGTTAAAACCGTTGTGGATGCGAGCGGCGATAACAAGGCCCAGTCCGGTGAGGAACTGACCTATACGATCACTGTTAAGAACACCGGCGACGTGGCGTTGACAGGTATCGCTATCAGCGATGCTATTCCGGCGAACACGACTTATGTTGCGAACAGTGCAACCGGAGGCGGTACCCTTACAGGCAACACCTTAGACTGGTCTGTTGCTGTACCATTCGGTGGGGAGGTTTCCGTTAGCTTCAAGGTTACAGTAAATGCTGACCTTACCGGAGTAACGTCAATCAAGAATATCGCTACTGTTGGCGGTGATACCCCAGAGGTTGAGATCCCTACAGATAGCAAACCATCACACAGCTCGGTTAAAACTGTTGTGGATGAGAATGGCGATAACAAGGCTCAGTCCGGCGAGGAACTGACCTATACGATCACTGTTAAGAACACCGGAGACGTTGCGTTGACAGGTGTCGCTATCAGCGATGCTATCCCAGCTAACACGACTTATGTTGCGAACAGTGCAACCGGTGGTGGCAGCTTAACCGGCAGCGGACTGAACTGGTCTGTTGCTGTACCATTCGGTGGGGAGGTTTCCGTTAGCTTCAAGGTTACAGTGAATGCTGACCTTACCGGAGTAACGTCGATCAAGAATATCGCTACTGTTGGCGGAGATACCCCAGAGGTTGAGATCCCTACAGATAGCAAACCATCACACAGCTCGGTTAAAACTGTTGCGGATGAGAATGGCGATAACAAGGCCCAGTCCGGCGAGGAACTGACCTATACGATCACTGTTA
>NZ_JAEQMU010000004.1 GCF_017908035.1 Sphingobacterium tabacisoli | reverse complement strand
CAATCAAGAATATCGCTACTGTTGGCGGTGATACCCCAGAGGTTGAGATCCCTACAGATAGCAAACCATCACACAGCTCGGTTAAAACCGTTGTGGATGAGAATGGCGATAACAAGGCTCAGTCCGGTGAGGAACTGACCTATACGATCACTGTTAAGAACACCGGAGACGTTGCGTTGACAGGTATCGCTATCAGCGATGCTATCCCAGCGAACACCAGCTATGTGCCTAACAGTGCAACCGGAGGCGGTACCCTTACAGGCAACACCTTAGACTGGTCTGTTGCTGTACCGTTCGGTGGGGAGGTTTCCGTTAGCTTCAAGGTTACAGTAAATGCTGACCTTACCGGAGTAACGTCAATCAAGAATATCGCTACTGTTGGCGGTGATACCCCAGAGGTTGAGATCCCTACAGACAGCAAACCATCGCACAGCTCGGTTAAAACCGTTGTGGATGCGAGCGGTGATAACAAGGCCCAGGCTGGAGAATTATTGACTTACACGATCAAAATAGAAAATGACGGAGATGTCGATCTGAAGAATCTACTTGTCACAGACATGATTCCGGCTTATACAACTTACGAAGAAGGTACAGCTAGCAATGGTGCTGTCTTTAATAGTGGTAAGCTAACATGGACAGTAAACGTACCATTTGGACAGGCACTTTCATTGAGCTTCAAAGTAAAAGTCAATGGTGATTTGACGGAGGCAGCAGAGATTCGCAACATCGCGACTGTGGGTGACAAGGATACACCTCCAGCTATAATTGAAACAGATAGATTCGCTCGTATCTCCCTAGATCAGAAACATAATCTGGGAACTAGCAATGACTGTTTCGGCTTGAAGGTCAATGACAAGATCACGTATACCTTCACTGTCAAGAATACTGGTAATGTCGCGTTGAATAATTTAGATTTAACGAGCACATTGTCGCCTAGACTGGGGAATATTACTTCTACCGCACAGGGAGCATTGTTGCCAGGAGCTACACGTGAGTTTACGGCAGAGTATGTCATTAATCAGGCAGATATCAACAGAGGCTTTGTAACTGGTACAGCAAAAGTTATTGCTAATACGCCAGTCGGACAGATCACTGGAGCTGTAGGCGGAAAAGTAGAAGTTCCTTCAAATGAAGTGAGTGTTAATATCTGTCAAACAGGTAAGGTCGCAATTGAGAAAACAGTAGATAAACAAGAGGTATCTAAAGTCGGAGAAGAACTGACCTATACCATTAAAGTAACGAATACAGGTAACACCGATTTAGAAGAAGTGACGGTCGAAGATGCAATGTTGAATCTTAAAGAGGTTATTAACTTGACCGTTGGAGAGGTGAAGACGTACCAATTGAAGTATACAGTCACCTACAATGACTTATTGAAAACGTCGTTAGACAATATCGCTTCGGCAACTTTGAAAACCAGGGAAAAAGTCACTGATGAGGCATCGACTAAAGTTAGGTTTGAACCTGAGATAAGTATCGTGAAGAGTGCAGATAAGAGCGTAATTACTTTCTTAGGAGAGCTGGTCGAGTATACTATTGAGGTAACTAATACGGGTACTGTCGATTTGGTCAGTGTGGTTGTCACAGATCCTATGTTCCCTAATTTTACAGGTACTGTCGGTAATCTTGCAAAGGGTGAAACCCGGAAGTTTGACCTTACCTATGAGTCTGTATTGGCCGATATCATCCGAGGTGAAATCAGAAATACAGCACGCGTTCAAGGTAAGGTAGGCGGAGCGGTCACATTGCGTTCTTTCAACCCAGCTACTGGAGTAATAGAGAAGCTTTCCAATGAGGTCTTAGTTAAAGTGATATTCAATAATGTTCTTGAAGTAACTAAGGATGCAGACAAAACCGAGGTCAATAAGGAAGGTGAGGTTATTACGTATACCATTAAGGTCGCTAATAAAGGAAATTATGACCTTACCGATGTGGTGGTCAAAGATCCATTGACTGGTATGATGGAGACAGTTGGAAATATGGCTGTAGGAGCAGAGAAGACTTTCAAAACGACTTATAAGGTGAGACGCGCTGATTTCGACAAAGGCAGTATCGTTAACGAAGTGCTTGTTACAGCGAAAGACTTAGCGGGTGGACAATTAGACGGACGTGCCGAACGGATAGTGGGAATAGCGAAAATGCCTTTCTTCATCCCGAATGTGTTTACACCAAATGATGACGGTACGAATGATACGTTTGAGATTGAAGGAATAGAAGGGTTTGATCGTATAGAAGTAACTATCCTGAACCGTTGGGGTAATGAGGTCTACAGAAACAGTAATTATAAAAATGAGTGGACCGGACATGGACTTAACGAGGGAACGTATTTCTATATCGTTAAAACAATAAAGGGCACTAAAGAGGATCTGTATAAGGGTCATGTACTAATCAAAACACGCTAAAGCTTAAGGTCATGAACAAGAATAATATAAAGAAAAGATTTGTACTGTTACTGATGGGCGTAACCTGTTTTTTAACATCACAAGCACAACAGAACATACAATTTACACAGTATATATTCAACTCGCTGAGTGTGAATCCGGCCTATGCAGGGTATAAAGAAGAATGGTTCGCACAGGTCGGACTGAGAAGTCAATGGACGGGCTGGGATGGCGCTCCAAAAACCGGTAGTATTTCTATTGACGGGGTTCTAGACCCTGTCAGTAGAAGACACGGTGTCGGTCTGCAAGTTACTGCAGATGGACTGGGAGCGCAGTCTGCAACCTCAATATACGCCAACTATGCGTTACGTTTACAGCTAGATCCTGAGGATACCAAGCGAATTAGTTTGGGGGTAGCTGCAGGGGTTACACAGTATGGATTGGATGGAGCTAAGCTTGATCCTGTAACTAAAAAGGATCAGGTTCTTCCTGATGGCAAACTTTCAACCTGGGTACCTGATGTTAGATTGGGAGCTTATTATACGACTCCCAAAATATATGCTGGAGTAGCGGTGCACGATTTGTTCTCTAATTCAGTGGATAATGATGAATTTGTATTTAATCAGAACTCGCTCGAAAGCCTTTATAAAAACGTGAGCCTTTACGTTATTGCTGGAGGATTGATCTCATTAGAAGAAGGTCTACATTTAAGGCCAAGTCTTTTGGTGAAGGATGATTTCAAAGGACCTACATCTCTTGATGTGAATGCGATGTTTATTTTCAATAATAAGTTTTGGATAGGTGGAGGGTATAGGACACGTGCTAAGGTCTTTGATAGAAAATACTACGATAATTCGCCGGCAAAGCTTAGCGCACTCAATTCTGTGCAAGGGATAGCACAGTTTTATGTCACACCTAAGTTCAGAATAGGCTACTCCTACGATATCATGCTGAATAAGATGCAAGGATTACAAAGCGGTACCCATGAAGTGACGTTGGGAATTACGTTCGATCGTGCATTGAAACAGATATTAAGTCCAAGGTTCTTTTAAAACTTACTAAAATGAAATATAACCGTATATTTTTAAACCACTACTTCGTCTTGGGACTGATGTTCCTTACGACTACGGTTTGTGCACAGGAGCAACTCAGTTTACAGGCAAAAGCAGATTTACTTTTTGAGAAATACGAGTACTATAATGCAGCCCAGTTATATGGTAAATTGAGTGAGTCAAAAAAAGTAAAAACAAGAAATTTAGAACGCTTAGCGGAGAGCTACGCTCAGATCAATAACTATGATCTGGCGGAAAACTGGTACGCTCGTGTCGCACAACGAACTGATTATAATAAGAATTCACTACTGCAATACGCAAATGTACTGAAGCAAAACGGAAAGTACGCAGAAGCGAAAGCTATGTACGGGCGTTATATGGAGGAGCAAGGGGATGACGATTTCGTGAAGGTCGCTCTACAAGGAGCAGACTCGGCTGTGCGCTGGATCGCTCACCCAGGAAAAGTAGAGATCTTACCCTTTAGCGATGTTAATACGCCACTTTCTGAATTCGGTATGATAGCGACACCGAATAAACTGTATTATGCAGGAGAAACCAACGACATTACTGTGGGTAAATCGGGAATGACAGGGCATTCGTTTCTTCGACTTTTCTCTAAAGATGTCAATGCATCAGGTAAGGGAACAATCGTATCAGATGGTAATATGAACGATGCTAAATATCACGTCGGCCCGGTTGCAAGTAGCGGTACAGGAGACAAATTGTACGTAACACGTACTAATCCAGACAAGGAGGTACAAAAATACCGTAAGGGGGGACAGAAATGGTCGCGCTCGACATTAGAATTGATGATATATGAAAAGGTAGGAAACGACTGGAAAGAGACAGCCTTCCCTTTTAATAATGTAAAAGAATATTCTTTAGGACATGCCGCATGGAGTGACAGTGAGAATAGGCTTTACTTCGCTTCGGATATGCCAGGAGGTCTAGGCGGTGTGGATATCTGGTATTCTGATTTTCAGGCGGATGGTAGCTGGGGTTCTCCCGTCAATGCAGGAGGGGAGGTGAATACTCAATATGATGAGATGTTTCCTATGGTATCCGGTAATAAATTTTATTTTTCGAGTAATGGTAGACCAGGGATGGGAGGGTTAGATATCTTTGAGGCAAAGGTGAAAAGTGGGAAGATTGTACAGGTGAAAAACATGGGGTTCCCTATTAATAGCGCCTCCGACGACTTCGCGTATTTTGTACAGGAAGACAATGAAACAGCACAAAAGGGATTTCTTTCTTCCAACAGAAAAGGGACAGTAGGAGGAGACGATATCTATCACTACGCAAATAAAAAGCCTGTATTTAAAATTATCATTGAAGGAAAAACGTTCAATAAGAAATCGCGTGAACTTCTAACGGAGACTAATGTCACATTGTATGGAGATAAAAGAGAGATGTTAGCCAAAACACTAAGTAATGGGAAGGCGGAGTTTACATTCGATGCAGACAAAAACTCGAGATATAAGATTTTGGGAGAGCGCTCCGGATTTCATGCTGACTCGGTGAGCCTACTGACCGCTGTGCCGACAAAAGATACGGTGTATCAAGTTGCTCTATATTTAGAACCCATAATGGAAGTCGGCCATAAGTTTGTACTTGAAAATATATACTACGATTTCGATAAGTATAACATTAGGAAAGATGCTGCCGTGATACTGGATCAACTGGTCAGAACGCTACGGGATAATCCTACGTTACGTATCGAGCTATCAAGCCACACGGATAGTAGAGGTACCCACCGGTACAATGATGTGCTATCACAACGAAGAGCAGAGAGTGCGGTGAATTATATTGTCTCCCGGGGAATAGAGCGTGACCGTCTTGTAGCAAAAGGTTATGGCGAACGTCGTCTTGTCAATCGCTGTGCCGATGGTGTAAAATGTTCTGCAGCAGAGCATCAAGCCAACAGAAGAACAGAGGTGGAGGTACTGTCTTACTAGTGGCTAATAATTAACTGCCAACTACCCTTTTTTGGGTATATTAAACAAAAGTAGCTTCATTTGTAGCTATAGTTCTACAATTTAGAAGCTACTTTTGGTCATGTCATTTTCCTTTGAGTTATTTGTCTTGTAAATCAATTACGAGACTAAAGTGAAACTGTTACATTCTCTCTGGATTAGTGCTTTGCTACTCGTCACCCTTTGTAAAGGAGCAAAAGGTGAAGTGAATCCTTATGAGGAATTAAGAGCTTTAAAAAGTGAATTTGTTGCAGTAAAAGCTTTCTCTATTTTACGTATCGATATGGATCTCCATGAGGCAGATTCTGTTCTTAAGAATATCGAATTTATACATAAACTAGCGAAAGAGAAAGAGGACAAAAATCTCATTTCGGTCTATTATGAGATGCTAGGTCACTATTTCTCCCTTCGTTATGATCGGGTCAACAGTTTGGCGACCATGAATCATGAAAAAGCAGTCCAGTTTGCTCAGGACAACGCTTTAGGGGAGCAGCTTTTCCGACAAAATTTTAGCTTTGGCAATTATTACTATACGTATTTTAAGTACGCAGATGCTTATCGTTATTTTAGACAGTCTCTTTCTCTCCTAGAGAAACTTGATGAGAGTCGTGTGGCTCATGTCTGGCAATATTATATTACCTTATCACGTTATTTTTTTGATATCAAGGAATATGATATGGCATCGCAACTGCTTGAAAAAGCACTTGTTTATAATAATAAGCTAGCTCCTAGAGAACTGTTTGATATTATAAACACCTTAGGTCTTATTGCACTGAATACAGGGAAGACCGATGAGGCATTGGAATATTTTAAAAAAGTATTGGAAAAATCTAATGCTGTATTGGATTCTGCATGGATGGGGATAGCCTATGGAAACATGGGTAACGTATATGCCCAAAAGCATGATGTCAACAAAGCTCTTTCTTATTTTGAACTTGATTACAAATACAATTCGCAGGCTTCTGGGGATCTTATATCGGGTTTAATTTCCTTGAAAAAAATTGCCGAAATACAGTTTCAACAACGTGAATTTGCTAAAGCATTGGTGAATATTGATATCTATCTCAGCAAGATGGAGAAAAAGCCTATCCGGTATGAAAGTCTGGTCGAAGCTTACGATCTAAAGGCTAGATTGTTGGATACGTTGGCTATTGAAGAGGGACAGTTGTCGACACTGAAAGAAGCTACTAAATACAACAGATTACTTGCTACATTGCATAGTAGCTCTTCTATTGAGTTGGCGAAATTGGAGGATGAAAAATCGAATTATGATCAGTTCTATCGTGAATCCCGTCAGTATAAACGATTAAGCATCTTGCTGGTTATCACTTTAGGTATTGCAGTCTCCGTCCTTCTTGTTGTTTTATATAAGAAGAGCAAACGTGGAACCCAAAATCTGGAAGTGGTCAAAAATGATGTGTTAGAAGAGGAAGAGGAATACTGTCCATTAATTATATTGAGTGATAAGCGTTTCCATACGGAAGATTCCCATCGAAGCGTTCAGATTAGTCTGGAACTGAGACAGCTGTTAGGTGGAAATCTGATGAATAATCGTAATTGGGAAAAGTTTAAACTAGCTTATATAAACAGCTTCCCATGTTTCTTTAGTGATCTGCTACAGCGTTACCCAGAGCTCACCGATTCTGATCTACGTTTATTGGCATTAATCAATCTTAATCTCTCGAATAAAGAGGTTGCAGATAAGCTATCCGTTTCCTTAGACGGAGTTAAGAAGGCTAAACAACGCCTTAAAAAGAAACTCAGTGACCATATTGTTTATAACTAGATAATAACTTTGTCTCTCCGCTATATTTGTCTAATTTCGTGATGGAATGATTACTTATTCGATATGACGGAAATTAGTTTACATGGAACACTTGCAGGGCATCAAAATCCTATTTATACACTAGAGGTTGATAAGGATACCCATATTCTATATTCTGCAGGCAATGATAAGGGAATTGTAGAATGGGATCTGACCGAAATGAAATTTAAGCGGATACTTTGCGCTGTGCCTGCTTCTGTATATTGTCTCAAGATTATTCCCGGTACAGATTGGATTGTTGCAGGAATGCGTAACGGAGAGCTCTTTATTATTCAACGGACCGAACCCGAGTTGGTTGCTAAACTGAAGGTCGAGAAGGGAGCTATTTTTGATATTCAGTTCCTTCAGGCCAAGAATGAAATTATTGGGATCGGAGAAGAAGGTCGGGCCTACGTTTGGAGTCTAGAGACCTTCCAGTTATTATATACTTTTCAGGTATCTAAAGATAGAGTACGGGCGATGGCTGTTTCTACGGACGGACAGCTTATTGCTTTTGGTGATAAACAAGGTTGGGTATACCTTCATGATGCGCAAGATTTCAATCAGATTGTAGCAGAGAAAGTCCATGAGATGGCAATCGCGAGTATGTTTTTTGACAAAGAGCACCTTTATACGGGTGGACGGGATGCCCAGATGTATAAATTGAAATTTCCTACCTTAATGAAGGAAAACCAGTTGACTCCACATTTTTTTACCGTTTATGGAATAACTGGGCTGTCAAACGGACTGGTCACGGTAAGTCGGGATAAAACGATTAAAGTATGGGATAAAGATTTTCGACTGCTTAAGAATATATCCCGTGATAAGGGGATTGACTCACATCATCTTTCAATCAATAGTATGGCCTATGATGGAATGCTCAAATTGTTATGTACGGCCGGAGATGATAAACTGATCAAAGTCTGGTTGGTGAAGTAGTTATGAAGTTATCCTGTTAACTAGATAACAGGATAACTCGATTACAGGACAACAAGATTAACTATCTCTGTTAAAAATTTTTCGTCTATCTCATCAAAGGTATTCAGTTGATCACTGTCTACATCCAATACGGCAACGACTTCATCATTCTTCATCATAGGGATGACGATCTCAGATTTAGAAATTGAACTACAAGCAATATGACCTGGAAACTCTTCTACATTGGGTACAATTAGAGTTTGTTTTTGTGCCCAAGAAGCGCCACATACTCCTTTATTAAAGCTTATACGTGTACAGGCTACAGGTCCCTGGAATGGGCCCAGCACAAGTTGATCTCCTTTTACAAGATAAAAACCGACCCAAAAGAAATTGAATTGCTCTTTTAAAGCAGCGGCAACGTTTGCGAGGTTAGCAATTTTGTCCGGTTCTCCCGTCAATAGTGCTTTAATCTGTGGAATCAGACTTTTGTACTGCTCCTCTTTATTTCCGGTATTTATTTTAAGGTCTTCTGCCATTTTTTTATTATTATCGAGTTATCCTGTTAACGAGTTATCTTGTTCACCACTGGTTAACTTGTTAATGAGTTATCTAGTTAACAGGATAACATGTTCACTTCCCTATTGAAACTGTATCCGTACGTTAATCCCAAAATACGTATACGATGTTGCATAGTTTTGGGAAGTGTATGGTTTTACAGCATTCGAATTATAGAATAGACGAATATTGTAGAATTGATTAACGGTATAATCCAATGACGGGTTGATCGTTAAGCTCTTGTTGCCTCCAGATATCTCTGCTTGGTTGATATCTGAGCGGTATACGGTAGTTTTTCTGTCGTTCAAAGCAAAGTCTACTCTGAAGTTCATATCATTTACCCACTTGCGGTCTTCAAAAATTCCGAAAGGAAGACGGATATTGTTTTTCCGATATCCCATACCTACGATGAAAGACTGTTCGGTCATCATTGCCAATTGACTATTCTGTAAGCTCATGTTCATATCCCGTGTTTTACGGTATTCGGAGTTTACAGATAGGGCATTTGCAAAACGCATATCGACTCCGATAAGGGGAACAAATCTGTCGATGATTGATATCTGACCATATTGATTCTTCGGTAAGAAATTTTGATTTGCATCCCGCGCAAACGGCATCCCGTCGGCTTCCTCATATCTTGCTGTTGAAGTATATCCCCCAATAATATATTGAGACTGATAAGCATGGTTGATATTGATCGAGCTGATGAAATCCTGTACTCCCAGTACATTGGCCAAAGCATTGTAAGAAATTCTCCAGTTCGGAAGAGGGAAGGTTGGCTTAATTCCCTGTTTTGCCTGATCCGCATCTTTGCCAAGGTAAGTCGCTAGGAATGCATTGACGACTACATCTTGTTGTGTTTTACTGTATCCATCGGCATAGAAGTCTGCAGATTGTCCTACCGAGTTTATGTTTTTCTCTCCTAGACGTTGTGATATTGCCTGTCTATGTTCTTCAAATTTTTGGAATAACGCATCACTGTTTTTAAACGAAGTACGGATAGCAATCTGAGAAACAGTATAGTTTCCGGTCACATAAGGGGATGCACTTTCCAGCTGACCTGTAGTGGCATTAAATTGAATAGCAGACGTCAGGTTATAGTTATCTATGCGTGACATCGTTAAGTCTACTCTTAAGCCTTTAATCGGTTCCAGATTGGCTACAACGGAGATGTTCTCTGCAAATGTTTTGGTATACATATTCGTCTGTAGCGTATCAGATGACAACCAGCCATTTCGGGCCGCTTTATCTAGGATATCTCCTTGTCCGCCGAATAGGAAGCCCCAGCCTGGAGCATTCGAGTTGAAGTCATAGCCAAGCACATTGGTCGAAGGTAAATAACCCGGAAGATACGTGCCCTCCGTTTTTGTATACGCTCCGTTTACATTGCGGATAGAAGTCAGCAACTGGACCAAAAATGGAACAGTCCCTGTGCTATTCCTGCCTGAATTTTGACGGATGAAACTAAATTTGTTGTAGAGTGCACTCAGATTCAACGTTGGGTTAATCTGTATTGTCCTATTATTTTGTATGCTATTACCCAGGTTAATGTTCTCATTTCGTAAACTCAACAATGGTTCGCTCTGCCAGTTAAACTGTGTACCGTAACGAGCAGTAGCATTTATCCACTCCAAGTAAGGAATCTTATTGATTGGAAGAGTATAAGTCAGATTCATCATATGGTTGTAATCTGTCGTTCTACCCATCTTCCAGAAATTTGACCATAAGGTATCCCGTTTGGCTCCATCGATCCGACCGTTTGGTTCATCGATAATGGAGTAGTTGGTCGCATTGAAATCTAAACGAAGCGCTTTAGTCAAGTCCCAGCTGATACCATATATGCGATTCATATTAAAGTTCTTATTATAATAAGTCGGTAGTACGTTGTTAGACGAATTATCCCGTAGCGTATTCTCGTTATAGATACGGTTTACTTCCATCCTAAAGTTTAATAACGAAGGCATAAGGTTGAAGCTCATGTCGCGTATCAACGCTAGGTTTTTGGACTTGATACTTTTGAACGGTTCAAAAAATGTCACCGTTGGACTACTAAAAGTGTAATCTAATGAACCGCGATAATTACGTTGTAAAGCCGAAGCCGTGTTAAAATCCCTATGGTAGTACTCGCTGAAGGCATAGGAAAGACCGAAGTTCTCGATATCCCATGGACGGACCGGCTTCTCATTGTTGGTCCTAATTTTCCGTACGTTAGTAAAACTAAAGCCTTTTCGAGTGGTGTAATCCTGTACAAGACGTAATAAAGAGTCTCTTTGGTTGTTTGACAGGGTCGCTAGGGCACTATTTAATTCGATATCTGGACTCAGTGGGTTGAATTCTGGTGTTGCTGTCTGATTGGAATAGTTGAAATAAAATGGAATGATGACGCCGTGTCTAGGATGTATGAATTTTCCAAGTTCGGCATTTGTCGTAATATCGAAGAAGAAGTTGTCCGAGCGGTTGCGTTCTCCAACACGTTGGGATATCGAACCAAAACCAATCGTTGATTTGGTACCTGTTACAGCGACATTGGCAAAATCCGCGAGCTTGACATTAAGACGTGCTGTAGCAGCCCATCCACCTTTATCATCGAAGTCGGTAAGTCGGAGTTCGTTGAACCAGAATTCTCCTGCAAGGTCTCTGCCGTCGTCCATCGGTGTACTGGTCGATGAGCCACGTAATGGGTTGCGGACTCCAATCATATAGAAGCGTACTTTGGAAATGTCCGGAGTTCCGATAATGAGGATTCGGTTCTTACCGTCGGAGTGCTCATAAGGTACATCCAATGGCCAAGGTTGTCCATTTAGCTTCGCATTATCCCGTGCCAATTTAGCGTCTTGGAATAGTTTGATCTGAATGTTCATCCTGTTTTCCTCAGGCCAGATTAAATCTGCAGCAGTTGTTCCAGGACGAGTAATGCGCAAAGGCATATCGTATTCGTAGTAGTTGTATTTGTCATCTGTTCCAACACGAATAAAGGCCCTGAAGTCCCCATCGTTAAGGTTATCACCTTCGGCATGGATAAACATTTCAAGACGGCCATAAGGTCTGAAATCGTGCGAGGCTGTTTTGAATGTCGCTCGCCCATAACCGTCCCGAAGCTGTTTTACATCGAGACTCATGGATTGCTCATTCAATTGAATGTCTAGATTGTTGTTGGAAATATCGATCTGCCTGTTGATGCCCGGAGGAACAACGTAGGGGATAGGTTCGCGTTTACCATTCTCTTCGATACTGACGTTGGCTACGTTGAATGTCGAGTTGTCTGAGGCAACAACGCCCATGCTGTGATCTGCAATAACTTTGCTCGCTACGTTTTCTGCATTATATTTTCTCCAATCGCCACGAACGAATTGCATTCTTCCGAAACGAACTACGGCAGTATCTGTAAAATTGGTCATAAATAGACGGACAAAGCGGATGGATTTAAAATCCTGAATGTTGCCTTCCCGACTTTCAAATTCATTTAAAGGAATACGTAATTTATACCACTTTACATCCATGTCCTTACTCAGTACACGGACTGTAGATGTCTGCTCGTCGACGATAAAGTTTTTGCCCACCACCATGTCCTGAGGACGGAGAGATAGCTTATACTGATAATACTCATCAGTCTCGTTCATGGTGTTATCCCGGTTGATATCCTCGCCGTCTGGCAATAATGTACTGGCAGAGGTCTCGACTCCAAAATCTGTCATAGACTGATTATTGGTCCGTGTATTGCCCTGGGTTCCGTTATAGTACTGGTAACGTTCGAGAATGCCTACACTTTGATCAAAGTGATTACCTCTAAAATAGATATAGTCATCTGAAGAAGGGTCATTTTCTAGTTTTGCAAATGCCTGCGGATCAAGAATGCCTCGCATCTGATTCAAGAAATTAGCATGAAAAGAGCGTTCGTCATCGTTTGTCAAACCATCAAGTCCGACATCTTGATTTAATCTGCTGGCATCTGAATTTTCAAAGGCCTGTACTACGGGCTGGTTACGTACTACATTACCCCATACAGTCTGGTCTACTAGTGACTTGTCTCCTGTAGGCGAGAGGCCGTTTTCCAAGGATTTTCTTCCATCTTTTAGGATATCTTCTGAAATATTTCCTAAGTTGATATAGATATCTCCACCGGCTTTATTTGGATTAGTCAATGTTGGATCCATCATCCACATTTCTAAAAATTCAATATTTTGGGCCTCGAAATCTGTTTGGTCAATCTTACGGAACATACCGCCCCAACGCGTCTTCGGATTCAAGAGATTGCCATCAGGACTTATGTTTGTGGTGGTGTAATTGAATTGACCACGAGCCATAGGGTAATAGGCCAAATCCAAGGTGGGTAAGAATGCATCACCGCCAGTTTTGATTTCTTTGTACGGGAAGACCTCCTTCTCGGTCACTTTTCGGGTTCTGTGGTCGAGTAGAAAGCGGTCGTTTATACGTGGATTGAGACTCGAAGGCTGATAGAAGATCGGGTCGATATTGTAGAAGGCGAGCTGCGCTCTGTTGTAGCCGTAGGCCAAATCGTTGTTTAGGTTTGATTCCGGGAACATACGCGGTGTTCCTGAAATCTGCCAGCCCAGCTGCCCTTTAATGTCTATATAAGAAAAATTGTTTTCAAAATTGTCAATATAGGTGGTACCGGTATTCCCGTTTGCGGTATTTAAGCCTTTCGGATGCCCCGGTTTTAAGTGTGCAAACTCACCATAGAAACTGATATGGGACTCTTCTTTTGTACTTAAGAAAGGTAATTTGTCAACCATTCTCGTCAGCCAGCGCGAAGGCGCGTTGTAAGTAATATCAGCCCCAAACATCGTGTTGGATATAGGTTCCTCACCAATGAATACCTTTTCGGATATCGGCTTCTCTGTCAGGTTCATGATGGTAGCGCCTACCATTAGATTTTTATTAACAGTGTAATCTAAGCGGCCACCCATTAATGTCTTCTGTTGTAGGCCGAATAAGGTTTCATCTTCTACAGAAACGCTTATAGGTTGTCCAGAGAGGACAAGGGCTTGATTTAGTATCCGTAATGTACCAATCTGATAGTCGACCATATAGTCGGTACCTTCGGTAAGAATAGCACCTCCTGACATGACACGTAATTGCCCAGGACGGAGGTTCATAACACTCAACTGATACTCTGTGCCGGATCCGGATTGATACCTCCCTTTTAATTTGTACCGGTTCTTATTTGGGAATTTTTGTTCCGCGTCAACCTTGGTATGTGTATATAGTTCAGGATAGGTGTATTTTTCAATCAGATCAACTTCACCTGCATTAAAACGGGCGGCCAGATCCTTACCGAAAGGCTCTACAACTGGGAAAATTAATTTTCCGCGTACAGGTTCAATAGTGATTTCTGGCAAGAAGTCGAATAAACCATCTGATCCTGCAGCGAGATTTTGCGTGACACGATCCAAACTCGTGAGTTGCAACCAGGTTTTGTCGGCTGTTTGGCTACCTTCATACATTGATGGTCGGTCGGCTCCAGTCTCTGTTTCAGTACGGTAAATCTGTAGAAATAAATTATTCTCGGAGATGTTGGTCGCATTGAGAGAATAAATATTTTTCATCATCAAATTCCATATCGGAAGGTTTGTTTTCAAAATTTCATTCTTCAGTAGCTTTGTATAAAGCATCTTGGGAGCGGAAGGAGTTACGGGGATATCGGTGCTAAATTCTCCGACCTGATACTCTTTACCATTGGCCAGGTAACGATAAGCAGTGGCCAATACTTGATCCTGTCCCAGTGGATATACTAGGGAAATGTATCCTAGACGTCTATTTACGGTGTAGTCTCTACCTTCGATAAGTTTGCGGGCATAGGTTAGCTTCGCATAGTTGTCATTGGCACCGGTTCCTGAGAAGAAACTTTGCACGACATTGCCGGTAGACTCCCGTCCAGGTTCACCCAATTGGGATAGTAAGTCGTTGGAAATATCAGGGCTTAGCGAACCCGGTATCCCAGTGGACGGTAACCGGTTGGGAGATACACGATTGATGATCGTGTTGTGAGGGTTGTATTCTCCAAGGTCCATTAAGGCCATAATGTCCCGGGAATCTTCGAACGTATTAGACCGGTTATTGACCCAAACCTCTATTTGCGTAATATTTATAGGTGTAGTGATGATCGGGGCCATAGCCAAGGACTGAGCGTAGGTGTCCCTAAAGTATTGTCCCAAGAAGTAGTGCTGGTTAGCCTCGTAATTACTGAGTTCTAATGTCATTTCGCTTTCGCGGCTACCATTAGATAAGGTAATCTCTTTTTTACTTGAGCGTTGTTGAGAGAGTAAACCCGTAACGGCAAGCTTTCCAAATTGTAGTTGTGTTTTTACTCCGAACAGTGATTCTGCACCCTGAATGAGGGTAGAGTTGAGCGACATGTTCACATTACCAATCTCCAATCGACGTATAATATCATCGTCGCCAGCGACATAGTCGAATCGAATTTGGTTTTCAAAACCGAATTGAGCACGGGAATTGAAGTTGGCATTTACTTTTACCCGTTCACCAATATTACCTACTAGGTTAAGATTCATGTTCTGGTCAAAGTCCATCCCCCATTGTTTGCGCTGACGCTCGTTAAACATTGGGTTCTCATTAGTATTGTATTGGGCCATAATGCCAACATCCACGCTACCGCGTGGATTGATATCTATGGTATTTCCTCCAAATATTTTTTCAAAGGTGGGGCTGTTTATTTCAATGACTGGGAAGAGCCTGCGTCGCCGTTCTTCTGCCATTTCTTTCCCGGCCAATTCTTCCCAATAGTTTTTCTTCAGCCTTTTGAATTCATAGTCTTTAAATTCATCAATACTGAGGTATAGGGGAGGGCGGTACATCTTTGTACCGAGTTTCTCCCTAATAATATATTGTTTTGTTTCTGGGTCAAAAACGATCTCCCTCTCGATATTCTGTGGTATATCCAAAGAAATGGGGCGATAGGATTTCGGCAGTTTGATAAAGGGATTGTCCTTAAGGTGATATTTTAATTTTGTGGAATCACCGGCTGAAAGATTTGTGACAGGTGTTACCACTTGGGCATAGCCAATATTTATCAGTACACAAACAAGTATCAATAATGAAAATAATGACCTGTGCTTTTTCAAGAGAGTTTGGCTAAATAAAATTAATAATTGCTATTATTCAAGCAAATATCTATGTTTTAATTAATAATAACAAAAACTCCCAAGATATTCCTGGGAGTAAAATGTTAAAAGATTGTTAATGTGGTTTGTTTACTACAAACGTTATAGCTTTTTAAGGGCAGCTTTGATAAGCCCTTCTACGGTCAGATTACTTTCTGTTAACACGAGTGCCGCAAGCGTTTTTTCGACTTGCGTTTTTTGAAAACCGAGCATTACGAGAGCTGATAGTGCTTCGTCTGGTACAGATTGTGTCGTAGTAGGAAGCGGAAGTAAGGCATGATCTCCTTGCTTCTTGAGTTTGTCCTGTAATTCGAGAATAACACGTTGGGCGGTTTTAGGACCTATCCCTTTTATCTTTTGGATGATAGCAACCTGTCCATTTACGATGGCAGATTGAATTTCTTCTGGAGTTATGGAGGAAAGCATCATCCGGCCTGTGTTTGGGCCTATTCCCGAAACAGAAATTAGGTGATTAAATAGATGGCGCTCGCCTTCGGTCGCAAAACCGAATAATGTATGAGCATCTTCGCGGACCTGAAAAGAGATAAAGAGTTTGCAGTTTTCCTGGTCTTTGATCAGTGAATAGGTCGTTAATGAAATATGGACATAATATCCAATGCCCCCTACCTCAAGTATGACATGGGTAGGGGCCTTGAATACGAGTTTACCATTGAAATAATCGTACATGGTTGTATTTTAAAGTTATGAAGTTATAAGGTTATAAAGTTATGAAGGCGTCTTTTGTAACCATCGTAACTTATCTCCTTTGTAACTTTATTTTGAAGTCTCGTGTGCCTGTGCATCAACCACCGCAATGGTTACCATATTCACAATCTCACGAACGGAACTGTCTAATTGTAATACGTGTACCGGTTTGTTCATGCCTAGTAATATAGGACCAACCGCTTCTGCATTTCCAACTTCTTGCAATAGTTTGTAAGCAATGTTACCTGATGCTAAACTTGGGAATATAAGGGTATTGGCACTTTCACCTTTCAGGGTACTGAATGGGAAATTGCTGTCCAACATCTCTTTATTCAATGCGAAGTTGGCTTGTAATTCGCCATCTACGATGATTTCAGGGTGATTTTTGTGAAGTAGTTTTACAGCTTCACGTACTTTTGTCGGCGTCGGACCGTCGCTAGAACCAAAGTTAGAGTAAGAAAGCATCGCTATTCGTGGCTTTACATTAAAACGACGTACCGCTTTTTCAATCAAGACAGTGATGTCTGCAAGTTCCTCAGCAGAAGGATCTGTGTTTACTGTCGTGTCGCCTAGGAATAATGGTCCCTTTGATGTCAGCATCATGTACATTCCTACAATTCGGCTTCCTTCTTTGGCTCCAATTACATGTAATGCGGGCTTAATGGTGGATGCATAATTGCGTGTCAATCCAGAAATGAGAGTATCAGCTTCTCCAAATTCAACCATACTAGCTGCAAAATAATTGCGGTTAGACATCAGCTTGATGGCATCCATTTTAGAAACACCTCTACGAGCTCTTTTTTTGTAAAGATGCTCTGCATATTTTTCAAAACGCTCTGTTTTTTCTTCTGCTTTAGGATCAATGATTGTAACATTGTCTAGGTCAAAAGCGTACTCTTCAATCATGTTGGTTATACGCTCTTTGTTTCCTAATAAAATAGGGATCGCAATTCCTTCTTCTTTGACAATTTGTGCGGCACGAAGTGTTTTCGCATTATCTGCTTCCGCAAAGACCACTCTTTTAGGATTGTTTTTCGCAATAGAAGTTACCTTACGCATAATACCGTCGTCTTTTCCAAGACGTTTGCGTAGTTCATCTTTGTAAACTTCCCAGTCCGTAATTGTCTGTCTTGCCACACCTGAGGCGATAGCAGCTTTGGCTACGGCAATAGAGACTTCTGTAATCAAACGAGGATCTGTCGGTTTTGGGATTACGTAATCTATTCCAAAACGTAGATTGTTTGTATTGTACGCTTGGTTTACCTCTTCTGGTACCGTCTGTTTTGCTAGATCAGCGATGGCATGAACCGCTGCGATTTTCATGTCTTCGTTAATCGCTGTAGCGCGGACATCTAAAGCTCCTCTAAAAATATAAGGGAATCCCAATACATTATTAACCTGGTTAGGGAAGTCTGAACGGCCTGTTCCCATGATGATATCTGAACGTGTAGCTACTGCTAGATCATAGGCAATCTCTGGGTTTGGATTAGCCATTGCTAAAACAATCGGTTTGTCTGCCATGGATTTTAGCATATCCGCAGTAAGGACATCTGCTGCCGATAGACCAATGAATACATCCGATCCTGCAACTGCATCGGCTAGGGTGTGGATATCCCGGTTCGTAGCCCACTCTGCTTTGGAACCATCCAATTGCTCGCGGTCGCTGCGGATTACTCCCTTGCTATCCAACATAACGATGTTTTCTTTTTTTGCACCTACTGCTACGTACATACCTGTACAGGATATTGCAGCGGCACCTGCACCATTTACGACGATTTTAACAGAAGCAATGTCTTTACCCTGAAGCTCACAGGCATTAATTAAAGCCGCTCCAGAAATAATGGCTGTACCATGCTGGTCATCATGCATGACCGGGATATTCATCTCCGCTTTTAAGCGGCGTTCAATCTCAAAACATTCCGGTGCTTTGATGTCCTCTAAGTTGATACCGCCGAAAGTTGGTTCTAAGGCCTTAACGATGTTGACAAACTCATCTACGTTCTTGGTATCCAGTTCGATGTCAAATACATCGATGTCTGCAAATATTTTAAAAAGAAGACCTTTTCCTTCCATAACAGGTTTACCTGCCTGAGCACCGATATCGCCTAGACCTAATACGGCAGTACCATTACTGATTACAGCAACGAGGTTTCCTTTTGCGGTATATTTATAGGCGTCTTCTGGATTTTCGGCGATAGCAAGACACGGCTCTGCTACTCCAGGAGAATAGGCTAACGATAAGTCGCGTTGAGAATTGTAAGGTTTTGTTGGAACAACTGCAATTTTGCCGGGACGGCCAAGGGCGTGATAGTCCAAAGCCTCTTTTTTTCTATTGATATTACTCATTTTAGTATGGGTGTCAAATTTAAGCCTCCAAAGGTATTATTCTGTTTTTATAATATACAATAATAAAGTTATTATTTCAGGATGTCTAGAACAGTGAACATACTTTGACGCATTTTTGACGCACTCCCCGTATAGTTATAGACGATAATAGTGAAAGTATATGCTTTGCCATCTTTTGCTTTATGATAACCTGTGTACCCTAAGGTGCCACCTATAGTGCCACTCTTCATCGTCATCTCATTATAGGTAGGTAGACTCTTGATAAAGGAATCGTACCAAGGCCTTTTTATAGCGTATTGCATGATTTGATTCATCGCGTTGGTCGTTACATTATTCTGTGGAGAAAGACCTGAACCGTCGATAATACCTAGTTCGCTACTATTGATCTGAAGCTTTTGTTGCCAGAACTTCTGTAGGTAGTTTGCACCGTCGTAGGTGGAGGTTTTGCCCCCACTGATGTAGGCTATGCTTCTTAAGATGGCTTCGCCATAGAGGTTGATACTTTTTTGATTAAACCAGTACACAATGTCTGTTAGCGCCGGAGAGGTGTGTAGATCTAGTTCTGCGGTCTTGTTTGGAAATATAGAATCCTGTTCTACCAGCCTTTGCCCTGTGGTCGGGGGCGAGCTTACAACTATTCCAGAAGTATTGATAGCTTTAGAAAGGTCGAAAGCTAATGCAAAAGCGGGATCCGGAAGAGAAATCTCAATTGTTTTCTTTAAATCCTGGCCATAGGTGCCACGGAGGTATATTTTTTCGGAATAGGGTGCCGAGTAGGCGTAGACATTGTCACCACTGCCGGGTCTCCCGATTTTTACCGTGTTGATCAGTTGGAGGTAAGAAAGATCGGTGGTGGTGGATGCTATCGGAGCCGCACTGTTGGGACTGCCGGTTTGGAAATTAATCCCCGCTTTATTTTCCTGCCAGTTTAATGCTGATATGCCAGCGCCGTAGTAGTTGCCCATGTCGTTCCATATCCATCCTCCAGGGACATCATGGCCGTTATAAAGACGGTCATCACCTATGATACGCCCTTCGACCGCTATAATACCTGCGGTTTTGATGGCATTCACCCATTTGTTTAGTAGCGTCTGTCCTTTGGTTTGTTCATAGCGATCACTACCTAAGGTAGGATCTCCAGAACCCTGGATCACTATATCGCCATGTAAGATGCCTAGGCTATCTATGGTGCCCGTATAATAAAGCCGCGTCTTGTAAGTGTAGTTCGCTCCCAAAAGGTCAAGGCCTGTGATAGACGTAATTACTTTAAGGGTCGAAGCGGTAGGAAGACCTATGTTGCTGTTTTTTTCAAACACGATATTGCCCGTGCTCTTGTCTATGACGTGTAAACTCGCCATTCCATTTTTCAACCCGGGTTGTGCAAGGAACGACTGAAACCCTTTGTCTAAATTCTGTTGGATAGACTGCGCTTGGGATGCTGTAATAGAAAATAGCAAAAGATAGAATAGCGCAACGTATTGTTTTGTGTTCATAATCATAATAGCATTTTGACAAACCTAAATAAATTCATTTTGATATCCAATATAATCGTGAAGCTCGCATATGATGATTGTTAAAGAAAGAAATGCTGGCGCGCAGTTCCGTAAAGGAATAGAAATCGCTAACTTGCAGGAGATATTTAGTTATAAAAATATGTCACATTTAGAAAGATTAACCAAGGTCCGTGGTTTAATGAAGGAACAGGGAATTGATGCGTATATTATTCCTTCATCGGATCCTCATATTAGTGAATACCTCCCTGAGCGTTATAAGTGTATAGAGTGGACTTCCGGTTTCAGTGGATCTGCGGGTACTTTAGTAATAACTCCTGATTTTGCTGGACTATGGACTGACGCTCGTTATTTTGTGCAGGCAGCGGAGCAACTTGCAGGAACGGGATTTGAATTGGTAAAACTTAAAGTGCAGGCTGCCGCAGAATATGTGGAGTGGTTGGATCAGCGACTGGAAAAAGGAGCGAAAGTTGCCTTTGATGGTAATCTTGCCTCCTTGCTTGTCGCACAGACAGTCAAGAACAGTTTGGAACCTAGAGGTATTGTGGTAGATGGACATGTGGATTTGCTAGGGACAATATGGGAGGGGAGACCTGCTTTGCCACAGGTGAAAGCTTATCTGCTAGGCGAAGATATAACCGGACAGCGTACGGGTTCTAAATTGGAAGAGGTCCGGAAGGCTCTACAAAAGTATCGTGTGGAAGGGCATTTCATATCTTCACTGGATGACTTAGCCTGGTTGCTCAATGTTAGGGGACAGGATGTGCCGTGTAATCCGGTTGTGCTGGGCTTTGTATATGTGACGCAGGAGGAAGCGATCCTCTTTGTCGAATCTTCAAAACTGGATAAAGAGGCGGTCGCTGAATTAGAGCGTGAGGGGGTACGTGTATTGGACTATGCGAATGCATTTGCATTTGTGAAGGATATATCGATCAGCAGTATCCTTATCGACCCAAAGCGGACTTGTTTTGCGATATATGACAATATTCCGGCGGGAGTGAAGATTGTGGAGCGGATCAATCCATCGACAAGCTTGAAAACAATTAAAAACAAGACTGAAATCGCTCATGTGCGCAATACCATGGTCAATGATGGGGTAGCTATGACGAAGTTTTTTAAGTGGTTGGAAGAAACGCTGGGTAAAGAAGAATTATCAGAGATCTCCATCGCCGAGAAATTACAGGGGTTCAGGGCAGCGCAACCGGGATTTGTTGATATCAGTTTTAATACTATTGCTGGTTATTTGGACCACGGTGCATTACCGCATTATCATGCTACGGAAGCTAGTAACTATACATTAAAGCCCTCGGGCCTATTACTGGTAGATTCTGGAGGGCAGTACAAAACTGGGACTACGGATATTACGCGTGTGGTATCATTGGGTAATGTCACACAAGAAGAAAAAGAAGACTATACCATCGTATTGAAAGGTACTATTGAAGGTAGTCAGGCGATATATCCACAGAATACACGAGGTTATCAGATTGATGCGATAACGAGACGTCCTATATGGGAGACGTTGCGTAATTATGGACATGGTACGGGACATGGAGTAGGCTTCTTTTTAAATGTACATGAGGGGCCTCAGGTCATCAATCCGACCAATGTAGATATACCACTGGAAGAAGGAATGATTACCTCTATCGAACCTGGACTATATCGGGAAGGTAAACACGGAATCCGTATCGAAAATCTTGTGTTATCAGCAAATTATAAGAGCTCTCAATTTGGAGATTTTATGAATTTCGAGACCTTGACCATTTGTTATATTGCGACGGATCTGGTCGAAAAGAACCTGTTGCAGCAAAGCCATATCGACTGGCTAAACGGCTACAACCAATGGGTATACGACAAATTGTCTCCGCTATTGACCGAGGAAGAGGCTGGCTGGCTAAAAGATAAGACGCAAGCAATTTAATATTACGATAGGAGGTTGTCCTTTGGAAGGGAAACCTCCTATCGCTCTTTGAAATAACCTCAAATTAGCATAAAATAGATGAACTCACGAAGAAGGTTTTTACGTAAAATAGGCGTAGGCTCGCTGGCTATAGGTTTGGCTCCGAATTTGTCAAAAGGGATGTCGTTGGAGAAAGTGAATAAGCCAGTAGTGCTGTCGACATGGGATTTTGGACTAAAGGCCAATGCAGCAGCGTGGGAAGTGCTTGCCGCAGGAGGACGCGCGTTGGATGCGGTGGAGCAGGGGGTACGACTTACAGAGGCTGACCCTACAGAACGGAGTGTCGGATATGGAGGGCGCCCTGATAGGGATGGCAAGGTGACGCTGGATGCCTGTATCATGGACGAATATGCGGGTATAGGTTCTGTAGCTGGATTGGAGCATATTAAACACCCGATATCTGTAGCTAGGGCAGTGATGGAGAAAACTCCTCACGTGATGTTGGTGGGAGATGGGGCTTTGCAATTTGCTAAAGAGCAGGGATTCCCAGAGGAAAATCTCTTGACTGCGGAATCGGAAAAGGAATGGCAGGAGTGGTTAAAAACTGCAAAATATGAGCCGGTGGTCAATATTGAAAATCACGATACGATTGGTATGATTGCGCTAGATAGCCAAGGCAACTTGTCTGGCGCCTGTACCACTAGCGGAATGGCCTTTAAGATGCATGGTCGGGTGGGGGACTCTCCAATTATTGGGGCTGGACTCTATGTAGACAATGAAATCGGGGCAGCTACAGCTACGGGACATGGTGAAGAGGTAATCCGTACGGTAGGAAGTCATTTGGTGGTGGAGTTGATGCGGCAGGGATATGCTCCTCAAAAAGCATGTGAAGAAGCGGTAAAGCGAATCGTTAAATTTACCCATAACCGGAAAAAAACCTTGGATAATATACAGGTAGGATTTATTGCCTTGAACAAAAAGGGAGAATACGGTGCATATTGTATCCACGGGGGCTTCAATTATGCGAAATATGATTCTAAGGGGAATGAGCTTATTGTTTCAAATTCTTATCTAAAAACGAATGGCTAATATAGAGATTGCAAGTTTCAATCGTCGGGCAGCATTGATCGCGCAAGAAAATGGCGCAGACCGGATTGAGTTTTGTGCCGGTATGGAGGTGGGAGGGACCACTCCAAATATAGAAGATGTTATCGCGCTTCGCAAAGAACTCGATATCGATCTGAATGTAATGGTGCGTCCAAGAGGGGGAGATTTTGTGTATAATGAGGACGAATTTGATCAGATGAAAAGAGCACTGATCCGTATGAAGCAACAGGATGTGAATGGCTTTGTTTTTGGGATATTAAATAAAGATAATAGCGTGAGTCTGGAGCAGAATAGAGCGCTAGTCGAATTGGCTTCCCCCTTGCCTTGTACGTTCCATCGTGCTTTTGATGATGTTACAGATATGGATGTTGCTTTGGAAGATGTTATCTCCTGTGGTTTTACGACCATTCTAACGTCAGGATGCGAACCCAATGTGATGGACGGTTTAGCGAATCTAAAATATCTTGTACAAAAGGCTCAAGGTCGTATTGTCATCATGCCGGGAGGAGGTCTCCGCTCGACGAATGTGGAAGAGGTTTTACGTGAAACGGCTGCCGTGTATTTTCATTCTTCGGCAATCACTGATGGTGGAAACACCGCTGTCGCTCAAGAAGTGAAAGAGCTTAAAGAGAAGGTATCTTAATACCTTCTCTTTCGCTTTATTTATTGATCCATATCCGATTAAACCAAAACGCATCTGTTCCTTCATTGGTGAGTTCAATGGTATAGGTTCCTTTGCTTGGAAAGGAAATCTGACCTATCCGTCGATCTGTAAATTCCGGATTGTAATTGTTCTCATTTGGCTCGGCTACCATCATCGAGTTTGGCTCCAATAGTCCTTTGATCGTGATTTTATCTGCTATAATACTGATTTTTTTATCTGTTTTAAGCGGATTGTAGGCTGATAGATCCAACTTGTACAAGCCCGGTTCAGCAATATATACAACCCATCTGACCTTCTTTGTCCCGTCTAGTTTGATACGGTTAGGTTGTTTTCCATCATATTTTTGAAAAGCGATTCCTTTGTCCTGATGGTTTGTTGCGGTGAGGGCAAAACCTCCAAAAGTCGATTCTGCAACAATATCGCTGTCTATTGCCAGTGGTTGGTTATATTTTAATATGATATTGGAGACATGGTTGTCTTGTTCTTCACCTTTTAAGTCGATATGCAATAACGGTCCGTCAGACTTAAATGAAAGTTTTCTTTTTGTTGCGCCTCGCATGAGGTAGACCTCTTGTGGCACGGTCTTGATTCCTGAGATGCGTAGAGTGTGATCCAATGGCCAGTTGAAGACTTGGGCATATACAAAAGTAGAGTTGCCTTCTTGCTTGGTCGTGAGGTATCCCCAGTCATGTTGCCCTGATCGGAATGGAAGTCCTGTGGCTCCATAGACGCTATTGCCATATGCTTTGAGCCAGTCTCCTACCTCATGGAGGCGTTGTATACTCTCGTACGGCACTTTCCCATCTGCTCGAGGGCCTATATTGAGGGTGAGGCCACCATTCAGGCTGACATTGGAAATCAAGGAATGAAATAGCTGCGATGTCGATTTCCATTCATTCTCCTGACTGTTGTATCCCCAAGAGTGTGCGATCGTAGCAGGTGTTTCCCAGGGGTGATCAATGTAGGTGGTGCCAAATTGATTGTCGCCAAAGGTTTCAAAGTCTACGGCACTTTTGTCCGTAGGTAGACCGAGACGGGAATTGATAAGGCAGTTAGGCTGTAGACGGCGTATGAGTTCGACAACTTGTAATAGTTGCTCTTTTTTGATAATTGATTTTTGATAGGGAATCCACATATCGAACCACATCAGGGCGACGTCGCCATAATCGGTCAATAGCTCGGTAAGTTGGGGGATAACTTTTTTCTGCCAATATTGGTCAAATTGTGCATCACTGACATGACCTTTTAACTCTTGATTGTGATCCCAGGCATAGGGATGTTCCCAGTCGATCCAATGGGAATAATAAAAGCCTAGTTTCATGCCGTGTTTACGACAGGCTTCGGCTAATTCTTTGATAATGTCTCTGTCGGAACCAGATAGGTGAGGTAGGGAGTAGTCTCCGATTTTAGTGTCCCATAGGGCTACTCCGTCATGATGTTTACTGGTCATGATGATGTATTTCATGCCAGATTCCTTTGCTAATAATACCCACTCCTCCGGATTTATCTTAGTCCAGTCAAAACGATGAGCCAGTTCGCCATATTCTTCTTTAGAGATGCGGTTCCGATACCTTATCCATTCTGCATAATTATTTAGATAGCGTAGTTTTTCTCCTTTCCAAAGTCCTTCGGCAGCGCTGTATAACCCCCAGTGGATAAACATGCCGTATCGAACTTCCTGAAACCATTGGCTCTTTGTGGAAGAAGGCTGAGCAAAGGTTTGTAAGTACATGATGAGACATGTTAAGAATATTAAAGTGGTCTTTAATAGATTGTAATACATGGTGGTAAAGGTTGGTGTACGTAGCAATATACCGAAAAAAGTAGGTTGTATGTAAATAAATCAGGATAATATAGAATATAAAAATCCCCGTTGTGGTGAGCAACGGGGATTTTTATAGCAGAGCTAATTTTGTTTGGCCCACCAGAGTGGGGTTAGCACTTTATCGCTACCACCTAATAGTGTTACAGCTTCTTGGTATCCTGCTGGGTCGGAATCTCTCAATGAAGAAGGGAATGGTAACCGTTGTGGAAAGAATTTGATGCTACTTGTCATGTAATTGCCTGAGTTTAGGTCAGGTAAATTTGGTAATGCATTTTCGATAGCTGGATTCTCGAAGAAAGGTAAGCCCAATCTTCTTTGGTCATTCCATGATTCCAGTGGTAACCAAGGTAAGTTGGCAATGAATTTTTGAGTGATAATCTTTGTCAATATATCATTGCGTACCGATCCATTTTTATAGAGCGAATTGATAGGATATTTGATATTGACTGTTCCTAATGTCTGTGTATAGCCATCTATGAAGTCCATTGTGTGTTCACTACCAGGTTCAGCGATATGGGCAAAGCTAACAGAGGTTCCAACTCGATTATATTCTGTTGAACTTAAATAGTCTGAAGCGAATTGGCTTACACCCCAATAATCGAAATTGGCTTTGATACCATTCTCATAGGCAATTTGCGTAGAGGTTCCTGTAGTCCAGCCTTTTAGCGAGGCTTCTGCTAACAAGAAGTAGGTCTCCCAATTTGCAAAGAAAATTCGGCTATTGGTGCTTTTTCTAAATTGAACGGCAAGCGCTGGTACTTTTCCGACAAGGGTACTCCGTAATCTGTTGTTGGTGCCTTTAGCGGCCCAGTCGCCCAAAGCAAAAGCATTCCAGGTAAATTTAGTGTGAACAGGGATTTTGCTGCTTGGAGTCACTAACGTATCTACTGTTTTTTTAGAGTCATTGCCATTCAAGAAGAAATTCTGATTATTGATATCGCCAGGTATGAAGAAAGCTTTCAATGCACGAGGATCTATCTTATTGGGTAACCCGTCTAACCAGTATCCTGCAGATGGGTCATTGGTCATAGAGGTGAAATGATCAGCATATCGTTTCCCTATATAGTTTTCCGCTTTTATAGAGGATTTTAGAGAATCAGCAACTTGTCTTTCAGTTTTTATGCCACCTAATCCGAGGTAAAGGTTGTTTAACGTAGATGAAAGTGCTTGGTAGTTCCATGAACGGCTCATAACTCCTGCTAAAGGATCCCAACCATCTCTTTCGGCAACGGTGAAGTTATCCTCTTTATTGATGATATAAAGGTTTGTCGCAGCGGCAGTCTCAAACTCTGTTTTTGCTTTTTGAGCATCAACTTCAGACAAACGCATTGCTAAGCGTAGACGCATGGAGTTGGCATACCTTATCCATTTTTCATGGTTAAACTTGTAGGCTCGGTCAAACTTAGCGATGTCATCCGGAATTTTGACGCTAGGGTTTATTTTGGAGATAGCATCTTTTAACTCTTCAAAAAGATAGTAATAGACATCTTTTACAGAGCTATATTTTGGGTTTGTCCCCACAGCATATTCGATAGGCATGGGACCAAAATTGTCTGCAGCCTCACTAATCAAATACGCTCTCCATATACGTGAGATCTGTAGTAAGTTGTTGGTGTATTCATTTGCAGAGCCAGCATTAATTTGATTGGTAGCGATTTCTATTCCTTTTGTGGCGTTTTTAATCCACTCCGAGGAATATCTGTAATATTCTTTGGACCAGTCATCATTGACAGTACCTGTCGCAAGACCATTTGTCATATGTTGTCTTCCCGTAGTTTTCCAATCTAAAACGAAAATACGTTCAGCAATATTAGGGTCTTGTTGCGCTCCTGTAAGTGAGTTATTAAAGAAAAACTCAATCTTTACTTGTTCGTCATTACCCTTTAGGGGGTTCACGTTCATGTCGTTAAATTTAGAACAGGAACTAAAGACTCCTCCTATGAGTAATGCAAGGCTTATTTTTGATATGATAGTTTTCATTGTTTTCTTTTTTTGTTTGATTAAAATCCTAACGTTAAATTGAGAAAGAATGATCTAGAGGTCGGAGTCGAGAAGTTCTCAAAACCTGTTGCATTCGAATTGATTGCGAAGACCGACTCCGGATCTATGCCATTTGCATAACTTTTGATCATCCAGACATTATTTGCTGTAAAACTCACTTTAGCACGTTGTACAATGCTGTTGCCTAGAATGATTTTTGGAAAGTTATAGCTTAATGTCACATTTCTCAAACGGATGTTAGTAGCATCATATACGTTTTGCTCTGTAATACCATAGTTTCCTGAGGTCGAAGTGACTTGTGTCCAATACAGTTGCTGTGTAGTCTGTTGTGTGTTTTTTACGTAATTACTGTTAGATCTGACAACGCCATCAACAACAAAAGGTGCGCGCTCTCCGTTTGGAGCAGTTATGGCCGCGCTACCATTGGCTTGAAGATTCAGGTTGGTACCAGAAAAGAACTCTCCGCCAAATCTTCCGTCTACTAGGAAACTAAGGCCAAAATTCTTATAAGCGAAGCTATTATTCCAGCCAACTAGTGCTTTAGGTGCTTGGTTACCTAGTTTGTGAAGACCGTCAGCTGCTTGGGGTACTCCATTTCCGTTTAGAATCAGTTGCCCATTAAATTCACTATCCGAATCCTGAACTCTTAAAAATTTAGTGCCGTAAATATCACCATAGAGACCGCCTTCGAGAGCTCTTATGGAAACATTGTCATATGATCCCAATGGATACATGTCTACTCCATCGATAAGGCGAATTATCTTATTTTTGTTTGTCGAGAAGTTCACACTTGAATTCCACGTCAATTTATCTGTGTTCGTTAATATTCTACCGTCGAGTACAACTTCGAAACCAGAGTTTTGAATATTACCTGCGTTGATTTTTTCGAACTCATAACCGCTGTAAGGGTTCATTGGTAAGTCAATCAACTGATTTGTTGCATTTGTTTTGTACCATGCAAAATCTAAACCTAATCTGCTGTTGAATAATCTAGTGTCGAAACCAAACTCTAATGTTTTGATGTTCTCGCTTAAGATATCAGGGCTAAATTTGGTTGTACCCATCCCCGCAGTGGTATTTCCGTTAGGATCCTTTCCTATATTATATACATTGTATAATTGGAAGGCAGGTAAGTCGTTTCCAACCTCTGCATAAGACCCACGTAATTTAGCAAAAGATAACCATTGAGGTAGTGTACCACCTGTTTTCGTAATCATGTCAGAGATAACCCACGAAGCACTAACAGATGGATAGAAGAAAGATCTGTTATCTAGACCTAGAGCCGATGACCAGTCATTTCTTCCTGTTACATTCAGGAAAAGGTAATTGTCATAGTTAATCTCCGCTGTAGCATACAAAGAGTTTATTTGTTTACGTAGCAAACTTTGTTCGATTGTAGGAAAAGACTTACTATTGTTGATGTAGAACAGATTAGGTACTTGCAGTTCTCCAGTGTTGGCGTCTATACCTGTAGATTTTGTTTTCATGATTTGTCCAAAAACAGATGCCGATCCACCCCATTTTCCGAATAAGTTGTCTTTGCGTGCATTTATTGCTAGGGTGAAATTGTTTTCAAAGAATGTGTTTTTTCCTAAAACATAGCTTCCGCCTGTAATCAAAGGACTGCCACCATAAGTTTTAGTTTCGTAGTTGGTTGTGTATTGATCACGACCAAATCTAGCTTCGGTGTCTAACCAATCGTTGAATCTGTATTTGATGTTTCCGTTCATGATAAAGCGATCACGGGTGTCATTGTTCAAACGGTATTTTTCCAACCAATATGGATTCATGGTTTTATTTTCAGAAGTTCCATACCAAGCCATATCACCAACTGAATTCAATGGGTTTTTGAAGTCTAAAATATTCATTGAACGAGGCATTGTAAACAGCGTGCTATACACGTTGGAATTATTGTGCCCAGAGACAGGTCTATTCTTAGCATTGATGTTCATATATTGCACCTTGACATCTGTTGTCCAGCGTTTGTCTGGACCAAAGGACGAATTTACTTTAGTCATCAAATTTAAACGCTCTAAGGACGATCCTGGAATCTTGCTTTGGTCGTTGAGATAAGTTGCAGAAGTGTAGATATTGGTTTCACCAAGTTGCTGTTGAAAAGCCAAGTTTTGCGTGTGATTGACTCCCGTATTGAAGTAGGCACCAATGTTATCGTATGCTTTACCTGAAATTTTTTCGCCCCAGCTATTGGTTATTGTGGGATTGTATACACCATCTTTTCCTTGTCCAAAATTATCCTGAAGTTCGGGTGTCATAAATATAGTTTCTAGACCAAGTGTCGAAGAGTAAGTGATACCAGCACCGCTTTGTGCCTTACCCGATTTTGTAGTGATGACAATAGCGCCATTACCCGCTCTCGAACCGTAAAGTGCAGAAGCAGCTCCGCCTTTGAGAACAGACATACTTTCGATGTCATCTGGGTTGATGTCGCCTAATCCTCCTCCCATATCGGTTGCTGGATTCCAAATGTCATTGTTTTTGTCTCCATTACCTTTTATTCCACCAAGGAAATTGTTCATGGGTACACCATCTACGATTATTAAAGGTTGATTATCCCCGGTTAGAGAGTTGTTGCCCCTAAGTGTAATTTTGGTAGAAGATGCAGGACCTGCTGACCCTTTTATGATTTGAAGTCCAGACACTTTGCCTACTAAAGCATTAGCAATATTTGTTTCTTTTGCATCAACGAGTTGGTCTCCTTTGACCTCTTGAAAAGAATAACCTAGTGTTTTCTTTTCTCTCTTGATTCCCATCGCCGTCACGACAACTTCATCTAGAGCTCCATCTTGGTTTATTAAAGATACATTAATCGTTTTAGCTGATGAGGTAATAATTTCTTGTGAAATGTAGCCAATCATGGAAAAACGTAACGTTTGTCCTGCTTCGACTTGTATAGAATATGCTCCTTGGCTATCCGATTGTGTAGCTTTGTTAGTGCCTTTGACAGATATACTGACGCCTTTTAATGGGCCAGATGCATCCGATACAATCCCTGTAACAGACTGCTGTGCAAATACCATCGATATGCATAAGAGCATTAGGGTCGATAGACTGCAACATTTGAGATAAAAAGTGCTCATAAAGTTTAGTTTTAGTTCGTTTTTGTGTTCTTCTTATGTGTTATTTCCCAACTTGATGAAGAGACAGCTACGGAAGCTGTTCCTATTATTTGTGCATTGTGTAATGTTGAAATTTCTATAGTGGTGTCTTTTGATAAGCGCTGTATGCTGAATTCGAGCATCGATGCTTGAATTTGAGGTAATAATATCTGACCAATTTCAGAGCCCTTGCCACTAATGATCACCTTCTCTGGATTGATGATGTGGATTAGGGTAGCGATGCCTTTGCCCAACATATAGCCTATTTTTGCAAAGGACTCAATCGCGACTTGGTCGCCGTTAAGTGCGGCTCCTATGAGTTGGTCGATGTCAATTCGGCCAACTTGACCATAATTGGCTGTCAATTGAGATATTTGTCCATTTTCTATTTGTTCGCTTGCATGCCCCAAAGCCGCAATTAATGAAGCCTCTACTTCGAGACAGCCCCGTTTGCCACAGGAACAGAGCTTGTTTTGATTGGACAGTGGTATGTGACTGAATTCTCCGGCATAACCGCTATGGCCCTTGAATAATTTTCCTTCTAATATCATTCCTAGACCAACTCCCCAATTTAGGTTTATAACAAGTGCATTGTTGCTTCCTTTGGCTTTCCCGAATTGATGCTCTGCAATCGCAATTGCGGTAGAGTCATTTTCGATATAAGTGGGGAGTTGCAGATGTTTCTCTACTGTATTCTTAATGCTGTAAAGCGGATGTGTGCTTGAGTAGGAGGTATTGATTCCTTTCTCGGAATCGACAAAACCAGGCATGCTAATGCCGACCGTTAGAATATTCTCTTTGTCTTGTCCCTCTAGAAATCTGTCAATCAATAGTAGGATTTCTTGAACAGGGTTTTCACTTTGATCAAGATGAATGGGAGACTGCTCTAGCTCCTTGATGATATGATTGGATAAGTCCAAGAGGGAGATGCTCGTGTTATATTGATCGATAGCAATCGCCAATAAATTAGGGAGTACGGGAATGTTTAACGAGTAGTGGATAGCGCGACGTCCTCCTGTAGACGGAGCGAGACCATCGGAATTGATCAAGTTGTCTTTTAGTAACTCTTGTACGCTACGAGTGATATTAGGAACACTTTTTCCAATAGTATTACTTAACTCGGCAATAGATTGAGGAGTGTGATAGTATAGAGCGGTTAATATTGCCTGATTGAGCGTTTTCAATTTAAGAAACTATATCAATGTAAATAACTGGATTTAATCTATTGATAAAGATATGTTAAAATAATTTTAACATCAAAATACTTTTTAATTTTTTTAATAAGTTTTGTGTTGTTAAATCTTATGAAGCTATTTCTGAGCATTAGAGACCTGTATATTTAGTAAGATTTTGATAAATTAATTTTTCTCTGGATGCTGTATTCCTTCCTTTTGTAACAAATAAAAGTCCTGATAGTAAATAGGTGTCAGTAAAGTTGTGTGTCTGTTTTTGCGTATTTGTAATGAAAAATAGTAACTTCGTGCAATACGCTATAAATTATGAAGCAACGATATTATTCTTTGGACGTGTTTAGAGGGGCTACAGTAGCACTGATGATTATGGTAAATAATCCTGGTACGTGGTCTTCGATGTTTGCACCATTAAAACATGCGCCTTGGCATGGCTGTACACCAACGGATCTAGTGTTTCCCTTTTTTTTATTTGCAGTTGGTAATGCGATGTCATTTGTTATTCCACGGATGCAGGATGCAGGGGCTGGGGTTTTCTGGAAGAAGGCGGTCAAACGGACTATTTTGATTTTTTTAATTGGTTTAGGATTGAATTGGTTCCCTTTCGTACATTGGGGGGATACCGGGTTGCAATTTAGGGAATGGGTGAGCAGTGTAGATCCGACTAAAGGTGTACGCATATTCGGTGTATTGCAGCGAATAGCAATAGCCTATTTCTTTGCTTCTGTACTAGCCTATTATTTTAGACCACGAACCTTGATCTATTTGAGTGCTTTCATCTTATTAGGTTATTGGGGGCTGTGTGCGTTTTTAGGTACAGGAGACCCTTACTCCTTAGAAGGGTGGTTTGGTACAGCCTATGATAAGCAGATTCTGGGAGTTGCTCATATGTATAAAGGTGAGGGGGTGCCATTTGATCCGGAAGGACTTTTGAGTACGATACCTGCTGTGGTACAGGTTGTCTTTGGCTATTTGGCGGGTACTTTTATTAAGAACCAGGGTCAGGTCAATTGGCTCTGGACCAAAGTGCCACAAAGTAATGAACCTCATTTTAAATTGCTGTCCGGTTTATTCGTTACAGGATTTATCTTGGTGGTTTTAGGTTGGACATGGTCATTAGGTTTTCCTATTAACAAAAAAATATGGAGTAGTTCCTATGTATTATATACAACAGGCTTGGGGATTATGACCATCGGGGGAATGATTTGGTATATCGAAGTACAAGGTGTAAAGAATAAGTTGACCCAGTTTTTCGATGTCTTTGGTAAAAATCCGTTGTTCATCTTTGTGTTGAGCGGACTGCTACCCAAAGCAATGGTCTTGATTCGTATTCCAAATGGAATCGGAGAGAAGGGGGAAGCTTTGTTTACAACGCCTTTTGCTTGGTTCTATAAGAATGTCTGTGCGCAGATTCCTGGACCTACTGAGTTAGGTTCATTTATCTATTCGCTTTGCTTTTTGGTGATTATGTGGATTATCTGCTATTGGCTTGATCAGAAGAAAATATATGTAAAAGTGTAATTTTTGGAATAAGGAAAAAAGTACAAGGAGCAAAGGCGAGGTAAGTCTTTATTCTTTTGTCTTTGTTCTTTCAATCTAAGTTTTTACCTTTGCACGCAATTAATAGATTTTTTAACGCTTTAATATTATTCAAGAGATGTATTTAAGTAAAGAGTACAAAGCTGATATTTTCGCAGAATTTGCTGGTGCAGCTGGAAACACAGGTTCTGCAGAAGGACAAGTCGCTTTATTCACAAAGAGAATTGCTCACCTAACTGAGCACTTGAAAAGAAACAGGAAAGATTTTAACACACAACGTTCCCTACAAATGTTGGTAGGTAAGCGTCGTGCTTTATTAGCTTATTTGTTCAAAAAAGACATCAACCGTTACCGTGCGATCATCAAAGGTCTAGGTTTACGTGATATCATCAAGTAAGCTTGATACAGTGAAAAGCTTAAAAGGCCGTCCAAATTTTGGATGGCCTTTTTTTATGAACTAAAATGACAGACGAAAGTTTAGTTTACTCCGTTTTTACTCTAAATTTTATTTACCTTTGTGAGGATTTTTAAAGGTCAAAAAACAAGGTGCATCATATTAGTAAAGAGGAAAATGCACCAATAAAGAAAACAAAATGAGTTATAACGAAAAGAAAGTAACGATTGAGATGGGCGGTAGCCTTCCTCCAATCGAATTGTCTACAGGGAAGTTAGCAAAGCAAGCTGATGGATCTGTCGTATTGAAACAAGGTGATACTATGCTATTAGCTACTGTTGTATCAAACAGAGAAGCAAAAGCAGGTGTTGATTTTTTGCCTTTGTCGGTAGATTATCAAGAAAAATATGCAGCAACAGGTCGTATTCCTGGAGGATTTTTACGTCGTGAGGCAAGATTGTCTGATTATGAGGTGTTGATATCCCGTTTGGTCGATAGAGCGTTGCGTCCATTGTTCCCGGAAACATACCATGCAGATACTCAGGTGATGATTTCATTGATTTCTGCTGATAAAGATATTATGCCAGATGCATTGGCAGGTTTGGCAGCGTCTGCAGCTATTGCTGTTTCTGACATCCCTTTTAACGGACCGATATCAGAAGTACGTGTTGCAAAGATTGATGGTCAATTAGTAATTAACCCTCGTCTTTCAGAGTTGGAAAAAGCGACTTTAGAATTTATCGTAGCTGGTTCTGCGCAGGATATCGGTATGGTTGAGGGAGAAGCGAATGAAATTTCAGAAGCTGAAATGGTAGAAGCGATTGCTTTTGCGCATGAGGCTATCAAAAAACAAGTAGCCGCTCAGTTGGAGTTGACTAAGCTTGTTGGTTCTGAAGTGAAACGTGAATTCAACCATGAGCCTTCGAATCCAGAGTTACGCGAAGCTATTTTTGCGGCAACTTATGATAAGGTTTATGAAATTGCAAAATCCGGATCTACTAAACACGAGCGTTCAGAGAAATTTGGTGCTATTGGTGAAGAGTTTTTCGCAACATTAGGAGAGGAACTTGATGAAGAGACAAAATTCTTAGCGAAGAAATACTACCATGATGTACAGTACGATGCTGTACGTAATTTGGTGTTGGATGAAGGAATCCGTTTGGACGGACGTAATGTACGTACTGTACGTCCAATTTGGTCTGAAGTAGATTACTTGCCTGCAGCTCACGGTTCAGCAGTGTTTACACGCGGTGAAACCCAAGCATTAACTTCGGTTACTTTAGGTGCCAAAGATGATGAGCAGATGATTGATGGTGCTTTCATCAATGGCTATAATAAATTCATTTTACATTATAACTTCCCTGGATTTTCTACTGGTGAGGTAAGACCGAATAGAGGGGCAGGTCGTCGTGAGATTGGTCACGGTAACTTGGCTATGCGTTCGTTAAAGCAAGTTCTTCCGAGCGATTCTGAAAACCCATATACAATCCGTGTGGTTTCTGATATTTTGGAATCTAATGGTTCTTCATCTATGGCGACAGTATGTGCTGGAACTTTAGCATTATTAGATGCTGGGGTTAAATTGAAAGCACCTGTGTCTGGTATCGCAATGGGATTGATCACAGATGAAAAATCAGGCAAGTATGCTATTCTATCCGATATCTTAGGTGATGAAGATCACTTGGGAGATATGGACTTTAAAGTAACAGGTACTGAAAAAGGTATCGTCGCTTGTCAGATGGATTTAAAGATCAATGGCTTAAAATGGGAAGTGTTGACTCAAGCTTTGGATCAAGCGAAAGAAGCTCGTCTTCATATCCTTGGTGAGATGAAGAAAACAATAGATGCGCCACGTGAGGATTATAAACCGCATGCGCCTCGTATTATTTCTTTGACGATCGATAAAGAATTTATCGGTGCTGTAATCGGCCCAGGAGGTAAAATCATTCAAGAGATGCAACGTGAGACCGGAGCTACTATTTCTATCGAAGAGGTGGATGGTAAAGGTATCGTTCAGATTTTTGCAGATAATAAAGCCGCAATTGATGATGCAAGTACACGTATTAAGAACATTGCAGCTAAACCGGAGATAGGTGAAATCTACGAAGGAAAAGTGAAGTCTATTATGCCTTTTGGTGCTTTCGTAGAGATTATGCCAGGTAAAGATGGTTTATTACATATCTCTGAGATCGATTGGACACGTTTAGAGACAATGGACGGTGTGTTGAAAGAAGGTGATATCGTTACGGTAAAACTTCTAGATGTGGATAAACAAGGTAAAATGAAACTTTCTCGCAAAGTGTTATTGCCTCGCCCTCCAAGAGAAGAGAAACCAAAGCAGGATGCTAAGCCGTCATCAGGAGACGCTCCTAAGGCATAGGGATCTCCTATTATAAGTACACAAAGCTCAGCTATCTTTTAGCTGGGCTTTTTTTATGTCATTAATCTTTGATCCCCATTGGAGTCTACTGCTTGTGTACAGGTAGGTCCAGTCTATATATTAAGTATCCGTTAGTACGGTCTTTAACTACCCTTAATATAGCCAAAGGCTAAGCTATGGCTATGTAAAGGCTATGTAAACCCTATGCTATTGCTATTTTAATATTTAACCTGTTACGAGGTGGTTCCAATGAAGAGGCTAAAGTTGACCGAGGGGAGAGTTGTGTCAAATAATAAGCCCCGAAGTACTGTACTTCGGGGCTTATTATTTGATGTTAATGTTGTTATTGGTCTTTCGCTTATTTTCCTGGGCCGAATACGTTTCCGACCATGGTCATTGCACAGCGGAATCCGGTCATAGCATTAGACTCGTTTTGCTGCATATAACGTCTGGTTGCTGGATTTAACCAATAGGCTCTGTCATTCCAAGACCCACCTTTGAATACCCGGGATTTATCATTGACAAGCGTGGTTTTGCCATAAAGAGCCTGTTGTTCTTCATCTTTAAAACCTCTTACATCATAGTCATAAGTGGTACTGTTAGGATCACCGGATTTAGCTGCTTGTAGCTCTTCCCAGGTTTGTTTTCTAGGGGCTTTGGCCGGGACTTTAATCGGTCGGCCATATTTGTCTTTTGCTAGTGTTCTAGTCTCTGCGTTTTCGTATTGATTGTCCATGAATACATGACCACGGAAAGGATTGAAGTCCTCAAAATCTTCAAATGAAAGCTGACGATATACATCACTCACCCATTCGTTGACATTTCCTGCCATGTTATATAGGCCGAAATCGTTTGGCTTGTAGCTTGTTACAGGTACAGTTATGTCTCCGCCATCATTTAGATCTCCGGCTACTCCCATATTATTACCACCAGTAATCTTGAAGTTGGCCATCATTCTACCCTGGTTTTTTCGGCTACCATCACGTACACCTAAGCCATTCCAAGGATAGGCTTTGCTAGTTTCGATATTACCATCGTAGGTGTTGCCAATAAGGCCTAGTGCAGCGTACTCCCATTCTGCTTCTGTTGGAAGTCTGTAGGGTTGCTTTAAAATACCATCTTCCATGCGGACAGTACGTCTAGCATCTTTTTGTGCACCTATTTTATTGTCCTTAGGCATATTCTTACCATCTATTCCCTCGCCCTGTAATTGGCCGTTTAGGTAGATTTCGGTGTTGAAAGCCTGTCCAGCTTGTTGCTGTTGCTCGTTTAATGTTTTGTAATCTGTTAATATACCGCGTTGGCGGAGAATATGTTCGTTTACACGGTCTGTACGCCATTGACAGTACGCATTGGCCTGCTCCCAAGAGACACCCACGACAGGGTAGTCTTGAAAAGAAGGGTGGCGTAAGTAGAAGTTTACATAGGGTTCGTTATAGGATAGGGGATTTCTCCATACCAACGAGTCTGGCAATGCATCATAGTACAGTTTGCCGTCTTGCGGATAGTTCTGCGCAATCCAGTGTAAGTATTCTAACCAATCGGCATTGGACACTTCTGTCTCGTCAATGTAGAAAGAAGCGACGGTAACTCGTCTTCTTAGATTGTCATGTGAAAAAGCTAAATCTTCATTCAAACTCCCGCCCATAACAAAAGTACCTCCTTCGATTCCGACAAGGCCTGGTCCGGGACTCTCTTTAATCTTACGGTTGATTTGAAGGCCTCCATTGTAAGGGTCGTTATATCGTACGCCCGTCTTCGCGGATACGTCTCCACGTCGGCTTTTGCTTTTGCAGGAGGTCATCAGCAGTGACGATGCGGTAATTAAGACCGCGGATGTAATGACAAATCTCAAATAGTTCATATGAATAATCAATTGTCCATTTAATTAACTCCCAAAAATATAAATAATTTAAGAGATATGGTATGCTTTACGATATAAAATCATCTACTATTATAAGATAGCGTCGTTAAGAAAATTTAATTGTCCTAATCTTTGCGTTTTTACCGCTGTTCTAGTATTGGGCTTTGTCCGAAATATGTAGTAATTTAGACGTTTTTTAAGGAATAGTTGGTCGCTATCAAACGCTGACCGCTATTGGGAAGACAAACCGGTTCACCAGTTGGTGGATCATGAAGTAATTATATACATATGAAAATCAAAGTAGGATTTGGATTTGATGTTCATCAGATCAAAGAGGGACATCCATTTATTATCGGAGGAGTGTTGTTGGATCACCACGCTGGAGCATTTGGTCACTCGGATGCAGACGTGTTGGTGCATGCTATTTGTGATGCGATTCTTGGTGCCGCAAATTTGGAGGATATCGGTTATCATTTTCCAAATACGGATGAACGATGGAGAGGGATCAGTAGTTTGGTTTTACTTACCGAATGTGTGCGTCTTGTTCGGGAAAAGGGCTGGACGTTAGGGAATATCGACGCTATGCTTTGTCTTGAAGCACCTAAAATAAAGCCTTATATAGTAGCAATGAAGGAAAAAATAGCTGAAGCAGCAGGGGTAGAAGTGGACGATATTTCGATAAAGGCAACAACCAACGAAACCATGGGATTTATAGGGAGAGAAGAGGGAGTTGTAGCTTATGCGGTCTGTTTAATACAGAAAGGATAGGTGTGATTTAATGGTTGGATGTTCTAAGGGTGTGAAAATCCTTAAATTTAGTGTTTTTTAACTGCGATTATGCTGTAATAATTAATACTTTTGTAGTGTTTGGGGGCGAAGTGTTTGAATCCGATTACCTTTATATATAGGTTTATAGAATGTTAGTTTTAATTTCAAAATCTGCCTTACGTTATATACTGTTAGGAGCTACCCTGTTGGTATTCCTTTTTGTCTTTTTGGCATCGTGTAAGAGTGCTAAAAACAAAAACAGATCCTTTGACAGGGTTAATGGTGTTAAGGAAGATAAAGAGTATAATTTTCGGCAGAATTTCACTACGAGATATAACATCCTTTATAACTCAAACCTCATGCTAGACGAGGAGCGGGAGAATATTTTTCATAGCGCTAAAAAGAATTACCAAGTACGTCAGACTGTGTTTGATGAACCTCAGGGTGATGGTGAAGCCCACAAGTTAATGGATTCGCTCATTCAAAAGGCTTATAAGATTGTCAATAATAAACAGGAGAGTAAATACGTCAATGAGGCTTACCTTTTAATCGGAAAGGCAAATTACTATAAAGGAGCATACCATACTTCAATAGAGTTTTTTAATCATTTGCTTCGGTCGGCGGTCGAAGAGCAGAAAGAATACTTGCCTCTTGCCTACGCCTGGAAATCGAGAGCACTCTTACAGATTGGTAAGAATGAAGCCGCTAAACTGGCGGTGGATTCTTCGTTCGTTACATTGGATGAAGAAAAAAGTACACGTGCTTTTGTGAATGCCGCTGCCGCAAATTACCAGGTGCGGATAGGAGAAGAGTTAGCTGCAATCCCTTATTTGGAATATGCGCTGGAGTCCAGTGCGAGCTTGATTGACAAAAGACGCTGGACGTTTTTGTTAGCGCAGCTGTATATGGATAACGGTAAAAAAGAGAAGGCATATCTCTATTTCGAGAAGATTTCAAAAAGTAACGTTCCTTTTGATATGGCGTTTGAGGCCAGTCTGCAGGCTGCATTTTTAGAAGGGGATAAAGGAGGAAATGTTGAAGAGCGTATCAAGCCCTTGAAAAAGATGCTCAAAGAAGGGAAAAATGATGGTTATCAGGACCAGATTCTTTACCAAATTGGGGATATTTATTACGAATCAGGAGATACGAAAGAAGCCCTAGCGTATTTTGAACGGTCATTGGTCCAACCGAAGCGTAATGAGTATCAGTCAACAGAAACCTATCTGAGGTTGGCAGAGCATTATTTCAATAATCAATATTATTTTAAAGCGCAGAATTACTTTGATTCGGTAGCTATGGTGTTGCCTGCAGATTATACTGATGTAAACAAGGTGCGCCGGAAACTGGGGTATATGGATGAAATCACCCAGTTATATCAGGAGGTTTCATGGCAGGACACCTTGCTTCAATTGGCTGCTCTGAGTGATACTGCGCGTGAGGCTGTTTTGGAGGTATATGCACAAGATCAGTTGCAATTAAAGAAGAAAGAAATTGAAAAGCAGGAAAAACTAGCAAAGAAAACCAAGAAAAAATCTACTGGTATGTCTGTTACCAATACAGCTTATGCCGCGTATGGACAGGGACAGTCTATGGATTTTTCTGGAGCTACAGATCGTGCCTTTTATTTTAATAATCCCGATGAGCTACTGGTTGGGCAAAGTGCCTTCAAGCGTAAATGGGGAAATAGGCAGCTCAAGGATAATTGGCGCTATGATAGTGATAATTCGGGAAACTTGCCGGTTAAACAGGCGGTCGTTGTCGCACTGGATAGTGTCGGAGATAAACAGGAACTGGATGAAGAGCTTTTTGTTGCAACGGCAAAAGCTCGCTATACAAAGGAAGTTCCTACAAGTCAGGAAGCTTTTGAAGCAAGCCATAAAATTGTACACGATAAACTTATCGTGATAGGTAATATCTATAGGGATTATACGCAGGATAACAGAGATGCGATTAAGGTATATGAGGAGTTCTTAAGGAGATATCCAAATACTGAAGCCGCTGCAGAGATATATTATTCATTGTATCGAATGTATGACGGTATTGATAAGGTAAAATCACAAGATTACCTTAACAGGCTTGTAACATTATTCCCGAATAGTGTGCATGCAAAAGTGGCTAAGGACCCTTCTTACATGGATAAGATAAAAAGGGATAAAAATATTCTCGACCGCGTCTTCGAAAAACTATTTACGCTGTACGCAAGCGGAGACCATGCTGCCGTAATTAGAGAGGCTGATATCGACCTAAAAGAACGTTTTGAAAATACAGCTTTAGTTGCGCAAGTGGAATATTTAAGGGCGCTTGCTGTTGGTCGTGTTGGCCGTGTTGAAGATTTTACCGCTGCTTTACAAAGTATTACGGAACGTTATCCGTCAGATAGTCTGGTCGTACCACTGGCAAAGGAAAATTTAGCATTTATAGAAGAGAATCCTCAATATTTCATAAATCGCGTCAATGCACTTCAGGATATGGATAAATCCCGCATTGCTTTTCTCGATGAACCAGATATGACTGCTTGGCCTGGCCTTGGTATCTACGGGGATTATAGAACTGGTACGGCAATTGTTAGGGAAATACCGAAAATAAAAGAAGAACCTAAGAAAGAGGTGGTAGCTAAAGTAGAAGAGAAGGTGAAGGAGGAGCCGAAGAAGGAAGCTGTAGTAGTCAAGGTGGAGGAGAAAGTGAAAGAAGAGCCTAAGAAGGAAGTGGTAGTGGCTAAGGTAGAAGAGAAGGTGAAAGAGGAGCCTAAGAAGGAAGTGGTAGTGGCTAAGGTAGAGGAGAAGGTGAAAGAGGAGCCTAAGAAGGAAGTGGCAGTAGCTAAGATAGAAGAGAAGGTCAAGGAAGAGGAAAAGAAAGAGGTGTCTCTAGTGGATGTCAAAGGAACAGATAAACTTGCTGCTAATGGCAAAGTAAATACAGATGTGACAATAGTTGGTAAAGACGTAAAGCTATTAGATTCAAAAATAGACTTTGGTCCAAATGATTATAGGGATAAGAAGTTGTTTCCAGATACGGCGGAGTATTATTTTACAATAAACATCCTCGATCCTAAGGTAAATATGGCACCAAGTCGTTATGGTTTAGGGCAGTTTAACCGTACACGGTATAGTAATTTATCTATTAACCATCAACTAGCGGTCATTAATGGAGAAAACCAATTGATTTTTGTAGGGCCATTTAAGACTTTTGAAGAAGTAAAATTATATGAGTCAAGGCTGTTGCCATTAATGCCTGAAATAATGAAAGTACCAGGAGAAATTTATAATACTTTTGTGATTACAAAGCAATCTATCCCGGCGCTGACAGATGGTGTAGAGATAAAGAAATACCATCAGAATTACATAGAACAATAGCGGATATTTTTATACGATGAAGAGAGAATCGAAGAACATTAAACTAACACCGGAAGAAATAAGTAAATATACGCGTACATTTTGGCAGATTTTAATAGGGGCAATAGCTCTAGTATGTTTGTTTTTAGTCGGTGTGCGTGTTGGATTGTTTGGAAAGCTGCCTTCGTTTGAGGATCTGGAGAATCCTCGCAGTAATCTAGCCTCAGAAATTCTAACAGACGACAATCGCGTGCTGGGGACCTACTATCTTCAGAACAGATCAAATGTAAAATATAGTGAGTTGTCTCCGCACTTGGTACATGCGCTAGTGTCTACAGAAGATAAGCGATTTTATGACCACTCAGGTATCGATTATTTTAGAACATTAACGACTATTTTTCATACAGTCGTTTTGCGGGACAAGCAAGGAGGTAGTACAATAACCCAACAATTAGCACTGAATCTTTTTTCTGAAAGACGTGAGCGTAGTACGATCAAACGTGTTATGCAGAAGTTTCAGGAGTGGATAACATCTGTACGCTTAGAACGGAATTATACCAAAGAGGAAATTATTATGATGTACTTTAATACTGTGGATTTTGGGTATAAAAATACATTTGGTATTAAATCCGGTGCTCGTACGTTTTTTAATACAACCCCTGATAAGCTGACAGCGGAACAAGCTGCGTTGTTAGTGGGTATGCTGAAAGGACCTACTATGTATTCGCCTATAAGAGCTGCGGATAAAGCGTTGACCCGTCGTAATCAGGTTCTGATTAATATGCATGCGGAGAATTTTCTGACAGATGCAGAGCTTGCTGATGCTAAAAATAAACCTTTAGGTTTGGATATAAATATCTCTAGCTATGGAGAAGGATTAGCACCATACTTTAGATCGGTATTAAAGGATGAGATCAAAAAGGAACTACAACGACTCTCTATTACAAAAGCCGACGGTACTCCTTACGATTTAGATCGGGATGGTTTACGTATTTATACTCCATTAAATTATAAAATGCAGGAGTATGCGGAGCAGGCGCAAAAGGAGTGGATGCAAAAACTGCAACGTGAATTCGATAAACAATGGCGTAGTAGAGATGCGTTTTCAGGCGAAAGAGCAAAATTACTTGAGACCGGTATGAGACGCTCTGATCGTTATCGGGAGTTAAAAGAAAATGGTGCTTCGGCAGAAGAAATCAAAAAGGCATTTAATACGAAGGTGTCTATGAGTATATTCACTTGGCGTGGATCTATAGATACCGTCATGACGCCTATGGATTCGATCAAATACAATAAATTGATACTCCGCAATTCAATGATGGCGATGGATCCAACGACTGGACATATTAAGGCCTGGGTCGGAGGTGTTAATTTTGAACATTATAAATATGATCACGTGAAGATGGGGACGAGACAGGTCGGATCAACGGCCAAACCTTTCACCTATGCCGTAGCGATAGATAATGGTTATTCTCCTTGTTATACGGTTCCTAACCATCAGCAGACCTATGGTAACTGGACTCCTCGTGGGACTGTGCAAGGGGGGGATCCTATTACATTAAAGAATGCGATTAAGTATTCCCAAAACTTTGCTACAGCTTTTGTGATAAATGAAGTCGGAGCCTCTAGTGTGGCTGATTTAACCCGTAAGATGGGAGTGACTTCAGATGTGCCTAATTATCCTTCTATCGCTTTGGGGGCATACGAAGCTTCGGTGTATGATATGGTCGGTGCTTATTCTGCTTTTGTCAATCATGGTACGTGGATCGAACCAACGATGATTCTACGCATAGAAGATAAAAATGGTACGCCTATCTATGAGCGTACGCCAAAAGTCCTCAAAGTACTGAACAGCGAATCTGCCTACATCATGGTTGATATGTTGAGAGGTGTTGTTGATGGGGGTACAGGTTCCCGTGTTCGTAGAGCGGACTATGGAGGGTTGACTATTCCTATGGGGGGTAAGACAGGTACTACAAACGGTAACGCTGATGCTTGGTTTATCGGTTTTACGCCACAATTAGTTGCGGGGGTATGGACCGGAGCTGAAGATCCGAAGATTAGTTTCAGTAGTATGCAATATGGGCAAGGAGCCGCCGCCGCGCTACCTGTATTCGGTTTATTTATGAAGAAGGTATATAGTGATAAATCTTTAAATTATACAAAGACTGATTTTCCAAAACCTCCAGAGGGGATGACACGTGTTATGGATTGTTCGGAGTATTCGAAGTATGAAGGTTATTCTTCGGAGCCTGAACTGCAAGACGATCGGTTAGGTTTTTAAATTAGATGTGATCTTTGCGGTCACAACAGTATAAGATGCTCACCGCAGGAAAAATACTCTTTCGGTGAGCTTTTTGTTTGGTGTTGTTCTAGTCTTAGGATTGTCCTACGATAAAAAAGATAGAGGTTGAAAAAGTAATGGGTTCATTTGACTATAAAGCAGAATTAAAGCGGATTCCGCACAAACCTGGGGTATATCAATATTTCGATAAAGATGATGTGCTGATTTATGTTGGTAAAGCTAAGGATCTGCGGAATCGGGTTGGGTCCTATTTCGTCAATGAACGGCAGCTCAATTCAAAAACGAAGGTTCTAGTCCGCAAAATACAGCGTATCGCTTTTACCATTGTAGACACGGAAATCGATGCATGGCTTCTTGAAAACAATCTTATCAAAAAGAATAAGCCGAGGTATAATGTTATGCTCAAGGACGACAAGACTTATCCTTGGATTGTGATCAAGAATGAGGCTTATCCTCGTGTGTTCTGGACGCGTAACTATGTCAAGGATGGTTCTCGGTATTATGGTCCGTATGCTTCGGTAGGAATGATGCATATTGTTCTGGATACGATACGCGAACTTTTCCCATTAAGGACTTGCTCGTTGAATCTATCGCCGGAAAACATAGCAAAAGGGAAGTATAAAGTCTGTCTCGAATATCAGATCGGGAATTGTAAAGGACCATGTGAAGGCCTCCAAAAACAGGAAGAGTACGATCGAAACTTAGAAAGTATCAAAGATATTCTGAACGGTAAGATCGGTGTGGTTACTTCTAGGCTGAAAGAGCAATTGGCTGAGGCTATCACCGCGTTGAATTTTGAAGAAGCACATCTTTTGAAAACGAAGCTAGATAAACTAGATAACTATCAGAGTAAGTCTACTGTGGTCAGTTCGTCTATTACTAATGTTGATGTGTTTAGCATTGCCTCGGATGAAGGTTACGCTTTTGTCAATTTCCTAAAAGTAATGAATGGAGTTGTAATCCAAACACAAACATTGGAAATGAAGAAACGACTCGATGAAAGTGACGAAGAGCTCTTGGCTATCGCAATTCCGGAGATTAGAAATCGCTATAGAAGTGTTTCGCGCGAGATTATTGTGCCATTTGAATTAGAGATTGAAGGACTGCCGGCCGAAGTTAATTTTGTGGTGCCTAAATTAGGTGATAAGCGGAAGTTGTTAGATTTATCTCTTAAGAATGTGGCCTATTTTAAGAAAGAGCGATTGCTTCAGTATGAGAAATTAAATCCAGAGGTAAAAACAGAACGTTTGTTGAACCAGATGCAAAAGGATTTAAGGATGAATGTGTTGCCACGACATATCGAATGTTTTGATAACTCCAATATTCAAGGTAATTTTCCGGTATCTGCTATTGTCGTGTTTAAAGATGGCAAACCATCCAAAAAAGATTATAGGCATTTTAATGTAAAGACTGTTGAGGGGCCTAATGATTTTGCGACGATGGAGGAAGCTGTTTTCCGACGTTATAGACGATTGTTGGACGAACAACAGGAATTACCTCAACTGATCATTATAGATGGAGGGAAAGGACAATTGGGGGCAGCGTTAAAGAGTTTAAGACTTTTGGGGATAGAAAAGCAACTTACGGTTATTGGGATTGCAAAACGATTGGAGGAGCTTTATTACCCGGGAGATCAGTATCCCCTTTATTTGGACAAAAAGTCTGAAACTCTTAGGGTGATACAGCATTTGCGCGACGAAGCGCATCGCTTTGGAATTACGTTTCATAGGAACCAACGCAGCCGCAAGACCTTTGTTTCTGAATTGGAAAATATACCAGGTATTGGAAAGACTACGGTTGAAAGGCTCTTAAAGACCTTTAAGTCTGTGAAGCGGATTAGAGAAGAGTCGGATGATAATTTGGGACAGGTGCTCAATGCGAAGCAACTCAAAGCCCTACGGTCTTATTTTGAAATGCCTAGGGAGTAGCTGTGCCTGGGCATTATTGATAAAGAGGTGCCGCATATCCTTGCTGGCACCTCTTTATTATTTAATCGTCGTATCCAAAACGTTTTAAATGGTTTTTCTTGGATCTCCAATCGGGAATGACTTTCACGAATAATTCTAAAAAAACTTTTCCATCAATAAATTCCTCAATATCCTGTCTTGCGTAGGTGCCTACTTTTTTGATCATTGCACCTGCTTTACCAATAAGAATGTTCTTTTGGGAGTCTCGCTCTACGATAATTTCCGCTGCGATCCGCGTGATCTTAGGTTCTTCTTTATAGGAGGTTACCACGACCTCTGTACTATAAGGGATTTCTTTGTCATATAGCTTGAAGATTTTTTCACGGATTATTTCTGAAACGAAGAAACGCATAGATTTGTCCGTAAGCTCGTCTTTCTCGTAATATGGAGGGTGTATAGGTAACTTGTCCTTGATATAGGTCAAAATGGGAGGGACGTTATATCCTAATAAAGCAGACATTGCGAATATAGCCTCTGGATTGAGTTTCTCTTTCCAGAATTCCATCTTTTCTTTTACTTCTTCTTCAGAAGATTTGTCTATTTTATTGATTAGAACAGCTACTGGAGAAGAGGTTTTGCGTAATTTATCTAGCACATCACTCTCGTCATACTTCTCGTGTATATCAGTAACAAATAAAATAATATCAGCGTCGATTAATGAACCTTCTACAAAATTCATCATAGATTCTTGCAGTGTATATTTGGGGACGATCACTCCAGGAGTGTCAGAAAATATTATTTGATGGTCTTCATCGTTCACAATTCCCATAATACGATGACGGGTAGTTTGAGCTTTAGGCGTGATGATAGACATCTTTTCGCCGACTAAAGCATTCATTAGCGTAGACTTACCTGCGTTTGGCTTACCAATAATACTTACGAATCCTGCTTTGTGTGACATTATTTTGCTTTTTATTTGTTTTGCAAAGAAACAAATAATATCTTTGTACTCCAATTAAGGAAGTAAATAATCTTTGATTTTGCTAGCAGAAGCAAAGATTTGAAATGAAAATATATTGCGGGGTGGAGCAGTGGTAGCTCGTCGGGCTCATAACCCGAAGGTCATCAGTTCGAGTCTGGTCCCCGCTACTAAAAAACTTGAGGCGCGAGGCTTCAAAAAAGCGAAAGTATTGCGAGATAGAGCTATAAAGTTCGTCGACTCTTGTCTTCCAGTTGGTGGTCATCAGTTCAAATCTCAAAAATGCAATAAAATATATTGCGGGATGGAGCAGTGGTAGCTCGTCGGGCTCATAACCCGAAGGTCATCAGTTCGAGTCTGGTTCCCGCTACTAAAAAGCCAAGTGCTAGCTTGGCTTTAAAAACATATTGCGGGGTGGAGCAGTGGTAGCTCGTCGGGCTCATAACCCGAAGGTCATCAGTTCGAGTCTGGTCCCCGCTACTCGGTAGAAAGCTTAATCGAAAGATTAGGCTTTCTTAGTTTTGTAGCCAATTTAACGAGATGATGTATACTGTTTACGTATTGTATTCATCTGTTTATGATAAGATCTATATCGGTTATACCGGTAATCTAGCTAATCGTTTATTGAGTCATAATGAGCTGTCAACAAAAGGTTGGACGGTTCGGTACCGGCCGTGGAATTTGCTCTATCAGGAGGAATACACTAGTAAAGAAGAGGCGATGAGGAGGGAGCGGGAATTAAAGAGTGCTCAGGGGCGTGTTTTTATCCGTGGTCTGTTGGTTTGAAGGGCTCTTATCCGCCAGCTGGCGGACATCAGTTTGAGTCTGGTCCCCGCTACTCAGTAGAAAGCTTAATCGCAAGATTAGGCTTTCTTAGTTTTGTAACCAAATTAACGAAATGATGTATACTGTTTACGTATTGCATTCACCTGTTTATGATAAGATCTATATCGGTTATACCGGTAATCTAGCTAATCGTTTATTGAGTCATAATGAGCTGTCTACAAAAGGCTGGACGGTTCGGTATCGGCCATGGGATTTGCTCCATCATGAGGAATACACTAGTAAGGCAGAGGCGATGAAGAGGGAGCGGGAGTTAAAGAGTGCTCAGGGGCGAGTTTTTATCCGAGGTCTGTTAGTTTGAAGGGCTCTTATCCGCCAGCTGGCGGACATCAGTTCGAGTCTGGTCCCCGCTACTCAGTAGAAAGCTTAATCGCAAGATTAGGCTTTCTTAGTTTTGTAACCAAATTAACGAAATGATGTATACTGTTTACGTATTGCATTCACCTGTTTATGATAAGATCTATATCGGTTATACCGGTAATCTAGCTAATCGTTTATTGAGTCATAATGAGCTGTCTACAAAAGGCTGGACGGTTCGGTATCGGCCATGGGATTTGCTCCATCATGAGGAATACACTAGTAAGGCAGAGGCGATGAAGAGGGAGCGGGAGTTAAAGAGTGCTCAGGGGCGAGTTTTTATCCGAGGTCTGTTAGTTTGAAGGGCTCTTATCCGCCAGCTGGCGGACATCAGTTCGAGTCTGGTCCCCGCTACTCAGTAGAAAGCTTAATCGCAAGATTAGGCTTTCTTAGTTTTAGAATCTCCCCTCTTGTTAAATTTTACCCTTTTTTAATGTGCCAAATACCTGAAATTCGATTTGCAACTTTTAATTTTTGTGTATTTATGTTAAAATGATTTAGCTGTATATATTTACATGTTACATAATTGTTGTTTGTGCAAACGATTGTTCAATTTACGCAAACGTTTGATGTTAACGCAAAGTTTTTAAAACTGTAACATTAGGGTAATTTGGAGCCATAAAACTAGATTGTGATAAGGACTAGTTTGCCGAATACCTTAAATTAATATTTATGATAAAAAGATTTTCAAAACCTTTTTTTGTCAATGGATTCTATTCGATTACTTCTGCAGTAATGTTAGCACTAGTGGCGCCTAATTTGGCTCACGCCAACTTTGTTGTCAATGGAATCGATGGTAATACTGTAGAAGGGCAAAAAAACATTTCCGGAAAGGTAACTTCTAGTTCAGGCGCTTTAAGCGGTGCTACAATTACAGTTAAGGAAAACCCTGGCGTAGCAACATCTTCTGATAAAGATGGTAATTTTTCGATTGCTGCTACTATAGGACAGACATTGGTTATTACCGCTGTGGGATATGAGCCTTTAGAAAAGAAAATAACCGGAGAAGTATTGGCGATTGTGTTGGTTGAATCTAGTGAAGCGTTGGAAGAGGTTGTGGTAGTAGGATATGGTACCCAACAGAAAAAAGAAAGTTTGACTGGAGCGTTACAAACGGTGAGTGGTAGTAAACTGAGAGATGTAACTACTCCTGCTGTCGAGAATATGTTAAATGGCAAAGCTGCTGGTGTCTATGTTTCTCCTGGAGGAGGAAAGCCTGGTTCTAGCGGGGCTGTAGTTATTCGTGGACAAGCTACTTTGAGTGGTACTTCAAGTCCATTATGGGTTATTGATGGAGTGATTGTGGGATCTAGTCCTGGTGATATTAATCCAGATGATATCGCGAGCATGACTATTTTGAAAGATGCGGCCTCCACATCCATCTACGGTTCGCAGGGAGCTAACGGAGTTGTCGTAGTTACTACCAAAACGCCTTCTGCTCAAAAAGGAGGATTGAGTTTCTCAACGAAAATGGGGTTTAATCAACTCCATAATGGCAACCTTGAGATGATGAACGGTGAGGAGCTTTATGATTATTATAAATCGTTTCAGAATGCTGATAAAATTAAGTTCAACCTTTGGAATGAGGATTTAAGAGAACGTGATTTTGATTGGTGGAAGCTAGCGACGAAAACAGGTTTTGTTCAGAATCATAATGTATCATTGCAATCAGGTACAGAAAAGCTACAATCTTTACTTTCTCTTGGGTATTATGACGAAGTTGGTGCTGTGAAAGGGTATGGTTATGAGCGCTACAACGTGCGAATGAATACGGTTTACAAACCGTTTGATTGGTTGACCATTAAGCCTTCTATTGTAGGTGCCCGTAGAGGAGTGGATGACCGTCAGTATTCGACAGGTGCGATGTACTCGAATTTACCTTGGGATAGTCCGTATGATGAAAGCGGGAAACTTGTGCCACACCGTTATAGTGGATGGGTTAATAGTAATAGTACCAACTATCTGTACGATTTACAGTGGAATCATGGTTCGAGAACGAATTATGAGTTAATGGGTAATCTAGATTTCGATATTAAGATAACGGATTGGTTGACCTATTCATCTATAAATAACTACAGGTATAATACATCCAGTAAGAGTACTTACACCGACCCTCGTTCTAATAGTGGACTAAATGTCGATGGACGTAACGAAGATTATAGAACAGAATATGCGAGACGGTATACAACGCAAATTTTGAGAGCCAATAAAAGATGGGGTAAGCACGCGGTTAACGGTATTGTAGCGTATGAATTCAATGACTATTGGGCAAAAGTGTTAGATGTTTTTGGTAAAGGATTTATTCCAGGGTTCGAAGTCTTGGATGCTGTGTCAATACCTGAGCGTACTAGAAGTAGTATAAACGAATGGGCGACACAGTCTTATTTATCTAATGCGAATTATTCTTACGATGATAGATATTTAGCACAAGTGTCCTTTCGTAGGGATGAGGCGTCCAATTTTGGTAAAAAGTCCGGCAACTTCTACTCTATCAGTGGAGGATGGAATATTCATCGGGAGAATTGGTTCAATGCCTCTTGGGTTAATAACCTAAAACTTCGTGCCGCATATGGAACAGTAGGAAATAGGCCTGAATCACTTTACCCACAGTATAGTTTATATGGGGTAGGAGGAAGATATAGTTACGATGCTATGCCAGGTATGCTAATTACCCAAATTGGTAACAGGGGATTAACTTGGGAACAGACAGCTACAACGGGTCTTGGGATAGATGCGACTTTATTGGATAGCCGTTTGAGGTTGAATCTGGATTGGTATGATAAAAATACAGATAATATCCTCTATAAGGTGCGTGTTCCTACAGTTACAGGTGTGAGGGATGTATGGAAGAATATTGGTGAGATGAATAATCGCGGCTTCGAAATTACTGTTGGCGGAGATATTATTCGTAAGAAGGATTGGCTTTGGTCTGTGGATGTTAATCTAGGACATAACCGAAATAAGTTGACGGGGATGTATCAAACAAGACAGGCTGATGGTTCTTATGTGTTCAAAAATATTATTATAGGTGACGATACCAATATAGCTGGTTCAGCGAGTAGGGTATTAGATATCGGCCGTCCTGTGGATACCTATTACTTGAAAGAATGGGCTGGGGTTAATCCGGATAATGGTGCGCCGATGTGGTATATTGTAGATCGTGATGGCGATGGAAATGAAATAGGTCGTAAGACTACATCAAACTATGCTGCCGCGACTACAGAAAAATTAGGAAAAGCTTCTGCTGATATATTTGGAGGTATCAATACATTTTTAAGCTATAAACAGTTCGATTTAGCGGCGGTATTTGGTTACTCTGTCGGTGGAAAGATTTACAATTACTCACGGCAGGAGTACGATGCGGATGGGACATATACGGATCGTAATCAAATGAAATTACAGAATGGTTGGAGTCGTTGGGAGAAGCCTGGGGATGAGGCTACGCACCCTGTCGCACGTTACGAAAATAATATGAACGGGAATAAGGTTTCTTCTCGGTATTTAGAAGATAGTGATTTTTTACGTCTACGGTCTTTGACGATAGGATATAACTTTAATCTTGAGCAATATAAAGTAAAAAATCTACGTGTGTTTTTTGCAGGAGAAAATTTGTTCACTTGGACGAAGTATTCGGGCGTAGATCCTGAACTGCCTGTTAAGGAAGACAACGGCAAGATATTAAGTACGACGGGAACTGATGTATATCCATCCGTACGTAAGTTTATGTTCGGTGTTAATGTTTCATTTTAAGAAGAGCAAGACAGTTTTATGAAAAAAATAATAATGATATTGATCGCATCAGCTTCTCTTGCTGCTTGTGATATTGATAGGATGCCTTATGGCTCGATGGAGTCTGAGAATATAGTAGATAATCCAGAGGCGGCCATAGATGGGTTATTGAATGGAGCATATGCACAGTTGAAGGCATGGTCTGATCCTATGCATCGTGCGGGTGAATATGCAGGGGATAATATGATGATTCGGGGGGCTTCTACTGATGATTTCTATGAATTTATTTCCTTTTCTCGAACTCCTGAAAATGGACGATTGGGACAATTTTGGGATGATAGTTATATTGCAATTGCTCAGGCATCGAATATATTGAAGATGATAAAAGAAGGGCAGAGCGAAGAATTGGACAGTAAACTCGGTGAGTGTTATTATATTCGGGGAATGCTGTATTTCTACCTAGTTCGTGCTTACGGTAGGCCCTACGCGCAGAATCCAGAAACAAATCTAGGTGTGCCTATTGTGAATGGTACGCCCGATAATGTTATCGATGGCTTACAATTGCCCGATCGTTCTACAGTAAAAGAGGTATATGAGCAGGTTATTAGTGATCTGACAAAGGCTGAAACGATGATTGCTAAGGAACGGAATGGTAAGAAAAGAATGCCGATTGTAGCATCAAAAGGTGCAGCGCAGGCTTTGTTGTCTCGGGTGTATTTGTATATGAGCGGCACTTATGAGTCGCCAAATGTGCAATACGCGCAGTTGGCTGTAGATTACGCTGATAAAGTGATTTCATCAGGGGCATATGTGCTTTTGGGGAGAGATCAATTTATGAAATATAATACCTATACTCCAGAAGCAAATCCAGAAACAATCTTTGCTGTTAAACGTTTAGCTTCAGAATTTTCTGGTGATGATCATTTTTATGGAGTCGGAGGGATGTATGCGAATATTGGTGGGCAAGGTTGGGGGGAAATGTATGCCAGTGGAAAATACATTGATCTATTAAATGAAGCAGGTCGAAATGATTGGAGACCAGATAGCTATAAAATGGTTGATGCAAGAGCGGCATTTATAGAGCCTACCTATTACAAAAATCCGAATTCGGGTAAATATCTGGAGGTTTTCCGTTTTATAAAGGAAAATGATAATCAGACGTGGGATTATGTACAGGATACTGTGGTGCGTAATGGCGCTACAGTCTCTACTAAAAATAATAAAGAAGTTTATACGCTTACTCCTATTAATGCCGAGCAAGGTGTATACAGCATCAAATATAAAGATGGCAAAACTTATAATGGTGTGTTGGATTATTATATTAGTTTGAATAGAGCTTATCCACAGTTCTATATCATAAAAGCATCAAGAGAAGGTGAGGATTCACACCTGCACTCACCGGTTATTAGTCGTCTTGGTGAAGTTTATTTGAATCGTGCTGAAGCCTATGCGAAACTAAATAATTATGGAGCAGCTTTGTCGGATTTGAACCTTATCCGTAATCGTTCTATTGTAAATGGAGGTTATACTTCATTGGATGCGAGCAATGCGAGCGAACGTATAGACAAGGAGCGTCAGTTAGAGTTGGCTTATCAGGCTGAACGTAGTTATGATGTATTTAGAAACGGTGAATCTTTGACGAGAAGATATCCAGGGCCTCACAATCAAACTGAAGAAATTAAAGCCACGGATTATAGAGTAGTTTATTATATACCTCAAAGTGTTATTAATTCATATCCAGGTACATTAACGCAAAATCCTACGGGCAATAAATAGGATTGAGCAGGTACTTGCTTTTTTAGAAGCCTCACATATTTTATGTGAGGCTTTCTTTTTGATTCTTTGTCCTATTGGTATAAGAAAGAATAGGGGCTGATCTTTTCGTGAGATTAAAATATTATCTAGGAAGTTGCCGGCAACAAAACATAATGCCACTGTTTTTGCGTAACTTTGTCCGTTCTATTTATTGAGTAATAAAAGATTAGTTGCCGTGAGGGTAACGCGCGAGATAAAATTTTAAAGATATGGCAAACATTGTTGCAATTGTAGGTCGTCCCAATGTGGGAAAATCGACCTTATTTAATCGCTTGACAGAGAGTAGAAAAGCGATTGTAGATGACTTTAGTGGCGTGACGCGTGACCGTCATTATGAAGTCGCAGATTGGATCGGTAAGAAATTTACGGTAATTGATACCGGTGGTTTTGTACATGGGTCAGATGACGTATTCGAAGAGGCTATCCGGGATCAGGTTCATATCGCTATCGAAGAAGCCTCGGTTATTATATTCATGGTGGATGTAACTACCGGAATTACGGATTTGGATGATGAAATTGCAGATTTACTGCGCCGTACATCTAAACCGGTATATGTTGTCGCAAATAAAGTCGATCACGCAAAGCTACATCATGATTCTGCAGAGTTCTATGCGTTTGGTTTGGGCGAAATCTATAATGTGTCTTCGGCTACAGGCTCTGGCACGGGTGAGCTCTTAGATGCAGTAGTTTCTAACTTTCCAGATGAGGAAGAAGAGGATGAAACTCCTTTGCCAAAAGTAGCGATTGTGGGCCGTCCGAATGTCGGAAAATCCTCTATGACTAATGCTTTATTAGGAGTAGATCGTAATATCGTAACGGACGTAGCAGGAACTACACGTGATTCTATTCGGATCCATTACAACCAATTTGGACATGAGTTCTTATTGATAGATACAGCTGGGTTGCGACGGAAAAGTAAGGTGAACGAGGACATCGAGTTTTACTCGGTTATGCGTACCATAAAGGCTTTAGAGGATTCAGATGTAGTGGTATTGATGTTAGATGCCAATGATGGGATCGAAGGACAGGATATCAATATCTTCCATTTAGCTGAGAAAAATAAAAAAGGTATCCTTATCGTTGTCAATAAATGGGATACTATTGAAAAGGACAACAAAACGATGAAGGAATTTGAGGCTCGAATTAAAGAGAAAATAGCACCCTTTACCGATGTGCCTATCCTCTTTACTTCAGTGACGGAAAAACAGCGTATCTTCAGAGTGGTAGAAAAGGCCATGCAAATCTTCGAGAATAAGACGAAAAAAATACCTACATCTAAGTTAAATGATGTGATGTTGGAGATAATAGAAAACTATCCGCCACCATCCATAAAAGGTAAATATATCAAAATCAAATATGCAACACAGCTTCCAGGACGAAGCCCTATGTTTGCATTTTTCTGTAATTTGCCACAGTATATCAAGGAGCCTTATAGACGCTTCGTAGAAAATAAATTACGGGAGCATTTTGATTTTAATGGTGTTCCAATCCAAGTGTATTTTAGACAAAAATAGTTTAATCAATTTATTATCTGTTCAATATGCAACACAATCTAGTCGTATACAATACCCTTACGCGAAAAAAGGAAAAGTTTGAACCAATTCATTCTAATCTTGTTGGTATGTATGTGTGCGGGCCGACCGTATACAGTGATGTACATTTGGGCAATTGTAGGACTTTTGTTTCCTTCGATTTGATTTTTCGTTACCTCTTACATTTAGGGTATAAAGTCCGGTATGTACGTAATATTACAGATGCAGGTCACCTGGAAGGAGATAATGATGAGGGGGATGATAAATTTGCAAAAAAGGCAAAGTTGATGCAGTTAGAGCCTATGGAGATTGTACAAAAGTACACCTTAGGCTTTCACGATGTCTTGCGGATGTTCAATACACTGCCTCCTAGCATTGAGCCGACAGCTACCGGTCATATTTCGGAGCAGATCGAGATGGTCCAACAGATTATCGCAAATGGTTATGCATATGAGGTGAATGGAACGGTGTACTTTGATGTCGATAAATACGTAAAAGAACATAATTATACCATTTTAACCAATCGCAACTTGGAGGATCTGCTGAATAACACCCGCGAATTGGGTGGTCAGGATGAGAAGAAGGGACGGTTGGATTTTGCGTTATGGATAAAGGCGAAGCCTGAGCATATTATGCAATGGCCTGCTCCTTGGAGCGTTGGTTTCCCAGGGTGGCATATTGAATGTTCAGCGATGAGCCGTAAATATCTTGGAGACCAGTTTGATATCCACGGTGGTGGAATGGATCTGGCTGCTACGCATCACACGAACGAGATTGCGCAATCAGAAGCCTGTAATCATGTACAGCCAGCGAAGTATTGGATGCATACCAATATGTTGACCGTGAATGGAGCACGTATGTCAAAATCCGCAGGTAATGGATTCTTACCTGGCGAATTATTTACAGGCGACCATCCTTTGCTTGAAAAAGGATATTCTCCTATGGCTGTACGGTTCTTCATGTTACAGGCACACTATAGAAGTACATTAGACTTTTCTAATGAAGCGCTGGACGCTGCAGAGAAGGGATATAAGCGCTTGATGACAGCGATCGCTTTGTTGGATAAAATTACCCCTTCTGGTAAAACAAAGATTGATGTTGACCTGAATGAGGTGCTTACGAAATGTCATGCGGCAATGGACGATGACTTTAATAGTCCTATATTGATTGCTGAGCTTTTTGAAATGGTTCGCCTTATTAATTCTATTTACGATGGTAAACAGCAGGTTAATGTTGCTACACTGGAGCAAATAAAGCAATTGATGCAAGAGTTTGTCTTTGATATCATGGGCTTGAAAGATGATCAGTTGGCTGGTAATAATCAGGATATGGAGGGATTGATGGATTTGGTGATAGCGATGCGTAATGAAGCCAAGCAAAACAAAGATTTTGCAACTTCTGATAGAATAAGACAAGAGCTATCTGCAATTGGGATTCAACTGAAAGATAGCAAAGATGGAACACTTTGGAATAAGATTTGATATTGTAGGTTCAAAAATGACAGCTAAAAATAGGTCATGTATTTATGAAATATAATAGTTTTTTAACCGGTATATCTCTTGTTTGTATTGCATTTCCGGCTCAGGTACTGTTTGCCCAGTTGCCGGACAAAGTGGGAGGCTTGATCACTGCAGATAGAAATGCGGCTATGCTTTCCAAAGCTCAGTCTCCACACGCCGCGTTTTCGTCGATTATCGATAAAGAGTCTACTTTTTATGTGCCTTCGGCAGTGAATGCTTTCAATTATCTGAATAACAGACCGAATATTCCGGATGTCTTGAGCTGGGATCCTAATTTTGCGTTGGTGTCCAAAAGCCTTGACTGGGGAGTGACGTCTGGTAAGATGGAGTTTCAGAAGGTAGGAGCGGTAAAGAGAAATGGGCAGTATTTGACTGTATGGAAGCGGGGTAAGAAAGGAGATTGGAAAGTCGAACTAAGGGCCGAAGTGGAAAACTTTGGAAAGAATCAACCTCAGGAGATTTGGTATCACGAGCCTGATGATTCCTGGTATCTAAAACATCGTTCCAAAGTCAGATTACAGCAACGGGAGGATGTGGTAATGTCTACTGATCAGTTGTTTTCAACGGTACTGAAAGCGAATAATGAGACAGCCTATTCAGAGTTTCTAGCTGATGATGCGCGCTTCTATTACCCATGGCAAGAGGAAATATCGGGTAAGAAAAATGTATTGTCATTCCTTAAAAAACAGCGTATTACCATTGAAACCGAACCTACTGATGTAGGGCGTGCATATAGTGGTGAGTTTGCCTATTCCTTAGGTAATGCAACGGTATCTTCAAAAGATAAAGAGGTAAAGTTTAACTATATTAGAATATGGCAGCTAAAAGACGACTATCAATGGCGCGTGATTTTAGAAATGCTATTTGAGCGCTAGTAATAGATTAAAGCATAAAAAAGGCGAAAAGTTTTACTTTTCGCCTTTTTTATTAATTGCCTTTAGCAGTTTTATCTGCTGTCTTTGCCCAGACTTTTAATTCATCACAGGATAAGAACTCAGGATTTATATCGATATAAGTTGTCTCTCTTCTAGATTCAAACCATTCACTCAGTGTGCGGTTTACTTTGTCCTGACGAGCGGCTTCCTTAATTTTAGCAAAGTCTTGATCTAGGTTTGCTTTATGAGGAGCAATCCTGGACTTTAAGTAATAAATGCGATAGGAAGATTCCCCTGTTCTTTTGTCTGTATAGAGTACAGCTTTAGATACTTCACCTTCTTTTAAAGGGTCTATGGCATTGAATACCGATACATCATCCAGTTGATCGACCGGGATTAATGTGGAACGGTCTTCCATATTGGTCACTACACCACCATTGTATTTCGTTTCTTTGTCATCCGAGTATAAGGATGCTGCAGTATTGAAATTCATACGTTTTGTATCTACAATAAGGTCGTAGATACTATCTATTTTCGCTTTGGTACGTGACAGCGCTGCGTTTGTCGGTCTACTTTTGATTAGGATATGGCGTACATTTACTTCTTCTCCGCGTCTTTCAAGAACCTGGAGGAAGTGAAAACCAAATTGTGTTTCAAATACAGGAGACATTTCTCCAGCTTTCAATTTAAAGGCCTGTGCTGAGAATTCTTTTACCCATGCATCCCTTGTACTGAAGCCCAGTTCACCACCATAAGGGGCAGAACCATCTTCGGAATATAGACGTGCAATAGTTCCGAAATCTGAACCATCCAATACCTGCTTACGATATCCCTCTGCTTTTGCGCGGAACTGCTCTTTTTCTTCTTTGGTTAATACCGGGTTGATAACCAATTGTGCATATTCGATTTCTGTATTGAAATAAGGTAAGCTATCTGCATTTAAGCTTTGGAAATATTTTTTTACTTCCTGGGGAGTGACATCTACTTTAGACACTAATTGTCCTTGCATTTTGTTTCCTTTTAATTGTTCGGCAACAGCAGGACGCATTTCCTCTTTGTGTTGTAATATTGACCGGTTTAAGAATTCTTCCAATCGTTCTTTCCCTCCAGCTTTTTGGATCATAGAACGGATACGGAAGTTCAATTGATCATCGATTTCGCTCTCAGATACCTCCACAGAGTCAATTACTGCTTGTTGTGCTAAAAGCTTCTGCGTCAACAACTGCTGGAGGATATAACATTTTATCTTGTCATTAGGGGCGTTTCCTTGCGCTAGATATTGTGTGTACTCCAACTCCAGGTCCGACTGTAAGATATGGCCTGTACCAACAGTTGATATGACACGGTCTATCAGCTTTTCTTGTCCAAAAGTTGGTGAAAAGTATATGGATAGAATAAGAAATATCCCTAAGATTTTTTTCATCTTTTCTGATTTGTTTTTAATTTGTGATGAAGTGATCTGATTTATTCATTCCTCAATGGGACTGTATAAATCATGATTCTTTCATAATAAGCGTTATTCAATATTTGTATACAAAAATATCAGAATAATTTGTAAAAGTCGTATTTTTCATCAGAATAAGATCATCTCCTCGAACCTGGACTTGAAATAATTAGAGAAGGCGCGGTAAGATTATCTTGTTTGATTTATTAATGTCTTTTTTATTCTATATTTTGTTACGAATATAGCTTTTTGACAAAGGCTAATATCGTTTTTAACGAAATTTAACGCAGGTATAATATGATTGATTTAAGTAAAGTGTTTGCTGTTTTTTTAGGGCTGTCGGTCCCAAGTTTATTTTTGAATATTCAGGCACAAACGGCTAAGCTGTATGTAGGAACATATACTTCAGCAGGAGGAAGTGAAGGAGCACAGCTTTATGATTTTGAAGCCACTACAGGTGCTTCTACTTTTTTAGGAACTATACCGATGGACAACCCTTCTTTTTTAGCTAGAAAAGGGCAGATGCTGTATGCTGTCAATGAGAATAACGAAGGTAGTGTGACGGCAATCGATTTGGAAAGTAGAGCGATCATGGGGACTTTACCTACCAAGGGAGCGCACCCTTGTCATGTGTCCCTCAGTCCGACTAAGCCTGTGCTGGTCGTTTCCAATTATAGTAGTGGCTCGTTAGTTTTATTTTCTTTAAAAGATGATGGAAGCTTAAATCAGGAAGAAGACTTTATCCAGTTTGAAGGCAGTAGCATTAATAAAGATAGGCAGTCGAGTTCACATATTCATTCTGCTTTTTTCTCTGCGGATGGCTCTCGATTATTTGTGTCCGATTTAGGAGCCGATTTAATCTATATATACGAGATACAGCAGAAGGGAGCGAGATACAGCTTTCATAGAATCGATAGTATATCGGCTCCAAAGGGTTCTGGTCCAAGGCATGTTGTCATTTCGGATGATGCAAAATGTATATACAGCGTGCTCGAATTGACAGGAGAACTAGCGGTATTCCAACAGAAAAATAACCAGTGGGTCAATGCTCAGGTGCTTCCTATATATAATAAAGGTTTTAAGGGAGAACATGGCGCCGCAGATATAAAGATGTCGCCTGATGGAAAATTTGTTTATGCAACGAATCGGGGTGATGCAAATGTAATTGCATGCTATGAGGTGATGAAAGATAAAACGCTTCGGGTAAAAAGTATCGTTTCTACGGGAGGTAATTCCCCTAGAAACCTAAACATCTCTGCAGATGGACGTTGGGCTTTCGTAACCAATCAGATCTCCAATCAGATTACTGTTTTTAAAAGAAACAAACGGACAGGAGCTTTACATATAGACGAATCTGCGACTATACCTGTTAGCAAGCCAGTCTGCCTGATTTTTTGATTATTTTACTCGGGAATGTCGTAATGATTAAGGTAGCGGACTATATTATTGGCCCTTGAGTTGACATAGTTGGACGGACGGCGGGCATCCCACTGTCTTGGATTGGGTAAGATAGCGATAATTAAAGCTGCCTCTTTCTTCGTTAGACTTTTTGCTGATTTGTTAAAATAGTAGTGTGAAGCTGCCTCCGCTCCGTAGACGCCTTGCCCCATTTCGATTACGTTGAGGTACACCTCAAGGATACGTTTCTTACTCCAGATGATTTCGATTAGAAATGTGAAATATGTTTCTAGACCTTTTCTGAGCCAAGAACGTCCTGGCCAAAGAAAAACATTTTTTGCAACCTGCTGGCTGATGGTGCTACCACCTCGAAGTGGTTTTCCGGATTGGTTCTTCTCCAATGCCTGTTTGATCGCGTCTGTATCAAAACCATTATGGCTCATAAAGTGGGCATCTTCACCGGCCAGGGCTGCCCTCTTCAGATTGTTTGAAAGGTCATCATAAGGCAACCATTCTTTTTCTATCTTAAAGCCCTTGCCTTCTGACTGCCATTGGAATCCCCTTTTTATCATGAGGTAGGTGACGGGCGGGTTGATGAACTTTAGACAAAGTACCCAAAAGATACTTAACGCGAAAAATCCCACTACTATTCGGATAGACCAACTTTTTAGCTGTTTCTTCCAAGAAGTGGGAGACACTTTTTTCTTTTTATAGTTACCACGTTTTATTGCCATGACCTAATCACAAATTCGATGCAAACCTAAAAAAAAACCAACAAAGTATGTAGTCTCAATTGCTTTTTTAAGTCATAAGTAGATACATTATACAAAAATTACTAATTTACAGGATTATTATCTGTATTATGATCGCAAAAAACACACTTTTTTTATTTTTGATATTTATGAGTTCAGTTGCTATGGGACAACAGGCGGTCCCTAAAGATAAGGTAGTCCTTGTGATACATGGTGGGGCAGGAACAATCTTGAAGTCCAAAATGACGCCTCAGAAAGAGAAGGCCTATACGGATGCGCTCCGTGCTTCATTGCTGGCTGGCTATGATATTCTTAAAACTGGTGGAAGTAGCGAGAAGGCTGTAGAAGCTGCTATCCATGTTATGGAGGATTCGCCTTTATTTAATGCCGGAAAAGGAGCTGTTTTTACACATGAAGGGACAAATGAGCTGGATGCTTCTATCATGAAAGGAAAAGATGGAACTGCCGGTGCTGTAGCAGGAGTGACCACAATAAAGAACCCGATAACTGCGGCTATAGCTGTGATGGAGCGTTCACCTCATGTGATGATGATGGGGCATGGAGCCGAACGATTTGCCCGAGAACAGGGCATAACACAGGTGGAGCCATCCTATTTTTACACAGAAGAACGCTGGGATGCTTTACAGCGTATATTAAAAGAAGATAGTAAGGCGGTCGAGTTAGATCATAATGACAAGCAATCGGGTACAAAACCTGAATGGAAGGATGAGAAATTCGGGACGGTGGGCTGTGTTGCCCTGGATGGCAAAGGGGATATCGCAGCTGGTACATCAACCGGAGGAATGACAAATAAGAAATTTGGTCGTGTTGGAGACTCTCCGGTTATTGGTGCCGGTACCTATGCGAATAAACAAGTCGGAATTTCCTGTACAGGCTGGGGAGAATATTTTATACGCAATGTCGCCGCCTATGATGTCGCTGCATTGATGGAGTACAAAGCACTATCTGCTTTAGAAGCGTCAAAAGAAGTGATTCGCAAAATTGGTGAAGTGGGAGGTGATGGAGGAATGATTGTTCTGGATAAAGATGGGAATGTAGCCTTGCCGTTCAATACAGCAGGTATGTATAGGGGATATATTACTGAATCTGGCGAGGTTAAGGTGGAGATTTATAAGTAATAGGCCGTAATGCTTTAATAGAAGGATATTCGGTTTGTCAAATCCCCACAATTCTCTTATTTTTACACCTCAACAAAAAACAGATTTCCATTGGCAAAGGTAAAGAAAGAAACTCCCCTAATGCAGCAGTACAACACGATCAAAGCGAAGTACCCTGGTGCATTATTATTATTCCGTGTTGGTGATTTTTATGAAACTTTTGGTGAGGACGCGATTAAAGCAGCGGGAATCCTGGGTATTGTCTTGACCAAAAGAGGAAATGGGTCTGAGTCCGAAACTGCACTTGCAGGGTTTCCTCATCATTCACTGGAGACTTATCTGCCAAAATTGGTACGAGCGGGTCAGCGTGTAGCGATATGTGACCAATTGGAAGATCCTAAGATGACGAAGACTATTGTCAAAAGAGGAGTGACTGAGTTGGTGACCCCAGGGGTATCATATAGTGATAATATCCTACAGCAAAAGTCGAACAATTATTTAGCTTCTGTTTTTTTTGATAAAAATTCGGTAGGGATTTCTTTTTTAGATATTTCTACGGGAGAGTTTCTTGTAGCGCAAGGTAGTGCTGGTTATATTGATAAATTGCTTCAAGGTTTTAAACCTACAGAGGTTATTATGCCACGTAAACAGTCTAAAGAGTTTGCTACAAATTTTGGAACTCAATATTATACCTATTCACTGGATGAGTGGCCTTATACTGGAGATTTTGCCGAAGGAAATCTCTTAAAGCATTTTGAGGTTCAATCTTTAAAAGGCTTCGGTATCGACCGTATGCCTACAGCGATTATTGCCGCAGGCGTAGCATTACATTATCTGAACGAGACGGAGCACCGTAATCTACAGCACATTTCTCATATTGCACGGATAGAGGAAGACCGCTATATGTGGTTGGACCGTTTTACTATCCGTAATTTGGAACTGATTGGGTCGGCCAATGAGAATGCGATTACATTGTCGGACGTATTAGACGAAACGTCGTCGCCAATGGGGGCACGCCTATTGAAGCGCTGGATCGTGATGCCTTTAAAAGACATCAAATCAATACAGGAACGTCTCAATGTGGTTGATTATTTTCATCAACATCGGGACCTGCGTGATGAGCTGATCCGTGAAATAAAACAAGTAGGAGATTTAGAGCGATTAATCAGTAAAATTGGACTTCAAAAGGCTAATCCAAGAGAGATATCTCAATTGAAGCGCTCTCTATATGCTGTCGAAAAGCTAAAAGCACTGACTGATATTAAAGCTTCAGAGGCTCTTTCGATGATTTCTGAACAATTGAATCCATGTGCCTTGATCAGGGAGAAGATTGAAAAGACACTTCAAGCTGAGCCACCGGTAGCACTGAATAAAGGAAACGTAATCGCAGATGGAATCGATGCCGATCTAGACAAATTGCGTAAAGTCGCGTTTGGAGGAAAGGATTATCTATTGGAAATCCAGCGTCGGGAGTCCGAAATAACAGGTATACCTTCGCTGAAAATTGCTTTTAACAACGTCTTTGGATATTATCTCGAGGTAACCAATACCCATAAGGATAAAGTGCCGACAGGATGGATCCGTAAGCAGACCTTAGTCAATGCCGAAAGATATATTACAGAAGAACTTAAGGAATATGAGGAGCAGATTCTCGGAGCAGAGGAGAAGATCCAGGCTATAGAAAACCGGATTTACGCTGAGTTGCTCCTTGCGATTAGCGAATATATAAAACCGGTACAGTTAAATGCGCAACTGATAGCGAAGCTTGATGTACTGCTTAATTTTGCTGTAATAGCGGAGAAAAATTACTATATCAAACCAGAGATTAGTAATAGCAAAATTCTGGATATAAAAGGGGGACGTCATCCTGTTATCGAAAAGAATCTTCCGATTGGGGAGGACTATATTACAAATGACACTTTTCTAGATCCCGATTCGCAACAGATTATAATAATAACGGGTCCCAATATGGCTGGTAAGTCGGCCTTATTGCGTCAGACAGGTTTGATAGTATTGATGGCACAGATTGGGTGCTTTGTCCCAGCAAAGGAGGCGCATATCGGGCTTGTAGATAAAATATTTACCCGGGTAGGGGCATCGGACAATCTTTCCTCAGGAGAATCGACATTTATGGTCGAGATGAATGAGACCGCTAGTATCATGAATAACCTTTCCGATAGGAGTTTAATTCTATTAGATGAGATTGGACGGGGAACTAGTACCTATGATGGGATTTCTATTGCTTGGGCTATTGCAGAGTTTTTGCACTTACACCCAAGTGCTAGAGCTAAGACGTTGTTTGCGACACACTACCACGAATTGAATGAATTGAGTAATTCTATGCCGCGGATTAAGAACTTTAATGTCTCGGTCAAAGAGGTCAATAACAAAATCATATTCTTGCGTAAACTCGTGCCAGGTGGCTCGGAACATAGCTTTGGTATACATGTAGCCAAGTTGGCGGGTATGCCACCTAGACTGATCGGTCGTGCTTCAGAGATCTTGAAAAGATTAGAACAGGAACGTACAGGTGGCGAAAAGATCAAGGACAGTATGCGCAAGATTCAAAAACAGGCGTACCAGTTACAGATGTTTGCGATAGATGATCCTATCCTAGAGAAAATCAGGGATATGTTGAACAATCTAGATGTGAATACGCTGACACCTGTAGAAGCCCTAATGAAATTGGACGAGATACAGCGTCTACTCAAGAATTAAAAACGGATAAAGAATTCGGCACTGCCATAGTCACTCGGTACATGTGGTACTAATTTATCATCCCAATTGTAAGGAATGAGGTGATAACTGAGCTCTACGCCTATAAAGGTTTTCCTTTGAAGGCGTACCATACTTGTGACTCCAATACTGTTGTGCCAGGTCTTGATATTCCGGAGTGAGACACTTTTACGTTCAAAGCCATACTCATCTGTATAGTAGTAAGAGTCGGATAGACCTGTCCAAATAAATCCTAGCCCTGTATTTACTTTGGGTAATAATAAGATAAGAGTTCCATTGTCATAGGCCTTGTAACCAAAGCCGAGACCGATAAAATGGCTACTGTTAGGGTTTACCTCACGTATCTCCCGTTTATAACGCATATCAAAGGGACGGGAATTATTATGTACCCTGAATTTATAAACGAGTTCAGAGACGATAGAATTATTCAAGGATCCCATATAGGATATTCCAAATATCCCGGACTGGTCAAAGATAGGGTTGCTGTCAAAGGGACTGAAGATACCAGCACTGAGCCCAATCGTTGGGCCATTCATTACATTTTTCGTTGGGTAATAGCCTGTTGTGCTGTGAGAAACTGATTTTGCTGGTTTTTTATTGCGTTCTCGAAGAAATTCATCAATATCATCTGCAAATAGATAGGTGATGGCTGTCTCCTCTTTATTCAAGACATAGCTTTGCGATTGTAATAGCGCTACGGCTTTCTGTTTTAGGAGAGAGTCGACTGGATGGTTCAATGGGAAATATTGGTATTTCTTCGGGTTTTGTCGATATGTACCATTGGGGTTTCTGCTTGCAGCAGCATCAAAACGTTGTATTAGTACATCATCATAGCGTCCTTCGAGATAAGCGTTGATAGATAGACTAGTGTTCTGTTTCTGTAGTAATTGCGAAATAATTTCTAATCGACGCCCAAGCTCATTTTTCTCACAGGTTCCTTTTAAGGTGTTGATGATGGTTTTCAATTGACCAAAATCATTTTTAATTAAAACGTTTGGTAACTTCTGAAGTGCAGCATTCACGACCGGTTCACAGCCATTTTGGGCAAACGAGGACGACACAAAAAAAATGAATATAAATAATGGTAAATAAAGGTAGCGCATAGGGTTTGATAATACAAAAGTACATTCGAAAGTACGAATTATTTTTTAGTTTCATCAATGGCAAAAGGCTAACTTTGCTCTCCATGGGGTCGGTGTTTAAATTTAAAGAGTTCGAAGTCAATCAAGAAGGTTGTGCGATGAAAATTAATACGGATGGGGTCTTGCTGGGGGCAATGGTCGAAGCTCAGGAACCAATTCGTATTTTAGATGTTGGCTCTGGGACAGGAGTAATCGCGTTGATGTTGGCACAACGTTTTCCAGATGCTATGGTTGATGCGGTTGATATTGATGAGACCGCGTATCAACGGACAGAGGAAAATTTTAAGACATCTAGATTCGCAGAACGTATGTACGCTCGACTTGGAGATTTTGAGACGATGTCCGAACAGGAAGTGTATGATCTGATTGTTAGTAACCCACCTTTCTATATCAATGCGTTGCATAACCCAAACGGTCGTAAGCGCCTTGCTAGGCATACGGATTTGGATTTCTTTAAGCGTCTTCTGACTTTTTCCAGTCGCAGGCTTTCTTCTCGGGGTACACTACAGTTGGTTCTGCCTGTCGATCTAAGTGATGAGCTCTTGCGGTACACGGACGAGAATGGATTGATATTGATTAAGGAGGTTGGTATCCGTTCTTTTGCTCATACGGAGCCAATCCGTAAGATTATGATTTTGGGTAAAGAAAATCTCTGCCAACAAGAACGAGTTGATTTCGTCATTTACGAAGAGAAAGGAGTTTACTCTAAAGCTTATCAAGGCTTTTTGAAGCCCTTCTTTCTTGGGTTTTAATACAAGTGGTACAGCGAATGTGCCACTCATTGACAAAATGGACCGAGAACGCTTAAACAAATTGATTGCTCCATTGGAGCATCATTTAGTAATTGTTTATATATGAAAAAAATAGGATTGTTATCCGATACACATAGCTATTTAGATGAAGCTGTTTTCACACATTTTGAAAACTGTGACGAAGTATGGCACGCAGGAGATTTTGGTAGTCTCGATGTGGTAGAACGATTGAAGGATTTTAAACCATTCAGAGGAGTGTACGGAAATATAGACGGGAAGGACATTCGGACCGAGTGCCCCGAACACCTACGTTTCAATTGTGAAGGCGTCGATGTATGGATGACACATATTGGAGGGTATCCTGGGCGCTATGCAGCGGGCATAAAGGCTGAAATTATTAAGAATCCTCCTAAATTATTTATTTGTGGACATTCCCATATTCTGAAGGTACAGTATGACCAAAAGCTAGCTTTACTGCATTTAAACCCCGGTGCGGCAGGAAAACAAGGCTGGCATACCGTAAGAACATTGATGCGTTTTGACCTTGATTTGGGTGAAATTAAAAATTTGGAAATAATAGAGTTGTTTAATCGGTAAATATTTTCATATTTTTGTTTTTTATAAAAATAAATTATGAAATCCTTAAAAACTTTAGGTCAGTTTATTATTGAAAAACAAACGGATTTTCCTTATGCAAAAGGGGAATTGTCCCGATTGTTGCGCGATATTGGAATCGCAGCTAAGATTGTCAACCGTGAGGTCAACAAAGCAGGATTGGTGGATATCTTGGGGACGGTAGGAGACACCAATGTATTTGGCGAAAATCAAAAGAAACTTGACGTTTATGCCGATGAACAGTTTATAGCAGCACTGAAAGATGGAGGAGAGTGTTGTTTTGTTGCCTCTGAAGAACAGGAGGAGGGTGTGGAACTGACCGATACGGGGATTTCCAAAAATGCGAAGTATATCGTTTGTATCGACCCATTGGACGGAAGCTCCAATATCGAAGTCAACGTCTCCGTAGGGACTATTTTCTCGATATATCGTCGGATCAGTCAGGTCGGTGAGGCACTGACGCAAGAGGATCTATTGCAGACAGGGTTACGTCAGGTGGCTGCCGGGTATATTATCTATGGGTCGTCGACGATGCTTGTCTATACGACTGGGAAAGGGGTGAATGGATTTACCTTAGACCCATCGATAGGGGAGTTCTGTCTATCTCACCCCAATATGAAAATTCCTCAGCAAGGGCATATTTATTCGGTGAATGAAGGAAACTATCTGAAATTCCCTCAAGGAATAAAGAATTATATCAAATACTGTCAGGAGGAAGATACTGGTACCAATCGTCCTTATACCTCTCGATATATAGGCTCTATGGTAGCGGATATCCACAGGAACCTGTTGTTGGGAGGAGTGTTTATCTATCCACAGACAGCCTTACAGCCTAAAGGAAAGCTCCGATTGATGTACGAATGTAATCCTATTGCCTTTATCATAGAGCAAGCGGGAGGGAAGGCGACAACCGGGACGGAAAGAATATTAGAAATAGCACCAGAAGAACTACATCAGCGCGTTCCCGCAATATTGGGTAGTACGGATATGGTTAATAAAGTATTGGAGTTCTTGGATAAATCATAGACTATCCCGAACCTCAACTAAAAATGACTTTAGTCGCTCAAGAGAATCAATGACACGTTGGTTCTCTTTTGCTTCAGTCTTATTCGTACGGAGATAATCACGTGCTCCTTGCAATGTATAGCCTTTGTCTTTTACTAGATTGAAGATTATTTTGAGGTTGGCAATGTCAGTCTGCGTAAACAGTCTATTCCCCTTTTTATTCTTCTTAGGCTGTAGGATATCAAATTCGCGTTCATAAAAACGGATTTGCGAAGCATTCACGTCAAACATTTTGGTGACCTCGCCCATTGTATAATACAATTTGTTAATTTCTCGTTCCTTGTAAGGCATATTTAATATATCTGTTTGTACCATAGCAAACTTAGACAAAATGCTTGGTATTCACGAATACCTGATTAAAAATAAATGCCTCCGAAGCCCAGAAACTTCGATTATGGTTATTTTGATCCCTTTAATTACTTTTGGGGTATGAAAGGTAAAGTTATTGTTAGCTCGTTTTTAACCAATCTGTTCTCCTTCAGTAGAGCCAGCGCGGTGACTATTTTTCCCTTTATCTTTGTACAGCGTAAAATAATGTTGAAAGATAAAGACTTGATGAACCATGAACGGATTCATATTGCACAGGCTCTCGAGTTGTTGGTATTACCTTTTTACGTGTTGTATGGTGTGGAGTTTTTGATAAGACTAATCTATTATAGGAAGGTAGAAACAGCCTACCTGAATATTAGCTTCGAAAGGGAGGCGTATTTGAAACAATCCGATCTACATTATCTCCGAACCAGAAAGATGTGGAGTTTTAGAAAGTACTATCGATAAGCTTAGGTTATATTGGAGTAATAACTTTATTGAGCCTAAATGTAGAAGTATTCACTACTCGTAGATTTATAAAAGAGAAGCAGTCTTTTTTGGACTGCTTCTCTTTTATATAATATTTTTATTGAACGAGCTTCAGGAAAGTTGAGACTTTCTCTTTAAGTTGTCTACGATCAACGATAAAGTCTAAAAATCCATGTTCCAATACAAATTCCGATGTCTGGAATCCTTTAGGAAGGTCTTTCTTGATTGTTTCCTTGATAACCCGGGGTCCAGCAAAACCGATAAGTGCTCCTGGTTCTGCGATATTGATATCTCCAAGCATGGCATAAGATGCTGTAACACCTCCTGTAGTAGGATCTGTTAACAAGCAGATGTACGGAAGTTTTGCTTGGCTGAGCAGCGCTAGTTTAGCCGATGTTTTGGCCATCTGCATTAATGAAAATGCAGCCTCCATCATTCTGGCCCCACCTGATTTTGAAATCAACATGAAAGGCAACTTATGCTCTATACAGTAATCAATAGAGCGTGCAATCTTTTCACCAACAACAGATCCCATAGAACCGCCAATAAAATTGAAGTCCATACATGCTATCACGATGTCTCGTCCATCCATCTTTCCATGTGCACTTCTGAGTGCATCTTTTAAGCCTGTTTTTGCTTGACTTTCTACCAGACGTTCGCTGTAAGGTTTGCTGTCAACAAAGTGTAAAGGGTCACCAGCAGTGAGATTGGGAAATAATTCTGTAAAGGCGTTGTCGTCAAATAAAATAGAGAAGTAAGCTGCCGATCCAATACGGATATGGTAACCACAATATTGACAAACATAATTGTTTTCGATTTGCTCTAAGTTTAAAAGAGGCTTTTTACATGAAGGACATTTATTCCACATGCCATCAGGTGCTTCTTTCTTATTTTCTGTTGCGGTATTGATACCAGCTTTGTTTCGTTTAAACCAACTCATATACTCGTGTTAATTCGAACTACAAATAAACGAAAAGAAACTTAAAACTTAAAAGTTAATGCGGAGTAAAGTTGTAACACCCTTGTGTGGATGCTAGAATCAACAGATCTATACACCGTTTACAGGGCACTTGAGGGGACTTGGACAGACTTTAGGGGACTTATAGGGACTTGGTGGAAATTGTTAAGTAGATGGTGCCATTCTTGGTTTCAAAATTTTGGGCACAAAAAATGGGTAAGCTCCCTTTATCGCACCGCTCAACCAAATACCCTTGCTTTGTTCCCAACCTGGGGGAGTCAATGGGAGCTGGTCGTAAAGGACTTACCCACCGCAAAAATAGAAAAAAAATCTATTTAACAAGAACTATAATGTGTTTAAATCGTACGGTGTTGATATACAGGTTGAAAAAAATGTATTTTATGGACGATAGCACATTTTATATCCCTAAATAGGGTGTTTTCATTTTCTTTTATTCTGATTTGAAGAATACATCACCTGGTATTTTGGTGGAAAAAGGTTAGATTAGCTTAAAAACTTTACCAGGCAAGGATAAAAGATGACCTTCAAGTTCCATTTCCAGTAATACAATAGCAAGTTTGCTCTGGGGCCAATCGCAATAACAGGCAATCTGATCAATTGTGGCCTGCTCGAGTTCCTGTTCAGAAAGAAAGTTATATACTTTCTGTTCATCCCGACTCCGATTTTTCGGTAACAGAATAAGTTGCTTTTCGGGTTTGATCGAGATGGCGTCCCAATTCATGAGATAGCAGAGGTCTTCGGCATGGCGGATGAGGTGTGCTCTATTCGTCTTAATCAAATAATTGCACCCTGCGGAGTATTCCTGTTCAATGGAACCAGGAAATGCACATACATCCCGGTTGTAACCGTTGGCTATTTCGGCGGTGATCAAGGCCCCTCCTTTCATCGCTGCTTCTATGACGATAGTGACATCGGCGAGCCCTGCTATGATTCGGTTACGCATAGGGAAATTCTGTCTGTCGGGATTCGTCTCTGATGGAAATTCAGTGAGCAAACCACCATTATTCAACATTTTGGAGGCAATCTCCCGATGGGCAGCGGGATATATCCGATCTAATCCATGGCCTAATACACCGATAGTAGGGATGTGCTGCTTGACCGCATACTGGTGTGCTAAGACATCGATACCATAAGCTAGTCCGCTGATGATATGAACATCGAGTGCCGCTAGTTGTTCGACAAGCTTTTCGCAGATACGTTGTCCATAATGCGTCGAGTTTCGGGAACCGACGATGCTTACTACACGATTAGGGTTGAGGTCTGCCGTGCCCTTATAATACAATAGGATGGGGGCATCTTCACAGTGACGTAGTCTGCCGGGGTAGTTGTTATCTTCTATCCAGATTGCTTCAATCTGATGTTTTTGGATAAACTCTAATTCTGCTTCGGCTTCTCTAAGATAGCTTTTGGATAAAATGCTTTCAACGGCAGTAGGACCTATACCAGGGATAGCGAGGAGATCTTTTTTTGAGTTATTGAATACAGCGTCCACAGAACCACAGTATTCCAGTAGATTACGGCTCAATTTGGGGCCTATGCCCTTTATTTTTGTTAAGGCAATTTTATCAAGTATATTCATAATCGGTATATAAAATTAGTTAAAATATAATGCATATCCAATATCATATTATTAGGGAGTTTGGCTTGGACTTGGATAGAGATTGTTAACTTTGCTGTTTAAAAATAGTAAAATCATGGAAATGCAAGAACCTTTCGATATAGAGATCGGAGACATCACCTATTCGGTTTTTCCCGATGAAAAAGATACCTACACCATTTTTAAAGATGGAGAAGAATATGTTCAGATCATCAAGGACACAGAGACCAGTTGGTTGAAGTTGCACCCTGAGACGGGGTTACCTTTGTTTGGAATGGATGAAGAAATTAACTTGATAGGTAGCAAAATAATCGAAGAACTCGGGAGTTAGTTCACATACAACTTGATATTCCAGGAGCTTTGCTACAAAGAACTCCTGGAATATTTCAAAAACAGACCGTTACATCGGTACGTATACGACGTATTTGGTGTCAAAAAAATCCTCTTCAAAATAGGAAGTCAAAGGATGTAACTCCGCTTTCAATCTCGACTCTTTGATTTCTTCTTTCAAATCTCCACCTTTAAGGTAAAGAATACCGTTTGGTATTCCATTTTTATCCTTTTTCTCAAACTTGTTTCTAATCCAAGGTGCGAAATCGCCTAATCTCGTCACTGCTCTAGAGACGACAAAATCATAGGTATAGTCTAGTTGTTCTGCACGGATATGGTCAGCCTCCACATTAGTCAAACCGATCGCCTCTGCGACGCCACGCACTACCTTTATCTTTTTGCCTATGGAGTCTACCAGATGAAATTGCACCTCGGGAAATAAGATGGCTAACGGTATACCAGGAAAGCCGCCGCCAGTTCCGACATCGAGGATCCGTGTGCCTGGTGCAAGTTCCTGTACAAACTTTGCAATCGCTAGCGAGTGTAATACATGCTTAAGATATAGGCTCTCAATATCCTTGCGGGAAATCACATTGATCTGATCGTTCCAAAAAGGATACACTTCTGCGAGCTTTTCAAATTGTGATTTTTGGATCGCAGTAAGGTTTGGGAAGTATTTGTATATAATGTCTACTGTTGGATTCACGTTTTATTAGAGTTATAGGGTGTTATATAATACGTTGTTCGTAATGCAATGTTTTAAAATATTACCAAGATTTTTGCTTCTTTTTTCTGTTGAACAGTCCGTTTAAGCAGATGTAGAAATAAAAGAACAAATCTAATATCGGCAACCAGAAGAGTAAATCTTTGACTTTAAGCTTAAGGAATATTGGGCGAAAGACGATGAATTGACATAGATAGCGTAAGAAAAATACGCCTACACCAATATACCATAATGAGGGTAAAAGGGCGAGTGCCAGGAAAAGTACAACGTAAAAAAGAAAAGCTGTAACAAGTTGCGTGGCCAACATAAACTGATGCTTACTTTTATAGGCTACAGAGGCTCCCGAATGTCTGGCTTTTTGTTTGTAGTAGGAACTCCAGCTTTCTTTTGGAGCAGAATACATATGAGCATCCGGAGCTATAGCAATTCGGGTATTCCGAACTGTAGCATTTTGGTTTACAAATAGATCGTCATCTCCGGATTTGATATGCATATGTGCATTGAAGCCTTTGCCTTTGAAAAATAGACTTTTCAAGTAGGAAAGGTTTCGGCCTACCCCCATATATGGATCGCCTTTTAAGGCATAGGAAAGGTAGCTCATCGCGGTGTGTGTCGTTTCGAATCGGATAAGCTTATTGAGAAAGCCTTTCTTTTTAAAATAGGGTGAGTAGCCTAATATGATTTCTTTAGAAGAATTGTACGCACCTCCTATCTCTTTGAGCCATTCGTTAGATTGTGGTTCACAATCGGCATCCGTCATTACCAAGTGTTCGTATTTTGCTGCTTTAATACCAAGTGTTAAAGCAAACTTTTTACTGTGCTTGAGCTGGATGTGTTCTTTGATTTCTACAATACGAAGATGAGGGTGCTCTGCCTTAAAAGCCTGCAATATCCATTGACTATCATCGCTAGAATAATCATCGACGACGATGACTTCGTATTGTGGGTAATCCTGAGACAAAATCTTAGGTAGAAATACCTCTAGGTTTTGCTGTTCGTTGTGTGCACAGATGATGACTGACAATGGAGGGAGGCTTTCAGTTTCCTTATAACTTTTTACTTTGTATACGGCTAATTTGCTGTACACGAATAAAATGTAGTAGAGTTGGAACAATAATAGGACACCTAAGACTCCATAAGTTATATAGGCGATATTTGGAATGATGTAGTTGTAAAAATTCATATGAAAACTCAAAGATAAGGCGTTCTTTTTAATAGTTATAACATTAGTAGTTAAGAATTGCTAATTAAATAGCAAAGGTGTCGTCGGGTTGAAATTTTATAGTATTTTTGCAGTGGATTTAGAATATTCCAATACGACTATCAAAGGTCAACTTAATAATATAAAATATCTATGTAGTACATACTGTACAAACAGGTATGAATATATTTTGGATCCGCCAGCTGGCGGATGACCATTGAAAATCAAATTTAATATATATGCAATATCCATGTAGTACAGGCTACACAAAGACGAATGAAAATGCTTTGGATATTCCATATGACCGTTAAAGGACAAATTATTTACATATGAAATTTACGCTTCAAGCTCAAGATAAACTTTCCCAGGCACGTGCGGGAGTGATGGAGACCGCTCACGGAAAGATTGAAACCCCTATTTTTATGCCTGTTGGTACGGCAGGAACTGTTAAGGCCGTTCATCAACATGAATTGGTCAATGATATCCAGGCCCAGATTATATTGGGAAATACGTATCATCTCTACCTCAGACCTGGGTTGGACGTGTTGCAAAAAGCTGGTGGTCTGCACAAGTTCAATGGTTGGGACAAACCCATTCTTACCGATTCAGGAGGTTATCAGGTGTATTCATTGACTGAAGTGCGTAAGATTAGAGAAGAAGGTGTTACTTTCCGTTCGCATGTGGACGGCTCAAAGCATTTATTTACACCAGAGAATGTGATGGATACACAACGTGTCATCGGTGCTGATATTATTATGGCATTTGATGAGTGTACGCCTTACCCATGTGATTACAATTATGCGCGTCGCTCTTTGGATATGACACACCGTTGGTTGAAAAGATGTTGTAATCGTTTTGATAGTACCGAACCATTGTATGGATATGATCAGACCTTGTTTCCCATAGTGCAGGGATCCGTTTATAAGGACTTGCGCGCCAAATCTGCAGAAGTGATTGCTTCTTTCGAACGGGAAGGTAACGCAATCGGAGGACTATCCGTAGGAGAGCCTGCTGAGGAAATGTATGCGATGACTGAAGTGGTGACAGCGATCTTGCCAAAAGAGAAGCCAAGGTACTTGATGGGGGTTGGCACTCCAATTAATATTCTAGAAAATATAGCCCTCGGTATTGATATGTTCGACTGTGTAATGCCAACACGGAATGCGCGTAATGGTATGCTTTTTACAAGAAATGGTATTATCAATATAAAGAATGAAAAGTGGAAAGCAGACTTCTCTCCAATAGAAGCAGAGTCTGATCTGATGATGGATCAGTTCTATACCAAGGCTTACCTCAGACATTTAATCCGATCTCAGGAAATCCTAGGGGCACAGATTGCTTCGTTGCATAATCTACATTTCTATCTGTGGTTGGTAAAACAAGCGCGTGAAAAGATAATAGATGGCACATTTTATGAGTGGAAGGAAAAGATGGTAAAAGTCTTAGGACAACGATTGTAAGTGTTGGCTATAGATTTTTGACTTTTGCTTTTTAAATTATTACTTTGAGAAATGAATATCATTGACCGTTACATCATCCGTAAATACCTTACGACCTTCTTGTTTACAGTAGGTATTTTTATCGTTGTTATCGTGATATTTGATGTCTCTGAAAAGTTGGATGACTTCTTAAAATATAAGGCCTCTTTTACGCAGGTGCTATTTCGGTATTATGGATTGGGTTCAGTGCCTTTTTTTCTTAATATGCTCACTCCACTGATTAATTTCATTGCTGTAATCTTTTTTACATCAAAGATGGCCGATCAGACGGAGATTGTTCCCATCCTCAATGGGGGAATGAGTTTTAATAGGTTACTGCGTCCCTATATGATCGCAGCATCACTGATTTTTGCCTTTTCATTAGTTTCCAATCTCTATATATTACCAGTTACTAATAAGATAAAAGTCCAGTTTGAAAATGTCTATGTAAAACCGCATAAGGTGAATACAACGACATCGTCTACTCATATGCAGATTGATAGTAATACCTATGTGTATATTGATAATTTCGATACACAAAGAGCTACCGGTACAGGATTTGTGATGGAGAAATTTGATGGCAGGGAGTTGAAGGAAAAGCTGATGGCTGATCGTGTGGTCTGGGATTCGGTAATGACCAAATGGCGTATTGAAAACTATACAAATCGTATTATCAATGGTCTAAGCGAAGAGATGTTGAAGGGGGAAAAAAGGGACACGACTCTGGATATGAAACCTCAGGATTTTGAAACGTACGATAATATTTTTACGGCGATGGGGACAGATGAGCTCAACGAACGGATTCGTAAAGAAGAAACTCGTGGTACAGGTATGATGAGTGATCTATTGCTGGAGAAGTATAAGCGTATTGTTCACCCTTTTTCAGCGTTTATTCTGACACTGATGGGAGTTGCTCTTTCTTCGAAAAAAGTTCGTGGGGGAATAGGCTTGAGCCTAGGGCTTGGTATCGGTCTAAGTTTTACCTTTTTGGTTTTTAATCAGTTTTCGACAATGTTTGCTTTGAAAGGGGGGCTTCCTCCTTTGATTGCGGTATTGATCCCAAGTGTTACCTTCTTACTGTTGGCATTGGTGCTGTTGAAAAAGGCCCCGAAATAGAGCGGACCTAACTATATGGAGTTCATAAGACGTTATCGAAATCTGCTTATTTTGCATTTTACGGTCCTTATATGGGGCTTTACAGGTGTGCTAGGAGATCTGATTACCGTATCGGCCCTTCATCTGGTCTGGTACAGGGTATTGATTGCCGCACTCACACTTTTCGTGTATTTTAAGCTAAGTAAACAGAAGGTTGTGGTGCCTTGGGGTAAAATGTTGCGGTTTCTTGGGGTAGGTATGATTGTAGGTTTACATTGGGTATGCTTCTTTCACGCGATTAAAATATCGACAGTTTCCGTTACCCTGGTTACGTTGTCTTCTCTTACCTTGTTTACAGCCATATTAGAACCTTTATTTAACCGTAAAACTATAGCCATAGGGGATGTTGTTGTTGGCTTGGTTATCATATTCGGTATCTATCTTATCTTTAAGTTTGAGTTTCAATATTGGCAAGGTATTATCTTTGGATTGTCAGCTGCCTTATGTGCGAGTCTATTCTCTATTCTCAATGCTAAGATGGTGAAACAGGACAGCCCGACGATTATTACCTTTTATGAGATGATAGGTGCTTTTATAGGCGTTTCGATTATCATGTTATTTTCAGGACAGTTTACAGCGGAGATGGTTCTTTCGTCTACCGATTGGGTTTATTTATTGTTGCTCGGGAGCGTATGTACAGCATTTGCATATGTCTTAGGGGTAGCTGTCATGAAGGAATTAAGTGCATTTACCGTAGCATTGACGACCAATCTGGAGCCCGTATATGGGATTCTGCTCGCTATTGTGATTTTGGGACACAAAGAGACCATGAGTGTTGGCTTTTATTTTGGTGCTGTGATCATATTGGGAGCCGTATTTCTATATCCCCTTCTAAAGGCAGGATTAGCACGGACCAAAAATAGAAAACGTTTAGAGAATAAGTAATACTGGGTTTTATTTCGTTTCCTCTTCGCTCTCTGCAATCTGTCCCTGAGGCTGTTCGCTATCTGCTTTTTGCTCAGCTGGTTTGTTATTTTTGAGAAGCCCTGTCTCCTTATCATACTGTCCCGCCAATTCGTCGATAATAGTTCCTTTCCATAACGGCGTGCCTGTTAAGTAAGCTGCACGACCTATCATATGGGCCGCAATAGGAGAGGTGATAATTAAGAAGAAGATAATAGCAATTGCCTTTGTGCTGACAGAGATATCAGGGAATAATATAGCTGCACATAATAAGAGCAGACCAACCCCCATTGTAGCCGCTTTTACGGTGACCGATAGGCGAAGGTAAAAATCAGGCATCCTCAAGATACCAAGTGAGGCAAAGAAAATAGCTAATGCCCCGATCGTGCTTAGTATAGCAATTAATATATCAATCATCTTCTCTTTTTTCTATGTAAAATGAAAAAGCTACAGTGCTTAGAAATGCAATAAGGGCTAGGATGATAGCGACATCCAATAGTACTTTTTGGTTAGACCTTATGGTGAAAATTGTGATAATTCCAATCCCAATCGTGATAATTAAATCAAGCGCGATCACACGGTCTACGACCTTAGGACCTTTCACTAGTCGGATAAATACTAAAATCACCGATATCGTGAGGATTGGGAGTATAAAATAATCGAAGTATGTGGCTAGTGTCATCTTAAAGCTTCTAATAGTCTACGTTCTAATCCTGTTTTTGTCTCTTGTACGAACTTTTTAGGATCGTTGAGGTACATAACATGTATGTACATTGTTTTTCTATCCTCACTGATGTCCAAGATCAGTGTGCCTGGAGTAAGCGATATCATCATCGATAAAAGATTAATCTCCATTTCCGTCTGTGCATTCATAGGGTATCTGACGATTCCTGGACGCATAAAATAGCGCGGAGTCATTACGTCATAAGCAACCTGCACATTCGCTTTGATCATTTGAAAGAGAAAATAGAATACAAAGCTGACAATGCGAGGTACTTTGTAGAAGTACCCACGGTCACCATCGTTTCGGCTCATGATCCACAGAATAGCAAAGCCGAGTAGAAACCCAAATAAGAAATTGGTATAATACATCGAACCCGTTAATGCTACCCAAATGAAGGAAAGCAGAAGGTTCATTAAAAACTGCTTAATCATACGCTTAGTTTCCTTTTCCTAATACCGCCTCTATGTACGGTTGTGTATTGATTAATTGGTCTGTAATCTTATCGACCAACTGAATAACTATCTCCGAATTTAACCCTATGTATAGGGTTGCCAAACCCAACATTCCTATTGGTAAGACAAGTAATATCTTGCGGACCAATGGCAAGGGTTCAAATTTGTTTTCTATTATCACCTCATCCGGTACATTCTTCCAGAATACTTCGGCCCACATCTTTGCTATAACATAGAGCGTAACGAAACTTCCCACAATCAGAGCAGCTATGAATACATACTGAGCTTGTGTAAAAGCCTCCTGAAATAAAAATATCTTAGGCCAAAAGCCTGAAAGTGGTGGAATACCTACTAAGGAGAACAGGACAATTGCTATAAGTAGCGATAGTTTTGGGTATTCTGCATATAGCCCCCCATTTTTTTTCATATCCATACTGCCTCTCAGTTGTCCGATTAGTCCTGCAATCAGGAACATGTTGGTTTTTACCAAGATATCATGGAATAGATAGAACACAGTACCCATTAACGCAACTTTTGTAAACATACCTATACCACCAATCATGAATCCAATGTGACAGACAATCAGGTAGGAGAAGAGCCGACGGATATTGGTTTTTATAAGGGCACCGAAGCTTCCTGTAAGGATGGTAAATACTGCTATCCAGACCAAAAGGTCTTTGGTAAATTGGTCCGGAATGAAGATCAGACTGAATACGCGAATCATAGCGTAGATTCCGACTTTAGTCAACAAGCCTCCGAATGTCGCAGCCACAGCGGATGGTGGGGTATGATAGGAAGATGGAAGCCAGTAGTAGAGTGGAAATACCGCCGATTTGATACCGAAGCCCAATAAAAAGAAACAGGCCGTAATGCCGACTAGGGTCGAGTTCTGAACATCTTTAATCTTAATCGCTAAGTCGGCCATATTCAGTGCCCCTGTCATCCCGTATAATATACCGATTCCTGTCAGAAAGAAGGTGGAGGCCAGGATGTTCATGGCCATATATTTGACTGCACCCTCGAGTTGCGTCTTGCGACCTCCTAAAGTCATCAGTACAAAAGATGAAATAATAATCACCTCGAACCATACATAAAGGTTGAAAATGTCTCCCGTCAAAAACGCACCATTCAATCCCATGACCAAAAAGTGGAAAATAGGAAAGTAACCATAGTTCATCCGCTGTCTATTGAGACCTGTAGATGAAAATAAAGATACTGCAAGCCCCGCAAAGGAGGTGATGAGTACTAAGGAACTGCTGAGCAGGTCGGCTACAAACACGATTCCAAATGGAGATTCCCAATTGGAAGCATTCAAGGTCAAAATCCCAGTCTCATTGACACGATGCAATAAACGCAGTGAAAGAACGACAGCCAAGAAACTTCCAATTACGCTCATAAAGCGCTGTGTAACGGTCTTTCTCCAGGCAATAAGTTGCAGGATAGCCGTAAACAAGTGGATGAAAACTGGAGCTAATATGTGGTTGTCTATCATATATCTTCTTCCTCAGGGGTATTTAAATCATCTAAATCATCCGAATCTACCAATGCGTAGACTCTTTTTAAAAGTACAATGGCAAAAGCCGTCAAGGCAAAGCTGATTACAATAGCGGTCAGTATCAATGCTTGAGGGATAGGGTCGGCAAAGACATCCTGAAATAATTTCGCATCTTCGTCGATAACCGGTGGTTTACCTTTGGTAATCCCCGCCAGCAAAAATATCAAGATATTAGCACCACTACCGAGTAACATAATTCCGAGTAGTAGCTTGACCATACTCCTACGGAGGATCAAATAAACTCCCGCTGCATATAGAAGGCCTATCAGTATGATGAGTAATAATTCCATTAGCTATTTTCCTCCTCGTTGTTAAGGGCGATTGTAAACAAAATAGTCAAGACTACACCGATGACAACTAAATAGACCCCTAAATCAAAAAATAGGGAAGAACCGACCATGCCAATTACTGGTACAGGATGTTCAAACCAAAGTCCGGTCATTGGTGGAAGACCAAATGCCATAGGCATAACCATGCTTATCGTTGATAATCCAAGTCCGATAGGAATCAGGGAAAGTGGTTTTCTTTTCAGAAGTTTCATCGTTTGCGCCGTTCCATTAGCAAAACTATGTAGTACAAATGCTATAGACGCAACTAGGCCACCGACAAATCCTCCTCCTGGGTAATAGTGTCCCCGTAATAATAGAAAAAAGGAGAATAGCAGTAATATGGGTAGCAAGTATTTACTCGCAGATTGTAATATTGGACTTTTCATATGTGTATAATCTGTTTTTTATCTGTCATATGGAATATTCATGTTTGTGCTTCGCTAAACATGAGTATTTCATATGGATATTATTTTCCTTTTATTCATACTATTCTCTCTCAGAGGATTTTAAGCGTAAACGGATTAGACTATATACCCCTAGGGCTGCAATGCTCAGTACGACGGTCTCAAACATGGTATCTATCCCTCTGAAATCTACAAGAATAACATTGACCACATTTTTTCCTTTTGCGAGGAGGTAGGCATTCTCTCCATAGAAATTAGAAACCTCTCTTGATATGGGTTCGGACCAGGCTTTTAAAGCAATTAGGGATAGGGTGACTCCAAAACCAAGCGAAACTAACGCGTCTCGATAAAGTATCTTTTTGCTCGCAAAATTAATGAATCCCGGTAGTTTGTAGAGTACAAGGACAAATAGAACAGTAGATAGGGTATCGATGGTAAATTGGGTCATTGCTAAGTCTGGTGCACTATAGATTACGAAGATCAAACAGATACAATAGCCAATTACACTCATAGATACCACAGATGTAAGTCGGGAAGGCGTAGTCACAATAATGTAGAGGGCTCCAATCAATACCGCTACAATAACGACCTCGTAAATGTCAGGATAGGTAAGTGTCCATAGATCTAGTTTTATTGGACCACTGACCCACAATTTATAGGCGAGCAATGCTTCTGCAAATAATATTATTTTAAGGTGGTAGGAGCGCAGATAGCCATTGTGGAAAAGATTGGTAAACCAGGTGGCGAAGCGCACAATATCATTGGCGTAGCCTGTTATGATGCGCTGAGGTGAAATCTTGTCAAATTTTGCTAGCTTATCGAGTTTAGCGATGCTTGGTTTATTTACTACATATACCAATGTCCCTAGCAGTAAGGTTGCGATACTCAGAATCAAAATCAGGTTAAAGTGCCAGATCTGCAGATTTTTAGTGAAGAAAGCTGCGGTGAGTGAATTGGCGGCAGGTATGCTTAAATAGTTGCCTGCAAATGCCGGGAATATACCAAATGCAACGCCTAGGATAGCTAACATCAATGGTGGAATCCATAACGATTTGCTAGGCATGTGTACATGCTCTAAATGTGTAGGTAGTTTTCCTGTAAAGGGCTTTATTCCAGCCATAAAACCAGCGGACACAAGACCGATGTTTGTCACAATCGCTAACCCTGTGAGTACCCATATATAGTCGTTCCATGGGCTATGTAGGGTAGCCTCATAGACCAAGTCCTTGCCGATGAAACCAAAGGTAAAGGGAAGCCCCGCACTAGAGAGTGCTGCTAGCCCAGCGGCCAAAGCAACTGGAGGCATAACTTTTCTCAACCCCGCTAGCACCGTGATATCTCGCGTACCGGTTTCATGATCGATGATTCCCGTAACCATAAATAACGTTGCTTTGTACAGGGCATGGGCAAGGAGGAAAACCATCGCAGCAATGAAAGCATCTTGGGTTCCGATTCCTATTAAAAAGGTCAATATACCCAATGCAGAGATAGTGGAATAGGCTAATATACCTTTTAGGTCAATACGAAATAGAGCGTGTATAGACGCGTAGAGCATCGTAATACCACCAACGATTATTAATGTATAGTTCCAGTAATCGGTACCTCCTAAAATTGGAGTAAAGCGCGCGAGAATATATATTCCCGCTTTGACCATGGTAGCGGAGTGTAAATAGGCCGAAACGGGCGTCGGAGCCTTCATGGCTCCGGGCAACCAAAAGTGAAATGGAAATTGGGCAGATTTGGTAAACGCTCCTATAAACAATAAAGAAATTACCAATGGATACAGCGGGTCGTCTAGAATCAATGCTCTGCTATCAATCATTTCAGAGATACTAAATGTGCCCGCGATATTGGCAACAAGTATAAGAGCCGCAAGCAGGAAGAAACCTCCTAGTCCAGTGATGCTAAGTGCGGTTAAAGCGCTTTTACGAGAGTCTTGGTTGTCATTGTTAAAGCCGATTAGGAAGAAAGAAGAAATACTCGTGAGCTCCCAAAAGACGAAAAGTAAAATGATATTGTCCGATAGTACCACACCAAGCATGGCAGACATGAATAAAAAAAGATAACCGAAGAAGCGGTCAAAATAGATATGCCCTTTTAAATAGTAACGGGCATAGGTGAAAATAGCTGTACCAACTCCCGTAATCAGTAACGCAAATAAGAGAGAAAGCCCATCAAGCCTTAAATCAAAGTTGACGCCTAATGATGGTACCCAGTTGAAATGTTGTAGTTGTTGGTTTCCACTTGAAATCAAAAGGACGTGTGCGGCAAAAAATATAAATAAAAGAGCTGGTAAAATAGGTAGAACAAAACTCCACCTAGACTTTAAATGTTTGCCAATGAAGACCATTGAGCATGACGAAAATAATCCCGATAATATAGTTAATAGCATTTATCCCTTTTTCTGAAAGTGTCTATTTTATTGATTTTGTATAAATCAATGGCATCAGGAGCTCCCCTTAGTTGAGCGAGCCACTTGGATGACATTAAGGCCCTTCATGTCTTTGACTTCACTCCGAGGGAGTGCGAAAGTTTATGCACATTAATGGAAAGTCATAAAAATAGTAAAAAAACCTTGATTTTTTTAGGTTTTTTTGAAGAAAGCGGATGCGGGAAATGATAAGGGAGCTCTTTTGAGCTCCCTTATTGTCTATTTTTTAAATTCTTTGGATCCTTCGATGATCGCCTCTACTACAGTAGGGTCCTGCAACGTTGAAGTGTCACCTAGGCTCGATAATTCACCTTCAGCGACTTTTCGTAAGATGCGGCGCATTATTTTTCCGGATCTAGTCTTAGGAAGGTCAGTCACAAACTGAATAATATCTGGTTTTGCAATCGCACCGATCAGGCGTGTTACAGTTTGTAAGATATCCTGACGTGTTTTTTCTGCATCGATATGGTGATTAGCAATTACATAAGCATAGATACCCTGTCCTTTTACGGGGTGTGGGTAGCCTACAATTGCTGATTCTACTACGTCAGCGTGCATGTTTATCGCGTTTTCTACTTCTGCAGTTCCGATACGGTGCCCCGAAACATTCAACACATCATCTACACGGCCAGTAATGCGGTAATATCCCTCCGGACTACGGTAACATCCATCTCCTGTAAAGTACATATCCTTGTATGTCGCAAAATAGGTTTGTCTACAACGTTCATGGTCACCCCAGGTCGTCCGTAGCATACCCGGCCAAGGGAATTTGATACACAAGTTTCCAGAAACATCGTTCCCTTCAATCTCTTTTCCGTTTTCATCCATTAAACAAGGTTGTACACCAGGTAGAGGGAGCATGGCATAACCTGGTACCTGAGGTGTTACACCTGCTATAGGGGTGATAAGATGGCCCCCATTTTCTGTCTGCCACCAAGTATCCGCTATCGGACATTTACCCTTTCCGATTTTTTCGTTGTACCAATTCCAAGCTTCCTCATTGATAGGCTCACCTACAGAACCTAATACGCGAAGAGAAGATAGATCTTTATTGTCTACATAACTGTCGCCAAAAGCCATTAACGAGCGGATTGCTGTAGGAGCAGTGTATATAATATTGACTTTGTATTTATCAACGATATCCCAGTATCTACCTGCATCAGGGAAAGTCGGTATACCTTCAAACATTAATGATGTTGCGCCTTGGGATAACGGTCCATAGACAATATAGCTGTGTCCTGTAATCCAACCGATATCAGCTGTACAAAAATAAACCTCACCAGGTTTATACTGGAATGTATTGGCAAAGGTATAACCTGTATAGATCATATAACCTGCAGTCGTATGGACAACTCCCTTTGGTTTACCTGTGGAACCAGAGGTGTATAATATGAAAAGTGTATCCTCAGAGTCCATCTCTTCAGCAGGGCAGGCAGGGTTGCCTTGAGTCTCTACTTTTTTGATTTCATCTTCCCACCATACATCACGACCTTTGATCATAGAGATAGGGGTACGTGTACGTGTTAAGACAATGACTTTCTCGACCGACTGACATTGCATCAAGGCGTCATCTACAATAGATTTGAGCTCTAGTGTTTTTGTCCCACGGAAACCGCCATCGGAAGTGATTACCAATTTGCACTCCGCGTCATTGATACGGTCAGCAATAGACTGTGCCGAGAAACCGCCAAATACGACAGAGTGGATAGCTCCAATCCGTGCACAGGCTAATACGGCGATGACTAATTCAGGAACCATTGGCAAGTAGATACAGACGCGGTCACCCTTACGGACGTTGTTGTTTTTTAGTACGTTTGCAAATTGCTCTACTTTGGCCAAGAGCTGCTTATAGGTTAAGATGCGGTGTGCCTCAGACGGGTCGTTGGGTTCCCAGATGATGGCAGGCGTATCTCCATTTTTATAAATATGACGGTCAAGACAGTTTTCTGTGATATTTAACTTACCTCCATCAAACCACTTGATATTTGGTTCTGAGAAATTCCAGTTAAGAACATTGTTCCACTTTCTTTTCCAGAAAAAATTATCTGCTATTTCTCCCCAAAATTGCTCGGGATTGTCGACGCTTCTCTTATAAGCATCCTGATACTCCTCAAAGTTTTTAATTTGAAAACTCATTTCTTACTTCTGATTTTTAGTATAGGTCTATTATTATTATAATTTTGTTATTCAAAACAGACATCAATTTATTTGGAACTGTAAAAGAGTCTGTTGTAAGGCTAATTTAATTTTTTTTACGATTAAAAACTAATTTTTGTCACAAGAAGCACTTTAATTTGTTGTAAAAATAGATGCGGTAGAAGGGGATGGATCCACTAAAGAAAATATATCATTTTATCATTTTTAGCAATATTCTGATTGCATCGGCTGCTATGGCTCAATGTCTTTTGACCTATATTGTCCTCGGATTGCCATCTAACTGGTATGTGGTAGGTATTGAGGGAGCAGCTACGCTACTGCTTTATAATTTTAGCCTTTTTTTATCTAAACCTAAAAACCCGAAAGATTCCCCTTATTTACGAACCAGATGGGTTTTTGGACATGAACGCATATTCTGGTTGAATAATCTGATCGCATCAGCATTGCTTCTCTATTGTTTAGGTCATGTTCATTTTTATACCTGGCTATTCTTGGGAGGGGTAGGGATAGTTAGTGTGGGGTATAGTCTACCCATTTTCCGTTTTTCTGGAAAACCAGGTGGTTTGCGCCAAGTTCCAGGGCTCAAATTGTTTCATATAGCAGTTGTGTGGTCATTGAGTAGTGTTGGGTTGCCGGTCGTAGAAGCTTGGGCAGAAGCGGTACCGGTAGATTGGACGCAAGCAAATGCTCTAGGGCTCTTGAAAATCCTATTTCTACTGATTTGTACACTTCCTTTCGATATCAGGGATATGAAGCAGGATTCCTATTATCATTTGAAGACTATTCCACACCTTATCGGAGAACGTAAAGCTAAGCTTCTTTGTTATATTCTAATTGGAATACACATCTGTCTGTTGGCGGTTGTCCCGTTTGAGGTGTCTGCTAAAGAAGGTATTATTCTAACAGATATTCTAATCGGAATCGCTTTGTACTTTGTGTTATTTAAAAAAAATGTGGGCTATCATCAAGTTTATTTGCTTGATGTAGCCCTATTGGTACAATACTTTTGCGTATTACTATTTGTCTAGTAATTGAATGATTTTATCCGCGAGGATAGCTGATAGTTTGTAGTAACTCTCAAAGGTCCAGCCAGCAACATGCGGGCTGAGTAATACATTGTCTCTCTTTATAAGGTCGGTATACCATTCTTCTTGTGCCAATGCAGGGAATTTTTCAACAGGCAGCACATCAAATGCTGCTCCAAGGATTTTGCCGTTGTCTAGGTTTTTTAATACCGCAGGGATATGTGCGATACCCCCTCGAGCTCCCATCAAGAAGAAAATGGGTTTGCGGAAATGAAAGAGGTATTCCTCATCCACCAATCCCTTGGTTTCTCTCGTCAGAGGTATATGAAAACTTAATATGTCGGCTCGTTTGACAACTTCTTCCATAGATACTTCTGTAGCATATTCGTCCGAAAAACCAGTTTTATATTTGTCATAAGCGATAACGGTAACACCAAATCCAGAAAGTTTTTTTGCCATCGCCTGACCATTGTTGCCATAACCGATGAGGGCTACGGTACGTCCCATAAGTTCATAGCCTCGGTTTTCTTCCCTTTGCCATGCTCCGTTACGGATCTCTTTATCGCCACGATTTAGGTTGTTCATCAGACTTAAGAGCATGCCGATCATATGTTCGCCAACGGCATCTCTATTCCCTTCATTGGCTGGTAACAGCGTGATTCCTTTTGAGCTGGCATAGGCTTCGTCAATATTATCCATTCCTGCACCAGAGCGACCTATAAACTGGAGTTTAGTCCCTAGGTCTATAAATTCGCTGTCTACTTGAAACTTCGAACGTATGATTAGGCCGTCATAAGACGCAATCAATTGCGCAGCCTCTTCCCGCTTGATATCCGGTTGGTAGTTATAGGAAATGTTGCTTTCATCGAGTTTGTCGAGTAGTATTTTGTGGATGTCGTCTACAATTAAAATATTCATTTTAGAGCGTATTTATTTGCATGAAGTCTTTGGAAAGCAATTTCGATAAGCTACGTTGCTTTATTCGATTAGGCGCTATCCTGGCCAATGAGTCACGTAAGGCAATTAACAATGGATTGTCCCATTGTGCGATTTGGCCTATTTGTCGAGAAGTGTCCGTGATATAACGGGTGCGCGATAATCTTCTTTTTTCGAAAGAACGAAAAGCTACGATTGGAGTTTTATTTTGTTGCAATTCGTCAATAAGTACAGCTACATCTTCTAGAGCTTGACAGGCCCCCTGTCCCATATTGGGAGTGGTAGCGTGTCCTGCATCTCCAATGATCAAAATGTTATGGTAGGCAAGGTGTTCCAGCGGTTTGATATCAATAATATCACTCCATATCAGATCTTCGTCGTGGGTCGATTCTAATATGATAGGGATGGGGGCATGATAGTGTTGGAAACGTTTTTTTAAGTCATTAACTGTTGTATTCTTAAATACCGGACTATTTGCCTCTCCATTGACACAGGCGTACCAATAGATACGGTTGTCCACGAGTGGCGTGACTCCGAATCGACCAGCACTGCCCCAGCTTTCAAAGCCCTGGTCTAGTTTGATGCTACTGTTGTCAATAGTAGCACGCCAGCAGGTATAACCCGAATACCGAGGGACGGAAAAGGGGACAAGCTGTTGGCGCAACAGTGATTTTACACCATCCGCGATTATCAGGTATTTGGTCGTATGTGTGCTACCGTCCTCAAAGAAAACACGGACAGATTGCTCGTCCTGTTCTAGTCTGTTTGCTCTTTTCCCTAAAACGATGTTTTCTGTCCGAATTTGAGACAGTAGATGACTATGTAAGTCGGCCCGATGTATAGCGAAGTTTTTTTGGCTGTACTGTTTAGAGAGACGTTTGGTGTCAGGACTGAAGAGGATGGTACCGTTCGAACTGCGTATATTGTAATTGTCGATATAGTAGCCCAACTGTTCGATTCCTTCTTTAAGCCCAAGTATTTCTAAAGCTTGCATCGCATTTGCCGCCAAACCAAATCCGGCACCGATACCTTGTAGTAGTTGGCTTTGTTCGAATAGTCTAAAATCTCGGTTGATCGATTGAAGTGCTATTGCGGTCGTAAGTCCAGCAACACCTCCTCCTATAATTAGAAATTCGCTGTCCATAGTACTTTATAATTATCGTGAATTCGCTATCTCGTTGGTGAGCTGTACAAAATCTCCTACGGTAAGGCGCTCGGCGCGTAGTTCGTATAGTGGATTGTCACTCATCTTATCTTTTTGGACGACAGCTGACAATGCGTTTCGTAGTGTTTTCCTGCGTTGGTTAAAGCCCGCTTTTACGACTTTCCAGAATAGTTGCTCGTCACAATCTAGTTTTTCTACCTCATTCCGTGTCATGCGCATCACGCCTGAAAGCACTTTGGGAGGAGGGTTGAAAGCTCCAGCCTTGACGGTAAATAGGTACTCTACCTTATAGTAGGCTTGTAGAAAGATACTTAGTATACCATACTCTTTGCTGCCAGGTTTGGCTACACAGCGTTCGGCGACTTCTTTTTGAAACATACCCGCCATTTGTATTACGCGATGTCTTTCGTCCAAGATTTTGAATAGAATCTGGGAGGAGATATTATAAGGGAAGTTGCCGATTATAGCCATTTTGTCGCCAAAGTACTTAGAGAAGTCAAGGGCTAGGAAATCGCCATGAATTAAACGGTTACCCAGTTCACTGTATTTGTCCGCCAAAAACTCAATGGATTCGTCATCTACATCGATGAGATAAGTTTCATACGCTGTCTTTTGTAATAAAAAATCAGAAAGAACACCCATCCCTGGGCCTACCTCTAGCACTTGCGTGAAGCCTAGCGATGGGGTCAAAGCCTCTACAATGCGTTGCGCGGCATTCTTATCGTTTAGAAAGTGTTGACCGAGATGTTTTTTTGCACGTACTGTACTCATGTGAAATGTCGAAAAATGAAATGTCTCAAAGCCCAAAAGTAAAAAGTAAAAAGAAGAAAAACGTCATGAATCTTTAAAATAAAGGTTATGGAGCAATACTATTTTTCATATAATAAGGATAATTTCAGCGTTCGAGTGTTTTTCCTTGCCTAATTTTTGTTACTTTTGAGTATAAAATGCTTTAATGAAATGAGTGAAAAATTAAAAGTAGGTATCAGTATAGGTGATTTAAACGGAGTCGGAATGGAAGTGGTTATTAAATCACTGTTAGATAGCCGTGTTCTGGATTACTTTACACCTATTGTATATGGTAATACTAAAAATGCTTCATTTCACCGTAAGGCAAATAATATTAATGATTTTAGCTTTAATGTAATACAAAGTCCAGATCAAGCGAATGCGAAGCGTGCTAACATCATTAATTGTTGGCAGGAAGATGTAAAGATTACCCTGGGTGAAGAAAATGAAGTCGGGGGTAAGTATGCATTTATTTCTTTAGAGAGGGCTGTAGCAGATTTGGAAGCAGGAAAGATCGATGCGTTGGTCACGGCTCCGATCAACAAACATAATATACAACAGGAAGGCTTTCGATTCCCAGGGCATACTGAATATCTTCAGCAGAAGGTTGGTGCAGATGATGTGCTCATGTTTATGCTGTGTGATGATTTGCGTGTAGGCGTGGTGACGGGACATGTTCCTATTAAGGATGTCGCAGTTCAGATTACTGAAGAAGCAATACTAAAGAAGCTGAGGCTTATGAATAGCAGTTTGAAGAAGGATTTTTGGATTCAAAAACCTAAAATCGCTGTACTCGGTCTGAATCCCCATGCTGGAGATAATGGTGTAATCGGTACAGAGGATGACGAGATCATCCGCCCTGCTTTAGCAAAAGCTAATGCGGAAGGTATCCTATGCTTCGGTCCTTATCCGGCCGATGGATTTTTTGCATCTACGACATATCTGAAATTTGATGCTGTATTAGCTATGTATCACGATCAAGGGCTTATTCCTTTCAAGCATATTGCAGATCGTAAAGGGGTGAATTACACCGCTGGACTTCCGATTGTCCGCACCTCTCCAGATCATGGTACGGGTTATGATATAGCCGGAAAGAACTTAGCATCGCACGAGTCTTTCCTAGAAGCTATTTTTACGGCTGTACATATCGTTAAGAATCGTAGAGAGCAGGCTGAACTGAGCGCAAGTCCACTAGCCTTCCGTAAGCTTTCGAGAGACAGAGACTAGGAGTATAACTTAATTAACTCTGTTAATAGTTCAGAAAATTCTTTTAAAATAAGTACTTTTGTAACTTGTTAGGCCTCTAGGTCTGTATGCGCAAGCTATGATAGAACAATTACAACACCCTATATTTCCCATTATTAGAGATTTGGCCGATAAAACGGATACGACCTGCTATGTCATTGGCGGATATGTTCGGGATCGCATTATGGGGCGGCCATTTAAATACGATGTGGATATATTGGTGATTGGTTCTGGGATTGAGTTTGCTACTCTGTTGGGAGAACAATTGCGTACCAAGGTGGCACTATATAAGTCTTTTGGGACAGCAATGTTGGTGTATGATGGTTTGGATATTGAGTTTGTAGGTGCCCGTAAAGAATCTTATAGAAGGGATTCGCGTAAACCTATCGTAGAGGATGGTACGTTGGAAGATGATCAAAATCGGCGCGATTTTACCATCAATGCGATGGCCTATTCGTTGAATGGGGCTACTTTTGGAGAGTTGTTGGATCCATTTGATGGGGTGGCAGATATACAGAATCGTATTATACGTACACCGTTGGATCCAAAGGAAACGTTTTCTGACGATCCGTTACGAATGATGCGTGCTATACGGTTTGCAACGCAGCTGAATTTTAAGATAGATATGAAAGCCATACAGGCTATTGCGGATAATAAGGACCGCATTAAAATCATATCGAAAGAGCGTATTACGGATGAGCTTAATAAAATTATCCTGTCTACGAAGCCCTCTATCGGTTTTCGCTATCTTTTCGATACGGGATTGTTGGAGCTTATATTCCCGGCGATGCAACAACTGTACGGTGTTGAAATTGTTGAAGGTCGTGGTCATAAAGATAATTTCTATCACACCTTGGAGGTATTGGATAATGTTGCGGAGCTTTCTGATGACCTTTGGTTGAGATGGGCTGCAATTATGCATGATATCGCTAAGCCAGCCACCAAAAGGTTTGATAAGAAAGCAGGCTGGACTTTCCACGGACATGAAGATAAAGGTGCCCGTATGGTGCCTAAACTTTTTGGAGAACTAAAGCTGCCTCTGAACGAAAAAATGAAGTTTGTTCAGAAATTAGTACAATTGCATTTGAGGCCTATCGTATTAGCTCAAGATATTGTGACAGATTCGGCGGTAAGACGTTTGTTGTTTGAAGCAGGGGATGATATCGATGCATTGATGTTGTTGTGCCATGCTGACGTCACTACTAAAAATGAGTTCAAGAAGAAGAAATATAGAGATAATTTCGAACTGGTAAAGCAGAAGCTAAAGGATGTCGAAGAACGGGATCACTTGCGGAACTGGCAACCTCCGGTAACGGGAGAGGATATTATGCATGTCTTTGGATTAGGGCCAGGTAAGCAGGTGGGGATAATCAAGAATGCTATTAGAGAAGCTATATTGGAAGGCGAAATCCCAAATGAAAGGGAAGCTGCGTATCAATTTATGGTAACGCGAGCGAAGGGGCTCAACTTAGAACCGAAAGAAACATTGTCCTTAGTGACATCAAAATAATTTATATTTTTACATTTGGATAGGCATAGGCTTATTTTCAATTTTGATTATGGCAATTTATAGATTTAGAGTAACATTTGAAGATTACGAAGATATATATCGTGACATCGATATGCCTTCAAAAAGTACATTCGTGGAATTGCATCAGGAAATCCATAAGAGTACGGGGTACCAGGTCGATGCTTCTTCTTCTTTTTATGTAAGTAATGATCAATGGAAAAAGGGAACTGAAATTGCACTTATGCCATCTCAGCGTAAGATCGATGCCGGTGTGCTCTTGATGGAAGATATTCGCTTGAGTAAGTTTATCGATGATCCGCACCAGAAGTTTTATTATATCTATAATTTTGATCGTCCATATGACTTTCATGTGGAGTTGGTGAAGATTTTAAAAGAGGAGGAAGGAAAAGAATATCCTGCCATTTTTAAATCGGTCGGACAGGCACCAAAAATGGTTGCCGCAGCTAATTTCCCGGTAGCCAGTGACGATGACGAAGATGATGAGTATGTAGAAGAATCTACAGAAGAATATGGCGTCGATGAAGACGACGACTATGACACTATGGATGGCGATGATGAGGATGGAGAAGAAGGAGAAGGCCAAGCGGAGTTTGGTGGTGGTGAAGAGGATTATTAAGCTATAGTGGCTACAGATAAAAAAAAGACGCTAGTCGTAGTGGTTGGGCCTACAGCAGTAGGTAAGACTGCTACGGCTATTTTTTTAGCACAACATTTTGCTACAGAAGTGCTATCGGCAGACTCTCGACAGTTCTATCGTGAAATGTCTATAGGCACTGCCAAACCTGATTCGGAAGAATTAAAGGCTGCCGTGCATCATTTTATTGACTCTCATTCGATAGAAGAGGAATACTCTGCGGGGGATTATGAAAGAGATGCATTGGGTTTACTAAGCGAACTCTTTGCTAAACATGATGTCGTTATCGCAGTAGGAGGCTCTGGTCTATTCGTTAGGGCACTTACAGAGGGACTCGATGATCTGCCTAAGGCGCCGGAAGGCGTGCGAGATCGATTGAACGAACAATTTCAGAAGGAAGGTCTGTTGCCCTTAAAACAACGTCTTTTAGAAGTCGATCCTGCCTATTATGAAGTTGCCGATATTGATAACCCACAACGTGTGATACGTGCACTAGAGGTTTATGAAGCGACGGGCAATCCTATGTCTTACTACCAGAAGAATAAAGTTCGTGAGCGTACATTTGATGTCGTAACCATTGGATTGAATATGGATAGGAGTGCACTATATGATCGTATTAACTTACGTGTAGATAGGATGCTTGAAGCAGGACTACAAGAAGAAGTTAGGTCTTTATCCGAGTTCCGTAATAAACCCGCTTTATTGACGGTTGGATATGCCGAGATGTTCGACTATTTTGACGGACATATTTCTTTGGAAGAGGCTGTAGACAAGATCAAACAAAATTCAAGACGCTATGCAAAGCGGCAGATTACCTGGTTTAAAAAATACGGTAATACGACTTGGTTTGAGCCAGAACAACTGGACGAGATAATTCAATTTGTTGCTGATAAGTTGAAGGCTTAGTCTTTTTAGTCCGCAAGGGGTGAGTCTTCCAGAGACTTGTTATAGAAGACGAAGTATAATCCAGGAAGTGAAGCCAATGCTGATATAACGTAGAAAAATAAACTTATTGCGACGCCAATCTGTGCATCTAGCGCATAGTATTCAGCACCATACATAAATACTAATTCTCTCGCTCCCAATCCACCAATTGTTAATGGAAATAAAGCAACAAGTGAAGACACCATAAAGAGGACTAGATAAGGAGTATGGCTTTCTTTGATACCTAATGCGTACAACGTAAAAACGACAGATAAGACTTGACAGAGTTGTACGCCCATTGCTTTGGCATTGGTCGTAACAAAACTAGACAAAAAGCTTTTGAAGCCGATGCGGTATATCAAGTAATAGACAATAGTTCCTACAATCATCAATAGGCAGATCCAAATGGAAGGTATATGGAGTTGGGGTAGTTTTAGAAGAAGGACTAAAGATATAACACATAATGCCCATAACCCGCTCGCTTTATCAAGGAGAGTAGCTAAAATCAATTTGCGGGTATCTGCATGGTGTGCCTTCCGAAGGTAATAGATTTTATAGCCATCTCCACCTACACCACCAGGTAGAAACATATTATAGAACATACCCAAGAGATAGAGCTTATAGTTGCTCCATTCGGATAGTTTTAAACCGGTAGCCAAAAAATAAGAACGTATCCTAGTCGAAGCAAAGATTTGTGAAATAAAAAATGCAATAAATGCGGCAAAGAGCATAAGAGGATCTGAGTTCTTCCAAATTGTCTTGACAGCAGACATATCTACATTATATACGACCCAAGTCAGGGCAGCGATAGTGAAAGATAGTTTGAATACAACTTTAAGGATAGGCCATGCCTTAGTCCATATTCCCATTATTTATTTTTTTGCGTTGGATAAATTCTTTAAACGTTACAAAGTCAGCTTTGCTCTTCTTCATACTAGTAATAAAGCTGTCCATACGATGGATCATCTTTTTTCCTGTGTTTTTGCGGACATAGAATGGGAAGCCAAATTTGATTTTGTCTGTTAGATCTGTAAATTCCCAAGGATGAAAATAGATGTTTAAGTAGGTGTCCTTGTTGAGTGTCCACCGGGACAAGCTATTGTATAACCATAGCGGCAGATTGTGGAAGGATAACCAGAACAGGGGAAAGCGTACGAGAGGTGTAACTGAAGCAGGTACTTGTAAGACATTTTGTTGCCAAAAGTAGCGCCTCGAGATGTGGAGATTGTTGTATCTTCCAGGAAGCCAGGTTGGATTTATAGAACTATTGTATATGTACCCGGCTTTTTCAACTTCCTCTTCGTCGACAGGTTGCATTCTCGCCATCCGGTATCCTTGGATAGATACATCGAACAGTTCTTCTAAGGCCGTTTTTGAGGCTAATAGATGTTCCGGTTTAAAATCTGAATGATAATAACCATGTGATGCCAATTCATGCCCCTCCCGCAACAGACGGTGTATCGTATGCTGAGCATGCTGAGCGAACACGACTGTGCTAAAGAATGTTGCCTTTACTTGTTGCTTCGCTAGTATGTCCAGAATTGCTTCTGTGCCTTCAATAGAACGACGGATCTGCTCATCAAATGAGATATCCTTATTGTATTCGAATGGCATGTCAAACTCTTCTATGTCAAAACTTAATAGTATCATGGCTTTTTGGGAGTGTTGATATTTGTAGAGCGTACAATATAATTAGGTCGCACTTTGACCTGTGTAAACATCTTACCGATATATATACCGATAATTCCGAGCATGATGAGTTGTAGACCTCCAAAGAAAACAATGGTCATAATCAATGATGCCCAGCCTGAGACTTCGTGTCCACTTAAGAATGCATACACGACATAGGGTAAATATAAAACGGATAGACCCGAGAACAAAAAGCCCAGATATACAACCATATATAGCGGTTTGGTCGAGAAAGATGTTACTCCCTGCAAAGCAAAACGTAACATCTTTTTGAGCGAGTATTTTGATTGTCCTGAATGACGTTCAGCAGGGTTATAAGAGATTGCAAACTGACGGTAGCCGACCCATTTGACAAGACCTCTAAGGAAAGGCTCATTTTCATGAAACTGTTTCATAACATCGACAACCGAACGGTCTAAAAGTCTATAATCTGCTGCTCCAGCTTCTAGTTGTACCGAAGAGAGCTTATTTAATACTTTGTAAAAAATCCGGGAAGTGAAGCGCTTTTTAAAAGGTAGCCTTTTGTCCTCTTTTCGAATGGTATAAACGACTTCATAGCCTTCTTCCCATTTTCTGATGAGTTCAGGTATTAAAGATGGTGGATGTTGCATATCCCCATCCATACAGATGACAGCATCGCCACGAGAGTAATCCATACCGGCTTTTACAGCTAGTTGATGACCAAAATTACGAGAAAACTCTAGGAAAAAAATATGCTCTGAATGTTGAGATAGGTTTTCAATAACAGTAATACTATTATCGGTGCAACCATCTGCAACAAAAATTATTTCTAATCCGTAGTCCGGAAGTGTAGCAAAGGTATCTTCTAGAGCTCTTGCTATTATTGGGATATTCTCGGCCTCATTATAGGCAGGTATGACGACAGAGATTAGTTTTTTTTCGATCATACTGTTGCCAATTTTTTGTAGTCTATCGTTAGCATTTCATAGACAATCGTAAACCAAATCAATACGCAAGGCAATGCTTTTAAAGAATAAGGGTTGATATATTGCTCACGCACAAACTTTGGAAAAAGATCAGAAGGTGAAAAGCTCGTTAATAACATGGCAAACACAAACAGTGCAATCTGTGCGGAACTGCGGGGTGCCGATTTCATCATAAACCATATCGCTACGCCAAACATCGCGATGATATAGGTTGGCGATTCCGAGCTGCTGCTGAAAATCACAGGAAATATCAGTACAGAACTAAGCAGGGCGAGCTGAAACCCCTGGGTCTTGTATTGACTAATACGCAAGTAAGGAAGTGCAAATAGTAATAGACCTACTGCAATAAATGGGGTGTTGGGGATGGTTGTGTCACCACTGATACGACGGAAAATACCCATCAACGAGATATCTTGCCTGGAGTTTAAGGTGATGTTCTGACCATTTTTTTCTACTAAGGATTCATACCAACCGATATAGTTATCATAGACATAGGTTGGCGTAGAAATAATTGAAGGTAAAAAGGCTAAAATGGGCAAAAGAATTAGTCCGGCAACTACAAAACGTATTTTGTTTTTTGAGAAGAAGAAAAATGCTAACCCAACGATACTGTATAGTTTGACTAAAAAACCGATTAGTATCACGACAACACTCGAGATATCTTTGCCTTTCACGATATAGGAAAAGGATAATAGCATTAGACCGACTAACGCAATGTTAAATTGAAACCCGAACAATGCTGTTAAGGTTTCATGGAGACCTATAATGGCAATCCATGATCGATTTTTCTCAGATATGGGTAGTTGGTAGATGCCCCAGCATAGGACAATGACGTTGACAATATTCCAGCTAATCATCCCAACGACATCAGGCAATAGTGCAAATGGCGCTATTAGGAGGGCAAAGAACGGTCCATAGTGGTTGCTGTCAAAATATTCGTTGGGATACAACGCATATAAATCCAAAAACTCCTTGCTGTGCCAGTATACTTGTTTGAAAATTAGGTAATTGTTAAAGTTGCCCCGTAAATATTGTTTTGTCGCAGCTAGGATAGCTACTAGGATGTACAAGCCAATAACAAAGCGTCGATCTGTGACAATAGTTTCTGCACGATTCTTGAAACTATTTATTTTATTTTTTAACCCCATATAGTCGAAATCAATATTTCTTAAATAAGCATTCGATTTTAGTTCAGCACTGCTGGGGTTTAGACAGCTATCTCGAGTGTATTACTTTCGAAAGTATAGTGAAAACTACAGTTGATAATCTTTTGACTAATTGTCAGTTATCTTATGTATCAAATCTGAATGTTGAAGAAATTTTTTTTATTTAAAATTAAACAATTAAAGTCTTCTTCACGTTTTAAATAGATGACTCAAGACCTGGCCAAATATCTATAAATTTATTGAAATGGACAAATTGTACTGTAGTAAGTCTATCTGGGTTAATGTGACTGACTATTGCTGTGTTATAATAGGAAAAGCTCTGTTGTTTGGATATAAAAAAGCCGAAGAATCAATTTTCTTCGGCTTTTCTTTATAATTTAATGTCCTGTCTGTCTAGACAATAAAGTTCCATCCAAATGGATCTTCAATTTTGCCATAACGCAATTGGTTTAGATAGTCTAAGACTTTTAGAGAGAACTCACGACCTTCTACTGGAGGTAATGTGTAGTCCTGTCCATTGAAACCAATACGATCTATATGAGTAATAGTTGCTGCTGTTCCGGCTGCAAAAGCTTCCGTCACTGTACCATTTTTAATCCCCTCGATCAGCTCTTCGACGGATACCTTACGCTGTTCGGTCTTGTATCCCCATTTTTCGGCTAGCTCCATGATCGTACGACGTGTTACACCGTGCAAAATCGTGTCACCGTGTGGTGTTATTATGGTATCTCCAATACGGAATATCAAATTGGCCGTTCCTGCTTCTTCGATATATTTGTGCTCCGCAGCATCAGTCCACATGATTTGGTCATATCCCTCATCGTTGGCCAATTGTGTAGGATATAAAGAAAGTGCATAGTTACCTGCATTTTTCGAGAATCCAACACCGCCTTCTGCAGCACGGGTATAATGTGTTTCTACTTTTAGAGATATAGGTTTGCTGTAATAAGCACCTACCGGACAAGTGATAATAATAAATTTGTACGATATAGAAGGGTGCACACCTAATGCTGCTTCCGTAGCAAACATAAATGGACGTATGTATAATGCGGTACCTTCTTTTGAAGGAATCCAATTACGGTCAATATCCAATAGTTTCTTTAATCCGCCTAAGAATATTTCTTCAGGAACTTCTGGCATTTGCAAACGCGAAGCCGATTTGTTGAAACGCTCCCAGTTTTTGTCGGGACGAAAGATGCTTACTGTACCATTCTCAAATTTGTAGCCTTTTACCCCTTCAAATATTGCTTGACCATAGTGTAAGGCAGACATCGATGGGCTTACCGAGATATCGCCGTATGGTTGGATGCTGATATCAGTCCATGTTCCATTATTGTATTCGGCCACGAGCATGTGGTCAGACATAATCTGTCCGAATTTTAAATTGTTAAAGTCTACTTGCGAGAGTCTTGATTCTTTAGTTGGCTCTACGCGAATTGAAATTTGATCTGTCGCGCTCATATCAATGATATAGTTTTTGAAAGTCGCAAGTTATTAAAAAAAAAGTGGATTTTCTTTCATTTCGGGGGTAACAAAAAAGAAATGGTAGTGATATAACAATATACGGGACAAATCCGAGAAGGAAGAAACCCTAATTGTAAACTAAAAACAAAGACATATGAAAAAACTTTTACTCGCATTAATGTTATTTGGAATTACATTTTTAGCAATTGCCCAGGATAGGCAAAAGGGAGATTTCCAGATTGGAGCTCAGGGAGGGACTAGCCTTCCGATTAATGATTATAAGAAAATTGGCGAAGCGAAGACCGGGTTTTATTCGGGACTATTTATCGATAAGTATTTTAATGGTAATATGTTCGGATTAGGTATTGATGCACGCTACATCCGTAATAACCTATCTAAAATAGATAGCTTTCATTTTACCAATGGGCACATCTCGACAGCCTATAAAAATAACGCTCGTTTTCAAGATTATCTTTTTACGCTAGGCCCAAGCTATAAATTCACAAAAGATCGATTGCATATTGAAGCTTATGTACGAGGGGGGATTATGATGCAATATTTTCCCGAATATGATCGAACATTGACGTATTCGGACGTAAAAGGAACCTATGACTATAGTATTAAATCAACACAGAACGATATTACGAATAAGGCAAATAGTTGGGCTGGTTTGGGTGGTTTACGGGTTAATTATATGTTGAATCCTCACCTTGCATTGTTTGCCCATATCGACTATGTACAGACTTTTGGAACAAAATTCGGCAGTAAGCCGAGTCAGTTTACGGTAAAAGAGAGTGTTGCTACAGCAATATCAATTGCTACTTCTACTACAGTAAACGGATATCTTGATCACTACGAAGAGGTTCCCGTTGTAAAGACTACACTCCACCAAAGCCTACAAGTTGGTGCCGGTATTAAATACGTGTTTGCAAAAGCAAAATCTGAAAATAGGGCACTAATCGCACCTGATAGAAATCAGTATGATGAAGTGGTGAAAACCAAAGTCGAAGCTAAAGATTTACAGATTATGGTCCGTGATAAGCAAACTGATCTGGCCCTGAGTGGTGTTATTGTGTCTATAGAGGGATTAAATACTGCCGAAAAGTCAACTACAGATGCGAATGGTTTGGCTAGTAAGATAACAGGGATTAAAAGCGGTGTTTATCAGGTTGTAGGCGAAAAGAATGGCGTTAAAACACCGATCCTGACATTAACGGATGCTGACTTTAACACAAGCAGTGCTGTTATTTTTAAAGAGATATTCCATGATGATCCCCGTTTTACGTTGATAGGGGAGACTTTTGACTGTACATTAGCACGTAACATGCCTAATATTAATACTGTTCTGACTAATAGTAAGAGTAGGGTAAATTCTAGTCAAATATCGGATGCAGAAGGAAAGTTTATATACCAGTTGGATGCGCAGTCTGATTTTACACTGATGGCTAATCAACAAGGTCAATATTCGCAAACCGAGTTGGTAACCACCAAGGGGTTAGATCGTAGTCAAACACTGTATGTCACCTTAAAACTGGGAGTGTGCGATTTGGAAAAGGATGGGAGCTGGGTGCTGAAAAACATTTTGTATGATTTTGACAAGAGTGATATTCGTCCGGACGCTGCTTTGGTATTGGATAATGTTTTAGCTATCATGAAGCAAAATCCGAGTTTGCGAATAGAGTTGTCCAGTCATACCGATAGTAGAGGTGATGGTAATTACAATTTGAAACTATCGCAACGTCGAGCGGATGCAGCTGTAGCTTATTTAGTAAACAATGGTATCACTAAGTCTAGGCTGGTTGCAAAAGGTTATGGGGAGTCGAAGCTAGTGAATGGTTGTAGCAATGGTGTGGATTGTTCTGAGGAGCAGCATCAAGAGAATAGACGGACAGAAATAAAAGTGTTAGCGTATGTCAAGTAGCGAATCCAACTTGACATACGTTATAAGGAGTATCTATATATGCATGTAGTTTATAGGCAGGTTCTGAGCGAACTCTGATAGCTACATGACAATCAGTAATCAAACCGAGTTTGCGAGCTCATGAAATAATTATATACCTATGAAAGAAGATTTAGAAGAAAATGCTATGTATAGCGATGACGACTACAAGAAAATTAGTCTATTTGGATTTATTATAGGTTTTTTTGTCTTTATATTTGACCGTTTTGTAAAGCCATAATATAAAAGGATATTGGAGACCTAACAAGATTAGGATAGCCATACCCCAGATATAATACGATAGGTTTGAAGATTTCTTCAAACCTATTTCATTTCCTATCCCAGTGTAGTTGATGTTGGCCCAATACCAGGGGTTTTGTTCTACTGATCCAGCGGATTGCAGATAGGTTCGTTTCGCCTCCCCCAGAGCGCATATGGGATCTGCAGTTTGATCTAATTGTTGATAAAATGAGGTCGTGAGGTCGAGCATAGTCTGGTCGTTTGCAAACCAAAAAGTAGATATAACCGAGGGGACATTTTTACTTAAAAATACCCGTTGTATGCTTTCTGTACCTTCTGAAGGGAGAGGCTTTCCGTAACCTGTATTACAAGCCGACAAAAACACCAAAGGCGTTTTCATCTCGTAAAAACGTAGTTGGTTGGTTGAAATAGCTTGATTTAAATATATAATTGGCGGGGCTGTGGTGTCCAAAATGGTATGGGCGGCGATATGTATAATATTCGGTAGGGCAAATTGCTGGCGGATAGTGGAGTCATTCTGTTCGTCAGGACCAATTTTTCGCGCTGAAAAATTATCGTAGATGTGTTCTACTTCTGTGTTTACAAATTGTAGGTTGGGGAGAGGAGAAGGGTATTCTGATCGATAAAATACACTTATTTTTGATTCCTCTATTGTTTTGTTGCTTAAGAAATCAAAAAGCAAAAATGAGTTCAAGTAAGCGAAGTTGTGTTTCTTGACTAGAAAGTCATCATCATACAACGCATCAAATGGGAAACCATAGAGTTGCGCATCTAAAGAAATGAAGACATTGCGCTGAGCACTTCTTATCCCCGGAAGTAGTTCGCTTGTGAGGTACTGTGCCTTCTCTCGATACTCTTTTGGGTTCTGATTATAATTATTGGGGGTATCTCCAAAATATGTGGTTTTGAAAGATAGAAGGTTCAGTAAAGGAACGGATGCCGGATTCCTTTTGAAAGAAAATTCTTGCCCCGATTTGTGTATAATCGTAACGCTACTATCGTTATGGACAAAATAAGCGTAAAAATCACTATTAGGCCTATTCAAGTGTTTTAGAAATCTTGCCTTTTGAGGTTCAAATTGTGTTGCTTCGAAGTGTCTTTCAGAAAGTTCAAACTCAATCATTGTCTTCTTGAGCCGCTGTGATAGCTTTCTCTTCTCGATCGTATCGACCGAGATGTCTATTTTATGGTAGAGATTCCGGATCGTCTGCATTCCGATTCTCGTTTTGTCTGATGAGCTACTCCAACTTTCCGAACGATTGATTTCATTAATCAAGAGCCGGGCTTTACTTAATTCAATGCACCAGAGTAGCTGCTGTACAATTTCCTTTTTGTGGATTAGGTCAGGCTTACTCTGTACGAGGTCTATGATGTTCTGGATGGTTTGCTTATTGAATATATTGTTGCTTAGCTGGTCTCTACTGCTGACAATGAGTTGTTGTGTTCTAAAATCGTTTTCTACAGCCCATTCATAGTAATACAGTGCGGAGTCTAATTGCTGTAACGAGGTGTAGAGGTGTGCTTTACCTATTAGTGCCTGAGTATAGGTGTAATCTAGAACGTATGCTCTGTCTTCTGATTTGAAGTAGGACAGTGTATTATCATACGCAATTAGCGCGGCGTCGAGGTGATGTTGCTCTTTTAAGATATCTCCCTTGATCAAAGTTAATTTAGCTTTGAATCTGTTCTGTGCATTAGGGAAGTGCTCTTCAGCAATAGCGATTGCTCTATTGACATAGCTGTTGTCCTTTTCGAGACTTCCTTTTAATCCTAGAGCAGCGGTGTACCAGAGTAAAGTGTCTCCTTCCAAAGGGCTCTTTTCGAAATTATGTAAGGCTAGATTATTGTAATATGTGCTTTCTTTCCAATTCTGCTCCTTGTCATAGACCGAAGCCAGTGTATTGTAGAGTAATGCGCTAGATAAGGTATTACTAGGACGTTTTATGGCCTGAAGGAGAATTGTTTTTGCGCTATCTAGTTCTGCATTGTATAAATAGGCATTTGCTAGGTTATTACTCAGCCGTACCGTCTCGTTATTATCCGTTGTCTCGGAAAGTGCCTTTTGTAATAGCGCTATTGCTTTTTGTATATCATTGATTTGTATATATAGATTGGCTAAGGGAGTTATAATTTCGGTATTTATATTTTCCGTTGGAACCTGGTTCGCTTTTATGTAGTTGTAGGCTTTTTCATAGTATTTGACACTTTCGAAATTATCTCCATGCTGGAGAAGACCATAGCCCATAAATAAGAGGCCATAGGCATACATCTCCCTTTGGTAAGGGCTGTTGGCCTGAACCGTTAGGCTATTGAAGAATGAATCAGGGTCACTCACATATTGCTTAGGCTGTTCGTAAGCAATGCTCTCAAAGGACTCAAAAATGGAGTCCAGCTGTTCTTCACTATGCACAAGTGGAGAATGGTTATCAATTGTTGAGCTCGGTCTGTTGCAGGATAAGAACAAAAAGATGTATATCGGTAGCGAGCGAAGTGTCATGTTTTAAAATCGAAATATACCGTAGATACCACCGCTTGATTTTTGGTCTTTATCATACGCGAATCGTAATCCTAATGCCGGGCCTAGATTGATACTGCCTATGTTTAGGTCGAGAAAAGGATTTACCTTTATAGCACTGTTCATCTTCGATAGTTCTTTTGCTTCAGTATATGTTAGGTCCTGCATTACGCCATTGGCACCATCCCGTTGAAAATAATAGGTTGTTTCTCCTGAGCTCTTGATGTTAAAATCTTTACGCATACTAGCTCCGATTCCCATGGAGATAAAGGAATTGAAATTGTAACGAATCTGTACAGGTACTTGTAATGTAAGGTAATCCCTTTTTTCAAAGTCACTAATTGCACTGTAAGCGAAATAATTAGGCTTGCCATCAACAAGGTAGGAGTGCTCTCCTTTTTCGGCCCTCCGACCAGATTCGCTTTTGCGTTTGAAATAGCTGGCATAGAGCTCAACCTGCCAATAGGGCTTCCGGTAAGGTGCTGTTGGAGCGATACCGATACCAATTTGATATCCAGTTTTAAACTTATGACTGAGCTCATTTTCGCGAGGCGTGCCAAAAGTATGCGCAGCACCTATGGTGATGAATGGAGATAGCGTTCTTAAGAAACGTGTCGTGGCGGTGTTGGTCGTTATAGGCGGATTATTATCAAAGTATATATTGGTGTATGCATCAAAAGATTTGTTCTTTAGTTTTCTCTGCGTTTCCACTTCAAATAGGATAAAGCCTTTGGTGCTATCCATATCGGTGATATCTTTGGCCGCTGTCCCAGGTAACGCGATGTCTTTAAAATGGAAGACCAGCGTACCATCATCTTTTATATAATATCGGTAACAACCTGTATTATTGTTCACTTCGCAACTGTCGCATTTGGGGTATAGCGCTTTCAACTTGAATGTGTTTTTCACGATTTCGTCTGGAATGCGCATCTCTAACCGTACATTCTTAGCATCACCTTCGCCATCATTTTGAAATTGTACTTTATAGGTCATCGTTTTTCGCTTTTTTTGGAAACGATAATTCATACGCGCAGGCCTAATCGACATTTTATTAGGGTCGTGAGATTTTACAATTGGAATGTCTACCTGATGTACGTTAGCTAGTCCATCTTCCGGGATAAATACCCCTGTGATCGTAACAATGGCGTTGGTGTCCACCAGCATGTCCGAGGTGACATCTAGATTGATTAATGAAAACTGTTGCTCTCCATTTGAGCTTTCTATGTCATAAGACGATAGCGAGTTGTAAGCGCCGTAGAGTTCTTTGAAGTAGTTGATCGCCTGTTGTTGATTTTGAAATGTAGATACCTCTTTGATGCCGTAATCAGGAGAACCTGTCTTTGTAAAAGTCGATTGTTTTACACCAGCCCAGAGGCTCTGCAATTTGTCCGCTGGAACCAGCGTGTCAATACTTTCCTGATAGTAGGCCGTTTGATGAGCGAATTTGAATCCATCCAATCCGGCGACTTTTTCATTGGACAATAGGTATATTTTACCCTTTTTACCTCCAGTATTTACACCGACAACAAGTGTGATATCTTCACCCGGTTTTGCATCAGATAGCTTGAAGATTTGAAAAGTACCATTAGAAGCGAAAAAATTTTCTTCGAAACTATGGGCAGGTAAGCTGGCTAAAGCCGAAGGTGGTGCTGTGTTTTTTATCTTTCGCGTCGGTCGTTTAGGTTTGGGGCCATTATCGTAATTATTGACCGCATAGAGTGACACTTCGTAATCCCCTGGTCTAGCATATTGATGTGTGGGCTCGGCTTGGGTGCTAAAGTGGCCATCACCAAAATCCCATAAATACTTGTAATAAGGTGCCCGCCCTCCGGGAACCTGGACCAGAGGTCGTAATATAGGTTTGAACGATACGGCATTCGAGAGCTGCTGAATATCGATCTTGCTTTCGAAGGTGTCTATAGGTACCACATTACTATCTTGCTGTTGCGCAAAGCCAGAAGAGGTAATCAACAGGAATATTAGGGGGATAATCCAAGGTGTTTTCATAGCGGTCTACCTAAAGGTATATTGGTTCATTAATAATTAGCCTAATTGATTCATAATAAAACGAATCGGGATGTTTTTACTTTGTCACATTCGGCCATTTCAAAATGTAAATAAACATAAATAAAATTCTTTTTATATGCAATAAAATTGTCTGTGTAGATAATGTAAATAGGAAAATATACTCCTGTTTCATGATTTTTTTATTATCACCGAAATATTTTTACATTTACAATGTAATGGCCAATTAAATGCACATAGACCAGATATATATTCAGTATCTCAAAGAGAATGACAGCAAAGGTATACAGCTTATATATAACAAATATGCAAAACAGATTGTTATACTAATTAAGCAGAACAATGGTTCTGAGGATGACGGTTATGATATTTTGCAAGAGTCTCTAATGGATATTTATCACATGGCTCATCAACGCGATTTTGTATTAACGACGAGTTTTGGTTCTTTCTTATCCTTAGTCTGTAAGCGTAAGTGGTTGAATGCTTTGAAGAAAAAGCAACGCGAACAGGTAACAAATGGGGAAGAAGAGTTATTATATGTTGAAGATAAGTCGTATGATGAGTGGGAGCAGATGTTGTTGCAGGTAGATAGGGAAAATCATGTGATGGAGATATTGGGAGAAATGGGACAGAGCTGTCAGGATATCATAAGACGCTGTTTAGTTGAAAAACAGCAGGAGAGGATAGCGGAATCATTGGGAATAACCTATGCTTATCTGCGTAAGAAAAAAAGTGAATGTATGTCGACCTTGATAAAAAAGGTGAAAGAAAGTAATATTTTCAAAAGTTTAAAGTAATGGAAAACCATTCAGAGAAAATACAGGATTATATTGAGGGGCTTCTAGCAGGAGAAGAACTCGTGTCGTTTGAAGCTCAGCTTGTTGTAGATAAGGAGCTCAGAAATATGGTGGCATTACAACGGGAAGTATATGATATTTTAAATAGAAGGACTCATATAGAGGATGAACCCTTAAAAATGACTTTAGCAGAAGTCAATCAACGTTATCGATCTTCATCAAGTTCATCCAAGTCGACAGTGAAAAGATGGTTGCCTGTTGTTGTTGCAGCCTGTTTATTATTGGTTGGGTCTTTGTTTTTTTTCCAACGTTCTAACGAATTATATGAATTACCAATGATGCGGTCAGAGATTGTGCGCGGTAAGATGGAAAATACCTCTTATGAGAATGCGGTACAGGCCTTTAATGCGGGTAAGTATAAGGAAGCAGCGGCTATTCTGTCTGTGCTTTTGGAGTCCGACCCGGAGCAGGTTCAATATCAATATTACTTGGCACTTACCTATATTGGGAGTAAGCAATGGGTAAAAGCGATTGACCTGTTGGCGCCTATAGCAAACGGACCTTCTGTATTTTCAACAGACTCTAATTATTATCTGGCATTGGCTTACTACACAAAAGGCGATGAAGACAACGCAAAGATGTGCTTGAACAAAATTCCTGCAGAAGGAGAAACTGGAGAAAAGGCGTCGAAATTGCGTAAAAAAATGGATTAAGAGTTACGCATTACTTCAAGAAGTGTGTCAAGATACTCTCTATTATTTGATAGTCGTGGCACTTTGTTCTGTCCTCCTAGTTTGCCTCTCGATTTCATCCAATTGTAAAATGTTGAAACGGGAGCATGATGAACAATAGGTTTGTTCAGAGCCATATTTTTAAAACGCTTAGCGTCGTAATCGGAGTTGATTTCACGTAATTTTTGGTCTAAAATCTCACAAAACCTTTCAAAATCAGAAGGAGCTTTGTCAAATTCTATAACCCATTCGTGTGCACCTGCCTCTCCAGCATTGAAGTATACGGGGCCTGCTGTATAATCTCGGATATTAGCGCCTGTCTCAATACATGCAGCATGTAGCGCCTGCTCTGCATTATCGACTATTATCTCTTCTCCAAATGTATTTATGTATTGCTTTGTGCGACCAGATATTTGAAAGCGATAGGGATAAAGAGAGGTAAAACGAATTGTATCCCCAATTTTATAACGCCATAATCCTGCGTTAGTCGATATAATCATGGCATAGTTTTTACCTACTTCCACTTCGTCTAGACCAATAGTCTTAGGGTTTTCATCATCGAGGAACTCCATCGGGAGGAATTCATAATATATACCATAATCCAGCATCAACAGTAGGTCATCGGAGTCTGATTGGTCTTGAAGACCAAAATACCCTTCTGAAGCATTGTAATTCTCAAGATAATACATTTCATCTGAAGGAATCAGCTGTTTGAACTGTTCGCGATAAGGTTTGAAACTTACACCGCCATGACCATAAAACTCGAGATTGGGCCACACCTCCAGGAGATTATCTTTTTTAGTGATTTCCAAAATTCGATTAGCCATCACAATGTTCCAGGTTGGTACCCCTGCTAAGCTTGTGACGTCTTCTTTAATCGTAATCTGGGCAATCTGCTCTATTTTTTCCTCAAAGTTTGGATTCAGGGTAACCTCCAGATTGGGGGTGCGTTTGAATTCAGCCCAAAAAGGGAGATTGCGAATCAAGATAGAAGATAAATCACCATAGTAAGAGTCCGGACTAAAATTGTTTATTTGGGAGGAGCCACCAATTACTACTGATTTTCCTGTAAATACTTTGTTGTCTGGCTTGTTATGGCAATAGATAGAAAGCATATCTTTTCCGCCTTGAAAGTGACATTCTTCTAATGCTTCAATACTAACTGGTATAAATTTGCTACGGTCTGAGGTTGTACCTGAAGATTTGGCAAACCATTTAATATCCGAAGGCCAAAGGATGTTCTGCTCTCCTTTTATCATACGGTCTATATAGACTTTGATGTCATCGTAGTCACTAATTGGAACTCGGTTTCTGTATTCTTCGGGAGTTAATATACTTTTGTAGTCGTATTTTTTACCCCATTCTGTTGCTTCTGCTGCGGATATCAGGTTTTGGAACCATTCTTCTTGCACATCATGTGGATATTTCATGAATAGCTCAATTTGGTGTATGCGCTTTTTCATGATCCATGTGAAGATAGAATTCAATAGTTCCATAAGAGTCTTTTTTGGTTATAATTTTTTGCGTCTTAAGACGAAGTTTTGACCAAGATAGAATTTTCTGGCCATTTCACTATCTGCAATTTCTTCAGGTGTACCTGTGAGCATAATCTTACCCTCAGTCAATAAGTATGCACGGTCCGTAATAGACAGTGTTTCTTGTACATTGTGGTCTGTGATCAGTACGCCAATGTTCTTTGCTTTTAATTTAGCGACAATGGTTTGGATTTCTTCTACGGCGATAGGGTCAACACCGGCAAATGGTTCATCTAATAAAATGAAGTTTGGATTAGCAGCCAAAGCTCGGGCGATTTCCGTACGTCGGCGTTCACCTCCGGAGAGTAGATCACCCCTGTTTTTACGGACACGATGTAGGCTGAATTCTGTTAAGAGCTCCTCAAGTCTGTTTTTTCGTGATTCTTTGTCTGGATGATGGATCTCTAATACAGCGAGTATGTTGTCCTCTACAGATAGTTTCCTAAATACTGAAGCTTCCTGTGCAAGGTATCCAATCCCTTTTTGAGCACGTTGATACATCGCGTCCTTTGTGATTTCTTCATCGTCAAGATAGACGTGGCCATCATTTGGTTTGATTAAACCTACGATCATATAAAAAGAGGTTGTCTTTCCTGCTCCATTGGGGCCTAAAAGACCGACAATTTCCCCCTGTTCAACGTGAAAGGAGACATCGTTTACTACCGTACGTTGTTTATATTTCTTAACTAGGTGTTCTGCTCTTAGTATCATCGATTTATTATTCGCTTACTGCAAACCTAAATAAAATGCTTTGTATTCACGAATGCTTATTGCTTAAAAAATGACCAATTACCTACTATAATAGAATTGAGCATTCATTTGTTTGATTTTAACAGGACTTTCCGATACTTTCGGGAATACGCATTTTCAGGGAATGCTTTTTTTCTTATAAAGAATCGTTGTGCACAAAAGAATAACTATCGACTAGCGTATTCCTTTGATATTCAACTGTAGGTTCTTTTTGCCTCTCCAATTATTCTCCTCAATACTGTAACATATATCGAACGGTCGTTTGCTGTTAAGATGACTAATATGTTCTGCCAAACCAAATGCGATACAATCAAAAGCGGGAGAACCGTCCTGAAAACAGGTGAACTTGAGGTGATTGCTACCTACTACATATGCTGAACCGTGTAGTTTAAGGTTTTTTGAAATAAATATAGGCGCTTCATTTTGAGGGCCAAAAGGTTCGAATTGCTTAAGGATACGATAGAATTTGGTGTCTATATCTTTAAGTTCAATCTCTGCTTCGATAGAAACCTCCTGCTGTAGCATTTCCGGCTTGATCGAACGCTGTACGACCTCTTCAAATTTGCTCTGAAATAGCGTTATGTTTTTCTCTTGCATGGTGAGACCTGCAGCATATTTATGGCCTCCAAACTGATCCAAGAGGTCGCTACACTCGCTGAGAGCCTCATAAAGATCAAAACCGATGACAGAACGTGCCGATCCGGCGATATGTCCATTGGTCTGTGTAAGTATGACGGTGGGGCGATAATACCGTTCCGTCAATCTTGACGCTACAATGCCGATAACACCCTTGTGCCAGTCTGATTTATAAAGGACAGTTGATTTTCTAAGCTGATTGCTTTCGCTGTTTTCAATAATAGAAAGTGCTTCTTCGGTTATCCTTAAGTCAAAGTCCTTACGTAGATTATTTTGGTCATCTACAGCAGCAGAATAGGTGGAAGCCTCTTCTTTTGATTTGGAAATCAAAAGATTGACTGCTCCTTTTGCATGGTCTATTCGACCTGCGGCATTTATACGGGGACCTATCTGAAATACAATGTCATTAATAGAAAAAACACCTGTTTTATTGGAAGATAGATCTATCAATGCCTGAAGACCTACGGAAGGGTTAGAGTTTAGTTTTTTTAAACCAAAGTGGGTCAGGATTCTATTTTCCCCAGTGATTGGGACAATATCAGAAGCTATACTTACGGCCACTAGGTCTAAGTATTTATAGGCCTCCTCCATGTCCATATCATTCTTTTGTATAAATGCCTGAATGATTTTGAAGCCTATGCCACAACCGGATAGTTCTTTGTACGGATAAGGACAGTCTGAGCGTTTAGGGTCGAGTACCGCACAGGCATCAGGAATTGTATCTCCTGGGAGATGGTGGTCGCCAATGATGAAGTCTACACCGCGTGTATTGGCGTATTCAACTTTTTCTAATGCTTTGATACCACAGTCGAGCGCAATAATCAGCGAAAAATCGTTGTCTGCAGCATAGTCGATTCCTTGCGTGGAGATACCATAGCCTTCGGCATAGCGGTCTGGGATGTAATATTCGATTCGGGAATGAAAGGCACGAAAGAAACTATAAACCACTGCTACAGCAGTTGTCCCATCGACGTCATAATCGCCATAGATCATGATCTTCTCGTTATTTCCGATAGCCCGTTCAATTCGGGATATGGCAATATCCATATCTTTCATCAGGAAGGGGTCGTGTAATTGTTCAAGAGAAGGCCTGAAAAAGGCTTTAGATTGTTCAAATGTGTGGATTTCCCGATTGACCAATAGCCGAGCAATAATAGGGTTTACTCCTAGTTCAGATTGTAGTTTATTGATTGCGTTGCTGTCATTTTTCGGTTTCAGGACCCACCTTTTTTGCATATCTTTGCACTATATTTTGTATGTAAATATACATTTTCTAGGTGTCGTTACCTAATGTTGACTGGGGTATTTCACGAGCGATAAGCCTAACTGTCATATTTACAAGATTATAAAAGATGATACAAGCATATTCCCTTTTTGAAGGTTCTTTTTCAGTTGATGGAACAAAAAAATTCATTCCTTTTGATCCATTGAAAGATGATCCCAAGAGCCGTCCCGGCTCATTATTCGTTCATGTGCATCCATTTTTGATTGTAGCGAGTTGTGGTTTGATTCTGTGTGATACGGGATTAGGTTCACGCACGCCTGACGATGAGCTGTTGATACATGCTAATATTCGTAAGTTGGGTTTCGAACCTAACGATGTCAAGTATGTGTTGATGTCGCACCTTCATAAAGATCATACCGGTGGAATGGTAGATTTTAAAGACGGTGTGGGGCGGATTGCTTTCTCCGAAGCGGAGTACATCGTACAACGTGGTGAATGGGAAAATGCGTATAGCTCAGAATCCGCATCCTATCGTACTGAGGTGTTTGATGTTCTGCAGCGCAGTGGTAACCTGACTCTTGTAGAAGGAGATGGCACGGTTAATAATGAGATTCACTATGCCGTTAACGGGGGACATACAGAGTTTCATCAAGCTTTCCATATAGAAACTGGAGGCGAGCATTTTTTCTTTGGAGGAGATGTATTGCCTGAGCCAGAAGAATTGTTTAAAAACTTTATTGCTAAATACGATTACGATGGTCGTGCCGCTCGCGATCGACGTAAGGAGTATTGGCAAGAAGGGGCTCCAGAAGGATGGGTTTTTATGTTCTATCATGGTAAATCTATTGCGATAGGTCGGCCTCAACAGAAAGAGGATGGTGCTTATATTCTGATAGATGCATCCAAAGAAGCTTAACGAATTAGAGCCCTATCAGTTGTAAATGAGGGTAATTTTAGTTAAGTTTGATTAATGTCTATTTTATAACTAATAAAAAGTAATCATGTCGGTAGTTAGAGAAAGTGATCTTATTGGCATTGGCAAAAAATACCAGATCGAGACTGAAGCTGGTGATAATATGGTTGTAGTGATTCATGATGATGGTCGGCGCGAGCTGTATCGCCGTGATGAAGAGGACAACGATACGCAGTGTGTAATGACTCTTTCTGATGAGGAGTCTCGACAAATAGCTGGTATCCTTGGAGGGCTTTCGTATAAGCCTAAGGCACTGGAGACCATGGAAGTCGCACTAGACGATTTGCGTATTGAGTGGTATAAAATAGATGTTTCTGATGATTGGGCCAATAGAAGTATTGGAGACCTAGCCGTGCGGCAAAAAACAGGAGCCACGATCATTGCGGCTATTCGAGAAGATGAAACAATCATTAACCCCGGACCAGAGTATGTTATAACGACTGGAGTAACTTTGGTTATTGCTGGTAAATCTAAGAATATAAAGCTTTTGAAGGAAATCCTGTTATAATTCTATGTCGCATATTATAATATTAGAAATAGGAATTGCTGTTTTACTGGTTGCGTCGGTTGGTTTATTAGCCAATAGATTGCGTTTTTCTGTGATTCCCTTTTTTATTATTATAGGAATGTTTTTGGGCAATAAGGAGTACCCAAACTTCTTACTGTCTTTTTTAGAACAAGCTGATAACCCTGCACTGACAGCTGGTGTTGAGAAAGTCTGGAGTTTTTTTACTTTTTCAGAAAGCAAGCCCTTTATTGAATTCATGGGTAGGCTGGGGGTCTTATTTTTGCTGTTCTATCTAGGGCTTGAGTTTTCCGTAGGTCGATTGATAAAGTCGGGCAAATCTATATTAGCAGGTGGATCCTTATATGTGTTGCTCAATTTTGTTTCTGGATTGTTTATCGGATGGTTGATGGATCTTCCATTTAAGGAAGTAATGGTATTAAGTGGGCTTATGACGAGCTCTTCTACTGCCATCGTAGCGAAGGTCTTGACAGATTTAAAACGTACCGCGAATCCAGAGACGGAAGTCATCATGGGGATGATCATGTTTGATGATCTTTTTATCGCGATGCATATATCATTTCTTTCTGGACTAATCTTAACCGGTAGTACTTCCGTATGGGCGGTCTTGGGTACATCACTGTTAGCATTATGTTTTATTCTTGCTTTCTTGATTTTAGGTAGAAAGCTGATTCCATTTATTGATCGTTTACTTCAAGAAAAGTCATCTGAGCTTTTTATCCTTATAGTCTTTAGTTTGCTTTTTGTCATTGCGGGTTTCTCAGAGACCATCCATGTTGCCGAAGCGATTGGCGCCCTCATGGCCGGACTGGTATTTGCGGATTCAAAATATATTAAAAAGATTGAAGCAATGGTTCTACCTTATAAGGACTTCTTTGGGGCGATGTTTTTCTTCAGTTTTGGGTTGTCAATAGATATCTATAGCTTGGGAGGAGCCATAGGATGGGCTACACTTGCAGCGGTAGTCACCGTAGTATGTAACGTGGCTTCTGGATATTTTGCAGCACACTTCTCAAAAATGAAACCCCGTGCCTCTTTTGATATTGGTCTTACCTTGTCAGCGCGGGGTGAGTTTTCTATTATTATGGCCAATATAGGTAAGGCTGGAGGCCTTTTGCCTATATTACAGTCCTTTGTTGTTGTGTATGTGCTTATTCTGTCCATAGTCTCCCCTTTATTGACGAAAGAGTCTAGGAAGATATGGAATGCCTTGTTTGGCAAAGAGGAAAACGTGGCGAAGCCGAAAAAGACTTTAGAAGCATTAGAAGCAGGTGTCGCTTCGAGGAAGGACTAAAGAAAACCCAATTCTAATTTAGCTTCCTCACTCATCATATCTCTATTCCAAGGTGGATCAAATGTAAGCTCGACTAAAGATTCGTTTACGCCATCGATTGCCGCTACTTTGCGTTGGACTTCATCCATGATCTCTCCAGCCACAGGACATCCCGGGGCAGTCAGCGTCATTACTACTTTTGCTATTCCAGCATCTTTAGTGATTATTTCATATACCAAACCAAGATCTACGATGTTTGCAGGTTTTAGTTCTGGATCATAAACACTTTCTAGTGCTTCTTGTATTTTGGGCGCTAAACCTAGCGGATCCATGATTATAATACTCATTTGTTATTTGTTTGTTGAATTGCTTCTTTATATATTGTTTCCAATAATAATACGTTTTTTTGGGAAGAATATGTGTCTGAAAAATCTTTTTTACAATTTTCAGATATTACATTCTTGTCATCAATAGACAACGCCTGCCAGTTGTGGATAGTGTCTATGATACTTTTTTCGTCGTTGGGCTCGAAGAGAAATCCATTTTTACCATTTTGAATCATTTCTTCCAATATGCCAATCTTACTGGCCATGACAGGCGTGCCGCATGCGAAAGCTTCTAGTACGGTCATAGGCATACCTTCGAACCATATCGAGGGAACAATGAGCGCCTGACTGGAAGATAGATAATAGTCCAGTGTTTCCTTTTGTTGAAAACCACCATATATGATATTGGGATGGAGCTGTGAGGCCTGCTTGACTTTTTCTACTAAAGGACCGTCACCAAAAATATGAATAATATGCTCACATTCTGAAAAAGCCTTAAGTAAAGATTCAATCCCCTTTTCTTCTGATAAGCGACCTATGTAGACGAAATAGTCCTTCTTTTCTATGTGTTTGCTTTCCGAACTTTCTAAAGCAAAATTAGGCTTTATCACAATGTTTTGGGGGCTTAGTTGGAGCGTAGAACGTAATAATAGCTGTTTTCCAAATTCGGAGAAGCTAAGTATCCTGTCTATGTCTTTCCAGGTGCCCAGTTTTTTGTGGATATAAATGGTAAAAGCCGTCCAGAAAGTTTTCAATAAAGAGTTATCCAGTACTTTGTTCTTTATGGATTTCCAGGGAAATTCTTTGTCTATTGTGTCTGTAAATACCTCATTATTGTGAAAGAGATTGGCCGACGGGTCAAGTAAACGGAAGTTGTGCAGAGTCAACACAACAGGGATTTTTCTTTTGCATAGACTCCGAAAGACTAAAGGACCAATTGCATAATGCGTGTTATGTACGTGGACGACGTCTGGCTGAAAGTCGTTCACTTTCTTCAGTACCTTATGTGCTGCAAAACTATTCCATGGATATAGTAAAAACTGAAATAATCCCTTTATTCCTTTTTTGTTCTGAAAGGATAATGTTTCGACTTGATGCCCTTTATCTCTCAGAACTGCGGTTTCTTGTGCAAAAACGACATCTTCCCCGCCTTTGTGCTGATAGAAATTATGGATTATGAGAATACGCATGAGTGAAATATACAGACAAAATTATCATTTTCCTTTTGTATTCTATGGATGTGGGGATAAATGTTGCAGATTAGCTGGATATGGTTCTATTAGAAGATAAAACCAATCAAGCAGGTTTTTCGCGTTTATCTCTTTAAAAGCGGATTATTATGTATCTTAGCGTATGATTACGAAAAGTGTTTTTGGCAACGCAGATTTTTCAGATAAAATTAGTGAGGCCCTAGGGAATGTGCAGTTTCCAGATGGACCTACGAATCTATACCAACCTATAAAATATATACTCTCTTTAGCAGGGAAGCGTATCCGTCCCCAGTTGGTTATTTTAGGTGCCGATTTGTTTGGCCATTCGAATATTGAAGAGGTGGTTCCTGCGTCTGTGGCTATCGAGTATTTCCATAATTTTACGTTGATCCATGATGATATTATGGATAAAGCACCTTTGAGAAGGGGACAGGAGACTGTACATCAAAAGTGGAATGACGATGTAGCTATACTGTCTGGTGATGCCTTACTAATCAAAGCTTACGAACAATTAGCCAAATGTCCAGCCGTATTTGTACCATCGCTGTTGACTACTTTCAATAAAGTTGCTCTCGAGGTATGCGAGGGACAACAGATGGATATGGATTTTGAGACTGTGGAGAGCGTTTCTGAAGAAGAGTATGTCAATATGATCCGATTGAAAACATCTGTGCTGCTAGGTGGGGCTTTGGAGATGGGAGCTATTATTGCGGCAGCGACAAGTGAACAGCGGAATAAGCTGTACAATTTCGGTGAAAATCTCGGGATAGCTTTTCAGTTGCAGGATGATATACTGGACGCTTTCGGTGATCCTGCTACGTTTGGTAAACAAATAGGTGGAGATATTATCGTAAATAAGAAGACGATACTTCATATTCTATTAAAACAAGAGCTAAGTGCAACAGATTCGGAGATCTTTGCTTCTATTTTAAAGATGACATCATCCGAATCTAGTGAAAAGATTGCACAGATGAAGGAATTGTATGAGAAATATGATGTGCTGAGCAAAGCAAATGCGCTAAAAGAGTATTATACACAGTGTGCTTATACGAGTTTGGGGCAAATAGATGTAGAGGATAAGCGAAAAGAAGAGCTTTTTAGCTTAGCTGATCATTTGATGTATAGGGCACGGTAATTAATTGCCTAGGAATTTACTCGTAATTTTACTAAATTGGTTGTTTCTTACTAATAACTGAGTTGTAAACATTCATGGAGCCGATAAAAATAACAATATTTCAAGCTTACCTTTTTTGGGAGAATGCAGAGAAGAATCTGCAAAATCTAAGACTGCGTTTGTCTTCTCTTAAAGGGAAGACAGATTTAATTCTGTTGCCTGAAATGTTTAATACTGGATTCACGATGAACGTTGAGAAATGCGCCGAACGTATGGATGGAATGACCATGCGTTGGATGTATGACACAGCGGTTTCTTTCGATTGTGTAGTCGCTGGTACCCTTATTGTTGAAGAGGGGGGGCGGTATTATAATCGATTTGTCTGGATGTCTCCAGATGGGAGCTATGTTCATTACGATAAGCGTCACCTATTTGCAATGGGGGGGGAGGATAAATCCTTTACGGCAGGTAATTCTCGTGTGATCGTCGAGTTAAAGGGCTGGAAAATATGCCCGATGATCTGTTATGATTTACGATTCCCTGTTTGGTCCAGAAATCAGGAGAATGGGTATGATTTATTGGTGTACACAGCTAGTTGGCCAGATAAGCGATCTGCCCATTGGAGAGCTTTAATCCCTGCTCGCGCTATTGAAAATCAAGCTTTTGTAATAGGTGTTAATAGGGTCGGACACGATGGTAATGAGGTTTATTACTCAGGGGGGTCTATGTGTATTTCCCCATTAGGTGATGTGGTGTATTATAAACCAGAAGACGAAGATTTGTATACTTTTACCCTAAATCCAAAAGACCTCGAAAATACGCGTGATCGATTCCCTTTTTTACAAGATAGAGACGATTTTTCCTTATTATAGATTGTTCCGATATACTTTTTTATGATTTATCCTGTGCCTACCACTATCTATAGGGGCGTTCTAGGATTGCTGCTTGTATCACTGCTTGACGAAGGTCAAAAGAGATAGACTCGCTGGCTTCCTTTGTGTTCTCCACTTCCGTTTTTCCATGTTTTTTACGGAACTCTTTAACACGTTGTACTTCTTCTGGTACATCTTGTATGATGTTGCTTTTTGTTACAAACTCTTGCTCTACCTTTCTTGCTGGTGCAACCGGAATCGGAGGTGGTGTGGCGGTATGCTGATAGGGTTTAGTAGGAATGCTAGCTGGCTGATTCTTGGCAATAGGGGGGCGCTGCGGTCCGCGTTTGGCGGATTTCTCCATTTCTTCTTTATAATTTGAATAAATCTTGTAAACAATAGAGCCCACAAATATCAATACGACCAATAGATTTTCCATACGAATAAATATAGTGAATTTTGACGTTAAAGTTATAATGTTGAAATAAAATTTGGATATTGTATAAGGAATTGCTTAATTGCATAAACAACCTAAAATTATAACTAACTAATGAACGAATCTACAGTAATTTCGGAGGAGTTTTTTTCCTTCTTATCGGGTAAAGCATCGACCGCTATTTCGCGTCGATTACAGCGTAATTTGAAGGAAGTAAAATTAAATATCACTGCTGAGCAATGGAGCATCCTTTACTATCTTTGGATGGAAGAAGGGCTTACACAGCAGGAATTGGCCAATTTTACCTTTCGTGACAAACCTAGTATTACTCGATTGATTAATAATTTGGAACGCTTGGGACTGGTGATACGTGTGAATGATAAGCAAGATCGACGTTCTAACTTGATCTATCTGACCAAAGATGGAAGAAAGCTTAAGGAAGCTGGTATGGAGCAGGCTTCACTTACCGTTAGGCAAGCTTTGGAGGGTGTTGACGAAATTAATTTAAAGATAGCGCAAGAAATTTTGGAGAAGGTATTTCAAAATCTCAAGTAAGCTTTTGAAATACAATATATAAAAGAAAATGCCTCCGTGATATCACGGAGGCATTTTCTTTTATAAAAGGAATGTTTTTAATGATTTAAGAACTCTTCCTTTGCAAATGCATTTTCTTTTTTATTCAATCGACCCGTATCTTTAAAATAGATTTCCTGAAAGCTTAATGTTGTGATATTATCTGTCTTCCGGAAAAATTTATCTGCAGTGACGTCGTCTAAGGTCTTGAAACCACAGGCCTCCATGATTTCTACTGTGGCACGTAACGTATTCCTGTGGAACTGGGCCACGCGGACATATTTATCTTCAACATCTAGTCCTTTGTAAAGGTGTGGACGTTGTGTTGCTACCCCCACTGGACAAACGTCTTCATTACATTTCAAGGCCTGGATACAGCCTAGAGCGAACATCATACCCCTTGCACTATAGCACGCATCTGCACCTAGAGCAATCGCCTTTAAGAGGTCGAAGCCTGTAACGATACGGCTTGAAGCAATGATTTTGATATGTTTCTTTAAACCGAAGTTTATTAATGTTTTTGTTATAAAGGTCAATGCATCGTATAGTGGCATCCCCAAGTTGTCGGTAAATTCTAGTGGTGCTGCTCCTGTACCTCCTTCAGAACCATCTACTGATATGAAGTCTGGGAATATCTGCGTTGTTTGCATCGCATGGCAGATTTCAATAAACTCTTGCTTATCACCAATACATATTTTAAAACCGATTGGCTTAGCTCCAGATAGATCTCTTAGTTTTTGGATGAAGTGCATCATTTCCAATGGTGATGAGAATGCACTGTGTGCCGGAGGCGACATTACATCTGTACCAGGTACAACGTGGCGGATTGCAGCAACCTCAGGTGTGTTTTTAGCAGCTGGTAATATACCTCCGTGTCCAGGTTTAGCACCTTGAGAGATTTTTAACTCAATCATTTTGACATATGGTCTGTTCGCTTTCTCTGTAAACAGATCTGCATCGAAATAACCATGCTCGTCCCTACAGCCAAAATAACCTGTACCGATTTGCCAAATTAAGTCACCGCCACTGATATGGTAGTTACTGATACCACCTTCACCTGTGTTATGTGCAAAATTTTGTAAAGCAGCACCTTTATTTAATGCCGTGATTGCCGTTTTACTCAAAGCTCCATAACTCATTGCTGATATGTTATAGATACTTAAGCTGTACGGTTGTTTACACTCGCTGTTACCGACTACCGTCCGAAGATCATGATTTTCGATGTGTGTTGGGAATATTGAGTGTGCTATCCATTCATTTCCAATCGCTTGTGGATCAGTCTGCATGCCGAATGCAACGGTCTCACGTTGATTCTTTGCTCTTTGGTAGACAATAGAACGTTGTCTTCTGTTGAAGGGACGACCATCGGTGTCTGATTCCCAGAAATATTGTCTTAATTCTGGGCGGATAGATTCAAAGATATACCTGAAATAACCGACCAAAGGGTAGTTGCGCAGTATGGCGTGGCTGGTTTGCACACTATGGTAGACTGCGACGATCAATAGGGGAATTGGGATGATTAGAAGCCAAAACCAACTAGGTGTAAAAATAATTCCAAATGAAATGATAATTAAGTTTACAAGAATAATGGATACAAGAATTAATTTTCTAACTGCCATGATACATATGAAGTTATTCTATGAACAAACGTTTGTTAAGCGCGTTTGTTTTAATTTACAGCAAAATTAACAAGTAATTTGCGCTTTATGATACAGGTTTAAACTTTTAGTTTTTTCGTAAACAATGGGTTATTTCTGTCTGCTTTTAGTAATGAAAGTAGACAAATGTTGATAGATTTCAGTTAGCTCATTTGAATAGCTTAGGAATTGCAAATGCTTATTTATCGTACTGAGGTCATTTCTAGAAGCAGGGCCTGTCTGTACCTCTGAAGGTAGGTGGTTTTGTACCTTATTTGCAGTTTCTAAAATGATCGGACGGAGAAGTGAAAAATTCAACTGTTCACGTTCTAGGATGTTCTGAGCCATACTAAAGAGCGCATTAGAGAAGTTGTTCACAAGTACGGCCGCGACATGTAATGCCAGTCTTTGTTGGGTGTTACAGGCGAATACACCAGGAGTTATGGGCTCCATCAAATCCATAAGCTGTTGGAAGGTTTCCTTAGAATTCGCCTCAATTCCAATTGGAATCAACGTCATGTCGATTTCAATTTGCTTACTTATACTTTGTGCCGGATATATCACACCACATTTGGTGAAGCGATTCAGTATATCCAATGGGGTTGCTCCTGAGGTATGTACGACGGTTCCCTTAATAATTTCCGGCATATCAGCAGTAACTTGAGGTATTGCGGTGTCGGATACTGCAATAACATATAAATCGGCACTGGAATCAATGTCTTTTAGATTTGAAATTGGTATAGCGTTAACGGCATCAGCCAATGCTTTTGCATTGGCTGATTGTCGACTGTATACCTGTATGATCTGATGACCGTTTTGGTGGAGTGTTTGGGCAAGATGAGTTGCTAGATTTCCACTTCCTATTATTACGATTGTCATATCGATGTTTTTACATTGCCTTTTTTACCTTCTTTAATCCTTCTGTATATAGCCATACAGAAGCCCACAGTCATTACGATAGTACCGAGCCAGAAGAAGTTTATGTATGGAAATTTTATCGCTTTAAAAACAATCCATTTTTTCTCAGGGAGTGGTTTTTGATAAACCATAATTTCCAGCTTATCTTTTTCGGGTAGTATATTCGTAAATCTGAATTTTAGCCCTTGCTCACTCACATCTTTATTAAAGTCATAAGCATTACCATCTTTCAATAGGAAGGTCGGTTCTGCTTCATATGTTTTTTCGTCTGCAGCTATAACTTTTATTTTAAGACCGACAATTACATCGCTAGGTTTTAAAGGGATTTTTTCCAGTTTAGCGTTTTTGTTTATGCCCTCTATGACGAACACACCATTTCTATAGCGGAGTGTGTCTCCAATGTTAACCTGGTAGGTTGCTGGCTCATCGTAGTCTTCAAATCCGGTTTTCTCTTCGTCTTTGATTTTACTCATCGGAGCTTGTGAATCTGCAGCAGCGGCGGTGATTAGCGTGTATACGTCATGTGTTAAGTAATGCTTCGTTGCAGGTGTACCAATAAGGCCTCCCATGTCAGGGTTATTCTGTGCGAATGGGCTTAATACGAAATGTTCCTTCACTTTTCCACTCTCTTCATCTAGACGCTCGTATTTGATGTGGTAATAAACATTAGGAGGCGCTATGCTATCGCCTATATAGGTGATTTTATAATCGCCCATTTGAACCGGTTCTCCTTCTGTAAGGAATAAGTTCTCTCCTGGGTCCGTAAATTTGTCTCCTTCTTTTCCAAAATTTTGGACACCGATATAACCACTGTCATTTACAGATATTACCTCGTTCGTTGCAGCTGCGATCAGAGCTCCGAGCACAAGTAATCCAAATCCGATATGGGATACTGCAGAACCAGTTAGTTTCCACTTCCCTTTGAAAGCATCGCCTAGTATGCGAATGTTAGATATGATACAGAATATAGCAGTGAATGTAATCAGAACATACATCACGTTGGTGTATACTTTAGTGAAGTATACGGTAATACCTGCTATTAGAATCGTTATTATCAAAGAGGCTAATGTAGCAGCCCAGAATTTTTTACTGTCTGTGCGTTTGTATTTCAGAAACTGAGCAACGGCAGTAAGCAATAATATCACCACTGCAAAGGCACCCTGCCATTTATTGTAGTGAGCGATTGGATCGATAGGAGGAGCGACTTTGGTGCCAAATAATGCATTGAATACTGGAATAGATGTTGTTGCGATCATTTGTACACAAGCTACTGTTAATACCAATGCGCCTATGAACAACCAGAATTCGCGGGAATAGATATCCTCTTCTTTTTGCGTACGTGGAAAGTCCTTTCTTCTCCACACTAAGAGTCCGATCATGATAAATAGAAAGGTCAGATTGAACCAAATCAATTGACCAGACATTCCCAGACTGGTAAAAGAGTGTACTGATGTCTCTCCCAATATACCAGACCTTGTGAGGTAAGAAGCATAAATCACCAAAACGAAACTTATTAGCGATAATAAGGTTGCTGTAAAGAAGCCATGTCCTGAATGTTTGTAGGCTAGAATAACGTGTACTGCTGCAATCAGCGTAAACCAGGGGATGATGGATACGTTTTCTACCGGATCCCATGCCCAGAAGCCCCCAAAGTTTAGTGCTTCATACGCCCAGAACGACCCCATTATGATACCGCCTCCTAGAATCATGACGGCGAATAAAGCCCAAGGTAATCCTGGAGTCATCCATTCTTTATAACGTTTTTGCCAAAGTCCTGCTGCAGCATAAGCAAAAGGGACGATCATGGATGCGAATCCAAGGAACAATGTCGGTGGGTGGATGACCATCCAGTAGTTCTGCAAGAGAGGGTTCAATCCGTTACCATCTGCAATCATGGCTAGATAGTTCGGGTCTTTTAGTACAGGGATGTCTAATGCATCACGAAGCAGTATGAAAGGGGAGCTTCCGAGACGACTCCCAAATATCTCCACACCGATTAGCATACTCGCCAAAAAGGTCTGACATAGCATGACAAACGTCATCACTGGAGTTTCCCAGCTTTTAGCTCTAAAAACAAGAACAGTTCCTAATACGACCTGCCAAAACATCCACAGCCAGAAACTACCTTCTTGTCCTTCCCAAAAAGAAGAAATGATGTAATGTGTAGGAAGGGACTTCGAAGAATGGGCCCAGACATAATGGTACTCGAAATAATGACAATATATCAAGTAGAATAAAATTGAGCCAATAGTTACAATTGAAATGGCATTCAATAAAAAACCGATACGTCCTAATTTTTTCCAATGTTTCTCTTCAGGATTTTTGGTCGCAAAGAAATAACTGATAAGTGATAGTAAAGAGGCACCAAAAGATAGTATAACAAAAAATTGCCCTATCTTTCCTGGCAATAGGTGCTCGCCTACGTAAGTAATATCCATTGTTATTGAGTAAGAAATTAGAAGTCAGAAGTTATAGCGATGCCGTAGTTGTAGCTTCAATTACCTCAACTTGGTCTTTGTTGTATTTTGAAGGACATTTCATTAAGATTTTACTCGCGTGGAATGTGTTACCCTCCATTTTACCTGTTAATACGATTTGTTCCGACCGCTCGATATCTTGTGGTTTTGAGCCGTTGAATACAACCTGACATTCTGTGCTATCGTTGTCGTACATGTAGAACGAGAAATGATTTGCATCCTTTACCGGGTCGTAGTGTAAGTCCTTTTCCTTATTCAATACGCCGACTACATAAAGCTCTGTGTTTTTTTCTTTTGCTTCTGTAAAAGTAGAATACGTACTAGAATCTGTGTAGATAACCAAAATCATGGCAATAGCGATTGCTATGATTACAATTAAGATGATTGAACTTTTTTTCATTTATTGTGTTGTGTTATGGCAATGAAGGTTGTCTTAATGCCAAGTCTTTGTTTTATATTTCTAATCGCAGTATAATCAACCACAAAATTACGAAATGAGAAATGAAAGAAGGAATTTAGCAAGCTTAGCTCATTATTTAGAGCAAATCTAAATAGTTTTGTAGCAATCGCTATATACTTGATAGATAGATGTTAAATGTTCTTGTATGCCTCTTTTTTATCACCTAGTGATAGGTTAGGACATTGCATCATCAATATTACAAATCAAGGCGTAAAAAAACAAAGCACAATACTCACTGCCTTGAAATCTTGGCATTAAATGAAGCAGATTTTAAATAGCAGTACTATCTACACGGTCTTCTTCACTTTTTGTGAACTTCTCTCCAGCAAATCGAGTTACTAGCATTGAAGCAACGGTATCGCCTGTTGCATTCAGTATGGTAGCGAGTGGGTCGACTAGAGCACCGATGATCATGATGGCTGGTATTGCTTCGTTGGGGATGCTATATACCGATATCATTAACATTTCACCGATGAAACCTCCGTTAGGAATTCCTCCAGCAACCATGCTGACCAATAAGGTGATTCCTACTGCCATCAAGAGTGTGGATGGTTCAAAAAAGTCCCACTCTAGAATGGAGAATGCGACATAGATTTTAAGGATGGAGGAAATTGCTGACCCATTTTTGTATAAGGTATTACCAAGGGGGATTACAACATTCGCAACGCTGTTAGGTATACCTATTCTTTTTGCAGCTAGTAGGTTAGATGGAAGAGTTGCAAGACTGCTACAGGTGCTCAGTGCGGTCAGTGATGGTGTAATATTGTTTTTCCAAAAAAGCGGTACGCCTTTGCCCCCTCTAGCGATAAATGCGTAAACTGAAAAGACAACAAAGAAGAAGACAGTTCCGAAAACATAATAAAACCCTAAAGGTTTGGCGTAAAATCCGAACAATTCCGGCCCTAATTCATGTACTTGATAGGCAAAATAAGCACCTAAGCCGACAGGACCCAATTTCATGACGATATCCAGCATATTTTTCATAACCTCATTTCCCGCTATTAGGAAGCGTAAGAAAGGTTGAGCTACTTCGCCACTCTTTCTCACTGATATACCAACAAGAAAGGAAAAAATGACAAATGCGAGTATATTCTGTCTGGATAATAGGTTGACAAATTCGCCTACGGTGACAAATCGAACGATTTTCTCTCCCCAGCCATCATTGGCGGCATTGAGGATGGCTTCATCTGCGCCTTGTCCATCACTTATGGCCGTGACAGGAAAAGCCCATAGACCGATGATGGTCAATACTGCAGCAATAGCAATGGTGATGATAAAGACGAAAGACATCGTGGTCAATATTCGACCAAGACGATTATTACCTTCGATATTGGCTACTGCGGAAGAAATTGCAAAAAACAGCAAGGGGATGACTGCTACAAAAAGTAGGTTAAGAAAAATATCTCCTAAAGGTTTTATATAAGGAACCACCGTAGGAAGGAATAGGCCTATCAGGCTCCCTACACTGATGCCAATCAGAAGTAGTATTATGCTACTGTAGTTTTTGAGAATAGATTGCATAACGATTAGTCTTAAGCTAAAATAGCTTATTTTTTTGTCAATTTTATCTTAAGTATTTTATTTTGATGCAAAAAAATGCAAACGCACAAAGTAGGTGTTCTTTAAAGAGGGGAAATGAAAATGTATTCAAAATGTATTTTTTTAATAATAGATCGGTCTGGACCTTATTTATTTATCTAAATAAGCTTAAGTTTGATAGAGGAGTCTTTTATCGATTATGCGCAGAGATAATTTGTAAAGAGTGGACTCTCTGGTTTTTGTTGTTTTAGACGGTAATATTGAATCATGGGTTGTAAGATCATAAATGGGTAGACGTTTTATCTCTCCCTTCATAAAGAAAACAATATTTGTGTTAGGATGGTCCTTCCTAGCCCTACATGTTGTATTCGCTCAAGTGAACAGGCGTTATGCCTTCAGCCTACAGACTGACAATGATTCCTATCTTATGACAGGACAGGATCAGTACTATACAAATGGATTGGTCATGACTTTTGATAAATTACTACAACAAGAGGCATATAAAGGTGATTTACTACGTTTGCAGTTGGGACATCAGTTGTTTAATGGCAGCGAAGTGTATGGTCGCGAAGATATTAAATGGGATCGTCCATCAACAGGGCGTTTTTTTCTTAATGGGCAATTCCAGCGTACATATGCGAGTGAGTGGTTGTGGGCTGTTAAAGCCGAAGCCGGAGCTATGGGGGGAGCAGGAGGAGGGAAGGAGATACAGCGTTTTATTCATAAACTATTTCATATGTATGAAGTGGAAAGCTGGGAGTCTAATCTCCGAAGTTCGCTGGGTTTAGATTTAGAGGGAGGACTTCTGAAGAAGCTATGGCGAAATCATGCTGACCGTTTTGAAATTTCTGGAGGTGCTATGGGGCGAGTGGGAATGAACTTCTCCCATCTTTCGGGGCAGGTGTATTTTCGGGCAGGCAAATTGGCTCCTTATAGACAAAGTCATTTTACAGGAAATGGTGGATTTTTTTCTGATGCCGCAGAGTATTATTTTTTTTATTCTCCAGGCTATATGTATCAGTTTTATGATGCGACGATAGAAGGAGCATTGTTTGCTCGCAGAAAAGACGAACGTTATCATATTTCCAGCCATGTATTGACACAGCGAGTCGGTTTTGCCTATTCTCGGGCACAGTTTTCTATTGAGGGATCTTTTCTTTTTAATACAAGGGAAGGAAAGGAAATGCTTGGTAATCATCAGTACGCTCGAATTCAAGCAGGTCTTCGTTTCTAAAGCCTTGTATTTTCATCTTTTTTTGCTGGGGTCTTTGCCTTGAATTTATGTAAGTTTGTTCAAAAAATAGATTAATATGGATTTTGTTGTTACTGCCGATGGTTCAAGTACCTTATATCATGCCGAAGTCGGCGAGCATTACCATTCAAAGCACGGTGCATTGCAAGAGAGTAAGCATGTATTTGTCCATTCCGGCTTAGCACATTATATCGAAAAGGAGAACACAGATTCCATTTCTATTTTGGAAGTTGGTTTCGGTACGGGGCTCAACTTTTTGCAGTCAGCAGATTATAGCATTAATGAACGACTTAAATTGCATTATTGTGGTATAGAGGCCTATCCATTGACGGCTGATATTATATTCGGTACAGGCTATGACAATTATGTTGTACCAACAGTGTGGACTGCTTTTAAGGATAAATATGTGGATGCCTTGACTAAGTCGGTTCATTTTACAGATGGCATCGATTGGCATGTCGCTCATTGTAAGGTGTTGGAATTTAAGAGCGATCAATTATTTGATGTTATCTATTTTGATGCTTTTGCCGCGATACATCAACCCGAAATGTGGACCGATGAGACCTTAGCTCATGTGTGTCAATATCTGCGTGTAGGTGGGGTATTTGTTACCTATGCGATCACAGGCAACCTGAAACGGTCGATGAAAGCATTAGGATTTAAGATTGAGAAGGCTCCAGGAGCGCCAGGGAAAAGAGAAATGCTTCGGGCCGTAAAGTTATAGAACCAAGGCTAAAGAGCAAGGAGCAAAGATTGTTGGATGTCTTTAATCCTTAATCTTTGCTCCTTTTTTCTGAAAGTGTATGTTTTTCAGAGGCTATCAAGAACTTTTATCTTTGGTGATAGCCTAAAAAATGAAAGTTTTATTTAGTGACCTTCTGTACCGTCAATACCGTGAGAATGGCCATGAGAAAGCTCCTCTTCAGTTGCTGGACGCATTGCAAGAATTTCAATGTCAAAGTTTAATTTTTTACCTGCCATTGGGTGGTTCAAGTCAGCTACCACAACTTCTGGAGTTACTTCAACTACTACCGCGCGGAATTGATTTCCTTGGTTGTCTTGTAATGGTAATACTTCACCAACAGGAGGCAATCCAGTTTCATTAAACATATCAGCAGGCAATTGTGCCATTGCTTTGTCATCTCTCTCTCCGTAAGCATCAACAGCGTCTAATGCAAAAGATGTTTTGTCACCAATCTGAAGACCAGCAATGTTCTCTTCAAATTTTGGTAACATCATTCCTACACCGTATAGAAATGTAAGTGGATTTTCAGTTGTTGTCTGCTCTACAAACGTTTTCTCTCCGTTTTCTTCAATAGTGTGAAGTGTGTAATTCAACGTTACTACGTTGTTGTTTTCTATTGCCATTTTTTACTGTTTAAAGAGGTTTAAGCCTCGTTCTTATTTATTAATTCAATCAATTGTGCAATCGACAGCTGGGGCAGACTGCAGGTTTTATTCCGACAAAGGTATGCTTTTGAATCGAATTCTTGTTTATTTACTAACAAAGGAAGTGTAGAATTTGTTCCTCCCAATATTATTTTATTTGGAACGTAGAGGTTCTGCTCCAATTCTTTGCGCCATTGGTTGGCCTGAGGGCCGGTCAAAGCAATTTCATTGGTTCCGAAATGTAATTCTAGGAGTTGTATCGCCCAGTTGGAGTAAGCGGATCCATAGCTGGCGATATGGGGAAAGACATTGGCAAATACCTGATCGGCTATAGCAGTGAAGTTTTCATCATCAAAAAGAATCCCTAATTTGTAAAGCTGACGCACGATACTTGATGCCGATCCAGGAATGACATTGTCCATGATCTCGCTTTTCCGCGCAATGAGTTCCTCCCCATCATTAGGTGTATAATAGAAGGTCGCGGTATCTACTTCGTAAAATAAGTCAATAGCACGGTTGGCCAATGCTTTCGCCTTATAAAGCCACGATTCATCAAACGTTGCTTCATATAAGGCTATATAGGCCTCGATAGTAAAAGCATAGTCATCTAAAAAGCCAGCTATCTTTCTATTATTATCTTCCGGTTGATGGAGCAGAGCGTCGGCTATAGTACATTCTTGAACTATAAAATCGGCTATGCCTAAGGCTGTGGATAAGTACAGCGGATCGTTAAAAGTGCGGTAAGCATCAATAAGCCCTTTTAATAACAATGCATTCCAGCTTGTCAGCTGTTTGGTGTCTAATCCTGGCCGTATTCTTGACGCGCGGTATTGTAGTAATTTTGTTTTTATCTCGGCAATATAAGTGTTCCATTCTTCTTGAGAAAAACCTGCTTCAACGATCAGATGTTTGTTTTTGTTGCTTATAAATGGGATGTTTGTTTTTTCTTCCTCCCAGTTGCCTTCCTTCGTGATATTGAAATAATTTCGAGCGATCTCTGCATCATCGCCCAATAAATCAAATTCTTCCGAATCGAAGGTGTAAAACTTGCCTTCTACGCCTTCGCTATCTGCATCCAGCGCACTGTAAAAACCTCCGTTTGGGGCTCTCATTTCGCGGATAACCCAATTAATAGTCTCTTGTACTGTGTTTTTATAGTTTTGATTTGGGGACCGTTGATAAGCTTCGCTGTAAAGCGATATCAACTGTCCGTTATCATATAGCATTTTTTCGAAATGGGGTACGTGCCACTTCTCGTCTACGGAGTATCGGCAGAAACCACCGCCTATGTGATCATATATACCCCCATTAGCAATCTGTTCTAATGTAAAATGTACATGTGCAAGAATTTCTTGGTCCTTTGTCAATGTTGCATATCGTAGGAGAAAAGTCCAGTTGTTGGGTAACGGAAATTTCGGTGATCTACGGTAGCCTCCCTCACGGTAATCAAATAGTTCTTTCCAAGGTAATACGACCGACTTGAGGTCCGTTAGACTATATTGTTCTGGAATTTCCGCAATAGGTAGGCGTTCAGCCTGTTGTATTCCAGCCGTTAGTTTTTCGGCATAGTCGAGTGCTATTTGTGGTGTTTCTTCCCACATCTGAGCAATCTGTAGCAGGATATTTTGCCAGTCCTGTGCTTTGAAATAGGTGCCACCGTAGATAGGACGCCCATCAGGCAGGCAGATGACATTAAGCGGCCAGCCTCCAGATTTAGTCATCAGTTGTACTGCAATCATATAAATCTGGTCGATGTCCGGACGCTCTTCTCTATCTATTTTGATGGATACGTAAAATTTGTTCATTGTTTGAGCAATAGCTTCGTTTTCGAAGCTTTCGCGTTCCATGACATGGCACCAATGGCAGGCCGAATAACCGATACTGATGATGATTAATTTATTTTCCTGTTTCGCTTTTGTCAGTGCTTCTTCTCCCCAGGGCATCCAATGTACTGGGTTGTGCATGTGTTGCTTAAGATAGGGAGATGTCTCGTTTTGGAGTTGATTTGCCATACTACAAAGATACTGAAAAGTTTGCGCCAAGAATCGTTAGGTTGTTCCTTTTTGGATTTCCTAGAGGGAGGAAAGAAGATGGGATGAATCTGTTTAGATTTATTCTGTAACTGTTTGCGTAAGATTTCCTGTTCCTCCGGATAAGCTAGGGAAATCAATTCCCTCCTCTAGTGTTACAACAGCGACATGGGATGTTTTTAGCTCTATATAGCTGTTACAGATATAGTTTGTCAGATCGGATAGGCCAGGGTTATGACCAAAAACGAGAACAGTATTAATATGTTCAGGTATTTGATTGATAATGTACAATATATCCTGATAGTATGCCTCGTATATGGCTTTGGTCTGTATTATATCCTGTAAAGGGAAGCCTAACGATGCACAGAAAATGTGTGCGGTCTGTATTGCTCTATTGGCTGTCGACGAGATTACAGCAGTCTTATCATCAACGGTGAGTATACCTTTTAATTTGTTGGCGATATATTGTGCACGGACGGCTCCTTTGTCCATTATATTCCGGTCAAAATCTTTTTTCTCCCAAGTTGGTATTTCAGCTTTAGCGTGCCGAATGATATAGAGTTTTTTATTTGACATCTAACTGTTTGAGTTTTGTTTTAAAGCGAACGAATCCATCTTTAATCCGATAAGCTGTGCCATCTTCAGCATAGACATTGACCTCGAATCTCGCTTCCACTCGTAAAGCATCATTTGTTAAGGTGTCAATGTTAATAATATGAAAGTAAGAGTCATCTTGTAGATGGTTGTCGAGTTGTGACCTCACTAATATAGACAAAGCAGGTATTGATGTTGTCAATCTCTCTGTAGTCAGTATTGGGTTTAACTCTAAGCTGACACCATGTGTTTTGTTTTCTAAGTTATTGTCTGTTGCAAAGTCTTTTGGCCCTACTAGAAAAGTTGTGTCATTTTTATAGGGAACCAATAGGTTGTCTTTCTTTATGAGGTCGGCGCTAGCATATTTTTGACTTACACCAATCGTGATGTTCGTGAATTCAGAAGATTTGAATGAGAATGTCTGCTCGAATAAGAGCGAATCTTTTTCGCCATACCACCAATGCCCGCCTGTAATGTAGGCTGGTACTCTAGCGCTCATTGGATCAGCATATGGCTTAATATTAGTTTGTTTATTTGCAAATCCAAAACCATCCATCTCTTTAGAACTGTAGTTTTTTTCGTTCAACGTAAACGAAATACTATCTCTATTTATTGGGTCGAGTGCTAGGTTTTCTTCTTCCGTTGAAATTTCTTCGCCATCTTTCTGGCAAGATACCCACGATATCGCAAAGAAGAGGAGGAAAGTTGGTATCAGAAATTTCATAGTTTAAAGTTATTCTACCAAATATAGTTAATAAATTTTTAGTTTTTACGGATTTTCTTTTCTATTAACAATCTACGAGTAGTTTTCTCTTGCTTAATGTGTTAAGGTATATATTGCATCTGAATTTTTTAGAAGTCTTATTTAACCTTAGGTATGTTATATCCAATAGGATAGCATCTATAAGATAGGAAAGGAAGTATTTAAACACGGAGTTTGCCGAGAAGTGTTAATTAATGTAAATAAATGTAAATTAAATATTTTTTAAATCGATTGTTGTATTATATTTGTTGCAATTGATGTAAGCAAAGTTTAAAAATGGTAACACATTTTTCAATTGTTTTAAATTATGGATTAACCATCAGCTGCGTTAAAAGAAAGTCTTCTCATGATTGGGTAGCAGGCTTGCTTAGATAAAAGCGATAGACTTCGATAGCAATGAAACCAATATAAACTATTAACCATAGAATAATAACATCCCTGGTAAGGGGTGTTGGTAAGATGTTTTATTATCCGTTTAGAATTATTTTATGCATTTTTTTTCTAAAAAAAAGGCTATTATTGCACCTCCTTCCTACGGTTGGTTTGGGGACTATGATAGTTGGGAATCTGCCTGTCAGGAGACAACAGGTTATGATCGAGACAATATTTTGCAAAAAACCCGAGCAGCTTTAGCGCAGGTAAGAGACGGTGAGGCAGTATACGAGCGTGATTCCGTCCTTTTTGATAAGAAGCAATACCCTTTTCCGTTAATAGCGTCATTACTGTATGTCGCAGCTCAACACAATAATAGGTTACACGTTTTAGATTTTGGAGGGGCCTTTGGAAGTACTTATTTCCAGGTAACGGATTTCATGAAACCTTTGGACGCATTGACTTGGCATATTGTTGAGCAGTCTAGATATGTAGAGATAGGGAAGCATGAGTTTGAAAATCAACAACTCGGTTTTTTTTATACAATAGCCGATAGTATGGAGAAGGTTCGTCCTCATGTTATTCTTCTTTCTAGCGTCGTGCAATATTTACCTAACCCCCATGAGTTTCTAGCGTCTCTCTCTTCTTTGAATGTAGATTATATCTTGTTTGATAGAACTGCATTTATTAAATCGGGACCAGATCGATTGACCGTTCAGAAAGTGCCCCCATCTATTTATGAGGCATCTTATCCTTCTTGGTTTTTTAATGAAGAAATGTTTTTCCATCATTTTTCAGACTATTATGTGATGGCAGACTTTATGTCTTATGTCGAAGGAGAGTCCGATTTACAAATCGATGGAAAACTGGCAGGTTATGATAAGGGTTTTTTACTGTGTAGGAAGTATGAAAAATAATTTCTGTACGCTATTTAATTCGGTATATCTCACTCGAGGGATAGCCATGTATCGATCACTGGAGCGGTATTGTCCGGATTTTCATCTTTATATCTATGCTTTTGATGATACATGCTATACCGTGTTATCGGCAATGGGGCTATCTAAAGCTACTGTACTAAGACTTGACGAATTTGAGGACCAGGATCTTTTGGCTGTCAAATGTATACGTACTTCGGCTGAGTATTGTTGGACATGTACTCCAGCAGTTATTTTGCATGCGATTGAGACTTATAGGTTAGAAGGTTGTACTTACTTGGATGCTGATTTGTTATTTTTTAGCAATCCCGATGTTTTGTTGGACGAGATGGGAGATGCTTCAGTATTGATTACCCCACATCGTTATACACCAGAGTATGACCAATCCGCTGCTAGTGGGATATATTGTGTGCAGTTTGTGTGTTTTAAAAATACAGACGAAGGAATGGAGGTGTTAAAGTGGTGGCGGTCAGCTTGCCTTGATTGGTGTTACAATAGGCTCGAGGAAGGACGGTTTGGAGATCAGAAGTATTTAGATGATTGGTGTACGAAGTTCTCTGGTGTACATGAATTGATTCATCTTGGTGGAGGGGTGGCCCCTTGGAATGTGCAACAGTACGATTTTGAAGGAAATGCAGATGCTGTATCTGGCCGAGAAGTTGAGACCTCAACAATTTTTAAGTTGGTATTTTATCATTATCATGGTTTTAAGTATGCCGTGTCCAATGCTTATCTCCCTTCTGAGGCTTATCATCTTTCTGAAAATGACATGCGCTATATCTATAAGCCCTATGTTACAGCATTATATAGAGCCGCTCAAGAAATAAAAAAGGCTGGATTCATACAGGTTTTTCATGAGCGTTTAGTCATTCCCCGTATGAGAGTGTCCTTAAGGCGAAAGTTCAATTTGTATTTTAGGGGGAGGTTCAAGAAATTTTATCATCAGTCTTATTTTTTAGGGTTATGGCACATCAGATCGATTTAAAAACCTTTACTGATGATCGTGGAAATTTGACTGTTATTGAAAAAGTCATCCCTTTCGATGTAAAACGCATTTTTTATATATATGGAGTGAATGAAGCCATACGGGGTGGACATCGGCATCATTTGACCCGTCAGGCAGCGATCAGTATTCGCGGTCGATGCAGTATTTACAATTGTGATGGTATAAATGAACAGGTTTTTGAACTAGATCAGCCTCACAATTGTCTTATCTTGGAAACCAATGACTGGCATCAAATGTACAATTTCTCTGCCGACGCGATATTAATGGTACTGGCTTCGGAGTATTTTGACCCCAGTGATTACATATATGAGCCTTATAGTAAATGATAGCCTACGAAGATCTTAAAAAAGTAAATTCCCGTTTTTTTGACGAGTATTCTGATGTATTCAAGCGGGTTTTGCATAGTGGCTGGTACATTCTGGGGCAAGAGGTAACTCAGTTTGAGCTTGATTTTGCCCATTATTGTAAGGTAAAGCATTGTGTAGGTGTTGCGTCTGGACTCGATGCTTTGGTATTGGCGCTGAAGCAGTTTTCCTTTTCAGCAGGCGATGAAGTTATTATGCCATCTAATTCCTATATCGCTTCCGTGTTGTCCGTGCTACATGCGGGATTAAAGCCTGTATTGGTAGAGCCCGATATACATAGTTATAATATAGATCCTACCTTGATCGAGGCGGCTATCACAACGAAAACCAAAGCGATATTGGTCGTCCATCTGTATGGCAAGATGTGTGATATGAATGCTATTATGGCTGTGGCGGCTAAGTATAACCTACGCGTTATTGAGGACTGTGCGCAATCCCACGGCGCCAAGTATCGGGGAGAAATGGCCGGTACAATCGGTGATTTTGGGGCTTACAGCTTTTATCCCACGAAAAATTTAGGCGCATTAGGAGATGGAGGTGCATTGATTACCAATAGTACCCCAGCGGCTCAACAGATTAAGGTGTTACGTAACTATGGATCTTCTGTCAAGTATGTAAACGACGAGGTGGGGTATAACTCGAGACTGGATGAAGTTCAGGCCGCTTTTCTGGGAGTAAAGCTAAAATATCTCGATGCTATTAATGCACATAAGAGGATGTTGGCAAGTATTTATCTGAGCGAGCTAAAAGAGCGGTTTATTCTACCCGTAGTCAGCAACGGGTATGAAGATGTCTATCATATTTTTGCAATTAGGCATCATGATAGAGATCGCCTGCGGGGATATTTGTTAGATAATGGAGTGAAAACGGAGGTTCATTACCCTATTTCTCCGCATCAACAGAAGGCTGTGAAGGGAGTATTTACGGGAGGGATATTTCCAATTGCAGAAGAAATCCAGAATACCGTTTTAAGTTTACCCATTTCGTTTGCTCATACACAAGACGAGATCCTTCAAGTAATCGATATATTGAATAAGTTCTAAGTTATTTGTAATGCTTACCTTTGCTCTTCTTTAGTAAAAAGGTAAGCTTTATAAATTTCTTTGGATGAATATTTTGTATGATTATCAGATTTTCGTGGCTCAAAAGTTCGGTGGAATATCTCGGTATTTTGTGGACCTGATGGCTGGAATAGAGGATCTACCCGGATTTTCTACCCACTTGGAAGTTGTGGGGAATAAAAATTACTATCTGCCGGAGCGTTATTTTAAAGAGTTTTCTTTAGTTGAAAAGCTAAAGAAATATCCAAGGAAAGAGCATAAAGCCTTTGTGAAAAACCAACGTACTACGTTAGAGATGCTTGATGGCGCAGATATAGATGTATTTCATCCGACGTATTATGATTCTTATTTTATTGATCAGATCAAAAAGCCTTTAGTTATTACTATTCATGATATGATCTATGAAAATTTTTCCAGCCTGTTTTCTCCCAATGAACCAACTGCCCATCAAAAACGGTTACATATTGATAGAGCAGATCAGATTATTGCCGTTTCTCATAGGACTAAGGACGATATTTTGAAGTATTATGATGTCGATGATGATAAAATTACTGTTGTACATCATGGTATAGATCAATACGTACCATTATCTTATGAAGGTGTAGAAGATCTACCTAAAGAATATATCTTGTATGTGGGTAGCCGCAGTGGGTATAAAAATTTCGATCTTTTAGTGCAGGCTTTTTCCAGTATTTCTAAAAAATATGATGGTCTAAAACTTGTTGTTGCGGGAAGTCCTCTTGGGATAGCGGAAGAAGAACTGTTATGGAGAAATAGTATTCAAGACAAAGTGCTTTCTTTTGTGGCTAGTGATGGACAGCTAAATACGCTATATACAAATGCACTTTTTTTCGTTTATCCTTCTACGTATGAGGGGTTCGGTCTTCCAATTTTGGAAGCTTATAAAAATGAATGTCCTGTTTTATTAAGTAATGCAAGTTGTTTCCCTGAGATTGCAGGCGAAGCCGCCGCCTATTTTGAAACCTTTTCGGTAGAATCTCTTGTAGAACAAATGGATTTGTTGTTAGAAAATTCTACCTATAGAAATCAACTGATACAGTTGGGAAAGGAAAAGATACAGGAATATCCTATGGAATCTTGTATTGATCGTACTGCGGCTGTTTACAAGATGCTGGCCTAGTTTTTTGCAGTGTAACTTTTGTAATCTATTTTAGAGAGTTTACATTGTGAAATTTCTCATCTAGTAGATCCAATATCTTTTCGTCATAAGTACAGTCAAATTTTCGAGCAAAAAGTTTGTTGTCGCCTTGGCTAGTGAGTTCTGCAAAGTCATCCTGATTAAATATGACGGGTAGATTGTCGTAGTTTTCTCTTGTCCAGTTCACATAGGTAAGTATAGGCTGGTAGTTAATGTTAGAATTATTTTTCTCTAATAACTTAATGATGGTTTGAAAAAATAGTTCGTCGCAGCATTTAACATATTTAAAATAGGTGAAGAGTACTGTCCTATTTTCTTTTACAAAACTTTGAATGGCCTTTAATATTTCATAGTTTAATGACCACCAGTTTGATCCCCCATATAATGGGAATGGAATATGCCTTTTCCGTATGATATCAAAAAAGGTTGAGAAATTGATTTTTCGTTTTAGTAAGAGTCTCAATGCCTTCTTATAACTTTGAGGTTTTAGTAGTATAAAATTACCTCTTTTGTTTGAATAGTTTATTTTGTAATAATCAGTTCTGCTAGTCCGTTCATTTTCATTCCAGACCTTTTTTATTGGATCTAATTCTATAAAATTCTTTAATGCGTTTTCTGTATAAAAGTCCTCAATATAATTTGTCGATTTTACAGGATAATCTTCTCCGCTCAGCAAAACAAAACAACCTGATTGATGATCTGCTAATGCAGCGTCAATGAGGTTTAATGTTGCTTTCACCTGACTGAAGTCTCCCCAAATGCAATCTTCTCTTGATTCAATAAAAGACACACGGCTATCGTTTATTGCGGCTTTAAATTCCTGGATTGAAGATTTAAGGTCTACATGTACATAGAAAAACGAATGATCAGACTTTAACCTTGCAATCAGTCGCTTGACCTGTTTAGGGTTTTTGTGTACCATAAGTAGGTATATTATCTTGTTCATTGACCAGGAAAGATTAAAGATTGTAATTTGGTTGGGCCTATTTTTTTACTGAAATTTTTTAACACCAAGTTTTTTTAATATACGAAAACCCTTCGAAGATTGTATTCGTCCTAGCGTGTTTTTGCATTTCATATGCTTTAGATGTTCTTCGTAAAATAGTGGGAATTCTTCCTTTAAGAAGCCCGTTCTTTCTTCCCTTATCATTGGTTGGTTTTTAGGGTCTGAACTAATTCCATTTGTGTCAAAGACAGATACAACTTGGTTGACATGTCGCGTGCTGACATGTCCTTTTAAGATGCAAGTTAAGAAGAACATCCAGTCGGAAGCTATTTTGTAGTTTGTGTTATAGTTTCCAAATTGCTTAAATAAGTCGCGTCGAATAAATGTTGAAGGGTGCCCTAAAGTCGATTCGAAAAGAAATTCGATAGTGAGCTTTTCTGGATAATAGTAAGTAGATGAGGATCCCTCGTTAGCAAATACAAGGTCTCCATACACAATATCAGCTGTTAAATTGGAGATCATATTTTCTATACTTTTTGCCGAATGCAAAAGGTCTCCACTATTTAAGAATAATAAATATTCCCCGTCAGCTAGTTGTATACCTTTGTTCATAGCCTCATAAACTCCTGAATCTTTTTCAGAAATCCACTTATCAATTCGTTTATTTGCTGAATCTAATAAGGATACACTACCATCTTTAGACTGACCGTCTATCACAATATATTCAAATGCTTGAAAAGTTTGGTTTGCTACAGATTCTATTGTATTGGCTAGGCCAAGTTTGTTATTGAGGTTTATTGTTATTATAGATAGTTTCATTTATATTGATTTGTTAATATATCCTGATAAAATTCTTGAAGAAAATATACCAGATAATATCATGCTGTTGAATGTGAATTTGTTATTTTTCTCCAACGGCGTTTTATGTATTGTTTAAATACTCTTGAAACCTTTTTGAAGTTTGGAGATTCAAATGATTTTTTCAAACTTAGTATTTCATCATTCATACTTTTTAAAAGGACCATATATCTTTCATGAGTAGCAGACATGAAATCTTCAAGCTGATCTTCTTTAATGTATTTTACTAGAAACTGATTGATTTTTTTAGTGTTTTCCATCATGAGTAAGCGATCTCGAGTCATGCTACTTTGATGGAGCCTATAGTAATTAAATACGTCATCCTTCCAAACTACTTTAGGTCTATTTTCAAAAAACTGTATCCAAAACAACCAATCTTCTTTGGCTTTTAATTCTGTGTTGAAACCTCCAGCCGAAATAAATCTTTTCTTGAAAATAGCGCAATGTATTGGTATTGAGAAGTCTATGTCCCACTGAAGCAGGATGGCATTATAGCTAAAGTGGTGTTCTTTTAATTCACAGAAAGCAGGTGAGTATTTATTGTTTGCATACATTTGAAAATTTGACAACAAGATATCGTGTGATCCTGTATTAAGTTCATTGGCAAAATGCTCAAATTTGTCGGGATGAATAAAATCGTCACAATCTAAAAATTGAATGTATTCTGCTTGGGTTTTTTGAAGCCCATAATTTCTGGCTGAACTTAATCCTCCATTTTCTTTTTCATAATATTTGAATCTAGAGTCTTTTAAAGTCCAGTTTTGGGCTATTTCTCCTGTCTTATCAGGAGAACCATCATTAATAATTATACATTCCCAGTTGTCATATTTTTGCTTGTAAATAGAATCTAAGCATGTGTCTAAATATTCGCTTTGAAGATAACACGGAATGATGATAGCTATTTTGGGTGTATTCATACTTTTTAGTGAGTAAGTTCCGACTTTTTGCTCATTGCAAATGCTTTATTTATTGTAAATAAACCGTTAGTCAGAATTGTAAAGATAAGTATTTCTGATTACAGTATATCGGCGATTTCCTTTCTGGATTCTTGAAAAAAATGTTTATCAATCTTTTGTCGGACACAAATCCTTTGGTAATAAAATATACTTATATTGCAGAAATAATCTTATTAAAAAGTCCAGATGTTTTACTGTATTTTTAGGAATATCTTGCGAGTAATGAGTAGTCAAATCGGGAGCTACGCACGGTAGTAATTAAGTATAGTTGGATAGACTTGTTAATTTGTAAATTATATATGGGAAAGAGAATCTTGTTATTGGCTCCAGATGATTATCAGTTATTTGTTTTAGTTGAAAGAAATTTGTTGCACTTAGGCTATGAAGTTGTAACCATTATCAACAAACCAGCTGGGTTTCAATACAAGAGTTTTTTTCAACGTATTTATAGTAGGTGGCGGAAAATTGTTGACAGGGATAACAGCTATAAACGTAGTCTTATCGATATATATAATCTGGAACATAATCTCACTGTTATTAATCAAGAGAAAGCATTCGATTATGGACTTGTTTTTCGAGCAGATTTTTTTAGTCAAGAGGTGCTAAAGTTGGCAAAAGTGAAGAGTGATCATTTCGTGTCCTATCACTATGATGGTATCGAGAGAAATCCAGAAGTAAAGGCATTGATACCCTATTTTGATAGGTTCTTTGTTTTTGATAAAGTTGACCTGGTAAGTAATGATAGGTTTAAAACTCATTTGGCTTATAATTTCTTCTTTGATTATGACTTTGAATTAAAGGATTGGATGGAAGAACCTATTTATGATATGTTCTTCTTAGGCTATTACAATGAAGGAAGAGAGGAAGCCCTTCTGAGTTTTTATAAATTTGTAAAAGAAATTCTAGCTAAGATTCATTTTGAAATAGCGTTTACACCTCTTAATAAACATTTTCAGCCTAATTATAGAGAAATAGGTATTCATTGTAGGGACGGTTCGATTCCATTTGAAGAATACTTGGGGTATATAAAGAAGTCAAAAATTATAGTAGATTTTTTAATAGGCGAGCATAATGGTCTTTCATTTAGAATTTTTGAAGGTTTAAAGTATGGAAAGAAAGTCATAACAACGAATTCTAATGTTCGGAATTATGATTTTTATCATCCAGATAATTTCTTTATTCTAAAAGAAGGTGACTATGATAAAATTGAAATTATGGATTTCATTGAACGTCCATATTATAAGATTGATGAAAATATAAGGATGAAATACAGTTTTGCAAATTGGTTAAATTATATCCTGAAGCATTAGTGCTTAATAGTCTTCATTAGATTTTAGTTTCCCCTCTTCATCAAACTTCCAAGAATTGGATATTGATGATGTTGACATATAGTATAATTGTTCGGCTGTTAAATTCTCCGGATCAAGATACCAACCCATGTGTTTGCAAGTGAATTTCCCAGCGATTCTCACCGCTTTATAGAACTGATTATTTATATTAAATCTTAACGGATAGTTGGGCTTGTAGAGTGCAAATGTAGTATCGATATCGGCTTTGAATACGTGCTCTTCTAATTGATCTGACCAGAACTTTGCTTCCCAATTTTTGACTTTTTCTTTTAACGGGTAATAGTCTGGTATTGTTTCTAGATCTAAGGCTAGACCAGCCTTTAAAATGTGATAATGATACCTATCCATGAGTTTCAGCAAACTGTTCATAAAGTCTTTTGGCATCGCTGGGTTAAGAGATATGTCTGCATCTGTGACGACATAGTAGCCTTTTGCATATTTTTCTAACAAACTCCGATTTTTAAAGAATACCATGTGACCGTGATTTTCATGCATTCTTTCCACTGTTACTTTCCCGTTAATTGATTTATAGTAATCCATTAGAGGAGGGTAGGTAGAGTTATTATCTATAATTACAATTTTCCGAAATTCTTTTTCTAAAAGAAATGAAACTAGCTGCTTTAGCGTTTCAAGTTGATTGAAATTTATAATAATAATGGGGATATGACGGGGATCCTTTCGTTGCTTTTTTACAAGACTATCAAAAATAGTAATATATTTATATTGGAGATAGTGACAGATCTTTTTGATTCTTTTACTCATAACACGGTATTTAGGTTAAGCATAATGATTAGTAACCATTGATCTAAGATGGCAAGTCAATTGCTTCATAAGGCTTTTCTTCAGTGATATAGGAAAACCAATTCGTGAAACTATATTTGTTTTTGACATGCTTAGGTAAGACCTGATATGGAAGTGATAAAAATGAACTAAGGTCTTCTTTAGTTTGATTGTCCCATACTAAAATATTGTTAGGGTGGTAGAAATCATATTTAATAACATCAGTATTTGTCGTGATAATTTTTTTATCATATCCTAGCCCTTCAAAGATTCTGAAAGAAAGTCCGTTGTGTATAGGATTCTGTATATCGATAAGCACGGTTGCGTTGACTACGGCTTTTAGGTTTTCCATGTAAGAAATCGTGTTCGGATATGGGATAAGACCCTTCGAATTAATGAGTTCGATAACACGGTTTCTATTAGAGACAATTTTTATAGTTCTGTCAATGCCCAGTATGTCTAGTTTTTGATCTATGTCTCCTATTAATTCGAGACGATCTTCCAAATAGCTCCCTATATAATATACTTCATTTTTGTTTACTATACTATTTGTTTCGAAAAAGTCAAAAAAGAAATTTGTTAATGGTAAGGTGTTTTCTACAGATAAATCTTTCGTGTCAAACACGAAAAACCTATCCATGAAAGGTATATATTCATAGATGTTTGGGTATCGCTCTAATCCGTCCCACTGATAACAGAGCATTTTTTCACTCTTTTGTCTTACCATTTTTACAACTTCAAGAGCATACTGATCGGGACGAATAAATAGAGTATAATCAATCTTTTCTACTCCATTAAGTTTCTGTATAAGTTCGTGTTTGTTTTGTTCAAGGAATAACTTCCGTTTAAAATCTCTATCCTTGAAAAATTTTTTACGTATGAAATTGTGTGCTCGCTGGAAAATGTTTTTATATTTAAAATGGTCAATAGGTGGTGCTGCAAGAGTAAAAACTTCAAGACCTATATGTTCTAAATTTCTTTTAAAAACTTCTGGAAAACCAACATGGTCAGGGACAGCAAGTAGTATTTTCTTTCCTTGAAACATCCTTCTAATCGACTTAATGAATAGTTAGCTTCTTGCAGGTTGCACGTCAGATTCACAAATCGACCTATCAATGCTCGCACGAAAGCGAGAAATTATCCTTCTTATTTTGCGTTTTTCAACAGTTTCGGAATTTCGAGGTTTGCTAAAATAAGCAATAATACCTTTTAATCTTTCTTTCCCTACAAAAACGTTTAGCGACAATTTTTCACGTACAGGATTCTTGTATTTACGTTTTTTCTTGCGGCTTTCATATTTCAATTCAAACTCAGATTTGGAATGAAGTTGATGATGTGGAAAGTGAGTACGGATAAAACTATCGTATTCGGCATGAAAAGAACCGATAAAACCAAATTCTGTATTCCAAGGCTTCAGTTCGCCAACGAAGTGAAGGATTTTTGGCTTGAATTCGTCTAAGAGAGGTATAGTTGTGTCGATAAGCTGGTAGTTAAATAAAAAGGATAAAGAACTAATTTCATTGCTCAGCACTGTATTGATAAGCGTTTGGTCATGTCGTAAGAGCTTTTGTTTATTCTTTTCCGCATAGTTCATCAATTGCTCTAAGTAGTTAATTTCTGCTAATCTCTTAGTATTGAAAAGTATAACACCTGCATTGCGATATTGATGATTTAAGTTGGCATATCGGTTCAAGTAGTTATTGTGGAAATTTAGACCAGACTTACGTTCGATTTCCGATATATCTACGGCCATCGCCAGACCTTTATTTTCTTTATAGCTACTCATTAAAGAAGATATGCAGGAACTGTTTAAATAGACGTCAGCGTCTAGGTAAAGGATTTGTTCGTATTCCTCTTTAAAAATTGCCGGTAAAAAGATCTTGTGATAGGTTGCCATAGAAAGTCTTCCCACAGGAAGATTTAACATACATGAGTAATCTATGGAGCAATAGCGAATCTCAGAGTCGGGAATCGGAAATAATAAATCCCTTTCCGGCACGCAGATGATAACATCAAAGTCCCTATTTTTTTCTTTTTCTAAAATTTGATTGGCAACAAACGACGCATAAGGCAGATAAGCCTTGTCTACGCAGAATGCAACTGCTTTTTTATAGTGTGAAGGGCGAGAATTTTTCGTAATTGTAGGAACGGTGTACATCATTAACGTATTATATTTCTTTCAAAGCTTTAAAACTGCAAATTACATGCCGACACTAGTACTGCCTTTTTTTTTATTTCGTAGTGCTTCTAACAGTTTTGCATATTTCATATAAGAGAAGAACGATTGAATAAGTGAAAACGTTACACCATCGATGCCATTAAATACACCTTTTTTTAAAAAGTAAGCCTTAAAGAACGTTGCTGTTCCATGTATTATAGGAGAGAATGCATTAATACGCTTACCGTTCTTAAGGAGTTCTTCAACTTGCCAGTCTGTATATTGGTTTTTTTTTGCTATCAGTTGATGAAAATCGGCCCACGCATAGTGCAAAATATGCATTTTTGATTTATACATATTCGTAGCTATAACGTGTTGATGTACTTTTTGTGCCGAGGGGATAGCTGTTTTTTTGTTAAAGAACCGACATGTATAATCAGGATAACATTCTGTAAAACGTATCTCCTTGTCTTTTAGGAAATTTCTTCTTCGAAAGTTATAAGCGTCGTAGGATTGATTTTCGTATTCTTTGTTTTTAAAGAATGAAAAACAATCTTTATCAAGAAACTCATCTGTATCTAGGTTTAATATCCAGTCGTTTTTACAGAATTGTAGTCCAAAAATGCGTTGAGGGCCATCGCCAAGAAAATCTTGAGAAATAACTACTGCACCTAGAGACTCGGCGATGGCAACCGTATTGTCCTTACTATTGGAATCGATAATAATAACTTCGTCGCAAACTTCTTGTAAACTTAAAATACACTTTCTGATGTTTTTCTCTTCATTAAATGTAATAACAAGTCCGCTTATTCCCATATAATATGTTACAATTTATCTATCTTTGAGCAAAGATAAATAAATAATAAAGTAAAACGATGATTCCTAAAATTATTCATTTTTGTTGGTATGGAGGAGCAGGATATAGTGAGACTATAAGAAAGTGTATAAATTCTTGGGAAGCAAATTTACCAGGTTACGAGATCAGACGGTGGGATGAATCCAATACTCCTTTTGATGAAATGCCCTTTTTAAAAATACTGTATAAGCAGAAAAGGTGGGCTTTTATCGCTGATTATATGCGGCTTTACGCCATTTTTAAGCATGGAGGAATTTATTTAGATACAGATGTAGAAGTTATTAAAACTTTTGATCATCTCTTGGGGGCGAAGTCGTTTATTGCTTTTCAAACAGAAATAGGTGTATCTAAATTTCCTTTTAATACTGCTGTAATTGGATGTGAAAAAGGGAATGCTTTTGTCGAAGATTGCTTGAGAGAGACGGAGAAGCTTCAGCGTATGAAATACCATCCGATGGCTGCGCCCAATGTATCGAGTGACATTTTGTTGGGGAAATATGGTGTCAGTACTTATGAGACCCAACAGCTAGAAGATGTGCTGGTGTTGACCAAAGACTATTTCTATCCTTTTTCTTGGATGGAGTCTTACCATGAGAGTTGTCTCACGGACAATACTATCGCAATTCATTGGTGGGAAGATTCTTGGGGTGCACGAAAAAGAAACCTAGCACATTATTGGACATCGATATCTAGAAAGATACAACGTACTCCATTGATATTGAAATCACGTATTGCCTATATGTTTAAAAAAGAAGGAGACTTTTATTTATATAAGAAGTAATCAATTTACCTAAGCAAACTATTATATAAACTGTCCCATTCTTCAGCAATGGTCTGGTCGTTAAATCGCTGTACATACGTTATCCCCTCTGCCACCATTTCATCCCGCATATTAGAGCTATTAAGTATAGATGATATTGCGTATTGGATTTCTCCTATATCTTGAGGGTTGATATAGTAAGAAAATGGCCCTCCTGCTTCTGGAAATACCCCCGAGTTTGTGCTTACCACTGGAGTTCCCGAGTAGAGAGCTTCTATAATCGGAATCCCAAAACCTTCGTATAGGGAAGGGTAAACAAAAACATCCGCCATTGCATAAATTACGGAAAGCTCCTCCATTGTGAATCCCTGCATTAGAAAAATTCTGTTTTCGAGGCCTTTTTGTGCAATATAAGCTTTGATTTGTTTTGCATATTCCGTTGTCTTTCCAATAATTATTAACGGGATATCTAAGTTTTCTACCGCTTTAACAATCTGAAAGGCGTTTTTACGGGGTTCTATCGAACCTACATTCAATATGAATTGGTTCGGGAGATTGTACTTTTTGCGGAGATTTTCTTTTTGTACTTCCGTTTTTATTGTTTTAAACGCTGGATGGCATCCTTGATAGATTACCTCGATTCTTTCTGCCGGGATACCATAAAACTCCGCGATATCACGCTTCGTCTGTTCACTTATTGCTACGACCTTATCGGCATTATTGACCGCATATTTGAACTTTTTGTTATAGATGTATCGGTCGATACCTTTATAAAGCTTAGGGTATTTCAAAAAAATCAAGTCGTGGATTGTCACTACCGATTTGATATGGTTCTCTTTTAGACCCATTGGGATTTCACCGGAGAGCCCATGGAATATATCAATATTATCTCGTTTTAGATCTTTAACAACGCCACTGTTTCTCCATAGGCTAGGGAAAAAGTTATTGAATCTCCCTTCAGGAAGTTTGGTTGTCTTTCTGAATTCTTCTGAATCCAACCATGCTCCACGAAGCTTTGGCGTGTATTTGATATAATCGTTTTTGGGGTAATAATGTTCGAGGATACGTACCAAGTCCCGGCTATAGTTGCCTAAGCCTGTTTGGTTCAAAAAATAACGTTTGGCATCAAATCCTATTCGCATATATTGGTGATATGGTCTATTATCATCTGCGAAGATACTAAATCTATGGCTTCGGTACCATCACAATCGCAGGGTTTGTTGCCATAGACAGAACTTGGGCGATTGGGATGTTCTATCTGTATTATATCATCATACTGTTGTCCATATCCCAAAAATCCGGCAAATGGGTGTGTTGCTCCCCAAACAGATACACATCGTGTGCCTACCAACGAGGCCATATGCATACCGGAACTGTCCATACTGATCATCAGATTTAGATTGGCGATGATATCGAGTTCCTGACTTACGCTGAATTGGCCAATAAGGCTTTTTACGTTGGTATACTCCTTGGCCCATTTTTCAGCTATTGCCTTTTCTTGGGGGCCTCCTCCAAAAATATAGACGGCGTAGTCGAGCTGGGATAGACGGGCGATCACTTCGTTCATTTTAGAGAGTGACAACACCTTAAAGCTATGTTGTGCAAATGGGGCGATTCCAATCCTCTTTTTTGCCTTAGGAAAGTCTGCAGATAGTCCTTCCGGAAGTAATCGCTCTGTTTTTTTTAAGGCGTGGCTTAATTGGATTTTAAAACCGAGCTTACGGAATACATCTGCATAACGTTCCGTCGTTAGTTTTAACTGACGTTTTACCTTATTATTGGGACGGGTTAATGCCTTCTTTTCTGCGCGGCCTTTGTCCAACGTATCTGTTGTTGTTCCGGATAGACGGAATAGGCTTCCTAATATTCGTGACCTGATATTGTTATGTAGGTCCGCTACAAAGTCGGCGTTATATTTTTTTAATTCCTTGAATAGCTTAAATAGTCCAATCAGGCCCTTGTGTTTTCCCATGGGGTCCATTGGATGAAATACCAATCGAGGAATATGTTCGAAAAATGCAGCAAATAGCTTTCTGGACACCATAATGATTTCGGTGTCCATATGCTGTTGCTGGAATTCGGAGAGTACTGAAGCGACCATAGCCACATCACCCATCGCAGAAAAACGAGTAACTATAATACGCTTCATCTAAGTTTTATTTCTGAGCTCCGTAAAGAACGGGATTTAATGAAGGATCATTGTACATCTTCATTTGCTTGTATGCCTTCATGTATTTTTGCCCTGATGCTACATCTTCCAGTAGCTCATCGATGCTTTTTGATAGGTCTTTGCGCTGTTCCAATAAGATGTCCAGTTTTTGCTGACAGGTGTCGATATGGTTTTTGTCAACGTCTGTACGCAATGTTTCCTGCTCCATATGGTAGATTTTCAAGGCCAATATCGAGAGTCGATCAATTGCCCAAGCCGGACTTTCCGTATTGATACGTGCATCAGTCGCTGGTATTACATCCGCGTATTTCGTCAGGTAGTAGCTGTCTATATATTCAACCGTATCTGTACGCACTTGATTTTGTTTATCAATCCGTCGTTTCCAATAGAGCCCATCTTTAGGGTCGATATCTGGATTTCGTACGACATCTTCCATATGCCATTGGGCGGTATCTATCCAACATTTCAAATACAACAGGTGCTCTAAGGAGCTCCCTTCGTATGGATTTTCAATCGGATGGTCAATCTCATCCTGAACGTGATAATCATTGATTACACGTTGGAAAATAGCATTTGCAATTGCACTAATCATATTACAAACTTAGATAAAATGGTTTATATTCACCAATTAGGTACATAAATTATATTAAGCCGTACTTTTTCAATCGTCTATCCTAGCCTCTGGTCAATTATAGGTTTATCAGGAGAATAATCCCGACAATAAGTTAGGGAATAGTCCATAAAGAAGCATTGCAATTCCGCATCCTACTGCGATAAAATAGGCTACAGAGTTCACAGGTAGGACTGGTGCTGTAGATTCTCCTTTTCGTAAAAAAGCAAATAGGGGGATCTTGAAATAATAAAACAGTGATATCACCGAAGTGAGTGCCCCTGTTATTAAGAGTAGGAGAATTGGGATATCTTTGGTGTGCTGATAGAGGTCGAAGGTCGCTGTAAAAACCAAAAGCTTACCGATAAAGCCTGCTGTCGGGGGGAGGCCTATTAGTGCGATACCGAGCAGTGTGAAAACGGTAAACAACAAAGGATTGCTTTTCCCAAGCCCGCTATAGGCGGCTAGCTCTGTTGAGCCAATGTTCTTCTCTAAAAACTGTATAATGGCAAATACCCCAATAGTCATTATGGCGTAGACTGTCACGTAAAAGAGTAGCGTGGTATAATCTGCGCTAGCACTACTGATGATAGCCATCAGGAGGAATCCTGTGTGTCCAATCGAGGAATAGGCCATCATGCGCTTGGTATCCGATTGGCGGAGAGCGATTAGATTACCCACCAGCATAGTTACGATGCCGACTACCGTAATGAAAAGCATCGTCAGTTCGCTGAAATAAAATAAGGTCGATGTCCAGGATTCGAATAGACGTTGGAATAATATCAGTGCTGCCACTTTCGGGACTGTCGAAAGAAAGGTCGTAATAGGTGTTGGTGCGCCCTGATAGACATCTGGTGTCCACAGGTGAAAAGGAACAAAGCCCAGTTTAAAACCAATCCCTACGAAGACAAATAAAATCGCAATACTGCTCATCACCTTTGGTGCGGCTATGAGCCCTTGGATATGGGCAATGCTGATGAAATCAAGATTTCCCGTGAAACCATAAATTAGTGAAAGCCCATAAAGCATGACTGCGGCACATACTGAGCCGAACAATACATACTTCATCGTTGCTTCGGATTGTATTTTAGCTGTTTCTGTGCCTTTTTTGTTTTCCGAAAAATAGCCTACCAGAATGTAGGAACTTATCGAAAGCGTCTCTATCGCGATAAATACCATGAGCCAGTTTGTGCTGATCGTCAATAGATTCATGCCTACTGTTGCGGCCAATAGGATGCTATAGATTTCCCCGAGATTTTTTATACCATTATCTTTGGCATATTGCTGGATTAAAAACAGAATAGGTAATAGTAGCCCAAGGATAATCAACCGTGCATAGACCGAGAGCGCATCTATCTGTAGCATGCCAAAGAAGCCAGTCTGTGTTTGGCCTAACTGCGCATGCACATAATAGGCTGAAAGCATAATTCCCACTAAGGCAAAACTTAAAGAACCCTGTTTCCACCGCTGGTCGATAAACAGGCTTGAGAAGATGCTTGCGATAAAAGCCGTTATCAAGATAAGCTCCGGCTTGAATACCGGTATAGAGACCATGATGTGGTCCAATAGTGTGCTAATCTGTGTTGTCAATCCTTCCATGTTTATTAAAAGTAGGGCGACAATAAAGAAACTAGATTCAGCACACTGCTATTTACCGTATCAAATACCAACGAGGGCATGACACCAAGCAATAGAGCCAATGTCAGTGTCGGGAATAAGACAATCCGTTCTCTTATCGTTACATCTTTCAGCGCAGTAAGCCATTCTTCACCACCTTTCACCCGTGTCTGTCCAAAGAACATCCGTTGTAGCGTCCATAAAAAATAGACTGCACTAAGCAATATGCCTAAAGAGCCAGCGATTGCCATCCAGCGTGGGATACCTGTTCCTACACTTTCAGCATTAAACGTACCTATGATCACAAAGGCTTCCCCAATAAATGCGGAAAATCCGGGCAAGCCCAGCGAAGCGAAGAAAGCTACAGCTACAAAGCCCGTGTAAGCAGGCATTAGGCTCGCAAGTCCCCTAAAATTATAAATATAGCGGTCGTGAACACGGTCATAAATCACCCCTACCAAAAAGAATAGTGCTGCAGATAGGAATCCGTGGCTTATCATTTGAAATACAGCACCAGCCATACCTTCAGCAGTCATAGATGCGAGCCCCAGCAGGACAAAGCCCATATGGGATACAGAAGAATAAGCTATCAAGCGTTTTAAATCTGTTTGTGCCAAGGCATTTAATGCGCCATATAAAATGGAGATAATCCCGATGAGGCCTAGCCACCAATTGGCATCGACCGCCGCGTCCGGAAATATACTATAACATACCCTGATGATGCCATATCCTCCGATTTTTAACAATATCCCTGCAAGGATAATAGATACTGGGGTCGGCGCTTCGACGTGTGCATCGGGTAGCCAGGTATGTAGTGGTACAATAGGGATTTTGATGGCAAATGCGATAAATAAGACTATAAAGCCAATCATACGTGCTGGAATTCCCAATACCTCATTGTAATTATTTAAATACGCAAAGAATGACCCATCGACATAGTTGTCGGGGTTCATCATGTGCAACATGTTGAACGTGTGGGCTCCGGTGTCCGGATTGATGACCGAAAAGTAGAGCCCTACAATAATCAAAAGCATGAATACCGAGCCAAATAGCGTATAGATGAAGAATTTAATCGCGGCATACTCGCGATTGGCTCCTCCCCATATACCAATCAGGAAGTAGAGCGGAAGGAGCATTACTTCGTAGAATATATAGAATAAGAAGAAATCCAAAGCTGTGAATATTCCCATTACAGCCATATTGAGAAGCATAATCAATGCAAAATAACCTTTAGGGCTTTTACTGGTATTCCATGAAGCACCTATCGCCATCAACATCACAAAGGCACACAGCAGAAGCAGTGGGAGGGATACGCCGTCCACACCAAGGAAATAATCAATTTCCAATTGTCCCAGATTACCGAGACCTAATCTTATCCATGGAATCTGCTCGACAAATTGATAGCCCTGCACCGTGTTGATACCTGCTGCCGATTGGTCGAATTGTAGGTAGAGTGATCCTGTGATAAAAAACTGGATCAAAGTAATGCCAAGAGCAATGTATCTGTAAGACTTTTGTAGGTTGGCAGGGAGCAACAATATCAATAATGTGGCTGCCAAGGGCAAAAATATGAGTAATGATAGTAATCCCATGCTATCGCAATATCAAATAAAGTATTCCAATTAAAACAATAGTAAACGCAAATCCTAGGTAGTTTTGGATACGCCCATTCTGTACCCAGCGCAGGAGATGGCCTAAGTAGTAAGCCAGGCCTGCAATAGTATTAACAATACCATCTACGATATGTTTGTCCCACCATGCCGCAATTTTACTTAGACCAATCGTGAGATTACGTATTGCCATTACAAAACCATCGACCAGATGCCGGTCCAATAACGTTGCTGATTTGCTCAGGTATAAAGTACCTTTGCTTGCCGAATTTACGAGACCTTCCACAATATATTTGTCCAGCCAGACACTCGCTCTGCTGACAATCAATGTCGTCCTCACAATGGTGTTATTTATAAAATTATTTATGCCGAGCTGATTGGTTTCTGCTTTAATCCAGCCACTCTCCGCATTTAAGGGGTATTTGTTCAATACATACCATTTATAGCCTATTATCCAGCTTACAAGGGCAGTCGCTGTTAGAGTCAGCGGGACGAATAGGTGTAGGCTGTGTATTTCGTTGAATGTATAATTGACCGAAAATCCAGATAGAATACCTGCTTGGTGATAGGATATAGGGTTCATTGAAAATACAAAGAACAGCGAACAGATAGCCAGGAAATACATCGGGTACAACATCGATGGGGGAGCTTCGTGTATCTTAGGCTCCACTTCTTTGGGGAGACGTGATTCGCCCATAAATGCTTTGAAAATCAAGCGCCCGATATAGAATGCCGTTACGATACTGACTAGAACGAGTAAAACAGGAACTATAAAGTATGCTCCGCCTTTATGGAATGCCCATTCGAACGTAGCGATGATGATAGCATCTTTAGAGAGAAACCCCGAAGTGAGTGGGAATCCTGCTAGTGCCAGAGAAGCAATACTCATCAGCACAAAGGTTTTCGGCATATACTTGCGGAGGCCTCCCATATTGCGAAGGTCCTGCGGGTCAAAATCCAGTCCTGCGGAGGTCTTGGCGTGAGCGATTTCATGAATCACTGCTCCTGCACATAGGAAGAGGAGACATTTGAAAAAGGCATGCGTTGCCAGATGAAATAGTGCCGCATCCCATGCACCGATACCTACTGCAGCCATCATATACCCCAGTTGCGATATAGTAGAAAAAGCGAGTACTCGTTTTATATCGTATTGTCCCGCTGCAAAATACGCAGCCAACGTAGCAGTGATTGTACCTATAATGGTGATTAGGAGTAAAACAGTATCATTGAATAGGGGGAATATCGTACATAGTAAAAATACACCAGCCGCAACCATAGTCGCCGCATGGATTAGCGAGGATACTGATGTGGGACCTTCCATTGCATCGGGCAACCAGATGTGTAGCGGGAATTGCGCCGATTTGGCCATCGCTCCTAGAAAGAAGCCTAAGCCGGCTAACGTCATCAGTCCCGAGTCTCTGTCAAATTCGGAATAGATCAGTCCTTCTTTGCCGAATAGTTCGACCAGGTCTAAGGTGCCAAACGATGTGAAGACGGCGGCTATACCTATTAAAAAGCCTAAATCCCCAATACGGTTAATCAGGAAAGCTTTTTTGTTGGCCTGTACAGCGCTTTCCTTGGTAAACCAAAAGCCGATTAATAGGTAAGAGGCAAATCCTACAAGCTCCCAAAAGATATAAGAGACTAATATGTTTTTAGAGATACAGAGGCCGAGCATGGCAAAACAAAATAGGCTGAGGTACATCCAGTAACGGTGTAGCCCGGGGTCCCCTTTCATATATGCCCGAGAGTAAATATGCACCGGCAAGGCAACGATGCATACAATAAAGAGCATCAGTACTGTTAGGTTATTAAGTAGGATGCCGATCGTAAATGTTTTTTCTCCGATACGGAACCAGTCGTAGGTACTGTGCATAGGGAGGTAGTTCCATATCTCAGCAAAGACAAATATAGCTGACAGTAGCGTGCTTAGTACAATAGCGATAAGCGATATATTCCCTGAGCTGGACTTTTTACCCCGTATAGCCTGTATTAAGAATGCCACAAAAGGCAGTAATACTACAAGTATACTGGCGTGAATTGGTGATATATTTAACAGCTCCTCCATTAGTCGCGCAAGTCGGTAATTTGGTCGGGATTAATTGTTTTATAATGACGGTACACATTAAGGATAATTGCTAAACCTACAGCTACAGAGGCTGCGGCGAGTACAATCGCAAATAGAGCAAATACTTGACCTGAATAGTTTATTTTGTCATAACGGCCAAAGGCTACAAAATTGAGAATGGCGGCATTAATCATCAGTTCGATGCCAACCAGTATCATGATTGCATTTCTTTTGGCCAGCACAGTGTATAGACCAATGCAAAAGATGCAGGCACTGACTACTAGAAAATGAGTTAATGTAATCATTTCTGTTCCTCCTTTCTTGACAGATGGGCAGCTCCTATTAATACCATGAGTAGAAATACAGAAATCACCTCAAAAGGGAGTATGTATTGTGTCATGAATTTTAGGCCCAGTTGCTGTATATTATTATCGTGTGGCTGTATTATATTCCCCTGCTTGATATTCTGTACAATCCAATCGGGGGTCTGTTGTTGCCATTCGGCCACACCCCAAAGCAATACGGCCAAGAAGCCAAGAGCCAATATTAGGGATTGCCAGTTCGGCATGGTCAGGAATCTACCCGGTATATGTTGAAGCGCTTTTAGCAATTCTTTGTTCGAGAGCATAAAAGCAAATAACATCAATATTAACACACCGCCTACATAGACCATAATCTGCGTAATGGCTACAAAGTCTGCCAGGGCAAATAGGAATAAGCCTGCCATAGCAAATAGGGTGACAAAAAACAAGAATAAGGCGCGTGCCGTATTTTTTAGATTAACCACGAGCAGTGCGGAGCCAACAGCGAGAATAGCAAATGCGTAAAAGACGAGTTCTTCCATGGGCGTTACTTTTTCTTTGCTGCCTCCTTTTCAGCTTGGTATTGGGTCCATTCCGCTTTACGTTGGGCAATCTCAGCATCGGACATTTCTCCAAAACCATATATTAGATCCGTTAGTTTTGTTGTACTACGGTCGTATTTATTGGTCATGGTGATACATTCTGTAGGGCATACCACCGTACAAAGACCACAGTACATACACTTGGCCATGTCGATATCAAACTGGGCCGCGTACAGTCTTTTTACAGAACCATCAGAAGTTTTGCCGATTACTTCTGGCGATTTTACTGCTTCTATGGTGATGCAGTCTACCGGGCAGGCTTTGGCGCATAGGTCACACACGATACAGTCGTCGATATCTACGTCCAGTTGGTATCGTGCGACTTCAGGGATAGGCATGGTCTCCTTTGGAAACTGTACCGTTGTGACTCCTTCTTGTTGGTCAAAATATTCTGGTTTCCGGATATCAACCGACTGCCGGGAACGACGGGCACCAAAGAGATGCCTGAACGTCAAGAATAAACCCTTGACGGCCGAAGAAAAGCCCTGTATCGTTGTTTTTAATATCAATTTCTTGTTGTTAACCTGTTATCTAGTTATCATGTGATCTAGTTATCTTGTTAACCAGTTGGCTTGTTAACTTGTTCACTCGATAACTTGTTCACTAATTACACCATTACCAAAATTCGCCATAATCCCGATATTGCCATACACACAAAACCCAATGGAATCATTACTTTCCAGCATAGGCTCATCAATTGGTCTGCCCTAAAACGGGGCAATGTCCATCTAATCCATATCTGCACGCCGACGATAGTCAGCGATTTGAGCAATGTCCAAAATATTCCCCACCCAATTCCTGTTGTCCAGTCCGCCAGTTTCAGGGCTCCTATATTTGGTAAAAGCGTATTCCACCCGCCTAAAAATAGGACCACCCCAAGTATCGCTACTAAAAACATCATAGCATACTCTGCCAGGAAAATAAATGCAAACCGGATACCTCCATATTCGGTGTGAAAACCACCGATTAATTCAGACTCTGCTTCGGGAATATCAAATGGTGCCCGATTACATTCCGCTAGGGAGGCTATGAAGAAGATAACATATACGACGATGAGATGCGGTGCCTGAAATATATTCCAAGCAAGAAAACCACCCACATTGGAGACATCCCAGATTCCTAAAAAGAACACAGGCTCTGGCGACATCACCCCCTGCTGCAATGCAATCTCGTTGAAGTTTAGCGTCTGTGTGATCATGACCGCAGCAATCAAAGACAGACCTACAGGGATTTCATAAGATACCATCTGTGCTATAGCCCGGATAGAACCTAGGAGAGAATACTTGTTGTTTGATCCCCAGCCAGCCATTAGGATACCAATTGCATCAATAGATACAACAGCCATAATGAAGAAAAGGCCTGTATGTGTATTTGCAGGTAGAAAATCCGGTGCCCAAGGGATTACAGCATAACCTATATACACGGCGCCAAATATAATGACAGGGGCTGCTGCAAATAGGATTCTATCGGCTGCTTTGGGTGTAATAAATTCCTTTTGTAGAAGCTTAAGTATATCGGCAATAGTCTGTAGAAGTCCGTATTTTCCGGTTTCCATAGGGCCTAATCTGTCCTGTACAAATCCCGCAATCTTACGCTCCGCGTATACGGCGAATAATGTAAATAGCGCGATGAAGCCAAAGATAGCTACAGGTACAATGATATGGATAAACAGTTGGCTCACAAAGCTCTTTAGAATAATTCTTAATTGGATGCAAACATACGCAAAACGTAGCAAAAGAACCATAGAAAAACTATCATAGGCATGTCATACGTGCAATTATGAGGTCAACAGGCCATTTTGGTTTTCTATCACCCAAAAATAAACTATTTCTTTGGAATAATATACTAAATCAGTAGAGTATTATTTTTAGCTTACTACTGCTGGAGCTTTATGTGCTTTATTTGCTAGTTTTTCAGATTGTCCCAACTCATACAATTCGTTTATTAGCGCTTCGATATTCTGAAGTCGCTGTAATAGAGCTGTATCATTTTCCTGTTCAATTGATTTCGTGATACTGACCGAGATGCCGACCAATAGTGCGTTGATGCGGTAGGCTAGTGTCTGGAAAGAAATCAGATCCGTCCAGTCCAGCTTTTTGTAGCGGGGTTCTTTTTGAAATTGGTCTAGGCTGTCGTATAGCTGTGCGAGCGAAGTCTGTGCATGTTTCCGAACCAGTCGCAGTTCCTGATGGTCTACCGTATCTTCACAAAGACGGGCACGAAGTCGCTGATAGTAGTTTTGGTAGTTGTCGATGAGTGTGTCGGATAGGCTTTTCATGTTTTTCTGATGATTGACTGGTAGGGCAAAGCAACCTATCAGGGCTAGGGTCGACCCCAATAGCGTAAAAGCCAGACGGCTTCCGAGTAAATCCCAGATATTACCTTCGTATAGATGTAGGGCCAGTATAGCAGCGATGGTAATGAATATCACACAGATCAGATAGTCTGGTTTGTTGAATAAGAAGAAGCCGTATAGCGTGATTACCGCAATTGAGAGCAGCTGCATAGGCTCATGTGTGAGTAGGGTAATCAGCAAACTGATGGCGATACCTATCAGTGAGCCGACGATACGCTGGTAGTTTCTTCTTTGGGTGGTGGCATAGCTTGGGCGTGCTACAAGGATAACGGTCAGTATAATCCAAGAGGCATACCGGTATTCCGGCAACGTGTAACCAACGAGTCCCGACAGCACCAGTAATGTAGCCATACGTAGCGAGTAGATAAATATAGGAGATCTCGTTTTGATATGTTTCGTGATGATCTGGCGTTTGTTTGTTGTTGGTACAAAGTTTTTGTACGCAGCGGTGCTGACCCATGTAGGGTCCTGTACAATGGTCGCTTGTTGAATCTGTTGAACGATAGCTACAATATGCTTGATATGAATCAGTATCGGATTGATTAGCGACCTGGTTTCGCTGTTCGCTTTGGCCTGTATTTCTTCTAGGTTTTGTATGTCGGTACTGATCTTCTCTTTTATCTTTATTTCGACATTTTTATCCGTCATCTCGACCGTAGTGGAGAGATCTACTGACATAGTCTTTGCTATATAGTTCATAGACCTCTCCACAAGGTCGAGGTGACGAGAGTTTTTAGTATCTTTATTCAACTCCATAAGCCTTATGTTTTCCAGGACCTTGATTTCGTCCGAAAGAAGGAGGAGGATATGTCGTATAATAGGGAGTACTTCCGAATGTTTCAGTTTCTCCCGAATAGTTTCATAATCGGTATCTATCCCCATCAATAATTCGTAGAGGTCTATTAATCGATAGATTTTGTTCAGCCAGATGAGGTCAGCGTGTTGGCCGGACGAAATTAATACCTTCTCGCGTAGTAGTAGTGAGCGGATATTTTCTAACTGTTCACTTATTTTGATGTGCAGTAGACTGAGTTCTCTGTAGACCTGCTCAAGTGGAGTCTTCTCGTCATAACATTTGATTTTCGCCTGTAGGAGAGTGGCCATTTGTTCGAACCCCTCTTTCATCGCATATTTTAAAGAGCGATAAGGAGACAAGTAAGCTTGTAGGAGACTGACCGCAAAAAAACAGCATGTCCCTAAGCTAAAAGATAAGGCGAAAATAACCGGGTCTTGGGGTTTGAGTCCGATGGTAAAGCTGATGACGATTAGCGTCAAGTTGCCGATCACGCCCCATCTAGGCCCTAGGGTGATTAATAACGTACAGAGAAATCCCCAGATTCCCAAAATCGGCAATATACCCCATGATAGATAATGGAGCGCCAGTGCTGTAGAAAATGCCGTGATAGCAAATAAGGGAGTGCACCAGATGGCCGTCATCGTTTTGTCTTGTCTATTCCCGGGTAAATCGGTTAGTGAAGATAGTATCACGCCAACGGCGAATGCTATGGCAACATCTAAACTTACGGTGTAGAAGAGTAGGATAGCAGGGAGCAGGATAACAAGGATGTTTCTTAGCGCATCTTTGCTAAACTCTTTGCCAAAAAAATGGTGGACTGTACGAGTCATAAAACCTATTTACAATTGATCTTTTAAATCGACTGCAAAAGTACGAAAAATTCACTTATGTAAAATATATTTTTACGATGCGTTTTTTATCCGAAATATTATTTTGTCTTTTTGTTGTGTTGTGGAATATATGTTAAAGCTTTTTTTGAAGGAGCGCACCTAGGGACTTTCCTGTTTTTGCGTAACCCTCAGCCATACGGTCGTTATTATTTGGAACTCCTACAAAGGCAATGTTGCCCGGAGCTTTGTCGCTGCTTATGGTTAAAAGTGACTTGGAGCGTTTTGCTGTTTCAACAAAACGCAATTGTGTACTCACTTTGGCTTTTTGTGCCATCACTCCTCCAAACCATCCGGGATATATCCACTCGGTCTGTACGATTAGTGTATATTTAGCATTGGGGTTTTTATCAAATTGGAGTGGTGCTCTTTCATTTACCAAGGACAAGAATTTATTGATGAATACCCTGTCTTTAGAATCCTGCCAGTCGTCAAGCCAGCGTTGAGCTTCTGCCTTGCCTTTATTTTGTGTGATGTCATTTTCACGACGTTTTATATATTCATTTTCAGAAATATTCTCATTGTAAAACCTCATTCCCCGATAATCAAATTCGACATTGATTTCGCGCTGGTCTTTCAGAAAGTCAAAGTTGCCCGAGACGATTTTCATTTTCTGGGAGAATGTAGTTAATGGGGCTAACAATAACAGCGTAAAAGTAAGATTGTAAAGGTGTTTCATTGGTTTTAATTTTCCGCTAATATATAGTTTTTATCAACAAAAAGACCCTTCCGATTGCTCGCAAAGGTCTAATAGAAGAAAAATATAGATTGATGAATTAGTAGCTATTATTTTAGGCGTATTGATGCACTGCTTCTTTGCTTTCGAGTTCGGTACTGCCCATCAAGAACTCATCGACCTTACGCGCACATTCTCTGCCTTCGGATATTGCCCATACGACCAGCGATTGCCCTCGGCGCATATCGCCTGCCACAAAGTATTTGTCGGTATTTGTTTTGTAATCTCTTTCCGTAGCTTTTACATTGCCCCGTTCGTCCCGTTCGATACGCAGCTGTTGGAGCAACCCTTCTTGTTGTGGGTGTAAGAATCCCATTGCTAATGTTACCAGTTCACAGGGAATTTCCCGCTCCGAACCTGTTACTTCTTTAAACTTAGTCGGTCTGCCAAAAGCGTCGCTTTCCCATTCCAGGTCTACAACCAGTGCCGCGCGAAGGTTTCCTGACTCATCTCCGAGAAAGGCTTTGGTACTGATGCTCCAGTGCCGTTGACAGCCCTCTTCGTGCGAAGTTGTTGTTTTTAGCAACATGGGATAGGTCGGCCAGGGCATTGCTTCAGTACGGTTTTGCGGTGGCTGTGGCATGAGTTCAAATTGCGTAACTGATTTAGCGCCATGACGATTGGATGTCCCTACACAGTCAGAACCGGTATCACCACCACCGATAACCAGTACATTTTTGCCCTGTGCGTGTATCTGAGAAACGTCGATTGGAGAATTTCCGACACGTTTGTTCTGCTGTTTCAGAAATTCCATGGCATAATGTACCCCCTTCAGCTCTCGCCCTGGGATATTAAGGTCTCGGGGTATAGTCGACCCACCAGCCAGTACTACGGCATCATACTGGTCAAGTTCGGAGACAGGGGTATTTACGCCCACTTCCGCATTCGTACGGAATTCGATTCCAGATTCTTTCATGATTTGTATACGCCTATCGATAACTGATTTGTCCAGTTTGAAATCGGGTATACCGTAGCGTAGCAGTCCACCTAACTTATCGTCCCGTTCGTACACGACTACATCGTGACCTGCTTTGTTCAATTGTGCTGCGCTGGCTAGACCAGCTGGGCCAGAGCCTACTACAGCGACCTTTTTGCCTGTTTTCAGATACGATTTGTTCGGCTTTACATATCCCTTTTTATAGGCTATTTCAATAATATGTTTTTCGATTTCCTCGATAGCAACCGGGCTTTTGTTGATACCCAATACACAGGCCGACTCGCATGGTGCCGGGCAGATACGTCCCGTAAATTCGGGAAAGTTGTTGGTCGAAGTCAATATGTTGTAAGCGTCTTCCCACTTTCCGTCATATACCGCATCGTTAAACTCGGGGATTACATTCCCTAGAGGGCAGCCTGAGTGGCAAAATGGAATCCCACAGTTCATACAGCGTGCCGCTTGGTCATTAAGTTGCTTGTCCGTGTAGCTGTGAACAAATTCCTGATAGTTTGTTGTTCTACTTTCTATAGGCTCTTTCTGAGGAGCCAGTCTATCAAATTCTAAAAATCCTGTCGCTTTTCCCATGTTTCGTTGATTATTTAAGCTACAACCAATTGTTTGCGGATTACATTTTTGTATTCACGCGGGAATACTTTGATAAATATGTTTTTTTCTGATGCCCAGTTCTGGAGGATATAGGATGCCCGTTCGCTATTGGTAAGGTGTATATGTCTTTTCAATAAGGCGATAATCGCGGATTCATCCTCCGTTTCCAATGGGTCGAGGTCTACCATTTCCTGGTTACAGTTGTCGCGGAAGGTTCCTTTGATATCATATATCCAAGCTATTCCACCACTCATGCCAGCAGCAAAGTTGCGCCCGGTCTCTCCGAGGATGAGCGCACGTCCTCCGGTCATGTATTCGCAACCGTGGTCGCCAATGCCTTCTACGATGGCCGTGGCGCCAGAGTTACGGACAGCAAATCGCTCTCCGGCCATTCCGTTGATAAACAGGTGGCCGGAGGTAGCACCATACAATGCGACATTGCCAATGATAATATTTTCATGCGGTACCAAAGTGCTTTCTTTTGCGGGGTAAATAGCCAGCTGTGCACCCGATAGCCCCTTACCCACATAGTCATTTGCTTCACCTTCCAGCTCAAGTGATATTCCTTTAGTATTGAAAGCACCGAAAGATTGACCTGCAGACCCTTCAAATTTAAAGTTGATGGTATTGTCAGGAAGTCCCTCTGAACCATAGACCTTAGATATTTCGTTGGAAAGCAGTGTTCCTATCGTGCGATCTGTATTTTTGACACGGAAAGTACCAAAAACAGGTGTTTTACCTTCCAACGCTGGTTTCGCCTGCTTCAATAAGCCCCAGTCTAGAATCATTGCCATGCCATGGTCTTGCTCTTCGGTATTATATAGGGTTTCGCCCATGTCGTTGTGAGCAACATGGAGTAGGTCTTTGAAGTCCACTTTGTTGGCTTTCCAATGGGTTATGTTTTCTTTCTTTTTCAAAAACTGAGCTCTTCCGACCATTTCATTTATCGTTCGGAATCCAAGCTGGGCCATGATTTCGCGCATTTCTTCTGCCAGAAACTGAAAGAGATGTACGATATCTTCCGGCTTGCCGGAGAATAGTTTGCGCAACTCCGGATCTTGGGTGGCGACGCCGACAGGGCAAGTATTCAAATGACATTTGCGCATCATGATACAGCCTCCTGCGACAAGGGCAGCTGTGGCTACTCCCCATTCTTCGGCTCCGAGTAAAGTAGCGATAACAAGATCACGCCCGGTTTTCATCTGTCCATCGGCTTGTAGCACAACACGGCTTCGTAGTTTATTTATTACGAGTGTCTGATGTGCTTCGGCTAGTCCCAGTTCCCAAGGCAGGCCCGCATGTTTGATTGAGCTGATAGGAGAGGCACCTGTACCGCCATCATATCCTGCTATCAGTATGACATCTGAATGGGCTTTGGCTACACCTGCAGCGATCGTGCCTACCCCCGCTTTTGATACCAGTTTTACGTTGATTCGGGCATCGCGATTTGCATTTTTAAGGTCAAATATAAGCTGTGCTAAATCTTCGATAGAGTAAATATCATGGTGCGGTGGTGGAGATATCAAACCCACTCCTGGTGTAGCGTGACGCACTTTGGCAATCCATTCATCTACCTTGTGGCCTGGGAGCTGTCCACCTTCACCAGGTTTGGCTCCTTGGGCCATTTTGATTTGTATCTCATCTGCCTGGCTGAGGTAGTTGGAGGTGACCCCAAAACGGGCAGAAGCCACTTGTTTGATGGCCGAGCGCATCGAGTCCCCATTGGGCAGTTTTTCATAGCGGATTTCATCTTCGCCGCCTTCCCCCGTATTGGATTTACCTCCGATGCGGTTCATTGCAATGGCCAGCGTGCTGTGTGCCTCATGTGATATTGACCCGAAAGACATTGCTCCTGTGGCAAATCGTTTCATGATTTCGCTCGCAGGCTCTACATCGTCGATAGCAATAGCGGTGCGGTGTTTAGCAAAATCGAGCAATCCCCGTAAGGTAAACAGATGTTCCTCTTGGTTGTTGATCAGTGCCGAATACTTTTTATAGGTATCAAAGTCACCTGTGCGGCAAGCCTGTTGTAGGAGATGTACCGTTTGGGGATTCCAAAGGTGGCCTTCCCCCCGTCTCTTCCATTGGTAGATACCCCCTTCGGCCAATAGGTTTTTAGGTGTGCGTGAGCTTTCGAAGCTTCGCTTGTGCTTAGCTAGCGCCTCCTTGGCAATATCATCTAGATTAAGTCCTCCTATGCGGGATACCGCACCGCAGAAATACGTATCTACTACCGATTTGTCAATACCAAGCACTTCAAATATCTGAGCACCATGGTAAGACTGTAAAGTAGAGATTCCCATTTTGGAGAATATCTTCAATAGGCCGTTGCATACTGCTTTGACATAGTTTTTGCGTAATTCCTCCCAAGTTAATTCCGTGTCAAGCAGGTTTTCCGCTTTTAAGGTCCGTATGCTTGCTAGTGCCAGATAAGGATTGATTGCTGTGGCACCAAAGGCAAGTAAGCAGGCAAAATGATGTACTTCGAGTGCATCTCCAGCTTCAATAACAAGGCCTACAGCACCGCGGTTTCCTGTTTTTATAAGGTGGTGATGTACAGCCGATACCGCAAGTATAGATGGGATAGCTGCATGCTGCGAATCTATCGCCCGGTCAGACAGGATGATGACTTCAAATCCATCCCGCACAGCATCATCAGCATAGCGGCATAGACGCTCTATGCCTGCTTCCAAAGAGCCAGGTTTGCCATCAGCACGGAAATAGGCCTGTAATGTTTTGGCCTGAAACACGCCTGTATCAATAGAACGTAGTTTTTCCAATTCGCTGGAGGTCAGTATAGGATGTTCGAGTGTCACACAATGACAGAACTTTTTGTCTTCTATTAATATGTTGCCTGCATTGCCGATAAAAGTGGCCAAACTCATCACCAACCGCTCACGTATAGGGTCGATAGGTGGATTGGTGACCTGGGCAAAGAATTGTTTGAAATAGGAGGACAGGTGTTGTGGCTGGTCCGATAGTACGGCTAAGGGAACATCGGTACCCATCGAACCTATCGGTTCGTAGCCTGTCAGGGCCATGGGAGTCAAGATCGTCTCCAGGTCTTCGCGGGAATAACCAAAAGCCTGCTGGTACTTGAATACTGACTCTTTGGATAGATAGGTAAATGTTACCCGAGGTTCTGCAAGTTCTTCCAGTTTGATTTTGTACTGATTTATCCAGTCGCCATACGGTTGCTGGCGGATTAATTCGCCTTTGACCTCTTCGTCTGAGCGAATTAGTCCCTGTTGCATATCGACAACGAATATCTTGCCCGGTTGCTGTCTACCCTTTTTTATAATGGTGGACTCGTCTATTGGCAACGCTCCAGCTTCGGATGCTACGATGACCCGGTCGTCGGATGTGATTGCATACCGTAAAGGCCGGAGTCCGTTGCGGTCTAGTGTAGCGCCGATGGTGTTTCCATCTGTAAAACATAAGGCCGCAGGGCCATCCCATGGTTCCATTAAAGTAGCATGGTATTCATAGAATGCTTTTTTCAATGGGTCCATCTGTGTATTTCCATCCCAGGCTTCAGGTACCAGCATCAGCATGACGTGGGGCAGGCTACGGCCAGAATGTAGTAATAGTTCGACTACATTGTCCAGGCAGGCCGAGTCGGATTGGCCTTTATCGACAACAGGTAGTAATATTTCCATCTCCTCCTCACTGAAATAAGGGGACGAAAGGGAGCGTACACCGGCATAAAACCAATTTAGATTGCCCGTTAGGGTATTGATTTCTCCATTGTGCGCTATCAAGCGAAAGGGTTGTGCCAATGACCAGGAAGGGAAAGTATTGGTAGAGAAGCGGGAGTGTACTAATCCGAAAGCAGAAACTACCTTAGGCTCCTGTAGATCTTTGTAATAAGAACCTACCTGATAGGTGGTCAGCTGTCCTTTGTATATGATGGTCTTGCAGGATAATGAAGCGATATAAAGTGGTAATGGGTAGGCTTGGAATGTTTTTATTTTCTGGATGATGAGTCTGCGTAGTACGTATAGTTTGCGTTCAAAATCTTCGGTGTTGGCTATTCCGTGTGGCCTAGATACGAAGAACTGCACAATTTCGGGTTCGGCACTTAGAGCGGTAGGACCTATGCCTTCCCGATTAACGGGGACAGTTCTGAAACCTAAGAACTCCATGTTACGATCAGCTGTGACCTCCTGTATCACGGTACGACAGACTTGATTGAGCTGTTGGTCTTTTGGTAAGAATACCATACCTACTCCATAATAGCCTGGTTCTGGTAGCTGTATGCCGAGCTGTATACACTCTTCCCATAGGAATTCATGCGGTAGTTGTATCATGATTCCTGCACCATCACCACTTTCGGGGTCACAACCACAAGCACCACGGTGTTCCATGTTCTCTAACATGGTGAGCGCATCCTTTACCTGTGCGTGCGACTTATGTCCCTTGATATGGGCTACAAAGCCTACGCCACAGGCGTCGTGTTCAAATTCGGGGTTGTAGAGTCCTTCTTGTTGCATTGTTTCTTTGGTATTTGGTTGAGTGTATATGTGCCGTAAGCACCGATTCAGTTGACCCGAGTTCCATTAACAGTTAATGGTTACTGTTTTTTGAATTGTTAGCTCCTGCGATTACAAATATATAAATAAAACAATTTTATTTTTACAAATAATCAAATTATTTTTTGATTTTATTGATGTTTTACTAAGTTAATTGATTTTTTATGATCTATTTTGTATTATTTTTGGTTTTTGTTGCCAATTTGAAAATATCATTCTGTTATTTCAGAATATAGCAGAATAAGGGAAAGTGCTCTTTTAGGAGAATGTTTTTGTTTTTCTGAGGCATTTAATTTCCTAAGTTTGTAACCTAAGCAGTTATTAATACTAGACAGGATCTTATTATGATGGTTATGTTAATCGATGTGTGGTATGGTTGATAAAGGTTGGGACTTTTGGTTTGACCATAGTCAGCTTTTTTCGGAGAGACCGGTTGTGAATCCGGGAGTGACAAATCTAAAACGTTATCATTTCATTATGAATTGTTTTGGTAATAATTTTGAGTTTGTAAGCTTGTCCTTAAAAAACATTTTGGGCTACGAACCAGAGGTATTTACTTCCGAATTTTTGATGTCTATTATTCATCCTGATGATGTTCATTATTGTATGGAATCGGAGCGTAAGGTTATTGAGCTAATGGATAGGTTGTATTTCGAAGATCATTATCGCTTTTATTTCAAGTATTCCTATAGGGTCAAAAAAAAAACAGGCGAGTATATATTCATTAAGCAGTCTTATCAAGCGATCGAAATTGACGAAAGGGGGCATATGAACCGTTCTTTAGTTTTTCATGATGTTGCAGAGGATGGCTTTCAAAGGCAGGAGAATGATTTTATAATGATTGACCGTATGAAAAACAGACCTGTTCATATGGAGAATCATTATGACCTTTCTAAGCGTGAAATTGAAGTTTTAGATTTGATTCTCCAAGGTAAGAGTAGCAAAGAGATTGCTGCTTTAATTTTTATAAGCGAACATACTGTGAATACGCACAGGAGGAGAATCTTGTCAAAAACTAGTGCAGATAATTTTCTGGAGTTAAGACAGCGGTTGAATTTGATTTAGAAAAAATGATCTTATTCTATGCTATATCCATCCCTCTTGGAGTGCTTTGCTCCCGAGTTCGAAGAACGACTTACAGTTTGATTTTCGAAGAATATTTTTGCGATGCACACTCACTGTATGAACCGAAAGATGCAGTATTGATGAAATTTCGGGTGTACTATTTCCAGCAAGCACAAGTTTGAATATTTCTGTTTCTCGTCTGGTGAGCAGTGATGATGCTGTATTGTCCCTCCCTTCCGGAGAAAGAATATGAAGGTAGGAAGGGGCTCCCTCTAATCCTATAAATGAAAGATCGACTGCCCTATCTTCTGTTTTGAGATGTGTGATATCGGTATGTACTCCCACTACTCTTATGACAGCTCCATCTGTATTTGTTTGTATTGTGCTGACTTGTTGTAGTATCCATTTGTAGGTTCCATCTGCACATCGGAGTCGGTAGTCGTAACTTACCTTGTATTTCAGTATGTCTTCTGGGGAGAGTTTAGAAAAGAAGGAGGTGACCTCTTTTTCATAAGATATGAAATGTGCTTCGTCTTCAGGATGGATATTGGTTATTACCGATTCTGCCGAAAAATCTCGCGGAGACCAGCCTAGGACTTGAGTGATCATTTCACTTACAAACACCATTTCAATATTCCCTACATTGAAGATATAGTAATAATAGGAACCGAAATGAAATCTAGCTAATAGTTTTTGATAGACTTCTAGTTCAAAGCAAAAGGGCATATCCGATTCAGTAGCGTATTTTGCGATCTCCTGCCATGTTTCTCGCGCTTCGTTGTATTTAAATAAATCCATATATAGTGCTTAAACCAAATCAAAGGCCATGGCAAATCTTAATAGCTCAGCAAAGGAGCTACATTCAATTTTACGGATGATGTTTTTACGGTGTGTCGATACGGTATGGGAGGAGATAAAGAGCAGGTCCGCTATCTCGTTACTCGATTTGCCGTTAGCTAGTAGGGTTATAATTTCTTTCTCCCTTGTGGTAAGTTCAGCAAATCGCCTATAGTTGTTTCGGATGTACTGGTCTTGATCGAGTGTCTTATTGACCCGTGAGATGAGCTGATCCATCCCAATGACCGGCGAAGAGAGCAGGATGATTTTATATTCTAATTCATTGAACATTTTGACCTGTACTACTTTTAAAACTGTGTAGAACCAGGTGTAGTGGCTATCCTTATAAAGCTTAACACGTTGAAAAAAGTTATATTGTTGGTCAAAATCACCTAATACCAAGTAATTGTTCATGCCTTCGAAGATGCCATAGGTTTCTTCTTTGACAAAGTAACGGTCGTAATAGCCTTCCCCTAGATTATTGACTTCATCTGCAGATGTCCCTAGCTTTTCGCAACCCCAATTGTTCATATAGCTACAGCCAATAGGGCGTAGGCCATCCAGGTCTTGAATCATGAGTGAGGCGGGTACGATATCACCAATGTCAGGGATATTAAAGTCACCGTATTTGAGTCCTTTGGATATACCGTGTAATTGTGTAGCCAGGGTATCCATAATTTATAATCTAAGTGGTTGTAATAATTGCTGTTTCTCCTGTCTGCAAGCTTTGTTTGGTGTAATTAGTTGCAAATCAATACTAATGTAGGAAATAAAATTGGTTTTTCAATTTAAGCTTGTTACTCTTCTGTTACTTCATGTCGCTCAGCCTGTCATTGACGATTTTTGCGCGTCGATATATTTCTTCTTTTAGTCCGATCAGCAGTAGTGATGTTTTACCATTTTTTATTTCCAGATCAAAATGGTCTCGAGCATTGAAAAAGCCTAGGTGATAAAACTTAATAAAGAACAGAGCGCCTTGAACAATTACAAGAAATATATGGTGAAGATGATGGTCAATGAAGATCTGATTATAGGTGTTGCTGCTGCGTTTCTTTTTATTGCAGCTGTATTTATTTGGTTTGTAGGTTAGTGGAGAAAAAGCACAATGCCGCAAGTATCCCCTTTAGGGAGCTTGCGGCATCAGTGTTTAAATAATAAATGAGCTAATTGCTCTTTACCAATTCGACACGTCTGTTTTTAGCTTTATTGCCCTCGCTATCGTTGGCGACAAGTGGGCGTTCGGCTCCGAATCCTTGAGCTTTTAATCTAGACTTGTCGATACCATCAGCAGTCAATGCATTCAACACCGCGTTGGCACGTTCTCCGGAAAGTTTTTTATTGTGTGCCGCATCACCGGTATTGTCCGTGTGTCCTTCGATGTTGATGGTCAGTGTACTTTCTTTTTTCAATGCAGTCGCGATCTGTTGTACGACTTCCTTCCCGTCTGTGGTCAGGTTAGATTTGTCGGTGTCAAAGTTGATGTACAGGATCGATTTCCCTTTTTCGTTAAGGTCTTTTGTAATTTCATCGGCCGTAATCTTGGTGATCGTCTGCGTCATTGTCCCTACTTGAAGGATGTTTAGCTTTCCAGCAGCATTGTTGGCACTGAATTGTATATAAATATTGCCTTGATCTTTGGTACGGATCACGTAAAACTTGATATTTTCATCGGCATAGCCCATGTCACCCTCATCGCCTTTATTTGGATCCTGTTTGTTATAACGGTCATATTCCTCACGGCCTATAGTTCCGTCAAAGACCTTGACAGCACCTACCGACTGTAGGTAGTCTTCTACGCTTTTTTCATAATAGCGTTTGGAAAATTGCTCTCCCTGTTCAGCATCCACATTGATTTTGTAAAGTTTCCCTTCGAATGGCGTCATCACACCGTTTACTGGAAAAAAGCATACATCAAAATCTTTTTGAAAAGGTCTGTTGTTGTGTTTTAATCCTTTTGGTAAGGTAAAATAAGGAAAGGTACCTATATCAGATGTTGTTACAGGGATACTGACAATATCCAATGTCGTGTTAGGGGTCGCTGAAGCATTTTCACTCTCGGCACTTTGCGTGGATGATACGCTATCCTGCGCAGTGTTGTTTTCTTGCTTGGGGGTATTATTACAAGCGATAAGCAGTGCTGCCGAAGCAAACAATAGTGTGGTCTTTGTCATAGATTTCAATATAAATTGATTTCTAATTTCTGTAAAATCATGGGACAAACCAAGTTAAATTATTAATTTGATAGATCTCGATATCTCTAATAGGTCTATAATAAACGGCTTGATAGGACGAATCTTCTATTTGGAGAGTACAGACCAGCCACTGGTTAGGATTGGTAATGCTTTGAAAGCCCATTCTGCATTGATCTCTTCATATCCAGGCTGAGTTGTACGACTTTTCAATTCATTCTCGTTGACCACTCGTCGTTCTATGGATTTGGGCTTCATGACCAAGGTCGGTGTGTTATCATCTACAAAATAGATATCTATGCGAAGAATACCGTTTTTTTCATCCAGATAAAATGGATGTGTAAAATTGATTGTCTTTTTGAATAAAGGAGAGGTGTATACCAATAGTTTGCGCATTTGGATAGGAGTGTCTGTATCTAATGTTTTTGGCGTGAGTTGAGATACGTTGCACAGATAGCCATTTACAACCTCAGTTTTATTGAGTTCGGTTCTGTTGAAGTTCTCGAGTTCAATGTTGCTGTTTGCTCCTGCACCAGGATTTTCACTAGGTATGTAGTGGGCGTAAATTTTTCGATCACTTTCAGCAATCTCATTTGTTTTTGTCAGTGTTTCGAGATAAAGACTCCCTTTATCCTGAAGTTCATCATGGTAGTTGTCCATTTCCCAACCAAATCCTTTCACTTTGCCGAGCACTTTGTCGTCCTTGACGTAGTAGGCACAAGAAGTTGTGTTCATGGATAAAACGAGACCCGCGAGTGGATTTTTGGATGCCATATCTTCCACTGTTTTAACAATTGCCTGTACGTCTTTGTCTTTTTGTAATAGATTTTGATATTGCGATTTGGGGTCTGCCTGTGTAAAGTCAATTTTATCGACAAGCTTACTCAACTCTACTTCTTGGGAATAGATACCCATTTTAATAATGCCCTGGTCAAAAGTCTCTGTTTTGATGTTTTGATCGACGATCTCTTCATTCTTGTCTTTGCTGCAGTTAGCAAATAAGGCGAGAGCGGCAACTGTAATGCCGCTTTTTATTATATTTCTAAATCTCATTTTTCTTATTTAACCGTGTAACTGACCAAACCGTAGCTCTCGCTGTCTGAATCGTTATAGGTTGTTTTTTCGTAAATAATACCTATTCCTTTTGCAAGCCAGGTTTCATAGACTATTTTTTGTGTATGCCCCGTTATGCTGTTATGAAGCGTTTTTTTGAGTTCCGACTTTAAAACATCTTTATACGTTTTTCCATTGATGGTGGCGTTAGCGGCTTTTTCTAATATTCGGCCCTCATTAAAGTGTGTGATTGTCCCAGAAGCTTGTCCAGAGATTTGTAAAGATACTTCTTCTTTCCATATTTCACCTACTTTCAGGTTAGTGTTGATATAGGTGGCGGTACCTGCTGAGGTGTTTATCCCCATTTGCGAAGTCGCACCATGGAGGGAGATAAATACTCCGTTTTCTTCACGAAAGCCGTCATTTAATTCTACATCGGCATCGATTCCAAGAGGTTTGAACTGGAAGTATGTTTTGCCTTCATGCGTTAATGATTTGTGGATTAGATATTGATACGTGTCTTCTGTGTCGTCCGTATTTACAAGATTCCATTGGTTGCCTATGGCATAAGGCCAGTAGGTGCCACTTACATAACCACCGTCGCCGACTTCTTCCGGCTCGTTGTCATTAGATTTGCTACAGGCCGTAAATACGAGCAATAGCGCTGTTAAAAAATAGCTGATTGTTGTTTTCATAGTATTTGAGTTTTAGTTCGTGCGTACAAGTTCGACCCGTCTGTTCTTAGCTTTGTTCTCCTCCGAATCATTGGTTACAAGAGGTTTTTCTGCGCCGAAACCCGTAGCTGAAAGTCGAGATGCGTCGATACCATCTTTTGTTAATGCCTGTAGCACAGCATTGGCCCTGTCTTTGGATAAAGATTTATTATGTGTCTTATTCCCAGTATTGTCAGTATGCCCTTCGATGCTGACCTTAAGGGAAGTTTCCTCTCGTAATGCTTTGGCAATCTGCTGTACCAGCTCAGTCCCATCGCTTGTTAATTCGGACTTGTCTGTGTCGAAATTGATATATAGAATAGATTTTCCGTTTTCATTCAGATCTTTGGTGATTTGATCCGCAGTAACTTTGGTCATCGTTTGTACGAAAGATTCTTCTTGCAATACATTGAGCGATGCTCCAGCATTGTTTGACAGGTATTGTATGTAGATGTTGCCCTTGTCTTTTGTGCGAAGTGCCCAGAATTTTATGTTTTGGCCTGCATAGCCCATGTCGCCCTCACCACCTTTATTCGGATCTTGTTTGTGGTAGCGGTCATATTCTTCTCGAGTAATCGCTCCGTCAAATACATTTACAGCACCTACAGATTGTAAGTATTCTGCCATGCTCTTTTCGAAGAAGTGTTGCGAAAAATCTTCGCCACGTAAAGGTGATACAAAGGTTTTATATAGTCTGCCTTCAAAAGGAGTCATGATGCCATCTATAGGAAAAAAACAGACATCAAATTTACGCAGCATGGGTTTGTTCATTTCTTCTAGCCCTTGGGGTAATTTTATGAAGGGGAAGTCACCAATATCGGCTGTCGCTACTGGGATACGCTGGATGTCAAAGCTTGATGTCTGCTGTAACTCGGGGGGCGCAACAATGTTTTCCGTCGGTGAGTTCCTGGAGGTGCTGTCTTGTTGGATTTCCTGGCCATACTTTGTATTGTTGTTGCAGGCCAGCAAAGCAGATATTCCTATTAGAAAAAAGCTCTTTTTCATTGCGTTATATTGTGTAATTAACCACTATTTATCGTGTAATGTGAAAACTGACCAGGTATAAATGGGTATGGCTGTTTTCTCTAACAAAAGTAGTTGACTATGCAATAATTTGGAATACCCGTTATTAGGGGTTTTTACCCTCCTAATAATAGGAGGTGGTTACAATAGGTTTTCTTGCATAACAAGCATGAGTAGCTCTGACGTATTTTTTACTTTAAATTTTTGGAGGAGATTTTTACGATAGGTATCTATGGTAAATTTGCTGAGGAATAGTTCTTCGGCTATGGTGGAAGTTGTTTTTCCCTGTGCCAGTAGCGCTATCAGTTGCTTTTCTCTCTTGGTGAGAGCCGGGAATGTTTTTGTCTGCACGGGGGTGGTAAGTATACGCATGACCTCGGGATCCATAACGATCTGCCCTTGTAGTGCATCCAGTATGCTGGATATTATTTTTTCAGAGGGAGTGCTTTTGAGTAAAAAGCCACAAGCCCCATTGTCGAACATCTGGCGGATAATACTCTGCTCGATTTGATTGCTGAGAGCTATGACCTTGATCGATGGGGATTGCACTTGGAGGTTTTTGCAGATATCAAGACCGTTTCCATCAGGCAAGTTGATGTCCAGTAGAAGGATGTCAACAGAAGGTCGTTCTTCCATAAACTTGTTAAAGTTTAATGCACTGCTGAAAGTCTGCACAGCAATAGTTGCACTGTGATTCAGGAGCAAAGATTTCAACCCTTCTAATACAATAGGGTGATCGTCCAGTATAACGATGTCTATTTTTCTAGCTGACATGTATTTCGATATTAATGGTTGTACCTTGGCCTGGCGCACTTTCTATGGCATATTGCCCCTGCATATAGTTGACGCGACTTTGTATGTTTTTAAGTCCTATACCTTGGAAATTCTGTTTATTCTGCGTGTCAAATCCCAGACCATCGTCCTCCACAGTGAGTAGTAAGGTGTCTTCGTTTTGTATACATTGTACAATAATGTTTTTCGCTTTGCCGTGACGTAGTGCATTGCTCAGCAGTTCTTGGACAATCCGGTACAGGTTAGTTTGTATACTATTGGAGAGATTGTCAGAGAGGCCGGAAGACTGGTATTCAATCTGCGTTTCTGTCGTCGAAAAGCTTATGCAAAGATCACGCAAGGCGGTGTCGAGCCCTTTATGGAAGAGGTTTTCAGGTACCATGTTACGGGCGATACGACGTATTTCGGCTATAGAGCCTTCGAGTTGTGTGATAGCACGGTCTAGGGTTGGCCCTTGTCGCTGTTGTTGGGATTCAGAAAGTTGGATATGGATACCGGCCAGTGTTCCACCAAGTCCATCATGAAGATCCCGACCTATACGCTGACGTTCTCTTTCTTCGCCTTCCAGCAGGGCTTTGGTAACCTTTAATTGGTTATCGGTTTCTAACTGATGTATACGATTTGCATTGATTTTTTGTTTGCTCTTGTAAATATATAGGATGAATCCCAATAGTGTCAACAGCAAGATGGCGGCTGCGGTAAAGAGCCCCGTGAAAATACGTTGGTTTTTCAGAAGTAATGTGATTTCGTTTTGCTCCGCCTTCAAATGTTGGATAGCGGCGTCTTTCTCTTGTGTGCGGAGTTGAACTTCGAGCTTAGAGATCTGTGTAGCGATCTGGTCTTTACTGACGGAGTCCCGGTGTTTGATATAGCGCTTCCAATAGAATGTGGCTTGTTTATGGTCGCCTATTTGTTCATAGGCCGATGCATAGGTCGGTAGTAGTTCGCTCAGGTCTACCGTTCCGAATTTTTCGGGATTGAGGTGTATGCTGTCGATAGGGTGGCTCTTTTTTAGAAGTCTTAAAGCGCCTTGTTTGTCGCCCAAGCCTGCACGGGCTTTGTATCCTTGAAAGTGAAGATTGAGGAGATAACGTGGTGGCACACCCTTAGCGTTATCTAAGGTGTGATTGATCAACTTTTCGGCCTTCTGATAGTTCCCGTTTTGTAGGAGATGCATGGCCTCGAATGAGGTAATACGTAGTTTCTGGGCTAGATTGGGCTGTATAAGTAGTAGCTCATTTGCTCTACGGATGGTCGAATCGGCCTTGGGACTTCTCTCTAATAGATTATAGACATTGGCCAAGGAACCTAAGGTATGAATGTGGTTGTACAATAGGTTTTCCTCCTTGGGTTGGATAGATTCGTAGCGTGCTACGGCCTTTTCCAGGTAAGGGACCGCTTCGTTGTACATGCTTTGATTGACAAAGGAACGCCCCATCTCTAGTGCAATCTCTGCGTCGTATGCGGGGTTCTTGAGTTTCTGGGCGAGTGGCATGATGTCTCTTTGTAGCATAGCTAATGCTTTGTCCGCTAGGGCTTGATTGATAAGCCACCTAACCCGATTTATAGCTACCCGATAGGTGTAATCCCATGCGTCAGGATGGTCGTACTTGCGAAATATGGCAAGAATGGCATTTACTTCTTTTTCGTCCCTGTAAGATGGTATAGCCTGATAGCGATATATGGCGTTTAGATATTCGTTGCCTTTGGAGAGGGTATTGCCCTGTTGAAGATACTCTAAACCGCGTGCTGAGTCTAAGTTTATCCATATTTTGGAGAGGTGAAAAGCTGCACGCGCACGTATGCTGTCGGTTTTTCCCTGCCTTAGAATGATTAATAAACTGTCATTCCTTGACTGGTCACGAGGTTGAATCTGCGAGAAAAGCTTGCTGCTGAGTAGAGTGAAAAATAGAAAATAAAGTAATCTTTTCATGTTTTACGCCAGGTGCTTGGACAAGATGTCAAAGATGCATAATAAATAGGTAAATCGGAATATCCTAAATATAGGAGGTGGCTTTTAAAAGTTGATATTCAGGATTAGTAGTAAATAAGTTGTATATTAGATAGATAACCGTTGTTATGCCTGAAATTTATAGATATGAAGAGAATACATTTTCTATTTGTTGTGGCTCTTATTGCTGCAGCAAGTTTACTGTCCGCCTGTAAGTATGGTCGTTTTATCTGGTATAATTTTGCAGATCTCAATGATTACAAAATCTTTCCGAAGCGTGAATTAAAGGCTTCGGACGATCCGTTTGTTTTCCATCGTGTGGATGTGGAGACAAAGCCGACTGGAACTACGTACGAGGATAAAGAGCTGTCTTTTGATGATTTCCTGAAAGAGACAAAATCAGTAGCCTTCTTGATCATCCGTAATGATAGTATCCTATATGAACGGTATCTGGATAAATATGAGGAGGCCTCTATTGTGCCTTCATTCTCTATGGCCAAATCGGTAACTTCTATGCTTATTGGATGCGCTATCGCTGATGGGTTGATTGGTTCCGTGCAGGATCCTGTAAGTAAATATTTGCCAGAAATGGCCAAAAATGGCTTTGACAAAGTGAAGATAGCGCATGTATTGCAGATGACATCGGGCATTAAATTCAATGAAGGTTATTACAATCCATTTGGCGAGGTAGCTTCATTTTATTATGGAACCGATTTGCGCAAGGATACCCAAAAGTTAAAATTAGAAGCTGAGCCAGGCAAGGATTTTGCCTATGCCAGTGGTAATACGCAACTATTAGGACTGATATTGGAGCGTGTTCTAAATGGTAAGACGATCACAGAATACCTGGATGAGAAAATCTGGAAACCTATAGGGATGGAATATGACGCCTCTTGGAGTATCGATCGAAAAGACGATGGAATCGAGAAAACATTTTGCTGTTTGAATGCACGAGCACGGGATTTTGCAAAGCTGGGCCGTTTGTATCTTCATAAAGGAAATTGGGAGGGACAACAACTGGTTCCTGAAGACTGGGTGAAGGAATCGACTAAAGTGGATAGTACAGAAGGTAGCTATAAACACTACCAATATCAATGGTGGCTACCAACAGAGGATGGCGATTTTGCAGCACAGGGTATTTTGGGGCAGTATATCTATGTCAATCCGGATAAAAACCTCGTGATGGTTCGCCTGGGACATAAAGTAAGTGCCAATTGGTTCCGGCAGTTTGTACGATTGGCGAAAGAATACTAAGTTATAACGTTAACTCGACTGAAGAGGAGAGGTCTATGAACTGTATAGGGTTAATATATAGCTTCTAGACCTCTCCACAGGGTTCCCGAGATAAACTCGGGACTTCGCGAGAGCCTGTTCCGCTTTTGCGGAATGACGATACAGTTTATAACCTGTCGTTGCACCTTCCAAGATTATTTACCAGTATAAAATAGAATGATTTCTTCTATCGCGCGGCTACAAACTGGACAAAAGTCTTTAGGCGTATTTGCTTTCATTCTACAATCGTGTGATGGGATATATAGCCCGTTTCCTTTTAAGCCTTCAAATGCCCCGATCCTGACCTTGCCCAACATACTGTCAGGAGTAGGTATTGGCGTGTTTTTCGAAACCATATCGGCCCATTTGCTTTTAAAGTCAACTAATGAGGTGTTGTTTTTTTCCCAAGGTTCAATCTTTTCGACGGCTTTGTTTTCAAATACGTCTACAGCATAGAAATATTCATCAGCTAGCCCAGCAAAGCTGTGCCCAAATTCGTGTACTACAACGGGAGCAAACTGCTCGTTTTTTGTGGTCGTAAGGGCGTAGGAGTTTAATATACCGCCGCCACCATAGACATCCGTATTCGCTAGAATAATGATGTGCTGGTAAGGGATGTTTTCTAATAAATTGTGCAATAATCTGGTGTGTGTGGTTGTTAAGTATCTTTCTGCATAGAATGTGTCAAAATTGGACTGTACAGCGGTAGACCGCCATAAGTTTTTGGATGGAACACTGACGTTGGAGTCCTTGGAAGGCGATTTTACGGCAACAATCTCAAACGCATTTTCGTGCTTCTTGAACACCCCATGTTGGAATAAACTGTGAACGGTTTTCTTTGCATAATCCATGAATTCATCCATTTCTGCTTCTTTATATCCCTCTGCTACTATGGCAATCGTGATGGGGTTTGCAATGGATGCTTTATGGATTACTTCATAGGGAGTATCGTTTTTGGTCGCTTTCCTAATTAGAATGTCACCTGGGTCTACCACATGAGTCAAGAGGACGGTTTCTTTGTGTTGGTGGTTGAAGAAGGAAACTTCAATCTTGGCTTTTGCTTTTGGAAAAGGGATTAGATATGAGTTTTCAAAACTTTTCGTTGTCTTCTTCGATTCGTCCTGTGTCAGCCACTCTTGAAAAAGACTGCTGAAAGGTAAAACGTAAATCAGTTGGTTTGTTGCAGCATCATAAACCTTAACCTGGCCATTTCCCTGAATCGGCGTTTTGCTTAGATTACCCCTTCTGCCATTCCATTGGTCCAGTTGGACCAAATCAGCTAAATATGCATGTTGGTTGGTGCTATTTCCTGCGAAAATATAATCTAACCTTAATGTTTTTTCGATGAAATAATCGTCAAATTGTTGAGCCTTTGCCGAAATATAGGATAGAGAAATAGTGTATACGAGTACGAGTTTAATTACTGCTTTATGTAAAGTCATTCTGATATATTGATTGTTTATTTACGCTTAATCTGTTCTGCTTTGGACAAAAATAGGGGTTTACTTTTGTTTCTTGCTTATTGTTTCAAAAGTCTTTAACTTTCGTCGATAAAATAAAACAGCATTTAATAACCTAAGCAGTACATCGATGATTATTACTAAAATAGAAATATACAGGTTAAGTATTCCTATGGAGCCTTTCGTTATTGCAACGGGGACAATGGATTATGCGCAGAATACGTTTGTTCGTATACATACCGATTCAGGTATCTATGGGGTGGGCGAGTGTTCGGCATTTCCCATGATTGTGGGCGAAACACAGAATACCTGTATTGCGGTAGCACAGGACTTTGCAAAGATCTGGAAAGGCAAAGATGCGCTGGCTTTAGAGGATCGTCTGGCGGAGCTACATCTTTATATTGCAGGTAATGCGACTATAAAATCTGCTTTTGATATGGCGCTGTATGATATTGCGGCCAAACATGCAGGGCTACCTCTATATCGTTTTTTGGGTGGAGAGAAGCGAGAGATTACTACAGACATCACTTTAGGGATTGCTTCGGCAGAGGAAATGGCCGCTAAGGCATTGAAGCTAAAAGAAGGCGGAGCATTTGCACTAAAGGTAAAATTGGGTAAAAATCCTGTGGATGATATCGCACGGATCAAGGCTATCCGCAAGGCGGTAGGTTTCGATTTGCCTATCCGTATTGATGCCAATCAGGGATGGTCTTATGAAGGCGCTATAGAGGCATTGCAAGGGCTGGAGGCTTATAAAATTCAATTTTGCGAACAACCTATGCGTACGTATAATGATCACTTATTGCCTGAATTGCGTACGCAGACTATTGTGCCGATTATGGCAGATGAGTCGGTGTACACACATCGTGATGCAGAGCGCCTGTGTAAGGCAGATGCCTGTGATTATATTAATATTAAGTTTTCCAAATCTTCAGGTATACACGAGGCTTTAAAGATACAGGCTGTAGCTGCCGAATACGGGGTGGCCTGTATGATAGGAGGGATGTTAGAATCCCGATTGGCACTGGCAGCTAAGGTCCATTTTGCCTATGCAGCACCTAATGTTAAGTTTTACGACCTGGATACCTGTATGGTAGGGCACCTCGAAGATCCTGTAGAAGGAGGGATCCTGTATAATGGTTATACCATTGCTATATCGGATGCGGTAGGTATCGGTGCTGATATTAAACAGGAGTTTTTGGATAAATGCGAGAAGTGGGTTATTTAAAGTGATAAAGGTTATAGCAGTTAAGGAGGTTGTTGAAGTTATTAAGGAGACGGTATAACCTTGTAACTTTATAACCTCATAACTTGATTAAATATGAATAATACAACGTGGAGTATAGGGATGTCGGAGGTGATTATCCTTCTAGTGATGGTGCTGATCTTGGTTGCAGCGTTTTTCTTTGTTATAAATCTTATTCGCAGAAAATAACTCATTTTTTAACAAATGATAAAAAATGAGTTGTGACCACTGCTTTGGCAGTACTGGAGGGGCTAAAATAAATTATATTCAGTACCTTTGCTGGACTTGTTAAAACGTAAAAAAAGATGAGTACACAAAAAGGGCCTATAAGCCAATTTATTGAGCACAATTACCGTCATTTCAATGCAGCTGCTTTAGTAGATGCTGCAAAAGGGTATGAAACACACCTATTAGAAGGTGGAAAGATGTTGGTTTCCTTAGGTGGGGCAATGTCGACTGCAGAGCTAGGTGTATCTCTAGCTGAGATGATTCGTCAAGATAAAGTACATATTATCTCTTGTACAGGTGCAAACTTGGAAGAGGATGTCATGAACTTGGTCGCACACTCGCATTACAAACGTATTCCAAATTGGAGAGACCTTACTCCAGAGCAGGAGCGTGAGTTGTTGGATACACACTTCAACCGTGTTACGGATACTTGTATCCCTGAAGAAGAGGCATTCCGTCGTCTTCAAAAACACTTAGAAGATGTGTGGCACGCTGCTGAAGCTAAAGGTGAGCGTTACTTGCCGCACGAGTTTTTATACCAAGTTGTAAACTCTGGTGTATTGGAGCAGTACTACGAGATTGATCCTAAAAATTCTTGGATCGTTGAAGCTGCTAAAAAGAACTTGCCAATTATCTGTCCAGGATGGGAAGATTCAACTACAGGTAATATCTTTGCTTCGAATGTAATCAAAGGTAACTTGAAAGCTTCTACTGTAAAATCAGGTATTGAATACATGATTTACCTAACAGAGTGGTACCGCGCTAATTCTGATGGTAAAGGTGTAGGTTTCTTCCAGGTTGCTGGTGGTATATCTGGAGATTTCCCTATCTGTGTAGTGCCGATGATGTACCAAGATTTAGAATGGACTGATGTTCCTTTCTGGTCGTACTTCTGTCAGATTTCAGATTCTACAACTTCTTATGGTTCATATTCAGGTGCCGTTCCAAATGAGAAAATCACTTGGGGTAAGTTAGATGTCGATACACCTAAGTTTATGATCGAGTCGGATGCAACGATCGTCGCTCCGTTGATCTTTGCTTATGTTTTAGGACAATAATAATAAGGAGTAAAGAGTAAGGAGTAATACGTCGTCGTCTTTGCGAGGCACGAAGCAACCTCTTTTCAATAATGAGACTGCTTCATTTCATTCGCAGTGACGAGAAGTTCAAGCTTTTTAGACAACGCTGTGATCCTTGCTCTTTGCTCTTTTTTAATCAAAAAAAATGCACAATCTCCTTACAGACAATTCCGTAGCGTTGCAGGCCTTAATGTCAGAAACCATATTTTCTACTGGTTTTTCAGTGGATAATGTCCCAACGGCAACAGTGCAATCCGAGGCAGTGACCTTTGACAGTTCTACAGAGGAGTTTGTTTTTCAGGGAGATAAGACGACAGGTGTTCTTTTTATCCTTCGTTACCCCGAATTTCCCTATTTCTCGCCACAGGCCGAAGAAGCGTTTGTAAAGACTATTGGAGCGCTGCAGCTTACTCCTCGTAATGTAGCGGTCGTTAATTTAGCCAATCCGCAAAATCCCAATGAGTTTAAAAGAATCATGGAGTTCTTTAAGCCGACAAAGATTACTTTGTTGGGAGTAGATCCAGCTTCTTTAAAGCTTCCTGAAATAGCACATAACTCGTACATGCGGGGACGCATCGCCACAGTTTTTAATACCTTTTCTTTTGAGGAGATGTTTGCCGATGTTGAAAAGAAAAAGCTTTTCTGGGGAGAATTTAAGACCTTTATTGGAAGTTAGAGTTATCAGGTGAACGAGTTAACAGGTTATTCCCGATGATGTCGGGACTTCATTTCACTAGGCAAGTGAACTAGATAACAACATCACTCGATAACAGGATAACAAAAATATAATATATATGCTACAACTCGTATTTGCTACAAATAATGCACATAAGCTTGAAGAAGTACAGGCTATAATTGGAAATAAGTTCAATTTGAAATCATTAACGGATATTGGTTGTCATGATGATATCCCGGAAACAGGTGTGACCTTTCATGAGAATGCACAGCAGAAGACCGATTATCTGGTTGAGCGTTTTGCTGTAGATTGTTTTGGGGATGATTCTGGGTTAGAAATTGACGCCTTGAATGGCGAGCCAGGTGTTTATTCAGCACGTTATTCTGGTTCTAGGGATATGGTGCAGAACATCGATTTGGTGTTGGCACGGATGGATGGTGTTTCCTCCAGAACGGCACGTTTTAAAACCGTTATCTCGCTTTTTTTAGAAGGTAAGCAATACTTTTTTGAAGGAGCCATCGAAGGACAGATTATCGAAGAATGCAGGGGAGATGGAGGGTTTGGTTATGACCCTATATTTATACCTGATGGTTATTCGCGTACGTTTGCGGAGATGTCTGCCGCGGAGAAAAACTTAATTAGCCATCGTTCCATTGCGGTGTCTAAAATGGCGGAGTTCTTAAAAGGGTATTAATATTTGCGCCTCTCTGCCGGCGCGGGCATGTTACTTTTTCCGAAAAAGTAACCAAAACTCGTCGCTTGAACCTTTTGGCTGTATGGTAATGCATTCATCTGCTGTTGCCAGAAGCTTCTTAGGCGACAGCTTTTCTAAAATGAAAAGTTTCTGCTTTGATAAAATTTACCTTCTCTATTATCAATAGAAATCTTAACCGACTAATTAGTCTCGTGTTTTATATCTTGAAGGTTATTGTCTTCTTTTTTCACTTCTTCCTTTTTAGGTGTCTCCTCTATATTCTCTTTGCTGTCAACAGGCTTTGGTTTTTCGCCATTCTTCTCATCAGCTTTAGTTTCCACAGTCGTTGGCGCTTCTCGTTTTCGGTTGAGAAGATCCTCCTTGGAGGTTGGTCTATCCTGTGGGCGCCAGATGAATCCCGGTAGTATCTCATTCTCTTGGGTGACCAGTTTGAACGGGTAAACCTTTTGGTCTACTTTTCGGATGGTGGTATAATCAATGATTTTCTTACCTTCCATCTTGACCTTGATACGTCCCCCTCGGTCGTGGAACATTTCCGTGATGGTCTTTGTCTTGTCGTTTTCGGAGAAGACTAAGTTTTCGGCATTTCCATCTACAAACAATCTGTCGATATTATTATTTGCGAAGAATGCTGTTATCTTTCGCCCTTTCAATTGGTTGAATTTGATGGAGTCCAATACGGCATTGACCATGAAAGCATTGTCTTTTAGAAGGGCATTGTCCATCTGTTGGTTGAAAATCTGCATGTAGATGGTGTCAGCAGATATCTGGGAGCCTTGAGACCAAATCATCGGTCGGCCCATAAAGCGGAACATCGAATCTACCATGCCATAATATACGGAGTCAGCGACGGCCTGTAGGTCGGATTTGAATAGTCTTACATTATAGTATGCCCTTACAATTCGCGTTTTGGCGGTATCCAGTTGGGCCGCAGTAAGGGTGTCTGGACTTTTCTGAGGCGCATCTGGTGTTTGGGCTATTCGTAAAGCCTGATTAATGAGCGTGTCCGCCTGATTGGCAATGGGCACAACGGCCTTCTGCCGAAGTACAGAATCGGCTTTTAAGGTTGAACCTATGTTTTGTCTGTCTCCAATTCGATTAGGTTCTGTAGCGACGGTCTTTGGTTTTAAAGGAACAGGTGCTTTGACACTATCTTTTTTAATGGTAGGTTTTGCAGGGACTGGATCTTTTTGTTTCTTAATCTCAGTAACTTCTTCCAGCTGTTGCTGTAGGCTGTCCTTAAGATTTAGTGTTGTAGAGTCCGTTATGGAGTCATGATCGTCTTCGTCGTCACCATAATCTTTTTCCTCATCGGCTTCTAATTTCCCACCATCTCGACTCAGATTGAGTTGCAGGGGCTTGTAATCTTTTACCAGAATCATTCGGGAATAAAGCGTGTCTGCCGTCATATAGACCGAGTCCATTTTGGCTACACGTAAGGAGCTGTCTGCAGGCAGATGCAATTTTGAGGACTCTGTGTCTTCTGTTTCTTGACCTGATTGATTTGCGTTTTCCTCTTGTTCTTTTACGTCCTTCTTGTTCTCTTTTTTCTTTTTTTCTTTCCCTTTTGTATCTAATGGAGCTGTCGTGCTGTCCGGTTTGGGGTCGTTGTTCTCCTTGACAACTGTAATGATATAGGGCTTTTCAGTCATTAAAATAGACTCTTCGGATTGTGTATACAGTCCTTTCCCACCGTAGGCGTAGAATTTGTCCGTGGTGTCTACAAAAACAACATTTCTGAAAGCTTCACCAACACCTTTTGCACGTTCGTAGTGCAGACTGTCTCCTTTTAGGAATTTTGAACCTTCAGTATAAAGGTTGTTCTTGTTGAAGTCAGCAATTCCGGTTCCTGTGTTGTAGGTTCCCCGTTCGGTATAGAGATTTTCATTTTGACCTTGTTGGTTACTGGTTGGTTTTATATTTGTAGGCCCAAAAAAGTAGGTCATTTTACTCAACGAGTTGTAGCGCATCGTATCGGTATATACTTTTACGTCTGGCGTTCTTACGACAACCTTGTGACGAAAATAGGCATCTGAGGTGTTCTCAAAATAGTACGCATTCTTAGAGGTAATGGTGTCGCCCTGAGAGATTATTCTTCCACCGCCGGTGTAAGTCCCTACCTTGGACCGCATGTTATAGGTCAGGTGATTCGTAGTCAAAGTCGAACCTTTGTCCACCATCTTGACATTTTTGGTGAGTAGCGCATGTTGGGCTGCAGCATCATAATGCAGGTAATCGGCATAGATAATGGTTCCAGATGGCTGTGTGATTACGACATTGCCAAAAGCTTCGAAAAACTGTCTCTTTACTTCATCTTCATAGATGTAGCCACTGTCTGCAGATAGGGTGTTCCCTTTGTGCTCATAAACGGGAATATAAAATACCATGTGTCCTGTTTTGGCATTGATTCGACCACTATTGGACGATACCAGGTTTAGACGGTCTCCCTGTTGTGTCGGAGTCCCACCAATAGGCGTTTGCCCAAAAGCAGACGCTAAGGATAACATAAAAGTTAATATTATAAGCCAGTTTCTCACGGAGGCAAAAATATGGATTTTAATAGCAAAAAAATGTTAATTACGTGAAATTTAATGCTAAATAAAATTAACTAATATTGGTCACATTTTCGCTATAAAATATAGCGGTTGGCGATACGAAGTGAAGCCTTATCTGGATATTTGCAGATCGCTTTGTTCCTCGCAATGACAGATTACCTACGGAGAGCTCGCAAGCTCGGTTTACAAACTATGTCGTCATTCCGAGCGAAACGTAGTGTAGTCGAGAAATCTAAAAGATATATATGACTCCTATATAGTCCATAGACCTCTCCACAAGGTCGAGGTGACGTATACTGTCATTAAAACTCCGTTATTTTTGTTAAAAAACTTACCTCTCGCAATGACGATAAAGTCTACTTTGTGAAATATCCCCATTGCATATGAAAATGAATTTATTTAGGTTTGGGCTATGAATATCGATGTGCGTTTTGAACGGTATATAGAAGAGCATAAGTTATTTACACGTGAAGATAAGTTGCTCGTTGCTGTCAGTGGTGGGCGGGATTCGATGTTGTTATTGACCTTGCTGTCCCGGTATGGGGTCGAAATAGCGGTGGCTCATTGTAACTTTGAGTTGCGTGCTGCAGAATCTGATAAGGATGAACAGCTGGTGCGGGAATACTGCAAGCAACTGGATGTAAAACTCTATGTACAGCATTTTGATACCGAAGCTTATGCTGAAAGCCATAAAATCTCTATACAGATGGCCGCTCGGGACCTGCGCTATGCCTGGTTTGAAAAGTTAAGGGCTGAGTACGGTTATCAATATAGCGCTATCGCGCAGCATAAGAACGACCACGTAGAGACGGTATTATTCAATCTGTCGCGAGGAACAGGGCTACTTGGCTTACAGGGGATCTTACCCAAAAGAGAAGGTATAATAAGACCGCTGTTGTTTTTAAATAGTGCCGAGGTGCTACAAGCGGTAGAGGAGTTGAAGGTCCCTTACAGGGATGACCAATCCAATTTTTCAAACAAATATGCGCGGAATAAAATCCGGCTTGATATCATTCCTGAATTTGAACGTCTGAATCCTGATTTTATACAGGTAATGGATGATAATATAGAACGTTTTAAAGAGACTCAACGTGTGCTACAGGTTTTCGTGGAACAAGAGCGTAAAAGACTGTTTGTAGCGATGGGTGAAGAGGAATGGCAGATTCAGAAGACCGCCATTGCAGGATTGGATATTGGTCTGCTGTATTTTCTTTTTGAGCCTTTTGGTTTTTCAAAGCCCGTTTTGACAGACCTTGTTGCTGCATTTTCGGCAGAATCGGGACGCGTCTTTAGATCAGATAGTCATGAGTTGTTATTGGACCGGACTGTGTTACGATTGCGTAAAATAGAGGGCGGGAGTGAGTCTGTAGCATTAGGAGCGGAAGATAGGGTGTTAAGGTGGCAGAAATATGTGTTTTCCGTGAGTTACCCAGAGGATTTTACAGTTGTGAAGAATCCTGCAATAGCGCTTTTGGACTACGATAAATTGGTTTTTCCATTGACGGTGCGGGCCTGGGAAGAGGGAGATGTATTTCAGCCGTTGGGGATGAATGGGAAGAAGAAAATATCAGATTTTTTCATCCAAAGGAAAGTCAGTCTCTTTGATAAAAAGAAAATTCCTATTTGGCTGAATGGTAACGGGGAAGTGCTGTGGATTACAAACTATCAGATAGATGATCGCTATAAGATTACAGAAAATACACAAAAAGTCCTTAAATTAGATTGCAATATATAGCCTTACAGGAAATAGTCCTGTAGTGGTGCGGGAGTGGAGGTGATATGTCTCCGGCAGACGGGATAGTTAATTGACAGATAAAAATAAGTAATATACATATGGATACAAATAGTCTATTTGTTGAACGTCAGTATCTAGGAAGGGATATGACATGGATTAGCGTGCGGATGGTTTTAGCACTATTTTGCTTTATCGTCTATTACTTAAATATGGACCACCTGGTGTCAAGCCAATTATTTTTTATTGTAGGTAGCTGTATTATCGTGGTATCGGTCGTGATGATGTATCTGGTGCATTACAAGACTGCGGTTAGCGCAAATAATATCACTTTAAGTGGGCTATGGACAACCAGCCTGGTTAAAATAGACCTAGCCGCATTGGTGAAGGTAGAGAAAAAGCCTTATAGCAAATTTGTGTTCAACAATCCTGTTTACAACTTACATAAAAATGGAAAAATCCGCTTTTATGCTGGAGGTAAAGATTCGGTATGGCTTACAGACCGAGATGGTTTGGTGTATATTATAGGTACGCATAAACAAGAAGAACTTTATAATGCGATAGTCAAAGCGAAGAAGGAGTCTTAATGAAATGTTAAGGTTTTCAGTCTGACACTTCTTTGACCTTGTCTGGTATCGAATTTGATATATTTACGTTGTTAGAAGTTTTAAATTGATTGAGTAAAGCTACAAGATAGTCGTTATGGGCGCAACTAGCAACTAGATGTGCGTGATGACAAATTTATGTAGGTTTGATAAAATAGAATTAGAAAAAAATGGGTGTAGTATATTTTGTATTATTTGTTATCGCTTTTTACTATGTATTTAAGTTTTCAATGCGTCTGTTATTGCCATTTGCCATGCGCAAGTTGACGGAACGGATGATAAAGAAAACGCAACAGCAGTCTCAAGGACAATACAATTATGGTGGTGCAGGTAATCCTTTTGGAAACGGCAACCCTTTTGGGGATGCTTCACAGCAACAATCACAAAGAGGGACGCATGCAAAAGAAGGGAAAATAAAGGTGGATTACGTACCTACGCAAGAATCGAAGCGTAAGGGAACAGCGACAGCTGGTGAGTTTATCGATTTTGAAGAAGTAAAGTAAATGTGGCTCAAGCAACTTTCGCTGTTAAATTTTAAGAATTACGCTGAATCGACACTGACTTTCCTACCCGAGGTAAATGCGTTTACTGGAGATAATGGCGCAGGGAAGACCAATCTTCTAGACGCGATACATTACCTTTCGTTGTGCAAATCTTATTTCAACCCTATTGACTCGCAGCATATCAAAAAGGGGGAAGAATGGTTTATGGTGCAGGGGGAATTTGAACGGGATGAACGGACAGAGGCTATTTCCTGTAGCCTAAAACGAAATCAAAAAAAACAGTTTAAACGTAATAAAAAGGATTATCCGAGGTTAGCAGATCATATCGGACAATTCCCATTGGTGATGATATCACCCAATGATAGTGAGATAATCACGGAAGGGAGTGAAGAACGCCGGCGTTTTGTAGATAATGTCATCTCGCAAACGGATAATCGCTATTTGGATACACTGATAGCATATAATAAGATATTATTGCAACGTAATATGTTGCTGAAAAGTATCAAGGAACGTGGTGTATTTGATGTAGGGTTGCTGGAAGTGTTGAATATGCAGCTGGTAGAGGTTGGTGAGCGTATTTATATGCGCCGTAAGCAATTTATGACAGATTTTACACTGGCTTTTCAACGGCATTATACCTACCTAACAGACCAGGCGGAAGAGGTATCCCTGGTCTATGAATCTCCATTGCATCAAAATGATTTTCTAACATTGTTGAATACCTGTCTCGATAAGGATAGGGTACTCGAGCGGACTACCCAGGGGATACATAAAGATGATCTCCTGTTTACGATACATGGAGAGATGCCTCTCAAGAAGTTTGGGTCTCAAGGCCAACAAAAATCGTTTCTTATAGCCCTCAAATTGGCGCAATATACTTTTCTACAGGAGCAAAAGCAGTTTAGACCTTTGTTGCTATTGGATGATATTTTTGATAAGCTGGATGATAGAAGGACAAAGAAGCTGATGAAGATGGTTTCGGACGACGAGTTTGGGCAGATTTTTATAACGGATACTGATGCCGAGAGAATTCGGGAAATATTCGATGAAATAGCGCAACCAATACGTATCTTTGATATTGAAGGAGGCGAGGTCCATGTATAAGAGAAAATTTGACGAAATACCCACACGGGATGATATCAGCATGAAGCAGGCTGTTGAAAAATGGCTGGAGGTATACCGTCTACGACGTAAATTTGACGAGTCGTCGGTGGCTTCTTTCTGGGGGGAGATAATAGGTCCCTATATCGAAAAACGTACCCTAAAGATTTTTGTGAAGGATAAGAAGCTTTTTGTTAAGGTGGAATCTGCAGTGGTGAAACACGAGTTGACCTTAATGCGTAAGCAGGTGATCGGACGTGTCAATGAGCATGCTGGGCAGGTGCTCGTTGAAGAACTCATTATTCTGTGACATAAAGTTATCAAGTTAACAAGTTGTCAAGTTATCAAGACTTTGTTTCACTACGCAAGTGAATGAGTTAACAATATACTAGATCACAGGATAACAAGTTGTCAAGTTATCAAGACTTCGTTTCACTACGCAAGTGAATGAGTTAACAAGATACTAGATAACTCGATAACAAGATCACAGGATAACAAGTTATAAGACTTCGTTTCACTACGCAAGTGAATGAGTTAACAAGATACTAGATAACTCGATAACAAGATCACAGGATAACACGATAACTCAATTACAACCTAACATGCAAACCAAGTATTATGCTGCAGCATTATTTTCTTTTATTGTCTGGGGAATGTTCAGCCTGGTGTTACGCCCATTGAGTGCATATGCTTCTTTGGATATCCTCTTGTATCGGGTTTTATTTGCTTCTGTCGCGATTCTGGTTACTAGTTTTCTCATTCGTCCGAAGGCAACTAAAGAAAATATCCAACTGATCCGTAGTATGTCAGCTCGAGAAAAGGGGGCTGTATTTCTACATGCGCTGTGCAGTGCCCTGATGTTGGCACTCAACTGGTTCCTTTTTATCTATGTGATGAATAATGTCAGTGTGAATGCGACCTCTCTGGCTTATCTTATATGTCCCATTATAACTACGGTATTGGCTAGTCTGTTTTTACGGGAGAAGCTGAACCAAGGGCAGTGGCTGGCAGTGGGGCTGAGTGTGCTCGCCTGTGCGATGTTGGCTTATGGACATTTTATCGATATGATATACAGCGTGGTGATTGCTTTTTCATACGCGACCTATCTGGTACTCCAAAAACGGAATAATAGGTTGGACAAGTTTTTTACCCTAAACTTACATATTGTTATCTGTACAATCTTACTGACCCCACTGTTGTATATTTTACCTAGTGGTACGGTACATGGAGCCGATTTTTACGGTTATGTGCTATTGATTGCAGTGTTATTTACGATTATCCCCTTATTTCTAAATATGTATGCGCTGAAGGGCCTAGATTCCTCGGTGGTAGGGATATTGCTGTATATCAATCCGACGATTGCTTTTTTATTAGCGGTCTTTTATTTTGAAGAACCAATAAACGGAGTACAGATTGTAGCCTATGGGCTTATTTTTCTGGCCGTTGTTATTTTTAATGTGGCCTATATCCGCTCTCAGCGTAAGGCTGTTGGAGATAAAATTTTAACTGCATAGCGATGGATATTGAGGTGCAATTGCAACAGGTTTTTGACCTTCCCCCTGCTCAGGTTAGGGAGATAAGCCAATATTTTGTTGAGGAGACTGTTGGTAAAGGGGAGTTCTTTTTGGCAAGTGGACAACGAGCCGACCGCTTGAGTTTTATTGCTTCCGGGATATTTAGGGTATTTGCCCAGACTGAAAGTAAAGAAGTGACACAGTGGATCGGTGGCGAAGGATACTTTATTACAGATCTGTCTTCTTTTTTGTTTGATAACTCCAGCCGTTGGCAGATTCAGGCATTGACAGATGCAAAGATATTGTCATTATACAGGAGTGACTATCAGCGTTTCGAATCCTTGCTCCCGCAATGGAATGTAGTGGAGAAACGTTTTATAGCGAAATGTTTTATGGTGTTGGAAAGCCGGGTATTCGATTTTATATCGTTGTCGGCAGAAGAACGCTATCTACAGTATTTTGAACAGCATAAGGCTTTTTTTAACCAGGTGCCCTTGCAGTTTATAGCTTCTGTCTTGGGAATGACACCAGAAACCCTTAGCCGTATACGAAGTAAGGTAGGAGGCTGAGGAACCTACAACGGAAATTTATCTTCTTGATAAATGTCAAGGGCGTTGTTTCTGAACGGAGATAACTTTGTGTTATGAAACGGAAGATAGAAACAACAATTCTCATTGATGCGCCCATCGCGGCGGTCTGGTCGGTGCTGATCGATTTTACAAGCTACCCTGTCTGGAGTCCTACTATACAGAATTTTGACGGTATACCTAAGGTTGGACAACGTACTAAAGTGTTGTTACAGCAGCCCGGTGGTATGCGGATAACGATGAATCCTGTTTTCCTAAAACTGGAGACAAACAGGGAAATCCGCTGGAAGGGAAGGCTCTGGATAGATGGAATCTTTGATGGGGAGCATTATTTTATAGTAGAGCCTGTAGCTAATGGGCAGACCCGGCTTATCCAGGGGGAATTGTTTTCCGGGATATTGATTCCTTTTTTGAAGAAGATGATTGATGTAGATACAAAAAATGGCTTTGTGCTTTTTAATGCTGCACTGAAAGCCGAGGTGGAAGGAAGGCACTAATGGGCCGGAGCCAAGACCTGGATTATAGGTATTGCTCCAGGTCTCCTTTTCCTTCACGGACGACTTCAAATTCACCCTCGGTGACATCGACTACAGTAGAAGCGACATTGTCTCCATATCCACCATCGATGACGAGGTCGACGAGTTCTTGGTACTTTTCGTAGATTAACTCGGGGTCAGTAGAGTACTCGATAATATCATCTTCGTCGTGAATGGACGCTGTCACGATGGGATTGCCCAATTGTTTGACAATTTCACGTACAATATTATTGTCCGGAACACGGATACCTACTGTTTTCTTTTTCGAGCTTAATAGCTTAGGAACCTGCCCGCTGGCATTAAAGATAAAGGTAAACGGACCAGGTAGTGCTTTCTTCAAAACACGGAAAACAGTTGTGTCGAAGGGTTTGGTGTATTGTGAGATATCAGTAAGGTCGTAACAGATAAAAGAGAGGTTTGCTTTATCTGTTTTCAGTCCCCGTATCTGACATACCCGTTCTATTGCTTTCTGATTGGTGATGTCACAACCGATACCATATACGGTGTCGGTGGGATAGATGATAACTCCACCCTTGCGTAATATCTCTACCGCTTGGTCAATGTATTTTTCGTTTGGCTTGTCGTTATATATTTTTAGTAGCATGTCGATTGTTATTTGGTATGGTCTTACTTCCTCTTAAAAGAACAACAGCCAAAATGTTTTGTTTTGGCTGTTGTTCTTTATATTAAAACTCTGCGTTGTTTGGCGTCCTTGGGAAAGGAATGACATCTCTGATATTGGTCATGCCTGTAGTAAATAATACCAAACGCTCGAAGCCTACACCAAATCCGGAGTGAGGGACACTACCAAAGCGGCGTGTGTCTAAGAACCACTCCATTTCTGAAGCTTCAATACCTACCTCGGCCATGCGCGTCAAAAGTTTCTGTAAGTCTTCTTCACGTTGTGAGCCTCCAACCATTTCGCCAATACCTGGGAAAAGGATGTCCATAGCACGTACTGTATGGCGACCTTCCGCATCGGGCTGGTTTTGTTTCATATAGAACGATTTAATCTCACGTGGGTAGTCTGTAAGGATGACAGGCTTCTTGAAGTGTTTTTCGACTAAATAGCGCTCGTGCTCTGACTGTAAGTCAGCTCCCCAACCTTCGATAAGGTATTTGAATTGTTTTTTCTGGTTGGGCTTGCTACGCAACAAAATATCGATAGCCTCTGTATAGGTCAAACGTTCGAAGTTGTTTTCCAATACAAAGTTCAATTTTTCAACAAGATTAAGTTCTGAACGCTCAGCTTGTGGTTTCGATTTCTCTTCTTCCAACAATCTGTTTTTCAAGAATTCAATTTCTTCAGGGCATTGCTCTAGCGCATACTTGATGACATATTTCAGTAGGTCTTCGGCCAAATCCATGTTGTCCTCCAATTCATAGAATGCCATCTCCGGCTCAATCATCCAGAACTCGGCCAAGTGACGGGTCGTGTTGGAGTTTTCGGCACGGAAAGTAGGTCCAAAAGTATAGATGTTGCTAAAAGCTAAAGCCGCAAGTTCGCCTTCTAGCTGTCCGGAAACGGTTAAATTTGTCGCTTTACCAAAAAAGTCTTCCTTGAAATCTACTTTTCCATCTTCAGTCAAAGGTGGATTGATAGGGTCTAGCGTAGTAACTCTAAACATCTCTCCAGCGCCCTCGGCATCAGAACCTGTGATGATAGGCGAGTGGAAATAGAGGAAGTCGCGTTCTTGAAAGAACTTGTGAATAGCGAATGATAAGGCATTGCGTACCTTGAATATCGCATTGAATGTACCCGTACGTACCCGCAAGTGTGCAATTTCACGAAGAAATTCCAAACTGTGTTTTTTGGGCTGTAAAGGATACTTTTCTGGATCGGAGTCACCGATAATAGAAACCTCTGTTGCTTTTACCTCTACACGTTGACCTTTTCCTTGCGACTCGATTAAATTACCTTTTACACGAACGGCAGCACCCGTAGTGATTCTTTTTAGAATCGCATCAGGCGTGTTTTCAAAATCAACTACGGCTTGGATATTATTGATGGAAGAACCGTCATTGATAGCTATAAATTGGTTATTACGAAATGTTCTAACCCAGCCTTTTACGATAACTTCTTTTCCAAAATCTTCCGATTGTAATAATTCTTTAATTCGTGTATGTTCCATTTTTAGTTAAGGGAATTTTTTCTTTTTCTAATACTACAAAAATACGCTATATTATTTGCTAATCGTCAACAAAAGCACAAAATGTTATTCATTTTGATACTTATTTAACGCAGATTCTGTATGAACTGCGGGATTTTTGCCAAATAATCTGCCTCATCCAATAGTTTGACAAATGCAGTGCCTACTATAGCGCCATTGGCATAGGTGGTCGCTTTACGAAATGTCTCTTGATTGGAGATGCCAAATCCAATGATAAAGGGATTGTCAAGATCCATATCCTTGATTCGTTTGAAGTAGGCCTCAGCTTGGTCTTTTACTTCCAGATTTTTACCGGTAGTGGCATTAGAAGAGAGCAGATAGATAAAGCTACTCGATAGCTTGTCGATCTTGCGTATCCGTTCTTCTGAGGTCTGTGGGGTTACCAGGAAAATATTGCTGATACCGTTTTCCTCGAAAATATGTTGATAGAGTTCTTCGTACTCATACATCGGTAAGTCTGGAATAATGGTTCCATTGACACCCACTTCTTTGCAGGCTTTACAGAAATTCTCTACCCCAAAACGAATTACCGGATTGACATAGCCCATTAGAAATACGGGAATAGAGACGTGTTTGCGGAGGTCTTTGAGCTGTTCGAATAGAACGTGAAGGGTCATTCCATTTTTGAGTGCCTCTTCAGAACTACGCTGTATGGTAGGTCCATCAGCAACAGGATCTGAATAGGGAAAGCCAATTTCTAAGAAATCAGCGCCAGCTTCTTCCAATGCCTTGGCAATGGTAACCGTACTGTCCAAAGTCGGATAGCCCGCTGTAAAATATATGGACAATAGTCCGTTTGCGTGTTTGTTGAGTTGCATGTTATGTTTTGTTAACAGGTTATCAAGTGATCTTGTTATCGAGGAGTGTTCGGAACTTGTTAACTCGATAACTTGTTCACTGGATAACTAATACTATAGATTAAAATACTTCATATAGTTGTCCAGGTCTTTGTCGCCACGACCAGATAGACAGACTACAACGACTTCGTCCCCTTTGAATGTCATCTTTTCGAGGTGTGCCAATGCATGTGAACTTTCGATGGCAGGTATGATCCCTTCGAGCTGTGTCAGGCGTAAGCCGGCCTGCATAGCTTCGTCGTCGGTCGCTGATACGTACTCGCCACGGCCAGATTGGAATAACCAAGCATGCTGGGGACCTATACCTGGGTAATCTAACCCTGCGGAGATGGAATAAGGCTCGATAACCTGTCCATCTTCGGTCTGCATCAAGATAGAACGGCTGCCGTGCAGTACGCCTTCCTTGCCTAATACTGTTGTGGCTGCTGTCTCGCCGGAGTCAACACCATGTCCAGCCGCTTCTACAGCGATAAGGCGTACGTCATCATCTACGAAATTGTAGAACATACCGGCCGCGTTGGAGCCTCCACCTACACAGGCCATCGCAATATCGGGTGTCTCTTTTCCTGTTTTTTCTAACAATTGTATTTTGGTCTCAGCGGATATGATAGACTGGAAGCGTGCAACCATGTCGGGGTAGGGATGTGGCCCTACTACCGACCCGATGATGTAATGGGTGTCCAATGGGTTGTTTATCCAATCGCGCAATGCTTCATTGGTCGCATCTTTAAGTGTTTTGCTGCCAGATGTCGCAGGTACGACAGTAGCTCCCATCATCTTCATACGGGCCACATTGGGGGCTTGACGCTCGATATCTATCTCGCCCATGTATACCACACACTCTAGGCCTTTTAAGGCACATACGGTAGCTGTAGCAACTCCATGCTGCCCAGCCCCAGTCTCTGCAATAATTCTTTTCTTGCCCAAGCGCTCGGCCAATAATATCTGACCTATGGTGTTATTGATTTTATGTGCACCGGTATGGTTCAGATCTTCTCTTTTCAAAAATATGGTAGCTCCATAACGCTCGGATAGTCGCTTGGCATGGTATAACGGTGAAGGACGGCCTACGTAATCCTTGAGTAGCTGGTCAAATTCAGCGCGGAACGAAGGGTCATTCATGATTTCTAAATATTGCTGTTCTAATTGCTCAACGTTAGGAAACAGCATCTCCGGAATATAAGCGCCACCAAATGGTCCGTAATATCCTCTATTGTCTACCTGATACTTGCTCATGTTGTATGATTGATAATGCTTGTGTTAATGCGTGTATATTCTTTACAGCAGGTTGCTCTTCAAATCTTGAATTTAAATCTAAAGCGTAAAGCCGGCTGTCATTTATGTTAAATGCGTCTTTTATATTGTCTAGGCCTAAGCCACCACTTAGGAAATAAGGTGTGGCATAGGGATAATGTGCTAATTCTGACCAAGAGAATGATTGGCCTGTACCACCATGTTGTGTACTTTTGGTGTCGAACAGAAAGAAATCTACATCATCGAGGTAGCTCTCTAAAGAGGTCCAGTCAAACGTTTCATCGATTCCAAAGGCTTTGATTATGGTGAGCCCTTCTGCTTTTAACGTAGCGCACAGTGTTGCAGGTTCGCTACCGTGCAACTGTATGGCCTGGAGCTGGTAAGATTTGACTTTGTCCATTATACCTGTGAATGTCTCATTGACAAATACTCCGACTTTTTCAATGCCGTCTGGGACAATGGGAGGGATGCCTTCTTGTACAAAACGTGGGGATTTGGAATAAAAGATAAAGCCAATATAAGCAATCGGTAACTCGATAAGCTGCTTTATATTTTCTGCATCCCGCATGCCACAAACCTTTATTTTAATGTTGTTCATGTTTGTTCTTTTGTTATCATGTGATCTAGTTATCCAGTTATCTAGTGTCTTGTTAACTTGTTAACTCGTTCACTTGTTAACACATTCACTTAATTTCCTACTAACTTCTTCAGACTATTCAATGCTTTTAATCCCATTAATGACTCTTCAGCTTCGTAATAACAGTCGCCGAAGCTTTTTTCAGGATGGAATGTCTTTATGGCAAAAGCCGCATTAGTCAGCACGACATTGTTTTGAGTACGGTTACCTTCACCTTGGATGATGTTTTTGAAAATAGTTGACGCTTCTTCTACGGTGTCTCCTCCTGCCAATTCTTCTGCTGTCACAGGTTCAAAACCTAGTTCTTCGACGGTGTAGTAATGCTCGCCGGTATTGTTTATCAGTTTGAAATCACCTGTTAAAGATATCTCATCGTAGCCATCCAGTGCGTGGATAATGCTGTATTGTTTGTCTGTATTTTGACTGAGATAGGTATATAGACGGGCTAGCTCTAGACTAAATACACCTACAGATTGATACTTTGGATTTGCTGGATTGGTCAGTGGCCCTAGCATGTTGAAGAATGTTTTGACCCCTAATGCTTTGCGGATTGGGGCAACTGTTTTCATCGCCGGATGGAATAAAGGGGCGTGGAGAAAACAGATGTTTGCTTCGTCCAATTGACGCTGTAGGCTGTCTTTGTCATTGGTAAACTGATATCCTAGGTGCTCCATGATATTGGAAGAGCCACAGCCCGAGGAAACGCCGACATTCCCGTGCTTGGCGACATGATATCCTGCTCCTGCAACGATGAAAGACGCTAATGTCGAAATATTAAAGGTATTCTTACCATCCCCGCCTGTACCACACATATCAATAAGGTCGTAGCCCTGGAAGTCTACTTTCAGACAGAGGTCATACATGGCATCACGAAAGCCCATCAGTTCCTCGACACGAATACTACGCATGCCGTAGGTGGTCATAAAAGCCGCAATCTGATGACTGTCGTACTTTCCTGTAGCAATGTGGGTCAGGATATCATAAGCCTCTTGCCGGCTGAATGATTTGTATTCGAATAGGTGAGTTAATATCTCTTTCATTTGTTAAGGTAAAAAGTCAAAAATTGTAGTTGAAAAAAAAGCACAAAAAAAAGGCTCGCCGATATGGCAAGCCTCACTATTCTTTGATTGTATCAAATTTAAGCAATAGACGTCTGCCACAACATTAACTGTCGTGCCACCACCATGCGTTATTGATTACAAAAATGTTCATTTCTTAGTCGTTACGTACAAATATCAAATAAGTTTTTAAAAATGTCAAGTTTTTTTTGAAATTTTAATAAAGTACAAAATGTGCAAGGTTGTTGCCCTTAGAGACTAATGTAAAAGAGCCGATTTTGCCATTCTCCAGATACACCGCCAGCATTTGCCGTTTGCGGTAGTGCAGAAAATACATATTGTCGGTATCTAACCCTTCGGGGTCAATATCCCGAATTTCTTTTTTAGGCATTTTGCTATACGGTATATAGTCGATTTCTTCTAAGTTCTTTGTCATGAGGTTGATTCGCACCTCCTCTAGCGAAACTTCCAGGTAATCGTAGATTTCGTCTGATGGATTTTCGACAATCAGGTATTGGCTCAGTATAATGTCTACAGCCTTGTTCTCATTGGCGAGATCCCGTATAAAAGATTGAATGTACCTAATATCCTTATTATAATCTTTAGGGATGGACTCCTGAGCGCGTAAGCTAGTGGATAGAATAAGCAATAAGAAACTAATTAATACTTTCATCTGTATTTAATTTTTAATGACCATCAACTTATAGAAAAGGTTGCTAAGAAGATGAATAGGAGGATAAAATAAAAATCGCACTTAGAAAAGTGCGATTTTTATAATGGATTAATACTCGTCTTCATTGAAAAAGAAATCATCTTTTGTAGGATAATCCGGCCAAATCTCTTCAATGTTTTCATAAGGTTCGCCATCATCTTCCAAAGCTTGAAGATTCTCGATTACTTCTACTGGAGCACCAGAACGAATTGCGTAATCAATTAATTCATCTTTAGTTGCAGGCCATGGCGCATCTTCTAAGTGTGATGCTAATTCTAGAGTCCAATACATAGTATTACAATTTAAGTTCTACTTTTTCCGCAAAAATAGTATTATATTTTAAAAAAGCAAGTTAATTGTATATTAAATGCTTTTGTGTTTGTTATTTTGCTGATTGATAGTTATATCTGTTTTTTGTGTTTCTGTTTTTTTGACATTTTGCCGACTATCGTTGACGTTGTCCCAATGAGATTTCATGCGGTTGTAGACGAGTTTCTGTATGTCGTCGGGCTGTATGTCTTCTGATAGCTGGTTGGGGTTCATCTGTGGGAGGATAGGAGAGAGAACAAGGATTCGAATGATACCAGGTCTAGAACCAAATGTATCACCGCTGTCAAATAAGATCTGCCATGCATTCTGTATGACAACAGGAAGTATCTGGATCTGGTTGTCTATAGCAAGCTTAAATGAGCCTGATTTAAACTCATGAAGCCGAGGTGGGTATTCGTCATCGATTTTCCCTTCTGGAAAGATTACGACGGATTTTCCCTCTTTTACTAAACTGTCAGCTTTTTTGAACGCTCTGAATGCGGATATTTTGCTCTTTCGGTCCACGGTAATATCTATGGTTTTGAAGAAAATCCGTGTTACAGGGTTGCGTAATAACTCTACCTTGCCCATAAAGGAAAACGGCTGTGGGCACATAAAGATGATCGCGGTAATATCTAAAATCGAGGTATGGTTGGGGCAGATAATATAAGGGACAGACCAGTCGATTTCGGATTCAAATTCTACCTTAAAAAAGATACCTGAAAAAGTGGAAGCTAATAGCGCTATGGCGCGCCTTACTCGGGCAATAGCTGCATAGTTTTTTTCAGGACGGCGGGTCAATAGATATAAGAACGGGAATAATAGAATGAAAAAGGTTAATAGACAAAGGAAATACCATAGTCTGTGTATCTTTCTAAGGAGTTGCACCATACGATTTACATTAATGAAAATCGAATTTAAAAAGAAAAAAGGATACCTCGGTATCCTTTTTTAGAAAGTTCTATTTTATGCTGAATCCATATTTCATGTAGATTTTCTGGGCAGTTTCGGTTTCCATAAATCGTAGAAAGTCGTCAGCAGCCTTTGGATGAGGGGCTTTCTTTAGCTTTGCCGCCATATAGGTAGCAGTGGTATTGAGATTATCAGGTATTTCTATACCATCTACAGGGTGTCCTTTTAGTTTTTGATAGACCACTTCTGAAGTCCATACAGGGGCAACATCTGCATCGCCATATAGGATGCGCATAGGGCTCTCGCGGTGGTGTATCTTGGTGAGATAGGTGAGGCCTGTTGCTACTTTATCTTTCATTATTTTGTCCAGTAGGGCATCACCTCCGGCTTTCTTATAGGAAGCCTGTATTTGTTCGCCTATACCTTCCCAAAGTGGGTTGGGCATAGCGATGCGTACATGGTCCTGACTAAGGTCATTGAGTGATGTGATTTTTGCAGGATTGTCTTTGGGTACCATAAGGCAGATGTTGTTGTAGCAATAAATCTGGGTATGGCTGAAATAGTCCTTCATCTCTTCAATAGTGCGCTTGCCGGCGGTGTAGACGTCGGGCTGATGGTCAATACGAAGATTGCCAAGTGTCAATGATCCTCCTTTTATCTGTTTGGCCAATATCCCGGGAGGTAATGTCTCGACAAATATGCGTTGGTACTGTGGATATTCTTTTTTAAATGCGGCCAAAAGGTCATCTACAACCATAAATTGATTGCCCGCAAAGAATATGGTAAGCTGTGGATTTACAATGTCACCATAAAGGTCGGGTACATTGTTGATGCCAGGTACGGTGAAATGTACGGCCGATTCAGGAGGTGTATTCCAAGGTGGATCAAATCGGTGGTCTTGTGCCTTCGCTACGGTAGCCATGGCCAAGAAAAGATAGATCAGTAGGTTCTTACAATTCATATGTGTATAATTTTTTATCTGTCCTCCGCCAGCTGGCGGACTCGTGTTTGTAATTCGCTAACGAGTATTTCATAGTATTGATGTTTTATGGTTTTACAATAATCCAACCTTCACTGGCTCGTAAGATGAGCTCGCCATTGCCACTAGGGACATAAGCAAGAAAATCATAGAGTTCGCTTTTAGCGATCTTTCTTTCCTCCAGTGTATTGAGGCACTGTACGACATGGACACCTTTTTCGATAAGGTCCCTTAATGGAGCCTCATACTGGCTATTCGATTTTTTGAAAGCCTCTGTTCCGCCGGAGAAAGCAATCAGTTCGATTTCTAGTTTTCCTTGCAAACGGGGATCTTTCAGGGCGTTGTTGATATTCCGGAAAGCTTTGGCAATTGTCTTGGGATCGTCGCTATCTAGCTGATAGATTGCTTTATAACTTTTCTTTTTAGCTACTGCGCCCTGGAATGTTTTGTTTTTTGTGATAAGTGCATTCTCTTGAGCGTAAGTCTGTCCCTGAAAAGCTATCGTAAATAGGATTAAGCAGGCTGTAATGATGCTGTTGTTCATATGGATGTTATTGTTTTTAAAAATTAAATGGTCCGTATTTATGTTGTTCTGCACTGATATGATCCGAATAAGGAGGGTAAGCACAGTCTTTTGGTTTTTTTGCGAGATTAGGATAATCCTTGTCTTTGTCTGCTTTCTTGGGTCTATCGAAGGAATTGATATAAGCTGCTACATCATAGGCTTCAGCGTCGCTCAGTAGTGGCTCTTCGTAGGTTGCACCTAGTGGCATATTGCCCTTTATAAAGCGAGCTGCAGTAAGCATACGTGCCATGCCTGCACCATCGTTGTAGCTGTCTGGGCCCCATAACGGTGGGTATAGATAACCTCCGGCATTTGGATTTTTCTGCCCTTGTCCGTGCTCACCGTGGCAGCTCAGGCATTTATTGGTATAGATTAACTGACCTTGCTTGAGATCTGCGGCGCGGTCTGGAAGTTCTAACTTGACAAAACCTTGGCCTTCTAAGCGTTTGTCATTGCGGGTTCGGGCGCTGACCTGTTTGATATAGGTGATGATAGCACGCATCTCTTTGCCATTTTCGGCAATTGCCCGGCCATTCATACTGCGTTCGAAGCAACCGTTGATACGTTCTTCTAATGACTCTATTTTGTCTTCGCGTCCGATATACATCGGAAAAACTTGATGTAGGCCTACGTATGGAGCGGCAAAGGCTTTTGTGCCTCCATTGAGGTGACAATTGCTACAGGCTAGATTGTTGCCGATTTTTTTGCCGTCTTCGTAGAAGTAATCGTATGTGTTTTTTATTAATTTCTCGCCATAGCTAGCCAGCTGACCTTCGTTATCGTCTTTAAAAGTAACAGGGATATAGTCTGCTACATGATTGATGATGCTGTCATTTTGTGCTTCTGCAGCGGAGACTGTATTGGCTGAGGTACCCTGTTGGTAAGCAAATAGGAAAAGAAATACGCATAGTACTAAAGAGAGTAAGGCTATCCCGCCGAGTGCTTTTACATAATTGGTTAGTTTTTTATACTCCATTTTTTAGAATAATTGTTTGTACAAATAAACTTGCTTTTGAATTATTCAAAAAGAAAGGAAATATTATAAGGCATAACCAAAAGTTATTTGCAAAAGTTAATTACCTCATACAGAATTGTAAAAATTGATTAGGTATACCCGTAAGACCTCCGTATACATGGGTGAAATGGAAATAACGTTCGATCTGTAAGTCAGGTATATCCAGTATAGTCAATCTGTTTTCTAAGATTTCTTTTTGGATAGAATGAATGGAGAGGAAAGCGAAGCAATCGCGTTCTTGAATATAACGCTTTATACTCTCCGTCGAAGCCAATACCATTTCGATATGGAGTTTGGAAAAATCAATACCGAGGCATCTCACTTTATTTTCGATAACGGAACGTGTGCCGGAGCCTAATTCGCGCACCACCAATGGGAGTCTGTAGAGGTCTAGGACATCCGGTTTTTTGAGCTGTTTCAGTAGTGCGTTTTGACTATTGGTTACTAATACGAGTTCATCTTTCATGAAAGGGATATATTTCAGTGCCCGATTGTCTGTAGCCCCTTCGGTGATGCCAAGATCGATTTTGTTTTCAATGAGTAGTTCTTCAATAGCGCGACTATTGTATTGAGAGACTTCAATATGGCTATTGGGGTGTTCGTTTAGGAATTTGGCTAATAGTGAGGGAATGATGTACTGGGATATGGTGGTACTAGCCCCCAGTATCAGGTGTCCCTTCATGTTGGACTGTAGATCGAATATTTCTTGATCTGCTTTGTTGTACAGTTGTATGATCTGTGCAGCATAACGAAATAAGATTTCTCCTGCTTTCGTCAAGATTAGGTTGTTGCCCTTGCGCTCAAAAAGGGAAACACCGAGTTTCTTTTCTAGTTCGATAATGTTTTTGCTGACTGCGGGTTGAGATATGTAGAGCACTGCTGCTGTTTTGGTAAAATTGAGTTGCTGAGCCGCAGTATGAAAGACCTTAAGTCGAAAATCAAAATCCATAGAAAAAGGGTTATTTTTTTAAAAATAACCCTTTTATTTTTTTATACCGAATTACTTGCTTAATTCAGCGTAATATTTGTGAAACAAAGGAATTGTTTCGATACCTTTTAAGTAGTTTTCGATACCGTATTTTTCGTTTGGAGAGTGTAAGTTGTCACTGTCTAATCCGAATCCTAACAATACCGTTTTGATACCTAATTCTTTTTCGAAAAGAGCAACGATTGGAATCGAACCACCACCGCGCGTAGGAATAGGTTTTTTGTTGAATGTTACTTCTAACGCTTTTTCAGCAGCTTTATAAGCGATGCTATCTGTTGGAGTTACTACAGGCTCGCCACCGTGGTGTGGTTTTACCTCAACTTTTACAGATTTTGGAGCGATAGCTTCAAAGTGGTCTTTGAATAGCTTTGTAACTCTATCTGAGTTTTGGTTAGGAACCAAACGCATCGAGATTTTAGCATAGGCTTTAGAAGGTAATACTGTTTTTGCTCCTTCGCCAATATAACCACCCCAGATACCGTTTACTTCAAGTGTAGGACGGATACCTGTATGCTCGATAGCAGTATAGCCATTCTCTCCCCACAATTCGCTCACGCCTAGGTCTGTTTTGTATTCCTCAACGTCAAACGGTGCTTCGTTCAATGCTTTACGCTCTTCTGCTGTCAATTCTAAGACATCATCGTAAAAACCAGGAATAGTGATATGGTTGTTCTCATCATGTAGAGAAGCAATCATTTTGGATAAAATAGTTGCAGGGTTTGCTACTGCTCCACCGTATACCCCGGAGTGTAAGTCACGGTTTGGTCCAGTTACTTCAACCTCAACGTAAGAAAGACCACGTAATCCTGTCTCTATCGATGGGTTTTCTAGGCTAATCATAGAGGTGTCAGAGATAACAATAACGTCTGCTTTTAAACGCTCTTTGTTAGCTGCAACGAAGATGCCTAGATTCTCAGAACCTACTTCTTCTTCACCCTCAATCATAAACTTGATGTTACATGCCAATTGGTTATTTGTAACCATGTATTCGAATGCTTTTACGTGCATGTAGAACTGACCTTTGTCATCTGCCGCACCACGAGCATAGATTTTTCCATCACGGACTGTAGGTTCGAATGGAGGAGTATCCCAAAGCTCTAAAGGATCCGCAGGTTGTACGTCATAGTGACCATATACTAACACTGTTGGTAAAGATGGGTCAAATATTTTTTCACCATATACAATGGGATATCCAGCTGTAGGGCATATTTCTACATTTTCAGCGCCAGCATCCTGAAGTTTTTTAGCCACGAATTCTGCGGTATTCAATACACCCTCTTTGTATTGAGGGTCAGCACTTACGGAAGGGAAGCGCAATAATTCAAATAGTTCGTTTAAGAAGCGTTCTTTATTAGCTTCTACATAATCTTTGATGTTTTGCATGTCAAAAAATGATTTACTACAAAGGTAAGTATTTTGAAACGGTATTCCTGCTTTTTTGGAAGGCTCTTTAAACGGTAATAAAAAGGTGACTTTTTCTACCTTTTTAGTGAAAAAGTGTAACATTTTCCATTTTTGTGCAACTAATACTGAAAAATAGTTGACAGTTAGTTTTATTAGATCCTTTTATGAGAAGTATACTTCTTTGTTTTATGTTCATGTCCGGGTTGTATTTTAAAGGATATTCCCAAAATGTAGTTACAGGTAAGGTCGTCGATGCGACAGATAAGAAAAGCCTAGAGAATGCAACTATTATGTTGCTGAAAACGCAAGATTCCACATTGGTCGACTATGGACGGGCGGATGTTGGGGGTAAGTTCCAACTGAAAAGACCCGCAAGTGGTTCGTACCTAGTTATTGTTTCCTATCCAAAGTATGCCGATTTCTATGAGACGGTAACGGGTGGGACCGCAAGTTCGAACCTCGGTGAGTTGGGGTTGACAAGTGTTGCTCACCTGATTGAAGAGGTTGTAGTAAAGCGAAGAGCCGCTATAACGATCAAAGGGGATACGACAGAATACGATGCATCCCAGTTCAAGATGGAGGCAAATGCGAAAGTAGAAGACCTTTTTAAGGCACTGCCTGGTATTACAGTAGACGCTTCGGGCAAGATTACAGCCCAGGGTAAGACGGTCAAAAAGGTTCTCGTGGATGGAGAGGAGTTTTTTGGTAATGATCCAACACTGGTAACCCGCAATCTCCGTTCGGATATGGTGGACAAAGTGCAGGTCTACGAGAAAAAATCTGATCGGACAGAGCGCACTGGTGTAGATGATGGGGTGCGCGAGCAGACTATCAATGTAAAACTGAAAGACGGTGCCAAAAATGGCTTCTTTGGAAAGGCCTTGGCCGGTGGTGGTACGGATAAGTACTATATGGGGCAACTGATGTTCAATAAATTCAAAGGCCCTCAAAAAATATCGGTGTATGGTTTGCTGGGAAATAATGGGACTACCACGATGAATTGGGAAGATGCACAGAAGTTTGGGGTAGAGGTCGATGCTTCTTTTGAAGGCGGAGTGATGAAAGTGAATGATCCATTTTCTGGAGAGGGAGTGACTGGGATACCACGTGTGATAAATACAGGAGTGAACTTTACGGATAGATGGAAGGGCGATAGATACCGTCTGAATCTAAACTATAAGTATGGAAAGATTGCCGTCGATGGAGAGGAAAATACGATAATGTCCGGTATCATCAATAGTGAGACTACGAAGAAAGTCGACACGGATAATGATCAACATCGTATCAACCTGCGTTTGGAAACAAAGATCGATTCACTGAACGAGATATTAATTACGGGATCGGCTAGCCGGAAGAAGTTGTGGAGTAATACAATCACGAATTCTAAAAACTATGCGGACACTGTTACGAAGAACTATAGTGAAGAAGATATAGACAATAAAGTCAACAGTTATGACTTCGATGTCTTATACACTAAGAAGTTCCTGAAAAAAGGACGGGTGTTCTCTTTGAATGCAGTAGGTAGTAAGAGTGAAACTGTTGGAACAGGTACCTTATTTTCAGAATTGAGTAAGGAGCCTGGAGGGAAACTGCCGACTACAGACCAATTCAAAAACACGAAACAGGATTTAAATAAAGTAGAGGGGAGGGTTACCTATACAGAGCCTCTTACATCGGAATTGAACCTATCGGTGGCTTATGGTATCGTCAGCGTGAAGAATGCTTCGCTATTGGAGTCTCTTAACAAGGGGACTAGTGGGAAATATGATGTTCTGGATCCGAAGTATAGTAGTAGTTATGACTTTAATAGATTGAGTAATAATTACGATGTCTCTGTGGCTTACCAGGGAGAGAAGTGGGAGGCTAATCTAACAAATACGTTTAATGACGACCGATTGAAACAAATCAATAATTATGACAATAGGTCGCTGAATAGGAATTTCTTTACCTATAACCCTAGATTGACAACGACCTATAAGTTCTCTGTGGCTAAAGCGTTGCGATTGTCGTATTCAGGACAAAACCAACTGCCATCTCTCAATCAGATACAGCCGATTATGAATAACTCGGACCAATTGAACATCTATAATGGTAACGAGGACTTGAATCCGGCTTTTACGAATACATTTGAAGGGTTTTATCATAGTTTTAATCTATTGTCAAATCAATTCAGGTATTTGGGCGGTACTGTTACGTTGACGAAAGATCCAATCACACAGAATATCACGACCAATAATGGTGTCAATTATTATCGTTGGGATAATATGAATGGTAAGCAGGATTTTTCTGCGTCGATGTATGGTGGCTATCACTTTAGATTGAACAAGGCATTGATGTTGGAGAATTCAGTTAGCTTGGTTTTGGGAGTCAATAGAAATAATAACTTCTTTAATAGTGAAGCGAATCTGGTGAAATCGCAGAACTATACGCTAAGCTATGAGATAAAAAGGGAGACAAAGACAGGCTTGAATTTCGTGACGAAACTAAGTCCTCAGTATAGACAGATGACATCCAACTTGAGTCCTGAACGGGATAATAGCGGTTTTGTATTTGCCATATCTGGAGGTATTGAGTATTTCTTGTCAAGCTCATTCAAAATATATACTAATTATGACTATTCGTACGAGGCACCTACGGACGCATTTGACCAGAAGTTGGAAAGGTTTTTGGTGCACCCAGGAGTCAGTAAGAAGTTCTTTAAGAATGAATCGCTTATGTTGGATTTTACAATCAATGACGTGTTTAATCAGAACTTAGGTTACTCTAGAACCCAATCAAATTCCGTGTTTACACAAAGACGCTTTGATACAATAAGACGGTACTACATGTTGAAGTTGTCGTGGGATTTTAATAAAATGTTTGTGAAATAATGATTAGTATGAAGAATATAATGATGCTGTTAACTCTTTTTGTATTGGGGCATACAGCGACAGCGCAGTTTGCCATGTTTGGAAAATCAGGAGTGGTGACTTATGATAAAACCATGTACATTAAGAACATCATGCGTAAGCAGTACCTAGAGAAATCGGATGATCGCTCTAGAGCTCAGTTTGAGTCGATGATACCCAGTGCCCCTGAGAATCTCGTGTTGAAAAAGACCTTGAAGTTTAATGGGGATGAGACTTTGTTCGAACCTGTTAAACAGGATCTGGATGCGGAAATCAAGCAGTTTATTATGATGCTGGCTTTGGATTTTGACGCGAGTACCCTGTCAGACTTGAAAACTAAAGAATACAAGCGTTATAATGATATCATAGGGCAAAAAATAATTGTAGAAGACACGGTCAAGGCGATTGATTGGAAGATTACGGATGAGTATCGTGAGATCGCTGGATATAACTGCCGACGTGCCAATGGTTTTACACCTGATTCGACATATGTGATCGGTTATTATAGCAATGAGCTTTTGACCAATGGAGGTCCAGAATCTATTAGCGGTCTACCAGGGCTGATCTTAGGTTTGGTAGTGCCCAGTCAACATGTCTCTTACTTTGCGACTAAAGTAGACGTTACGGATAATTTAGTGTTGGATAAGAAGCTGTTTAATAATGCGAAGGCAAAGCGGATGAATAGGGCTGAAATCGCTAAAATGATGACCGATACTTTCGGTAGCTTTCTAAATAAAGCGACGGTAGATTATGTAATCAAGTTGGCACTGATGTAGCGATAGTCTAGTGTTTAGGTATAAAAAATCCCGTTCTGAGTTGTTCAGAACGGGATTTTTTATTGTATAATCTAAGATAGATTATTTTTTTCCGTCGTTTTTCTTTGCAGTTACTTCGTTACGGATGTCTTGTGCTAAAGTCTTAATGTCTTGTAAGCCTTTACGTACGCGAGTACCTGCAGCAGAGTTACCATTGTTGAAGAATTTTTCAGCATCAGCTTCGATTGAAGCAACTAGTTCTTTTAATTTAGTGTAGTTTTCCATTTTAATTAATATAATTTAGTTTCTAAATATTTGCACTAAGATGTAATAAATATACAAAAACAACAAATACAAAAGTAATTAAATCCTATTTTTTTGTCGAAAAAAACAATTTGATAGCGATTATTCTACAATTGTAAGTTCGTCTATGATATTTTTTGCACCGGCGAATTTATCAATGACAAACAGGACATATCTGATGTCTACCGAAATAGTCCGTTGTAGTTTAGGGTCAAAGATCACGTCGCCAGCCATGGCTTCAATATTACCATCAAAAGCCAAGCCAATTAATTCACCTTTTGCATTTAATACTGGAGAACCTGAGTTTCCACCTGTAATATCTTGGTCACTTAGGAAGTTTACAGGCATATAACCATCTTTATCAGCATAGCGGCCATAGTCTTTTTGTTCGTACAAATCGATGAGTCTTTTTGGCAAATCAAACTCTTCATCATTTGGCTTGTATTTCGCTATCGTGCCTTTTAAAGTGGTGTAATTGTTTACTTTAGCGTCGTTGCGAGGGTCGCTAGGAAGTGCTCTGATCGTACCGTAAGTAAGGCGTAAGGTGCTATTTGCATCTGGATAGTACTTGCCTTTTGGATTCATTTCTAAGAAACCTGCAATATATTTGCGGAAAGCTGCTTGAAAATTATCTTCACGTTGCTCTTGTTCAGCTGTACGCTCTCTGTATTTAGTCATTAAAGCGTCCGATATTTTGAATAACGGGTCTTGGCTGATGACAGAAGCGGAAGGGTTGTCCAAGAATGCTTCTAGTTTTGACTGTGAACCGAAAACGCTATTCTCGAATGCAGATTTTATGGTCGCAGTGAAGTTACTATTGTTTTGTTTTGCTAATTCGGCGATATACGGTGCAATCTGTCCAGCTTTTGCGCTGTAGAGATTCAACTCGTCTGCTAATACGTCTATTTCTAGTGGAATGTAAGCCTTTTCGTAAGTTTCTTGGATACCAGCTTCAAAGCGTGGACGCATTTGCTTGCGTGCGGCCTCATTCGCTTCAGCATATTGTTTTAATGCACTACCGATGCTATAAGGAAACGAAGCAAACGTAGATGAACGAATCATACCAGTTAGGTAGTTGTCATGGCGTGCTTTTTCGTTGGTAGCAGTGTAGTAGTCGTTGATTGTTTTGATAACATCACCGTACTTTTCTTTGTTTTCTTTTTTATTGGCCCACTTTTCAAAGTTGCTTTCCAACGTGCGTTTGGCATTGGCAGTATTGTGTTTAGACAAAGCATCGATCATACCTTGACGGTTTTTCCAATAGTTGGCAACACCTGAGTATTGAGAAGCGTAGTTGATATTTACAGCTTGGTCTTTTTCCATGTGTCTTTTCATGGCATCCATACCTGTTTTGGAAGCTTCTACCCAAGCAGGGTATGCGTATTTGACATTTTGGTCAATTCCGGCAGCTGGCATCCAGCGATTGGTACGGCCAGGGTATCCTAAAATCATAGAGAAGTCACCTTCTTTAATACCTTTTAGACTGATCGGTAAATGGTATTTAGGCTTCAACGGTACGTTTTCTTTGGAGTAAGGAGCTGGATTTCCGTCTTTATCTGCATAGACTCTGAAAACGGAGAAATCGCCAGTGTGACGCGGCCACTCCCAGTTGTCAGTGTCACCACCGAATTTACCAATACTGTTTGGAGGTGTACCTACTAGACGTACATCTTCGTAGTCTTGATAGACAAAGTAGTAATATTCGTTACCGTTATAAAATGATTTGACGGAAACGATGTATTTACCGTTTTCGCTGTTTTCTTTTTCAATCTTAGCAATCTCTTGGTTGATGATTTTTTGTCTTTCTTTTTCAGACATCTTATCATTTACTAAGCTTAAGATACGTTTTGAAACATCGTCCATACGTACAAAGAAGCGAACCGAAAGAGATTTTGGTTTCAACTCTTCGCTGTGGTTTTTTGCCCAGAAACCATTGGTCAGGTAATCATGCTCTGGAGAGGATAATTCTGCAATGGCACCGTATCCACAGTGGTGGTTGGTCATAACAAGGCCTGAACCAGATACGATTTCGGCTGTACAACCTCCAGCAAACTGTACAATAGCATCTTTTAAGCTGGAATTGTTGATACTGTAAATTTCTTCGGCGGTCAGTTTAAGACCTTTTTTCTGCATGTCAGCTTCGTTCAGACGCTTTAAATGCATGAGGAACCACATTCCCTCATCTGCCATGGTCGTCAAGGTGACTGCACATAGCACTAATAACGATACTATTTTCTTCATTCTAATTATTTTTTCTAAAACAAAATTGCTTTAAATCGCTGGCAAAACAAAATTTTGAAAAATAAAATTTGGAAGTCATATCTGTTTGCATTCTCCCGTCTTATGACTTACATCTAATATCTTTTTCATTATCTTTGTAAGATGCAGGTATCGTTCGAAGATTTTAAACTCAATAAGCAAATACTAGACGCAATCGCGGAGGCAGGTTATAAAGAGCCTACGGAGATTCAGCAGAAGGCTATCACGCCAATTCTAGCTGGACAGGATGTGATGGGAATAGCGCAGACAGGGACAGGTAAAACAGCCGCTTTTGTGCTGCCGTTATTAATGAAGTTGAAGTATGCGCAGGGTATGGACCCTAGGGCCTTAATACTGAGCCCGACTCGCGAGCTGGCTATGCAGATAGAGGAGCATATACGCCTCTTCTCCACTAATCTGGACCTTCGTACGGTACTTTTGTATGGTGGCTTGGGACCGAAGACCCAAAAGGAACAACTGGAGAAAGGCTGTGACATTATAGTCGCAACTCCTGGTCGTTTTCTGGATTTATATCTGGAAGGATATATCAATATGAAATCGTTGAAGTTTTTGGTGATGGATGAAGCGGATAAGATGATGGATATGGGCTTCATCAGCAAGATACACCGTGTGTTGGAGGTTGTCCCTCGCAAACGCCAAAACCTTTTGTTCTCGGCAACGATGAGTGAGCTCGTGCGTAAGATTGCTGGCGATTTCTTGGCATTCCCGACTGTAATTGAAGTTACGGAGCAGGCTACACCGGCCAAGACAGTCTCGCAGACGTTGTACCGGGTGCCTAACCTGAAGACTAAGATCAATCTGTTACAGCACCTATTTAAAGATGACGAAGCATTCCATCGGGTTATCGTTTTTTGTAAGACGAAGGAGGTGGCTGATAATGTATTTGGCTTCTTGGACCGTAAGTATGGTGAAGATAATGTGCGTGTCATTCATGCGAATAAAGGACAGAATACGCGAATAAACTCTATCAATGCATTTAAGTCGGGTGAGATTCGGTTTTTGGTGGCTACGGATGTGGCCGCTAGAGGACTGGATGTCTCTAACGTAAGTCATGTGATAAATTTTGATGTACCTATCGTTATTGAAGACTATGTACACCGAATAGGACGTACAGGAAGGGCCTTCAATAAAGGAGATGCGATTACTTTTGCAAACCCTGCAGAAGAATATTATGTGGAAAAGATTGAAAAGCTAATCCGTCAATCTATCCCGGTTTCTGAACTGCCTGAGGACGTCTTTGTGGAGAAAACTCCATTCGACGAACGACAAACTATAGCTCGGGAAATCGATAATCAAAAGAAGAAAGACAATCCTGATTTTAAAGGGGCTTTTCATGAGAAAAAGTTTGTTATTAAACAAAAGGAAGCGCTAAAGTCTGGGTTCAAGCCGAAAAAAACAACAGCTAAATCTTCTGGAGTAAAAAAGAAGGGCAAAAAGTTTAAAAATAGTTAATCTGTGAAGCTGACACCCCTAAATATTACTTTGGCCTGTATCTTGGTATGGGTGGTCTCTGAATGGGGGAGTGGAGAGGAAAAGATCATGTCTTGGGGCTGGTTGCTGTTGTTAACTATATTCTTGGCGTTGATAGATTTGGGCTTTCGCTTGTTCTTTAAAGATTTAAAGCGAATTTGGTTTCTACAGATTGGTTTTATACTGCTTGTAGGTATATTGATGGTTATATTGAAAATGCAATAAGGAGACCGAAAGGTTTTTATAATATCGATAATCAGTAGAGATACTATTTATGAGGATTCTCTGCGGGTATTAAAAATTAAATAATAGAATGAAAAAAGCAGAAATAAAATTGAACGTCGAGTTAGACGAAAATAATGTTCCAGAAGTAATTCAATGGTCTTCTACGGATGGAGAGACTTCAGATACGTTGCCCGCTAAAGCAATGTTTTTATCATTGTGGGATGCACAGTATAAAAACTCTCTACGCATTGACTTATGGACGAAAGATATGCCGTATGATGAGATGAAGCGCTTTTTTTATGAAACGATGCAAACGATGGGTGATTCTTTTTTAAGAGCATCTGGTGGCGATCCAATGGCAGAAAAAGTAATCGGTGACCTTCGTGATTATTGTGCACACTTTGCCGATAAGATGGAAGTTTTGGAAGGAGAGGGCTAATATGAATTATTTCTTAGTAAAATCAGAACCCTTTAAATATAGCTGGGAGCAGTTTAATAAAGATGGACAGACATTCTGGGATGGCGTACGTAATTACCAAGCCCGGAATAACATGAAGGCCATGAAGGTCGGAGATTTGGTCCTTTTCTATCACAGTAATGAAGGTAAAGAAGTGGTTGGCGTAGCTAAGGTCGTCAATGAATATTATCAGGATCCTACTACGGAAGACCCTAAATGGGTAGTGGTAGACCTTGCTCCGGTAGAGACTTTAAAAAAGCCGGTTACACTGGAAATGGTAAAAGCCGATGAGTTTCTGCAAAATATTGCGCTGGTAAAACAAGGGCGTCTGTCGGTGATGCCACTCAAGCAAGAAGAATTTGACCGTATCCTAGAGTTGGGGAATGGGTAACTCTATTCATAAAGAGAAAAGGTTCAGTTTATCAAACTGAACCTTTTCTCTTTAATGACTTTTTGCATGGTTTATAAGCTTCTTTAAGCTTTTGGAATCTTTCATTTCCATTTTTCCAGCAAGAATCAAACGTAATTCCCGACGTTGTAATGCTTCGTCGTACAAGTGGATTTCTTCTTCCGTTTCTGGGATAAGGTCCGCAACTCTTTTGGGTTTGGTATTTTCATCAACTGCTACAAAAGTATAATAAGCTTCATTGCTCTTAACTTTTGTCCCTTCGGGAAGATTGTGTGCAAATATCTCCATCCGGACTTCCATAGAAGAGTTGAAAGCGCGTGAAACTTTGGCCTGAATAGTAACTACCTCGCCCAATTTAATCGACCTTTTGAACGAAACATTATCTACAGATACAGTTACTACAGGACTATTGGAGTGCTTTTGGGCTGCCATAGCAGAACAAATATCCATCCAGTATAATAGTCTGCCCCCCATTAGATTACCAAAGGTATTGGTGTCGTTTGGTAAAACCAATTCGTTCATTTCGGTGTACGAATCTTTTGCTTTTTTCCCTTCCATCTATCTGTTATGTTGTTTTAGTTGTTCGTCAATTTTTTGCAAAGATACTACAAAAGGAGTAGGTGTAAAGCCTAAAACAGTCTGTGCTTTGTCAAGAACAAAGCCTGTTCTAGCTGGACGGTTTTGATCCTGTCCAATATCCTTGGCTGTGATGGAGCTAATCAAGGATTTGTCGAGGTGCCAATAGTCAGCGACTTTGTGTACTACTTCTTCTATACTATATAGCTCTGAACCAGATATATGAAATAGGCCTTGTGCTTCTTTCTTCATCGCTAAAAGGCAGGCTTGAGCAAGGTCATCGACCCAAGTGGGCATACGCCATTGGTCGCGAACGACACGGATAGAATTGCCTTCTTCCAGTTGTTTTTTTGCCCATAATACGAGGTTGCCACGCGTAGAGTCAGCGATACAACCGTATACCAGGATAGTTCTTAGTATGGCTATTTTGCCATCCAATGGCAGGAGAGACTGTTCTGCTCTTACTTTGCTCTGTCCGTAAGCATTGACTGGAGCGGTGCGGTCTTCCTCTTTATAGGGGCCTTGTAGCCCATCGAATACGAAATCTGTAGATAAGAATGTCAAATGCACATTTTGGGAGAAAGCGTATTCTCCTAAAAATGTGGTTAGGTCTACATTGATTTTTTGTGCCATATCCGGATTGTCTACACAAGACTCGACACTGCTCAGCGCTGCGGTGTGTAAAATATGGGTAGGGCGAAATGTTACAAGTAAGTTGTTAAGAGCTTCTAGATCTATTAGGTCACATTGCCTAAAAGAAGAGGAGGGAAGGTCTTTATTTCTATTGGCTGTCTTAGATACGCCTAAGAGTTCGCTCTCTATTTGGGCATGTTGCCAAAGCTCGCAGAACTTTTGAGCAACGAAGCCATTGGAACCGGTAATAAATATACGCATACGGTTAATTTGTCCAGGTAAAATCCATTTTTTGTTGTTGCATTGACTTGTCAATGACCTTTACTTCTAATTGAAGAATGCTCTTTAAAACCGTATAGTCAATTTTTTCGGCATCATCTCCTGTTTTATGGTAATCTTCATGTCCACCGGTATGGAAAAATAGGACAGGGATGTTCTTTTTATAGAAAGAGGTTTGGTCGGAACCACCATTGCCATCTTTGCTTAGATTGAATTTGATATCACTTTGTATACCTTCAAAGATTGCGGGAAACTGTGGACTAGTACCGTAACCGATAACGGCTAACCCATTGGCTGGATTGTAGCGGCCAATCATATCCATATTAAGCATCCAGTGTATCTCGGATAGTGGGACTGTGGGATTCTCAGTCCAGTGTTTTGAACCTAGTAACCCAAGCTCTTCAGCGCTGAATGCAATAAAGAGGATGTTGAACTGTTCTTTGATGCCATTACTAGAATAATGTCTGGCAAGCTCAAGTAAGCCGGCTACACCAGAAGCATTGTCATCGGCACCATTGTGTATCTTGCCGATATTGTCAGGGTCTTTTGATCCGCCGAAGTCACCTAGTCCCAAATGGTCATAGTGCGCACCGATCACAACAGTGTAGGGAGCGCCATTGTCTAAAAAACCAATGATGTTTTCTGCTCGGCGTAAGCTGTCAGGGACAATAACGCGGCTGACTTTGGCCGTGAAAGATTGGCGATAGCCTTTATTTCCTTTTGGGGATAGTTTATATTTTTTGAATTCTTTTTCGATGTAGTTGGCTGATTTCTTGAGTTCTTTGCTACCTGTTGCCCTGCCTTTCATTTTATCTGAAGAAAGGTAATAGATGTGTTTTTTTAAGTTGTCTATGTTGATTTCTTGAGCAGTAGAGAGAAAAATGGATAGACTGAATATTGATAGGAAAAGGATTTTGAGTCGTTTCATATACATGTGGATGAAGGTGTTATTGATTACAAAAATAGTATATAATGAATAAGAGCGGAAATATTCCGCTCTTATCATATTTTTTAATCTTCTAGTATTTCGCTGTGTACGCTGTCTTCTTCTTTGTGCTCTTCTTTGAAATAGCGTTTCTGGAAGATTAAGATTAAGAATACACCAACGGAGATAGCCGAATCCGCGATATTGAATACAGGCCGGAAGAATAAGAAGTGTTCACCTCCCCATATTGGTAGCCAATCGGGAAAGTTTCCTTCGATTAAAGGGAAATAAAGCATGTCAACTACTTTTCCATGTAGAAAAGAGGCATAGCCCCCTCCTTCAGGAAAAAGAACTGCTTTTTCATAAAATGTACTTTCACTAAATATTAAGCCATAGAATGCCGAGTCGATGATATTGCCCAGTGCGCCCGCAAAGATGAGGGCTACGTTCAATATAAAGCCTCGGTTATATTTGTTCTTGACCATATAATAAAGTCCATAGCCAATTCCTGATACCGCAATTATTCGAAATACACTTAAGAATAATTTGCCATATTCTCCGCCAAATTCCATGCCGTAGGCCATTCCTGGGTTTTCGATAAAGTGAATCAAAAACTTATCGCCAAGAATTTTGAAATCTTGACCAATAGTCATATTCAGCTTAATCCAAAACTTGGAGATTTGGTCTATTAATAAAACGATGATAATTAGCGTAATAGGTCTTGTATAGCCTTTCATAGTGAATTCATAAAATAGCCTTTGCGCAAGAAGTGGCAAAGGCTATTTGTATTTTGTTTAGTATTGTTTGTTCTTGGCTTCGATGCTCAATGTAGTATGTGGAACTGCTTTAAGGCGCTCCTTTTGAATCAATTTACCAGTCTCCCGGCAGACTCCATACGTTTTGTTTTCGATGCGGACCAAAGCTGCTTCTAAGTTATCAATAAACTTCTTTTGACGTGCTGCCAATTGGTTTGTCTGTTCTTTTTCCAATGTTGCAGAACCATCTTCTAGTGTCTTGTAGGTACCAGCTGTGTCATCCGTTCCGTTGGCATTTCCTCCACTCAAAGTCTTTGTTAAGGCTAGGAGCTCTTCCTTCGCAATTCTTAACTTGTCCATTATAATGGCTTTGAATTCTAATAATTCAGCGTCACTATAGCGGGTTTTTTCTGTGTTTTCTCCCATAGTTTAATTTTTTTCAATTAATACCTCAAGTTTATTATCATTGATTTCTATGCTTTCTCCTCCTATTACCTCTTGTTCAAAAATCAATGAATCAGCTAATATTTCCGTGCAAATATACGATAAATTATTCTTGGCAGCTTGTTCAATTTCATTATTTTGTGTCAACTGAACTCGTATTCTGTCAGTTACCTCAAATCCTTTTTCTTTGCGTAGATTCTGTATGCGGTTTATCAGTTCGCGCGCGATTCCTTCTTGTTTTAGCTCGTCGCTGATTTGTATATCTAAAGCTACGGTAAGGTTGCCTAGATTGGCTACTTGCCATCCCGCTACGTCTTCTGCGATAATCTCTACATCTTCTAAGCCGATGCTATAAGGTGTGCCTTCTAGCTCAAGGGTTCCCGCTTTTTCTAACTGACTGATCTGCTCTAGTGTGAAAGCTTGAATTGCCGCGCTCACGGTCTTCATGTCTTTGCCGACTTTGGCACCTAGGGCCTTGAAGTTAGGTTTTATCTTTTTCTTGATAAGACCAGCGGTGTCTGTAATGAATTCGATATTCTTAATGTTGGTCTCCGATAGAATCAAATCTTTTACTTTTTCGACTTTTGTCTGGAAAGCAGCATCCAATACAGGGATCAAAATTTTGCTCAAAGGCTGACGTACATTGATTGCCGTTTTCTTACGTAGAGATAGTGTCAATGACGAAATATCCTGTGCTAGACCCATGCGCTCTTCTAGCTCTTTGTCTACCAGGTCAGCTTGGTAAACAGGGAAGTCGGCTAGATGTACAGATTCGAAGGTCTGTTTTTTTGTAGCTTGGTTCAAGTCAAGATAAAGCTGATCTGCAAAGAATGGAGATATCGGAGACATCAATTTAGCAATGGTGTCCAAACAGGTGTACAATGTTTGGTAGGCTGAGATTTTGTCTTCCGTATAATCTCCTTTCCAGAAGCGACGGCGGCATAACCTTACATACCAGTTGCTCAAATGTTCGTCTACAAAGTTCTGTATAGCGCGTGCTGCTTTTGTAGGCTCGTAATCGCTATAGCATTCATCAACTTCCTTGGTAAGGGTATTCAGTAAGGATAATATCCATCTATCGATCTCTGGTCTGTTGGCTAACGCAATTTCGGGTTCAGCGTAGCTGAAGTTGTCGATATTGGCATAAAGCGCAAAGAACGCATAGGTGTTATATAGTGTTCCGAAGAATTTACGACGTACCTCGTCTAAGCCTTCTTCGTTGAATTTTAAATTATCCCAAGGGGCTGCATTGCTGATCATATACCAGCGGGTGGCATCAGCACTGTACTTTTCTATCGTTGCAAATGGGTCTACTCCGTTGCCTAGACGCTTAGACATTTTGTTACCGTTTTTATCCAGTACAAGTCCATTTGAAACCACGTTTTTGAAGGCTACAGAACCCGTAACCATAGTCGAGATAGCGTGTAATGTGAAGAACCATCCGCGGGTTTGGTCAACACCTTCGGCGATGAAGTCTGCAGGAAACGCATTGTTATATTCATTTTTGAATGGTAATGCATCGCCATTTGCAAGCTTGTCATAGTCTAGTCCCCATTGTGCATAAGGCATAGCTCCAGAGTCAAACCATACGTCGATAAGGTCTGGCTCGCGGAATAGTTTCTGCCCGGCATCGGATACTAATACAACATGGTCTACGTACGGACGGTGAAGGTCTAGTTTCTCTGTTCCGAATTTGGCTAAGTATTCGCTGTTGATTTCCTTTTCGGCATCGCTCAAAACATCAGATGTAAGTGAAGCTTCTAGGTAGGATTTCAACTCGGACATAGAGCCGATACAGATTTCTTCGTTTTCATCTTCCGAACGCCAGATAGGTAGGGGAGTACCCCAGTATCTAGAACGGGATAAGTTCCAGTCAACAAGGTTTTCTAACCAGTTTCCAAATCGTCCTGTACCTGTTGCTTCTGGTTTCCAGTTGATGGTTTTGTTCAAAGCAACCAATTGTTCTTTTACAGCAGTGGTTTTGATGAACCAGCTATCCAATGGATAGTATAATACAGGTTTGTCTGTACGCCAGCAATGTGGATAGGTGTGTTCGTATTTTTTGACATCAAATGCTTTGTTGTCTTCTTTTAATTTGATGGCAATGAGTACATCGGTTGGGCGGAAATCTTTGTCCGCACGTTCTTCAGCACTGTAATATTCTTCTTTTACAAAACGCCCGGCAAAGTCGCTGATTTCTTTGACGAAACGTCCTGTACGGTCTACAGTAGGCACATCTTTGCCATTCTCGTCTTTGACCAAGATAGCAGGGATACCATTTTCTTTGGATACTCTAAAGTCATCCGCACCGTAAGTCGGCGCAGCATGCACGATACCTGTACCATCTTCGGTCGTTACAAAATCACCTGGAATCACTCGGAAAGCATTTTCTAACAACTCTTCGGATGTAATGTAAGGTAGCAACTGGTGATATCTCAGGTCCACTAACTCTGCTCCTTTGAATTCGGCTGCTTTTTCCCAAGGGACGATTTTGTCTCCTGTTTTATAATCTTGGAAAGAAGCATTTTCGCCTTCAGCTTTGAAGTGTTTACTGATTAGGTTTTTGGCCAAGATAACAGAAACAGGCTCGCCAGTATACTGGTTGAACGTTTTGATTTTGACGTAGTCAATGTTTTTGCCAACTACAAGTGCCGTGTTGCTTGGTAGGGTCCAAGGGGTAGTCGTCCAAGCGATGAAAGCTACATCTTCTTCAGGTGTCTCTACCAACGTATTTACCATAGGGTGTAGTTGCTTTTTGTCTAAGCGAAACTCCGCAACGATGGTGGTGTCCTTGACATCTTTGTACGTACCTGGTTGATTGAGCTCATGGGAGCTCAACCCTGTACCTGCAGCAGGCGAGTAAGGTTGTATGGTGTAGCCCTTGTATAGAAGGCCTTTTTTGTATAGGTCTTTCAATAAGAACCATAAGGTCTCTATGTACTCATTTTCATAAGTGATATAAGGATTCTCTAGATCTACCCAGTATCCCATTTTTTCGGTAAGGTCGTTCCAGAGGTCGGTGTATTTCATCACCTCTTTGCGACACGCATCGTTATAGGCCTCGACAGAGATCTTAACTCCGATATCTTCTTTGGTGATACCCAAGGATTTTTCGACAGCGAGTTCGATTGGTAGACCGTGGGTATCCCAGCCTCCCTTACGTTTTACCTGAAATCCCTTTAAGGTTTTGTAACGGCAAAAAATATCTTTAATAGCACGCGCCATCACATGGTGGATACCAGGGGTACCATTTGCAGAAGGAGGACCTTCATAGAAAGTGTAGGGCTTGCTCGCTGGACGGTTTGAAATACTTTTTTCAAATATATTTTCTGTTTCCCAACGTTTTAATACTTCTTTGCCGATTTCCGGTAAATTTAACTGCTTATATTCCTTGTACATCACGTATTTGTAAATCAATTTTTAAAGGTGGCTAATTTAATGAATATTAAGGAAAGGTAAAAGTTAGAAACGGATAATATTGAGCTCGCTTTTTATAGACGGGAAATTAGAGCTTTAAGGCCCTTTTTGAGCGATTAGATAGAGAAGGGAGGTGAAAAGCTGTCTTAGTTATCTATTTTTAGAGATACCTGAAGACAGCTTTTATTCTTTTTAAGCGGAGAAACTAGATCCGCATCCACAAGTGCTTGTGGCATTCGGGTTGTTAAATGTAAAGCCTCTTGCGTCCAAACCATTCTTGAAATCAATCTCCATCCCTGCAAGATACATTCCATGAGCTTTGTTCATGAATACACGGAGACCTTCGATCTCGTATTCCGAATCGCCATCTTTCTTTTGGTCGAAGCCAAGGATATAGTTCATGCCAGAACAACCTCCACCTTCAACACCAATGCGAAGACCGTAGTCAGCACTTATCTCTTGTTGGCTTATTAATTTTCTTAATTCCGTAACAGCGCCTTCCGTCATTTTTACGGGTGCTGTGCCTGTTGTATGTTCGATACTCATTTTCTTACCTTTCCCTATTGTTGATAGTTAAACAAAAATACATATTTTTAGCCGAAATAAACATGCTGTGTTTTTTTTGACACTATATAAACAAGACTTGATAATGGAGTATATTGATTTTTTTAAACAACTTTTCGTTTTAGCTTTTGGCGTATTTATAGCTTTGGTATTAGCATTTTACATTATCTGGCCCAAAATAGAGGGGCATTTTCTGAAGATGGGTAATATCAACCAAAACAAAGAACTCCTTAAGGACCGGTTGCAGTTACGTTTTGCAGCTTATGAACGGTTGTTGTTGTTTGTTCATCGGGTGTCGCCAGAGCAGCTTATGCTCAGACATCACGGACAGGGAATTTCGCTCCATCAGTTTAAGCAGGCTATACTGGCAGATATCGAATCTGAATTTCAGCACAATTTTACACAACAACTGTATGTGTCAGACTTAGCTTGGACTATTGTGCGGGATTTGAAGGATAATACGTTGGATTTGATGCGCAATGCAAATAAAGGTATGCGAGCAGATGATTCAGTTGATAGTTATATAGAGGTCGTTTTAAAACATATGAAAGCGCTTGATGTGAATCCCTATGAAGCTGCTCAGGTGTTACTTAAGAAGGAACTTGCTGTCTAGAGTACGTGTGATGCCTGATAAAGATAAGATGTCTTTGATTGATAATTGTTTAATGTAAGATTTGTTTTTTAAAAGATACATTAAAGAATTCCTTTAAAAGCTAAGATAATCGTATATTTGCGGCAAAATAATTTATTCTCAACACCCCAATAATAATTACACAAGAATGGAAAGAGATCAAGCTATCTTTAATCTAATCGCAGATGAGCTAAAACGCCAGGAAGAAGGCATTGAATTAATCGCATCAGAAAACTTCGTGAGCAAACAAGTAATGGAAGCAGCAGGTTCTGTATTGACCAATAAATACGCTGAAGGACTTCCAGGAAAACGTTATTATGGCGGATGCGAAGTTGTCGATGAAATAGAGACAATCGCTATCGAACGTGCTAAAAAGCTTTTTGGTGCAGAATGGGTTAACGTGCAACCGCACTCTGGCGCACAGGCGAATGCAGCTGTCTTTTTGGCTACAATAAAACCTGGAGATAAAATCCTAGGTCTTGATCTTTCTCATGGCGGTCACTTGACGCATGGTTCTCCTGCCAATCTTTCTGGAAAAATCTACCAGCCTTTATTCTATGGTGTAAAAGAGGATACAGGCTTAATCGATTACGAACAACTAGAAGAGACTGCACTACGTGAGAAACCAAAGATGATTATTTGTGGTGCTTCTGCATATTCACGTGATTGGGATTATGCACGTATGCGTAAAGTTGCAGATGAGGTAGGAGCCTTATTATTGGCTGATATCTCTCACCCGGCAGGATTGATTGCTAAAGGATTATTGAATGATCCTCTTCCTCACTGTCATATCGTGACTACGACTACGCACAAAACATTGCGTGGACCTCGTGGTGGTATGATCATGGTAGGTAAGGATTTTGAAAACACTTGGGGTGCGAAGACTCCTAAAGGAGAGACTCGTACAATCACACAATTGTTGGATTTGGCGGTATTCCCAGGTACGCAAGGTGGTCCTTTGGAGCACACTATCGCGGCTAAAGCTGTAGCTTATGGTGAAGCATTGAGCGATGATTATTTAGCTTATGTGAAGCAAGTACAGAGCAATGCTCAGGCTTTGGCCAAATTCTTCGTGGATCGCGATTACAAGATTATCTCAGGAGGAACAGATAATCACTTGATGTTAGTGGATTTACGTAATAAAGATATCTCAGGTAAGGAAGCAGAAGCTGTATTGGGATTAGCAGGTATAACTACCAACAAAAATATGGTTCCGTTTGATACACGTTCTCCTTTTGTTACTTCAGGTGTTCGTTTCGGTACAGCAGCGATTACCACTCGTGGGGTGAAAGAAGCAGAGATGGTTCAAATTGGTGAGTTGATCGATGAAGCATTGCAAAACCGTGCAAACGAAGCACAGTTGGCAAAAATCCATGATAAAGTGAAAGCTATGATGGCTCAGTTCCCACTATACAAGTAGGTAGGTGAATGAATAATATAGAAAGCTCCAGAAGAAATTTTGGAGCTTTTTTTGTTGAAATTGACTTTGGTTTGCTGGGGTGTACCGATTTGAAGGATAAGATAATTTGGAGTTCTGTATGTTCTCTCTGGTGGCTGTTCGTTGGACTGGCTTTGTGGTATAATTATTGCGTTTAAGAACTGTGAATTAATGTTAAAACTCGTGACGTAAATTTGAAACGTCATTTTTTTTCAGCTACTTTGGGGTAGATAACGATATTTAAAACAATTAAAAATAGATGCCTATCGAAACACGGTTACTCTAAAAAATTGAATTGCTTACATGCTCTATACTTAAAATATTAGGGGAATTATTATGAAACTATTGAAAAGCAAAACAGATCAAGAGTTAATCCGGGCCTATATCAATGGCGATGAGAGTGGATTGAAGGTGCTGATAGATCGTTACAAGACTAAGATATATACTTCTATTTTTGTTCGTGTCAAAGATGAGTTCTTGGCAGAGGACATTTTTCAAGAGACCTTTATCAAGGTCATCAATACTATTAAAACAGGACGCTATAATGAGGAGGGAAAGTTTTTACCTTGGGTGATTCGTATTGCCCATAATATGGTGATTGACCATTTTAGAAAGGAAAAACGAGGACCTACTGTGATTAATGGCGATGGCTACGATATTTTTGAAGTGCTCAACTTTGCTGATGACGATGCTGAAAGTAAGTTGGTGCGGAGTCAGGTCGATGTGGATTTAAAGAAACTTATACAGTTGCTACCTGATGACCAAAAAGAGGTATTGATTATGCGGCATTTTTGTGATATGAGCTTTAAAGATATTGCGGAGATCACGGAAGTGAGTATCAACACAGCATTGGGACGTATGCGGTATGCCTTGAGTAATCTCCGTAAAATGATTGAAGATCATAATATGACCTTCCAGTTTAATTAGATTCCATTTTAAATTTAAGAATATTCAAATGGACTTTTGGTTTTACCAAGAGTCCATTTTGCTTATTGCTTCATGCTACTAGCCATTAATGGCCGGTAAGATGTTTTCAGAATTTATGACGGTTAGATGAAGCTATATGTCTCATTTGTTGTCAAAATGACAGAAAATTTGCGTTTATTTGTTGTGGCATGACCTTTGAAATTGGTTTTTGTGTAATTAAGAATAGATAAAAAAACAAGAAAAAAAAAGATATGGGAATTTGGATTTTATTGATTGTTATTGGGATCATTAGTATGATTGTCCAAACAAGATTTAAAAATAAGTTTAAAAAGTATTCTGAAATGCCTTTAACCTCTGGGTTATCGGGTGCAGAGATAGCGCAGAAGATGTTGCATGATAATAATATTTATGATGTAAATATTGTATCAGTGGAGGGGCAGCTTACGGATCACTATAATCCTAGCGATCGAACTGTAAACTTGAGCCCTGAGGTATACCATGGGCGTAGCGTTGCTGCTGCTGCGGTGGCCGCGCACGAATGTGGACACGCTGTACAACATGCGACAGCCTATTCCTGGTTGCAGTTTCGGTCATCTATGGTGCCGATTGTAAACTTTTCTTCGAAGATTGTCTCTTTCACGTTGATGATAGGTGTGATGTTGGCTATTTTTTCAAAGAGCTTTTTATTATTGCAAATAGGTGTTGCAGCGTTAGCAGTCACTACAGTGTTTAGTTTTATCACTTTGCCTGTTGAGTTTGATGCATCGAAAAGGGCTTTAGCTTGGTTGGATCGGGCTAATGTAACACATAGTCAGGAAGAACATGACGGGGCAAAAGATGCCTTGAAATGGGCTGCAATGACCTATGTAATCGCAGCATTGTCTGCACTGGTTACGCTCTTATATTATGCGTCTATCCTATTGGGAAGAAGAGATTAGTACTAACTCATCTATAAAGAATTAATAAGGAAAAGCCGAAGCAATATTGTTTCGGCTTTTTTGTGGAATAGATGCATCTCCGGTTAAAACAATTCTGTATAATACAGGAGTTGAGAAAAAGCAAATTATTGTTAACTTTGCAACTTAGCATAAGAGTTTCAAAAAATTAACTATGTTTTCAAATCTTCAGGATAAACTAGATAGAGCCTTTAAGGTATTAAAAGGCCAAGGGAATATTACCGAAATAAACGTCGCTGAGACGATGAAAGAAATTCGCAAGGCCTTGTTGGATGCCGATGTGAATTATAAAACTGCAAAAACGTTTACAGACGATGTCAAACAAAAGGCATTAGGTGAAAATGTATTGAGCAGTATTTCTCCTGGACAGTTGTTGACTAAAATCATGAATGATGAGTTGACTGGTTTAATGGGGGGCTCGGTAACTGAACTCGATCTATCAAAGAATCCAACAGTTATTCTAATTGCGGGTCTGAATGGTGCGGGTAAAACTACGTTTACTGGAAAGCTTGCTAATTTTTTGAAAGATAAGAAAGGTAAAAAACCTCTTTTGGTTGCTGGTGACGTATATCGTCCTGCAGCGATCGATCAATTAGAGGTTCTAGCAGAGCAAGTAGGAGTACCTGTATATACAGATAGAAATTCGACAGATCCAATTGCAATTGCAAAAGCTGGGGTAGAGGAAGGTAAACGCAATGGTAATAATGTTATCATTATAGATACGGCAGGTCGTCTTGCGATTGATGAGGCACTCATGAATGAGATAACTGCGGTAAAGGATGCTACTCAGCCACATGAGATTTTGTTTGTCGTAGATGCTATGACTGGACAGGATGCCGTAAATACAGCTAAGGCTTTCAATGATAGATTAGACTTTACTGGGGTTGTATTAACGAAACTTGATGGGGATACTCGTGGTGGAGCCGCGCTATCTATTAAATCTGTTGTAAACAAGCCAATTAAATTTATTGGTACAGGAGAGAAGATGGATGCGTTGGATATGTTCTATCCTGACCGTATGGCTTCTCGTATCTTAGGGATGGGTGACGTTGTTTCCTTGGTGGAACGTGCTCAGCAGCAATTCGATGAGAAGCAGGCAGCGGAGCTTCAGAAGAAAATCCGTAAGAATAAGTTTGACTTCAATGATTTCAGATCCCAAATTCAACAGATCAAGAAGATGGGTAATATGAAGGATTTGATAGGTATGATACCTGGAGCCGGTAAAGCTCTTAAAGATGTGGAAATTGAAGATGACGCTTTTAAACCAATCGAAGCGATTATCGATTCAATGACTCCTTTCGAGAGAGAAAACCCAGATGCAATCGATCAAAAAAGAAGAATGCGTATCGCGAAAGGATCCGGTACAGATATTAATGAGGTTAATAAGCTGTTGAAACAATTTATGGATATGCGTAAAGTGATGAAACAGATGTCTAATCCAGCTATGGCCGCAAAAATGATGCGCAATATGCCGAAGATGCCTGGTAGATAGATTCGGAAAGTTGATTCCGGAATAAGAGACGGAGGGGCAAGTATAATTTTTATAGTTGTCCCTCCGTTTTGTTTTAGACCTAAATTTGACGGTTATTTTTAGAAAGAATAGAATTTATTGTTAATTTTGTGGTTATGGACGATCATCCCTCGCAACTTTCAGCTTATGGAGCTATTCTCCTTATGGGGATTATTGGTATCCTGTTAGTCTGCGTGACGATTTTTCTAGCCAAGTTGATTGCTCCAAAGAAGCCCAATCCAATCAAAGAGAGTACGTATGAATGTGGTGAAGAGACAGTGGGAACTGCCTGGGTTCAATTTAATCCACGATTCTATGTCATAGCACTTATCTTTTTACTTTTTGATGTCGAGCTTATCTTTATTTTTCCGTGGTCTGTCGTATTTGGAAATGAATTTCTTATTGCAGCAGATGGGCGATGGGGGTGGTTTACGATGGCAGAGATGGGTATTTTTCTTGCGATCCTGATTATTGGTCTAATCTACGTATGGCGTAAAGGTGATTTAAATTGGATTAAGCCAAATCATGTACGACCTGTTGTTAATGTGAATATACCACAGGATGCGTATGCACAGCTTAATAATAGTGTGTATGCAGTCCGAGATTACCACGCTAGTATAGACTCTCTTGTAGAGGATAAAAATGATGTCGTGGAAGATCGTGTTTCTAAGCCATCCGTTGGGTTTAAACCTAGATTCAAAAAGCCATGAGTATAGATGAACAGTTAAGGTCTGATGGTGTCATTGTGGCTAAGATTGATGATTTGCTGAATTGGGCGAGATTATCATCTATGTGGCCTGTCAGTTTTGGTATTGCATGCTGTGCTATTGAAATGATGGGAGCGATGGCCGCAACATATGATCTAGATCGTCTAGGAGTTTTTCCTAGGCCGTCTCCAAGACAATCTGATGTTATGATTATTGCAGGTACGGTGACTTTTAAAATGGCTGATCGTATCAAAAGGCTGTATGAACAGATGCCCGAGCCTCGATATGTTATTTCAATGGGCTCTTGCTCAAACTGCGGTGGGCCGTATTGGCAACATGGCTATCATGTGGTGAAAGGGGTCGATAAAATCATCCCGGTAGATGTGTACGTGCAAGGTTGTCCGCCTAGACCGGAAGCGCTTATAGGTGCATTTTTAGAGTTACAAAAAAAGATTGAAAAAGAACAGATTCTTCACGAGAAATACTTTGAGGAGAACTGCTAAGGATATAAGTTAAATTATGGGAAAAGATTTTTATGGTGAGTTGCAGCTAGGGATTCTTGGCGGTGGCCAGTTGGGCCGGATGCTCATTCAGGAAGCAATTAGTTATAATGTGAATGTGCATGTGCTAGATCCAGATAAAAATGCACCTTGTCGTAAATTATGTGATCACTTTGAATGTGGATCACTTAGCGATTATGATACGGTCTTTAATTTTGGAAAGAACCTAGATATGCTGACGATAGAGATTGAAAAAGTCAATGTCGATGCATTGGAGGCACTGGAGGATAAAGGGGTGATTGTGTATCCACAGTCTCGTGTGATACGTTTGATTCAGGATAAAGGCTTGCAGAAGCAATTCTTCAAACAAAATGATATTCCGACATCGGCGTTTCAACTGATTTCTAATCGTGAATCTCTTCGTAATGCGAATTTATCGTTGCCTTTTGTGCAGAAACTGCGTAAAGATGGATACGATGGGAAGGGCGTTAAAATGATTCTTAACGAAGATGATTTGCAGACTGCGTTTGAGGAACCAAGTATCATTGAGGAGATTGTAAAATTCCAGAAAGAGATTGCTGTTATTGTCTCTCGCAATGATCGTGGTGAGGTCAAAACCTTTCCAATGGTGGAAATGGAGTTTAACCCGCAAGCGAACTTAGTAGAGTTCTTAATCTCCCCATCGACTTATAGTTTCGAAATCCAACAGAAGGCTGAGGAACTAGCTAAGAAGATTGCAAACGATTTGCAGATAGTAGGTTTATTGGCTGTTGAGATGTTCTTGACTGAAGAAGGTGAAATTCTAGTCAACGAGCTAGCACCACGTCCTCATAATTCGGGACACCAAACTATCGAAGGAAACTTTACTTCTCAGTTCGGTCAACACCTTAGAGCAATATTCAATCTGCCGTTAGGAAATACAGAAGCACGCTCGAATGCTGTGATGATTAATCTTTTGGGAGAAGAAGGATATGAAGGATTGGCTAAGTATGAGGGGATAGAAGAAATCCTGGCAATGGAAGGTGTGTATTTACACTTGTACGGTAAAAAGTATACCAAACCCTTCCGGAAGATGGGACACGTCTGTATTGTGAATGCAGATCGGGAGCTTGCAATTATTAATGCCCGTAAGGTACAGGAAATATTGAAAGTAATAGCATAATAAAGAAATGAGCACACAATCAATCCAAGTTGGAATTATTATGGGGAGTAAATCTGATCTCCCTGTTATGCAAGATGCAGTAGAAGTGTTAAAGGAATTAGGAGTAGGTTTTGAAGTTACTATTGTATCAGCTCACCGTACGCCTCATCGTATGTTTTCATATGCTGAAGAAGCAGCTTCTAGAGGTATTAAAGTAATTATAGCTGGAGCTGGTGGAGCTGCGCATCTGCCAGGTATGGTAGCGTCAATAACACACCTTCCTGTAATTGGTGTACCTGTAAAGTCTTCGAACTCTATCGATGGTTGGGATTCAGTATTATCCATACTACAGATGCCTAACGGTATTCCTGTGGCAACTGTGGCTTTGAATGCAGCAAAAAATGCAGGAATTCTGGCAGCGCAAATTATAGGAACTTTTGATGAAACAATAGGAGAGAACTTATTGAGCTTCAAGAAAGGACTAAAAGAGAAGGTAGAAGAAACAGCTTCGGAAGTAGAAGCAATGAATTTTTAAAAAGAAGGGCTGTAATGATTTTACAGCCCTTCTTTATTTTCCGTTATTTAGTCAGGAATTTTTGGACATAGTCGTAACTCTTTTTGATACTCTCAAATTTGTTCGGCATATAGATGTCGTCTTGTTCAACAAACGCATATTCTAGACCCGCCTGCTTTGCACTTTGTGAGATGTTGATATAGTCGATCTGTCCGCTACCAACTTCGGTAAAGCGTACTTTGTTCTGTATAGAATCAAAAGGTAAACTGTCGTACTCTTTCCCCACTATAGGTTGCGAATAGTTTTTATCCATATCTTTTATGTGCCACATTGGAAAACGACTTGGGTATTTCTGAAAATAAGATTGTGGGCTGAACCCCGACTTTTCGATCCAATAGATGTCCAATTCAAAAGCGACCAATTCGGGCTCTGTAAAAGCAATTAAAATATCTAATCCCTTTGTACCATTGGCAAATGTTCTGAACTCCCAGAAATGATTGTGGTAGCCAATTTTTATACCTGCTTTTTTGGCTATTTCCCCAGCGTTGTTAAGCTGTTCGGCGGCATATTGGTAATCCTCAACCTTTAGGTTGTTAAGGTCATCCATAGGAGTTACGGGTGCTATGACGTACTTTTGACCCAGCTCATGTGCTGTTTCGATATATTTTTCAATCGGTTCTTTATCGGTATGATGTCTGCTGAGGTATCTACTCAAGTCATAGTGTCCACTATAGGTCTTTAGGTCGATTCCGGTCATTATCTTCTTTAGTTCGGGTACGCTAAGTCCCCAAAAGGAATTCGTAGTGGTATCTAGACCAAATGTTTCGATATGACTATAGCCTATTTTTGAAACGGTTTCCAACGTGAGCTTGGCATCTTGGCCTAAGAGGTCTCGTAAAGAGTATATCTGTAAGCCTATATTGGCGAAAGGACCTTCTCCTTTTTGTTTGTTCGGTGTACAGGCATGCAATAGTGAAGATCCAAAATATGCGCCCGCTAGTCCTAAGCCTGTCTTTTTGATAAAGTTACGTCTTGTAGTCATCCTCGATAAAATTATATAGCGTACTAAATTTAATAAATGCTGTTGACAAATACGAATAGAAAATTAGTGATAAGGATAATATAGGCATTAAAAAAGCCACCCTTTTTTTGAAGGATGGCTTTTGTTAAGGTATGTATGAAGGGTTACACCGTCATAATGTCTTTTTCTTTCAACTCTGCTAACTGATCAACTTTTACGATATAGCTGTCTGTTAGTTTCTGAACTTCAGCTTCACCAATTTTAATCTCGTCTTCAGAAGCACCATCGTTTTTTAGTTTTTTGATAGACTCGTTGGTCTCTTTGCGGATGTTGCGCACTGTGACGCGTCCTTTTTCAGCCTCTTCTTTAGCTTTTTTTACAAGGTCACGTCTTCTTTCTTCTGTCAAAGGAGGAACAACCAAACGTATTACAGAACCATCATTTTGTGGATTTAATCCAATATTGGAATCCATGATAGCTTTTTCTATCGTGGTTAAAAGGTTTTTTTCCCAAGGTTGGATTACAATTGTACGAGCATCCGTAGTATTGATGTTACTAACTTGAGAGAGTGCAGTAGCGGAGCCATAATAGTCTACATAAATACCGTCCAACATGGATGGTGTCGCTTTTCCAGCACGAATTTTTGTAAGTTCTGATTCGGTATGCTGCACGGCTTTTGTCATTCTCTCTTTGCAGTCATCCAATTCTATAGATATCAGTTCGTTCATATGTTTGTAGTTTTATTTTTCTTAGCTAACAACAGTTCCAATATGTTCTCCTTCGGCCAGTTTTTTCAAATTACCAGGTTTATTCATATCAAAAACTATAATTGGAAGATTGTTCTCCTGGCATAATGTAAATGCTGTCATGTCCATTACATTGAGCCCTTTTTGATAAACCTCGGTGAATGAGATGTTGTCAAAACGAGTTGCACTTGGATCTTTCTCTGGGTCGGCTGAATAAATTCCATCAACACGAGTTCCTTTTAAAACAGCGTCTGCATTAATTTCAATAGCTCTTAACGAAGCAGCTGTGTCTGTTGTGAAATAAGGGTTACCAGTACCTGCACCGAAGATTACAATTCTACCTTTTTCTAGGTGTCTTACTGCTCTCCTGCGAATGAATGGCTCACAAATCTGCTCCATTTTGATCGCAGTAAGTAGTCTTGTTTTTAGCCCAACTTTTTCTAAAGCATCTTGTAGAGCCATACTATTTATTACGGTTGCTAGCATGCCCATATAGTCAGCTTGCACTCGGTCCATACCTGCTTTTTCTGCGCTTAGGCCTCTGTAGATATTTCCTCCTCCAATGACAATAGCTATTTCTAAACCTTGTTCATGGATTTCTTTAATGTCTTTGGCATATTGAGCTACTCTATTGATGTCAATACCATAGTTTTGCTCTCCCATTAGAGCTTCACCGCTGAGTTTTAGTAGGATACGTTTATATTTCATGCTTGATTTTTTCGGAATATTTCCAAAAGTCAAAGATATAATTTTTTTTCCGCCTACGACGGACTTAAAGCGATTTGTTTTCTTTTTTTAAGCTGTCAATGGCTTTTTGATAATAGCGCTCATATAAGGGCAAAATCTGTTTGATATCAAAATCTTTGGCACGAGCATAAGCTGCTTTTTTAAATTCTTCCAGACGAGGGCAGTCCTCTAGAATATGGATGGCATTCTTTGCCATGTCATCTACGTCGCCAATATCACTCAAAAATCCGGTTACGCCATTGACATTCAGCTCAGGAAGTCCTCCGGTATTCGTAGAGATTACAGGCACGCTACAGGCCATTGCTTCTAATGCAGCCAATCCAAAACTCTCGGAAGATGAAGGCATGAGGAATAGGTCAGAAACGGATAATATTTCTTCGATGGCATCTTGCTTGCCCAAGAAACGGACACTACTAGAGATTCCCAATTGTCTTGAAAGCTCTTCGGCATTACTACGTTCGGGACCATCGCCGACCATTAATAATTTGCTTGGTATTTTTTGATTGACTTGATGGAATATGCGTACTACATCTGTCGTATTCTTTACCTTTCTAAAATTGGAAGTATGTATCAGGATACGCTCATCATCTGGGGCGATGGCTTTTTTGAAGTGCTCTCTCTTTTTGTTGAAAAATCTTTCGAGATCTATAAAGTTGGGGATTACCTCGATGTCTCTAGTAATATCGAAAAACTCTAAAGTTTGTTTTTTTAGACTTTCGGATACGGTGGTGACACCATCGGATTCATTGATGGAGAACTGTACAACTGGCTTGAAACTTTTGTCTTTCCCTACCAATGTGATATCCGTGCCATGTAGTGTAGTGACTACGGGGATATGGATACCATAACTGCGAAGAATCTGTTTTGCTAGGTAGGCGGCAGATGCATGTGGAATAGCATAATGTACATGTAATACATCCAGCTGTTCGAAGCGAACCACATCGACGAGCTTGCTAGCTAATGCCGATTCGTAAGGAGGAAAATCAAAAAGTGGATACTGCGAAACGGCAACTTCGTGATAGAATAGGTTTTCGGAAAAGAAGTCTAGCCGTGCAGGTTGGCTGTAAGTAATGAAATGTACCTGGTGACCTTCGGAGGCTAATCCTTTTCCTAGCTCTGTAGCTACTACTCCTGAACCACCAAATGTGGGATAACAAACTATTCCTATTTTCATCAATAATTTCTATTAAGTTAAGTGATGAAGCTATCAAGAGCATTTTCGGAGGCATATAGCCCGATTTACCCATGATGGTTTCATGAAGTTTTGTTTATATTTATAACAATCAAATTTAAGTAAGGTTTAGCAATCATTTTGCAATAAAATCGTAAAGTTTATAGTATGTATATTAAATCGGAAGATTTAAGGAAGGAAGTGACATTTAAGACTTCCCGGTCTGGGGGAGCTGGAGGACAGAATGTAAATAAAGTAGAAACGAAAGTGACTTTGCTGTGGGATGTGGCAAATTCTCTATTACTGTCTCCCATACAAAAAGATATTGTTAGGTTTAAGTTGGCACATCGCATACAATCAGAAGGGTTGTTACAGTTGGAGGTTTCGGAGAGTAGGAGTCAGTTGGCAAATAAAGATATCGCTGTAGAACGACTACAGGACTTATTGGAAAAGGCTTTGACACCCACGAAAAAGCGAATCCCAACAAAAATACCTCGCTCGAAAGTATTGGCACGATTGGACCGAAAAAACAAGCTGTCCGAGAAAAAGTCGAATCGAAGATGGCGATTGGATTGATTTTAATGTGCTGTATTGTAGTTGTTTGTGTTATTAACTAAAAAAATAGTTTTAAAACTAGTTTTTTAGTTATACATTCGTTTTATAATCGATTATCGGCAGACGTGCCTTTTTTAATAAACAGTATTATGGACGAAATTAAAGAACTTACAAAAGCAGAAGAGCAGATCATGCAGGAGCTCTGGGATATGGGGGGCGGATTTGTTAAGGAAGTTATCGATAGACTCCCAGAACCAAAACCTGCATATAATACAGTTTCTACTATTATCAGGATTCTACAAGCCAAGGGTTTTGTAGATCATCAAGCGTTTGGCAAAAGCCATCGCTATATTCCAACGATTTCTAAGGAAATGTATAAGAAAGTAGTTGCGGACAAGTTGTTGAATGGTTATTTTGATAACTCGCCGAAACGAATGCTGTCTTTTTTTCTGGAAGAAAATAAGTTGGATGTAAAAGAATTGGATGAAATATTGGCAATAATCAATAGACACAAATAACAAGCTATCTATTGCTTGATTATAAACTTAACTAATTATGGTTTACTTACTTCTGGTTAATATCGCCTTGACGATAGGTTTTGGCCTATATCATATTTGTTTCCGAAAGTTGACCTTCTTTCAGTGGAATAGACTGTATTTATTAGGAATTGTGGTATTAGCAATCCTTATACCTATAGGGCTATTCATTGATATATCAAGCTTAATAGCGGAGGATGAAGTCATTCCACAAGTCAGCTTTATAGAGGTTATGGATGTGATGTATATCCCCATGGCGGTGGCACAGACTTCTTACAGCTTGGTTGACTTGCTTACGGTTCTGTATTGGGCTGTTGTCAGCCTTGGAGTAATAGCTTTGGTATACCGGTTATGGACGGTCAAACGGGCATTCGTTAGTGAAGAGCGTTATGTGAGTTTTTCATTTTTTAAATGGGTGTTTTTAGGAACAGAAGTAAAGAATGAGCAGGTAATAGATCGGCATGAACAAGTTCATGTAGAACAGGGACATTCCTACGATATATTATTGTTAGAGCTTATTTGTGTGTTTAATTGGTTTAACCCCATAGTTTATCTTATTCGAAAGGAGTTGAAATTTCAACATGAGTGTATTGCTGATGATCTTTGTTCGGAAGATAAGGTCGCTTATGCGGAATTGTTGGTTGCGAATGCGATGCGATCCGACTTAAATAGTCTGGTCCATGAGTTTTCGAACCAGTCATTTTTAAAAAAGAGAATTATGATGTTATTTAAAAATAAATCGTCGAATAGAAATAAGTTGTTTTATTTAGCCGGCCTTCCTGTGCTGTTAATAACAATTGGATCTACTTTGGTTTTTAATACAAGCAGAGCCAAAGAGGTGGTAGCTGGTGTGGAGACACAGTTGGCTGATGTTGCTTTTCCTAAGGCTATATTAGGTGGTCCTGCGGAAATGGAAGAAGAAACCTCGAGCCTTCTATCCCTAACGGATCAGGATACTTCGAAGAAGATTAATGCACAGGGGCGGGTTGATGATGATATGATTTTTGAAACTGCTGAAATCAATCCCGAACCTCCTGGAGGAATGGCTGCCTATCGCAAATGGATTGGGTTAAATTATCAATTTCCAAAAGCAGTGATAGATGCTGGTATAAAGGGGACAATGCAAATTTATTTTGTTGTTGAGAAAGATGGACAGTTGAGTAATCTTAAAGTGGTTCAGGACATTGGATATGGTACGGGACAGGCCGCTCTTGATATGCTTAGTCAATCAGCTAAGTGGACGCCGGCTATCCAAAATGGGAAAGCGGTACGAGTTGCATACACATTACCAATACGATTGGATTTAACGAATATGTAATTTTACGATGCTGCAAAGAGTAGTAATAATTCTTGTTTTAGCGGTGTTCGCGGGGTGTAAATCTCCTAGGTTTGCCAAGGGAGGGGTATTTGTCGAGGATGTAGACCGGTATTTCAATACAGATTTAAACAATTCAAATGTCTGGTTGTATATGGATATTAGGCCTTTTGATTCAAAGGAGACAGGATTAAAGATGAAGCAACTTTATCCCAATGATAAGCTGGTCATGAAATCAGTTGGTATTCATACCAAGGGAAGTAAGCTTTTGTTTTCGGCAGTTCCAGATTCAGAACCTCAGTATCACCTTATTGCCCTACAGCACCGGAATGGAGTTGAAAAGTTAGATGGTTATGAACGGAAAGTGCAGGACAGCGCATTTTATTTTCAACGAGATATAACGTTGGGTAGGTTAGATATTCGGCATATTTATATCCCGTATAGGGAAGATGGCGGGTTGAGTCTCATCTACTATATTAGTACTGAAAAGCACCTTGACTGTCGTTTCTGTAAAGTGGATTATCTGGCACGTATTAATGCGTTGGAGTTACAGAAAAAAGAGAGTGATAGTCTCCGTTGGCAGATAACGGAGTGTAGAGACAGAGAGGCAAAAAGGGATGTCCGTTTAGAACCGAACCTCGGTATGTTTTCCTCGGATCAGATTGCTTTTTTAAAAGTGTATTTGGACTTTGAAAATGGAAATGTAGGTCTCCAGTACTTTCAGATCCTAAGACCAGCGGATCGTGATTGTATAGAGGTGAGCTTGTGTCCAGGACAATATTATGTGGAATATCAGGATTCCGAATCAAAAGTGCTGCAAAGAGATACGGTATCTATCAGAGATTAGTGTTTAACATGCTTAGAAAGAATAAGAGCTGACTTTTTGGGTCAGCTCTTATTTTATGTTATGCTAAGAATTCTTTTTCTAAATCTAAAGGAGCGATATACTGTCCATTTTTATAAACACGCATGTTGCCTCCTGAAATCTCATCAATGAGGATGATTTGATTGTTTGTTTTATCGTACCCGAATTCTAGTTTGATATCATAAAGGTCTAATCCTTTTTTTGCCAATTCCGCCTTGACAATATCACAGATTTTTACCGTTAGCGCTTTTAATTCCTGATATAATTCTTTGGTTAAGATACCCAGATTTTCCAATGCATCTTCGGAGATAACAGGATCTCCGCGTTCATCATCTTTGATTGTCACCTCTACAAAACCATTTAAGTCTTGGCCTTCTTCGCAATAAGCCGCATAACGTCTGTAAAAACTTCCAACTGCTTTGTAACGGCATATCACCTCTAGTCCTTTCCCTAATACCTCTGCCTCCTTGACGACCATACTGACATCGTCTAGATCAACTGAAATTAAGTGTGTAGGAATCTGAAGGCCATTTAACAGCTCGTAAAAATATTTGGTCATCTTTAGCCCTGATTTACCAGCTCCGTCTATAGTCAAGCCTACGGTATTCGCTCCGGGGTCAAAGACTCCATTTTCGCCTGTTACGTCATCTTTGAATTTTAATAGATACTGACTGTTACCTAGATTGTAGACATCTTTGGTCTTACCTTTATAGATTAATTGCATGAGAAGTTGAGTTTAAAGCGCGCAATTTAATACTATTTTGCCAAATATCCGCCATCGACAGGATAATATGATGCTGTTACAAATGATGATTTTTCTGTAGCAAGCCAAAGTGCGAGTTCAGCCACTTCTTCAGGTCTTCCTAGTCGTTGGAAAGCATGCTGGCTAGCTAAGTATGTTTGGGTGTCTTTATCTAACGCATTTTCGATCAGTGGAGTCTCTATGAATCCAGGGCCTATGGCATTGACTCGCACTCCCTTAGTTGCATATTCCCAACCGGCTGTTTTGGTCAACCCGACTACACCATGTTTTGCTGCGACGTAAGCTGCGGAATTCATAAATCCAACGGATCCTAAGATAGAAGCCACATTGATAATGCTACCGCCCACTTTAGCTATTTCGGGTAGTTGATAGTGCATGCCATAGAAAACACCATTTAGATTGATGTCAATAACTTTATTCCAACCTTCGATTGATAATTCGCCGACTGGGTTAGATTCACCTCCAATTCCTGCATTATTAACGGCAATATGCAACGCTCCAAAATTCGCAATAGCGGCCTCTACAATCTTTTCATTGTCTTTGGGGGAGGAAGAATCAGCTTTAACAAAAATTGCGTTATTCCCCCCACAATTATTGATAAAATCATTGCCCGCTTGGTCATTGATGTCCGAGATTATGACCTTGGCACCTTCTCTAATAAAGATTTCTGCAATTGCCTTTCCAATTCCTGAAGCTCCACCGGTTACGATGGCTACCTTATTTTCTAACTGTTTCATATGTGTTTAACTTATGTTGTGTCCTTCACTAACAAGTTAACCAATATCTCTTTAGAAAAGTATGGAGGAGAAAAGAAAGAGGTTGATTATGACTCTACTAAGAAAAAAACACGAAGAGTTTACATTTACGTGAAGATACTAATGTCCTCTCTTTAGGCTTTGTACCTGTTGCTTTAGTGATTCGATCTTATATAAGAGGTGCTGTACAATTTCTATTCCTTGAATATTGAGTTCCAAATCGTAATGCCAGTTTTGGTACTTTTGGATTCGCGCCACTTCGTCCTCATGTACAAACTCTTGACTCTCTATGATAGTGATTTCTATCAGACCATTTTGGTGCAGTTCTTTAATAAAGGCCGCCTCGATGTTGTTGGATCGGCAGATGTCGACTATTTTGAATAATGTAGCTTCCATATTATTTTTTATTTAAAGCGGCTGCTTGTTCAAAGAGTTTCTTTTGTTCTTCAGTGAGGTCGTTCGGTATTTTTACCGTGACCTCGGCATAGAAATCGCCAAATTTACCTTCCTGTTTATAAATTGGGAATCCTTTTTCTTTTAAGCGGATTTTTGAACCGTTCTGTGTGCCGGATTTTACTTTTACTTTTATTTTCCCCCCTAGGGTCTCTACGATTGCCTCTCCACCAAGTAAAGCTGTAAACAGGTCTATTTCGACCTTGCTGTATAAATCGTCGCCCCTGCGGTCAAAACGTGGGTCAGGTAGAATGTGGAATGTGATATAAAGGTCTCCGTTAGGGCCTCCATTTACACCTGTGGCACCTTGCCCTTTGAGACGGATTTTCTGACCGTCTTGGACACCTGCAGGAATCGTAATGCGAATATTTTTACCGTTTACGGTGAAGGTCTGCTGATGGGTATTGCTGGCTTGCTGTAGTGTGAGTTCGACTTCGGCGTTATAATCTTGGCCTTTAAATGAACCTTTACGCCCAGCTCCGAATCGAGATCCAAAAAGCTGTTCGAAGAAATCGGAATATTCACCGGTTTCATAGTTGCCGTTATAATCGAAATCGAAGCCCTCAAAAGGATTTTGTTGCGACGAGCCACCGGGTCTCCCTCTGTATTGCTGCTGAGTCCGCTCGTATTCTTCACCGTGTTTCCAATTTTCACCATATTGGTCGTACTTCTTCCTCTTTTCAGGATCTGTCAAAACTTCATTGGCTTCATTGAGCTCTTGGAATTTCTTTTTAGCAGCCTCATCATCCGGATTCAAGTCTGGGTGATATTTGCGTGCGAGTTTGCGATAAGCTTTTTTGATGTCCTCTTGGCTTGCGGTTTTGTCAAGCCCCAATGTGCTATAATAATCTACAAATGCCATAATTACTTGTTGATATGTAATAAACAATTGGTTGGACGATTTGTTTAAATAATAAAGCCGTTCCTAGTTCGGAACGGCTTTATTACTTTTATTGATCTGAAATCTATTTCTTATTGCTATCTACGACCAGTCTTTTTGCTCTATTGGCTATTTCCCAAGTCGTATAGAAAATTAATTTTTCTCGTTTTACCATCATCGGAAAATCGATTTTGTCGACAGTATCCTCAGGTGTGTGGTAGTGGGGGTGTAGTCCTGAGAAGAAGAAAGCTGAAGGAATTCCTTTTTCTGCAAAGTTGTAATGATCAGACCGGTAATAAAGGCGCATAGGCTCATTGGGGTCATTATAAGAATAATCCAATCCGATCTGCACAAAGTCTTTATTGGCTTTCTCGGTAACCTGTTGTAGCTCGGAACTTAATTTGTCGAGCCCTATTGCATGTAAGTAGTTGTGGTCTCCATTTAAATGTTTGTCATCAATACGACCTATCATATCTATGTTGATGCAGGCTACCGTGTTTTTTAAAGGGATTATAGGGTGCTCTACGTAGAATTTGGATCCGAGCAGACCCTTCTCTTCAGCAGCTAAGCCAATAAAAAGAATACTTCTCCGCGGCCCTTTACCCTCTTTTTTGGCTACAGAAAAAGCTCTTGCTAATTCCAGAACGGCAACAGTTCCAGAGCCATTGTCGTCTGCTCCAGGGAAAAATGTTCCGTCAGGTAATATACCATCATGGTCATAATGTCCGCAGATAACAATAACCTCATCTTTTAAGTCAGAACCTTCTAAGAGGCCAAGGACGTTAGGGTCATCCAGTTTTTCTTGGTTCACCCCCATTTCAGTTTCTAATTGACTCTTTATTATTATCGGTTTTTGAATACCTTTACGTGCAAGTTCCTTAAAAGTAGCCAAAGAACTACTGGCTTTTGATAATATTTGATTGGCTATGTTTTCGTTTATGTTAACAACAGGAATGGATTGAGTAACTATACGGTTTACATTTCCCTCATCCAATGAAATGCGTGCAGATGATGACCTACCTTTCATCCTGTTTAACATGTTGGCCACAAGAGGCGTTGTTGCTAAAATGAGCTCTGGCTCTAGCTTGACAAGTTCCTGTATTCGTTTGAAACGACTTTTAGACCATTCGGATTCTGTACTATTGCCCGTCAAAAGTGAATTTCCATTTTGATCAAATGGCTCTCCTTCATTCAGTACCAAAACAACTTTTCCTTTGATATCGGTAGACTTAAGTTCGTTGTAAGCGTTGTGTTGAAGACCATAGCCTACAAAAACTATTTCTTGTGAAGAGAACTTTTTGATATCATTGTCTCCTTGAACATAGAAGTCTTTCCCATTTTCAAAAGGGATCTGGTCTATACTGAAATTTTTTACAATATGTTCTGTACGTAACAAAGAGACGGGCTGAAAGAATGAATCATTGTTGACGATCGGTTTCAGTCCGTAGGTTTTGAAGTGCTCGGCAATATAGTTTGCAGCTTTTCTTCCACCTTCCTGACCTGTACCTCTTCCTTCAAATTCTTTACTGGCTAATATGGTGAGGTGTTTTCGAGAACTCTCCTCCGTGATGAGTTCTCCGTACTTCTTTTGTACCTGAGCGAAGCTACAGCTATATAGCGCAGGTAGTATTAATAAAATAGAAAATAGTTTCCTCATGGCTTTAGTCTTTTAGCTAATTACAAGCAATCTTATTGACACGGTTGGCATGTCTGCCTCCTTCAAAATCTGTCGTTAGGAAGGTCTGTGTGATTTTTTTTGCAAGTTCTAAATCGACAAAACGAGCCGGAATACAGATAATATTTGCATTATTATGCTGACGGGCTAGAGCAGCAATTTCATTTTGCCAAGCTATAGCCGCACGTATTCCTTGATGTTTATTGGCTGTAATGGCGACACCGTTTGCACTTCCACAGATTAAGACACCTAGCGTGTTTTCTGCTGTTTCTACAGATGTAGCTACAGGGTGGGCAAAGTCTGGGTAGTCCACAGAATCTGCACTAGAAGGTCCAAAGTCTTGAACTTCGTAACCGAGTTTCTCTAGATATGAAATGATCTCTACTTTGTAATCAAATCCAGCGTGATCGCTACCTATTGCTATTTTCATCTCTCTAATAATTAACTTTTATAAAACTCTTTCTCTTTTAATTCCTTTTCTTTCTTCACTTTTGAAGAAACCATGATGCTGATTTCATATAGTAGAAACATAGGGGCAGCCACTGTCAGCATAGTAATCACATCTGCTGATGGTGTAATTACGGCAGCTATTACTAGTATGATTACAGCAGCATAACGTCTACTCGCACGCATAAATTGCGGGGTCATGATGCCTAGTTTTGATAGGATAAAAATCAGTATAGGCAGTAAAAAAACGATTCCACAACCCAAACTAAGCGTCGCGACTGTAGAAAGGTAGTTGTCTATTGTGATCTGATTTGTGATTTCGGCACTTAAGGAAATATTAGCTAGGAAATTAATCGATAATGGGACAACAATATAATAACCAAAGAGCGCACCAAGCGCAAATAATAACGTGGCATAAAATACAAAGCCACGTGCTGATTTTTGCTCCCTTGCGGTTAATGCTGGTTTTACAAAGAGCCATACTTCAAATAGTAAATATGGAAAACCTAAAGCAACAGCCATGAGTAAACAAGAGTTGATCTGTAGCATGAATTGCCCCGTTAGTTCAGTGCTTATGATATTAAACGGAATCCGTTGTACACAAAAATCATCAAGGCTTAATACATCAGCGACCTTACACATCATTCTATAAGTCCAGAAATCTAAATTCTTAGGCCCCATGATGATCTGATTGAAAACGAAATCGTAGAACGTAAATGATAAGATAGCAAAGACGATAATAGCTATGACTGAGCGTATGATATGCCATCGCAGAACTTCTAAATGTTCGAAAAATGACATTTCGGCTTCTATATTCTTTCCTTTTTCTTTGATGGCGTCAATTAGTTTTTTACTAGACATATTGGGTGTTTGTATAGAAAACAAAAATACCATTCTTTAGGAGAAGAATGGTATCTTTTAATATAAAACAAAAATTTTACGTTTAATCTTCGTCTGGATAAGCAGTTAGATCAAAGGTTTCCATGAATTTTGTGGTAAAATTGCCTGCTCTGAAATTAGGGTCACGCATCAAACGTAAATGCAGAGGGATTGTTGTTTTGACTCCCTCGATCACAAATTCGCTAAGCGCACGCTCCATAGTATTGATTGCTTCTTCTCTTGTCTGTGCAACACAGATTAGTTTTGCAATCATTGAATCGTAGTTGGAAGGGATGGTATATCCTGCATAGACGTGTGTATCTACACGTACGCCATGACCTCCTGGCGAGTGGAAATTTGTAATCTTTCCTGGTGAAGGGCGGAAGTTGTTAAATGGATCCTCCGCATTTATTCTACACTCAATCGCATGCATTGTTGGTTCGTAGCTTTTTCCTGAAATAGGAATACCTGCTGCCACTTTTATCTGTTCTTTGATCAAATCAAAGTTAATAACCTCTTCTGTAACAGGGTGCTCTACCTGTATACGTGTATTCATTTCCATGAAGTAGAAGTTACGATGTTTATCTACCAAAAATTCGATCGTACCAGCGCCTTCGTATTTAACAGCTTGAGCTCCTTTTATCGCTGCTTCGCCCATTTTATCCCGAAGTTCTGGCGTGATAAAAGGAGAAGGGGCTTCTTCTACCAATTTTTGATGGCGGCGTTGTATAGAACAATCTCTCTCAGAAAGATGACATACTGTACCGTATTGGTCACCAATAACTTGGATCTCGATGTGACGAGGCTCTTCAACGTATTTTTCAAGATAGATACCATCATTGCCAAAAGCGGCAGCAGACTCTTGACGTGCAGAGTCCCAACTAGGCTCAAAATCCTCGTCTTTCGTAATGATACGCATACCACGACCACCGCCACCAGCTGTCGCTTTAATAATGACAGGGTAGCCGATCTCATTGGCTAATCTGATACCTGTTTTTACATCTGGTACAAGACCATCGGAACCGGGTACTGTAGGTACTCCTGCTTTCTTCATGGTGTCCTTTGCAGATGCTTTGTCACCCATTTTTTCAATCTGATCAGCAGTGGCACCAATGAACTTGATTCCATACTCTGCACATATTGCTGAGAATTTGGCATTCTCAGATAGGAAGCCGTATCCTGGATGTATCGCATCAGCATTGGTTAACTCGGCTGCTGCAATGATATTAGGTATATTAAGATAAGAATCTTTACTCGCTGGAGGGCCTATACAGACTGCTTCATCAGCAAAACGCACATGAAGACTATCTCTATCTGCTGTTGAATATACGGCTACACTTTTGATTCCCATCTCCCGGCAAGTGCGGATGATGCGTAAAGCGATTTCGCCTCTATTTGCTATTAATATTTTTTTGAACATAGTAAATGACTTGGTGAATACTTTATACGGGACAGTTTTATTCCGTACTGTAGGCTTTTCAGAAAAAACAGTAGGTGCTTATGCGCATGCTACTGTTTTTCTAAATTCAAAAAGCTGCTTTTAAGCAGCTTAAGATTATCTTGGGTCAACCAAGAATAAAGGTTGATCGTACTCGACAGGTTGAGCGTCGTTCACTAATATTTTTACGATTTTACCAGAAACTTCAGATTCAATTTCATTGAACAATTTCATGGCTTCAACGATACAGATTACTTTTCCAGGAGTGATATCGTCACCTACATTGACAAAAGATGCTTTGTCTGGACCTGGTGAGCGATAAAATGTACCTATCATAGGTGATTTTACCGTAATCAAATGCGATTCATCATCAGCCGCAGGAGTAGCAACTACCGTTACAGGTGCTGTAGTAGGCGTCACAGGTGCAGTTGGTGCAGCTACAGGTGCTACAGCAGGTATAGCCGCCGTTACGTAAGTAGGTTCCTGATTTGTTTTTATTGTAATCTTGAAATCTTTTTCTTCAATCGATACTTCATTCACACCTGATTTAGATACAAATTTAATCAGATCTTGAATTTGCTTGATATCCATACTCATACTTCAGTAGGTTTTATTTTATTTAAATAATTTTAAAATAGCGTGTAAAGATACATAAAAAGGACAAACTTAGTAAGCCCATTTTAAATATATAGAACCCCATGTAAATCCTCCACCAAATGCAGCGAGAATCAAGTTGTCTCCTTTTTTAAGTTGACTTTCCCATTCCCAAAGGCAAAGTGGAATTGTTCCACTGGTGGTATTTCCATATTTGTGGATGTTTATCATTACTTTTTCTTCAGGAAGCCCAGCACGTTCGGCGGTCGCATCGATGATACGTTTGTTTGCCTGGTGGGGTACAAGCCATGCGATATCATCTGCTGTCAGCTGATTGCGAACCATGATTTCATGAGCAACATCAGCCATATTTGTAACGGCAAATTTGAATACAGTCTTACCCTCCTGATATGCATAATGTAAACCAGCCTCTACTGTTTCGTGGCTTGCAGGATTTAACGAACCGCCACCTTTGATATTGAGGTATTGTCCGCCTGAACCATCCGTCTTCAATATAGTGTCTTGTATTCCATTTCCTTCTGTATTGGGCTCTAATAATACTGCGCCACAGCCATCCCCAAAAAGGATACAAGTATTACGGTCTGTATAGTTTACGACAGAAGACATTTTATCTGCACCGACAACCAATACTTTTTTATGTTTTCCGGATTCGATAAACTGTGAACCAGTCGTTAGACCGAATAAAAAACCAGAGCAGGCAGCCTGTAAATCATATCCCCAAGCGTTTTTAGCGCCGATTTTGTCAGCTAAAATATTTGCGGTTGCTGGAAATAACATGTCTGGCGTACTGGTACAGAAGATAATTAAATCGATTTCTGCAGCCGTTATTCCTCTTTTTTCAAGCAATCCTTTGACAGCGGGTACGGCTAGGTCTGATGTCGCAAGACCTTCACCTTTAAGGATGCGACGTTCTTTGATACCTGTGCGAGAGACAATCCACTCGTCATTGGTGTCAACCATTGTTTCTAGTTCCTTGTTTGTTAATATATAATCCGGAACATAACCATTTACGGCCGTAATAGCTGCATGAATTTTAGACATATTATCTTAGTTAAAAGCAGATTTGATTTTGTCAATAAATTTGGATTCTATCATATCCTTAGATAATAATAGCATGTTTTTTATAGCTTTAGGACTGGAAATCCCATGTCCTATAATAACAGGAGCATTGACACCTAGTATAGGGCTCCCGCCATATCGCTCATAATTGAACCTGTCAAAAAAGTCGTCTTTAAATCCTTTTTTTAGAGTCACTACGTAGAAGGACTCAGCTAGTTTCAAGACCACATTGCCTGTATACCCATCACACACATAGACATCAGCTTGATCCGTGAATAAATCACGACCCTCGGCATTACCTATGAAATTGATTTTTTGGTTGGCTTTTAACAGAGGATAGGTTGATATGGTTAAGATGTTTCCTTTTTCTTCTTCTTCGCCAATATTTAGGAGCCCAACTTTTGGGTTTTGTACTCCGTATACATGCTCGGAATATAAGCTTCCTAATAAAGCGAACTGATTGAGCATCTCGGGTTTACAGTCTGCATTGGCTCCTACATCTAATAGGATTCCGTAACCATCTTTTAGTTTGGGTACGTTAGTTGCTATTGCAGGTCTCAATACGCCCGGAATTGTTTTTACACTAAACATGGCACCAACAAGCATAGCGCCTGTATTGCCCGCAGAAGAGAATGAATCTATCTCACCGTTTTTTAGTAATTCAAAGCCTTTAGCTACACTTGAATTTGGTTTCTGAGTGATAGCTTTGGTAGGGTGTTCATGCATCGAAATGTTTTCTGGTGCATGAATATAATCAAATAGCGAAGGGTCTGCACCTGCTTCTATTATTCGATTTTTACTGTCTTCTTCATTTCCGATCAATACAATACGTTGATCATTTTTAAGAACTTTTTGGGCCTCTATGGCACCAAGTATTGTGGAATTTGGAGCATAATCTCCTCCTAAGACGTCTAATCCGATCTTCATCCGTTATTATTTTTCTAAATCAATAATACGCAAAAAACATCCCAAATTAAAGCAAAATGTTAAATAATTAAGCTTTTTTGGGATGTTTTTCAAAAGATATTTTTTAGACAGCGGCTGTGTTCTCGATAATCAATTTACCGTTGTAATATAAATTGCCATCTACTTCATACGCTTTGTGTGGTACGTGTACAGCGCCAGTTTCTTTACACACTGTCAATGTAGGTCTTTCAGCCTTATAATGTGTTCTTCTTTTGTCTCTTCTCGATTTCGAAGTCTTACGTTTTGGATGTGCCATCTCGTATTATGTTTTTTAATTGTTTTTAATATTCTTTAATGCGTCCCAACGTGGGTCTATACGCTCACTCTCTGTTATTGACTCTTCTTCAGCATCTACTGTGCCACTTATCTTTGCTAGCATTTCTGGGTCGCAAGATATGTTTTCACCCTGTTCGCTACATTTAGCGTAGTAGGGAACCTGTACGTTGATATACTCATACAGTAGATTGGCAATGTCTAATTCATGATCTGCCTTGTTTAAGACGATGACTTCTTCGGTGTCATTTGTCCACTCTTCATCAATAAACTTTACAATCACACGCTCTGTAAAGTGAAGCGGAGAATAAAACTCCGTTAAACATACATCGCAAGTTAGTAAAATCTTTCCGTTGATGTCAAAATTAACTATCAACATGGTCTCTTGCTTCTGTAATGAAACCTTTGCAAGAAGCTTTCCTTTTTTTACTAATGAATGCTCAAAGCAGTCAAAGAACTTGTCGTCAATCTCAAACTCAAAATCATGTATCCCCGCAGCAAGTCCTGAAAAAGGTATTCTATATTGTTTTAGATACTTCACAATCCTGTATTTGAGCCTGCAAAATTAATGTTTTAAAATCAAGGATGCAATTATTTTGTCAAAATAATTTTTATTCCTCGTCACCGTAATATTTAGTGCCTAATTCTATTTTCTGACGACCATTTGCCATACGCCATTTGTTGGTGTCGCGAAGGGAATAAGCACATCCGCAATATTCTTGCATATAGAATCTCTCCCTTTTGCTAATTTCTAGCATACGGGCAGAGCCTCCTTTTTTTCGCCAGTTGAAGGTCCAATATTCCATGTCGGGATGACGGGATGCAGCACGTACACCACAGTCATTGATCTGGTCCATATTCTTCCAACGGGAGATACCTAAAGAGCTGGAGATGACATCGAAGCCGTTTGCCGCAGCATACTCTGCGGTTTTTTCAAAACGCATGTCAAAGCACATAGTGCATCGTATACCTTTCTCTGGCTCATGCTCCATGCCTTTGGCGAGCTCAAACCAGTGATCTACATCATAATCAGCATCTATAAACGGGATGTTATGCTTTTCAGCAAAACGTATGTTTTCTTCCTTACGGATGTCATATTCATTCCGAGGGTGGATATTGGGGTTATAGAAGTAAATCGTAAAGTCGATATCCGAAGAAATCAAAGCTTCCATTACTTCGCCCGCACAAGGAGCACAGCAAGAGTGCAATAAGAGCTTTTTACCATCTTTAGGTAAAGCTATTCTTTCCCTTATCAATTTGTTGTTACCATCCATTGTAATTTCCTTCTGAAGTGCAATTTTACGGAAAACTCTCTACATTAGAAAGTTTTAATTGTATTGTGGCACTTTGTGTTCTTTATTCGTTAGCTATGTTATTAAGTGTGAATTTTATGTAAGGTGTGCATGAATACAAAGCATTTTATATAAGTTTGCATATAAGAATTAAGACGTAGCATGAAGAATTATCTCTTTAGTATAGTAGCAGGGTGTATACTGATATCCATAGCAGGTTGTAAGCGTGATGATGATGAACCAGAACGGGTTCGGAAGCCAATCTCAAGGTTGTACGTGTCGACTTCTGATTATTCAGCAGGGTCTGCTTCTGCTTCTATTTTTAATGTTTGGCCTGTTGATAATGTTGATGGAGAGGAGTTGCCCGATAGATCGGAATTCCGCCCCTTTAAATCTGCAGCAAAAGGGGGAAGAATGATTCATTATAGCCCTTTTAACGGCGGTAGAATCTTTCAGGGAAGTATGAATCCTATTTCTAATTTGGATACGGCAGTGCATGTCATGGGAATTAGTAAAACTGGAGTGTTGAATAATAAAAGCAGTTTGAATAGTCGAATTTACGACAATGTGAGAGGACTGTATTATACGGTAGAGAGTGATGGGAAATTAACAGAAGATTACTTACTTATAGCTAATGCGTCGGACACAACAGATGGTGCTAATGATCCTAACTATACCTTATTTGCTGTTTTTAAACCTGAAAATACAGGAAGTTACTCTCGACCTAGATATCGTATGAAGTTACGTCATAATCCTTGGGGCGTACTGACTATCGATAGAGATTTAATTATTTCTAGGGCTGAAGAAGGGAAAGGTGCAATTATTATTTATAAAGGCTATAGAAATAAATTACTGCAAAACGGTGATTCGGTAATGCAGGAATTGGATCACTACGTGTTGAATATCCCAGGTGCTAATAATGTAAGAGGGATAAGCTATTCCAAATCTGCAGATATCTTGATGGTGACAGACTTTGGATCGTCAACCTCAGCAACAACGCCAGGAAATGCAGGTCGAATTTTGATTTTTGAGAAGTTTTCACAGTATAAAGAAGCACAGGACATTACCCCGACTCGTATTGTAGAAGGGGATTTAACTCAACTTAAAGGACCAACTGATGTCGCAATAGATGGCAAAGCGGGTGGAAAATATTTCTTTGTCGCTGATCCTGTCAGTAAACGTGTATATCGTTTCTTGATTAGCGATAATGGGAACGTTAAGCCCAATGGTGAATTGAATTTTGACAATAGACCTCCGGAATCTGTATCTTTGGACTCCCGCTAGTCAAAATCGCTTAATAACTGAAGTAAGGAAGCTATTTCTTCCTTTTTCTGCATGTTTCCAAGATTGTCATAGGCTGTTGTCAAGTTGCGGAGCACACGCTTGACAATAGCGATATTAGAGCAGGGGAGTGTATACTCTTCCTTCGGTGGTAGGTTGAGTTGTTTCAAGAAAGAATAGATATCATCATGTTTCATGACCTGACCCCGATTGAATACATTGATGTAAAACAATGGGCTCTGATGCTCTTCTTCGATATAGGCAACCACAAAATGTTTTGGCAAGTTGATGCCATAAATGGGGATGTCTAATTTTTGTGCAACAATACTGTAGATACAGGCAAGGGAAATTGGATTTCCTTTTTTTGTTTCCAGTACTTTGTGTAAAAACGAGTTCTGAGGGTCGTGGTAATTTGTTGTGTTGCCTGAAAGGCCAAATTCTCTAAAGATGATATTATTCAGGAGTTTGACCTTTTCTAATGGGCTCATATCATACATCAGTTGAAACCAGGCATTTCGCCGTAGTTCTGCTAATTGATATTGAACGACATTTTCATCTAAGTTGGGGTACTGATAGCGATTGACAATCAGAAGCCCTTCCAGAAGATCTTCATTGTTTTTTAGTGCCCATAACTGTAAATCATTCTGAACCTGCTCAAACTGGATTTTATGGATAATGTTTTCAATGCGCGTTTGGGATAAAGGGTCAAAAGAGGACTCCCAACTCGCCTCGAGTTGGGGAACAACTTCAGGTCCATAAATAATCAATTGCTGCTCGACCTGATTGAAAATCTCCATGTCGGGATCATCCAACAATGAAATAAGTGCTTTCAATTCCGCTTCCTTCATATACCAATTTACGAAAAAGAAAGCGCTTGTACAATATTTCTACTGTTATATGTCTTTTAATTGACCATCTAGCAAATTGATGATGCGATGGCCATATGCTGCATTCTTCTCAGAATGTGTTACCTGTATGATGGTGACCCCCTCTTCATTCAACTGTTTAAAGAGGGACATGATATCCTCGCCTTGCTTGGAGTTGAGGTTGCCCGTAGGTTCATCCGCGAGTAAAAGCTTAGGTGAGCCGGCCAGAGCTCTAGCGATACCTACTACCTGTTGCTGTCCACCAGAGAGCTGAGAAGGGAAAAGTTCCTTTTTACCTACGATACCGAAACGGTCGAGCATGTCGGCAACGATTGCTTTACGTTCTTTGCTGGATAGATTTTTATAGATAAGTGGTGTCTCTATATTTTCGTAAACGGTAAGCTCGTCAATGAGATGATAGGATTGAAAGACATATCCCATATGAGATTGGAATAGAGCCGCTCTTTTTTTTGCCTTAAGGGCAAGGACATCTTCATCCATAAAGTAGTATTTCCCTTCATTGGGCTCATCAAGTAAACCGATAACATTAAGTAATGTCGATTTACCCGAGCCAGAGGGGCCCATGATAGACACAAAATCTCCTTGCTCTATATGTAGATTGATATCTTTTAACACGAAAGAACGGGCACCACTGACTTGATACCATTTGAATATATTTTCTAGCTTAATCATTTTTAGTATTTAGTATTTAGTATTTAGTATTTAGTATTTAGTATTTAGTATTTAGTATTTAGTATTTAGTATTTAGTATTTAGTATTTAGTATTTAGTATTTAGTATTTAGTATTTAGTATTTAGTGCTGTAAACAGCTACTTTGTTTCGGTCATTCGTCTCTAAGCGAGTTTACCGGATTCGTTTTTGCGGCTTTGAATGATTGAAAGCTGATGGTGAGTAAGGTTGTAAAAATACCTATTATCCCAGTCAAGACAAACATCCACCAGCTTAGCGTTATATGGTAGGTAAAATCTTCCAGCCATTTACTGAGCAGATACCAAGCTACAGGAGCAGAAATTAGAAAGGCAATCAGTACCCAGCGCACAAAGTCTTTTGCCAACAGTTGAAAGATACCCACATTGCTCGAACCCAAAACTTTCCGTATGCCGATTTCTTTGGTTCGCTTGGCAATTATGACGGATAGAAGTCCTAAAAAGCCGAATGTACTGATTGTAATAGACAGCATCGCGGCAATCCAGATCAGTTTTTCCAATAGCGCTTCCTTTTTATAGAGATTGGCAATCTGTTCATCATAAAAGTGATATTCAAAGACCTCATTCGGGTATAAGCTTTTCCATTGTTGTTCTAGAGTGTTCAGTAGCCTGCTCGATGCTGTTCCCGCGTATTTTATAGCGATATTTTTAAACCGTGTTTCATTATACCCCAATACTGTGGGCGCTATAGCTTCATTTAAGGAGTGTGTACTGAAATCGGCGACTACACCTATGATCTTGCCTTTATGTTGGTCATTCAATCCGCCGGCCATAAGATTCTTGCCGATAATATCCTGCGCATGCGTATAACCTAATTTGTTAAGCATAGTCTCATTAATCAAGAATTGTGGATTTTTCATGTCGTGATTAAAATTATTTCCGGCCAACAAGTGAATGCCGAAAGTACGCAGATAGGAACTATCTCCAATTGCAAATCGTGGAGCCCAGGTTTCCCATTCTGCATTATCATCAAATTGTACAGTACCGCCCCATACTTTATCATATGATGGTGGATTATCGCAAAAGGAATAGCTGATTATTGCAGGGTTTTCTCGTAATAGATTAGATATTTTTTCTTTTTGACTCCACATTTCGCTTTTTATAGGAATAATCAGGGCCGATGACCGGTCAAAGCCCTTGTCGGTATTTTTTAAATAGCGGACCTGGCTCACGATTACAATAGTGCCTGTAACCAATAAGAGAGCAATTGAGTTTTGAAGTACGACTAGTGTCCGTTGAGTAATGTTCCATCGGCCTAGTGCTAGCTTCTTTATCCCGGTCTGTATATGTAACTGTTTAAGGAATAGACTCGGATAAATACTGGTCAGTATGGCTATTCCCCACCATAATAGTAGGGATATAATCAAGGAAGATCCCAGAGGTATTCGCTGAATAGGATCTGCTAAGAAGAGATATTTATTTGCCCAGTCGAATGCGATAAAAAACAATAGCCAAGCTAGTATTAAGGCGATAAGTGACAACAATAAGGTCTCTATCGTAAATTGCAGGAACAATTGTTTTTTTGTCCCTCCTAATGCCTTCCGTATTCCCATTTCTGTGCTTCGGTATAGTTGTTGGGCAGAGGTCATATTGATATAATTTACAGAGGCCATTCCCAGTATGCCAAGACCAATGCTGCCAAGGATCAACAATAGCGACTTTTGCGTACCGCTACCGTAATCTTTATCAAAGTGAAAGTCCGGTAATCCTAATAGTCTGTACGAATAGTACTCAAGCACATCTTTGTGCCAATGTTTAGCCACGAGATCGTGCAGACTTTTTTCTACCAAAGACTTTGCATTAGACTGGCGCAAGGACATTAGAATATTATTACTGGTATGGGTATAGCCCCAATTGTTAAAGGTACCGTCCTCCTTAATTCCCTTAAGTTCTTTGACTGATGCTAATGCAAAGTAGATTTCGGAGCGGAAGTCCGAGTTTCTTCTACTGTCGTCAATAATTCCGACCACGGTAACCGGATGCTGGCTTTCCACCCAGATGGTCTTACCAATGGCATCTGTAGTGCCGAAATATCTTTCAGCGATAGCCTTGGTTAGTGCGACAGTATTCGGTTCATTCAACTGTTGGACATCTCCTGCCAGCCATGGAAAATTTAAGATGTCAAAATAGGTAGCATTTGTAAATGCAGCTTTGCCTTCTGTTTTAAATAACTTATTGTTTATTTTAAGCGTGAGATCCTGCTTATCCATATATAGGGTGACATGTTCTACCTGTGGGATTTCTTTTTCAATAGCAGTGTACATAGCATAAGATCCGCCCTTACTATGCTCGAGTTGCTCCAGTTTCAGATCCTGTACAATCATGAATATGCGGTCACTTTGTCGGTGGAAACGGTCAAAGCCGAGTTGGTATACAACGAAGGTATAAATGAACAGACAGCATGCTATAGCCAACGCCAATCCCCATACGTTGAGCAGCGTATGTTTTTTATGTTTGGACAGATGACGGATTGCTGTTATAAAAAAATGTCTTATCATCTTTGGCTGTTTTGATTATTGTTATTCATCTCTCAAAGACTTTATAGGATTCGTTCTAGCAGCTCTTAAGGATTGCACGTTGACAGTGACAAGAGCAACTATAACGGCCATGATACCAGCCGATGCAATAAGCCACCATCCGATATGTATACGATAGGCAAAATCGTTGAGCCATTGGTTCATGCTCCACCAAGCTATAGGCGCACCGATCAAAATGGCTATAATGACTAGTTTAATAAAATCCTTCGAGAGCAGTATATTGATGTTATTGATCGATGCTCCTAGTACTTTTCGGATACCGATTTCTTTTGTCCGTGTTTCGGTGATGTAGGCCGCGAGTCCAAATAGGCCTAAACAGGAAATAATAATAGCGAGTAAGGAAAAAACAAAAGTGAGATTTCCTATCTGTTCCTGTTGTTTGAATTTTCTGGCAAACTGCTCATTGACGAATTGGTAATTAAAAGGATAGTTCGGATTAAATTTCTTGATTACCGTTTCTATGTGAGCCAAATTCTGTTTGGCATCGAATTGTTCGTTTGTACGTATCAGCATATTTTGTAGATACCTTTTGGAGGGGTGGATCAGTAGAGGGCGTATCGTTTGATAAGGTGATCCGCTTATATAGTCTTTGACGATCCCTACAATAGTAAAAGTTGCATCCCCCCATTTGAAATATTTGCCAATTGGATTTTGTAGCCCCATAGTCTTGATGGCCGTCTCATTGAGAAGAACTGCCGTGCTATCCGCTAGTAGGGTTTCGTAGTTGATATCCCTTCCTTCAAGAAGTGTCAAGCCTAATGTATGGACAAAGTCATCTCCAGATACCCGAAGGATCGTGAATACAGTGTTTTTCTGTTGTTCAGGAGTTGCTTTTTCCCAAGAAAAATTGCCGCTGGAAGAAGCATTGTCTGCAGTGACCGTCCAGCCCGTACGGGTGATATGACTAGCCGTTCTATTGTTGATAAGCTCTGTTTTAATAGCTTGGTAATGTTGTTCTATATTTCCCTCAATAGGGATCTCTATCAACTGATCGGCATGATACCCCACTTCTCTTTCTCCGGCAAAGGTTATCTGTTGCCGGATGACCATAGTCGCTATGATTAGGATTACAGCTATGCTAAATTGAAGGACAACTAAAACTTCTCTGAAGTTGAGTAAGCGGTTTCTCTTTAAGCTTACCTTTAGGGATTTTATAGGTTGGATTGTCGATAGTACGAAAGCTGGATATATACCAGCAAGTAAACCTGTAAGTAATAAAAATACGATGAGTATCGCCCATACTATTGGGTTGCTCCATTCGATAAACAATGCTTGACCTAGAACACGGTTGAATACAGGTAAAGCTCCTAGAGCGATCAGAAGAGCAGTAGTGCCAGATATTATGGTAAGTAGTATGGATTCAGTAAGAAATTGCTTTACCAAGACGAGTTTAGTAGCACCTACAATTTTACGTACTCCTATTTCTTTACTGCGCTTTTGAGCGCGAGCTGTACTCAAGTTGACGAAATTAATACAGGCAATGACGAGTATGAGTAATCCGATTACTCCCACTAAGCGGATTTGGTCTATCTTACCACCGTTGGGGATTCCGTCTCTAAATTTGGAATAAAGATGTGTCTTAGATTGTGGATATAAAAATACCGAAGTACCTTTTAGATCTGCGGCATTGTCGTGTACGAGGGAGCTGATCTTGTTGTTAAACTGTTCGACATCGCTTCCTGTCTTTAAACGGAGAAAGGTATAGTATGTATTCGTGTTCCAATTTGAACCATAATCTTTTGTTTTGTTTTCGTTCAGAGGAACAAGATATTTAAAGTTAAAATCCGTATAGGAAGGAAGGTCTTCTAGAACACCGGAAACTTTGTAGGATTCTCCCGAATCAAACTGTACCACCTTATTCAATGCTGGTGTATTACCAAATAGACTTTTGGCCAGCTGCTCCGTTAGTACGATGTTATTGGGGGAGTTGAGCATACTCTCAGAAGATCCCTCTATAACAGGAAAACTGAATATTTTTATAAAGTCTGGATCGACCTCGTTACCGTTCGATTTTACTTTGGTGTCTCCTGTTGTGATCAGGTTTTCTGTAGTCCAATAAAGACGGGCGCTGTATTCGACTTCTGGATATTCGCTTTTTAAAATAGCAGCGGCAGGTGCCATCGTGATATCGCCAACGTAAATTTGACCTTGATTTTCTGAACGATTGTAAAGCTTATAAATACTGGTTTTATTGGGATAAAAATTATCATAGAGGAATTGGTTCTGAATCCAGATACCGATAAACAGTACAGCCACTATGGCTGTGGACAGCCCGATAATATTGATGGCTGTATAACCTTTGTTCTTTAAAAGGCTTCGATAGGCTATTTTAAGGTGATTATTCATCTTTAAGTGCATTTACTGGTTTCGTACTCGCCGCTTTTATAGTATGCATTCCTATCGTAATAGCTGCTAGAGCTAGTACGGCGAGTGCGCAGAAAAACAAGATTCCAAAGTGAAAATTAAAACGATAAGAGAAGCTGCTAAGCCATTCTTGAGAAAGATACCAAGCTATAGGTAGACCGATGAGTAATGCGATCAGGACAATCTGCAGAAAATCTTTCGACAATAAGATCACCAGTTTCCATATCGAACTACCCAGTACCTTGCGGATGCCGATTTCCTTGACACGTGCACTGATAGCAACCAATGTAGCCGCAAAGAGTCCCATGCAGGCAATAATAACTGCAATAACTCCTCCTACACTTATTATCTTCATCATTTGTTGCTCCTGTTCATACATCCGGTCTGTATTCTCGTCAAGATACGAAGCATTGTTTTTATAGTCGGTATCAATAGTTTTCCAGATACCTTCGACCTCTTGGAGGGATTGGATCAAGTTGCCTGATTTTATACGTACCAGTATATATTTGATGTTAAACCCTAGATCTGGATCCATAAATAGAGAAAGAGGTTCTATTCTTTGTTTCAGGTCTTTGAAATTGTAATCTTTTGCAACACCGATTACCGTCATTTGCTTATCAAATAAGGGTAATTGCTTATTTAATACATGCTCTATGCCTCCGAGCTGCGCCGCCATCTGCTCATTAATGACCAGTGCTGTGGAGTCTGTCGGTCGATCTGCTGAGAAGCTGCGGCCAGCGACCAGCGGTATCTCTAAGGTGCTGAAATAATCAAGATCTACACGTTGCCAATTGGTGCTATATCCCTTGCCTTGATAATCAAATCCCAATTGAGAGTTAGACTGACTGCCATCGCGCCCCAATCCCAAATTAATGTCTGATCCCGTCACACTCATAATAAATGGATTACCCAAGGAAGCCTGTCGCATTCTATGTAAAGCCTGATTGCCATCTAATTTTGGACCGATTGGAATACTGATGACTTCCTGTTTCTCAAAACCCAAAGGGAGATGCTTTACATGATTGATCTGTAAGACGAGAACGACACTGCATACAACTAGAACGATGGCTATTGTAAATTGAATCAGCGGTAATATGCGTTGTATATTCCAACGGTTACGTATACCCGAGTTGCCTTTTACTAAGGATAAGATACTTTCTCTAGTAATACGTAATGCTGGATAACCACCTGCAACGATACTGATTGTCAAAAAAGAAAGTAGGGTTATAAGGACATGCCTCCAGGTAAAAAGGTCGATGATTGCCAATCGATAATGGGTATTGCTGTTATAGAAAGGGATCAAAGACCAAGCTAACAATAGACCGAGCCCAAGCGATAGTAAACAACAAATCAGTGTCTCTAACCACAGTTGCACAGTAATCTGTAATATACTGCCTCCAAGGGTCTTTCTAATGGCAACTTCTTGACTACGGGATACAGAGTTGACCAGTTGTATATTGATAAAATTGCTGCCCGATATAATAAGGATCAACAGTGCTAATCCCAGCAGCAGCTTCGGAAGTAGGGGGCTATTAGGATTTCCTATCTGTAGGTCATTGAGATGATAGTTTTTGAAAGGAATTAAGGAGAGAGCAAGATAACTGCCATCTTTGTTAGGACTTGTGCCGTCGCGCTTAAGCTTTGCTATATCGTCAGCAAAGTATTTGGTCGTGAAGGATTTTGCGGCGACAGCGAACGACTGGGCATCGATGCTTGGTGTTTGACTAAGCACAAATACATCATGGTTTTTATTAGACCAGCTGTTTTTATCAAAAGCATTTGGGAATTTTTCAAACCTTAGCAAGGATTTGAATGACAGACTGGAATTTCGAGGCGGATCTTTTAAGATCGCAGAAACTTGCATGTTCTGCCATTGACCATTTATATTGACTTCAATCTGGCGGCCGATAATGCTTTTATCTGTATTTCCAAAAAGATTCTCGGCAGTAGATTGTGTAAGGACAATATTATTGAGATCATCTAGCGCATGATTATTCCCCATCTGAAATTCGAAATTAAACATGGAAAAGAAGTCGGGATCGACATAACGTGTTCCTATGTTTATTTCTTTTTGATCTGTTCTCAGAACTAATCCTCCGTTGCCCCAACGTGTCGCTTTTTCGATATAAGGAAGTTCCTCTTTTAAGGTAGATGCTAAGGGGAGAGGCATGGTGCTGGCCGCATTATTTTTGTGGTCTTCTTGAGACTGAAAGTAGAGTGCGCCGATACGGTCAATGTGGTTATGAAAATGATCAAAGGATAATTCGAAGCTGGCTGATAGGAAAAGGATTATTCCGATCGCAAAGGCAAGTGTAAGACTTCCTATCTGTATGAAGGTCTGTAGTTTTCGCTTTCGAATATTTCTCCATGTACTAAAAATAGCTTGTTTCATTGCAACATTATGTTTATTTGAACCGTTTAATGATTCTTTCAAATTGTAGGCCGTTTTGATAACTGTTTGATTGTTAGATTTATGCTGTTTTTGGTTGGTGTTTTATTGTCCGCTTTCGAACAGTAGCTGTACATTAATGGACAATAATGTTTTTTGAGAATAATTAGAACTTACATCAGCACATGCAACTATTTTTTTCTTAGGTATTTAGAGAGTCTGTCCAACATCATACAAATCGTTAACTAGTGACAGTAATGGGGTTGATTATTTATAAGTTCTATCTTGATTATATAACAACTGAGAGTAGCTACTATTTTAAGAGAGATATTACTGAGTCTTTCTAGTGTTTTACCTCTATGAACCCTCTATAAATCCTCTATTATACCTCTATGATATCACTATAAATATATAAGCCATAAGGAGTCTGTTTAGAACTTGTCATAAAGAAGTTAAAAACGTTTTGGACATAAATTAGTAATCAAATTTTGTGAGTTCTGACTGGGGGACAAGATTGGGATGTAATGATGTTGTTTCAACAACTAAGTGTTTCTTTATATAGTTCGAGCAAGCGTTTCAGTGGATTCTCCTGTGACTAGAGAAATATGAGAAGTTTAATTAATGGGTTTTAGGAAGTGAAATTAGTATTTAAAGTTCAATAGAGGAGAAATTCAACAGTTAGGGCAGACTCTCTGTTCATCTGTGCTTCTGCGAGCCGATTACTAGAAGCATAGAAGCACAGCGACAAAGGGTTTTTAGAAAGCTCTTTTGTGTTAATTTAATCAGGTTTTGACTTTGAAGAGAAGTCTATTCCTCTTCCTGTAATGCTAAACCCTCGCATAAGACATTCATCATATCGCAAGGATTGGTATCGATAGCCAAAGCAATCAGATACATTTCATCTAAGCGTAGTTTGGAGGTATCGGTCATCGTAAGTTCGTTTATTCTCGCTTTACTGAGTCCAGTCTTACGTGCTATCATAGATTTATTTACCGATTTTTTTGCTAAGTATTCACCAAGTCTAGTCATGCTATTTTTCGTTTATCTATTAGTATGTATATATAAATTTATAAAATGTAGTTATTATTATAACAAATGTTTTGAATATTGATTGTTTTTCTTTTCTTTTGTATTGATAAACTATACAAATGTAAATATTGAATTATGAAAAAGAAGAATGATGAACCGAAAATAAGAGTTTATACCCGCAAATGCTACCCTATGTACATTGCAATTTACTATCGAATGCTGATACATCGGATATCACAGAATTTATCACCAAAAGAAATGTCTTTTTTGATGGGAAAGCCATTGGATTTTATGACTAAAGTAGAGCGGATTAAGTTTATTAGATGGATGATAAGCGACTTTTTCAGAACAGGAAGATCTTTAAAAATCGATGGAATAGGACTCCTATTTCCTAGTGTAAAAGCCGATATAACCGAAACTTTCCTATATCAAATCTCTATAAAGACATATGAGGATTACGTGGTCTATGATATGAAAAAAATGGATTCGGAGAAAGAGGTATTTATTGATGAGTTCCAATTAATTGACCAAAAATATGATATAAATATTTACCAGCGTTATTCAGAATCAGAAATACAAGAGGTAAGAGATTGGTTGAAGACTGTATTTGAAGAAGACTATTTTCAAGAAGGTAGAACGCCGCTTGAAATATATAAAAAAAATTGTGTTGATTTCGAGAACAGGGTGAAGCCCATAGTCGTTTTAACGATATTACATGAACAAGTTAATTTGAAAGATTTCCCTACCATTAAAAGAGTAGAGAGCAAAAGTGGAGCATATTATATAGCTACTTCAGCTGTTGATATATAGAGGACAATACTATAAGCCGTAGGTATTAACAATTATAAACCAATCTTTTCTCGATGATTGATAGCAAACTTATTCTCGCAACCTACGGCTTATTTTAACCTCATTCGTCCCTTAAGCTATTGCTGATATTATTGCGGGTCGACCAGAAGATAATACCAGTAATAAGAATAGTAACCATGACAGCGAGCAAAACTGTAGGAAGGAGAACAGAAACAAGGTCTATGGAGGTTTGTACAGCAAATCTTTGGAGCCAGTGATTCATAGCAATATATACGAGTGGGATACTGACGAATAGAGAAGCAAGAAATGTCCGGTAGAAATCTTTGCCAAATAATAAAACAAGGCCAGTAGGAGACGCACCTAATACCTTACGGATGCCAATTTCTTTCAGACGGCTATTGACGGAGAGAGAGGTGAGACCTATAATGCCCAATACAACAATAAGAATAGAAATCACTGTTGCGGTTTGGGATGCTCTTTTCAACTGCAGTTCAGTTTTGTACATCTTAGCTATAGTAGCGTCTAAAAACTCAAATTCAAATGGAGCATCTGGTAGAAGGCGCTTCCATTCTTTTTCCAGCGTTTTTATTTTGCCCGCCATTTCACCGTTCTTAAGTCGAATCGAAAGATAGCGGTATTGTGGACTGGCTTTCACGGGAAACCAAACAACAGCAGGTGATTGGCTGTGCATGGTATTGGCATAAAAGTCATCTGTGACAGCGACAATCTCTGTAGTGAGTCTATCATCAGACATGGTTATCGACTGACCTATAGCCTCCTCAGGGATTGTATATCCTAGGTTGGTAGCTGTCTTTTGGTTGATAACAACTTTGATATTATTGTCTTGGTAGTTGCCGTTTAAATTTGAAAATTGTCCTGCTATTACGGGAATCTGGTAGGTCTCTGCAAAATGCTCGTCAGCAGTAATGAATAGTGCATCTGTTGTAGATGAAGCTCCTCTTTTTTTGATCTGCTGTACACCATTGCCAAATGCTCCTGGTATACCGTAAGACAGACTTATCGCTTCGATTTGAGGAAGTTTGCTCAGCTGTTCACGAACAGCTTCCATGTGGTTAAGACCAGCATCCGACCAGTCTCTTGGAACCTTTACCGTAAGAAGATGTTCTTTATTGTAACCTAATTTTTCTGAGATAAAGGTTTGGACTTGTTTGCTGACAATGAGTGAGGAGATGAAGACAAAGATGGCGACGGCAAATTGTACAAATAAAAGAACATGTCTCAAAGATTTTTTAGAGTCTGTATTTGTCAGTTGATTTTTAACAGCATATATAGCGTCATTGTTGGCCAGCTTGTATGCAGGATAGCTTCCAGAAAATAGACCAATAAGTAACACTACAAGAGCAAAGTAAGCGAAAAACGGAATAGGTAGTGCCATCAATCGGGGAAGCGAACTGTCCAGTAAAGAGTCGAATAGTGGTTTGAATAGCGGATAGCTGGAAATAGCGAGTATGCCTGCTATGGCGACGATGATTACATATTCGATCAAAAGCTGTAAGGCTAGTAATCGGCTACTGCTGCCCATTACTTTACGAATGCCGATTTCTTTTAACCGAGATAAACTCTGCCCGATGGTAAAGTTGATGAAATTGATAATTGCCATTAGCAGCAAAAAGCATGCAGTCGCTGTGAGAATTATGACCATCTGCTTTATGGCACCATTATTATCTTCTAAATAATAGGTGTCTAGTGGTTTAATATTTGGAGTTAGATTCGCTGCTACTTTTGGGTCGGCATGTCGGCGCAGTAAATCTTTGATTGGTTGCTGTAGTTGTGAAGGGGTAACACCTTCTTGAAGTTCAATAAAACCTGCAATCCAAAGGTTATCCCAGTTGTCCATGTCTCGACCAAAATAGGATTGACTGCCCAACGGTAGGAATATACTTGCCCGCATAGCCGGCATCAGTTCCATAACCGAGTTTTGTACGGTGGGTTTCATTACCCCAGTTACTGTAAACGGCTGGTTATCGCCATTGAAATTTTTTATTTGGAGGGTTTTGCCAATAGCATCTGTGTCTCCAAAATAGCGCATAGCGGTGGCTTCGGTGATGACTATAGAAAAAGGGGACAGCAAGGCTGTCTTGGTATCCCCTTCATATAGCTCAAAACCATACATGTCTAGGAGCGAAGGGTCACCTAGAGAGGCTGCTTCTTCATGTATGACGTCCCCCTGTGATACGATACAGGTCAGCCCATCTATACGGTAATAGTCGGCCACTAAGTCAGGGTATTCTTCTTTAAGTGACTTTGGAAGAGCTCCTACAGTGGTAAGTTCCATTCCCATGCCTGCTTCCTTGTAGATACTTTGTAGAGCATACTGTCTTTCTTTGTGCCTCAGAGTTGAGTTGACTTGAAAGACCTGCCATATATAGGCTCCTATAAGTAGCACAAAGACAAAAGCAGCGTATAGGCCTAATGTATTTATCAGTGTTAGCGATTTTCTTTTAGAAATATTTCGCCACGCGGTTATGAGGTGGTTTTTCAGCATATACGACTATTTAAAATCAAGGGATACAGAACCGCCAGAGGTACTGGCACTTATTTTCTTACCTCCACCGTTAAGTGTTCCTTGAGCAGATGTTTTTTTGGAAGTACCACTAAAGTTGGCAGCGGATGGGAGTTCAACTCGCGAACCTTTTAAGTCTATATCGTATTTTCCTTGTGGAACATGTAGCCTTACGCTTCCGCCTGCTGTAGATAATGAAATATCATCAGATATGCTGTTCATATTTACAGTAATACTATTACCGCTGGTGTGGCCTTGGATGGCACCATTGATATTTTTTCCTTGTATAGAACCTCCGCTGGTGGAAACTTTGACTTTCCCTGAGATTTTATCTAAATTAATGGAGCCCCCAGAAGTTGACAATACCACGTTGCCATCGCAGTTGCTGGCACTGATACTGCCTCCTGATGTTTGACCATTAATATTACCTGATATTGATGACAGGTTTAAACTCCCACCTGAAGTTTGGAAATTTTGCTCTCCCTGAAGTGTGTTCATCGTTATACTTCCTCCGGCAGTCTGTAGGTTCGTATTTACGTTCTGAGGTACAGTGACATGAAAGGTCACAGAAATCGGGGAGTTGCTACGTTGCCCATTTTTACGTTTAGCGGTTGCATTAAGTTTTCCTCCTTGGAGTTCGATATTGATATCGAAATTTTCTTTAAGTAAGGCTTCTAGATTGTCTGATGAACCGAGGCGCATACCATTGCGGGATACCCAGACCTCTACAGAAGCGGAGCCTGATTTTGTTCCGTCAACTTTTATCTGTCCACCAGTGGTACTGACGGTTAGTTCCTTTATTTTGTTTAGATCAAAGGTTTCTTTTCTTAACATTTGTTGCCCGATAGCAAGATTTGCTATGAAAAGTAAGATGATTGTTTTAATTAGTTTGTACATATCGTGAAAGGTTTAATTATTTCTTGGTTTTACTCATCTCTAAGGCTCTTTACTGGATTAGCTTTAGCAACTTTGAATGTTTGGAAACTGACGGTAATCAATGCGATACCTACAGCTAGGGTTCCAGCAAATGCAAACATCCACCATTGTATACGGATACGGTATACATAGTCGGATAGCCACTGATCCATAATCCACCAGGTGATAGGGGAGGCTATGAGCAGGGCAATGATGACTAATTTTACAAAATCGCGTGATAGCATAGCGATTATACTTGACACTGTTGCGCCAAGTACCTTGCGTATGCCAATTTCTTTTTGCTTTTGGATAGTTGCGAATGATACTAGCCCAAGTAGACCCAAACAAGCTATAAAGATGGCCAAGCCTGAGAAAAGCCCCGTGAGTGCCGCAGTACGTTTTTGAGTAGCAAATTTTAAAGCGTAATCGTCATCTGTAAAGTGGATATCGATTGGATAGTCAGGATTGTATTTCTTTACTAAGGCTTGAATTGCTTCTATGTTCGTTAGTAAGCTTTTTGCACTGTTTAATCTAATATGTATGTAATCTGACCAAGTGGACGGACCTTTGATCATCATAGGCTCAATGTTCTGATAGGGGGATTGCCATACAAAATCCTCAATGATCCCGATAACAGTATAGACCTGTTGATATTCTGTGCCTTGGCCTACGGTCACTTGTGCGCCTATAGGATTGGTCAATTGCATTTTGGCAACAGCGGTTTCATTGAGCAGGAGGGAACTAGAGTCGGAAGCGTGTCTGTAAATGTCAATATCTCGTCCTTGTAGTAATTTTATTCCCATTGTTTGGGTAAAATCACAATCTGTAGCCATATTATTGAATACGACATCGTAATCTTCTGGTCTGCTATTAGGCCAGGAATAGCCCCAGCTGTTACTACCATTACGACTGATACGTCCCCATGTTTTGCTAATGTTGGTGGCAATTCCTTGCTGAAATAGCTCATTTCTCAATGCTTCATAGTTTTTGCCGAGATTACCTTCTAATGGTAAATAAACGAGGTTATTACGGTCGTATCCCACATTTCGTTCTTCTCCAAAGCGTATCTGCTGACCGATAATAAAAGTGCATATTCCTAGGCCGATTGATATGGTAAACTGTAAGGTGACAAGGATTTTTCTGGGTTGTAGGCCAGAGTTTAAAATCAGATAATTTCCTTTTAAGGTTTTTATGGGATCAAAGGCTGCTAGAACAAAGGCAGGATATAATCCAGCACATAAGGAACAAAAGAAGATAATGATAAGAAATATAGACCAAAAAAATATCGGATCGTCGCCGATCGAAAGATCTCCATGTATTAGGTTGTTGAAAAATGGAAGAGCTAAGAAAATAATCAATAATGCTAAGATAGCGGCCAAAAAGGTTAGTATAAAAGATTCTAATAGAAACTGTTGAACAAGTGATTTTTTCGGTGCTCCGACCACCTTACGTACACCTATTTCTTTGGCTCGTCTTTCTGCACCTGCAGTGCTTAGGTTGATAAAATTGATGCAAGCAATCAAAAGAATGAATATACCGATTAGTCCAAATAGCTGTAGAGTGGTGATATTGCCGGCTACCATCTGCCCATTAACAGACTTGTTATATAAGTGCCAACGATGGGCAGGGTATAGGTATATGGTCGCTTTTGCGGTGCCGTTGGTATGTTTGGAAACAAGGTTTTCTATGTTCCTGTTGATCGAGGGGAGTGATGCTCCTTCTGTTAAAAGGGCATAGGTTTCATGGTTGTAAGCAGTCCAAGAGTCAGAAAAAGTTTTCCCTCTTTTTGCGAGATAATTCAGGGAGCAGATAAAGTCGTTTCCATAGAATTTGGAGTTACGTGGTATGTCCTCGATAACGGCCTCTATAGTTAGGGAAACGGTCGTGTCCATATCCACTCTGCGACCAATTATATCTGTTTTACCGAATAGCTTTTTAGCCATGGAGGCCGTTAGTACTATTGCGTCAGGACGGGATAAAGTTGTTGTGTAACTACCGGAGACAACTTTGAAATCAAATAGTTTCAAAAATGCAGGATCCGCCGCTATTCCTGAAGCACTGAGGCTCGGTTCGGCATCATGATGAATACGGTGATCAATATTCCATATACGTACGACTTCTTCTATTTCTGGATGTTCCTGGTGTAAAATAGGACCAAGAATGTTAGGGGTTCCGCCCCAGGTATGTTGGTTGCCATCGAATATATCTCTCGTATACACTTGATATAGTCTGTCTGTTTTGGAGTAGAATCGGTCATATCTTATCTCTGAATTAATCCAAAGGGCGATAATTAATGAAATGCCCATGCCTAAGGCCAATCCTAAGATATTAATAAAAGAATACCTTTTGTTTTTCCAAAGGTTTCTCCATGCGATTTTGATATAGTTTCTTAACATGTCTTTAGTATTAAGATGTGAGTATTGAGTACGTAGACATTCGTATGGTCTTTATATTCCTTATTCATCCTTCAAACTCTCAATTGGATTGGCTCTAGCAGCTTTTAATGCTTGGTAGCTGACAGATAATAGCGCAATAAGAAGCGTGCTAAATCCTGCCAGTAGTAGCATCCAAGGTTGTATCTCTATGCGATAAGCAAACTCTTGCAGCCATTTGTTCATACTCCAATAAGCTATGGGTAAGGTGATTAATACGGCAATAATAATCAGTCTTATGTACTCCCTGGATAATAACGTGATGATACCAAAAACCGAACTGCCAAGCACTTTTCGTATCCCTATTTCTTTTGTTCGTTGAAAAGAAGTCACCGTTACTAGGCCAATCAATCCAAGACAACTAAGGATAATTGTGATAGCAGTTGCTAGATTGATTATACGACTTTGTTTTATGTCTGATTCGTAGAATGTTTTGAGGTCCTCGTCATAAAAGCTGTATATAAAGGGGGCTTTTGGGTAGATTTTTATCCATTCTTTTTCCAAGGTAGCGATGGCTTTAGGCCATTTAGAAGGCTGGTCGGGCAGTCTTACATTGAAGTAGCGTAGACTGTGTTTGTTATTTGTTACCACTAAGGCTAATGGTGCTACAGGTGTATGCAGGTTTTTTGAGTGAAAATCCTGAAATACCCCCTGTATTCGTATAGGCGCACCACTGTGGTCGTTGATGTTTTGACCTGCAGCGATCTCATTACTAGCAAAACCTAATGCTTTTCGAGTTGATTCGTTTATAAATATACTCCCCGTAGTATCGCCTGGAACAGTACTTCTTCCCGCTAACAGTTTTATTCTATAAAAAGACAAGTAGTCTGCGTCAGTGTACTTGAAGGCTAGATTGAGTTGTATTTCACCTGTGTCGGATGGAACTGCAAGATTACTTCCCCAGTGGTTATTGTCTAGCGGCTGATGTCCAAGTGCTACGTCTTGTATTTTTGCGTGTTGTAGTATGGCTTGTTTATAAAGAAATGGGTTGGCAGGTGCCTCGTATTTGGCTTTCTGTGGAATAGGGATCGATATAATTGCATTTTTCTCAAAGCCTAGATCAGCCTTCATCATAAATGTTATTTGTGCAGTAATGATGAAAGTCCCTATGACAAAGAACTGTGCAATGACGAATTGGAATACAATGAGTACTTTTCGTAGCGATACACCGCTTTGAATGATGCTACCTAAACTTTTTATTTTTAATACGTCAATGACCTTTACTTTATTTATTAGAAATGTAGGATATATACTCGATAATAGGGTAATTAAGATAATTAAGGTTGCTAAAAATATTAAAGTAGCAATTGGAGCATTAAAATCCTGAAAGTTATTGGGAAGGAAGTCATTAAACTGCCAGGTAAAGTAAGAAACGAAGGGAATTGATAACAATAGCGCTAGTATCGATATGGTAAAAGTTTCTAACGCAAATTTTAAAGTCAAATGTTGGCCTTTCTCACCAAGGGTTTTCCGAATTCCTATTTCTTTAGCGCGATAGGGGAGTTGTGCTGTGGAAAGATTGACATAGTTTATACAGGCAAGTATAAGTAAAAATATGCCGATACCGATTAATCCTAGTAACATCTTTCGATTAGCGGTGTATTCACCGGATGCATACTCGGGTGTAAAGTGTTTTTGAGAAAGAGGTAATAGATCAAACCAAACTTTAAAATGGTATTTTTCGAATATTTCTTTGTTCATTTCCGCTACTTTTGCATTAATGTTCTTAAGTAGCGGGGCTGTTTGTGGTTCAGCAATTTTTACATACAGCTTATGGTCCGAATTAGAATTCGACCATCGATCATTTTGTAATTCCTCTTTTGGAATCGGCATAAACTCTTTCGCAGTGAAACTGCTCGGGTCATCTAGATCCTTTACAATGCCTGTCACAGTGAACAAGGTGGAATCGTAATTTAAGGTTCGACCTAATACAGATTCCGGTGGGGTGTTGCCAAAGTATTGTTTAACTCGGGATAATGTAAGTACCACTTGCTTGGGGGCAGATAATGCTTGTTTAGGATTTCCTACAATCCATTCGTATGGCAGCATATCAAAATAAGCCGAAGTAGTGCTTTTAATCTCTTGAGGTTCATCAAAGGAAATCGGAGTGTTTGTTGATGAAGGAATACTAACCTCCTCGTAAGATCTATTATACACAGGGACAAGCTGATCAATGTTTGTAAACTTTTCCAATATGTATGGGTATAAGGGAAGAGGAAGTCCGCCAAATCCATTTTCTTTACCATCGAAAACTGACTTATGTACAATCTGATAGATATGCTTGTTGTTAGGAATGGATTTGTCAAAACTCAATTCATAATTGACAATGCGAAATATAATCCAGCATGCACTAATACCAATAGCAAGGCCTAGGATATTCAGTGTGGTGAAAAATCGATTTGCCCAAAGTTTTCTCAAGGTTAGTTTAATGTGATTCATAACATTGCCTTTAAATAGTTTGAGTCGCCATGATAACCTGACCATCTAGCATACGTATCACCCGATCTGCAAATTTGGCATCATGCTCGGAGTGTGTCACCATAACAATAGTAGTACCTGCTTCATTCAGTTCGGTAAGGAGCTGCATAACTTCGTTGCCATTGCTCGAATCCAGATTACCAGTTGGCTCATCAGCAAGAATTAGCTTAGGATTGTTTACTACCGCTCGGGCTACAGCAACCCGCTGTTGCTGTCCACCGGATAGTTGTTGTGGGAAATGGTTTCGCCGGTGCATAATCTGTACTTTCTCCAATACTTCTTCTACACGCCGTTTGCGCTCGGCAGCAGGCACGTTTGTATATACGAGAGGTAGTTCTACGTTTTCGAAAACAGTAAGTTCATCAATGAGATTGAAACTCTGGAATACAAAACCGATGTTGTGTTTTCGAAGATTGGATCGGTTACTTTCCTTGAATTTAGCAACTTCGGTACCATTGAAAAGATAGCTCCCTTCATCGAGATCATCAAGAAGTCCTATGATGTTCAGTAAGGTGGATTTGCCGCAGCCAGAGGGACCCATAACGGCCACAAATTCACCCTCTTTGACATGAATGTTTACCTTGTTTAAGGCAACCGTTTCGACCTCCTCGGTACGGTAATATTTCTGTAAATTCGTTATTTTTATCATTTTTATGATGTTGTCTTGTTATAAAGTTATGTAGTTATCTTGTTATCTAGTTATGAAGGTTACAGGAAGTGTGTCTGACATCTCACATACCGATATTATTTAATATTCAATTCCTGTATCTTATCGTAGGTTTCATAATTTGAGACTATAACCTTGTCGCCAGGCTTCAGTCCACTGATTACTTCATAAAACTCGGGATTTTGTCTGCCCAGTTGTATGTCCATACGATAAGCAGTTGTTCCTGTTTTGTCCAATTTGAAAATCCAGTTGCCTCCGGTTTGCTGATAAAAACCACCTTTGGCTAGTAATAATGCTTTCGTTTCGTCGCTTAATGAAAGTCTTATCTGTAAGGTCTGTCCTCTTCTTACTGTGGTCGGAGCCTGTCCTACAAATTCCATGTCAACTTGGAACCGACCATTGGTGACCTGTGTATACACTTTTTTGATTTTTAGTTGATAGGGTTTTCCATTCAAAGTGAATTCTCCGACCTGATCGGTAAAAATGCGATTGATGTAGTGTTCGTCGATTTCAGCACGGACTTTAAAGCCTGTGAGCACGTCAATTTGTCCAAGTCGTTCGCCCGCGTTTTTATTTTGACCGATCTCTGCGTCAAATGAAGTGAGCTGTCCATCTACTGGCGCTCTAAGAATCAAATCGCCTACTTTGCGACGCATAAGCTCTAAGGCACTTTGTGTACGTTGGAATGTTTCCTGATCTTGTTTGATTTTTTGTCTGCTGGAAATAGAGTCCTGACGTAATATCTGCTTGGTCAGCACGACACGTTCTTTTTGATAGTTGTAGTCATTTTTTGACTTTTCAAATTCTTGAGATCCAATCGCTTTTTCTGCATAGAGTTTCTTATTGAGATTGTATACACGTGCTGATTCCCGCAATGCCTGTTCGACATCAGCCATTTGATTGCGGTTATTGATAGACACCTGTTCGGCACTCGTGCGGGCAATCTGAGCTTGGGTAAGAAGATTAAGAACTTGTGTCTCCTGTTGGACGAGCCCTAATTCTTGATCGGTATTGGACAGTTTCATGATCGGGTCACCTTTCTTAAGGATAGCTCCGTCTTCTACATATTTCTCTTCGACCCGGCCACCTACAGCAGCGTCGAGATATATGCTGCTTATAGGAAGTACTGTTCCATTGATGGGAATGAATTCCTGGAAAACACCTTCTTTGACCTCTACAATACTGATGCGGTCCTTATCGACGTTGAGACGGCTGTTGCCACTACTGAAATAATAGCTTCCCCCAATCAATGCGACAATGGCTGTTATTCCTATCAGGGTGAGAATACGTTTTGTATTCCATTTCTTTTGTTGTATTGGTCTGTCCATTCAGAAACTAAAAATTAAAAATCCAAAAAAGGCGCACAAAAAGCCCTTCGGCAGAATCACCTACAATCTTGTGCCATTTTTTTAAAACACTGTTTTACAGTTGTTTATTGTATTAATCGGGTTTAAGGTGTCCGTATTCGGACACTGTTTGTTCGGCAATGGACACCCTATATGATATTTCTTTTGTATGGTGTTGTTTTATAGTTGTTTATGTTTTTGGCACGTGCTATGGGTAAGCCAATCTAATAATTGATCATTTAAAATGAAGACGATTTTTAGAATTTTTATTTTGTTTTTATTTACTAGTTGTTTAGTGCAGGCGCGAGGGCAGACAAAACGTTTGTCCCTTGTCGATTGCATCAGGTTGGCTCTGGAGAATAATCCGGCATTGCAACGATCTGAATTGAATCTAGTAAGAAATAATATAGCACTTAAACAGGCGAAGAATAATAGGTTACCTTCTCTAAAGGCGGAGTGGGGGCATGCCTATAATGAGGGGCGGAGCGTAAACCCAACCACGAATCAGTTTGTCGAAGAGAGTTATTTTTCAGGGAACCAGGCACTCAATTTAAATGTGCCTATATTTAATGGATTCCAGACATTACACCATATTCGTAGGCAGGCTAATGCGAAAGAGGCAGGACGATTTGAATTTGATCATGCGAAGAATGAACTGAAATTGGATGTGCTGACGGCCTATATCCTAGTTTTGACGGCCAAAGATATGCTGGAACAAACCAAAGGACAATTGGCTGTGACGGAAGAGAATGTGCGGCGTACGGAGATTCTGCATAAAGAAGGGGCGGTAAGCCCTGGAGACTACTATGATATACAGGGACAGCTACATGCCGATAAAAATACACTAGAAGCAAGTGCGCAATTGTTAAATAGAAATAGGTTGCAGTTGGCCTCACTTTTAAATCTGTCTATAGATAGTTTAGGTGATATTGAACCCTTGGCTATGTCGCTCGATGTAGCGAGGCAAACGGGAGAGGAGCTTTTTAGAAATGCATTGGACGTTTTGCCAGAGTTTAAAGCGTATGATTGGCGTATTAGGGAGGCAGAACAAGGGGTGAAGGTGGAACGTGCGGCTTACCTCCCATCCTTGTCATTAGGAGCGGGGCTTTGGTCGCGGTACTCGAGTACCAATCCGAGCAGTTATGGCAGGCAGATGAACAACTACCTATCAAAAGGTGTTTCATTAGGACTTAGTATTCCGATTTTTAATCAGTTCCGAACAAGAAATCAGGTTAAGTTGGCGAAGCTAAATCTGCAGGAAGTGATTTGGGATAGAGAAATAGCAAAAAGTAAACTGCGAGAGGAGACTGCCAAAACGGTTTTTGATTTAGAAACACTGCAAGTAAATGTTGCTAATCTCCGGGAACAAGAGAATAGCTATAAAGAAGCATTTCGAATAGCGCAGGTTCATTTTGATGCAGGAAATAGTAATTCTGTAGTCTTCCTCACGGCGAAAACAAAACTAGATAACGCCCAAACTCAGCTATTGATCAAACGGTACGAACTTATGTTGCAGAAATATATCAACGACTATTATACTGGAACTATAAATTTATAACTAATTTAGTTTTGATGAAAAAAGCACGAGTATTAGTTGTAGATGATGATCAAGACTTGTTGACTGCCGTAAGGATACTCTTGCGTCCGCTGGTCAATGAGGTGATTATTGAGCGTAATCCGGAAAATTTGCTTAGTATTCTGTCGAAAAACACGATAGATCTGGTGTTGTTGGATATGAATTTTAAAAGTGCAATCAATACCGGTAATGAAGGGTTGTTTTGGTTGGGGAAGATAAAGGAGGCTTATCCACATATTCGGGTCATTATGATCACAGCGTACGGTGCAGTCGATCTAGCGGTTCGCTCGCTCAAATTGGGAGCTTCCGATTTTATTGTGAAGCCTTGGGTTAACGAACATCTGTTGAATACCCTAGAATCGACCTACAGCGAGACAAAAGAGAAAGGGAAGAAAAGGAATGTGCAGGCATTACGGGAAGAAGATGAGTTGGTAGGGAGATCTGCAGTGATGGAAGACTTACAATACAAAATAGATAAAGTTGCGCCCACGGAAGCTAATATCCTTATTCTCGGAGAGAATGGTACAGGAAAGGATTTGATTGCTAGGGCTCTGCATAGACGTTCGCTGAGGAATAAAGCTCCTTATATAAAGGTGGATGTCGGTGCACTCACGGAGACGCTTTTCGAAAGTGAACTCTTTGGGTATAAGAAAGGAGCATTTACAGATGCGAGGGAGGATCGGGCAGGTCGTTTTGAAGCCGCTGATAAGGGGACACTGTTTCTTGATGAAATAGGAAATATAGGGCTACATCAACAGGCTAAATTGCTTAGTGTCTTGCAGAATCGACAGGTTACACCTTTAGGGTCTCATATTGGTATTGATGTCGATATTCGGTTGTTGAGCGCAACAAATGTTCCCCTAAGAGCACTGGCAGATGAAAGTCGCTTCCGAAAAGATCTTATCTATAGAGTTAACACGGTAGAGATCCAAGTTCCGCCATTACGGGAGCGGGGAGAGGATGTCATTCTTCTGGCTAATCACTTTCTAGGTTTTTATAATGCAAAATATCATAAAAATATTGAAGGGTTTGAACGAGATGCAATAGCGAAGTTGAAATCTTACCACTTTCCTGGAAATGTCAGGGAACTACAGTATAGTATTGAACGGGCTATTATTATGAGCGAAGGGTTGAGTATCGGTGAGCGGGATATTCTCTTTTCCCCTATCGAGCAGGTCTCGACGGTAGAGTTCCCTATGGAACATCAGGGGTTCGGAAATCAGAGTTTAGAAGAATTGGAACGAAAGGCTATACAATCAGCTATCGAGCGGTACAACGGTAATATCAGTAAAGCCGCTAAAGATTTGGGACTGACACGTGCTGCCCTGTACAGGAGGATGGAGAAATATAATATCTGATATATGGGGAAATTAGGCTTTTTCCTTTTCTTGAAAATCATCTTGCTGCTCTTGTGTGGTACAGGTGTGGCTTATCTTGCCTTGTTGGGATATTGGTTGTATGCTATACTATCATTTTTCATTATAGTTGTATTGGCCTATCAATGGTTTAATCTTGAGCGAAGATTGTTGAATCACGTGCTGGACTTTGCAGAGGCTGTTCGATACAATGATTTTACGAGAAGATTTGCTATAAAGGACAAAAAAAGCACTGAGAGTAAATTGTTCTCCGCTTTCAATACGATCAATCAAGTCTACAGGCAAATAAGTATAGATAAGGAGTTACAGCATCAATACTTGAATAAGGTAATCAATATGCTCGATTCCGCTATTATCTTTTATGAAGCTGAATCCGGAAAGGTTATTTGGATTAACGATGCATTTAAGCAGCTATTCAATACTCCTCATTTGGGAAATATCAAAGGACTGACCAAAAGAAATCAGGATTTGTATGACAAAACGTTGGGGCTGAAGATCGGGAAGCCGCAGACAGAGACTGTAAATTCAATTCAAGGGAAGATTAAACTATTAATGAATAGTTCTGAGTTCGAAACACAGGAAGGAGTATTTCGAATCGTGGTATGTCAAAATATTAATGAAGCCATTGACGAGGCCGAAACAAATGCCTGGCAAAAGCTTCTTCGGGTGTTGACCCATGAGATTATGAATTCGATAGCGCCTATTAGTTCTTTGGCAGAAACACTTCATGGACGTTTGGAAAGTGGCTATAATGATGAAGATATGGAGGATTTAAGGGTGGGGATTTATACTATAAAAAGGAGGAGCGAGGGCTTGCTGCAGTTTGCCAAGAGTTATAGATTAATCAATAGGGTGGATCAGCCCGACTTTAACGACATATTATTGATTGATCTTTTTGAAGATATTTATCAGCTACTGGAACCCACTATGCTACAGAAGGGGATAGATGTAGATATCATTATTAAAAATCGACGTTTACTGGTGAGGGCTGATAGAAATCTTATCGAGCAGGTCGTTATCAATCTTTTGTTGAATGCCATGGAGGCTGTGGCAGACTGTGAAAGACCTTATATTAGTATATCGGGAAAGACGCAGGAGGGTCGGGTGCAAATCCAGATCGCAGACAATGGCAAGGGAATGAATGCCGATATACAGGAACAGATTTTTACACCTTTCTTTACAACTCGTAAAACCGGTACAGGAGTAGGGCTTACTTTAAGTAAGCAAATTATGTTGGTCCATAATGGAAATATCATGGTCGATAGTGAGGAGGGAAATGGAAGTGTGTTTACATTGAATTTCTGATCGATCTATTTGTCGTTTTATAGGGCCGACATCTTTGCGGGACTGCCGGCCAGGGTTTTATTTTCTGATGTATGGGCTACTTTATGCCAATAAAGATATCAACCTCAGCATTGCTCCGGTCTTGACTCCGTTCATCATATACTTCATAGTCCGATTGGAAGGTTCTGTCTAGCCCCGATTCCCAGATATCCAGCCATTTGTTGTAGATAATATTATCCTTCATGTCACCCTTAACTGTGAATTTATGAAATTTACCCTTATCTATTCTATGGGCAAGCATGCCGTCCGGTATTTCGTCGATTGTGGATACAGGGCACGCTAATAGAACTCGATAGGGCTGGGTATGGTCGCTTTCATAGTCTGTGTAGACGCAATAAATTGAGCTTGTCGTTCTGTTGGGGATTTTGTTTATAATGTCCTCTGCAAAAAAACGCTCCCATAGAGTAGGGATATCTAGCTCAGCTTTGCCCGGATCATTACTGGTCAAAATTGAAATACCTATAAGTTCAAACGAATCTACTTGTAAAAATTCCATAATGTAATGTTATTAAAATGTATGAAAGCAAATTTAGGTCCTGTTTTGACAGCAGTCTGTCAGTAGAGCGGAGACAAAAGACATAAACTCGTTCTGGTTTTCGTTTTTCTTTTGCCTGAAAGTACTAATTTTGCGGAATGCAATATTTGTGGCGTCTCTTTTTCCATTTTTTTTCTTCCAATAGCCGACATGGTACCCATTCCCCTTTTGTGTACAGCATGGCTGATGAAGTGATTTATGCAAAATCCAAGCGTACTAACATAGCTAATAAACAACAGTTGTTATTGGCTGACGTCGCAACCTATTTTGAGGTGGACTATGTTTCTTCGCCTTTGGAAAAAGGGAGGGATAAGGCTTTTGTTATTGAAGATGTGATGATGGATGTGGAACAACTTACAATTCTCCAACAACAATTCCGATATTTAGTTATTCCAGATATTTATAGAGATAACGGAAGAAAATTGTTGTGGGAGTCGATTTGTCGTGACTCCCGTTTTATTGTTTGTATAGATTTGTTTTACTATGGCTTGGTTTTCTATCGAAAAGAGCAACCTAAAGAACTCTTTAAATTACGCTTTCCGTATTGGAGATAATCTTTTAGCCATTAAAATGCCTCGCTGACACTCAGGTAGAAACCAGACTGTCTCTTTTCACCAGCTCTTTTTTCTCCAAAAGCATAATCTAATCGAATACTACTGCTGTGTTCTATACTAAAGAAATAACGGATTCCAGCGCCATAGCTTGGTACAAGTCGGATTTTATGTTCATCTGAAAACGTACTTCCTGTTCCGAGTAGACCGGCAACTCCAAAACGAGGCAGAAAGCGATAGCGTAGTTCTGTTTGTGCAGTGATGTAATTGTTGTCTTTGTAACGCCCTAGGTAGTAACCTCGCATACTCATATCTCCGCCTAGGTCTCTCATGGCATAAAATGGAATGTTTTTTCCATATGTCCCTCTATAGAGACCTTGGGTAGCTAAGCTTACTTTATGGGAAAAAGGGTAATAGCCCCTTACGTCTATTTCTACCTGGCTTCCTTTGTAGTTGTCCTTTCCGAAAAAGTTTGGTGCATAAGCATATTTTGCTCTTCCATAAAAGCCTTTAGTCGTAAATGTCGTCACGTCGCGAGTGTCATATAGTGCTGAAACTCCTAACGCTAGAAATTGTCCGCCATTTTTTCCATAGATGTTTTGCGAGTCGAAGATGCCTCCGGTCTCGACATCCTGGAATTTAAATTTGTCATAGTTGGCATTAATCCCAACATATAATTTTGGTGCAACGCGTTTTTCTACATCTACTTTTACGCGGTATAGCGTTTGTTCTAGATAGTCTTCATCCGCTTTCCAGGTGTTGTTCCCAATACCATAAAAGTTGAATGGCCAGTCACGTAGACGAATGTCTGTTAAGATATGGTACTCATTTCCTTTGGTCCATAAATCGGAAGTTATGTTTATTTTTTTCTGTTTTTCTGTAGTTACTGTTGCGATAAGCATGACATTCGAGGTCTTACTCTGTAAGTCTGTCCTGTCCATATAGAAGTTGTATGCACTTGCAACACCTATTTCCAAACCTGTTTCCTGTGCATATGCAAATGCGGGAAGTAACATGAAACTTGGGCCACGGGTACTGTCACTTGTCGAGGAGAATACTTTTTTTATTACTCTTTTGACAAAGCTATTTTCTGTTTGAGCAGTTGTTGTAAGTGAGGTTCCTAATAAGAGAAGGCTAAGTATTATTTTATTTCGATTCATGTAGTAGTGAAAATTCAAAGTCTCAAACTTAGAAAAAATGGATGGAATTCACGAAACTCAAACTGAAAAACTCCTATTGGAAAGGTGTGCGGTCTACCAGATGCAGATATGAGCGGAGAAAAAAGGTTGGTATAAAATGATGATTTTTCTGTTGGAGGGTGGGGAGTATATAGGCTTTGTTGAAATGGTGCGTTTTTTTAGTGAAAATTATTTGCTTGCATATCAGTGTGATGGATGTTTAGGTGCGTTTTTTTTGTCGAAATGTTTTTGATAAGTCATTTCTGTGTCTATCTTTGCATCATCAAAAACGGAAACATCTGTTGTTTGTTTCACTTTTGAAGACGTTCTTTAAGTAAGAAAAAAAGAAAAAAGTTTTTTAAAAAATCTCTTGCAAGTTTGAAATAAAATTTTGATTTTTGCACTCGCTGTTCCAAAGTAACAGATGTTCTTAGAGATTTTAAAGAAAAATATATAAAAGCCTCCTTAGCTCAGCTGGTAGAGCAACTGACTTGTAATCAGTAGGTCATTGGTTCGATTCCGATAGGAGGCTCAAAAAAAAGCGATGTAAATTGCAGGTCTGGGGGGGTTCCAGAGCGGTCAAATGGGACGGACTGTAAATCCGTTGCTTCGGCTTCGAAGGTTCGAATCCTTCTCCCCCCACACTTTTTTTCTGACCTTTTAAAAAGGTCAAAAGCGGAAGTAGCTCAGTTGGTAGAGCGATAGCCTTCCAAGCTATAGGTCGCGAGTTCGAACCTCGTCTTCCGCTCTTTAATTTCAAGATTTTCAGTCTCTATCTTTTCGTAAATTTATGATATTAGGTGGGGGCATAAATCTGTAAATAAGCTTTTATAAAGCCGAAGTAGCTCAGGGGTAGAGCACTTCCTTGGTAAGGAAGAGGTCGTGGGTTCAAATCCCATCTTTGGCTCGATAACTTAAAGTTTATTATATTTTTGTATAAAATTTAATAAAAGAATATTTAATAATTACTAATTCGCATAAACATGGCAAAAGAGAAATTTGACCGTAGTAAACCACACTTAAACATTGGTACAATCGGTCACGTTGACCACGGTAAAACAACAACTACAGCTGCTATTTCAAAAGTATTGGCTGATAAAGGTTTTTCAGAAGCTCGTTCATTTGATTCAATTGACTCTGCACCTGAAGAAAAAGAGCGTGGTATCACAATCAACACGTCTCACGTAGAATACCAAACAGCTAACCGTCACTATGCACACGTTGACTGTCCAGGTCACGCCGATTACGTTAAAAACATGGTAACTGGTGCTGCTCAGATGGACGGTGCTATCATCGTAGTTGCTGCTACAGATGGTCCTATGCCTCAAACTCGTGAGCACATCCTATTGGCTCGTCAGGTTGGTGTTCCTGCGTTAGTAGTTTTCATGAACAAAACTGACTTAGTTGATGACCCTGAGTTGTTAGACTTAGTTGAAATGGAAGTTCGTGAATTATTATCTTTCTACGAATTCCCAGGTGATGATATTCCAGTAGTAAAAGGTTCTGCTCTAGGTGCATTGAATGGTGAGCCTGAGTGGGTTGATAAAATCATGGAATTAATGGATGCTGTAGATAACTACATTCCAATTCCTCCACGTTTGACTGACCTTCCTTTCTTGATGCCAGTAGAGGACGTATTCTCGATCACTGGTCGTGGTACTGTTGCTACAGGACGTATCGAAAGAGGTGTAATCAACTCTGGTGATCCAGTTGAAATCTTAGGTATGGGTGCTGAGAACTTAAAATCTACAGTAACTGGTGTTGAGATGTTCCGTAAGATCTTAGATTACGGTGAGGCTGGTGATAACGTAGGTTTATTGTTACGTGGTATTGAGAAAACTGATATCAAACGTGGTATGGTTATCTGTAAACCAGGTTCAGTAACTCCTCATGATAACTTTAAAGCTGAGGTTTACGTATTATCAAAAGCAGAAGGTGGACGTCACACTCCATTCTTTAACAAATACCGTCCTCAGTTCTATTTCCGTACAACAGACGTAACAGGAGAGATCATGTTGCCAGAAGGTACTGAAATGGTTATGCCAGGTGATAACGTTACTATCTCTGTTAAGTTGATTAGTCCTATCGCTATGGAAAAAGGTCTACGTTTCGCTATCCGTGAGGGTGGTCGTACAGTAGGTGCTGGTCAGGTAACTGAAATCATTTAATCTTTATAGATTATAAAAATAGAAATAAGCTAATCGGTTCATTCTGATTAGCTTATTTTTTTCTTTTATTACAACGTTCATTTTTTGAAATAAAAGATAAAAAAGATTTGCTGCAAACGGTTTAAAACACTATATTTGCAACACAAAATAAGAAATACACGGGCATAGTTTAAAGGTAGAACGAAGGTCTCCAAAACCTTTGGTCTGGGTTCGAGTCCTGGTGCCCGTGCATAATAACTTAAATAATCAAAACAATGGCTAACGTACTTGGTTTTTTTAAAGAGTCATACGAAGAGATCACACAAAAGGTAACTTGGCCCACTTGGGCGCAGTTGCAAAACCATGCGGTGGTTGTACTTATAGCTTCCTTAATAATCGCTTTAGTGGTGTTGGCAATGGATAAGGCTTCAAGCAATATTTTGGAGTTATTGTACGGTACTAAGTAATCATCAATATTGTTATGGCAGATCAAACATTGAAATGGTACGTAGTGCGTGCTGTGAGTGGAAAAGAGAAGAAGGTAAAGCAGTATATAGAGGCTGAAGTAAATCGTTTGGGTATACAGCATTTGATTCCTCAGGTGTTGATTCCAATGGAGAAATACTATCAAATGCGTGATGGGAAAAAGGTTGCTAAAGAGCGTAACTATTATCCAGGTTATGTGTTGATCGAAGCAGCTTTGGATGGTGAGATAGAGCACGTAATCAAAAACTTGAATAGTGTTATCGGTTTCTTGGGTGATAAGGCAGGGGTTGCTATTCCTTTACGCCAGACTGAAATAAACCGTATCCTAGGTAAGGTAGATGAGATGGCAGAACAAGGGGAATCCATTAATATGGCTTATTTCGTTGGTGAATCTGTAAAGGTTGTCGATGGACCGTTCAATGGTTTTACTGGAGAGGTTGAAGAAGTGCATGAGGATAAAAAGAAATTAACAGTTATGGTTAAAGTTTTCGGACGTAAGACTCCACTAGAACTTAACTATATGCAAGTTGAAAAAGAATAATAGCTGTAAAGCATTAAAATATTAGAAACCCTGCTCATTTTGAACAGGGTTTTTATTTGTAGCAATTTTTGATAATTATTTTTTGTATTTAAAAACTAATTATTATCTTTGCACCTCGTTTGGTTGTGTAAACTACGGTTTTACAGCTTTTCGGAATAAATGTTACAGTTTGCTTCCAACTTACTAACAAACATTTAACAAATTAAATAACAAACAAAATGGCAAAAGAAGTCAGTGCGTTAGTAAAATTACAAGTAAAGGGCGGTGCAGCTAATCCATCACCTCCAGTAGGACCTGCTTTAGGTGCTAAGGGTGTGAATATTATGGATTTCTGTAAGCAGTTCAATGCTCGTACGCAAGACAAACCAGGACAAGTATTGCCCGTTGTAATTACTGTTTATGCTGATAAATCGTTCGATTTTATCATTAAGACTCCACCAGTAGCAGTTCAGTTGAAAGACGCTGCTAAGTTGAAAAGTGGATCTGGCGAGCCTAACCGTAAGAAAGTTGCTTCTATTACTTGGGAGCAAGTGGAAACGATCGCTAAAGATAAAATGCCGGATTTAAATGCATTTACTGTAGACGCGGCAATGAAAATGGTCGCTGGTACGGCACGTAGTATGGGTATCACTGTTTCAGGTGACGCTCCTTGGAAAAATTAATTAACGAAATCAGTTTAAGAAAGTGGCTAGATTAACAAAGAATCAAAAAGCGGCACTATCCAAAATTGAAGCTGGTAAAGCGTACACTTTAGCTGATGCTACTGCATTAGTTAAAGAGATTACTATGACTAAATTTGATGCTTCTGTGGATATCGACGTGCGTTTGGGCGTAGATCCACGTAAAGCGAATCAAATGGTTCGTGGTATTGCAACATTGCCTCACGGAACTGGAAAAACTGTGCGTGTTTTAGTATTGTGTACTCCTGACAAGGAAGAAGAAGCTAAAGCTGCCGGTGCAGATCACGTAGGCCTTGATGACTATATCAGTAAAATTGAAGGTGGTTGGACTGACGTTGACATCATTATTACTATGCCTTCGGTTATGGCAAAAGTAGGTAAATTGGGACGTATTTTAGGCCCAAGAAACCTAATGCCAAATCCAAAGACTGGTACAGTAACTACAGAAGTAGGTAAAGCTGTAACAGACGTAAAAGGTGGTAAGATTGATTTCAAGGTTGACAAGACAGGAATTATTCACACTTCAGTTGGAAAAGTGTCTTTCCCTGCAGAGAAAATTTATGAGAATGCATTAGAAGTATTGCAAGTTATCTCTAAATTGAAACCTTCTGCAGCTAAGGGAACATACTTCAAGAGTATCCACATCTCATCTACGATGAGCCCTGGTATTCATGTAGAAACTAAATCAGTAGCGGGAATTTAATCATGAGAAAAGAAGAAAAACAAGAAATTGTTCAAGCTTTAGCCGAACAGATTAAATCCTACGGTAATTTCTATATTACTGACACTGCTGATTTATCTGTTGAGAAAATCAATGGAATTCGTCGCAGATGTTTCGAGCAAGACATTATCATTCAAGTTGCTAAGAACAGCTTGATTCAGAAAGCCTTGGTCGAAGCGGGAATCGACTCAGAAGAATTAAGAAGCGTATTGAAAGGTGCGTCTACTTTATTGTTCTCTGAGAGTGGTAATGCACCAGCAAAATTGATCAAACAATTACGCAAAGAGGGAGATAAGCCAGTATTAAAAGCTGCTTATATCCAAGAAACAGCTTTCGTAGGCGACAATCAATTAGATGCACTAGTTAACCTTAAATCTAAGGATGAATTGGTTGCAGATATCATTGCAGCATTACAATCACCTGCGAAGAATGTTATTTCAGCTCTTCAATCGGGAGGAAATACAGTTTCAGGTTTGTTGAAAGCTTTAGAAGATAGAGGCTAACGAACGTCTCTCAAATAAAAGTTCGTAGACTAAAAAAAACAATTATTTAAGAAAATTTTAAAAATCAAAATAAAATGGCAGATTTAAAACAACTTGCTGAGCAGTTAGTAAATTTAACAGTAAAAGAAGTTAAAGAATTAGCTGATATCTTAAAAGACGAGTACGGTATCGAGCCTGCTGCTGCTGCTGTTGCAGTTGCTGCTGCTCCTGCTGAAGCTGGCGCTGCTGCGGAAGAGAAAACTTCATTCGACGTTATCTTGAAAGAAGCTGGTGGTCAAAAATTAGCGGTAGTGAAATTAGTTAAAGATTTAGCTGGCTTAGGCTTAAAAGAAGCTAAAGATTTAGTTGATGGTGCTCCTAAAGAATTGAAAGCTGGCGTTTCTAAAGACGAAGCAGAAGCTTTGAAAAAACAATTAGAAGAAGCTGGTGCTGTTGTTGAAATTAAATAATTTCGCATAGAGCCCAAAAGAGATTAGACTCTGATAGTTTCTATCAGAGTCTATTCCTGTTTTAATGTATTGAAGAGGATCATACGTGTACTGGCGCATGATTTTTAGAGTGACAATTTACAGTACAATTAAGCTCAGTTTTTTTAAACTAAAATCTTATTCCCTTGGCAAACAATAATATTCAAAAGGAAAGAGTCAACTTTGCTACAAGTAAGAAGGTAATTGATTATCCGGATTTCTTGGACGTGCAATTGGAGTCTTTCAGGGAGTTTTTTCAATTGGAAACTACTTCTGATAATCGCCATCAGGAAGGGTTGTACAAGGTTTTCGCGGAAAACTTCCCTATTTCTGATTCAAGAAACATTTTCGTGCTAGAGTTTTTGGATTATTTTATCGATCCCCCTCGTTACGATATTCAAGAATGTATCGAGCGTGGCCTAACTTATAGCGTGCCTTTAAAAGCAAAGTTAAAGTTATCTTGTAATGACGAAGAGCATGAAGATTTCGAAACCATCGTACAAGATGTATACTTAGGTACAATACCGTACATGACACCAAAAGGTACTTTCGTTATCAATGGTGCAGAGCGCGTTATCGTATCTCAGTTACACCGTTCTCCTGGTGTATTCTTTGGTCAGAGTAGACACACAAATGGTACTAAACTTTATTCTGCAAGGGTAATTCCTTTTAAAGGATCTTGGATTGAATTTGCGACAGACGTTAATAATGTCATGTACGCTTATATCGATCGTAAGAAAAAGTTCCCAGTTACGACCTTATTACGTGCTATCGGTTATGATTCAGATAAGGATATCTTAGAATTATTCGACCTAGCTGATGAAGTAAAAGTTAGTAAATCGGGATTGAAGAAATACGTTGGTCGTCGTTTGGCGGCAAGGGTATTGAACAAGTGGACTGAAGATTTCGTGGACGAGGATACAGGAGAAGTTGTATCAATCGATCGTAACGAGATTATTTTTGAACGTGAAACTGTTTTGGAAGAGGATCACATTGACTTGATCATCGATGCAGGTGTAAAATCTATTATACTTGCTAAAGAAGATGAGTCAAACAATGCGGACTATTCTATTATATATAATACCTTACAGAAAGATACGTCTAACTCCGAGAAGGAAGCGGTAGAACATATCTATCGTCAATTACGTAACGCTGAACCACCTGATGAGGAAACTGCTCGTGGTATCATCGATCGTTTATTCTTCTCTGACAAACGTTATGATTTAGGTGATGTAGGTCGTTACCGTATCAATCGTAAGTTACAATTAGGTAAAGACGCAGATACAAAAGTATTGACGCGTGAAGATATTATTGCTATCGTTAAGTATTTGATCAACTTGATCAATTCTAAAGCTGAGGTGGATGATATCGATCACTTGTCTAACCGTCGCGTGCGTACTGTAGGTGAGCAGTTATATGCTCAGTTCGGAGTCGGTCTAGCTCGTATGGCTCGTACTATTCGTGAGCGTATGAATATTCGTGACAACGAGGTGTTTACGCCTACAGATTTGATCAATGCGCGTACATTGTCTTCTGTGATTAATTCGTTTTTCGGTACGAATCAGCTTTCTCAGTTTATGGACCAGACGAATCCATTGGCTGAGATTACGCACAAGCGTCGTTTATCAGCGTTAGGTCCTGGTGGTCTTTCTCGTGAGCGCGCCGGATTTGAGGTTCGTGACGTTCACTATACGCACTATGGTCGTCTTTGTACGATTGAAACTCCAGAGGGACCGAACATTGGTTTGATTTCTTCATTGGCTGTTCACGCAAAGATTAATAACCTTGGTTTTATCGAGACTCCTTACCGTAAAGTAAGAGACGGTCGTGTAGTGGTAGAAGAACCTGTTATTTACTTGTCTGCAGAAGACGAAGATGAGAAAACAATCGCGCAAGCTAATGCGATATATGATGATAAAGGTAATTTCGAAGATCCAAAAGTAAAAGCAAGATACGAGGGTGACTTCCCGGTTATTGAGCCAGAGAAATTGGATTTGATGGACGTTGCTCCAAATCAGATTACTTCTATTGCCGCTTCGTTAATTCCTTTCTTGGAGCATGATGATGCCAACCGTGCATTGATGGGATCCAACATGCAGCGCCAAGCTGTGCCGTTGTTACGTCCACAAGCGCCAATCGTTGGTACAGGTCTTGAAGGACGTGTAGCATCCGATTCTCGTACGTTGATTAATGCTGAAGGTTCTGGTGTAGTAGAGTATGTTGATGCAGAGGAAATCAAAATCCGCTACGACCGTACGGATGATGATCGTCTAGTATCATTTGATGACGATGTTAAAACATATCGTTTAATTAAATTTAAGAAAACAAACCAGAATACGTGTATCAACTTGAAGCCAATCGTTAAGAGAGGACAAAAAGTTGTAAAAGGACAAGTATTGTGTGAAGGATATGCAACTGAAGATGGCGAGCTAGCACTAGGTCGTAACTTGAAAGTGGCGTTCATGCCTTGGCAAGGTTACAACTTTGAGGATGCGATCGTTATTTCTGAGCGCGTAGTATCTCAAGATATCTTTACTTCTCTTCATATCGAAGAGTTCGAGTTGGAGGTACGTGATACTAAACGTGGTGAAGAAGAGTTGACGGCAGATATTCCTAACGTTTCTGAAGAGGCTACTAAAGACTTGGACGAAAACGGTATTATCCGTGTCGGAGCTGAGGTTGGTGAAGGTGATATCTTAATTGGTAAGATTACCCCTAAAGGAGAATCTGATCCTTCACCAGAAGAGAAGTTATTACGTGCTATCTTTGGTGACAAAGCTGGTGATGTAAAAGACGCTTCATTGAAAACTCCTCCTTCTATCAAAGGTGTAGTTATCGATACCAAATTGTTCTCTCGTGCTAAGAAAATGTCTAAAGAGGTTGAGAAAAAAGCCCTAGAGAAATTAGAAATTACGCATGAGAAGAATCTAAGAATATTGAAGGACCGTTTGGTTGATAAGTTGTTTACAATTGTAAATGGCAAAACTAGCCAAGGTATTTACAGTGTTTATAAAGAACTTCTATTAGCAAAAGGTGCCAAGTTTACTCAGAAAATTCTGATGGATCTAGATTATGCAAATGTTAACCCATTTGGCTGGACTACAGATGATGAGAAGAACGATATGGTGAAAATGTCGCTTCACAACTATAACATCAAATTGAACGAAGAGCTAGGTGCTTTCAAACGTGATAAGTTTGCTGTTTCTGTGGGTGATGAGCTTCCTTCCGGTATCGTACAGATGGCTAAGGTTTATGTCGCTAAGAAACGTAAGTTGAAAGTTGGTGATAAGATGGCAGGTCGTCACGGTAACAAAGGTATCGTAGCACGTATTGTACGTGACGAGGATATGCCTTTCTTAGAAGATGGAACACCGGTAGATATCGTATTGAACCCACTGGGTGTACCTTCACGGATGAACTTAGGTCAGATTTATGAAACTGTCTTAGGATGGGCTGGTCAAAAATTAGGCGTTAAGTTTGCAACTCCAATCTTCGATGGTGCAGAAATGGATCAGGTAGAAGAGTGGGTAGACAAAGCTGGATTACCTAGATCAGGTCGTACGTATTTGTACAATGGTCTTACTGGTGACCGTTTCGATCAACCTACTACAGTTGGGGTTATCTACATGTTGAAATTAGGACACATGGTCGACGACAAGATGCACGCTCGTTCTATCGGACCTTACTCATTGATTACGCAACAACCATTAGGTGGTAAGGCGCAATTCGGTGGTCAGCGTTTTGGTGAGATGGAGGTTTGGGCTTTAGAGGCATTCGGTGCATCTAACATCTTACAAGAAATCTTGACTGTGAAATCGGATGACGTCGTAGGACGTGCTAAGACATACGAAGCAATTGTTAAGGGTAATAATTTACCTACACCATCTGTTCCTGAGTCGTTCAATGTATTAGTACATGAGCTAAGAGGTTTAGGTCTGAACATCACATTAGATTAATCAAGTAAAGAAATGAGCTTAAGAGGCCTGTCCTCTTAAGCTTTTACATACATCTTTAAGTTATACAACGTATGTCTTACAAAAAAGATAATAAAATTAAAAGTAACTTCACTTCCATCACCATTAGTTTGGCTTCGCCAGAAACTATCTTGGAGCGTTCGAGTGGAGAAGTTACTAAACCAGAAACAATCAACTACCGTACCTATAAGCCGGAACGTGATGGTTTATTCTGTGAGCGTATCTTTGGTCCTGTAAAGGATTATGAATGTCACTGTGGTAAATACAAACGTATCCGTTACAAAGGTATTGTCTGTGATCGTTGTGGTGTAGAAGTTACGGAGAAGAAAGTACGTCGTGAGCGTATGGGACACATCAACTTGGTAGTTCCTGTTGCGCATATTTGGTACTTCCGTTCACTTCCTAATAAAATCGGTTATTTGTTAGGTCTTCCAACGAAAAAGTTGGATATGATTATTTATTATGAGCGTTATGCAGTTATCCAACCTGGTATCAAGGAGGATGATGGTATTTCGTACATGGATTTCCTAACAGAAGAAGAATATTTGGATATTTTGGATACCCTTCCAAAAGAAAACCAATATTTGGATGACAATGACCCTCAGAAGTTCATCGCTAAGATGGGGGCAGATGCTTTAGAAGAATTATTAAAGCGTCTGGACTTAGATCAGTTGTCTTACGACTTGCGTCACCAAGCAGCTAATGAAACTTCACAACAACGTAAAAACGAAGCTTTAAAGCGTCTTCACGTTGTAGAAGCTTTCCGTGGTGCTAATACACGTATAGAAAATAGGCCAGAGTGGATGATCGTTAAGATTGTTCCTATTATCCCGCCTGAGTTACGTCCATTGGTGCCTTTAGATGGTGGTCGTTTTGCGACTTCGGATCTAAACGACTTATACCGTCGTGTTATTATCCGTAACAACCGTCTTAAGCGCTTGATCGAAATTAAAGCTCCTGAAGTAATCTTACGTAACGAAAAACGTATGCTTCAAGAGGCTGTCGACTCGTTGTTTGACAACTCACGTAAGGTAAACGCAGTGAAAACTGAAGGTAACCGTGCGTTGAAATCGTTATCTGATATTTTGAAAGGTAAACAAGGTCGTTTCCGTCAAAACTTATTGGGTAAGCGTGTCGATTATTCTGCTCGTTCAGTAATTGTTGTAGGACCTCATTTGAAATTACACGAATGTGGTATTCCTAAAGATATGGCCGCAGAGCTTTACAAACCATTCATCATCCGTAAGATGATCGAAAGAGGTATTGTAAAAACGGTAAAATCAGCTAAGAAAATTGTAGATCGCAAAGATCCGGTAGTATGGGATATTCTTGAAAATGTATTGAAAGGACACCCTGTATTATTAAACCGTGCTCCAACGCTTCACCGTTTGGGTATTCAGGCTTTCCAACCTACTTTGGTAGAGGGGAAAGCTATCCAATTACACCCATTAGTGTGTACGGCGTTTAACGCGGATTTTGACGGTGACCAGATGGCAGTTCACTTACCTCTAGGTAATGCTGCAATTTTGGAAGCCCAAATCCTAATGTTGGCAGCTCATAACATCTTGAACCCTGCGAATGGTTCTCCTGTCACTGTACCATCTCAAGATATGGTATTGGGTCTTTACTATATTACTAAAGGCCGCAGAACAGATGATTCTCGTAAGATGAGAGGTGAAGGAAGTGTTTTCTATTCTCCAGAAGAAGTAATCATCGCTTTGAATGAAGACCGCATTGATCTTCATGCGTGGATTAAAGTGAGAACCGAAGTCCTTACGAAGTCTGGACGGATCGAACCGCAAATCATCGAAACAACTGTGGGAAGAGTAATCTTCAACCAGATTGTTCCAGAGGAGGTAGGTTATATCAATGAGATCCTTACTAAGAAATCGTTGCGTAATGTCATTGGTGAGATTGTAAAATCTACAGGTATGGCACGTGCAGCAAAATTCTTGGATGATATGAAGGAACTTGGTTTCCAAACAGCATTCAAGGGTGGTTTATCCTTCAACTTGCAAGATTTAAATATTCCTGCTGCAAAAGCAGAATTGATTTCGCAAGCTACAAACGAAGTAGACGAGGTGATGAACAACTATAACATGGGTTTCATTACTAACAACGAACGTTACAACCAGATTATCGATATCTGGACGCGTATCAACAACAGGTTGACTGCGCACGTAATGGATATCTTGTCTAATGACAACCAAGGATTCAACTCTGTATATATGATGTTGGATTCTGGAGCCCGTGGTTCGAAAGAGCAGATTCGTCAGCTGTGCGGTATGCGTGGTTTGATGGCTAAACCTCAAAAATCTGGAGCTTCTGGAGGTGAGATTATCGAAAACCCGATTTTGTCAAACTTTAAAGAAGGTTTGTCGGTATTGGAGTACTTTATTTCTACTCACGGTGCGCGTAAAGGTCTTGCGGATACGGCCCTTAAAACAGCCGATGCGGGTTACTTGACTCGTCGTCTCCATGACGTTGCACAGGATATGATTGTTGTTGATTTCGATTGTGGTGGATTACGTGGTCTTTATACGACAGCATTGAAAGATAATGATGATATTATCGAACCATTGTATGACCGTATTTTGGGACGTACACCGCTTCATGATGTTTATCATCCTGAAACCGATGAGCTTATCGTAGCTGCAAATGATGATATCACAGAAGAAGTTGCCGCTGCAATTGACGAAGCTGGTATCGAAGGCTTAGAAATCCGTTCGGTATTGACTTGTGAGGCTAAGCGTGGAGTTTGTGCTTGTTGTTACGGACGTAACTTAGCATCAGGTAAGCGCGTTCAAATGGGGGAGGCAGTTGGTGTAATCGCTGCTCAGTCTATTGGTGAGCCAGGTACACAGTTGACGCTTCGTACATTCCACGTGGGTGGTACGGCATCGAATATTGCCAATGAGTCTACTATCATTGCGAAATATGAAGGTACTATCGAGTTCGAGAACGTTCGTACGGTAGAAAAAGAAGGTGAAGAAGGACCGTATAATGTTGTCTTAGGTCGTTCTGGGGAGATTAAGGTTGTAAATGCTGACCGTAAGGTGCTTTATCAACAAATTATCCCTTACGGATCTAATCTTTATGTTAAAGAAGGTGATAAGGTAGAGAAAGGTGCTAAACTTGTTGATTGGGATCCATATAATGCTGTGATTATCTCTGAGTTTGCTGGTAAAGTCGAATTCGATGCTATCATCGAAGGTGTTACTTTCCGCGAAGAGTCAGATGAGCAGACTGGTCACAAAGAGAAGGTAATTATTGAAACACGTGATAAAACTAAAAACCCGACGATCAAGGTCCTTGATAATAAAGGTGAGGTGATCCGTTCATACAATATTCCAGTAGGAGCACACGTTTCTGTTTCTGATGGACAAAAATTGAAAGAAGGTGCTGTTTTAGTTAAAATCCCTCGTTCGACAGGTAAAACTCGAGATATTACGGGTGGTCTACCTCGTGTTACAGAGTTGTTTGAGGCTCGTAACCCTTCGAATCCAGCTGTTGTTACAGAAATCGATGGTGTTGTATCACTAGGCGGTGTAAAACGTGGTAATCGTGAGGTTTCTATCGAATCACGTGATGGTCAAGTGAAGAAGTACTTAGTACCTCTTTCGAAACACATCTTGGTTCAGGATAACGACTTTATCAAAGCGGGTATGCCATTGTCTGATGGACAGATTTCTCCAGGTGATATTTTGTCAATCAAGGGCCCAGCGGCTGTACAAGAATATATCGTAAATGGTATCCAAGAGGTTTACCGTCTACAAGGTGTGAAGATTAATGATAAGCATTTTGAGACGATTGTACACCAAATGATGCAAAAGGTAAATATTGAAGATCCAGGAGATACACGTTTCTTAGAAAAAGAAGCTGTAAATAAATGGGACTTCATGGAGGAGAACGATTCATTGTACGACAAGAAGGTTGTTGTTGAAGCTGGTGATTCTAATGAATTGCGTCCAGGACAGATTGTTACGTTGCGTAGATTGCGCGAAGAGAATTCACTCTTGAAGCGTCAAGATATGAAACTAGTAGAAGTTCGTGATGCTATCCCAGCGACATCTAGTCCATTACTTCAAGGTATTACTAGAGCTTCATTAGGTACTAAATCATTCATTTCAGCAGCTTCCTTCCAGGAAACTACTAAAGTGTTGAATGAGGCAGCTATCGCTGGAAAACGTGATAATTTATTAGGATTGAAAGAGAACGTAATTGTAGGACACTTAATTCCTTCAGGTACAGGTCTTCGTCAATATGGTAATATCATCGTTGGATCGCGTGAAGAATACGATCAGTTATTAGCTTCTAAAGAAGAAGATTAATCACTTCTTAAGAAGATTATAAAAAAGGAAGGTGCTCCAAAAGGGCACCTTCCTTTTTTTTATATCCCCCCATCAAGGTCGATTGCTCTAGCGTACAAGTCCCGCATAGACTTCTACAGTGAGATAGGTATTAACCAAAACTATAACGTTGTAGCTAACAATGCAATCGATTGTGCTTCGTTTTTGTGTCGTGTTTAAAGAAATGTTGTGTATACTTAGACCAAAGTTTTAATTATCTAAATTTAATTTGAACTATAAAAAATTAGAATTTAAATTTTGTAATGCCATCACATGAGAGTTTTTTTGTTATTGAGTCTATTTTTGTTCGGTCTTATGCCACGTTCTTTAGGAAGAGAAGTTATCCCCTTCAACGCGGGTTGGGCGTTTAAAAAAGGACCATTTACTGATGATGCCATGCAATTTGGTGCTGTATTTCAAGGTAAATGGCAAGCGGTGCAGGTACCCCATACCTGGAATGCCAATGATATGCAGTTGAAAGACATCAAGGTAGGTAGCTTGGCTGTTAACGAACGTTTTTATACCGGTGATGCTTATTATAGAAAATCATTTTCTGTCCCGGCATCTTGGAAAGGGAAACGGGTCTTTATTAGGTTTGAAGGAGTGAACACCAATACCGAGGTCTATCTAGGTACAAAAGCACCTGCTGTAAAACAAGAAAAGGAAGTGGTCAATTATACAGAACAGACCCCTACCAATAATTATCAATTTGTAGGTCGTCACCGAGGTGGATATTCTGCCTTTGTATTCGAGCTGACGCAAATGATTTCATATGGGCAGGAAAATGAACTATTGGTGAAGGTTAATAATGAGGCTTCTCCCGACGTTATACCTGTCAATCATACATTGTTTCCTATGTATGGTGGGATCTATCGTCCCGTAGAACTGATCGTGACGGACGCCGTAAGTATCGCAACATCGGATTTTGCGTCTTCTGGCGTATATATCACCCAGAAAAATGTATCTAAGAAAAATGCAGATATTGGTTTTAAGGTAAAGATAGAGAACAAGACAGGTAAGATACAGGAAATCGAAGTGGGCACTACAATATACGAAAGGGATGGTAAGGTAAAAGCTTCATATAAACAACCTTATTCTCTGCTGCCGCAGGGAAGACAGGAAGTAAAGTACGAGATTAATGTGAAGAGCCCTCACCTGTGGCAAGGATTAGACGATCCATATCTGTATAAGGTCGTAACGCAGATTAAAAAAGACAATCAGGTGGTGGACGAAATTGTAGAGCCATTGGGGATCCGAAAATTTGAACTGATAGCCAGTAAGGGCTTTTTCCTGAATGATATCAAGTACCCGTTATACGGGGTATGCCGTCATCAGGATAGACTGGGTAAAGGATCGGCATTGAGCAATGCTGATCATGACGAAGATCTAGCTATTATTCAAGAAATGGGGGCTACAAGTATCCGTCTGGCGCATTATCAGCAATCAGAGTACTTTTACGCCAAATGTGATAGTATAGGATTGATCGTATGGGCGGAGATTCCGTTTGTAAACCGCGTGACCACACACGAAGAAAACAATGCACTGCAGCAAATGAAAGAGCTGATACGCCAGAATTTTAATCACCCGTCGATTTATATCTGGGGATTACACAACGAGGTATATAGCCCTAATACGTACACGGTGGAGCTGACGACAAAACTACATGATCTGGCGAAGTCTGAAGATCCGGACCGATATACAGTTCAGGTGAGTGGCTATAACGTGGTAAATCACGCGGTCAATAACAATGCAGATGTACAGGGAATCAATCATTACTTCGGCTGGTATAACGGAGAGTTAGAAAATCAGTCAGATAAGAGTGATGATGTTGAAACCTGGGCGAAACGTATTTCTGAAGAATTTAGGGATTATAAATTGATTTTTTCGGAATACGGAGCAGAAGCTATCATCGAAGACCAAGCGGAGGTAACTGGCAATTTTGGCAACCAATTTAGCAGACCCGATTTCTTTCCGGAGGATTTCGCAACTCGATTTCACGAGATCAATTGGGGTGTAATTGCTAAAACACCTACTTTATTGGGATCTTACCTATGGAATACTTTTGAATTTGCTACACCAATTACCGGTTTAAATATTAATCCGCGCAACTACAAAGGGATAGTCACCTTTGATAGAAAGGTGAAAAAAGACGCCTTCTACTGGTATAAAGCTAACTGGAGTAAAACTCCAGTAGTGTACATCACCCAACGTCGAGTGATCAATAGGGGGAATGAAATCACGCTTATAACGGTGTATTCGAATCAAGGTGCACCAGTACTTAAAGTGAATGGAAAGGAGGTGAAGAGCTATAAAATGGGAACTACGGAGGTTCACTATATTTTTGAAAACGTCAAATTAGAATTGGGAGAGAATACGGTTGTTGCTGAAGTTAATGATGTAGCAAATGGTACAGTGACGAGGGATGAAATCAAATGGAACTATGATCCTAAATACAAGCGGGCTGTTGGCGAACCATCGGTTACCAAAGACGAACATGTAGGGTTGTAGGCTTTAGATCGTGTTTCGGGGTATCGGTAACCATGCTGACTATCCAGACCGTAGATGATGAATCTAGGAGGAAACAAACAAATATAACCGAATAATTATATACAAATATGATAAAAATATTTAATCTAGTTTTGATATGCTCAACATCCTTGATGTTGGCTAGTACAACTGTGCAAGCTCAATGGACCGGGCCTAAGGAAAAGCCGACACAGCAGGTTTCGCTTACATATGGACCGATAACTTCTGCTCACCGGATGGATGCTAACATGGAAGCGTTTCGGAATTACGGTCTGGGCCAGTTTATCCACTGGGGAGTATATGCTATTCCCGGAAATGAGTGGGAGGGTGTAAGCGCCCGTGGCGGCGCGGCAGCCTCTGAATGGATCCGGAGCTGGGGTGGTGCTACTGCTCCAAAAAACTGGAAAAATACCTACGATAACCTATACAAACAGTTTGCAGCGAAGGATTTTGATGCTAAGAAATGGGCTAGGCAGGCAAAAGAAATGGGAGCAAAATATCTGATATTTACCACAAAGCACCACGACGGCTTTGCGTTATGGCCTACGAAATACTCCGAATATAATATTACTCAATCTCCGTATGGAAAAGATATCGTTAAAGAAGTCGTGGATGCGTATACGGCGGAAGGAATAGACGTTTATCTTTATTTCTCTGTTCTGGAATGGAATAATCCTGATTATATGGGAAAAGTACCACAGACAGCCGAAGAAAAGCAACGCTTTGGTCGATTTCTGGATTATACGCGCAATCAGTTAGTAGAGCTATCGGATAACTATCCAAAAATCAAAGGGTTTTGGTTTGATGGTACCTGGGATCCATCTTGGAAATCGGCATATGACTTTACCTACCAACTGGAAAAAGAACTTAGAGACCGTCATCCCGGATTAGTGATTGGTTCCCGCTTTAGAAATGATGAAAACGGATCGAGACACTTTGATACCAATGGTAGGCTACTCGGGGATTATGAACAAGGGTGGGAACGTAAACTGCCTCAACAGTTTGAATGGTTGGATGGTAATGATTGGGATGCAGTTATGACTATACCTCCAAATGGTTGGGGATATATGAAAGATTGGTCTGGATTATATACCAAAACGACTGATGATATTATTGATATGTTGATGCATGCTGTCTCTATGAATGGGAACTTCGTACTGAACTTTGGGCCAGATGGTAATGGTAAGATGCATGTGGGAGAAGATAAGGTCTCAAAAGAATTAGGCGATTGGATGAAGCTTAACAGTGAAGCGGTGTATGGGGTTAGACATGCAGATTTACCTCTTTCAAAGTTGGGGTATTATACGCAAAAAGGGGATGACTTGTACCTTACTGTAATGAATAGGCCGGTTAATGATATCGTGCGTATAGCAGTCCCTAAAAATACTAAAGCTGTCCCAGTGCGAGCATCGTTGTTAACGACTAAACAGTCTCTACAGGTTAAGCATGCAGATATAGGTTTGGATCTAGACAAGAACACTTATTATGATATTCTATTGCCCAAGAAATTTAAATCAAACCAGGCATTTGTTATCAAAATGAAATTGGGAGCCCCACTATCAACGACTGATAAATTGATGGATGCCAAGATGTAAATTTATACCAACTGGGTAATAATAATATAATAGATTTTAGGAAAATTTAAATAACTATACCATTATGTCGATAACTTTTGAATCTAGGTACGCAATTGGCCCCAATGAAAGCAAGTCCTTGGACACGAGGGGACTGCGAGGTAATTTTTTGATCGAAAAACTATTCTTTGAGGAGAAAATACATTTTGTGTATAGCCATTACGATAGGTATATGGCAGGAGGAGCTTTTCCCGTAACACAAAAAATAAAATTAGAGGCCATCGAATCTCTTTTAAAAGAGCCTTATTTTCTTTCCCGTCGCGAACTCGGTGCCATAAACGTAGGAGGACCGGGCAAGGTAGAGGTAGATGGGCAGGTTTTTGAGGTAGGTAACAAAGAAGCCTTATATATAGGCAAAGGGGCAAAGGAAGTCTATTTCAGTAGCGACGATGTAGCAACTCCAGCAAAATTTTACTTAAATTCTACTCCAGCTCATCATAGTTATCCTACCAAAAGGGTTACCAGAGCGGAAGCTAATAAAATAGAATTAGGGAATATGGAAACAGCGAATCATCGTACCATCAACCAGATGTTACTTCACACTGTAATTCAAACATGTCAACTTCAAATGGGAATGACCGAGTTAAAGCCTGGGTCTGTTTGGAACACGATGCCTTCGCACACACATGACCGTCGTATGGAAGTTTACTTCTACTTTGATGTGCCTGAAGGACAGGCTGTCTCGCATTTTATGGGGCCAGTTGATGAGACTAGGCATATCTGGATGCATAACGAACAAGCGGTCATTTCTCCTCCCTGGTCTATACATTCTGGTGCTGGTACGAGCAATTATACTTTTATATGGGGGATGGCAGGAGAAAATATGGACTATGATGATATGGACAAGAGTCTGATTACAGATCTGAAGTGAAGAATATAGCAATGAAGAAGATTTTTTTCACCATAGCAATAAGCTGTGCTGTATTTCTATCGGTACAGGCGCAGAAGACGATTTATGTAACAAATCCTACCGATCTGAATCGGATGGAAGTAATCTCTATTCCTTATGGCTCTTTTGCAAAGCATTTTGGTGTAGACACTATTTTTAGCATAAGGGACAAAAGTTCTGGTCAACTTGTAGTCCACCAACTTGAAAAATTGGGGAACGAGGTGGTCAAGAACGTGTTGGTTCAAATAAAAATTGCTCCAAACGCTGAGCTGCGGCTTACTGTAAATAAAGAACCGGCTCTTGCTGTTAAATCAAAAACGTATGCACGCTATGTTCCTGAGCGTTTTGATGATTTTGCCTGGGAAAACGATCTCGTGGCCTTTCGAATGTATGGTAAAGCACTTGAGGGGCGAAACGATGATGCACAGGGGATGGATTACTGGGCAAAAAGAACCGAAGACCTCGTGATTGACAAATGGTATAAGCAAAATGATTATCATAAAGATCATGGAGAGGGGATGGATTACTACTCTGTGGGACAAAGCCTAGGTGCAGGTGACTTAGCTCTTTATTATGATAATAAAATTCACTTTACAAAGCATTATAGGCAATATCAAATACTGGACAATGGTCCTTTGCGGACTTCTTTTCGCCTGATCTTTGAGCCACAGGATATAGCAGGAAAAATGGTGTCTCTAACCAAAACAATTTCCATAGATGCAGGTCAACAGTTCAACCGGATTGAGGTAATCTTAAAAAGTGAAGGAACAAAAGAAACACCATTAGTTGTTGGTATTGCAAAGCGAAGTGAGAGCGAGCCAAAGTTTGAATACGATGCTTCCGAAAGGACGTTATGGTATTGGGAACCCGATTTCAATAACTTCGGTCATACAGGAATAGCCCTATTCGTGCCTAAAGCAAAAATCCAGTTTATCTCTGATGATCTGAAGCAATACCTATTAAAGACAGAAGTAAAAAATGATACCCCATTTGTTTATTACAATGGTGCTGCCTGGAATAAAGCAGAGAAAATAACATCAGCAGCGGCATGGGGAGATTATGTCGAAGACTTTGCTGAATCCATTAAGAAACCTTTAAAAATAAAATTAAAATAAGTAAATACATGTCTATTATGAATTCTTTTGACCTATCAGGCAAAGTTGCAGTTGTAACGGGATGTAAACGTGGTATAGGAAAAGCCTTGGCCGAGGCGCTCGCAGAAGCGGGGGCGGATATCATTGGTGTATCAGCTTCATTAGAACAAAGTGGTTCTGCGGTAGAAAAAGCGGTCCAGGATCTAGGGCGTAAGTTTTATGCCTATCAATGCGATTTTTCGAAGCGGGATGACCTATATAGCTTTATAAAGCAGGTAAAGCAGGATCATCCGATAATCGATATTTTATTCAATAATGCTGGTAATATTCTTCGTAAACCGGCTGCAGAGCATCCCGATGAGTACTGGGACGAAATTATTGAAATTAATCAAAATGCTCAATTTGTATTGACACGTGAAATAGGGAAGGACATGGTTGCGAGAGGTTCAGGTAAAATTATCTTCACCGCTTCGCTACTAACGTTTCAAGGTGGCATCAATGTCCCAGGGTATGCTGCTTCAAAAGGAGCTATTGGATCATTAACCAAGGCTTTTGCCAACGAGTGGGCATCTAGGGGGGTCAATGTAAATGCTATTGCTCCAGGATATATCGCTACGGACAATACGGAAGCACTTCGGAGCAATCCAGATCGTGCTGTATCCATTCTTGAGCGTATACCCGCAGGAAGATGGGGAGAACCGCAAGACTTTAAGGGACCAGCCGTATTTTTAGCATCTAAAGCTTCCGATTATGTACACGGTACTATTTTGGCCGTAGATGGTGGCTGGATGGGTAGATAATATCTGGTAGAATTTCTGAAAGAATGTAGGAAAACCTTTCGATTTTCCTACATTCTCTTACGATAGCAATAGGGAATGAGTTTAGAATTCATTTTCGCCAGAGGGCATTATAACCCTAAGGTAAGTGGTTTACCTTCCAGCAATCTCTTGTAACGTAATAAAGCCTCAACATAATAATAGTCAGCGTAAGTCAACGGAACATCTACTTCAGAATTTCCAGGTAGAGCACCGACACTATGTTGTAGAATATAGCCTCCATTTTCGCCATAGTTTGCCTTGTAAGGCGTGTTAGAAAGATTTCTTAATATCGTTTCTGCAGCTGTAAAATAACGGCTACTTTCGCTTCCCTTAGTGTATTGAGCCAATTCCAATAGTGCAGAAGCATACAAAGAAGCGGCCGATACATCCCTTAGAGCTCTATTTTTATACATTTTGCTAGATGTAGGAATCTTATCCATATCAAAATCCCAATAGGGAATTAGATCTTTAGGCAGATTTGGGTGATTAAGAATATATTTAGCTACATGGCGAGCTTGATTCAAAAAGGCCTTTTGCTTCGTCTCTCTATACATCATCGTGTAGCCATATAATGCCCATCCTTGGCCTCTCGACCATGCAGACTCATCAGCTACCCCTTGATGTGTTTTCTTAGCCAACACTTTTGGACTGTTTTTATCATAATCAACGACATGATAGGAACTGTAATCTTTTCTGAAGTGATTTTGTATGGTGGTGTTTGCATGATTAATAGCTATTTTTTCATATTTACGATTCCCTGATAATTTAGACATTTCAGCCAAAAACTCTAGGTTCATCATATTGTCTATTATTACAGCATAGTTCCATGTACCCCAGCTCCAGGATTTTATGACCTTATGAATATCACTATAACGGGAAGCCAGAGACTCGGCACCTGTTAGCAATACTTCCTTATAGGAGGAATCCCCCGTCAAACGATAAGCGTTTCCAAAACTACAGTAAAGCATAAAACCTAAATCATGCGTACCTTTATTGTTTTTTTCTTTAGCAAGATAAACCAATTTTTTTTCAGCCTCATCAAGTAACCGCTGATCACCTATTCCCTCATATAAATAAAGTAAAGTTCCAGGGTAAAAACCGGAACACCACCAATCCGAATTGCTATATTTTTGTTGACCATTTTCGAAAGTCTTTGGGAATTTATCTTCTGGAGTATTTTGGACCAACACTTGGATTTGCTTAGCGGCATCTGATAGTTGTTTGTCTATGAACTCTAGGTTGATGGTGGTTTTTTGTGCAAAAGTAACTGGAAGAAATAGTAATGTTTGAAAAAGGAATATCAAATGTATGTGTTTTAAAGTTTTCATATATTATATAGGTTTTAATTACAAGGATACGACTTATAGACGTTATAGGGAAAACTAACTACGCCAACGTTTTCGTAAATAACATGGGCGTAAAACTGTAACGTTACCTATATTGCGTTTGTATTTTACTCCTATGCAACGATATGTCAAGTTTCTAACCTGCCTGAAGATTTATAAACTTAGTAATCGATCAAAAGGGAGTCACGATTAGAATTTTAATTGATTAATGAGAACTTTTTTAGACGACAACTTTTTACTGAAGACTGATACCGCTCAGGAATTATATCATCAATACGCGAAGAATCTCCCTATTATAGATTATCACAACCATCTACCGCCTGTTGAAATAGCCCAAGATACAAAATATGCAAACTTGGGACAGTTGTGGCTGGCTAACGATCACTACAAATGGCGGGCTATGCGTTCACATGGTATTCCTGAAAGATATATCACAGGCGATGCTTCGGACAAGGAGAAGTTTTTAAAATGGGCTGAGACTGTGCCTTACACAATGAGAAACCCTTTATATCACTGGACTCATCTAGAGTTGCAGCGCTACTTTGGTATTACAGAACTCTTATCACCTAAAACAGCAGAATTTATCTACGAACGAGCGAATGAACAGATCGGCCAAGCCGATTTCTCAGCTAGAGGATTGTTGGAACGAATGAATGTCGCGGTGGTCTGTACCACTGATGATCCCATAGATACCTTGGAACATCATCAACAGGTATCTAAAGAAGAGACATCTTTTAGGCTATTACCTACGTTTAGGCCTGATAATGCAATGCGGGCAGAGGATACGGTGTCCTTGAATGCATATATAGTGAAATTGGAAGAAGTAGCTGGGCTATCTATAGGTAACTTTAAGCAATACCTAGATGCGCTCAAACAGCGCCATGATTTTTTTTCCTTATGTGGTTGCTCGATTTCCGATCATGGATTGGGACAGATATATACGGAAGCTTATACTGATGCTGAGTTAGAAGTTATTTTTAATAAAATACGAAATAGTAGACAACTCACAGAAGTCGAGGTGTTGAAATTTAAATCTGCGCTATTAGTGAATTTTGCGGAATGGAACTATGAAAAAAATTGGGTACAACAATACCACTTGGGGGTAATGCGTAATAACAGTAGCAAGATGTATGAGCGAAAGGGGAGAGATACAGGACATGACTCAATCGGTGATTTTAAACAAGGGCCATCATTATCTCGTTTCTTAGATGGGTTGGATTATCGGGGAAAACTTACAAAAACCATATTATATAACTTGAATCCTGCGGATAATGAGCTATTCGCTAGTATGGCTGGTAACTTTAATGACGGCACCGTGCGGGGTAAGATTCAGTTTGGATCGGCTTGGTGGTTTCTTGATCAGAAAGACGGTATGATTAAACAGATGAATGCACTGGCAAATATCGGTTTAATCAGCAATTTTGTAGGTATGCTGACAGATTCTCGAAGTTTTCTTTCTTTTCCGCGGCATGAATATTTTAGACGGTTGGTCTGTGATCAATTTGGTGACGAGATGGAGCGAGGTGAGCTACCTAATGATATGGAGTGGATTGGCAAAATAATAGCAGATATTTGCTATTACAATGCACGGTCATATTTTAGGCTATAATGAGCAATGGAGAAAAGACCTGAAAACCACTAAAACAGTAATTTATAAACCTAAATAAAATGAATGTGAACACAGCTAAGGTAGGAAACTATAGGTGGGTAATCTGCTCTCTTTTGTTTTTTGCAACAACTATCAATTATATGGATCGGCAAGTATTGAGCCTTTTGAAGCCAACATTGGAAGAAGAGTTCAATTGGTCAAATAGTGATTATGCTGATATTGCTGCCATATTTCAGTTTGTTTATGCGGTATCTATGTTATTCGCAGGTCGGTTTGTGGATAGAATTGGTACTAAGTGGGGCTACGCCTGGTCAATTATATTATGGTCCGTCGGAGCTATTATTCATGCCTATGCCATATCTATAGGCGATGGAATAAATCAAGTATTCGAGTGGATAGGTATAGCAGCACTACCTGTTTCCATCATCGGTTTTATGTTTGCGAGGGGAGTGCTAGCAATAGGTGAGGCGGGTAATTTTCCCTCGGCGATCAAGGCTACCGCAGAATATTTTCCTAAAAGTGAACGTTCCTTTGCCACTGGTATCTTTAATTCCGGAGCGAATATTGGCGCTATTTTAGCTCCGCTATCCGTTCCTTGGATTGCAAATCATTGGGGATGGGCTACTGCATTTGAGATTGTCGGTGCACTTGGTTTTATTTGGTTAATTTTTTGGTTCATCTTCTATGAAACACCTGCGAAACAAAAGAGAATGGGGGATGAAGAACGCGCTTATATTAGTAAAGACCAAGAAGAGGACAAGAGAAGAAGAAAAGCAGGATTGTCAGAAGAGGACGAAAAACCTGTTTCGTGGCTTAAATTATTGAAATTTAGACAGACTTGGGCCTTTACGTTAGGCAAATTTATGACGGATGGTGTGTGGTGGTTTTTTTTGTTCTGGTTACCCGGATATCTTAAAGACCAATACAATATTGTTAACGAGGATATTATGTTGCCGCTAGCCGTATTGTACAGTATGACCATGATTGGTAGTGTGGCAGGAGGATGGTTTCCTAAATATTTTATAGCTAGGGGATACGCTGCGTATGATGGTCGTATGAAAGCAATGCTTACGATTGCGTTCTTTCCTTTATTGGTTTTATTGGCACAACCTCTAGGAGGAGTTAGTTTTTGGTTGCCCGTTTTGCTGATAGGTATAGGTACTTCTGCTCACCAAGCTTGGAGTGCGAATATATTTACCACGGTTTCTGATATGTTTCCGCGACGGGCGGTAGCATCGGTGGTCGGTATAGGAGGTATGGCTGGAGGAGTTGGTGGAGCGCTGATTACTAAGCTCGGCGGATATCTGTTTGACCATTATAAATCTTTAGGACATATAGAGACAGGATATACCATTATGTTTAGTATCTGTGCTATTGCCTATTTGGCTGCTTGGTCAGTGATGAAATTACTAGTGCCAAAAATGAAGGTTATTAGTTTCGATTAAATTTCAAATTGGAAAGCTTATTTTATGAACGAAAACGTTTTCGTATATATGTCTCTCCCGAGAAGTAGATTTCTTAATTAACTTGATTATTATTGTATTAAATATAATTAAATTATGAGCATTTTAGAACGTTTTTCTTTATCAGGACGGGTCGTTGTCGTAACTGGAGGGACGGGTATTCTTGGTAAGAATTTTGTAAAAGCAATCGCTGAGGCCGGTGCGAAAGTTTGTATTATAGGCAGAGACTTAGCTAAGGCACAAGAGCGTGTTAAGTTAGTCGAAGAACTGGGATCTGAAGGTTTAGCGATAGCAGGAGACGTGTTAGATGAACAGTCTATGTTGGCAGCCTGTCAGCAGATCCTTGACAAATGGGGTACAATTGATGCTTTGGTTAATGCCGCAGGTGGGAATATACCTGGTGCTACTATAGGTCCAGATCAGGATTTATTTGCTTCAAATGTGCAGGATACAATAAAAGCGATTGAATTAAATCTGTTCGGTACGATAATACCTACGCATATCTTTGGAAAGATTATCGCAGAGAAAGGAAAGGGAGTGATTATCAATATCGGCTCTTTGTCTTCTAGTCAGGCTATAACAAGGGTATTAGGATATACAGTTGCAAAGAATGGTATTGTGGGCTATACCAAGTGGATGGCTACTGAGTTGGCTTTGCGCTATGGAGATAAGGTGCGTGTCAATGCTATTGCTCCTGGCGTGTTTTTGACCGAGCAAAATAGGACATTATTGACCAATCCAGATGGGACATTCACCGAACGGGCACAACGTTTTGTTAATGGTACTCCCTATTCCCGTCTAGGTGATCCCAGTGAATTAGAGGGTACTCTTATTTATTTGTTGAGTGATGCATCTGCTTTTGTTTCTGGAGAGACCGTGTACGTAGACGGTGGCTTTAATGCATGGACAGGCGTGTAATTAAAAGGAAAAAAATGAAGAAATTTGAACAAACTTGGAGATGGTACGGACCCGATGATCCAGTGTCTTTACAAGATATTAGACAAGCTGGCGCTGCAGGTGTCGTGACGGCTTTACACCATGTACCTCATGGAGAAGTATGGACAGTAGCAGATATTCTTGAACGGAAACGTATTATAGAGGAAAGTGGACTTTCCTGGTCCGTTGTTGAGAGCGTACCAGTACATGAAGTCATAAAGACTAGAGGTAGCGAAGCAAAGCGATATATTGAGAACTATAAACAAACACTTGAAAACCTTGCTTCCTGTGGGATATATATCGTTACCTACAATTTTATGCCTGTATTAGATTGGACGCGGACGATGCTCGATAAGGAAATGGAAAATGGTGCAAAGGCACTCTATTTTGATTGGGTCGACCTTGCTCTATTTGATATTTATATATTGAAAAGAAAAGGAGCTGATAAGGATTATTCAGAGGAAATCGTAACTGCTGCTAAGAAGGGCTTTGAACAGCGTTCCGAAGAGGATTTGGCCGCCCTAACTCATGTGATACTAATGGGGATTCCTAGCGAAAAAGATATCTCGTTAACAGATCTTCAAAATAGTTTAGACATATATTCAAACATAGGACTTGATGGACTTTTAAGCAATCTCTTGTGGTTTTTAGGAGAAATTCAGGAGGTTTGTGAGGCCAATGGAATACAGATGGCATTGCATCCAGACGATCCACCTTATCCGATTTTAGGTTTGCCCCGGATAGCTAGCAATAAAGAGGACTACCTTAAAGTAATAAACGGGGTAGACAGTCCTTTTAATGGAATTTGCTTTTGTTCTGGATCCTTAGGAGCTGGAGCGGCTAATGATGTCTTGGATATAGCTCGTGCTGTCAAGCACAGGGTTCATTTTGCGCACTTTAGAAATGTTAAGAAGGATCATATAGGTAATTTCTATGAAGCAGACCATCTCGATGGCGATGTGGATATGCCTGGCCTTCTCCGAATATTTGTTGAAGAAAATCAAAATAGGACGCGTCCTATTCCTTTCCGACCTGACCATGGGCATCAGATGCTAGATGATCTGCATAAAGTCACGAATCCCGGATATTCTGCCATAGGCAGATTGCGTGGTTTGGCCGAATTAAGAGGAGTAGAGCAGGGCCTGATAGCCCTTATGTAAGTGCCGTAGATTTTCGGAGCTGGATAGAGGTTTCTAAAAGAATAGTTTGAAAATCTATCTGGCTCCGCTCTTTTTTTGAGTTTATAAGATCCAAAAGTAACTGTAATGCGGTACTAGCCATTTCTTCTGTAGGCTGGTGAACAGTAGATAGTGCTGGGTTAAGACTATTTGCAAACTCTATATTTGAAAAACCAATAACCGCAATTTCTTTAGGCACCTGTATTTTTAGATCTGCAAGAACTCCAAGTACACGTGTAGTTAACGTCTCCGTTGTACCCAAAATAGCATTTGGAGCATCGTCGGAACACATACGCCCTGTAATAATTTCTTTCAAACTCTCATCTATTGTTGTTAAAGATTTACTGTAATCTATATGGATGATATTTTCTTCTTTAATGGGGATACTATAATCTTTGAGTGCCTTTTGGTATCCCTCTAAGCGGTATTGTGTTACTCCAAGATTTTTACCACATAGCACCATGATATTCTTTCTATTTATTTTTATGAGTTCTTCTGCTGCCATGTAGGTGCTTTTCATGTTGTCTATACCTATTTTGTGCGTATCTAAGTTGTAATGTATACGGTCAAATACAACTACTGGACAGTGATTGGCATGGATACTAGATAGCAATTGCAGATTTGATGTCTCACTTACCGGAGCTATCAAGATACCGTCTACACCTTGATTGGTTAGTGTTATTAGCGCCCTTTCTTCATCCTTTTCATTATCTATACTTTGCATAAGGATAATGTTGTAACTGTTGTATATTGCGCTTTGATGTAAGTATTGTAATAGTTGAGCAGCGAAAGGAGTACGGATACTCGGTAACAGTACACCGATATTGTTCGTCTTTCCTAATTTTAGATACTTGGCTAAGGGGTTGGGTTGATAGTTATGTTCTTGTGCAAATTCTTTTACTTTCTTCTTGGTTTTTTCACTGATTTCATAACTGTCATTCAATGCTTTTGAAATAGTAGATGGAGATAAATTTAATCTTTCTGCGATTTCTTTTAAGGTAATTTTGGCCATGTTAGTAGATTCCTCCTGGCTCTAATATACAAAGAAAAGGGCTTAAATAAGCCCCTTTCTTTATATTTATCTTAAGTCGACTATTTCGTAGTTTTTGAATTTGTCTTTTGCAAAAGTAAAAATACTTTCATCGAACTTCTGACCTAGATATAGCGATTTAATCGTATAGGTAAACCGGTTACTGGACTTGTCAAAAATCGTAACGTCGTGTATATGGTTATTTTCGTTGATACGTAGTTTTATCTTAAAATAGTTTGTTTTCGTATCCAGGGGAGATAATTCTACTACACGCAGGGACTCCGTTTTACCGTTTTTGCTCAACTTCTCTACTGGCATCGATATGTACTTATATCCTTTTTTGTAGAAGGAAAAAAGGTTGTTGGGGCCTATCGTGCTATCATCGTGCTCCGCATCAGTTATCTGAACTTCCTTGATATCGTGGGCGATATTCCATACTGTCTTTCCATTAGACAATATCTCTTGATCTTCCATTTTGATGGCATATTGTTTTTTAGGCTTGTTGAAATACATAACTCCTGTGTTGCTATAAGCCGTTTTGTTCGCATCTTGCACAGTCAGATCAAATTCCGAACGAATTGTTTTATAAGAATCATATTTCTTAGAAACTTCATTTAGCATTTTTGTCGCTGCTGGATCGGTTTGTGCTATGGAGAGAGCTGCAATTGCAGTACAAATCAATGTAAGAATGTGTTTTTTCATATGTGTATAAGTTGCCTTTTATCTGTCACATGGAATACTCATGGGCTTTTGTGCTTCGATAGACATGAGTATTTCATTTTAATCAGCTTTTCTCAAAGTTTCTAAATACTGTTCTAATGAGTATTCATCTGGATATAATACTTCGCGGGCCTTACTACCTTCAAATGGCCCTACGATACCAGCTGCCTCCAGTTGATCGATGATTCTCCCTGCTCTGTTATACCCTAATTTTAGTTTGCGCTGTATCAGTGAGGTTGAACCCTGTTGATGCATTACGATAAGACGGGCTGCTTCTTCAAAGAGCTGATCTCTCTCAGACATGTCGAAATCCATCGATCCAGACCCTTCACCCGATTCATCTACATATTCAGGTAGCATGAATGCCGACGGGTAGCCACGCTGTCCTCCGATAAAATCAGAAATGCTTTCTACTTCTGGAGTGTCCACAAACGCACATTGTATCCGTATAAGGTCACTTCCTGTAGCCAAGAGCATATCCCCACGACCGATAAGCTGGTCCGCTCCTCCCGAATCCAAAATTGTCCGAGAGTCTACCTTCGATAGTACTCTAAACGCTAGCCTTGCCGGGAAATTGGCCTTGATTGTACCCGTAATAATATTGACGGATGGACGCTGTGTCGCAATGACCAAGTGTATCCCAACAGCCCGGGCCAATTGTGCTAATCGTGCAATAGGCGTTTCAACTTCTTTACCGGCAGTCATCATTAAATCTGCAAACTCATCTACAATAAGAACTATAAAAGGTAAGAATCGATGTCCCTCCTCAGGGTTTAATCTCCTATTGACAAATTTTGCGTTATATTCTTTTAAGTTACGTACTTGACCATTTTTTAGTAAGTCGTAACGCTGGTCCATTTCGATACAAAGCGAGTTCAAGGTATTGATTACCTTTTTTGTATCCGTGATAATAGCATCTTCTTCTCCTGGTAGTTTGGCTAGAAAGTGTCTTTCTACTTTTTTAAACAAGGATAGCTCCACTTTTTTTGGATCGACCAGGACAAATTTTAGTTCAGCCGGATGTTTTTTGTAAAGCAGAGAGGTTAATATCGCATTTATCCCCACCGACTTACCTTGACCTGTGGCTCCGGCCACCAAGAGGTGAGGCATTTTTGCCAGATCAGCAATATAGACTTCATTGGATATGGTTTTTCCCAGTGCAATAGGCAAATCCATATCTGTCTTTTGAAATTTTTCGGTTGAGATAACCGAACGCATAGAGACCATTTCGGGAGTACTGTTTGGTACTTCAATTCCGATCGTTCCCTTGCCGGGCATAGGAGCAATAATCCGTATACCTAGCGCCGCTAAACTCAAAGCGATATCGTCTTCCAGATTTTTAATCTTTGAAATCCGTACTCCAGGTTTGGGAATGATTTCGTACAAAGTCACTGTAGGGCCTACCGTTGCTTTGATATGTTCTATCTCTATACTGTAATTTCTTAATGTTTCAACAATCCGGTTTTTGTTGGCTTCAAGCTCATGCTGGTTGATTGTGATTTTGCCAGTACCATAGTCCTTTAGTAGCTCTAGTGTAGGATGCTGATAACTTGATAAATCCAGTTTAGGGTCGTATTCTCCAAACTGAGCGACCAGATCACTTGCTGATATAGACTTTTCTTCTTTTTGTTCCTCAATAACTAAAGTTGGCTCTTGGCTCTCTTCCTGGCGAGGTTCAATATCAAGAGGCGGATCTATGGACAATTCTATTGTTGTATTATCCGAAGATGCAATCGCTTCTGTTTGAGCTTTTGCCTCAAAGTTGACACTGTTGATAATCTCTATATCATCTAGCATTGGGTCTTCAATCTCTTCTTCTTGATTGTCTTCTCGTAGATGCGCGTACCTGTCATTTAGACTTGGAGAAAGATTGGCAGATAGGTTGGGCGTATTTCTACCCCGCAAAGTGTTTGAAACTTCTATTACCGCACCATCAATATTAATTTCTTCCTCTTTTTCTGAGCTTGGGACAGGTTGATTCTTTGGCGTAGAGACTCTGTTTATTTGGATCGGTTCTTCATCCTCCTCTTCTTCAAGGCCTACATTATCGGATTTATTGATCGATTGAAATGATAATTTAAGATCAAGATTATATATCAGTATCAATGCCGTGAGATACGAGAATATTAAAAGGCCTCCTACACCATATTTTCCGATTTGTGTGTTTAGTAACTGATTGGTCCAGAAGCCAAACTTCCCCTCTAAGATATGTGGTGTCTCCGTTATATATTCTTGTATAAATCCAAGCGTGACGGAGAGAAATATGATTCCGATAAAGGAATAAAGAACGGTTTTCCATACCGGAAGTATTGATTTTTTATAGAGCAGTTTATAACCAACTACAAATAAAATCAGGATAAAAAGAAACGAAGCGATTCCGAACCACTCGAAAATAAACATATTGGCAAGCAGGGCACCTAACTTTCCTAATTTATTTTCGACAATTGGAATTTCCAATCCTTCGGTTTGAAGTTCTGCACTGGTATCAAATAGTGTTTTCCATCCTCCGTTGGTCGCCGCAATATAGCTTTGATCCTCTTTCCATGTAAAAAGGTAAGATGTAAAAGCAACCGCCAGTAAAAAAGAGCTTAATATTAGGAAAAGACCTATTATTTTTAATGCTTTTCTTTGGCCCTCGGAAAAATCAATGTTGTCGAAAGATTTTACGAATGAGGGAGTCTTTTTAGTCGATGTTGTCGCAGTATTCTTTGCCTCTTTAGTACTTCTACTCTGACTGCTGTTTTTAAATGTATTGCCTTTGTATGCCATGAAAATGTTATACTTTACCTTATACAAACTTATTAAAAAAAAACATAGAAATGCAGTGTTGCCGTTGGATTTATAAGGTATCTGTAGCGATTGTTGTATACTGTTCGTTTTAATGATTAAATTAGTATTTTGTTCGTTAGCCATGAGGTATAGATATAATGTTGCGCTTTTTTTGATGACACTGTTTTTAGGTAGCTGTGTAAAGGATGATACAAATCAGATATTTAATAATCCAGGGAGCCTTTCTAGCTTATCCGCCTTTAATGCGGTTCCTAGTACTTCAGAGGTCAATCTTTTTTTAGATGGCGTGCGTTTTAACACTACAAATGAGAAATTTTCTTTCGGTGAGTTTATGCGACATCGGAATAGTTTTCCGGGACAGAAGAAGCTAGGTATTGAAGGGCTGACGACAAAGGGAGAGCCGGTACACGCGTTAAAGGATATAACGTTGCAGGCAGAAAATATATACAGTCTATTCCTTTATGAGGAGGGAGGTATTCAAGTCAAACTTTCAAAGGATAATATCGTAGTTCCTAGGGATGGATATGCGAAGATAAGATTTGTACATATGGTTAAAGATGCACCAGCCCTCAGTATGTGGGATAAGGAGCAGACTCAACCTTTATTTGGGAATATTCCTTTTAAAGATATTACCGAGTTTATCGAAGTAAAGGCAAATGAAAGTTTGAGTTTGAAAATAGTACCTTCTGGAGATCGGAATAAGACTCCAGAGATTTCACAGACTTTCGTCCCGGAAAATAAGGTCTTCTATACGTTGATGGTAGTCGGATTACTGAATGCGGAAAGTAAAGATGAAGAGGTCTCCCTAAAATCTATAAAATTTTAACACCTTTTATCTTCTTCTCCGCTCTTGATTTTGTCGTTCTTGTAAAGTATTTCTCAGTAAATCGTTGAAATCTTCAACAACCTGAAAGAATTGTGAAGCTCGTGCCTGTCCAAGAACTTTGGAAAATTCTTCTCTGTATTTTTTCTTTGTTTCGACTTCTTTGGCGTCGAAAGCAATGACATCACGTTTGCCACCCATAAAAGAATTGGCTTGTTGTGGAGATTCTCCTCTTTTTGCTTTTTTCAAATCTCTTAGCTCATCCATATACTTATTATATATAGGGAAGAACTTTTGCGCTTCATTTGGGGTAATCTTTAATTCTTTAGTAATATAGGCAATCTTCTCACTTTCAATTGCTTCAAAGTTTCTTTGTTGTGCAAATGAAATCGAATGGAAAGACAGTAGTGCAAAAAACGCAATTAAAATATACTTTAACCGTAACATTATAACATGTAGTTTAAATATTCCTTTATATCCTCGTCGTCTATTGAATTATCAATATGATCTTGGCTCGTTTTCTCTTGTTCTACAAATTTTGTGAGATGTATGAGCTCTTCTCCTTCTGAAACCTGGGCGAGATATTCTAAAATTTCTTCATCACTTACATCGCTCACATTGATTTTCGATGTGCTAGTTTGCAAATTGGGAGTCGCATCGGATGATGGAGTTTGCTTCAACGCAAAATAAGAACCGAAGCCAATAAGAAATAGCACAGCTGCAGCAGAAATATAGCTAGACAAGCTTCTTTCTCTGTTAATAGCAATTATCTTTACTCCTTCATCTTCGCCATCCGCAGATATTTTACTTGTAATCTTGCCAGTTAGTGATTGAAAATAATCTGCCGGAGTCAAATAACCATCTGTTGTGACTTTTGACCTCAGGAATTCTTCTGATCGCTGTGCAGTAATACGATTTTCCAAAGTTGCAAAATAGTCTGTCGGAACGGTGAAGCCACTCTGTACAACAGATTCTTTAAGATTGATCTCTGAAATTTTAATGCGTATTGAATCTTCTAGGCTTTCAAAGTAATTTTCCGGTACTTGATAAGATAAAGTAGCCACTTGTTCTTTGAGTTTCTGTTCAGATTCTTTTAGAAAAATGGATTCTTTTAGTTGTCCAAAATATCCCTCAGGCACCGTATACCCACTTGATTCCAGTGAAGAACGCTGAATACCGATTTTAATTTCTGCTCGTATCAGTTCTTCCTGTTTAGCAAAGAAATCCTCATTTGTAGAAAAAGGTGTGACACGTAGTGCATCCGGAAGGTTATTCTCTTCCATTGGCTCGTTATATGTGTCTCTTTGATTCATGGTCTATGTATAGATGCTTTCTCGGACTAAAGGTTTAATCGTTATTGTTAAAAAAGTTTTCAACTTTCTTAACCGCTAGATGGTATGAAGCTTTTAGCGCTCCCACACTTGTTCCCAGTATTTCAGAGATCTCATCATATTTGAGGTCTTCGAAATACTTCATGTTAAATACCAAGCGTTGTTTTTCGGGAAGCGTCAATAGAGCCTGTTGTAGCTTCATCTGTGCTTTGTCTCCATTGAAGTAGGTTGTATCCGCTAAAGTCTCAGAAAGATAAGAGGAATTATCATCGTCAAGAGAGACATTTTGTTTTTGTTTTTTCTTGTTCAAGAAAGTAATACATTCATTTGTAGCAATACGGTATAACCAGGTATACAGCTGAGAATCCTCTCTAAATTTCTCTAGATTACGCATATCTTGATAAAAACATCTTGGGTCACGTCATCCGCATCGTCATGGTTGATGACCATGCGTCTGACGTGCCAATATATTTTCTGTTGGTATTTTTTTAACAAATGACTGAACGCATCTTCACGTGTACGTTCATCAGCAAACATAGCAATGATTTGCGCGTCTTCCATTTGAATTACTTTCTACTGATAGCTTTACGTGCTGCAGCAACAATGCTGTTGGCATTTAGGCCATATTTTTCCATTAGTTGCGCCGGTGTACCGGATTCTCCAAAACTATCGTTTACAGCAACATATTCTTGAGGTGTAGGTAGTTTTTGAGCAAGTACCTGTGCGACACTATCTCCAAGTCCGCCTAGGCGGTTGTGCTCTTCTGCGGTTACGACACACCTAGTTTTGGCTACAGATTTTAAAATCGCCTCCTCGTCTAGTGGTTTTATGGTGTGGATATTGATAATCTCTGCGTTGATGCCTAATTTTTCAAGTTCTTCACCAGCTTGTATGGCCTCCCAAACTAGATGACCTGTTGCAATAATGGTAACATCTGTCCCTTCGTTAAGTAAGATTGCTTTTCCTATTTCAAAGGTCTGGTCAGCAGGGGTAAAGTTTGGTACTACCGGACGGCCAAATCGTAAATAGACTGGGCCTTCATGGTTCACTAGTGCGATAGTCGCTGCTTTGGTCTGATTGTAGTCACAGGTATTGATTACTGTCATACCTGGCAACATTTTCATCAAACCGATGTCTTCCAAAATCTGGTGCGTAGCGCCATCTTCACCTAGTGTAAGTCCAGCATGCGAAGCACAGATTTTAACATTTTTCCCAGAGTAAGCTACTGATTGACGAATTTGGTCGTATACACGTCCTGTAGAAAAGTTAGCAAACGTTCCGGTAAACGGAATTTTTCCGCCGATCGTAAGTCCCGCGGCAATGCCGATCATATTAGCTTCAGCAATTCCGATTTGGAAAAAACGCTCTGGAAACTCTTTAATAAAAGCTTCCATCTTTAGTGAACCGATCAAATCGGCGCAAAGTGCTACGACATTGCTGTTTATTTTGCCTGCTTCTAACAGGCCCGCTCCAAAACCCGAGCGTGTATCTTTAGATTCTGTAAAAGTATATTTTTTCATTATATTATAGATGTGAGATAGGAGATAAGAGAATCTTAATCAGCGCTGATTATACTCTTATTTCTACTATCTGATTTCTAAAAGTCTATTAAAATTAATAATCCCCTAAAGTTCTTGGGATTTGGTTTAGAGCAGACGCTAACTGTTCGTCGTTAGGTGCTGCACCATGCCATTTATGTGTTCCCATCATATAATCTACGCCAAAACCCATTTCTGTATGCAATAGTATAACAACAGGTCTTCCTTTTCCAGTACGGGATTTTGCTTCGTCTAAGCCTGCTATCACTGCAGTCATATCATTTCCTTTGGTCACATCTAATACGTCCCATCCAAAAGCTTCCCATTTTGCTCTCAGGTTTCCAAGTGATAACACTTGATTGGTCGGTCCATCGATCTGAGCTCCATTATAATCGACTGTAGCGATTATATTGTCTACTTTATTATGAGGGGCATACATTGCTGCTTCCCAGACTTGGCCTTCCTGTAGCTCTCCGTCTCCCATCAAGACGTAGACTAAGCTATTGTCGTTGTTTAATTTTTTAGCTTGTGCAGCACCTATTGCTACGGATAGTCCTTGTCCAAGAGATCCTGAGGCAACGCGTATTCCCGGAAGATGCTCATGGGTAGTAGGGTGGCCTTGCAGACGAGTATTGAGTTTGCGGAAAGTAGCTAGTTCACTCACCGGAAAATAACCAACTCTAGCTAGGGTGCTATAAAACACAGGGGAGATATGTCCATTGGACAAGAAAAATAAGTCTTCGTTTTTTCCATCCATTTGGAAAGAAGTATCATGTTTCATGGCGTGAAAATACAGCGCTACAAAGTAGTCTGCACATCCTAAAGACCCTCCTGGGTGACCAGATTGACAGGCATGTACCATACGTACGATGTCACGTCTTACCTGAGAAGCGATTTGCTCGAGATTGTTAATATCTACACTCATCTTTAATTGAATTTCATAATGTTTATTCGTAAAGGTAGTGAATTTTGAATATTTAGGGGTATTATTTGCATTTTTAATTGTTGTCGATTATGGAATTGGTATGGATTGTGCATCCCTAGTCAAATCGTAGATTCAAAATGGTTATTAAAACAGAATATCGTATGAAAAAAATTGTTTTTTGTGTTTCATTTTTCGGCATGGTATTGCCTGGTATTGCACAAAACAAGCTCAGTGCAACCGCAGAAGTAAAAGAAGTAACGGTCTATGCCAATGGGGCTCAGGTGCAGAATCGCATTCAGGTAAACCTACCAGTAGGTAGTAGTGATTTGGTGATCAATAATGTGGCCAGCGATTTGGATGAACGGAATATCCAGATTAGTGGGCCCGACTATCTTTCTATACTATCCATAGCCAAGACACGGGCTGAAGATGTACAGGTCACGAATCCTGCCCATCAAAAGCTCAAGGATTCATTGGATTTGTTTACGGCCGACAGAGAATTGTTAGGAAATAAACTAGATGCAGCGCGAGGAGCTTTACAGATTTTGACAAACCAGAATTTGTTGGGCGGTGGAGATGGTAAGATTGATATCGCAGACCTATCGAAGCTGGTGGACTATTATCAGCTTAAATCGGTAAATCTTAATAAGGATATATCCTCCCTGAGCAAAGAAATCGAACAGTTGGATAAACGGATAGCTAAAGTCCGGGAGGGATTACGTCTGTACACCGGAAATGGAGGTCAGCTTAAGTTGCAAATTACTTCCACCCGCAGTGGGAATGTTTCAATGGAAGTACGTTATATGACTTCTGCCGCCAGCTGGCAAGCTTATTACGACTTGAAGGCTGCTTCTGTATCGGCTCCATTGAAAATGTATTATAAGGCTGGCGTCTCGCAAAGCTCAGGAGTGGATTGGCGGAACGCGAAGTTGATTCTGTCAACCGGTAATCCTGCCGTAGGAGGAACCGCGCCAGTCCTATCACCTTCTTATGCTGTAATCCGTAACCTAGATGATGCGATTTTTTCAAATTTAAGTGTACAAAATAGAGCGCAGAATAAGATACAATCTATGAGTGCAAAGTCTATACGGGCAGAGGTAGTAGCAGATGCTAAGTACGTTGAAGAGCTTGCCACTCCAGCCATTAATATGGTCGAAAATCAGTTGAGTACGACTTTCGATATTGAGGTTCCTTATACTATCTTGTCAAACGGACAACCTCATAGCGTAGCACTGAAAGAGTTTTCACAGCCGGCTATTTATAAGTATTATGCCGTGCCTAAATTGGATAAGGATGCTTTCTTGATGGCTGAGATTACCGATTTTCAGAAATTAAACCTTATACCAGGTGAGGCGAATGTTTCTTTCGAAAATATGTTTGTGGGTAAGTCCTACATCAACCCGAACGTAACTGTGGATACATTGAATCTTAGTCTTGGTCGGGATAAGGGGATATCTATAAAAAGAGAACGGATAATGGATCAAAAGAGTACACAGATTTCAGGTAGCTGGAAAAGACAGGTGTTTACCTATGAGATTAAAGTGAGGAACAACAAAGCGAGTGAAGTGGATATCCTATTGAAGGATCAATTTCCTATTTCTACGGACAAATCTATTGAGGTGGAACTTTTAGAAGCCAAGTCTGGGCAGGTTAACACAGAAACAGGAATTGTGACTTGGATGCTCCGTGTGAAGCCAAATGAAACACAAACGTATAGAATAAGCTACTTGGTGAAATCGCCAAAGGATAAGACCTTAGATTTTAACTAAGCTTCTCGTCTAATAAAAAAGGCATCGATTATTTCGATGCCTTTTTTATTAGTTGAATATAGACCATGTAGACCAAGGAACTCTAGATAGTATTAGTATCAATCCGATTGTATACATAATAAAGACAGTTCTGTTTGCTGCATAGCTTTCTTTTGCTTTTTTTGCTTTTGAATACCCAATTGTGATCAATACAATAGCGATAAGCATCGTCAATGGATGCTCAATTACTTTAAAGCGTAATTCAGGACTTTTCATTATGCCTGCAGAGAACATCGTGTGGTATTTAAGTGTGAAGAAGTAAATTAGACCAATCAACAACTGAAGGTGTGCACTGATAAAGCCGATTAATGCTACTTTACGGTTGTAAGGTTTTGCTTTGAAATAATTTGATGCTGTGATTACAATCGAAATAACTAAAGCAATCAATAAGATGATAGCTAATGTAGAGTGTAGGTGTTTCATTCCTGTTAACATGATTTATAATTTAATTTCTCTCTTTTGTTTTTCTCTTCTTTAATAATGATTCCGTCAAAAGTACTACTTTGTTAATCGTTTCTCTCCTAATTCACGAAATTCTGACATAATTTTGAACTGTGGGAACGTTTTTTCCATACTTAAGGTGTACCCAATATCAAAAAACAACTTAATGTCTGCTCGTATTCCTTCAAAATCCCAATTATCATCTAATTCATCAGATGGCGCATGGTATCGGTCCGATAGGGCTGTTCTTCGTTTATTGATTTGTACCGTATCAGTAGATACCAATTCAGTACCGCTCCCCATAAAGAGACCAGGGATACCTTTTTTTACAAAATTGAAATGGTCTGATCTATAGAAGCCACCTGATGTTGGATTTTTCTCACCGTGTACTGTCCGCCCGAACTTATTAGCGGATTGTATGACATAGTCGTCGATTTCCGTTTGTCCAAATCCGACAATAGAGACATCTTTTGTTTCTCCTAAGGGACTGAATGCGTCCATATTTAGGTTAGCGACAGTTTTGTTGATGGGATAGATTGGATTGTTGCTATAATGTGCCGATCCCAATAAACCTTGCTCTTCGGCAGTCACAGCCATAAAGATAATAGTCCGCTCCGGTTTTACCTTAGCAGCTTGAAAAGCTCTCGCTATTTCAAATAATGCAGAGACTCCCGCTGCATTGTCTATTGCTCCATTATAAATAGAATCGCCGTTTACTGCTTCCCCTATTCCTAGGTGATCCCAGTGGGCCGTATAGATAATGGTTTCGTCGGCTCTTTTGGTTCCCTCTAGTTTCGCAATGACGTTGTTAGATTTGGCATATTTTAACGTATTCTTCAACTGTACTGCCGTTGAAATAGCTAGAGGGATCGCTTTAAATCCCGGTTTTTTAGCAGATTCGATTGCATCGGTGCTTATTCCAGAGAGTTTAAATAACTGCTGTGCAGTTTTTGCCGATATCCATCCTTCATATTGTGGTTTTGGATCTGCTGTATTTTTGTCATCGAGGTCCATTTGAGGGCCACTCCATCCCGAGCGGACCACATCCCAACCGTAACTCGCAGCTTTGGTATCATGGATGATTAGTACACCTGTGGCACCTTGTCGACCAGCTTCTTCAAATTTATAGGTCCATCGTCCATAATAGGTCATTGTATCGGCTTTGAATAGCTGTTTGTCATAGTGTCCGGGATCAGAAGCTAAGACAACTACGGTCTTGCCTTTTACATCAAGGTCGGCGTAGTCATTCCAATTGTATTCAGGCGCTACAATTCCAAAACCCGCAAATACCAAATCCGTAGATGCAATATCAGTATGTTCTTCCAATCGCCTCGTACCGATGACATAATCATCCAGATATTGAGCGGATAGAGAGCCGTTTTTGCCTTTAAATGTAAGTGTTGAGGTTACAGGTTTGGACGATATCTCGACCATAGGTACCTCTTGGAAAAAAGAGTCGCCATTTCCGGGCTGTAATCCTAGCGCAATAAATTGATTTTTGATGTAATCGACCGTAAGACTGTCTCCTTTGGTAAATGGCATTCTTCCTTCAAATTTATCAGAGGCTAGATTAGCTACATTATTAGCATAACTGTCCATGTCTATAGCGGCAATAGCAGTGCTATCAATGCCCGATGCATCGTATGAAGTGCTGTTGGTTTGCGTACATCCAATGCATATAAAGAATGTAGATAAGGTGATGAATAGCTGTTTGTTCATATGTGAATATGCTGTTTAAAGTATAGTATTGTGGATTGCAAACTCTAAAATTACAATATTTTTCCCATAATTTGAGCTATTGATAAGAGGCTCTTACAATAGGAACTTAATCTTCAGAGAGGAAGACTTCGGCAATAGGATGAAACAGGTATATTTTGTCGGTATCTATTTCAATGCATTTGTAACGCTTTCGGACCTTTTCCATTTTTTTGAATTTCCGCCCATTTTTTAAGGTGAAAATCGCATGGAGAGGAAGTTCTTCCACCACCGTCGCGCCGTTGGTGTTTTGAGTGTCATGTTTTTTTAACGCACGGTATAGATTTAGATCTGTACATGATGAGGCCGAGGGGTTGCTCATATAAGACGAAATCGCGATGAGTAGATCCGTGGGGAATATAGACAGTTTAATAAAAGGCAGTATGAGCGTAGCAAAGTTCTGTTTCCACTCTTTACCATGTGGTTTGACCGTGCTTTTATAATCCTGATAAGTCTTTAGGTGAGCAAATTCATGGATACTCGTGATTAAGAAAGAGTAAGGGTTGAGGTCGTGGTTTACCGTAATCTGATGAGGGCTACCTCTAAAAGGGGCTCTATAATCTCCTAATTTAGTCTTGCGGCTTCGGGTTACTTTAAAGCGGCATGAAGTATCATTGATCCATTGGGAGATAATGGGAGCTGCAGCCTCAGGCATATATTTACTCAGTTGTTTGCTAAAGTCTGACATGATTGCAAACATATCGTTTTCTTTTCAGATTCAGATTATTTCAATTTCAAATTCGTGAATATAAAGCATTTTATCTAAGTTTGATTTAGATATTTAAATACATATGGTTCGGATTCTTTTCACCTTATTTTTTGTTCATTTTTATTGCTTATCGTGGGGACAGGAGTTGTTGGCGCGAGTTGAAATCTCAGCGCCTCAGGTTCAAAATGCAAACTCACGCACTATAGATTTTTTGAAAAAGGTCGTTTCTGATTATTTAAACAATCGATCCTGGACGGATCATAAAGTCAAACCGGAGGAACGTATAGATTGCAGCTTCAACATTGTGATTTCTTCCTTTGACGGAGTTAGTCAGTATAAAGCTACTGTGCAAGTCAATTCAGCACGGCCTGTATACGGGACGAATTACAATTCTCCCGTTCTGAGTTTTAAAGACAAATATTTTAATTTCACCTATACTGAGGGGGAGCAACTGGAGTTTAACGAAAACCAAAATATGGGAACGTTATCTTCTTTATTGGCGTTTTATGCGCAGATTATTATAGGAATGGATATGGATACCTTCAAAAGTATGGGCGGGACTAGTGTGTTTGGGCGGGCTCGGAATATCGTGAACTATTCGCAGTCTACGCAGACCGAAGGGTGGCGGGCTATGGATGCAACAGATAATAGATACTGGCTGGTGAATAATTTATTGGACAGAAAGTATTTTCCTTATCGAGAGTTTTCTTACACCTATCATAGAGAAGGGTTGGATCTGATGGCAGAAAAGGAGATAGAAGCGAAAAAGAAGATGGCTGAACTTCTTGTGAAATTGAAGGATGTAGATCGTTCTAATACGGGAAATGTGCTGACTAATGCATTGTTTACAGCAAAGTCGAATGAGTTTGTCGGTTTGTTTTCGAAGATGCCAGGCAATGAGAGTGTTAAGGTCTTCAATCTATTGGCCGACCTGGACCCGACCAATGTGTCAAAATATGAAAAGTTGAAGAACTAAAATCTGATTGAATTTTATGCTAGTACGATTACTGATAAAAAACTATGCGCTGATCGATAGTTTAGATATTTCTTTCGACAAAGGACTGAATATCATAACAGGCGAGACAGGAGCTGGTAAATCTATATTGATGGGAGCCTTGGGGTTGATTTTAGGGAGTAGAGTAGAAGGGCGTCCTTTTTTTAGTGAAGAGCGAAAATGTGTTATAGAAGGATATTTTAATATTTCCGCCTATGGCTTAGAACCCTTCTTTGAAGAAGAAGACTTAGACTACGAAGCCGAAACCATTATTCGCAGGGAAATCCTATTAGATGGCAAGTCACGCGCATTTGTTAATGATTCGCCCGTAACACTGGCTACATTGAAGGGACTAGGGGAGAAATTGATTGATATCCACTCTCAGCATGCCACTTTGCAGATCAATACGGAAGATTTTCAATTATTTGTTCTGGATAGCCTGGCTGAAAATGAAGAGCGGTTGGTCTCGTTTAAAGAAGAGTTGAAGGAGTTACGGAATTTGGACAGACAGCTCAAGACGGTACGGGAAGAGCTGGACAGTGCGAATGCGGAGGCCGATTATAATCAGTTTTTATTTGACGAATTGGAGCGTGTGAATGTACAGCTTGATGAGGTCAAGGGATTGGAAGATGAGCAGCAGCAGTTGGAACATGCTGAAGAAATAAAACGAGGGCTAAATGCCGCAAGCTATTCTTTGTCAGAGGGTGAGGCTAATGTGATTTCACTTTTGAAGGAAAGTGTAGGGCAGGTGCAACATGTGACTCGCTACCTTAGTGGTGTTGAGGGGCTGACAGAGCGAATGCAGAGTGCCTTGATTGAACTCAAGGATATTGCCGAGGAGTTGGTGACACAGGAGAATGCGGTTAATTTGGATGAACAACGTCTTGACGAAGTGAATAATCGCTTAAGCGAGATTTATGTTCTACAGAAAAAGCACCGTGTAGATTCGGAGAATGAACTGGTCCAGATCCGCCAACAATTAGAGACTAAGCTTCAGATGGTTTTAAACCAAGATCAGCTTGTAGAAGAACTTGCCCATAAGCAGAAAGAGCAAATGCAAAAGGTACTACAGTTAGGGCGCGATATCCATGAAAGGCGGAAATCTATTATTCCGAGGGTGGAGATGGAGGTACAGCAAACACTGAGTGCGGTAGGGATGCCTAATGCGCAATTGAAGATTGATTTACAATTGTTAGATGGTGATCGGATGAGTGTAAAGGGACTAGATGTTATACAATTTCTTTTTTCCGCAAATAAAGGACAGGCTATGCAAGCTATTCATAAGGTAGCGTCTGGAGGAGAGCTGTCGCGGGTTATGTTGGCGATTAAATCTTTGGTTGCGAAATCATCCGCCCTACCGACGATTATATTTGACGAGATAGATACAGGTATATCTGGTGAGGTAGCATTGCGCGTAGGAGAGGTAATGGATAGGTTGGCAGATCATATGCAGGTATTAGCCATCTCGCATTTACCGCAAATCGCTTCAAAAGGAAAAGCACACTTTAAAGTTTATAAAGAAGATCGCGGGGATAAGACCCAGTCTAATATACAATTGTTGAATAATGATGAGCGTGTTATGGAAATCGCACAAATGCTGAGCGGGACGAATCCTGGAGAGGCAGCGATTCAGCATGCGCGAGAATTATTGAACGCATAAGCAGCTTGTTTACTTTCGCCAACATGAAAGAAGGCGTTACATGTTAGGTAATAGGCACATTTTTTTAACTCATATATGATTATGAAATATCCGTGTAGTAGAGGCTACACAAATGCGGATTAATATAGTTTTGGATCCGCCAGCTGGCGGATGACCATTAAAAGACAAATTATTTACATATGAAATGAATAGTTACCACACCTACTCAGATTATGAATTAGCTCGTTCTTTAAAAAATGGAAGTCAAGAAGCTTTTACTGCTATCTATCTCCGTTTTTCTCGGCAATTATTGGCTATAGGTTATAATTATGCTAAGGATATGGAATTGGCCGAAGAAATTGTGCAACAGGTTTTCAGTGTTTTGTGGGAGCGTAGAGATCAGGTACAGATAGATACTTTAGGACCTTATCTAGCGACTGCTGTTAAGTTTTCCGTTTTTAAAACATTACATCGTAAGAAACGCCAGGAAGAAATGGCAAGACAGCATTATCAGCCAAAAATTATCGAATTAGCAGAAGAAAAAATTGATGCAAAGTTTTTAGAAGAGTATATCAATGGAATTGTTGAACAGTTACCTGAGAAGTGTAAACTTGTTTTTGTATGTAGTCGTCGGGAAGGGATGACAAATGCGGAGATCGCGGAAGAATTGGGTATTGCTGAAAAGACGGTTGAAGGTCATTTAACAAAGGCATTGAAAAAAGTACGAAAGGGATTAGAGGGATTAGGCCTTTCTTTAGTTCTTATCGAAATGCTATTAAAAGATTTTTAAAAAAAGTTCATTTATAGAGCAAGGGTTACCTAGTCCTTTGTGGTACATGTTCATATATTAATGCCAATTTTAATAATGAACGAATCTGAATTACCTGATTTAATAGAAAAATATATTGATGGTACTGCTACTTATGATGAGCGTGAGCGTCTACTTGTTTGGTATCGTTCCTTTGATCATTCGGAGATATTCATGGCGGATGAAGACAAGGTAGACGAGTCCTTGCAACTTATTTTAACCAAATTAAATGCTACACTAGATTTTCCTCCGCGAAAAAAAAGTATCATTCAAAAAATTCATCCTTGGTATTGGGCTGCGGCAATTTTACTCATAGGCTTTTCTATATCACTTTTTTATATAGAAAGGGGCAATTTGCTAACCGAATCAGCTAAGCAAGTCCATAAAGATAGTATCTTACAAATCCAGCCTGGAACAGATAAGGCGATATTAACCTTGGCAGATGGTTTGGTGATTCCTCTTGATGAGGCAGGAAAGAAAGTCCTGCAGAATAATCAAGATCAAAATTTTAGGGTAGAAAGTGACGGTGTGTTGACCATGAAAAGTAATCAAGCAAGGACAACCAGTTCTAGTCAAAGAATCGTCGAAAATCAACTGAGTACACCTAGAGGGGGGCAATATCGAATCATATTGGACGATGGTACTACAGTATGGCTAAATGCAGGTAGTATTTTGACTTTTCCGAACCACTTTGTCGGCAACACGCGTGAAGTAAGTTTAGTTGGCGAGGCTTATTTTGAAGTCGCTGAGAATAAAAGCAAACCATTTATAGTTCATGCAGATAAAATACTTGTTCGCGTATTGGGAACGCACTTTAATCTGAGAGCCTATCCAGAAGACAAACAAATTCGTACAGCATTAGTGGAAGGGTCGGTGCAATTAAATACAATTAATCATACATTGAAAATTAAACCGGGCGAACTCGGATTATTTGATAAGTCTAAAGAGGACCTATCTTCAAAACGAATCGATCTACAGACAGATATTGCATGGAAGGATGGTTATTTTATGTTTCGTAATGAATCGATCACCACTATTATGCGACAATTAGCGCGGTGGTACGACGTAGAAATTACCTATACAGGGGACTTAGACAATAAAATATTTACAGGTAGAATTCTTCGAAAAAGTTCGATTAATGAAGTTTTGAAAAAATTAGAATTAACGGGGGGGATACATTTTAAAATTGAAGGAAGGAGGATTATTGTCATGCCATAGATCGGATCTATAGAGTATTTGATGATATCTTAAAAATGCAAGAGCGCTTCCGACGCTCAAGCATTCTAGCTTAGGATCATTGAATAAAACATGTGGAATATTTTACTAACAAGATTAAACCCTAAACAATCAAAAATATGAAATTTTATTTAACGGGGAAGAACTATTTCTTCCTTAAGATGCTGTGCATTATGAAATTTATACTAATCTTATTGCTAGGTACCTTTATGCATGTAAGCGCGCATACCTATGCGCAGAAAATCACCTTGCATGCCCAGAATAAGACACTAGAAGAAGTACTGCAAAAAATAAGTTCGCAAAGTGAGTATGACTTTGTGTATAGTGCTAATATGTTGAAAAGTTCGGTACCCGTAAATGTGGATTTAAGAGCGGTCGATTTAGAGAAAGCTTTAGATATGTGTTTTAAAAATCAACCCGTCACATATACCTTGTGGGATAATACGGTGATTGTCAAGCTGCGTGAAATAAACGATATTGAAAAGAAGTCTCAGCATGCTGTTACGGGGATCGTTCGCGATGAAAAAGGGACGCCGATGTCAGGTGTAGGAGTCCGGGTAAAAGGAACGAACGTGGGCACAGTAACAGCAGCAGGTGGTTTATTTTCACTTCAGATACCTACGCAAGATGCGGTTTTGATTTTTAGTTTTTTAGGATACAACAGCAAAGAAGTTACGGTAAATAAGCAATCACAACTACAAGTCACATTGACCGAAAAGCCAGAAATACTGGATGATGTAGTCGTAACAGCGCTCGGAATCAAGCGCCAAAAGAAGGAGTTGGGCTATGCTGTTTCAGATATTGACGGAAAAGATATTACCGGTTTTGGAGAGACCAATGCTATTGCTTCTTTAGCAGGTAAAGTGGCCGGTGTCAGTGTTTCAACGACGACAAACGGTCCGTCGAGTTCGAGCCGTGTGGTGATTCGAGGCATTCGTGAGCTACAGGGAAGTAATCAACCACTCTATGTCATTGATGGTATTCCTGCTGTGAATGGCAACATCGGTTCGGCCGATAAAGATGGTGGTTTTGATTTGGGGGATGGCTTAGGCGATATTAATCCGAACGATATTGAAAATATTTCTGTACTAAAGGGAGCTTCTGCCGCAGTATTGTATGGCTCTCGGGCATTAAATGGTGTGATTTTAATAACGACGAAAAATGGTGCACACAAAAAGGGCTTGGGTATAGATTTCAACAGTACCTTAACGACGGAAACCATTTCTACAAAATTCGATGAAGAGCAAAAGATTTACGGACAGGGCTCCAATGGTTTGCTGCCACGAGATGCGACCACTTCAAATAATATAGCCTCGAGCTGGGGACCACGTTTTACAGATGCTGAAACTATCTTTCAAAAAGATGGGTCAGTACGACCGTATAAATATATAAAGAATAACATTCAAGATTTTTTTCAAACAGGTGTTACTGCGATGAATACGATATCGCTTACAGGGGGGAATAAAGATCATAATTTATATGCATCCTACTCGAATGTGACGAATAAAGATATTGTTCCGACTGGAAAATTTGACCGTAATAATATTTCGTTCAAAGGAAGTAGTAAAATATTTGATCAACTTACCTTAGATGTTAAAGGTTCTTTGATGTTTGAGAACGTTAAAAATAGACCTGCATTGACAGATGATATCAACAATATTGGAAATGCTTTACTCAATATAGCTGCCAATTTTGATCAATCATGGTTGCAAAATTATCAAAATGAAGATGGATCATACATCGACTACACCGGTAATCCTTACCGAGCAAATCCATATTGGACACTGAATAAAACATTGAATGATAGTAAAAAGGTACGCACAGGAGGATCAGCAAACTTAACGTACAAGTTCAATGAGAACTGGTCGGCGAATGCATCGGCAGGAACTGATTTCTACAAGTTTGATTTTTTTAATTTCTACGACTTATATACACCCAATAGAGCAGGAGGTTCATTACGTATGAATCAACTTAATGTTAGAGAGGACAATTTTCAAGCTTTATTAAATTTCAGTAAGGATATCTCATCCAGGTTTAAAATGGATGCCATGATTGGTGGAAATATCATGAAATTTAATAGAGAGCAAACCTTAACAAATGGGGCCGAGATTAATGCACCAGGTAAAGCTTTGATTACTAATTTTAAAGAAGTACAGATTGTTCCTTCTAATCCGAGAAAGGAAATTCAGTCTTTGTTCGGAAATGTAATGTTTGGCTATAATCAATATGTGTTTTTAAACTTACAAGGTCGAAACGATTGGTCTTCTACGCTTCCAAAAGGAAACAACAGTTACTTCTATCCGGCAGCGGATCTATCGGTTGTGCTTTCAGATGCATTCGATTTCAGTTCGTCGGCTGTCAATTATGCCAAATTGAGAACCTCCTACGGGCAAGTTGGAAGTGATACCGATCCCTACAAAACAAGTTTTATGTATAGCCTGACGGGGCAATCCATGAATGGATTGCCAATGGGGGAAATTTTAGGTGATATTATTCCAAATGCGAACTTAAAGCCACAACGCAAAAATTCTTTTGAAGTAGGTGCTGACTTAAGTTTCTTTCAAAATAGAATTGGTTTAGACTTCACGTACTACAATGAGATTACAAAAGATGTTCTGCTAGATATCCCGGTTAATGAAACTACTGGTTTCCGTTTTGCGTCTTTAAATGCAGCAAAATTAAAAAATACCGGTGTTGAAATTTTATTGAAATCAACCGTATTGAGTTTAGAAAATAGTTTTAAATGGAATTTGAGTTTAAACTTTGCAAAGAACTATAATACCGTGCTCGATATAACGAATGGATTGGATGCCTATACTGTTGCAGAAGCACGTTGGGCAGGAGCGACAATTATTGCTGAAAAAGGAAAGCCTTTTGGATCAATTATAGGACGCACTTTTGTGTTAGATGAACAAGGCAGAAGAGTGCACGATAACCAAGGTATGCCTGTCTTTACCACTGATCCAGAGACATTAGCATCTACGCTTCCTGATTGGACAGGTGGTATTACGAATTCCTTTCAATATAAGGGGTTTGAATTGCGTGCCGTGATTGATATTAGAAAAGGTGGAAGCATGTACTCCGTTACGAATCGGACCATGCATGAAAATGGTACCCATTTGAATACCCAAGAAGGACGTGATAGTTGGAATGAATACAATCAGGAACGTAGAGCTTTACAAATAGCAGGAGGTGATCCTGATGACATAAATCGAAATAATAGAGGTTTTATCGGTGAAGGTGTCAACGAAAAAGGTGAAGTTAATAATATCGGGGTAGACCCATATATCTATTGGCGTACTATCGTTGATAACACGGCTGCTCCATTTATATATGATGGGGGCTATGTAAAACTACGTGACGTTGGTTTTAGTTATACCCTTCCAAAAGGTTTGATCAAGAATTTTCCACTACAGAATCTGTCATTGGGGGTTATTGGACGAAATCTATGGATAATTTCTAAGCATGTACCCAATATTGATCCGGAGTCGAATTACAATAACGGAAATGGGCAAGGCTTAGAATATGGCTCGTTGCCAGGACGTAGAAGTATAGGTTTTAATTTGAAGGCTAGTTTTTAAGATCGCTGTCATGATAGCATTAATAAAAAGAAATAGAATGAAAAGAGTAACATGTTTTTCGATGATAGCTTTGGCATTAGGCTTAGGCAGTTGTACAAAAGATCTCACCTCTCTTAACGATAATCCTGCAGGTTTTAGTACGTTAGAACCTGGATACCAATTTACCAAAGTTCAAGCCGGATTGGCAGGAGATCGGGATGAGGCTTGGCGTACCAACTTATTGCTTACCTCACCCATGATTCAACATTTAGGAGGAGCTTGGGGAATTCAAGCGGGGGGGCAATATAATATTTTTGAACGGATCTATTGGGAGACTTTATGGAATACCGTATATCCCCGTGATTTAAAAAATATACAAGATGTGGTCGACAAGACTAAATCAGATCCAGAGCAAGTTAACATGCACGCCGCGGCTAAAGCTATGCGTGTCTTTATCTATGCTAAGATGACCGATTTGTATGGAGACATTCCTTATTCAGAAGCGATCAAAGGGTATACGGAAGGGAAATTGATGGCAAAGTATGATAAGCAGGAAGATATCTACATGGATTTTTTCAAAGAATTAGATGAAGCCAATGCATTATTTGATTTGTCAAAAGCGAAGGTAAAAGGAGATGTTTTCTATGACGGGGATGTTGCGAAATGGAAGCGATTTACCAATTCACTTCGATTGCGCTTAGGTATGCGGGTGAGCAATGTAAATCCAGCTGAATCGAAAAAGCAAGTTGAAGCCGCATTGAAGGGAGGCGTGATGACTAGCAATGATGATATCGCCATGACTAAGCATATGTCCATAAACTATGCAGAAGGTGAATTACGAGGAAATGGTGCTTCGCAGGTTTTTAAAGGTGGTGATAACTCTATTGGATTCAAATTAGTAACTACCTTGGTAGATTATATGAAAAATAGTAAGGATCCACGATTGACCATTTATGGAGGTACTTATTTAAATGATGGGGTGATCGGTGTTTCAAGTTCAGTCATCGACATCACCAAGATATTTCGTCCTATCGGCGTTCGACCAGGTGCAATGAGTTGGACTGATTGGAATACAGGTACAACAGATCCCGATGCTAATGGGGTGAGACATCCCGTTACAAATGCCCATGCTTACGTTCAACCCAGTGTTTATGTTTCGGCACTGAATGCACCTTCGTTTCACTTGACTTATGCTGAAGTTGAGTTTCTAAAGGCGGAGGCTGCCCTACGGGGTTGGGGGGGATTAGCTAATCCAGTTGATTTCTTTAATAGAGGAATAGAAGCAAGTTGTGCCATGATGTCTCTGTATCCCAATGCACCAAGTATTGCTGCGGCGAATGTGGATGAATTGAAAAATGCTTATAAGCCATTCCCCACTAGTTTTGAAGGAGCGATGGACGCTATTCACGGACAGATGTGGGTAAACTTCTTTTTGAATGGTCCGGAGGCTTATTCGAATTATAGACGAACAGGATATCCATCGGTGGTAGTACCGTCAAAGCCTCCAGCAAATTATACCACTTCAACTAATGGTGTTATTCCGAAGAGATTTATCTATCCAATGAATCAGGTATTGCAAAATAAGGAGCAGTTGCAAATAGCACTTGATCGTATGGGGGGGACAGATGATTGGTTATCACCTGTTTGGTGGGATAAATAGGCCAATGAAACCATATTATTTTTACTTATATATACTGTTGTTTTTCCTTTGTGCGCTTGTATCTTCGAGTTGCACAAAGGGTACACAGCAGGACGATACTTTGATTGCCCAAGTCAAGGTCTTAAACGATGAGAATTCTGCGCTCTCGGCACGAATAATTATTGAGTTAACACGATCTGATATTGTCTCTTTGCGATATCGAATAAAGGGAAGTGAAGAGAATTGGAAAACTGTGAGTACTGAGAAGTCTCTTTTTAAACATCGAATTCCTTTATTGGATTTATTGGAAAATACCGATTATGAATTTGATGTTTTGATAAATGGGAAAAGTGTTTCTGGTTTAAGAAATTTTACCACGGCTAAAATTCCGCAATGGGTAAAAGACTTTTACAATTCCAATGATGAAGGAATAGTCAATCAACCGGAAGGTTATTTTTTGTTTTCGAATATGACAAGTCCTAGCTGTACCTATGTATTAGATCATCATGGTCAATTAGTTTGGTATCGCATAGGTCCAAATGTTGTAAAATCGGTTCATATGACTGATGACCATGCTATACTAATGATCGAAGATGAGAACAAGACAAGTTATGCAGATGGTAATATTGTTATCAAATGCACCTTAGCAGGAGATACCTTGTTTTATGGAAAGTTAGGCAATAAAGGCTTCGATCAAATGGTTCATCATGATTTAAAACAAAATAATGCGGGTAATTACGTGTTAATTACAAATACTTTTAAGGATGGAAGGATTTGGGATGGTTTAGTACAATGGAGTAGTTCAGGAAGCAAAATTTGGGAATGGAATACGAGTGAATTCAAGACCTATTTTCCGTCTTCTTTTGAAGAGCAGCCTTGGATAAATTCGGTATTTATAGATCAGGACGATAATTACTTAATATCGCTTCGTGCTCTCCATCAAGTATGGAAAGTTGACTCCAAAAATGGAGCGGTGATTTGGCGATTGGGGGAAAATGGAGATTTAGCAATGGATCATTTATCTGAATTTGTATTTCAACATTATGCCCATCGCAATCATAAAGGTGATATTATGGTATTTGATAATGGTCATGCAAAAAGGCCTTATTCACGTGTATTAGCTTTTGAGATAGATGAGAGATTAAAAGTCGCCAAAACGAAATTAGTTGTAAATGTTCCATATCCTTATTACTCGGCCATAATGGGAAGTGTTATTTTGATGAATGACAACAGTTTATTAGTAACAAGTTCTACGACGGGTACGTTTATGAAGTTGGACTTGACTGGTAAGCTGCTATGGAAAAAGAAAGTCAATGGAATGCTTTATCGCGTGGAGTACCTGGATGCTTTCAACGATATGCAAAGGTAGGTCTATTGATCTATCTGGTTATCCTGGGGGCTACTTGATTGACGAAAAAATACAGCAATATACAGTTTTAACTAGCGTCAGCGTATTTTGGAGATCGTTAAAATGGTGAGTAGGAGGAACCCTGGAGAGGTGGCATTACAGCACGTAAGAGAGTTGTTAAACTCCTAAGCATCTGCTTAGGACAATTTTTACCCTATTTTTTTGAGTTATAAGCTCAGTGTTAATTTACATAGGAACACCAAATGCTTGTGGTGGATAGTCTATTTTCGATAACTTATGTGGAAAGAACGGTAGCGATTCTATTTCATGCATTAGCGTTGGGAAGATAGACGCTAGGGTGTAGACATGGTACGCTAGCACACAGACTATGCAAGCTAGGGAGCAGAGGAGATACGCTAGCTCGCGGATACAAATCGCTAACGCGGAGAGGCTGATAGCAAGCATATAGCATAGACGGGCTAGGATCTGGACAATGCATGCTAGCGTTTGCTTATTGGGAGTTAGCTTCCCGATGTTAATCGGGAGCGATTAGAAGCTAGGTGCTAGCATCTAAATCGTATACGCTAGCGCCTAATCGCTGCGTGCTAGGTTGTCAACTCGGATAGCTAGCGCCTAGACTCCGCACGCTAGCGTGCGGGAGTCGGTTTTTTGCGATTTTCTGACGTTCTAAAAGTTGGTTTTTGATGTCTATAAGGCTGTTTTTGGGCTATTTTTTGCTTCTAAAATGGCGTAAGAAAGGTTTGGAAAACGGCAAAATGTTTTTTTGTACCCCCTTGATTTTGGCCGAAAAACAAACCTTTTGTGTCTTATTTTTAGTTATTGTTTTATCAAAAAGTAGCGATAGGAAGTCTATTTAGAAAAGGTAGAGGACTGGGAGTATTCAACATAAAAATGCGCCCAGAAAGTGTTTAACTTTTTGGGCGCATTGTAAAATGATAGCCTCCTTAAAGTCTTATTCTACCCAATCAGCATCTGTTAATGAAACTTTGAAGATTACCTTATCAGGGGGATTGATTGTCACACCGTTGTCCATTATTGGATCTTCTATATAAACACGGATACTGCCGAGTTGATAGTCAAATGAATAGGATATACCGTCTATAGTTCCAGGAATAGCCTGAAACGTTTTTTCTCCATCCTGACTCATAGCAAGTGTTACGATCCCTTGGTCCATATAGTATTTGGTCAATTCTTTGACGTTTAGATCAACATAAATACTGTTTTTCGATCCAGTCCAGTCTTTAGAAAATCTTTCGTATACCATAGTCTGGCTAGGAACAAAATTATTTGTAATGTATTCTTTTGTACAAGAATTAAGCGTAACGAGGGATGCCCCTGCTATCGCAAATGCTAGTAATAATCGTTTCATATTTTCAAATTAGTTTCAATGTTAAACAATCGATTTCTTTTTTCTATTTATAAAGATAAGACACGACAAGTCTTTAATCGTTTAATCTAAGCAAAAATATTGCCATAAAAGAATAAGGCTCTAGATTTACTCTATGACTAGGTAGTTCTAGCGCCTTATATAGTATGTTGATTATTCCGCAATAAGCTTTATTTTCCGCTCTACAGACACATTATCGCCGGTTAATGCATTACCGTCTTTATCAATTAGCGTAAGTTTTATAAGATTTTCGCCTAAAGGAAGATTGAGTATTTCATAAGGGGCCCATTGATCGAGTATGAATTCCTGTCCATTGATGTTTGCCTTGACTTTATTTCCGTCGGCAGCCAATGTTGTGTTTTCTATAAAGAAATCCAATAGGATGGTCTTGGTATCTGCTCCTTTGTATTCGCCTTTCGGTCTGCTGTAGAAGAGAGAGGGCGTTGTTACTTTTGGTAATTCTTCAATTTGAGCGTTGGCATTTACTTTGAATTTTAGCAATTTTGACGCATCCACTGTTTTGATCGATTCATGAAATGACCTAGATAGAAAGGACATTAAGTAATGCTCCGAGTTGAGTGCTACGGTAACGCTATGCTCTGGTTTGTACAGTGCGGCATAAGGAGTGTTATCCAGTATGAAGTGTATGTGCTGACCTTCATGAGAATTGGCCATATTGTGGGTGTGTGTGGTCTGTTCGGTCAGATTGAAGTTGTGTACGTTATATTTTACAGTGACTTTTGCAGAGTCACTACCGACTTTTTCACCCGTTATGCTGGCTATGCTCAAAGTGGCACCCGGAAAATCCTTTGCATGGGCTATAGGGTTTACGGCTATAGCACCTACTGTATCTTTGAGTAGCGTACTATCTTTGACTTCACCGTCCGTGTTTTTTGTGGGGCCATTACAGGCACTAAAGGAAGCTAGTAATGTCAGTGCTGTAATGCTACATATCCAATTTTTCATAATATTAACGTTTATGTGTGAATTTAATGTAACGTATACAACAGCTGGATTGCCGTATTTGTTTTTGAGGAATAAAAAAACAGGCTTCCTACGCAAAGGAAGCCCGTTTCATGCTTTTTAAATTTGGTTATGCTTCGAAAGCAATCAGTAAAGAATCTTTGATTGCAGCGAGAGCTGTCGCTAGGTCAGCTTCTGTATGTGCCGCGGATATGAATCCTACTTCATAGCCCGATGGACCAAAGTATATTCCTCTATTGAGCAACTCACGGTGCATTTTTTTATAATACAACATGGAATTCGGATTGATCTGGTCAGCACGCTGTATACGTTCTGAAGTTGCAAAGGCAAACCAAAAAATCGAACCTACTGTAAATATCTTTACATCAAGTTGCTTTTCGTTAATGAACGATTGAATTTCATTAATGAAAGCTTGTGTTGTCTGTTCTAACTTTTCATAGAATCCAGGTTGCGACAATATCCGTAAAGCTGCTATCCCTGCTGCCATAGCCACAGGATTACCCGATAGTGTACCCGCCTGGTAAACATTCCCATCAGGGGATATGTTTGACATGATTTCGGAAGATGCTCCATAAGCTCCCACAGGCATACCACCACCGATGATCTTACCGTAAGTAAGTATGTCGGGTTGTATGTCGTAATATTTTGCAGCACCTTCAAAACCTAAGCGAAAGCCGGTTATCACCTCGTCGAAAATTAATAAAGCACCATTGTCTTTCGTTATTTTTCGCAAGAATTGGATATACTCTTTGTCCTGGATAAGCAGTCCATTGTTGGCTGGGATCCCCTCGATGATTACGGTTGCAATCTGGTCTTTGAAATCAGAGAAGACTTTCTCCAATGCTTCTTTATCATTTAGAGCGATTACGATTGTTTCGTCGGCAAATGCTTTGGGGACTCCAGCAGAAGAAGTTTCTCCAAAGGTGACCAAGCCTGATCCCGCTTTTACAAGAAGTGAATCGGAGTGACCGTGATAACAGCCTTCGAATTTGACAATTTTACTTCTATTCGTGTAGCCGCGGGCTAGCCTAATTGCAGACATAACCGCTTCGGTGCCTGAACTAACAAAGCGTATCTTCTCAATATATTTATTGTGTGTTAATATCAGATCGGCAAGTTCATTTTCGAGACGGGTAGGAGCTCCAAAGCTCAATCCCTTACCCAATTGGGCTTGTACCGCTTCGCGGATTTCCGGATTATTATGTCCTAGGATCAAAGGACCCCAAGAGCAACAGAAGTCTATGAACTCGTTGTTGTCCGCATCCCAGAGACGCGAACCGTCTCCGCGTTCAATAAATAATGGACTGCCATATACAGATTTAAACGCACGTACAGGAGAGTTGACCCCCCCCGGGAAATAATTTTTAGCCTTCTCAAAAAGTTGAGCAGATTTCTCTCTTGATATATCTTTTGTCGCCATAACGTTAATAAGAGTTTGTTTTTTTCAGATCTATTTTACCCAGCCCTTTTCTATGACCTCTTTTGCATGATAGGTCAATATAGAAGTCGCCCCAGCACGGCGGAAACTTAATAGTGTTTCCATAATCACAGCTTCTGAAAGCCATCCATTTGCTATTGCAGCTTTAAGCATAGCATATTCTCCCGATACATTGTAGGCCGCTATCGGCAGGTCAAAATTGTCATGCAATAGCTTGATGATATCTAAGTAAGGAAGACCTGGTTTTACCATAAGGAAATCTGCCCCTTCTTCCATATCCAGCTGTGCTTCGATCAGCGCTTCTCTGCTATTTGCAGGATTCATCTGATAGGTTTTTTTATCTCCATTTTTAGGTGCCGATCCTAAGGCATCACGGAATGGACCATAGTATGCCGAAGCATATTTTGCGGTATAGGACATCAGTGATACATCAGTATAGCCGTTTGAATCCAGGATTTCTCTGATATAGCCAATTCGTCCATCCATCATATCGGAAGGAGCGATAATATCAGCTCCAGATTGAGCATGGGCTAGTGCCATTTTACCTAAAACCTCCAGTGTCTCATCGTTTAAGATTTCGCCATCTTTTACGATACCGTCATGACCATCGGAGCTATATGGATCCATAGCGACATCGGTCACAACGCATGCCTCTGGGAAGTTCTTTTTTACGGCCTCAATAGCGCGCAAATAAAGCGTACCTTCTCTATAGCTCTCTGTTGCGTATTTATCTTTCAGTGCTTCTTCTACAGCAGGGAATAAGTCAAATGCGTTCAAACCGATTTTGAGACAGCTTTCTACCTCTCTAAGCAAGTTGTCTATAGAGTAGCGATAGATACCCGGCATGGATTTTACCTCTACCTTTTGGTTCTCCCCATCTACAATAAATAGAGGGAAGATTAGATTAGCTGCTGATACGTGTGTTTCCTGTATCATGTTACGAATGACAGGAGACTTTCTGTTTCTTCTAGGGCGTTTTAACATTTCTTAGTCTTTTAGTACAAAGTTCGATTTACATATCCAGTCCAAATATGGCTTCGGCCAGTCCCATTTCATCCGGTGAGAAGGGTAGGGTATAAGGAAGTCCCATTTCTTCTATGGCCTGTGCTGTGGAATAGCCGATACATATTATCTTTTGACCTGGGTCTGCAAGGTTTTCTTTGAAGTAGGCTTGTACATTGCTTGGGCTAGTGAAAACTAATACCTCAGCATTGGATTTGTCAACCTCTTCTTCGAGTACTGTTTCGTAAATAGGCATATCTATAATATGCGTATTTGGGGTCAAAGCTTTTTGTATACTTTGTAATGAGTCTTTGGCTCTAGGTATGAGGACGGTCTGTCCGTCGACCAATTCTGCAAAAGCTTGTGCGATAGCTTCTGTACTGATACCAAGATCGTCTCCAGAAAAGTCTGCTACTCGACCGAACTTTCGTAAGGTAGATTCCGAACCTCTTCCCAATACCGCAATTTTAGTCTTTTTCAGAATGAGCGGGTCAAGGGCGAAGAAATGCTCGATAGCATTTTTACTGTTGAAAAAGATCCAATCGGCTCTTTTCAATATAAAGGAGTCGAGGACATTGATCGTTGGGTATATTTTTATCAACGAGCGTGCGTCGATCTGTATGTTATGCTTTTTTAAGTAACGGCCCAAATAGGAGTTTTCATCCAGATCCCTTGTAATAAACAATGAGGAAGGAAGTTTTCTGGATTTGTTGTACTTGTTGAATATGGCTTCAGCCATTCCCTCTGTAGTGTCGGCCTGTAGGTATAGGCGATCTGGAAAATCCTCGTTGTCTTCTGCAATAGAAGTCCAAGATTCAAATTTACCATCACGTTCGCGGCAGTAGCAGCCTAGTGGAGCGTGACAACCGGCGTCAAACATGTTGAGTACTTTCCGTTCTACAGCGATCGTCTGTGCGACTTTGGTATCATTGATTTTTTGAAGTGTATTAAATAGCTCTTGGTCAGATTCTCTGATTTGGATAGCTAATACTCCTTGTGCAGGGGCTGGTATTATTTCTACGGGTGCGATCTCTTCAATATGGAAATCCGAAAGTTCCATGTTGATACGGTTTACGCCTGCTTTTGCTAAGACAATAGCGTCGTATTTTTCGTCGCGTAGTTTTTGAATTCGCGTTTGAAGGTTACCACGAAGGTCCTCAAATTCTAAGTCTGGACGAAGAGATAGTAATTGTGCTTTGCGTCTGTTTGAAGAAGTACCAACTGTAGCTGCATGTTTTATGGATAGACGTTTTGTGATATCGACACAGTCTTTGTGGATGATGATCACTTCGGCAGGGTTTTCTCTTTCTGAAACCGCTGCAATGATTAGACCTGGAGGATTTACAGTAGGCAAGTCTTTGTGGGAGTGTACAGCTAGGTCAATCTGAGAAGAAAGTAGTTCTTCTTCGAGCTCTTTGGTGAAGAAGCCTTTTCCTTCTAGTTTATCAAGTCTAAGGTGTTGGATAATATCGCCTTGAGTCTTGATGATTTTTAATTCGGCCTCTATGCCAATTTCCGCTAATCTGTCTTTTACAAAGTTAGCCTGCCACAGTGCAAGCTCACTGCCTCGAGTTCCAATAATTAGTTTTCTATTCAACATGGATTGTTTATGTTACGAAAAATACCACAGCAAATTTAGCCAAATACCCTAATAATCTGATCATATAATGTCAGAATAAAGTATCTTTTAGGAAGATTATCGTAAATTAATTGTTTTCGAATTCGGTGTTTTTGACCAAGATCTCTTTTGCCATTACCATTGGAACTTTTATGTATTTTTTTTCCATGTAGTTAATGACCTTTTCTAGTACTTCACGCGCTTGCGGATCAAGTTTACTAACATCTTGTGCAAAAATCTCATTCAACGCAATTTCCCGAATTTCTTTTATTTTGTCAGGTACCTGACGCATAGCCACTTCAACGCGACGCTGTTTAATAAGTGGAAGAAATTCTTTGATGTTTTCGTTGATTATTTTTTCGGCAGCTGTCAGTTCTCCATAGCGTTCTTGGAGGTTTTTCTCTGCGATAGCTTGTAAACCGCTTACTTCGATGTAGTGAATTGCATTGTCGGGGATGACTTCCGCGTTTATGTCGTTTGGTATTGCTAAATCGACGACGATCTTTTTATCGGTATCTCCCTGTAATAAGTTTTGATATAGATTGTTGTCGATGATAGCTTCTGATGCACCGGTACAGGTGATCATAATATCAAAACCTCCTTTGTAGCCTGCCAGCTGGCTTAGTGGATAAGCTTCACAGTTTAGCTCTCTGGCAAGTGATTTTGCGTTTTCAATTGTTCTATTAAAAACGACAAAATTTGAAAGTTTATGCTTTTTTAAATATTTCGCTAGGTTTTGGTTCGTCTCTCCCGATCCAATTACTAGTATTCTAGGGTTTCCTAATAGTTTTACTTCTTTCAGCTTGCGGTATGCCAGCGATACGACAGAAATCGGATTCCGAGAAATATTGGTATGGGTGTAGACTTCTTTTGCTGTTTTTACAAGGCGATCCATCATGAGGCGAAGAAAGTCTCCTGTAAATCCTGCCTCTTTGCACTTTTCGTAGGCTCTTCTAACCTGAGCTAAAATTTCTTTTTCACCTACGACCAAGCTTTCTAAGGAACAAGACATTCTGAAAAGGTGGTTTAATGCCTCTAGTCCAGAATAACGGTTTACTTGTCCTAGATAGCATTGAAGCCTTTCTGATGGTACGCAGAAGTTCATCTTATCCATGAAGTGCGCGATAAAATCATCAGTCAGTTCATGGGCTCCGTAGAAAACAAATTCCACACGGTTACATGTTGCAATATAGAATATCTCAGGGATGTCTAAGTTGTTTTTTAGATTGATTAATCTGGAATCTAACTCTTCGTTACAAATCACCAGATTGCCCAAATCTTTTAGGTCAACATGCTTGTGGGTAAATGCTATAACTTTTAAATTCTTCAACGCCTTGGTAATCTAGCCTCTATTATACTGATGCAAATGTAGACTAAAACCTCGGGTGTTATGTCAAAAATCTGTCAAACGAGCTAATTTAGAAGGGTTATAAATAATGTTAATTTTTTGTTAAATCGCTTTTTTACAGCATGTTGTTAGCGGTTCTCTTTTGGGTGTTTCTTGGTTATACCTTCTTTGTTTTTTGTCTAAGCTCCTGCGACGTTTATAGAGTTTGCACGATCAAAGTGAAATCTAAGGGTAATTTCTCTTTAGGAGCAGGGGGATGCTTGCGGAGATCAAGGAACTAATTATTGGTTTTGATCCCAGTTCAGCGCTTTTTTTGAGAAAGAGTGCGTGATAGAAAGGGACTAAAAAATGTTGCTAATTGCGTCTAAAGTTTTTTGACATTCGAAAATTGAAATCTACCTTTACGTTATGTATGTGCTTAATAAAATATACGCATTGCTAGGGATAGTTATTGCGGCGTTTTCCACGGTGTTTTGTCCTTTTCTTAAGGTGCCATTGATCGGAAACTGGAACTTGTATCAGACCGATCTTATCTTGTTTGGTGGGACCATTGGACTACTATCGTTATTGGTTCTTTTTTTTACACTTAGGAAGGTGAGTTGGTTCCGGTTGACATCTTATCTACTCTTGGTTTGGTGTGCGGTTGCTTTCTTGGGTGTCTATTTTAAGATAAACAATTATTTTGGGATGAAATTTGTTGATGGTATGCTAGCTAAGACATTGCATTTGAAATGGGGGTGGATCGTTTTATTTATCGGGGTATTCATCACGGTGCTGAGTGTTAAAAAGGTCAAAGAGATTAATTGATTTAGAATCTAAATAATATGAGAGCTAAGCAGATAAATAATACCCCTATTAATCAGATTATGCTGATTCTGATTATCCTCTTGATCTGCATTTTGATTTTTAAGAATCTGCTGTATTATCTGCCAGGTTTCTTGGGAGCAATTACCCTGTATATCTTATTCCGAAGTTCTTATTTTTCACTTACTGAAGGACGCAAGTGGAATAAGTCGATGACCAGCGTCATGTATATTTTTATTTCGATTGTCTTTATCGTATTGCCGATATGGGCTATTGTAGATTACTTGGCACCACAGCTGTCTACATTCTTGACGAATACGGATCGGATGGTTGACCAGTTTAATCTGATAAAGGAGTATATGAAAGACAAACCACTGCTTAAAGATATCGATATGTCGGATGAAGCGTTATTGGCTTTTGTGCAGCGCCTCACGAGATATATTCCCAATATCGTAAACTCTGTTGTCGAGGTGGTTATTAATGTGGTCGTAACGCTGTTTGTCCTTTACTTTATGCAGGTGCATGGTAAAGCGATGGAGAGAGCGATAGAAAGAGCGATACCTTTCTCTGTTCGTAGCAAGAATGAGATTTGGAATGAGGTGAATTTGATGGTGCGGTCAAATGCGCTAGGTATTCCTATTCTAGGTATCTGCCAAGGATTGGTGGCTATGTTGGGGTACTGGATTTTTGGTGTAGAGAATTTTGTGCTATTGGGCGTGCTTACAGGGGTGGCTTCAATCGTTCCGGTTTTAGGAACAATGACCATCTATGTTCCGGTTACGATAATGGTACTGGCATCCGGAGAGACAGCCAGTGGTATTGGTTTGGGGATCTATTGCTTTTTCCTAGTGGGGGGGATCGACAATATATTGCGATTTACGATATTAAAGACTTTAGGAAATGTGCCACCAATGATTACGGTGTTTGGTGTACTATTGGGACTTAATATGTTTGGTATGCTGGGGCTTATCTTTGGACCGCTCATTCTCTCTTCAGTGGGTGTTTTAATTAAGGTATACAGCAATGAATTTGGAAGGCAATCGATTGATGTATTTACACAGGAGAAAGAAGAAGAGTAAATAGTTACAAAAGTGACCACTTACTTTTTTTTAAAATATATTTTCGATTATTATAAATATCTGCTTATGTTTGTAACACAAAGGGAGATGAAAAGAAATACTTTGTGAGTCTTTACTCACATTTGTAACCAACAAAAGTAAACAACTGAATATTGATAGACGACAAAGTCTTAAAACTTGAAAGAAATTTTTCTACCCAATTATAAACTAATTTTGATGAAGACTTGTCCACTTGCCCGCGACAAGTCTTTTTTTTTGCCTAAAATGTATGTGTTATTGATTTGATACTATGATTAAAGGGGCCCATGAGCTCTCTTCATTCGGTTTAAAGGACATCAAGAACTTTTTTCATGATGATTTCTTTTTGTATTGACATTCGAGAGCTCCCCGATAACATGGGGATCGGTTCATCTCTGTTATTGAATCAATAGCAGGGACGAAAGTTTTATTTCAGGTGTTCGTGAATACAAAGCATTTTGTCTAATTTTGTGAGAGGTGAGGTGTTGACATTGTCGACGCCTGTATTATTATTTTAAATATTCATATAGCATGGGAACGGAAAGTAAGAGACAACAAAGATTCGCGGGAGTCATCCAACAGGATTTGGCCGAACTGTTTTTACGGGACGGAAAAAATTGGGCTCCGGGAGCTTTTATAACAGTAACAAAGGTTCGTGTTACTCCAGATCTTGCGATAGCTCGTGTATATCTAAGTTTTTTGAATACCAATACCGCCAAAGATGATATCGCAAGCATTAAGGCTAAAGTCAGTGAAATCAGGTATAAGCTAGGTGCACGAATTAAGAATCAGGCTAGAATTGTTCCAGATTTGGAGTTTTTTCTTGACGATACCAATGAGTATGTCGAGCATATGGATCGCCTTTTTGACGAAATCAGTAAGGAACCGAGACAACCAGATTAGTAGCTCTAAGTCTATTGTCCCATGGTATTTCAGTTAGATGAAGATTTAATTTTGTTTCCCGATGTACAGTTGGCGGAGGAAGATGGGCTTCTGGCAGTAGGTGGCGATCTTCGTACCGAGCGATTACTCGAGGCCTACAAGAACGGGATATTTCCATGGTACAGCGATGATACGCCTATTCTGTGGTACGCTCCTCACGCACGTTTTATTCTCTATCCTCAAGAGGTGAAGGTGAGTAAGTCTATGACTAAGGTACTTGCCAAGAATATATTTGAGCTATCCTTTAATACTTGTTTTGAAGATGTCATGCAGCAGTGTTCTACTGTAGCGCGAAGAGGTCAGGATGGAACATGGATCGTGGATGATATGTTGACTGCTTATGCTCGATTACATCAGGAAGGCTATGCTCATAGTATTGAAGTGCGTCAAGGCGGAAATCTTGTAGGCGGATTATATGGTGTTTTGATCGGTAAGGTATTCTGTGGAGAGAGCATGTTTTCTAAGGTTCCTGATGCCTCAAAGGCAGCCCTGATTTACCTATGTCAAAACTTTGATCTGGAGTTGATCGATTGCCAGATTTATTCTTCGCATTTAGCATCAATGGGGGCGACTACTGTAGATGCATCTTTTTTTTATAGCAAACTACAACAACAAGAAGTTGAAAACAATGGACTACAAAAGTTATTTCGATATCCCTAAGGGATTGACTTATCTCAATACCCCAGGAAATGGGCTAATGCCTATAAGGCATCACGAATGGAGACGGGAATGGGAGCTTGCTTTTTTTGATCCTCAGGGTGGCTTAAGGGATCAGCAGGTGGCTTTTATAAAGGGAGTAAAGACGGAGATATCGGGTTTATTTAATTGTCCAGTAGCTAATGTGTATGCTGTCCCGAACTTTTCGTTCGGGTTCAACGTGTTGCTGGAAGGCTTACCTAGAGAATCCACGTTTTTATTGGTCGAGGATGATTATCCTTCATTAAACTATCCGGTGATTAGTCGGGGCTATCGTTATGATATTGTAGCGATTGGCGATGGACGATTAGAAGCCAACATTCTCGATGCACTCAAGCAGCAAAAGACCGATGTACTTATATTAAGTATCGTACAGTATATAAGTGGGCTTAAGATAGATCTTGATTTTATTAAAGAGCTTAAACGTGATTTTCCAGATCTCATTCTGATAGGTGATGCTACACAGTATTTAGGGACCGAACCGTTTGATTTTATGGAATCGGGCTTTGATGCGGTATGTGGTAGCGGCTACAAGTGGATGGTTGCAGGTTTTGGAAATGGTTACGTAATGATATCCGACCGATTAAAAGATGTGCTATACGCAGATGCTCAGAAGCGGGAGCGGCCTAAAGAGTTGATGTGGGAACACAAGTCAATTCTTGATACCTTTTTTGAACCGGGACACCAGGATGTACTTAGTCAAGGTACATTGCTTCAGTCTGTTCTTTTCTTCAATGAAATAGGCCTCTCGAACGTAAAACGGCATTTAGATGAGGTGGTGACTTATGCTTACGAGCGGTTTATCGATCGAAATTGGATTCTTCCAATCGTTGAAAGCAGGTCTTGTAGGTCTGGGCTCATCAATTTGCAAGTACCGCAGGATTGTTATCCATTGTTGCAAGAGGAGGGGATTAAGTGTTTTCCGAGAGGAAAGGGAATCCGTATAGGGATTCATTTATATAATAATAAAGAAGACATTGACCGTGTCGTCGATGTGTTAAGCAAAGTGTGTTAAAAAGATGAATTTGAAGATAGGTGATTTGGTACGATTTGTAGAGGAACCCATTGAGGGGCATATTACCTCTATTCAAGCCAACGATGTTATTGGCGTTACAGATGATACGGGTTTTGAGATTCCGGTTTTAAAAACCAAGGTTACACTTGTTCATGGGAATATGAGGATGCCCGAAGACGAGCTAGAAGAAAGTACTTCTACGTCAAACCAGCCGTTCGTCGATAAAGGTATCTTCATAGGCGTAGCAGGCGAACAAAAAAATGGTGTAGCGAAGTTTTACATTATCAATGAAACGTCTTTTGAGCTCTTGGTAAGTGTTTCTGTATTATCTGGAACCAAAGTGACGGGTGTTTTTGGAAACTTGATTCCAACGCATGATTATGCACAGTTCTATATGGCTAATTTTGCAACTGTAGGTAAATGGCCTACGTTTCATATACAGATAATTCAACATAGTAAAACATTACAGCCACGGCAGCAACCGTTGAGTAAAGAATTTCGTGTGAAACCCCTGGATTTAATAAACTCTAAGGAACGTGTGGAGATGTTGAATGATAAGGTGTGGCTGTATGAACTGGATAAAGAAGAAGAGGATATTGGATTGGATAAGTTGAAATCCCATTTTATATCACACCGGCCGAATAAGTGATGAATATCAAGGCCATAAAAAAACCTGCTTTAAATTTTAAAGCAGGTTTTTTATATTTTCCGAGTAAATACTCTGATTATTCTCCTAATTGAACGCGTTTGAAAGCAGTTACAGTCAATCCTTTAGAAACTGTATCTAAGAACTGAGCGATGTTTTTAGAAGAATCTTTTACGAACTCTTGGTTCAATAAAGTGTTCTCTTTGTAGAATTTATTCAATTTACCAGCAGCGATTTTTTCTACCATTTCTTCTGGTTTACCTTCTGCACGGATTTGCTCTTTAGCAATTTCTAATTCGCGCTCGATAGTTTTTGAATCAACACCATCTTTATCGATAGAAACTGGGTTCATTGCAGCGATTTGCATAGCTACATCTTTACCAGCTTCTTCAGCTCCTGCTGCGTCAGCAGAAAGACCTACTAATACACCTAAACGGTAGTTACCGTGGATATAAGAAACTACTTTTTCACCAGTTACGATTTCGAACTTAGAAACGTCGATTTTCTCGCCGATTACACCAGTTTGCTCGATTAAAGCTTCTGAAATAACTTTTCCATCAACTGTTAACGCTTTTAATGCATCCAAAGAAGCTGGAGTGTTAGCTAAAGCTACATCAGCGATTTTATCAGCGAAAGCTACGAAATCAGCATTCTTAGCTACGAAGTCAGTTTCACAGTTAACTTCTACTACGATACCAGTTTTACCATCAGCTGAAGATTTAGCGATGATAACACCTTCGTTAGAATCACGGTCCTGACGGCTAGCAGCTACTTTAGCTCCTTTTTTACGTAGGTAGTCAACAGCAGCTTCGAAATCGCCGTTTGCTTCTACTAGAGCTTTTTTACAATCCATCATACCTGCGCCTGTTTGTTGACGCAATTTGTTTACATCTGATGCAGAAATTTGTACTGACATGATATTTTATTTTTTTTAAAATTACAATTGTAGGATTAACAAAAGTATACTTTGTAAGTAAAGCTATTGTTAATGTTATAAAAAGAAACCGGATAGACGAGTTTGTTTAAGGAAGCTTTTCTTCCAGAAACCAACACTTGTCCATCCGGCTTAATATAGAATTATTATTCTACGTCTTTTGCTTTACGAGTGCGTTTTCCTGGAGCAGCATCTGTTGCTTCACCATTGTCAACTGCTGCTTTAGCTGCAACAGCTTCTTTTTCCGCATCTTCTTCTTTATCGCGTTTACGCTCTTCTAAACCTTCAACGATTGCTTGTCCAATAATTCCTGCGATTAAGCTAATAGATTTAGTAGCGTCATCATTTGCTGGAATTGGGAAATCAATGTTTGTAGGATCAGAGTTTGTATCTACCATTGCAAAAGTAGGAATGTTCAATTTAATAGCTTCAGCTACTGCAATGTGCTCTTTCTTCACGTCGATGATGAATAAAGCTGCTGGTAAACGATTCAAATCAGCGATACCTCCTAAAAGGTTCTCTAATTTGATACGCTCACGCTGAATCATTAATTTTTCCTTTTTAGATAATACATCGTATGTACCATCTTTTTGCATTTTGTCAATAGTAGTCATTTTCTTGATAGACTTACGAACTGTTGCGAAGTTTGTAAGCATACCACCTAACCAACGCTCTGTAACATAAGGCATGTTTACATCCTTAGCTTGTTGTGCGATGATTTCTTTTGCTTGTTTTTTCGTTGCTACGAATAAAACTTTACGACCTGATTTTACGATTTGTTTGATAGCAGAAGCTGCTTCTTCTAATTTCGTAAGAGTCTTGTTTAAATCGATAATGTGAATACCGTTGCGTTCCATGAAAATGTACTTAGCCATTTTCGGGTCCCATTTACGAGTAAGGTGACCAAAGTGAACACCAGCATCCAATAAATCTTGATAAGTAGTTCTTGCCATTTTGTGATCCTCCTTTGATTAACGTTTACTGAATTGGAATCTTCTACGAGCTTTCTTGCGTCCTGGTTTTTTACGCTCAACCATACGGTCATCACGCGTTACTAAACCTTTAGCACGTAAAGCTGGTTTTACTTCTGGGTCTAGCTCAACTAGTGCTTTAGCAATTGCTAAACGTACCGCTTCTGCTTGACCTTTAACTCCGCCACCATGAACGTTAACTTTAACATCAAAATTTGTTAGTGACTCTGCTACTAATAATGATTGAGTAGCAATGTACTGCAAAGGCAATGTTGGGAAATACTCTTTGTAATCTTTACCGTTGATGGTAATGTTTCCGCTACCTGCTCCTAAGTAAATACGAGCAACAGCAGTTTTTCTTCTTCCTGAAGTGTTAGTTGTTGACATAATAATGCTCCTTAGAATTTAACTGGTTTTGGGTTTTGTGCCTCATGTTTGTGCTCACCACCAGCATATACAAATAAATTTCTGTACAACTGACGGCCAAGACGGTTTTTAGGTAACATACCACGTACCGCTTTCTCGATGATGCGCTCAGGATGCTTAGCCATTAATTCTTTCGGAGAAACAAAACGCTGACCACCTGGGTAGCCTGTGTAGCGAACATAAGTTTTGTCGCTTAATTTGTTTCCTGTCATTTTGATTTTGTCCGCATTGATAACAATCACGTTATCACCGCAGTCTACGTGTGGGGTAAATGTAGGCTTGTGTTTTCCACGAATTACTTTCGCAATTTCACTGGCCAAGCGCCCCAAGATCTCGCCCTCAGCGTCAACAACGATCCACTCTTTGTTAACGGTGTTCTTGTTGGCAGAGACAGTTTTGTAACTTAACGTATTCACTTGCTTTTATTTAATTAATTAAACTTGTTATTTTACCAATCGTAATCACTACAATCGGATTGCAAAGGTACAATTTTTATTTCTTAAAACACAAGTACAGTGCGCCTTTTATTTTGGAGTTTATGTTTTTCGTTTTTTAAGAGAATAGATGTGTACCTCCAAATTGGCATGAAAAGTGGCATACCCCTTATAAAGTCTATAGTAGGATGGATAATTTTAACATTTATTAAGGAGTTTGGGATTAAACTTTTTGATACTATTGTACTCTTTTTTTAAGGCAATATGTTACCTTAGTAAAGGTGTTACTATGATTTTGAAGATGGTTTTGAATATGAAAGTGAAAGGTTTGCTAAAAAAAGTATTCGTATTGGGGGTGTTATTGTTTGCAGGAGCTGCAAACGCCCAGCGTGTTGACCCTCCTTATAAGATGCAGTTGGCAAAGGTGGAAGAGCGATTGAAAGTTGGTGACTTTAGGGAAGCTATGGGTGAAATGGAACGTATTACGGCGCAGTACCCGGACGCTGCTGAAGTCTATTATGCGAAAGCTTTATTGTTCGGCCAGACCGGGAATTACGAAGAGGCCTTAGAAAATGCCAAAGCAGCCTATCGGTATGATGCGAATGTTATGCACGCAAACCTATTGGTAGAGCTTTATAAAAGTAAGCAGAACTGGGCAGAGGCGAGTATTATACTAGAGGACCTGAGAGGAAGACATGCAGGGGTTCCTTCTATAGCAAGAGATTTGATTATGTTGTTGTCCAATGCGAAGAAGCTGGATGAGGCTATTGCAGTGTATCACGATGAGGTGGCTCGCGGACATGCCTCGGATACATTGGATGTGGTATTGGCCGATGTTTACGTGATGAATGATCGTTTTAAGGATGCAGAGTCGCTTTTAGAGCCATGGGATGGTAAATCAACATTAAGACATGTATATGGTACATTGGCCTATGTTAATTTGCAAAGTGGTAAGACCAAGCCGGCTATTGCGATTTTAGAGCGAGGAATAAAATATAGTAAAGATCCGGTGTTGTACCTTGATCTTGCAGATGCGTATAAGTCGGATGGTAAAATGAAGATGACTTTCGAGTCGCTAAAGCTTGCATTTGAGTCTAGTCAGGTCGAGTTCGGGGATAAGCATCGCGTGATGTTGAATGTAATGCATCCTGATTTTAAGGGATTCACCTTGGATCAAATTCAAACACTGGCCAATACGTTGGTCTTGGTGCACCCGAGAATAGCAGAGAGTCATGTGGTCAAAGGTGAAGTGTTATGGCGTAAAGGGAATACCGCAGAGGCCCGCTCACTATTTCTTACTGCTGTAGGGATTAATCCTAGGCATGTTGATGCTTGGCGTATGCTAATCAATACTGATTTAGGATTGAATGAGGTCGACGAAGCTATTCGTCACGCAGACGAAGCGATCCGTGCAAACCCCGGTAATGCGATGCTGATGTATTTTTCTGGGTTGGCTTTCATGGTAAAGGAGGATTTTGAAAAGACACGTATTATGTTGGAGATGGCTTTGGATCATAGTGAGGAGGAGAATACCTATTTGAGGTCAATCATCTATAGCGGACTCGGTGATCTGTACCATCAGTTGAAAATGGATGCCGCTTCGGATGTCGCTTATGAAGAAGCCATACAATTGGATAGTACGAATAGTACAGCTATGAATAATTTAGCTTATTACCTCTCTATTCGGAAAAAGGATCTGGATAAGGCGGCAGGTTATGCAAAGAAGGCGAATGAAATAGATGTAAATTCATCTACTTTTCAAGATACCTATGCCTGGGTTCTATTTCAGCAGGGCTCTTATAAAGAGGCTGCCTTTTGGATGGAAAAAGCCATTAAATCTTCTGCATCTCCATCTGCTTTGTTATTCGAACACTATGGCGATATCCTTATACAGCTTGGTAGAGAAAAGGAAGCGGTCAAACAGTGGGAAAAAGCATTGTCTCTTGTCAAAGGTGATAACGTGGACGTAAATAAGATTAAGTTAAAAATAAAAGATAAACGATATGTGGAGTAGGTGTGTTTTGTTGTTGCTAACATTATCTATTGTATTCGGTTGCGGTAGTAAGAAACAAGTGGTCGGTGCGAAAGGTGGAGAAGGAACAGCATACAAGAGTGGAACAGAAGGTTATTTGATTAATAATCTCGATTTTAGTACATTTTCAGGACGAGCAAAATCGAAAATTGAGTTTGATAATGAAAAGCACGATGTGACTTTACATGTCAGGATCCTGCGTGATCGCGAGATATGGATTTCGGTAACTGCAACATTGATTAATTTTGAAGTTGCACGTGTTAAGATCACGCCAGACAGCATACAGATCTTAAATAAAATGAGAAGTGAGTACGTCGCGAAGCGTTTTGATTACGTGCATCGGTATATAGGAGAAGGGGTTTCATTTTTTACGTTGCAGGATCTTTTAATGGCTAATGTGTCGCAGCCTTTGTTGCGGACCGATCAAATTACAGTGGCGAGTGCGTCTAATGAGGTGCAGATTGTTGGAGTAAAAGACCAATTGGCTTTTCAATACAGTTTAAATGAGAAGAATAGGCCTAAGGTATTCCGGTTGAATGTTGTAGGACGTGATGATAACCTAGAGTCCTTCTATAGTAATTTTGCGGTTTCTGGTGGCTATAGTTTTCCACAGAATCAACAGATAAAACTTGGGGCTGGAGGGATGTCGATAAGTGCAATCTTAAATTACAATAAAGTTGATTTCAATCAGGATATAGATACGCCTTTTGCTGTGCCCGCTAAATATAAAATGGTAGAATGATGTGGTGAAGGTGTTAAAAAGTTATTTTTATTAGGCAAGTAGGTGAGATATGTTTATTTTTGGAGGTTATATAAAACGCTAAGTTTAGAAATAGCAATTCATGGTTTTTAAGAAAATATTACTCAGTATATTTATAATTGGCGCATGTGCGCATTTCTCATACGGTCAAAGCAGTGTGGAACTCAAGAAGCAATTGGAAAAAATCAATGCCGATATTTCTGCCTTGAACAAAGAGTTGTCTGCCAAAACCAAAGAAAAGCTCCTTTCCCAAAAGGAGGTTAATGCACTCAGCCGACAGCTGAATTTACGGGAAGATAAAATTACCATCATCAATCGCGAGTTGAGTAACCTCTCTAAGCAGATCAATGACAATACAAAATCGGTAGCAGCACTAAAAGTTGAACTCGAGAAAATGCGTCAAGATTATGAGAAGATGATCATGTTCGCGTTCCGTAACAAGAATGCCTACAACAAGATGATGTTTATTTTTGCTTCCAAGGATTTTAACCAGGCCTTTAAAAGGGTAAAATATTTGCAACAGTTTAATGATGCCCGAAAAATTAAAGCAGCCGAAATCGAGGAAGTGAAAAAAGAGATAGAGCTGAAGATCGCACGTCTGGAAGTAGATAGAAAGACACAGAATGAGCTATTGGCTGAGCAACGAAAAGAAAGAGATGTTATCGCCAAAGACCGTTCGGAGCATCAAGGACAATTAAGCCAGTTGGCAAAAGAGGAAAGGTCATTCCAAGGTCAATTGTCTGCAAAACAACAGGAGCGGAAGAAGTTAAATTCGTTGATAAAAGCCGCAATTGCTAAGGAGGCAGCAGAGGAGAGACGGAGAGCGGAAGAAGCAAGACAGAAAGCAGCCTTGGCTGAGTCGAAAAAAACGGGTAAATCGGTTGAAGACGCGCGGAAGGAAATTGATAAGAGAAAAGGAGCTGACGTTATTGCGAGTACACCTGAAGTCGCAAAATTGTCTGCAAGTTTTCAGGCTAATAGAGGAGGGTTACCTTGGCCTGTAGCGCAGGGTAATATCGTTCGTAACTATGGAAGTGTAGTTGTTGAGCATGGAGTTAGGGACTTCTATGACTATATCCGTATTCGGACAGGAGATGGTGCAGCGGTAAAGTCAGTGTTTTCCGGAACGGTAGTGCAGGTTGTAAGCATGGGAACTTCAGCGGTGGTCGTTAAGCATGGTAATTATTATACCGCTTATTCCAATTTGAAGACAACTTCGGTCAGCAAAGGCCAGTCCGTAAGTACAGGTACCGTAATCGGTACAGCTGCTGGAGATGCCGAAGAAGGGTTTTCATATATTGATTTCAGTGTCTTCCAGGGAGAGACTGTTTTGGATCCATCTGCTTGGATAGCAAGATAGTTACGGGATATTAATTTATTAATATCTATATTTGTAAGAAGGAGTGTTTATTGTAAAAGTATTTTATAAGTATAATAGAACAAAATGTATACATCAAATTTATTATTTATAGGAACCCAAGAGATTATCATTATAGTTGTCTTGGTTCTATTATTGTTTGGAGGGAAGAAGATTCCTGAATTAATGCGTGGCTTGGGACGTGGTGTTAAAGAGTTTAAGGATGGGCAGAAGGAAGAGCCTACCGATCAAAAGAACAATACATCTGATAACACAAGCAATTCTTAATGATTGCTCTTACATAGGAAAAAGGATTTGATCTTCGCTTTGGAGGATTGAATCCCTTTTTTTTTGCAAGTGTTCGCCGTTTAAGGCCATTAAGATTTTTTTTCATGATGTTTTATCTTTTGTATTCGTATTCAAGAGGTCTCCCGATAACAGTGGAATCGGTTCATGTCTGTTGAATATTCAAAAGAATCATGGGAATTTTATTTTGTAAACCTTGCCCACTAGTCGGCTAAAAAACTAGAAAGCATGAAATTTTCTATTACACTGTCAGTCGCTACTGTATTTGTGTTCTCGTGTACGGTAGCTCAGGAAGTTGCGATTGATACCCAAAAAGAAGAGCTCAACAGTTCGATGAATGCCTTTATAGAGCTTCAGCAAAAGCAATTGGCATCTCATCTCGATTCAATCAAGGAAAATATAGATCCTAATCTGGAAGTCTCCCCCGAAGACCTGGGAATATTGAGAAGGTTGAAGTCTATCTCAAAGGAGGTGCCCTTGGAATTCAACTCACAGGTGAGGAGCTATATTAGTAAATATGCCTCTCAGAACTACAGGCCCTATATGAATAGGTTGTTAGGGTTGAGCCAGCATTATTTTTCAATATATGAAGCTGTCTTTGAAGAAGCTAAAATACCTGAGGAGATCAAATATCTTTCCTTAGTCGAGTCCTCATTAAATCCTCATTTGGTTTCTACTTCAGGTGCGGTTGGCCCCTGGCAGTTTATGTATGCTACCGCCAAGTTCTATGACTTGGAGATGAATAGTAACATTGATGAGCGGAAAGACGCTTATGCGGCGAGCTATGCCGTCGCTCGATATATTAATGAGGCGCATACACAGTTTAACGATTGGCTACTCGCTTTGGCTTCTTATAATTGTGGAAGAGGTTGTGTGCAGCGCGCGATACAGCGATCAGGATTCACAAATCCTTCCTTTTGGGAGCTAGCCCCATTCCTTCCTAAAGAGACGCAAAATTATATTCCCAAGTATATCGCGATGACCTATGTTCTTTCGAATGCTGACTATTATGGAATAGAGGCAGAAGCTACGGAATTACAAATGGAGAGCAAGTTGATTATGGTGGATAAGAGGATTGCTTTGGCAAATGTAGCAGAAGCTGTCGGGGTGTCTTTAGATCAGTTGAAGAAGTATAATCCGGCATTCAAGCAAAATATAGTGATAGGCTCAGTTGAGAAGCCACGACGTCTATTGTTACCTCTTACCGAAAATACAAATGATAGCCTTTTGTATTCAGCTTTAAACGACGTTGTACTGCCTCAGCAGTCAGGTCGAAATGAAGAAGTAGAAACAAAGCTGGCTGTTCAGGGGCAAAAGAAATATAAAGTTAAAAACGGTGAAACCTTGGTTAGTGTATCCCGTAAGCTGGGAGTTCCGGTTCAGGACCTTGTAGCTTGGAATGGATTGTCGTCTAAGAGCAAGGTTGTAGGACGCGTTTTGATTGTAGAGAAACCTGTTGATTCCCGTTTGGCGGAGAATGTTAAGACTGCGACCGCTAAAAGAAAAAATACGAATGTGGTCTATACGGTGCAAAGAGGAGATTCCCTGGATCGAATAGCCAATAAATTTTCGGGGAGTTCGGTTTCCAAACTGAAAGCCGACAATGGTTTAAAAAGTGATATGATTAAGCCAGGAATGAAACTTAAGATAAATAAAGGCTAGGGATGAAAAAGGTGCTGCTTAGTAAAGCCAGGCAGCATCTTCTTCATTATCGATTTCTTTTAGTCTGACCTCAACATGCTCTTTCAGAATTGTAGATAGTTTTACACCGTAAAAGTCGCTAAATATAGGGAACTTATGGTGGCTTCTATCAATGAGCACTGCCGTCCGCATTTTCTTTAATGGTACATTGATAAAGGCTCCTAGGGCATAGGCTAATGTACGGCCACTGTTAAGCACATCATCAACAATGATGACCGCTTTGTCTTTAGCCATTTCAACAGGTTGGTCTGTGCTGGCTTCCAGATTTCTTTTACTCTTTTCTATATTGACCTTAATAAGTTCTATTTCTTTTTCAGGCGCTATTTCTTGAAGTATGTTTTGTAGGCGTTGCGCAAAAATATACCCTCGGTCAGCAATTCCAACGAGTACTACCGCTTTTTCTTCAAAGTTGTCTTCTAGGATCTGATAAGCGATGCGACGGGATTTTTGCTGTATCTGCTGCTTGTTTAATATAAGAGTTTTCTTTGTTGACATGATGATTATTTGACTACGCTAATTTAGTGAAATTAGGAGAGAAGTTCTATATAATACGCGTGAAAATTATTTAATGCGGGATGAATAAAAAAAGCCTAGATGGATTCCATCTAGGCTTTCTATATTGTTCAAATAGTAACAAAGTCTATTTGTTGTCTTCTTTGTAGTTTGACACATCCGCTGTCATAATCCTATCTTCGTCTTTTTTAGGCCTTCCTCCGTTATAGTAATAACGCTGCCAGTAAGCTTCATTAAGACTACTTACCATTACACCTTTACTCGAGGATGCATGTGCAAATTTGTCGTCTCCTAGATAGACGCCTACATGTGTTATACTTTTACTTCTGATTTTGAAAAAAACTAAATCTCCTGCTTGAAGGTCGCTTTTTCTGATGGGAGTTACATTGTCATATTGATTCCTGCTATTGTATCCGATTGTGGTATTGAATACGTTTTCATAAACAGCCAAAGAGAACTTGGAACAGTCTATGCCTTTTTTGGAATCTCCGCCTAGTCGGTAGGGAGTACCTAACCAATCGTAGACGAACTGATAAAGTTTTGTGCTTGTTGTAGTATTAATAGCTACACCCATAATCTGAGAAAAGTACTCTTTTGTAAGATTGTCCTGATCTCCTGTTTTACTTTTGTTTGTTGTTTGTGCGTGCGACACTAGACAAAAGCCTATAAATAGCATACTCGCTATTATCTTTTTTGTTTTCATTAAATCGCTTTATTTAATTACAACTTTCCTTCCGTAGATGCATATCTACACATCGACATCAACGAAGATAGGGTATTATGGTTGCGGTTCCAAACTATTTTACATTTTTTTAACAAAACTTTAACTTTTTAATTCACCTAAATGCTTGTAATACAAGGTGTATTATGTTTTGCCTTCCATGTGTATTGTAAAATGTTATTTCTAATATATTAACGAGTCGGTGTATTTGATTACCAACTTGGATTCGATAGAGATAATGGGATAATATTTCTATTTTATTAAAATAAATTTGCATTTGTTGATATAGTTGTATTATCTTTATTGAAAATTTACAAAAGAGATGTTTTTAAGCACTATTATTTCAACAACTATTATTACCACCGGGATAGATTCTGGAGGAGGTAGTTCTATGGTGAAATGATTAAGCGCAGCGAATATATAGAGCCTTCCTCCAGAAAAGAGGAAGGCTTTTTTTTTGAACTATTTTAACACAAACTAATATAAAACTAAATGAAGGTATTAAAATTTGGAGGGACTTCGGTAGGTACAAAAGAGAGTATCCAAGGGGTGTTGGCAATCGTTAAGGAATCTTTTGATAAAGGAGAAAAGCCACTTGTTGTTTTGTCTGCAATGTCGGGGGTAACGAACTTGCTGACCCAAATGGCGGAACATGCTGCTGAAGGAAAACCGTTTGATGAGAATCTGAAAGTGCTGGAGGAAAAGCATTTTGATGTTGTAAAGAGCCTTATCGCGGTCAAATTCCAAAATCCGGTATTTACCAAGTTAAAGCTTATGCTCAACGACCTGGATGAAATCCTACAAGGCGTCTTTGCTTTGAGAGAGTTGAGTATGCAGAGCAAAGACCTGATTGTTTCTTTTGGCGAGCGCTTTTCAAATTATCTGGTTTCTAAGATTATGGAGCAATATATACCGGAGTCCGAGTATATCAATGCTTCTCACTATGTCAAGACAGACTCCAATTTTGGAAATGCCCACATCAATGAAGAGTTGACGACACAACTTATTCAGGCTTTGTCTTATACCCATGCAGACAAATTATTATTTGTTACCGGTTTTATAGGATCCAACGATAAGGGACGTGTGACGACATTGGGGCGTGGAGGCTCCGATTATACTGCTGCCATCTTTGGGTCTGTCCTAGGGGCTTCTATTATCGAAATATGGACCGATGTAAATGGAATGATGACAGCTGATCCGCGGATCGTTAAAAAAGCATTTTCGTTGCCTATACTATCTTACACAGAAGCAATGGAACTCTCATACTTTGGCGCCAAGGTAATCTACCCGCCGACGATGATTCCCGCATTTCTGAAAAAAATACCTATTGCTATCCGTAATACCTTCGAACCGCATTTGGCAGGGACAGTTATTCAATTTGAATCGGATAAGTCTAGTTATCCTATAAAAGGTATATCTTCTATTTCAGATATATCTATTATCAATCTTACAGGAAGTGGAATGATTGGCAAGTCTGGATTTTCCGGGCGACTTTTTACGATGTTGGCAAGAGAGCAGATCAATGTGATCCTAATCACGCAATCATCCTCTGAGCATAGTATAACATTTGCGGTCAATCCACAGGATGCAGCGAAAGCATTGCAATTGATCGCCGTTGAATTTGAATTGGAGCTTGATGCCAATAAGCTTATCATGCCTGAGTTGGAAGAAAATCTTTCTGTCTTGGCTATAGTGGGTGAAAATATGAAGCGTACTCCGGGTATATCGGGAAGGTTGTTTCATGCATTGGGGCGGAATGGTATAAATGTACGCGCTATCGCTCAAGGTTCGTCTGAATTTAATATATCGGTTATTATTTCAAAAGATGACCTTGCCAAGGCGTTGAATGCTGTGCACGATGCGTTCTTTGCCGAGTTGAAAAAGACCTTACATGTCTTTAACTTAGGTACAGGCAATATCGGCGCTACATTATTTAAGCAGCTTCATGAGCAACACGACTTTCTACTGGACAATAATGATATCGAAGTAAAGGTCGTTGGGATTTCTAACTCCCGGAAAATGCTCTTTAACGAAGCGGGAATTAATTTAGAAGGCTGGCAAGAGGATTTGGAAGGCAATGGTGAGATAGCAGATTTATCAGGTTTTATGGAAAGAATGCGAGCGATGAATCTGCCGAATTGTGTTTTTATTGATAATACAGCGAGCAAGTTGCCTGCTACCTATTATGAAGACATCTTTAAGTCCAATATATCTATCGTAACATGTAATAAGATCGCTAATTCGGGCGATTATGCACAGTATCGTTCGTTGAGAGACACGGCGCGCTTACACGGCGTTGACTTTTTCTATGAAACCAATGTAGGAGCCGGGCTACCTATTGTACGTGTTTTAAAAGACCTGATGATGAGCGGGGATCGGATTTTAAAGATAGAAGCAATTCTGTCGGGGACGATCTCTTATATCTTTAATAATTTCGTTGGCGATGCTTCTTTCTATGAAGTTGTGAAAAAGGCACAGGAGTTGGGTTATACAGAGCCTGACCCACGTGATGATCTGGGAGGAGTAGATTTTATGCGTAAAATGTTGATTTTGGCAAGAGATGGAGATCATGTAATCGAAGCATCTGATGTCGATTTAGGTGCTATCCTGCCTGAGTCCTGTTTGCAGGCGGCCTCTGTTGATGAGTTTTATGCCGAATTATTGAAAGCTGACCAGTATTTTAATGCGTTGAAGGATAAAGCGGCGAGCGAAAATAAAGTAATCCGTTACATCGGTACATTGGAAGATGGTAAAGTAAAGATCTCTTTACAGATGGTCGATAGCTCACACCCTTTCTTTGCACTATCCGGTAGTGATAATATCATCTCGTTTACAACGGAGCGGTATAAAGAACGTCCGCTGGTCGTGAAGGGGCCTGGAGCCGGAGCAGAAGTAACAGCAGGAGGCGTATTTGCCGATTTAATTAATGTCGGTGCCAGGTAAGCCGTTACATAAGAATTTGATTCAGTTTAACAGTCGAGTTATGAACGAAATAAAATTAGATAAGAAAGTAAACTTTGATAATATAAAAGATAAGGTTCGGGTTTTTGCGCCTGCTACCGTGGCAAATATGATCTGTGGTTTTGATATCCTGGGCTTTGCTGTCAATGAACCTGGCGATGAGGTCAAGATGTATCGCGTAGCCGAACCAGGGGTCCGTATCCGTTCGATAGCGGGGGATGACGGACGCTTGCCTCTGGATGCCGACCGTAATACGGTGAGTGCTTGTGTGAAGATGCTGTTGCGGGATCTGGGAGTTGCAGATACCGTTGGTGTGGAGATTGAACTTATCAAGCATATGCCAATAGGTTCTGGTTTAGGCTCTAGCTCTGCGAGCACCGTTGCTGGTCTGTATGCTATTAATGTTTTGTTGGGAACACCTCTTACGAAGGAAGAGTTAATGCCCTACTGTGTAGAAGGGGAGCGCCTGGCGTGTGGACATGGACATGCTGATAATGTTGCACCAGCATTAATGGGGGGAGTCACGTTGATTCGAGGACAGGAAGCACTGGACGTTATAAAGCTTCCGGTACCCGGAGATCTCTATGCAGGAATTGTATTTCCACAGGTCGATGTACCGACACGGGATGCCCGCCAGCTCATAAAAGATAAGGTGCTATTGAAAGAAGCTGTAGTGCAATGGGGCAATATCGCAGGGTTGATTGCGGGCCTTTTTCAAAATGATTATGATTTGATAGGTCGCAGTATGCAGGATGTCTTGATCGAACCTACACGCGCTATTTTGATTCCTGAATTCTATGAGATGAAGCGGATCGCCCTAGAATGTGGAGCGTTAAGCTTCGGGATATCGGGATCTGGACCGTCGGTCGTAGCCATCTCTAGAGGAGAAGATATCGCTCGTGTAGCGACAACTAAGATAAAAGAACACCTGTCGTCAAAAGAAATCGATAGCTATCAGTATGTGTCTGCTGTTAATGTCGAAGGGCCTCGACTGTTGGAGTTTGACAACGTATAGAAAAGCCCAAAACTAACTAATGACCATTGAAAATTATATAGATATGAAATACTCATGTTTAGCGGAGCATAAACAGTCATGAGTATTCCATGTGACAGATAACAGTCAAATTATATAGATATGAAACTTTATAGCACAAATAATAAAGCATTGCGTGTTTCTTTTCAAGAAGCCGTTTTCAACGCTCTCCCTCAGGATAAGGGATTGTATATGCCAGAAGTCATCCCACAATTAGATCCTTTTTTTATCCAGAATATACAACAGTATTCACTTCAGGAGATCGCGTTGACGGTGGCCTCAGCATTGATCGGTGATGATATCCCCAAGGCTGACTTGAAGAAGATTGTAGATGATGCCATTAATTTTGATGCCCCTGTCAAATTCTTGAATGCGGAGACGGCTGTTTTGGAATTGTTCCATGGACCTTCTTATGCTTTCAAAGATTTTGGAGCTCGTTTTATGAGTCGGGTCATGGGGTATTTTTCTCAAAAAGGTGATCAGCTCTTGGATGTATTGGTAGCGACATCAGGAGATACCGGTGGAGCAGTGGCTTTAGGCTTTTTAGGAGTTGAAGGAACGCGTGTCACGATTTTGTACCCTAAGGGAAAAGTATCTAAGGTACAGGAGGAACAGTTGACTACTAACGGGCAGAATATTAGAGCTCTGGAAGTAGATGGTACATTTGATGACTGTCAGGCTTTGGTGAAAGAGGCTTTTAATGATACCGAACTTAATAGTGTGTTGCGTCTCACATCAGCAAACTCAATCAATATCTCCCGATTGATTCCTCAGACATTCTACTACTTCTGGGCTTATGCGCAATTGAAAGCTCAGGGGATTTCTGAAGTCGTATTTACAGTGCCTAGTGGCAATTTTGGAAATATCGGTGCTGGGTTATTGGCCTATAAAATGGGACTTCCGGTAACGCATTTTGTCGCAGGGACAAATGTAAATGATACCGTTCCCCGTTTTCTTCGTTCGGGTAGTTATGAACCCAAGCCTTCCGTACAAACACTAGCCAATGCTATGGATGTAGGTAATCCAAGTAACTGGGTCAGAATACAAGATATGTTTGACGGAGATTTAGAACACCTTCGAGGTATGATATCTTCGTATACCTATGATGATGTTGCAACTGAACAAGCGATGAAAGAGCTGTATGAAAAATATAATTACATAGCTTGCCCTCATACTGCGATAGCTTATCTGGCATCGGAGGCGTATCGTAGAGATACACCGGGGACCTACGCTTCGGTATTTTTATCAACGGCACACCCTTGTAAATTTCCAGACGCAATAGACGAAGCGGTATTTGCCAAAGTAACTCTTCCTAAGGGAGCAGTAGATTTGTCCAATAAACCTAAGCTTGCGACGGATTTAAAAGTCAGCTATGAAGATTTTAAAGCCTATTTGCTCGCTAGTAGATAGGCTGAGCGTCCTATATCCGAAAAGAGCAGTATCCGATAGGAACTGCTCTTTTTTTTGTGTAGTTTGGAATAAAATTTTGAAAAAGTTTAAAATAAATAATATTGTTTGCTTCTTCAGTTTTATTTTTGTGCGATGAATAAGATAATCTTACAAAAAGGTAAAGATAAAGCTGCTTGGCAATTACACCCTTGGGTGTTTTCTGGAGCGATAGGCAAAATAAATGGTCGGGTGCAACCAGGAGAGGTTGTAGCCGTATACAACATAGAAGAGGAGTTCATTGCCTATGGCGTCTATAATAATACATCGCGCGTTGCAGTCCGTTTGTTGGAATGGAATCCGGCGAATGAGATTAATGAAGACTGGTGGAGGCTACGGGTAAGAAAGTCCATTCAGAATAGAAAACATTTGTTGACGGCAGATAATGATGCGGTTCGTTTGATTTTTGCAGAAGCTGATTTTTTACCTGGACTGATTGCGGATAAATATGCAGACTATATTTCTATTCAGGTTCATTCGGCAGGGATAGAACAGGTCAAAGGACTTATCGTTGATGAATTGGTGAACCTCCTGCAACCTAAGGGAATTTACGAAAGAAGTGATTTGAAATCCAGAGAATATGAAGGGCTACCGGATAGTAATGGGGTGTTGTGGGGCGAATTACCTCCAGATTTTGTTGAAATCTTAGAGAATGGAATCCATTATAAAGTAAATATCATTGATGGTCAGAAATCAGGGTTTTACTGCGATCAGCGTGAAAACCGTTTTTTGACGGCTCAATACGTCAAAGGCAAGCGGATGCTGGATTGCTTCTGTTATTCGGGTGGCTTTACTTTAAATGCTTTTCGGGCGGGGGCTGATGAAGTTGTCTCTGTTGACAGTTCTGCGTTGGCGATAGACACCTTAAAGGAAAATGTGAAGTATAATGGTTTTGATGAGACAAAACATGTAGCGGTTCAGTCTGATGTAAATAAGTATTTGCGTCAATTGGGAGAAGGTGGAGAAAAGTTTGATGTAATTGTGCTAGATCCACCAAAGTACGCACCCTCCAGATCGACTTTAGAAAAAGCTTCGAGAGCTTATAAGGATTTGAATCGTAGGGGATTGATGTTGTTGGAGAGTGGTGGTCTATTAGCAACTTTTTCTTGCTCTGGAGCAATGGATATTGAGACCTTTAAACAAGTTATAGCTTGGGCTGCTTTGGATGCAGGTAAAGAAATCCAATTTATTAGACAGTTTTCGCAACCGGAGGATCATCCCGTTCGTGCTTCTTTCTCCGAAGGTGAATACCTGAAGGGGTTATTGGTGCGTGTATTGTAAGAAAGCAAGTTGAAATGTTGTGATAAGAAAGTCGGCAGAAAGACGATTCCTTATCACAACATTATATTATTACCACCGGATCAATGCCGATCCCCAAGTAAAGCCTGCTCCAAATGCGGCTAGGCAAATCAAATCGCCTTCTTTGATCCGGCCCTCTTCCCAAGCTTCTGAAAGCGCTATTGGTACGGATGCAGCAGTTGTATTGCCGTATTTTTGAATATTATTGAATACCTTATCATCCGCTAATCCCAATGTTTTCTGTACAAACTGTGATATACGGAGATTGGCTTGATGCGGTACCAGAAGGTCTATATCGGCAGGTGCTAACCCGTTTTTGGCTAAAGCTTCACCGATGACTTCCGGAAATTTTACTACTGCCTTTTTGAAAACGGCCTGACCATCCATATACGGAAAAGCACTTCCATCTTCTAGCATTTTAGGAGTCACGAACATTCCTCCCAGTTCCTGATCGGGCCATTCTGGTCTGTTTTCTAAGCCTTTTCCTCCCGATGCTCCAGGGTAATACATCGCTAGTTTTTCGGCATCCGCACCATCCGAGTGGAGGTGGGTACTCAAGATGCCTTTACCCGTTTCAGTTGTTGGTTGCAGTACGGCGGCACCCGCTCCATCACCAAATATAACGGATACGGCACGGCCTCGTGTCGAAAAGTCCAAAGCAAAAGAATGTTTTTCTGAACCGACCACCAGTATGTTTTTATACATTCCTGTTTTTATAAATTGATCCGCTATAGACAATGCGTAGACAAAGCCCGAACACTGGTTACGGATGTCTAATGCTCCGATTTCTCCCATACCCATTTCCCTTTGGAGCAGTACGCCACAGCCTGGGAAATAATAATCTGGAGATAGGGTGGCAAATATGATGAAGTCGATGTCTTTAGCTGTTGTTTTTGCCCGCTCTATAGCGATCTTGGCTGCTTCAATAGCCATTGATGTCGTCGTTTCCTCCAGACGGTCGGCATACCGTCTTTCCTTGATGCCGGTACGTTCTTGGATCCACTCGTCAGTGGTATCCATGAATCGGGTGAGGTCATTGTTGGTATACACATTTTTAGGAACATAGTGTCCTATGCCTGCTATTTTAGATTGGAACATGATCTTGTAATTCTAGTCGTTAATAATCCAATTGTTTTCAACCCATCCGCTGATTAGGATGACCTTTTATTCAAAGAGGTCCGTCCATAGGGAGGAAATTACTACAAAATTACGGTTTTTTTGAAAAATACACTACTTTTGCGCTATGGGTGTAGAAACCGCACAAGAAACCTTTACGCTTGAAGAAATATTAGCTTCTGTAAAAGAAAGCCATAAGCTTATTCTTTGGAATGATGATATCAATACGTTTGATCACGTGATCTATTGTCTGATCCATCATTTGCAATATACAGAACCACAGGCCGAGCGTATTGCTTGGAAGGTGCACACTGAAGGTAAATGCGCTGTGTTAGAAGGACCTTATGTAGAGCTGGAGATCTATCGGAAGATATTGAAGGCAGAAGGTCTTACCGTTTCGGTGGAGTAGCTTTTGCTTGGTAATAATACAGTTACGATAGTCCCTTATTCTGTTTTATTCTCCATTTTTGTGGCTTACGAACTCAATCTAAGCTATGCAACTTAAATTACTATTTACCCTATTTTTTGCTCTTCCTTTATTCATATATGCGCAGCAAGGCCAGTTTAAAGTCACTGTCGTAGAAGAGTCGACCAAAGAGCCTGTTCTTGGAGCCAGTGTCTCGTTGTTGCACGCTGTTTCAAAGGCCTCTGTAAAGGGACGGCAGACGGATGGTAACGGAGTCGCTTCTATTGATGGGCTACCTGCCGGTACTTATCTCGTAAAGGTCAGTTTTGTAGGAATGCTTGATTATGAACGGGAAGGTGTGGTAATCGCTGCTAATAAGACAAATGATATCGGTGTTGTATCCCTTTTTGAGAGTGGTCGTCAGCTGGACGAGATTGTGGTAAAGGGGCGTCTGCCCGAATTGCAGTTGGGAATCGATAAAAAGGTGTTTGATGTCTCCCAAAGTATTGTTAGTGTAGGTGGTACGGCGCAGGATTTACTAGCCAATGTTCCCACCTTACAGGTGGATATGGATGGTTCTGTGAGTTTGAGAGGGTCTAACAGCGTTCGTATTTTGATAGATGGCAAAGAGTCTGCTATGGCAGGTTCTGATGTTAATAAATTGCTTCAGTCGTTACCAGCTGATGCCGTTGCTAAGGTAGAAATCATTACGAACCCCTCGGCAAAGTATGATGCGGAAGGACAATCCGGAATTATCAATATCGTCTTGAAGAAGAATGTCCGCACTGGGTTTAATGGGGTGGCAAATGCTTCTGTCGGTAGTTACGATAATTATAATGCGGGGGTTACGTTGAATTATAGAGACCGGAAGTTTAATTATTTTGGAGGATATAATTATAGAAATGGCCGTAATGTAGGCGAGGGTGGCGTACGTACGGTACAGCTGTTTGACGGTTTGCAACAGGATAACAGTGAAATCACCGAATCGAACTCAGAAACATTCCGAAAGGGAATAAATAATTCTTTTCGTTTAGGAACGGATTATTATGCTAATGAAAAGACGACGATTAGCGTAGGAGCCAATTTGAGTTTGAGGGATAATAAAAGAGGCGAAGATATTTTTTACAACTATTATAACCGCCCCGATTATGGTAGTTCCAGTTCCCGTGAATCCAGACAGAAAGAAGAGGACCTGGGATACGATGTCAGTTTTGATTTTAAGCGTACTCTACGTAAGGAAGGAGAGGAGTTGACGGCTAATGTAACTTATGGCTACGACAAGGAGGATGGTACGAATGACTATATACAGCGCTACGATGAGACTTCTACTATCTCCGAAAGTAGACGAAAAAATGCAACTAATGAAAGTGGCCGGAATTGGAATTTTCAACTGGATTATGTTTTGCCATTAGGCGAGAACCATAAATTCGAAGCCGGCTATCGTACGATATTGCGCTCGTCGGATGAAGGGCAACGTTCGGATAAATTAGTAGGAGGAGTGTTTGAACCTGATTATGGGGTAAACAATGATTTTAATATGAAATCGGGTGTTCATGCATTGTACGCTAACTATCAGCGTATGTTATCTCAACGGGTAGGGCTACAATTAGGAGTGCGTGCGGAGGATGCTTTTCTAAATACGACTATCCGTAGTTATGACCCATCTCTCATTAATAAAGGTACAGATGTGACGCCAGGCAAGCTCGATTACTTTCGAGTATATCCGAGTTTGTTTTTAACTTATGATGTTAACGCGGATGGTGATAAGGTACAGCTGAGTTATTCTAGACGGGTACAGCGTCCAAGGGGCTGGCAAGTCAATCCTTTCGTGGATTTATCGGACGAGACGAACTTTAGACAAGGTAATCCGGAGTTGATGCCTGAAGATATCCATGCTGTAGAGATGAGTTTTGCGAAGTTTTATTCGGGGTGGAATTTCCTTGCTTCGGCATACTACCGCCGTATAAACGATGTGACGCAACCGTTTCAGTATGATCAAAATGACCCGATAGCAGCTATTTATTTGGCTGATAATCCCAATGCTACTTTTATGCGTTGGGAAAACATAGGCTCCAGAAATAATGCCGGGTTTGAGGTCGTGTCTAAGGTGAATATTTTTCCCTGGTGGGATATAACCAGCAATGGAAATGTTTTCTATTTTAAAATAGAACCGAATGAAGGGTATAATGTTCGTTCTTCTGACGGACTCTCTTGGAATGCAAATCTAACGACAAACCTTAAATTGGCAAAATTGACCTCTCTTCAATTGCGTGGCGATTACCGTGCTCCAATGAACAGTTTGCAGGGACGGACGAAAGCCATGAAGGGGGTAGATCTAGCTTTAAAGCAAGACGTGTTGAAGGGGAAAGGCAGTGTCACGTTTAATGTTCGTGATTTATTTGATTCTAGACAGTTTGGTGGCGATAGTTATTTACCTTCTCAGTATTCGGACCGGTACTTTAGATGGTCTAAGCGTACATTTACGCTTGGCTTCTCTTACCGTTTCGGAGTACAGGATTTGACCAAAGGCAGAAAGAAAAATGAAGACATGCCTTCCGATGAAAACATGGGCGGTTATTAGGTTTTTCTTTTAAACTACTAAGTGTAGGAATTACATTAAGTATTTGTATATTTATTGGTAGAATTTTGATTATAGATTTGAACCTGAATAGTTTTCGATGACTTTTGGGTAATTCAACGACCGTAAATAAAAAATATTTTAATGAAACTATCATGGTTTATTCGATCATAGGAGAGAATGAATCTGATAGCTTCTTCACAAATGAAAAACAAATTTAACCAGATGAAATATCCATGTAGCACAGACTGCACAAACACGAATGAATATACTTTGGATATTCCATATGGCAACTGGAAATCAAATTATATACATATGAAAACTAGCTTTATTTCAGCTTGCTTAATGATGGGGATGTTTTCCTTTTCAGCAGCACACGCGCAAGGCAAAAAGAGCTTCGAGGCTGTCGCTCCGACCTATGAATTGATGAACCTGCCAAAGGTAGATTTGGCAAAGTTCAAGAAGAACAAAAATGGAGCCTACGTGATATTTGATGGTAGTTCCCTAGAGGGGTGGCGAGGGTATAATAAGACCAATGTTCCTAATAAATGGGCTATAGAGGATGGTGCACTTAAGTTTTCTAAAAAACCTAGTGTCGATAAGCCTGAAGGTGGTGATCTAATTTTTGCGCACGATTTCAAGAATTTTGAACTGGAGTTTGAATGGAAGATATCTGAAGCGGGCAATTCCGGTGTGTTTTTTCTAGCCAAAGAGGTTAAAGGTCAACCGATTTATATATCAAGCCCAGAATATCAAATTCTGGACAACGAGAAGCATCCAGACGCCAGCAAGGGTGTTGATGGAAATAGAAAGTCTGCATCACTCTATGATATGATTCCCGCAAAGCCTCAGAATGCAAAGGCGGTAGGAGCGTGGAATAAATCGAAAATCATCGTTCAAGGAGAGAAAGTTCAACATTTTCAGAATGGTAAGAAGGTCGTAGAGTATACGATCAGAACCCCTGAATGGAATAAGTTATTGCAATCGAGTAAGTTTAGTCAAGATAAGTGGCCTCTAGCTTTTGAATTACTTTCTAAAGTGGGCGCTGAACCGGGTGTGATTGGTTTTCAGGATCATGGAGACGATGTCTGGTATCGTAATGTGACCGTTAAGGTGCTGCCTTAATGCGTGTGCTTATGGTGAGATGGAGAGTCGTAATTGTATGTGCTTTCCTCTGTTCGGTCTGTTTACTCAATGTGTTGGCGCAGAGCGAACGAACGTTTTATCCTGTAGGGTCTGAGGTTCTAAAGGGAAGGGCCAAAGAAATGCGGAATGAAACTTCGCTTGGCCGCCTCCCAAGTCGATTACAGAGCCAGGTTCGAGGTGCTGTCTGGAATTTGGGACAGAATGCCGCTGGAGTATATGTGGACTTTCGTACCGATGCTGATACTATAGTCGTGCGCTATGCCGTATCCGGAGGTCTGAGCATGCCACATATGCCGACTACAGGGGTTAGTGGCGTCGATTTATACCTGAAAGAAGCCAATACATGGCGCTGGGCATACGGAAGTTACCAATTCAAAGATACGATACAGTATACCTTTAGTAATATCGGCAATAATAAAACTGGAATATATCGTTTATACCTGCCGTTGTATAATACGGTAAAGTGGCTTGAAATAGGTGTAGACAAATCGCAACAGTTTTCTTTTGTGAATAACAAAGAAAAGACGGCTCCTATCGTAGTTTACGGAACTTCTATCGCACAGGGTGCCTGTGTGTCGCGACCTGGTATGGCCTGGACAAATATCGTGGGACGTTCTTTGGATAAGGAGGTTATCAATCTGGCTTTTTCAGGAAATGGACGATTGGAACAACCTGTGTTAGATTTGATTGCTCAGGAAGAGGCTGCGGTATATGTTTTAGATTGTCTTCCTAATCTAGCGATCACTCCTCAACGTAGCGAGAAGCAATTGGATTCCTTGATTGTGGGAGCTGTCAAAACCATTCGGATAAAACACCCAACAGCTCCAATTATTCTCACCGGGCACAGCTCGGCATTTACCCCGGGGTTTATGAATAAAGGTACGCTAGAGGAGTATGAAAAGTCTACAGAAGTAGGAAAAGCTACTTTTGATCGCTTAATAAAAGAAGGGAATAAAAATCTATATTGGTTAGATAGTCGAACCATTGCTTTGGATGTCAACTCTACCGTAGATTATGCCCATCCCAATGATTATGGCATGGATAAAATAGCACAAGCCTATATACGGTTGTTTAAAAAAGTATTAAAATAGGGGAGGGGTTAATCTTCCCCCCTTTTAAAAAATATGCTGTAACTCCTTGAGGTCTCTGATCATATAGTTTACGTCTGTGGGTTTATCTGCCCCAGTACTGTTAAAATATATTGCTTCTAGACCGGCGTTTTGTGCTCCCCGCACATCTGCATCAATATTGTCTCCAATCATAATAGAAGTCGTTTTTTCAGCCTCTCCGTTACTTATGGCATGGTCAAAGATACGCGGATCGGGTTTGTTGACTCCAAATACCTCGGATATAACGATTGTTTTGAAGTAGTCGGCTAGATGGCTGTGTTTTAATTTAAGTTCACAAGCTTCTTTAAATCCGTTCGATATGAGGTGGAGGTTGTATTTGCCTTGTAGGTAGGTGAGTGTCTCATGTGCATTTGGGAATAGGTTTGTCTTTGTAGGACAGAGCTTGAGGTATTCTTCTTCAAAGGCAACAGGGAATAGCTCTGGATCGACACCAAGTTGTGTAAAGGTGTCTGCAAATCTTAATTTTCTTAACGTAGGCTTGTCTATTTTACCATGATGGTATAAGGCCCATACGCGGTGATTGTTCTGCGTGTAGGTTTCAATAAATAAGTCTGCACGGCCACTCCCAAAAAGTCGGTCAAATTGAAACGTGGTATAGAGTTCTTGTAACGTCTCTTCAGCATTTTTGTCAAAATCCCAGATGGTATGATCTAGGTCGAAAAATATGTCTTTTTTTTGCTTGAACATATACAAACCTACGTAAATTCGATATTGTAAACAATATAATCCTATCCCCCTCTTTTTCTTATTAGTGTCATAAAACACGGGCTATTTTATTATGCACCTATATTTACTTATTTTTGCTGAAATAGCATTTATGAGAAGAGCACTCTTTTGGTTTTATCTACTGGCGTTATATGCACTTTGCCAATTAATAGGGTGGGGATATATGTTCATAAAGCATGTTCCGGATAGAAAGGGAATGATTATTGGTGAGGGATTGATTTTTATAGCCATTTTTGTTCTCGCTGTAATCAAGCTGAAAAAACATTTGGAACGCGAACGCTATTACCAACAGCAACAACAGAATTTCCTGCTTTCAGTAACACATGAGTTGAAATCGCCCTTGGCTTCTGTTAAGCTTTATTTGCAGACCATCTTGAAGCGGGATCTGGATCGCGAACAGCAGAAGACTTTTTTGTCCAACTCGTTGAAAGATATTGAACGTCTTGATTATTTGGTGGAGAATGTTTTGTTGGCTACCAAATTGGAAAACAGGACTTTTATTCTGCCTAAAGAGGATTTTGATTTTTCGGAATTGATTGAGGAGATTTTAGATCGACTTCAAAAAAATGCGTGCAAATCAGAGATTATTAGACCGCAAATCGAACCGGGAATTGTTCTACATGCAGATAAGTTTGCAATTACTAATGTGGTGACCAATCTTGTTGAGAATGCCGTCAAATACTCGCCCCCTTGTGCTAATGTAGAAGTGAGTCTCAAGAAAAAGGATAATGACCTTGTTTTTTCTGTTGCTGATCATGGAGCAGGTATACAAGATGAGGAAAAGAGACTTATCTTTAATAAATTCTATCGTGTAGGGAATGAATCTACCCGCAAAACCAAAGGAACTGGTTTGGGGTTATATATAGTAAAATCTGTATTGCAAAAACATGATGCCACAATTAGGGTTATGGATAACAAACCTTCTGGTAGCATCTTTGAAGTAACATTTGAAAATTATGCAAGCTAAACAAAGGATACTCTTAGTCGAAGACGAGGAACACTTGTTGGAGGCCATCAAATTAAATTTAGAATTAGAAGGGTACCGTGTCACGACGGCTACCGATGGTAAGAAGGCGTTGAAAATCTTCAAAGAAGAACGCTTCAACCTGATCATTTTGGATGTAATGATTCCTGAAATCGATGGTTTTCAGGTAGCAGAAACTATCCGTCTTCAGAATACTGAAGTGCCTATTATGTTTCTAACGGCCAAAAATAGCAGCGAGGATCGTATTACAGGTTTAAAGAAAGGTGCAGATGATTATTTGGTGAAGCCATTTAATCTTGAAGAGCTAATCTTACGGGTTGGAAATCTGATCCGTAGAGGAATGAAAGGAGACGAGTTGAAGGAGCTTAATTCTTATACGATCGGCGACAAGACTATTTATTTCAACTCCTATGAGTTGCACTTGGCGGATGGTACAGTGACTTCGTTGACAAAAAAGGAAACGATGCTCCTAAAGTTGCTTATCGAGCGGCGCAATGAGGCTGTTTCTAGAGAGCAGATTTTAGAAACTGTGTGGAACTATGATGTATATCCTTCTACACGTACAATTGATAACTTTATTCTGACTTTTAGAAAGTATTTTGAACCAGATCAAAAACATCCTATTTATTTTCATTCGATAAGAGGTGTAGGTTATAAGTTCACAGATAACGTCGAGGGACAGGCTGAATAATTATTTGTAAAATTGATATAACAGAACCGCCAGGTGGCAGAAAATATTTTGTATCTGTTAGCCTGCCGGAGGACTATAAAAAGTCAAAGCGATCCGTCAACTGACGGATCGTGTAATAATTATTAGCATATGAATACACAGCGGCGAATGATAATAATAGGTATAGGTGTTGTTGGTTTGGCCTATGCCGTTGTTTTTAAACATTATAATATTTCTATCTACTTATTGGGGATTATCGGTTACTTCATATGGAGTCAATACCGAGAAGGGACGGTGTTTTTAGCAACTCAGTCTTTCCATAAGCAAGATTACGAAAAGACAGAAAAGTTGCTTTCTGAGATTAAAAATCCAGATAACCTACGTAAAGGTAGACGTAACTTTTATGAGTTTATGAAAGGCAATCTGGCCTTAAAAAAAAATAATATAGAGGAGGCAGAGTATCATTTTCAATTGGCGTCGCGGTTACCTTGGCGTAGAGACAATGAGAAAGGGATGGTCCTGATTAATCTAGCTAATATTAATCTGCGCAAAAAGGAATACGATAGGGTGAAAACCTACTTGGACCTCACAGATAAGCTGGCTTTGACGCATAGACAACGTGATATCGTTGCAAAAATTAGAGAAGACGTAAAAAAATATAATTAAGAAATAGTGAGTACAACTTTACAGAACGATTTGTTTATCAAGGCTGCGCTTTCGCAGCAAGTCGAGAGACCTCCGGTATGGATGATGCGTCAAGCAGGACGTTTTATGCCGGAATATTGGGAGATTAAAAATAAATACAGCTTTTTGGAGATGTGTAAAACTCCAGAGGTCGCCGCAGATGTAACTATGCTTCCAGTTGATCTTTTAGGTATTGATGCTGCCATTTTATTTTCGGATATCCTCGTCACTGGAGAGGCAATGGGAGGAGATCTTTCTTTTGAGCAAGGAGTAGGGCCTCGTTTTTCGAACCCTGTCCGTACTTGGAAGGATGCCGAAAATCTATCAGTGGATTGTCTTGACAAATTGCAATATGTAGCGGATGCAATCCGTGTTATACAACAACGTCTTGATGGACGCATTCCTTTGATTGGATTTGCGGGAGCGCCGTTTACAATACTAAGTTATTTGGTTGAAGGTGGATCTTCTCGAGATTTTAAGTTAACGAAGTTGATGTTGAATAATGAGCCTGAATTGGCGCACCTTATTCTTCAGAAAATAGCGGACCTGACGATAGCTTACTTGAATATGCAGATCGATGCAGGTGTTAATGCTGTTCAGCTTTTCGATAGCTGGGCTAATGCACTATCGTGGAATGACTACCATACATTCTCGCATAAATACAATAAGTATATTTTAGCAAATCTGAAGCGTACAGTACCTGTAATATCATTTGCTAAAGGAGCATCTGTATTTGCACCTGTAATGGCTGCAAGTAACCCTGACGTTATTTCTGTTGATTGGAATGCGGATCTGCTAAATATCAAGAAAAGTCTGCCTGCAGGCATGGCTGTCCAAGGAAACTTAGATCCGTTTATCATGTACGCAGACAAACCGGTGATTAAAGCTAAGATTCATGAGTTGTTTGAAAGAATGCGTGGGGAAAATGGCTTTATATGTAACCTAGGGCATGGTATTATGCCTGATATGCCATTTGACCATGTCAAATACGCAGTGGAAGTCATAAGAGAGTTTAGATACTAACGATTAGATTAAAAAAGGAAAAATTATTTAATTTTTCCTTTTTATTTTTGTGCTATGATATACCTATATGCGAAAGCAGTGCATATTATTTTTGTGATCTGTTGGATGGCGGGATTATTTTATATGCCCCGACTTTTTATCTATCATACTGAAGCAAAAGGTAAGGGAGAGGTCGAATATCAGATTTTGCATAAGCAGTTTACATTAATGGAAAACCGCCTATGGTGGGTGATAACGACTCCGGCAATGTATATTGCGATAGCTTCGGCACTACTGATGCTATACACGAGTCCTGGATTGCTGACGTTGGGATGGATGCATGTCAAGCTGTTGTTTGTTGTAGGTATGGTTTTTTATCATTTCAGATCACAGCGGATAATGCATGCACTTCGTGATGAAACTTCGACCTGGACCTCTACACAGTTGAGGCTCTGGAATGAACTTTCTACAATACTGTTGTTTGCAATCGTATTTGTTGTTATTTTGAAATCAGCACTCAACTGGATATATGGCGTATTAGGCATTGTGTGTCTGGCAGTATTGCTGATGTTTTTGATTAAGCTTTATAAAACATATCGTAAATCAAAAGGAGAACAAGTAGATTAAAACTATTATGATAAAAGGAATTTTGACTTTAATAGCGGTAGTAGCCCTGACAACCGTTTCATTTAGCCAGGAACATAATTGGGCATTCGGGTTTTATGGGGATATAAACGTGAAAAAGGCCAGAGAAAAGACTTTTGGTGTTCAGGCGAAGTATGACCTTGATAGCCGGAGTGCATTGCAAGCACAGGTGCATGCTGGAGATACGGTTGTAGTTACAGGTGCTGATTATCTGTTTTCTCTTTTGAATAAAAGAAAAAGCAATTGGAATGTTTTTCTAGGGGTAGGTGCTTCTGGAGAATTTGTTCGTTATACAAAAGGGGAAGAGCGTGATTATGAACAGGTCAACAATGATGCATTTGTTATGAATGGACAAGTAGGAGTCAGTTATTACTTTTCTCCTGTTAAGCTATCCGTCTATGCTGGATATAAGATGAAGTACATTACGACCGATGAAAAATTCAAGCCCAACTATGCGATGTTGGGTGTGCGTTATCACTTATGGTAGAAATAAAAAAAGAGGATCAAGTCCTCTTTTTTTTATTTATATGTTTTTGAGAATGGTATGTCCCATTCGGTCACGTTTAGTTTTTAAATACTCTTCGTTGTATACATTGGGCTCTATTTCGATAGGCACATTTTCAACAACCTCAAGTCCATACCCTACTAGACCAGCTCTTTTTGTCGGATTGTTGGACATTAGTCTCATTTTTGAAACTCCCATATGGCGGAGTATCTGAGCACCTACACCATAGTCTCTATGATCCGCTTTGAATCCCAGTTGGATATTAGCATCTACTGTATCGATACCTTCTTCCTGCAATTTGTAGGCGTGAAGTTTATTGATTAAGCCGATACCCCGTCCTTCTTGGTTCATGTATACGATGATGCCCTTACCTTCTTTCTCAATCATTTCCATGGCTTTGTGGAGCTGAGGGCCACAGTCGCAGCGGCATGACCCAAATATATCTCCCGTCATACAAGAGCTGTGTACACGTACCAATACCGGTTCGTCTTCTTTCCATTCGCCTTTGTATATAGCAAGGTGCTGTTCACCACTATTCTTTTGGGTAAAAGCTTTCATCTTGAAGTCACCGTATGCCGTAGGCATTTTTACGGATACCTCTTCGTTGATTAATGAGTCGTGTTTTAGACGATACTCGATTAGATCCTCTATACTAATGATTTTGAGGTCAAAACGTTTGGCAACTTCCAGTAAATCAGGAAGCCTTGCCATTTCTCCGTCTTCTTTAAGAATCTCTACCAATACACCTGCTGGCTCGAAACCTGCAAGTCTTGCTATATCAACCGTTGCTTCGGTGTGTCCAGTACGACGTAGAACGCCCCCATCCATCGCTATCAATGGAAATATATGACCTGGACGACCTAATTCTTCAGGTTTAATGTTAGGGTCTATTAACGCCTTTATTGTCTTCGAGCGGTCTGAAGCTGATATTCCTGTGGTACAACCATATCCCTGTAAGTCTACAGAGACGGTAAAGTTTGTTTCGTATATAGCGGTATTTTGGCCTACCATTGGGTGTAGGTTGAGCTCTTTACAACGCTCTTCCGATAATGGTGCACACACTAATCCGCGTCCATGTGTCGCCATGAAGTTTATTATTTCAGGGGTAGCATTTCTAGCTGCAGTAATAAAGTCGCCTTCATTCTCCCTGTCCTCATCGTCCACTACAATGATTACTTTTCCAGCCTTGATGTCTTCAATGGCTTCTTCGATTGTGTTTAATTTTATATCCATTGATATATTAGTTTTCCAATTACAAAGGTATATTTGATTTTTGTTCTTTTGATAATCAAGAAGTCAAAATCGGAATTAAGCCTTTTGTTTTTTGATTTTTAGTTTGTCTTTAATCCAGCCTAATGCAAGTTGTGCTTTTATCTTGTATTGATCCATATCAAACAGCGCAGAATCCGTAGTGGATTTGTAGGTAAGGAACGCGGCTAAAGGCGTAAGCACGACTATGGCCATCCACATTCCCCAAAAAGGAGTGATAGCTCCATCTTTTGCTGACTTCTCTGCTACAGTCGATATGATATGGTATATAAGAAAGAATATGATCGATATGACTACAGGAGCACCTAACCCACCTTTTCTAATGATTGCACCTAATGGGGCTCCAATAGCAAAGAGGAGAAGACAGGAAATGGCTAGTGTGAATTTCCTATGATATTCAACATCATAGCGAATATCCTTATCAATCAGTCCTTGATATTCGGCAGCTCTATTAAAGGTACCGTCTTTGAATTGTTGAATCTGTCCAAGAGCACTGCTTACCACATTTCGTCTGTTGGATTCGGGAATATAGGTCAGGATATCGTCATTGATTTTTATTTTGGCTTTCTCTCTATTCCCCTCGTTATAGTATCGAGACGTATAAAGGATATTATGTTTTAGTTCCTGAGCACTAATCCTGGAGACGCTATCTAACTCCATAAGGTTGGTATCAGACTTAAGCTTAAGCTGACGTAGATTTAGCATCTGATGATGTTGTTTGAAGAGGTTTTCGTCGGTACGCTTCATTTCAAACGCATCCATATCAAACTTAGTCTCTGTTTCTTTGAAATAAAAACGAGTGAACTGCTGACGTGGGTCATAGGTTTTTGCATTATTCGAACGAGAGTCTTCATAACGAACGCCATCGATAAGCTTTAAGATCATAAAGCTTTGATCTCGTGAATTGTACATATATCCTTCTTTTGCTACAAGGACATCACTCGCGGTATTGCCTTTTGATTTGTCGTAGATTGTGAGGTCGTATAGTACGGTGCCGTCTTTGCTTTTGCTTTTGGCTCGGATTGCATATCCCGGAATAGTACTGTTGAAGATTCCTGGTTTGATAAGAAAGTCAGCCTTTTTGTTGCGAACATCCCATAATAACGAGCCCATCTTTAGATTGACTACAGGCAGAATATAATCGGAAAATAAAAAGGAACCCGCTGCAAATATGCCAACTAGAATAAATAAAGGGCTCATGGCTTTTCGTAATGAAACACCTGCAGCTTTTATGGCGACCAATTCATAGCTTTCTCCCAAGTTACCAAAAGTCATGATAGAGGAGAGAAGCATGGAAAGTGGGAGGGCCATGGACAACTGTACGGCACATTGATAGCCGATAAGCTCCATAATAACATACCACTCGAATCCTTTTCCGATTAGGTCGTCGATATACTTAAATAAAAAAAGCATCAAAAGCACAAACATCACGATACAAAATGTGACAATGAATGGCTTAATGAATGCTTGTAGTATTAATTTGTGTACTTTTTTCATGTATCTATAAGCATAGCCTTGTTAGCTTTACATGAGGCTATGCGTGATAAACAAAGGTACAGAATTTTAAGCACCAATTACACTTTGAAGATAGCTTATCGAGTTATCCCAGATTTTTTTTCGATCTTCTACATTTTCGTCTTTCGCATGGTCTGTGATAGCGAGCGCGACATCATTTGTTAACTCATCCTGTATGATTTCCAGTTCGAAAAAGTGGGGTTCGTCATCTATCCATTTGAACTTAACATATTTGTTTTCTTTAAAAACAGCAATTTTTGCTCTGTGAGATTCTCCATCCCAAATGAATTCGTAGACTCCATCGTGATAGATTACATCATCAGCAAACCATTGTGCAAGATCGTTCGGCTCAATTAAATAAGGGTAAAGAATACGTGGAGAAGAGTTGATTATATATTCTAGGTGAATTTTAGTTTTTTCCGACATAGCTAAATCATTTTTTAGTTAACGTTTTCATATTGATTTCTGTAATAATACATATTTTTATTTTAAAAGCACATGAAGCAGAATAAAATTTGTTAACATCCAAAAAGTTGTCAACATGTTACAGCTTTCATTCTTAGATAATTGCGTAAGGGGGCTTTTTTGAAGGTTATAAAATTATTAAAATCTCTAAAAAATTACTTTGAAAATAATTCCTTATTGCTATATTTGCATCACTGAAACGGCGGGGTAGCTCAGATGGTTAGAGCGCAGGATTCATAACCCTGAGGTCGGCAGTTCGATCCTGCTCCCCGCTACTATAAAAAGCTTCAAGGAAACTTGGAGCTTTTGTTATTTATTCCCCCGAAAAATCCCATTTATTTCATATTACTCGGAGCGTAACCATAATACGCTTTAAATGCAGAGGAGAACTGTACGATGCCATTATATCCGCACAGGTAGGCAATTTCGGTTATACTATGTTTCTCTTCATTCAATAAATCTATGGCATGTCTCATCCGTAAAGAAATGACATAACTCTTTATGGTCATGCCAAAACAGGATTTGAAGCCTTTTTTGAGCTTGAACTCATTGAGATAGCTCATACGAGCAAGCTCCGGAATTCCTGGGGCATCTCTAAAGCCGATGTCTAATATATTCTTGGCTTCCAGTAGCTTTTTATGGTCACGGTCATTCAAGCCTGATCTATTATATAGAAGATGTTGCTTTTGGTTTATTTCGAGTTGCAATAAGAGGAGCTCTTGTATTTTATTCTCAATATAGAGGCGTTTTAACTCTCCTTTTCTAGTGCATGACCTTATTTCGTGAATGACAGCATGCATAGACGGGTTGAACTGCAGCATCGTGCCGGATAGGGTGGCTGTCTTTTGTTCGAAGATATTATTTGCAAACTCTTGATGCAGTATATAGTCTTTCGGAATGAGGTTAAAATAATACTCCTTAGAGAGGATGATGATTAGAAACTGAACAGGGATGTTTGGAGGTATTTTAAACCGTCCTTGGTAGTTTTTAGAGAAGGTTATATTATGTGTGTTGGCTAGATCCCATGTAGAGTGTGTTAGCTTATCAATATCAGCTTCTATTTTAGAGTCAAACATAAACTCCATCATGACACTTTCACCGTCTATCTTGAAGATATCCGTCATAGCATGTTGCAGGGTCATTGTTACATCAATTAACAACATGCCCCCGCAGGACATCTGTTTGTAGGTGATTTGGCCTATTCTGTCTTCTACAATGTCAACTTCCCTTTCGTCCAGTAGGGTAGACCTGTTATAGGCATCGTCTATTTCCTTTTGGATATAATACCTGTCAACCTGTTTCAACTTTGCTGAAAGCCTCATTTTAATCCCTTTATATTAAATAATCATCCTGTTTTGTTAACCTCTTGCATTTAGATAAATCTAGCTTTGCAAATATATTTATAATAAGTCTTAATAAGAATAGCTTTAAGGCATATCATTGTAATGATTCTGTTAATTGTTTCAAATACTGGGCTAAGGAGTTGAAGACAACACTACTTATATTCGTTTTATTATTTTTTTCTATACTCTCCTTATTTGTAGGAGTGGCCGATATTTCTGTATCAGATATTCTTCGATGGGATGTGGACAAGATTTCTATTGTGTCTTTGAGTCGCATACCAAGGACGATATCCTTGATGCTAGCTGGAATCGGATTGAGTGTATGTGGCCTTATTATGCAACAGATGACACAGAATAAATTTGTGTCACCCACTACAGCTGGGACATTAGAAGCAGCCAAGATGGGCTTATTGGCAGGGATGTTTCTTATTCCAGCATCTAGTATGCTTGTAAAAGGGGCTTTTGCGTTCTGTTTTACATTTCTAGGTAGCTTACTCTTCTTATTTATTACGGAACGTATACGATTCCGCAACGTTATTTTTATTCCATTAGTAGGACTTATGTTTGGAGGTATTCTGAACTCTATCGCTACTTTTTTCGCTGTCAACCATAATTTAGTGCAAGATATGAACGCCTGGATGATGGGTGATTTTTCAGGTATTTTGCAGGGGCAGTACGAGCTTATTTACGTCAGTCTACCTGCGATAATAGTTACTTATCTATATGCCAATAAGTTTGCGGTCGTAGGGATGGGGCGGGATTTCTCCAAAAATCTTGGCCTGAATTACAAAGCTGTTATGAATATAGGGGTATTATGTGTCTCCTTAACGGTTAGTACTGTCATTATCACTGCCGGTTCTATTACTTTTCTGGGGTTGGTCGTTCCGAATATAGTCAGTATGGTATATGGCGATAATATTAAGAAGACACTTCCTTATGTTGCACTATGGGGAGCTATTTTCCTGCTGATCTGTGACATTATCGGAAGGGTAATCATTTTCCCTTTCGAGGTTCCGATAGGTATGGTCGTTGGTTTTATTGGAGGTATACTATTTCTCCTTCTTTTATTGCGCAAGAAATGAAGGAGAACAAGAAGAGAGTTTTGCTATTACTATTATTGGCCCTTATTATTATAGGTTTATTCTTAGGCTATAATCTTGGGACTAGTTGGCGGTTTGCATTAGAATTAAGGTCCATCAAGTTGGTCGCGATGCTTGTCGTAGCTTGTTGTGTTGCTTATTCCTCTGTTGCTTTTCAGACGATCACTGCCAATAGGATTTTAACCCCTTCTATTATGGGATTTGAATCAGTCTATATGCTATTGCAGACCATAATCGTGTTTGTATACGGCGATATGACTTTCCGTGTTCTTAATAGTTTTGACAATTTCTTGCTGTCGGTTCTATTCATGATCGGATTTTCCTTTCTGCTTTATTTTCTGATTTATAGAAGAGGGCGCAACAATATGTATTTGTTGCTATTGGTGGGACTGGTACTAGGGATTTTGTTCAATACGTTCAGCTCTTTTATGCAGCTATTGATTGATCCCAATAACTTTTTCATTATCCAGGGAAAGATGTTTGCCTCTTTCAATAAGATCAATGAAAGCTTGCTATGGTATGCTACAGGTATTTTGGTAATCGTTCTGCTCTTCGGTTTTCGAATGAATCGGTATCTCGATGTACTTGCTTTGGGACGTGATCAAGCAATTAGTCTTGGGGTGGATTACCCTAAGGTGGTGAAGACCTTCTTTATTATCATTGCTATTCTTGTATCGGTTTCAACAGCGCTAATCGGTCCTATCGCCTTTCTAGGCTTGTTGGTGACCAATGTAACTTACCAATTGATTAAGTCACAGCGCCACGGATTGGTTATTCCTGCCTGTTGCCTGGTAGCTATTGTTGCTATTGTCGGAGGGCAGTTCATTATGGAACGGATACTTAATTTTTCTACCCCTATCAGTACGATTATCAACCTAGTGGGAGGGATATATTTCCTGTATCTATTGTTAAAAGTCAAAAAAATATAGTGCTAATTCTGTTTAAATAATATACATATGAAAAAATCTGTTTTTTTATTCGCATTGGCGATAACAGTCGCTTTTACGGGATGTAACAATGCCAGCCAAAGTAAGACTGAAGGTGAAGGATCTAACGATAAAGTCACCATAACTCATGAATTGGGAACGGTAGATGTGCCGGTCAATCCCAAAAGAGTAGTCGTATTGGACTTTAGTCAATTGGAAAACCTAGACTTTATAGGCGTAAAGCCGGTAGGTATCCCCAAAACAGGAGTGCCAAAGTATCTTTCAAAATATAAGGACGATGAGAGCATTGCTGACCTGGGGAATCTGGTTGAGGCTAATATCGAAAAATTGAATGAGCTGAATCCTGATTTAATCATTATCGGAGGAAGGCTGAAAGATTCCTATGAACAGATTTCTAAAATTGCCCCGACTATTATCCCTGTCTGGGATACAAAAGACCAGTTCGGTGCATTAGCGAAAAATACCACCAACCTGGGTAAGATCTTCGGTAAGGAAAAAGAGTTTGAAGCTTCCCTAGCCGCTATCAAGGAGAAGGCCGCATCGGTCAAAGAAAAAGCAGGGAAATCCGATGCAAAGGCGTTAGTCGTATTACATAACAAAGGACGTTTTAGTGCTTATGGCAGTGGTTCACGCTTTGGTCTTATCCACGATATTCTAGGTGTACAGGAGGCAGCAAAAGGTTTAGATACCCATCTTCATGGCACGAAAACTTCTAACGAATTTATTGCAGAGACCAATCCTGATATCTTATTTGTGGTGGATAGAAGTGCCGCTATTGGTGATACTCCATTAAACAAAGAGGAAGTTGAGAACAAATTGATCCAACGCACAAACGCCTTTAAAAATGGAAAGATTGTGTACTTAGATTCCGAAACATGGTATCTAGCGGGAGGAGGAGTGATTTCTATCAACAGAATGATTGATGAGGTAAATCAGGCCTTATAGTAAAATATTTATTGAAAAGCTCTAAGGAAACTTAGAGCTTTTATTGGTACTTTTAGGTTCATATAGCTAATCACTTTTGAATATGACAAAGCACCAATTAATTGAAACGTTCGTAAAAAACCATCAAACCGCGGTGGATTATATAGACCAATTGAACGAAAAAGAATACCTCTACACCCGAGAAGGGAAATGGACAGCTGGGCAACAGTTAAATCATATCGCATTGACGATAGTCCCGTTTACCAGAGCATTGGCATCGAAAGAATATCTAGCTCAGATGTTCGGCCTATTAGAAAGGGAGAGTTGGGACTACCAAACAGTTCTGGATAATTATACCCAAACCAGTCTAAAAGCTCCGGAGCAGTTCTTGCCTCCTGCGGAAGTTAGTTTGGCGGAAAAAGAAACCATTACGACGACCATCCAAGGTGATCTTGAAAAGATAGAAGCGCTGTTGGGGCTTTACGAAGAAGATGAACTGGATCGCTTAGTCATACCACATCCTCTATTAGGTAAAATGAGTGTCCGGGAAATTTTCTATTTAATGGGATACCACCCGATCCACCATCTCAAACAGATTAAAATTTTGTTAAACGATTCTAATGTGTAAGTGCAGGTTCTAAACGACTGCATGTTCTTCGAGTTGTGCCAGAGTAGCTTAGGCTTTTGCTTTTTGAAAGATAGTAATTAGGAGATAAAAAGGTGACTTACACTTCGAGTTAGTATTCGAAGTATAAAAGTCTCCTCAACTCTCCTTAAGTCCGTTCAAGTCCCCTCAAGTCTGGTGTAGCTTCGGTTGTCCTTCGATATAGCACTGTACCTGCTTCGGGGTTTCTTTGGGACAACTTCGCCTACCCTTCGGTATTCCTTTGCCTTCACTTCGCCTCCAAGGCAAACGATAGGCAAACAACAACCAACGCTATCCCGAACTTGTCCCCCAGTATTCTTGAAGAAGGGTAGATGCACCATTAAAAGACCATTCGAATAAATCGCTGCGTAAAATAAGACCTTAAGATAATATATAAGGTCTGTTGTATAATAAGTCTTCCAACCGTAGGGGAGATAGAAGATGGACCCAAAAGATAAAATCTAAGCTGATTGTTTGTATTGGTCAGGAAATTTTGATGTTAAGCTTTCTTTTTAATACCTTTGTGCTATTATGCGGCAGTAATAAAAATATTCTTTTCTATAGAACTACGCTTTGATCACTTCTGATCGAAGTGCATTCCATGTATTAAAATATATTGTTAACAGACATTATGCGTCAGGCATAGTGGCTTATTTATTATTGTCACATCAATATGAAATCTAAACAGAGATATACTCTAGTTTTTATCGTTATAGTGGTCACGATAGATACCGCTGGTTTTGGAATTATTTTTCCTGTGTTACCACAATTACTGACCGATTTATTGCACACCGATATTAGTACTGCCGCCCAGTATGGAGGTTGGCTTTCTTTCAGTTATGCTTTTATGCAATTTGTATTCGCTCCTATACTGGGGAATCTTAGCGATGCTTATGGTCGTCGTCCTGTACTTTTGAGTTCCTTATTCGGATTTGGAATTGATTGTGTTTTCTTGGCTTTTGCCCCTAACATACTTTGGTTATTTTGGGGGCGGACAATTGCTGGCATGACCGGAGCGAGTTTTTCGGTAGCATCGGCCTGTATTGCCGATATCAGTACAGGAAAAGATCGAACAAAATATTTCGGCTTTATAAATGCAGCTTTTGGTGCGGGGTTTATACTAGGCCCTGCAATAGGAGGCGTACTGGCCCAATGGGGAACACATATGCCTTTTCTCTTTTCGGCAATCCTGAGTCTGGTCAATTTTGTATTCGGCTACTTTTTCTTTGAAGAGTCATTGGAGAAACATAATCGTCGAAAATTTGATTGGAAAAAAGCGAACCCTTTGGGAGCTCTTGTACAATTGAGGAGACTCCCTGCCGTTTGGTCGTTGGTGATCGCGATGTTATTTGTTTCTATGGCTACCCACAGTATGGAGAGTGTATGGTCATTTTTTACGATTGAGAAGTTTCGTTGGAGTAACGCAATGGTGGGATATTCCTTGGCATTTATTGGTGCGCTTTCTATTATTGTACAATTATGTGGAGTAGCTTTTCTGACGGATAGGATAGGGGAATGGAAGATGTTGATTGGTGGATTATGTTGCATTCTACTGGGGTTTTTAATTTTTGCTTTCACAGATATGCAATGGTTATTATTCGGAGGAATAATTGTATTTATTATTGGAGGTATTCAAGGAACAGCTATGCAAAGTATTCTTTCCCTTAGCGTGCCTGACAACGAACAAGGAGCGCTCCAGGGAGTTCTAGGTTGCTTGCTCGGATTTACGACTTTTGTCGCTCCACCGATTATGACTTCCAGCTTCTCTTACTTCACAAGAGATGGGGCGGAGTTTTATTTTCCTGGGATGCCTTTTCTATTATCGGCTGGACTAACAGGTATCGGTTTGGCTCTTTGTTGTTTTCGAATGTATAAGCAACAGTCGAAGGACGTCTCAGAGCTGAAGGTGTAAGCGGATGGGGCAGTCGGTATTGACCAAAACAGCTCTAAAATTTCATTCGCTCAAAATTTTTAGAGCTGTTTTTATAGTTTCGTTTGAAACCTTTTAAATAATTGACTATTATTGATTAATAGTCAGTGTTAAAATGCTTTTTTTCTTGATATTATTGTATAAAAGGTGCCGTTTTTATTGGATTTTGATAAAAAACACAATTGTTACATTTGTAACTAATTGATTTTTAGTTTTTTATTTCATTGTTTTAGTTGTTGTGACAATTAGAAGACTTTTTGTTCTTTTTTTGATTTTAAAAAGTTCTACATTTGCCATTGTTAAATATAAATTAAAAAGATATGAAAAAATTTTTACTTACATTAACTGCTGTTGCAGGTTTGACTGCTGCTTCTCAAGCACAAGAATTTGGTTTTGAAAAAGGTAACTTCATCGTAGAAGGTAACTTCAACTCTTCAAACACTAATGATAAAGGAACAAAAGCTAAAACATCAGGATTTAACTTTAATCCTAAAGCTGGTTACTTCGTAACTGATAAAATCGCAGTGGGAGTTGACTTCGGTTTCGGTCAAGATAAAAAAACTACTTATGCAGCTGATATCAAAACTGTAGCTACAGACAAAAACTTTGGTGTTGGTGCTTTCGGACGTTACTACTTCTTAGAAGTTGGTTCACGTTTCAAAACTTACACTGAGGTAGGTGTTGGTTACATGAACGAAAAAATTGGTGAGAAAAAAGTAGGTGATGTTAAAACTGATGCAGCTAAATTCAATGGATTTGGTGCTAATGCAGGTATCGGTGCTAACTTCTTCTTAACGGAGAAAATCGCTGTTAACTTTGCTTTCGCTGATGTTGTTTCTTTCAACTCACGTAAAGCTGATGTAGACGGTGCTAAAGCGGAGACTGAATTCAATACTAACGTAAATGTTTTCAATAACTTCTTCAATACTGCTAAATTCGGTTTGACTTTCAAATTCTAATTTGAATAGAAGTTCAAAAAATAAAAAGCCTCACATTTGTGAGGCTTTTTTGTTATCTATGGATTTGTAGACCACAATGAAGCTGATTTTAGCATCGCTCTACGTGGTAATTTTAGATTAGCTACAATGAGTTCGGCAAAGTCTTCCGGTTGTAGCACGGTCTCTGGATTGCCGTCTGTGAGCTTCAGTTCTTTGGACATATCCGATGCAATAGTACTTGGCATTAGTGTACACACACGGATGTTGTTTTTACGTACTTCGCGCATCAGTGAGTCTGAGAAACCAATAACGCCAAATTTGGAAGCACTGTATGCGGACGTGGTGGCTGCGCCATTCAGACCTGCGGTAGAAGATACATTAATGATATCTCCCTCATTCTTTTCTATAAGCTGTGGTAGTACCGCTTTAGTGACATAATAGGTGCCCAATAGATTGGTTTCGATAATGTCTTTCCAGGTTTCTGGATCCATATCCAATACCGATCCAAAAGCGGCTACGCCTGCATTGTTGACCAGAATGTCGAATGTTCCAAAGTCCGCGTTTAATTTGGCTATAGCCATCGTCACAGCGTCAAAATCAGCCACGTCAAAGACCGCATAAGTCGCCTGTACTCCAAGAGCTGTTAGCTCAGCGATGGTCTCTTTCAATAGTTGTTCATTCCTGCCTGTAATCGCTACGTTGATGCCTTCTTTGGCAAACGCTAGGGCAGTTGCCTTACCTAAGCCTCTACCGCCACCGGTGATGAGTGCATTCTTTCCTTTTAAATTCTCCATATACAAAATTAGGCAATAGTTTGTACCCTTGCACCCATTCCGTGTAGAGTTTACGTTTATTTAACAGGATGGCTTCGCTTGTATCCATAAAAAAAGCCTTCTCTAACAAGAAGGCTTTTCTTTTTCAGTAACTGAAATCTATCACACTTTGATTTCAACTTCAACACCTGAAGGTAATTCTAATTTCATCAACGCATCAACTGTTTTTGAGTTAGATGAGTAGATGTCTAACAATCTCTTGTAAGAACACAATTGGAATTGCTCACGTGCTTTTTTGTTAACGTGTGGTGAACGTAATACCGTATAGATTTTTTTCTCAGTAGGCAATGGAATAGGACCACTAACAACTGCACCTGTAGGTTTTACTGTTTTTACGATTTTCTCAGCTGATTTGTCAACTAAATTGTAATCGTAAGATTTCAATTTGATTCTGATTCTTTGGCTCATTTTTATTTGTTTTTAAAGATGACCGCTGATTAGAGCTATTCGCAACCAGCGACCGGTTTATCTGTCTTTGGATTAAGGAGGGAAGTAGCAAAGATCAAAGACATGTCCTTCATCTTTGCTACTTTATCCTTACTCTCAATTATTAGTCTTCTATACTTTTAACTCTACCTTTAGATTTAGCAATCACGTCGTCTTGTACGTTACGTGGTGCCTCTGCATAGTGGTCAAATTCCATAGTTGAAGTCGCACGACCTGAAGTGATAGTACGTAATTGTGTTACGTAACCAAACATCTCAGAAAGAGGTACGATAGCTTTGATTACTTGAGCACCATTACGTGTGTCTAGACCTTGCATCTGACCACGACGACGGTTCAAGTCACCCATTACATCACCCATGTTTTCTTCTGGAGTCAATACTTCTACCTTCATGATAGGCTCCATCAATACTGGAGAACATTTAGGTAATGCATTACGGTATGCCATTTTTCCTGCCAATTCAAATGATAAAGCATCTGAATCGACTGCGTGGAATGAACCATCGATCAAACGAACTTTCATTCCTGATAGTGGGTATCCAGCTAATACACCATTGTTCAAAGATGCTTCGAAACCTTTTTGAACAGAAGGGATGTACTCTTTAGGGATAGCACCACCAACGATTTCGTTTACAAATTGTAAAGCTGATTTCGTATTATCGTAATCTTCGTCAACAGGAGAGATAACAACTTTGATATCCGCAAATTTACCACGACCACCTGATTGTTTTTTGTAAACCTCACGGTGTTCAGTGCTACCTTTGATAGACTCTTTGTATGCTACTTGAGGAGCACCTTGGTTTACCTCAACTTTAAATTCGCGACGTAGACGGTCGATCAAGATATCCAAGTGAAGCTCACCCATACCTGAGATTACAGTCTGACCAGTCTCTTCGTCAGTTTTTACTACGAATGTAGGATCCTCTTCAGCCAATTTACTTAAGCCGATACCTAATTTATCTACGTCAGCTTGAGTTTTAGGCTCGATCGCTAAACCGATAACTGGTTCTGGGAATTGCATTGACTCAAGAACGATAGGATTCTTTTCGTCACATAGTGTATCACCTGTTTTGATGTCTTTGAAACCTACAACTGCACCGATATCACCCGCACTGATTCTTTCGATTGGGTTTTGTTTGTTAGCGTGCATTTGGAAGATACGAGAGATACGCTCTCTGTTTCCTGAACGTGTGTTTAATACATACGAACCAGCGTCTAATACACCTGAGTAAGCACGTACAAAACATAGACGGCCTACGAATGGGTCAGTCGCAATTTTGAAACCTAAAGCAGCGAATGGCTCAGCTTCAGATGGCTTACGCTCGATTTCTTCACCAGTGTTAGGGTTTGTACCTTTTACCGCTTCGATATCAAGAGGTGAAGGTAATAACTCCATTACTAAATCAAGCATGGTCTGTACACCTTTGTTTTTGAAAGATGAACCACATACCATAGGAACGATTGCGTTGTCCAATACTGCTTTACGTAAAGCATCTAAGATTTCGCGCTCAGTCAATGAGTTTGGATCTTCGAAGAATTTCTCCATCAAAGTCTCATCATAAGAAGCAACAGCTTCTAATAATTTCTCACGGTACTCAGCTACCTCGTCCAACATGTCCGCAGGAATAGGAACTTCAGTAAAAGTCATTCCTTTGTCTGCCTCATTCCATACCATACCACGGTTGTTGATCAAGTCAACTACACCTTCGAAACCATCTTCCGCACCGATTGGTAATTGTAAAGCGACAGCATTTGATCCTAACATAGATTTTACTTGGCCAACTACTTTCAAGAAGTCAGCACCTGAACGGTCCATTTTGTTAACGAAACCAATACGAGGTACTTTGTATCCATCAGCCAATCTCCAGTTAGTCTCTGATTGAGGTTCAACACCATCAACTGCTGAGAACAAGAAAACTAGACCATCTAGTACACGTAACGAACGGTTTACCTCAACCGTGAAATCCACGTGTCCAGGAGTATCGATTACGTTTACTTGGTATTTTTTGTTACGGTAGTTCCAGAATACAGTTACAGCTGCAGATGTGATCGTGATACCACGCTCTTGCTCTTGTGCCATCCAGTCTGTAGTCGCAGAACCTTCGTGAGTCTCTCCCAATTTGTGGTTTACACCAGAGTAGAAGAGTATACGTTCTGTAGTTGTTGTTTTACCAGCATCGATGTGAGCAGCGATACCGATATTTCTAACTAATTTTAAATCTTTTGCCATTTTATTTTTTGCAGTTTGCCTTTGGGAGGCTGTTTAATTTTAACAGTTTAAATAAGTACACCGATCGTGATAATGATGGAAATCTTTATCTGCGATCGGTGTAATCATATTTGTTTTGTCGTTTTCAAAATTAGAATCTGAAGTGTGAGAACGCTTTGTTAGCTTCCGCCATTTTATGCGTATCTTCTTTCTTCTTCACAGCAGCACCTTCACCTTTAGAAGCTGAAATGATCTCTCCTGCTAATTTTTCGAACATAGTTTTTTCACCACGCTTGCGAGCGTAAGAAATTAACCATTTCATCCCTAAAGCGATTTTACGCTCTGGACGTACTTCCATAGGAACTTGGAAGTTGGCACCACCAACACGGCGAGATTTAACCTCTACTGCAGGCATTACGTTGTTCAAAGCTTTTTTCCAAGCTTCTAGTCCGTTCTCTTGTGTTTTTTGTTCTACTAATTCTACTGCATCGTAAAAAATAGAGTAAGCGATAGATTTCTTACCGTCAAACATCATATTGTTTACAAAACGTGTTACCTGAACGTCGTTAAACTTTGGATCAGGTAAAATGATTCTCTTTTTTGGTTTTGATTTTCTCATTTTTCTTTCCTCCGTTTAATTATTTCTTTTTGCCTTTTGCTGGAGCTGCAGCTGCTTGTCCTGGTTTAGGACGCTTAGTTCCATACTTAGAACGACGTTGGTTACGACCTGCTACACCTGAAGTATCTAATGCACCACGGATGATGTGGTAACGCACACCTGGTAAATCTTTAACACGACCACCACGGATCAAAACGATCGAGTGCTCTTGTAAGTTGTGACCTTCTCCAGGGATGTAAGCGTTGACCTCTTTACCGTTTGTTAAACGTACACGAGCTACTTTACGCATTGCTGAGTTTGGTTTTTTAGGGGTAGTAGTATATACACGTGTACATACACCTCTTCGCTGTGGACATGAGTCCAACGCTGGTGACTTACTCTTGTCAACCAGAGCTACTCTACCTTTTCTAACTAATTGTTGAATAGTAGGCATTTACCTGTTTTTGTTTTTAAATTTTGTTTAAAAATACTATTAAAGTCCGCAAAGATATAAAGAATATTTTGAACTGTAAATAGTTAGGATATAAAATGTTTCAACATTTTGAAACCTCTGGTTTGAAAAACTATTTAGTTGCCTTGGGCGATTTCTTGATTTCATATACACAGCGCCTATCCTTGGCGAGGATATGCTCCAGCCGTTTGATCTCGTATGCAGGTCCAAACAGTTTGATAAAGTTCTGCAGCTCGGCCCGACAAAACCCCTGACAGGCTGTGGCCGCCGCACAGATAGGGCAGTGGCTCTCTATAAAATAATAGACATCCTCTTCTTTCTTCCATTCTGCCATGTATCCTTCCTCGCTACGCAGTTGACCAAGCTTCTCCAATCGACTTTCTATGGTATCTAATCCCGTTAGTGCAGCAGCATATCGGGTATAGGTCTGTTGTTCCCGGTCCGAAATCAAAAGGTCTAAGGCGTCGTCTCCCAAAAGGCTTTTTACGGCATGCAATAAATCAACAGTAACCTGAGCATGCGTATCAGGGAAGCGTGAAAAACCTTTTTCTGTGAGCGCGTAGTATATCGTTGGACGCCCTACGCCCTCGCTCCGTTGTTCAGAGACCACCAGTTCGGATTGGATCAGACGATGGAGATGCTGACGGGCACCTTCCTTGGTAATGCCCAGTTCAGATGCTATTAAAGCAAGTGTAGCCTCTCCACGCATTTTGATAATCATTAAGATACGGTCTACACTTTCTTTTTTCATTCGTACAGTTTGTTATGTTCTGGCGCAAAGATAATCCTATTTTTTCTGAAAGTGTTTGTTCTATTGATTTGACATTATATTGCAGGGGCTCCATCAACTCTCTTCGGTCGTTTTTTAATGCGGATTAATAAAACAAGTTTTAACTTGTTTTATTAATCCGCATTTCTCATTTTTGCAATATGGATTATCGAAGTTTCTTTAATTTTATTCATTACGACTGTTACATTGTACAGGTAATATTGGGTTTGTAAACCCTTCACATTGAGCTGGTAGATCTCCAGTTAATTTGTGTATTTTAAAAAGTAGGATATGGAAGAAGAAGTTTTTTTTAACAAGGTGCATGCATCCGGTATTATAACCGTCGATCTGATGGATTACGAGCCACAGGAGGAAGTTTTTTTTCTTGACATCAAGGACTTTCTGTTTATGGGGCTTATCATAAAGGAAAAGGAGTTTAAAGAAGAATTGTCCCGGTATGATTGGGCTGCTTTGTCCGATAGGGTAGTTGCTATCGGTTGCAGCGAAGATACCATCATTCCGACCTGGGTTTATTTTATGCTGGCAGATAAGTTACATGGTATTGCCAAACGGGTAGACTATAGAACAGTGGATGAAGTCAAGAACCTCTTGTGGCGAGAGGAGCTTGTACGGGCCGAATTTACACATTTGGAAGGAGCCAAGGTCGTTGTAAAGGCCAATCCTAAAATTGATCCGGATCTTTTTATGGTGGTCGTAGATAAGTTGCGCCCAGTAGTCGCGACGTTGATGTATGGTGAGGCGGGTATGCCTAAAGTTATTTTTAAAAGATAGATTTATGAAGGTATTATTGTTTAACGGTTCGCTGGACCGAAGAGAAGGAGCTACTTCCGAAATAATAACAAAGTATTTTGAGGAAAAGTTTCTGGCGGAAAATGCTTCTGTCGATGTTTTTAGAGTTACAGATTCTGGGGTTCCCTTGTTTGATACAACGCTCAATAAAGTGCCCAATGCTGTAGATCGTATGAATATCATGTTTAGAGAGGCTGATTTACATGTATGGCTCACTCCTCTTTATCATGGAGGAATGACCGGGGTAATGAAAAACTGTCTCGATTGGTTAGAGTGCAGTGCAAAATTACAAGCGCCTTATTTGACAGGCAAATTGATTGGTCTTGTCTGTTGGGCTGACGGGGTACAGGCGATGCAAGGGATTAATGGGATGGATGATGTGGCCAAATCATTGCGTGGCTGGACATTACCTTATAGCTTACCGATGCAGCGTAAACAGTTGTTTACAGCCAATCGGGAATTGACGGAAGAGTATACGGAAAGAATTGACAAGATGGTCAAGCTCATGCTACATTCTCCTTTTAATAAGTAATTAATATCCCCTTGCCTTCTCAACGGCAAGGGGTATCATAGTTACATTTCATCTAGCGGAGTGGATAGCCTCCTTCTGTTATCGGATTGTAAATTTGTGACCTGAACAAATTTACTCGATTGAACAAGCATGCAATGCTTGTTCAGTTTTTTATCTTTGCCTCCCAATAAGAATCATATACATGTTAAAGCCTACATTCAATCAGGAGTTTACTCAGCTTTTGGCTGCCGGAGATGAGCAGGCTTTTACATCCCTATTTGATTTTTTTAGCCCTAAGGTAAATGCGTTTGCACTTAAACTGACGCGGTCGGAGAACCTTGCGCAGGAGGTGGTACAGGAAGTATTCCTGCGTATCTGGAAATTTCGCTCGAGGTTGCTCGAGGTCGAACAGTTGGAGGGTTACCTTATACGTACAGCGCGGAATGTGGCCTTCGATATGCTCAAGTCTCAAGCAATACATTTTCTAGAGTTGGAAGAATGGGAAGATGATAAATATTTTGTCGACCATAGTATGGAGGAGGGTATCCATGCGAAAGAAGGACAGCATGTACTTGAACAGGCCTTGGCTCACCTTACCCCAAAACAGCGAGAAGTTTATCAATTGTGTCGTATAGAAGGAATGAGTTATCAACAAGCGGCAGAACAACTGGATATATCGACTCATACAGTTCATTTTCATATGAAAGAGAGCTTGAGACAGCTGCGAATGGTGTTGATAAATAGCGGTTTCCCAGCTTATTTAGTCATTCTATTGATTAGATAAAAAAAAGTTAAATAAAAACCTACCCGACCTGTTTTTTTCAAAGTCTTCAGTATCGAAGCGGTAGTATGAAGTACGTCAGTCTACTACTTTACCATTTTCATAAAACAAATTATGGATAGAGATAGGATAGAATATCTGTGGATATGCTATATCAATCAAACTTGTTCCAAAGCCGAAAAGCGTGAGCTTTTTCAGCTGATGAACGAAGAGTCTACTGCAGAGGTAGTTCGTGAGTTGATAGGCAAGTCCTTCGAAGAGGAACAAGATGAAATCGCTTTGCGCCCAGCGCTTAGGGACCAGATCCTCTTTGGTATCATCGAACAACCAGCAGAGGAAGTTACTGTGGCGCCGAGTAGACGCTTGCGACTCTATTGGGGAGCTGTTGCTGCTTCTGTGTTACTTGTCGCCGGGTTTGCGTTTTATTGGTTTAGACTTCCTGCTCCACAGCAATTGACCCAGCAGCAGGTCGAACCCTTGGAAATACAGATCCACTCCAAAGGAAACGTGGCTACCCTATCCTTAGATGATGGTACGCTTGTAAATCTAGATGACCATCATGGTGGGATCAAGGTGCAGACATCAGGTATTGCGTATGAGAATGGCGAATCTATAGCCGACGTAGGTGAGTCGGGATCTGCTGTCACATGGCAGACCATCACTGTTCCTCAGGGTGGACACTATCAGATAGAGTTGGAAGATGGAACCAAAGTATGGCTCAATGCTGCTTCGTCTTTACGTTTTCCCTCTACTTTCAAAGGTACTACCGAAAGGACAGTTGAGCTGAATGGAGAAGCTTATTTTGAAGTCAGTAAAAAATACCAGCATCATATAGCCAAGTCTTTTATTGTCCGCTCCAGAGGACATGAAGTAGAGGTATTGGGTACACAGTTCAATGTGGAGGCTTATAGTGGACAAGCGTCCTATCGTACGACATTGGTCGAAGGGAAAGTGAAAATAATTCGAAATGGAGCGCAGCGCGTCCTTGCACCTGGCCAACAGGCTATTGTCGACGATGCGATTCAGGTCCGTTCGGTAGATGTCCAAGAGTATGTCGCTTGGAAAGAGGGTGATTTTTATTTGCATGGCAAGCGTCTAGGTAGCTTGATTCCGATTCTAGAGCGGTGGTATGGCGTACAGATTGAATGTAGTGAAGAAGCCAGGGCTCAGTATATCACATTGCAGGTCTCTCGTGATAAGCCATTGAATGCTATGTTGAAGATTTTGTATGAAAGTATCGGGATCAATTATCGTATTCAAGGCAATAAGGTATACCTAACCAAATAAGAAAACCAACCTTAATTATAGAAAAGAAACTATTTACAATTTTTAATATGCAACCTAAATCGGATACTGAAAAAAAGATGGGAAATCGTATTTTTAGCACCTTCAGTGCTAGAAAATGCATTAAACCTGTTGTTATGGGCGTATTGATGGCAAGCTCCTTCGGACTGAGTGCACAGCAGGTGAGCCTCAAGTTCAAGAATGCTAGCCTAGAAGAAGTTATAAGAGAGCTTCGTAAACAGACGGGATATGATTTTGCCTATTCCCCAGATTTGGCCAAATCCTTTAAGCCAGTCAATATTGATGTTAAAGACAGACCATTAAAAGAAGTTCTGGAGAGCTGTTGTATCGAGCAGCCAATTACTTATACTCTTGCCGATCGCACGATTGTCTTTAAGCGCCGGGCAGCATCACGTGTACAGCAACAGCAGCAGTATATCAAAGGACGTGTCCTTGATGAAAAAGGCTTAGGGTTGCCGGGGGTTACTATTCGCGTTGCGAATGTAGAGAATCAGTTTCAGAGTGATCAGAATGGTTATTTTTTGATTCCGGGAACGGAGAATCTGAAAGCCAGTGTTTCTATGGTGGGGTATGTGGGTAAGATAGCTACGCTTTTGCCAGATGTAGAAAATAAAATTACCCTAACGCTTCAAAATCAGGAACTCGAGGAGATGGTCGTTATTGGCTACGGGACAGCGAAAAAAGAAAATCTAACCACAGCGGTTTCTACAATTACGACAGAAGAAATTACACAGATGCCTACGACCAATATCTCGCAGGTGTTTTCTGGGCGTCTTCCAGGTGTGGTTTCCCGTAGCAGCTCCGGTGTGCCAGGATCAGATAATGCTACACTGATGGTTCGTACTACCTCTTATACACAACCGCCGTTACTTGTTATCGATGGTGTACCTCGGGATCAAAATTCGGGGTCGCAATTTAACCTACAAGAGCTAGATCCTAACGAGGTAGAAAGTATTTCGGTATTAAAAGATAATGCTGCCGGAGCAGTGTATGGATCAAGGGCTGCGAATGGAGTGATTATTATTACCACAAAGCGCGGTAAGATAGGGAAACCAAGTTTTAACTATGTGAATAATACAACATGGAGCAGACCGGGAAGGATGATTGAAATGTTGGATGGCTATACGTATGCGCTATCACAGAATGAAGCGGCAATTAACGATGGTCTTGTAGCCCCTTATTCTCCAGCGATACTGGATACCATCCGAAATCAATATGCTCCCTATCGTTTTGCAAATACCAATTGGATCGACCTGTTGACGAATTCTTCTTCGCTAGTACACAGTCATAGTATGAATATCAATGGCGGAACTGAAGCTGTACGTTATTTTGTTTCGGGATCTTTTACGGATCAGGATGGTATGTATGCGGGCAATGGATATAGGAGATATACCTTGCAGTCTAATTTAGATTTTAAGCTCAGTGATCAACTCAAAGCGCAGGTTAATATCGGTTATCGTGGGGGCAAGCAAGATGTCAGGGGATCTGGTGTCCTCTCTTCGGCATTAAACTCTTCGCCATTGACTCCGATTTATATGCATGATGGTACTTTTGGAGTCGGTACAGGGGGAGGGCGAAACCCAATGGCTGATATTTCTGATCGGGCAGGATATAGGTACACCAAAGACAATTTTATTACCATGGTGGGGAAATTAACTTGGGAAAGTAAGGCTGTCCCTGGACTTTCAGCTTATGGGAATATAGCTGTGGACAAGAGCTTCTCTCGTGTCAAAGATTATATTGTCCCCGTACCTTTATACCAATGGGATCCATCTTCACCAACAGGAACCAGATTGGTATCAGGAGCAGGTAAGCCTTCGGTTGAAGATCAAGTAAATGATGGGAATACTTATACCGCAGACTTAGGGGTTACCTATAAGCGTAAGTTTGGTGTTCATGGGGTAGATTTATTGGGACTTTTCACCGTTACCGAATCTTCTTTTGATGCGAATACGGATAAACGTATTAACCTGATTGCTCCCGGATTGGATATCATCGATATTGGATCGACGGCAGGGGAAGTTACTTCAGGTAAACGTACACAGTCGGCACGTTTAGGCTATGTGGGACGTGTTAACTATAACTACGATGAGCGTTACTTTTTAGAGGGAAGTTTTCGGTTTGATGGATCTACAATTTTCGCACCTGGTAATCGTTGGGGTTTCTTCCCTGGAGCATCAGCAGCCTGGAATATATCCAAAGAAGAATTCTTCGAACCCTTACGTGGTACGGTCAATGCGTTAAAGCTAAGAGCTTCCATAGGGCTTACAGGAGATGATGGCATAGGTGCTAACTCTTACTATTATACCTATCGTGTGGCTAACACCGGTAATCAATATCCCAGTGCTTATATGTTTGGGACTGCCTTTGCTCCTACCTTCTTTTTAGCTAACGGTACTATGCCCAACCGCGGTATCACCTGGGCAAAGAATAGACAGGAGAATATCGGTTTAGAGGCTACATTGTGGAATGGAAAGCTTGGGTTTGTCGTTGATGTATTTCAAAAAAACCGCTATGATATCCTGCTGAGTAAAGCTGTAACACTACCACAGACATTTGGTATTGGAGCACCGATACAAAACTTTGCGAAGATGCGTGACCGGGGGATAGACTTCAATATATCCAGCAAGCATCAGTTCAATGCGGATTGGAAATTGGGGATCAACGGAAACTTTACGTTTGTACGCTCGGTTTATGTTGACCAAGGAACTTCCGAATTGCCCGATTATCAGCGAATGGAAGGGCGCTCCGTTAATAATATCTTGGTGTATCAAAGTGCGGGATTATTCCAGAACCAGGCTGATATTGATGCCTGGCATGTTGATCAGGACGGTATGAAAAACAAAACCATAAAACCGGGAGACTTAAAATTTAATGATCTCAATGGAGATGGAAAATTGACTGCCGAAGATCAATACTGGCATAACAATTACGGCTTTCCTCCCTATAACTTAGGTTTGGGATTTGATGTTCACTATAAAAATTTCATGTTGACGGCATTTTTCAACGCGGGTTTAGGAGGTTATATTCAATATAGCAATACCTCAACCTGGGCTTATATGTATGAGAATACCTGGAGACTAGGCAATGAAGGGGCTCGATATCCAAGGCAGGGCAGATCAACCAATAATAGTAGACGAAATGACAACAATCTTGAGAAAGATGACTTTGTTCGCTTGCGGGATTTAAGGCTATCCTATCAAGTCCCCGCCGACTTCTTGAAATCAGCTCATTTACGCACCATGCGGGTATATGTGCAGGCGTCGAATCTCTTTACCTGGACTACGGTAGAGGGGGGAATAGATCCTGAAACACCCAATGTTGGCAATGGTGGCACTAATGGAGCGTTTTATCCCACACAAAAGAATATAGGTTTTGGTGTTAGTTTATCCTTTTAATACGAAAGAAGACGAGAAATGAATTTAAGAAAAATAAAATATATCGGGTTATTGTCTATAGGCTTGAGCCTGAGCAGTTGTAATAGTATTTTGGATATTACACCGCCAGATCAGGTGACTGATGTTCTGATGTGGCAAAATCAGGATATGGTATTGGTATATACGGCCAATTTTTATTCCAAACTAAGCTCCGGTTTTTCGTTGCCGCACTATAGTGCGAGTGTATTCAATGGTAATTTATTGTCCAATCTGACGGATGATGCCGAGGTGAACGGTGCTGCGTTTAATGCCTATTGGTTGGGTAATTATGATGCCAGTAATTCGCCTTTGAATGGAATGTGGACTTCTGACCGTTGGACTTTTATCCGTAGAGCGAATGAGTTCATCCAGAAAGTTGATCAGGTCCCCGGTAATCAGGAACTGAATCAGCGTATGAAGGCGGAAGTTCGTTTTTTGAGGGCATACTATTACTATGACATGATGCAATGGTTTGGGCCATTACCCATTATTACCACTGCACAGGAATCGATTGATGAGGAGGCATTTGTAGAGCGTGCGTCACTTACGGCTTTTCAGGATTTTTTAATTCAGGAGTTTCAGGAGGTAGCCAAGGTATTACCAAAGAGTTATGCCGCTTCCGATTGGGGAAGAATTACCAAAGGGGCCGCATTAGTTTACAAAGCCCGTGTCGAAATGATAGCCGAGCGTTGGGCAGATGCTGCCATAACCTCTCAGGATATTATGGATTTAGGAATTTATAATTTACCAGTGGATTACGCTGCTGTATTTTCGAGTAAAAATAAGATGAATACGGAGATAATTCTCTCCGTTCAGCATAACGAAAACAGGTCAGAGCGAGGACATCTGTTTGACTCGAATAATCAACCGCCCGCATTTGGCGGACGTGGAGGGACGCTACCTACCCAGAATCTAGTGGATGCTTATCAGATGCAGGCGACAGGTTTGTCAATCAGTGATCCGAATTCGGGATATGACCCGAACAATCCGTACGTAGGTCGTGATCCACGCTTTGCAGCGACTGTTTTGTACGATGGGGCTAGTTTTCGAGGCCGGGCCATGCAACTCTATAATGGGGGACTGGATCTGACACTTTCTGGAGGTATGGTCGGTGGTTGGGTCAGTAATACAGGGTATTATCTAAAGAAATTTACGGACGAAAGTATTCAGTTTGCGGACGCAAATGTACGTTCTTCACAAAACTGGATCTTAGCGCGTTATGCGGAGGTCTTATTAAACTATGCTGAAGCGCAGAATGAAAGTGCGGGACCGGATGCTACAGTTTATGAGGCAATCAACAAAGTGCGGAGTCGTGCACAGATGCCAGATCTAAGGGGAGGTTTATCCAAGGACGAGATGCGTGAGGCGATCCGCCAGGAAAGACGTATAGAGTTGGCATTTGAAGACTTCCGATTTCACGATGTAAAACGTTGGAAATTGGCAACGCAGCTGTTCAGCACAACAACCAATCCCATCAAGAAGATGGAGATTGTACGTAATCCTACAACCAACGTTAAGACTTATACGATCAAAAATATAGCGAAACAGCGGATATTTTTGAACAAGCATTATTTGTACCCGATTCCATTGACGGAAATGATCAAGCCAGGGAACAAGTTAACACAAAATCCAGGTTGGGAATAATTTCAGAGACAAGAAAAATAATATAATAAATAACAACTAAGAAACCATTAAGATTTATTCATTTACACAAGAGAATGAGTAAATCTGATGGCTTCAACACAAATTTAAACAGATGAAAAAAATAATATTGACGGTAATCAGTATGGTTGCAGGAAGTAGCTTAATGGCTCAGATGAGTAGTATTCAAGGGATCATCGAGCCAGGATCTGTACGCTATACAAGTATAGAGCTGATGCGCATTGAGCATGGAGCACCGGTTTCTATTGCTAAGACAGACATCGGGGCAGATGGTAGCTACGGATTTTTATTTACACCGAGTTATGAAGGCTTCTATGCTGTTGGAGCTCCCTCACTGATGGATGGCCAGTTTGATTTCTATATCAAGAAGGGAGAGAACATTCAAATGAATATCACAGGGGTACAGAGTGAGCTATTGGGAAGTCTTTCCGAAGAAAACCAACAGTTACAGCAATGGAACACATTGAGTAATGAGATAAAAGGTAAAGCTGTTTATTTTAATAAATCAAGAAGTACATATGTTGATTTTTTTCCAGCAATGGAAAATGCCGACAAAATTGTTACGGATTTTCAAAAGCAGGTCAATACCAAAAATGTAGCATTTAACGCTTTGATGAAGGATTATGCACGTATGAGCATGGATTTCTATGCGCTCAACTTTCTGAGTACCCCCCGTACAGCACATCCTGACGCATCGGTGCAACGACCAGCTATTTATTCTACGCTTGTACAAAAAGATAAGTTCGCGAGTAACAACGTGATGAAATATCTTTACGGTGAACGTTTCGTAGGTATGTATATAGGGTATATCGCGCGGCAGCATGATATCAAAGATGACGAGGTTTTATTACCCTACCTTAGTACAAATGAGCAAAAAGCCTCTTATTTAATAAAAGGGCGTCTACCTATAATCAAGACCTATGATCAGTTTACGGCATTTACGGAGAAAAACGCATCATATTTTGATGTTCCTACACAGAAGGTGGTATTAGAAGATTTAGGAGCTAAACTCTATCAGAGTAAAGCGGGTGAAGAAGCTTCTGATTTTACTTATCCTGATGCCAATGGCAAGCAAATTTCTCTGAGTGATTATAAAGGGAAAGTCGTTCTAGTAGATGTATGGGCTACCTGGTGTGGTCCTTGTAAGGCACAGTTTCCTGCATTGAGAGAATTGGAAGAAGCCGTAAAAGGTAAAGACATCGTTATCATATCGGTATCCGTTGATGAGGCTAAGGACAAAGATAAATGGAAGCAAATGATCAAGGACGAACGCCTGGGCGGAGTACAGTTATTTGCTGGTGGGTGGAATTCGAAGATTACGAAAGATTATAAAATCAAAGGAATTCCACGTTTTATGGTATTCAACAAAGAGGGCAAGGTTGTGACATCGGACGCACCTAGACCTAGCGATCCTGAGTTAAAGAAAATGTTGGAGGCAGAGCTTAAAAAGTAATCGAATGAGTTGGATTAAAACATTAGCAGTGATTGGTGCCTGTGGAATAGGCGTTGCGGTAGCACAGGTCCCGAGCAACTCACCTTATGATTACGTCAATCGGCTGAGCAACTACAGATGGGAAGATAACAATCATTATGCATTCTTTCGGAAATCCTCCACAGGGACAGGCTCGGAAAATGTAGTGATTCATGTTAAGACTGGTAAAGAACAAACTAAACAGGTACCTACAAGCTATACTCCGAGTGCTATTTCTGTTGCCAAGAATGGAGATGTACGCATTGCGGCAAGGAATGGGAAGAAAGAGGTTCAATTACGGGATATGCAGAATACCACGCTTTCTCCTGATTCGAGCCATCTGGCTTATACGAAAGGGGGCAATCTCTTTTTGTACCATATCGATAAGGGCGAAGTCAAGCAGCTGACAAACGATGGAGCAGCAGCTATATATAATGGCTGGTCTTCCTGGATCTATAACGAAGAGATTCTTGGTAGAGACATGAACTACCGTGCTTTTTGGTGGAGCCCTGATAGCAAGAAAATAGCCTTTATGCGTTTTGACGATACGCAGGTCCCTGTTCATTATATGGCGGTGGATACGGCGCAACACGTTATACAGGTTCCTGTTTATTACCCGCTTCCAGGAGATAAAAACCCCGATGTCAGTGTTGGAATATACAATTTAGAAAAGGATGCGGTGATTTGGGCGGACTATGATCCCAAGGAAGATCAGTATTTTGGGCAGCCATTATGGACCCCCGAGTCCGATGAGCTTTACGTACAATGGTTGAATAGAGGTCAGGACTCGCTAGTTGTCTCTGCCGTAGATCCACGCACGGGTAAGAAACGTAGTATCTATGCTGAAACTCAAAAAACGTGGGTAGCTATAGATCAAAAGGATAAAATTACGTTCTTGCCTCATAGTAAGCAGTTCTTGGTTCAATCCGACAAGACGGGCTGGATGCACCTTTATCTTTACGATAGAAGTGGAAAACTGGTACGTCCCTTGACGACGGGTGAATGGACTGTGAAGAGTATCGATAAGGTTCAAGAGAAAGAAGGTGTATTGTATATCACTGGCAATCGGGAGAACTCTACCCGCGATGACTTGTACAAAGTAAGTTTAAAGAACGGACAGATAGATCGGCTTACCTTTGGAGAATATACACACAAAACGCAACTTTCTCCTGATGCTAGCTATTTTATTAGCAGTTATAGCAACTATAAGACGCCTGAGCGTATCGCTATTCTCGATAACAAAGGCAAAGTAATCCGTGAGCTCGCCGATAGTAAAGGAAAGGATTATGATCGCTTACAGGGGCAGGCTTCTAGGACAGAGCTGTTGAGATTCCAGACAGTTGATGGCTTCGAGCTCCCTGCGCGCATCTCATTTCCAGCCAAGCTTGATCCAAATCGTAAACACGGACTGATGGTATTGATTTATGGAGGTCCGAATGCAGGTACGGTGCGGGATGGCTATTACGGAGGATTTGGTGACCCGATGGCGGATACCCTCAATATGATACGTGTGCAGATCGATCATAGAGGATCTGGACATTTCGGTAAGAAAGGACAAGATTATATGCATCGTAACCTTGGAGACTGGGAAGTGAAAGATTATGCTTTCGTCGTCGAAGAAATAAAGAAAAAATACCCCTTTATAGATCCTGAGTATGTAGGGATAAAAGGCTTTAGTTACGGTGGATACATCACTGTAATGGCGCTGCTTAAAGCGCCTGAAACATTCAAAGCGGGGGTAGCAGGAGGGGCGGTTACCGATTGGAAGTTCTATGATTCGGCTTATACCGAACGCTTTATGGATACGCCAAAAGAAAATCCGGAGGGATATTACACTTCCAGTACGCTACACTATGTTAAAAATCTTCAGGGTAAGTTGAGCATTGCACAAGGTACGTTGGATGATAATGTGCATATGCGCAATACGATTCGTTTGGTCGATGCACTGCAAGAGGAGCGGAAGCAATTTGAGTTGATGCTTTATCCGAATGCCGCACATGGATGGTTCTTTATGCGAAACAAATCCGTTCACTCTAGGGAGATGGAAAAAAGTTTTACCGAGACTTATATGATACCCTAATCAGAATTTGGTTTTTCCTTAGGAGGTGCGTTGAGCACCTCCTTTTTTTATGCCCTCCATAGCTGTATTCTGCACAAATAGTAGGATATTGCAACGGTATAAACAACAGCTGGAATAAGAACCCAATAACTGCATGGAGCAAATACACGTCGTCATTCTTAGGAACATCTCATTAGGGACATGTTCTATTTATGATTTGATGCGTCATCTGTCAGTAGGTGTTAGTGGTCTAGCACTAGAAGATAGTGCACTTTTCGTTCCATTGGATATGAAGGTGAATGAAGCTGTTTTTACGAAAGATGTAGGGGAGCTTGACTATCCGAAGGTCAGCGTTTCGCAGGAAAGGGATACCGTAGCGTTGACTTGTACCTGTGGCATCCAGTCTGATAAGCTATGCGTCCATCAGTTTGAAGTGTTGGATGCTATTCTCAAGCGCGAGGAGCTACGTGTGTTTTTTGATCCTAAGGTCCGCGATGCCCGGCTTCGTAGCCTTGCTAGGGGATACGGACTAGAGCATGAAACGGATATGGACGCCTATTTTCAATTACAGTTTGAAGAGGGTAAACTACAGATCTTTAGCAAGCAAAAGGAGTTACTGCGTGTGGACCAATCGTTTTTAAAGCAAGCTTCCTTTGCCAGGACTGATTCTCCTGTACCTGTTTATCTATCCCAAAGTGATGTAAAAAAATGGATATTGGTGTTGAGCAAGCACCGGTTTTACGATCAGGTCAATTTCCTGTTATTTGAGGCTGAGACATCACAACAGGGCAAATTGAAAAATCCATTGACTCCTGTAGACCTGACGAAACAATTATTACAGGACAATAGTATGGATAACGTTCGTTTTTTGACGGCCTTGCTTAGTTATCAGAATAGGTTTGAGGGCGAAGCCAGCGCCACCGAGATACTCGCATTAAAGATTATTGCATCCAACCCTATTGGGCTAGATGTGTATTATCATGATAGGAGTTATTCGGAGAGTATCGCTGTGAAAAGTCTGCTTCCTGTGAAACTCGCTGTTGTCAAGCCCGAGTTAAAATTAAAAGTCCTCAAGAAAGAACCATTTTACGAGGTCAATAGCGCATTATCTGTTTTAGGGGCCATTGTGCCCATATCCGAACTGGTCTTAAAAAACGATTGCTTTATCTTTTTTAAACAGCAGTACATCTATGTGCCTGATCGTGATCTGTTGCGTGTCCTACAGTTTTTAAAAAGTAATAATGAAACGCTGTTGATACACAGTTCGAAATACGATGCTTTTGCGAAGCAGTTTTTGGATCCCATAGAGGATTATGTCGACATCGAATACGCCTATATCCATAAAGCCCTTTCTGCAACGGTCGGGGATGATAAACCAGAGATGGAGTGTTTGCTGTATTTACAAAAAGAAGGCACCTTTATCTCGCTTACACCGGTGGTTCGTTACGATGATTCTGAAATACCGGTCTATTCGCGTAAACAGCTCTATGTTTTGGATGCGGGCGGCAATAGATTCAAACGGAACCGCGATTCGGAATACGAAGACCGTTTTACCGCTGCCATACTCAGTCAGCATCCCGATTTTGAAGAACAGTTGCAGTACGCGCAGTATTTCTACTTGCACAAGGATAAGTTTTTCGATGATTCCTGGTTCTTAGCCGCATTTGAGTCCTGGCGTGAAGCAGGTATTACCATTTTAGGGTTTCAAGAGCTGGGCGGAACAGGAATTAATCCTTATAAAGGGAAAGTCGATATCAAAGTAAATAGCGGTAAAGATTGGTTCAATGTACATGTCAAAATCAATTTTGGCGGACAGGTAGCTCGAATACGGCAGATTCAGCGCGCTTTTCGAAATAAAAGCAAATTTGTCCAATTGGATGACGGTACATTAGGACTGTTGCCCGATGAGTGGATGGATAGAATAAGCCGTTACTTTAGTATGGCACAGCTGGAAAAGGAACTGTTGCATATACCCAAAATCCGTTTTTCTGAAGTAGCAGCGTATTTTGAGAAAGATGTGTTAGCCAACGAAGTGCGTGAAGAACTCGCCGTCCTCCAGCATGATTTTTTAGAAGCAACCTCTATTCCAGTGGTGAAAGTCCCCGTTGGCCTGCAAACTACCTTACGGGACTATCAGCAGGAAGGGTTTAACTGGCTTTGTTTCTTGGACCGTTTTGGCTTTGGTGGTTGTCTTGCTGATGATATGGGACTTGGGAAGACTGTTCAGGTTATCGCTTTTTTGCTGCACCTCAGGGCTAGATCAAGTGCAAATCCTCACCTTATTGTTTTACCCACTTCGTTGTTGTTCAATTGGGAGGACGAACTTGCCCGTTTTGCACCTAGCCTGCGCGTGCTTAATTATAATGCGATGCCGAGGTCTAAAAAAGAACGGCTACTCACAGATTATGATGTCATTCTAGTCAGCTACGGTATACTTTCGTCGGATATTAGCTTTTTTAGAACGCAATCCTTTGGGTATGTATTTCTTGATGAAGCACAGCTGATAAAAAATCCGAATTCAGAACGCTATAAGACCGTTAATATTTTAAAGTCAGACAATCGGATTGTTCTGACAGGTACCCCTATAGAGAACGGTACTTTTGATATTTATGGACTATTTTCCTTCGCTTGTCCTGGGTTGCTTGGCAATAAGCAGTTTTTCAAAGATACCTATGCTACACCAATAGATCAGTTCGATTTCAGACAACGGGCGATAGAGCTCGAGCAAAAGATTGCCCCCTTTATATTGCGACGGACCAAGCGGCAGGTCTTACACGAGCTCCCAGATAAGACGGAGTCCGTCATTTATTGCGATATGAGCGAAGCGCAACGTACTATTTACTCGGCGTATGAAGAGGAAGTCCGCAACTATATCAACGGCACCAATGCTGACCTGTTGGATCAGGACCGTCTACATGTTCTGGCTTCGCTGACCCGACTTAGGCAGTTATGCAACTCGCCCGCACTATTGCAGGAAGGGTACTACTCCTCAAATAGTGTTAAGATAGATGTGCTCGTAGAGCAGATAAAGGGTAAGATGGGGGCGCACAAAATACTTGTTTTTTCGCAGTTCGTAGGGATGCTGGATTTGGTAAAAGAGCGGTTGGATCAAAATAATATTGCTTATTCCTATCTTACAGGGCAGTCTAAAAACCGAAAAGTCATCGTTTCGGAGTTCCAGCATGACGATTCCATCCGTGTATTTCTTATCAGCCTGAAGGCAGGAGGGGTAGGGTTGAATCTAACGGGAGCCGACTATGTGTATCTGGTGGATCCCTGGTGGAATCCGGCGGTAGAAAATCAAGCTATTGATAGGAGCTACCGTATCGGGCAGGATAAAAAAGTGACAGCGGTACGCCTTATCTGTACCAACAGCATTGAAGAAAAAATAATTGACCTCAAACAGCGCAAACAAAAGCTGGCGAGTGACCTTGTCGGTACCGATGCAAACTGGTTCAATAGTCTTTCCAAAGAAGACCTGTTGGCATTAGCATCTTCGTAATTCTATAACACATTTCCCAAATACTATAATACAATCGAGCAATGATTGCCCACCTTTGTAAGGTTAAAATACATATGGGATTATGGAAGTAATAGAAACAAAACAAATAAAAAAATCCTTTCCGGTACTGAATATGAGCTGTGCGAGCTGTGCTTCGAGCGTAGAGAGCATGGCGCAGACCGTGGATGGAATCATAGATGCATCTGTCAATTTTGCTACGGCTACGGTTACGGTCAATTTTAAGGAAGGGCATGACGATCCTGCGAAACTGCAGCAGGCTCTCCAGGAGATCGGTTTCGATATACTGGTTGCGGAGGAAGAGAAACAGCAGGAAGTGCTGGAAGAAATCCATGAACGAAAATATGCAGACTTGAAGCGTAAGACGATAGGTGCTATCGTGCTCTCTTTGCCTGTAGTCGTTATCGGTATGTTCTTTATGAATATGCCTTATGCCAATGAGATCATGCTGGTATTTTCTACACCGGTTGTACTGTGGTTTGGGAAAGATTTTTTTGTCAATGCCTGGAAACAGCTACAGCATAAAAAAGCGAATATGGATACCTTAGTGGCACTGAGTACAGGTATCGCTTACGTATTTAGTCTGTTTAATATGGTAGCGATGGACTTTTTGACCAAGAGAGGAGTCGAGGCGCATGTGTATTTTGAAGCCGCCGCTGTTATTATCGCTTTTATCTTATTGGGAAGGCTATTGGAAGAAAAAGCAAAAGGCAATACCTCTTCTGCTATTAAAAGGCTTATGGGATTGCAGCCCAAGACCGTATTGGTCATTTTGTCCAATGGCGAGGAACAGCTTATTCCGATCGAACAGTTGGTGGTTGGGGATACTGTACTGGTAAAACCGGGCGAGAAGATCGCTGTAGACGGTCGTGTCAATGGTGGGGTCTCCTTTGTCGACGAGAGTATGTTGAGCGGTGAACCTATTCCGGTAGAAAAGAAAGAGGGAGACCGGGTGTATGCAGGAACTATCAATCAAAAAGGGAGTTTTCAATTTAAGGCGGACAAGGTGGGTAAAGATACCATGTTGGCACAGATTATCCGGATGGTGCAGGATGCACAGGGTTCCAAAGCTCCGGTGCAGAAGTTGGTAGATAAGATTGCAGCAGTCTTTGTACCTATAGTAATCGGTATTGCAATCGTGACAGCGATACTCTGGGGCGTGCTAGGAGGAGATAATGCCTGGGTAATGGGATTAATATCAGCCGTCACCGTATTGGTTATCGCCTGTCCTTGTGCGCTGGGACTGGCTACTCCAACAGCTATTATGGTAGGTGTAGGTAAAGCCGCTGAAAGCGGGATATTAATTAAGGATGCTGAAAGTCTACAGTTGTCAAAAAATATTACCGCGATAGTTTTGGATAAAACCGGTACGATAACAGAAGGTAAGCCGAAAGTCGTTTCCGAATATTGGAAAGAGGGAGCTTCGGAAGTAAAACAGGTGCTTTTTTCTATCGAGCGGAAATCAGAACATCCCTTGGCCGATGCGGTTGTCCATCATTTAGAAGGTTATAATTCGATACCTTTAGATCGTTTTGAGAGTATTACGGGCAAAGGTGTAGAGGCTGTTTTAAATGGGCAGAAGTACCTTGTGGGCAATCCTGCTCTTCTAGCTAGCTACCAGATAGAGATTCCTAAAGAGGTGTCAGAACTGGCCGCTACTTGGGCTGATAAGGCTCAGACGGTTATCTGGTTTGCCAATGAGCATAGTGTACTTGGGATTATGGCTATCGCGGACAAGGTCAAGGATACCTCCAAAAAAGCGATTAAAGAGCTTCAGTCCAAAGGTATATCGGTGTACATGCTGACTGGAGATAATCACTCGACGGCAGCGGCGATTGCCGTACAAACAGGGATTGCAGATTATCGGGCGGAAGTGTTACCGCATCAAAAGGCCGATTTTGTAAAAGAGTTACAGGCTCAGGGCCATGTTGTAGCGATGGTCGGTGATGGGATTAATGACAGTAGTGCACTGGCGACAGCAGATGTTAGTATCGCAATGGGCAAAGGATCGGATATTGCAATGGATGTGGCCAAGATGACGATCATCTCGTCCGATTTGTTGAAAATCCCGCAAGCGATTAAAATCTCTAAGCAGACCGTGGCGACGATAAAGCAGAATCTGTTCTGGGCTTTTATCTACAATCTAATTGGTATTCCCTTGGCTGCGGGATTACTCTATCCGATCAATGGCTTCTTGTTGAATCCAATGATTGCGGGGGCGGCTATGGCGCTGAGCAGCGTCAGTGTGGTGAGCAATAGTTTACGTCTCAAACTGAAAAAATAAACACAATTATTTAAATACTCATAAATCAATAATACAATGGAAACTCAAAAATTTCAATTTAAAACGAATATCAACTGTGGTGGATGTGTTACGAAAGTGACCCCACACTTGGATAAAGTCGAAGGTATCGCATCATGGGAAGTAGATACGACGAATAAGGATAAAGTCCTTACGGTAAGTTCGGACAGTGTTAGTGCCGACAAGGTCGTAGAAATTGTCAAAGAAGCCGGATTTAATATCGAGCAAATTTAAGTATAGAACACCGCAGGAGCTTCCCAGCTTCTGCGGTGTTAATAATACGTATCGATTGGGTAATATTGTGTTAGGTGAAAATCGAAAAAAAATCTATTTTTATAATTCAATTTGTCACTATACCAATATGTTATATAACCCACAATACCCCTCCATAGCGGACCTGAAGAAAAAGGCAAAATCCCGTATACCTAAATTTGCATTTGATTATTTAGAGGGTGGCTGTAACGAAGAATTGAATCTATTTCGAAATGAGAATGATTTTGATCAAATTTTACTAAAGCCCCGTTATTTGCAGGAAGTCGGTGCGATAGATATGTCTGTAGAGCTTTTCGGTAAGAAATATAGTGCTCCTTTTGGTATATCACCGATCGGTTTACAGGGGCTTATGTGGCCCAATGCTCCGGAGATACTTGCGCGAGCCGCCGCGGATCAGGACATCCCTTATATCCTTAGCACAGTATCTACAGCGAGTATTGAACGCATAGCTGAAGTTTCGGATGGTAAGGCTTGGTTTCAGTTGTATCATCCTACTGAAAATCGTTTGCGTGATGATATTTTGCAACGATTGAAGAATGTTGAATGTCCCGTATTGGTCGTGCTGGTCGATGTGCCTTCATTCGGACTCCGTTATCGAGAGATAAAAAGTGGGCTATCCATGCCACCGAAGTTAACGCCTTCTACGATATTACAGGCGATACGCTGTCCGACTTGGGGAATCAAGACTTTACAACATGGTATTCCTTCATTTGCTACGTTAAAGCCTTATATGGAAAAAGGACTCGATCTGGCACAGCTCGGTCAGTTTATGAATCGCACGTTTACAGGTAAAGTTACTGTTGATAAGATCAAGGCTATCCGCGATATCTGGAAGGGACCGCTGGTATTGAAAGGTATAGCTACGGAAGAAGATATGGAAGACGCATTACATATTGGTGTAGATGGGGTTATTGTATCCAATCATGGAGGCAGGCAGTTAGATGCCGCAGAGTCTTCTATACATTCGATGATGTATCTAGCTAGTAATGAACGGTATAAAAAGCAGATGACGATTATGTTGGATGGAGGTATCCGTTCGGGGGTGGATTTAGGAAGAGCGCATGCTGTAGGTTCTGCATTCAACTTTATGGGAAGACCGTTTATGTATGGTGTAGGAGCATTGGGAGAAACAGGAGGTACCCATACTATTAATTTGTTAAAAGCTCAACTGTACCAACTGATGCAGCAATTGAGTATTGAAAAAGTAGAGCAGTTTCCAGATCGGTTGCAGTGAGACGGTAGTTACGTAATGGGTTATTTAACCTAGACGAAAATAGACTTGTATTGTTTTTGAATATGATTTATATTTGACCTCCAATCGGTTGTATCAGTAGAGGCAACGTGATGAGACAAATAGCAAAGGCCACATGTTCAGGAGGAATAGTTTTAGTAGTGATATGGAGGAGCAAGAGCAGTTATTGCTTTTGAAGAGAGGAAATTATGCCGCATTTGACACACTCTACACAGAATATAGTCCCCGGATATTGGGCCGGTTGATACGTCTCCTTGGACAGGCTGACACTGCCGAAGAGCTCTTGCAGGATCTCTTTTTCCGGGTCTGGGAGAAGCGGGAGCAGATCGATGTCAATCAATCTTTTAAGGGCTACCTGTTCAAAATAGCTCAAAATCTAGTCTACGATTATTTCCGGAAGCAAAGTGTTGATGAGCGGTACCGTGCAGAATTTGTACGCAATTACTCCGAACTATATGGACATATTGAAGAGGATATTATTTTTAAGCAGACAGAAGAGCGACTAATGGGGGCTATCGATAAGCTCCCCCCCCAATGTAGGCAAGTATACATCCTTTTTAAATTAGAAGGTAAGAGCTATGCGGAGATAACTCAGTTGCTAGGGATTAGCAAATCCACTATCAATAACCATCTTACTAAGGCGAACAGTATTCTTAAGAAAGAGTTCCCTTTTCTATTTTTTTTGATAACGTTTGCCATGTTCGATCTTTTAAAATAAAGATGGGTTAGACATTTCCTTTTTGACTTAGGTCAATAGTCGGTGAGTTTTGGCTAATTACTTTTGCGGTCTAATAGAGGAGACATGCAAGAGTTAGAGAAAATTATCTGGATATCTATTATTTTAATTGTTATTATTTCCGTCAAGGAGCGAGTAAAACTAGCACTTCCTATCTTGTTGGTACTTGTAGGTCTGTTGTTGAGTCTGACAGGTTTATTACCTACTATAGATATCAGTCCGGAGATGATTTTTTATGTGGTGCTACCGCCTGTTTTATTTGATGCGGCCTGGAATACTTCTATTCCCGATTTTAAGAAGGAGTTCTCGAAAATATCCATTCTCGCTGTTATCCTCGTATTTCTTACCACCACTATCGTTGCTATTTTTGTCCATCATGTGTTACCTGGGTTTGGCTGGGGCTTGGCGTTTGTACTTGGGGCTATTGTATCTCCGCCCGATGCGGTGGCAGCTAGTAGTATTACCAAAAGTATAGTTCTGCCCAAGCGATTGATTGTCCTATTAGAGGGGGAGAGCTTACTGAATGATGCTTCTGCATTAATTGCTTATAAATGTGCTGTTGTAGCGGTTATGACAGGAGCTTTTTCATTATGGGATGCCGGATGGCAGTTTCTGTACATCAGTTTGGGAGGTGTTTTTGTTGGTATTGCTGTCGGGTTTCTCTTTCTCAAAATATATGCTTTCCTTCGTAATGATAGCAATGTTGAAACATTTGCCGTTGTCTTATTGCCTTTTGCGACTTATAGTCTTTCCGAGCATCTTGGTTTTTCTGGCGTGCTAGCTGTTGTCATTTTGGGGATGTATCTTTCTTGGCATTCTTTTGCCATCTTTACTGCTGCTAGCCGAATTCAGATGGGGCATATTTGGGATGTCATTATATTTATTTTGAACGGTCTGATTTTCCTTATTTTAGGTATGCAGTTGCCAAGCATACTCGCTGATATACCTTCGCCTGAAATTTTCCCTTTAGTATGCTATGGGTTTCTGATATTTTTGATTCTCGTAGCCGTCCGGTTATTGGTGCTTTTTGCTATTCCTGCTTTTTCATTTAGCAGGTCTGCCCATACTATGGGGATATATGCAGAATCGGGGAAGGAATATCTTATTCTATCCTGGTCAGGGATGCGTGGGGTTGTTTCATTGGCAGCCGCATTAGCATTGCCATTTACTGATGGGCGGGGGCTGTTGATCGAGCAGCGGAGTACGGTGCTTTTTGTTTCTTTCGTGGTTATTATTTTCACTTTGTTGATACAGGGACTTACGCTGTCCCGATTGATTAAGTTGATTAAACCCGTGGACAAAAAGATAGAAGATGAGCATATTCTGAACCTGCTGTTGCTGGACCGATCGATCTCTTATTTGGCCAATATCCCTATACGGGGACATCTTACCGAAAGTGCTATTAAAACTATGGTTTCCAAGTTGGAGGCGGAAGAGTCTGAGCTGATTGACGGCCGTGTAGAGCCGGTTATGTTAGCCGAGCAGATTGCCCAAAAAGGAGCTTATCTACAGCTTGAGTTAAGTCTGGTCGATTATCAGCGGCGCGAACTCGCAGATAGTTATCAGAAAGGGCGTTTTTCATTGGAGATAATCCGGAAAAAAGAGTTAGAATTAGATTTTTGGACAGCAACTATTCTGCAGGAAATGAAACGATTTGGGGCAGCTAGCATAGCATCGGATATAGTTGAATAATATTTTATTAAAAAAAAGTAAATTTAGAGTAGGTACTTTTTAATACATCCCCGTATTAGCTTATAAAGAACCTAATCAGTTTGAAACAAGAAACGAATCTAAAAGAATTATTTTCCAAATATCTTGCGGGACGAGCATCGTCTAGCGAACTCCTCCAACTGTTGGATCATTTTCAAGAAGAAAATGACTCCACGTATTTACGTAACTTGATTTTAGCCGAGTTCGAGGGGGAAGAAGATGCTCCTATTGCTAGTGAACAAGTTATTCTATCTCGTGTTTCAGTGGCATTACATGATCGTATTCGTGGTGCCCGACGAAAAGTAAAACGTATTTATTGGAGTATCGGTACAGCCGCTGCGGTATTGCTCTGCGTTGGTGGTTGGTTGGGACTGCATTATGGGGATTCAGAGTCTGTTTCGAGCGATTCTATGTATTCTACTATATTACCAGGTGATGATCGGGCGATTCTTCATCTCGAAGATGGTCGTGTTTTAGATTTAGACAGTTTAGTTGATGATGATGCTAGAGACCTTTTTTTGACTAAAGACAGTGGAGGTATGATGACTTTCAATACCGAAGATCTGCCAGCTTCGCAAAAGGATATTGGAAAACGCACATTGAGTACGCCTCGAGGCGGGCAGTTTGCCGTAGTATTGGCAGATGGAACCAAAGTATGGCTTAATGCAGAATCATCTATTACCTTTCCTACTCAATTCGATAAAGGTACACGTAGTGTCGAGATCACTGGTGAAGTTTATTTTGAAGTTGCTAAAAAGCAAGGGCAACCTTTCATCGTGCAGGCGAGACAGCAGACTATTACAGTGCTGGGAACCCATTTTAATATCAATGCTTATCCCGATCAACATATTGTAAAAACGAGTCTTATCGAGGGACGTGTGGCGGTTTCTGCCGGTGGGCGCCAGGTCGAGTTACGTCCAGGGCAGATGTGCCTATGGAATGAGAAACAAGGAGGTTTAGGTGTCGATAATATTCCGGATTTAGGAAGTTTATTAGCTTGGAAAGAAGGGATGTTTAGTTTTGATAATAGCAATATTAGGGAGATTATGCAGACGCTTTCGAGGTGGTATGATGTTGATGTTGCTTTCGAAAAGGGAGATTATAGTGATTGTGTATTTGGGGGAATGGTACCTAAAAAAGAAAATATCGATCAGGTTCTGCGGATATTGAGCGCCTCACAGCAACTGACTTTTGATATTAAGGAAAGAAGAGTGCTTGTATCCCGTTTTAAAAAATAAAAACTAACAACTTATATTAAAAACCTAAAAAATGAAGAAGATGCCTATGTGATATAACAATTTACACGACGAAAAAATATAAAAAAGTCCCGACGGCCATCGGGACTGATATTAGAGGTCGTCTCTACCCATTTTATACTGTTTATTAACTAACTCTTAACCAAAAGTATGCAAATCTACTCGGATAAAAAAGCACCTTTTGCAAGGTGGCTATGCCGTATTAATTTGTCCTCTCCGATTGACCAATCGGACAGTTATCGATCGAGGACACAAAAAATCTGGAGAATTATGAAATTAACTGGAGTTTTAACGCTTGTTCCGCTGTTACATCTCAGTGCCTCTGTGTATTCGCAGCAAGTCACACTAAAAGGACAGCGTGTAAAAATAAAAGATGCTCTACGCACAGTAACCAAACAAACAGGATACGGGTTTCTCTACAATTCTAGAATGTTAGACCTAGAAAGTAGCATTTCTGTAGATTTAAGTAATGCCCCTTTGTCGAAAGCTATAGAAGATATTTTAGCTACCAAGGGATTGACTTATAGGATAGAAGAAAAAACCATTGTACTGTTGCCTAAAGAAAAAGATCATTCTGTTGTACGTAATGTAGAAGTTCAGGATGGGGTTATTATTAAAGGAAAAATTACGGATGAGAATGGAAAACCTCTAATTGGTGCCACAGTACAAGTAGAGGGACAGAAGCTAGGATGTACCTGTGGTAATAATGGCGAATTCGAACTGAAGGTACCCAAAGAAGGGGTAAATCTAATTGTTTCGTTTGTGGGCTATGAAAAACAGATAGTCAAAGCCAAGAAGGAGATGACTGTTGTGTTAAAGTCTTCTAGTAGCATTGAAGAAGTGACTGTCTCGACGGGTTACTTCAATCGTACAAAGGAAAGTGCTACAGGATCACAGATTGTGGTGTCGGGTGAAGATCTGAAAAAAGTAGGGTCACTAAACTTGATGCAGGCGTTAAATGCTTTCGATCCATCAATTCGTGTAGCACCTAATTTAGAGTTTGGTTCCGATCCAAATCGGGTTCCCGATATTACCATTCGTGGGGAGAATGGCTTTGATTTACGGTCTAGTGCCGATGATGCGCGAAGTAATCCAAACTCGCCTTTATATTTATTAGACGGTATTGAAGTGTCTGCTACACGTATCTACGACTTGGATATGAATCGTATCGAGTCTTTTGCTATTCTTCGTGATGCGTCTGCTACATCTCTATATGGTTCCCGTGGTGCGAATGGGGTTATTATTATAACGACTATTCCACCCAAAGAAGGCGCCGTTCGGGTATCCTTTAATGCCAATTCGAATGTATCCGTTCCAGATCTTCGAGATTACAACTTGATGAATTCTTGGGAAAAATTAGAGTATGAAAGATTAGGAGGGTTGTATAAAAGTCTTGGACGAGAGGAGCAGTTTCTATTAGATATGCAATACAGCGACCGTCTTGCAGAGGTTGTTCGAGGTGTTGATACTTATTGGTTGTCAAAACCACTCACGACTTCTGTCAATCAGCGTTACAGTACTTTTGTAGAGGGTGGTGACCGTAGTTTTCGTTACGGAATTACACTTAATTATGATAAAGATAAGGGAGTGATGAAAGGATCAGGAAGGGATCGCTATGGGATTAACGTTAGCTTTAACTATTATCCGAAAAGCAATTTCTTGATTCGTAATGATGTGACGGTTAATAATGTTAAAGGTTTTAATTCCCCATATGGGTCCTTCAGTTCGTATGCACGAATGAATCCTATTGATCGGATCTATGATCGAACAACAGGAGAGATGATTCGTCATTACGAATTCAATAATACAATGAATCCATTGGTGGATGCATCCTTACCTAATTTAGATTACAATCGTTACCTAGAGGTACAAGACAATTTTAATATGGATTGGCGTGTCAGCTCTAATTTTAGGGTAACGGGACGTGCTTCATTAAGTAAAAAATTGACTAAGGAAGAAAAATACATTTCACCGTTTTCTTCGATTTTTGACAAAGAATTGAAAAGTGAAAATAAGGGTAGCTATACTATTTTTGATCAGGATGATATTAATTTTGACGGTACAGTAACAGCTTCCTATAATCAAGTCTTTTTAGATAAGATATCTACCAACATTGGAGTCGGAGCGAATACAGTTACTTTATCTCAGATTGGAGAAGGCTATACGGCTACAGGGTTTCTATCTGACAACTTGAATTTTATTCAATATGCACAACAATTCAAGGAAAACTCAACTCCTAATGGTCGTTTAGATAAGTCACGGATGATTGGATTTTTTGGAAATGCCAATGTTGGGTATGACAACAAATACTTTGTGGATTTATCATTCCGTACAGATGGCTCTAGCCGTTTTGGAAGAGAATCTCGTTTTGCTCCTTTTTGGTCGGTTGGGGCTGCTTGGAATGTTGATCGTGAGGCCTGGTGGAAGAGCGATGGTACATTAAAGATAAGGGGATCAGTCGGTAGTACAGGATCGGTCAATTTTTCAGCGGATCAAGCGTTGACAAAATACAGCTATAATGCCGACTACGAATACAATGGCTTCTACGGCGCGCAACTACTAGGTTATGGAAATCCTGCCTTGAAATGGCAAAACACGTTACAGACTAATCTTGGTGCCGACTGGACCATGTTCCGCAATTTATTGGTGTTAAATGTTGATGCTTATATTAAGCAAACGCAAAACCTTTTATTGCCAATCGACGTTGCTCCATCTACTGGATTCACTAGCTATACCGAGAATTTAGGCGCAATGGAAAACAAAGGGATGGACATGCGTCTTCGTTTCAATGTTTTACGCGGGAACAGTCCGGTCACTTGGAATTTCACCTTAGGTGCAGCTACCAATAAAAACAAGATTGTAAAACTGTCTAATGCTTTGGAAGCGATGAACGAAGAAGCCAATAAGGAAGAGAATGTAACAGGTCCTAAGCCATTACGTGCCTACGAATCAGGGCGTTCACAAAGTGCATTGATGGTCGTGGAATCCCTTGGGATTGACCCAATGACTGGTAATGAGATTTATAGAAAACTTAACGGAGATCTTACTTTTAAATATGATGCAAAAGATAAAATCATAGTAGGTGATATGAATCCAAAGTGGATGGGGACATTCCAGTCTAATCTAATCTACAAAAACTTTAACCTGTATTTTATTTTAGCCTATGAATATGGTGCAAAAATTTATAATTCCACGTTAGCGCAAAAGGTAGAAGGTTCCGATCCGCGCTTTAATGCGGATAGAAGAGTTTTGTACGAGCGTTGGAAGCAACCAGGAGATGTTACATTATATAGGCGGATTGATGACACATCAGCTCCTTATCAGACAACACGTTTGGTGCAGCGGAATGATTTCTTAAGATTACAAACTTTAACGTTGACTTATGATCTCCCGAAAAGAACGTTAGAACATTTACGAATGGAGCGTGCGCGAATTATGGTGACATCAAGTGATCTTTTCCGGTTCTCAACTGTAAAAATGGAACGCGGTACGACTTATCCCTATGCACAGACTGTTTCATTGGGACTTAACTTGACTTTCTAATACTATAGATATGAAGATAAAATATTTAATACTACTAAGCTGTGTTTTTCTTTTTTCTGCGTGCAACAAGTGGTTGGATGTGGAGCTGGCAGATAAGGTTCCACAGGAAAAGTTATTTAGTACGGAGCAAGGTTATCAAGAAGCTCTTGCCGGAGTGTACAGTGCGATGGCTAGTGAGAACTTGTATGGTAAGCGTCTTAGTATGGAGGTGTTGGATCTATTGGCACAATATTATAACTACAATAGTATTTCAGCTGATTACGAAAAGTTAAAAGCATTTGATTATAAAGATGAAAAAGTAGAATCTACTTTCTTGGGTATTTGGAATAAGCTTTATACGGCTATCAGTGCAACTAATAATATTATTTATTGGGCAGAGAAAGATGTAGATGTGCTGACACCGAAAGTAAAAAGTCAGGTGTTAGGGGAGGCTTATGCTTTACGTGCCTATCTACACTTTGATTTAGTTCGTCTCTTTGCTCCAGATGTTAAGCGTTCTCCAAAGGCGCAAGGGATTCCTTACAATACACAATTCGGTGTATCACTTCCTCCGATTTATACGGTTGAACAATGCGTTCAATTAGTTATGGATGATCTTAGAGAAGCTGAAAGGTTACTTGCAGATGATCCAATTATAGGTGTAAAACCTTACGAGATGACTAATAAAAACGATGCGGATAAATACGTGGCACGAATGAATCTATTCGCTGTCAAAGGTTTAATGGCACGTGTCAGTTTGATGCGAAATGATAAAAACAACGCGATAAAATATGCCAAGGAGGTAATCGAGTCAAATCGGTTTAAACTGTTGAACTTTGCTAGTGCTGACAAGCCTGATGAAGAAATAGATATTCTATTCTCTGATGAGCATATCTTTTCGTTGCGGAATAGAAAGATTTCAGATTATAGTAAAGCTTTGCATTTTTCATCAACACCAGAGTCAGGTGGAAGTAAGGCTGCACTTCTCACTTTTGGAAGTCGGTTTCAATGGTATGAAGGCAATAATGATGATATCCGTAATATCAAATGGTTTTCTACAGTAGATGGTTCTTTCATGAAGTTTACCGTTGATAATACAAAGAATATTTTTCGTAAGATGCCTATGATCAAGTTATCAGAGATGTATTTGATTTTGGCAGAAGCATATCTAGGAGTAGACGATATGCGGGCACAGGCATACATCAATGAGTTACGTAATCATCGTATTCGTAATAATGCACCATGGGGATACCTTACTATGGAGTATATATTTGATGAGTTGAAGCGCGAAATGGTAGGCGAGGGACAGTTGTGGTATGTATACAAACGACTCAATCTTGGCATTCCAATCAATAGTGGCACAATCGGAGTATTGCCACCAAGTGACGACATATTTGTGTTTCCAATGCCACGAAAAGAAATTGAAAACGGACACCGTAATTAAGAAAACTTTATTATGAAAAGTATATATATTTTAACCTTGTTGTCGTTTTTTGTTATCGTAATAAATTTAAGTTCTTGCGATCAATCCATAGATAACTTGTATACAGAAAAATCGCGTATCCAATTTAAGTATTTTAAAGAAGATACGGTAACTCAAGGACAGGCCACTGTTTATCGACGAACTTATTTTGATCGTACTACATTATCTTTTGGTATGTCAGATGACGAAGTCCAAGAGGATACCGCTAAGATTGTTGTAGAATTTCTCGGTGATGTTTCCAATAAGGATAGAACATACAGAGTGCGTATTAATCCAGATTCGACTACAGCGAAAGAAGGTGTACATTATAAGCCTTTTTCGTCGACGCAGACTTTTCGTGCAGGACGAAGAAAAGATACACTCAGCATTGTTGTTTTAAGGAAAGATCTAGGGACCAGTTTTATTAATCCTGTAGATTATCGCCTTACATTGGACATGGAGGCTACAGAAGACTTTAATTTGGGTATGAAAGATGGTTTGTACACCCATCTGTATATGAATAACTATCTCGTAAAACCAAAATGGTGGGATGGAGTAGGCTCTTTAATGTTTTATCATCCTAAAAAATGGAAGATCTTGATTTCTTTTAATGAAAAATGGGCAAATAAGGAGAAAGAACCGTTCAATTTCAATAATGGGGGGAGAGAATATTTTGAAGCTTTACGTAATTATCTAGAGCGCGAACCGACTTTTGATGATGAGACTGGAGCACGTATTTATATTGATCGGTTAGTTGAGCAAAATAATTAATTGTAATAAAGATAGTAGATATGATAGCTATACATAATAAATTTTGGGGAATCTTTATGGGAGCCTTGTTGTTGAGTTCCTGTTATAAAGATCTCGGTACCGGCCCTGAGGATTATCAGGAAATTAATGAAATAAAAATAGATGGAATAGAAAGACAGTATGCTTTAGATATGGACGATAGTTTAAAAATAAGTCCAAAACTCGAAGGTACACTTTATAGCGATACGAGTAGGTTTAATTATTTATGGGAGATTGATAGTAAGAAGGTTGGACAAAGTGCGGAGTTAGCTACGGTAATAAAATTGCTTCCTGGAAATAAGGTATCCCGTTTTATAGTAGAAGATAAAGAGACTAAAGTGAAGAGCTACTTCCGTTTTGAAGTAAATGTGTCTTCTTCTACTGCAGGCGATTTGATTATGGTGTTAAGTAAATCCAATGGGAAGGCAGAGATTTCTTATCTGCGGCTGGATAAACCGTCTAATTGGGTTGTTAACTATTATGAATCTCGCTTTGGAAAGCCGTTAGGAACCAATCCGCAGCGTTTAAACTTTTTGATGTTGGAAGCGACCTTGCCTGTAGAAGAAACCAATAATGCTCCATTTGCGAATAGAAATGGACGGGTTCTGGTTTTGGTAGACAATCAGTTGGCTTTGATTGATAAAGGTACCTTAGAACCAAATGTAGTACCCTATTTAGAAGCGGATGCTTTTACGAGAACAGCTTATTATCCAAAACCAGATACAGAAGGCTATAAGCCCGAGTTTATGGCATCAGCTATTTATACATGGCGTAAAAATCCATACGGTAGTGGAATTCAGCAAATGGAAAATTTTCAATTAATTTCCGGAGGGGCGCTTTATTACGGTTCGCTAAGTAGTTATAACTGGACTCCTAGTTTTGCATATAATGGTAAGAGCGCCTATGGCCGTAGTAACTATTTCTCACCTTTTGGCTATTATCATACTATGACACCCACTGTAGATAAGGGTACAATGTTTAATCATAGTTATGATTTGGGTGATTTTATTGTATTCGACCGTACTGTTGGACGATTTTCTTATTCAAATTCAGGAATAAGTCGGCAAATACCAACTACGGATGTGAAAGCATTTCCTGGGTACGATTTGATTTATGGATCTCCTACGAGTCAATCAGGAACTTCTTATGCAGTATTGAAATCATCATCAAGTTCTCTACGTTTCCTATTACTTGGCAAAGCTGGAACGAAATATTCTTTGACTGGGGAAGTTAGTGGAGGTGTAGCCACTGAGGAAAGTAAGTTTTATAATATGAAGACATCACCTTATGTAGTTTTTACAGCTGGAAACAAGTTATACAAGTATAATGTCTTAGACATAGGTTCAGGAACTGTCCCAGGAACCGGTCATGAAGTGCTTTCACTCAGTTCATTAGGTTATGATAACGAAGCTAAGATTACCAGTATGAGCGTGTCCAGATCAGAAGGGACATTACTTTTGGGCGTATCTCGTTATGGTGCCGATAATGAAGGTAGTGGAACAGAACTTAAAGGTGATGTATTACGTTTTGATTTGGACAGAACGACCTTACGATTGAATCTAAAAGAAAAATATGAGGGTATTTCAGGTATTCCAGTGGATGTAAAGGTTAAATACCAGACCAATTTTCGGGATGGTCGATCTGATGGGGGAGTTACCTTAATTGATAATATTTAATAGAAATAGTAATGAAGATAATGAATTTAAGAATCTATTTTTCACTCCTTTTGTTTTATCTTTTTGCCTTTTCGTCCTGTGTTAAAGATACAAGTGAATACTTGTCACAGGAGAAGAAGGACGTAGAAATAGATCAATATGATACGGTCGCTGTTACTCCAGGAGGAACGGAGGGTGAACTGCAACCGGGTATACATTTGGTGAAACTTGATGTCGAAACAAAGGGAATAGCAACTGTCCGTAGGTTTAAATATTTTATGCCGGTTTCTATTGACAAAAGTAAACCAATTTCTTTGATCTTTGATTTCCATGGGAGCTATGGAGCGGGGCAGGATCCTATCGCTAATGTATCCATGAGTCAACCTCTATTACAGTTGGCGATTAAGCAAAACTGTATCATAGCGATTCCTGCAGGTGAAGATACTGGAAGTGCTGTCAATTGGCAAAATTCTGACAACCACTTTCCATTTGTCGACGCGATGGTTGATTTTTTCAAAAATCAGACTCCGAAAATAGATGTAAACCGAATCTATACCTGTGGACATTCCAGTGGAGCCATCTTTTCATATGTACTGGCATTTTATAGATCGGATATATTTGCAGCCGCAGTTCCAGTCGCTGGACAAATGAAAATTCAAGATTCCGAGGTTGCACCTAATAGAGTTGTACCTATTAGAGCGTTTAATGCTAAGAAAGATGAATCCGTAATAGCTTCAGCAGTAGTTGATAATATTACGGTGTGGGCAAATAAGGTGGCTGGATATTTTCCTGCCGATGCAGTGTACAGCGATACTTTATATATTGATAATTATAAACCTTATTTAACCAAAAAATGGAATGGGGGTAAAGGCGATATTGAGCTTTTTATGATCGAAGACGAAGGGCACAGTATCAATTGGACACGTATTATGCCTTTGATGTGGGAGTTTATGGCAGCTCATCCTAAGAATGTAAGCTCGTCTGGTCTTTATATTACCTCCGCATTAAAACGCTTTGATGCGGTTGAGGGCCAAACGCTAAAATCCGAAATCCGCTATAGTGAAGGCGCTTCTGTTAGTATCGTTTCTGCACCGTCAGATTGGACTGTGACTTTATCAGGTAATATTCTCAACGTAAAGGCACCTAACGATTTCTTTGGTGCTACCACTATTAATCGTAAGGGAGAAATCAAGTTAAGCGTAAGTGGTAATGGTTCGACAGCTAGTCTCTCACTTCCTTATACATTAGCAGCTCCTAAAGCATATTATGAGGTAGGAGATTTAATCTACGATGCTGATTTTAAACCTACGGGTGTTGTATTCTGGGTGAATCCTTCCAATATTAAGGAAGCTAAAATAATAGCCTTAGAGCATACTACGAAGCAGTTTGGTGCTGTCGGAGCTAATTTCTTTACCCCTAGTTATACTGATGGATATGGTAATACCTTGGCGTTAATTGCTCAGAATAAGACGTTAGCTACCAAACTTACAGCGACGACTAGTGCATTTGTGTACGCGTATGAATATAAAGCATCTGTTGGAAATACCATTGGTTGGTATTTACCTGCTGTGGACGAATTAAAAGCATTGGACGCAAATCTTACAGCTGTTAACAATGCGCTTAAGACACACGGTACTGCGTTGGAAATTGCATCTTCCTCCGGTTCATATTATCTGTCGTCAACAATGCTGAAGAATGGTACGTCCAAGCAGTTTCAGACTTTCGACTTTAATACAAATCCGAGCTGGCATGGATATTATCCGTTAACGGCAAATGCATCAGATAATTCGGCTTATGTCGCTACAAGGCCTATAAAGAAGGTCACGAAGTAATGAAATTTAAAGGGGAGTAATTCCCCTTTATCCCTTTAAAGAACTATAAAATACAAACAGAATGAATAGGATTATTACCGCTTTTGTGTTGTTTATGGGAATGACATCCTTACAAGCACAGGAGCATGTCGATTTCCAAAAAATAAGCTTTACAGAAGCTAAATCTAAAGCTAAGGCTGAGGACAAATTGATTTTCTTGGACGGCTACACCTCTTGGTGTGCACCCTGTAAATGGATGGAAGGTAATGTTTTTAACCAGAAGGAAGTTGCAGATTTCTATAACACAAATTTTATCAACACCAAGTTCGATTGCGAAGTCGGAGAGGGGATCGATATTGCTAAAAAGTATGGTATTCGTAGTTTCCCTACCTATTTGTTCTTAGATGGAGAAGGTGCTTTGGTGTATCGTACGCAATCCCGTATGGAAGCCGATAAATTCCTTATAGAGGGTAAGCAGGCCCTAAATAAGGACTTTCATATTCCTGTTATTCAAGAACAATTTGCTTCAGGAGAAAGAGACCCTAAGTTTTTGTTGCGCTATATCACAGTGATGAGTAGCGTGGATCCTAAGGAAGCACAGTCCGCTCGTGTTGCCCTAGATGCTTTAGCAGATACAGATTTTCTTAAGACACCCGTCGGTTGGGAGGCTATTAAGCAATTAGGACAGAATGGTAACGATAAATATGGGAAGTTCTTTTTGGCGAACAAGGCCTTCTTTAAAACGTCCGTACCAAAAGATGAGTTTCAGAAAAAAGAACAGCACCTTCTGCGGTATGCCATGTATGGTTACATCCGGGATAAAGATAAGGTGGAATTTGAAAATGGCCTTGTTTTTTTTGAACAAGGAGACTCAGATATGCAGGTTGAAGCAGCCATGTATAAGGTCGAATGGATAGCTGCCAACGGTACTGATCAGGAGTTTGTACAAATGACCAACAAGTTTCGCAAAGGCATTCTAAAAGATCAAGCGGAAAAGCTAAGTTTCATAGCCCGTCGCAATTCGGGTAAATATGGACAAGATAAAGCCCCTTCGAAAGCACTTTTGAATCAATGTTATGTTCTTGCTAAACAAGCCGTAGAGCTGGATGGAAGTTCTTACTCCAATCAGGGAACTTTTGCTGAGATTTGTATTACGTTAAAAAAGAAAAAAGAAGCCGTAAAAGCTGCTGAAGCCGCCCGGGCATTGGCCGATAATGAAACTTCTAAAATAATCAAAATTGCAGATGCCCTATTGGAAAGAGCACAACAGTTGTAGTTCCGATATTTTATAAAGTAATATTGAAAATCGCTTGGGAGACCGGGCGATTTTTTTTTGAAAAAACAATAACTTAACTTTAGAACCTTAATCGAGTTAGCAGTTGTGAATAATGTAGACCATAATGATGAGAAGTCTTTACTTCTGCTTTTGCGTGAAGGAAACCATACTGCATTTGAGATACTGTACAATAGACATAGTCCACAATTGTTGTTCAAGCTCGATGGCAAACTGCCGGAGGCGGCGCAGGCAGATGATATTGTGCAGGAATTATTTGTTAAGCTGTGGGAGCGCCGCGAACAAATTGATCCCGAAAAGCCTTTTGCAGGGTACCTGTATCGCATTGCTCAGCGCATGTTGATCGACCATTATCGCCGTATAGCCCGTAATACGCTACTCTATAAAGAGATCCATGGGGTTGGGGAGATCACAAATTTTACAGAAGAAGCATTTGCTGCAAAGGAAACCCAACAGCTCTTGGATGATGCACTAAAAGGACTCACTCCTAGGCAACGGGAGGTGTTCCAGCTGTGTAAAATCCAGGGTAGATCCTACAAAGAAGCTGCGGCAATTTTGGAAATCAGCCCGGAGACCGTGCATGTACATTTGGTCAAGGCAACACAGGCTGTCAAGAGCCATTTGTTTACGCATCAGAAATACATCTCAGGTGCTTTGGCTGTTGCTTTGATACTATCTGAACGACTCCTAAATTCTTAGGCATTGTCGTCATTCTTAAATTTTATTTTATTTTTTTCGATTTAGACTAACCCCTTTGTGTTTTCTAAGCGTAGTGTTTATAAATGGGGAGACCAATGCATGATCTAAAACAATTAAAAGAGCTCTATCAACAGTATCTTAAAAAGACTATTCCCGATAGCGGGCGGGAGACATTAATGCGTTTTTTTTGCAACTGTACGGATGAGGAGATAGAGGAGGTACTGGGAGCATCCGATATCGCAGTAGAGGAAGATTTTGTAGTGCCTAGCCATTTCGAACCACGTGTGCAGCAACTTTTGGGTCGTATCAACCAACAAGTGGATCAGGAGAGTGTAAAAGAGAAAAGGAGTATAAAGCAGATTGTCCTGCGATGGGGCAGTGTGGCCGCTGTGCTGGCATTGATTGGATTTGCAACGTATACCATGTATGAGAGAAATCCTGCGGTAGAGATAAAGGACGGGACACAGGTCTATAACCAGGATATACCTGCTGGCGGTAATCGTGCTACGATGTTATTGTCGGATGGCACCTCGGTGGAGCTGTCGGAAGATAAAGAAGAGATTATTGCGGTCAATGGCAATTACCATTATGAAGATGGTACTCCGCTGATGGAAGAGGCAGGTACGGTACAATCGGCTGTGCTCCGTACTCCCCAAGGCGGGCAATACCGTGTTGTACTATCTGATGGTACTAAAGTGTGGCTCAATGCATCATCGTCATTGACTTATCCGACCCGTTTTGTGGGCGGTAAGCGGCAGGTGACGCTGGTAGGTGAAGCTTACTTTGAAGTCGCTAAAGATACAAAGTGTCCCTTTGAGGTAATCAATGCAGGCCAGGTTGTCGAAGTACTGGGCACATCCTTTAATATTGCGGCCTACCCGGAAGAGAAGACTATAAAGACCACCTTGTTGGAAGGGCGTGTGAAAATAGCGTTGCCGGGCAATGGTATGTTCAAGATGCTAACCCCTAATCAGCAAAGCACAACCGAATTAGGAAGTTCATTGATAGCGGTGAAGACCGTGGATACCGAGTCTGCAGTTGCCTGGAAGAACGGTTACTTTATGTTTGATGATGAAGATTTTGAAAGCATCATGAAAAAGGTAGCAAAATGGTACGATGTGGATATCGTTTACGAATCCAAGCCCCAGAATATCGCTTTTATAGGTACCGTATCCCGTTCAAAGAATATTTCCGAAGTGCTGCATGCCCTGGAGCGTACCGGAAAGGTGAAGTTTAAGATATCCGGCAGGAAAATTACTGTTATTTAATATAAAGATCTAACCATTTTAAATTAGTGAATTTGATGTACTAACGTATGATTACAGGCAGAATATGCGTAGCCGATCTGCTATGCTGCTGCACACTTAACCTAAATTCGTGGACACGCATGATTGTCCTTTTTTGAAAGAATAACTAACCCAAAATAAATATGAAAGACCATTACTCCTATTGGTTTAAGCTGCGTGCTTTTATGCCAAGAAAAACAATGTTATCCATGCGGTTTGTGATCGTGTTGCTTACTATCGGATTGTCCCAGGGACAGGCCAATAGTTTTGCACAGCGGATTACAATCTCAGAAAAAAATGCGCCTCTTGAAAAAGTCATAAAGGCGATCCGCATCCAGAGTGGCTATGATATCCTGGGCGATGCTTCCCTCATTAAAGAAGCTAATCCAATCAATATCAGCGTCAAAAATGCCACTGTAGAGGAAACCCTAAATGCGTGCTTTGCCGGCTCTAATATCAGGTACTCTATAGACAATAAAATTGTAGCTTTACGTTTGGAGAAAACACCTTCTCCCCGCGTCAGCAGTGCTCAGACGGATAAAATAACCGTTGTCGGAAAGGTTGTTGATGAGAAAGGACAGGCGTTGAGCGGAGCTTCTGTGCATGTCAAAGGAGAAGGACAATCCGTCCAAACAGAACGCGATGGTACCTTTCGATTAGCATCTGTTGATAGAAATGCCGTTCTGATCATCAGCTATGTGAGCTATAGATCTATAGAGATCAAAGCAAAGGAACAGCTTGGAAATATCAATATGCTACTGGATGATTCGACCTTAGACGAAGTCAATGTGACAGTCAGTGCAGGGTATGGTACTATCAAACGCCGTGACCTGACTGATGCGGTAAGCAGTCTTAATCCCAAAGTGTTAGAATCTTCCACTGCGATTTCTATTGGTAATATCATTCAGGGACAATTGCCCGGTGTACAGGTGATAACCGGGTCTAGTTCTCCGGGAGCTCCCGTACGTATCCGTATCCGCGGTGATGCAAGTCTTGGTAACGGAGTAGATCCATTGGTTGTTGTCGATGGTGTACCTATGCCCGATGACTATGACTTGAACGACATCAATCCGAATGATATTCAGGCATTGGATGTTCTCAAAGGAGCTTCGGCTACAGCGATTTACGGTTCCCGCGCATCCGCCGGTGTACTGGAGATCCGTACAAAACGGGGTACAGCCTATACCAAGCCACAGATTTCCTATAGCTACAATATAGGGGTGAAAGCATTGGAAAAGAAAGTGAAATCCTTAAATGCAGATCAGTTTAAAGATCTTTTTGAAGAAGGACTGATCAATTATATCGCAGGTGGGTATAACGTGCGGGGGGGAGATGATGCGGTCAAAGCATTTACCAGCCCTACTACAGGAGTGAATATTTACGAACGATACCTGCCGGCGGATAAGTTCGGTTCGGCAAATACCGATTGGGTCGACCTCATGATCGGCAGAGCTACCTCCCAGGTACATCATCTCTCTCTTCGCGGTGGGGATCAACGTTCGCAGTACTCCTTTTCGTACGGCAAGAACAAAGATGACGGGATGCTGGTCGGAAGTAACTACGACCGGAATACCCTCAATATGAACTACGATCAAAACTTTAGCGATTACGTTAAGGTAGGCTTTAGCTTGATGGGGACTACAGATGAGACCAATGGAACTGTTTCTATCGGTACTGCGACAAATATGCGTCCTGATATTCCAGTATATAATGAGGATGGTAGTTACCATATTTTTAGCTATGATTTTAATGGCACACGCTATTATTTAGATAACCCTCTGATCCTGGCCAACGATGTGACTAAGAGAAGAACGGGTAAGGTGTTAAATATCAGTCCTTACGCTGAGTTCAGGTTCTTGAAAGACTTTAAGTTTACGACACGTTATAATTATTATTACAGCCAGGGCGCGGCTAAAGAGTATTATCCAAGAACTACCCAGGTCGGTAAGAATTATAGCAACGCCACAGGTGTACTTCAGGACAATCAGAGCAGCGGGGTGAATACCACATTCACGAATTACCTGTCCTATTTAAAAACGGTCGGTGACCATGATATCACCGCTGTATTGGGAACTGAGTATAATACCTCAAAGAATGATTACGTCAATGAGCGCTATATGAATTTTGCCGATGATAAGATTCAAAATGCGGTTTGGCAGGCTGCTAAATATCAATGGGGAAGCGGGGACGTGACAGAGACAGCTGCTATCGGGTACTATGGCCGTCTCAATTATAAATTTAAAGACCGTTATTTGTTGACTTCATCGTTTCGTGTCGATGGTTCTTCACGCTTTGCTCCGGCCAATAGATACGGATTTTTCCCAGCTGTGTCTGCGGCATATATTATCTCTGATGAACCTTTCTTTGAAAAGATCAAGAACACAGTCGATCTACTCAAATTCAGGGCGAGTGCAGGAAAAACCGGTAATGATAGAGTGGGAGCTTACAGCTGGTTAGCCCAGTATCAGAGTGGGGTGAGCTATATGGACCTGCCTGGTGTGCGGCCTACAGACCTGGGCAATGACAACCTGAAGTGGGAGTCTACCAGTGAGTATAATGTAGGTTTAGACTTTGGTTTCATGGCAAATAGCCGCATCCGCGGTTCTATCGATGTCTATAAGAAAGACATCAATAATATGCTGATCGGTATACCGATGGCACCCAGTACGGGTGTCGTGTCTGTATATCAGAACTTTGGAAATATGAGCAATAAGGGGATTGAGCTGGGGTTAAGCGGTGTCGTTGTACAGCGTGACAACTTTACTTGGGAGCTTGGCGCCAATATTTCTAAAAATTCGAACAAGCTGACCAAGCTTGGCATTGATAGGGCATCAACTACTTCAGGAGCGACTTACCTATCTTATTATGTCATCGAAGAGGGGCAGCCTCTGGGATTGGTTTACGGGTATAAAACAGACGGTTTTTTCCAGAGTTGGGAAGAAGTGGATCGCTATGAAGCCTTAAATACAGAGAGAAGATATCAGGAAACAAATTTTTATTCCATGCCAGGAGATATCAAGTTTGTGGATGTGAGTGGCGACGGTTACATTTCTTCGGGAACCGGTAAGGACGATGATATTCATGAGGATAGACGAGTGATCGGAAAAACACAGCCAAGTTTCTATGGCGGATTTAACTCGTCATTACAATACAAAGGGCTAAGATTAGATATCACTGGTACTTTCCAAAAGGGAGGTGTCAAATATTGGAAATATGGCGAAAATCAGCTTCAGATGAGCTATATATCACCTAATAACGTGGATGCGCTGGCTTTAGAGCGCTGGACTCCGGAAAACCGCGATGCAAAGTATCCGCTGATGCGCCATAGTTATTATACCAACAAGATTAATGATTTCTGGTTGTACGATGCTTCTTTCTTAAAGATTCAAGAGATTAATCTGTCTTATTATATTCCTAGAGAAATATTGCAGAAGACAAAGATTATCAGTGGTCTGAATGTTTTTGCTGCGGTTAACAATGTGATTACATTTACCAAGTATCCAGGATACAATGTGGAGAGTTTTAGTAGTAATCCTTTGGAGGGAAGTATGATGGATAATTCTGCTTATCCCAACGAACGCACTTTCAAAGTAGGTGCACGGATCATGTTTTAAGTTTTACCTGTAATAGAAAAATAATGAAAAGAACAGTTATATATAGCCTTGGATTATGTGCGTTATTCGGGATCACATCCTGTGATAGCTATCTTGATAAGTTACCGCCACACAGCCTTGTGGAAGATAATGCTATTACGGATGCCGCTAGTGCAGAAGCCGCGCTGATCGGGATTTATGTGCCATTTAAGGCAATGAACCCTGGGCCTTTTGGTGCAGCTTATATCTCGGATGGAAGTCATATGGTCGGTTTTACTTCCGGTATTTTCCGGGGTTTCGATAGGGATCTCGAGGAAAATACCGTCAATACTGGGGATGCTTGGGATGAGTGTTCGCAGATTATAAATGCGGCTAATGCGGTAATCAAAAAGACAGGCGAATTGCCGGATACGAAATTTGCTGGAAACCGTAAGGCGGAGATTATTGCAGAGGCCAGATTTATGCGTTTTTTCGGTCAGTATTATATCTTCCGCTATTATGGACAGTTTTGGGATATCACCTCGCCTTATGGTGCACTGATGCGAAGAGAACCTGCCCGTGTATCGACCAATAATTATCCGCGTGCTACCGTAGAGGAATCCTATAACCTATTGTTGGAGGATCTGGACTTTGTTATTGCTACCAGTCCATCATTCAGCACCGTCTACCGTCCGTCCAATCTATTGGCCAAAGCTTATAAAGCCGAACTGCTTCTAATGCGGGGCACAGCCAGCGATTTGAATACTGCAATCCAGTTGGCAGACGAGGTCCTCAACGATCCGTTGCGTAAACGGGAAGTCACCTATGGCGATATCTTTAAAAATGGTTACAAGTCTTCGGAGCTTCTGTTTACCCGATATATGGACGCGCAGATGCTCGCCAATGTGTTCTCCAATGTAGGAAGTATCGTTAGAATGTTTGGCGGAGAATTCAAGCCTACGGCATTATTAGAGGGAATCCTGAACGGAGATAGTAGAGCCCCTTTTTATAAGCGGGTAGATATGGTAAATGGCAAAGAAACTGTACGTGTGCCAAAATTATTTAAAGAGGATGGCAACTGTCTTCCTTACTATATGCGTACCAGTCAGATGGATCTGATCAAAGCGGAGGCCTATGTGCATCTTAAGCAAAAGGAAAATGCGGTAGCAGCACTTAATGTGTTGCGGTTGCGTGCTGGCGAAGAGGGATTAAAGGCAAATGACATTGCGGATGAAGAATTGCACACGGTTTTGTTTGAGGAAATAACGCGTGAACTGGCATTGGAAAACGGGTATGAATGGTTTGCTTCCCTACGTTTAAAAGGTAAGGATGGTAAGGCGTTGATTTATTCTATCAAACCTCAGGTCAAGTCCGTAAAACAGTTTATCTGGCCTATTCCACAGAAAGAAAAAGAATTGAACAAAGCAATTATTCAAAACCCAGGATACGAAGGAATTTAAAAATGGATAGTATAATGAAAAAAGGAAGATTGAACCTGTTTGCGCTGGCTATAATATTTATAGCAGGTATATATCAACCGCTGAAAGCACAGGGAATTGTTTTTTTGCATGACTATGAGATTGCGCTTGAGAAAGCGAAACAAGAAAACAAGTTGATTTTTGTCGATTTCTATACCTCATGGTGCGGTCCATGTAAGATGCTGGATAAGGAAGTGTTTTCTCAGGATAAAGTTGGAAATCATTTCAACACCAACTTTGTAAATCTAAAAATCCAATGTGATGATAAAGGTGTAGGAGTAGAGCTGGGTAAAAAGTATCAGATTGTGGCCTATCCTACCCTGATGTTTCTTAATGGACAGGGAGAAGTCGTTCACGCTGCAGTAGGGGGCTTATCTGCGGATGCCCTTATTGAGGTGTCGCGGATAGCGATGAACCCCGACAAAAACTTACTTTCTATTCTGAAAAAGTGGCAAAATGGAAACAGGGATAGTGACTTTGTGAAGACCTATTTTACAACACTTAAAGAGGCTTATCTACAAGAGAAAGCTACTAAGGATTTTTTAGATTTTTTTGAAGGCTTGACACCGGTAGCGAAAAATAGTAAAGCGACTTTTGAACTTATTAAGCTTGTAGGAGCTGAGCCTTTTTCAACTTTATTCACTTATGTAGAAGATCATCAGCAGGAGATTGCTATAAATAACAGTAATCAGGAGGTTCAGGAATTTATATCTAAAAGTTACCTGTACTATCTGTCCGGTCTGGCGAGGTCAGGTACACAGGCGGAGGAATATGCGGCCGCTCTTCAGAAGTTTAAGGCCAAAGGATATCCTTATGTCGCCGAGTATGAAATGTACTGTAATCTGTTTTTAGATGTAACCATTGAAAATTACATCAAGAACTGTATTGCGTTTTTGGATCAATATGGTCAGAACAGTGATGACTATACCCTTTCTTTGACCAGCTTGTTGGGCAATCTCACCGGCAGACCCAATCAGAGTGTAGAGGGGATTGCGTGGATGGAGACCTTGCTGAAAAGAAATCCAGATCCGAGATATATGCATGTGTATTTCTATATTACCTGGAGAAATCATCAGCTGGATAAAGCACTGGGGATTGGGGAACAGATCAGGGCGGATCTTATCCGTAAGAATCAGTCGACAAGAAGCATTGATGAGCAATTGGAAATGGTTCGTAATATTAAAGTGAAAAAATAGACGAAGTAAAAGCTTACGATTTATTAAATAACAAAGACCTCTTAGATACCCTTATCTAAGCGGTCTTTTCAGTTAGACTGCCCCGTCAGTTATTCCTATCTACGTCTCTACTCCGATCTTAAAATGGAAGGGCAGTTGTTTGTTTGATATACCGCATTACAAACGAACTCTGTATCTTGCTGACTTCAGGTATTGCAGAGAGCTTTCCTGAAGCGAAGGCATTATAGGCTTCGGGGCTACTTACCACCACTTTTAGTACAATGTCGAATATCCCACCGGTTACGTAAGCATCCATGACTTCATCCAGATCTGTAATTTGTTCTAAAAAGCGATCTACATGTACCTTTTGCTGACTGATCAGCGAGACGTTTACAATCACTGTAAAGTTTAGCCCGACTTTTTCCTGATCCAGGATAGCGACGTATTCTTTGATGTATCCTTCATTCTCCAGGCGTTTTATTCGGTCATATACCGATGTTCTGGACATATTCAGGCTATCGGTGAGCTCTGCTATATCAAACTTAGCATTCTTCTGAAGCTCCCGTAGTAGCGTCATCTCCTGTAGGCTTAGTTTTTCCATTGTATTTTTTCCGATTCTTTGTTTGTTTTAAGACTTGTTTTTGTTTAAAAAACGAAAATGGGCTTGTTTTTGTGTGCAAAATACATATTTAAAACTTAATTATTGGGTATAGTTCTGGTTTTGATAGATTTGACCGTACTAAATTAAGTAATGAATAAATACGTGTTGATTGTTGCTCTTGGGGCGCTTAGTTATGGAATGCTGTCCTCTTTCGCCAAGATTGCTTATGGGCAGGGATATAGTGCCGCAGAGGTTACCTTTATACAGGGCTTTATCGGGGCAGTGATTCTATGGGCAGCTTCATTTGGGAGATGGTGGCGTGATGGGAGAAAGCGCCCCGCACCACAACAGGCCGGACGGTGGAAACTCCTTTTGGCAGGAGCCTGTATGGGCGTCGCCACCTATTTGTATTACCTGTCTGTACAGTACATCACAGCTTCTCTGGCGATAGTTTTACTGATGCAGATGGCCTGGATGAGCATGTTTGCCGAATGGCTTGTACTCGGTCGACGGCCGCATCTCAAGCAGTTGGGAGCTGCCGCTTTTATCCTGTTTGCAACATTTCTAGCGGGCGGATTTACGGGGTTTACCACCAAGGACTTCTCGTTGTTGGGCATTGCTCTGGCTCTATCTTCTGCGGTCTTGTATTGTTTTTATATCCTATTCACCAGCGAGTTGGGAAAAGGGATGCATTTCCTGGAAAAGAGTGCCCTGATGACGACTGGTTCTACTCTTGCTATTTTTTTGATGAACTGCAATTCCCTATACCACAGTACCCATATTGACGGAGGTCTTTTTCAGTGGGGGCTTTTCTTGGCGATATTCGGTACGGTAATCCCACCTATATGCTTTAGCGTAGGGATGCCCAAACTAGGACCCGGACTCAGCGCGATACTCCTTACATTAGAACTTCCTGCGGCTATATTATGTGCCTTTTTAGTATTGCAGGAACAGATTTCGCTATTGCAGTTGCTCGGGATTATACTCCTATTTGCAGGACTGATCTATATCAATTTGTTTTTGAAAGTCACCGAAAAAGAAGACGCCAATAAGAGCGAAATAGAGATTACACCGTTAGTGACTCCTGCTCATCAGGAGACACGGCTGGAAAAAGAAAAAGATAAAGCGTTGACGATGTAGGTCTTTATTGATTCGAATGATACATAGGGCCACGTATGTAATTATTTGTTTTCATTTTATTTCATATTTTAGCTAAAGCCTTTTATCTCTTCTTGTGTACGTTAGTCTTCGGTAAAAAAATAAGTAAAGTATTGATATTTAGCTTTAAAATTAAATTTGTTTTTTTGCCTTTTATTAAAATAAGTTTTGAAATTACTTTTATTGTTTTTATTTTGGTTTTGATTTAACTTCGTATTGCTTCATATTTTTGTTGTTTTTGAAGTCTAATCCAATTTTAAACATATTATGATAAATCCCGAATATCACGTAGTTATCGTGTTGATTTTCTTTTGATAAGCGATTTGATTGTGATCTTTAATGTTTTGTTAACTCCGGGTTAGTCATTTTTTAACGGATGAGCACTATTTTTGCAACAGATTTTTGTTTGTTCGGTTTTGAAATTTAAATAAAATGAAGAAATAGGAAAGTATTTGAAAAAGACGGTTTTAAACATAACCATTTTAACCTCTAATCATGTTGCCTTTTTATTATAATATGGAAATACGTTACATTGTTGTATGGGGGATGATAGCAATGTGTCGGTTCGCATAAACTGAATCATGTATTCAATTACTAAACCTTATGAAAGCCAATTTGATTTTTACTGTTATATTCTTTTTGTTCGGAACGCTAATGCCTACGGCTCAGATAAAGATGTCTTATGACGAGTCTTTTGAATTGCTCGAAAAGGTATTGAGCAAACGTGGGGACTATTTTAATGCAAAGCTGGATCAGATTGAACAGGCTAAGAAAAAGCTACAAGCAGTTTCCAATGCTAAGGAAGAGTTTGATTTCTGTCATGAGCTGTTTGATATGTATTTTGATTTGCAGATTGATTCTGCCTTGATGTACGCCCAGCAAATGTTCCTCTTATCAGAGGATAAATTATCATCTAATATTTCATACAAAGCCCAATCTACCGTATTGATTGCCCGTTGTTATGCTTTTACGGGGATGTATAAAGAAAGCCAGGATTTATTGAACCAGGATTTATTTACGAGAACAGACCTTGATGATGAAATCAGAAGACTTTATTATGTAACGCAAATGGAGTTACATAAGGGATTGGCAGAGCACACTATCGTAGAAGGGGAGTTTAATAGCTATATCAAAAAAATAGAAGCTGATGTGGACTCCCTTTTGGTTTATACGCCTAAGACGTCGATTTGGCATTCTGTATACCTATCGAACAAATTGCGATCGAGCCAGCAATATGATAAAGCGTTGGAAGTTTTGCTGGCAGTTTATGAAAAGTTAACCACAGATGAACGGGATATGGCTATCGTGGCTTTCTATATTGCTAATTTGTACAATTTGAAAGGAGATACCGAAAGCGAAAAGCTATATCTAGCTATATCGGCTATTACAGACGTAAAGTTCGCGGTAAAGGAGTACGTATCCTTATGGAAATTGGGGGGGCTTTTATATGAGGAAGGGGAAATCGACATCGCACATAAATTTGTAGAAATATCCCTGCAAGACGCAATATATAGTGGGGCTTTTAGATGGATGCAACAGATTACACAGGTTCTCCCCAATATCTACGATGCTTATAATAATAAAATATTACAACAGCGTAATGCTATGATAGTTGGGTTTTCGGTTATTGCTTGTCTTTTACTGGGAATCACGATACAGTACAGAAGACTTCGCAAGACAAGAAATCAGCTGCATCATTTAAACAATGATTTAATCATAGCAAATAGAGACTTGAATTCTGTAAGTGAGAGTTTGCATCTTTCCAATGCGGAGCTACAGATCGCCAATAGCCAACTTGTTTTCCTAAATAGTGAACTGGTGAAAATCGGTTTGTTGAAAGAAACCTATTTAAGCAAGTTTATAGATCTTTGCTCTGACTATATTGATAAACTTGATGATTATAGGACGAATTTGAAAAGATTATTCAAGGGTGGAAAAATTGAGAAACTTCAAAAAGAACTCGACTCGAAGGTTCATGTAGAGCGAGAGCACAAGTCGTTTCTAACAAACTTTGATGAGACTTTTTTAAAATTGTATCCTAATTTTATAGATGAATTTAATAATCTTTTTCCACAAGAAGAAAAGCAGTTAATCAAGAATAATGATCTTCTTACCACGGAACTCCGCATTTACGCGCTTATTAGATTGGGTATTACTGATAATAATAAGATTGCGAGATTTTTGAGGTGCTCCATAACCACTGTTTATACTTACAGGTCGAAGAATAAAAATAGATCTTCACATCCGGATTTGTTTGAAGATACTATCAGAGATCTTCAGAAGAAGCCCTATTCCTTGTGCAATATTAAGTAATATTTAATAGCCTGTTATAGCTGCAGCATGTATCCCCAATAGGTCTTCTATTTGGGGTTTTTCAGCTTCAAAATAGCCCCCTTATACGATCTTCATGTACCCGGTTCTCTAAAAATATATTCCCTCTTATTTGTCGTGCTTTTAGTTCAATTTTTTATAAATAAAAGTCTAGATTTTAGGTTTTGTTTGTTGTTTTAATTCCTTGTTTTTCAGCTGTTTGCTTGTTTTGTGGTTTAGATTTTAAATATACGACTAGTCCAAATGAAAAGACCTGTTATTTAAATGTAGAACTTTGTTGTAATTAATCTTAAACGAATAAAATTGGGGTCAAGTTGCTTGCAAACTAGGATTTGTTTTTAGTTGCTGGAAAGCATATGCCAGTCATGAAATATTGATCGATAATTCTAAACCAAATAGTTGTTATATATGAAAATACGTTACATTGTTGTATGGGTATTTTTGACCATTTCCTATTTATTCAGCGCTTCGGTACAGGCGCAAGATAGAAATGTGTCAGGTATCGTAAAAGACTTAAAAACAGGAAAGCCACTTGCCGGTGTAAGTGTTCTTTCTAAACTTAAGCGTAGTACCGTCTCGACCGATGAAAATGGAGGGTTCTCACTTTCCAGTGCAGCCAAGGATACGCTAGAGTTTAAATTTGTAGGCTATATCCTGAGGTTGGAACCTGTCAGTGATAGGCATGTTATCGAGGTTCAGCTTTCAGAAGATGAATCTGAGATTGATGAGGTGACTGTTGTAGCCTTTGGTACCCAAAAGAAATCCAGTATTGTAGGGGCGATTACGACGGTCAATACGAAAGACCTACAGGTTCCTTCTTCGAATCTTACTTCGGCATTTGCGGGACGGATTCCAGGGATGATCGCATTCTCGCCATCGGGAGAACCGGGTGCTGACAATGCGGAATTCTTTATTCGTGGGGTTACGACCTTTGGGTATCAATCTTCACCGCTGATACTTATTGATGGTTTTGAATCTACCACCGATAACTTAGCCCGTCTGCAACCGGATGACATTGAGTCGTTCTCCGTACTGAAGGATGCCTCCGCTACGGTATTGTACGGTGCCCGTGGAGCCAACGGTATTATCATGATTACGACCAAATCTGGAAAAGAAGGCCCGGTAAAGCTGAGCGCCCGTGTTGATTATCATATTGCTACACCAGTACAGCAGATAGATATGGTAGATGGGGTGTCCTATATGAAACTCTATAACGAGGCCCGTACCACTAGAGATCCTTCGTTGGGAAACTATTATCCCGAACAAAAGATACAATCGACAATCAATGGAGAAAATCCGATGTTGTATCCTAATATTGATTGGTATAGTTATCTTTTTAACAAATCTGTAAGTAACAAAAAAGTAAACTTAAATATCTCTGGAGGCGGTCAGGTTGCTACTTATTATGTCGCTTTTGGAGCGGATCGGGAGTCTGGATTATTGAAGGTGGATAATAAGAATAACTTTAATAATAATATTGATATCGGTCGCTATAATATCCGTACCAATGTCGTGTTCAAGTTGACCCCGACTACCAAGTTGGATACCCGTATTCAGGCACGTTATGAAAAGTATAATGGCCCTTTTCAATCGGCAACCGATATTTTCAGAATGGTAATGAATATCAATCCGGTTGATTTTGCTCCTTATTATCAGCCTGATGCCGCCAATTTATATACAGAGCATATTCTATTTGGTAATAAATATACCGAGACTGGACTAATGCCCAATCCTTATGCAGAGATGGTGCGCGGCTATGAAGACCGTAATGAGAATAGTGTAATCGCACAGGCTACGCTTTCTCAGGATTTAGATTTTTTTACCAAAGGCCTAAAGTTTCAAGGTAAGGCGTCGGCGACTACTTGGGGGCGCTATGCAGGACGCCGGAGTTACGATCCTTATTATTATGATATTGACAAGTATAATCAGATCACTGGCGCATACGATTTGTTGATCTTGAATCCGGTAGGTGGAAGACCTTATTTAGGAGATGTGGATCCTTCACGCAATTCAAATGGACATTTCTATTTTGAGGCCCGTTTCAATTGGGATCGTGTGTTTGGTAATCACACTGTTTCGGCTATGACAGTGGGTATGATGGAAGAGAAGCTACTGACATCAGGAATTAGTAAATCGATATATGAAACACTACCCGAGCGTAATATGGGAAACTCAGGACGTTTTTCCTATAGTTACAATGACCGTTATTTTGCCGAGTTTGCTTATGGTTTCAATGGTTCGGAAAAATTTACAGGCAATAAACGTTATGGTTTTTTCCCTTCAATAGGCGGAGGCTGGATGATTTCCAATGAGAAGTTTTGGGACAATATCCGACCTGTAATGAATACTTTCAAATTGAGAGGTACGTGGGGTATTGTTGGTAATGATGCGATCGCAGGTCGTAAAGATCGTTTCTTTTACCTTTCGGATATATCATTGGGCGGAGCCGGATATACTTGGGGTAGTACCTTTAATAATGGATATGGAGGTTATAAGACGAACCGTTATGCCAATCCTGATATCACTTGGGAGCAGTCAGAGAAGATAAACTTGGGTTTTGAAACCGGTTTTTTTAATGGTGGATTGAAAATAGAGGGGGACTTCTTTCGAGACTATCGTAGTAAAATCTACATGATCAGACAGAATTTTCCATCTACTGCAGGTCTAGAGGCCTCTATCAGTGGCAATGTGGGCGAGGTCAAGTCGCAGGGGTTTGATGGTATGGTCGAGTTTAACAGAACTTTCAGCCAGGATTTTTGGATGTCTTTGCGTGGTAATTTCACCTATGCGACCAATAAATATGTAGCACTTGATGAAAAGGATTATTCGGATACCTACCTCAAGAAAATCGGAACAAATATTAATCAGCCACGTGGATTGATCGCAGAACGTCTTTTTGTCGATCAACATGAGATAGACAATTCACCTAAGCAGGATTTTGGCGAGTATAAAGCCGGTGATATCAAGTATATGGATGTAAATGGTGACGGGGTAGTCAATTCGAATGATATGGTACCTATCGGACATCCTACAGTACCAGAGATACAGTATGGATTTGGAGCATCTATGGGGTATAAGGCCTTTGATTTTTCTTTCTTTTTCCAAGGCAATGCACGGACTTCCTTCTTCATTAATGCGAGCGATAGTGGGATAGCTCCATTTGTCAATCACCGTAATGCTCTAGCGATTATAGCGGATGATTATTGGAGCGAGACCAATCCTGATGTACATGCGTTTTGGCCGAGGTTATCCACGAATGCTATGACCAATAATACGCGCAATTCGACCTGGTGGTTACGGGATGGTGGCTTCTTGCGGCTGAAGTCTGTCGAGTTTGGCTATAGTCCAAAAGGCCTGGAACGTTTTGGTGTCAAGAAAGGGTCTCGTTTCTATCTCAGCGCACAGAATGTCTTTGTATTGAGCAGTTTCAAACTGTGGGATCCCGAGATGGGGAGCAAGGGGTTAGGATATCCTCCTAACAGACGTTTTAATGTAGGTTTTCAGTTGATTTTTTAATGGGAATGAAGATGAATATGAAAAAAGGTATACTGACCGCTATGTGCGGTGTTACTCTAACATTTTCGGGATGTACCAAATATTTGGACGTAGTCCCGGACAATACATTGAAGTTAGAGAATATATTCAATTTAAAGCAGGATGCATACGATGCATTAGCTAAGGTGTATAGTTATATACCTAACGATGATATTACACATGGTAGTTCTTGGTTGCTTGGTGATGAATGGTTGGCACGTCTAGATTTGAATAATGATGATCGATACCTTCGTGGTATTCGTATCATGAGAGGGTTGCAGACGCAGACCTCTCCCCAGTTGGGCTATTGGTCCGGGACAGGTGCGGGTAAATCACTCTATGAAGCAATACGTCAGACTGATGTTTTTCTGGAAAATATTGGGAGAGTCAAGGATATGAGTGATCAAGAGAAAAGAGAATGGTCCGCTCAGGTTAAATTCTTAAAAGCATACTATGCCTTTCTATTGTTACGTCATTACGGTCCGATTGTGATCATGAAAAAAACAGCAGGCCCTGAATCCACAAAGGAAGAGCTGTTTATTCCTAGGTCTACGGTAGAAGAGAGTTTCGCTTTTATCCTGGGATTGATTAACGAAGCTACCCCCGATTTAAAGGAGCGGGCTTTGGATAGTGATTTAGGACAGGTAGATAAGGTAGCTGCTATGGCGATGAAAGCTCGGATTTTAATCTATCAGGCGAGTCCGTTTTTCAATGGCAATGTCGAGTTCTTCGGTGATTTTGTAAATGCCGAAGGGCAGCCGTTCTTCCCTTTGTCTTATAATAAGGAAAAGTGGAAAGCTGCTCTTGATGGCGTCAATGAAGCTATAGTCATAGCCGAACGGAATGGATTGGGAATGTATACTTACCAAAAAGAACCATTTATCTACGACCGCGAAGCTTTTGAAAAAAATCCTGATAAAATGAAGACTTTATATGATCTCCGTATGGTGATTACCGATCCATGGAATAAAGAGCTTGTCTGGGGGATGTCTGGGATTACTTACCGATCGGCAGGATTAGGATCCGCCGCGGCGATACGTCTTCCTATTGGTTACGGGGATGGTTTGGCCAATAGCAACTCTTTCTCATTCCAGTGGCTGGGAGCATCTTATCAGATGGCCGAGCGTTATTATACTGAAAATGGTTTGCCAGTGGGGGAAGATCTGACTTACGATATGAATGGTAAGCATGATGTGGTACGTTTGCCTGGTATTGAAGAAGTAGGTTATCAACCTTTGCAGGGCTATATGCAGCCAGGTGCAGAGACTATTAATCTGTACCTGCACAGGGAGCCCCGTTTTTATGCGAATCTTGGTGTCACGGGAGGATTTTGGAGAGGACATGGTGTGCGTATCAATACACAGTTTTATTACAATGCAGATGGAGGCCGTAGCTCTTCTTATTTCCCGACCGATTTTATAGCTTCTGGTATTGGTGTTCAAAAGCTGACACATCCCGAGTCTCAGTCTGGAGCGTGGGAGCGTGTTATTAAATACCCATTGCCGCTGATCCGGATGTCGGATTTGTATCTGATGCGTGCCGAAGCAATGAATGAATACTATGGGCCTAGCGAAGAAGCGTATGCTGATATCAACAAAATCCGTCGACGTGCCGGGATTCCAGATGTACAGGAGTCATGGGGTAATACCAGCCTAGCGCGCTATCCGAACAAGCATCTCAGTCAAGAAGGGCTGCGCGATATCATTCTACAGGAGCGCTCCATAGAATTTGCATTTGAGGGATTGCGCTTTTGGGACATGTGGCGTTACAAGCGTGCTGGACAGGCATTCTCGTCACCTATGTGGGGATGGGATACCGATGGCAAGGATGCTAAAACCTTCTTTGTGTTGGATGTAAAACAACAGCGACGCTTCACCATTACGGATTATCTGTGGCCGATCGACCTGAACGAGATGAATACGAACAGCAAATTAATCCAAAATCCGGGCTGGGTCAATTAGGCCATTGTATTAATATTTAGTGTATTACCTATATAGGAACGATAATGAGTCATAGACAGATAAAGAACTTTTTTAATGCCATTGTATGTGTATTACTCTTGGCATTGGTTTTCTCCTGTAAGGAGAAAGACCGGTACAATATTAACATTGATGATAGTACACCGCCGGGGCCGGTTGTGCTCAAATATTATAAAGCCCTCTATGGGGGTGCCCGATTTTTCTATAGGTTGCCTGATGATGAAGATCTCTTGGCTGTAGAGGCCGAATATACCAACAGCAAAGGAAAGACATTTAGGTTCAATGCCTCTTATTTTGTAGATTCCTTGGATGTCTATGGGCTTCCTGATACGGATATGCATTCGATACGTCTGTATGCCGTGGATAGAGCTGGTAACCGCTCCACTCCATTGGCTGTCAATATAGAGCCATTAGAACCAGCGTATCAGCGTGTGGCTCGTTCGCTGGAAGTAAGACCGGGTTTTGGGTCCTTTTTTGTGGATTGGGGGAATGAGTTAAAGCAGAATATAAATGTGTATGTTGATTTTGAATTCTCGGATAAATCCGGAGCTAGAAAAGTGACCACGATCTTCAGTTCCAAAGCAGAGACTGACCGGCAGTTTATTTATGATTTGGACGAGGTTGTTTCGGACAAGGTCAGTGTAAAGGTCCGCGTAGAGGATAACTATGGGAATATTACCGAGCCTATAGAAAAGGGTGAGGTGATCCTATTAAAGGATGAGTTGATTCCTAAGAATATATGGAAACTACCAAATGCAAATGATTCTGTAGGTGGTATCCCTATGGTTTTCGGTAATGATAAAGAAGGCCGTACACGCTATACAATAGATGGAATTATCAATAGTGGTGAAGATTTTAACTTTATGCATACTGGCGGGCGTGGGCGCACGGGTAATCTAGCGGATAAGAATACTCCTTGGAACCTCATGATTGATCTAGGAGACTATTACGAATTGAGCCGCGTAGTGACCCATCAGCGTCGCTACGGCGCGGCTTCGCTAGGTATCAGAGGTCAGTATTACCGCTCGGAGAATGTGGGTTCTTATAATATGTACTATTGGGATGAGGATACCAAGGAATGGGTGCTGATCCGTTACCATCAGATTCCGATACCATTAGTGCCTAGCGATTTAGATTTTGTGAAGGCCGGTCAGGCCGGGGATATGGCTTATATGTATCCCGACTTCCCGACTTTTACGAAAAAGACACGATGGTTTCGCTATGAAGCCATATCGGACTTCCTGTCCAATTATACAGGAACCAATGCAAATGCACTTTCGGAGATAACACTTTATGGCCGCAAAGCCACAAATTAAGTAGTAACAGGGGGTGCTTATAGTGGGGCTTTAGTCTACTATATAAGCACATCCCTTAATAGCGATATGATAATGAAAAATATTGTTTTATGGAGTCTCGTTGCCTGGTTGGGCATATTCGTGACTTATTCCTGTAAGGGGATTTACGATAACGTTGAGCCTTTTGGTGGAGAGAAAGTATATCCTGCTAAGTTTGATACCATATCGGGTAAAGTTGGGTTTGAACGTGTCGAACTCGATCTGATGAAGGCGGGACGTGTTACGGGCGATCAGATTTATCTCGGTAAAGCCAGTAAGACGGTCGTCGAGTATGACAAAGAGCGGATCGTAATAGATTCTGTCGTTTCTTGGGTCAACATACCTAACTTAAAGATGTCCAAGTTGTACCGATTTAAGGTCTATACAGAAGATCAGTATGGGAACAAATCTGTGCCACAGGAGATCGCCTTGATTCCCTATACCAATAATGAGTTGACGACTATTGCGGTGCAGTCGCCCCGGATATTCGCATCTCCTTCTGCCGCGGTATTGGATTGGGCTGATAATATCTCCTCCATATTGCTCACTTATTGTGATCTAGAGTTTGCGTACGAGGATCAATTCGGGGTCGAAAATAAAGGCCAGCGCGATGTGAATCCTCGTATTTTTGCGAAAAACCTCAAAACCGGGGATGAAGTTAACGTCGATGTGGACTATCGTGTGGTGCCCAAAGTTAATGGAGTTGAGATTCTCGATACCGTTGTTTTGAGTCAGAAAGTGAGTTTCTTTATGCCTTCATCGACGACTCCTTTTTTACCGGCAGAAGCTGATATATTGAAGAAAAATGGAGTGACTACCTTCAATCAAGTAGGTGTAGCTAATATCAAGAAATTAACCTTTCCTATACATACCAAAACCTTGCAGGATCTTTTCTATTTCACTGATCTAGATGAAATTGATCTTACTGGGGGCACTCTTTTTGAGATGACGAAGACCTCGTACAACCGCAATGCTGTTGTTGCTACGGTAGGTGGCGGTCCATTTTTATCGTATGTACGTCGTTCGGGAGATATGTCTGAGGTCAATGCACGCTTTTTGATTGATTTATTAGAGAATGATTTGGTCAAGAAAGTCAAGTATATCCCTTATTCACTGGGTATAGATCAGCTGCTGACTCCGTTTGTAGAGTCAGGTAAGGTAGAGCTGGTGCAGACCAGTACTGATGCTGATCTACCATCGGCCTTTTTTATCAATGGTCTGTTGGAAGCAGCACTCTGGAAAGTGGATTTAGATATCAAACCTACCACTTTTCCAGCAGGCAGTGATCTGCGTAACGTGATGAAAGTAACGCTCCGCGATCGTGCCGCTTCTTTTATTTTCAAGCTTCCTTTAGATTATCAGTTTAACTCGGAACTATATCCTTATTTGAAATTTAAAGTTTTTTCTCAGGACAAAAGTTTCTTCCCAGGTGTGTACGACAATTATCGAGCGATCTGGCCTCGTTTTATGAATCGAATCTGGGGATTCCCGACAGAGCATCCTTATGGACAGGAACTGTGGCAGCCTGATAAAAATGCCAATAAACTTACGGATAGCCAACTTGGAAAATGGGTCGATATGAAAATCGATATAAGCCAGATGAAGGGCAAGCACAACCGTGTTATTGTCATCAACATGGGGGGAGAGCCTGCTATTACAGGTGGGTATAAACCGGCAAAAGATATCATCTATCATTTTGCCAACTTTAGACTATCAAAAAATTAATACGAGATGATGAGACTTATTCATAAGCAAAACATAGCCCTGTTTTTTTACGCCTGTGTGCTCTTATTTATTGGTAGCAGTTGCAGTAAGGATTCCGGGCCAACTCCGGGAGAGGATTCTAAAGTAGCTTCTACTGAGGTGTTGGTACAGCTGGTCAATGAGAATAATGAGCGTATCGCTGGTGAGGCGACAATTATTATCTCCAGGAAACGACCTGATATCAATATGCTGGTGCCCCGGACACATGCTGTTGTGTCCGAAGGGGAGCTTCCGTATAAGATATTTGTGGAGACCGAGGCTCGGATTACTGTTCTGAAGAAAGGCTACAACCCCGTGTATAAAGATGTGGTGCTGAAGCCAGATGTTAAGACAGTGCCGATCGTCCTTACACCGAAGACGGGGCTGACCGTACTGTCCTACAATGTTAAGGATGGTTTCGAGTGGAAGAATAAAGAGAATATGGAGCGGTTTACAACCTGGGTATCCCAATTGGATCCCGATGTCATCGTTTTTCAGGAGCTGGTTAGTTTTAAACATGGAGACCTTAGCGCGTTAGCCAAAACTTATGGACACGACTTCAGCGTATTGCTCAAAGAGGATGGCTATCCTACAGGAATTACTTCCAAGCAGGAGATTGAAAATATAGAGCGGGTATTTATCACGAGTAAATTCTCTCCTTACCGTGTACACGGTTATATCAATGCAGAGACATCGGGACTCAATATATTTGCTGTACACTTCTCATCCCAGAGCAATGATCTGGTTTTGCAAGAAGCAGAGCATGTTATAGCGCAGGCAAAAATGAAGACTACGAATGGTCCGGTTCTTATTTCGGGTGATTTCAATTCGATCTCTCCTGTTGATGAGCAGCTATTGGGTTCCAAGTTCTGGACGGCGAGTATGAAAAAATACCGTCCAGCCCGTGTTCCTTTTGATTATCGTACGATGAATCTTTTTGAAGATAGCGGTTTTAAGGATGCTGTTACGTTGAATGGAAATACTTTTTACAAAGCGAGTTTTCCTACGCGTTCAGATTACCTAGCTGCTGATTTTCTAGGTTTCAGACTCGATTACAGTTATCTCTCGGATATGCTTTCGCAGCAGTGCGATTATGCAGAGATACTCCAGGATCCTTATACCAATTTAGCTTCGGATCACTATCCATTTCTGATGCACTTTGCTGTGAAATAGGGAAATAATGTTTTCTAAAGGGTATGTCAGACTTTTCGGACATACCCTTTTTTCGGATAAGCACATTTAGATAACAGTCATGTACAGAGTTCTATTATACTTAATTCTATCGATTATTTTTTTGGGTTGTAAAGGTCCCAATAGCTATTTGCGTCAGGGTAATAATGGTTTAACACAGTTTAAGGTGGCTAGCTATAATATTCGGTACGACGCGGTCGCAGATCAGAAGACGGGCAATGCCTGGGCTTTGCGCAAGGAGCCACTTTCCGACCTGATCAAAAGTCACAGCTTTGACCTGCTGGGTACGCAGGAGGGAAGTGTCACACAAATGCAGGAGCTGTTGCTGCTATTGCCGGGCTTTGTTAAGGTAGAGGTAGGTTATGGCGGTAAGGATGGTAAGCTGCATACCTGCGCAGTACTCTATAAAACGGCTCATTTTGAGCTTTTAGACTCTGGCGTTTTCTGGCTCAGTGAGACACCTGATGTTCCGAGTGTCGGCTGGGATGCTACCGATCGCCGCGTCTGCCAGTGGACCAAGATGAAAGATAAAAAAAGTGGCAAGAGTTTCTATTTCTTTAACGCCCATTTCTATTGGCGTAATGAGATCGCTCGACGGGAGTCAGGTCCCCTTATGGTACGCAAGATTCAAGAGATAGCAGGCACATATCCTGTGCTGGTTGTGGGGGATTTCAATTCAGAGCCCAGCAGTAGTCAGGTAGGGGCGATGAAAGCGGTATTTGCGGATAGCTATGAGGCATCAGTCAATGGTACTAAAGGTAAGGTAGGAACTGCTTTTCCGGGTGGTGTCTTTCAAGGGGAGCCAGGGGGACGCATAGATTATATCTTTGTGAACAAAACTACTGCAGTATCCGACTACGAAGTGTATTCGGATGTATATGGGGACAATCGTTACCCTTCGGATCATTTACCTATATCCTGTTGGGTTCGGTTTTAAGTAAAATTCTACTCTCAGCCGAATTTTTGTTTTTATTGGTAGGCCGAAGATACGTTGAGGTTGGAGTCTTCTTGTTTTTACTTCTCTTGGGATGATCTGATTTATTATCTTTTCGTTGTAGTAACGACTATTTGGCTGTTGTGGAGCATTATTCTCCAGCAGATCTATCGTACCATTGGTATGTAAGACAGCTTCATAGTAATAATCGTTAGGATAAATGATTTTTCGTTCTGAAAGGGGCAATTCATCTATATCTATTCTAAAGCCGCGGGATTTAGGTTTACCGCGGTCAAAGATATTCTTAAAACCCGGATCAGACTCATCTATGATGAAAGAAGATATTCTTCTTTCAAATAGGGCCGAAAAATCTTTTAGCGTGATTTGAGAATAGTTTTCCTTTTGACTGTCAATTTGTAGAGAGAGGTTTCCCGATTGTGGATTATACTCGAGTAAGAAGGAATCCTGATGAAAAGCCGTTTGATATTTAGCTGCGCCATGAAATATTCCGTCTTTAAAATATCCTACATAATCTTTAAATACAGGAAGGTTATCGGTTTCATGAGAATCAACCAGATAGATGTTGGATATTGGATATGCTATATTTATAGCAAGTAATCTGTTGTTTATACTATCGCGGAAGAATTTTTCACCTAGGAAGAGTTGTTTACTTGTTATCCGCTGTTCGTCGATACTATCTAATAGTTGAGGTACTGGTATCCGGTTTCTATTGTACGCTATAAAAGTTTGTTGTTTCGTATCCTCTGAAGGAAGAAGCTTTTGCTGTGCCGTATTCGGATGAGAGCAGTTGCCAAAAATAAAACCAACGATTAGGATTAATAACCGGTACGGTATGCTTTTCATATTTATCCCCTTTTTAAAAGGATGCTAAAATGGGAACATTTCCACAAAGGTTCGATCTAAAACAATTGACGTCTGAACAGTACATCTATCAGCTCATGTGTCGCAATATCTTTTTCGACGATGTTACCTTCTGGGTCTATCAATATACAGGTCGGATATTTGACAATGCCATAAATTTCGGTTAGCTTATTATTCTGGTCATCAAGGATATTTTGCCAAGGAATCTGGTGGTTCATTATAGCTTTGTAGGCCTCTTCGTACTTGTCTCTTCCGGCAATACCGATTATTTCTATTTTTGACCGATCGAGTTTGCGGTATATTTCCGCGAGCTTGGGTAGCTGAGCTAGACACGGTCCGCACCAGGAACCCCAAAAATCCAATAGTATATACTTTCCTTTCAAGGATTCGATGTCTATGGTTTTCTTACTACTGATGTCCCTATGTTTAAAATTGCTCAGGTTAGCATCTTTACTGTTCGGATCGACCTCCAGGAGTGTCAGCTGATTTGTTCTGACATCGACTCCCGTATTTTTATATTTTCGGTCGCCCAATACAAATGTGCGGGACTTCGGTATGATATTATTCTTATTTGTATCTACTACCAAATCGGATACCCAGTAGTCAGGAAAACAAAACTGGTGACTGGCATATAAGGTATGTATCATATCACCGATTTTATAGCGTGCCTCATGATAGCTGGGGATACTGTATGCGTAACCAAATCGGTTCTTGAAAATCAATAGAGGAATTGGGGTCCGGATAGTTTTATCTCCTTTGCTGGTGTCAAAATACGTTGTTGATAGCTTACTTTCGAGATCTGTTATAGGCTCTTGTAGGCTTAGTGTTTCAAGTTTCATCACCGTCTCCTCAGCAAAGTCTCCGTTTTGGTTTTTATCTAACAGATACACCTCCTGACCATCCGCTGATGTCCCAAATACAATTCGTACAAAACAGGCAATTGGTTCCTGAGATAGATTATCATCATTGATTTTGAAATTTCGTTCAGTTTTAAATTGCTGGTATATTTTAGGGTCAAGATGTGTAAAAGAGTTTTGATACAAAAATTGAAGCATGTCAAACATAATTACCCCCTTCTTAACATTTGACCAATCGGACGGAATATTATTATAAGTTAGTTGGGCAAAACTTTCGTATGCGGGGTGTGTTTTATCTGGTGCAAAGATAACATTGCTATTGTCTGGGGGGAATGGACCAAATCCTGTTTTTTGTTGGATAGGGAGGAAGATATGCTGTGCATGTATAGATTGGGTCAGAAGCAATCTTATTATGATTATTAATGTTCTCGTTATTTTTGCTTTCATTTATAATTTAGATCTGATAGATTGTGTACTTTATTCTATCTCAAATCTAATACAGTAGCATTACATGTATGAGATATAGGTGTTAATATGCTGTTATTTTTTGGAACGATATCCCCTGTAGTTCTGATTTATATACGTTGTAAATTCTTCTATCTTCTTTTTTTTTAGCTAAAATTATGAATAATGAAAGAGCTTTGATATAAAAAATGGAGCATGTCAAACATAGTTTCAGTCTTTAGTTACGCAGATTTACATTATATTGCAAGCCTAATAATTATGAATTACGGTCATACTACAGATAGTGAGCTAGCGTCGCTGTTAAGGCAGAGAGATCAGGAAGCGTTTAGAGAGCTATTTGAACGCTATAAGAGGGTACTGTATTCATTCGCGAAAAATATGACCCATGATATAAGCGAAGCCGAGGATCTTGTACAAGACGTTTTTATATCACTTTGGGAAAATGCCGAGAGGTTAGAGTTAAAAGGAACAATATCATCTTATCTGTACGCAGCTGTGCGTTATAAATTCCTAAATCTTGTCGCACACAAAAAAATCAGATCAGATTACGTGTCAATTTTTCAAAAGTTTATCAATGAAGTTGATTATAGTGTGGATGAATATTTGAATGAAAAGGAGTTGATCAATCTCGTTGAAAAGGAAGTATCGAAGCTCCCCGACAAAATGAGAGAGGTGTTTGAGTTGAGCCGTAATGCGGGTCTATCACATCGAGAAATAGCGGGCAAATTAAATTTGTCAGAAAAAACGGTTAAGAATCACATCAATCATGCACTTAAAATATTAAGAGGCAAGTTGCCTCTAAGTGCTATTTTGCTTTATCTTCTCCAATCGTTATGATTTTAATCGTTTCTATGTCAGTGTATTGTTGTTTTTTTTATAAAAAGTGATTTATTTTTTAGGCCCTAAGCCCTAGTTAGCTGACTTACTTGTATACAGCCGTTATATTCTGTATTGCTAACCAAAAAAATAGATGAAGGACAACGCTGAAAGTCTAATTAATAAATATATTGAAGGGAGTAGTACCTCCAATGAAAATGCAATTGTTGAAGCTGGATTTTTAAATGACTATAAATCTGGTTATACAGAGGTTTCTAGAGAAGAGATAGAATCGTCTACCCAACGGATTGCAGAAGCGATGGATTCCTATTTAGCTCATAAAAACAGGGTTAAAAAAGAGACGGGTATCCGAAAGGTATACTTTCGGATGGGGATTACAGCTGCGGCAGCTGTTATTATTCTTTTCTGTTGGTGGTCTTATACCGATTTGCAGCAGCAGACGGTAGGTGATGTTCTCGCTACCATTCCAACAGAAGATATCAGTAACTCAAAAGGAAATGGTGCGACGATTACGCTTTCCAATGGAAAAACAATAGCATTAAGTGATCTTCAGGAAGGCGTCGTAATTGGCGATGGTAGTTTGAGATATGATGACGGTAGTGCGGTGGAAGATGGTTCATCAGTAGAATATGATAAACTGACTGCTACAACAGCAAAAGGGCAAACGTATAGTTTTTCACTTCCAGACGGTACCAAAGTTTGGTTGAATACAGCATCCGAAATTACGATTACTCAACCGTATGGACGGAGCAAACGCGAGATATATTTAAAAGGTGAAGCTTACTTTGAAGTAGCTAAGAATAAAAAAGCGCCATTCATTGTGCAGAGTGAAGGTCAAAAAATAGAAGTTTTAGGTACACATTTCAATGTTAAAGCATATCCCAATATAGCAAAGCGCACTAGCCTTTTAGAAGGTAAGATACAGGTTGCCCCTAGTGCAAATGATAAGTACACCCTCCTTCTTCCTGGCCAGGAGTCTTATGTAAGTGGTTCTCACATGACCATAAAAGAAACTGACGTAGAGGCTTCGATATCTTGGCGGTCGGGTTTGTTTAATTTTGATGATAAGCCATTTACAGAAATTATGCAGGAGATCAGTGACTGGTATGACCTAGATATCGTTTATAAAGGAAAAATCCCTAAGGGAACATTCTTTGGACAGGCCTATAAGTCCGATAATCTGGCTACAGTACTTCAATTATTGGAAAGTGCAAAGTTGGACTACAAAGTTTCGATGGATAGAAAGTTAATTATTTCAAATAAAGCTCTATAGAAGAAAATAAGAAGTTAATGACGTTTGGAACCAGCGTCTCAAAAGTAAGGGAAGTGCGACCAACACCTCCCTCAAATGGCTCAAAAAATATCAACTAACGAATTATTCAAACCAAAGCAAAAATAATGAAAATACATTACTTTATACGTGTGATGAAACTTACCATTATACTTATTTTGATTGGGCTGGTACATGTGAATGCATCCATTTATTCGCAGACTATAACCTTAAATAAGAAAAATCTAACGATCAAAGAAATCGCTTCGGAGGTAAAGAAGCAAACAGGTTATGTTATTTCTGGAAGTAGCAGCATTATCTCTGAGACACGTCGAATATCAGTGAATGTAGTAAATATGCCTATAAAGCCTTTTTTAGATCACATCTTAAGTGGGCAACATATCACCTATAAAAAAGAAGGGAAAAATATTGTATTACGTAGCGCTCCTAAGATTGTAATTGATGAACAGCCTGGTTCGCAGCCTATCCAGCAGCAGGTGATTAATGTGTCAGGAACTGTCCGTGACAGTCTTGGCAATTCGATATCTGGTGTTAGTGTGCATATTGTCGGAACTAAAATAGGGACATCTACGAGCGACCGTGGTTATTTTTCACTGTCGAATGTGTCACAAGGTGCATCATTGCAATTTAAGTCTATCGGATATAATGATTTAACCCTGAGAGCGACTGAAAATATGAGCGTTGTATTATCTGCTAAACTGGGGGATATTGATGAAGTTGTCGTAAATACGGGATATCAAAAAATTGCTCGGGAAAGGGCAACAGGCGCCGTTACTACGGTGACGTCCGATCAGCTGGATAGCAGGTTCACTCCGAATATCATGGATAATCTGGAAGGTCGTGTGGCTGGTCTGGTAAAATACGGGGACCGGATTATGATTCGTGGAACAGGGACATTATTTGCCGAAAGTAGACCCTTATTAGTTGTCGATGGGCTTCCTGTTGAGATGGCTTACGAAGATTTAAATCCTTATGATGTAGAGTCAGTTACTATCCTTAAAGATGCGGCAGCCTCGGCTATTTATGGTGCCCGCGCGTCCAATGGAGTTATCATTGTAACTACGAAAAAGGCGAAAGATTTGAATAAAATTGATATCGAGGTTTCTTCAAACACTACAGTTTGGGAAAAGAAGAACATTGATTATGCGGACAATTGGTATATGACCCCAGCGCAACAGGTGGATAAGGAGAATGAGTATTTCAAATGGTTGTATAACGAAGCGCCTAATGCCGCAGCTCAGTTGACAGCAATGGACAATGCGCTAAAGGGTACAGGGAGTTTTGGTTTAAATCCAACACCTATTCAGTATGCGCATTATCAGCTAAAGAAAGGATTAATCCAGCAAGATGAACTGGACAGTCGGTTAGCCCAATACAGAACGCAGAATTTTGCCAAGGATTATGCTGATAATTTACTCAGACAGCGGGTGCTCCAAATGCATAACTTATCTGTAAGAAACCGGACCGATAATTTTCAATCCAATTTGGTGGTCAATTACAAAGGGGATAATACCGGTAAAATATCTGATAGCGATCACCAGCTCAATGCTTTCTATAAAGGGACGTATGATATGACAAAATGGTTGACGATTAATTTTAGTGTAAATAATATATTCCAGCGGTCTACCCAACGCCGAGGTAATTATGTGGAAAATATAATGGACCCATTTAGTTTACCGGCTTATTACAGCTTATTTAATCCAGATGGTACACAAGCGAATATTTCACCGGGATGGACTCATTACTATAACCCCTATGCAACTTGGGTAGAAGACAATAAGGCTTTGAGACCCATGCATTATTACTTGTTAGATGAAGTCAACCTCAACAAGCATAAAATCGAGAGACAAAATACCCGTTATCATGGCGAGTTCCTGTTTAAAATATTAGAAGGGTTGACATTCAACACGCAATATGTATATGAGGTAAACCGTCAATCTGTGATTAACAATACGGAGTCTGATAGCTATGTCATGCGCCTTATGCGAAATGTATATACTGTACAAAATCCAAATGGAACGTATAGATACATGCTCCCACAAACAGGAGGCAAGTTGGCGACAGAACATATGCAGGGGGATTATTGGACTGCGCGTGGACAGGTGAATTTTAGTCGGGTTATTAAAGATATTCACCATATAGATGTGCTTGCAGGTGTTGAATTTAGAGAGACAAACTCAAAAGGTAACCGAAATCTTTACTTAGGCTGGGACGATCAACTGCAATCGCACTCGACCACCAATGTAAATTATAATGAGCTTTGGAGCATAAACAACACTAGCTTTTATGCGCCAGGCTATCCAGCAAGACAGTTTATTTTTACACCATTGATTGATAATGCGATGACGCTCAATGCAGGAGGAAACAACCTAACAGAGGTGCGACGTCGAAATGCGTCTGGTTATGCCAACATGACTTATACCTACGATAGACGGTACAATGTATTTGGATCTATTCGGAAAGACTTTGCCGATGTATATGGATTGGCCACTGAATTCCGGGGCTCTCCATTTGGCTCTTTTGGTGCAAGTTGGAATTTACACCATGAAGGTTTTATGAGCCATTACAAGGATATCAATTTATTAAAATTAAGGACGAGCTACGGCTATACCGGAAATATCTATCAAGGTGCAACAAGTTATATGACGGCTACAACGGGCCAGACAAATATTAATACCGGACTGCCCCGAGCAACTATCGAAAGTCCGGGCAATCCAGCATTGTCCTGGGAAAGAACAGGTACAATCAATATTGGTGCAGAATTTATGTTGTTTGATTCTAGATTAAGAGGTGTTATTGATTGGTATGATAAAAAAAGTGAGAAAGTTTTCTCCAATCAGACGCTGGAGGTAACAAAAGGATTCAGTAGTCTAGTAATGAATATGGCCAATTTAAAAAACAGAGGGGTGGAGTTAACACTTGCTTACGATTGGTTCCGTGCGAAAGACAGAAATGCGTTCTCTTGGACTACTTCTGGTACCGCATCGTGGAATAAGAATGAAGTGACCCGGGTCGAGATTCAAGCCAATAGCGCTTATCAGGTTGTCAATATTGGCTACAAAGAAGGCTATCCAGTACGTTCGTTGTTTTCTTACCGGTTTGCTGGACTTACTGACAGAGGGGTGCAATCCTGGTATGCGGAAGACGGGCGTATTATTCCTGAAGTAGGAATCCAAGTTGCCACGCCAGGATCTGTCTATTTTACAGGGCAAGCAGATCCTAAATATACCTATGCGATGGAAAATCAATTTTCCTGGAAAGGTATAAGTTTAAATCTAATGATGGTTTATTACGGTGGACATCATCTACGGGCTAATCAAGTTCAAATTAATGGTTCACCGTCAGCTTCGCCGGTTAGGTCTTGGTATTTGGATGCTTGGACACCGACTAATACCGATACAAATATTCCGGGAATATGGCAGTACAACAACTCTGGAGGTACGCAACCAGCTGTCCAAAACGCTACTGATATATTTGTTCATGCCGCCGATTTTCTAAAAATAAGAAACTTTGTTCTGGGCTATGATCTGCCACGCAATTCATTGACTAGAATAGGATTAAATAATTTGAGATTGCGTTTTCAGATGAACAACCTTCCTGCGTTATGGAAGAGCAATAAGATCGGTATTGATCCAGAGACAGTGGGTATCCGACTACCTACAAGTTATGTGTTTGGAGTTAACTTTAATTTTTAATAATTAAGAGTTCAAAAAGATGAAAAATATACTATATGTTATAGCTTTTGCTTTAGTTGGCACACTTAGCAGTTGTGAAAAATTTACTGAAATTGAACCTAAGGGGAGAAACCTGTTGAATACAGCAAGTGATCTTGATTTACTATTAAATGATCCCTATTCCGGTTTTGGCGTAGTTAGGACTGCCCCATTGACTGCGGGAATTTATAATTTAAATATTGGGATCTTAAAAAAGGAACCTATCAAGACCTTTAATTATGCTGTCGTGTTTTGGGATGAAAGTATTGACCGTGCGGCGTTAAGGCCTAGCTGTAATATTTATGAACCAATTTATAGCGTCATCGGAAAGACTTGTAATCCCGTCATCGCTCGTGCAGATGTAGCAAAAGGAGATCGATTATTAGCCAATCGTTATAAAGCAGAAGCATACGTGCTGCGTGCATGGTTTCACTACCTGGCTGTAAATATATTTGCGAAAGCTTATAATCCTACTACAGCTGCTACGGATGGTGGGGTACCGTATGTATTGGAAACGGATGTGATTTTGGAGCCGGCAAAAAAGTATACGGTAGCAGAGGTGTATGATTTTATACTTAAAGATCTTGATAATGCTTTCAAACTGGACGCATTATTGGATGAGGGTACAAATCAGCAACGTGTAGGCAAATCGTTTGCCTATGCTGTGCAGGCAAAAGTCCACCTATCTATGCGTAAGTTTGATCAGGCATTGGTCGCAGCTAGAGCATCGCTTGCTATTAATAGCCAAATTGACAACCACAATAATATGCTGGTCGACTATCCGGTTACAGGCGTCAGTCCAAATCCAAAAGGTTGGGCAAGACCAACATTCTCTAGCAAGGAAGATCTCTTTATTACCCCGTCCGTTATGTACCTTACTTGGTATTACCCAGAGTTATTGGCACAGTTTGATCCGAATTCGGTACTCTATAATTATATGCCTACCCAAGTCAATATTCCATTTCCCGGAGATTCAGGAAGTTCATATTTTGGTATGCCTGGCGAGAAAGCAGTATGGGCATTAGGAGGGACCTCTTCGGAGGTCAGCGGTGCTGGTCTTACATCAATAGATATGCGTCTTACTGAAGCCGAATGTTTAATGCGCGCTGAGAATCTGACAGAAGCCAAAGAAAAGTTGGAAAATATTCGGAAGAAAAGGATACTAACGGACAAATATACTGCATCTACGGCTTCAAGTAAGATGGAGGTATTTGCTCTCTTGAAGCAGTTGCAAAGAAGTGAAAATTTTAATACGATGAAAGATCTAATTGACCTGAAGCGCTGGAATACTGAGCCCGAGTTTGCTTCCGTATTGAAAAGAACTATTTTGGGCGATACCTATACGTTGAAACCCAATTCACCATTGTGGGTCTATCCTTTTCCGCAGAATGCAACTAGTTTTAATCCGGAGCTGACACAAAACTATTAATTATGAAAAACTTTTTATTATTTATACTAGTCCTTACCCTCCCGTTTGGAGGGGCAAGAGCACAAAAGTCAACAGTCAAGGGACTTAAAGTCTTATTTGTAGGTTACGATCCGTCTAAACCCATGCCCACCTGGGACAAGGGGCGTATGGGGCCCGGGGGCATGTCGGAAGCGGGGTTCAAAGCTGAATATCCGATTCGTATGCCTGCATTTAGGCAATTGTTGTCTACTTACTTCTCTGAAGTCAAAACGATGGATGTAAGAGATTGGAAAACGTCGGATTCCGAAGCTTATGATGTGACGATATTCGACTTCCCGACGACACCAATTGAGCCCGCAGTCAATGAAGTCGGCGCTGACGGCAAGCGCGTCTACAAATCGGCAAAGTACCTGCCAGATGACTTTTCAAAACCTGTGGTATTTATCGCCAGCACATCCGATCAGATGGGGCGTGCTATAGGCTTGAAAATAGACTGGCTGTGTCTGTGTTTAGATGCAGACGCTCATCACGTGAAGAGCAATCATGCTATCTTTAAAGGCCCTTTGGAAAAGGTATCACCAACCTTTGTCAATAAACCGACTCCAGAAGGCGTATTCCATTATGCTTCTGGGAAAAACCTTCCGAAAGAATTGCCCATGTGGCGCGTGGATAAAAGTGGTTATTTAGACTCACGAGATACGCGAATTGGTTTAGTGTCTAGAGGGAATAGATTCAGCGAGTCACCCGATACGGAGATTATTTCCAGTGGTGTGTGCCAGAAAGATGTGGGAGCGGTAGCACTTGGCCGACATGGTAATTTCTTTTTATGGGGTTTTGGAGCATCACCGGAAGGAATGACCGAGGAAGGGAAGAAGGTATTTGTGAATACCGTAGCTTACATGGCGCAGTTTGAAGGACGGACTCCTATTGCACGAAAATACAATGATCGTATGGCAACGACAGATGACATCCGGGAGAATATTGCTGGTACGAACAAGGAGAGTTATGATGATTATGTGGCCTCGATGACAGCGTTTAATAAGCTGAATGCAGAAACACGAAAACGTCTCGATACAAAAAAGGCATCAGGTGAGCAATTGAGTTCTGAAGAAGAACAACAATTGCAGTATGCAGGTCGTGATCAAAAAATAGAAGGGTTAGACGTATTTTTAAAAAGACGAATGGGCAAATGGGCAGACCAATTTGGTACAGATGCTGAGGCTTATCAGAAATACATGAACGAAAATATAAACTATATGTATTGTGATCCCAATGAGTTTTTTACCTATGCCATAGACGAAGATGTGCAGCAGATAGGGATCTCCAATCACGATGTCAGACTTCTGGACGCTTGTATAGCGATGTTAAAAAAAGGAGACCGTAGCGATTTAGCACTTCGGGTATTAAAACGCTATACGGCGAAGGATTTTACAACGGCCAAAGATTGGGAAAACTGGCTTTCACAAAATAGAAAAAAGCTCTTCTTCACCGAGACCGATGGTTACAGATTTATGGTAGATACATATAGCCTATGAAAACGATTTTCAGTTTTTTAGTCCTATTTTTTGTACTGGTTCCTTATACTAGAAGTCAATCGATTTTGGATCAGAAAATTGCTATGGCAATAACGATGCTCCCTTGTGATGAGCCTACGGAACGTGATCCTGTTGCACTCAAGGCGACTTTAGTTTCTGAAGGTGATAGTCTAGCTGTCATCGTGAAGGTTCGTATGGCTCCTGAATGGCACATTTACCAATATGTACCAGACAATGCACCCTATGTACAACTGAAAAACTTACTAATCCTACCTCAGGGATTGGTCAAGTCAGGAGCGTGGAAGTGTAGCGATCCTATTGGTTACGTAAGTGATCCCAATGTGCTGATCCATGAAGAAGGGGCATGGTTTGTTCAGAAGGTAGCAGGCAAGGCGGAAAAGGGAAGTCTAATCAGTACCGGGTTATATTACCAAACCTGTGATCATAAGCAATGTCTTCCTCCGGTAGAAGTGAAGTTAGAGCTCAAGTCTAATTAAAACGAACTCATATAGGGTAATTTAAAATCAAATGATATGAATTTAAAATCAATATTAACAGTATTAATCCTTGGGTTAGCGCAGCTATCCCAGGTTTTTGCACAAACGGGTAATGCAGCAGTATTGACGGTCGGTGATAAGGCCCCGGAGTTACAGTACTCCAAATGGATCAAAGGCACTCCTTTCACGATGGGTGAGAAGAATATGGTCTATGTTTTTGAATTCTGGGCTACCTGGTGCGGTCCATGTATTGCGGCTATGCCACATCTGTCTGAACTGGCTAAGAAGTACGAAGGTAAGGCAAAAATAGTAGGTGTCAATGTATGGGAGAAAAACAAAGATCAACCGTATGAATCCGCTATACCAGCAGTCGAAAAATTTGTAAATGCCAGTGGGGACCGCATGGCTTATAATGTTATTGTAGATAATAATGCACAGCATATGGGCAACAAATGGTTGTTGGCCGCAGGGCAGAAGGGAATACCATCGACTATTGTCATAAAAGATGGCGTCATACAATGGATTGGTCACCCAATTAAGCTGGATGGACCTTTAGATAGTCTTGTCAATGGGACATGGGACATAGAAGGGTTTAAAGGTGTTTATGCAAAAAGACAGCAGGCTTCAAATAAGCAGAATGAACAGATGGATAGGATCTTCAAGGCGGTCAAAGATGCCGCCGATGTGGCTGATTTCGAAAAGCTAGCACAAGCGATTGAAGATGGTACGAAAGAAATTCCGTATCTAAAAGGAGCTTTACAGTCGAGAATGTTTGAGACATTGCTAACAAAAAAGTCGGAGAAGGAAGCTTTTGCATATGCTGATATTATGTTGAAAGATTCTCCAAATTTTAAACCGAGTCTTGCTATGATGGTATTGGAACAGGATGGGCTTGACAAAAGTAGTTATCAAACGGCTATTGATTGGTTAAAAAGTAACCCTAGTGCAAACTCCATGATTCTAGACAAAGTAGCGGATGCCTATGTTAAAATAGGGGATATTAATAGTGCTATTTCTACATTGGAGCAGGCCGTTGCCAAAGGGCAGGAAGAACTAAAGGATGATCAATATAAAGGCCGGGTATTTGATTATACTGTGGAAGGGTACAAGGAGAAGCTCGGTAAGCTAAAAAAGAATTAAAAGAAAATTCTCATGAAAAAACAGCTAATTACATTATCCTTAGCCGTCTTCACCCTAGCAGGACAGGTATTTGCGCAACAACCGAATACCCTAATCAGTGGTAAACTCGGTGGCTTAGCAAAAGACGAATGGATCTACCTGTCGGGACTGACTAATCGGCAAAAGGATTCGGTACAGCAAACCGACAAGGGGTTCAAATTTGAGCTGAACATTCCCGAGGGGGAAGGCGATTTTTATATCCTACAAGTCGGCAAGCGAGATGCGTCCGGTCAGATGAATGGAGCATTCCTCTATTTGGAAAAAGGTAAACTAACGATCAATAGCAAGACAGCCGAGATTAAAGAAGCGAAATTCGCTGGCGGTAAGCTCGCCGATTATTACAATCAATTTCAGAATCGTCCCAAGGCGACAGGTCTCGATGCACTGTACAAACAATACGAGGAGGCCCAAGCCAGCAAAAAGACTGACAAGCTAACCGAATTACGCGCCGCTATAGATGCTAAAAATGCGGAACAAAAGGAGTTGGACCAGGTCTTTGTGTTGAAGCACAAAAAAAGTCCCGGCATAGCCTACCCTATGTTCTTCAGTTTGCGCGATCGCAATAATCTAGCTAGCGTAGATGAATTGCTGCAACAGGTAAGTCCACAGGCCAAAAACAATATACCGGTTAAAAACATCGAGCACAGTATCAAGACGGAAAAGCTGACTGGGATAGGCCGTACTGCCTTGCCCTTCGCGCAGGCGGACACCTTGGGCAAGCTAATTTCCCTGAGTGATTTCAAAGGTAAATACGTACTTATCGATTTTTGGGCCAGCTGGTGTGTGCCTTGTCGAGTGGAGAATCCACATGTGGTAGCTGCTTATCAACAATATAAGAACAAGAATTTTACGGTATTAGGCATATCGTTTGATAATCCAGGCCAACATAACCGTTGGATGGAAGCAATACATACCGATAATCTGCGATGGACACATGTTTCTGATCTGAAAGGATGGAAAAATGAGGTAGGCGTATTATACGATATAAAATCGATTCCTTCTAATCTATTGATCGATCCAAACGGAACTATCATCGCAAAAAATCTGAGAGGGGACAAACTCCAGGAAAAGCTAGAGGAATTACTGGGCACTTCGCAGCTAGATAGAAACACCTTTGTACTCACAGGTAAGGTAGCGAATACGGGGCAGGCTACGGCATTCCATATCCAGTATGAAGGTGCCGATGGAAAGACCGTCAAGGACAGTGTACGCATTTTTAACGGCGTCTTTAGCTACATTGGCAAAATCGCATCGCCGGTCGAGGCGAGGGCTTATTATATCAAAGATAAGGAAGGCGCTCCACAATCCTTTGACAGCTATTTGAGTTTCTATGTTGAGCCCGGCATTATCAGCCTCACGGGAGATACTGGCCAACCGAAGGCTTTCAACATAACAGGTTCGAAGGTTCAGGATGAAAATGTATTGTTCAATAGCCTGACCTCAGAAGAACTTAATCTGTTAAAGCCGATAAGCGAGGAATACAATAAGAAAAGTATGGCCTATGGCAAGCTTAAAAAAGAGGGAGCCAACGAGGCAGTATTAAATGCCAAACTGGAAGAGTGTGAGCAATTGCGCGCGGACATGGCTCCTTACTACAAAGCGATGCAGGAGAAAAACCTGGCTTATATGCGCAAACACCCCAACTCCATCATCACAGCGAATCGTCTGCGGGGCTATTTCAGTAGCCTGAGCCTCGAAGAACTTCAAGATTTTTATGGTAAAATGAACGATGAGAATCGGAATTCTGCCGCAGGACAGGAACTGAAGAACGAAATCAAGAATCTACAAGGGGGATCTCCGGGTGGAATAGCTGCCGATTTCTCGGGACCGGATATCAATGGAAAGCTACTAAGGCTGTCGGACTATAGAGGACAATACGTATTGATTGACTTTTGGGCTAGCTGGTGCGTGCCTTGCCGCAAGGGTAATCCACACTTGCTACAACTCTACAGCAAGTACAAAAAGAAAGGCTTTGAGATTATCGGCGTATCCGATGATGACAGCAATCATGCGGCCTGGCGCAAAGCCGTAGAGCAGGACAAAATAGGTGTCTGGAAACATGTGCTGCGTGGTCTCAAGAAAATGGAAAATGGCCGCTATGACAAGTCGGAAGACAAATCCGAAGCCTATGGTATTCATACTTTGCCAAGCAAGATCCTGGTCGGTCCCGATGGCGTAATCATTGGGCGCTATGCCAGCGGAGCAGGTACAGATGCTGATTTGGATGCCAAGCTAAAAGAGGTATTTAAGTTTTAGGGTTTTTCTTGCATTGGGTTATCCTTTTTTTTGAAGCACAATCGACCTATTTGTAGATTAGAGCATCACTGACGAGGAGCTTAACAGCACCTCATAATATTATTCTAAGCCATCCCGAAGTAAATTTGGGATGGCTTTTATATTTTCGTTATCTCCTTCTTGTTTTTAGTAGAAGTGCTTAATTGCGAGATTCGATGGTGTAATGGCTTTGATCGTTAGCATCTGTTTTCTTGTAATATAGCTTAAAATTTAAGCGATTTAGTTAGATTTAACCATATCCTTTTGAATATAGATTGATCCTCCGTTATGATTTCAGCATCAGCCATTATCCCAGGTTTTAGCTTGATGACCGAATCCTGGTCGGTACGCAGGAGAGTGATCTTAGAAAAGAATAAGCTGTCCTTGACCGGAATGTCAGAAATATAATCCACCTTACCCTTCAGGTAGCCATATTCCTGATAGGGATAGCTGCGTACTTTAATCAATACCTCCTGTTCCTTCTTGACTCTCGAGGAAGCTGTTTGGGGTAGCAGGACCTCGCCATAATAATCATCCTTACCCGCGTTGATATAGAATAGGACATCCCCCGTCTTGACCAATTGGTTTTCCTGTAGGAAGTCACCATAGACCAGATAGCCATCGGACTGTGTACTGATCACGTATTGTTTTTTCCAGTTCTCGGCATCCGAGATAAACGTGTTCAGGGACTGAAAGAACTTTTTTTCTTCTTCCACCATCTGGTTGTTTATTTCCGATAGCTCTTTGTCTTTAGCCAGTAGACTACTCTGATTTCCGATCAGGGTATTTTCCATCTGTGGTATAGCCTGCCTTTTAGCAAGAAGTATCGCTTCTTTCTGTTGCAGTTCCAATGGGCTTATGATTTTCTTCTCGGCCAGTAACCTGTACTTGTCATATTCTGCTTCGGCAAGCTGTAGTTCTTTTTTCTGAAGATCATAGGTCTGCTTGATACGGCTGTTCTGATCATTGACATACTGCACCTCATTCTGTATGAAGTTCTTTCTTTTCTGAAATATACCATCCCGGTTTACCGCTTTATAGTTCAGATAGGAGAGATAGAAGTTCTGATAGCTACTCTGCAGTTCACCGAGCTCAATTTCGGTAGGAGAGACCAGGTTTTCCAGATCCTTTATAGAGGTGCCTTCGTTCCTTATTTTGCGTAGACGTTCCAGTATATCAATGACCTGCTTATGGTCGGCTATGCTTTCCAGATAGGCTACATCCGTTCCTTTTTCTATCCATTGTCCTTCTTTTATCAGTATACCGACCAGGTTTCCGTTGACCTTGCTGACCAAAGCTTTCGGAGCATTACTCGTGTTGAATTTCATAGATACCGGCACCATCTCCGGATAGCGGATGAATACCGAAAGGCCGATAATCATCAATATCGTTAAAAGGATAAACGAAATACCTCTCCGTAGAAGCCAGGAGGGCGGTTTTGCAATAATTTCCTGTAGATCCTCCGAATGTATATCCTCGTCTATATAGTTTTTCTTAGCCATATTCTTAGTTCCCTAATTCCAGTTGGTTCTTAACTAGTTCATAATACTTCCCCTTCTTCGCAGTCAGCTCGCTGTGCGTTCCCTGTTCGACCACTTCCCCTTTTTCCAGAACGATGATATTGTCCGCATTGCGCACGGTACTGAGTCGGTGTGCTACCACAATCACCGTACGCTGATCAAAGAACCGATCCAGTTTCTCTACGATTTGCTTCTCATTGTTGGCATCGAGCGAGTTCGTCGCTTCATCCAGAAAAATGAAAGCAGGGTCCTTGTATACCGCCCGGGCTATCATCAGGCGCTGACGCTGTCCCTGACTGATTCCTTTACCCGCAGTACCTATCTTAGTGGCCAGTCCAAAAGGCTCATCCTGGATGAACTCTTCCATATTCGCTATATGTACTGCATTCTGTACCTTCTCTTCATTCGGGAATTCATCATTGATAGCGATATTACGCTCGATGGTATCCGCATAGACAAAGTTTTCCTGCAGTACCGAGCCACAGCTATCCCGCCATAAGCTAAAATCGATCTGATCCAATCGTTTCCCCCCGACCAGTATCTCTCCCTCCTCGGGGTTATAGTAACGGAGCAGAAGCTTCAGTATCGTCGTCTTTCCACTACCACTGGCACCGACTATTGCTGTCGTGCGCCCAGATGGAAAGGAAAGGTTCAGTTTAGAAAAGACAGGCTCGTTGCCCGCACCGTAATAGCGGAATGTCAGATTACGTAGTTCAATGGTTCTATCCTCTGGCAATTTAGTCAGATAATCTTTACGAAAATCTTCCTCTTCCTCCGTTTCATAGATCTCATTGAGCCGCTCCAGACTGATCTTCGCATCCTGATAGGACTGCATGAATCCGAGCAGGGATTCTACCGGATTAGATACCATGCCCACGATATACTGTATGGCCATCATGCCCCCAAGAGTAATGTCCCCATCGATTACCGCTTTAGCGGAGATATAGGTGATCAGGATTCCTTTAGCCTGATTGATAGCCATAGAGCCGACAGATTGATACTGCGATAAGGCTAGACTTTCCACCTTAAATTTAAATAGTTTAGCCTGTAGCGCTTCCCATCCCCAACGCTTTTGTTTCTGTGCATTATTGAGTTTGATATCCTGCATGCTCTGTATCATCTCCACCATATAGGTCTGGTTCTCCGAAGCGATCTTAAAGCGTTTATGGTCCAGCTCCCGTCTATACTTCATAAAGGCCAGTATCCATAGCGTGTACAGCGCAGTAGCGATAAGGAATACCATGAAGATGGTTCCGTTATAAACGATAAGCAACGAGCCAAATATCAGCATATTGACCAGCGAGAATAACGTATTCAGCGTGCTTCCGGTCAGGAAGGATTCTATACGCTGCTGATCCGACATACGCTGCATAATATCACCGTGTGTCTTTAAATCAAAGAAATTCATGGGTAGCTTCATGATCTTGATCAGTAGATCGGTCAAGATCGATATATTGACACGCGTACTGATGTGCAGCATGATCCAGGACCGGATAAAAGATACTGCAGTACTGCCTACAAAAAGCATCAGTTGTGCTATCAGGATCAGGTTGATAAAACTGATGTTCTTGGTATTGATACCGATATCCACCACCGACTGGGTCAGGAACGGTGCGATCAACGATAGGAGTGTGCCTAGCACCATACCCAATATCAGCTGGATAAAAAGCTTTCGGTATTTGTAGAAATAAGTAAACATCTTACTCCAGCCTAACTTTAGATCAGGTTCTTCTTCATCTATCTGATAAAAATCGGGACCGGGGCTCAGTAGTAATGATAGTCCTTCATGTAGTTCTTTGGTGGAGAACCAGTTCTTGGCAAACTCTTTTTCGGTATAAGTTACCAATCCAGATGCAGGGTCAGATATATAGTACTTACCTCTTCTTATCTTATAGAGTACCACAAAATGGTTCTGGTTCCAGTGTAAGATAGCCGGTAGTTCGATCTGGTTAAGCTGTTCGAGACTTAATTTTACACCGTAGGTGCGGAAGCCAAGTTTTTCAGCGGCTTCGGATATACCAAGCAGGTTGACCCCATTCTTGGTGGTCTGGCATAGCTTACGGATCCTATGGATGGATACCTGCTGTCCGTAGTATTTGAATATGATACGTAGACAGGTGGCACCACAGTCCATCATGTCCATTTGTTTATAGTGGGGGAAGCGTTTTAGCACAAATATCAATTAAATATCTAAGTTTAATTTAGAGGCTATTGAAATACCTTCGTAATATGAGTTGAAAATTGTTCAAATTATTTGTCATGATTTATGATTGTCGTTGAACCAAAAATAAGAATTCGATTTTTTTAAATTCTTAAGAATAGAAAACTTAACAATTGCAATCCAGTTACAAGGTTAAAGAGATTTATAGGAGATAGTGCTTTGTTAAGCATGAGTATTTTAATTGAGATTAAGTGTTGCAATAAAATCTTTAAGACTTTCTTTTTTATCAATATCCGAATCATAGATAACAATACCTTCTTTATCACAGACTAATATTCTAGGAATTGACTTAACATTATAGTTTATTATTGTCGGGCTTCTTCCTGCTTGTGTATCGCAAATATTGTCCCAATTCATTCCTAACTCATTGACTTTTTGTTTACAGAGTTCTAAATTTCTGTCTAGAGAAATAGATAAAACTTTTATTTGATTTTTGTGTATTTTATGTATTTCTATAAGTTCAGGCATTTTCGCTATACAGGGAGAGCACCATGTCGCCCAAAAGTCAATAATCAAATATTTGCCTTTGTATTGATCTGAAGATATTTTTATTCCAACAAAATTCTCCATTTCAAAAGGAGGCATTTTTTTGTTTTTTAGGGAATTCACAGAAGCATTAATTTTATCTTCTACTAATTTTCCTTCAACACTTTCCCTCAAGTCCTGTGAAAGGAAAGCAAAATATTTTTTAGCTGATTCGTCATCATCAATCGTTAATATACTATATAGAATCATTAAAGAAACAAATGAAGTTGGATTGTTTTTTATGAATTTGATAGCGGAAGCTTTCTGTACATTATTAATAGAATCATATTTTTGATAAAAAATATCAGAATCTGTCGAATCAATTCCATATTTAGAGATTGAATCTATAAGTGCATTCATTGGAAATTTATATTGTTCTCTTTCCTTTTCCCATGTTTCATACAGGATGTTTTCCTTAGTAGCTGTAATCTTGCTGTCGTAAAATCTATCTACATTACTTTCAATAACAGTAATACCAGGTTCCAATATAAACTGATAAAATTTTCTTGTTAGGCTAGGGATTTTTATTGAATACAGAAAAGGTCGGTCATAGACGCCTTTAAATTCATAATGTCCTTCGTTAATCCTACATGAATCTACGATTTTCGCAGTATTTAATAGGGAGTAAAAATAACCGGACTCTTCTAAATAAATCATTTCATCATGTACACCATCTATATGGCCTTTGATGTGAAAGTGAGGTTCCTGCCCACATAGAGAATACTTTGGGGAAAGAAAAAAGATAGAGGATAAAATACTTAAGAAGAAGTTCGATTTCATTTGTTAATTGCTCTTAGTTAGATAACCATCGATTCCTTCGTTGAATCGATGGCTTAATTTACGGGATTTAGTTCTTAACAGGTCTTAGTTAATGTGTTCTTTGGACCCGAACAAGTACAAGATACTCCATCTCGACAACTACAGTCTCCATTACAATCTGTAATTGAGACTGAACCTCCACCATGACATGTTGTGCTGCAGGATGTAGCCCCTCCCCCTCCATCACAATATTCTGGACGAACACAAGTACCATCATTACATCGTATATAGCCTTGGTCGCATTCGCATCCGCTTAAACAACCACCAGCTCCGGGGGAGCTGATACAATCTGACCAATGTTCATTTACTGAACATGTTAAACTTCCTCCAATTATACTTTTTAAACTTTCCCTAGGCAATTTTTCAATTCCTAAATTGCCCAAATCTTTCACTGAAATTTTTTTCATTTTAATAAATTTATATGTTAGTGTTTTGCGATCTACTCACTTTAGATCACGTTGTTAACTATAAGAGAGAAATTGTGAGCTCTCTTTGTCCGAGATCGTTTGCAACCGGCTCGAACATCCTCTAGAAGAAATTTTTTAGTTCCTTGATACTATAGCTGTCTGGTAATTCTCTTCCGTTAATATATATGGTAGGAGTGGCTCTTATTTTCATATTATTACACCAGTCTCGCATAGCCTGTATTTTTTCAGTCTGTTGCTTTAATTCACCATTCATCGGGTATTTTTTCGCGAAGGCTTCATAATCTTTATTGGGAGCCATGTACCAATCGTCCAAGGCGGTGTGTACTGTTTCAGCTCCAAGTTTTTGTTGTATAGCCAAAAGATGTGCTACTGGAGGTGTTTTTATGTCATCTTCTTCTCCAGACGCTGTGAATATAATACGTACTTTGACATCATTATTCGAATTGACAATATGTTCCAGTTCTGGATGTGCTTTAGAACAGGGACCGCAATATGGGTTACAGACTTTTATGATCTCATTGGAGGCATTGGGGTTTCCTACTACAATACCAATATTCTCTACCGGATAATTGACTGTTTCAGATTTATCTAATAAAGCATTGAATATCTCTGGATTGTATCTCAAGTTTTTCCATTTCTTTTGATAAGACTTGCTGTCATTTGCGCTTTTTAGTATTGGGATGGCTAGGTAAGCAATAAATAGAAAGAGTAAACCAAGTAGGAGAATTGTTGCTATACTATGAAGTGTTATTCCTGCTACAGAAAAAGAAGCGCTGGTGATAAACAAAGTTGCAATAATTGCATTGATAGCTAATATAGCCTGTACAGCAATACATAGGGGGCACCATTGTTTTACTATTTTCCATTGATAATACAGCGAAAATATAATGTAAGGTGTTGCTGCAATTGAGATTATGGACCATAGGGATATAAAGGTTACATTAGCAGGGAATAGTATCTGGGAGGTGGAGAAAGTTGCAAAATAAGCAAATCCCCATATGGACCAACTCATGCCTAAAAAACTTGCATTGGATGACGATAATACAGCGTTGCAATTTGCCTTTTTATTGCCACCGCCACAAACTTCTTTGATAAAAGGATTGTGAGCATCTACGTCGTGCCATAGTAGTAAACAGGATGCAACTAAGCCAATGAAAGAAGAAAGAATGTAACCTATTCCTATTCCATTCTGTATTCCAAAAGAAGAGGATAGACTAAAACCTATTGACGTGATCAGTGCGAAGGCTGCTAAATAGATCGGTACTCGTTTTGATGTTTTTAAAGAGTTTTCCTTTTTTTGATTCAATTCTAGGTTAGGTTCATCCTTAGCCGTTGATGTATCCATCAGTAGAATGATGTTTTTATCTATTTTTCCAAATTCTTCTTGGGAAATATATTGAATTGAATTAGAAAGTGGATCAAGATACTCCATTTCATCACCTTCAGCTTTAGTAACTATTGTAAAGTTGGGGTTTGACCAACCTTCTTTTTGTATAGAGCAGATAAATGGAGTTTCGAAATCACTGTAGTTATATTCTCCTTTCCTGATTGCGGCGGATTCAATACCATAGATTGAGATTGTATCTTTCAGTGAAAGTATAGAAGGGTGTTCCACATGCTCTTCTAGGCTATTGAAAAGCCCTGTTGTTGTAAATTTTACTTTGAGGTTGTTTAACAAAAAACTACATGTATTAAATAGGTCATTTTTTTTCTTGCTATTGAAAATGTCTAATAGTCCCATAGGTTTATATTTTGCGTATTGGTTATTATACTAAAGATATAGTTGATTTTTGATTATTCAAAATTTATTTAATAAGTGTTTTTGTTTTTCTTGAACTTATTCTTAAGTTTCTTATTGGAGTTAATGTATAGCGCTGTATTTTAATGTTAGTTTTATTCTGATTCACTTTACCTTCTTACTCATAGCAGGATTTCTGTTGTCGATACGATGACAGCAAAAATCCTGATTTATAGTTGCTCTATATTTGGTGAGGTTGTTAAATTACACCGGGACATTTGACAACCGTAGTGCCTTTCTCATGTGTGCAAGCGACCAAATATCCATCAGTTTTTACACAGTCGTATGTGCCATGGCAGGTAACCGGAGGTGCTGATCCACAAGTAGCCGTGGCACTGCATGGAGTGATATTATCGCAATCACTTGGAGCTACACATTGCCCATTGCACGGAATGTACGGAGCATTACATGCACAATTTTGAAGTACATCGTCGTAATGTTGATTTGGCGGGCAGGAGATGTTTCCTCCCATGATGGTTTTCAAGTTTTTTCTAGATAATATCTCGATATCCCAATTTCCTAAATCATTGATTGAAATCTTTTTCATATGTTTTTTATTTTTTCTAACTCTATTGCTCAGAGAGCAATAGAGTTATTGTTCTCATTATTTGCTAGTCTTCCAATGGAATACAATATTGTTGTACTTTATCTGAACAATTTAGTTCAGCCCCCGATATTCCTTCACATTTTACTCCAAAGTAATCTTTGGCCATACACATAGAGCCCATTTCACAATCTATCCCTACAATATATTGGCTTCCTGTTTGAACATATCCAGCTGGGCAGTTACAATATGCCATACAGCTGGAAAATAGACTAACAGTTTCCCCTCCCTTTACGCTCTTTAATTTTTCCCTGGACATTTTTTCGATTCCTAAGTTGTCTAGATTTTTAAATGAAATCTTTTTCATAAGTTTTTAGTTTTTTCCAGTCTTATGGATTGTCGAAGACAATTCATTTTGATTAGATTTGTATGTTAGTATTTTGCGATCTACTCACTTTAGATTGCTTGTTAACTATAAGAGAGAATATGTGAGCTCTCTTTGCCCGAGATCGTTTGCAACCGGCTCGGGCTTTCTTCTGTCAGAGACTGTTTTATTAAATATGATTATCCCACTGAGTCTTACTAAAACGAATCAGTAAGAGTGAGCATTTAATTTATTCAGGAGCTTTGTTATATTGAAATGATCGAGACTTTATTAGTATGTAAATTATACAAGCTTTGATAAGCCTGTTTATAGAGATATAAAACTGAAATTTCCCAAAGAAAAATTTTAATATTTCCATAGGTTTTTGTTTATAAGATGGTTACTCCCCTAAAATTATCAACTTTAATTAATTTTTCAGAATTTATTTACTTCTCAGGGTATAATATTATGAATGATGTTTCTAGTAATTTTTTTTGTAAATGTCTAGACGAACTTGTTAAAAGAATCCAGTATCTGAAGATACTGGATCAAAATTGGTTTTAACTTGCTGAGGCGCACTTGCAAATTCCCGAACTAGTTTTACGGCAGCTTCCTGCAGCACCATTCGACGTGCGACAGCTTCCAGTACAATTAGAGTTTGAGCAACCACTTTGGTCATCACAGAATTCAGGAGGCATACAGACATCGCCACATAGAATAAGCTCGTTAGGACACATTAAACCTCCAGTTACACTCTTTAAGTCTTTAGTAGACATTTTTTCGATACCTAAGTTGTCTAGATTTTTAAATGAAATCTTTTTCATAAGTTTTTAGTTTTTTCTAGTCTTATGGATTGTCTAAGACAATTCATTTTGATTAGATTTGAATGTTAGTATTTAGCGATCCACTCACTTTAGATTGCTTGTTAACTATAAGAGAGAATATGTGAGCTCTCTTTGCCCGAGATCGTTTGCAACCGGCTCGGGCTTTTTTCTGTCACAGACTGTTTTGTGAAATATGATTATCCTGCTGAGTTTTACTAAAACGCATCAGTAAGACTGAATTTTTAATTTATTCAGGAGCTTTGTTATATTGGCATGATGGATACGTGATTAAGAGACTAATTATACAAGCTTTGATAAACCTGTTTATAGAGATATAAAACTGCAATTTCCCAAAGAAAAATTTTGATATTTCCATAGGTTTTTGTTTATAAGATGGTTACTCCCCTAAAGTTATCAACTTTAGTTAATTGTTCAAAATTATTTTAACATTTATTAAGAAATAATTTCCTTTTAAGAGAAAATAGGTATATTGAAATGTTTATGACAAATGTTGTAAACTGAAGAAACTGTTCAAATAAAACAAAAAAAAGATAAAGTAATAGAAGTTCAAAAACCTATTGTTGATTCTTTTATTTTACCCAATCTATGCAAGCGCAGACCAAGTTGACCTTAGATCAGTGTCTCGAATTGCTCTAATCACAGAATGAGATAATCTGTTAGGCTAATATCAATATCTTATAGGCAGAAGTGGAAGTAAAGTATGTGAAAAATGCTTATATATGCACGCTTTCGTTTGGGGCTGAGCATAACTATAATTTGGAACTTGCTTTTGACGAAGAAAAAGGACAAGGGATTATTGGTAAAAGATGGTCTAACTTGACAAATGCAATATGAGTACTAGGCTCACTATATGAGCCTAGTTTTAAATGCTTAATCAATATTTCTACAAGCTGGGTGGGGATGAGGTCCAGTGCCGTGAAAGTCATTACTATCGCAACATATGGCAGGCCCAGTTGACATTCTTGTACAAGCATGTAGCGGTGGACAATCAGCATGAGTCCTACATACCTCGCCGTGTCTGGCTGTGTTGGCATAATCACTATTACTGACTCCTCCAAAAACATTCTTTAAATTTTCTTTGGAAAGTTTTTCAATTTCCAAGTTCTCTAGATTTTTAAATGAAATCTTTTTCATAAGTTTTTAGTTTTTTTTAGTCTTATGGATTGTCGAAGACAATTCATTTTGATTAGATTTTATGTTAGTATTTTGCGATCTACTCACTTTAGATTGCTTGTTAACTATAAGAGAGAATATGTGAGCTCTCTTTGCCCGAGATCGTTTGCAACCGGCTTGGGCTTTTTTCTGTCAGAGACTGTTTTGTGAAATATGGTTATCCCACTGAGTCTTACTAAAGCGAATCAGTAAGAGTGAGCTTTTAATTTATTCAGGAGCTTTGTTATATTGAAATGATCGAGACTTTATTAGTATGTAAATTAGACAGGCTTTGATAAGCCTGTTCATAGAGATATAAAACTGAAATTTCCCAAAGAAAAATTTTGATATTCCCATAGGTTTTTGTTTATAAGATGGTTACTCTTCTAAAGTTATTGACTTTAATTAGTTGTTCAAAATTATTTTAATATTTATTGTGAAATTATTTGCTTTTCAGGGAAAATAGCTATATTGAAATGTTTATAGCAAATACTGTAAACCGAAGATACTGTTCAAATAAGCCAAAAGATAGATAAAGTAATAAATGTCCAAAAACCTATTGTTGATTCTTTTATTTTTTTGTTTCACCCAATCTATGCAAGCGCAGACCAAGCTGACCTTAGATCAGTGTCTCGAATTGCTACAATCACAGAATGAGGATATCCGTCAGGCTAATATCAATATCTTATTGGCGGAGGTGGATGTCAAGGATGCCAAGAATGCTTATATCCCTACGCTTTCTTTTGGTGCAGGCCATAGCTATAACCTAGGTCTTGCTTTTGACCAGGTGGCAGGGCAGCTGATCACGGGTAATAAATGGTCTAATTCGGCCAATGCTAGTATAAGTACCCGGGCGACACTGTTTCAGGGATTTGCTTTGAAAAATAAGCTCAAACAATCACTGATAGGACTGGAAAGCAAAGAGGTGCAGAAAAACAGATTGGAACAATCCCTCAAACTGGAATTGTTGTCCAAGTACTTTGAGGCAGCAGCTAATAAGTCATTGCACGAGACGAGCCTTAAGCAGTTACAGTTTGCACAGCAGCAGCTAGATCAGGAACAGACCAAGTTTCAGCTCGAGACCAATACACTGGTGGATGTGGCTCAGGCGGAGAGCCAGGTGGCGAGTAGTGAACTGACTAGAATAGTGAATATGACCTCTTATACCAATAGTGTAGTCGCTCTAAAACAGTTGCTTGGATTGTCTCTTACTGATTCTCTTTCTATAGAAAACCCTAATCTCGAGCTAAGCAATCAAGTGTTATTGCATCAGAACCAAGCGGTGTTTATGCTTGATCCGACTATCAAACTTGCCGAGCTATCTTTAAAACAATCGGAGCTTAATCTTAAATATGCCAAGGGACCTTACTATCCCACGGTCAGTTTTTCGGGCGGATACGGTACGAATTATTCTTCCGAGCGCAAGGACTATTTGACAGGCGACTACATGCCCTTTTTTAATCAGCTCAATCAGAACCGGAATCTTAATTTTGGATTGTCGCTTAGTGTGCCTGTATTCGATGCCTTCAAGACCAAGAATAATATCCACCGACTGAAGCTTGACCTAGAGAACAAGCAATCTGAGCTCCATAAGACAAAGGTAGAACGGGAGAAGGTGCTGACCTTGGCTGTTCAAGAGTACTACAAATCAGCGAAAGAATATCAGGTACTACAGGTGCAAAATGCTGCACTAGAGAAGAACTACAATGCGATGAAGGAGCGTTATGATATCGGTGTGACTACCGCTATGGAGTACAATAAGGCTTTATTGGATTATAACGTTGCCGAGGCTAACGTGATCAAGGCCAAATATACGCTGATGTACAATGGAGAGGTGATTAAGGTGTTGAGAGGGGAGAAGTAGTAAGACAGTCATGAGCTAATTTGACCTTCCTAAGTTTTATTCATTTTCTGTGATAGGTTGGTTTTTGTAGAAATTATCACCGAGAGCTTTTCTTTCTTCTTCGGTTGTTAACTCCAAATCTGGATAAATCTTTCTAGCCCAATACTCAAAATTCCTTTCTAGTGCTTGACATAACTTATAAAACTTAACAGCTATCAATTTCGACGTAATTGTAGATTCCCGTAGCATTAAGCTACTAATAACATTAACACCGAAACCAGATATTTTGGAAAGTTGCTGCTTGCTCTTCATATGTAACAACATAAAATTGTCAAACACGGAGTTGTTGTCGTCAACTAATGAGTCAATTATGGTGTCAACATTTTTATTCGCAATACTAAGATTGTCTGAATTACTTTCTTCTAGAGGTATTTGAAAGTTGGAAAAGACCTCTGTTGCCATCGAATTAAGGCTATCTGGTCTAACAGCTAATGCAATAAGAAGAAAATCTCTTAAATCGAGATGAAGCTGGTTATTTACTCCTTTGGTTAATTTATTATATGGAATGCCCGTAAATAAATGTAATTCCCTTAAATCTCCTTCAAAATTCTTTAAAAGATAAGTTGCCAGACTTGATTGTTCTTTTCCTTTTTTCTTAGCCACAACTCTATGTATTTATTGTGAAAATAGATTGTTTTCTTTGATGACGTTGTTTATACAAAGATATTTGGGTTTCGATGATTGGACGTCTGTTATAACCGACAAATACAAGTAGATCGAATTTGTTAAGATCGTAGGTTGTGATAATAATCCAACGCTTTGTAATATTGACGGTCATCGGTATAGCCTAATAAAGAGCAGAGTTGCCTGACAGTCATTTGATCTTTTGTCTCGGGAAGCTGATCGCATAAATACATCAACCGTTCTTTACGGTCAAGATTTGGGATCCGTAGGGACACCTTTGTAAGCTCTAACTCATGTTGTTTGAGGATATGATAGGTCTCGTGTCGATATACTTTTATATCCTCAGATAATAAACCATATTTATTGAGATATTCTGTTAGTCTTTCCATTGTGCTTGTGTTGTCATTGATCACTGTATAGCAATATCTATCCGCTACGGCGGACTTTCGGATCCGTATCGGATAATGATGATAGAAAGTGAAAAAGGGCAGAGGAGGATTATTGCTACCTATGCCCCGGTGACATCGAAGGTAAGGGCACGGTTGGCGAATGGATGGTACATCAGGAAGCATACCGCCAATAGATAGCGATAATGGCAGTGTCGTGATCGACTGGGTACTAATGTTCTAAAATACCTGACCATAAGGTGTGAATTGGGGAATATAATCGGGATCGGCTAATAGTACAGGAGAGCAGCTATAAATTGGCTATGCTAAATAGCAAAGCTAAGCTACTAAATTATTATTATCTTAACAATAAAATATGTATCTTAATTTGCTGATTATTATTATGTTATCGGGGAGGGGGTAGTTGTGGGTACAGTATCTGGATTATGGATGATAGAGATTGATCTCAACTGATTATAAATTTGATAAAGACTTAAATTTTGTTGTACCGCATAGTAGCTATGGCCGGACTTTGACTGTGCATGTCCTTACCTCACCATGGAAAATTTACTCCAGCAACTGGTCATCGAGGTGACCAGAACCAATGACTTGTCAGAAAAACAGCACGAAACTATTTTGGTCCAACAGGCTATCCTTCAGAAGCAGGAGGAGCAGTTGGAGCTGCTTCAACGGCGCGCCGGTATTATGGAAGACCTGATGTTACAGATGGGCGAGATTCTCGACCGTGATCTACTGTCGCTGTTGGACCAGCCGCTGCTATTTAAGCAGGATGTGATGGCGAAGTTGGGTATATCAGATGCTACCTTTCGCAATTACGTAGCAGATGAGAAGCTCAACCCGATGAAGTTGGGCAAGACGGAGTATTTCTTTGCACGGGAACTGGCAAAGCAACTACTGAAGAGCAGGAAGGGACATCGGTAGGGAGCAGATCGCTTTCACTATGTAGCGATTGGACGTGGATTCTATAGGTTCTGCCTAAAATAGCATACGTACTGAAATCGGTAGCTCCTGTACTGGCCTCCGTACGTCCCGGACGGTATACAGTAAGTGAGCTACTGTTTACGGTAGCTCGCTTACTGTAATCAGTAGCTATCCTATCGATTACGATAGCTGGCATACTGCTTAATGTACATCGGTTACTGTATGCAGTACCTGATGTACTGTGGGCTATACGCCGCGTTCCCATTGCAGCACATTCCATATTGATCATAGTACGCGCTGTACTGTAGTCCGTATGCGCTGTACTATGCGCAGCACACAAGCTACTGCATACTGTATGGTAGCTACTGTATTCGGTACGGTGTGTACTGAATACAGTTTGCGTCTGTTTTCCTCATTTTAATATGTTCAGAGGTGTATTCCTGAAATTTTATTAGCGCCAATTAGCGCGAGTTATAACAATTGTGTGCCTAAGATTTATTATGCGCTAATACACGCTAACGCTTTCATTTAGGGTGTTTTGTGATGCTATGTTTGTGGTGTTGTTGAGAGAGTTAAGAGGTTATAGAGTTAAGGAGTGAGAAAGCTCCGCCCTCTCGACCTTATCTAACGCTCTAACATTTTAACATTAAAAAATAAACATGGCTACAAAAATGAAAGCACTGATTGGATTCGGCGGTATGCTGGATGATCAACTATTGATGGTGGCAACAACAATTCTGGCTGCTATGACGGGAAATGCAAATTTTCCTACGCCAACACCTGCTCTGGAAGATGTACAGGATGTGTTGGATGATTTCTCGACAAAACTGGCCGCGGCACGTAAGCGTGGGTCGCCAGAGGATACAGCGATAAAGGATGAGAGTATCCCGGCATTGGTATCTATTTTACAGAAGCTGGGGTATTATGTCAACTCGGTGGCAGATGGGAAGCTTTCTGTGCTGTTGAGCTCGGGGTTTCCAACCAATGCACCTGCTACGACATCGCTGGCTCCTTTTGCTGTACAGGATGTACGGCTGTCGGATACGAACCAGTCAGGACAGGCACGACTGAATTTTGTGAAACAGCCTAGAGTACGGGTTTATGAGTACTGCTATCGCAAGGTTGGGACTCCTGAAGAACCATGGAGCGACCGTATCACCACAACCTCTTCACGGAATAATATCATTGCTCCCTTAGAGCCGGGACATTATTATGAGGTGCGTGTGCGTGCTGTCAACAGTAAAGGGGCAGGCGACTGGAGTAATACGGCGAAGTTGTTAGTAAGGTAGCTCATAGCCGCAAGGCCTAGTCCTTTTCCCTTGATAGAAAAGGACCAAAAGATCAAGGCTTGGATGGTTACGCTAAAAACAACTTTGAAGTCCTAAACAGCTCGGATCCGTTTCACTTTTTCGATCTGTTTAAACGGACTTAAAATGCTGTTTTCTATACGCGTAACCCTCCTAGGCCAAATTGTAAATCAATAAACGGAGTGTTATGCATATAGAAGTTAAACGTATTAAACAGAGGAATAACAGTACGCTGTCTGAGATCTATATCGATGGGGAGTTTTTTTTCTATGGATTGGAGGATTCGGTGCGGGATGTCAAGATAAAAGGCTCGACGGCGATACCTGCCGGTAACTATAAGTTGGGGCTGAATACCTATGGAGCGATGAATGCACGCTACAAACGGAAGTTCCCGGAGGTGCATCGCGGTATGATCGAGATCAGGGATGTCCCGAATTTTAAATACGTCTACATCCATATCGGTAACTATTTCTCCGATACAGAGGGCTGCCTATTGGTCGGCGAATATTTTAAGCTCTACGATGGTGATTATGCCGTATATGAGTCGACTAAGGCTTACAGGATGTTGTATGAGTTGGTCGTGGAGGCGGTAGCGAAAGGGGAAGCCATGGTAATTATTATTTAGTGAGGATGGTGAAGGAGGTGAGGAAGGTGAAGGAGAGCTAGTCGTGAGTCTCTGGGGTGAAGAACGGCTTTCATCATCACCACCATAACTTCCATCACTACCATAACAATAGCATTAAAAATATGAACAAAATCATCAAAAAAATAAGCCAGGCAGTACAGGTGTTGCTGCTGGCGCCGATCAAATTGCCGGGAAAGGCATTGAATATTATCAAGTACGTCGCTGTGGGGCTGGGGATATTGGAGGCAGTGACGAGGAAGGAAGTTAATCCTGATGAAGTCGGAACAGACGAGCTATCAAGTTAAGTAGTGAACATGTTATCTAGTGAACGAGTTATCTAGTTTTTCAAGATAACAGGTTAACATGATAACACGATAACAACAAAACTATGAAACTAAACGAAATCCGGGCGGGTACCCTAGGTGGTACGCTGTGTTCGATATGGGCTTCGGTTACATTGGGGGATATCCTGCAGACGGTCATCACCGCAGTAATAGGAACGGTAGCCAGCTATATCGTCAGTCAGCTTCTCCATAGAAATAAGCGCTAGCTAAAATCAGAACTGGGCCCGAGAGATCGGGCCTTGTTATTTTTGTTTGTCCGTAATGTACCCTCTAGAAAACAATAACCTATTAATCAAAGAAAAACTCCTGAAGCGGGGAGCTTCAGGAGTTTTAACTAACCAATTATTAACCTAAATTATGAATACTAAATACATATCCATTACTGTGCCAAAGCTGTTTCTTGCTGTCGATCTTCTTTGTAATAAACCTGTTATGTATTGGTTTGTTTTTATAAAACTTCGTTTTCTTTCGTTTTTTAGTTTCGATTTGTTTTACATTTGCTCTATAACCTTAAATATTAGTACATGAAAGCATTTTTTCGATTTGCGTCGTTGACGTTGTTGAGTTTATGGATGAGTATCTCTATTCTTGGCTGTTCACAACGTGTAGTGAATTCGGTAGATAAGACAGTTGTTTCTAAACCTATTCCTGATCAAATTGGAGCAACTGTTAAAGGTAGGGTAAGCAGTAACGGTAAGGGATTATACAATGTTGTTGTGTCGGATGGAGTGGAGGTGACCACCACTAATGAGGACGGTGTTTATTATCTGGCTTCTAATAAGAAATATGGGTATGTCTTTGTGTCCATTCCAAGTAATTATGAGGTAAGTACGGTTAGTAATCTGCCACAGTTTTTTAAATACTTGCGGACTGCTACAAAGGAAGTAGAGATTGTTGATTTTGAATTGAAACCTGTCGATAATGATAACCATAGCGTCGTGGTTATGACAGATTTTCATTTAGCGGACCGTACAGACGATTTAGTGCAGTATGCTAAGTTCGTGAAAGATGTCAATAATAGTATTGGCGAACTTCAATCGCAAGGTAAGAAGGTGTATGGTCTTACATTAGGAGATTTGTCATGGGACAATTATTGGTATTCTAGGTCTTTTGCATTGCCTGAATATGTCTTACAAATGAATAAATTGAATGCAACGGTGTTCAATACTATAGGAAATCACGATAATGACCCTTATATAGAGGGGGATTGGGATAGTGGAGCTGCTTATCGCAAGTATATAGGTCCTACATACTATTCTTTTAATATTGGGCAAATACACTATGTAGTACTTGATAATGTAGATTATATCAATGAAGGGGGCAGACAGGGAAAGATTGGAAAACGTAACTATAAAGCAAGTATATTACATGAGCAGATGAATTGGCTTAAGAAAGATCTTGAGATGGTGAAGGATAAAGCTACTCCAATCGTACTGGCTATGCACGTGCAACTGAATAATGCACCAAAGGCGGATCAATCTGCTACCATTCGGTTGGATAATGGAAAAGAATTAATGCAGGTGTTAGCTCCCTTTAAAAGAGTTCAGGTGCTTACTGGACATACGCATGTTAATTATAGAGTTGAAAATACACCTAATTTAATGGAACACAATATTGCTGCTGTGTGTGCTACCTGGTGGTGGACAGGTAAGAATGGATATACAGGTAATCATATTGCGCAGGATGGCTCGCCTGGTGGGTATATGGTTTGGAATATGAATGGCCGGGATATGGATTGGTATTATAAGGGAATAGATAAACCGAAGGAATATCAGTTTAGAGCATATGATTTAAACGTAGTCAAAATCACTGCAGCTCAATTTGCACCTAATACTACAGAGGCCAAAATGAAAGAATATACACATGGTTATGAAACTGCTGGTAACAAGAATGAGGTGTTAATCAACGTCTGGGGATATGATCCTAAATGGAAAGTGGACGTGACAGAAAATGGCGTTGCGTTGAAAGTCAACCGTGTAGAGGCTTACGATCCCTTGCATATGGTGTCCTATACAGCGATGCGATTGAATGATAATGTGATACCATCCAAAGGATTCGTAACGTCGCCTTCTTCACATTTTTTTAAAACTACAGCTACATCTGCTAATAGTACCCTGAATATAAAAGTAACAGATCGGTTTGGTAAGGTTTACGAGGAGTCTATGGTGCGCCCAAAAAAGTTTTCTGTGAAGATGATGTAATAGTTTGTAGGCTTCCTTTAAAATACTTAACATTTACTTAATAAGGTTTCAACCCTAGTTTAAATCTGAGTGCCTATTTTTGTTACACTAATTCTTCGGGATTAAGCCCTTACAGTAAAAATGGTGATATTATCAGATAAAAATTATTATAATTGTCTTATCGCTTTGGGTAAGTTGATTGCCCGTGGGAAGAAAAACCAATTAAAAACAATGATTCTCTGTTAGGTATTTGCTATGGAAGAAGTTTCTGGAAAGGATTTTATCGGGTTTCAAAACGGGAATGAAAAGGTATTTAAACGGATCTTTGAACAATACTATCGTACTGTTTTCAATTATGCCTATGGTTTTTGTAAAAATAAGCACGATGCTGAGGAAGTTACTCAGGAGACTTTTACAAAGCTTTTTCTGTATCGTAAGCGGCTGCTGGACGACAGTAACATGTTACCATTTCTTCTTGCTGTATCAAAGCGGATTGCGATATCCCTTTTCCGAAAGAAAGTAATACGGGAAAATAGTGTTGCCGATATCCGATTGGCTACAGAGACTGTTTCACACAATACCAAAGAGACCATCTACAATAATGAATTGCATACTGCATTAGAAAAAATAATAGCTGAATTACCAATTCAGCAACAACGAGTATTTGTACTTAATAAAATGGAGGATCTCTCTTATCAGGAAATTGCCGATCAGATGGGAATCTCAAAGAATACGGTGAAAAATCATCTCATCGTAGCTTCTAAATCTGTCCGGATTAAACTTCAAAAATTGCTTTATATCTTTTTGTAGGTATTTACTCCAATATCCACTGAGGAAAAATCTTTGTATTTTTTTTTATCCCAACTAGTCCATTTTCTGGGATGAAGCGATTAACTAGAAAGAGCCTCAAAGAAATTGAATAAAGAAAGACTATTATATCTGATAACACAGTACCGCGAAAATCAGTGTACAACGGCTGAGCGGAATGAATTGTATCAATTGATGTCCCAACCTGGTATCGAAGAGAATATCTTAGCGCTATGGGACCAACTGTATAGTCCAACATCTGCTACATTGTCTTCCGAAGAGGGCGAACAATTGTTTCACAATATCGTGACAACCTCTGGAGTAGAAGAAGATTTACAAAAGACAAAGTCACCTTTCATTAAGAAACTTAAATATATTGCAGCAGTGGCCGCGGCGGTTGCTGTAGTGTGGGGCGGTTATAGCATTCTACACTTGAAACCCTCAAATCCGTTGGACGGGTATGCTTTGGCGCAACTGGATACGGCTATCATTCCAGGTAGCAAGAGAGCGCACATTATCTTTGAGGATGGACGCTCTATTAATCTGGAAGGGGAGACCGCTAGGGATACTATCCATACCGGGAGTTATCTCATATTGAATCGGGGGGCGGACGGTATTTCTTACCATGATAAAGAGAATGCAGGAAGTAAAATCAACGAAACCTATAATACCTTGGTGACCCCGCGCGGTGGAGAATATACGATATTGTTGGCGGATGGAACTAAAGTATGGCTAAATGCAGATTCCAAATTAAAATACCCTACACACTTTGCTTCCGCACAGCGGATGGTTGAACTTGAAGGGGAGGCGTACTTCGATGTCGCTAGCCTAGAGAAAGGAAGTAAAAGAGTCCCGTTTTTTGTGAAGACAAAGTCTCAAACAGTAGAAGTTTTAGGGACAGAATTCAATATAAATAGCTTTGGAGAACAGATTACCACAACACTGATAGAGGGAAAGGTTGCGCTAAACTTTGGATCGGAAGCAAAACAGCATTTATTAACACCTAATCATCAGATTATCTATAGTGAGCGTACGGGTACGCACGAGAGAAAGGAAATAGATCCCTATTATTTTACAGCTTGGAAGGATGGTGTCTTCGCTTTTGATAATACCCCTTTGACATCAGTCATGTTGGATATTGCACGTTGGTACAACGTTGATGTCGAATATGCAAGTGACGTTTCGGATGTCTATTTTTCTGGGAAAATTTCAAAATTAGAAAGTTTCGAAAGTCTATTGCAGACTATCCAATGGACTGGTTCTGTCAAATTCAAAATCAACGGAAGGAGGGTAACCATAAGAAAGTAAGGATAAAAAAAGCAGGGATGTTACCAGCACCCCTGCAGGTCCAAAAGACCTACGATTGAGAACTAACGTGTTAAATTATTAATCAACCGAATACAAATGTATAAAAAAAAGCGGTTAGGTCTGCTATTATACACAGCTGACCGGACCATTACCAAATCCGTATTAATGAAATTTTCATTAGCTGTACCTCTATTGCTTACGGCAACATTGCAAGTCAGTGCATTTGCCTTTGGACAAAAAATAACCCTTCGGAAAAAAAACGTGAAAGTAGACTACGTCTTGAAGGAATTACAAAAGCAAAGTGGTTATAATATTCTCTATGATCAGAAGATAATCCCTACGACAAAAATACACCCACTTTACAATGATGTTCCTCTTCAGGATGTCTTAAAAGATATCTTGGAACCCTTGAATATTCAATTTAGGATCAATAATAAGAATATCGTACTGAGCCCGGCTCCAGTTGCAAAAGAAAATAGGAGTAATATAAGAAAGCAAAAGGAAATCAAGGGAAAGGTTGTAGATAGTGATGGTAAGCCTATCTCTGGAGTTTCTATCCATCTCAATGATGGGACATCAGGAGGAGTACTTAGTGCAAAAGATGGATCCTTTTCTATTGCAGCACAGGTAGGCGATCGGCTTACGCTCCGTTATGTAGGAAAGGAAACCCTAGCTCTAGTTGTTGAAAAGGTAGAGGATCTCCTGCTCACCATGACGGACAAGGCCAATGAAATGGATGATGTAGTTGTGGTCGCTTTTGGAAAGCAAAAAAAGGGAAATGTGGTAGGCTCTATTACTTCTGTAAAGCCAGAGAATTTAAAAATTCCTTCAAGCAATCTGACAACGGCTCTCGCTGGTAATGTTGCAGGAGTCATCGCTTATCAACGTAGTGGTGAACCGGGACAGGACAATGCTGATTTTTTCGTTCGGGGAATTACCACTTTTGGAAACAATAATAAGCCGCTTATTCTTATTGATGGAGTAGAGCTGACAACGACCGATTTGGCTCGGTTACAGCCCGACGATATCGCCAGTTTTTCCGTCATGAAAGATGCCACAGCTACGGCATTGTATGGCGCCCGTGGAGCCAATGGTGTTATATTGGTCAGTACCAAAGAGGGAAAAGAAGGACCAGCAAAAGTTTCGTTGAGGCTTGAACATTCGAGTTCAGCACCTACTCAAACGACTAAAATAGCCGATCCCATAACCTTTATGAAGTTAGGTAATGAAGCGGTTTTGACACGAAATCCTCTAGGGGATTTGCCTTATTCACAGACCCAGATTGAAAATACCCAGCTGGGAGTCTCTCCCGTTGCTTTCCCTGCAAATGATTGGTCTGCGCTATTGCTCAAGGACAAGACCTCTACATCTCGTGGCAATCTAAGTGTGAGCGGTGGTGGACAGGTGGCCCGTTATTATGTGGCTACTTCTTTTGCACAGGACAATGGTATTCTGAAAGTAGACAAACGTAATAATTTCAATAGCAATATAGACAACAAGTCCTATACGCTACGTTCGAATGTAAACGTCAATCTTACTAAATCGACCGAATTGATCGTACGGTTGAGCGGTACATTTGACGATTACAAAGGACCATTGCAGGGAGGAGCAAAAACTTATGACATGATCATGCATGCCAACCCCGTCAAGTTTCCAGCTTTTTTTCCAGTGGATGCCGAGCATGCGCATCTGCAGCATATCATGTTTGGTAACTATGATAATCAATATACTAATCCTTATGCGGAGACAGTGCGAGGCTATAAAGAGCGGTCTCGTTCACAGGTACTGGCGCAGCTGGAATTGGGGCAAGATCTTTCATCGATCACTAAAGGGTTAGCCATTCGGGGAATGGCCAATGTTTCGCGCCTGTCCCAGTTTGCCGTTGCAAGATCTTATAGTCCATACTATTATCAGTTGGCGAGCTATGATAATGCAACAGGCGAATATAGTATCGTTATGAATAAAGAAGGAACTGAATATCTGGGCTACTCCGAACCATTTGACGACAAAGTAACCAATTCAACTTTGTATTTTCAGAGTACACTAAACTACGGTCGATTGTTTGGTAATAAGCATCAGGTTAACGGTCTCTTGGTGGGTATACTCCGCGAGGAGCTGAATGCCAATACTGGTAGTTTACAGCTTTCGTTGCCATCACGTAATCTTGGTGTTTCTGGAAGAGCGACCTATGCCTATGATAATCGTTATTTCGGGGAATTCAATTTTGGTTATAATGGATCAGAGCGTTTTGCGAAGAATAAGAGATACGGCTTCTTCCCCTCGATAGGTGGTGCTTGGTTTGTATCGAATGAGAAGTTCTGGGACGAGTTACGTCCGGTATTTTCTAAGCTTAAACTGAGAGGATCTTATGGACTGGTCGGTAATGACAATATCGGTAGTGCCAAGGATCGGTTTTTCTATCTTTCTGAGGTAAATATGGCCAATTCGGCTAGAGGTGCTTTTTTCGGTCTGAACATGAATGTTGGGTTGCCAGGAATATCTATATCGAGGTATGCAAATCCAGAGATCAGTTGGGAGATATCACATAAACGGGATCTGGCCGTAGAAATAGGTCTTTTTGATAAAATCAACCTGGTGACAGAATATTTTACCGAGAAGCGTGAAAAAATCCTTATGAGCAGATCGTCAATCCCCAGTACGATGGGATTGCAGGCCGTGCAGCGTGCCAATGTCGGTGAAGCAAACTCAAAAGGGGTAGATATAAGTTTGGATTATACCCAAAACTGGAATACTGGTTTCTGGACATCAGCTCGTGCAAACTTTACCTATGCTAGAGGTACCTATAAAGTATACGAAGAACCTGCTTACGAAAATGAACCATGGCGATCGCGGGTCGGACACTCTATCAATCAGCAATGGGGCTATGTAGCCGAAAGGTTGTTTGTAGATGATGAAGAAGCGCGAAATTCACCTATCCAACAGATTGGTAATTCAAAATACGGGGGTGGAGATATCAAGTATACCGATATCAATAAAGATGGTAAAATCAATGATTTGGACCGTGTACCAATAGGTAATCCTACTGTCCCTGAGATTGTGTATGGTTTTGGTTTATCTATGGGGTATAAACAGTTTGATTTTTCAGCATTCTTTCAGGGTGCCTCGAATCAGTCTTTTTGGATTGATGCCACCAATACCAGCCCATTTCAGAAACAAACACAATTGCTGAAGGCTTATGCAGATAGTTACTGGAGTGAGGACACGCAGAACATATACGCACTATGGCCGCGGTTGAGTGCCGATGTAAATAGTAATAATGTGCCTCGCAATACCTGGTTTATGCGGGATGGTACATTTCTAAGACTGAAGCAGTTGGAGATGGGGTATACGCTTTCGGATAAGATGAAGCAGCGGTTGAAAGCTAAAAACCTGCGTATTTATTTGAGTGGTACCAACCTTTTGCTGATCAGCAAATTCAAGCTTTGGGATATTGAAATGGCTGGAAATGGGCTTGGATATCCTTTACAGCGCGTGTTTAATGTCGGCCTCAATGTTCAATTCTAACATCATTACCAATAATACCGTCATGAATAAAAAATTAATACGGAATATAATTCTATCTACAATATTTATAGCGGGAGCGTTTAACTCCTGTAACTATCTTGATGTCGTGCCCGATGGTGTGAGTAAATTAGAGAATGCCTTTACTATGCGTAACCAGGCGGAAAAATTTCTGTATACCTGCTATTCGTATATGCCGACAGAAGGACAGCTCTCTTTAGATCCCGGATTATTGGGAGGGGATGAGCTTTGGAATCTGGAGACGGCTAATGCACCCGTCTTTAATTTTGCTGCTTTCAATATTGCTCGTGGGTTTCAAAGCCCTTCTAGTACGTTGGTCGATTATTGGGGACAGCTCTATGTTGCATTGCGTGATTGTAACATCTTTTTAGAGAATATCCACAATGTCGCTGATCTACAGGCATGGGAGAGAGACCAATGGATCGCTGAAGTTAAGTTCTTAAAAGCATATTACCATTTTTACCTGGTCAAGATGTATGGTCCGGTACCGATTATACGTCAGAATCTCCCTATCGATGCGGGTATCGAGGAGGTAAAAGTATCTCGCAATACGGTGGATGAGTGTTTTGACTATATGGTGGAACTATTGGATGAAGCTATCCCGGTTTTACCTCCAGTAGTAGCCAATCCTACAGTAGAATTAGGACGTATTACAAAAGCTATTGCTGTATCTCTAAAGGCTAAAATCTTGGTTACAGCGGCGAGTCCTCTTTTCAATGGCAATACCGATCAGGCAGGCTTGGTCAATAAAGATGGCCGTCAATTGTTCAATCAAGTCAATGATGTGGCTAAGTGGGAAAAAGCGTTGGCGGCTTGTGAAGATGCGGTCCGAGTATGTGAGAATGAGTTGGGGATGAAACTCTATAGATATCCCGGCAATCCACAATTTAACCTTTCGGACGTGACCATGCAGGAGCTTACCTTGCGTAATGCTTTTGCCGAAAGATGGAATTCGGAAATTATATGGGCAAATACGCAAAGTGTTCATCATCTAACCCAGCAATTGGCTGTGCCTCGTTTTGACCCACGGTATCCCGATGCACCGTATCTGAAGAACGTAATAGGTGCTCCTATTAAAGTTGCAGAGCAGTTCTATTCTAAAAATGGTTTACCGATTGCCGAAGACAAAACCTGGGACTATAATGGACGATACGATATCCAGACTGTCGGAACTTCTTACCGTCGCTATATGCGAGAGGGGACCCAGACCATCAAGATGCACTTTGATCGAGAGCCTCGGTTTTATGCATATCTAGGGTTTGATACTGGTCTCTGGTATGGAGAAGGGGTCTTAGATGATGCTAATCCAACAAACCTATATGCTGTTGCTGCTAGAAAAGGACAGGTTCACCAAAAACGGGGTTCGGACGATGGACCTATCACGGGCTATTTTATCAAGAAATATGTCCACTTTCAAAATACGATGCTTAATATAACAACATATTCTACAGTATCTTATCCGTGGCCGTTGATCCGACTGAGCGATTTGTTTCTGCTCTATGCCGAAGCCGCAAATGAGGCCAATGATAGTGAGCAGAATAGAGGTAAGGCTCTTGATTATTTAAATATGGTACGAAAAAGAGCAGGTATTCCTAAGGTAGAAGATGCTTGGACGGACTACTCCCTTGTGCCTACCAAGTTCAAGTCACAGAAGGGACTTCGACAGATTATTCATCAGGAGAGGCTCAATGAGTTGGCTTTCGAGAGTCAACGATTTTGGGATGTAAGAAGGTGGAAGACAGCTCCCGATTATTACAATACGCCTATTCAGGCTTGGGATCTGACACAGTCTGCCCCTCAGAATTTTTATAGAAAGGTATTGCTGGCCAAACAGACGTTTACGGTAAAAGATTATTTCTGGCCCTTGAATATTTCTAATTTAACGATAAATAATAATCTAGTACAGAATATCGGCTGGAGATAGCTGTAGGATCTTAAAGAAAAATAACAATGAAAAATTTATTTTGGATTAATATACTTCCTCTTCTGCTGTTGTTGTCCTGTAAAGAGGAACAGCCATCTGTCAATATAGACGATACACTACCGGCACCACAGGCAGTCAAAAATGTGACCGTTAAAAATCTGCCTGGTGGAGCGGTGCTGTACTATGATGTGCCTGATGATAAGAACTTTTTATACGTCAAGGCAGTGTATGAGATCCGCCCTGGTGTGATTCGCGAAACCAAGGCATCGCTGTATACCGATACCTTACTGTTGGATGGATTTGGTCGCCAGGGCGAATACGCTGTCAGACTGTATAGTGTTGGGCGTAATGAGAAGCCGTCCGAACCGCTGGTTGTTCAGGTTGCTCCAGAAGAAGCTCCTGTGCGACAGGCTTTTCATGACTTAGCATTGACAGAAGGTTTTGGTGGAGTGCGTTTATTCTTTGAAAACCCCTATATGAAGGATTTTGCATTTTGTCTGATTGCTGATACGCTTAATAACGGAGACTGGACTGCATTGCAGACATTCTATAGTAAAAATAGCGCAGGGGTATTCTCCCATAGTGGACTTAATCCTAAGCCGATCAAAGTGGGAAGCTATATTCGTGACCGTTGGGGAAATACCTCCGACACACTGGTCTCAACATTGACTCCGCTATTTGAATACATGATTCCCAAGCCTTATGGTGTATTCAATCTTCCGTCGGATAGCTTCGAACCGGCAGAAGGCAATGCCGGTAGATATGCCATTACAGGGTTGTGGGATGGGATTACAAATGTGGAAAACAGTAATATTTTTGCCAATTCTCACGTAGAACCCATGCCGCAGACATTTACGGTCAATTTGAAGCAAAGCGCAACATTGAGCCGTATTAAAGTCCATCAAAGGATAAAAAATGAATACACGGGGAGTATGGTCAAGAAGTTTGAACTCTACGGATCCAATAGCAACAATCCAAAAGATGATCTGTTCGGAGGTGATTGGGTATTGCTAGGTCGGTTTGAGTCCGTGAAACCCTCAGGCCCTGGTGCTATTACTGCAGAAGATCGCAATTATGCTAACGTGCAGGGGGAGAATTTTGAGTTGGTGCCTACGGATGAAATTCCTAACCCATGGGTTCCGGTCCGTTTTATACGATTCAGAACGCTAGAGACCTATAATGGGCCATCTGAAAGGGGACAGGTTATTATCGCGGAGATATCATTATTTGGACAATCAACAAAATGAGAAACTATCTGATGAAAAAGAAACAAAAACTAGTTGGATGCCTATTATTATTGGTGTCGTTGGCTATATCAGGCTGTAAAGATATGCACGATATCTATGCGGAGCATGTTGTTCCTAATGGATCGAAATACCCAGGTAAGATACAGTCTATAGTGGCGCATTCGGGACACAATCGTGTCGTCTTGGGCTGGCGTAATACGAAAGATCCGGCAGTGAATAAAGTTCGTGTGTTTTGGAATAATTATAAAGATTCGGTCGAGATGGATATCACAGAACGTAAGGATTCCTCCTCGCTCAGTATACAGCCCCTTAATGAAGGAAACTATAACTTCATTGTCCATACCTATGATCGAGAAATGCGTCGCTCGGTTCCGCTTGAGGTGCAGGGAATTGTTTATGGCGAGGTCTATAGTTCTTATCTGTCCAATAGTGTGATTGTGGAAGACAAGATCTTGGAAAATGAGGGGCTTTCTATAAATTGGGGCACACCCGACACTCAGAATGGTATGATCGGTACACGTATCATCTATCGTAGCAATCAGGGCAAAGAGAAAACGGTTGTAATTCCTTCGACAGAAAAGAAAACGTTTATTGATGATTTTGATACTTTCTCCAACGGCTATCAGTACCAAGCTCTGTTTCTTCCGAACGAATTGAGTGTTGATACATTTAGTGTTGCTTTGGATCGTAGGATACCTACTATGGCTTTGGACCGTCGTTTATGGACTGTTACTGCGAGTTCCTTTGAAGCGACTGCGCAGATACCAGTAGGAGGTGGTCCTCCCGAAAAAACTTTAGATGGCGATGTCAATACATTCTGGCATAGCAAACACACTGGGACAATGGTGCCTTTCCCGCATTGGTTGGCATACGATATGAAGAAAAAGATTCTTATCGAGAAGATCGTGCTTACTGCGCGGCCTGGGAAGTTTAATAAAGAAGATTTTAACAAGTTTATTATTCAGAGTAGCAATAATGGAACGGATTGGACCGATCATGGCAGTTTTACATTTGCAGATATTGATGATCCTCAGGTCTTCATTCCGCAGACCTCAATTTCTGCTCGGTATTTTAGAATCTATATGACCGCTGGTCCACAGAAATATAGCCATCTGGCTGAGGTCGAGGCTTATGGGAAAGCTGTAGGTCTATAAACAAGAGTTATAATGCATAGATTTAAAATTATTCTTTTTATCATGATTTGCTGCTGTCAGGTTCGCTTGGCGGTAGCAAATTCTGTCGCATCTATTGTTCCTGACCAACTCACCTGTGCATACCTGACAGATCCCATTGGAATCGATGATTTGACTCCTAAGCTCGGCTGGCAGCTTCGTGCTACAGACAGAAGTCGTTATGGACAGCGGCAGACAGCCTATCGGATTTTGGTGGGTCAGGATTCTGTCGCTTTGAGCCAACGTCGGGCCGATGTATGGGACAGCGGATGGGTTGAGTCAGATGCTACACAGCATATCGTTTATTCAGGAAAGAAGTTACATCCCGACAGAAAGTACTACTGGAGCGTAGTGGTCAAGGATGAAAAGGGCAAGATGTCTGATTTTAGCCCTATTGGTAAATGGGTGACTGGACTGTTCTCTAATGCCGACTGGACTGCTGACTGGATCGGTACATCCGAAGTCTTTGATGCCAGTCAGACCGATTATAACGTATACGATCCTTGGTTCCGCAAGAATATATATCTGGAGGAACAACCATCCGATGCGCGTATTTTCGTTGCCTCTATAGGTTTTCATGAGCTATATGTCAATGGGCAGAAGATCGGGAACCCGGTACTGGCACCGGCGGCGACAGATCATGGTAAGAGAGCCCGTTACATCGGTTACGATATCAGTAAAGCGTTACGCAAAGGTTCGAATACGATTTCGTTTTGGTTAGGAGCAGGTTGGTCTATCTATGCGCCCTATGTGCGAGATGACAGGCCACGGGGAGCCATGGTACGGGCAGAAGCTAGCCTTTATAATGCTTCGAGAGAGGTCATCGGCGTGATTAAGACCGATGGAAGCTGGAAGACGCATCCGAGTCCCAATAAGCTGCTGGGCAATTGGTCACCGCGCAACTTTGGTGGCGAGGTGTACGATGCGAATCTCGAGGTCCCGAATTGGAACCAGTCAAGTTACGATGATCGATCCTGGAAAAGTGCAACAGTCTATTACCCTCATGTGCAGTTGTCGGCCCAGCAGGTCGAAGGGAATGTCTTGTTCCGAGAAATAAATCCAGTCGCTATAGAGGCATTGCCCAATGGAGATTACCGTGTGGATATGGGGGTAAATTTTGCGGGTTGGACCCAGATCAATGTCAAAGGAGCTCCTGGGAAGCGGATAGATTTTCTGTTTTCCGAGCGTCGGCAGGACGAGATGACGTTTAACAATCGGAGTGCCTATATTGTGGATGCTTCTGGAGCAGGGACGTTTAAAAACAGATTCAATTACAGCTCCGGACGTTGGATCACGATTAAGGGCGCCGAGTCGAAACCCAGCCTTCAAGATATTAAAGGATGGGCTATCCGTACAGGATATGCTCCGGCTAGTTCTTTTGTATGCTCAGACAGTCTTCAGAATTGGATATATGATCGTACCCTTTGGACCTTTGATAATCTATCGTTAGGTGGGATGATCGTAGACTGTCCACAGCGCGAACGGATGGGCTACGGAGGAGATGCACATGCTACCACCGAGACTGGAATGCTGAACTACAAGATGGCGTCCTTTTATGCGAAGTGGATGGAAGATTGGCAGGATGTACAGGGCACCGAACCCATGGTCGGGAATATGAATGATCCTCAATGGGCAAGAAAGAAAACGAGCAGTGGTCGGGTCTTCAATACGGGGATACTTCCACATACAGCTCCCACGTATTGGGGAGGAGGAGGCCCGGCTTGGGGTGGGATTGTGGTTACCCTTCCTTGGAGCTATTATCAGCAGTATGGCGATAAGCAAATATTAGAGGACAATTTTGATCTGATCAAAGGTTGGTTGAATTTTTTGGAGGGACATGTGCAGGATGATCTCTTAAAACCCTATGGCGGTGACTGGGATTTCTTGGGAGATTGGCTATGGCCTAACGCCACCGCTGAAGGTATGAACAATAAAAAACCAGAGAATATATGTTTCAATAACCTGTATCGTGTTTATAATCTTCGTACAGCAGCCTTGATAGCCCGGGAAATCGGAAAGGAAGAACAGGCCGCAATATGGCAGGCTCAAGCGGAAAAGAGTTCAATAGCGATTAACGCTCGTTTTTACAAGAACTATAGCTATGCCGACGGTTCTATGTCCAATCAATCCCTGGCACTCTTGGCCGAAGTAGTGCCTGCAGAAGATATCAAAAAGGTACAGCAGCAACTGGAATATGAAATCCTGGTCAAAAGGAAGGGACATATTCATGCCGGTATTACAGGTGGAGCCCTATTGTTTAAGTATTTGCGTTCGATACATCGGAATGATTTGATATACAGTATGCTGAAGCAGACTGCTTATCCGAGTTGGGGCTATATGCGTGACAATGATGCTACGACCATTTGGGAAATGTGGGAAAAAGATCTTCGGGGACATTCCTTATTGCACAGTTCATTTCTCTATCCTGGAGCTTGGTATATAGATGGTCTATCCGGAATTAAGTCTTCATCACCTGGGTATAAGACTTTTGATATACAGATTCCAAAAGCGACAGATACCGATATAGCGTGGGCAAAGACTGAGTTTATATCTCCTATGGGGCACATCAAGAGCTATTGGACACGGCAAGACGGAAATCTTACGCTCGATATCGCTGTGCCTCCCAACACCACAGCATTGCTCAAGATACCCAAAGAGGACGGTACCTTAGTTTTACAGCAAAAAGCAAAAGTACGTACCCTTCCGGCGCAAGCGGAATATAGTATCATGGTCTTAGAACCTGGAGAATACATTTTTAAAAACATAGATTAATGATTGTCAAATTGTATGAAAATGAAAAGAAATGTTGTGATTAAACTGTTTTTATTATCCGCAGTTTTACTTGCTGTTTCATGCAGCAAGTCCAAAACGGGAGAGGAAACCACTCCTACTACGACCAAAAATAAGGGGGTTCCGGTAGACAAGCCTTTTATCAATGTAAAGGTGAAAAACCATCCCGATGCTACCGTCAAAATCGATGATGTCAATAAGAAGATTGTCATCAGTTTTGCCCATCCGGTACAGCTCAAAAAAATGAGTTTGGATTTTGAGCTGGCCGGCAAAGTCCGGCTCAATACAGCACAGTCTACGTTTGATTTATTGGCTCCGTATTCATTAAATATCAATAATAATACCCATCAACAGATATATACGATTACGGGCGAGGCCAAGGCTGCAGATTATAGCGGTTGGACCGAAGATACATCATTTGGTGAGCTGCCTACGCACATCAAATTATTCAAGAATATCAGCATGCAGGGAAAGGCAGGGATTGCTTATTTTGCACTGGTAGATCTTGCCAAGGATTATAAGTTCAACGTCATTGGGGGAGCCTCTGGAGTCAAGACGCCATCCTTATTTTATGAACAATTGCCAGCTGCGCAAAAACCTACTATTCTTATCAATTCGGGCTATTTTACGTATTCCGATGTACAGGGGATGTATGGCGTCAGTCTCTTGATCCAAGAGGGGACTACGGTACGGCACAATACAACCTCGACAGATAGGCTTGGAAAAACATATTATATGACTCGCTCGGCGATCGGTATGGAGAGAAATGGAGCTTTGGAAATCAATTGGGTGTATACAGACGGCATCAATGCGCCGACCTATGCCTATCCTGCTCCAGCCGCAAATATAGAAGGGGAGACCCCGTTGTCCAAGCCCTCACTGGCTTTCCCTGCCAACGGTCGTATTTGGAATGCCTATATGGCTTCTGGTGCTGGGCCTATTGCTGCTAAAGATGGTAAAGTTGTGCCTTTTGAAAAGATGAAGCAAGAACTTATTACAGGAGATGGTTCGGCCAATCGACCACGCTCCGCTGTGGGGCTGACTAGTGATAACAAAATGATTGTCTATGTCAATCAGGGCAATGGCTTTGATGGATTGGGAGGATATACCTGGGAGGAAGTGGGAAGAGAATTGGTCAAGCTCGGTTGTTATGATGTGCTCCATTTTGACGGGGGAGGGTCGAGCTGTATGCTTATCAATGGCAAGCCGTTGATAAAAGGGGGAGAGGTCGATACGCCAAGCGCTCCTAACCCTAATGGGGCAAAGCAACGTGCTGTAGCTACAGTAGTGACAGTCTATTAGTAGAAAGGCTGAAGTTATATTTTTAACGATTTTTATATTTTGTGACCTATTTAGATTATGCGGTTATTATTTTTTGTTTTGTGTGCATTTCTATTTTGTAGAGTTCAAGCTCAGGTTCGAGTTCCACTTTATTCTGGAGATATCCCTAATTCTATTCCTAGTAAAAATAGAGAGCAGGATTTTAGTAATATAAGTGTTGATACGATAACTAAGTTTGTGTCGGAACCGAGTTTGACCGTTTTTTTGCCGGATAAAAATAAACAGAATGGTGTGGGAGTGATTATTTGTCCTGGAGGAGGATACCATTTACTGCTTACCAAAAGGGAGGGGGCACACATTGCGAAGGCTTTTAATAAACTCGGAGTAACTGCATTTGTGCTGCGATATCGGATCCCTGATGAACGAATATTGCAAGATCCATCAATAGGTCCACTGCAGGATGTTCAGATGGCAATAAAACTGGTTAGAGAGCATGCTACCGGTTGGGGAGTGGATGTGACTAAAATAGGTGTCATGGGATTTTCTGCGGGAGGACATGTTGCCGCTACTGCAGCGGTTCATTTCGACCATTCTTTTGTTCGCAACGAAGCAAAAACATCATTAAGACCTGACTTTGCAATATTAATTAATCCGATCATTAGCATGCACACTGATCTTACACATTTAGGGTCCAGAAAGAATCTCTTAGGTTCAACTCCAGCAGTTGATAAAATTGAATTTTATTCTAATGAACTGCATGTAGATACTGATACCCCTCCAGTTTTTCTGGTGCATTCTACTAGAGATAGCGTGGTTTCTGTTAACAATTCGATTGTCTTTTATCAAGCTTTGCAGAAACAAAGGGTTTCTACAGAAATGCATTTGTACGCAGATGGTGAACATGGATTTCTGACAAACCCGAGTTTTGAGGAATGGTTTGGACGTTGTACAAATTGGTTATTTAAACTACTGACAGATTAGTTTATCTGATTTTGTTTTTCTTTAATCCAATTTGTTCCCTTGTCCGACAGATAATACCGTTGATTTCTGCTGATGGCTTCGCGCAATGCAGGATTATTCCATATTGAATTTCTTTTTTAGTTTGAGGACCAAATGTGGAGCAATACTGTAGTACCCTTTAGGCTGGCCGATAGCTCTATACGATAAGAGTTTTTTCTTGACACTTTCCTTGTTGATCTGGTCAAATACCTTCTGAAGCAAGGGAGATATAATGATAATCTTCTTTTTTACATCTATTAACATAATATGGTCATATCGGATATAAAGGAGGTCATTGATGTGCAGGAATATACCATCGTAAAAATTTTCTGGGGTCTCCTTATCATCGAATTCCATCGGTACAGTAAAGCCTTGGTTGATAATAACGTAGTCGAATCCCTTTCCATAGATGAATGCATACATTTCGATATCGATCTCGGCTTTAGGGGGGGCTTTGGATGGTGGTTTTGAAAAAGTATTAGCTAGTTTTTCTGCTTTATGAAGCAGGTCTTCACTGTTATCAACAGCTGCTGTAGTCTCTTGTGGATAGGAGCTCGGTCTATCGGCGATATACAGTACCATAGTCAAAAAATGCTTTCGATGACCTTTGTACAATGCCAATATCAAAAAACCAATTGATATGGCGTAAAGGTAGTAGCTTAGATCTCCCTGATGATGCAATTTTGTCAACTCGATTTCTAAAGCAGAGAAAGGTTCTTTGTTTAGAGAATAAGGGGAACGGTAGGGAACTACTTTGTCTAGATCAATGTTTTGGTCGTCGTAAAATAAATATCCAAAAATAGCGGTATACAAAAAATAAGGAACGAAGGACCAGAAGAAGAGTGTGATTTTGGTTAGCGGTCTACGGCTATGAAATAAGGGTATTAATAGAAATACAACTGAGGTAAAGAAGAAAAGAAGCATCATTGACGAAAGTAGTGCCCACTGTATACGATCTGCTAAAAATTGATTGTAAAGCTCTCCGGACAATGTACGTAATCGTGGGATATAAGCACAGAAGGAGCAAACGGCCATGATCACAAATGTTGCGAATGGGTAAAATATAAAGCTCTTCCAAGCTTGTATTGGTTTATATTGGTTACTCATAGCTAAGTATATTGGTTTTTTTTATAAGTATACTGATTTTTAGTGAGATAGTCAATTTTTATGGATTTAAAATCTACTGTAACTATTTATTTCACTTTTTTACTAAGGTTATTCCTTTTGATTTGTATTGGTAGTATTAAGGTGAAAGAAATATGTACGATACTTCAGAAATCGCGAGATTGATCAAGAGGAAGATAGAGGGAACTATTACGGCCGAAGAGTTGATTAAATTCAGCGAATTAGCCGAAGAAAATCCTTCTATTCGCAGTTTGCTGTTGATTATAGAGGATGACCATACGCTATTGGAAGATACAGCGATTTACCTGAATCTATCTATGGAGGAGGAGAAGGTGGGACGGCGGAATCGGTTGTTAGATAAGACATTTGCCAAAATCCATAAACGGTCTAAAATAATGCTGTTTCGAAAGGCTATTCCTTACGTGGCAGCAGTGCTTGTACTGTCGTTAAGTACTCTGTATTACTATAGCCTAGAGCAGGATAAGTTGGATATTGTGCTGATAGAGGATTTGGCTCCCGGCAGTAATAGGGCGTCTATTACACTGGCGGATGGACGTGTTATTGAGTTGAGTCAGGACCAGCATGGTGTTGTACTGAACGATCAATTACAATATGAGGATGGTACGCTAATTCAGACAATGGATAACTCAGAAATAGTGCATGCGACCATATCGACACCAAAAGGAGGGCAGTATCAGATCACACTGTCGGACGGCACGAAAGTCTGGCTGAATGCAGATTCAAAATTGACCTACCCTTCACGCTTTAATGGCGATAATAGACTGGTAGAGCTGGAGGGAGAAGCTTATTTTGAGGTGTCTACTGTTGCTAAAAAGGGAAAGAAAGCCCCTTTTATAGTGAAAACCTCTTTTCAGCAGGTTGAAGTGCTGGGGACACAGTTTAACCTGAAGGCATATCCTGATGACCCTGGGGATACGCACACTACTCTGGTAGAAGGGATAGTATCACTGCATGTGGCAGATAAAACCTTACCGTTGTTCCCAGGAGAACAAGGTGTAAGTAACAAGCAGGGAATTAGTAAAAGGAGAGTCGATGTAGGACCATATATCGCATGGAAGGATAATCAGTTTGTTTTTGAGGAAATAGAGCTCCGTGAAGCGATTAAAATATTGAGTCGTTGGTACGATTTTGATTTTAATATCGACAATGCCGTAAAGCCTATACACCTATATGCAAGTATCAATCGCAGTAAAAGTCTAAAAGAGGTTCTTAATATTCTAGAAAGTAGTGGAATTAAATTTAGACTGGAACGCGGGGGAGAAAGGAATAAATTATTAATCTTCAATTAAAAACTAACAAAAAACTACTATGGAATAAAAAAGAAAGTAAAGAAAGAAGACAGTGGGGAAAAGAACGGACAGTGCGCTAACACTGCCCGAAATTGTTTCGGCTGTCTATCGTAATTATTATCTCTAGGCAAAGAGAAGATTTCTCATTTTAATAAATTACAATATGATCTAAACCGTACAAATGTATGATTTTTAAAACAAAACCTGAAGGGCTACATAGGCCTTCTGTTAACCCTGTGCTCTTAGTTATGAAATTGATAGTTGTACTTGTTTTGCTAAATATTACAGCAGTGTGGGCTGATGGGATGGCGCAGAACATCACTTTGAAAGCAAACGGTATGTCTTTGGTGCAGGCCATGAAAAGCATCCAGCAGCAGACTGGTTATGAGTTTTTCATTAAGAGTAAAGATTTAGCGCAGGCTAAGGTCACAGCAAATATCCAAGGTCTACATATAGAGAAAGCTATGGAAAAGCTGTTACAGGGGCATTCGGCAGCTTGGCAGTTGGAAAGTAATACGATAGTAGTTAAACCTCAGGCATTAAAGGCAACTGCAGGTAAAACAATAAGTAGCCCAACGCAACCTATGATTAGAGAGTTGCCAACCGTGCAACAGCACATAATCACAGGTAAAGTGACCGATGGAATTGATGAGTCCCCGATATCGGGAGTGAGTGTATTGGTCAAAGGGACGACAAATGGCACCAATACTGCTGCCGATGGTGTATACGAATTGATGGTCAATGAAGGAGATTCATTGATTTTTTCGATGGTAGGCTATATCCAACAACGGGTGAAGGTTGGATCTTCCAAGCTGATCAATATCAGATTGGTCAAGGATAATAAGGAGCTGGAGGAGACGGTTGTGGTGGCCTTTGGTCGACAGAATAAAGAGAGTGTGGTATCTTCCATAACGACAGTTAATGTGAAAGATTTAAGGTCACCTTCCAGCAACTTGACAACGGCTTTGGCTGGACGTATGGCAGGACTGGTAGCGTATCAATCAACAGGAGCTCCAGGGGAGGAGGATGCGCAGTTTTTCGTACGTAGTGTGACGTCGTTCGGTAGCGGTTTGACCTCTCCGCTTATCTTGATTGATAACGTAGAGATGACGGCAAAAGACCTTTCTCGTTTGAATCCTGATGATATAGCCAGTTTTTCTATTCTGAAGGATGCTTCCGCAACGGCATTGTATGGAGCTCGTGGTGCCAATGGTGTGGTTTTAGTGACGACCAAAGAGGGGGAAAAAGGACGCGTTAAAGTTTCTTTCAGACATGAAACATCGATGTCAACGCCTACTACAAAGGTAGATATAGCTGACCCGGTAAGTTTTATGGAATATGCGAATATCGCGAGTATGACCCGTCATGGTGAACTTACTTATTCGCAGAGTAAGATCGATTTTACTAAAGACCCGAATAGAAATCCAAATGTATATCCGGCGGTGGATTGGAAAGATATGCTGACCCGCGATCATTCGTTGAATCACCGGACAAATATTAACTTGACAGGAGGGGGGAATGCCGCGACTTATTATCTGGCAGGATCTTTTTCACAGGATAATGGTATTTTAAAAGTTGATAATAAGAATCCGTTCAATTCGAATATTAATCTGAAAAAGTACTCTGTACGTTCTAATGTGAATCTTAACTTAAACAAGTCTTTGGAGGCTAAGGTACGGGTGAGTGCCAATTTTGATGATTATACCGGACCTATAGGTGAATTTGGAAGTGGTGGCGCGAATACATACGGTAAATCCTTAATGGCGAATCCGGTGTTGTTTCCAGCGTACTATGAGCCAGATTACAACACGCAATATCTAAAACGGATTCTATTCGGTAACTATTCGGGAGACGATTATGGTAATGGGGGACCAGACTATATTAATCCATATGCAGATGTGATGCGGGGTTATGAGGATGTACGTAATAATACATTATTGACACAGCTGGAATTACACCAAGACCTAACGTCGCTTACCAAGGGACTGAAGGCTCGCTTTATTGGTAGTATTACTCGGTATTCCGGCTTCAATATACAACGTAGTTATAAGCCGTTCTATTATCAATACATTAGAGGTACTTATGACCCGACCAATGCTTACCCTTATCAATTGGCCAATTTAAATATTGAAGGTGGTTCTGATAATATCGATTATACTGCTGGTAATAAGTTTGTAGAAGCTACAGGTTATGCCGAAGGGGCCTTGCTTTACAATCGTAAATTCGGTACGCATGATTTGGGAGGCCTATTAGTGGGATCTATCAAAGATAGAATGGATGGAAGCCCTAAAAACTTGGACTCCTCATTGCCTTCTAGAAATGTAGCTTTAGCGGGACGTTTTACCTATGGCTATTCCAATAAATATTTTGCGGAGCTGAATTTTGGATTAAATGGATCAGAACGTTTTGATCCTAAATATCGCTGGGGATTCTTCCCGTCTATAGGTTTAGGCTGGCAGGTTTCGGATGAGCCTTTCTTTGAAAAATTGAAGCCAGTATTCTCTAAACTTAAGTTGCGTGGGACCTATGGTTTGGTAGGTAATGATGTTATTGTTGAAGATACAGACCGCTTCTTTTTTACATCGAATATTAATCTTAATGGACCTAATGCAGGTTATTTCGGTAATAATCCAAATGCTACCTTTACGCGCCCTACTATAAGTATCTTGCGTTATGCCAACCCATTGATCACCTGGGAGGTCTCTTATAAAACCAATTTGGCGATGGAGCTAGGGTTTTTGAATGATGAGCTTTCACTGATAGCCGAGGTGTATCACGAAAACAGAACCAATATCGTTCAGGTACGTAAGGATATCCCCTCAATTGTCGGTTTAGGTTCTGAGATTAAAACCAATTATGGGGCAGCCGTAGGAAAGGGACTAGATCTAACTTTAAATTATAATAAGTCATTGTATAACGGTATGTGGTATATTCTGCGAGGAAATTTTACCTATGGATCGTCCAAAATTACGGAGTATGATGAATTGGATTATACTGGTTTTGCTCCATGGAAATCCGTTATTGGCCGTAAAGTAGGACAATCGCAAGGTTATGTCGCTGAACGCTTATTTATTGATGAAAATGAAGTGCTGAATTCTCCGGTGCAAATGGTCGCAGGTTCAGGAACTCAGTATCAAGCTGGAGATATTAAATATAGGGATATCAATGGCGATGGTATAATCAATGAATACGATATAGTTCCTATTGGTTACCCTGCCTCCCCTGAAATACAATATGGAATAGGTGGCTCATTTGGTTTTAAAAACTTTGATATATCAGCATTCTTTCAAGGGTCGTCCCGTTATTCATTCTTTCTAGATGCTAATGCAATGGCGCCTTTTGTAAATGTTACTTCAGGAGGCCGAAGGGGGAACCGGGCCATGTTGAATTTTATAAAGGAAGACCTTTGGACAGAAACAAACCGCGATGAATATGCAAGCTGGCCGAGGTTATCACCAGATGTAGGTAGTGCTGCTGTTGGTAATAGTAACAACTTCGTCCGTAGCAATTATTGGATGCGGTCGGCAAGCTTTATTCGATTAAAATCGGTAGAAATGGGGTATAAGATTAAAGAGTTCAAAGGTGTGAGTCCACGTATATATGCAAGTGGGACAAACTTGTTTACACTTTCTGATTTTAAATTGTGGGATCCAGAAATGCGTGGTAATGGTTTGGCCTATCCTCTTCAAAAGGTATTCAATTTGGGGGTCCAGGTTAACTTTTAATAGCTAGTTAGATAAGAAACAGTTTAAGCTGATGAAAAAAATATTTTATATAGCGATAGGGATGATCTTGATGACATTTGTCGCTTGCAACAAATACTTAGACATCTTACCGGATGATAAGCCGGTCTTAGAAGATGCTTTTAAGGATAAGTACAATGCGGAGAAATACTTGTTTACCTGTTACGCAAGTCTCCCTAGCGTTACAAATCCAGATAATACTTTGGGACTGACTGGAGGCGGCGATATCATATACGATCAAAAGAATATGCCGGGAGGAAATGCCGCACATATGCCTAATACCATGTTAATGTTGTATAATGGAAATAATGCAGTAAGTCCTTATATGAATTTTTGGGATGGCAGAAACGGCGCGAGTAAAAATATATGGCAAGGCATAAGACATTGTAATGTTTTTCTGGAAAATATTAATATTGAAGATGGTGGGCCTCGTGATATAGATGAAGTGGAAAGGGCCAAGTGGATTGCTGAAGTGAAAACAATTAAGGCGTACCTTAATTTTTATTTATTCCAACTCTATGGACCTATCCCTATTGTAGATAAGGCATTTCCTATCTCTTCAAAAGGTGATGAGTTGGCTCTGTATCGTGAACCCGTAAATAAAGTAGCTGACTATATAGTCGCAATGCTAGATGAGGCTATAGAGGGCCTGCCTATGACCAGTGAACAAGATTTGTCTACAGAGTCTGGTCGTTTTAATAAGACGATTGCAAGATCGATTAAGGCAAAGACATTGGTTCTGTTGGCTAGTCCGCTATTTAGTAATAATAATTATTATGCTGGATTTAAGGATAATAGAGGTGTTGAGTTATTTCCAGTAGGTAATAACCGCCAACGCTGGGAACAGGCATTACAAGCGTGTGATGATGCCGTGCGATCGGCTGAGGAAGATGGTAATGTGATACTGGTATCTACAGATGCAGGTGCAGGTGCTATTCCGGATGTGAACTCTACGAATATCAGTGAACAAACTAAAGCTATGCTTAGTTTACGACAAGCGGTTACGCTCCCCTGGAACCCGGAGATTATCTGGGGAACAAATGAGAATACAAGGTTACTACAGAAATTCGCGAGTATGCTAAGTAATTCTGAATGGGAGAATATTGCCGGTTCGGGGGCTCCGGATATCGGACAGCGCTATGCTCCAACTTTAAACATGGTTGAACAATTCTACTCTTCTCATGGGGTACCGATTGAAGAGGATGAGGAATGGGATACAAAGGGGTGGTATGAGAATAGGTACACGACAAAGGTGCCTGACGCAGCACACACCAAGTATTTTATTAAATCAGGACAGGAGACTGCCTTGTTGCACTTCAATCGCTCTTTACGGTTTTATGCGTCTATAGGTTTTGATGGTGGTATTTGGGAAGGAAGAGGTAAAACTCTGGCAGATCCTTCGTATCCGAGTTTTCTTCGGCATATGGGAAGTGGCTTTAAATATGGTGAGACCTATGGCTTCTATTCCCAAACGGGTTACCTGGCCAAAAAGTTAACACATCTAAAAACAACGTATAGAGATACTAGGGTAGAGTTGATCTATGAGCCTTATTCGTTCCCTATCATCCGTTTGGCAGATCTGTATTTATTACTAGCCGAATGTTTGAATGAAGTTGAAGGTCCGGGGATGAGCGATTCAAAAGGAAATAATGCTTACTATTATCTAGATGTGATAAGAGCTAGGTCGGGCATGGAAGGTGTAGTGGCAAGTTGGTCTAAATATGCATCCGGACAGTTTAAATCCAAACCGAACGATCAAACAGGTCTTAGAAAAATTATACAACAAGAACGTAATAACGAACTGGCTTTTGAAGGACAATACTATTATGACGTGCGTCGGTGGATGACTGCTGAAGAACTCTATAATCGCCCAGTCTTGGGTTGGACCAAAGAGGGGGAAACGAAGAAAGATTTTTATGCCATAAAAGTATTGTTGCAACCGAGATTTTCAATGAAGGATTATTTAATGCCGATAGCGACGAATACATTACTTCAGAATAGGAACTTAATGCAAAATCCAGGGTGGTAATTCATTTGATAGAAGAAAAAATATAATCATGCAAAGGTATATTACATACGCATTTATTATGCTGACAAGTAGCTTGATGCTGCTGTCTTGTATGGACTCTTATATGGGACTAGAAAAGTTAAGTATAAGTTCCGAAAAGCCAGGGAAACTGACCGTAGATAAAGTGGAGCCCAGATCCGGAGGATTGGAAATTTACTTTACGCTACCTAAGGGAAATCCAAATAATGTTCAGGTTATAGCAACCTATAAAAGTAAACTGGGCAATACCGTCGAGTTTAAGGCTTCGCGTTACAGCAATGTGATATTAGTTGAGGGGCTTACGGGGACTGATGAGGTGGCTGTAGAGCTCGTGAGTATGGATGAAAGTGGTAATAGGTCTGATGTCGTAGTGGTCAAGGAGAAACCTCTATTATCGCCCGTAGAAATAGCGCGGCAAAGTTTACTTGCTATACCTGCATTCGGGGGGGTAAAGCTGACATGGGAAAATAATGAGGCACAGGCTTTTGCCATCCACGTATTGACAGAGGAGGAGATACAGAAAGGAGTTGTCAAATTGATGGAGGATCCTTCTAAAAGGGTGTATAGCTCCAGTTCGAAAAATACAGCGGTGTATTTAAGGCAATATGGTGATTTTGAACAGAAATTCGGATTTGTACTGACCGATAAATGGGGAAACCGAACGGATACGCTTGTTCAATTGATTACGCCTTATAAGGAAGAAATTATTGACTATAAACTGGTGAAGGCTGTGAGCAATTTTAATCCTACTTACGGAACGGCAGGTCTTGATTATGCCTTAAAAGGGGTCGATCCGGTAACCGGAATACAGAATGATGGAACAGCTCACTCGGCAACTTTTCAGCCACAAACTATGTTTAATGGAATCACCGCCGCAAATGAATATTTGGCTTATAAGTTTTTTGTTCAACAGGCCGGAAGCACAGCTAAATCTTATGTGCAGGACTTGTATGCTACATTTGACTTGAATCAGGACCTGCGTCTCAGTAGGGTACAGGTATATCCTCGTCCTAATGCTTCTTATCTCTATACCCGATCGAGTGTAAAGCGGTTTAAAATATGGGGTACCAACGATGCTAATACATCCCGTTGGTCTCGTTTTCCAGATGGTTGGACATTAGTAGGGGAGTATGTTGGTAAGATGCCTGTGTTTCCTTCTGCTATTACAGATGAAGAAAGGGATTACTTCTATAATAAGCAGGAGTTCTCTATCGTAGATGACAATATTAATCCCGAGGCCAAACCCGCATCCTCCTTTAGATACATGAGATTACAGATGATGGAAGCGTATACAGCAACAGAGACGTTTTATACTATTAATGAATTTAAGCTATTTGGTGAAGTCCTTAAAAAGTATTAATCAAATTATTTTTAATCTGACTATTCCATATGGTCGTTGAAAATCAAATTATATACATATGAAGCTATCATGATTGATTCAATCGCACAAGAGAATGAAATAGATATGATGGCAAAAAACAAATTTAAACGGATGAAACATATACTATATTTAATTGCAATAGTTTTTACTTTATCAATCGCTGGGTGTGATAATGCGGATGATCTATTAAACCAATATATCAAAGATGGCCCTATCGTATATGCAGGTAAAATTACAGACTTAAATATTAAATCTGGGCATAAAAGACTGGGTATTGGTATTTATCCTGCGGAGGATGTTAATAGAGCTTATTGTATGTTGCGTTGGAATACTGGAAGTGGCGCCAAAGATTCGCTGAAAGTGGATTACATACCTGCTAATTACAATGCTGTCTATCAAAGCTATTTTACAACGATTGAAATGCCTAGCATAGAAGGTAATGTATTAATAGAGGCGTGGAATGTCGATACCTTTGGTAATAAATCGCTTTTGACAAATAAGGGCGGATTCGTCTATGGTGAAAAGTATATTAAAACTTTGATGCCGTCAATTGTCAAGTTCACTGCAGGAAATAAAACTGTAGAGTTTGATAACAAGATAGGGGTAATTGATAATTTAGTGAGTTACCAGCAGACTAATGGAGAGTTTACAGCTGAAGAGAAAGTGGTAAAGAGTTTACCACTTGTAAATCCACAAAAAGGAGGAAAGGTACGTAGTAAAACACGCTATCTAATTAATACGAATGATTTAGATACATTAGTAACTGGAAATTATCTGGAAACATGGATTCCCTAACTGTAATTAGAAGAGATTGATTGAACTATGCTTGGTGATTTTTTCATCAAGCATAGTGTTTATCTATTTAGATTTAATGATATGAAAAAGATACTTTTATCTATTGTGATGTTGGCGTTTATTCATTGTTCTTTTGCCCAAAAGAGTTCTTTTGAAAAAGATCAAAAGAACTATGATAATGCGGGGGTAGAGACAATAAAGAGGTTAAATAAAACAAGTCCACTCATATTAAATGAGGATCGGTTATCGCTATTAAAAACGATCGAAACGTATTCAGATCCCTATTCTGACGGTCCATTTAAAGAATACCTAAAAAAATCTGAGGAAGAAGCCGAAGAATTGGAACATAAAGAACCTATCCTTTATGCCTATAGAATGGCTTTTGAAAAGGTGTTGCAGGAGGTGAAAACGACAAAGGTCAAAAAGGGAACAGCATCGGTATGGATGCTATATAATATGGGATTTGTGGTAAAGACGGCTTCAGGTTGTTTTGGAATAGATGTAGATCATCGCTTAGCAGAAGAACTGGCTCCTTATTTGGACTTCCTGTACATCACGCATAATCATGGTGATCATGCTAATGTGAAGTTGATAGCGGCAATGAAACAATTGGGAAAACCTGTAATAACCAATTTTGACGTAGATAATGCGCCATACTTTTCGACCACTGCGACAAGTTACAAGATCGGTAATTTTACATTACAAACCGATATATCAGATCATCTGCGCAGTCCAGATTTGCCGGATTTTGTAGCGGTGGTTCGTATTGATTGTGGGGATGATACAGGGAATTTTTCTTTGCTCCACTGTGGGGATTCCGGATTCGATCCAAAACGGTTTAAGAAAGTACAAGGGCCGGTGGATGTAGTTGTATTGCGATGGGGAGCGGCAAGAGAAAATGAAATTTTGGGACAGGGTGAAGGTCAGGTACAAACCAATTACGCTGTTCTGTCGCATTTGATCGAAATGAGACATAAGCCATATCCTAAGGGGCAGGCTTCGATCACGCAAACATTAAAGCATCTTCCTAATGTGAAGTGTGAAAACACGATTCTGCCTTTTTGGGGAGAGAGATTGGTCTGGGAAAAGGGAGGGTTGAGATAAGGTTGTTTTAGTGAAAGACATAATATGCTCCTCATGTTAGGGGCATGTTATATAATGGTTATGTAATTGATTGGTTTAGTCATTTACAGGGGGTTTTATTTAATTTAGTAGCGAACTATTTATTAGCCGCTGTAGTTTCATTTTTTAAATTTATTCGATGCGGCGTTTGATTTAATTTGCTTAACTTAGTTATGCTAACAAAATTATTTAAACCTCTGGAATGTGAAAGATGACCTAAAATATGTCGAAATTTTATGTCTTGGGCATGAACTTGGCTTACAGTATTTTATTACAGAACTTGGGGATCCGCTACATTTTTTTGCCTACAGGATTACAAAGAACAAGGAAGTCTCGGAAGAGATTGTTTCAGAATCATTTTGTAAGCTCTGGGATAGACGGGAAACAATGACTAGTTATGAAGCTATTAAATCCTTTTTGTTTTTAGTGACCAGAAATTCCTGTTATAATCACATGGGGTCAGCATACCGTAAAAGAGTATCTTTATCACAGTCCGAATGGACAGATATCGAAGGGAAAGACAGTGATATGTTGGGGCAGATGATTTATGTGGAACTGATTATGCAGATTGTTGAAGAGCTGGAGAAATTGCCCAAACAGCAGGCTGATGTTTTTCGTATGTCTTATTTGGAAGGAATGGATACAAAAGAGATCTGTGATGCATTAGGAACGACTACTAGTACGGTGTACTTTGCAAAGTCAAAAGCACTCTCTACGCTCCGGGTAATTTTCAAAGAGAAGGATATTAACCTTTATACGGCATTTTTGTTAGTGACTTGTTTTGGACACCATTTTTAATTGTTCAGATTGATTAGTCTCAATTAAATCACTTTAATAAAAGTATAACAAGAACAGCGCCCGAGAGATCGGGCGCTGTTTTTTATTATTCTTGTTTTTTATGTTGCGCTTTGACGTAGTCAATCATAGCGTCTAATTCTACTCGGATTTTTTCACCTTCAGAACCTACTTTTTTGAAAACAATCTGCCCTGTTGGACTTAGGATAAAAGAGGTAGGAATCGAGGTTACTTCCAGTTTAGCATTCAGTTTTTTGTCCTTATTGTAGTAAACCGGGAAGTTGTATTGTTGATTTTGGGATGTCCATTTCTGGGTGTCTTCCAAGCTATTGCCACTGCCTGTATTGAGGATTACAAATAGGATACTGCTGTCGTTTTTATACTTTTCATAGACCTTTTGTACATAAGGAAATGAAGCAAGGCAGGGTTTGCACCAGGTGGCCCAAAGGTCGATTACGACCACTTTACCCTGTAGATCTGCTGCCGTCAACGCGCGACCTTGCAGATCGACAATAGACAATTCCTGAGGGAAAGCTTTATTGTCAATTACCTTTTTATCTAGTTCGCTGAAGTAATCGGTTTTCCATTCTTGTAGTAGTTGCTCTTGATAAATTATGATTTGATTGTTACCAAACCCCTGGTTTACTAAGCTTTCAGCTAGCTGTTTTAAAATATCCTGATTATAGGGTGTCTGCTTGAAGGCCTCTCTTAATACAGCAGTCTGCTCTTTATAGTTGGATTCTTGTTTATATAGATCTGCAATCTTTTTAAGTAATGGGACGTCGTCTAGCTTGGGGTACGCCTGGGCTAAAATCTGCCACGCGACATCCTTTCTATCTCGGTAATACTGTATCAGTCCCTGTGTGGCTAATATTGTAGCTTTGGCCTTTGCTGTTTTCTCTGTCTTCTGGTCATCGTGTGCGACCAAATATCCTGTCTCAGGAAAATAACGGACCAGTGTAACGGGGAACTCTTGGATATGGTCCAGAACGAGTTTGTTCAGGACATAGGCCGAGTCCAATAACAGCTGATGCTCTAATAGTAAACTTGCATATTCGCTATACGAGCGCCAGGTATAGGGATTGGTCTCCTTTTCTTTTATTAACGAAAGGTAATGTGCCGCTTGGGAGGCATCTTTCTTTCGTACATAGTACTCGAACAGGTAAGCGTAAGCCGATTGGAATGCTTTTTCATTTGTTTTATTCTTGTTCTTGAATAGATCATTTATTCCCTGTACCACATGTACACTATCTGTGCTCTTGAATAGTTTATTGAGTTGATTGGTTATGCCTAATTCGCTATTGGGAAATTCGTTTATTACGACTTGCCGGATAGAATCTAATCGTTGATTTTCTCCGATGATTAGGTAGCCCATGGTGACTTTATTGAGGTTGCCGCCATCGGTAGGGTTACTCCTGAATTTTTTGTCGATTACCTGTAAGGCTTGTTGGTGTGCTTGCCGCTGTTGTATTTCATCCCCTTTTTTCATCTCATAAGCAAGTACCCTAAGCTGTGCCTCATAGTTTGTTGGGAATAGTTCTAATTCCTTCTTAAAGTATACTTGTTGTTGCCGCTCCATGTCAGGTGATTTCCTGTTCTGGACACTTATGCTATAGCCCTTACCCAGATAGTTGCCTTCTTTTAACCTGCCGTCTTGGTAGACGAACAATTCGTAATGGGTACTGTCTGTCGGTTGTTGGATCCATTCGTTTTTGAAATCCGAAATTGTAAAGGAACTAAAGTTGGCATAGAAAGGTAACTTGAAGGAGACCTGCCAATGATCATTGTTTTTCTCCATTTTAAGACGCTGGGGCATCTCATAGTAATTGGAAGAGCTGAAGTTTAAATAGTAAGCACTGACGGTATCCGGTAATGCAGTTCGCTGTGGCCAAAAACGTATCTGTACGTTATCATTCGCAGTCGGTTTCTGAGGTTGGATATCGACAGGTGCCTGCTGGGCTATTAAACTATGGCTCCCTATAAGAAGGGTAGCCATAGCTGTCAAAATGCTCCTTCTAGTCATTTTGTTCTAGTTTTTTGTTGCTTAGCAGTATTGACTCGGCAATAGGAATCTTCGTGTCGGCTTGTGTAAAGTTGCCTTTGGTAACCGAAAGTACTGCAACTGCCCGATTTGTCCGTGCAAGGTCAAACCAACGGTGTCCCCATTCTCCCAAAAGTTCTAAGTGTCGTTCTTTCTCTAAAGCCAATGCCGTCTCTTCGGGGCTGAGTGTGTTTGGCAATAAGGTCAATCCGGCGCGCTCCCGTATCACGTTGATATCGGTGATTGCATCTACTGTTTTGCCCTGGTTCAAACGTGCCTCTGCCCGAATCAGGTATTGCTCTGCCAATCGTAATACGGTGTTGTATTCTGTTACAGGACTTCCTGTACGTACTTTGTACTTATAGGGCATGTAAAATGTACCTGATGCGATGGTATAAGGTTTCAGCCAGTTATCTTTTCGCTTGTCATTTGCCTCATAGGAGTCTAATGTAGGCTGATATACATTGTAATAACCTCGTGCGGTCGCTGTGGCGGGTACAATAGTAAATCCTTCCCAGGTATTAACACCCGCAGTAGTTGTATTAACTGTTTGTAGCTGCCAGATGGCCTCTTGGCTGGTCTTTAAGAATACGGTGTTCAGATCGCTGGGTATCTTATAACGGGTGTCATTGATTACTGTTGTAGCGGTGCTCTCTGCATTTTTCCAGTCTTTCTTGTATAGATATACACGGGAGAGGAGGGCCGAAACGGCTTTCTTGTTGGGACGGATACGCTCCGAGCTTGCTCCCTGTTGTGTGCCTAGGTATTCATCTGAAATATCGGACTCTGCTCTTATTAGATCCTCAACGACAAATTGATAAACTTCTTCTTGGGTAGAGGGACCTAATGTATTGGCAGTATTTATATCTGAAGTTGTCACCAGCGGGACTTTGTTAAAAAGGTTGGTAAGATAGAAAAAGCTAAAAGAACGGATGAAGCGAGCCTCAGCACTGAGTTGCTTTTTAACATCTTCATTAAGGCTCGATGCTTCTAGGCCTTCAATTATCTTATTAGCATGGTTGATATAACCATAGGGATGGCTCCAAAGACGGTCCAGGTAACTCGCACTCGGAGTGATATTGTTGAACCTATACTCGTCGTATGATGTAAATGCGGAGTAATAGTCATCCGAAGCACTTGATAGCAATAGTGTGAGTAAAGCACTGCCGAATTGGTTGTTATAGTTGTTCATTCCTACATAGAGCCCCAATACGGTAGCCTCGGCAGTTTTGTTGTCGGAGAACGCGTCTTCGGCCGCTACACGGTCTTTTGGAGGATCAATACTTAAGAAGCTCTCACAGGAACTCAGGTGGAGTATAGAAGCCAAACAGGCGGAATATAATAGGATTCTTTTACGTTTCATAATATGGAGTTTTAAAAAAATTAAAATGATACCTGTACGCCAAAAGTGTAGGTGCGTACACTTGGTGTGGTGATAGTTCTTACTGAACCAAATGGATTTACCTGAGATATAGCCGATCGATCAAAACCTTGCATCTCCGGATCCATACCACGGAATGAAGTCCAAGTAAATAGATTCTGTGCATTAAAATGTATACTCATCTGCTGGATATTGATCCGTTGGCTAAACTTGGATAAATCGTAAGATAATGCTATGTTTTTAAGACGTAGATAAGAGGCATCATCCCATACAGCTGTCGAATAGCGATATTGGTTACGGAAGTTTGTGAAGGCAGGGTTTGATGCGGTCGCGGTAGCTCGTGGAGTACTAGTGATATCTCCTGGTTGTTGCCAACGGTCTAATACAGCGACATCCATGTTTGCCATTGCACCGATATGGTTGGCCATAGGACCGTAACCTATACTAGGGCCTTCCTGTTTTACAAATTGAAGCAGGAAGCTCAAAGAAATATCCTTGTATGTCAATGTATTGTTAAAACCTCCATAAAAATGAGGCAGTAGGTCGCCCATGACAATAAAGTCACCTGCTTCGGTCAATGCGCCATCGCCATTCTGGTCCTTAAACTGCGCTAGGCCGGTCTGAGGATCTACACCTGTAAATTCGTAGCCTTTGACTATACGTATCGATTCGCCAATTACATATCTATTGGCAGCTGTAGAGTTTTCCAGATCGGGATATTTTAGAAGTTTGTTCTTTGGAATAGTAAGGTTTAGGTTGCTGCTCCAAGAGAAATTTTCTTTACGGATATTGGTGCTGCTCAACTCAAACTCCCAACCTGAGTTCTGTACAAGCGCGGGCTGATTGCCCAAATAGCTACTGAAGCCAGTTTGTGGAGCAAGTTGAATGTCGATAAGCTGATTGCCAGACCTATTGTTATAATAGTTGGTGGTGAGAAATATGCGGTCTTTTAAGAATCCTAGATCAAGGCCTAGCTCTCTCTTGGTATTCTCTTCCCATCTGTAATCAGGATTGTAGGCTTGTGTAGGAGATAATCCTGCTAACCCTTGGTAGGCAAAGCCTGGTCCCCAAGTGTCTAGGTAGCGATAGTTGCCGATTTGGTCATTGCCCGTAAGACCTAAACTACCACGTAGTTTTCCGAAACTCAATATTCCATTGTCCTTTAAGAAATCTTCTTCCGAAAAGACCCAGGCAGCGCCTGTGGAGTAGAAATTACCGTATAGGTAGTTGGGACCGAATCGGGATGAACCATCTCTTCTTCCACTCACATTGAACAAGTACTTGGATTTATAGCCGTAGTTGATACGTCCAAATACAGACTGGTACCGATAGTCACCGTAGTTGTATCCATTTACGGTCAGTGTACCTGCTGCTTTGATGTTTTCTAGCTGTGCATCTGTAGAGTACTTGGTGCCTGTTATACTTTGTCCTTCATTGACGGTCTGTTGCCAGGTGCCACCTAGTAACACCCGAATCTCATGGTCTCCGATTTGTTTGGTGTAGTTCAATTGTGGTTCAAAAATGATGGAGTTGAATTTGCTATCACCATATCGCGCACTCGATCCGGTATTGTTCAGGGGATTGAATCCGACTAATGGAAGTGTCTGTAGTTGGCTCATCGTTTGATGGTTGTATCCTAGGCTTATTTTGGCTTCCAGATCGGAGAGTAGCTGATAGGATAGGGTACTATTTGCTAGAAGTGATTTGCTCCGGCTCACACTACCGCGTTCTGTGTAGGCCATAGGGTTTTCTAAGCTGTTACCAAACCAGTAGTAACTGCCGTCTTCATTGTATAGCTGATAGTTTGGAGCTAGGTTATAGTACTGAGCAAGGTCAGATGCTATGGTATTATTCCTATCGGCATTAAAGTTAGCTGAAGCCGCTAATTTAAACCTACCTGAAGGGGATTGACTATTTATGGACAACATACTACCGCCGCGTTGGTAGTTTTTATCATTAGGCAATACATCCCCTTGTTTATTGTAACTTCCACTGAACAAATATTGCAGGTTGGAGCTACCACCTGTGAATGACAATTGCATCGTATTGAATGCCGCTTTATTTCCAAAAAGTTCCTTTTGCCAATTGTGGTATGAAGCCTGATCCCAGGTCAGCAAATCGGGGGCATTGGTTTCTGTCATTGCTGTGTTATCGTTTTTGAATGCCTCTTTTCGGATTTCAAGATATTGTTCCGTATTTAATAAATCCAATGTTTGGATAGCGTGGCTATTTCCGACATTCAATCCCGCATTGATACGAAGGTTTTGTGCACTTCCTTTTTTTGTTGTAATTAGGATAACGCCGCTTGCCCCTCTAGAACCGTATATAGCGGTTGCATCAGCATCCTTAAGTACGTCTATACGCTCGATATCCTTTGGGTTGATAATGGCTAGGGGACTCTGATTTCCACTGGCATTGGTAAATTGGTTCATCGGATTGTCTGCGAAGGGAACACCATCTATAATATATAAAGGGTTGTTGCCATTATCGATAGAGTTTGCACCACGGAGCTGTACATTGAAGGAGCCGCCAGGAAGACCACTATTGGAAGATATGCTGAGTCCGGCAATCCGTCCCTGCATAGCCGCTAAGGGATCGAGAACAGGCTGCTTGTCCAGATCTTTGGCTGTGACGCTGGATACAGAACCAACATTTTTCCGGACGGAAGAGGTTCCGTAACCGATTACGACTACTTCATCCAGGTTTGCCAAGTCCGGTGTTAGTGTGATGTGTAATTCTTGCTGACCCGCTATTACAACTTCTGTGCTCTTGAAGCCTACGCTGCTGAACACCAGTGTGTTTTTGGGTGTGGCCGTTATTTTGAAAGCTCCGTGTTCATCGGTAGCTGTCGTAGTATTCGTGCTTTTATTACGAATACTGACATTCAATAAACTTTTTCCATCCTCATCCACCACTGTTCCAGTTATACTTTGTTGGAAATTGTTGCTTTTTTCAGCCTCGGCCTTGACTACAATGGTTTCTCTGATGATTTGATATTTAATCTTTTGTTTTTTGAAGGCTTGATCTAAGATGGTTTCTATACTCCCGTTCTTGACATCCACACTAAAGGAGTTATTGATACCTATTTCTTTCGGGTCATAGACAAATTTGTAGTTGGTTTTCTGTTCGATGGCCTGTGTCAAGCGTTCAAAATTTACACCCCTTAGATGGAGTGTGAGTTTTTGGCTGAAGGCAAAACTACTCCAAGAAAAGAGTAGAATGTACAAAAAAGTAAAAGAGTACTTCATAATGTGATTAGATTGTTTATTTATTAGGTGTTATTTTTAATAGGTTGTCATGCATCTGATAAGGAATGCCTGAAAATTGTAGTATAGTTAGGATTTCCTGAAAAGGCTGCTGACGTGATATTTTACCACTCAATGTCTTGCGGTTGTATGCTGGGTCAATCTCATATTCAAAATTATACCACCTTGAGAGTTCTTGGACGATGTCTAACAATGGGGTATTGTTGTATTCGAAATATCCGTCTTTCCAAGCCAGTTGGTGTAGGTCGACCTGTTTCTTTTGGAGCTTATTCTGCCCGGTCAATGTGTTGACGAGGAGTGCATCGCCAGGTTCCATGATGAGCTCTTCCTTTTTGTGGGTCAGGCGGACAGCACCTTCTTTGAGAAATGTTTCAAAGGTGTGATTCGCTGAAGGGTAATAGCGGATGTTGAATTCAGTTCCCAATGCTTCGATTTGAGCATCGGCAACATGGACAACAAACGGCTTGGATTTATCTTTGGCTACTTTAAAATAGGCTTCGCCTTCAAGGTAGACTGTCCGGTTTTGTTGGTTATAATCTGCAGGAAGGGTCACTTTACTTTGCGCATTCAGAAAGACGACAGTTGCATCTGGCAATGTCAGTTTATATTCTTGCCCAGTGGAGGTGCTGACCAAAAGAGTCTCGCTTATATCTTGCTGTTTCAGAACGAGGGCATGACCGCTTATGGTACTTTCTTCTGTTTGGGAACCATGTTGGATATTAGCCTGAAATGTGCCTGGTTTGAAGCTTTGTGCAGTAAGCGTAATGTGGGAGGGCTTTTTGTCAGAATGCTGGTAATAATAAACCAAAAGACTTAGGCTTATTAATAATGCAATAGCTGCCGCAACTTTTGAGAATGTGAATCTATTGACTTTTGCAGGCTTCTTTTGGACGAGTTTGTCTTTGAATACGCTCTGAAAGTATTGATCTGTAGCTTCAATATCTTCCCATTCCAAGGATTGGAGAGGGGAGTTGTGTTCCGCTAGTTCGTTATACCAGGATTCTACACTGACTCGTTCAACTTCAGTACACTGATTGGTTACGTATTTACGTAGCAGTTCTCCTGTTATTTTAGGTGTTGCCATTATCCAAATTGGGTTAATTTGGTAGTATGACAAACAACTGAGCTATTAGTGGTAGAACAAAATGAAAATATATTTTAATTTTTTTCGAAGAATGACCAACGCGTTGTGAATCTGCTTCCTTACGGTGTTTTCGGAAATGGAAAGGTCTTCTGCGATTTCTTTATAGCTCTGGTTTTGGAATCGGCTTTTTTTGAAGATCTCGGCCATTTTTTTAGGAAGGTTGTCGATCTCTTGTTGAATGAGATAAGTGAGGTCTTTTTCCCGTAATGCTTCTTCGGGAGTGATCACGCTATTTAAGGCGTTGGCTGTAATGCTGTAGTCTGTAAATTTGTCGTTGAGCTTATTTTGAGAGATTCTATTGATTACCACATTTCGTATAGCACGGTACAAATACGAACTGTAGGAATGCGTAATTGTGACCTGATCCAATATGTCCCATAGATTGGTAAATACCTCCTGGACAATGTCTCGGGCTTCATCTTTATCTCCGATCATTTTGTAAGAATGGAGATAGAGTTTCATCCAATGGCTGTCGTACAACAGTGTAAAAAGCTCTTTCTTTTCTTTCGGATGCATAGGTAAAATTAACAAATTTTGCTTAAAAACAGCATTTATACCTTAATCTCTATAGTAAATAAGCTATCTGCCAGAGGAGTACTTAGCTGAGGTGCTATTGTCTGTTGGAGGCTATGCTATCCATCGGAAGGTGAAACTAAAGAAAAAAAAATTAGGCTTACCTCAAGTACTTTTTCTATACTTGCACTAAATTAGATTTGTTCTAAATAAAAAATGTGCGAGAGGAATAATACAGATATTGATTTCCGGACGGCGAAAGGCTTTGAAGAGCTGTATAACCGCTCGGCAGATCAATTGTTCCATATTATTTTTAGACAGCTAGGAGACAAGTCTGCTACACAGGAACTTGTGCAGAACATTTATCTAAAACTTTGGGAACGGCGATTTGAACTAGAATTGGATATCCCTGTCCAACATTATTTGAATCGGGCAGCCAAACTCGCCGCACTGGATTACCTAAAGACCACACAACGCCGTCAACAACATCTGGATGAGATTTTGTTTGATCAGGCAAAAAGTAATAATGATACAGAAAAGACCGTATTTTTTCAAGAACTCAAAAACCGGATCAGCACAATTATAGACCGTCTGCCACCAAAATGCAGAGCTGTTTTTTTGATGAGCCGTGAACAGGGATTGAATATCCGCGAAATTTCTGAAGAGCTCGCTATCGCAGAAAAGACCGTTGAAGCCCATCTTACGAAAGCCTTGAAGACCATAAAAGGCCATCTTGGAGAAAAAATATAAAAATTTTAATTTAGACTAAGGGTAAATAAGGAGTTGGACAACTCTTTTATATACAGCCCCACTCCATAGCGTCCTTAGGGTGTTTTGGGGAGAGTGCTTACCATAATAATTTGACTGTTTTGGAAATAACTCCAGCTATTTTACAACGATATAACTCAGGAACAGCAACTGATGCTGAAGTGGAGGCCATAGAGACTTGGTTGACCAGTACGGATACAGAGGCATATAGCCTAGATCCTGTGGACCTCGCGGAGATGAAGGCTGCAGTATGGGACAATCTATTGGAGCAAGCGATAGACGAACAAAGGAGCATCAGGAGCATCCATGCCTCGAGATCTAAAGTCATTTATCTCCCTCTGGTAGCGGCAATGCTGTTGTTATTGGTCGGCGTGGTTGTTTTTCAGAAGTTAAACTGGACAACCGCGAATGGATCGGTTTCGGAAGGGTTGTTGATTACTTCGGCACAAGGGCCTATAGAAGTGTTAGGAGACAATTTTAAAGTTCAATTTTCAGGATATCTACAGGTGGTGAACCGTTCTAATCAGTATAAATCTATTGAGTGTACGAATGGGGAGCAGTATACACTGGATCCAGGCGAAACTTATTACCTCGAAACAATCGATGGTAGACATTATTTAATTGCTGAGCGGCATCTGTCGCCCGAAGATAATTACCTCCGCTTTGTAAAGGGGGAGGTGGAGGTCATTGCCAAAACAATATAATATGTACAGATTACTTTTGTTCTTTACACTATGTCTACAGGCTTGTAATCCTTTTGGGGGAAGTGTGCAACCGAATGATAAAGGAACGATTCTGATCGGAACCCGGGTGAATACACCACAAGGAAGGATGTACTATCTAGGAGCTTATTCTGCTATCCCTAGTCAGGTAGCCCCCCAAGATATGACCCTATTGGGGCATAATATAGCAATCTATTCGTATGGTGAGCATCCTTATATCTGGGACGGAACAGCTGCGCAACTGTTCAAGTATGAGGTAGGGAAGGATAATGAAATTGTTGCTGTAGATTCTATAGGTTTTGAGCGTATCGCAAAGAGCAATTCCTTTGGGGCGGTAGCCTTTATATCGGAAGAGGAAGCTTATGTTTTTTTCCTTGCAGAGGGAAAGGTAATTGAATTTAACCCTACAACGATGAAGTTGGTTAAGCAGATGGAGGTGGATGCCTTGCCTATAGAGAAGGGGGTAATGGTGGGAACGAATACTTACTATGCTTTTGTCGGAAATGACGGAAAAATATTACTTCCTGTGGGAGCAGACCCAAGTACTTTCGGTAAGTTTTCTGAACGTGCCTGTGTAGCTGTTTTCGATAGTAAAGCAAAATCTGTACGGTATAATGAGGATAGGAGGATGACCATAGGGTATAATAATTTTACCAAAGATTTTGCAAACGGTGATCTGTATTATAGACCGTCAAAATATATCGCCCGTGTGCAGGATTATAGCCCTTCCCAAAAAGATGCAGTGAGTGGAGGTCTGTTGCGCGTGCGTAGTGATGGAACCTATGATCCTGATTTTTTTGTGGATCTGCAAAAGGTATTGGATGCACATCGCATTATATCTGTAATAGCGGTACAGGGAAAGGATGTATTGGTACAATATATTGAGAAGGACTGGAAGATGCCAGCAAATCCGGGCCAATGGTTTGGTTGTTCCACCAAGTTGGCTATGGTCGATGTTGAAGCATTGACTTTTAAAGATATAACTTCATTGGATAAATATGGTACAGTTTATCCGGTAGGTGAAGTCGATGGGAAGGCCTACTATTCCAATTTTGGGGCAGAGGATGGGAAGTATCATTTTTTTGAACAGGACAATACAACTATTTTAAATACAAAGATCGAAGCAATAGGAGGAAGCGGTATTTATATCGCACGTCTGAGGTAATCGACAGGATCTGACTATTGTTATGTAGAGGCACTGCCATAAGGCGGTCGGGGATTGCTATGGACTGTGTGTTTCGTAAAGTGTAATTAATTATCTTTTATATATATCATTATTAACTTCAGTTTATAATAAAATGAAACTAGTTTTATCAATTGTTTTATGCAGCTTACTCTTTCTGAATGTGTCTGCGCAGAAACAAGACCGGATCCAAGGAAAGATCATGATGTCAGAGGACAAACCTGTCAAAGATGCATTGCTACGGTTGTTAAATACAGCTTATCAGGCAAGGACAAATGCTGCAGGGGAGTTTTATTTTGATAACCTGCCAGTAGGAAATTACGTGCTGCAGGCCAGTATCAATGATGTAGAAATCATCCGTGAGAATATCGATATCAAAGCGGGCGAGTTTACGTTGCCGGCAATCTATGTCATCAAGAAAATGAATAACCTGGACGGTGTGACGGTGTACGGCTATCGCCGTAACAAGTTTTTGGAACGTGATAGTACTACCGTAGCCAAGATGCCACTATCCTATATGGAAAATCCACAAGCCTATACCAGCATCAATCAATCGCTGATGAAGGAGCAGATTACAACCGACCTTTCGGAGGTAATACGTAATGTACCCGGTATGATCAAAATGCAGGGTAGCCCGGGCAGAGGAAGTGGTGATGGAAGCTTTTATTATAACCTGCGTGGATTCCCGACAAAGGTGTCTATGGTGGATGGTGTTCCAGCGACAACGAATGGAGAGATCGACCCAGCAGATGTGGAGCGTATCGAAGTAATCAAGGGGCCATCGGGGACATTGTATGGAGGTACAGTAACTTCCTTTGGTGGAATAGTAAATATTGTCACCAAGAAGCCCCGGGACTATTTTGGTGGAGAGGTGTCCTATACCATGGGGAGTTTTAACCTGAATAGATTGACTGCAGATGTACATGGACCTGTGACGTCGGACAGAAAGACACTCTTTAGACTGAATGCAGCGTACCAATATCAGAATGGTTTTAGGGATGCCGAGTTTAGAAAGTCATTCTTTGCAGCGCCAAGTTTTAGCTATCAGGTCAATGACCGCTTGATGTTTAGCTTGGGAGCGCAGATCTATAACTATGAGGGAACGAATACGCCTATTATTTTCTTAAGTAGAACCCGTCCTTTCTTTGCGAAAACGCCTAAGGAACTGGGATTCGATTGGAATAGGTCGTACTCTAATAATGACATGACATTGAAGGCGCCGGCAACCAATGTGAAAGGAGAGGTTAATTACCGTATCTCTGATAATTGGACTTCGCAGACGAGTATATCGAGAAACTTCCGTAAGACAGAAGGACTGTACCAATATCAGTTTATACGAGGTAATACGAGTGATGCTTTGTTGGAACGTAATGTCCAATTTAACAATTCGGAAGCGAGCTCAACAAGTATTCAGCAGAATTTTAACGGGACATTCCAGATCGGACGTATTAAGAATAAGTTGCTGATTGGGCTAGACTATTTTAACCAATCCCTACGCAACAACCATTCGCCTATTGTTAAATTTGATACGATAAATGGGCAGAATTTGGAGAGTGATTATGGATTTATATCTCGGGAACTGGCGACAGCGCGCATACAGCAATCCAAGGGAAATATGGTGCGGACTTACTCTTCGAGCAATGTATACGGTGCGTATGTATCGGATGTGGTATACCTGACTGATCGTTGGACCACCATGCTGAGTTTGCGTGTAGATCATTTTAATACAAGGGGACAGCTCAATCTGAATACCAATGTACGTAGCGGAGATTACGAGCAGACGGCGGTATCACCCAAATTTGGGATGGTCTATCAGGTTCTTAAAGACCGTTTGTCTGCTTATGCGAATTATATGAATGGGTTTAGTAATGTCGCTCCTGCTGATAATAAAGGACTAGAGGGGTACCCGGATATTATGAAGCCACAACTGGCGAATCAATGGGAAGGTGGGGTGAAAACTAATTTCTGGAATAATCGCTTCAACTTTACAGCCTCTTATTATGATATCACAGTCAATAACATGACGCGCGATATTCCGGTGACCCAGGGCGAAACGAACTATAATGTCACAATTCAGGATGGCGAACAGCGTAGTAAAGGGATGGAGTTGGAAATGATTACAAATCCGGTGAGAGGACTGAATGTGATGACGGGGTATACCTATAATGATAGCAAATTTCAGAAAGCAGATGATAAGGTGAATGGACGTAGGCCTTCATCAGCTGGTCCTGCACATGTCTTCAATTCTTGGGTAAGCTATGTATTCCAGACAAAGGCATTACATGGGATAGGTCTAGGTCTTGGGGTGAATCGCGTAGGCGAACAGATTACGGTAGATCATGCGGATACGGGACAGTTTATATTCCCTGCTTACACCTTGGTCAATGCTTCGGTGTCATTCGAAAGGGAGAAATACAGATTCGGTATACGAATGAATAACCTCACAAATACAGAATATTTTGCCGGACAAGGTGTGGTCGTGGCACAGATGCCACGTAATTTCGCTGCACAGCTTAGTCTCCGTTTTTAGAAAAGCGTGAAGTTTAGAACTATTATACATCAAATACATCTATGGCTCGGATTACTATCCGGTGCCATAGTTGTCGTTTTGGCCATTACAGGCTGTATCCTCGCTTTTGAGCAGGAAATCAAGTTGTTTATTCATTCAGATAGGTATTATGTAGCGGAGGTAAAGGAACAGAAGCTGCCCATGTCTGAGCTTAAAGCGATTGCCGAAGGTGCGTTTCCTTGGGAAACTAAAGCTCGAAGAGTCGAGATATCAGGTGATCCGCAGCGTAACTATGTCTTTAGATCGATGAAGATAAATGCGGATGCTTGGACGTATTGGGGATATTATGAATACTATGTACGTGTGTATGTGGATCCCTATTCGGGGGAGGTGGTCTACGTGGAAGATGCGAAAAAGGATTTCTTTGAACTTGTTCTCAATCTGCATAGAAGGTTATGGCTGGGTGAGAAAATAGGGAAGCCTATCACAGGCTATGCCACGCTAATCCTACTCGTGGTGTTGGTATCCGGGCTTTTTATATGGGTGCCGCGCAAGTTGAATAAAAAATCTGTAAAATGGATGTTTCTAGTTAAAAAGACCCGAAATATCAAACGGTTGAATTTTGACTTTCATAAGGTAGCCGGTTTCTATACGCTTATACCGTTGATATTGATCTGTTATTCGGCGATGATATGGGGATTTAAAGGTTTGGACAAGTCGGTGCTGTGTCTTTTGAATGGGAACCGAGAGGAGGTAAAGACGGCCGTGGTAACGCCCAACGTAATCTTTTCCATAGATCGGGTAACAGATCATATCTGGAATCATATAGATTCGATATTGGACATACAGAATAAGGTTTACTTTAGTTTTCCGAGAACGGCAACGGGGTATTTTAATGTAGAGATTGTCCATGCAGATAAGCATTATCAAAGCGATAAATTTAATTTTAATCCCTATTCGGGGGCACAGATGGACGCAACGCTCGCCGGAGCAGCAAGGCTAGGATGGGGCACCCGTCTCCGTAATATGAATTATGATCTGCATACGGGATCGATACTAGGGTTTTCGGGACGGATTATTTACTTGTTCGTTGGCTTGATTGCAGCTATGCTCCCGATCACCGGATTTATAATCTGGTGGAGAAAGAAGAAGTAAGACGGTGCCCGATCTCTCGGGCGCTATTTTAGAAAGAATGACTATGTGGTTTATTTTATGACTACAGAGAAGTTGTATTCGTCCTCTGGAAGACACTCTTGTTTGTTACAGGTGCTGAAAAGGACAGATCCCGAAACAGTTGATGGCTTGGAACTGTTTAGTTTTACCTTTTGTTGAAATACGATTTCACCATTATGAAACGGTACATTTACCTTAAAAGCGTCTTCATATTTGCTTTTTGCTACAGGCTCTTTTATCTTCCCATCTAATGAGAAATCCTTTGATTTAGCAAAGGTGAATTTTGTTGACTCTGGACCTCCTGTGGGCACATTAAGACCATAAATATGCCATCCGTCCTGTATGGTTGCTTTTACAAATACAACTGCTTCTTGGGCGTTTAATTTTTTTGACGCGACCGACCATTTGACAGGGGTACGTATTTGGGATAGACCACTAGTGACGATAAGCCCCATAAATGCTAAAATAAGAATTGTTCTTTTCATACTGATTTTACTTTTTGTTAGTTTAAAATTTGCGGTGAATTGATAAACCAATTTACTAAAAAGAATAATCTTAAAATCAGTTTATGGGCTTATAGCCAAAATGTTACCCGGAAGTATTTTAGTGAATTGCGGTTTGTGATCGTTATCATTTAAAATCGTGATATTCTACATAGGAGATCGAATTATAAGTCCTTAAATTTGTAGTTAACATGGATAGATTCTTTTCATCGGTCACGATACGGCACTGGAGCATTCTTGGAATATTCAATTTAGTGCTGGTGGCGGTATTTGGGCTGTTAATGCGAAGTGCAGTTATCTTTCCACAGACTTGGTTCAACCAAAAGTATATCATGCACGCGCATTCGCATTTTGCGTTCTCAGGCTGGATATCACATATGTTGATGGTGCTGATGGCAATGCTGGTATTGAATAAAAAACCTTCTGACTGCTTATCCAGGAAATGCCAATTACTTATTGTGGCTAATATGTTGGCTTCTTACGGTATGTTGTTTTGCTTCTCATGGCAAGGATACGGGCGTTATTCTATTATCTTTTCTACCTTAACTATTTTGCTGTCGTATGTATTTGTAGGTATGATGTGGCAGTCGATAGCGAAGGGAAGCCTATCTTCCTTAACGCGGAAATGGTTTAGGACAGCGCTTGTTTTTTTGGTTTTATCTTCGGTAGGGACTTTTTACTTGGCTTACTTGCAGGCTACGCATAACGTGGATGGTAATAAGCAGTTGTCTGCGGTCTACTTCTTTCTTCATTTCCAGTATAATGGTTGGTTTTTATTCACTTGTATGGGATTCTGGAATCATTGGTTGGCATCTCGTCAGGTAGAGGTGGCAGGTGGCGACGTATTATATCGGGTGTTTGCTTGGACTTGTGCTCCCGCTTATTTGCTGTCGGTTCTTTGGATGGAGCTGCCCGCTGGACTGTATGTTATTTTAGTGCTGGCAGTACTGGCACAGAATCTAAGTTGGTTTTATTGGTTGAAGGGATTACTCTGGCAGATAAGCTGGGGAAAAGATAAAGTTTCCTTATGGTTGGGCAGGGTCCTGCTGTGTATACTGTCGGCGGTTAGTCTGAAATTGCTTCTACAGGTGGTCGCTCTAATACCTGCGTTGCATGATCTAACCTATAGTTTTCGTCCTATTGTAGTAGGGTATTTGCACTTGGTCTTATTGGGAGTAATAACGTTGTTTATCCTGGCATTTTTGTTTTTGAACGATGTTGTCCGTGAAACGCAATGGACAAAATGGGCTATCGTATTATTTATCGTGGGGATCGTTGGCAATGAGCTATTATTGCTGGTACAGGGGTTGAGCGGTATGCAAGGGATCTATATACCCCATCTCCCGATGGGGCTGATACTGGCCGCATTATTATTGTTTCTATCGCTTGTCCTCTTGTGGATTTCGGTAATGTGGGGACAGCAGAAGGAATAGTTTTCTATTTATCTTCCCTATAAGTCTGCACCAGTTTGTCAAGATTGAGACTACGAGCGGAGGCATCAAAGATCTCACGGTAGGTGCCCTTAATCTCCATTAAGGAATCGTGTGTTCCAGACTCGACAACCTGTCCTTTTTTCAGTACATAGATATAATCTGCATCCAATATCTGGGATAAGGAGTGGGATATAATAACGACGGTTCGGTTTTTCTGGATAGCATCCAGCGAGTTTTTGATCTGTTCGGTAGCGATAGCATCTAGGCTGGCCGTTGGCTCATCTAGGAAGATGATCGGTGGATTTTTTAGAAACAACCGTGCTATAGCTATTCGTTGTTGCTGTCCTCCTGACAATAAGGTGGCATCGTGGGCATATCCTTCGGTGAGTTCCATGATCTGCTCGTGCAGATACGCTTTACGTGCGGCTTCTTGTACTTCTTCGAAACTAGCTTCTATTTTTCCATAGCGGATATTGTCTTCAATACTGCCCTTGAAGATATGATTCCGCTGTAATACTAAGCCTATTTTTTCGCGTAAAGTGCTGTTGTCATAATCGTTGAGATTAATGCCATCCAGGAAAATATTACCTCCTTGAGGAAGGTAGAATTTACAGAGTAGATTGATAATGGTGGATTTGCCTGCCCCGCTCAAGCCTACCAGTGCAGTGGTTTTACCATGCTCTATACGCATATTAATCTGCTGTAATGTGCGCGTGCTATTAGGGTAACTAAAATCTACATTTTGAAGTTCGAAGGTACCTTCTGTAGGGGATGGAGAGTTGGCACCATTAGGCTCAATCTCGGCATCGGCATCTAGGATTTCAAAATATCCTTCGGCGTAGATCATGGCATCATTCATATCGTCATAGATACGGTGTAGCTGACGAATAGGAGCAGATACATTGTTGAACAACATGATATGTAGCATGATGGCTCCGATGGTCATCTGCTGATCCAGTACCAGGAAGACGGTTAGTAGAATTATGGCAACTACGCCAAATTGCTCTATGAATGTCTTCAGTCCATCATAGAGGAAGTTGACTTTTCGTGTATGAAGTTGACTCTCCATCAGTTTCATCTGTAGATCATACTGCTTTTTGCCTTCAAATTTTTCGCGTACAAAGCTTTTGATGACGAGGATGGAATTGACCAAATTGAGTAGTCCAGAGGTTTTCTGTTCGCGCTGATTACGTAGTGTACGACGTACCCCACTGAGCTTTTTGGCCTGTAGTGAGCTGACATAAAAATAAATGGGCACAACGATCGTAGATACTAAACCGACATATACATTTTGGATGTACATCACGATCAGGGCCAGTATTGCACTGGAAAAAAGAGGAAGAATGTCAATAAAAAAGTTTTGAACCAATCTTGTGAGGCTCTCTATACCGCGATCGATACGGGTCTGTAGTTTGCCTGATTCATGGTTGCTGTCTGTATAGAACGATACGCGATAAGTCAACATTTTATCAATTACGGTCTGCGCTAATTCTGAACTTACATTGATACGTATTTTTTCGCCGTAGTATTTCTGACCAAAATTAATGAAGATATTGATGATCTCTTTGGCTAGAAGGACAACGGATATCAAGGCCAGTACATGAATACCGGTTTCCATCGGGTTTGGGAGCAGGATCAGCTTAGAAACTTCGTCTACGGTGTACTTTAGGACGATGGGATTGACCTGTGCCATGAGAGCGCCCACTAGGGTCAGGAGCAGTGTCCATACGATCATGCGTCGATTGGGACGTACGAAGGGTTTTAACTGCCGGAATATGCCCAGTAAACTGAGGGTTCTGTTGAATGGATTTTTCATTGTTATATAATCTTAAACAGCTGCACTAAGGTATTGTTTTTTTGGAAAACAATAAGGGCTACCGTATGGGTAGCCCTTGATTAATATATCTTCGGAAATAGCGAGAATACTAGTTTAGGATAAGTTCTTTAAGCAATACTACCGGTTTCGTGTTTTTAACGACCATCTGTAGGTTCTTTTGTTCTCTCATGTCATAATAAATCGAACGGGTAGAAGATACCGTACTGATCAGGTTGCCGTATTGATCCACGATTGGTGCACCACTGGATCCCGCTGCATAATCGGCTGTGATGTCAGTTTGTGGAAGTCTTTCGGATTTTGATGCCGATTCGATATAGTTACGTGCTACTTTTCCGGTGCTAAAGTAATTGATCATTGGTGCAGGGTTACTCATGACAAATACATTCTCACCTACTTTTGCTGTATTACCTAAAGGTAGTGGCGTTAGTTTTTTACCTTTCGTATCAACACGGACAATTGCTAAGTCTGCATCTTTGAAAGAGGAAACAATTTCCTCGACCAGATAGACATCGCCATTGCTGGTTTGTATGGACATGGCTAGGTTTTTACCGTTTTTGCTGTCAATATATCCTTCGATGACATGATGATTGGTCGCAATCAGTCCGTCTTCGCTAATGATATATCCCGATGCGGTATTGAGGTGCGTACGGTGACAGTTCCCACAATCGTAAGCTGTAGCAAAAGAAACAAAAGAAGGTTGGATTAACGTTGCAATCTCGGCAGCTTCCAATACTTTCTTGCGCGGTTGAACCAACGGCATTTTTATTTTTTTGCCTTCTACCGCTAATAGATCTTTTGCCGCTTGTTCGGTAGTGATATATTTACTGCTCTTGAGTAATTCTTCTGTTTTCAACTCAAAATTGTTCGTGATTTCTTGCTGGTCACTGAAACCATCCCATTTTTTTGAGGTCTGTGCATTGACCTCTATATTACCAAAGAATAAACCAATAGCCAAAAGGCTGAGCGCTAACTTACTTTTTTTCATGATACTCATTTAAAATAATTCGTGTGATTTACATTTCGGTTTACATCACATGGGCAAAGTTAGTGCTTTGGAGTTATCAGCGTATCGCGTAACAACAATTTTAGAAAAGGTGATACTTTCGGGAGGTAAAGAGTATGTCCTAAATAAGTCGATAGGTACCAACGAATCTTTGAGAATCTGTAAAGTTATTTTTGATTGTTTTTTATTAACTTCACGGTGTAAATAAACTACATCTACGCTAATTTTTTTTGTATGAAAAACAACCCCGTTCCTCCGGAAGAATTGGAACGTCTCCATCGATTACAATCGTATGGGCTTTTGGGACTCGGTAAGGAGCCTGAACTTGATGTGTTTGCACAGGCGGCATGTCTTATTTCAGATTGCCCTTCCGCTCTTATTGCCATGATGGAAGAAAATACCCAGCTTATTCAAAGTTGCGTCGGGATGGAGCTCGATTCTGTTGAGCGGAGTAATACCGTCTGTCAATATACGATTATGAGTCGGGAAGCATTAGTAATAGAAGATACTTTTGAAGATCCACGGACCTCTCATAACCCATTGATTAGGGAAGGAGGAATACGCTTTTATGCTGGAGTACCTTTATTGGATGATGAGGGGTACGTACTGGGAACGATATGCGTGATAGATTTTGTCCCGAAATCACTATCTGAAAAGCAAATATCATCTTTAGAGCAATTGGGACAAGCTGTGTCCAAGATTCTTTTAGGCAAAAAGCGAAAAGTACAAGCCGGTTACTTTGAAGAAATATTTCAGGTGACAAATAACATAATATGTGTGCTGGATGAAGGATATGATATCAAAGAGGTCAATCCGACATTTATGCAGGCCTTGAATGTTTCTATTGATGAATGTATAGGACAGCCTTTCTATCAGGTGTTGCATAGTGAAAAGGAGGTTCTGTATTCTGAACTGATGCATACTATGGGAGCCGAAGAGGGAGGACGATTAACGACAAAAACTCGGATAGCGGATGACAGCGAAATTGTTATAGAATGGTATTTTAAGTCTGATGATGTCAATCGGGGAGTTTTGGCATTTGGAAGAAATGTAACTAAAGAGATCGAAGAAAAAATCAAACTCGAAAGCTCAGAGCGTCGTTTTCGTAATTTTTTCGAAAATACCATTGGATTGGTAAGTATGCACGATATGCAAGGAAATATCCTCGCTGTGAATGAGAAAGGCCGGACCCTATTGAAATACAAGGAGGATGAAGTGCGCGGGTTGAATCTTAGACAGTTGGTACCTGTAAATCTGGTTGGTAGGTTAGAAGAATATTTTTTGCGGATCAATGCGAATAAAGAAGATTCGGGAATGATGGTGCTGGAAACTAAAGATGGAGAGAGGATTTATTGGTTATACCATAATGTCGTGGAGATCGATAGTGAGGGGCAACAGTATGTCATGAGTACGGCGTTAAATATGAACGAGCGTATCCAGCTCGAACGGGACCTACTACGTACAAAGCAAATTTTGGAACAAACGAATATGGTAGCGCAGGTGGGTGGTTGGGAAGTGGACTTTGATGAAAAGGAAGTCTACTGGTCAGATTCTACCAAGTTGATACATGGGGTGGATAAGAGCTTTGTACCAGATCTCAAGAGTGCGTTAGATTTTTATGAAAAGGAAAGCCGCGATTTATTACAAAAAGCCTTTGATGAAGCAATAAGAGAAGGAAAACCCTATGATATGGAACTCCGGTTGCTCAAGAATAATGGGGAATTGATTTGGGTAAGGGTCAAAGGGATACCTGAATATGAAGACAATGTCTGTAAGCGAATATTTGGTATAATCCAGGATATTGATCAGAGTAAGACGCTTTATTTGGAGTTGGAGAGAAAAGAAGCGATGTTACAGACTTTTGTAAATTATGTTCCCGCTTCTGTCGCTATGTTTGACCGGGATTTTAACTATGTTTCTGTGAGTAACCGCTGGTTAGAAGATTTTCATCGTAGAAGTAATAATCCATTGCAAGAGAATTTATTTGATTTGTTCTCCGATATTCCCGAAAAGCGACGGAAAATTTATGAAGATGCTTTGCAGGGAAAAGCGTATAAGAATACCAATGAAATAATAGAGGCTATTGGGCATGCCGAACCATTACATTATAATTGGGAGGTGCGCCCCTGGTATCTAGCGGATGGTACAATTGGGGGGATTACTATTTTTATTCAAAATATAAGTGAATCGGTCAAAATTAATGAGGAGTTAATAAAGGCAAAGGAACTGGCAGATTTAGCAAGCAAGGCCAAGTCTGAATTTTTAGCGAATATGAGTCACGAAATACGTACACCATTGAATGGGGTAATTGGTTTTTCGGATCTCTTGTTAAAGACTCCACTTAATGAGATTCAGCAACAATATCTCAATTATATCAATGAATCAGGAAATAGCTTACTCAATATTATAAATGATATTCTAGATTTCTCTAAAATAGAGTCTGGTAAGTTAGAGCTTTTTATTGACCGGTTTAATGTTTACGAACTCACTAGCCAGGTAATCAATGTGGTGCTTTATCAGGCGCAACGTAAAGATATAGAGCTTCTCCTCAATATAGAACAGGGATTACCGGATTATATCTGGGTGGATGAGGCGCGTATTAAACAGGTGATGATTAATTTACTGGGAAATGCGGTGAAGTTTACTAATCATGGAGAAATTGAACTTAAAATTGAAAAATTGGCGCTTGATGAACGCAATCTCTCGTTGCGATTTTCTGTTCGTGATACCGGAATCGGAATTCCTGTAGAAAAGCAACAACGAATTTTTGACGCTTTTACACAGGAAGATAGCTCCGTAAGCAAACGATATGGAGGCACAGGACTTGGTCTTACGATTTCTAATAACCTGTTGAAGTATATGGGTAGTAAGCTCTGTCTGGACAGTGAGCTGGGTAAGGGGTCTGTTTTCTTTTTTGATATCGATGTGCCCTATGAATATGCAGGCGATGATGAAGAGGAAAATTTGGCTATTGATCGGGTGCTTATTGTAGATGATAACGCGAATAATCGGAATATCCTACAACATATGCTCGCATATAAAAAAATAGATTCAGAGACGGCAGAGAACGGAATGGAAGCGTTGCAATTGCTCATGCGGGGTGAACGTTTTGATGTTATTCTTATGGACTATCACATGCCTATCTTATCTGGACTAGAAACGATCGATAAGATAAAGGAATTGTTTCTTAAGCAGGGAGAGGCTGTACCGTTGGTGGTTTTACATACTTCGTCGGAAGAGCATGAAGTGATATCGTCTTTCAGGCAGGAAGATCGTTCATTCTGTCTATTGAAGCCGATCAAATCCAATGAGCTTTACGAAATGTTGAGACGGGCGGTGCGACAGAATAAAGCGGATAATGCACAGACGTTGAAGGTGATATCTAATGCCGTTGCGGTTAGCTATGAGCAGTCTATTCATGTATTGTTGGCTGATGATAATCCTGTAAATATGGCGCTGAATTTAAGGATAATGGCTTCCTTGATGCCTAATGCATCTTTGGTGGAAGTCGCTAACGGTAAGGAGGCTGTGTCTGCATCGTTGGAACAACAGTTTGACTTGATATTGATGGATGTGCAGATGCCTGAAGTGGATGGTATAGAGGCTACTAAGCAGATTCGTCAATTGCCGGGATATACTGATGTGCCTATTATTGGTGTGACTGCAGGGAGTGTGATGGGGGAAAAAGAAAAGTGCCTGGAAGCAGGAATGACGGATTTTATTGCTAAACCCATACGACAAAAGGACCTTCTAGAAGCCTTGAATAGGGTAATAAGAGTGGAGGAAAGGAACCCTGAAAATTCAGTCGTTTTGGAAGAACACCTGGATATGCACTTATTTAGGGAACAAGTAGGCGAGGATGATGAATTTATGGCCTTTTTTCTGAATCTAGTTGTTAAGGAAATAGAACAAGCCGGACTAAATCTGGAAAAAGCCTATCGTTCAGGTGACGTACAGACTATAGGGGGACTGTTGCATAAACTTAGAGGAACGGCTGCTACTGCTGGATTAATAAAGCTAGATGCAATTGCTTCAGCGGCAGAAAGGGACTGTAATGCCAGTACAGATTTCGGGATAGTTATAGAGGAAATTAAAAAGGAAATAGAAGTAGGGATATATTTAATGAACACGCTTAAATAATGGATAATATGTTGATTTTAATAGCTGAAGATGATGAGTTGATATTGCGTACTATCGAACATAAGTTACTAAAAGAAGGTCATGAAGTCTTGCTGACACGCAATGGCAAAGAGGCCATCGATACGATAAAGGAAAAGGACGTAGATTTAGTCATAACAGATATAATGATGCCATTTGCTTCAGGAATTGAAATTCTGTCCGCTATACGTGCATTTGGAAAAAAAGTACCTGTTATTGTGCTTTCTAGTATGGGACAGGAGGAGGTAGTTGTTGATGCTTTTGATTTAGGAGCGGCAGACTTTATGGTGAAACCATTTAGTCCGAATGAATTGGTGTTGAGAATTAAACGGTTGACAAATCAGTTGTCTTAAAAAAAGAAGTTATGTTGGATTTGATTACGCTTCATGAACTAATTCTGGCAGTGATAGTTGTGTTGATTTTTGTATTGATATTGGTTATTTCTGTGTTGATTTTTAGTTTCTTTAGATATAAATCGCTCCAACATAGGCAGTCGTGGACGACAATAATTCAACAAAAAATAACAGAGGTGATTGTAGATGGTGCCGAGCGTCTACCAAAGGATACTTCTTTTGCACTTTATCTTAAAATTCCCTCGTTCCGAAGGTATTTCCTGTCTACGTTAGTATCTTCAGAACGCAAATTTACAGGAAAAGCCCGAGAAGAGGTAAGTCGTTTATTTAAAGTCTTTAATCTGGAAGCTGAGGCGTGGAAAAAGATGCGGTCCAAACGTGATTATCTAATTGCAGGAGGAATTCAAGAGCTGACGGCAATGAGAGTGGAACAGGCGTTGCCGCAAATATCTGAATTGCTAAAGTATCCTCAACGCCAGGTTTATCAAGAGGCACAGTATGCGATTGTAAGTTTTAAAGGATTTGAAGGTCTTTTTTTCTTAGATGAGCTACAGCATCCGCTATCAGATTGGCAACAGTTGCGCTTGTTGAGATCCATTGAAGAAGTACCTGATACACATTTTGAGCATATTAATAAGTGGTTGGGGAGTAGAAATGAGTCTGTAGTGATATTTACGTTGCGTTTAATAGGGCAATTTCAACTGTTAACCTATTATCAAGAAGTACTGATGTTGTTAGACCATGATATGGTTACGGTACGAAAGCACGCAGTTCGTATCCTTCAGAACTTAGAAAACCAAAGTACCGTAAACCAGTTGCTTACAGTTTTTGATAATCAGTGTATTGAGGTACAGTTGGAAATATTAAAAGCATTGAAAGCATCAAAAAGCAAACAGACCGAATTGTTTTTGCAGGAACAATTACGGAGTCACCCGGATATTGGAATCAAGATCAGTGCGGCAGAAGCACTCATGGTGTTGGAGGGGCAATCTTACTTGCGAGCGATTGTCACCTCTCCAGAGACTTCATCTCAGATCATACAGATTGTTAACCACGCCCTTCAAGAAAAGACATGTTAGAGTTTGCACATATTCTTTATGAGATTATAATCTGGTTATTCATTTTATATTCTATAGCTGTTTTTTTGATATATGGTTGGATAGGATTGTATGCCTATGGTGCTGTATTAAGATATAAACATGAAAACACATTTACAGATTATAACCTGATCGCAACGAATCCGAATGCGCCGCGCTTTAGTGTAATCGCACCAGCATTTAATGAAGGTAAAACAATTGTGGAAAATGTACGTTCCCTCTTGTCTATTTATTACCATAATCTAGAAATCATCATCGTTAATGATGGGAGTCGTGATGACTCGATGGATCAACTTATAGCGGCTTATGATTTAGAAAGGGTATCATTTTTTATTCAGGGAACGGTACCTACGAAAGAAGTACAGGGCGTCTACAGAAGTAAAAATCCGGCATTTAAAAAGTTACTTGTTGTAGATAAGGTAAATGGTGGCAAAGCAGATGCCTTAAATGTAGGGGTTAATATTTCTTCTGGAGAATATATTGTCTGTATCGATGTAGACTGTATTTTGGAGCAAGATGCTATTTTAAAACTAGCAAAGCCATTTTTGGAGCAAACGAAAAAACGTGTAATAGCCTGTGGCGGTGTGATTCGCTTAGCAAATAATTGTCAGATTGAAAATGGGAAAGTAGTTCAGGTTAATCTGCCTAAGTCCTGGTTGGGACGTACACAGGCACTAGAATATATTCGGGCATTTGTTTTAGGACGGATGGCTTGGTCGAGGGCCTCTGGGCTAATTTTGATTTCAGGAGCATTTGGTGCTTTTGACAAAGAGATTGTATTGGCCTGCGGCGGCTATGATAGTAAGACTGTTGGTGAGGATATGGAACTGGTAGTTCGTATGCGTCGCTACATGGAGGAACATAAGTTGCTGTATGAGGTTGTGAATATTCCTGATCCATTATGTTGGACAGAAGTTCCAGAGACCAAAGAAGTCTTAAAAAAACAACGTAACCGCTGGATGCGTGGTACGATGGAGACACTATGGAAGCATCGCAAGTTGTTATTCAATCCACGGTATGGACGTCTGGGGATGGTGAGTATTCCTTATTGGTTTTTCTTTGAGTTTTTGGGGCCTTTAGTAGAGTTTACAGGGTATTTTATCTTTCTGGTATTTTGGATATTGGGTATTATTAACTGGCCATTTTTCTTTGCACTGTTTGCTTTGGTTGTGTCTTCCGGTATTTTGTATTCTATCTATGCCGTGTTGATTGATTTAGTAGGGCATCAGGTCTATACTAAACGTAAAGACCTGTCCAAACTTATCGCTACAGCTATACTAGAACCATTTTATTTTCATCCAATTGTTGTTAAGGCGGGTGTTCGAGGCGCTGTGGATTATTTCCGGAATAAACACGGCTGGGGGGAGATGACCCGTCAGGGGTTTCAACAAGGGGTAGAAGGAAAGTCATGGGGGCAGCAGGTCCGATTTCAATTAGACGATGCCTTGAGAAATTATGTGCCTATAGCAATTGTTTTTCTTCTTTTTTATGTGTTGGCTGTTGGTGTAGAACGCTGGTGGTATGGTTACAATTTTACACAATTGGCTGATTTTCCGATTGGATGGAATCTTTTTATAGATAATCTACATTTGGGGTTTCAAATTGTATCGGGAGGTGCGTTAATTTATCTACTTTTTAGTTTTATCAGTCGTTCTTTTGCCAGGGGTTTTGCGATAGCATCTTTTGCTTTTATCGTATTAATGCAATTTGTGCTGTTTCTGTATTTTTCAGAATCCCGAAATCTGTTAGGCGCGGATATGTACTACTACAGTGCAATAGAGATGAAGCAGATCTTAGAAGCGAGTGGTATGTTAAGTTGGACAAATATCGGATTGTTAATCTCCTTGATTTTGTTTGTAGTTACGCCATTATGGATTTCTAGTAAATGGCGGACTAAGAATTTGTATGTAGGGCTCATATTGTTGATAATGGGCGTGACAACGTGTTTTGTACCCTTAAGATCTCTTTTAGGGAAAGTACCTTCCTCAGAAGAATTCGTTGAGAATGCGGAGCGGAGCAAGTGGCGTTATTTTTTGTCTTCAAATCTGTCAAACTATCTGCAGGATCACCCTGAAATCGCTTCTGTCCTAGGGGAGGAATCTTTAGATTTAGTCGGGACTGATGGGGATTACCCTTTTTTGAGGGGAGAAGATACGAAGGATATGTTGGGACCTTATTTTAATCAAGCTCCGGCCACTCCGAATTTGGTTGTTATTCTTGTGGAGGGATTGGGACATGCTTATAGTTCGGCTTCGGGCTATATCGGTTGCTTTACGCCTTTTATTGATTCTCTATCACAACAATCGTTGTATTGGCCTAATAATTTAAGTACTTCGGGGAGGACATTTTCTGTATTGCCTAGTCTGATGGGCTCTCTACCTTTTGCTACCCATGGTTTCTTGGAGCAAGATGTATTGCCCAATCATTTTAACCTGTTTAATGTCTTAAAGAAAAATGGTTTTCATACTGGATTTTATTATGGAGGAAACTCAGATTTTGATTTTATGAAAAAGTTCATCCTGTATAGTCAAGTGGATACCTTGATTGACCAATGGACTTTTGGACCACCCTATAAAAAACTACCTGGTAATGGAGGAGAAAGTTGGGGGTACGAGGATCAAGCGGTATTTGCGAAGACTTTGGAGACACAAAAGGTAATGTCTCAACCCTATTTGAATGTGTTATTAACACTTTCTACCCACAATCCGTTTTTGATTAATAATGCAGAACATTATGAAATGATGTTTGATCGGAGAGTAGCTCAAGCTGATCTTTCTTTGGATAATAAGAAATGGGCAATGGAGAATAGGAAGCAGTTGGTATCGGTCTTGAATCTAGATGATGCACTTCGAGCATTTTTTGAAGCATATAAAAAGCGTCCTGATTTTAACAATACATTATTCTTGATTACAGGGGATCATGCTATGCCTGAAATTCCTTTAGAAAGTAAAATAGACCGTTATCACGTGCCGTTGTTGATTTATTCTCCTTTATTGAAATCTGCACATACATTTAAAAATACAGTGAGCCATTTTGATGTAACTCCTTCGCTCTTGGCTTATTATAGGGCCAACTATCAGTTGCATACGCCTGATCAGGTGACCTGGATTGGTAGAGGATTGTCCGAAGGTCCGTCCAATCGCAGTATAGGGATGGGGATGATGCAAAGTAAAAATCAGCTGATTGACTTTGTGTATGGAAATTATCATCTATCAGATGGACATTTGTATAAACTGGATGGTAAGCTTGACGAAGAGCCTCTGTCTGATGCTGCTGTACAAGAGGTGATAACGCATCGGTTCGACGCATTCAAGCGTGCTAATAAGTTGTTCTATACAAGAAAGCAGGTGCTGCCAGATAGTATTTACGCTAGATATTTTGAAAAGGTTATATCAAAACATTAAAATGTTTTAATATAACCTACTGTAAAGTCGTACTGATTGCCTTTTTCTTTTGGCCTGAACTCTTGATTATAATACGTAGATGATACCGAGAATAAGTTTGTTCTGTTTATGGAAAAGTTATATTCAGCTCCCACTTTAAAGGTCTTTAATTTGTAAATATTATTGTCTAGGAGGTTACTCCGGTTCTCTTCCGGACTTAAACCGGTACCCAAAATAAAACCAAGGTAGTCATTGGCTCCTTTGGTGTAATAACGTATCGTGCCTGCGTAAGACTGTGAAATGTTTTTGTTATCTGGAGTAAGATAGGTTTTTAGATTGAACCAAAAGTTTTGATAATATTTACCTACAGAAGCGGTATACATCCATATATTGTTGCTGAAATAAAGCTGCCGATATCCAATTTCTCCTTCAAAACTGTGTGGTAGATTGGCGTATATTGATACCCCTGTTCTGTATTTAGGAAAGATACCCACATTGTCAGAATAGCCTGCTCCTACATAGAGATAGAACATTTTGGATAGTCTTGGATAGGCCTCCAGTTCAAATTGTACTCCATTGTCCGCAAACTTGTTAGCGTAGTTGGTCCGGAAAATCATGGAGCCGATAGGAGTTAACCGTTTGTAACTCAAACCGACAATATGCCAATTATCGTCAAATTGTTTATCGAAATGGGCGAAGTTATATGTCAATCCGATAGCATTTTTAGCCAAATATTCCTGTATGTTCTTGGATAGTGACCGTGCTTCGGTGTGTTTGGGGTTGAGCTTTAGCAAGCGATTTATGGTTTGCTCGGCTACTGTGTAATTATTGTTGCTGTAGTTTACTTTGCTTTTTAATAAAAGTAGATTTTCAGATTCAGGATGATAATTCAACCCTTTATCTAATAATGAATTGGCTTTTGTTGAGTTATCATTCCAATATTCTAGGGAAGCGTATGCAACAAAAAAATCTTCATCTTCGACTTTTTCTTGATCTAATTTTTCGAAGACCGTGCGTGCCGAGTCAATTTTGTCCGACCAGGTATACAATCGACCTAAGAATACGCGGATGTCGGTGTAGTTTGGAGATTTTTCTAAAGCCCGCTTGCTGAGCATAATCGCTCGAGGATAGTCTTTTTGTTCAAAAGCTTCATGACGGGCCCGGAGAAAAAGTTCGTCTGAACTAAGACTGTGCTCCTGCCCCCGGGTGTTAAAAGGGAGAATCAATAGGAGAACCAGAAAAAATCTCCATGTTTTCTGGTTAGAAAGGTGTGTTGACATAGGGTGATGTTAGTTCCTCGTAAAATGTAAGATAAAGATAATAAAATATAGACAGCTAATTAATCATTTACAATACCAACATTTTTGATAACTGGGTGGATAGATCTATTTTCATACCCATGGTGAAGACGGCGCCTTCTTTTGCTCCAAGCGCGGTTCTGCCATTTGAAATACGCTGTTCGCTATAGAACTGTACAAAGCGTATCGGTTGATAGGATATACCTAGGATCAGGTCGTTTCTTTGGAAGCCCTTATCAATAGGAGTAGGAATACTGGTATTGTTGCCGGATTGGAAAGAAGGAAGATATAAGTTATAACCGGCCAGTAAGGATAGTTTGTTCAGTTTGTATTTGGTGAATAGTTCAAGCCCTTTGGCATCGAATACTACGGTAGGGGTGACATGTTGTCCTAAGGGATCAGTATAGCTACCCTGTGTAAAGTCCCCATTTTTTTGTAGTATAGCTACTGCGCTGAAATCTATTTTTTTGCCCTTAAAATCAGCTCCTAAGGTGATATAGATGGGTTGGTCGGAAAGGCCTAGTATTTTACCATCATTGATGAGGTTGTCGCTGAGGAAAGCTTTATTGAAGGCAGCTCCGATGCGTAGTTCTGGAATAATCTGCATTTGAGCAGAGGCACCAAAGCCATCAATAAAGCGATGGTTATTGGCACCGCGGGCTTGTAGTTGTCCGCCGAGATAGAAACGTCCGATCTGATTACGATAGATAATAGACTGGTCGGCACGGCCGGTTCCATTGGATCCTCCGTCCGTACCTCCTATGAAAGTAGCCGAACCTTTGGAACCAAAAACATTAAAACGATCGGTGTAAGCAGTGACATCACGGTACACGCTCCATTGTTTACCAAAAGTAAGTTGGCCAAGACGTTCAAACTCTACGCCTAAATAGCCGAGCCTATTGCCAAAAACCTGTTGGTTCTGTCCAGACTGTATGGTTAGAAAGCCTCCGGACAAACTACCGTCAGCATTGAAACTAGAACCTCCACGTAAGAGATTGACCTGAAGTTCTGCTGCTGCAACGAATCCCAGTTTTCCTTTTTTCATTGCTACTTCGGTTCCTATGCGTGAGGCATTTTCCTGGATGTCCATCTTACCGTCGTAGATGGCGGCATGTCCTCGTAGCCCAGCATAGGGCCTGATTCTCATCTCGATGGAGTCTGCTGAATTCTGAGCATAACTACAGATCGTAGCCGATGAGAGTAGTGAAACCATCAGTGCTTTGGAAAATGCTGTTTTCAGGAATGTTGGATACGTTTTCATAGCTTAATGGCTGTGAATCCAGCCGGTACGAATTTCGAAAGATTATGTTTGAACTCCAAATTGTTATTGTAATAAGAGGCTTACTTTTTTAAACTGTGTAAAGACATGCCAATAATGACCAGTAGCATTCCTATCAGGGCATAGCTGTCGGGAAGGGGACTCTGTAAAATGACAATTTCACCGATCACAGCAAATACGACTTCTGCCGACTGTGTAGCCTCTATTTTGGCCAATCCTTTTTCATCTTTGCGAACCATATCGGTTGCGGTGAAGAAAAGAACAGTAGCAATAACGCCGGAGAATACCGCTACAATTAAGGTCTGTAGGAGTTGATTGCCGGAAGGTGAGGGATGCCCCGAAGAGTAGCCGTAGAGATTTAAACCAATCCAAAAGGGGATACTACACAATATCATTCCTAATATACGTTGGTATACGTCGAGTTGCCCATCTGTTAGCTGCATCATTTTCCGATTACCTAAAGGGTATGCAAATGCGGCTACCAAAACCCATAAAAAGCCCGATAAGAGATTTGTGATGCCTACCGATTGGAGAGCTTGGATCTGCATGATGGCTATGCCTAAGAGTATGATTGCCGAAAAGATATAGGTGCTTTTTGAATTGGCAGATTGATGATTCTTGTTAATAAAGGGAGCAAGTATCATTCCTGCAATAATGGTAATCTGCCAAGTGCTGGCAACGAGCCAGGATGGACTGAATACCGCTGCATAGGTCAGGGGAGCATAGAAAATCCCAAATCCAATTGTACTCCATAACAACCAAGGTAGGGGCTTCTGTCTTATGGCGCTAAAGAGGGGCTTTAGATTATTGCGGAGTATGACAATAACTAGGAAGAAAGGGAGCATCCAGTAAAAACGTAAGGAGGCGCTCCATATCCAACTACCACCTTCTACAGACATGAGTCTATTGACCACAAAGGTCACTGCAAAAAATAGAGCTGATAATAGTCCTAGTAAAAATGCGCGTTGGGTGATCTTCATAAATAGGGGTATTGTTTTAGATTTAGGACAAACCTACATAAATTCACTTCTATGTGCAATAGAATTGCGTTGTGTTATAGAATCGAATGTTGTGGAACTCTTTGTCCACATGGATTTTTCTATAAAGAAAGTATGCTGTGATAGCTGATGGCATAAATATAGGTAAGTGTAACTTATGTTGCTCTGCATAAGTTAGTTGTTGTATATCTTTGGTTTGTTGCTTATTGGAGAGATAAAAAAGTAGAATATGATAGGTTTTATAAAAAAGATATTTGGAAACGGAGGTAATGAAATGTTAAGAGAAGCATTAAAGGGAGAGGTGTTTTTAGTTGATGTGCGTAGTCCTGAAGAATTTGCGTCAGGGAGCGTATCAAGAGCAGTTAATATCCCTTTGGGTACATTACCTGCACAATTGGAAAAATTTGAAGGGAAAGAGGTGATAGTGGTGTTCTGTAGAAGTGGAATGCGTAGTAGACAGGCTAAGGGAGTATTGAAGAAGGCTGGATATCATAGGGTAATCAATGGTGGAGCTTGGCAACAGGTAAAAGATATGGTAGAAAATAGGGGACAGGATTAGTTGTTTGATAGTGACTGTAGGATGAAAAGACCATTGGGAATAACCCAGTGGTCTTTTTTTGTTTTAGCTAATTAAAAATAAATTGTTTTTATTTTGTGTAATTAAAGTTAGGTCTATCTAATAATTATTATTAGTTTTGTCGACGTTATGAATAAATCGAGAAAACTAGTTAGGGAAGTTCATGGAATAATGGGGCTATTGGTAGGTATAGTCCTTGTAATCGTAGCACTGAGCGGATGTGTATATACTTTTCAGCGGGAGATTAGGAGTGTTGTATATCCTCACCTTCTCTATGTTGAGGCGCCCAAAGATATGGTAAGGTTATCTGTCGATCGTATTTCGGAGATAGCGGAGGGCTATCATACCACAACCAAGGTTAGGGAGATTGTGGTCAGTCAGCAGGCCGACAGATCGGTCAAAGTGTATATGTATGGACAACATCTGCTGTATATCAATCCCTATTCTGGAGTCCTACTAGGAAAGACAGATACGAAGATGGATCCTTTTTTGATGGCTTGGTCTCTACATACGCAGTTAGGTATGGGAAAATTGGGTGGTAAGATCGTTGCGTGGTCGACTTTAGCATGCGTCCCACTGCTTATTACAGGGATCTGGTTATGGTGGCCGTCTGTACGTAGTACTTGGAGAAAGGTATTCTATTTGCCGTGGAAAGGGAGCTGGAAGTTTTTGAATTTTCAATGGCATAAGAACGGAGGTTTTTACGCATCGGTGTTCTTGTTGTTTATATGCCTGAGTGGTCTAATGATGTCTTTTAATTGGTTTGAGCAAGGGGTATATTGGTTGACAGGATCGGAACAGACTTCGCGACATATACCGAAGGCTATCGCAACAGCGCGAGAAGATGAAGTAATTCAAAAATCACTGGACTATACATTAAAACAGTTTTCTGAAGTTGAAGAAGTAAATATTTTTTTTCCAGGGAAGTCAAATAATGTCTTCATGTTTATTGCTAAATATGAAGATAAGTTAGGGCGTCGGGAGATACTTTATTTTAATCCTGATGATGGACAGTTGCTTCAAGGTGTGTATTCGAAGGAAAGAAGTATGGGCGACAAAGTGAAGGCTATGAATTATAACATCCATTCGGGACAGATAGGCGGATTATTGGGAAGGGTTATAGCATTTGGAGTTACTTTATTTGCCGTTTTTCTGATCATCAGCGGTGCTGTTGTCTGGTACCAACGAAAGTTTCGCTAAATCTGTCAGTAGTCATTAAAGCATAATATATAATGAGATTTATCAATTGCAAAATAGCAGCTATTTTGTTGCTTCACTGTGCCTTTTCGGGAGAAATAGGTCACGTATCTGCGCAGACAGATGCTCGATTGCAAGGGCAGGTTGTCGATGAAAATGAGGAACCTATATCGGGGGCTACCGTCTACTTGCTCCAGACCAAACAGACGGAGAAAACAGATGATAGAGGACAGTTTTACTTTAATGCTGATAGGGGAAGTCATGATTTACAGATAAGCAAGATTGGATATGCCAAACAGCAGTATAAAGGAACCTTTGGAGAAAGGAAGTGCCTTGTTTTTAAATTGCTTAGAGACTCGGTAGCGCTGCATGAAGTCATTATAACGGCAACACGTACTGAAAAGAAGTTGGAAGATATTCCATTGCCAATGACGGTGATTACTAAAGAAGAGTTTCAACAAAAAGGAATGGTACGGCTTAATGAGGTGCTCGCTGAACAGCCTGGGGTGGTATTGGTCGAGAATCACGGAACAGGCCTACAGCTACAGGGATTTGATGCAAAGTATACGTTGATACTTATTGATGGTGAACCGGTTATTGGAAGAAGTTCAGGTACATTGGAACTTTCTCGGATCACTATGGCAAATGTCGAGCGAGTGGAAATTCTGAAAGGACCTTCATCTTCATTGTACGGGTCGGAAGCCATGGCAGGCGTTGTCAATATCATTACGAAGAAGGCTGTATTGGGAAGACAATTGGGGGCTGCTGTACGTTATGGTACGCATAACGCATTGGATATAGGTGTGGATGGCAGTATAGTGGGACGCAAGTCGGGAGTGTATGCCGCTTTTAACCGGTTTAGTAATAGTGGATATGGCTACGCTGATGAGGCAGTAGGAAAAACTGTTGCTCCATTTTACGGTTACACGGGGCATGTCAATGTTGACTATCACGCGATACCGAAGTTGGATATTAGGCTGGGGCTGAAATACAATGATGAATATGCTCATGACAACTATAAAACTAATACAGCTGTTGCCCAAGAAATGGTTTCGTCCAAATTCTTAAGAAGGGACCTGGCTTTTACTCCTCGGGTGGAATATCGGTTTTCAGATAGGCACAAGTCTTTTTTAAGGATTAATCAATCTCTTTACAAAACGGATACACGTATTCATGTGGTGGAGGACGGTAAACTGTATAATCATGATTTCTTTGATCAAATGTTTTCCAGAATAGAACTGCAACATGATTTTAAAGTCAATGATAAGGTGTATCTGACAGGAGGTGCAGGTGTGACGGATGAATGGTTGAAAGCAAATCGGTATGACGATAAAAAGGAATTCAAATCCGGATTTGCTTATTTACAGGCGGATGTGGAAATTTCAGAACGCTTGAATGTAATCGCTGGTGGGCGATTCGATATACATAATGTGTACGACTCGCAATTTAGCCCCAAGATAGCTGCACAATACAAGCTGTTGCCGTGGCTTAGGCTTAATAGTTCTGTGGGGAGCGCATATAAAGCTCCAGATTTTAGGGAGCTGTATCTCAATTGGACAAATCCTACTCAGGGATATAGCGTATTCGGTGCAGAAGATGCAGCTTATAAATTAAATAGGCTTATAGAGGCAGGAGAAATAGCCGAGGTCTTGTTTGATCCTGCACGAATTAAAGCGCTGCATGCTGAGCGTTCATGGAACTATCAGGGAGGTGTACGATTATCTCCATGGAAGCCAATGACAATAAGTGCTAATGTATTTTATAATGAGGTATCCAATCTGATCGAAACCTTTGTGTTGGCAACTAAGACCAATGGTAAATCGGTATATACCTACTCGAATCAGGAACACGTAGTCATTAAAGGTATAGAGTCTACTATTTCTTACAAATGGCGGGATCTCCATTTACAGGTGGCAGGACAATATCTGCGCACAGCGAATACCACTGTGCAGGATGCTATAACGGCCGGAAAAGGATACTATACACGTGATGCAGAGACCGGAACCAGTCGGTTGGTCAGACCGGATGAGTATGGTGGACTGTTTAACAGATCGCAGTATACAGGTAATATGAGCATGACTTATAACTGTCCAAAGCCGGGGTTGGTATTTACGCTACGTTGGGCTTATCGTGGGCGATTTGGCGTTCGGGATATTGACGGGAATGGGATCCTGAATTTAGATGAAGAATATGCTCCTGGTTATTCTCTATTTAATGCATCTATTGTCAAATCATTTTACAAAGACCGCATAACATGTACCCTTTCGGCAGAAAACTTAGGAGATGTCAGACGCACCGGAGTGGCGACAATGCCGGGACGTCTATTCTTTGCCGGGATATCTTATCGCATAATCAACTAGTACATTCATATTAAATTATAAAAGCAATGATTAAAAATCACATTTTTCAAAAAGTTAGTTTGTTTGCAATTTCGGCGGGACTTCTCCTGACCAGCTGTAGTAAAGACAATAAGGAGCTCGACGAGGTAGCGAATAAACAGGAGGTAGTTGCGGTAAAAGATCTCAACGGTCTGGATAAAGGTGGGGTGTATTTCAGTTTGGAAAAGAACCGAGAAACCGAAGAAAACTCTACTGATTGGGATATCAAGATAACAGGTACTACAATCGGTTTCGGGAATGGTGCAGTGGGGCAATTGGTAGAAGGTGTGTTGGATAGTTACCATACGGCTCCAACAGAGGGGTATAGCAATTCGGGAATAACGGGGAATAATACCTACTATGTGAATACCTTGTACAATGCGCCCCAACACGCTATATTGATGAAGCCAGGGGTGCTTATTCTTGTGAAGACCAGTAAGGGGAATTACGTTAAATTGGAGATGTTGAGTTACTATAAAGGTAGTCCTAATGTGAAAACTCCGGATTTTGCAGATATACCTACTCGTGGCGAGAAATGGCCAAAACAGCACTATACATTCAACTATGTATTACAGTCGAATGGAACGAATAAGTTCTAATATTTCTCTTTTGTTTATCCATAATGCGCCCTCCGAAAGGAGTGGTGCATTATGTTTTTGGTGCTAAGATAATTTTTCCGTCAGGTGTTAACTGTTGTATATCAGTTCTTCGAGTAGCTGTTGTAGGCGGCGGGTTACCATACCCGCTCCTGGACCAAAGTCTTTATAACCGAGCACAGCGGTGACCGGTGTGATGTTCTTAGTGGTTGAACTGATAAATGCTTCGCGTGCATTTTTTAAATCTTCTAACGTGATGTCCCGTATTTCAACTTCGATTTTTTCTTTTGCCAGTTCAAGAATCTTCATCCGGGTAATACCTTGCAGTACATCATCATCAGCAGTGAGTAATTTGCCCTCTGAGCTGATCAAGAAGAAATTGGCACGCGGGCATTCCGAAATAAGTCCATTCTGTACATAGATGACATCATTGGCTCCCTCTTTTTTAGCGACTTTAAGGGCTTGTATGCCCATTACATAATCAATAGACTTGGCCTGACTGAAGGGACGGTGATATTCGAAAGGCAGTAGTTTGATTCCTTGCTCTTCTGTTGTGTTGTCCCGTGTTATGGGATGCTGACTGATAATCAGGTTCGGTTCGGTAATGGTATAGCCGTCAGAACTGTAGCCTCCCGTCAGTAGTATCTTGATGCCGGAGTCGGGCATATTATTGGCCTGCATCAGCTGATCGATCATTTTTTTGAGCTCTAGCCGACTGTAGTTTACGGGGAGGTCCATAAGGCGTGCCGAATGGTAAAAGCGATCAATATTGTCTTCGATAAAAATAGGTTTTCCTTGTACGCTTTTAAAATAATCAAATATCCCATAGCCTCGGACTACGGCAAGATCAGTGATTCCTAATTTGGCTTCATTTTCAGGGATCAGTGTCCCATTGAAAATTACATAGGGTATTTGCATTGTTTTTTGTTTAGTGGTTATGGTAACAAACTTAGTCAATGGAATATGGAAAAGCAATAGGAAGGGCTTCTATGGCGAATGGAAATTCTAATATGAATTGGGATTCAAAAATTGCTCATCCGATAAGGTTTTAAGAAAGGTTATAATAGATTTTCGCTCCTGCTGGTTCAGCGCCCTCTTCCGAAAAGTTTGTGGAAATTCTTCAGGATGCTGTAGTAATAAACTATCTAGGCCATCAAAACGTCCATCGTGCATATAGGGGGCAGAAGCATGTATATTGCGTAGAGATGGACTTTGGAGCTTTTGATTCAGTAAAGACACCATAGTTGTATTACTGTGAAAAAAAGGAGCGATATGGCAACTTGCACATTCGCTTTCAAATAGCATTTGTCCTTGCTTTTCTTCTGCAGTAAAGACTAAATCTCCCCGAAGCATCCGGTCATACCTGCTGTCCCAAGAATTTAGGGTGCGTAGATATTGCGTCAGCACATCGATAACATGCTCTTTTTCGATTTCTTTAACCTGGAATATCGTTTTCAGTTTTTTGCTGTATATAGGGTGCTGTCGTACTCGCTCGAGGATTAAGTCAATATTGCTGTTGAGTTCTAAGGTATCCCTGATTGCATTGTATATCGTTTCCTCTAGCTGATCTGCTCGGCCATCAGCAAAGTAATGGCTCTTCCAGATAAGATTAATCAATACAGGTGCGTTTCGTGTAGTCGGAAGTCCTCGGTCTCCGATGCTGAATCTCTTGCCCAGGTCAGCGTAGGAAGCTGTCTGTTGGTGACAGGAAGCACAGGAAATCTGTTGGTGCCTAGAAAGCAGGACATCGTTGAACAACTGTCGACCCAGGCTGGCTCCCTGTACGGTAATGTCGTCTTGGTTGATAGGGGTGCCGAAGTGCGCAGGACTGTCTATATTTATGGGAGAGTCATTGTTGACCAGAAATTGGTAGGCTATTATCAAAATAGCAGCAACAAAAAATACACTTACAATGACGAGTTTACCTGAATTCGATTTATGCATTAGATCTTCCGCTTCTTTACGGGCACAAAGGTAAAGGAATTATATAAAAAAACGCCTAAAGCGGGGAGCTTTAGGCGTTTTTAACTAACCAATTATTAACCTAAATTATGAATACTAAATACTATTCTAATATCGTGCCAAAGTTTGTTTTTTGAGTAAGATAGGTGGTTCGTAATGAATTTGTAGCATATCCGGGTTGTGGATATGTATTAAGGTCGGATTTTGTTTCTAAAGTTTGACTACCTTTGCGCGCTATGACGTCATCTACAAGGGTTTATCAGATCGATCTTTTCCGGTTTATTGCCGCTATGGCAGTCCTATGTTATCACTTTTTATATAGAGGTTTTAAAGCTGGCAATATGTCACTCTTGCGTTTTGATGAAATGGGGTCTTATTTTAAATATGGGTATCTAGGGGTAGATATGTTCTTTATAATTAGTGGTTTTGTGATTGCTTTTTCAATAAAACACCTTTCCTTACCCCGGTTTTTACAATCTCGTTTTCAACGACTTTATCCCGTCTATTGGTTATGTCTCTGTGCAACCGCTATAGTCACTTATTATTTTGGGGCTCCTAGGTACGCTGTTACCGGGGCAAAGTTTTTGGTCAATATGACAATGATACAGACATTCTTTGATGTCGGACACGTTGACGGTGCCTATTGGTCATTGTACGTAGAAATGAAATTTTACCTCTTGATTGTATTCTTTTTAATGGTGAACTATATTAAAAAAATCAGTCTCGATTATATGGTCTGTGTTTGGCTACTCCTTTCTGGTTTACGGTTTATTATAGGAGGGACGCCTATTTATACAGTGCTGTATCATTTTTTTATTTTGGATTGGAGCTCTTATTTTATTGCTGGAATACTATTTTATCGAATTTATGCTGTTGGGCCGAAAGTTATTTATTTCGCTTTGCTGGGCTGTTGCCTTTTTTTATCGATCTATACGTCGGTAGGAAGAATAAACTGGTTGCAACGCACTTTTCATGAGGAGTTTTCATCCTATGTTATCGGAGGTGCTATCATTGGGTTCTATATTCTTATGGCGCTGGTTGCCTTAAAAAAGATGCAGTTTGTCAATAGCCAGCGATGGGTTCAATTAGGGATGCTGACTTATCCATTATATCTATTACACCAACATATAGGCTTTATTATTTTTAATAAACTATATTCCTACATGAATAAATATGTGCTCGTGTCGCTTGTGACTGTATGTATGGTGGGGCTAGCTTACGTTATAAGTTATAAGATCGAACCTAGATTGCTCCGGTGGATGAGAAGAGAGCCGAAGTAACGGTATTACATCAAGCGCTTTAACCATTTTAATAAACGACCCTTATCGGTATACGGAGGATAAATAAGTTGGGAGAGCCCGAATTTTGATTGGTACATAATAGAGCGCTCATGGGAGAACGCCTTAAAACCGAAATAACCGTGTGAACTCCCAGTACCACTATGATTGACTCCGCCAAAAGGGAGGTGCAGATTGGAAACATGAAGAATTACATCATTGACACAAGCACCTCCAGAACTCACATTTTTAAGAACATGATCCGTCGTTTTCGTACTATTAGAGAATATATATAGTGCCAATGGCTTTGGTCTATCCTGAACAAATTTTATTGCTTCTTCCAGTGTGTTGTACGTAATTATGGGTAATATGGGGCCGAATATTTCCTCTTGCATTACCCGGCTATCTAAGGGTACATTCTGTAGGACCGTGGGAGCAAAGGTGTCTTTCGAATCTCCAGTTCCCTTCCAGGCGATACATGCGCCTCGTGTACAGGCGTCGTCAGTGAGCTGTTGTAGGCGGGATAGGTGTTTTGGGGTGATGATCTTTGGATAACTGTCTGTATCAATAGCACCGGACGGTTTGTAGATGAAACGTGTTACTGCGGCTTGAAAAAATTGGATGAATTGTTCTTCTTGGCTCTGCTGTATCAGAAGGTAATCTGGTGCGATACAGGTCTGCCCTGCATTGAGAAGTTTGCCCCATGCGACCTTTTCGGCCACCTTTTGTAAATCTGTATCGCGGTCGATTAGTACAGGTGATTTGCCACCAAGCTCGAGGGTGACTGAACTCAGATGTTTTGCGGCCGCTTGCATGACGATTTGCCCCACCTGGGTGCTTCCCGTAAAAAAAATATGATCAAAAGGAAGAGCAAGAAGAGTCGTGGATATCTCTTGATCCCCCAAAGCGCAGTATACTAAAGACGGATCGAATACAGCGCTCAGGATCTCAAAGATGATATTGGAGGTATGTATACTGTATTCTGAAGGTTTAATCATCACCGTATTACCCGCAGCGAGAGCCGAGATCAAAGGTCCCATCGTCAATTGGAACGGGTAGTTCCAGGGAGCTATAACGAGACAGGTGCCTTTAGGCTGATAGGTTATTCTGTTTTTTGTGAATAGATTGGACAGAGTGGACTTCGTACGTTTGGGCCGTGTCCAATGCCGGAGGTGTCTGATCGCAAAATCGATTTCTGAGTAGATAAAATAAACCTCTGTAACTGCAGCTTCAAATTCACTTTTTCGTAAGTCCAGAGCTAGTGCATTGAATACTGCAGATTCGCGTTGCTGTATGCTGTACTTTAGTTTTTTTAGGTACGCTATACGTTCTTGTACGGATGGTACACCGGTTTGTTGTCTTTGTGCTTTTTGTCCTTCGAATATCGTTTTCAGTTGTTGTTGCATATCACCTCCCTGTAATAAAAATACGCCTTTTTGCCACAAAAGTGAAATATGCAATGTGGATTGTTTGTTGAGAAGTCGGTGTAAAATTCACGTTTTGCTCATAAGTCCAACGGCCGAAATTCAATGGAATAGCAGATTTTTAATGAATCAGTCTACGGATTTCTAGATGTAATTGTTAAGGGTAAGTAGGTTGTTTTTTAAAAAAAAGTATACGGATCGTAATCTTAATATTATAATTATGTAACTTATTGAGTGTAAAAAAGATTTATTTTTTATAGAAATGTTTTTATCCTATATTTGTAGAATCATATATTGTTAAACAATATGTGATAGCGCATCTATACTATCACCTTGGGGATTATCTATAGTACATCGTCATTACATAAGTAGGCGATTTTTTGAACTTAACTTAAGAGAATTTTTTCTAGTGTCAATGTTTTTCTGCTTCGGCAGAGGTTACGATGCTTGGGATTAATTTTAGGGCATTTTATTGTACAGATTACAATTGTGATCCAAACTGATTTTTGGTTTCATGCTTTTTACTGAGTATGAGCATAGTGCTATATTAATTTTGTTAACGAGAAAAATCAACATGACCTTGTCTTCCTTTTTGAAGAAATTGACTTTTTTTGAATTGCTTGTTTCTGTATTGACCATACTGCAGTTATATCATTTTTGTATACTGTTTTCCAACTATAGTTTTCCGATGCCTTTGCTGTACGGTCCTTTATTCTGGGCGATGTATCAGTATTTGTCTAAGAAAAGTGAAGCGGTAATCAAGCGGGATTTACTGTTGGGGAATATTCCTTTTGTATTTTTTGTGACTTGGTATCTTATATTGGGAGATACTTTTGATTGGGCATATTTTGAGTGGTACCTCCCTGTTATGATTTTAGTGCAGATAGGTTATCCTTTAGTGATTTTATTTCGACTGAAAGGAACGCGCAGCAAAACGGAAGGGTTTGTTTTGCTGAAACAGTTAATGGCTCTAGGTATGGGGATTTTTCTTTTTGTGGGAGCCGTATTTTTGAAACACTATATGCAAGTCGATCTATTTATGGGGATCAATCCGATTCATGCTATTGCAGTTGCTATGGTCTTTAGTTTGTTTATGCTTGTCAACTATATGTACTCTCGCTTCCATGCTGTAGAACAGGATAGTGCTGTTGGGCCTGTTGCTGAAGTTCCGGTTGTACCAGCTGATGCTGGACTGCTGACACATTGCGGAGGAGAATTAGTCCGGGCAATGGAAGTCGATCGCTTGTTTTTGGACTCAAAATTGTCTTTGGATAAATTATCTAATCATATTGGTATTGCCAAAAATATAATATCCCATTATCTCCACGATCAGCTTCAGCTGACCTATTACGAGTGGTTGGCAACCTATCGTATACGTCACGCGAAAGAAATTCTGACCGAATTCGGTAGTGAATATAAAATCGAAGCAGTAGCCCATTCTTCCGGGTTTTCTTCTAAGACTACATTTAATCGATATTTCAAAGAACGGGTAGGGGTTTTACCTTCTACTTATAGAGAACAATCTTCATTCACCTAGGTATGTTTGTTGTTTTTCTATATGCTTCCATTTTTGTAATCGCCCTGCAAGCGCTTTTGTTATCATTTGGAATCCAGAATCGCAATACGATAGATAATATCTTATCCGTCTTTTTGATACAGATGCTTGTTGATGTAAGCTTTATGTTTTTGTTTACTGAAGTTTTTCCAGGAATGGAATATGTGAGTACAGCAGCGCCTTTTGGATTGACCTTTGGCCCTTTTCTCTTTTGGATCTATAGAATATTAGAAGGAAAAGAGGTGTCTCGAGGGAAGTTGTGGCTCCATTTTATCCCCTTTTTATTAGGTGTCATCGGTTATGTCGTATTTTTGTGCTCTCCTTTGTTTAGAAGTTCTTATACCATCGGTTATTACACTGTTCTTTATGGTGCCATGTGTGCATCATGGGTATTGTATCCCATATTTGTGCTCACCGCTAAAAAGGGACCTGAAAATATCAACCTTGGTGTTTTTAAGTACACGATGATTGTGCTGTTGATATTAACTTCATTTATGTTGCCTTTTGTGTGGGAAAACTACAAGGGAGGTGTAAAAGAGGAACCATTGATGACAGGAATTGTCGTAATTGGAGCAATGTTGGCCGGTGTGTCTTTAATTTATTGGTATATGCTGGGCCGGCTTCGTGTTCCTTTGGTAGCTGAGGCCGAGCGAAACTCCGAACAGATTGCCGATGTGCAGTTAGTTCCGCTATTGTCTCCGGAGGGTGAATCAAGACAGTCGATATATATATCGACTGTGCATCAACGTAAGATTGCCGAATATTTGGCCACCGAAAAATATTTTGATGCAAGCTTTAAATTGGAGCAGATGGCGCAGGACTTGAATATTCCCAAGAGTTTCATTTCCCAATATTTTACACAGGTGTATTCGGAGGGCTTTGTAAAGACGATAAATTCCTGGCGTATTGCTAGGGCCTGTGATATGTTGATGTCCGCAGAATTGGATATGAGCATGGAAGAACTCGCCTTTGCCTGCGGATTTAATTCCAGAGCTTCCTTCTATCGTAATTTTAACCTTGAAAAGGGATGTTCTCCCATGGTTTATCGAGAGCAGAATCTTGTTAAGTTGTAGATCCAATGGTTTACAACTGCTACTCTTTATTAAGCCTTAGCTCGGGTACAACTCCTTTAAAAGTTTTCGGTTTTTAGCCTATTTTTTTAGTTGCGACATTCTCTTTTTGTTACTTTTTCTTTGCCAGATTCTTGCCCAATTTCTCCAATCTGAGTATGCTATTCTTAAATAGTATTTTAAATTAATATTTCCGCTCGAAATTCCATTTTTATGCTGTCTCAAAAAAATATTTGACAGCTTTATATGTAGCTTGTTGGCTACATTTTTTTAGGTTTTTATCTTGTTAAGTTGTTGTTTATCAGTTTGTTTTTTGTGTCTCATTTTTTAACTGGACAACAACTGGACAAAATGAGACATGAAAATATTTTGGGTTATCTACTTTTGCGCCTTATTAACTACCCGTGGGTAGGGATAAGCTATTTTGAGTACTCTTGATGAGTAATATGAGTAGTAAAATCTTCAAACTGCAAAAATTATTAATTTATATACATATGAAATATCCATGTAGCACAGACTGCACAAAAACGAATGAATGTCGTTTGGATATTCCATATGATAGCTGGAAATCAAATTATATACATATGAAATTTAAATTTCGTGGTTACGTAGGGAAAGTGTTTTTATGGCTCCTGACTATGTTGGCTGTTGTGGGGACACTACAGGCGCAACAGGGCCGTATCAACGCGGATCTCGCTGTTCCTAATCTTGAGGTGGAAAACGGAGCTAAGACTCTTAAGGTCCGTATCAACAAGACTAATGATGAATGTGCTGAAGGTAAATTGAGTATTAAGTTGCCTTCCGGTTTCAAGTACGTGAAAAAGTCAGTAAAAATTGATGGACAAGCGTTAGTATCTCCTGCTGTGGAGACAATAAATACTGACGGAGTAACAATTCCGGTAGCTATATCTTCAGGAACTTCTGGTTATGTAGAGGTTACTTATGACGTGGAGGCGCTTTGCCCTGCTTTAAAGGTAAATGTGACCGACCGTTTTGCTAGCTACACACTTAAGGGCTGTGGTGCAGATGCAACCGCGAAAGGAAATATTATCAATTTACAGTATGCAGTATTAAACATTTCCGTAACTCCTAATTTAACCATGGGGTTGGTGGGCCAGGAGCTCACGCGTACCATTACTATTAAAAATTCAGGAACAGGTGGACTTCCTGCGTTTAGGATTCCAGTTAAGTATGGTAATGGTATTATTAGATTACAGGAAGGTCAAGCGACATTGCCTATTGGGCTTACATTTAATGAAAATGATAATACCTATAGTTATGTAGGGAATTTTGTTGCGGGCTCAACTTTAACATTTACAGAAAAGGTTGCTATAAATAATTGTGAAGGTTTATTATCTACTTATGAAGCTATTTACGGAGAGAGCTGTGAGCGGAATAATAATGATAAGGCTTCTGTCGCCGTACAGATTGATGATAGTAAACGGCCTCGTATTGTTATTTCAGATGTAAGTGAGTTGCAGACTGTCTGTATGGGTGGAACGTATAAACATGAGTGGAAGGTAGAGAATACTGGTAATGCTCCTGCTTCGTCGATAGTACTTGATATAAATGCAGCCAAAATTGATGGAGCAATTACTTTTTCTGGAGTAAATAGTGCCCTAGGAACGGTTAGCGGTTCTACTTTAAAAATAGAACGTTTGGAACCTGGAGAAGTATTGATTGTTACTTTTACACAACGATATGCTACTCCTGCAAGCGGTACAGACTGTGCTTTAGCACCGAAAAGTTATACCACAGAATCTACAGGATATAAAGTTACATATATCCATAAGGAAAGCTGTATAGGAGGGAAAACTCCAGAATACGCAGCATCTGCTACGACAAAGGGAGGACTAACTTTTGCTTTTGCTGGCGAGAATGTGGGTGAACAAGATATTATTGGTGCAGCTCCTTATCAAGCTGATTTTAAGATAGGGACATGGTCTTTTCCAAAAGAAGGTTTGGTAGCAGATGCTTACCTGGAAATTACTATTGATTTATCGGCAGACCTCTCTCAGTCAGACTTAGCAAATCTCAAATTATTTAATGGTGCGAAGGATATTGCAACTGAGGTGACTAAAGTCAGCGATACAAAATATAAAATTAAAATAAAGCGTGACGCTTTAATCCAGAATACCGAAGGTAACTGGAGATTGAAGTTTCCTCTGACTTTAACTTGTCCGACAACGGAGGCTAATCCATCTTATAAGATAACAAGTACATTACACAATTGTGGTAATGAAATCACTTTTGCTTGTGAGACTATCGCATTGGATGCTACTTGTCCAACCGGAGATTGTGACGGTGGTGGAATGCATAGGGGAAAGGTCTCCTTGCAACGGGTTACGATCGGGCTAGCAGATACGGACAATAACGGTATTCCTGACAGTAATAGTCCTGCGACAGGCCTAGGCGAATCTATCCGCTCTTTTGTTGCTGGGGATGTTATCGAGATCGCTCAACAAGGAACCGTAATCGCTCCTAAGAACGAAACCGACCATGTATGGAAAAACGGAGGACGATTTGAAGTCTCGGTTGTTGATGCTGGATTAGGATTGGTGTCCAGTGGGCTGTTTGGTAAAGTGGTGGTGGTTAGAAATGGCACAACTGCATTTACTTTTGAGAATATCGCTATACAAAGTGAGGGAAATAAATTCTTTATTGTTCTTCCTGCCGAGAATCAAACAAGCGCATTTGCTGGCTTTGTGAGCGGAGATAAAGTTACGGCTTCTTTGCTGTTGAAAGCGACAAAGGCTAACGCAAATACCGGTTTGAAAAGGTTTGTAACTGGATATGGATTATACGATGCAAGTAAACCTAACCCTAATCTGCTTACTTGTGGTATTTTGGATAAGGTATCGGGATACTATGCTAGTACAGCATTGAACACAGGTACAGACAACGGAACCTATAATATCCCTGGTTGTGAATCCGGACAAGAAGGTGCTGGATTTAGAATCGATTTTGCAATCGATGGAGATGCTTATCGTAATGCATTATTCCCAGACGAATTCAGAGAGATAGCAAAACCAAAGACGGTTACTTTTGAGGTGTCTTCTGGTCTAACTATGAAGGGATATCGTGTTGAATTAGAGGGGAACGGTGCAAACCCTACACATATTGATGTGAACGGATTATCTGTTTCGGGAGGAACATATGCTATTAATGCTAATACGTTAGCGGGGCATTTGCGTGCACTCAAAGGCAACAGTCCATGGGGAGTTATCGATGAAGGTTTTACTTTTATTGTTAGGCCTATAGTAACGCCTAATTGCATTGAAACAAGTCTTAAGGAAACTATTAAAGTTTCGGCAACGGTAGACGGTAGTTTTTATTCAGAGGGTAAGGATCATGTTAATGTTGTCGATGTACCTGTCAAAGCACAAACGTTGAACTATAATACCGATAATGATAAATTAGAGGTTAAGGTATCACAGGTTTCTACGATTGCTTATACACAAGAAGCAAAATGGTTAGTTAAAGTTTCGAATCGTTCGGAGTTCCGTAAGTTCGATAACTTATGGTTAGCGAAGACGAAAGGGAATGTAGATATTTCTAGCATAATAGAGGTTGAGTCATTAACTGATATGACCGAAGTGAATTCCGGTATTTTGAAAAACAATGGCGGAGTATATAATCTGAATCATATCAATGCCGAGCAGTCCCGTTACTTCCTTGTTACAGCTGCAGTTAAAAATTGTGAAGACGGCAATATTGAAATTGCCTATGGTAGTGACTGTAAGGGAGTACCCGCATCAGTAGCAGAAGCTTCGTGTAAAAAAAGCTACGCAGAGCAGCTTAGCTTTGTCTTGGTCGATCCAATTTTACAGACTACAGTTATCGACGATCCAGGAGTAGGGCCATTGCCTATATGTAAACCTATTACCTATATAGTAGAGATCAACAATGCTGGAGGAGAAGCGAAGGATTTGAAGCTGAATATTAAGATGGCTTCTTTCTTGAACTACGTAGGTGTAGGAAATATCAGTACGAATGCATATATGTCAGATGTGTATACAACACGGCCTGGCAACATAATCTTCAAGGAATCAACCCCTATTCAAGGCGTAGGTCTTTCGGGCGATAAAACTGAAGCAATTATCACTATCCCTGCAAGTTTTCTTAAAAATAACAGTTTGCAGAATGGAGAACGCTTTTACTTAAAATTCCAGTTGCAGGTTGCCAGTTGTGAATTTAAAAGTGGGCAGACGGTAACATTAACACCTGCCGCAAAAAACTTCTGTGGCAAAGAGGTTAAAGGTGTAGAGCGGATATTAGAAGCTGGAACGGATCGTATTATTCTAGATGGAGCCCCATTGGATGAACCTGTGGTTGATTTGACTGGAGAGGTGAAAATTAACCTAACACCAGCTTTGGGAGATCCATTAACAGCGACTTATACTGCTGTGGTGACAAATATCGGTAAAGATGGTAAAGAACATCCGATTACGGGAAGAATTTCGAATGGGCGTGATGCTAGTAAATTTATTTATAAATATGCTTTAAAACTTCCTGAAGGATGGGTTATTGATAATCCACAAGGTTTTATAGCAGAAAATAAACTAAAATATACGAATGTTTTAGACCCTGTTAAAGGATATATTTTTGAATTTAACGAAGATTTAGCTTTCCAAGAGAGAATAACGCTAAAAGGCAAAATTAGATTCGAAGGTGATGTGAAGTCAATTGAATGTGGAAATTCCGAATTTACTTTTGGAAACATTCAGCAAGAGGTTTATACTACATTTAAACCAGCAGGAACGTGTAGCTTAGCTCTGTCTTGCGGCGGAATGGAGCTATTGACCAAAGATCATAGTACACCATTTAACCTTTCACGTATTAAACCTGATTACAAAGAACAAGCATTCTGTATCAAAGGTACACCTAACCTTAGTCAAGTTGTATTAACTAATAACGGTATTGTAGAGTGGTATAGGGATAAAGAACTTACAGATCGTATTCTGGATAGCGAATTAGCGAACGAAGATCTATATGCAAGGTATCGGGCGAAAGCAGGAAAGGGTATTGCTGCAGGTGAAATTGGTGAGATTGTTTATTATGCAGCAAACCGATTGGTAGAGGAATCAACTTGTTTAAGTGAGAATACGGAAGTACGTATTGTTCTAGAGGTAGATCCTATCGCTAATGCGGGACTAGATCAGTTAAAATATAACGATGGCAAGTTTGCGTTAGCAGCTAATAATCCAGTAAGAAGTAGCACTAACCAAACGGGAAGTAGTGGAGAATGGATTGTAATAATACAACCTGCAAAGGGAGGTGTTACGTTCTCTAATAAGTATAGTTACGAGAGTACAGCTACTATTGAACAAGGTAACACTGCAACCTTGGAATGGCAGGTGAAGAATGATTGTGGAAGTGCATCTGATCAGGTTGTAATCCGTTCTGAAATTGCAACTATTGAGTTAACCAAGTTAGCTAAAAAGCAGGTAAAGGATGATGTCAAAGACAAAGATAATGATGGCCGACATAGTGAAGGAGATGAAATCGAATACGAATTTGTAATCAAAAATACAGGTGAAGTAACATTGAAAGCTCCATTTAGGATTGTGGATGAGAAATTGGGCTGGACGGGAGCCGGATTTGAAATCTCAGGGCTTACCGAACTGGTTAAATATCAAGAATTCCGCTTTAGTGCTCCAGTACCATATGCGATCACACAGAAGGATATGAATGACGGTAAAGTTGTAAATACAGCGACTGTTACGGGTAAAACTCCTGAAATACCTACAGGAAGTAATACTCCTATCGATATTAAAAGTAAGCTGGCTAGTAAAACCACGGATTTGATTCAAGCGCCAAAGCTTCAATTAATAAAATCTATTACTTCTATAGGAGGGAAAAGTAAGGTTGGTGATAAAATCACATATACGTTTGTAGTTACCAATACGGGGAATGTCACTATCAAAGATTTGAAACTGACGGATGCTAAATTAGGATTAAAAGGTTCAGGAAGTTTTAAGCCTTCTACTACTATCGACCCGGGTAAAACTGCAACTGCTACCGCAGATTATGAGTTAGTTCAAGAAGATTTGGATAGGGGCTATATAGAGAATACAGCTACAGCTACAGGGACGGATCCGAAAGGTAAACCTGTCGAGGATGTATCCGATACGGGTACTAGACCTGACGGTTCTGTTATTGACAAACCAGGCGAAGAGGATAATGATGGTGATGGTAATCCTAACAATGACCCTACTATCTTAGATTTAGTTCAGATTCCTGGTATTAAATTAGAGAAAAAAGGCGAATACAAAGGAGACAAAGACCGCGCTAAAGTTGGTGATAAAGTTGAATACACTTTTGTGGTGACCAATACTGGTAATATAACATTGAAAGATGTTGTGTTGACAGACACGGAGTTCTCTGGTAAAGGAAACAAATTAACTATAACGGGACCTGCTGGAAACCCAAGTGGTAATACGGTTAGCAAGTTAGCCCCAAAAGCGACGTTGACTTATAAGGCCATTTATTCATTGACGCAAGAAGATATTGATGCAGGAAAGCTTATAAATCAAGCAAGTGTAACGGCCAATCCAAAAGTCTTGGATCCTACTAAGCCATTGCCACCAGTAACTGGTACATCAGTAGATCCAAATAATCCTAGTGAACCGAATGGTAAGACTGTCGTTTCAATTCCTCAAAAAGCGGATGTGTCTGTTGAGAAGACCGCGTCTAGAACGGAGTTTTCGGTTATTGGAGACGATATTACTTATACGATTAAAGTAACGAACACAGGTAATGTTACCCTGACAGATTTTGTCTTCTCGGATACGATGTTCCCTACTTGGGTACCTAATCCGAAATTAGATAAGCTTGAGCCAGGAAAATCCCAAGCGTATACCATAGTTAAAGCCATTACCCAAGATATATTAACTGCAGGTGCAGACTTGTTTAATGAAGTGACCGTAACGGCGAAGGATCCTAATGGTGAACCGGCGGAGGATGATGATAATGTAACGGTGCCATATAAGAAAAATGTAATTCTTGCGAGTCCTGATACTTATGGACCTTTCAATGGTCGAGATGAGCACACGACAAGAACAGTATTAGAGAATGATAGGTTGAACGGTGTTGTGGTCCAGTCAGGTCAAGTAATTCTTACGCCAGGCATAGTCGTGGATAAAGACAAGCAACCAATCCAGGGTATAGTAATGAATGTGGATGGAACTATTTCGATTACTAAGGGCGTAGTACCTGCTGGTACGTATACATATCCATATACCATATGCGAAGCTTTAAATACGACAAACTGTTCTTCTACGGTAGCAACGATTGTTATAATCGCTTCTCCGATCAAAGCCGAAGATGATAAGTTTGGTCCGATCAATGGTAAAGATAAAACGGTAACACCGAGTGTACTGGAAAATGACAAGTTAAACGATAATAAAGTCGATCCTAAAGATGTCAAAATCACAGTTGAAAAACCTGCTGATCCACGTAATCCTGGTGAGCCTGTGCCTACTCTGGATCCAAATACAGGTAAGGTGACTATCAATCCAGAGACACCAGCAGGCGAGTATAAGATTGAGTACAAGATCTGCGAGGTATTGAATCCTACAAACTGCGATAATGCGGTGATTACGATTACAGTAGTGGCGCCAGAAATAGAAGCTATCGATGATGCTGTTTCAGGTATTAACGGAAAAGATGGTAAGGATAACGTTATCAATGCGCTTACTAATGATAAATTGAACAGAGTTATCGTTGATCCTTCGGAGGTGACACTAAAAGTTGGTGGTAATAAAGTTACTTCTCCTGTTTCTTTCAAGGACAAGGATGGAAAA
>NZ_JAEQMU010000003.1 GCF_017908035.1 Sphingobacterium tabacisoli | reverse complement strand
TCGGAGGTGACACTAAAAGTTGGTGGTAATAAAGTTACTTCTCCTGTTTCTTTCAAGGACAAGGATGGAAAAACTGCTACTGGAGTTGTCTTGAACGCCGACGGAAGTGTTGATGTCAAGCCAGAGACCGCCGCAGGTAAGTATACATTGGATTACAGTATCTGTGAGGTACTGAACCCTACGAACTGTGATGTTGCCACTATCACTGTTACTGTTGATGCGGCACCAATCAAAGCCGAAGATGATACCTTCGGTCCGATCAATGGTAAAGATAAAACGGTCACGCCAAGCGTACTTGATAATGACAAGTTGAATGGCAAACCAGTAATTCCAAGTGAGGTAGAGATCAAGGTAGAAAAACCTGCTGATCCACGTAATCCAGGAGAGCCTGTGCCTACTTTGGATCCAAATACAGGTAAGGTGACTATCAATCCAGAGACACCAGCAGGCGAGTATAAGATTGAGTACAAGATCTGTGAGGTATTGAATCCTACAAACTGCGATAATGCTGTGATTACGATTACTGTTGTCGCTCCAGAAATCAAAGCCGTAGATGATGAGTACGGACCTTATAATGGTAAAGACGGAGGAGAGACAGCTTCGGTATTTGAGAATGACTTGTTGAATAAAGTGAAGTTAAATCCAAATGATATCGAACTGACGGCAGGGGTACCAGTGAATGGAGCCGGTGAGGAGATACGTGGTCTGATCATGAATAAAAATGGTAAGATTAAGGTCGAGAAGGAGACTGCCGCAGGTAAGTATTATTACCCATATAAGATTACAGAAAAGGTGAATCCAGATAACTTTGACGATGCAGTAGCGATCGTTACGGTGATAGCTGCTCCAATTAAGGCAAACGATGATCGTTACCAGATTAACGGTAAGAATGGAGGTACAACGCCTACGGTAATAGAAAATGATAAACTGAATGGTAAGGCTATAGATCCAAAGGAAATCGAGCTAAAAATAGGTAAACCAACAGATCTTGAAGGAAAATCTACAACTGTGGTAACGATGAATCCGGACGGTACAATTACGGTAGCACCTAATACACCTAAAGGTACTTATCTATATCCATATACTATTTGTGAGGTGTTGAATCCAACGAACTGTAGTTCAGCTGTAGCAAAAATCGAGATTCTACCTGCTCCTATTGTGGCGACAGATGATTCGTATAAGGTTGAGTGGACAAGAGAGTCGGTGACGACAGCATCGGTGTTACTAAATGATAAGTATAATAGCAAGCCAGTAAATCTTGACGAAGTTACTTTGCTACCTGGTGCACCAAGTCATCCAGGACTGTCGATGAACCCGGACGGTACGATTACTATTGCGCCAAGTACAAGGCCTGGTACCTATACTTATCCGTACACAATCTGTGAAATATTGAATCCGACCAATTGTTCTACAGCGGTAGCAACTATTGTGATCGAGGCTTCCAATGTCTTTATTCCAAATACATTCACGCCGAATGGAGATGGAGTCAACGATAAGTTTGAAATAGTAGGTGTTGAAAACTTTGATAATGTTAGTGTGACTATTGTGAACCGTTGGGGGAATGAGGTCTATCGCAACGATAGCTACAAGAACGAATGGAATGGTTCAGGACTCAACGAAGGTACTTACTATTATATCATTACGCTACGTAAGGGTACGACAGAGACGGTACATAAAGGATGGGTATTAATTAAAACAAGATAAGCTAGTCTTACGATGAAAAAGTTTAATATAAAAAGTTTGTTGTTTATGACTATGGTCCTTCTATCCATGAAGGGCCATGGCCAACAAAATATACAGTTCACGCAATATATCTTTAATTCCATAGCGGTCAACCCGGCCTATACAGGTTATAAGGAAGAATGGTTTGGACAGATGGGGTTACGAAGCCAATGGTCAGGTTGGGAAGGTGCACCTAAGACAGGATCGATTTCTGTGGATGGGGTATTGGATCCTGAAGAAAGACGCCACGGTGTCGGTTTACAAGTTACAGCCGACAAATTAGGGGCACAAGCGGCTACCAGTATTTTCGCTAACTATGCTTTGCGCTTGCAGTTAGACCGAGCTGACGAACACCGATTAGCGTTAGGAGTAGCTGGAGGGGTGACACAATACAGTCTTGACGGCGCTAAGTTGGAAACTGTAGAGAGAATTGATGGAGCTGTGCCAGATCATATGGTCACCACTTGGCGTCCAGATATTCGATTAGGGGTATATTATAGCAATCCAAAATGGTATGCGGGTGTCTCTGTACAGGATTTGTTTGCTAATGCCAATAGCGATTCTGAATTCCAGTTTAACCAAAACTCATTAGAAAGTCTGTACCGTAGAGTGCATGGTTATTTTATTGCAGGTGCACTTTTCGAACTGGATCCAGGTTTGTCCTTACGTCCGAGTATATTAGTGAAAGACGATTTTAAAGGACCGACTTCGTTAGATTTAAATGCAATGTTTATCTTTAACGACAAGTTTTGGATTGGGGGAGGTTATCGTACGCGAGCTCGTATTTTTGATAGGGATTATAATAAAGCGACTGTAAATAAGCTTAGTGCGATGAACTCTTTTAGTGGTATAGCACAATTCTATGTGAGCCCAAAACTTCGTATAGGTTATTCTTATGATCATATGTTGAATAGCATGAGTGGGCTGCAGAATGGAAGTCACGAGGTTACTCTTGGTATTACTTTCGGAAAAGCTTATCGTCAGATTTTAAGTCCACGTTATTTTTAAAATGACTCGTATATAAATTGTCGTCTTTATAATTCGTACTTCAATGAGAACAAAAAAATACTTTAATACAGTCTTGGTGGCCACCGCACTTTCTTTGAGTGTGGGAGCTGTACAGGCACAGGAACAACCTAGCCGCCGTAACCGTGCAGACCAGTTCTATAAAGAGATGCAGTATGCAAAAGCTGCCTTAGCTTATGAAAAATTGGTTGACGTTAAGAAGCCAAGTATTTCAAATATGGAACGTTTAGCGCATAGTTACTTCTATATCAAACAATATGATTTAGCGGAAAACTGGTATGCACGACTGATTACTCAAAAATCGGTGACGCCCGAATTGCGGTCAAATTATGCTGAGGTTTTAAAACAGCAGGGTAAATATGCTGAAGCCAAAGCTCAATACGAACAGTTACTTGCTTCCGACGGAAAGAATGAGGCTATACTGAATGCCATCCGCGGTGCTGATTCTGCTCTTGTATGGATGCGTAATCCTACACGTCACGAAATTCGTAATGAGCAAGGGGTAAACACATCCTTAGCTGAATTCGGTGTTATTAAAACCAATAGTGGCGTGATGTATGCCGCCGAGCCTAATAGTTTATTACAGGCGAAGAGCGGTATGACCGGACAGGCATACTTACGGATCTATGCGGCCGAGCGTAAAGCAGATGGTTCTTTGGAATATCCGAATCAAGTAGCTTCTTCTATCAATGGATCGACATACCATGTAGGTCCCATAGCTACAAATGCAGGAGAGGATGTACTATATGTAACCCGTACCTTTGCCGGAAAGGATGGCGAACGCTTCAAAGCTGATGGTTCGAAATGGAATAAGCATAATTTAGAGCTTAAAATTTTCCGCAAGAAGGGCAATGAGTGGGTAGAGGATGACTTTGCTTATAATAATGTTAAAGAATATTCTTTAGGTCATGCATTCCTTAGTCCGGATGAGCAGACGTTATACTATGCGTCGGATATGCCAGGAGGAAAAGGTGGTGTGGATATTTGGTACAGTGAGTTGCAGGCCGACGGAAGTTGGGGAGCTCCTCAGAATGCAGGCGATGTCATCAATACTGCAGGAGACGAAATGTTTCCAACACTGGCTGGTAAGGAAATCTATTTTTCCAGTACAGGACATGTGGGGATGGGAGGTTTAGATATTTTTAGAGCTAAGGGCGAGAAAGCTAAGTTTAGTGATGTGAAGAATCTAGGATACCCTATTAACTCTGCTTCAGATGATTTCGCTTATGTAGAGTATGGAGAAACATTAGATACTAAAGTTGGCTATTTATCTTCAAACCGTAAAGGTGGTGTCGGATCAGATGATATTTATTCTTTTGTATTCCAGAAACCTAAAATCCGGATTGTTCTGGAAGGCGTGACACGTGATCGTAAGACAGGTGAATTGTTGCCGGCTTCGACTGTTACTTTATTTGGTGCAGCTGGCGATATTGTCTCAAAAGGACAGACCAATAATGCCGCACAGATCAGTTTTGAAGTAGCACCTAATACGATGTTCCGTCTTTTGGGAGAGCACAAAGGATATCACGCAGATTCGGTATTAGTTAGTGCCGTGGTGCCGACCAAAGACACCGTAATCCGGTATGTGATGAACCTGACGCCGGTGCTGAAGGTTGGGGATAAGTTTATTCTGGAGAATATCCACTATGATTTTGATAAGCACAATATCCGTCCGGATGCGGCTAAGATATTAGATCGTCTCGTCGCTACCATGCGCGATAACCCTACCTTGAAAATCGAGTTGTCGAGTCATACCGACAGTCGCGGTTCGGATAGCTATAACGAAAAATTGTCACAGCGTAGAGCACAATCAGCTGTTGACTATTTGGTAACCCGCGGTATTGCTCGAGAACGTTTGGTGGCTAAGGGATACGGAGAGAAACGATTGTTAAATAAATGTAGTAATGGTGTGGACTGTACAAAGGCAGAACATCAGGCAAATAGACGTACAGAGGTAGAGGTATTAGAACTCTAAGATTGTAATAAAAGTCATTAAAAAAGCTCTTTCCATTTGGAAAGAGCTTTTTTAATTAACTTAATAACGTAAAGTCTATCTGTCTTTTTTCGAGATCTACTTTTTTGACTTTGATCTGTACCTCGTCTCCCAATTGGTAGACTTTTTTCTTACGTTGACCTATAATTGCAAAGTTTTTCTCATCAAGGGTATAGAAATCATCTGTTATGTCGCGTAGTCGTACCATACCTTCACATTTATTCTCTTGAATTTCCACATACATTCCCCATTCAGTCACACCGGAAACAATTCCTGTATATTCGACCCCTACCTGATCCTGCAAGAACTCGGCCTGTTTGTACTTGATGGAAGCACGCTCCGCTTCGGCCGCTTTTTTCTCCATCTGAGAGGAGTGTTCTGCCATTTTTTCGTAATGCTCGATATTGACTTTTGTACCTCCATCTAAATAAAATTGGAGTAATCGATGCACCATGACGTCGGGATAACGACGGATAGGGGAGGTGAAGTGCGTATAGTAGTCAAATGCTAAACCATAGTGTGATGTACCCTTTGTCGTATATATGGCTTTGGCCATGGAGCGTACAGCGAGCGAAGTAAGTAGATTCTGTTCCTTACTACCTTCAATTTTCATCATCAATGCATTTAATGACTTGGCCGTTTCTTTGTCTGATTTTATCGCTAGGCGGTGACCAAAGCGGGCGGCAAACTGTGAAAAGCTTGTTAACGTCTCTGGGTTAGGGGTGTCGTGAAAACGGTATACAAAACCAAGTTTGTTTTTCCCTTTTCCCTGTTTCCCGATGTATTCTGCCACTTTACGATTCGCGAGAAGCATAAAGTCTTCGATGAGCTTATGAGCGTCTTTTCTTACCTTGGTATATACGCCCAGAGGTTTTCCTTTTTCGTCCAATATAAATTTTACTTCTTCGCTTTCAAAGCTTATGGCGCCATTTTTGAATTTTCGATCACGAAGGATATAAGCAAGTTCATTCAGTTTGAGTATTTCTGTAGAGTGATCTCCACTTTTGTTCTCAATAATTTCCTGTGCCTCTTCGTAGCTGAATCTTCGATTCGAGTGAATAATCGTCCGACCATACCATTCTTCCACTACATTCGCTTTCTCGTCCATTTCAAAGACTGCAGAGAAACAGAGTTTGTCCTCATTGGGACGTAACGAACATAGGTTATTCGAAAGGCGTTCCGGTAGCATAGGGATTACCCGATCCACCAGATATACCGATGTAGCCCGTTCAAACGCTTCTTTGTCCAGGATACTATCTGGAGTAACGTAGTGGGACACATCAGCGATGTGTACGCCTATCTCATAGTTGCCGTTCTCCAAAGTCTTGAAAGATATAGCATCGTCAAAATCCTTCGCATCAGCAGGGTCTATGGTAAAAGTCAACGTATCCCTAAAATCTTTACGTTTAGCAATCTCTTCACGACTAATTTCTTCAGGTATGGCATTCGCTGCTTCATCCACTTCTTTAGGAAACTGTAGTGGGAACCCATAATCTGCAAGAATCGCGTTCATCTCGGTATTATTCTCTCCTTTCTTACCTAGAACAGACTTAACTTTACCGATTGGGTTTTTCGCATTCTTAGGCCATTCGATAATAGTGACGACTACCTTTTCACCATTTTTGGCACCGTCAAGGTTGTCTAAGGGGATAAAGATATCGTGCTGCATCTTCCGGTCATCAGGGAGAAAAAATGCATAGCTTTGTGAGATATCTATCGTACCTGTAAAATCGGTCTTAGCACGTTGTAATATCTCGACTACTTCACCTTCTCTCTTACGTCCCTTTTTCCGCTCGTATACATGCACCTTTACGATATCTCCATGTAGCGCCTGGCGTACTTTCCGGGGAGCTACAAAGATGTCATTCTCAAATTCATCATTGGGTACGATATAGGCCGAACCATCGGCGGTCATATCAACTTTTCCAATGATATAAACCTGTAGTTGTCTAAGTTTGAATTTGCCCCTTTCAGGTTGTGCAAACTGGCCGCTTTTTGACGAATCATTAAGTATGTCTGCAATGGCTACTTTGGAATCACTATCGGTGATATTGAGCTTGGCAGCGACTTGTTTATAGTTTAGAAGTGGGTTGCCTGATTTCTCAAAGACATCAACAATAAGCTGTGTCAGCACTTCTTTGTAAGGGTTTTCTTTTCTTGACTTCATTTGTCTTTTTTATTCTTCATTTGCCAGATAGAGCTTCCTTTTAGTCGGGTTCATCTGTATTCTTCATTTGTTGATACCTGTCTTTATTCTTTTGATAAGCAGCCCATAGTCCGTTTGTAGAGTTGAAAGCTCCTTACATAGGGTATCTATCTTAGTCTTTTTATAACCACTAATCAAAGTGCGGTATCTATTGTTATTGTGAAATATACAAAAATGATGCTGAACTTGCTGTAGAAGGGGAAAATAAATATTTTTTAATCGTTTTATTTTGCAGATAACGAGTTGTCCGCTACAAAAGTCGAGCGCCCTCGGAGGAAATGGGGGCTTATTGGTCGAGCAAAAAGTTTATATTTAATGGCTAGAAGTACGTTCAAGGAGAGATAACGGTTGTACAGCTAGCCTATTTTTATTCTGCACTGTTGCATTGATCGCATAGGCCTACAGCATTGATCGCAATAGAGTGGAGCGAGAAATTGTTTGGTATATTGATTTTAGGTACGCTGACCTCATCTAGACAGTATACGCTGTTACATACTGAACAGATAAAATGTATGTGTTGGTCATGGTGGTGGTGGGCACTACATTTGGTTGAGCAGATGGCATAGGTTGCTGTCCCATTCAGATCAAATACCTTGTGCAGAATACCCTTTTCTTCAAAGCTTCCGAGTATCCTATAGAGCGTCACTCTATCAATATCTTTGCCTACGATTTTCTCTAATTCGGGTTGAGACAAAGCCGATGTCTTTTCTGAAATAATCTCTAAAACACGCAGACGCGGTTGCGTTATTTTAAGTTTATTCTTCCTTAAAAGGTCTGAAAATTCTTCATTGATAATTACCTCTTTTATCTGCTTGTTTTCTGTACTCATTCTTGTCAAATTAAAGTGTCATCTTGATGGATGGACGTACTGCTGCTTCGAAAGAGGGCAGGTGGTTCGTTTCCTCAAGATGACATTTATATAAGGCTCTCTTCTTTTTTATTTACCTGCCGCTTTAGCGTGATCCGCTAAAAATTGTGCAAGACCACTGTCAGTCAATGGGTGCTTTAGAAGTGCAGTAATAGCGGACAAAGGTCCTGTCATTACATCAGCACCAATTTTAGCACAGCCCAAAATATGTGCACTATGACGTACTGAAGCTGCAAGAATCTGTGTTGCGAATCCGTAGTTGTCATAGATTAATCTGATTTCTTCTATTAAGCTTAAACCATCTACCGAAATATCATCAAGACGTCCAATAAATGGAGATACATAAGTTGCTCCAGCTTTAGCCGCCAGTAAGGCTTGTCCAGCTGAAAATACCAGTGTACAGTTTGTTTTTATTCCTTTTTTACTGAAATACTTGATAGCCTTCACACCGTCTTTAATCATTGGCACCTTTACAACAATTTTACTGTCTAAAGCAGCCAATAATTCACCTTCTTTGATCATTCCCTCGTAATCTGTCGAGATTACCTCTGCACTGACATCACCATCTACGATTTCGCAAATCGCTTTATAGTGGTTGATAACGTTTTCATCGCCGCTGATCCCCTCTTTGGCCATTAGGCTAGGGTTGGTAGTTACGCCGTCTAATACGCCGAGGTCCTGTGCTTCTTTAATCTGTGCCAAGTTGGCGGTGTCTATAAAAAATTTCATGTTTTGATTGATTGTTGTTTACAAATTATTACGAGGTTCTAAAAACTATCTCTAGTGTTAGCTGTTACAAAGGTAGTTAATTCTTTAGAGTTTTTTGAACAGACTACGTTTTCTGAAGGTCATAATGTAAGACAGATTAGCTTTCGGTCCATCTATTTAAGTATATTGCCTATATGGATATTTTCAGGTCGCTTCATTACCCCAATTTTAGGCTACACACCATTGGACAGTCCATCTCGCTTCTCGGAACCTGGATGCAGCGTATCGCTATTAGCTGGTTGGTTTATAAACTTACTGATTCTGTTTTTTGGTTGGGGTTTGTATCTTTTGTTTCCCTGTCTCCTTCGTTACTATTTTCTCCTTTTATTGGAAGTTTTGTAGACGGACGTTCTAAATATAAGCTTGTTGTCATCACGCAAGTACTCCTGATGATACAAGCTGCGATATTGACCTTGGCCGTGTATTCCGGTTGGGTATCTGTATATTGGCTCTGTGTCCTTGGTTTTGCGCAAGGGGTCATTAATGCCTTTGATGTGGTATCCCGCCAGGCCCTATTGGTATCCTTGGTGGATAATAAAAAGGATCTGCCCAATGCGATAGCTCTCAATTCATCCGTGTTTAACGCTGCACGGATGGTCGGTCCTGCTATTGGTGGATTTCTTTTAAGCACCTACGGCGAGTTAGTCTGTTTTTTTATTAATTTTTTGAGCTTTATCCCCGTACTCTTTACCTTGTCGCAGATGAAAGTGAATGAGCTACAAGTCACAAAAACGAAGCAGTTTTCTAATTGGCAGGGGATGAAGGATGGATTTGATTACCTAAGACGTTCTCCACATATTGCCTCCTTGATTGTTATCATGGCCTGTTCCAGTCTTTTTGTGATTCCTTATACTTCGTTGTTACCTGCTGTGGCCAAAGATTTATTTAATGGGGATGAGCGTACATTTTCTTGGTTTGAGAGTGCCGCAGGATTGGGAGCGATGATTGGTGCCATTAATATGGCCCGTTTAAAGTCAGGAGAAAACCTACGCTATCGTGTACTGTTTTCTGCGCTGATAATGGGAATTTCCCTATTGCTATTGGCCTATGCACATTACTTGCTGTCCGCACTGCTCTTTACAGTGGCGGTCTCTTTTGCGATGATGATGCAAAACTCCAGTATCAATACCTATATACAGACCCATGCAATGCCTGCCTATAGAGCTCGGATCATGTCTTACTATGTTATGGCATTCCAGGGAATATTTCCAATCGGAAGTCTTATTATTGGCGCCGTAGCTGAAGGAATAGGTATTAAACACACCCTCTATGTAATGGGAAGTATCGGCGTAGTGATCGCATTAGGTTTTTATACCTATCTACGACAGCATATACACCGACGGCTGTTTAAATTTCCCCTTCCTCTATCCAGAGCCCGTCGTTCTTGATAATATCAATCAGCTCGTCCAGCGCGTTTGCTGAGCTAACATTCTTTTTGACGACCTCTTTACCCCGGTACAGTGTAATCTTGTCCGGTCCAGCACCTACATAACCATAATCGGCATCAGCCATTTCACCTGGACCGTTTACGATACAGCCCATAATGCCTATTTTGAGTCCTTTGAGGTGATTTGTTCTGCTACGGATCATTTGCGTAGTCTCCTGTAGATCAAACAGGGTACGGCCACAGCTAGGGCAGGATATGTATTCGGTTTTAGAGATTCGGGATCGAGTGGCTTGTAATATACCAAAGGAAATCGAGGATAGCTTATCGGTAGGAGTAGCTGGAGAGTCAATCCATATTCCAGAACCAAGACCATCGATGAGCAATGCACCTAGGTCTGTCGCTGCGTACAATTGCAATTTGGAGATAGGCTCTTCCGGATCCATATCGTTGCCCATAGGGGCGGAGAAGTCCTCGATTGGATAGCTCCGGCGTATAATAACAGGGACATCTATTCCAATCTCTTGTAGATTGGCGAAAAATTGACGTTGATCTGCCATTCCATGAACTAATTCAGTCTCCAATAAAAAGACAATACTTTTGTCCAGTTGCAGGTTGTCAAATTCTTCCGACTGTAGTTGCGTATTCGATATACGGACCAGGTTTAATACCGGATCTTTAGTCGTCGCATGGTTAAACTCCGCGAGTGTAAACAACGGATGTATATTGGATCTATTCGATAGCTCTAACCAAGTCGTATAATTATACAGTTGTTTGAGGTTGCCCGGCATGTTGAATGACGGCAACTGATCCGCTAAGTAGACAAAATCTACCGATTGATCTCCCATATGATACTTGTCATTCAGTACGTCATAGCGGTAACCTACTTCCGACAGGATAAAAGGGTCTTTTAAGTTTTTGTTGGAAATGTCAACGATCACCCGCGGCACCAACGATCCTCCTACAAAGGTGTTCACTTCTTGAGAATGATAAGCCGTTGTTTCTTTTGGAGGAGATAATGTTAGAATAGCGCGTTCTTCTTGGGTTTTCGTTAATAATTGCCTTTTTGAATAGCGGTTTACCAAAGCAATAGCCACTGGAGCTTCCTTCTCTGGTTCTTCCGTCAAGGAAACACGAACCGTATCTCCTAATCCATCTTCTAGTAGTGTTCCTATACCTACGGCAGATTTAATCCGGCCATCTTCACCGTCTCCGGCTTCCGTTACACCAAGGTGCAACGGATAGTTCATGTTTTCAGCGACCATACGCTCTACGAGCATCCGGTAGGCTTGTACCATGACTTGAGGATTGGAGGATTTCATAGATACGACCAGATTATAATAATCGAGGTCTTCACATATACGGATAAACTCCATCGCCGACTCGACCATTCCTTCAGGTGTATCGCCATAACGGCTCATGATACGGTCAGAGAGCGAACCATGATTGGTCCCTATACGCATTGCTGTGCCGTATTCTTTGCAGATACGGACCAACGGGGCGAATTTTTTATGTATTCTCTCCAGTTCAGCCTGATAGGCGCTGTCTGTATAATCAATTTGATCAAATTTCTTTTTGTCAGCGTAGTTGCCTGGGTTTACCCTTACCTTTTCGACGATACGGGCCGCCACTTCAGCTGCGTTTGGCGTAAAGTGTATGTCTGCCACCAAAGGAACCTGATATCCACGGGCACGAAGCTCCCGTTTGATATTCGCCAGATTCTCGGCCTCTTTGATACTAGGAGCTGTAATACGTACATATTCACAGCCTGCATCTACCATGCGGATGGTCTGTTCTACAGAGCCTATCGTATCCATCGTGTCGATGGTCGTCATACTCTGTATACGGATGGGGTTGTCCCCACCCATTGGAATGTCGCCTATTTTTACTTCTCTTGTCTTAAACCTTGAATATTCGAGTTTCGAATTACAATAACCGCCTGGTAATATCAACTTCGTGTTTGCCTCCATCTTAGCTGCAAAGTTAGGTATTTGCGGGGTTAATATCTATTTATCTTTAGAGAATTAGCGGCTCCTGTGATTTTGATAATATATTTTTTTTCTGCGGTATCGTAATTGTCTGTCTGCTGTGCATCCTCTTTTTTATGAAAACCGTCAAATTTTTTGGAGGTAAGTATACTTTCCATTTCTAATTTACAGGCGGCATCTTTTGGAACATTTATCGTACAGTTCGAAGCAGCAGTATTTATTTCTAAGGTCGATTCCTGTGTTTGTGGCATTCCGAATGTCATATCCAGAGATGCTGCACCGGCATTGATTTCCAAGTATTCGATTTTGTGCTTACTGAAATCGGCAACAAACTTAGATGCCCCCATATTGATGGTTAAATTCCAAAGAGGAGAGGCGTGTAAGGCCAATTGTATTTTGTTCTGTTGATTATTATTGTGTTTTATCACCGAGGTCAGATCAAGATGCGGCAATAGACTATCCCCTGTATTCTCCAGTTTTAGACCTACATTCGCATTGGGCGTAGAGGCTTTGAGTAATTGCGTAGAGGGCACACTGTCTAGTGTAATCGTCGAGGCTCCGACATTAAATTCTAAACTGGCTTGCTCCGTTCCTGTGGCAAAAGGAATCTCCACTAACGGTGCAGTGCCCAGAGTGTCATCCGATGTGCTATAGTTGATAGGGCCTCCAAAATTAAAACGCTCCGTAGAGGTCATACCTTTATAACCTAGAAATATACAAAGACAGATATTGATGGCACTCAATATTAAAACACCATGGGCCCGGTTCTGAAAAATGAGGTTCGCTCCAATAGCGATAATAAGCAACGGCCAGTAGGGGATAAGCGCCCAAAAGTTGAAATTTATGATATCAAAATTATGGAGCAACGCTATAACGCCAAAAAATATAAACCAAATGCCTGTCGAAATCTTTCCTTTCATATTGCGAATAAATATAGTACTAAACTTTCTTATCTGCTACAAATGTACAGTGCTATTTCCAACTTTACGTATATAATAAGGTTATCGAATTGGAAAATTCGGTGAATTAAAAGGTTTCATCGGTGAATAGAGGAGACACTATCATAAAACCTATAAAAAGAAATGAACTTTTTTACTATTAATATGTATTTTAGCATAAATAGTAGATAGCGACATATGTTTTTTTATCATTTTGGAGAATACGTTCTTTTACTGAAGAAGGTCTTTAAGCGACCAGAAAAGTGGAAGATTTATTGGCGAGAGACCTTGCACGAGATGAATGAGATAGGAGTAGGCTCGGTTGGGCTTATCGTTATTATCTCTACTTTCATTGGTGCGGTAATGACCATGCAGATTGCGTTTCAGCTTGTCTCAGATTTGATTCCGAGTTCGGTCATTGGTCAGATCAATAGGGACTCCAATATTTTGGAGTTGGGCCCCACCATTTCTGCCCTAGTACTTATGGGAAAGGTCGGTTCCTCTATTTCTTCACAGATAGGTTCTATGCGGGTCACCGAACAGATTGACGCGTTAGAGATAATGGGGATTAATGCGGCAGGTTACTTGATCTTGCCTAAATTAATTGCTGGAGTTATTATGGTTCCTGTTCTAGTGACCATAGCTATTTTCTGCGCTATAGTTGGAGGTCTTTTAGGTGGTGCACTTACAGGTGCCGTTACTCCGAATGAGTATATCATGGGGATTCAAAGCGAATTTAGAGGTTTTACTATTGTGGTAGCGATGGTGAAGGCTTTTTTCTACGGCTTTATTATTACAACAGTACCTGCACATAAAGGATTTCATGTACGAGGTGGAGCGCTCGAGGTGGGGCAGGCCGGAACTAAAGCCGTTGTAATCGGCTGTATATCTATTCTGGCTAGTGATTATATCATCACGGCATTAATGTTATAAGCGTACTTTATATGATTGAAATACAAAATATCCATAAAGCCTTTGGTAGCAATGTGGTGTTGAGCGGAATAGATGCTATTTTCGAACCCGGCAAGGTGAGTCTGATCATTGGAGGCTCTGGGTCTGGTAAGAGTACATTATTGAAATGTATCGTAGGATTGCACCAACCCGAGCAAGGTAAAGTTTTTTTTGATAAGAAAGAGTTTACCCATATGGACTTTGAAGAGAAGATCCCTATTCGTAAGGAGATAGGTATGCTTTTCCAGAATTCTGCACTTTTTGATTCCATGACTGTGGAGCAGAATATCATATTTACACTGGATATGTTTTCGGATATGTCCCGGTCTGAGAAGGTCGATCGTGCCAACTTTTGCCTTGAACGTGTCAATTTAGCTGGAAAGAATAAGTTGTATCCGGCCGAGTTGTCTGGAGGGATGAAGAAACGTGTCGGTATCGCTCGCGCAATCAGTATGAGCCCCAAATACCTGTTCTGTGACGAGCCTAACTCGGGATTGGATCCGGCTACTTCTATTTTGATCGATGAACTTATTCAAGACCTTACCCAAGAATATTCCTGTACAACGATAATTGTTACGCATGATATGAACTCAGTGATGGGGATAGGAGAGTATATTCTTTTCCTACATAAAGGACAGAAGTTTTGGGAAGGCTCAAACCAGGATATGTTGAATTCAGACACCAAGGAACTTAATGATTTTGTATTTGCCAGTCCACTGATGAAGGCAGCGAGACAGGTTATAAAATAAGTGGACTTATCATTTCTGAGTTGTCGTTGATCGTCAGCTAGTGGATTATGAAAGTTTTGTTTATTTTTGCCCAAATTTAAATATTAGTATTTTGTCTACAACCACACACATACAGTTATTAACACCACAGCATTGGAAGGATTACGAGTTGATTGATTGCGGTGATTTTGAAAAATTAGAGCGTTTTGGTGATTTGATTTTAATCCGGCCTGAACCACAAGCCGTATGGCCTAAGGCTTTGGGCGATGCGGAGTGGGAGAAAAGGTACCACATCAAGTTTAAGGGGCGCTCGGCTACCAGTGGAGAATGGTTGAAGAAAAGTGCCAAAACTGCAGACAGGTGGCATATCAGTTATAAAAATAAGGATGCCGCCATCAAGTTCCGGTTGGGGCTAACCTCGTTCAAGCATGTCGGTATATTTCCTGAACAAGCAGTCAATTGGGATTATATTTCGGAAAGTGTTAAGTCATTTAAGATAGCTAATCCAAAGGTGTTGAACCTTTTTGCCTATACAGGAGGAGCTTCGCTGATTGCAAAAGCAGCGGGAGCCGATACCACCCACGTTGATTCCATCAAACAGGTCGTCACTTGGGCCAATGAAAATCAAGAGCTCTCTAACCTATCGGATATCCGTTGGGTCGTAGAGGATGCGCTGAAATTTGTAAAACGCGAGTTAAAACGTGGTAATACCTATAATGGTATTATCCTGGATCCACCAGCTTATGGGCATGGTCCAAAAGGCGAAAAGTGGAAGTTGGAAGATCATATCATGGAAATGATGCAAGATGTGGTGAAGCTTTTAGATCCACAGGAGCACTTCTTGATTTTGAATACCTATTCGTTGGGTTTTTCTTCCGTTATTGTAGAAAACCTAATCCGTACCTCTTTTCCACAGGTTGAGAATTTGGAAATTGGGGAGCTCTATTTGCAGGCTACTGCGGGGCCTAAGCTGCCTCTCGGTGTGTTTGGTAAATTTAGAAAACTAAAATAAAACAAAAGAGGCCGTTTTTAAAAAATGGCCTCTTTTGTTTTTACAGTGCTGTAATACGTATCAGTCCGTCCCTCAGATCGTTTAAGAATTCTTGACGTTGTACATCCTTATCTATTGGATAGAGCTGAAGCGCTATACCTTCGTAGTAAGTAATACCGCGTAGTAATTCTTCCTTGAATTTGTAGACAAATTTTTCTTTCTTCTCATCCATCTGTAGTTCGTTGTCCTGAAGATATTGTTCCAGATGCTCGATATACAAATGTAGTTCGTTGATGAATAAGGATGGTCTATCAGAATGGATTAGTAGGTCTTTGCGTCCATAAATATGGTCTACCATATCCTGTAGGCTATATACCGAATTGAAATACGCGGTATTGGGCCCGGGGCAAATCGCTACAGCGTCGTCTTCCCTGCTTTGTAAAATATCATACTTTAGGTAAGCTGAAGTGGCTAGCCCTTCACAAAGGCATGTTTTCTCGGTAATTGCTTCTAGTTTTTTCTGGTAATCGGCACTCTCAGCGTCGAAAAGTTCCAGTTCTTTCAATTTGGTATATTGGTAGATACGGGATGCTGTACAGATGGGTTCATCAGAGTACTCGGCATTGGATATTAAATATTTTTTTGTGCATGGAGCGCCTGGACGCCCTTTGTGTATACGTTGCAGTCGGTTTAGTTCAGCACTGCTTTTTTTGAAATTATTGAATGGTACTCCTAGAGGGGAGGCACCACTGACATAGAAGTCTTCTTTCTGTGCCGAAGCCAGCGCTTTTAATGTCTGCTCGTCTACGGTAGTCGCCTCTGGTACCAATAGAAAAGGAGATCCCCAGCCAGTAGATTTTAAGCCATAGTAATTTAATAAAAAATCATGCTCTGCTGCTGTGCCTATCCCACCTTGGGCGGTAATAGACAATGCTGGACAGCGGTCTATGCTGTAGCCCTTAGTGTTAAGACTATCGGTGTAAAGAGAATAGAGCTCTTGCTGTAAGAAGCCTTTGTTCTTCTTAAATTCGTCTAATATGGGGCCTAATAAGAAACCATCTGTAGCAAATGCATGCCCCCCACAGTTGAGACCAGACTCTACTCTGAACTCAGAGACCCATATTCCTTTTTTGGCAAGGAACTTGGCTTGTATCAGAGCTGAGCGATAGTCGGATACTTTTAGTATAACACGCTTTTGGAACTCTCCATGCTTATTGGGCATAAATTGGGGGAGCTCACCAAGGTAGCTGTATAGTCTGGGATTCATACCGGCCGATAGTACTAAGCCGCCCTGCAGATTGCTCTGTGCAAAGCCTCGTAAAGCCGCATTCGCATCCGAATACATATGGTCCAATCTATTGCCAGAAGCATCGGTGTTGATTTTGTCGACTTTGGACATGATATTGACATTGATCTCCCCTGGACTGATACCCATCATCAATGTTGCTTTGAGGTTTGCTTTTTTATCAGCGTCTTTTTCCAACCGATAAGTGTTGTAGGTTTTCTTGAGGTTAGCGGATTCCGGTAGCAGGTTGAAATACTTTTGTAAATCAGTGCTTCCGTCGAGATCCGAATTGCGTAATGTATTCACTTGCTGTTTCACAATGTCCTGTACCAGGTCAAGGTAGGCCGTTATTCTTTTTGAACGGCTGTCTTTCGCTTTCGGACTGATAGGGATGTAGGGTAGATTGTGTTGTTTTGAATAGTAATCCCGCATACGTTCGACTAGTTCGTCATCAACAATAGACATGACCGATGCGATACCAAACTGAGCGACTTTGAGCGGGCTATCTATGGAGAAAGCTAGACCAAGTACAGGGAGATGAAAAGTGTGTTCCATTGCGAAATTTTGATATGCAAATAGCCACAAAATTTATGGAATAAAAAATGTTGAACACCATTTAAAAAGGTGTTTCTAGTCACTTTTGGCGCTTTTTCGTCTTTGTTGCTAGGATTTGAAGACTATAGTTTTATTGCCATTCAAGATTACCCGGTCCTCCATGATGAGCTGTATAGCGCGTGTCAAGACAGCCTTTTCAATCTCTTTTCCAGCGGTTTTCATGCGGTTTAGGTCATAGCTATGGTCGACAGATTTGGTGTTCTGTACAATAATAGGACCTTCATCCAGGTCGTCTGTGACAAAATGCGCGGTGGCTCCGATGATTTTTACGCCACGGTCGTGTGCCTGCCGGTAGGGATTTGCTCCGATGAATGCCGGGAGAAAGGAATGGTGTATATTGATAAGGCGACGCTCAAAATGCTGTACAAAATTTGGCGATAGGATGCGCATGAATTTTGCGAGTATGATATAGTCTGGAGCATAGTGGTCTATGCTATCTGTTATTTCTTGTTCAAAGTCTTTTTTGTCCTTGTTTTCGTGTGATATATAGTGAAAAGGGATGTCAAATTTCTCGGTAAATTCTTTGAGCGTATCGTAATTTCCTATGACGGCCTGCACTTCACCCTGTAGTGTGTCGAAGTAATGGCGTGTCAGGATGTCCGCCAAACAATGGTGCTCTTTGGTGACTAAAACCACTAACTTTTTCCTATTCGTCGGATTGATCTGTATATCCGCATGCTCTGGTAGTGCTTGTCGTAGGTCTTCTAGTAGGGATGCTGTAGATGGAAGTTGGCCAGAGCAGACGACACGAACGAAAAATTTGTTGTGCTCTTCGTCTACATACTCGCGCATCGTGATGATATTCAGCTGGTGTTTAGCGATACTATTTGAGATACCTGATACGAGACCAACAGCATCTTTACACTGTATGAGTATAAGCGTTTGATTGTACATGATAGGTTAGGTTTAGGTTTGATTGAATCCCTACATACAGCGCGTGCGATGTATGTAGGGGTATTTTTGCTTAGCCAGCCTTTTGGGCGAGCTCGGCTTCAAGGTCTACCTCTATACGGAGGTTGTCCACAATATGTCGTTGTCTGTCTGGTGTGTTTTTACCCATATAGTACTCAAGCAATTGCTGTAGCCTATTGTCTTTAGATAAGATTACAGGTTCCAAGCGCATATCTTCACCTATGAATAATCCGAATTCGGAAGGGGATATCTCACCAAGTCCCTTAAATCGTGTGATTTCTGGCTTGTTTCCTAATTTAGAAATAGCGCGTTGACGCTCTTCGTCCGAGTAACAATAGATGGTTTCTTTTTTATTTCGGACACGGAATAATGGCGTCTGTAAAATAGAGACATGCCCAGCTTTCACCAAATCTGGGAAAAACTGTAGGAAAAACGTCATTAACAATAGGCGAATGTGCATACCATCGACATCGGCATCCGTTGCGATAACAATGTTGTTATAACGAAGGCCCTCTATACCGTCTTCGATATTCAAGGCGTGTTGCAGCAGGTTGAATTCTTCATTCTCATACACAATCTTCTTAGTCAGACCATAGCTATTCAAAGGTTTTCCTTTGAGACTGAATACCGCTTGGGTCTGTACATCTCTTGATTTGGTGATCGATCCAGATGCCGAGTCCCCCTCCGTGATGAAAAGAGTCGTTTCTAGGTTTCTTTCACTCTTATCGCCGAAGTGTAATTTACAGTCACGTAGCTTCCGGTTGTGTACCGATGCTTTTTTTGCCCGCTCGTTGGCGAGTTTCTTGATTCCCGCAATATCTTTACGCTCCCGTTCCGATTGCATGATACGCTTTAACAGGGCATCTGCAGTGGCCGAATCCTTATGGAGGTAATCATCCAAAGCTTTCTTCACGAAATCATTGATGAACGTACGTACTGTCGGTCCTTCCGGGCCTACACTTTGTGAACCTAATTTGGTCTTGGTCTGAGACTCGAAGACGGGTTCTTGTACTTTTATCGCAATCGCTCCGATTATAGATGCTCGGATATCTGAAGCGTCAAATTCTTTTTTATAAAACTCACGTATGGTCTTTACCAATGCCTCACGGAAGGCCGCTTGATGCGTACCTCCTTGGGTCGTATGCTGCCCATTGACGAAGGAGTAGTATTCCTCACCATACTGTTGTCCATGTGTCATGGCTATTTCTATATCTTCACCTTTTAGATGAATGATCGGATAGCGCATACCCTCCATGTCAACATTCCGCTCCAGCAGGTCTTTTAATCCATTTTCAGAAAGGAATTTCTGACCGTTGAAGTTGATGGTAAGTCCTGAGTTAAGGAACACATAGTTCCATATCATATTCTCAACGAATTCAACTCTATATTTATAGTGTTTGAATATGCTGTCGTCCGGATAGAATGTAACAGCTGTTCCGTTCCGTTGTGTAGTTTCTTTTTGTTCGTCGTCAATCAGCTCTCCTTTGCTGAATTGTGCGATACGTGTTGCGCCTTGGCGATAGGATTGAACGGTAAAGTTTGCCGAAAGTGCATTGACAGCTTTGGTACCTACACCATTCAGACCAACGGATTTTTGGAAAGCCTTACTGTCGTATTTACCCCCTGTATTGATTTTAGAAACGACATCCACGACCGAACCGATTGGAATTCCGCGACCGTAATCACGTACAGACACTTTGTTCTCATTGACCGTGATATCTATCGTTTTTCCAGCGCCCATCACAAACTCATCAATCGAGTTGTCGACAACTTCTTTTAATAAAACATAAATGCCATCGTCATAGGCAGAGCCGTCCCCAAGCTTACCAATATACATACCAGGACGTAGTCTGATATGTTCTTTCCAGTCGAGGGATCGTATGCTATCTTCGTTATATGTAGTCATGTACCGTAAAATATGAAGTATATACAAACTTAGATAAAATGCTTTGGATTCACCAATACATAATTGAATGTTCGTGAATATTAGTGCTGTTAAAATCTATAGCCTACCGATATAGCGGAGGTTATGCCGATGTTTAAGCCCTTGGGTTTTATAGTGACACTGGTTTCGTCTACAGTATGTGCAAAAGAGTAGATGGGAATGTCATCTAGCTTCTGAAGCGATTTTTTGATGTCTTGCTGGATTTCTTTTGTGAGTGGTACATCGGATGTTCCACCCCCTTTTCCAAAGACAATGCCGTAATGGCTACCTATTATTTTCCAATCCATATACAGTGACTTTAGTAATTGGAACTGCAACCCGACAGCGACACCGGCACTAAGGGTATTAAGGTTGCCTGAGATTGGAATGGATGCTCTTTCGATAATACCGCTATCCATGAATTCATATTGATAATACAGTGTTGTATTCGTGTTATAGCGGGTGTACTTGAGGTAAGGCGAGGCATAGAAACGGGTGAAGACATCCCGGTCACCAAAGTAAAATCGCATTTGTGGCACAATGGAGAATTGACTGAAGCGAAGTTCTTCCAGGCTTCTTTTGGGGGCCTCATCCTCTATGCTTTTCGTTAGCGAATTTTTAAAAGGTAAATCACGATTTGGGGTAAAGGATATGTTTATTCCCAGAGAAATATTGGATCTAAATGGACGTTCATATTCGAGATTGAACGATTTAAACGGGAGATTCAAGAGGTTGGTCTTCAGGAGATGATCCGTTTCTTTTTGCCCCCATTTACAATACTTTTGTGCTACAGCTGGTGAAACCCCAATAACCAATATCCCTAGAAAGATGGATTTGAAAAGCAAGTGTCGAAACATTAGTTTATTCCGTTATCTATATCAATAGGGTTGAGGCTTTGTGGTTTCACCGCTATGCACTTGAGAGCGACAATGTCTTATCGTCCGAAATCATCCTGAACGCGAACGATGTCATCTTCGTCAGAAGGGCTTTCGATATCGGTATGTTGCCATATTTCAGCTATGACCCCATATTCGCCAAGACCGACTAGACGATGACGTTCGCCTTGTGCTAGACGGATATATTCTCCCTCTTTAAGAATTTTTAGCTCATGTTCGTTGTCATCAAGACTGGTGACTACACCGACTTCGCCACGAATAACTCTCCATATCTCTGCCCGACGGTGATGGTACTGCCATGAAAGACGCTTGGAAGGAGCAACGACTAGTATTTTTGGGCTTAATTTGCCTGAAATCTTTAAGTCTTTGATGTCTAGACCTTCAAAGTATTGATTGGCGAACTGCTGAGCCTGTGCTTCGTCAATAACAAAGAAGCCTCCCCAGGGTCTGTTTTGGTCAATGTTGTCGATTTTAAAACCTGCATCCGTAATCTTTTTTTCAATCTGATTGAATAATTCAGTCTTGTCTATATACGTCATAGTCGTTATGTGTTTCTACGGGTTAAGATAATATTTATAAGTGAAATTACATAAAGATAATGTTTTTTTAAATTTTAACATTGTTCTATCAAAAGGAAGGTTTTTTTTGTCCTCTATGTCGGACGGGCATGACACTTGGTATCGGCCAAGTGTCCAAGCCTAGTCGCTGTACCGTATCGGCACAACGGATCAACGTTCCTGCTATTGCCGATCCGCTAAGGCGACATTTGGCTAAAGTGTAAGGAATTGTCAATAAAAGCAGCGCATCGAGTTCTATTGATCGCGATGAAAAACGGTCTAGGATACTGTAGCGTTAAGAAAATAGGAGAAGTCCGATAAGAAAGGATTTAAGAAGTATAGCGAAGTGGAACGGCTCAAATCCTTTACGGGCTTTGAACTGTTTTTAGCGTAACAGTATCCAAGCCTTGACTTTTTTGCTTCGTTTTTTTTGGTCAAGCAAACCCACGAAGTGGCTCTTGAATACCTTATAAAACAGATGAAATATGAAAAACAATGAAGGCCCTGTCCGTGCGAGGACAAAAAAAACCTTCCTTGACTAACTTCATTACAAAACGCTTACTTTTGTAAGATATCATGACGCAACAATACGATAACGAAAACAAAATTTTCAAAAAAGCAGTAGCCTTTGTTAATCAAACGAATCAAAACCTATTCCTTACAGGCAAGGCGGGAACCGGAAAAACAACATTTCTCCGTTATATTCGGGACAATTGCTATAAAAAAATGGCTATAACCGCTCCGACAGGGGTAGCGGCGATGAATGCCGGAGGAACGACGTTACATGCTTTGTTTTGGCTTCCTTTTGGCGTTTTCATAGAAGATTATGCGCTTAAATGGGATGAGCAGGACCATAATATCTATAATAAAAGTCGTCTCTTTAGCACGATAAAATTGACGAAGCAACGGCGCGCTATTTTGCAGGAACTGGAGCTATTAGTTATTGATGAGGTATCCATGGTGCGTGCGGATACATTAGATGCAATCGATGTTATCCTGAAATCCGTACGTCGCGATATGCGTCCTTTTGGAGGGGTACAGGTACTTTTTATAGGGGATCTCTATCAGCTTCCGCCTGTGGTGAAAGATGCGGAATGGCAAGTGTTGCGGGAGCATTATTCCAGTATGTTTTTTTTCGATGCCAAGGTATTACGCAGCAGTGCATTGGTTAAGCTTGAGTTACAGCAGATATACCGGCAGCAGGATACGGGCTTTATCAATGTGCTTAATAACATCCGGAATAATGAATGTACTGCCGAAGACTTAGCGCTGTTGAATGGTCATTATCAGGAGGGATTTGTGCCCGAAGGAGAGGACCAATATATTACATTGACCTCACACAACCGGCTTGCGGAGCAGATCAACCAGGAGGAGTTAATGAAACTCTCCGGCCGTATGCATAATATCAAAGCTATTGTGAAGGATGATTTTCAGCAAGGAGCCTACCCGACAGAAGAAACCTTAGCGCTCAAAGAAGGGGCACAGGTGATGTTTATCAAAAATGATGTGGGGGAAGATCGTAAATATTTTAATGGTAAGATCGGTACCGTCAAAGAATTACTGCTGGATAAGCATCAGATTGTTGTCAGCTTTAAAGATGGTAGTGAAGATGTGCAGGTGAAACGTGAAACCTGGGAAAACATTAAATACAAATACAATAAAGGCGAAGATAAGATTGAGGAAGAGGTGCTGGGCACATTTTCGCAATATCCCTTACGCCTTGCCTGGGCGATTACGATACACAAGAGCCAGGGATTAACTTTTGATAAGGCTATAATTGATGCCGGTACTTCATTTGCTTCCGGACAGGTCTATGTTGCGCTGAGTCGTCTGACTGGATTGGAGGGGTTGGTCTTGCGCTCTAAGATTGCATCACATTCGATACGTACGGATTATCAGGTCGTCGGTTTTATGAAGCAACTTTTGTCAGATGAAGAGATGGATAAGGTACTGGTGCAGTGTCAACGTGTATTTTTAGGCCAGATTTTACTGCAGAGTTTTCGGTGGACCACACTTTCAGAGTCCGTTCAGGAGCTAGCGGATTCCTTGGTCAGCCGTAATATTGATAACAAACCAGGGGTCGATGCTTTTGTATTAGGGATAATGACCGCAGTAAAGCAGCAAGAAGCTGTCGCTCATAAGTTTGTAACACAGCTTTATGGTATGCTTGCTAATCCGGAGGATGTGGATTATCAAAAGATATGCGACCGTACGGAGTCTGCTGTCCAATGGTTTCTGCCTCGTATGGAGACCGAGCTGTTGAAGGCTACGGCAGAGCATATTGAAGCATGGAAAGTGCGGAAGCGTACCAAGAAATATATAGAGGAGCTAAAAGCATTGCTTTTAGACTTTAAACGCAAGCATGAGGTGCTGAAGCACTGTCTTACGATCGCTACTGCGCTGACCAAAGAAGAAGGCTTAGAGGGACTTGTGCTGGGGGCTGGCGTGGTAAAAGATGAATCTGTCAAAACAGCGGATGATGGGGATGGAAAAGAGTTGGATACCAAACAGGTTACACTAGAAATGTATTTAGATGGTTTTGATATCGCGCAGATTGCAGAAAAGAGAGGGATGGTTGAAGGAACAATCTATGGGCATCTGATCCATTATGTAGGGGTAGAAATTGATGCTGAAGATTTAATTTCCATAGAAAAGTTAAATCGTATTCTAACCGTACTGAAGGAAAATGAAGGGAAGTCCTCGTCTGAGATCAAAATGATTCTTGGAGATGCTTACGGTTATCCCGAAATTAAAATAGGACAGAAAGTTTTGGAAACGGAAGCCGCGAATCAAGATGTTAAAGCCTGATAAATGAATTATTTAGGCAGATATGGCGTAAATACAAAGCTTTTTATCTAAGTTTGCATCCCAATCTCTAGTTGTTTGAAGGAAGAAAAAGCACCCAAAAAGATTAATAAGTGGATTGTATTCACTTCGATGCCTTTTCAAATGGCGGCGACGATCTATTTGTGTTATTTTGTAGGCGATTGGATCGATGTACGATTTGACTTCGAAGGTGGATGGTGGGCCAAAGGATTTACAATGTTGGGCGTGTTGGCGTCTTTGTATCAGTTTATTCGTCAGGCCAATAGAATTAGTAGGGGCGAATAGGGAGGTGAAGTGAAATCATGAGCCAATCTGTTAATCACAGAGCTGTCTATGAGCAGCATTATGAAGTTAAGGCTAATGAATAATTCCTTTGAATACAAACAAATGATGAATGAATAACTATATCAAGAATATTTTAATGTTGCTGGTGTTTGCAGTGACGGCTTTTTTTGCACATTACCTTATATTGAAGGGTATGGATCTGGGAGATTATTGGTCCCGTTCAGAGTACAGTTTGTTAGGCCTGTATACCTTTGGTGGGGTGGGGTCTTTGCTTGCTCTAGTATTGATTATGTTGACCAATTGGGCGATGCCTAAAAACTTAGGTTTTGTCTTTTTGGGTATCATGACTATCAAAGTTATTGCAGGATATATCTATGTCCGGAAGGGGCTGGGTGTCTTTGAAAACGATTTTATAGAGTATAACTTTTTATCTGTGTTTTTTCTCTTTTTATTTTTCGATGTTTTCGTCGCCTTTCAGGCTTTGAATCAGGAAGATAGCACTGTTGAAAAAAAATAACAAAAAGTTTCTATCAAATGGCATTATATGACAAATAAAGTTGTATTTTTGCCCAAAATTTTTCATTATTCATATAGTAGTCTAAAATGGTGAGTCTTAAGAGAGCAATTTTGCTTTTTACAGTAATCTTCTTTACAGTTAGTCCGTTCACAGTTCGAGCTCAGTCTTCTGAAATTTCTACGCCGGAGGAAATAACGGCTTATTCCCAACATCACGTCAAAGATGATTATTACTTCTCCTTGTTCAGTCATAAGGCATCAGGCAAACATTACGGTTTTGCTTTGCCGGTTATTTTGATTGATAATGGTTTGAAAGTATTCTCTTCTGCTGAATTCCATCATGGAGATGCGGTAGTAGAAAAAGACGGTCAATTTTACAAATTGTACCATGGAAAGATTTATAATACAGATGCTGCAGGTACCATCACTTATGATGAGAAACAGCACCCTACAAATGCTAAGCCTTGGGATTTTTCCATTACAAAAAATGTCGCTGGATTAATTATCGCTACGATATTAATGTTCTGGGCATTTTTGAGTTTAGCTAAAACGTACAAAAAAGGTGTCAATAACCTTCCTACAGGTATCGGTCGTATATTAGAGCCGTTGATTATCTACGTACGTGATGAAATGGCTCGTCCAAATATCGGTCACCGTTATAAAGAATTCATGCCTTATTTATTGTCGGTATTCTTTTTGATTTTCTTGTTAAACTTGATGGGACTTACACCTATTGGTTTTAACGTGACAGGAAATATCACCGTTACATTTGGTTTAGCTATTGTTACTTTCTTGATTACAAATATCAAAGCAAATAAAGCTTATTGGAAGCATATTTTTTGGATGCCGGGTGTTCCTGTTCCATTCAAAATTTTGTTAGCGCCTATCGAGTTACTGGGTATTTTCACAAAGCCTTTCTCGTTGATGCTTCGTTTGTTTGCAAATATGACAGCGGGTCACTTTGTGATCATGGGTTTTATCGCCGTCATCTATTTGTTCCAGAGTCAATTGACATTAGGTGGTAGTATCGGTATCTCGATGTTGCTTACACTAATCATCTTTGTTTTAAAGCTATTGGTTTCATTCCTTCAAGCCTTTATTTTTACAATGTTATCTTCATTGTTTATCGGTATGGCTGTAGAGGAGCACCCAGAGCATCATTAATCAGAATTTTTTGTTAAATTTTATAAAATAATTATTATGTACAACTTAATTGGAGCAGGTTTAATCGTAATCGGTGGAGGTTTAGGCTTAGGTAAAATCGGTGGTTCAGCTATGGAAGCTATCGCTCGTCAACCAGAAGCAGCTTCTAAAATTCAGACTGCGATGATCATCATTGGTGCATTAGTTGAAGGTTTGGCACTTGCTGCCCTAATCTTAGGTAAATAAGCCCAAGCTGACACAAAGTACAGGACATCATTTGCAACGGTTGGTTGCAAATGATGTTACTTAACAAAAAACAAGAACAACAAAACATTAAACATATATAATGGAAGCATTAATTCACGATTTTTCCTTCGGTTTATTTTTCTGGTTACTAATTGTATTGGTAATCGTCGTATTTTTATTGGGTAAATTTGCTTGGAAGCCTATCATCAGTGCATTAGATGAGCGTGAGCAAGGTATCACCGATGCTTTAGCTTCTGCAGAAAAGGCTAAATTGGAAATGGCACGCTTGACCAATGAGAATGAGCAATTATTAAAAGATGCTCGTGTGGAGCGTGATGCTATTCTTCAGGAAGCAAAAACATTGAAAGATAAGATTGTTGCTGAAGCAAAAGAGTCAGCACAGACAGAAGGAGCTAAGTTGATTGAAAACGCGAAGCGTGAAATTGAAGATCAGAAGTTAAAAGCTTTGGCAGAGGTTAAGAACCAAGTTTCTTCTTTGTCTTTAGATATCGCTCGCAAAGTATTGGCGAAAGAGTTTGAGGACCAAGGTAAACAAGAGGCATTAGTTTCTGACTTGTTGAAAGACGTTAAATTGAATTAATCGGGTTCTGCTTGATTGTAATTTTTAAATTTTTAAATTTTTAAACATGTCAGTATTCAAAGTTGCTTCTAGATATGCTAAATCTTTATTGGATTTGGCAAAAGAGCAAGGTCATGTAGAGGCGGTTAAAGCCGATATAGAGCAGATTGTTGCCGTAATAAAATCGAGTTCAGAATTGCAGGCTGTTTTAAATAATCCTATTATTAAAACAGATAAGAAAGAGAAAATTTTAGTGGCTCTTTTCAACGGTAAAGTAAGACCTGAGATCATGACTTTCTTTGGGATTATGATCCGCAAAGGACGTGGTGAATTGATTTATGCTACAGCATTAGAATTCATCCGCGAGTACAACGAGTTGAATGGTATTGTTAAAGCAGAAGTACTTTCTGCGTCTGCATTGTCGGAGGCCAATATCCAAGCGTTGAAAACTGCCATTGGTCAACAGATCAATGCGGAGGTTATCTTAGTCAATAAAGTAGATCCTACATTAATCGGTGGATTTGTGGTTAAGGTAGGCGACAGACAAGTTGATGCGACCATCGCTGGCAAATTAAATAAACTAGAAAGACATTTCGTAACGCAAGGTGTTTAATCCTTGCACGAAATCGATAAAGTAATAGATTCTAAAACCCCTTATACGAAGTTAAAATGATAGAGGTAAGACCAGATGAAGTTTCGGCAATTCTAAGAGAGCAATTGTCAGGCTTTAAGTCAGAAGCCGAATTAGAAGAAGTAGGTACCGTACTACAAGTAGGTGACGGTATTGCTCGTGTTTACGGCTTAACAAAAGTTCAATCCGGAGAGTTAGTTGAGTTTGCTAATGGATTACAAGGTATTGTAATGAACTTAGAAGAAGACAACGTGGGTGTCGTACTTTTAGGCCCATCAGACGAAATTAAAGAAGGAGATACAATCAAACGTACCAACCGTATCGCATCTATTAAAGTAGGTGAAGGTATGTTGGGTCGTGTCGTAAACACATTGGGACAACCTATCGATGGTAAAGGACCAATTCAAGGCGAGACTTATGAAATGCCTATCGAGCGTAAAGCTCCAGGGGTACTTTTCCGTCAGCCGGTTACTGAGCCTTTACAAACAGGTATCAAAGCTATCGATGCGATGATTCCAGTGGGTCGTGGCCAGCGTGAGTTGGTAATCGGTGACCGTCAGACTGGTAAGACTGCGGTTTGTATCGATACGATCATCAACCAAAAGGAATTTTATGATGCAGGTCAACCTGTATTCTGTATATATGTTGCTGTAGGACAGAAAAACTCTACAGTAGCGAATATCGTACGCGTATTGGAAGAAAAAGGTGCTATGGCTTACACTGTAGTTGTTGCAGCTTCTGCTGCAGAGCCTGCTCCTCTTCAATTCTACGCGCCAATGGCGGGTGCTGCTATCGGAGAGTTCTTCCGCGATACAGGTCGTCCAGCATTGATCGTGTATGATGACTTGTCAAAACAAGCGGTAGCTTACCGTGAGGTTTCATTGTTGTTAAAGCGTCCTCCTGGACGTGAGGCTTACCCTGGAGACGTATTCTACCTTCACTCTCGTTTATTAGAGCGTGCCGCTAAAATCAACTCTTCAGACGAAATTGCTCGAGAAATGAACGATTTGCCTGAGTCTATCAAACATTTGGTAAAAGGTGGCGGTTCATTAACAGCACTTCCTATCATTGAGACACAAGCAGGAGACGTATCAGCTTATATCCCTACCAACGTAATTTCAATTACAGATGGTCAGATTTTCTTGGAGTCTAACTTATTCAACGCCGGTATCCGTCCTGCGATCAACGTAGGTATCTCGGTATCACGTGTAGGTGGTAACGCGCAGATCAAATCGATGAAGAAAGTTGCAGGTACTTTGAAATTAGACCAAGCACAGTACCGTGAGTTAGAAGCTTTCGCTAAATTTGGTTCAGATTTAGATGCAGCGACTAAAGCCGTATTGGACAAAGGTGTACGTAACGTTCAGATCTTGAAACAAGGACAGTTCTCTCCAGTTTCTGTAGAGAAACAAGTTGCTATTATCTATGTAGGTACAAAAGGATTGTTGCGTAGCGTCCCTGTAGATAAAGTAAGACAGTTTGAAGAAGAATACTTAACACAATTAGAACAACGTCATCCAGAAGTATTGTCTGCACTAAAAGCAGGTAAATTCTCTGATGAGTTGACAGATGTGTTAGAAACAGTAGCTAAAGAATTAGCTTCAAAATATTAATAAGTAAAAGGTATTTAGTATTTAGTACTTAGATTTCTAAGTCTAAATACTAATTACTAAATACTTACTACTTAAATTGGAATATGGCAAATTTAAAAGAAGTAAGAAACCGGATTACGTCGGTTACATCCACGCAACAGATTACCAAAGCGATGAAGATGGTATCTGCTGCGAAATTAAAACGTGCGACAAATGCAATTGTGCAGTTGCGTCCTTATGCCAATAAATTAAGAGATATTCTAGCTCAAGTATCCAGTTCTGTAGAAGGTAATGATTCTCCGTACACACAAGACCGTGTTCCTACTAAGGTATTGGTTGTTGTAGTTACCTCTAATAGAGGTTTGGCCGGAGCTTTTAATGCGAATGTTATTAAGGCAACGAATAATCTTATCTTCAGTAAATATGCGGAGCAGCATGCCCGTGGCAACCTGAGTATTGTTGCTATTGGTAAGCGTGGGCACGATTTTTTCACTAAGCGTGGTTTTAATGTCATTGGTAATCACAACGAGCTTTTCAACGATCTTAATTTTGAAAATGTTTCTAAGGTTACGGAGTACATTATGGACGAGTTTAAGGAAGGTAATATAGATCGTGTAGAAGTGGTTTATAATCAATTCCAAAATGCTGCGGTTCAAGTATTGACTTCGGAGCAGATTTTACCTTTGGTACCAGAAGAAAAAGGAGAGAACGTAGTAGAACTTGACTATATCATCGAACCATCAAAGGAAAAGATCATTGAAGAATTGATTCCTAAGGCGATCAAAATTCAAATGTATAAAGCTGTTTTAGATTCTAACGCTTCAGAACACGGAGCACGTATGACAGCGATGGATAAGGCGACAGAAAATGCTGGAGATTTATTGAAAGCTTTGAAATTGTCTTACAACCAGGCTCGTCAAGCGGCAATTACGACAGAGTTGACCGAGATTGTATCCGGTGCAGCAGCATTGTCAAACGGTTAATAAGAAAACAAACTAAGCATAAAAAAAGGCGTTGAAATTTTTCAACGCCTTTTTTTATGCTTAGTTTATAGCTAATAGTCGATGGCTGATAGCTATTTGCCATCAGCCATTAGGCTATTATTAAAACGCTCTTTCTTCTAAGTGTTTTTCTAAGTCCATATAGTCAACACCCTTAGACCACCAGCTTGGAGCTTCTTTTCCTTTTAAATAGTAATCAAAGTATTCCATCATACGCACTGCGTAATCTTTCTTATTGACCTCTTTCACCAATCCATGGTTTTCACCATTGTAGGTAAGCATTACGACTGGTTTGTTAAGACGTCTTAGACCGTTGTAGTACTCGACTCCTTGTGTATAGTCCACCGCACCATCTTTATCATTGTGCATAATGATCAGTGGCGTATTTACCTTCTTGATATGGAATATAGGAGAGTTACGTGTGTAGGCTTCCCAATTGTCCCAGTATCCGCTGGTAAGACGACCCTGGCTCGATTCGAAGATCGCTTGGTTCGAAGATCCCGAGTTCCAATAGATCAATGAATACATAGAGATCATATTCGTCAATGGAGCTCCTGCTACTGCTGCTTTAAAGATATTCGTCTGCGTGATCAAGAATGCCGTTTGGTAACCACCCCATGAGTGTCCATGTATAGCTACATTTTTCTCATCGACGATTCCCGTAGCGATTGCTGCTTTTACAGCTGGGATTACACATGCCACAGCAGACATACCTGGATCATTCAATTTGTATTTGATATCCGGCATTAGTACCGCGTAGCCATTGCTGTTGTACATCGCTCTATTGAATCCACCACCAGGGTATCCCGGTTGCGCGTAGGTGTTTTTATCGTCTGTAAGTCGCTCGTAGATATAGGTGATCGTCGGATAAGACTTTCCTTCTACATAGTCTGCAGGAAGATAAAGAGTAGCCTGTAGCGTATCGCCGTGGTCACTCACATAAGTAATCAGTTTAGAACCTGCCGATAGGGCATATTTATCATTATTACTTCTGTTCTTAGTCAGTTGGTTCTCCGTTTTAAGGAACTTGTCTTGACTTACAAAGTATTCTGGTGCTTGATTACTGCTCTCCATGATGTAGAAGAACGTATTACTATTTTTAACTTTGTTGATCGAGCTCATGTTCATATCATCGAGCTTTAGGATTTGCATTTTGTTCTGACCGGCAGGTAGATATGCGATTCCCTTTTGCTTAGTCTCCTGACTGAGTACCGTAAAGTACTGATCCTTTTTCAAGTCGATGTTTTCGTCATCTTCATAGAGTCTACTAGCTCCAACCGTAGTTAGTTTTTTCCCTTTCCAGTCATTTGTCAATGTAGTTGCCGATTTACCATCAGCAGATACCTTCCATAGATCAAAGTTGTCCTTCAATAAGACATATTTTCCATCTGCTGTCCATCCAAAGTTGCCGGTTGCGACTTTAGAAACATTATGGTCATCGTAGATGTCAATAAAAGAAGCCGCAATATTTTCGGTTATATTCTTTTGTTGTAATGTATTTACATTTAGCGTGTAGTAGTTTCCGTCGTTATAGTACAGAAGGAAGTCACTGTTTGGCGAGAACGAAAAGCCACGCGATGCATTCATGTACAATTTCTTGACCGCTAGTTTTTTAGTACCAGTCTTTACATCTACGATATATAGATCACCATATCCCTGTCCATCCAGGTTGGCCTCGTATTCATATGGACTGAAATCCAATCCGTATCCGATTGTTTGGTTTGGCGCTAGAGCGATAGATTTTATAGCGCTATCCGCTAGAGATACAAATTTGTTGGAAGCGACATTCCAAGCACTCATGATCATGAAATTCTTGTCTCTTTGCAATTGCGTGCGCTGTGCCGATTGCAAACGCTTGTCTTGCCAGTTCCAGATAATCATGTCTGGTTTTTCGAGATCTTTTTTGTTGACTTGAGGTTTCGTAGGCGCAGCTTTAGCTAGCTTTGTTTTTGTGGAATCCGTTGAAACACTATCTTTTATCGCTAGTTTCGTGTTCGTGGAATCTTTACCCAGCTCATCAATCTTCTTCTCCGTACTCTTAGGCTCTTCCGTTTTTTCAAGTTTTGCAATACCAAAGAATACCGTGCTTAAGTCTTTACTCCACGACGCTCCGGTATGTTGACTGATACCGTAGCCTGCCATAATTTGATTTTCATCTAGGCCCGAATAGGTAAATACCTCCGCTTGCTGCCCTTTTATGTTTTTAACACCGATCAACGAATATACCGGAGTTTTGTATTTTTTATCTTTTTTAGATTTCAGGAGCGCAAATGCGGTGCCTTCTTTATTCCAACTGATTTTAGAAAAATTGGCATCATCATTTTGTAGTGCACTTGTCAGTCCTGTTGTCATATCCATCAAGAATATACCGTTACCATTTTTGTTATTGGCATCGATGGTATAAGCAAGGTACTGACCGGACTTGTTGAATTTGTAGTCGCTGACATTACCCAGGTTAAAGCTTTTCTTGGTCAAGAGGTTGTACAAGACTAAATCTGCTCCACGGCCTGCATCTTCACCTCTCGGGGCGCCGGGGCCAGCAGGCATACCTTCAAAGCGGATAGCAACCCATTTGTTGTCATCGTTAGAAAAGTTAAAACTTTGTACTTTGTCAAAACTCAACGATGCGGTGTCTTTTAAAGCAACGATTTTAAGCTTTTTACTGCTTGGCTTTTTCGCTTTTTCATTCGCTTTTATTTCTTTAAAATTTGGTGATTCAAAGAAACCGATATATTGGCTGTTATTAGAGAAAGCGATAGGCGTGCTTTGACCGCCTATTTTGTAGTTATAGTTTAAGGTATCTTTGGTGCTTTTCAGCGTAAGGGTCAGATCTCCCTCAGAAGGTCCTGCTACATAAGCAAACCACTTACCGTCTTCAGAAGGCTGTGCTCCGTTCATTCGGATATAGTGCCACGACGGGATCTCTTGCCATGTTAATGGCTTTTTACCTTCTTGCGCCTGGGGGATAAACCACGACAGTTGACACGCCAAGAATAATAAAGTTCTTTTGTTCATTAAAAAATAAGTTAAGTATATCAGCCTCTAAATTATTGATTTTAAAGAGTTGTTTTGGTAGGAATATGGATTGTATGGAATATTTTACGATTTGTCATCCGACAGTTGTAAGATGCAAAGGAGAATAATGGGCTTACAAAGGCATTTAATCCCAAGACGTCCAAACCTATAGCATCACGATAATGACCCATAGCAAAGAAAGGGTGTGCGAAGGGTTGTCTTTTATTAAGGTGCGTAGATGTTTCAGTGCATGGGTAATCTGATTTTCTACAGTACGCTTGGATATTCCAAATTTAGCAGCGATTTCATCATTGGATAGATGGTCTATCCGACTTAACCAGAATATCTCACGGCACCGTTGTGGCAAAGGTTTTAGAGACTCGCGGAGGTTAATTTCAAAATCAATATAGCTTAGCTTTTCATCTGCGGTATTTAGTGTTTCTTCCTTTTCGACAGTTTCATAACTTTCTATATATTCTATGGGCGATAGTTTTTGAGCTTTAAGAACTTTGAAGATATGATATCGCGCAGTGACGTGGATATAATCTGCAAAGCTTTCTATCTTAAGGTGTTTTCTCCTTCGCCATAATACGACAAAAACATCATGAACGATTGTTTCAGCCGAATCAGCATGCTTTAAATAATATTCAGCCGTTTTAAAAAGCTTATGCCAGTATCGGTTGTAGAGTACAGCAAAAGCTTTCGAATCATCCTGCTCTACAGCATGCCATAATTCTTGATCGGTTACTTTGCTTTTGTACATGGGGCTACGGTGTCATTGGCTCGGTTGCTAAATTAATAAAAATCTGTCGATTTACTATTCAAATAAGTCACGGTAACGATTTTTCGATTTTTTAAAAAAAAATAATATTTCTATGTGTGTTGACGGCTGGAGATACCCTCTTTAATATTATAGACGTAACCTAAATTATAATGACACCTGAAGAATACATAGATCTGTATCAAAAATATATCGCTGGAGAATCTACCGAGGATGAAAGGAACGCGCTCTTTGCCTATAAAGATAGCTTTCAGATGCAAGATTCTACCTCGTTGGCGGATCAAAAGAAACTAAGGGGAAAGATTTATAAAAATATCCTTCATACGCTGTCCAGTACACGGACAGTAACACGGATACCTTGGTGGGGTAGATATGCGGCCACTGTAGCTTTAATACTATCAATAGGAATATACTTCTACGTACGTGATACAGACAAAGGACAACCTGTAGCTGTCTTACAAGGCAAATCCGAATCGATGACACCAGGTTTAATCGATTCGAGCACAGTGACCCTCACGTTGTCCAATGGTGCGGCGGTAGCGTTGGATGGTGCTGACAATGGACTCCTTTCTGCAAATGGGGTTACGGGGATAAAAAAACTAAATCAGAATGAGATCCAATATGATGAATCTAAAAATATTGCATTTGGGGTCCCTGCTACGAATAAGCTTTATGTCCCTAAAGGAGGGCAATATAGACTGACACTTGCGGATGGGACCAAAGTGTGGCTGAATGCCAATTCAACACTTAGCTATCCCTTAACATTCAAAGGGTTGAATAGAACTGTAGAACTTTCTGGCGAGGCTTATTTTGAAGTAGCTAAAAATGAGAAAATGCCTTTTGTGGTCACAACGAAATCTGCAACAGTACAAGTGTTAGGAACACATTTCAATATTTCGGCTTATAGTGATGATAATGTTGAAAAGACAACGCTTACTGAAGGCCTTGTAAAAGTACTTCGTAATGATAAAGAGCTGATACTAAGTCCAGGCGAACAGAGTGTCGTACGTCATGGGCAATCTGATATTCTCCTCAAAAAGGTAGACATTCGTCAGGCTTTAGCCTGGAAAGATGGTCTTTTTGTTTTCAAGGATAATACATTGGACGAGGTTATGAAGCAGATAGCACGATGGTATGATATGGAGGTGGAATATAGGGGAACCCCAAAAGAGAATCTGATCGGCGGACTTTATTCAAAATCAAAGGGGCTTGATGAATTGCTAAAAGGTCTTGAACTGACCGGCGTCTATAAATTTAAGATAGAGGGAAGGAGGATAATTGTTATGGACTAAGTATGGACATAATAGTTTCCTGAAAAGAAGTCCCGAAAACGTTTGCACCGTCTTCGGGAATAAAAATCAGGACTAATTAAAGATCATCTTGTATAATCAGTTATAAATTAAACCTAACATTCAAATGTATAAAAAAAGTACTGCATTTCGCTGCAGGAGGTATACCCATTTTCATATTAAAATATTTCGTTTTATGAGATTACTGACCATTATGGTGATGGCGGCTGTTATGCATGTTAATGCAGGCATTATGGCTCAAGGTATTGATCTTCAATACAAAAATGTGAGCTTAGAAGAAGCCTTCATCCAATTGCAAAAGCGTAGTGGCTATGACTTTCTTTATAGTGCACAATTGCTTAAAAAGGCAAACCCAGTCACTATCGCTGTCAAGAATGCCAGCATCACTGATATAATGGACCAGTTGATGGCCAACCAGCCCTTGACATACGTCATTAATCGAAAAACGATATCGATCAAGTCGAAGCCTCAGCAGTCTACCATAGCTATAACCGGTAAAGTGACTGATGAGAAAAACGAGCCGTTGACTGGAGTCACTGTTCAGATAAAGGGGAAATCAAACAGTGTGGTTACCAATAGTCGAGGGCTTTATGAGGTTAAAGTGGAAGGACAGAATGCCGTTCTGGTCTTTAGTTATTTGGGCTATACATTGCAAGAGAAACCTGTGGGAGCCAATAAAATAATCAACGTACAGCTTGTTCAGGAGTCTTCTAAGCTCAACGAGGTGGTGGTCATCGGTTATGGCGAACAAAGCCGCCGCGATCTGACAGGGGCAGTAGGCGAAGTGCCTCCTGAAGCTATGTTGCAAGCTCCTGTAATCTCTTTTACAGAAGCACTGGCAGGGCGAGTTGCCGGTGTCTCTGTATCAGCTATTGATGGGCAACCGGGAGGAGATCCTAATATTGTCATTAGGGGAACCAACTCCATAACACAAAGTAATGCTCCACTGTATGTTATCGATGGCTTTCCAATTGAAGATTTCAATGCGGCATCCCTTAACATGGAAGATATCAAAACCTTCAACGTGTTGAAAGATGCGTCGGCAACAGCCATTTATGGATCAAGAGGTGCCAACGGTGTTATTGTTATAGAGACAAAGAAAGGCTTGGAAGGGAAACCTGTCATTGAGTTTGGTACTTCAATAGGTATGGCAAATGTGACTAAGAAAATGGAAATGATGGATTCCTATGACTTTGTTAAATATCAGTTGGACCTTAATCCCACTGCAGCGACAAGTTCCTATTTAAGGGAGAAAACACTAGAAGACTATCGTAGTATCAAAGGCATCGACTGGCAAGACCAGATTTTTAAGAGGTCTCTTATCCAAAGTTATAGCCTTGCTGTCCGAGGAGGAAACAAGGATACAAAATACGCAATCTCGGGATCTGTTTTTAAGCAACCAGGTGTAGTCCTGAGCACAGGTGCCGATAGATACCAATTACGCGTTAATATCGATCAGAATTTAAGTAAGAAGATACAGCTTACACTAAACAGTAACCTGGCTTATAACCGTAATTATGGTTCGCTAATAGCAGCAGGCGATGGAGGTACTACCTCTTCCTTTCTTCTCTTCCGTACCTGGGGCTTCAGACCCATAACAGGCAACGGGCTAAATCTGTTAGATGAGGTGAGCGATCCTGAAAATATTTCAGGGGCGGATGTCCGTCTTAATCCATACATAACAAGTAAGAATGATTATACGCGCCGTAATACACCTTCAGTGATTACTAATCTAGGCTTAAAGTATAACCTCATGCGTGGGTTACAATTGAAAGCAATGGGAACCGTAAAATATACCCAGGAGAAGCAACATGTTTTCTTTAATTCGATGACAACACAGGGATCTCCTTTGAATCCAAATAACAGTTATGGAGTCAATGGTTCTGTTCGTAATTCAGACTCTTTTACATGGGATGGGCAGATAACGTTAAATTATAACCGTAATCTAAGTGGGGGACATAAGTTAGGATTTATGGGAGGAGGCTCTTTGCAGCAACGTATGTTTGAGCAGTATGGGTATACTGGTTTTAATCTTTTGTATGAACAATTGGTTATGTCAGGATTGGATACAGGCGATTTGAACAATGCATTAGCATTACAGACTGATCATAGTTTAGCATCCTTTTTTGGCCGTTTCAACTATGGTTACAAATCAAAATATCTTGCCACTGTAACCTTCCGCGCGGATGGCTCTTCGAAGTTTCCCAACCATAGGTGGGGATATTTTCCATCGGCAGCACTCGCATGGAATATACATGAAGAAGACTTTTTAAAGGATGTGGATGCGATTACTTCTTTCAAATTGAGAGGAAGCTATGGAGCCACAGGTAATAACAGAGTAGATGATTTTGCTGCCTATTCTCAGATGTCTGTTGCCGTGCCACGCGAAAATCCTTCTTATTCCTTTAATAATGGTGCACCTGGTCGGGGATTAGTGTCCACAGTATTAGGTAATAACTTTTTGAAATGGGAAACAACATGGCAGACAGATATTGGGTTTGATATTTCGGCTTTTAATGACCGAGTAGGTTTAACGGTAGATTATTACAAAAAAGATACCCGCGATCTGTTATTGCAAGCAGAGGCTCCCAGAACTATGGGATTCCCGTCCATTATGAAAAACGTAGGTCGGGTGCAAAATAGTGGTATTGAAGTCACGCTTAATACGATCAATATAAAAAAGAAAGACTTCGATTGGAATACCAGCTTTAATATCACATTCAATAAAAATAAAGTTGTTGAATTAGTCGATGGGACCAAAAACATGTTTACCAATGTTAGTTTTTTTGCAGACTACAATGCGACCAACCTATACGTAGCTACCATTGGTAAACCGATCGGCTTATTTTATGGGTATGTATTCGATGGGGTATACCAATACAGTGATTTCGAAAATACAGCACCCGGCGTATATGTGTTAAAGGCAGATGTGCCGAGTAACGCATCACAGGCGGACCGGATCAATATTCAACCAGGAGACATTAAATATAGAGACCTAAATGGCGATGGGGTTGTCAATGACAACGACGTAACAATTATTGGTAATGGTACCCCTATACATGTGGGCGGTATCAACAATAGTTTTAGGTACAAGAACATTGATCTTAGTTTTTTGATGCAATGGTCTTATGGTGGCGATGTGTATAACGCAAATAGACTTTTGTTTGATGGCAACGCGATTGGCGGGAAGGATTTGAACCAGTATGCGAGTTATAGCCAACGATGGACTCCAGAAAACAACTCCAATACCTATTATCGGGCAGGAGGTCAGGGACCGGGAGGCCGGCACTCGTCGCGCGTCATCGAAGATGGCTCCTATATCCGTCTTAAAACAGTTTCATTGGGGTATAATCTGTCCAAAAATCTGACCGATAAGTTAGGAATAAGCAGTTTACGTCTTAATGTTTCTGCCCAGAATCTACTGACGTGGACCAAATATTCCGGGATGGATCCAGAGGTTTCAACAAGAGGGAAGAATCCGCTTACACCAGGCTTTGATTATTCAGCTTATCCAATAGCAAGAACCATTGTTTTTGGATTGAATCTTAATCTTTAATAGTTGCAAAAAATGAGAAAAAAGATAGTATTATACAGTTTAATGTTGTTCACGACGCTGACAGGTTGCGATAAATTCCTGAGTACCGAACCTAAGGATTTTGTAGCACCAGAGACGGCTTTCAATACAAAGGAAGCATTACAGCAAGGTCTTAACGGAGTCTATTCTGTGCTCGGGCAGGACAAGTTGTACGGCATGAATATGATTATTTACCTTGGATTAGATGCAGATGATGGCCATCAGGCCCAAGTTTCTCAATTGACACGTTCGGGGCCACATATCTATAATTTTTCAGCTACAGATACCTACGTTTTTTATTTCTGGGAATGGCTTTATAAAGGAATTACAAGAGCAAATGTATTGTTAAAATACGTGGACAGTAACACCGAAATTGAAGAGTCTTTTAGAAACTCCATTAGAGGAGAAGCTTTGACTTTACGCGCTTATTATTACTTCCTTTTGACAACCTACTTTGGCGATGTGCCTTTGATGACAGAACCATCAGAGGACCCCATTATGACTTCTATTGATAGAACAGATTCCAGAAAAGTATATGAGCAGATTATAGCCGATTTGACAGCCGCTGAAAGCTTAGTCCTTGATATCCGTGATATAGGATTTGGAGGCCGTATTAGTAAATCCGCTGTACGTGCACTTGCTTCACGGGTGTGTTTGCATTGGGCGGGTTTTCCGTTGAAAGATGAGAGCAAGTATGTCGATGCTAGGAATTGGGCATTAAAGGTAATTAATGATGCAGAAGCTGGGCATGCGCTGAATCCATCTTATTCTGATGTATTTATCAAATTGGCAAAAGACCAATACGATATTAAGGAGAATATTTGGGAGGTCGAATTTTACGGTACTTCGGCATCAACCTTTGATGAAACTGGATATTTGGGAAGATATATTGGCCCTAACTCTGCGGTAGGATCATCTATTGGAAGATGTCAGGGCTTGATATTGACTAGTGGTGTGTTGCGGGATAAATACCCCATAGATGATGCCGAGGACTCGCGCAAGTTTTGGAACATAGCCAATTTTACTTATAATAATGATGGAACCAAAAATATGCTCACTAGCGTAGGTTATCTAAATTGGTTCCAGCGGCATGTAGGAAAATATAGACGTGAATATTGGCCGCACCCTGAATCCAATGCTACTTCCATAAATTATCCACTCATTCGTTACTCTGATGTGCTTCTTATGTTTGCTGAAGCTGAAAACGCAATTAATGGACCAAGTGAAGATGCGGTGGAAGCAGTTAATAAGGTTAGACAAAGGGCACAAAGTTCAGGTGTGAAAGCGTTTCAGATTACCAATCCGGGGACAGGTTATACTTCGGCTCCCACAGTGACTTTTACAGGTGGAGGTGGAAGCGGTGTGTCAGTCAAGGCGACGGTTAATGGAGGTTCTGTGACTGGGTTTACATTTACTGCAGATCCTGTTTTAGGCTTAACGAATGGCACAGGATACACCTCTGCACCAGCGGTTTCTATACAAGGTGGTGGTGGAACAGGGGCGCAGGTGCAGGCCATATTGTATAACAAATCAGAAGCTAATGTTCCTAATACCGCAATCGCGTCCAAAGAAACATTTTTAGCATTTATTCAGGATGAACGGTCCCGTGAGCTTTGCTTCGAGGGGCTTCGGCGCAATGATTTGCTACGTTGGGGAATATTCTACGAAAAGATGCATGGCGTATACAACTTGCTTTTACAGAATGCACCTACAGCTTGGTTTTTACCAAACTATGGAAATGTTGTTGATGAAAAGCATGATATATGGCCTATTCCAAGCTCGGAGATTGCAAGAAACCCACAGTTAACTCAAAACAAACATTGGTAAAACGTAGATAACATGAATATAAATAAATATATCTTTTTCGGATTAAGCGTGTGTCTTAGCGTGTTTTCTTCGTGTAAGAGATTAGAAATGGAGATTGAAAAACCTTCTTTTGAAGTTGAGGTTGGTCAGGATGAGTATAATGCAGGTGAACCAGTATTGTTTAAAATAGCTTCTACAGCAGATTATATTAATTTTTACTCGGGGGAGTTATTCTCTGATTATGCACATAAAGAAGGGAGAGTTGCCGAACCTGGCTGGGAAAATATAGTGTCTTTCGATAGTCAGATTACGGCAGGAAGTCAAAAAGACCAGCTTTCTATCCTCGTATCAAGCGATTTTAATGGCGATTATAATTTTGATAATATCAAGAGTACAGCTTGGACTGACGTTACGAACTGGTTTGCATTAGCAACTGGAAATAGTATTGTTTCTTCAGGAACGCAGAGCCTATATCCCTTATCGAAGGATGGTAGGCCTCTATATTTTGCTTTTCGCTATGTTACAAAATTTCAAAGTATCAATGGTAATGCTAGCAGGTGGGTTGTTTCCAACTTTAAAGTTCAGAACAAGAGTGTCGATGCCGGTGATTTAGAAATCATCAATACAAACAATGCCGGCTTTAGACTAGTAGACCCCTTTGCGCTGACTCATGTACCCTCGCGGACTACCGTTTCCAAAAGCCAGATTTCTATGCAGGGTAATTTCTATGGGCCGGATGATAATGGCGTGATACAGGTTGAAGATATCGAGACAGAACATTGGGTGGTATCCAAGCCCTTTACTTTAGGAGAACCTTTTCAATTAGGACCTGATAAACCAATATCGATCAAGAACTATGCAACGGCTCCTGTAAAAGAATACAGCTATACTTTTGAGAATCCAGGAACATATTATGTGACTTTCGTGGCATCCAACCAAAGCCAGGATAACAAGCAGGAAATTGTACGGACATTGAAAGTTGTGGTAAAATAGATAACATATGAAGAAACTATTATTATTTAATCTTTTGTTGGTTATAGTAACAGCAAATATTTCTATTGGTTATTCTAAAGTCAAGCTCCCCCGCCTAGTGGGAGATGGAATGGTGTTGCAGCGTAATGTTAAGATTCCTATATGGGGATGGGCTGATCCCCTGGAGATTGTTGAAGTGAGTTTTAAGGGTAAAAAGTATAAAACCCAGGCTGATCAGAGCAAACGTTGGTCGATTCAATTGGAGTCTGCAGAAGCAGGAGGCCCTTATCAGATGACTGTAAAGGGGATTGACATTGAGCATACTATTAGCGAGATCTACATCGGTGACGTTTGGTTGTGCTCAGGACAGTCTAATATGAATTGGAGGATGAAGCAAATCGAGCCAGCATATTCTCTGCAACCAGAAGATAACTTTACTGCGATCAGACATATAGAAGTAGGGCGTAAAGGAACTAATACCCCTGAAGACGACATCTTATCTATAGGCTGGCGTAAAGCAACGCCCGAACAGTTGCCCGCTTATTCGGCTGTAGCTTATTTTTTCGCAAAGGAACTGCACCAAAAGCTCAATGTTCCCATCGGTTTGATCTCAGCTAGTTGGGGAGGTGCCACAGCAGAGTCCTGGGCGAGTCAGGAGGCATTAACCGAATTTCCCCATTATTTAGCGCGCTTTGATAGTATACAGGATCCGGAGAAAGTAAAAGTGCTTACAGCGAAGAAAGAACTCCAGGTACACCATGAACCCATTATGTTATATAATGGAATGATAGCTCCCGTTGTCAATTATGGGATGAAGGGCGTAATCTGGTACCAAGGTGAGTCAAATGTCAGTAAAGCAGAAGAATATAAACACCTTATGCCTGCATTGGTAGAAAATTGGCGCAAAAAAATCGGACAGGGAAATATCCCCTTTTTGTTTGTCCAATTGGCCAATTATAAGGCATACAATCCAAAAATGGTAAAAAGTGAGTGGGCCGAATTGAGAGATGCACAATTGAACAATTGGAAGACTATTCCCAACTCAGGAATGGCCGTTGCTATAGATGTTGGTGAAGCTAAAGATATACATCCCAAAAACAAATGGACTGTGGGACAAAGGTTAGCATTATTAGCACAATATATCGCCTACGGCAATAAGCAAGTAGTTTACTCAGGGCCGATTTATAAGGAGCTAAAAATTGTTGGAAATAAGGCTAGATTATCTTTTGATCATTTAGGATCAGGCCTTTCGACGCGTAATAATGAGGCTTTATCTGGATTTTATATCGCTGGAGCCGATGGCAACTTTGTACCAGCGACTGCCGTAATTGTAAAGGATAAAGTAGAAGTCTCAAGCACAGAGGTCTCAAGTCCTGTTAGCGTAAGATATGCTTGGCAGGACAATCCGGAAACGAGTAATCTTATTAATAAGGAGGGACTACCGGCTTCACCGTTTAAAACAGATCGTTAGTTATGGGAAAGAATAAATTAATGAAGCTGTTATTTGGTATTGTTTTAGTTTTCCATTCGGGGCAATTTGTATATGCACAGCATGTCAATTCCATTGGTTTGGAAATGGTCGATATCAGCCCAGGATATTTTTTGATGGGGAGTGCCGGTTACGGTAAGGACTATGACGAATCGCCTGCCCATAAGGTACAACTGACGGGGGCGTTTCGTATAGCAGCTACCGAAATCACGAACAAGCAGTACGAGACCTTTCAAGCTTCGCATCGGGCTTTACGGGGTAAAAATGGCTTTTCTAATGAGGATGATGAAGCTGTTATCTATGTGAGTTACCACGATGCGGTTGCTTTTTGCGAGTGGCTGTCTAAGAAAGAAGGTAAGAACTACCGCCTTCCGACAGAGGCGGAATGGGAGTATGTATGCAGAGCTGGTACCATGAGCCCTTATGCAATAGGCGATCGGGTACTGCCGAAAGCAATGGAAAAAAATCAAGTGGTAAGTTGGGACCCGAAGGTTGTTTCTCTCCATGTTAAGCAATCTGCACCCAATCAGTGGGGGATATACGATATGCATGGCAATGTAGAAGAATGGTGTCTAGATTATTATGGCGCTTATAGTGATAATGTGGCATTAGATCCCGGGGGCTATAAAGAGGGCGTATATCGTGTCACACGGGGGGGAAGTCATAATACACCTGTTGAATTTCTTCGTTCAGCAAATAGGAGTGCACTTATACCTGAAGATAGAACGATGTTTACGGGATTCCGAGTGGTAGAAGTGAGGACAGATACTAAGCTTACCTTTCAAGAAAGTCAGAGCGTGAATACGCGGAGCAATGCTCCAAAGAAGAATTGGAGTATAATGCAGAAGCCGGTCTTTGAGGAACCTATCTCTTTTGTGAAAACAGATTCATTAGGTATACAAAAAGGACTGTTTTATCATAACCACTGCCCAGCGGTCACCTGGACACCAAATGGTGATCTATTAGCTGTTTGGTTTTCTACAGAAGATGAAAAGGGACGCGAAATGACAGTCCTGTCAAGCAGATTGAAGGAGGGTGCTACTAGTTGGACCTCACCGTCTCTATTTTTTAATGTGCCAGATAGGAACATGACAGGCTCTTCCCTTTTTTATGACCAGGAAGCAGACGTGATTTATCATACGAATGGTGTCGAAGCCGCAGGAACATGGAAGAATTTAGCTCTTGTACTTCGGGAGAGCAGGGATAACGGTTTTACATGGACAAGTCCCGTTTTTGTAAATCCTGAGCATGAGGTCGGTAATCAGGTTATCGCTGGAATGTTTAAGACAGCCAAAGGTTATCTAGTACAGGTCTGTGACGCGACGCCAACGGTACGGGGAGGGTCTATTTTACATATCTCCAAAGACAAGGGCAAGACCTGGTCTTCATCGGATAAAAATCGAGATCTAATTCCTCAATACAGCGAGCATGGAACAGGGAATAAAATCGCTGGTATCCATGCAGGAGTTGTTGAGTTGAAAGATGGAAGACTACTGGCATTAGGACGCGATGACAATATCAAGAAGGACGGTAAGAACTATATGCCGATGAGTATCTCGGATGATCTTGGCGGGACTTGGAGATATGCCGCGAGCGAGTTTCCTCCTATATCAAGCGGACAACGCTTAATTCTTAAAAGGTTGAATGAAGGAGCACTATTGCTGATTTCATTTACAGATGGCAGAATTGACGTAAAACATCGACAGGGAATGCCGTTTATGGGGCCGGAAGGAAGCTATATCGGTTACGGAATGTATGCGGCAGTATCCTACGATGAAGGGAAGACATGGCCTATCAAGAAGCTCATAACCGATGGTAAAGAACGTTACCTCTATGGTGGAGCATTTACGGGACATTTTAAGATGGATCAATATCATGCAGAACCTAAGGGCTACCTCGCGTTGACACAGACACCGGATAATATTATCCATCTCTTTAGTAGTGCGTTGCACTACCGTTTTAACTTACAATGGCTAACACAATAATTAAATCTAATAAACCCAAATTATCATGAAAAAATGTTTTTTAACGACTCTAGGAATCGCTTCAGCGATACTTATTTCAACTAATATAGTTTTAGCACAAGCAAAGAAAATCACCCAGGGCAACTTGGTAATATATAGGATTGGAGATGCCAATTCCAGTGGTGATATCAATAGTGATAAAGCCTGTCCGATTTACCTGGACGAATATAAGCTTTCAGTTGATAAAGCTGATCTGGTACAATCTATCGCATTACCTTCAGACAAAAGCGGTGCAAATAGACGAATTACAGCTATCGGAAGAGACATCCTTTCGGGATGGATCAGTCTTTCTGATAACGGAAAGTATATCGTGGTGCCGGGTTATGATGCCCCACTAGGGGAGACTGTTGTCAATAAGTCATCGGCAGTAGTGAATAGAGTTGTTGCTCTTGTCGATATTGATGGCAAAGTGAATTCTGAAACTACGGCAAACAATCCATTTAGCGAAAATGCATACCGTAGCGCGGCTTCTATAGATGGGACAGATGTATGGATGTCCGGGGGAGGTGTCGCAGGAAATGGAGGCCTTTTCCATTTGACTAAGGGAACTAATCAAGGTACACACATAGGAGGAATGAGTATTCGGCAGATTCGATTTTATGCAGGCGATTTATTCATGGGGGACGGGGCACGTCTCTACCGTGTCAGTGCGAAAAATAGTACAACTCCGGGAACTAAGTTTGCGAATATAACAGGAGATCCCCGCTTTAAAAATGGGACGGGTTTCATAATCGTTAACCTGGCCGGGAAAGACCAGCCGGCAAAGAATGTCGCTTATGTAATGACATTTCAGGAAGGGATATTTAAGTATTCGCAGGTAGGTAATAAGTGGGTTTTCAATGGTGAGTATACTGACTTGAAAGATCTGACCGGTGTCGAGGCTAAAGAAGAAAATGGCAAAGCTAAGCTATATATAATCTCAAGCGCCAATACGCGAGGTGGAGATGGTGTTTTGTATGAGATAGCGGACATGTCTGGTCATAATGAAGATATTAATATGGGAGCATCCAAGGTGTTGGCAAAGTCCAATACAGGACAGACGTTTAGAAGTCTCGTATGGGCACCTAGTAATTAACCAAAGGTGCATATGAAAAATTGGAGAAAGATAGTTGTGCTCTTTCTAGGAATTTTAGGCACAATTGTTCGTAGCCATGGACAAGAGCCCTCCTATACGGGAATAGACATTGTTGTTCTTGATAATCAGGATGCCTTAATTCAGCAAAGTGCAACAGTACTTTCTGAAGAGATTGCAAAAAGGTCCACTGTAGCTATTCGGATGGTGTCGAAGCCTGAGTCATTCAAGAAGGGAGTGCTAACGATTTTTGTCGGTACAGAAAAATCGGCAAAAGCAAGAGTAGAAGGAAGCAACCACGAATTAGATGCTTTACCAAAGATCGGTAAAGACGGCTTTAAGGTAAAAAAAAACGACAAGCGAAATACATTACTTATTATCGGACATGATAGTAGAGGCTGTCTATATGGTGTGGGGCATGTACTTCGTAAGATACAGATGAAGGATAAGAATGTCGATTTAGCTTTGTTAAAGGCGATTTCGTCTACTCCCAGCAAAACGATACGTTCTCAAGGGCTGCATATCCATAAAAAAGGAGTAAACGAACCTTGGGGGATAGCTTACTTTGAGCAGTATGTTCGTGATCTGGCTTTATTTGGTATGAATGTCGTGCAGCTTTCTACAGATATCACAGCATCACAGATAGCGGCAAGCAAAAAATACGGTATGGAAGTCTGGCTGTATGATCCATGCGATAACAACAACAAAGCAAATGGTTACTATACGACAGAGGAGGGATTGAAATTGCAACTGGAACGTAGAAGAGAACGTTTGGGTAAACTGCCTCATGTTGATGCGATATTTGTTCCTGGGGGAGATCCCGGGACCCTGAAGCCAGCGGAGTATTTTGGCTACCTTGACGTTCTGAAAGGATTGTTGAATGAAATACAGCCTAAAGCAAAAATCTGGGTGTCGATGCAATCTTTTCATATGACACAGGAATGGGTAGATACTTTTGTCCATAAAACCAATGAGAGAAAGGAATGGCTGGGTGGTTTTATTTTTGCGCCTTGGGGCAAGGTACCGATGTTCGAAATGCGTTCATATCTGCATCCTTCAGTCCAGATGGTAACTCTACCGGATATTTGTCATCCGATGAACTCACAGTATCCAGTTCTTAATCTGGATATGGCTTTTGCTATGACTTATGGAAGATCCAGTATTAATCCGTTGCCCGCCATGCAAAAGCACATCCATAATCTGTACAGCGATTTAAACGCAGGAAGTATCACTTATTCCGAAGCAAATTATGATGATTTGAATAAGTTTATTTGGAGCGACCAGGAATGGGATGCCTCTACAGATGTACGGGTGACATTACAAGATTACGCACGGTTATTCCTAGGTATACAAGATGTAGATCTATTTGTAAGGGGGGTAGAAGGCTTAGAAAAGAACTTTGATGGTCCACTTATAACTAATTCGTCGACTATTAGTCAGACCCTGAAGCTTTGGCAGGATCTGGAGAAAACAGTAGGTAAAGGAACGTTGGATAATCCAAGATTTCAAATGCTCTTGTTCAAGGCATATTATGATATGTATCAGAGTGTAAGGCTGGTCTATGAAACAGAGTCGGAAGCCCTGGCGCTGGACGAACTAACTAAAAATAAAGCGCTTGGAATCGAGACCGTAATCAGTAATGCAAAGCGTTTTCTCCATAGACGTAATGTGGATGAATTATTTAACAGTTATAAAAATAAGTGTCATCAAATCTATAGCGCCAATGCTAAAACAGGAACGTTGAATATTGGAGATAATTATCGGTGGCTTATGGAAATTCAGCCCATGTCGAGTTCTCGAAATATTGATTTTCCATTAAATAATAAGGAATGGCTACTGGATCAATTCAGTAAAATTGAAAGTATGTCGTCCGAAATAGAGCAAAGGGAGGCATTGGGTAAAATTGTAAACCGTACCTCCGTCGGCAGTCAGGAGTATTATGATAATCTAGGCTCTCCGGAATCATTAATGCGAATTCAGGGTTTAGAAAATTGGGCTACCGATCCGGGCACTCTTAAAACGCCGCGTGTTTACTTTGGAAGTACGGAAGCTAAAATACCATTGGCCCAAAGACGCCAAATTTCGGGTTTATACGACACACCGGTCACTGTTAGGTACGATAACCTGGACAAAGGTAGTTCCTATATTATTCGTATAGCTTATGGAGGTGTGTTCAAGAACCAGAAAATCCAATTGGTAGTGGATGGACACACGTTGCACGACTACCAGGTCCCAGACAAATCACGTATATACGAGTTTGAAATTCCGAAAAAGCTAACATTAGATGGGGGGATCAACCTCACATGGAAAGCAGAGGAAGGACAGACGATATCTCAGATAGCCGAAGTTTGGATTCTGAAAAAAAAGGATACAGTACTATAAGTATGAAATAAGATAAACTCACAAATAGCGTATCCATGAAATAGTAACCGATTCGCCGGCTGGCGGATCACCAAGTAATTATTTACATATGAAATATCCATGTAGTACAGGCTGCACAAAGACGAATGAAAATACTTTGGATATTCCATATGGCCGTTAAAAGACAAATTATTTACATATGAAATATCCATGTAGTACAGGCTGCACAAAGACGAGTGAAAATACTTTGGATATTCCATATGGCCGTTAAAAGACAACTTATTTACATATGAAATATCCATGTAGTACAGGCTGCACAAAGACGAGTGAAAATACTTTGGATATTCCATATGACCGTTAAAAGACAAATTATTTACATATGAAATATCCATGTAGTACAGGCTGCACAAAGACGAGTGAAAATACTTTGGATATTCCATATGACCGTTAAAAGACAAATTATTTACATATGAATATGAGAGTAAAAACAGGAATATGTAGTTATGCTATTTTAAGTGTACTGCTCTGCTTTTTTTATGCGTGTAAAAAAGACAAGGATGTCGATTTAGTCGCTAAAGAAGGACAATCGCTAGAACAAATAGTCTATGCTGATGATATACAAGGGACAGATGAAGTGTTCTTTGCAACAACGGGGGAATGGACCTCTAGTATTGCGCAGACTTCTGATTCGAATGAGCCAAATTGGATTTCCACCTCTTCAGACCATGGTATTGAAGGAAGCCATATCGTGCGGATAGATTTGAAACGCAATCGTACCGGGCAACGTCGGTCCGCAGTCATTACATTCTCGAGTGGTAATTCTAAGTTGCTTGTGCGTATCACTCAAGAAGCGACTTTGGAAAATGGAGAATTTCCGCAGGATGGGCCTGATATCGTTGTGGATGATGAAACATTACTGAGTCAAACCATTGAAGGTAATATAGAAAATGCCCTTCCTGTTACTTTTACCACGAGCGGTCCGTGGAATGCTAGAGTGGAGGATGCTGATTTGACAGGTGTTCCGAGTTGGATCCGTCTTTCTCGTTACGAGGCAGGGAAGGGAACGCATACCTTGCAGTTTATGTTGCAGCAAAATATTTCTGAGGAAGAACGTTTGGCATTAGTGACTATACAGAGTGGTGATTCTGAAATTCGGATTGTGATTACACAGAAAGGAGCAGAACCAACAACAGGTACCGTCACCGACGTGGAAGGGAATAGCTATCCAACTAAGCGTTTTGGGAATCGATGGTGGATGTTAAAAAACTTACAGACGACCAGATATAAAGATAATATCGCTATTGCGAATGCAAGTACTAATGCGGGATGGAATGCCATCACCTTTGATGCTATTGGTGGATATAGCACACGGATCAACACACCGTTTATATACTACACATTTGGTGTGGTCAATACAGGGAGGTTATGTCCTGAAGGGTGGCGTGTTCCAACAGAAAGTGATTTAATAGAGCTGTTCGACTATGTGAAGACTACGTATGGAGGTGGTACGAGCTTTCTAAAAGAACTGGCTGATAATAACAGTGGAATCGCAGATAATTGGACGGGCAGTAGTACTGTTGGTGCTATCGGTAATAACGCCGTTGCAACAAATAATGCGAGTGGGTTTAGTATGGCAGCAGTACGGCATCGTAATGCAGGTACCGCAGGCGGAGGTGACGGTGCATTTTCCGGTAGCGGTCAATATGCAGGTCTATGGACAGCAACATCTAGTTCTGCTAATAATGCCCGGGTTTTTATCCTGCATTATTCCTACCATTCAGGTACTACTAATTATTTACAGGGAGCTTCTAAATCGACAGGGTATTCGTGTCGTTGCGTTAGGGATTCTTCGAAGTAGATAAGTCATTTTATCCCTATACTATTTATGATGTAGTATAGGGATAGCAAAACATAGAATATGATGAATAAACGGTTTTTTATTTTACTTTATAGTTTTTCTTGTTGGGTTTCCCTACTAAATGGGCAGGAATATCCAAACTTTCGATGGATTGATTTTCAGGCTGACAAAACTGTCGTTGTACAAGGGCAGGGGTGGGGAAATGACGTAGTAAATAGGTTCGATCGGCTTCCCGGAATTTATAAGGATTCCGTAAGGCAGGATGTATGGCGACTTTCCAGAAACTCTTCCGGGATTTATGTTGATTTTACAACCAACAGTGATAGCCTTGTGCTGGAGTATAAATACGGAGGCAAAGAATCCTTGAAGAATATGTCTTCGATAGGCGTGTCAGGAATGGATATGTATGCCAAGATGGCCTCGGGTAAATGGATTTGGGTGAAAGGAAAATATGTTTCCTTTGAAAAGGATAAGATGCAGTTGCTATTTGATGGTTTAGGTAATGATAAGGTATTGTTTTATCGTTTGTACTTTCCTTTGTACAATAATATCTCTGATTTTCAATTTGGAATTAGGCATAACGCGAATATCATATGGAAGTCTAATCCCGAAGCGCCGATTATTATTTATGGAACTTCAATCGCCCAAGGGGCCTCTGCATCCCGGGCTGGACTGTCGTGGAGCGCTATTCTGGGCCGAGAGACTCGTAGTCCCATTATTAATCTTGGATTCTCCGGAAATGGAAGGCTGGAGAAAGAACTGGTCGATCTGATTGCGAAAAAGAAAGCTTCAATCTATATTATTGATTGTTTACCAAATCTTGTCGCATTTAAAGATGAAGATGTTTATCAACGACTGGTATATGCATTGAACAGGCTAAGAATGGAAAATCCCACCACTCCAATAATCTTTACCGAGCATGCTATCGCAACAATTGAATTAGTCAATGATGCATCGCAAAAAGATTATGAGCGGGTAAACCGTAATTTTAACAGATTTATAAAGGACCAGGTAGAAGGTAAAGATAGTAATGTCTACGTTTTGAAAGCAGAAGAGATTAATTTAGGCGTTAATAGTACTATCGATGGAGTTCATCCTTCCGATCTAGGTATGACACAATATGCAGAGGCCTCCTATCTGCGATTAATAAACAGGATTACTGCACTAAAAAAATAACCAACCTATAAATATGAATATACTAAAAAGCTTAATAGACGGTAAACATAGAGAAGGAAGGCGGAAATTTATCCGGCAGATTGTTCTTTCCTCATTTGCACTGACATCTAGTCGTGCCTTAATGTCCTGTACTAAAGGAGGCAGTGAGGAAGAAGAGACCTTTATACCTGAACCAACACCTGTTGAAACGGATCCTCAGGTGAGTATCAGCAATGGGTTATTTAACCAAAGTAAAAAGGATGATTTAGGGTTGCAGTATTTGGATGGCACAGAGCAGATTATGGTGTTCCGTCCTGATCAGCCGTTGGATATGAAGTTTAATAACCATCCGCAGCTTGTGGAGTTCAAGGGTAAGTTGTACGCGACATGGGTGGGGCATCCCTTACATGAAACGAGCGAAATCTCTTATGTGTACTACAGTTACTCGTCCAACGGGACGACCTGGGAAAAACCGATACAGGTTGGACCTGCGAATAGAGCAAGTGGAGGCTGGCTTACAGACGGGAATCAATTGCACTGTCTATTGATTGCTGGAGATAAAGCTAATAAAACATCAATTACAGAGTATTGTTCTTCTACTGACGGGATAGCTTGGACAGAGCCAAAAGTATTGATCCGGAACGCTGCCCCTAGTGAGAGCGCGAGAAGACTGCCTAATGGGCGTTATATTATGATATGCCATGGTTTGGGTACAGGTGCTTTTAAAGAGGTTCGGGGAACGCGGATTATGTATTCTGATTCGAAGGATGGACTTTCTGATTGGAAGCAAGCTCTATTACCAGACTTGCCTGATTATAATGTCAATAGCAATGAAAAAGTTGCACGCGCTGTCGAGGCTAGTTTTTTTGGACGATTGGAAGGAGAGCTGGTTATACTTTTTCGGGATTTGTATTTTGATGCGGCACCACGTACATGGAAATTGTTGGCCGCGGTAAGTCAGGATAATGGGGCGACATGGTCGAAACCGACGTTGACTAATATCCCTGATTCAGATTCCATGCAATGTGCTGGAAATCTCAGTGGTTCTGTCTCCTATTTTGTCAATAATCCAGTCCCTACGAGAAGACGTGTTCCCTTGACGGTTACATTAAGTAAAAACGGTAAGCTATTTAACAAGTCATTTTTGCTACGCGATGTTCCGCAACCAAGACGCTATGATGGAATAAGTAAAACTGAGGGCTATAGCTATCCAGGAAGCTTTGTCTGGAAAGGCTATTTGTATGTCGCCTATGCTACAAATAAAGAAGACGTTGAGATTACACGGATTGCAGTAGATAAACTGATTGCTCAAGTTTAAGTGCTAGAAGGATATTTATTGGGGTAGTAGAGAGATACTGTAAAGAAAAACCGGGGTATAAGTTGGTATACCCCGGCTAGCATCTTATTTTCGACAGGGAGGAGACTAGAGTTTTGTGGATTCTTCCTCGTTGTCATCGGTTAGTTTTTCCGTTTCGTTTTCAAGGATCACGTCCTCTTTTCTTCCGCTTATCTTTTTCCATAAGAAGCTAAAACCACCGACCACACCGATAGCTATCACTTTCCAAAATTTTAGTATTGCGGCGAAAAAACCTGTTTTTGCTAAAATTTTTCCTGCTACTAAGCCACCAACTGTCCAAGATGCAATCTGGTCGCCATCTGTGTAATCCTCATATCTATAGCCCTCGTCAAATTTGACGCTAGCAAGCAATTGATCTACATTTTTATTAACCTCTGGAAGTTCGTCCATCGAAGCGACGGCGTTAATGAGGTATATTCCTTCTCTACCTAAAATGCGCAAGTTATAATTGAGTGTGTTGGCGCTGTCTCCATCAAATTTTATCTCTTTTGCCCAATGTAGTACTTTTTGGTTGTTGTCATAATATGGTGTCGAAGCCCAGCCAACCAATTCAATCGAACCGTATCCAGCACCTAATCTTTCTTGGTTCTCAGCTAATATATCTTTTTTGTTGGAAGCGAGGAGATCGTCGTAGTTGATGGTGTTAGCATCATTATCGTTAACATATCCCATAGGGTCATAGCTTATCGTAAAACCCCAAGAGTGATCGTCCAGTACGCCGATATTTGTAGGAAATAGCATGCCTATAATGCTGTTGTCTTCTGGATTGCCCCATAGATCGCTGAGTACATAGCTGCTTTGTTCTTTGTCTAAAAAATGAAACCCCTTAGGAACGATTAGGGTGCCGTGGCCTTCTTTAAGTTTTATAGTGCCAGTTTGATATTTTAGAGACTGCTCTATTTCTTTGATAGCAATTTCTGTAGAATCAGGTGATTCTGCAGATACACATACAGCTAAAAGTAGTGTAAAGATTGTAAGTAAATATTTGTTCATATGAATTTTGAATTAAAAATCTCCGAAGGTACAAAAAAGTAATGGATTATCTTATTTCAGAGATCTTTGTAAATTATTTCTGTCTTGTTTGCGGTTTCTTTTTAGGCTATTGATAAGTGTGTAAGCGTTTTGTTAAAATAATGCTATTTTTGCGGTATGTTAATTAGGATTAATAAAACGGTCATAAGCTGGTAATAGAATTAATCACTATAGAGTAAGTTTATCACAAAATAAATAAGTGAATAGATGAAAATTTGGCAAAAAAATATAGATGTTGATTCGTTTGTAGAGTCATTTACGGTAGGTAACGACCGGGAGATGGATCTACAGTTGGCCGAGGCTGATGTGTTAGGCTCTTTGGCACACACACGTATGTTGCATAGCATCGGGCTGATGACTGTGGAGGACCTTCAGGCTGTTCAGCAGGAACTGAAGAAAATTTACCAAGAGATACAGGACGGTTCATTTATAATTGAAGACAGCGTCGAAGATGTGCATTCTCAGGTGGAGATGATGCTTACACAGCGTATAGGCGAAGCCGGAAAGAAGATACATTCTGGACGTTCCCGCAATGATCAGGTGCTCGTCGATCTGAAGCTCTATTTTAGATCCGAGATTAAAACGTTATTTGATGGTACAGAAGTACTGTTCAAGCAATTGATTTCCTGTAGCGAGCGGTATAAAAGCGTGTTGATGCCAGGGTATACACATCTGCAGATCGCTATGCCATCTTCTTTTGGTCTTTGGTTTGGAGCATATGCTGAGAGTTTGGTCGACGATCTACATTTGTTGAAAGCCGCCTGGACGGTGAGTAATAAGAACCCTTTAGGTTCTGCCGCGGGTTATGGCTCTTCTTTTCCGTTGAACCGGACTATGACCACCGAGTTACTAGGTTTTGAAGACCTTAATTACAATGTCGTATACGCACAGATGGGAAGGGGCAAGACCGAACGCATCGTAGCACAGGCGATGAGTTCAATAGCAGCTACGTTGGCCAAATTTGCCATGGATGTGACGTTGTACATCAATCAGAACTTTGGCTTTATCTCATTTCCTGCGCATTTGACGACAGGTTCGAGTATTATGCCACACAAGAAAAACCCCGATGTATTCGAACTCATCCGTTCGCGCTGTAATAAGATACAGGCTTTGCCCAACGAGATAGCGATGATGACGACCAATCTGCCTATGGGATACCATCGGGATCTGCAGCTGTTAAAGGAAAATTTGTTTCCGGCTTTTCAATCCTTGAGCGATTGCTTGGAAATAGCAACCTTTATGTTGGAACATATCTCGATAAAGGAAAATATACTGGATGATCCGAAATATGACTACCTATTCAGTGTAGAAGTTGTTAATAATGAAGTGCTGGAAGGTGTACCATTCCGCGAAGCGTACAAAAATATTGGTCTCGCTATTGAGGAGGGAACATTTAAGCCAGAAAAGGAAGTACAGCATACGCACGAAGGCAGTATAGGTAATCTGTGCAATGATCAAGTCGAGCGTATGTTTGAATCGGTAAAAGCGGCGTTTGGTTTTGAAAAGGTCGAAAAGGCACTGAATGATTTATTGAAATAGAATTTTGAACTAAACATAGGAATCCCTGTCTGAGCAATCGGATGGGGATTTTTTGTGTTCCAACAGATTTTTTTTAGTTAAAAGTGTGTTAAATGTTTTATGTTCAGTGTTTTGTGGTTGTTTTTGGCATTTGCGTTGCGATATAATCAGTAATGTATTTAATTAATTTTATTGGTTATGAAAACCTTAAATTCAATCCAAAAATTAGCAGCATTGGCTGCTGTCGTGGCTACTTTAGGACTAGGTAGTGCTCAAGCTCAAACAGCAAAAACTGTTGAAAAACCAGCTCGCAAAACGGAAGTAAAAGCTCCTGGCGAACAACAGACTAAGAAAACAGAAAACAAGGCGAAAGAAGCAAATGCTTCAGTGACCAAAAAAGAAAGTCAACCAAAAGAGACTGCAAAAAGTACGGGTACTAAAGCAGTAAAGGACGTTAAAAAAGAAGAGGCAGTTAAAGCCGATCAAAAGACAAAGACCGAAAAGAAAGTTAACAAAACAACAAATCCTAGCGTAAAGGCTACGGGACAAGATAAGCTGACTGGGGAAAAACACAATGGCCATCCTGTCTATGAAGGACCTAAGGGAGGTAAATATTATATCAACGAAAACGGAAATAAAACTTATATCAAATAGGCGTGATTAAAACAATACTTAGGGCCTGTCGATAGTTGCTATATTCTTGCTTTGACTATCTAAGATAATTTCGAAGCCTAACTGATTTACTCAGTTAGGTTTTTTTATTGGCTAAAAAGTGCTAAAAAGTGATTGGTTCTTCGGAATCAGTGATCCCTTCTTCTAACAATGTGATTACTGTGTAGCACTTAGTGGTTTGTTGCTGATGAAGAGTGTTCACTTTATTGCATCGATTGATCACATGTTGATGACTTGTATCTACTCTTTGGTGAAAAGTGAACACAGAGTCTGATAAAGCTATCACTATTTTGGGGAAAGGGGTTTATGTTTGTTATTAATTGATTTCTTTTTGCTAAAGACTAGTTACTTATAGCAGAATGGTGATCACTTGTTGCTGTAATGCAGGTCCTTATCACTAGGAAGTGACTACATTTTTCTAAAAAGTGTTCATCTATTGTTATCAAGTGACTACTATTCTATAAGAAGTGGTCACTGTGTGTTAAAAAGTGTTCACTTTTTAGAAAAATATGATCACATGTTAGCTAATGCTGGTTACTTTTTATAAAAATACAGACAGATCGTGCGCAATTGTGTTCACCTACAGTAAATAAGTGTTCACTCGTCGCTGAAAAGTAATCACCAGTCACTTAAGAGTAATCACCAATCGGCGGGAAGTGATCACTGAAAGTGAAGGACTGTTCACTTTTTTCGACAGATATTTATCGTTTTATTTTCTTTCCCATACCTCAAAAGTATAGTCGTAAACATGCTTGTCGTCTTTATTGTGTTTTTCCTGACTCACGAGTTCCCATTCCGTAGAAGGTAGCTCCGGGAAGAATGCATCTCCATCAATAGTCGCATGAACCCGGGTCAATAACACGCACTGTGCGAGTGGAAGCGCCTGCTGATAGATGTTTGCTCCACCGATAATGAATATTTCCCGTTCGTCACGGCAGTAGGTGAGGACATCTTGTAGGCTATTGGCAACGTCTATCTCTGGGTTATTGTATTGCTGATCTCTGGTCAATACGATATTCCGGCGTTCCGGAAGAGGTTTCCCGATAGACTCGAAGGTCTTGCGACCCATCACTATAGAATGGTCTATGGTCGATTTTTTGAAATATTTAAAATCGTTGGGCAGATGCCAGGGCATTTGATTGTCTTTACCTATTGCATTATTTTCTGCAGCTGCTACGATCAATGTTATTTTGGTACTCACGAAGTAAAAATTAAAAAGTAAAAATTAAAAAAGTCAGCACTTCGAAATATTCACTATACCGCTACTGGAGCTTTGATATGTGGATGGAACTCATAGTTCACTAATTCGAAGTCCTCGAATTTGAAATCGAATATATCCTTCACTTCGGGATTGATTTTTATTTGCGGTAGGGCCTTTGGCTCTCGCGACAGCTGTAGTTCCGTTTGCTCGAAGTGGTTGCTATAGATATGTGCATCGCCTAGTGTATGTACAAAATCTGCGACTTCCATATCACATACCTGCGCGACCATCATGGTCAAAAGAGCGTAGGAAGCGATGTTGAACGGAACACCTAAGAAGATATCGGCGCTTCGTTGGTATAGCTGACAGGACAACTGTGGCTTTAAGAGGCCTTTTTCCGGTTGAGCCGGAGCGACATAGAACTGGAAAAAGGCATGACATGGCGGAAGAGCCATGTTATTGATTTCTGCAACGTTCCATGCTGATACGATGATGCGGCGAGAATCCGGACTGTTTTTCAGTTGATGGATAATTTGCGCTATCTGATCGATATGACCACCGTCGGGCGTAGGCCAAGACCGCCATTGTGATCCATAGACTGGACCTAAGTTTCCGTTTTCGTCTGCCCACTCATCCCAGATGCTCACCCCATTCTCTTTGAGGTACTGGATGTTGGTCTCGCCTTTCAAGAACCAGATCAATTCGTGGATAATGGAGCGAAGGTGCAATTTCTTGGTTGTAACCAAAGGAAAACCCTCTTTTAAGTTGAAACGCATCTGATGACCAAACACACTACGTGTCCCTGTTCCTGTTCTGTCTGTCTTTTCGACCCCTTCTGTGTATACGTGTTTAAGTAAATCTAAATACTGTTTCATACCCTATAAATAAATGTCTTATTGCTATCTGTCTAACGATTGTTTTGAGGTATTCAAAGCTAAGAAAATTACTGTGAAAGCTGAAATTTTGTGTCATGAACATATCACATCTTTGCCTCAAATAATGAAATATAAAATCTGAAATCTCATGTCTATAAAAATGTGTATTTTTGCGGATTGGGTTTTCCAAATGGCCTACAAAATGGTCGAGTTATATGGATATGAATAAAAAAGTTGCTTTTTACACGTTGGGATGTAAGCTGAATTTTTCAGAGACATCTTCTATTGGTCGTATTTTTAAGGATGCGGGTTACGAGACCACTCCTTTTAATTCGCAGGCAGATGTTTATGTTATTAACACCTGTTCTGTAACGGATCATGCAGATAAGAAGTGTCGTAAGGTGGTGAAGGAAGCGCTTAAACATTCGCCAAATGCTTATATTACTATTGTAGGATGCTATGCACAGTTGAAGCCAAAGGAAATCTCGGAAATCCCTGGTGTAGATATGGTCCTTGGAGCAGCTGAAAAGTTTAATATTATTGAACATATCAATGATCTGACCAAACAGGAAAAGGCCATTATTCATAATGGACCTATTGATGAGACCAATCAGTTTGTATCTGCGTTTTCTATCGGGGATCGTACGCGTACGTTTCTGAAGGTGCAGGATGGATGTGACTATTCGTGTACATTCTGTACGATACCATTGGCGCGTGGTGCATCCCGTTCCGGTAAGATAGAAGATATAGTGAAGCAAGCAGAGGAAATAGCTGCTTCAGGAGTGAAGGAGATCGTATTGACGGGGGTGAATATCGGAGATTTTGGAATCCGTGACGGTAAGCGGCAGGATAAGTTCCTCGATTTGGTTAAGGCTTTGGACGAAGTCGAAGGGATAGACCGTATCCGTATTTCTTCTATAGAGCCGAATCTATTGGCCAATGAGGTAATCGAATTTGTCGCACAATCTAAACGATTTGTACCTCATTTCCATATGCCGTTGCAATCGGGAAGCAATAAGATATTGGCCCAGATGCGCAGGCGCTATAAGCGTGAGCTGTACGCTGAAAGGGTAGCAAAGATTAAAACATTGATGCCTAATAGTTGTATCGGTGTAGATGTGATTGTAGGTTTCCCAGGAGAGAGTCGTGAGGATTTTATAGATACGTACAATTTCTTGAATGAAATGGATATCTCCTATCTACACGTCTTTACCTATTCGGAGCGAGAGAATACGATTGCAGCACAGATGGAAGGTGCGGTACCTGGAGCGCAACGCTCAGACCGTAGTAAAATGCTACATATTCTGTCTGAGAAAAAACGTCGTGCTTTTTACGAAGAAAATCTTAATGCGGTTGGCGAGGTACTGTTCGAGTCGGATATCAAAGACGGATATATGCATGGCTTCTCCAAAAACTATGTCAAAGTGCGTACACTATATGATCCACTTTTGGTGAATGAAATTGTTCCGGTACGTTTCATCTCTATTTCGGAGAATGGAGAGGTGGATGTGGAAGAACTGCCCGAAGTATTGGCACATTAAATTAAATAAAAAAAGCCCGCATCAGCGGGCTTTTTTTATTTAATTTTCTTGTTGTCTATTTTGAACTCTTCAAATTCTTTGTTCAATCTTAGAAGTTTAAACGTCGAACTGATAAGCTCATTTGTTTCTAACAGTATGGAGAAGTATAGCTTCGTGTTTTTAGGGCTATTTTCTGTTGTACGTATGTGGTCAATCTGTTTATCCACAAGATTATTGATGACTTTTTGAAGCTGATCCCGTTGTTTCATCGTATTGTCGATCTTTAAGAATTCACGGCGCTTATACATATTATAGACCTCAGCGTACCAATTGCCTAGTTCATCACCTACTAAGCGGAGGTCATTGCCTTGATAATCCTTTAATGATTTATGGTTATTGTCTACATGGTTGTGCGCATTGGTCGCAATGACGTACAGGTTTTCTACAATATCTTGTAAATAACCTAAAGACATAATGTAGAATCGGCTACCTTTTGCTGATGAATCGTCGAGGTTACGGATAAAGCTGTATAGATTTTCGTTGGTAGAGTCCAGATCCCTTAAGAACTTCTTGATAAGTTTCTTATTCATCGATAGCGACGTCAGATCATTTTTGATCAATCCATCTACGATTTCTTTGTAGAAAATATTGGATTTTGCAAATACTTCACTGATTTGATTAGAACTGGCCTCTGTTACCTGTTGTAAGGTATGTATGTCTTCCTTGCCTAGTTTTAATTTCCGTTTTGCCTGTTCAGCAACTTTTTTCTTGTGGCTTTTCGCATTGAAAACTAAAAGTATGGCTAATAGTACAAGAGCACCTACAAAGGTCATAATACCACCTATCTTCAATAAATAAGCGATGATGAAGGCACCCGTAAAAGCGCAAGCAGCGGTAAAGAACCAACCGCCGATAACGTGGAAAACACCAGATACGCGGTATACAGCACTCTCACGATCCCATGCTCTATCCGCAAAAGCGGTACCCATAGCCACCATAAAGGTCACATATGTAGTCGATAGTGGGAGTTTCATGGATGTACCTAATGCAATTAGACTACTGGCAACCATTAGATTTACTGAGGCACGTACCATATCAAACATCGGCTCGTCCTGTGATTTCTTTTTTGTAGAACGTTCGTTTTCAAAGGAACGGTCTAGACGGGCTTGAAGAGCGCGAGGCATCAAATAGCCTATTGCATTGCCTATATTCATAAAGCTGCGGACAATCCACCTGGATAAGGTATTGGGCTGAAATTTTTCGGTGCTAGCGTCTTGGCTAGTTAGGCTCATTTCGGTCTCAATAACTGTTTTCGCTTTCTTAGAAGTCCATAGCGTGAGAATCATAATAGCTCCAGAAATAAATAGAATCCATACAGGCGCTACGATATCGGCAGAGCCAAGTTCACCCATCATATAGGTGTCAGGATTGCCACCAGACGCTTGGAAGAAGCCAATTGCCTGTATAGCTGCAACAGGGACACCAATGAAGTTGACCAAATCGTTTCCAGCAAACGATAGTGCTAAAGCGAATGTGCCTATTCCGATAATAACTTTAAGAATATTGATTTTTAAACGGGTCAGAATGAAACTGAATACTGTGAATAAAACAAAACTCCCGGCAATCAGTAGTAATTCATGGGTGTTGATCCAATCTTTTACCGACTTATCAATAAAAGTAACTGTTTTTAAACCTTTAATAATGATGAAATAACTAATCGCCGCAAGCGCTATACCTCCAAAGAATACCCCAAAGGATTTCATCTTTTTCTCAAATTGGAAAGTAAAGATCAAGCGGGATACGTATTGTACAGCCATGCCAACAGTAAAGGATAGAATCACGGATAGAAGTATGCTTACTACAATCTCTGAAGCTTTCTCTGTATTGATATACTGAGAAAGGGTGGACCAATCTCCAGTTGTTGTGGCAATTTTATATAGACCTAAACAGACCGCACCTCCCAAGAGCTCAAATACGATGGATACGGTAGTGGAAGTTGGTAGCCCGAAGTAGTTGAAGATATCCAGTAGAATAATGTCGGTGATCATTACCGCGAGGAATATAATCAGCACATCATTGAAACTAAACATACTGGGTATGTATATTCCACTTCGTGCAATCTCCATCATACCACTTGAGAAAACGGCTCCGCACAGTATCCCCGCACTTGCCAGGATCATGATCAAGCGAAAGGGAATTGCTTTAGATCCGATAGCTGAGTTTAAGAAGTTAACAGCGTCATTACTTACACCGACCATCAGGTCGATCACACCTAAGGTGATAAGGGTGACGATAACTAAATATAAATAATTGTCCATAGTTTTATTTTTGCAAAACTATGAACAAAAAATGAAGTATATATTAAGTTAATGTTAAGAGCTGCTTTTTTTTGTTATTTGTTTATTTAAAGCAATTTAACCAGTTTTTTGCCATAAGATCTGCTCCAGCGGCCGAAGTATGTACCCCATCGGTCGTCCAATAATCTCCAGGAGCACGTTTGCAGGCGGTATCGAAGATATTTTGATAAGGAAGAAATACTGCTTTATACTCTTTTGCAATATCAGATGCTACTTCTTGATAGTGTGCGAATTCAGGAAACCAGCTGTCATCGACATGCTTCACGTTTTTAACGGCAAAGGGTTCGGCGATAATTAACCGCAGTTGCGGAAAGCGCTCTAGTGTTGTATCCAGTAATTTTTGGTACTGTTCTTTATAGAGTTGGGCTGTACCGGAGTATTTTCCACTTCTTTTGTGCCAATAATCATTTACTCCAACAAGAATACTTAATACGGACGGAGCGAGGTGGATGCAATCGGCTTGCCAACGGTCTTGTAGTTGGGGGACTTTATGTCCACTGATACCTCTATTGTATATTTTAAGGTTCTTTTCGGCATATTTGTTCAGCATGGCGCTCGCCGCAAGCATGGCATAACCTCTGCCTAATGCTTGAATGTCATTGGGCAAGAGGTTGTCCTTGGCTCTGCCATTGTCTGTAATGGAGTCGCCTTGAAATAAAATAATGTCATTTTGCTTAATCTCCAATTTATTCTTGGTGACGAGCGGTGCGGCTTTTGAGACTTGATTTGCCAGTACGGTAGCTCCTAATGCCAGTACTGAACTTTTGATAAATGTTCTTCTGTTGTTCATGTATAATAGGTTTAGTATCCTAACACTACAAAAAATAGAGCAACTTTTCACAATCTTCCATCAAATTCACGCTCTACCTATGAGAAATCAGTCATTAACAATATTTGTCCAGCGCAGTCCTGATCACTTGGCAGGCTTCCATAATTTCGGTAGTCGAAATAGTCAATGGAGGTGCTATCCGCAATGCTGTTTCACAATGAAGGTACCAGTCGATCATGACACCGTTTTCAGCACAGTATTTACTGATATTGTAGACCTGATCAAAATTATCAACCTGTAGACACATCATAAGGCCAAGGCCCCGGATTTCCTTAACCTGCGGATGGTTCAGTTCTTTTCGGAATAGGGCCGCTTTTTCGGCGACTCCGTCGATTAGTTTTTCTTCTAAGATCGTCTCTAGGGATGCTAAGGCCGCAGCACAGCTTACGGGATGGCCTCCAAAAGTGGTGATATGACCGAGCATAGGATTGGCTTTGATGACATCCATTATTTCTTTAGAAGCGACAAATGCACCTAACGGCATGCCGCCGCCTATACCTTTGGCAAGCATCAATATATCAGGGATGATGCCGAAATGTTCGAAAGCAAATAGTGAACCTGTGCGTCCAAACCCTGTTTGTATTTCGTCAAAGATCAATAAGGTTCCTGTATCTGTACATTTTTGGCGTAAGGCCTGCATGTAAGCTACATCAGGAACACGTACGCCTGCTTCACCTTGTATGGCTTCGACAATTACGGCTGCTGTAGCTGTTGTGATATGAGATAGATCATCGTGATCATTGAACGTAATGAAATCAATCTCGGGCAATAATGGAGCGTATGCTTCCTGATAGGCGGGATTGCCAATCAAGCTTAACGCACCCTGGGTACTACCGTGGTAGGCTTTTTTTGCGGCAATGATCTGCCTACGGCCTGTAAATTTTTTAGCGACCTTCATAGATCCTTCTACTGCTTCGGCCCCCGAATTGGTCAGGTAGACGGACTGAAAGAAAGGAGGAAGCTGTTCTAGTAGTTTGGTCGCAAATTGGACCTGTGGTGCCTGTACAAACTCGCCGTATACTGTCACGTGCATGTATTTGTCCAATTGCTCTTTGATGGCAGCGATAACCCTAGGATGGCGGTGCCCAATATTGCTTACGTTAAATCCTGAAACCAGGTCTAGGTATTTTTGCCCTTGTGGGCCGTATAGATAAGAGCCTTCAGCTCTTTCGACTTCTATCAAACGGGGACTTTCTGATGTTTGAGCCGTATTTTTTAAGAATAACTCTCTATTACTGATCATACACGAAATTAAAAAGTAAAAACTAAAAAGTAAAAAAATTGTGGTAAGAAACTCGAAGCTTGATAAAGCGATAAGACAAAGGGAACAATAAAAACAGAAGCCACTCTTGTGAGAAGTGGCTTCTGGGGTACTTTTATTACTTATGGTATTACTCGGCAGTAATCAAAAAGTAGTTCTTTTTACCTTTCTGGACTACCAGGTATTTGCCATTTATTAACTGTTCTGCGGTTATCGTTTGTTCGATATCACTAAGCTTTTCCTTATTTAAGGATACACCACCACCAGTCAACATCTTTTTGGCCTCGCCTTTGGAAGCGAATACCGAAGCTTTAACTGCTAGAAGATCTAAAATATTAACTCCTTCTGCAAGTTCAGCTTTGCTAATGGTGAATTGTGGTACTCCATCGAATACATCTAATACAGCATCATGGTCTAGATTGGCTAAAAATTCTAATGAACCATTGCCAAATAAGAAGTCCGAAGTTTTTACTGCTGTCTCGTAAGCCTCAAGAGAGTGCGTACGGATTGTAATATCTTTTGCTAAAGCTTTCTGTACAGTACGTAGGTGTGGAGCAGCATCATGTTCTGCAATGATAGCATCCAATTCTTCCTTACCTTTAAGGGTAAAGATCTTGATCCAGCTTTTTGCATCGTCGTCTGTCGCATTCAACCAGAACTGATAATATTTGAACGGTGATGTTTTCTTCGGATCCAACCATACTGCTCCGGATTCCGTTTTACCAAACTTCTGTCCATCTGCTTTTTTGATCAACTGTGTGGTTACAGCAAATGCGGTTCCTTGGTCTTGACGTCTGATCATTTCTGATCCTGTGACGATATTGCCCCATTGATCCGAACCGCCCATTTGTACTTTGCAGTTGTGATGTTTCCAAAGATAATAGAAGTCATATCCTTGAATCAATTGATAAGTAAACTCTGTAAATGATAGACCGTTATCACCTTCTAAGCGTTTCTTTACCGAATCTTTGGACATCATGTAGTTGACCGTAATCAACTTACCCACATCACGGATGAAATCCAAGAAGTTGAAATCTTTGAACCAATCGTAGTTGTTTACCATTTTAGCATCGTTGTCGCCGTCGCCAAAATTTAAAAACTTTGATAACTGATTCTTTAGGGAAGCAACATTGTGGTTTAATGTAGCTTCATCTAATAGATTTCGTTCTGCCGACTTGAAAGAAGGATCTCCAATCATCCCGGTAGCACCACCAACTAGGGCTACGGGTTTATGGCCAGCATTCTGAAAATGGATTAATGTCATGATCTGCGTCAAATGACCGACATGTAAAGAATCGCCAGTCGGGTCAAAACCGATATACCCAGATACTTTCTCTTTGTTAAGTAAGTCTTCGGTACCGGGCATGATATCTTGAAGCATGCCTCTCCAACGTAATTCTTCTACAAAATTCATATGTATTTAAATTTTTTATTATAAGATTGCAAAGATAAGATATTAAGCTGTATATTACGATAATTTAAGAGATACTCCTGTTGTGAATTTTTTATCGCACTACTATTTTGAGCGTTATGCTGTGGAGCCCGAGCAGGTTTTAGGAGGGCTTTTGCCAGATCTTCTGAAAAATGTAGATAAGAAATATGCTTTTCAAATCCATAAGTATGATGATATTTTAAGGAGTACTCCTAAGGCACAGGCCATAACGGAGGGCTGGTTGCGTCATGTGGAAATCGATCGCTTATTCCATAACTCGGATTTTTTTTATAAGCATACACATCAATTGCGGCTCGCTATTGAAGCTGATATCACAGATTTACCGGTTAGAGCCTCGTTTCTGGCACATATTGGACTCGAGTTGTTATTGGATCATGAGCTGATCGTGCATGAACTACTGAATGTGGGGAGACTCTATGAACACCTGGCTCAGGTAGATAAAAAGGCGCTAACAACCTACCTCCAAAATTTGGGAGGTATTGATATAGACCGTTTTTTTATTTTTTATGACCGATTTGTCAGTTCCAGGTATATCTTTGATTATGCCAAGATAGAGAACCTGCCGCATGCGCTGTTTAACATATGTAAGCGAGTATGGAATTTTGAGGCTACTAAGACGCATATCCAAGTACTGGGGGATAGGCTCGATGAATATAAACAGACGCAGTTGCAGGACTTTTTTGAAATCTATAGCGACTTAAGTCAAAAGCTAGAATGAGGTACGGTACAGTGAGCCACTTCTTTTAGCTTATTTAAACTTTAAAATATGATATATCCTTTTGGAGTGAATAAACGTAAATTGGATATTCCCGTCCGATTAAACCGATACAAGGAGCTCGTCGAAGACGATAGGAACTAGTTCATGACCATTTTAAATCAAATTATATACATATGAAAAATCAACTTTTCAGGAAGAAAAGTGTTGACCAAATACTAATCGACTCTCAGACCCATGGCTCCGGTCTAGCAAAAATTTTGGGTGTTCGGGATTTAGTCTCTCTAGGTATTGCAGCGATAGTAGGTGCTGGTATTTTTAGTACCATTGGACTGGCAGCTTATAATGGCGGCCCTGCAGTATCTCTTTTATTTGTCTTTGTTGCTTTTGCCTGTGTGTTTACTGCGCTGTCCTATGCCCAGTTTGCGAGTACAGTTCCGGTTTCAGGTTCGGCATATACCTATGCTTATGTCGCTTTTGGGGAGTTGTTCGCTTGGATCATCGGTTGGGCATTGGTCTTGGAGTATGCAGTGTCGAATATGGTAGTTGCCATTTCTTGGTCACAGTATTTTGTTTCAATGTGTGAAGGCTTCGGTATCTATATCCCCAAATGGTTGACGATGGCACCTGGATATGCACTCGAAGCGCACGAAAAGATGCTACTCGTTGGTGCAGATAAACTGTCTGGAATAGATAAAATTGCACTTGAAGCTTATAACACTGCTCCAAAGATTGGTGATCTGCCGATTGTTTTTGATCTGCCAGCGGGTTTAATTACCGTATTGGTGACATGGCTGGTCTACATTGGGATAAAAGAATCGCAACGCGCCAGTAATATTATGGTCATGATTAAAATAGGGATAATCATAGCTGTCATCATAGGTGGAGCATTTTTTATCAAACCGGAGAACTGGACACCATTCGCTCCGAATGGGATGGGAGGGGTTTTGAGCGGTATAGCCGCGGTTTTCTTTGCATTTATTGGTTTTGATTCGATATCTACTACGGCCGAAGAGTGTAAAGATCCACAACGGGATCTACCAAAAGCAATGATCTACTGTTTGATTATATGTGCGGTGTTGTATGTACTGATTACATTGGTGTTGACAGGGATGGTCAATTATTCGGATTTAAATGTAAAAGATCCTTTGGCGTATGTGTTTCAATACGTTGGATTTGATCATATGGCAGGAATAATCTCTGTCACTTCGGTAATCGCGATTACGAGTGCCTTGCTTGTTTTTCAATTAGCACAGCCTAGGATATGGATGACGATGAGTAGAGATGGTTTATTGTGGAAGAAGTTTGCTACCATCCATCCTAAATATAAAACACCTTCTTTTGCCACCCTGGTGACAGGTGTTGTTGTCGCAGTACCAGCGTTGTTTTTTAAGATGGATTTCTTTGTGGATCTTACTTCTGTAGGGACATTCTTTGCATTTATCTTAGTGTGTGGTGGTGTGTTGTATATGGATAAAACAGGACTCTCGAAGAAATCAAAATTTAAGGTTCCTTACATCAATGGTAAGTATCTTGTCGGTATTGGACTTCTTGTTACTGCTGTATTGATGTTTGTTTACGGAAAGGAGAGTCTTCAGGAATGGCAGACGCTAGGTACAAAAGATGTAATCATACACAAGTCGCTGGTAGTGGTGTTTTGGGGAACTTGGCTGGTATTGAGTGTGATGAGTTTTAAGCATAATTTCTCGTTGCTACCGGTAACAGGTATTCTTGTTAACCTGTACTTGATGAGTGAGCTGGGCGCTAGTAATTGGATTATTTTCATCATTTGGTTGGCTATTGGTCTCTTGATTTATTTCATGTACGGATACAAGCACTCTAAGTTGAATAAGGACGCTCAGTCAGAAGCATAAAAAAGAAAACCGTAAAATTGTGAGGTAAATAAGTCCTTCACAATTTTACGGTTTTACACTTGAACTGTTTGCTTCTTATTTCAACCTTCTCAATTTAATATTTTCGGTGTTCGGAATGTTTAGAGGAACCCGCTCCAAGGTAACGAAACTACTATCTAATCCAAATCCTTTTTCTTCACTTAAACTGAAGTGTTTTAATATCTTGTAGATTTCCATAATGATGCGGTCGCCCCAGCTTAGATCGCTGGTTCTAGAGAATACTTTCTCAAGAACAACAAAGTTAAAGTCTCCCGTTATTTTATGTTCTTTTAAGGTGTCGTATTGACTCGTGATATCGACTTCACCTTTATTGACCATATCTTCAACTACTTTACGGAATAACAAGCTTATTTTTTGTTCTTCTCTAAAGCCGAGTTTGAAATCAATACGGATTAATTTCCCTGGGATGAGTTGTTTGACGGTATAGTCCCGGGCATGTGGAGTGTCCATAACATCGACATGCACCAGCCAGTACACATCTGCCCGTTTAGGTTTTTTGTTAATGAGTGAGTAAATAATCTTTGTTTCTATCTCTTCGATATTATTGGCACTGGTCAAGTAGACCAGTTGTGATGCGAAGGTAGGGACTGATTTATCTTCACTTAGTTTTGATATAATAGGGAAGTATTTTTTGATATCATCAAAGCGTACATATCTATTTTTTATTTTCCGCGCATTGTACCACGCAAACATTACCGTGAATATACTGAATGCCAGGATCAGGGTCAGCCATCCGCCGTGCGCAATCTTAACCCCATTGCCCATTAGGAAGCCAATCTCGATGGTGAAATAGACAACGGCAAAAAGGATTATCCATATTTTATTAACCCGTTTGCGGGCCATAAAGAATATCACGAGTATGGTTGTAGAGAGGAAGGTAAGATTGATCGCCAACCCATACGCTGCTTCCATATTGCTGGATTTTTGGAATATAGCGATTACAAGCATACACCCTAGGAATAGGATAAGGTTGATGGATGGAACATACAGCTGTCCTTTTTGATCACTAGGGTATCTAATCGTCACTTTAGGCCATATGTTAAGGCGTACGGCTTCCGAGATCAACGTATAGGATCCGGAGATCATCGCCTGACTGGCAATAACAGCGGCTATAGTAGCGATGGTAATACCATACATCAAAAACCAATCGGGCATAATAGAGTAAAAAGGATTCCGCTCACCTAAAACCGATCCTTCATGCATGATAAGCCAAGCGCCTTGTCCAAAATAGTTGAGGATTAAGGTGAGTTTAACAAAAATCCAACTGACGCGGATATTCGACTTACCACAGTGTCCCATATCGGAATATAAAGCCTCGGCCCCAGTGGTACAAAGGAAAATAGCTCCTAAAATGAAGAGTGCATCGGGATAATTAATGATCGTTTCGAGTGCGTAATAGGGGTTTAATGCTTTGATAACCTCTGGCGCGTAATGAATATAGGAAAGTCCTAATATTCCTATGGTGCTGAACCAGACCAGCATAAGGGGACCAAAAACCCGACCGACGATGGAGGTTCCGAAACGCTGGATAAGGAATAGCATTGAAATGATCAAAACAACCACTGGTACTGTTGGAAAGGAAGGGTTGTGGATGGCTAATCCCTCAATAGCGGTAGATATGGTGATGGCAGGGGTAATCATACCATCGGCCAATAGGGTAGACGCTCCTATAATAGCAGGTATGATCAACCATTTTGCTTTCCGGCGGACTAGGGAGTATAGGGAAAGTATCCCTCCCTCCCCTTTATTGTCGGCATTTAAGGTGATTAATACATACTTGATCGTTGTCTGCAAAGTCAATGTCCAAAAAACACAGGAAATACTTCCAATGACCAAGTCTTTGTCGATAGTTCCTTGGTTGAAAATTGCTTTGAATACGTAGAGGGGAGAAGTTCCGATATCTCCAAATATAATTCCTAAGGAGATGAGTAATCCGCCCATACTAAGGCGGTTAAGTGTGTGTTTATGGTCTGAGCCCATAGGTGTTCTTACTGTGTTACTATTAAAATATGGTGCCAATATAGAGCAAAATACTGAGGTAACGAATTTTCTTGTTAAAAATTGTTAAAAGCCTGAAAAAAAAATAAAAATGATACCTACCTAGTACTAAAAAAACTAACTTTGTATTAGGAAGTATGGGGCAGATTATTTAGATTTGATTAAACCATTTCCAATTGCTTGTTGTCTAAATTGAATAATGAAAGTAAATATCCGTAAATACGCCAAAATAATATGTACAGGACTGCTGTTATCAGCTACTGTATATGCTACCCATGCCCATGGGAAGAGCGTAGGATATGCAACAAGTTATCAGCTGTTTGGTTCCGAATCTAAGGATCAGGGTACAGACAAAATGATTACCAATGTAAAAGTGATGTATAATCCCGTGGCATCGCAAATCACGACTTCTTTCAAATTGACAAAACAGAATAACGTATCCATTAAATTAATGGACGCCTTAGGTAATGAGGTGCTGAATTTGTCTAACTCTCCTCTTGATGCAGGTACTCATAACCTTTCGTTTGAAACAGAAGGTAAGGTGTCCGCAGGTTTTTATTTTGTAAGGGTCAGCTCTGGTACAGAGACTGTCGTCAAACGGATTTCTATTCGTTAGTAGTTAATCCTCCACGCTAAATTTATTCTAATAAAATTTTCTAGATTGCGCTTATAACGTTAATAGCGATTTTTTTCGTTTTTTACTGTTTAAGGTCAGTGTCCGTTTTTTATAGTTGATTATCCCGCCATAGTTTACTAAAATATCTCCCCCCAAGACACCAATGATGGAAGGTAGGTTCATTTGTGTATAGGCATAGTTGATGGTGGATAAGTCCAGGACAGCAACCTCAATAGAACGGCAAACCCAATCCTGGATCTGAAAATCCGAGAGTTGCATGGTAGCACTTTTCATCTCGTTAGTACCGAGACCTGTAGATAACAGTTCGGATGTTATGAATGCTGTTTCTGTGATTCCGGCCTGGAGCAGTGTGTTTTTATCAAAGACTGTTTTGCTGGCGCCTGTGTCTACAACCATTTTGTGAGCTGTACCAAATACAGTTACGTCGACAATAATATGAAAGCCTTCTTCCTCTAATTGGAGAAGTTGCAAGGGAATTATATGCATGTATGTATTTTCAGTCAGCAACGCATAGCGTTGCTGACGTAATAGGGATTTAAGCCAATATTTAAATAATGTTGCTGTCTTTGAGCACAGCGTTCATATTGCGTACCGCCTCTGCGCTTGCTGTAAAAGCAGCTTGCTCTTCGGGAGAGAGTTCTAAAGGAACAATCTTATCCCAACCATTCTTATTGATGATCACAGGTACACCGATGTTGATGTCATGTTGCCCCATCTCACCTTCTAGATATACGGATGCAGTGAAGAGTTTATTTTCATTTAGCACAATACTTTTGACCATAGCCGCGGTCGCCGCTCCTGGAGCATACCAAGCCGAAGTACCTATCAGTGCCGTTAATGTAGCCCCGCCGACCATAGTCTTCTTGACGATGTCTGCTTGTTCTTCTTCTGACAAGAACTGTGTTACAGGGATGCTGTTCCAGGTTGCTTTTTGTATCAATGGAATCATGGTGGTATCGCCATGGCCACCTATGACAATAGCATTTAAATCAGAAGGAGAGGCATTCAGTTTGGTTGCTAACTGAAATTTAAAACGGGCTGAGTCTAATGCTCCTCCCATACCGATTATTCTATTTTTAGGAAGACCACTAGCTTTTAGTGCCAAGTAGGTCATGGTATCCATAGGATTTGAAACGACTAGAATAATAACGTCAGGAGAATGTTTTACTAGGTTTTCAACAACGGTTTTAACAATGTTGGCGTTTGTGCCGATCAATTCTTCACGAGTCATACCAGGCTTACGAGGTATACCTGAAGTGATCACGGCTACACTGCTACCTGCTGTTTGTAGGTAATCATTAGTAACGCCTTTAATTTTTGTATCAAAGCCAAGTAGTGCTGCTGTCTGCATCATGTCTTGCGCTTTGCCTTCGGCGACGCCTTCTTTGATATCTAATAATACGACCTCTTCCGCAAAATTGGCTCTTGCAATGTTATCGGCTGTAGTAGCGCCTACGGCTCCGGCTCCTATAATTGTTACTTTCATCGGTTTTCAAGTTTAGAATATCTGATTACTAAATCTACTTAATATTACTCGTTTAACAAAGCGGACTAGCAAAAAAAGCAATAGATTGCTCGGACAAGCAGGCTAAAAAGGATAGCCTATCGCCAGGTTGAATATTAAGTTTTCGCGTCTCCATTTGGAACTTTTTAAGTCGATGTCCTTGAATACCCAACGCTCACCTTTAGGAAGGTAAGGTACTCTGAAAGGTACAGCTAAATCAGTACGTATAATAAGAAAGTCAAAATCAAATCGCAGACCGGCTCCACCTCCGACAGCGAGTTCGGATAAGAATTCTTTGGATAGACGCCCTCCTGGTTTGTTGTTATCGGTTCGTTGAAGCCAGACATTTCCAGCATCTACGAAAGCTGCCCAATGAACAAAGCCCGCGAGTTTGGAACGATATTCTGTATTGAGTTCCAATTTAAAATCACCCGTCTGGTCTGCAAAGTAATTGTTGGCACCTATATTCTCGGGAGCAGAAGAACCTGGCCCAACTGCCCGTGCCCGGAATGAACGTAAGCCGTTAGGCCCGCCTGTATAGTATTGTTTTAGATAAGGTAGGGAGTAGGAGTTACCATAGGAATAACTGGTTCCTATCATAAGCCGGGATGCCAATTGGGAACTCTTCCCTAGCTTCATGTAATGCCTGAAATCTCCTTCTACACGGACAAACTGACTATAGACGGTGCCAAAGAGGGTGCGTGTCTCGTCATTTTTGTAACTTGCGCCCTGAATTAAACCGAGTACGTTTCCAGAAAGATTGACACCTCCTTTAAAATAAAAGGTGTGTTTTCGGTTCTGGTCCATCGAATTGGTAAAGGTATAGGTGTAGTTTGGACCGAAGGAGAACTGCGGGTCAACTATACGCTTTAGGGTCGGTACGGTATCCATCTGCGCCTGGTAATCGGCCGATATGTTACGAGGCTGTACATAGATGATTTCAGCTAGCGTAAGGTCGTGTTGCTTTTGGTCGTTTTCCTTCCACATGTAGCCATAGCTCAAGGTAGACGAGTTAAGGACGTAGGCTGTTCGTCTATTCAAGAACTCGTACCCCACTTTGAGGTAGGTTTTTGGGATAAAGCGTTTTGAAGGAGCCCATTTATAAGGCGAAAGTAGCCTTGGCCAGGTGATCCCTAACTCGGCGCCGTATCGGTAGTAAGCGGAGTTAAGATTGACTTTTCCTCCGGTTTGTGTTTCATACCCCCCAAATACATTGAGTGTCACCGTCTCGGCCCCTTTGAACGCATTGCGTAGTGACCAGGTAACATTTGCTTCGGATCCATTGTACACGGTTGCGGTCTTAGCTAAGATCTCAAAGCGTATCGAACGTTTTGGAAGCGGTGTGAGGTAATAGTATACATCAAGTGTATTGGCAGAATCCGGACTGTTTTCAAAGTTGTTTTTAACAAATTTGAATGTATTCAGGTTTACCAAATGATTGATGGTTTGATTGTGGTCATATCTGTTGTATAATTCGCCCTTTTCGAAGAAAATGTGATTGGCTAAAACTTTCTTCCGGAAGGTGTTCTTCGGATCTACAAAGTGGATGTTTTTGTTGTACAACTCCATATTACGTGAGTTTCTACGGGTGTAGCCTTGAGATCCTAAGGTATAATTGGGGTATACGTAGATGTTGCCAATACGTTGCGGTTCTTTCGCCTGTTTGGTGGTTTCGGGCTTTACCGTTACATACATGTTCACCTTATGATTGCCTATAGTGCTATCGACTTCGACGAGAATGTTATCGGGGTTGAAATAATAATAACCTTTGTTCTTGAGCGAATTGTCGATTCGTTCCCGCTCGCTGATAATAACGTCAAGACTATAATTTGAACCTACCTTAAGAAGGGATTCGTCTTTTACAGAGAGGATGTCCTTACCGATATGAGACGTAGAGTCAATGCTGTAGCTTAGCGAGTTGATGCGGTATATCTTTCTCGGTACTGCAGTGTAAAGGACACTAGCGTATTTTCCCTTTATGATGGTATCTGAACTTACCGAAGCATTGAAAAAACCAATGTTTTCCATACGGTTGCGCAGTAGATTCTCGTTGTATTCCCGGTTTACGTCACTTAATAGGACAGGGGCTTCACCTTGTTTCTTTAGGAATTTTCGAACGAGGTTTTTACTGGTGTCATAGCCTCCGCCCATATTCCAGAATAAAAGCTTCCAAGGTACTCCTAATGCTTTTTTGTTGGGTTTGGGCATCAGTAAAGAGGCGAGATTCTCTTCAAAGGCGAGTTTCCGTTGTGGGTTAATAGCGGTGTCTAATTTGAGGTCAACCTCTCCTCCGGTATATAGTTTTTCTCCCTCGGCAATATACTTGGTCGAACTACAGGAAAATAGAACTGTAATAAATAGTGTAAATGCGATTATTGACCTGATTCTATTTCTCATTTTGTCTCCTTTCCTCTTCCTCATTGCGGATAGCAGAAACTGGCTTTTTAACTTCTGCACCTTGGTGTGTACTGTCTTTTTTATTCTTAATCGAGTCTTGTGTCTGCTGTAGCTTTTCTTTAGCTTCGCGCTCTTGCATCCGCTTGCGGAACTCTGGACTGTGTAGCATCAAACTATCTTTGATGACGGTGCGTACACTATCGCGGTAGATGGAGTCTGTCTCCATACGATCTACATTAAACCGCTTTCTGAAATTACTGTTGTCCGAGTTGTAATACTGTTCCAGTGCTTTGGAACTCATAAACAGTTCTCTGAACCTGTTGTAGCTCATGTTAATAATAAAACCGATACCAGTCTCTACAAACTGTCCTTGCAGGGTGGCTTGGTATTGGTTTTTGCGATATACCCTAGCAAAATAGCGTCCATCTTTCGATAACTGGTAGTCTATCGAGATATCTCCGGCTATATTATTCGGTTTTTCGCCCGGACGGGTATTACCTTCCACTTCAAAGTTTGATCCGACAGTGATTTTTAATCTGTCGTCAAAGAGCATTTTGGATATTCCTACCGCAAGGTCCGTACGGTTTTGACCGGAACCGGTGAGGTAATCTTGTTCGGATTGTAGATTGAAATCCAGTTCGACTCCTTTTATCAAATCGGAAGCAAGGTTATTCAGCTGGCCGGATAGGAATGAACTCACGGAGCTACGGGCTATACCTTCTACGCCGCCACCACCCGAGAGACTTTCGAATGGATTGGATGACATAAAACGTCCCATAATAATCAATGAGAATACTTGTTTATTTAATTCGGCAGGGTCATCGCGTAAAGAAGCAAGACCGATGTTTACTTTGGAAACAACATCCTGAGACACGATCGCATTGTTTTCATCCAAATCAATATCAAATCGGATATCTGGTTTGAAGAGTTCGCCCGATAAAATCAGCTTGACATTGAAAGGTACCCGTTGTTTGTACAGGTTCTGGCTCTCTGTACCGATTTGGTTGCTGACAAGCTCTAGTGTAGGGAAGCGTCCCTTGTAAATTGCGGTAATGTCCATCCGCGCATCCAGAGGGTCTCCATTCCAAGTGATGGTACTTCCTTTTTCAAAATCGAACTCTTTCTTAATAGGTCCAAAATTGAAGGAATAGTTTCCTTTCTCAACGGTAAATGTTCCAGACATGGTTATCTTTTCACTGGCGTCGATGGCGGTATTCAATTCGGCAACCCCTTGGATGTTTAAGGCATCTTGGGAACCTTCGTCTATGATGACTTTAAATTTAGCCTCACGGTCTGTACTGAGATTGAGAGCGAGATCCATGCCAGACAATTTAGTAGCAGTAGTCATGGAATCTAGTCTAGCAAAGATGTTGGCTCTTGCGGTGTCACTTTTATCTACAAATTTGACTACCCCGTCACGCTCTGCAATTCCAGGATTCTCATTGGGAACGATAAAAACAAAGTCTGTGTTCTCATTTGCTTTTACATCGCCATCGATAACAGGTTTATTTAAGTCACCAGATATGCGAATATTGGAGGTAATGTTCAATTTACCATAGAACAGGTCATTGTCCTCCCGTGTAGAGTTGACCGCCGCAAAATTCTTGGTCGTTAGATTGAGGTTGAAATCAAAATCCGTATAGTTCTTTGTCAATATGCTCCCGTTTAATTTGGCTTGGTTGCCACGGAGATCGTTTAATGCGAACTGTTTGAAGACGATTCCCTGATTGTTGAAGGTGATTTTTTGGTTGTCCATCAACAAATCTGCATTTAGCATGGATACATTCATGCGTGCCTTGTTAAAGGTCAGGTCACCCGATATCTTTGGTGCGTCAAAATTGCCCCCGATCTGAAGAAGACCATTAAGGTCACCCTCGCTATTTTTTAGATAGCCCATACTGAAGGCTTCTATTGTTTTTATTTTTAAGGGTTTCAATTCCAGGGAAGCATTAAAGCTAGCTTCTCCGGTTGGAGGTGCTAGATATTCCCCTAGTAGCTGTACATCGTTTCCATTTTCTGTGATCTTAACATCAGCAGAATAGGTGTTTTCTTTGAGGTTATCTACTTTCACCAAGATATTACCAACGGTATCTTGTCCAAAATAGAATTTTTTAATTTCCAGATCGGATACAAATACTGGGTTGCTGGATAAACGGGAGACTGTAGCCGCACCATTGATGCCCCCTCCAAAGTTAAGTATGTCAGATTCGAGCATACTAGAGAAAGTCTCTATCCTAAAATTGTTGAAGGTGAGGTCTATAGGGGAGTTGAATGTGCTGTCTTGCGATTGTATGCTGAAATCTTGTCCTTTATAGCTGAGTTTAAAATCTTGGGCACGGATACCGTCTTTACCAAAGCTAAGCTGATTGCTTGGGTTGATATTCCACTTGTCGTAATTTAGCATGAGGCCATCTTCGAATAGACTAAGCATATAATTACTCTCATCTACACTCATTTTTGCGCCAAGGTGGTAACGGTCTTTTTGTGCTTTATCTTTTATCCAGAGTCCGAAATCCAAATTGTTCTCAATGATTTTACCACTGAGGACGGTATTGTTCAATTCGATATTATTAACTTTGATTTTGTTTATTAATGTAGAGTAGTACATCGTACTATCTACCGTGATGATGTCTAAGCCCACGTCTTTGACTTCAATACCATCGTATATGAGGGTAGGGGCTATCAACTTAGCCATTATACTCTTTTGTTGGCTATTGAAGGTACCATCGAGAGAAATGTCATCCATTCTTTCGAGACCAGGTAAAAAGTCTCTTAGGAATCTTGAGTTATTCAATGTAGCTGAAAATTCGAAATTCTGATTCTCATACTTCAAAGGAGTAGGAGGCTCGTTTTTTGGATTGTAGTATATTCTTGCAACATCCTGTAGCGAGGCCGCTAGCTCGGTCAGTTTGTATTTTCCAACCAAGTGAGCATTTAGAAATTCGGACTTGAGGACTAATGCGTTTCGGTTGGTATCGGCAAGAGCGGTCACCGATATGGTATCTAGCGCATAGCGAGAGTCATTATAGGCAATAGAAGAATGGGAGACAATTAAATCTCCGTTTAAGTGGTTGATATCAGCTGTCGTTAAATCTAGGTTTACCTTGCCATGATAACGGAAGTCATCCTTCATTAGCTTTAGGTTTTTGAGATTGACGGAGTCGATCATCAATTCGGCTTTTACCGCGGGATAGGCGCCGCGCATATCTGCCGCCATATCCAGATTAAATTTCACATTGGGGTCAATGGAATTGATATTGCCAGCGATATCTCCATTTTGCGCGGTTAAATCGAGTAATATGTCATGGTATTGATAGCCCATGGCATCTAAGCGATTGACTGTTCCGTTCATCGATGCACGCATTGTCTTGGGGTTGAGGCCCTGACCTTTTACTTGTGCATCTATGGATACTATTCCCAATGTAGAATCTTGGTCGAGTATATGTCCAATGTTGAAATCAGAAATGGACAAGGTCGCATCGTAGGTGGTGTCTCTTCCTGCCATGTTGAGGTAACCATTGACGGTCGCATTTCCTTTTTCGGTGAGTAAGCTCATGTTGGTGTCAAAACCTTTCATGCCGCCTTTGAACGAACCGGATAAAGATATAGAATTCGGGAACTGAAAAGCCATGTCTTTAGGAAGCATAGACTTTGCAATAAGTCTGTCCAAATCTTTTTTGCTTGTTGTTAGTTTCTTAAGATTGAGGTTTACAAAAAGCTTGTCCGTATCGGGCAGGCCTTTGATATCTGCGCTCGCAATAATACTGGTGTTGTCGAGCGTGCGGAAGTTGAGCGAAGGAATATGAAGATCATTGAGCTTGCCGACTACATGTCCATCGAGAAAGAAGCGTTTGGTCAAGAGTGGCTTCATAACATCCATTTGCTCGAGGTCTGGGACAAAGAAGCGGATGTCGGACATATCGATCTGCGTTTTTTTGACTTTGGCGTCGATAGATAAAAGTCCTGGGTTCTTAGCTACGGCATCGAGCGAAGGGTAAGTAATCTTAAAATAATCCCGTATAATGGTGTTCGGAGTCTCTGCAAGTAGATTCTCTATGGTCGCACCGGTATTGGTGTAAGTGAAGTCTGCTTTCAACTTCTTGAGGTAAAAACCAGAATGGTCTTTTGCTGTTAGGTTCAGTAATGAACCACTTATCGAATCTGCCGAATAATGAAGCTGATCCAATGCACCCGCTAAATCTTTTATTTTGATGTTGAAATAGTCAAAACCCTTCATTCGAGCTTGGTTGTCGTCCCGGAATGCAAAATTTGTTTTGTCAATGACAACTTTATCGGTCGATACGACCCAGTTTACGGTACTGCTATCGGAGGTGGTACTTGTCTTTTTTGGCGTTTTTCCAAAGGTGACATAAGAGTCTGATTGGTCTAGTATCAGTTCGCGGAGACGTACCACTTCTTTATTCAGGTCGATTACGTCCACATTGGCGGATAGGTTCTTAACATCAAACTTGGTATCCATCGCAGCGGAAACGTCTTGATACCGCACAAAAATGTCTTTCAACTTGATGAATTCGGTGCCGATATTAGGAAGTAGGGCTGTACTATTGGTACTGCTGTCGGTGATGCCAAAATCTTCGGGCTTAGGTTTTGTGCTTTCTGTGCTAGGTGCCCATTGCTTGACGTAGGCGGTGAGTCCCTCTAAGTTGATCTTTGGCATGTCGAATGTCATGTTGTCTTTCAGATCAAATGTTTTGATACGGGTGTCAAAATGATTTAGCCAAATGTCTGCTGAGGTACCGATCATATCGTCTTTGTAAGCAAATCGTATACGGTCGAAGTTTACCTTGTCAATATTGAACAAGAGGGCTGAGGCGGTATCAGGTGCTGTAGGGGGGCTTTCTTTTTCGGAAGTGAATGCTTTGAGTATATAGTCAAAGTTAAAACTACCATCTGGCGCCGAACGTGTAATCTTGGCGGTAATCCCTTCCAGATCTATTTCTTGGATCTCAATAGTGTTTTTCAATATTTTTAACATATTGATGTCTACCATTAATTTCTCTCCGGAAAGGAGGGTATCCTGACTTTGGTCTTCAAAATAAATGTTTTCCAGGACTAGTTTTTTAGGAAAAGTAATGTTGACATAACCAATGTTCACCGGTGTGCCTATTTTGGTTTCTAGGTAATGCGCTACCTTGCCCGCGATGTAATTCTGAACGGATGGTAGACGAATTAAGAATATAACCAATAGGACTAAGGCGATTACGGAGCCAAAAATCCATAAAAAAATGCGTAGTAAAACGCGTGTAAATTTATTCAAACCAATGATGTGTATTAATTACCTAGCCTCTAATAATAACGTAAAAATAAGGTAAATGTTTACTAAAATGTAATTTTTATGGTCGAAACTCGATAAAAGAGGAACTGCTGTTGAGAATTCCTAAATGTTTCCAAATTGTGGTGCCATTATTGTATTGTCAGCGGGGCTTAGAGGCCGATTTATCAATAGAGGTTTGAGGAGCAAAAAATATAGTTATCTTTAATAGGGATATGAAAGTACTTATAATTGAAGACGAAGTAGAATTACTTCGGAGTATTCAGGATTTTCTAGAACGGGAGCATTTTCTTGTTGAAAGTGCCGATAACTACGAGCAGGGTATGGATAAAATATTGAATTATCCATACGATATTGTGCTGTTGGATATCATGCTGCCTGGCGGGAATGGATTGGATTTGTTGCGGTTGTTGAAAGAGAAGAATGTAAATCAATCCGTACTGATACTGTCGGCGAAAGACTCTGTCGATGATAAGGTGTTGGGATTGGAGATCGGTGCAGACGATTATCTGGCGAAGCCTTTTCACTTTGCGGAGCTTTTGGCTCGGATCAAATCTATTGTACGTCGGAATGCGCAGCATGGGGATACCGTTATTCAGTATCAAAATGTATCGCTGGATATGGATAATCGTGTCGTCAAGGTAGATGGGGAGGAATTACAACTCAATCGTAAGGAGTTTGATGTGCTTTATTATTTTTTGTTAAGGCCCAATAAGCTGTTGGAAAAAACAACGCTGGCGGAAACGGTATGGGGAGATCATGCAGACCAAGCGGATAATCTTGATTTTATTTATTCTCAAATTAAGAACCTACGTAAGAAACTTAAAGATGCCAAAGCAACATTGGATATACAAGCGGTGTACGGTGTAGGTTATAAATTAGTGTGATGGCAGTAGTTTCTGTAAAATACTATACCAATCGATTTATTGTCATTACCATACTCATTGTGATGGCGGTATGGGCATTGCTCTTCTATGCCATATTAATGGATGAAGTGTATGATAATATCGATGATGGGCTGAAGAATCAAAAAATTGAAATTATCAGGGAGGCTTATAATAGTCCCGAAATTTTAGAAAATACAACAGAATTTGGAATCAATCAATTTCGCATTCTACCTGTAGAACATGCTGCGGAGGATCTGGATAAGAATCGGTTTTCGAAGGAATTTATCTATATGCCTTATGACGATGAGGACGAGCCTTATCGGGTACTACGGACGGGCTTCTACAGTAAGGAGGGCAAGCCTTATTCGCTGGAGATACGGACTTCGACGGTAGAGGAGGATGATTACCTGATTAATTTAGCAATCTCGCTGGCCGTATTGTACGTCGTGATTATACTGAGTATTCTTCTTATTAATCATCTGGTCCTGAGTCGGGCCTGGAAGCCTTTTAGACAGACTTTGGATAATTTAAGCCGTTATAGATTTGGAGATACTTCGAGTTTTGAGACGGTGCCTACAAAGGTAAAAGAGTTTGAGGAACTAAATAAAGAGGTCAAGCATATGATTGACCGCAATGAGGCGGTTTTTGAAGCTCAAAAGCGCTTTTTAGAAAATGCCTCGCACGAATTGCAAACTCCTCTGGCCATAACAATCAATAAACTGGAACTCTTGATGGATGATGCTACGCTGACGGAATCGCAATTGGTGCAGTTGTCGGAAGCGAAGGGAGCATTGCATAGGATGGTAGGTTTGAACCGATCATTGCTTATGTTGTCGCGAATTGATAATAACCAATACGTGGCTAGTGATTTGGTGGATTTTATTCCTGTAATCAAATCTTTGGTGGAGGATCTGGAGGATATTGCTTCCTTTAAGGAAGTGAAATTTGTAGTTCAGGAAGAGGTAAGGGAGTTTTATGTTAATTTTAATAGGGATCTAGCGCATATACTATTATCAAACCTGCTACGCAATGCCATTAAATATAATATTGCGGGCGGGGATGTGCTGGTGACGATACGTGAACATGAAATCGAAATAGCAAACGATAGCGACTCTGGAGCACTCAACCCAGATTATATCTTTGAGCGATTTTACAAAGGAAGTCAGGACAATCATTCCAATGGATTGGGACTATCTATTGTAAGGTCGATCCTGGAGCGACAGCATCAGATTAAGCTGCACTATAGGTACGAATCGGGGAAACATTGCTTTGTCCTTGAAAAAGTTTCGTGATTTTTTTCAAAACATCTTCCAATTCCCAATTGTTTCCCAAATTGGAATCGAACTTTGAGTTATAAATCAAATAAAAAAATAAGAAGATGAAAACAATGATGAAATCCTTTATGACTGTAACACTATTAGTGATGGCAGTTGTTGCTGTAGCGCAAGAAAAAATAATCACATTTACGCAATTACCAAAAAAGGCGCAAGTCTTTGTGACGACTTATTATGCGGCAGATCAAGTGAACTTGGTGAAAGAGGAGAGTGAATTTCTGGCAGGTAAAAGTTATGAAGTAAAATTGAAAGACGGTGTGAAGTTGGAATTCGATTCTAAAGGAGAATGGACAGAGGTGGATGCTGAACTAAAGGCGGTTCCTTTGAAAATAGTACCTGCGTCTATTTTAGAATATGTGAAAAAGAGTTTTCCGAACAATGAAATCGTTCAGATCTCCCGTAAATCCCGTAAGTACGAAGTTGAACTAACGAATGGTGTAGATCTTGAGTTTAATAAGAAGGGACAATTTGTCCGTATTGATGATTAATGCCCAGTAGACGGGTAATCTGTAATATAAAAATATGATGAAAAAGTTAATATTGAAATTGACGCTTTTAATGGCGGTTGCATTTGCTGTGGTATCGTGTGATAAAGAGGAAACTATTGAGGTGGATAATCTGCCTACAGCTGCAAATACATTTTTAAATGATCATTTTAAAGAGGCAAAGATACTTTCTGTGACTCGGGAAAAGGAGCCGTTGTCTGGGACGGAGTATCAGGTGCTGTTGAATAATCGAATAGAAGTGAAATTCGATAAAAATGGGAACTGGACAGAGGTGGAAGCACTGGATAATACGGTAGCTATACCTACTTCATTCGTGTTGGCACCTATCGTAGGCTATGTGAAAGAAAACTATCCTAAAGATGGTATCAATAGTATCGATAAAGAAAAACATGGATTTGATGTGGAGTTGACCAATGCGTTGGACCTGGAGTTCGATTCTACTGGCAAGTTTATTCGAATCGATCCTTAATCAAAGAAAAATGGGACTCAAATCTGAGTCCCATTTTTTTTAGCCTTTTCGTGCCAATTCGATTTTTGTCTCCATCTCGTTGACTACTTTGTCAACATCGGCAGAACCGCCAGAAGATTCAAAACGGATAAATCCTTCTTTATCAATCACTACTTTGTGTGGAATACCAGATACGCCATATGCTGTAGTAGTCGCTTTGGTACGATCTTTCATTTCATCAAACACTACGTGGAAGGTGTAGTTGTTTTTGGTCATGAACTCGTTTACCAAGTCTTTATAGTTTTCTTCACGCTGCCAAGTGTCAATAAATAAGAACTCAACATCTTTGTCGCTTTTGTATTTGTTGACAGCAGCCTGCATGCCAGGGAAAGACATTACACAAGGTCCGCACCAAGTCGCCCAAAAGTCTAGAACAACAACTTTTCCTTTGTAATCAGATAAAGAAACTGTTTTTCCATCTCTGTTTACCAAAGTGAACTGAGGAGCTTCTTTTTTTATCATTTCTGATTTGTATTTAGAAACCATAGCTTCTTTTGCTTTTGCTTCGATAAATGCAAAATACAAGTCAAAATTCGCTTTATTGTTGTTTAGCTTATTGTACAACGGTTGCATTTCTTTAACGATGTCTGCATTTTTACCGTTTTTGACTACAAATTTTTCTAGGGAAAGGAAAGCATCTAGCTCTTTTCCTTGTTTTGCATAAGCTTTGGCCAATGTAATGGTATTGATCGGAGAGCTCGCTGCGTATGGAGATGATTTTATAAAATCGTCCATCACTGTTACTGCTTTCTCTGCATTGCCTTTTTCAACTAGGGCTTGTGCATAAGAAGGGGCTATAGAACCATAAGCTCTACCTGCACCGCTATTCTTGATTTTAGGATCGCTTGATTTAGAAGCTTCTAGTGAGCTTGCATAGATCTCTTCTAAAATAGGAAGGGCTGCATCGTAATTATTGTCTTTGATAAGGCCTGCTGTAACTCGGCTCGCGTATGCGGCGTAGTTAGTGCTGGATTTAAGCAGGGTGATATAGCTTTGTGCTTTAGCCGCATTATTTGCTTTAAAATAAAGGGATGCTAAAGAAGCAGCTGCTTGATCATAGATACCTCTGTCTTTTTCATCAAATGAAGCTGCAGGGAATTGTTTCAACCATGCGGTATATCCTTTTTCAACGACTTCTGCAGAAGCATTCTCGTCGCCGAATACTTTTTCGTAAGCTTCGGAACGTGCTTGAAGTCCTTTAGGGAATTTTTTTAAGATTGTTTTGTTGATTGCTTCAGCTTTATCATCTTGCTCTAGGGCGCCGTATACTCTAGCCGCCATAGATACAAAGCTTTCGTTTTTGCTTTGAGACATTGCTAAAGCTTCTTTTCCTAACTCTACTTTAGAAGCGTCATCGCCTTTTTGAAACAATTCGTTTAAATGTTTCATCAAGTCTTCTAGCTTGACGTCTTTCTGCTTGGCCATCTGGGCCTGCACAGATGAGAACGCCATTCCTGCACTTAGCAGGGCAATTGAAAAAATCTTTTTATTCATCAGTCTATAATTTTTTTTCAAATATAGTCTGAAATGTACTTGTTCAGCCTTTGTAAGTAATTTATTACAGCTATTTCTTGATGCTGAATTTGTAAATGATGGTTTGTTTTAACTCTTCTCCAGGGTTTAGAATGACCGTAGGGAAGTGTGGTTGATTGGGACTATCTGGATAGTGTTGAGCCTCAAAACAGAAACCACCATGTTTGAGATAACGATTTCCAGATTTACCTTGGTCATCAGCAAGAAAGTTTCCGGTGTATAGGTGGATACTAGGCTGATCGGTGAATACTTCTAAGAGTATTCCACTTTCCTCGGAATAGGCTGTCGCAGCAGGGCTGCTTATGGGGGATTCGTTGACGAATCCATGATCGTAACCCGTTGCATAGCGTATCTGGTCTACTGGAGTATTAATACCTTGTGCGATCTTCTTTGCTTCCCTGAAGTCGAATGCTGTGTCTTCTACAGGTAGTAGTTCGCCTGTTGGAATCTGTTTGTCATCGATAGGAATAAAATGAGTAGAGGGAATTTCAATGAAATGATTAAGGATGTCGCCATTGCCTTCTCCGTTCAGATTGAAATATGCGTGGTTGGTGAGATTGACTACGGTCGTTTTATCGGTAGTGGCCCTAAAATGAATTTTTATCTCGTTTTCATTGGTAAGCTCATAGCTGACGCAGGTATTTAGTGTTCCTGGAAAACCTTCCTCTCCACCAGGAGATACATAGTAAAAATCGACTTGTTTTTTTAAACTAACCTGTCTGTCCCATACTTTGCGGTGAAAACCCTCGGGGCCACCATGCAACGAGTTTTCAGCGTTGTTCTGTGCTAATGGGAAAGAGTCGCCTCCGAGATGGAAATGTCCAGCAGCGATGCGGTTGGCAAAACGTCCGATTGTGGCTCCATGATATTGCTCTCTTGCATGGACATAAGCGTCAATACTGTTGAAACCTAGGACTACGTCTACCAGTGTACCCTGTTTGTTAGGAACCAGCGCACTAACTAGACGAGCTCCGTAATCACTCAATGCAATCTGCATGCCCGTACGATTGGCTAAAGTCAATAAATGCGTGTTTTTGTTATTTAAACAACTTTCAAAAGCTTTGGTGTCGGGAAGTGTATAGATTGTCATGATTCGAAATTATTTCTATAAAAATAGCAAATATTTAGTTAGATCGGAAGTAAAAAGGTATTCCTATAGGTTGTCTTAGGAGAGGTTTCTGCTTTAGACTGTTAGGAAGAGGGAGGGGAAGTTGTACGGTGATTTTTCCAGTTGGAGTTGGTGAATGCAAAGCATTTTATATAAGTTTGCCATGCAAATCCAAAATATTGATGAACTGGAAACAACTGTTGTCTGCAAAGAGATGGGGCTATGAAGATCGTGTCCCAAATGAGCAATTTGACGCAAGATCTGAGTTTCAACGGGATTATGACCGTTTGATTTTTTCTTCTCCATTCCGCCGGTTGCAGAATAAAACGCAAGTGTTTCCACTGCCTGGTGCTGTGTTTGTTCATAATAGGTTGACGCATAGTTTGGAGGTCGCTTCTGTGGGACGGTCTTTGGGACGTCTGTTTTATAATCTAATGAAAAAACAGCATCCTAATATTGATGAGGAGGTCCCTTATTTGCAAGAGGTAGGTAATATTATATCTGCGGCCTGTCTATCGCATGACTTGGGTAATCCGGCTTTTGGACATTCTGGAGAAGCTGCAATTTCATCATTTTTTACGCAGGGAGTAGGACAGAAGTATCAGGAGCATGTCTCTGCCAAGCAATGGGCTGATTTGACTCATTTTGAGGGTAACGCGAATGCGTTACGTATACTCACACATGCTTTCAATGGTAAGGATGAAAAAGGCTATGCATTGACGTATGCGACTTTGGCGTCTATTGTGAAATATCCATGTGCCGCTATAGATGGACATGTAAAGGGCAATCATCACCGTAAAAAGTATGGTTTCTTTGAAGGAGAAAAACAGGCATTTGAAAAAATAGCTGCGGAACTGGGACTTAAGAAGGACCCTACAAATCCGCAGGGTTATTTGAGACATCCTCTAGTATATCTTGTCGAAGCGGCAGATGATATCTGTTATAATATTATTGATCTGGAAGATGCTCATCATCTCAAGATTTTGTCTTATAAAGAAGTCGAAGAATTGCTATTGCCACTTTGTGGGGGGGAAGAATTACGTAGTCGACTGGATGGATTGAATGACACGGGAAGCCGTGTGGAGTTATTGCGCGCGAAAGCTATTAATACACTGATCAACGGTTGTGCCGAGGTTTTTGCTAATAATCAAGATAAATTCCTTTCGGGCACGTTTGAAAGTTCACTGATTGACGCACTCTCTCCTGAGATTGTAGCACAAATGAAGAAAATTGAAAAGATATCTGTGGTGGAAATCTATAATGCTTCAGCTGTTGTACAAATTGAAATTGCAGGTTATAAGGTGATGAACGCCCTGTTGGAGGAGTTTGTGCCAGCTTATCTAAAGACGAATAAAACGATGTTTGATCGCAAGATTGTCGCGATGATTCCAGCGCAATTTCATACCGATAAAGAGGATGCGTATGCTAAAATTCGTGCAGTATTGGATTTTGTATCCGGAATGACGGATGTATATGCGGTGGATCTATATCGGAAAATAAAAGGAATCTCAATAGCATCTTTGGATTAGGTGATGGAGGTTATGAAAGTGATAAGAAAATGAAGGTAGTTATAGCGGAAAAACCCTCGGTAGCGAGAGATTTGGCCCGGGTGATGGGAGCAAAAGAAGTGAAAGATGGCTATATCGCTGGGAACGGCTATGCTTTTACCTATGCCTTCGGCCATTTGGTGCAATTGTGTACGCCACAGGCTTATGGTTTTCATAATTGGTCGGTATCGAATCTGCCGATTATTCCAAATCGATTTGATCTCGAAGTGAAGAAGGTAAGGAAGGATGGGAAACAGATTGATGATGGAGGGGCTCTAAAACAGATCCATATTATTAAAGGGCTGTTGGAGCAAGCGGATGAAATCATCGTGGCGACGGATGCTGGACGCGAAGGTGAACTTATTTTTAGGAATATCTATTATTTCTTAGGCTCGAAAGTGCCATTTAAAAGGTTGTGGATTTCTTCGCAAACGGATAAAGCTATCAAAGAAGGGTTCGCGAATTTGAAGGAGGGTCAGGAGTATGATAGTCTGTATCAATCGGCACGATCCCGGTCGGAATCGGATTGGCTAATTGGTATCAATGCTACACAAGCAATAACACTAGCGGCAGGCAATAAAGGTTTGCTTTCGTTGGGTAGGGTGCAGACGCCCACCTTGGCCATGATATGCTCGCGTTACCTCGAAAATAAAGATTTCAAGCCACAGGCATTTTATAAGATACAGGCAGGATTTGAAAAAGATAGCATCTCTTTTAAAGCGACTTCGGAAAAGATCGAAAAAAAGGAGGTTGCAGAAGAGACGGTTGCAAAACTGAATATTGGAACGCAGGCCAAAGTCGTCAAGGTAGAGGCAAAAGAAACGAAAGAACAACCTCCACTCTTGTTTGATCTGACTTCTTTGCAGCAGGATGCCAATAAAAAGTATGGCTACTCTGCGGATCAAACGTTGAGCCTGGCACAGACATTATATGAAAAGAAAGTAATTACCTATCCAAGAACAGGTTCGCGGTATATTGGTGAGGATGTTTTCGAGCAGGTGGAAGCATTATTTCAACATTTGGCAGATACTGCGGAAGAGGGGATAGCGGCGATATCTCGCAACTTGATAGGTGCTAAGTTGAACAAACGCTCTGTCGACGATAAAAAGGTGACGGATCACCATGCGCTATTGGTTACAGACGAGAAACCGGGACCAATGCTCAAAGAGCAGCAGAATATCTACAATATGATTGCAAAACGTATGGTAGAGAGTTTTTCGGAAGTATGTTTAAAAGATATTACAACTGTAACAATCGATGCCGAAGGGGTAGAGCTTATCGCTAAAGGTACGGTAATACGACAATACGGCTGGCGCCTGTCTGCGGATCAGATAGAAATACCTGATGATGACAAGAATACGGATGAGCAGGATAATGAAAATGCACAACTTCCTAAGTTGACCGCAGAAGAGCTATTGGAGATCCTTTCGCTGGAGCTTTCCGAGCGCTTTACGAAAGCAAAACCTATTCATACAGAAGCGTCCTTGCTGAAGGCTATGGAGACTTCAGGGAAGGAGATTGAGGACGAAGAAATGAGGCAGGCTATGAAAGATTGTGGACTGGGAACACCGGCTACACGTGCCGCCACGATAGAGACATTATTCCAACGTGATTATATCAAACGGGATAAGAAGAAACTTATTCCTACAGAGAAAGGCCTCGCAGTGTATAATCTGGTCAAGGATAGGTCTATCGCAAAGGTAACTTTGACCGGTAAATGGGAGCAGAAGCTGGAGGAGATGCGCGAAAATAAGGTGTCTTATGAGGTGTTTATGAAGCATATCAAAGACTACACGGCGAAAATCACAAAGGAGTTGCTGCAACTTCGGATCTCTATAGCACAAGAGGAGATAAAACCTCAGCAAAAGGGAAAGATAAAATGTCCGAAGTGTCAACCCGGAAATATACACCTCTATGACAAGGTGGCACAGTGTGATCACTACGCTAGGGGCTGTGATTTCAAAATATGGAGGACATTGAATGGTGTATTTCTTGAAGAGAAAGAAATGAAAAGCTTGCTCGAAAAAGGAAAGACTTCTGTGCTGAAGGGGGTGAAGACTAAGGAAGGACAGATTGTGGATGCACCTTTAGTCTTTGAGGATTTTAAGGTTAATGTTGGCTAATACCCGTTGTTCGTCTTGATTCGATCCGGAGTATAAGAATACTCTTGAATGGAACGTCAAAATACGGTCAATCCTCAACGATTCCGATAGATTGAAAATGTAAAACTTTACCTTTGCCCGTATTATGGCGACAAAACTGTATAATCCCTTCGTAGATTTTAAATTCGATAACAAGACTTGCTTTTTGACTGGAGTGACTTTGGACTCTGAAGAAGAACGTATCCAGGTTTTTCCGGTATGGATGATGCGTTCTTTTGATTTGGAGGACAAGCCTTTTAAGTTGCTGGATGAAAGCATGATTACTTATAAAAAGTTGCAGCTGCCCTGTTCAATAGCTGCTGCTGCAAAGATTGAGGAGGTGGAGACTGCAGTGGAGACGGCCATGAAAACAGGGTATGATGCGGTGAATGCATTGGATCAAATTACATTATTCCATTGGGTATCTAAGATATTGTATGGTGTTGTGTTTAATGAGATTCAGGTTGGAATAAAACAAGCTGTACGGACTGGAGAAGAAATGAATTTTTCGCAGGCACTGGTGCATAAGTTTAGAAACTTACATGCTATGATGCAGTCTCTCTCTGTACCGATGGAGTTTGAACACCGTAATCCTTTCACTATTCAAGTATTCCCTGTGGATAGTACGGAAGATACATTTCTGTACCGTGATGAAATCAATACGTTGATTTTCTCATTGCGGATGAAGGATTTTGCGATTATCGCTACGCTGCAGGATAATGGTACTAATGCTATTTATCATGAGGATATTTTGGCGAAAGTAGCGGATAAAAAGTTGCACCCAATTCAGTTTGAAGAAATCTGTGCACGTTACTTTTATTCGGCTTATCTGTTTAATCGTTTGCCGGAGTATACCTATATGGAGACGCCTAAAGCTGTTTTTGTGGAGCCTATGCCTTTAAATGACTGGACCTTGAAGCCCATATTTGATAATTGGACAGTGAAGACCTATGGGCAGGTGTTGGAAAATTTTTGGAAGCCTTGGGGATACCTTCTTTTTGAAATAATAAAAGATCCTGAAAATCCGATGTCATTTTTGACTGGTGAAAACGGAGAGTTTAAGACGGTAGATGATTTGCCTAAAGCTTAGGGGATTCGGTATGATTTTTGTTTCTTTTTGATTTATGGAGACTTTATGAAAGTCTCTTTTTAAATGTAAATCGCTAAGAGGATAGGTATGAAAGTAAGGTATGTGATGCTGTTGGTCGTGATGTTGCTGTCATCCGCTGTAAAGGCTCTAGAGAAATCGCCTGGGAAACAGGATACGATTATAGCACCACAGGTCGATGTGGCACCACAGTTTAAAGGGGGAGTGACTGCCTGGAACCGTTTTCTGCAAAATCGAATGAATATCAATGAGTTGGTTGGGTCAATGGATAGTACAGCCTATGTTACTTACGGTACCCGCCAGACTGCTATTTTAGAATTTACGGTATGCGAAGACGGGGAGGTATGTGATGTTGTAGTTCTTAATAGGGATAAGATAAGCCCAATTTTTGAAAAGGAGGTTTTGCGTGTGATGAGCCGATCTCCAAAATGGGAGGCTGCCACTAAAGATGGGAAACCTGTCCGTACCAAATTTAAACAGACTATTATGGCTATACTTGATTAATAAATTATGTCTTTCTGGAATAAAGTGAAAAAAATCATTTCGTCAGGTTCTGAGTTAAAGAACAGTGAAGAACAAGAAAGTGTTAATGAAATAACGTCAGGAGGCTCTAGGGTGTACCGCTATGATGATAAGGAACAGGATTCTAAAGAACTTCAATTTCCTGAGGTAACCTGTGTATATTTAGAAGAGATTGAAGAACATCTTTCCAAATATATCGGGGAGCCTGATATGGTATTTCACGAGATTATTTCTGATTTAGTACACATAGACGTACATTGGATAAAACCTTCGAATACGTATCCTTATAATATATTGGTGACCTCGGGAATGAGCGATTTTCCAATGACAGTACCTGCTGAAATCGAGGAAGCCGTAGAATATGAAAGAGCTGAATTGATGATTGTTCTACCAGCAGATTGGAAAATAGGAGACGAGGAGTTTAAAGATGATAACAATTATTGGCCAGTTTATTTTCTCAAAATGTTAGCTAGATTCCCACACCAGTATAAAACCTGGTTGGGCTACGGACATACCATTCCCAACGGTATGGATGCAGAGCCGATTGCTGATACTGGTTTTGGTTGCATGCTGCTGTTGCCTCCTTTTTTATCTTTCGAGGACGATTTTTTATGCCTGGAAGCCAAAGATGGTAATATTATTAATTTTTATTCGGTCATTCCAATATTTGCAAATGAAATGGAGTATAAATTGGAGATGGGAACAGAAGCTCTGTTGGATAAATTCGATGAATTTGGGATAACGGAATTGATAGATGTAGACCGGTCGAACGTGATTTCCTAAATTAATACGACATTATTTATTTTTGCTTTTTGGGGCATATACTTTTCTTGTGTCCTTTTTTTTTGAAGACTTTTCAAGTTGTTTGTTATAGAACCAAATCATAACGGAAGGGCCTAGAACCGGTACGGTCAGAGCTATGAAAGTTAGAATAAGCTGTCCACCGGTTGCATTTTTTAATTTAAAGAGCCTAAATAGCATGATGCCTGTGAGGGCCATATGGATTAATAGTACAATATTTACTAATGTCGCCTTGTCTATTTGCATGGGTGAAAGATATTTTGCCCAAAAATAGTTAAGAAGTTTGGAAAGTCAATCTTTTTGAAAAATCTTTACCACATGATGATTCATTTAGTTTTTATTGATTAGTTTTGTGTTCAATCGAATAACATATAACCGTTCCTGTGGCATTAGTATTTAAAGATGGACGTCCTGTTGTTAGGCTAAGAGCATTTCGCGCTATTGATGACCCTCGGACTTGCGAGCGTTTTATAGAGGGGCATGCACATGTCTTAACGGCAATAGGAGTAAAAAAAGTAACCTCATCCAAGAATGATTGGATGTATAATCCTGCGGCTTTTGTTTTAATTGTGGAATCGTTGGATGGAGAGAATGTCTACGGCGGCGCCCGTATTCACGTTGCTGGAGGAACACAACCTCTGCCTATTGAGGAAGCGACGGGTAATATGGATCCTAAGATATTTGATCTCGTCTGGGATTATGCACAAGATGGAACAGGGGAAGGTTGTGGGCTTTGGAATTCGAGAGAAATCGCGGGCTATGGAATCGGAAGTATTTTTTTGACAAGAGCAGCTATTGCAATAGCTCCTCAAATCGGTATAAAATCCCTTTTTGCGCTTTGTGCACCCTATACGATAAATCTTACCAAATGTGTAGGATACCGTCAAGAGACTAGTGTCGGAAATAACGGTACATTCTATTATCCTAAGCTCGATCTCTTGGCTACGACAATGATTCTTGATGATGTAGAGAGCCTAGAAGTAGCATCGGAAGAAGATAGAGCGGCAATTATGGCGCTTAGAGCGAATCAAAACTGTACGAGAATCGAGGTCTTAAGGTCCAAAGAGATTGAAATACAATACAAGCTTGATCTAGATGATATGGATAAATGGGATTTGAAGGGGATGATAGCCAATACCAAAAAAAGAACCAAACTTGAGGTCGATATCAATGATGATGATATCGAAATTATGTAAAACCTAGTTATGAATAGAATATGACGGACGAATTAGAATCTAAATTCCCTCATAAAGTGCTTTTTTTTAGACGCTCTAATGAAGCTGACAGAGGCCAACTGGAAGAACTCAAAAAATCAGGAGATATTGCTTTTTTCTATGACGAGATCGAACGACAATTAAAAGAATTGATTCGTTGTCGATATCCAATGGGAGTGAGTGCGGATGAGGAAGAGAAGCTTATCCAAGATTTGTTACAAGGTAAGACCAAAGAAGAATATGGTGTATGGGTTTACTATCCATGGTGCAAATCATTGGTCCATCTATTGGATGAGGCGGAGTTTGTCGAGGTACGAACGAATAGGAACCAACTTAAGATTTCTAAGGAGGAGCAACTACGGCTTTCGGGTAAGAAAATTGGTGTGGTAGGACTTTCTGTAGGTCAATCTATTGCACTGACTATGGCAATGGAGCGAATCTGTGGTGTCTTGAGACTAGCGGATTTTGATAGCTTAGATTTAAGTAACATGAACCGGCTACGGACGGGGGTTTTTAATCTGTCTGTTCCAAAAGTTGTTATCGCAGCTCGAGAAATAGCAGAGATTGACCCTTACTTGGTGGTGGAACTGTTCCCACAGGGAATTGATAGTAGTAATTACGACGATTTTTTGAAAGGTGATGGCGGGCTTGATGTCTTGGTAGAAGTTTGTGATAGCTTTGAGGTGAAACTGGAAAGCCGATTTAGATCTAGGGAAGCAAAAATACCTGTAGTGATGGATACGAATGACCGTGGTATGTTGGATGTCGAACGATTTGATCTAGAACCAGATCGACCGATTTTTCATGGATTAGCAGGCGACCTGACGGTGGATAAATTGAAAATGCTGACAAATGGAGAGCGCTCTGCTTATTTGATGAAAGTCGTTGAAGCGCAGAATCTCTCTGTAAAAATGAAAAACTCTATCCCCGAGATCGGTCGTACTATTGCTTCTTGGCCACAACTTGCATCAGAAGTTGTCTTGGGAGGAGCGGTGACGACTACGGTATGTCGGGAAATCTTGTTGGGCCGTACCGTAAACTCGGGACGGTATTATTTGGACGTAGAAAAAGCGATAGGCATTACAGATTGATGTAATTTAGATATTGTAGAAGCTAAGCTAATGTAAAATGGATTGTAGAAAGTTTCTGTTAATTTTCCTGATTATCGCACCTTTTTTGTGCGCCTATTCTGGTGAACCATTTGAGTTTTTTAAAGATCGTGAAGGTCGGTATATCGGAAAGAATATTTTTATCTTTAAGGATCCTACGAAGCAGTTAACATTTGAAGAAGTCAGAAGCCAACCTGATCTTTTTAAGGAGAATAAGCAAGAGGTTCCTAATCTAGGAGTAGAGGATGTAAATAACTGGATTCGTTTTTCTATCAAAAATGAGTCTGATATAGAGGACCTGATTGTTAACCTATCTCAGGCAAATATTGATGAAGTCGTATTCTATTCCTTACGAAATGGTGTAGTCGATAGTATAAGTATTAATCATAGGTCTAATTCTGGGGAGTTAGCTTACCCTCATCAGTATTTTTTATTTGAAGTTCCATTAAAGAAAGGGGAGGAGATAACCTGTTATCTCAGACTGCTCAGTAACACACAGCTGTCTGCTCCAATTTCTATTTATAGCGATAAGGGATTGTTTAAAACTCTTATGAAAACCGATGTTTTCTCTGCTATATATATAGGGCTGATGCTTTCCATGATTCTTTATAATATATTTCTGTATTTTTCAACACGGGAAGCACATTACTATGTTTATGTAAGCTATATATTCTGGGTTACTATAGCGCAGTTGGCTATTCTAGGCCTTTTAGCTCCCCTATTTTCTATAGAGAATAAGTGGATTTCGGAACGACTACTCACTTTTTCTGGTGCGATGTCCGGTATTGCGGCGATTTTCTTTGTGAAGTCATTCCTGCAGACAGCTAAAGAGTCTCCAAAATTCAATATGCTATTGAACGTGTTTTTGTTAGGATATGTGGTGGCGATAGGGCTTTTGATTGGAGGCGTTTTTATTCCTGCTTACAAGATGGTAAATATTGTCGCAGGTGGAGGTTCTACAATTGTATTGATATTGGCTTTTCAGCTATCACAGCAGAAGTATCGACAAACGAAGTATTTTCTTGTTGCTTGGTGTATATTTCTTGTAAGTGTCTTGGTGTACGTACTGAAGGATTATAACATACTACCTTATAACTTTTACACCTTACGCTCGGTTCAGATTGGATCAGTTATAGAGGCTATTCTCCTCTCGTTTGCATTAGGGGATAAAATCAATATCTATCGTAAGGAGAAAGAAGAATCGCAAACACGGGAACTGATTATATCGCAGGAAAATGAGCGGTTGATTAGGGAGCAAAACATTGTGTTGGAGCAAAAAGTTAATGAGCGTACGCTCGAGCTGACAGAATCCAATGAATCTCTGCAAAAGACATTGACACACCTTAAAGAAGCGCAGTCTCAGCTCGTGGAGGCGGAAAAGATGGCTTCTTTGGGACAGTTGACTGCTGGTGTAGCACATGAGATTAATAATCCTATTAACTTTGTGACTTCCAATGTGGCGCCGTTGAAAAGAGATATTAAGATGGTGTGGGATACATTGGACGAGGTGGAACGTATTGCTTTTGCAGAGGATCTTTCGCTAACAGAAAAGCAGGAACAGATTCAGGCTTATAAAGAGGAATTAGATATTGATTACCTAAAAGAAGAGGTGGATTTCCTCCTGAAAGGAATGCACGATGGAGCCAGTCGAACTGCAGAGATTGTAAAAAGTCTCCGTATTTTTTCGCGGGTAGATGAAGATACCTTGAAGTTCGCTGATATCAATGAGGGATTAGAATCTACGTTGATCATATTAGGAAGTATCATAAAAGAAGGGGTTGATGTGCAGAAAGTGTATGGTGATATCCCGGAAATAGAGTGTTATGCTGGGAAATTGAACCAAGTGTTTTTGAATATATTGACCAATGCCATTTACGCTATTGACAAGAAGTTTGAACGTAGTGAGGGTGGGGTGCTTCGAATCGAAACGGGAATCTATGAAGATCCATCTTATATTTTTATTTTGATTTCGGATAATGGTATCGGTATCCCGAAGAATATCCGAGAAAAAATATTTGAACCGTTTTTTACAACTAAGGATGTTGGAGAAGGAACAGGCCTGGGCATGTCCATCGCCTATAATACAATTGCAAAGCATGAAGGAAAGATAATTGTTGAATCGGAAGAAGGTGAGGGGGCTGTTTTCAAATTAATTATTCCAATCAAACAAGATTGTTAGAAAAATATATAAAGCGTAAATAGGCTAAATTTACGTAACTTTGTATCTAAAGTCATTTGGTTAGTACGTTTTTATTGCCAAATTTATGCAACAGGTTCCAGAAATATTATATATAGATGATGAGGTGAATAACCTTGTTGGCTTTAAAGCCAACTTCAGATATCATTATCTGGTCCATACGGCGTCAAATACCGCCGAGGCTAGGGAAATATTACGCAAGCATCCCGATATCCGTGTTATTTTCTGTGATCAACGTATGCCTGGCGAGTTAGGGGTTGATTTTCTGCATAATATTAGAACGGAATTCCCGAGACCCATTCGGATTTTGCTAACCGCTTATGCGGATATGGAGACCGTTGTGGACGCTGTGAATAAGGGACATATTTTCCGTTTTGTTCGTAAACCATGGCAACAGGAAGAGATCATTTCTTCTATCGAAGAAGCGAATAAGTTCTATATAGCGACTTCGATGCTGGATATTCGCAATGAGGAGCTACAGAAAGCCTATCATGAGTTAGATAAGTTTGCTTATAGTGTAAGCCACGATTTGCGTGAGCCTCTGACCGGTATTCTGACGGCTATAAAGCTTGCTGCTGGATTTGATCAAATAGAACGGGTACACGAGATACTAGGATTAATGGAGGGGTCTCTAATGCGATTGGATGCTTATATAAATAGTCTGCGTGATTATTTCTTATTGCGTCGGGGCGAGCTGGAACTTTCAGATATAGATTTTTATAAGCTTTTCGACAACATCGTGCAGTTTTATAAAATGTATACCAAGAATAATCAAGTGGCTTTGAATGTAAAGGTCGAGCAGTCGGATACTTTTAAAAGTGACCATGCTGTCCTAGAGCTCGTTTTGCACAACCTGTTGTCAAATGCTTTTAAATATCAACGTAAAGATTGCGATAATAAACAAGTGAACCTGTCTGTAGTTGTTAAAGATGACTATGCTACGATAGAGGTAAGTGATACCGGGGTCGGTATCTCTCCGGAATATATTAAAGATATATTTAGACTTTTCTTTAGGGCGAGCAATGAAGCTGAAGGAATGGGATTCGGTCTGTATAATGTTCAGAATGCGCTAGCAAAATTACAGGGTACAGTTGCTGTAACTTCGGAGCTGGGGAACGGTACGACTTTTAAAGTGGTTATACCAAATAAATAAGACTCGCTTTTTATACCCCTCAGGCTATATAAAGCAAGTGTTATCTGTTACGCTATTGAAAGTGAAGTCTCCTCACAGAATAGTCTTAGGAAAGTAACTTCTGACGTAGTAAAAATTCCAATTGTTCGTTGGACACCTCTAATTTTGAGTACGTTTCTAATATGTCTTTGCGTTCTGAATAGACTTCGTAAGCACGCTGTATAGTTTCATCTAATTCTGCTTCACTCCAAGGTTTGCTAAGATAATGGTATATCTTTCCTTTATTAACTGCATCAACTACAGCTCCCATATCGGCATAGCCTGTTAATAGGATGCGCATAGGCTCTGGATTAATTTTGATGATTTCTTCTAACAAAGCCACACCAGTCATCTCGGGCATACGTTGATCTGTGATGACAATGTCGATGTGATTTTTCTTGACCATCTCAATAGCAGTAGCGCCATTAATTGCAGTGAGGACCTTGTATCTTAGTCGAAAGGTAGCTTTAAAGGAAATCAAATTATTTTCCTCGTCATCTACATACAATACTGTAATTTTGCTTTTGTTTTCCATAGTTTTATACTTCACCCCGTCTAGATAAGAGAAATTCTTAGCTATACAAAGTAATGAAAAGTATCGTAAGAATCAAATAGTTTTCTGTGGTTTTTGTTGAATATCAATTAAAAAAAGATGTTTTTCCGAAAACTAATTGGTTAGTAATAAGGTGTTTTGTTAAAAAGAAGAAGAGGTTGTCCCATTAAGGCAACCTCTTCTTCATTCTCTTTTATTGGAAAGATCTAGTTGTGTACGTCTTCTTGTCTGAAGATTTTCGCACCTAGGTATTCTCTGTTTAATCGAGCAATATTTGTCAATTTTATTCCAACAGGACATTCAGCCTCACATGCCCCCGTGTTGGTACAGTAACCAAAGCCTTCAGCATCCATTTGGTCTACCATAGCTTGTGCACGTTCGTAACGCTCCGTTTGTCCTTGTGGTAACAAAGCAAATTGAGATACTTTGGCAGAGACAAATAACATTGCAGAAGCATTTTTACAAGCTGCTACACAGGCACCACAACCGATACAAGTCGCTGATTCAAAAGCTTCGTCGGCAATACGTTTTGGAATAGGAATGACGTTGGCGTCAGGTACTCCTCCGGTATTGACATTGACGTAACCTCCAGCTTGTTGGATACGGTCAAATGCTGTACGATCTACCGCTAAATCTTTTAATACGGGGAATGCAGCTGCTCTCCAAGGTTCGATGACGATAGTCTGTCCATCATGAAAGCTACGCATGTGCAATTGACAAGTTGTAGTGCCTTCCATAGGACCGTGAGGACGACCATTGATTACCAACGAACACATCCCACAGATACCTTCGCGACAGTCGTGATCAAAATATATAGGGTCTTCACCTTTGCGGGTAAGATCATCATTGACAATGTCTAACATTTCTAAGAAAGACATGTCATCAGCGATGTCTTTGGCTTGGATGGTTACAAATTGTCCTTTTGCTTTATCATTTTTTTGACGCCAAACCTTCAGCGTTAAATTCATGTGATTACTCATATCTGTATAGTATTGAGTACTGTGTATTGAGTATTGAGACATTGCGCATATCCCGATACGCTATACGCAATACTATTTATAACTTCTTTGTGTTAACTTAACGTTTTCGAATACCAGTTCTTCTTTGTGAAGAACCTCAGGTTGATTTTCGCCAGTGTATTCCCAAGCTGAAACGTAAGTAAAGTTCTCATCATCACGTTTAGCTTCGCCTTCTTCTGTTTGTGATTCCAAGCGGAAGTGACCTCCACAGGATTCGCTACGGTTTAAAGCGTCATCCACCATTAATTCTCCAAGTTCGATAAAGTCAGCAACACGACCTGCTTTTTCTAAAGACATATTCAACTCTTCATTCTGTCCTAACACGGATGCATTGGACCAGAATTCTTTTTTAAGTTCCTGAATCATGCCTTTTGCTTTCGTAAGACCTTCAGCTGTACGGGCCATACCACAGTATTCCCACATGATATGTCCAAGTTCTTTGTGGATATCATCTACGGTTTTAGAACCGCGTAAAGCCAATAATTTGTTGATGTTATCTTCTACCTCTTTACGAGTTTGCTCAAAAGCAGGGTGGTTTTTGTCTACAGGATTGAAGTTCCCAAGGCCAGCCAAGTAATCTCCAACAGTGTAAGGGATTACAAAGTAACCATCAGAAAGTCCTTGCATTAATGCAGAAGCACCTAGACGGTTAGCCCCGTGGTCAGAGAAGTTAGCCTCTCCTAATGCATATAATCCAGGTACTGTAGTCATCAAGTTGTAGTCAACCCATACGCCACCCATAGTGTAGTGAACAGCTGGATAGATACGCATCGGTTGTTTGTAGGGGTTTTCGTCTGTAATCTTGTGATACATATCGAAAAGGTTACCATACTTAGCACGTACGCTATCTTCTCCTAGGCGAGCAATTGCGTCTTTGAAGTCTAAGTAAACAGCGAAGCCTGTCTTTCCTACACCACGACCATCATCTACAGCTTCTTTTGCGTTACGGGAAGCTACGTCACGAGGTACCAAGTTACCGAAAGAAGGGTATTTACGCTCTAAGAAGTAATCTCTGTCGTCTTCTTTGATATCTACAGGTTTCAATTCGCCTTTACGTACTCGCTCTGCCATTTCTTGTGTTTTTGGAACCCAAACACGGCCGTCGTTACGTAAAGATTCTGACATCAAAGTCAGTTTTGATTGGTGATCCCCAGTTACAGGAATACAAGTAGGGTGAATCTGTGTGTAACATGGGTTGGCAAAGAAGGCTCCACGTTTGTGTGCTCTCCATGCCGCTGTTACATTACAGCCCATTGCATTTGTAGATAAGAAGAATACGTTTCCGTAACCACCTGTACATAAAAGAACAGCATGGCCTTCATGTGATTCTATTTTACCCGTTACCATATCGCGGGTAATTACGCCTCTTGCATGACCATCAATCTTTACAATATCTAGCATTTCGTGACGTGTATAGGACTGAACTTTGCCTTTTTGGATCTGACGGTTCAAGGCAGAGTATGCTCCTAATAATAATTGTTGTCCTGTCTGACCACGTGCGTAGAATGTACGTGATACCTGAGCTCCACCAAATGAACGGTTGTCTAAAAGACCACCATATTCGCGTGCGAAAGGAACACCTTGAGCCACACATTGATCTATAATGTTTACGGAGACTTCTGCCAAGCGATATACATTTGCTTCACGTGCACGGTAGTCTCCACCTTTGATCGTATCATAGAATAAACGGAAAACGGAGTCACCGTCATTTTGATAGTTCTTTGCAGAGTTGATCCCCCCTTGTGCAGCAATAGAGTGAGCACGGCGTGGAGAATCCTGGTAACAAAATGTTTTAACATTATAACCTAGCTCAGCTAATGAAGCTGCAGCAGAGGCGCCTGCCAAACCCGTACCAACAACGATAATTGTGAATTTACGTTTGTTAGCTGGGTTTACCAGTTTCATATTGAACTTATGTTTTGACCATTTTTCGGCCAATGGGCCTGCTGGTACTTTTGAATCTAACATAATCTTATACTATTAATGCGATATTACAAACTTTTAAAATAGAAATACAAAGGCATTGCTGCAAACGCAAGCGGGACAAGAACCCCAAATACCCAAATGCCAAGTCCCTTAATAAATCCAATGTATCTTCTGTGGTTGAAGCCTAGCGTTTGGAACGCGGATTGGAATCCGTGAATCAAGTGGAAAGCTAAGGCTGCCATCGCAATCACATAAAACAATACAATAAGTGGATTTTGGAAAGTATATGCTACTTGTTTGTATAAATCTTTTGTTTGAATTGTCTCAACGCCGTTGTTTACATAAGTTTTGTAACCATCGTAGTTGCTAGGAATGTTATCTGAAGCTATAATTTCACGGTTTCCTGTAGCTAATTCGGTGTGGTATTCTACATATGGTGTAGTACCGAACTTGTACTGGAACCAGAAGTTCTGCATATGAGTCGCCAAGAAAACTAAAACAATAGTTCCTAAGATCCCCATATTTCTAGAGTTCCATTTGCTGTTTACGTTGCCGCTGCCTTTGTCGTAGCCAATCGGTCGAGCCGCCTTGTTCTTTAAGGTTAAGATTAACGCATAAACAGCGTGGATGATAATAGATGCGTAAAGTAAGTAGGAAACTACTTTAATAGGGGTGAAATGCGTCATGAAGTACGCATAATTGTTGAATGCATAGCCTTCGTCATCTTTAAATAACTGTAAGTTACCAATCAAGTGAACTAATAAGAACGAACATAAAAATAGTCCGGTTAAGCTCATGATGAGTTTCTTTCCCAGTGAAGAAGTCAATAGTGGCTTTGATTTACTACTCATTATCCTTTTTTTTATAAATTTTACCTGCAAAAATATCTAAATCATTTATAAAAATGACTTTAAATCCATTAAAAAGCTTTAATTTAGAATTGTTCTAAATTTTTTAGGCTCGGTTATTCAACTTTCGAAAGAGGGTTTCTCTCTCAAGGTTGTCGTTGTTGTTTTACGATATATACTTTTGACTATACTAGCTTTGTTATGAAAGTTAGCGTACAATCTCTAGTAGCTATATAAAAATTGGTCGAGATGTTTTCGTAAAACACCTCGACCAATCCGTAGTCAATATAAATGTATTGATTAAATCTTGAACAAGCGGTAGCCTAGACCAATACTCCACATGTTGATTTTTTGAGCTTCACTACTTCCTTTGGCCATATCGTTTAGACCTAATTCGTAACGAAGATCAACTCGTAAGCTAGATATGTCTAGACCTGCGCCAAACGCCCATGACGTAGAGCTTTTTTTGTATTCTGAGAATTTCAATGCATTCGTTAACTTATCTCCATTGTCATTAGTGATAAAAGAGAATACAGGACCTGTCTGTATCCTGGCACCGATGGGGCCTAGACCAAAACGCTTGCCTAACAAAACAGGAATGTCTACGCTCGTGAATTTAAGGTCGTCTACATTGTCTTTGTTAATTTTTACATTTTTTCCTGTGATGTAGATCTCGGGTTGCACGTGGAATCCTAATACACCGATACGAGAGTAAAGACCGGCTTGATAACCTGCTTTGCTGTCTGAATCGAAGTAGGTGTCATTTTTTAACTTGGAGTAGTTTAATGCTCCTTTTAGCCCAATTTCAAAGCTAGGTAAGACTTGTGCTTGTGCTATTGTGGCGCCACCGAGGAACAAAAGTAATGCTGGTAAAATTTTTTTCATCATTGATTTATTTATGTAGATTTGTTTAATATAGTTTAAAACGCGTTTTGCGCAGTTTGTATACGCTGTAAATATACGCAATTTTAATACCACATTATGAGCATTCTCAAAATTAAAGAACAAGACTGGCAAATTGCTAAGATAAAATTGAGTCGGAAGTACAACCATCTGACGGAAGAAGATTTGTCCTATAAAGAAGGAGAGGAAGATCTATTGATCGAACGATTGGCTAAGCGATTGAAACGTACGAAAGATTATGTTGTGTTTACTATTGGTAAGCAGATGGAGGATCTTGCAGGAAATCGAGTATAATGGAAGAAAGTATGGAAATAAACTGGTCTGATTTTGAGAAAGTTGACTTGAGGGTGGGGACTATTTTAGAAGCGAATGATTTTCCTGAGGCCAGGAGGCCAGCATATCAGCTATTGATTGACTTTGGTCCAGAAATTGGATTACGTAAATCGAGTGCACAGATTACAAAGTTATATAAGAAGGAGGAGTTGGTCGGGAGACAGATTGTGGCTGTTGTTAATTTTCCGCGTAAGCAGATTGGGAAATTTATGTCTGAATGTTTGGTGACAGGTCTGGCGGACGAAAATGGTGATATTGTTTTGACGGCGGTAGAACGTAAGGTGCCAAATGGCGCCCGATTGATATAGTATGCGGATTTATAATTTTGAAGAAACGTTGCCACAGGAAAAGCTGGATGAGCTCTATATGAAAGAAGCGTTCAGTTTGGCAGAGCAGGCATTTAGGGAGGACGAAGTCCCTATAGGGGCAGTTATCGTCGCACAAAATAAAATAATAGGTAAGGGATATAACCTTACAGAACGGTTGAACGATGTGACGGCGCATGCTGAAATGCAGGCATTCACAGCGGCTGCTAATTTTTTAGGAGGAAAGTATCTCAAGGACTGTACGCTATATGTGACCGTAGAGCCCTGTGTGATGTGTGCTGGTGCATCGTATTGGACACAAGTGTCACGCATTGTTTACGGGGCAGTGGATGAAAAGAGGGGATATACAGTGGTCGCCCCTAATATACTGCATCCTAAAACACAGATTATAGGTGGAGTATTAGAGGAAGAATGTGGTGCTTTGATGAAGGCTTTTTTTCGCTCAAAGCGATAAAATGGCATTATTATGAAACATTAGCAGAAGTGTTTTGTTATATTCGTAGTATTAAAATAACAGTTTATAATTTTATTAAAATAAGTAACTATGGCATTTGAATTAGAAGCGTTACCATACGCAAACGACGCATTGGAACCTCATATTGATAAAGAAACAATGGAGATTCATCATGACCGCCACCACCAAGCATATGTTGATAATTTAAACAAAGCTATTGCTGGTACTGACGCGGAAAATGCTTCGTTGGAAGATATCTTAAAGAACATCAGTAAGTATTCTCCTGCTGTCCGTAACAACGGTGGCGGACACTATAACCACAAGTTGTTTTGGTCTGTATTAGGTGCTAATGCTGGAGGCGAGCCTACAGGTGAATTGGCAGAGGCGATCAATGCTACTTTCGGTTCTTTTGATGAATTGAAGAAAAAATTACAAGAAGCAGGAGCAACACGCTTTGGTTCAGGATGGTCTTGGTTGATCGTTGGTGCTGATGGTAAACTAGCTGTTACTTCAACTCCAAATCAAGATAACCCATTGATGGATGTAGCGGAAGTTAAAGGAACGCCTATTTTTGGTATAGACGTTTGGGAGCACGCTTATTACTTGAAATATCAAAATAAACGCCCAGCCTATCTAGATGCAGTTTTCAATGTTGTAAATTGGGATGCTGTAGCAAAGAATTATGCAGCAGCTAAATAACCATAGATTATAACGATTTTAAAAGGCGACATGGGATTACCCTTGTCGCCTTTTTAATCTTTGATAAGTGGGATTGATTGAGAGATAGGTCGAGATGTACAGATGCTTGTTGGTAGAAAAATGTTAAAAGTAAGAAGGATTTAAGATAGAGCGTTATGAAGCCGATTCAGTTTACAGTGTCTGTATATGGTGAAGGTGTGTTTGCTGTTATGGAAGATAAAAAGGAAAATTTCTATAATTACTACCATCGCCATGACGAAGCACAGATTACGTATATTCTAAAAGGTAAAGGGACGATTATGGTGGGGAATATCATGCAGTCTTTTCAGTCAGGTGATATTTTTGTGCTGAAGCCTAACGAGCCACATATGTTTGATCGGGATATGGAGGATGAGGAAGAGATTGGGGATATACACGCTATTCACATATTTGTGAACTTGGAGCGAATGAAGAAACTCTACCATATTCCTGATTTCGAGTTGGTGAAGGATTATTTGCTGGAGCTGGATATCAGCAAACGGCTTGATAGGTCTATTTCGGAATCAATGATGCATTATTTTACGAACTTAATGGTAAAGACGTCGATGCCACGTTTTACCGAATTTCTTTCCTTACTCTATGCTTTGGCAATCCATCGCAACGATGTGTCATCCCTTTATTCAGGGGTTCGGAATGTGACCTACTCAGATAAGGATGGAGCGCGAATCAGCCAGGTGTATAAGTATACTTTCGATCATTATAATGAGGATATCACGGTCGAGCAAGTGGCATCTATTGTGCATATGACACCTACTTCCTTCTGCAAGTTTTTCAAGAGGCATACCACCAAAACATATATTAGTTTTTTGAACGAAGTACGTATAGAGAAGGCCTGTCAAATTTTGATTGATAATAAATCGGAGCATATCGCAGAAGCAGCCTTTCAATCCGGGTTTAATAATGTAGTGCATTTTAACCGTGTTTTCAAGTCTATTACCAAGATGTCGCCACGTAAATATATCGCTCAACATAGTGTGGATATCTAACAAAAATTGTGTTAGCGATTAGTGTTGATGTGAACCTGTTTTTATTTATGTTCTTGGTATAAAGGTGTTTGTTTGCTCTTTATCTGTCGAGTTGACATAACTGTTATTTGTTGTAGGGGCATAATATGTTTATTTATGGACAATCCAAGACTATAATATTGCGGATATATTTTGTTATTTTACATAGATAAAAAATTAAAATTATGTTAAAGGGATTTTTTAATGTTCCGGCTCCAGTTAACGAACCGGTATACGCATACGCACCAGGTACGAAAGAGCGCGCATTGTTACGTCAGGCTATCCAAGATGCGAGAGGTCAGGAAATAGATGTTCCTATGTACATCGGTGGTAAAGAAGTACGTACGGAGAAAAAAGTTAAATTGACTCCTCCTCATGATCATAAGCATATTTTAGGGTACTACTCTCAAGGTACTAAGGAGCATGTTGAAGAGGCTATCGAAGTTGCTTTGGCCGCTAAAGAAGATTGGGAAAATCTACCTTGGGAACAGCGTGCAGCGATTTTCTTAAAAGCAGCAGAGCTTATCTCTACTAAATATCGTTATAAATTGAATGCTGCCACAATGTTGGGGCAGTCAAAGAATCCGTACCAAGCAGAGATCGATTCAGCTTGTGAGATTGTAGACTTTTTACGGTTCAATGTAAAATACATGTCTGAGATCTATCAGCAACAACCTCCAGCTAATAGTAAAGGGGTATGGAACCGTGTAGAGCAACGTCCCTTAGAGGGGTTTGTATTTGCATTGACTCCTTTCAACTTTACAGCAATCGCAGGTAATCTACCTACATCAGTAGCGATGATGGGAAATGTTGTAGTTTGGAAGCCATCTAACACGCAAATTTATTCTGCCAACGTGTTAATGCAAATCTTTAAAGAAGCTGGTCTTCCTGATGGCGTTATTAACTTGGTATATGTTTCTGGTCCTGATGCTGGAGATGTAATCTTTAAACACCCTGATTTTGCAGGTATTCACTTCACAGGATCTACAGGCGTTTTCCAGGATATTTGGAAAACTATCGGAGAGAATATCCATAGGTACAAAACTTATCCACGTATCGTTGGTGAAACTGGTGGTAAAGATTTTATCGTAGCGCATCCTTCAGCTGATTTGGACGTGCTGAATACGGCATTGGTTCGCGGTGCGTTTGAATTCCAAGGACAAAAATGTTCGGCCGCTTCTAGAGCATACGTGCCTCAATCGCTTTGGAATGATTTGAAAGGGCTAATGGAAAGAGATATAAAATCATTTAAGATTGGTGGAACGGAAGATTTTAGCAATTTCATAAACGCTGTAATTGATGAGAAATCTTTTGATAAAATCACAAGTTATATTGACAGAGCAAAAACTTCGGCAGATGCTGAGGTTGTAATCGGTGGAACATACGATAAGTCAACAGGATATTTCATTCATCCAACTGTTATTGTTGCGAAAACTCCAGATTATGAAACGCTATCTGAAGAGCTGTTTGGTCCTGTGTTGACTGTTTATGTTTATGAGGATAGCAAGTGGTCAGAAATGTTGGAGCTAGTTGATAAGACATCAATTTACGCATTGACAGGGGCTATTATATCACAGGATCGCTATGCAATTGACGAAGCGACTTATGCATTGCGTAATGCTGCAGGTAACTTCTATATTAATGATAAGTGTACTGGAGCGGTAGTTGGACAGCAACCATTTGGTGGAGCGAGAGGATCGGGCACAAATGATAAAGCTGGGTCAATGATTAATTTATTACGTTGGGTTTCACCTCGCACAATTAAAGAAACTTTTACTCCAGATACGGATTATAGATATCCATTTTTATCAGAAGAGCAATAAGAAACTTAATAGTATTAATAAAAAGCACGGTATATTTACCGTGCTTTTTTTTGATTTTAGAAAGCTATTGTTACAGAAAGCTAGATGCTTTGCTCAAGATAATAGTGGTCATAATGTACAGTTGCAGAAAAAATGGGATAAAGGTGTTGTTGGAAATAGATACAAAATAAAAAGGGCCTTCTATTTCTAAAAGGCCCAAGGTTAATGTTTTTTACTGTAAACTATTCTTCCAATAATGCAGACTGGTCTAGTGCTTCTCCAGTTACTTCTGCACGAATCTTTGTCTCTAGTTCATCCATCAAATCGGGATTATCGAGTAGTAAATTCTTTACTGCATCACGTCCCTGACCTAATTTTGTATCACCATAGCTAAACCATGAACCTGATTTTTTGATGATGTTATATTCAACTCCTAAATCGATAATTTCACCAACTTTAGAGATTCCTTCTCCAAACATAATGTCAAACTCGGCGATTCGGAAAGGAGGAGCTACTTTGTTTTTAACAATTTTTACTTTTACGCGATTTCCAGATACTTCATCAGAATCTTTAATCTGAGAAGTACGTCTGATATCTAAACGAACTGATGAGTAGAATTTCAGGGCGTTACCTCCAGTTGTGGTTTCTGGGTTACCAAACATAACACCTATTTTTTCCCGCAATTGGTTAATGAAAATACAACAACAGTTTGTCTTAGCAATTGTTCCGGTCAACTTACGCAATGCTTGCGACATTAGACGGGCCTGAAGTCCCATTTTTGAGTCTCCCATCTCACCTTCTATCTCTGCTTTAGGTACTAGGGCTGCAACAGAGTCAATAACGATGACGTCTATAGCGCCAGAACGTATCAAGTTTTCTGCAATTTCTAAAGCTTGCTCTCCATTATCAGGTTGAGAAATGAGTAAGTTCTCTACATCAACACCTAATTTTTGAGCATAGTATTTGTCAAAAGCGTGCTCCGCATCAATAATGGCTGCTATTCCACCTTTTTTTTGAGCTTCAGCTACAATATGAGTGGCTAGTGTAGTTTTACCTGAAGATTCCGGCCCATAAATCTCGATGATACGACCTTTAGGAACTCCGCCAATACCTAACGCGATATCCAAACCTAATGAACCTGTAGATATTGCCTCGAGAGGCTCAACTGCTGAATCACCTAGTTTCATGATAGTACCTTTGCCATAAGATTTTTCTAATTTATCTAAGGCTAACTGTAATGCTTTTAATTTCTCTCCGTTGCTCATGTTTTTAGTATTGATGTGTCAAATATATAACCTTTAATTCTTATCGCCAAATTTTTTACTAAAATTGTTAGTTTGTTTAAAAAAAATGGGAATCGATGTATTTAATTAGTTGGGTGTTTTGTTATCAGTTCTGCTTTTCGCGTTTTTTCGAAATACTTGCAAAAATAGGTAATGGGACATTGGTCGCATTTGGGAGAGCGAGCCAGGCAAATATACCTACCGTGTAGAATAAGCCAGTGATGGGCGACTGCAATGGTTTCTTCTGGCAGATATTTAACCAATTGTTTTTCCACAGCTAGTGGGGTAGTGGCATTGCTCGTCAACCCAAGCCTGTTGCTCACCCTAAAGACATGGGTATCTACAGCCATAGCAGGATTGTTGTAGACAACTGATGAAATAACATTTGCCGTCTTTCGGCCTACTCCAGGAAGCTTAATAAGGTCTTCCACTTTTTCTGGAACAATACCATCAAAGTCCTCCTGTAATTTTTGGGCCATTCCGACCAGATGTTTTGCTTTATTGTTAGGATAGCTAACGGAGCGTATATAGGTGAATACTTCATCCTGGGAGCTCGCTGCGAGCGATTCTGCATCAGGGAAGCGTTCAAATAGCGCGGGTGTAACTTGGTTGATACGCTTGTCGGTACATTGCGCGGATAGGATTACAGCAACCAAAAGTTCAAAGGGATTACCATAGTGAAGCTCAGTTTCTGCATTGGGATTATGTGTCGAGAAGTACTCTACAAAGGCTTTGTAACGGTCTTTTTTTAACATACACAAAGATACTCATTTGTAGGAGACTCTTAAAATAACAGAGTCTCTAAACTTTTAGAGACTCTGTTGTTACTTGCTTACAAATGATTTAGAGTAAGAAAGAATATTGTCTATAACACTTTGCTTTGGCTCTTTTGCTAGACTTTGAATACCTTGTTTGATATTTGTTTCAAAGGTGGCGTCTAGATCTGTCATAGATTCTTTTAAATCGCTTTTGTAAGCTTCTTCATAAACTGTAGTAGAATTTTCAACCATAAGCCTCTTATTTATTGTTGTTTAGTAGTTAAACGCAAAATAAGAATTATTATTATAGAAAATTTAACATTTTTTTACTTTTTGTTTGAAGTTTGTTTATTAGCCTCTACAATAGCATTGTACGCATTAGCTATTCCTCCACTTACAGAGATCTCGTCAAGGTATACCTTTTTGCTAGTACCATCTTGCTTTACTTTTACTTTTTGGTCTACTTTTACAGCAGACCTAAGTATGATGTTTTTTACTTGTAGAGCTGTAAGTTCTGGATAATAAGAGCGTAGAATGGCCGCTAGGCCAGAGACTACCGGAGCAGCCATACTTGTCCCTTGTTGTTCTTTATATTGATTTTCAGGCATAGTAGAGTTGATTGCTACACCCGGAGCAAATACATCTACAGACTTATAGCCATAGTTTGAAAAGTCAGCTAACAGATCACTGTCCAATTTCCACGAAGTAGCTCCTACAGTGATCCAGGCCTTGGCTTCTCCTGTGATCGCATTTACACTATCTGTATAGTATTTTGTCGGATAATTAGGGGTGATGTCAATGTTCTTACCATCGTTTCCTGCAGCATGTACTAATAGTACATCTTTGTCCATAGCATATCGGATGGCATCATCTACCGCTTTTTTGTTGTAATAGTAGCCTTTTCCGAAACTCATATTGATGACTTTTGCACCATTGTCTACGGCATATCTGATACTGTTAGCGACGTCTTTATCTCTTTCGTCTCCATTGGGTACAGCACGGATAGACATGATTTCTACATTGTCTGCAACACCATTGATACCGATATTATTGTTTCTTTTAGCACCTATTATACCAGCAACGTGAGTCCCATGTTCTGCGTCTGGACCTTTAACATCTGGATTACCGTAGTTGTGCTCGCTGGCATCGTCATAATTGTCACCGATGATAGATCTGGAATCGTACTCTTTGTTGAGGTGGTATTTGACCTGTGCACCGAAATAATCGGTCGCTTCTTCAATGTCTTTGTAGAATTTTTCGAAACCGCCAGATTCCACTTCTTTTTTTGCAATACGGATCGCGAGTTTCTGTTGATCGTTCTCGGCTTTGAAGTTGTCCAAGTCCTCTTTTTTGACATCTTTTGCCTCTTTGCCCATTGTGGCAAGGATCTTTTCTATGCTTTGTTTAAGACGGCCATAATTTACATCGCCAAATTGAGCTTCGTCCATTTTGGTGGTGTAATCCGAGATCATTTTTTGATAAGCAACGAATTCTCTTCGCTCGGCTTCAGAAAGTCGGGTGGTAGGTAATACGGAAATATATTTAGGTTCATACTTACGGATCAGTCTAGTGACTTCGAGATTGTCATAGTTGACGTTTTCCCCGTTTGCGTTTCCAAGAAAGTTCCATCCATATTTGTCATCTATATAGCCGTTGCTATCGTCATCTTTGCCATTAGCAGTTGCTTCTTTTTTGTTGATCCAAAGTACGTCTTTGAGATCTTCGTGGTTGATGTCTACACCACCATCGATTACAGCGACGATAACAGGTGTCGATTTACGCCCCTTCAGTAGTTCGTATGCTTTTTCGGTGCTGATTCCCATAATACCGTCCGATTTGTAATCTAGATTGTACCAGTTGGCCGGAGCTTTGTCCTTCTTGTCTTGTGAAAAACCAGAGTAAGGAAGTATGCTTATCCCCAATAAGGCGATAAATAGTTTTGTATTACGCATAATTTAATTTTTGTTTCAACTACAAATATAATGCTAGGTATGCTGTCAAAATAGTTAAATGTATGTAAAATAGGTATTGTAACTTAATAATTGCAGAGATTTCGTATTTTTAAAATCGTTTGCAATTTAAAACTTAGGCATATGAGAAAAAAAATAGGTAATTATATAATAGTATTAAGTATGATAACAGGTTCTTGTGGATCTCAAGGGGAGAAAGTTAAAAATGTTAGTTGGCCTGATATTCAAGCACCAGTTGCCACAATTAAGCCTTATACAAGAATTATTCACGGAGATACGGTGGTCGATAACTATTACTGGTTGAACGATTTTTTCAAAAAAGGGCCAGACTCGGCAGCTGTGATAAAATATTTGGAAGAGGAGAATGTCTATACAACAGCTATGTTGAAAAGCACGGAGCCTTTGCAGATGAAGTTATACAATGAGATGAAAGCACGGGTCAAGGAGAAAGATGAATCAGTACCGTATCTAGAAAATGGCTATTATTATTATCGACGTACGGACGAGGGAAGGCAGTATTTTAAATTTTGTCGTAAGAAAGGTGGATTAAATGGAGCCGAGGAAGTTCTACTGGATGTGGACGAGATGGCAAAAGGAATGGCTTATTATGCGGTATCGGGATTAGAAATAAGTCCGGATAATAGATACCTTGCTTATGGTGTGGATACGGTATCTCGACGTGAGTATGTAATTCATATCAAAGACCTTCAGACAGGTGAAGTCATGAAGGATCGCATTACGCAAACGACAGGAGGGGGCGTCTGGGCAGCAGATAGTAAGACCCTATTTTACACACATAAGAACCCAGTAACATTATTGTCGGAAAAAATAAAGAAGCATGTATTGGGGACAAGTAATGCAGTAGATGTAGAAGTGTATCATGAACAGGATAATACGAATTATATCGGGGTTAGTAAGTCCAAAAATGGAAAATATATATTCATAGAATCGGAGGGAACACTAAGTTCGGAGGTGAGATACCTGCCTGCAGAGCAGCCCAACGAAGCCTTTCGTGTATTCCAAAAGCGACAAAACGATGTGCTGTATAGTGTAACAGCGTTGGATGATCGTTTTTTGGTAACGACGAATAAAGATGCCCAAAACTTTAGGGTGATGAGTTGTGGATTGGATGCGACAACTCAGGATAATTGGATAGATTTTATACCTCACCGTGCGGATGTACTGATTGAGGGGGTGGACGAATTTAAGGATTTCTTGGTCGTATCCGAACGTAAAAATGGATTGACCAATCTGACCATACACGACCTCAAGAATAACACCTCTTACCCATTGGATTTCGGAGAGGCAACTTACACCGTGCGGCCTAGTGTAAATGTCGAATATAATACGGATGTGTTTCGTTATGGTTATACCTCGTTGGTAACACCGGTTTCTACATTTGAATATAATATGCGCTCAAAGGAAAAAAGCCTACTTAAACAACAAGAGGTATTGGGAGGGTATAATATGGATGAATATGTGACTGAACGTACTTTCGCGAAAGTGAGAGATGGGGTAATGGTGCCAATATCATTGGTTTATAAAAAAGGAACAAAGAAAGATGGTTCCGCTCCGCTTCACCTATATGCATACGGTTCTTATGGTGCGTCCATGGATCCTTCATTTAGCAGTGCACGTTTGTCACTGTTGAATAGGGGATTTATTTATGCTATAGCTCATATTCGTGGGGGAGAAGAGATGGGACGGCAATGGTATGAAGATGGTAAACTTCAAAAGAAGAAAAATACATTTACAGACTTTATCGATTGTGGCAAATATTTAATTGAGAATAAGTATACCAGTAAAGGGCATCTCTATGCGGAGGGAGGAAGTGCAGGTGGGTTGTTGATGGGAGCAATAGTAAACATGGCTCCTGATCTATGGAATGGTGTGATCGCAGCAGTTCCTTTTGTTGATGTCGTTACGACAATGTTGGATGAGACGATACCGTTGACGACAAACGAGTATGATGAATGGGGGAATCCGAACGAAAAAGAAGCGTATGAATATATGAAGTCCTACTCTCCCTATGAGAATATCGAGGCTAAGGAATACCCTAACCTATTGGTAACTACGGGACTGCATGATAGTCAGGTGCAGTATTTTGAACCAGCCAAATGGGTGGCTCGTTTGAGAGCGGTTAAGACAGGAAATCAGGTCGTTTTGCTTAAGACGGACATGGATTTTGGACATGGCGGAGCATCTGGTAGGTTTGATTACCTTAAGGATCAAGCCTTAGAATTTGCCTTTATACTTAAATTGGAAGGGATAACCGAATAATCAGCTTTAAAGAAAGGGCATCAAAATTCAATTTTTGATGCCCTTTTTCTATAGTCTATCTACAAGAAAAAATAGTGTTGTTATTCCTAGTTTTGCGTGCCTTTGTGATTCTCTGTCTCTTGTTCTCGAGCATCAATTTGATGTTGTCGATAATTCTCGATTGCGTTTTTGCTCGCTTTTTGAGAAACATAAATACCTAAAATTGCAATTAGGGTAACAATTGCTATTCCCCAAGCATATTTTCGTTTGTCTTGTTTTACTAACCAATACATCACAAAAACATAAGGGACTGCAAATAAAATGTAGAAAATAATACTTGGGCCTACCATAACTAACTCAATATGTTGAAATGCAAAAGTACAGTATTTGAAAAGAGAAGTCAAATCGAATCAATTATTCTGTTTATTTTTCATTTTGTTTTTCAAGATTTCAATAATTGCATGGTCTTATTGCCAGTTTTTTCTTCATTCAAGGCATAAATGGTATTTTGTCAAAAAAAATATGTTTTTTTTGCATAAAAGAGAAAAATAATTCTTTACTTTTGCGCTGTTAGATTTAAGAAAATATACGGATCGGTTTAAATGTATTGTAAAAAGGAACATAATAGTATTATCGCACATACTTTCAATAAGTTTGTAGCGATGCTTATGTTTGGATATAATACGTCAAATTGCCCAGTTTTGAGATTCCGACGACCTATTCTGCCTCGAGCTTGATTCGAGAGGCAGGTCAATTCTATTTCGAGTAAATTCATTTAGCTCAATGAATTTCTTAATCCTTGGTTATTTCTTTTAGCGCACATTAAGTGCATTAATTTTTAGGTCGACGTCTTAAGATGACAATTTCAGATTTTTTAATTATTCCCGCTACAGCAGATCATGTGAAATATGCTGTGCAGATTTGTGATGAAATGTTTGAGTCTGCAAAGGCTCGTGGTACAGGTATTGCTCGTCGCAAACCTGAGTATGTAGCGAAAAAAATGGAGGAAGGAAAAGCGGTGATCGCTTTACACCGGGATGGTACATGGGCCGGTTTTTGCTACATAGAGACTTGGGGGCATGGAGATTATGTTGCGAATTCGGGACTAATCGTTAATTCTGTCTTTCGTAAAGTGGGGCTAGCAAAGGCTATTAAGAAGCGGGTATTTGAATTGTCGAGAGAGAAGTATCCAAATTCCAAGATCTTTGGCTTGACAACAGGGCTTGCTGTGATGAAGATTAATTCAGATCTGGGCTATGAGCCTGTTACTTACTCTGAACTAACGCAGGATGAAGAATTTTGGAAAGGATGCCAAAGTTGTATAAATTACGACATACTGATGAGTAAGGACCGTAAAAACTGTATGTGTACGGCTATGCTATGGGATCCGGTCGAAAAGGAAAAGGAATTGAAGGAGAAGATACAACGTAAGGCAGAAGCTAAAGAGCGTCTCGATCGTATCGCTAAAAAACAGTCTTTGCTGAAACGTATCGAAGCTAAACTGTGGAAATCAACACGGAAGACTATTTCTGTTTTGTTTGCGCTAAGGAGTAGACCAGTAAAAGGATTTTAGTTCTCTCAAAAGAATACACACTCACGCCAATAAAGAATGTACACATTGTTTAGCGGTATATATAAATGAATAAATAATTTATACGGATGAAAAAAGTAGTTCTAGCATTCAGTGGAGGTTTGGATACATCTTTTTGTTGTATCTATCTTTCTAAGGATTTAGGGATGGAAGTCCACTCTGTTGTTATAAATACAGGTGGGTTTTCAGCAGAAGAAATAAAGAATATTGAAGCGCGTGCCTATGAGTTAGGTGTCAAATCGCATACTACTATTGATGAAACAGAAGACTATTACCGAGATACAATAAAGTACTTGATTTTTGGTAATGTATTGAAGAACGCAACGTATCCATTGTCTGTATCTGCAGAGCGTGTGTGTCAGGCTACTGCTATTGCTAATTATGCAAAGAAGATTGGTGCTGCTTGTGTAGCGCATGGATCGACAGGAGCAGGTAATGATCAGGTTCGTTTTGATATGATTTTTAATACGCTGATTCCAGGGGTTGAGATTATTACACCAATTCGGGATCTGAAATTGTCACGCGAAGCGGAGATTGAATACCTTGGTAAGCATGGTTTTCCTTATAGTGCGGAGAAAGCTAAATACTCGATCAATAAAGGATTGTGGGGCACATCGGTAGGTGGTGCTGAAACATTGACCTCTAATCAGTATTTACCAGAATCGGCTTGGCCTACTGCTGTGACTTCTACAGAACCACAGACAATAACAGTTGATTTTGAAAAAGGAGAACCTGTCGCATTGAATGGCAATAAAATCGGTCCGGTAGCTGTAATCCAACAACTGCAGGATTTAGCGCAACCCTATGGAATAGGACGTGATATACATGTTGGTGATACGATTATTGGAATTAAAGGACGTGTGGGCTTTGAGGCTGCGGCGCCGTTGATTTTGGTTAAAGCACACCATACGTTGGAAAAGCACACATTGACGAAATGGCAATTGTCTTGGAAAGACCAAATTGCAGGTTTTTATGGCAATTGGATGCACGAAGGTCAGATGCACGATCCAGTGATGCGAGATATCGAAGCTTTTTTGGCATCCTCTCAAGAAACTGTCTCAGGAAGGGTTATTGTTGAATTACATCCTCATAGATTTGTAATCATAGGAATTGAGTCAGCACATGATTTAATGAACAATGAATTTGGTAGCTATGGAGAGATGAATGAAGGGTATACTGGAGATGATGTGAAAGGATTCTCTAAGATATTCGGAAATCAAACTATTATTTGGCACAAAGTAAATAACAAAGGTTAGTGACTAACTGGCTGTTGGAATATACTACTGATTAAATGGATATGGGTGCCACGTATTAAACGTAGTACCCATTTTTTATGGTTACAATATTGTATTTATGGAAAAGATTAAAGTTGGTATCGTTGGCTCTGCAGGGTATACTGGTGGTGAATTACTAAGAATTCTTGTCTATCACCCCAAAGTCGATATTGTGTTTGCGAATAGTGCTTCAAATGCCGGCAAGAAGGTGTCAGCGGTGCACAATGATCTGCTAGGTGATACGGAGATAAGTTTTACGTCTGATTTCCATTCACAGATAGATGTACTGTTTTTATGCGTTGGACATGGAGATGCGTGTAAATTTTTAACAGCTAACACCGTGGAACCTCATGTTAAAATCATCGATTTATCACAGGATTATCGTCTTAGAGAAAATAGAGGGTATAAGGGAGAACAGTTCGTTTATGGATTGCCGGAATTGAACCGGGAAGCCATAAAATCTGCACATTATTTGGCCAATCCTGGTTGTTTTGCGACGAATATACAGCTGGCATTATTGCCTCTGGCCGCACAAGGAGAGTTGAAAGGTCAAGTGCACGTAACAGCTACAACAGGTTCGACAGGGGCGGGGCAAAAACCAAGTCCTACGTCTCATTTTTCTTGGAGAAGTGGAAATCTGTCTGCTTATAAATCTTTTGAGCATCAACACCTACAAGAGATATCGGAGTCATTGGATCAATTGCAGACTGGTTTTTTGGTGGACTCGGATAAGTCTTTGATGGACCGTGCAGCGGAACGTATTAATTTTGTGCCTTTACGGGGAGCTTTTCCAAGAGGTATTTTTTCGAGTATTTATATAGATACAGATTTGACGGAAGAAGGAGCCTATCAGCTTTATGAAGCCTATTATGAGGCGCATCCTTTTACTATAGTTTCACGTGATAATATCGATTTAAAGCAAGTGGTTAATACGAACAAGAGTATCATGCATCTTGAAAAGCACGGCGATAAGTTGTTGATCTTGAATGCCACGGATAACCTGTTAAAAGGTGCATCTGGACAAGCAGTCCAGAATATGAATTTAATGTTTGGAATAGAAGAACGCACGGGCTTAAATCTAAAGCCAATAGGATTTTAACTGACTGTCGATTATAATATAAAAAAGGGCTGTATCAAAACTATATGATACAGCCCTTTGTGCTATAGAGAAAAATATTTCTGTTTATTTTTCGTTTTCTTCGCTTATGTCTGAAGAGACAGAGCTGTCTCCAGAATTTCTCCCCTTAACGATGATTTCTTTTTTGTCGTCATCCAAATCAACCATAATCACATCATTGGCTTTTAGTTCTCCTTTTAGGATTTCCTCGGCTATGGGATCTTCAAGGTATTTTTGAATAGCTCTTTTCAATGGACGTGCTCCAAAGTTGGTGTCATATCCTTTTTCAGCGATAAACTCTTTCGCTTTGTCTGTTAGCTCAATGGAATGTCCCAATGCTTCAATTCGTCCGAATAAGGATACTAATTCAATATCTATGATTTTGAATATGTTTTCTTTTGTCAATGAATTGAAAACAATCACGTCATCTATACGGTTCAAGAATTCCGGTGCAAAGGCACGTTTCAGAGCCGTTTCAATAACTCCTCTAGAGTGTGAGTCTGCTTGAGTTTCTTTGGCGGAAGTTGTAAAACCTACACCTTGTCCAAACTCTTTTAACTGACGTACTCCAATGTTGGAAGTCATGATGATTATCGTATTTCTAAAATCAACTTTACGACCAAGACTATCCGTCAGCTGACCTTCGTCCAGTACCTGAAGTAGTAGGTTGAAAACATCAGGATGCGCTTTTTCGATCTCATCCAGTAATACTACGGAGTAAGGCTTACGACGTACTTTCTCTGTTAATTGACCACCTTCTTCGTAACCTACATATCCCGGAGGCGCTCCTACTAATCGAGATATAGCAAATTTCTCCATGTATTCGCTCATGTCAACTTGAATCAGTGAATCTTCGGAATCAAACATGAAACGAGCCAATTCTTTGGCAAGCTCAGTCTTACCAACCCCAGTGGGGCCTAAGAAGATGAATGAGCCGATCGGTTTTCTCGGATCTTTTAATCCTGCACGAGTCCGTTGTATGGCCTTTACTAGTTTTTGTACTGCATCGTCCTGACCAATAATCCGTCCTTTCATGGAGTCTCCCATGTTCAGTAACTTCTGACTGTCGGTCTGGCTAACGCGTTGAACAGGTATGCCGGTCATCATAGAAACTACTTCAGCGACATTGTCTTCAGTGACTGTGTAGCGCTTACTCTTTGTCTCTGTTTCCCAGGCTGCCTTTTCTTTCTCTAGTTCTTCAAGAAGTTTTTTCTCTGTATCTCTAAGCTTAGCTGCTTCTTCGTATTTTTGAGAACGGACAACTTTGTTTTTTTCTACTTTGACCTCTTCGATTTTTTCTTCAATGTCGATGATAGATTGAGGTACGTGGATGTTGGTAAGATGTACTCTTGACCCAGCCTCATCCAAGGCGTCAATAGCTTTGTCTGGTAGAAAACGGTCTGTAATGTAACGCGTGGTTAACGTAACACAGGCTTCAATAGCTTCTGGCGTATAGTTGACATTATGGTGTTCTTCATATTTGTCTTTAATACGATTTAAGATTTCTATCGTTTCATCATGGGAAGCAGGTTCGATCATTACTTTTTGGAAGCGACGATCTAAAGCCCCATCTTTTTCGATAAATTGTCTGTACTCATCCAACGTGGTCGCTCCAATACATTGAATCTCTCCACGCGCTAGTGCTGGTTTGAACATGTTGGACGCATCTAGTGAACCAGAAGCTCCACCTGCACCTACAATCGTATGGATCTCGTCAATGAAAAGAATCACATCAGGAGACTTTTCAAGTTCGTTCATCACGGCTTTCATACGCTCTTCAAACTGGCCTCTGTATTTGGTGCCAGCAACAAGAGATGCTAAGTCTAAAGTGACCACACGTTTGTTGAATAATACACGTGAAACTTTGCGTTGCACAATGCGCAATGCTAATCCTTCGGCAATAGCAGATTTACCAACTCCAGGTTCCCCTATTAAGATTGGGTTGTTTTTCTTGCGACGCGAGAGAATCTGAGAAACACGTTCGATTTCTTTTTCACGGCCTACTATAGGGTCTAGTTTACCTTCTTCAGCAGCACGTGTCAAATCACGTCCGAAATTGTCAAGAACCGGTGTTTTTGATTTGATATCAGAAACTTTTTTCGGAGCGGAGAAATTTTCTTCTTCTGCATAGTCGTCGTCTGGTGTAGACGAACCAGATGCTTCATCCGTAATTGTAGCTTTATTTTGTTCTACTTCGTTCTTGAATAAATCATACGTCACATTATACTGTTGTAAGATCTGTGAGGCAATGTTGTCTTCATCACGTAGGATAGCTAACAGTAGGTGCTCCGTACCAATAATGTCACTTTTGAAGATTTTGGCTTCTAGATAGGTTATTTTCAAAACCTTTTCAGCCTGTTTTGTCAGAGGGACAGATCCTACCGGTGCCCTGGATACCGATGAGCCTTTTACTGCATCCTCAATAGACTGTCGGATTGAACCAGTGTCTACTAATAGATTTCTAAGGATTTTTATCGCCACCCCATCACCTTCTCGAATAAGCCCAAGTAAGAGATGTTCGGTGCCTATATAATCGTGGCGGAGACGTAGTGCCTCTTCGCGACTATAAGAGATCACATCTTTGACTCTTGGTGAGAATTTTGCTTCCATGTAATTACCTTTCTTTCTTTTATTAAACTAAGTTAGAACTTTATAAATGTATGAAATAAATGTAAATCCTAACTTATATTTCTCTATAAATTATCAACAATCAAGCCACATGATAATATCGTCAAAATGGCAGGTCTTTTCCTTTTTATAGAACGTACATCCATGGTCCTTGGCTACAGTGTTTCACAATTAAGGGTGAATTTGGTATCTTTGGGCAATACAAGGAATAATATAAAAGTTTAGGTTCAAAAATATATGTCTGACGAGAAAATAATTTTTTCAATGGCGGGTGTAAATAAAATTTACCCCCCACAAAAGCAGGTTTTAAAGAATATTTATCTATCATTTTTCTACGGAGCCAAGATTGGTGTAATCGGTCTGAATGGCTCAGGAAAATCCTCTCTCTTAAAAATTATTGCTGGACTAGATAAGTCCTACCAAGGAGAAGTTGTCTTCTCCCCAGGCTATTCTGTAGGGTATTTAGCACAGGAGCCGGAGTTGGATTTGGATAAAACAGTGAAGGAGATTGTGGAAGAAGGCGTAGCGGAGATTACGGCTATTCTGAAAGAATATGAAGATATCAACGAACGCTTTGGATTGCCAGAAGTTTATGAAAATCCGGATGAGATGGATAAGCTTCTTGCAAGACAAGGAGAATTGCAAGACAAAATCGATGCAACAAACGCATGGGAGCTAGACTCTAAGCTAGAGCGTGCAATGGATGCACTTCGTTGTCCAGAGCCTGATGCGAAAATTGCCAATTTGTCAGGAGGGGAGCGCCGCAGGGTTGCACTTTGTCGTTTATTGTTGCAAGAACCAGATGTGTTGTTGCTAGATGAGCCTACCAACCACTTGGATGCAGAGTCTATTGATTGGTTGGAGCAACATCTGCAACATTATAAAGGGACGGTTATCGCTGTTACGCACGATAGATATTTCTTAGATAATGTAGCGGGTTGGATTTTGGAACTGGATCGAGGCGAAGGGATTCCTTGGAAAGGGAACTATTCTTCATGGCTTGATCAAAAAGCAAAACGCCTTTCACAAGAGGAAAAGCAGGAGACAAAACGTCAAAAGACCTTGGAGCGTGAGTTGGAATGGGTGCGTATGGCCCCAAAAGCGAGACATGCCAAATCTAAGGCACGTTTACATAACTATGATAAATTGGCTTCGGAGGAAACTAAAGAGAGAGAAGAGAAGTTGGAGCTTTTCATTCCGCCAGGACCACGTCTTGGAAATGTGGTGATTGAAGCGGATAATATCTCTAAAGCTTATGGTGACCGCATTTTGTTTGAAAATTTGAGCTTCTCCTTGCCTCCAGCAGGTATCGTTGGAATTATCGGGCCCAATGGGGCTGGTAAAACAACGTTGTTCCGTTTGATAACTGGTCAGGAAGAGCCGGATACGGGGACTTTCAAAGTCGGAGAGACTGTGGTCTTAGGGTATGTAGACCAGTTGCATAATGATTTAGATCCCGAAAAATCAGTATGGGAAAACATAACTGAAGGGAACGATAATATTATCTTGGGCAACCGTACGACAAATTCTAGAGCATATGTTTCAAAGTTTAACTTTAATGGAGCGGATCAGCAAAAGAAAGTTGGAGTATTGTCAGGAGGAGAAAGGAACCGGGTGCATCTTGCTATCACACTGAAAAAGGCGTCCAATGTGTTGTTATTGGATGAGCCTACGAATGATATCGATGTTAATACGTTAAGAGCTTTAGAGGAAGGTTTGGAGAATTTTGGGGGCTGTGCAGTTGTGATTTCTCACGATAGATGGTTCTTGGATAGAATCTGTACGCATATCTTGGCTTTTGAAGGAGACTCGCAGGTTTATTTCTATGAAGGGAACTATTCTGAGTACGAAGAAAATCGTAAAAAGCGCTTAGGGGATGTTGCGCCGAAGCGTATCAAATATAAAAAATTGGTAAAGTAATATGAGTTTAGAGTCCGCAAGGTTATTAGAGGCAATAATAGCTACAGCGATAGATGGAATTATAACTATCGACAATAAAGGATTAGTGGAATCTATTAACCCTGCAGCTCTGACGCTGTTTGGCTACGATGCACAAGAGGTGATAGGGAATAATATTTCGATGCTAATGCCTGAGCCTGACCAAAGCCGGCATGATAGCTATATTTCGAATTATAAGGAGACGGGAAGAAAGAAGATTATTGGTATAGGAAGAGAAGTAAGGGGTAAGAAAAAAGATGGTACGACCTTCCCTTTCCGACTAGCAGTAAGTGAAGTTTTCTATAAGGATAAGAGTATTTTTACAGGGTTTGTCCACGATTTGACGAAGGAGAAAAAAGCGGAAGATGAGCTTTTGAAACATACGTTGGAGTTGGAAGAAGTAGTTAGACATCGGACGAAAGATCTGATATCATTAGTCTCCGAGCTGGAAAAGGCTAAAGCAGATGTGAGTAATTCACTCGAAAAAGAAAAGGAACTCAATCAGTTGAAGTCGCGTTTTGTGTCAATGGCCTCTCACGAGTTTAGAACTCCTTTAAGCTCGGTGCAACTATCGGCCTCTTTGATTGATAAGTATATTGAAAGGCCCGATTTTGAGGCGGTTATGAGGCATACGAATAGAATAAAAGGTTCTGTTCAATTGCTTAATAATATCCTCAATGATTTCCTTTCATTAGAGAAATTGGAGGCAGGAGTCGTTGTGGTCAATAAGCAACATATAAACCTTGTTCATCTAGGTGAAGAGATTTCAGGGGAGATGCAGCTCATTTGTAAGAAGAATCAGCATATTGTATACCAGCACACCGGAGCGAAGGCTGACTTTTACCTCGATGCGCATCTATTGAAAAACAGTATTATTAATCTAGTCTCCAATGCGATTAAATATTCCGGAGAAGATACTTTCATCGAGTTTTCTACAGAAATTACAGATGAATTATGTACAATAGTGGTCAAAGATAATGGAATAGGTATACCTGTGGAAGATCAAAAAAACCTATTTGAACCCTTTTTTAGGGCGCATAATACAGGTAGTATCCCTGGTACAGGGTTAGGACTTAATATTGTAAGAAGGTATGTCAGTCTTATGGATGGGAAGTTGGAGTATTGGTCCGCTATTAATCAAGGGGCTTTATTCCGGATGGTATTCAGCCGTTAGGCTAAAAAAGTAAAATGCAAATGAAGAAACGGACCATTTTAATTATCGAAGATAATTTAGAAATCAGAGAGGGGAGTGCCGAGATACTAGAGCTAACCGGTGAATACGATATCATTACCGCGGAAAACGGGATGATTGGCGTTGAACTTGCGACGAAACATCACCCAGATCTGATTCTTTGCGATATTATGATGCCTGAACTGGATGGATATGGTGTTCTGTATATGTTAGGTAAACAGGAAAGCACAATGCACATCCCGTTTATTTTTATAACAGCCAAGTCAGAGCGTGTAGATATGCGTAAAGCCATGGAGATGGGAGCAGATGACTATATCGTCAAGCCATTTGATGATATTGAACTGTTGAATGCTATTGAGAGCCGATTAAAGAAAAAAGATAGTTTGGATCTGGCAGCGGGTAATGGTCGTTTTTTGAAATTAGAAGAAGAGGAACAAAACTATCTATTAGAAAATCTGGTCAAGGAGGCGCGCGTTAAAAAGTTTAAAAAGAAACAGCTAATCTATGGAACGGATGATTCACCTCTCTTTATATATTATGTGGTAAAAGGAAAAGTAAGGAGCTTTCTCAATTATCAGGATGGAAGAGAATTGTCTACCGATATTCATGGGGATGGTCATTTTTTTGGATATGAGTCGATTCTCATGAATGAAAACTATACTGAAAGTACGGCGTCGCTAGAGGATTCTGAGATAGCCATGATAAGTAGGGATGTTTTCTTTGAACTGATTTATAGGAAGCCCGGGATTGCGAGTAAATTTATCCGGATGCTTTCTGGAAATATCAAAGAGAAAGAAGAACAGATGTTAGGGTTTGCGTATGACACCGTTCGGAAGCGAGTGGCGAGTGCGTTGATTCAGATTGCGCTAAAAAGCACGGAAAATAAAGATGACGATGAAGTTTTGATTCGTATTTCTCGAGAAGACTTAGCGGCCTTTGCAGGAACAGCAAATGAGACGATAAGTCGTATCCTAGCCGAATTTAAGGAAGAGGGAATAATTATAAAGGAAAAAACGGCGATACGAATACTATCAATAAAGGAATTAAAAAAGATAAAACAGTAACAGCGGCTATTAGAACAGATAGCCGCTGTTCTTTTTTAGAATAAGTGATAAGAATCATTTATTTGTTTGACGGTTTGCATTCGTAATGTGCAGAACTACTGTTAGATTTGAATTATTATATCATAATGAATCAACAGAAGTTATTGCATATATGAGGGTCGTCGCATATAACATAGAAGAATTCGAAAAAGAGCTATTAGCCAAAGCGAATGCTAAGGTGCATGACCTGACTTTGATTTCCAATGAACTTAACTTTAGTACAATTCATTATACAGAAGGCAAGGAGGTAATCATTATCTCAGAGCGAGACCTCTTAGATAAAAAGATGCTTGAAGCACTTTGGGAAATTGGGGTAAAAAAAATAATAACCCGTTCGACAAGCTTGGAACATATCGATATGCAGTATGCATCAATGCTAAAAATGCATGTTGCCAATACCCCCTCTACTGACCAATCTCCAGAAAACATTGCTTTACAGACTATCTCCAATCTTAATAATTGGGGGAATAAAAGGTGCTTAGGCGAGTCTTGCCATTGTTCTTTTGAATGCGATAAAAATACACACACTAAATAACAACACAACTATGGGAGCGGATATGAATTTACTGATTTCAAAATATAATGTGGCAGCACCTCGTTATACGAGTTATCCTACTGTTCCATTTTGGCAGAATGAAGAGTTTACACGTGAGCACTGGAGCGCTAGTGTTAAGAATCGTTACGAGAGTTCGAAAGATAAAGGGATTAGTCTCTATATCCATCTGCCTTATTGCGAAAGTTTGTGTACTTATTGTGGCTGTAATACACGAATTACTAAAAACCATGCTGTAGAAGATCCTTATATTGCTTCTTTACTGGCCGAATGGAAAATGTATAAAGCATTATTGGGTGAGGAGTCGTTGAGGGTGAGTGAAATACATCTCGGTGGTGGGACACCAACGTTTTTTACACCAGATAATTTGAAACGCTTGATTGAGGGAGTTTTGGAAGGAAATGAAAAGAGTGAAGATGCTTCATTTTCATTTGAGGCGCATCCGGCCAATACTACAGAAGCTCATTTAAAGACATTGTATGATTTGGGTTTTCGTAGACTCAGTCTTGGTATACAGGATTTTGATGAAAAGGTTCAAGCGATTATTAATAGACATCAAACTATAGAAGAGGTGACTTATGTGATGGATCGCGCACGGGCTATTGGCTATGACTCTATTAATTTTGATCTTATTTATGGTTTGCCACTGCAGACTATGGAGTCTGTTCGTGAGACAATAGCATTGTCTCTTGAGATGTCTCCAGATCGAATATCGTTCTATAGTTATGCCCACGTTCCATGGATTAAACCAGGGCAACGAAAGTTTACAGAACACGACCTTCCTGAGGGAGAGCAAAAACTGGGATTATACAAAATGGGTAAGGCGATGATACAGGAGGCTGGATATGAAGACGTAGGTATGGATCATTTTGCCAAGGTAGACGATGCTCTATTTATGGCTGCACAAAATGGGACATTGCATCGGAATTTTATGGGATATGCTGATCGATATACACCTTTGATGATCGGGTTAGGAGTTTCATCGATCAGTGATTCTTGGACTGCTTTTGCACAAAATGTAAAAACGGTAGAGGAATATCATGCATGCATCAACGCAGGGAAGCTCCCTGTCTTTAAAGGACATCTGTTAGATCAGGAAGACCTTGTGGTGAGAGCTTATATTTTGGATATGATGTGTAGAGGATGTGCTGTATTAAAAGGAGACAAAATAGATCTTAAGATTAAAGAGAGATTAGTACCTTTAATGGACGATAATTTGGTTCAGATTGATGGAGATGAGGTTCGTATCACCGATATCGGGAGGTCTTTTTTAAGAAATGTGTGTATGGCTTTTGATGAAAGATTGCAAAAGACAAAAGAAAGAGATAATTTGTTTAGTCAAGCGATTTAATAGTATATGGCAGAGCATAGCAGTTTGATTACTAAAACGAAGTGTTACCATTGTGGGGATGCTGTTGAGCAAACTCCCTATGTGTTGAATGATCACCAATTTTGTTGTCTAGGCTGTCAGACTGTTTATCAGATTTTAAATGAAAACGATCTGCAGAGCTATTACCGATATAATAGTCATCCCGGAAAATCCCAACAGGCGCAAAAGGAAGATCTGAGTTATTTGGATGAACCTAATATCGTTGCCAAATTGGTAGACTATCAAGATGATGAAATTGCAGTGATCACTTTTTATGTTCCTGCGATTCACTGTAGTTCTTGTATCTGGCTATTGGAGAACCTGTTTAAGTTGAATCCGTCTGTAAAATCTTCCAAGGTTGATTTTATGAAAAGACAAGCCAGTATTACCTTTAGTAAGGATGAGATATCTTTAAAAGAGCTGGTACAACTGCTTCATAATATAGGCTATGATCCAAAGATTACATTGCAGGATGTTGTTAAGGAAGGAAAAAAAATAAACCAAAATGGATTAATCAGCAAAATCACAGTTGCCGGTTTTTGTTTTGGTAATTCTATGATGATTAGCTTTCCAGAGTATTTTGGAATGGCTGAATTTGAACGTGAATACTCCGCCTTCTTCGGCTATATGAATCTAGCGTTTGGGGTGCCTGTATTATTATATAGTGCTTCCGATTACTTTCGTTCAGCTTGGTATAGTCTTAAACAAAGACGACTAAATTTAGATGTTCCGCTGGCATTGGGGATTTTTGTTTTGTTCTTTCGGTCTGCTCTTGAAATTTTGACCCAAAGTGGGGCTGGCTTCATAGATACATTATGCAGTCTTGTCTTTTTTATTTTAATAGGTAAATGGGTACAGGAAAGAACATACTATCATATTTCCTTTGAAAGGGATTACAGGTCTTATTTCCCCGTGGCCGTCACTGTTTTGAATGAAGAAGTCGAGAAGCCGACTCCTATTGCCGATTTAAAAGTAGGAAACCGTATTTTGGTTCGTAATAATGAAATTATTCCTGCAGACGCCATATTGCTCAAAGGGGATGCGTTGGTCGACTTTAGTTTTGTGACGGGAGAAAGTAAACCTATCACCAAAACCTTGGGAGAAGTGGTGTATGCAGGTGGGCGGCAAACTGGTGGAGCAATTGAGCTAGAGGTTGTCAAAGCGGTGTCGCAAAGTTACCTCACAAAGTTATGGAATAATGAAAGCCTCAAGGCCTACGAGAGAAAGTTCGAGACTTTTGTAGGAGTAATAAGTAAATATTTTACAGTAGCACTCGTGTCAATTGCGCTGTTAGCTGCAATATTTTGGATACTAGGAAGCGCTCCTGATAGAGCATGGGCTGCATTTACGGCTGTGCTTATCATAGCGTGTCCCTGTGCTTTGGCATTGAGTTCGCCATTTACATTAAGTGCAGCTCTTAGTATTTTCGATCGAAATAAAATGTACATCAAAAATACCTCAGCTATCGAGCAAATGGCAGCTATAGATACCGTGGTTTTTGATAAGACTGGTACAATATCGTCTCCTAGTGCTTCTACAATGTGTTTTGAAGGAAATCTGTCTAAATTGGAGCGGGACTTATTGTACTCCTTGTGTAGGAATTCGAATCATCCATTAAGTCGGGAGATTATAAAATGGTTGGGGCCTAGTAGTATTTTGCCGATTAAGGAATACGAAGAGTTTGTGGGGAAAGGGCAATCCGCCTCTTATTTGGATTATCGTATTATGGTAGGGAGTGCTTTGTTTACAAATGTAAAGTATTCCGAAGTTGAAGGATCTGTTGTGTATGTGGTGGTCAATGAAATCGTAAAGGGTGTTTTTACGCTGGAGCAGTCCTGGAGAGAAGGCTTGAATGAGGTTATCGGCGCATTGAAGAAAAATTACGAATTACATCTTATATCTGGAGATAATGAACGTCGAGCAGAAGCTTTACGTTTGATTTTTCCTAGCAATGCAACGCTATTGTTTAATCAAACACCTAATGACAAGTTGCTGAAAATAGATGGCTGGCAAAAAGAAGGTAGAAATGTGTGTATGTTGGGAGATGGTCTGAATGATGCTGGAGCTCTGCGTAAAGCGGATTTGGGAATTGCTGTTTCCGATGATATCAATAATTTTTCACCTGGTTGCGATGCGATTCTAGATGGGGTGTCCTTTGAAAAATTACCTGACTTTTTTGCTTTTAGTAAAGATGCGGTTAAGGTAATTAAAATGAGTTTCGTAATTTCGTTGTTATATAATGTGATAGGGATAAGTTTTGCGGTCCAGGGAACAATGTCTCCTTTATTTGCTGCAATCTTGATGCCTATTAGTACTGTAACTATTATTTCCTTTACGAGCTTAATGACGAGATGGTACGGGAAGAAAAGAAGTCTGATTTAATAATATAATAAGTATGTCTATTATTTTTTTCTTAATTGGGTGTAGTATTTTGATAGCACTTATTTTTCTGGGCGCTTTCTTTTGGGCAAATAAGACGGGGCAAAATGATGATACTTATACTCCATCTGTACGTATTCTTTTCGATGATGAGGTGAAAACCGATGTCAAGACTCCAGAAAAAAAGTAAACCTTTTCATTTTCCTCTTTTTTTGTTGATGGTTTGCTGAAGTTATCTTCTGCATCGCTTCTTTACTACTTCATGTCTGCTTTAAATTTTACAGGGGTTATTTTGTGTTATAATAGAGGTTTTATAGAGGGTTCATAGCGGTAAACCACTATAAAAGCTCTGTTACGCCTTGTTTAAATCCCTGCTGATCCTGCCCGATGATA
>NZ_JAEQMU010000002.1 GCF_017908035.1 Sphingobacterium tabacisoli | reverse complement strand
CTAAAAATCAGTATGCCTACGAAAGCTACTAAGACAACCCTTGGCTCTTCCTCTTCTCACTATATAAAGCAAATCTATAAAACAAAAAATGTCTCCTATATTTGCTTACAACAAACATAGGAGACAGTCCCTTTTTATTTTTCAAAAAACGTCAGACGGAAGAGCTGTCCCTATATAATAAAAGCTTGACAGCACGGATAAATTTAAAAATATAACTATCTTGGCTTACCTTTGTAATTCGGGCTGACCAAAATTGCCTATTTAGAAGTGCAATAATTACATTTATGAATTCTTATATCGAATATTCGGACAAGGAGCTTGCTATTCTGTTAAGTCAGGATGACCAAGGTGCTTTTCAGCATATTTTTGAAAAATGGCATAAAAAACTTTATCACTTTTGTATACGTTACCTACACAATGCGGAACAATCTGAAGAAGCCGTCCATGACGCGCTAATCAAGCTATGGACTACGCGTCACAATCTAGATCCGGACCAATCGCTAGAAGGCCTACTCTATACTATCTGTAAGAGACTATGCCTAAACCGAATCCGAGAAGCTACACGATTCAGTGCCGCCGCGGAGGAACTCTGGATAAATTATCTGGACCAAAGTAATAGTACGGAAGAATTTCTAAATCTTGTAGAACTTCAAAAATTCACAGATCAAGCTGTCCAAAAATTGACCAAACAACAACAACTTGTTTTTAAGATGAGTAGATACGAGGGATTAAGTCAACAAGAAATTGCCGAAAAACTTAACATATCCAAAGAAACCGTAAAAAAACACAGTGCCGAAGCCCTTAAATCGCTCCGACTTCAATTCGAAAGTTACTTTCAGCTCGCGGTAATTTTTATGCTATTCAACAAATTTTAGTTTTTTCTTCATACCAACTACTCCCTTGTCTGTTTTACGGTGTATTATCATTAGTAACACCATCTTGAAGCCATCTAAGACATGAATGAGGAGAACTATATCATCCAGCATCTACTGGAAAAGTATGCTAACGGAAAAATCAGTAAAGAGGAATATGATAAACTTCTGTCGTATCTGAACGAATATGATACGTTGGACGATGTGGAATTGTTTATGGATAAAGATTGGAAAAGTCTTGACGGCTATCCACTACCACACTCCAAAAGCGCGGATATTTTCCAAGCGATCGTTGAAGATCCGCTCTATAGCCAGTCTATCCCCCGCCATAGAAATAAGACATCGATCAACAAATTATGGAAGTGGGGAGCGGCCGCGGCAGCGATAGTCCTAATGATTGGGGGCGTACAGCTCTATAACCAAAATGAGTCAAGCTTAAAGCCTGCACGTGAATTGGGCCAAAAACACGAAATAGTAGCTGGTGGAAATAAAGCAACAATCACCTTAGCGAATGGCGAACAAATCGTGTTGAGCGAAAATCAAAACGGTATCGTGATCGATGATGAACAGCTGACCTATAATGATGGCACTGTGCTTGGTGTACCCCAGGGCTCTTCGGCTACCCTGACACAGACGATCAGTACTCCAAAAGGGGGAACCTATCAGATCACCCTATCGGATGGAACTAAGGTGTGGCTAAATGCCGCTACCAGCTTAACTTATTCTGCGCATATGGGAACATCAAAAAAGCGTCTCGTTAAACTGGACGGAGAAGCCTACTTTGAAGTGGCTAAGGATATCAAAAAACCTTTTGTCGTAGAAAGTAAAACTCAAACCGTGGAAGTGCTGGGGACCCACTTTAACGTCAACAGTTATAGTGAAGAATCAATTAGCCGCACTACCCTACTGGAAGGATCGGTAAAGGTTAACAATACGCTCCTAAAGCCGAATCAACAAGTTGTGCTCCATGGTAACAAAACCCAAATTCTGAATGTGGATGCAGAGAGAATGATCGCCTGGAAAAACGGCAAGTTCATTTTCAAAAGTGAAAGCTTGGAAAGCATTATGTTAAAACTTTCTAGATGGTACGATGTAGAAGTCATCTATAAAGGAGATTTCACAGATAAAGTTTTCACGGGCTCAATCAGCCGCTACGACGATATTTCGGAAATTCTGGACAAAATATCGTTTACAAAAGCTGCCAAATTTAAAATTGAAGGAAGGAGGATTATCGTCATGCTATAACATATTCTAACTAAATGGCTAAAAAAAACGGGAGTACTTCGACCTACCCCCGCTTAACTGTTTGGCCAATCATTACAATTCATTACGAGAACTAATACTCAACTAACCAAACAATTCAAAATTAATGAAAATTGATGAAAAATATGGGGCGAATATTCGTATGAAAATGCTCCAAAAAACACTATTAATTATGAAGTTGACCACATTCATAATGCTTTTTTCCCTGCTGCAGGTAAGCGCTGTCACCAATGCCCAGATTACCATAAAGGGGAAGAATATATCGCTCCAACAGGTATTGGATAAAATAAGTGTGCAAAGCGGTTATGATTTTATTTACCTCGACAAAGATATTAACCATCTTAAGTTAATCGATGTCGATTTTAAAAATGCTAGTATTAAGCATGTACTGGAAACTTGCCTTAAGAATCAACCTTTATTCTATGCCATAAATGATAAGACTGTTCTGATACGGAAAAAAGATGAAATTGCTAAAAGTGCATCAGCTATTGCCGCTGTGGATATAAGGGGTATCGTACTGGATGAAAAGGGGGCTCCATTGGTGGGGGTAACTATACGTGTAAAAAACTCAAATATCGCTGTACAAACCAGTGCTGCGGGAGAATTTATTCTGCCTGGAGTCGATGAAGGTGCCGTATTACAGCTTACTTTTCTCGGGTACAAAAAGAGAGAAATAACCGTAGGCAAAGCACATACGTTGTCGATAAAAATGGAACCTCTTACCGCTGAATTGGAAGAAGTGTCTGTAGTGAATACCGGCTATCAAACGATATCAAAAGAGAGGGCCACGGGCTCCTTTAACACGATAAGCCAGGAACAACTTGAAAAACCTGCTACGAGCATCGCGCAACGCCTTATCGGAACTACAGCAGGGATGCAGGCTACACTGGACGCTGATGGCAATCCCAGATTTGAAATCCGGGGTCAGACGGCGTTGAATATCCGCGATCCTTTTGGGATCCGTAATCAAAATGCAGCACCTCTGGTCGTTGTGGATGGATTTCCGATACAAGGCGATTTTAGCACGATTAACCCCAATGATGTGGAGAGTGTGACCGTCCTAAAGGACGCAGCAGCAGCTTCCATATGGGGTGCTAAATCTGCGAACGGTGTAATCGTAGTTGTAACAAAAAAAGGAAAGAAAGGTATGCCATTGGCTGTAAACTTCTCCGCTTTCACCCGGGTCTCTAAAAAATTAGATCTGGATTATGTGAATCCGTTAGCCTCTTCATCCGAAACGATCGACTATGAGATGAAATCTTTTGGTAACTGGGGAGCACTGATAAACGGTGGTATGTTCCCAAATGACGTATACAAAGCTTGGTCTCCGGGGATGATAGCCATGAGTGAACATAATTTAGGCTATATTACATTGGCGGAGCGCGATGCACTTTTATCCTCCTACAAAACACTGAGCAACAAAAAACAGATTCGTGATGAGTTACTAACAAATCCTACAGTACAACAGTATTCTTTGGATTTATCAGGCTCGACTGAAAAAATGAGTAATCGCATCTCTCTGCTTTTTGAGGACACGAAAACTAACTTTAGACGATCCGACAATAAAAAATATACAGTCAACTATAATACATCTGCCGATGTTTTTAAATGGCTGCAAATCAATTTTGGAGGATTGGTCAATTATAACAAGGTAAACCGAAGTGGTGTCAATTATAATGTAAATCCTTATGGATCGCCAAACCCTTTAGCAGATATAGCGAACATCGCTCCCTATGAAATGCTTCGGAATGAAGATGGTTCGTTAAATAATATCTCTAGATATTACGACCCTATTCTCGACCGCTTTGTGCCTACGGACTTATTCCCTTACAAGGACTGGTCATACAATCCCATCCAAGAAATCGAAAACAGAGAATATACAAGTGAACAACTGAATACACGTTTACAAACAGGATTGAACTTTAAAATAATCAAAGGACTTTCTTTTGACACGAAGTTTCAATATGAACTTTTTAATACAACAAATAGAAACTTTAATAATGAAAACACATTTTATGCACGAAATAATGTCAATACCGCTGCTAGTTGGGACAGAGCTACAGACCGAATCACACTAAATCTGCCCAAGGGTGGTATTTTGGATCAAAACAAAAGTAGAACTGAATCTTATGTATTCAGAAATCAACTTAATTTTGAGAGACAGCTTAACGGGGACCATGAAATCAGTTTTATTGCCGGAACTGAAATAAACCACCTCGTTTCGGAAACCAATAGTGCACCTACTTCTTATGGGTACAATGAAGAAACCTTGAGTGTTGGTATATTTCCTAATGGGCCTGGTACCCCGACTGCACCTGTACGCGATTGGACCGGCTATAACCAATCTTTTAATTATGTAAATAATTTCTCGTATATAACGGATCGATATTTCTCCTTATTCGCGAATGCAGCATATACTTATAAATCAAAGTATACGCTATCGGGAAGCATGCGTACGGATGCTTCGAACCTGATTACAGATGATCCTTCTTATCGGTATGCCCCCTTTTGGTCACTGGGTAGTAGTTGGCGTATAAATAAAGAACGCTTTATGAAAGAAATCAATTGGATAGACCACCTTGCACTACGAGCGACCTATGGCTACAATGGAAATGTGGATAAATCGACATCTTTCCGACCGCTAATCGCTATGGAACCCTCGCCAAATCTGTATACCGGAGATTATAGGGCTTCTATTTCAAGTTTTGGAAACCCTACCCTACGCTGGGAGAAAACAGGCACTTGGAATATAGGTATCGATTACAGCTTATTCCATGGTGCGCTATACGGTAAAGTCGATCTTTATAACAAATCAGGCAAAGACCTGATAGCAACCCTATCCATTCCTGCGGTAAATGGAACCATGCGTCAGAACCTAAACAATGCCGCTATGACAAACAAAGGGGTCGAGCTAGAGCTGGGAACGGTACAGCGAATAAAAGAAAATGATATTGTGTGGAGGGGAAATGCTAACTTTTCGTATAATAGAAATAAAATCACCCAATTATTTGTAGCTAATTATAATGCTGCTGCCCTTGTAGGAGGTGGATCTATCGCTTATGTAGAAGGACAAGATGCAAATACGCTATGGGCATACGAATACACGGGAGTAAAAAACAACCAACCAACAATTGCTGGTCCAAATGGTACATTTTACGATTTCTCGGCCTCAACTTCTGGTGATGGCACCACTTATCTATTGAATATGGGGACTAATGTCGCTCCATATACCTTTGGATTTACCAACTCGTTTAAAGTTTACGATTTTAATCTATCCTTCATCATTACCGGAAAATTTGGGCATAAGTTTAAAAGAAAAGGCTTTAATTATCCTGCAACACTATACGGACGTGTATTACCGAATAAGAAAGTTGGTGAGGTCGTAAACGGTGATCCTATGGATATAATACCACTTCCACTGAACCAAATCGAGCCACGATATTATTTTTGGGATAGATTCCACCCCTACATGAATTATCTTGTTGAAAATGCTTCGCATATCCGTTTGCAGGAAATCAACTTAAGTTATAACCTACCCATCAACTTAAGTTCAAAAATTAACATGAGGCGTGTCCAGGTATTCGCGCAGGGAAATGATCTATTTACCATTGTGGCGAACAACGCAGGCGAGGACCCTGAATATCCTTTAGGCACATTGAAACCGCAACCTCGTATTTCTTTTGGTATCAAGTGTGAACTCTAAAAAAATAATATCATGAAAAAAACACATATACATAGCTATAGCATATTTATTTTAGTCGTCGTGTCATTTATGTTGCCATCATGTAACCGCTTCTTAGAAGAACCGCCTTCTAAGACTTCCGCACTCGTTGTAAAAACAACCGAGCAACTGAATGCATTGCTAGATAATCACTCTACTTTTTACCGAGAGGAAAATCGCGCCCAGACCTTTGGCACGGATGACTGGGGACTGACTATCGACCTCTATAATGGTGGACCAGGAATTCTTTCCAATATTGCTAGCATACAATTTGCAACCTGGGACGCCCAGTATCTCTTAGATGATCAACGGGATAACTTCTGGTCCGATGAGTACAAAAAAATATTCACTGCAAATATGGTACTAAACAACCTGAGCAATGTCAGTGGAACAGAACAGGAAAAGGCGATTATTAAAGCCGATGCTCATTTCATCCGTGCTTATAGCTATTGGATACTGGCCAACACCTATTGTCTCCCCTACACGGAAGCCAATAAAAATGAATTGGGTCTCCCCATAAAGACCAGTACCAGTTTTGAAGAGCCTATAGAAAGACAATCTTTGGAAAAAGTGTACCAGTTGATCGAATCGGATCTGGAGGAAGCGCTAAAAACCTCTGTCTCCTTAACAGCTTCGGGTAGAGCTAGGCATTGGAGGGCAAGTAAGGAAGGTGTAAATGCTTTCGCTGCACGTTTTTATTTACATAAAAATGATTACGACAAAACCATTGCGCACGCTAACGCTGTATTACAGGACTACAGTACCCTTGTAGACTATAATACCGAAATGCACTATGGTATCGACGGAACTGTAGGTATTAACGCCGGAACACCACAAGCAGAAACCGTGACGATCAAGTATCCGTATACACATGATAATAGTGCCGACCAAACGGACATGATTGGATGGAAAGAATTTCTATACTTCAGGATGCTTAGCGTAAGCACTTGGTGGTATATACCTAGTCAGGAGTTGTTAGGACTTTATGACAAAACAAACGATTTACGCTATCAATATCACATGGTCGAAAACTACTCGTATGATCGAGGGATGGTCAAACCATCCTACAGCTATCCGGGTTATGTATTTTTCTTTAAAGAATCAATTCCATCTGGCCCTACAGTAGCAGAAGTGTTATTAATGAAAGCCGAAGCGCTGGCTCGTTCCGATGATTATGCGGCGGCAATGAATACGCTAAATATCTTAAGGGCAAAACGGTTAAAACCTGGCGCATGGGTCAATCTGGAGGCTTCATCCAAAGATGATGCTATAAAAAAGATACTGGAAGAAAGAAGACGAGAAATACCTTTTGTACAACGCTGGTTTGACATCCGGAGATATAATAATAACGAAGACCCCAATGATGATGTGCTTTTAACCCGCGATTTTTATCCCTATAGTAGTACCAATGTATTATTAGGTGAACCCGTTAAGACGTACTCCTTACCGAAAAATTCGAGGCGGTATGCGAGCCCAATACCTGTAACAGAGATTATATCGAGTAATGGTACTATCGTTCAGAATACGTATTAAGCGTATCAGAGGAAGTAATTTATAAAAAAAACAGATCCGTAAACTAACGGATCATAAAAAAAAATCATACACTTATGAAAAAAGTAGTTCATATTTTCATTGCGTTGTCATTCATTTCAGTTGGTGTCAATGCACAAATATCCAAACCCACTCCATTCAAAATTGAGGGGAATATAAAAGGGCTCCAAAACGGAACTGTGACTATTCTTGCTCCCAACAAAACGACGAATACTTTAGATACTTTGACTACCAAAAGTAAAGGTGGCAAGTTCTCTTTAAAAGGCAAGACCGATGAAATAGACTTTGTAAACATATATTTTGGAGATGCAACTTCGCGTCAAATCGCATATTTTTATCTTGAGCCAGGGAAAATTAATATTTCAGGAAATATGGATTCACTGAACTATCTCAAAATATCAGGAACCAATACGAATAATAAATACAGCCAAACCCAAGCGTATTTAGTCCCTATTTATGATCGCAGGTCGAAATTGCTACAGAAGTTAAGAGTTCTGGATCAAAAATCACCTGAGTATGAAGACTTGACAAATCAGATGACAATGAAGACGGATTCTGTTAACGCTTTTAAAATCAATTTCATTAAGGAAAATCCAGACTCCGAAATCAGTCTTGGCTACTTGTATGTTCTACATGACAAGATGCCCCTGGATCTCGCAGAAACACTCTACAATAATTTATTTTCTAAACTACAGGAATCTAAAGAAGGGATTTACATTGGTCGCAAATTACGTGCCACCAAAACTGTCTCTATAGGCCAGAAAGCTCCAGACTTCACATCGTCAGATACTACTGGAGCGCCTATTAAATTAAGTGACTTTAAAGGAAAATATGTGCTGTTAGAGTTTTGGGCACACTGGTGTGTACCCTGCAGAGCACAGCACCCACATATGAAAGCAACGTACGAAAAGTTCAAAGACAAAGGATTTACGATATTGCAATATTCGATCGATGTCAAAAAAGACGAGAAAAAATGGAAAGAGGCGATTGTTAAAGATGGTCTAAACTGGCCACAGGCTTCGGATCTTTCAAATGGTAAGGCTCCAGTGGCAGAACTGTATGGCGTACAACCTATACCGGATAGTTTTCTAATCGCTCCGGATGGAACCATTCTCGGAAGGCGTTTAAGTCATAAGGCGTTGGAAGAAATGTTAGAAAAAGCTTTAAATTAATCAAAAGAAAGAGGCTGTATCCAGCCTCTTTCTTTAATTAATAATATAATCCTCAGTAATCTGCTCCCTACCTACTTTATCTGCATAACAGTCTAAACAAGAAACGACACGAAGATTATACTTGTTGATCTAATTACGACTCAATAGGCCTGAAAGCTTTTCTTCTAATTCATGACCTCGGAGATTCCGTGCTATGATCTTTCCGTCGGGATCTATTAAAAAATTGGAAGGAATAGCCTTTATCCCATAGTCTTTGGAAGCTTTGCTATTGAAACCTGTAAGCTCTGATACCTGCGTCCATAGAAGACCATCCTTTTTGATCGCAGCAAGCCATGCTTGCTTGGAATGCTGGTTGTCCAAGGAAACGCTTAAGATGTCGAACCCATTATTACTATACTGCTGGTACGCCTTTATCAAATGGGGATGCTCTGCTCTACATGGAGCACACCAAGATGCCCAAAAATCCAACAAGACATACTTTCCTCTAAAATCCGATAGCTTAACCATATTCCCTAAAGTATCAGGTTCGGCAACTTCGATAGCCAGCATACCGCGGTTGGTCTCCAGTCCGACTTTGATTATCTCGGCCAGTTCCTTTCCATAAACACTCTCTTTCATCTCGGGAGAAAATGCTTCAAAAATCAACGCGGCAGTATCGGGATCAAAGTTATAGGCCAATTCCGTCTTCCTAAATGCTCGGAGCGCCACAATTGAATGAGGACGCTGTTTTATAAACTTACGTGTTACATTCTTCAGGCCCTGCTGATACTGTTTTACGGAAATATCTCCTGATTGGTGCATTCCCTTTGAGGATTCAATCTTAGACAGATAGGGCTGCTGTAAGCTTTTCAACAGTTTCTCGTCGTCGTTTGTCTTGGAGCCTTGTACCGTTGCATTTTTGATGGAATCTGTCGCAGTAATCGAAATCTCCGAATTTTCGAGGTAAAACATTAAAAGGTCTGAATTTCGCTTTGCTGAAGCCAAAGGAGTACTATGCTTAACAGACAGGACTGCAAGGGTCGGTCCTAAGACCGATCCTTGAAAACTAAACTGTCCCGCATTGAGCTGTGCCGAATCGGCAATGCTCGTGCTGCCATTGTTATAACTCAAATAGACTTTACTAGGCGCACTCAATCTACCTATTCTCCCCTTGACCGTGTAAGTGGATTGCGCATTTAATAGCAACGGCAATCCTACAGCTAGTATTAAAATTATTTTTTTCATAATCTATTTTTATGGCATCAACATAATGTCACTGATATATACGATATCTGTGGTACCGACGAATTTAGCGGCTTCTAATACCGTGAACCGCATGTATCGCGCTGTAGTAAGCCCAATATTGAGCACTTGACTATTCTCTACCAAATTACCCGTAAAGTTACCTTTGTCTACCCAAGTCGTCCCGTCCATACTCGTTTCGATCTTAATTAATGTCGGATAACCACCACGTGTTGGATAGCGCATATTTGCCGGGAAGGAATAATTGACGGCACTAAAAATAATATCCTTATTAAAATTGATCGTCACCCATTGTGGCATCTTCATTGCAAAACCGGATCCCCAATAGGTGGTCAGGCTGGCATCCAGAACATTTGTCGCCGGTAAAGCCGATCCTTGCGTAGAAAAATTCACAAGGGTCCAACCTTCCTTCTTGATAAAAAGTGGACGACCAGTTTTAAATACATGATAAAGAACACGTTTATCGATCACATCCGGATTACCATCCAAAGACTCGACCACGACAGGTAGTACATAAGTCGTATATTCTGTCAACTTGGTCTGTAGCCCGATATTGAGTGTTGCTGCCTCCGAAACGGAAGCACCAGCGGGAAGTGAAGCGAACTGTTTCAAAAACAGATAGGAAGTGTGAGGTAGTACTTCGGCTTTACCATAACGCGCGCGATAGTTTGTCATTTGATTCGTATCGATGGAAAACTTGACCAAATGATCGTACGATGATTTGCCCGACAGCTCTGCATTAAAATTTAATACAATTGCGGAGTCCTTTAAAATAGACAAAGGCATCTCTATGGTATCTTTACCCGCTGGATTCTTTATGCCAACCTGCCCTTCGGGTAGTTTTGAGCTATCCGAATCTTTATGACATCCTATTATCAAAAGACTGGTAACAACAAGGCTATATATAAAATTTGCTTTCATATTTATTTTTTAGTGAAGATTAAGGATTTTGTTGCATCCCCGGATTGAAGCTTAAAGCCTGTATCGGTATTTGGAGCGTATACCTATCGCCTTTGGGGGGCAATGTAAAAATGATATTCTCCTGAGCATCGCGTCTATATATGGTTGGCATTCGATTTTCTTTATCCAAGCGACGCATATCGAACCAACGAAGACCACTAAAACCTAGCTCACGATTTCTTTCCAATAAGACCTCTTGTAAAACAGACTCTTTATCGTTCGAATAATAAGGCTCATAGGTCTCGCGATCCAATCTATTTTTTTGCAGTTCCTCCAGATGCTTCAAAGCCAGGGTAAGGTCACCTCCGCGAGCGGCACACTCGGCAATAATTAATTTCATCTCCTGTACGGATGTGCCCGAGTTTTCGTAAATAAACTGAGGTGTCACTTGCAAAGGTGAATATTGGGTAGCGCCTCTTTCGATAAACGTATAATCGTCTGCACTATTATAAAAAGTACGCACGCGAAGATCATTTTCGGCAAAAGACTGCATATATTCCAAAGCGACCGTATTACTTCCCATAAACATTCGTCCATAAATCACGTCGCGTCGTATACTGACCTGTACAGAGGTAATCGGTTCATTCAGATCGAGCATCGTGGCATTGGTAAAATCAAGCGCTAATGCTGCATTTTTCTGGGCTTCTACGTAATTGCGCTGATAGAAATATATTCGTGCCAGTAAACTATAGGCTGCGGCTTTTGAGCCTCTAAATCTATTTGTGCTGTTGTCCGCAGGCAGATCGTTGACGGCAAAATTTAAATCTTCAATAATACGCTGGTTAACATCTGCAACTGTGCTTCTATCGGGTACGAGCTGTGATACATCGTTGGAAACCACAAAAGGCACTGCCAGGTCCTTGTCCGCTGTCTCGCTATCGTATGGTCTGCCATATAGATTGACTAAATAAAAGTATTCGTATGCCCTTCCAAGAAGCGCCTCTGCCTTTAAACTTTTCTTCTGCACATTTGTACCACCTGTAGCTTGATCAATACCCAGTATTACGGTATTGAAATGATTGATGATCGCATAATGATCACCCCAGAATACGGGAGTGGCCTGCATATCCGCTGAAAATTGTTGGGACCAAGAGTAAATCAGGTCATACTGTGCTGTAGGGGGATTGGTTATATTGACATTATCTACATTATCACTTAAGAGATTCAATGTATTAAATGCTTGCCCTACTGTATTAATCAAAAGATCACTATTCATCCACTGGTCGTAGTCTGCGACCGTGGTAAGTAGCCTTTTGCCCTTGGGGGTTATATCTAAATATTTGTCGCATCCGGTAAGGAGACTGGTTATTGCAACAAATAGAATGATCATGTTTTTATTTATTTTCATCGCTCTAAATTTAAAAATTGGTAAAAATGCCCAGCGTGTAAGTAGGTGTCATGTATGTCTTTTGGTAGCTACCTGTCGCTACACTATAATTGGCGCTGTTAAACCCTTTGGTCCAAAGGTTGGAAGCTTGCGCCTTGACTTCAAAATTGGTAAACCTCGCGCGCTTGATGAAAGAACTTTGATTGAAGTTGTACGATAACGTCAAATCACCTAGGGTAATGTATGCCCCATTGACCACGTAAGTATCCGCATAGTTGTAAGCATTTCTAGGATTATCTTTTTCGAATGCTACCAGTGCCATTACGTCCGTTGTATTTTCATCACCGGCCTGCTTCCAGTAAGAGCCCGCTCCTTCTAATGGTCGTAATAATGATGGATTTGCTCTTGGTATTCGGGTCTTGAAACCGCCGTAGTAGTTGATCATCGCAAAAATGTAGAAGTTACCGATGTCTACGCGATTACTAAGGCCGGCATTGAAAGTTGGAATCGAAGACCCTTGGTAATACGTGAGTCCGGAATCCTCTCTACGCATCAACTCATACATCCCATTATTAGGAATATTGACATTGGTGCTGAACTCTTTACCTTGATCATCTTTAATGATCGGATAGCCCGCTCCGTCAAGCCCTACCCACCTGTGCGAAAATAGCGCACCTACAGGATACCCCTTGACAAAACCTATAGCTTGAAGTGTCTCGGGGTTATAATCGCCGCGTTGGTATACTTCGGCTACTTTGCTTGTATTTCTAGCCAATATAAGGCCTGTATTCCAATTAAGCTTATCGGTAGCTATCCAATCGGCTCGTAGTGCAAACTCAATTCCGGTATTATTTATATTTGCTTTATTGATGAGCGAAGGGCTGACCCCGATGGTCGGATCAATAAGTGCCGACCCCAGCAAATCCGTACTCTTTTTCTTATAGAGGTCAATACTTCCGCTGATATTTTTCAACAGGCCGTAATCTAACCCGATATTTATGTTTTTTGTCTGTTCCCAACGTAGGCTACTATTGGCGTACGAAGCTAGTTCTAAAGAGGTCGATCGTGGGAAGGTGAATTGATTCAAGGCAGATTGTGCGACGACCTCTGGTAAAGACATCTTGGCAACATTTCCATTAAAACCATATGCAGCGCGCAATTTTAATTGATCGATAGCATCTATATGTTGCATAAAACTCTCCTTATGAATATTCCAAGCGGCTCCCAGAGACCATAATGGCTTATACTTATACTTTGGATCGGTACCGAAAAGATTAGACTGATCGATACGCATGCTACCGGTGAGTGAATAGGTATCCTTATACGAATATACCATATTGGTATAAGCCGATATAAACCGATCCTCGACATATTGCTGATCAAATAAGCTGTTGAAATTATTTTGAAGCGCGGAGGGTAGATTATAGGTTCCTCTAATCATACCCGTCGCAATACTAGCATAATCTACAGGTTGGTGCAGTAGGGTCTCGTCATTGTATCCAAAATAAGAAGAACGGTGACTTTTGTAGACCAAGTTTCTAACCTCTGCTCCAGCAATGGCATTGACCGTATGTACTTCTTTAAAGGTCTTATTGTAATTTAACTGCGCACGTCCGGTATAACTGCTGGTCTTGGTATCATCCTGTCTTAAAAAACCGCCTCTAGGAACCGGAAAGTTTAAGATTCCATCTGTACTACGGGTCGCATAACTATTGACGTAGCGCCTAGCAACTGAAGATTGTTCTGATGCCAGGTAATTGACATCGGCACGGGACGTCTCATAAATACCGCCGAAGGACAGATCAAAACCATGTCCAAGCTTATAGTTAAAATTGGCTGTGAATCGATTATTTGCCGAGTTTGTCTTATCGTTGATCTCATTGACATCAACAAGGGGATAATACAACTGATCGTATAAGCCCTGAGATACCAAGTAGGAATTGTACACCGGGGATATACCAGATCCCGTTATAAAATTGGGAGCACCTGAGAGGTCCTGTAAGCGCTCGTAAGGTGCCATGGAAGCTATACCGGGCACCGGTGAGCTTTTGGCAAACTGTTCTTGATAATCTGTCGTAAATTCGAGAGACAATTTTTGGGACAGCTTGAGGTTACTCCTACCAGAAAGCATAAATCTACTGTTCTTATTCGCAATCGAATTGGGGCGATTATTAATATAGTTTGCCGTCAGATAATATGTAGCCTTGTCACTTCCACCGGAAACATTAAAATTGTAGGTCTGGTTGACCGCAGTCTGTAAGAATAATTTACGATAATCGTTCTTGTTATCGTAACTCATTAGTTCAGCAAATCGTTGATCCGCCTGTTCCTGTGTAATTGCCTTTCCGGCCAATTGTGCCAGGATAAAGAATGGTTCTGGTCGTTGCTCTCGACCCAAGGTAGCGGTTATCGCTTGATGCCACGTATTTGAATTGATATTGGCAGAATGCAAGCTCTTTTGGTAAGCCATGACTACTTCGGACTGATTGTCATCCCATCTGTAGCGGTTATAATTCTCACTAGGCCGGATACCCGCTGTTGCTCGAAAAGCAAACTTAGGCTTCCCTATAGCAGCTTGCTTTCTATTTACCACAATAACACCGTTGGAAGCTCTGACTCCGTATACGGTAGCCGCAGCAGCATCTTTAAGAATAGTCACTGACGATATCTCGTTCGGATCAAGCATATCCAGCGTCAGCTCTGTAGGATAGCCATCGACCACGATCAGCGGACTTTGATTGGCCGACATTGTCGAGATTCCTCGTATATTGAACAAGGGGCGAGAAGTACCATTACTGGTAAACTGTACGTCGTTGTTGATCATGAGGCCAGGCAATCTATTGGTCAAACCGTCTAAAAAATTGGTATTGATCCGCGAGCTATATTCCTTCTCTCCTAGGGTAGCGATGGCTCCGGTGCTCTGCTCGGGTCGAATTCGTTGGTATCCGGTATTCACCGTCACTGTTACATCTTCAATATCGGTTTGCTGAATTTGAAGTTTAACCGAAAGTGGCGTACTTGAATTTACTTTAACTTCTCTTGGGTTGTAACCGATCATACTGACCAGCAAAACATCTTGATTGAGTACAACAAGTACACTGAACTCGCCTTTCTCATTTGTTACGGCGCTGGTATTTTTTCCTTTCACCTTTACCGTCACGCCAGCCAAAGGCTTACCGCCTCCGTCTGTAACCGTCCCCCTCACTCGTTCCATTTGCTGTGACTCTTTAGGCATAATTTCTTTATCTAGCGTCCGCAGTAAAATACTTTGTCCTTCAATTTTAAAATCTAAGTTTTCCTTTGATTTGATCCAAGAGAGCGCGGTCATTAAAGGCATACTCTTGAAATCCACGTCGACACGCTTATTGACATCAAAATTGGTGCTGTGGAGTAAGATCTCAAACCCAGTCTGACTACTAATCTCTTTGAACAGCTGCCGATAGGTCATGTCCTGCTTTTTGATGGAAAGAGTCTGCCCATATGAGGCAGCGCTGACCTGTATAAATCCAATAAGCAGGAATAAAATGGTTAATTTCATAATGCGAAATAGTCTTGACAGCGGCACATACCGAAGTCTTTTAACGCTTTTTAGGTTAATTTTGTACATTTGTTAATGTGATTAGTTGCCCTATTAGATTTGAATAGGGATGATTAATTATACTGTGTAAATTCTATACAGAACAGTAAAAGGGCTTCGACTTGCAGGATGGAGCCCTTTTCATTCCGGCATATGGACATTAGGGGGCATTTGTATTCTTCATAATAAAGGACTTTAATTTATTTTTTTGATTTGTTAGTAACACTGATACGCCCACGATCTACTCTGAAATTAGCAACTCCTGTGCTGGCAATTTTGTCCAGTACGACGGATACGCTTTTTGATTTTTTAATGACCGCAAAAACTAATTCCTTCTTCAGGCTTTCATCGGCGAAATGAATATCCACATTGTACCATCTAGACACCTTATCCATTACACCATCTAAGGTGATGTTGTCGAAGACAAAAAGTCCGTCCTTCCAAGCGATGGCGTCTTTGGCATATACTTCGTTCATCTTAGTCCCCGAGGTGGTAACGACCAACTCATGACCGGGCATGAGCAAATTGTTTCCATAGGAAGTGTTTACGCGGACGCTTCCTTCTAACAAGGTCGTCGTAGCGACTGTATTCTCGCTATAACTGGAGACATTGAATTTTGTGCCCAATACTTGGATGATTTGTCGATCTGTCTTGACGATAAACGGTTTATGATTATGCGCAACCTCAAAATAGGCCTCCCCTTCAAGTTCGATAGTACGCTCTGCAGCAGTGAAATGAAGTGGGTATTTTAAGTGGGAGTCTGAATTGAGCCATACTTTTGTGCCGTCGGAGAGTGTGATCTGATATTGTCCGCCGCGTGGGGTGACCAACTGTAATCGGCCTGACGGTTTACTTTCTGGAATTTTTGAAGCCACAGATGAACCATCAGCATAGGTGACCTCATCGCCAACCAAAAGGGAAGACTGATCCCCATCTAGGTCAATTTTAGATCCATCTTCTAAAATCAATTGGGCTTTATTGCCACCAGGAAGATAGTCTACCACATTTTGCTTTACAACCAACTGCTCATTGGTCTTTTCTTGGGAAATCCAATAATAAGCCGATCCCATAAATAGAAAAAGGATACAGGCTGCCGCGGCGCGATACCAGATACGTCTAATGCTTCGCTTCTTGTGGAGCTGGTGTACAAATCCTGTATTGGTCATCAAGCGGTACAAAATCTTAGTTTTAACTTGCTGTTCTTCCGAAGGATACACCGCATCCTGATAGGATACCGCTCTATACCAAGCTAAAAGCTCATCATGCTCCTGTATAGAAATGGTATTGGCGCGCAGCTTTTCTATTAAAGATAAAATTTGATCTCTATCCATGTAATTCGGGTCATCTATTTAGTATAAGTAACAAAACAGAAAAGACCCTACATCAATATTATAAAAAAGTTAAATCAAGATTAAATCATGCGATCGATCAGGTAGGCTGAGATAAAAAGGTATAATCCGTCTTTCTCCATGCGCTTCTTTAGAATTTTAATAGCTCGGGTTAAATTGGCTTCAACTCCCTTTTCGGAAATATTTAACAAAACAGCTATTTCTGAATTTTTCAATCCCTCTTCTCTACTATGTTTGAAGACAATCTTACATTTTTCGGGCATCTGCTCTACCACACCATCGATATATTCTTGGAGAAAAATGCCGTCCCATTCCTTCTCATCATCCTGAATGAGTTGTGCATTATCTTGCACTCCATCTAAACGCTTTCTATTTTTCTCTTTGCGATAGCTATTGAAAACTGTGAATTTTATTGCCGTAACAAGAAAGCCTTCTATATTCGTAATTTGGTAATTGTCTCGATTGTCCCAGAGTTTTAGAAATACCTCATGCACAATATCCTCCGCAAGGCTTTCGTCACGGGTGTGATTCCAAGCAATCAAGAGCATGCGCTTCCAATAGCGGTCGTAAATACAAGCAAATGCGGCATGATCTCCTTCACGCAGTTCCTTCAATAAATGGACTTCGTCGTTGTTATCGCTTTGGGACATTTAGGACTTGTATAGATTATATACCGCAATATTAAACATTTATACAAGGGAATCCAAAGTCTATTCGTCCAATATCCCGAAAGAAGAGTCAACATAAAGCGTAATCTAACAAGTAGCCCCTGTTAGATTACGCTCTGAGGTACGTTGATTGCTATTGATCAACAAGCTTAATCATCGCGTCGATCTCAGCCATCAGATCAGCATCACTGGAAAAGCCTGGCGATCTAAATCTCAGTCGACCACTTCTGTCAATGACGAATTTGGCCGGAATACTCGCTGCACCATAACTTTTTGCGACCTGATCGGTATTGTCCATTAAAACCTGAAAGGTAAAACTCTTACTTTGGATATAGTCTCTTGCATTCTTTTCTTTATTTTCTCCCTGCTCATAGGTATCGATAAATAAAAAACGGATACCATCATCCTCTTTATATTTACTGACCATGGTCTGCATGGCGGGGAAAGAGGCTTTACACGGACCGCACCAAGTCGCCCAAAAATCCAAGATAACGATCTTTCCTTTTAGATCAGCTAGACGGACGATATTACCATCCAAATCCCTTAAACTAAAAGCGGGAGCTGTTTCGTCTATTATTTTTTTCTTTAAGTCTTCGATCTTGTCTGCTACCAGCGACTTATTGAGCGATGCTAAATACTGATCAAATCCTTCTTCATGTTTGTTGTCCGTCAAATAAATTGCTTTTAAACGTTCAATAGCATTCGCGGTAAACATCTTATCTTCGACCAACTGCTCTAACTCTTCCTTCAATTTATCTTCTGGAGAAAGTTCAGCAATCAGTTGGACATAGAAGTCGATCAAGCCAGCATCTTTGCGTTTGACATTATAACGCATGGCTTCTTTCGATAATTCCAATGCCCTTTTCTTTTCTCCTAGTTTGTAAGCTAATTGAGCTTGATCGTTGGTAAATAACGCGTAACCGTACTCTCTTCCTGCCAGTATCGAAGCAGTACTATCCGAAACTTTCTTTGCTTCTTCCATCTTTTGCAGTGCCCAATTTCTTTCTTTTTCAAGCAGTTGTCCTGCAAAATCTAAATCAATTCCTTTACTTATAGCCCTACGTGCATACCCCGCAGTGGCAAAATGTATACGCTCAGTTCCAGTAACCTCACCTAACTCGTTAAGAAATCTTTTAAATCCGTCAAAATCTTCGGCATTCAGATAGGCATACAAGGGATGTATACGCAACATGTCTCTTCTCTTCTTTTCGGCAGCCCATGAGGGATCGCTATCTATTTTATGAATTATTTCGGCCGCCAACAACTTGGCTTTATCTCCATCCTTCTCAGCGAACAGCTTGTTAATCAACTCTTCCCGTCCTACTTTAGCCTTATCAGTTACAGGTGTACTTTCTTCCTTTTTATCTTGTGCTAATACGGCTATCGATATACACAACGCCAGCATAGCAAACATCAATTTCTTTATCATCTTAATTATTTTAATAAATATTATACCTATTAATTAGTCATTATCTTCCATTTGTGGATTTTCGAACAATACTTTTGGTGGAATTTTGAAGGTTAGTCTATCCGCGGTAAGCGTAAATGTCTTTGTTATATCCCCCGCAAGAGTATAAATTATATGTTTATTTTTAACCGTATTACTAAATTCTCCATCAACAGACAAACGTCTCATATCATGCCAGCGGTAACCCAGTCCAGAAAATTCTCGGATACGCTCGTCTAGAATAAATCGTACCAGCCCTATTCGATCTCCGGCGATCCCATCAGGAACCACAGCTGCAGCCGGTGGCATTCTTTTAATTCTCAGCGCCTCTAGATCAACCTTTGCTCCTACCAGATCGCCTAATCTAGCCTTGACTTCGGCACGCATCAGATATACATCTGGTACCATCATGCCGATAATCGGAGAAAATGGACCTGTCTTTCGAGCCATACCTAAAGGAAAAGCGGCTCCACTTGGATAGGGTGTCGTATTTAAAAAATTTCGTCGTAGGTCGGATGCTCCATAGAGTGCCATAGTCTCAGGCGTCAAAACCAGCGCATTTGAAGCACTGGTCCAATCGCCAGTAGACTGTCTTGAATATAAACTCTCCTCATTGTTATACAGATTGGGAAGAACAGGGCCAAAAACGGATATGGGCAAAAATGTACCTCCGGGGCCAAATGTTATATTATAGTCGTAGAGCCGGACGGGATAAGTTGACGTACTGATTCCTGTCATTGCTTCATTAAGATGGGGCAACGCCAGATCATACAGTCCCATAAATAAATAGACTTTGCCCAACAGTGCCTCTGCGGCAGGTTTGGACATGCGGTATCTGTGCCTAGGGGTAGTGTCTAGATAGGGTAAAGCCTTCTTAAGATCATCAATAATAAAATCGTATACGTCCTGTACAGAGGCTCTTTGGAAATTACTCAATAATACGTTTGCTTTATCAATAATGGGAAATCCTTTGTCCGTCGCTGCTGTCGCTGATACATAAGGTGGTGCAAATAAATTGATCAATTGAAAATAAGTCCATGCCCGACCGGCCAAGGCTTCAGCCTGTAAAGTCTTCTTTTGTGCGTCCGTTCCATCAGAAGAAGCTAATACTTCGTTTATAACAATATTGTACAGATAGAGTGCCTTGGTTGGATTGGTTATTTCCTGCGCATCCTCATTCTGTTCATAAATATCATTTTCCCACTGAAAAGCCCTTTGCTGCTGTATGGTAGTCCCCACATAATACGACTCTATACCTGCCATCTCGTCTCCCATAGCCTGAGGCTTAGTGATAAATTGGTTACCCAATGTCAGGCTATTTAACAGCAGATCATAATCAGCGGTTGTGGTAGCAATCAATTTTCCTGCTGGTGTTACTTCCAGAAAGTCGCTTTTACAAGCGAGAAAAAGGCTGGATATCCCTATCCATATAGTTATTCTGAATAATGTTTTCATCTCAATGCAATTTTTAAAATGATACGTGAGCACCTAAAGTTACTGTCCCTTGCATGCTTCTTAACCCGCGTGTCACACCAGCAATGGTCTCTGGGTCGCCCCCAGTTGCGACACTCGTCGCGAAGCCTTGAAATTCAGGGTCTATTCCATGACTGTTCGCTTTCCAAAGCATTAAATTGGACACTTGCATCCGCAAAGCAACACTTTTTGTCTTCGTTAGATCCAAAATCGATTGGGGCAAATTGTAGGATAACGTAATATCCCGGACTTTGATGTAGGAAGCATCGAGTACGTTATTGTTACCATAGATATAATAATTAATGTCCCTACGACTATTCGACAAAGCTGTATTACTGATATAAGATGGAACATCGGTCCGGTTTTCATCGCCCGCTTGTTGCCATCTTTCTAAAAAGACAGAATTGATATTGCCTTGTGTCAAATCCATGGATGAATTATAATTTCCGGCCACTCGTACGAGTGCATTTGTACCGATCAACCGACCGCTGAAGAAATTACCCACATCTCTACGCATGACATGTCCCAGATTGAAAACAGCGTTTATCCCTAGCGAAAAGCCCTTGTAGGAAAAAGTATTAGACAGACCTCCACTAATGGGAGGTTGGGTGGTACCCATATAAAGCATATCATCAGGTCTAGCTATATTTCTAGCCTTTGTGATACCACCGTCGGCTATTGTTATCTGCGGGTCGCCCAACTGATCCAAACCTCCATAAGGGTAGGCAAATAAGGCAAATGCGGAGTATCCTGAAAAGTAGCGTTGGTTGATCATCTGTTGGCCTGTAGAAATGGGTGTGAGATATTTCAAATCTGTTATCTCATTTTTATTATAAGCTAAATTGAGTGATGTAGACCATTTGAAATTGGGGTTACTAATATTCACTGAATTGACCACAGCCTCTATTCCTTTATTTTTCAAACTACCGTAATTGCCTACAATTACCGAAAAGCCGGTAAGTGAATTTACGGGTAACTGACCAATAAGATCATCGGTTTTTTTGTAATAATAATCAACAGAACCGGATATTCTATTTTTTAGAATGGCGAAGTCTAAACCAAAATTGGCAGTTTTTGTTCGTTCCCAAGTAAGACTCGGATTTCCTGCCGTGGCTACTGAATAACTTCTTCCCCCAGGTAAGGATGCTGATGTCGCTGAAGATAATATGTTATATGATGAAGCAGCGCCCGGGATCGGGGAATTTCCAGTCACACCGTATGTAGATCGAAAGGCTAATCTGTCTAGGACAGAAATATCACGCATGAAATTCTCCTGATGAATATTCCACTTTATACCTGTACTCCAAACAGGTTTTGCCTGTGCACCTTTCTCTACACCGAATAAATTACTTTTGTCAATCCGCCAACTCGCATTAATAGCATACTTTTGATTGTATGTATAAGCCGCATTAGCGTAATAAGAGTTGAAACGTATCTGACTCTCGGTCTCTGTATAAAAATCAGGGACTAGAACACTTCTATTCAGATTATTGGGAACTAGAGGATTAGCGATCCCTAACGATAATGCTGCATAATCAATCGGAATCGCATTGCGTAATTGTGGATTATATCCTCTTACTACACTTTGATTCAATGTCATCTTTTGCTCTTGAGCTTCATGCCCCGCCAATACGGTTAGTTGATGCAACAGCTCATTCCAACTGTGATCGAAGATAAATTGATTTCGTATGGTCCAGTCTCTGTGAAGCACATTGCCAACCGAAAACTTTCCTCCTGCTACGGGTAGATAATATGTGGGGGTCGACGTCGCTGTAGGCGCAACCGTAAACTGCACCAGTTCGTTCCGCTGGACAAAACTTAAATTGTCATCGTAGAGCGTTCTTTTATTGTGGCCTCTTATGTATCCAAATACTCCCTCGTAACGTAAAGATTTAAGAGGTGTAATAGTAAAGCCCCCAATAACCCTATTCAAAAGATCGTTGTTGTCCGAATTCGCAAGTTGCGCATCTTCCAGAGGTTTATAATCTAGCCCTATACGGCTTCGAGTTTCCACGGATCTACGCGTTGAGTCAGACAAGGTGCCCACATAAGGCATCGAGAGTGACGTACCAGCATCGTCCTTAAATAATTGATAAGGATAAAATCTGCTGTCAACAGAAACATTTCGAGGTGATGTGCCTTTACTACTGGTGAGATCTGTGATCAAGTAAGCTTTAAACGCGGGACCAAAATTAAAATCCTGCCTTAAATTCACTTTGTATGTATTATCCTTATTATCAACCCTGTTAGATCTTGAATCTGTATAGGAGGCTGAACCATAAAACGAATGCACCTTACCACCGCCAGACAGCGAGATCGTGTGGTTCATCAGCATCGCATTTTGAAACCACAAATCCTTAATCTGTTGGCGATTGTTTATCAATGCCAAACTATCGAGACTTGTGTTCGCTTGTGCTTGCGTAATCAGCCCGCGATGATGGTTATAAAGTATAGTTTCATGAACAGGCATACCAATCGCCCCTAAAGTGTACGCTGAAGCCGTATTCCAAGGATAAACTATCGGATCAAAGACTTCTCTCGCCGCCTGAATGTATTGTGCGCTATTTAATACGGGTAGATAATCTAAATCAGGCTTACCTTGAAAATTGATAAATCCATCATAATTAACGCGAATTTTGTCGGACTGATTTCCCCTTTTGGTAGTAATGACAATTACCCCGTTGGAAGCTTTTGCTCCCCAGATCGAAGCAGCAGTCGCATCTTTCAATACTGTAATATCCGCTACATCCTGTGGATTAACTGTATTTATGCTCGTGGTAGGAATACCATCCACAACAACTAGAGGTGACCTACTTGAATTTATAGAATTGAGTCCGCGAATAAGAATGGACTCGGAGCCTGGGGAATTGTTTACAGTCAAACCAGGTACGAGACCATCCAGGCGCTGAAGGACATTCATGCTAGTCGAGCGATTTGCTAATATTTCTTGATCTGGCTTGGCAAATGAACCAACACTTCGTTCTTTGGAAATACTCTGGTATCCGGTATTAACTACAGTTATAGCGTCAAGTTCTGTTGTAAGAGGAACCAGACGGATTGTTAGGTATGTGCTATTGATTACCACCTGTACCATTTTATATCCAATATACGAAATTTCTAAAGTAGCTTTGTCATCAATATTTACCAGACTAAAGCTTCCATTTTCGTCCGTTTTTGTAGAGACGTCGTTTGATACCACGCGTACACTTGCTCCAACCAAGGGTTGTCCAAGTTCATTCAAAACCTGACCACTGACCTTTCTTTGGTTCAAATCGGTTGATGATGTAGATGATTTTTCCCGCTTTTCCCGTAAAATTATCGTTTGATCCTGTATGGTATAGACCAATGCCTGTCCCTCTAAGCAGCTATTGAGGGCTTCTTGTAAAGGTTTATTTTTCACATCGATCACAACGGGCTTCGCTTTACTAAGCAACGCTTTGTTATAGACGAAATCATACCCCGTCTGGGCTCTGATCTGATTGAAAACTAGCTGTAACGAAATATTATTTCCTTTCAATGTCACATTCTGCGCTACCATTCTAGCGCTCAAGTGCATACTAAAAAATAACAGGACAATAGTTAGTCGCATAATAAGCATTAATTTATTGGCATATCCATAGGATATACCAAAACGTTTAGCATAATTTTTATACATTTGTTTGGGTTATAAATTTGATTAAGTTAGTCAAGTATCATTTCAAATGACGCCCATATCGCCGGGAATGTACCACCATTTCCGGCTCCTTTTTGGTGTCGTTTGTATTATTCTATTTTGTTACGATAATCCTCCTTCCTTCTATTTTGAATCTTACGTCTCCGGTTGCTTCCATAATGCGTAATATAGAAGCTAAACTTTTGGATCGTGCAATTTTTCCACCTAATTCCAAGTCGACTGGTGCAGAGTGGTCGTATTCTATTTCGACATCATACCAACGCGATATTTTTCTCATTACAGTTCTAAAATCATCACTTTCTAAATTAAAATCTCCATTTTTCCAAGCCAGCTCCACCTCTGTCACCACAGGCTTTATCGTAATTGATTTGGAAACAATAGCTTGTTGATCCGGCTTTAATTGTTTCTTGATACTGCCACTTGTTACTTTTACGGCTCCTTCCACTAGGGTAGTTTTCATGTTTGTCTCTTCGGAATATGCGCTTACGTTAAATTTAGTACCGAGCACTTCTACCTCTTGATTGCCACTCTTTACTATAAATGGTCTATCGGGATCTTTAGTTACCTCGAAATATGCTTCGCCATTTAACGCTATGCGTCTTTCCTTGACCGTTGAAAGTGCTGTTGAAAACTTTAAAGATGATGCAGCATTTAACCATACTTTGGTACCGTCTGGAAGATTGACGCGAAACTGGCCACCGCGAGGTGTCTCTATGGTATTATAGGTATTTGGATTTGCTTTTTCCGATATGCCCACTTCATAAGTAATCTCACCTGAGGGAGATTTGGTAACCTTTACGCCAGACTCCAAGGCTAAAAGTCCGCTTTCCGCATCCTCCACAGCTACCCTTCGGCCATCCGATAATAAAATAAAGGCCTGATCTTTACCCGGTTCAATCTGTGCTACGATTTCCGTGGTTGTTGGCAGCAGCATTTCTCCTCTGTTTTTGCGGGTATTATAAACCCAAACAGCGATGAATATTGCTGCAAAAGAGGCGGCAATATAAATTACGCGACTTAGTTTAATTTTTCTGGTGGACGTTTCTTTTCTCAACGGTAATCTGTCGCTGATCCGGGTTATCTTCTCGTCCAGTACTTGATCATCATAGACGGGGCCATCGAAGTGACCGAAAGTCAACCAACTTTCTAGCACAGCTTTTTCCTGTTCTGTACAGTCTCCTCTTTGATACCTGCTTAAGAGTTCAACAAACTTATCCTGATCGATCATTTCTTTGAGTTTATACTACAATAATCAATCTCAGAGGCTGTAAGGGTTAAAAAAATATTAAGAAAGTTTTAAGAAATAAACAACAAAAAGGTAACCCATTAATATGATGCACCTTATAAACAAAAAAGAAGAGCAAAAGTACCCAGTTTTCGCTTCAGAATTTTAAGCGCATGGTGCATATGGCTTTTCACTGTTTCTTCTGAAATATCAAGTTCCTCAGCAATCTGCTTCCTGCTGTATCCGGATTTTCTACTTAGATTAAACACCTCGCGCATTTTTTGAGGTAAGGCTTCTATTTCTTTTTCGATTAACGTTGACAATTCTTTATGCCTAGTAAGATGATCGGTCTCGTCTACATGGTATTCGTTTAGGAGAAACTGATTAAAGGAGTCTAAATAACGGGCTGAAAGTTTTCTTTTGGAGTAGATATTAATAATTTGGTACCTGATCGCGTTGTAAAGATAGGGGGCTAAGGCTTGTTTATCATTCAGTTCCGCGCGCTTATTCCACAGCGACATAAATATTTCGTGCAAGAGATCCTCGACTTCTTGTTCATTTGATAGTCGTTTTAGTGCGAAGGTGTAAAGCAACTTAATATAACGGTTATAAATCTCTGTATAGGCAATCTGATCACTTTGTTTTAGTAAAGTAACGAGCGTTTGATCCGTATGTTCTTGGTACGCACTCATATTTAGTACGTGCTAAAGGTATGAAAAACTAGCGAAAAATATTCACTCATCCACCTAAGGTCGTTTTGATGCCGTCTTGAATAAATTAGATGTACCTTTAGCTATCAATCTTGTTTTCTGTTCATTCCATATATCACAATATGCATTTACGAACTGCTGACCCCTCTTTACAATTTGTGTCTCCGCTATGATTATATCACCTTCTTTGGCAATGGAAAAATAATCAACATTATTATTAATAGTTATATAGAAAGTATCTTCATTTAACGAAAACATTGTAGCGCCTAAAATATCATCTATTATTGCCGCAGTGATCCCACCGTGCAGATAACCAATCGGATTAAGCCATTCGGGTCTTACTGTATACTTAAATTCGAGATGGCCTTCATCTGCCAAAAGCACTATCGGATTTAACCAACGCATAAATGGAGAGGGAGACTCCGTAAATTCTCTTCCGATAAAAGTTTTCAAGTGTTTTAATCTATCCATAGTATTTTGTTTTTTATCATTAAGCATATAATAACTGTTAATGCTTATCGAAATCTGGTTCGCAAATATAGAAATTAGGTTAGATAGCATATAAATAGAAAGATTGATTTATAGCTCTGACAGCTTAGACGGCCTCTTCCGTAATGATATTCCTGCGGACGAGCAGATTATTATCCGGTTCCCAAATCGCACAAAAATTGGCATAATTAGTGGTGTATAGCTCATCATTGACATCATATTCCTTCATCAAATATTGAAGCTATTTTCAAGTCTACCACTTTAAATAAAAATGGTCATGACTCCGACCATCTAGAAAAGATGATCATAAAGTACATCATAGAAACTTTTAATAAAAAACACAAAACAATAAAATAAAAATGAATAAACTATTTCAATTAGTCGCTCTGATTTTAACCTTTTTATCGAGTTGTAATCCTCCATACAAGGATACTAATTCGCTACGCAGTAAAATTGAGGAGGTCGTTTCCGACAAAAATGCAGTAGTCGGAGTTTCAATAATCGGAAATAACGGAAAAGATACACTATCCGTAAATGGAGACAGGCGATTTCCTATGCAAAGTGTTTTTAAATTTCATATCGCATTAGCCGTATTGTCGGAAATTGATAAGGGAACGTTTTCATTACATCAGAAAATTGAAATAGGCAAGGGTGATCTTCCAGCTAAAGACTCTTGGAGCCCACTTAGAGATGAAAACCCAGAGGGAGGAAGTTTTACTATTGAAAAGCTTATTCAATACTCTGTTTCTCAAAGTGACAATATGGCCTGCGATGCTTTAATACGGCTTGTCGGAACACCTACAACAGTAGAAGAGTATATCAAAAAAAATGGCATAAATGATATACAAATCAGATTCAACGAAGAAGATATGCAGTCGAACTGGGATAATATGTTCCAGAACTGGACTACTCCAAAAGCAGCAAGTGAAACGCTTAAATTATTTTATGAGAATAAGAATAACCTGCTTTCAAAAAGCAGTTATGACTTTTTTTGGAAAACAAACAAGGAAACAACTACTGGTCAAAATAGAATAAGAGGTCAATTGCCTACCGAAACAATCGTAGCGCACAAGACAGGCTGGTCGGGAACAAATAAAAAAACTGGAATTACAGCTGCCGTGAACAATATCGGTATAGTCTTCTTACCTAATGGAGAATACTTTATAATCAGTGTTTTTGTTACTGACTCGAAAGAGAATATGGATACAAACGAAAAAATTATAGCTGATATTGCAAAAGCAACTTACGACTTCTATACAACAGCCAAGCAATAATAATTATCAGATAAGTAGAGCGCTCAAACACTGATCTTATTTATAGAAACCCATAGAAAACGATATTTCTATGGGCGTTTTTTTAAGAATACGGGACCCAACCGTACATATTCACTAGGCGAAACTCCAACTCTACGTTTGAACATCCTATTGAAATTCGCAACAACGATATAGGCTATAAAAACCAAGGCTGTCAGAGCCAGACCTTCTGCTCGACCTTCAGTCTTGTCCTTGGCATAGCCAGAGCCTAATGCAGAATTAAAACAAACCAAGTACAATCTAAGACAAAGGGCAGACGAAATGCCTGCCCTTTGTTTTTTTATCAAGTACGATAAGATTAGTAACCGAATATATCGGTCAGACTCAACTTAGTGAGCTTTCCGATCTGGCTAAGCTGCTCATCGCTTACATTTTTTTCTGATGCTACGATGCAGTACGTGTATGGCTTATTGGCTAACGCAGCTGCATGTATGGCTTCGATATCTGCAAATTGCATGGTTTTTACCTGCTCATACCAGCTTTTGCGACGGTCATGCTCAATGCCTTTTTTAAGGTTCTGTAAGTAGCTGAATACAATACCATCTTTACGGATACGCTGTGTCTCGATGTCGCTTAAGAAACTTCTTCTTGCAGTCTCGAATGCTTTTTCGGAGCGCGGCATGGTATTCAAAAGATCGTTCATACCGTTTACGGCATCAAATATTTTATCCGATTGTGTACCGATAAAAGCTGAAGCTTGAAAAGGATCTTCTTTTTTGGCAGGGGTACCGTACCTCGCGTAAGTCGTATAAGCTAAGCCTTTGGCTTCACGAAGGTTTTGAAAAACGACAGATCCCATACCACCACCGAAATAACTGTTAAATAATGCAACAGCTGCTTCCTTTTCGGCTTGGTAATCTTCGCCTTTGCGGTACCAACTGATGTCTGCCTGTACCATTTCGTAATCCGCAAACAACACCTTATTTTCCGATTGGCTTAAACGTGTATAGCTGGTTTTTGGGGGTATGGTAGCGAATGTTTTTGGCGATTTATGGTACTTCGCTAATGTGGTGGTATAACTCTTTAATGTAAGAGGGCTGTACGCTACCACCTTGTGTTGATAGTCCATCATACCGTGTAAGAGCGCTACTAATTCTTCACCTTTGATCGCCATTACGGCATCGCTTGACAACTGATCATTAAATGGATTTTTCGATCCGTATGTCGCATAGCTCATTAGGCCCTGCATAATGTTGCGTTTATTGGTTTTATTGTTTTCACGCTGTTGTAGGAGATCGTTTTTAAGATTGGCCAAAGCTGCCTCATCCACTTTACAGTGCTTCAGAAGATCGGATAATAAGAGCATAGCGTCGCCGTAATTCTCCTGTAATCCGGTTAACGTGATCCGTGTCTCTTCTGTTCCGATATTGATGCTATAATCACAAGCCAGCTTATAAAAAGCTTCCTGTACCTGTGCAGCCGTCATTTTATATGTACCGAGGTAAGCAAGGTAATCCCCTGCTAAAGGCAATAACTTATGGTTCCAGCTTCCCATATCAAAAAGAAAGGTCTGGCGGAATAACTGATTGTCTTTGTTCTGCACATAGAGGACTTCGGTTTGCCCTGCTTTGCTGTGTTCAATATCACGTTTGTAATCTAACCATTCTGGCGAAACAGGTAGAGAAGGCATAGCCGCGATCTCCGCAAGGTAAGCGGATTGCTTGTCCGCATTTGTCTTTACAGGCGTGATCGGTGGTTTCTCCACTTTTGCGATGGCGCCCGGCTCGCCTTGTTTTTTGTTCACAACAATATAATTGTCCTGAAAGAAATCATTTGCAAACTTGACAATCTCGGCCTTCGTAACTTTAGATAGGATATCTAGGAATGCTACCTGCCGGTCCCATCCTGAACTCCTGGTACGAATAAAATCGGTAACCAGATTTTCGGTACGGTCTTTATTACTATCTAAGCTTTGTAGAAAAGCAAAGGTAGCATTAGCACGGATCGCATTGATCAGATCTCCATCAAACTCTCCCTTTTTTAGTAGCGCCACTTGCTCCAATAACAAAGCACGTACTTCCTCTAGGGTCTGGCCTTGTTTTGGATAGCCATAGAGCATAAAGAAACCATAATCTTTTTGCTGATTTACATTCGTACCCGCTGCCAACACCCGCTGCTTTTGGCTTAAGTTCAAGTCGATTAAACCCGCTTTACCATTAGCCAAAATTGCGCTGACTACATCTGCTAATAAAGCTTCACGGCTGTCGCTCTTGCCAACACGATAACCCATCATCATATACTGCGCAGTAGGGCCTGATACCTCTACTATTTTAGACTGCTGTATAGGCTGCTCTTTAATGTCGCTGTCTGCTACTGCGTTTCCGGCACGGAAGCTTCCGAAATGTGCATCTACTTTCTTAATGATCTCATCGGAGTTAAAGTCTCCTGCTAACACAATCGCCATATTATTGGCTACATAATACTGATCGTAGAAAGAACGGATTACTTTTAGCGAGGGATTCTTCAAATGCTCTACGGTACCTAATGTGGTTTGCTGCCCGTAATTCGTTTTCGGAAATAGCGCCTGTAGCATAGCTTCAGAGGCACGGTTGCCATCATTGTCCAGGCTCATGTTCTTCTCTTCGTACACGGTCTCTAGCTCGGTGTGGAAGAGCCTGAATACAGGATAGCGAAAACGCTCGGCCTGGATCAATAAGAACTTATCGATTGAGCTTGAAGGGATATCCTCCTTATAGATGGTCTCGTTAAACCAGGTGTGCGCATTGGTATTCTGCGAACCGATATTGGACATCAACTTGTCGTACTCATTAGCGATTGAATAGGTCGAGGCTTCTCCTGAAAGACGATCTATTTCTTTATAGATAGACTTCCGTTTGGCCACGTCTGTTTCCTTGGTATACGTTTCGTATAGATCTTCGATTTGGTCAAGTAGTGCTTTCTCTGCATTCCAGTCCGAAGTGCCAAATTTGCTTGTTCCTTTAAAAAGGAGGTGCTCTAGGTAGTGTGCTAAGCCCGTGTGCGTTGATGGGTCATTATTACTTCCGACACGTACGGCGATTTGGGCAGTAATGCGCGGCTCATTCTTGTTTTCCGAAAGGATAACTGTCATACCATTCTTCAGGGTGTAGAAACGGCTATTCATGGGGTCATTACTTACGTAGCGGTAGCTATAACCACCTGACTGACCTTCTTTCCAGCTATGCTTGTCTTGTGCCTGAACGGAAGAGGCTACACTAAACCCAATGAAAAGCGTAAGTATCCGCAGGATATTCTTTTGTTTTTGCATATTGTGCGACTATATTTATGATGTAAAATAATTTTGCTTATCTATTGTTACATGGTGAACGTTTCTTTCGTCCAGGATTGCAAAAGGACTGTGATTCTTGAAAACCATGACGATTTTATATCGTTCTTAATTAACCATTTAAGCAAACATCCATATTTTAAGAAGGAAGTACAATACTTGCTTTTTTTCCATATTTTTTTTATTTTTTAGCTCTATTACCATATATTTTTTGGTATTCCAGCATATGGGGCAACAACTGCTGTGTACTAAAAACTCTCTGTATTCGCTTTTGTAAGTTCAATCATCGCTTTCAACTTCAAATATTCTTTATCATCCGATCCCGCATAACCTATTCCTGTAAGACGAATTCTTCCTTCGGTGTCAATAATAAATTTCTGAGGAGTACCTAATGCTTCTAAGGCATTAAAGATCGCCTCATTGTTATCAAAAAGAACATCTAAAACATATCCTTTCTTCTTCATATAATTCCGGGCAGTAGTAACATCCTCTCCCACATTGATAACAAAAAGCTCAAAAGGTTCATCCTTGTACTTATCGACTATATGTTCAAAGGCTGGAAATGCCGCTACACAGGGCTTACATGCCGTACTCCAAAAATCAATAACGACAATCTTGCCCTTGTAATCGGAAAGAACAATCTCTTTACCATTCATATCCTTGAGTGGGATACTAGGCACCAGTCTGCCGGCAGCTTGCCAGTCCTTTTGTACTTCTTTGTAAATCTTCTGATAGGCTTCTTCTTGTAATAGTTTGATATACGTATCAACGTCTTTTGTACGGCCATTTACCTGTAGATATACGTCACGAAGTGTCTTGCGAAGAGCTATGGTCGAGTTACCTTCACGGACTGCTTTGGATAGCGTATCTAAGGCCCGCTGATGCTCTCCATCAGCAGATAAAATGATAGCATAACGATTCAAATAGTTAGCTTTTGAATTTCTGAAATAAGGAATTGCGCCAAAAACATCTTTTTCATTAGATTCTTTTATCCGATCTTTTGCTAACTGCAGGTTGCCCAGTCGCGCGTTGGCCACGGCATTAACTGCCAATAGAACGGACTCTCTACTAAACTGATCGTTATGAATTCCTTTTTGAATCTCGACCAACAGCTCATTGGAAAGCTGTTGGATAAGTGGTATATTCGTATTGCTATCGCCCCATTCTTCAAGATAATTGCTTAGTTCAAACAGTTGAAGCGGGGTAAACGTTGGCTTGGTCTGCTTATAAAACTGGTATTTCTCTATATTGCCTTTTATCAGCCAGTCTACCGCCAACTGTCCTCTGATCTGGCTCAAAGCGGTCGCATTGTTGGCAATATCGGGAGCAGTGGCGATCAGTTTCTCGTAAAAACTTTCCGCATCTTCCACATTTAAAATAGCATAAAACCGCTCTTCTAATTTTGATGGGTCTTGCTGCTGCCCATAAGCACTACCCCAAACCAGCATAAATAATAAAACCAATTTTTTCATCTGTCTTTCGTTCTTATTTATAGTTAATGACCAAACAGTTCTTTTAGCTTCGCCTCCAATGCAGTACCGTGAAGATCCTGAGCCACTACTGTCCCTTTGGAATCGACGATAAAATTGCGTGGAATAGCGACGATGTTGTATTTTTTTACCATGGGCGAATCAAAGCCTTTTAGATCTCCTAGATTTGTCCAGGTATAACCATCCTGTTGAATCGCTTTTTTCCATGCGTCGGCTTTGGTATCCAACGACACACCGATAACCTCAAAACCCGTTGCCTGATATTTGTTGTAAAGAGGTATCAATGCTCGTCCCTGCACACGACAGGGCGCACACCAGCTGGCCCAAAAATCGATAAAGGTATATTTACTGTTGCGTGTAATATCTTTGGATGACACCGTGTTCCCTTCTATATCAGCCATCTCAAAATCTTCATAATCCCGAAGGGTTACGATCTTCGTTATACTTTCGTCTGCGATATCGGCTGTTTGTTCGCCAGTATCCTCGCCATTGATCATCAAGGTAAACTGTTTACTGGACGGAGGAAGACACATCTGGTCGTTGCAGGCCATATATCTGAGCTTGATAGCGAGCGATACGGCTTTATCTGACTTTAATCGTATTACCTGCGAAAAGGTAACCCCTTGCTTGTAATAGGGTACACGCTTGCCCTCCGTATCGGCCAAACCTTTTTCTTCTACCTTACCCACAAATTCCACATTAGGATCATCGGCAAAGGTGATTTCGGTGGGCATCCCCAGTCCTCCACCGGAGGAATTCTGGGGGTAAATATGATAAGGTGCTTTTACTGTCGCATGTAACTGTACTTTGTAGGTCAACGGTGCGATTTCGACACTGTCTATTTTCCACGAGACAGGATGATTTTTTTGCGAAAATCCATGTAATGCCAGAAAATTCAGCAATATTATTAATGTATATTTTACCATAATAGTCTAATAAAACTAATTAAGAGCCCTTACGTGCCATCTCGACCATTTGCACAACTTCTTCTGCTACTGCTTCGGCTTTGCCCGAAAAACCTGCAGCGGTAAAACGTACCCGACCGTTACCATCGATAATAAATTTAGCCGGAATGCCATCTACTTTGAATGCATCAGCAGCAGGACTTCGTTTTGTTGAGGGATCTTTCGGATCCATATACAGATCGAAGGTATAGTTGCGCTTGGCCAGAAAGCTGCTGGCATCAGCTAATGGATCTTTCGTGTTTTCCCAGGTATGGATAAAAAGAAACTTCACACTTGGATCTTCCTTGTACCGATCAGCAGCCATTTGCATCGCTGGGAATGATTCGACACAGGGACCACACCAGGTCGCCCAAAAGTCCAACACAATGGTCTTGCCTTTAAAATCGGCCAAGGATACCTTTTTGCCGTTGACATCGGTCACAAAAAAATCAGGAGCTGCTTCGTTGATCATCAAGGTGGCTACATGGGTTTTAACTTCGTCAATGAAGTCTTTTTTCAATTCATCAATATAAGCATCCACATCTTGGCCGGGATAGAGTGCAGCATACCCCTTTCTGACTTGATCAATATACTTTTTATCAAACTTGCCTTTTTTCACAGCATCAGCTAGTATAGGTAAAGCTTCTTTATATTGACCGTTTAAACTGGAAAGGAAAGCGTAATTCTCCGCAATTTCAGAGTCTTCTCTATCTTTCGATCTCTCGTACGCTTCTTTGGTCAATGGATAAGCTTCTTGGTATTTTTCGGCTTTAAAAAGCAACTTGGCGTAAGCTGTTAGGTATTCGACATATGCCATTTGCGGATCAACTTCGAGGGCCTTGCTTAAGGTCTTTTCATCCTTGAGCTGAAGAGCCGTTGGCCATTCCTTTTGCGCTAGATCTAGAGTCATCGTGCTGTTATAACCACCAATAATATCTAATGCCAGTGTAATACTGAATATGCGATAGTAAGGATCTTCAATCAAGTTGATGTATTGCATGACTTTACTAGTATCTGGTTCTTCGGCAAAGGCCAAAGCGACCATCGTCTTTTCCATATCCAGATTGATGCCCGCATAATCCTTGAACATCTTCTGTCCCAATGCTTCTACTGCATCCAATCCTTGGTCATAGTCAAACGAGTGCATCCGGATCATGCGCGCTGCAATACTCGCAGGATGCTTCTTCAAGATCCGCTGGTTGACAGCTTCGATCTTCGCTTTGTCACGACCGTAATATTGGTTCAATAGCCCCCAATTGGCAATATCGCCATCCTCCAGTTCTTTGAGTTTTTTATCCAGAACCGCTTTATCCTTTTCATTTTGTAAGGCTTCTAATTTAGGGTTCTTTTCTTCACTTTCCTGTGCCTGCACCCCTAAAGCAAAAAACAGAAATAAGGCGAAAATTAAATTTTTCATCATTAATATGTTATTATTACGCTTATCGTTCTTTTTATGTATACTCATTATCCTCCGATAGTTTTAGCCGCTGCACGAGCTTTGGTAATCTCGACCATGGCTTTTAGCTTATAATACTCTCGATCTGTAGATCCGGCATAACCGGTACTAAAGAAGCGGATATTGCCTGCTGGATCAAACACAATCTTTGTCGGCGTGCCCTGTACATCGTATGCTGCATTTTCTTCATCGCGCAGTACATCGAGCGTAATACCTTTCTGCTCTACATAGCCTTTGACTGTGTTGTGATCTTCAAACAGATCAATCACAAACAACTGCAAATCTTCTTTACTATAGTCGGCTATGACTCGCTCGAAACCAGAAAATGCCGCAATACAAGGTGTACATATTGTACTCCAGAAATCGATGACCAAGATCTTCCCATTGTAATCGGCCAGTCTAACCGGCTTCTCCTGCAAGTCTGTCAATGTGATCTCTTGCATAGGTCGAGTAGAGCGGAAAGTGGTTATGCTTTGCGTATTATCTTCCGGATCCGGAATAGTCCCCTCCAATTCAATTGTTGGGTTTTGCACATATATCGCCTCTATTTCCTTGTAGTATTTTTGATACGCTTTGCCTGTCAAAGATTTCAGGTATTGATCAAAGCCTTTGTCCGAACCTTTTACCTTTGTATAGATTTCTTTAAAATTTGCTACCATGTAAGGATTGGATTCGGCATCGGCAAAAGCCTTTTCTAGTATCTCGAATGCCAACTGATGCTGACCTGCGGAGGCCATGACGATAGCACGACGATTGAGGTAGTTGGACTGGCTATCTTTAAAATACTTTTTATCCCGCATATCACTTCCTGCTGCTGTGGCAGATGCCTCGATCATGGCTTTTGCTTGTTCTATATTCCCCAGTTTAGCATTGGCCGCTGCATTTAACTCCATCAACAATGCAGCCTGACCTAGCTCATCCGATTGGGTTCCTTCCTTGATTTCTTTTAGAAGTTGTCCTGAAATCCGCGCTACAGCAGTGTAATCCTCCTTTGCATCAAATAGCTTATCTGTAGCCTGTGCAACGTAGAGTAACTGTCGTGCATCAAAATCGAGATTAGTCGATTTATAGTATTCATACCGTTCGACATTACCCTTACCCAACCATGCAAATGCCAATTCGGCCCGGTATACATTGGTTGCTTCTGGAGTGAGTATACTGGATGGTAAATCCTGTAACATCGCATTATACTGCTTTTCTTGCTCTTGTACCTTGCCAATAATTTTAAAATTCTGATAATTGTATTTTTCAGGAATGTCCTGCTGCGCCCAAGCGCTACCTGATAGAAGCAGTAATGCTATAATTAATCCCTTGTTCATATTCTCTTTATTTTAGTAGTAAATAATAACATGTTCCGTGTCTTACCTAAGTAATTCGGCCAAGCGGTCATGAAGTGCTTTGTCACGCAAATTTTTACCTACAATCTTCCCATTAGGGTCGACTAGTACATTGGCGGGTATGGATGAGATATCGTATGCAATAGCAACTTCACTTTTATCTGCCTTGAAATCACACAGTTGCTTCCAAGGCAATTTGTCTTCCTGAATAGCTTTCAGCCAAGCCTCTCTTTTGGTATCCAGAGAAATTCCCAGCACTTCAAAGTTTTTGTCCTTAAACTGTTCATAGGCAGCAACTACATTCGGATTCTCTGCACGACAGGGCACACACCAACTCGCCCAGAAATCGACTAACACATATTTACCTCGGTAAGCGGTCAGCGATACGGGATTGCCTTCTACATCATTCAGTGTAAATTCAGGTGCCGATAGCGTGCCCGAAACGGCCACTTTAGCCTGTTCAAGCTTATCTACCCACCCCAGCACCTTCTCCGAGTTTTGCATCCTTTTGCTCAGTGCGTCGTACATGGGTTCGACGAGATCTGGTTGGATAGCCCCTTGTGTAAACAAGTCCATTAGATCGACAGCCACATAGCTATCGGGATAAGTCTTCACAAAATCAAAGATCAACTCCTCAAAGAATTCCATTCCTCCTGCCATCGCAGACTTAGCCTTCATTTTATCCGTTGTTAGCTTTTCATATGCTCGCCATCCCTCTTGTTCTGATCCTCCTCCTTGATATGAGGCCATCCCTGCCTTATCAAAAGAGATATCGATATTTCCATCTAAATAGAAGAGGGCTACATTTTTCATATTGCTACCATCTTCTGTACGATTCTCTTCAGCAGTAACCCCTTTTGTGCGTGGAATGATGAGGTTTAATTCAGCTAATTGCGGTCGGCCTATTGTTCCCTTAAACTCAAATATCCCCGCGTTAATGTGCGTTGTATCTGCCCGATATTCACCGCCTTTGTCATCAGGAGGATAAGACATCACGGCTTTGATCGCCTTAATACTTTGAGGAACGGCACCTCTAATTCTGTAATGTGTCTGTGCCTGTAGTGCTATTGAAATAAAAACGGCTACGGCTAAAAATAGAATCTTCTTCATCCTGTGTTTGTTGTAATCTATCTACTATGCCATGAATCAGATAGTAGATAGACTAATTATTGTTATTTATTTTCTTCCAAGCCTATACTTTCGGCAAGCATACGCTCGCCAAACTTCAACGCAAAGCGCTCAGGTCGCAGTGTAAAGGACTCCAGCACATTACCTTCATTATCGTATAGATCGTGCTTATAAATCACGGTATTGCTGTAAATCGGATCTACAGAAAGCCTACGCATATCCAACCAACGCATACCATTCAATGCAAACTCACGGATACGCTCATCCAAAATAAAACGAACCAATGCCTGTTGATCGGCTGCAATATTTACCGGAACAGCTATGTTATCGGACATCCTGTTTGTTCTTAAAAACTCTACATCTGATACAGCACCGTTGCGATCATTGGTGCGTGCCCTGATTTCAGCGCGCATCAAATACAGATCTGGCAAAGAAGGTCCGATATCTGAGAAAAAGTCGGGGTAACGCTTCATCCCCAAGGGAAACACGAAATCGCCAAACAATTCCGTATCGGAATAAAGTCGAAGACGCTTGTCGGAGGCATCAAAAAGCGATACCGTACGTGGGGTGAAGACAAAAGTATTGGCCGAGGAAACAAACAGCGTACTCACCTGTACATTATAGATTGTTTGTTTATTATTTGCAGCCAAGGGCTTATTGGACGGGCCAAAGCCAAAATCCATATCTGCCCCCCAATCACCCCCGTCGGCCAGCACCTCATTATAATCGTACAGTGCCAGATCTATATTAGACTTTTCAATCTCATCAAAGGCAGCATCAACATGTGTCTTAGCCTTCTCAAAATCTCCCATATAGAGGTAAATACGTGTCAGGTAAAACTCCGCCGCCAGCTTTGAAAACTTGCGACGGTGTGTAAGCGGCCCTAAATCGGGTAAGGCCTCTGTCAAGTCTTTAATCATAAAATCGTAAACCTCCTGTACTGTGGCACGCGGAAATTCTCTATTGGTCACATCGGCTGTCGTTAAGACCGGTACACCTAGATCGGTAGCTGCAGTAGCAGCACTGTAGGGTACCGAAAAATCGTTAACAAACATCAATTGACAAATGGCTCTACCGACCTTTGCTTCAGCCAAGATAGCGCTCTTTTGTGCTTCGGAACCACCTTGGGAATCCATAACCTCATTGATAATCTTGTTGAACAGGTACTGTCGCTGGATATAGGAATAGGCTCCTGTTACCTCTTCAGGCAATTCGTCGGGTTGATACACCCGATCTTCATACCGGAAGAGACGCTGCATCCGTAGTCCTGTTCCATTAAAATAAGTTTGCTGTGCTGCAACCTCATCGCCCAGATAACCGGAGGCTGTAAAGCTTGACTGAAGATAGATTGCATTCAATATCTGCTCATAATCTTTTGTCGATTTAGCAATTAGATATCCCTTAGGTTCTATCTCTAGAAAATCTTTTTTACAGGATGTCTGGAATAATGTCAGTGCGATGAAAGACGAGATCAATATATATTTATAGCGTGTTTGCATAATCTATTTTTTTACATGATAAATTAAAGTGTGATATGGGCGCCGAATGTCACCTGCCCCTGGCCTGTACGAATGACCCGTCCACCACGTGCGGAATGAAACTCTGGATCAATCCCCAAACTATTCGCTTTCCACAGCATAATATTGGATACCTGAACCCGGAAACTGACCGCTTGTGCACGAAGACGCTTCGCCAATTCATCATTCAGACTATAGGAAAATGTCACGTCCCTTAACTTTAGAAAAGAAGCATTGAAAATATTTGAGTTTGCGTAGCTATAATAACTCGTATTTCTACTGTAATTGTCATCGCTGTTGCCAACATATCTTGGAATGTTAGTCCGGCTTTCGTCTCCCGCCTGCTTCCATCGGTTGGCAAACTCGGGGTGGATCGAGTTCGTGTATAGGGGCTCGCCCCAGAAAGAATTACCGTCGCGGAACATTTTATGTCCCGCATTATAGCTCATATTAATACCCAATTGAAAGTTTTTGTATTGAAAATTATTGGAGAGTCCGCCGCTCCAGATGGGTTGTGAGGTACCCATATATAAAACATCATCCGGTGTGTTGCCATCTATAGCGGATGTGACGGTACCATCGGCTAGGGTGATCTGTGGATCTCCAATCGCATTAAGACCGGCATAATTATACCCAAAGAGTGTAAAAGCAGCATATCCCACCACATAATCTTGATCAATCATCCCGGCCCCTGTAGCAATAGGTGTGGTTCGTGCTAGTTTGGTGATTTTATTCTGATTGTAACCCAAGGTAAAACCGGTATTCCAAAAGAAGTCTTTTCGTATCAAATTCATAGAATTCAAACTGATATCGATTCCTTTATTCTCTAGATTACCAAAATTCCCGGTTACACCGGAGAATCCGGTGAGCGGCGAAGTACTCAACACACCTATTAAATCCTGTGTATTTTTGATATAACCATCAATTGAGCCCGACAGTCTTCCACCAAAGACACCAAAATCTATACCTCCATTGTATACGGTAGTTCCTTCCCAAGTTAGCTTTCTATTAGCTGGGGAGCTCATGATCACCCCGGTGCCAGAGACATAATTAACATCCGACTCTGCCTTCAGTATATCAAATGAGGAAGCCGTACCAGGCGCTGGGGCATTGCCGGTGACACCGTAGGTAAACCGGAGATCCAAGTGATCGAGCCAATTGGGTTTATTCAAAAATGCTTCACGACCAAGTGCCCATTTGGCACCGATACTGTAAACAGGCCTATTCTGTGCCGACTTATCGAAACCAAACAAGTTACTTTCGTCTATACGCCAGCTGGCGTTTAACGTATATTTGCGTATGTAAGAATAGTTTAAATTGGAATAATAGGATGTGGTCCTGCTAATAATCCCCTCGCCACCGCTGACATAATTCTCGTCGAGTGTGGCTGTACCTCCACGAACGGTACCGGTAATCCCTTTTCCCAATGTCTCATAATCTACAGGTCGCGATACTTGCAACTGATCATCCCAACCGCGGTAGATAACACGTGTGGCTAATGGCGTGGTGCTGGTTGCTTCCTGACCCGCCAACACTGTAAGCTGATGCTTATCCTCCCATGCTGTATCGTATATCAATTGGTTCCGAACGGTCCAGTTTTTGGTTAGAGCGTTGTTTTCCGTCAGTCGCCCCCCCGTAGATGGAAGGTAATAAACAGGAATAGTATTCACATTTGCTGCCTTTGTAAAAGTCATCAATTCATTGCGCACCATATAGCTTTCCTGATCTAGGACGACTCGGTTATTTGATGAAGCGACATTATATCCATAAGTACCCTCGAAACGAAGTCCTTTGTACAGGTTTATTTTTCCACCACCAACAATACGCGCAGATAATCCTGTACCATTGGTACGGCCTCTATCCATTTCTTCCAACGGTACAAAATCCAGATTGACCCGGCTTCTAGCCTGATAGTCCAATCGATAAGCATCACTGTATCCACCCATATAATTTACGGTCAACGGATTGCCAGAGGCATCCTGCAACAATTGATACGGGACAATAGATGTGGTGATCGGTGTGTATCCCGTATCACCTGAACTGGTGAGATTAACTATATTATTTGCAGCCGTACGGGTAGTTCCCAAATCGGTTACCAAAAAAAGCTGTAAATGCCTGTTGATATTAAAATCCTGCCGAAGATTGACTTTAAACCGGTTATCCTTCTCGCCCGGTGTATCACTTTGTAAGCCGATATAATTGACCGAACCGTAGAAAGAATGTACGGGGCCGCCACTGGCGACAGATATGGTGTGATTGGTTGTCATCGCATTTCGATACATCATATCTGTAATCTGATTCCGGTTATCTATTCCAGCTAGACTATCGAGCATCTGATCGGCGCGTTGCTGTGTCAAAAGGCCGCGAGGCACGGCATATTGAATCTGTAAATGTGGGGGAACTGCCGATAGTGTCTCGACACTACTCCAAGGGTAATAGTCCACATATTGAGGGAACAATTCCCGAGCTGTAGCAATAAACTGCCCGCTATTCATACGTTGCAGGTAATCAAGGTCTGGTCGCCCTTGGATATTATGATACCCATCGTAATCAATCCTTAATTTCTGCCCAGGAGCACCTTTCTTGGTCGTAATAACAATAACACCATTAGCAGCTTTTGCTCCCCAAATAGAAGAAGAACTCGCATCTTTTAATACGGTGATATCTGCGATATCCTGCATATTCAAACTTTCTAGAGAAACTCCCTGTAACTCTACTCCATCAACAACGATCAAAGGTCCTCGTGTGGAATTGATAGATGTCAATCCTCGGATTAAGAGCGGATTATTTTCGCCGGATGGTGCATTATTTACAGTCAGTCCAGGTACTAACCCATCCAGGCGTTGCAGGACATTTACGCTAGAAGAGCGATTTTTCATAATATCGATATTAGGCTTGGCAAATGAACCAGCACTACGCTCGCGCGAAAGGTTTTGGTACCCCGTAGAGTAACTTACCTCTACCTCTTCGACATCACTCCGTAGCATTTCCAGATGGATGTCACCCAGGTTTTGGGCGGCTTTTATTTCTTGTCTATAGTAACCTACATAGGACACTTGTATCGTGGCATTTTGTGCAACATTATGTAAGGTGAACCGTCCGTTCTCATCAGTGATAACATCTGAAACCCCTCCTTTAACACGGATAGTGGCACCGACCAATGGATTTCCCCCTTCGTCGACAACGCGTCCGCGAACATCAATATTTTCAATTGAAGCCTCCAAAACATTGCTTGGTGACACTTGTTCATTCTTGCGTATTGAAATAATATTTCCCTCGATAATGTACGTAAAAGGAAGGCCTTTAAGCACGCTTTTCATCGCTGCATCGATGCTTGCATTTGCCAATGCAACATCAATTACTCTATCTTTAGGCAAACTCTTTCCGTCAAAGTAAAAGTCGTAACCGCTTTGTTTTCTGATTTCTTTTAAGGCGGACTCTATCGATACATTTCTTTTGGACAGCGTGATCTGCTGTCCGAATGTCGATGCACTGACCTGCATCAGGGTTGCTATCAATATGATGGTGGTTAGTCGCATAATCAGCACGATTTTAGTAAAGAGGCTTTTATATGCCTCGATATATTTGGCAAAGGTTTTATACATTTTTATTGTCGTAGTTTTAAACAAACCTAGCAGCTGACAAAAAGCCTTGAATTGTACATTCGCACAATTTTAGCTAAGTTTGTTTAGTTTGGTAAAACAGCAATCCTTAGCTTTCGACGGATGAGGTTGCTGTCATAAATGGTTATAATTCCAAGCTGGCCAGAAGCATCTTATGCTTCTGGTTTATCGTTTAGCAGTTATGTTTCTTGTCGTTTCATCGTTTTTCAATTTTAGATTTATAAAATTTAGTTAGTTTTTAATATTTATAAGCTTACTTCACCGAACCACATGAATCGTTCGGCCTACGATTTTGAATTTGACCATACCCGAAGATTCTATGGATTTGAGTACCTGAGATAAGGGCTTATCCCGGGCAATCCATCCTCCGGACTCCATACCATCGGGTATAGAGCCATCGTAGACAACCTCCATATCGTACCATCGGGCTATTTTTCGCATAGCTACTTTGAAATCAACATGATTAAGGTAAAAGTCTCCTTCCTTCCAATCGATGCAATTCTCTACATCTGTACGAACGATCTGAATGTCCTTCCCATTATTGACGGCCTGTTCTCCAGGCTTGACAAATCGTTCGCTTTTTTCGGTCTTGATTTTAATGGATCCCTCGATTAGTGTTGTACTGGCAACCGGTTCGTCTAAATAAGCATTTACATTGAAACTAGTTCCCAAAACTTCAACCTCCTGTGTACGCGTCTGTACGATGAAAGGCTTCGATTTATCCTTAGCTACTTCAAAATAAGCTTCTCCAGCAAGTTTGACCCTACGTCTACCCGCATGGACCAATTGGGGGCTATAGGTCAAACTCGACCCCGCATTTAACCAGACTTTAGATCCATCCGGCAGTCGCACCTGATAGGTCTCCCCATTTGAGGTAGACAAGGTATTCTCCTGATCTTCTACTCCTCCTACTCCACTTAATTCATACACCAGCTGCCCATCAACTCCCTTAGTGATTAGAACACCTGACTGCTCGGCGATGTCTCCTACTGTAAGATCATTGATAACTATGACCCTTCCATCTGCTAGAGTCAATGTAGCACCGTCCTTGCCAGGTGAGACCTGATCGATGTCTGCAAGCGCTGTCGAAGCCCCTTGTCGGTATAGAATGAATACGGAGCTAGCCACTACTGCAATAAAAATGGCGGCCACCATCGCCCACCTGTGCCATAAGCGAAAAGGTTTTTTAGATACCGGTGAGGTATCCGGTATATCCAGTCTCGTCCAGATCTGCGAACTTGCTGATTTAATAGCTTCTTCGGAGAGCATTGAATCGTCTCTTTGGTGAAGCTGAAAAAGCCAAAGATCAACCATAGCCTGCTCTTCAACAGTAAGTTCGGTTGTACCAATTTTATCAAGAATAACTTTAATATCTTCTTTAATCATATGAGGGGTTAGTCTGCTCTTTACATATAAGGCGTAATGAGATAGCTTTTGGGGTAAGCATTTTCAAAGAAAAATCAAAAAAATAAGTAAAACACTGATTTACAGTGCTAAATATTTTAATTATTCAGGACGTATAGTATAAAAATGAATAAACCTAACTTATCTCGAAGCTGCTTGTTAGCGTGCTTGATATGGGTAGTTACGGTCTGTGGGGTAATACCTAAACGTTCGCTGATCTCTTCGGCGGTAAGCTGCTCCCTATATTTTAATTCATACACCTGACGCATACGGGGCGGTAATGCACTTATCTCATAATCTATCAGATTACGAATATCTTTTTCACGAATGAGGTAATCCGTTTCTTCGCTGTCAACATCAATAAAATGGTCTCCTATTTCAATATAACGCTGAAAAGTTTCTTTCCTTCGAAAGATGTCAAAAATTCGGTGAAGTACAGACTTGTAGAGGTAACTGGATAACGATGTTTTGAGGGTCAGGTTCTGACCGTTCTCCAGTAGCCAGGCAAAAACATCATGCACCACATCCATTGCTTCTACTTCGTTCTTTAGTTTCTTGTAGGCAAAGACATATAAAAGCTCGCTATACCGTTGATAGATTTCATTAAATGCCAACTGTTCTCCCTCTTTAAAAAGGGAAACTATTTCTGAATCGCTATATTGGCTGTAATTGATCATTTCTTATTGCGGATCGCAATTTACAAAAATAAAGAAGATTACTTCTCAATTAAAATTATTGAAGTCCGTCTCCGCTGGTAACGCCCCCTTGCACCTAAGAGGTCCCTATCGTTATTAAACGCCTTTGCTGGTGTGCTATCAAAGATGTTAAATTTCAAAAACAGAGAATCCCGAAACGCACATAGGTTAATCTAAACTGTCTTTAGGTTAAGATCTCCTCAACATATTTATTTCTCAACAGGAATAAAGGAAGAAATCTTCTGAGCGAACTGTACGTTGAGTCATTCTGTTTTCTAAAGGCCGTTGCATTTTAAAATTATTAAGACGTCAGAATAGGATGAAGAGCTAGTTCTAGACCTAGAACTGCAATAAATATAAAAAAGCAAATACGGAAAGTTTTTACACTGATGCGCTTGCGAATTATAGTGCCTGTCCACATACCGAACAATGCTGGAGCGACAGCAAGCGCTGATAGACTAATATTTCCAAGGTGAAAAGCTCCACCTTTAAATAAGCCTGCTGCCAGGGCAATTGTTGAGACCGTAAACGCTAAACCGAGCGCCTGAATCAGATCATCTTTAGAAAGCCCCAGAGACTGGATATAAGGAACGGCTGGCAACGTAAAAACACCTGTAGCTCCATTGAGAAGTCCTGTTACCAATCCCATGATTGGCGATAATCGGCGTTCCAACCTTAAAGGAGTAAACAATGGTTTTGCGGTCAATCCATGTATAGAATAGAATAGTAAAGCAAGCCCCAATACTATTCCTGTATACGGAGTATTGGCACTCGTAAGTAGCCATGATCCGGCAAGCGTTCCAATTATTATCCCAACCATCATTATCCAAAATCTCTTTATTAATCCCACGAAATTTGGTCCGGTAAAGAGTTGCCAAAAATTGGTCACAAAGGATGGAATGATTAAAAGTGAAGCAGCACTGAGTGGAGACATAACTACACTAAGTATTCCCATTGCCATCGTGGGTAATCCCATCCCGGCCACTCCTTTAACAAATCCTGCAATAAAGAACGTGATGATGATTAATAAAATATTTAACGTTGAGTAATCGCTCATTTTGAAATTTTTAGTTTTGATAATGTATTTTTAAAAATCCGTTATACAATTTGTAATTCCCACTATAAATTTAAACAGGTACATATAAACTTACTTTCACAAAAGTAACACACAACAACTCTTCAAACAATCGGAATTATCTGTAACTTCACTTCAAATTTATTGAAGTATGGACATTCAACATCTCCGAAGTTTCAAAACAATTGTAGAAAAAGGCAATTTTCAGGATGCGGCAAGTGAACTGAACTACTCTCTCTCGGCTATCAGCTATCAAATGCAGCAATTGGAAAATGAGGTTAAATTCCCATTATTTGAAAAAATTGGCCGGAGAATGGTTGCTACTGAACAATCATTAAAACTGATACCACACATCAAAAAAATAGAGGACCAAATAGGACAGATACGCTTATTGAATTCTAAAAGCAAAAAAATAGAAGGCAGTTTAACAATTTCAGTTTCTGATAGTATCTTAACTTATATTATCCAGCCGGTTTTAAAAGAGTTTATAAAAAAAGCTCCTGATGTCACGTTAAAGCTTAAGGTCAAAAACCGTTACGACATTCAAAAAGAAGTCATACGTAACGAAATTGATTTAGGGATTCATTATCAGGCTTTTGAATACGACAAACAGATTATTGTCAACGAAATAAAGGATTTCAGTATTGGTATAATTGCATCACCCGATATGGCAATTTCTGAGCGTGATTTTGACACGAGCAATCAAACTAAAAATATCTCTATTATTAATAATGATCCAAATGCGATTTATCAGATTTATTTTGGAGAACACTTAAGAGAAAAAGAAATAAAACTTACAGGACAGACTCTGGAGGTATGGAGTATAGAATCAACAAAACAAAGTGTAATCAGTAATCTAGGAATTGCTTGCTTACCTCTTTTTGTGGTTAAAAACGAGCTGAATGAAGGAAAGGTTAATGAAATACCAATCAAGGATTTCAAACGCAAGATTACTATGATCACTGCCCAACATTCGAATAAATGGATTAGCCCTGCTATGGAGCTATTTTTACATTTGTTAAAAGAGCAACACCTTCAGTAACGAACTATACTCAGTCCTCAATTATAGGGTAAGGTCTCTAGAATACGATCCCGTCTTCTACGCTCCCTTAACAGGCTGTAAGATTTTATTATCCACTGGCTCCAATAACTCCTCAATCCAAAATCGTTGCAGGTCGATTCCCACCAGTAGATCTGCCTATTTGCCACAGAAAAGATTAGCATGTATAGCAGCAAACAATTAGAAAAGTTGATATCGAAGAAAAATTTCTATCGGTAGATTAATCTATAAAAACCAGGTTTGAGACATGATTACTAGAGAACTGCCAGAAGAAAAACAAATAAGATCATTCTCATAAAGGTGACAAACATAGGTACTTTCATAAGTGCTTGTATGTTGTAAACAAATTTATCTTTAAGGAAAGCGTATAAAAAGATTAATACTTAACAACGGTAAAACTAGAGTACACAATTGTAGATAGGGAGCCTATGGAAGTGAGGAATAGAAAAACTCAAATTCTTCAGATAAAACTTTTTTTTCCTGGTCATATAGATAGATTTTCACTTGCTTTACCGCAGACTTATTGGTAATGTAACCGTACGGATTCAAGTCAAATAAATCATGCCTCTTGCGCGTGGCAGGTGCCGTATACACGTCTATGCTTTTGTCATATACAAACTCTGTCGTCATTTTCTCATTCCAAGTATCATTTTCGGGATCAAAATCATACGCACTTTCTTGGATGACATTTCCTTCTTTATCAAATTTGACAGTGCTTTGTGTTCCCGTTCTTGCATCATAAGAATGGGAAAGATCCTGAAAAAGTGTCAAGCGCCCTTCTTTGTCATAAAGGTGTATCTGCTCCAATTGAAGCATTAATTGATTATTGGTCGTATCTACTTCTGAAAATAAAATATCTTGCGCTTTGCCCTGCTTATTGAAATAGGTCTCGACTTGTGTCTGTATCATCCATTTACTATTAATATCCTCCCATTTATAACTGCTGCTCTTTTTTTTGTTCTGCTCCGGCCACAACTCTTCTTCAAACTTGGAGACGGGCATCCAGCTATTGTTCTGCCCTTTGTAAAGAATATAGTTTTCTGTTCTGATACTATCTTTACCTAACTCATAAACGACTTTTTCTTGTTTGTGCCATTGGTTTTGTTTCCACTCTATGGTCTCAAAACCAATTATAATGGTATCCTTTTGATAGCCGTTTACCGTTTGGGTTAACGGTTGCCAAGTCTGTTCTTTATCATTCCACAGGAAAGCCTCATGCCTTTTGATCTTATCAAATGCATTAATGACAGATACACTCTTCTGTATGGGCTGAAATTTATCGTCCTTAGTATCGTAATCTGTTTCTATAATTGAATCTTGGGTATACAATCGTTTGTTTTCAAACACTTTTATCCATTGATTATTTCTTTTCTGATAGCTACTGAACTGGATTACTTTGTTGTTAGCATTGAATTCTTGTTCTACTTTCTCTTCTTCATCCCAGGTATCACGTATAGGGTTCCAAACTGAAGAGATACGGTATAGCTCATTTCCTTTGTCATCATATGCTACCTGTATACGCTCACTTCTTTGAATAATATCATTTGCTCCTTGTCGCTTGTACCTTATAAGTTCTGCCTTCTCATTTTCAGCGTCATATTTTTGAGTAGCGATAACCTGAACTCCATTTATGTGGTGAACGACAGAGTCCAATTGGTAATGTTGAGCAAATCCTGAGAAGCTTACCGACAGACATATTAGAATTAAATACGATTTTAGCATTCTTATTGTTTTTAATGATTAAAAGACGAACCACCGGAATTGGAGGGAATTGTTACCGCTGATTTTGTTACCATTTGTTCTATTTTAGTCAAGATCTCACTTCGATAAGCAACTATTTTTTCATTGTCTTTCTTTATAGAAAAATATTCACTAATTGCGTAACTCTTTACAAATTGCATTCTCTTTTTACCGATTCTGTACTGCCAACTTCCCATTTCGGAACTTTGGTAGATAACAACCTCATCTAGGTTCATGATCTTCCTCTTCGACAGGAATAGGCTACTTTGATAAACTTCATTCGCTGATCGGTCGAACATATACCTAAGGGGGATATATAACAGGATTTCTTTAAGAAAGAACCAAACAGTCATGACAAAAAGTGTAGCACTAATAATTAAGGATAGCTTGCTCATCGATGCATAATAAAATACTGACAATATTCCAAAAATCACTATCGCCAGTCCATACCATTTGAGCTTGCTTCGGTAGGGATGAAACGGCTTAAAAGAAAAAATAGAAGCGCTTTCCTCGATTTGATATCTATCTCTCATCGCTAATGATTTCTTCCATTTCATTCAGGATACTTTGCATGGCTTTCACCGTAAATCCCTGAGCAATCTGAATAGCTTTTTCTTTTCCACTCTCATCCAAATAGTAGGCACTGAGCATAGCATTGGTCTTGATAAAATTATTGGACACGGTAAATAATTCAAAACGCTGAATACTATCTATAGAAATGGTAACTTGTGGCTTTGCCAAACCGACTTTTGCATGTAACAATCTTTTATCCATATCAATACTCATTTTTTTCGTAGCTATAGCCCAAAAGGACAAAACGCCCAAAATCAGCATGCCCCACATTAGACTATAAATAGCAACGTAATATCCAACAAATGCGAAGGCAAACAAACCTGCAATGAGTATAATACTGGAGCCGTATTGAGGTTTCATCTCATACAACTGACTTCCTTCTTGCTTGAAGTGTTTTAGATTCATAATCAATCTTTAAAAAAGTAAAAAACTATTTTTCTCCTATTACTTTGATCTTAAGGTTTATTGTATAAATCCGAATTTGCTTTCAAACAGTCTGCCAATCAGGGGTAATGGCTTCTCGACTTCATTGGAAGCGTTTATGATACCAATAATCATTAAGCCAAGAAATATGATTCCTACATAACTTAATAAACCAAGAAAAGGAATAATACTAATCAAAATACTGACTACAACATTAAAAACAATACTTGTAATAAGTAAACCAAAAGATTGTCTTAAATGATATTTAAGTAAACTGTTTGCATTTTCTTTTCCTGAAAAATAAGCGATAAGCCATCCGATTAGTGTGATGTAAGATACGATTGAAAGTGTTTTGTTAGTCATTGCTTTTCTGTTTTATTATTAAAAAACGAATTTGACTATTTTATTAAAGCAACACTAATTTTTAACACCTACAGAATTACTACTACAAAGTAGCAAGCATCTACAAAATGACTACAATGTTTAGTAAACACTATCAATCAAACACTTACCTTTTATAGTGTCGTTTAAAAAATTCTTCTACAAAGGCTGGGTATCTACAGAATTTGTAAATTTGCTAAATGAAAATCAGAATTCTATTCATTACATTTTTTTTAATATCCTGCCATCTGCAAGCTCAAAATGCCTATATGGACAGCTTAATAAACGGTTTAAATCAACCCAAAACAGGCGCATCAAAAAGAATGGAAACATACAATTTATTAGTAGAACAATACCGTATTTCTATGATGTATGGTGAAGCTTCTTCTATAAATAAAGAATATATAGAACTGGCGAAAGATGAAAAAGCACTGACAGAAATAACAAAAGCTTATGTTAATGAAGGCGTTATTTTAGTAAATCAAGGAAAATACGAGAAAGCGGAACTATTCCTTGACTCTGCAAAAATCAGTTCGTCAAAAGCCAAGGACAAAATAGCGTCCGCCTACTCTGCTTATTTCACCCTATACCTCTCAAAATCATTAGGTGATTATAAAAAAGCTATGAATTATGGACTAAAATCTCTTTCACTTTTACAAAACAGTAAATCAAATCCCTTATTGGAGTTTAAAATTAATTATCAGCTATATGGTATATACACCGAATGGAATGATTTAGAAAACTCTAAAAAATATGCTCAAAAGGCCATAGAAGCAGCCTTGAAATCAGGAAATAAAAACGATTTAAGCAATGCTTATTCGGCTATGGCTGTGGCCTTTACTTATCAATATGAAAAAACAAATTCTTCGGTTGATTCTCAGGCTATTTTAGATTATTGTGAAAAGGCAGCATTACTATACCAACAATTTCCAGGGCAGGTAAGTGGATATACCTATAGTATAGCACGCAATAATAAGGCAAGTTATCTATTAAGGTATTCACCAAAAATAACAGCGGAAATCAGAAATAAAATTGAACATAACATCGCTGAATCTTTGGATATTTCGTCTAAACTACCTCTCGCACAGGCTACACAGACAGCAAGTTTAGGAATGTTGTCTAATCTAGCAAAACAGGACGGAGACTTAGTTAAAGCAGAACAATATATGCTAAAAGCATATTCAGTGATGCTCACCCAAAATCCCATTTATTATCATATTATGTCACGCGTCGTAAGTGAACTTTCTGATATTTATGAACATAAGGATGATCTGAAAAAGGCACTCGAATTTCAAAAGAAACATAATGAATATAAAGCTTTGCTATTCAACCAATCTGAAGCCGAAGCGGTAAAAAAACTAGAAGTACAATATCAATCTGAGAAGAAAGAACAAGAAATACTGATACTGAAAGAACGTTCGGAAAACCAACGGAAACAAAAACTTCTATATGCAGGTTTAGGATTAATCGGTACTGCAGGGGCATTTTTCATGTTCCGCTCCTATCATTTCCGATTACGGTATTCAATGGAACAGGAACGGAAACTAATAACCGAAAAACACGAAGCTGAATTACAGATAAAGTTTGAAAAAGAAGAGCAGTCACGATTGAAAGCAGAACAACAATTATTGACCTTTCAACAACAGAAACTGAAAGATGAAGTAATGGCAAACCAATTACATATCCAACATAAAAATGAAATTTTACAGCAATTGAAAGAAAAATTGGAAGATGATAAGTCTGTGAATCTAAAGCAGATCATAAGAGATGAAAACCTATTTGATAAGGATTTTGAAAAAGCTAAATTTCAGATTCAGGAAATTCACGCTAATTTCTTTAAGGCTATTAATGAAAACGCAAAACAGAAGCTTACTTTGCTAGACCTGAAGTACTGTGCATACTTTTATCTTGGAATGGATACCAAACAGATTGCAAATATCCTGAGCGTAGAGGCCAAAAGCGTGAGAATGACTAAATATCGATTAAAACAAAAATTAGGATTAAATTCAAAAATGGACTTGTTAGCATATTTAAAGAACATAGTTACAAATCCTTTAGCTTAAGTTTTCTGACCGACTGGGTAAAAGTGGAATGAGACTCTAAGATTGACTTTTCAGTATGTTGCATGGTGATTTAGTTCCAAATACGTTGTCTCGAAAAATTAGCGGATCTTTGTCGTATGAATTGGTTTGAAGAGACCAATACGATCCTTCAATAGATTCTAAAATTTTGAGAACTAAATTCTGTAAATTTGATAAAATATATTTTGTCAGATTATGGCCGTAACTGTCAACGAAGAAGAGTTCATAGTCGTTTTATCATACATCCAATGAATGATCTATCTCGAAGCAAAGTACATATTGAAAGTATGATGGGAATATTTGTCGGGAAACTGAACGACAATGCATTGCATAAACATTATGCAATGCAGATTAGTATCGCTGCAAATGGAAAACTTGACATCGCTGACAATCAAAATAACCATAACCATTATTCGACATGTTTTATAAACAGTAATGTTGAACACCAATTTACCTGCAACGAAATGTCCTTGATTATTCTCATAAATCCAATTAGTAGCATAGGTCATCAACTGTATATCCGAAATAAAGCTATCGATATAGCAGAACTAAATGAAGACTTAATGCCCATTAGAGAGATGTTTGTTGATTATTTAGAAAAGAAATCTGACTTTGGCCAGCTAACCGGTAATGTCGGAAATCATCTCCGAAACTATACATGTAAGTGTGAGGTTGGTAATCATGTTGAAGATGATAGAATTTATAAAGCTATTCAATATCTGGAACAGAATTTTGACCGCATTGTCTCGCTAAAAGAAATTTCAAGCACTTGTTTTCTCTCGGAAACACGCTTTCTGCATCTTTTCAAAGATAAGACGAAATTAAATTTTAGGAGATACCAACTATGGAACAAGCTGGTAAAATCACTTCCTTACCTAAAGACTCATTCTATTACTGAAACGGCTCATCGATTTGGCTTTACAGACAGTTCGCACTATAGCAGAACATTTAAGGAGACTTTCGGAGTAAAGACCAGATTTTTATCATCACTAAATTAGCCAGTTTATACAAGTTTACAATAGGAGGCTTTCGCATCTTTACTATATAAAATAAAGCGCGATGAACACTTACCTTAAAGAGACTAAAATTCTGGATTACTCTCACGAATCAATACAGAATTTAATAAAAGATAGACAATGGAACCAGCTCGATACTATTTCGAGAGTAAAGAGTATCTATAATTTTGTAAGAGATGAAATAAAATTCGGATACAATATTTCGGATGACATTGCCGCATCTGCAATACTAAAAGATGGATATGGGCAGTGTAACACAAAAGCAACTTTATTAATGAGCTTATTGAGAGCATCACAGATCCCCAACCGTATTCATGGCTTTACCATCGACAAAGCATTGCAAAAAGGTGCTATAACGGGTATGTGGTACAAGCTATCTCCTAATAACATACTACATAGCTGGGTCGAAATTCTGCTCAATGGCCAATGGTATTTTTTAGAAGGTATAATTTTGGATAAACCGTATCTGACAAAACTCCAAGAAAAATATAAAGATTGTAAAACTACTTTTTGTGGTTATGGAGCATATACCGATAGCTTTGAAAAACCTCCAATCGATTGGAATTTAAATAACACCTATATCCAAGACAAGGGTATCAATCAGGATTTTGGGCTTTTCGATTCACCAGATGAATTTTATGCTAAACATACACAGAAGTTAAACGCTTTTAAGAGATTTATTTTCCAACGTATCGTCAGACACATAATGAACAGAAATGTACAAAAGATAAGAAACAGCGTATATTTGTAAATCTTACATCCCTCTTGATAGTATTATATGTATTCAGTATAAACCACTAATTCAATTTCACCTCAGTATTTATAACTCTTTGTGCAGAAGGAGCATATCCGAAATGCTTTTAACAAAATCAGTAGTGTTGTGTTTTTCATAATACTTTTCTATAAATTGTAAAATCCTATATATCTCAAAAAAAGGTTCGTACTTTGTAGCATAAAATACATCTACATTGTCTTGTCCATTATATTCTTCTACTTTCCACGTTCCTGTGACATCAATCAAAACATCTTTTTCTGGTAACTGAGGGTAATCAGCATTTTTTTCCAATAACTGGATCCGTGCAGATATCAGTTCGCATCCTATGCTCAAGATTAGGAGTTATTCCTTGCTTTAAAATATCTGGATCTAAGAAAAAACAGCCCTTACTATCATCAAAATAAGTTAAAATCTTTTCACAAATGGTTTCAAATTCTTCTCTATCGGTAGAAATCAGTTCCTTAGAGATTACACTTTGTTCGGCTATATTTGTACAGACTAAGAGGTTAATGATAAACAAGCCTATTGATAAAAGGAAATAATTGCGATTTAATGCCTTCATAATATCTTCGTTTTCAACCCAAAACAAAAGCACCTCAATATGAACACTTTAATCAGATAAAAAACACGCAATAACAGGTGAATTTCAAGCATAGTATTTAAAATATAGGGGAAATCTAAAAAAATTAAAGCTTCTTTTAGATTAGAGCAATCCTTGATGAAATAATTATCTATTTGTAATTACAAATCTAGATTACCAGTAACATCTATATAAAACGTGATCATAACAAGGTCTACAGATGTCAGGTAAATTAGATCGAAGCTTGAGCACTCTAATTGGATAATTTTACATATCTGACCTGTTCAGGAGTATTAAACACCTTATAGCTACCCGATATTGCAATTGCCTGACACATCCTTTCCTTCTCCATCATCATTTTCCCCAAAAAGGTCTTTCAAACCCTACAGTAGCTCAGGCCAAATCAAGATATACATCACTGAAGCGTTCCAAGTCGATTTCATGATCACATAGCTCTTTCAAAACTGGAGTCAGATTTTGGGAGTCATGATACATGGAAAAGACATAAAATACTTTAATTTAATATATTATAGAAATCATCAATTACATTATCGCTACAATAGGAAATTTACAATAATAAACGATAATTTCTTCCTATTTTTAGGCTCTCATTTGTAACACCGCTTGACATTATTTTATCTTATGCCTAACTACTTTTTATTTTATTTGGCTCTGTCTTTCTTCTTGGCTCATGAGATCGACGCTGTACGATGTAAAGAGTGGCGAATTTTTCCACTATTGGAGTTGATCAATGAGCAATTAGCGAGGACGATATTTATTCTCGCTCATGTGCCATTGTTTTTCTTCTTAAGTATTCAACTTAGCTGCATCACCGAAAATGAAAGTTTTATGTGGTACATGGATATTTTTTTCGTCGTGCATATGCTGATGCATATCGGGTATCTAAAGCACAAAAACAACAAATTCAAGGATTGGCTTTCGTGGTTAGCGATTGGGGGAGCCGGGATTTTCGCTTGCCTTGATTTGGTGTGTAGATAAGTATTGTGTAGGGAGAAACCATTTCATTTTGTAGGAGGAAAAGATGTTTTTATAAACCTTTCTACACCATCTTCTATGTTATAATCGTTATCTTTCTGTAATTAAGCTGAGTTACAAACAACAGATTATGGAAAGACAACCCTTTACGTAATCTAAATGAACCGCTTACCAATGTAACATATACCATAGCCACAGACCAACAGCAGCAGGATTCCCATGATCGGAATCCATTTCTGCTGGGATAATTTCTGTAAATGCGTGGAAAAGAAATGTGTATCTACCGATTCAGCATTATGCTGGTAAACACTATCCTGCCGGGAGAGCCATTGCTTGCTTTTTACGCCTGCTTCCCAAAAGGACAATATACCATTGCGGGCATACAGACCGCTATCGGGATGGTAATAGAAGGCCGTATCCGACCTGAAGAACCACCCTCGATTGGAACTATCGAGGATGGATACCCCTTGAATCTGCTGACTGTGCTTGCTGATCTGTGCCCGCTGATGTGCCATTAGGAGCCTTTCGCTTTTTTGCTTTGTCGTACGGCAACTGAGAAAGGTGAGCATAGTAAAGAAGATGAGGATCCCGCAAATTGGGACAAGGGTGATGTGTTTCATGTTTACGAGAGTTATGGAGTTATCGTGTTAACGAGATGTGAAGTGAGCAAGTTAACAAGATAACAAGTTCACTGGTTAACATTATTCAACCCAATCGGCTATTGCATACACTGTCTTGAGATGTCGCCGTCGGGATTCGACTCGATTGTTGCTATTACCTTCGATTGTCACGAGGTACTGGTCTTGCTTTTCTTTAACCAGTCCCACATGGTTGATGCGTTTGACAGCCGAACCGTAAATTCCGAATACATCTGCCGATCGACATTGGTCTTTACTGATCTGTCTTGCTTTGGGAAATAATGCGGGAGACCATGGGTTACGTGGAACGCTGAACCCGGCCTGGCCATAGACCCAAGACACAAATGCAGAACACCATTCGTAGCCTTTGCCTAGACTCGTATAGCGGAGGTATTCTTCGATACGTGGGCCGTCGTTGTTATCAGTAGATTCGCGAACGCCTAGTTCTTTACTTGCTATTTTTATTATTGATTGACGACTCTTTTTATTCTTGTTATTGTCCTCCATGCCAGAATGCTTAGCCTCTACGCCACTCAAGCCGTGGCAGGGATCCTCCTTTTTTTCCGCAAAAAAGGAGGCAAAAAACTCATCGCTTAAAACTTTTGACACGAAGGAGGTGCATCCACCTACTATTGTCAAAAATTTTGTAGGCGATAAATTGAGTAGCCGTAAGGAACTACTAGCACTAACCGAATAAGATGGCCTAGTTTGCGCAAGGCGTAAAGAATTGTTGATTATTTCTGAGGCGCAATCAGACTTGTTTGATCCCGATTTCTCGGGAGAGTTTATCTTATTGCCAGAAATAAGAGAACAATTTAGCCGAGCAACCAAGCCTTGATTTAGCTTCGCTGAACTCCACTTCGTTCCGGTTTTTTGTTTCGTTTTTTCATCAAGGAAAAAATGAAAATCCCTCCCTTGATAAAGGGAATAAAAACCGTTTTTCACTGATGATTTAAACACATCTAGAACACTATTTCGACAGCCATTAACACTGCATACAGCAGTAAAAAGAAAACCGAGAAATAAAGAATACATTGTTGCCATGATGTTAATTGGTTAAGATGTTGACCAAACTGTTTACGAAAAGATTTAAAAGGATACCATAGTAGTTCCTGTAGCCATATACTGATATAGATGGCCAGCCAACCTACGAGCAGTCCAAAGACCGCAACGGTCAGTGTTCCGAAATCCAGGACGCCGATAGCGGGATCGATCAGTTGTAATACCGTAGAGACCATAATCCAAGCGATGACTAGAAATAAAAAGCCGAAGAATAGCTTTTGCTTGAGTGTTAGTTCCTCTGACCAGCCCTGGGCCAACCATGAGGGATTGATTGTTGTTTGCATAATATAGCGCTATGAAGGTGATAAAAGTTATGTAGTGATACGTGACCAGTGAGGAGTGAGGAGTAACGAGTGACCAGTGACGAGCAAAACTTTCCACTTCGTCACTATGTCACTGCATTACTACTTTAATCACTTCATCACTGTGTCACTAGTTCCCTATCGTGCTATCAAGGATACTGCTTCTGACCAGTCTCCCATACCTTTACCGTTGCGTGCCCGCACGCGTACAAAGTATTTGACTCCGGGTGTTCTATCAGTCAGGACATTGCCCCGTGATGAAGTCGTATTGAAGGTTTCAAACCATTCCACCGTATTGGTCGCATCTTCGCGTCCCACTTCTACTTCATACTCCCAAACTCTTTTGAGCGGAGTAAAGTCTAAGCGCATCTGACCGGAGATCCGTCCGTCACGCAGCTGTATACGAGCGGTCACCAATGGCAACTCGGAGCTACTCGGTTTGCTTACCAATACCAGTCCGGTACTCAATAGCAAGGACAACTGTCCATTGGCCACTTCGTTGACATGGTGTGCCAGATTTTTCAGCGCGAAGAGTAGTGCATCACGACTTTCGTTCTTCAAGCTGATCTCTAGTGCCGAACCTCGCCTGCTAGCGATTTCATGTTTGGTAATATAATCGTTGACGATAGTTTCCAGATCTGTAAGTCCGGGATTAGGATTCGGAAAGCTTGCCTGTGTGCTTGTTTCCTGCATCGCCTTTAACACACGTCCTGCCAACGTAGATAGCTCGTAATCGGAGAGTGCCTTATAATTGCTAATTACTTTTTCTTTTCTCATGATATTATTATTTGTTATGTAGTTATGAGGGTTATAAGATTATGTAGTTATGGATGTCATTAACCATTCACAATTAATCATTAATCCTGACAAGGTGGCCCACGCGGCGAAAACTTTTTGTTGCTGTTCATGATCCAAATATGGCCTGGAAGCCCGAAAAATGAAATTTTTGACGCAACGTGGTGGAACAAGATGAATAAAGTGCCTCTTTTGACGCAACGTGACGAAAGCTATTATCTAAAAGTTTATCGTATTCGGTTTGGATAGGTCGGTATCGAAAATGAGTTTGCCGCTAATCCATTTGTGTTTGCCTTGGAACAGCACAGATTAATCGCCACAGCAAACAGATCCTCCATGTAACCATTGAACAGCGCCATCGATCAAAAGCAGTGTACGAAAGAAAGAAACCAATCATCCATAACCAAAAAGAAAAACACGGCACTCATCTACGGCAATACCGCTAACCGAAAGAGCCAACTAACGGATATGAACCGAAGAGTGACACCATGTAATGAATCAACGGCATCAATACTTAGATAAAACCACGAAACCAAAAGGATTTACCGAGTAGTCGAAAGCGCTTACAGCTAGACCAAAACAAGTACCGCGCAATAAAAAGGACTTACCACTATCTTATCACCATTTATCGAGGAACCAAATCCCTAAGTCGCTAACTAGAAGTCAGCGACCGCAACAACAGATGCGTATGCCACAGAACTGTTTTAACAGCAGGTCGTCTTAAATTGATGAGCCACCTACCCTTAGCCGTGAAGATAGAACCTAAACCGAACTGTGTCCGCCCAAATTGCATAAGCCACTATATAGGAGCGTGGACAGATCCTCTTAAAACGATCCACGACATAGCTAAAGGGGACAACCACCTATCCTTTACAATAAGCGGATAATTCAATAAAAAACGCCGCTGATCGGTATTGATCAACGGCGTATTTGATATGAACTTATCCTTATTCGTTTGCGAAAGATGGGCACACAAAATGGTTACAGCTTCCCTTTTCTTTTAGAGTACCAAACTTTTGCCGCTTCAACTTCCGCCTTCACCAGCCGCACACGCCCATTTTTATGCTCGAGCTTAGTGAACTCTTCACGGTTACGCATTCTATCGATATGCGAACGTGACACGTTCATCGCGAGACAGGCCTCTCCAACCGTGCACAACTCCTCTTCGGTATAAGCATCTATATCCGGCTTTTCAGGCGGAGCTGCCGTATCATTTTTAGCAGGAGCATCTATCTTTCCAGCGGAATCCGGCAGACCAGACGCTTGTAGTAATTGTACGATATGATTCAGGCAGGCCAGGATATCCCCGGCCAGTCTGACAAGAGTGGATAGTAATCGAATCATGATCTTAGTGTATTAAGACCACCGATTGCACAAGTACAGACAAGACCAAAAAATCCCGATACGTCCCTTCCTATTACAGACAGACTAGTAGGTAGATATACAAAATCCTGGCATGCCGTCAAGAGATGGTAAGTTTATAATACAAACAAGTATATGAAAAATAAGATAAAGGTCTAGGAGATGTCGCGTGGTGCTTCGGCAAAAACAGCTATATTGAGGGTGATGACCACCTCAAAACACTGCCCTATCTGCTCCACAGAAATCGTATTCATCGGATCAAGCGCGACTACATAATCGTGCAAGAGTTTTAACCCCTTCCCGGTGGCTATCGGATTATGCTTCTTAGTTGCAGGAATCCAGTTCATCGCGCGTATCATAAGGCTTTCGGGGGTAATACAGTACAAATCGATCAGGATGGGCTTATGCTCGTCTGTACATATTCCGTATTCGCAGGCATTTTCGACTAGTGTCAATAGCAACATATAGGGGATACACAGCTCGTCAGTGACGCCCTGCCCTATGCGTATATCCAGCATAATCTCCTCATCCTCCCGACGCAGGCTATAAATTTCAAGCAACCGATCCACCTGTTCCAGTTCCTGTTTCAGTAACACAAAGCGTGTATCTTGATGCTTTACGCTATAAACAAAGAGCGCCATCAGTAGATCGATACAACGTATGCTACGGCCTCTATCCCGTCGGGTCAACGCTCGCAGGGCACTAATGGTATTTTTCATAAAATGCGGAAAGAAGTGCTGCCGAGCCAGCTGCTGCCGTAATAACTTCTTACCTCTACGTACCTGCAAAAGCTCGAAATTCTGCTGTTGGAACTCCCCCCAGTTAGAAATCCCATGACGCACCATATAGTAGAGAAAACTAAATGAGTTGGTCGCTATATAAGCAGTCCACACGTGTTGATAATTGCTGATTTCCCAGTTACCATCCCATACAAACCCTCCTAACATCATGCTTATTGCTATCGACAAACTAAATACCAATAGGTCAATCCCTATAAAGCCGAACATAATCCAAGCAAGAGCATACTTTCTACCTCCGGTAGCCCTCGGTAAAATGAACCAAATGGCCAACAAAAAAAGAAGGAGCAATGTCATCAGCATAAAAAATAAATCTATCCAACCTGAAAAGGCATACGCCGCTATATGGATAACATAAGCGTATACCAGAAAGACAGATACCCCCGCCACTATACGTAGCTCCCTATTTCCGACCGAACGATAAGGCATACTTATATTTTATTTCTTTCCAGGTAGGCTCTGACTTTGCGCCGATAGCCATCGGTCACCAATACCTTCCTATCGTGATAATAAACAATGGCATGAATGCCCACCTTCGTCGCATACGCCACATTGATCAATACTGAGGAATTTGGTGGTATGAAGATATCCAGTTTTTTAAACTGCTCATAAAAGTCCCTAAGCGCCATCCGCAACTGCCCCAGCAAAACGAGCGTCCCCTGAGTACCTGCGCCATATATTTGGAGGAATTTGCCCTCACGCTCCACTTTGATCACATCCTTCAACAGTATCGGCACCCGCGCTCGTACCCTTCGATTCGTTTTGCGCTTCCGTCCAGAGGTTTCTAACTCTTCCTGTGGTGGTTGCAAAGCATAGATTCTTCGCTCTGCCAGCTCCAATGATTGGCGCAAGCCTAGACGTGCCATCAACTGCTGGATATCTTCCAGCTGCACCGGTTTGGATAGATAGTCATCAGGCTTTAATAAAGCATTTTCACGCAAGTAATCGTCGAAATGATCGGTAAAGAAAATAAAAAACCGACTATAACGGCGCAGCTCTTCTGCCCCCTCTATGCCCGACATCCCCTTACCAAACTGTATATCGCAAAAGATAAAATCCAGGACTTTGTCGTCTGTCCTCAGATATTCCAGTGCCGTCTCCACAGATCCATATGCATCGACTATAGTAAACAGCTCAGAGATATCCAATGCATCTGCAACATCTAGTCGCACGTTCTTCTCATCGTCAATAATTAGGGCGGTGTATAGATTCATTTTTAGCTTAAAATTCACTCCGGTTAATAGGTGAAGTTACAAAATAAACCACAAAACAACCCAAAAATACCCTTCGCGACATAAAAGTTACCGATAGATAAGATTTTTAAGACAATAAATTTTTAAATAATATGAACAATAAAGCCAAACAAAAACTCATTGTATGCACCTGCCTCGTTATGGGCCTGGCGCTTTACAGTAATCTCCCGCATACTCTTGATGCCCCCGTACACCCTATTGTCGAATCGTCAGATCCAGTAGATTACGACCGCTTGGGCACTAAGATTTTTGCTCCCAAAAAGCCCACAAAGCGGAGTAATGACGAGGCTTTGGAGCGTTACCTTACACCGTACAACTAACCGAGGGTAAGATGCTACAACGGATCGGATCTATAGGCCTGGCACTACATCTTGGATTGGTATTCCTACACAATATCTGCAATATCCAGCCACCGTCTACCGATGTAAAATCGGCCTTAGATCCGATTACCCATACTATGCAGAAACTCTGTAGCGCACCGGGATTTCGTCATTATGGACAACTGGCCGGTATCCATGGATGCTACGGATTTTACAGCCCACAGGTAGGTAGTATTTATTCAAGTCGGATAGAAGTACGCTGTGCACGAACAGCTACCGAACTCCGACTCTCTTCCCCGGGTCTACGTACTACCGCCAGCAAGATCCGGTACTGTACCCTGCTTGAAGCGCTGGAAGGCTGGCGCTCTGGAGTCGATCAGACCAAGGCTCCAGCACTGGCCCGTGCCACTGCCCAAAGCATTTACAACCATGTACAACGCCAATATCCAGACCGCGCGATCCGTCTTCGGATCTATAGCATACGTATACCTAGCCTAAGCGAGCTCCGCACAAAAAAACAAACCAACAAAATGATAACACCTATTTATGAACAGCCAACGCAACAGAAACACCCCCTATGCAACAGCGCACACTTTTGGTGACGGCTTACAGCTATTGCCACGCGGTATCGGTCTACTACTCGGCATCGAAATGATCCAGCTCTGGGCCGACCTGTCCCTGCTCTACGGCCCACACAGTGTCTACGATGCGGCGCTGCTCCCCTATTGGCATAGTGGTAGTAGTTGGAACTGGGAAGAACTATTTCGCAGTGCCCATCCCTTGTGGATCCATGCCACAGCGACGCTGTACAGCATATGCTGTGTCTGTTTAGTTTTCGGCAGGTGGGTCCCCTATTCCAGCCTCCTATTATTAATAATCCATCACGGTCTGTTTATGGCAGACCTGCGTTGGGCCTATGGCGCAGACTATCTGGCACAAACCGGCTTGTTGTTTAGTCTACTTTTTAGCTATCATCCTCGAACGGACAGTCGGCACAAGTGGCAACGCACAGGCGTTTACTTCTGGCAGGCACAGCTTGTCCTGGTCTACTTTTTTGGCGGGCTGGGCAAGGCTATGGGACCGACCTGGTGGAATGGCGAAGCCATCTGGAAGGCCGTGCAGCAGCCATTCCCGAGCAACCTGCTTGATATTCCCCTCCACTGGGGCAGCTGGACCGCATGCTGGGTCATTATGGGAATAGCTGTTGTGCTGTTGGAGCTCGGCTATGCAATGGCTTGGCTAGGAACAATGTACCGACGTATTATCTGTATAACGACCATCGGTATGCATGTGGGTATAGCCCTGACTATTGGCCTATATCATTTCTCGGCGCTTATGATCTGGTACAACCTATGCGCCTGGTATTACCCTTATCGCACACAGACTAGTTATCCAATTCATAACGCACCCCTTGGACATGCCGCGCCTGATGCAGCAAGTACCATCAAGACAGCATCCATCCAATACAAGGAAAGGAGGTAAAATTCATGTATAAAAATAAACAAAGCACTATGAAAGGATTAATCCATTTTTTTCAACAGTACCGCAAACTCTGCCCCGAGGCACTGGACTTTATCCGATCTCAGGGCAAGATAAAAACCTATGTCAAAAATGAATGGTATAAGCAAGAAGCAGAGCTTATTCCCAAATGGTGCTTTGTCCTGGACGGGCTGGTCGCCAAGATAGGTTACAAAAAAGGAAATACCGAATATATCGAACGCCTATGCCCGACACAAGGCTGCTTTACAGGCAGCAAACACGCCTTCTCCAGCAGTAGGGAACCTTTGGCTATTCAGTTTTTACAGCCTACGACACTCTATGAAATCCCCATTACAGCCCTGCAGGAAGCATTAACAAAATTTCCGGAGCTGAAAGAAATCTATCAGATCCTACAGCAGCATCGGCAGCTGCGCTTACAGGAACAGGTACATATCTTACGCTTGCCTGTGATCCAGCGCCTCCATGCCCTATTTATCGTACGTCCGCAGATCTTTGCCCACCTGACCGTAGCGCAACGTATGTCATACCTGGGCATCAGTAACTATCGGGAATACTATAAAGCCTTAAACTACCACATGCGACAGTAACTTATATACCAATGGCATATGCCCAAGATAAAAGTCTTCCCGAACTTCGTATGAACATTAAAAAACAGCATAACTTGATAACACGATAACTCTACAAAAATGACAGCAATAGTCCCATATCATCCATCGGATATCGCAAAAGCAGGTAGACACCGGGCCTTAAGGATAGACTCCGCAGCTATAGGCCATCCCTCATGGGGGCAGACCTACCCTATGCTGTATTCAGTTGGTATGATGCAAAGCTATTGCTACCGGCCGCTATTCAAACGGATACGGCGTAGATTCGCGGTATACCCGTGAGGCGGTATTGAAAGGAATGGTCTGGCAAATAAGGAGTCCCACCGCCAAGAACCAAAAAGCCCTCTTAGCGAGGGCTGGGGCCAATGCAGTATCTGATTTTTTTAACCAAGGCAGATACCGTCATTGTGATCAATTCATAAATCTAAGTTAGTTAATTTAAATCATAAGCTTATGGCACAGTGGTTTCAATTAAATACGGGCGGTAACCCTACGATTCCTTCCAATTATGCACCAGTAACAGGATCTCCATCTTGTTCTGGCAGTGGAAAGATCTGTGCGGTAAATGCTAATCCTGACGGAAATGGTGATCCAGATTTAACAGATGCGTTAAAAGATGAGATGATCCTTTCGCTCCATACAGGTATAGCACAACCGAACGTAAGATTGCGCGGTACAGCTTAATCTTCGATATTAAGTCAAAATAGTAACTGGGGGCACCGAAAGTGCCCCCTTTCTGCTGTTACTACTTTTCTTCTACGACAAGAACTTCTACAGATCTACGCCCTGAGACAACCTCTAATCCATAGTACGAGAGTTGGTCATTTAACTCTTTAATATTAGAATAACTTCCTATCTCTAAATGACCTTTGAATCCCGATTCATCTATTACAGGCGGATAATCGCCCGAATAGTCCATTAAAAACGTAAGAATCCCGATATTATCTATTTTTTTCCCTGTTTTAACAGTATCTTTTGATCTCACTTTCTTACCTGTCTTACGAATAATAAGACAATTCATCTCCAGCGTATCCCAATATACGCTCAATCCCAGTAAACTATTCAGATCATTTAGTACGAGTTTAGCCTGATCCGACAAATCACCTACCACAGTACTTCTACGTTCATAGCTAATACCGTATTGGGTCAACCATATGTGCGAACCTCCCGTCCCCTCTTGATAACGGTACTTGGACGGATCTTTCACCTTCCATAGGATCCGTTGTTCTGTCAGTATAAAAGTCGGCTTTTTAATATAGGCAAGCATTGCCTTATAGGCATTCAGAATGCCGACGTTATAGAAATAAGTCTTATAAAAACCCGATACGGAATCACTTTCTATAGTCAATCCCGGCTTTTCCTCCAGCGATTCTTGATACCCTGTGATCTTGACCGAACCTACCATATCTGATCCTTCTTCTAACATCCGTACCTTTTCCCTAAAATCATCCTTCTGTGGTACAGCTAACTTTCCTGTATTATATAATTCCTCAATAAACCGCTCTTTAACATAATCAGGATAAGTAATTGCCTGCACCTTTCCTTTATATAGAAATACGGTATGGGGTACGCCCTGATGCGGAAAATATTTCCGCATCAGGGTATCAGCAACCACTGTAGGTAGTTTTACATTATTCTCTTTCAGGAAACGATTGTCCCTATAGAACTTTTCTATTACCTCCTTAGATTGCCAGGTCACCATCAGCACCAATAGCTTTTGCCGCATCTGCTGTTGTATCCGTTGCAGATGCGGCATACCTTCGATGCAGGTCGCACAATACGTATCGAAGAACTCTAGTACAACAACCTTATCCTTATAATTGCCCAGATCAATCTCAGATTGTTCCCAATTCACGATAGGCATTGCTGTTATCTCGGGGACAGACTCCCCTACAACAAGCTGCCAACTGCGATCAATAGACTTTGATTGTCCTATTGTTAGTGTATATCCAAACCACACAAGCAAACATATCATGCTATATCCTTTCATACTATCTCTTATTTTGTTCAATATTTTGATTCTGCTGTGTCACTACATGTGGAATCATCAGTGCATATTTAAGACTTCCTACGGGCACCATATAATCTTTGCCATCGATAGTCCTCTTCAGCTCGACAGACCGATTTGGATCATCACTCAGTCTTTTGATGTCTGACCAGCGTCTTCCTCGAAACACGAGTTCCTTTGCTCGTTCGGCCAGCACCGTATCAAGGAGCCTATCTGCATTCTGCTCAGTTATCTCTGGATAGTCCCTGCCCTTCCAACGATTAGCCCTTAAAAGATTAATATCAGTTAAAGCTTTGTTTATTTGCCCAGTACGCGCGGCAGCTTCTGCTCTGATCAATAAGACCTCGCTTGTGGTCAATCCCACAAATAGCGTGGCTCCCTGATCATAAGATCCCTTAAAACTATACACAGTAGGTTCCATCGTATAGGGCTGGAAATAAATTGCTTTGCGCAGGTCACCTATCGTATAGCTAGCTATCAGGTCAGGATTCATCCGGACATAAAGTCTCCCAAAAGCATTGGAGTGTGTACTCAATGCGGAGAACAGAACCTCTTTATTGAATCGCCTTAAGGGATAGCTGTCGGAGGTTTTGAGCGTGTTATAATCCAGAAGCTCGGCCTGCATGCGCCATGCTGAATCCGCATAGTTGAAGGCCTTTTCGTAGTCCTTCATCGTCAAATAGGTCCTGGCCAGTCCGGCATAAGCCGCAGATTTTGAAGTACCACCTTTTATCGTCCGTTCAGTGGCAAGTAGATTCTTTGCTCTGCTATAATCACTAATGATCTGTGCATAAGTATCCTTGAGTGTTGCTCGCTTAGATACTACATCTAGATCAGGAGATAACCGGATCGGCATCCCCAAATCTATATCAGCCGTATTTGGCCGATAAGGTAGCGCATAGATTTCTACCAATTGTTGAAAAGCAAATGCCCGAAGGAACAAAGCATGGCCGTAGGCATTGCTATAACGAGCACCAGCTTTTTGGCTGTTAGGCATTTGATCTAACACGTTTAGAATCTGATTAGTAAGATACACTACTCTATAAGCACCCTGCCACGGCGTAGCCAAGAGAGCGGGCTCATCAGACCAGATATACGCATTCCGGTCATCCAGTACTGATATACTGTTCCAATTGGCCGATGTCAGGTAATAATCCTCTCCTGCAATAATCCCCATTGAAGGATAAGCTGTATTGAGCGTACTGTAATCATTCAATAACAGTTCACAATCCTCCAGAGTATGTGGCACAGACATCTTCTTGTCTGGCTTAATCTCTAAGAAACCATTGCATGCTGTGCATAGCAGGGCTCCTATTACTATATATTTCAAAACATTCATGCTGTTACTTTATTAAAGTTTAAAACTAAAACCGATTGAAAATGAAAAGGGGTCGGGATTTGTCATCCCATATTCTGGATCGATCCCCATTCTATTAGCCCGCCAAATGGTAGCTATATTGGCCATATAGCTATATAAACGGAGTTCCTTCACCTTGAAATGATCAGCGATTTTCGGAGAATAACCGATCTGTATATCCCTCAATTTAATCTGATCTGCCGGCCCCACCAAAGCAGAAGAATACTCATAAAAATAATCTGCATAGTAATCAGAAGGATAATTAAATACTGGCACATCGGTAAACTTTTCATCTCCCGGTTTTTGCCATCTTCGGGCAAAATCACTATGACCGACCCGCTCATCCATTAATCGTGAATAATTGATCGATGTACGCATAAATTTATGCCCCAATTGATAACTGATATTAAAGGACAGATCGATAGTCTTATATCGGAATGAATTGCGTAATGAACCAAAGTACACAGGTAGGGACGACCCGTGATTGTCCATATCCTGTACTTTGGTATCGTTATATATTTTGGAATAAACAGTAGATACTTCTCCATCCAGATAGCCTCGAGGCATCCCCGTCTGTGGATCAAGCCCTGCCCACCTGAAGGCATACACGCTATTCAGGTCAGCCCCTTCTACAGGTGTAGCCATCAAACCATAAGCTCCTGCCAGAAAATTATTACCTCGAGGATTAGCTATATAGGACTTAGTCACCTTGGTACGACTATAGGCAAATACTAGATCAGTACGCCAATCCATCAAGTTGCCTTTAATATTATGTGTACGCAAGGATACATCGATACCTTTACCTAGTAAATCTGCACTATTCATACGCATACTACTAAAACCAGTGGTGGGATCTATCAGTGTATTTGCTATTAGATCTCTAGGGGTCTTTTGATAATACTCTATAGAGCCACCTACTCTATTACCCAGTAACTGAAAATCCAATCCTAAATTTAACATACCTACGGTCTCCCAGCGCAATGAAGGATTCGGTGGTGACTGTACATTAGCATATGGCATCCCTGTGATATGATGTGGCTGAGAGGACCTGTATATAATAGGATATGCCGAGGTACTATTATCGACATTACCATTATGACCATAGGTAGCCCGCAATTTCAAGAGGGAGAATATACCGTCTTCCATAAAACGTTCTTTGGATACGATCCATGCTCCTCCGATAGACCAGAAAGGCTTTCCCCTATCATTAGTCTTGACCCCAAAAAGATTAGAAGCATCTTTACGTACGCTCGCACTCATGATATACCGACTATCAAAAGTATACGATCCGTTGGCAAAGTAAGATGTATACCGGTCGAGCAAGCCCGTATAATCTAAATAACCATATATCTTACTTGTGCCGTATATTCCATTCAAGTAGGGATAATCATTGACGTAATCAACAGGCTGGAAGGATAATGTTTCAGGGTCGAAGCCCCAAAATTCTTGTGCTTGCGAACCTTGCTTCTGTTGTCTGATTTCTGCTCCTGCCAATAAGGCGACAATGTGCCGATCATGCCAGTTTTCATTATACTCTAATTGAAATCTTCCCTGCTGTGATACATTTGTCGCGTTTATCTTTTGTAAATAATCTCCTACAGGAACATTCCATTTCACCGAGTGCGCATCCCATACGGCGTAATAATTGATTGCCTCGCGCTGTGCTATACTGCCCATCCCACGCCAATTGTCGACTACTTCATTGGCATTTCTATAACTATATAGCAAAGAAGCTCGCAAGAATGGCGTGATATTATAATGGGCGTCTAGATTGACATTTGTCTCTCGTAGTCTGCTCTGGGTAGATGTCTGATCCAACTCGGCCAATGGCCTATACTTCCAATCCAACAAACGACCACCTGCTACTGTATCTCTAAAGTCTGGATTAAGTCCGATCAGATCTACAACAAGAGGATTACCATTGACATCGGCCAGTTCCATATATGGGAAATTCCCAAAACCACCTGCAAAACTGAAATAACCTAGCCGAACCATAGGCTCCTTACGATTGTACTCGCTATACTGTACCCCTAGGCCTATACTCAGATTGTCCGTAGGTCGGTATACCGTATGGCTTCGAGCTGTAACACGGCTATTATTGGTTTGTACGATATTTTTAGACCCTTTATCATATCCTGCTGAAAATATGCTGTGCAACGATTTACTCCCTCCCTCGATCTGCACATTGTACTGTTGGTTGACCTCTCTTTTATAGATATACTTTGACAGTTCATCCCGATAATCAATCCGACGTAGGCGATCTAACTCTGTGTTGAGGTCTGATTCGGATATCTTATTCTCCCTTTTCTTCTTTAGGAGCTGAACTACGGGTGAAAGATTGTACTGAAAGTTATATAAACGTCCATCATGATAACCATTTTCAAATAACATCGCTTCTACATCGATAAAATCCGATGTGCCCATTTGTGGGTAGTAATATAGGTTTGGCTTGTTTGTCACTGTCACACTATTATTGAAGGACACCCGTATAGGATTCTCAAAGTCAGCTTTTTTTGTAGTGATCACGATAACGCCATTACCAGACTGCGCCCCCCAAATGGAAGACGCGGCAGCATCTTTCAGTATACTGATATTCTCAATATCATTGGGGTTGATATTGTTAAAATCTCCCTGATATGGTACACCGTCCAACACAATAAGCGGCCACACGTTCGAATTGATTGTGCTTCGTCCCCGTATATTGGTAAAAGGGAGCTTCCCCCTTCTATCTTCGTAAACCTTGATTGTGGATACTGAAGGAACAACATCTTCTAAACGTTGTAGAAAATTCAAGGATACCTTACGGTTCAAGAGCTTGTTATCGATAAACTCAAAGCTCCCCGTAGCTCGTTCTTTGGGGAGCTTCTGGTATCCGGTAGATACGACTTCCACTTCTTCGATCTGTTTTTCACCAGTGTGTAGGGTGATATTTAATGTAGTAGACGTATTCTCATAGGCAACTAGTTTCTCTTTGTATCCGATATGTTTTATAGTTAATACCCCTTTAGGCTTATCTACACTTATGGTAAACCTCCCCTGCTTGTCCGTACGTGCATGCTTCTTCTCTACAGAGACCGAAGCCCCTTCGATCGGCTTTCCATCTACAATAGATGATACCACACCTCTGACTACCGTCTGAGTTAGGCCTTTGGCCTCCTGCCCGTAGGCAGGAGAAACCAAAAGGTTACTAAACAACACACAGAATATTATTAAAAATGCTTTAGGCCATAGGCTATTAGCAGAATGCTTCACTTTCCCCTCGTCATTGCGAACGAAGTGAAGCAATCTATCTTTATTTTGCATTTTCGAGCGGACATAGCCCTGCCACTTTGGGCAGTTCTCTCCCACCCCTAAAAAATCTCTCATTTTTAAGTTTATTTTTTGTAACCTGTCCAATCGTCATTTCGATTGGAGCGAAGCGGAACAGAGAAATCTAACTCCTTGCCCCGCGCGAGGCCACACTGTTTAAATAAAAAATTAATTGAATGAAATCGAGTAGATACCTTGGCGTTTTATAATTGGGTTTTGTCGGTTTAATAACTGGCAAATACTTCGATTTAAGTCATGAATCATGACTTTTACTCCAGGGGTATTATGGAGGTTCTTTGATTTTGTTTTTTAACTGTTTTAAGCTCATAACTTACCTAGTTTATTCACGGCAAGTCTCGTTAAGAAAGTAAAAACGTGGGTTACTATCTAGCTTTATTCCTTGGGTCTCACGCCATCAAACTCAGCGTCAAACGATAGTACCCACGCCTTTAACTATAGCGAATATAGAAAATAAAGGCATATGGGTGCAACCTATCGCCCTCGGGTTTGATTGTATTGTGAGACTAAGGAACCGAGACTTATAATTTGCACTAAATACATAAATAATTGCACAGCAATTAACTATGATAAACAAAGGTAATAATAAATTTTACAATAAAAGTAAATTAATGATAATTATTAGCGTAAAATAAATTCGGTATTTGTTAGATGACTAATCAAACAAACACCTATAGTCAACAGATGGCTATTCGATTAAGACAAATTATGAATCATTTAGATCTTACTGTAGCAGGTTTCGCGGTTTTTATTAATAGAGATGCTTCGCATATTTACGGAATACTAAATGTTTCTAGAGATTTCAGTGATGCATTAGCAGAACATATTGGCAAATTAACGGGAATTAAAGGTGCTACTATTAAGAATATCAATGCAGAAATTCCAGCCAGCATTTCGAAATGTGAAAGTATAGTTGAATTTAGAAAAAACTATAAAGCCAATCCCGAATACTTTCTAAATACGAAAACAGATCGCAGTATAGATGCATTTGTTTGCGACGTACTTGCGCTTACAGAATTCTTAAAAACTCCTAAATATTTAAATGAGATAGAAAAATTCGTTGAATTAGAATATGACAAAACATTCGTTGACGATTCTCTTTCTAAAGCCCTTAGATATGCCGCTACAAAAGGAATATTATTAAAAGATAAAAAGCCCATCATACTAAATAGTGGAAAATATGGTAAACGAATGCTGGATGTTTATTGGACCAATCCAGATAAGCCGATTAAATTGTAAGTGTCCCAAGCTGACGATTCAATGCTTAAAGCACTTAACAAGCTTTCTATCAATTTTTTACAAATAAGCACAGTCCCCCTCTAGAGATTACGCACTTATAAAGAAAACAAACATTTTACAACATAGCCCTCGCAGACTGCAAGGGCTATGTTTTACCAATTATAACCCGCTGGCGCGGAGCCTTTTTATGAATACATAAATATAACATTTCAATCCTTATAATACAAGACATAAGCAAGAACCCGCATCTCCCTAACGGGAGATGATAAAAAAGCAATAGCCACCCAGTCGTACCGGATGGCTATCTTAATCTGTTATATACGTATGTATTCTAGCTAAAGCTTTTCGATCTCTTCAACAGTAAGTCCGGTACCCTTAGCAATATCAGCTAGTGGTAATCCCATTCTTTTGAATTCTAAAGCTATTGCACGTTTCTCTATTAATTTCTCTGTTTCAGCTTTCGCACGTTCTTCAAGCTTCCCCTTTTCTCTTTCTTGTCTTTTGATTGTTTCTATTACACCCATTTCGATTGTGCCTCCTGTCACTTGATAAATGTATTTGTCAAAGTTACTATTTATTTGTTTATCTCGTATAAAAAGAAAACTCTTTAAGAACACTAAAAAGCTCATTATACGATCTTTACTATACTTATTTGTCTCGATAAGCGCTCGAGCTATTGTACTACGCTCTTCGGCCAGTTCCTCTTCAGGCAGCTTGTTTTCATCCAAAGCTTTCTGACAGGCCAGTACAATATACGCAAATATATTGTCCATAGCAAGCAACTCGCGCTCCTGATGATCGAATATCTGATAGCTTAGGTAGCGGAACTCAAACGAAGTGCGGAATACTTTGTACCGATATTCGTCGAACCGCCGCTGGCTACGACTACCAGTAAAAACAACGATAGTCTCTACTGGCATCCGATATCGATCTAGTATACGGTAGTGGTACTCAAATATACGGTGCGAGAATCCATCGTCGCTACCGCCCTCGATCTCGGTATGGACCAAGATCCATTTCTCTCGGCCGTCCTTCAAGAATACTTTCACCAAAAGATCAGCGATACGCTTACCTTTCTTACGATCGCGGTCTGGAATAATTTCTAACAGCTCTTTGTCCATAAAGGTCAATCCTCGATCTAGATCGAAGATATCCTCTGCTTCTGCATACATAAAACGTAAAAAATCAGGAAAATTGTCCTCGAAGATCGCTTTCAGAAGTTCATCGTTCTTCTTAGCCGGTTTTAACCGTTGTCCTGTATTCATAATTCTCTCTATTGGTTAATGACATAAAAATACACATACAAAACCATAAAACTAAAATAATTAGTAAAATTAAAAAAACAAAAAGAAATACAACATTCTGAATGATAGAAATATAAGCTCAAGTACATCCCGGAAGGCCATAATTACCTTCGATCTAATAATTATATTTTAGACTATACGGGTATCGGCATTAATGAATCCAAATTCGAACTTGACATATTTCAAGAGCTCGAAATCCAACCCGATCAGATTACCGACTTTAAGGTCAAGTACCACAGGGATTTTATGGACAATTGGATTGAAGAGCATAAAATCTTCTACTCGCTCGATGAGCATCTAAACTAGCAACATTACGATTTTCTTCATTCCCAAAACGTAACTAAATCATATTTTTGAAGACATTTAAATAACAAGTAGCTGTCTCAACTTATTACGGAAGAGAAAAGAGCGAGTAAAATGCTTCTGGGGAAACATAGATCTGCTCTATATCAAAAGTAAAATCGCACTTGCAGAATCACATCTAATGAGATGGCCAACTAGCTATTTTAAAAAGTTTGATGTAAAAATTGATTGTCTTTATAAAAAGATTGTATATATGCATGAAAAGGCATTACAGCTAGCATATCCGTTTTTGTATCTAGCGAAAATAAACTGAAAACATAAGCGGATAACGAGAGTCCCAAAATTCACTTTTATATTTCCTCCAATTGTATTGCCTGTAAAGACGAATTTATGTAGGTTTGTATATGGCGAATAATACCTCTTCGAGTCTTTATCTGAAACAGGCGAATATAGAAGGTTTCAGATCTATAAGTAACCTGAATGTTAGTTTTGAAAAAGGACTTAACATTCTGATCGGTAAAAATGGGTCTGGAAAGTCCAATCTGCTGCGTATACTAAAAGAAGGAATGCGCTTTAACGGCTTGCCGGATGATGCCATGTTAAAACATCTTTCACTTGAATTGCAGGTTATAGATAAGCAAGACCTATTTGAAGTTGATTACATACGTAAGAATGTTGATGAAGAAGACTTCGAATTAGATCCCACCAAAAAATTCTACTTTAAACGGACTTATAAACTAAATAGAAGAGAGCTCTCCCCTATTACTAGAAAAAGAACAAATAGCAAGACAAAAGAAGTCGTAAATGTGTTATCCACTCGGAACAGATTATATAATTACGTTTTGAGAGATCATTCTTTAAGCTTCCCTGATTGTATTTTACTTGAATATAATATTCCGAATACGTCAGAATACTTTAATACGTCAGGAAAGATTGTACTCGATTTTGACTTGTACATGCTACACCATGCCTCTAGTCTTGACTTTATCGATGATTTATTTTTTAGACTAGAACAAACACTACTCGACATTTATGATGATGATGGCGACGAGTCTTTACAAAGGGTGGAGGAAAGATTAACTGTAGAACTTATTAAATCAAAATTGGTATTCAGCGAAGAGCTTATCGAGGCGCTTGGAAAATACACACCGATAGAAAGTGTCCGATTCAATCCGAATATCAATATCTATCAAGATGGAGTGCAGTTCACTATTGATAACATCCGGTTAGAGTTCTATGTCAATGGTGGCTGGTATCCTTGGAGCCATCTATCGGATGGTACAAAGCGGCTCTTTTATATCATTGCTCAAGTACAGGGTCTCGATGAGGGAATCGTGCTATTGGAAGAGCCTGAGCTCGGCATACACCCACATCAATTCTATCTATTGATGCAATTTTTACTGGAAAAATCAGACACCAATCAGATTATCCTCTCGACTCACTCCCCGCTCACATTGGATCATATCGAGCCCAATGAACTGAACCGTATACAGATTGTATCCTATACGAGAGAGACGGGCACCCAGGTGCGCAGGCTGACTCAAGAGGAACAAGAGAAAGCACGGCTGTATACAGAGGAGGTCGGGTATTTAAGTGATTATTGGGTACATTCGGATCTAGAGGAATGATTAAAATCGGTGTAATAGGTGAAGATCCCAACGATACTACGGCTATCCAAAATCTTTTGAGACCGAAGTTGGGAGCGATTGCAAATTTTAAAACAATCTGCAAAAACATTCGCGGGTGCCATCTGGACTCTCCTAAATTCTATAAAACCGTAGGAGCCGAAACGAAAAGTACACCCTATGATATCTTGATATGTATTAGAGACCTAGATGCTTTTAAATCGGAAAGCGCTAAAGTCCTCGAACGTCAAAATTGGCACAAGAAAATAAAGGATGCTGCCAATGGCTGCTCTACGGTATTATTGCTAAATATATGGGAACTGGAAGCCATTATATTTGCCGACCTCATTCCGTTCAATAAGAGATATGGGGTATCACTTTCTTTTGCCGGTGATCCTTCAAGCCTAAAGGATCCTAAGGAAAGATTAAAATCGGAAACCCGAAAAGCTAAAAGAAGATATGTGGAATCGGATTGCAAGGAGCTCTTCTCCGAGCTTGACTTTGATAAAGTTACCGCAAGATGTGCATTCTTCAAGGAATTTTTACAGGATTTAAAAAGCCAACACAAATCTTTTAAAACAGCGATATAACACCTCGATAAATATGGCTTTCACCAACTGTAATTAACTTTGTGTCAGCGCTTAAAAAAAGCTAAAAAAGAGTAAACATCTTTTAATGGGGTTGTATTATCTCAAAGAGGACTTCATAAAATGTGTAAAGTTCATCTAAATTTATTTCTCTTTCACATTTTTTAGACAAACATAAAGTATTAAAAAACAACAAATTAATAAAACATCTAATCCTAATATTTATCTAAAGTTTATCTAATTTTATTTTTCTTTAATATTTTTAGATAAACTTAGCCCCCATCTTGGAAAGCGATGAGTCCCCGTATTTTCAATGGTTCTATCCTTTTTATACATAGAGCGTAAACAATATTTCGAATATTTAAGGATTTTAATTTCAACAAAGTTTTATCATCTGAATGGACCGCTCGAAATATTCTGTCTTCTTTTTGCTCCAAAAACAGCGTCCGCTTTTCCCCACTTTCACTGTCGGGATACAGGATGAGTTTATATATTTTGTTGGTCTTAACGGGTTTCATCGACTGTTGGGACAATGACTTACAGTGTTATAAGATATTATTCTACAAAACTCCCAAAAAACAACAAAAACAACAATGGCATCACTGATAATCAGTAAAATATTCAGAAAACAAAACTCATAAAACTATTTTACGTAGCATTTACACAATCGATTGCGTAAATATTAATTCTTTTTCAGAAAGCCGACTATTACACTTTAAAGATGTGTCATAAATCGCTACACATTCTCATCAATATATGCTTATTACCCATCAATTTACGCACAATTATTCTTCTCAAAATCGGATATATTTGGCTTATTAACCCATAAGCTATGATAAACACAAACACCAATGTTTTCACCTATTTTTTCGAAGGTACTCCTCGCTCACCGATATATAGTTGGCAATATCACGCCGGGACATATAGGGATATACATCTTTGTGCTGCCGCATAAAAACATCTATACGCTCGGCCTTCTGCATCTCTAACAATAGCAGTCGTTCGTCACTCTGCTCAAACCACAGATCCAGTAAACTATCATAGATGCGTACCGCTCGAGGAAATCGCTCGATGATAGCATACAACGAATCTCTTGATAACAACAGAAGACGACAATGGGATAGTGCCTGAAAGTAGACCGCTTTAGGCCGTAAGGGGACAAAAATGAGCTGATCGGCCTTGATAATACGTGTTATGGTGGTAAGTTGTGTTTTTAATAGAATTCCTTCCGCTAAAAAACAGATATCCCCCCTATTACTCAACAGACGCTATCCTTTGGCACAATGTATAGGGCTTAAAGCTGAATACAATGCATTCCATTCCGCATCAAGATTATCCTGCGTATGAGATAGAAGCAATCGACGTAACTGTAAAATAGAAATATCCATTTGCAAACGTATTGGTTATCTAAGTATAGATAGCAAAAGACAGCATTGTTACCAATTATTTTTCCGAATAGCCCCATATTACTTATGACTCTAATTAATTGCAGATGGGATGTATGATATGGTTCTCAACGCAGCTTCAAGCGTTTTTCTTTGAGATGTAAAATTTTAAATCTATAACACTCAAACATTTCTTTTCATAATTTTCAGCGATCTAATGACCAAAACTTATTAAAAAAAAAGAAGTAACGCATTATTTTCTGGGTTTGAATAGATTAAAAAGCTCATTTAGGTCTACTTTTACGACTACCCACAACCAATCAAACAATCTAACAACCAGACACATAGCAAGATAAAGAATCTACTTTATACCATATTGAGGTTTATTCGATTAAAAAGCTATGCTATATTTGGTTCTACGAATTAGACACCAATTTTATAAACACAATTTATTAATGAAATGAAAATTTCTCACAGAATAATTTATTTAGTTTTATTTTTTTTCTTCAGCTATACGACAAGTTATTCAGGTCCCCATTACATGCTACCGTCCTCCATCTCACAATTCACATTCACCGCAGATACAACAATTTTAGTAAAATGGATTTTTAAATCGCGTGGAATGATAATTTCATCCCCAATATGTATAGAAGGGAAAGTCATTGTAGGTAGCAACGACAAAAACATATATGCATTGGATGAAACATCCGGAGAAGAAATTTGGCGTTTTAAAAGTCAAGGTCAGATTACTTCAACTCCTGCAATATCTAACGACAAGGTATACTTTGGTAGCATGGATGGACATTATTATGCAATTGACTTATTAACAGGTAAAGAAATCTGGAAATTCAAAACAGGCTTTGAAAAGAAAATCGGAAGTTATGGTTTATGGGGAATGTTGCCATCACACCAATTTATGGAAGACCAATATGATTTCATAATCTCTTCGCCCCTTATTAAAAACTCCGGTGCAAAAACAACGGTATATTTCGGTAGTAGTGATGGTTATTTATATGCACTAAATGCTGAAACAGGTTCATTAATATGGAAATTTAAAACCAACGGACCAATAAGATCTACACCTTCAATATATCGTGATATTTTATTATTTGGAAGTTGGGATACGTATGTCTATGCATTAGATCCCGCCACGGGCAAAGAAATATGGAAATACAAAACAGAATCCGATACTCAAATGAAAGTATTAGAAGGTATTCAAGCTTCGCCTGTAGGAGCATATGATAGGATTTATTTGGGAGCTAGAGACGGTTATCTTCATGTCCTGGATTATAAAACCGGAAATTTGGATTGGAAATTCAATGCTGAAAATTCATGGGTGGTTTCTACCGCCACAGTCCGTGACAGTATGGTGTACACATCTACTTCAGACTCTTACCTGGTTGTTGCCCTAAATGCCATAACGGGTGTTGAAAAGTTCCGATTAAAAACCCATGGTTATAATCTTAGTTCACCGCTACTTACAGAAAAAGGACTATTCATTGCAGATTTTTCAGGTATGATACATCAAGTAAACCCTATTAGTGGAAAAACAATATCCGTTTTTGAAACCGAAGGTCGAATAAAAAATAAAAAGACAATATTAGATAAAGAAGGGAATTTAAATTTTGAATACACAGCGAATGGCAGCGATATGCAATTTTACGATACCAATGAAAAAGTATTAAATGAGTTTTATAAATTAGGTTCATTCATTTCTTCTCCCAGCTATGCAAAAAACACATTATACATAGGAAGCTCAGAAGGCTACTTATACGCGTTGTCTATTCCGTAGCCGGAAAATGAACACTAAGCCTAAAGCCAAAGAAAGATAAAAAAAACAGTTAACCAACTACTTAAACAAGCCAACATGAGAGAAAAGACATTTAATTTAAAAATGTTAGGATTATTATTCCTTTTTAAAGTATGGGGGATATCATTAATTCTAGCCCAATCCCAAAATATTTCCGGACAAGTTTTTAATCATTTAAAGCAACCCCTATCAGGAGCTACGATCGCGATAGAAGGTACAACAACCGCTACACAAACAGACGCGGAAGGAAAATTTACGTTCAGGAATATTAGTTTAGGAAAAAATCAACTTACAGTCAATTATATTGGTTATCAATCGCAGACTATTGCCGTTGACAATAAGACGTCATCAATGATTATTATTGAACTCGTACCCGACAGCCAGGCTCTCGGTGAGGTGGTAGTAGTTGGATATGGCACACAAAAAAGGCAGGACCTAACAGGATCCATTACCACAATAACTCCTAAAAATTTCAATAAAGGTGTAGTTGGATCAGCGGATCAACTTTTAGTAGGAAAAGTCCCCGGATTAATAATCAACCGTGGTGGAGGCGATCCTACAGCCTCTCCTACCATCCAATTGCGCGGACCTTCCTCATTAACCGCAGGGACCGCTCCCTTTTATGTAATAGACGGGGTACCAGGAGCCGATATTAATGTAGTATCCCCCGAAGACATCGTCTCAATGGATATTTTGCGCGATGCTTCTTCTACAGCGATATATGGATCAAGAGCTGCTAACGGAGTAATTATGGTCACGACCAAGCGTGGTAGCCTAGGAAAAGCCGAAATCAATTACAGTGGATACGCAGCAACTGAAAATATATCCAATAGGATCGATGTGCTTAGTGCTAGCGAGTATAGAAGCTTCTTAGAAAAGTACAATATGCAGGTTGCTGAAAGTGAGGCTGGATATGATACAGACTGGCAAGCGCAACTTTATCGCAATGGGATTTCGCACAATCAAAATTTATCTATAAATGGAGGTGCAGAGACCACGAAATATAGCGCTTCGATCAATTTTTTCAAAAATCAAGGTATAGTCAAAAAGAATGACCTACAGCGTTTGAATGGCCGCATCACACTGGACCAAAGTGCTTTTGACAACAGACTTCGTTTGGGTTTAATGGTAAGTAATAGTAATACATTTTCAAATCATATCGATTTCAATGTATTTAACAATGCAGCAAAGTTTCTACCTGTATCGCCAATAAAAAAAGACGAAAATTATAGTCAATACGGTGGATATTTTCAAGTTCCAGGAAGGACAAATTATTTTAACCCAGTGGCCATTCTAAACCAGCGATCCGAAAATCAAGAGCGCAATACAACTTTAGTAAATGGAAAAATCAGTGTAGACATTCTCTCTGGATTAGTGTTCGATCTTTCTGGCTCATTACAACGAAACAGATACGATCGTTATTATTATCAGAGTAGGGAAGATTTCGATCCACGAGCACTAGGTATTGGCTATGCTAACCGCACGGCCACAAAAGGAACGGAAAAGGTCTATGAAGCTGTCTTAAATTACAGCAAAGAAATTGAAAATCACAATTTTAAAATACTCGTAGGACATTCTTATCAGAATTCTATTGTCAATGATGGAATTGATGCCATAAATACCAATTTTACGTCAGATGCACTTGGAGCCAATAATCTTGGTTTAGGAAACCCCGCTGCTGGATTTCTCCCTTTCTCAGGTTTTCCTCAAAAGCAAGAAAGTATACTTATCTCTTATTTTGGAAGGATCAACTATAATTATCACAGCCGATATATGTTGAATGCAACTGTACGTAGAGATGGCTCTTCTCGATTCGGAGCCAATAACAGATGGGCTCTATTTCCATCGATTGGTGCTGCCTGGAGGATTTCACAAGAAGCTTTCATGAAAGATCAAAAGGCATTTGATGATATTAAATTGCGCGTGGGTTACGGTCAATCCGGAAATCAAAATATAGTCCCCTACGCATCCCTATTACAGTTTGGTGTACAAGGAAATCAATTTATGTACGATGGGAAATGGGTTAGTAGTTACGGTCCGAGTTCCAATGCAAATCCAGATCTTAAATGGGAAACTACCGGAATGTTTAATATAGGTCTTGATTTATCATTTCTTAACAACCGTATTCAGACTACCGTTGAGTACTACGATAAAAAAACCGAAGATCTACTTTATTATTACACTGTACCTACTCCTCCTTACCTATTCAACACGCTACTGGCTAATGGAGGCTCGATGACAAATAAGGGTTTTGAAGTATCTATTAGTGCCGATATTATCAAAAAACAAAATTGGACCTGGACCTCATCGTTCAATCTTTCCCGAAATCAAAACCGTATCGGCTCACTATCGAGCAACGTAGGGAATCTCTCTGTAGCAGAACGTTATGAATACTTTTTTGGTTTAGATGGATGGACCCAACAAACCGCAAGCATTGTTAAACCAGGATTGCCGATTGGTTCTTTCGCGACCTTTAAGTATATCGGATATGATGCAACCGCCCAAAAAACGATTTATGAAAAAGCTAATGGAGAGCTCGTAACAGCGGATAAGCTTTCAGCCATTACCGATTATCAAGTTTTAGGAAATGCGTTACCAGATTTCACCTACGGTTGGAATAACGCTTTCACCTACAACAAATTCGACCTTTCATTTTTCTTTAGAGGTATGTATGGAAATGATGTCTTCAACGCCACGCGTGCAGATTTATCCAGATTGCCCCAAGCAGCTACGACCAATATATCCGTCATTGCAGCGGAGGAGGGAATTTTTGAAGCACCTATACCTTCAAGCAGATGGATAGAAGACGCATCATTCTTGCGCTTAGATAACGCAACTGTGGGCTATACCTTTAATCTAAAAAACAGGAATTATTTTAGAAACGCCAGAGTCTATTTTACAGGGCAAAACCTTTTCGTTCTTACCAATTATTCAGGGATTGATCCAGAGGTTGCATTTACGGCCCCTAATAATGCAGGGGCTTTGGCACCCGGTATTGATGATAGAAATTATTATCCTAAAACGCGTTCATTTTTACTTGGATTAAGCTTAGGTTTTTAATGAATTGGATTATTAAATATAACAACATGAAGAATATCAGCATCATATTATCTGCAGCAACAATAATAGGTTTTTCTATATCCTGTACCAAATTTGACGATTCGGTATATGCAGTCTATACGGAACAGAATTTCCCGAAAACGCCGGAACAATTTGTAGCACTTACAGGTCCTGTATACACAGCAGCGCAGAGCTTTTTTAATAATAACTATTACGACTTACAACAAACCTGTACGGATGAAGTAATTGTTCCTACCCGAGGGGGTGATTGGTTTGACGGAGGTAAATGGCAGGAAATGCATTTTCATACCTGGACCCCCTCCAGCGAATTGATGCGAAATTCTTGGGAATGGGGATTTAACGCTATCGGTTCTTCAAATCTTATATTAAAGATGTATGAACCTCTTGCAGAAAGTGATTTAAAGAACCAGACCATGGCAGAAGTTAAAACCATGCGTGCATGGTATTATTTCTGCATGATGGATGCATTTGGAAATATTCCGATAGTGACCACCTTTGATCAGAATGCAAGTGCTCCAGTTCAAGAAAAAAGAAACAAAGTTTTTGAATTTATTGCAACCGAATTAGAAACAAATCTGCCCCTTCTTTCCGAAGAAGTCAGTTCAAAAACTTACGGTAGACCAACAAAATGGATGGCACATACCCTATTGGCAAAATTATATTTAAATGCAGAAGTCTACACGGGCATTCCGCAATGGGATAAAGTTGTTGAACATTGTAATGCCGTCATAAATTCTGGAAAATACGATTTGGAAACAAATTACTTTTCCATGTTTGCTCCCGACAATGGTCCATCAAGTAAAGAGCCAATTTTTTCTGTACCCTTTGATGCTCAAAAAGCAACAGGAAATTTATTATTCAACAAAACACTCCATTATGGACACCGCGACACCTACAAGTTGACAACTAATCCATGGAACGGGTGGTGTACCACCCCCGCATTTTTCGATAAATTTGAAGATGAAGACCTTCGAAAGGCACAATGGCTTTATGGGCAACAAAAGGATAGCAAGGGTGGAAATTTAATTTTTAATGGAATAAATGTAATATTAGATCCCTATTTCTTCCCCGCATTCGATTTAGGTGCTGGAGATAATTTAGGACGTCTTGCAGGAGCGCGAAATGTAAAATACGCTCCAGATCCCAACGCTGTCAGCAACAATGCAAATAATGACATCATTATATATCGCTATGCCGATGTTCTATTAATGAAAACAGAAGCTATCGTAAGAGGTAGTACCAAAGGGAATTTGGTAGAGGCATTGGAATCAATCAATAAAATTCGGGATCGTGCTTTTAATTCCAATCCATCGAAAAGATTTAATACAGCTTCTTTAACTCTAAAAGCAATTTATGATGAGAGAGGAAGAGAACTTGTGATGGAAATGACGAGAAGAACCGATATGATCAGGTTTGGAACCTTTGATGATCCAAATTTATTCAAGGGGCAAACCGATCTGGCTACGGAAAGACTATTTCCAATACCGACGGCAGCGCGGATCAGTAATTCTAATCTACAACAAAATCCTGGATACCCAAATTAATTCGTCAAAACAATAACTAGGAGATACTCGTGTTTCGCGAAGCAAAACATGAGTATTTCATTCCGAAAAACCGACGCAAGGAGCTCATCGAAGACAATCGGAACAAGTTACTGACCATTAAATAAAAAATTAGGCACATATGAAAACAAATTATATAATTTTCAGCTACGTCATCGGAATTACCTTCTTAATTATCACTACATTAATAGGGTGTAAAAAAGAGTATAAATTTGATGATGGAATACCGGCAGCAACCTTTGCCCCTTCAATTGCAGACACCGCCTTTTTTGGTGAAAAATTGACGATAAATTTTATCGCAAAAAATCTATCGTCGGGTACACTAACACTGGCACCGATTAATAATCAAGATTCAATTGTTTTTCAAGAGGATATAAAAAATGAAAATAGCTCTTACATCTTTGACACTGAAGTTCTAATTCCCGAAGACGGGAGTTGGCATGGAAATTATTAACTTACCTTAAGTTTCAGTGGTACAAAAGAAACCCGAGAAATCGTATTCTCAAAATCACAAATTAAAGATTACTATGTACTTGGTGGATCTTCTTCGGCTGGATGGGAACCCTCGCTAGCTATTAAATTTAATAGATTCACATCAGAAAAAGATGGAAAAACAATAGAGTGGTATGATTACTATGGATACCTCACCAAGGCAGGAGATGGCTTAAAACTGATCCCTACAAATACAGGTTGGGATGGAGATATGGGAATGCTACCTGATGAACCTGGCAAAATCACTTCAGAAAACGAAGAAAATATAACTGTTCCAGCAGATGGCTTTTATCGGTTACGCCTGGACATGTCCGACCCGGCAAACCGAACGTATAAACTCGTTTCTTCAAAATGGGGCATAATTGGCGACGCTACTGCTGGTCAATGGGACAATGATACAGATATGCAACTCACAAATGCCGAAAAAGGAAAATACGAATGGTCTATAACCATAAACCTCACCGGAGGTAAACAGATTAAATTCCGGGAAAATGACAATTGGGATATTGCCTTAGGTATAACAGAGGGGAATAACCTAAGTTATACAGGTGAAAATATACCTGTCGCAGCTGATGGAGTTTATCTTGTTAAACTAATTTTAGATCCAACAGGCTACAAATATTCTTTGGAAAAGAAATAGATCAACGCACATCTTCTTATAGGGAGCATTTTTTTGCTCCCTAATTAAACATTCAGTAACTATTTGGAATGAAAATAAAGCTATTCTTTATTTTATTGGCAGCGCTTTGTGTGTCAAAATCGTATGCGCAGCCTTTAAAAGAAATCAAAATCGAGCCCATATCATGGTGGGCCGGCATGGAAAATCCGTTTGTTCAATTAACAATCTATGGCAAGGATATCAACAAGACAACCGTTGAGATCAATTATCCAGGCGTTAACCTTATAAGAGTCCATCAAGTTGAAAACAGCAACTATCTTTTTGCAGACCTAGAAATAAGTAAGGATGCCAAAGCCGGTTTGGTACCCATTAAATTTAGTCAAAATGGCAAAGTAAAATTCACATACAATTACCCCATCGGAACCAAGTCTTCAGCGGCCGGTATACAAGGCGTTAATAATTCCGACTTGATTTACCAGATATTACCAGACCGATTTTCAAATGGAGATAAACGCAATGATATTGTGCCAAATATGCGGGAGACTGGCTTAAATCGAGATTCTATGTACTATCGACATGGAGGCGACCTTCAGGGCATAATAAACAAATTAGATTATATCTACGATTTAGGAGCTACAGCAATTTGGCTTACCCCCGTACTGGAAAATAATATGGAAAAAGCTTCTTACCATGGCTATGCCATAACGGACCATTATAAGATTGATCCGCGTTTTGGGACCAACGAGCAGTACAAATCTTTTGTTGAAAAATGCCATCAAAAAGGAATAAAAGTTATTAAAGACATCATTCATAACCATTTCGGTGATCAACATTGGACTATTTCAGATTTACCCTTTAAAGATTGGGTACATCAATGGCCAAGTTTTACACAAACCACCTACAAGGATCAAACTGTTTTTGATCCTTACGCATCTTCCTTAGACAAAAAGAAAATGGTAAATGGATGGTTCGTCAAAACAATGCCGGATATGAATCAAGAAAATACATTCGTGCAAAATTACATCACCCAACACGTTATTTGGTGGGTAGAATATGCTCGATTAGACGGCCTAAGGCTTGACACCTACCCCTATAATTACCTTCCCTACATGAAAGAATGGGCTGAGCGAATGAAGTTAGAATATCCCAATTTAAGTATTTTTGGAGAAGCTCTAGTGAATAGCAATATTAGCCAGGCTTATTTTTCGGGTGGCAACAAGTTAAATCAAGGTATTGATACTTCCTTACCTGGCGTAATCGATGTAAGCGTAAAAGATGCTATCTATGAAAGCATAAATGGACAATTTGGCTGGACAACAGGCGTGAATTCCTTATATAGCACATTGGCTGAAGACTTTATATACGTCACTCCTGAAAACAACGTCGTATTTTTAGACAACCACGATCTCAGTAGGTCATTTTCTATTCTAAAAGAAAATCTATCGGCTTACAAGTCTGCCTATACTATTTTATTGACTACACGTGGTATTCCGCAGACGTATTATGGATTTGAAATATTGATGAAAAATTTCTGTGATCCAGATGGGCTTGTCAGATCCGATTTCCCTGGTGGCTGGCAAGAAGATCGTACCGATAAATTTACACACGAAGGTCGTAGCCCTGAAGAGAATGAATTCTTCAACCATTTTAAAACCCTAGCAAATTATAGAAAAAAAACGTCAGCCTTACAAACAGGTAAACTTATGCAATTTGTTCCTGAAGATGGTGTATATACCTATTTCCGATACGACAGTAACAAAACGATCATGGTGATAGTGAACCCTACCAATCAAATCAAAACATTGGATACAGCACGGTTTAAGGAAAGGTTACAGGAATCCGACTCTGCAATGGACGTCCTTGAAAATAAAATTTTCCGTTTTGAAAAACAGATGGACATACCAGCAAATAAAACAATGGTACTAGAATTACTATAAATGAAAGAGACAAAATTTGAAGCCTATATTTTTGACTTAGATGGCGTTTTAGTAGACACGGCCATCTACCATTATGAAGCATGGAAAGAACTCGCTGATAAATTGGGGATAGCTATTACTATAGCTCAAAACGAAAAGCTTAAAGGTATAAGCAGAATTGACTCTTTAAAAAAAATATTGGCTTGGGGAAATGTAACTATTGAATCAGAGAAAGAATTAAAGCGACTTGCTGACATTAAAAACAATATCTATGTCAATAGGATTGAGCATATCAATGAAGAAGAAGTTCTTCCTGGGGCATTAGATTTTTTAAAGCAGGCCAAAGCCAAGCATATAAAAATAGCATTGGGTTCCGCTAGTAGAAATGCCAAACTTATACTACAGAAAACCCAACTAGCCCAATATTTCGATTATGTAGTCGATGGAAATATGACACAATTATCAAAACCTAATCCCGAAGTTTTCCAGATTGCGCAGAAGGCATTGGGTGTCACTGCCGACAAATGTATTGTATTCGAGGATGCGTTAGCAGGCATACAAGCGGCAAAGGCCGCCAATATGAGAACAGTTGGAATAAGTGATAATAATACCCTATTAGAAGAAGCCGATCTGGTATTTACTGATTTAACAAACATTACTCCTGCATTTTTAGACAAAAAACTTTTAGCAAATGAAAGACTACCTAACAGCTGATGAATGGTGCATAATAGAAGACCAATTTTTACCTGAATACCATAAAATATCAGAGAGTATATTCAGCATTGGAAATGGCAAGATGGGCCAAAGAGCCAATTTTGAAGAAAACTATACCGGAGAATCACTGACCGGAAATTATATCGCAGGCTTGTACTATCCAGATAAGACACGCGTGGGCTGGTGGAAAAATGGCTATCCTGAATATTTTGCCAAAGTGCTGAATAGCCCTAATTGGATCGGATTAAATATAACTGTAGGCAGCTACACACTAGATTTACATAAAGTTGAAATCAGTAAATTTCAGCGTGTATTAAACATGAAAGATGGTTATCTAAAGCGATGCTTTGAGGCCAAATTTCCCAATGGCAAAATTATATCGGTTAATACTGTCCGCTTTTACAGTATGGATGAAGATGATATAGGGGCTTTAGAATATTCGATCACACCGCTTAATTTTTCAGGTATTATTACCGTTGAAAGCTACTTAGATGGCGATGTAAAAAACGAAGACGCTAACTATGATGAAAAATTCTGGGAGAAAAAAAGCCAACATCAAACTGATAATTTATCCTTTTTAACGCAAACTACTAAAAAGACAAATTTCAGTTTGTGTACAGGAACAGCGACTACTTTCAAAGTCAACAATAAGCAGATTGTCGACAATATATGCTTCCAGCAATTTGATCAATTTTTAAGTCATTCGATAAGCCTTCATATAGAACAAGGCAATTGCCTCAGCACAACCAAATATGCATCAAATATTTCCTCCTTAAATCATCCGGAAAATGAGCTTCAGGAAGTATGTCATAAGAAATTAGAGCAGGCTCAATCAAAAGGATTTAAAAAACTACTTGAAGAGCAGGCAGCAAGTTGGTCTAACATTTGGGCCAGCAGTGATATTATAATCGACGGCGATCTGAAAGCACAACAGGCGATTCGATTTAACATTTTTCAACTTAAACAAACATATACTGGACGAGACTCCAGACTGAACATCGGCCCTAAGGGTTTTACCGGAGAAAAATATGGAGGATCTACTTATTGGGACACAGAAGCATACTGTTTACCCTTTTTCTTAGGCACCTCTGATCAAAGCATTGCGAGAAATTTATTAAAATATCGATACAATCACTTACAAAAAGCCATAGATAATGCTCAGAAACTAGGTTTTACTGATGGAGCAGCACTTTATCCCATGGTAACTATGACAGGAGATGAATGTCATAATGAGTGGGAAATTACATTTGAAGAAATCCATAGAAATGGAGCTATTGCATTTGCCATATACAATTATACCAGATACACCAACGATCATAGCTACCTGGAAAAATACGGTTTAGAAGTTCTTATCGCTATCGCACGTTTTTGGAAACAACGCGTAAATTGGAGTATCATTAAAAACAAGTACGTAATCCTTGGTGTAACAGGTCCCAATGAATACGAGAATAATGTAAACAACAATTGGTATACGAATAAAATTGCAAGTTGGTGCTTGGCATACACCAAAGAGAGTTTATTGAATCTCAAGCAAAAAAACAACCATCAATATACCGAACTTCTGACCAAGACAAATCTTAACGAAGATACGGAGTTAGCGGATTGGGAATTTATTAGTAAAAACATGTATTTCCCAGAAGATAACGGCATGGGCCTTATTCTACAACAAGATGATTATTTAGAAAAAGAACAGCTTTTAGTCAAGGATTTGCCCGTATCTGAAAGACCAATCCATCAGCATTGGAGTTGGGACAGAATTCTGAGATCATGCTTTATCAAACAAGCAGATGTACTGCAAGGATTATACTTTTTTGAGGAAGAATTCGAGCTGGAATCAATTCGAAGAAACTTTGATTTTTATGAGGCTAGGACGGTGCATGAAAGTTCACTTTCCCCTTGTATACATAGTATATTAGCCGCTCGATTAGGACAACGAGAGAAGGCCTATGCGCTTTATTTAAGAACAGCACGTTTGGACCTTGATGACTATAATAACGACACAGAAGATGGCTTGCACATCACTTCAATGGCAGGTACTTGGATGAGTATAGTTGAAGGATTTGCAGGCACTCGTGTCAAGGATGATAGCTTACATTTTAACCCCTTCCTTCCGACAGAATGGTCCGGTTTCTCTTTCAATCTAAATTTTAGAAATCAAATTCTAAAAATTGAAATAAACCAGCATCAAATGGAAATTGAAAACACTTCAGATCAAGTTATATCAATCCACGTTAAAGGGAAAAAAATAGAAATTAAAGAAAAATCCGTTCATCAAATTGAATTATAAAACAAACCTTTCAACGCAATAAAAGCTATGGCCTCCCCTTTACAAAAACCGCGTCTTAACACCTATCAGCTATTCAATATGAGTGTCGGCTTTTTAGGTATTCAATTTGGTTTAGCATTGCAAAACAGCAATGCATCTCGTATTTTACAAACCTTTGGTGCAGATGTTGAACATCTTTCACTGTTTTGGCTTGCTGCGCCCATTACCGGGATGATAATTCAACCCATCATTGGTCATTACAGTGACCGCACTTGGACAAGATTAGGAAGACGTCGGCCCTATTTTCTAGTAGGAGCACTGATTGCCGCCTGTACATTAGTCGTTATGCCCCATGCAGGAATGTTTTCCACATTTCTATCACCGATGTTAATCGGTGCGGGCATGCTGATGATACTTGATGCTTCCATTAATGTAGCTATGGAACCTTTCAGAGCCTTAGTAGCGGACAAGCTCCCATTGGAGCAGCGCAGCGCAGGCTTTTCTATGCAGTCATTTCTCATAGGCGTAGGTGCTGTGATTGGATCATTTCTCCCATTTCTATTAGCAGAATATGTAGGCTTTTCTAAAACCGCTTCTCCAGGCGTAGTACCTGACAACGTAGTTTATTCATTTTATTTTGGAGCCTTTATATTAGTAATAACGATTTTATGGACCGTATTCAGCACCAAAGAATACACGCCAGAAGAGTTATTAAAGTATAATAGTGAGCCTATTGCACATGAAAACCGAGGACTCAGCAGTATATTCTTCGATTTTTTAAAAATGCCTCAAACCATGAAAGAATTAGGCATTGTTCAATTTTTCTCTTGGTTTGCATTATTTTCTATGTGGGTATTTTTTACGCCGGCAATAGCTCAACATGTCTACAAAGTGATGCCACATGATACTAGCTCTGTAAGCTACGCTAATGCAGGCAATTGGACTGGAATTCTATTTGGCGTGTACAATGCCGTTGCTGCTATTTTTGCATTATTCTTACCTAGCATTGTCAAAAAAACAAGTATTAAATGGACACATGCTACCTGTTTAATAGCGGGCGGTATCGGACTATTATCCGTATACTTCATTCAAGATCCAAATTTACTTATCCTTCCTATGATAGGCGTTGGTTTAGCATGGGGAAGTATCTTATCCCTTCCCTACGCCATGCTATCGGCAACCATACCTCCCTATAAAATGGGCGTTTATATTGGATTATTTAATTTTTTCATTACCATACCTCAGATACTAAACGGCTTTTTGGGCGGTTGGATCATTGCTCATGTATTTGATGGGCAAGCCATTTTCGCACTCGTTATAGCAGGAATTACCATGTTATTTGCTGCAGTATCTGTTAGTTTCATTAAAAACCAATCCAATGAGTAAGAACAAACTTCAAGATTTACACGATATTCCCAATAGTCATTACCATGGATTCAAAAGTTTCCCTTGGTACACCGGCTTTGTTTCTAACTTTTGTTCTATAATTATATACCGTACTAGCAGAATATCTTAAAAAATTTGCAATGCGCGAACTATCTTGTATTCCCAACCGAATGAGTGCGAATATTCGAAGTTCGGTATTAAGCACCTCACCAGGCTTCAATACAAATTGCTCTTCTTTTAGTAATAATTTATTAAATTCATCAACAAAATCAGGATATAAATGAACAAATACTTTATCAAAATTTTTGTACAATTGCTTTAATTCCTGTTCGGCGATACTTGATGATTTCAAAAGCTTAAGTAGTTCATCCGTCTTTCCGTTAGTAGCCTTTTTATGCAGATTTTTTCTATAATCTTCAAGCTTAATGATGTAAGATGAGCATAGGTCTAAAAAATTACCGATATATTCTTCCTTAATACGATTAGATTCAGCTAATTTTTCATTTACGGTCTGTACTTCCGAATTAGCGATCTGTAATGTTTCATTTAGTTCTTTTAATAAAGAATTTGCATGGTGCAATTCCATTTTACTTTTTGCTATTCTATTCATCTGCCGGATAATATAAAATACGGCAAAAAAAAGTCCGACAGAAAGCATACTGATCAATATTAAATAAGTAAACAGTTGTCTCCATTGGATTTCCGACTTTTCCTGATAGGCAGAATCAATAATGGGATAAAGTCTAGAAATCTCAAGCGTCCTGAGAGGAGCATTACAATAAATTGCATCCTCCATGGATTGCTTGCTATAGCGATAAGACCTATCTATATCCTTAGTTTCAAACAACGCTATAGCCAATGACTGCAGCGAGGTATTTTCTCTAATTGCATTTTTAATATCAGCAATAGCCGATAAACAGAAATAATGCTTTTGTTTATCCAGATTTGCTTCATCTTTATATAGGTTCCCAATTGCGGAAGTAATAATAGCATATTCGTGTGTATTAACTTTCACATTTTTTATAACGGATAATAGAATATGTTTGGCGATAGAAGTTTTACCCTGAAGTCTTAGCTTTTCTGCTAGCACCGTCTTATATTGATTAGACGAAGTATCTAAAGTACCCAATAAAGAATCCCTATATTCTTCGCTCCATTTTTGATATACGGGATTGCTGGGATGTTGAGCAGTGTAAGCCGAATATAACTTTTTCTTTGCCTCGTAATAACCCGACTTTAACCATTCTGCTAAATTTGAATGATACATCAGGTCCAATAATTCGTTAGATTCAATATATCGACCAGATATGGTATAAAGATTAGAAAGTAGAAGTCTACATTCATTCACATAATCCAGGCCTAATAATTTAGCCAGTTTTGCATTCTCTTCTACATAATTTATAGCAGAATCAATTTGTAGTGTCCTAAATTCCTCAAAGATTGCTTTATTGATCGTATATACTTGTAGGGTAGATAGATTTTTTTCAGAGAAACGTAATTTTATATTTTCAATACGCCTCTCTTTTTCCTGTATATAGGTTGGACTTATTTTAAGCTCTTTATCCAATTCATTCAGCAAGACAGATTCATCTTGAGCAGAAACATGCAAAGCGAGGTGCTGGAAAAATAGAAAAATCAGTAAATATTTTCTCATAATTTATTAGGGTCTTCAGTATCTAATTTTAATTACATCCTGTAAGGAATAGCCAATCAATAGAACCATTGGCAAATTAACAATAATCAAGAATAAAAAAAAACGTTTCCAAGACTCAAAATCACGCCAACAAACCCTGCATAAAAATCACAAACAATTGATTACCATTTTTTTTTCGCATTTCTCCCAACCCTTTCAAAAATCAATTTCTGCACAGCAATCATCAAAATAAGCCCTACGTATATATCGGAATTCCAAGTACCATACCTCACAGCAGAACTAAAGGAATGCACTTTATGCAACAAGTGTATAGATACATAGTTGAAAATTATAAATAGGATTTCCTTAGAACATATTTCAGAAATCGCGAGTTTATCATAATTGTCCGTAATGTACTGACAAATATCTTGAATACGTTCTGATACATTCCGCGTTATTACAATTATCTCCTCATTGAAAGCTAATTTCCGATTGGACTTAGGTATAACCTCTCCCTCTAACAACTGTAGAAAATTGTACAACCGCTTCATAACGTTCATTAACAAAAATTAATAATACATTACTTATAATAACTTAGAGGGACTGTGTTAATCCCTAAATCAAATCCAAACGCTAGAATCTATTGTCTTAAAGCTAATAAATGAAAAGGCTTTATAAAGTTCCGGCACCAATTGATTTATTTGGCCTTTTGTACATTTGTAAATCCGCAATCTCTGTTCCTTCGGGGAAAGCATAAATTTCTTTTGCAGCACCGGTACCTGCTTCTACACGGTAAATCTTATTTCCATCGGCTATAAAACCGATCAGGGACTCAGAAGAAGCAGCAAAAGCCATAATATTATTCAAACTTGCAATTCCTTGAATAGGGTATGCATCTATTCTGGATATATTATCCCCACTAAAGTTTATGGTGTAAATATATTTTTTATTAGTATCGCTAGTAATTACTACTTGCCGGGTCGAACTGTTGTAATCTGCAAACATGAAAGTGGTCCCTATATTGGAAAGCTTGAAAGGCGTACTTCCTGTCGTAGTTGTAGAAGGATAACCTAGCTCACGCTGTCCAAATCCAATAGTTACAAATCGCTTATTTTTGTTATCGTAGTAATGTGTAGACATTCCACCGACATTTTGGAAAGCAAAGGGAAACATCTCATAATCGCCTTCTATTCTTTCTGAAAAAGTGGTGAGGAAATCGGATGACATTATAGGTCCAATATTAGCCCTTAATTCTTTATTAACGACCATTAACTGATCATAATTAAAGTGACAAACAACATAATTGGATTTACCTTGTACGCCCGACAGTTGGGTAAAAAAAGCATTTTGAGAAACTTTTTCATACAAAGTGTTGGCATCAAATACCGAAACACCTTTATTGGTAAAATAAAAAACATTCGCATACTGGACCGAGGAAGATTCAACTGAAACTATGGACTGTAATGCTTTCTCTGGGTAGGATTTTTCATTTATGGTCTCCAGTGTATTAAACATTAAGTCTCCATCATCCCTGATAAATGAAAGTTGCCCCTTTCCTGCTTTATTATTGGCAATGAACCAGCCCTCATAAAAATTTCCGTTTACATTTAGATTGTACAGCTTTACATCTTTAACACCAGTAGATTCATCTTTCACGCTGAACGTTAGATAATACTTTCCAGGTAACTGATCAACCTTAATTTGCAAATTTGAATCTCGGGAAATTACCCTCGGTGTACTGCTAGAAGAGTTTTCGAAAACAGTCCATTCATAAGAATAATTGACAGAGGACTTAAGCCCCGTAAAGGTAGGCCCTATTTTTAATGTGTCTAGACGTATGATATTTATTGTTGTGTCCATTGGATAGGTAATGGAAAAATAAGATACATCATCTCTGCTAAACTGTTGATCAAAACTTTTATTGCACCCTACTATCATCAAAATCGTTATCAATAGTAGATTATACTTTATTATATTTCTTATCATTATACGGCCTTTTTAAAACTCCACACGGTTATTATTTTCATCGATAAGAAAGCCATGTTCTGCTTCGTAATCGGCTAAGGCTTTACGGAGACGTAAACCCATATTATAAAGATCTCCTCTGGACAGCTTTGAAAGATCTTTAATCTCATAAACTTTCTGCATAAACTGAAACTTAACTCTAGAGTACTCACCCACGTCACCATAATACTGAAAGTCAACCCAATAATGCGGCTCGGTATAAAAGTTGTTAATATGAATCTTATAAGTGCCTAAACTTTTATCCATCGTATTATTTACCTGACCGAATGATAGCCCCAATGCCGCTCTACTAAAAAATTCATTTTCTTTGACAGCAACAAGCAATGTTAGTTGCTGCCGTTCAATTCTCTCTGTATTTAGCAATATTACGGGATATAACAGAAAAGAACTATCTGCTTTCAACACGACCTCAGGCAATACAAAATCTGTATTTTCGATAGCCGTACTTTGGTTAAGGGCTTCCAACTGCACTTTTCGGTCTACAGATTTGGGAGCGCCTTGCAATCTCAGTTTTAAAAAAAAAGTATCTCTACCTGTTAAACTTTCTGAAAAAACAAAGGAAAAAACAGTACTATCAGCCTCATATTCGCCAACATATAGAGCGATAGCTTCTTTTCCTTGATAAGTGGATAGTGTATCCTTTTGACAGGAAAATAGAATGGCTAATACAGAAATTGTTACTAATATGTATTTCATAATCTTCCGTTTATTAATTAATAAGTGGGGTTATACTCCAATTCGCTATCGGGAATAGGTAAGGTATACAATGTTGGATTTACTGTCTGGCTATAGAATTTTATGTTTTTTGAGTTAAGCCGCTTATGAAAGAAAAAAAGTTGACCTTCTCCGTAAAGATCCTTTTCATATTCCTTTTGAATCTCAGCCATAAGATAGCTACGCGTCACATTTGTAATTTGTAAAGCACCACTGACATCCCTCGCAGCGCGAATCGCGGCTAGTTGAGCCAAGCCTTCTAAAGGATCGGGAGCAGTCTCCGCCAGAATAAGTCGGATTTCCGATATCCGAATTGCAGGAACCATCTGGTCTAACCGGGTAGAATCATTAGAGCCTGAAATCTGGGAGTAGGTCTGCCAATATTTGGAAGGAAATTTACTGCTTTGATCATCTTGAAACCAGTTAGAAAGCCGCTTGTCTGTCGGATTACTTTCATATATGCTATTTATATCAGCAGTGCTACGTGTAAGACTAAAAACGGAATTTCCTGAAAACCTGAAGTACTGATTGACCCAATCATTTAGATTCTTATTCCGTAATGTGAAAATAAGCTCTCCTTTTAATAGCCTATTTTTCTGATTATCTGCTTTGGTAAGTTCTGATGCTGGCAGCAGTGGGTATATTCCCGATTCGACAAGTTGTTTGGCAACGCTATAAGCATCTGTATTGCGCCCCGCATAAAGCAATATCCTAGCTTCTAAAGCCTTAGTCGCATAATAATTCATCTTGATCTGCCGATTGACCGAATTCTGCAGAACAGGATCAGAAACTTTTAGTAAGTTTTGACCTTCCTTTAAATCAGCTAGTGCCTTTTCCAGCACTTCTCTTGTCGTATGTGGACTTCGACCAAATTGATCAAATGTGATACGGTACGGAATAGATGCTTCATCTGCCCCTAATATCATCGACTTTCCGAACAAACGAACTAAATCAAAATGTATAAAAGCTCTTAGCGCTAACGCTTCACCACGTACTCGATTATAAACATTGTCATTAAGCACTGCTTTATTCGTTTCTGTATGTAGAATAATGTTATTTAAAGCGGCAATAACTTTGTAAGCCGAACGCCAGATATCGATTGAAATATTGCGGTATATATCCGAAGTATAATTATACTGAGCCATACCATACAAGGGATTATTAGAACTGGTTGTATTATAGTTTTGCCCAAGAGCTGAAACAAAGCCCATAGTCAAGTTATCACCATATAACGCTTTAGAAGCTAAATTGGCATATACCGCTGCTAAAGCTTGTTCAAATCCAGTTTGAGAACTAAAAATTTCATCTTCACGAAGTGTTGATTTAGGTGCTACATCCAAATAATTATTGCAACTCGCAAAGCTCAACAGCAACGCAATCTTTAATAAAATAATATAGATTGTTGTTTTCATATTCATTTATTATTTATAAACCTAATCGTAATGAAAGTGCAAAAGACCTGTAAAAAGGATTGGATGTACCCCGTTCAATATCAATTGAACTCCACTGAAACAGATCATTAGTGACAGCAGAAAGTTGGAAACTACGCATACCTAATCTCTTTACGAAAGGTGATTTATAGAAATTATAGCCTATGGATAGTGTGCTTAATGTTAAGAGATTATTGTCTTGGACAAATCTGGAAGTTGCTCGCGTAGGAGTAGTATTAAGTCCTATTCTGGTAAATTGGCTCAGATCGCCAGGATGTACCCACCCCAGATCATAGGCTCTTCGATCAACATTGTACCGTGGATTTACATCCTGTACGTTATTTACTAACGTTTGGTTGTACAACTGGCCACCAAATTGATAGTTTAATATTACACCGATTTCTATCCCTCTATACAATAAATTGGAACCGAAATTTCCATTCCACGTAGGGCGTGCTATACCATAAGCTATTTTATCCGAAGCGTCCCACGTAAACGATTCCTGACCATCCTTCGTTCTAAAAATTTCTGAGCCTGTCGTAGGATCTACGCCTACAGAAGGAACAACATATATAGCATGCTGCGACATTCCTTCATGGAGAAGAATATTAGGAACAACCTGCCTCTCATTATTTTTATCTAAAGTTTCATTTGTGGCCTTCAACCTATTAGCAAGAGCTAACAGTCGATCTTTATTAGTTGCTCCATTTACAAAAACAGACCACATATTACCCCGCTTTCTGTCATCAATAAGTTTATACCTGATGTTGTATTCAAACCCCACATTCTCAACCTTACCTAAGTTTTCCGCAAACTGAGAAAACCCTGTGGAAGGAGCCAATGTGAGTTGAGTGACAGCATCTCGTGTAATAGAACGATACCAATCCAACCGCAAATCAAGTCTATGGTTAAACAATTCTATATCTGCTCCTATATTAAATTTATAAACTTGCTGCCAGGTGAGCATTCTATTTCCGAGGTTATTAAGATCTGCTCCTAATTCATTAAAATAGGTACTACTGACACTATAAATATAACGGGTTAGTGAGCTATACGCAGGGATATTTAATGACCCAGTGGTTCCATAGCTTGAACGTAACTTAAAGCGATTTATATCTTCAATGTTTTTAAGAAATCTTTCGTTATGTAAATTCCATCCTAAACCAGCTGACCAAAATGTACCAAAGCGCTTATCCGAACCAAACTGTGAAGAACCGTCCCGTTTGATGGATAGATCTGCGAGAAAACGATTATCATAACTATAGTTACCACTATATAGATAGCCTATCCTTCGAATGGTACTCTCATCCCCTGTAGGCCTCCCATTTGCCTGATACTGCGCAGCAAATAACAGGTTATCTAGGCGGTCAAAAGGAAATCCTTCAGCAACTAATGAATAATACGAGTCATTTGTTGACGCGATATTAAAGGCTGCATTAGAATGCCATAAATGGTTACCTCTTGCTAGTGAATAATTAAATGTGGTAGTGCTTTCGTGAGAACTAGACTCGTCGTTACGCGCTGTGTAACTACCTTTTCTACTTTCATCAACTTCGTTTTCGAGCCTGCTGTGTTCGGCTGAGTAAAATTGGTCGCTGCCTCCTTTTTGCCTCGAAACACTAATTTTAGATTCGAAATACAAATTCGGCTTAATAGAATATCTAACTTGAAAATTATTCGTAACAAACAAAGCAAGAAAAGTTAACAATAATCTCCCTATTGGATGAGATGAACTATAGAAACGAAGTATTGCAACTTATGGAGAATGAACAGGAGAAATCTATTCATAAAGCAGCTAAGAGCATCGGAAAGAAGTTTATATCCTCTGTAGAAAAATAGTCAGTATTACCTGCATGAACTGACTTCGTTAATCAATTAGTATTACTTTTGGGATTATGCCTGAAAAAATGGCCAATAAGAAATCTAAATACACTATTACATTTCCTGCTTTTTCGTCTGAAAAGATTCTGCTTTTAGAACAGCTCAGAAAAAAACGTGGCCTATCCGCATATGAGATTTCCTTTATGCTGGGCAAGCATGATTTCTTTATCCGTGATGCAGAAAACCCACTAAAAACGACACTGATCGACAGCGAAGATAGTTGTCACTTGATGAAGGTGTTTCGCGTACCCATTGACGATATCACACCTCCAAATATGCCGGTGGATGACTATCAAATGATAGTGACTAAAGAAAAAGCAGAAAAGAAAAAAGACAGGTTTCTAATTGATATCCAAAATCCCATCCCCGCTTTAAGCAGACCCATAGTGTTCGTTGAAGAAGAAAAACATGTTGAATTACCTACTAGTCTTGAATTAGAAGACGAACAGACTTTGCGGGATTTTATTTTCACCCTATATCGTGAAGGCTTTTTCAATAATACAAAAACTGCACTAGAAATATTTGATGTATGTCGGGAAGAGGAAAATTTTGGAGCAAACTTTCATCCTCGTTACATGGTTCGAGCCCTCGATTATTATACGAACAGGAAGTCAGGAAATCCTATTCTAGACAACAGCCGTACTAATTTCTTTTCAAGAAGATTATTCTTTAAACCCTTGGACTTTGAAATCTCGGAATCATCAGGCCCTATTTCTAAAGTAGCAATTGATAAGGGTTTCACCTCCTTTAGAAAAGCAGCAGAATGGGTTTCCAAACTAGATTATAGGCGTAATATTGATAAAGATAATGTACTATGCGTTTTCGATGAGCAGTGCGGCACCTGCAGTACTAAGCACGCGTTATTGAAACGTCTAGCAGATGAAAACGGCAACACAGAACTTCAATTGATGCTTGGTATATTCGCTATGAATGCTAAGAATACACCAGCCATAAAAGACATTCTTAAAAAATATAAGCTTCAGTACATTCCGGAGCCTCATAATTACCTTCGGGCTTATAATTATATTTTAGACTGTACGGGTATTGGCATTAATGAGACCAAATTTGAACTGGACATAATTCAAGAGCTCGAAATCCAACCCGATCAGAATACCGACTTTAAGGTCAAGTACCACAGGGATTTTATGGACAATTGGATTGAAGAAAATAAAATCCCCTACTCCCTCGATGAGCTATGGAATATACGGGAGGAGTGTATAAAAGCTATTGTACTATCTAGGCTCGAGCTTAAAACAGAACGATTAATGCTTCGTCCGTTCAGAAAAGAAGACGGTGCAGCTATGTATGAATTGAATGACGACCCAGAAGTGTTGCAGTATACTGGTGATACACAGTTTGCCGATGTGGCAGTTACCGAGCGTTTTTTGGAGAACTACACTCAATATGAAGAATACGGTGTAGTATCTATATGCTCTTGTAATGGTCAATGCTTTGCGAGCACATACTTGTGCGTAAATGCAATTCGTGTATCTTTCAAATTCCACCCAGACACCTCCCTATCAATGAGTTGCATATACCTTTTACTTATATCACGCAATGCATTGCCTACAGATTTACGGAGGTACTCACTGTCGCTCGCTTTATGTTGACTTATCAATTGTATGGCAACTTTTGGATTGGTCCTAAAATATGGGCGTGAGGTCCAGATACGTAATCCTTCTGTCACCGCCCTGCAGACATTGGGATGTTCATCCTGAAGCCAGAACTCGATTTTAGGTAGGGCCTTCTCGTAGCCGATATCCTTACAATACTGATCAAATGCTTTTGCAACAATTTCCTGTACCTGCCAACTTTGGTCGGATCGAGCAGTGTCTCTCAATACAGATAGCACTGTGGCATCTTTGCATGCAATAAATCCTAAAACAAACACGCCACAGGCTCGAACCTGGTAAAGATCATGCTGAAGCAGATGTAAAGCTTTTTCTTTCGCATCAAACACATCCTGCCGTTCGACTATTTTTAGCGCTTCAATCTCAAAAGTTTTAAAACCATGCTTCACGGCGGCCAAAGCCGTAATACTTACATCCATATATTTAAGTCTCTCGTGTAAATGCAAAATACATCTTTTTAGCGAGATCTCCGTTTTAAATTAAATGCAAAAAATCCGCTACTGATCTTAAAAAACTGTAGCGGACATTCATCATACAATGATGGATTCTTTACGGCTATAACTTCTTATTTCTCTGGATTAACAATCAACTGTCGCAGTGACTCTACCGGTATCGTATTCTTGATAACCATCTGGACACTGGGATTCATGTCGCTATGCATAAGAGTGCGGGTGTTGGATACTGTTCCTACAATATTACCATACTGATCCATAACAGGGCCACCACTAGAACCCGTTGCATAATCGGCCGAGATTGCCATCACGTTTCTTTTGAAACTGTCATTTGGGGCCCCCGCTTCATCAATATACTTATGATTGACATACCCCTGCGAGAAGAAATAATGCATCCCTTTGGGGTGTCCCATTACATATACCTGATCACCGACTTGAGCCTTTTCTGCTAAAGGAAGAGCAGTGAATGTATCCCCTCCCCCAGTTTCCAGTTCTAAAATAGCTAAATCATCGCGTTTAGAAGCTGTCAGTATAGATTTCACTGCATACATGCGACCATTGGATGCTCGGACCATAAATCCTACGGGTTTATTGCCATCTGTCATAAATGCATAGCTTGCAACTACATGGTAATTGGTGACAACAATTCCCTTCGCGTCGACAACGTATCCAGAGGATGTGCTGATGTGTGTATTGGAACAACGCGGACAAAGGTAAGCGGTCGCAACAATGACAGTTGAGGACTTTGCCCGTTCAAATAATTCCCGCGAAGTAAGCATCTTTCTAGATGGCTTTGGCAAATTTAAATCTATCCGTACCGAATGCGAATTTAACACCTGCTGTGCTTTCTCCATAGAAATGGTTTTTGTCCGTACGACCAAGGAGTCGGCTGCTTTTTCGACTGCTCTCAAAAAAGCGACGTCATCGTTAAACTCCTGGGCTTCCAGAAAAAAAAACTGAAAGAAACTGACTACCACAAGTACTATACGACTTATCGCAAAAACTGTCTTATTTTTAAACTTCATTTTGAATTATTAAAACGGCGCATTACTTCCAATTCTAGCTAGTTATATTTCGAAGTGAAGTAATGCGCATATTATATTATTTTAAGTTTTCAGTTAATTTGATGTATTGCTTGGCTTCCTTTTCCAGGGCGGCAGCAACAAATCCAAAATATTCTTTAATAGCTACTTTTTGGGCTTCAGTAGCATTGGCAGCTTGCCTCATAAGAATGCCATCCAAAATATTTTTAAATGGATCATTGGACGGCAAGTTCCACATATAACGTCGGTAGTAATCAACCATACCATCTATATCATTATTAACAACATATAATGCGACCCTACACATGTGACTTTCTGGCCTATCTTTTGGTAATTTTAGCAGACCAATTGTATAGGCGACCTCTTCTACTTCAGCAGGCGTATAATAAATATTGTATCGCGCTCCGGTTCCGCTCGCAATCTGGTACATATCCTTACGCACTTTGTCAAAGAGAATTTTGTTGATCACCTCTGTACCCATGGCGTGATCCATCTTATCCTTATCCATCATAAGCTTTCTGAAAAATGGACTACCAAATTTCACAGTCCCTAGAGCTAGCTCAAGATAAGCATTACTGAAGCGCTCAAAGTCCTGAGCTACGTTATACACTTCATCTAATACGGGAGAGGGATCTTGCGCATTCTGATATAAAGCTAACGCATAAGGCATAGCTGTGGCCATACTCTTCTTTTCTTCGTAAGCAGCTTTCAGTCCTGGAAGCGAGTTTTTCGGATCTAACGCAGTTTCAACTTTCTTAATAAATTCTTCAGCAGTCGCTTTACCTACCACTCTATTGATCTCCTGCCCCTGCGCATTCAATATCAAAAAGGTGGGATAAGCCGTCACATTGTATTTTTTACCTATTTCTTTACCTTCTCCCTTTTCCATATCAAACTTTACGGATACAAATTTGGGATTGAAATAATCGCCTGCAACCTGCTTTGGAAACTCCATTTGCGCCATCTCTACACAGGGTATACACCAAGTAGTGTAACAGTCTACCAGTATCAATTTAGGCTCTGCTGGATTACTTGCTTTAGAAATAGCTTGATCCAAACTTAGGGGCTCAAAATTAATTCCTTGTGCCAAAAGCAACTGACCGTGTAATGTAGTAACAGTCAAAAAAAATAAGATTACGATTTTCTTCATATTAATTCGTGATTATAGCTTAGAAGCAATTAATTCTTTCAATTTCGGATCGGAAGGTCTCGGCGCATCGAAGTTTACCGTCTTTCCGTTTTTATCAAATAAGATAAAACGTGGTACGCCGATCAATTGGTAGTCTTGTACAATTGGACCTTGGTTGTTTGAAAATAGATGTAAACCACCCAAATTCTTACTTTTCACCATCTCTTGCCACTTTGCTTTATCGGTATCAATAGAAAGGCTAATGAACACGACGTCTTTGCCTTCAAAATCTTTTTCTAATTTCTCCAAAGCAGGTTGCTCTGCTAGACATGGTTTACACCAGGTAGCCCATACGTCTATCAGCACAACTTTTCCAAGGTGGTCGGATAGTTTCCTCACTTTACCATCCATGTCCGGGTAAGCAAAATCGATCCAGTCGCCTCCCGGAACGCGTGCTTTCGCCCTTGCCTCTAGAATTTCCAGCTTAGCCTTCTGCTGATCAGTCGTCATAAATGAACGATTCTTTTGTAGAAAAGATATGATATCTTGTACGGCACCCTTTTCAGCGGCACTCAAAATATAATTGGCTTTTAAATCTTTGTCACTTATCTCGGAGACTAGTAGCTCTCCAGCCATTCCTTGCTCCGCATTGTAAATAATGTGTTTCGCAAAGCCAAAAAATTGCATATAGTTATAGGCGAAAGGCAATGCCCATAATTGAGCATCAGAAAATCTTTCGTTTTTAAACCAGTTGTGGAAGTATTGCGGAAATGCTGCTTTAGTACTAAAGCCAAAACCTGAGGCAAAGGGCATTAATAAATCAAATTTATAGCTATAAGGTAATAGATACTTCACCTCCATATCAAAAGCACTGTTACCCGTACGGACATTTTTCACGAAATCATCCACAGGTCCTGCTAGTGAATCTATCAAGGCTGCAAATCGAGCTGGGGGCAATCTATATCCTCCTTTGCTATACCCATAGTCCCTGATAGGTGCTATCAATTTGTACCAATCGGCGAAGACCTTATTCTCCTTACTCAATTTTCCCGAATACACGACACGTCCTTCTGAGGCATCTATAGTCAACTCCTCGCCTTTCCGCATGTAAACCGGATATTGTTCTTCAAAGATCCCAACATATCGGATTCCGTTTTGATCAGCAGGTGCAAGCTCGGTGTTAAAAAGCTTACTATCCTTATCGATCAAAGGTTCAGCAAGAACTAGTAAATCACCATCTTCCGGCTTAGAAATAAAGACTCGCTCCGAAGGCCGCATATTTGGAAGAAGTTTATGGAATTTCCCACTTACAAGCGCATTCTGCGCGGACAATGTCGACAAGGATGCCAACATCGCTACTAAAATTATTGATTTTTTCATGATTGGGTATTAAAGGTATAGCATATAAGTGCTATACCTGAGTAATTGTTTTTACTATAAATTGACACCTAAATCTGTTAATATTTGCTTGATGTAATCATGTTTCCGCATTATAGCCTCGTAAGAACCATACTGCGCAGAGAATTGCTCGGGGGTACTGCCAAATATCGCATCCAAATAAAGTGAGACGTCCATCCAGGTTGACATAGGCGTATAATAGGAATTACGCCCGTCTGCACCTAGAAATCCTATAGCTTGCGGAGTAGCGGTAACACCTGCTGGCAGACCTGCCACAAAAGTTGGAAGTTGAGGTATATATATATTATAAGCGTCCCGTGTAGGAACAAATCTGCGACTAACATTATAAAATTTCTCCAGCGTAGCTTCGTATTTCTCAGCCAATACGGCATTTGTGAAGATGGATCGTAAAATAGCCCCTTTATATTTTGCTTTGGTAGCGGAATCCATCGTAGCAATCTTTGAAACCTCGCCGATCAAAACGGTATTAAATCCCTTAAAGGCATAATTACCAAATGCGTTACTCCAGAAGGATTCGACCAGTAAAACACTGGGTATGTGCACTGTTGCGGGGACCAAGGGGATAACTTCTGATTTTAAAAAAGCAAGAGCGGCAGGCAGATTATTCTCATCCAGGTATTTAACATTCATGACTAATGGAGAAGCTCCAACCGCGGGCGTACTCAGCGAGTAGTTCAGGGACAGGACTTCATAATGGGTGAACGCTTTGCCAAAAACATCTATACGTTCTTGCGTCCCGATGGTATCATTGATATAGATCGGAACACCTGTTTCCTTGAAAAAAGCAAACCGAGCCTGTGTTGTAGCATCGTTGGGATCCTCCTCGACTATTAACCAGTTTTTATCGTAATCCGGAAGAATAGTTACTTCTTCCTTGCTACAAGATACCAGCCCTAAAACTAATGCCAGTATTACTAATTTTATATTGCTATTCATATCACTTCATTATAAAGGTTGTATACTACGTGCCGTACGAACAGGGTTGGTCAACGATCCGCGGTTGAACTCTATGGCGTAATTTGGAATCGGCACTTGCCAACTTGCGGCGTCCTGTCCAAAGGAATTAAGAATATAATTACCGACCGGAGTATGGGTGTTTGTCTGCGGATCATAGGTGTAAGTAGGATGCTTGATCATAAAGCTAGCGGGCAACGGATACTGGGTATTCACCGCGTAACGTCGTAAATCAAACCAGCGATGTCCCTCAAAACACAACTCGCGACGGCGCTCGGCACGAACAAAATCAATTAAACCTTCATTGAAGGATGGTAATTGACTGATACCAGCATTTCGGACACGCTTCACACGCAACTTTTGAAGTTCCTCTCTTGCCTGCGCATCTTCACCTGTCATGGTCAGTGCTTCGGCACGGTTTAATACCACCTCGGCATAACGGAAAGAGAAAGTACAAGAAACCTGAGCCACATCATCATAGGTGGTGTATGTGCGATATTTACCGGGCAACCATGATTTACTTTTGGGCGTTTGTCTAAAAAAGGCCTGCCGTCTCAAATCGTCTATCTGATAGGTTCCAATCAGATTATCAGCAACTTTGAAGGAAGAAGCACGGTTATCATTACCACTCCACTGACCCACCGAATCGGAAAGAAAAACAGCTGGAACCGTATTAGGTCCCATAGTAAATATGGTTTCGGAGGAAGCCCTGAACGTAAAATTGGTGCCGGCAACATGTTGGTTAAGGTCCTGTAAAGTGTAGCCCATATTGTCAAAGCCTACAGTCGCTTCCAGCACCTTGTCGTACTGCTCTGTATACAGGTAAACCCGACTCTGCAAAGCCCTTACAGCTGAGATGCCCACACGTATTTTTGAATCCGGATTGTAGCCTTCCAAAAGCGTAGCCGCCTCATTCAAATCTGAAATAATTTGAGCATACACCACATCATTTTTGTCCCGCTTAAAATACTTATCTTCCACTTTTTCCGAAATCTTCAATGGCACACCTTCGTCCAGACTTGCTGTACTCTTACGGTACGGAGCTCCATAAATATTCTGTAGTAGAAAATAATAGTACGCCCGTAGGAAGAATGCTTCACCACGTAGATGCCTTACCAACACGTCTTCTGGAGACTTCTGTACAAGATTGTCTGCCTGAAAAATGAGTGCATTAAGCGCGCCTATACGCTTGTATACCTTTCTCCAAAAGTTGTCTTCCCATGACATATTTAACACATTGACTGCAGGAACTTGTGCCCAGTTGTGGAACCCTGCGAGGGTCTGTTGGGGAGTAGCCTCGTTCGGATCTACCGATCCTACTAAAAACGACTCGCTATCATCGTCCATCACATGCAGCCAAGGCAATACTACGCCTACATCTGAGCTTAAGGTGCTCATGGTTGATTGGTTACTGATCGAAAGTGAAAAACTGGGAATAAATGCCTCTCCAATCATCAACTTATTGAGATCTTCGGCTGTCTCCACATAAGTCAGATCACGCGAATACTCTTCGAGAAACTTACCACAGGAAGATGTGATAAACACCAAACAAAATAAAAGTATATAACTATTTTTCATGATGTTATAGATTTAAAATGAAAGATTAATACTACCAGAATAAACAGGTCGTAGAGAAAGATTGATATTAGGAGAAGAACCTGACTGGGCCGGATCCTGTCCCTTCAATTGCTTATTGGTCCACATAAATAGATTGGTACCTGTAATACTGATATAAGCCGAGCCTAGACCAAGTCTTTTTGTTAGCTTCTCCTGTACATTGTACCGCAAAGAAGCGGATTGCAATTTTAAATGATCGGCACTGACGAGTCTCACGTCCGAATTGTCATACATATCATATACTGACCCGCCAAACGTGTAGGCGCTGGCAGGATACACATTCCACCAAGGCAAGTTGTTATTATTAGAAGTTTGTATCCCTGGAATATTGGTATAAGCTTCGTCTCCTGGTTGACGCCATCTATAGACAAATTCTTTACGCAGGTTTTGCTGGGGTGATGCAACCGTGGAGCCATAACCCGAAGCAATTTTTAGCATACGTATCTTGTTACCTAGGGAATAGGTAACATTAAATGACAGCCCGAAATTACGCCAGCCAAAGTAGTTGGAAATCCCACCCTGAATAAAGGGCTCTCTGCGACCAGATTCTGAAAGTACCTCCAGATAAACATCCTCCAACTCCATCTGTGAATACTTGGTTCTATATTCATCCGCCAACTCAGGCTCTGCTCCATAAAATATAGGCGAACCGTCCACCGGGCTCAGTCCTTTAAACTTGTAGGAATAAAATGTATTTATCGGTTTGCCCGCAAGCTGTATCGAGCCGCTCAAAAAGTCATTGTACGAAATATTGTCCTGCAATACGTTGTTTCGATTATTGATAGCGCGATTCAGCACCTTATTTAATACCTGACCGAGCTGTGGATCAAAGCGCCATACAAATCCTCTCCGGTCGGAATTCAAGCCCGTCTTATCTATAGCGGTAATACTCAAGGATACTTCTACTCCTTTATTCTCTAACGTACCACTATTGATCACGTATTTCTCTACGCCATTAATCTCTGATACTGTCTTGTCCAAGTAAGCATCTCTAGTCCGCTTATAAAAATAGCCTACAGATCCCCTTAATTTGCTGTTGAACAATGCAAACTCTAAGGCCGCATTGGACGAAGTTGTACGCTCCCAGCGTAGATCCGGATTGGGGTAATTGGCTATCGTTGCAAAGGGTGAGTTATAATATATGTTGGTATTGAGTGCTTGGCGCATCACCATATCAGCTGATTGCCCAGGTAACATGTTACCTTGCCAACCCCATGATCCCTTAAACGCAAGTTCATTAATCCAGTCCACATTCCTTACTATATCATTGTGCATATTCCATCGTCCGGAAACTGCCCAGATAGGCATAAAACTGTTGTTGGATCGTCGTCCAAATAAATTGGATTGCTCACCACGTATATGCACATTCATAATATAGCGATCATCCCACGAATAGCCGGAAGTACCGTACCAGGCGACCTCGTTGCTGAGCTGTCTATCGTAATAGCCCAAAGCTGCTTTCTCGGACATCCATTGCTGATAATACCCGGTATACGTCGTCGGGATATAATCAAAATATCCGCCCATCTCCGGGAAATACCCCCTTCGCGTAATGTTAAACCCATTGTACTCGGTCGACCGCACTTCTAGACCTGCGGATGCCGTAAGCAGGTGCTTTTTGTCTGCACCAAATCCTTTCACATAGTTGGTCTGCAGGCGTGCCGTGTAATTATTATTACGGGTGTCGATTCTTTTGAGTTCGCCTCCTATAGGGCTAAGATCATTTCTTACTGTCTGGTCACGGCGCAATTTGAAATTATAGAATGAATCTTTAGTGTAGTAAGTTTCCTGATTATTATTCGATACGCCATAGGCAAAGGTACTTTCGATATCCAGTCCGGACATGATTTTGAACTTGACTAATGCCTTTATATTGGCTGCGACTGTGTTCGTCTGATCCCCAGCATTATCCCTTTCCTTTAAGATATTATAGTCGTAAAATAATGGACTATTAAATCTGGGGTAAAAGAATAAATCACCGTTACTGTGATAGGCCGGCATCGTGCGGCTCATATTGTAGGCGTAATTCATTATACCAACATCGGCAGGTGTATAGTTTCTTTTTGAATAGTTACCTGAAAATGATATCTGTGCCGTAAATTTCTTATAGTCGGCTGTGACATTTAACACGGAGGAATAGCGCTTATTACTTTCTTTCTGTATAACACCATTTTCGTCATTATATCCCAAAGAAGCGTAGTACCGTATTTCACTAGCTCCTCCAGATAGATTGACACTATGATTCTGGGAGTAGGAATCCCGCATCAGTAAACCTAACCAATCCGTATTGATGGTACCATAATAATCACTTAAGCGCTTAAACTCGCTATAATCGATAGCACCTGCATAATAATCCTGTAATGCTTTTTCATATCCAGCCCATTCAGTAATATTATTGTACCGGATCTTGCGGTCCACCATCTCTTTGGATACATCCAAACGCTCTTGCGAATTCATCATGTAAATACTACGATCCGAATACCGCGGCCGGGTAGAAAAACTAGAAGAGCCTGCATATGATATCGTAGGTTTTCCAATCTTACCTTTTTTGGTGGTAATGACAATAACACCATTGCCTGCTCTTGCTCCATACAGTGCTGTTGCCGAAGCATCCTTGAGCACATCAATCTGTTCGATATCCTCGGGGTTTAGACCACCAATCGCATTACCCAAGAGGTTAACAAAATCCAGATCATTGATCTGCTGAGGATCGACATTGACCGGATCGGTAAGGACGATACCATCCAAAACCCATAGCGGCTCCCTAGTCCCTAACACGGTAGATGTACCACGGATTCTGAGCCTTGGCGCTGCACCAACCTGTCCAGAATTTTGCATAAAGATCATCCCCGGAACCCTTCCTTCCAACAATTTATCGACCGTATTGATACCAGCAGTTTTAATATCGTCCATCTTGAGCGTGGTTACCGCACTTGTAAGGTGTCGCTTGTCCACAGTCTGGTATCCCGTATTAACCATGACCTCGTCGATCTGGGAAGATACCATAGTCAACATGGCCGTGCGAGCCCGTTGTGCACCGGTCTCAAGCGGTGCATAACCTAAGTGATGGATGTGCAACACCGAGTTTGCAAATTCCGCAGGAATAGTAAACTTGCCGGTTATATCCGTTTTGGTGATATAATTACTACCTCGTACTCTGATCGTTACATCATTAAGAGGCAATCCACTCTCATTGGTGACACGTCCTTCTACGGGCGTACCGCCTAACGCATTGACCACAGGACGTGTGTTAGATTTTTCAAAAATGATAATTATACGCTCCTTGATCTCATAGTTAAAGGGTTGATCCTGGAATAATTTGATCAAAGCATTTGAGAGTGTCTCATTTTTTAAGGCTAAGGTAACGGGTTTTGCATTCTTCAATATCCTATCGTTATAAGAAAAATCATATTGTGTTTGCTTGCTGACCTCTTCTAAGGCATCAATAAAAGACACATTTTTGAGCGATATTGTCACTTTCTGCGCTGTGACTTTTTGAAATGCAGCAAAGGATAATAGAAAAAACACCAATAAGCATTTTTTCATCATGGCCATAAGCCTTGGTGACTCTGACCGTAGAGCCGCACGAGGCACAGCAAATCCACTGCTGCTCTTGTGCATAAGGGAATAATTCATAAATTTGTAAATAAGGTTAGTTACTTCTTTTCGTCATGTCTTAATCTCGAAAACGTCTCGAATCTTATGAACTAGGGGTGTCCCCACACCTCTGGTTTATTTTAAAGAATCTCGACAAAACAGTCTGCTTTAGTGCATAATCTTTAACCTCCTTCCCTGTATATCGAATTTCAATTCTGTTATTTTCTCTAATGCTTCTATCACAATGGCTAGTTTTTTATCCTTACGAATAGAAGCATGGATTTTTACGCCTTTGGGGACGGTCGAATAATCGATATCGATATCATACCATCTTTCTATTTCACGCAACACTTCATCGAGCGGAGTTGCTCTAAACCTGAGTTCCCCTAACTTCCAGGCACAAAATATTTTAGTATCGACATGGCCCACATAAAACTTATCTTCGACAAAAGCGGATTGCTGCCCAGGGCTAAGCATCTGCGCTACTGTAGCTTTGTCGGAATAGAGCTGCACCCGACCTGTGACTAGCGTAGTTACCACAGCAGGCTCATTAGTATAGGCTTTGAGATTGAAACTGGTACCCAACACTTTCAATCTTTGTCCTTTTGTAACTACAATAAACGGATGCTTAGCATCATGCGCAACCTCAAAGTATCCTTCGCCCTTGAGCTCAACGATACGTTCAGCACCTTCAAAACTAGTTGGATAACTTAAGGATGACTCGGCATTAAGCCATACTTGCGTGCCATCAGGTAGCATCGTAGAATATTGCGTCTTTCTCGGCGTCGACAATAGGGCTTGCTGCACCTCATGTAGCTGTACAAGATTTTGGCCATCGGCATACGTTAGTCCCTCGTTTCTCGTTATAATCCCATCTTTATCGGTATCCAGCTCTATCTGTTGCCCATTGCCTAGGGTTAGCGTCGCCTTTTCCTGATCTTTGGTATCTGTAAAGGCTATAGGGTGTCCTACTTTAACAGGGTATAGATTATATTGGTAGAGACCGAACAATCCTAAGATTAAAATCGCGGCAGACCACCACCCGTACTTATAGCTCCTGATATAGCGGAATAATACAGGCCGCTCGGTTGTGTGACCTTCAATATGGAGATCGACGACGCTCTTTACACTCCGTGCAATAGACGAAACAAGTTCCTCTGCCATTTCAGTAGCATCCTCCTCAAATTCCTGATCGATAAGGGCGTTTAAATAGTCAGAATTTTGTGGATCCTTGAAGAATGCAAGCAGTACTCTGGTTTCTTCAACAGATGCTGATCCTTCCTTATGCTTTTTAAATAAACTTTCTATATGTTTGCTATGTTCCATATGCGCCCCTTTGTATTATAGTATGCCTTAGAGAGACAAACTAACTGCTCTATATTAATTTTTTTTTAAAATAATGTAAAGCTAAAAAGTTTACGCATATAGAAAGTGGCCTTGCTTAGGGAACAATGCTGACAAAAAACAGGATATTATTGACTCAGCAATAAAAATAAGAGCCAGACGAATTCCTTTTTGTTAAGTTCCTCACGGAGAAATTTATTGGCCTTTTGCAAGTGATCATTGATAGTCGAAGTGGAAATATGGAGTAAGTCACTAATTTCCTTATAACTTTTTTCTTCGTAACGAAATAGCAAGTAAACTTCTTTTCTTTTTGGAGGCAGCTTTTCTATAGCGGCTTTTACGAGATCCTCCATTTCTTTATTGATAAGATCTTCTTCGATATGACTATAGCTTTCGGACTTCTGATTGATTACAAAATCTAAAAGTCGCTTCTGTCTACTATCTTCCCGAAAAGAATAGTATACCATATTCTGTGCAATACGATACACATAAGCTTTAAAAGACTTGGTGGGGTCTATCTGCTCGCGTGAGTCCCAGATTTTGATAAATAATTTCTGTAATAGCTCTTCGGTAAGCTCTTGTGATTTTAAGAGTCGTAAGATTGTAGGGATCAACAGCACACTATACTTTTCATATAGTTTAGTAAAAGCCTCGTGATCTCCTTTGCGGAGGCGATCCAACAAGTCATACTCGCTATTTATTTCCTTACCAAACTGCATCTAAGATTAATTTGGCAACTAATTTATTACAAATTTATCTTGTAACAAAAAAAGATTACCTGCAACTCTGTTATTGCAGCTATTTTAAGAAGGAGACGAAGTTCAAAAGATCTTCGCCCCTCCCTTGGATCTACTATTCAAAAGACTACTACAATTTTCCAAATACACGCTCCAGTTCTTTATGGAGATTGTCGCCCCGCAGTCCGGAAGCTATTATTTTACCCGATGGATCGATCAAGAAATTAGCTGGTATTGCCTTGATTAAATACAATTTACTTGCAGAATTATCCCAACCTTTCAGATCTGAAACCTGAGTCCATGGCAGCTGGTCCTGTTCTATAGCTTTTAACCAAGCTTCTCGTTTATCATCGACAGAAACAGATAGCACTTCGAGTCCCTTTGGATGGAAATCATTATAGGCCTTTAGGACATGGGGATTTTCGGCCCGACAAGGTACGCACCAACTTGCCCAAAAATCAACAAATACATACTTGCCCCTGTAGTCCGAAAGCTTTACTAGCTTGCCATCTTTATCAGGCTGTTCAAAATCAATGGCCATCGTCCCTGGAGCTATCTTTAAGCGCCGGCGTTGTTCGTCGATTTCGGCATAGATCGTCTTTGCTAAGTAAGACGAGCGCAGCTGAGGTTCCATTCTATCCAGTTCCGCTTCAAACCTATCCAGACCAGCTTCATCTTTAGGAACAAGCATCTGCCTGTATCGAAGCGTCACAAAACTGTTTGGGTTTGCCGCTACCCAATCTTGGATATCGTTTGTATAGACTTCTAACGCTTCTAAATTTGCCTTTGTTAACGCCCTCATCTGTGCCGTATCACCTCTCCTTTGGGCTTCGATATATCCTTCCCTAATTTTGTCTCTACCCGAGCGCTTCATAGCACCATCAAATAGATACTCATTTTCTTCGTGTACCTTTGAGCCCGTCACTATCAAGTTTTTTACGTATTCACGCGCAGACGTGTCCCATGTTGCACGCAAGTTAATCTTAGCATTCTCTAAAAATAATCCCATCGTAGCTGGATATTTACGGTCAGGTACATTTGTATAAATACTTACCATACAAGGCTCGTCCACTCTGCCCTTAAACGTAAATTTCCCGTTTTTCATTAAGACGGAATCCGTGTGTAGTTCCTGATCTCTCACTATCGACGCAAGATAAACATACTGTTTACCACGCGGCATATTGTCAATTTGACCATGAATTATGTAGCCCTCATTTTTACCATTTTGAGCCAATCCAAAGATGGGCAGCAACAGTACAGTCTGGATTAACATTATTGTTATTTTCATATACGTATTATTTCTGATGGTGTCATTTTCTATTACTTTTTTAATTCCAATTTTCAGCTATCAGCTCAATTTTCGAAACAACATATCATCAACAGACAACATATAAGGAAAAATAGCAATTACCTAAATTCGCCTAATCGAAAGAGCAAATACTAGCTGAATAGTTTAAAAAAAAAGAGCCTCCTAAAGGATTTCTAAGAGACTCTATTTATTCAATTCTTCCGCGCGAACTCAATCATCGCTGAGAGCTCCTTCACAGCGGTCTCGTCTTCACCTGAAAAGCCCGATGTTTCAAATCGTATACGTCCCTGAGGATCGATGATTACTTTTGTAGGAATGCCGTCTACTTTGTACGCTTGTGCCACTGCGCTCTCCTTCGTTGATGGATCCCGCAGATCCATCAACACTTCGAAACTATATTTATTGTCCGTTACATACTTCTTCGCATTTGCAGTTGCATCACCAGCACCTCTCTCCCAAGTGTGCAGGAATAAAAAGCGAACGTCCTTGTCTTCTTTGTATCGATCTACCGCCTTCTGCATAGCTGGAAAGGACGCTTTGCATGGTCCGCACCAGGTAGCCCAAAAATCGAGAACCACCACTTTCCCACGCAGATCAGCTAATCTTACGGTATTACCGTCTACATCTTTTAATTCAAATTCCGGTGCATCTTTCGACACCAGCTTTTTCATCATTTCGGCTTCTGCATTCGCCATTTTGGTTTGATCCAATGCCGCTTTATAGGTCTCGTATCCCTCTAGTGATCCTTTGCTATCGGCGTATCCCTTTTGCAGCAGATCAGCGGTCACCACGCCTGCAGAACCTTTGACATAATCCTCTTCGAGATAAGGAAGCGCCTCCCCATATTTTTTATTGGCTAGCAGCGCGTTTAAATAAGCTCCATCTATGATCTCCAAATTCGTCTGCTCTATAGGTTGTTTTCTGGTCAATTCCTGTCTAATCGCCGCTAGCAGCTGTAAGCTTTCCGGTGCTCTATCTGCTCGCCCTAAAGCATCGGCATAACTACTGAGCGTGATATAATAGCCTTGCTCAGCACGACGACGACGTTCCTTTCGGATCTGTTCGGTGTCTCCTTCCTCCTGTTTAGCGAGATCCATACGATGATAAGCAAGACCATCCTCCAGAAATGGCAATGCCGCCTTCGGATTGCTCCTACTGAGGAAACGGGCACAGCTGGACAATACCGATGCTTTGTTCAGACGGTTCCCGTTCCGGTCCGACGTCATATCTGTATATAAGTCCGCATACTGGACCATCTTTTCGACATTCCCTTCACTGGCATATGCATTGGCCATGTTGTACATCTCAAAACCTATCGATGCATTAGGATACTCCTTTAATAAGGCTTGAAATTGCATATCACGTTCGGCAAGCGATTTCATCTGACTAATCACCTTGACCTTTTCCTGAATCGCTAGGTTGCTGTTCGGAAAATCTTTTACTACCGATTGCTGAATCGCTGCTGTCTTTTCTTCGTTTTGCTGTCCATAATAATACCAGTAAGCCAAAACCCTATCCGATTCTTCTTTACTACGCTCCAGCTTTTTAAGAGTAGATTGTAATGACTTAGTATCTTTCATTTCCTTCAAAGCGGTCAAGCGCTCTTGTATGGTAGATACTTTTTTCTCTTGTCCCTGCGCTACAAATAGCAGCGCTACTAAACTCATTGTTATACTGATCTTCTTCATGGATTTATTTATTACTGGTATGGATAATATAGCCAAGATTACCAAAAACTTTTTTAGGGGCTCCATCCACAAATTGACCTAAATCACTTATATCGAAAAGGTTAAAATTACCCGAAGTGCCATCCCAGGTAGATACGGCAAGCGTTCTGCTGGTTTTACGTTTTATCTCGATGTCTGTAATTAACTGGGAGCTGGGAAAACTATAAAGTAACTCCGCGCTATTAGCTACTATGTTGTATAGGTAGATCTTATTATCGACGGCATAATACATATGTTGGAATAAGCCCGAAGCGGTAAATAGTTTTGCTTTGCTAAAATCAGGGCACTGGCTATCTGTAACTTTTTGGTACAGAATTGGATCCAAATTATTTATTCCCATAACATACCTTCCGTCATTGTCTTCCATCACACAATAAAACACACTGCTATTTGATGAAACTCTTCCCTTTTCGGCAGCTATCATAGTCTTGCCGACATTTGACATATTGAATATATTAAGTGTAGTGTTCGATCCGTTCGTAGCCACAGCAAGAGCTCTTGCAAAAGCCGGTGCAACCATAAACCGTTTATATTTATTGTCGTAAAAGAAAGTGTTATATAGGGATGAAGAAATGACCGCTGGAAACAAGTTGTAATCTCCACCAAGACCTGGCGTATACGGTTTTAATATTTCATTGGGATAAAAATCTCCCATACCGACATGGACCTCACCATTATTAATAAAATACTGATCTACACGACCTAATCCGCCATCCCAAGCTAACCCACCATAACCATTGGGAGACATAAAGACTTCCTCACTCTTGCCTGTCAATTTAAATGTATTGGGATCAAAGCGGAATATTTCCGTGCCTGTAAAGCTGGCTATGGATGCATATTTTACCTGATAACTTACTTGGTTGTAAAATGAGGCTTTAAGGTTCTCTGGGAAGGACAGATTATTTGCCTGTCCTACAGGATCAGGGAATACCGCATTGTCCGCCCGTATAAATGCAAGCTTGCCTTTGCCTCCTAGGTTATGGGAAACCAGCCAACCTTCATAAAAAGCACCATTGACAGTTAAAAAGAGGTGCTTGTTAAATTCAAGACCATTGTCCAAATCGGTCACGGTATATTGAATATTATACTGCTGAGGTGGCAGATCAATAATCGTATCCAAATCTTTCTTGTCGGACAAGATGTAAACAGCATCGTTTGTCAATGCTTTCCAACGGTAGGCATATCGCCCTGTCTTTCCCGGCGGAATATTTATCGTAACCGGAATATTTAACTTTTCCAACTGGACCACATCGTACTCGCTCTTGTCCATCAGAATGTTGATATCTCCAATTGGTGATCGGCTAAAGTCCTGTTCAAATGAGGAGCAACCCTGCATTAGTAATGCTATCAGGCCAATTCGTAAGTAGCCTATAGTATATATTAAAAATCTATTTCCTTTCATTGTCTGTTGAATTAAAAAGTTACACGTTGACCGAACTCATCGATCAAAGGTCCATTTGCGGCTTCGTATTTTACTAGGGCATTGCGTAGAATTACGGGATAGGTAAATGTTCCATAGGCACCTATAGTATCATATGAAAAATCAGAAACACCTAATACACTGATCATAAAACGTATACGTGTTGCAGAGAATGGTCCAAAGTCGCTTTCCACATCATCCCAGTAAACCGGCCTTTCTGGCTTGTTGGACACCCATATCTTATAGGAATTTATAGCTTTGGTACCACCGATCGCCTGTCCTGTACCACCTGGTAAGAAGTCGTCAGAGGCGGCTACTTCAGCCACGATCCGTAACGCCTGTGTTTCCATTTTGGGTGTATTGATCAGTATCAACGGGTAATTAACCGTGACAGAGTCTGCCGGTAACACCACCTCTGGCAAGAGAAAGTCTTGTCCCAACACAGCTGTGGTACCAACTCCGGGTTGGATCTTTATAGTTCTCGGGCGGTTGTGTTTTCTGCCCTGGATCCGCATTTTGAGATAAAGGGTATCCCTTTCTTTTGTCACGGGGTCAAAAGCGAACGTATAACTTGTAGAATCAACATCATATTCACCGATAAAAAAAGAAACCCGTTCTTCACCTTCGAATAACATTGTTTCTTGCTTTTTACAGGCCATCAATGCGCAAAGAAGACCCGCGAAAATAAAATATTTTCTCGTTTTCATATTCTTATTTATAAGTAGGATTATACTCCAATTCCACATCTGGAACCGGTAATTTATAAATGGATAGTGGAATGTCAGAAGTCATGAAAGGCATGCGCGTAATGGTTCTTCGCTTTAAATAGAAAAAGTACTGTCCTTCGGCATAAAACTCTTTATGGTATTCCTTCTGAATCTCATTCTGTAGCTGTGTCGCAGTAACAGATCCGTCTTCGGGAAGCTTACCGACTGCCCGGGCGAAGCGTACTTTGTTCAATTCTACCACGCCCGATTGGGGCGAGTTGGCGGCTTCTGCCAAGATATAATACATCTCGGAGACCCGAATTAATGGAATAAGTTGATCCGTTCGGTACGACGATGTCAATCCTTCTCCTGTGATGGGGGTATAGGTCTGCCAGAACTTGGAAGGAAATAATATACCCTGATCTTGTTCAAAGAGGTAGAGCTTCCTTACATCGGTAGTGGAGTTTTCATATAGGGTGTTTATATTAGCCAAAGTACGGGTCAAGCCTCTTCCTGAAGAGATATAAAACCGGAAATAATTCTGGGTCCAAGTCAGGATATCCCGAGACCGAAGGGCAAAGACGAGTTCTGACATAAACAACCTATCTTTTGATCCGGCAGCAGCACTAACTCGCGTATTGGATACAAAAGGAAACTCAGCGCCATCCACCACTTCCTGCGCAGCTTTAGCCGCTGCCGGCTTATCTCCCATATACATATATACGCGAGCTGCCAACCCCTTGACGCCGTAATAATTCATGCGTATACGGCGGGTATCCATATCTGTACCCTCTTCAAAAACCGGATCGACAGATTTGAGCAAATCTGCAGCTTCCGTAATATCGTTCAAGACCAATCGGCATACTTCCTCCGATGTGCCCGGTATATTGGCAAAGGCATCCACCATCGTCTCGTATGGAATAGCTTTCTGTCCTTTTCCGGATTGGTACTCGGGGCCAAATAAACGAAAAAGATCAAAATGAATATAAGCACGTAAAGCCAAAGCTTCTCCACGAATCAAATTATAGCCTTGGGAAGAAAGCGCCGATCTATTCGATGCTGTCTTTTCGATAATCTTGTTCAGTCCAGCTATAGCATTATACGAGCTGCTCCATACGGCATTTAGGATATTTCGGACCTCATCGCTGTTGTAATTATACGAACGAGTCTCGTAATAAGGAGCTGTTGAACTGGACTGGGTATAATTCTGCGCTAAAGCGGACACAAACCCCAAGGAGAGGCGGTCTCCATACATACTCTGCTTGCTCAGTTGGGAATACACGCCGACCAAAGCCTGTTCAAAGCCTGTTTCAGAAGCAAACATCTGCTCCTCGGCTACAGATGACTTTGGCTCCACATCCAGATACTTACTGCATCCGGCGAAAGAGGCAACCGTCATTAGTGCTACTAAAAATAGGTATATTTTCATAATCTCTTCTATTTAGAAACTCGCGCGAAGCGATAGTGAATAATTACGTGCGAATGGATTGTCCGTACCTCGTTCGAGCTGGATAGAACTCCACCATATCGGGTCATTTGTCAATGCCGTTATTGCTAGCGAATTTATACCCCAACGTTTTAGAAAGGCTTTGCCATAAAAATTATAGCCCAATGATGCGGAGGTCAACTTCAGGTTATTGTCATCCTGAACAAACCTAGACGTAGCCTGTGTGGCATTAGCTGTGGACGTGATACGCTTGAACAAGGCGACGTCACCTGGTTTGGTCCATCCCAGCTCGTAGGCCCGGCGGTCTACATTATTTGCTACATTGACATTCTCTACACGGTCCACCAAGGTATAGTTGTATAACTTTCCACCATACTGGTAGTTAAAGATCAGATTCAATTCAAATCCTTTGTAAATCACGTTGGAACCGAAGTTGCCATTCCATTTGGGTTGTTGTACTCCAACTGGCACCTTATCTTTAATATCCCAATCGTAAGTAGTTGTACCGTCTTTTTTCAAAAACATTTCCGTACCTGTAGCTGGGTCGATACCCAATGAGCGTACTGCAAATATGGTATTCATGGATTGCCCTTCTTCCAACAGCACATTCGGATAAATCTGCTTTTCATTGGCCGTATTCAGATCCTCATTAGCTGTTTTCAGCTTGTTGGACAATTTCTTAAGTATATTATTATTCGTGAATCCGTTTACATTGACAGACCATAAAATCCCCTTTGACTTCTGATTGATAATAGCATATCGAGCAGAAAACTCCATCCCTGTATTCTGGAGCTCGCCTAGATTCTCCGAATAACTACTGAAACCTGTCGAAGGAGCCAATGTGACCGAAGTCAAGGCATTCTTGGTCTGATCCCTGTAGACTTCCATACGGAGATCCAGACGTTCGTTCAGTAGTGATGCGTCCATTCCCACATTAAGCTTATAGACGTTCTGCCAGCTTAGGCTGTAATTCCCCAAGTTGTTCAAGACTGCGCCGAGCTGGTCGTAATAGGAAGATCCTACACCGAAATTGTACCTAAATTGAGCGCCATATGCTGGAATATTGAGCGATCCTGTGCTTCCGTAATTGGCTCTTAACCGAAGTTTATTAACGATTGGACTATCTTTAAAGATGCGTTCGTTATGTATATTCCATCCCAAGCCTGCGGACCAGAATGTACCGAAACGGCGGTCTGTACCGAACTGGGACGAACCGTCTCTACGGATGGACAAATCCATTAGGTACCGATTGTCATAGCTGTAGTTGCCCGAATACACGATACCTATATTACGCGTAGTACTTTCATCGCCAGTAGGCCTGCCATTCGTCTGGTATTGATTGGCAAACAAGAGGTTGTCCAGGCGATCGTAAGGAAATCCTTCGGCAACGATCTGATAGAACTCATTGTTGCTGCTTTTGGCATTGAAGCCCAACATTGAAAAAATCTGGCTTTTACCATGCTTTACATTATAGTTGGCTGTGGTCATAGTTTCATATCCAAATGTCTTTCCAGTACGTGCTGTATAGGATCCACGACGACTTGGCTCTGCTATCGAAGCAAATCTAGAGTCCTGCGCAGAGAAAAACTGATCGGAGCCATCGTTCTGTTTGGTAATACTGAAATTAGACTCTACAAATAATCCAGGCGTAATATCATATCGTGCCGAAAAATTATTGGTCACACCAAAGTATTCTGATTTATTTACGGAATGTAACGTGGTATTATATAATGGGTTTATTGTAGTAAAGGGCTCATACCAGGGATGATGGGATACATTTTCCAATAGTAAAGGAATATTACCATCCGCATCATAAGGCGAGAAATAGGGATTGGCAGTGACATAATCGCTGAAACTACCATATGGGGATACATTTGCCTTATTTTGGAATACGCGCAAAGAGTTCATAAAGCGGAATTTAGCTACGTTATAGCTGAGGTCGACCTGTCCGCTGTAATTGTCCCTGTCCTGCCCCTTCATTACCCCCTCTTGCCGATCCGCTGTAAACTGCAGACCATACCGCAAAATCTCATCCCCACCCTGAAGACGTAGCGAAGAACGGTTGCTGCGTCCGATCTGTGTTGGGATCTTCAACCAATCGGTGTCTACACCCTCCAAGACATTTTTGAAGCGCGAATTGTAAAGAAAATCTCTAGACAACTGATTGATATTGACGGCTCCCTTATAAAATCCGGCACGCTTCTCAAAGTCGAGCTTTTCCTTGGCGTTCAACAGATTATATACGCCTAATTCAGGTGTGGCTAATCTAAAGTCATTTGTAAAAGTGACCTGTACTTTTCCTGCTGCGGGAGGTATAGTGGTAATGACCATGACGCCATTTGCCCCTCTCGAGCCGTATATAGCAGTAGCCGAAGCATCTTTCAGAAGTGTAATCGACTTGATAAGATTCATATCAAGATCGACGATACGTTGCAGGTTGACCTGAAATCCATCCAATATAAAAAGAGGCTCATTGGGGTTGTTGGACAGCTCTCCGCTTAGGTTCGGAAACGAATTCTGTCCCCGCATCTGCACCTCTGGCAGGCGATTGATATCGCCACCAAACTGATTGTTGGCTACCAATCGGAATGCGGGGTCTACAGCCGATATTGCAGCGAGCACTGAATTTGTATTGATTTTTTTGATTTCCTCGCCACTAATAGTTGTAGTGGCTCCGGTAAAGCTCTCGGCAGAGCGGTTGAATATTCCTGTCACCACGACTTCATCTATATCTTCGGAGGTGGGTGATAAGTGAATGACGTAATTATTCGCCAGGTTTAACGTCATTTTTTTCTTTTTAAATCCAAGGTAAGAAACCTCCAATTCTTTGGCGTATTCGGGCACTTGGATGACAAACCTACCGTTTACATCGGTATTGACCTTAATTCCTTTATCTGGAAAAGATAGCGACACACCGGCCATCTCCCGATCCGTGTCTTCGCGGTGTACCACTCCGCTGATTCTACGCATCTGTGCCTTCTGCTCGTCCATCAAAATGATACTGTTATTTTTGAAAACGTATACTACACCTGAGCGAACATTAAAATACTTGTCCAACACCTGATACAGTGGTTCATCTTTAAAATTTGCATCGATCTTTTTAAAGTGATCGATTTTGGAAGTTAAGGAGACAAAATCAACTCCGCTCTGCTTCCGAAGTTCATTCAGAAGTTCATCTAGGGTGATGCCCTTCTTTTGGATCGTTATCTTTGGTTGCTGCCCAAAGACACTCGTCATGAAAAGAATGCTGCAAAAAAACAACAGGCAGCATCTATATCTATTATTATTAAAAAATTGCTTCATAAACAATGTAAAAAAAGACTGGTTAGTTCTTTATATTTTAGGATTAAAAATTCTTGGTCTTTAAAACCATAGTTTTAATTTATTTGGCTAGTATCAATCTGTCAAGATCACCTCCTTTCCTCGGAATTCGTATTTGATATCATAAGTCTGGGCCAACATATCCAATACATCTTTTAGACTCTTATTTCTGGATATTTGAGCGAGTATTTTCTTCGTTTCTTTGCCTCTGTTATAGGTCACCTTTATACCATACCATCTTTCCAACTCTTGGCAAGCTTCATCCAAAGCGGTGTTCTTGAAATAAAACACATTGTTCAGCCAAGCTGAATTCATTTCCAAATCGGCTGCAGCTATGGCATAGTGCTGATCGACTGTGATCTGTTTGGATGGCTGCAAGCGAATAGGTAGCGCCGTAAGCCCAGACACCTGAATCGCCCCTTCGTACAGGGTGGTCACGCTTTGTCTGTCGTGCGGGAATGCCCTGATGTTAAATTGGGTTCCTAACACTTGAACCATGTGCTCCTTCTTAAAGCGATCACCGTCGACATGCACATTAAATTTTCGGTTCTGCGATTTGGCAACATCAAAGTAGGCCTCCCCCGTCAAGTACAAATCCATATCTTGCTGCTGGGTATTAATAGGATACCGCAGCTCTGTGCCCGAATTGAGCGACACCAATGTACCATCGATCAATCGGACAGAAAAACGCTTACCGTAAGGCACTTTGATCGTATGATATACCACGGCGCTAGACATAAGATGGGTGCCGCTATCCTGAAGTGTATAGCTAATCTGATTATCACTACGGGATATATGGATATATTCCTCCGCATTGGTGAGTGCCGCGGAGTCCCTATCTAATAGATTGACCTTCCTGTCCTGAGAGAGAATCAATTGAATCTCTTCTGCAAATTCTTCCGAAGCAACTCGTGGCGTCTGATCTTTAAAAATATCGCTCACCTCACGTACCAATTTCAACTCGGTAACGGCAGGAGGCAAAGCATCCCTAAAAAAATATAATGGAATCGTTAAAAACAACAATACAGCAGCGGCATACTTCACGAACTGTAATCCCTTGTTGTATCTACGGATAGGTCTTATCGGAGTTTCTTCGGCAATCTGTTTTTCGATCGCCGCCCAAACTGTATTGCCAGGTTCAAGCTTGACCTGCTTCTGCTGAAATGCAGCGACGATCTTGCCCTCGATCTGCGCATTATCTGTATATTTCAATACGCGCAACAGCACCTTGCGTTCTTCGGCAGTCGCTGTACGATCCAGACATCGCTGTATCAATACATCTATATAGCTATCGTTATAATTCATACGGTTTATAAGAAAGTGGGATTAGACCGTTTCAAAAAACATCTAATCCTTTATTAATATGACTTTGTTACCTTTCCTTTTGGGGGGGTAGGAAGGTTTATTTTTTTTGCAAATAAAATAAAATGAGGACTAATGGTAGGTTTTTCAGCATTTCTGTCATCGTAGACCTTATTTTTTTAACGGACTCGTCAAGGTTCCATTTGACAGTCTCGGCAGATACTTCGAGTATCTTTGCAACCTCTTTGCGCGATAGCCCCTCCATCTTTATCAGCTGATAAGTGATCCTTTGTTTGGGAGATAGGCTCTGTACTGCTTGTTCAAATGCCGTCTCCAGCTCCCGGTATTCGACATCATTGTATGTCTTGGGGGTAGCGAAGATATCGTGTATAATAAGGTCCAAAGGCTCTTGTGAAGGACTCAATTGTTTAATCTTTGTCAGGAACACATTCTTTGCTACGCGATAGATCCAGGCATCGAAATTATCAACTTCGACCAGTTTGCTTCTGTAGTTCCAAAGACGGATAAAGGTATCCTGCAGGACTTCTTCAGCGATAAATTCGTCGTCACTCAGGTTAAAAACCGTAGAGTAGATGGATGTTTTATAAGCCTCAAAAATGGTACGATAGGCCTGTTCATCTCCATTAGAAACACGAAGTAATATTTCGGCTATTTCGTCTTTAGGGATGCGGCTATCCATGCTATATTAGATCCTAATTTTGTTTGTATGTTAATCGTGATAGGAGCATTTGCTCAGCTTTATTGTGTTCACAAATATATAAATAGATTTTCAGAAGATTACCTATATTATAACTGGCAGTTAAGCATATTTACATTGCATTATTCGGCAAATTGTAAGATATCTGGTAAAAAAACTAATAACATAGATTGAGATACTGACGAACAGTACGAAATACTTTGACCATATGTTCATTGACAGGTCCAGTAGAGGTTCCCAGTAAATTGACGGTCTCTTCATAGATTTTGTCTTCAATCTTGCATAACTTTAAGACCTCTAGACATTTCTTCAGAAGATTTTCAATGCCTTTTCAAAAATAGCATTATTTTTCTTAAACTGAACGACTTGTTCTGCATGGCGGCATACTTCTGTGGAAAGATATATTATATGATTCATAAAGTCATTATCTAGCATAACTTTATGAAAAATGACTATTTCTCTATTTTTAGCGATCTGAAATAGGTAAGAACGAAAAGACTTTTCAGTATCCAGCATTTCATGCCTATCCCTGATTTTCAAGAACACATCCTGCAAAATTTGTTTTGCTATTTTTTCGTCTTTCAGTAAACGACTGAAACGCTTTAAGATACGAACGCTATACTTTTCATAAAGATTTCTAAATGCGATTTCATTGCTTTGCTGTAGCTGTATAAACCATTTTTCATCCTCAGACAGGTCCACAATAGTTAGTTTGTCGCTAATTTGTTTAGAAAACTAAAACAGTAAATTTATCCAATCTTTTTTAGGGCTGGCTTACTTCTTATATCAAACAATCATCTTCCTCCATGAAATCTTCCTACAAAACAAATAATCTACTCAACGGAAACAATTCTAAAAACAACATTTGAATTACAAAACTATATTGTGTAAAATATAATTTCACAATACCTTTGTATTAGATAAAGATATAATCATGAAAGATGAGTTGAAACTGGCAAATCAAGTTTGCTTTCCAATATATGTACTTGCAAAGGAAATGGTAAACCACTACCGTCCATTATTGGAAAAACTTGACCTTACCTATCCACAATACCTTGTAATGCTGGTACTGTGGGAAGAACGAAAACAGACAGTAGGAGAACTTGGAGAAAAATTACAATTGGATAATGGAACGCTCACTCCCCTACTCAAAAGACTAGAACAAAAGGGCTATGTATCTCGAATAAGAAGTGATAAAGATGAAAGAATCGTAAACATCACATGTACGGATTTGGGAATATCTATACAGGAGAAGGCTTGTGGTATACGTGAACAGTTGCTTTCCTCTATGGAAATTGCAACGGCAGATATACTTGCATTAAAAGAAATTGTAAACAGAATCTTAAATAAAAAATCATGAGAACATTATACACAACAACTGTGACTGCCACAGGAGGAAGAAACGGGCATGTAAGAAGCGAAAATGGTATACTAGACCTTGAAGTACGTATGCCTAAGTCGTTAGGTGGAGCTAACGATGATTACAGTAATCCTGAAATGTTATTTGCAGCTGGTTATTCGGCATGCTTTGATAGCGCACTGAACCGCGTTATAAAACTTGCTAATATACAGACCGGGGAAACGACTGTAACGGCCTCTGTAAGCATTGGACAGATAGAAAATGGAGGTTTTGCTCTTACTGTACAGCTTCATGCTAATATACCTAATGTATCTTTAGAGGTTGCAAAATCATTGGTTGATAAAGCCCATCAGGTATGCCCTTACTCAAATGCTACCCGGGGTAATATAGCAGTCGTACTAACCGTATCGAACAATAACTAAACCAGAACCTATAATGGAAACAATAGCTTTGATATTGACCGGGATTGTCGCGCTGGAGCATATCTACATCATGTGGATAGAGATGTTTGCCTGGGAGACTACAGGTAAAAAGATTTTCGGAGGTTCTCTCGCTGATGATCTTTTTATCCCAACAAAAAAGCTTGCTGCGAACCAAGGCTTATATAATGGCTTTTTGGCAGCAGGATTAATTTGGTCTCTGCTCATCCAAGATCCAATCTGGTCTTTCAACATTGGGGTGTTTTTTCTAAGTTGCGTCATTATAGCTGCACTCTACGGCTCGCTGACCTCTTCTAGAAGTATCTTGTTAAAACAAGGTAGCCCAGCAATATTGGCTCTGATTTTTGTCCTGTTATCTAGGTATATGTAACATCCCAGGGGTTGGTATTAGGGTATCAATTACGATTAAAAATAATTTTAAAATATAATATAATGGCATTATTAGATGATTTGAGATGGAGACATGCTGTAAAAGCGTACGATCGCTCAAAAAAAGTAAGTAGGGAAGATATAGAGAAGATTGTAGAGGCGGCCCGGCTTGCACCAACGTCATCCGGATTACAACCCTTCAGTTTAATCTTGGTGGAAAATCAAGACCTTAAAGATAAAATTTCTTCTGGGGCTTTAAATCCGGATTGTATGCGCGATGCCTCGCACATTCTCATACTAGCGGCGTGGGATAAATATACCGCTGAACGTATCGATGAAGTATATGACTATACTACTGACGAGCGCGAACTGCCTCGTGGCCGGTTTGCATCGTATACAGATAAATTGAAATCAATATATCTGGACCAATCTCCCACAGATAACTTTGCGCATACTGCCCGTCAGACATATATCGCACTCGGGTTAGCTTTAGCACAGGCAGCTGAATTGAAAATAGACAGTACGCCTGCTGAAGGATTTGACAATAAATTGGTTGATGAGGTACTAGGTTTATCAGAAAAAGGCCTAAAGAGCGTTTCTTTGATTTATCTAGGTTATGCGGATGAAAACAGGGATTGGATTCGTAACATGAAAAAGGTTAGAAGGCCTAAGGAAGATTTTTTAATAGAGTACAATTAATATCCAACAATATTGTGGGTAACATAACTCATTCTAAATTCTGAGGTATTATATTTTCATTGTAACTATATCTCTCCGCCGAAACAAAGGAGGCGCAATTAAATCAACTGCGCCTCCTTTACCATAGTTATCAATTTATTGCTAATTAACTTTTCTTAGCATATTCAATCATTGCAGCCAACTCGCTGACGGCCTTTTCTTCATCAGCCGAAAACCCCGATGTATTGAACCTTATCTGTCCATAGGGATCAATAATTATCTTGGTTGGAATACCTTTTACACCTTAGGCTTTTGCTACTGCAGATTCTGTCGTTGCTGGATCACGAAGATCTATCAAAACCTCAAACGTATACCATCTCCTTTAGAAACGCGAAGTAGTATTTCTGCTATCTCATCTTTGGGAATATACCTATCCATTTGTACTTCAGATCTTGAGCTTGGGTGTTAATGATAGCAAAACTATTGCTATTTGCCATAGTTGCAAATATATAAATAGATTTTATAAGAATAATACAAAAAGCCGTTTGGTAACCCAAACGGCTTAAAAGAACAAACAAGTAAAAAAAATCTACTTATTAAAAATCTCACTCAGCTTATGATCCAATTCCTCGCCTCTCAGGTATTTGGCAATGATCTTTCCACTGGGATCGACAAGAAAATTCATGGGGATAGCTTTCACATCGTACAATACGCCTGCTTCGTTTTCCCAACCTTTAAGATCACCGACTTGCTTCCAGGTAAGACCATCATCCTTTATAGCTTTTAGCCATTTCTCTTTATCAGTAGCCTTGTCCATAGACACACCTAATATCTCGAATCCCTTGTCTTTAAACTGCGCATATGATTTTACCAAGTTTGGATTTTCACGACGACAGGGTGCACACCATGATGCCCAAAAATCAATCAGTACATACTTGCCCCGATAGTCCGAAAGTCTGACTGGATTGCCCTCCGTGTCGGGCTGTGTGAAATCCGGGGCCTCAACCCCCTCTTGTGTCTTTTTCACCTGTGCAATGCGATCTGCAACTTTACGTCCCAACTCTGTATTTTGAGACGAGATATCTAATGCCAAGAAAACCTTCTCCAACGCTACAGCATCAAATCCATCCCCTAGAATGGAACTTAAGGCCATCAAAGACATGTAGCTCTTTGGATTTTTGCTGATATACTCCAATTTAGTATCTTCTGTTTGCTTTTTTATTGCCTCAGCGCGATCATCTAACGATTGCAAATATTTCATATCCTGCTGATCGGCGGGAGATTTGGACGCATATTCTTTATTTAAAGCTTCATACTGTGCATAAATAGGAGCCAACATATCATTAACACGCTTGTTCTCGTCATTCAATGGTGATCCTGACACGACGGCATTCTGAATAGAATCTGAAGCAGAAATCTTTATATGCTGCCCTTCCAAAAAGAAAGGAAACAAGTCCCATTTCACCGGCTTTGTGGGATCTACAGGTTTATCGTCATGAGCCACACGTATAGCAGCCTCTAATGGAGATGGAACAGATCCTTTGAAAGAAAATTTCCCTTTGTCTAAATACACGGAATCAATCACCTCCCGCCCCTCTACTTTATACCTCAAGTAGGCCTTTGCGGGTTTATCTAACTTGCCAAGTTGCCCCTCAATGGTATAATCCTGCTGAGCAAATGTAGCGAATGGCAATACACTAGCCAATAACAATGTCCATTTCATATCCTTCGTCTTTTATATTATATCTATTTTTTTGCTTTCTCTCCAACAATATCGCTATGCAATAAAGAATTATACATCTTGGTGTCTCTCAATACCTCCAACGCACTGATGAAACTTTGGTTGGCTTCGTTGCGCACTCTGGCCATATAATCCCCACCCGTATACAACAGTGAGGCAATCTGTGCCTTCAGCTCGACATCGATTGCGCGATGTGCATCCACATGGGTGTCATTTGGTACTACAACCGATTTTGTAGCTGCATAAGCCACCACCTGCTGGTGTACCACTATAGGGACTTTAAACTTTTTATTAAAGCTTTCGAAATCGGGATAGGCTTTCAGGAGTGCAGCACGATTCTGCTGTACAAATTCAAAACCACCCTTAGCCACAATACCAGTATTCATCAATGTTCCCATCCAGCCACTGTAGACATTGGTATCGATAGGTACAAATCGATCCGGCATAATGCCTCCGCCTCCGTAAACAATACGTTTTGTCTCTAAAGTGGTATACTTTAAAGAATCAGTAAACTCTACATGTCCCTCTTCCAACAATTCTTTAGACTCCATCCGGCGGCTAAAATCCTGAAAGTAATCTTCTTTACCCTTGGTATATGGTTTTTGTATGGAGCGGCCTGAAGGCGTATAGTACCTCGCTCCGGTCAATTGCATTTCTGATCCATCCGACAAGGGTACGGGGCGTTGCATTAATCCTTTTCCGAAACTCCGACGCCCTATGACTACAGCTCTATCCCAATCCTGTAAGGCTCCAGTAACGATCTCGCTGGATGATGCTGTAGATTCATCGATCAATACGACAAGTTCTCCTTTATAAAACCGGCCAAAACCGCCTGTGTAATAATAATCCTTCCCTCCTTCATTAGGTACAGAATAGAAGACCATCTTTTCTTTCGGCAGGAATTCGTCTACAACGCCAATTGCCGATTGCACATAACCTCCCCCATTACTCTGCAAATCCAAAATTAATTTCTTCATCCCCTGCTCCTGTAGCTTCTGGATTGCGCCATCAATCTCTTGACGCGTGGAGAGATTGAAAATGGATAGACCGATATAACCGATTTCTTTATCGACCATGTAAGCTTCTCTTACGGAGCGTTCTAGAATATTACCCCGTACGATACGAATATCTTTTTGCTCAGTCGTGCCAGGAGAAAGTAAACCAAGAACTACAGGTACGTCTTTTTCTCCACGCAGCTTAAGCATAATTTCTTTATTCCCCCAAGTCTCTCCATTGATGGATTCGCCGTCGATGGCCAGAATCTCATCCCCTACCCGTACACCTGCTTTCATAGCGGGTCCATCGGGATTAACTACCGTAACGAATGTCTGCGTTCCGCTTTTCAAAAATTGGATGCCAATTCCTGCAAAGCTACCGCTCATCCCTTCACGCATAGCCTCTGCTTCTTCTCTACTGGTATAGCGCGAATGCGGATCCAAGTCTGCAATCATGGCACGTATAGCTGCATCTACCAAATGCTCATCATTGACGCGATCGACGTAATTGTCCTGAATCAATTTCAATGCTTCTTCAAACTTATACTTTGGATTCATCTGTGCCTGTAGCGAAAAAGCTACTCCGACCATACCCAGAAGTATTCCTGTTCTTTTCATCTATCTGTTATAATTTATAATCTCAACAATTCTTATTAATACGTTTGCGAAACGACTGTAAACTATTCACTCTTCAGCTTTTCGATAACCAGTGAAAGCTCATCCATTAGCTTGCTCGGACTACCGGAATATCCTCCTGAAGAATAACGGATAACGCCATTTTTAACTACGATCTTACGTGGAATAGACGAGTCCTTGAATATTGGTGTGACTAAAGATTTGAATAGCTTATCTTGCTGCCCATTTACTTCATTTTCTGCATCGTGCAATAACGTAAATCGGTATCCCTCTCCTCGCACAAAATTAACGGACTTGGTACGGTAATCGCCTGTTTGCATCGTACCTACCATATAGATCGCTACCTGAGAATCGTTGGTATATTTGTCTACGAGCAATTGCATCCCTGGGAATGCCATTATACACGGACGACACCAGGTAGCCCAAAAATCCATAACCACGATCTTATCCTTGATATTATCCTGATCTACAAAGCCTCCATCGGCATTCTCCATAGAAAAATCTGGAATGGGATAATTGATGTTAAGATGCTCGTTAACATAGGCTTCTAATTCGGCTCGTTGATCAACAGATTGCAAACTGGTCAGGTATAAATCATAACCTTCTGAACTCCCTGAATGACTTTTCATATATAGCGACTTGAGGGTATCAAACATACGAGGAGTCACGGCGTTAGCTTTGATACTCATCTCTAATAAAGGGAGAATATCGTGCTTTGCATCAAGTTTTTCGAGTACATGCAAATTGATATCGTTCAATTCGGCATTGCCATACTTACCTTTATCCGATAACTCGAAGAAATATTTGCGCGCTTCATCGTAACGGCCCAAATCATTCAATAGGGAAATATGCGTAAACAAGCGATCATCCATTTGATTGTTCATATTAGAATCGGCGGCTTGTTTGTTCATAAAATCGCTCCTATAAGAACCATCGCCCTTTTTGGAGATAAGCATTTGAATAAGAGGCTCGGCAATATGATAGAGCGAGTCTTTTCCTACTGTATTAAACATATAAGCCCGCATGACATTCCATCGCAACAACTCGTTGGAAGTCCGGAAGTCAATATCTTTGAACAGCGCCTGAAATTTATCGAACTGCTTGGTATCAAAATACCCAGTACCTATGCCCCTGTACACAGCATAATAAATAAAACCTTTATTGTCCGGCTTTTTTTGCCACTCCGTAATCGGAAAGCGACTTAAAAAATCCTCATATGAAGCCACCACCTCGTTTAGATTATTACTCGACGTTCGGATATTGCTATAAGCAACAAAACGTGCAGTAGCACTTTTTGGATATTGTTCGGTAATACGTTTGCCTACCTGCTCTGCTAACCTATCTTGCTTAATCTGATGTTGTAAAAACAACTGTAAATCGCCCAAATCGTCAGCAGATATAGACCTGTCGGACAATAGCTGATTCACGACCTTTTCCGCTACAGGTGCCAATTCCTGATCGGTCAAAAGCAGACGTTGAGCACCTAGGTATAATTTATATCTTGATGAAATAGCATTTCCCGATAGTTTTTCCTCTTCTCTAATAATCCCCGACAAATATGTTTTATCTAAAGATGGCTCTCCTTCATAATAGTTGATAATTGCTCCCCTCGCTAAAGTCGGCACAATAAACGAAGCCTCAGCTAAAAAACTGCCTTTCTGTGCTTTTCCTTTGCGATCAAAAATCTTCAGTCCATAGCCTTTATTACTGTTATTATCTAAAATTTCTGGACTATAGAGATCTCCTTGAAAGAACTTCACACCAACAAAAAGCGTCGAGTCGGAAACTGGATACAGGTACTCCCATTGCTTATTGCCTACGGATTTCATAGCAAACTGTTCCATCTTCCAGATATCATTATGAAACCGATAAACAGCAACAGATACTTCGTCGCTAAACTCTAAATCTCCTCCTTTGGCATCATAAAGTATACGTAAGTTCTGTCCTACTTTACCCGATTGGGAAGGAAAGACAGCAGAGCTGTAGGGTTGCTCCTGTGCTTGCAGGGTAATTCCCATCAATAAGAATACGGCTAAAACTATTTTCTTCATCATATTATGTATTTACGTTATATTATCTGGGACTTTGACCTATTTCTGGATTGAAATTCAAGTAATAATCAGCGACTGGATACACAAACTTATTACTGTTGACATCCAGCTTATGCTCAACATTTCTAAATGTCCGACTGTATTCCTTGGCCAAACGAACATCAAGATTGAAGCGACGCATATCAAACCACCTTTTACCTGTACCGATAAACTCCCGTTGCCGCTCTTCTATAACCAAATCTAATGCATTATCAGAACTAGTAGCTACCAAATCAGTATAGTCTTCAACAAGGAAACGCTTTTTCCTTAATATATTCACCTGATCCATAGATTTTTGCGCATCACCATTTCTAGCATACACCTCTGCTTTGATGAGCAACATATCAGCTACTGTAGGTCCGACTTCAACACCATCACCATTATACCATTTGACCAACCCTTTGGCATCAGCAGGAACATTTTGCTGAAATTGTAAGTTTTGAATTAATTTTGTAAAGCGTAAATCATTCTCAGCAAACTTACTAAGGGTACTAGGATTTAACTGCTCCATATACGTACGCTTATTCTTCTTAGACAAAAACGTCTCTGGATTAGCAATTAAAAATGGTAATGTTACATTGCCTAATGCTAACTCTCTCAGATCAAACAACTGGTCATGATAGGATAAAGCCCTGTCCGCTTGTTCAAACGCCTTATCAAACTCGCGCATTTGCAAGTAAACCATCGCTAACATAGCATGTGATGTCCCAACATTTGGATGACGATTATTAGACGCTACTATTGGCAATCCCGTAGCCGCCTCTGTTAGATCCGTCACAATTTGACCATAGACTGTTTCTAACGAAGCACGATCCAATGAAGCATACAGATCTGGTGTCGTCAACAAAGGAACACCTATGGAAGAAGCTGCTGTAGCGGGGTTGTAAATCTCTCCATAAAGATTTACCAAGATAAAATAAGCATAAGCGCGTTGCAGCTTAGCTTCTGCAAAAATAGCTTTCTTTTCTTTATCAGATCCATTCTCACTATTCATCACCCCCTCTATAACTGTGTTTGCTGTATAAATCTGTTTATACAAATCATCCCATGTAGCATCTTTCAAACCGTCTGCAAAATATTGATCCGCCCAGGTAAAGGGCCAAAAAACATCATCTGCAGTTGTATTCTGACGTGCTTCCATAGTGATAACGATATCATCGCTCGAAATGACTGGAATACTAAATGCCTGTCCAAATAAGTTGAAATCATTTAATAAATATTGATAGTCGGTCGTATACTTTAATTCGCGTCTATTATATTGCTCGACTTCGACATATTTCCTGCATGAAGTAGCCCCCATCGTCAATAACAAACCTGCTATTATGATATATGATAGTTTCATTTTTATAATCTTATATTGTTTACACCTAATGTTATAACGTAGCATTTATTGTAAAGAAATAACTCTTTGTTGGGGCTAAGTTATTGTATGTATTCTGACGGACATAACTAGGATCAATTCCTTCCTTGTTTGCTCTCCAGATGATGCCTAAATTCCTTACAGAAGCATTAAAGCCTAAAGATTTGACAGGAAATTTGCCTAACATAGAGCTTGGAATATTATAACCTAGTGAAATTTGCTGTAAACGGACGTGTCCGGCGTCAATTACCATCTTTTCAGAATCTCTATAACGATTGAAAGAGTTGGTATTAATGTTTTTCAATCCAGGTACATCCGTAAAAGCCTCATCACCTTTCTCTCTCCAACGATCTACCATATCTGTATGCGTACCCAAAATACCATAGTACGAACCAGCATACTGCGGATAACTTGCCAACGACTCTTTACGCACGACATGGCCCAAGTTATAAGTGATACGTACACCTAAATTGATTCCTTTGTAGTTTAAGGTATTCATAAAGCCACCAAAATAAGGTGCTGTCTTACGCCCCATGTACACAAGATCATCAAGTGTTATTAAATTACGTCCACCTTCTGTACTTTTGATGATATCTCCATTTGCTTTATAAATAAGGGACTGCCCATCCTCATCCAATCCTGCCCAACGATAAGCATACATGTAGTCCATAGAGTGTCCTTCCAATAGCTGACCTGAAATATAACCACTTACATCAGTGACATTCAATCGAGTATCAGTAACTTTATTCGTATTATACGCAAAATTCAGTGTAGACAACCAGGAGAAATCTTGCTTTTTAATTACGGTACCCGTTAGTCCGACGTCAAAACCATGGGCCTCCATAGTTCCACTGTTAAACTCTAACGTACTCCAACCATAAGTTGGGTTATAAAGGAAAGGATAAAGAATATCTTTCGTATTCTTTTTATAATACTCCATATTGACCGTTAATCGGTTATTCAATACAATAAAATCAAGCCCATAATTCTGTGTGTATACTTTTTCCCATCCAACACGAGGGTTGCGGGGATTTCGGATATTTGCGGGCACTTCATTGGATTGATTATCCATACCTGACAACTCTATAACGACCACATTGGATCCACCTTGAGGTACTGTCCCTCCTACACCATAGGTTACACGAACGTTCAATGCATTTAACCAGTGTTGGCTTTGTAAAAACCTTTCAGATTTTATGTTCCACTTACCTCCAGCAGACCAAATAGGTTTCGCTCTATTTGCTCTTGATATACCGACCAAGGTATGGTCATCAAAACGTGCACTACCAGATACGACGTATCTTCCATTCAAAAAACTCAATGCTGCATTTGAGTAATAAGATAACTTCCTAATATTTGGCTTACCTACAGACCCATCGTCATATCCCAACTGCTGTGTCCCCCATCCATCCATGATAATCTCATAAGGTTCCGTTGGATTAAATGACGCCGATGAATACGTATCTTCATTGAAGCCATATCTCGTTTGCCCATAGTTCAACCCAGTTTGTGATCCAATCTCCGCACCAACAACAGCATTCAATGTCACGATATCCCATGATTTATCGATATTCCCTTGTAGACGTAAATTGTAAGCTGTCGAATTTTCATTACGTGTCACTAGCTTTCCACCTTGAGGAAGATTTCTTTTATATGTACCATTAGCAAAGTCAACGGTCGTGCCGTAATTCAAGAAGTGACGCATTGCATAACTATTCAACTCATCCAGCTGATTTGTCTCCAACATCGACTTCTGCAACATCCCTCCTAAACTCAAACTCGCCCAACTGTTTACTTTAGCATCTAACTGTGCATTAAATCTTAATCTGTTGTCTGTCCCGACGTAATTGGAATACCCTAATTCTTGTATAGAATTATAAGTCCAATCATACAAACCTAAATTATAAAGGTCTTGTGCAACGCCTTCTGTAAACACAAATGAACGTCGTACGAGATTACCACTATCATCTTTTAGAAGTTCATAGGGTCTTAAGCCCAGTTCAGTATTACCGATTCCATTTATCGCCGCTTGGTTAGACTTATTTTTCGTATAAGAATAATTAAGTCCTGTCGTTAAGTTCAACCTATTATCCAAGAAATTTGTTGTCAGCGAAGAATTTAGGGTATATGACTCGGCATTATTTGATTTAAAGACCGGTATATCATTAGAATAGTTTCCTGAGACCATATACGTAGACCTTGCATTACCTCCCGAAAGCGACAAATTATACTGCTGAGAAACAGCATGCTGAAACAGATTGTCTCGAATCTGAGCCGTATTATTGACTTGTGACAAACGTTCTAACTTGCTGTCCAATTGTTCTTGTGTAATTTCTCCATTCTGTCTTTTAAACATCAGTTGAATCGCTTCACTCAAAGGTTTGTTGGAGTTAAACTTCTGCCAGCTAGGATCCCAAACCTCTGGATTGGAAGTAAAAAAATCCAAACCGAACATTTCCTTCTCAAGATCTATATATTCACGACTTGTCATCCTACTTAAATTATTCAAGTCTGCAGGAGCCGATACGCTCAAACTCGAATTGAAAGACAGAGTTGGCGCTTGAATTCTACCTTTTTTTGTTTCGATCACGATCACTCCATTGGCTGCTTGACTTCCCCAAATAGAGGCCGCTGCGGCATCCTTCAAAACCGTGATACTTTCAATATCCTCAGGATTAAACCTACTTAATATAGAATTATTAGCAAAAGGGCTCTTAGCACTTACCAAGTCCTGATCTATTGCTGGAAAACCATCAATTACAATCAACGGGCGCTTAGAATTATCTCCTCCTGTATTAAATGTATTAACACCTCGTATAGTCAACGAATTTGTTCTCAAATCAACCTGTACACCTGGGGCCAAGCCTTCAATACGTTCTAAAAGGCTTATCGAAGGCGTTTCTTTTAAATCCTTTGCGGTGATCTGACTAAATGAACCCGTTGCTCTTTCTTTTGAAATCTTCTGATATCCTGTAGAAACAACATCAACTTCTTCAAGTTGATTTATGGCATCTCCCATTGAAACGTTAATACGTGTATTTCCTGCGATGACACGTCGCTCCGGCTCCATTCCCATGTAGGTAAATATTAAAGCTTCTGTTGGTTCGCGCAGTCTCAATGTATAACGACCATCACTACTAGTGGTAACCCCCGTACGAACGGCGTATCCATCAGGCAGAACAGTAGCACCAACCAAAGGCTTTCCCTTACTATCTCTGACCTCGCCTGTTATCGTACGCCAATAATCATCTTCCTCTCCTTGAGCATTAGACTTATTGTCTTTGACAATTGTATAGTAATTCTCCTGAACGTATAGAAACAGGAAACCATTCGGATATAAAAGCGACTTCAATGCTGATTCTACCGGCACCTTTTTGTCTTTAGGTACTATGGAAGACTTCACCTGTACTCCATTTAACAAGCCCTCTTCATAGGCAAACTTAGTACCATATACACGTGTCACCTCGTCCAATGCACGTACGATACTTACTTTTTGCTGAGCATATCCCCCTACCTGATAGAGTAAAAAGACTAAAAGCGTAAATAATCTTGGTTTCATAAAGTTAAATTGTTAGTTATTTTGAATTAATCGTTATTTTCTTTCCTACAACCTCCATGTCCAATTGCATGGTATGCCTGATTACAAATAAAATATCATCAGCTTTTGTAAGTGGCGCAACTCCTCTAAGTCGCTTATCCAATAAGCTGGAATCTTTTAGTTCAACACTGTAGCCATAATTATCCTCAAGAACTTCGATAATAGCAGCCAAATTCTGATGCTCAACAACCATCTCACCACGTGTCCAAGAAAGCGCCTCTTGTATATTCTTATTATTCAACACCTGCTCTGTATCGGCTACTTTATCATAAATGAAAGTTTCCCCTGGTTTCAAGATGTGCTTTAACCCCATTTTATCCATAACCTGAAGGCTACCTTCAAAGAGAGAGACTTCAATATGTCCCCGACGATCCTTGACATTAAATTTTGTTCCCAAAACAGTTAACGAAATATCTCCTACGTGGACGATAAAATAGTCCTCCTGCTGCAATCTATTTTTGATCGCCGTATGCTTTACTTCGAACAAAGCTTCTCCATCCAACCATACCTCTCTGGGCTTATCTGTTTTCCAATCTCTAACATATTTCAAACGCGAATTACTATTAAGCTGTACCACAGAAGCATCTGGCAAAAACAACTCTCGCTGCTCTCCAAATCCGGTATTGTTTACTTTTGTACCCAGCTGCCCGACCTCATATATAGTGAAGCCCAATAACAAGATCGCAGCCACTTGGGTTATCCATCTCCGGATCTTACGAATGCGATATAATCGGTCTTGAGCCTGTACATACGACGGAAGAGATTCTTGCATACGGTTCCAACGTGTTTCATTGTCTATCTTACTTTGATGTAGAGGTTGGTCTTGCAGCAACTCTATCCATTGTATCGCTATGTCAATCTCCTGTTCTAAATATGGATAAGTGTCGACCAAAGATTTCCAAAATGACAGATCATCCCCCATTCCCGAAAGATAATAGGTCGTGAAGGCTTCATCTTCGAAAAAGTCTACCGCTTTAAAGTCTTTGTATAACAAGAAATCGTGTTTCATAATCTATTTATATCTATATACAGTGAGAATTGGGATTTTACCCCAGTGTTGTTAAATTATTTTTATCTTTTTGTAAATTAATGTGGTATTTTTCATGAAGAACGGAATAGCATACCTAGGAACCCAGCTCCGGAGTTGGAATTGCCACCAAAAGGAGATATATTAAAAAGAATGAGAGTTAAGCCTAATTAGGAGGATTTCGACTCGGCCAATAAAGCAAATATTGCTAGTAGATTAAATACTCCCACATGCTTCCTTAAACTGTCCATAGCCCGATAAAACAACTTATAAAGGTCCTTTACAGATAATCCCATGATATCTGCTATCTCCTCGTAAGATAATTCTTCGAAAAAACGTAAATGGATTACTTCACGCTGACGTGCTGTCATTTTCAGTAAAGCTTCCTCCAATTGAGCCTTAATCTCCTCCAACCTCTCTCTACGCATGATTTTCGTATCATGGGGTAGCTCAATGTCAAAAGGCAAACTTTCTACCGGAATATTCCTTTTCCGATTAGATCGCTCAATATGTGCTGTTAGTGTACGCCTAAAGGCTTTATAAAGATAGTTTTTGACAGAAGCTGTATCATTGATACTGTTTCTATTGTACCAAATTTTCAAAAAAAACTCTTGGATACTATCTTCAATGATCCCCTCTTCCTGCGTAAATTTGTATCCATAATTGAACAATAGCGGACTGTAGCGCTCAAACAAAAGTTTGAAAGCAACCTCGTCACCCAATCGAAATAGGTGCCACCAGTCCAACTCATTTTTCATTTTTCAGTACAATTATCTTTGAGCAATCATTCTACAATTAGAAATAAAGTGCTACGGTTAGCTAAAATATGTGGTTCAAATGTAGCAAATTTCAGATAAAAGGAAATAGGATCAGTTTTTAAGATTTATTTGGCCACAATGAAAAATCACCAAATCAACCGGAAAACCACCTCTTCTGCAGATATTGACCAATACGACCTGTATGCCCTATTTTAGTTGATAGAAAATAAAAACTGTCATATCTTTAAGCTACAGAACAATAAGATAAACGATTCTCTTGACCTATGTGGGCTTGTTTTCACACGATAGAGGTCGGATCACAGACCGGATGAGCAGCATGAAAAAAATAATCGTTGGAATGATAGCATTATCGCTATTGGCAGCCTGCCAGTATAAAACGGAAAAAAAGGTGACTTCAGAAGTAGAAGTGTCTAAATTACAGGAACTGTACAAAAATGAAACGAACCAGCTTTCTATTTATAAAAACAACACGATTCGTAAAAACGATACGGCTTATAACAACGACACGTTTGAACTGATTGAAAAGGAGAAAAATAGTTCAAAGGTGGTGAAAGGGAATGTGAACTATGAACGAGGTTTTGAAGATGACGAGGATGCCACAGTGTATGTTCTAAACTTTGACAAACCTTCGGAAGAACGCTATTTTGTACGATTCTCGGACAATGATAGCATTATTTTTCTCTTGGATAAGAATAAGAAAAGCGCAACACTCTACAGAGCGCAATAAACCATTTTGCATAGCTATAGAAAAGATCTTTAAATATGGATAATATACAACGCGAGGATATCGAAAGTATCGCAAGGCAGACCTCGCTCAGCCAAGAGACGCTGACCAGGGCGCTGAAAGAACGGGTCTACCCCGATGCGAACAGTTGGAGAAAATTTTTGACGCTTCTATTCCTCGTACTGGGAATAGGATTTTCATTGGCTGGAATTATTTTCTTCTTTGCTTACAATTGGGCCGACCTACACAAATTTGTTAAGATCGGTATAATAGAACTTTTGGTTATCGCGCTCACAGCGCTGACTTTTTTACCTAAGATAAATACGCAGTCCCGGCAGATCATACTGACAGGAAGTGCTGTGCTGGTCGGGGTGCTATTCGCAGTTTTTGGACAGATCTACCAGACCGGTGCCAATGCCTATGATTTTTTTCTGGGCTGGACGATATTCGTCACCTTATGGGTATGTTTCTCAAACTTTGCACCGATGTGGTTGCTGTACATGATACTGCTCAACACCACGTTGATTCTCTACTGTCAGCAGGTCACGGGCTGGCCCTCATTGCTTATGTACGGTATACTCTACCTCGGCAATGGAGCTGTTTTCGTCTTAGCCAAAATGCGTCAGGCACCAGCTTACTTTATACATACGGTAGGTTTAGCGGCATTGACCTTTGCTACCATAGGCATGATAAGCGGTATAATTAGCTTTGAGAAAGAATACTTTTCGGTATTTGCCCCATTGGTGATATTGACTTATCTCGTCGGTTTATGGCATGGCGTACAGACTAAAAGTACTTTTTATCTCTCGGCAGTTCCGTTTAGCTTGATCATCATCATATCGACCTTTCTTTTGGAGATGTCAAATGACGAATGGATGCTGCTGCTGATAGGTATTTTTATCATCATCAGTGTCACCTTAGTCGTCCGCAACCTTATTCAACTCGCTAAAAAGCAATCGTCATGACGCCAGATAACACTATACAGCAAACGGCCAGTTACCTACAGTCGCTGGATCCAGAATTAAATTTAGAGGCATTCCACATGGAGCAATCTGCCGAGGTCCATCAGGTCAGGCAGACCCTGGCTATCAAGATACTGTCTATCTTTGGTGGCATACTTTCTTCCAGTGCATTTTGGGGCTTTCTGGTAGGGATCGGGCTGTACAGATCTCACGTAGCACTAGCGGTACTTGGTATTCTGGCGATTACAATTGGAATGATCATCGGCAAAAAATTCAAACAGATCCTATGGGACACGATCAGTGTAGCTACTTTTAGTATCGGTTTTATCATGCTGGGTTCTGGGCTCTTTGAATTTAACATTGATAATCAATATGTTTCTTTATGTCTTGCAGCATTATCCCTGCTCTGTCTATACCTGAACCCCAGCTATATCATCAGCTTTATATCGACATTGATTCTAAATGGAAGTATATTGAGTTATATCCAGTCGACGGGACAAAATGACTTTCTGCATATACAGGTTTCACTGTTAGCTATTGTACTGAGCTATATGTTTTTAAAAGAACCTAAATTGCTTCACAAGAGCTTTAAAACAGGATTCTCCTTTCACGCAATCCGTACAGGATTACTCTTATGTTTTATAATCGGTCTGCTTCTATTGCGCCAAAATTTATTTTTCTTTCATTTATCAGCTTTATGGAGTTGGTCTACGTCTGCAGTCTGTACACTGATCATACTCTACCTTTCGTCAAAGCTATTATCCGACTTTGGAGTGTCTGACAGGATCACCAGACTCGCGACATACGCACTGACGCTCCTAGTTGTGGCTCCTACAATCCTATATCCGGGTATTGTGGGCAGTCTACTGTTGATCCTACTGTGTTTTAGTGTCCGCTACAGAACAGGGTTTGTAATGGGCATTATTGCATTGCTGTGGTTTATAGGAAAATTTTACTATGACCTGCACTATACGCTCCTCACCAAATCTATCATGCTTTTTGGTTCAGGATTGGTATTTCTATTGTTTTATCTCTTTATTTCTAAACGTGCGAATTATGAAAAAATATAGTGGCATCATTATCTTAGTCAACCTTGTGTTGCTACTGCTATATTTCAACTTTAGCGTGGTAAAGAAGGAGGAAATCCTTAAGGACGGACAATTGATCTTATTAGAGCTGGCACCTGTTGATCCGCGATCGCTGATGCAGGGTGATTATATGCGGCTGCGCTACAAGATGGCTGCAGAAACCAATACGGATAGTATAGCCAGACGGGGATACTGTGTGGTCCGCCTAGGTCATGGCAATGTAGCCAACCTCGTCCGCTTTCAGCAGGAGCAAGTGCCTCTTGCACAGGGGGAGTTTTTGATCGCTTACACCACACCAGACAAATGGTCGCTGGAGATTGGAGCCGAATCGTACTTCTTTGAAGAAGGTCAGGGGGAGAAATATGAGCAGGCACAATATGGTGGGCTCATGGTCGATCATAAAGGCAATAGTATTCTAACCGGCCTATATGACAAGAATCTGAGAGTGATAGAAACTGTTAATAAAAAACACAAAGCAATAAAATGAATAAACTATTTCAATTGGCCGCTCTGATTTTAATCTTTTTATCGAGTTGCAATACACAGCACAAAGACATCAATTCGTTACGAAGTAAAATTGAGCAGGTCGCTTCCGAAAAAAATGCAGTGGTCGGAGTTTCAATAATCGGAAATAACGGAAAAGATACCCTATCCGTAAACGGCGACAGGCGATTTCCTATGCAAAGTGTTTTTAAATTTCATATCGCCTTAGCAGTATTGTCGGAAGTTGACAAGGGAAAATTTTCTTTAGATCAGAAAATTGAAATAAGTAAAGATGATCTTCCATCAAAAGATTCTTGGAGCCCACTTAGAGATGAGAATCCTAATGGAGGGAGTTTTACCATAGAAAAGCTTATTCAATACTCGGTGTCTCAAAGTGATAATATGGCTTGTGATGCTTTAATACGACTTGTTGGAACACCTAAAACAGTAGAAGAGTATATCAAAAAATGTGGTATAGATAATATACAAATCAGATTCAACGAAGAAGATATGCAGTCGAACTGGGATCATATGTTCCAAAACTGGACCACTCCAAAAGCAGCAAGTGAGACGCTTAAGTTATTTTATGAGAATAAGAACGGACTTCTTTCAAAAAGTAGTTATGACTTTTTTTGGAAAACAAATAAGGAAACAACCACTGGTCAAAATAGAATAAGAGGTCAATTGCCTACCGAAACAATCGTAGCCCATAAAACTGGCTGGTCTGGAACGAATAAAAATACTGGAATCACAGCTGCTGTGAACAATATCGGTATCGTATTTTTACCCAATGGAGAGTACTTTATAATCAGTATTTTTGTTACTGACTCGAAAGAGAATATGGATACAAACGAAAAAATCATAGCGGATATTGCAAAAGCGACTTACGATTTCTACACAAGCCCTTCCAACAATAATTAACAGATAATCAAAGCGTTAAAATAAACAGGGTTTTTAAGTTTTTAGGCCAGCAAATACCTAACTGAACTACCATTGGAGGAAGAACTGATCGCTAAAATAGAACGGGCAAACAATGTACTGTGCGAGCCTGGGAGCATTTATGGAAAAGAAGAGTAAAGAACATCAAATACGGTAATAAGATGGTGACTAGAAATCTATTTATGGCAAACCGACTAAGAGAGGTCTTATTAAACGGACATTGGATTGCCAATACAAATTACAAGGAGCAGATCATAGATTTAAACTGGCAGCAGGCTACCCAACGAATTGCTGATTTAAATACGATCGCAGCCCTGACATATCATATAAATTATTACCTGGATGGACTACTGAATGCGTTTGAAAACGGTAAGCTCGAAATCAGCGACAGGTATAGTTTTGAGCTACCACCGATCACCTCTGAAAAGGGTTGGAATGAATTAGTCGCTAAGTTTTTGGCTAATGCGGAAAGATTCGCTAATAAAGTAGAACGTATGGAAGACGATACTTTTGACCGGATCTTTATTGATGAAAAGTACGGGACATATTTACGAAATATTGAAGGCGTTATTGAACATAGTTACTATCATCTAGGCCAGATCACCTTAATTAAGAAACTAATCGTGGTGGATATCAGTTAAAAAAACTAGCAATGAACATCGATTTTAAAGATACTGCTTATCTAAAAGAAGGTAATAAGAAGCAAAAGCAGGCTTACAGAATAATTACAGAACACCAAATTCTAGATGTGGTAAAAGACTATGATCCAATTGTCGTAGGAACAATCCCGATAGATATCGACATAGAAGGAAGTGACATAGATATTATCCTTCAGGCCACAGAACTCGATGCATTACGAGAGCTTTTGACTAAGCATTTTTCTAAATACCAAACCTTTCAAATTATCTTTTCTGGGGATGAGATTCTGACATGTAGTTTTGAGACTGAGGGAACAGCAATCGAGCTATTCGCCAAAGATGAGATAACAACTAATCAAAATGGCTATCGGCATATGATAAAAGAATACGAAATCTTACAATCAAAAGGCCCAGATTTCGCCCAGAAAATCAGAGATTTAAAAAGAAAAGGGATCAAAACAGAACCTGCTTTCTGCAAAATGCTAGATATAAAAGGTGATCCATATATCGAGCTCTTAAACTATCAGGTCAGATAGCTATAGGCTATATAAGATATAGCCAAAAATTCTATCTTTGAACCGGAATCTAAGGAATAGACATGGGGCAAAAAGGTGTACGCGGTAATATTTAGGCTTGCAAGGCTACTTTTTTATGTTAGAAAACATCTGGAGCATGGCTGATGTCTGCATATGCTGTCGTGCTTATAGCTGGGCTATTGAGAAAGAAAAAGGAGACAAATAATATAACAGAATACGAAAACAAAGTCTCTTTAAATAACCTTCTATCCAAATAAAGCCCATTATCTCTCACTGATATAGATAACTTGAGTTCTTCGTTCGCTAAAAGCAAAATAAAAATAATCAAATCTAGACCGAATGCTAGAGTTAGAACTTTTGTTCTAATATTTAAATTAAAACATTTATTTTTACAGTATGGATCTGTAAAGATATCCACAAATGCGGGCATGTCGGCAATGGGCACACCTATTTGAGGTATTCTTGATATCACCCTAAAATCAACTACTATGGTAGAAATATATCATTTAAATTGTGTTAAAATTGTCTCCCCATACAGCGATAATGTAAGCGGACATTGTATGTTGTTAAAAGAGAACGACAGCATGGCGCTGGTCGACACCGGAATCGGCTTATTGGACACCTGCTATCCGGATGAAAGAATAGGTCAGGAACTGGTCGAGATGGTAGGATATCGCTTTGATAAGAAGCTTACTGCTATTCAACAAATCAAGGGCTTGGGGTTTAACCCTGAAAATGTTCAGGATTGTATCATATCCCATCTGGATAATGACCACATCGGAGGCTTGTCGGACTTTCCCAAAGCCACCGTACATATGGGATATGAAGAATATCAAAATTACCTGTCGGGAAATCCCCGCTATCTAAAAACACCGCTACTGCACGAACCTGTAATCAAGACCTATCCTAAATCAAATGACCAATGGTTTGGTTTTGAAGCGAGGAAGGTATACACCTCACTCTGTACAGAGATACTTTTGATACCGCTATTTGGTCATACCTTGGGACATTGTGGAGTAGCCATAAAACACAGCGATTCCTGGATATTTTATGCAGCAGATGCCTATTATCTGCGTGACGAACTAGATAATTCCGACCACCCCATCAATCAATTGGCCGAAGCGAGAGCCGACGACAATGAGATGCGGATAGCGACGCTAGACCGCATTCGTAAACTGATTTCATCACATCCCGAAATTAGATTTTTTGGATATCATGATGTTGATGAATTTAAGTCGTTTGCAAAAAACAATTGATAATATGATACAGATAAAAAACAGCGGAAAGCAGGATATTAAGGAAATTTTCAGACTTTGTAAGATTTCAACGGACTTTCAGAAAACAAGATTCACGGTGCATTGGCCAATATTTGACCGGGGGCCGGTGGAAAACGAAATCGATGAAAACCGACAATGGAAAATAAAGATGGATGGTAAAACAGTCTGTATATTGCTCTCATAATCACCGATAAAATCCTTATTCACCTGTAATAAGAGGTTTATTTCTTCTCCTTTGTCATATATTTCGCATTTTACGTTCTGATTATGATGATTCTATAGAAAATGCAACATCGCAATATTTTGATTTCGATGGGTAGAGAATAGCAAAAAATCAGTTATCTGTTTTAGGGAAACCTCTGGTATCCATTCTGACTTAAAATAAGCTCCATAGTCTATAGGTCATTCCATTTCAAAAACATTATTATATTTGTTGTCGTATGAACTTTAAAAAGTTCATATCAATCCTCCGCAATTGTTAGCCGTTAATCGACAATAAGAGGTTACTAACTATATAATCGATGAAACAAATAGCATTATCAGAATTTGATGACGAGGAGCTCTTTTTCCTTATCAAGACTCAACAAAGTCGCACTGCTTATGCTGAAATATATCACCGCTACTGGGATATCTTATGGCGCTTTGCTCTGCGCCACCAAATAAATCCGGATGAAGCACAAGACACATTACAGGATGTATTTACTGCCCTTTGGCAAAACAGGGCAAAAATAGAGATAAAGACTAAGCTTAGCTCTTTCCTATATCGAGCCACCCTAAATCAAATTCTAAAAAAAGTAGATCGTCAAAAAGTTATCGCTACGTACATCCAACGTTTAGGTGATAAAATGAAAGAGCAGGGTTTGCTGATCGAGGAACAGATTTACGAAAAAGAACTACAATCTAATCTGGAAGAGGCTTTACGTGAAATGCCAAAAAAAATGAGGCAAGTGTTTGAAGCTAGTCGATTTGAAGAATTAAGTCATGAGGAGATTGCCCAGAAATTAAACATTTCGAAGGAGACGGTAAAGAGTCAGATTAAGAACGCACTAAAAATAGTCAGAAAACACGTTAACAGTCTTCTATTTAATTTTTTATAATTCTTTATTTTTTTTCTCACCCCAGTCATTACTTTACCGTACTTAACAAGAAAGAACTAGAAGACTAATCTCTTTTATGAATGTACAGAAACAAGTAAATGAACTTATCAAGCGCTATGAAGAAGGGCACTGTTCTAAGGTAGAAGAGGACCTCGTGGAAAGCATCTTGTTTTATGAAGAAAACAAGACAACCATAAACCACTCCTTCAATCCGTATTACAAAGAAGAGTTATGGAAAAAATTAGAACAAAAAACTCGCGCTGACTATTCTTATAAAAGACTATGGTACTATCTCGTATCGGCAGCAGTGTTATGCATTCTAAGCTTTGGAGGGTACTTTTATACCAGATTATACGTCTCCTCTATTGATTCGGAGCAACAGATAAGTATTAAAGATGATATCAAACCAGGAGGGAACAAAGCAATCCTGACCCTAGCCAATGGTAAGAAAATAGAATTAGACAATTCAAAACCAGGTATAATTGTTCAAACAGGTAGCATCAATTATGCTGATGAAAGTCAATTAAATGTGGTTCAAAACATCAATACTGATAAGACTGAATTATTTGAATTGACGACACCTAAAGGCGGACAGTATCAAATTACTTTACCTGATGGATCTAAGGTTTGGCTTAATGCTGATAGCAAGCTGCGCTATCCGGGGCAGTTTGAAAGGGAAACTAGAACGGTGTACCTAGATGGTGAAGCTTACTTTGAAGTTAACGAACAGAAACTTAAAAGTTCCAATGGAACTACATTAAACGTAAAGCAGCCTTTCATTGTAAAAACTCGACAGCAACAGGTTCAGGTATTGGGTACACGCTTCAATATAAATAGTTACGAAACGGAAATAAGAACAACTTTAGCAAGCGGTTCGTTAAAAGTAGGCAACAATGATGGTAACGCAGTGCTGCTAAAACCTCACGAGCAAGCTATAAATACAGGAACTCAATTGCACAAGACATCTATTAATACAGACAAAGAACTCGCATGGAAGCTTGGAAAGTTCAGTTTTGACAACAAGAATTTCTCGAGTATCATGAATGAAATAGGACGATGGTATAATATTGAGATTATATATAAAGGTAAAATACCACAAAGTGAACTCATTGGAGATGCTTTCAGAAACCAGAATATTTCTTTAATACTCCGCCTTTTGGATGCAGACAACATCAAACATCAACTTGACATCCATAAAAGGACATTGACAATATATTAACTAACCTTTCCAAAAAAACTAAAACTTATGAACATGACGAAAACCTAAAAAACAAATTAAGATACGGGAGGGCCAATAAAAAGGGAAAGGACCGCCATCCTTTCCCTAAAGCATTTGGCTCAATGATACCCCCCTGATTGTTAACAGTAGATTTTATACAAACCAAATACTACGGTAAAATTAATGAATAAAAATTACTTATTACGAGTGATGAGAATAACCCTATTCTTTATGTTGTTGGGAATGCTTTGTGCTAGCGCATCTAGCTATTCCCAACAAATCACGTTAAAAGGGAATAAGATTCCTTTCAGTTCGGTATTAGATGCCATCCGACAACAAAGTGGCTATACTGTCTTCAGCACCAAGAGTATTTTGTCATCCGCATCGGATGTCACAATTGATGTCAAGAAAATGCCTCTAGTTGATTTTTTAAAAATCGTAACTACCAATCAACCTATCGACTACCAAATAGAGGACAGGACGATATCATTTGTCAGACGGTCTACAAATCAGATAAGCAACTCAATTAAAAACGATAATACACAACAGCTACGAACCGTAACTGGACGTGTGTTTGAAGCCAATACCGGAAAACTATTAAATGGTGTTACGGTCCGTCTAAAAGGGCAAAAAAGCAGTATTCTTACCAACGAAAAAGGTAATTACAGTATTACTATTCCTCAAGATATAAAACAGCCTATCCTAATATTTTCATTTATTGGTATGAAAACATTGGAATACGAGTTGCACAACAGTAATACGGTCGACATTACCTTAGAGAGTGAAGTCGAAAGTATTAAAGATGCTATAGTCACCGGTATTTATCAGCGTAAAAAAGAAAGCTTTTCTGGATCCGCTTCAACTTATACAGCTAAGGAGTTAAAAATGATTGGTAACCAGAATGTTTTACAAAGTTTGAAAACGCTAGATCCTTCGTTTGCTATTGTTGACAATAATCTTTTCGGTTCTGATCCTAATCGGTTTCCTGATATTGAGATACGAGGCAAAAGTAGCGTTGTCGGACTCACAGAGCAATTTGGGACCAACCCCAACCAACCGCTCTTTATTCTGGATGGATTTGAGTCCTCAATTGCTGTGATAAGCGATTTCAGCATGGATCGCATCGAGAGCATCACGATACTAAAAGATGCTGCGGCTACAGCCATATATGGTTCAAAGGCAGCAAATGGCGTCATTGTAGTGGAGACTAAACGACCGTTACCAGGACAATTGCGACTTACCTATAATTTAAATTCTTCCGTAAGTTTTGCTGATCTAACTGACTACAACCTGATGAACGCAGAAGAGAAACTCAACTATGAACGCCTCTCCTTTTTCTATGGTTCCTTGGACGCTAACGGTAATATCCTAAGTGAGGATAATGAAGCTAAGTATTTCAACCGAATGAAAGAGGTAGCACGTGGTGTAAATACCTATTGGGCAAATGAGCCTCTCCGGACAGCCTTGTATCATAGGCATAACCTATTTGCAGAGGGTGGCGATCAGAATCTGCGTTACTCAGCATCCTTAAACTATGGCAATACGGATGGGGTGATGAAAGGTTCTTCGAGAGCAGTGACCAATGGCAATGTACGAATAATATATAGAAAAGATAATGTCTCCTTCAGCAATTCATTGAGTATTGACCATGTTACTGCCAACCGTGAAACTGTGCCATTTTCCAAATTTGCCAGAGCTAATCCTTACCATAGAAAATACAATGAACTGGGTGGTATCAATCAGCTTTTGGAATCTTTTCAATATCTCGATATCAGCACCTTCTCTCTTAAGGACATCAATATATACAACCCGCTGTATGACATGAGCAATAATAATCTTGACAAAACTGCTTCTCAGGGGTTTACTAATAATTTCGAGTTCGACTGGCGCGTTATCAGTGATCTTAGATTCCGTACGAGGGTGGGTATTAATCAAATTTCTGATCGCAATGAGATTTTCAGATCCCCGTTCAATTCTGAGTTTGCTGGTACCGACATACTGAAACAAGGTCGCTATAGCGAAACGAACGGAAAACAAACCAACTATGACGGGGATATCAGCCTTACCTATGGTAAATTGCTAAATCAAAAACATATGGTCAACATGGTCGCAGGAATGCGATTTAACCAAGCAACTACATTGAGTAGCGGTTATCAGGTAAGAGGTTTTGTCGATGATGATTTTACCAATCCTACATTTAGCTTTGGTTTTGAGAATGCGGATAAACCAACCTATCTAGAGGCCAAGAGACGTAGTGCGAGTGCATTTCTGAACACGGGCTACACTTACGATGACCGTTATCTCTTAGATGCAACTCTTCGTTCGGATGCTTCATCGGTGTATGGTTCCGATAAACAGTCAACCGTAATCTGGTCTACTGGTCTTGCTTGGAATTTACATAACGAGCCATTCATGCAACATTCTTCTTTAGATTGGGTTAATCTTCTGAAAATTAGGGGATCTATTGGAAATCCAGGTAATCAGAACTTCAATGACTACATTTCAATGCGCGTGTATCGCTACAACAATGATAATCGAAATCCGTTTGGATCCAGTGTGATTCTTAATAACTTTGGTAACAGCGGACTTAAATGGCAGAAAACGCTGGATAGGAATATAGGTATCGACATTGAACTGTTCAGAAATAGGCTTCGTTTCAATTTCGATTACTTTAATAAGGATACTGATCCCTTGTTAGTATATGTTGGGCTCCCTTCCTCCACAGGAACAACTGGAGTTGCCAAAAACATTGGTAGCCTATCGACCAAAGGAATGACCCTTTTGGCGGATTATTCAATAATTCGTAAAGAAGGTTTTTACTGGCGCGTTAATATCAACATGCGTCATCTCAAATCACAATATAAAAACATCGGCAACTCACTGGATAGGTTCAATGAAAATAATAAAAGTCGTAATTTGATCCGGTACTACGATGGAGCAAGTCCTTCCGACTTATGGGCTGTACGTTCTTTAGGCATAGATCCCGCAACGGGCAGAGAAATATTCCTTACTAAAGATGACCAACAGACATTTGTACACAGTTATGACAACGAGGTAGTCGTAGGTAATAGCGATCCCAAACTCGATGGTGTCATCGGAACAAACTTCTATTATAAAGGATTTACGGGTTCTATTTTTCTGAGATACCGTTTAGGCGGTCAAGCATTCATGCAGACACTCTATGATAAGGTAGAAAATGTAACTATGCAGAATATAGCGCTCAATCAAGACAAAAGAGCCCTATACGACAGATGGAAAAATCCTGGTGACATTGCTAAATTCAGGGCTATATCCCAAACAGATTATACTCCGATTTCCTCACGTTTTGTAGAAAATGACAACATTCTAGCGGGAGAGTCTATTTCCTTTGGCTACGAAACCATCGACAAAGCTTGGTTAAAAAAAATAGGAGTATCATCTATGGATACAAAAATATATATGAACGATATTTTTAGGTTTTCATCCATAAAAAATGAAAGAGGTTTAGATTATCCATTTGCCCGATCGGTATCGTTTTCCTTAGGTTTACGTTTCTAATCGCTAACCATTGATCAAGAATATACGTATGAATTTCAAGAATATACTATTTTTACTACTTTGTTTGACAACTCTGAATTCCTGCTCTAAATGGATCGATGTCAAACCTAGCGACCGTCTATCTGAAGACGTTCTCTTTCAGGATGCCTCAGGTTATCTTAAAGCCTTAAATGGGGTTTATGTAGAACTAGCAAATAACAATCTATATGGTCGTTTTATGACGACTGCCAATATCGACGCTATGGGGCAGTACTATTATATCTCCTCTAGCACGAATGTGTTTTACGATTATGCCGTATTCAACTACACCACGGCCAATACAAAGAGTGGTTTTGATAATGCTTGGAAAAAAGCCTACGAATTAATAGCAAATCTTAATGTGATCATTGAAAAATCGGGCAACGCTCCTACCAGCAAGCTTCCTAATCCCTACTATGGAATCGTAAGAGGTGAGGCCCTAGCACTTCGGGCCATGCTACATTTTGATATGTTACGACTCTTTGGTCCCATTTGGTCTGAAAGTAACAAGAAAACAACATGCATACCGTATGTCACATTTTCAAAAAGTGAGATATCGCCTCTGTTATCTTCAGAAGAGGTGATGATAAAAGTAGAAGAAGATCTAAATTTGGCTCTCGAACTGCTCAAAGAAAATGATTCAATTTTCAAAGAAGGAATTAAAACATCAGCTAGCCCGACATCCCCAAATGATCAGCTCTTCAGACAGTATCGTTTCAACTATTTTGCAGTGCAGTCCCTTTTGGCACGCACCAATTTGTGGAAAGGAGACAAAGCTAATGCTTTGAAAAATGCAGTCTCTGTAATACAAAATGCAAAAATTGATGGAAAAGCCATCTTTCCATTTGTCACGCTATCCGCAGCCGTAAGTCCAGACAAGCCAGACCGCGTATTCTCGACTGAAGTTATATTTTCCTTATATACGATATTGAGGAGTAATATGTACGATATGACATTTTCTGCTAATCTAGAAGATTTCCGTCGCCTTTCAGTCAATGGTCTCAATTCAGATTTTTCGCGTATCAATGCGATGTATGACAATGCGAACGACCACCGTCGCCGCGTCTGGGAAGCAGTCAATGTTGCTGGAAAAGAAATAGTAACGAATCAAAAGTATAAACTTCACACTGATGCACCAGGACGCTATATGATACCATTGATACGCATGAGCGAAATGTACCTCATTGCGGCCGAGTGCTCAGAAAATATTCAAGAGGCGGCCCAATTTCTTAACGCAGTACGTAATAGCAGAAATATCAATAACCTAACTCCTAACAATCCTCAGGAGCTAAAAAATCTGATTACAAGTGAATACAGAAGAGAGTTTCTGGGAGAAGGACAGATCTTCTTTTTCTATAAACGGAACAGTGCTCAAAATATACCCAATAATGCGTCTCTCGTGGGAGACAAAAACATGAGCCTAGTAAACTATCAGGTTCCTCTCCCAGACAGTGAAGTGTCCCTACGGTCAAAAGCCGTACAATAAGCACAAAATGAACTTATACAAAATAGTTATGAAAAAGTATCTAAGCGCATTGGCTCTAATTATAACCGGTCTATTACAGAGCTGCGAAAAAGAAATAATGAATTATGATGGTGTTGAAGGAATTTATTTTGCCGTTCAGCATGGTGATTCTTGGGGGAACGAACGTACATGGCCTTATCAACCTTATACAGCAATCGAATTCATAAAAATTCCCCAAAATGAACTGACTGTTAATATCAAAGTAATGATTACGGGGCCAACAAAGGATTATGACCGTCCATTTCGGGTTGAGATTAATCCAGATTCTACGACCGCATCTGTAGGCGTAGACTTTGCACCATTACCTACAGAAGTGGTAATTCCCGCACATAGCATATCGACTCTAGTACCTATAAAACTAACACGAACGTCTGATCTCAAAAAGAAACAAAAGACCATAGGACTTCGACTGGTAGCAAATGAATATTTTCAACTATCATTTCCTCATTGGCAAGCACTTCCTTCTAACACTTCAGGAAATGTGGTCAGAAGCTTTGACGCCAGCCTTCATTCTATACGGGTAAATGACTTCATGGTAAAACCGGCTGTATGGCCGGGATCTGTCCAACAACCCGGCAATCGAGAATCAGGACAATGGGGTGATTTCTCTCAGAAAAAGATAGACCTTATGTGTGAGCTGATGGACCTGACCTATACTGACTTTTCGAGTACGGAGACTATGCCCAGTATCCTTACCGGGCTAATAGCGAGCACCTGTGCTCAATATTTGGTCGAACAATTTAATATGGGTACCCCTATCCTAGAAGACGATGGTCGTCTAATGTTTATTGGTAATGTCCCATGGACATCTTATCTCGGTGTTCCATATGTCCCTAAGCCCTAGTTTTTGTACTATTATTTAACGAAACAAAATGAATATTTATAAATATATTATAGCATTATCGTCCGTAGGAGCTATGTTATCATGTTCTAAGGATCTGGGCAATTATGAATATCAAAAGATCAATGAGCTGGTAATAACGGACATAGCCAACAATTATTCGGCTATCTCATCTTTTGATACCCTACAGATAGTACCCAAAGTAACGATGACGGAAGAAGTAACTGACTCTGACCGTCTCCAGTATATATGGGTAATCAAAGATGGCACCACCGTAATAGACACTGCCGGTAGGGAGGAAAAGTTGAACTACCCTATTGCTCTGCCGCCAAAAAACTATACTATCCAACTCCGTATAGAAGATAAACAGACAAAAGTTACCTGGACAAAAAAGGCCAATTTGACTGTAGGTACCGCATATTCTCGGGGTCTTTTATTAATGGGGGAAGACCAGGAAGGAAACGCTGAACTGGATTTTATATCAATGGTAAGAGACACTATTGTTGTCCATGATATTTTAAAATCCAATGGTCTGCCAAAGCTAAATGGTCCACTACTGGCACAACATACGGGAGGTAACGAGGCGACCATTAAAATGTGGGTTTCTACGCTTACTGGTGCATACTACTTAAACCGTGTAAATATGGCAGGTAACCCTGCAAACTCCTTTGGCAAACTACTCTATCTTACGGATAATATCAATAAAAACAATGAGTTTCCGATTATCATAGCACCTCAAATAATCAATGCTGGAGGAGGTATAGGTAATGCATACAACCGGGCTGTGTTAACGAGTACCGGTAATATCTATGCCAACTCTCTATTTGGAGCTCCTGATTTCTATGCAAACCCTGTAAATCGCCATAAAGATAATTTTAGTACGTTGATAAAATCGGCACCTTACTTATTTTACAGTATTAGTAATCTAAATTCTCTTCTATGGTATGATAGCACCAAAGACCGCTTTATGAACTTTACATCTCTGGGGTTCAATCTTACTTCGGATATTCTACCTGATGGAGAAAATGATCCGTTCCCCTGGAATCAAACAGTAAGTGGAAGAAAGCTAATCTATGGCGAAAACTCTCGCAATACAGACGGAGGATCTACTCTAGGGAATTCATTCGCCATTATGAAAGATGGATATAACAATTGCTTCATCTATAAATTCTATGCAAATGGTGCAACTCCTTCCAAACGCAATGCATATAACGTTAAATCAATTGCAATTGATTTTGACAAAGCAGATCACTACGCGTTTTCTTCACATCGAACTGTCGTTTTCTATTCCGTAGGCAACAAATTATATGCGTATGATTACAATCCGAACAACGAAAAACTATACGAGTTCCCTGTAATAGGAAATGACCCTATTACACTTTTGAAATTTGATACGCAAATAGATTTTGTTACGAACTCACTTTACGTAGCAACTTACAATCAAAACACAAAGGGGACATTGAGACGATTTACAATAAACAATGATCCCAATACCATAGAGATACAAGCGATAAATAATGCAAGATGGAATGGACTGGTGAAGATTAAAACGATCAACTGGCGAGCAGTTAACTAATTAATAAAAAAAACATGAAACTAATAAATACCCCCTTACTAATAGCCCTGTTTCTGCTCTTAGGATGCACTGCAAAGGCGCAATATAAAAACGTTACCATTAAAGGCCATTTCCCACAGTGGAACCGAGGTCCAGTGGTATTACTATACTCTGAAAAAGAAGAAATTAAACAGGACACAACTAATGTCATTAACGGAAAATTCACGTTTAAGTTAAAACTGGCAGAACCAAGTCGGATTTCAATATATTCTATTGCTGCAGTTCAAGGTCAAATCAAAGACAATATAGGCTTCTATGCTGACCAAGGAGCAGTCTATCTCAATGGCAGCGACTCATTGGCAAAAGCTACAATAAAAGGTACCCGTATTACACAAGAGGGGATTAAATTGCATAACGAAACAACACCAATCCAACAAAAAATCATAGCTATACGTAATGAAGCAACGAGCGTATCAAAAGGTGACATCACCTATGAAGCACAAATGAAGGAACTAAATGATTCCTATCGATCTCAGATAGACACAATGATTGCGGTCAAGAAAAACTTTATTGAACAACATCCGAGCTCATTCCTGTCTCTTATCACGCTTAATGAGTTTATGGGGGGAGCTATAGATTACGACTTTGTTTCTCCATTATTGAAAGGACTAACTTCATCACTTCAAAAAACCACGCTGGCAAAAGAAATCGAAAGTAAGCTAATCACTGCAAAACGGACAAGTATAGGTGTAATTATTCCTAATTTTTCATCTAAAGATACGTCAAGAAATGACATCAGTCTAATGAATGTCGTTGGCAATGGAAAATATACTCTCATTGACTTTTGGGCAAGCTGGTGTTTACCTTGTCGTAAAGAAAATCCGAACATCGTCAAAGCTTACCAGGCATTTCATCAAAAAGGATTCAACATTTTGAGCATTTCTCTAGACAAATCAGAAGCAGCCTGGAAAAAAGCAATTGTTCAGGACAATATGTCCTGGTATCATGCATCTAGTTTACAATATTGGGATGAACCTATAGCCAAACTTTATGGTATTTCAGGAGTACCCGATAGTTTTCTAGTGGATGCAGAGGGAAAAATTATAGCGAGGGGCTTACGCGCTGAGGCTTTATATGAAAAGCTACAGGCGCTTTTGAATTAGCAATACGAAACAGAATAAAAGGAGGACTATTAGCCCTCCTTTTCTATATAACACCTATGAAATCCAGCAACTATAGCACACCGCCAATACAGACGTACTTGATATCTACATAACTGTCCAAACCGTATTTAGAACCTTCACGGCCCTGTCCGGATTCTTTGACTCCTCCAAAAGGAACAACTTCGGAGGAAATCAGTCCTTCATTAATCCCGACAATACCGTATTCCAACTGTTCACGAACGCGCCAGCTTCGATTTAAATCGTTCGTAAAAAAGTAACTCGCCAATCCGTAAACCGTATCATTGGCCATTCGTATGGCATCCTGCTCGGTTTTGAATTTGAATATCGGCGCAATAGGCCCAAAGATTTCATTTTGAGCAAACTCCATAGATTCATTGGCATCAATGATGATAGTAGGTTCAAAAAACTGAGGTGCTACGGCCTTCCCCCCTGTTAAAACTTTGCCTCCCTTGGCGATCGCATCTTCTGTCATCTCTTCCATCCGTCGGATAGCTCTTTGATTGATAAGTGGACCGATGTTTACATCGGTGTCCAATCCGCTTCCGAGTTTCATCTTCTTAACGGCAGCCGTAAATTTTTCGACAAACAAATCGTGAATTCCTTCCTGCACCAAAATCCGATTAACACAAACACAGGTCTGTCCGCCGAACCGGAATTTTCCACCCAAAGCTCCTTTTATTGCCAGATCAACATCTGCGTCATCAAAAACAATAAGCGGAGCATTTCCTCCGAGTTCCAAACTCAATTTTTTGAGTGTATTTGCGCTTTGCGACATCAGGATCTTTCCCACTTTTGTAGAGCCTGTAAAGGATATTTTAGCTACCTTTTTATTCTCACAAAGCTCTTTTCCCATTTCGGAAGGATCTGTCCCCACTACGGTGTTATACACCCCTTTAGGAAACCCAGCCAGATCCGCGAGATAGTTTATGGCAAGTGCCGTAAATGGAGTCTCCTCGCTCGGACGGACCACGACCGTACAGCCTACAGCAAGAGCCGGGGCAATTTTACGGGTGATCATGGCTAACGGAAAATTCCAGGGTGTAATGGCGCCCACGACACCGACGGGTTCTTTGAGTGTGATAATCCGTTTGTCCGCTGTAAATCCGGGGATGACATCTCCATAATTCCGTTTGGCTTCTTCGGCGAACCATTGGATATAAGCTGCGCCATAATCTATTTCGCCTTTGCTTTCAGCCAAGGGTTTACCACTTTCTAGGGTCATGATCTGAGCCAACTCATCTTTGTGCTGATGAATAAGGTCAAACCATTTTAGCAGAATCGCGCTCCGCTCTTTGGCTGATTTCGATTTCCAGGACCTGAAAGCTGCATGAGCCACGTCAATGGCTTTGCCGACAAAGGTTCTATCTTCGTCATGAACCTGCCCGATAACGGATAAATCAAACGGATTTTTAACGTCAAATTTTCCCGTTCCCTGATTTGTCCACTTTCCATTGACGAATGATCTATCAAATAACAATTCTTTGTAAGTACTCATTGGGGGTGAATTTAATCAAAAATAATAACTTGCCGGATCGCTTCTCCACTGGCCAGTCGTTCAAAACCTTCGTTTATATCTTCTAGTTTTAGGCGATGTGTGATCAATTTATCAACGGGCAGATTGCCATTTCTGTAGAGCTCCAAAAAATTAGGAATATCGATAGAGGGCACACAGCTACCAAGATAACAGCCTTTCAAAGATTTTTCCTGGCCGACCAAAGTCAAAGGATTCAGACTCAAACGGGCATCTGGATGGGGTAATGCCCCTGTCACAGTGACTCCTCCTTTTTTGGTTGCATTGAAGGCAAAGTCCAAAGCAGACATAGCTCCGGCAAACTCGACCGATTTATCGACACCGCTTGTCGTCATCTCCTGCTTCAGCTCCTCCAGTGCTCTTTCCTTCCCAGAATTGAGGGTATGAGTAGCGCCAAACGCTTTGGCCATATCGAGTTTTGAAGGGCTGACATCTGCTGCAATGATCTTGGAAGCTCCTGCTGCCTTTGCACCTAGAATAGCCGATAATCCAACACCTCCCAGGCCAACTACTAAAACAGACTCGCCCACATGAACCTGAGCTGTATGGACTACTGCGCCAACTCCAGTCATCACCGCACAGCCAAAAAGGGCAGCTATTTCAAAAGGATAGGATTTATCAATTTTCACCAGCGAATAAATGGAGGCGATAGCATATCCCGCAAACCCGGAGACGCCGAGATGATGGTGATAAGGTTCTCCATTTTGGTTCTTTATTTTAATGTCGCCATTGAGCAGGACCCCTTCATTATTTGCCTTTGCTCCGGGATTACAAAGTGCGGCTCTGCCAGACATACAGTATTCGCAATGGCCACACGAGGGCAAGAAGGCAAAAACGACGTGATCGCCCACTTCGAACCCCTTCACATCTTCCCCCAACTCGACAATAATCCCGGCAGCCTCATGCCCCAAAACCATAGGCATAGGGCGAGGGCGATTCCCATCGATCACGGATAGATCGGAATGGCACAGTCCTGCTGCTTTGATCTGTACGACTACTTCTTCTTTACCTGGCTTTCCGATTTCTATTTCTTCTATTTTTAAAGGTTTTGAATCGGAATATGGTCTCTTATGCCCTCCGACCTGATGAAGGACTGCTGCTTTTGTTTTCATCATAATCGAATTTTAACGGTAAAACTCTTGAGGACCTTTTTTGAATTCGCTCCATTTCACCGGATCATGTCCAGTAACCACAAGTGCATCATACTTGTCTGCGTACTCGTGCAGTTTCTTTACGGAACGTACCGAATCAACAGTTGATGCTAAAAATCCGGGCAATGCTTTTTCATCCCAATGATCTGTAGTATAGGCGGCATCTACCGCTAAGATGATGGAACCAGAATCGGGAAGTGTAATCATAAAACTACAATGGCCCGGTGAATGCCCTGGCGTTGGGATAATACAGATCACCCCATCTCCATATACATCGTAAGAATCGTTATAGTCAAGTTCCAAAAATTGCCATTTCAGCCCCGGTCTGTCAAAATCTTTACGGATATAACCACCTGCAGCAAACCAGTCCGGCGTAAAAGCGTACTCGTATTCTCTGCGCTGAACAATATGGGTTGCATTGGGGAAATTTCCGACAGCCCCGGTGTGATCAAGGTGCAAATGAGACTGGATGACATATTTAATACTTGAAGGGTCGATGCCTAACGCTTTAATCGTATTCAAGCATCCTTCAGATTCTTTCATAACCGGCCAATACACCTGTGTGATATCTCCCCAATGTCCTACGGGATCGGTAGCACATTGTACGGCATTACCTCCATCAATAATAATATTTCCTTTTGGATGCGTGATCAAATACCAGGGAACCGGAATTTCATAAGGATCGAGCGATGCATTCATTTTGATATTGTTTTCCTTACATTTCAGAACGCCCGTCTGAAACATGTACAATCTGATTTCATTTGCCATAATTATATTTTAAAGCTTTATTAAACAAATCTAACAGGACACCTGTCTCTATTAATAACTCCTAGAAAGTAAAATTGTGTGTAAAAGTCTTGTATTTATTTTATTACTGAACAGGGCCGGATGAGCAGTTCCGATACCTGCTGGAAATGCCATCGGGGGAAGAACTGGCCGTAGAGATTGAACGTGAGAAAAATGTAGTACCTGAGCAAGGTATAGTTTATGAAGAATCTCCTCAAATACTTAAAATAAAATTAACTGAGTAAGGATCAACCTATACTCAGTCAATTCTTTAAAGCGCACAGCAAATCAACACTTTATCAACCTGCTCTGCTTTCCATTAAAAGGTGTGTTTTTTTTCAAATCAATTCGACTTTCTGATATCTAAATCTTTACCGGCAATATCCTCCCATCTATAAAAATGAAATGTCTTATCATCGCTCATGGCTACAAAAAGCCCATGCTGAAAAGTCTTGTTCAATGGTATATTGACGACTTCCGAACCATCACTCTGACGTGCTGCGACAGGTACTGTCTTAGCATATTCATGTACGAAAGGCTGTCCGGGTTTGCCTTCTCTTTTAAAAATCTGAAAACGATTGGCTCCTTGATCTGAAACCAAGATATAACCTGTACTGTCCGTTGTTTCATAGATAGAGATACCTTCATGGTCTTCGGCAAATCCTTCTGTAGCAAACAAAGCCAGTTGTTCATTTCCTTTTTCAGGATCTGCATAGTACTGTTTGATACCGACCTGCTCATCAGAATAGTAAATATAGCCTAGTTTATTATCCACGGCGATGGCCTCAATTTCCTTTTCACCAGAGTAATCTCCAAACTTACGAACAAAGGTGGCTTGTACCTGCCCTTTACCATCATCCGTAAGCTCATACTGCCACAGGTATCCTTCTTTGGGGCCATTCTTACGTCCCACGATAGCATAGATTTTACCCGATGGACTTGTATACAGAGCTATCCCCATCAAATCCCGATGGTCTACACCTGTCTCGCCAACAAACATATCCAATCCTCCATTGTCGACAGGCTTCATATCCGGTAAGGAGAATACCCGTAGCTTGTGCGTAAAGCGTTCCGTCGTCACTGCAATATCAGTTGCTTTTCCACCGAGTACCAGCCCATAAGCAACATCTACATTATTAGGACGCTGTAAGCCATGTACGACTTTCTCCTTTACAATCTTTCCATCCAGATTAAAAACATATAACCCTCCATTCTGATCCTTGTCGGTACCAATCACCAGACTTTGGCTTGGATCTACGCGATTGATCCATATTGCGGGGTCATCGCTATCATATTGTACAGCTTCGGTAATGATCACGGGTTTTATCTCCTCAGTATTCGTTGTATTCTTTTGCTGACAGGCACCCAAGCTTACTGCACCGACAAGCGCTGTCCATATATATCTATTATTCATTGATGTGTAATTATATTAAGTTTATCGATCAGTCCGTATTAATTCTTAGTTCCCAAAGCACCCGCATAGTTTGCCGGTGCAGGAGACGTATAGGTCAATCCATTAGCCAGTGTGAGACCTTTCGCAAAATGCCGGATGAAATCCGTCGTCCCTGCTTTTAGCGCTGGCGAGTTGCCCTGTAATCTAAAATCCCAATCCCTTGCCAACGTACTATTAGTCATCGCCGTATTCAATGGATAATTCACAAACTTAGGATCATTATCCCCTGCTTTGTTCCCTAGCGTCTCTTCCGTACCGCCGACAACATCATTTTTGCCGGGTTGAAATTGATCTACCGTTGCCTGATCGTAGCCATAGTACCAGTTGTGACTGATTTTAGAACGCGCATCTTCTAGTTTTTTAGGATCCCGCTTAATACCAAAGCGTGTATTGGCAAAAATATTATTGTATAGATCGGCGCGTACCGAAGCTTCCAGCCACACAGAACCGCCCTTGGCTGTAGGTCTCCTCCAACCGGTATTGACCAATGTATTGTTGTAAGCGATGATATAAGCCTGTGGTGTGCGGTCCCCAGCATTTGAAAGCTTTAATGCATTCGTATTCACACTATACACCAGATTATAAGCTACATCTGCAAGACAGCCAGACTTAAAGTTCATCGCCTCTCCACCGGTTACCCCATTTGTGTGGAAGGTGTTGTTTGCAAAAATGATTTTACCACCTTCGATATAGGTACAGTCTTCCTGAAAATGACGAAATATACTGTTCTGTACAATCAGCTTTCCATTGACATTTGAAAACCAAAGCCCAGGCAACCCCTCTCCAGCTTTATTCTTGTAAAGCCCCAACTTGACCGAAGTCGAAATATCGGAAGTCATCGCTCCACCATACTCCAAGATCGTGTGATCCAGTACCAGCTCCCCACATGTCGGCGCCGCTAGAATTCCACCCCAAAGGGCTCCAAATTTGTTCTGTTCTGTCCTTGCAGACTCCTCAATAGTAAATAGGACCGGACTTTCTGCTGTACCCAATGCATAGAGGTCACCTAATACTACGATTTCGGGTTTCTTAAGCGTATCCAGAATCACCGTCACGCCTTCTTCAATGGTCAACGATTTTCCCTCCGGAATAATAATATCTCCTTTTATATGATGTACACTTCCTTTGGTCCACACACCAGATACTTCCCCTATAGCCGACTCTTCCTGTCCCGAAGTATCCACATTGATATTCGCTTTTTCGCAAGCCGTAAACAGGGCTATCACAGCGATTATGATTGAAAGATTCTTTTTCATACAATTTCTTATTTATTAAACTTATAACGTACGCCAATCAAATAATTCTGTCCATATAAATCCTTACGGATGAGGGTCTGCCCATTGCTTACTAAATCTTCTGCTATCTTATCATTCTCTGGGTTTGTGCCCTTGATAAATAGCTTCATCGGTGTATTCAATAGATTATTAGCTTTTGCAAATACAGCCCATCCATGGCGAAACTGCTTTTCGGCTGATGCATCCATATTGGCAAATCCTTTTTGCCATAGGTCGTTGTCCAAGAATTGGGACACCGTATGTATCCGCGGCCCTGTATACGCCATAGCCAGTTGGGCATCGATTCCACTCTTGGCATCTTTAAACAAGAGAGCCACATTAGCGATATGTGCGGACTGTCCATAAAGAGGTCTTTTCTGATCTACAAAGTAAGCTTCAATATCTCCCGTCTGACTGTTAATACGTCTTGCAGTCTTTGGCGTAGTGATTGCTGAATGCGTATAAGTATAATTGGCTTTCACCCCAAAGCGACTGAAATACTTTATAAAATCTACCTCCAATCCATAGTTTTTGGCATTCCCAAAATTACCGGGACTGTAGTAGATGTCTTGCCCACGGATAGCATCTGCCTGGAATGTATATTCAATAGGATTCTGTATACTTTTATAAAAAACACCTACCATAAGCTGCTCTGATGCTTCGGGGAATAACTCATACCGTAAATCGAAATTGTCGGCTAGGGCGCGCTTGATATCCGGATTTCCTCTTTCCTGAAACTCTTCATTGACCACTTTGGATGGCACTACCTCGTAAAATCCAGGACGATTCAATGCACGATAATATGCCGCGTGCAGCTGTGATTTCTTCGTCAGATGATATTTCAAGGTCAAACTAGGCAACCAGTCCACATACACCTGCTTACCTGTCGGAGACTTCTCTCCCGCAGTAAACAAGAGATCATATCCCTGGTTGGTGTGTTCCATACGTATCCCTCCGATGGCTTGAAACTGCTCATTCTGATAGTTAAACATACCATATACCGCAGCCAATTTTTCACTGGCATCGTATGTCAGGGGATTACTTACGGCGCCATTTGGATTTCTGACCACTAGATTTAAATCTGTGTAGCGTTCAAAATCTACTCCATATATACCATGTGCATCTGCTGCAGATGGCGATAATGTATAGTTATTATAAAAGCTGCTCCGACGTTTGTCTCGATACAACCCTCCTGTAGAAAGCTCCAGCTTTCCATCACCGCTATCCAGTCGGTACGCTAAATCCCAGTATCCTGCAAAATCCTCATCGGTATTTCGTTCCCAGCGGTAAGTGACCGGTGCGGTGTTTACTAAGGAAGTGCGCCTTTGTACAAAGTTTTCCTCCAAGCCATTCAGACTGATCAGCGTATTCTGAGGTACCTCATTACGTGCCGATGAATACACCGCAGACCAGCGTAATTTCAAACGATCATCTACAAAGTTGTGGTCCCCTTGCAGTGTCCCGTTATAGATCTGCTGTTTAGTCAATCTGCTACGTGTTGTAAACACCAATTCTGCATTGCCCTGCTGGGGCTTATATTCTGAATTGTAGGTCGTCGTCACGCCCTCGCGTAGCTGTTGGTTTTCCAGATTGACAAACATATTATAAAAACTAATCTTGTGGGCCTGGTTGAATTGGTAGTCGAGTTTACCATGCAAGCCCAATCGCTGCAACTGCTCTGAATAGATCCGGTCTACCTTGTTTGTAATCACTGCAAAAGCATCAGTACCCGTCACTGCGGAATTGTAAAACTCGCTATTACTACCTCGGTGCATATTTTGATAGCTGGCCCCAATGATAAGTCCTAGCTTTTGATCCAAAAAGCGCTCTCCAAAAGTAATATTCCCCACCATATCAGGAATAGGATGCTTGTACGTATAATCCAATGTACCTTTGGAAAAATCAGACTGTGTAGCGTTATAGTCTTTTCCATTCCGTTCATAAGGCGATTTCCCTTTAATAGCAGAGGCATCAAACCCTCCAAAGTCTCGGTCAAAAAACTGTTGGTTATACCCCAGTGCAAAATTGGCATCGATCTTTCGCTTTGCAGGAGCCGTCTTCATGACCATATTGACCACTCCACCTATGGCATCCGCTTCCATATTGGGTGTCAAAGATTTATAAACCTCCAAGCGTTCTAACATATCTGATGGAAATAGATCTAAGGGGACATAGCGGTACTTATTGTCCGGACTCGGCATCTTCACTCCATTCACTAACGTCGTGTTATAGCGCTTATCCATCCCCCGGATCAGAGCGTACTGCCCTTCTCCATTGCTGCTACGCTCGATGGAGACCCCAGACACCCGTTGCATCACATTTGCTACTGTAAGGTCGGGCGAAATCTCGATAGCTCTAGAAGAAACCACATTCATAATCTGAGATGCGTTACGTTCCATACGACGGGCACTGGGATCATCAGCTCCCGCTTTACGGCTCCCTTTGATCGTAACTTCCATCAACCGCTGATTGCTACCCTGCAGATAGAATACAAACTCGGGTGTTCCTTCCTTTTCTACCTGAATACTTTTTTGAATAGTCTCATAAGAGACAAAAGAGATCCGAATGTTTTCCGCTCCTGCAGATAGTCCCTTGATCTCGAAGGATCCATCCAACCCCGTCAATGCGGTCTTACCGCTATGGAGTAAAGTGATACTTGCTCCCGGCACGGCCTCACCTGTCTGTTGGTCCAGTACCTTTCCTTTGATCTTTGTTGCGTAAGACAATTGTACGCAGCAAAAAACGAAAAATAGCATGCTTAAAATTCTATTCATAGCTTTAGTCAATTCTTATTTGTTTTATGACCTCACAAAGATGGAAGCTTCCAAATAGATTAGCTCTTTTTGAGCGTTACATTAAAGCAACAACAATACCCACACGATAATCAAAGCGTTAACAACAAAATAAAAAAAGCTACAAATCAACAACTTAAGCAAAAACAAATCTCCATTATCTCTATGTTAAGCCTAGATCAACGAACCATTAACACCCTAAACAGACTGTATATAGGTCGCTAGATTATCGCTTTGAGGGATATCCAGTTTTTTACGTAGACGATGTCTTGAGACCCGTAGGCTATCTGTAGATATTCCCATGATCGTAGCGATGTCGGTATTATTGAGATTGATCTTAAGCAGTGCAATCAGACGAAGATCTGCAGCGGTAAAATCTTTTCCCAGAGCTTTTAGACGATCGAAAAAAGTCTGGTGTACCTGTTCGAATGTCTGCATAAAATCCTTCCAGTACTGCTCCTGTGCTATACTTTCGTTGATCTCTAGAATTAATTTCTGCATCAGACGTTTCTGATCCCGCTTGTCATCCTTGACCATAGCCTGTAACGAACCTCGCAACGTTTCTAAAAACTTGTTGTTCCGAATCAGATGCAAGGTGTGTGTAGAAAGTTCCTTACTCTTCAGCTCCAATTGTTCCCGCAACTTTTCCTGCTCCAATTTTTGATTCGCCAGGCGGCTTTCCAAGAGTTCGCTTTCTATTCTGCGCTGATGCGCTTCCACCTGCTGTTCCTTAATCTTTAGTCGTTGTCGACTTAAAAAGTTGACAAAAAGAAGAACCAATAGTATGACGACAATCAGTGAGGCGACAATCATAGTCTGGGTGACCTTACGATCTGCCTGTAACTGTTCAATCTCATTGGTCTGTTTTTCCATATCGTAGAGCGCCTGCAAAAGCGACGATTGTTTCATCCCATCTACCGAATAAATATCCAATGTGTGCTTTCGGCTCAACTCGGCATAGTGAAAAGCACTGTCCAATTGTCCATAGAGCGCATAGGTTTTACCAAGATCCTTTGCTGTCGCTGCCAACTGGTAATTGTACCCATGCTGTTCTGCCATCTGATAAGCTCGCTTGCTCACGGCAATACTCTCTACATAATGACCAGTTTTTCGTAGAATATCCCCTTGATTATTTATTACTTCGATACTTCCATTGAGATCATTGGACTTGGTGTAGTAATCTAGAGATAACTTAAAATAGTAGGAGGCCGAATCATACTTAGCGAGATCTTCATAAATGCTACCTAGATTTTCGTACACTTTGGCCCGTCCGACATCATCACCTACCTGCTCAAAATGATGCAGGGCTCGAAATTGGTATTTGAAAGCGGAATCGTACTGCTGCTGTTTTTCATAGAGATGCCCTATATTAGCCAATACCTCAGCAAGTCCAAGCTTATCGTCTGTCTTTTCAAAGATTTTGAAAGCCTGCTGGTAATATTTGTTGGCCATTGCACTCTGCTTGTTGTAGTAATAAAAGAGTCCTAAATCATTCAGATTGGCGGCAAAAAGATTGGGTTTCTGCAATTGGGCAAAAATCTTGTCTGCATCCAAAAAATACTCCAAGGCCAGGTTGTAATGCCCCTGAGCCAAACAGATCTGCCCCATCTGTTGGAGACACAGTCCCTGTTGCTCCCGATCTTGTACTGATAGCGCCTCATTGTAACGTTTTTTAAGCTGTACGATCAGCGAATCCGGGTTCTGTGTGCTTTTTAATTGCGGGGTTTTAATCCGTTGTGCAAGGGCATTACCACTGGAGATAGTTATACAAAGTACAGCTATAATAGCGACCCTTATATATGGAGGTATTTTGTTGAACATGTGTACTCATAAGGTTAAGAGACAAAGTACCTGACTTAGTTTGGTGATAACGTTATTTTTATGTTAATAAATCATTAACATTACCCAATAAACGGAAACATTTCAGTTTTTGAATTACAATAGTAAACCGATTAGAAGCATACACTGTCCCAACCGAAGAAAATCACATATTTTATAAAGAAATATTCAATAGCCAGTATGACCTAAACCTATAAAGTAAAACCTTTGGGACATGTCGACTTGCTTCCTAAACGGACGGTATGTAGAAGAACCCATTCGTTAAAAAAAAGCAGTCAATCGCAAACCTAAAGTAAAATAGTGAACCCGCTCTTTTACTGAAAAATTATTGTTCCCATCATTAAAATCATCATCCAGCTCTACTCCATTTGCAAAATGATAGCGAATCTTCGGATTGATCTGATTATAATTGGAATAGGCAGTAACTCCAAGCCCTCTGTTAAGCTTATAGGTAAATGCCGCACCTGTATTCCAGCGAAAAGCTGGTTTTGGCTTATAATGGGCTATTTCTTCTTCCTGGTATATTTTCTGTCCATTTCCATCATCTTCTGTATATTTAAGAAATACCTTGCCGCTTGAAGTAGCCGTATATCCAGCAGTCGCTTTTAAAGTAAGTAAAAAGCTGTCGGACAAAGCATAAGAGTAATATGGCCCCAAGCCAGCAGAAAGAAACCCCATGGATTGTGTTTCAAGATTATACTGTTGAGTCTGATAGTCCTCGGATAGCCATTCTTCTTTAATAGGTCTGATCGGAAAACTCGCAAAACCGATATCTCCGCCTACTCCCCATTTTTTTGAGAAGAAATAGGCTCCTTCGAAGCCTCCCTCAAACCCCTTTTGTTTGTTATCATCAAGTCCCGAGTTTTTAAAAAAATTCGTTGTCGCTAAAGCCGTACCTAGCTTGATCGCCAGGAATGAAGGGTTGTCATTGCCTTCTATCCGAGATAGGATACCTAGATTATCGCCCTTGTTTTTATAAAATTTATCTATAAAAAAGTAGCCCAACTCGCTAGACAAAAGACCTATGCCTGCGCCTGCCAGAACATCGGGCAACCAATGTCTATTGTTTAAATTCCGACCCAAGCCGGTAAGCGCAGCTGACCCATAGCCAGCTATACTATAAGCAGGGTTTACCAAACCATACTCCTTATCCAGAAAACCAGCATTAGTAAATGCCATAGCAGTATGTCCAGAAGGAAAGGAGTTTTTTTGCGAACCATCCGGGCGCTCTACCCGGGCAGTGTACTTGATCGAGTTGACCAAAACACCCATTATGACCAAACTCGTAGCATAAGAAAGTGTCGCTCTGCCTGTGTTATTCCGTCCTTTTACACCTGCTAATTTCAATGCATATACAGTAGCTGTAGGGGCATACTGAAGATAATCATCGTATCTAGCCTTGAAGGAAGGAAGGTATCGGTTGCGAATATCCCGAATCTGTTCCCGTCTCCCCCATGTTGCAGCAGCCGTTGAAAACAGTAACAGTGGTGCTATAGATCGTCGGGCCAACTCTGTACGCATAAAAGAATGGCTGGCATCCTGAATACTATCGGGAGTCGTTAATAAAAAGTCTTTGGAAGTAGAATCTGGTAGTAATGTATCTTGTGCCTTAAGACATAAGACATGAAATAGAATTGCAAAGAGAAAAACAGTCTTCTGCATGTATTATTTATAGATGTTCTAGAATTGATATTTTTTTTGACTCTGGCATTGCCGGAAATATTTCCATTCACATTCCCAGAAACGGAGGAACCTTATACTTTCTGAAATAACTAAACAGTTTATTTTAATAAATCTTAGTATTAACTATACAATTTTTAACCTTAATCCATAATAATCGATACAGCAGGTTGAGCTTCAAATGTAATGATTTCACTTGAAGAATTTAAATCTTATTCATTTGCCAGTGTTTTAATTTCCTTCTCCATAACGTCGCAACTTTTAGAATATGCATCAAACACTTTCCTTGCTACAATGGTCTATCGATGAGGTTTTGGTGCTCTATGTCAATAGGACAGTTCTATTAAAGTACGAAACAGAAATAATAGTGTCTTTAAAACTTTGATCTCCCCAAAATACAGTTTTTTTAGAAAAAGAAGTCTTGTATATTTGTCCAAAATTACTACAAAAATCTAATCACTAACCATTGAAGATGCAGGAGATCGCTTTTGATAATGAGCTTTTATCCGGACTGAAACGCTCGGAAAGATCCGCCTTTAATTCTATTTATGAAAAGTACAGTAGTGTGCTTTACAAGACCTCCTTCAAACGTATACCGGATTCAGATCTTTGCAATGATATCATTCACGATATCTTCTTAGCACTTTGGGAAAACCGCGAAAAGTCCAACATCATCAATCTGAAAGCTTACCTTTTTCAGTCTTTACGTTACCTTATTATCGACCATATCCAAAGAAAGGGTAAGACTGAAAAACTATTTCAAAACTACCTCTATTTCTTACAAAAGGACTATATAGGCACCGATCACACTATACGAAGTACGCTATTGGAACAATTGATTGACGAAGAAGTCAAACGCCTTCCTGAAAAGATGCGTATGGTCTACTTAATGAGCCGTCAACAACATCTCAGCCACGAAGAGATTGCAGGAAAATTAGGTATTTCAAAAGATACCGTACGTGCCCATATCAAACAAGCACTCCGAAGACTGCGTATACGATTAGGAATGATACTTTTTTTACTTATTCTGATTACGGTATCTCTTTTTGGTTAGCTATTCTTAAGATGTTAACGCACCTTGTAAATTTAAAAAAAATAAATAGACTGAAAATCAAATATTTACAATTATGTTTTGATTTTTTAAACTTTACTCTACCCCCTCACTCTTCCAAAACAGACTTCTATATAAAGGGACAGGAGTATCTCTACTAACAATTTATGAAGCGAAACACCAATTTAAGTAATCTTCTCTTAAAAAAATATCTGGACGGCGAGTGTACCGCCGCAGAAAAGGAACTTGTAGAACGCTGGTATGATGAGCTGCATGGACCCCAAGAAGAATTGGATGCTCCCCTATTGACGAACAACCTGAATTCGATTCAGGAAAAACTATCCGTGAACACTAAACTTAAGGCAATCAAATGGTATAAACATCCACTCTCCGTTGCTGCCGCAGTTGCTGTATTATTATCCATAGCAATCGGTATACGCTACTTGAAGCAAGCCCCTGTTCCACAGATCTCAATTGTTTCATCAGACAAAGAGAAAGCCTATATCCTCACTTCTACTGGTGATAGTCTGAATCTAACAGGAATGGCAATTGGAGAAAAAGCAAACCTTGGTGCTCTATTGATTGAGCGAAATAAAGATGGGGAGGTATGCTACCGAAGTCTAGAGAGCTTGATACCACAACAGGTCAGGATCATTACCCCTCCCGCTGGTCATTATAGATTCATATTGCCGGATGGCACCAAAGTACATCTAAATGCTGGATCTAGCCTTCTATTCAACAGTGATCTGGCCAGTGGGAACCGTATGGTTCGGCTTAATGGTGAGGCCTATTTTGAAGTGATTCCCCAACTCAACCAGCAAGGTGGTAAAAATCCATTTACTGTGCACAGTAAGGGTCAAAAAATAACCGTCTTGGGTACCCAGTTTAATATATGCGCCTACGATAACGATTCTTTTTCTAACACCATCCTATTGGAGGGGGCTATAGACCTTGAAGCCATGTTTGGAAAGAAAACATCCGTACGTCTTAAACCGGGTCAAAAGGTAACCTTGGATAATAAAACTGGAGCGTTGCTGACTGATGCTGTAGAAAAGGAAACTTCTATAGACTGGACATCTGGATATTACAAATTTGAAAATGAAACCTTGGAGATCCTCGCCAAACGTCTCTCAAGATGGTATGATGTAGAGATCATTACAGACCCTAGTGTAGCGCAACTCACTTTCGGAGGGCGGATATCGCGTCAGGAAGATCTACTGAAAGCGATTGAAATCTTGGAAATGACAGGAAAAATAAAGGTATTACAGGAGGAAAATCAACAGAAAAAGAAACTAACCATAACAAACACAAACTAAAAAATGAAACGAGCCCCTTAATGGAATACTAGGCTTTATAAAAAATCGGAGGTGTTGGAGCACCCCCGATATATAAACAAGGCCTTACTGGAATTTTTGATGTAAACATTCATTTTCAAAACCTTATTATGAACAAAAGTATAAAAAAACATTTGTACAGGATAGCTATGCTTCCAACTTTTGGGCAGAAGACTGCATTTTCTACATTTTCAAAGCAGTCCTGTATAGATCACACGACTATAAAACACATTCTTATGAAAATGCAATTGGTATCCTTGCTGCTCTGTATATTTCTCATACAGGTTGTAGCTAACACCAGTGGGCAGACGGTCAGTATATCTGGAAAAAATCTAAAACTAACACAGATTTTTGAGAAGCTGAGTGAACAAAGCAATTTTGATATTCTTTATAATAGTAAAGATATACAGGATGCCCCCACTGTTACCATTGATATGAAGGGAGCTAGCCTTCATCAGGTGCTTAATTACTGTCTGCAGGGACAGCCTTTTCATTACCAGATCAAGAACCGGACTATCGTCATTCATACTAAGAAGGACGATGGCCTACAACAGTCTATCCAGGGACGTGTAGTCGATGAAAAAGGTAAGCCCCTCGTAGGAGCTGGCATATTGGTCGTGGATAGCAAATATAGTACAACAACTGATCAAAATGGTTACTTCCGTCTCGACAATATCCCGAAAAATCTCAGTTTTCTAAAAGTATCGTATGTAGGAATGCACAGCATTACGGTAACAATCAAAAAGAATATGGGAGATATTATCTTGAGTGGTGACAATGCTGAACTTGACGAGGTACTGATCCATACGGGATATCAGAGCATATCCAAAGAGAGGGCCACTGGAGCCTTTGATGTAGTATCAGGTAAAAAGATAGAAAACAAACTACAGACCAATGTACTCGAACGCCTCGAAGGTATGGTACCGGGACTAATGATGATCAATGGACGTGACAAAGGGGATGATGCATTGACAATCCGTGGGGTTTCGACGCTATTTGGTACAAAACGTCCCTTGATTGTGGTAGACAACTTTCCTATCGAGGGAGATATACAGTCCATCAATCCGAATGACGTGGAAAGCATAACGGTATTAAAAGATGCAGCAGCATCTTCGATATGGGGTGCACGCGCTGCTAATGGGGTCATTGTCATCACAACAAAAAAAGGAAAAAATTCTGGCACTGAATTTCAATACACCAATAGCTTCCAGTTCCAGCCCAAACCCAATATCGGTTACCTCAACCGTCTTTCGTCGGCAGACGATATTGATATCGAAAGCAAACTGATTCCTAGAACACAAGCCTTTGAACAACGCGTACGTAGACAAGGTACACCAATATCTCAATATGCTCAATTAGTTCTTGATTCCTTGACAGGTAGAATTACAGCGCAGGAATTCGACCAACGTGTAGGCCTATTAAGAGGCTTAGACAACACACAGCAAATCAAAGACCTGTTAATGCAGAATCCCTTTGTTCAAACCCATAGTTTATCGCTTAACGGAGGCTCTGATAAGATACAGTATTATGGTTCTTACAACTACTCAGATAGCCGAGGATTCGACAAGTTAGACAACCAGAAAAATCATACCGTATTTTTAAAATCTTCCTTCCAGATAAGTAATAGGCTGCAGCTCGGTATCAATACCAACTTAAATTTCGGAAGTGACAGAACCTCCCCTATTTCTGCTCTGGGCATATTTCGCTTAAAACCTTACGACATGCTTCTTGATGCACAGGGCAATCCCGCGGCCATGAACCGACAAGCAGGATCTTCAGGACAATCGGATAGTAATGTATACACCATCGCTGAGCGACGTGCCTGGGGATTAGAGGATGAAGCCTATTACCCTTTGTTAGAAATGCACCGTACTGAGATAAACGGTACACGCGCAGCACAAAGATTACAAGCAGAACTCAACTACAAACTATTCGACGGTATCAATTTCAATCTGAGTTATCAGCTGGAAAAAGGTAATGCATATACGAAGAATTACGCACACCGCAATCAGGCGAACTTAGTCAAATTGATCAATGACTATGTAACGCCAGTACTCGCTCCTGACGGAAGTATTACAACAAATCCCGATGGCACCTTAAAATCGCCAAAATACAATCTTCCACAGGCAGGCCGACTGGATGAAAGCCGCTCCGATTTTACCGGGCACGTGATACGCGGTACAATGCAACTGAACAAAACCTTTGGTAATCACGAAATAGCGGGGATACTGGGACTAGAGAATCAAAAAGTAATGACCTCTCAAAACGCAATCAGCAAGTACGGCTACGATGATAACACCTTGCAATTTGTACAGATCGATCACGAGAACTTAAACTACGTAACTCCTGTGTTATCAAATATATCAGGAATAAAGCCAAGCGTTCCCGTCAGCGACAAATTTGGCTACACTGAGGATCGTTTTGTCTCCGCATTTGCTAATGCCTCTTACACTTATAAAGGCAAATATGTATACTCTGGCAGTATTCGTCTGGACCAAACGAATATGTTCGGTACTGATCCGAAATACTTTTACCGCCCTATGTGGTCTTCAGGTCTGAGTTGGAATATAGGCAAAGAAGATTTTATGATAGACCTTCCGTTTAACCGTTTGGCTTTGAGAGCTACATATGGTACAAATGGCAATATCCCAAAAAACTCGGGGCCTTTTATGATTGCTCAGGCAGACGTCAACTACTGGTCAAAACTCCCAAGTCTGAACATCTACAATCCGGAGAATAATGCATTACGATGGGAAAAGACAGCAATTACCAATTTTGGTTTAGACTTTGCCCTATTTGCCCACCGTATAAGTGGAAAAGTTGACTATTACCTACGCCGTAGTCATGATTTGCTTGGTGATGAAGAAATCAACCCAACATATGGTTTCTCAACGGCATCGATCAATACAGCCAGTATGAATAATGATGGTTTTGAAATTGAGCTCAGCACACAGAATATACGCAACAAAAATTTTATCTGGACAACCACTTTCATGTTTGCCAATAACCGCAACAAAATTACTAAAGTTGCTTTAGCTTCCGCTTACACTAATCCACGGAGCATGGCTTCGGGCATCCCCTACGTTATAGGGAAACCTTATGGAGCCATGTACAGTATCCGTTACGGAGGTCTGACAGCAGACAAAGGGCAATTGCAGATTCTCGATGAGAAAGGTAACCTCGAACCGGATCGGCTTACGAGCAATATGGAAATGGCATACTATTCCGGCAATAGAAGACCGGTAAGTAATGGAGCCTTTACCAACAACTTTCAGTACAAAAACTTTGAACTGAATGCCATGTTTGTCTTTTACCTCGGACATATCATGCGCCAGAATATGCCTTCTCCTTACTACGGTATCGATTCTAAAGACGGAAGGTTAGCAGATGCTTGGAAAAAACCAGGAGATGAGAACCATACGCACATCCCTAACGTAGTTATTGATAATGCACATTGGTACCGATATACCTATTATAGGAATATGCTCGACGTAAATGTATTTAAAGCCGATTATCTCAAACTTAGAGAGGTAATCCTTACCTACAATTTTCCAATGGAAAACTGGAAAGGTCAGAACTATATCAAAGCCTTACAGTTCAATGCACAAGCCCGAAATCTATGGACCTGGAGCAGCAACAAGGAAGGGATAGATCCTGAAGCTTTCCAAAATGGAGCACGTACGCTTCCTCTTTCACCAACATTTGCATTTGGCATAAATGTTAAATTTTAATTTTACCAAAGGAAAAATATGAAAACGAATATATTATCTATACTAAGTGGAATATGTTTACTACTACTTTCATCTTGTGAAAAATACCTGGACATCAAGCCCAAAGGCTATGTGATACCACAGACAGTGGAAGAATATGAGCGCATATTGAACAATGCTAAAATGACCAAACTGCTTTCAGATGGAATAGAACAACTTGCTGACGATTTTTACAATCCAACGTTAGTAAAAGATAACCGTATCCAGGAGGTTGACTATCGTTTATATTTCTGGTTACCATCACCATATACCACCCCGGAAGATTATACCTATAACTCCTATTGGAATATGATGTATGCAGCCATCTACCAGTACAATGCAATCCTGAATGGAATCGACCAGGCAACGGGGGCAACCGAGGAAAGAAAGAAGATTGCAAGAGCCAAAGCATTGGTAGGTCGCTCGATATGCTACTTTTACCTAGCTAACCTCTATACCCAACAATACAACGAAACGACGGCAACCAGCTCTCCTGGAATACCATTGGTCACCAGCAATGACATCACCCAAAAACTGCCTAACCGCGGAACTGTAAAAGAAACTTTCGACTTTATCTTAAAAGGTTTTGAAGACGCCATTTCTGACCTACCGACAACTTCCTTGAGTAACTTCGAAATCAATAGAGCTGGCGCTTACGGCTGGCTCGCACGTACGTACCTCAGTATGAACAAATACAAAGAAGCTAGGCTAGCAGCGGAAGAAGCTTTAAAGATTAACAGCACACTAGTGGATTATAATACACAGTATACTGTTTTTCAACCTGAAGAAGGACCTGCAATCTATACTCCTAAAAGTGGGCATATTTTCATAAGGCCTGATGAACAACCTGAAAATCTGAACATTGTATACTATGGTTATACTAGAGGGATGGCATTCCAATACATAGCGAAAGAGACTGAATCCTTATTCGACCCAAAAGATCTGCGTCGCATCAACCTTGTCCCGAGTTACATTTCTAATAGCGAACCCTATGCGAAATGGGACAAAAAATATATGTACATGGGATATAGCAGCTATGAATATAGTGCTGGGCCATCTACGCCAGAAATGCAGCTGATCAAAGCAGAAGGCCTTGCAAGAAATGGGCAGGTGATAGAAGCATTAGTTCCCTTAAACCTCCTACGTAAAAACAGGATTGCCACTGATTCATATCAACCTATTGTAAGTACAGACAAAAACACGGTACTCGATATTATCTATAAAGAACGGAGACGGGAACTATTATTCAAAGGAATACGTTGGTTCGATATGCGCCGTCTCAATAGCGACCCTGATTTTGGATTCACCGCAAAGCATGAATTAGCAGATGGTACTTTTATTGAATTAAAACCTGGGAATCCACGATATGTTCTATCAATTCCTGACCCAGCTATCACTGATGGTATCACCCAAAATCCATAGAATTATAACATGAAAACATATAGATACATCTTATTGGGAGCCTTAGCTATAGGTTCCATCTCCAAGTCTTTCAGTCAAAAAGGATATCTAGAACTAACGGTACATGCACCAAATACGAAGAACTCGCTTGTTACCGTGACCGCTCCTATCCAAGGGTATTATTTTGAGGGCAACAAAAGAAACTTTCACCTCGATACCCTATCTTTTAAGCGTACACAACAGATACCTTTAGATGGATTATCTATAATTAGTATTTCCAACGATTATAGAGAAGCCAAGTTAATCGTCCGCCCCGGACAACATGCAGAAGTTTCTTTTTTAGCCAATGGAGACCTATCTATTCAAGGTGACAATGCCCAAGGTCAGCATTTATACAATCAGATTACAGCAGATAATACCCGATCAAGATTTGAAGAACTCGACGTGTCACCTACCGTGGCAGGTCGGTTGCTCAAACTGGACAGTATGCAACAATTAGACCATCATGCCATCACAAGCCTAGCCAATAAGGGGCAGATCGATCCTGATTTTACAAAAAAGCTGAAATCGGAATCCGAAATGTACTACCGTCTATTGTGGTCTACAGATTTATTTTTTACGTGTCGCTCCTTGGTGTATGGAGAAGACCCAAACACTTCAAAAGTAAACCCTGAATTCGTCACCGCATGGAAAGCAATGTATAAGGATATCGATGACACTTGGGCCAGTTCGCCGTTCTTTACCCTGTTGATGTCTCGTTATAGCAGCTTGCTCTCTATCGGAAATGCTTATGAACGGGAAAATTCAAAACCTTGGGCATTGACTGAACTGGAAAAATTGAAACCTCTTTTAAAGGATCGGCTCTTAGAATATACCTGGGCTAACTTCATTGTATTGGGATTGAGCAATAACGAAAATGAACGTGTATGGCTGACAAACTTTGATGAGTTCAAACAACGTTTTCCAAACAGTCCTATTATTTCTGTGCTTACTCCCGCACTAAAACAGGTAGAAGATTATCATGCTAAACTACTGATAGATACTCCAGGGGTTATTTTTATGGATAACACCGCACAATACACCAGTTTAAAAGATCTGATGAAGGGAATTAAAGGCAAATTCTATTACGTAGATCTGTGGGCGACTTGGTGTGGACCATGTAAAGCGGAGTTGCAACACAGCATCAAACTCCACGATGAACTGGAAAAAATTGGCTTTACACCGCTGTATCTTTCTCTCGATAATGAAAAAGCAAATGAAAAATGGAAAGAAATGGTCAAAGGCTTTCCTTTGAAAGGGCTTAATATGCGTACCGGAGAGGCCTTACATAAGGGGATCAACCAGGAAGTCCCCAAATTTACAGGTATCCCTCGCTACTTAATCGTGGATAAAAACGGAGATATTGTCAATTGGGATGCCTTGCGTCCCAGTGATGGCAGTGCATTGATTAAGCAATTGCAATCCTACTTAAAATAATAGACTAGTGTTTAACAAAAGAAGGTGTTTAAGACACCTTCTTTTTACTCCTACAATAATCCCATTCCTCCGAGCCGGTAGCGAAAGCCGACTTCGTGGGTATTATTGGATATCTTTTGATTCAGTGTATGTCCATTCACGCTGAACTGATAACTATAGCCTATACCAAAATTGCCAAAGTTGAGTTGCATCAGAGCAGATAGATCTCCTTGATTCTGCCCCCCCATCCCCAGATCAATCTTGGGTCCCATGAATACCATTGCATTGATATCAAAGCGGGGTTAGATGATCCACATTAAATCCAGTAAGCACTTTTCCATGAAAAAAGTATCAAACAAAGATTAATTTGCTTCCTTTTTAAGAAATCACTTACATTTTCACTAGCTATTTTTCATTCCGAGACCCATGGTTAAACAAACTCCCCTTCAAAAAAGTCTGATAGGTTTCTTTCAGACGGATCAGCTGAATTTGCTAAAAGCGACTTCCTTTTCACTTGTAATGACTCTTCGTCCCTGCTTCTTCCGACCTAAAACAATAGCAAATCTGATTGAAATTCTGTAATTTTGGACAGAGCCTATTGGCGGTAAGAGTATATAAATGAATCTCAATCTAAAATGAGTTTATCTCTTGAAAAGGCTACCAAAGCTCTCTTCTTATCTTGGGATAAGTAACCCTAGATAAGATTGTAATATAAGCACAAAAAATATTCTTGATGATTCAAAAAAAAAACATGAATCGTCAGGAGAAAAGAATCTAACAATAGAGAATGAATAATAAAGTGCCTTTAGGAATCAAACGAGTGGCTACACTTTGTGTCCTACGACATCAAAATAGTTTTTTATTATTGAAAAGACTCAAAGAGCCAAATAAGGATGATTATACCCCTGTGGGAGGTAAGGTGGATCCCTTTGAAAGTCCGCTAGCTGGCGCGATCAGGGAGACATTTGAAGAGACAGGAATAAACGTGGATACGATGCGCTTTTGTGGCATTCTGACGGAGTCTTCTCCTACAAAGTATAATTGGGTAAACTATGTGTATATCGCTGATATAGATTACGTCGTCCCTCCGCTCTGTAATGAAGGAACTCTAAACTGGATTGATTTTGAGGATCTGCTTAATGTCCCAACCCCCAAAACAGATTGGTATATCTATAAATATATTTTGGACAAGAAGCCTTTTGCATTCAATGCGGAATATGATGATACATTGTCTTTATTATCAATGCACGAGGAAATCGAAAACAAGATATTGGTATAACAGAGAAAAGGATAGCAATGAAAAATCAGGTACAGACAATAGCATTTGATGCAGATGACACACTTTGGGTAAACGAAGTGTATTTTCAAGATGCGGAAAAAAAATTCTGCATGCTGCTTGAGGATTTTATGCCGCTGCATTCGGTATCTCAGGAGTTGTTTAAAACAGAAATGAAAAACCTACATCTGTATGGTTATGGTATAAAGGGCTTTATGTTATGTATGATCGAAACAGCAAATAGTGTATCTGAGGGAAATGCCTCTATGCAGCTTATCGAGAAGATAATCCATATCGGCCAAGAACTGTTACAAAAGCCTATTGAATTATTACCCGGGGTAGTAAACACATTGGAGCAGCTAAAAGGTAGGTACAGATTGATAGTCGCAACCAAAGGGGATCTGTTGGATCAGGAACGTAAACTAAAGAACTCAGGTCTGTCAGATTACTTTCATCCCATTGAAATAATGAGTGATAAAAAAGTGGCTGACTATAAAAAGCTGTTAAAACATATCGATTGTCCTCCAGAGAGTTTTCTTATGCTTGGCAATTCGATTAAATCAGATATATTGCCTGTTCTGGAACTTGGTGGTTTTGCGGCCCACATTCCTTATCATGTCACCTGGACGCATGAGCAACATGAGCATAATCTGAAGCATCAAAATTTTCTCGAGCTGAAGGATATAAGTTCGATATTAGATTACTTATAGCGTAGCTATTCCAAGCGAATAGGCAAAAAAGGACACGAATAAAATTGGCTTTAAGTATATGAATATCAGCGCAGAACACATCGGATATTATGAAAAGTTGGGATTTAAATATATTGGACAAGGTTATCACCCTTAGAATCAAGAATCTATCAGATAAAGGTCGGTTAAAAGCATCTCACTATACCTCTTTTTCTGAGCATGAATAAAAGATTCAGATAAAACAAAAAATATATGCCTATACAACGGATAACAGTATTCTGCGGATCCAGCGCAGGAAATGAACAACAATTTGGAACCGAAGCCTACAGACTTGGAATATCTCTCGCTAATAGAAATATCGAACTGGTATACGGTGGCGCTATCGTAGGTTTGATGGGGGCTGTCGCAGACGGAGTAATGGAAAATGGTGGTAGAGCTATAGGTGTGCTTCCTCATTTTCTACGTAAAAAGGAAATTGCGCATCATGAGCTAACAGAACTAATATTAGTGGAAACTATGCATGAGCGAAAGACGAAGATGAATGAACTGTCTGATGGGGTGATAGCTCTTCCTGGAGGTTTCGGAACGTTAGAGGAACTATTTGAAATGCTGACCTGGGCACAGCTTGGCCTGCACAAGAAACCAATCGCGATACTAAATATCGACGGTTTCTACAATGAGTTGCTTTCCTTTCTAGAAAACATGATAAACAAAGGTTTTCTAAAACCGATATATCGAGAGATGTTGCTGGTCCATCATGATATCGACAGTTTATTAACGATGATGCATGAATACCAGGCTCCTTCGGTAGAAAAATGGATTGGCAATAAAGAGGTTTAACCTGTACCTATTTTCTAGCGTTCATCAATGAGACGCTAGGAAATTCTTTTGTAAGCCATAGCAGCATCCGAGCAATCTGCTCTTGTCCACACTAGTTTTAAAACTAACCGACTCCACGTCCGAGTACAGAAAAGGTCTTGTTAACGCAATCAATTTCAGTCAACCTTCCATAAGGTAATGTGAACGATGGACAAGTAGAATGGTAGAATAGATATTAAGTCAAATCAAACAAATTATTCAAAAATTCCGTTCCTTAATAGCTCTATTAAAGCATTATTTTATAGTCTGATAGGGATTTCCATATTTCTTCTATTTCAGGCCATACATCTTCTCTAAAATCAGTATCGGTATTAACAAGTAGGATTTTTCCAACGTGGGTTGTAGGGTTAAAGTACATTGCTGTAAACACTCCCGGATCAGAACCGTTATGACCAATCATATCATTCTTGACTTTCAAAAATCCATCTCGAAATTCAATAAAAACTCCGTAATCTTCTACCTTTCCATTATCTATAAACCTCTTTTTTTCAAACAGCTTCTTGTAACTATCTGGACTCAGTAATTTCCCTGTTCCTCTATACCCATTTATTAGCTCAGATAAAAATAATCCAAGATCGTTGCTTGATGTTATGAATCCACCATCCGCATAGGTGATAAGAGAATATTCCGCTATCATTTTTTCATTATTAACAAACAATCTGGAACGTTTTGTACTATCGATATCAGTTGATGTCCAACCAGAATTACCCATCTTTAATGGAATCAAAATGTGCTGCTTGGTAAAGGTACGATAGTCCTCCCCCACAGCATGTTCTATGACCAAGGCACAAAGCGCCGCAGCTATATTGGAGTACTCACGCGTTTCTCCTGGTCTAGCGTTTATAAACATATTTTTTGTATACCATTTTCCTTTTTCACTAAGACAGTTCCCAATGAAATCCTGTAATGAGATATAGGTATCAGATGTATTGAAATAATCGTACACCCCTTCATCTTCACGGTGTGCATCTTTGCTTAAAACATAAGATTTAGCATAAACTTCATCGGGATCGGTAATGGATGAGGTATGGTATGCTAAATGCTTGATTAAAATTGGAGCTTCAGGATACTGCGGGTTGATTACTTCGAAAGGTAAGTATATATTAATAGGGTCATTAATATTCAACTTTCCTAATTCCTGAGCTTTGAGCAGGGCAATGCCTATCAATGTCTTTGATATCGAAGCTATATTCTGAATTGAGTTTGAGTCGTAGGGTTTATTCTGGTCCAGGTCTGCAAATCCAAATCCATTACTGTAAACAGGCCCATTCTCATTTACTATTGAAACAGAAAAGCCTTTAATAGCCTTTCTTTCGTAGGCAATCTCTAGACTTTTTGTTAGGGCATCATCTTTTCTAGCATTGTCCCTTTTTTGTGCGGCTGCACACGATATCAATAGGATAAAAAGGACGTGAATAGAAAGTAAATATTTCATTATTTTAAAATCAAAGGTTTTATCTGTACCGATACACCTATCGTTCTACAGATCAAGTACACTTATACTGTAGTTACTAATGTAGTTATTTTTCATGATTTTTTGAAAATAAGCAAATTTACCTTTCCTTCTCCTGAAATAATCTGGATATCCGAAGACTTAAAATGTAAACAGCTCTTCCTTAAACAGCTGATTCCCTTTTGGTAAAAAGAGTATCTCAGCTACGGAAGGGATTCGGCATTCCTTATGATGGCATGTTCATAGGAATAAATAGCAATTGATAGAATAATCGAGATCTACCTTCGTAATGTACTAGGCGAGTGTCCGAAGTATTTTTTGAATGCTGCACTAAAACTAGATACATTAATATACCCACATTGTTGGCTAATCTCATCGATAGACAATTCGGATTCATGGATATACTCCTTAGCTCTATTCATTCGGAGCTCTTGTAGATAACCGAATACCGTAGTACCAAAAAGATTTTTGAATCCAATCTTTAATTTCGTCTGGTTAATTCCTACTTTCTTGGCTAGTACCTCAATAGTAAAGGGGCGGTCAATATGATCACTTATAATCTTTTCAGCATGGCGAACACAGTCTATATCTCTATTTGACAGCTTAACATCCTTAAATCCTTTAGGCTCTTCAAAACAAAATGCTAGAATCTCCAACACCTTGGACTCCATATAAATATTCCGCATCAATCCCTCATAACGACAATTGTTTATCTCTTGACTTGCAAACCAGATTTTAGGATTCATCTTGATACTATTATTAGTCAAACCTGCACTGCGCCCCTGATCAATCTTATCTAAGAAAATATCCAAACTTCTATTCTCTCCTCTATACGCGAGTAGTGTAATTAGTGGAATATGAATATCGAAAGTCAGGTATTCTACATCTTTCTTAAAATAGATTTCCGATCTGCCATCATTAGGTGTGACATAGATCATATCACCTGTCATAGGAGCGACTTCTGGAGAGGGGTTAAAAGAGTTTTTATAACCTAGTGGTGATTGCGAAAGATTAAAATGAAGCTCTAAAAAAGGATTCTCCTCCGGGCAGTCTAACACCAAATCATCTTGAAACCGGTACTTTGCACTATAGATATGAAGGTCCTGTTTAATGGACTCTTCATATATCGCTACCCGACCATGCAAAGATTGATTAGAGGTACTCGTCCATAACGGTATATCCATATCCAAGCCCTTTTGTTGACTCATAGTCTGCATAAAATCGGAAGCATCAATCCTATAGCTCATAAATAAACCTTTTATAATAAATCTTTAATCCAAATTCGTAACAGACATCAGCACCATAGCGAATAGATTTGCACAAAAATACACTATTTAAAACTAATCTAAATAAAAAACTTATGTCGCGCTGTTTCTTTATCTATCTGTGTATGATTCTATCCATCCATTCGCATGCACAGCGATCTATGGAAAACACAATTCTGAAAAAAGACACCCTCAACCAGCTGCAAGAAGTGGTGATCCGCGGACAGTCTATCGAAGAAAAGTTACAGACATCGCCATTTTCGGTACAGGTCATCGATATGAAAGATCTATATCATAAAACCGGCGATATTGGTAACATACTAAATCATAGCGCAGGGGTCAAAGTAAGAAGCGATGGCAATATGGGATCAGCTGTACAGATCAATTTAGGTGGACTACAAGGGAAGGCCATTCGGATATTTAAGGATGGAATCCCAATAGAGCTGTATGGCCATGGATTCAATATCAGCACCATCCCAACAAACATGCTGGAACGTATTGAAATCTACAAAGGTGCTACTCCAGTATCGCTCTCTTCCGACGCCCTAGGTGGTGCTATCAATTTGGTAACCCGAAATCCAACCTCTGGCTTTGCAGAGGTTTCGTACGAACTGGCTTCTTTTAATACCCATCGCTCTACCGTAAATCTATTCACGAACAGCAAGGCGGTCCCATCTATGTATCTTGGTTTGAATTCGAGCTACAATTACAGCGATAATAGTTACAGAATCAATGCTCCTTTTGTCGAGAAGGAAACTGGTAAAAAGTATTTCAAACGCGTCAAGCGATTTCATGATGCAACCTCATCCTACTATGGTGAGCTATTCACAGGATTACAGGGCAAAAAATGGGCAGATGACATTAGACTATCCCTGATATTTTCCGATTTCAGGAAGGATATACAGAATGACAGCGAAATGGGGAAGGTATTTGGTCAGGCAAAAAGCCAAGAACAGAACTATAGCACCGTACTATCCTATAAAAAAGAGCTGCTAGATAACAAGTTAGCCATACAGTCATCGGTTAACTATAGCCATTTTCAAACCCATCTGCTGGACACTGCACATGTGCGCTATGACTGGAATGGCGATATTATCATGACTGAGCAGATAACAGGAGAAATAAACAAAGGAGGTAGTAATCAGCGGCTCCGATATGACCTGATTTCTACACGGATAAATGCCAGCTACCGTTTTGATAATAAACATCTTATTGAGTTGGGTGAATTATATTATCGGCAACGAAGAAAAGGTAGTGACCCTTTAGGGGCGGTATCGCCAGAGCATCGCATCGATGTACTGGCGATACCTGCGATATACCAAAAGAATATCGTCGCGTTAGGTACACGATCCCTTTGGTTTGACCAACGAATGGAGAGTATACTTGCGGTCAAACATTACAGCGGCAGGACTTCAGGCTTTACAACAGACAAATTCAACTTTGCATGGCAGGCTAACAAATCTGTAAACCAATGGGGGTATTTATCGGGTGTACGATGGAATGGCACGCAGTATTTAATGAAACTTTCCTACGAATATGCAACACGTCTACCGGATGAACTCGAGGTATTTGGTGACGGCATTCTCATAAAGGAAAACTTAGACCTTCAGCCCGAAAAAAGTCATAATGTACACCTCCACATACAATATGATTATACGAACAAGATCGGTAAAGGCATGATCGCATCCAACCTTTTCTACCGCAACTTACGCCATGCGATATTCCTACAACCAGATATTCCCTATAGTAGATACATTAATTTCCATCAAGTAGAGATCAAAGGCCTCGAGCTTGAGGTTGGCTACAATTTCAATAATTACCTGGACATTAACTTCAATGCGACGTACCAAGATATACGACGCATTAATGAGATGGAGGAGTTCAAAATATATGAAGGCTCACGAGTCCCTAATATTCCCTTCCTATTTGGTAATGTCGCGACCACAGGATATTTGCACAACCTTTTGAAAAAAGGAGACAGGCTGAGCCTACAGTGGAATCTAAACTACGTTCATCGCTTTTATCTAACGGATATTCCCAAGATACAAGAACCATCCCTATTTGGAGAAGCCACCCAAGTCGAGTCCAGTCTAATTATACCAAATGATGGGCGACTTGGACAATGGGTACAAGATGTAGGTATAGCTTATCGCCCTGCTAACCACAGATTCAATATCTCCTTTGAATGCCAAAATATGGGCAATACCAGAAGTTATGACAACTTCAACGTACAGAAACCAGGAAGATCATTCCACTTAAAAACTGCTTATCAAATTTTTTAACAATTTAATATCATGAGAAAGACCGCTTTCAAATCTACAGCTACGGCACTATTTGCCGCCTTACTACTATTTTCCTGTAAAACCGATGCCCCTGAGACCGATCCGGTCCCTAATGATCTTCCTAAAGACGAGACATGGGTAATATTCAATGGTACCGAAAAGTGGTCGGGAGGGATATACGCTTTAGGAGACAACAAGTCCCGCGAAATTAACCTTTCGGCTATCCCATTTTATCAACTGGGGTACTCAGCCGGTGGACGTATCGTAGACAACATTTTATACAAAAAAGATGGCCCTAATACCACAGATATCGGAATCTCAAAATATAAACTAGAGGCGGGTAGATTCGCTGCCAATGGGTTTATCGCAACGCCAAATAATAGCTACGAAACTAACTTTCTAGTCGTGAGTGCCACGGAGGGCTATTACTGGGATTTGTCAGCTGGGGGGCTGAAAATACAAAAATTTAACCCAGGTACGATGCAGCGTACAGGTGAAATTGACCTTACTTCCCTTTCAGATGGCAGCAGCTATGAAGCGGCAGGTCAATTAATATTAGCAAAAATAGACAATAAGCTTTTTGTCGATATACAACACGGACAGCGTACTTCGGCATGGCAGATCACCCCTAACGAAAAGAAGGTAGAAATTGCGATATATGATCTCACAAATAATAAAATAGAGACCGTAGCGACACATCCTGATGCCACCAATTTAGGCCTATTTGTAGACCATGTCTTATGGAGCATTGATGAAGTGACCAAAGATCTATATATAGTCGCTGTTGGTGATATGGTAACGCAAAAACCCGAATCTAAAATACTACGCATCAAGAAGGGAGAGACCAAATTTGATACAGGTTTTGAACTGAAGATATCGGACTATCAATACCCAACCGATTTCAATAGGATATTTGCCCATAACAATAAAATCTATACTACCATATCAAGTAGACCTACCTCCTACTACGGTGGAGGACAACACGGTGTAGGCTACCGGAAAGATATATGGTACTGGACCGAAATCGATGTCAATACCAAGAAAGCTACTCGATTGAACATGTTGCCAGACAACTTTTATTCCTACCAAAATCCCTTCCTACACAAGGGCAATATCTATTTTATTTCTAACAATACGACTGAAAACTTTGCTGGCGCTTACCAATATAATCCACAGAGCGGCGAGACCAAAGAGGCATTCCGTCTGAAAGGCAGCGGGCGTTTAATGGGTTTCAATATTATCGACAACAAATAGACTATGGATATACAACGCAAAATCATTGTATGCATCAGTTATATATTCCGGGCTTTCCTGGCTTATGTATATATCCCTCATGGTTATGAAAAACTGACAACAACGATCGATCCACAAGAGTATATTGATTTTGGCTTAGAAGGTAACTTTCTCGACTTCTATCTGATATGGGAACGGACGGGCTTCATCTGGGTGATAGGAGCGGCTCAATTAATTGGCGGTATTTTCCTCTTGTTTAGAAGAACATCGCTTTTTGGAAGTATATTCTTACTTCCGATCTCTGTAGGTATGTTCTTTAGCCATGTATACATCAGTCACGCTATGGATTTTTTGTATTTTGATTTGATCATACTTGTGCTTAACCTGTATTTGATAATGGAGCATTTTAAAGACCTCAGAAAGGTCTTTTTCAAACCGCAGAAATATTGGATATAGCGTATCTTTTCCTTTGATAAAAGCATCCACTTTTCGACCATACGTCCTCTTTAACAAGGACGTATGGTATATAAAACCACTTTTCTAACAAGTCCTATCTCCCTGAAAAATACAGGCACGCCTAGTGGCTAATTAATCTTCATAAACATGTAATCGGGAATATTCCACTTTATTGGGTTGACCTCTACATTGGGATCGTAGCTGAATACCTCTGGATAAACTTGTTGCTTCAGCTTTTGCTCAATAGATGCCAACAAAGGTCTAATAGACAACCAATCTTCGGCGTATAAGCTTAACGTAGAATAATGCTCTAGACGCCAATACATCATTAGCGCGATAGCCCTATCACAATAAGGATGCGCTATTACCTTTTCGTAGATCTCGAATTCCTTGTGTTTTAAAAACACCGCAATATTATAGAGCTCGATGGAACTATCACATCGTTGAATCTGATTTTTCAAATGATCACCAAACCAGTTATGCACTTCTTTTTCATCAAAATAAATATAAGGTTCCTCTCCTATAGCGGGTTGTAATACAATTTCTGGTATTTTCTCCGCGGCATCGATCTTTTCAGACGGATCGTATGCTATATCTGTTTTTAGATAAAAACCCTTCTCAAAATTATTGATAATGGTCCTTATCAAATCTAAGTCTTCATTGGTTCCTTTCTTACTCTTCCAACTGTAACGCACATATTCGTAAGGTGTGGTATTCCAAAAAATCATGAGTGCAGTAGCTTCGCTACAATACTTACTTTCAACTATCCATTGTTGGATATAGAAATAACAATGTTGCGCTAACTGATGCAGTTCTAGAGGCGTTTGTATTTTCTGAAACTCTTCAAATTCAAGATGTATGTACTCAGATTTACGTTGCATATTTTTGATTTGTGTGATCTTCGAAAGACCTGATTATTTATCAATAAGGCCAGGCCAGCAATTCAAAATTAAGAAAAATATGCTGTCCATTGTCATTCGTTCAACTTTTGAAAAAATTAAGAAGCTCTTCAGTTTCGCCTGTTATTAAAAAAGTTCGAAAGCCTCCATCCTGAGCTAATATGCTAAACTAAAACACCGAACAAATACTGGTTGTTTAAATAAAAACCGGAGATAAAGGTATTATTAAATACCTTTAGTACCTAAATCAAAGATTTATCTTAATATAATTCTGAACTACTCTGAAAATGCGGGAGATATCCAACCATCTCTCTCAGATAGCAAAGAGTTTCCGGAATAACTCTCCAAAAGGACTGATAGATCGACAGGTTATACTAATGATAAAAGGACAGTTCTGTACAACTGACCTCCCTATAAAAGCAATCACTGACCAGTTCAATTTTGAAGATACATCCTAATACCGCCTAGTATTTCAAGAAACAAATAACTATGACGCTAGCAGAATACAGGAAATAGATAAAGCAAGCATCTAGCAAATATATTTTAGTTAACTTTGTGGTTTCATATTCATTTAACAAATCAGCAGTGTCCTTAGATAAATTAAAGCTTAGTAAACGTCTATATCGATCCATGAATGATCTAGGCTATTTTACAGCAAAAGAATTTCAGCTACAAACCCTATCCCGCATTGTCGGTGGGCATAGTCTTATTGGTATTGCACCTGAAGGGGCTGGCAAGACGACCACTTATATACTTGGCGTATTGATGCGCTTGAAATATACACACGATGAAGCTCCTAAAGTATTGGTTTTAGCACCCAATGAAGAAAGAGTCAACGATATCGTAGAGCGTTTTAAAACTATTAGCGCCAATAAAGATCTCTACATCATGGGGCTGAAAGCGAGTGGTAGTATGGAAGATGAAATCATAGATTTAGTACGTGGTGTAGACATCGTTGTTGCAACGCCAAACCGTGCACGCGCTGTATATTTAAAGTTAGGGCTCAACTTAAACCGCATTCAAACCTTCATCATTGATGATGCAGAAGAGATCATAAAACAAGGGATGTCTACTCCGGTCCGTGAACTAGCGCAAAGCTGTGGCAAGGTGCAATATCTAGCTTTCAGTACAGTAGAACATGACAAGCTCCACCATATGATTGACGATTTCATGTCTTTGGCTACGCTGATTGAAATAGATGAACTCGGGGAGAAAACAATAGAGACACATGAGCTCATGCTTTATCATGTTCCCAATTTCACAACGAAGATCAACCTACTCAATCTTTTGATGCAGGACGAAGAGGTATTTGATAAAGTAGTTGTCTTTGTAAATAGCCGACTGACAGCACAAAAACTGAGTCAAAGTCTGCATGCAAAAAAAGGAGAAGTGACCGTATTGAATCCATTTTTTCATGATGACGCTGGTATTGACGACATTAATGACTTCAAACAGATTCCAGAATGTCGGATCCTTATTGTAGCTAATGAAGGGACCACAGATATCGATCTGAGTGGAATTCCATTTATTTTTCATTTCGAGATCCCTGAGAGTGGAGACATCTTTATGGAACATGTTGCAAAGAGAAATGATGAGGATGTCATTGCCATAACTTTTGCTACTGATCTAGAACTCCCAGAAGTCAAAAAACTGGAACAATCCCTAGGAGAAAGAATTCCAGTTGTACCACTTCCTGATGAACTAATCATCTATCGCCCATCTAACACTCCAAAAAGTAAAGATAAAATAGATGACTCTCAAGGTGGAGCTTTTCACCAGAAAAAAGAAAGTAACAGCAAAACATATAATTACGGTGGCGGGGCGAAAGCCAAGATGACCATGAAAAATAAAAAAAGGTAGGCTTTAAGCCTACCTTTTTTTAGACCTATTTACGGATCCAATGGATCCCTGTTGCCACTCCACTACCTAACAAAGCTCCTGCAGCTATATCCGAAGGATAATGTACACCGAGATACATTCTAGAGTATGCTACACTAGAAGACCATAAAAGAGAAGGACCTATTACGTACCACTTAGGATAGGCTTGTGATAGCGAGACTGCATTAGAGAAGGCGGAGGAGGTATGTCCCGAAGGGAATGAATAACCACTAGCCTGGGTCACTGCGACAAAATTATTATATTTCCGAAAAGGTCGCTTTCGTTTGAACAGTTGTTTCAGTCCATAATTAACAACAGCAGTAACTGCGGTACTCGTACCTATATATAAGGCATCCTGACGCATCGTTTTGTCTCCATTTATTGCTCCAACAGCAAACAAACCAATGGGTATGCCAATATTTACATAATTATTGGCATCCGAAATAGTTCGAAATACACGACTTTTTCCATCCGTACGTGTGTTTGCGATATTCCTCAAAGTAGTAATATCAAAATTCTCTTGAGGCGAAACTTCCTGTGCAATTCCCTCACTACTATAAGTAAACCAACAAAAAAGGATTATAAAATATCTTTTCCAATGCATAATCAAGTATTCAGGATAGAAATATAAACATTTATATACAAAGAAGCTAGTTCGCTACTATAATTGAAAGGCTTCTAGCAGTTCACGCTTATAGGTATTACCAATTGGGAGAATAGTACCGTTGCCTAATTCAAGTTGTCCACCAGAGATCTTTCTAATCCTATTTAGCGAAACAATATGAGATTTGTGTATACGAATAAAAAGTTTTTTATCCAACTTCTGCTCTATCTCCGAGGTGGTAATCGCACTCAGATAATGACCTTCATCGGTAAAGACCTTGACATAATTACCCCAGCTTTGAACATGCACGATATCACGTAACAAGACTTTAATAATATCACCATCTACTTTTAGAATTAAGGAAGCAACCTCAGGTACCTGTGCGCTATCTTTAACTTCTGAGAGGCCAGCAATACTTCTAAACCGGTTAAAGACATTGTCCATAGCTGCCATAAACCTAGCCGTATCAAATGGTTTTACCAAGTAGTCTACCACACGATACTCATAACTCTCGAGCGCATACTCAGTGTAGGCCGTGGTTAAGATGACAAGTGGAGGATTATTCAGTGCTTTCAACATCTGCAACCCCGTCATTCCGGGCATATTGATATCTAAAAAAATCAAATCAACGGGATTTCGATACATATAATCCATCGCCTCTACCGGATTATAAAAAGATGCTTCTAATTGTAACTTCTTCAGATCTTTAATATAATACCGAAGAACCAGGTGCGCTCCTTCCTCATCGTCAATAATAATACATTTGAGAACCTTACCCATGACTCTATTATTCTAAATTCAACACCAATAATGTGGTATGCATCTGCTCCTCTGGGATGATCTCTAACGTATAACCACGCCCATATAGTAACTCCAGCCGTTGCCTGATATTCTGTAAACCTATCCCTGTAGAACGAGCCTTTAAATTTTTATCTGGAATCGAATTCTGTACATTTACGGCTAATATACCTTTTTTAAGCTTTACTTCTATTTTCACGAACCACCTCCGTTGGGTCGTAATACTATGTTTAAATGCATTTTCTATTAATGTGATGAGTAACAGTGGCGCTATACGGACATAGGAAGCCACTCCCCCCTCATCATCGACCGTATATTCGATATCACAGCGATTACCGACCCGTTCCTTTTCCATAGCAATGTAATTGCTTATAAAGGTAAACTCCTCCTCTAGCGTCACCGTCTCCTTGTTTGCATTTTCCAATTGATACCGCATCAGTTCGGAAAGCTTCAGGATAAGCTCCGGGGTCCTCGATGGTTCAGTCAGACTCACACCATAGAGATTATTGAACATATTAAAGAAAAAGTGAGGATTCAACTGCGCATGTAAATACTTAATATTCATCTCGCTCAACCTAAGTTGTGCTTCATTTCGTTTTCGTACCTCGTTTGAATACTTGCGGATTAGAAATAAGGATAATATCGCAGATGTACTGATAAGGCATAACACTATAAAATAGACAAAAACTTCCAATAAAGTAACTTCGCCCGAAAGATAAGATGTGGGATCTATCCAATAATAGTCGACTGCCAACAATAATCCTGCACCAAAAAGTGTCGATAAAATAGCTCCACAGGAATAGGCTACATATTTTTTGGAAATCAATAAAGGAAATACAAAATAACGATGTAAAAGAGCCTGTCCGTACAACAATGTAAAGAAAACGAAGATCTTGATAAATTCAACCTTGGTAAAAGGTCTCATCATATCAGGGAGCATTGTCAGTATAAATATGGCACTGAAGAAAATACTTTCCTCCAGATACCCCCTCATATGCCATTTCTCTTTCTTAATCATTAACCTGACCTCTCTCTGTTATGCAAAAATACAACCTAGCCTATGTAATATACAAAAAACATGACGAAGTAAGTTCGACATGAGAATAAGGCCATTGCTCATTTAAATTCTAAAAAGACAGGGAAGTCTGCATTTCTTTGTCCTTCAATTAAGGTTGCCTACTATTAGCCGATGATCTGAAAGGTTAGGGCTTGTATAGGAGAATAGGAAATTTAAATAAGGTCATATTTTTATGTATACAACAATAAAATTTCACATCACCCTCTGTTTCATCCTACTGATGGCAAATCAATCTTTTGCACAAAATGCAATAAAGGGTAAAATCGTAGATGAAAACAACATGGCATTACCCGGTGCAACTATCTTACTCATAAACAATTCCGACTCTACCGAAAAACAACTGCACATCTCAGACGCTAATGGAAGTTTTGTATTCAACAGTAAGGATAAGTCGCCGTATCGGATAGAAGTGTCTTTTATTAATTACAAAAAGCTTATTTATACTATCGAGAGTAAGGAAACCGTTGCTAAGGAACTATTGTTAAAAATGTTTCCTGAGGAGACACTTCTTTCGACCGTTACCGTAATGGGCAAGAAAAAAGCGCTTTCAGTAAAAGGTGGTAAAACAACAATGACCGTTGAAAATAGCCCTTTGGCACAAAGTCAGTCGGCCTTTGATCTGTTGAAAAATCTACCAGGAGTCAACGTAGGAAAAGATGGAGATATTAAAATAAAAGGAAAGGCGGGTGTCGTCGTTATGATCGATGGTGAACCTGTAGAAATGGGAGACAGCCAGCTAAAGAACCTATTGAAAGCCACCCCTGGCACCACATTGAAGAGTATCGAAATCATGAACCATCCCCCCGCCAGTATGGATGCCAGTGGCAATGCCGGGGTCATTAACTTTACCTTTAAGAAAAATGCAAAACAAGGGACCAATGGAACCTTCTCTTCGGGCATTGGCTATGGCAAATATGTTAAGACAGACCATAGCTTATCGCTAGCTCATGGCACTGAAAAATGGAACTTCAATGCACTATATGCCTACGACTATGATCATAGCTGGGAAAAAGAAACCGTATTTAGAAGAACTGAAATTAACAATGATTATGTAGACATCAACCAACTACAACTGAATCCCGAAAAATCAAAAGGGCATTTAGCCAAATTTGGCGTAGATCGAATTTTTGATGGAAAAAATACGCTCGGTGTACAACTCACCTACAACAATATATGGAATCCTACAAAGGGTAATACAACCACCTCTATAGCTCGTCCCTCAAGTGTGGAGACGACACATCAGGAGAATATTCTATCCAACAAAATCAATAATTGGGATGGAATCCTAAAATACCAACACAAGTTTAATGATGACAAGTTATTAAAATCATCATTTCAAGTTACCGTGCTGGATCTGCAAAGTAAAGACAACCGAATCATAAAACAGGACCTTTTGCTACAGAATAAGCCTGAATCCTCCGAGCAAAGAAGTGTCTACCCGATCAAGGTCAACAAATTCACCTTTAAGGTGGACTACTCAGAAAAACTATCCGAGAGTTGGAAATTCGAAACAGGCTTCAAAAGCAACTACACTAAGATTAACAGCTCTCAAAAATCCGAACAGTATTCAGGCGGGACTTGGTCCGAAGATCCTCTACACCAAAACAACTTTCAATACAAAGAAGCGATACAGTCTGCCTACGGATTATTTGAAATGAATAAGGAAAAGTGGCATATGCGCGGGGGACTACGTGGTGAATTGACAACTATTAAAGGTCAATCGGCTTCAGAAAAATCCTTGGTCAATCAGAACTACCTTTCTCTCTTTCCCGATCTAGAGATTGGTTACAAACCTAACGAGAGCTACAATGTTACATTAAACTATAATAGGCGTGTTGACAGACCAGACTACGATCAGCTGAACCCATCGGTAAAATACTTAGATATTTATACCATAGAAAAGGGTAATCCGAATCTGGCACCGCAGTTTTCAAACAACATAGAGCTCAACCAACAGCTATTTCAGTTTATTGATATCGCTGTGGAATATAGCCGTTTAAAAAATCCGATCTATTACAGTCTAAATACAGACGATCCCATTGCATCCTATTACACCAATATCAATACAGACTCACAAAATCGATGGTCGGCATCACTGTCTTTCCCAATTCCTGGTGTAAGATGGTGGGAAAACTATCAAAGTGTATATGTATACACGACAGCATACAACATCTCTTCGGGTGAGAATCAGCTAAAGGAAAAAGGTAAAAGTCTAGGTTTATATTCTTTCAATAGTTTTAAACTCCCCTACAAAGTAAATATGGAGATTACGGGCTGGTATGAGAATGGTGGTCTTTATTCAAACTTTAGATATCGACCTATGGCAGAAGTCAATATCGGTGTAAACCGAAAATTCATTAGTGATAAGCTCAGTGTCGGTATTTCTGCATCAGACTTATTCTACAATAGTATTTTTAAAGCAAACATTGTCTCTTCAAAGGACGAGATCTATAACCTCGACTCTAGATCAGACTCTCGGATATTTAAACTGAACCTGAGCTGGACATTCGGAGGAAAGACAAAAGAAAAAGCGGACGTACAGTTTGATAAGAATGATAATCATCACTTTCCAACAAATAGATCCCGGGTGAATATTAAACCTTAATGCTATTCGACAAACATTGTCAAAAAAAGACAACTGGCCTATGAAAAAGCGTCTAAAAAGCATTATGTTAGCGTCAACAATATTCTAAAACGGATAATTACAATGAAAGAGCATAGGTATCAGTCAACAGTTGAGTGGACAGGGAACAGTGGATCAGGAACCGATCATTATAAAAACTACGAAAGAAGCCATCATATCATTATCTCCGGAAAACCCGTGTTAGATGGATCTTCTGACCCTGCGTTTCGCGGGGATAAAAGCAAACATAACCCCGAAGATCTGTTAGTAGCATCGCTATCTTCTTGCCATATGCTGTGGTACCTACATTTTTGTTCGGCCAATGGTATCATCGTGGAGAAATATTGGGATACAGCTGAAGGCATCATGCTAGAACAAGAAGATGGAAAAGGCCGCTTTAATGAGGTCCTATTAAATCCGAATGTCGAGGTCAGGAACGAGCAAATGATACCGTTGGCGATAGAACTCCATAAAAAAGCGGGCGAATATTGTTTTATCGCTAATTCCGTTAATTTCCCGGTTTTGGTTCACCCAGTAGTAACCGTAGAAAGCAATTAGAATTATTCCCTTTGGATAGTATTAAATCTTGCAGGTGAAGCATATGCTATCAAACACATGCTAATCATAAGCTCTAGCTTTTTTATATTTTAGCTTTTAAAAATAGCTGCATTGAGAAAATCGACATATTAATGCATACAACAGAAGGACTCCATGACATTAGAACTTGTTAAAAAATTTGAGCAGATAAATCCCATTCTAACCGCAACGACTTTAGATGAAAACACCGCAGTTTTCTTGTCCTATAACGAAGAAAGCATGTATTATCAGCTCTTGCTTGTATCTGAAAGCACCTATAAAATAATACACCTGGACTACAAGGAAAAACACTATAGTCTTGAAAATCATCCGGTGCTATTTTCTATTGATAAACATTTCGGATGGATTAAAAATCAAAATGAGCTCCTATTATATTCCTATGAAAATCAGGCATTCGAATCCATTCAAATCGGAAACTCGCCTATACTTCCCAAAAGATTTAATCTAACATGGAGAGTACCAATAAGCGATAGTTCAGTATTGCCCGTATGCTTCAACGGAGATGGCATTAATCACGATACTAGATACCTGGCTTTCCTCGCTGTGGATATCATCAAGAAACAAGCTCACTGGGAGAGCTGGACATCACTCGAAACAACAGAATTCGCCCATCATCAAGACAATACCTATCCTCCTAAAATAGACACAGCAATGTGGAAGGAAGATGGGCTCTATGTCTTTAGCTCAGGTGGGCAAATCACTTCTGTCAATAAATGGGGAATGGATTATTATGCGTTCGCAAAGGGTAATAGAAATGGGGCCATAGAGAAAATTCTCTTTGACAGTGGCAATCTACAGGCGATAAACAGTAAGAAGCAGGGAGTTAATGGTCTATTCAGCAATTCGAAAAAATATTTATTGCTCACCCCTATTTTCAAAAATGACCAATGGAAAGGCAAACAACATATCTTAAACCTGGAATCAAATGAAATCTCTGAAATAGCTTTTCCCCGGGGATTTGGAAAATTTCCTCAAATCATACAGCATTTTGGAAATCATTTCTGGGTATATTTGAGGGACACCAAGGAACTAGCTATCTGCAAGATAGAAACATCAACCCATTAAATCCCAGAACAATTAAGCTATTAGTTACGGAGATACAAACAGGTAGGTTACAATAAAATTATTTTATTTTTTGTCCTTTACAACTGATTTTTGTAGATTGCCGACGCACATGAAAAGACAGGCACTAAATATTATTTTCTCTTCGTTCAACGTCGTTGTAGTCGCTGTCTGTGTCGTCATTTTAACCAAAATGGGAGGAATAATTACTATTTAATATTTTTAAAACAAATCTATATAGCAAGCCTCCCATAACAATGGGAGGCTTTTTTTATTATTAAAAAAGCACTATGACCAGTAAACTATTCAACATCAGCTGTAAATCGAACAATGAAACCCTAGTAAAACTCTTACTATACGTTTCCAAAACAGACCACAACATTTGTAACATCTCCCAGTCTTCGACAGATGTTCAAGATGTAAAGCTAATTACTCTTGAGCTGGAGATAGACGCACGTTCTATTGATGCATTTATTAAACAAGTACTAGAACTCGATGGGGTACTAGATGTTGCTGTTTCATTTGGATCTGTACTTCATATTGCGACCTATCAGATGAAATACAATTCAAGTAATATGGATATGCTAAATCTAATAAAACCCCATAATACCCAAATCATTAATATCGAAGCAGACCAATTATTAATCGTACATATCGCATCAGAAAGAGATATTCGATTACTGTACAATAAATTGGATAATGACTCGCTACTGAGCTTTTGTCAGCAACCTATCGCTATAGGTCAGTCCCTTTCCTGGGATAATGTGGGGTAGTATCATTGGTAGGTGTCCGTACAAACCATTGTCGGTACGGACACTACAATCATCTAAAAGCTTAATGTAATCTAATGAGCACTAAACGATCATTCCATCAGAATAATCAAATCATTGGTATCGACCATAGTGCCTGACTGGAGAGTGACCTTTTTCACTTTTCCACCAGAGACAGCACAGACTGTTGATTCCATCTTCATTGCTTCTATTACAAATAATGGAGCGTCTTCGGCCACAATATCACCTTCTTTAACATGAACCTTCGATAACATACCCCGCAATGGTGAACCAACCTGATTCGAATCACTCAGGTCACATTTTTCATGCAGCTTCTTCTCTGTATGAACAGAACGATCCACAACATCTATATTTCGGGTCTGTCCATTAAGTTTAAAAAACACGGTCCTTCTTCCATCATCATCCGCGGGACTAATAGACAACAGTCTTACCAACAAAGTTTTCCCTCTAGCGATATCGATGGTAGTTTCTTGTCCTATCTCCATGCCGTACAGAAAAATTGGGGTGGATATCAGTGATACATCTCCATATTTTCGATAAGCATCTAAATAATCTAGAAATACTTTGGGATAAAACTTGTAGCTGAGGTAATCCGTTATGGAAAGATCCTCACCGTGCATGGAGCGGAATTCCGCAAAATCACCTTCAACATCCAACGGTGGCAAATGTTTATTAGGCCTTTCTGTACTTGCTGGCTGTCCTTTTAAAACAATCTGTTGTATTTTGGATGGGAAGCCTCCTTCTGGCTGACCAATATCTCCTTTAAAAAAAGAAATAACCGAATCCGGAAATGAAAGCGTTTCTCCTTTAGAAAGTATATCTTCGGGCTGTAGGTCATTGGAAACCATAAACTGTGCCATATCTCCTACCACTTTGGAACTAGGTGTCACCTTCACGATATCGCCAAATAGAATATTAGCTTCAGCATATGCCTTCTTAATCTCAGGAATACGTTCCCCTAACCCTAAAGCTGTTGCCTGCTGCCGCAGATTCGAATACTGCCCGCCCGGAATCTCATGCTGATAAACCTCTGCTGAACCTGCACTCATACCAGACTCAAAAGGGACATAATACTTACGCACAGATTCCCAATAGTCGCTGTACTCTTGTAGACTCTGTGCATCGTAAGTTAGTTCACGATCTTGAAAACGCATCATCTCTACCATAGCATTGAAATTAGGCTGTGAGGTAAGTCCCGATAATGCACCTAAGGCACAATCTACGACATCAACACCTGCCTCGACCGCCTTTAAATAGGTCGCTGCCTGCACAGATGATGTATCATGTGTATGCAGATGTATCGGAATAGTGACTGTATCCTTTAACGCCGTAATCAATTCCTGAGCGGCGTAAGGCTTCAATAATCCCGACATATCTTTTATCGCCAACATATGCGCGCCTGCATTTTCAAGATCCTTAGCAAGTCGCAGATAATAGTTTAAGGTATACTTACTTCGCTGGGGATTTAATATATCTCCCGTATAGCACAAGGCCCCTTCTGCAATACCTCCTGTCCGCTTTCGCACCATGTCGATACAGGGCGCTATATTCTCCATCCAGTTTAGAGAATCAAAGACTCGAAAAATATCTACGCCTGTTTCCCAACTCTTCTCTACAAATGAAGCAATCAAATTATCAGGATAAGCCGAGTAACCAACACCATTGCATCCACGTATCAGCATTTGTAAAAGAATATTGGGAATTGCCTTTCTGAGTTTTGCCAAACGTTCCCAAGGGTCTTCAAGCTGAAAACGTAGCGCAACATCAAATGTCGCTCCGCCCCACACTTCCATACTAAATGTCTGCGGATGTGCCTTAGCAAACCCTTCAGCAACCTTCAGCATATCGTAACTCCGTACCCGTGTTGCCAATAACGATTGATGTGCATCCCGAAAAGTGGTATCCGTATATTGGATAGCTTTTTCTTCTTTCAGCCAACGGCATAATCCATCTGCACCAAGTTCGTTCAACCGATCCTTAGATCCATAAGGAAAAGTCGAATTTACATCATATATCGGCACAACAGGTTTCTCTAAGTTCGTAGGTTTTTCGCTATTTACATCAGGGTTTCCATTGACCGAAATATCTGCCAAGAAAGAAAGCAGTTTCGTCCCCCGATCCAAGCGTTTAGATGGTCTGAACAGTTGTGGATTAGAAGCTAAGAATCCAACGTTAACCTGTCCAGCTAAAAAAACAGGGTGCGTCACCAAGTTCTCTAAGAAATCGATATTATTTTTTACACCTCTAATTCGGAACTCCCGCAATGCCCTATCCATACGATAAGCGGCCTCTTCCAAACTCTTGCCGTGTGTACTCACTTTGACCAACATCGAGTCGAAGAAAGGACTTACCTTCATTCCGGGATAAGCGCTCCCCTCGTCGAGTCTAACTCCAAACCCAGCAGCATTACGATAAGTGACTATGGTACCATAATCTGGGCGAAAGTCGTCCACAGGATCTTCTGTAGTAATCCTACATTGTATTGCAAACCCGTTAGTTTTAATTGCTTTTTGATCTGACAGAGTCAATGATGCATCAGATAATGCATAGTCAGAAGCAATATACAGCTGTGTGCGAATAAGGTCTACCCCTGTTATCATTTCAGTAATAGTATGTTCGACCTGTATGCGCGGATTGACTTCAATAAAATAAATCTGCTCCTCACTATCGACCAAAAACTCTACTGTCCCCACGTTATCATAGTCGGCCAAACGGGCAATAGCAGTAGCATATTGGTAAAGTAGATTTTTAGTCTGCTGCAGAAGATTGCTTGCAGGTGCTACCTCGACAACTTTTTGGAAGCGACGCTGTACAGAACAATCTCTTTCATAAAGATGGACGACATTACCATGTCGGTCTGCTACGATCTGAACTTCAATATGACGAGGATTCTCGATATATTTCTCCAAAAAGACCGTACCATCACCAAAGGCATTAAGAGCTTCCTGTTGCGCACTAAAAAAGGCCGTTTCCAGTTCTTCAGCACTGCGTACAATACGCATACCACGTCCACCACCTCCAGCTGACGCCTTAAGGATGACCGGATATCCGATACGGGCTGCTTCCAACAGTGTCCTAGAAATGTCTGATAATACGCCACGACTGCTTTCGATAATAGGGACATTGGCTTCTAAAGCAACCTCTTTTGAACGTACTTTATCACCCAGCATTTCCATAACCTGAGGGGAAGGCCCTATAAAAAGAATGCCTTCCTCTGCGCAGCGTCGGGCAAATTGTGGGTTTTCAGAAAGAAATCCGTACCCGGGATGGATCGCATCTGCTCCACACGATTTGGCTGTACGTACAATCCCCTCTATGTCCAGATAAGGTTTTAATGGCTCCTCATCCCCTCCAATCTGATAGGCCTCATCAGCCTTGTACCGATGTAGGGAATACCTATCCTCATAGGTGAAGATAGCGACTGTTGCAATACTCAATTCATTGCATGCCCGACTAATACGGATGGCAATCTCTCCGCGATTAGCAATAAGCACTTTTTTGATGTTCATGATATCTGTTAAGTTTAAAATGGTGTCTTTCTCATAATTCCCTTCCAAATCGAACATCTATTTAGAAGAGATATTTACATCTCCAGCCCACAAGGCCCGGACAATAAATATTATTGCAAAATTGAAGACTATTGACACAATTCTCAACAACAAGATCAAAATTCAATAAAACAACAACAAATAACCCGACATCACCGAATAAAAAACAGATGTAAACACTAATAATTGAATAAAATTGAAAAAAGATTCAATACCATCTAATCAGACCTCGTTATCAACACCTTATATTTAGTTTTTTATCCAACTACCAAATGATTTATTTTTGCCCAACGTTTTAAAAGTAACGAGAATGACAAAAAAGTACTATATGCACTGCAACTCGACAGGCAGACCAGCTTCTTGATTACGCCTGTTTCTTTACTACTGATATACTTTTACCCAATCAACTTCCATCACAACGGGCAACTGACTCCGGTCGACCTTGCCCACCCAACTACCTCCAAGCTGCTGATCAATTAAAATAAAAAATGGTTGGTCATAAGGCCATTGAGAAGAATCAACGCCCTGGAGACGGGGATAGGTAAAGGTGTCTTTTCCATTCAGCTGAAACACGATACGATCTGGATACCAACTTATGCCATACACATTATAGGCTCCTGCATCAATCACGGCAGTTCCAGAATGTGGTGGTTTTGTCTTCTCACCCAGGTCCAGCGTGTAATAAGAATGAGTCGTCTGATAAATGATCTTATCAAAGTTCAGGTGTTCCATAATATCTATTTCTCCATTTTTGGGATACTTGCCATACTTATCCAGCTCTGCCAACATCCACATAGCAGGCCAGGCTCCTTGAGCGCTCCCAAGTTTGGCGCGGATTTCAATCCGACCATATTGAAAAGCAAATTTACCCTTACTCCAGATGCCTCCCGTAATAAAAGGACGTTTATCTCTTAGGGTATCAGGATTATTGATTCCAAGAAGATGCAATTGTCCGTCTTTTAGTTCAAAACACCTATCATCAGTACTCATATGTCTGTTCCAATCTGCTGTTCCGGCAGGTATCCTACTCCATCTATTCGTATCCAATGTACTTTCGTTAAAGTCATCTTTCCAAATCAATTTCCACTTTTTTTCCGCACGTCCCTCCTTTTGAATATAGATCTGCGGGTGCTCTGTCAGTCTATTGGATACAGAGCAGGATCCTAAGAGTATGCTAATTCCTCCTAATATACAACGGGAAATCTGTCCTAGTTTTATGTGCATATCTGTTTACTTAATTCAACAAAGCTTTAGCTTGGTTAAGATCTTCGTTCCATGTCTCGGTACGTTTCGGATTGTCTAACTTTTGGATCAAAGCGTCCAGTTTTGTCAGCTTATCCTGCTCCTTAGCATCCGTCCATTTCTTACGCAATACCCGTACTTTTTCATAATCCTGAATACCTTCCAGCATGCGTTCAAAGCGTATCGAGCTTCTATTCTGAGGATATACTACATAAGTATCTCCAGCAGGCCAGGTTCGGAATCGGGAATCTTGCAATGGAGTTTCAACCCAGGAATTATAGGCCCAATGTAATACGCCATCAAAACCTGCCGCTAAAGCATACCAGGCAAGATAGGTCGACTCGGCAGGATCAGAAAACGTAAACTGATTAGGAAAAGAATTGCCACAATAGACATAAAATGTACTATTCAATCCCATGGCCCTTCGGTTGATAAGATCCTCTTTTGAGAAGGGATGCCCCGAAGCAATACTAATGTCTTTACTATCCGGAAATTTTTTGTACGTCTTTTGATTGTCCGCATACGAAACGCCCAATTCTGGGGCAATCTTCTTCAACAAGGCGAAGGCTGCTTCCATCTGATCCGCCTCTCGCTCATCCATCGCAATATTAGTAATAGACAGCCACCCCTTTGCTTTCAGATGAGTAGAAAAATCAGTAAGAAATGGCGCCCACATTTCTTCGAAAACAGCAGTCCCAGGCTTCGCCTCCACATCAACAAATTTGCCTGTGGCTTCATCTTTATAATGAATCATGTTATTCCATGGAATAATAGAGTAACAATTGATCATTTTTTTTACACCAAGATCCATCATAAGCGTAACCCATCGATCAAAGACCGTGTAATCATACTGCCAAGATCCATCTGTTTTCTTCTTCCAGATAATCATATCCGCGTACGGATCTAGCGTCTGTACATTCCATGGATCTTTGTTAAGTGTCGTTGTGATCACCTTTTGTCCTGCATCTGCGAGGCGTTTCATCACAGGCTTCAATGCTGAAAAATGTGCATCTGACCACATCGTCAATCCTTCGACACGTGCTACTGCCGATGGATGTTGCCATTGATCCAGATGAAATGTCCATTGACTGACTTCGGGCAACAATTCATTTACTACTTCCAATTCCAATGTCAGTGTCTCTATTTTCTTCTCTCCAGATTTAACAGTGACTGTAGTACTGTATATTCCACTTTCACTATTTCGAGGGATATCCACTGTAACCCACACCGGGCGCACTTCTTTACCTTTGATATCATAGCTATCCAAGTCATCCAGCATATCTGGTGACAATGAAGCCGCAAAATCTTTTGGCTTACGGTAGCCACAACCAGGGCCATATTCATCAGTCATCACATAGCGCACAAAGCGTGCTTGTGCTACATTACTTTTAATTTCATAACGTTTTGACGAACGGAAATCTCCAATCTCTAAAGAGACATTTTTTACCCCTGTCTTCGACCATAAAAGAAGCTGTGCAGAGACACGCTCACCCTTCCATCCTTTAACGAACATTTTCTTTCGCATGGACACCTGAGGCGCTAAAGACCGCGCATAGCGCTTATCTATCGAGACAAAAGAACTGTTAAGTCCTGCGTTTACAGTAGACCAGTCAGAAAGTGTGTCTGCCGTCGGATCTGCCATCTCCAAAAATGGTCTGCCTTTAGCAATGATTTGAGCCTGTATTGCGCCACTTTGTCCCCACAATAGAAGTCCCGCCATTCCTAGTTTTACTAAAGTATTCAAAATATGCATATTAAGTTTAGTGACTAGTTATAAAAATCAAGTTCAGCAATACTCAATGAGTTGCCACCTCCTGTGATTTCGGTTGATATAACACGAACATAACGTGTATTAATCTTATTTCTGAATAAATGCTTTCTTTTCGAAGGATCATTAATTAAATTGCCAAATTCAAAATCTTCAGCGTCCTGCCAATTTTCACCATCAACACTTACTTTTAACACCCCCTTGGCCATCATACCCTCTCCATCTTTGCGTTGGGGTGTATAAGCAAATCCCGAAACGTCATAAGCACGACCTAAGTCTATTTCGATAAATTGGTCTGCACCTGTAGATTGCGAATGCCAGAACGAATTTTCATTTCCATCAATCGCTTTATCCGCAGAAAACTTTTCGCGCGATCCACTACTCGACCGTACTTTCCACTCTCGCTTGGCTATACCTAAAGTCTCCTCTACAACAGCTCCCCTTTGCCCATCGCTATCTATAGCTACAGCCTTGATACCATTGGTAGTTGGCAAGAAGACTCCTGAATACAACTGCGATTTAATGGTTGGCTCAGAACCGTCTGTAGTATAATAAATATGGTATTCAGATTGTAAGTTAGCAAGCACATCTTCACCATGTGGCTTCCATCCGAATTCATGTTGGTGTGGCTTAATTTCGACCTTACCCTCCAGATCACGTTGAATCGCTAGCTGAGGAGGTCTCACTGGAACCAAATAGGCTCCCACTGTCGTCAACACAGGGATAGCCCTACTCTCCAGTATACGTAACCTCAACCGACTAGTCTCTACAGTAGGGAATCGTAGTATCCTTTTGTACCCCACATTTGTTGCCTCAGCAATCTGTGTCCAAGATCCGTCTTTCCACATATCAACAGCATGTCTTTCGATGCGTTCGCCATTTTGCTGGACAGCCTCTTGTATTACAAAGCGATTAATGCGTACGGGTTGTGCTGTTTTAAATTCTATTACACCATCTTTTACTGTAAATACGGTGGCTTGATCTTTATCCAAGAGTTCCTTAGGGGCTGTTGCTTTTTGAAGAAGATTGTTCGTATACCCCTCTTTGATTCTTTTGCCCACTTCTGTCAGCACCTGTACATCTTCGTCGGAGAACCGACCTTCCCGATTTGGCGGAATATTTAAAAGAAAGGTACTGTTACCGCCAACAGCCCGTTCGTAAATATCAAAAACATCGTCAGCACTTCGTACTTTCTGATGCACATCATCTCGATAAAACCAACCTTCACGTATGGAAGTATTAGTCTCTGCCTGCTGATAATGAAGATAGTTGGCTGAATACAGTTTTTCCCTGCTTCCTAAATCTTCATCCGTAAGATCCCTAAACCCTTCCAACTTATGTGGGTCCACATCATAAGGAATCACATTCCATTCGGTTTTACGTGTACCTCCAGATTCATTACCACACCAACGTATATCTTCCTTTCCAAAAATAACAGCATCGGGCGCTAATTTATTAATCAACTCCCTCCAGGCCGCATAATTATACTTTTGCCCGCCTTTTGTTTTAGGATGTGCCCCATCAAACCAAAGTTCGTGTACCGGCCCATATTCTGTAAGCAATTCGAAAAGCTGATTCAGGAAATATTCATTATAATCATCTACCTCAAACTGAAAGGTGGTTTTGTTCTTAAATGGTCTCCCTTCAACCTGTCTAGGGATAGTACGATTCGTGTAGTGGCTTAGATTACCGTACAGCCCCTTTTCATTTTCGATCTGAAACAAGTCCGCCGGAGAAAGGTATATACCCAATTTCAATCCGTACTTTTGACAGGAAGCAGACAGATCCTTCAATATATCACCTTTCCCATTTCTAAACCCCGTAGACATGATCCCATGATCTGTATATCTACTTTGCCATAAAACGAATCCGTCGTGGTGCTTGACTGTCAGTATTACTTTCTTCATCCCAGCAGATTCCATCGTGCGACACCATTGATCAGTATCCAACTCCTTCAAATCAAAAATACGCGGATCTTCTTTACCATTTCCCCATTCCATTTTCGTGAAGGTATTGGGGCCCATATGTATAAAGGCGATAAATTCGTTCTGTAGTGCTTCGTACTGTTTTGGGGTGGGCACTATGTGCGCTGCCTTTTGAATAATATCGGCATGTGTATCTGTGGCAGTAACAGCATAGGTATTCTTTGTAGGAAGTGTGTTTGCGACATTCTTTTGTTGAGCAAATGTTTGCAAAGAGACCAGGACACCGCACCCGGTCAACAGTATTTGATTAAAAATTGTCATGCTATATACTTATATAATAAAAACTAAGGCTTTAAGGTTTTCTTCAGTTGCACTTAAAAGTAAATAAAACTAACATCTCATTTGTAAACGATATTAACCTAGTTTAAAACTTTATTACCTTATTTAAAAAATCCGCGAGTAAATCAGACAATCCAAGAGGTAAAACAATCTGCTCTCTGATTTATATCAAAACCTGTTAACGTAGTACAAATTGGTACTACGGTATTATGAATTCAAACTACAGTACCTCCAAAGCTCTGCCTAATGAGTGACTAGAAGAAACCCGACTAAATATATAAGTCTAACTAAAAATTACTTGGCACGGTGAGATAAACGTATTATTTTCCGTTTTTTTTTGTAAAATTGTAAAGAAGTCGTTTTCGATTTTATAAAGATTTAAACCAGATTATAAATTTAGTAAGCCTTAAACTTATGCATGTCAACAACAGTGCTGAAGAAAAAGAGATTGTAACTCAGCAGAAATCCAAATTGGGCGTACGCCTATTTTTTGTTTATTTAATCTGCTATGCAGGTTTTGTAATTTTAGGCGTATTCAAATACGAGTTATTAGCCACAACGGTATTCTGGGGACTCAACCTGGCGCTAACATACGGTATCGGGCTAATCGTTTTTGCCGTTGTCTTAGGCATAATTTATAATTATTACTGTACTAAGTACGAAGATCAAGCAGAAGAAACAGAAAATCTAACGGAAGGAGACAGCAAATGATATATGATATCTCTTTCACGGCCCTAGCATTCTTCTTTGTTTTCGTCGGCCTAGTCCTCGGACTATCATTTTACTTTGGGCGTAAAAAAAGTTCTTCTTCCTCTTACTATGCTGCGGGCGGACAGATTCATTGGGCGGTAAATGGTATCGCTTTCGCAGGAGACTATCTCTCTGCGGCATCTTTCCTAGGGATATGTGGTATGATTGCTATCGCTGGTTTTGATGGTTTTTTATATGCAATCGGCTTTTTAGCAGGCTGGATAGTTGCTCTATTCCTTATTGCCGAGCCCTTTAAAAGACTCGGAAAATACACATTCACCGATGCCCTAAATGCTAAATTCAATTCAAGAGCGATTACTCTGACAGCATCTATAAGTACTTTAATTATATCCATTTTTTATCTTATCCCCCAGATGGTTGGTGCCGGAGACCTTGTGATGCCTCTATTAGGATTGCCACACTGGGCTGGTGTAATTTTGGTTGGCGCTATTGTAATCGCTATTGTCGCGAGTGCTGGTATGGCATCAACAACTTATGTTCAGTTTCTAAAAGGGGGATTACTCATTGTGCTCTCCACAGTATTGACGGTGTATATCTTAAAAAACGGGCTATCCACTCCGCCGGAATTCAATGAAAATACCTACCATAAGTTTATGGAGCTGACACCTGAAGTCAAAAATGACCAGATCGTATCTGTTCCAAATTGGAGTGTTATCACACAACAACAAATAGGTGATAAGACTTTTGTTAAACTAGCTCAAAATGGTATCGAAAGATGGTTTGAATGGACACAAAATGAGGACAATTTATTAAAAGAAACACTGACCATTACCAAAAAAGCTGATGGCACGACATTATACAACGGTGAGTCCAAAGACAATAGGAAGTTCTATCAAGTAGGCCACTTAAGCAAGATTATTGTAAATGGTCAAGAGCTATCCCAAACAGGCCCACTCGGTCCATTTGAGTTCTTATCCACTATAAAAGACAGCGAGATCGTGCGATTCTTACAGGTAAAACTAACAGATGGTAATGAACAGGTTTCTATCTATTATCCTGAGGTAACCTCCGGTTCTAAGTTTATGCTTCCTGGTCTAAAATATAAAATCGGGAGTGACGCGAACCTATGGAGTAAAATGGATTTTGTATCACTAATGCTAGCTCTATTTTTAGGAACCGCGGCTCTACCTCATATCCTGATCCGCTACTACACGGTAAAGACTCCTAGAGATGCGCGAAAATCAACAATATTGGCGATAGCCGCTATCGGTGGATTCTATATCCTGACCCTATTTATCGGACTTGGTGCAGGAGTAAATGGCGTTATGGATGTGGAATCCAGTAATATGGCAGCCCCTCTTCTTGCTAGAGCTTTTGGTGCAGCCTTATTTTCTATTATATCAGCCGTTGCCTTTGCAACTGTATTGGGAACGGTAGCGGGGCTTATAGTAGCATCTTCCGGAGCTATAGCCCACGATTTTATCGATGTATATCTTAAGAAAAACTTAGATGATGACAAAAAGGTTAAAGTTGGAAAAATAGCAGCTGTAATAGTCGGTGTATTTGCAATACTTTTAGGGATGGCTTTTCAGGGAATCAATGTATCGTTCTTAGTTGGATGGGCTTTTGCTATTGCAGCTTCGGCTAATCTGCCCGCGATTCTTTTCTTACTGTTCTGGAAAAAAACCTCCTCTACAGGAATAGCGGCCTCAATAGTGACAGGAATTATTTCCTCATTAGCAATTATCTTAACATCACCAACAATGTGGGATAAATATGGACTTGGAGCTGAGAATGCATTGCATCAATTGGAAAATCCAGCTTTGATTTCATTTCCATTAGCAGTGTTAACGGTATATGTATTTACTAAAATGTATCCAAAGAAAAAAACTAATTTAGACCATACTACGACTTAAGACCGTCCATGAAAAGTATAAAAAAGGCGATCAAAACTTTCGTTCTGATCGCCTTTTTCTATACGGTTAAAACTATACACTAATTAACCCCTGTTTCTAACTTGCTAATTGCATTAACATCAGATATCCCTACGAATTTCAGACCTTTAGTTGCTTTTGCTGTAGCTACATCAATTACATATACATAAAACTCGCCATCAGCAGGGTCTTGTAAAACATAATAGGCCGTTTTACCATTTTTCTCTGTATATACCTTATTATTGTATGAAGATTGATCGTGATCTGGAGCACCTTTTACTTCAATTAAAGTTTTTTGGGCAACGTCCACAATGGCAAGATTGACCTTACCACCTGCAGTACCACCAGTCTCCGCAGTCTGATACATCGTCATTAAGTACTTGTCACCACTCAAGTGATTGCCACGTGCGATTTTTCCTTTCCCTAAATCTTCTACATTAAAGAAGTAAGACTTGTCAAACTCATCTGTTCCTTTTTTAATACGTAAAATTCCTGATTTGTTTTTTGATTTCTCTCCAGCAGTAAACCAGGTATAGGCATCGCCATTAGCACTTATACCAATTCCTTGATTACTTCCCCAGTTTCCGATATAACTACCACGGTCATCCTCTATCTTCTTTACCAATTTAAGACCTGGATAATCGAATATCGCAATTGTCGCCTTATTCTGTTCAACAATTTCTCCGCCCCAATTACCCACTCCTTCTGTAATTTGATAAGGAACATAAATCTTATCTCCAACTTGGAATAAGCCTGTCCAAGCAATCATGCGTCCCGCACCAGCAATATCCGTTGAAAGATTTAACGTACTCTCACTTTGGATTCTATTAGCTTCCACATCAACGTTCAAAAGTGTAGCTACAGGATTAGTAAGCGCTCTATTGGTAGAACCAATGATAATATTTTTGCTACCATAGTTGCCGTATATCCCTGGACGTATGGTATTAATTGTTTTTCTATCAAAACGGGTCAATTCACCTTTCTCGTTAAAGCCGTAAGGCGTCATAGGACCTTCGTTGCTGTAGGTTAGACCGAATACATAGTTGTTCTGTACGTTAAAGTAAAACTCATTGGAAGGTATCCCATTTCCGATAATACTCAGTTGTCCCTTAGTGACGTCATCCACATTTACAACATATGATCCTGCACTTCCTCCTTCTGAAGAGCCATCCGCATTTACTACAAATACAAACGTAGAGGGATTTTCCACTACAGGTGTATTGTCATCATTCTTATCCTTGCTACAGGAGAATAATGCGGTTGAGCATACCCCCAACATTAATAATGAGTTTAGTAACGTTCTTTTTTTCATGATTATAATAATTAAATGTTATTGTTTTTAATAAAGTATCGGAGTTTAAGATTGAAACTTCTACCTGGTTTTTGCAAAGCAAAGTTGTCATAACGTTTTGCATCTGTAAAATTCAGACATTCAAAGGCGATATTGTATTTACCTGATTTTAGCGTATACACTAAGTTAAGGTCATGTGATAATTGTGAGGGCACCACAAACCGTGCGGAGGGAGTGGCATAACTAGCCCAATCCAGGAAAAAATCATGTACATACAATAGGTTATACCCTACATTGAGAACCGCGCCTTTATCCAAGAAATCTTGAAAATAGACATTCGCATCAAAATTGCCATAGGTATACGGTATATTAGGCAAACGATTCTTGTAGATGCTACTTTCGACAATTTTACTAGGTTCCACTTTCGTATTATTAAGCAGATTTTGATAGGTCATTGTTCCTCCTAAAGAAAGTAGGCTTTTATAATAATAACGCATATTGATATCAAAACTATTATTGACCGCTTTGCGCAGATTCACATACTGCATTTTTCGCTTCCCATTGACATCTTCCTGTCCTGTAAATGGTCTGATAAAATCCCTAGCATCTCTATAAAGATAATTTGCATCAATACTCATACGATGGGAGTCACCAAACTTCTTGAAGTAGCTGATACCAAAATTGAAATTATAACTGCTTTCGGGTCGCAATCTGGGATTAGGAGATTGGTTTTCTAAATCACCAAAAAGCTCCGTATTTTCAGGCAAGCGTATTGCCCGCTCGAAGGAAGTTTTAAGCTGTAAATCTGGAATAATGAAATAAGTAGTCGCAATGCCATACCCACCATACCCTGTACTGGTATCCTGACGTACGATAGTCCCACTGTTAAGTGTATTTGATACCGTTTTCTGATGATAATACTTTGTAAACACGTTGACATTCCATTTTGTATTAATCGCATAACCATAACCTAGACCTGTGATATTTTTAAAGGTCTTATTCGGAATATTATTATCCAGTAGATCGGGCTGTAAGCTGTTATACCCTTTACGATTGAAGCCAGTAAACTGATGATTTAAGATCAAACTATGTTTTTCATGAAAAGTATAGTTGACATTTGCCGAAAACACCGAATTATTATTTCTATATCGGTAGTCGCGCAATTCGTCTTCCCCTCCTTTCTGATTGGGATTATCTGGATATTTGGGTTCAGACTCACCTGCCCAATTGAACCTTCTAGCGACTGTATCTAGTGTACGCTCTTTTCCTAGATTATAGCGTCCGCTCATACTCACGTTCAACCCTTCTGTAAAAAGATTATTCTTCACATATTTAAAGCTAGGTTGTACGATATTTCCTAGCGATTCACGCCCTCCATATACCGTTTTCATATGGTTTCCATTCTGAATCTCTTTCTTATTCTGTCCAAGGGTAATCCCGAATAAAAGCTGATCAGCATATTTTTTATTAGAGACACCAATATTAGCCACCAAAGTTTCATTATGATACTTATTATGAAACTGTCTTACCCGCTGGTCATAAGTATAAGTCCGGTATTTCTCCCTATCTGCCCTGTCTACATTTAGTATATCAACATCGACCCAGTAATTATTATCAGAATAATTCTGAAAAGCATTTAATTGAAAGGTTAATCCTGATTTTCCAACAAAACCCGCATTAACACTTGTTTTGTGCGTATTAAAAGATCCGTAAGAATAAGAAGCATCCACATATTTTCCAGGATCAGTTCTAGTTACAATATTGATTGCTCCTCCCAAAGCATCGCCGCCTAACCAAACAGGCACTACTCCACGATACACTTCGACTCGCTCCGCAAAATTGATAGGAATATTATTTAACTGAAAAGATGACCCAAAGTTACTCATAGGCAACCCATCAATAAAAACTTTAACCTGGTTTCCAGAAAACCCATTTAAAGAAATATTCATATTAGATCCCATCCCCCCACTCTCTCGGATACGCACACCAGAAACACGATTTAGCGCTTGACCAATATCCATAGTAGTGTTTGCTAGCTTCTTAGCATCTATAGCGGTGACATTATAGGCCTGTCTATTAATCTCATCGGTCTCTGACCTTCCCAAAATATCGATTTGTTCTAATTCCCGATGATCAGTCTCGAGGATAAAAACATATGTTATGGGAGTTGTGCCATTACTCTTAATTTTTACTTCCTGTGTCTTATAACCCATTGCTGAAGCAACCAACATATATGTACCTGCCGGAACAGCTGTTAATTTATAGTCACCATTACGATCTGCTTTGCAAGCATACTTTAATCCTTTTATGCTAACCGAAGCAGATGGTATCTCCGTATTTGAACTATTTAAAACCCGACCTAATATACTCCCATTGTCTTGGGCGATCCCTAAAAAAGATAAGTGTATTAAAAATATAATCGCTACCGCTGTAACTCTCAACATATTTTATTTAGATTAATTATACATAAGGGTGTTGCGCAAAGAGGAACAAACCGAAGTTACTTGCTACAGATTTTACTGCTATTTTCTCACAAAAACAGTAAACAGCTATGTTACTGCGCATTAAAATAACTATTTCAATATGCGATATCTTCCAATCTTCTTAACATTCTTAAAAGAAAAAGTATTAGCAGGGGTAGCTAATGATCTTTTTCATAAATCAAGTTCGTTGATTTATTCGTACATTAGAACCTAACTAAATCTCCTCAACTATGTCAAGATTAGAAACCGACAGTATACATATGGGAAAAGAGTACAACCGGACCAACGCCGTAGTAACTCCTATATTTCAAACATCAACATACCTCGCCAGCGACAATCTTGATGAATATATTATTGCGGCCAGTGAAACAAAATATCCTGAGTTTTACCACCGGCACGGCAACCCGACCAATAGCCAAGTCGCATCGATTTTAGCTTCATTGGAAAAGACAGAAGATGCACTTGTTCTAGCCACAGGTATGGCAGCCATAAGCACAGCTGTACTTGCTACTGTTAAGGCTGGAGACCATGTGGTAGCTCAACAATCGCACTATTCAGGTGCCTCTCTCTTTTTAAAGGAATTCTTAACAGATTATGGTGTACAGGTCACTTATGTCAACCAAACAGACAATGATGCTTTTATAAAAGCAATAAGAGCAAACACTAAACTGATCTATATAGAAACTCCTTCTAACCCCAATCTAGATATTACAGACCTTTCATTCATTGGAAAAATAGGAAAAGAAAAAGGCATTTTAACGATGGTAGACAATACTTTTGCCTCTCCAATAAATCAGACTCCTTCCGAATTTGGAATAGATGTGGTCGTTCATAGCGCGACCAAATACTTGGGAGGACATTCTGACCTAACCGCAGGTGCAATCTGTGGCTCCAAAGATTTTATTCATAACGCCTGGAGACGGTCTTTAGTTTTGGGAGCGAGTTTAAGCCCATTCGATTCGTGGTTATTACTTCGAGGTCTAAAAACACTTTCCATGCGGGTCAAGCAAGTAAATGAGAATGCCCAACTACTTGCGGAGTGGTTGGAACAAAGCCACTATATCAAATCGGTTGCTTATGTAGGTCTACCTTCTCACCCACAGCATGAATTGGCAAAAAGACAAATGAAAGGGTTTACAGGAATGCTATGTATTGAAGTTGCTGGCATGACAGAAGAAGAACAATATAAACATGCACAGATAATCCTGAAAAACTTAAAAATATTTGCCAATGCGGCAAGCCTTGGCGGTGTGGAATCTTTAATTGTACATCCGGCAAGTATGTGGGGAGGGCACCATTCTTCAGAACAGAAAAAAGTCGCCGGTATAAATCAAGGAATGCTTCGGATTTCAGTCGGCATAGAAAACATTGAAGACCTCATTCTGGATTTCTCCCAGGCATGTGAAAAAATATAAATTATATCCAAACCGTTTGTTACGTAGTATCCGGTTTGGATATAAAGCCTTTTGGTCATTAATCCCATCTATTTGATGTTGAAACGGCATATTTACCTGCTCCTGTAAACCAGTAACACACCCCCATCAACATATAAATTACCAGTAACTCTAAAGCCCACCCCCCAAAATCATTAATTCTAAATAAATTCTCTCGCTGAGCAAGAACTATAGCAGTCAGACAATTGAGTGCAAAAACAAGCCCTGCCACCCGCGTTCTGAAACCGATGATAATTAGTACAGGTGCTACGATCTCTCCTAAATAGACACCATAAGACAAAAATGAAGGCAACCCCAAATCACGCAACATACCCGTGATAAAACCTATTCCATGCACCAACTTGTTTACCCCATAGACTAGCATAGTGAATCCAATGGCTACTCTGCTAATAAAAATTCCTAAGTCAATATTCCTATTCATTGCTTTAAATATTTAAAAATTGTGTTTTATAAAGATTCCCGTGTTATATAATTGTTTTTCATTATTATTCCATTGGTCTAAGTTCAAAGCAAGTCCATAGTTTAATCGCTGCTGCTTAAGTCCCAATTGTACTTGTTGCACCCCCCTTTGATAATTACCCGGTTCTAAATTGACGATTGCCAAAACATGAAAATATCCATCTAACCGTTCTATGATACTAGGGGTATATTCAAAGGCAATCGACTGTTCGAGCGTAAACGTACGCTGATAGGTAGTACCCATGGAGTAGGATAGCGAATAATCAGAGCCAATCGTACGATATTGTGCAAATAATCCAAAAAATTTACCAGGATTTTTAACACCTACAGCAGCATTAAAGGATATTTTTCTGGAGATGCTATAAGACAAAGTATTTCGGATGAAAAAGATATTCTCTTTATCATGAGCATACTCTGTATCAAACAAAATCAAATTGTTGATTTTTAAATAACTGTTAAAATGATAATTGATATTATGCATGTAAGCATAAGAGCGGTTACCTAACAGTAAGTCGGGGGTATAAGAAAGCTTCTGTCCATTAGTTTTAAGCGTCATTAGTGCAATCATTATTAAAAGTAGTCTTATCTTCATATCTCAATGCTTGAAATTATGTCGACAAAACTATCCTGTTCGAAGCCTAATAAACTTAAGATTTCTTAAGAAAGGTCAGTTAGGTGTTTTTTTCTCAGATAGCTTAAATATTCAACAGTAATGCCTAGATAGGAAGCTATCATATACTGCGGAAAACGTTGTTCTATATTACGGTACTGGCCAACGAAAGCTCGGTACTTAGAATAAGCATCAAAGCGTGCGTGTTCGAATGTCCGCTCCTGTAAGTTGACATAGGCATTTTGCATTTTCAAGCGCCAAAACTCAGATAGCGCCGGTACTTCTTTATATAACAGCTCTAAATTGGATTTACTGATCTGCAGGACTGTTGTGTCCTCATTGGCCTGAATAAACATTTTTGAAGGCTGTTGGCTTAAATAACTATACAAGTCATTAATCCACCAATTTTCAATCCCTAACTGCGTTGTGTGTTCCTTGCCTTTTTCGTCAATATGATAAACATGGAGGCTTCCTTCAACTATAAATCGCATATGACGGGAAACCTGTCCCTCTTCAAGAAGAAACTCCTTCTTGCGAAGTTTGATAAGATCAACTTTAGTAACAATACTGTCAATTGCCAGATTATCCAAAGAAACCAGTTCCTGGAAATGCTCAATCAACAATGATAACGCCTTTTCACTGTACATACCCCTTAGTTTGAAGTCCTCATGTTGCAAATATACTTAATCTTACCTACGCATGTCGTCATCCACCTCACAAGAATCTTTGGAGAAAAATAGATCTAAAGATTGCGATCATAGGATTAATGGTTAGAATCAAATATGATCTACCTAACAGAAAAATCAATAATTATTCTTTAAATTGAGGCGTAATTCAGCAACTGAGCACAATCAAACCTGTTAACCTAATAGCTTAACTGGAGTACTTTAATAATTTCATGACGAAAACACCTCAAATATAATGGCAAGACCCACCAATAAAGAATCTTTAATCACGCTGAGTCAAAGTAGCTTTAACAAACTATTGTCCCTAATTGATAGTCTTCCCGACCCTAAAGCTGAATTCCCTCTGGGAACGATGAATAGAAATGTACGCGATGTCTTAGGTCACCTACATCATTGGCACCTATTGATGCTCGAATGGTACAAAATTGGTAGCGAAGGAGAAAAGCCAGCCATGCCTGCAACAGGCTATTCCTGGAAAGAGACACCCGAACTAAACAAAAAGATTTGGGAAGAGTGTCAACATTCAACTCTAAGCGATACAAGACAACGATTAATAAACTCATATAATCAGATTCAAGAAATAATCAAAAGCCATACAAACGAAGAATTGTTTGAGAAGAAAAAATACAAATGGACAGGTACCACTTCTCTCGGAGCTTATCTCGTCTCAGCCACGTCAAGTCACTACGAATGGGCATTCAAACTGATTAAAAAAGCTTCTAAATAAAAAGTGGCCTCCTTCTAGCTCGCCTGGAGATGATCAAGAAGAAGGCTACTAGATTATTTATTAATCGTTCTTAGTGCTTTCTTAACTATGTACGCAGTCTCCTTACCCGTACTTTCACTCTCCCATCGTTTGCATAATTCCTTAACAAACTGTGGCTGGCTTTTACTGGCATCGTTCAGCCAATTCCCAACACTATCTTGGACATACCTTGCGCTATCCGCTTTCAATCGTTCTAATATCGGCAGTGCCAGCTCCGGTTTTTCCTTCAGTTCGTTAATATGTGTACACCATACCCCGCGAGGTCTAATAGCCTCGGTAGCAAATCTCCTTACATTATCATCAGAACTCTTAGCCCATTCCGAAAGTATATCAATACTCTCAGTCAGGTTTTGAGCTATTTTATTTCTTAATGCCATCCAACAAATCTCTCGTACCCCAAAATGAAGATCTGCTGCAAAAGGTTGTATTCGACTTAGTGATTCCGCTATAGAGAGTTTTTCATCCTGACCAATCGTATAGGTAGCCCAACAACGTATCAAATCGGCCTTATGGTTCGCTAATACCTCAAGGAACTCATAATCATTATGAGCTACAACTTGTTTGAAAATCGTTACTCCTATTACTTCATTAATCGTATTGACCGTCTTCTTCTCTAAATCATTGATTTTCGACAAAATAGGCGCAAGATATACCGTCCGATTGTTGCTAATCAACAAATTCTCTAATAGGAGCCTTTGGTCTACGGCCAACCACTCCACAAGGTTGGCCGTTTCAATCTCACCGCGATTAAGCTGTTCTAATATTTCTACAGGAATATCTTTGGTACTTCTTGCTCCTTTTCGTTTACTTTCACTCATAGGTTTCCAATCAATTCTTCAATATCAACTCTTTGCATATAATTTTCTTCTACAAATTTATATAAAATAGTACCGTCTGTATCTAGCAAAAAAACCGCGGGCATAGGTAGTTCATTAGTTGAATTACCATTGTATAACGACAGATCTATTCCTAACCCCTGGTAAGTTGGAATAACATATTCTTGAAGAGCAAAACTAATTCCTATATCCTTGGCCAATATGTTATCCTTATCCGTCAACAACTCATACTCCAACTGACAGTCCGTTTTCATACTCACATTATGAGCAATAGTTTGTGGTGAAATCGCAACAAGCGTAGCTTTCCTATCGGTGATCGCCTTTAGGTTCTCCTGTAAAGCCTTCAACTCCAAGTTACAATAAGGGCACCAACTGCCACGAAAGAAAGCAATAATCACTTTACCACTTTTTAAAATGTCTTTTAACGCAATATCTTCATTGTTGGTATTGGGTAAGCGAAACTCAGGAAATGTCTGACCTACTAGAATGCTGTTCTCTTTATATTTCTGAGCTTGCAAGTCTGCAATTGATCTACCAAATATCTCCAAAATTTCTACTGGAAGTTGCTCTGCTAAACCTTCATTCAGGGTATTAATCTGTTCGGCTAATTTTTTCATTTTTTCTTTATTATTTTTACAAAGTTTTAAAAGTAAATTGGAAACCACAATACCGCATATTATTGCCCCTATGGGATAAAAAAGTCAATTTTGTGAAACCGACCACGATAACATCGCGGGAGCTCTCATCATCCAATAAAAAAATAAAACAACTGATGAAAACAAAGGAAAGAGCAATAGAAGAAAAAATTTGTCCGTTAGAATTTGCAGTCAATGCCATTAGTGGAAAATGGAAAGTTCCCATTGTATGGCGCATAAATGAGGGCGAGAAAAGGCCAAGCGAAATATTAAGAGGAATTACAAAAGTAGACAGGCGTGTGCTCAACCAACAGCTAAAAGAACTTGAGCAAGCTGGTATCCTACAAAAAGCAAGCTTCAACGAACTTCCACCTCGTGTTGAGTATTCACTCACACCTCTTGGAGACAAATTGGTAGAAGTACTGTGGAAATTAAACGCCTGGGGGGAGACATTATTAGAGACGTCAATTAAAAAAGATAAATAAAACAGCAATACAAATGAATTACTATCTCAAACTCTTTCTCCTTGCCACTGGTGTTGGATTATTCAATTTGCTTATTTACTTCTTTTTTCTACGGTTTCAAATTGTTCACAACAGTTCCTACGTACCGCAGGAATTGTTAGTCATAGCACTGATACTGCTCGCTATTCCTATTCAATTTCTCGTCCTTCTCCTGATGGGTTGGGTTTTTAATAAAGAAGCCCTGGCCTTCAATATTACCGCAATATGCTTTATGATAACATGTGCTATCACACTGTGGGCTACTTCTAGAGAAGAACGCGCAAGGTACAGTAATGAGCGCGTCTACCAACAAACAGAAAAATACGATTATCAGCAAGGAATAGCAACGCCTGAGGGCTACCCTATACAACTACTTTCTGAAAGTCGATTTGTCATGAGTGTAAAGGGGGATCGTAATCCGGTTACTCTTTTGGAAACGCAAAAGGTGTATTCAAATCAATGGGGCAATGGAGAAACAACCTTCAAATCTTCTGACGAAGGTCCAATCGTAATACCGGATAGCTTAAAGCTGTACTGGTATTCTTTTCTAGAGAACAAGTACTACAGCTTAAATACAAAATTAAATAAGTCAAAAATATCCGAGTACTTCAAACAAGGGCTAAAGCATGACGTGAGTGGTAAATTGGATCAAATTATACAGTCCAATTACAACGAGCTCATTGCAGGTATTGCACCAGGAGGAGATGTTGTGTTGTGGATTTCAAGTTTTAATGATACCCGAGAGATTGAAGTATTCAAAGCAAAAGAACTAAGTATCGATCAGCTAAAAGACTATGACATCGTAACAGATGAGATACGGCAGCAGGTACTCCATGATACCTGCCTTTGTGAGGACAATGTACAATTTAGAAAAATAGTACATAACAACCGACCTATTCCTTTCGGGACTTGGACAAGCAAATACCGTAAAAAAAACAACTGGAGAATTACTATAAACGATTTTGGACAAACAAAGGCAAAACTAATGTTCCGTTTATTTAATGGTGAACGATACCAATTCTTTAATGAAGAAATCACACAACAGCAGTATCAGCCACTAGCTATACCTGACTATATAAACTTCACCTTCTTTAAGGATGGAAAAAAACATAATGCCTACCTCGAGTTTGAGGAAAACGAAGTGTTTAGACTTTTTGATCAAATTACAACACAGCATCCTAACGAACCGATCGACTTAGTCTTAAATATCAGTCCTGACCTTAAACAGACTTCGATAAAACTACAAACAAAATCTGACACACTGTATTTTGAAAATATGCTTAAAGTGGATATATATACAAAATAAACGGAGTCATTACCAGCGAAAAAAGAACTTCTTTACAGAGAGCATCGAACAGTTATAAAAAAGGTCAAAACTAAGGGTTAATATAATTTATCCCGTGTTTCATATAATAAATAGATGCTGCTTCACATTAAAACTTACATTCGTTGCAAAATTTAAAAAATGCAACGGATTTATATTTTGCTATCCCTTATTTTCATTACTTCACTGTGTTATGCTCAAAAAAGACATACCATATCAGGGACAATAACAGACGCTTCCTCCGGCGAAACACTCATTGGAGCAACCGTCAGGTTGAAAGAAATTGCTCAAACCAATGGCTTAAGTAATGCCTATGGCTTCTATTCGATAACAGCTCCCCAAGGCCGCTATATCTTAACGGCTTCCTTTATAGGTTATAAAACGCTCACAGATACCATTACGCTAGAGAAAGATGTCTCCCTACATCTTTCCTTACAATCCCAGACATTAATTGATGAAGTTGTCATCTCGTCAAACCGTAAGAACAACAAAAACATATCTTCGCCACAAATGGGGTTCGAAAAACTCAACATGGCCCAGATCAACCAACTTCCTGTTGTATTGGGTGAACAAGATATATTAAAAAGCATTACTCTAATGCCCGGAATTAAAACTTCTGGGGAGGGGAATACCGGATTCTATGTACGGGGCGGTGGCTCTGATCAAAATCTAATTCTATTGGATGAGGCTACTGTATACAATTCGTCCCATCTCTTAGGGTTCTTTTCTACTTTTAACTCCGATGCGATTAAAGATGTCAATATCTATAAAGGAGGAATGCCTGCAGAATATGGCGGGAGATTATCCTCTGTATTAGATGTAAAAATGAATGAAGGAAACAACAAAAAGACAAGTATCCAAGGAGGAATTGGTCTTATTGCGTCACGAATTAAAATAGAAGGTCCTTTAATCAAAGACAAAGGAGCGTTTATGGTTTCAGCACGCCGCACCTATGCCGATTTATTCCTAAAATTATCTCCAGACTCTACAGTCAATAAAAGCACCCTATACTTTTATGACATCAATGCTAAAGTCAACTATCGTTTTAATGATAAAAATGCAATTTTTCTGTCGGGTTATTTTGGAAAAGATGTACTTGGACTTCAGGATATATTCGGGACAAATTGGGGAAATGCGACCGGAACCCTAAGATTCAACCATATTTTTAACAACAAACTATTCTCTAATACATCACTAATCTACAGCAAATACAGCTATACTATCGAAGGACTAGACCGTAATGATGGTTTCAAAATTACATCCAGGATAATGGATTTGAATTTAAAACAAGACTTTGAGTACTATGTTGCTCACAACCACACTTTAAAATTTGGTCTGCAGGCTGTGCGTCATGACATCGCTCCCGGCGAAATTTCAACGACGGCCAGCTCCAGTTTCAACCCCATAAAAGTTGAGCACCGCTACGGGTATGAAATGGCAACATACATGAGTGATGAATGGCGTTTGAACAATAAATTGAGCATGGTTTATGGGATGCGTTTGAGTAGCATGTTGCTTATAGGTCCAGGCACATTTGCCCGCTACGATGACAAAGGCGACATCGTTAGTTCCAAAACATATCATTCGGGAGAAGTTATCAAAAACTACTTAAACCTAGAACCGCGATTTAGTATGAGCTACATGTTCAATCCGCAACAATCCGTAAAAGCCTCTTACAATAGGAATACACAAAACATACATTTGTTGACCAATTCGACGAGCTCAAGCCCTACAGATTTGTATGTAATGAGCAGTGAAAATATCAAACCTCAAATCGCAGATCAGCTTTCCATAGGGTACTTCCGAAATTTCAGGGAAAACACCTACGAATTCTCTACCGAAATCTACTATAAAGATTTGAAAAACCAAATTGACTATAAAGACGCCGCCCAGTTATTAGTCAACCAAGATGTAGAGTCCCAACTCCTCTACGGGGAAGGCCGAGCATACGGAGCAGAGTTTTTCTTTAAGAAAAAACAGGGCAAACTAAATGGCTGGATTGGTTACACCCTATCCAAAACTGAGCGCAGATTTGAAGGTATAAACAATGGGAACTATTTCCCTTCCAGCCACGATAGGACACATGATCTATCCGTTGTCGGCATCTACAAATACAATGACCACTGGACCTTTTCCAGCAATTTCATCTACGGAACGGGAAAAGCGGTCACCTACCCCACTGGAAAATATCTTGTAGACGGAAACACGGTCTATTCCTATTCAGATAGAAATGCATACCGTCAACCCGACACCCATAGACTTGACATTGCGGCAACTTATGAAGGAAAAACAAAAAAAGGCTTCGTTTCAAGTTGGACTTTTGGTGTTTATAACGTCTACGGACACAAGGATGCATATCAAATAAACTTTAGAGATAGTAAAAATATTCCGAATACCACGGAGGCGGTACAGACTAGTATTTTCGGAACTCCCATTCCATCTGTAACCTGGAATTTCAAATTCTAAACTTCCCTCCAATGGCTGATTTGCCCAGGACAATAAAAAATAACACGAACAAATAAAGATATATACATGAAAAAACATATGTACTACGCTATCACCCTTTCTATACTAACACTCTTTACAGCCTGCGAAAAAATAATTGAAGTCAAAGTAAATGATGCTGTTGGGAAATTAGTTATAGAAGGTAAAATCAACAACCAGGATTCCTTACAGGAGATCCGTCTGAGTAGAAATGTTCCCCTAACAACTACTGGTACTTCAACCCCAGTAAGTAAGGCACTGGTAGTCGTACGGGATGACGCGCAACAGGAATACCTCTTTAGAGAGAGTGATAACGGAATATACACAGCTCTAGGGTTCATAGGCAGTCCCAACAGCAACTACACGATGGAAGTACGTGTAGATGAGCAGATGTACACAGCCACTTCAAAAATGCCGGAAATAGTACTATTAGACTCGATAGCGGTTGAAAAAACCAGCTTTGGTAATAAGGAAAGATATAAAGTTAAGGTATTCTATAAAGATCCCGCTGACCAAAGAAACAGTTATAGATTTATAGCCTTTGTAAACAATAAACAAACAGGCGATATGCTTGTAGCCAACGATGATTTTAATGATGGAAACAAGGTTAATCTTTCAATTCTCCTTGACGAAGATATTGCTATCAAAACAGGAGACAACCTTTCAATAGAAATGCAATGTATAGATAACAATCTGCACAACTATTGGTATACCCTGATGCAGCAATCAAACCGAGGCAACATCACACCTAGCAATCCTCCGTCTAATATAAAACCCACCGCATTAGGCTATTTCAGTGCATACACAACTAGTAGCAAAAGTTTAATAGTCGACTAAGCTTCGCTGAATGAGCAAACAGTGGACACTATACTGCGTTACATGACTGAAATACAAAAGCTAACGATTGATAGTATGCTTTTCAATACGTGCCAAAAAAGCATCTTTAAAGCTCGCCCCTAAAGGAATCTCTTTCCCTGCGACTGTCACCCATTGACTGTCGACACTTTCAATATTATTCAAGTTGACCACAAAAGATTTATTAACACGAACAAAATCTTTTGTGGGCAACTGACTGAAAAACGTTTTGATATTCATAGCCACCATCAGCCGTTTGTCAACGGTATGAATCATCACGTAATCTTTCATTGCCTCAATATATTGGATGGTATGAAGTTCTAAACGAAATAATTTTCGATCAGCTTTAACAAAGATATGATCAGATTCGCCCGTTTCTTTCTTCTCCATCATTCGATTTTGAAAATAGCTCACCGCTCTATCTAAAGATTTTCTCAGGCGTTCTTCAGAAATAGGCTTCAATAAATAGTCTAAGGCATTGAGTTCATAACTTGCCAGAGCGTAATCTGCGTAAGCAGTAGTAAAAATAATCTGAACCTGAGGAGATACCAGTTTAGCAAAGTCTAAACCGCTCTCTTCAGACAGATGAATATCCAAAAAAATGAGATCAAGTTTTTGCTGTTCCATTACCAGTCTCGCATCTTCTGTATTACTATACATTCCAATACAATCTAGATAATCATACGCCCCGAGCAACTTAACCAAGCCCCGACGTGCCAAAGGTTCATCTTCTATTACAATATATTTTATACTAAGCCTATCTATACTCATTTCGTTTATACCATCGGAATACTTAAAAATACGCTAAAAACCTCTTCGCTTTCTTCCACTTGGAGGTTATAGGCATCTGGATAAATAATATCTAATCGCTGACTTATGTTATTTAATCCCAACCCACCATAATCTTCGGGATTAGACTTTCTTTTCTTACTATTCATGCACGTAAAATACAGCTGTTGGTTTTCATACCTAAATTTTATTTCTACGTGAAAACCATTTTCCATCGCATAATGTGCTCCATGCTTAATGACATTCTCGATAAATGGAATAAACAAAAAATGCGGAACCTCAAAGTCTGCTAATCCATCCGATACGTTAAAATCAATAAAAAAGCTATCTCGACGTATCTCCTCCATAAAGAGAATGTTCTTCAAGACCTGTATTTCATCAGCCAACGGAACAGACTCTCCTTTAGAGAGATAGAGCTGACTACGAAGAATATCACTTAATTTTAACAATACGGTAGAGGCTAATTTTGGATTCTCATCAATCAGGAAATTGATATTGTTTATTGTATTGAACAAAAAATGGGGATTAATCTGACTCTTAAGCTGTTCCAACTGTACTAGCAGTGTATTGTTTTCTAACTCCTTAAATCGAAGTAGGTTGACAATCCACATTTTAAATAACTTAAGGCTACTGACTGCTGCAATAAAAACTATCAGTAAGATAATCAGAACGACATAATCTCCCCAATCCAAGTGACTGTTATCCCCTTTATCAATAAAAGGCAAGTCTAATCGTTCTAATATCAATAACATCAAAAATATAACCGAACAGAAGGCTAAGATACTGCCGGCATAAGCTATAAACCTATTCCTTAATAACAGCTTAGGAATAAATATATAATGATTTGCATAAAACAGAGACAGAAGTATAAGAGTAGATATTAACTTAGTAACGAGAATCCAGTTTTCCTTTTCTTTATCCTGTTCTACCGGTGAAGAGGACGGTAGAAAATGGATTAAGACAATCGCTCCAATAATCAGTAAATGTCGAACCCAACGATATTTCTTATCAACAACAAAATTTAAGAATCTACTATCCTCGTGCCTCAATATTGACTGTATACTTTCCATTAAATGAACAAACTAAGGAAACATGTAATACACAAAGATACATTATCAAAGAAGATAATAATTAAAAAAGGACTCAGGAAGTATAGGCCAACCACTCTTCATAAGGAATAACGCCCAACTCAGGTCTGCCCGCCCCTTCTAGAATAGCAATAAATTCCAGTGAATTTCCATCTTCATCATCAAAATAAATAGCCAAAGCAGGCATCCAAGCAAATACCATGGGCGTATCCGAGTTATCTTTTAAAAAATTATAAGGCTTCAGTCCTCTATCTTTTAGATATGTACTCGAAAAATTCAGTATGTCTTCTTTAGAGGCATTAAAAGCAAAATGCCTTGTCTGCAAATTTTCTTTCACCTCCCACAACCCTAACATCTGTTGTTTATTATCTCCTATCCAAAGAAAAACAATAGGTCTAGTATCATCTCTATGGGCAAATTTCAATCCCAAAACACGTGTATAGAACTCAACTGCTCTGTCCAGATTACGCACTTGGATATGCGTTTCATATAAGCCTTTAATCATATTATTTTTTATTTCGGGGCGAATTCCCCCTTGACACACCAATATTTAACCCTACAAATATCAGCACACCATAGATTAAAAACAATTTTTAAGGATAGATACTTTCTGAAGCCCACAAAGGAACCGATCACCAGAAATCAAATGTGTATCAACAATCGGAATTTTTCCGGCCTGTCGTTAGCGAATGTGATACCCAAACCAGAACCAATCCTTTATATCGATAGTACAACCTTTTTTGGGAACGAATTCGATATAAGAATTATCACCGTCTAAGTTTGATTTGACATCACATTTCATAGCGATACCGATACCATAGCTACTGGTTGCTATAGCATCTATTATATCTTCAATCAAATGTTGTTGAGCAGTAATTCGCATATATGGCTTTTCTGTCAAATTTAAGAGAATCGTGTTCGTTAACAATACGGGAAACCATATTCCAAAATAGAAAACAGAATCTCTTCTTAAATTTATCTGCTCTTTTTACATTATATTTGGCCCTGTGTTAATAAAGCTATATCGGACTATCCAATCAAATATAGCGCTATATCTATTTTATTCAGTATACAGATTATGTCAGTCAAACAAGCACTTATTCTTTTAACAACTCTTCTTTACACAAGTCTATGTCTTTGCCAAAGTAAAAGCGCTCCCTTGATCATCGGTAAATCTGAACTTTTAGAATCTAAAATACTAAATGAAAAAAGGACGCTGAACATATACCTTCCAGAAGAATATAACGCCCAGGACACTGTAAAATATCCGGTCATTTATGTATTGGATGGAGGAAAAGAAGAAGATTGGCTGCATGTAGCTGGGACCGTACATTTCAACACCCAACCTTGGATAGCCCGTTTTCCGCGTTCAATAGTAGTTGGCATAGAAGGTAATACAAGGCGTAGAGATTTCACTTTTGCTGTGGAGAACACCGACTTTATAGAGAAAGAGGGATTTCAAAAATCAAGTTTCCCCCACTATGGTGGTTCTGGCAAATTTATAGACTTTATCCAAGAAGAGTTACAACCCTATATAAACCAATCGTACAAGACTACGACTAAAAACACAATCATTGGAGAGTCTTTGGCTGGACTTCTGACTACAGAAATTCTTCTGAATCGTCCCTACCTATTTAACGATTATATTATTGTTAGCCCTAGCCTTTGGTGGGGAGAACAGCTACTCCTAAAGAATGCAGAACAGCTTCTAAAGCAAAATCTAAAAAAGAAAGTTAATGTTTATTTAGGTGTTCCTAACAGAGAAGAAGACACCAAAATGTATTTGGAAGCCGAAAGCTTATATAACATCCTTAGAAACAACAAGGACACGAATATCGTGTTTGATTATATCCCTGACGAAACACACGCGACCGTAATCCATCAAGCAGTTTACAATGCTTTCAAAAAACTATATCCGAAAACAACATACGATCAATAATCTCTTAATCGTTCCTATTCCAACAAAAAATCAGGATTTCGATCAGTATTGCCATTACCTCGACGGGATACTTAACCTATGTTTTGTTTTTTAGAGTTATCCCAACAATTAGCACAAACAATTTTAAAATCACAGTCGACAAACCACTGCTCTTGCTCCTCCTCACTTTCAGCGGTTCGCCAACGGTCCTCACAAGCACTACACCAAGCATCTGGTCGTCCTAGGTCTCCTTCGTCATGCTCATAGAAACCCAATGCTATGGAGTTGTTATTAGCTGCTAAATGCACACATAGTAGACCAAATGGTTGCACACCATGTTGGGGACATTCAACGACCTTAGTTTCCATATCAATACACGAATAATAAATTAAAACAATGAAACAAATATATCACTAAGATATAATGAATCGTAAAAATGATGTAACAAGTTTTAATGATTCGGTTCATAATTTTGTACGCTAAGGAAATAACTAATGGAACAAAATATACTTATCATAGGAGGCTATGGAGCCGTTGGTAGTCAAATAGCCTCTTATCTAGCGCCATTATATCCCCATCGAATAATTATTGCCGGAAGGGATTTTGATAAAGCGAGGAAAAAGGCCCAGGAGCTAACCTATGATGTCATCCCCCAGGCCTTTGACCTAAATCATTTTCAGGATGAGTCCATTTTGGATAATGTAAAACTAGTCATTGTGTGTCTTGACAGTAATGATACCCGATTAGTAGAAGCATGTATCCGTCGAAGAATAATATACTTGGATATTTCGGCACGATATGAAACACTGAAACAAATAGAGGCTTTGGAAAACCTAGCCTTATTCCATAAATCTACCGTTATATTAAGTGCAGGGCTCGCGCCTGGATTGACAAACCTTTTAGCACAACAAGCCTACAACGAACTTCCTCTGACTCGATCCATCGATATTTTCATCCTATTGGGCTTAGGCGAAAAACACGGTGAACAAGCATACAGATGGACATTTAACCACATAGATCATCACTATAAAGTGGGAAACGTTCCAATTAAAAGCTTTACCTTGCCCCTCAAAACGGACTTATCAGGTCTTCGAAATTTCTATACTTTTGATTTTTCGGATCAACACGTATTGTCAACACTATTACCTAATGTTATTGTAAGAACTCGTATGAGTTTTGACCTCAACTGGTTTACGAAATTAACAGCCTTGCTCCGAAAGCTAGGTTTTACACGTATATTCAGAAACGAAAAAGTGCAGAATATAGCCATTAATGCATTCAATAACTATTCTATCGGAACAGATTTATTCGGAGCAAAAGTTATCGCTAGAAATCAAAACAAGGAGACAAAAGAATATACATTTATCGGAAATAACGAAGGCAAAGTAACAGCTGCATTTACGACTGAGGTAGCACTCCTACTACTAACAACAGCGAACCTACCTTATGGTGTATTACATAGTCAAACCCTTATCCATGATATTTTCCGATTCATTGAAAAAGTTCAATCCTATGATAACAGCTTCCGCTTTTCTAAACACTAAGCGATAGATACTATCCTTTTTGCAAATCCTTAAACATAATATAGGTATCCACTAAGCCCAACTCTTGATGTCGAAAGCCCTTGGGTGTCGTACCGATAATCTCGAAACCAAACTTCTGCCAGAGGCTAACTGCCCCCAGGTTTGTGCTTACCACCATATTAAACTGTATCCCTAAATATCCTTTCTCACGGGCAAAATCGATCGAGTGTTCACAAAGCCGCTTTCCTGTTCCTTGTCCATGATATTTCGGGTTTACCATATAGCTACAATTGGCTATATGATTGCCTAGATCAATTTGGTTAGGTTTTATAATATAAGTGCCTAACATTCGACCCTCCGAGTCTTCGGCAACGAAAGTATTCATGTAGTCCGCAAACCAATGCTTGTCCAAACTATCTTTTGTAGTATTGGGATCAAAAACATATGTATCAGCTGTAGAAATCACCTGACTGAAAATATCCCATACGTTATCGTAATCCTTTTGCTTATCTGCTTTCCTAATAATCATCGTAGCCTTTTTGATAACAAGATAAGTTTTTTTTTCGTTCGTTAAATTAAAAAGATCATTATAGTCCGTTTTTTCCTTCAAGCCAAAAACCGTGAGCTTTTACTTTAGATGGCATATGCATTTTCACTGCTTTTCTAAAAGCCTGGACAGACTTCACATTTCCTGTCAGAACAAAGTATTTCCATGTTTCATATTTAAGCACATCTATAGCGGCTATACTTTCAGGATCCCTAAATATCTCTCCTTTTGGAAATACCAGGCTATGATTTATTCCCAAAACCTGAGGAACATTTCTATTTTCTTCATCCAGTTCAAATATAAATTGAATCTGCTGCCCATGTTCCCGTACCACAGGAAGAAAAGAAATTGCAAGAGCCAAAGAAGTCTCATCACCAAAGAACACCAAATTTTCTACCAAGTGATTATGATATTTCTGATCTGTTCGTGGTTTATTTAAATAAATCTCATCCCCCCTCTGCAAACCATCCATATATTTGCTGCCTGGACCCTGACCATGCAAATAAACAATTAAATCAAGTGTACTATTCTCTCGATTAATAGATGAAATAGTATATCGGCGGGCTTCCGTATCACTGATACGAATATCAAAAAATGCTCCTACTGGAACGTGAAGCTCATCAAAAAGCCCCGTCAACTTAATTAACTTTACTGATGGCGATAAATATTCAGTTCTGACCACCTCTGTGCCAGGCAGTTTTGACATAAACAAATCAAGGGTATCAAATAACCATTTGGGTGCTGTAGGCATAATCTTATATTTTTTTGTAAAACCAAAGAACGCTACAATTGGCAAACACAGAAAGGATGAAAAAGAGTAATAATAGGACTATTCGCGGTTTCCATTCCGAAATCCAATCGCAGTCACTCCGGTAGATTTCTTGAACACCCTAGAAAAATAGGCATAATCATCATACCCGAGCGCTAGAGATATTTCCTTTATTGACTTTTCAGAGTGATAGAGCAGGCGCTTAGCCTCTAAGATGATTCTTTGTTGGATATGATAGCTAACAGAAAAACCAGTTTCATTTTTCACACATTCGTTGAGATAAGCAATAGAGATGTTAAGCTTTTGAGCGTATTGAGCAGGTCGCTTAATTGTCCAAAAATATTCTTCTAAAGACGAGAAAAAGGCTTTGGTTACCCTTTCAAAACGCGATAATAAATCTAAAGACTTAGATTCTCTTAGATATCGAGATATAATTAACCCCACCACTGCATTACAAGAATCCTTTAACATCGTCAAATAAAGCGTATGTTTCTTCTGATTGAAAAAATTTACACACAGGTCAAAAGCTTGCTTAAGCACGGATAAATCCGTAGTATCTATTGTCAACGGCTTTAAGGGAGTAAGATACTGTAACATTGCGAGGTAATTCGCATTTATATTATCAGAGTATATTGCCAACATGTATACATTAGCATCCTCGGCCTTCAATGCCCGATGTACTTGTCCGGGAGACTGATACATTATACCAGGCTCAGAGTTTACATAAGCTTCAAAATCAACTTCGGCATGAATAGTCCCTTTTTCCTGTAAAACAAAAATATGATAATCATGCCTGTGTGAAATATTCAATCCTTTATCATTTTCGAAAAAATCTGAGGAAATACGTTCGACAACAATCCTTTGGAAACACTCCTCAGGTAAGGATCTAACGGGTATGTTCTTTTTTCTTATCATAGCTCTTACTGCTTTCAGATAAGACAAAGGTAGGTATTTAAACAGCAGGCGCGCGCTTTATTAAGAACAATTCTAAACAAAAAAAAACCTCTAACCTCAGCCTGCACACAGCTTTGCCTATCCAGGCTACTCAAAAAGCAATAGCTCAATGGTTGTCACGAACAAAAACAGTGCGTCTCAAAAGAAAACACTGGGAGTCTCTCCTATTATACAATAAGAACCAGATCTATCTCTGGTTCTTATCGCAAATTTCCATTCAATCTTGGTGAAAAATATATGGATGAGTAATCTCTTATTAAAATAATTCTATACCCTTTAATAGACTTCATAATGAACCTCATGGGCTTCCGTCAGTTGGGGTACCTCCAGATTATGTAACATCTTATCCAATACCATATCGGGCAAAGGATAGGCTCGATTCTTATTCTGCATCCTCCAAATGTGATAAGGCTTCTCAATATAAAACAATTTCACATAAGCCTGATAATCGACAAACAAATCAATAAGTTGCTTTCTCATCAATGCGGTGATATTGGTTGCATTCCATATAAATCCCTGCCCTGCTCGAAGATATTTTTTTGCCATTTCCTTTGCTTCCTGTACTACCCAACCGTTCCGTTTCTTATCCGTTGGGTCAATGCGATATTTTCTACGTATATCATCCAGACTGATAACAGGCAGATCCTTATCCAACTTCGAAATGTAATAATCCTTCCCCATTCCGGGTAGCCCTGACAATAGGATGACCTCCGATTTAAAACGATCAAAGGGGACATAATCCACATAACTATCTAAGGCATTAAAGTAGGTAAAACGCGCATTAGGAGTCTTAAAACTAGGTGCAGATTGCCAACAACCGATTTCTTTAGTATACAGTTCAAACATCTCCAACGCATACATTAATGCATCCATATCCTGACAGATTCGGCCTTTAGCATCAGCTTTGGCTAAGATTTTCAAGTGGCTCAAATCCAATTGTAGAGAGGCTTCCAAAGCACTTTTCATAGGATCAGGTTTATCCATCAGCCATAAAGGAAGTCCGTGATAACGTACTAGTGACACAATTTTCTCCCGGATATTAAATGGCGTATCAACATCTCTAAACAAAATTTTACGTGTAGTCTGAGCGCCTTTGCGCGCATGACTAGGCGAACTCACCCGCCCCGCCGCATCAATTAATGTCGTAGACCGCTTCTCAATATCATGCATTAACGCTGATGTCCAAAGCACTTCTTTTTGTTGCTCATTTAAATACTGAAAATCAGCGTTTTTCAACAGACTATCTATGACCATCTGCGTATGCACAGCCACATTTCCTTCAGCATGATGCAAAGGGTCCTGAGGTACATACTGCATATCATCAACCCAAGAGAATTTCTTTTCTAAAATCTCCCACTCCTTGCTTTCTGTCAATTTCCAAGTCATTACAGATCCCCCCTTTCCCAAATCAGCGGCGTTCTTCTCCATGATCTCGTCCAATGTTCATCCGTCTGCACGTGCCCCTTTCTCACATATTTAAAAACATGATGCGGAAACTCAGCCACAGAATAAGCATTCACATTTCTACATACCAACCCCTCGGAAGTACATACTTCTCCTGTCTTTGGGTCGATAGACCCAAACGTCGAAACCTGAGCGGCCAATTTCTCCACATCTGACCAAAGCTGATGCGTACTTAACTCCTTTACGCTCGTCTTTTTCAATACAGGGACCATAGGCAAGTCGAACAACTCGGCATAGAAGCATACCTCCTCCCAGGAAAGCCACATATCTTTTATACGTGCGGCAAACACATAATAATAATGCTCTAGCTTAGTATATTCAATCGAGTGTACAGCATATAGATTCTCACCAAAAAACTCCAAATCCCCTAAGTCGTTTTTAAGACTAGCCCAGTGCTCGCGTAGTTGTGCTGTCCAAGGTGAAATTGTTGGAGCCGCATGGGATCTTGCAAACACTCCTCGTTTGGAGAGGCAATTATTTTCTCCATCCAACTTTTCGGTATACAACAACTCCGAAAAGCACTGTATATCTTCCCAATAATTATGATTAAAACGATCGTCACTGCTTGTCCCCGGTGAAAAAGGGAAATGGTAGGTACGACCATATTTTGTTGATTCCATTTTATAAAATTCAAAGTATAACATACATCTATCAAACCACAAGAATAGCAGCTGTCGAAATCTCTTCCAAACAACTAACTCTCTTTCCGAATATTGACAACGTATTACATGACTTTTATTTTTATTCTTTTCAACTTTAATGATCGATGAGGCAAAAGTAAAAAATTAGGAGACAATCACAAAACCGTTTTTACCATTTAAAAATAACTAGAGCCGAAAACATCATACGGATTATCAAATTATTATGCTTTTGTAAAGCCCTTCAAAATTGGTTTTCTATTTCCTAACTTCATCCAAGAGTTGCTTGGGAACACAAAGCTGACATCCTAAAAAACAAGCTTATGGCTCATAAAATAAACAATTCTAAGAAAAAAGCGTTCTTATAAGTAAAGGACTCCTTAACAACGTGTTTTAGTGCATTGCGTTAAGAAGTCAATAATAGTTCAAATGCCCGAAATTAATTTTCTATGCACAGCTAATATTTAAAATTATGCTACAAATCAAGCCTTTTGTAATACTGCTATTTACCTATTTCGCAATTTACTTCCTTGTTATGCTTTTCATATCCAGCTATATCCTTCCTGTAGGAAAGGTTGAGTTTGTAATACATGCTCTGTTAGCGACCTGCCTTACAGGAGTATTCTCCTTTCGAAGGTTTATCACAAACGAATAGCCAAAGAAATTAGCATCATCAGCCAATCCGCTATCTGGAACAGCTTCTCTAGAGATTATTATCCACGTATGCTGAATATACCCCTGTAGCACTTTCATACATTATATTCTCTAAAAATCGCTCGAAATATCCCAATGACTCGGAGTCAGATCTTAAAATCTGCTCTTTTAGAATGAGCCATTCTGATAAAAAGTAAGGCGTCTGGTGATAAAAATCATGGTTCTTAATCACCTCATCAACCTTATCATAAACCATTACTAAATCCAATTGATTATCATTCTGAGCTACTTTAGTCTGTATTTCTTTAAGAAAAGGATAAAGTTCTTTTTTTTCCATTGGCTCTATTATATCGTATTTTTACTCCAGCTACTTTTGGTGATTTCATAAACGTAGTTAATCTTCGGAACATCACCATAATATCCGACTTCCACCTCATCCACTTTTTCTGCACCAAGACGTACCACAGCAATTTGTGACCTTAGGTTTCCCGAACCGACGTGCAGGATAACTTTAGAAACAAATTGAAAAAGGTAATCCAACATCAGCTTTTTTACACCTTTATTAATACCTGTACCCCAATAGGGCACACCGTAAAAGGTATAACCAACAAAGATACTATTATTAGATTCGTCAAAGTCATACACCCTTGTACTTCCTACCACCCCGCCCGTTTTTTTATCAATAATCTTGAAAGCTCCTTTACTCTGCATTGCTCCTTCGAAAAACACTTCAAAGACATCTCTTTTCCAACGATCTTTGCTAGGGTGCTGACTCCATATTTCTGGATCAGAGGCTACGTTATACAAATCTTCAAAATCTCCTTCCTGTAGCGGTAATAGAATAACTTGATCGTTCTCAAGAGTAGGTTGGGTATTAAATCTCATATATCTATTTCTTTGAGTAAACTAAATTAGCTAAATATAGAAAGTCAAAACATAAATCGCGCCGTTTATAGTCCAAAATAACACAAATATACTCCAATCAATATATAACAAGTCCAACAAGTGCTGCCCCTAACAGTATAAGAATGGGATGAACTTTAAATTTGACCGAACACACTATAGCTGTAATAAATAGAATAGGACTCATATAGTCAATAAAATTATCTTCATTGGTGAGCGAGAGAGCTGCTAAAGCAATTAACGCAAGACTGATAGGTCGGATACCATCCATCGCTGACGAAAAATACCTATTAGATCTAAATTTCAAGAAGAAATAAGATATCACTGATATCATGGCAAAAGAAGGTAAGCATAAAGCAATGGTCGTCATCGCAGCTCCCAACATAGCTATCGGATGGGTATATCCTGCATGTATCAAAGCACTGTAGCCAGCATAGGTTGCTGTATTAATACCAATAGGTCCTGGAGTAAGCTGCGAAATCGCAACGAGGTCGGTAAATTCCTGCTTAGTCATCCAACTATTTCGATCGACAACTTCTTCCTGAATCAGGGATAGCATAGCATAACCTCCACCGAATCCAAAAAAGCCTATCTTTGTAAATACCCAAAAGAGCTTATAAAATATCATTTAACTAATCCTTTGACAAGTTTTTCCGAGCGGTTTTAAACTTGTGATAACCAATTCCACCGAAACATCCCAGAACTATAATCCAAATAGGAGAAAGATTAAAGAAAAACATAAGTACCAAAGCTATTATAGGAATTAGCAAAGTTTTAAAAGTCATCTTACTGGCTTTAAAAGCTGTATAACAGGGAGCTGCAATAAGTCCGACAACCACCGGCCGTAGAGCCTTAAAAATTTTAACAACATAGGGGTTATCCTGTATTTTACCAAAAAACACAGCTAGCAGAATAATAATAAAAAATGGTGCTAATATAGTTCCTAATGCGGCTAAAAGGCCACCCCGTACACCACAAATTTTATAACCGACCAAAGCAGCAATATTGGTTGCAAAAACACCGGGAAGAGATTCTGTAATAGCGAGTAACTCGTAAAATTCTGTTCGATCAAGCCATCCCTGACTAACGATTTCTTTTTCTATTAATGGGATAACTGCATAGCCACCTCCAATAGTGAATAGACCAATCTTTGTAAATTGATAGAAGAGTTTAAAATGCATGAAATATAAGGGCTTTTAAAGACAATCTCGCCACTCTTATAGCGTTGTAAACATATGAATTACATACCTATAAATATACGAAAAAATCCTCAAAAACCCCTCTATGTACATCCCAATATTTCCCTATTGGACTACTCTCCTTCCTTTGTTCCCTTAATGTCTACATGAAATGATCTTAAGGGGACTCCTCGATACTTTTCAGGCATATCCTTTATAGCTCCATCCCGTACAGCATGATATTTAGGAGATACCATTCCTATACCGGCCTCATGAAAAACATCCATCACGTGCTTATGTAACTCGGAATAAATAAAAGCCTGTCGATGGGGGTGCCGGGTATAAGCATTGATCTGATAAGTGACATAGTAATCGTCTAGGCTGCTCTGAAATATAAACGGTTCTGGTGTTGTCTCCAAAAGCTCAGTACGTGCTACGGCTACTTTTGCAAGCTCATGAAACGTCTGCCAAGGCACTTCGTAGGCCATCGCTACCTTTGTATTGATAATCAATCCCTGTTGGTCAGCTTCAGCACTATAGTTTATCGTATGGTTCCCCATTATCTGGGAATTAGGAATTGATACCACTTCATTATTAGGTGTACGGATACGGGTTACTAAAAGTGACTTCTCTACGATATCCCCAGTTACGTCTCCAAATTTAACACGGTCCCCAACAACAAACGATCGCATATAGGTCAACATTAACCCCGCTACAATATTACCTAAGGCTCCAGCAGAACTAAAGGTAAACAATACCCCTATAAATACGGAGACCCCCTTAAAAATATCGGACTGTGCCCCAGGTAAATACGGAAAAATAACAACCAGAAAAAAGGCCATAAGAAGCACACGTAAAATATGATAGGTAGGTAAAGCCCAATCCGAATAAAAACCGTTAATCACCAATGAACCTTTAGCAAGCTCTTCAGCAAAATATTTAAGCACTCTTAATGCGTAATGAAATATAAAATAAACAACAATTACCGTAACCAGATCGGGAAAATAGTCAATTACTGCTAATCCCACCTTCTTAAGTGGCGACATAAAATAGCCAATGAGAATCGGTGCATAGCCCTTTGTTGAAGGGAACAAATTAAACAAAATTGGCAACGCGAGATAAATGACTGTTAGGATTAACAGCCAACGCAATAGGCCGGTAACAAACCAAATAGATTTGAGCTCTTGCGCAGGGGATATCAGCTGGTAACCTTTAAAGGTTATCCCTTTAAAACGTTTCCGTTTAGACTTTAGCAATCTGGAATTCAACAAATTGACAGATTTACTCAAACCAAAAATGATCAATCCTACACTAAGCACAACCACAATGGCAATACCTGTAGAAGTTAATAATCTGGTCAAACTATGTTCTTCCCGATATTGATCAATAGCCTGTGCAATAATCTGACGATAAGATTCCGTTAGCTCTCCGGCATTTTTATTAGCCCACAACGCATCATGTTCATTTACACTAAGTATAATCTGATCCCTCCATAACAAAATCCAGTTATCTTCAGTTTGCTGCACAATCAACGAGTCTGTCTTAAACTCATAATTGTTCTCTAACTGTTGAATTCTTTCTGATGTACCTTTAGCACGTTCTTTAGCGGAGTAACTCCCAATAGCATTAAATACTGTAAAAAGTGTATCATTGAAAGGTACTACAGGAGCCCCTTTATTAACCGCCCTCAACGAATCAACCTTCAGGCGTCGCTTAGCCATCAATAAAGAATCTCTACTTTTAAGAAAAGTAAGTTCTTCTACTAGTTTTCGCTGCTCATAAACATCTGTACGTCTAGAAGATAGCAATTGCTTTTCCAGATAACTCCTACGTATTGAATCCTCAATCTGTTGTTTGCGCATCTCCTGTAGGGTATTTTCACCCTGTGAAATGATTTCCTTCTGAATAGAGTCAGTAGCCTTTCCACTCTCTTCTTTATCCGTCTGAGCCCAGACACACGAAGCACTCAATAAAAACCCTAACAGGAAACTATATAACCACCCTTTCATGTATATTTCATTTTTAGATCCCTACCAAAGTAGCGACTTTATTCTTAAGGGCGAAACATATTTATTTTTTATTTTAACATCCTCCTCTTTGAAAGTATTTTTCTATTTTTCCTTCCGTAACTAGCACTACCCCTTCTACCAGCCAATTAGTCATCTATTTTATAGAGATTGGCTTGTATAGCACCTGTTCTTTTATCAAAGACAAAAGTCTTCTCAATTCCAATATAAAACAATGTCAATGTCATAGTGGTATCCGTTTCACTATCGAAAGATATATCCCTTGCATAACGGATCTTCACATCCGATCGATCATCGAGCAATTCCCTGTCTTTGCATTGAAGCACACGTCTTTCTACTACTCCCCTTTTTTCCATAACCTCCAACCAAGGAGGAACCATCACGCTGTAGGATACAATCTGTCCTCTATAACTTGAATTCAGGTCCTTACTCAACCTTAAGCCGAAAGGTGTTGTAGAGAGTGCTAGCGCATAAAATGGCAACCCCATCGGCAACATACTCAGTAAGACAAAAGACACCATACCTATTAAAAACAACTTAGCTAAACGTGTTTTCCAAAAAATGACAACGATCAAAAAGCTTCCAAAACACCAAAACCAAAAAAGAATAATATCTGCAAAATATCCCCGTAAACTAATCTCAAAGCCGAAGTAGGCTATAAGATCCGTTACGAACAAGACGGATAGAAACCCATAAATTTTCAAAATAACTCTTTTGATTTTCAATTGCTTATTTTGCCCCATAAATCACCAATTAAATGAAGTACTTTACAACGTAGCACTTCATGATAAACACAGGAACTAAATAAACCATAAATAGATTTAAATCAATAAAAGATTTACGATTCGTTATTCCATATTTTAAAAAAGTATAAACATTTTAAAAACATTATCTTAAGATTACTTAAAGATCAGCACCACAACAGGCCGCATTCAGCTGCATTCAGCTGCATTCAAAAAACAAAAGAGCTCTATCCTAAGGACAGAACTCTTTTGAAGTCTCTATAAAAGCCTATAGACTACAAGCCATTCAACCAGTTTTCAACCTCATCTTTGGTTTTTCCGGTTTTTTGCTGCAATTTACCCAACAGCTCCTCTTCTTTACCTTCCGCATACAACAAATCATCATCTGTCAGATCTGCATATTGTTGCTTTACTTTTCCTTTCAATTCATTCCAACGGCCTTTCCAAGTCAATTTGCTCATAGTTTTTCTCCTTTCTATTATTATGATTTTTAATATGTTGTTTGATAATAGAACAGCTACACCGAATAAACGTTTAGATTTTTTTACCTTTTTTTTCTAGAATCTATCGTTTATCACATAGTTGGCTTGCTTAAATATCCCAACACCATTATTTAATAGACGATACCATAGATTTTACACAAAAATTTCAATACATAGTCAACTTTACTGTACATTCTGTGTATTTTTAGGGGTTATAAGTTAGTCCTTGCATGGTGATGAAAAAGAGTTTTGGTATAAAAGATATTGCAAAAATGTTGGGTATCTCTGTTTCCACGGTATCCCGCGCACTCCGAGATGCCTATGATGTCAATCCCGAAACGAAAAAACGTGTCTTAGAACTTACCGAAAAACTGAACTTCAAACTCAATAAAAATGCTTCGGCTCTAGCCTCAGGTAATACAAAAAACATAGGAGTCGTCATCCCATTCATTACCAACTATTATTTTTCGACTGTCATATCCGGCATACAGGAAGAAGCCTATAATCAGGGATACAACATCATCCTATACGTCACGAACGACGATATAGAACGAGAAAAAAAACTCATTGAAAATATAGCTACGAGTAGCTTAGACGGGCTATTGATCTCTATATCTTCTAATTCACATATTGTTGAGCACTTTGAGACGATGATGCGTTCAGGCTTGCCTATTGTGTTTTTTGATCGGGTTCCCCAACACATACAGGCCTCCAAAGTAGTACAAAGTGACTTTGATGGCGCATATCAAGCGACGACTTATTTGATCGAAAAAGGCTATGATAGAATAGCCCACATTGCCGGCCCCTCAGAACTTTCATTTACTCAAGAGCGGCTCCGCGGATATCTACAGGCCCATACAGACGCCAAGGTTCCTCATCATAAAGAGTATGTTATCTTTTCCGGTTTTGGACAGTCTCATGGGTTTGATGATACAAAGGCTCTTTTAAGCCTCCCTCAACCACCAAACGCAATCTTTGCCGTCAATGACCGTAAAGCAGTAGGCGCTATACAAGCCCTCAACCAAGCCTGCATTCGTGTCGGACAGGACTTTGGCGTTATTGGCTTTACCAACGATCCTATTTCTACCGTTATTGAGCCCAATCTCACCACCATCGAGGAACCTGCATTCGAGATCGGACGACAGAGCTGTCAATTATTGATCCGACATATTAAAAACAAAGATTTTGAACCTCGAGAAATACTGATTCCAGGAAGACTGATCGAGAGACAATCCGTACGATCAGATTAAGCTTCGTAGACTATATTTCCATTCACTATCGTTGTCTTAACCTCTATACGCTCGTTAAACAATATCAGGTCGGCCAATTTGCCTTTCTCAATGCTTCCTGTCTGATCATCTATTCTCATAATTCGAGAGGGATTGAGACTAAGCATTTGCACCGCATCTATCAATGGGATTTCAGCAACATTGATCATTGTCCGAATCAAACGATCCGCAGTAGCGACACTCCCCGCAAATGAAGTCAAATCTGGAAGTTTTGCAACACCATCTTCTATTATCACAGGCGTTCCGTTCTGTTTACTCCCTAGTATGCTCTCTCTATCCGACGTACCTGCACCTCGCATCGCATCCGTAATAAGGACAATCTGATCTTTCCTCTTATTCTTACAGATCAGCTTTAGGAAAGGTTCTGGTAAATGGACACCGTCGGCAATAATCTCTACGTCAATATCTTCTAATAATAAACAGGACTCGATCGCCCCTGCATATCGAAATGCATTTTTACGGGTCATCCCCGACATCCCCGAATACAAGTGTGTAGCGAGACGATAACCATGTTCAATTCCACACACAATATCTTCGTATACCGCATCGGTATGTCCCAATGCCAATACGATTCCAGCTTCACTTACATAATCACCAAATTCCAAAGCACCAGGTAACTCAGGAGCGGCACTCCAACGAGCGATCAGATGTCTATATTTATCCAAAATAGACTGATATTCTAGAGGATCTGGATTCCGAATAAAACGGGGATCTTGTGCTCCCCGTTGATTCATGGCAAAATAAGGTCCCTCTAGATGTAAACCATAAAACTTAGCCCCGGACTGATTCACAGAGAGAGACTGTTCGTACACGCTAAAAGTCTCCCATAATAATTCGGGCTCACTCGTCAACGTAGTAGGAAACATAGCTGTTGTCCCAAACTTAGCATGCGTTTCAGCAATGGTAAGATAAGCCTCCAACTCATTATCCATAAAATCAGCACCACCTCCCCCATGTACATGTATGTCAACAAAACCCGGGGATAGATACAAGCCTTGCGCATCTATAATTTCACCTTGCAGTCCCTCTTTAGGCAGTGTTTTATAATCGCCAATAGCTACAATACGGCCGTCTTTTATAGAGACCCAGCCCCTATCAATAATACTATTGGGGCTGATTACCTGCGCATTTATAATAGTTAGCATAAATAGAAAATATTAAACTTTTTTCCAAGAAGTAACTTTATGTCCATAAAAAGCATAGAACGCAATATACAAGAAACAAGGCACAAGTACCCAATAAGCTAACTGTTCGTTTACCTTATCCGCTACAGCTCCGTAGATCATCGGAAGGATGGCGTTACCACACAGCCCCATGATCAATAGTGCCGATCCCTGTTTAGCATATTTCCCCAAACCATCGAGTGCCAAAGGCCATATACCAGCCCAAATAAGTGCATTAGGAAGACCTATAAATACCAAAAACCAAATGGAAACATTGACATCATACCCCATCCAGCCTACGTTTTGATTCATCACGCAGACCATCACCGCGAAAAACAGCCCGAGCAAACTACAAATCTGCAACATACGCTTTTGACTCAGAACCTTAGGTATCAAAAGAATTCCAAGAAAGTAACCCACAATGGTAGCAGAAAGCGTGTAAGAAGGAAAGGACTTTGCTTCCAACAAAGTCACCCCCATAGAGTCTGCATAACTAATGATGGTATCGATAGCGATTACCTGTGTCCCCACATGCAGAAAAATAGCAATAGCGCCTAGTACAAGATGCGGAAATTGGAATAAACTATCCCGACCAGCTGACGCTTCTGCACCTTCAGGATTTTCAATCTCGGGAAGCGGAGAAAATCGAACGAACAAGCCAATTAAAAATAGAACAGCTGCCATAACGGAATAGGGCACCACCACGCGCATGATCAAATCATCAAGTACTGATGCTCTTAAGATATCATCCATCAATGGAATAGCCTTAAAAAGCTCATTATCACTAGGTCTTAAAATAGCCCAGGAGAATACTAAAGGAGCCAATATACCGGCTCCTTTATTACATATCCCCATAATACTGATACGCTGGGCAGCTCGCTCCTTGTCACCAATCAGCGTGATGTACAGATTAGCAACAGTCTGTAAAACCGCCAAACCAGCCCCCAACGTAAATAATCCTAACAGGAAAATAAGGTATGTACGACCAAATGCGGCAGGAACAAAAAGCAATGCCCCTAAAGCCATAATCCAAAAGCCGACAACGATTCCCTTTTTATATCCGACACGTTTCAATAGATAAGAAGAAGGCATAGACATCACCAAATAAGAAATGTAAAATGCAAACGCTACCAAGTAAGACTGAAAATTGGTCAGTTCACAGGCTATCTTAAAGTAAGGGATCAGGATCGCATTCACCCAAGAAACAAAGCCAAAAATAAAAAACATCATTCCGATAATTCCAATCGAAATATAGGTACTCTTCTTATCTAATGTCTGTGTGGTCATAAATATGGATCTTATAATTTAGAAGACGAACCCTGATCTAAAAACACCACACAATCTTCATGTTGTTGTAGTATACTGGATGGATTCAAGTTAGAGATTGGTAATGTCAGGCAGTTTTTAACTGCTTCCGCCTTTCGTTCATCAGGCACAGCACATACAATCTTTTTTGACTTCATTATCTGTTTGATAGACATCGATATCGCCTGTAAAGGCACCTCTTCAAGACTTCCAAACCAGCCCTCACCCATCTGTTGTTGTCTACATTGCTGATCCAGATTCACAATAAGATAAGCATCTTCGACATCAAAGTCTGCAGGTGGATCATTAAACGCCAAGTGACCATTCTCCCCGATTCCAACGAAAGCAACATCGATCGGATGGGCACTTATTTTTTTCTCCAATCGCTCACACTCTTCCTCTGGATTGTTTTCGCCATTGATAAGGATTACCTCCAATAGAGGATCTACTTTTGCTACAAAGCGCTCAGTAAGATATTTACGAAAACTTGCTTTATGTGTAATAGGCATCCCAATATATTCGTCCAAATGGAACATACGGACCTTAGACCAATCAATTCCCGCAGTTGCAATCAGTGTTTCGATTGTTTCAAACTGACTCTGCCCGGTAGCCAAGATTATATTCGCTTCCCCTCTTTCCGCAATAGCTTGTTTAATCCATTCTGCGCCCAATTTACCTGCATGTTTTCCTAAATCCTGACGTGTTTCAAATCTTTCAATCTTCATTAGCAATAAAATTATTTATGAGTATACAATATAGTAGGCACAGCCTTATTGGGCATCATGCCTATTTTTAATCCATTCGATATATGAACACAATACTACAAGGTAATTACCTTGGTATTGCCCCCGGTTTTTAGGTTGATATCATGAACAATGTTTTCTTTCCATCTTCCCATGGTAAAGTCAGGAATTGCTATAGGCTTGGAGCCATTTGCCACCGACCATTCACTCAATGGACCGATAACACTCCAGGACGCTGCATCATACACATCCATATCCACAGGCAATCCGTTTCTTAAACAATCGATGAGCCTCCAGTCCATCATAAAGTCCATACCACCATGTCCACCGATGTCCTTAGCGAGCTCGCCAATATGTTTTATAATCTGAGGCTCATGATCCATTCGGAGTTCGTTTAGTTTATCCTCTGTTAGAAAGTCATCATGCCCTATAGCTATTTTTCCAGGAAGTGGATACTTTTGTGCAAATGCTTTCGTACCACTCACCATATGGATCCTAGAGTAAGGACGAGGAGTGCTCACATCATGTTGCAGTGCGATCGTAGCACCACTATGTGTCATAATATTTGACAGGTTCATGTTGCCCCGGAATGGCTTATCCAGATAGCTTTCAAATCGCTTATCTTTTGCAGCCATTTCCTTCGCCTTATTTCGCAAACTAAAATCAGCAGAGGACATCGATGATAGATACTCCAACCGATTACCTCTATTGATATTAAGCACTTGACATACCGGCCCTATCCCATGAGTCGGATAGAGATTACCATTGCGGTGCGCATTCTCCTTCAATCGCCAAAAATCATAACGCTTCTCTTCATCAAAAAAGCTATTCAAGATGTCATGTATATAGGCCCCTTCACAATGTACAATATCACCGAAGAATCCCTGTCTTGCTAAGTTCAATGTTAATAATTCAAAGAAATCATAGCAACAGTTTTCCAAAATAACACAATGCTTCTTGGTACGCTCAGAAGTCATCACCAATCGCCAGCAATCCTCTACTGTTGTTGCAGCAGGTATTTCCAAAGCCACATGTTTTCCATGCTCCATGGCATAAATAGCCATCTCTGCATGTGTCTGCCAATGTGTAGCAATATAGACTAGATCGATATCTTCCCTTGCACACATATCTTTCCATGCTGTATCACCAGCAGTATACAACTGTGCTTCGTGTCCCCCCGACTGAATACGTTTTTTAGCTGCATTCGCTTTTTCGGCCCGTACATCACATATGCCCTGTATACGTACCCCTTCTATCCGACTCATTCGCTCGACCGCAGCAGACCCTCTGTTTCCAACACCTATAAAGGCCAATCTAACCGTATCCAAGGCAGGCGCAGCATAGCCAGACATATTAAAAATTGGCTTATATTTCTTCTCTGCCTCTTTTACAATATTCTTGAGCTTGCCCTTATCTTGCACCGCAGCACTTGACTCCAATACAGGAGCCATCAATCCCAATCCTGCTAATCCAGAGAGTTTTAAAAATGATCTTCTATTTGTTCCCATAGTTCATTAATTAAAGTGAATTACACTTTCGTTATTTAACAATTCCTTTAGACGCTTTACCTTATACTCAAAATCAAGCTGTTCACTTTTTAAGACTTTTCGGCCAGAAGTACCGATCAATCCATCAACATAGAATGTACCTTTTCCAAGAGCCAACAACAACTGCACATCCCCCCAAGAGATAATACCTGGTAAATGGATCGCCATATTAGTTCCCTCTTTTGTTCGATCCGCTGCAGCAACATAATCAGGCACATAACTGTAAGGCAGATCAGAAAGGAGATATTGCATAGCTGAAGGATACATCGCTCCATACATCAAGGCACAGACTGCAGTCTCCCGGTCGCACACTACTTCGATTTCGGCATTCGGAAACTCCTTTTTAATGTATCCGATAACTACATCCATCTCGGATAGCCAGATAGACATCATGGACTCTCCCAACCATAACAACGATCGGGACAATGTATGAAAACGAGGCAACTGCCCATCGATCTGATCGGCACTCGTCGAGCTACGTTCGCCCAAGCCAAAAAGATCAACCAACACCACCGTTTCACCAGCTTTTACCCAACCTGAAATCTTTTCCGGTGCGACCTCCCTATTCCCTTTCGAACCAAATACTATTTTCAACTTATTTGGCACCTCTGCCGGACTTTCTATCACAAGAGGTATTAACTTGCCCTGCGCCGTACTAATAACCAAGCGATGATACTTTCCCTGATCAGGTATAGATTCTGCAAGCTGAACACGATCTCGCTCTACATGAAGCATTTTAGCCAACTCCCCTACTTTCCCCCTTGCATCTAAATGACTAGCCGACAGCAACTCTTTCGACAGGTATTCGGCACGTTTTCTTACATAAGATGAAGTTGTAGGCACCTTGTTTTTCAGTGTATTATCATCTAAAACACGCAACTCTGCATCCCTTATCTGATAAAACAGGGTATCCACCTTATTTCTCTTCACGTCAAAACAGGAATCAAACCAGTCTAACATGCTCAACCGCATAGGTAGTGTATAATCATGCTTCTCATCAAACAATTCATAAGCGAGATTCTCCCTGGCATGCATATCACTATAAAAAGTTTGGGCTTTATTAAATGTGCGCAACATTTCACCCACATTGAATGCGGCATTACCATCACGTAATGCGGATAATATCTTAATAGGTTTCGGCGCCACCGCTGCCAGCATATCACTTGTTTCCAAATGCATCAATCCATGTGGTAAGAGCTCACAAACACAGTTGCTGTTCAGGATATAGGATTCAAATGTACCAATACTCACCACAGGCACTGCCGCTTTTATCCGTTCATCCAAAGTAGAAATCCAAAACGTCTGATTACCACCACCACTAGCCCCAGTCGCAGCAATGCGCCCACTATCCACATATTCTAATGATTGTAACAGATCGATTGCCCTTTTATTTTCTAGGACCTGCATCCCCATCAAGGGAACCCCCAAATCAAGTAAGGACGAACCTAAACTCGCACCATGATACTCATGGACATGGTTCGCTCCCCTTTCTCCTGAGCCCCAAGCGTCCATCGTCAAACAGACATAACCATTCCGGGCCAATAACTGCGCCGTCCGCTGTACAATCTCCCCTGACTTACCATTAGGCCAATGACCATGACTGTTTAATACCGCAGGAAAAGGACCTTTTCCTTTTGGCACATACAAATGAGCAGGAACATAGACCCCTTCCATCGTTTGGAATACAATATAACGGAGTACAAAATCTCCTAGATCCATCTCCTTTACCACCTGTACATCCAAGCTTCCCATCTCCGCCTTATCTAAGCCGAGATGAGAAGTCACATATCCGTAGATCGATTCTTTAGAACCATTATGTTGCATACATACCTCTTTCAATCTATGCTGTACATAGTTCGCTGTCCGATCCAAATGTTTTGGTATCCCCAGTACCTCGGGTATCTCATCCTGTCCAATCGCCATAGAAGTAGAAGCCATCATAAAAAGAAAATAGATATAGAATCGCATACATTATTAATCAATATCCCACCATACACGTGTTGCCGCATTGTCCTTTCCTCCCAACAAAGCCCTTCCTTTAGTGAGCTCTTCCAAATTATTCGTTTCCTCCGTCAGAGGATATGGCATTCTTTTGATAAAAGTGCCTACAGGAAGATCTGCGTTCTCCGAATTCAACAGATTATACATCTTTGGAAACCCCGATCTCCGAAACTCCGCCCAAGCTTCCATACCATCAGGATAGATAGCAAGCCACTTTTGTGTTCCAATCTGTTCACGTTGCACCGCCGGATCAGCATCCCATTTCACCGGAGTAGTAGCTACTGCAGGAGAATTGTGATAATCACCAGGCGCAGCGGGCTGTACCGAAGAACTCAAGTAGCCTTGTATTTGACCGGCATCGCTTATCCCCCATTGCTGCATACTCAACTTGACTCCTTCTTCATACATGGCTTGAGCGGTACCATCCATATTCCAACCGTTCAGTGCACCCTCTGCACGTAGAAAATAAGACTCCGCAGCAGACATGATATGAAAACGCGCAATCAAATTTGGTGTAAGTACCGAACTCGTTCCTACATATTCCACCCAATATCTGCCCACATTAGAATTAGATCCGGCTTGATTCCGTACTATCCCCAGATCAGCTGCAGGCATCCCATTACGCAAACTATTAAATGTACCTCCAATCACACTAGGCTGAAAGTACCTATCCATACGGGGGTCTACATAGCCTTTTAAGTACGAGGCTATAGTAGAACTCATCGCAAACTCATTCCATGCTGCCACTTGAGACAAGCCATTTGTATCATTTCCATTCAATGATTTCGAAAGCGAAGCATTCTGTCCATTATTTACCATCACACCGGATGCTACAGCGGCCTCAGCTTCGATTTTAGCTCGACTGGCATCCACCTTAGAGATACGTAAAGCTAGACGAAGACGTAAAGAATTCGCAAACGCTATCCAATTATTGATATCACCACCATACATCAACTCATACCCTTGATAAACTTTCGTTCCAGCAGGAAGCGCCTTCAGATTGTCCACCGCAGTAGTTAGTCTTTTGAAAAAATCATCGTAGATTTTATCCACAGGGTCATAAGGAATTACATCCTTCGGTTCTCCCGCATCAAAGTAAGGTATAGGTCCAAACTGGTCCGTTAGTCTATGAAATGCATACACCCATTGAATATTGGCCAATGCAGCCTCACCTGAATCAGGTTCGACATTATCTAAAATAGATTTTAGCTGTGGAGCCGTATCCACATATACTACTGTCCAGAAACGACGTTGCCAATCGGGTGTCAATGCATAACGGTCTGTCCGGAATGAGGTCGTAGTCAATGCAAAGTACTGCGCATACAAATCTGGGCCTAAATTCTGTACCGTCTGATAGAATGAGCGATTCATAGCTGCCGATGATTGGGCTTTAGCAAACATAAACGGCCGCTCGCGTGGCCCCACCTCTGTTAGATTATCAGGGTCCGTATTTATTTTTTCGAAGTCTTTGGTACAAGATAATAATCCCATACTGATTACCAAACTATATATTATTGATCTGTTCATGGTTTCTTTAATTAAAATGTCAGTTTAAGATTTAGACCGTAGGTACGCACCCCTGGCGCAAGACCAACTTCCACGCCTTGATAGTTACCAGATCCCAGCGCCCCTTCAGGGTCAATAGGATTTTTGATCTTACCGATTCCTGGGATATCCAATTTAGACTTACCACGATAGAAGAAAAACAGATTTCTTGCCGTTAGAGACACTTGGGCTGCCTGCAATCCCTTAATCTTGCTTACATCAAATTTGTAAGCCAATGCCAGCTCGCGCATACGGACATTAGTCATGTCGTAGACAAAAAAATCGCCCCAGGCATCACGACCGTTCTGCCCTACTTTCTGCCATAATTGCTGAGCCGTAATAGCCACTGCATTAGCGCTACCGTCTGCCTGTACGGCATCCAGAATCAAACCACCTTCTCTATACTTCTCTGTAAATTCAGCTACACCATAAGAAGCTAGATAAGCGGCAGTCCCCGATACAATCTCTCCTCCTATACGTGCATCGATAAGGGTATTCAATGTAAATCGTTTGTAATTGAAGCTATTCGTCCAACCAATCAATGCATCAGGGTTAAAATTACCCAACTTTTGATTACTTTCTACAACTGGCAAGCCCGTAGCATCGACAACATATTTTCCAGTACCCGGATCCTGTTTCCACTTATGTCCATACAGGTCCCCATATTTCCCCCCCTCATTGACGACCACTGTAGCATATTTTGTACTAGCTGTGACGTCAATGCGCTTCGTCTTCGAATGTAGTTTCAGGACTTTACTTGTATTGGCCGCAAAGTTGATTCCCGTATTCCATTTAAAATTCTCCTTTTGTACAGGCACAGCAGTCAATTGTATCTCAAACCCGCTGTTTTGGATATCACCGGCATTGATATACTCTCTACTAAACCCACTAGCCATAGGCATAGGGATGTACATCAGCTGATTGACCGTATTGCTCTTATAATAAGTAGCATCAAATCCCAACCGATCGTTAAAAAATTTCATATCCAATCCGACCTCAAAGGAGGTAGTTTCCTCAGGTTTTAAGTCGGGAATAGATTTGATTGCGCTTCTGAATACAAATCCCTTTTCAGCACCCAAGCCAAATTGATATATTTGTGCCAAGAGTAAAGGGTCAGGATCATTTCCAACTTTCGTATAGGACGTTCTAGCTTTTCCAAAAGTAACCCAATCAGGGAGTTCCAACCATTCGTGGAAAACAACCGACAGACCCGCGGACGGGTAAAAGAAACTATGAGGCGGGGACAATGTAGACGACCAGTCGTTACGTGCAGTAAGGTCTAAGAAAATATTATTGTAAAAACCCAATTGTGCACTAGCATAAATAGAATTCAGCCGCCGCTCATAGTTTTTAATATCCTTAAATTCAGGCGTTGTGGCCATTAAAAAAGAAAAATGGTTCGGGATACTCAGCCCATTGGCCATATTCTGAAAGCTATTATGTTTTCGCTTCAAAAAACTTGTCCCTACCGTATAGTTCAATTGAATATCCTCATTCAGTTCGTGCTTCCCGTTCAACAAGAAATCAAAATTCTGTTCCGAATATTGGGTATGTGTTTGATAATATTTACCTCCAGCACGTACGTCGCCCAAAGAGACCGTACTATGATAGAATGATCCATCTATCACATCCTTATATGTATCAAACGAATAACGTCCCAATACATTCAACCAGTCTGTCAGTTCATACGAAACAGAACCCAATGCTGTAATCCGATCCCGAGCTTCATTGACAGATGTGCGGTTTATACTCCAATAAGGATTATCATAGATAGAAGAACCCGACCAATACTTGCGCAGTGGTTTACCATCAGAGGGATCAATTGTCTCAAAATCTTTCAATTCTGCGTCATCCATATCTCTAGGCATGATATAGGCCTCTATCGGCATCCCTGTATCACCCAATCGAGGTCGATTAGCAATCTGCTGATTGACATAATTAAGTTTTACATCCGTCTTAAGACCTGGAATCAATTCCGTATTCAGTCGCAGATTCAGAGTATTCCGTTTCAAGTCATTCCCTTGAAATATCCCTCCGATCTTATTATTACTGTACGACATATAGCCCTGCACTTTTTCAGTCCCTCCATAAGTGCTGATGCTGTTATTAAACGTAGCAGCATTTCTATAGAAATCCCTTACATTATTTTTATAAGTAGTACCTTGTTCGCCCCAACTTTCGCCAATATTCACCCCCTTCTTTCCTCCATTTCCACGTCCGTAAGAGTTTTGAAAATCAGCCAGCATATTGACCTGGTCTAGTGATGCACTACCATTATAGTCTATACTATAACGTCCGGCTTGTCCTTGCTTTGTCGTAATAATAATCGCCCCATTCGCTCCCCTTACCCCATACAGGGCCGCCGCCGATGGTCCTTTTAGAATATTAATGGATTCAATATCGTCTGGATTGATATTCGCAGCTCCGTCACTGGTACCATAATTAGGTGTTGTTCCAGTCGCCTGAGGGCCGGCCGTATTATCATAAGGCACACCATCGACTACCACTAAAGCATTATTATTTCCATTAATCGACTTATTACCCCGTAACACGACCCGTGCCGCACCTCCTGGCCCGGTAGAGGCTGTAGTTACTGTAGCGCCGGCCACTTTACCGGTCAGATTGGTCATAATATTACCACTATTATCCCGGACGTTGTTTACCGCATCGCTAGCCAATTGTTGCGTAGAATAAGTGAGTCCCCGAGTCTCCCTTTTTATACCCAATGCTGTGACTACCACTTCCGATATGGCCTCTTGCTGAGATTCCAGCTCAACACGGACTTCCTGAGCAGATGTAACGATATGCACCAAGGTCTTATAACCGACCATCTGGATCTGAATCTGATCCCCCGAGGCAGCTTGTAGATTAGCCTCTCCCGTAGCATTGGTAGCTGTAGATTGTTTGGTACGTTTGTTAATTAATGATACACCGACAAGCCCGGTCTGACTGGACTTGTCCATAACGGTGAATTTCCTGGATACATTGTCCTGCGCAATTGCCAGACTAATCTGTAGTATCCCAAGAAGTGCGAGTAATCCAAGTGAGAAGACTCGCGTTAAAAGTTCTTTTCTCATCATAATAAATAGGGTTATAGTAATACCGTCTTCATGCAGACGATAGGTTCAAAGAAATAAGATTCTCCTCAGGTTTGCAATCAAATGGCCAAATATAGTTCCGATAACGCTACCGATTAATTTACTTCTTTAACTGTTAAAAAAAGGATAGAATTGCAACAATTACTTTAATATCCAGCGGTAATCAAGTTCATTAAGCCATGCATTTAAACAGAGAAAATCTTCCCAAAATCAGCAATCAAGTAGATCAGGAGCACCTTTCCTCTCCTAAACGACCTACTCGTGTCTTACTATTTGGCACAGGCGTACTGCTACGTGCCCTACCTGCATTTTGTATCGAAGAAGCCAATCGGTCAGGCACATTCAATGGTGGAATTGTAATGATCAAATCGACTCAAACAGGAAGTATAGAACCATTTTTAAAACAAGATGGACTCTACACTCTATGTACTGCTGGTATCCAAAACAATAAAGAAACAACAACGCAACAAATAATTACCTGCTTAAATGACATACTCGATGCCAACTCTTCATGGAATACTATTCTCGAGCATGCCCAAAACAAACAAATAAATATCATCATATCTAACACGACCGAGAAAGGAATTGTGGATGTAGAAGATGACCTCTTTGCTTTTCCACCGAAAAGCTTTCCTGGCAAATTGACAAGCTATCTCTATGCACGTTTTCAGCACTTGGGAGCTACAGACGAATCAAAAGCTATCGTACTCCCCACAGAGCTAATAGATGACAATGCGGTCAAACTAGCACAAATCGTAAGAAAACTAGCTACAGGTCACAGCTTACCAACCGCATTTATCCAATGGTTAGATACCCATGTTTATTTCTGCAATACATTAGTTGACCGTATTGTACCTGGAGCAATTACACTGGAAGAGTCTTCCTACACCGATAAATTAGCTATCGCAGCAGAACCATATTTCCTTTGGGCCATAGAAAGTAAAGATAATTATGTACAACAAGAGCTTTCTTTTATAGGCTCCTCCCCATATACCTTCATCTTACCATCCATAGCATCAGTGCGAGAGATCAAACTAAGGATACTTAATGGCGCACATACTTTGACTGCAGCCGCAGCACTCCTAGCACAACATCGCTTTGTGAAAGACAGCCTTATGGACTCAAACTACGAACGATTCATTAACCAACTTATACATCAAGAAATCAGACCTTCTCTTGAAGCAAAAGGCATACAACATAACGATATAAAGCTTTTTTCGGAAAGTATTATCGATCGGCTAAAAAACCCCTTCATAGAACATCAATGGAACAGTATTGCACAAAACTACCATGCTAAAATAAAAAGCCGGGTACTACCCCTGTTATCCTACTGGTATGCATTTCAAGAGCAAGCTCCTCAATATATAAGCTTCGGATTTGCAGCCTACCTTTTTCTGATGAAAACACACATACATCTGTTAGAAGACAAAAGCCTAGCTGATGAGTTTAAAAATCTAAATTTTGACAAAATAGAAGAATTCTTATCCAATAAAACCATCTGGGGGACAGACCTTATGATTTGGCCGTCTTGGGCTCCCGCGATAAAACAGCATCTCCAACAATTGGAAACAGTATCAATACATCAAATCATGCAACGTTTATGAAAGCACTACAACTACATCCAAAAGACAATGTGATTATTGCATTACAAGAATTAGAAGCAGGAGCATCTATCGCTATAAATGACAAAACATATACCGTAACCGAGAAAATTCCAGCAAAACACAAGTTCCTAGCAGAAGACTTACAAACAGGAGGACTTATATATATGTACGGAGAGGTCGTCGGATCGGTCTCCCAAAGTATGCATTGCGGTCAACTTATCAATACATCTAATACTGTTCATGCCAGTAGTCCGTACAGCTATCAAGGATATCGCCATCAATGGGAAGCACCTGATTTATCCCGTTTCAAAAACAGGACTTTCAAAGGTTATCACCGCACCGATGGCCGAGTTGGAACAGCAAACTATTGGTTGTTTATTCCCACAGTATTCTGTGAAAACAGAAACCTAGATATTCTCAAAGAAGCCATGCTCGAAAATCTAGGCTATAGTATCAGTAATCCTTACAAGGATTACGTAGCGCATCTTGTAGACGCCTACAATAATGGTCAGACATTAAGTGAATTTACCCTAGATAACCCTAGTAGACCTACAGAGAGACGGCTTTTTAAGAATATCGATGGAATCAAATTTCTGAGACACGAAGGTGGCTGTGGAGGAACCCGCGAAGATGCCCAAATACTCGGCAAGCTATTAGCAGCATACATCGATCATCCAAACGTAGCAGGAGCTACCATATTAGGGTTAGGCTGTGAAAACCTACAGCTGCAGCTATTGTTAGACGAACTAAAACAAAGGAATCCTACGCTAGACAAACCCATATTACATTTTGAGCAACAGGCAGTAGGAACAGAAACGATGCTCTTAGAAAAAGCGATGACTGGTACGTTCAATGCGCTCATTGAGGCGAATAAAATAGAGCGTCAGGAGGCACCACTCAGCAAACTCGTCTTAGGCGTCAAGTGTGGTGGATCTGATGGTTTTAGTGGAATATCCGCAAACCCTTCTATCGGGTACACCTCTGATTTATTGGTTGGCTTAGGAGGCTCCGTCCTACTGGCCGAATTTCCCGAACTCTGTGGTGTCGAACAACAGCTGTTAGATAGAATGCGTAATCCAGAACATGCAGATAAGTTTGTCAAACTTATGGAAAGCTATGGACAGGCCGCAGAGAAAATAGGTTCTGGATTCCATATGAATCCTTCCCCTGGAAATATAAAAGATGGCTTGATTACGGATGCGATGAAAAGTAATGGGGCTGCAAAGAAAGGAGGTAACTCCCCGATCGTAGATGTGCTAGATTACACCGAACCCATAACTCATACTGGACTGAACCTCGTGTGTACTCCTGGTAATGATGTCGAAGCTACAACAGGAAAAACGGCATCTGGAGCCACATTAATACTATTTACCACAGGACTAGGAACCCCTACAGGAAACCCTATATGTCCGACGTTGAAAATTGCAACCAATGACCAAGTGGCTACCCGTATGAAAGATATCATAGACTTTAGTACAGGCGGTGTTATCTCAGGTCAAAAATCAATACAGGAAATGGGGGAAGACATCCTTGAACTATGTATCAAGACCGCTAGCGGAGAGATAGTGCCCAAAGCCGTACAACTACAACAGGATGACTTTATACCTTGGAAGAGAGGCATCAGTCTATAATACTTTAATTCTGTTGCTTTTCATACGGAAGCAACAGAATTAAAACAAACAATTTAACCAAAGTTACCATTGATATAATTCAATGTCATCTCGTTCTTAGGTGCATTAAATATCTGACTGGTCTCCCCTTCTTCTTTCACTTCCCCTAGATACATAAAGACGGTCTTATCAGCAATCCGTTGAGCCTGTTGCATATTATGTGTTACGATCACGATAGTATATTTTTCCTTCAGATGAGAAATCAGCTCTTCAATCTTCAATGTACTCACAGGGTCCAGCGCAGAGCAGGGTTCGTCCATTAAGATAACCTCCGGACGCAAAGCTACAGCCCTAGCAATACACAAGCGTTGTTGCTGTCCACCTGAAAGACGTGTAGCAGGCATCTTCAGATCATTCTTCACCTCATCCCATAAAAAGGCTTCCCTCAGTGCTTTTTCAATCACATCCTTACCATGAGGCAAGTTATTAATCTTCAATCCATAAGCGATATTTTCATATATACTCTTGGGAAACGGGTTCGCTTTCTGGAAAACCATACCTATCCGTTTTCTTATCTCTGTAACAGGAATAGCGCGATCATAGAGGTCTAAATTTTCCAATTTAAGTGATCCCGTAATTTTGGCATCAGGAGAAAGATCGTGCATACGGTTAAAACTACGCAATAAAGTACTCTTACCGCAGCCGGATGGACCTATTAATGCTGTGATTTCATGCTCGTTAAAAGAAACGTTAATCTTTTTCAACACCTCTTTTGTTCCGAAACTTATCTCTAGATTTTCTGCAGATAATTTAGTTTTCATTTTTCCTGTATTTGTAACGTATATAGAAAGCTGTCAGATTCAGCAAGAAGACAACAATAATTAATACTAGAGCCGTACCGTAAGCGATAGGACGTACCTCTTCAATGGACTGATGTTGCGTAGAAAGCATATAAAGGTGATAAGGCAAAGCCATGAACTCATTATCAATAGCACCTCCTACTCCGTTGATATAGAACGCCGCTCCCGTAAATAGAATAGGTGCTGTTTCTCCCGCCGCCCTGGACAATGTAAGAACAACACCGGTCAAAATACCGGACATAGCCGATGGCAATACCACATCTTTTATAGTTTCAAACTTAGTAGCTCCTACAGCAAGAGCTGCTTCGCGCGTACTAGCCGGAATACGCATCAAAGCCTCCTCCGTAGTCGTAATAATATAAGGTAAGGAAAGTAGCCCTAAGGTCAAGCCTGCCGATAGCATAGAAGTACCAAACTGTAATGCCTGTACAAATAAAGCTAATCCAAACAAACCGTATATAATAGAAGGAACTCCCGACAAATTACGTATGGCAGCACGTATAATACGCGTCAACCAGTTATCCTCTGCATATTCATTCAAGTAGATAGCACAGCACACACCAAAAGGAATAGAAAACAAAGCGGTAAGCAACGTCAACAATACCGTACCAATTATAGGGGTTAAGATACCACCTTTAGTCATTCCTTCACGCGGCACCTCCGCTATAAACTCCCAAGATAAGGATCCCGCACCTTTAGATACAATCTCCCAAAGAATAATAACCAAAAAGAAACATACTAATCCCGTACTGAGCAACAGCGTACCCCACTCGATGATTGATGTAAAATTAAACTTCCTACGCTGCATGATACTTTCTAAAACGGTTAATAAAAAATTCGCCCACCAAATTCGCTATCAGTGTCATGAAGAACAATACCGTAGCAATGGCGTAAAGTGCAAAATAATGGGTGGTCTGATAAGGTACTTCCCCCATCTCAATAGCGATCGTAGCTGTCATCGTCTTTACTGAATCAAACATTCCCTCAGGTAGTAACGAAGCATTTCCCGTAGCCATCAACACCGTCATTGTCTCGCCTATAGCACGCCCTACTCCTAGCATTACTGCCGCGATAATACCCGGTGCTGCCGCAGGAATAACAACTCGGCATAAGGTCTGCCATTTAGTAGCTCCGACACCATAACTAGCCTCCTTATACGTCTTAGGGACAGCATGAATAGCATCTTCCGCAACCGTAATAATAGTTGGCAAAGCCATTACTGCAAGCAAGATAGCTCCATTGAGTGCGTTCAAGCCATTCGGCAAATTCGCAACATTTGCCAACCCGGGACCGACCAATACAATTCCTAGGAAACCAATTACTACAGAGGGAACCGCAGCCAACATTTCAATCACTGGTTTCAGGATATTCTTCAATTTAGGACTAGCATATTCTGCTATAAATGCTGCAGTACCGATCCCCAATGGTATAGCGATTACCATCGCCCCAAAGGTGACCAATGTAGTACTGAGAATAAGCGGTAGCATACCATACTTTGGAGTCTTTCCTGTCGGGTTCCATTCCAACCCTGTAATAAAATCCAGTGGCTTCACATCCAAAAAGAAAGAGAATGAATTGTACACCAACATGGCTAATATTCCTCCCAATGCCGCCAACACAAGGAGTCCTGTGATTTTAAAAATATATTTGAATGCTACATCCAAAGACAATCGCGTTTTAAACTTCATCTGTGTCTGAATTATTTCTTTATGGAGATATCTCTACTAATCCTTAATATAATAACCATGGTCCTTTATGATCTCTTTACCTTTATCACTTTGCTCAAATTCGATAAAAGGCCGAACCTTTTCCCAGGAGCTAGCGACAACAAACTGGTATAACGGACGTTGAAAAAAGTACAGACTGTTATTGATTGCTTCGATATCGTTGGGAGAATAAGCAACAGCTGTAGGAGTTTCCTTTATCTTAATTAATCGAATACCTTGCTTCGTTTCTGGCTCATCCCCTACATATCCTGCTCCAATGTAACCAACACCAGATTTATCTACCTTTACCCCTTCAATAATCTGTGCATTACCAGTCATTTCCTTTGCAGCCGCCGAAAACTCAATCTTCAGTTTCTTCTTCACAAAAGAATAAGTCCCCGAACTGCTTTGACGCCCATAGATATTAATAGGAAGATTCACAGGTGTCAATTCATTCCAGTTCTTAATGGTACCATCTAGAATTTTAGCAAGAGTTTCTAGATCCAATTCTTCCAAAGGTAAATCCTTGTGGACGATAAAGGCCGTAGCATCTTCAGCGAAAACGACGGTTTTCAGTGCAATATCCTTCTTTTTAAACTGTTCGATTTCCTCTCCAGAAAGAGGCCGTGAGGAATTGGCAATATCAGCCTGCCCATTCAATAACGATGTAATCCCTAAACCGGATCCACCGCCTGATATGGCAATACTAAAACTAGGATCAATCGCGGTGAATTTCTCGGCTAGATTAACAGCTAGGTTAACCTCGGTATCCGAGCCTTTCATCTTTATGGAATGATCTTTGGACGTACAACTGTAAACAACAGTCAGTACCACGAGTCCCAAATAGGTTAAACCAATAGGTCTGATTCTCTTCATTACCACAAAAGTGACACTTTAATATAAAGAGAAGTTTAACCCAATATTAAGTACGTGTTAAGAGGAAGCTTTTTTGTTAAAACTGTGTAAAAAAACCATTAAATACACACAAGTTAACATAGCCCTCCACATTCTATTAAAAAGTTAGAGGGCTATGTAACATTACTTCGTTTTTTCTTCCTGTCGGTCAGCGGCAGACTTGTCTTCTGCCACACCAGCTTTCCAATAGGAGAATGCGTAATAATCGCGATTACTCCATCCCAGGTCTTCTTTAAAATAAGAACGCAATGAACGTACAGAGCTGTATTCGCAAGCGACATAAGCAAATCTAGAACCTTCAGTAGGCAAAACTACCGCTTTCGCCCGTTCTGCAATTGCACTACCTTGCTCAGGATGAGCATTAATCAGCCACTCCACCTCAAACCCTTTATGCTTTACTTCTGGGTGAATATCTGCTTCACTAGGAACCTCCACTATACAATACCCTTTAGCATCGGCAGGGAGGCTTTCCAAAATACAACAGATAACGGGTATTGCAGTTGCATCTCCAATTAGGAAATACCAATCCGCTTCCGTATAATGCTTGGTCTCTCTCACTTTCATTGCTATTCCCAACTGATCAGATTTTACGGCATTTCTCGCCCAAGCCGAAGCTGGCCCATTGTCTCCATGATTGACAAAATCAATGGTCACCTCGTTAGTGTCCGTATCAAATGCACGATGTGTATATGTACGTACCAGTGGTGTTAGATTTTCATCGGGCATTACCCATTCTCCCCGTTCACTATCGAATGTAGCAAATTGAACTTCCTTCGTTCCAGTTGGTGGAATAAAAATCTTATTATTCGCTCCTAAGGTACATTTCCCAAAATCAGTATCCTCATCCGCTTTTAACCGCACGCGGATATAATGTGGCGTAATGTACTCTTTAGCTGTTACCTTAAATATATGTCTTGCGATAACTGTCTTTTCCATACTATTATTGAATTAATTGAACAATATCATCTACCATCAAATTGATAGAGGTTAAGCCTCCACCTGAAATAAACCAAACATTAGGGTCCAGGTAGAACATCTTCTTATTCTTATAGGCATTAGTCATTTTAATCAGCTTATTTTCCACCTCTTCCCGACTAGCTGTCTTCCCCAGTACAGCGGCATTTCGGTCTACAATAAATAGATAGTCCGGATTAGCCTCAGCAATAAGCTCATTAGAAACACGCTGACCATGTACCGATTCATCTTCTAGATCCAAGACAGGCTTTATCCCCAATACATCGTGGATAAAACCAAATCGAGAACCTTTACCGAATGCGCTGAATTTACCGTTGTTATAAATCAAGAACAACGCTTTATTCGGATCATCTTTAAATTTTGCCTGAGCGGTCTCGATCCTATGTTTCAAGGAGTCAAGCTTAATAGTTGCTAATGCCGCTTCTGAAAAAATAGAAGCAATCATCTGAACATTCGCCTCAAAAGAGGATAGGTAATTTTTATTATCTGTTCCGACAAAGACCGTCGGGGCTATTTCGCTCAACTCTTCATAAAAACGTTCCTGTCTTGTCGATATAAAAATCAAATTTGGTTTCAATGCGGAGATGGCCTCAAAATTCGGTTCAATAACGGACCCTACATCAGTGATAGATGGATTATCACGATAATCTGAAAGGTAATCCGGCAAAAATTTCTTCGGGACTCCTGTTGGAACCAAGCCCAACTCTTTCATCGTTTCCAATGCACCGATATCCAATACCACGACCCGTTCTGGCTTCACAGCTACTGCGATATCGCCATATTTATGATGTACTGTGATTAAGCTATCTGCCCCCCCCTCCGATTTCTCGTTGCTTGAATTGGATTGACAGGCAATCGCACTTAAAAACAACAAACCACACATTGTTATCTTACCTAGGTTTCCTACCATCATACGTATACTCATCTTCATAGATTAAAATAATTACAAATCTTTTTATCATTTCTCTCAATAATATCAAACTCTATATCAAATATATCTTTGAGGACTACTGGATCGATAACTTTGGCCGTTTCATCATCATAACAGATATTCCCATCTTTCAGCGCCACAATCCGATCCGAATACTGAGCCGCAAAGTTGATCTCATGAATCACAATGACCACCGTCTTCCCCAGTTCATCCACCAAACGACGCAATGTCTTCATAACATGTACTGCGTGTTTCATATCTAGATTATTAAGAGGCTCATCCAACAATATAAAATCGGTATCTTGAGCAATAATCATCGAAATGAAAGCACGTTGTCGCTGTCCTCCGCTCAATTCATCGATATACGTATTCTGCAAATTCATTAAATCAGAAAACGCAATGGCTTCATCGATTTTTTGCTCATCAAAAGCACTTAATTTCCCCTTACTATAAGGGAATCGACCAAAAGACACCAGATCTCGCACGGTCAATTTCAAGTCCAGATGATTGGACTGCTTTAGTATAGAAAGTTTCTTCGCAAGGTCTGTTCCTTTATAAGTGGACAATTCCTTGTCCAGAAAACTAACCGTCCCACCATCCTGCTTTATCAATCGACTGATAATAGACAACAATGTACTTTTACCCGCTCCGTTGGGTCCAATTAACGAAGTAATTTTCCTATTGGCAATACTCCCCGAGACATCTTTCAACACCTCTTTTTTGCCATAATATTTAGCTATTGTTTCAAACTCTAACTTATTCTTTTCCGTGTTATCCATAATAAATACATAAAATATACCCCACCCATAAAATTTATAATAATACTGACTGTCGTAGAAAACTGTAGAACATGCTCTACTAAAAATTGACCAAGAATCAGTGTAAGACAAGCCACCAAACTAGATATCACCAACATGCAACGATGTTTACGTGTCCTGAATAACTCATAAGTCAAATTGGTAACCAAAATCCCTAAAAACGTAATCGGACCGACCAAAGCTGTAGAAACAGATACCAAAAGAGAAATGACAAATAGAAAACGCCTAACCATCTTATCATAGTCTACCCCCAAACTTATTGCCTGATCCCGTCCCAATGCCATTACATCAAGGTATCTTGCATTCCATCCGGTATAGATCAAAGCCACAAGCATCGTTATCCCTGCTACACTTAAGAGTTTGGTATTCATCTTAGCAAATGACACAAACATAAAGTTCTGTACAATAGAAAATTCGTTTGGGTCGATCAGCACATGCAAAAACTGGCTTAAGGTCATAAACAACGTTCCCAGAACCATTCCCGTAAGCAGTAGATAATACATGCTTCTCCGGTTCTTACCAAATAGCAGAAAATACAGCAACAGGGAAAAACCTAACATAAAAAGAATAGCATAAAAAAAGTTCTCCTGTTGGCTGATTACTTTGAACGCCTTGTCACCGTACAAAAAAACGATCAATGTCTGAAAAAGAATAAAAACGGCTTCATACCCCATAATTGAAGGGGTTAAAATTCTATTTGCGGTAATAGTCTGAAAAATAATCGACGAACAAGCCACACTAATGCCAACCACAAGCATGCTCAACAAACGAATAGAGCGTTTTTCAATCGAATAACTATTCGTCAGCTCTACACCATAAAGTATAAAAGATCCTCCGACCAGGAGCAACAACGCCACTATTATCAAAAACTTAAACTTTGCTCCCACTATTTCCGCTTTAAAATCAAAACCAAGAACACAACACTGCCGATAACACCAACAATCATCCCTATAGGTACCTCATAAGGATAAACGATAAGCCTGCCCATTAAATCACAAATCAATAAAAAAACAGCACCCACATACGCAATTAAGGGAAGTGTCCTCCGAAAATTATCCCCAACAATCATACTCACCACATTCGGAACAATGAGCCCCAAAAAAGGAATTGCCCCAACTGTAACGACCGACGAACTAACCACCATGGATACGACAAATAAGCCCAGATAAACGATCGCCTCATACGATAGGCCTAGACTCTTGGCAAAACTCTCGCCCATCCCCGCAATAGTTATCTTATCTGCATACAAATAGATAATCGCTACTGCCGGTAAGACTAAAAATACAGCTTCATATTGCCCCTGCATAACCGATGAAAAATCACCTAAAAGCCATTCCTGTGTATTCTGGACAATTCCGTGTTTGTATGCAAAAAAGGTTGATACAGCGCTCAAAATACTACCAAACATCAACCCTATCAATGGAATAAAAACAGTACTTCTCAATTTAACTTTATGTACAAAAAATATAAAGAGAAAAGAGGTCAAAAAGGTGAATCCTAATGCAAATAACATCCGTACAAACAACGAAGAGTTAGGTATAAAAATCAAGGCAGTCAATATACCCATCTTTGCAGCCTCCAACGCTCCCGAAGTCGTGGGAGAAACAAATCTATTCTGGGATAGTTGCTGTAGGACAAATCCCGCAATGCTGACACCCGAGCCAACAAGGATCAGCGCTAAGGTCCGCGGGATACGGCTAACCACAAAAAAAACCAATTTATCCCCGTCTCCAAACAAATCCCAAAAACGTACATCCTTGACCCCTGTAAAAAGAGAAAACCATATCAATACAAGCAATATGATTAGCGCACAGGCCCAGGCAACAAAACTATTCTTTAAAAAACTCAAATCTTTCAATTATATGTCTATAGTACATTATATTCTACAGCTCACACTACATAAAACAGACAAGCCGCAGGGAACTTTGACACCTATCAAAGCTTCCTGCGGCATTATAGCAGACCTATTATTAATTTAACCTCGTAATAGTATCTCCATTGGTATCAACCACTATAGGCTGACCTTCTACAGGCTTACCACCCTTGGCTTTATTGATCACGAAAGCTGCTCCCGATACAGGATCCACTTTCACATGATTAGGGTGAGACCCCGTTTCAAAATCACCCAATACAGCTAATGTTTTCGCATCAATGACTGTTGTAGTTCCCGTTTGACGGTTTGCAGAATAGATACGTTGTTTAACCGCATCATAAGCGATACCAATAGCACCCGCTCCTGTCGGAATACTCTGTAGTAGAGTTCCCTGTCCGTCTAAAACAGTTACAGTACCAGATTTCTGATTCGCAACAAATAGCCTTTCGCCATCTGTTGTAATATTTACTGGACCTTCTCCGCCTGAAGCAAACTTAGCTTCGACTTGTTTACTTTTTGTATCCACTACATAAATAGCATTCTCTCCGATGACAGTTAAGAAAATTTTATCTGTACCGTTTAAGAAACTCATACCAGTAGCTGTCTTTCCAAGATTCTCTATAGAGTGAAGGTATTTATTGGTCTTACCATCTATAACCCATATACTGCTTGGGTCCCCCACATCAGACACATAGATCAGATTATTAACCTCATCAACCAATACCTCTCGGGTATGTGATTTATCCGCTCCATTGACTATCGTTGCCAATACTTTCCCAGTCTTCAAATCGACCGCACTGACCGAATTTGTTCGCGTATTAGTAGTATAGGCTGTCTGGGTTTTATTATTAATGCCAATTCCAAATGGAGGATTATCTTTGAGACTGATACTATCTACGATAGCAAGACTGCTCGGATTTATTTTATAGATAGCTCCGCCTGGTGCGGTTCTAGAACCAGCTCCTGTAACGTAGATATGTCCATCTTTTTTGCTGATTACAGCTTCATAGACACCTGTACCGGCACGTGAAGATTTCTCCACCTCCTGAGCCGAAGAAGTCATACTACCCAGCAATAAACCAGAGACCAACAATAAAGTCTTCGACGGATAGCCATTCAATTGTTTTAGTTTACTTACATTCATATTGTATGTTTTTATGCTTGAAAGAATTTATTTTATTTTCCCAATGGGTATAGAATCTCCGAAACGCACTTTGCCAATATATTGCGCCATGTTTTCCCTCAGAATTTATAGCCAGACTTAATTTCCCCTTATAATGTTGTTCCAACCAGATGTGATAACGTGCTAGATCCTCGCCCATATTAACCTCATTCGCTCCTACACGTCGTTTTATTTCTCTACCACCAACGTAGAAGTACAGTTCTTGCCCCCTATACTTATCCTCTCCACTAAACAACTCCTTACTGGCATAAGCATAAAGATTCTCCTCATCCATCCATATAGATGGTGAAAAAGCACCTATGACGCCAAAGACTTGCGGATACTTCAGACCAGCATAGATAGAAACAAGTCCCCCTAAGGAACTCCCTACCAAAGCCGTGTTTAAAGGGTCCATAAGTGTTCTATACTGCCGATCCACATAAGGCTTGAGGCGATGGACGAGGTCATCAAGATACCACCATCCCTTAGCAGTCGATAGCTCCTCCCCCGCATGCACCATATACTCCTCCTTCCTCACTTCATAATCTTGATCGTGAGCTACTGCTACAACAATAGAAGGCGTAATAGCACCGTCTATTGTTTCGTCTACCATCCACTCTATAGGTCCAGCCCTTCCTGTTGATGTCGCCTCATCAAATAGATGCTGTCCGTCGTGCATATAAATCACTGGATAGTGCCTATCATCCTTTAAATAGTTTTGAGGAAGATATATCCAGACTTTCTTATAAACGTTCAATTTCGGAAAGTAAAAATCTTCAGCCAATACATGTACCTGTTTACTCGCCGTAGACTTTGGGAAGAGATCCCGCCAACTTTCAATCGTCAAAAACACCTCCGAATCAGCGCTAACAGTTGTCATATGAGCTCCTTCTAATCTTCCTCCTCCCGAAGTAGAAAGACTTTCCCAACTGCCTCGACTCATTTTCAACTCCAAGTCTCCTTCTTTTACTTCAGGGAGTACAACAGTTATAGATTTACCCTTCTCAGGTATCTCACCGACATAAAGATGATCAGGGGACCAATTATTAAAAGTTCCGACCAGATACAATGCCTCACCGATAAAGCTGGAGCAATTATTATCAATATGGACATATATTTTATGCATCTTCTTAGACATAGCGCCGCTAATTTAGATAAGTTCTAAATAAAATGCAAGATATATTTAAAATGATTCTAAATAACTAGGTTTTTTATCAAAAAAAACAGACATAATAGAAAGATAGTTCTCCTTTAAAAAACAAAAAATAGTTTTGCCTGTTCTCCGTACACAATCTTTTAGTTCAATTAAGTATAAAACACGTAAAAAATGGCAAGTACAAAATCAAACAACAAAGAAGTAGCTAATTTCCTAGCAGAACTAGTTGCATTCCGCAATTCGCTAAAATTAATCCATTGGTCGATTACCGGCAAAGGGAGCTATGAAACACATATATCCCTAGACCAGGCTATTGATTCTCTTATAGATATTACAGATAGATTGGTGGAAACCACATTTGCTTTAAAGGGAACACTGGATATAATCATACCAGAAACCAAGCGTCCAACAGATCATATCAAGCACATCGAGCAATATTATGCACATATCGAGAGCACGAGAGAATCTCTGTTTCCAGAAACCTTCTCCCAATCCATAATAGATGATGCTCAAGAAACCATTCAGCAGTTGTTATTCCGTCTAAAACGGTTGGAATAAAAAAAAGGGAGCTTCACAAAACCACCGAAGCTCCCTTTTTTTCTATTTTAGTTTACATCTCCCACATCATACGATATTTTGTCTATTACGCGGTGCACAGGCAGTGAAAACCAGAATTCAGCACCTTTGCCGTAGGTACTTCTAAGGCCAATTTGTCCACCATGCTGTTTGACGATTTCTGCAGATATATATAAGCCAATCCCAAAACCCTGAATCCGTTCCCCTCCTTTTTGATTCACTCGATAAAACTTATCAAATATATAAGGTTGGTCCTTAATAGGTATACCTAACCCCTGATCCGTTACAGTAATACCACACTGTGCTCCTTCAATAAATGTGGTCACATACACCGAACTCTCCACAGGAGTATACTTGATCGCATTATTGATAAAATTAAGAATTACTCCCTCCACTTTGTGCATATCGGCATTCACCAGAAAACAGCTGGAGGTATTAAAATAAAGCTTATTATTAGGTTGAATAACCTCATACATCGCCTTAATCTTTTCCATTAGATCACAAAAATTAAATACAGATTTATCCAGTTCCAATTGTCCGTTCTGAAGTTTGGAGACATTCAAAAAGCCCTCAATAAGATTTTTCATACGCCCTCCCTGATCCAACGCCTGGCCCAGCATCTCAATTTTCTTTGATTCCTCAAATTGATGGTATCGTTTCGACAAGAGCTGTAAAAATGTTAAAATAGTTGTCAACGGAGTTTTAAGTTCATGACTAGCAATACTAATAAAGTCCAGCTTACGTTGCATCTCTTCTTTCGCCTGTGTCAAATCAATCAGAATCCCCTGTATATAGGTCTGTTTTGCATCAAGATACTGTATAGCCACAAGCCGTATCCATATACCAGCCTTAGTTTCCACATTTTCAATCTCACACAGCATATCCATAGGTACATTATTCGAAACCAGTTGAAAAAATGCTTCATGCAACGGTTTACGGTATTTATCCGAAAAGCAGGACAGAAATTGTTTAAAACCTAAAGAAGATCCCAATTCAAATCCAAATTGCTTTTGGGCATGTTCATTGAACCAAATCTCATCCATGTTTTTAGAAATGCTGAATGTACCTATTCCCGCCGCATCAATCACCATACGAAGTTCTTTTTCCTTCTGAGCAATTATATGATGATAGGTTGTAATTTGCTCCTGTTGGAGCATACTATCCGTCACATCCCGAGATACACCTATCAGCCACAAAGGAATTCCATTTTGATCAAAGAACACTTTCCCCTTACTGTTGATCCACCGCATAGGGCTAGCTTTCACCTTATTCACACGAAATAAAATCTCATATTCCCCTCCGTTGCCCGGACGTTTTGCATTTTCAATAATATCTGCAATAGACTTTCGATCATTTGGGACTACAGCCTCCATAGCGACAGACACATCCAAACTTTCTACACCTTCAAAGCCAAGAAGCGATTGTGTAATCTCATCCCAATGCAACCTATTGCTATCAAAATATAAAGTCCAAGTGCCAAAATTAGCCGCCTTTAACGCCATATCCAGCTGCTCTTCACGCACGATTATTCTCGACAAAATGGATTTAGCCATTTCTTTCAGTTGAACTTCATCCTCATAGTTAGCAAACAAAGACCTAATAGTCTCAATATTAGCTTGAGTCAGTCGAGCTACATCTGTCGTGGTATCGAAAAGATCTTCTAAAACCCGCTTCTCGATCTCCCCATTGCCCTTCCCTTCCCTTTTCACCGCGGCACTTATCGTACCACAGTGCAACAATGCATAAGTATTACCTGCTGTATCCAAGAATGGCCTTAATTCCATATCAAAATAGCAGGTTTCCACTTTCCCACCTAGATAAACCTCCATAGGCATATCACTGCCAATAAAAGGCAATCCTGTTCTCCAGACCTCCTTGGCCTTCCGAACAAACGACGCACTGATAACAACCTCGTTTTCAACGTATAAACCCCGTCCTACAGAAGACTCCTTCCTTCCCCAATAAGACAACATCTTTTTATTAACAAATCGAACTCGTAGATCATCATTGTCGTAGACAGCAACAGCTTCAGAAGAGGAATAGCTCAAAATATCAAGAAGTACGGCATCGGATAATATCATTCCCATAAAAAGATTGGTTTAAAAGCATACACACATCTATCCTTATGCGACACAATGTCTGCACAACAATATACACGAAATTTTTTATTTTTGCAGTAACAACTTTTTCGCAAACCTTATAAAAAGTAAATTCATTTTATTTTTATATACCTTTAAGCATGCTTACCTCGTTATTAATGACGAGTAACTATCAAAAAAATAATCATGCAATATCCCGCTTTATCAAAAATAGCTTACATACTGTCATGTATGTTATTTTTAGCTTGTAACAATCCTAATCAAAACACTTCAGACCGAAAATCAGAACAAAAAAATGAGTCCTATTCAAATACGGATAGCCTCCCTGTCGATGATTCCCCCATATGGAGCTATGATTACAATGCTGATACTTTAATTCGACTTGACTCCAATCGCAGTAATACCCTTACCGCAACAGAAGCTATAAACATAATCAATAAAACATACCAAGGAAAAGTCACTTTAACTCTTGTAAGACAAGGAGCAGATACGATAAAAGTGAAAATAGAACACTCCGAAGTACTGACCCAGCAAATGGGATCCACAGGAGCTCAGGCCTATATCGCCTTAGCTACATTCACCCTGACGGAACAAACAGGAGTAAACTACGTAACTTTTGATTTTAAGGAGGGAGATCATGCCAGTCCGGGGACATACAGCAGGCATTCTTTTAGCAATCATCGCTAGATACCTTTCACAAGGTATAGAATAAAACAATTCTCAATTTAGAGTGAATCATAGTACTGCTTGAGTTCTATAATCAGTTCGTCGTAGAGTTTATCATCCGCTTTAAGCATCCCTTCATCCCTATAATAATAACTCCAATTGTCATTTGCTCTACCTGTTGATTGCAAAACTTCCCTATTAATCTGTAACCTGATTTTACTATTCTTTTCGTCGTTGACTTGAACAAAAAAATTGACGGTATAGCGCCGGTCCAGCTTTGTCCAAGCTTTCGGTTTCAAAATAAATCGTATCTGTACAAACCTTTGTCGACTATCTATAGATTGAATAAAATAATCCTTTTCCAATAAAAAAGATTGTAGATGCTCAAACGTTTTGTCGACATCCATATCAGATACCACCAAATAAGGAAGCTTAGGGCGCGCAACGGCACCACTCACAAACAAAGTCAGTAAAACACCCAGTAAAATTTTTGAAAACAAAAAGCCAATCCGCATAATTAACAGTTTTTAAAAAAAACAATTCCTCCTTACTCGCCCTATTAGATCCCAACAGTAATACACTTTTACTTCTATTATTTCCTAAAATACCTAAACCATCAAAGACATACAAATTTTCTCCCCCCACCTCTTAGAATAGAAATATTCTAAATAACAATTCCTTTATTTACATTTAATCTAAATAAAGACTTATATTTGCACTGTTTTCAATTTATTACTAGAAAAGATATGCGCTATAGTTATAGCTTTGCTTTTTTGCTGTTTTCATACTGCTTAACAAATTTACTCTTCGCCCAATCAAATGATAGGATACAAGGTCGTGTTATACAACAGGACGGTCGTCCTATTGCGGAGGCGACTATAAAAATAGCTGATCAGACTATCCTATCACGTTCGGATGGTTCCTTCAACAGCACAAAAGCAATAAAAGGAAGACAGATTATTCGAATATCTGCAATCGGATATGTCCCTCATATGGATACCCTAGATATGGATAACGCTAAGAAAGTCTTCCTAGAAATAATACTCTACCCTAAGGAAAATACAATAGACCAAGTTGAGGTTCGCGGAAAAACACAAATACAAAAACTTAGAGAAGAACCTATACGGAGTATTGTAATAGATACAAAAGCTGCTGCCGAACAACCGACTTCACTGGCAGAAATAATGAACAGGGCACCGGGCATACGAATTAGACAAAGTGGCGGAGTCGGCAATCAAGTGGATGTATCTATAAACGGCTTCCAAGGAAATGCAGTGCAATATTTTCGTGATGGAATCCCATTAGAATACCTCGGTGGTGGCTATGGCATCAACAATGTTCCTATCAATCAATTGGAACATGTCGAAATCTATAAAGGAGTGGTCCCCATAAATCTAGGTGGCGATGCTCTGGGAGGAGCTGTCAATCTAGTGACCAACCAAAATCATAAAAAAACATTTCAGGCTTCTTATGAGGTAGGCTCATTTAACACCCACCTAATCAATCTGTCGGGACAGCAACAGTTTCGGAACAATTGGTTTGCTGGCATAGATGCTTTTGTTAATTATTCTGACAACGACTACCAGGTTGATATCGAGACTGTAGACGAGAATGCAAATCTAAAACCAGCGCGGGTAAAACTCTTCCATAATGCTTACAAACACTATTTTACAGAAGCTTATGCTGGTATTAAAAACAAAAAATGGGCTGATGAATTACGCTTGTCCATAGCTCTTTACCAAATAGACAGACAATCCCAGCATCCCGCATTAATGACGAATCCCTATGGCGCAATCAAACTCAACAACAAAGGGATCGTCCCTTCTATCCGTTATAAAAAATCCTTTTGGGATAACCGCATCGACTTAGACCAATTTGTTTCCTACAGTAGCACCAATCGCCACAGAACCGACACCGTAAAAGGCACTTTTGACTGGTATGGAAAATTTACGCCAGGAACCTCCGTTGGAGAAAGTCCAAACCCTTCTTTAGCGAGCATAGATTATAAAAATATAATTAGTAGAACGGCACTATCTTTCCATATCACCCCGCAACATCAGATTCATACCAACTTTATACTCAATCGTAATACACGTCGGGGAAGTGATCCCCTAGGGTTCCGCTTCACGGGAACTGATATAGATGTATTGAGCAAAGAGGCGACCTATCAAAAATCAATACTAGGTTTATCTTGGGAATCCAATTGGTTTAACAAAAGACTAACAAACCAACTGTTTATTAAACATTTTTCTTTTACATCAAAGGGAATCAATGCATTTCTAAGCAACGACACTGACTTAAATAAGTATAAGTCAGTATCTGATCAGAGTTGGGGATTTGGAAATGCAGTCAAATATCAGATCAATAATAGGAGCTTCCTAAGAGCTTCTGTCGAGCTTACCAATCGCCTCCCCCTCCAAGAGGAATTGTTTGGGGATAATGATACCAGAGCTCCTAATTTTGACCTCAAACCAGAGCGGAGTTTTAATGCCAACTTAGGTTATCGCTACGCTACAGAAAACTTTGCGACAGAAGTAGGAACCTTCTACCGCCGTACCAAAGGGATGATACTCTTGACACCTATACAGACGCCATTCTCACAGTACAAGAATCTAGACAGCATACAAGGCTATGGTTTTGATATAGACCTGTCCTATAGATTGTTTAAACATTTTGAAATTACGGGAAATGCAACCTGGCAGGATCTCCGTATGGTTGACATCGGTGTACCATTGTATAAATGGATCGAGGGTACTCGTCTTACCAATACCCCTTATTTTTTTAGCAATATTGGCTTGAAGGCTAATTTCCAAAATGTATTTGCAAAAAATGATGCAATCAAACCTTATATCCATTATAACTTCATCCGTGAGTTTTATCTAGTCCATATTCCGAAAGACAAAGAAGCAGATGGTTTTTTGGGGCTCACAGGTAGCTCCAAAGTCGACACAAAAGACTTAGTTCCTGATCAGAGTTTAATGAATGTCGGCTTCAATTACGTCTTCCCTTCATCAAAATGGTCACTGAGTGCCGAAGTCAAAAATCTTATGGATGCTAAATTATACGATTACTATAAAATACAGCGACCTGGACGAAGTGTGCATGTCAAAATAAATTATTACATAAAATCATTTAAAAGTTAATATCATGAATAAGATCGGTTTTAATTTTGTATTAGGACTATTGTCAACGACTCTATTTTTTGGAGCCTGTAAAAGCGACAAAACTTCTGATCCCGACCCTGAAGAACAATCGCAATCTAAATACGTCGTAATGACGGTCAGTGATCGCAACCAACCCAATGGTGGCGGCTACATATCGGCATTTGATCAATACCCGAGCGGGACAATCTCCAATGTTACAGGAGAAAAGACTCTACAAGGCGTCAAAGGTATGGCAGGCTGGAGACCCTACGGCAACTGGATCTTTAAAATGGTGCGTAGCAGTGATGCCGCTCAAGGTATCGAAAAAATTGAAATTGCTCCTAACGGAAAAGTTACTGTAGGGAAATTCATTTCTTCCAAAAACCAAACCGAAGCCGCTAAATATAATGGAACGGGAAATTTTGTAATACAAAATGAAACATCTGGTTTTTATTGGGATGCTGCAGAACCTCTGAATATCCAAAAATTCAGCCCTGCTGAAATGAGAAATACAGGTTCCATAGACCTTGCTCAAGTGGTGAATGCAAACATCAAAGAAAGTGATGTCAATGGCATCAAATTTAAATCCATAGGCCAAAAGTTTCTTGCCATAAAAGGAGGCAAGTTATTTGCGAACATCACCTATGGCAAACTGAATACGACTCAAGCTGGATTTTTTGACGACTATTTTCCTGACGTCTACATAGCGGTCATAGATATAGCTACGGGCAAACACGAAAAAACCATAAAAATAGAAAACACAGGAGGTATTGCCTATATCAACGATAATCCGATGTACGATTTTGACACCAATGGGGACCTTTATATCGTAACCCAGGGAACGCATGCACAGGGACTTGGAGGAAAATCCAAAATAGTCCGTATAAAAGCCAACGAAACCGATATTGACAAAGACTGGACACTGCGCTTCTCCGATTTCAGAGCAGCAGATGATGGCAAGTTTGTGGGGGTGCATGCTAAAAACGGCCAGCTAATTCTCGTCTTAAATACAGATCCGTTAACTGGAGGGCCAACTGGAAATATAAACAGCAAAGACATCTGGAAATTCCACGTCGTAGATGTCACTAAAAAATCCTTTAAAGAGATTGAAGGTATACCAACTGGAATCAATCCTGGTGCGGCCCTAGCTGTGGTAGAGGTTGATAATAAAGTATTATTAAGAGGTGCTGTTTCTTCAGGAGCAAATGCGTACTACGAGTATAACTACGCTACCAATACCGCTACGAAATCGTTTGAAGTAAAAGAAGGTGGAACACTAACGGGATTTGTAAAAATACAGCTTAAATAAAATAACTTTATACCTATATCAATTTTCTGGATAAGGGTTGCAACGAGTTGCAACCCTTATTTTATATAGCCAATCGAATACCCTAATCTTCTCGAGAACCATCGTCTGCCATACGAACAATCTTAGGTAAAAAAGTAGCTACCACATCCACCAATCCAGTTTGAGCGGCCATTACCGTATGGATATCTTTGTATGCCATTGGTGCTTCATCCATTCCCGCTCCCAACAAACGCACCCCATTATCAGCAAGCATCATCTTCAATTCCACTGCAGACAACGTCTTAATAGCCTGTGTACGGCTCATCAATCGTCCGGCACCATGAGAAGCTGAGTTAACAGCGGCCTCTTCACCTTTACCGCGGACTAAAAAACCTGGAGTAGCCATAGAGCCAGGAATAATTCCCATTACCCCTTTACCTGCTGGTGTTGCCCCTTTACGGTGCACAATTACCTCTGTTCCATTATACTGTTCTTTCCAGGCAAAATTATGGTGGTTCTCAATCTTCGTCAAGAGAGCAGCTCCCAATGCAAGTCTAATCTTATCATGGATTACCTCGTGACAGGCAGAAGCATAATCTCCTGCCAGGTTCATCGCCAACCAGTATTCTTGTCCCTCTGCCGAATTCAAATCAAGATAAGCCAGATTCTCTGCCTGATAGGGAAGCTTACACAATTGCTTTGCTAGCTTTGTATAATGTCCTGCGATAGTCGCACCTAATCCACGCGATCCAGAATGTGTCAACAACGCTAGATATTTCCCTTTTTCTACCCCTAAAGCTGGATCTGAATCTGCAAACTCCATTACCCCAAATTCAACGAAGTGATTCCCCCCGCCCGAAGAACCTAATTGCGTCCAAGCCTTATCTTTCAAGGCCCGAACAAAAGCATTGGACTCAAAAACAGAACTATCTAAGACACTATGATCTACACGCTCGTGCTTCAGATATCCGTTACCAGCTCCAAAACGCGTGTGCTTCATAATCAATTCCTCCAATCTATCTTTATATTCCTCAATATAAGTCGCCGGGATATCAAATACAGATAAAGCCATACGGCAACCGATATCTACCCCTACTCCATATGGTATCACTGCATTATCAGTAGCCAACACACCCCCGATAGGTAGGCCATACCCCTGATGAGCATCCGGCATAAGCGCTCCCGTAACAGTAACAGGCAATCGCATGGCTATATCCATCTGTTTTCTTGCTCCTGCCTCAATATGTTCTTCTCCAAACACCCTATAGGCTAAGGATTCATCACGTAAGGGAATACATTCGTCCATGATACTATCCTGTAGTAATAACACTTCAGCCAATGGCTTGAATACTTCGTCCGTCAAAAATTCGTTTGGATCCGTTAATACCGCTTTAAAATTGGCTAACATCTGTTCACGCGTAAAACCTAATCGCCTCTTATTAATCTTCAGTGCTACCCCCATCGCATGATTCTCTTTATAACCTATCGCTAGTAAATCATTACCATTGATTCTCTTATTTTCCATTTCCTGTTAAAATTATACAAGTGTTACTTTAAAATTTACTTCTATTTTTTCCTACAGCGCCCCTACTTAACGAACAACTGTTTTAATTGATCGACAATCTGCCCATTTCCAGATACCGAGATACTGTTGATCTTCTCCGCGATCTTCTCCACATACTCCATCTCCTTCAACTTGAACAACATCGTATTCTCCTCCATTAACTTGGCGGTATTCAACAAGCTTCTTGTAGAAGCTGTTTCCTCTCGACGCATAATAATATTAGCCTGTGCCCGCTTCTCTGCAATCAATACCTGGTTCATGATCTCTCGCACATCACCTGGCAAGATAATATCCTTAAGCCCCCCCGTCAATAACCGTACCCCCAGACCATCAGCTTCATCTGCTGTAGCTTCAATCACATATTTGGAAATTTCTACTTTATTTTCCATTAATTCATCCAACGTCATCTGTCCAATATAGCGACGTAACACCAACTGCATCGACGAATACAATTGTTTTTCAAAATCCTTATTTTCCACCAAAGCCCGCTCGATCGAATTAACCCGGTATTGTACCGAGAAATTAATTCTTAGCTGTGCTTTATCTTTCGTCAGAATTTCTTGTCCCGTAATCTCTAGTGTAGTCACACGTACATCTACCTTACTCACAGCAATACTTCTCGCATTCTTCCACCAATAGTAAGTACCAGCTTCCAGAAGCTTTACAAAAACTCCATCGACAAACAATACACCTTTTTCGCACACTTCGACCTTATATTGACGCACATAGTAAGCCAATGTTTGCTTTTCTAAAAGTTGACGTGATACCGTATCCGAAATAGCAATATCTGAAATATTTTCAATCTGTATACGGTAGGATTGCAATCCCTTCCAGAACACATGCCGCCCCGCCGCAAGTACTTTATTAAAATTATTATTCACAAAAACCAGCGCCAATTCGTCGTCAGCGATATCGACTACTTCGACCACAGCCGCGAAACCGTCGATCTGTAGCAACACATCGATGTCATGAACGGTATGAAATGGCTTAGACAGATCATAGCATTCCAATTTTTCGCCAAAACCTAACCAATACTTTCCTTGTGTCAGCACACGCACTGCCAAGTTATGCTTAACAACTATACCTACCTGATTTACATTTACTGTTACTCTTTTCATGATATTTCTTTTTAATGCTGTTTTTAAATTACTTAACAAGCTTTTCGTGTTCTGTCCATCGCTCCCAAACGGAATCCAAAAGGAGCATTTTATTTCCATTCCCATAGGTTATAAAAATATTCCTATGATCACGGTGCAAAAATGCCTGTTCTGAATTGCAGAGTATGGTTGCGATTGTCCTATCCATCTTTTATTCCAGCAAGAATCAGTAATACCGACTCAGACTTTCTAAAAAACAAATACGACCGAACAAAAGACGAAAAGCTCTAATGAAGACTTTTTGAAAGAAAGTCTAAACTTAATCAAAGCAGAATTCCTAAATTCTGTGCATTCGGCCACTATGCTATTCTACTTGCGTAGAAGTGGGATTCGAACCCACGTTTGATGAGTTGTTGTTCTACCAGACTGAACTATCCCGACGAGTCGGAAGCAGGATTCGAACCTGCGACATACAACGCTGTAGTTACGCACCGCGCAACTCATTTCCTCTAAACCGTATACTTTGCCAGCATATTGTATTCTATTGAACCAACACTATCCTGCTATGCAGAAACAGGAGACCAGGGCAGCCTACACGATATTAAAGGCTTCTTTGTGCATTATGCACCTATCTTAAAGCTTGACGCTATTTTTAATCAAAGAACAATTGTCGTTACCGACATTACAAAGGTGCGCCCATCACTACGCAACGGTTATGCGTATTAAAAAAAAGAATACAAAAAAAAAACTAAAACCCTGTTTATCAACTAGAATAAAAACAACAAAAGAATAAAAAAATGATATTACGCAAATAGAATGCGTAGTAAAATAAATACCCTATATTTACACTGTACATATTTTTCTTACCTCACACATGGCAACGAATAAACTCGCGCTCATCCGATACAAAATCATTGACAGCTGTCTTCGGCAGACCCACCGCAAATGGACACTAGAAGACTTAATAGAACGGGTTTCTGACGGACTTTATGAGTTTGAAGGTATCCATAGTGGAGTAAGCAAAAGAACCGTACAGGGAGACATACAATTAATGCGAAGTAATAAACTGGGTTATAATGCGCCCATCGTCGTTCTCAACCGTAAGTTCTACACCTACGACGACCCCCACTATTCCATCAGCAATTCGCCTCTCTCTGACCGTGATATATCTAAGATGAAAGATGCTGTTGACATTCTAAAGCACCTTAATGGTTTCTCCTATTTTGAAGAAATGAGTGACATGATTGTGCGTTTAGAAAACAGCCTGTCCAAGCAGACCGACAAATCCGCTTCGCATATACAACTGGAGAGCAACAATCTATTAAAAGGATTGAATTGGATTACGCCCATACATAAGGCGATACGAGAGCAGATCCCACTACTCATAAGTTATAAATCGTTTAAGTCAAAAACCGAACAAGAAACCGTATATTATCCCTATCTACTCAAAGAATACCGAAACAGGTGGTTTGTCATCTGTCAACCCAAAAAAGGAAAAACACTGATTACACTAGCGCTAGATCGTATAGAAGATCTGAATGAAATGGAAAAATCGGGATACGTCCCCTACAGTGGTATAGATTTCGAACGCTATTATGCAGACACTATCGGTGTCACAAAATCAGAAAAAGACAGAGGGCATCGTGTCATATTACAGGTCGATTCCAAAAATGCGCCCTATGTCACAACCAAACCCATACACCCATCTCAACAACTCCTGAATACCGAAGCCGATGGTACCGTATTAATTCGCCTCGATGTGGTATTGAATTTCGAACTGGAACGCGAAATATTAGGTTTTGGAGAATCGGTGAAAGTGTTAGCACCAAAAACCTTAGTAGATCGCATCAAACGCAGAACACGTAAGATGTTACAACAGTATATAGAAAAGCAAAATACCTAAAGCTAGAAACATGAAATCATTAACATTAGGCCAACATTTCGGAAAGAGCAAAAGAAAGATTAAATTCAACAACCTCATTATAAGCGAAGCGGTAATTGCCCCTAATTCCCACGTACCTTGGCATTATCATGAGAATGCTTACTTCCTTTACAGCGTCAAGGGCAATTTTATGGAGGTCAATAAAAAAGAGAAAATACAATGTTCACGTAATACATTACTCTATCACAATTGGCAAGAACCCCATTACAATGAAAGCATCTCCGAAGGTGTCAATTATTTTCATATCGAGATTGAAAAGAAATGGTTTTATCAAAAAGAATTAAACCCCGATATCATAGAGGGTAGCATAAACATACATCATCCCGAGATTAAATCCCTATTCCAAAATATATACAAAGAGCTCAACGTACAAGATGCCGTTACCCCCATGGCGATTGAAGGCATGTTGCTACAGGCTTTTGCACTATTACAACGCGATACACAAAAAATTACATTAGGACATCCTCCCAAATGGGTCAATAGACTAAAAGAAATCATAGCTGATTCTTACGACGTTAACCAGTTAGATTTACAGCAATTGGCGGAGCAAATTGGAATCTCAGCGGTCCATCTTTCACGGACTTTCCCCCGTTATTTTGGCGAAGATCTTAGTCGATTCATCCGCAGACGAAAGATTGAGCTCAGCAAAGAACTCCTCGATCGTGGAGACCTATCCAACTCAGGTATCGCTTACCAATGTGGGTTTGCAGATGAAAGCCACTTTATTAAAACATTCAAAAATTACTATGGAATGACTCCTGGAGACTACAAAAAACAAACAGCTAAGCAATATAAAAACCGTCTTTAGTTCGTCGAGGAAAAAGAAAAACTACAAGCCCCAGAAGAGGCAATAGACTAATTATATTCTGTATATAATCTATACCCTTCACGTCTGCCAAACTTCCCAGAATTGCAGCCCCTATCCCACTCATCCCCATAGCTACCCCATAAAACAATCCGGATACCATGCCAATTTTGTTGGGCACCAGTTGCTGGGCGTACACCAATATTGGAGAAAACGACAAAGAAATCAAAAATCCTACTACAGTAATCAACACCACAGCGGTGGTAATGTCCCCATAAGGAACCATAACAGCGAACGGAATACTGCCCAATACAGATTTATCTCATGAGATTTTGGCAGGTATGTCGATTGACTGATCACTTGTGTTTTTAATTTTCGATTAATACAATTTACCATGTAATTCAGCCCGTCCCTTATTATACATTAATTTTGCCCAGATATGACTTTCCAGATCAATATCAAGTGCTGCTGCGAGATCGAATAACCGAATGACAGCATCGGCAATCTCATCTTCTAAAGTATCCTTTACCATATCCAGAAACAGTTGAGATAACACTTTATAATGGCGATCCATTGCGAATTCGTACAACTGGTACCCTGCTTTTTCTACCGTTTCCTCAAAATCAGCAAACCTAACGCGTCTACCTTTTCGATCCGCCTCCAAAGCCTCTCCGAGCTCGCCTGTAATTAACATCAGGCATTCTCCTATATTGATCTCTCTATTCCAAAATCCTTTCTCCTTATTCTGTTGAAATATCGCTCTACATAACTCGTTCAGGTGGGGCATTTCAATTTTCTTGTTTTCCATGGCAAACTTAAATTGGGTTAAATATATATCAATATTGCTTTATCCGTGTAAACTCACGCATAGTCTCTACCAAAAACTCGACAGCTTTTAAATCCACTGCATTATACAGTGACGCTCTAAATCCACCTACATGCCGGTGTCCAGCTATTCCTACGATGCCTCTCTGCGATGCGAAAGTCGAAAATTCATATTCCAGATCTTTAGCGTTCATGACAAAAGTGACATTCATACGCGAGCGGTCTTCTTTCCTTGCTGTTCCGGAAAAAAGAGGATTATCATCAATTTCCTGATACAAAAGCGCTGCTTTACGTATATTTTCCTGTTCGATAACGGATACTCCTCCCTTAGCAGCTAACCAACGTAAATTAAGCATCGTTACATATATGGCGTATACCGCTGGTGTATTATATAGTGACCTGTGAGCCACATGCACTCCATAGTCAAAAATAATTGGTATATCCCGACCTGTTCTTCCCAGGATACCTTTTTTGACAATGACTAGCGTCATACCCGCTGGCCCGGTATTCTTTTGCGCTCCAGCATAGATTAGACTATAGGCAGACACATCAATAACCCTACTAAAAATATCGGAGGACATATCACATACTAAAGGTATATCTACTTGGGGAGTCTCAAAGATCCCTGTCCCATATATGGTATTATTGGAAGTAAAATGGTAATATGCAGCATCTTTCGACACGGTAAATCCCTTAGGATAAAAGCTATAATCCGCATTGACAGAACTTGCTATAACAGATACCTTCCCGAATTTTTTGGCTTCAGCGATTGCTTTACTCGACCACATCCCTGTGTCTAAATAGATAGCGGTTCCATCATCGGGTAACAGGTTCATGGGCACCATCGCAAAATGAGAACTCGCTCCACCTTGCAAAAAAATAATATCATGTGTATCAGGCACAGCCAATAATTGACGTGCCAACTGCTCTGTTTCATTAAGCACCTCTATAAAATGCTCACTCCTATGCGATATCTCCAAAATAGAAAGTCCCGTGTTGTTAAAGTTCTGAACGGCTGCTGCTGCTTCTGCCAAGACCTCTTTCGCCAACTTACCAGGCCCCGCTCCAAAATTGTATTTCATACCCATAATAAATATTTATAAACCATCAGCACCAACTGAATCATGGGCATAAAGCTAGGAGTAAATTGGAGGAGTAAAGTAGTGCAGTTTATTTTATTCATCTAGACCAGATTGTACGAATGGGCTCATGTAAAATTCGTGGACTGCCTCCATATGCAACTTCTGGTTCATTCATAAACTATAAAAACTTCCTTACTTTTGAAATAGAAGTTGAAGTAGATAGAAGATTGGGGCATCATTGCTTTTTTTTAAACGATTTCCCCAATTAGGCACGAGTCGCTCGACTCGTACTTCTTTTTTAAACACCTAATAATGAAAACATTTAGGTCACTCACTCCTAATCAAATAATTAATCTGGTCCCTCAATAATAAAGAATCTGTACCATCCATGCATATCTATTTAGATTTACTTTTGTCGCAAAGTTCAAGAGAGTCTATAGATATAAAAAGAATAGTTTATCTGATATCCTAGATCCTTTTTCAATATTTCTTTAACAACATTAAACCAGTGTCATCAATGAAAACTAGAGAAGAAGACAAACTAAAAGCCAGTGATCTACCAAGTATCATCATCGCAGGTTTCGTTTCTGTGATCGTAAATTATGGAGGTACCTTTATTTTAATTTTTCAGGCAGCAAAAGTCGCAGGATTAAGTCCCGAATTGACCTCGTCATGGGTATGGGCGGTATCACTTGGAACCGGATTGACAGGGCTTTGGTTGAGCATACGCTACAAAACGCCCATCATTACCGCATGGTCAACCCCAGGAGCGGCATTCCTTATCACGGCACTGGCTACAGTACCTTATTCCGAAGCCATTGGTGCCTATGTCGTATCAGGTGCTGCTTTTCTTATACTTGGCCTTTCCGGAATGTTCGACCGCGTGATCAAACTAATCCCACAAGGGATTGCTGCAGGATTATTGGCTGGTATCCTCTTCCCTTTCGGGATCAATGCTTTCAAAGAAATATCCGTAGACCCAGTATTGGTCTGTCTTCTGTTTGTCGCATTTATATTTCTAAAACGCCTTACGTCAAGATATGCCATATTAGGGGTTTTGGTCATCGGACTTTCCTACCTCCTGATTACTGATAGTATCACTTTTAGCACACTGGAATGGAGTCTATCCAAACCTGTATTTACTGCGCCTGTATTCTCGGCCAATGCTTTATTGAGTGTTGCTTTACCCCTCTTTATAATCACATTGACAGGGCAATACATGCCCGGTATGCTCGTCCTCCAAAATGATGGTTACAAGGACATGAGTGCCAATCCGATACTGACTGTTACAGGCTTAGGGTCTATGGTATTTGCTGTCTTTGGATCGTCTCCATTTAACATTGCTGCCATTACAGCAGCAATAGCTACAGGAACAGATACACACGAAAATCCAAAAAAAAGATATATTGCCGGCATAACATGTGGCATCCTGTATTCCTTGGTAGGCATTTTCGGGGTGACCTTTGTAGCACTGTTCATGGCATTTCCCTCTTCCTTCATCGCGATGTTGGCGGGCTTGGCATTATTAGGTACCATTGCAGGCAGTATATCCAGTGCCATGGCAGATGTAAAGACCAGAGAAGTAGCACTGATCACATTTTTAGTCTCTGCTGCAAATATTAGTCTATTTGATATCGGAGGAGCTTTTTGGGGGCTAGTAGCCGGCCTCCTGGCTTATATGGTGATCAATGGTAAGTTCAAGTGGTTCAACAAAGACAAAAAAAACAGCATTAAAAATAAAGAATTCGTCAATCTTTCCTAAAGATAAATATCCACCTTATTAAATTGGAGTACCAGCTTCGGTGATCGCCTGAATACTACGCTCAAGAATAACAGATAACTTCATATCAGGAGATCCCGGAGCCTTTTTACACAGCTTATCAGGAAAGCATAGGTGGTTTTGAAGGAATCTATGACTGTCTCATTCCACATCCAAAGCATTTCCTAATTGACCATAGCGAACAAGTTGAGGTGTGTATCGACGTCTTCTCAGAGCAACAAAATGAAGATCAGGTATTGGATATATTAGGTTACAATAAAAAGAAGTAACACCGTTAATATTCGACACCTATTATTCTCTTCACATCAATCTATTCTACGCATGTTCCGGAAAATATTATTTAATCAATTTATACTATCCGCATTAGGATCAATAATATTGACCCTTTGGTCCAAAGAAAACGGACCATTCGGGTACTATTCATTTTTTTATTATATGATTAGCCTCCAGACAATACAATATTTTATCACCAAAAAATTTAGAATCTAAATATACAGAGTTTTTATAGTTAGCCAATCATAGTATTTACCACAACATTTTCTAAATCTTTAAGAGACTCTGCTAGTGCCATTGAAAGCTTTTTCTTTCTTTATAGCAAAAAAAGGAGGTTCTGATTTATTTCGTGTCTAGGATAATAATTATAATGGGATAAAACAACGTAAAGAGCCAATATTTAAGATATCACCCCGACTAAGATTCAAATTAGAAATCTTTTATACTTACCTTTGTTTACCTTTATGAATCAGATCAAACATAGCGATTGTAGTGATGAGCAGCTCTTCGACCTAGTGAAACTAGGCGATGAAATAGCCTATCAGCATCTTTACGATCGTTTTTTTTATCTTCTTTTCGCTCAGGCCAAACGTAAGGTAAATACCAAGGAAGATGCTCAGGATCTCACCCAGGATATATTTATGAATCTGTGGAAAAAACGCTCCAAAATCAATATAGAAGGTAAAGTAGTCCATTTTCTCTTTGCATCCCTACGAAATAGTATCATCAATTTTTATATTAAAACAAAAAAACAAGGCGAACGGGAAGAGCTATTCCAATATTTTAACAACTTGTACGAAGAAACTACCTCCCGCACTATCCACAAAAATGAATTGGAACGCATCATACAAAATGAAATAGATGCTCTCCCTCTTAAGATGAAACAGATCTACCTACTTAGTAGAAATCAGGAGCTATCCCATAAAGAAATTGCAGAGTTAATGGCCTTATCCGAATTAACGGTGAAGAAGCAGGTTGCAAATGCCCTCAGAATCCTCAAACAAAAGATCCATTACGTTCTTTTTTCTACATTTTAGTATTTTTTTATTTTTTCTCTACTCCCTTCCTGCTTTTGTCTTGTCTTGTTAACTGAAGACCTATTTAATGATGATGACAAAACGCGAGATCAAAAAATTATTGAGACGCTATACCAGTGGGGCTGCATCCAGATCCGAAAGAGATGCCGTAGAGTCTTGGTATACTTCTGTTGAATATGACAATCGCCTTCAAGTTCAAGAATATGAACAGGCTAAGGAATCCGTATGGAACAATATAAATCCACATCAAAGGAGTAGAAGACGCTTCCTTCGTTATGCGGGTATCTTCATCATGCTATGTTCTATTTCATTACTATATTACAGCATCTATAGAGACAACACCGTAGACACACTTGCCGAGACCTCTGAAATTACCCCAGGAGGTAACCGTGCAGTGTTGGTTCTTGGGTCAAAAGATTCAGTAAATCTCAGTCAACTCACTACGGGCGACATCATACGTCATGAAGGCATTAAAATAGAGAAACTAAGTGATGGAACCATATCATACGAAACAGATTCCACGACAAATGATATTGCAAGCATTAATAAATTAATTGTCCCACGCGGCGGACAATATAGAATAGTATTATCGGATGGTTCCATAGTATCTATTAATTCTGAATCAACCATCGAATTTCCTTCCCAATTCACAGGCAACGAACGTCGAATAAAAATGCTTGGAGAAGGATATTTTGAGGTAGCCAAGAACAAAAACAAACCTTTTATTGTAGAGTCCAAAGGACAGAAGGTGACCGTACTCGGCACCAAGTTCAATATTAAGGCCTATCCAAATGACACACATACACTAACAACGCTGCTCGAAGGGAAGGTAGAAGTTAGCTTTTCAAAAGGAAATGCTATACTTCTTCCTGGAGATCAGTCTATATTCGATGGAAAAAATATAAAGATCTTATCAGCTAAAACAGCTAGCGAAATCTCTTGGAAAGACGAATTGTTTGTATTTGATAGCGAACCATTGGAAAGCATCATGCAGAAAATAGCACGTTGGTACGATGTCGATATTGTTTTTGACAACAGAGAACTAGAGAAAAAGCAGTTTACCGGAACCATTTCCAAGCATAACCAGATCGGACAGGTCCTCAATCTGTTGGAGATGACGGGGAAGGTCAAATTCACCATTCGAAATAAAACAATCTATATACAAAAGAATAACTAACACTAAATTTTATGAATATAAACTTCTTAAAACACGTAAGATATTATCTTACGATGCTTCTACTAAGCACCTTTTTCATGCCATTCTCAATGGCCAGTTACGCCCAAAAAATTACGATTAAAGCTGAACGCAGCCCGCTCAAGTCAGTTCTTCAACAGCTGGAAAAGCAGAGCTCATACCGCTTTCTATATGCAGACGAGAGTCTTACAGAATCATTACCGGTAACCATCAATACAGTGAATGCTGACTTTCGGGAGGTCCTTAGAGAAATATTCAGTACACAACCCTTAGAGGTCCAAGTCCAGGAAAAAAATATAATCATCAAAAATAAACAACAGCAATCCGGGACTTTATCGGGAATAGTGAATCAATATGAAACGAAAATTCCCATGAGTGGTGTTACAGTAAAAATTGTAGGTAACAACCTTGACCGTATTACAATATCCGATGCACAAGGACACTATTCATTTACCGATCTTCCTTACGGAGTATACCAGTTATCGTACAGTTTTGTCGGCTATCAGACCACGGCAGCGATGGTCCAGGTTCAAAAGCCTACTGTACTCTACAATATGACCCTCACACAGTTAGATGAAAAATTGGAGCAGGTGGTCGTCATTGGCTATGGTAGCAAGCAACAAAAAGACCTTACCAGCTCCATATCCTCTATCAATCAAGAGAAACTCGCTGACTTCAGCAACAATAGTGCTACCTTTGAATCTATTCTTGGTGGTGCTGCAAAAGGGGTAATGGTAACCCAAAACTCAGGTGCCCCCGGCTCCACGGCCAAGCTCAATATCCGTGGGATCACTTCCCCCCTATCTGGAAGTTCGAACGAACCGCTATACGTTATTGACGGTATTCCCTTTTTTATTGAAGGCAGCGTAGGAGATTTTCCGACCATCAACCCTTTGGTAAATATTCCCGTATCCGAGATTGAAAGCATAGATATTCTAAAAGATGCCGCTGCTACAGCGATCTATGGATCAAGGGGAGCCAATGGTGTGGTTATAGTCAAGACAAACAGAGGCAAAAAAAACAATCCTTTCAAAGCATCGGTCGACTATACACATTCTATCAGTAACCCTACAAAAATGTACAAACCACTTTCTGTCGATCAATTTAAGGAAGTCCAAAACCGCATCATAAACAACACAATTGGTGCGATTAATAATGGACAGATCGACCCCTATGTGGCGTTCTATACCCAAGTTCCTGGAATGGAAATTTTTGCCAACATCCTTCCGACAGAAGACGATGGGTTTGGCACTCCATTAAAGTACCAATTTGATGGACTAAAGGCAGATGCTTTCTATAATGGCAACACCGACTGGACACAAGTTATCCGCAATAAAAATGCACGTACATCGCAGGCCAATGTGACGCTAACCGGAGGTACCGACAATAGCAATATGGCTTTCAACTTTAATGCATTTGATCAGGACGGGCTCTACATCAATAACAACCTACAACGGTATAGTGGGCGTTTGTCATTTGATAGTGATATTACCGATCGTTTATCCGCTGGTGCCTCACTAGGGTATTCTTATAGTAGGATGAAACATGGTCAACAAATATTTGCAGATGGCGTTACCAAACCTTGGTTGGTAAGACCTGATATTGCACCTTATGATTCTGAAGGCAACTTTACAACAATAGATGGAAGCAGTATGTACGGTGCACCTGTGGCTTTATCCAACCCTTTAGCGCAACTCCACAATAAGGGCAACAATAATATGCATCAGTTTTTAGGATCAGCCTATGCTGCTTACAAAGTTTTCGAGGGTTTTAAGCTCCACGGAGATATTAGCATAGCTTCTTATAACGGCGAAGCCAGTATCTTTTCACCGACCTACGCAACAGATGATTTCAGTATATTTGGTTCTACCTTGTATGCCTCTCTAAATACGAATACATCCAAAAACAGCAATACCAGCGTAAACTTCCGAGCAGATTACGATTGGAAAAAAGATGGTCATCAGTTATACGCTATGGCTGGTATCGGTTTTGACCGATTTAAAAATTGGGGTGATTCGCATTCCTATGAGGAGTTTCCGGATAACGAGATACTGATCGACCCAGGATCAGCTGCCCGTATCAATTATTTTTCCTATTACCGGACAGATCAAGGTTTAAATTCCATATATAGCCGTTTGAGTTATAAATTTCAAGATCGCTATCTCGCCGAAGCGAATTTCCGAACGGACGAATCTTCCAAGTTTGGTCCCGGTAACAAACGAGCTTACTTTCCTTCTCTTTCCTTAGGCTGGCGCATTAACAAAGAAAGCTTTATGATGTCTACAGATTGGGTAAATGATCTTAAATTGCGTCTGAGCTGGGGTAATACCGGTTCTACTAATATCAGCGATTTTCTGTACCGACAGTTTTTTGTACGGGGCTCTAGTGATCTGTGGGGCGGCAGCCCTGCCATCGTGCTGGATGATAACCTACCAAACCGCGACGTTAAATGGGAGAAAACTCGTGAATACAACACCGGCCTCGATTTTGCATTTTTCAACAATCGTTTTACCGGTAGCGTCGATGTATATGATCGATATACTACTGGGGCGTTAGCACCAGCACCAGCACCACTTGAAGCAGGAACTACCCAATATTACGCCAATATCATTGATATGAGCAACAAAGGCTTTGAGCTTGAACTAGCTTATGACATCCTGAAGAAACAAGACTTCACCTGGAATCTGGGATTCAATATTGCCAGAAACAAAAATAAGATTGAAAAATTAAATGGTGCCAATATCAACCAATACTCAGTAGACAGCTATTTAGAGGGCTATCCAGCGGGAACAAGAAAAGGCTACCTAGTCGAAAAAATATTTGATTATCAAGAAGAAATCGACGCGCTTAACCAATCATCACCGACAGGATACTATCAAAATTCGGCAACAGGTATAGGTGACTACAAGTATAAAGATCTCAATGGAGATGGTGTTATCAATATCGACGACCGCGAAGTTATAGCTACCGCACAGCCAAAATATTTCGGCGGTATATATAACCGTATAAAGTATAAAAATCTGAATTTCTCTTTCGTATTTCAGTATTCTAAAGGTGCTAGAGCTGTAATGGATGACTTTAGAACAAGTTTTTTCGGATCACTCGGAGAGAGTCTTAACGAGGAGATGTACAATGACATGTGGTCTCCGAGCAATCAACAGGCCCATTTTGCCAAGATTACCTACTATGATCCAGCATCCAATTCCAGAACTTCGGACCGTTTAGTGTACGAGACTTCCTTCTTACGGCTCAAAAACATCAATCTTAGCTATACATTACCTCAAAAGCTAACAGAGAGCTGCAAGATAGGTCAACTCTCTGTATTTGCCTCCGCCTCCAACTTATGGACCATCACAAAATGGCCGGGGCTAGACCCAGAATTTATAGGTACCTACATCGCCACTAATACAAGTAACAATGATGCATACCCGATGTCTAAGACTTATTCATTTGGTATCAAAGCGACATTTTAACGAGACCCAAACATGAAAACAACATATATAGGAATTTTATTAGCAGGTATACTAGGCCTTTCCTCCTGCTCTATGGTAGGCGATATTGATGATATCAAGCCTTATTACAAAATGGAAAGTGATAATGTCGTTTATAACAGCGAATCTGCTGAGTCTGTGCTACGGGGTGTATACAAAAGCTGGCGCACCTTTAATGTCTCTACTTTCAGACCTTATATGTCCATCTTGTCTGGAACTACCGCTAGTAAAGGCGGAGGTCTTACCGGCGGACAGGAATTTGTGACAAATAGCATACAAGCTGATAATATAGCTTTATCAAATATATACCAAGGCACATACCTTACTATTAATACAGCAAACAATCTGATTAAACTGATGGAGCGAGGTGATGCCAAAGGTATGCCCGAACAGAGGGTTAAGGAAATAATTGCCGAGTGTAAATTTCATCGTTCATTGGCACATTTTCAGATCTTACGTCATTTCGGTTATTTTTTCGATTTAAATTCCCCTTATGGCATTGTATTAAGGAATACGCCATTTGAAGGGACAGAAACTGCTACCCGCGCCAGCGTGCAAGACAGCTATACCTTTATCCTGGAGGATCTAGATTATGCGATCGCTAATGCTGCAACAAATAGTACACATCATTACTATATTACACAGACCAGCGCGAAAGCATTAAAAGCAAAAGTGTTGCTCCATATGGGCAAAATGGCTGAAGCGGAGCAATTAGCCAAAGAAGTTATTGAGGAAGCGAACAATTACGGTTACAAACTTGAAAACACCTTTAAATCGTTATTTGAGAATGGTTATGAGTCGACAGAGGCACTATTTTCAACGTATACGCATGGGTCATTAGAAGTTGTTTCTGACCTCGTTTCCCGTACGACTTATAGCGAATACACCAAACGTTTAGCTGATAACCTTGTCAATGGAGAGACAGACGGAGATCTAACGACCGGTCAGGGCTATGACTTTAGGTTCTACTTCATGTTCAATCCTAATTCTGCAGGCCCTTTAGGCAATGGAAAATACCCTTATGCTTCAAACGGAGCCGGGAAACACAATACACAGATGATACTTCGTCTAGGTGAAATCTATCTGGTGCATGCAGAGGCCGCTGCACACAACAAAAACTATGTAGCAGCCCGCGAGAGTCTACAATCTATCGCTTCCCGCGCTGGCTATGCCAACGATTATGCTTCGACATTGAGCGACAATCAACTCTTGTCCTTCATCTTTAAACATAAAACTTTAGAGTTGTTCTCAGAGAATGGTGAAGATTGGTTTGATTTCGTTCGATACTACAAAGCGGGAAATATAGGATTAGGAGATATTAAATCAACCATAAAATCCGAATCACAATTGGTACTTCCCATTCCACAGGTAGCCCTTGCCGGAAATAAGGAACTAGCTCCAAACCCTTTGTAAAATACAGCAATTTTTATCAGTAACAATACACAGTTTATAAATAAATAAAAAAATGAGAAACACATTATTTACAATAATGCTCAGTAGTCTAGTCTCCATGGGCATGGCCCAACAGTCTTTCCTACTGAAAGGACAAATCGCAGGAAAGGCAGCCAATGGACAGATCGTAAAACTACTAGCGGATAATGGGCAGACAACTATAGGGACAGCAGTCATTAAGAATAACAGATTCCAGATCAAGGGAAGCATCGGTGAAGCCGAACGTATCAAAATAATCTTTGCACCAGATAAAAAAGCGGAAGAGAACAAATGGAAAGCAAGCAATTTTTATCTCGATGGTGGCCAGATCAGCCTATCAGGGCATATTGATAGTATTCCTTCTTATTATTATAGACCTGATCTACCAGCCGTAAACCCTATTATCGAAGGATCTCAGGCTCAGAATCTAGCCTATCAGCTCGAACGGAGCATAGCAGCAGATCGGAAGGTAACTGGTCAACTAAATGAAGACTATTTAAAAGAATATCATGTTCCAACATTGGAAGGAAAATTCAATACCGAAAAAGGAATCACCATACTCAAAGAAATGACTCCATACAATGAAAGGATCTTTCAGAAGAAATGGGCTTTCATCAAGAACAACCCTAACGCAAAAGTTTCGCTGGATAATGCCTTGTACATGTTGGAAGGCTATGGCGAAAAAGACCTCAGCAAATCACAGATGGACGAACTTGTTGATATCCTAACCCCGTACTGGAAAGATAAAACTGTCTACACCGAGTTTTTAAAGACTGTTTCCCAAGCCAAAGCGACAGCTATTGGATCAAAGATTCTAGACGGCCCCATCTTAGATAGAGAAGGTAACAGAGTACAACTTACTTCTGTCTTTCCAAAAGGCAAGAAGTATATACTCCTTGAGTTCTGGGCCTCTTGGTGCGGCCCCTGCCGAGGTGAGATTCCCCATCTGGTACACACTATGTCACATTGGAAAGACAAAGGGTTTGATATCATAAGCATCTCACTCGACGAGAAAGAAAGCGACTGGAAAAAGGCTATGAAGGAGGAGAATATGGATTGGCATCAGTACAATGCCCGGGAAGGCTTCAAAAGCCAAATTGCCCAAAGTTACAACATTCAAGGAATCCCTTACGCGTTACTTATTGACTCAGCGGGGCGAATTATTAAACATGGAATGCGAGGAGCCAATCTGGATATGGCTTTGGAGGAATTGATGAAATAATTATATCAGTACCTACCAGAAAAAAGGCTACTCTAAGTAGGGTAGCCTTTTATAATCAAATCTATGACAGTACATTAGCAATCTAGTTAAGATTAAAACTATCAAACATAGGTCTATCCATCATCATCGTACTTACCTTATTTTTAATTTTTCTATGAAGAATAGTATCTTCTGGATTTGTTAATACCTTGTCTACCAGACTCACAATATCCACTATTTCTTTTTCCTTTAGTCCCCTAGTCGTTATAGCCGGAGTTCCCAAACGTATACCAGATGTTAACGAAGTAGGCAATGTATCATACGGCACCATATTTTTATTTACGGTGATACCTGCATTGTCCAGAATAGTCTCAGCGACTTTACCAGAAAGCTTTTTACTCCTAAGATTAATCAATATCAAGTGGTTATCTGTCCCTCCCGATACTACATCATATCCACGGGTTATGAACTCCTCTCCCATCTTTTTAGCGTTTTTTTGAACCTGCTGCGTATATCTACCAAAGCCCTCCGTCAGTGCTTCTCCAAACGCAGCAGCCTTTGCAGCAATAATATGCATTAATGGTCCCCCTTGTATTCCTGGAAATACAACAGCATCCAAAATATTCGACATCATTCTGAGGTTCCCCTTACTGTCCTTCTTGCCAAATGGGTTTTCAAAGTCTTTGCCCATTAGTATAACTCCACCTCTTGGCCCGCGCAACGTCTTATGGGTAGTTGTAGTTACGATATGACAATACGGAATCGGATCGTCCAACAGTCCTTTTGCTATTAGGCCGGCTGGATGAGCAATGTCTGCCAACAGAATAGCACCAACCCGATCAGCTATCTCTCGAAATCGCTTATAATCTATATTTCTAGAATAAGCACTACCTCCAGCTATTATCATTTTTGGTTTTTCCTGCTCAGCTATACGTCCTATATTATCATAGTCCAATACTGAAGAGTCTTTATCCACCCCATAAAATGTAGGTGTATACAATTTACCTGAAAAATTCACTGAAGATCCATGTGTGAGGTGCCCTCCATGCGTTAGATCAAAGCCAAGAATCTTATCCCCAGGATTCAAACAAGCGGATAATACCGCCGTATTAGCCTGAGAACCCGAATGAGGTTGAACATTGGCATACTCTGCACCAAAAAGACTTTTCACGCGAGCTATTGCCAAGCTTTCGACCAGATCCACAAACTCACAGCCCCCATAATAGCGTCGATTCGGGTAGCCCTCAGCATACTTGTTTGTCAATATTGATCCAGCCAATTTCAAGACATCTTCACTTACGAAATTCTCTGAAGCAATCAACTCTAGACATCCACGTTGTCTATTTGCTTCCCTAGTAACTAATTCGAATAAAATTTCATTATTGCTCATATTATCCTTTTATGTTTAATAATTAACCTCTTGGTGAATGATGCCATAAAAATACGATCAAATGGGGTTAACCGACTGGTTCAGTTTGGTTATTTACACTAATCCAGACCATTAGCATTCACTCCCCTAATCTGATTTTCGAACTCGATGTCTTTGGCTCGTTTTATCTAAACCAAGTCATTTATATCATCCATCACATAGCAGTGTTCCCTTTGTTTCATGCCTATCTTTGAATAATAGTTCACCGATTTCGGTGCCGATAATAAGATTAGTTTAGCCTTGATTGAATGCTGCTTTGTCATTTTTATCAGTTCTCTTCCTATTCCTTGGTTCTGATAACTGATATTGACAGCAAGGTCGGAGAGATAAGTGCAGTACACAAAATCAGTAAGCGAACGTGCAATACCAACGAGTTTGCCATTGTCTCTAGCTGTAACGATCAGATTGGCATGTTTTAACATTTCGTCTAGCCTAGTAGATTCGCTGATAGGTCTTCTTTCACCAAGAGTAGAATCCACCAATATTTTCTTAAACTCGGCTACTGTTATTCTTTCTTCAACTTGATACGTAATCATATTGTTTTATTATTAATCCTTTACAGTTACTCTCTTTCCTTCAGGAGATACTTTCTTAAAATTGATATGCACGCCGCAATTCTATCCCTGAGTACCACTACATTTTTAATCCAGTTTAGCGCTGAACGACCACCCGGACAACTGAACTGACTGGCTACCGCTAATATAATAGGGAGAACCTCATCTTTAGTCGCCCCAACGCCCCATTACGTTGATAGAATTTGATTGCGCCTTCATTAAAATTCGGCGTATGCCATTGCATACTAACACATCCCTTTTCTTTGCCAGCATATCTGATCTTATCAAACAATATTTGCCCAATTCCAAGATTTCGATATTCCTGTTGAAGATAAAGACAATCAAGGTTTACAAACTCCCCTGCGTCCCAGGTCGAATAATCGAATGTATAAGTAGCATATCCTACCAGAGTTCCTTCACTTTCTACAACGAGACAATACACACGCTTGCTATCTGAAAAAAGTGCCTGACATAACCGTATATTTTTCTCTTCTAAAGCATATGGAATTTTTTCATATTCGGCATGTTCTTCACAAAGCTTGACTAGATTGTCAATATCCGATTTTATACAGTTCCTTATTACAAATTCCATTTGTTTAAATATTATGTTTAAATGTTAACACCGTTTCATCTTTAGAGTGTTCGAACTGTTCAAAGCAACACAGATTGTAACGTGTCTCCATGACAGTGGAAAAGACCGAAAGTTCGCCGACATCTAGATAGGAGTTTACCCCGACTTTGGGGTTCTTTTTGATCCCTAAAGTGCAAACATAGTCTTGGTTTAAATCTACTTTATGATACAAAACCGATAATAAACACTAGTCCAGCGCCTATTCTTAGCAGTATTGGCAGTACCACTTCATAATATGTAACACTCTTACGGATTATCCAATAATTCTGGATCCCCGATAATAAGGAATCTGTATCAGTTGAGCATACTCATTAAAATTTACTTTTGCTCCCAAGTTTAATGAGGCTTGTCGATTACAAGAAAGCCCCACTGACATATTTGTTTCACTATAATTAAACCAATAGCATCAATGAAAACAAAGTATTTTGATCTGATCGACCAGACTTTTGTATTCCCACAACCCGAATTCAATCTAGACCAGCAAAATCAATTACTATTCCATGGTATAGACCTTATGAAGCTCGTTGAGGAGCATGGTACTCCACTTAAATTCACTTATTTACCCCGGATATCACAGAATATCCAACGTTCAAAAGAATGGTTCCACAGAGCAATGAAAAGAATAGGCTACGAGGGCCAATACCATTATTGCTATTGCACAAAAAGCTCCCATTTTAGTTTTGTATTAGAAGAAGTCCTCAAGAACAACGTACATATCGAAACTTCATCTGCTTTTGATATAAACATTATAGAAAAGCTAGTCTATGAGAATAAAATAAGTGACAGCACTTCTATACTATGTAATGGCTTTAAAAATGCACAATATCTCGATAACATATCGAGGTTGATCGATACAGGTAAAAGCAATGTAACGGTAATCCTGGACAATTACGAAGAGCTTAACCTATTATTGGCCAGGACCGATAAAAAAATCAATGTAGGCATAAGGATTGCTTCCGAAGAAAGTCCAAAATTTGAATTCTATACCTCACGACTAGGAATTGGTTATAAAAATATTCTTACATATTATCGTAATGAGATAAAAAAGAATGACCGTGTAGCGTTAAAAATGCTTCATTTCTTTATTAATTCAGGTATTCGTGATACCTCCTATTATTGGAATGAATTATTGAAGTGTATAAAGATATACGTTGAATTGAAAAAAGAATGTCCCAGTCTTGACAGTTTGGATATAGGAGGCGGCTTCCCCATCAAAAACTCATTGGCATTCGAATACGATTATGAGTATATGGTTGAGGAAATTCTCAGCCAGATAAAGAATGCCTGTGACGATGCTGACATACCCGTACCTCAAATATTTACAGAGTTCGGTTCGTTTACAGTAGGCGAAAGTGCAGGTGCAATTTATAAAGTAGCTTATCAAAAGAAACAGAACGATCGTGAAAGATGGAATATGATCGACTCATCTTTCATCACGACCCTCCCCGACTCCTGGGCTATCAATAGCCGCTTTATTCTTCTCGCCTTAAACCGATGGAATGAGAACTATGAGCGTGTACTATTAGGGGGAGTCACCTGCGACAGCGAAGATTACTACAATTCCGAACAGCATCTTAACGCCATATATCTTCCAAAATTCAATAAAGAAAAACCACTATACATCGGCTTCTTCAATACCGGTGCCTATCAGGAAAGCATAGGAGGCTTCGGCGGAATTCACCATTGCCTTATCCCACATCCAAAACATATTCTAATTGACCGTAACGAACTCGGTGAAATCAAAGTTGACGTCTTTTCAGATCAGCAGAACGAACAACAGGTGATGGATATATTAGGGTATAATAAAAAAGATAAATAAGTCAAACTAATTATAAATGATAATCAGATATTGAGCTAGCGTGTCTGTATAGAGGAGATGACAATTAAACATCATCTCCCCATTCATTTATTGCTTATTCTTTTTGCGTCCCAGCCAGGAAGAAACCAGATAGCTGACTATGGATCCCAAAGCAGAAAGAAGTATGGTCTGTCCCGCCTCTCCCAAGGATATCGAAGCATATATCGAACAAAAAGTACCGCCTAAGGTACCCGCCGTGACATTATTTAGACTCTTCATCAGCCACCTCCTTTTTCTTTGTCTTATCATCGCTTGTTTCCTCTTTATCCAGTATCGTCTCTAATACACCCAATGCCAACGCCGTATACTTTACGATGTTCAATACCTTTACAGGCAGTTTGATCGGTGCCATTAGCACAATATGTACAGCGCTGTTTATTTTCCTGATTATCTTGTTCATTTTATTTTATTTAAAATTTATAACCTTGTAACCTCATAACCTTATCACTCAATAACCAACTCTGCTTCCCCTTTTGATACCGCATCGATCAAAAGCCGATAAAGCCTTATATAAGCCTTGCTAGAGTCGTATACTGCATAGTCGCCATCATAACGTTTAAAGTATTCGCCGACCAATAGACAACCGCTGGTCTCGCTGTGATAATTACCGATATGGATATACACCGCCGAATAGTTAGGTATATCTAAAATTTCGATCATCCCACGATGCATCTCTGGAAATTTCACTTTATACCTTTCATTCATGGTACCATGCTTATTGATTCCCAATCGATATGTACCGGCAGGAATTGCCGTCTTACCTTTTATCTTGACATCTCTTACCAGATCCTCTAGTCCGTAGCCAAAAAAATCATCTTCGATATAAATGTCCGACAGGGTACTATTCTTTCCCTGCCGGATACGTTTTACTTCAACTTTCATATCACCTTTCTCATAAATACCCTAAATAAATAGACCGCGAAAACTTCGTTTTATCTCGGTTATGACACATCAGGTAGAGATGTACTGAGACGTCCGTCTTATCGTCCGACAGCTCGATATTACTGCAACCATCCTTGCGCTCTGCTGGTTCAGTATTTCTAAAAGCAACTTTCCCCGGGATATCATATGCGCAGATGATCACTTCATCATCGGCATATACCTCCCTTCCCAAAGCTGTCTTTTCCCACGACACCTTTATGACATTCTCTTCCCGTTCGATACGTATATGCGTAGGATTTGGCAGATTTCCCTCGCTGAGCCGTACATTAGCAGGTTCGATTTCTAAGTTGGGAAATTCTTTGTTCATAGCGACAGAAAGCACATGCGACATTGCCCGCCCCATGGCTGTCTTCCCCTTTCGTCGTGTAGCCAGACCTATTTTAATCAGTGGTGCCAGCGGTGCCAAAAATTTCGCCGCATGCCCAAATCTCATCCTAGAAACAACCCGAGGATCCAATAAGCTACTTGCTCCATTATATATAATCATCACGTTAATTTTTAATTGATTAAATTATAAGGGCGGCGCTACACCGCCCTTTGATTGTAAATTAAACCAGGTCCAGTTCGCCCAGATACGAACTACGGGATACTTTCTTTGCCTTGCGATCTGAGAAAAACAACCAGACATGCCCCTTTCCACCTAGGAAGTGAGCCGGCAGTTCTTCCTCTATCTGACCATCCTGACGTGTAGGTAGCTGTGCTGGAGTGAAAAACTCTTCAATATCTGGCTGATACAGTAATATATACACCGTATCGTCAGGCCGCGTGTCGGCCATCGTATTCAATAGCGTCGACCAGGTCACTGTCAATTGTCCACCAGTCACGCTCGCCGCCGTGGTTCCTCCACCGAGATAATTGCCCTCACTAATGCGGATATTAGGATAGTCTAGCGTAAAGTCTGGGTAGGAACCGGCTACAGCTCTATTGATATTCATGGCTAGTGCCACATTAGCAGGCGTATTTCGATCCGCCTGTAGCTGTCCAAATCCAATCCGTAACATCGGTACGATTGGATTCAGAAAGCTCGTTATCAATTTAAACCGTGCCTGTTGTTCTAGCTGTTCGGGCGACGAAGGTTTAGTACGTTTTTTATAAAGCCCTTTTATATAGTCCACATTTTTCCAACTACTCCCAATCACCGATCCGGCTTTCCCTTTGAAGCCACCATTGGCTCCATTTCTGATTGTTCCCATTTTTTATTGTATTTAAAAATTAAACCATTGTGAGGCATTTTTGATACCGGTATATAGGCCTTACAGCGACAAACATACTATCCATACCGATCGGAATACAAGCCTATACAAGATATTGAAGGGACTTTGACGGAACCATTCCGTGATATTGAAAGTCTATTGAAGGTACCCGATGGAACAGCTATTGTTTTATTGATTATAATTCGACATCTTGTCTAATAATCTAATGTGCTAAGGATTTTTTTGACTCAAGATAGCGCAACTATTGTGATATGATGGGGATGTCGCAAGAGGTTGCCATACTGACCAAGCTTATCCCCAATTATTAATCTAGATTACTGGAAGAGGTTACTTATGCTTTATTGTCAGCCTCTGCATGATTTCGGCAGCTACTCTACAACATACGTCGTCATGTTAAAAATTTTGAAATTCATCTTCAACTGTCAGCTGTTTATAAAAAGATCCTTAGCGATACAAACAGAAAACCTATCCACATTGACAGAGCAACTGGTTAGAATAGAAAACCTACTCCGTGATACAAAAGAAAGAGAGATTATATACCTAAATGCCAAAGAAGTGGAAGAATTCGTTGGCTTCAGCGACAGCAGTCTTCGCCGATATCAGGATGCCGGAAAGATTAAGATAGCAAAGATCGGCAAGAACAGGACCCGATATTTCAACAAATCAGAGATTATAGAATTCAAAAAATGGTATTGGAACCTCCCTTCTGATTTTACTTAAGTAAGAAGCATACTGAGTATCTATTCTATCCTGAGACAGTCATCTGCCGTCCGCTTACCGTGTATTCACCGTGTCCTATACGGTGAATACACGGTAAACCTATAAAAAAAAGCCGTCCAATCACAAAATATGATCTGGATAAATGTTCCTATTTGTCTACCTTCCGTAGCCTTTCATTGTACACCAACAGCCAATTCTTTATATTAGTACATGTCACATTTATTGAAGCACCATGAAAACAATCAAAAACAAGTGTCCGCCATTGTATTCTACAAAAAATTGTATCTCGCTATAAAAACCTACTTTAATTCCTTTATGCCCAACTTTTCAGATCCGTTGAAAGATACAATACCTAGCTATCTCCTTTGTCAAACGTACCGAAATCCGTGAAGAAAGGATGGTCAAAAAAATCACCTTTTATTTACATTGATCCGATATTTTTTTTCGAAACATGAAAAGCTACAGATTATACGGAAATAGATGTTAACCAATTACCAGATGTTATGAGCCTTCTATTTTATTTACTTTAAATGCAGCACCTTTACCCCTGTCAAATACAAAAAACAAAATATGGAAACGCACTTGATATACTACCACAGTCCTGAGACTGCTCTAAACGAAACACAGATTCTTGATTATGGCACGGATGATAATGGATTCTTTATCATACCTCAGGAATCCTGTTATTTTCCGGGTGGAGGGGGACAAGAAAGCGACACTGCAGAAATAACCATTGGGAATACAACAAGCTCGATAATCAAAGGGGCTTTTCACGCCAATAGTCTAAAAATCTACATCGATAGACAGGAAATAGAAGACAATGCAATTATTACCCTTAGAATTGATCCCATCAAGAGAGCGGTAAACTCCCAACTACACACCGCTGGACATCTTATCACCTCGATAATATATGAAGAGCTTAAACTCAATCTTACCCCTATAAAAGGTTCACACTATCCTAGTAATAGCGCCATAGAGTTTGACACAGCAAATACAGTCCAAAACATTGCTATAGAAGACATCAACAGCATCTTAGATACCCTTATCCCCCAAAAGCTCCCAATTCATTCCAAAATAGTCTCAACAGCCTCTTCCGATTACAAAGACTCCTTTAGAACTTCTCACTTCACCCCAAAAGCTGATACAAGCATTAGACTTGTAAAAATAGGCAACTACCTGAATTACGCATGTGGAGGCACCCATGTTACCGATACAGCAGAGCTTCAGGGAATAAGGGTTTTAAAAGTAAACACAAAGAAGAATATACTTAAAGTAAAATACGGCTTCTAAAATCCCAACCAAGATAGGACAGAATTAAAAAACAAGGGTAGACCAGTAGCAAATAGAGCGCTGTTTCTTGATATAGTTAGGAATCCTAACTACTTTTGAATAAGGCAATATTGCCTCAGGAACAGATTAAAATTTTAGTGAACATGTCAAAATCAGTTTTTTACCATGCTGGATGTCCTGTATGCATTAGCGCAGAGCACGACATCGTCAACCTTGTAGGAATCGACAACGTAGAAGTCGTACATATCGGTGAAGTCAGAGAACGGATAGAAGAAGCAGAGAAGGCTGGCGTGAAGTCCGTACCCGCTTTAGTAACACCACAAGGCAATGTGTTACACATCAACTTTGGTGCATCGATTGCAGATGTAAAAGGTTAAAAGCTTGCCCCACTTCGATAGGATAACTATCTTTGTGGGGCATTTTTTCGTATTAAAATAGAATCACACAATTATTAAAATCAATAAAAATGCAAGTAGCTGTTTGGGATACCTACGTAACAAAAAAAGATGGTACGATTATGCACTTTGACATTATTGTACCAGCAGCAATAACTGATGCTGATGTAATTTACAATTATGGAAGAGATTACCTTAAAAGTAAAAACCAGGAGGGGCAGCCATTGACAGCCCACGAGTGCCAATTCTGCCATGTAGAACAGGTCAGAACCGAATGGCAAAATGAAATAAAAGAAAAAGGAGTTTTTATCTATGAAATGGAAAACTGTAAATAAATAGCATATACCATGAACAGATCCGATTTTGATCTGGAACAACAGAACAGCAATATAGAAAGCAAAATTGTAGCTTCATTGGAAAGAATAACCCAGTCTTTTCGTGTGCTACTATGGCGTCAGAGCAAAGATTTTCCTCTGACGCCTACTCAAATACAGCTCTTGATTTTTCTACTTCATCACGATGCCGAAAATCGGAAAATAAGTTACCTCGCTGAAGAATTCAACATGACCAAGGCCACGATCAGCGAGACCGTCAAAACATTAGAACAAAAAGAACTTATTGTCAAGGAATATGAGGAACAGGATACAAGAAGCTACACCATCCATCTAACAGACAAAGGAAGAGAAATTGCTCGACAGACCTCCTTATTTACAGAAGAAATAAGAACACCTATCCATAAATTAAACGATACGAGCAAAGAAACACTATTATCCAGTCTTCTAGAAATCGTCACTCATCTCAATCAATCCGGAATAATAAGTGTTCAGAGAATGTGTATCAGCTGTTCCTATTACCAATCTTCGGATAATGGAACACTTCATTTTTGCCGATTGCTAAATCAAAGATTAGCTAACACAGATCTTCGGATAGACTGCCCGGAACATCAAGCTAAAGCCTATTAATAAGATACTGGCCAAGAATAGTCACTCTTACAAGCTTTTTACCTTATTTTGACTTTGTAACCATTTAGGTCAATAAGAATTATTTTATCTTTGCCTTGTGTTCAAACAAGCCACTTACTACTGTTTCTCAATCTGAGATAGTCTTTAATGTGACACATCTATTTTAATAGATTACATCATCTACACAACAGGATTAAGCCTGGTTTTAGTTTCATACATATTCGATCATAGATATCTAGCGATGACAAAAATATTTACACGGACGGCTTTATGTGTTATTCTTCTAATAACAACAACGACATTATGGGCTCAGGAAACCGTCCATATGGATAGTGGAATTCAGGATAGCGCACAAACAACACAAGACAGTGTACCTATAAAAAGAACATTCTTCAAACGCTTCGTTAATTATTTTGAGGAAGCAAAAAAAGATAAGACACAAAGCAAATTTGATATATCATTTATAGGAGGGCCTAGCTACTCCGTCGATACCAAACTGGGATTGGGGCTGATCGCATCAGGTCTCTACCGAATCGACAAACAAGACTTGAGCCTGCCTCCTTCCGATGTTGCTATATACGCTAATATCACCACTAACGGTTTTTTTGCCATAGGCGTGCAGAACACTACAATCTTTCCAGAGAACAAGTACCGTATCAATTACGATATGAACTTCAAGTATATGCCAACCCGATTTTATGGTATAGGTTACGACGCAGGAGCAGCCGATAAATATTCAGAATATGACGAATATCAATTAGGATTAAAATTTGACCTCCAACGTAAAATACTTCCTAACACGTACTTTGGATTAATAGTCTCCGCGCAGAATATTCGCAGTAAAAGTTTTGAAGACATCAGCTTTAAGCCCGAGGAAAGCACAAATAATACCGCTGTAGGAGCTGGTTTTCTCTTATCCTACGACAGTAGGGACTTCATACCCAACCCGAGCAAAGGTTTATTTATTCAATATGAGCAAACGTTTTTTCCTTCCGCGTTCGGTAGCAAGGATTATTTCAACACAATAAAGTTCACCACACGGGCCTATCAAAATGTCTGGACCAACGGACTTATAGCTTTTGATTTCAACAGCGAATTTAACAGTGAAGCAGCTCCTTGGACGATGATTTCAAAAATGGGAGGAGCTAGACAGATGAGAGGATATTTTATCGGACAGTACCGCGACCGGAGTCAGCTGAATAGCCAAGTTGAGCTTCGTCAGAAAATAACGGGACGCCACGGTGTAGCGCTATGGGGAGGTGCTGGTAATGTATTTTCATCCCTAAAGAAGATGGATTGGTCACATACACTACCGACTTATGGATTAGGCTATAGGTGGGAATTTAAAAATAGAGTAAACGTTCGGCTTGACTACGGATTCGGCAAAGGACAGAACGGCTTCTATTTTAACATTTACGAATCATTTTAATGAAAGCAATAACTAATAACCCAATCTATCTGTTTTGGTACTATATCTTCGTCAATATGGCTCCAAGCTTCTATTTTGCGTTAACACACCCCATAGACAGTATAGGCAAGTTCATTATTATAACATTCCCCTTGGGATTGTATATGGTCCTATTTTCAATCGTAAAAAACACAGGAGCAAGTCTTTTAATTGCCTTTCCACTCCTATTTTTACATGCGTTTCAGATTGTACTATTCTATCTCTATGGTGAAGACGTAATTGCAGTAGATATGTTCCTCAATGTGGCTTCCACCAATACATCCGAAATCAACGAACTACTCGGAAGCTTATTACCTTCTATCGCTTTAGTCCTGATATTATATATACCAGCTCTGATTCTAGCCATTCGTCAGTGGAGACAGAAAAACTATTTAAACCAAAGTTTTAGGCGAAAAATAATAGTTCCCGCTAGTTTATTCTTAATAGTTGCATTCTTACTTTCCTATTCCAGTATCCCCAAAAACAGCGACACACTGGTTTTTCAAAAAGAAATATATCCTATTAGCGCGCTAAACAATCTAGTTTTTGCCTTCGACAAATGGGACAAAGTAAAACACTACCCAAAGACATCAAAAGACTTTAAGTTCCAAGCCACAAGAGAGCAGGTCGACAATACAAAAAGACAAATCTATGTCCTGATTATTGGAGAGACCGGTAGAGCCGACAACTGGTCCTTGTACGGCTATGAGAGGGAAACAAACCCACAGCTTCAACAACAAGACAACTTAGTTGTATTCCAAGATGCATTGACGCAGTCCAACACCACACATAAGAGTGTGTCTATGCTCCTGTCCGATGTCAACATAGAGGACTACAACAGCATATATCAGAGAAAAGGTATAATAGAAGCTTTTAAGGAAGCAGGTTTCACCACCATTTCCTTATCAAATCAAGCCGAAAACGCTTCTTTTATCGAGTACTTCACCAAAAGCGCTGATATCTATAAAACCCTGCGCACGACAAACAGCAAGACAGGTGTCACGCAAAATCATTATGATGCAGAGTTAATTGCCCTCATGCAGGAACAGATTAAGGAAAATGCAGGAGATCTATTCATCCTCCTCCACACCTACGGATCACATTTCAAATATATGGAGCGCTATCCAGAGCAGTTCAGAAAATACACTCCTGACAAGATCACCAACGTAAGTAAATCCGAACGAGAGCGTTTGGTCAATGCTTATGACAATACCATCTTATATACGGATTACTTTTTAGCACAAACGATAAAAGCCCTAACAGAAACCGATTCACAGGTCGCGTTGCTCTATACCTCAGATCATGGTGAAGACCTGATGGACGACGGTAGAAACAAGTTTCTACACGCCTCACCGACTCCAACATACTATCAATTAAGAGTTCCATTTGTCATGTGGTTTTCGGATGCTTATATCGCTGATCATAGCCAAGCAATACAAGCGGTAAACACCAATAGTAAAAAACCCGTTTCCAGTAGTACCGTATTTCATACCGTACTCAACATGGCGCACGTACAGACTCCCTATCTAAATACGGAGTTATCTTTAATAAGTAAAAACTTTCGTCCCAAACCCCGTCTCTATCTGAACGACCACGACATCGCTGTTCCCTATCGTAAAATGAATTTGAAACGAGAGGACTTCGATATGTTCGATAAAAGAGGAATCAAAGACTAATAAATTTAATGGCATACAGTAGGCCACTAACAATAAACACAATGAATACAAAGTTTAAAATCCTGACCTTAATAACGAGTTTGCTTCCCCTATTCGCAGCAGCTCAACGGGATAAAGTAGAACTACTCCCCTTAGGCCATATGGACAATTGGTTAAAACGGGAAGTAAAAGAATCCTTTGTCATCGGTGGTAATACACAGTACCTTTATGAGATAACAGACGCAAAAGAAACACTTCCCGTCAATACACCTTATCAAAATAAAAACTCCCCTTGGGCCACCTCATCAGTGCTGGCTACGGTTAGTGGCATCACCAAAGGTAGTGTTACCGTATTTCCTGAAGCACGTGGCAATGGACAGGCTGCCCGTTTAGAAACACGCATCGAACGTGTAAAAGTTCTAGGGGTTATCAACATCAACGTGCTCGCCTCCGGCACCATATTCCTCGGCGAAATGATTGAACCGATTACCAGTACCAAAAACCCACAGAGTAAACTTATTACAGGTATTCCGTTCACAAAAAAACCGAAAGCCTTACAATTTGACTACAAAGTCGTCACAGGAGGTACTTCTAGATATGTCAACGGTATGGGAAATGGATCCGATGCAAAAAGAACCGATAAAGCAGAAATACAGATCCTCTTACAGAAAAGATGGGAAGACAAAGATGGCAATGTATATGCAAAACGCATAGGTACAGGCTGGAAATTGATGGATAAAACCGTTAACAGCTGGCAAAACAAATATCGCATCCCCGTCAATTATGGAGACATCAGTAAACAAAGCTATTACACCACAGATATGAGACTGAGGAATAATACAGAAGCTTATTACACCAAGAACAGCAAAGGCAAAATGGTGCCCATCCGCGAAGAAGGCTGGGGAACCAAAGATGACACTGTCACACACCTTATCGTACAGTTCTCATCCAGCAACGGTGGGGCATACATCGGTAATACGGATAGCCGACTCTGGGTTGACAATGTGGGGTTAGTATACGAGCAGTAGTTGTTTTTTAACATTTTAAATTACAAACCGGATATCTTAAATCTGATATCCGACATCTAACTTCTAAATACTATCTTTGCAACTTATTTTAACATAGGCGTATCGTGATCAACGTAAATAATGTCTCCGTCTCATTTGGAGGGACAACTCTTTTTAGCGATGTATCTTTTTCTATCAATGAAAATGATAAAATAGCCCTTATGGGCAAGAATGGTGCTGGCAAGTCCACTCTATTAAAAATCATTGCCGGTGCTGGCAAACCCACAAATGGCAACGTATCAGGCCCGAAAGATGCTGTCATCGCCTACTTGCCACAACATTTGTTAACACAGGACAATATGACCGTCTTCGAGGAGACCTCAAAAGCCTTTGAAGAAGTCTATCAGATGCGTGATGAATTAGAAGCACTGAATGAACAGCTAAACGTACGTACCGATTATGAAACGGACGATTACATGAAGCTAATCGAACGTGTGTCTGAACTCAGTGAAAAGTTCTACTCTATTGAAGAGACCAATTACGATGCTGAAGTTGAAAAAGTACTCAAAGGATTAGGCTTCGAGCGTACAGATTTTACACGTCAGACCTCAGAGTTCTCTGGAGGATGGCGCATGCGAATCGAATTAGCCAAAATTTTGTTAAAAAAACCAGACTTAATCCTTCTCGATGAGCCGACCAACCACATGGATATCGAGAGTATCCAATGGTTAGAAGATTTTTTAATCAATTCGGCTAAAGCCGTCATTGTTATCTCCCACGATAGAGCGTTCGTAGATAATATCACCAACCGTACCATCGAAGTAACAATGGGACGTATCTACGATTACAAAGCAAAATACAGTCATTACCTAGAGCTACGTAAAGATCGTCGCTTGCATCAGTTAAAAGCATACGAAGAACAGCAAAGGTTTATAGCGGACAACCAAGAATTTATCGACAGATTTAGAGGGACTTATTCCAAAACCTTACAAGTACAGTCTCGTGTCAAAATGTTGGAAAAACTAGAAATAATCGAGATAGACGAAGTCGATACGTCAGCTTTACGATTAAAATTTCCACCGTCGCCCCGCTCAGGCCAATATCCTGTGATGGTAGAAGAGCTCACTAAAAAGTATGGCAATCATGTCGTATTTGAAAAAGCAGCTATGGTAATAGAACGTGGAGAAAAAGTTGCTTTCGTCGGTAAAAATGGGGAAGGAAAATCAACCATGATCAAAGCTATCATGGGAGAAATAGACTTTGAAGGAAGCCTAAAAGTAGGTCATAACGCCAAAATAGGGTATTTTGCACAAAACCAAGCAGCTCTACTTGATGAAGAGTTAACGGTATTCGAAACCATTGATCAGATTGCTATAGGTGATGTTCGTGTCAAGATCAAAGATATGTTGGGCGCTTTTATGTTTAGTGGCGATGATACCACTAAAAAAGTAAAAGTCCTATCAGGCGGTGAAAAAACCAGGCTAGCGATGATTAAACTCCTTTTGGAGCCTGTCAACGTACTGATTCTCGATGAGCCTACCAACCATTTGGATATGAAGACAAAGGATATTATCAAAGACGCACTTCAGGATTTTGATGGCACCCTCATCTTGGTATCCCACGATAGAGACTTCCTCGATGGACTAGCAACCAAAGTATTTGAATTTGGAAACAAACGTGTCCGTGAGCACTTTGAAGATATAAAAGGATTCTTAGAATATAAAAAAATGAACAGTTTAAAGGACATAGAGCGTTAAATCTATTTCCGTTCATCCTTCATATTTGACCACTTATCAACACGCCTGATACAGTGGTCAAACTTTTTTTAGACCAGCCTTAACGGTATACATCTTTGCAAAAAAAGCAAAGATAATGTACAAATTAATTCAGCTCATACTCTTCTATATACTATTGTTTTGCCTGTTTATATTCCAGTTAAAGGCCGATAGCACCACAAATTCCGTAAATCCTATTCAACTAAAAGCAACATCTCCAACACGCTATCAACCTCTTTTAATAGCTGGTGGCCTGATTGGTTATGGTGTAGCCCGACAGGTCATTCCTAGTCTGCAACACCTAGATAGAGACACGAAAGCATATGCCAACAGAATATCCCCCAGAGGCACCCGTATTGATGATTTCATGCAGTACACACCAATACTTGCCGTATATGCTTTGGATTTCACTGGACTACAGGCAAAACATAATATCGTCGAGCGCACGCAGTTCTTAAGTACGGCAGCACTATTAACACTATTAAGCGTACACAGCCTGAAAAGTAGCGTTGGAGTTATACGTCCGGATGGTTCTAATTCAAAATCCTTTCCATCCGGTCATACTGCGACAGCCTTCCTAGGTGCACATATGCTTTTTAAGGAATATAAAGACGAAAATATATGGATTGCTTCATCAGGGTATCTTATCGCTGCTGGAACTGGTGCATTGCGTATTATTAACAATAAACATTGGTTCAGCGATGTTGTTGCGGGAGCAGGATTTGGTATCCTATCAACAGAATTAAGCTATTTACTTACTCCAAAAATAAAAAATTTATTAAACCCATCTAAGGGGCGTAGACATATCAACATCACGCCAGAACTATCTCATCATAGCAGTATGCTAAAGGCAACCATCCATTTCTAAGATTTAGATATTCACAATCTTCTTAAAGAAATCTTCTTTTCGATGTTTAGACAATGGCAGTTCTTGACCATAAACCACCACTCGATTACCTTTGACACTATCAATACATGCCGTATTCACTAGAAAAGATTTATGGATCTGGTAGAAGGATTTGTTTCCCAACCTCTCACTAATAGCACTTAAAGTCTGATGAGACACATAAGTTCCTTTAGTGGTATGTATCCGAACATAATTTTGCATAGCCTCTACAAAAAGGATCTCTTTAGGTTCAACACGCACATAACAATCTTCATGTTTGATATATAGCTCATTGATAGTCTGTTCCGGCGGGCCAATTTGACATTTCTTGCCCTGAGCTTTCTCTATAGCACGCAGCAGCCTGGGCAAAGCAATAGGTTTGAGCAGATAATCAACAATATCCAAGCGATACCCTTCCAAAGCGTACTCTGAATAAGCTGTTGTTAAAATCGCCATAGGAGGATTTTCCAAACATTCTAGTAGCTCTAACCCGGAAATACCAGGCATGTTGATATCTAAAAAAATCAAATCAACAGAAGTCTCCTTGATTTTTTTGCGAGCTTCCAGAGCCGAGTAACAATGACCTACAACAGTAACTCCATCAATCTGCTCCAGGTAAAAACGCATCCCCTCCACTGCTAGAGGCTCATCATCAACTATGAGGCAAGTAAGTAAATCCATCATCACCAAAACTACACATAAATCAACAACGTAGCACTATACCACTCTGCGGTATGCACAATATCCAACTTATACCGCTCTGCATATAAAAGATCCAATCGTTTACGAAGGTTTGACAGACCCAATCCAGAATTACCTTCATTCTTATCGACAAGATTACTTCCCGAAACCGAATTCTCCACAAAAAAAACAATACATTCCTCTTCTTGATCCATTTTAACCTTTACAAATCCCTTACCATCCTCCGGACGCGAGACAAATTTGAAAGCATTTTCCAATAGTGTAAAAAACAACAGTGGTGATATACGGGTCTGCGCATCTCCGATATTCCAGCATGTATCAATAATCAATCGATTATCCCAACGGATCTGTTCTATCTCAATAAAATTATTTATAAATGCGATCTCAGTTTTTAAATAGGTCGAATCCTTATTTCCTTCATAAAGCTGATACCTCAACATGTCAGCATATTTCAATAACAAAGTAGAAGATTTGTCAACATTACGCTGCATTAATATATGAATATGATTCAACACATTAAACATGAAATGTGGATTAATCTGCGCCTGTAATGCCGCAACCTGACTTTCCAAAAGACTTTTCTGTAAAACATGGTGCTTTTCAGAGAGCTTAGCATGTTCATAGAAAAAACGCAATCCCCCAAAACCCAAGTTCAATAACAACGCAATTGGAGTTGCATTAATAATAGAAACCCAAAAGGTATCCCGAGGTTCAGTGTCCAATACGATAACCCCGCTCTGTCCTAAAAAAAAGAGCAGTTCTTCACAGAGGTATAATAAAACACCTTGTACCAAGGCCATACTCACTAATACAAGCACCGTCCAATATCCTCTATTTTTACCAACAGCTTGAGGTAATAGCAGATTACAGAGGATATATGTGGATAGGATAAGCGCACCAAGTGGTACCATCACAGAAATGGTTTTCGAAAACAGATCATGCTGCTGATAGTCACTGACTGTCCAGATTACGGTTGTTATGATCAACCACAACAAACAAAACAGGGCATTAAAATGTCGAAGTCGTTCAGTTATCATAGTCCTTAACCAGGCAGTTTGCGCTCTAATTTTTCAATTTTATGGTACAGCTCTCTAATCAACTTATACTGTTCCTGTTGGGTTTCATACAGGCCTTTAATCTGTTCTTCAAGCAAAATATCCATTTTTTGATGAAGACTTCTTATTTCGAGTTCAGCTTTTAGATTCACCAAGTAGTCGTTTTCGCCACGCATTCGATCCTTTTCTTCTTGCCTATTCTGACTCATCATAATAATTGGTGCTTGCAAAGCGGCAACACAAGAAAGTACAAGATTCATCAAAATAAAGGGATAAGGATCAAACTGTTCGCTTTTCAGTGCCAGCGTATTAAAAGCAATCCACACCAGTAGAATAACGATAAAAATAATTATAAAACGCCAACTTCCACCAAACTGTGCTACCCTATCTGATATACGTTGCCCCCTACTCAAAATCTCTTTAGGTGGATGGACTAAACGATCTACAATAAGCGCTTCCTCCTCCATAGTCTGTTTGACGATGTCATGAAGCTTACGCATATTGTCATTATTCTTCTCAACGATTTCATCAATTTGCTTACGATTACTCATGGATAGCTTTATATAGTTTTGAATTAAAGTTAGGGATTTAGCCTCAACTAACATAATAAAAAAATCGGGTAGCGCTTCAATTACACTACCCGATTTTTTAACCTATACTATGCGGTTAAGCAAATGCCTTATCCCCCTTTTTGTATGGGAACTCGCCATCATATCGACCGGGCACTTTCACATAACGAAGTGCTTTCGTACAACCTAATTCTGAATTAAAGAATCCAGTAAGCGTCAATTGCTTGAACATCGTAAACCAATGTGAAGGATCGTTTTCTTCCGAATGATAAAGCTCATTTTGTTTCACTTTATTTTTCTCACGGATTTCTTTTTGCTCTTCAGCCTGTTTCTTATTGAACTCGCCAGCTTCTTTATCGAGTACTGCGGCTACTGCCGTACGGTCTTCAATAGAAAGCTCACCAAAAGGCTTACCTTTTACTTCTTTCGCTTTTGCATCCAGGGAAGCAAAACCTTCCAAAAATACCTTCTGCTGTTTTTCCGTGTAGCAATCTCTTACCATAACCGGGATAAAACTACCAACGCCGGCTTCCTTAGCACCAGGAGTTTCTGTAGGAGGTAAAATAGCATCCGCCAGATCACCTAATCGTTCAATAATATCTTTCTCAAATAACCCTGCAACGTCTTTAGACGCAGGTCGTGTACAACCTTCCAAAAATAAGTTAGCACCAATTACGGAACCACCCAAAATCATGGCCACACGTTGTATTGCTTCTCTTCTATTCATCTTTATCTATTTAAAATGTATAGTTTACTTCCCAACCTGGTCTATAGGTGCGTTTGACAAACTGATTCGCTTCTTCAAAGTTTGTTACACGCATATTATCGTTATCCCAAAGTAATTTTAGGCTCCGACCAGGATATTTATTATCAATTTTTAAATCAGCTCCACGAATGGCTAAGTTTGCCATCAACAGAGCCTCTGTTAGAGGTCCGGCGATTTCAAACGGCGAAGACATTTCCATGTTACCGTAGCCTGCCAAGCAACCTTCCACCCACTGCGCCCAATGTCCATTAGCGCCACCCGGTACTCTCTTATACTTTTCTGCAACCTTTTTATACTGCTTAGTAGTTGGGAGCAAACGAGGATTTGCAGCATAGGTATCTGCTAATACCTTTCCCTTTGAACCTATAATAAGAATACCATTTCCACCGTCACCAAATTTCTCATTCGCTCCTAATTCATCTGGACGAGGTGGCTGTATACCGCCATCCATCCAATGTACTTTAACATCACCTTTTGTCTTTGCTGTTTTTGGGAAAGTCATCGTTACTGAACTTGATGGAGGACAAGATTCCGGAAAATATCCGCGTTTGAACTCGTCCACATACACAGAGCCTACACTGGCCTGCACATCTTTCACATATTGCAATCCATAGATGCTAAAGGGAGCTTCTAAGTTATGACAGCCCATGTCTCCTAACGCACCTGTACCGTAAGGCCACCAGCCTCGCCAATTGAAGGGTACCAGTTTATCAAAATATTCCGTATAAGGAGCCGTACCTAACCATTTGTCCCAATCCAAAGTCGATGGTATCGCAGCTTTCTGAGCAGGCCAAGCAATACCTTGAGGCCATACTGGTCTATCCGTCCAAGCATAAACCTCCACCAAATCACCAATCAGCCCTGCATCAATCCATTCCCGCATCTGACGTACACCATCTCCAGAAGCACCTTGATTTCCCATTTGGGTCACTACTTTATAGCGCTTCGCAGCATGAGTTAGTGCGCGTGCCTCCCACACATCGTGTGCCAAAGGCTTTTGCACATATACATGCTTACCCAATTCCATAGCTGCCAATGCCTGAATAGCATGATTGTGATCTGGTGTAGATATAGATACCGCATCAATATGCTGTGCTTCTTTATCTAACATTTCCCTGAAATCAGTGTAAAACTTAGCATTAGGAAATTTTTCAACAGATCCCTTCGCTCTTGCCTTATCTACATCACAGAGATAGGCAATATTCGCCTTATTACTTTGAAAAATCTTGTTTACATCCGAACCTCCCATACCACCTACACCAATAGAAGCAACTTGCAACATATCACTAGGAGCACGAAATCCAGGTCCACCAAGCACATGTCGGGGCACAATAGTAACACCGGCAGCTGCTATTGCTGCCTTTTTAATAAAATCTCTTCTACTTTCGTTGTTCATAACAGAGTCCTATTAATATTATAAATTTCCTTTCTTAAGTTCGCTCACAGCAAAATCTACTGCACGTGCTGTCAAAGCCATATAAGTCAAAGATGGATTCACACAGCCAGCAGATGTCATAGCCGCACCATCTGTAACAAATACGTTCTGCGCATCCCACACTTGATTATTCCCGTTCAATACGGATGTCTTTGGATCCCTTCCCATACGGGCAGTTCCCATTTCATGAATCCCTTGTCCGAGCCCGTATACATTGTCATAAGTATTCACGTCTTTCACACCAATGCTCTCCAACATTTCCTTCATCTCATTCTGCATATCTCCCCGCATCTTGATCTCATTGTCTTTGATCTCTGCATCAATAGCCAGTACAGGTAATCCCCACTTGTCTTTCTTATCCTTATCCAGTTTAATATGATTTTCGTGATAAGGAAGCATCTCACCGAAAGCACCAAAACCTACAGACCAATTTCCAGGCTCGCAGATAGCATCTTTCCATGCCCCTCCTACACTCATCTCTGCAATCTCCCCAGACCAGCGTCCGCGGCTAGCCGCGCCTTGATAACCGAAGCCACGAACATATTCCCTCTGTTTATTGTCTCCATCCACATTAACAAACCGAGGTACGTAAAGACCCGTTGGGCGTCTTCCAAAAATATATTTATCTTCGTAACCTTCTACTTTTCCTCCAGCACCGCAACGGAAATGATGATCCATCAAATTGTGTCCCAATTCACCACTACTGCTACCAAGGCCACCTTCCCACACATCTGTCGCAGAGTTCATCAATACCCAAGTAGAATTCATTGCAGAAGCACATACAAAAACAATTTTCGCATAGTATTCATACGTTTGATTTGTTTCAGCATCTAATATTTCGACCCCTTTAGCTTTTTTTGTATCCTTATCGTATATGATCTTAGTAACAATAGAAAAAGGTCTTAACGTCAGATTCCCGGTTTTAACAGCTGCAGGTAAAGTAGCCGATTGTGTACTAAAATAAGCGCCAAAGTTACATCCCAACCAACATTGGTTTTGATATTGACAATTGACACGCCCTTCATGTGGGACAGTAATATTTGCTGTACGTCCCATCAGAAAATGACGCTTACCACCATATTCCTTTTGTAGGCGAGCGGCTAAATCTTTCTCCACAATATTGAAAGGCATCGCGGGCATATAATCACCATCTGGAAGGGAGGCCACCCCATCGCGATTTCCAGATATACCAGCAAACTTCTCTGCATAACTATACCAAGGAGCAATATCCTTATAACGGATCGGCCAATCTACACCATGTCCATCCTTCAAATTCGCCTCAAAATCCAAGTCGCCAAGACGGTAAGACTGCCTACCCCACATCAATGAACGTCCTCCTACATGATAACCTCTATACCAGTCAAAACGCTTGATTTCGGTATAAGGACTCTCCTTTTCATTAACCCAATAATCAAGATTCTTCTCATTCAAAGGATAATCACGCTTTAACACGGGGTAATCAGCAATCATCTCCTGCGTTCTACCTCCTGCATGCGGAAACTCCCAAGGATGTTTATTGGGCGAGGTATAATCTTTGATGTGTTCGATATTACGACCACGTTCCAGCATAATTGTCTTCAATCCTTTCTCTGTCAATTCCTTTGCAGCCCAACCCCCACTTATGCCTGAACCTATTACAATTGCATCATATGTATTGTTTTCTACCATGATTTTAAATATTTTTTATTTAACAAACTCTCTCTTTTACTTAACTAAACTTTAGCTGCTGTTCCAACTTTCTCATCTTTAAAGAGCAGCATAAAAATAACCATCACCACCAATGCGATTCCTGCAGGAATAATCCAGGTTTGTTGCCAAAATGCGGCAACATTAGATTCTTGTAGGTCTTTATACATTTCGCCAACATATCCAGCGACCCAAAAACCGATTAGCTGTCCTACACCATAAGTAGCCAAGGTAATCAAACCTTGCGCAGCACTTTTATATTTTTCTCCAGCCTTACTATCCGTATAGATCTGTCCTGAAACAAAAAAGAAATCATAACAGATACCGTGCAATGCAATACCTAGAATCAACATAAACGAAAGATCTCCGGCATTTCCATAGGCAAAAAGCAAGTAGCGAACCGCCCACGCTAACATTCCGACCAAAATGGTTTTTTTGAATCCAAAACGGGTAAAGAACAACGGCAACAGCAAAAGAAATCCTACCTCCGAGATTTGACCAATAGTCATCTTCCCTGTTGGGTTTTCCAAACCGATTTGATCTAAAAAGGGATTCGCATTTTGATAATAGAAAGCAAGAGGGATACAAATCAAGATTGAGGAGACAAAGAAAATCAAGAAATTCTTATCTTTCAACAACTTAATTGCATCTAGTCCGATAATTGAAGCAAATGAAGGCTTTTCCTCCGCAGATACTTTAACTGGAGGTGTTTTAGGCAGAACAAAAGAAAACAATCCGAGCACTAAAGAAGCAACACCGGCCATCAAAAATGTATTTTTCAAAGCTCCCTGCGCAGAAGCCTCAGCACCATCCCACTTAAATAAATAACTTATTGATAATCCAGCGACAATCCAACCAATCGTCCCCCAGATCCGAATTCCAGAAAACTGTTTCTCTGGATTAGACAACTGCCTAAAGGAAACTGAATTCACCAAAGACAAAGTAGGCATATATAAAATCATATAGGACAATACATAAGGGTAGAATATCGTTACATCAGCTGCTTGATACATTTGATACATCAAAATAGCACCTACTAGATGTAAAACACCCAATATACGTTCTGCGTTAAAATAACGATCCGCGATCATTCCGATGATAAATGGAGCAATGATAGCCCCAAGGGATTGTGTTGAAAACACATTCGCAATTTCGAACTGGCCTGCGCTCAGGTTTTTGATAAGGAATGTTCCTAAGGTAACAAACCAAGATCCCCAAATAAAAAATTCAAGGAACATCATAAACGATAGTTTGACTCTCGTAGTTGAATTCATAAGTTTAAATTGATTAGAAATTATCGACTTCTCTATATGCTTTGACCAAAGCGGCTTCCCCTTCTTTTCCATCTTTGGACATGCCATGCTCCATTCCCACTATACCTTTGTAGCCTTTGTTATGAAGCCATTTAAATACGTTTTTATAATTGATCTCTCCCGTTGTTGGTTCTTTACGTCCAGGATTATCACCGACTTGGACATAAGCAATCTCACTCCAACATTGATTCATAAAATTGATCAGATTACCTTCATTCTTCTGCTGATGGTAAGCATCGTACAAAATCTTACACGATGGACTATCTACCGCTTTACATATTTCATAAGCTTGGTCTGTAAATCGCAGGAACAGATCAGGTGTATCACTTAACGGTTCCAAAACCATGGTAATACCGTGAGGTTCCAGCAATTCAGCGCCACGCTTCAACCCCTCAATTACATTGGCAGTCTGCACACCGATTGGAAGACGCCGGTCATAATCTCCAGGAACTACTGTAATCCATTTTGCGTTCACCCGCTTTGCAACTTCAATAGAATCCCGGCAACCTTTAAGAAAAATATCGATATGCTCCTGTTTACCAGCAGCAAGTGTATTGGCACCATTACCTCCTTTAGGCACTACAAACACCCCCATACGCATCCCTAGCTTGGCCAATAGCTCCCCGATTTTCTTTTGTTCGTCGACTGTTCGCCCAGGCATACCGTTATCCTCAATACTCCGAAAACCTAAATCATGTATGTATTTTATCTCATCCAGAAAATTCTTACCGGCACTAGCGCTAAACATACCCTGGTGCGGGCCATAGTCAAGTCGGAAAGGGTCTCCCAACTTCGTATCCTTTTCCTTTACAGCAGCCTGAGACACAGCTGGAGCCAGTAAGCTACTGCCGAATAGCAGTCCTGAGTTTTTTATAAAATCAGATCTCTTCATTATTTTATTAAAAGGTTTATGCGTTGATTACTTAATAAATATAGTTATTAAATCCTGAGCTTTGCAACTCTTTGAAAGTATTATCCTCAAAACAAACGATATACACCTCCACGTCCTGGCGCTTATTAGCAAACCGAATAGCTTCCTTCGGAGTTAAACTCATAAAATAATTATCTAGCGCATCTGCTTCCATCGCTGTCTTTGCAATTACGGTAGCACTCACGATAGTGCTCTGCAAAGGTTGTCCCGTCAATGGGTTCATATGATGGGATATCATCTTCCCATTCACTTTGCGTTGCTGTTCGTAAACTCCCGAACTGGTAATAGCGTTATCGTTCAACTTCACTCGCAGCATTTCTCCTTTAGCAATATGTGTTGGTCTATACAACTCCACCACAAAAGGTCCATCAGGCTTAGATCCAAATGAGCGGATCTCTCCTCCCAACTCCACCAAAAAATCTTTAACTCCCCTACTTGTTAAATGACTGGCCAATACATCGACAGAATATCCCTGCGCAATCCCATTTAAATCGATAGAAACATTCCGCACACGTTTGGCTAACCTATTGCCCTTCACTTCCAATTTCTTCATCCCGATAATCTGCCGTACACTATCTATTACCTCTTGGCTCGGAACATTCTTCGCACCATCCGCTCCAAATCCCCATATCTTAACAAGCGGATACACCGTAATATCGAAATAACCACGAGTATCCTGATAGGTCTTCCAACTCGCTTGAACAACTTTCGCCATATGATCATCCATAGTTACCTCGGACACATTAGGATCATTAAATTGGCAAATAATAGAATTTGCATCGTAAAGCGACATCGACTGGTCTATTACTTTTAAGACACTATCGATTTCTTGCTTCGAAACCCGTTCCTCGCCATAATACTTAATTTGATAAGTAGTGCCCTGTGCTCTCCCTGATAGTACATGAGACTCTTGCCCATAAAGAAAACCAGTCAACAGAAAAAAACAGAAAAGAAAGCCACATCGAAACATCCCTACAGAGGTGGGGGAACCAAAAAGCATCCGCTGAATAGCACGAGCAAACATATTCAATAATTAGATATATAAGGCCGTGTTAATACCAGGTACCGCCACAGGATATAACCCGTTAGCATCCGGCAAAGGACGTGGCAATGCATCCCAAGCGTAATGTTCAGGCATAATCGAAACATTCGATTGAATCGCTTTCTCCCAAGTCACTACTGTACCAGTATAACATGCCAAACGACCTATAATACCAGTCAATGTACTATAAGCTCCATACTCTGCATTATCAAATTTGTACTCTCCTTTCGCGATTGCAGCAAACAATTCGACATGCTCTTGGCGATAAGGATTTGGATTACCTTTTGCATCATGACGATAAATCTCCTTACCATTTGCATCCCATAACACAGCCTGATTACCGGCAGACAGATAGACTCTACCTTTTGTGGCCTGAAAAGCTTCTTCCACCCTATTATGCGTACCCTCAAAATGACGGCACTGACTGTAGACTACAGAACCATCATCATAAGTCATTTCTATCGCAAAATTATCATAGATTTCGCCATAATCCTTACCCGTACGGTGAGCGCGTGATCCGGTACCTTCAATAGAAATAGGATATTTTCCTTTCACCCAGTTGGCAACATCAATATTATGCACATGCTGTTCGACGATATGATCACCACAGAGCCAATTAAAATAATACCAATTGCGCATCTGATACTCCATCTCTGTCTGCTCTGGTTTACGAGGCCTCACCCATACACCGCCACTATTCCAATAGACCTGACCAGCCACGACATCACCGATAGCACCATCCTGAATACGCTTTATAGCTTCCCGATAATTCGTCTGATAACGACGCTGAAGCCCTACTACGACATTCAACTTCTTACGCTTAGCTTCAGCAGCTACTTCAAGAACCTTACGGATACCAGGAATATCTACGGCAACAGGTTTTTCCATAAAAACATGCTTTCCGGCTTTAATTGCTTCCTCAAAATGTATCGGGCGAAATCCTGGAGGAGTAGTCAGAATCACAACATCTGCATCCTTGATAGCTGCTTTATAAGCATCAAATCCAACGTATTTGCGACTATCTGGAACATCCATCTTATCGGCATACTTCTTTTGAAGATTAGTATACGCTGAATCTAGGTTGTCCTTAAACGCATCAGCCATCGCTACTATTTTAATCTGCTGTCCCGACTCTAGTGCGTCTACAGCTGCCCCTGTACCACGTCCTCCACAGCCAATAACGGCAACACGGATGACGTCTGTGCCTGCGGCAAAAACGGATGACAAGGGGGAACTTGCGATGATTGTACTTCCTGCCATAATCGAAGTTGATTTTAAGAAATCTCTCCTATTAAAACTGCTCATAACTTATAATATAATTGGTATATGGTTTAAAAATCTTCTATCGGTGCTTTATCATAATACGCCATGGCCTCTTCATGCGAAGGTGTTTTTACAGGTCTCACCAATCGCATACCTACGAAAGGGGCTTCCGGAAACCACCAGTTCGATTTAGGCATCTGAGGATCCAACTGTTTCCAAACAGGATCGGATGCCGATCTCGCCGATGAACGTAAAGCTTTTGCATCACTATCAAAAGCACCACCACGCACGACATGAGCATATAATTCAGTTGGCTCAGCCACAGGGTTTTCCGCGACTTTACCTTTAAATTGACTGTAAAAATCAGGCACATATTGATCATAGGTCCATTCAGACACATTGCCAAGCATATCGTACAGGCCATATGCATTTGGCTTTTTTCCCCCTACCTTATGGGTCCGCTTATCACTATTAGCGCCATACCAAGCGTAGTCTCCTAATAAATCCGATTGATTTCCAAAGAAGTAAGCATCATTTGAGCCAGCACGGCAAGCAAACTCCCACTCGGCCTCGGTAGGTAGACGATAAAACACGCCCGTCCGGACATATAACCACTTACAAAACTGAATCGCATTATAATGGGTCATAGCTAAAGCAGGATGTCCCTCTTTACCCATTCCAAACGTCATATCTAAATAAGGCTTAGTCGGTCTCGTAACCGCATCAACTAACGCAGGAACCGCACCTTCTTTCTGCTTTGAAAGCTCAAAATCTTTGTACAAAAAAGGTTCATAAAGATCCCAAGTCACCTCAAACGTACTCATCCAGTACGGCGCTAATTTCACTTCATGCACCGGAGATTCATCCGCTTCACCAGAGCTACTTCCCATACTGAACTTTCCTCCAGGAATAGCTTCCATAGAAAAGGACAAAGAAGTACCTTGAATTTCTTGAATGTATTTTTTAAATGGTTTATCCTGAGCTTTTATAGAACTGACGCTCAATATCAATAACGCAAAAAAAAGTCTCTTCATGTATCTCACAACGGGTTTATAAGCTAATTGCCTTTTATGTTTTAATAAAGGTAAAAGTAAAATCAAATTATAGACCCAATTGTATATAACATTTATGTTACAGAAGTGTAATAATTACACTATGCCATAAAAAAGCTAGTGCTAAGCCCAACAATATGCTCAGGCCAATAATGGTATTTGCTAACTTAGCATTAAGACCAAAATTCTGAATAACCATACTAGAGGCGACCAAGCTTGGCATCGCCATCTCAAAAACTGACACCTGAAAGAAAACTCCCTTCCAATCAAAAAAAACAGCAAATAGTAATGCGCCAACAGGAGCTAACAACAACTTATAAAACAACGAAGCACTGATGACCTTCATCTCTTTTTTAATATGATGAAAGTGCAGCTGCAAACCGATAGAAAATAAAGCCAAGGGACTCACGGTAGCAGCAAGGCTAGAAAAAAAATCGTCGAAGTAAGCTATTCGGAGAAAATCTTGAAAACATAATGCCAAGACTACCGCAATAAATGGAGGAAAAGTAAGTATACGACGGCCCACAAGTCCAAGTTTCTGCCTTGCACGGAGTCCATTCCGCTTAGAACCAGCCGCCAACAGAACGCCGAAAGAAGAAAGAGCAAAAAAAGTCGCCTGATCGCTTACAACTCCAACTTTCAACTGCTCAGCACCAAAAAAACTAATGATAAGCGGAAACCCTACAAACGAAGTATTACTCAGGCCAGAAACAATAATCAATGTAGTCAGCGTTCTAGAAGAAAAACCTAGCATAGGTTGAATCAACCGAAAAAACACATAGGAAAGTCCGAACACAAAAAAAGGCAACAAGCCTGTAAAAAGATAAGCCAGCGTCCAGTCAATCTTAGGAATGTACAAAAGAGCGATCGATGGCAGCCCCACATAAATAACCCAGTTGTTAACTATTTTATAGCTGTCCTTGCCCGCTAATCTGAAAAAGCGAAACAAATATCCGATCAGTAGACAAGCAATGATAATGAAAAAGTTAACCATCAAGCTCAGGATTAGTTATAATTTAATAAATTTGCCCAAATTTATAACTTGATATCTAATTATCCATTATCTTGAAAACTAAATTCCTCTTCTTACTCTTAGGACTGTCCTTACAGCTAGCTTTTACATACGCCTCAACGGATACGTTGACAAATTCCAATATTAAGAACTCCCTAATATTAGAAGCAGAAATAGAGAATGGTGGCATTTTAGCAACAGGTGAATTAAAGAACACGACCTTTAAAGACGCTTATTACAACGGGTTCAACCTCAAGGTAGGATGGAAGATAAATTCCAAAAGCGACCAATATTTCAAACTATACAACAACCCCATCTATGGGATTGGATTCTACACCAGCACATTCAACAACGACATTGTCGGAAGTCCTTACGCATTATACGGTTTTGTCCAGACCCCATTTGGCAACATCGACAATGAAAAATGGTCCTTCGACTACCGTATAGGATTAGGTCTATCTGGTAATTTCAAACCTTATGATGAGGATACCAACCCCCTTAACCTAGCTATTGCTACCAAAAACAATGTTTACATCGACTTCGGCATCCGTAGTCAGTATAAACTATCATCAAAATTTAAGGCAGGTGTAGGCTTGGCCTTTCACCACTTTTCTAACGGAGCACTCAAATTACCAAACAAAGGTGTAAATCTTTTCCCTCTAACAGCATCCATTACCTACCAACCAGACGGGAGAACATATAAAAAAGATACCACATCACTAGAACCCTATCCCAAGAAAATCCTTTATCATATAAATGTAGGGGCAGGACTGAAACAAGTAGCGCGCGACAAAGAACGTCGTTACTTTAAATCCACATTCAGTCTCTATGCCAGTCGACATGTCAGCCATAAGTGGCGAATAGGAGGCGGTATGGATCTCTTCTACTCCGATTCGGGTAATGACGAAGAAATAGCTGAAGATAAAACAGGAAAGCTAAGCGCTAAGTTATCCGGGGGACCAGCATTCTACCTGGTACACGTGCTCAATAAAGACCTTGTACTTAATGGCAACGTTGGATACTACATCCATAATCAATACTTTAACGGAGAAATAAGAAGGGTATTTTTAAGAGCAGGATTCCGCTATTATGTCTACAAGAACATCAATGCCGGAATATCCATAAAAGCACATATGGGAAAGGCAGATTTTATAGAATCAACACTAGGCTATACATTCAATCGGTAATGTATAGCCTAATGTCTATTAGGTTTTACAATTGCCCTAATCCTTTTTCAACGGCTTTAGAGACACTTTTCCCAAAATCTTTATCGACTGTGATATATCCTGGGTAAAAGAAATTCTTACCGCCAATCTTTACAGAAGGCTTTATTTTCAAAGCAAAGAATCCATTACTCTTTCTGGTAAAGATATCGTTGAGAACTTTGTCAAACCCCTGCTCTTTAGCCACACCAAAAATATTAGCGGAGAAAGTCAACGGCACCACCATACTTTGTCCATTGGACAGGTTGATGTTCTCTGCAACAGCACCTTCAAAAAGTGGCTTACCTGCCATTTCAATAATATATTTAAACTCGTTGATCTTGGTCACTGTCGATGTAGGATTCGTGATTTTCAAATTTACTCTCGCTTCCAAAGGAAGATCCTGGCGCAATAAAGCCATTGCTATCCCTGGCAAACTGGCCAATGAAGCACTTCCACCCGATTGGTAAGAATCGATATCCCTACCTGCTAATCGGATTTGATCTACAGATTCTACGTCATAATTAAATTTACTCAATGCCTCCACCTGAGCTTTTTGATTGATAGCACAGCTAGACATAAACCAAGTACAAAGCAGTAATACTGCAACTTTTAATCTATTCATTTTGTTCGTTTTATTTTTTCTTCTTACCTGTTGCCTTACCAAAATTGTAAGCAACTCCCAGTGTAAAAATAGAATTTCCTGCCTTGAGATACGAATTATTTACTACACCAATATTAAATCCTGTTGTATACTGCAACTGAAGCCCTTTCAACAACTCCATTCGCGTAAAGAAAACAGGTTCAATAAAAAGATTTTCTTCCTTATCTGCCTGGACATCATCCAACCAGAAATCAGTCATAGCCACCCGACTCACGCGTATCGCAGTCCCATAATTTAAGACCCGCTTACCTCCGAATAGGTTTAACCGCCCCTTCGTAGTAGAAGAATAATTCACCTGCAGGAATATTTTATCAAAATCCATTTTACGGCTCCCTACAACCTCATAGTCGCGTATAGAAGCGCGCTGATCTAATTCGCGAGAATTTCCTAAACCATAGCCCCCATAGATTTCCAAAACCTGCCTCTTGAACTTACCTATTTCTGTAAAATAACCAACCGCACCTTCTGCCAACCATTGTCTAAAATGGGTATTGGATTCCCGTCCATGGTTTACAGTTGAGGCATTTGCCAATAGAGCAACATGATCCGTCAGTGATACCGCCGCAGTTCCTGAGGCATTACCCCTCAGATTGATATGTCCAGAAAGGTATCCTTCCCCTTGATGCCTAAACATGGGGGTCGCAGGCACATTAGGCATATATATTGAACTACAACTCCCCAAAATAAAACTAACCGATAAAGCTACAAGCGCTATGACATAATTATTCTTTAACATATCTGCTTATCCCAAACAATCATGCCAATCTATAAAACTCAATCATCATCACACAAAAAAATCCCTGAATTAAAAACTCAGGGACTCCATTTATACTATAGACGAAAACTACATCGAAGTAGATTCCGTATCAGGCGCCTTATCAATCAACTCCATGAATTGATCTAATTTTGGTGTAATAATAATCTGCGTACGTCTGTTTCTAGCCTTACCATTTGCAGATGTATTATCAGCGATAGGATTATATTCACCACGTCCACCCGCTGTCAAGCGCTTAGGATCCACACCATACATCGTCTGCAACGCCTGTACCACAGAGGAAGCACGTAATGTACTCAAATCCCAGTTATTACGGATATTTGGTTTAGAAATAGGATCCGTATCTGTGTTACCTTCGATCAATACATCGTAGTCTCTATAATCCTGAATAATTTTCGCAATCTTACTTAAGGTTTCTCCCGCTTTATCAGATACTTCATAACTACCAGACTTGTAAAGCATATTATCAGATAAAGAGATGTAAACAACACCTTTCAATACCTGTACATCTACATCTTTAAGCTCTTCACGACTCAAAGAACGGGTCAGGTTATTGGTCAACACCATATTAAGTGAATCACTTTTATTCTTCGTATTCACTAAGTGTTGTATATACTTATTAGATGCATTAATTTCATCAACCAATTTGGAAATATTCACATTCCCTTGGGAATTTTGTGCTATACTATTGTCCAAAGTAGACTGTAACTTAGCATATGCCTCCTTCAATGAAGCATTATTCTTGCGCTCGTATTCGAGCTGATCTTCCAAACTTTTGATTTTTGCACGGCTTTCTGTAAGATCCATCTGTCCTTTTTGGTACAGCTCAGCCAAATCTTTATGTTGGGTCTCTAAGGCTACATATTTTTTATTACTCACACAGCTACTCATTACAATTCCACCTAGTAAAATCGTAATTGGCAAAAGGCGTTTTTTATACATCATATCATTATAAATTTGATGGATACAAGATAGCAAATAAAATCTTTGAATTTTTACCCTAAATAGTTAAAAAACATAAAATCACTTTCCTGTCTTCAGTAGGTGTTTACAAATAGCACTGACTAATCCAGGGCCTTCATAAATAAAACCTGTATACACTTGTACTAGCGCAGCCCCAGCTTCGAGCTTGTCTACAGCGTCCTGTCCGGAATGTATACCGCCTACACCTATAATAGGGAAAGCCTTATTCGATTTCTGAGAAAGATAACGTATCACTTCGGTGGAACGTTCTGTAAGAGGCTTACCACTTACCCCTCCGGCCTCATTAAGCAATTCAGGAGCACTACAAAGTCCTTCTCTAGAAATGGTCGTATTCGTTGCTATTACACCAGCAATCTTAGTTTCTGTAACAATCTCTACAATATCATCCAGTTGGCTATCCGTCAGATCTGGTGCTATCTTTAATAAAATTGGCTTTGCTTTTGGTTTTTCCAGATTGAGCTGTTGCAATGTATCTAAAATCCGCATCAACGGTTCTTTCTCCTGCAGATCTCGTAATCCCGGAGTATTAGGCGAACTCACATTCACCACAAAATAATCCACGTATTCGTACAGAGCGTGAAAACAATAGATATAATCATTCACGGCCTCCTCGTTTGGAGTAACCTTATTTTTCCCAATATTACCACCAATAATGACTCCTTCTCTATCCTTAAGGTGTTTCAATCGTCCCGCAGCCACATCCGCACCTTGGTTATTAAAGCCCATCCGGTTGATTAGTGCAGCATCATCCACCAAGCGAAACATACGCGGTTTATCGTTACCAGGCTGAGGCCTTGGCGTCACCGTACCGATCTCGATAAAACCAAATCCAAATTTGGCCATATCCTCAATGTACTCCGCATTTTTATCAAAACCAGCGGCTAGTCCTACCGGATTTTTAAACTTAAGTCCAAAAACCTCACGCTCCAAACGTGGATCGGACACACTATAAATAGACTTGAGCAAGGCCTTCGCACCCCAGATCTTTGAGAAATTTTTCAACCCTCCCGTCACCGTATGATGCGCCTTTTCAGGGTTCATTGAAAAGAAAATTGGCTTTACTAATTTATACATAATATAACATAAAAAGTTATCGAAGAAATTGCACTAAAAAAGCTTGTATCACTTTTGGCATATCTGCACAAAGGTAGAAAAGAAGCAGAAATAATCACTACTTTTGCTTTTTAAATCCCGATAAAGATGTAAAACATTTTATCGAGGGCAATCGGCACATATTGAGGACGATGAAAAGTCAATCCGATCCGCGAGTTAGCAGATCAAAAAGTAAAAGCATACATCTGAAATGATATCAATAAATAATTTAACATTTGAAATAGGCGCAAGAGCCCTATATGACGAAGCAAACTGGCATATCAAACCGGGAGACAAAGCGGGATTGATCGGTGCTAATGGAGCGGGAAAATCTACCTTACTAAAGTTGATCGTTGGAGATTACGCCCCTACTTCCGGCTCTATTTCAATGGCAAAGGATTTAAAAATAGGCTACCTGAATCAGGATCTCTTATCCTATCATTCCGAAAAAAGCATCCTTTATGTAGCGATGGAAGCATTTACGCGCCAGAATGAACTACATGCAGAGATAGAAGTGCTGTTAAAAAAGTTAGAAACAGATTATTCCGACGACATTTTAAACAAACTCAGCGATAAGCAAATGGAGTTTGAAGCCTTAGATGGCTATAATATCGAATTCAGGGCTAATGAAATCCTAGCAGGGCTTGGCTTCTCACAGGAAGAACAACAACGTCCCTTGGCCACCTTCTCTGGAGGATGGCGTATGCGCGTCATGCTGGCACGAATACTACTCCAAGCACCAGATATCCTATTACTCGATGAGCCTACCAACCACTTGGACCTTCCCTCCATTAAGTGGCTTGAAAACTATTTACAGGGATTTGAAGGAGCAATCGTAATTGTATCCCACGACCGTTATTTCTTGGACCGTATCATCAATAAAACGGTAGAGTCTAAACGTGGGAAACTAACCCTATATGCAGGGAATTATTCATTCTACCTTGAAGAAAAGTCATTGCGTGAAGAAATTCAAGGCAATCAGTTTAAAAATCAGCAAGCAAAAATAAAGCAGGAAGAAAAATTAATTGAACGCTTCCGCGCTAAAGCCTCCAAAGCGAAGATGGTACAATCACGTATCAAAGCATTGGATAAAATGGATAAGATATCCGATGTTGATGATGACAACCCAGAAGTAAATTTCAGCTTCAAATTTTCGAAACCATCAGGACGGCATGTCGTCACCCTAGAAAACATTTCCAAGTCTTATCCTAACCTTGAAATATTACGGGATACCGATGGACTTATCGAAAAAGGGGATAAAATTGCTTTGATCGGAGCCAATGGTAAAGGTAAATCCACACTGTTACGCATAGTAGCAGATGCCGACTCGGACTACAAAGGAACTAGTGTAAAAGGCCATAACGTATTGCAGACCTTCTTTGCACAGCACCAGCTAGAAGCATTACATCTCGAAAACTCTATCCTTCAAGAGCTACAAAACTTTGCCCCCAAACATACCGAAACAGAACTTCGGTCTATCCTAGGCTCCTTTCTATTTACAGGAGATGATGTGTTTAAGAAAATCAAAGTATTATCCGGTGGTGAAAAATCCCGTGTAGCACTAGCAAAAGCGTTAACAGCCGATGCAAACTTCCTTGTACTAGATGAGCCGACCAACCACTTGGACATGGCTTCTGTCAATATCCTGATTCAAGCATTACAGCAATATGAAGGAACATTAATTGTGGTATCTCACGATCGTTACTTCTTAGAGCATGTAGCCAATAAAATCTGGTTCATCGAAGACAAAGAAATAAAAGAATATCCTGGCACCTATGAAGAATATGAAATCTGGAACTCAAAACGTGTCCAAAAGCCAGTTGTAGAGAAAAAAGTCGTAAAGGAAGAGCCTAAAAAAGAGAAGAAGGTGGCACCTACAGAAGATAACAAAAGGCTAATCCTGAAAAAGAATAAAGAACTAGCCCAATTAGAGCAACAAATTGCACTCAAGGAGGCAGATGTTAAAGAATTGGAAATACAGCTTGCTAATGAAGAAATATATTCTGATGCGACCAAATTACAGGACATCACCCGTAAATACAATTCAACCAAAGCAGAATACCAACAGTTGCAAAACGATTGGGAAAGAATTGCAGAGGAAATCATCGAATTAGAAGGCTAATCAGCATAACAACCTCTCCGTCAGATTCCGCTATGCGCTATATCATAGATCAATAGAGAGCATAGCGGAATTAATCGGTTCCTTGCCCATCAAGTACTTCTCTCTTAATAATCGGAATACCGAAATAAAACTCCAGTATCTTTGTGCGAAACAGATAATCGTACTTTGTTCTTAGCAAATCGGATTGAATGTTTACCAAGAGGGTCTGCGACTGATTATAATCAAAACCTGTAGCCATTCCATTTTCATAGCGTTCTTTTGTATAGCGGAACGCTTCTTCCCGAGCTTTCAACATTTCCTTAGTTGCCATATAAGTTTCCAAGGCCCCTTTAGCATCTGAATATGCCGTATAAATATTCCGTTCCAAATCAAGTTCAGTCTGTTCTAAAGTCAACTTACTTTTGTCTAAATTCACTTTAGACCTTGAAACATTGTTACGGGTCGAAAAGCCATTAAAAATCGGAATACTTAATTGAAATCCAAAATTATGTCCTTTGTAAAGGTTAAACTGTTCGAAGAAAGGGGGAGGATTTTTAAGTCCTCCTTGTCCATCAGGAATCTTAGCATACGAAACACGCGAACTGAACCCATAAAAACCACTAAGCGTAGGTAAATAAGCTCCTTTAGCTATTTCGATTTCCTTTTCCGCAATTTTCACATTGTTTTCGGCAATTTTCAGCTCGGTACGTTCATTCTTAGCTTTGCCAAAAATAGATTCTGGCCCCTCCAATAGAATACTATTCACTTGAAATTCGTACGCTACATCCGCAATATCAAAATCTTTGAATTCCTTCATCTGCAGCAGTTGCGCTAAGCTCATTTTAGATATAAGCAAAGCATACTGAGCCTCAATAATCCGTTGTTTGTCTGTAGCAATAGTTGCTTTTATATCAAACAAGTCACCTCTAGGTATCATCCCCGCATCGACCAGAACCTCCGAGCGCACCAATTGTAGACTATCCGTCTCAAACTGTTGTTTCTGAACTTTTACAGCTTCTTTATTAAACAGGACCTGCAAATAAGCATTAACTACATTCAACGCTACATCCTCCTCCATTTTCAGATGCTGATATTGAGAAGATATCAACGCCAGCTTGGCTTTTCTGAAACGGTTTTGATTCTGCATACCTTTAAAAAGATCGATCCCCAAAGATGCACCCATCGAAGTAAACTGTGTCGTTTGATTTTCTAAGATACCTGTAGTAATATTGGTATTCAGCCCCCTGTTCCAAGAGTGCGAAGCATTTGCGTTCACATTGGGCAAAAAACTCCCGAAAGCATCTTTTTTATCGATCTCAGCAAGCTTATTATCCAGTTCGGTCTGTCCAATAGAAACGTTGTTATCAATAGCGTAAGCTACACACTCCTCCAACGTCCATTTCTTTTGGGGAAAAGCCTCATTTGCCGAAAGAAGGCAAATGACAGCAATTATTTTTGACACAATATTCATGTTTCTTTCTTCAGTATACGCTAGTTATAACTCTTATTTGTTAGCTCCATGGAGCGCCCTCACTTCTACAAGAAGACCGTATTCCATCAACCGATTGGATTACTTCTTGACTTGATTCCAGATTTTAATCTTGTTATCTTTCGTAATGCCACTCTTTATTTCCACGTAAATTCCGTCACTCACCCCCAGTTCCACATCTCTACGCTCAAATTTTTGAGGAGCCACCTCCACTTCAACGAAAGATTTCTTCGTTTTTTCATCATACTGAACTACCCCCTCTTTCAGCGCCAATACGTTCTCCGCATTTTCCAAAACAATAGAAGCATTCGCACTCAATCCCGAACGAATAAACGTCGTATCTTTATTGATGAGATTTCCTTTTATCGGAAACTGCATTGCTCCATTTTCATTCACTCCTTTAGGCGCGATATAATCTAAAACAGCATGGAACTTTTTGTTTTCAATTGCTCCAACGGTAATTTCCAAAGGAAGTCCTAATCGGATTTTGCCAACCTCGGATTCATCTAGTTTTCCCTCAAAAATCATATTGCTGACATCCGCTAAACTTGCAATCGTCGTTCCTTCATTAAAGTTATTCGCCTCAATGACTTGATTTCCTTTTTTCACCGGCACATCCAGCACCATTCCCGACACCGTCGAACGAATCCGTGTCTGTGCCATATTCGCCAATCCGGTTGTGGTCCCCGTTCTGATAATTTCAGCATTCTGTACCGTAGAACTATAAGTCTGTTGCGCCTGTCTATAGGTAGTTTGTGCAGCATCAAAATCATTTGCTGAAATTACACCTTTATCAAAAAGCATCTTTTGTCGCTCAAATATTCGCTTTTGGTTCTCTAAATCTATTTTAGCCGATTCGATTTGGTTGTTCGCCTGATTTAAGCTGGAGACATTCGGCACCACTTTAATCTCTGCAATCAGATCACCTGATTTAATATAATCACCAGCCTCAACATAAACCACATCGATAATACCCGAGATATTAGGCTTAATCAACACCTCCTCCTTAGGATTAATATTTCCGGTAGCTACCGTACTTTTGGAAATAGAGCGAATTTCAGCTTGTACCGTCTCGTAGACTACCGTGGGTTGTTTGTTCTTCTGATACAGCCACACCAAAGCACCTACAAAAGCAATTGCTAAAAAAACTAAAATTGAAATCGTACAGCCTTTTTTCATCTTATATTTTTAGTTTAAAGTTCAATGTTTAAATCTTAATCAATATGCCCACCTTTACTCTACTCGCAAAGCATCAATAGGCTTCACTTTCACCGCCGTAATTGCTGGAATTAATCCTGCTAACAGCCCTGCAAAAACCAATATGATCAAAGCAGCAGCCACTACTCCCAAATTCACACTTGGATTTACAATGGGAATCTCATTCGCATTAGGAGCTTGGTCAAGTCCCCAATTAATGAGACTCAAAACCAATGAAGCAAAAATAATTCCTGCCATTCCTGAGATAAGTGACAATACAACGGATTCCGCTAGTATCTGCTTTATTATTATCCATGGAGTTGCTCCCAAAGCTCTACGAATCCCTATTTCCTGTGTGCGTTCCTTAACGATAATCAGCATGATATTTACAATCCCGATAATTCCAGAAACTAAGATAAAAATACCTACGAAATAAGATACCGCAGTCAAAATCGAGAACAAACCATTTATTTTTTTAAACTCCTGATACAAATCAAAGTGCCCAATTGCCCGCTCATCATCAGGATTAATACTATGTCTTTGCTTTAGCAGATCAAAAATTCCCTGTTTTAGATCCGTAATCGGCATATCGTCCTTTGCAGTTATTGCCATCCACCCCACTACATCACCATAATTAAAGGCTTGTTGAAATGTCGTAAACGGCACAAAAACTTCCTTCTGGCTCTCTTCTGCATTTCCGCCCAGATTAGAAATACTTTTATAGACACCCACTACCATAAAGTTGACCCCTTGTACTTTTATATACGAACCCAAGACCTCCTCGTCTGGCATATACAACTCCCGAATTACTCCCTCCCCAATAACTGCGACTTTCCGTTTACTATCAATATCACCATAGTTCACAAAGCGTCCCTTCACAATATCCATCGGCTGCTGCAAAATAAATTCAGGATAATCACCATACACATTGTACGCTCCCGTTTTTGTCCCTCTCACTACGTTATTGTTACCTCCAAATCCGCCCAACTGATTTCTAGGGGACACATATAGCAGCCCCTCTATACGCTGTTTGATTGCTTCTACATCGCCATTTTTATAGTTAAAACTTCGCCCCTGAGGGAGCCCTTTATAAGGTTTGGATGTTGAATTGGCCCACATAAACATAGTATTCGTGGACAATCCCCCCATCTGTCTCTTAATACCATTCTGTAAGCCCTGACTCGCGGACAACAGTATTATTAAAATAAATATCCCCCAGAACACACCAAAAGCGGTGATCAGCGTTCTGAACGGATTAGCAGAAAGTGCTGCTATTATTTCACTCCAGTTATCTCTATTAAACATATCAATCCCCCCTTAGTGCAATAATCGGTCTGATTTTGGCGGCCCTATAAGCAGGTACGAAACCGGCAAAAGCACCTGCTACGACCAAAATAACTAATGTAGTAATAGCGACATTAAAATCAACTTCAGGACGCGTAAAAAAATCAGTTTCAATCGAAGGCCCTACAAACTCCCACACAAGCAAACCGAAAACAAGTCCCGAGAAACCAGCCACTACAGTAATAAAAACTGCTTCCTGTAATATCATGGAAATAATGGAAAAGGGGGATGCCCCCAAAGCTTTCCTTATACCAATCTCTTTTGTTCTTTCCTTTACGATAATAAGCATGATATTTCCAACCCCGACCACTCCAGCGATAATCGTACATATCCCCACAAACCAAAAGAAAGCCTTTACACCACCAGTTATAATGTAAATATTCTTTGCCTGATCTAAAGAATTATTAATATGCAAAGCTCCTTTATCATCAGGAGCAATAGTATGCCTTGCCCTAAGAAAGGTTTCTAACTTTTGTGTAAATTCATGTGATTCAGCTACCGCGTTATCAAAATCAGCATTCCTCTTTAGCGTAAAAACAATACTACGGATCTTGTCCCCGGCGCTATAAGCACGTTGAGCGGTAGAAATAGGGATATACACCCGACTCTCCTCCCTTTCACCTCCTGGATCCGTAAAAACACCAATAACCTTATAAATCGTACCCGAAATGCTCAGCTCCTGCCCCAATAACTCCTCTTCGCCCTTAAATAAATCGTTAGCAACCTTTTGTCCTATAACAACATGCTTTTCATAATTCGCGATATCAGATTGATTCAAAAATCTTCCTTTCACGATAGAAGCATTTTCGATAAATTGATAGTCAGGATGTACTCCTTCTACCCTATAGGTTCCAGTTTCTTTTTTGAACACCATATTTCCACTCCAAACGGAGTAAACGGCGGACTTATATTCAATATGATCAGAAAGAAGTGTCAGCGCCGTAGTATAGTCTGAATTATGAAGTTGAATCTCCCGACCAATCCCTAATCCGTTATATTCTTTTTGCGTAATACCAGGCCAAACCGAAATACGATTTACAGCATCTTGTTCAAACTGTTTTTGAATACCATTCTGAATACCGTTACCTGCACCAAGGAGAATCACCAAAATAAAAATTCCCGAAGCCACAGACACTCCAGTCAAAACAGTTCGAAGCTTGTTCTTAAACAATCCTTCAAATATTTCCTGCCATCTTTCTATACTAAACATACTCTGAGGCTCTCACCTGATTAACTGGTTTATCAGACTCAATCTGTCCATCTTTAAGGAACACAATCCGCTTGGTCATCTCCGCTATATCAGACTCATGTGTTACAATAAGAACAGTTTTTCCCTCATCATTGATCTGCTGTATCAGCTCCATTACCTCGTACGATGTTTTGGTATCCAATGCTCCTGTTGGCTCATCGGCCAGTAACACCTTCGGGTCTGCGGCTAAAGCTCTAGCAATGGCCACACGCTGTTTTTGTCCACCACTCATTTCACTGGGTAAATGTTTAGCCCAATTTGCTAGTCCGACTTTTTCAAGATAATACATCGAGCGCTCCATGCGTTCCTTACGTCCCACGCCCTGATAATACAAAGGCAATGCGACATTGTCCAAAGCACTTTTATAATTAATAAGGTTAAACGATTGAAAAACAAACCCTAAAAACTTATTTCGATAACGGGAAGCAATAGTCTCATTAAGATTCTTAATAGGAACACTATCTAATGTATAGGTACCACTATCGGCCTCATCAAGAATCCCGATAATATTCAAAAGTGTAGACTTACCTGATCCTGAACTTCCCATAATAGAGACAAACTCGCCCTCTTTAACCGTAAAATCAATACCTTTAAGAACATGCAGGGAGTTTTTCCCCATTTGATACGACTTGTGCAGATCTTTAATTTCTATCATCTACCATCCTTTTAAAATTACTTAAAGCAGCTATTTCGGTTTCAAGAACTCCATACCATGGATATCCATTGGAACATTTCTATAATAATTGGAAATGAAAATACTTATTTTAGCGCCCTTTTGCAAGAAAATAGATTTGTTTTCACATAAACACACAGCCTACCTCTTCAGCTTTAACTCAAGGTTAACAAAAAACAAGGCAGACGCAGTAATTTATAGGTATCTAAATATACTTATAACAAAAAAACTCAGACACCTTAGCATCTGAGTTTATGAAGAGCCTCCTATCGGAATCGAACCAATGACCTACTGATTACAAGTCAGTTGCTCTACCAGCTGAGCTAAGGAGGCGTAAATCCTATTGGATTCAACGGTGCAAATATGAGAAGTTTAGCGCGATTATGCAAGTATCAAACGTGATTTTACCCATTACGGATTATAATACCCTGAAATTCACCACGAAAATATAACATTTATTGAAAATCGGAAAATTTGACAGTCAAACAGCACCAAACAAGACAAAAATTCAGATTTCAATTCAAAAAAACCGTAAGGCATCCAATTTGTTTAACAACTACATATAAAATAGTAAACACCTTATTTCAACATATTAAAAATGAACTTTAACAATTATACAATCAAAGCACAAGAAGCCATACAAAAAGCTTCGGAGATTGCAGTAGGCAATCAACAACAAGCGATTGAGCCCGCACATCTATTAAAAGCTTTATTAGCTGTAGATGAAAATATAATAAGTCATCTATTAAAAAAACTGAATGCAAACATCGGGTATATCACATCCGAAGTAGACAAGCTAATAGAATCCTTGCCAAAAGTAAGTGGCACCAACGTTTACCTTAGCAATTCTACATCTACTGTCCTGCAAAAGGCACAGACCTATTTAAAAGAATTCAACGACGAATACATATCCGTCGAACACTTGCTATTAAGCTTATTGGCAGCAAACGACAAGACCTCCTCCTTATTAAAAGATCAGGGTGTCAATGAAAAGGACTTAAAACTTGCAATAAAAGAATTGCGTGGCAATAACAGAGTGACCGATCAGAATGCCGAAGCGACTTATAATGCCTTAGGTAAATATGCCCGCAATCTAAACGAGTTTGCAGAATCTGGAAAATTAGACCCAGTCATTGGCCGTGACGAAGAAATCAGAAGAGTGATGCAGATACTTTCGCGTCGAACCAAAAACAATCCTATTTTAGTGGGAGAACCAGGAGTTGGTAAGACCGCTATTGCCGAAGGAATCGCACATCGTATCATCAAGGGCGATGCGCCTGAAAATCTTAAGAATAAAACTGTATTTTCATTAGATATGGGGGCATTAATTGCGGGAGCAAAATACAAAGGTGAATTTGAAGAGCGATTAAAAGCCGTAGTAAAAGAGGTTTCCGATAGCGATGGCGAGATCATCCTATTCATCGACGAAATCCATACCTTGGTCGGCGCTGGCGGAGGCGAAGGTGCTATGGATGCCGCAAACATTCTAAAGCCGGCACTAGCACGTGGCGAACTCCGCGCTATAGGAGCGACCACACTCAATGAATACCAAAAGTATTTCGAGAAAGACAAAGCCCTCGAACGTCGTTTCCAAAAAGTAATGGTCGAAGAACCCGACACTCAGGATGCCATTTCTATCTTAAGGGGACTTAAAGAACGTTATGAAACACACCACAAAGTACGGATACTCGATGAATCCATCATTGCTGCTGTAGAATTATCACAACGTTATATAACAGACCGTTTTCTACCGGACAAGGCTATTGACTTAATTGACGAGGCAGCTTCCAAATTACGTTTGGAAATGGACTCCGTCCCGGAAGCAGTGGATGAATTGGAACGCCGTATCATGCAGCTCGAAATCGAACGGGAAGCTATAAAACGGGAGAATGATGATAAGAAAGTAGCTGAACTATCAGAGACAATCGCAAATCTATCCAGCGAACGTGATTCATTAAAAGCAGCTTGGCAATCCGAAAAAACACTGGTAGACCGCGTCAACCAAGAGGTGCAAAACATTGAGGACTACAAACTCGAAGCTGACCAGGCCGAACGGGCAGGTGATTATGGAAAGGTAGCTGAGCTACGTTACGGAAAAATCAAAGAAGCACAGGACAATGTCGAAAAGCTAAAAGCTGAACTCAACGAAAAACAACAGAGTAGCCGTATGCTGAAAGAAGAAGTTACTTCGGAAGACATCGCAGACGTCGTATCGAGATGGACGGGCATACCTGTAAACAAAATGGTGCAGTCGGAGCGTCAAAAACTACTGAATCTAGAAGAGGAACTTCACAAACGGGTAGCTGGTCAAGAAGAAGCAATCGAAGCTATTTCTGACGCCATACGCCGTTCAAGAGCAGGCTTAAGTGATGCTAAGAAACCGATAGGCTCATTTATATTCTTAGGAACTACTGGTGTCGGTAAGACAGAACTCGCAAAAGCGTTAGCAGAGTTTCTTTTTGACGACGAACATGCTCTTGTTAGAATCGACATGTCCGAATATCAGGAACGTCATGCCGTATCCCGATTAATAGGGGCGCCTCCAGGATATGTTGGTTATGATGAAGGCGGACAGCTTACAGAGGCGGTAAGACGTCGCCCGTACTCGGTGGTTCTTCTTGATGAAATAGAGAAGGCCCATCCGGATGTATTCAACATCCTGCTACAGGTATTAGATGATGGCCACCTTACTGATAATAAAGGAAGAGTAGTAAACTTCAAAAACACCATTATCATCATGACCTCCAATACGGGTTCACATTTGATACAGGAGAATTTCGCAACATTGACCGATACCAACAGAGATGAAGTTGTCGCAAAAACAAAAGACGAAGTGTTTGAACTCCTTCAAAAATCTATACGTCCAGAATTTTTGAACAGAATTGATGAAATCATCATGTTCACACCATTGAGTCGAAATGAAATCGGAAGCATTGTACGTATGCAGTTTGACCGTGTACAAAAACAGCTCGCAGAACAAAATATATTCTTGTCTGCCTCCGAAGATGCATTAGACTGGTTAGCACAACTCGGCTACGACCCAATCTATGGTGCTCGACCACTGAAGCGTGTTATTCAGAAACGCATCCTTAATGAGCTATCTAAGGAAATCTTGGCTGGAAATGTAACGAGCGATTCCATTATCCAGCTGGATGTCTTTGACGGAAAGTTTGTATTTATCAATAAGAACGAACAATCTGATACATAAAGTTCCATTCCTGATTTAAAATCAAACACAAAAGGACTATTTTACAAAAAATAGTCCTTTTTTTATAGCCTTTCATTTACTTATCTTTATGAAAAGCATATTTTAAGAATTAAGAAGAACAGACAAGCCGAACTATGGAAATCAATTACATACCTACCAAAGAGGGTAAGATTGCAGAAATAACAGGAAATACCACTTTTATTCAAAACCAGGAAGATGCATTAAATCTGATGATGAACTGCCTCTATAACGATGCGGACAAATTGATTTTATACCAAGAAAACATTACCCCAAACTTCTTTAATCTAAAAACCAAACTCGCAGGTGATATCCTTCAAAAATTTTCCACCTATCAAGCCTATCTCGCTATAGTAGGAGATTTTACAGTTTATGAAAGTAAAAGTTTACAGGATTTCATACGGGAAAGCAATCGTATGAAACGTATACACTTTGTATCCTCAAGAGAAGAAGCGCTCGAACTCTTTGGTGGACTACATTAATATAACAACATTATTAATCCAATATATATGAACACACCCAAACCAATTGGCATAATTCTAGGAGCTGCAGCATTAATTGTCATCATTCTAATGTTCGGCCTGCCCCGTTATAATGTATGGCAACAAGAAATGGCTGGTAAAGCTGAAATGGCCAAAGCAGAACAAAATCGAAAAATCCTCATTGAAGAAGCCAAAGCAAGATTAGAAGCAGAAAAGCTTAATGCTCAGGCAGAAATTGAACGGGCGAAAGGAATGGCTGAAGCTATGAAGTTAGAAAATGGCACACTGAACAGCACCTATAACCAGTATCTATTTATACGGACACTGGAGAAACTAGCAGACAAAGGAGACTTGCCTCAAATTATCTATATGCCTTCAGAAGGATTGGTTCCGGTGCTGGATGTAAGTAAGAAAAACTAATACCAGACTACCAATAAAACTTTCGTGATTTTTGCGAATCACCAACAGGAATGAACCGAACCCGATTATAGCGGGTGAGCTCTTGAATGCCTTCAAAAAAGAATAATGTCATGAAAAAAGTTCTTGATGTCCATTGAACCGAACGAAGAGAGCTCATTGATCCCTTGGAATATAGAATCGAATCAATAATACATACACTTTCAGAAAAAAAGGGGAGCATTTTAGATAATGATCCCCTTTTTTATTTTATTCAAAAACGTTATTCGCCGTCTTCTTTAGCAGCCAAATAACGTTCAGCTTCTAGAGCCGCCATACATCCTGTACCCGCAGCAGTAATTGCTTGACGGTATACATTATCCTGTACGTCACCACATGCAAACACACCTGGAATATTAGTAGCTGTAATGTTTGGTTTTGTAATCAAGTAGCCAGTCTCGTCCATATCTAAAACGTCTTTGAACAACTCTGTGTTTGGCTGATGTCCAATAGCCACAAAGAAACCTGTTACCTCTAAGTCTTTCGTTTCTTTTGTTTGGTTATTCAACACACGTACCCCTGTCACCACCTGACCGTCACCTAAAATTTCTTGTGCTTCACTCATGTAATGAACTTCAATATTCTTCGTATTCATCACACGGTGCACCATTGCTTTTGAAGCACGGAATTCGTCACGGCGAACTAACATATGCACTTTATTACATAGCTTAGCTAAATAGGTAGCTTCCTCAGCCGCTGTATCTCCAGCTCCAACAATAGCTACATCCTGTCCTTTGTAGAAGAACCCATCACATACGGCACATGCCGAAACACCACCACCCATATACAATTGCTCAGACGGCAATCCTAAATATTTAGCTGTAGCACCAGTAGCAATAATCACAGTCTCTGCAGTAACAGTTTTCACACCATCAATAACAACAGTGTGTATACCACCTTCTTTAGAGAAATCAACTTTAGTAGCATAACCAAAACGCACATCTGTTCCGAAGCGCTCTGCTTGCGCACGAAGGTCATCCATCATCGTTGGACCAGTTACCCCCTGCGGATACCCTGGAAAGTTGTCCACCTCAGTAGTCTGAGTCAACTGACCTCCCGGTACTATACCTGTATAAACGACAGGCTTCAAATCGGCACGCGCCGCATAAATAGCTGCAGTATATCCAGCCGGACCTGAGCCAATGATTAGACATTTTACGTGTTCAATCTCTTGTTGTGTATTCATCTATTTTCTATTATTCTATATTACTTCCCAAATCTATCTTGCAAACTCTTTAACATATCATTCGTTATAGGTTTACCAGGCTCATCCACCTTTTTCTTAAACTCACGCTTCACATGCCCCTCTCCTTCAGTAGCCTCTTTTGTTTTTACTTCTTTTTTCTGGCTTTTGTACGCATTCCAGATATTCTCTAATACCTTTTTAGTATAACGTGGAAAATCTCCATTTTGCATCCAAGCATAGTAACTTGGTTCGACATCAAACACATCCGTCACATTTTTACCTTTATGTTTACCAAAATTAATAGTCACCTCCCCATCTTCATTGTAGACCAAACGTCCCGCAAAATCAACAGGCTTGGACAGGTTTGTAAACGTATGTAGCGCTTGCACATCATTCACTACAGGATAAGATACTTCTCCATGCTTATCTTCAAAAGCAACCCCATTATATTTTTCCAACTGCGCTTTAAGCACCTCATAAGTAGCACGTACATCCGCCTCAGCTTGGTGCGCATTCTCCAGACTTTGATCACAATAGAAACGATAGGCTGCTTTCAGCGTACGTTGCTCCATTTGATGGAATATATTCTGTACATCAATAAAAGCCCGTCCTTCCAAAGAAAAATCAACTCCCGCGGCCAAGAACTCTTCCATCAGCATAGGGACATCAAATTTATTGGAATTATACCCTGCCAAGTCAGCATCACCAATAAAATCAGCAATCTCTTGAGCCAAATCTTTAAAGAGCGGCAAGTCTTTTACATCTTCATCATAAATACCATGAAACAATGATGATGCTGGTGGAATTGGAATCCCAGGATTAACCTTTTTTGTATACACTTCCTCACTGCCACCAGGCAATATTTTTACGATAGCAATCTCAACAACCTTGTCCGTAGCAATATTTACACCTGTAGTTTCTAAGTCAAAAAAGGCTAGCGGTCTTCTCAAATTTAATTCCATGGGCTAAAGATAATTCTAAATCTGTATATACAAAAATACTGAATCCAAATCGTTACAATATCACTCTCCTGTCAATAAAAACGTTTCAAAACCAAAAATTTTACACCAACTCTCCCCTTCAACTATAACTTTCGGCGAAATAAAAAAGGGCAGAAACAAATCTACCCTTCTTTATTTTTTTGATAAAATAACCTTTATTATCCTAACGTCTCTTTCAACCGTTGAATCTGATGATCAACCAACTTTTGTAAAGGGCCCGAAGCCATCATCTTCATCATCATATTAAGCTGTGCTTCGATGACAAATGTAGCTCTAGTTTCATTTCCCTGCTCCTCCAATCTCCAAGCTAATTTAATATCGAAAGGAGCCTCTTCAGAAGGCACACAGACAATCTCCTTGTTTTCAATACGCTGACTGATTTTTAACGCTAATTTCGCCATATTTTTAATGGTAAAACGAGCTTCGTCTGCAGTCGATGTCCAATTATAAATATTCTCGGGCATCAGCTGCTCATGGTTGTTCAAATCAGCCAAGAAAGTATAAACCTCACCTATAGGTTTGTTTATAATTACGTTGTTCTGGATAACAGTCATATCACTAAAGATTTATATTTTTAAACTTCAGACGTCCAGTTTGCCGGATCCACACGCCACTGTTCTAAAACAGCAATATCAGCCTCTAGAACATAACTCTTATCTACCGCAACATGGATAAGCGCATTATAGTCACATAGACTGAATAATGGACATTTTGCCTCAGCAAAGTTTGTTGTCGCTACATCTAGACCGTACGTAAAGATAGAAACCAATCCAACAACATTACATCCTGCATCACGCAAAGCCTTTACAGCTTGCAATGAGCTTTTCCCCGTAGAGACGAGATCCTCGATAACGACTACACGTTGTCCCGAGACAACCTCTCCCTCGATTAAATTCTGACGGCCATGCTCTTTAGCACTAGCACGTACATAAGAAAAAGGCAAACCTAAATCCTGTGCAACCAATACACCCTGAGGTATTCCTGCAGTTGCCACACCCGATATCATATCTACCGATCCAAACTCCTCTTGGATTAATTGAGAAAGCTTTTGACGTATATACGTACGAATAGCTGGATGCGATAATGCGACACGATTATCACAGTAAATTGGAGACTTCCACCCTGATGCCCATGTAAAAGGACTTTTAGGTTGTAATTTTATTGCTTTAATTTGCAATAAGGATTCAGCAATTTTTTGTTCAACCTCATTAAAATTATTCATGGCACAAATTTATAAAATTTATATGAACCAAAGCCTGCTAATTTTAGCAGATTTTGCCCCTTCTATCAAAGGAAACGTACAAACTATTGGTTTACAAGATATTGATATGGAAAAACTTTTCAACAGTATCACGAAAAACAATGACATAACTTACCTCTATGTACACCCTAACATTAACCAGGTGTTAAAAAACATACTTTCTACCGTAAAAATAATTCATGCAGCAGGTGGATTGGTGAAAAATGGAGAAGGAGATTACCTTTTTATTTATAGGCTCGACAAATGGGATTTACCGAAAGGAAAGGTCGAAGAGTCTGAAAAAATGAAAGATGCTGCTCTCCGTGAAGTAGAAGAAGAATGCGGTATAAAAGTAAACTATCTGGGGCCTAAAATTGCCACAACCTACCACACCTATTATATGCGTGGCAAATTTGTCCTAAAACAAACCAAGTGGTATGAAATGGGGGCAAACAAAGTCCCTAAATTAATTCCTCAAACCGAAGAAGACATCACACAAGCAATCTGGCTTGATCCGAGAGAATTAGATAAAGTAGAAGGCAACACCTACCCTCTAATTAATGAAATTATAGAAAAAATAAAGAAGAAAAAGAAAAAAAACAGTAGCCTAAAATAGGACTACAGCTCCTCCGTTAGCCTTACTTGACTACCGGAGGAGCATATATCCGCCCCAAATCTTGGGGAGATAATTCATGGCGCTTTTGCTTTTCCCAGGCAACTATAAGTTTTGCCATCATATCATAACGCGCCAATCCCTCGGGTTGATTGTTATGTTGCAAATATTGATTATAAAACAGACTGGTAAGCTGCTCAATCCAACCTTGCTTGGATTGCCAAAAAGCATACTCTTCCTTAAAATCTGCACGTACTTTTTCAGACAGCATATTACGAACTCGCTCCAATTGCTCTTTATCTCCATACAAGGGCTTCAAAAGGCTCTGTATCGCGGCATAATACGCAGCATATCTGTACCAGCCATTTTCATGATCCACCAATAAACGAAAAGCAATAAAATTACACTCATCCTCAAATCCAATTCCCATCTGATGAGCCAACTCGTGTACATATACAAAAGGATAGGAAGAATTAGGAATCTCCTGATTAACATGAGCCTCCATACTAAATGGATTGAAATATCCGGACACCGTAAAGTAAGAAACCAACGCACTCGACAAAGGACTTTTTGCGTGCACCTGAGTCTTGGACAGCAAAGGAGCAAATACCGTATCCTGCCGGATATATTCCTGTAGATCCACCCTCACCCCCAATCGAGACTGGCTTTTTACATCCAATTGATCTCGCAATGTATTAGCCATCACAATATACTTCCCCAGCACATCCCTATAATCGTTCGCATGCGTTTCATCAACATCCAGCCCCAGATGCTTTGTAATAGGTAGCCTATAATAATTAAGCCCCCAATTCACATAAAAAAAAGTATACAGCACACAAAGGAAAGTCAAAAGACGCAATACATATCGCCCTCCTTTCTGCCAGTTCTTTTTTACCAAGGATCGCATCATCCCTATAAATAACCCCGCAATAACGAGGACAAATAGGAAATAAAGTAAATCGCCCACACTAAACGGAACCCAAGAAAAGAGAATAACAGACAAATAAGAAAACAGCGGATAGAACCCTCGCGAATAATACCGTTCTATCCATTCCGGTTGGTCTTTCAAAAAGAACAGCCCAAATTGGAAAAGCACAGTACCTCCCAAAAGCACATAATACTTAATATTACGTTGGTTATTACCCCTCGCTCTCATTTTCGTAATACAACTTATAGTAGTTCATCCCTTTCTCCTCATCATACCCATGTTCCAAATATTCCCGTTTCCCATGTACATAAACATGGAAATTCTTATCCAGCTTAATAACCGACTTATAGGAAGACTGCATTTTCTTTACCGCTGGAGTTGCAATCTCAAAGTTAGCCTGAAAAGGCAAATCAAACTCATCCTCAAAATTCTGCTTATACTCATTAAATAAACCCACAGCCTGAGGATTACCGATAACCTCCTCTTCAAACTCAGCACTATCAAATGTCTCTTTCGTCTTAAAATAATTCATAGACCGATTCAATAGATCTATCTTATCTGCAGTTTCCAGCTCAAAGACTTCATCCAACTTCTCATTAACAAAGTTTTTATACACCTTCATCAGGTTGCCTGTCTGTTGGTAATTGTCATTCCGGGATTTAAGCTGCAGAAAATTATCCTTCCAATATACCGCTTCCGACTGATTCGTCTGATCGACGACAAGAACCTTAAATCCTTCCTCAGCTTCCGTATTGACAATAACGACCCCTTTATCCAGTTTATTGATATTGATAGCCTCTTGCTCATAGTTCAACTGAAAGCCCCCTTGTTCCGGATATACTTTCAGATAAGCTTCTTTATTCTCTGACTTAAAAATACCCACAGCACTCCAATCCTCTCCTTCCATCTGCACATTCTTTAGCGATACCACATATACCTCCCCTGGCTTAATCTTAGGATGTTCGGACACCTCATACAGATGCTTAGTGACCTGTTGCGAAAATTCATGAAAATCAATCTCCCGATCGAAAAATTTCTTACTAAAGTGATAGACTTCGTTGAGTTGCAATTCCTCATTCGGATGAAAAAAACGATACACCTCATTGGCCTTAACGAAAGGTTTCATAAAGTACTGCATCAATAAATCCGGCAATACCTCATCCCCCACTAAATCCACAGGCGCCTCGGATAAGATATAGAACTCATCATTGGCTTTATTGCCAACATGGTGTATGGATAAATTTTCAAAAGAGGCATCTTGATAAAAAAACATAGTATAAAATTAAAAGTCAGAAGTTAAAAATTAGAAATCAAAAATAGCAATTGCTGCTCGATAAGTCTCGACATGCGCATTGACAATATCCCGAATCTGCGTCGAATACCCACCTCCCATACTGACCTGTACCGGAACTTTTCGTACATTACAGCTTTCCAACACCATCCTATCCCGCTCTCGGCATCCGGCAGCAGACACCTTCAGTTTACCAAGCTTGTCCGAACTTAAGATATCGACTCCTGCTTGATAAAAAACAAAATCAGGATTAACAGTTTCAAAAACAAAGGCAAGATTCTCCCCTAGTAACTGTAAATACTGCTCATCCAGGATTCCATCCTCCAGAGCAACATCCCTATCGGAGCGCTCTTTGATAAAAGGAAAATTCTTGTCCCCATGCATTGAAAAAGTATACACCTCAGGTATACCACTAAAGATATGTGCCGTACCATTACCTTGATGCACATCCAGATCAATAATCAAAACACGTGTTGCCAATCCCTGCTCCAACAGATAAGCCGCCGCTATAGCCTGATCGTTCATCAGACAGAACCCCTCCCCAAAATCGCGACCTGCATGATGCGTACCTCCAGCCACATTAAAGGAGATACCATAGTCCAACGCAAACAAAGCAGACTTCAGGGTACCGTCCACCAAATAACGTTCTCGATCGACCAATTCCTGTGTCAACGGAAAACCTATACGCCGCACCATCTTTGCATCCAACGTCAAATCAAACAACCGATGCAAATACCCTACATCATGAGCCAGCGCCGCCGTTTCAAAATCAACCATTTCGGGCTCAAAAAAATTAACAGCAGAGACCAGCCCTTCGTAGCAAAGCTGCTCAGGAATCAGTTCATACTTCAACATCGGAAAGCGATGCCCCTCACGTACAGGGTGAACATATTGGGTATGATAGGCGATTTTCAGCAATTCGTTATATTTTCAACCTACGAAAATACAAAGAAGTAAATAATTCGGGGAATTATATATTCTTACAATCCGAACATAACAATCAGCTATCACCATTACAAGAACTTGCTTCGATTTGTCGGAAAGGAACGACGACCACCGAAGGCAGATGTGTAGCAAACTAATTTATCCAAAAGCACAACCGTCCAATCTTAATAATACTGAAATAACAACAAACACAGCCCCTGCACTTTGCCAAACACGAATATTTCTTATCTTAGAAAACAATTATACTTTACAGACAACAATGGAAGAAATAAAAACGTTACCTCAATTAAGCCAAGAAGAGATTCGCGTCTTAGGATGCCTGTTGGAAAAGTCGAAAACCACCCCCGAATATTACCCCATGACCATCAATGGGCTGCAAACAGCTTGTAACCAGAAGACATCGCGCAAGCCCGTGGTAAATTATGATGAAAGCACCATCATCAGCACCTTAGATGGTTTAAAGCGCCGCGGGTTAGTATCTACTGTGGTAGGCGGGGGTTCACGCGTCACCAAATACAAGCACAATATTGCTATTCAATACCCTTTAGTACCTGCCGAGCTAGCTGCTCTATGTCTATTATTCTTAAGAGGCCCCCTTACGGCTGGAGAAATCAACTCCAACTCAGGACGTCTTTACGAATTCGAAACATTAGATGAAGTACAGGAATTATTAAATAAACTCGCAGAAGACGAAACACCCTATGTCAGGTTATTGGCCAAACGCCCCGGACAGAAGGAAGCCCGATACATCCATCTTTTTGGCGAATTCGACGAAGAAGACTACGAAACAAGTGCTACAACAGTCTCCACAGGATCAAGCGCTCAGGTACAAGCTTTAGAAGAACGGGTAACAACATTAGAAACAGAACTAGCAACCTTACGCGAAGAGTTCAATAAGCTTATGGCAGAATTAAGCTAAAAACAACAATGAAAAGAACAATTTCCCTGATTGCCGGAATATTTGGCATGCTAACCATAAGTTTTGCCCAGACCTTTGTACCCCTAGTAGAAAACAAGCCTTCCAGTTTCAGAGGGTTGGCAACTTATGGAAAAGAGACCGTATGGGTATCTGGAAGCAAAGGAACCGTGGGCTACTCTAACGACAAAGGCAAGAGCTGGAAATGGGTAAATCCCATGGGGTATGAAAATATTGATTTCAGAGATATTGCTGTCATCAACAAAAAGGAAGCCTTAGTCATGGGAGTCGGCTCCCCTGCCATTGTACTAAAAACGAAAGATGCGGGAAAAACATGGGTCAAAGTCTATGAAGATAACCGGCCCGAGATTTTCCTGGACGACCTGACCTTAAATGGAAAAACAGGCTATATCTTAGGAGACCCTATCAACGGAGCCTTTCAGCTTTTAAAAACCACAGACAAGGGGAACTCCTGGAAGGATGTAAGCAACGAGTTCATACTCTTTGCCGATTCAGGAGAAGCCGCATTTGCAGCTTCCGGTTCCTCTATGAAACAATGGAAAGAAAGACTCTATATCGGAACAGGAGGAAGATATGCTAGCTTTTTTGACCTTAATCCCAAAGCTCTCCGCGTTGACAAATACGATTGTCCTATCGTAGCGAGCAAAGCCTCTGCAGGGATATTTGCTATTGATTTCATTAACCCCAACACCGGTATTGCAGTAGGCGGCGATTACTTATCCGACAAGGACAATACCAACAACATACTCCTTACCAATGACGCCGGAAAAAACTGGTTCAGACCAGACACACCTGTGCTAGGATACCGTTCGGATGTATGCTATATCACCGAAAAAATCGTACTGGCCACCGGAACATCTGGCACAGACATTTCCTACGATGGGGGCATGAACTGGAAGAACATATCCCAAGATAGTTTTAACACAATCAGCAAAAGCCCTGATAATAAAACCATATACTTAACGGGGTCAAAGGGCAATATTTTCAGGCTAATTTTATAGCCTTTTAGCATAATATTTACCGGCTATTACATTTTAAAACAACAGCTGGTAAATATTACTTATAGTCGATAAGTAGCCTCATATAAGGTAACAACCAAAGAAAACTAATCCACGTTCATTCATCCGCAAATGGTATATCTTCATTATATAAATAAAACAGCGAAGCCCCATACTATTGTATAGTATAGGGCCTCTGCAAAATTAAAAACAGTAAATCTTTAAACTTATAACCTATCCGATAGGCTCCAGATATTGCGCATAACAATATCCCTCTTCCCCATCTTTTGTCCGTACCAACCACCATTGGCTATTCGCCCTGCTGATTAAGGTAATAATCTCGTTCTTAGCAGCCTTTCCTACAATAGGTTGGTCTGTCCCTGGTCCTTTACGCACATTAAGGTTTGAGTTCTCTGTAATAACACGAGCCTGTGTACCCGCTACCGCTGTAGACACATCTACATTCATAACCACATCACCAGATAAAAAATTAGGGTCTATCTGATTATAGATATCCCATAGTTTGTTCTTGACATCAGCATTCGGAGCTGTACCTCTTATTTGTAAAACGCCATCCTGTTCTGCCATCTGCAGATCACTGATACCTGATGCATTAGCGGTATCAATCAAAACTTTATATTTATTTAGTAAAGACATATTTTCTTTTGTTTTAAAATCACTATTTAACAACTAACGCCGACATATCCACTTTTTTAGGATTCAAGGCATCCAACGATTGCTTCAAAACCATAACCCGCGCCTGCTCCAATGTACCTGTAACCGTAATCACACCTGCTGCTGCTGTAGCTTTCACCGTTGGAAAATCTTTTGTTGCGTCCACAATCTTAGCGGTCAGGTCTGCATCATTGGTATTGATTTCTATAGGAGCCTGTACGGTGATATTATTGATAACAGATTTCACACCTTTAGTATCCGCAGCTTTGGCCGAACTTTCTAAAGCCATACGTTCATCTTCTGAACCTACTGTACCTGTCAGGGTAACTACACCATCCTTAACATCCACCATTACCGTTGGGCTTGTACTAACTGCCGTTTCTACCTTCGTTTTTAAATCCGCATCCGATATCTTGGATTTACAGGAAATTGTTCCAAAGGCAACTACTCCAGCCACCAGGAACATGGATAATACTTTTCTTAAACTCATAATCCTATTGTTTTAAAATTTCAATAAAAAAACAGTTAAGAGTTACATTTGTTTGGAAGAAAGGTTTATTTTTTTTCGACAGGATTAAGAACACAAAACATATTGTATCTTAGCAAGACAGTTGCCACTATAGCCAAAACAACAAAAAACATGGTCTTTAAATCAAAAATCAGCACAGGACTGCTAATCTTACTTCTAGTTGCCATTTCACTTGCGCCTGCCATTATGTTATACCATAGCACGCATGTATGGGAAGCTATAGTTCTTTTAGTACTAACTTCCATAATATGTCTTCCTACTCTGCTCAACACGCACTATACCATTGAAGAAAATGTATTAAAAATCAGGAGCGGTCTACTTTATAAAAAAAATATCCCTATAGACAGCGTCCGAAAAATCGTAGAGACCAACAATATGGTCAGTTCACCAGCTGCATCCCTTGATCGATTAGAAATTTTCTTTAACAGCTTTGATTCTGTCCTGATATCGCCAAAGGACAAAGCCGGCTTTATCAGCACCATTCAAGAGATCAATCCAAAGATCGAGGTTGTGTACAAGACCTAACATGTCTTTCCAGATCTTTTATTGCAGCCATAACCATCGATAAGTCCGATTGTCCATCTGGAAAAACACGCGTACTATAAGCATGAAATTTCCATACCTCCAATACCTCCTCCACAGCTACTGTATAGGGACGATATGCAGGATTAAGCGACGACAGCAAAAACTGCCCCTCAGGAAGCCAGCTCACCAACTTGAATACAAAATCCTGTTGCCCCTTTAATAGCACAATACAAGGTGTACCGGCAGGAAGAGCTGTCCAATCTTCCACATAACTTCCCGTAACATCACTTCCATCTGGAATCGGCAACATCGAATCACCTACAATAGGAAAAATACGGTAAGTCCCCCCTTGTAGATGAGGCAATGAATATTTAGGCAAACTGGCTATAAACTCAGGATCTGCATAACTGGCCGCATACCCTGCCTTAGCCTTGATCGGTACATATTCCACATGCTCATTATTGCTTTTATCTACACTGATGGCCAATACCCGAAGATTCCCCCCTTTTATAAAAACATCATTGCCCGACTCCAACTCTCTCAGTTTTAATTCGCCCAATAGCGGAAGGTTAACCTTGAGCAGGGTATCTATACTTACAGCAAAAAAATTAGAGAAATTCAGATAATCCTCCGGTTGAGGCGCTTTGGTATTCCCCGCCTCAATAGAAGCTAACTTGGCTCTTGTCAATCCCAATTTTTCTGCCGCTGCTTCCTGACTCAATCCCTGTCGTGTCCGAAGGAATTTAATATTAGACGCAAAAAATATTTTTTGATTTACCGACTTCATTTGTTATTATAGATAACATCATATTGTTATTATTAATAACAAAAGTAATTAAACAATGCGATAGATACAAAAATGAATTAAACACGGAGGGTGTAGCATATGGAGGGGACAGCAAAACAAGAGGTAATAAGACAGCTTCAGGAAAAGATTCTAAAATTAGAAGGTTTCAAACCCCATACGGGGATATTGAACCGTATTGACTTTGGTTTGGCCGACATAGAATCCGCCTTTCCATTCGGAACATTCCCTACAGCCGCAGTACACGAGTTCATCAGTCCTACTGCAGTTCATGCCACCGCAACCAATGGCTTTATTGCCAGTATAGTTGCCAAGCTGATGCACGCTGGCAATTTCTGCCTCTGGATCAGTACCAAACGCAGCCTGTCTCCTATTGGCTTAACCCATTTCGGAATAGCCCCACATCAAGTCATCTTTGTAGATATCACACAGCACAAAGACGCCTTATGGGTTATGGAGCAAGCCCTCAAATGTAACGCATTGGCAGCCGTAGTCGCAGAAATGGAAGAAGTAAGCTTTTCCGAATCCCAACGATTACAGCTCGCCGTAGAGAAAAGCAATGTTACGGGGTTCTTACACCGAAGACGCCCTCGTCATGAAAACACCTTGGCCTGCGTATCCCGATGGAAAATACGCTCCATAGCCAGTCGTGTTCCAGACGGTTTACCTGGCGTAGGCTATCCGACCTGGGAGGTCTCTCTAGAAAAAGTCCGCAACGGCCGACCTGGAAAATGGCAGGTAAGTTGGCAAAACAATCAACTGGTACATCTATCCAAAGAGGCGATTACAAGGACAGCACGACCAAACCACGAACAATATGCCTAGACGTTACATGTGTATCTGGCTTCCGTTCTTCGGAACCGATCGAGCAGAGAAAGAACAGCCCGAACGAAGGAAAGCTCCGTTTGTACTCACCCTTGCCCAAAATGGCCGTGTAAAAATACAAGCTGCCAATAGGCCTGCACTACAGGAAGGAATATCCTGCGGCATGGTGCTGGCCGATGCCCAAGCTATATTGCCCCAGCTGGAATCTGCGATATATGACGCCAACAGTCTCAACCAAACACTACAGGCTCTCGGGGAATGGTGCATCCGTTTTGCCCCCATAGTAGACCTACAAGCTCCCGATGGCATTGTACTCGATATATCGGGCTGTACACACCTCTGGGGAGGAGAAGAAAAATACGGCAATCACATTATCGACAGGATCGCTCAAGGAGGTTATCAGGCTCAGGCAGCAATTGCCGATACCATAGGCGCAGCCTGGGCAGCAGCCCGGCATACCACCCGGCTTAGTATAATCCCTAAGACACAACAGGCACAGGCTTTATCCGGACTGCCTCCAGCTGCACTCCGGATCTCCCTACAGATACAGCAACGTCTTCATAAATTAGGCTTTCGTTATATCGAAGAGTTTATGCATATCCCCAAAAGCACATTAAGACGGCGTTTTGGAGACGAACTTATCTACCGATTAGGACAAGCATTAGGAACAGAACAGGAACACATCAGCCTTATAGAACCCATACCGAGCTATCAGGAGCGATTATCCTGCTTAGAACCTATCTCGACCTGTACAGGTATTCAAACAGCCTTAGAACAGCTCTTAACCACCTTGTGCGACAGACTGCGGAAAGAAGGGAAGGGACTTCGTCAAGCGGTATTCAGGGGATATCGGATCGATGGCAATGTACAAACAATCCACATAGGCACAGGAAGAGCTTCCTCCAACCCCACCCACCTTTTCAAATTGTTTGACCTCAAAGTTCCCAACATAGAACCAGCTTTGGGTATAGAGCTGTTTGTTTTGGAAGCCACCTTGACAGAAAACAGCATCCTTCCACAGGAAGGTCTTTGGCAAACGAAAGGCGGGCAATCGGAAATTGCCGAATTGCTGGACAATATTGCAGCCAAGATAGGTTCTGGATCTATCCATCGCTTTCTACCTTCCGCCCACCACTGGCCCGAACGGACAATCGAGCCCACCTCATCCTTAGACACACAGCCCCAATCGGACTGGCCCAGCCATGCATTACGCCCCTTACACCTACTGGCACATCCCGAACCTATCGAGGTCATGGTTCCCCTTCCCGATTACCCACCGGCACTCTTTAGGCACCGTAAAAAGATATACAAGCTTGTCAAAGCGGATGGGCCCGAGCGCATCGAACAGGAATGGTGGATCAGCGACGAACAACCGAGGGATTACTACCGCGTGGAAGATGAGAAAGGAGCCAGATACTGGCTATTCCGTTCCGGATATTACGGACAAGGGGATCCTGAATGGTTTCTTCATGGTTATTTCACATAAACACAATGGAATACGCAGAACTACAAACTACCAGCAACTTTTCTTTTTTACGGGGAGGTTCACATCCTGAAGAGCTGGTCGAACAAGCGGTACAGCTCGGTTACAAAGCGATTGCCATAACCGATCGCAATACCCTTGCCGGAATCGTACGTGCCCATCGTGCAGCACGGGAAAAGGATATCCATTTTATCCCGGCCTGCAGGCTCGATCTACTCGACGGCCCCAGTTTACTAGCCTACCCCACCGACATAAAAGCCTACAGCAACCTTTCGACGCTACTCACAACAGGTAATCTTCGTGCTGAAAAAGGAGAGTGTCACCTGTATAGCGCAGATGTCTTCCGCTATGCTGCAGGCATACAATTCATCATCCTACCACCAAAAACGCTAAACGAGGCCTTTGACTTTGAACCTGAGTTCAGCCTGATACTAAAGCAGTACCAAGAGCACCTGCATAGCATGATCTACCTAGGCGCGTCCTTTCTGTACAATGGGGACGACCACAAAAAACTATTTCGGCTAAACCAGCTATCGGAAGAACTTGATATCCCCATCGTCGCCCTCAATGACGTACACTACCACACCCCTGAGCGCCGTGAACTCCAAGACGTACTGACCTGCGTGAGGGAAAAATGCACCATCCACAATGCTGGCTTCCGTCTACACGCACATGCCGAACGCTACCTCAAACCGATAGACGAAATGCACCGCCTGTTTCGCAACTACCCACAGGCCATCCACAATACGCTAAAAATTGTACAAGCATGCCGATTTTCATTGAACGAACTGAAATACGTCTATCCGCAAGAGATTACCACCGAAGGGAGAACACCACAGGAAGAACTGGTGTACCAAACCTGGAAAGGTGCTGACCGACAATTCGACGGGGATATACCCGAAAAGATCAAAGCAACGATAGAGATGGAACTCGAGTTCATAGCCCGAAAGAATTACGCCTCATACTTCCTGACCGTATACGATCTGGTACGCTTTGCACGCGAACGGGAGATCCTATGCCAAGGACGTGGTTCTGCGGCCAACTCGACCGTATGTTACTGCTTGGGTATCACTTCGGTGAATCCTGTGGACATAAATCTCTTATTTGCCCGATTTATGTCGGACGCACGGGACGAACCACCTGATATTGATGTCGATTTTGAACACGAACGTCGGGAAGAAGTCATGCAATACGTCTACAACAAATACGGACGCCACCGCTCGGGTATCGTAGCCACGGTAACCCAAGTGCATTGGAAGGGGGCCATCCGGGATATCGGTAAGGCCATGGGGCTCTCGGTGGATGCTGTAGACCATCTGGCCAAGTCCAAGTACGAACTGACGGAAGAATGGCTCAACGGCCAGGAACTGACCTCACAAGGATTCAGCGCAAAGGATCCATTCCTGCGAAAGGTGCTCGAACTCACCGAAACCTACATCGGATTCCCCCGGCAGCTCGGGCAGCACACAGGCGGTTTTGTCATCACCCAAAACAACCTGGCCGAACTCTGCCCTATCCTGAATGCTCGGATGGAAGACCGAACCAACATCGAGTGGAACAAGGACGACATCGAAGCCCTGGGATTCCTCAAAGTAGATGTACTCGCCTTGGGCATGCTCACCTGCATCCGTAAAGGATTTGACCTGGTCAAACAGCATTACGGGCGAGAGATGACCTTAGCCAACATACCTCAGGGAGATAAAGACGTGTATGAAATGATCAGCCACGCCGACACATTGGGAGTCTTCCAGATTGAAAGCCGTGCGCAGATGTCCATGTTGCCCCGACTGAAACCTGAAAACTTTTACGACCTGGTTATCGAAGTTGCCATTGTACGCCCGGGACCGATCCAAGGTGACATGGTACATCCCTACCTGAGAAGAAGAAATAAAGAAGAAGCAGAAGACTATCCTTCGCCCGAACTAGAAGCTATTCTGAAACGAACCTTAGGCGTCCCCCTATTCCAAGAGCAGGCTATGGAAATCGCCATCGTTGCCGCAGGCTTCACACCTGCCCAGGCCGACGGGCTCCGTCGCAGCATGGCCACCTTCAAATCCAAAGGCAAGGTCGCCGAGTACGAACGCATGCTCGTGGAGGGAATGGTCAACAATGGCTATGAAGAAGAATTTGCCAGACGCGTCTTCCGACAACTGGAAGGGTTTGGAAGTTATGGCTTCCCTGAAAGCCATGCCGCCAGCTTTGCGCTGCTCGTATATGTTTCCTCCTACATCAAGTATCACTACCCTGATGTGTTCGCCGCCTCCTTGCTCAACAGCCAACCCATGGGCTTCTATTCTCCGGCACAAATCATCATCGATGCACGTAAGCATGGGGTGCAGGTCAGACCTGTAGATATCAACCATTCCGAATGGGACAACACACTGGAAGAGCTAACGGGACCGTATCACGCATTAAGACTCGGTCTAAGACAAGTAAAAGGTTTAGATGAGGCAGATGCTCGTCTTTTAACAAAAGGCCGTCAGAAGGCTTATAAATCGGTCAATTCGGTATTCGAAGCTGGCGTCCCTTTAAGTGCGCTGGAAAAACTCAGCGATGCCGATGCTTTTCGTTCCATAGGTCTAGACCGAAGGCAGGCACTTTGGGAGGTCGCCGCTTTGGCAGACCATCCGACGGGTGCATTTACCGGACAACCCTCGAACAGTACTTTCGAAACTGAAGTAACACTACCAACCCTGTCACCGATCGAACATGTCATGGCTGACTATGCGAGCACCACACTTTCGCTCAAGGCACACCCCGTCAGCTTTGCCCGAAAAAAACTAGACGCCCTCCATGTCACCCCTTCTGCCAAACTCAGCAGCATGCGCGATGGCATGTGGATAAAAGTCTGCGGACTGATTACGGTTCGCCAGCGACCGGGCACCTCCAAAGGCGTCCTCTTCATAACGATCGAAGACGAGACCGGATTTTCAAATCTTGTGGTATGGGCCAAGACTTTTGAGACCTATCGCAAAGTCATCTTACAATCCCAACTGCTACTCGTCACCGGCAAACTTCAGATCGAAGGCGAGGTCATCCATGTCGTCGTAGAATCCTGTCACAACATGAATCATCTCTTAGCGATAAAAACCCGAAGCCGCGACATAGGCTCCATACAGAAATCAACTTCGACCAACGAAAAAAAAGCTACGGACAAAATCAGCACAAGTGGAATCCAAGGAGAGCTATTCCCATCAAGAGATTTTAAGTGATCCGTAAAAACATATTATTAAAAAAAATTAAAAAAGACTTGCAAATGTGTAATACATACACTATCTTTGTGGTATCATAATTTAGGTTTATAATTGGTTACAAAAGGTTTTCATTCTCCCCGTTTGAAAACCTTTTTTCTTTTCCCCATATCAGACGTAACTTTGTACTTCCACCCTCAGCTTTTCCGTCTTCATTTTTGAAAAACCAACGCTTGACAATTTCCCATATTTCTAAAAATCCGTACTCCATACAAGGGTACATGACGAAAAAACAGTTTTTGTTTATTTGATAATTTTGCCGTCATCTCGCTGCGTCCCGATATATCGGGGACCATAGTGGAGACATCTAACGACCTGCTTGCATCTAGGCAGTCCATATGCCTTTTCGCGAATCGGAATGATGTACTGCCTAGAAAGAAAATCTACTGTGTATCCCCCTATAATCTCTTCGGAAAAAGTCAAAAAAAAGCATTAAAATTACACTCGATTTCTAACCATACAAGAACTGCATTTCTTCTCGAAACACAGTTCATAAAGCCAAAAAGAGAGTAAGCACTCACCTGGAGTATTTTTCGTAAAACCGCATCTCAAAACAAGCCCGAAATACAATTACGAATTTCATAATTGAAAAACACTAATCTTTAATATATAATACTTTAAACAAAACAAAAGAAGTAAAACTTTATATATAAAACAAAGTCAATACAGAAAAACACAGCGTAAATGGCTTAAAACGCTCCAAATGCATTGAAAATTTGTTAATAAAACAATAAATCAAAATTTAAAAACATCATAATCAAACATATAACATAAACTATATAAACAAAAAAGTAAACATAGTTTTCACCACTTAGCGATAGGTGTCACTCCTCCCTTAGGTTTATCTCCAAGCTTCACCAACACCTCTGTACCCAATGGTAACAACACATCCATTCGAGACCCAAACTTGATAAACCCCAGCTCTTCATTTTGCTTTACTTCTATCCCTTCTTCGCTGTAATTCACGATGCGCTTTGCCAAAGCTCCTGCAATCTGTTTTGCCAAAATAAGCTGCCCATTTTTATGTTGCAGAACCGTCGAATAGCGTTCATTTTCGGTAGACGATTTGGGGTGCCAAGCGAAGAGATATTTACCCGGATGATATTTTCTATAGATCACTTTCCCTCCTATGGGGTACCGGTTGACATGCACATTCAGCACACTCATAAAGATAGAAACCTGGACTCTCCTACCTTCAAAATACTCATCACACTCCACCTCTTCGATCGCTACTACCTTACCATCGCAAGGTGCAATTACCCATTCATCACTATCTGTGTGGTCCCGAAAAGGGATCCTAAAAAAGTAAATAACGAGCCCTAGTGGAACGGTGATCAACAGCAAAATCGACCAACTGATAAGAGGTGAAATCCCATAAAAAAAATAAAATGACAGTAGATTTAACAGCACATAAATACCTATCGCTATCCCTATCGAAGCGCTTCCTTCCTTATGAATTTTCATCTATTTTTCCTCCTTTATAAATTTGTAAAACATTCATTTTCTCCTTTGCATACAGCAGATCTTCCGCTCTTATTTCGGTCGAATCACGCGCATTTACCCGACTCAAAACTGCTGAAATAAACTCCGTCGTATAGTTTATAGACTCTGATATTGACCGTCCATTTTTCAATTCTACGGTCACCAACGCGGTAAAAAGATCACCTGTTCCCACTGCTTCTATAGGTATACGGGCTGCCATAAACCGTTCAATATGCCCATCAATAACCAACAAATTCTCCAAATATCCCTCCGGTGTATCCCGTAAATGGGCTCCTGTAATGATGATTTTCTTGTCTTTTAGCAGCGGAAAATGCGTCAATAATTCACTTAATTCTTCTTGAGTTTCAAATTTACCCCTTAATATATACTCCATCTCGAAGTGGTTTGGGGTCATAATATCGCATAGAGGAAGCAGCATTTTTAGGGAGTGAGCAACCGCATCTTCGGACAGGTACAGTCCTGAGGTGCGGAAATCACCAAAGACCGGATCATAGATATAATAGGCTATACACCCGTTATCCTTGCAGGAAGAAATCCATGCAGCAGTAGTATCAATAAGGGCTACAGCAGAGATATAACCGGTCATAAAATAATGGAATATGGTCTTATCCAACCCCAAATCCACCCCTATTACGAGCTCCGAAAAGAGTTCAGCTGCGATCACATCTCCCCTGTAATCGGGGTTATCGGTAGCCGAGGACAACAGGACAGTAGGAAGCATACAGACATCCGATGCGTGCAATTGTGCAGCAAACATAGCCATATTATTCCCCACATAACCCGTAGAAACCAGGCTCTGTACACTCACTATTTTAGCGTCTTTATCCTTCATTTTTTAATGCTCTTTTTAGTTTTTCTAGAAATACCTGCGCCTGTTCCAGGCTAAAAGTCAGGGCAGGCAACAACCGTAGCGTATAGTTTCCGGCATATCCTGTAAACACTCCCTCTTGATACAAGAGGCTCTTTCTCAATGCTGTTATATCTTTTTCAAACTCCACCCCAATCATCAATCCCCGACCGCGGACATCCTCCACTCCAGGTATTTTTTTCAGCGCCTCCTGCAGAAAATCCCCTACGACAGCCGTATTATGGAGCAACTCCTCGTCTTTCATGACCTCCAATACGGCCATAGCTGCTGCACAAGCCAGATGATTACCACCAAAAGTCGTCCCCAATTGCCCCATAACGGGTTTAAAAGAAGGAGATATCAAGGTTGCCGCCATAGGAAATCCATTCGCAATTCCTTTTGCAACCGTAATCAAATCAGGTTTTATACCCGCATATTGATGACTAAAAAAACGTCCTGAACGCCCATATCCAGACTGTATTTCATCCAATATAAGTAGCGTCCCCGTGTCATCGCAAGCTGACCGTACTTGATTTAAAAATAGATCATCTGCCACATGTATACCACCTACACCCTGTATTCCTTCGATAATAACAGCACAAAAAACCTCCGTCTCCAATTGCTTTCTAAGGCTCGAAATATCGTTGAAGGGTGTAAAAACAAAGTTGAAATTTTCATTGATCGGAGCACGCATGGAGCCAATATCAGTCGCTGCAACTGTCGCAGATGTACGTCCATGAAAGGCATTGGACATCGCCAGTACCTTACTGCGTCCAGTATGAAAGGAAGCCAGCTTAATGGCATTTTCATTGGCCTCAGCTCCCGAATTGGAAAAGAACACGTTGTACTCCGGGTAGCCGGACTGCTTCCCCAACTCCAGCGCCAACTGGTCCTGCAATTTATTCTCGACAGCATTGGAATAGAAAGCGATACGATCCAATTGCTGTCGCACAGCGTTGACATAGCGTGGGTGACCGTGACCAATAGAAATAACGGCATGTCCACCATACATATCCAAATAAGCTCGTCCTTCTTCATCATACACATAGCTACCTTGAGCGCTTACAATATGAATATTGGACTTCTGAAATACGGCAAATGGGTTCATACAATGCTAAAATTTAAAACTACATAACTAGAGATCTGACGATCATCTTTTGGAAAGACGAAATTCCGTCTAAATTCGATAATCCAACCAGTCCAGTTTTACTTTAAAGCCACAGACCAAAAACAACTCAAAAACGACAAGAAGCTATGTACAAGCATATTACAAAAACAAGAAGACCAACAGCGGACCATCTGGTATAGAAAACATCTGTAAACAATCGTATCTTTGGACCAGCAAACAATTTAAATCTGACACGACATGTTAAGACCCTGGACACTTGATATAGAAATAGACAAATCCGCTACAAAACCAATCTATTTGCAGATAGCGGATATTATAATCGAAAGTATCAAATCAGGTCGCCTCCCTAAAGGCACCGCCCTTCCGGGAAGCCGAACACTGGCTAACAGCCTACAAGTCAACAGAAACACGGTTATTGAGGCTATTCAGGTATTGCTCAATGAAGAATGGCTAACCAGCCAGGAAAGAAGGGGAACCTTTGTCTCGCACAATCTCCCAATTTCTTCAAAATCAAAATCCCTACAAACGGAAAGCGGCATTGTACCTGAACCACAGCTCCCTGTACACATTCCTTTTGATGATGGCCATCCGGACAGCAAAATCGCGCCTGTAGATCAACTTGGGAGGGCCTATCGACAGATTTTCAAACGAAACGCCCGTTGGAAGATGATGGGATATTCAGAAACTAACGGTAACCTGGACTTTAGAAAAGCCATCGCAAGCATGTTAAACCAAGAGCGGAACATGCAATTACATGAAAATCAGCTCTGCATCACGCGAGGAAGCCAGATGGCCATGTACCTGGTGTCACAGTGTCTTTTACGCCCGGGAGATTATGTAATCGTCGAATCACCAGGCTATAGTTCAGCCTGGAAAACATTTGAAAAAGCGGGAGCGAATCTAATTTATATTCCTGTCGATTCGGATGGAATTGTCGTTGAAGATATCCTACCGCATCTCGCTTCAAACCCCAAAATAAAAGCAATATACCTCACTCCACATCGGCAATACCCGACTACAGTGACGCTGAGTTTACAACGCAGGTTGGAACTGGTCAGCCTCTCCAATCAATATCAATTTACCATTATTGAGGATGATTATGACTATGAATTTCATTTTGGTTATCGTCCACTACAACCCATTTCGGCATTCTCTGAATTGGAAAATGTAGTCTATATAGGCACCTTAAGTAAGGTGGTTGCACCTGCCCTTCGGATAGGTTATCTCGCCACCAAAAACCAAAAACTGCTAGACAGCATTATTGATCTACGTCGTATCATAGATATTCAAGGCGATAGTATCATGGAACAGGCTGTGCTCGAACTGATAAAAGACGGAACCATAAAACGCCATATACGAAAAGCGACTCTTCATTACCAATCCAGACAAAGCTATATGGTAAAAATGTTGGATGAGCACCTCGCCACACAGGTCAGTTACCATATACCTCAGGGCGGACTTGCGTTTTGGATATGTCCCAAATACCCCGTCAACTGGACTATGGTGTTTGACAGATTAACAGAAAAATCAATATCCATCTTACATCCTTCTAACTACTACGAACATACGGGATATGAAGGACTTCGATTAGGCTATGGTTCTGTATCCGAAGAACAGATAAAAGAGGGAATCATGGCACTTGCGGATATATTGGCAAAGGCAAGATTGGCCGAGTAAGACAGATTTCTTTAGATTGCGTCACTATGTTCGTAATGATGGGGATCGCTGTCGTCATTGCGAGCAGAATAACATAGAGCGAAGCAATCCCATATTAACAATGAGATTATCTACGATGAGCCCTTCGGGATTGCTTCAATTCATTCGCAATGACGGATAAATTCTATTACCAATGCTTAACCTGCTTCTCGTACAAGTCTTCCCATTCTGGATTGAATAAATTGATAAGCTTTTCTTTGTTCTGTCTATTTCCTGCCTTTATTCTCTTTTCTCCTCCAATAGCTTCATCTATTGTTGGATAGAATTTGTAATAAACCAATTTAACCAAATTGTATTTAGCAGAAAACGAATGTTTATATTTTTGATTAAGATGTTCGTAGATTCTTGATGGTAAATCGGAAGTAACACCAGTGTACAATGTAGTGTTATTCTTATTGGTTAACATATATACACATCCACCTCGTTCCATAAAATGAAATTACAAATTAAATAGAGACTTGTCAAGTCGAAATTACTGCAATCCATTCAAAATCATCGATATAGATATCGCCATTGCGAGCAGAATAACATGGAGCGAAGCAATCCCTTATCAACAATGAGATTATCTACGATGAGCCCTTCGGGGTTGCTTCATTTCTTTCGCAATGACGATAAACGCTATAATTAATACAAAGGATAGTCCATCATCCAGTTATTAACCTTCTCTTTGATACCCTTCAACTTATTTGCATCGTCTTTACTACGCAAAGCTTCCTCCATCAAATCGACAATGGTATCCATATCCTTTTCGAGCAAGCCACGTGTCGTAATCGCTGGTGTACCGACCCGGATCCCAGAAGTCTGCAACGCTGATTTCGTATCAAATGGAATCATATTCTTATTCAAAGTAATACCCGCGTTATTCAGAACTAATTCGGCTTCTCGTCCGGATATAGACCAACTGGAAAGATCGATCAGTAGCAAATGATTGTCTGTACCACCGGATACCATATCAAAATTATGGGAGCGAAGGGCATTTTCAAAAGCTTTGGCATTCCGCTGTACCTGACGGATATAGCTATCATATTCCGCTGTAAGTATTTCGCCGAAAGCAACTGCTTTGGCAGCTATAATGTGCATCAATGGTCCGCCTTGATTTCCAGGAAAAACAGAAGCGTCTAACAGTGACGACATCATGCGTATATTACCTTTATTATCTTGGAGCCCAAAGGGATTCTCAAAATCAGCGCCCATCAATATTATTCCTCCGCGTGGCCCACGTAAAGTTTTATGAGTTGTACTTGTAACCACATGACAATGCGGGATTGGATCAGACAGCAATCCCTTAGCAATAAGTCCTGCTGGATGAGCAATATCAGCCAACAATAAAGCACCTACACTATCCGCTATGGCCCTAAACCGCTGGTAATCGATATCGCGGGAATAAGCCGTTGCTCCTGCAATAATCAGATTCGGACGCTCACGCAAAGCAATCTCTTGAATCTGGTCATAATTTAAAAAACCAGTTTCTTTATCGACGCCGTAGAAACTGGTTTTGTATAACTTGCCTGAAAAATTGACCGAGGCTCCATGCGTGAGGTGCCCACCTTGCACCAGATCAAATCCAAGTATCTTATCACCCGGCTTGAGACAGGCCGACAGCACTGCAGCATTGGCCTGCGAACCGGAATGTGGTTGCACATTGGCGTAACTAGCATTAAATACCTTCTTTATACGGTCTATAGCGGCCTGTTCTACCTGATCCACAACCTCACAACCGGCATAATATCTCCTGCCAGGATATCCTTCGGCGTACTTATTGGTTAATACAGAACCTGTGACCTGCATCACCTGCGGGCTTACATAGTTCTCTGAAGCGATGAGTTCCAGATCTTTCATCTGTCTGTCCTGCTCTTGTGCGATAAGATCAAAAATAAAGTTGTCTAATTCCATCATGCGTAAAAGTTTTAAGTTAAATACGAAGTTCTGTTATTATTTTCCGCAAAAGTAAGCTTCAGATGGATGGCATTACTGGCACAGAATACGCAATAGCTACTGATCCAGCATACTCACAGCACCTCCACAACCGGGAGATTCATATAACGAACCAAATAGTACAACGACCAGGCAATAAAGCAAATAAGTAAAATCCACACCCAAAACGGGATGGTCTGCGGAGTCTCACTACCGGCTATCAGAAAAGACTTCTGATCTCCTTTACCATAGGCATTAATCATAATAGGCACTATACCATCGACAATAGCATTCTCCTGAATACCCTCCACCGCTATCGCCGGACCATTACGTACCTCAAAAGGAATGATCCGTATTCCTTCCTTACCAGAGGGATCTTTACTGACCAATTTCAAACTATGCTTGCCATCAACTAGTTTGCGGGTATCGATATCGATATGAATAGGTGTAGTCACTATCGCTAGAGGGTTCACCTCCTCATCCATAAATATGTATATTTTGCTTTTAGCTTCCATCTCTAAGCACTTTAAACATCCACTTCATTGATTATCATCCGTTTGATATGCGTATGCTCCTTCTCCATGGGACGAATCAGCCATTTAATGGAGAAAAAAAGTGTAGCCAGCACAATCAAGGCTACAGCCCCTATAATCCAATAGTCAAACTGGCTATCAGGTCCTGACCCATGCACCACACCCCTTAATATCTTGGGCTGGTGCCTATCACAGACCGGGCATGCCCACACCGTTTGTTGTATTACGAAGAACGCAATAACGAGTATACTTCTTAACTTGTTCATTACTTCATTTGTGTTTTTAAATACTCCATAACTTCTTTAACTTCCTCTTCGCTCACTTTGGGAGCTTTATTGCCCCAACTGTTACGTTCATAATTTATAATCGCAGTTACTTCTTTCTCGGTCCAGCCCATATTATGCCCCACCGCAGGCATCGCACTATATTCAGGTCTAGAATCGTAACCGTTCATAATAATATCCACATATAGCTTGAGATCATTGCTAAGCACGATTTTACTATTTTTCAAAGGAGGAAACGCTCCTGCCAATCCTTCGCCCGAAGCCTGATGGCAGGATTGGCAATTGGCCGCATACAACACCTGCCCGTCCAATAGACCATCATCTGTTTTAACCGCCGTTCCCCCCGATTTCTCTTCCGGCTTATAAAGAAAAGATGGCGTAGTTGTGGCTTCAGGAAGCGGAGCCTGCTTCAGCTCCTGCAGGTAAGCAACAAGGTACAGTGCCTCTTGGGTGGCCACTACCCTTTGATTTCCTTTGCGCATAGCCAGCGGTACATTTACCGCGATATCTCCTTCTTCCAAAACCTCTTTATGTGTAAACAGCCAAGGATAAGCCGGCATAATAGACTCCTTAACAACCAGACGTGGGTTATATAAATGTAGGAGATGCCAATCCAGACTAGGTTGCCTATTTCCTACATCCGTCAGGTCAGGTCCTGTCCGTTCAGTCCCCATCAATGTTGCTGTATTTCGCCAGGTATCCACACGCGTGCTCAGTGCATAATCAGCAGCTATGGATGGTCTATTGCCCCACACTTTATCCATATGCACATTACGTACCTGCTGACTATGGCAGGCTACGCAGCCATTAGATATATACAGATCTCTACCTTTTCTTGCATTTTCGCTCAGGGGTTGAGCATCCGGTAAAGGACCATTATTCATCTGATTATCAAATGCTGGCACAATAGCAATAACAACAGTCAGTAACAGAAATAAAACCGTAGCCGTTGTAAATAGCTTTTTATGATTATTAAAAATTTCCATTTCAGCTTCCTCTCTTATTTATTTTCGACATTTTCCTCTTCTAGATAAGTGATAACCTGTTCTACAAGTGACTTATCCTCTTTATTTACAGCCATCATCTGGAACACATTATACGCAAATACGATATGCGATATCCACATTAACGTCCCCCCTATTGCGCGCCACAACCAGTAGGGCATCATCAACGTCACACTATCAATAAATGGCACATTCTCCATCCATGCCAGACCACGCAATGTCCCACCGTACATCAGAGACACCGAATAGATCATAAGGCCGATCAAGGCTAACCAAAAATGGGCGCCTATAGCAGCCTGACTCGATTCCTTCCCGGTGAGGCGGGGCAATAAGGCATAAATACCACCCCACAGCAGAAAGGCAATGATACCATACATCGTCATATGGGAATGCGCTACGGTAAAATCAGTAAAATGCCAAAGTAAGTTGGTATACCGAAAAGCTTCAGCTGTACCCTGCATCGATCCCGTAAAGTAAAAAACAATACCTACTACAAAAAAGGGAAGAGAATAACTATCTCTCACTTTGTGCCAGGCACCACGGAAAGTCATAATAAAATTAGTCGTACCTGCCGCCACAGGAATCACCATCCCAGCACTGGCCACAATAGCAACAGTTTGTAGCCACCAGGGAATAGCACTGAAAACAAAATGGTGTGTACCAATAAGCGTATAGAACAGAATCTGTGTCCAGAACGCCAGTATCCCCAGACTGTAGGAGTAAATAGGACGATTGAGCTGTTGGGGCAGAAAATAATAGACAATCCCCAAGGTAAACAGCATAAACCACATTCCTACCGCCTGATGCATATAATATCCCTGAATAATTGTCTCCCCCAATCCATCCTGATAAGAAGGAATATAGCCTACTACAGCAACAATAGAAATGAACAATACAGCCGATACAATATACCAGTTGGATATATAAATCTCTTTGGTTTCTCTTTTCGCTATTGTTTTGAGGTAGCTACCTAAGGTAAACATCAGTCCCAAGGCAAACAACAACATAATGGGCCAGATATACTCGCGATACTCGCCCCCGCCATTGTTTATACCGGCCATCAGACTGACACTACCTAATAATACACAGGCATTGATCAATATCAAAGAGTACCATCCCCAATTGACTTTCTGCAGCTGTACATTACTCACTTTAGCAACAATATAATAGCCTAACCCGATCATCCCTAAGGATGACCAGCCCCAGAAAACAGCATTGGTGTGGACCGGGCGTAGTCGCCCAAAGCTGAGCCAGCTGATCGCTTCGGCATCGGGCGCAATAAATTTAATACCCAAATATTCGCCGACGGTCGTACCAAATAACAGCCAGAATGTAGCCGTACCGATAAACCACTGTATCAATTTGGAACTTGAAGCATCTATTTTAGGTCGGGGAAGTGCTTTTCGCTTTTTTGCCACGAAAGGCAGATTCTCCAGATCTCGGGCCTGTAACAGTCCTTTTTCATCAGATACCGCCGCCGCACCACTCAGTTCCTGATCCGAAAGCCGATAACGGAGTGCACCCATCCGCTTTTCAAAGACAGCAGCATCTACATCCTCCTGTTTCTGCATATAGGTCGCAAGATCTTCTGCATCTTTCTTTGTCCCCATACGAACAGACTTATGCACTTGTTTCCTTATCTGTACAATCAATAGGATGATAGCAACAACCAGCGGAATACCTACCAGAACCATGGTCACCAGGACACCGCCTTGACTCAGCAAATCCAGGTCCTCTACTTTCTCGTAGAACTGTGCCCTAGCCTGTAGTACCGCACCAAACAGAAAGAAAAGAACGACTCCTATCTTTTTATGCTGAGCCAATCGCTTGACTACCGTCCACACTCGGTTCATTTGCTCGGCATTCATAGCAGAGAACAACTCGTCCAACTCTGCATGAAAATCTCCCTGCCGCTCGGTGCGTCGTCGTACCAAATGCCAATACCGATCAATATACTTATATAATAAAGTCACCACGATCAATAAAAACAAAACCAACGTAACCCCAAGACAGGTTATCCAATCCATATCATAGAATGAAAAAGAGGTAGGGAGCATGACATGTGCTTTGGAAACCTGTGGGGTGTACAACAGTAAACAACAAAAAAATAAACTATAAAATCTTGAAAATGCCATAAGAAATAATTAATCGATTTAAAGAATACAATTCGTACCGATCTGGTTTGGGAAAATATGGCTTTTGGAAAAGAAGAGGTCAGGAATGGATTCGAACCATTATAAAAGGTCTTGCAAACCTTTACCTTCCAATCAGTCACCTGACCTTAAGATCTTCACTTTAGTAGATCACCTTTGTTACCCAAAGATACGCCATATCCGAATAGCTTTCCCATGACAGATCAGCCAAAATCAGCTGGTCCAGCCTATAGATGATTCTTCTATTACTTTATTTTTCACCATGCCTGATAACACCGTACGGGCAGCTTCAACCGTATGATCAAGGTCTTCCTGAGTAAGCGCATCAGATAAAAACCAGGACTCGAATGGAGAAGGCGGAAGATAAATTCCCTGCTCCAGCATACCATGGAAAAACACACGGAATACACCTACATCTGCACTTTGGGCTGATGCATAATCCGTCACCACATCGCTATTGAAAAACAGAGAAATCATAGAACCTACACTGTTGATACAGACCTGAATCTGCAATTCCGCAACTACCGACTTCAACCCTTCCTCTAGATAGAAAGTCTTATGTTCCATCCTTCGATACAACGCTTCATCCCTATTTATTCGTTTCAGCATCTGTATTCCTGCGGACATCGCTAAAGGATTGCCCGAAAGGGTTCCAGCCTGATAAACAGGACCCAAAGGTGCCAACTGATCCATAATGTGTTTTTTACCTGCAAATGCGCCGACCGGCAATCCACCACCGACGATCTTTCCAAAGGTCACCAAGTCTGCCTCTACCTGAAAATACTCCTGTGCTCCTCCACGTGCCAGACGAAACCCCGTCATTACCTCATCAAAAATCAATAACGCCTGATAATGCGAACAAAGTTTACGCAAGCCTTCCAAAAATCCCGAGACTGGAGCCACACAGCCCATATTACCTGCTACCGGTTCGACAATCACCGCAGCAATACTTTCGGAGAACTGCTCAAATAACAACGCTACACTATCTAGTGAGTTGAAATCGGCCAATAAAGTATCGGCTATTGTCCCTTGTGGTACTCCTGCCGAATCAGGAATCCCCAATGTTGATAAGCCACTGCCGCCTGCTACCAAGAAGGAATCGGCATGGCCGTGATAACAGCCAATAAATTTGATGATCTTGTTCCTCCCCGTAAATCCACGCGCAAGTCGAATAGCGCTCATCGTTGCTTCTGTACCTGAATTGACAAAGCGAACCTTCTCCACATGGGGTACAGCATCGACAAATAATTTTGCCAGCTCTATCTCCGCTTCTGTAGGAATACCATACGAAGTACCTAGAAGCGCCTGTTGCTGAATAGAATCTACGACCGAAAAAAAGGCATGCCCAAACAAGAGGGCTCCCCAAGAATTCACATAGTCTATATAGGTATTATCATCCGCATCGTACAGATAAGCGCCTTTTCCTTTTTTCACAAAAACAGGATTTCCACCCACACCGTTAAATGCCCTAACAGGAGAATTCACTCCCCCAGGAATAAGCGATGCTGCCCTCAGAAAAAGCCGTCTACTGTTCTCATATCTGTCTTTCTTCATGATCCTATTATATTAAAGTGTAATCAATCCATCTTCTTCCTGTAACAGGTTAAAGTACTTTAGCGCCTGTACCACTCCTTGTTCATCGACTTCGGCCGTGACATGATAAGCGATATCCTTTACCTCCTGACGCGCATTCCCCATAGCCACCCCATACTTAACATATTTGAGCATTTCGATATCATTGCCACCGTCTCCAAAAGCCATCGTATCACGTTTTCCAATTCCGTAATAACGTAACCAAAAGGCAACTCCGGTCGCTTTGTTGTAACGCTGATTGTTGATATCTGCAAAATCATCATGCCACCTTGTTGCCACACAATTGACCATTATATTATCGATGATTGTCTTTTCCTGTTCAGGGGTGATATAGGCGGTCAGCTGAAATACTTTGGAACGCAACAACTCCAATAGAGGGCGCTTTTCAGGAAGAGGGATATGGATAAGTGAATAATGATGCTTCAATAATTCGTTAATATCATTGGCAAAAACGCCTTCCTCGGTCATATAAGAAACACAAAATGCCGAAGGTCTGGACTCTAGATATTGTACCAGATTAAATAGATCGATATAAGGTATAGATGATTTATAAAGAACTTTTCCTCCCGCATCGATGCCTACTGCTCCATTCGAAGCAACAAATCCATCAAAAGGAAAGTCGGTGACACGCTTAATCTGCGCATAGGAACGTCCAGACGCGACAAACACCTTTATTCCACTGTTTTTTAAACAGCGTAGACTATCAAGAATCGAATCAGGAATAGTCTCTTCATTAAATCGTAACAAAGTACCGTCTACATCAAAAAAAATAGCTTTAACCATAGTTGTACAGGGTTTAATAAACACAGTACAAACATAGGTCTAAGCTGGAACAGTTAAATGATACAGAAATAACAATACAACATAGTCCAGATCCATCTCAATTCTTGGATTACCAAGGATAATTATAATAAGAACTTGCGTTCTCATCGGTCAGCATAACACGCAATGAAGGGTTCATTAGCGCGTCATCAAATGCTATTTTCTGCTTACCAACAAAGAGGTAAGGGTATACAAACCGAATGCCGTGGCTATAATCTACGTAATAATCGGCATGTCCGGTAAATACGGGCTGTATAGGTTTACCATCCAATTTATGCCAACCGTATAGTGCCAATTTCCCTTTAGTGGCACGAAGCTTTTCAGTCGACACCACATCCTTCTTAATTCCGGCGATAAGGCCTTTTCGCCCTTGTCTTTGTTGTTCAATACGAGCATTGTGCGCCACAAAGGTATTGAACTGCTCTCTATCTTCTGTTAATGGTAAAGGCTCGAGCTTCACCTTTGCCTGTTGATAAACAGCATCACAGATCTTACTATTGCTCAACACGAATCCCAACGAATCAGCTATATACTGAGCCGTGCTAGGTCTTATCGGCAATCGCACGAAATCGGCATCCGTACCCAACATGAGGTAATCAGGCATAACATAATAATAGGCATCTATCCTATTTCCCTTTTCATCCAGCCCAGTTACATCAATCCGTTGTAATTTCCGCATAAATTTTGGAAAGTTACCCCTAAGAAAAATCTCCGCTATTGCTTTCTCCCGTTGTTCGTTATCTAAATCAGAAAGTTGCTGTACAATATGCCTTGCAGGTAAGGCATTCTTCGATAACTTGGGTAAAGTTAATTTTTCTCCGTTAAGGGAGCGGTCTATACGCTTTACTGTTCCATTGAACCCCGTTATTTCTCGGGGTAACGTATTAAGTGGTACTTTACGGTCATCTGGCGCGACGAAACCAAGTATACTCGCCCTGCTCATCCCTCCTTTTTTGGGAATGTCAATAATTGCATAAGATTTGTAAGCCGGAGCGTCATGACCAATAAAAGGTCTAGGTCCTCCCCCTAGACAACCACTGTGCAGAAGTGTAACTTGTTGTTTGGATCCTGGGAAATAAGCATGTTGATGCCCGGAAATATACATATCCACAGCATGGTCCTTAAAGAAAGCTAAGGTAGCATCGGCGTCCTCTATTACTTCGCCGGGTTTGTTCTTCGCTTCTACCAGAGCATATAAAGGTAAATGTCCTAAAACTATTCGCCCCCTTGCTTTCCGCGCATAGTCAGAGGACAATTGTGTTACCATCCAGCTCTTTACCGCATCAGGAATAACCGATGCTGAAGCATCCCAACTCAAAAACAAGATGTTATTCTTTAGATAAGAGAAATAATACGGAAAGTGGGTATCATCGACGAAAGTAAGTTTTGCCTGATCTTTATACGCTGTCCAGAAAGCAGAAGCCGCTTCCCGATCATTTTTATAATTGGGAGAAGCATCATGATTACCCATCGTAAAACCAAAAGGAATATTCATCTGCTGGATAGGCTCCAACACCGAAGCGTGAAATCCGCTCCACATACTATCTAACTGAGATCTACGTAAAGAGGCTTTTTGTCCTGCGACCATATCCCCTCCACATAAGATAATATCTGGATTGATATCCTTTATCCGCCCCACCAAACGATGTACCTCCGTACTGTAGGTGACCGAACCATACGCATCATTCAAATCCGAAATCACCAATATCTTTAGATCCCGATCTTTCTGTTCGCGCTCTAAATCTTGACCAAAACAGGCCATAGAAAAGAGAGAAAGAACAAAGACAGAAAAAATGCGCGGACTGAAACACATATTGGAATAATAAAAAGTACGACTAAAATTACCTAAATTGCATTAGCAAACCTAAGAAAAATCAACATGAAGCTTTTGTTCTTACTTCTCTTATTTCCTTTAATGTCATTCTATCGTGTAGATTCTTCTCTAGAAATAATCATACAACCACGTAGTAGTTGGAATGCACAAACGGCACGCCCCTATAAAAAGCATACCCCTGTACGAATAACCATACATCACGAGGGAGGTAAAATATTATTGGAAAATGGAGATGCTAAACAAAGACTAAAGAATATACAGACTTGGTGCATGGGACCTGAGCGCAATTGGACAGATATCCCCTATCACTACCTGATAGCTCCAGATGGCACTGTCTATCAAGGTAGAGATGTGCTGACAGTGGGCGAGACCAATACAGACTATGATCCTACAGGCCATCTTTTGATATCTTTTCTGGGAAACTACAATGAACAACAACTCAATAAACACCTCCTAGATGTCCTAGTGAAGCTTACTGCTTCTTTCTGTCAGCAGTATGACATATCGCCTGAAACAATAGCCACCCATCGCGACTATTGTGGACATACCAATTGCCCAGGCCAGAATATCTACACCTATTTCGAGAATGGATACATCAAAAACAGTGTAAAGAAACTCTTGCTGGAAGCTCCGTTAAAGTAACTGACGTCCCAAAATCTTTATGTTATCCAGCCACTTCGTACGCTGAGCATCCGTTGAATTACGTATAACTCCCACATACGTAACCTTTACCGGCTTAATGCCGCAGAATTCCAGAATCGACTTTTTCAGTTGATTGACACTAGGCCTTCCAAAAAATAAACGGTAATACCATCCCGGTTGATCCAGTGTGGTTATAATATGAGCGGTCTTACCACGCAGCAACTTGTCCCACCAAACAGAATTTGGACGGTACTTGTACGCCATACCAGGCAAAAAAAGTCGATCCACAAAGCCCTTGGTTACTGCCGGGAGCCCACCCCACCAAACAGGATGGATCCAAACAAGATGGTCGGCCCATAAAATACTATCCCAAGCCTGTATCAAATCGGGCTCTAACTCCATCCGTTGTTGATATCCGTAGTGTAGATTAGGGTCAAATTGCAACTCACCAATAGGAATAATCCTTATTTCGGCTTGCTGCCCAAGTGCTCCATCCCAATAGGCTTGTACCAAAGCACTGTTAAAAGATTCCTTATTGGGATGTCCATTGATAATTACGATTTTCTTCATGTCTGCTAAAATATAGTATGCAAAGCTAACAGCTATACCAACCGATTATACAGGACAAATGTCTAAAAAGAAAGCGATTTACGAATGCGGCTTAAATGTCGTTGGGTGATCCCCAGATAAGAAGAGAGGTATTGTAAAGGTATGGATTGTATGTAATCGGGTTGTTTTTTGAGCAAACTGCCGTAACGCGATGAAGCACTTTCTTTCTGCAATTGAAACACCCGTTCTTCAAGCTCTATATATTGTTGCTCGGCTATGATCTTCAAGAACTTCGTCCATTTCGGGTCAGACGCTTCCAAGTCTTCTACCTTCTTCTTAGTTAGAACCCAAATCTTCGCTTCAGTAAGGGCCTGCAAGTTTTCGACACTCGGTCCACCGGAAATAAAAGATGAATAAGCCCCCAGCATACCGTTAGGGAAACGGAAACAATAAGTAACATCATCTCCCTTCTCCGTATGATAATAGGAACGAAATATACCTGACTCAATAAAAGCGACTTCCTTACAGACTTGACCCGCCTGAGCAAAATAACCCATTTTGGACAATACTCGATATTCAAATAGGGGTATAAAACCTGCTACCTCTTCTTTACTGAAAATACCAAAACTTAAAAAAAATCGTTCGATCATCATATTTCCGTTAGAATAGCACCTATATTCCGAGTATCAAAAATATCAATTTAATGACCTTTCCACAAGCTCCGAGTGTTATATAAACAAAAAAGCCGGATAAAAAGGAGAATTATCCGGCTCGAAATAAATATAAAAAATGAAAAAAGCTACAGCATATATAATTGTGCCATCGGCAAGAATGCCGAAGGTGTTACCGCGACAACATCACCATTAATACTGATGTCGTACGTATTGTGATTCATAACGATGTTAGGCATACTATCGTTATGAATAAGGTCTGTCTTCTTTACGTTTCGGGTATGCTGTACAGGAATCAGCATTTTCTTAACCCCAATTTCTCCCAGATTACCTTGATCTATCGCAGATTGAGCCACAAATAGGGCTGAAATATGCCCTACCACCTGACCATGCGTGCCCCACATCGGGCGATACATATAAGGTTGAGGTGTCGATATCGAGGCATTTGGGTCTCCCATTCCCGCATAAGCGATAATACCACCTTTCATAACCATCTCCGGTTTAACACCAAAAGCCTGAGGTTTATAGAACACCAAATCTGCCAACTTACCCACCTCAACAGATCCCACATGAGATGCAATACCATGGGTGATTGCTGGATTGATCGTGTATTTTGCGACATAACGTTTCGCTCTAAAGTTATCATTGAGCTTGTTAGCCCCCAACACACCTCTATCCTTTTTCATTTTATCGGCAATCTGCCAGGTACGCATCACCACTTCACCTATTCTCCCCATCGCCTGAGAATCCGAACTCATCATAGAAATCGCTCCCATATCGTGCAATAGTCCTTCGGCCGCAATAGTTTGTGCACGGATTCGAGACTTCGCAAAAGCAACGTCTTCGGGGATATTTTTGTCCAAATGATGACATATCATCATCATATCCAAATGCTCATCTATCGTATTGATCGTAAATGGATTGGTAGGTGTGGTCGATGATGGCAGAATATTATCGTATTCAACTACTTTCAATAAATCTGGAGCATGTCCACCACCAGCTCCCTCCGTATGATAGGTATGGATAGAACGCCCGGCAAAAGAAGTCAATGAGTCTTCAACAAATCCGGCTTCATTAAGCGTATCGGTGTGTATACATACCTGTATATCTGCTTGGTCAGCGACCTCAAGACAATTATTCAGCACAAATGGAGTACTTCCCCAATCTTCATGAATCTTGAGCCCACCAGCACCAGCGTCAATCAATTCCTGTAAAGCGGCTTTACTCGAACTATTTCCTTTAGCTAAAAACACAAAATTCACAGGGATGGTATCTGTCGCTAGGGCCATTTTTTGCAGATTCCAAACACCAGAAGTACAGTTGGTAGCCAAGGTACCAGCCACCGGCCCCGTTCCTCCCCCGACAACAGTAGTTGTTCCTGCCTGTAGTGCAACATCAAACTGTTGCGGACAGATATAATGTACATGGGTATCGATTGTACCAGCTGTCACGATGAGATTCTCACCAGCGACGACTTCAGTTCCTACACCTACAACCATTCCCTTTGTCACTCCGTCCATAATCAAAGGATTACCCGCCTTACCAATCCCAGCAATCTTTCCGTTCTTGATACCGATATCCGCCTTTACAATGCCCCAATGATCCAAAATGACAGCATTGGTGATGACCGTATCCAACACTTCTTCCTGCAAAGCAGTAGGATGTTGTCCCATACCATCCCTAATCACTTTGCCACCGCCAAAGATCAGTTCATCTCCGTAGCTTGTAAAATCTTTCTCTACCTGTATCCATAGATCCGTATCTGCTAATCTTATCTTATCTCCAGTAGTAGGACCAAAGTAACTGGCATATTCTTTACGTGATATTTTTTTCATCTTAATTTTCCTCCTGTTGCGCCAGACTTCCATTAACTTTACCTGCAAACCCGTAGATCTGTTTTTCTCCACCATAAGCAACCAGATCAACTTCCATCTCTACTTTAGGCATAAACCTAACGGATAAGCCCGATGCAATATCTAGATGGTAGCCCATCGTCATCTCTCGATCAAAGTCAAGCGCGGGGTTGACCTCATAAAAATGATAATGCGAACCTACCTGTACTGGACGGTCACCGGTATTAATAACCTTTATTCGTTGGCGGTTGCGATTTTCCGACAAAAGAATATCGTCCTCACCAAACACATACTGTCCAGGTTCATTCTTCTTATCATCTGTGCCGGAAATAGGATGATGTATCGACACCAGCTTTGTACCATCAGGAAAAGTAGCCTCCACCTGTAGATCTTGTAACAACTCCGGAACACCATTCATGACGTCATGCGCACTTAAAAGTTGGGTGCACCGCTCTATTAATTCCTTTACGGTTTTTCCTTCTCTTGCCCCTTCAATTATATATCCCGACAAATAGGCTACTGCTTCTGGATAATTCAGCTTAAGCCCTTTCTGCTTCCTCCGCTCGGCCACAGATGCCGCGGTAAGTAAAAGCAACTTTTCCCGTTCTTGATGTGTTAAATACATATTACTCTATTAGCTTTGTTTTTCAGCAAAACTAAAGAACCAAGTCTCTGAAAAATTAGCCAAACTAGGCTATTCATTGTCCTTTTTAGGCATTTTCGGCATAGACATTCTTTTCGTAGTTTTGAATTGTATTCTTTTGTATATGATCATGAAAAGTACTTTTAAAATTTTATCGAGCCAGGAATATAAGCGCACCTACTTTCCTTATCTTGAAGAGGAAATTTTAAGCAACTCAAATGCTTTACAGGTCTATGAAATAGAACGGTATTTAAAAGGTATACTTATTCCCGCCTTATCCTACAGGACTTCTTTTAGTTTTTTGATTATCGTAACCCACGGAGCCGTAAAGCAATGTATCAATAATGAAATACACACTATTTCACAAGGAGAATGTGCACATATTAGCGAAGGAGTATGGACCGATACGCAATTTGTTTCGGAAGATGTGAGTGGCTATGTCCTCGCTTACGAATCCAACATCTACACACAGTATAGTTTATTTCAGGGCAAACAAGTCGAATTCAATTATACGCCGTTTTATAAATTGAGTTCTTATGATTTTGAAGCAACAATTGCTAGTTTAAATCTATTAAAAAATGAACTGAATCTGCCCCAAAGTAGGGCAAATGTATACCTACCCCTATTTTATTCTATCCTATCCAGGCTTAACACCTACGCTCAGGAGAATAGAGTGTCTGGACGCGAAGTAGAAATTGTCCATTATTTCAAAAAATTGGTCAATCAGTTCCACATTGAAAATAGAGCGGTATCCTTTTATGCTGAAAAATTGCACCTGTCCGAAAATTACCTCAACCGCTGTGTCAAACACATCACCTCAAAATCTGCCAAACAGTGGATCAATGAAGTAAGTATCGAGCATAGTCAATTACTTTTACGGGATTTAACACTAGACATTGCTGAAATCGCATACGCAATGCGGTATCCGTCGCCAAGCTATTTTTCGAAGATATTTAAAAAAATAAGAGGCATATCGCCAATCTCTTACCGACATAGCTTATTCTCATAAAGACAGTGTTTTACAATATGCTCGCAAGAAATGTCACAATACTATTACTACAAGAATATTAACAAGTATTTAACATTTTAAACGGGCTTATACCCTTAACTTTGGGTATTCATAATTTAGGTTAATAATTGGTTAGTTAAGAACGCCTGTAGCTCCCCGCTTCAGGCGTTTTTTTATAATTCTTCATCGTGCTGCGTTCTGTCTAATCCCAATTCTTCATCTTTCTCGTGCACACGTAATGGAGCAATCAGATCAGTAAGCTTAAGGAGTAATAGTGCTCCAAAGAAAGCAAAAATAGAAACAGCAACGAGTGCAATCATATGTGCCGTAAACAAATTTGTCTCACCAAAGTATAAACCGTTCTCTTTCACGACTGGATTTATTGAGTTATGTGCGAATACGGCAGTCAATACCATCCCGACCATACCTCCTACTCCATGACAAGGAAATACATCCAACGTGTCATCGATACGGGTTTTACTACGTAGAAATACTAACAAATTACTTACTAAAGCCGCTATTAATCCAATAACGATAGAATGCGATACACTTACAAATCCAGCCGCCGGGGTGATCGCGACAAGTCCGACGACAGCACCGATACATGCACCCATTGCCGATGGCTTCTTACCTCGAATAATATCGACAAAAATCCAAGACATAGCTGCTACAGCAGAAGCTATCGTGGTTGTTGCAAATGCATGCGCAGCCAAACTGTTCGCCCCTCCTGCCGACCCAGCATTAAAACCAAACCAACCAAACCACAACAATGCCGTACCTAAAATAACATAGCTGATCCGAGCTGGTGAATGTGTGGGAGTCCTTCTTCCTTTTAAGTAAAGTGCTGAAGCCAACGCAGCCCATCCCGCAGACATGTGTACCACGGTCCCCCCTGCAAAATCCAATACGCCATACCTCGCTAGAATACCTTCAGGATGCCAGGTTGCATGAGCCAAGGGCATATAAATGAATATACTAAAAAGTAGAATAAATACCATGTAAGAATTAAAGCGAACTCGCTCGGCAAAGGCTCCGGTGATAAGAGCCGGTGCTATAATAGCGAATTTTAACTGAAACATAGCAAAAAGAATCAGGGGAACGGTTGGTACCCCCTCCCAGGCTACATTGCCCAGCATTCCCTTCATCATATAAAAAGTTCGAGGATCACCTATAATTCCTCCAATATCTTCGCCAAATGCCAAACTGAAACCAAAGACAACCCATACGATCGATATTAGGCACATACAAATAAAGCTCTGCAACATTGTCGAAATAACATTCTTTTTACTGACCATACCCCCATAGAAAAATGCCAAACCTGGCGTCATAATTAGTACCAGCGCGGAGGAAGTCAGCAACCAGGCTGTATCTCCAGAATCTAGCTTGACCTCAGACAGGTTTGCCATTTCTGTACATGGTCCAAGCATGCCTACAATAGCCAAAGCAATTAAAACAATAATTGGAATCGTTTTCTTCATTTGAATAGATTAAGTTAGATTATTAAATATATTCAAAAATAAACTTTTTTATAAAAAATTATCAATTAAAATTAGTTTTTATTAAAAAACTGACAACTATATTAATTTTTTAATGAAATAACCGAAATAAAAAAGCGCATAACATTTTAAATGTTATGCGCTTTTTTAAAATGAAAGCCGGCCTCTATTGGCTCTTATCTTGAAAATGTTGTTCTAAGATATCGAAAGCAACTTCCGCCATTTTATTGCCCTGTCTATCTAAAAGCGGATTTACTTCTACCACTTCTAAGCATTGGACTTTACCAGAATCGGTCAAACCTCTTAATAACATCGAAATCTCTTGCGGAAAAAAACCACGGGGTACTGGTGTACCTGTACCATCAGAGATTAACTCACTATCCATACTGTCCACATCAAAGGAAAGATATATGATATCACAGCTTGCGAGTCGTTCCAGTGTTTCATTCACACACACCTCAACACCTCGTTCCCTCACTTCCGCAACCATATAATTGCGTATACCCAACTCCGCTATCAGCGAGTCTTCTGGATCCTCGGTATCCCGTACGCCAAAATACACTAAATGAGCTGGGCTTACTTTCGGGCCTTTGATCTTCAGATCCTTCAACTTATTCCAATAAGTTTCGGTCTCTTCGTCAAGGTCATTGATCTTACATTTCAAATTATCTTCGCCCAGCATTGCACCAAGTGGCATGCCATGCATATTTCCTGAGGGCGTGGTATAAGGCGAGTGGATATCAGCATGCGCATCTATCCAAATAACACCAAGTGTCTTATCCGGGAAAGCTGCTTCTATCCCACTGATTGTGCCCATTGCGGACGAGTGGTCACCAGAGAACACCAATGGGAATTTACCGTGTGAAAGGCAATTTTTGACCACAGATGCTACTTCCTCACATTGTTGATACACATAAGGGATATACTTTGCAAATGGATGCTGATCATTTTCATAAACAGATTCATTACGTGTGCGTACATCTACAAAGGGATACCTATGAAAAAAATCACTCCCTTTATTGATTGCCGCTATTTCCATCGCATCGATCCCTAAATCCGCACCCCTAGTACCGGCCCCAATATCTGACCTGTTCTTAATTATTTCTATCGATGTCTGCATAATTTTAGTTTTTGTGCAACTACACTACAGTAGTTAAAACAAGAGATTATTTTAACAAATATCCAAAACTAAGGGCAGAAACTCAACTCTATTTATGATTTCGATAAAAAATAGTGCTAATAGCCGTTAGACAAGAATTTTTACCATCAGTTCAGACCCCTTTCATATTTTTACAGCAAATTATTCGGTCTACCAGCCAGCTACATAGGCTACATTTCTACATGTTCTCCAGCATCTTTCCAGTCTTTCATACCTCCTGAATAGTTTTTTACGTTCTCAAAACCATGCTTCTTAAGAATAGAATATGCGATAGCCGAACGGTCTCCAGCTTGACAATGAATCACCACTTGTTTATCCCGACTCACTTTATCCAGGTTATCTTGCAAAGTCCCAACAAAAATATGCTCCGCTCCTTTGATATGTCCAGCAGTGTACTCACTCACTCCTCTCAAATCGATCAACTGCACATTATCCCTATCCAAATAGGTTTTAAAAACATCCCTATCAACAACATCAGCTGTATTCAGTTCCAACCCCAACTCCGTTATATCGGTAATATAACCATACATATTATCCATACCGATACGCATTAACTTCCGTGTCAGATCTTCGATATCTGATTCATCGGCAATCAAGATAAACTGCTCTTGATAATTCAATTGCCAACCCATCCAAGTTGAAAAAGACTTGTTATTCTGAATATTGATACTACCTTTTAGAAAACCTGAAGCAAAAACAGTCTTTTCGCGCGTATCAATAACCTGCATCCCATTATTATAAGCAGAGATGAATTGTTCTTTCGTCAAGTGCGGGTGCTTTGGTACCGCTACAAGTAAAGGTCTATCTACTTTATTCAGCTGTTTCATCATCGCAAAATACGCTGGTGGTTCAGGCTGCCCATCTAAAAGATAATCTATGAATGCATTTTCTTCATTGGAAAACTGAAAGGCCCAGTTACGGATCTTTTCATATCCGACCGTTGTACTTGGGACAGCGCCAAGAGCTTTACCACAGGCTGATCCTGCCCCATGCCCTGGCCAGACTTGTATGTAATCTGGCAGTTCCGCAAAACGCTGTACAGATTGGTACATCTGTCTTGCCCCCTTTTCCTGTGTCCCTACAATACCTGCAGCCTTCTCTAAAAGGTCTGGCCGACCAATATCGCCTACAAAGACGAAATCGCCCGTAAAAATCATAACAGGAGAATCTGTTGCAGGATGATCCGTCAATAAGAAACTAATGCTCTCTGGCGTGTGACCTGGGGTATGCAGTACTTCTAGCGTTAGATTACCAACACTTATTGTATCTCCATGTCGCAATCCATGATGTTCAAATTGATACTGCCAATCTTCTCCGCCCTCATCAGAAAGGAAAAGCTCCGCTCCAGTGATAGTCGCCAACTCCCTAGATCCACTTAAAAAGTCGGCATGAATATGCGTTTCGGTAATATGTGTGATCCGTAGATTATTTTTCTTTGCAATCTCTAAATAGACATCAACATCACGTTGCGCATCGATTACAATGGCCTCGCCCTTAGCCTGACATCCAATCAAATAACTGGCCTGTGCAAGGCTTTCATCATATACGTGCTTAAAAAACATAGTTAATATTTTTAAAGTTTATCTTCAATTTACTATTTATCAAATCCTATACAAATATCCATACTATTCTCTAATGATACGGCTACTTATGTTACATATGACCTATAATGTGACAAGTCTCCGTCAAAAAAAGAGTTCTTTAGCCAGAATATAAAATCCCATAATTAGAATAAACCAACCAAACGCGGGTTTTAGCCTATGTCCATCAATACGCCGCCCAACATAGGTTCCTACAAATACTCCAACTATAGCCAATAACACAATTTTTATTAAGAATGACCAGTCGACTATAATACCAGGTAAGGAGGATACAAAACCTATAAGCGAATTGACAGCAATTATTAAAAGAGATGTCCCAATGGCCTCCTTCATTGGAACTCTTAAATTGTTAACAAGGACCGGAATGATCAAGAACCCTCCTCCTGCTCCAATAAAACCGGTGATAATTCCCACCAATGCACCTTGTATAAAAAGAACGCCTAGAGCATGTCCATCTTTTCCAGATTCCAGTATTTCTTCTCCATTATTTTTTCGTATCATCTGATAAGAGGCCAATACCATCAAAACGGCAAATAAGATCATGACTAGCATATTCTTTGTAACCGTGAAAGCATCCGAAGAATAAACTACCGTTGGAATAAGAGGCAACACAAAAATACGGGTCACTATTACTGCGATAATAGATGGTACGCCAAACACAAATGCGGTACGCAGATTAACAAGTTTCTGTTTAAAATAGGTAATAGAACCTACGAGACTCGTCGTACCGACTATACATAAGGAGTAAGCCGTCGCTAAAACCGCATCGACCTTAAAAAAATAGACTAATACAGGTACCGTTAGAATACTCCCCCCACCACCAATCAATCCTAAAGATAGACCAATCAAAATAGATGATAAGAAACCTAAAATCTCCATTCACTGTTGTTTTTTATTTGTACAAAAGTCATACAAAAAATGATATCTGTATGTATCACGTGTTACATAAAAGTACATTTATTATATCTTGCTAAGGTTTGGGTAGCATATCCATTAACGATCGACCTTCATAATAAATTGTTAAAATCTAAAGTTTAGATTTCAATCTGCTCAGTGTTTCTTGGGATATATTCAGGTAAGAAGCCACCATCTTATTAGAAAGTCGCCGCACTACTACAGGATTTTCAGCGAACAACAAGCGATACCGTTCAATAGCTTCCTGCGTCAAAAATGACATCAATCTATTCGTATTGTTTACATAAGCCAGCTCAAGGTATATCCTATAAAACTTTCCCCATTGCGGTATAGTATCCAGTAAATGAAAAAAATTCTTATGTGTAATATAGAAAACTTCAGAAGCCTCTACGGCCTGTATAAGCTCTTCAGAAGGTTCAGAAGTAATGAAACTGACTAAAGCTGTCGCAAACTGATTTTCAAAAGCAAAGTAACGTGTCGATTCCTGTCCATCACTATTGATAAAAAATATCCGGATACAACCTTTATTTACGAAGAATGTTCTTTGGCTCGCCTCACCATGCGAGAGCAACACCTCGTTTTTCTTTAGTTTGATGAACTTAAAATAAGACAATATCGTCTGCAACTCTTCATCTGTCACCGTTATTTTGTCTCTGATATAAGATGCTAATAATTCTGTCATTGATATTGTAAACCTGTATTGCACAAATCTACTAATAAAAATACGTTAACTAATCCCAATGATTCCCATGCTAACGTCGAAATAGCACCTCAACCATTTCAACCAATCGCAACACTCCGTTTCTTGTTGAGCAACAGCAGAAGGATTGCTAACACACAACTGATAGCCCCAAACAAATAGACCGTCTGATAGTCAAACCAGCCTGCTACCAGCCCCGCCAGGGGCCCCGCCAAACCTAAGGACAAATCTACAAAAGCAACATAGGCTCCTAGTGCTGTTCCACGCATCTGGGGTTGTACTCGTTGCAATGCCAACACGCCCAATGCAGGAAAAACCAATGAAAATCCTATTCCAGTCAACCCACATCCGATAATCGCTATCAACTGTGACGAAGCCGTCCAAATTAATACCTGCCCCAGCACTTCCACTAACAGTGACAAGAGTGCAATCTTGTACCCTCCAAACCGATCTGGAAAAGAAGCAAAGAAAATCCGGGTCAAAACATAACATACTCCAAATACAAGAAAAGCAAATGAAGCATCCCCCCACTCTTTGTGTGTAAAGAATAGGGCAATGAATGATGCAATACAACCGAAAGCCATAGAAGAGAAAGCGAGGCTCATCCCCTCTCCTGAAACTGCTCCTATCACTTTATAGAAAGGCATCCTAACAGTGATTTTTTCGATCTGTAGTCGAGGCAATCGTAGCGTGACCAGCCAACTGATGACAGGTAGTAAGACGATCAATAAAAAGACCAAAAGAAAATCATAATTCTTACCCATAAAAATGCTCAATGGTGCTCCCAATGCTATCCCAGCATACATAGCAATTCCATTCCAAGTCATCACTTTGCCCGAGTTCGCAGGGCCGACCAGTCCTATTCCCCATGTCAATGCCCCCGTGATCAAAAAACTCTCCCCCACACCATGAATGATCCGTGCAATCATCAAAAAGATAATAGACGCTATCGGTGTATGCTGAAGCGAAATAGCTAAGATATACGCCACCCCGGCAATAATAGCTAAAAAAACACCCAGCATCTTACTCGCCTTGGCTCCTTTAGTATCCGTCATCTTACCTGAATAGGCACGTGTCAATAAAGTTGATAAGAACTGTAAACCGATGACTATTCCAACGACTACGCTATCGAACCCCAATGCTTCCTGCACAAATCCAGGGATAACTCCCAATACCATACCTATCGTCAAATAGACGCAAAAAACGGATACAATGATTGGAATAATTGCCTGGTAGAATCCAAGCTTGCCCCCCTCGTTTAATGTATTATTATCCATATAACTAATGTTTTATTTTTTATTCGAGGACAAAGGTAAAAGTGCCTCAACAGACGAGCATTGACCTAAGTCAAAAAAACAAAAAGCGAAAAACACTTTTCCTAAGGCATCCCACGGACGGTCAAATTTGCATAATCGTTTAATTTTCCGTATATTGTGTTTTTTGAAGGAAAAACTACTCTGTAGAATAATAGAGTTGTACAATAGTATTCAATATGTTTACCATGTGGTAAAACCTAATTTTTCCTTTCTATTTGGCATTGCCATCTGATTAGAAATTCCCTGGAATTTCTTCTGTTGCATTCTGGATTTATTCAGAATGGTCTTGAATCTAAAGATTCGTTTTCATTAAGAATTAAACACAGTTGTCTCGCTTATGAGACGGCTTAAATTTTTATTATTAATAGTATTATATGACAAATTTTAAAGTTGGTATTATTGGCGCTGGCCCTAGTGGGTTAGCTATGCTACGAGCATTTGAATCGGAACAGAAAAAAGGTAATCCCATCCCAGAAATTAAATGTTATGAAAAGCAAGATAATTGGGGCGGTATGTGGAACTATACCTGGCGTACCGGCGTAGGGAAATACGGCGAACCCCTTCATGGAAGTATGTATAAATACTTATGGTCTAATGGTCCTAAGGAATGTTTAGAATTTGCAGACTATACATTTACCGAACACTTCGGCCAACCTATATCTTCCTACCCTCCTAGAGAAGTTCTCTTTGATTATATACAGGGGAGAATCAACCAAAGTAATGCCCGCGATTATATACAGTTTAACACGGTAGCTAGATGGGTCGATTATATCGAAGACAAGCAGCAGTTTCGAGTAATTTTTGACAGTTTAAAAGACAATCGTACTTTCGAAGAATACTTCGACTACCTGATTGTAGGTACAGGCCATTTTTCTACTCCAAATTTTCCTTATTTTGAAGGAATCGAGGATTTTCCTGGAGCAGTAATGCATGCCCATGATTTTAGGGGTGCAGATCAGTTCAAGGATCAGCGCTTACTGCTGATAGGAAGCAGCTATTCCGCCGAAGACATTGGTGTACAGTGCTACAAACATGGAAGCCAATCGGTTACTATAGCATACCGCAGCAATCCCATAGGATGTAATTGGCCAGAAGGAATCAAAGAAAAGTCTCTTGTTACACATTTTGAAGGCTCTAAAGCATGCTTTAAAGATGGTTCTTCTGAAGAATTTGACGCCGTTATCCTGTGTACAGGCTATCAACATAAATTCCCTTTTTTACCAGATGAGCTACGGTTAAAAACAAAAAACCGACTTTACCCAGACGACCTTTACAAAGGCGTGGTATTCAATCATAATGAACGCCTGCTCTATTTAGGTATGCAGGATCAGTATTATACGTTCAATATGTTTGACACCCAGGCCTGGTTCGCACGCGACTATATGTTAGGCCGAATTTCGATTCCAGAAAAAGAAAGCCGTACAGAAGATATCAAAAAATGGATGGATTATGAAGAACGCACCAACACAGGTGCCGAACATGTTGATTTTCAAACGGACTATATCAAAGAGCTCATAGGGTTGACTGATTACCCCGACTTTAATGTAGATAAAGTTTCTACTATGTTCAAAAGCTGGCTTAAGGACAAAGAAAACAACATTTTGAACTACCGTGATCAGATATACAAATCTGTAATGGATGGCACACAAGCTATCCCTCATCATACCGCTTGGATGGATGAAATGGATGATAGCTTAGAAAAATATCTCGAAGAGAGCGTCGAAAAAGTGGACGCCATCTAAACTATACCAAAATGTGTGTGGGTGGCAATTCCAGACGCCATCTACACGCATATATCTCTTTTACACCTTTTTACGGAAACCCGTAAACATCTCGATTAAACTTTAACGTAATTTGTCGCGATTTCCAGAAAATCACGTTATAGGAGTAATTAGTTTGACAGAAGTTAAAAGACACAACCTAATTAAGCCTACGACGTATACATCTACGTAAAAAACAGGCTTAAGAACATTCTAAACAAGAATAAAACATATAATATGAAAACCGTTCTATCTGGTATACTTTATTTTATAGTTGCTTTTTCTTCGCTATTTATAGTAAATCCTGGAGTAAACATCAATGCGATCTTTACGACAAGCTTGATAGCGACCATAGTGACACTTCTTCTTTTCTGGGCGGTCATTTTAATTTCAAAGAAAAGGCAACAGATTGAAAAGTCCTAAAGATACAGCTGTAATTAGGCCTTTGTCTCGTCCCAGTAGTAGCTATCCGCATAAATACGTTGCCCAAAGATGGCAGTCCCTACCCGTACAATTGTAGCTCCTTCTTGAATCGCAGTTTCCAAATCCCCACTCATTCCCATAGATAACTCTTGCATAGACACGCCTGCTATATTCTGCGCTAATACTTCCTGTTGTATACTTTTCAGCAATTGAAAGCAGGGTCTTACCTTTTCTGTTTCTGCACTAAACAAACCAATCGTCATCAAACCTTTGATTTCAATATTTTTAAATTGGGCAACTTCCCGTACCAGATTGACTGCTTGGTCAGGGTGCGTTCCGAACTTACTTTGTTCGCCAGAAGTATTCACCTGTATCAGTACCTCGATTTTCCGATTTTCATACTCCAACCTTTGCTGAAGTTTTTCTGCCACATCCAATCGGTCCAGAGACTGTATACAAGTGATATTATATTTCAAGATATCCTTTATCTTATTCGACTGTAGATGTCCGATAAAATGGCTGGTATGAGGTACCAATTGCAATGACTCATATTTTTCTTTTATTTCCTGAACTTTGTTTTCCGCGATCAGTGTCTGTCCAGCTTCTAGGGCTACCTTAATACGGTCAGCTGGCACTGTTTTCGTTGCTAAAAGCAATTTCACCTCGTTAGGATCGCGTCCACTGTCTCTACATGCTACCTCCATCCTACGAAGTATAATATTTAGATTATTGATTATATCACTCATCTACACAAAAATTAAAAACTAGGATTCCAACCGCTCCTTCTCATTTCCATCCTACACTATGACACAAAGGTAAACTTCAAATCAAATACCATTCTACGACAGTTTCACAAAAAAAACATAGTCCAGACCAGCCGTGTGTTACTACTTCGATTTTCCTTCCACCAGAACGGTATAATGTAGCTTCGCCGTCACTATCTCATCGCCAGGCGCATCACTAGCCACTTCGTCAGCTCTAGTAATCAATTCAAACCCTTCAAACCAAGCTTCAATACCATTTTCAACTTCATTCTTTGCTACAAATTCCTCTTTTTCAAATCCAATATTATAAAAATAAGGCCCGTCGGTATTATCTATTACACTCTTGGGGACACTAACTTTTATTGAAACTTTGAGTTCTCTTGTATGCATATGTATATAAATTTATGAAGGATAATTAATCTGCTTTCAAAGTTACGCAACTTCATTATGGTATCCTCTGCCTTACTACTCATATTTAGGTAAAAAAAAGAAGAAACATACCTGCATAGCTACATAGTACATTTCTTCTTCTGACATTCTATATGTTTCAGTGCACTTAGCTTTATTAAGCGCTACCTCTTATCCTATTTTGATTCGCGGACAAAAACCTGTGTAGTCTCTCCGATCACCACATTAGGAAATTTTTTATCATAATCAATTGCTATATCTCCGGCACCAGACTGACCATCGCCATTAGAATCCCAATCAAGGGAAACATAATACTTAATTGGATCACCTTCTCTGACAGCAGGTTTTATAAGTTTTTCATGATTAGTAGGGAGTTTAAAGGTAACCGTAAATGGCAACTTCGACTGATCAATTTTTTCTTCCATGATTAATGTCGCTGGAACATCAGCTATATTTTCCGCTACTGCATAAAGAGCTACTTTACCTTCTGTTTTTTTGATCGCCATATCGCCTACGAATTCTACCGATACGGTTTTAGTTTCATCTTGGGTCTGCGTTTGCTTCTCTGACTCTTTTACTTTAGATGGATTCGCACAACTTGCAAATAAGGCTAATGCCAATACTAATACTGATGATATTTTTTTCATGCTTTTATTTATTGTTTGTTCACTCTAATTCTTCTTAATCCTAATTGTACATTTCTCCCCCTTTTAACATACAATTGGAACTTATCTTTTGTTTAGATAATTCCACTTTTATCTTTTATTATGACAAGACATATTCATTTTATACACTAGATATCTAACGAACAAAAAAAACATTTCGATACACTAAAACAAAGAAAATATCCAGTTTAAAAAAAAGCCTCATTAATAATACTAATGAGGCTTTTTTAAAAAAATATATAGTCTATTCAGAATACAAATAGCGTATTTCGTCTCTCAGATTATAATTTGAAGCCATTACTTCACCGTAGGCTCCCGCAGTTCGTATTGCAATCAGATCACCACGCTTACTTACTGGTAGCGAGACTTCTTTACCAAAACTATCCGAGCTTTCACAAATTGGCCCCACAACATCATAACTGAGTTGCTTTTCCGAAGTACTCTCCCCTACTCGCTCTATCTTATGGTACGCTTGATACAATGCTGGACGCATCAGCTCGGTCATTCCCGCATCAAGAATCAAAAAGTTTTTCTTTGCTCCGCTTTTTGTGTACAATACCTTACTTACCAAAGTACCACACTGCGCCACTAAAGCACGTCCTAACTCAAAGTGTACCTCTTGTTGGGCATTACGTTCCAAAAACTTATCAAATACATCAAAATAAGCCTCAAAGTCTGCAATTGGATTACCGTCTGGATTATTATAATCCACGCCTAACCCACCACCAACATTAATTATCCGGATATAGGTTCCACGTTCTTCAAACCAACGCTTCCATTCATTAACCTTCACACAGAGACTTTTGAAGACATTGAGATCCGTAATCTGAGAGCCCACATGAAAATGTAGCCCCACAAGGTCGATGTGTTCACAGGTCTTGATTACCGCCGCAGCCTTCTCTAATTCGGAATTCGGAACACCAAACTTATTTTCATCAAGTCCAGTAGTGATATAATGATGGGTATTAGCATCTACATTGGGATTTATCCGCAATGAAACGTTAGCACGTTCGCCATGTTGTCCAGCCAACTCATTGATCACCTCCAATTCCTGAATAGACTCTACATTGAAAGCAAAGATCCGATGTTTTAGTGCCATCACAATCTCTTTATCAGACTTACCAACACCAGCAAAGGTAATTTTATCAGCAGCAAATCCTGTATCAATTGATCTTTGCACTTCATTACCACTCACACAATCTGCACCAAATCCCATAGCCTGGATCACAGCGAGCACCCTACTATTAAAATTCGCTTTCAGTGCATAATGTACATGAAAGCCACGTTTGTCAGCAGCTACTTTCGCTTCATGTAGCGTCTGCTTCAACAGCTTTAAATCGTAATAATAAAATGGTGTCTCCTGCCCTGCGAAAAGATTTAATAATTCATTATTTCCAAACATGCCTTCTATTCTATTCTAAATATTTAAAACAACCTATTATGTAAAGAGCGTAATGCTTCGATCTTATGTTTCGAATCCAACAGGATCGAGACATTATAATCCGAACCTCCATAAGATATCATACGGACCGGCAAATGTTTGACCGCATCCAATACACGTGCAGCATAGCCGTGTGTATTAGCCCCAAAATCCCCAACAACACAAACAATAGTCTGTCCCTCATCAACACCGACCTTACCAAAAATCTCTACTTCCTTAATAATTTCCAAAAGATTGCTCGTATCATCAATTGTCAACGAAACGGCTACCTCCGACGTAGTGATCATATCGATTGGTGTCTTGTAACGCTCAAATATCTCAAATACTTTGCGTAAAAAACCATAAGCCAACAACATTCTTGAAGAATGTATATGTATCGCTGTAATACTGTCTTTCGCGGCGATCGCACGAATGACTCCTTTTTCAGAACCGCCTTTGGATATCAATGTTCCATGTGCAGTAGGATCCATCGTATTTAGCAAGCGAACCGGTACATTATAACGCTGTGCAGGAAATACGCTCTGTGGGTGCAATATTTTAGCTCCAAAGTACGCTAATTCAGCTGCTTCATCAAAACAAAGGTGCGCAATAGGCGATGTGTTCGTTACAATGCGTGGATCATTATTGTGCATCCCATCAATATCAGTCCAGATCTGAATCTCTTCAGCCTGTACCGCCGCACCGATTAAGGATGCTGTATAATCAGAGCCGCCCCTACGTAAGTTATCCACCTCACCGAATGAATTTCGACAGATGAATCCCTGAGTAATAAATAATTTATTCGCTGGATGTGCATCCAACAATGGAGTTATTTTTTGTGTAATATAATCTACGACAGGCTCATTATCCTCATCAATTTTCATAAAATCCAGTGCTGGAAGCAACACCGAAGGAATACCAATCTCTTCTAGATGGAAATGCCAAAGTGCCGTAGACATTAATTCACCCTGCGCCAAAATCACTTTTTCTTCTGTCGACGTAAACACTTCATTATTCGCAAAAGATTCTATCACATGAAAATGATGGTCAATAAGTTGCTTCCCCTTCTTAAGCCCTTCTTCGGTGGTAAAGAGCTCCTTAATAAGTTCTTCATACTTATTTTTGTGCGCTTCGATTAGTTGTTTGGCAGACTGCTTATCCCTATTAAGGAAAGCTTGTCCAATTTCTACTAAAGCATTAGTTGTACCTGACACGGCAGATAACACCACAATTTGACGCTCGTTAGGGTCAACGATTTCCAACAACCCTTTGATACGAGCTGCACTTCCTACGGAAGTACCACCGAATTTTAGAATTTTCATGAAGTAATTACACTTTTAACTTTATATTATATTTCAAAAGGCTCATTCTACAGAACCTCGCATCTTTACAAAAACAGTAACATCCTGTTTTAGAGCGTGAATATACCCAATTACCCCGAATATTATGCGAATTTTTCATTCTTAATATTGAAAAAATGAAAATATCATAATTACAACCCAAATTGTATTCTTGCCCTTTTGCACTATATCGTCCAAAAAAAATGCGGCACAGATACCTCTTAGGTGTGTGCCGCTTAAAATATATTTTTGCGGAAGATTTACTTCTTCAGACTTTCGATCAATAATAACGCGAGCTCCTCGCCTATACGTTCCTGAGCCTCATTCGTCGCGGCACCGATATGTGGAGTCAGTGACACTTTAGGATGTGTTAACAATGCTCCACGTGGAGTTGGCTCGCTTTCAAAAACATCTAATCCAGCAAATGCTACTTTACCCGAATTCAGGGCCTCTATGAGCTCCAATTCGTCAATAACACCTCCACGGGATGCATTAACCAAGCCAACACCGTCTTTTAGCAAAGCAAACTCTTCTTTACCAATTACCGGTTTATCCAAAAATGGGACGTGCAACGAAATAAAATCAGACACTTTAAACAGTTCATCCAATTCAACCTGACGTACGGTCAAATCCACCTCTACTCCTCCAGACAGGCTCAACTTCAAAGACAAAGGCCCCTGGAATAAATCATAATAAACCACATCCATCCCCAATCCCAACGCAATCTGCGCAGTAGCCCTTCCAATACGGCCAAAACCAACGACACCAAGAGTTTTGCCTTTCAACTCTGTTCCCGCTGCGTAAGCTTTTTTTAACCCTCCAAAATTGGTAGCTCCTTCGACAGGCATCTTCCGGTTCGAGTCGAACAGAAAACGAACTCCGTTCAGTAGATGGGCAAAAACCAACTCCGCGACAGAGTGCGACGAAGCTGCTGGCGTATTTACTACAGTAATTCCCTTCGAGCGTGCGTAGTCGACATCAATATTATCCATCCCAACTCCTCCTCTACCGATCACTTTAATGTTCGGACAAGCGTCAAGGAGTTCCTGCCTTAATTTTGTAGCACTGCGCACCGTAACCGCATCATAGCCGTTAAGTTTATTAATCAACTCCTCTTGCGGGATATGTTCCGTATCAACTACAAATCCTGCATCTTCTAATATCTTCTTGCCAATGGGATCTATCCCATCATTTGCCAAAATCTTCATTATTTACTTTTTTTGTGATCTTGCTATCGAGTTATTCTTTGATCTTGTTAACCTGTTCAGTCGTTCACTTTTAACCTTTCAGCTTTTTAACCAGAGAACTCGATAACGTCATCACTACCCGTTATTTATGTTTATCCTCAAATTCGCGCATCGCATCCACCAACGCATTGATCGAAGTTATGCTCAATGCATTATAGATAGAAGCTCTGAATCCGCCCACCGAACGGTACCCTTTAATACCTATCAAATCCCGTTCTTTAGCCAAAGCTAAAAACTCTGCTTCCAACTCTGGAGAATCCATTACAAAAGTCACGTTCATCCGTGAGCGATCTTCTAGCTCAGCAGTTCCTTTGAAGAATGGATTTCGATCAATCTCATCATACAGCGTACGCGCCTTGATGATATTTTCCTGCTCGATAACCGCTACGCCACCTTTAGCCTTCAACCAGCGAAGATTAAGCATAGCCACATAAATAGAGAATACAGCAGGTGTATTGTACATTGATCCTGCTTTAATATGAGGCTGATAATCAAAAATAGTAGGTATCGTACGTCCTGTCTTTCCTAAAATCTCGTCTTTTACGATAACCAATGTCAATCCCGCTGGTCCCATATTTTTTTGAGCTCCGGCGTAGATCAAATCAAAATCACGAATATCAATATCTCTACTGAAAATATCCGACGACATATCCACCGCGATAGGAACAGTCGTTACAGGAACATCAAAAACCTCCGTCCCATAGATTGTATTGTTTGACGTATAGTGAAAATAAGCGGCATCCAAAGGAATAGAATACCCTTTGGGAATGTAGTTATAGTTCTTATCGCTAGAGGATGCGATAATCTCTACAGAGCCTATATTCTTAGCTTCTTTCGCCGCCTTTGAAGCCCATACTCCCGTATCTAGATACGCTGCTTTTCCGCCTTCAGGCAGTAAATTCATTGGCAACATCGCAAATTGCTGACTCGCCCCACCTTGAAGGAATAAAATAGAGTAATTCAGTGGCACATTCAGCAATTCGCGCACCAAACGCTCTGCCTCTACAATTACTGCTTCAAATTCCTTTGATCGGTGAGAAATCTCTAAGATAGATAAACCCGTATTATTGAAATCTAATACAGCCTCAGAGGCTTCTTTAAAAACTTCCTGTGGCAGGATACAAGGACCAGCACCAAAATTATGTTTCATCTCGTTGTTTGTGTGTAATAAGTGAAATTATGAACAAATGTAACAAGTTTTTTTATATTAATAATAACACAAACAATTAATTATTACCAAATACTCAACCAATCAAGCGATTTAATAAAATTTCTCTACAAAAAACACACAATAAGGATAAAAAGATGCATTACAAGTCTTTAAATCAGAAAACAGAAGCGCTAACATCCCTCCAGGCCTACCTATTTTGTTTTAAATTCTTAGACCTACACTAAAACTCGAGAATCAAATCAGTGATCACAGTCATTCGTTATTTTTATTCGCTTTAAAAGTTCTAAAGTCCTTTCGGACCCTAAAATTTCAGAAAAAACTTTTATGATTCTTTTGGATCAACGACAGACATGAAAGTTCTTGATGTCCATTAAAAACAGACATTTTCAGAAAAAAAAATCGTATCTTCGCATGCGTAGTGCCTTATTCAATGGCACTTTATTAGTTTTACAGAAACCAGGTAAATATGGCTGAAGAAACAGAAAATGAAAATAATCTAGTTCCTGCTCATGACAGGGTAGTTAAAATCAACATCGAAGACCAGATGAAGTCCGCTTACATCGACTACTCGATGTCGGTAATCGTGTCAAGAGCGCTCCCAGATGCAAGAGATGGCTTCAAGCCCGTGCATAGACGTGTATTATATGGTATGGAAGAGCTCGGAGTAAACTCGGGCAAACCTTATAAAAAATCAGCTCGTATTGTTGGGGATGTCTTAGGTAAATATCACCCACATGGTGACTCTTCTGTTTACGAAGCAATGGTACGTATGGCTCAAAGTTGGTCCATGCGCTATCCATTAGTAGATGGTCAAGGAAACTACGGCTCGCTGGACGGTGACCCTCCTGCAGCAATGCGTTATACCGAGGCTCGGTTACGCAAGATCGCAGAAGAAATGCTTTCAGATATCAAAAAAGACACCGTAGATTTCCAACTCAACTTTGATGACTCTTTAGAAGAACCTTCTGTTCTTCCTACTCGGGTACCTAACCTACTTGTGAATGGTGCTTCTGGTATCGCTGTAGGTATGGCGACCAATATGGCTCCTCATAATTTGACCGAAGTAATCGGAGGTATCGCTGCCTATATTGATAACAGAGATATCGAGATCCCAGAATTGATGCAATACATCAAGGGGCCTGATTTCCCTACGGGAGGTATCATTTATGGTTTCAATGGTGTCCGTGAAGCGTTTGAAACAGGTAGAGGCCGTGTCGTCATGCGTGCTAAAGCCGAAATCGAAACGACAAAATCAGGTCGCGAAATTATTATCGTTACTGAAATCCCTTACTTGGTCAACAAAGCAGATATGATCAAACGTACGGTTGATCTTATCAATGACAAAAAAATCGAAGGGATTTCGGAAATTAGAGATGAATCAACACGCGATGTGCGTATTATCTATGAAATAAAACGTGATGCCAACGCTAATGTGGTGTTGAACAACCTATACAAACATACTTCTTTGCAATCCTCTTTTTCAGTCAATAACATCGCCCTTGTAAAAGGCCGTCCGATGTTGATGAATCTGAAAGATATGATTCATGAGTTTGTAGAACACCGTCATGATGTCGTCGTACGTCGTACCAAATTCGAACTAGCGGAAGCTGAAAAACGGGCCCATATACTAGAGGGTTACCTGATTGCATTAGACCACTTGGATGAGGTCATCAAATTAATCCGTAGCTCAGATACTCCAGAGGATGCTAGAGTAGGATTAATGGAAAGATTTGGCCTATCTGACATACAGGCTCGTGCAATTCTCGATATGACGTTACGTCGTCTTACAGGACTAGAACGTGATAAAATCAAAGAAGAGTATGCAGAATTGATGAAGACAATCGAATACTTGAAAGAAGTACTTGCTGATGAGGGTCTTCGTATGAAAATCATCAAAGATGAACTCTTAGAAATCCAAGAAAAATACGGAGACGAGCGCAGATCTATCATTGTTCATTCAGCAGAAGACATGACGATGGAAGACTTTGTTGATGATGAAGAAATCGTGATCACCATATCACACAACAGCTATGTCAAACGCACCCCTTTAAGTGAATACAAACGCCAAGGACGTGGTGGTAAAGGAGCCATAGGTTCCAATACCCGTGATGAAGATTTTACAGAGCACATCATCACCGCTACCGCACACAACTATATGCTCCTATTTACCGAAACAGGTCGTTGTTTCTGGCTAAGAGCATTTGAGATTCCTGAAGGCAGTAGAACATCAAGAGGTAGAGCTTTACAGAATATCATCAATATTCCAAAAGATGAAAAAATAAAAGCGTACATATTAGTCAAAAACCTTAAAGATCAGGAGTACCTAGAGAACAACTTCATTATTATGTGTACTAAACAAGGTACCATCAAGAAGACATCTCTAGAGGCTTACTCACGTCCTCGTGCGAATGGAATTAATGCCATCAATATTAACGAAGGAGACCAATTGATCGAAGCATGTCTGACAAGTGGATCTAGCGAGATTGTAATGGCGCTACGCTCAGGCCGTGCTATTCGCTTCAACGAATCTACGGTTCGTCCGATGGGTCGTACTGCTACTGGTGTACGTGGTATAACACTTGACACGACGACAGACGAAGTTGTTGGCATGATTAGTGTGGACAATTCAGAACTTAGCGTGCTTGTTGTATCAGAAAAAGGTTATGGTAAGCGTACAGATATTGAAGACTACCGTATCACCAACCGTGGTGGTAAAGGAGTCAAAACAATCAACGTTACCGAGAAAACCGGAGAGCTTGTCGCTATTAAAGGTGTTACGGACAATGACGATTTAATGATTATTAATAAGTCAGGTATCGTAATCCGTATCGGAGTAGACTCGCTTCGTGTTATGGGCCGTGCGACACAAGGGGTTCGCCTAATAACATTGAAAGAGACAGACGAAATAGCATCAATTACAAAAGTCGCAAGAGAAGAGGAGGAAGAAGAAGGTGAAGAGTCAGACGTAGATGCTGATGCGACTTCTGAAACTAAAGATGCTGAAGATTCAGCAACTGACGAAACAGAATAATTAAAACATGAAAACAATAATAGCTTCCCTATTATTAGTAAGTTTAAGCGCAACTGTTGTAGCCCAATCCAATCATAAGGAGGGCTCCAACAGTTTTGCCCGTTATACACAGACGGGTGATATCAAGCAACTGGAAAGTGCAAAAAAATTCAGTGACGCCACTTTTGCTTCTAAGAAAGACTCCTTATCTTCAAAGAACAACATACTCCGTGCGCTAGTCTATAGCTCACTTGCTTATGCCGATTCTACCCGAAAAATAAAGACAGATCGAGATCCAATCGATATTGCGCTTTCGGCAATAGAAAAGTTAAAGCAAAAGGATAAGGGAGGCTTTGAAAGTGAAATTAATTATGTAAATCAGAATCTTACTGCGGCTTATATTTACAAAGCAAATAAAGCAATAGAAGTCAAGGATTTTGAGAAAGCCTATACTAGTTTTTTAAGGGTAGAACAGCTTGGTACTAAATCCGAGGATGTTCTAAACAACTTAGCGCTATTGGCAGCACAGGCAGGAAAAACAGATGATGCTATAAATTATTATAGCCAGATTATCAAAACTACCGATGCCGATGCGGGAAAATACTTGGCGCTTGCGTCATTATACGAGACTAAGAAAGAGCCACAGCTTTATCTCAATACACTTCAGGCCGCAAGAAACAAATTTATGGACAACAAAAAGATTCTCTTTTTGTTGATTCAGAATTATGCGGATCATCAGCGCTATGCAGCTATCACACCGATTATTGATGAAGCCATTAAATACGAACCTGAAAATGTAGAATTACTTTACTTGGCAGGGTTTGCGAATGAAAATGGAGGAAACATCAATTTGGCAAAGAAGTACTATACCAAAATTATAGAACTCGATGAAAATAACTATGACGCTAACCTTGCGATGGGACTTATTTTCTTGAATCAATTTTTGAAAGACAAGGACAATTTAGAAGCACAATACAGTGCACAAGATTATCTCTTAAAAGCCAATGGTATACAGCCCTATGCAATCAATGCACTAAAAGGACTAGCAATGTACTATGAAGCTGCTGACGATGATGACCAATTGGATCGGGTCAATGTGCTACTGAATCAGCTTTCCAATAATTAAAAATAGTATAATTTAGAATTAGATATGGATTTAAAAAAAGCAATAATTTTATCAGCGATGGTCACAGCAGGTACTACTGTATTTGCGCAATCGAGCAACCTGAAGAAAGCCGCTTCCAACATTCAAAAATATGAAGAGTTGAGAAGCAGTGGCTCTGCCCAATTAGGAACTTCATTCCTAAAAACAGCGAAAGAAGCCATTGATGCTGCTTCTGTGCATGAAAAGACCAAAGACTTAGCCGAGACGTGGACATACTATTCATTAGTTTACGCCAGTTTGGCGGTAGACGAAAAAAGTGAAGAAAACGCTACAAAAGCAGCTGAAGGGATAGTCAAAGCCAAGGAGCTGGACAAAGACAATAAAAATGCTTCAAATATTGGAGTAGCAGAACAAAACTTGTACTCTTTCAATTTCAACCATGGTGTTGGTTTTTGGGACAAAAAAGAATACCAAGCTGCTTACGATTCGTTTAATAAAGCGTTGGGCTATATGCCTGGTGACACTACCCTAACCTACTACGCAGGATTAGCGGCGATACAGAACAACGACTACAAAAATGGAATTGATAAGTATAAGCAACTTATTGATAAAAAAGACTACTCGCAGCACAAAGCTGTAATGGTAGACCTACCAAAGCTCTATTTGTCGCTCAAAGACACGACAAGCGCCTTAGAGTATGCCGCATTGGCCGCAAAAGCATATCCGAATGAGAATGATGCTGTCGTACAGAATATAGAGTTGAATCTTATTGTAGGTAACGAGGCTAAAATTATCAGCGAGATTGAAAACCAAATTTCTAAGGATGGAAACAACAAAAATCTGTACTACTATCTAGGAATTGCACATAGTGCTAATAATGATACGGATAAAGCATATGCAGCTTATACAAAAGCGGTACAGATCGACCCTAACTACAATGATGCAAATCTAAATGCAGGTGTTGTATTGATGAATGGTATCCGCGAAAAGCTCCAAAAAGTAAACGAAGACAAGAGTCTTTCAAATAATCAGTTCACTGCAAAAATCAACGAACTGAAAGAGCAAATTAAACCTGCAGAAGCTCACTTTTTAAAAGTTGTTGAAAACGATCCTAAAAATGAAAGTGCTTTAAAAGGATTAAAAGGCCTTTATGACTTCTTACAACAAGAAGATAAAGGAAAAGCTATTCAAGCAAAAATTGATGCACTGTAGAAATACAAAAGCTTAAATAAAAAAAGAGATGCCTACGGCATCTCTTTTTTTATTTAAGCTTTCTATAAGAAAACAACCATTCATAGATTTTATCCTGATGAAATAATCGCTCTACGCTTCCATGAGTCCCGTCTGCAATCACTGTTAAAGTAACATCGGCATCACTGTCGCATTTTTTGATAGCATTAAACATTTTTTTTGATTCTGATAGAGGTACTGCCCGATCACGGTTTCCATGTTGAATCCATAAGGGAACCTGTGTCAAATTGCAAGCATATCCAAGCGTACCTCCGCCACAGATAGCTACAGCGGCCGCAATCCTATCTGGATACTTTCCAGCCAAATCCATCGTCCCATAACCTCCCATGCTCATTCCACACACATATACCCTCGAACTATCTGCATTATAATTCGCAAGAACGTAGTCTATTACCTCCATTACCTGATCAGGATTCCAACCGTTGGATGTTTGTGGTGCAACAATAATTCCCGGAATCTCATGTCCCCTTTCCATAGCATACAAAACACCATAACGCTTTACCTTTGTCAAATCAGTACCTGATAAACTCTTTCCATGCAAAAAGACCAAAATGGGTTGCTTGTCGCCTATTTCTTCGTAGTTCTCAGGGAGCCGCAACAAAAAATCATAAGCTGTTTTATTCTTTATTGGCGTTATGTCTTTCGCGAAAACCTGAATCATTGGGCAGATAAACAATAACACTATAAAAAGGCTCTTTTTCATAAATTACGCTGTCGTTTAGTAAGAGCGCAAAGCTATAAAACCAACATGATGTTTCAAAACATCATTTCTGAATCTTTAAAGTATTAGCTACACAACAACCTTACAAGAAATAATATAAGATCACTTCACATGACTTTATTATGACAATTAAAAACAAATCGCTATATTGCCTATAGCAAAATACAGATAACCATGATAAATCGTTCAAAACTCCTTATTCTATCCGGCATTATGACCGTAGTATTTGCCATCAGTGCTTTTACAGATGCTCCCTTAAAAGTTCAGTCTGATGGACCAAAAAACTTAAAAGTACTTCCTAAAAACATCTCACATGAAGACTTAGAGACCGTCATGAAGGGCTTTAACACTGCGTTAGGAGTAAAATGCAACTATTGCCATGCGGCAAAACCCAATGGAGAGAAAGGTTTAGATTTCGCCAGCGATTCAAATCCTCATAAAAACATCGCCCGGGAAATGATGAAGATGACAAAAAAAATAAACACTAAATATTTCAAGTATGAACACGAGGGTGTTATTCAAAACATTACGTGCGAAACATGCCACAATGGGAATAAAGAACCTAAGACCGTAGCGATACAACCTTAAAGTTTTACATTTATTAACTACTATTTCGGATATAAATCTGTATTTTTCCTCTATAAAAAGAGGTCCTGTCTCTAGGGGACATTAAAAATTTAAATACAGGTTTATATCCATGAGAATACTCCACACCGCTGACTGGCATTTAGGAAAACGTCTTGATTTTGTATCAAGACTGGAAGAACAAAAGGAGGTTTTAGATGAAATATGCCAAATTACAGAACAACAAGAAGTAGACCTAGTGATTGTCGCTGGCGATCTTTTTGACACATTCAACCCTTCAGTAGAAGCTACTGAACTTTTATACAATACCCTAAAACGACTTACTGCAAATGGGAATCGGCCAGTGATTGCAATTGCTGGCAACCACGATTCACCAGACCGTATAGACTCGGCCGACCCCTTGGCCAAAGCCTGCGGTATTATCTTTATCGGTTATCCAAATGCATTGATCAGTCCGTTTGCCAGTGAAGATCATTTCCGAATTACTAAAACAGATCATGGTTTCCTGGAGATCCAGCTCAAACATATTCCCTATCCCATACGATTACTTACTACCCCCTATGCCAATGAGATACGGCTCAGGCAATTTCTAGGGATTGAAGACAAATCTAATCAACTTAACCAGTGGCTCAGCGCTCATTGGAAAACATTGGCAGATCAATACTGTGATCACAAAGGTGTCAATATACTGACAGCGCATCTTTATATGATGGAACGTGGGGGCGAATTATTAGAGGAGCCCGAAGGAGAGAAGCCAATTAAAATAGGTAATGCCGATATCACCTATACTGATGGTATACCTGATGCGATCCAATACACGGCAATGGGACACCTACACCGTTATCAACGTATACCGGGGCATCACGCACCAGTCATATATTCAAGTGCTCCGCTCTCCTATTCCTTTGCCGAGGCCGGTCAAACGAAAAAAGTAGTGCTTATTGATATTGAACCCGAGCAAGCGGTGCGGTTGACGCCCATCAGTCTAACAAAAGGACGAAAGCTTCATCGAAAAAAATTCAATTCTGTAGACGAGGCGGTAAGCTGGCTTGTTACTAATCCGAATACACTCATCGAATTGACCATGGTTACAGACGCTTACCTATCATCTCAGGAACTAAAAAGACTGCATGAGGCACACGATGGAATAATCCATGTTATACCTGTTTTGCCAGGTATCCATGAAAGTACGGATGCCAGTAATCCCGTCCGCTTGGACCAAGATATATATTCCCTATTTACCGACTATTTTAAAAGCAAATACGGTCAGGCCCCCAATGAAGAAATCAACACTTTATTCAAAGAAGTGCTCACACAAAATAAAGATATAGAAGGATAAATTACTATGCTACCAATATATTTAAGTTTAGAAGGTCTTTATTCCTACCAAAAAAAACAAGAAGTTGACTTCACACAGCTCACAGAAGGTGGATTATTTGGAATATTTGGAGCAGTCGGTTCGGGAAAATCTTCTATTTTGGAAGCTATCAGCTTTGCCCTATATGGCGAAACAGAACGGCTCAACAAACAGGAAAAAAGAGCATACAACATGCTCAATTTAAAATCAGATACAGCGATTATCGACTTTCACTTTCTCAATTTTGAAGGACGCAAGTTCCGCTTTGTAGCGCAATGGCGCCGTAAAAAGAAATTTGAAGAGACAACGAGTATCGAACGATATGCCTACGAGTGGCAAGACAGCAATTGGCTTCCCTTAGAATCAGCAGATGGCGCCAAAGTTACCAATCTGTCCTATCCAAATTTTAGACGTACGATCATCATCCCGCAAGGGCAGTTCATGGAATTTCTCGAACTCAAAGGTAAAGAGCGATCGGATATGATGAAAGAAATATTCTTTCTGAACCAATATGATCTCGGGCCTAAGGTCAGCCTACTCCAGAGTGATAACAACAAAAAGATAGAACATATTAAAGGTGCACTTACGGGCTATGATGAAGTTTCCGAAGAAATCATTGTAGAACAGGAACGTTCACTAATAGAATCAAAGAGAAACTTAGCAGATGTTAAGTTAGAGTTTGAAAAAATAACACAACAGCTTCATGCACTACGGTTAGAAAAAGAAAACAAAAGCGATCTTGACCATAAAGAGCAACAGCTAGCTGACCTGGAATTACAGCACCCCCAGATTCAACGTTACGAAAAAGAACTGCAACAGTTCGAATCGGTAACCCAAAACTTTAGAGAACCGATCAATAACCTTCATGACATCACTTCCCGTAAAGAGCAACTATTGATCAAAATAGAAAAGCTCAAAGACAACAAACAATTACTAAATACCCAAATTGCGGAGACTGCATCGCAGCTGGAAGGCATAAAGGAGGATTACGAAGCCCTGGCTACCTCCCGAAAAAAAACAGATGATTACAGGCTGTTGATTACGAATACCGATCTGCAACAACAAAAAATTGAATTACAAAGCCGTGTCGACCGTGGTACTCCTTTTATAGAGCAGACCCGTCAGAAAGAGAAAGAGCTTTCGGTACAGCTTGGAAAAGAAGAAGAACAGCTCGAAACAGCGAAAAACTCGCGAATCCAAACACAAGAGTTGATGGCTGTCGAAAATTGGTATCAAAAGCAGGAACAGCTACAAAAAGACACCCTAGACGTTCACACTAAAATCGCCAAGTTGACTCAGGATCTTGCAAGTTATAGAAGACAGCTCGAAGAAATCAATCTTTCGGAGACGAACTGGCAAGAGATACTCAAAGACAAGATAGATAAGGTTGCTACAGCGAGTAATCTTTTAAAAGAAAGAGAAAATGCATTACTTGTCAAACAAGAACTCTCTCAATATGTATTAAAACTACATGACGGATCTCCTTGTCCCTTATGTGGGTCTTTAGAGCATCCGGCCCCAATGCATGAAGAAGACTGGGTACTCGAAGTAAAAGTACTCGACAACGAGCGAGACAAATTAACACAACTAGATCAGGAACTTAGAGAGCAATATGCTAAGGTATCGGCAGTGACGGTTCTTATCACAGATAAGTTGAATGAAACTAAAGGCTTAAAACAACAGGAAAAAGAAATTAACGATTTGATTTCGCTACACGACAGTACCTTTACCTGGAACAATTTCGAAAAAGGGAATCGCAACAGCTTTGAAACACAAAAAAAACAGGCACAACAGTTAGAAGTAAAGATCCTTGAGCAGGAAAACTCCATCAAAGATATTCGAAAGCAAATCCAAGAAACACAAGAAAATCTGGCCAAATATGAAAAATCTTTGGATGACTTCAAAAACCAGGTAAAGATTGTCGACGCCAAGATAAGCCACAATATACAACAACTGAAAACAATCTCCGATCACGCGTCTTACGAAAAAGCAGACAAGGCTACACTCGTTAAAGCGCTGGCTGAGTTAGAACGTAAAATTGAAACCGTTGAAAAACAATATATAGAATGGAATGAAATTCTAAACCAAAGGCGAACTCAATTTGCAGCGGTTGCAGGTCAGTATACTGAAGCCCACGAACAATATATAACACTCACAGCTCAATTGCAGGCTTTGCAAGGCACAATCAATAGCCTGTTAAAGGAATTCCAATTTGAAGATATCACCATTGTAAAATCCATTCTCGAGAAAAGTTTTGATATCCTAAAGACACGCGAAAGGATACAACAATTCTACGTGCAGTATAACACGCTACATACACGGATTGCCGAACTAAGAGAACTGATGAAAAATAGTACATTTTCACAGGAAGCATTTGAAGAGATCGAAAAAATACATGAACTCAAGAAGGAAGAACTTGAGCTAGAGCTGACATTAAGCGGTACCCTAGAAAAAGAACTAGCCCGTCTTACCATAGAGTTGGGCAAGAAAAAAACACTTCTTTCCTCCTACGAACAGCTTAATAGTCGTAAAGAAAACCTTAGAATCCTCGACAATATGTTCAAGGGCAATGGATTTATAAACTATGTTTCTAGCATACATTTAGCCCGTCTTTGTGAGATCGCAAACCAACGTTTCCATAGACTGACCAAAAATCAGCTCAGCCTATGTCTCAATGAAAGCAACGAGTTTGAAGTTATCGACTTCCTTCACGAAGGGCATCAACGATCTGTCAAAACACTCTCTGGTGGACAAAGTTTTCAGGCCTCCCTTTGTTTAGCTTTAGCATTGGCCGAAAATATCCAATCCCTCAACAAAGCAGACCGAAACTTTTTCTTTATCGACGAAGGGTTTGGCACGCAGGATGCCGAAAGTATTAATACCGTCTTTGATACCTTACAATATCTGCATCATGAAAACAGAGTTGTAGGAATAATATCCCACGTCGACGAATTAAAGGAACGCATGCCGCGATCGGTTTCTATCACCAAAGACCTCGAAAAGGGAAGCCAGATTACCCATAACTAGCTAATAGAAAAAGCTCCTATTTTGTAGGAGCTTTTTCTATTTCTTCTAAAGTTTTATAAAGTTCGAGGTACTTCTCGATAGCCTGTCTCTTACGATCATCTAAATTAAAATCCAGACTCCTGGTGAGATAGAACTCATAATCGAAATTTGGATAGGGAGGCAGTCCTGCTATAACATCTTTCGGATGGGCAACCCCCTCTGCCAGCGCTTGATTGAATAGATCCACAAAATCAACAGGTAATTCTTTATTGGCGACCCACACTGCATATGCAAAAGGTAAGCCCGTCAGCTCCTTCCAAAAATAACCTAAATCATATACATAAGGTACTGTTTCTTTCTTTCCAAAAGTACGGTCACCGATCAAAACATAAGCCTCTGCATTGCCTTCCCAAACAATATCGACTTCGTTTTTCCAATAGTATTTCAAAAGAATACGAGCTAATCCATTCGATGTTCTCGACTGTAAGTCCAGACGAAGCGACTTGATCTGCTCTATAGGTTTATCCGAGAAGATAAAAACAGAATCCACGGCCCCATCCGAACCGATACAATAATCCGTAATAATCATCGGATCGGCTACCTTCAATAGTGCGGCCACAGGTATAATTCCTAGATCGGCTTCATTCGTAATCACTTTTCGTGCACATTCTGCGGGGTAGTCTACACTCAACTCAATCATCTCCATTACAGACGAAGCTTTGACCCCCTGCAAAAATGGCAATGTATTGGTATAGCTAACAGCCGAAACCCTTACTTTACTCATTATAATAATCCTTTCAAATGTTCTGTATTGTAGTAATCCGATATCGAAAATACACCATCTTCATAATCCACAATATACAGTGCCGTATTTGTATGTGGAAAATCATCCATCTGACGAACGGGAACATTCGTCAGATGGCATAACATGATACGTAATGCACGTCCATGCATACAGACTAGTATCTTCTTTTCGTCCGTTTTCGTTAGCATATAATCTATGGCATGTCTCTGCCGAACGACAAGCTCATTGGGGGACTCTCCATTTTCGACCCGGACATCCAGTTCATCATTACGCCAAGCCTGGACCAACGCTTCAAAACCGCTCATGATGGTCTCGTTTTGTTCCTGCCCCTCATATATGCCCCAACTAATCTCATCCAATCCCTCCAACTGTTCTACCGAAATATTTTTCGCACTAAAGGGTTCGACAGTTTGATGTGTACGCAACAATGTAGAAGTATAAATTTTATCAAAATCTACATCCTTATAAGCATCATAGAATGCCTCAGCTTGTTGGAGACCATTTGCATTCAGCGGAGAATCCACTCCCCTCCCCTGCACAATACCTTTTAGGTTAAGGTCGGTCTGCCCATGTCTTATAAAATAGAAACTTTTCTTCAATATATTTGCTTAATTCACTACGGGCAAAGCGTAGTAACGTTTAGACTTATCGTCTTCAAAAACCACATCCTTATAATCCGTCACGACATTATACAAGGTATCTCTTTCAATCGGGTGGCGTCCTACATTTCGGATCAGCTCCACCAATTGTTGTGTACTCATTGCGGGCGTTTGCTCCTCCGCACCAGCCATACTATAAATCTTCGTAGTATCATCTAGCGTCCCATCAATATCATTGACCCCATAGGCCAAAGATAGTTGGGCAGTATCCCTCGATATCATAGCCCAGTAAGCCTTGATATGGTCAAAATTATCAAGATAGATACGTGCGATAGCATAGTTCCTTAAATCTTCGATTACCGAAACTTCTGGAATATCAGACATCTGGTTATCCTTATTTCTGAATTTCAAAGGTATAAAAGTCTGAAATCCTCCAGTTTTATCCTGCAATTGGCGCAGGCGTTCCATATGATCTACCCTATGCCAGTATTCTTCAATATGCCCATAGAGCATCGTTGCATTTGTATTCATACCCAGTGCATGTGCCTGCATATGTATATCCAGCCATTGCTCCGCTGTACATTTATCATGTGCAATTTTTTCACGCACCTCTGGGTGGAAAATCTCCGCTCCTCCTCCAGGCATCGAATCTAAGCCACATTCTTTTAGGTATTTCATTCCTTCGTAATGGCTTAACTTGGCTTTCTTGAAGATATAGTAATATTCTACGGGAGTTAACCCCTTGATATGCAGCTCTGGACGGTGTGCTTTGCACTGTTTAAAAAAATCAGCATAAAACTCCAGATTCTGTTTAGGCACGACACCTCCTGTAATATGCACTTCGGTTACAGCTTCATTATCATAGCGCCTAACGACATCCATCATACCTTCTACATCCATTTCCCATCCTTCATCGCGTTGTTTGATCAATCGCGAGTAAGAACAGAACTTACAATCGTACACACATACGTTGGTAGGTTCAATATGAAAATTTCTGTTAAAATAAGTGCGGTTTCCGTGTTTACGCTCTCTGATATAGTTCGCTAGAACACCTAGATAATTCAGTTCCCCTTTTTCATAGAGCATTACTCCTTCTTCAAAAGTAATACGTTCTTGGGCTACAACCTTCTCTGCTATTCTTTTTAAGTCCGTATCTAATTCACTGTTGATTAAAAAATCAAGCTCTTTGTTCGCATCCATGTGTCTCTTCTTCTAATTCAAACTTAACTAAAATGCTGCGTATTCACCAATAACCTCACGCAAAATATCCAGATTACATCGCTTTTTTACATCCAATCAATAGTAGATAAAAGAGTGTTTAAGCATCTGCGAATTGCTGCATATCAATTAATCTGCGGTACAATCCATTCTTAGTCAATAGCTCTGTATGTGATCCTACCTCCACTATCTTTCCAGCCTCCAATACAACAATTTTATCAGCGCTTTGTATCGTGCTCAACCTATGGGCAATAACCACTGTCGTTCTATTCTCCATTAATTTATACAGCGAGTCCTGTACCAATCTTTCGGACTCGGTATCCAATGCCGATGTCGCTTCATCCAACAACATAATCGGTGGGTTCTTCAGCACAGCCCGTGCGATACATATGCGTTGTCGTTGACCTCCTGAGAGCTTAGCTCCTCGATCCCCAATATTAGTTTGATATCCTTCGTCCGTGTGCATGATAAATTCATGCGCATTCGCTATGCGGGCTGCTTTTTCAACCTGTTCCAATGTAGCCGACGGAATTCCAAAAGCAATATTATTAAAGATCGTATCATTAAATAGTATAGACTCCTGATTTACTGTTCCAATCAGCGCTCGAAGGGAATCCTGATTCAAATCACGCACATCCTTACCATCAAATGTCACAGCACCTGAGGTCACATCCATAAACCGTGGAATCAAATCAACCAAAGTAGATTTACCTCCACCAGAAGGTCCTACCAAGGCTACGGTCTGTCCTTTTTCGATGACCAGGTTGAGACCTGTAAGCACATTACGTTCACCGTAGCTAAAATCTACATTCTCAAATTTGATCGCATTGTCAAAGGTACTCACGATCTCCGCATTCTGTTTATCCTCTACCAGGCATTTCTCATCGATCAGTTCCAACACACGCTCACCTGCGGCCAATCCATTATGAATTCCACTAAAAGAATCCGTCAATGCTTTCGCAGGCCGCATTACCTGAGAAAATATACCGATATAAGTAATAAACGCCTCTGCAGACAAACTTCCCTGTCCTGACAACACCAAACTACCACCATACAACAATATAATGGCTACCATGACCACTCCCAACAGCTCCGAAACCGGTGAACTCATTTGTTGACGGGCTGCCATTTTACGCAGAATAGAAGCAAAACGTTCATTTTCATCATGGAAGCGATCTTTCACAAATCGCGTAGCATTAAACGACTTAATGATTTTTATACCGGACAATGCTTCATCCAAGTAGGTAATCATATTAGCAAAAGATTCCTGTCCTGCTAATGCTTCTTTCTTTAATCCCTTCACAATACGTGCAATCAAAAATCCAGAAACAGGAATGACCGCTATGGAAAAAAGCGTCAATTGTGGTGAGAGCAAAAATAAGGCAACAAGATAAGCAATCAATTGAAGCGGTTCCTTAAATACAACCTGAAGCGTACCAGTCACCGAATACTGAACAGTCTGTACATCTGAGGCTATTTTAGAGATAACATCTCCTTTTCTTTGATTGGTAAAGAATCCTAGATGTAGGTCCATCACGCTATCAAACACAGCCTTACGCAATTTCAACAAGGTATGAATCCTAAAATTTTCCATAATCCGCTGACAGAAATAACGGAATAGGTTAGAGATAAATACCGAAATTACGATCACAATACAGATATACTTGAGTGCTTCGTATGGGCCTAATTCCACATATAATGTATTAGATAGGTATTTAAACCATTGCCCTATATCGTAAAAATTATCCGGCTTAGCTAAGACAGCAACAGCTTCTTCAGGCACATCTCCACTACCTTTAAATAACACAGATAATAGAGGCATCAACAAAGCCAGATTTAATGTTCCGAATACAACCGTGATAATTGTACAAAAAACATAGGGTATTGCAAATCTACTTATTGGTTTAGCAAAAGATAATAGTCTAAAGTATGTCTTCATCCAAAAAATTAAGAATAACAAAAATAGAAAAAAACCTCCATCAATCCTACTTTTGACTAATACTAGTATTTCGTCAGTATATTGATCATTTACCCCATGCGTCCTTGCTGAGTCAGGTTAACAACTTCTATTTTACACAATTTACAGTTATTACCTATTTTATAATCAAATAATTCAACAAAGCAATTTTGTTTTTATAAATTTAGCACCAAATTTAAAATAATGAATATTGAAGTTGCGAAAAGGCTACAACAGACGGAAGAGTATTACTTTTCTAAGAAGTTGAGAGAAATTGACGAGATGAACAAGGCCGGAGCACAGGTAATCAATCTAGGTATCGGAAGTCCTGACCTACCGCCGCATCCAGAAGTCATCCAAGTACTGACCGAGCAAGCTGCTCAGACCCATACACATGGTTATCAAAACTACAAAGGATCCCCTGTGTTACGTCAAGCTATGGCCGATTGGTATTCGCGATATTATCATGTTACTTTAAATCCAGCAACAGAAATTCTTCCATTAATAGGATCCAAGGAAGGTATAGTACATATATGTATGACTTACTTACAGGAAGGTGACCAGGTGCTTATTCCCAACCCTGGGTACCCTGCCTATACTTCGGCTGTAAAGATTTCTGGAGCCACCGTGGTCCCTTATGATCTGACACAGAACAACAATTGGCTTGTCGATTTTGAAGCAATAGAAAAAATGGATCTCAGCAAGGTCAAAATGATGTGGATCAACTATCCGCATATGCCTACCGGAGCCCGAGCCAATAGACATTTCTTTGAAGCTGTGGTAGCCTTCGGAAAGAAACATAATATACTGATCTGCCATGACAATCCTTATAGCTTTATATTAAATGATCATCCGGAGAGCATCATGGCCGTAGAAGGTGCCAAGGAAGTGACAATCGAATTAAACTCTCTGAGCAAATCATCCAACATGGCCGGATGGCGTATTGGCATGCTCGTCGCTAGCGAAAACCGAATTAATGAGATTTTACGATTCAAAAGCAATATGGACTCAGGCATGTTCTTGCCCTTACAACTTGCAGCTGCAAAAGCCCTATCTTTGGACAAATCATGGTATACCCAGCTGAACGAAGCTTATACACAACGTCGCAAAAAGGTCTTTGAAATTATGGACCTACTGGGTTGTCAGTATGATACCAATCAGGTCGGACTCTTCGTATGGGCCAAAGTTCCTGAGCAATATACGGATGGCTATGCACTAAGTGACAAAGTGCTATATGATGCTAAAGTTTTTATAACTCCTGGCGGTATATTTGGTAATGCAGGAGATCGGTACATCCGTATTAGCCTATGCGCAACAACGGAGATTCTAGATAAGGCACTGGCACGAATCGGAATAATGGTCAAATAGGATTATTGAGTTATAAGGTTACGGAGTTAAATGGCTGATAAGGCTATGATACCTCACATCTAAATACTATAAAATGAACATAGCTATTGTCGGAATCGGATTAATTGGCGGGTCTACAGCCATCCGATTGAAAGAAACAAAATCTTTCGACAAAATAATTGGGGTAGACAAGAGCGAATCCAATCAAAAAAAAGCAATACAGTTAGGTCTGGTTGATGAGATTATGACGTTGGAAGACGCCATAAAGCAAGCCAAAGTAATTGTACTAACAATACCTGTTGATGCAATTATGCAGTTGGCTCCCACTATTCTCGATCAGATTGATACACAAGTCATCATCGATATGGGGTCGACTAAAATAAATATATTGCAACTTATCGCTGATCATCCCAAACGAGGGCGTTACATCGCAGCCCATCCGATGGCAGGAACAGAATATTCGGGTCCCGAGGCAGCTATACCAAATTTGTTTAAAGACAAAAATATGGTATATGTCGATGCCTTCCGTACTGATGAAGATGCATTTGATATAGCAGATGCTATCACCGAACAGTTGGAGATGAAATCTGTATTTATGAATGCCGAAGAACATGATATGCATACGGCATACGTATCGCATATATCTCACTTGACTTCATTTGCACTGGCATTGACGGTATTGGAAAAAGAAAAGTCACAGGGTCGGATTTTTGAACTAGCGGGCTCGGGATTTGAGTCTACCGTGCGTCTTGCCAAATCGTCTCCCGATATGTGGACACCTATATTTAAACAGAATAGAAGTAATGTATTGGAAGTTTTGGAAGAACACATCAAGCAGCTTCAAAAACTACATCGTAAATTAGAAGATGAAGATTACGAAGGCCTGCACAAACTTATAAAGAAGTCCAATAAGATAAAAAGGATTATAAAATAGAGCAAGAGAAGCAATGGTTAACCATTGCTTCTTTCTATTAATACCATTAACATTAGGCTCAGGACAAAACGTTCTTCGTCCACCACATCCGACGATAGCTTATGTACAGTAAATTTACGTCCGAAAAAAGAAGGTTCCTTCTTTATTTCGAACAATACTTCGCCATCGCTATTGGATAAGAGGTAGGCAGGATTAAAGACATAGCCCGATAATATACCTATCAAAGGGATCTCACCAAAAAGCCCATCCATAAACTTCGTCCAGGGATTTTTCTCCTGTATTGTATGATCATGATTATCTGCACCATCCATCAATCGGAAGGTCGATCTCCATAGTGATCGAAGCGTTTTTCTCCGCACCTTACCCACTACCCTACCTGAATGGTCGCTGATTGTAAACGTCTGTTGAAAATCAATCAATTTATCAGATACCAATTCATAAAGCAGATTGGATTTGGATTCATCACTGTAAATTTTTATTTGATCACGCCAAGCAAATATTTTTTCACGCACATAACAAACCGTGTTCCCAGAGGCATCCTTTGCAATAAAATCATTCGCCAGAGTTCCGATCTTGAATTGAAACCGCAAAGGGTAGTTAAATGTACTCATCTTAATATTTCCATTTAAAGCTATCAAACACCTTAGACCATAACCAGATCGGTCCGATTCCCAGCAGTTTCACCAGATGTTTAAGCCCTAGACTTCCTTCCTTTCTGAGCAATAAAAATAAAACCGACAAGGAAACAAGCGCAATACTGGAACACACCAGCACCACAGATGGTCCGCCATCCCGCTCTACATACTCGAGCTGCACAATAAAAAAGCTCATAATCCCTATACAAAATAACACCGCATAGGAAAGTGTTGGGGCTAGTTTGAGGTAACTATACACTACAATAGCAATAAATAAAGATCCCCAATTCAAGAACGTATGTGCATTCATACGAATCAAAAAATCAAATTGAGGAAAAGGGATCATCCATATAAGCCCCATTATTCCAAAAAAAGCAAGGAACAAAAAGAGGGCATACAGCGCTTTATTTCCCTTTACGAATATACTGTCCATATCCTTAAAGTACTTATCTACCGGCCGCTGCGGCACTTCCTTTTGTCCCTTGTTCTGTTTATTTTTGCTCATACCGCAAAAATAAACAATTATCTATACTCTAACCCCTATTCCTTATATTTTACTTCTTTTGGTCTTTCGCATATACCCAGTAAAACACCACCGGGATCACGGTGAAAGACAGAATAAGACAGATCAGTAGCCCACCAACAATCATAATAGCCAGTGGTTTTTGGATTTCAGACCCCATACCAGTAGACATTGCTGCCGGAAATAGCCCCATAGACCCCATCAAGGCTATCATGACCACAGGACGTATACGACTCCGGACCCCGCTATCTATCGCCTCCCTCAATTTCATTTTGTGTCGGATATTATCCCGGATCACACCGATCAGCACAATTCCGTCAATTGTCGCCACCCCAAAAAGAATGATAAAACCTATTCCTGCCGATATTCCAAAGACTGTTCCTGTCGCCCATAATGATATAAATCCACCTATAAATGCGAAAGCAAGCGTCAGTGAAGAAATAGCCGTATCTTTAAAATTTCCAAAGTTAGAATACAACAATAGCAGAATTAGCACCAATGATATCGGAACAACCATAGCCAGCTGCTTGGCGGCACGTTCTTTACTTTCGAACTCACCTGCCCATTCCATATGATGTCCTTTGGGCAACTTAACCTCTTTATCCACCACCTTTCTAGCCTCTTCGATAGTACTTCCCAAATCTCGGCCATCGATACTAAAGCCAACACCGATATATCGACTATTACCTTCCCGATAGATAAATGCAGGTCCCGTCTGATAACCTATCGTCGCAATCTCTTGTAGCGGAATATTTTGCCCATTACTCGTCGGTATTAGGATATTACCGATTTTTTCCTTTGTATCCCGATATCCCTCTTCAAAACGTACCATTACATCAAATTGCCGATCATCTTCATAGAATTTTGTTGCAGCCTGCCCTCCTATCGTCATCGCAATAACCGCCTGAACATCCGAAGTAAATACGCCATATCTAGCCATCTTAGCATCGTGCAATTGTATGCGCAATTCGGGCAATCCAATATTCTTATACACATTGATATCCGTTATCCCCTCCACTTTTGCGATAGAGGAAGCGACTTGGTCAGCATAATTTTCAAGGTCATACAGATCAGTACCAAATATTTTAATGACCAACGAACTTTTCACTCCAGCAACGTACTCTTCCACATTATCCTGTATAGGCTGGCTGAATCCAAAACTAACACCTGGATAATGTGCCAGTTTATCACGAAGCTCTTGGATGATATCTTCTTTAGAGACACTTCGCTTCCAATCCTTGGCATCCTTAAGCTGCACATTAAATTCGATATTAAAAAATCCGGTTGGATCTGTACCATCATTAGGTCGTCCCGTCTGCGTCAGTATAAACTCAATCTCTTCAGACCCCTGCATCATCAGTTCTTTCATCTCCTTCGTGAGCTTAGTCGATTCTTTCAGATTCACACTGTTAGGCAATGTCGCCCGGATATAGATTGCGCCTTCATTAAGCTTAGGTAAGAATTCTGAACCATAATGCGAAAACTTAAAAGCACATAATGCCAACAGTGCTATAAAAAGTCCAATAGTCATCTTCTTATAGCGGAATGCCGTATCATACAGTCCATAGATGCTACGCTGAAAGAACCGCGTGACAAAGTTTTCCTTTTCCTCGACCCCTTTCGTAAACAACAACTTACACATCGCTGGCACATAGGTCAAACTCAATATCAACGAACCTAAAAGCGCATAGCCCAGTGTAAATGCCAAAGGAGAGAACATCTTGCCTTCTACTTTTTGAAAAGAAAAGATTGGTAACAGTGCAACAATAAGGATACTCAGCGCAAAAAAGATGTAGGTTGCAACGCTTCCCGTACTCTTTTTGATAAGCCCCAGTTTACTCATCTTCGCAAAACGCTCAGGTCCTACACGATGTGATAAGGTAGCCAATGCGACAAATACGGTCTCTACGATCACTAGTGTTCCTTCCAGTAACAATCCAAAATCCAATGAACCCATTGAAATCAGATTCGCCGGGAGTCCCTGTATTTTTAGCGCAATAATCGCAAACAGAAAAGACAGCGGAATTACAGACGCAACAATAAACGTTGATTTCCAATTATATAAGAATATAAATACGATAAGAGAGACCAACAATATCCCTTCAATAAGATTGCCTGACACCGTCCTTACGGTGTTATCTACCAGCTTAGTCCGATCAATAACCGTCTCCATTCTCACCCCTTCTGGTAGTACCCTATCGTTCAATTCTTCAATCTTGTTTTTCAAGCCTGCAATCACCTCCGATGGATTCTCTCCACGTAACATCACGACAATCCCTTGCACCACATCTTCATGTTCGTTAAAGCTAACCTGTCCTAAACGCGGTTTGCTCGACACCACTACTTCGGCCACATTCTTGATCAATACCGGTACCGTACCGTTCAGCTTGACCGTGATATTACCGATATCTTCGATTTTATCCAACAGGCCAACTCCCCTCACGACATACGCCTGATCTCCTTGCTCGATTACATCTCCACCTACGTTAATATTCGACCTCGATACCGCCTCATATACATCCAGTGGCGTGAGGTCAAAGTTTTTTAATTCAGTTGGATTGATTTTGATCTCGTATATTTTCTCTTCACCACCAAAACTGACCACATCGGCTACTCCAGGTACCCCTAATAGCTCTCTTTCGATAACCCAATCCTGTATCGCTGTAATATCGCGGATAGGCTTATCCGAGCGAATGATATACCTAAAAATTTCGCCTGTAGCACCGGATGGTGGTTCGATTTCAGCTTCTGCCCCTTCGGGTAAATTTACCCCATTGAGTTTGTTAGCCACATATTGCTGTGCATAAAAATCATCCACTCCATCTTCAAACTGAACCGTCACGACCGATAGACCAAATAATGATATAGACCGCACGTTCGATTTGTGGGGTATACTGTTCACTTCTTTGGAAATAGGTAAGGTGACTAGTTTTTCCATTTCCTCAGCACTCCGGCCAGGCCATTGTGTTATGATACGTGCGCGTGTATTGGTCACATCTGGGAAGGCCTCGATAGCGGTATGCCGGAGTGCATAGACTCCTGCAAACAACAAAGCCAATGTAGCAAACAACACAAATGTCGTATTATGCAAAGAAAATGTAACCAAGCGCTGTACTAATCTCTTCATCTTTCCCTATTTGTTTAACTCTTCATAAATCAACAATGCGTTTGAACCTACCACCTGCTCTCCGGGTTGCAATTTCTCCGCTATGAATGTATACTCTTCATTACTCCCAACTTTCGTAATCGGAAGAGTCCGAAGGTGACAATCGTCTTTATAAACGACAATATGCTCGTGATTACTGTGAAATACCACCGCATTATTAGGAATAGCAAGTGCTGTCCCTTGGCTATTATTTTTATCTATAATGATATCCGCACTCAATCCCGGCATTAGGCGTAGCGTCGGATTAGACAAAACCACCCGTGCTTTGAGCACATGCTCGTTATCGTCAAATACGTTATATATCTTATCAATCTTGCCTGGATACACCTGATCTGGATAAGCAATAGTCCTCACCTTAACCTGATCACCGACCTGTACATACCTTAGATTAGTTGCATAGATATTCACCATCACCCACACTTCCTTCAGGTTAGATATCGAGAACAAAGGATCACTATCCGACACAATATTTTGGCCTGCACTTATAGATTTCTGGATGATATAACCATCTTTGGGAGCTAGGACCTGAAAGGAATTCGAACCAACAGCTCGATACAATGCCAACGACTGAACGATACGGTCCAGTTCAATCCGTGCATGTTCAAGTTCATGTTCCATCTGTAATAGCTCCGGAGCAGAAAACAAACCGTCTTGAAGCATTTCCTTTTTTGTCTGAATCTGGTTTTTCAACAGTTGGATCTGATTCTCCTGATTTCGCTTCTCTTGATACAGCCCTTGGATCTCTGCCGAACGGATCGTAGCCAGCACCTGTCCTTTACGGACATAATCACCGAGCTCAAACTGTACCTGCTCTACACTACCTTCCAGCAAACTTCGGAAAGCCACCAGATCATTCTCATTATATTCGATTTTGCCCGACAGTGTCAACTGTTCCATTATAGGACGCTCTTCGACAGCGACTATACCTGTTTTCTTCTTTAACATATCATTCAGGCAGAAGGTATCCTGCTTCGCAACTCCATCTTCTTTGGATGTGGAGGTCTGCTTGCACCCGACGAACAGTAATAATCCAACTATCTGTGCCAATACTAAGTAACTATGCTTCATCTGTAAATATTCTAAAACTCTTTTCCAACAATATATTGTAACTCTTCGTAGGTACTCTTATAATCCTCCAGAAGCTCTGCCTGGGACTGCTGAGCCTCTTTATAGGCCTGTGTAAAGTCAATAAACTCCAACAGCGTAATCTGACGACTCTGCAAGTGCTTATTGTAGCTGATCCACATCTTCTCCTGATCCATAATCCGCTCTTTATCCCAACGTTGCAACATTCGTTCGTAACTATGCAATTGACTTTGCAAGCGCATGAGCGTAGATTCTAACTCCGCGCGTACTGATAGTCCCACAGACTTTTCCTGTTCAATTTCAAACTGAGCTGCTTTAATATTGCCTTTATTTCTATTGAATATGGGCAGATCTATCTGAGCCCCCAGACCGACAAAATCACGCATTATATTCCCTCCGCGATCATACCCCAACTGCACCGTAACATCCGGTTTACGCATAGCGCGCTCCAGAACAAACCTTTTTTCTGCAGACTGCGAAGCATTCTCCTGACGCTTCAGTCCTATATTCTGCTCCAATGCCATCGCCATCATATCCTTAGGAAGGCTAGAAAGCTTAAAAGTCATTGATCGATCAAACATCAAATCTTTGGAATTCAGATCCGACAGCTGCGTCAGGATACGTAAAGCACTTAGCGCTTCCAGCTTGTCGGATTCTAGCGCCATCGCCTCTCTCTGCAAAGCGACCAGCTCCGATTGTATCCGATAAAAATCAGCTTGCGATACATTCTGCTTTTGCACCTGACTGGCATATTGTTTTTGTAATTCTTCATATAGCGTTATTACAGTTTGGAGCTGTATTTCTTCAGTGGCTAGCCGTTCGACCTTATAGAACCCTTGTCGTAGTTCCTTTTTAAGTTGGCGTAGGAGTTCTTCATATTCGAGTAGTGCATCATTCTTTTCCAGATTTTTCAGTGCAACTCTCTTTTTACGCTTACCTGCTGTTTCGATCAACTGCTCGAGTTCTATCGATACCTGCTGTGCTTTTCCATAATTTCCGAATATTGGAGGCAGTTCTTCGTAGCCTGTATTTTTCCACAGGTTTATCTCACTAATACTCAATGTGGGGTTACTCCACACTTTCTCCTGAAGCACCTCTGCATCTACCCGCTGTATATTATAGCGCTGAGCCAAAAGCAAATAATTATTTTTAAGAAATAACGCTTCTAAGTCAGATAGGGAATAAGATTGTGCATAGATTGTCCCCTTAATTAGAAATAAGGAGATTAATAAAAAGATCTTTCTCACCATTTTTTGTTTTATACCGCAAAATTACCTGCCGTACATTAAGGTGAAGTCCGATATAGATTAGAAGTAGATTAGAAAGTCAGTATAATGGTCGTTCCCGAGGTATCACTTTCGATTTCCAAGTTTATTCGATGCAATTGAAATATCACATTAGCCATTGATAGCCCTATTCCTTTCCCCTGATAACCTCGTACATTCTGTCCGCGAAAGAAATTCTGTTTGATATTATAGATATCCTCCCGTAATATTCCTATACCTTTATCTTTTAGTAATATTACCAATCGCCCCTTATTCTCTTTAATAGTAACCTTTACCACATCATTATTAGAATACTTCAAGGCATTCTCAAGCAGATTACCTATTGCCAACTCCAATAATTTGTCGTTACCTTCAAAACTCAGAAGCTCGTTATTTTGTACTTCCATCTCCACCTCAACCTTAGCCTGATGGTAGAGCACGGCATTCTCGATGACCGACCATATAATCTCATCCACACGCAACATGCTAAATTCGAATGAAGTTTTCGCTCCAGACAACAGGGCCATATTGTCCAACGTATCCTGCAGATCGGTCGTATATTGCTTGAGTTGAGAAATCACCGCTTCGTACTCTTCTACCGTACGTTTTTTGCTCTTGGTTACCTCCAGGGTCCCTAAAAGGGCTGTGATAGGTGTCCGCAACTCATGCGATACGTAATCAATAAAGTTCTTTTGCACATTAAAAGTCTGCGCTATCCGATCCACAAAATGATTGTAGGTCAATATCAGATCATCTATTTCGTAATAGCTCTTTTTCAAAACAATAGGCTCATTAAAATTCTTAGTGTCCTTCCTTTTGATTTCATTTATTATACGTACGATAGGTTCATAAGCCACCGTCCCCAAATACTGGGACACGATAAAAATAGAGATGATCCCCAACAATGAAATGATCACTAAAATCTGTAAAAGAGACCCCATCTGCTCCTTAAAATCTTCTTTCGATTCGCGTGTGACTACCACAAAATCGCCCTGGTTATCCTCATAAAACCTACCGTTGTAAAAGAAATCAGGGGTAACAAAGTGTGCTATTCGTTCCTTACGAACCTTATCCATAAAAGCCGAATCGATTGCCTCCACAGCAGGCATATCTCCATTAAAACGTTTATTATCCTTATCCAACAGAATAATATTTTTTCGGGAAATTGTCTTTAACAATTGGTTCTTGATACTCTCATGTTCGAGAAAAGAAAGCTCATCCTGTTCCAGGTAATAGATTGCGGCCAATAGAGACTTACTCTCCAGGGACTCCCGCTCTTTCCGCTCCATAACAGCATAGAAAGAGATATAGATCATCGTAGAGATAATCAGTGTGATTACACTGAATATAAAGACCGAATAAATAGAAAGCCTATGCTTTAACTTCATCTTAAATAGTCTTAAACATATAACCTATCCCTTTTACGGTATAGATATACTTTTCTTGTCCCTGTTCGATCTTGCTCCGTAAATAGGAAATATACACATCCACTACATTGGTCTGATTATCGAACGTAATTCCCCACACCGCATTAAGAATCTGTATACGTGTCACCGTACGGTCCTTATTCTCGATAAGATACAGTAGTAGTTTGAGCTCTCGGGGTGATAGGTCAATAGCTTTCCCCTCTCTAGATACGATATATTGGTTCATATCGACCGAAAGACTGCCATATGTCAGCACATTGACGGGCACTTCCTGCTGCTGGTACTGCGTACGGCGGGTCAGCGCCCTAATTCGAGAGAGTAATTCGTCAAAATGGAAAGGCTTTGTGATGTAATCATCTGCCCCATAGTCTAGCGCAGACACCTTGTCCTGCACACTATTCAACGCACTAAGCATCAAGATAGGAGCGAATATTTTTTTGTATCGCAAGGCCTGCGCCAGCTGGATCCCATCCATCTGTGGCAGCATTACATCCAAAATAATCAGATCCCAGGAGATCCCAAGATAAGAATCCAGGACCTCTTCTGCAGACTTACACAGCACGACCAAGTAGCCATTCTCTTCCAGCCCCTTTATCAAAAAATCACTGATTCGTTTGTCATCTTCTACAACTAGTATCTGCATAAGTCTTCTTGAATAAGAACAAAATTATCAATAATTAATCCATAAATCAGTACAAATAAGATTTCTAATGGATTTCTAATTTCAGTTCTTGAAATTTAAGCGACGTAATAAAGATCGAGCATCAACACATTCCAAAGTCAAAGCTATTCTTTATACTCCCTTCTTGTATATGTATCTAAATAACACTACCGTTCATCGCCTTGCGCAGATTTGATATAACCGAATTAGAGGATATTGGCTATAGCTAAATTATTTTTACATGTAACCGTTAGACCGAAAGAACAAGTCGTTATCTTTGTCCATTATGCAAGAACAAAAAAATAATCCGCTACATGGCAAAAGATTAGACTTCATTCTAGAGGCACTTGTCGAGTATTATGGATGGAAAGAATTGGGCCGTATCATACCAATACGTTGTTTTAATGAAAATCCAAGCATCAAGTCTTCCCTCACCTTCTTAAGAAAAACCGCTTGGGCGCGGGAGAAAGTAGAACAATTATATATCAAGAAACTGTACTAACACTACATATCCAACAAAAAAGCCTCAAAATTAAAATTTTGAGGCTTTCTATAAAATCATTTTATTTTCTTACTTCGCATAAGACACCGAACGTGTCTCCCGTATTACCGTCACCTTGATCTGCCCAGGATAAGTCATCTCCGTTTGGATACGGTTAGAAATATCCGCAGCTAATATCTCTGACTGTGCATCCGATATTTTCTCACTCTCTACCACAACACGTAGTTCACGTCCTGCTTGGATTGCAAATGTCTTCTCCACACCAGGATAAGATAGTGCCAATGCTTCTAACTCTTTCAAACGCTTGATGTAACTTTCCACCACTTCGCGGCGAGCTCCTGGACGGGCACCTGATATCGCATCACAGGCTTGAACAATTGGCGAAATCATCGCTGTCATCTCAATCTCATCATGGTGTGCACCTATAGCATTACACACATCTGGGTGTTCTTTATATTTTTCTGCCAACTGCATACCGAGTATTGCGTGTGGCAATTCAGGGTTGTCATCAGGCACCTTACCAATATCGTGTAATAATCCGGCACGTTTTGCATGTTTCACGTTCAACCCAAGCTCAGAAGCCATCGTCGCAGCGAAATTCGCTACCTCACGAGAGTGTTGCAATAAGTTCTGTCCATAAGACGAACGGTAGCGCATACGTCCTACCATACGTATCAACTCCGGGTGAAGGCCGTGGATACCCAAATCTATTGCTGTACGCTCACCGATCTCAACAATCTCATCTTCGATCTGTGTACGTGTTTTCGCTACAACCTCTTCAATACGTGCAGGGTGAATACGTCCATCCGTCACCAAACGGTGTAAAGCTAGACGCGCGATCTCGCGACGTACCGGGTCAAATCCAGATAAAATAATAGCTTCCGGTGTATCGTCTACGATAATTTCAACACCAGTAGCTGCTTCCAAAGCGCGAATATTACGTCCTTCACGACCGATGATACGTCCCTTAACCTCATCATTTTCAATGTTAAAAATAGAAACCGTATTCTCGATAGCTGACTCCGTAGCTGTACGTTGAATAGTTTGGATAACAACCTTTTTAGCTTCTTTGGAAGCGGTCAATTTCGCCTCGTCAACAATATCTTTAATATGAATAATAGCTTGCGAACGAGCTTCTTCTTTCAACGAAGTTACCAACTGCTCACGTGCTTCGTCAGCGGTAAGGCCTGCAATCGTCTCTAACTGTTGGATATGTTGGCTTTTCAATAGATCTACCTCTTCGCTCTTCTTCTCGTTCATCTCGGTCAACTGATCCAATTTTTTAGCTTTATTATCAAGCTCCTGTTTATCACGGTTGATGCTTTCCAGCTTTTGGTTTAGCGACTGCTCTTTTTGACGGATTGAGTTTTCCTTCTGAGCAATGGTATTATTACGTTGATTAACCTCTTTTTCGTGTTCGGCTTTCAACTGAAGGAATTTCTCCTTTGCTTCTAATTGTCTTTGTTTTTTAGTATGTTCTGCTTGCTTTTCAGCTTCTCTTACGATACTCTCTGCCTTCTCGCTAGCAGTCTTCTCTTGCTTTTTAAAAAGTAATTGCAATAAAAACCTCCCAATTGCAACCCCGATTAAAAGAGATATTATAATTGAAATTGTTATAGATAACTCCATGTTATTTAGTATATATTATTTAGTTTTTGTGTGTTTTCATTTTATTTTTTCTCAAAAAAAAACCGCAATTAAATTGACAGGTATCATGTATTATTAAACTTCGATTTCACATGATTTGAGCGTATGATCATGACCTAGATGGCAAATATGCAAAATGGCCTACATCTTTTTTTTGCTCGTGATATTGAAGCGTTAAGTTTAAAATAGTGACAACCCGAATTTAATTGCGGCAAATCCGTTGTTAAAGCTCTATAATATAAAGAACGAAACTTATTTCTTAAAGAAATCAGTCAAGATGGTATCCAATTCGTGAACGGACTGTTCCAGTCCCAAATCCTGGTCCTGCGCACTACGCTCTGCTTTGATCATTCCCGTAGCATACTGCAATACACACATGGACAATAAATCCTGTTTATCACGAACTGCATAATTATCCTGCAATTCCTTCATTTTTTCATTTATCAATTTCGCTGCATGACGGATTACTTCTTCCTCTTCAGTGGTAACCCGTAAAGGATAAACCCGATCAGCGATATTTATTTTTATGGAAATCTCTCCCATTTTTATGAGCTTTATAATGTACTACCCCGAATTAAAATCCCTCTAAATGGATTACTTTAATAAGGTGATACATCTGTCTATTTCTCGCACAAAATCGTTAATTTTTTGTTTTGTGTCAAGTATTTTTTCATTTATGGCACTTTTATCAATATCTGCCTCTTCCAAAGATTTAGCAACTGCCATAGCTTTAATCTTTTCCTCCAGCTGCCCAACTTTTTCAGAACTGGTATCAAATGCAACCTGAACAGACTGCAATTCCAATTTCAAAAGATCGTTCTCCTCTTGCAAAGCTTCACACATTTGAATTAGATTCTTCGTTTTCTCAACGATAAGATTCATTTGTGTTGATAATGATGCCATATAATAACTCGCAATTAAATTAATAAAACTATCGCACTACAGCGCCAGTCTCTTTCTCAAAGTTAACAATTAATTTTTGAATAATGCTATCAATTTGTTTATCATTTAGCGTTTTTTCTTCGTCCTGAATCGTAAAACTCAAAGCGTAAGACTTTTTACCTTCTGGCAATTTATCGCCTTTATAAACATCAAAAATATTAACTGCTTTCAATAGCTTGCGTTCTGACTTCAACGCTACGTTCTTCAACTGCTCGAAAGTAACCGAATCATCCAGCAACAGCGCCAAATCGCGACGTACTGCAGGGTATTTAGAAACCTCTTTAAATTTAATCTCGTTTTTACGTATCGAACGAATGACCAAATCCCAATCAAAATCCGCATAGTAGACCTGGCCATCGACATCCGCTTTTTTCAATGCCTCAGTAGCGACAGCACCCAAAGAAACAAGCACTTTCTGTCCCTTCATGTAGTCCAGGCCATACGCCAGATTAACATTAGCAGTCTCCACAACCTGTAGCCCGTCGACTTTTAGACGCTTCACAATCATATCTACAGCAGCTTTTAAATTATAGAAACTCACTGTACCACTTGTTGCATTCCATTGCTCTTTAGACTTGTTACCAACGACACCTAGCACCATCCGCTGACGCTCACTATATCCTTCATCCAAAAGATGGTAAGTCTTACCATATTCAAAAAACTTCAGATCGGTAACTTTACGCTTTTGATTATAGGACATCGCCGTCAACATCGAGTAAACCAAATTCTGGCGCATCGTATCGAGATCCGAACTTAATGGGTTCAACAGACGCACCGCTGTAGACTCGTCATCTACATAAGACAACTTGGTCAACGAGTTGGAAAGAATCTCTCTATAACCATTGCCAATTAACAAATCAGCAATTTGATTCAACACGACTTCCTTGTCCGGCTTCTCCTGTGTATTCAAAGATGCTAGAATCTGACTCTTTAATTCGATATTATTATAACCATAAATCCGCAGCACCTCTTCAGTCACATCAACCTCACGCGTTACATCAACTTTGTAAGCAGGAACCTCTACTGACAATACTTGTTCATTTTCGGCAGTGATAACGATTCCCAAAGCTTCAATAATTTCTTTAATCTCCGCTGCTGGGATTTCTTTACCGATCAAGCGTTGTACATTCTTACAATCTACATCAAACGCAAAAGGAGCAATAGGATTAGGGTAATTATCCGATACAGCCGAACTAACTACACCACCTGCAATCTCCTGGATCAAAAGTACTGCCCGTTGCAAAGCAAATACAGTGATATTAGGATCCGTACCACGTTCAAAACGGAACGAAGAATCAGTTTTTAACCCGTGGCGTTTAGCCGTTTTACGGACATAAACCGAATTAAAATAAGCAGACTCCAAGAAAATCTCGGTCGTATCTTCCGAAACTCCCGAATACTCACCTCCAAAAACACCAGCGATACACATCGGCTTGCTGTCATCGGCAATCACTAAATCTTCAACAGATAGTTTGCGTTCTACACCATCCAATGTCGTGAAAAGCTCTCCTTCATTGGCCAAACGTACGACTACCTTATCCCCAGAAATCTTAGCTGCATCAAATGCATGCAACGGTTGTCCCAGATCATGTAGTACATAGTTCGTGATATCAACGATATTATTAATCGTGCGAATACCTATAGCATTCAACTTTTCTGTCAACCAGTCTGGCGATGCTCCAACCTTAACTCCCGAGATACGTACTCCGGAATATCTTGGACATGCCTCTGTATTCTTAACTTCTACTGTTGCAGTACTTGCTGCGGCAGGCGTTGCAAAACTACTTACATCAGGAAGCGTATAGCTCTTACGGAAATAAGCAGCCAAATCGCGTGCTACCCCCAAATGAGAGGCTGCATCTGCACGGTTAGGAGTCAGACCAATCTCAAAGCAATAGTCGTCTTCCATTTGGTAAAATTCCTTTACCAAAGTACCTACTTTAACATCTGCCGGCAACTCTACAATACCCGCATGCGAGCTACCAAGCCCGATTTCATCCTCACCACACAACATCCCTTCGGATACTTCACCTCGGATTTTGGACTTTGTAATCTTAAAAGGTTCGCCCGAAGTCGGGTGACAGGTTGTACCCACCGTAGCGACGATTACTTTAAGACCTGCACGACAGTTAGGCGCTCCACACACAATATCCAAGGCTGTACCAGTACCAACATCCACTTTTGTAACACGTAATTTGTCCGCATTAGGATGTTGCTCGGCCGAAATCACCTCTCCTACCACTAATCCTTCTAACCCACCAGGAATAGATTGTATTTTCTCTACAGCCTCTACTTCCAGACCTATATCGGTCAGAATCAGGGACAATTCATTCGGAGTCTTTTCTATATCGAGGTAATTCTTAAGCCAATTGTAAGAAATATTCATTATTAAATAGTTTTTAAGTGTTACAAAGATAGGCTTTTGACTAGAAAATAATGAAATATTGTTAACAACTCCGATTTATTCACAAAGCACTTTTTGCTAGTTGCTTTTTAAAATATTCCGTAACTTTGTACTTTAAGTTGAAGAACGTTCAAAACCCAACATTATATAATGATTCATTTCTTTGAGAACCCATCGAATACCATCTACGGTGTTCAAAGCGTAAACTCTTTATCACAAGAAGACATTACTAAACTAAACTGGTTATTTGGCGATGCCAAAAAGCTAGAAGAACAAACCTTAAGCCGCTACTTTGTAGGTCCGCGCGCAGCCATGGTTACACCTTGGAGTACCAATGCCGTAGAGATCACACAAAATATGGGCATTGAAGGAATTGTCCGTATCGAAGAATTTCAGTCTGTACCAGCTGATTTCAATGACTTCGATCCTATGATTTCTCAAAAGTTTGAAGCCCTGACGCAGGATATGTACACCATACATATTACGCCAGAGCCTATTATAGATATCGATGATATCGATGCCTACAACAAGACAGAAGGCCTTGCATTAAATCAAGAAGAGGTAGCGTATTTAAACAACCTATCGACCAAGCTAGGACGCAAACTGACCGACTCCGAGGTGTTTGCCTTTTCGCAAGCCAACTCCGAGCACTGCCGTCACAAAATATTCAATGGTACTTTTATTATTGATGGAGAAGAACAACCTACATCACTATTTAAGTTAATCAAAAAGACATCAGAGACCAACCCGAATGATATTGTATCTGCTTACAAAGACAATGTCGCTTTCGTCAAAGGTCCTAGAGTAACCCAGTTTGCCCCTAAATCGGCAGACAAACCTGACTTTTACGAAGAGAAAGACTTCGACTCTGTATTATCAGTCAAGGCGGAAACACACAACTTCCCGACTACAGTAGAACCGTTTTCTGGTGCTGCTACAGGATCTGGTGGTGAGATCCGCGATAGATTGGCTGGTGGACAGGGAGCTCTTCCCCTAGCTGGTACGGCCATCTACATGACAGCATACTCGCGTTTATTGCAAGACCGCCCTTGGGAAAAAGGAATGCAAGAACGTCCATGGCTATACCAAACACCAATGGACATCTTAATCAAAGCATCCAACGGAGCTTCAGATTTTGGAAATAAATTTGGACAGCCACTCATCACAGGTTCAGTATTGACCTTTGAACATGAAGAAGAAGGACGCAAGTTAGGTTATGATAAAGTAATCATGCAGGCTGGCGGTGTTGGTTATGGAAAGCTAGACCAAGCGAAAAAACACACGCCAAAAGTGGGTGATAAAATCGTTATTCTAGGTGGAGAAAACTACCGTATCGGAATGGGCGGAGCTGCTGTATCTTCTGCAGATACTGGTGCTTTCGGCTCGGGTATCGAATTGAATGCTATACAGCGTTCGAATCCAGAAATGCAAAAAAGAGCGGCCAATGCCGTACGTGGCATGGTCGAGTCCGACAACAACCCTATTGTATCGATCCACGATCATGGAGCAGGTGGACACTTAAACTGTCTATCAGAGCTTGTCGAAGAAACCGGTGGTCTGATCGATCTAGACAAACTACCTGTAGGAGACCCTACCCTTTCTGCAAAAGAAATTATTGGCAACGAATCCCAAGAGCGCATGGGCTTGGTAATTGCTGAAAAAGATATTGACACTTTAAAACGTGTTGCTGACCGTGAGCGCTCGCCAATGTATGCCGTAGGTGATGTAACAGGCGACAACCGTTTTACATTTGAATCGAAAACCACAGGTGAAAAACCAATGGATTATGCTTTAGAAGATTTCTTCGGATCATCTCCTAAAACAATCATGCGGGACAACACCATCACACGTAACTATGCGGATCTTTCCTACACTACTCAGGAAATACCTACTTATGTCAACCAAGTATTACAATTAGAGGCTGTAGCTTCCAAAGATTGGTTAACAAACAAAGTAGACCGTTGTGTGGGTGGTCGCGTAGCCAAACAACAATGTACCGGTCCATTACAGTTGCCATTGAACAACGTTGGTGTGATGGCACTGGATTACAAAGGCAAAGAAGGTATTGCTACCACTGTAGGCCACTCGCCTGTAGCCGCATTGGTTGATCCTGCCGCTGCCAGCAAGACAGCAATCGGTGAAGCACTTTCAAATATCGTATTCGCTCCTATCATCAATGGTATCGAAGGAATCTCCCTATCGGCCAACTGGATGTGGGCATGTAATAATGAAGGTGAAGACGCTCGTCTTTACAAAGCAGTAAAAGCTTGTTCTGATTTCGCAATCGAACTGGGTATCAACATCCCTACAGGAAAAGACTCCCTTTCGATGAAGCAAAAATACCCTAACGGAGACCATGTCATCGCACCGGGAACCGTTATTATTTCTGCTGCAGGAAACTGTACAGACATCAATAAAGTGATAGAGCCAGTATTGAAGAAGAAAAGTGGCGCGATTTATTACATCAACCTGTCTAAAGATACCTTTAAACTGGGTGGTTCTTCATTTGCACAGATTTTAAACAAAGTCGGCACCGAAGTACCAACGATACAGGATGCCGCTTATTTCAAAAAAGCATTCAATACCATACAACAATTGATCGCAAATGGCCAAATCGAAGCAGGTCACGACATCGGTTCTGGTGGTTTGGTAACCACATTACTCGAAATGACATTTGCCGATGTAAACCTTGCTGCGAGCTACGATCTATCTGGCTTAGGCGAAGTAGATACGGTAAAAGCGTTGTTCAATGAAAACATTGCTGTCGTACTACAGGCAAAAGACAATGCCGCTTTAGAAGCTGCTTTCCAAACTGCGGGTGTAGAAGCGGTGAAAATAGGTGAAGTCATCACAGGTGATACAGTAAGTTTCAAAAACAATGCAGATGTATTTACATTTGGCGTGACTGAAACTCGCGACACTTGGTACAAAACATCGTTCTTACTAGACCAAAAGCAGTCGAAAAACGGCATGGCGCAAGAGCGTTATAACAACTACAAGAACCAACCTCTACAGTTCACCTTCCCTCCACACTTTAACGGTAAAAAACCGGCTATAAATGCATCGGGAGCGCGTCCTAAAGCTGCTATCCTCCGCGAAAAAGGATCCAACTCAGAAAGAGAAATGGCAAATGCCATGTATCTTGCTGGATTTGATGTCAAAGATGTGCACATGACCGATTTAATAACAGGACGTGAGACACTAGAAGACATACAATTTATCGGTGCTGTTGGTGGTTTCTCCAACTCGGACGTATTAGGTTCGGCAAAAGGTTGGGCTGGTGCTTTCTTATACAACGAGAAAGCGAAAAAAGCGTTAGACAACTTTTTCGCCCGTCCAGACACTATGTCTGTCGGAATATGTAACGGCTGTCAATTGTTTATGGAGCTAGAGCTGGTTAATCCAGAGCACGATGTTCATGGCAAAATGTTGCACAATACCTCAGCTAAGCACGAATCAAACTTCGTATCGGTAAAAGTTCAGGAGAACAACTCGATCATGCTAAAAACCCTTGCGGGTTCTACCTTAGGGGTTTGGATTTCGCATGGCGAAGGAAAATTCAACTTACCAAAAGAAGAATCTGCTTATCAGATTGTGGCTAAATATGCTTATGAGCAGTATCCGCACAATCCAAACGGATCCGACTACAATACAGCGATGTTATGTGATACCACAGGCCGCCACTTGGTCACGATGCCACATATCGAACGCTCGACATTCCAATGGAACTGGGCGCACTACCCGAATGGCCGTCAAGACGAGGTTACCCCTTGGCTAGAGGCATTCGTTAATGCTAAAACTTGGTGCGAAAGCAACAAAAAATAACTAAAAAAGGGCTGTCTGAAAAGCAGACTTTCTCGTCATTACGAACCTGAGGAACGATGGTGTGGCAATCTAACTTACTTAAAATACAGATTGCTTCGTCATACTTCCTCGCAAAGACGAGAAAGTCTACTTTTGATACAGCCCTTTTTTTTTAAATAGACCGACGATAGCCAGGCTTATTCATCATATGGTCTAGCGAAAATCTTCCGGAGCCAACTATCATAAAGACAGCCAGCAAGACCAAAACCACTACCGACAACCATAGCTCGGAATTGAGGAAACTAAATCCCCTAGTGATATTAACAAAAAAGACCGCCCCTACCACCACTGGAAATATCAACAGGGCCGCTAATCTCGTTTGAAAACCAAAAATGATAAATAATCCACCTACCAAATGGGTAAAAACAACATAGTGCACTGCCCCCCAGATAGATAATTGAAAATTCGTTTGCTCAATCAATCGCCGTACAGCTTCCTGATCGTTGACAAAACTAATCCCTTTGGCAAGGATAATAATACCTAATACTATTCTAAAATAGTCTAACCATTGTGGATGATGACGATCTCCCCAATGTTCAATACTGTGAATTAGGTTCATAAAGACCTCCTTTCTAAAATTGGTATATTTTATAGTATAACGTAGTTTTAGAAAGAAAGTTGTATGTTATGAAAGCTCTACGCAAAATCCGCCCCCTCCAAAGGCGTTCTCACGGATTTTAGCAGGATATATTCTATGAGAAAAGGCTCAAAAAAACGAGTTTCAGCGTTTTTTTGAGCCTTCCAGATAAAATGTAAAAACTACAGTATTAGTATTTAATAGGATAATCCTGCATAAACTCAAAATGGTAGTTCTCTTTTTTGAGGCTATCGATCAAACCTGCTAACTGCTGCTGTCCTTTCTTCGTTTGAAACATATCGTCATGCATCAATAGAATCACATTATTGGGAGTCATAGAACTTTGGTAATTCAGGAAATTACGCATCTTTCCGTAGACCGACTCTAATGATTGGACAGGCACTCCGGTCAAACTGTTGATCCGCCATTCCACGTCCCAACCGTAGATCTTATAGCCATTTGCAAATAGCATATCCGCCGTACTGGCGCCGCTTTGCAAATCAATCTTACGGACATTATCATATATCCAGATATTACGCCCTGGAAGGCGCACTATCTTATGCTTAAGATTAAGCTCTTTCTCGTTTTTCTCAAAATCTTCGAATGCAGTAACAGGGTTACTATAGAAATGACTATACTTATTATAAGCATGCGTATAGCTGTGATTATAACAAGCGACCAAAGGATTTTTCTCGTAGTTCGCCAAATCACGTTTACGCCCCTTGATCACACTAGCATGACGGCCAACCAAGAAAACATTGACTTTAATATTCTTCGCCTTTGCCAACGAATCTATCGCTGCACTTCCTACCAAAGGACCATCGTCAAATGTCAAAAAGACGTGTTTAGGTTGTTTATCAAATTCACGACGAAGAGAGTCTTTCAACATCTTCTTCTGTGTTTTAATATCTATCGGTTTTAGGGTATCTACAACAAAGTGTATTTGATTCTTCTGTAAGGAATCCCACTTATCAAGCAACAACGGCTTTTTGATCTGTACGATTTCTTCTTGTCCGATTCCTTCAATCGAATCCCGGTTCACGTGGCCCAAAGCTGCCGAAGACAAATTTTGACAAGAACTCATCCACACTCCTAGGAGAGTAGCTCCAACTAGAAAAGCTAACCCTCTACCTTTCTTCATCATGTATTATTACAATTAACGATTACCCTAAATATTCCACAAAATTAGAACAAATATCTTAATTCAAAGTATATTTTTTTGTGTTTTCTAAAAGAGTTGAAACAAATTATATACCAAAATTCCACGTGAACTAAAAAGCCCCTAAACCATCAGGCTTAGGGGCTTCCAAACAAACTTAAACTACAACTAATAGGACACTAATCATCCCAATTTCTTCGTCCATTATGCTTAGACTCCTTATGTTTTTTATGGGATTTTTTGCTATACCGGTCTTCATGTCTTCCATGCCTTCCCCGGTCGCCGTCACGCAATATCACCTGTGTATGATTGTGCGCATAATGTCCATAATGCCGACGGTGGTTGTTATGGTAACGCCAAGGCGAAGGGTCGTTGAGTACCACCTTATAGGTACGATAGACATCAAAATGTTTGTAGCGTCCGGGCAACTTCGATTTAGTAACCCATTTATTACCTTGGTAATACGTATATTTCCGACTCGCCACATCGTAATACACATCAATTTCCGGCATATAGTAATACCGTACATAATCATAACCTACAGGCCCCCATAACGGTTGACTGCCAATATTAATACTGACACTGACCTGTGCTTGGCTGGGTTGAGAAAACCCGAGTCCAATAAATAATAGCGATAAGTAAAAACATCTTTTCATAACAATCCTCCTTATTCTTCTTTTTCCTTAGTTATATGTTAGGACATACAACTAAGGAAAAAGATTAACAGAGAAACTGTTAAAAGATGTAAAATTAATGTTATCTAAAAAGCAAAGCCGACCTGGAGACCGATATGATACAGGTTGCGTTTTACCTTATCATTGGTCCACCTACTACCTGCGTCACTCGTCCGGACAATCGAGGTAGGCTGAAATTCAAAATAAGGTCCTGCTGAGATGTTCATGCCATTACGAAAACGAACATTCGCACCCGCTTGTGCATTCGCAATGAAGCCCGACTTCATTTTAGAGGTAAAATTATCCCGTGCGCCAGAACTAATATCGTACAATTCGATATCACTATCATTAAGGGCAAAAGAATATCCCGTTGAAACAGACAGAAAAGGGCTTACCTTTTTATCGATAAAGCGGGCATTAAAATTTACAAAAACCGGAATAGCAAAATAGTTAGAAATGGTATTGGATGAATAGCCAAATACATTTGTATTTACGGAACGATCACTAGAGGTCTCGTCCAAAGAAACCAAATGACGTATCCCAATACCTGGACCGACCGAAATAAACTGGTTTAACTTGAAGCTAGCGACATAATCAAACTTTAAACTCAAATAGTCATCTTCAATGGCATCACTCCAGCTATCGTAGTTACGGTTTTCTGAGCTTCCGACGACATAGTTCATCCCGAAACTAAATTTGTGATCCAGCTTTTTTTGAGCAGAAACAGCAAAGCACACAAGCGTGCCTAACAAAGTAAAAAATATTCTCATAGTAAGTAATAATTTGCACGGTAAAAATAAGCAAAGAAAGCAAATTACAATACACTTTTTCTTACACTAAATTTTCTATCTTTGTGCAAATTTTAAATATTTCAGCAAGACTCATGGCTTTACAATGTGGTATAGTAGGCCTACCGAACGTAGGTAAATCAACATTATTCAATTGTTTGTCCAATGCAAAGGCACAAGCAGCGAACTTTCCTTTTTGTACAATCGAACCCAATGTAGGTGTTATCACCGTTCCTGACGAACGCCTCACTAAATTGGCCGAACTTGTAAATCCACAACGGATCGTTCCGAACACTATTGAAATTGTCGACATTGCCGGATTAGTGAAAGGTGCTTCTAAAGGAGAGGGATTGGGAAACCAGTTCTTGGGTAATATCCGTACAACAAACGCGATTATCCACGTATTGCGTTGTTTTGATGATGGCAACGTCATCCACGTAGATGGCTCAGTAGACCCTATCCGCGACAAAGAAATCATCGACACCGAATTGCAATTAAAAGACCTTGATACCGTTGTGAAACGTATTCAGAAAGTCGAAAAAATGGCTAAAACAGGAGGCGATAAAGACGCTAAAAAGACTTTTGAAATCCTTTCCGTTATAAAAGAACACTTAGAAGCAGGCAAATCAGCTCGTACCTCACCTATCAGTGAAGAGGATTTTGAATATATCGAAGACCTTACTTTATTGACTGTAAAACCGGTACTCTATGTATGTAACGTAGACGAGGGTTCTGTCAATACAGGCAATGCCTATGTGGATCGTGTAAAAGAAGCCGTTAAAGATGAAAATGCAGAGGTTTTAGTCATATCTGCTCAAATCGAATCTGAGATTGCACAATTGGAAAGCTACGAAGAGCGCCAACTGTTCTTGGACGACCTAGGTCTTGAAGAGTCTGGCGTCAATAAGCTTATCCGCGCTGCTTATTCCTTATTGAATCTTGCCACTTACTTTACTGCCGGAGTGCAAGAAGTAAGAGCATGGACAATAGAGAAAGGCTATACTGCCCCTCAGGCTGCAGGTGTAATCCATACGGATTTCGAAAAAGGCTTTATTCGTGCAGAGGTAACTAAATACGAAGACTTTGTACACTATGGTTCTGAAGCTGCTGTCAAAGAAGCCGGAAAACTAGCTGTAGAAGGAAAGACTTATATCGTTGCCGATGGTGACATCATGCACTTCCGTTTTAACGTATAAGCTCATCGCTATATAATAATAAAAGGGAGCACCGTAGAGGTAGCTCCCTTTTATTATTATAGACATCGAGGTTTACAGTCTTCTTTATCTAAAATTATTCTTAAATTGTAGTCAGAAAAATGGTACCAGTGCCACCTTATTTTTATAGGGTGCCTCTACCTATTTAATAATTAAACTATCAGAATGAAAATATTAGTTTTTGGCGCGAGTAACAGTTCAGACTCCATCAATAAAAAATTCGCAACTTCCGTAAGCAAGTATTATAAGGAGAAAGAAGACGTTATTGAAATAATTGATCTGAATGACTTTGAAATGCCTCTGTTCTCCAAAGACAAGGAGCGGGAAATAGGCCTCCCAAATGAAGCACTTCATTTTGCAGAAAAGATAGACAATGCGGACTTGATTCTCATCTCCTTCGCTGAAAACAACGGCAACTATAATGTGGGTTACAAAAATCTAGTCGATTGGACTTCCCGGATCAAAGGCCGAAAGATATATAACGGAAAGCCTGTTTTTCTGCTAGCGACCAGTCAGGGACGACGTGGTGGGCAGTCCGTATTACAGATTGCAACCGAACGCATGCCATTTGATGGTGCCGAAGTGCTGGAAACATTCTCCCTACCCGAATTCAACGTCAACTTTGAGGAAGGCAAAGGAGTTACCACTCCGCTTCTCCGTAGTCAATTGGAGGCCAAGGTCAGGAAAACAAAACGGTTGATGGCAGAGCGATTAACCCCGTAAGTCAAAAAACTTTAGAACATGTTGATTGTTTAAACAATAATAAAGAACATTAAAAAATAAAATGCTATGGCAAAGAAAGTATTACTCTTGGTAGGCGATTATGTGGAAGATTATGAGGCTATGGTTCCATTTCAAGCAATGGGATCTATTGGTATTGAAGTAGACGCTATTGCTCCAGATCGAAATAAAGGCGACGCCATCCCTACGGCAGTACATGACTTTACAGGAGACCAGACCTATAAAGAACTTCGAGGACACAACTTTGTAATCAATAAGAGTTTTGACCAGGTCAATCCCGAAGAGTATGATGGGCTCTACATCGCTGGTGGTCGATCTGCAGAATATATCCGTCTGAACAAGCGTGTAATTGAGATCGTACAACACTTTTTCGAAAAAAATAAGCCAGTAGCAGCTATCTGTCATGGCATACAGGTACTCACGACAGCCAAGGTATTAAAAGGCCGCACCCTGACCGCTTACGTCGCTGTAGGACCAGATATTGAACTTGCTGGTGGTACCTGGAAAAACATACCTGCCGATCAGTCTGTAGTAGATGGCAATCTAGTCACCTCTCCAGCTTGGCCAGGCCATCAAACTATACTTCGTGATTTCTACAAACTACTGAACATTACGATCAACTTATAATCATAAACACTTAATTCGTTAAACGTTTATCTAAACAGACAATAGAGTACAAATGAAAAAAAGCAAAAGGGTATGGTTTATCGCCATACCCATTATTCTAATTTTAGGTTATTTAATCTGGGATTCTTTCAGTCAACCATCGATGAAAGACATACCTGGAGATTTTGCAGAAGTCGCATTCGTTCGTAATGAGCAAAACAAAGGTGGAATCGTACGTATCTACGCCGTAACGGTGGGAGACCCATTAAATGCTAATTACGAAGCCTGCGCCGACCTCTTTCCTACCAACGACTATAATAGTGTGACAAGGATTTTCTTTTTCAACAAAAACGCCCCGTATCCGACTACCCTGCAACTGGAGGCTCCCTACTACGACACCGCACAGTATAATGCGATCAACATTGTCAAGAGAATGGGTTCAAAGTAAAAAAACAAGCACTATTCATATAAAATTAACATTTAGATAACACTAGAAGTATAGTTTTGATATCAAATTGATAAATAGGCATGGCACGTAAATTTGTTCCGAGAGATATTAGCTGGTTAAGCTTCAATGGTAGAGTGTTGCAGGAAGCTGCAGATAAAACCGTCCCCCTTATTTCAAGGATTAAATTTCTAGGCATTTTCTCTAACAATCTAGATGAGTTTTTCCGAGTACGCGTAGCGGGTCTGAAGCGGGCTCTCGCTGTGGACGAGAAGGAAGCGAAAAATATTTTCTTCGAAAAGCCACAATTGATTCTCAATGCATTAAACACGTTGGTCATCAAACAACAGAAGAAGTTTGATAACACCTGGCGGGATGTGCAGAAAGAAATGGCCAAACAACGGGTTTATATAAAGAACAGCTCGGAGCTATCGGAAGAACAACAACACTTCGTAAAACAATACTACATCGACGAGGTAGAGTCCAGTGTAATCCCATTATTGCTCGATGACCTGAGACCCATGCCCTATCTGCGGGACAAATCGCTCTATCTTGGCGTAGCCATGAAAAAGACGGATTGGCAATATGAAACAAAATTTGCTGTCATAGAAATTCCGACCGCGCAAGTCGGCCGTTTTATATTACTCCCCTGCCCTAACAAAGAAGTACATGTCATCTTATTAGAAGATGTTATCAAGTTCAATCTGCCCCATATATTCTCTTTCTTTGGATTCGATGAGTTCACGGCACACGCCTTCAAAATAACTAGAGATGCCGAGTTTGACCTTGACAACGATATCAACACCAGTTTTGCAGACAAAATCGCCAAAGCCGTAAAAAGTAGAAGAAAAGGAAAACCAACACGGTTTGTTTTCGACCAGGAAATGGATGCCACACTCGTTGATTTTTTGATTAAGAAACTGAACATATCAAAAAAAGACAGTATCATTCCGGGGCAAAAAATACATAACTTCAAGGATTTCATGAATTTCCCGGCTGTTTTCAGGAAATATCATAAACCGAAGGAACGCAACTCATTCTTACATCCAGACCTTGCAGATCAAACCCGCATTACAGATGTAATCACAAAGAAGGATATCTTATTATCCTTCCCTTATCACACATTTGAACACGTCATTGATCTATTGCGCGAGGCTGCTATGGATCCAGATGTATTATCGATACAGATTACAGCCTACCGGCTCGCATCCAACTCTAAAGTGGCAAATGCATTAGTCAATGCGGTACGTAATGGCAAAGATGTAACCGTCATGTTGGAACTCCGTGCACGCTTTGACGAGACCCATAACCTAGAGTGGAAAGAGCGCTTTGAGATGGAAGGTGTCAAAGTTTTGTTGGGTATACCCAATAAGAAAATCCACGCAAAACTCGGTATCATCAAAAAGCGTGTTCATGGCAAAACAATCCAATATGGTTTTGTAAGCACGGGAAACATCAACGAGAAAACCGCAAAACTGTATGGAGACTATTGCTTATTGACGAGCAATAGAACGGTAATGGCCGATATCAATAAAATATTCAACGCCCTGCGACGCCCTAAACAAGACTTAGAGCAATCCCTCAAAATGGGTCGTGGCCTACTCGTATGCCCCAATGATATGCGCAACACCATCATGCATTACTTTGATGTAGAGATCGCAGAAGCACAGGCAGGCAGAAAAGCACATGTCATCGTCAAGATAAACTCACTCAGTGACAAGCTCTTGATCAAGAAAATATACGAAGCCGCTGAGGCAGGGGTTAAAATCCAGATGATTGTCCGTAGTATATACTGTGCTGTCAATCAAAAGACGTTTATCCACCCGATCCATGCCATAAGTATTGTGGATGAATACCTAGAACATGCCCGTGTATTCTATTTTCATCATGGAGGTAAAGACCTGACTTATATATCATCGGCAGATTGGATGACGAGAAATCTCGATCACCGTATTGAGGCAGCTGTAAAGATCAATGATAAAAAACTAAAGGCAGATATTCTCGATATGCTGAAAATCCAGCTCAAAGACAATGTAAAGGCACGTTTACTAAACAATAACCTGGATAATGAGTATGTAAAAAATGAGGATACACCTTTCCGCTCCCAAATAGAACTGTATAAATACCTAAAAAATAAATCAGCTCATTAAATAACTAATATTTTTAGTAATTTTATCCTGCCATGGAGGATAAAATGATAATCAAAGGACGAGGAGCACAAATAAATCTGCACAACAAGTACAGGTCGCAGCAGTATGAGCACTATTTTATCGAGGGCATAGATATTGATCACGAGGAGAGCAACCGCACTTCTTTTCTATCATCCGATGCAAAAACACTCGTCCATCGGGTAGATAGTCCTGACGTAGGGATGGGCTACTCTGCAAATCCCTATCAAGGTTGTGAACATGGCTGTATCTATTGCTATGCCCGCAACTCCCATCAATACTGGGATCTCAGTGCTGGTCTTGATTTTGAACGAAAAATCATCGTCAAGGAAAATGCGCCCAAGCTCTTTAAAGATTTTATCAGCCGGAAAAGCTGGGATTTCCAACCTATTCACCTTTCTGGAAATACAGACTGTTACCAACCTATCGAGCGCAGCAAACAGCTTACCCGAAAGATCTTAGAGATTGCACTGCTTAAGCGACAACCGATCAGCATTATCACAAAAAACAGTCTTATATTAAGGGATATAGACATCCTAACCGACCTTGCCCACAAGAATTTAATAAAGGTATTTGTATCCGTCACTTCGCTGTCGGAGGAAACCCGAAAAAAATTAGAACCTCGCACAGTAACTGCCTCCCAACGTTTAAAAGTGGTAGAAGAATTAAGTAAACAAGGCATCCCCGTAGGTGTGAATGTCGCCCCTATCATCCCCGGCTTAACGGACCATGAAATCCCGGCCATCCTCAAACAATCGGCGGCTCACGGAGCCTTATGGGCCAATTACATCATCGTACGCCTCAATGGGCAGATAGGTGATATATTCCATAACTGGTTATCCGTAAATTATCCCGACCGGAGCGACAAAATCTGGCATGCTATACAGAGCTGCCATCAGGGAAATGTAAATAGCAGTGTATTCGGTCAGCGCATGAAAGGCTCTGGCAAAATATCCGAGATTATCCGGGACACCTTCCGCTTGCATTGCCTGCGCAACAAGCTCAACACTGTTCCCTTTTCTTATGCTAAACGCACAGAAAGCACATCTCAGGCACAGCAGTTAAGCCTCTTTTGACACCTCCGCTACTGCAGGTCGATCGCTTAATTTTCGAACAAAAAGATTGTAGTTTTCGTGCTTTTCGACATAAATATCCTCACCGGCGTCGATAAAGCCATCCAATGCAACCGCATCATACCATACCCCATCCACTTCTATTTTACCTGAGGGACGGAGCACAGTCCTAGCAACCCCCTCTTTATTCAGCAAATTGACCTTAGGCACGGAAGAGGTATACCCACTGTCCGCGCGCTGCTCATCGGCCAATACCAAACGCTTGAAAGCGGAAGTATTGAGAATATTCTTCCCGAATATTACCATTAAAATTATGGAGAGAACCATTGCTCCAATAACAATCAAAAAAGAATTCATCAATAAACCTGGTTGAGATACCTTAAAATCAAAATAATCATTGGCTAGCATTGAAAATGCAAGTCCACACAATACAAAAATAATACCCAATACCCCAGCTATACCGAAGCCTGGTATTACAAAAACTTCCAATGCCAGCAGTATCACCCCCAGTATAAAGAGAGCAATCTCCCAGTGATCAGCCAGGCCCTGTAAGTACAAGGGAGCGAAAAACAAAGTGGCAGCCACCAAGGCTACCCCTAGTGCAAAACCAATACCTGGCGTTTGCAGTTCAAAATAAATCCCTCCTATGATCCCCATGATCAATAGGCCACTGACCAATGGATTGACCAAAAGCCCAATGATACTATCTACCCATGTCCGTTCATAGTTCTGTACTTTTGGCGCGGCAATATCGAGGCTAGTGTAGATTTCTTCCAGCCGCTTCACCTCCGCCTTAGCCAAGTTTGCTTTTACAGCTTCTGATGCTGTAAATGTCAATATCTTTCCATCCTCTTTCCATGCGGGCAGCGCGATACTTGGGTCTACAAAAGCCTCCGCCATCTTAGGATCCCTTCCCTTAGCTTCAGCAGTAGCCCGCATTAACCCCCGCATATAGGATTGATATTTTTCAGGCATGATTTCACCTTGCTGATTGACCACGCTTGCAGCTCCTAAAGAAGCCCCCGAATGCATAAAGATATAATCCGAAGCCAGTGCGATCAATGTACCTGCAGAAGCCGCATTATTATTCACATATACCACAGTCTTCATCTCCGCATTAAGCAACAGACTACGAATAGAGTCAGCAAAATTCACCGCGCCTCCAAACGTATTCATCTCGACCAAAAAATAATCTGCCTTCTCCTTTACCGCCTGTTCATAAGATTTTTTTATAATCCGCCAGGCATTCGCTCCCACATCTTCCTTTAATTCCGTCTTGTATACCTCCTGTCCATTGACCGCCGCTACCCCTGTAACAACAAAAAATAGCAACAACAAAATGGATTTTGTAAATTTGTATAGCATAAATTATATCTTAAAATAAATGTGAGTATCTGTGTTCTAACTGCTCCTAGACAGATAATATGCGTGTCTTCGAGCATAAAACGACCACAAACAAAGAATTTAGATATTCCAGCCTGATTGCAAGAAGCTAAGCCAAAGCAATCAGAACATGTTACATGGCAATTAATAGTCAAATTTACAACATATGAATAAATATACAATTAATAAAGCATTTGAAAAACACTTCCCTTTCCCAATATGGAAAATAGAAGTCGATTGCTCCAACAATTGTTTGGCTATAGAATATAGAAACCCCACAGATACACTTCCCTCATTCAGCGTAATCAATTTTGAAGGAGAGAGTATCCTCGAAAAATACACTGCTTCTGAAAAAGAGTGGACACTAGAGGCCATACAAGACGAGTATTTAATATTCAAACGCTTTGGCACATCATCACCTATACAGGCTGGCATCGAGGTATTACACATTCCTAGCCAATCTATCGTATTCAGCTACCGAGAATATGTGTTAAAAGAGGTTTACAGGGGCTGGCTTAAAGTCGCACACCGGTCTATACCTTCAGGCGTAGATTATTATATAAACCTGAAAAACGGCACGGTACACCGCACCGTAGATCAAGCTTTTCAGCTGCCTCACAACACAGTTACCTATCCTGTCCCCTTCCACGGGAAACTCCCGCATTTCGTAGAATCCCTTTCCTTTGAAGACAAATTATGGTTACAAACGCATCAAGAGATATTCATTTGGTGCTATCATAAAAAAGAGGATGACCACTATGATCTACACCTGAGCCTATCCACTAAGAATGAAATACTTGACAGTAAAATTATACTAAAAGGCCTGAACAGATTAATCCCTCAGCCCTATTTTCAAGTCAAAGGACATATTTTCTTTTTATCAAATACTAAACAAGAAATTGCAACGTATTTAGTATAATTGCAAGCTATGAAGCATAATAAAACTATTAAATCGTATCATAAATTATCGTTTTTATTGGCTTTAGGACTAGGATTAAGCACATTGGCCCCAATTCAGGCCAAGAATATGGCAACTGTGAAGTTGACCATCGCTCCTGATTCTATAGGAAACGAAATTGTAAATGGACAACGGTATGTCGTCCATAAATTGACTCCCCAGGAAACATATTACCAGTTGAGCAGGGTGTACGGTGTTCCGGTCAAGGACATCATGAATACCAATAATAAGAAAAACCTACGTGTAGGTGATACTGTAAGAATCCCAAGAGGAAAGGCTGTCGCTGAAGAGCAAAGGACGCAGAACAAAAACACTACTCCAGAAAAAGTATCGATAGATCCGCAAGAAGTTACCGAATACAAAGTAAGTAAGAGCGAAACACTCTACGCGATCTCAAGACGTTTTGGGATCTCCGTAGATGACATCAAAAAAGTAAACGGTCTGACCTCAGAAAATCTTAGAGAGGGGCAAATCCTAAAGGTACCTAACCATAGTCTACCTGAGCCTGAACCCAAAATTGAGGTTCCAGCGGTAGTAGAAGTTCCGCAAGAGATCCAAGAGCACCAAACTATTGACGACTCTATGTTCAAGCCGAATAAATACGGTATCCGTGAGAAAAAAGAACGTGGTGTGGGGGTATGGATGGAAAGCCTTGGCGGTGGCGATGGACAGACTAGTCTTGCCCTACATAAGACTGCTCCGATAGGAACTATATTAAAAATTACTAATCCTATGAATCGAAGTGTTACCTTTGCAAAAGTTGTAGGCAAATTTGGAGACAATCAAGATACGCAAGATGCTATCGTGGTTTTATCTAAATCTGTAGCCACTACAATCGGAGCACTGGATAGGAAATTTCAAGTGGAGATCACCTATGGTGTTCCTTTAGAACAAGAGTAATTTTAAAATAGAGTTATAATAGTGACGAAGATTATGTAGTTATAGAGGACACCTTAATAGCTTACATCACTTATATAACTTCCGTAACTTTAAAGTAGTAAATGGACAAACCATACGTAATGGGTATCGCTGGTAGCAGCGGGTCAGGGAAGACTTTTTTCTTAAAAAGCTTTTTAGACCATTTTGGGCCAGACCAGATTACATTGATTTCGCAGGATGATTATTATTTTCCTGCGAATACCAAAACACAGGAAGAAAACAGGCTGTACAACTTTGATGTGCCTTCTTCAATCGACAGAGAGGCTTTTTTTAATGACATCAAAGACCTTTTCGACGGAAAAACAATCTACAAACAGGAATATACCTTCAACAACCCAAGCATGAAGCCTAAAATGTTGGAGATAAAACCCGCACCTATCCTTATCGTAGAAGGACTGTTTATCTTCCATTATCAAGAAATCAATGATTTATTGAATTACCGTATCTTTTTGGATGCTGATGAAGAGATCGCGCTACAGCGCAGGCTGAAGAGAGATCTTATCGAGCGTGGATATGATCACGATGATGTAATGTACAAATGGATCAACCACGTCGTTCCTTCCTACAACACCTATTTACTCCCTTATAGAGAGAGCTGCGACCGCGTTATTGTAAATAATACAGACGACCCGGCACTCATCAATAATGCGACCAACCTCATTTCAACAGAACTGAAAGAAATATTACAATTCCATTAATTTAAAACTGGTCTAAATAACTATCTTTGCATTATGGATAGGCAAAGTATATTAAGTCCGGAGGAATCGAATACAGCAATTTGCGAATCTCCAAAAGGTATCAACCCCTTTGGAGATTTTTCTTGTTGCGTATTCAAAAAATGCTGTAAGAAATACAAGAGGGGAAAACGCTGTAAAAAATGTCCAGACCGCTAGACTTACTCTTCGTAGTAGTTTAGATCTTTATCGAAGCTCTCTTCGAGTTGCGTCAATGCGAATATGGCAATCCCTGTCAACAATAAAAGCGTGACGATCGCTGCAGGTATAATGCCCCACAACCCCACAAAATAACCATACAACAAGGTCGAAGGAATCAACGCTCCTCTTACAAAATTAGGCGCTGTCGTAGCCACTGTCGCTCTTAGGTTCGTTCCAAACTGCTCCGCCGCTATCGTCACAAACGTAGCCCAATACCCTACACCAATACCCATAAAAAAGGCCAAGAACATAAACTTGCTCTCGTCTATACCCTGGCTATTTAAATACCAGAGTGAGGAGATCAAGATTAAAACCTGACATAAGAAAACAACCTTTTTCCGGGACCTCAACCATTGAGACAGAAGACCAGCCATAAAATCCCCTACCGAAATACCAAGATAGGTAAACATCACCCCCTTTCCGGCGCTCAATGTTGTAGGCGCTCCCAGAGCCACACCTATCTCCGGAGCCTGCGTAACCAGGACACCAACGACAAACCAAATCGGCAGACCTATCCCTAAGCAATAGAGATACCGCTTGATACGGTCAGGATTTGACAACAGCAACTTCAAACTTCCTTTTTGGACATGCTTACTTTCGACAGCCTGCGCAAAAAGCCCCGATTCAAAGGTCCCCACCCGCATCATTAAAAGCAGAATTCCCATTCCACCGCCTACAAAGTAAGCCGTACGCCAATCGAACCATTCGGAGACAAAATAAGCAAGTATAGCCCCTAATACTCCTACCCCTGCGACCAGCATCGTACCGTACCCCCGTTTGCTACGATGCATCGATTCACTTACCAGCGTAATACCAGCCCCCAATTCGCCCGCCAGACCGATACCGGCAATAAACCGAACTATCCCATAGGTCGTCACATCATGGACAAAACCATTATATATATTAGCTAAAGAATACAGCAGAATCGACCCGAATAATACTTTGATACGTCCATATTTATCCGCAATCACTCCCCATATCAGTCCACCTAATAGCAACCCGCCCATCTGCATATTCAGCACAAACTCGCCCTTCACCCGCATCAGTTCTTCGGGCACACCGATATCCTGAAACGAGCGCACACGAACGATAGAAAAAATGATCAAATCATAGATATCGACAAAATACCCCAATGAAGCGACCGTGATCAACAACCAGGTATTTTTATTGCTATTGGAATCCATAAAAGGTGTTTTTATTATATCCTAAAAAAACGGTGGTAACGAGTTAAGTCACAAAACGGTTAAATTTGATGTAATTTACTACAGAATTTCATTTTACACAACATATTATCTCCATTTGAATATTTAAACTATATTTAATTGTACTTTTGTTAGTATGAAGTTAAATCCGTCTTCACTTAAATGGTTGCTTAGGTTTTACCCCCCTTTCTTTTTCCAGAGAATATGGGTAAAACAGGTTCACAGAGACTTCAAAGGAATCGATGTCAAGATCCATAAAAGCTTCCTCAATGTCAACTCCAACAAAACTGTATTTGGTGGTACTATCTTCACGGCACTAGACCCCGTACACTCCATTCTATTAGATCAGATATTTCAGGCAAACGGCTTAAAGAAAACAGTCGCCTGGTTAAAATCTGCACGCATCGAATACCTAAAACCTGGCAGAACAGATTTGCAGTATTCACTTTATCTAGCAGATGAAGACGTCGAAGAAGCTTTTGATGAAATCAAAAGAAAAGGCAAGGTCATAAAAACATTTACAACTGCTGTATTTGACAAAAACGGTATCAAATGTGCCATCTGTCACAACGAGATTTACATTCGAAACTTAGACTTCGTCTTAAAAAGAGAAAACAATCCGTCCACATTAGAACAAACTTTATAACAAACCGATCCGCAGACTGCGGATCATAACGAAATGCTATACACATGAAAAAAATCTTCTATTTACTATCAGCGAGCACCATTGTATTGGGCTCATGTCAGCAGCAGGCGGCAAAAGAAGCCGTCAAACATCAGCAACTGGCTGAAGAAGCGATCATGGTACACGATGAGATCATGCCGCAAATTGCTCATTTTGACAAAACAACCGTCAAAATAGATTCAATTTTAGAAAACCTCGGCCAAGTCCTAACCAAAGATCCGAAAGCCGATACAGCAGCTATCAGAATCGACCTTGTCACTTTAAAAAGCAACCTCGAAGCAGCTACAGATAATATGATGACCTGGATGAAAGAATATAATCCAGACAGCACCGCAGTCCCTTACCAAGAGGCAGAGATCGAAAAGATAAAAGCAATGAAAAAACAATTTGAAGATGTCTCGTTAGAGAGCAACAAAAAATTGGGCAAACTTTAATTTATACCATGATTAGAACGTTATTTTGTACTGCGGCCTGTGTATTAACACTTGCATCCTGCCAGTCTACAGCAAAGAAGCTACCCATCATCGGTGAGCGCGAAGTCGTTCAAAAAGAAATAGACGGAAAGATGGTAACCGATACCATCTACCCTGCTATCCCTAGTTTCGAATTTTTGAATCAAGATAGCGTTATGCTGTCTGACAAGTTTTTCGATAATAAAATCTATGTCGCCAACTTTTTCTTTACGCACTGCCCAAGCATCTGCCCGACAATGCAAAGAAACCTTCTAAAGGCATACGAGAAATATAAAAACGATAAGCGGATTGCGTTCCTATCCCATAGTATAGACTTTAAATACGATCAGCCCCATGTTTTAAAATCGTATGCGACCAAACTAGGTGTGGATAATGATCAGTGGCAGTTTGTCAATGGTTCGAAAGCCGCAATCTATGGTTTATCGGACAAGTACCTGGTATTTACTAAAGAAGATCCCAATGTACCCGGTGGATACGACCATTCCGGATATCTGGTACTCATAGACCATGATAAAAGAATCCGTGGAGCCTATGATGGCACCAATAACGAAGAAGTGGAAAAACTTTTAACAGATATTGATATACTCCTTCAAGAGTACAAATAACATGCGCTTATTAAACATTTTCGCAATTCTAGGCATGACGATATTGAGCTTAGCTCATTTAGCGTCATGCCATTCCAATCTGAATATAGAAACAGCTCAATACGCTGTAAATGGTCAAAAACTTTATATGACCAATTGTCAAAACTGTCATGGCGCAAAAGGAGAAGGCCTCGGCAAACTCTACCCACCGCTAACGGATGCTAAATTTTTCGAGGAGAACAGAGCACAGTTAAGTTGTATCGTTCGGAATGGCATGCAGGGTGAAATCACTGTAAACGGTCAAACCTTTAATGAAAAGATGCCGGCCAACCCGCAACTGAGCGAACTTGATATTGCCTATATCTTAACCTATATCACGACCAATTTTGCAAAGAGTGACTCCATCTATTCCCATGAGGAAGTGCAGAAAGCATTAAAAGACTGTAAATAGACAGCAGTAGGCTATATCATACACGAATTGATAGCAGGCTATAATCAAATAATTTACAAGAGTTTTCTAGAAATAAAGCATAAAAAAAAGGTTTTCAAACGGGGAGAATGAAAACCTTTACTAACCAATTATAAACCTAAATTATGATACCACAAAGATAAGTGTCAAAACAACACCTGTCAAGACCTTTCCTAAGAATTAACAATTTCTTAACACAGACCTTATCAATCCCCCTTCCCTACTTCACATTCCACTCTTAAGAAACATACTTTTATAACAAAATTTTGACATTTTTATCGGTTTTCAATCAGTACATTTGCAACCGAATGAACGTTCAATTTACAGATAAGATAGAGTGTATCTTCAAGCATACACTAGCACTCATCAAAGAAAATGGGTTCCATGGAACCCCGATGAGTATGATTGCCAAGAATTCTGATGTAGCAATTGGCACTATTTATCATTATTTTCCATCCAAGGAAAACTTGATCCTTGAGCTTTTTAGCTACTGCAGAAAGAAAATCAATGCTTTTATATTTGACGACCTGGCGGAGGATTTATCCTACCAAGAACAGTTTGCCATAGTATTGGAACGCTTTTGCGAATTTCAGATCAACAACACTGATATATTCAGCTTTCTAGAGCAGTTTCACAACTCCCCTTTCAATGATCTCGCCCATGATAGACAGAAAGTTGGAGGTTGCGATGAAAACAATGTGATCACCTTTTTGTTGAAAGGTATGGAAACAAATAAACTTAGAAAAATCGATGTGCATGTTATGGCATCAGCGTACATAGGAGCAGCTGTAACATTTTCAAAGTCTGTTATTTACAAAAAAATTAAATACGACAAAAAACATCTAGATGAGTTAATAGAAATTATTTGGAACGGTGTAAAACAATAATATGAATATGAATTATAATTTTAGGAAGATAGTATCTGTTGCCTTTCTAGCTGTTGCTGGCTGTAGTGTCTCACTCGCACAGCAATCAGACCTGGGCAGCAATGCAACATTAGATGATTTGATCAATTACGCTTTACGTAATAAGATTGAGATCAAACAAGCGCAAATCGACAAGGAAATCGGCGAACGGGAAATTGCTTCCGCTCTATCAGGATGGTTTCCACAGATCAATGCCAATGGCAGTATCGCTCACTCCATGCAATTGCCGACGACCAACTTTAATGGAACTAACGTAGCATTGGGACAGCGTAATACCAGTGCTTTAACTTTTCAAGCAGACCAGGCACTGATCAGCCCTCAGCTTTTTCAAGCGTCGAAAGCCGCAAAATACGTACGTCAACAAAATAACCTTAACGAAGAGTCTACAAAAATCAATACAGTAGTCGATGTCAGCAAAGCTTATTATGATATATTGACCAGCGAAGAGCAAATTAACATCATCAACGAGAATATTCTGAGACTAGAACGTCAACATACCGAAGCTAATGCCCGTTATGAGGTGGGACTAGTAGACAAAACGGATTTTAAAAGAGCGCAGATATCTTTAAACAATGCAAAAGCAGACTTAAAGACCGCCTCCGAAAACCGCAAATACAAATACGATTATTTAAAAATGTTATTGGCGATCCCCAATGAACGTCCACTTTCGCTATCTTTTATCAATCAAAGTCTAGAAAGTAACATTCTATTGGACACCACAGAATTGCTTCAAATAGCAAACAGAGTTGAATTCAAGAAATTGGAAAACCTAAAAGACATCCAACGATTGAATACACAATATCAAAAGTGGAATTACTTACCTAAAGTAAGTGCTTATGCCAACTATGCTTTAAACTATAGGAACAACAAGTTTTCAGATTTGTATACAGACAACTTCCCGGGATCTAGTGTAGGGTTGACTTTATCCCTTCCTATTTTTACAGGAACGAAAAGAATCCAGGAGATTAAAAAATCGGAACTACAGGAAGAGCGTATCACCCTGGATCTACAGAATCTAGAGAACCAGATTAGCACAGAGTACTCTGCTGCCATGGCTGGATACCGTGCCAACATGAACGAATGGCGCAACTCTAAAGATAATATGGAACTTTCTGAAGAAGTCTACAATACCATCAAGCTGCAGTACGATGCCGGTGTAAAAACTTACCTGGAACTAATGACTGCAGAGACAGATTTGAAGACATCACAGCTCAACTACTTAAATTCACTGTATGCCGTATTGTCTAGCAAACTAGATATACAAAAAGCATTGGGCACAGTAGAAATCAACTAATATAACAACCTTAATAACAGAAAAAATACAACGTCATGAATAGAAATCAATTACTTTCAGCCTTACTTATCGGTTCTGGATTATTATGGCAATCCTGCGGTGGGTCCAAAGACAACAAGCCTAAGGGCGGCGCACCAGGACAACAAGCCGAAATGGCAATGCCCGTTTCTACGGCTATCGTTGGTAAAGAAATTGTATCTGGTTTAAAAAGTTACCCAGCTAGTGTCGTGCCTCTACAAGAGACCGAAATCAGAGCGGAGGTAACAGGATATATCACTAATATTTTTGTTGCCGATGGAGCTTTTGTGAGCAAAGGCCAACCTCTTTATGAAATTGACCGCGTACGCTATCAGGCAGCAGTAGATCAAGCAAAGGCGAATTTAGAAATAGCAAAGGCTAATCTAGACCGTGTACAGAAAGATTTACAGCGTTACCAAACCCTAGCGGAGAAAGACGCGATTGCAAAACAAACATTAGATTACGCAACTACGGATGTCAATAATCAACGTGCGCAGGTACAAGCTGCAGAAGCGGCCTTGACTACAGCACGGACCAATCTACAGCGTTCGACTATCGTAGCGCCATTCTCTGGTAATATCGGTATATCACAGGTCCGTAATGGCGCCTTGGTCAATGCAGGGACTACCCTTTTGAACACCGTATCATCGACCAATCCGATTGCGGTTGAGTTTCAGATCAATGAGAAAGAGATTCCTGAATTCACAAAATTGCAATCAGGCAACGCCTCCACTCAAATCTATGCATCTATGCCAGATGGTAGCCGCTACGAAGAAAGTGGACGTATAGTTACGATCGACAGAGCAGTAGACAGTCAGACTGGAACGTTGAAAGTGAGAGCTTCTTTTGCGAACGGTGCAAACGCACTAAGAGCAGGGATGAACACCACATTGAACGTAGAAAGTACATCGACACAAGAAGAAATGGTCATCCCTTACAAAGCTGTCTTTGAGCAATTGGGAGTATTCAACGTATATACTGTTAATGATAGCAGTAAAGTTGAGCTTAAACAAATTGTATTGGGTCACAAGCTAGCAGACAAAGTCGTCGTGACTTCAGGTCTTGAAGCCGGTCAAAAGATCGTTGTCGATGGAGCCGCATCACTAAGACCAGGAGCTAAAGTAGCGGAGAACAATGCAGAGAATAAACAAAAATAATTGCCAGACGCTAAATAAATAATAATGATATCAGAAGTATTTATTAAAAGGCCCGTTACGGCGATGGTTATATCCATCCTGATCACCATCATAGGGGTGATTGCCGTATCCACATTGCCTATCAGTCAATACCCTTCCATCGCTCCTCCGACCGTTACCGTAACGGCCAACTATACAGGAGCAGATGCGCAGACCGTCGAACAGACGGTTACGACACCTATTGAAAGTCAGATCAACGGTACACCGGGAATGATTTACATGTCTTCCAACAGTACATCCAATGGACAGTCTCAAATCACCGTTACCTTTGAAGTAGGTACCGATATTGATATTGCCACACTAGACGTACAGAACCGTGTGGGTATCGCAGAACCTGCCTTGCCAGAAGCCGTTCGTCGTCTAGGAGTTACAACCCGTAAAGCCAATACCGACATTTTGATGTTGGTATCCCTGGTATCGCCAAATGGAACCAGAGATGATAAGTTCCTGTCCAACTATGCCAACCTTTACATCAAGGATGCGATTATGCGTGTCAAGGGTGTGGGGGATGTAACCGCATTTGGACAGCCTTTCTCGATGCGTGTCTGGTTAGATGCCAATAAACTTGCTAATATAAAAATGACTCCGTCTGATGTATCTGCTGCTATCGCGGAGCAGAACATCCGTATCCCGGGAGGATCTGTGGGCGGAAGGCCACAAGAGTCATCCACCGTATTTGAGTATCCTGTAATTACGGACTCTGATTTATCAGAAGTAGAAGACTTTGAAAACATCGTTGTTAAAACCAACCAAGATGGTTCTATCGTATTACTAAAAGACGTTGCTCGCGTAGAGCTTGGTCAGTTCAGTTACGGTACGACTACCAAAGTAAACGGTATGGTATCTACAGGTATGATGATCAGTCAGACTCCTGGAGGTAATGCTGTGGAAACAGCGGAGGGTATTTTCTCATCACTAGAAAAACTCAAGGAATCTTTCCCTCAGGATGTTGATTATGTAATCGGTTACGAAACGGTATCTGTGGTCAACGCATCTATCGAATCCGTAATCCATACCCTAGTAGAAGCCCTTTTATTGGTAACATTGGTTGTATTCTTCTTCCTACAGAGCTGGAGAGCGACATTGATTCCAGTACTTGCTATTCCGGTTTCCATTGTGGGTACCTTCATCTTCTTCTTGATGTTTGGATTCTCCGTCAACAACCTTACCATGCTTGCCTTTGTACTCGCCATCGGTATCGTTGTGGATGATGCCATCGTTGTGGTAGAGGCGGTACAGCATTATATCGACCATTATAAAATGAGTGCAAAAGAAGCGACCATGCGTGCCATGAAAGATATCACGGCTCCTGTAATCGCTATTGCCTTGATTTTGTCAGCGGTATTCGTTCCTGTAGGTTTCATCCCCGGAATGGTAGGTAAATTGTACCAACAGTTTGCGATCACGATTGCGGTATCCGTTATGCTTTCCGCATTCATCGCCTTGACATTGACTCCGGCATTATGTTCGATCATGTTAAAGCCGACGGCAGTAACCAAAGATTCGAAAGGACTTAACAAGTTCTTCTACAAATTCAACTTATGGTTTGAAAAAGTAACCTACTCCTACTCTAGAGGTGTTAAAAAAGCAATCAAAGCTACTCCTCTCGTACTGATTGTACTACTTTGTATTTTTATCGGTACAGGCTGGATGTTTATGAAAAAACCTACAGGTTTTATCCCTTCCGAAGATGGAGGAATGTTCTTCGCAGGTGTCACACTACCTGAGGGTGCTTCCTCAGCCCGTACGGATGCTATCCTTGAAGAGCTGGAAGAAGAATTCCGTAAAGATTTTCCTGAGATCAAATACGTAACCTCTATTTCGGGTATTAATATCTTAAACAGAGCGTTCAAACCGAATGGTGCAACATTGTTCGTATCCTTGAAACCTTGGAAAGACCGTAAGCGTACAGCAAACGATATCACGGGTGCCATCATGAAGAAATACGCGCAATATGACAAAGCCCGCGTACTAGCCGTTACACCTCCTGCGATTCCAGGTCTAGGTGCATCTGGTGGTTTCTCCTTACAGATCCAGGATTTACAAACAGTAGATATCAAAGAATTTGAGGCTACAGTAGGTAAGTTCTTAATGGCTGCCAACCAGCGTCCAGAAATCGGCATGGCCTATACCCTATTTAACTCCAACTCTCCAAACTACAAATTGGAAGTAAACAGAGAGCAGGCAAAACGTATGGGAGTTCCTATCGCTAGTATATACTCGACCATATCTGCTTATTTAGGTAGTAGCTATGTCAATGACTTCACCAAATACGGCCGTAACTTCCGTGTTGTAACACAAGCGGATGTAGAATATAGAATGGGAATCGAGGACATTAACAAGCTTTATGTAAATAATGTCAAAGGTCAACCTGTACCGATGAGTGCACTGGTCAATTATAATCTAGTGACCATGCCATCTATTATCAATCACTACAATATCTTTAGAGCGATTGATATATCCGGTGGTGCTGCACCAGGATACAGTTCCGGTGATGTGATCAAGGCACTAGAAGAAGTAGCTGCTCAGACCTTACCGGCTGGATATGACTATCAGTTCTCCGGACTGACGTTACAAGAGAAACAATCAGGTTCAAAAACAATACAGATTTTTGCCTTGTGTATTCTCTTCGTATTCTTACTTCTAGCTTCTCTGTACGAGAGTTGGTCTGTACCGTTCTCCATCCTTCTTTCGGTTCCGCTAGGGGTATTCGGAGCTATATTAACATTGATGTTCATTCCGCAACTCGACAATAACATCTTTGCGCAGATTGGTCTAGTCACCATTATTGGTCTAGCCGCCAAAAACGCGATTTTGATCGTAGAGTTTGCCAAAGAACGTGTAGATATCGGTATGAACTTACTCGAAGCGACCTTGGATGCTGTCAAGCTCCGTCTACGTCCGATCATCATGACATCACTTGCGTTTATCTTGGGTATTATTCCTTTGATGCTTTCTACAGGTGCTGGTGCGGTGTCCCGTCAGACTATCGGCTGGACTGTATTTGGAGGTATGGCTGCCGCGACATTCTTAGCCATCTTTATCGTTCCTGTGCTATTTGTGGTTATCACAAGATTAGCTTACGGAAAGAAAAAATTAGCGGAATTAGAAGCTGGTTTTGACGAAGAAAAGAAAAAACAATTGAGTGCGCATTAATACGCGATCATATGTTCCATAATAACAAAGGCCAATACGTTTGTATTGGCCTTTGTTATTATATTAAAGAAAACTCGTTAGAGCTTAAAAAGCTGTCGCATTTTTTATAGGGTTATGCTTCAATAAGGCTTCAACATCATAGCGATCGACCACTCCTTTTATGGCATTAAGATGGCGTTCGTGATGCATATCCGTCCCTACAAAATCATACATCCCCTCTTTAATCAGCCTTGCCGCGGTCAACTTTACCTGATTACCGTAGTATCCAGAAATAGCGAGTACATTCAACTGAAGGAGTGCCCCCATCTCCTTGATTATTTTATATTGGTTAAAATCCTGATGATAATAATTATAACGCTCAGGATGAGCCAGTATAGGAAAATACCCCTCGCTCTGTAACCTGAATATTGCTTCCATAAGCATATTGGATTCGGCCAGATAAGACATTTCTATCAGTACATAGTTATTGGGCAAGGCACACAGCCTGTTATGATCTAGAATATTCAAGAAACCTTCATCAAGCATATACTCGGCCGAGTGACCGATGGAAAACTCCATGTTCTTTGACGTCAATTCCTGCTTTAGTCTACCCAACGCCTCGGCAATATCATCTACCGTATTATCATACACCCCAGAGATAACATGCGGAGTCGCGATACAACGGTCTATACCGAGATCTTTTAATCCCTGAATCAGGACAAGCGAATCGGCGACAGTTTTGGCACCATCATCTATACCAGGTAGCACATGATTATGCATATCACACCCCAACCAGGCCAATTTGCCTTTCTTTCCCTCCTTATGCTTCTCAAAAATCTTATTCCATAGTGACATACAGCAACTTTTTTAGTCCATTCTCAAAATAGGTTCTGAACGACACTTATCATTCAAAAATTTATGCTGTCAAAACCCAATCCGTAAAATCCACATCTCTAGGCAGATTCAACTTACGACGGATTCTATATTTCCTATTTTCTACCGAACGGATAGAGTCTCCGCGATAATAGGCTACTTCTTTGGTCGTATATCCCAGTTTTGTATAGGCACAGACTTCCAGCTCTGCCAAATTCAATGGAGTCTCCGCTTTTCTTCCTACACATTCTGCAAAATCTCTAAAGAACTGCTTAAACTTTTTCATAAATAACGGGTCGTTATTTTCCGCCATTTTTTTCAAATCACTGATATCCTCTACCGGTGAGGCTTTCAACTCCACGATAGTCTCACTAGGAGCGATATCGTACAGTGATGTTTCTAAAGCATCTTGCGGAACAATCGACCATCCTACCAATCTCTCAGGTTCAACCTCCTCTTCAAGAGGGAGTTCAGCTCGCTTACCAGACCGTTGCAAATACACCGATGTTCCAACAACAGCTCCAATGATCAAAATTGCGAGCCCCGAGAAAGCCATTATGCCTTTATCCTGTTTAACAAAAGCGGTATTTCCGTAATCATAATAGCTACTTTCTACAAATGCAATCCGCACTAGCTCCTTGCTACTCAGCTGTACCTTCGATAGTTGATAGTCGCGCAGATACTGAGCAGACGCCTCTGGAAGTCCCTGCTTAGCTTTCAAAAGAACTAAATGGTAATATGTTAGTGTTTTATAATAAGCTTCATTTCCCGTTTCCGCCAGAGACAAACTATAGCTTAACCATTTATCGATCTTGTCATAGGCCTTAGTCTCGACCAAAAAATGAATGTATTTGAACAATAAGTAATAATCTTCTTCTCCTACTTTGCTTTCATCTATACGAGCGATTCCTTGCAAAAAGACCCTTTCCGCTTCTACAGCCTTTTGAGATAGCGAGAGAGCCATAGCCTGACTAGCTAAACCAATCAATTCAGTCTGCCTAAACTCTTCTGTTTTTGGATCAATCAATAGATGTTTTTGATACGCGCTGGCATACCATTTTTGCTGTTCCTCTACCGAGGCCTTTAGTCCCCCAATCGATGCATCGATTAGGCAGGAGTAGAAATATTTCTGATTTTTGTCAGACAATCCTGTTGCTAATTCAGACGCTTGCTCCAAGGTCTTTAAAAGGTATTCAGATACCCCTATTTCTTTAAAAATATAGCTATCTATTGCAACCAGTTCTTTGATCTTACCCTGGTTGACCAAGGATTGCGCCAATAGGAAGCGATAATCTTCAGATTTCAGTAACCCTTTATTTCTATCGACATCAAACAAAAAGTCAAATGCATTTTGTTCCACTATTGTCGGTTGTAGGAGGTCGACAGATTCAACAGATACCCACTCCCCTTTTTCAAGAGAATACCCCTTCACCATAGAATTACCACCGCTAACTGCAGTATTGCTGATGAGAAAAAATAAAAAGACCATTAATGGCAAAAGATGCTTAGCAAACAACAGATTCATTTTCTAGATAGATAAAAATTCACCAAACATTTACAAAACGCTATTATATAGCGTTAGGTCCCCAAAACACTTGGCAAAAAAAATTAAAAATGCCTACAGTCTAACTGTAGGTTTTATTCCCATAACAATACAACAAACAAGATGTCTATTAGTTTTATTTAGAAATAAAAAAATTATCCAAATATTTTTTTCCATAGCGATTTTTTCTCATCACCATAGCTATACCCATAGTTCCCATATCCATATCGACCATATCCGTAAGCTCCACTTCCTAACTTCACTCCATTTAAAACAACGCCCAACCGGGCTAGCTTGTTCGATTGATACAACTTTTCAAGTTCAGGTAACTGCCTGCGGTCCATTTTCCCTGCACGTATCACGAATAAAGTTAAATCAGATATACGGCTAATAATACTTGCATCCGCGACGATAGCAACAGGTACACCATCCACTATAATATAATCGTAGCGTGATTTCAACTCTCGAATCAGCTCATCCAACCGTTGGCTGAGTAACAGTTCAACAGGATTGGGCGCCAAAACCCCAATAGGCACACAGTCTACACCATCCGATAATTCACTTTTATAGACCACGTCATCAATCTTGACCGAACTATCTGACAGGTAATGGGTAACTCCCTTTTTAAACTTAATCCCCATTCGCCTGGTCAGTGTACCTTTCCTCAAATCCAGATCCACCATTACCACACGCTTTTTCAGATAGGAAACCGTAGCAGACAAATTCATCACGTTAAATGTCTTTCCCGCACCTATGGTAAAGGAACTAAACGTTATCACCTGGGGCGGTGCTCCATCTACCGCCATAAAATTGATATTAGTCCTCAGAATCCGGAAAGCCTCTGTCAAAGGATCGCGTCCTGCTTTAGATACCGCCACGCCCTTATCATCATACTTTTTCTCCATCGGCAGCTCTCCTAAAAATGGCGCCGTCACCACCTTCTGTATATCCTGTCTACTGCGTACACCGGTATCTAGCATCAGCATCAATAACAGAACTACTGCAGGTAGAACAGTCCCCACTGCTAGTCCCATCCCGACTTTACGCACACGACTGGGATACATCGGCGCTTCTGAGCCATAAGCAGGATCCACAATACGTATATTGTCCTCCGTCATCGCTTGGTTCAATGCATTTTCTTCCCGTTTGTTCAACAAAAAAAGATATAAGTCTTCTTTCACTTTTTGCTTTCGTTCGACCTCTAGAATCATGCGCTGCTTACCAGGAATCTGCATTACCTGTCCTTTCACTTGATTTTCTTCCCGCTGTACATTATTAATCTTCACCTGCAGACCAGACAACGTATTGTTAATAGCTCTCAGGATATTCGTATGCATGGCGCCCAGCCCTTGGTCCAACTCCTGTACCACCGGATTGGCCATACTGCTTCCTTCCTCCAGTCGATTACGCCTCAATAAGGCTTTGTTATACTCCACGATCTGTCCTTCCACATTAGCGTCCACCAACCCCGTATTATTGGGGATCAACTCCTTCGACTTACCATCGGCAGTCAGGTAATCACGCATCATCTCCACCAGCCTTTTATCCGTTTCAATCTGTGTACGTTGCGTCTGGAATGCCCTTCCTTCGGCAACATATAGCTGTCCGGCCATCGCTACATCTACCCCTTGATTGTTAACCTTCAGTTTCTCGATATCCGTTTCTACTTCATACAATTCCTCCTCAATGATCTGCAATCGGTTCTTTATAAAATCAGCTGTATTCACAGCCGTTTGATTTAAATCTTCCAATGCTGTACGGTTGTAGACCGTGATCAGCTCTGTCAGAATATCACCAGCACGACGAGCAGACCGATCTTCAAGATGCATCTGCAGCAGGAAAGCATCATCTTCCATTTGCTTAATTTTCAGATTACTCAAGAAGAAGTTGACCATATACTCTCTGGCAAATTTTTCAACCCGTATACTTTTACCAAAAGAACGGGGCAAATAGTGACTTGTAGAGTCCAGTTGTATCTCCCCTAAAGGCGTTCGAAATGCCTGCCCAATAGCCAGACGTACAGGTGCCCGATCCATATTATCCTTCCATCCCCCTACCTCTACACTATCCTTACTGATCGGTGTAATCACCAGACTCCATGTATCTTGTGGCAATCCCTTTAGGATTTTCACCTTTATTGGAGATTTATCATAAAGCTCATAAATACGTAAACCAACTTTATGCGAGTAGCTTATGTCAGCGCCTAAATGCTCTACCGCCTGACGCATCAGTTCTTTTGACCGTAACTGTAACGTCTCACTCGCGACACTAACGCTGTTATATCCAGCACTAGCCCTTGTAAATCGCGCCGTAGCAGGCGTATTTGCAGGTGTCTTTATCAATACCGTCTGCGCCTGTCCGTACATAAAAGGGGTTTTACTATAATCGTATAGGTAATATCCTCCGAATAGCAAAATCGACGCTAAGAACCAGGGCCAGTACGACAGCAAATACTTTAATACATCTAATACATTCAGCGATGGATCCCGTTGCTCCTGTATTACTCCCTCTGTATCTTTATTTTTAACCATATTCTTACTTTGCAAGTGTTAATGCTGCCAGAACAATAGAGACTACCCCCATTGCAGTCGTCCAGAAACGCCAGCTTCTATTTTCGCGGGGCGTATCCTCAGCAGATCTAGGAGTTACATATACAATATCATTCTGTCTCAGGTGATAAGCTGGTGAGTCGAAAAAACTCTTGGACTGTATATCATGAACAATTATTCTTCTTATGCCACCTTCCTCTCTAATGACTTTAATTTGATCAGGTGCGGCGTTGGGTTTCAATCCTCCGGAAAGCGCTATAGCCTCCATCAGTGTCATTTCCGCATTCTCCACATTCAACACGTTTTCCCGGACTACCGCTCCTACGACACTCACTTTAAAGTTTAGTAGTTCTACTTTTACCAGAGGCTCTGCGATCATTCCACCTGTCTTCAATTTTGTGGTTATTTTCTCGTTAATCTGCTCTAAGGTCAACCCTTCCAACGGAATATTTCCTAGCACGGGAAAATCGATAGCCCCTTGACTATTGACCACATAACTCTGTGCATCCCTCGTCTGTTCGGCAACTGCCTCCACATTACCACTGGCATCTATGCGATAGGCCCCAGCTCCCCCATTAAATGGCGCGGCCAACTCTGGACTTTTGGCCTGCACAACAATCCGTAAGCGGTCCCCTTTCTGTATCTTCATCGGCTCTTCTTCCATCACCCGATGGTGTCCATTGACTCCCATATCCTTTACATAGACAACTTTTTTGCCCACCACGCATGCATTCAGCAACAAGGCGCAAAGGGCCATCAATCCGAAAATAACTTTATTCATATTTTTTGTTTTCATAGTAGTATCTGTCTTTATCACTATATTGCCCCCTGCATATTTGTTAAACAGAGGTACTTTATAGCCTTATGTTTTTAATAGGTTGATAGATGTAGTTTTATAAGTATGTTCAATTATTTCATAATGACATAAAAGAGCCGCTTCCGCATTAGGCAAGCAAGCCAATTCACCGATAGGCAAGCTCCTAATTATCTTCTCGGCAGTTCCTATCATAGCATTAAATAAGCCCATATTCCACCGCATTGCCGTACAGCTCGGCATCAGTGCAGTCAGCGCATGTATCCCATCTATCCAACGCATGCGATTCTCCTCAGCCTGCCGCAGACGAACTATAGCCCCTAGTTTAATCCCTTTATTGATATAGCACTTCATCTTACCACTCCAGGGCGTACCATATATATAGATTTCACTGCCTTCCAAACGCACGACAGGGTTATCATCATTCAATAGCGATACCCCTTCAATATGCTGTAACCAAAGACCGCTATGTGTACTTTTTCCGGTACCGCTTTTGCCTAAAAAAGCATAAGCTTCCGCCTTCCTTTCCACTACAGAGGCGTGGATCATAACACTATCCTGCTGTAAGATAGCCTGTCCATACGCCATCATCAAAAACCAATTTAGTACCGTCGTATTGTACAATTCATCCCCTAGCGCATAAATAGTGATCTGGTAAAAGTCCTTGCTTGCAAGCATTTGCCAGGCAGTACCTTTATTGGCTCCTTCAATAGACACCAGGTACCCTTCTTCCAGTTCTTCCAATGAAAACTTATTCTCCCAAGCCGACGAGATATCCGTCAATATCTTACGATCTCCTTTTAGCACTGGTCTATCTCCTTCTAGCAACATGACTTCCATCAGTACTTCACTTTCCTTCAGTGAATCGACAATAAATGCCGAAAAATTGGGCAGACAAGCCAATAGGTCATAATGCTCAGGCATGGCCAATCGTATCCCATGTCCCGCAACAGCGATATCAACAACACTATGTCCTTCTATTATTTTCATTTATACACCGATTTTCAACAGATTACCTATCCTTTTTATAACAGTATAATTTTATCACATTGCTTTGCAATCTCGATATCATGTGTAACCAAGATCACGATCTTATCCTTACCGTATTCCAGTAATCTCTTTATCATAAGCTGGGCAGTATCTTCATCCAAGGCTGAAGTGAGCTCGTCGAAAAGCCATACAGGACAATCCCGTAACATCGCCCTCACGACAGCGATACGCTGTGCCTGTCCCTCAGACAATCCATATCCCTCCTCTCCTATCTCCGTCTCTAGCCCATTTGGCAGATCATATACAAATTCTGCACAACCTAAAACTATAGCCCGTTCTACTTGCGTAGCTGTAGCTTCCGGGTTCATCACTTCCAGATTTTCCCGTACAGTACCCCGAAATAGTTTTCCGCCCTGTGGCACGTAAGCCATATTTATACGATGGTCCGCTGTCAATCCACATCTGCTATTCTTTGTTTCCAGCACCACCTGCCCTGCCGTTGGCTCCAACAGTCCTAATAATAAGCGTACAAATGTCGTCTTCCCTTTACCACTAGGGCCCATAATGGCTATCGATTCCCCTTTATAGACAGCCATACTAAAATCACTTATAATGCACTCCTCCTGATACTGAAAAGAGAGCTTATCCATATATATTGCTTGGAGGTCCGGTAAGACTTCAGGTTTCAATTCAGGTTCTATGGGCACCTCCATGACATCCATCACACGGTCAGTCGCTACCCGCGAGCGTATCGCCAGGGGCACAAAAGCCATCAGCGTCAACACCGGTGCCTGTATACGTCCTACTAACTGCAAAAAAGCCGTCAACGAACCAAATGTAATCAGTCCCAGATGCAGACGATACAATCCCCAGCCAAAGGCCAATAAAAACCCTGCTGATGCCAGTAGCCGGAGCAATCCGTGCGAAAATGTAGAAAAGTTGATTAAGCCCATTTGTAAACCAAGAATTTTCTCCAGACTTTTTTCGATCCTGGCCCAGCGAGTAGGATATATCGACAAAGCTCTTATCAATAGTTTAAACTGCACAGTCTCCTGTACCACCTGCCCAAATTCGCTACGTGCACTTTTTAACTCTTCATTGAGTGCTTTGGTCTTTTTAAAATAGACCTTGGCTACTCCAAACAACAGCGATACACTAAGCATTAGCAAAGCGAGGACAACATCAAACCAAGCCAGGAGCAGTAAAAAAGAGATCAGACTCAACAGCGTTACAAAGGTCGACCATATACTCTGTCCGGCCATCTGCACCACCTCTCTGGCGTCGTCCTGTATACGCACTTGCAAATCCCCTGACGACCATTTATTCAAAAACTGCCAAGTAGCATGCAATTGCTTATCGAGCATTTTCTGCTGGGTACTCAGGAGCATATCCAATTTCATCTGCTCATTGATCCAACCTGCAAATACCCTAAAAACAACCGACCCCAATAGGGAGAACACCATGATCCATAAATTCATGGAGAAAAAAGCAGTATTCCCCAGTACCGTCGAATCCACTACTTTTTTTGTCCACAAGACGAAGACCAAACCCAATCCAATACTCATCACTTCAAGGGTCACATAGAGCCCCAATCGAAAACGTGCTCCTAGGGTAAGAAGCCACATCCATCTCATATGCTCTATTAGTGTCCTTTGCATGTTATTTAATAAAAACGCGTGTATAGGTCTGTACCAAAGGAAAAAAAACAGATTCCATTGGTGCGTAACGTCCATATTTCAATAGATTTTTGCCTACGCGCAGAAAAGAGTTCTTCCGACCTCCTGTTGCTACTTCTTGCCCTTCCGGATAGCGTTCATCAAAAAAACCAAAATTACCTACGCGTAAAATATCTTCCATCACCCAGTCGGCATGAACAGCCCTATCGGCTTGATAGGGTAACCACCGACGCTCCAGCCCTAAATAGCGTACTAACAGATCGTGCAATAAAACCACCCATCGCCCTATCCCCAACCGTCTATATATCTTGTCCAAACCATGGCCTTGAATATCTTTGAAATGCACATAATACAATCGCGCCACATCGCAAAGTTGCCTCAAGCCCAATCCGAAAGAAAGGAGATGCTTCAAGACATGACTTACGACCTGTACACTGTTTAGGACAGGCGATAATACACGACAGGCCACTCCTTCGACTTTGATAAACCGATCATGCTCACGCTCTGCCCTAACAAACTCGTTAAGAAAAGGCTTTACAAAAGGATTATGCAAGTCTATGAGATTCGTGTGATGATCGATTTCTAGCCCTTTGTAGGAATAGCACATGCTACGTCCTGGCATATATTGAACCGGCACCTCTTTTTGAGTCACCCAACTATTCACTTTCTCATAATCCTCTTTAGTAGAAAAATACCAGTCGATATCCCCAGCCGATCGGCGGAGCGGAGCTTCGTAATGCCGTGCTACCCCCTGCCCCTTCAATAGAACCGGACTGATCTCTAGATTATTAAAAAAAAGGATTTGTTCGGCCAGACATTGATTCATCAGTTTATTATGTTGTTCGATTTTGGTAACCCGAACCAACCATTTCATCCATATGTCTGTTGGTGGCAAGTGCAGCTCATCCAAGCGTTCTACCGCATCGAAAACAAGCCCTTCTACCGTCTGGGCCACCGCCATATCATAGATTTGTTTCCACTCAACAGGCGATAGTGGGAGCTGCTCCACTGCTTCGATAGGTTTTGACCATAACCCCGATCGCAGTAAGTTAAAAAACACCGTATAAATGCGCTCCTTATCTATCATTTCAATTTGCCATTAAGCCGTTTTTGCAAAAAGCTGTAAAAATTGCTTCAGCGTCTTTTCCGGCTGTTTCCCGTGACACCTCATAATGAGCGCACAACAAGTCCGTTATGAGTTCTACCGTGACCTCCTTACCTTCGAGCTCTTTCCACAAAAAAGCAGAAGTCGTATTCAGCGTAAACACCGTTGACATATCCACCATTTCCTGACCGGGATCCACCACCACGTAGTGATTCCCTATTTCCCGTAAAATCAAATCTTTTCTCAACTTCATAAAAATTTCTTTTTTATACTATAATTCAAATACCAACAAGCGCCCAATAAGCATCGCCCAAACAGCTGCAATCTGCTTCCTGCAAAGCCTAGCGGCAGACACAGCTCTCCACGAAAGGCTGCACCTACCGTAGCGATAGCACTATCTTTACGGACTTTTTCTACTTGTAGTTTATTTCCATCACCTGCTAGGTAAAAGAAATCTGAACTAATCCATACAATACGATGCAACACATAATTTCCTTCATGTCTTGCCAGTATTATATCTCCTTTTTTTTCATTAGGTAAATGTCCTTTCTCTAGAATGACTAGGTCTCCATCGTTTAAAACAGGGTTCATGCTATTGCCCCTCACTGCTATCTTCACCTTTTTTCCCTGTTCTAATGCCACTTCCACATTTTTCAGAAAATGATCGTTTTTACAAACGATTTTCTTCTTTGTCTGTTCCATAAATCGGCCATTATTTATTAAACATTGTTTTTCGATAAAAGTTTGCAATAAATTTCATTTGTTCTTGCCACCATTTTCTCTCTACGGAACAATTGGTCATAGCGCATCAAACTTCCTTCGGCTAACTGGCTATATAACAAATCATTTGAAAGCAACTTATTGATTCCAGCACTCAGTGCAGTTTCATCCGCTACAGGCACCACAATCCCCGATTTCAGGTGTTGATTTACCCAACTTACACCAGATCCTGGGATCGCTGTCGATATCACAGGCTTACCCAGCGACATTGCCTCTAACTGAACAATGGCAAAAGCCTCATTCTTCCAGACCGAACTCAAACAGAAACAATCACAGGCCTGATAATAAGCCGCTACATCCTCGTCCGATACAAAGCCCAGAAATGTTACTTTATCCTTTACGCCAAGTTCTTCTGCCAGTGCTTTTAGTTCGTCCATCAGAGGACCTGTCCCACCGATCACGACCTGCACATCTCCCGTTAATAAAGCAGCGGCTTTCACCAAATATTCATACCCCTTGTAAGTGACTAGCCTTCCTAATGAGAAAATGATTTTCTTCCCTTTAAATTGCTGTCTAATAGCTTCCGCTTTTTCGGGCTGTAAAACAAATGGCTCTATTCCGATCGGTATATAATCACATTTAGGCTGCACCTCCCTTAGAAAGCTCGAATCTTTGACATATACCGGTGTGGTTCCCACAATCAGGTCTGACCGACGTATTAACCATGACTGCAGGGGCGCATAAAATTTCATTAATTTCTTCTGGTTCAGAATATCACTATGCCAATGCATAATCACCTTTCCTTTATACCCCGAGCAGTATAAAGCCAGGGCTGCCATTGGATCCGGATGATGCACATGTATGATATCATACTCCTTGGCTATTCGTCTTAATGTGCTTATCATCGCCGGCGCCAACATCGTCGCTGCCAGTTTCAAATGTGTCTTTACCACAATCAACCGTGCAAACTCATTTAATTGTATCTCCCCTTCCGGATATCCCTCTGTCGAGGCGCAGAGCATATCACAATAGACTTCTTCGCTCGAAAGTCCCAATGTCAGATCGTACATTACTTTTTCGACACCTCCCCGTATAGGGTAAAACTTACCGACTTGTAATATCTTCATGCTGTTCATTTAAAAGTAAATTAAATAAGGTAGACCATTCCTCCGCTACGGGTACCGCTATCTCCCGCTCCGGCACTGGCGCCAATACAGTCGCTTCCCCCATGATCAACTGCTCCATATGCGCGGCCAAATTATCAGGCCGATCTGGATCAAAGAAAGCAGTGCAGCGACTACCAGCAGCTGTTTCCCGCGCATAAGGCAGATCAGCAAGCAGCATCGGCTTTCCATAGTTTGCAAACTCCGAAATAGGTAATCCCCAACTTTCCGTCTTCGATGGGAACACCAAACAGTCTACTCCCTCATAGTAGCCAAGTAGACTTTCTTTACCTAAAAAACCGATGAAACATAGTGATTCATACCTATTGCCCCATTTTTTAAAGATCCAACGGGTATAACTATTTTCTTTTCCTGTTATGGTGATATATACTTTAAATTTTGGTAGACCTTCCTTACTGTCCAATTGCGCTACCGCCTCACAGAGACACTCAAAGTTCTTATGACTATTGGGCGAAGCCGGGAATAGAAAAGAATAGCATTCTCCATTACCGCCTTTATTGCTAGACGATGTATTACGGATAGGCACAATCTGTTGTGGCCTGGCTACGATAATATCTTGGGCAGAAAAATTAAAATCTTTTGCCATAGCTTCCCTAAACCATTCCTGCTGTACCACGAGATACCGATTTGCCGCGACATTAAATCCATAGATATATTTTGTAAAAAGTGAGAACAGCACAATCTTGGGCGCAAATAGTAGTTCTCTCCATTTCCATTTATAAAACGTAAACGAGTTATGACAATATACCGCCTGCAGGTCCGCCTCTACACGGGGACTGGTATCATGCAGTGAAAACCATAAATAAACCGGTCCTATCGTTTTACTCACCTTCTTCATCGAGACATATTCATACCATAGACGGTTTATCCAGTTTTTCTTAGGCCACTTAGTTTCTATATAGGTGATATTGGGATACTCGGCCAGCTCCCTTTCATACACCAAAGCCACGACCTTATACTCCTCATTCGCCGCCAGCTCGGATAGATAATGGAGACAATTTCTAAGAATCGCCAATGGTCCAGCTTCCACAATATTGACTGCAGATATAACTATTGTCTTCATTTTATCCATTTTTTATTAAATAATTGATTGAACAGAAAAGCTAATAGAAGAGTACATCCTACAGTTGCCAATAGATAGACATAGTCATTCGTAATAAATATAGTATTACCTCTTAGCATCGAAAATAAAGCGCCATGTAATAGATAGGTTTCATACGAAACGTTCCCTAAAAAATGCCAAACTTTTCCGTTCGGAAGCTTCACATAACTAATTAATAGAAATAAGAATATGGTGATAAAAACATAAGAAAACAGATAGAGAAATTCGATTTTAGGAACCACAAAGACTCCTGCAAGCAATACGCAGACAGGAACCAAAAATAGATTAATATACTTTTGTCTGGAGAAAGACAGGAGCTTCTCTTCATAAAGTCCATAAACCAAGCCTGTAGGAAAAGCCAAATTAGACACCCACCAGGCCCTATCAAATCCTAGTTTATACAGCCCTAAACTAACCAGTAATAGCCCTATAAAAACAAAGACTATTTTTCTTTCCACTTTAATTTTAAGCTGGAAAACAAAGAAAAAAACAATATAAGCTAAGATAATAACATACACGAACCAAGAATAAGGCAGTGGCGTTTTGCCTTGTAAAAAAAGTTCACCTATAATATCACTCGGCAATGTTTTCTTATCCAGAAATACGACACCTAGATATACCAAAGTAATAACTAAAAGGGGCTTAACTATTTTCCAAATTCTTTTCACCAAAAAGCCATCCATATAACCACTCCCCACACGGAGATAGGAGCTTATCAAACCATATCCGGATAAGAAAAAGAACAAAGCAACTTTTGTTCCTCCCCAGTTCGTTATGGTCTTAAAAACAGGTATATCTGCATGAAAATTTGTATGCGAAAGAATAATCAACAAACTTAATATTCCCTTTAATACTGTAGATCTATCTCTTGTTAAAGAAAACACTTTTCCTCTACACAAGGTAATAGACAGTGTGTAGAGTATGATTATTAAAGCCAACAATGAATATGAATTCATAAAACAAAAAAGCTTACTAAGTGATTATTTTTCTTTTCATTTTCGTTCTTTCAGAACTTCAGAAAACACATTTCCCCAATGCTCCATTACTACTTTTTCTGAAAATCGCATCGACATTACTTTAGCGGCTTCTCCCATTTCTCGCCGTAAGCTGTCACTATTTAATAGCTCTCGCAGCCTTTCTCCAAACTTAATCTGATCTCCTTGCTCAACCCAATAACCATTTCGACCTTGTTCTATAATATCTCTTGGCCCACATTTACAAGCATAAGACAATAGAGGCAAACCACAAGCCTGCGCCTCTAGCAATGCCATTGGCAAGCCTTCATAGCGCGAAGTCATCAAATAAACAGAGCTTCCCAAGTATACCTCTTCAATGTTTTTAGTTGGCTTGTTTAGCTGTATCGCACTCTTCATATTTAACCTCTCTATTAGCATCTGTAAATCAGATTCCAGTCTCCCCTCTCCGTATATATGCAGGCGCCAGTCTGGAAATATGGGCTGTACCATAGCCCATATTTTAATCAGATCATCAAATCCTTTTTGATAATCCAATCGACCTATTGCCACAGCAACCTTTTTATCTAGATTAGAAACTTCTTTGGGGGAGAAACTATTAGCATTTGGTATCACTTCAATATTTTTCAAACTCCCCCAATAGTGTTTATCTTCTTCGGTAAGCACAATAAATCGATCATATTTCTGAGCCAAATACACATCTTTCTTACTTCTCAGCTGATCGATAATTCCCCATACTCCTTTTCGTCCGTACTGTACTCTTTTATATCTCGAAAAGTGAATTTCTAAAAGCTTCTTACTGCCATCTTTAATTTTATATAAAAAAGATACATCATGATCAAACATACTAATTACGATATCGCCCTTTAGCTCTTTCAATACACTTTCAAGCTTACTTTTATGCAGACGTTGCTTCCTTCGATAAGCAATCACTTTAGAAACTAACCCCAGCCTTTGTATGCTATCATAATTGATATTCAAATCGATCTGTTCTACAGCTTCATTTAAATCAAAATAAGGGTTTCTACTCTTTTGATCTGTGGTGACGATAATTACTTGATGTCCCGCGCCTGCTAAATAATTGGCTTTATTGGTTAACACCCGCTCCATTCCCCCGGCATTATATAGCCCTGCTATATTATAGATAATCTTCATCACACATTCATTTTAAAAAGTGACTTACCTTTACTATTATCCAAGAAATAAAAAAAAGCAAAAATCTGAAAGATGTCTGTTGATACCTTAATCCAAATTAAAAAAGCCAGAATAATAAAGGCGACGAAGAGCAATACATATTCAGAAAAGAAACAAGAAAAAACATAAGCCTGATACAAAAAAAACAGAACCAAGACTGAAAATCCAATCAGTCCATTGTACAGTATTAGTCTACAATAGCCAATATCCGTTCCATACACCCAATTATCATATAAGCCAGTTCCTATCAGCCATTCCTGCGTTGTTTCCGGCCATATCCACATTGTCCTATTCAGTTTATCAGTCGACCCTGTCCGCCACTCTCCTCTTTCAAAGAAGTTAAAGAAACCTTCGAAAGCGAAACGAAAATATTCTTCATAAACTTTATCTGTCTTATATAGAAAGACAGATACCGCACTACAAAAAAGTAAAAGGAGGATAAAGTACTTAAACACCTTCGATCGTTGCTCAGCTCCAGTTAGCATTTTAACAATAAGAAAAACCAGGCCTATGATAACACCTAATATGGTAGTTCTAGATATAATATTGCCAATAACACTGATAATAAAAAAAGCCAATAACATTAAAAATACATATCCTCTTATCTTACCATCATTTTCAGTCGAAAAAATAACTGCAGGTATCATAATCAAAACCATTGAAAACCGCACCCCTGCAGAATCCAATGCGACACCTACACCGTACAATCGGTTTACGTCTGTAAAAAACTCCTGCCCCTGATCAACATAGCGGTCGACAAAAAACTTCAGATCAGGGTATTTATCAATCCCTAGTGCTAAAAGACACTGTACTACACAAACTATTGACAGGTAATTAACGAGCAAATTGAGAGTTGCTTTTCCATGTAAAGCACGGATCAACCAACAAACTGCGTAAGAAGCAAAAAGCCAAGTAAAGAAACTTACAAAATACGTTGCATAGGAATAATCGGCAGTATAGTTTACATCAGTAGCGATGAAACCAACTACACAAAACATACTCACTATTATCATAGCTCCCCATACTTCCTTTGGTAGTGTAAATTCTCCTTGCTTTATCGTATCATATAGAAAAAGTAGAACTCCTAACCCCGCAAAAATAATTTTCGAATTTATAGCCTTTGGGAGAAAAGTAAAGCTAATTGAAAAAAAAGCGGCGCTAACCACAATCCCCATTAAAATATACAATATCACCTTCCTCATACTTCCCCCTATTTATATAAAATACCGTAATACAATTTTACCACTGCCACATAATGTAGCTTTATCACCCAATACATATTATTATAATTTGCTGCCATTTGTAAATACGATAAGCGTCTCGGTATAACCTTTCTACCAAAAAATCTTTTATTTACTTCAGGGAACCATTCACGCCATATCTCCACATCAGCCTTATTACCGGTAACCAGCAATGGCAATTTAACATTCAGCTTCAAACAATCTAACCAGCGTTCTGTCAAGCTTTTATAAGCTGTACCTACCAAATATTTTTTCAACTCCTCTACATTGTTTGTTACTTGTTTTCTATGCCCCTCTGTATATGTTTTTGTTAAGGATTCCTCATTGGACTGTCCATAATGATATAGTCCTTCATCCAAATAAACAACCTTCCCAGCCCGACCAAACAACTTAAACATCACCAACATATCCTCTCCCATATTCATACCTTCCACAAACCTAATTTTGTGCTCAACGTACAAGTCTCTCTTGACCAAAAACAACCATAGATTCCATCTCATCCGACCCGTCATCATTAAAAACAACGCCTCTTCTGTCTTTTCAAAAAAAGGTTGAGACATATACCTCTCTTTCTTCTCAAAAGCGAGCCACCAACTAACACCTACAATATCACTATTAGATGTTGTACCTATTTCCACCATTTTAGCGATAGCTTCACGCTCCAGCCAATCGTCTGCATCAACATAATAGATATACTCACCACTAGCTTCATCAAGTCCCCTATTTCTGGTCGTAGCCACCCCCTGATTTTCGACGTTGCTCAATACCTTAACCTGTATACTTACACCAGCACTCTCCAAGTCTTCTTTAAATTCATTCAATAGATTAAGACTATTATCAGTACTTCCATCATCGATAAGCAACAGTTCTAATCTATCGTAAGTTTGCATCTTTAAAGAAGACAAGCTCACTTTCAGCGTATCTTCCGCATTATAAACAGGCATAATTATCGATACTAAAGGCATGTCCATCACAGTTCAGCTTTGGGTTTTATTAATTCAAACACCTTATTCACCACCTCCATATTGTCATCTGAAAACTTTCTTCCAAATAGAAATTCAGATTGTACTAAAAACTCATAATCATCAATCGTCCAATCAAACACTTGTCTACCTTTCCACTTTACAGCACGCATAATCCCTTTAGCTTCGTCTTCCGAATTGAAAACTTTCAAACGAAACGGCGAGTTCCAACAAACAGTTTGCTTATAAATTTCATCTGCACAAAAGCTATTCTTATACATTTTGAAAACTTCATACTTCATCGGTATTAAATATTCGATAAAACTCGCTGACATACTGCTCCAATTAGCTCCTTTTCTAAAACGTACATCTCCATTCCTTTTTATTCCAAACAGCTCTTGCATTCTTAAAAATATCGAACGGAGAATTCGCTTATAAAGACCATTATTTCTGAAACTACGTGGGTACAAATGATATCGACCTGCTTTCCGTTCTACCTCCATCTCTACATTATATTGAGAAAAACCTATTAATTCCTTCCCTTGATTATTTAAAAAAAACTGATGAATATAATCCTGACTTTTTAAAGGAAAGTCTACTCCGGACAGCAAATGATAATAGGAGTATACTCCGTTATAAAACGCTGTTTCAAATAATGCATACTCTGCTTTAATTTGGCTCACGTCTCCCCAATACACCTTTACCCGTTGATTAAGAATATATAACCCTGCTTTTTCCATTCGTACTGTAGGCAGCTGTTCTAGCTTTCCGTCAAAATGTATATATACATCATTTCGTATATCATCAAGAGCCTCAAGTAGAACCCTCAATACATCAAAACTCCCGTGAGCTATAATTAAATAAGCATGTCTATGTTTCACCTCTTATCAAATTTTAATGATACTCCACCTCCTATTAATAAAGACAATAATCTAGGCGTCAACCTTTTAACCAGGGCATAAAGTAGGAGACAGACAATCATTGTTAAAAATGGTGTTATAAGATATGTTATCAATCTATACCAAGCCTTCTCGTACATGCCAAGACTATAGAAAAAACCTTTTACCCAATTTATTATATACACACTGTGTATCGCGTAAACAAAAAACACGGAGGGGGCCAGCTGTAATAAGCTTTCCTTTATTTTATCTCTTCTGGTCAACAAGAAGCCTAAGTATAGTAATGCTAATACACCGATAAGAATAAAAAACCTTATCGCTAACTCATAATAAACTGTCCCTCCCAACAATGTTCCAATCAGTAGAGCTAACAGCGCTAACGTGACTTTATACGCATTATATTTCGGCAGCAGCGCTGTGAGATCGTATCTATGCATCCCTAGATAGGAGCCAATACCAAAAAATGTAATTGCGGTACCACTTAGACCAGGCACATCTGATTCCAACGTGGTGAGATATAATAAGATCAAAATCAGTACTCCTATTTTCTTTGTTTTACTAAACCAAAAATAAAACAGGGGACTCAGTACGCTCATTACCATGAGGTCTCTCACATACCATAATGGAAAGACGAAAGGACCTCCCCAAAAAACATCATAATAAGTAGCATGACGCAAGGATACTAATAGTACATCTTCTCCTGCTCCAAGTTTTACAAAAAGTATATTCTTAGCTAGAGTGATTATAATAAAAACAATATTCCACAAGAAATATGGGATCAATAATGAAACAATACGACGTAAAGACTGCTTTTTATACTGTTCAAATTTAAAGTCATTGATTTTGAAAAAATATAGATACCCAGAAAACACGAAAAACATCGGAACTGCGATTCGTCCCAAATGATGAGATAGTATCTCTGAAATCCACACATAACATGCCTCCATACTAAAGGTAAATGGTACTGGAACAATTTCCTCCGGGATGGTGTGTACAAATAATACCAAAAGCATTAATGGAAAACGAAGAACATCTATTGATTCAATTTTCATGTATTGTAGATTATAACTTTCGATTGTTTATATCATCTTTTTCGATGCTTCCTATCCTTTTATTTGAGGAGAGCTTTAACTCTGGAGACCGTACTTTTAACCATTGATATTTTATAAACCCTGGAAAAAGACGACAATAGCTTACTTACTTCTGAAAAGGCTTTCAGTTCTTTAGGTAATTTTCTATAGTACTCCCACCAAAGGTCAAACATCACCGAAAAACTATTCCAGGGTTTTGGACCCGTATAATGAACTGTTCCACAAACTTTCACGTCATCCCAATCTTTTTCCGAATAATATCTCACAAAGTCACCTTTATAGTCCTCAATGAAGAATGTTCGAATACTGTTATAAACAGGGGCAAGTGGCAGAAACTTATCATTACATAATTGATTTAACACATCTTGGTCAGGAAATTGAAACTGATCATTTTTTGCATACTTTAAAAATTTACTAACCATATCATCTTCACGTAGCTTAGTCAAGTTCATCATTAAAAACCCTGAATTAAAGTATTTACCCGGCTCGCAACCTATCCCTTTAATATATTCCTCTTGAAAGTCTAGTGTCGCCTCATATACTCCTGCCAAATAATGATCTGATAAATCTACTTCTCGATATAGCTTAGCTATATTCTGTCTAATTATCATATCGCTATCTACATAAATCACCCGCTCTAACTCTGGCAACAAATCCGGAATCAACAATCGATAGGAGGCTGCTATTGTAAACTTTTCATCCACATAAATATCAAGGTCCATATCGGACATAATCAAAAACTCAAAGTTGATCCTTTCTGGTGCTAACAGTTGAAGTGCAGATTTTTCACCAACCGTTAGATCTTCCGTCAACAATAGAATAATATCGAAACAGTCCTTTTCATCCGAACTAGCCAACATAGATACTATGCAAACAGATGTAGGTATTAAATAAGATGGCGTTAATGCCATGACAATAGGAACTCTATCTACCATATTCGTTATTACTTTTTTACTCGCACCGTTGTTTCTCCAAAGCGTCCTTTCAAAAACAACCAAAACTGTAAGAAAAACAAAGAATTAAACTCAGACATGTAAGCAATAACCTTGTGTCGAAATCTTAATTCTTTAGTCTTAAAAACTTTCCTATTTACTTCTGGTAACATTATTCTCCAATTTTTAAGATCTACAATGCTAGTAGAAAGAAGTAATCTTCTTTTGGACCTAATCTTAAAATCGTTCATATCTTCTTCAGATATATAATTTATCCCTACACTTTTAATAAATTCATCAATGAGTTGAGCGTTACCAATTTCCTCATAAAATCTTTTATCACTAGAATCCTTTACGATAGAGATCTCATTGTACTGTACATAATGGTATAAAAAACTGTCCAAGTAACTTATTCGAGTAGCATAGTGGAGATATTTTAATACCACCAAACGATCCTCCCCCAAGCACAGTCCTTCAATAAATCGGATTTCATATTTCGTAAACACCTCAGATCTAAACAATTTATTCCACAACATCCCTTGCACATTGGCTTTAATCATTTCACCAATATATACTGATGACTTATTGGGCACTTTATTGGTTACTTTTACAGATGAGTCTTCATATTCTAGATAGAAATCACACCAAACCATGTCTACTCCCTCTTCTTTGGTTTTTGCAAGCATTTGCTCATACATATCTCTTTCTATCCAATCATCCGCATCCACCCAACCAGTATATTCCCCTGACACATGATCTAATCCGGTATTACGTGCTGCAGCTGAACCTCTATTCTTTGCATGATTAACAATCAAAATGTCTTCTTTACGAAAAGGATACTGTGCGATCACGTCATTCAACTTCAATAAGCTATTATCCGTACTACTATCATTCACAAAAATGAATTGTATTCGCTCGAGGCTTTGTTGGAACAAACTATGTGCACATCTCACTATATAGTTTTCTACGTTATAGAACGGAATAATGATACTTACATCAAACTGCTTCATACGATTCGTTCTCTTGAAGTTTTAACATTATCACTTCATATTTTTCTTTCAACACAAATGGAGCTGCTTTAAGTAGTCCCAATTGTATATCCTCTAACGTGCAGTTTATAAGCGCTTGGTGCATATTCTCTTCGAATAGCTTTTTCCAATTCTCGGTAGAGGCTAAAATTTCTTCTAGATTTTCAAACCCATCATAGAAAGAGATTCCTACTGAACTAAAATAATCGTCGAATTTAAACCCATCCGTATGTATATAACCTTTCTTTATCCATAAAGCTGGGATGCCGTATGCATGGGCCACTATTATCCCATGTAAAGACGTGGATAGTATATATTTGCTCGCTGTAATCTGTTTCGTTACCCCTACAATATCCCTTGATCTTGGATCTATAATATTGTAAACATTTCCAAATCGTTGCTTAAAATCATCGGCCTCTGTCCAATGTGGTATTATACTTACATCATACGCCTTTCTATATGCCGGCTCTAACCACAAAGGCAACAGTAGAGCTGGATCTCCAAAAGTTTCTGTAGATTGAAACCCAGACGCTTTTAATTTAGCAGCAGTTCTAGGTCCCCGAACAGCAAAAATCTGCCCCCCATTAAACTCTTCAAATTCATTCATAAACCCGGATCCCCAAACATTCTCACCACCACCACCCCAGCTAAGAACAGACCCAATGCCCAACATAGACTCCTGCCAAGGCAATAGGATGCGACGTGTTCTTTTCGTTGACAAAGTCAAGACATCTTTTGCTACGGATTTCAACGCTTTCAGTAGATTAAACGGCTTACCACATAAACGAACCTTAGCTCCACTTAGTTCTTCAATTAGAGCCTGGCTCAACACATCTCCATAGTTATCACCTTCCCAATACAATAAGTTAATCTTCTTCATAATCTCTACTCAATAACATATTTAATAATTGTAATAACTCGCTTTTTATTTTTCACACTTGCTTGTGCATCGCACCAATAGAGATCAACGAAACGTTGTCATAGGGATAATCTATTCCTAAAAAAAACAAGTGCATATTTTCTTTCTATTTGCTTCAATCCAATAAAAAAAACTATAAAAAATCCCCATAAGAGAGAGAACACAAAAAAAATAATGGTGCTCGAATTTGGAAATAATGATTTCCAGAAATAAGGAAATAATGCTCCGAAAATTGCCACAACTAAGCAGGGGCTGACTACTTTATTTAAATAACTGTTTATAGAAAGTGAAACCATTCCACTAATCAGTACAACACGAACCACATGCCCTAAAAGTGTAATTACCAAATGAACCATAAAAACGGATTCGGGAGGATAGCCCAGCGCTAAAAAACAGTAACTAAAAGGAACTACCAACAACAATAAACCACCTAAAATCGATTGATATTTCTTTATCTTACCTGTTGCCTTTGCCGCAAATATCAATGGGTTTGCAAGGCATTCGATTAAAGAGATAACAATCATAATACGTAAAAAACTTGCTGTATGTTCAGGAACTTGCTTAAGCCACCAGTTAAGAACTTCGTCTAATTCTAAGAATATAGGTATTACGACTATTAGCATAACGTAAAACGAATACCTGGAACTCGCATATATCAACCTATGCATTTCTTCCAATTCCTTAGCCGCATACCGCTTGATTATCTGGGGATTTAATGCAGTCTGAAAACCTCCAACAAATCGCGCCAAAACAGATTGTACCTGTACAGCGATCCCTCTAGCAGCATTGACTCCCGCTCCAAAAAAAACGTTTAAAAGAATATTAACCCCTTGAGTCATCATCAACACAGCAGAATCCCCAAATAAGCTCCAACCGGCAAAAGAAGACATCTCTTTCATCAGCCCTTTATCCAAACTTAGCCTACCTCTGGTCTCTACAAAATGTCTCCGGCAGTAGACTATGTAAGAAAACTGCATTATAAAATGCAATCCGAGTAACATAAACGCATAAACGACCAACTTGTCTCCTGCTACAGAAGGAAGTATTATCACAATACCTAGCTTAGCCAGTAAATCCACCATCGAGAAATAAACATATATGCTCATTTTTTCATGGGCTATAATAGTAGCCTGAAATGGGACCATCACTACCGTAAGACAAGTACTTAAAACACTTGCATAAAAAACCAGTTCTGCAGCATACATTCTTCCCATATCTATCTGCATCTTCGTCTTCATAAACCATAGACCGATTGGAACAGCCAACACTGCAATAATTAAGGCAATTCCTAAATGAATAAACATCGTTACTCCAAACACCTGCTTAAGTCGCTCTTTGTCATGAGTTCCCAATTCATAGGTCAAAAAACGACTTGACGAGGATGACATTGCTGAATTCAGTATCGTAAACATAGCTACCACTCCCCCAACAACATTATAGAGTCCAAAATCATCTATTCCCAACACATCCAGCACCACACGCGAGGTATAAAACCCCACGAGCATTCCAAAAAACATCTGTAAATACAGTGCTAGAGAATTTTTTGCTATTTTTTTATCTTCAGCTTTCAACATTATCCTTCTTTCACGACAAACTCCGCTACCAAAGTCCGCTTCAGTCCTTCTTCCATAGTAAAAGGTGCAACAAAGCCAGACGCTCCAACTTTTGTTGCATCATACTTCGTCACTGCGCAGAACTTCCGCACACGAACCGAACTAACGGCAAATTTTTTACGCGTTACAAATGCAAGGATATCAAAGGCATAGCCTCCCAACATGCCGACCCAATATGGGATACGCACGTTTGAAATCGGTTTATTTAATACCTTCCCTGTGTTGTAAACAATATCATTGGTAGTAAAATCAGGTTTGTCCACATAATTATAAACACTGTACCCTTTAAAATTGTTTTCTATTAGGAAAAAAATAAATGCGACAACATTACCGACATACGACATCGATTTTTGATTTTGCCCTTTACCGATCATCATGAAACGGGAAGAAGCGATCTGGTTTAGTAGGTTAAACACATTTCCCCGGTTTCCCTCTCCAAAAACAACAGTCGGCCGTATGATACTAATATTCCAATCTCCGTGTTGTTTAAACCAATCCTGCATCAGCAATTCTGCTTCCCACTTACTTTTACCATAATGGTTAAAAGGGTCTGCAGGAAAAAACTCATCAGGATTGTCTTTATCCAGCCCATAGATCGCCACCGAACTCGTAAACACCAGGCGCTTTATGGCATTTTGATCCATAGCGTACAGTACATTACGCATCCCCTCTACATTCACATCATAATACAGCGAGATAGGCTGTACATTATCCTGATGTTCGGCGGCCAGTAACACTACCACGTCGACCCCTTTCAGCTCTTTCGCCATCGCCTCTCTATCCAGCACATCCGCTATCCGGGTTATCCCGGTAAAAGCCGTACTCTGTCTTTTGTCTACATTTAATACCTCGTAGTCTTTCATGCCTTTCAGCAATCGAATTACATTTGTACCAATAAACCCTGAACCTCCAATTATTGCTATCTTCATCTAGTTTCTTTTATATCTGCTTTCAATACTACAACTTCACTTTTTTCTGCAAAACGGCTTTTTTCTACCTGTTCAAACACGAAATAAAAGCCTCCCCACGTCAGTACATTCAATATCAAAATCAGATTATTATCCATCACCTGAACCGCTAATAGATTGAATATGATATAGAATAGGTTAATAGCAAACATAAATAACATGACCCCTTTGCGCGGTAAGCCCAGGCGCAATAAAAGATGATGTAAGTGGTTCTGATCTGCAGAATAGAGGGGCTTACCGCTCCTCCAACGCACAAACATCACCCGGCCAACATCCAGAACCGGCAATAGCAGGATAGAATAAGCAACCGCTATAGAATTTGTAGAAAATGGCTTTATAAAGGAATTATTCATCACATAGCTTATCGCCAGAAAACCCAAAGCATATCCCAGCGTCGTACTGCCGATATCGCCCATAAATATTCTCCTTCCCTTACGTCCTACTCCAAATACATTATAATAGAAAAATGGAGCAACAGCCCCCGTAGTGATAAATGCAAAAAGAGCATGCACATACGCTCCTGAAAAATAGAACAACAGGCCAAAGGCCAGACAGCCTATCGTAACCAATCCGGCACATAGTCCATCCAATCCGTCCATTAGATTGATTGCATTGATCACTAGTACGACCACAAATACAGTGAGTGGCATACCGATCCATGGCGATATACCGTGTACGGAAAACAGACCATAAAAATCATTGATCCATAGCCCCGACAGTGGAAAAAAACAGGCTACGAGTACTTGAAAGAAAAACTTCCATTTGAAACTGATCCCTATTAGGTCATCCCCTAGTCCCACAATATAAAGCACCAATAATCCACAGAATAACAATGCAAAATGTGACATCAAAGCCCAGGATTGCACAGCCCAGCCTCCAATACCAAATTTAAATATCAGCACCGCCGTCAATGCAAACAGACAACACTGTATCGGCACAAATGATATCCCTCCTAGACGGGGAATAACACAGGTATGCAGCTTCCTCTCGTCCACAGGATCGAACAAACGCTTGCGGTAAGCGACCAATAAAATCCTGGGAATAAGCAGCGCCCCCAGAGCAACTGCCAACAAAGCAGGAATAAATACAAGTAAAATACCGGTAATCACCATAACAACCTCCATTTCATCATAAAAAACTCTATCTTGTTTTAAGATAAACTACCGATATAGCCTACCAGACGCTCCATATCAGCGTCTTTCAAAAGCACCTTATTGTCCTCATCGATCAGATAAAAAGTTGGGAATGCTTTCAAGTCATATAGACCATTACGTATAATTTCGTCTTCCTTATTATACCCATTAATCCACTCTGCAGGCAGCTCGGCTTCATAACTGAGCCAATCACTCTCGCGACCTGTGGCACACACTGTAAGGAGTGTCATCTTGCTTTTCTTGGTACGCTGTACCAGTCGATGTATCGCCTTCAGATCAGGCATTGTCGATTTACAGGCCTTACATAGAGGAGCATAGAAAAACACCAGTTTATAGGCCCCCTGCAGACTATGCAGATCTCCTTTTTCGCCTGTCGAACGCTGAAAACTAAAGTTATTCGCCTCTACACCGGGCAGGTTCTGCTGTACCAGTGCCAGTTGCGCTTTATATTTCGTACGATCCGCTTCACTCGACATATCTGACGAGATCAGATAATCAAGCACTACACTATAATACGTATCGTTTCTTAATGTAGACTTTGGATCGTAAAGCCGTTCATAGAATTTGTCCTTAAAAAACTGAAATGCAAGTGGTGTCTCTTTTGCTGCATCCATTGTATGAATAAGCGCTTTGGCAGCTTCTTCGGAAGAAACATCATCCAGCGATAGAATAAAATCTACCAAGATTTTATCCAGGCTAAATTCATTCTTCCGGATATCGATTTTAGTAAAATCAAAGCGATCCCAGAATGTCATCGGATCAGTCTGCCTATGCGATGTACAGGATAATAGCAGCATTCCCCAAAATGCCGCTATTAACAGCCCATACTTAGATAAAAACATGAATTTATGACATAGTTTTACTATCATGCTTTACTTCTTAACAGTTATAAAAATTGTTTTTCATAGGTAGACGGGTGATAGCATAGCTGCCATCTGTCCGTTTTTTTGCATCAAATAGATGCGGAAACACGAGCGGTCTAAAACCGTTCTTATTTAGACCGCTCGTGTTTTATATGATTAAGTTCTTTAATCTGCGATTGTCAATACCGCTCTGCTCAGCTTAGGATCGTTATAGTACATATTTCCGACACCGCCCTTATAATCAATGCGGAGCTGTTTGTCCGACACTCCAAACTCGCTGGTCAGACATTGGTATACCGCATCTGCACGCTTTTTCGAAAGACGCATATTGATATCATTATTTCCTGTTGCCTGATCGGCATACCCCGTAATATTGTACACCACCTCTTTTGCTCCTGAGTTGATTACTTTAGCCAGGAAACCAAGGTTTACACGCACCTCATTACTTAGTTTGCTGCTGTTGATCGGGAATGTGATCAACAATGGCGCTGCGATTATCTTATTCTCCACCACAATCTCGGTCATACTCTGATTTTTAGCATTAGCCAATTGCGCTCTCAAAGCATCATTATCTTTCGACAAAGCCGACACCTGATCTCTCAATTTGATCAGTAGTGCGTCATCATAGTTTTCTCTGATGACCATCGTTTCTGACTTATCCCAATTATTTTTACCGAATTTATAAGAGAGCCCCAATAACGTCGCCATGGAGCCTTCTTTCTTTCTACCTCCCAGTTCACCATCAAAAGCATCGTCAAATAGCGTTCCCTGTACTTCGAAAGTCAAATCTACAGCTCTACTCAACCTAAATCTATTCAAGAAGCCCCCTGTACCGGTTACCTCTGTTCTTTTCGGTTTGTCCGTAATACCTGAGAAGCCCAATCCTACATAAGGAATCAGGGAATACACGCGCTCTTCGCGGAAGCCCCCGATTAGGTTCATCAGGTCAAATAGTACATCACCGCGGAACTGGTAGTAAGAAAATTTCTGTTTCTCCAACCGTTGGCTGGCATCGTATACCTCCCCCGTACTGTAACTATGGTTTTGTGTAACTCCTTTTACCTGCCCATAATACCCTAATAGACGGGCACCAAATCCAGGCGTGAACCATTTACCGCCATACAGCGAAAATACAGGACCAATACGTTCCCCAAATTTCATTTGCTTATTGTGGTCTCCAAAGTAAATCTCCCCTCCGCCCGAGGCTCCCATAAACCAGTTGGACCAAAAGGAATTAGTCATCACACGAAACTTGTTATCATCAGCGATAACTACCGTATCCCGCTTGACCTGATGAGAAGAGGATGCTTGTGAATAAGCATTGGCACTAAATAAGCACCATGTAATAAGCAGGAAAAAATATTTCCTCAAAGAGATGTTTTGCATAATGGTCTTTTTTTATTGTGCCCGAAATCCAGACACAACTTTTTAATTTCATAAGTAAATCTAAACCTGTCTTAGTCAACATATGTGGTATATCTATTAACCTCAGCAAAGACAGGTACTAGTATGCACAAAGTTTACAATTAACAGCCAAAACGCCCAAAAAATCAGATACTCAGATATACTCAAATAAAGAAAGGAGAGAAAAAACGATCTATCAATTAGGCCTATATCCTATCAAAAACGCACAAAAAAACACGTTATTAACAATGTAAGCATCGATATACCCCCCATCCCACAAGTTGAAGATTGATCAAGAAAAAAATAAAACGAATTACATTTTTAGTGAAGTTTTTGTAAAGAACATACCGATATGAGTATATAATCGTTCATAAAAAAGGATAACAACACCTCATCGAGTAAGTTAAAATAACAACAAAAACAACATATCCTTGTAGGTAAAAAAATAACGTTCAAACATATATGTTAACACAGCTAATCCCTATCAGAATAAGAGAACCTGATCCTTATATACCATCGAACAAAAAGCAATTATCTATATTCTATCTTTGCCTATTGCTTATTGATCATTAACAAATGACAACTATACTGACGAAAGCTTTTAAGCAAACCACACACTTCAAAAACTTTCTATTTCATAATCAGTCACTTTGAAAAAAACCTTTATTTTTCTTTGCTATTTTAAGGATTAGCTCTATATTTGCATCGTCAACAATAAAACAACAGCTTGCCCAGCTGGCGGAATTGGTAGACGCGTTGGTCTCAAACACCAATATCTTCGGATGTGCCGGTTCGACTCCGGCGCTGGGTACTAAAAGCGATTCATCACTGAATCGCTTTTTTTTGTTAATCACTTCTTTTCAGTCTAAACTAAGTCCAACTACTGATGTAGTCTTTCACATGTTTTATATCCGTATCTTTCAACAATACGCGATTGTCTTCATCAATAAGATAGAACGTCGGAAATGCTTTTAAATCATACAGATTATTGCGGATGATTTCTTCCTCCTTATTATATCCGTTTATCCAGCTTCGTGGGAACTCAGCTTCGTAACCACGCCAATCGCTCTCCTCTCCTACAGCGCACACCGTCAAAATTTTTACTTTTTTTTTCCTTGAGCGCTTTAAAACTCTGTTCATAAGTTCTAATTTGGACAGCATGTTCCTACAGGTATTACAATATGGGTCATAGAAAACAATGATTTTGCATGTATTCTTAAGGCTATATAAGTCACGTTCTAATCCCGTAGATTGTAGATAAGTAAAATTATTGGCTTTCTTTCCCTTCTGATTTTGTACGACAAGCTCTAAACGATTTTTATACCTTACTTTATCGGTGAGATTTATGCCATTTGACGACACTATGTATTTAAGAACTTCTTCATAATACAAATCGTTTCGCAAAACCGAGTTTGGGCTGTAAAGGTGATAATCAAACTGCTTTATAAAATATTGAAAAGTAAAAGGGTTTTCCTTACCCTTAGTCATTGCTCTATATATTGCTTTATTCACATCCCTTGGTGGCGCTTCATCCAATAAGATTATAAAATCTACCAATAAACTATCCAGTAATTCTTTTTGCGCACCGGTATCTTTAAGAGAGAAATCCACGTCATCCCAAAAATTAAGAGCAGCAGATCCCTCTCTTTTGTGACAGGACAAAAGCATACTTCCCATCACCACGAAGAGCAACACATACTGAAAAAAGGAAATAAATCTGTAGTATTTTTGTTTAACCATACTCTTTGAATTTCTGAAGACAAATAACGTCTCGTTAGAATAAAGAAGAAGCTCTTACCCAACTAGTCATGACAAAAATCTCCCAAAGCCCCTTTCAGTACAAGTAGAAATTTAGATAATCAACGATCACAGACGTCTCACGCACCTAATACTCATCAATTCACCCGCTGCCGGAGCCTTGTTTCCTCCCCAAATAATACTAGGAGAACTAGAAGTGTTTCCTGTAAACTCATAGCTATAGAAATCTTGCTTAGCATAAGTAGATCCATCTTTAGTCCAATATCCAGACTTAATCGTTTTCTTTACTCCGTTCGCAATATTATACCCGCTAGACAATCCATTGTCATTATGCCCAGCCATTGGTATAGTAAATTTCTGGGCATGCAAAGGATAGCCAGTATTGATCACCGTATTTGCATCATGATATTGTAGGGCCAAATATCCGTTGCCCCTACCGGTAGGTGCTACATTAGAAACTGTATTGGCCTCATAAATTCTACTACCGGTCCAAGTAGGATTAGTCACATAGGCAGAAAGCGTTTCAAATTCAGCTTTGGTAGGCATCCGCCAGGTATTTGCTGGAAATACTTTCGCACAGCGATCTGTATCTAACTTATTTGCTCCATAGTAATAATTTCCGTTTCCGGCCTCACCTATACCTGTGCCTCCGTCCAGATTATTCATAGGGTCAGCCATAAAGTAATGCCCGTACCCGCCAATATTTCCATCATAGGCTTTATAGTTGCTCCTCGCCCACTTGACCCCTGCCACTATTACTGGCGATTCAATAAGCTTTACCGTTACCTTATATGTACCGCCTTGCTGAAAGGTAAATGCAACATTATTAATAGAGGATGTTGTAGAACTATAGGTGACATAGCTACTATTACTATTGTTATTATTTGCATTGTGAACAGCAGCGCCATCTCTTTTCAATATTTTAAACCCATCCATATTCAACTTAAGCGTATTAGCGGGAATACTTGTTGTATGATCTACGGTGTAGAGACTATATACTTTCAGCGTACTGGAAGGCGAACTAACCTCAATATCTCCTGCAGAAAACTCCGCGATATTACTGTATGTCCCATCGAAGATATTTAAGTCACCGTTCTTGAGCACACTATTGGTTCCAGTTAACACTTTGAGTTTCGGCACGCCATCTATTACACCAAATGCTCCCAAACTATTTATTTCTACATCAACACGGGTGTTATTTCTTCGGAGCGTAATGGATAGATTATTATCTCCAAATTGTGTGATGAAAGTGCCACTAGCCCACAGTACATCTTTATTCTGCAAATCGGCTTTTGCCACCACTCCAGCTACAATATTGGGCACTGTAGTGGTATTAATTGAGAAGGCATACCAATTATAACTTTTTCCTGCATCTATCTTAATAGGCACAGGCAACGTTCCTCCAGAAGTCAACACCGTATTCACTGCTGGAGCAGATGCATGATTTACATCTGTCGCATCGTATATCACCAACCTATATTGTATTCCATTCCCCATTGGCTTCTTTGCCGCATTTGCCCGCAATTTAAAATCATTGATCGAAGCCCTTTCGGTGTGGATCCCCTGTAGTAATACATTTTCTCTTTCAAAACTCACTAGGGCATCAAAATCATCATGCGAGACCATTTCCTCCTCAGCAATCAACGAAATCGACTCTATTTCCTTTTCCACATTACCTTTATTACCAACGGAGGCTAAAACCGGAATAGCCTTTTCATCAGGCAGGTACTCTACTATACCCACGATATTGACAATAAGGTTAGTTCCCTCATTGTCTCCTACATTATTTATTTCGCTTTTTGTCGAACATCCAGCAACGCCAGAACAAGCAACACAGAAAAGCAAATATTTGATTATTCCTTTATAAGAAGTATCCATTGTGTTTTTTTTAAGGGTTTAAAAATCTATTGTGCCATCACCTATTACACCTTTATCTTGCCAATCCTCAATATCTGGGATAGCATCTGCACCGCCAGCTCCTTTTATCTTTACTACAGCAGATTGGGCTGCGATAGCTTCCTCCAATTCAACTTTTTGAACATGGATTTGTGGAGCAATATACTTCTGTCGTTTGTTGAGATTTAACTTTTTATTTTCCATAATAACTCTAATAAGGGGGAGGGTAATTAATTTTTTAAACTAATGTAAAAACAGAATCAAGTTTTAAAACAAAAAATCTATACTCATATGTACTTAAAATTAAAAAATAAGATATTTTTTTTCAAAAATACAACACCCATACCTACTCAAACCTCAAGAGAATGTTTCATCAAATAAAAAACACATAATTATATTATAACACATTAGTACACATGAATAACAATAACTGTAAATCTCCCAGATATTATTATCGGGAGTATTAGAAATTTAGTCTACAAGCTATTTTCAATAGCATAGATTAATATACCACTACAGTATATCACAGATCTCTCATTATCAAAAAGCAATTAAAAAAGCGCACCTAAAACTGCAACAGAGCTGTTTGAGTATTTTTAAGTATATAAATAAGCGGCCAACAGAGTAGTAATAAAAAAAAATCTTCTTTAATTTATTCCTACATGCAGATTAAGCGTAATAGATTCTACCTCTCTAGCCGCTTTTACCGCATAAAAACTGAAAAACATTAATTTAAGTAAAAGCATCAGGTTCAATTCTGAAATCAAAAGATAGACACAGTGTATAATACACTTTATTTTTTAAAGAAAATCAACATAGCTACTATCATATCCTAGTAGCCTATTACAGATAAACTCAATACAGCACATTATTTCAAAGATATTATTATGGATAAAAAGAAGAAAGAATACCTCCCACCTTTATTTACTGTGACCAAGATAGAGTTAGAACATAGCATCGCAGCCTCATCGGCAACGATCAGCCCTGGAGGTGGAGGTAGTAACAATCAACCCTGGATAACGGAGGAAGATACAGAAGTAATAGAAAAAGACTGGGTATTTTAGCCCGATAAGCCATGAGAAAGACCGACTTAAACACAATGACAGTGGTTTCTAGGCTATTCCACACTACTATAATAACACTAGGCATTCTTACGCTTTCCTCCTGTTCTAAAGATGGACCAAAAGAAATCATACCTGATGGCTCCACCAAAATAAGTATCAGCATAGGCAGTATCACAGACGAAGACCTTGTGTCTTCTTCTGATGCAAAGATGATGTCCCTAGCTCCCAAAACAGCTACGGGCGAACAGATAACAAGCATTGAAACTGTCAAATTCAACGATATTGAGGTCGATATCACATCGGCCGAAGGGAAAGACCTTTCTTTTGGAGAGCATGCCAAACCGATCAGCTTTGAAAAGGTAAGAGCAAATCCACCGTCCAAACAAATGGCCAGTCGGGCAATCAATCCACTGGCTGCTGATATTCCGATGGAAATCGGTGTCAAATATTGGTTTGTGCTATACAACACCTCGACCCAAAAATTTGAACAATCACTACAATTGGTATCTGGCACCACCACAAAAATAGATATCGTTCGGAACCAAAACTACGAATGGTATGCCTATTCGTACGATGACACCGATGATATCACTGCTCTCGACCCAAACAACCCAAAGATACAGACCAAACCCAATCGTCCGTTCCTATATGCCAAAGGTGCAATCAAAGCTACGGCGACCGGAGACACCCCTTTATCCATCACCTTCAAACACCAATTGCAACAGTTAAAAATACGTGTAGATACACGTGGTCTATTCGGAAATGTAACGACCTTATTAGCCAAGTTCGCTAGTAGTACACCTGTAAAAACGAGGGCATTTGATATAAAAACGGGAACTTTTACAGGAGCATTGACCAACGTACCCATTGCAGACCTTGTATTTTCAAAGATAGAGAATGACTCCGAACGCCAGGTAGAAGCCCGTTATTATACAGCAGATCTTGCCCAGCGCAAATACATAATAGATCTAGAACAGTTGTCGGTCAAGCTTCTCAATAATGTGGTTGAAGATCTACCGGTAAGTAATATAGGACTTGACAAACGCACTTTTGAATTCAACACAGGTGGAGCAGGAAGGATACAATATGCCAAAGTAGACGTTTATAAAGTTTATCCTCGAAAAAAGATCCTCCATATTGAAGGAAGTAAAACTTACGGGTATGGAGCATCCGTCAAAGCATCGGGCAATTTTTTAAAAGATTCTCATAATTTTGGACCAACCAGCAAATACCTACGGATAGAGGGTTTTGATCATGATGAAATATATCCCGTTTTAGCCAATACATTAAGAGATAAACTAGCCAACCCCGCCAACTACCCAGACATTATAATTGCGGGTATGTTTACAGGTTTTAATGCCAATGACTATGCTGCCTTACAAACCTATATTAAACGAGGAGGAGTAGCCTTTTTGATGATAGAAAACCACCATAGTGCTATTCCCCAAACGTTCTTACGGGCACTGTTTAATGACAATAGCATTACCACCATTGAAAATGGCTTAGCTGGAGCTATCTATAAATTCAATGATGTAGAATCTGATATTTTAGCCTGGCCTTTTGATGATGTACGGGGCAAGTATTGGGGACAAGATGGATCACAGACCTTATATGTCCAAAACCTTCCCACAGACCAGGTCATTATCTATTCAGGATCTTCGGTAAATTATTTCCCTTTCACTACAGGTAATGCGGTTTCTATGTTCCGACATAAGACGCTTAACTTCTTCTATATTGGAGATACCGGATTCCTATCAAACGAACTTCAAAACGGAATCTATGTTAACTACACCATAGAGCCTTTCGCTACGAATCCGGATAATTTCCCTATAGCAAAGCCTAAATATGGCCACTATTCAGTAACTGGAGCCCTAGAACCGGGAAAACCTATTGAATCATGGCATGTGCATAATTCAGCCTTATTCGGCAATGCTTTTGCCGTAATGATCGCACAATCACATTACACACCTGTGGATAGATCTCCATTTTAACATAAACAATACGCGCCACAATACCATTTGCTCGAACAATATATAAATCAAGAAAAAAACAAAATATATTAAATTATAATATGACAAACATTTCCGGGGAATAAACATGCTTACAACAGACACATCAATAAAAAGACGAGTATCGAGGCTACTCTTCTTTTTTACAGTTATAATCGCAGGTACTTCTATATTTTCATCCTGCTCTAAAAAAACAGAAGAGGGAGCTGTAGGAGCCGAGGCTACGATCAGTATTACGGTAGGTGGCATCACGACAGAAGACGTGGCTACCCCCGGAGGCAAGACAAAGAGCATGTCTCTAGCCCCACAAACGATACATGGCGAAACGATCGCAAACCGTAGAGTTCTTAAAAATGGCAAGATGGAAATGAGCCTTATCGCAGCAGAAAGCTCCAATATTTCTTCTGCCGAAGATATAGATCTAGAAGCCCCCATCTATGATCTAGTCAAACAACCATCGCGGTACAAACAGATGAGCAGCGCCTCGTTGAATAGCCCAGCCCTATCGGCTGTAATCCCTGGTGTACGTAGAGCTATGGCTTCGGGAGTTAAATACTGGTTTGTGCTCAAAAACAGAAGCACCCAAGCCATCGAACAATCGGTACAGGTCGTCTCTGGGACTACTCTCAAACTAGATGTTGTAAAAGGTCAATATTACGATTGGTATGCCTATTCGTACGATAATACAGACAATATCCCCCCGCTCGATGCAAACAACCCAAAGGTACAAACCTACACCGACAAGCCCTTGCTCTATGCCTCAGGTGAAGCCCGAGTACAATCCTTTCAGACGGACATCAGCGTACAGATTGAGTTTAAACACCAGCTTAAGCTGCTTAAGATACATATCGACTCGCGGGGCATATTGGGAGATATCACTGATCATATAGCCGAGTTCGTGGACAATGACTATATCAAGACTGGTCTTTTCAACGTTATCGATGGCACTTTGGGCAGTCTAACTACAGTGCCTACTACCACATTAAGTATGGTGGAAGAAGTACAGGGCTCACATCAATTCTTAGTAGATCAATACTACACCGCAGATATCGTCCGAGATCGATACAAGTTTAAAGTATCTGAGCTAAAAATAAAATTACCTGATGGTACGCCTCAAGATCTACTCGCCAACTTCCCTAGTGGCCGCGAAGAGACCTTTATCTTTAGCGACGGTGGCAAAGGCAAAATACACTATGCCATGGTCGATATCTGGCGAAACATAACTAAAAAAAGGATCATGCAATTCGAGCCGAGCGAGGAATTTAGCCTTGCTGCAGGTCAAATCGACCGCCCTTCGGGGGCATTTTTCAAAGCGCCAATAAACTTTGGCCCTGGAGTAGAATGCCATATGCGTATTGAAGAAATGTCGCGCCACGTCATTATCCCCCCCTCCAGAAAAGGCGAAATTTACGACTACCTCGAGGGTGACCAATACAAATATGATCCCGATATCGTAATTGCTACTGGCTTTGCCAACTATGACTCTACCGATTATAAAGCACTCTATAAGCATCTACAACGAGGAGGAGGACTTTTATTGATGGCAAGTAAAGACAATGGCTCCTTAATTGAAAAACATATTTTGAAAAAAATATTTCCCAATTCGTCCAATCTCAGTACCAACTCGGTCAATGAACAACCTGGCGTTATCTTTAAACTAAATCAGGTCGATGTCAACATACAGACCTGGCCTTTTGGCGATGTGCGTAATCGATACTGGGGTACCCATGGTTATGAAACATTGTATCTTGAAAACCTATCTGCAGCAGATCTGAATGACATCGAGGTATACAGTTATGGCCCTGTTAATAAAAACAACCATCGCCTCACTAGTATATCCATGTTCCGTCACAAAAAACTAAACTTTTTTTATGTTGGCGACGAAGGCTTCCTAGCTAGCCGTATGACCAATTTATCTGCACAGGACAATAGCTCTGGTGAAAATCCGTTTACTGTTAATGCCGACCTTTTTCCAGTACCTAGACGGCTATATGGCCGGATACCAGAAAGTAGCGCTGTCGAATCGGGCAACCTTCATGGGTGGTCTGTACAAAACTCTATACTCTTTGGCAATATTATCTCTTGGCTGCTCATGCAGTCGGAGTATAATGGTTTAGAGCCTTAGTGTTTACAAGGCTCTAAACCCAATACAAATACGCCTGAGGCTTATCCCCTCAGGCGTTCTTTATTTCAGCAATCGCTACTACTTATTCCAGACTATCTCCGCCCTCGCTGCAACAGCCGAGACATGGCATAGCTTACCAATGTACCCAGCGCTGCCATGATTATGGTCTGGAGCATATCGCCCAGCGTAATCGAGGCCCAGATACTGCACAGTGTACCACCTAGGGTACCTGCACGGATTTCGTTTGTGTTCATTTTTTTTTAAAGTGATGATGGTTATGAAAGTTACGGAGGTTATGAAGGTACAGATTACCTATAGTGAGCTCGCAACCTCGGTTTACAAACTATGTCGTCATATCGACCGAAGCGGAGATATCTAGAAGCTATATAATTAACCCTATACAGTTTGTAGACCTTCCGATGTATCGGAACAGGTCCTCCACAAGGTCGAGGTGACGTTACTTTTTCTGTCACTAGACTTCCTTTGTGTTTGTTAAAAAACTTACCTCTCGCAGTGACGTACTAATACCACCTCCTTCATTCGATGACTACTTCACTTCTTCATCCCGAAGCGAGTTCGGGACAGGCTCCTCCTCACCTACAACCGCCTCCAACACCCCCAGCCCTATCGCGACGTACTTAATAATATTCAGTGCCTTTCCTGGCAACTTGATCGGAGCCAACAGTATCACCTGTACCGCCTGGCTTATTTTTCTGATTATTTTGTTCATTTTTTTATTTTAAGTTATGTAGGTTAGTCCCGACAAAGTCAGAGTTATGAAGGTTATGAAGTCAAAACCTTTACGATTTCACCCCTTAACCTTCTATTTCTATAACTTCTTAACTTCCTAACCTTATAACCTACTTTATAACTCCTTAACTTTATAACTCTATAACCTTGTAACCTCCCTCACTTAACAACCAAATACACCTCCTCGCCCATGTCCCACAGACCGTACACCAGTGCTTTTAGCTCGCTTAGGGCCTTTCTACTTTCTGTGCCTTTTCCCTCACCTGTCACTGCTGTGACTGGGGCTATACAACCTTGCAGATCCCTTTGCGCATCATTGGCCGCATGGATCAGGATAGCTTCACGTCCCAGCACAGCAGGTATTCCGATCTGGTCGCCGTGCTTCGTGTATTTCCGCTTTGCAAGCTTGTAGGTTCCCACTGGTATACAACTTAACCGTTGCAGATTATCCCGCCAAGGAAGCTCTATGGTATAGCAGATATGCTGTCCTTGGTAGGTCAATGTTCCATTCGTTCCGTTTGCTCCATATTTCCGTTGGAGCTGCAGATAATTTTTGTTCATATGTGTATCACTTGACTTTTATTTGCCATTAACTTGTCCCGATTAGTCGGGATGGAATACTCATTGGTGTTTGTGCTTCGCTGAACATGAGTATTTCATACGGCTATTATTTTTCCCATACATTATTCGGTAATGATCGGCCCAAGTGCATGGATCGTGCAAACTTTTTCTCCCTACGATCCGACACTACCAGATACACTTCCAGCACCTCCTGCTGCAGTTCGATAGGTATCGAGACCATTACAAGCCCTTCCTCACGCCTATTCAGCGCTGTATTTACGACTGCCGTACCCGAAGCCACATGATATACACATACTGTAATTAAGTCATCGCCATTGACAAACCTATTCTGTATATCAACATGCTTCACCTCGATATAGTCGGCATTTCGCAATACGTGCATGAGACTAATTGGAGCCAATGCCCCTTCACTCAACAATATAGCAGCAGGATTTATCTTAGGGTCAGTATCCCGATCCAGGATAGCGGCCTGCAGGGCATGGCCAAGTGCCAAGCTCAGCGCCAACGATTTCTTACGCTTCGCCTTTTCCCTAAATCCTTTCTTTATTATTCCTTGCAAAGGGCTTAGAAATGCTACCGCCAATTTAAAAGCTGTCCTAGCCCGCAGCTGCCCCGGAGTTCTGTTTTTTGTGTCCATAAATAATTGATTGATGATCCGTATCAGCAGATCTGTTTGAAAATCTGAAATCAGGGCAGGCCTGCAGTACCTGCCCTAAACTATTAGATGAGCTGCACTTCGCCTAGGTAAACACTTTTTGACAGCCTGGTTTTCATCCTGTTGGACAAGAACATCCAAGTATGTACCGATCCTGTCTGTAGGTGCTCTGGCAAACCGAAGGTCACCGTCCCATCCGCTCTTGTAGAGGATACCTGACTAGTCACAAACTCGTCCTGCCCGGCATGATAAGCTAAGACATATACGAGATCATCTGCAAATGTTTCCAGTAGTTCATTCGCTTCTGTACTCCAGACGTAGGTTAGCTCGCCCGTATCGTGACTCACCCCCACCGTGCCACCACCGTACAGCGTACCCGTAGAAATGCTGACCTTGGAATAGTCCAATTCGAAATCCGGGTACACACCCGATATCACATTTTCCAGGTTAAACTGAAATGCAGCATTAATTGGCGTCTGCCTGTCCATACCCTTCCTTCCGAATCCAATTTTGATCAAAAAATTGATGGGCAGTAAAAACCGCATCAGCAATTTAAATTTTTCCTGCTGGATCAGTTGCGCCTCCGTCAGGGGTTTGGTCCGCTTTTTATACAGCCCCTTGATGTAATTGATGCTCTTCCAGCTACTTCCGATTATGGAGCCTGCTTTACCCTTAAAGCCACCGTTTGCTCCGTTTACAATAGTTCCCATTTTTTAATGGATGTCATCACTGTTTCATTACCGGTAAATTGCGATCGACAGCACAAACATAATCCAACGACTATCCACATCAAATAGCTCCTGTAGGATTGAACGGCATATGAACGGAATCGTTCGGAAAATAGAACGGTATCTGACCGACACGCCAATCCAGCAGTACAATAAAGGCCATGCTTTACTTCAAATCAACTCCTATAATTATACTGCCTCTAGCCCATGTTTGAACCTAATACACAGCCGTTGTCACCGAGTTTTGATGCTGTAGAATCGATAGAAATCCGATGAAAACCCGATGAAAAACTCGTGATATATCGCAATTGGTCAGGAAAAGGGGCGAAAAAGAATGGCCTCTGCTAAAGAGGCCATGCCAATCGTTAAGATATAGACTACTCCATTAGGTAGCTATATCATCCAGAAGAAAGTAAGACTGTACCGATAAAAAAAGCACTGAATTTTAAGGACGAGGACCGCGATACCCGATGTAAAATCTTTCGACCTCACTATCCAGGTACCATCGTTTCTTCTTATCCTTTTTAGCCGGCCTGATCTCACCTATCCTTTCGGATCTGTAAAGAGTAGATGTAGAGATTCCGACGTATGCTTTCACATATTCGGCATCCCGGAGTGTTACATCCTGCGAGGTCACCTTTTTACGCTCCGGCAGATTGGCCTCCAGAAGTCGCTTTACCTCCAGGAGTTCTACAAAGATCAATTTCTGTACAAATGAACAGGACGGACAAGGCTTAAAGCCATTCAAGTACGATTTTTTACGCATACTACAATTGTTTAAGGGTTTAACGATTATCTTATATGCCCTGCGATTTTTTAATATTGCTCCAGCCCAATTTTGTTATTTCGAATGCCATATTATCTAATTCGGGAATGATCAGGCTGCTTTCCTGAATAATCTTGGCAAACCTAAAGTTTACGATCACATTCTTTCGTATACGTACCATATAAGAATGTGGCATATGACTTTCGACCTCTTTCAGCGTCTTTCTAGAGACCAGCACCTCCTCACGCGTATAAATAGTGATATAGTTATCATCAGCGGTCATGCATATAATATCTTTATACTCCAAAATCCGTGTTACCTTGCTATTCTTTATATAGAAAAAGTTGCGCTCGGGTTCAATATTAGCCTGGATCGTAATAGCAATATTCATCCGAGCCAAAGCCCTTACATAGGCGGTGTAGACATCTTTATAGCCTACTGGTTTTACCAGATAATCCGCTACATTCAGTCGGATACCATCCAGTGCAAACTCGGTATAGGTGGTCACCAGCACCAAGACAGGTCTTTGCTGTTCGGGCAACATATTGTAGAGCTCCAGACCCGTGATATCCGGCATTTTAATATCCAAAAACAAGACATCGGGTTTGTTTGTCATCAGGTATTTAGAAGCATCCACAGCCGATACAAAGGTTTTTATTTCCAACGAACCGTCTATCTTTAAGAGGTTTTTGTGCAACTCATCGGCATCTTTGTTTTGATCATCAACAATGACAAACTGAAATTTAGGCATAGGAATAAGTTTTAAAATGAAGTGTAACGATAAAATAACTGTCTTCTACAGCCTCATAGGATAGAAAGACATCGTCTGATTGGAAAGCGTCGAAAAGACGATCTACCAGTTGAAGGCCATTGCCCGTACCCTGCGAGAGCTTATCTCTACCGATATGATTTTTGATCTGCAACTGGGTACCATCGGGCAGCACCGTCCAAGAAAGGGTAATAGGCAGTTCAAGGCTATCCGGACTATATTCTATGGCATTCTCTATCCAGGTCATAATGGCCAGTGAGGGGACAGAACGGTTCCATATATCCGGTGTAATACAATCCGTACCCGTGATCACAAATCTCCGATCGGTACATATACCACACAAGATCTCCGCATACCTCCACTCCTCTTCCATGGCTACTCTGGTCTTACTCGAATACATCCTATTGGTGACATACTGAAAAAAATCTAATGACTTTACCGATAACCTCAACTGTTCTCGACGGGTCAGCTCATACAACCGTCTCAAAAAATGGCCCGACAGCAGGTGATTATGGTTTATTTCGTCCAACCGCCTTTCGAGGCGAGCGATCTCTCTTTTTACGCGGTATTTTTCCCAGTAATAATAATCGATGCCCATCCATGCTGCGATAGCCAGCGAAGCCTTAACAATCTTTTTTATTAGCGCCCATTCGTCCCCTGCCTCCCAAGCATAAAAAAACACAAGACCTTGACTGGGCAATAGCACATAATAGTAATACTTGACTGCCCAAAAGGTGGAAAGCAGCACGAGCAATGTCATCGATACCCGAATGAAGGGGATCCAATGCCACAGGTTGTGAAATAACACGAAATATAATATGCAATAAAAAACATGCGGTAGCACGAACAAGACAAATATGTAGAAGGGATAATTTATCAATACACCGACATTGAATAAATACAGCAGCGTAAGGATAATGAGCAAACCGATTGCCAGGCGTAAGTTTTTATTCTTTGCCACAAGCGATTGCGAAAGGCGTACATTCATAGGTTTAAAAGATGGTATCAACCCGCAATTTAATAATTATTTTTTGGACAAGACTTCAAAAAACTGTCGGCTTTCTATATCATACAGGTACCCCTTATCCCTTATTGAAAAGGGAACAAACCAGCTTCCTTTGGCAGACAAGGCAGCGGGTGCTGGCTGCTCATCGTCATTATACACATGGATATATGCCCAGTTTTCCCAGGCTCTCCAATCTTGCCGTATCATCTGCTGAAAGGTACATTGTAGCGTTTCTAACGCATGCACGGCTTTCCACTTGTCGTCTGTGGTCCTACTGTCCCATAAGGAGGTGATTCGGTCTATTTGCCAATTTTGCCCATTTGCATCCATTTTCAAATAACCAACCCCTACGTTAATACCCAGCCGTAGGGCAAACTTTAACAAATTGCTGCGCCAATAAAAGTGATGAGCGCCAAATGGGATCTTTATTTTGTCGACAGACTGCGCGTACTGGGCATTCAGCTGCCCCTCATTGGCATCCAGATAGACCAATACCAACCGACCGGAGGCATTGGCCTGAATAATTTTCCTAAATACCATTGCAGCCCCTGCATCAAGAAATTCTAACGTATCCGTAGGTATATTCGCCTTTTGTAATTCATTGACATACCAATCTCTTTCCCGCGCTATTACATCCGCCGAAGCCAATATGGAGAGCCTAATCCCTAGCGCAATCAGGTACCTCGGCAACAGCCGATATGGCCCATAGTGAAATGAAATCAAAATTCCGTTCTGAAATAAACCAGCGGGGCTATCGGGACGCTCTGAACGCAATCGTAGCAAATCAAAATATCGGTATAATGCAGCATAATCCGTCCTATTTCTATTCCATTGCTGATAGCTATCCCAATATTCCTCTGGGGATTTATCTGGGAAAAACTGTTTTACATTGGTGATCCACATCAGACGATGCAGCGCCGATTTTGTAGGGTTCGGTATATTCATTAGTTTACGTGTTGAATACAGCTCTTACGATCTAAAAACAGGCATAGACCGTAAGACGCTATATTTTGGTTCATTACTATTCGCTAAAAGGATTCAAGCCAGCATTTATCATCCCCGATATCACCAAATATGGGTTCGTCGGGCATGATTTCTAAAATACTGTAACCGCAAAACTGTAACGGTTCTTCCAGTTGAATTTCTCTATCCATAACCAGTTCCAAAAAAGTCGACCTGCAACCATGCGGGTCAGGTCTATCCCGCTCTAATTGTACAATTTAGATTAACTACTCCGATCAGCTGATAAACAAAATTGTCGGATAAGAACCAAAATAAAAAATCGGGGGATACAAAGACACTGCTCCGTGGTAAATTGTATTTTCGCCTGCACACAATCCAACAAAACGACTTTACACCCCTGAAAACAGCACTTACACCCCTCGTAAAAGTCATGTATCCCTCGAATTGGCTTATATCACTTGGAATATTAAATTAGCATTTCCTAAATACGAACAATTAGACCATCTATCTTATGCGTTATCACAAAGAAGAGCTGCTTGATATGGTATTCAGCGAATTAAACCAAAACTGGCGGCAACAGTTACCAGAATTACAAGATGCCTTTGAGGAGGTAAATTTTAGTAAAGGTGAGCTGTTGAGCAACAATTGGGGCGAATTGTATATGGTCGCGGAAGGAGCTTTTGGCAAGTATGCCAAGAAGCAACCCCAGCGTTATGCGATGCCTGGCGAACCTCTGCTCATACCTAACTTTAGGCACAATTATATTTTTAAAGCTTTAGCAGATACCAAGACCTATCTGATTACGAAAGAGCAGCTTTATGCGATTAATGAGTCGAACCCCAAGCTTTTCTCTCTATACCAAAAACTGATCGGAAAGCACGACCAATACCTTGCATTTCGTACCGATCTATTAGACGTGCCTTTTCTAGAACGCTGTCAAATGCTTCTAAAAAGATATCCAAAAATCAGATCGTATATTAATAACGGAGAACTTTCTTCCTTTCTCAATATGAGTAAAGAATCCCTTCGCAAACTGTGTTAAAATAAGTGTAGACAACGGAAAGCAAAATATTTGGCACCTCGGCAGCAAGTATATGTCCTACAAACGCGTAAGTTTTGGCTCCACTTAGCCAAAAATCTGACCTACATGCTGTTTTATCTTTGGATATGCCTGAAGCTTAAAAATCCGAATTGCTAAAAATGAAGAAAGTAAGCGACCGATTTTAGAAGTACAATAATGTCCTTCAGGCAAAACCTAAAAAACACTATCATGAGAACAATCATGATCCTGTTTACGATCATACTGGGTATGGGCGTAACAGCGTGGGCTTTGAACGACAACAAAGCAATTGAAGTCAAAGAGGTATCGAATAGCACTACCCTGACTTACGAACTATGGGATTTTGTTGGAGCTCCCAATCCTGCTGATAATGATCCAACGGATCCTACGCAGTATGTTCAAGCGGATCCAAATAAGCCATGCTTAGGTGGGTCTAAGGTATGTCAGATCTATGCTCCGGCAGATCCGAGTGCAGTAGGAACAGCTAGACCAGACATGCAGGAAGATGCATTTGGTCACACGGGTACGACAGTAGAACAACGTATCAATGCAGTATTCCCATCCAACTCTACAAATGAGACCTTATTATCTTATCAGAATTAAGGTTCAAAAGCCCCCAAAGCATTTTTACTTTGGGGTGCTTCTCTAAAACAAACGAATTATTAGACATTTAGCCAGTTTCACTTCTTCTGTCATTGTGAGTCCCTTACTTTCCAAAGATTCTTTAATGCTCTCAAAGCTGAAATTTTCCTTTTTAATATCAAACATCTTCCAATTTACAGCTTTTCTCTGAAGCACGCTTTCATTGAAAACTGGCCTTAAGCCGTATTTACTATTGTAAAATTTTAAAAAATCATTTATGTTACTATTGTCCTTGTCCTGCTCTTTAGGGTCAAAGATTATCTTGGCTAAAGGTTTATCTTTGATTATCCAAACAGTTCTCTCTCTATTCTCCATTTGTACATTTATGCCAAAAGCATCGCTGAAAGCATCAATCAATCCGCTGTCAAGTTCTATTTTGCGATTTTCTGAGTAGGTCTCTATACAGAATTTTCTTTTGTACAGCCATGCTATCTGGTCGTCCCAGCTCATCTCATTCCCTAATACATCTTCTACGATGATCTGGGATGGTTCTATCTGTCCATCTTGACCAATTAGAGAATACAGTTGTTTAAAAATAGTGAGTACATCCAGATTCATTACAAGTATCCTTGAAGGCCTGCTTGCTCCCTCAGGAAATGTCCTAAATGTAGGCATTACCCCTTCAATTTGATCAGTTAACGTAACAGAGTTTAACACTTTGGGGATATGATCGGGTGCAAGCTGTACACGGCTGATCTCTGACAGTAATTGCGAATAATCATATGGAAAATCATTTTTTCGGGCCAGCGTCAATCTTTCGCCTGCACTAAACCGATTCATATACTCTTCCTTTACCTCCGTATGATGCGTAAGATGTCTGAGCGCCATTCCTGCGTCCAGCCAGGCTATATGTGGTTGCGTGGCATGCTCAAACAAGGTATGCAACAAGGTGTCCTCATAAATGATAGGAACATTCAACTGTTTAAATAAATCTTTTCGTCCAAAGAATTTCTTGACCTCATCCAACGATTGATTTGTGACAAAGTACGCACCCAACTTTCCCTTAAGATGGGGTAAGGCTTCATTCATATGATTATAAGCTTTAATACAGGGAGGACAGTAGGTTGTACCGAAGTCCATAATTAACGGTTTCCCATTCTTCTGTAAAATGAGTGTTTCTTCTTTCCCAGCATGCCACACTTTAACTTCAACATCTTCTAAGACATCTCCTATTTTCAAGGCATTTCGTGACTGTGCCAACGCAGTTCCATACCCTATACCAAAGGTTAGAACGATAAAAATCAAATACTTCATAGTTATCTTTTATTTTGAGCCATGCCCGAAAAATGAATTACATCCTGAGGGATCAGGTAGACAAATCTTGGATCATTGGGGGGTAAAATAAATGTTTCTCCAGCAACAGTACGTGTCAATGTTCTTGCAAATCTACCGTCCAAATTAAGCCGTCGAATATCGGTCCAACGCACACCTCGAAAGACTAACTCTTTTCTTCTCTCATCCAAAATCTCTTTTAAAGCTTCGTCCTTATCATGGATCGATAATGGGATAAAACTATTCTTGTCGCATCTTTTCTTCAGTAAGTTATTCAGGACATCTACCCCCTCCTTGACCTTATTGCCACGCACTAAAGTTTCTGCGAGGATCAAGTATAATTCTGCTGTTGTAAGACCAACAAAATGACTTCCAGAAATAGTACCATCATAAGAACCTTTAAATGTGAAATAACCTTCTTTTGCAAGCGTAAAAAATGCACTCTTACGCAGATCACCATCTTTATATAAACCTATAAGCTCCGGATCAACATAAGAAATAGTAGGATTAAGTACCTGCATAAAAGCTGTTGTCGAGTGATAAAGCACCTCTTTATTGAACCGTTCAAAAGGTATGCGGTCATTTACTTTAATGGAATTATAATCCATGAGATCATCTTTAGCTTGCAATGCTTCTCTAGAAAAACGTAACGCATTATCATAATCTGACATCGCTAGGTAGGCACGCGCTAAAAGCGCTAAGGAAGCGGTTCGATCAGGTCTGGTAACGTGTGTCCTATTGGTCGATAAAAGTGTCGTCGCTTCCAACAAATCGGAAACGATCATAGCATAGGTTTCTGCCACTGTAGCACGGCTACTACCAACATTGAGATCCGAATGTACCCGCAACGGAATACCCAAACCAGCATTATCTGAATTAGGCATATACACGGAACAGTATACCTGCGCTAGGTTATAAAAACACCAAGAACGTATAAAGAGAGCTTCTCCTCTTAGGCGTTTCTTATCTATCTCTGTACCTTCCACTTTTGGCAGGTACTCTAACACCGTATTGGCTATAAGCACAATCTCATAGCTTTTAGACCATTCGTTTGCCATATTTACCAATTGATAGTCCATATCAACTGCCCAAGTATACGTACGACGTTCAAACTCTGTTAGGTTATTAAAGCCAGACTCGTTTACTCTATAATCATCTGCTCCTATTTCCAATAGACTGGGCATAACTGAAATATTTATTTTTCCGGTTGCTTTCAATAACGCTTCTAAATCCTGTGTGGTAGTAGGTACCGTTAACGATTTAACCATTTTCTCATCCAAAAAGCGTTCGCAGGACATCATCATAAGGGCTACGATAACCTGACAATAACATAAAATCTTTTGCATATCACTATTCTTTAATGGTTTATAAATTTACTTTCAATCCCAAACTGAATGTTCTAACAGGGGGACTGTATTCATACTCAGGATCAATTCCGGCATCATTTTTTGCCCATAATAATCCCAAATTATTGGCCAAAGCGAATACCTGCCAATGGATTTTTCGTCGGGAAAAACCGGATGAAAAACCATAGCTTAAGCGTAGATCCGTAAACCTAATGCAATCTGCTGGCTCGATATTAGCCTCTGAACGTGCATAGAAGCTATCTCTATTTGCATCGGCAGGATATACCATTGAAGGTACTGTCGTATTCACTTCGTCTCCTGGCTTTTGCCATCGATCGTAATAATCAGAATGGGTGGCCCAGTTGTTAAAAAGGCCGCTGTACCCTATACTTTGTTTCTGGAAATAATGTCCAAACTTGAAAGCTATGTTAAACGATAACTCCAAGGTTTTATAAGACAGCGTATTTTGTAACATACCGTGATATGGAGATAGCCCAGAGCCATGATATTTTAAGTATTGTAGTGAGTCGCGCATCATCTGGTTGTAATTCTTAGAAATCTCGCCTTTATAATATCCCTGTGGATCACCATTTGTAGGATCTAGTCCAGCGAACCGATAGCTAAAAACAGGGTAAAATGTCTTGTCTTTTAACGGAGTAAGTTTTGACCCGGAACCAGTCACATAGGTACTCGTCGCGCCAATATTCCCGTAAAACTTCGTTACAACATCTTTAACATAAGACAGCGAAAACGATCCGCTCCAAGACCAATTGCCTTTTTTCACCTGACTACTTAAAGAGAGGTCTATTCCGTGACCTTTTAACTCCGCTACGTTTCTATTTACAGCAATAAATCCAGTGGTAGGATCTATCGGATTGCCCGAAATCAAATCCGTTGATAGTTTGTTGAAATATTCCAAAGATCCAGACAGCTTTCTATTCCACAGTGAAAACTCCAACGACATATTGGTCATACGTACATCTTCCCATTTCAGATCCAGGTTGGGGAGGTTGGCGATCAATGCATAAGGGGCGCCTGTATATTGTGCATTGGGCAAATAGGTCAACGTAGTTTCTGTATGAGCCCCTCCTGCTATATTTCCACTGTGACCGTACGTCAAGCGAAATTTGAGCAGATCCAACCAAGTCATTTCTTTAAACAGCTTATTCTCAGAGATCGTCCACATCGCCCCTGTCGACCAAAGCGGATTCCATCGATCATTGGTACGAACCCCAAATAAATTCGAGGCATCTTTTCGCATCGATGCTGTAATCGTAAACTGCCTACCTATATCGTAGCCTGCATTCAGATACATGGATATAAATCGGGTGGTCATACCACCGAAGCCGCCATATGCCGGTATGCGTGCCCTACCACCAATCCCTGCAAACATAGGGTACGTATTAACATAGTCCACCTGTTGATGCGTTAATATATCAGGATTATAACCGTAGCTACGGAAAGAGGCACTTTCACTCTGTTTATTGGAAAACTCTGCGCCTGCAAAGAGATGGAGATAATGGTTCTCAAAAAACTGTCTATCTATAGCCAATTGTCCACGTAACCTATGACTGTGCATGCGACTACTATTCCGATCCATAATCGCACCCTTAGGAATGGCGTAGGTCATAGCCCCGTTAGAAATTTGCGTAAACCTATTAACTAGACTACGGGTAAAGTAGGAGTTTTCGGTATAAAGGTCTTCTAGATCGGATAGTTCCTGCTCATAACCGTACTGTACAGTTAGTTTAGACCAGTCAAAAATATCATAATCCATTTGAAAACCAAGATTGGTATATCGGGACTTTGTGTTGCTTATAGCCTCTGTAATATCATCTAAGGGTTTAAAATGCCAATCCATTAAAGCACCGCTTCCGACGCTATCCACAAAATGGATATTATAATCTCTCGGTACAGCTAAACTTTGGCCCTCCTCACCAACCAGCCTAGCATAGGGATACATCGAAGATTTGCCACCCATCGGATTCAACGGATACAATGATGCAGCTCTGACCTGTTTTATCTCCCTATTGGCCAATAACACGTTAACTCCGATATTCAATTTCGAAAATGGGCGGATATTATTTGTCCATTTAAAGCTATAACGATCTGCAGACGTTCCCTTTATTTCTCCATCCTCTTTGTTTAAACCTCCTGATAAACTGTATCTGTACTTATCAGAACCACCCGTCATGGATAGATTATATTGTTGGCTTTTCTTTTCCTGATAAACATACTTCTCAAGATCATTCCTGTAATCATATGCACGCAGTCGGTCTATTTCTTGTTCTCCGATTTCAGGACTTAGTGCTCCGCGCTCCATAGCATACAACAACTCTACCACCGGCGAAAAAACATACAGCCTCGAATTTGCATTATTATACGTGTTATCATAGTGTCGCTTTTCAAAAAGCATCCTCTCTATATCTATAAAGTCAGAAGAGGAAATAGTTGGATAGCGAAACAGATTTGTCCGTTCCGAAAGAGAAGTATTTGCTGAGAAAGATAGCTGTGGTCTACCGTACTTCCCACCCTTTGATGTGATTACAATCACACCATTTCCGGCCCGAGCGCCCCAGATCGAAGTAGCGGCAGCATCCCGAAGCAAAGTAACTGAAGCTATATCATCCGGATTTATATTATTAATATCTCCTTCAAACGGAAAATTATCCAATACAATTAAAGGAGAAAAAGCTGAGCTCATTGTATTGATCCCTCTGATATGCAACTGAGGCGAACTCCCTCGATTATCAAACAATAGGCCAGGCGCAACACCATCCAGTCTATCTAGGATATTTGGTACTACTCTAGAATTTATCAGGGCACTGTCAATCTGTACGAAGCTTCCAGTAGCCCGCTCCTTCGGTAACTTTTGGTATCCTGTCGATACGACTTCGACTGCTTCGATCTGTTTTTCAACTAAAGACATAAGGATCTCAATATCAACATCAGAGGCAGTAAAACGCTTGATAAACTCCTTATAACCCAAATGTCGAAATACCAAATTCCCATTTTTTAAATCTGAGATAATCTCGAAATACCCATCTTTATTTGTTTTGACGGTTTTATCGTCTTTTTCAATATGAATCGACACTCCTGAAAGTCCATTTCTAAAACTATCTATTACCCTTCCTTTCAGAAAGGTTTGGGCCTGCACTCCACTACTAAGCAATATGCAAACCATGATAAAAAAAACTCTCATCGATTACTTTTCTATGTATGGGGCTTGATACCCATTATCCAAAAGATTACGAAACGTGTGTGTTTGTAACACTCCGTTCTCATTAATCCAAAAGTAACTAGGAAAGCAATGGTAGGGAAAAAGCCGCTCCAAGTATGTATCTTCTATTATGGACTCCAAGTGATCTATGTCTAGTTGCTTATATCTATCACTACGAACAGCCCAGTCTATTTTTTCAAAATTTTCTTTGGTCTTTTTACTATTCACCATCACCACCGCGAGCTTGTCAGCAAATGATTTTTTAAAAACATTGATTTCTTTTTGATGTCGTAAACAGGTTGTACACCCAGACATCCAAAAATCCAGTACGAGCAGCTTGCCTTTGTGCTCCTCTAATGATTGACGTACTGTATCACCATTTATATAGAACAGATGCTGGTGTGTCCAAAATTCATTAGGCACCTTGCTACCAATCGTTAGCGGTTGCACTTTATTAAGGCCATCGGCCTCCTGCCCGAAAGCAGGAGAAACCAAAGACCAACTAAACAACACACAGAAAATCGTTGAAACTAGAAGCTTCGCGTTACTATTAAATATTCTTAGTACATCAGTACATTTTCTAAAAATGTCGCCTACAAAATTTTTGACGATTGCAGTGGAATGCACTAACGCTGTGTCAAAAGTTTTGCTTCGCAGAGCACTTCGTGGTTTCAGCGACGAGCTTTTTGCATACTTTTTTGCGGGTAAAAAGTATGGGCCACTCTCGGCCTGAGAGAGCATACCTCTCCCACCCCTTAAAAAATTCTTCATTTTTCCGGTTACGTTATGTAATAGACAATGCTATTACAGATTCAAAAATCTAGTACGATTTCTGAATGGATCTTACGGTTAGTATTGGTTTATAATCGGCTTTATACCATCCATTCTAGAAATAATTAAAATTACCGACCTCCAAATTATCGCAATGCGATAAAATTAAAACACACAATATTTGCTTGTATTTAAAATCTAGGCTATCTTTAAGGTGCGAATTTAAATAGATAGTAACCGATTTCTAACCAGTGCAAACAATAGTGTTTTCATATGTGGGGTCGGTTTACAGAAATAGGGTGATGCCTGTTATTAAGAGCAACCTCTTTTCACTTTTGTCGTCATCCCGAAATCGGGACAAGTAACCGACCGAAGTGGAGGAATCTGTCACTTAAAGCACATTAATACCCCTTCTCTATAATATCTTGAATGGAGTCTACTCCGGCGATGCCGGTACGTTCTTTAAATGTAAAAGTTGGGAATACCATGCCGACCGATGGGATATCGGTATAAGGTGGATTTTGTTGGTTTTAATTCTCGTTCTCATAATTTATAAAGTTTATGTGAACGATGTACTCTAAAAGTAAATACCAGCTGAACGGTCTTTGCTCCTTTTATCTTGAAGGAAATCCGGCTAAGAACAACCTTACGGGTATGATAGAATCAAAACCCAGCCCATAAAAGTACAGACGCAAAGAGCCGTCCGCTGGATTATCTACAAATATAGAATAATTCCAGACATAATGGACGACCCTACGTTGCACTCTCTAGGACAAATTTATAGCCGGATTTTTCCAAGTCGAGAGTTACATCGTTTACTTTTCTACATAGTAGTTAAGTAAGTCGTAATTATCACAATACAAATATACAAAAGTTGATTTTAAAAATCAACAAATAAAACATAAAATGAAGACGTTAAGGAAAATAAATAGAATTGGAGAAGTTTTAGATGAAAAGGGATTACAGGACAAAACTCTTGTAGAACATTTTAAGATAAAAAAAGAAACTGTTTCCCGCTGGATAAATAACAAACAACAGCCGACACTGAAAACACTTGATGAAATAGCTCACTTTCTTAATGTTAATCTAATCTCTCTACTCTATGTAAGCGACTGGATTAAGGAATCTGTAATAGAAAATTACATTTTGGCGTATAATAACAAAAGTGTTTCTTCAATGCTCGAAGATCTATCTACAGATTTATATTTTGTAAATATCGTAGGAGGAGAAAACACTCTTACTTTATCAGGAAAAAAAGAATTTGAAAAACAAGCTAAAAAGGCTCTTACTTATTTCTCAACAAGACAACAATCTATTTTATCTTTCTCACATAATGGCAATACAACAGAAGTAGAAATAAATTATGAGGCCATTGCCGCGATGGATTTTCCAAATGGAACCAAAGCCGGAGAAAAAATAAGCCTAAATGCTAAATCTATCTTTGAGTTTTCTCATGACGGAAAAATCATCAAGATGACTGATATTAGCTAATATTGTTGGAACCAAATCATGATAACAAACGGTCGTTTGAAATTCACAAGAGACTTCAATTTCTATTCGAAATGCAATAAAATAGAATTTGTCAACAAATTAGAGGAATCCGTTTCTCCAGGTGATGTTGGAGGCCTCACGCAGTCTGCTTATGACGCATACCCAAATAATGATTTGATAGGTTTAGTAAACTTTGAAGACTTTCAGATCTCTTATCCTGCAAAAGGATTCTCCCTGGAACCAATCGCATACGGCTACTTTACAGATGAAGAAAATGGATTCAAAATAGATGTGCATATAAAAGGCATCAGCCCAGGATTTAAAATATGGTACTCCATTATTTCGATCTTTTCTATCTTGTTCTTCTTCACATATGAAATAAATTCGCTGTGGCATCTTATTAGCACAACGGCATTACCAATCTTTTTCTTTTTTATTTGTCCTGCTCTTTGGGCTAGCTTTAGGTTCAGACAGTTGAACGAAACATTAAACGAGCTTTTTGTACAAACGGAGGAGCTATGTTCAATTGAATCCCAAAGACAGAATTTTTAAACTTCTGTGAATAAAACTCATACGAAATGGCTAAAAACATAATGGCCGTTCCGAATTGAATTCGGAACGGTCATTCTTTAAGCATACAATCTACTTAATTTCCTATTTAAATATCTCTGCAAGTTTTTTCTGCAAGTCCTCTCCCCTCAAATTCTTGGCTATAATTTTACCGGTTGGATCTATAAGCCAAGTGGACGGAATGGAACGCACATTGTATTTATTTGCAACCTGCTTTTCAGCTTCTCTTGAATCCGAAAAGTGAAATCGGATTTAAGGTCGGAGGAAAATAAAACACGAACAATAAAGCTAATTTTTTTAGTGTATTGATTTTTACATGTATCTTAGCATAACCAAAGTATTATATTAAACTTAAGTGAGTTATGAGTAATGTATCGGAAATAACTATTATCGAAGACCGTATCTTCATCATCAGAGATCAGCAGGTAATGATAGACAGAGATCTGGCCGAGCTTTATAATGTAGAAACTAAAGCACTGAACCAAGCTGTGAAACGGAACATTGACAAGTTTCCTGAGGACTTTCGTTTCCAACTTACAACTGAAGAAAAAAATGAACTGGTCACAAATTGTGACCGGTTCGATATACTGAAACATTCAAGTGTCAACCCACAGGCGTTTAATGAACATGGAGTGCTTATGCTCGCTAACGTATTAAAAAGTGTTATCGCAACACAAATGAGTATAAGGCTTGTCAGAGCCTTTGTACAATTGCGTAAAGCCATAGCTACTAATACACAAGTGCAACTTGAAATATCTCAAATAAAATACAACGTGGAGCAAATCGCTAAGAAACAGAGAGGCCACGACCAGAATATCGAATTGTTGTTTGAATATATCGACCGACTGCAGGAGAAAGAAGAGAAAAGAGAGACAAAACCGAACTCAAAAGGTGAAATCGGATTTAAGGTCGGAGGAAAATAAAACTAAATTATACAATTACAATTAGAGCAACACCAATGTATCATAATCTAAAAAAAGCAAAAGCTCTATTTATAGCGCTTTTCGCATTTGCAATAACTAACACCTCCTTTGCGCAACAAAAGCACTTCACCATTGAAGGTAAAATAGATTCATTGAAAGAAAATACTAAAATCTTTTTAACCTATGAGTTTGAGAGAGAAAGCAAAGTTGATTCTACATTGGTCAAAAATGGTGTATTTAGTCTTAAGGGGATGGCGACATCAGGTACTATAGCGCGTTTAACATTCAAAAACTCTGAAACGGAAAGTATTACCGATGAAATCAATTTTTGGGTGGAGCCTTCGAATATAACAATCAAGTCCAACCATCAGATAGAAGATGCTCAAGTTGAAGGCTCACTTGTGAACGATGAATTCAAAAGGTTAAAAGGATTACTAGGCCAAGTTGAAGCAAAACAACATGATTGGAATGATAGATATTATGCAGCGCTAGATAAAGGTGATATGGAAAAATCTGCACTAGACAATTTTAGCACAGAATACAATAAATTAGAAGAAGAAAAACTCAATACAATATCTGAGTTCGTCAAAAATAATCCGCATAGCTTTGGTAGCTTAATTGGACTCATGCACTCGTATGAAAAAATAGGACTTGAAAGACTCAAACCGTTATGGGCCGGTATAAGCTCTGATTTAAAAAACATCCAGCTTGGCCAAGAACTTGGTACCATTATTGAAAATCTCGAAAACTCCAAAATTGGACAGACAGCACCTAATTTTACACAGAAGGATACTTTAGGCAATCCTATATCGCTAAAGGATTTCAGAGGAAAATATGTGCTGATAGATTTCTGGGCTAGCTGGTGTGGTCCTTGCAGGTATGAAAACCCGACATTGGTGAAAGCTTTTGAAGCCTATAAAGATAAAAACTTTACGATTCTAGGTGTCTCTCTCGATGATGAAAAATTGCGTGAACGCTGGATAGATGCCATAAAATCAGATAAGCTAACCTGGCCGCAAGTTTCTGATCTAAAAGGTTGGGATAATGAAGTAGCTAAACTTTATACGGTAAAGGGAATCCCTGATAATTTTTTAATAGACCCAAATGGTAAAATCATAGGTAGAGGCTTAAAAGGTGAAGAGCTGCTAAAGAAACTAAGTGCGTTACCTTTGGAATAAGGTCTAAATGGCTTATCAGCCTTAATGATTCATTGATGTGAATGCACGAAAGTATTATCTAAAAGAAGCGGAATGAGACAGTAACATATAAACCAATTATAACCCCGAGGAAATCAGGAGTAAGAAATTACACAGATTTACGCCAAAGTGATTAGCGAAGAATTAGGCAAAGCAGTAGAGCAATACGTAAATTAATCGCAGTAAGCAGTTAATCAAAAACAATAATTTGTAATTTCACAACATATTCAAATCAACATGGAACAGCAGTTTACAGACATCATTCTCTTAATACAACAATCTAGAAACAATGCGGTTAAAGCCGTAAATGTCGAGTTGATAAACTTGTATTGGAATATCGGAGCTTATATAAAACAAAAACTTTATGTTGCAGAATGGGGCGACAAAACGGTGGAAGAATTAGCGAAATTCATTCAAAAGAATAATCCAGAATTGAAAGGTTTCAATCGTGCTAATTTGTATAGAATGGTTCAGTTTTATGAAATGTATGCCAATGTTGAATTTGTCGCCCCAGTGGTGAGACAATTGCAAAGTGAAGAAAATCAAGAAACTAAAATTGTCTCACCAGTGGGGACACAATTTGAATTTCAACCTCAAGATATTAAAAAAACCATTTTGGTTCAACTAAGTTGGACGAATAATCTTATCATTTTTTCTCGTTGTAAAACAGAGGAAGAACGAGAGTTTTATATTCGATTAACTATTCAAGAAAAATATAGTAAACGAGAATTAGAACGTCAAATTAACTCTGCCGTTTTCGAACGTACCATGATTGGAAATACAAAACTCTCAGCACTACCAAGAGAAATTCATCATGAAGCTCAAAATATTTTTAAAGACAGTTATATTTTTGATTTCCTAAATCTTCCCGAACCTATCAATGAAAGTGATTTACAAAAAGGCTTAATCCTTCAAATGAAAAACTTCATTTTAGAATTGGGTAAAGATTTCCTTTTTATCGGCGAAGAATACAAAGTTCAAGTTGGAAATTCTGATTTCTATGTCGATTTATTGTTTTACCATCGTGGTTTGCAATGTTTGGTAGCTTTTGAACTGAAAGCTGATAAATTCAAACCCGAACATTTGGGTCAATTGAATTTCTACTTAGAAGCTTTGGATCGTGATGTGAAAAAAGCCAATGAAAACCCGAGTATCGGTGTGCTATTATGCAAAGATAAAGACAGCGAAGTGGTAGAATATGCGCTAAGTAGAAGCCTTTCGCCTACAATGGTTGCCGAATACCAAATGCAATTACCCGATAAAAAATTATTGCAACAGAAGTTGCATGAGTTGTTCGTTGAGAATAATCAATAAAGATTATTTGTTCGCAAAAGCAGTAATATTATTATACAAATGTGATTTTTAATAGTCGCTTATAAACTGTCTGTTACTAAAATAATGAATGATACCGAATTAAAAAGACTTTCTCGATTAACCTCAATTTTGACGTGACCTCTCTCCGAATTTAGGAGAGTTCTAAAATAGAAAATCCCGCTGTTACTATGCAGACATAGAATTGGCACACCCTTTGCAATAGGTTTAGTATTCATAATTTAGGTTAATAATTGGTTAGTTAAAATACCTGAAGCTCCCCGCTTCAGGTATTTTTTTTGATAATCGAATAGGACTGTAAATGATCTATTAAAGACCACCAACTTGTTTCGAGATGGAATACCCAAGCTATATTGTACACATTTTGTTGTAAATGGTATACGTGCTGCCTAGCGGCAATTCGTGTTTGTGCAGTCAGTATACATGGATATTTCATACTTTTACAGTATGAGTAATAATGATATTATGAAAAAGCTACGTGTAGCTTTAAAATTTACAGATGACGATATTATTGAGGTATTATCCTTAGTAGACTTTAGAGTAACAAAAACGGAGCTGGGGGCAATATTCCGTAAAGATGACCATCCCAATTTTAAACCCTGTGGCGATCAATTGCTCCGAAATTTCCTTAACGGACTAATCATATATAAACGTGGTCCTAGAAACAATTCGAAGTCATAGGCTGATGGACTTTTAACTTAATACAAGAAAGCCTTTCCCTCTAATACCGCTTCAATCATTGGAGTCCCTACAAATAAAACATCTTACGATAAAAAGAGCCGTCCCGAATTGATTTCGGGACGGCTCTCGTAATATTATATTTTCTCTATATTAAACTCTAAATGGTTGAAGAGGCAACAAAATTCATTTTTATATTACGACGTAATTATATTACTGTAAAGACGAATTCATCTAGGCTTGTATATTACTATTTTATGGAAGAGTAGCTAAAAGCTCCTTAGCAGGAACTTACCTAATCTCGCCATCTATCTTTACGACCAAGCTCTCACCTTTGGTTGCACTTTCTTCAGCGAGCTTTCGAAGTGCCTTTTGTACGCCCCCCCGAATTTTTTCAGCCCAATCGGCTTTACTATTATTTAAATCTTCATTTGTTTTCCTCTGTCCTCTATGGTACCGTCGCTCGACGACACCATCTGGAATGTGGTGACCGCCTCGCTCTACACGCTTTTTGACGCGTTGCATCGCCAAAGCAGGAGAATCTAACCAAAAATACAATAGTGTGACGGTATAACCTTTCTTCTGGGCGTCGAGAACAAGATTTCGATAGCTCTTTGTTGACAGGGTAGTCTCAAATGCAAAATCGGCGCCCTCTTTTATCAACTCATGGATTCGCTCCAGCATAATACGTCCTGCCGATAAAGCAACACTCTCTGGATTAAATGGGGATATCCCTGCTGCGATATTATCTGCATTGACAAACTCTTTACAGTTAAGAATTTCGGGATAATAAGAAATGAATCTCTTGCATAGCTATTGTCTATACAAGTGAATTTAGAAAAACGTAGATTTTACGAACTTGAATGTATAAAACAAGCAGGAGTATTGGGGATAGTAATCCTAAAACGTATTAAAAAGTGTAAATCTGACAGTGTCAAATATTAGTTGTTTTATAAGACACTGTCGGATTTAAAAACTCGCTTGTAATCTTTGTTGATTACAAAAGCTGTCTATACTTTTTTGGGAGGGAGATCAAAAGCTACTGCCTCGTGTTCAAAGTGACCATTGTGGGAACCGTCACAGAAGGGTTTGTTCTTGGATAGTCCACAACGACAGATAGAAAGTACGGTCCTGCCCTGAAGTCCATATGCATTACCGCTTTTATCGACGATTTCGAAATCGCCTTCGATCTTTACTGATCCGTTATTGTTAATAGTGAGTTTTGTTTTTGACATTGTAATTAATAAAAATATTAATTACAAGACTAATCAAAATGTAGCATTATTCAGCATCTCAACCCTAATTTAGAAGCGTTCCTCTTAAGAGATCTAAAAAGCTAATCTTATCTGCTATACTCTTCCTCAGTGACTGGCTCTAACCACAGGGTCTCTCCTTTATCCCGACCCGTGATTGCGACCTGCACAAAGGCTGTATCGGCACTGGCACCGTGCCAATGTGGGATATCTGCTGGACATTTTACAGCCTCTCCTTTTCTGACGATTACCTTCTCTTTACCTTGTTCCTGATAATACCCCACTCCCTCTATAGCTAATATAATCTGCCCACCGGGGTGAGAATGCCAATGGGTACGTGCACCTGGAGCAAAAGTGACACTGCCTACCGCATTTTGATTTATACTATCGGCAGCTATTAGATTATGCAAATAAACCTCTCCGGTAAAATTAGTATTGGTTATCCTTTCACCAGGAGGGAATACCTTGGGGTCTTGACTGTTTTGTTTGCTTACTTTTTGATTGCTATCACATGCTACAAAGAACAGCGCAATAGCTGGAAGGAAATAGTTAATCTTTGCCATAAAAATATCTTTAAATATTTGTTCTGTAAAACTCTACTAGTTTATCAACTGCCTGCACTACATACTCAGGTTTCCAATATGTTTGTATATGGGTAGCGCCATCGATTAGAAACATCTCCTTACTTTTCGCATTTACGGCTTTAGGAAATGCTTCGTCGGTCATGTATTTGGTGTCCGATTTACTTCCGGATATCATTAACAACGGCTGATCTAAAAGCTCTATTTGATCCGTAGCATCCCAAGTCATTAGTTCCATCAGACTACTGGTCGTATATAAAAAAGTAGAATTGGGATGCGCATGTGATCTGTAGTAATATTCGTAGCCCTCACGGTACAGATCGGTACTGGTCTTAGCGATCTCTTCGTCCGTGATGCTAGCGACGCCGGAAAAAAGCACTTCCCCGCCCGCAGCTTCTTGCCTGCGCGCATCAGAAGCTTGTTTCATACGTTGTGCTACCGTATTTATTTGCGAATTCTGAAATCCATTACGACGGACTTCGCCGGAGTTGAACATACTCAAAGTTGCCACGGCTTTTAACCTTTTGTCCGACTGCGCAGCTTTTAACGTATAACCGCCACCACCACAAATCCCCAATGCACCTATACGGTCGGTATCGACACCTGGGAATTGGCTGATATAATCGGCCATGCCACGAATATCTTCGACACGGAAGAAAGGTTTGTCGGTATGGCGAGGTTCCCCTCCGCTTGCCCCTTGAAAAGTAGCATCGGCTGCTATCGCGATGAACCCAGCTTCTGCCAATCGTTGCGCATACAAACCAGCGGTCTGCTCTTTGATACCGCCATTGGGGTGTGCTACGGTTATAGCAGCATACTTCTTTTGTGAATCATAATTGGCAGGCAAATATACGTTTGCAGCGATGTCGTTTCCGTTTAATTTATAGGTTACGGGTTGGATATTTACTCTACCTTTTTCATTTTTGGTAATAGCACCATCATAAACCAATGTAAAAGGATTTTGTTCATATCGCTTTTGTATAGTTTGTGCATTTGCTATATTCATAAATGTTATAGTTGTCAATGCGATGATTAATGATAACTTGTTCATATACTGACTCTCTATGAGCTTGTTTGCTCGATTTAACTTTTTAAAACCTCATCCAAGACCTTCTGCGCATCCTGGGATTCCTTTTCTCCAATAGTGGATTCTATAACTGTTATAAATTGCTTCAACTGTGCCGCTGTCAAGCCAACATTTAAGCAGATACCAAAATGCGATCTGAGCATAGGCTCAACCCCTCCTATGCTATTTAATACAGCAATAGTTACCAACTCTCTCTCGGCATAGGTCAGCACATCACGTTCAAAAATATCTGCAAATAGATGTTCTTTGAGAAAAATCTCTATCGTAGGAGCAAATGCCGAGTAGCCAGTCTGAGGCCCATTTTGAGGAGTACCTAATAGGGAATCTAAAATGGCTTTACCTCTGTCGTATTTAGGAGCATTACTACGTATAGGCGATGCCTCTGCACCCAACTTATCCTTTATTCCTTTCGCTTCACGGTCTTGCAGAACAGTCAAGAGGGTTTGTAATCCACGGATACTACGTGGGAAACCGGCATAAGCATAGGTATGAATGATAACTTCTTTTATCTGATTGATGGTCAATCCAACATCTAAACCTATATGAAGTTGGGTAGCTAAGGCTGGTAAAGCGCCTTTCCCCGTCAATGCAGCTATCTGCACAATAGACTCCTGCTGTTTACTCAAGCTATCCGTCTCTTGTGCATTCGCTAGGGTTGCGGTAATAAATAGTGTCAATAGTAATATGGTTGAATAAAGTAATTTCTTCATGATATTCACTGTATATTAATCACTTAAACCTTTTTCCTGTAGCCATTTTGATAATTCATCGGCCACTTGGATATTATTGAGGTCTGAAAATGGAAAGTGTGTATTGCCTTTGATACCGACTTCAGGAAGGTGCACAACCTGAGCATCTCCACCATGCTTATTAATGGTAGTGGCCCATAATCTAGCCATCTCTAACCCTGAGCGCCAATGATCCATATTCCAAACCTTACTTGGCTCTTTAGCAATATTATCGCCGTAATAAACAACGATCGGAAGCCTAGTTAGCTTTTTAAAATCTTCTACCGAGATTTCTACTCCTTTCAATTCTCCAAACAGTCCACTGGACTGGATCGCAGCAGGAAGCTCTCCTTTCGGAAACACAAAACCGCTGTAAGGCTCATAAGCGACAATGCCTTTTACCTTATCATTTTGGATAGCTGTCATCCAACCCGGACCGCTCCCCTGCGAATGGGTAACCAATATCCCCTCGCCTATTTTGTCAAATAAGGAAGAGATTGCATCACTTACGACTTTCGTATCAAAAGCTCCTGTATTGGGAGTCATCTGTCTATAAAACTGCTCGAGAGATTGCGGATCTTTCGGAAATTGAACATTTGGGAAATAGTCTGGATAGTTACCAAGTCTAAACTGCGTAAACCAAAACTGCTCATCAGCAGTTGGTTTTACGGTCCCTTCAACCATACTTTTACCAGCTTCACCTCGTCTCGGTTGATCCAATAAGTAAACGGTATAGTTGCGACGTAGAAATATATTCTGGAAACCCTCTCGACCATCTGCTGTAGTCTCCCACGTTTTCTTGGACTGTCCCGCACCATGTAGGAAGACTAGTGGAAGTTTACGTGCCTTTACAGGTTTTTGATAGAACACATAGGCGTGGTCGCCATGATAAGTCTGTCCCTCTGGTTTTAACGCATTGTCTACGGAAAATGCGCCTGGAACAACAGTCTGCGTACCGCCCACCATAAAGCTTCCTTGCTCTGCGATAAGCAATCTTCCTGCTTTCTGTTGTGCAACAAGGGGGTTGAATAGACCACAGGCGACTATGAATAGAAGGATGTGTTTTCTTGTTTTGCTTTCCATAGAAATCGAATTATTTGTTTACAATAGATGCTACTTGGTGATACTCTTCAGCCGAAACAGCTTCATGCCAGTTAATCAAATCACTGGACTTTTGCGAAGTCACACTAATAAATGTAAGTTGAGAATCTGGCGCAGCTCCAACCCAATGATATAGTCCTGGGATAGTCTCTATACGATCGCCTTTGCGTATTGCGATAGCTTCCTTGCCTTTAGACTGATAATAACCTTCGCCTTCCGTTACCATTAAAACTCTACCTCCTGGTAATGACTGCCAATTAAAATAACTACCTGCAGCGAGTTGATAGTTGGCCACTCGAATGTCTGTATATAATAAATCTGTTGTCAATTCTTGAAATACACCTTGCCCTTGAAGGTTTTTGGAATCAATTGGAGCTTCTGCCAAATCAGTAAACATTACAGTTTCTGTACAGTGCATCCCATTTAGGTGACGGCTTGTAAAACCAACTACTATTGTCAATACGACTATCGATGCTACTATATAAATGTACTTTTTCATATGCTTTATCTTTTTTAAACTAAGACAAACTTCGAAATAATAGTCTCTCCATTTATATATACGCCGACCAAAGCGAAAAACTAGGATATAAAAGCGAAAATATTAACCAGCTATCATCCAGTCTTTAAAGGCTACAGCTTTGTTTTTGCTGATATAGATAGGCTCTGGTACATCGCTATTCAATGTGACAAGTAGGCGACTATCAAACCAAATCGTGATATCTTTAATGACATGACGCGCAATGATAAACTGCTTATTCGCACGATAAAATAACGCAGGATCTAATGTTTGAAAGATCTGATCCAAGGTCTTACTGTAGGGATACTGCTTCCCATCCTTTAATTGTATAACGGTATGCTTGTCTGTCGTATAGAAATAGGAGATTTCTGTTACCGGAATTGGCAACAATTTATCTTTTACAGGAATCAAGACACGTTCGCTATAACTCTTTGCGGGACTTAAATTGCTTATTTGCGAAAGGTAGGCTAGAATGTCAGGTTGCGATAATTTCTTAAATTTTCCCAATGCACGTTGCAACTCCTGGCTCTTTATAGGCTTTAAGAGATAGTCTATACTGTTGACCTTGAAGGCTTCAATAGCGTACTCGTCATAAGCTGTAGTAAAAATAATGGGTACCTCTACGGTAATATGATCGAAGATCAAAAAGGATGATCCATCCGATAGGTGGATATCCATCAGTATAAGATCAGGTGGGGGATTCTCATTCAACCATTTAATAGTCTGTGACACGCTCTCTGTATTGGCTACTACCGCTATCGTAGGATCAATTTCTCTTAGAATCTCTACCAGGGTTTCATATGCTGCAGTTTCGTCTTCGACAATTAAGATTCTCATAGCGCTTATTTTAGAGGTAATATAACGGTAAATAACTGTCCATCATCATATACACGGACAGATTGCCCTACCAATAACTTGAATCGACTCTCCAGATTATCAAGTCCTGTGCCATTGGTCGTAGGGCGTACGAGCTTTGGATAAATTGGATTAGAAATACACAGTTCGTCCTCTTCGTTTAACCATATCCTGACCAGCATTTTGTGATCGCTATCTACCACATTGTGCACCACAATATTGTCCAATAACGGGAGAATGGAGAGCACGGGAATCTTCAGATTAAGTTTACGCTTTTCAATTTCGATTTGATACTGCAACTTATCCGAAAAGCGCACCTCCATCATGTACTGAAAGGAATTGACGAAGACTAGTTCTTCTGCAAGTGTAACGAGTCCTTTCTTATGACTTTGTAGGATATATCGGAATACATCGGACAACTTGTCGAGGTAGGTCAATGTCAACTGATCCTCCTTCTTACGGATGAGTGACGCTAAGCCATTGAGCGAGTTAAAGAAAAAATGAGGGTTGATCTGATTAGTCAATGCGTCGTAGCTGTTCTGTAAATTTTGTACTCGGAGTTCCTCGATTTCCTTATCTTTTTTCCTTTGGTCGAGATACAGCATCGCAATGTGACCAACCAACGTGCTCAATACAGCGACAATGAAAAACTGAAAAAGTACAAGGCTTCCATAATGCCTGTTTTTTACCAGAAGTAGGTAAGATATCCCCCCGTATAGGGCAAATGCAATAAAAGTAATTAATAGATTAATAAAGAATCGTTTAGAAAGTGTAATGCTATGCAACGATTTTAAGTTATACCGGACCAATAAGAAGATCAATGTAGAAAGTAAACTGTAACGGATCAGCAATAAGGTGATCCGTTCGGTTTTTGCACCTCCGGCCAATTCTTTCAGCTCATAAGGTAACCACGTAATATCGGGATAGATTACAAAAAGAGCAGACAGCACTGCTAAACCCAGTAACTGCCAGGTCTTAAATCTATCTAAGAGATCATATGTTTTGTCAACTGAGGTATCTCGCATGTACTAAAATTACGAATTTGTAACTTCATTATATGCAAACGGAGATTAAAACGAAAAATGGGGTATTGAAAGCGAATGAATGAGATTGGTTGATACACCGCAGAACAAATTGCCAAGAAACAGAGAGTCTACGATCAAAATATAAAATTGCTTTTCGAATACATCGACTGCTTGCATGAGAAGGAAGAAAAAAGGTCACAAACTGTGACCTTAAAGGTAAAATCGGATTTAAGGTCGGAGGAAAATAGAATACGAACAATAAAGCTAATTTTTTTAGTATATTATTTTTATATGTACCTTAGCATCACCAAAGTATTATATTAAACTTAAGTGAGTTATGAGTAAAAACAAAAAGATTAATGTTAAAGGTGTTGACATATTACTGTATCAAAACAGAAATGAGGATTTCATATTCCTGACTGACATCGCACGTCATAAAGATGAAAAACATACAGATTCTATCATCCAAAACTGGATTAGAAATCGGAATACGATTGAGCTTTTAGGTTTTTGGGAAATGATATACAACCCAGATTTTAAACCCCTCGAATTCGAGGGGTTTAGGAAACAAGCTGGATTGAATAGCTTTGTAATGACTCCAAAGCGATGGATTGAAAGTACAAATGCCATAGGGATAATTTCCAAATCAGGCAGATATGGAGGCACCTTTGCTCACAAAGATATCGCACTTGAATTCGCTTCATGGATTTCAATCGAGTTCAAACTTTATGTAATTAAAGAGTTTCAACGTCTAAAAGACGATGAAAACGACCGACTAAAACTGGATTGGAATCTACAACGCACACTGGCTAAGGTTAATTATCAGATACACACTGATGCTATAAAAACGAACATCATACCGAACGAAATCACGAAGCAACAAGCTGGACTTGTGTATGCTACAGAAGCGGACCTGCTTAACGTGGCTCTCTTCGGCGTTACTGCCAAGGAATGGCGGGAAGCGAACCCCGATCTGAAAGGAACGACGAAGTCCTCAACGAAGTTAAATATGCGAGATGATGCTACCATAGAACAACTGGTGGTATTGAGCAACCTAGAGAGCATTAATGCACTACTCATCCAACAGGGGGTGCAACAAAGCGATAGATTAATCGAACTGAATAAGGTGGCTATCACGCAGATGAAATCGTTACTACAGAGTGAGGTTATTAAAAAAATAAAAGCGATCAGATAGAAACATTGCTAGATTCACTCCGGAGTTCATTTTCAATTTATTATTTTTAAAACGAAAAATGGATTCCTACGGAATTTATGTTTGAAATGTCTGATGAAGAGTTTGGGGATTTGAGGTCGCAAATTGCGACCTCAAAAGAAATACGAAGAGGAAGAAAACAAGATAATAAAGCAGAATTCGAAGGGTGAAATCAGATTTAAGGTCGGAGGAAAATAAATATGAATGAATATCAAAAATACTTAGAGCAGTTTAAACAGGATCTGCAGCGTTTATCCGAACAAACAATTAGCGATATACGCGACATTCTGATGGATAAAAGCATCGTGTATCAATACAAAAGAACAAATGAGGATATTGTAGTTTATCTGTTCGAATATGACTTTGAACTACTCGATTTAACCTTCTATGGACTGGACAAAAATTTAAGTCAATATACCGAGCATATTTCCATTCCAAGCAAATTTCCGGAGAAGGATTGGAAAACAATCACACGCAATTCTATCTACAGTTTTGAAAGCGAAAAGACGATGAAGCGGTATGACGATAATGTTGACAAGGATGAATCCCGCTTATATGACAGCTATTTTGACGAAAAGAACGATGCCTTTGAAAATTGGTTTTTTGACTGTTGGAAAGAAGCAAGCCAAGACATCGAGCTTCAAAAAGGAATGTATTTTTCTATCCATGATACGGGAGATCGAATCGACCTCTCCACGATGACCGAAGTGAGCGAAGAGGAAATTGTAAAGAGATTGGAATGAATCTCTTGTATAGCTATTGTCTCTATAAAAGAATCGTAACCTTTATGTTATTTTACTATGCAGACATAAGATTGGCGCGCACTTTGCGATAGGTTTAGTATTCATAATTTAGGTTAATAATTGGTTAGTTAAAAATACCTGAAGCTCCCCGCTTCAGGTATTTTTTATTAGGTTATTACAAGTACAGTTATTTAAACGGCTATTTTAAAGCAAGTAAAGAGTCTATATTTTTTTCCTTAATTTAGCCAAACAGTCAATCGTAGTGCGATACAGTGGAAAAGCGCACGTAATAGAAACAATTAGAGATAAAACAAATCGATCCACCAGCTGGCGGATTCTACAATAAATGCGAAGCATTCATGAGTTCCATCGAGAAAACAATTAAATGCACGAATAATTATTTACATATGAATTGGGAAGAGATTAAATCAGACAGCCAAAAAGTATATCCAGCAAGTAGCATCACTCTTTTTATGATGGATACTGAAAGTGGAAAACCTGCGACTCATTGGGTTGATAAAGCTTACAAAAACTACGCCTTTAAAGAGGAATGTATGTTCAACTGTTATGTTAGTATTGATCTGACAGATGAATTTAATGTGCAAAAGAAGGATCTTGATTTTGCTGATATTGAAGAATATTTCACCACAAAACTTAGAGAAGTTGGTATTTGTCATATTGTTGCCCGGATTACAACAGACATCGGACTAAACCTGGAATTGTATGTTGATAATGTAGAAAATTCAATTGATAAATTCAACGAAATCGAAGATGATCCAAACAGGTTGGTTAATTTTAATTGCGAAATCCGTGACGATGCGGATTGGGAAAATGTAGAAGGACTTCTAAATTAAACGTCTTATGCCCAGATTGCTCCACTACGACTACGGTATATCCTTAGATACGCATCGTGAAAACTGGATAAAGGCTATTCAAGCTTACAATTTAAACTGGCCCAATATATCAGACTTAAAAGGATAGAATAATATAGTAGCAAAACAATATGAAAATAATCTCTGTACGAGAAAATCCGGAATATAAAGATGTGGCCATCCAATATTTTCAAGGCAGCTGGCCTGAGGTGGCTCCCATCATTTATCAGGATTGTATCGCAAACTGTATAGGTGCGGCACAATCACTACCGCAATGGTATCTGCTCGAAAAAGATAGCGAGATAATCGGCTGTGCGGGACTAATTACAAACGATTTCATAAGCCGTATGGACCTGTACCCATGGCTCTGCGCTTTATTCATCAATGAAGAACACAGGGGGAATAACTACGGTAATATCCTCATTGAGCATATAAAATCGAACACAAAACAATTTGGATTTGCCCATCTATATCTTAGTACTGAGCATATCGGATATTATGAGAAACTGGGCTTTGAATACATCGCACAAGGTTATCACCCATGGGGCGACGAATCTAGAATCTATAGGGTATTGGTATAATGGACTAGCTTTTATTCTTTATCTTGATATTATTATCATGCAAAGATGAACTTAAATATAAACTACAGGCCGGCCCTTGACAGTGATAAAAGCTTTCTATTAGAGCTGAGATCCAAAACTATGGACCCTCATCTAACAGCCTCTTCCCTACCTGTATCCCAGGAAGCACATCTGCAGCGGATAAATTATAAGTTTGACCAGGCCTATATAATTGAACTGGACAAGGTGGCAATCGGACTTCTTAAAGCTGACCGTAAGATCGATGATATAGAAATTATACAGATTCAGATCGCTCCGGAGTATCAAAATAAAGGTATTGGCAGATCGGTCTTGCAAGCCATCCTCCAGGAGGCCACCGCATCAAACAGATCGGTATCCCTCAGTGTTCTAAAAGTGAATAGAGCACAGGAGCTCTATATAAGCCTAGGCTTTAGAACCGTAGCTGAGGAGGAGTCTTCTTACTTAATGAAGTATAGCGATACTGGTATGATCTTTTAGCTGGTGTCTTTAACCAAAAATATAAGATACAAAAAAGCCGTCCCAAATCTGAAACAGCTTTCGTTATGTTATATCATAGGCTCGATTTAGAGCTTTTTGAATGCTTCTATGTTTTTACAGAACATGGTGTACTGATATTATCAAGTATCTCGAATAACCACACACTAAATCCTTAAAGGAAGTATTTAACTTATTTTATTGCAATACTAAATCGATATTCATCTTCAGGCAGACATTCTTTTGCATCGCAGGACATAAATGATACCATTCCCTTGATGGAGGTCTGGTCTTTATTAAGCTTTACCTTCTGCTGAAAAGTAACTTCTTTTTGGTAATAAGGGACGTTCATTTTAAAATCCTTTTCGTACTTACTCTTAGGTGCCGGCCCGGTTACTTTATCCACAGTAGTATAGTCTTTTGATGGTTGGAAAGTAAATACTGTAGAAATAGGACCTCCCTCAGGGACATTTAGTCCATAAATATGCCAACCGTCCTGAATGCTAGCTTTTATAAAAACGACAGCTTCCTTACTGTTTAGCTTTTTAGAGGCTACTGACCATTTCACAGGCTGACGGATCTGAGCTAGTGCACCATAGACCGTCAAAGTCAATAATAATAGTAATAAATTTAATTTTTTCATTTTTATATATTTTAGTTTTTTGTATTAATCCCGATGCGTGTTCGCTAAGCTTTCACATTTAATCTGTCGTCTATAGGAGTTAAATATTTTTTTTGTTCCGGATCTGATAATACAGTCGGCCTTCTGGTCATCGATCTTTTAATCTAATGATAAATATAAAATGTTGATCTCAAATAATCTCGATATACAACCTACAATTTCCGTAACGGATACGTCATTGTTACAGAAAGATGCAGTATATCAGACAAAGCCATTATAGAACATACCATCTTTACCATTAGAGATCAGTAAGTGCTATTCGTCAGTAACCGAACATACTGATAGACAAACATCTGTACGAAGAAAAACTCTTCCAATGAGGTGTCAGAAGATTCGACAACAGTAAAACCATGCTGTCTGCACAAAAGAATTATAACCTTTATGTTGTTTTACTATGCAAACATAGAATTGGCATACACTTTGCAATAGTATCAGTATTCATAATTTAGGTTAATAATTGGTTAGTTAAAAATACCTGAAGCTCCCCGCTTCAGGTATTTTTTTGTTGAATATACCTACATTTTACATTTGTAGGGAGGACGAACTGTATCGGATGAAAGATGCTGAAATCGAGGAACACTGAAATTGATTTACGAAAACCTATCTTTTTATAATTAAGATAGGCCTGACTTGAATTAATCGTCATTTAGCCTTAAATTAGAAACTACGCTAATCGTTTACAGAGCTATGCAAACAAATAAATCAAATACAACAAGATTTTCAGACCGGGTATCTGACTACGTGAAATATAGGCCTCACTATCCTAAAGAGATGATCGAAAAACTGTCTCAGACGATAGGCTTAGAAAGTAACTTTATCGTGGCAGATATCGGCAGCGGAACCGGACTGTCTTCTCAACGATTTATAGAGGCCGGGAATCTGGTATACGCAGTGGAGCCTAATTTAGAAATGCGACAGGCTAGCGAAGCTTTTTTTGATGGTAATAAGAATTTCAAACCTATAAATGGTACAGCAGAGGAAACTACTTTAGAAGATCAGTCCATAGATTTAATCTTCTGTGGACAAGCATACCATTGGTTCGATTTCGAAAAGGCGAAGAAAGAGTTTCTCCGAATTTTAAAACCCGAAGGAACCATGGTGTTGGCGTGGAATGAAAGAAGTATACAGGATCCTTTTCAACAGAAATACGAACGTCTAATGAGAAAATTAATACCAGAGTATGCTAAGGTGACGCAAAAAAATATAAATGTAGATGAGATTCGTTCTTTTTTAGCACCCAAGGTAATGGAATTGATTGAATTGGACAATCAGCAGATTTTCAATCTAACAGAACTAAAAGGAAGACTCCGCTCCTCTTCTTATGCCCCAAAAGAAGGGGACAAAAACTATGATGTGGTAATGAATGCACTAGAACAACTCTTTGACAGCTACCAAGAGAATGGAAAGGTGATCTTTAAATACGACACGATGCTCTATGTAGGTCGGTAAATACATAATGTTAACGTCAAAATAGATAATACTATCGGCTTAGAAATTGTAATAAAATATCAGTATTCATAGTTTAGGTTAATAATTGATTAATTAAGAATACCTGAAGCTCCTCGCTTCAGGTATTCTTATTGACTGTAATAAGTGTACTGTTATCTTAATTCAACATCAAATCGTTGTGAAAGCACATCTCTGATTTTTTGCTGTATCCTATTGATCTCTTCATTGGACAGGGTACGCTCTGCTGAGCGATAGGCAATCCGATAAGAGAGTGATGTTCGCCCACCTTTTTCGTATCTGTCCTGCAAAGCAACGGCTTCGATAAGGTCTGTCCCTTCTTCTCTGATAATCTCACAAAAATCATTGTACATTGACCATCCTCCCTCTCTGTTGTCCCTATAATTGTTAACCCAGAATGATATATCCTTATAAACGGGTGGATATTTGGAATACTCCCGAAATGGAACTAGGCCTTCTTTGAATTGATTGATAAAACGCTCGTCTGTGGTCCACAGGTAGCGGATATCTGGAATATCGCAGTAGGATAGCACTAGACGATCTAAGCCCAGACCGAAAGCCCAGCCTGTAGCATCGATACTGCAATTTTTTAGGATTGTAGGATGAACTACTCCCGCTCCGAGAACCTCCATCCATTCCTGATCCTGATAAACTTCGATCTGTATGGAGGGATCCGTAAATGGGAAATAATCGTCTAAGAATCTGTAGGTCTTGCCCGGATAGAGATACGTGATCAGTCCAGATAGGGTCTCCTTTAAGTCAGCCAGGGCATCTGTACCCTTTGGCAGTATCTTAACTACTTCCATCTGATGGAAGACAGGATAATGTGTACGGTCTATGGTATCTTTTCGATAGACATCTCCGGTAACAATAAACTGCTTATGCCCCTGCTTCAATAATTCGTTCTGGTGGGCCGAAGTCTGGGTACGTAAGACCTGATCGGAGTCCAGATAGTAGGTATCACTAGCTGATCGGGCGGGATGATCCTCGGGCAAGAGCAACTCGTCAAAGTTTCCTTTGGTGCTCACGACCTCGGACAGGTTATCAAAAGTGGTGAAGTCATGAAAATAAGATTGTATTTTATGCTTTAGCTGACAGACTGGATGTTGTTCATTGTTGTGTAATTTGAGACTACGTTTATCGTTTATAGTCTTAGGGATATTATTCATATCTATTATTATATCGCACTCCACGACAATCCTGTCGTAGGGCATGTTATTAAAAAATCGTAAAGTAAAAATGTTATGTTGGTATCCGTACGTAACGGACATAGTAGTTTATCTCGGCCCTGGGGGGCCAAAAAAGAAAAAGAAGAAGAAGAATATATTGATGTTACAATTCACTACTTAAACGTACTATTATCGCTTTGAAAAGACCTCCTAAACTGTATGGAAAGCTATCCCTTCAATTTCAGCTGATTACAATATTACGGCTTTCTTATCAAAAAAAACATGCAGTCAAAAGGAATAAATGTGCTTTTTGTAATATCGAACGTAATGAAACAGCAGAATTGTATACCGCAAAAGATAAATGTCATATATATAAAGGAATATTGTTGTATAATGATTAAAAAGAATCATCGACGTGCTGGACGAGAACAGACTGCCCTACTTGATATATAAACTAGAAAAGGCCGTTCTGAATTTTACTTCAGAACGGCCTTTATCATATTATACTATGTGTGTATATTAGTTTCTATTAATACCATAATAATGTGCTCTATTCAACATCCAAGCCATTACATTTCCAAACATCATACTATTAGCAATGGTAAAGCCTCCAGCGGGTGTACCTTTTCCTGGAGAATTGCTTGTCGCAGCTGTCCCATAGCCTGCTGTAATCGGGAAATTACTGCTATTAATCCGGAAAGGTTCTCTCGTCGTATTTGATGCTGAAATATTATCATATAGGAAAAAGCCACCGTCCCCAGCAAAAAAGAATCCCTTTGTCTTGTGTCTAAAAAGCACCATCCCTGCTTGACTAGGAGGCCCATCATTCTGAGAATGTGTAGAGTAAGCGATAACATTATTTCCGGTATACCCAGTAACGTACGATGCCCCAAGCCTATCTTGTCCCCAGTGATAGTTTCTTACATCACCAAAGGGCCCCATCAAAATGGTCGAATCTATTAATGCCTCATAGGTATCTGTAAATTTATAGACGGTATAGTTTTCGGTATTAAGAACCATGCCTACTGATTGACCTAGAATATTTGATATTCCTGTTGCCGCATAGGATTCAGCTCCTCCCGCATCCTGTGTATAAAACACATTTCCCCCTCTGTTAATATAATTGTTAATAAGAACCCAGCATTCAGCATCCCAATAATTATAATTATTGGCAAGTACCAAAACATCGGGATAGGTTGCTGGATCACTCATTCTGTTTTTGAATCTAGTCCAACTACTACTCAGAGTTGACGCAAGATTATCATTTGTCGGAGGATCAATATAAATCTCCTTAATCGGAACATATTTACTCGTAGGCCCAAAATTAGTAGCTGTTCCTAAAAATTTTCCAGCCCCAGAGTTAGGACCTAAACGATAACCGTCACCATTAGCAGCATTACTAAAAGGCAGTATATGCATCCTAGGAAGGGAAAAAGTAATCTCCAAAGTGCCTTTGAGCAGGTAACCCGGTTTAAAATAGGGAGTCGTTCCAAAGCTAAAACTCACATAGCCATCATTGGGAAGACTTGATCCGCTAATAGGTCGTGTCGTAGTACTTGTATACTGAACATTTAAACTATTAATCTTGACCCCCCACGTGGCTAAACCGTGATCTGCTGAGTAATGGTGCGCAACCCGCTTATTAACACCTCCCTCCGTCTCATTTACAAAATTTAGAGTTGTAATATTCGCTGAAGTCAAGGCGCCTTGTGGTAGCTCGCCAGTCAATATATTAAACGTACCGGTCTTAATAATATTAGAATTCGAAAACTCACCAGTAGTGGCTAAAATGGCTCTAAATCCTGTACTTTCTTTGACCTCGACTTTATAGTGTGTAAGCTGGTGCTTAAATAGGATAGGTAATACGGTGCCCAGCGCAGTTGGTGTTATGGTGCCGCTAGCATACAATAAAGGCGTACTAGTGGGCGTGGTCAATACCGGATTAACGGTATTCGGAGCTGGTATCGAGGCACTGGTATTATAAGAGTAGGCATACCATTTGTACGTGGTTCCCGATGTAACAGATATATGCTGTACCTGCCCTGTTGTCACCTCTATCGAAGCCACAAGTGCATTCGCATTAGTATAGACTAACAGTCTATATTTCGTATTATTCTCCATAGACACAGATCTTGTCCCAGGCTTAAGGAGCTCTTCAAAGCCGCTCTGATCAGCACTCATATCTGATTTGACAGCGAAAAACACATCGTCCTTTATAAAAGTCTCCTCATTTGGCTTCTCCTCTTCAGGTAACAGTACGTAATTCGAACGACCAGCAGAGGACTTTAAATTGGGAAGGCTGATATCGCTATCGACACCTTCTACTTTAAAAATCAGCTCCACAGCCTCGCCTGTAGCCACTTCTTCTTCCTTTTTCGTTTTTGAACATCCCGCAATCAGAAAAGCGGAGACAACTAGTAAAAGAGCTTTATAATAAACTATTCTTTTTACCGTTTTTTTAGGGATAATTAATAAATCTCTCATAGCTTAATTATAAATCAATGGTCCACTGTTGCTTATCTTCCAATATAAGTTCGTCTTCTATCCGGGGTGTACTTGTAGCTCCACCTGTAACAATAGATGCTGCGGCAATACTCTCCTCCAATTCGATTTTAAAAACCTCCAGAGTCGGTGCTTTATAAATTTTCTTCATAGACATATATTTATTCACGTATTATCCTTATCCAATAAAGCCCGCTCACACTTCGTATTTACGGTGTAGCGTAGCTGTTGACAAGTCATTTTGTTCAATCATGTGTTATTTAATGTGCCGAATAGAATATCTAAGCTGTGTGCGATGAGCTCGTGAGATAATCACATTGTGCACGATTTTACTTCTTCATAGGTGTACCCTGTATCATAGGAATATCTTATTAACAACAATAGTAGATATAATAGAAAACATCTCTTTTTAAAGACACTTCACCTATTTCAATTCAAAAGAAATATTTCTCCAATATTTCAAATATTGATGTGCAATAATAAAATATTATAACAGCAAGTTATTAAAAAACATATACTCAAAATTACTCAACTCCTGATATCAAGGATGTTACAAAGAACACGCAAATCTTAAAGACATTGGATACTGCCGAGTTCCAGCTGGAAGACGGATCCTTTGTCCCCGAACATTTCCATGTGACAGAAGTAGGTCAAAGCAATAAACACTTTATTGACTGTGGAGGCGTGACGCGAACTGAAAACAGGGTCAATTTTCAACTTTGGAATGCCGATGACTATGAGCACAGACTGAAACCGGCGAAACTATTACATATTATTGAACTGTCGGAAAAAACACTGCACATCGGCGACTACGAGATCGAAGTAGAATACCAAAGCAGTACGATCGGGAAGTACGGCCTGGATTTTAACGGCAAGCACTTTATAATGACGAACAAAACGACGGCATGCCTGGCGGAAGATGCCTGTGGTATCCCAAGCCGTCTCACGGTGGTGGAAGCTACTGCAAATAGCTGCACTCCGGGTTCTGGCTGCTGTTAGTAAACAGAGTGGCTACTTTCTGCTCTATTTTCTAGCGCAGACTATAAAATAGAGCAGAGCGAAAAAAACAGATTCAAATAGATTGGAAAATAAACTATTATAATTTAATAAAAATACATTATGTTTACTTAAACTAACAAAGACGTTGGACCTCTTGGTTCTACGGCCGAACTTATAAACACTTGAAAAGCGCTTTCTTCATATTAAAACAGTTGCAAAAAGGCAATCAGCTGGCTTTTCGGGAGCTTTATACCAATTTCAGTGCACGGGTTTACCAACTTGCTTTCAATATCCTACGGGAGGTAATATATGCCGAAGAAATCGTACAGGACACCTTTCTGGAGGTGTGGAACGGACGGCAGCATATTGACTGTGAAGCCAGCATAGAGGCTTATCTCTATGTGATATGCCGCAATAAGAGTTTCAACAAACTCAAACAGATAAAAAGAGAACAGGCACTATTTGCACCGCTACAGGAATGCAACAACCCGAGCAGCGATACTGAAGAAAACAACCGTAAAGAAAGTGAGCTACGCGAACAGCTCGAAATCATTATCCGGAAACTACCAGACCGCCGGCAGCTGATCTTCCGCCGCTGCAGACTGGAAGGCTTCTCACACAAAGAGATTGCCCTGGATCTCGACATTTCGGTGCAGACCGTAAAAAATCAGATGGCTACAGCCCTCAAATTTATACGGGACGAACTGCAAAAGGATAACAAAAACTTCACTATTTAATATTTATTTTTTCACATATAGTACTTCGTGGTTCTGAGAATTGTTATATCTATAAACAGCTCAATAACCAACCATGAATAAACATAAATTACCATATTTATTAAAATGCTATTTTGAAGGGGCACTAACCCCTGAGGAAGAAAAGCAGCTTCTTGAGTTATTGACCAATAACCCTTCTGAAGATATCCTGGCACAATTTGATGAATACTATAAACAATATGGTAAAGCTGTCCCCTTTCTAGACCATCAGCAAAATCAAGTGTGGGAAAATATCGTACGCCAACAACAGGAAAACGGCACCGCCCGTCCATCGCGCATGATTTTCAAATATGCCGCCGTAGCGATAGTCCTGCTGATAGGCACGGTCGGTCTATTCAAGTCTTTCTATAAAACAGAGAGCAGAAACAATTTCTCCGCTATAGAAAACTTCTCTTTTGACAATAGAGCTCCTCTTCTCTCCCTACGTGAGCCTGGACAGAATTTCCGCTTACTGAACGAATATGAGTTACAGCGCTATGGGGTATTTGTGCATGCCAACGGCACTACCTTTATCAATACACAGGAGGACCGTATACAACCCGACAATCTCGAATTAAAAATAAACACTAAAAAAGGACAGCTACACCAGGTTTTCCTACCGGATGGCAGTCAGGTTTTACTAAGTGCCAACTCTGAAATAAACGTACCACTGGTATTTGACAAACATGTACGCAGCCTATCGCTGATCGGCAACGCCTACTTTGACGTCATGGGCAATAAAGCCTGGCCCTTTCATGTAAAAACCCCGCACAACGTAACCAGGGTGCTGGGCACAAACTTTAACGTAAATGCTACAGTGGGCAAAGAAGAAGAAATAACCCTGCTGGAAGGTGCTGTAAAAATCTACAACAAAGAGAACAGTATACTATTAAAACCGGGCGAGCAGGCATTTGGAAATAATGCCCTGCAAAAGCGAAAAGCAGACCTGAAGAAAGTAACGGCATGGCAACAGGGCTACCTTTACTTTGATAACCTAACTATCCGCGAGCTGATGAATTCGATCAACGAATGGTATAATCTCGAATTTGTCAGTTATGATTATGAAAGCGATGACCGGTTTTCCGGTTCATTCAAGCGTACCAATAGCCTAGAAGAATTACTGCAGAATTTACAGGAAGTCTCATCAATTAGATTTAAAGTTAAAGAAGGAGGAGTCTATGTATTGAAAAAATAACACCTATGAAAAACAATATACGGAGGTGCGGCAACACCTCCGTATGAGATAACGATTCACTACGAAAATTATAAATCATTTTATCCTATTCAAATGTACAAAACTTCTCACTCATGGCGGCAACCTGTAGGGAACAGAACCGTCAAAATTTTGATGCACATGAAACTCATCATCTTGTTTCTAACCATTGCTTGTGTACAGGTCAGTGCGCATAGCTATGGTCAATATGTTACTATAGAAGCTCGAAACAAGCCCTTTAAAGCTGTTCTCGCTGAAATCAGAAATCAAACGGGCATAGATTTTATATACAACACAAGGAATGTGAATGAATATGAAAATATAAATCTACGCTGTGAAAATATGCGTTGGACTACGGCACTGGAAGAGTTATTGTCGAAGCAGAAACTTCACTATAAAATCAATGACAATACGGTGCTCATCCAAAAAACGGAAGTAAATGAAGTCAGTACACCGACCGAAGCTAGACAGAATCAGGACGAGTTGGCAATAAGTGGCCGCGTGGTGGATATCAACCGACAGCCTATTGCAGGGGTGTCATTAAGTGTAAAAGGGAGTACCCGTGCCACGTCGACCAATAATAAGGGGCATTTTGCTTTCAGTGTGCCACGCAACAGTGTACTTGTCGTAAAGTATATAGGTTACCTACCTCAGGAGAAGCTGATTACCGATGCTAACCCTATCGAGATTGTCCTTCAATCTTCGGAAGAGCAACTGGATGAGGTCGTTGTAATCGGATACGGTACCCAATCCCGCAAGGAGAGTACCGGTAGCCTGACTTCTGTAAAGGGGGATGATATCAATAGTCTTCCGGTACAGAGTTTTGACGCAGCACTGGGTGGCCGTTCTTCGGGGGTACAGGTGAGTGCCAATGCAGGTGTACCAAACCAGGCTCCTGTTTTTAAAATCAGAGGAACAAACTCGTTATCGCTCAGCACCTACCCGCTTGTGGTAATCGACGGTGTACCTGCATTTGACACCAACGATGACTCTGGACCGAGTTATGCTTCCAACAACCCGCTATCGGCTATTAATCCGGCAGACATCGAAAGTATTGATATCGCAAAGGATGCGGCAGCAACAAGTATATACGGTAGCCGGGCTGCAAATGGCGTGGTATTCATCACAACAAAAAAAGGAAAAAGAGGCTCAACACGTGTCAATTACGAAGGCTGGTACGGTATCAATAAAGCAAACAGACTACCGAAGATGCTGAATGCGGCACAATATGTAGAGGTAAAAAACGAAGGGATACGTAACGATGGTTCTTATAATGAGAAGACAAACTATTTCTCCTTAAACAAGGATAAAGACGGAAATTTTATCGACACTGACTGGAACGACTATATCTACCGCACAGGGCAGTCTCATAGCCATGCACTCAATATATCCGGTGCAACGGATAAAACGAACTACTACGGCTCGATATCGTATGCAAATCAGGAAGGTATTTTTCAACGCAGTGGTTTCGAACGCAAATCAGCGATGTTCAATATCGACAACAAGACGACCAATTGGATGAAAGTCGGAGCTAAACTAAATTTCTCTAACGAAAATAACCTCGCAGCAATGTCTACGGGTACGGGTTCTACAGGAGCTTTTCAGTCTTCATCCTCTTCGGGTGCCATGTCCAGAATAGCCTTGATATCAGCTCCGGTGGCAGCTCCCTACAATAATGATGGCAGCTACAATACCACAGCCAGTGGTTTTATCGGACTGATGGACAATGAGGGCCACCTAAACCAATCTCGTTTTGGTTTTTACAACCCGGTTATCTCTTTGGACCACAACCGCTCGAACAACCATGTCAACAACATACAGTCTAATGCATTTATACAAATAAATCCATTGCCATGGATTTCCTTTAAGAGTATTTACGGTATTGACTACCGTCTTGCAAAATACGACCATTACCTTTCGCCACTGTCAGGTGAAGCGATATCGACCAACGGTTCGACGTTTAATCTCCAAGCGAATAAAGAGCGCTGGGTATGGACCAATACCCTTAATATTGACAAAAAATTTGCTGATGTGCACAGCTTAGGTGTATTACTGGGCCAAGAACAGCAACGTACTACAGGGAATCAGTTCGGCTTGCAACGTACCGGACAAAGTGACCCGTACTATACAACGATACAGGGTGGATGGCAGAATGTGGTAGCCTATGCTACTGGTAATCCAGAAATCAACAACTACCTATTCTCCTTATTCTCTAGGGTACAGTACGACTATAAAAAGAAATACTACGTCACAGCGAATCTCCGCCAGGATGAATACTCTGCTCTGGGGCTAAACAATAAAAAAGGGGTATTCTGGGGTGTATCTGCAGGCTGGGATATTACAAAAGAAGATTTCTGGAAAAACGCTTCTATCGCCAGCACGCTGACAAACCTTAAGCTGCGCGGAAGTTACGGTAAAGTTGGAAACGTAGGTGGTCTTTCGGATTTTGGCGCCATCAATACCTATAGTGCCAATCTGTATGGTGGACAGCCGGGATTGACCTATTCCATCACAGGTAACCCGGATCTGAAATGGGAAACCAGTAAAAAATTAGATATCGGTCTTGATTTTGGACTATTCGGTAAGATAACAGGGGAAATCGGGTACTACCGTAACACGGTCGATGGCTTGATTATCGCGGTGCCTCTACCTCCTTCTGCCGGGATTCCAAATGCGACGAACAACCGTATCCTGCAAAACGTAGGTGAGATGTATAATCAGGGGATAGAGATCACATTGAATACCGCACCGATAAAGAATGATAATTTCACCTGGAATACCTCTTTCAACTTCACGACCAATAAGAATGAAGTTAAAAATCTGGCCAACGGTGTATCCAGCATCATATTGGGCTCCAACGATGGCCTGACTATCACCATGCCGGGGCAAAGTGCAGGTATGCTCTACGTGATTGAAACCGCTGGTGTCGACCCAGCTACAGGACGTCAGATTTTTCTGGATGGTAATGGAAATAAAGTACTTTATCAGCAGAGCTTAAGTGGAGGCAACGGTGTCAAATACCAGTGGGAATATGAGGATGGAAGCCGTGCGCGGGCAATCACGCCGGCTGAAGACGCCAAACCTTACCGTAATGTAGCACCTAAGGTATTCGGAGGCTGGTCTAACTCGTTCAACTATAAAGGTATAGAGCTATCGGCATTGGTTACCTATCAATTCGGCGGACATATGATGAACGGAACACAAGCCAGTATGCGTGATATGCGTTTCTGGAACAACTCGGTCGATATGCTGGACAGATGGCAAAAGCCGGGTGATAATACGGACATTCCCCGACTGGTAAATAATGACAACGTATCTAATGGTAACACGCTGCCACTGTCGAAGAACGTGAGCTCGACGGATTTTATCCGACTTAAAAACATCATGGTATCCTATAATTTCCCTAGCGATATAGCCAAAAGAATAGGTGTCGGAAACCTACGTGCCTATGTAAGCGGACAGAATCTAGCAATGTGGACCAAATACACCGGATTCGACCCGGAGGTAACGACTTTTGGTAATTCAGCCATACAACAGGGTATCGACAAGAACCAGGCGCCTAATGCGCGTACCTATACGGTTGGACTGTCTGTTGGCTTTTAATCATTATTGATCACTATTAGGAATTTATATCATGAAGAATAATCTAAAATATATACTATGCTCCTCGCTACTTGTACTTTCCTTGGCGGGTTGCAAGAAAAACGAATGGCTTAATCCGAATCCACTGACCCTAATCACCGACGAAACTGCTTTTGGTAGCCCAGAGCGGATAGGTAACCAGGTGAACGGTCTATATGTAAATCTTAAAGCAACCAACCTGTACGGCAGCTGGGGAGTATTATTGAGCGATGTGCGCACAGGCGAATTTCATTCTTCCAATATGAATGGTGCTACAGGGGCCATTGTATTCTCGATGCTGACACAGGCGACAACCTCGGATGTCGAAGATGTCTGGGCGGCAGGCTACCTCGCCATAAATAAGGTGAATGTATTTCTCGAAGGCCTCGAGAGCAAAGGAAAAGCGGTATTGAGCGAAGAGCAATTCAACCAGTACAATGCAGAGGCCAGACTGATACGTGCTACGAGCTACTACCTGCTTCTGCAGCTCTATGCACGTCCTTACTGGGATGGCAAAGGCAGTATGCCCGGGCTTCCGCTTCGCCTGAAAGGTAATGTAGGCCCCGGCAACTACGACCTCAAAAGAAGCTCTGTAGCAGAAACCTATAAGCAGATTCTGGATGATCTGGATTTTGCAGAAAAGAATCTGCCCTCGAACTATACCTCTGCGGCTTTGAACACGACACGTGCACACAAAAACACGGCTATCGCTTTAAAAACCCGGGTATACCTGAGTATGGGCGAATACGACAAAGTGATCACGGAGGCAGACAAGATTGTCCCTGCTGCGGCGCCATTCGTAGCACCTACAGGTGTGGCCAATAAATTAATGGGCAGTGTTACTGAAGTCTTTAAAGCTCCTTATACATCGGACGAATCTATTTTCTCCATGCCTTTTAGTTCCAATGACGCTCCTGGCTCTTCCCTACCGCGATATTATATGCCGGGGCTTACCGATGGAGGAACTCCGACGAGTAACGGAGCAGGAGAGTACTCTCTGAATGTGGTCGAAGGGATCTTTGCCTCCAGCACCTGGGCAACGGATGACGATAGACGGACTTCATTTGTAAAGGTCGGCAAGCAAAGCGGCCGTCCTTGGCTTTTCAAATTTTATCAGGCTTCGCCCTACCTGGATTATATTCCTGTAATCCGCTATGCTGAGGTCGTCCTGAATCTTTCGGAAGCACTGGCACGGAGTAAAAAAACAGTCGATAGCCGTTCCCTCGCCCTGTTTAATGCGATCTACTCGCGTTCTAACCAAGGGAAAACGTACGCGTCTAGCGATTTCGGTACGCTGGATACCTATCTTGACCGTATTATTGAAGAAAGAAGGATTGAGTTCTTGGGAGAGGGCATCCGTAATGGTGACCTAATGCGTCTAGGCCAGACGATACCATCGAAGGTAAAACAGTCTATTCCTGCTGTCGCCCCTACAGAACCGAACTATATATTCCCAATACCGAACAGCGAACTGACATTGAATAACGCTATCAAAAACGACTGATAATGGTTAAACAACTCTTCTATAGCATAGCCTTCTTGCTTGCTCCCATCACGATATGGGCGCAGGCAGGGAGCCTAGGCCCTACTATACCTAGAGGGCCTGCCTACCATAAATCTGGAAAAGTGGCAGCACCATCTGTTGACACGCCGATTATAGAATCCAATTCTCCAATAATTCCGCATATCGTCGAAACCAAGCACCGTGCTAAACTGCGAAGCGGCACATTGGACTATACCGCTCAGGCGGGCTATGTCCAACTAAAGGATGAAGATGGTAATGCAAAAGGAAATGTGTTTTTTATCGCTTATATCGCCACCGGCAAAAAAGCGGCAGATCGCCCATTGACATTCGCCTTCAATGGGGGGCCTGGTTCGGCTTCCGTATGGGTCAACCTCGGATTTATGGGTCCTAAGCGTCCTGCGCTGACAGATGCCGGCGATGCGGTCTATCCATATAGCTATACCGACAATCCAGAGACATGGCTCGACAAAACGGATCTGGTATTTATCGACCCGATCTCTACGGGCTATAGCCGAGCGGTAACCGGAGAAGACCCCAAGCAGTTTCACGGATTCGTGGAGGATGTACAGTCTGTGGCTGATTTCATCCGGCTCTATGTCACTAAAAACGAACGCTGGTCTTCCAAAAAATACATTATGGGTGAGAGCTACGGCACACCACGGGCAGCCGGGCTGGTGCAATACCTGCAATCGCGCTACACGCTATTCTTTGATGGGGTCATTATGTTAAGCTCTATACTGAATATGCAGACCGCACGTTTTGAAATAGGCAATGATGTCCCTTACCCGCTATTTCTACCGACCTATACGGCTACGGCATTTTACCATAAACAGCTTGCTCCTGAACTGCAGCAGAACCTGAGGAAGACATTGGATGAAGTCGAACAATTTGCTAATACGGAATACCTGCTGGCGTTGAATAAAGGCTCTGACCTCAGTACAGAAGAGTATGAGCATATCGCTAAAAAACTGGCCTACTATACCGGCTTGTCCATCTCCTATATCCGCTCTACCAACCTTCGTATCAACATCCATAAATTCTGCAAGGAACTACGCCGGGACGAAGGCCTTACAGTAGGCCGTTTGGATAGCCGTGCCATAGGAAGAGACTATGATGATAGTGGACAACAGGTCGAGTTCGATCCGGCAGGCAATACAGCGGGCACATTCTCGGCTGCTATAAATCACCATATACGCACGGAGCTCGGTTTTAAGAATAACCTGCCTTACGATTTTTCGGGTGCCGTCCATCCCTGGAACTATAATAACGTACAAAATAAGTATCTTAACAGCTCGGAACTGTTAAGGCAGGCTATGTCAAAGAACCCGGACCTCAAGGTATGGGTTATTGCAGGCTATTATGATCTGGCTACTCCCTACCACGCGGCAGAATATGTGGTCAAGCATATGAATCTACGCCCGGAGCAACAAGCCAAGACTTCCTTTACTTATTACGAAGCCGGCCATATGGTCTATATGCCAAAAGAATGTATGATACAACTAAATAATGATGCTGATGAATTTTACAAGAAGAACTAAGTGGGTGAGGTTAGCTACGCGCCTGACTCTAATTACGAGCTCCTGGATGCTGGCTACCACGGCCCTTGCCCAGGAACAGATTCCTTATAAACTACCTCCGCAAAGTATCGTGGACCTCGTCGACGCTCCGCAAATACCGGACATAAAGATAAGTAGTGATGGCGCGTGGATGCTCATTCTGGAAGCTCCCGGTTTTGAGACTATCGTAGAAGCATCACAGCCGGTATTGGGTATTGCAGGATTGCGCATCAACCCGATAACCTACACCACTGTAGGCGAGAATTCAGGCAAATATAAATCAATAAGCGTACGTGATATCAAAACGGGAAGAGAATTCACACTGAGTGGGCTTCCAAACGATTTACAACTAGCCGATATCAGCTGGTCCCCTTCCAACAACTCTTTTGCATTTCTTAATAAAACTATAAAGCATACGGAACTTTGGATAGCGGATCTGCAGACTCAGAAGGCACACAGGCTGATGGAACAGGTCAATGATAGTTTTGGTAAGACTTTCCAATGGAAAAATGAAAACACACTATTGGTACAGCGGGTTGCCTTTGCTGACCAAAAAGTACCCGAAGCGAATCCTGTTCCCATCGGACCGATCGTCCAGCAAAACCTGGGCGGTATCACGCCCTCCCGTACCTATCAAAATCTATTGGGCAATGCGCATGATGAAGACCTCATGGGCTATTACCTGAGCTCTTCATTAATCGAAATCGACCGGAACGGACAGATTAAGGAAACGGGAATTTCGGGAATCCTAAATGATGCCAGTTATTCGCCGGATGGAAAGTATATGTTGGTAGAGAAAATTGTAAAACCGTACTCTTACCTAGTTCCGATACAGCTCTTTCCTGTTGAGGTCGCTGTAATAAACCTTACGGACAATAGCAGTAAAACGATACACACCATCCCTTTGGGCGACAATCTGCCTATCAGCTTTGATGCGGTGATCGCCGGTCCGCGCAACTTTTCCTGGCGTAAGGACAAGGAGGCAACCTTATTATGGACGGTAGCACAGGATGGTGGCAACCCAAACCAAAACAGAGAGTTCCGTGATGAGCTACTCCAGGCCAATGCACCATTTGAAGTCAATCAAGCCACAAAGCTCTATATCAGTAAATATAGAATCCGTCAGGTTTCATGGAGCACAGGCTTTGGTATTATAGAAGAGAATTGGCGCAAAGACCGCACATCGCAATTGACGGTAATGGATTCCAAGACAAACAAAGTACTTCGTGTATTGGCCAATCGTAAATCGGAAGATACGTATAGTGATCCAGGGAAATTTCTATTTAATGACAAAGGAATGTTACGCGGCGATAGCAAAGGGAATATATACACCCAGGGGCTCGGTGCTTCGCCTGAAGGAGACCGTCCGTTTGTAATGCGCTGGAATATACATACCAGCAAACAGGATACCTTATACAAATCGAAAAGAAACCACTATGAAGAACCTTTGTTCTATGATGATAAAGGCATCGTATATGTGTTTAGAGAATCGTCAACGGCTTCGCCCAATGTATATGCGATCACACTGAAATCGAAAGCGGAGGCTCAGTTGACCCATTTCTCAGATCCATATCCAAGTCTTCAAAATGTAGAGAAAAAACTTTTATCCTACCCGCGCAAGGATGGTTTGAACCTATCCGCGACCCTATATCTACCTGAAGGGTTCAAAAAAGGCGATGCTCCCCTACCGGTGTTGATATGGGCGTATCCGCGTGAATTTAAAACAAGGGCCGCTGCAGGACAGGTCAAAGGTTCGCCGCACCGCTACCCGCGACTGGCATTCCGCTCGCCTGTATTCTGGGTGACCAGAGGCTATGCGGTACTCGACCAAGCTGATATGCCGATTGTGGGAGAGGGAAGCAATGAACCCAATGATACATTTATCCAACAGATTGAGGACAATGCAAAAGCATTGATCGACTACGTCGTGGATCTAGGGGTAGCCGATAGAAATCGTATCGGTGTAGGTGGTCACTCCTATGGCGCATTCATGACGGCCAATCTATTGGCACATACCGACCTCTTTGCAGCAGGTATCGCCCGAAGCGGAGCATACAACCGCACGTTGACTCCCTTTGGATTCCAAGGTGAGGCTCGTACGTACTGGCAGGCCAAAGAGGTGTATGACCAGATGTCTCCATTTACCTATGCTCCGAATATCAAACGCCCGTTGCTGATGACACACGGTATGGATGATGAAAATTCGGGCACTTTCCCGATACAGAGTGAGCGCCTTTATGCGGCGATCAAGGGGCATGGCGGTATTGTACGCCTTGTGCTGCTACCCAAAGAATTTCATGGCTACCGTAGCCGAGAAGGTGTATTGCATACCTTTTGGGAACAGGATCAATGGTTAGAGAACTATGTTAAAAACAGAAAGGACACGAAATAATGGCAGTTAGAACTATTTTAATCTGGTTTTTAGCGCTGAGCATAGGAGGTGTTCAGGCACAGCAAATAAGTACCCCAAAATCTCATTTTGGGTTTAACATAGGCGACGATTATCAAATAGCGAACTATAAGATGATGGAAAGCTATTTTCTGAAAGTTGCCGCAGAATCCAACCGGGTATTAATCGAGAAAGCCGGGCTGTCCGAAGAAGGACGCCAACAGTACCTTCTGGTGATTTCTTCGCCCGAGAACCTCGCCCATGTTGACAAATACCGTAAAATATCCCAATCACTGGGCCGCGCCGAAGGAATAAACGAACAGCAAGCGAAGCAGTTGGCTAAGGACGGTAAACCTATCGTCTGGATCGATGGCGGGATGCACTCGAACGAGACCGTAGGTTCGCATCAAATGATCGAGACGCTATATCAACTGGCATCAAGTAATGATGCCGAGATATTAAACTATCTGGATAAAGTCGTTATCCTGATGTGGCATGTCAATCCGGATGGACAGGACCTACTGGCCGATTGGTATATGCAGTATCCGAATCCTAAGGATAGAAATATGTCAATCCCTACCCTATATCAAAAATATGTAGGGCATGACAATAACCGGGATTTCTTCATGTACAATATGAAGGAAGCCAGCAACCTGGCAAAGGTTATGTATGTAGACTGGCTACCCCAGATTGTGTACAACCACCACCAGACTTCTCCAGATGGAACCGTCGTCGCTGGCCCTCCATACCGCGATCCTTTCAATCATGTATATGATCCGCTATTGGTTACAGGAATTGATGGTGTAGGCTTTGCGATGATCAACCGATTGAATGAAGAGGATAAACCGGGCTATGTACGTATGGACCAATCTACATTTTCTACCTGGTGGAACGGTGGACTGCGGACTGCTCCATACTTCCACAATATGATCGGTATATTGACCGAAACAACCGGTAGCCCTACTCCCTCTACGATACCTCTGGTAGCCGAACGTCAGATTCCGAGAAATGGACTACCCAATCCTATATCTCCACAGAAATGGCATTTCAAACAATCTATAGACTATTCGGTATCTATGAATATGGCCATCCTGGACTATGCATCACGGAATGGCGATAAGTTGCTTTATAACTTCTATAAGATGGGAAAAAATTCGATAGACCGAGGTAATGAGGATCATTGGACTCCTTATCCCCGTTATATCGATCTCTTAAAGACGGCTTATGAAAAGGACCTTAAAGCGGGCAAGATCGTGGAAGATGCGACTTCTTTCTACCGTTCAAAACGTATTCCGGCTTCCTATTTCGATAGCTTATACCGCACACCGGAACATCGGGATCCGCGGGTATATATCATCTCTGCGGGACAGGCCGATTTTGGTACAGCTGTAAAATTTGTCAATGCACTGATTAAATCTGGTGTCTATGTCTATCAGGCGACAGAACAGTTTAGCATACAAGGTAAGCAGTACCCTAAACATTCCATAATCGTGAAGACAAACCAGGCATTCCGCCCTCAGGTGATCGATATGTTTGAACCACAGGACCACCCACACGACACGGAATATGAAGGTGGCCCTCCGGTACGCCCTTACGATGCAGCGGGCTGGACGCTAGGTTTACAGATGGGGGTACAGTATGATCGCTTTTACGAAGAGATAACCGGTCCTTTTGAGCGCAAACCTCATGGTGTAGCATTGGTGGCTACGACAGAGCAACTTCCTAGCAGTAAAGGTGGCTACCTGATAAACGGTAAGGCCAATGATGCATTTCTAGTGGTCAACAAATTAATTGCAGCTGGCTTAAAACCACAGCGCGACCTGGATTCTAAAGATTTCTATATTGATGCCAAACAACAGAAACTACTACAGCAGGCTATTCAGAATCTAGGCTTACAAGTACAGGCGGTAGACAAACAGCCTAAACGTATGGCTCCGGTCAAAGCCCTGAAGATCGGTTTGTTCGATCACTACGGAGGGTCTATGCCTTCGGGATGGGCACGCTGGATATTGGAACAATACGGCTTCAACTATGAACTGTTCTATCCGCAGAATATAGATAATGGCGATCTGAAAAAATATGATGTCGTACTCTTTGTAGGACAGGGTATTCCGGGACGGAATGAGCAAAGTACGAAGTTCAGACTTCCGGAAGCAAACCTGGTTCCTCAGGAGTTAAATCATTTGATGGGACAGGTCAGTCTCGAAAAATCTATTCCTCAGTTGAAACAATATGTTGAGAATGGAGGACGGATAGTGACTATAGGGAGCTCGGCAGACTTGGTTTACCACTTTAATCTGCCCGTAACGGATCCTTTGACAAAAGCAGGAAAGGACAACAAACCTGCTCGCCTATCCAGTTCGGAATACTATATCCCGACAAGTATCTTACGCGCGAGCCTGGATGTGTCCCGTGCAGAAAATGCGGGATTGGACGAGAACGTTAATATTGTCTTCAATAATAGTCCCGTATTCCAATTTGAAAACAGCTCGACGCTGTATTCATTGGGGCACTTTAGCAATAAAACTCCCCTATTGAGCGGATGGGCGCATGGGCAAGAGTACCTTGATGGCACCCATATTGGACTGTCAGCAATAATCGGAAAAGGAAAACTTATTGCCTTTGGACCGGAAGTTACGAATAGAGCACAAAGTCACGCTACATTCAAACTCTTGTTCAATCAGCTATACAACTAGACCCTACTTAACTTACCTCTGAAAGACCCCAGTAGTTTCATACTATTGGGGTTTATTTTTTATATCCTTCTACAGGCTTAAGTCATCGTCGGTTCATAACGCCTCTTTGATGTTTCAGAAATAACTTTGTACAGTTGAAGTACTATTTCGGCCTGATGATCATACTGTTTATTTACTTTTACTCCGAAGAATGGATAAATACATAATTTTTTAGAATTGGTCTCACAATAATGAATGCTAACATAAAAGAACTGAATCTTCCTAAAAAAGCGCAACGTATAAACGAAATAGATATCATCAGCGGGCTAGCTTTAGTTGGATTATTGTTAGTGAACATTGGCTTATTTTCCTTTCCATCATTACATAGCAGTCGATTTACCCTATGGACAGAGACGTGGCAGCATTGGAGTATGAAGCTGATCCATTTCTTTGCCGGAGGAAAGTTTCTAGCGATATTCTCCTTTCTTTTTGGACTGGGTTTTAGCATTTTTATGAGAAATGCCAGACTGAAAACAGATCAGCCGATGCGATTATTCGCCAAAAGGCTGTTGTTTTTATTAGCAATAGGATTGCTGCACAGCTATTTCATATGGTATGGAGATACACTTGTGACCTATAGTTTGCTAGGTGTAGTTTTAGCCTTCTTTTGGCACTCCACCCCAAATCAATTACTGCAATGGTCCTTTTTTCTACTAGTCTCTCCGATTATTATCTTTCTCGTAGGCTCCCTTTTACTAGGGGCTAGCTTTTTTGCCGGACAAAATGATGGACATCACACGGGTATCATCACACAGCTTACAAACATCTATGGACAGGGCAGTATAAAAGCTATATTTGAACAAAACCGGATTGACCTTGGTACAATTAGGATCGTATACCTCTTGATATCTCCTCAAATCCTAGCGATGTTTTTATTAGGTGCTTATGCTGGCGCCACCCGGATTTTCGAAAATCTATTGCAAAATGCGGAAACATTACGGGAGATACAGATTGGGGCACTCATTATCGGATTGCCGGTGGCAGTGGCCAGTACATTGTATCTTGACCAACCCGCAGATAGTTTTCATTACAATATGACCCAGCTATTTGGCACGTACATCGCAGATCCCTGCATTGGGATATTCTATATCAGCTCAGTCCTTATTTTACTACAAAAGAATAGATGGCAGAAAATACTAGGACCTTTTTCCGCTCTTGGACGTATGGCTCTGACCAACTATATTATGCAATCGGTAATCTGCACAACGATCATGTACAGCTATGGCTGTCGTCAATATGGACAGATGTCGCCATCGGACGGCTTCATTCTGGTAATAGGAATCAGCTCTTTCCAACTGCTCTTCAGCAATATATGGTTGAGATATTTTAAACAGGGACCGCTAGAGTACGCATGGCGGTACCTGACTTACAAATAAAGGGGAATTAGGCCTCCAACGCTTCGTCACGCAACAGCGCTTCTCCATTTTCTAACTGTTCGATCAAGTTGTATTTAGCTTGCGTAAATGCATAATCCTTAGCTTCGGCAAACGATATACTGTACTTGCGTTGCACACCGTCTGCGATATCTCCAGGTAGTTTATCCATCAGGGAATCATAGTACTGGTCAAGAACAACAGTCGATGGCAAGGTATACTCGATCTGCAACTGAAAACGCCTAAGAATAGCCTGATCGATAACTTCGATATGATTGGTTGCACAGATCAATAGCGCCTTTTCAGGATAATAGTCAATGAGTTGTATCAGTGTATTCACAAGGCGACGAATCTCGCCAACGTCCTTGTCCTCACTCATCCTAGACTTTCCGATCTGATCGAATTCATCCAGAAAAAGAACCGCTTGGTCACGTCCCGCCTTGTCGAATATCTGTTTGAGGTGCTGCGAGGTTTCTCCGATCTTGGCACTGATTACATTGCTAAGATTCAGAATATAGATAGGCTTATTTAACGCACTTGCCAACGCTTTGGCTGTACTCGTCTTTCCACATCCAGATGCTCCATGTAAAAGGATCTTATTATTCACCGGTAGTCCATAGCCCTGCAACACATCCAGATACTTGTGTTCTTTCAATAGATGATCCAACTGCATCCGGCTTTCGTCAGCAAGAATCATATCATCTAAAGCAATGGCTTCCTTTTTGGTAATTAATAAATCTGCGATGTTCATTGTACGATAACTATTTTTCTGTTGCAAAGGTACGAACTTTAAGAAGTTTGTACAGCATTTACAAAGTTGAAGAATAGTTCCAACCTACTGCTACTCCAGTATCGGATTTAATTTACTGGTCCAGTTAAAAAAACTGTAACCTTTTGCCCTCTCACCTACTCTATGTAAATAGATCCCTCCATAGTGGCTTTTGGGCGCTCATGGAACAGGTATTTAAATAAGGTTATGGTATAAACATTCAAAACAGGAAAGAACAGAATTATGCTACAGGTCAATAACGATTTATCTAAGGCGATGCCGGCTGCACCGCCATACAATACGGTGTTGATATCCCTTGGAACAGGCATCTCCCCGGACGTCAGTATCAGAGAAATCTTGGAATATTTTCAAAAACTAGGGAGAACAGCGAGAAACACAGACTTTATCCATACCTCTTCTTTAAAACTTAAGGCACTGAACCACTCCCTGAGTGCGGCTTTCCTCCTTCATACGGGGCTGTGTCAAACCCGACTGACCGAAAAACTAAAACAGCTGGAGTCCAGACTGAACAGTATAGATCTAAATATCATTACCTTTAATAAAGTCATCATCGAAGAGTCTAAAGTCATTGAATCTCCGGCACTATTAGATTTTATCAAACAACTGCAACCGGAACTATTTGCTTGGCGCAGGCCATAGGATTTCCTCATCTTAGATTTCCTTACTTTTCAGGTTAAATATGTACATATTTAGCAAGGTATTTCTTATGATTTTATGTAGGTTTGAAAGACATAAAATCTACATAAAAGTTATACTATGGAACAATTCAACGACCTCCCCGAGGTTGAACTTATCGACCGTATACTAGCCGGCGACACCCGACTTTATGAACAGATCGTAAGGCGATTCAACCCCTACCTCTACAAAATAGGGAGATCCTACAACTACAACCATGAAGATACACAGGACCTGATGCAGGACAGTTTTGTCGATGCTTTTAAAGGGCTTGATACTTTTGAGGGGCGCGCTCAATTCAAATCCTGGATCATGCGTATCATGCTGAACAACTGCTACCGGAGACGCGAAAAATGGAGCTTCAAAAACGAGACGAGTATGGATATCGATGATGCATCACAGCCAATGTTCAACCATTCTAACCCGGACTCCCATAGCATCTTACAGCAACGGGAACTCCGCCGTGTGATCGAAGAAGCCCTGTCACGCCTGCCTCTGGAATACCGTATGGTTTTCTCTTTACGTGAAATCAATGGCCTTGATGTGGCTGAAACAGCTCAGGTACTGAACATCAGCGAAAGTAATGTCAAAGTAAGACTCAATCGGGCAAAGGACAAATTGCGCCGTGAAATTGAGAAAAGCTATACGCCCTCAGATTTATTTGAATTTAATCTTATCTATTGCAATAAGGTAGTTGATAAGGTATTTGCGGCTATTGGTAGCCTATCCCATTAAAAAATGGAAGCGGTATAATCGGGGAGAGAATACCGCATTCCGCATCTACCATTATAATCATACGGAATGTATGATAAAAAACTGAGCATTTTAATAAGCAATCACTTCGACTTCCGTCCTTCTGTTTGCTTGGTGTTCGTCCGGTGTACAATCTACTCCATCTGCACATTTGTTGACCAATCTCGACTCGCCGTAGCCTTTAGCCACTAAACGGTCTCGTTCGATCCCTTTTCCCACAATATAATCCACAGCTGCCTGTGCACGTCTTTGGGATAGTCTTTCATTGTACTTCTTCGCCCCACGGCTATCCGTATGGCTTGACAGCTCAATTTTTAGCGTCGAATTATTACGCATCGTCGCTACTAACTTGTCTAAAATCAGCGCCGCATCCGGACGGATTTTAGATTGGTCAAAATCGTAATATATATTTTCTAACACAAATTTTTCGCCAACTTTATTTACAGGTTGCAAATTTAGTGTTAAATATATGGTTGTATCTTGTCGAGGATACACCGCATTGAAGGAAGCACTATCTGCCATATATCCCTCACGCTCTCCGTAAACCCTGTAAGCCAACCCTTTATCAATATCAAAATAAATTTCACCTTTGTTGTCCGTACTTCCGCGGGCGATAACTTTATTTTCTTCATAGAGCATTACAACCGCCCGATCTAGAATTTCTCCGGTCTTTTTATCCTTTACGACAGTAAGAAGTTCAATATTTAACCTAGGTTTTGTCAAAGAAAAGGAATAAATATCGTCAGATCCTACTCCTCCTGCACGATTTGAAGAGAGATATCCCATCGTATGCATAGCATCATCCATACTGGTCACAAAGGCAAAGTCGTCCGAAGCAGAGTTGACCGGATATCCCATATTAACGGGGACGGTAAACGTAGACTTCGCGCCTGTTGCTTTAAAAATATCCAAACCTCCCATGCCGATATGTCCGGTACTCGAAAAATAAAATTCATCGCCTTCTACCGAAGGAAACATTTCGTCTCCACTTGTATTGATCTGGCTTCCGGCATTCTTGGGAGCCCCCCAAGAACCATCCTGCTGTAATTCACAATACCAAATATCAACACCTCCCTGTCCTCCGGGCATATCTGATGCAAAGTAAAGAATTTTTTCGTCTTTATTCAACGCTGCATGGCCCAAAGCATACTCTTTTACATTATTATATGGAAAATCTTCTTCTGTCCAGGTCTCACCATTCTTTCTGTAGATTTTAAGTTCTAGGTTTTGCTTCTTCCAGCGTTGCGAATGTGCTTTGTATTTCTGTGCATCCTTACCAGCGTAAGTACGTGTCACGAATAACACATCATTTGCCAGATTGACCGCTACAGGTCCCACATGATAAGGCGAATTATTGAAAGACTCGGTCATCAGATTGGGATAGTGCAACGAACCATCTATGCGACGTTCTGCCGAATAGACTCTCAGGTAAGACTGTCCTGTCATCCCACTTTTATCCTGTAGTATACTATTCGGTTCGGTAGCATACAAGGCGCCATTGGCGGTAGGTGTAAGACCGAACTCCGCCAAAGCGGTATTGATGGCCTGTTCATTATTGATCTGGTGCTTGGTCGGATGTTGCATCCAATAGGCGGCAGAATCGGCGCCGACGATAGCACGTTCTACCTCTGGACTAGCCCCATACTTACCAATATATGCCCTGTACTGTTCCTTAGCCTCAGGGTATTTGCCTTGTTGCTTCAGCACCTCGGCATACTTGAGGTGTGCCTCCTGGCTGGCATCTTGGAGTACGACCACCCGTGAAAACCAGTTTTCGGCAAGGTCATAACGTTTAATATAATAGTAACTTTCTGCCAGTCGCTCTAAGTCTTCGGTTTTGGGTTTCTTTTTATCCAAGACCAACTGCTCATAAGACTGTGCCGCATTTGCGTACTCCATGCGCAAGAACTCCTGTTCTGCCCTAGCTCTCCTACCCGGTTGCTCCTGTGCCTGAATATGTTGGAAGTTAAGCGCCAAAAGCATTGCTAAAGCACCTATTCCTTTATAATATTTTCTTTCCATATAGCTCACAATTAATAGTTAGAAATATCGAGGGCTCATCACCTGTCTTCCTGTTCGTCCAAAGGTAACGCCCAATGTTACTTCATGTGTTCCATTCTGCATACCGCTCATTCTATTAAGCATGTGATCGTAAGAATAGCCTATTCTGAATTTCGGTGAAACGTAAAACTGCGCAATACCGCTCATCGAATTTAATGCACTGAGTTTGGCTGCAGATTTTGAAACATAATCCCTATCGAATATTTTCGCTCTTGTTCTATAACTGGCACCTATCCAAAACTTTTCATTAAAGATAAACATCGCGTTGACATCCAAAGACGTTGGCCCCTTGAAATCATCCTTGATCAGGATACTTGGGCGCAACATCAATCCCCGATCCAACTCGACCAACATCCCGGCTATGAAATAGCCGTGGATACTTCTATAGAGACTCTCTAGGGAGTTTAAGTTGAATTGAAAATCCTCTCCACTCTTACTATTGGTGAACAAATCGTGTACCGCCACACCTGCGTACCACTTAGGGTTACTATAGTATACCCCTAGTCGCACGTCTGGGCGCCAGGTCGAAATCTTACCTTCGGGCACAGCTTGGTCACCTTGATCATGGAACTTCAATTTATTACCATCCAAACTATATTGTGTTGCTCCTGCTGCAATTCCTAAAGCCAAGCGGTGCTCATCTGACCGGTCCAGCTGTAGACGCAATGCATAGTTGGCGTAGGCACTCATCGCACCCTGCGCCCCAAGTTGATCTCCAGTAATCTGCAAACCCACACCATGCCGCTTATCGTCGTCGATCACTCCATCTATGGATATCGTCCCCGTCTTCGGTGCGCCATCCCATCCGGACCATTGACTGCGAAGCCCCATCTGTCCAAACCACTCCTCTTTATACCCGGTATAGGCTGGGTTTACGCTGATCGAATTGAATATATATTGTGTAAACTGAATATTCTGTTGGCCGTAGCTCTTCATTCCGAGAAGAGCCATGGTCAACACTAATGCACTTTTTATTCCGTATCGTTTCATAACACGTATTTCTTAATTATTTCAATTAATTTGACTTGATCGTCACCCATCCCTTTTGTACTTCTGACTTACCGCCTTTCACCAGCTCCAATACATAGAAGTATGTACCTTCGCTCAATCCGGCTCCAGACCAATCATTATTGTACTTATTGCTCTTATACACCTCATTACCCCAACGGTTGACGATAGTCAGTACTACTCTGTCATAAAGCTCTAGGCCATTGATCCGGAACTCATCATTCTTACCATCGCCATTCGGGGTGATGATATTTGGAATATCCAGGTCATTGTTCATAACAGCTACACGTACAGTCGCTGTATTACTCCATCTGCCTTTGATATCTTTCACACGATAAGTAAAGGTATCTTCACCAATCTTGTCGCGAGAAGAGATATAGGTAACTTTACCGTCTATCCCCACAGTTGTAGTCGCTCCTACCGAAGAAGATACAACCTCTAGAGACGTCGGGTTAATATCCCATTTGGTCACGATATCATTAGCCAATACATCAATCTCTACTGCTACAGCAGTTTTTGTTTCAGCAACATCATCTACCGCTTGGATCAATGGATAAACCACTGGTACCTCCGGTGTATCATCTTTATCGTCTTCTGGATCTGTTCCCGGTTCTTTACCTGGTCCCCAAACGGAGATGCCGTTAGTAATTTTCTCAGGAGCTTCATCATCCACCTTAGCGGTGATCTTCACGATAATTGTACCGCCGACTGTTAATTTAGCCGTAGTTTTTACCGTAGCATTATTACCTGTACCTGATATTGTAGCATTACTACCAACTATCTCATACTTTTCTATGCTCACACCATCGCCAGGACGTTCTACCAATTTGATATCTTTGCCTATCTCCATTACAGACGGTCCATTGTTGGTTATCGTCACTGTGAATGTCGTAGACTCTCCGGCTTTTACCTTACTCTCATCTGCTACTTTTTCTATGGTCAATTTGTAATCACGATCTACAGGAACCGGAGGCGTGTCATCCGTATCATCCTCAGGATCTGTACCAGGGTCCTTATCTGGGCCCCATACCGTGATACCATTGGTAATCGTCGAAGGTGCATCTGCGTCTACTTTAGCGGTTACTTTTACCACTATAGTCTGTCCTTTTGCAATCTTCGCTGTTGTAGTAACCACTGCATTATTAGCTGTTCCGCTAACAGTTGCGTTGGTACCTACTATTTCATATTTATCGATGGTTACACCTTCACCAGGACGTTCTGTCAGCTGGATTTTTTTGCCTACATCGATAGTAGATGGACCATCATTTGTAATAGTCAATGTAAAGGTAGTATTTTCTCCGGCTTTTACTCGTGTCTGATCTGCCTTTTTCACAATACTCAGATTCGATTCCCGATCTACCGGCACTTCTGGTGTATCATCCTTATCATCCTCAGGGTCAGTACCAGGATCCTTATCTGGTCCCCATACTTTGATACCGTTTGTGATAGTCGATGGTGCATCCGCCCCTACTGCTGCTGTTACTTTTACAATGATTGTACCTCCTACTGTGATCTCACTATTGGTAGTTACGGTAGCTGTATTTCCAGTACCCGCTGCGATAGCATTACCTGAAGTTACAGCGTATCCAGTGATTGTTAATCCTGTACTTGGTATCTCGCCAAGGGTGATTACTTTACCCGCCTCAATCTTAGCAGGGCCATTATTGGTGATCGTCACTGTAAAGCTTGTATTTGTACCTGCTTTGACACGTGTTTGATCAGCTACTTTCGCTATTAATAAATTATTCGCAATAACAAATTTCGCCGTAGCTGGACTACCGTTGATAGATTTAGCATCTACCTGTGCATCTACTGTAACTGTTCCTGGTTTTGTCGAAGTCGTCTTGATAACAGCCTGACCAGCCGCATCAGTAGTGATTGTTCGTTGTTCCTTAGTGCCATCAGGATTTGTGATATTAAATACGACCTCCTTGTTCGCAATAGGATTTTTGAACGCATCCATGATCGTAGCCGTGAACTCGTTATAGTCAACACCGTCAGCGATAGCTCCGTCTTTTGTGACCTTCAGATTCGAATTAGCGTAATCGACGGCTCCCGCTACGAACGTTGCCTCTGCAGGGCTGTCTTTGATAGACTTAGCATCTACCTGTGCATCGACAATAACCTTACCCGCTTTCGTAGAAGTCGTCGGAATAACTGCCTTACCAGCTGCATCTGTTTTGACTGTTCGTAGTTCCGTAGTGCCATCAGGATTTGTAATATTAAATACGACATCCTTGTTCGCAATAGGATTCTCGAACGCATCCATGATTGTAGCCGTGAACTCATTATAGTCAACACCGTCAGCAACTGCATTGTCTTTTGTAACCTTCAGATTCGAATTAGCGTAATCTACTGCGCCCGCTACGAAAGTTGCATCTGCAGGGCTGTCTTTGATAGACTTAGCATCTACCTGTGCATCAACAGTAACTATACCCGATTTCGTAGACCTAGTCTCGATTACAGCCTGACCAACTGCATCAGTAGTGATTGTTCGTTGTTCCTTAGTGCCATCAGGATTTGTGATATTAAATACGACCTCCTTGTTCGCAATAGGATTTTTGAACGCATCCATGATCGTAGCCGTGAACTCGTTATAGTCAACACCGTCAGCGATAGCTCCGTCTTTTGTGACCTTCAGATTCGAATTAGCGTAATCGACGGCTCCCGCTACGAACGTTGCCTCTGCAGGGCTGTCTTTGATAGACTTAGCATCTACCTGTGCATCGACAATAACCTTACCCGCTTTCGTAGAAGTCGTCGGAATAACTGCCTTACCAGCTGCATCTGTTTTGACTGTTCGTAGTTCCGTAGTGCCATCAGGATTTGTAATATTAAATACGACATCCTTGTTCGCAATAGGATTCTCGAACGCATCCATGATTGTAGCCGTGAACTCATTATAGTCAACACCGTCAGCAACTGCATTGTCTTTTGTGACCTTCAAATTCGAATTAGCGTAATCTACTGCGCCCGCTACGAAAGTTGCATCTGCAGGGCTGTCTTTGATAGACTTAGCATCTACCTGTGCATCAACAGTAACTATACCCGATTTCGTAGACCTAGTCTCGATCACAGCCTGACCAACTGCATCAGTAGTGATTGTTCGTTGTTCCGTAGTGCCATCAGGATTTGTAATACTGAATACTACATCCTTGTTCGCAATAGGATTCTCGAACGCGTCCATGATCGTAGCTGTGAACTCGTTATAGTCAACACCGTCAGCGATAGCTCCGTCTTTTGTGACCTTCAGATTCGAATTAGCGTAATCTACTGCTCCTGCCACGAACGTAACTAATGCCGGACTTCCCACGGTGATCGCAGTACCATTAGCCGTAGCCGTGATACTTGCCGTACCGATCTTCTCACTGGTCAATGTCAATTCAAACTGACCGTTAGCATCTGAAGTGCCCGTCAACGCGGATGGCTGAGCCTCTGGCAAGCCTGCGACAGTATATGCTACTGCGGCGTTAGCAACCGGATTACTGAACGCATCCATTAAGTTGACGACAACTTTATTCTTAGATATACCATCCGCTGTAGCATTGTTATCTACAACCTGGATATTTGATTTATTGAAGTTGATAGCTCCTGCCACGAATGTAACTAATGCCGGACTTCCCACGGTGATCGCAGTACCATTAGCCGTAGCCGTGATACTTGCCGTACCGATTTTCTCACTGGTCAATGTCAATTCGAACTGACCATTTGCATCCGAAGTGCCCGTCAATGCGGATGGCTGAGCCTCTGGCAAACCTGCTACAGTATATGCTACCGTGATACCCGCAATAGGCATATCAAACTTATCGCGTATCTGTGCTTCGACCGTATTCATATCCGAACCATTTGCAACGGCTGTACCTTTTTTAACTACAAGTTTCGAATTATCATAATCAACCTCTTGGGCTTTGATATTTAATACAATTTCACCTGTATAGGCATCACATCCTTTATCAGAAGTTAATAAAGCTCTGAATTTGACTTGAGAACCAGCCGGTTTTAATGGTACATCGTATGTAAATGTTTTCGCTGTACTAGCTACAGTGTAATCATCCCACGTACCATTTTCATTAATTTCCCATTTTGCTATAGTTGTAGTCGCATCTGTTGCAACCTCTACCTTCAATTTGTCATATGGGGCCAATGTAATTGCAGTTTGTTCCAGATCATTGAGCTTGACAGTCGAAACTGGTGATGGTAACAAAGTCAATAAGACTTCTTGGGCTTCGCCAAAGTTACAACCGTAGCGTTTTTGTTGTACCAATAAAGTATACTCACCTGCTGTCAACCCGCTAGGTAATTTAAATCCTCCTGAGGTTCCTTGGACAGGATCCAACAGCTGACCATTGTAAGACACCTCGTAAGTAACGCAGGATTGCGGTATAGTTAAGTTCAACGACTCACTAGGACATAACTCAATTTTACCGTCTACCACGGGATTAGCAATTTCAATCTTTGGTGTGCGCTTAATATAATATACATTCAAGAATTCAAGTGCATTCACGAGCCCCCGTAAAGAAATTTTCACTCGATCGTATGGTAAATCATCTTGAGGATCTACTATAATCCTTCCGTCATTGTTTCCTGAAAGTAATACCAATTTCAGCAAGTTTCCATTAGAACTCAATGCTGAACCTACAGGTGTAGTACCGTGATAACGTTGCACCGTCATCCCGCTCAACAAACTCAACTGTAGTATCTGATTCGGATTCGACACTCTAATTTCCAGCTTATCTCCTGGAAGACTGACAGATCTAAAGGCTGCAGTCAATTGAGCTTCAGCTAAAACACCTACCCCACTATATAATTGGGCATAATTAGTTGGATCTGAGTCAACGACATTCCAAGCATCCCTTACTCCTACTGTGGCAGTAAGCGCTGCTAAACCCAAATCATGTGTGCCGGATAAAACGTCTATAATCTCCGGTTGGTTACAATCTAACTGAGAAACTGATTCATTAATATAGGCTCCATAAATATTGAAGGTTTTTGCAGCGGACAATAACGCACCATAAATAATACGTACCTCATCATAATCCTGAGGCCCACTGGAGTTTGCTGGCACAAATGTGTACTCGTAAGAACTTTCACCATCGATCAAACTCAATAGCTTACCACCCACAGGCTGAATGACACCAATATCACTTCCATTCCGTCTACCAACAATGGATAGCCCATCTCCCAATCCTAATAATCCGCCACCTGGACCAACCTTAATGGTTACAGGAGTACCTTTATCAACTTTAGCATCAAATTTCAAATCTTGATATGTTGTACCCAGCCCCAATGCCACAGCTGTAACATATAATTTAGAATATGTTCTCGGATTGCCATCAACTGCATTGCCAGCATCAGTAACTCCATTCAATCCAGGTAGTGTGCTCACCCATTTCTGTGAAGAAGCATAATGTCTTTTATAGATTGGAGGACAGCCATTACTGTCAAAAACTGTAATAATTACCGTTGTTGACGCCATACATCCGCTCACATTATTATTGGCAACGATTGTATATGTATATACACCTGCCAAGTTAAAGGTAACCGGCAAAAGTGGATCAATCACCGTTCCTTTTTCATCATACCAGGTATAGGTGACATCGGCATCGGGATTCGAAATTGTAGGCAATGCAACAGAGCTACCCAAGGCTACTGTCATTTGAGTCTCTCCATTCAATGTAATTACCGGAAGTGGGTTAACTGTGATGACCGTAGGTACAGAAGGTAAACTTTCGCAACCTGTTACTGCATCAACTATCACCAAGGTATAGCTTCCAGATTGATTAACCGTAATTGTCTCTGCTGTCAAAGTATTACCGGCCTCATCCAACAACAGTACTCCATCTCTATACCACTTGTTATTAGTAGCGCTATTAGAAGTCAGAATAATATTTTCTCCCGCACAAATTGACGAAGAAGATGGGCTTATTAATGCAACAGGCTTCCGGTTGACTACAACTTCCACTGCTGTCGAAGCGTCGCTTGTACAGCCATCTCCATTTACAGCCCTAACTGTATATTTTCCGGCATCTGATAATGCTCCAAGAAGAGTCAATGTACCAGTTGTCTCGACTAGAGGATCTTCCTCTCCAACTTTCGACCAGACATAAGTCACACCACCTGTAGCTGTCAATGTTACTTGTTCACCTTCACAAACAGTGGCTGAACTCGGTGTAATCGTTGGCGTAGCCGGTAAAGCATTCACGATAATCGATATCTTTGCAGGTGGGTTGTCGAAACAGAACCCTGCTCCTTCAACAACAGCATAATATGTAATATCGCCAACTGTAGTAGGAGTAATCACCACAGATGCCCCAGCTCCTAAAGAACCACTTACGACTCCTGTAGTTTCATTATAATCACGGTACCATTTGATCATACTTGGGGCTACGTTCGCAACACCAGTTATGGCACCTTCTAAGGTAATTGCCCCCCCAATACATACACTTGGTGCAGAAGATATCAATATCAAATTCCCTGCTACAACTGGTGTACAATCCGTTAACATTGTATGCGTCTTCGTGTCAGTGACAAGTGCATTGCTAGCTGTAACAGTATTATCAATAGAAGGTACTGTAACGTTATCTATCGTGCCCACTTTGACAACAAAACTATAAGTCTCTGTCTGACCAACCTCCAAAGTCGGTATGGTAAAAGTTAAATTTGTTCCATTAGCAGTGAAAACACCATTATTTACAGAAGTTGTATTTGCTGGAATAGTGGTTGCCAAATCTAGAGCCACTAAATCCTGATTGCCAGTATTTGTTACGGTAACTGTATAAGTTATTTGATCATCACTAGCAGCCATGCTAGAAACAGCTCCGTTGCTAACACCTGCTAATGTTAAATCAATATTATTTACCGGAGTTACCGAAGTCACAGTACCCGCTGGTTTAGTCACATCCGGTTCGTTCGGATTACCTACTTGAGAAGGATAACTTTCCTGCTCAGTCGTAATCTCCGTACTAGTTACTTTCGCAATATTTTTAATTTCGCTAACATTTGTAAGATTTTGATTCACCTTGACTTTAAAGGTATAACCTATAGATGTGGCTCCCACCTTCAATGTCGTAATGGTGAATGGCAAACTACCAGAAACCAAAGTCGTACCTGCTGGCAAAGGATCGTTAATAACCACATTGGTCAAATCCTTATTACCTGTATTGCGTACATAAATCGTATACTCGATTGTTTCTCCACCTTTCACCGAAGTGATAGCAGCATCACCATTTACTATCGCTGTTTTCCAAGATACTAAAGCAAATTCATCACCTACCGGAATCTCCGTCGGATCACCCGGATCTTTAGTTGGATCAGGACCAACAGTAGGATTCGTTGGATCAGCCGGTGTAGTCTCTATAGGCGTTCCTCCAGTTGTTGTAACTGTAGCTACATTGCTAATAGATGTAATTCCCGTCAAATCACTTTTGACCGTTACTTGGAAAGTAACAGACTCTGTTGCTCCTACTGCAATATCTAATGCAGGGAAGTTTACAGAACTTCCTGCAGCTAGGGTTGTCCCTGCTGGGACTGCTTCTGTAACCTTAACCTCAGTTAAAGCTTGGTTACCTGTATTTTTTATATATATTGTATAATCTATAGTCTCACCGCCCGAAACAGAAGTTACGGTAGCGCCAGCTGATTTTGCTACAGCTGCTTTCCACGTCGATATAGATGAAATTTGTTCTACTGGTATATCCGTTCCTTTGTCTCCATCTGTTTTCGGCTCATTTGGATTGGTTGGCGATGGAGGGAATGTTTCTGTACCTGGATCCGTAGCATCTTTCTTAACCAATGCAACGTTGCTAATTTTAGTAACACCCGTTAGATCTGGATTTACAGTAACTTTGAAACTCACAGTCGCAGTAGCACCTGCGGCTACATCAATACCGGTAAAAGTCACGGCACCATTTGCAAACGTACCTCCCGATCCTGCTACATAAGTAGTATTGGCAGGAATAGCATCTGTAACGATATAATCGTTCAGTGCCACAGAACCTGTATTGCGTACATGGATAGTATATTCTACTTCTTCACCACCTTTTACAGTCTTGATATTTGCATTACCATTTACCGCAAATGACTTCCAGGCGGTAAACATAGGTGCCTTACAATCTTTCTCGATTGAATACACATGTAATGTTGGAAGTGCAGACACACCTACAACAGCTCTCAATCCTACAGTGATACGATCGAACTCAACACCCGGTGCAAAAGGAATAACGTCCTTTGCACCATTATTTAGTATATCTAACACGTTCAATCCATTGATCAACGCACTTTGAACATCCAATGTTTTCACAGGAGTAACACCTTTATAGGCAATGATTTCCAATCCACCTATGAGGTTGGCATCTAAAGCTCCTGATCCATATTGTAATTTAATATTAACAACTTCATTAGCCAATGCTGTTTTACGGAAGTCAAAAATCTGTTTTACTGACGTACCCACCGCAACAGTTCCTAAACTAATCTCGGAGTAATTGGTCGTATTGGCATCTATTGCATGATTAGCATTCGTGACTCCACTACCTGCTAAACCAGCTGCATCTAAGGAAAGGCCTTTAGCATCATATGAAGTGGTGAATACCGGTTGACAGTCTGTCAACGGATTGTCTACACATGCACCATATACATTCATAGAATTAGGTTTAGCTAACAAACCTAACGCAGCATTTGTATGATCTGTAATACGAAGAGAATTGTATGGTTTGTCTGGAGTTATCGCTATATAATAACGTCCAAGAGCGTCCTGAACAATCCGTATCCTATCATTATTAGAGCCAAAGTTATTGTTACTTGCTCCTTGAAGAACTATACCAGAAGCATCTTTGGCCTGTACCGAGAAGTAATGATTGCCCAATACTAGGTTATTAACAACCTCGGCCAATGCACCACCTATACTACCACCCAATAAGTGATTCAACAAACCATTGTCAAAATCGACACGAATGTATGCTGTCTTATTTGCAGGTATAACTTCACCAAAACCAAGCTCTACAAAGCCTTCATACTTATTACCCAAACCTAACAATAGTCCTGCCCCGGATTTTAACGTTGCATAGCTATCAAAATCATTATCAAACAAATTATTAATATCTTCCGCATTAGAAGCATCTACAATTGATGTTACACAAACTGGGTTCTCGAAAGGAGAAGGTGTGGTGGTTTCAGGGCATCCGGCACCTATACGTTTCACCTCGTAAAGGCGAATTGAAGGAGTCAACGCTACGTTTAACAGTGAAACTGCAACCACATCCACACGATCATATGGCACGTTCGTTTCAAAGGTCAGGGTCTGCACACCACCAGATCTGAATAAATTTAATAAATTCAGGTTATTAATCAGTCCTTGCTCTAAGATAAATGTCTCGGCAACTGCACTTCCGTTGTAAGTAACAATTTTGTAACGCCCTGCCAAATCTATTGCTACTAAACTAGCTGGATCCATCTGTAGACGTACTTTCAGTTGATCTCCAGCTGTAGAAAGCTTGTTGAAATAGATACGTTGTGCAACCTCCGCTGCGACAGCTACAGTACCGGTACTAATTTCTGAATAATCAGATGAGTTACCGCTGATTGCATGATCTGCATCTTTCACACCAGCAGCTTCCAACAATCCTAAATTCACCCCAGTAACATCAAAAGAAGTAAATTGAGCTGGCAGACAATTGTCTGTTCCAATTTCTCTACAAGCCTCAAAGATTTTCATTGTCGCACCATCTTTCGTAGTTCCGACTAATGCCGGGAAGTGCTCTGTGATTTTAATATTCTTATAAGCCTGATTAGGTGTGATGGCTATATAATAACGTCCAATATTGTCCTGGACAATGCGTAAGTCACCACCTGTGGTTCCAACAAAAGCATTTGCACTTGAGCCAGTTAGCACCGTAGTTCCTCCTGTTTCTGTTTTAGCCTCTACTGTAAAATAATGATCACCCAGCACTAGACCACCAACGGCTCCTACTAAATTACCTAATGTACCGCTCAACAGACGATCCAAGATATTATCTTCCATGTCTATACGCACATAAGTAGTTTTATTAGCAGTGACTCCACCAGCTATTTCATATTCTAAGAATCCAGAATACGCACCAATTCCCAATAGGGATCCACTGCCCGCTGTTAAGGTTGCATAAGATTCATTATTACCATCCGCAGCTAGCCAAGGATAATCCGCATGTTGTGAATCTATAACCTTAGCATCACAAGCAGGTACTTCGAATGGATCATCGGTAGCGTCAGGTAATTCAAAGTCCGGATCTTCACATCCAGAACCTGTGGGGCCAAAACGTTTTACATCATACACCTTCACTGCTGATTCAAAGGCACTGACACCTACCAATCCATTAACTCGAATCTCAATACGATCAAATGCCTTTCCTGGTGCAAACGTAATTGTTTTTTCCTGTCCGCCTAAAAGACCTAAGAGATCTGTACCATTCAATAATCCAGAACTTAGCGTCCTACGATATACTTCGGTATTTCCATTGTAAGCCAAAACTTCATACGCCCCCAGCAGATCTACATTAAGTGTCTTGGAAGCAGCTAAAGCTAATTTTATCTTAAATACAGAATTAGGATCACTTAGCGAATTAAAGTTGATATATTGTGACATAGAGCCTGCAACACTCAACAACCCTAAATTAATTTCAGAAAAAGTTCCGTTATTATCATCAATAGCATTTTGCGCATTGATGACTCCATTATTACCTAATCCCAATAAATCTAGAGTAATACCAGTTCCATCATACGATGTAGAGAAAGCAGGGTCACAAATAGCGTCACTCGCTTCATAACAGATGCTATATACATTCAAGAATTGATTAGGAGCGAGAAGTCCGACTACCGCACTTGTGTTATCTGTTATACGAATATTGGTAAAAGGATTAGTCGATTTTATAGCAATATAATATCTTCCTGCTTTATCTTGTACAATACGAACTTGTCCATTAGCAGTATTAAAATTATTAATACTAGAGGTCTGCAACACTTCATTAGCTCCATTCTTAAGTTGGATATCAAAATAGTGTTCTCCAAGTAACAATCCATTCACCAAACCAGCAACTGTATTTCCCAAAGAGCCAGCTAATAGTGTATTAAGCACTTTTGTATCGTAGTCAATTCGAATGTAAGTGGTTTTGTTAGCTGGAACTCCGGCAAGTGGGAAGTTTACTTCAAGATGACCAGAATGATTACCAAGTCCTAACAAAATCCCTGTGCCCGAACGAATACTAGCATAACTATCAAAATCACCATCTGTAGCAAAAGTGGCATCATCTACGTATTCCGCTGAAACGATATTAGTATTTGCACACATTGGGTTAATCAACGGACTTGGTGCCGGTGGAGGCTCAGGACAAGCAGCGCTTGTACGAGACACACCATATAACCTCAAAGAAGCACCCAAATTAACACTCAATACCCCATCAGTACTTATCTCAATGCGGTCAAAAGGCTGCGTAACGTTGAATGAAGCGGTAATACTATTTCCGTCTTTCAACAACCCCAAAAGGTCTAAGCCTAAAAGTCCACCGCTTAGTGTCTCATTTAAGACTGGCGTAGTACTACTTCCACTAAAAGCTTTTATTCTATACGAGCCAATCAAATTGAGGTTTAACGTAGATGCCGAAATACCAAATCGAATCTTCAGTTTTGAATTAGATTCTGAAAGCTTAGGGAAAAATATGTTCTGAGATACTATGTTCCCTACACCAACTGTTGCAGTTGATATTTCGGAGTAATTGGATGTATTTTCGTCAATTGCAAATTGTGGGTTTTTTACGACGTCTGTTAAATTTAAAGCAATGCCAGAGCTCTCTCCTACTGAAGAATAAAGCGGACCATCACATACTGCCCCATTCAAAATAAACGCATTATACACCCTTGTCTCCAAAGTTGCACCTACATTTAGCCCAAGCACTACTGAAGGTGGATAATTTAACTTAATCCTAACACTATTGTAATTAGTTGTATTTGTTGGAGCTTGGATAATCAAATTATAATCTCCGTTCTTATCGACAACTACGGATCTTAAAACATTTGTATTAATCCGAGTCCCATTACTGCTAGCTGAAGCACCTTGGTATAGATTTACTTCAAATATTTCATTAGCCAACCCCAAAAGTGCACCTACGTCAAGACTAAGCCCACCAGTTACAAATTTAGAGATTTTAACCACTGTAATTGCTTTTGCATCTTGTGGACTCGGATACTTAACTTGTACCCATGGATTCCCTCCTGCGACAGTAATCGGTATTGATCCCAAATTAAGACCCAAAGTTTTAGCCGCAACCATCGTTGCCCAATTGCTATTTGAAGGATCTTTAGCATTTGGAAGATTTTCAACCTTTGCTCCGCCAGTCGCACCAAGCAACCCCTTGTCCTCAATATCAGAACTCGGATCAACGGAAGCATAGGTCGTCTGCCCCCTGGCCCATCCGGGCATCAGCAACAAACTACAATAAGTAACCAGCATAAAAAGGAAGCTTAACGAACGGCTCCGCAATAATCCAGGGGCTTGACTTGCATTTTTCATATATATCAACAACTTGGTATGGACTCTGAGCCCGCGAATCCGCGCACTCAAATACATCATTACAATTTCAACTAGGTAGCATCTATCATATGTAACATGATAAATACATTACAAAACTAAATGTTACTTTTTATTAAAAAAAATTATTCAAACGAAAATTTTAAGTTTATTTTATGAATTTTTATTAATTAAAACAATAATAAATCATACTAAAAATATAGGCAAGAGAACAGCTTGTCTTTACTATCCCGATAAATTTTCCCGAAACGATTAAAAAAACATGAAGTCATTAAATACTTTCACGGAACAGTTAACACGTATCACTAAAAAAGTGACATATATCACTTTTTTTAGTGATACGTGTTATTAATTTAACCGAAAGGAATCTTTTAGTTTCGTTTTGTAAATTTACAGCTACAAAAAACCGAGTGATACAAGAAAATTGGTTGTCGATACAATATTTTAGATTTGCACAACAAACAAAAAAACCTCAGACTTTTACTGAGGTTGGTATTAAAATGAGGAATAAATGATTAACCGATTTTGAGGCAAAAAGAGAAAACACTGCCTACACCGTACTCACTTTCTACGGTAATGAGTCCGCCCTGGGCCTCGATAAATTCCTTACTAATACTAAGGCCGAGTCCTGTTCCTTCTTTCTTAGATCCGGGCACTCTAAAATAGCGATGAAAGATCTTATCCATATACTCTGGAAGAATGCCCTGCCCCGTGTCCCGTACAGAAAACCAGACTTTATCTTCTTTAACATACACCTGAATATATACCATAGACTCGTCGTGAGAATAACGCAATGCGTTGGAAAGCAAATTGGTCAATACCCACGCTGTTTTCTCGGAATCGGCCTGCACCTTACGCACAGGCTCATCGATATCAACAAGCACCTGTATATGGCGCTGCTCTATCGCAGCCCGGTTCGCTTCTATCGCATAGTCGACTATAGGCTGCACCTCGGTAGCAGTAATTGTCATCTGAATAGCCCCGCTTTCCACCTGTGCCATATTCAGCAATTCGCCTGTGATATCCAACAGGCGCTGTAGGTCATCTTTAATTCCTGTCACCAGACCAGCTTGTTCTTCATTCAACTCCCCGACCTGCTTATTTTCTAGCAGTTGTATCCCTAGCTTTATAGAAGCTATCGGTGTCTTAAACTCATGTGATACCGTTCCGATAAAATTGGTTTTTGCTAGATCCATTTCTTTAAAGGCGGTAACATTTTTCAACAGAATAACCCGTCCGATAAACTGTTCTTCGCTTTCCCCGGTAGGTACAATCGTAATATTGACCAATTCCTTCTCGAAATAGCTTTCCTTGCCATCGGCATAAATCTGAAGCGTCTTTCCTTCGTATCCAGTCCTCTGTCCTTGATCGCGATACACGTCCCGCAGCAAATCATTCTGTACCGCTAGATCTCGAATCGACCTGCCGACCAACTCTTCATTTTTCATTCCCGTCACCTTGCAAGCCTGTTCGTTGGCAAATAGAATAATCTCTCCCTCATCCGTACCTATAACAGGATCGTGCATCCTTTCGATAAGTGTATCAATCCGCTTCTTGCTTTTCAACAGTTTATCCAACTTACTATCCGCATATTCCTCTAGCTTCTCCGCCATCGTATTAAAGGAATCTGCCAGTTCACCAAATTCCCGGTGTCCAGAAAAGAACACCCGCTTCTTATAATTTTGATTAGCGATCTGTTTAATGCTATCAGAAAGTTCGGTAATCGGATTGGCGATAGACGAAGGTAGATTAACCAATAACACAAAGGCAATCAAAAAACACAGCGCTCCTGTGATGGAGATGATCACAATCGCACGATGAGCTGTATTACCCGCGATATCACTTTTCCGTTCGATAGCTTCCATATTAAGCCGCATCAGTTCCGTAATATCCGTACGGATCGCTGCTATCAAGACTGGATCGTCGGGCTTACGTTCGAGTGCCTGGAGATGTTCAAGAATCAACTGTGTCGCATCCCGCTCTCCGACTTCTGTCATATTACGGCTCTGTTTGTCGAGGTTCTCTTTAAAAAGTTTGACCGCTACAGGGTCGGTATCCAACTCATCGAGTACCGTCAACATATTGTTCGCGTACAGCAAAGTGTTGTAGTTGGCTACAAGAATATTGTTTGTATCCTTTTTCAACTGATTGACATACCAACCACTGACTGTGGCCAACAATACAATCAAGAAGAATAACATGCCTACCCCAAAGGTAATTTTTGTCTTTATGTTCATCTTCATATCCTATGTTCTTGTATCATCTTAGAACTATCAGCTCAAGATAACCAAATCTATATTTTCTCTGGACAATTTATTTAATAGCGTATTAAACGTATCTGTTGCCAAGATCACCCGAAACAATGTCATATGGGGCTTACCTATACATACTGTTGTAATCTTACGTTCTTCACACTGGGCGAGAATAGACTGCGTAATCCCTTTGCCCTTCACCTTCACAATCTCTGCTCCTAACTCGGTTGCCAGTTTAAAGTTATTGATCAGATGCCGTTGTTTGTCCAACGCAATCTTATCCACGCTCTCTTTTGCCGTCTGCACATAAAGCACATACCATACCGCATTATAATAGTTAGCCAGGCGCGCCGTCTTACGGATTATCGTCCGTGCTGTTTTTTCGTTTGAACTGATACAGGCCAGGAGGCGCTCCTTTTTCACCGCCCGTAGCGGAGCCACTTCCGATTCTACTTTTCGCTGTACCTGCGAGGCCACCTCCTTAAGCGCCAGCTCCCGCAATTGTAATATATGCTCGCTTTTAAAAAAGTTGATCAGTGCTGTATCCACTTTACTCTGTTCATAAATCTTCCCTGCTTTCAGCCTATCGATTAACTCTTCGGCAGTAAGGTCTATATTGACGACCTCATCCGCCAAGGCCACTACACTATCGGGGATACGCTCGCGAACCTCTACACCTGTGATATCGCGCACCTCATCATTGAGGCTTTCGATATGTTGGATATTTACCGCACTGATCACATTGATTCCTGCCTTGAGGATATCCATAACATCCTGCCATCTCTTTTCATTGGCGCTACCTTCCATATTGGTATGTGCCAATTCGTCGACAATGACCACCTCTGGCCGAACTGCTAAGATTCCCTGAAGGTCCATTTCCTCCAGTTCCTTGCCTTTATAAAACATGCACTTGCGCGGAATAATGGGAAGTCCCTCCAGAAGCTCATGAGTTTCTTTACGCCGGTGTGTCTCGATATAACCAATCTTAACATCGATTCCATTTTTGAGCATAGCATGGGCCTCCTGCAACATCCTGTAGGTTTTTCCGACCCCTGCACTCATGCCGATATAGAGTTTAAACTTACCCCTTCTCGACTTTTTTATCAGCTCTAGAAAATGTTCCGCCCGTTTGTTTTCTTCCATATCGCTTTGTTCTGCTAGGACAACTTAAAACTTAACGGCCAATGCCGTTGTCGCGCTCCAATGCGAACGATCCCGTAGTGCCAAATTCTTTAGTTCCGTACGCCACACCAAATTGGGCAAGATGTGATAATCAACATTTGCCGATGCCCCCAACGCCCGCATCCCCCTTTCGTCTTCAACAGCAATAATCACCCCGTTACGGTCTTTAAAATATTCCATCCGTCCAGCAAGGGCCAGTTTGGTATTCAATCTATACTGCATAATCCATACGGCAGTATACCAATGTCTATATTTATCAGCTCCTTTTTCCTGTTGCTCGGCACCGATATCAAACCCTGCTGTAAAGTTAATTTTTTCACTCCATTGATACTGCGCATACAGGTTATGAAAATACCGCATCTGCCGCGTACTGTCCGGCTTATCACTTCCGACAAAAGAACTGCTATTGAGTGTCCATCGTTCGGATGGGCGAAATGTCAATTGGTGTCCAAATGCGGGAGTCGTATTCCCCTCTACCCGCTGTATACGTTGCCAGCCATTCAGCACCAACAAAGCAAGCTGCCATTTTTTATTCTCTGTCTGATAGGACAGCTTCGCACCTGTTTCAAAATAGGGAGAATTTTCGGCCATTATACTCCTGGTCAGCGTTGGACAATCCATTCCTAAAGCACTTTCAAAACCGATATGCGAGGGCAATACACCGACATCCAACCACAGGTCCCGCGATGGAGAAAGACGAACCCCGATATTGGCTTCGTATATATTTTTCAAGACATCCGGTTCCCCACCATAACTGGCGTTCATATAGGAGCCGACACCTATTCCCAAATTTGTACGCATGCGTTCTGTTACATAGGAGGCCTTTATCATTCCCAGATTCAGACTGACCTCATTATTCCTGTTATGGCTATATATAAAGTTAGGTCTTTGATTTGATTTGGCAGCACCAAAATCATGCTGGTAATACACCTCGGCATAACCGCTGATATGTACCCCCTTATTATCCTGAGCCTGTACCCAAAAACCACAGCAGACCATCAGTCCTGCCAAAGTAGCGTTATATTTCATATTCATAGTGAGAAGGTCTTACTTGCCCAAACGGTCCAACGCGAGGTTAAGCATTAATACATTTACTTTTTCCGGCCCTAATAATCCCAAAAGCGGGCGTTCTTGACAACTGTCAATCAACCTATGAAGCTGCACTTCGGTCAGGCTACGCTCTTGCGCTATTCGTTTGATCTGCACTCGTGCTGCGACTACCGAGATATGAGGATCCAACCCACTGCCACTGGCAGTCAATAGATCCACTGGAATATCCGCTTTACTGACTCCCGGATTATGCTGCAAAAAATGACTGATCCGTTGCTGTACCGTAGCGAGGTATTCTTTTTCATTCGGACCTTTATTACTGGCGCCTGACCCCGCCGCATTATAGTCCACCGCCGAAGGGCGAGACCAAAAGTATTTCGCTTCTTGAAATGACTGTCCAATATTTTTATAATAGGTCTTACCATCCTGCTGGATGACCATCCCTTTCCCCTTACCATCGGAGAGTTGGCCTATCCCCCACAATAGTGCGGGATAGGCTACGACGAACAAAATGAGCATTGCAAGCGTCAATTTTATAGCAGGTAATATATGTGTGTTCATATGTTTTTAGTTTTTTATTTATCCTATGAAATTCTTTGTAGCGTTCAATAATTAGAAGAAAAATGAAATCGCCATATCAATCAGTTTGATCCCTATAAAAGGCACTATAACTCCTCCCAAACCATATATCAATAGATTTCGACGCAATAGCGCACTGGCTCCGATAGGTTTGTATGCTACCCCTTTGAGCGCCAGCGGAATCAACACCGGAATCACGATAGCGTTAAAGATAACGGCGGCAAGTATGGCACTTTCCGGGCTATGGAGGCGCATGATATTAAGTCCCTGTAGAGCAGGAATAGCGGCTACAAACAAGGCTGGAATAATAGCAAAATACTTAGCCACGTCATTAGCAATACTAAAGGTGGTCAGTGTACCCCGCGTCATCAGAAGTTGCTTCCCGATTTCGACCACTTCGATTAGTTTAGTCGGGTCGTTATCCAGATCCACCATATTACCAGCTTCCTTAGCAGCCTGAGTACCGCTATTCATCGCAACACCGACATCCGCCTGTGCCAAAGCGGGGGCATCATTGGTTCCATCCCCCATCATCGCGACCAACCGACCTGCCATCTGCTCGTTCTTGATATAGTTCATCTTATCTTCAGGCTTTGCTTCGGCTATAAAATCGTCGACTCCGGCCTTTTCGGCAATATAGCGTGCTGTCAATGGATTATCCCCCGTGACCATCACGGTCTTTATTCCCATTTTACGCAATCTTTCGAAACGTTCCTGTATACCGGTCTTGATAATATCCTGCAACTCAATGACGCCAAGAGCCTCATTATTTTCGGTCACCACCAGCGGTGTACCTCCATTTTCGGCAATCGTCTTCACACATGCCAAGATATCCTGAGGGAATATATTTCCTGCCTGCTCCACCTGAGCACGCATCGCATCTGTAGCACCTTTCCTTATTTTCCGATTGGCTATATCGACTCCCGAGCTACGGGTTTCTGCTGTAAAACGGATAAAATCCAAATCGGACAGTCTATACTCAAATGCTGGTACGCCTTCTCTCCAATAGGCCATCCGCTCCTTATCCATGACCAGCTTTGCATTTTCAGTAGCGCCAGCCAATTCGACAATAGATTTTCCCTCTGGTGTTTCATCTACCACTGAGCTCAGTAATGCCGCTTCTATTAGCGCAGTTCTATCTTTACCTTCCGCTGTGTAGAAGTTTGTAGCCTTTCTGTTTCCGATCGTAATCGTTCCGGTCTTGTCCAGCAGGAGCACATCGATATCCCCTGCTGTCTCTACCGCTTTACCACTTTTCGTAATGACATTCGCCTTCAGCGCCCGATCCATTCCCGCTATCCCTATTGCCGAAAGTAGCCCTCCGATAGTGGTAGGAATAAGACAGACAAACAAAGCGATAAATGAAGCAATCGTAATAGGCACATTAGCGTAATCCGCAAAAGGTTTTAACGTTACCGTGACCAAAATAAACACCAGTGTAAATCCCGCCAATAGAATCGTTAGCGCGATTTCATTGGGTGTCTTTTGCCGGCTGGCCCCTTCGACCAGGGCAATCATTTTATCCAGAAAACTCTCTCCAGGCTGTGCTGTAACCTTCACCACGATACGGTCAGAAAGCACTTTAGTACCTCCTGTCACTGAACTCTTATCACCACCGGCCTCTCGAATGACCGGAGCTGATTCGCCCGTAATTGCACTTTCATCGATAGTCGCCAAGCCTTCGACAATCTCTCCATCCGAAGGAATGACGTCTCCAGCCACACAGTAGAACAAATCGCCCTGTTGTAACAGGGAAGAAGAAACAATACGGTCGTCCATTAACTTTGCAGGAGTATCCTCCCGCGTCTTCCGCAGGCTATCAGCCTGGGCTTTACCCCGAGCCTCTGCTATTGCTTCGGCAAAGTTTGCAAACAGCAAAGTCAACAAGAGTACAATGAATACGACAAAATTGTACAGAAAACTTCCCTGTCCCTGTTCGCCCAATGCAATCCAGATACAGACCAACAGCATTACCACTGTTCCCAATTCGACCGTAAACATAATCGGATTGCGGTACATATGTGCTGGATGCAGTTTTACAAAGGATTGCTTTAGCGCATCTTTTAGTATATCTCCTTGAAATAAGGATTTATTATTTTCCATTAGAATAGTATTATATAGTATATTTTGTTGGGGACAATCCCATTAGCGCATAGAGAAATATTCGGCCAGCGGTCCCAATGTTAGTACCGGGAAGAAAGCTAAGGCGGCTACAATCATAATAACCGTAAAAATCATCATCCCAAATGTCGCTGTATCTGTTTTTAGCGTTCCCTCACCCTCAGGAATAAACTTCTTCGATGCCATCAGTCCGGCAATGGCCACTGGTCCTATAATGGGTAAGAATCGACTTAGAATCAAGACAATTCCTGTACTGATATTCCACCAAGGGGTATTATCACCCAGCCCTTCAAAACCACTTCCATTATTAGCCGATGCCGAAGTGTATTCATACAATATTTCACTAAAGCCGTGGAATCCTGCATTATTCAAAGTTCCGTCGATAAGTTGCGGAAAAGCTGTCGATATCGCCGTACCGACCAGAATAAGAAAAGGATGTATCAATGCGATGATCATCGCTATTTTCATTTCCCGCGCTTCGACCTTCTTACCGAAGAGTTCCGGTGTACGTCCCACCATCAAACCGCTGATAAATACCGCTAAAATCACAAAGACGAAGAAATTGAGAATCCCTACACCGACCCCTCCATAAAAGCTATTAATCATCATAGCCAATAATTCGTTCATCCCCGACAGTGGCATCGTACTATCGTGCATGCTATTGACCGAACCTGTGGATATCACCGTGGTAGCGATACTCCAAAATCCAGAAGCCGCCGCACCGATACGCATCTCCTTACCTTCCATAGCACCGAGATCATTATTTACGCCCATCGCTGTTATCGCGGGGTTTCCTTTCATCTCCATATAGACATTGGGCACGACCAACAAGAGAAAACCGAAGGTCATCACCGAAAACATCATCCAGGAAAAGCGCATCCTTTTGGTAAAATATCCAAAGGCAAACAGCATGGCTAAGGGGATAATCATCTGCGCCATCATCTCCAGCATATTCGTCAGGTAGGTCGGATTTTCGAATGGGTGCGCTCCATTAGTTCCAAAGAAACCGCCCCCATTGGTACCGACATGTTTAATGGCCACGAATCCAGCCACTGGTCCACGGGAAACCTCCACAGTCTGCCCTTCCAGCGTCTGCATACTATCCTTGCCCTCGAAGGTCATCGGTGTCCCCTGAAAGATAAGTAGTATAGCGACAAAAAGAGATATGGGCAACAAAATCCGCGTACAGGACAGCAGGAGATAATTATAGAAATTGCCCAATGTATTTGCGGTCTTATCTCGGAATGCCCTAAATACAGTAACCGCAGCTGCCATTCCGGTTCCTGCGCTGACAAACTGTAAAAACATGAGCCACAGCTGCGCCAGGTAACTCACCCCAGTCTCTCCGGAATAATGCTGCAGATTACAGTTGACCACAAAAGATATCGTCGTATTAAAGGCTAAATCTGCAGACATACTGGGGTTGCCATCTGGATTGAGCGGAAGTACTCCCTGTGTCATCAACAGCAACATACCGATGATAAACCAAAGCATATTAATACTCAACATGGCGATCATATGCTGTTTCCATCCCATCTCTTGCTGTGGGTTTACACCGCTAAATTTAAAAAAAAACTTTTCTAGAGGTCCCAATACCGGGTCCAATAAAGTCCTCTCCCCACTGTATACCCGGGCTATATATTTCCCCAGGGGAATAGCTAGTATTACAGTCAATAGAAAAAGGATAATGACACTTAAAATCTCTGTGTTCATATATAAATCGTTTCGTGATCCGCTGCAATGCGTATCGTTTTTTTATTATGCTCTCTGACCTATCCCCTTACGGATTATGTGCTATGAGCGTTATTTAATTAGAATTTCTCCGGGTTGAGCAGTACATAAGCGATATAGGCAAACACTGCTATGGCAAGAATAAATAGTAGGGTCATAGTTTTGATTTTTGGATTAAATTTTCGGCGGTCTGCCTTTGGTAAACATGCTGCAAACGTCTCGGAATTCCTGCGTAGAGGATATCCCATTGTCCTTGTCCACACTGCCTTTTGAGTCCTTCAAATGAACGCACCACAAGATTCTCAATCAGATAACGTACATATCGATTTCCACTACGGTGCAATCTGGCCAGAAACTGAAGGTGGGCAGACACATCGCTCAATCGGTTACCATGCAATAGCGTTCTTAAAAAATTGACTACAGCCTGTAATACACCAGCAATATTCCGCTTTCGCGATAGCTGTACGATCTGCTCTTCAATCTCCTTACAGTCGTCTGCTAGGTAGTCTGCAATATTTTCTTCGTTGACCTTCTTCATGTTCGTTAGTTTTCTAAAATAACTTTCAGGTATTCTTTTCGGAGCTCTTTAGGCAGCAGGTTCATATGCTGTTTGAGGCTTGCTGGACATTCTTCCTGCACGAGCTCACAGAGGAACTCATTCTCAATCGCATTTTTAGTATACCTATTACCTCCCTGATAGAGCAGATTGATAACTTTGGCCACATCCTGCACCCATATCAGGTCTTCATCGCTCCCATGATGGATTCTATCGACGCAGGAACAGGCTATCTGCCGCAAAAGCTCATAGTCGGATGCTACCGTTGCACTATTTTGGATTCCTGGAATCCATTGTTGTAATGTGCTTTTGATTTTCGTTTCCATGTTCAGCATTACAAGCATTAGATGTTTTCGAAAAAAGACACCGCCTTGAACAATAGTCCAAAACAGCCAAATCCGAGGATTAATAAAATAATTGACATCATGTTTTCTATTTCTTTCTACTCCTAATGCCAAAGGTTGTTCCAAGGCAACCAAAAATACCACAACACACTGTCATACAGCTAAAAACAATATTTAAAAAAGAAAAGGGCATAAAAAAAGCCTATCAAAATGATAGGCTCTTTCTCAATATGAGTAGATTATTAAATCAGAATTATAAGCTATACTCGTCTATTTTTCGATACAGTGTCGCTACGCCTATCTCAAGGAGGCGTGCTGCTTCTGCTTTATTTCCGCCGGTATGCTGCAGCACCTTCAGAATATGTATTCGTTCGATTTCGGAAAGCGCCAACGAAGAAGTAGCAGACGCCCTCGTACCCTCTCCCTGCATATCTAACGGCAAGGTCCCTATATCCAGGGTATCCGTATCTGCCAGAATAACACTACGTTCGATTACATTCTTCAATTCCCGGATATTTCCTTTCCATTGGTTTTTCTCCAACGCACCCAGGTATTCTGGGCACACTGCAAGCGGTTTTCTTCCAGCTTTGAGCGAAAATTCCTGGGCATAGAATAGCGCCAGTTCTTTGATATCCTCCTTGCGTTCTCTCAATGCCGGTAGATGTATAGCGAATACAGAAAGTCGATAAAAAAGGTCACTGCGAAAACTCTCTTTCGCTATCTCCTCTTCGAGATTCCTGTTGGTCGCGGCGATAATGCGGACATCCACTTTGGTCGGCTTCGAATCTCCAACTTTCAAAAACTCTCCGGTTTCCAATACCCGTAGTATTTTGGCCTGTAATTCGAGTGCCATCTCCCCTATTTCATCAAGGAAAATAGTACCGCGATGGGCTTCTTCAAACAATCCCTTCTGATCCTTATTCGCTCCTGTAAATGCTCCTGCCCGATGTCCAAAAAGCTCATTTTCCAATAGTTCCTTACTGAATGCAGAACAGTTGATCGCTACAAAACTAAATTTAGAACGGTTACTCTCCTGATGTATAGATTGTGCAAAGACTTCTTTACCTGTCCCCGTCTCTCCAGTCAGCAACACTGTCGTATCCGTTGTTGCAACTTTTTTTGCCAGCTCAATCGTCTGTTGTAGGATTTTAGACCGTCCCACAATACTATCGAAAGCATATTTCTTGCCCAATCTATTTTCCAACTGATGGACTTTCTTGGCAAGAGAAGCCTTGTCGTATGCTTTATAGAGCAGTGGTATTATCTTATTGTTGTCATCTCCTTTGGTAATATAGTCGAATGCTCCATTTTTTATAGCCTGTACACCATCAGGGATATTCCCATAGGCGGTTAGCAAAATAACTTCCACATTAGGGTGTTTTTCCTTGATATGTTTTACCGTATCGACACCACTACCATCCGGGAGTTTCACATCGCATATCACCACATCAATATCTGTTGATTCCAGGCGTTTTAATCCTGTTTTGATATCATCTGCCTGAAAGACCTCAAAGCCTTCGAGACCGATGATCTTAGCCATCAATTGCCTTAACTTATCTTCATCATCGATTATCAGTACCCTATTCACCTTGTTTGTTTTAGTTGTATATACACGAAGCTATAAAATTCCCATTACTCCAACAATAAGCCACTTAAAGATTTCGCTGTACATACCAACGTTGGTGCACAAAGTAATAGAATAGCCCTCCCGCAAAATAAGCGAGTACATCACCCCAATCGGCCGTATTGTAATCTGTAAGATGCGGCATTATACCCTCAAACACAATTGAGGTCAACAAAGCGTAAAAAAGAATATGGAACAAAGGAAATGCAAAGGGTCTACCCTGATTGAAAACGGTACAGCCCAGCACCAATGCAAAATGTACAACCACAGGAACAAAAACAAAATCAGTCAACCAGCCATTGACCAAGGGAATAGGAGTTCCCGCCTGCCTTGAGAACCGAATTAAAAACCAACACCCCCAATAGAAAATATAAAGTGGGTCGGCCAGCTCCCGCACTAATGTGCAAAAGAGATGGCGATCAACATAGCGATAGCTCCGCATACCATTAACGTCATAAACATTACAAATCCCAAACGCTTACCAAACTTTTTTGTCGGAGAATCATCCGGTTTGATATCCATTATCGTTTGTTTTATTTCCTGGTAAGTTGACTTAATCAAGCCTTCTTTTTTACCACTCATAGCTTTACATTTATTTCTACAAAGATAAATAAAGTTTTATATTTTAGAACAATTGTTCTAAATTTGAATAATGAATACGAAAGATAAAATTTTACAGGCAGCCTTGGCGCTTTACAACCAAGAGGGTATCCGGAGTGTGACAACCCGCCATATTGCGGCCGTCATGGGAATCAGTGCAGGCAACCTGCATTATCATTTCAAACATACTGAAGATATCATCCTTGCTTTATTCGAGCAATTGGTCGTAGCTTACGACCAGATTGTCCAAGATATGGCTATCCATACAGCATTGAACATGGAAGACCTAAAGCAGTGCATCGACTCTTCTTTTCGCCTCATAGAACAGTATCGCTTCATATTTATAAATTTTGTTGAGCTTGGCAGTTGGATTCCCAGTATACGGGCGAGTTACCAAAACCTGGTAGCCCGACGGGAGCAGGAGTTTTTAAGGATGTTTACCGATATGGTTGATGATGGTGTATTTCGTGCCGACATCCCTCCTGCGGTACAAAAGGGCATCTTACGTCATCTGTTCCTGATTTCGGATTTTTGGATTTCGTCCAACGAACTTAGAGAGCAACTCCGTGGAGACGAAGCATTGGCGGTTTATAGGCAAGATGTACTTTCTATCTTCACGCCCTATCTCAAGTAGCGAATCTCCATAGCACAATACAATCCAACTATCGATAGGCATCCACTATAAACACGGTGCGATATTCCAGGATTATTCTTATTTTTCAGCTTTATAACAGAATCTCTTCATGTCACAGCAAGCTATAAATCCGCAACAAAAAACAATAGCCGTACAGGTTCTACATTCGGAGAACCTACGAGATGATTATCAGATTGCCTTGTATCAGATTCTATTATTAGATAAGACCGCTCCCCTACGGATCGATTTGGCCGAGCACACTATTCCATCTTATTCTATCCTCTTCCTCTCTCCTTATCAACACCTCAGCACTAGTACCAGCACAGAAACAACATTTAGACAGCTTTCCTTTCACGGTGACTATTATTGCATCGAATACCATAAAAAAGAAGTGGCCTGCAACGGCATACTCTTCAATAACATCTATGTACAACCTTATGTTACGGTCCCCCCTGCTCTTTTTAATGAAATAGAAAACATCTATCAGAAAATACAGGACGAAATCCCCCATCATTCAGATGCCATCATCAAAGCCTACTTACAGCTTATACTCGCACTCTGCAGCAAGGAAAAGAAACAGATCATGAAAGATTTTGTTCCTTTATCGTTGCAGGACAATACCGTAGGATATCAATTTCAACAGGAACTCGAACGGGTATTCCGCTTACAGAAGAGCGTTCTGTACTACGCTGACCATGCAGGATTGAGTACCGACCGCTTCAGTAAAAAAATAAAATTACAATTGGGCAAATCTCCCTCGACCCTGATCCAAGAGCGCATGACCTTGGAGGCAAAAAAACTACTACATCTCACCCATCTATCGATCAAAGAGATCGCGGATGATCTTCATTTTAACGACGAACACTATTTTAGCCGGTACTTCAAAAAAAATGTAGGTGTATCGCCATCTCAGTACCGCGAACAAGTCGGCATATCCATCGTGGCAAAATAATCTATGTCATAACCGTTTTTGTCCATTCCCTCACATCTTGCTCTCTTTTACCTTTGTAGAGAACAACTATTCAAACGGACATGCATACTCTTTTACAGCATTTAGCAAAATCACAGACTTATTTTATTCACCTAATCCGTATCAGTATTTTTATCGTGATGGCCTGGATCGGTGGACTCAAAGCATTTCAATATGAAGCCGATGGTATCGTACCATTTGTAGCGAACAGTCCATTTATGAGTTTCTTTTATACCCATCCCTCTCCCGAATATCAGGACTACAAGAATCCAGAAGGCAAGACCGTAGCCAAAAATATCAGTTGGCACGAGTCCAATGGCACCTATGTATTTTCTTATGGGTTAGGTACTGTCATTGTTATCATCGGAATACTCACCCTTGCCGGAATCTGGTCTGCAAAACTGGGGCTTATCGGTGGTCTACTGACCTTCGGCATGTCCTTGGTTACCTTATCCTTTTTGATTACCACTCCCGAAGTGTATGTTCCCAACCTTGGTGGAGACTTTCCTAGCCCTCAATATGGGTTTCCTTATCTATCTGGCGCAGGCCGATTAGTCCTCAAAGACATCATCATGCTGACAGCCGGTCTGCTGGTTGCTTCAGACGCTGCGCAGCGCCTATTAACTACCTCTAAGCATAGTTAAAACCACAAAAAACAAAACATATTATAACACACAGAGCAATCAATAGATATAATCTATGCAATAATTCGATACCTGCCTTTCCCTTTTCCCTATTTTAGCGGAGCTTATCCTCCAATGCAGGACTCTTTATCGTCTTGTCGTATCCGAGACGGCATCGGCCTTCTTAAAAAATGGATAGCGTTTTTCAACGGCTATTTTAAAGTGTAGATTAGATACGTGTATAAAAATATGCCATTGCCACACATAATTTAAAAGCCCCGCAAGGGATTCATATTTTAACTTTATAGTAAGCGATGACAAAACTTATCAATTTAAACGTTTTCAAGGACTTTTTCCAATCAAGTAATGCAGGAGGAATTCTCTTATTTATCTGTGTTATCTTATCCATGGTCTTGGCAAACACCGATTTTGCGGTCCCTTTGCAACATATCCTAGACCATCCCCTTGGGTTTGAAAACGACAGTATCCATTTACGTTACCCCGTTTTGCTTTGGATCAACGATGGCTTAATGGCTATTTTCTTTCTTTTGGTAGGTTTAGAGATCAAACGGGAGATTGTAGAAGGAGAATTATCCTCACCACAAAAAGCATCCCTTCCCATCTTATGTGCGATAGGCGGTGCGATTGTACCTGCACTTATTTATCTTAGCTTTAATGCCGGACAGGAGACCGCATCAGGTTGGGGTATACCGATGGCGACAGATATCGCTTTTGCCCTGGCAGTCATCAGCTTATTGGGCAATCGTATACCGAGTAGCCTTAAGATTTTCCTTGCGGCTCTCGCCATTGTCGACGACCTCATAGCGATTCTTGTTATTGCATTTTTCTACTCATCGGGGATCGAAATGACCTACCTACTATATGCAGGTATAGGCCTGGTTGTACTGATTGTCATGAACAGGATGAATATCCTCAATCCCTACCTATACCTTATCCCGGGCATATTTATTTGGTACTTTGTGCATCATTCAGGTATACACGCGACGATTGCAGGGGTATTAGTAGCGATGACTATTCCTACAAATGATACTGACGTAGAGTCTCCATTAGAACGCCTGGAGCATGCGCTGACAAAGCCTGTCAACTTTTTGATTATCCCTCTATTTGCCTTTGCCAATACCAACATCACCCTCGAAAGCGAGATGGTCGCAGGGCTCACCTCTTCTTTGGGACTAGGCATTTCATTGGGACTTTTATTAGGCAAACCCTTCGGTATCCTATTGACCTCTTATCTTTGTACCAAATTAAAAATAAGCAGCCTACCCGAGGGCAGTAGCTGGCGCCATATACTGGGTGTAGGACTCTTGGCAGGTATTGGTTTTACCATGTCTATATTTATCGCCATTCTTTCTTTCGGCAATCCGCTCCATGTATCAGAAGCAAAACTATCCATTCTAATTACTTCGCTTTTGGCAGGGATTGTGGGGTATATGGCACTACGTTCCAATAAAACTTACTCCAATTAAGACAGAATATTTACAGTCCAAAAAGGGGATTTTCTATGCATAGAAAATCCCCTTTTTCAGTTTATGGTTCCTTATTTACTGATTCGTGCGACCTTTACTTTGTCTGTCTCCAATTTTGTTTTCAACCAATTTTCCAATACCTTCTCTTTGCTTACAACAATGCTTATGGCCAAATAGTTTGCCTTTTAAGCTATTTTTAAGACGATTTCACCCCCTCATCAGAGCAAGATTAAATAGTTGCTAAAACGTTATTTCAAAATAAATTTGCAAATGTGTAAATCATACACTACCTTTGTGGTATCATAATTTAGGTTTATAATTGGTTATAAAAGGTTTTCATTCTCCCCGTTTGAAAACCTTTTTCTTTTTACCTAAACCCTTCTTTTTCAACACCATTTTTTACTTACCTAATCCGATCTTATACGTACTCAAGGCCCGATCTCTTGCAAAGGCATGCTCTACGATTTTGTGAATCGCTTTGGATTCGAAATCCGGATTCCAGCGTTTCACGTAAATCAGGTCCTTATCAAACTTGCGGAGTTGCTCTTCGGGATTGAATATCCTAAAATAGGGTGCTGCATCACAGCCACAGCCTGCTGCCCACTGCCAGTTGCCCACATTGGCACTTGCATCATAATCCAGCAACTTACCAGCAAAATAAGCTTCTCCCCAACGCCAATCGATTAATAGGTGTTTCGTCAAAAAGCTAGCAACCACCATCCGTACCCTATTATGCATAAATCCCGTTTCATTCAATTCACGCATTCCTGCATCCACCAAGGGGTAGCCTGTCTCTCCATTGCACCAGGCTTCAAATTCACCTTCATTATTACGCCAGGCTATCGCTTCATAAGCCGGCTTAAAACATAACTTGGCCGACTCCGGAAAATGAAAGAGAATCTGCATAAAAAACTCACGCCAGATCAGTTCGTTCAACCAGGTCTCATTGTTCTCGCTAGCCAGCAAAACACAGCGACGGATAGAGATCGTTCCAAAACGTAATGCAACCCCTAGCCTAGTGGTCGTATCCATGCCTGGAAAATCCCTACTCTTATCGTAGTCCTTGATAGCAGAAGCTTCTACCTCAGATTCTACAAATTGGATGTCCGTTTTTTGGAAACCGATAGCATCCAAGGCTGGCAATTCTTTAAAATCCAATTTCTCGAATCCACCATACTCGATTTCAAACGGGTGCAAAGCCTGAGGCGATAGCTTGGATTTCCAAACACGGCTGTAAGGCGTAAATACGGTATACGGTGTGCCATCCTTCTTCATAACCTCCGATTTCTCAAAGATCACCTGGTCCTTACAGGATACAAAATCAATTCCCTCCCCTGCTGCCCAGTTCTCAATCAGCTGGTCCCTGCGTATCGCATCGGGCTCGTAATCTCCGTTACAAAAAATGGAACCGATTGCTCCCTCTCGATTTAAATCCTTAAAGATATCAAGTGGGCTACCGATATATACCCGTATGTCCGTACCGAACACGTTCAGCTTTTGTTGCAACAGTTGCAATGCTTGATGTATATAATCCACCCGTCTATCATACGTAGAGGGCAATTTCGATAAGATAGTCGTATCAAAAATAAATATGGGCCGTACATTACTTCCTTTAGCCAACGCACGGCATAGACCATGGTTATCTTCCAATCTCAAGTCCCTACGGAACCAAAACACACTTCGTTTTTCCTTCGTCATTTTAAAATTTTGCCCCCCTTGTTCCAACACATTAATCCTTATAAATCACATATTTTGCGCGCATCTTTTTGTATGCGGCCAACCCCGGTGCCCAACTCGCACGGATTTCCTTTTCACTGGCACCTCTTTCAATCTGCTGGCGCAGGTCATCAACCCCCGATAGATTCTCGAACCTTCCTATCTGGTCCGAAAAACTATTGTCAAAAAACTTACTCTTCTCAGGCGATTTTTGATACAGCTCCATAATCCACGAGAGATTCAATTTCTTGCTATCCACCAATTTTTGCACATCATACGACCGCAAATCCAATCCGTAACAGGTTTCATTCATGAAAAGAGGACGTTCACTCATCCCCTTCTTACTGACCGGTGTAAACGAGAAACTATAAATCCCCTTATAGGCAGGGCTACCGATAACAGTAAATGGGTAATCCGTACCGCGACCATGATTGACCTTCACCCCTTCAAAGAGACAGGTACTTGGATATAAGAGAATACTTTGCTCCGTATTCAGATTGGGTGAGGGATTTACCGGCAACTTATAGAGCATATGGTGTGCATAGTTTGCTATTGGGATAATTTTCAATCTACATTTTTTCGCAGATTCCATCCACCCCTCCCCATTGATCATCTGTGCAAACTCAGCCGTCGTCATACCGTGTGCTATAGGTACCGGAAACTGCCCTATACCTGATTTATGCTTTTCATCCAGTATTGGGCCATCGATCAGGTATGCATTCGGATTAGGTCGGTCAAGAATCAACATCTCTTTATCATGCTCGGCACAGGCCTCCATAATATCCCGCAGTGTATTGATATTCGTGTAAAAGCGAACCCCCATATCCTGCACGTCAAAAATAAAGACATCCACATTCGCCAGATCTTTTCCTGAAGGCTTTCTCTTGCTACCATACAGCGAGATAATCGGGATATTGGTTTGTGGATCCACCTCATCCCCCACTTCGGTCCCATTGCTTGCATTGCCCCTAAAACCATGCTCAGGTCCGAAAACCTTAACAATATTAACCCCTAGAGTCAATAAGCTATCCACAAGATGTTTATCCTTGATAACTGTAGAAGGATTACCTAATATCGCTACTCGTTTCCCTTTCAGATACGGTACATAGCGTTCCGTCTGCTCCGCACCCGTCCGGATTCTATCGTTGCAGTAGTCCAGAGCCCGCTGTGCATTCAGCTGGGGTATTACCAAGAACAGCAGACAGCAGTTCAAGAAAAAAACAATTCTAACATTCATAAGTTAAAGTTTATAGCCCTTTAAATATTTTTCTAAATTTAATTATTTTCTGTCTTTACACCACTATGCTTATTTATAACAACTTTAATAGGTTACACGTCTTTTTAACAAGGGCGAACTCCGTTTCACCTTAGATAGACTGCTGTCTCAAAGCCTATAACCATATTATCCCCAGCTAATTCGGGAAGAAATGTATATTAGTTTTTCTCAAAAAAATTTCGTACATTTGCGTCATCACAAAAGGCCCCTATATCTTATCCTTGAGCCAGTCCGCTAATTTAAGACATACACCTTTCATTTATTATATTTTAATCTTTAATTCTATTTAATGGCTAAAAGTCAACTTACATTCAACAAAAAAGAACGAGCAAAGAAGAAACAACAGAAGAAAAAAGAAAAGCTAGAAAGACGCGAAGTAAACAAGTCCAACAACAACAAAGGAAAGTCGCTGGAAGAAATGTTTGCTTATGTAGATGAATTCGGAAACATATCGGATACACCTCCAACACAGGTATATAAGTTCAAAGAAGAAGATTTGCACCGCCCTGTTGAAAGTGAAGACGAATTCCTCTTTGGTAAAGTCTCCTACTACAATGAAACTGGAAACTATGGTTTTATCAGAGATAATGAAACTCGAGAGACTGTATATTTCAACGATAAGTTAGCAGGAATGGTATTGACCTTAAATCAGAAAGTCAAATACAAATATACAAGAACTAAACAAGGCAATCAGATTTCTGAAGTAGAGCTGATGTAATCTTGCTTATAGTTTACTTATAATATTCTGAGAGGTTGCCCGATATAAACGAGCAACCTTTTTTTTATGGAGAACTATCATCACTGCGGGCGATTCCATTGGAATCAGGATAGCCCTAGTGTCCACCTAACCCTTCCGCTTGGGTATGTTTATCCTGAGGTAACATCCATCGTATCACAAAATACAAGGCTACCGCCGAGAAAGCAAGTATCGCACCTGTTCCCAACCATAACGTATCGAAGCCCAGCTTATGCACAATCTGTGTCCCTAATAGAGGGGTGATGATAAATGAGAACGAAAAGCTCATTCCGTTCATCCCCATGTAGGCACCTTGATTTTTCTTTCCCGAACGCAGCGCCGTAATCGTAGACATAAACGGCAGGACCAATATCTCACTAACGCTCAACAAGGTAATCGACAGTATCAAAATAGAGAAATGGTGATCAAACGCCAATATAGCGTAAGCCACAGCACACAATAACGCTCCGTATAGGATTGTCTTTGCTATCGACAGATATTTGTCTGCAAAATTAACCACCAGCATCTCCAATAGTACGATTATAAATCCACTATAGCCCAGTACATACCCTATAGTGGCCTGATCCATCTTCGCTACCTCTTTATAGAAAATCGGTATAGTATTGAAGAACTGAAAGAAACAGATCGAGAATATCGTACAGAAGAAACAGAAGATAATAAAAGGCACATCTTTATAAGGCGACTTACTTTTATCCTCCGCTTTTACCGGCAGTTCATCGATATGTTTTTGACGTTCCTGCACCTTCGCCTGAAATACCTTATGTCTTTTTCTAAAGAATTTCACATATACAATCCCCGCGATCAAGGCTCCAGCGGTATTGATAGCAAACAGGAACTCATACGAAATGGCCGACAAGATCCCCCCCAAGGCAGGCCCAATAGAGAAGCCAAGATTTACTGCCATCCTATTCAAAGAAAACGCCCGCGTTAGATTTTGCGGTTTAGCATACTTTGTAATCGCTACCGAGTTGGCTGGCCGGAACGTCTCACTGATAATACTCTGTAACAAGATAATACAGGCCATCCCTTCCACTGTCGGAAACAGCGGAATCATAATAAACAGAGGTGCACTAAGAAACAGACTGAGACTCTGCACGCGATATTCTCCAAACCGATCCGTAAAAAAACCTCCTAACCATGAGCCTATTACAGAACCTATACCGTAAAAACTTAGTACAATCCCCGTGTGCGTAATATCGAAATTCAGATGTCCCGACATATACACACCCAAAAAAGGAATGACCATAGACCCCGTCCGGTTGATCAACATAACAATGGAAAGCATCCATGCTTCCTGAGATAATCCTTTGAAAGAATCCGTATATGCGCGTAATATTTTCACTTGGCTGTTCCTAATTAATAATCCAAAAATCACTCTAATCTGCCCAAAAGTACGAAAATCCCCGTAGAGCACCAGCTTTCAATTGCTTTATGGTAGAAAAGAAAAAACAAGTCTTTGAATCGTTACACCGAAATAATATCAGAAGATGGCGCTATAACACCGATTTTTCTACAAAATATTCGGAAACAATAGCCGGCAGCCTATAAATCGCCGAGATAACTTATTTTTGTCCATAGGGCCACGTCCTAACCATACACTTCCCACTGCTTACAATTCATCGCATTGGGTAGGAAGATAAAGCTAAACAACAACATGCAATACTGGAAAAAGATTAATTTTGACGAGCAAAGACAGCAGATCGCCGATGCGCTCTCCAAGAACATTGACTATCAGAAAATAATAACACTCGGTGTACCCGGCTCCAAATTAGATGGTCAGGTATTTTATGATCAGGCGACCTTCCTAAAAGAAGCTCCTTTTCTGCAATCCATTGTCCAAAACCCCAATCATATTGGTTGCCATACCCTCGGCGACTCCGAACCCTATTTTGCAGGCACACAGGAGATCGAGCGTGAAGTCATCAAAATATTAAGCGAGGATATATTAAAAGCTGAAAGCAACAGTTGCGACGGCTATATCGCTACAGGAGGTACCGAAGCCAATATACAAGCCTGTTGGATGTACCGCAATCTCTTTACACACGAATACAATGCCCGTCTCGACGAGATAGTACTCATTGCTTCCGAGGATACCCATTACTCCGTACACAAGGCCTCCAATTTACTGCAGATAGACTTCCTATCCATTCCTGTTCAGATGGAAAACAGAACGATTATCGCTAGCGAACTGGACAACCTCATTGCGCAGGCCAAACAAAACGGAAAGAAATATGCTATCGTCATCTCCAATGTAGGTACCACCATGTTTGGCAGTGTAGACAATCCAGATGAGTACGCTGCAGTTTTAGCAAAGCATGGATTCCTGTTCAAGATACATATGGATGCCGCCTTTGGTGGATTCATTTACCCTATCGTACAGCGCGACAACAATATCGGCTTTGACAATCCTCACGTGTCCTCTGTCACACTGGATGCCCATAAAATGCTTCAGGCACCCTACGGTACGGGCGTGTTTCTATCCCGCAAAGGATTGATCCAGCATGTCCTCACCAAAGAGGCCAAGTATGTCAATGGTATGGACATCACCCTGAGTGGCAGTAGATCCGGAGCCAATGCGATCGCCGTATGGATGATACTACAGACCTACGGTCCACATGGCTGGCTTGAAAAATTAAACACCCTGCTCTATAGAACCACAGTATGCTGTACCGATCTAGACCAACTAGGTATACGGTATTACCGAAATCCACAGATGAATATCATTACCATCCGTGCATCAGATATACCGAGTAGTCTGGTACAGGAGTTTGGTCTTGTGCCCGACTCGCATGGCGACAGTTCCCAATGGTATAAAATCGTCGTGATGGATCACGTACAGATCGATGTCTTAAAGCAGTTTACAGAAAAACTATCGGCAATCATCAAGTAGAGAAAGGGTAATCCCCTTCTCTACTATCTATTACAGCGCAAACCAGTAGTTGACCTTCATCATAAAGGTATTGCTCGCTGGCAGTCCGAACATACGGTCCAGATTATTACCCCAGCCCGGTTGGTACACCATATCATTGCGCGACTGATTATGCTCCCATACTACATAGATTGTAGAACCAGGCAAGTACTCCCACCGTGCTACTAAATTGGAGCGGAATTCATTAAAGCTAAAATTTGGGTTTTTGAAAGAATAACTGGCATTCCCCTCCTGGGCGGTATAACTACCATCCGTAGCCTGCACCTTCTCCTCCGCAAATGCCGTAAACCGATCGCTATACGCTTTAGCATCCATATTTTTCGCTAGCTTAAACCTATCGTAGACCGCGGTCGAAGTAAATGGCGATCCATAGTATTGGATCGAGATATCCGGTGTCACATTCACCTGTAGGTTCAAGGTCACTCCATACGTCTTTTGGTCCATATGACCCAATATATAGGCATTCGGGCTAGCTGTTGCTCCCGTAGGCTTCACTGTCCCCACATACTGCAGATCATCCTTATTCCAGGCATAGTTAAACTGTCCTGCCACACGCAGATGGTTACCCATGCGAATTACCATGCTCGGATGGATTGCATTATAGGCAGTCTTTTCATCCAGGTAATGACGGCCGTTATATTCCATTTTGAACATCACTGGTTTTGCCCGGTCCGTACTGATCATTGCATTGGTTTCAAAGTTGGCATTATAGCGCATATCTGGCCCACCGCGCAATCGCCGGCTATCAACTGTATTCCAGTTAAAAATCTCTTTGATATCCATCTCGATACGGCGCTTGATACTCAGACTGCGCCACCGAACAGCAAAGTCATTATTGACCGCCTTCCCTCCGTAATTCCATATATTTTTTTGGGTCAGGTTGATTCCCGCAAACCGAAAAGGCCCCCAGGGGTCCGTCTTACGGAATACCACCTCCGATTCATTCGATTTGTAATCCGCCTGCTTCATATAGCCCACATCATTCAGATCAAAGCCCGGCGAAGCCCAGCTAAAAGTCTGGGAAAAATTCCATTGAGCATTTCCTTTTTTACCTGCTTTCACATAACCACTACTTCCCTGCAGGGCAGTTTGTTCCGGACGCAGGTCCAGGTAAGAGCTTCCTGACTCCCGTTGATAATAATGAGCCGCATTCTGCTTTGTATTCAAAACAGCCGATGCAGAACCATGCAACGTACTGAACATTCCCTTTGCATCGATATAATAAAGCCGGTTAGCAAAGTATTGTGTAAAATCAACACCTGCCGCAAAAGCATTTTCAATCAAGGCATCTTTCAGATGATCCGCTCGAAGATTTCTATTCACCGACGTCAGCATTCCCCCCAGTAGCGTATTTCCTGCCCAATTTTTCTGCACACGTGCCACCGTATAGTTTGTCAATGGTTCTGTAATCTCCCGATCTTCGATACCACTACGCATCACCCGCGAAGAGGTCTGTGCCGTGATACTTTCCAATAGCCCTACAGTCACCCCACTTTTAGTCGTTCCCGTCAACTTTAACGCCCCTAGAATCGGTATGGGGCTCGCTGTACTCGCATAGTTATCGACATTATCGATTCCCTTGGGCTGATACGAAGGCATGGCACCGACACGTCTCGAGTAAAACATCATCCCCCCCTCGTTATTATCAAACTCCAAGATATGTTTCCCCTCCAGGAAAAAAGGACGCTTTTCGTCATAGAAGATTTCATAAGCAGAAAGGTTCATTACCGAAGGGTCCAACTCGACCTGTCCATAGTCCGGATTCACCGTCAGGTCCATTGTAAAATCATTCAGTGCAAACTTGGCGTCCATTCCGACATTACGGCCCCATCGACTCCCCTTTTGAAAAGGGCTATTCGGTATTTTAGGCTCCTTTGTGAATTTGGCCATCGCATAGGGCAAGAACTCAATACCTTTGGGCTTTGGTAGATCTGTCATCCCATGCATCTCTCCAAACGAAAAGACATGCCCATTATTTTTTATCGGTATCAAACTCCAATTCTGCACTTCATTGTTGCGGCGGATGATGCGACGCACGTGCAGCCCCCATTTACCGTCCCCGTTATCCTGGTTATAGCGCAGTTGGCTGAATGGAATACGCAACTCCGCAGTCCAGCAGGAGTCCGTCTTATTGATATGTGTCTGCCCTTCCCATACGGCATTCCAGCTCAGATTTACAGACAGCTTATCCGTGACCGTTAGGTCTGTTTTATTGCCACCGAGATTAATATTAAATTCCGATGCGACACGGTAATCGTGATAGGTATCAAAGGCAATACTAACCAGATCACCGTTACTATTGTCATCTCTGTTACCGATAAAAGCGTTCATCGTTTCTGGATGTGCGTCCTTACAGTATAGCCCTATATAGATGTTCACATCATCGTAAAACAACTTCACCCTAGTCCAAGAAGCAGTATAAGCTCTTTCGAAAGGAATAACCTGCGAAAACTTCTCCGACCACTCCCCTTTCTCCTGCCAGATACTTTCATCCAGCTTGCCATCGATACGCGGACGTTCGCCAGACAGCTTCGTGATATTATAAGTTCGTTTGTAAGCGTCTTCAAAAGAGACTACCTCTTTTCGCTCATTCTGACCATAGCCAAACAAAGAATAGAAAAGACAGCAAAAAAGAGAGCAATAATACTTCATGAATGGTTTATCGTTTTGATTAGGTTGAGATTACGATATACCAAACTTAAAAAAAATGCTTTACATTCGGAGAATTATGTGCAATTAATTTTGATTATTACAAACACAGTACTTTTTTGACCATCTCCAAAGATTATCTTTTACCTTCGTACTATGCATATCAGACAGGCAAATAAAAACGACCATCAGGCGATATCGGTTCTGCTACAGGATGCCTTTAAAGAAGAAGTACACAGTGACCACAAGGAGCATCTGCTGGTGGATAGACTCCATCGTTCAGCTGCATTTATCCCGGAGCTTTCCTTAGTTGCCAAACAGGATCACCAGATTATCGGTTATATTCTTTTAACCCGAATTCATATTGCGAGCCCTTTATCCGGAGAGGTCACCTCCTTGGCATTGGCCCCCGTCGCTGTGAGCCCCTCCTATCAGCAAAGAGGAATTGGTAGCCGTCTGATACAGTATGCCCACGATAGAGCCCGGGACCTGGGATTCGGTTCTGTAGTGGTATTGGGACATGAGGATTATTACCCCAGACTGGGCTACAAAATGGCAAAAGACTATGGTATCCGCTTCCCATTTGATGTCCCCGAAGAGAATTGTATGATCATCGAGCTACAGGAAGATGCACTGAGGGGACACAGCGGTCAGGTCATCTATCCAAAAGAATTTATGGAATAATCTAGGTTGTTTTTTCCAATTCCAAAAATGCCTGTGGTAGAAATTGAATCGTATCTGTGGGTAAAAGACTATAGGTACCTATCCCTACTACTGCTATATCAGCGGCTCTTCCATGTAGGTACACCCCCATGACCGCAGCTTCCTCCGTCGAATACCCCTGCCCAAGCAAAGCTGTCAAGACGCCCGTCAATGCATCGCCACTTCCTCCCGTCGCCATTCCGACATTCCCTGTGCTATTAAAGTAAACCCGTTCATCCGCCAGCACAATTGCCGTATTAGCCCCCTTGATCAAGATGCATAGCTGATATCGGGTAGCCAATTGCTTCGTTTTTTCGATCTTCTCCCAGTCATTATCCCATGCGCCGATGATACGTTGCAGCTCCTTAGGGTGCGGTGTCAGAATACTCCTTGGGGGAATCAATGCCAACAGGTCAGGTTCTTGTGCCAATACATTCAACGCATCAGCATCCAGTACCAATGGAATCGACGGGGCGGCAGACAGAAATTCACGAAAAGCCACTTTTGTCTTTTCCCCTGTCCCCATACCTACCCCCAGTCCCATAGCTTGGTAAGGAGCAATATCGGGAAAAGAAGAAATCAGGTTCTCCTGCTCATCCGTAATCAACATGGCCTCCGGCACAGCCGTCTGCAGTATATTGTACCCACAGCGTGGCACATACAAGGACAATAAACCACAGCCCGAGCGTAAGGCTGCCTTCGAAGCCAGCTGTACAGCCCCGATCTTGCCATAACTCCCCCCCATCAGCAGCACATGCCCGAACACCCCTTTATGCCCAAATTTCTTACGTCTTTTATAGAATGGCTGTACATCCTCCTTCGTCACATAGATACTATCCGATGTCACGCGAGCCATTGCCTCTTCGGTCAGACCTATATCCAACACTTCAAATCCCTCAAAAAAAGATTGGTTATCCGGCATCAACAGCGCCAGCTTTGGACTCTGAAAAGTCAATACTTCATGCGCATACACCACCGGGCAACCTATCGGTGTAGGACTGTCGGACAACAGTCCAGACGGCATATCTACCGCGATGACCTTACAGCCCGAGGTATTTATTTGTTCGACAATATGTCGCCAGGAATTATCCAGTCCACGCTGCATTCCATAACCAAATAGACAGTCCAGAATTATGGCATCGTCTGGTATGTCCAGACGATCTTCAGGCGCAAACTTTTGTATCAATGAAACAGGATTTCGCTTTTGGCCATCTTTATTATCTTGCGAATAGGATAGAGCGTCCAGGAGATACACGCTCACCTTTGCCTGTCGCTGCCGCAGATATTGCGCCAGCACCAGCCCATCTCCGCCATTGTTCCCTTTTCCGCAAACAACCACAAAACGCTCCTTCGACAAAACATACCTGCTTTCCAATGCCGACAAGAGTGCGCCTGCCGCACGCTCCATCAGCTGAAAACTGGAAATACACTGCTGTTTAGCCGTCTCCCCATCCACCCAAGCCATCTGTTGCGCCGTAAAGATCTTTGCCATAACTAATCTATTTTAATCTCAAACATTTTATCCCAATTTTTTCCGGTTACAAAAAAGGTATTTGTTCGCTCATTATAAGCTATACCGTTCAGCACGTCCAAATCAACATGCTGTGTAACCATCGTCTTTAATTTTGATAAATCTATCAACCCTTCTACCACACCTGTAACCGGATCAATAATACCGATCAAGTCCTCCTGATAAAAATTAGCAAAGATTTTATCTTTTACCCATTCCAGCTCGTTGATGGTCGGCACAGGCCCTTCACTGGTGACCACCTGTATGATATCTTTGGGCTTAAAATCACCTGCATTCAACAGGTATATCTTTTCAGAACCATCGCTCATGAACAGGTCTTTCCCGTTATTGGTAAGCCCCCACCCCTCCATGGGCTTAAAATAAGGGAGTGTTTTCTTTTTCTCCAGGCTTGATATATCATAGACATACGCTTCATTATTCTTATAGGTCAATTGATAAAGCTCTTTATTCAAAATTGTGGTGCCCTCCCCAAAGATATTATCATCTAAAGTTATCATGCGCTCTACCTTTCCGGTTTTCGGATCTACAATTCGAATACTGGATTTTCCTTTTTTGCCACTTCGCCCTTCCCCATTACCAGTACCTTCCAAAAGTTTGTCTCCATAAAACTCAAGCCCCTGCGTGTAAGCTTCGATATCGTGGGGATAGGTATTTACCAGTTCATAATTACGCAGTTTTGGTTCCGTAGTAGGTAGATAATCGACTCGCACATTTGCCTCTTCCGTACCCGTATTTACATAAATTGTTGCTTTCACGACTTTAATACCAAATTTGCTTTTGCCAAAATCGTAGTTTAACTCCTCATTGCCATCTACCCGCCCTATCACATCACCATCGATAGCATACAGAACAGAATCGATTTTTGTCCCTTCCGGCCCCTTCACTGTCAAAGACAGCGTATCCCCAGGATTATACTTCACCTTAAACCCCTCACTTACGATCGAATAGCTCGTATCCAGCGTTTCAACAGTCGCATTACTCTCCTGACTTTCCTTCGTTCCCGAGTTGCATGCCCCTAGTGATAATATCAATAAAGCGCAACCCATAAAATTTCTTGCGTACATTACTTCTATTTTTTTAAATAATCAATCACCGCCATTACATCCTTTCCTCCCAATCCCTCTCGTTGAGCGGCACTATACGTATCGATCAATGGTTTGGTCAGCGGATAATCTGCCCCTGCCTCTTGTGCCAACAATACATCCTTCAGCATCAGGTCCAGTGCAAATGCCGGGCTGTAATCATCTTTCAATAGTAGCGGTGTCTTCACCTTTGTAGCACCACTGCCACTTGCACTTTCATTGATGATTTCCAACATATCCGCCCGGGATACCCCCAGGCTACCAGAGAAAAGAACCGTTTCGGCCAACCCTTGATATAGCGTTGACAAGAAGTAATTGATAGCCAACTTTGCGGCTATTCCCTGTCCGTTTGTTCCGACATGCTTGGTCAGCTTGCCCATTTTTTCAAAATAAGGCATGGCGCGTGCGATGTCAGAACTGTCACCGCCAGCCATAATGATCAGCGTGCCCTCCGTAGCTGGCATTGTACTGCCCGCGACAGGTGCATCCACAAACGAAGCTCCCTGCTCCCGTATCCTTGCAGCCAGCTCCTGGCTCAGCCTTTGGGAAATAGTACTCATATCCACAAAAAGCTTTCCTTTGATATCCTGCTTTGTAATGATCTCATATACCGCAGATACCGCTACATCATTGGTCAACATGGTAAATATAATAGTATTAGATGCCACCAGGCTCTCCATATCAGGCGCCACCACCGATTGCGAGGCAAAACCCGCAGCCTTCTCCGCTGTCCTGTTATATACCGTAAGTGGGAACCCCGCTTTTTCCAAATTCTTGGCCATAGGATATCCCATATTGCCCAGACCTATAAATCCTATATTTTCCATATTCATATCTTTTTCTATACATACTAGTATACGGATTTTTGGGCACACATCACGACTCGGTTTTCGATTATCTTTGCGGGATCGTTTTTGAATAAAAGATATTTTTGTCTTTTATTCGAAGAATACCTATATTTGATTCGTCAATTATCACAGAGATCAATAACAGTAACATGGAAATAATATCTCTTCTAGAAAATATCAGCTATGCAGAAAATCATCCTTCTGCCCAGGTTCTGATCAATAATGCTTACAGCAAGGAAATCCGTATCACCTTTCGCGAAGGACAGGAAATGAAAGCCCACAAGGCTCCCTACCCTATTATCGTAGAGGTTGTCGAAGGTTTTATCGATTTTGGTGTCGGTGCAGAACGCTATCCTTTACCTAAAGGCTCGCTCATCAGTCTTGAGGGCAATATCGTACACGACCTTCGAGCTACAGCGGACAGTATCGTACGTCTTTCCCTTTACAAAGGCGACCAGATAGAGCGGGTACAACAAGCGGTAGAAGGACAGTAATCGATGGGGCTTTTTTCCAAAACATGTGAATATGCGATGCGGGCGGTTTTTTATATTGCCAGCCACTCCGCTGATGGGAGCCGTCCCGGAATTAAAGAGATTGCCGAAAACATCAACTCTCCTGAACATTTTTTGGCTAAAATACTGCAAAAACTCAGTAAAGGAGGAATTATATCCTCCATCAAAGGTCCCAATGGCGGTTTTTACATTGAGCCCAATGGATTGAAGCGTCCCTTAGCAGATATCATCACCTGCCTAGAAGGAGACGAAATATTCACGGGTTGTGGCATGGGACTCAGTTACTGCTCAGAAAGCAATCCCTGCCCTCTCCATAATGAATTTAAGAAAGTCAGAAACCAGCTCACCCACATGCTTTATAAGACCAGTATCGGAGAGTTTAACAGCGAGCTTTTGACAGGAGCCCTTACGCTCAACAAATAGCTTTTTTTAAACCCTAATAAAGGATAAAAATATCCACTATTAAATCAGCGAGAAATAACTTTTGGATATCGCGTACCAAAATAGAAGACAAAAATATCTTTTAATAATTTAATATATCATGACAACAGATCAAATACAACTCGTAAAAAGCACGGTACCCATACTAAAGGAACACGGTGTACTACTGACCAGCCATTTTTACAAACGCATGTTCGTGCATAACCCCGAGCTAAAACATGTCTTCAACATGGGCAATCAGCAGAACAGTAAACAGCAGACAGCTCTTGCTATGGCGGTACTTGCTTATGCCGAACACATTGAGAATCCTGCCGTACTGATGCCTGCTGTAGACCATATCGGTCATAAGCATACGAGTCTCGATATCCGTCCAGAGCATTATGCTATCGTCGGACAGCATCTGATTGCTTCGATTTCCGAGGTACTAGGAGATGCTGCTAGTCCGGAATTGCTCGAGGCATGGACGCTAGCTTACCAACAGCTCGCCGCCATTATGAGTGGCCACGAACAAAAGATCTATAGCCAGCAGACCGCAAAAAAGGGCGGATGGACAGGATGGCGGCCATTTGTCGTATGCGAACGGGTCAAAGAATCCAACGAGATTACCTCTTTCTACCTGTATCCTTCCGATGGTGGTGACGTAGCCGACTACCTACCCGGACAGTATATCAGTCTTCGTTTGTTCCTTCCTGAGCTCAATCTCCTACAGCCACGCCAATACAGTATCTCCTGCTCTCCCAATGGAAAATACTATCGGATTTCTGTAAAACGGGAGGCAGGCAGCAAGCACCCCGATGGTATGATCAGCAATCGTCTTCATGACCATATCTACGCGGGAGATATCGTCGAACTGACTGCTCCGGCGGGTTCCTTCGTACTAAACAAACAGACCCCATCACGCAAGGTCTTCATCAGTGGTGGTGTAGGACAAACTCCCCTACTATCCATGCTGGAAGATATCGTCGCCAAACCAGATACACAAGGCGTTCCGCCCGTAACCTGGATCCATGGATGCCGTAGTGAGCAGGTACATGCTTTCAAGGACAAAATTGCAGAGATCTGTACAAGCTACAAACAGCTGGATCAACACATCTTTTACGAGAACGAACAATCTCCGGCAAAAAACCACTACCAAGGACGTGTCGAACTCGAAATATTAAAAAATGAAATATTAAAACCGGAGACCGATTACTATATTTGTGGGCCAGCTCCATTCATCAGCAAGCATTACGAATTCCTGATTGCCAATGGAGTACCTGTCGAAACCATACATTTTGAAGAATTCGGACCTGCATCCCTTCAATTGAACTAACAGGTCACCATTATATTTTTGTACCAAACCACTAACTATAGAAGGGTTTCTATCAGGCTGTACCTACGCTCACCGAGGAAGCTGTCTTTTAGAAGCCCTTTACTCCGCAAATAATCGTTTACAACGGATACAGCACATTTTCCTTCCCTTATTATCTGACTTTCACCTTGTTTATTATCGAGAATTTATCTAAGTTTAACGCTCAATAATTATAACATTAAACTACAATGATAGAAGTCAAACCGAATCCTTCCATGCTTGCTCACCAAGGCAGCTATGGCGAGTATGGGGGAGCGTATATTCCACCCGTATTAGAGAAACAATTACAACAGCTCGCTGATTTTTTTGACAACGAAACACAAAAAGAAGAGTTCAACGAAGAATTCATTCAACTGCTGAAAAACTACGTTGGAAGACCTTCCGCTCTATTTCACGCTAAAAATCTAAGTGAGTATGTAGGCTCTAAAATATACTTAAAACGCGAAGACCTCAACCATACCGGATCGCACAAGATCAACAATTGTATCGGTCAGATCTTGCTTGCCAAGAGAATGGGTGCCAAAGAGATTATTGCCGAAACCGGGGCAGGTCAGCATGGTGTTGCTGCCGCTACAGCATCCGCATTGTTAGGCATCCCTTGTAAGGTATTTATGGGCGCTATCGATGTCGAGCGCCAAGCCCTCAACGTAAGACGTATGCGTCTACTGGGTGCAGAAGTAATCGCGACAGAACTCGGTAGTAAAACCCTTAAAGACGCTGTCGATGCTGCTTTGGGTTACTATATCGAAAATCCAACATCCTTCTACCTATTGGGGTCGCATGTAGGACCACATCCTTACCCTAAGATGGTCGGCTACTTCCAGTCCGTAATCGGTCAGGAAGCCCGTCAGCAGATCCTTGCATTCGAAAGACGCTTACCGGATAGCATTTTTGCTTCTGTAGGCGGTGGTTCCAACGCGATAGGATTGTTCTCCGGCTTCTTAGAAGACAAAGAAGTATCTATCCATGGTGCCGAAGGTGGTGGCGATGGTACCTATCCAAACACGGCGGCGACCTTATCATTTGGCAAACCGACCGTATTTCAAGGCACACGTTCTTACTGTCTTGTCGATGACAATGGCGAGCCTATAGCTTCCAAATCTATTGCTGCAGGTTTGGACTACCCAGGGATATCACCGCAACACGCCTATCTAAAAGACACCAACCGTGCACAATACTACCCGGTTACCGATCAGGAAGCAATCGAAGCATACAAATTATTGTCCCGTCTAGAGGGCATCACCACTGCTATCGAAAGTGCCCACGCTGTAGCTTTAGCCATCAAGTTACTCAAAGGTAAAAACGAATTGGCCATCGTCAATGTATCCGGTAGAGGAGACAAAGACGTCGAGCGCGAGATGTAATAGTTCTAACAGATATTTGTGCGGCTACAATCCGCACAAATATTTGTTAACTTTACACCCATGGCAATACTAACGAACACATTCAATACGCTACACAATACAGCGCCATTTTCGCAGATAAAGAACGAAGATTATATTCCGGCTTTCGAAGAAGCTATCCAAAAAACAAAGGACGAAGTAGACGCTATCGTCAATAATCCTGCTCCACCGACTTTTGAAAATACTGTAGAAGCCATGGCTTTCTCTGGAATGACCTTAGACCGTCTTTCTAGTATTTTCTTCAATCTCCATTCGGCCGAGACCAACGACGAACTCGAGAAAATCGCACAGGAGGTGGCTCCAAAGCTTTCCGAGCTGAGCAATGACATCACCCTCAATTTTGACTTATTCAAACGCATACAGCAAGTATATGAGCAGCGTGCAGACCTTGACCTCAGTACCGAACAGCGGACACTATTAGAAAAATCTTACAAGGATTTTGCCCGCAATGGAGCGCTGCTACAGAGCGAAGCCAAAGAAGAACTTCGTAAAATCGACACCGAACTTGCGGTGTTAAAACTAAAATTTGGCGAGAACGTACTGGCCGAGACCAATGCTTATCAATTGTTGATAGAAGATGAGGCTGACCTAGCAGGACTACCTGATGGCCTCGTAGAAGCCGCTGCCGCACTGGCCGAAAGTCAGGATAAAAAAGGCTGGTTATTCACCCTGGATTACCCGAGCTATATTCCATTCGTGACCTATGCAGACAACAGAGAGCTACGCCGTGAGCTGGCCCTGGCCGCTGGCCGCAAGGCGTTTCAGGACAATGCCTATAACAATGAACAGCATGTTCTGAAAATTGCACAGCTTCGTTTCCAAAGAGCACAATTATTAGGTTATGATACCCACGCCCACTTTGTATTGGCCGAACGCATGGCACAGTCGCCCGAAAAAGTAAAAGCATTTTTGGATGACCTATTAGAGAAGGCCAAACCTGCTGCCGAACGGGAGTTCCACGAGCTTTCCGAGTTTGCAAAAAAGTTGGATGGGATCACCCAGCTCGAGAAGTGGGATGGCGCATACTACACAGAGAAACTAAAACAAGAACGCTTCAATCTCGATGATGAGAAACTAAAACCTTACTTTCAGCTCGAAAAAGTACTGGCTGGAGCCTATGAGACAGCTAGACTACTTTATGGCTTGCACTTCAAAGAAGTCCACAACATCGACAAATACCACTCCGAGGTACAGACTTTTGAGGTGAGCAATGATGCCGGCGAATTAGTTGCAATCTTTTATACTGACTTCTTCCCTCGTAAGGGCAAGCGCAACGGCGCCTGGATGACTTCCTTCAAGCCACAGTACCGTTACCAAGGAGTGGAAGAACGGCCTCACGTTTCTATCGTATGTAATTTCACACCTCCTACAGCCTCCAAACCTTCCCTATTGACGTTTCAGGAGGTCACCACCTTATTCCATGAATTTGGCCATGCCCTACACGGCATGCTGGCAGACACCACCTACCCGGGGCTTTCGGGCACGTCGGTATACTGGGATTTTGTCGAGCTACCGAGTCAGATTATGGAAAACTGGTGCTACGAAGAGGAGGCTCTCGCTCTCTTTGCCAAACATTACCAGACGGGCGAAAATATCCCTATGGAACTCGTCGAGAAGATCAAAGAATCTGCATCCTTCCTAGAAGGAATGGCTACCTTAAGACAGATCAGCTTTGGTCTGCTGGATATGGGCTGGCATGGGACAGATCCTCGCAGCATACATTCGGTCAAAGATTTTGAAAACCGACAATTTGCTTCTACCAAGCTCTATCCTGATGTCGCAGAGAACGCCATGAGTCCGAGCTTTTCGCATATCTTCAATGGCGGTTATTCGTCAGGATACTACAGCTACAAGTGGGCCGAAGTACTGGACGCCGATGCATTCGCCTACTTCCAGGAAAACGGCATCTTCAACAGAGAGATCGCTACAAAATTCAAGGAATCCGTACTTTCCAAAGGAGGCACCGAACATCCGATGGCGCTATACCTTCGTTTTAGAGGGCAGGAACCTCAGGTCGAGCCCCTATTAAAACGCGCCGGTTTATTGAAATAACAAACGATAAGGATGAAACAAATCACCAACAACCTTCTCTTCCGAGTCATCGTAGGAATTGCACTCGGTATTGGTATAGGCTATATTATTCCGGAATCTATAGGTCGTATTTTTGCGACCTTCAATTCCTTATTTGATCAGCTGCTCAAGTTTTTGATACCACTGATTATCGTAGGCCTGATTATTCCTGCGATTGCCAAACTCGGTAAGACCGCAGGTAGCCTATTGCTCATCACCGTCGGAATAGCCTACGGTTCTACCCTATTTGCAGGTTTTTCTTCCTACTTTGGCAGTATGGCGCTATTTCCCTCCCTTATCGAGGGGCAGGCCACAGCCACGATTGAAGAATCCAGCAAAGCATTGGCGCCATACTTTACGCTCAGCTTCCCACCCATCTTTGATGTCATGAGTGCACTGGTATTTGCCTTTCTTATTGGTATTGGATTGGCCCGTTTGGAAAATTCCACGCTGGAGAAAGTAGCCATTGATTTCGAAAAAATAATCTCTTTCCTGATCGAAAAACTTATTATCCCTATTCTACCAGTATTTATCTTTGGCATCTTCCTAGATATGACCTATTCCGGCAAGGTAGGAATGATATTGGATGTCTTCATCAAGATTATCGGCGTTATCTTCGCTATGCATATACTTCTTTTGGTAATACAGTTTGCGATAGCCGGTTTTATTGGAAAAAAGAATCCTTTTCGTTTATTAGTCACCATGATGCCTGCCTATTTTACAGCTTTGGGTACGCAATCTTCTGCGGCAACTATCCCCGTGACATTGGCACAGGCCAAAAAAGCGGGCGTCAGCGAAGATATCGCCAACTTCACCGTTCCTTTGTGTGCCACCATACATCTTGCCGGGAGCATGCTCAAGATTGTAGCCTGCGTTGTAGCACTCATGTTGATGCAGGGAATGCCTATTGACACCCTACAGATGTCCGGTTTTATATGTATGCTGGGAGTTACCATGATCGCTGCTCCGGGCGTACCTGGCGGAGCCATTATGGCTGCGATTGGGGTTATCGCCTCTATGTTGGGCTTTGACCTACAGAACCAAGCATTAATGATTTCCTTATATATTGCGATGGATAGCTTCGGAACAGCCTGTAATGTAACCGGAGATGGGGCTATAGCCGTAATTGTAGATCGTATTTATAAGAGGAGAAACGCTTAAATTAAAGGAGCGCTAGATATTGATTCTAGCGCTCTTTTATTAATATAGCTAATTGTTATTGTCACTCAGGCCGTGACATGCCTATACTTTTGTCTTGCCAAAAGTATACAAAAGCGTGTCGCTTGAACCTTTTGGACATAGACTATGCCTCCTTCTACAATTTCCAAAAGCTTCTCAGGCGACAATTGTCGTATATGAACAGTATATGCAATATTTAATGTACAGCTACTTTCATTCGACTTAGGACTTTGTAGCGTTAAGAAAGTGATTTAAATTCCGTAAAAAATTGATTTACAAAGTGAAGCAAAGCGGAACGTCTCAAATCAATTTAGGAATTTGAAATACTTTTAGCGTAACAATGTCCAAGTCTTGATTTTTTTGCTTCGTTTTTTCATCAAGGAAAAAATGAAGAGCCCAGCGGCTCAAGCAACAAATTATATATCCTGCGCTATCGCATAGCCAGCGGCCCATGCCCATTGGAAGTTATACCCTCCGAGCCATCCTGTGATATCGACAGCTTCCCCGCCAAAGTACAGCCCCGGATATTTTTTAGCTTCCAGCGTCTTTGGGTTCAGCTCTGCTGTAGATACTCCACCCCGCATCACTTCCGCTTTATCGTAGCCTTTATCGCCCGCAGGCTTGACTTTAAACTGATGGATAGTATCGACTACCAGATTGGCATCCGCCTTGCTCAGCGAGGCTATTTTCACCTCTATCGGCAAGAAGCGGGCCAATGCCTCCACCATCTTCTTTGTAAAGTACCCCTGTAATAATTGTCCCACTGTACGTTTTCCGCCTGCATTCCGCTCTGTAGCAATCAGCTCACGAAGTTTAAACTTGGGCAATAGATCGATGGTAAAAGATTCTCCGGCGCGCCAGTAAGAGGAGATCTGTAAGATTGCGGGGCCACTCAGCCCCCAATGTGTAAATAGAATATTTTCCTCAAAAGAGATTTTATCATTGTATACCCTCGCATATACCGAATTGCCGGAAAGCGAAGCGTACCAATCCGCCTCTTTACCCGTTATAGTAAGCGGTACCAGTCCCGGCGCTGTAGGGATCACTTCCAATCCCAATCCGCGGGCGGTACGTAGCGCAAAGTCGGAAGCCCCCAACTTTACCACAGGAAGCCCTCCCGATGCGAATACCACTTTTGGAGTCGTGATATGTTCGATTCTACCGTTTCTTTCGATCGTCAGCGTATACCCTACAGCCTCCTGCTTCAATTCCTTCACCAACGTATTCAACCAGATATCCTGCCCTGTATCGTACATCAATTGAGTAAATGTCGCTACAATATCCTTTGCCTTATTTGAAATTGGGAAAAGCTGCCCCAGTGTTTTTTCCTGCCCTTTGATCTTACCAAAGTTTTCAAAAAAAGACACCGTATCTTCTACCGTCCATTGCGCAAATACCGCATTCAGGAATTTCGGATTTTCCGATACAAAATTATCTGTAGACGTATATAAATTCGTGTAGTTGCAGCGTCCTCCTCCCGAAATCAGAATTTTAGCTCCCGGTTTATCATTACGTTCCAGGATCAAAGTCTTCTTGCCCAGTAAGCCTGCCTGTACCGCACACATCAGTCCACAGGCCCCTCCACCTATTATAATAGCGTCGTAGTTGTTCAATTTTTTTATTTGTTTGGAGTTTGTTATCCTGTTAACTTGTTATCATGTTATCTTGTTAACTTCATAACTCGATAACTTGTTCACTCGATAACTCGATAACCTATTCACCCTATGATATCAACTCCCCTTCGGTCTTCATTGTTCTTTGTTCTGCCCAAGACTGCTCGGCCAGTTCCAAGATACGGATTACATCACGTGCTTGCTCCGGCTTGACAAGAAGCTCCTCGTCGCCTAATAATGTTGCTACGATATTTTTATAGAAATCCTGTCCTGTTCCGATTTCGCTGAGTACATATTCCTCTACATCCTGACCGTTTTCCAGTAGCGAGAGTTTACCCTGTATATCAGCAGGCTCTACTCCCCAACTCGGATCCGCCTCCGGGCGTGCACCGGCACGTAGCAGGTTTTCCTGAGGATCTACTCCGCGCTTTACAAAACAGCCGTTCATCCCGTAGATAGCAAACCTTGGTGTAGGCTCTTTTGCTAACATTTGTCCCTTGAGCGAGACTTTGAGACTTGGGTAAGACAATATAATTTCAAAATCATCTACTGCGCTCGCACCATCACGCTGCGCCCGTAGATCTGCAAACACCGCATCAGGAAATCCAAAAAGCTGTAGAGATTGGTCGATCAGGTGTGCACCGAGATCATAATGTATGCCCGAACCAGGAAGCGCAGCTTCACGCCAAGCTCCTTCCCGTAGGAAATTACGGAAACGGTCAAAACGAGCTTCATAGTGTACCACTCGTCCCAATCTACCCGACGCCAACACCTTTTGCACCGTTTTGAAATCCGAATGAAAACGAGCGTTATGATGTACCGACAACAGTAAACCCTTCTCTTTCGCTAAGGCGATCAATTCATCCGCCTCAGCTGTCGTGTTGGTAAATGGTTTCTCGACCACTACATGTTTGCCCGCTTCTAGAGCAGCTTTGGTAAGACTATAGTGCACGTCATTGGAAGTCGCTACCACCACCATATCCACCTCAGGATCCTGGATAATATCTTCCGCAGACAATACCCCTATTGCATCCGGATAACGTTCAGCTAACATTTTCTGTTGCTCTTCTTTTCGAGCAGTTACTTTGTATAATTCCAGATTTGGATTACTCGCGATAAAAGGTGCATGAAACACATGTCCTCCTATCGAAAATCCTATTAACCCAACTTTAAACTTTTTCATTTCTCTAACTCTTTAATGTTGTTATCCAGTTATCATGTTATCCAGTTATCCTGCCTGTCCCGATCCAATCGGGATTATCTTCTTATTCAGTGATCATGTTATCCAGTTATCATGTTAACTCGATAACTTGTTAACTTCATCACTTGTTAACTCGATAACTTTCTAAACTACATCCTCTCCGGAACTTCAATTCCCAGCATGCGCATACTTTCGGCAATAATACGGGCCGATGCAACTGATAAATGGAGACGGAATGTCTTCACATCTTCCTGTTCTGCTTTAAGGATACTCTCTTCGTGATAGAATTTATTGTACAGTTTAGCCAATTCGTAGGCATAGTTTGCCAGTTGCGCAGGGCTGAACTCTTTTGCTGCCATCTCGATTATCGTCGGATAGTTGGCCAATGCCTGGATCATATCCCGTTCGTATGGAGAGAATGATGCCGGTACAATCTTAGGAGTAGCGCTATCAAAGTCTGCTTTACGTAGCACCGATTTGATCCGCGCATACGTATATTGAATAAACGGCCCCGTATGTCCCTGAAAATCCACAGACTCCTTTGGATCAAACAACAGTCTCTTCTTAGGATCCACTTTAAGCAAGAAATACTTCAGCGCACCCATTCCGATACTATTATAGAGCGACGCTTTCTCTTCTTCATCAAAACTCTCCGTCTTGCCCAGTTCTTCCGTACGCTCTTTAGCTGTATCCACCATTTCGGCCATCAGTTCATCCGCATCCACAACCGTACCTTCTCGGGACTTCATCTTACCCGATGGCAAATCTACCATCCCATATGAAAGATGGAACAAACCATCAGCCCAAGTCTTACCTAGTTTTTTCAGGATTGTGAACAGCACCTTAAAGTGGTAGTCCTGCTCATTCCCCACCACATACATCGATTCATCCATGTGGAACTCATCATATTTGAGCTGTGCTGTACCCAGGTCCTGCGTCATGTATACCGAAGTACCATCACCGCGGAGCACCAATTTCTGATCCAGACCTTCGTCCGTCAGATCTATCCAGACCGAATTATCTTCCTTCTTGAAGAACACTCCTTTTTCCAGACCTTCTTGGATAATATCCTTACCCAACAGGTAAGTGTCCGATTCGTAATAGTATTTATCAAAATCAACGCCCAACTGTTTGTAGGTCGTTGCAAAGCCATCATACACCCAACCGTTCATCGTTTTCCAAAGCGAGATGACCTCCTCGTCTCCTGCTTCCCACTGTTGCAACATAGTCTGGGCCGCTTTCATCAATGGAGCATTCTTCTTCGCTTCATCTTCCGACTGTCCTTCTACCTTTAAGGCTTCTATCTCTTGTTTATAGGCTTTATCAAATACCACATAATATTTACCCACCAGATGGTCACCCTTCATCGCTGTAGACTCTGGCGTCTCGCCATTGCCAAACAGTTGCCATGCCAGCATAGACTTACAGATGTGGATCCCTCTATCATTTACCAGATTCGCCTTTACCACCTCATAGCCATAAGCCTTCAATATTTCTGCGACCGAGTAGCCTAACAGGTTGTTACGGATATGGCCTAGATGCAATGGCTTATTCGTATTTGGTGACGAGTACTCCACCATCAGTTTCTTTCCATTCTTCGCAAACTGACCAAACCCTTCCTCCAATATCGTCTCGTTGAGCGTCGCTATCCAGTAGGCGTCAGACAAGCTAATATTCAGAAATCCTTTAATGACATTATATCCCGATATGACATCGATATGCTGCTGCAGGTAGGCACCGATTTCCATTCCTGTCTGCTCCGGCGACTTCTTCGAAAGTCGTGTAACTGGAAATGTGACAATCGTTATTTGTCCCTCAAACTCTTTGCGTGTTTCCTGCAAAGTGATCTGAGATTCTGGAATATCGGCGTCATAAAGTGACTTTACCGCCGCTACAGTCTCTTGGACGAGCGTAAGTTGTATAGAGTTAGCCATGTAAATATTGTGTAATATTTGTATCCTTCTGATAATGAGCCATAAAAATAACACCAGAAGTGTTTAGGTATTCATTCCGAAAGCATATCTTTGCCAAAAATAATAAAAAATGCAGAGCTATCAGGAATTTCTTGACTTAAGTGTTGGTTTTCCGCAAGACGGATTCGAAATAATCGACGACGAATTGTACTTCCACGATTTGAATTTGATGGAAATGATAGAGACGTATGGCACGCCGTTACGTTTTACTTATTTACCTATTATCAGCAAAAAAATTCAACAGGCGAAGATTCTTTTTCAAACCGCTATCCTTAAACACGATTATAGAGGGTCGTACAAGTACTGTTATTGTACCAAGTCTTCCCACTTTAAACATATCGTAGAGGAAGCTTTAAAAAATGACATCCACTTGGAGACATCATCGGCTTTCGATATGCCTATGATCGACTCTTTAGAACGTGCCGGTACGGTCACCAAAGACATTACCGTAATCTGTAATGGTTTTAAGACCTATCAATACAAGCAATATATCATCGACATGATCCATGATGGCTATACCAACATTATCCCGGTATTGGACAACAAGGAAGAGTTCAATCTCTATGACGATGAGATAGAACTAGATCAGCCTTGTGCCCTAGGGATACGTATTGCTTCTGAGGAACAGCCAGACTCACAGTTTTATACTTCCCGTCTAGGTATACGTATTGAAGACGTCATTGATTTCTACAACAACAAGATCGCTGATAACCCTAACTTTAAGGTTAAGTTATTGCATTTCTTTATCAACTCAGGTATTTCGGATACCCCGTACTACTGGAACGAACTAGAGAAGTACGTAACGCTATACTGTAAGTTCAAAAAAGTAAACCCAGATCTAGACACATTAGATATCGGTGGCGGTATGCCATTCAAAGACTCGTTGGTACATGACTTCGACTACGAATACATGGTCAATGAGATCGTGAACCGTATCAAACAGATCTGTGCACACCACGAAGTAATGGAACCGGATATTATTACCGAATTCGGAAAATATACTGTTGCTGAAGCTTCAGGTATACTTTACAAAGTATTGGGCCGTAAGCTACAGAATGACCGTGAAAAATGGTTTATGATCGATGGTTCATTCATCACCAACCTTCCGGATGTGTGGGCGCTGAACCAAAAGTACATCCTATTACCGATCAACAACTGGGATTCGGAGTACGAACGCGTCAACCTGGGCGGTATCACTTGCGATGGACAGGATTATTACAACCAAGAGGCACATATGAACTCCGTATTCATGCCTAAGACACGCAAGGTACAGTATCTAGGATTCTTCCACACAGGAGCTTATCAGGATGTATTGAGCGGTTATGGAGGTATACACCACTGTTTACTGCCATCACCTAAGCATGTGATCATCCGCCGTAATAGAGACGAGACATTCAACTACGAAGTATTCGGTGAGGAGCAAAACTCCAAACAAGTCATGAAACTTTTAGGTTATCAATAAAAACAAAGAAGGAGCTTTAAAAGCTCCTTCTTTATTTTTATTATTATTTCCCGTTATACTTCTTTATCTCCTTCTTACTCATTTCTTTGGTGATAAGATTCGGACTGAGTGATGCTGTATATTTCGCATCTTTCGTCAAGACAACAGCTTCCGTCCCCACATCAAATAGCGGTGTGATAAAACCATAGAAACTAGTCGAATTTGTAATATTCTTTCCTTCATTTGCATCCAGATCCGCAGACTTCAGATACATCAACATAAAACTTACGAAATACCCGTATTTACCGCGCTTTACGTTCTTTCCAATTACCTGCCCAGGAAATACAGTCGCCCCTAACTCCACCTGAACACTTCCATTGCTCAACCCGTCGTATTTTAACAATGAACCATCTTTATGCTCTATCATGATACTGTTCGTACTCGAACTATATTCCTTATCCTCTAGCACTGCATCGTCATGTCGGTCGTTTATTTCTACCACAATTCCTTTGCGCGAAGCGACAACCTCCTGCTGATCGGTGGTATAAAAATGATAAACTTTCCAATCATCGGGTGTTGTATTACCGAAATATCTTGCATTCAAAAAACCTGCCTCACCTGCATGCAGCTCCGTCCCAGCCTTAAAAGGCAGTCCATATACAAATGTTGGATCTATCTTAGGCATCAAACGCCCTCTGATATAACGGTAACTATACGAAAAGTCAATTCCATTATCTTTATTCATAGGTCTTAAAGTCAGTAACGTCCCCGAGTACCCCTCTGCTCTATAGATGTTCGTTGGAACACTTGAATTACCGAGCGATTTAAATTTTAAATTGACCGTCATCGTTCCTGGATCATCTTTCTCAAAACTCAAATCCACAGATTTATCATCATTACGTTTCGAGTTCATTCTGAGTGCACTTTCCTGTCCCAGCACCCATGAAGATATACTGAGATATAGCGCACAGCATAAAATACTTCTAAATTTCATAATTTCATTTATAATCCTTTAAGATAAAGAAAAACCTCAAAATATTCAAAATATTAAGAATAAAAAAACAGCTGTTCTTTTGGAATAGCCGTTTTTCTTAATTATTTCATCTGATAATCTAATCCCTTTGGACGAACCATCGTCTGTCGATATACTTTTCCAAAACGATCAGTCACGCGTATTTCCAATGTACTCGTAGGCGAAGAAGCTTTGACCTTAAACATATGTGCTGTCAGAGTGGTCACAAAATCTTCCGTAGGTACGGCATTACGGTTCAGTCGCTGTGCCGAATACGAAATAATATGTAGCGGGTCTCGCATCCGTACCCTATTCACATTAAGGGACGTACCGTTTTCAGTAACCTCTACTTTCCATCCCTTATCAAAATTCCACACATTAATCAGGACTTCGTTATTCTTATTCGGATTAGCGTACTCTGCCGCATACTTATTCCATTCTGATCCTGTATACGCAGGAGCATACTTATCTTTAGTCAGATGTACCTGATTGAGGTCATAGGCCCTAAACTGATAGTCTTCCTGCTCGCCGATAGCTTTGTACTTCCATTTCAAGTCCCTTCCCTGCATCTCCCATATACCGTATCCGCCTGGAGCTCCATCTTTACAGATATGATTTCCAGCATAGCCCACATTGCCAGTCCACCACCAGGTCGCACACACCGCTCCAGTATTATGCTCCATAATATTCGGTGCAGTAGCTAGCTCCACATTATAATTGATATGTGTATGTCCAGTAATCACATGCACCGTCGTGAAAGCTTTTAACACATTGACAAAATCATCCGCATTGGTAATTCTATATCCCGTAGTTTCATTCGTACCGCTCAACGAAGGATTACTATGCAAATGTGCATGCATCGCTATTACAATTGGTGTATTCTTATCAGTAATCGTTGCCAGATCCTTTTTCAACCATTCGATCTGGTTTTCTACGATTTTCGTATTGTAATTTCTCGCATCATTTACATTCAGGTACTCGATATTGTCCAATACAATATAATGGATCTTACCCAGATTGAAGGAATAATAAGTCGGTCCAATAATCGATCTATAAGTATTTTCGGATTCCCAATCGCCAACTGCCTTAGGGTCATTATCATGATTACCCATCGTATTGAATACCATAGCCTCAATCTTATTCATCTCTGCTAAATATTGTGGCAGAGCGTAATTATTCGAATACCAGTAACTTTCCCATGTCATATCACCGAGTGTCAGCGCGTACACCTTATTACCAGCGTTCTTATAGGACTGAATAGATTTATTAACATCGGGTAAAAAACCTTTTTGAAACTGATTGAGATCATCCGTACGTCGGGCCAGGTGCATATCGCCCAATATCATGACCGTATGTTTCTCGTTGTTTACCGGTTTAAGTTCGAAATCTTTGGTTTCGACAACATCTACAGGTTGATTAAGGCGTTGAAAAAACTGTGGCGCATTCATTGTTGTTGCCACTTCGTAGTTTCCGGGAATAGAGACAAACACATACCTCCCCTTTTTGGTAGATGGCAGGTAGTATATTCCATTTTCATCTGTAGTTGTCACTTCAAATCCATCTGATACAACCACATTGGCCAATCCTGCACCTGCAGCGTACACCACACCTTTTATAGTCATCCCCGCCCTATCCGGTATATTAGCGTTAAAATATAGATTAAGGATAGTCGTCCCCAACAGCAACGACTGTGATCCCCGTTTTACAGATATCCTATAGCTATCCGAAGGAATATCCATTGGGAATACAAAACTAATCTGATCTGCTGTGACAGTTTTACTCGTTATGGTGTATTTTCCTGTTGCTGTCATATTAGTCCGCGATTCAAAGTAGAGCTGATCACCGACTGCAAATCCTTTTCCACTAATACTATATTCTGAACCTTTGGTCGCATCTATATATGCAGCAATAAGCACCCCCGTAATGCTGAACTTACCATCATCCCCTCCTCCAGAATCTGGGGTAGTAGGTTCTTTTGTTGGTTCGGCTACAGATTTTGTACAGCCGTATAGATTTAAAGACAAACCTAACCCCGTCACTAAAGAAGCTTGAATAAACGAACGTCTGCTATAGTGAAATTTCTTTCTCATCGTTGAATGTTATTAAAAAGCCCGTGCGGAATACTCTACACGGACTTTGATCTGGGTTAATTATAGGTGATAAATTATTTAACAGTGACGACTACATCATCTATAAAAATACGATTTGTCGTTTTAGGCCAATTGCCGGCACGTTGGTCAAAAGCTCCGCCCAAAAACCAAATCTGAGTCTCTGATGTCGCACCTGTCACGACAAAAGAATATGTCGCTTCTGGAGCTTGCCATGCTGCTCGGCATGCTTCTAGGTTCGAATTCGGACTAGCCACATTCATAACGTCAAACTCTTTTACACTGACTGCTCCTGGTCCATTAACTCCCACTGTAAGCAGGTAATGATCCCCTGTAGCGTATCGTACCGCTTTAAAAGTCACCACTAGATCCTTGGTACGCTGTACATTTTCCAACTTAGGTGATATTAGATCTCCACCATAATTGGTACGTCCTAATTTTACAAACCCTGGACGTGCGTAGATAGAAGCATAATCACCACCATCTTTAGTCGTATTTATTGTACTCGTCCAGCCTTTAGCCAGCTCTTCTGCTTTCCAAGAGCCAATTCTTGTCTCGCCTGTAGTCGCGTTAAATATTTCGCTCCCATAGTTCAACCAACTGAAGTCCTCTTTCAAGACCAAATCTCCTGAAACCTGTAGCTTCTGACCTTTTTGATGGATACTCAACACATTTTCCTGCTGTACACCATCCAAAAAGAACAACATGTTTGCTGTACGTTCTAAGTCAGTATTTTTATCAATGGTCACTTTTACTGGCGTATCCCCTTGACCTTCCATTGGCTCCACTTTAACCCAGTCTGGTTGATCTTCCAACTCCAAGCGCCATTTTCCATTAGCACGCAAGACATAATTTGTCACAGCACCAGCTTCCTCTGATTCCAGTTTAGTCGGCTTTCCATCAAGGTAAATATAAGGCTCCTCATTTTCTCCTTCTCCTGTCCCAGCTGCCTGTTCTATCTTAAGCACGCTATTATGAAGCTGACCATCTACTGTAAAAAAGAGCGTTACATTACGGGCTTCCTGAGCCATATTCTTATTCACCGTCACTGTAAATGTACCGTCACCATTACCTTCCATTGGATCGATCTTTAGCCACTTCTCTTTACGCTGTGGTTCCACCTTCCAGTGACCACTAGATTGCACGGTATAGGTCTCCGAAGAGCCCCGCGAAGTCACCTCCATCTTCGATGGATTGTCCTTTAACATAAACCGGCCCTTCACCTCATTTTCATCTTTACAGGACGTCAATAACATTGTCAGGGATAGGACAAAAGAAAAAACTACTCTTGCCATCACCTTAACTTTATGATAATTAGTCGTTTTCATGGATTCCTTCATTTATTATTTAACCTGCATCTCCACGCGTTCTTTCATCTTACTGTAAGTTTTCCCCCCATCAACCGAATACTGATAAGAGAGCAAGAATACATTCGTTTTCTTACCAAAAGACTCTTCGACCTGAAATATATTCGGATATTTAGGATCGTTATCCAATTGCACAACATGTATAGTCTTATACGGCCTGATGGTCACCCGATTAGATTCATCAATTTCCAATATCATTGAGTTTTTATCAATGTTCGCAAGCTTTGGTTCGAACAATTCATTACCTGCAGTCAACCTTACACTATTATGAGTCAATGGAAAAAGCTTTTTATTGGCCGCAACCGGTATGACGTCATCCTTAACCCCCGTCATCATATACATCGAACTATTCACTTGCGAGGCGTAATCATTCTGAAAAGACACCTGATATAACATCGTACTTTTCTTCGGATTGATCTCGACACCCGACTTATCAACAACCTTCAATCCGATAAAGTATGTCGAATCTGGAGACAGCCCTTCTGGTCTCAATTTAATCATCGTCCTTCCCGTACGCTCACCAGCTTTGATCACCACTTTATCGTCCATAATCTCGTACTTATCCTCAGGCAACAGCCTAGCATAGAGCTCCTCAGCAGCATCAAAATTAGCCCAGTTATATTCCTTTAGCGGTTCGGCATCCTCTTCCAATCCCACGATCAGATCTTTTGCTGGAGCCAATGTACCACCAGCAGAAGCAGCTACAAAGCCAATGATTTCTTCACCTGTCATATGCACCACCTCTTGAAAGACATTGTGATTTTCGCTACTAATCAGGGAAACCTCATTTTTATACATTTCTTTCTCAAACACTTCATTATCCTTGCATGAAGCCAATCCCAACAGGAGTGCAAGAACTGTTATATATCTTCGTTTCATCTGTTATTTCTTTAGTTTTCAGGTACTACTTTTTTAATTATATCCTGGGTTTTGATCCGCAGAAGGCAATCTTCTCATTTCGGCACGCGGGATAGGTACCCAATTCAATCTCTTGTTCACTTCTCTTGTCAAGAAAGATGACGTCCCAGGGATCACACGTCTATAATACGCTTCCTTAGTCGCACCATCTGGATTCATTCCCATAATAGGTTCACGCTCGGTTTCCTCATACATTCCCCAACGACGTACATCGTAAAAACGTCTATTTTCCCACAGAAACTCCACCATACGTTCACGTACAAGCTCTTTTTGAACAGTCGCCGCCGAAGTTAATTGATTTGGAGACAATCCTGGTAGACCTGCACGGTAGCGCACCTGATTGAATGCTTTCTTAATCTCTTCCACATCTCTTGACATCGTATAATCTCTCTCTCCCATCTTGACCGTATGACTACCGTTCAGATTGTTCAATGCCTCAGCGTAAGACAATAAGATCTCCGCATACCGGATAATAGGGTAGAATTTCGGAAGTGTGCGAGCTCCTGTACCAGTTTTTGCATCATACGAGTGAACCCATTTTTTAATAATATATCCAGTAATCGGATAATTAGGTGAGCTCGCAGATACACCACCACGGCCATCAAGGTCCTGAAAATAATACTTCGCAGTATGATTCTGTAATGCAGCATCAGACGTTGACAATGCCTGCCATACGGCTTCGTTAAAACCAACAGAGGCATAAAATCGCATTTCACGATTTGCGTACATTTTATACACACCAGCATTGAGTGGGTATCCAGAGAAAGTTTTAGACTGCTCCGTAAAGAGGTCATTAAAAGTTCCGCCTGCAGGTAGATCGGCTACGCTTTCAAAATAGGTATCACCACGAGCTTCCTGTATGCTACGTCCGTCTTCCATCAGATAAGCATCCACTACTTTCTGCGTTACACAGAAACGCCCCCATCCACCCAGTGTAGGCGGGAAAGCCCCCTGATTGATGTCCGAGTTGATATATGGCGCACTAACTCCCCAGATAAACTCCGGATTAATCGCCGCAACAGACTCACCGGTAAATATATCCGAATAGGATTTAAATGCATCTATACCCAAAGCACCATTAGGATATGATCCATAGAAATTTGGATCCGAAGTTACCCCCGAAGGTAGTTGAGCGGTCATATTGTCTGCAGGAACAGTATATAACTGATACTTTCCCATATCCATAACACGTTTCGCAGCTGCCGCTGCCACGGCCCATCTACTCTCATCGTACTGCTGTGATACATAATGGACCCCATCAGTCTTACGTGTCCAGCTTCCGAAGTAAGAGCGCGCCGCATTACCTCCATTATACAAAGGACTAGCATGTATCAAACGTAGACGAGCGATCATAGCAAAAGCAGCACCTCGAGTAGGTCGTCCAAAATTCAAAAGACCGACATCAGGAGGCATTAGTGTACCCGCTTTCTCAAATTCTGCGCAGGTATACTCCATGGCCTCATCATAGGTAGATCTCGGACGGTCATAGTATTCCATACTTTCATTGGTATTTACAACCTCATCGCCCAATAAAATAGGAGGACCGTAATCCACTAAGATATTGTAATAAGCATAAGCTCTGATAAAACGGGTATACCCCTCTATACGAAGTCTATCTGTCGAAGTGATATCCTTTGGTTTTTGCAGATTCTGCAAGATTAGATTACACTTACGGATTATTTTGTAATAATTGCCCCATTGATTAAGCCCACCAAATTTATCTGGAGTGATATTCCCTGTTGCAAAATCCATCCCATAATAGATATTCGTAGTTCCAGCCCCCGTCAAGCCGTTAAAGCCCTCATCTGTAGCCATCGGCCCCGGCGTATAGTTTCCTCTTATCGTTCTGGATTCGTCTGGAAACATAGCTGCCGCTCCCCACATATAAGCTTCCATATTCCGCGCATTACTAAAAGCGGAGTCTATATTAAATTCATCATCGAAATAATTATCGATATTCAGGTAATCCTTACAGGATGTCACCAGAAAAAACAGTTGAATAATAAAGGCCGCTTTCACTATTCTCTTTATGATTATTGACGTCTTCATATCGTTGATCTATATCTAATCGTATTAAAAATTAACATATACCTGCACCGAATAAGTGGATGGTATTGGATATTTACGCCCATTCCAGGCAGCCTGTTCAGGATCAAATATTTTGACATTATCCCAGATGTACAGGTTATTGCCTACAAACTGTAGATCCATAGATTTAACCCCTACGCGCTTAAGAAAATTAGGGTTAACCCGATAATTAACCGTTAGTTCCTGTAGTCTTATGTAGCGTGCATCATCCTTCCAGAATGTAGACAACTGGGTATTGTTTTCATTTTTACCGTACTGCAAACGAGGAAAACGGGCATCTGGATTTTCCGCTAGAGACAGGTCCATTCCCTCCTGCAAAGCATATTCGCGAGGTATCCAACGGTTGGCAGGATCATTGGCCAACGTAATTACATTCCCTTCACTACCATTATAGAATGGCATATAACCCTTGCCATTGATCTCTGTTACATTCTTGTACGTTTTAGGCATTCCCACATAGTAGAATGGTGTACTACCTGTTCCCTTAAACAAGACCCCTACCGATAGGTTCTTGTAACGAAATTCACCACCAAACCCGAACATCATTAATGGGTAATCGTTATGTGTCAATGGCACTTTATCCAACGAGTTGATCACCCCATCACCGTTTACATCTTTATATTTAATATCACCGGGCAATACTGTTCCAAAAGTTTGTTTGGGGCTATACTTGACATCATCTTCATCCTTAAACAAACCGAGAGCCTGATAACCACGGATAGAACCATAAGGGAATCCGTTGTACTCTAGGTATGAATACTCCATATAAGGCTGTTCCCAGTTCTGCACCATGTTTTTAGAGTAGGTAAAATTACCCCGCACCGTAAATCCCATATCTTGATTTATCTGCATATTGTAACTAATATTACCATCTGCTCCAGCGCTCCACATCCGTCCCACATTAGCCCAAGGGTTGGAAATAACCCCTACATATTCAGGCACCTGTACACGAGGCTGGAAGATACCATTACGCTGATCTTTAAAGAAGTCTACAACAAAGTCAATTTTGTTATTGAATAATTTCCCTTCAATTCCCAAATTTGACTTAATCGATCTTTCCCAAGCTAGATTATCAGCCCCTATACGGGTCTCGGTTATCGTTTCCACAGCTCCAGCTCCCCATACATTGCTGAAATACTGGTCCGCTTTTGTCAGGTATGGGAATCGGACACCGTCAATAATACGGTCATTACCTACTGTACCATAAGAAGCTCTGATCTTAAAATAATCCAACCAAGGAGCTTTCTCCTGTACATACTTATAGCCCGTCGGCACCCAACCTAAAGCTACAGAAGGGAAGAAACCATATTGACGTCCAGGCTGAAAGTTTTCCGACCCCGTATATCCAAAGTTGACATCCAATAAATACGTATCTCTGAATCCATAAGTCAAGCGGCTGGACACCCCTTGGTAGCGTTCTGGAATAGCCGTAAGGTTATTTGTTGCATATTTAGTGTCTTTAGAGTCACTCATATAATAATAAAGCAATGCTGACGTACGGTGATCTTCTCCGAATTTCTGATCATAGTTAAGTGTAGTTTCGAAATGGTATTTACGAAACTGTCTTAATGCTTTACCGTAGATCGCTGAACGCTCCTGCACCGTTTCCTTCATAATAAGGGACCCGTCATAATTACGACCCATCGCTTGATAAAGAGCCGGTTGCACCCAACGACGCTCGTCAAAATTACTATGAATATCATACGCTCCCTGCATGCGGAATTTAAGACCATCTAATAGGTTAGTAAGATCTTGATCTATAGCGAGCGTAGTCTTACCTTTATACCACTCCTCCGAAGCACGGCCTGTACGATTGATCAATACATAAGGCGATGAAAGCTCCCCTCCTCCTGCCGCAGGAAACAAACCATTAGAATATTTTGTAGGAACTGACAGTGGGGTCAGACTAGATTGTGCCCCCCATATATAATCTGTATTCGAGATGCCCGGCTGTAACAGTCTGGATAAATACCCGTCCGACCCCAGATATACTTTGGTCGTTTTAGTTAGGTTCAAATCCAAGTTTACACGATAATTATAGGTATTGAATCCTACATTAGAACTATAAGGGCTATTTTTATCTACTTTATAGGCAGCCGTTTCACTCTTACCACCAAGACTCAAGAAGTAACGTGCGATTTCCGATCCACCACGTCCTGAGGCATAATAACTCTGACGCCAGAAGCTATTGTTCAAGATCTCCTTCTGCCAATCGACATCGGGGTACATATCCGGGTCTAGCCCATGCTCAATAATCCCCAATTCAGTAGGGTTATATATCGGTGATTCTCCACGCGAGAAAGCTGCTTCATTAGCTAACTTTGCATAGTCATAAGCACCTAGATATTTAGGCAACCTATTTAGCGTAGAGAGTGTAGAGTTAGCTCGTGCAGTAATCTGTATACGGTCTACCGTCCCCCTTTTAGTGGTTATCAAAACCACCCCATTCGCACCACGCACACCATATACCGCTGTAGCCGACGCATCTTTCAAAATAGAGAAGCTTTCGACGTCTGCTGGATCAATTGTATTCAGGTCTCCTTCCAATCCATCGATAAGTACTAGAGCGCTACTATTAGCTCCAAATGTACCGATTCCACGTATCCAGAAATCGGCAATATTAGCACCTGGCTCTCCGGACGTCTGCATTGAGATCACTCCTGCAGCTCGTCCACCCAAGAGATTAGACATCGATGGTGCTGGACTCTGCAACTGCTTGACATCTACCGTGGTGATGGCTCCGACTGAACTAATTTTCCGTTGCGTAGCTCCCAGTCCGACAACTACCACCTCTTCCACATCAAGACTTTTGTCTGCAAGCTTAATACTCAAATTAGCTTCAGACTTTGTAACGAGATGCTCTATCGATTCGTAACCTACATAACTGAACACCAACATATCGCCATATATCGCTTTAATGCTGAATTTTCCGTTCTGATCGGTAGACGCTGCTCCTGCCGGCCTATCCTTTATATATACAGAAACACTTTGTACAGGTACACTTTTTTCATTGACAACAGTACCTGTAATTATCAATTCTTCTGTTTGTTGTGCAAATACCCCCGTAAACCATAGGCATAGCGGTAGCATACACAGAATGTAAATAATCCTCATGATATAGAATTAGGTTAATTATTCAATAACTAGTTTGCGAATTCGCGAGTTACCATAGTCAGCAATATAGATTTCTCCCTGTTCGTTGACTGCTACTCCCCACGGTTCATTGAACATAGACTCCAACGGACCACCATCTCTATAGCCTTTTACCTTAGGCTGACCTGCTACAGTCGTAACGATTCCATCGGCAGACACCATACGGATACATTGATTGCCCGAATCTGCTATAAACATATTACCAGCATTATCAAACTTAATATCCTTTGGATAGTTGAATATTGCGTCTTCGATCGGTCCGTCCCGATGGTCACTACCGCCTGTACCGTTCACACGACGGAATCCTTTTCCGATATGCTCCGGACGTAAATCCAACACCATAAGTCCCTGACGGTATTCTATCGGACTAGCATTCGAGTGGAGTGTCATCCACAGCTCCCATGGTTTGGCCGGATTGATCCCTTGTCCATACTGCGATCCATATGGCCATGTAGATCCTGCTGCTTTTGATCCTTTATGAACCAGTGTCGCTTCGTACGTATCTGGATGTATCTTGATCACACTTCCATCCCGCGAGCGGCTGTAGAGATAACCATCATATGGGCTGAAAGTAATAAAGTTCATATATTGATCCCCATTGGGTATACCGTGAGCCTGGGCAAATTTGGCATTACGCTGACGGGGATACCAACCTTCGATAGGATCAAATGAGAAAAATGTTTCAACAACAGACTCATGCGAGACCGTCATTACTCCAGTCTTTCTATCCACTGTAACTCCATTCGCATAAGGATAGGGACTTTCCTTTACCTGATACATAGCCGTAACCAAGTTTTCCTTTTCACTGACACGCCCGACACCAAATTTTGCGTTATCTTTACCATCCCGCCAGGTCATAAATAGATTACCCTCAGCGTCCAGCTCCAAATATTTAGCACAAACGCGCGCCTGATCTAGCGTACCCGCAATAAATTCACGAGAGCCTGTTCCTGTAACTGTCGTCACTTGCGCTTGTACATGATAAGCGAATGTATTATCATATACGACGGAATCCTTACCAATTACTACCGATATCTTTGGATTGTCTCCTGGCAAACGCGGAACGATAGCATAAACACGACCTCCACTAGCTGAAACTACGGCTGCTTTGGCGTTGTTAAAATAAACTTTGATTTTCTTAGGATCAGAACCAAAATTCTCACCATTCAATAGAATTTTGTCTTTTGCCCCACCTTCTGCAGGGTAAAATGAGGTCAACACGATCGGCTTATTAGGATCATGCTCACTCTGTGTTGTTGCAGCATCTTCTTTGCAAGAAGAAAAAAGCAGCAACAATAACAAAGGAAATGCTAATAGATTACTTTTTTTCATAACATATATGGGGTTAATTATGCTCAAAGGTTAGGGAGTAAGCTTCATTTCCAAAATGACTCTGGACAAAAAAGAAACAAAACAAAAACTTCTCAATAAAATCCGAAACTATCAGAAACATACAATACAAGTTAATATCAGTTTGTGGTGTTATATTTTTAACGCTGCAAAACTACACAGCCCCCCAACAAAAGCCCAATAAAGGCGATTACTATATCTTTAACCTTATGTTAAGTTTAGATGAAGACCTCGATTGAGATTCAGAATACGTGAGCAACAAGAAACAAAACGAAACAAAGCAACTTTTTCAGATAAAGGGAGCTACTCCACGCTGAGCAATTCGATAGAGATCATTTTGCTTACACAGAAAAGGTCAGCTAAGGGGCAGAACAAGGCATTGCACAGAGCGAGATGAATAAAATTATCTTAGAGAAAATCGAAGAGCTCACCTTATATATTATACAGCAGGACAAGGATATCGAACAGTTAGAGCAGCATGCGAAGACAAATGAAATTAAACAACAAGCAATCTGTTATCAACGGATTGCTTATCGTTTTATAAAAACCAGGAATAGTACGTCGTGTGAAAACATTCCCTACAAGAGGCAGAGAACCGGTCTTTCTACGAACTCTTTTATTATAAGCGAAAATAAAACTATCTTTATAATAAACTAAGTTATGAATAGCGCGGGGCAAGTAGATAAAAATATATTGATAGAGTTAAAAAAAGGCGATTACTTATCGTTCAAAAAGATCTATCATGCTTATGCACAGCGACTCTATTCATTTGTCTTCAAACTGGTAAAAGATGTCGATCTTGCAGACGATGTCTTACAACTCACTTTTGTCCGTATCTGGAATAACCGGGAGCATATCGATGAGGAAAAGCTATTTGATGCTTATATCTTCCAGATCGCTTCAAACCTCTGCATTGATACACTCCGTCAGATTGCCCAGCAAGAACGTAAGAAACAACACCTGTACCAACAGATGAACGAACTAGCACTATCGGTAGAAGAACAGTTTTTAATTAAGGAAAAAGCGACACTAATTGATCAGCTATTAGACTCCCTTCCTCCCCAAAGACGTTTAATCTTTATGCGCTGCAAGTTAGAGGGCTACTCCTACCAAGAAGTCGCTGACGAACTGGGGATTTCTACATCGACAGTAAGCAATCAACTGGTCATGGGTGTTAAGACCTTGCGTGAAGAGTTCAGCAAACACAAAGACATTATTATTTTAACAGTCTTAATACCAAATATTTACAGCTTTTTTTAAAAAAACACACTTCTCCAATAGTGTGTTTTCATCTTTCATTTCGTATTCCTATTAAATTAACTTTTGTTAAACCTTAATTTGTTATGCCACTAACCACGGAGTTTAAACATAATGTAGTACGTTTTCTATCCAATCAATTGGACCAGCATCCCTTAGAAGCTTTTCTAAAAGAGCTGCAACATGTCGATAAGGATGAGCTGGTCGCTTTCCTAACAACATTGGGACTAGACGATTCTGATTGGGAACAAATTGCAGATCAAAGACCCCAGTTATGGCACGGAAAACTGAACAAGCTGTGGGAGAATATTGACATAGCAACGGCATCTGGAACAGTACCAACGTCCACCTTATCTCCCAAGAAAAACAAGCGTACTCTACAATTCCGCATCTGGACCGGTGTAGCAGCCACGCTCTTGACCGTCTTTGGGCTTTATTGGTACCTGACTGCCCCTCCCTCTCCTGAGGAATTACCACTCACTTCACCGGCGACAGTCTATTCTTCAGAAAATATTTCTAAAATTACGCTACCGGATGGAAAGGTTGTCGTAATACAGGAAAATATGCCCGGCACCGTATATCAAGATGAGGATATCCATATCGTTCAATCCGAAACAGGAGAACTAAAATTGCTGTATACAAACGAAGGTCAGCAACAGGCTAACCAACAGATGAATAGAATCCATACCTCTAAAGGCGGATTTACCAAGTTTTTATTGGAAGATGGTACCAAGGTGTATTTAAATTCAGAATCGACACTTCGTTTCCCTTTGGCATTTAAGGCCGGAAAACGCGAAGTATACCTTGAGGGAGAGGGATATTTTGAAGTGGTAAAGAATCCTGCAGCCCCTTTTGTCGTGCATACTGCAAAACAGGCTATAGAAGTACTGGGAACCACATTTAATATCAAATCTTATGCAGAAGAAAACACAATGGCGACCACCCTTATTGAAGGTACCGTCAAAGTACGTCTAGAAGATACTCCTACCCCTACGAGTGTTATGCTCAGACCGGGGGAACAGGCGACCGTTCATAGCCAACAGATCCAGGTGCAACCTGTACGAACAGAAGAATATGTAGGCTGGATCCAGAATCGGTTTATTTTCTCAAGAGCTCCCTTAGAGGAAGTCTTGCGCGATATTGAGCGTTGGTACGATATTGAGTTCGTCCACAAGGGAGCTATCCCTCCAATCCTAATTGAAGGTAGCCTGTCAAAAAATGTAGCTTTAGATCAGCTGCTGACAGTATTATCTGTAAATACGTCCTATAAGTTTTCAATGAAAGGAAGGAGGATATTTATGGACATGTAAACTCTACTTTGTCCTTAGTTATATAAAGAACCAAGGGTGGTTGCAACACCCTTGGAACATAAGCTAAGGTTTTCACACTGAATAAGTAAACAGAATAACTAACCTTATTGTACAAATATAAAGATATCAATGGATTTGGTATCCTGTATTTGTGCGATCCAATTAAATAATTATGGAAGATATAACAGTATCCACTGTTCCATTTCACCGAAAAAATAGTAAAAAGATAGATTTCACCCGTTCTATTAGTTTGATCTGTATGCGATTAACATTTTTTATATTTCTGTGTATTAACTTACAGGCTATGGGCAACAGTATGGCTCAACATGTTAGCTTGTCGCTTAAGAACGTCCCGCTGAAGCAGGCGCTTAATGAGGTACAAAAACAAACGACTTATGATTTCTTTATCAATGCGGCATACTTAAGTAAAGCAAAGACAGTTTCCATAGAACTAAAAAACACGCCTATACAGCAGGCATTGGATGCCATATTTGCACAGCAACCTTTCGGTTATAGCCTGAATAACAAAATCATAACAATCGCTCCAAGGAAAGCCCCCCCTGTTGACGAAACAACAAAACGTTCGCAAGCGGCACAACAGCTTGAGATGTCGGGAAAGGTCGTTGATGAACAGGGAAAACCGGTTGCTGGTGCCACCGTTACTGAGGTCGGGGGGCCCCTGACAACAATTACCGATGGTAATGGAGACTTCCATATCCGGGTACAGGGGCGAAATGCTAGCATACGCATCAATATGCTTGGCTATAATGTTGTAACACGCCCTTATCAAGATGCTCCACTTCGGGTTGTATTAGTTTTAGGTGACAACGAAATGGAAGAAGTCGTCGTCACAGGGTTTCAGAATATCAGCAAAAAGCTATTCACGGGTGCTTCTGCTTCGGTAAAAATGGAAGACACAAAGATCGAGGGGATGACAGATATCGGACGTATGCTGGAAGGCCGTGTTGCAGGTGTTTCCGTACAGAATGTCTCCGGAACCTTCGGTTCTGCTCCCAAAATACGGGTCCGTGGGGCCACCTCAATTACTGGAGATAACAAACCATTATGGGTCGTTGATGGTGTCGTATTAGAGGATATCGTAAATATCTCCAACGATCAACTGTCAAGTGGTGATGCACTGACCTTAATTGGTTCTTCGGTCGCAGGGATCAATGCCGAGGATATCGAATCTTTCGAAATCCTGAAAGATGCTTCAGCAACAGCTTTGTATGGTGCACGTGCGATGAATGGTGTAGTGGTCATCACCACCAAAAAAGGAAAAATTGGTGCACCTATGGTAAACTATACAGGAAATTTCTCTACCTACCTAAAACCTTCCTATTCTACGTTCAACATCATGAACTCTGCAGATCAGATGTCTGTATACTCTGAAATGGACCGTAAGGGATTGCTTAATCTCGCACCGGCACTTCGTAAAGCGAATGGTGGGGTTTACACCAAAATGTACAACCTTATTAACACATATGACGAGTCTACAGGAAAATTTCTCCTGGAGAATACAACCGAAGCTAGAGAACAATTTTTGAGCCGCTACGCTAAAGCCAATACCAATTGGTTTGACGTCTTATTCCGTAACTCCTTTGTACAGGAGCATTCCATCTCCATATCATCAGGGACCGATAAAGCCAGTCATTATTTTTCGGGCAGTTATTACAACGATAATGGCTATACTATTGCTGATAATGTAAAACGGTTTACTGGCAACATGCGTTCGGAATATAAAATCGGGGACCGTGTAACGGCTGGTGTTATTGTAAATGGCTCCTTACGGGATCAGAAAGTTCCTGGAACGTTAGCACGGGAGAATGATGTCGTACGCGGTGAATATACACGTAACTTTGATATCAATCCCTATTCTTATGCTTTAAATACGAGTCGCACACTTACTCCATATGATGAAAATGGCGATCTTGAATTTTTCACCCGTAACTACGCACCATTTAATATCATCCATGAACTGGAGAACAACAAGATCCAAGTCAACATGGTAGACTTTAAAATTCAGGGAGAACTGGGAGTAAAGATCCTTAAAAATCTAGAATATAAAGCATTAGGATCAGTACGCTATGTAAAGAGCAGCAGAGAGAATATGATTACTGAATATTCGAATATGTCAGGGGCCTATCGTGCTGCCAACAACTCTACAATCCGGGATCGCAACAACTTCTTGTACAATGACCCCGACAAACCGTATCAGGAGAAACAGATTGTGCTGCCAGAGGGAGGTTTCTATCTACGTGGCGATGATATGTTAAAGAGCTACTATGGCCGTCACACCCTGCAGTACAAGACAGATTTCTTGGATGGCCATCGGATCAATGCGTTTGTAGGACAGGATATCCGTTTTGCAGACCGCCAGAATAGCTATAACAACGGATATGGTTACCAGTATGACAAAGGAGGCGTTCCTTTCACTGATTACCGTATTGTCAAACAGATGCTAGAAGGAAACTATAATTACTTTGGCATGGACTACAACTATGATCGGTTTGTTTCATTCTTTGGAAATGTACAATACGATTATAAGAGCCGTTATGTATTCAGCTTCTCTAGCCGCTACGATGGTTCTAACAAGATGGGAAATACACGCAAGTCAAGATGGTTACCTACCTGGACGTTTTCCGGTGCCTGGAATATAGACGAAGAACCTTTTATGAAGGACGTCGAGGCCATATCCATGTTAAAACTCCGTGGTACCTATGGTCTAACGGCCAATATTGGAAATGCGCGCAACTCGACAGCAATCTTTAACAATACCCAGACCAACAGGCCGTATGTTTCAGAGATTGAATCCAAAATCGTAATCTCAGCTTTAGAGAATGCCGAACTGACCTGGGAAAAACAATACGAGACCAATGCAGGACTTGATCTAGGAATATTCCGAAATAGATTCACATTATCTGCAGATTATTTCCACAGAAATGGCTTTGAGTTAATCAATACCGTACGTACTTCTGGTATCGGTGGTCAAGCGACCAAGTCGGCAAATTATGCGGACATGACTTCCAACGGGATAGACATCACCATGGGTATGAGCTGGTTCCGCGAATCGGACTGGAAGTACCGTACCAATTTTACCCTGGGCTATGTTAAGAATAAAATCAAAAACCTTCGCAGCTTACCTCGGATCTTTGATTTAGTTATTCCTGAAGGAGGACCAAAAATAGGCGGGCCAGTTAGAGGTTTATATTCGGTCGCATTTGAAGGGCTAGATCCATTGACCGGAGTTCCGACTTTCATCGATCATAATGGTTCGCTAAACCCACATGTATACCTACAAAGCACCAATACAGACTATCTGAAAATGGAAGGCTCTGTAGACCCACTCTATACAGGTGGTTTATCCAATGTGGTTTCCTACAAGGGTGTTACACTAAATGTCTTTGTAACCTACCAGTGGGGCAATAAGATCCGTCTGGACAGGGTATTCAAAAGCGAATACAGTGATCTGGATGCCACCCCTAGAGAATTTTTAGATCGCTGGACAATGCCTGGCGATGAAGCGACCACCAATATTCCATCTATTATTGATGGGCAGATAAAAGAATTCTTGGGCAGTACCTATCCTTATAATAACTACAATTTCTCAACAGAAAGAGTGGTGGATGGTTCTTTTGTTCGGTTAAAAACAATTGCATTAAACTACCAGTTACCAGCGCATATCAGCTCCTATCTTAAAGTGAAGTCACTTTCTACAGCCTTTAATGCGAACAACATCTGGTTGATCTATGCAGACAAAAAATTAAAAGGTCAGGATCCGGAGTTTTTCAATTCAGGCGGGGTAGCCAATCCCATGCCTAAACAATTTACATTAACCTTAAAAATCGGAATCTAGAGATGAAAAAGAATCGTTATATATATACTATCACGCTCTGCGCATTAGCGTTGGGTTTTTCAAGCTGCCAAAAGTACTTGGACACTCTACCCGATCAGCGTACCATTCTGAACAATGGCGAAAAGCTGTCTGAGCTATTGGTTTCGGCTTACCCTTCTGGCAACTATATCACCTTTTGTGAAGCTATGGGGGACAATGTCACCGACAACTTTGGAATGACCACCAACGATGAGATCAATACCAATAGCTATGCCTGGATGGATGTAAATGCAGTAGGTCAGGATTCGCCGATCTATTATTGGAATAATGCATATCGCGCCATAGCAGCGGCCAACGAGGTTCTAAAAGCAATCCAAGAAGCTGGAGATCCAGCAAACTATGCCGCCAAGAAAGGAGAAGCCTTGGTCGCACGTGCATATGCCCATTTTATGTTGGTCAACTTATTTTCCAAATTTTACGATCCAGCTACCGCTAGTTCTGATTTGGGTATTCCATATGTAGAAGTCCCTGAAACCGTGGTTTGGAAAAACTACGAACGGAATACAGTAAGTACCGTATACGAAAAGATTGAGCGTGATCTAACGGCAGGTCTGCCGTTGATCGTGGACAACTATAAAGTGCCATCATACCACTTTACAAGAAAGGCAGCCCATGCTTTTGCTGTTCGTTTTTACTTGTTCAAAGGCGATTATCCTAAAGTTGTGGCTCATGCAGGCTTTGCATTTCCGGAAGGAAACATTGAAGCAAACATGCGTGATCTCAATGGAAAATATGCGACCTTTGGCTCCGAGGAATTTGCTCGGACCTACACACAGTCTACAGAACGGGCTAACCTTCTGATTGCGGAGACCACCTCTTGGTGGGCACGTCGCTTTCGTCAATACCGTTATTCAACAACATCGGCATTGATGAACGAGATTACCCGAAATACAGTGGCCGGCGCACTGACCGCGATCCGCACCTGGTCTATCAGTAGTCAGTCCTACTATACCCGCAAGTCCATGGAGCACTTTGTACGAAACAGCATCAATGCAACGACGGGTGTAGGGTACAATATGGTACCTTTATTCACCACAGAAGAGGTCTTATTGAGTCGTGCCGAAGCCTATGCCAATTTAGGGCAGTATGAAGAAGCGATGAATGATTTGAACGGTTATGCCAAAAACAGAATTAAGCCTGCTGATTATAACGGAACACGCGTGATTGATAAAAACAAAATCCGAACCTTTTTCTATAAAGATCTTACGGAGGATGAATTCACAGATGCAAACCTAAAAGCAGGATTAATCCAATCTTGTTTACAGTTCAGACGTGCCGAGTTCATGCATGAGGGATTACGTTGGTTTGATATTCTACGCCACAAAATACCAGTGACACATGCCGTATACAATAGTTCTTCTATTACATTGGCTCCCAATGATCTAAGACGTGTATTACAACTTCCTGATGAAGTACGCCTGTCTAATATCGAGCTGAATCCGCGACCTAGTACTGATAATGAATAATTTATATGTTATGAAAATCAATAAATTAATTAATTATATTTTTCTTTTTACCCTATCCCTTTTTACCCTTTCATGTGCTAAAAAGGATGACCTTGACAAGGATATCGTAGGCCTTGGTGGGGAGAAATGGGTAAAGAATGAAATTGACCAATATATCTACCAGCAATTTACAAAGCCCTATAACATCGACGTTCTGTATCGCTGGAATGCTTCTGAAGTAAGTTTTGTAAACAATCTGGTTCCGCCAAAAGAGGATAAAGTTATTCCTGTAATGGAGATGATTATGAAGGGATGGATTGAGCCTTATGTAGAAATAGCTGGAGAAGATTTTATCAAGAAATTTGCTCCCCGCCAATATCTGTTAGTGGGCAGCCCCGAGTATAACTCTTCCGGAACAATTACATTGGGTACGGCCGAAGCAGGAGCAAAAATTGTCCTTTATCGGGTCAATTGGTTCGATGTAAAAGACCGTGCATTGGTACAGGCAATGCTAAAAACCATACACCATGAGTTTGCACACATCTTACACCAGACTGTAATGTACCCTAAGGAATTTGAAGCCATTACAGCGGCCGATTACACCTCGACCTGGAATCAGGTGAATGTCGCTGATGCTCGCAAAGCTGGCTTTATTTCTTCATATGCGATGTCCGGACCAGATGAAGACTTTGTAGAAATAGCGTCGATTATGCTGACACAAGGCTATGAACCCTTTGAAGAGATTATCAAATCCATCACTGATCCACAGGGAGTAGAAAAAATACGTCAGAAACAACAGGTTGTATTGAATTATTTCAGACAGACCTGGAATATTGACCTGTATGCACTGCAGCAGAAAACAGAAGCAGCAATCAATAAGCTCTCTCCTCCACCGAGTGCATTCGAACAGCTTGGATTTGAACGATCTTCCTCTGTACTGTTCACGTCCAATACCACTGATATTCCCAATTGGTCTCCCTTGTTTAAAGAGACTTTTGAAAAAGCATCAGCTTCTTTGGGAACTTATGGCAATGTAGGACGATACCTTGAGGATGTAAATGTCATCTATTACAACAAAAACAATATGATGCTCCGGTTAAAATATAAGAATCCAAACTCACCGACTTCTATCTATAACGCGGATTTCAAATTTAACTATGTAGAGAATGCCAATACGAAGAAGACAACTTTTGCATTTGTAGGGACTTCAACAGATCTAAATTCGACTGCTGGTGGCAATGCAAATGCTGTACTACCCTATCTGCGCGAAATGATCAATTATTTTGATGGTAAGACATTCCACTTCTCTTGGTCCAATGATGGTATTTACCCGACCCCATATGCCAAGATGCGAAGAGATGATAATCCAGAAAATTATATGTATGGTTTGTTAAAAAATAGTTATTAAGATGAATTTAAGAAAAATACATAGTCTCCTGTTTGTGGTCCTACTTGTTTCACTTTTTGCTTGCAAAAAAGAAGACGACCCAATCCTGGAGGATCCAGATAGTCGACTGAATACCTACCTGGAAAAGAGTTTACAGACTCTCACAGAAGCCCCGTATGGCTACAAAGCTACCTTATTTACAAGGGCAGAAAAGACCTTTGCTTTTTTTATGCAATTCGATAAAGACGGCCGTGTAAATATGTTGTCTGATTTTGATGGAAACTCGGCAGTGAAGTTACAATCCAGCAGTTATCGCCTAAAAGCGTTACAACGTCCAAGTGTAATTTTTGACACCTACAATTACATCTCCATGCTAGCCGATCCTCAGGGATCAGTCAATGGAGGAACTAATGGTCAAGGTTTGTTTGGTGACAATGATTATAGCCTTCTGAAATTCAGCGGTGATACGGTAGGATTAATCGGGAATAAAAACACGTCTCAGCTTCTTCTCATAAAAGCAACGGAAGCTGAACAAAAAAGCTTTCTTGAGGGTGGCTTAGGACAGTCAAGACAGCTATTGACTACGTTTATGAATAGTCATAAATATCCTTACATATTGGTCGACAATAAAAAAATAGCACTTGCTATCGATCAGACAAGTCGCCAGGTAACCTTGAGCTGGCTCGAAGCAGATGGTACGACCATTACTAATCTGTCTTCGTCCTTTTTTTATACCCCCGAGGGGATAGTATCCACTTTCTTGAAGATTGGGGGAAATTTAATAGAAGAATTCAAATGGGATAATGAAAAGAAAACCTACCTAGTGACCGTTGGCGGGCAACAGATCGAGGTACAGGCCAATCCAACACCGGTTTTCCCACTTATTCTACAATTTGGTTTCAAAAAGACATACTCTATCATTGGCACCAGCAATAATACACTGCCAGATGGTGTAAACTCGACTTTCAACAACCTTTGGAAAACAGTTAATACTAACTTTACAAGCTCTGGACGGGCCATCCGATATATAGAATTTAAATTGATATCGGAAAATCAGGCGACCTTAACGGTGTATTACTCATCAGGTACGACAAATTATATAGCAGATATGTCTTTTACATACACCATTAACCAGAACGTACTGAGACTCACCGATCCAAAGCGAGATTTCTCCAACGGAAACTGGACTTCACGTTTGGCACAGCTTAGTGTATTAGAAGATTACATTCTGAAAGGTCCTTTTGTAATTGACTGGGTAAGTAGTAGTTCATCGAAAGTTACAGAACCTCTAGGCGGACTATCTCCTCAGAGCAATGCTGGTGACTTTTTCTACGGCTATTTAAAATAGTTTATAAACATCAAAAATTGAGTATTAAGACGGATGTAGGTAATAGCTTTACATCCGTCTTATACGTTTAAAGAGAAAGCCACAACCCAATAATACGACCACAACTAACAGTATCGTCCACCTACTATCCGTTACCCGACGATAATATGTCTTCCAGACATTGTAGCTTTCCTGTTGGGCCGTAACCGTATGGATACTATCGAGCAGTAACTCTTGACGATGTACCTGTAGGTTACTTTCGCTCATAGACAGCATGCCTTGTGTAGCATACAATCCACTATCGGGGTGGTAATAGAAAGCACTGTCTGTGCTAAAGAACCAATACCGACCTGTACTGTCCCACCACTCTGACATTGCCGCCTGCCGGCTCTGTACACCCGTATATTGTTTCTGTATCATTGACTCTTGTTCGAATGTCTTTTGTTTTAGCGTTCGGCAAGAAGAGAAAGTGAAGAGGATGCTGAAGGTTATGATAGTGAAGCACCCGATAATCGGGACAAGAGTGATATGTTTCATATGTGTATAATCTGTTTTTTAATGGTCATCCGCCAGCTGGCGGACTATGAGTGTTTGTGTTTCGCTAAACATGAGTATTTCATAATAATAGAATTAAAGAAAGTGATAATCTCCATACTAAATACTAGGTACTAAATACTATTTAACCCAATCCGCCAAAGCATACACCGTCTTCAAATGTCTTCGTCTGGATTCCACCCGATCGTTGCTATTGCCTTCTATGGTAATCAGATAATCATTAGCGATTTCTTTCACCAAGCCTACATGATTGATACGTTTTGCTTTAACTCCATATACTCCGAATACATTAGCTTTTACATTCTCACTTTTTAACGCATTCACCTTCTCACCACTTCTCCAATATACCTTAGCTTTTGGAAACAAGGCCGGAGACCACGGGTTACGTGGAACAGGTAAACCAGCTTGCCCATAACACCAAGAGACAAACGCTGCACACCATTCGTGCCCTTTACCAAGATTCGTATAGCGAAGGTATTCCTCCACACGCTTTCCGTCGTTGTTGCCTGTAGCTTCGCGAACGTCAAGTTCTTTTGAAGCAATTGCTATTATTAAGTTGCTCTTGTCCTCATTGGCGGACTGCCTAGGCACTTTCCCTTGATAGAAAGTGCCACAAAGATCAAGACTGTTTAGCTTATGTTCATCACGGCTTCGCAAAGCTACACAGGCGGTCCCCAAGGTCCCCTGCCCTTCTATTCTCCCCTTCGACTGGGAATCCTGATCTAGTGCAAAATGTACAGAACTGCTATTCGTCGCTTTACGACCTTTGACTCCATATGCTAAAAGGTCATCCTTAATAGCTAGCTGCTTCACAGGAGATATTAATGTAGAGGGTAAGCAATTACTAGCAAATACCATCCATTCTCCCAATTTATCGCCTACAAAAATTTTGACAATTGTACTGGGATGCACGGACTTCGTGTCAAAAATTTTAAGCGATGAGTTTTTTGCATACTTTTTAGCGGAAAAAAAGTATGTCCTCGTCATGGAAAATGACAGCTGTGGCCTGAGCGAACTTAAAACACCACTTTCATCACCATTATCACTGCATACAGCAATAAAAAGAAAACTGAGAAATAAAGAATACATTGTTGCCATGATGTCAATTGGTTAAAATGTTGACCAAACTGTTTACGAAAAGATTTAAATGGATGCCACAGCAGTTCCTGTAGCCAGACACTGATATAGACAGCGAGCCATCCCAGCAGCAGTCCGAAGACCGCAACCGTCAGTATCCCGAAATCCAATACGCCGATAGCTGGATCGATAAGCTGTAGTATGACCGATACGCCTACCCAAGCGATAATCAGGAAAAGAAAGCCGAAGAACAGCTTCTCCCGAAGCGTAAGTTCTCCCCGCCAGCCCTGGGCTAGCCATGAAGGATTATCTGTTATTGTTGTCATGTTATAAAATAGTTATAGAGTTAGAAATAGTTAAAATGAAGAACCGTGATTACCCAACCAGGCTAAGGTATTAGATAACACTAGATAGTTAAAGGAGGTTAGAGGGAGTTAGATCGATTAACCATCTAACTTTCTCACCCTCTAACTCTTCTCATTAGTCATCTATCATTAACCATTGATGATTTACCTCCTTATCTTACGATTAGATAAATATTTTCTGACCAATCGCCTATTCCCTTGTTATTGCGTCCGCGCACACGAAAGTAGACCTTATCTCCAGGGGACAGACCACCGATATAATTGCCCCTCGAGCTCCCCGTACTTAGGATATCTCCCCATACCTGCTGATTCTCCGAGTCTAATACCGTTGTATAGCAGTACTCGTATTCCGAGATATTCTTCTGTGGTGTAAAACTAAACTTTACTTCTCCAGATGTACGTCCATCTTCCAGGCGCATCCCCACGATTACGGTAGGATAGCCCACAGATTTTGGAGGGGGAACCAACATAAAGCCAGAACTGGCTAGAATTTCTCCATCTCCATCCGCTGTTATATTGACATAAAAAGCCAATTGCCGCATAGCGTCCAGCACTTTATCCCGGGCATTGTCTCTGGCTTTTTTCTCCAACTGACTGCCCCGTATTGCGGCAACCTCATGTTTAGTCCTGTAGTCGTTGACCAGTATTTCGTAATCCGCCATCTCCGGTCTCGGATCAGGAAATAAAGGATTATTCTTCATCGCGGTCAATGTCTTGCCCGCCAGACTCGATAGGGAATAATCATCCCATTTTTGATAAGCGATATACACTCGATCTCTTCTCATTTTATTATAAAATTTAATTATTGTAAATAATATGCGGCCTTCGGCAGCTGATAGTTTCTCCTTGCCGGCCCCTGCGGTTCAGCACGTATGCGATGGGCTTTAATTCGGTACATTTTCTCTCCTTTCTTTGAATCCATAACCAAAGATGGCCCAGCCCCAGCTGCAAACCTAAAAAACAGGCAACAGCAGGCAACAACGTACAGCAATGGCAGTTTTCCCATGCACCACCATACAAAATCAGATCAAAAAACCGATATAACCATAAGGGGTCCCGGCATCCCTTTACGTCTAAAAAGAAAATCTATAAGAATATTCCCTACTTCCTTCAGCTTATGCCGTATAGCTCTATAGGTATACACCACTTCCTTACGTCCGATTGATTTATCCATATGACCGGACTGAATCGTAATATGACTTTTTCGTTTACCCCTATGGATCGCGCATATCCCCATATACCTTTTCTGCAACCCCTTAAGGAAATAGATCGCTGCCCTACTTCAAACCCGTATTTCCTTACAAGTTTTCTTCATATCATTGTCTATATCTCGTATAGTCAAACAGGTGGGATGTACTTCCATACGTCTATACGATACTTCCCTTGCACTTCATCCTACAGCATTATGGCAATACAAAAAAGTCGTAAGGGTATAACGTACAGTTCTCCGTCCCATCGGCAGTTCCGTGTGGATTTCACCTCAACCAGTAACACGAATCCACACTTCCATAAGTTTGTTTCTTGTTTCCATACATCAGCATGGCCTTACTATCATGCAATGCTCCCTACCTCTATCGGTAAAAAGCAAACCCATAAGGATCCAGGGCAGAACCTTACAGGATTTACTCGCCTCAGCCAAATAGATTACTATTTGGCTTCTTAAATTTTTCCTTTTGGTCTTGAATAGGAATACAGCAGAGCCTCCACTTCACTTCGTATCAGACGTACCCCGGCAATATCCTCTTTATCGACCGTCGTAAGTACTTTCTGCGAGCGGAGGTCATCGATCTTCCAACGGCTGACCTTTAGTATACCCCGAGCTTCCTTAACCGTCACCAATTCTTCTTCGAGGTATCCCCTTCTTTTCCACATGTCGCGGACTTCTTCTTTTTCAGTACCGTTATCCTTCCTAACATCTCGACATAAAAAGGACTTCATTAATTCTTTAATATCCTTCAACAATTCATTGCCCACAGTCTGCTCTTCGATAAATTTCTGAAACATCTCTTTCATAATAACAAAAATGACATGCACAGTCAAAGTCCGGCCATAGCTACTATGCGGTTAAAACAAAAACTAGATTTATAAATTATTAATTGGTTGGGATCCCTCCCTATCATCCTATATCGTGTACCTCCTCCACTACTTGCAAAAAAGCCACTACTTTATATATAACTCCCTTATTTTAAAATAGTTTTGATAAATTAATATTATAAACATTTATCTTAATTTATTAACTTAGTAAAAATATCAATTGTGCCTGTCCAATTATAGCAGTCCCGTTCTATTCGAGCCCATCCGTTTTACAGGTCCTTATTATATCATTTTTATGGTTACATCTCATCGATACATTACCGTTTATACCCGACCGCATCTGTGGTTTCGGCGGTTGGTGTCCTTTGCGATGTACGGTCCATATTATAACCGTCCGCTCACCTTCGGTGTCTCTGGGGCATAGCTGCCATTGGTCATCTCTGCCCGTACCTCTTTCCTATCATCTCATCCCCTACGGAGCAGAAAGTCCGCTCTATGGGAGATTTATTGAAGCAATAAAAACAATACACTATGCAACAGGATCTGAATTACCAATTTCTAAAAGGTATTTTGAGCCGCTACAGAATACCGAGCGAAGAGCTCTTGGAAGCCATACTCCACAATAGCCGTGTCAAAAGCTACGAAGACAAAGAAGTATTGCTCCGCTTGAGCGAGATCTATACCAAGATCGTACTGATACAGGAGGGCAAAGCCATCGCATTGGAAAAAGTAAAGCAAAAAAAATACCTGGACTGGATCTGGAGTCCGAACGAGGTCATTATCCATGCAAGCAGTTCGCTAGAGAATCGGATCAGCGACGTGGAGATTGTATTTCCAATAGCCAGCACCACACTCGAGATCGACCTGATCGATCTATTTCGGATACGGGAGCAATTTACCGAACTCAACTACTATGTCAACCGCTTTCTGGCACAAAAGAACAGTAAACTGAAGAAGCACATACGTTGGATCAAGCGGACCGATGCCAAAGAAAGAATAGCACAGTTTAGGGACGACCACAAGGACATTTTTTACGTTATCACGGACGAGCAAAAAGCTAGCTATCTGAAAATGAGTTTACGCTGGTTTCAGAAGAATAAGTAACTAAAACCTATTCTCATCCCGATAGCGCGTATAGTTATCAAAATTCTGCTTGGTCCATTTCGTAAGGTGATAGCCCTTGCATACCTTACAATAGTAGATGCGCCGTTGCGCCTGCTTGCCCTGGCGGTGCTTGACCCGCCGGCCATCGATCTTATTGCGTATCAAAGCAGACCACTTGTGCTTGAGCATCGTCCATTGCGCCTCCAACTTATTGGGAAAGGATACCTTGCCCGTACCCCTACACTTTTTAAACTTAGGCCTGGCCATTTCTTCCATAATCAAAACATTTTAAAGCGTTTACAACCGAGCTTTAGCGAGCTCACCTTTAGATAACTTCCGTATGGTCAATACACCCCAAGATAACCTACAAGAGAGATTAAAGCAAAGAAGACACGTGCATTTTCAAAAAATTACGAATTAATTCGTACAAAAAGTGCAAAAGACATCCCCTTGACACTTAATTCATCACATTTGCGAATTAACACATCTAAAAAAAGAGCTTGTCTTCTATAGCTTAGCACTATGATACATCGCAACAAGAAAAATGTCTATACCGTAAGGGAGAAATTCGCATTATTTCGGGCACCCCGTAGGTAAAGGCATAATGGAGATCCACCATCGGCAGATCGTGACTCCGCAACAGATCGATCCATTAGGATCATCGTCACCTCAGGGAGACACAGACAGTAACATTTCAATATTATAAACTAAAGTTCGCACTCATCTTCAAGTGCACAATTTGCCCTATGCAAATACTAAAAACAAATTGGCTTAAAGCTATCATGGGATTAACACTTGCACTTAGTGCAGGATATTTTGCAGTAAATGCTTCGGAAAAGAAAGCCGAGCCAGCTGAAAAGAAAACAGAAAAAGTAGTGACCAAGCCACACGTTTTAATAAAAAATTGATTAAATGATTATCAAGGATGTGCTTAGAAGATAATTTAAGTTTTAATAATCGGTATATGATACACATCACAAGAATAGAAAAGTCATGCTAATGACTAAGCTTACCCAAACTATTCGGGAGCTTTAAAAATGTTTTTGTACTGTTGATTCTTTGTTATCATTGCTTTTATATTTCTATTTCGGGGAGAAATTCAGCAGAACATAAAAGCGGGCATAAAAAAAGCCACCCCTTTGCTTGCTCTGCCGAGAAGGCGTAGGACAGCCACTGTCTTTCGACAGCCGAGCACAGAGCAAGCAGAGTGACCAAGTCTTATGACTATACAAATATAGCATAAGACCTAGGTCTTTCCTACTCCTTGCACTCGAATGTCCTACTTTTCTCCGCAAGATTTTTAAAGTATAATATTTTATAATACCACCTAGTGATATTACATTTTTTTACCAAACACTAATCAAAACAAATATACATATTATATGTATAAAAACAACTATAATATGTATAAACTAAAGCAACAAGTACTTTTAAATATTCTATAAAAGTACTATGGAAAAGAAAAAACGAGTTTTAAATGCTTTAGGAGAGTATCTAGAGAAAAGATCAGTCAATAAGGCTCAAGTATCTAGAAGAACTGGCATCCACCAAACAAGGATGACTTGGCTATGCTATGAATCAATCCATTATTTACGTTCTAGCGAACTAGAATTAATAGCAAAAGCTATAAACGAAAATGGTTACGAGATGCACAAAGACCTCTTTGATGATCTAGAACTAAAAGAAGAGTTTACTCCTTCTGAAAAGGTTATTAATAACATTACAAAAGAGCTTACTGAAAAGAATTTAATAAGTCAGTTTAGTTTGACTACACAAGATATAAAACGTATATCAGAATTTCTTCCTTTCTGCCAGGAAGAAAAGCTCGAATCAGAATTACTTTCACATCTTGGCCTCAAGCGTAAAAGTGCTAAAATGACTGCAACGATAAAAGCCTGTGTCGAGGCAGACTGGCTAAAACTTCAACAAAAAAACACAGAAGAAGGTCTCCTTTCCTATTACATCATTACTGAACATGGTAAAAAGATTCTCGAAATTGAGTAATCCATAAGTAAAGAATAAACAAATACATTTAAAATATACAGCCCAATCCGGTGAAAGATTGGGCTGCAGAAGATCAAGCTATATCCATTAAAACAGGTAATCCAGATCAACCATCATTTTCCACACATGAGGATCTTCTTTTTTTCTTAAAATATACTTTGCATGTCCAATGCTCGCTTTCATTAACTCCACGTAAGGTAATTTTTTAAAACCAAATAATGCAGGTAAATGAAAAGATATATCACTTTTAGGTTTCTTAACAATATCCCAATAAACCTTCCCCTTATACTTATCTATGACATAATCAGACAGTACAATAGAAGTATCTGCAGCAAAAGCATATCCTGCATTTGTCAGATCAAAAACACCGCCCTCAGTCTTTAATGAAAACTCTTCACTAAATAAGGTATCTCGTATCCGGTCACACAAGATATCAAAATCTATTTCGTGTCTTTGAATAGATAAATATTCTAAGTAATAATTTGATCTATTGCTCTTTGTAGATATAAACCAATTAAAGTATTCTTTAGAATCTTTCAATGACCAATCGAAGTTTTTAGTCGAAAAAAATTTCTCTGGTGGTATAAAAAGTGGATATGCCATAAATATTATTTGTGAATAAAAATACTAAAATCATTCTTTCGGAGTAAATCCTCCAGTTGCGGCGTTGGTCCAACACCAGTTTTTCCAGGGAAAAAATGCCATTCTACTTCACTAACTCCACTTTTCTTATCTTTTAACAACAATGGATCTTTTTTCAACAACAGCGCCCAATCTTTATCGGATTGGGCGTTGTTGTTATTTAACTTATAATCTCACTCATTAAAATTACGATGATACGTCAGAATAATCATTCCAACCTAAATGTGAAAAAACAGATTCTATTGTACCTATTTTTGAAAACACCTGTTTTAGTATTCCGTCATTTAATAGTTTCTTAACAACAATAGATATACTCTCATAGGACAAATCTTTCAGAATAAGCATATCTGTCGACCAAAAATATATATCACTATCGCTCTCCATAAGATGTTTAATATTTTGCAAAGTAAACAGTGTTCCAAAATAAACTTCACCGTTCTCTAGAACAATATTTAAATCAAGGTTATCATTGTAGATATCAAGCACTTGATATGGTGCAGGAAACATTATTTTAAATTGCATTTTTACTTTTTTAAACTTTTATTAACCTCTATCAGCCTATTAATTACAGCCTATTGATTTGCATTATCAGAATATATATTATCTATTCATTCACACCGTTTCCAACTTCACCAATCCCCTGCTACCACTGTAATCTATCGCATTACAATATTGCAAAAAATGCCCTTCCCGAACAAAACCTGCCTCTATCCCCTCTCCTTCCATTATCCAAATTAGCCATTCTCTTCGACTTTCCTGAATATTATCTTTGATCGCCTGAATAACTTGCTTTGCCGTATATTTCTTAAAATCCTGTATCAATCGCTGAGGTGCCTGATTGATGACTAGGCATGATACACCAAGAATAAACTTGCATTCCTTTTTCCCTAACGCAGTAATTTAACGAATCCACTGCAATGTCAGCGTATAATTTTCGGACAAATACATCCACCCAATTGCCTTAATATTTTCAACTTCGAATCAAACGCAACCACTATCTTTTTATAATATAATTGCTCAACTGTTTCTTATTATTCTGAAATTTCATCGGATTGATTCGACTCCTTAACAACAGAATTAAAAATCAGCAAACTTATCACGAAAAACAAACCTTGAACAATTGTAATAGAAAGTAAACTTGCAGAACCAAAATACACCAATGCAAGACTAATAAAATTTATTGGCAGAGTAATGATTAATAAAAATAAATGCAGAAATTGAATTATTTCCCCCCAGAAAAACTCACCGACAAAAGATTGCCCGTATAAAGCCCCAATTAACACAAAATATGCAACAATATGGTAGTAGTAAAAATAATTGATTTTTGTCTGTTTGTCCATAGTTAATATTTTGATGAGATTAAAGCTGACTTAATAAAACATACTAGTATATGCGATGTCGATTACTCTTTGTGACAGACTCTGAATAGCAATAGAAGTATCGGTAGCATTTACAATAATTTTCAGAGAGTCGGCTTAGCAGGAATATAATATAATAAAACACCTTTAAGCTCACTTTCATTATAGTCAATATATTTTAATGGAATCTTATAGGTTATTACATCTTGGTCAATAACATAATCAGCATCCATCTTTACATTTTTCCCTATTTTAATTAAAAGACATTCACTTCTCTTATCTCGGTTTAAATCTATGGATGCAATACGCTCCCAGGGTATAAAGACTTTTCCAAATAAATAACGTTTGTCCAAGATTCCCTTCTCATCTAGCAGGAGAACATATTTGCGACGTGCTACTAAAAAGAAATATAATGTACACAAAATAAAGGGGACAAATGATAGAAGTGTTATCAGAAATGTATTGGACATGAAATATCCTGTACCAAATAATACAGACTCTCTATATACTCCAGGAATTCCAGAAAGAATAAAAACAACAGAAAAAATCACGAACAAAATAATTCTAAATCTATTTTTGTGTGAAAAAGCAACTTTATCCATACTTAGTCTTCTATTACAATAAACCTATTCAACGCACTCTCATCAATTTCTTTCGAGCTTCTGTTCAATCTATTAAACAAAAACAAATAAACATGATCCTGATACCTTCTTAAGCAAAGCAACATATTCATAGTGCCATTATTCTTCTCATTATTTTCTTCAAATATACTTTTTGGAGACGTCTCAATTACGATATCACTATGATTTCTATCGTTCAATCTCACTTTAAAACCATAACTATTGGGTATAAAATAAGAACATAAGGTATCATTTTGGATTAAGCTTTTAATATCACCAGATCTAGGAAGATGAATATCAATCGAATTAACACGAACAAGTTCGTAATCATAAGAGTAAGAAATTTTTGTCATTAAATTTTCAACGCCAGCATAAAAGACTCCTCCATCGATACCAGTTTTTATGAGATCCTTATGCAAATTGACACCTCTAGTCAAGCTCAACATTGGAGAAGCATCCAGCCTCACCGCAGTAATAAAAATAGAATCTTTATATGCAAATGAAGAAATCGCGGATTGATCCACAAATACAGTTTTTGAAAAACTAATATCAGTTGAATCAATGCTCAATAAAGCCAAGCATTCTTTGGGAATAGCTGATGTTAAACTAGACATTTTCTTATCTAAATATTGCTGTCCAAGCTTCGCTACCTTAAATAAGGCCACATAAACCACCACTATCAATAAAACAACTAATAAGACTTTAATATATCTCATTTATATTAATTAAGAATTATGTTTTAATATAGGAATTACTAACGGAACGACAGAACTTCCAAATAAATAAGCCTTCTCTACTAGCCTCTTGATAATAGTTTTTTTTAAAAAATTACATTTCGTTTTCATAAATAAAAAAATTATCCTACCCAATGATGTAGCTTTTTGTAATCATATATAAGGTCAAGGTTAGCTTTACTTTTTACGATAGCTGCTTGTAAGAACATTAAAACCTTCTTTATCTGCTCATCGAACTCACAGACATTTACGTTTGTATAATTCGAGTTGTTTAGTAAGCCTTCCAATCCTCCATTTACATCTTTCCATTCTGCTTTAATGTGGACATGATGATCGGTTTTCCTCAAGATCCAAATACTTGCAAAAGTATTGGAAGCCCAATGTACTTCCAAATCTAAAACATTGTCATCCCTGAGGAAAGATAAAATCTTAATAAAATCAAAAACCATAACTGGAATATCATATTTGTAAGAAAGTGGAATAAAAATATTATTCCAGATAAGAAATGAATAATCGGTGTCTAAAGGGAAGATATTTTCAAGAACATCTTCCACCCCCATTGATTTATCGATTCTTAATACAAGAACCTCAGGGTTACCTAATTGAATTTTTATCATATGATTGGCTGTTTCGGTTGGTATAGAACTCTACCTAATCTTTAAATGCATTCGTATCTCTTATTTGAAAGACAGAAAATGTTATATACTCTATCTCCAAAAGAAGAAGCTTTTTTATCTTCAACCAATTGAAGCAATATCTCATGAAGTTCTTCTAAACTATATTTTACGGTCTTCCACTTCTCACTGGTATTGATAAATTCATTCAACTCCCAATTCGAAAACTTAACAGGATATTCATTTTCCGGTAAAAGGTCATATTCACAAATAACACCATGTTTCTCCAATCTACACGCTGCTCCGTGATATTGAAATTTATAATCTCCCTGCTCCAAAGTTCAATTGGTTTATTATGATGTTGCCAAAATTGATGTTGTCACTCTATTTTTATTCCTGCTCTTTCCATCATTCAAGTTAGCCATTCTCTTCGACTTTCCTGAATATTATCTTTGATCGCCTGAATAACTTGCTTTGCTATATATTTCTTAAAATCCTGTAATAATCGCTGGAGTTCATCATTAGAAGAACGAAAAATAAGATTTAAATGACTGGGCATGATACATCAGAAAATCCATCTTCTAAAGAATTGCTGTTATCTAAAACATCACTGATTAACAATGTCCGAAATAACATAACCAACCTGGTTTAATAAAAATAACACACATATTGTATCTGGAATACGATAATGTCTATTATAATAGTTATTTTTTTTATATAGGTAAATCATCATTAATAGTAGTAAAGCAATAATAAAAAGCTTTACTAAGGCAAGAACAGTTGTTATTGGTATCCAGAATGAAGCTGTCTAATTCTTTTAATATAATCTCACCAACGAATCTTTAGTAGGAAAAAAGAAAAGACTATTTCCCTTCCTTGTAGCAAGTTCATATTTCAATTTCAAAAAAACCTTTCCCTTGACAATCACATCTTCACAGTTTTTAGGGCTATAGACATCAGCAAAACTACTCACTCTAGAAACAGTTATGACAGCCTGTTTATGACGTAAAGAATCAAAACCCGCTTTTGCCAAATAAACTTCCAAGGTATCCGGATTACCTTTTTTATCATAAACTATACGACTATTGATTGGTATATAAGGGTTCGTTCGAGGTAGAATCGTAAAGTTTTTCTCTTGAAAATAGAACGACGAATCGGTATACCGATATATTGGCATGTCTGAACTATCTCCAAATCTCAACTTGAATCCATCCCTACAGCCGCTAAAAATTAAACATGTGAGCCATAGAGCATAAAAAACACCTCTTTTTGATAGTATAAGCATGAAATATAACTTAAGTCTAATTGTCCTTATTCTCGTGATAATTCCATTCAAATGTAACACTCTAAGATTAAGAGAATATTAACAAAAATTAAAAGCCATCCGTTGACATCACTTCCCTAAAATGGTGATTATAAATCATCTATTCTATCACAAAGCTTTCAACTTTACCAATCTCCTGCCCCGCCACTGTAATCTACCGCATCACTATAACACCCAAAAGGCCTTTCCTGAACAAAACCGGTCTGCACAGGATTATTAAGCTATTGCCAACACGAATATTACCCTGAGAAAGAAAACCATCCTCTATTCTCTACTAAAAGTTAACCTCCTATTAACATCAGCTTAAAGATCAATGCTTACTTTTCGTAAAATCAAATTCGTTTATATGTTAACATCAAATAAAAGCCACTTAAAAAAGTTGTTTTTAGGAGTTTTGTTTTTAGTTATCGGTTTCTTTTGTTTTGAATTTTTCAGAAGACAAATAGGAGGTTTCGCAGGTTCTTATCCTTTTGCTGAAGTATGGCAAATTGCTGGATCTATAGAAGATACTGAGCGTAAACTAATAAAACTTCATGAAATAGAACCTGACTTATTTTTTGAAAAAGGCAAATTATCCTTTAAAAAGGACCATACAGGGTATTGGAAAAAAGTAGATTTTTACTATAAAGACAGACAGGAAATTGTTCATGCTCTAATTAGGGATAATGGTGATAACACTAGCATCTATCTAGTTAGTTTCGTCGATACGGTAACAGGTAATCTCCGTTTGATGAATAAAGATTTTGGCTTTTTTGCCAATCTCAGGGAAATGAAAGATTTTGAAAAAAACATCCTAAATAAAATAAACGCCATTAAATAATTTCAATATAAGCATCGGATAAAATAGCGTTTTTTGTTTCCACCTACTTTTAAAACCTAAAATCGCTCAATATTGAATTGTATTATTAGAGATAAATCATTCCTAACCAAACATCCACGCTGCAATACTTTCTGCATTGGCAAACTCTTTATAATTAAGAATTTTAGACAAAACGGTATTGCTAAAAGTAGTTTTGCCTATACCATTGCAACCAGATATGACGTAGATATTAGGTTTCTTGAGTAATTCCAATTTAAATGAGTTCTTTTCCAATAATGTACCAAACTACACATCACAGCTGCTAGAAAATAGCGGCTGGAAAATCTATCTTTCAAGATTTCTCCAATGGGATGGACACCATAATTTCAGTGCCTCTGGCATCCGAATTAATTCTAATTTCACCATTTAGATATTGAATACGACGGTGAATAGACTTCAAGCCTATTGTAGCTCTTCCAACATTAACTTTCTTTTCATGTAAGCCTATTCCATCATCATTGATGATTAATAATAAGTTATCATCTTCTTCATAAATCAGAATACCTACATTTTTAGCCTTGGCATGTTTGATAATATTGGTGATGGCCTCTTGAATAATACGGAGTAATGCTATCCGTGTATCCATATCAACACCTGATAAGCTGCTGTTGTCGATATGAATATTCTTGCTATATCTGCTATCAGGTAGAGAACTGTCCGTCAGTAATATGATTTGCTTTTCAAAAGACTGCTCTTGCTCTCCGTCAGCTGCACTGAACCATTCATGGCTTTTGTTTCGCGCGGCTTTATAAGCACCTTCTACTTGCTTTTGAAGCATAGTTAGTCTCTTTTTCAGTTCGATATCACTGGTATCCATCATTAGCGTTTCTAATTGATATCTAATGGCGGCAATAGACGATGAAAGCCCATCATGAAGATCCTGCCCAAGCCGTTGTTGCTCTTCTTTTACAGCTTGATGTTTTGCTTCTTCCATAGTCATGATTTGCATATTTGCAACGTCATTGAGTGCTTCTATCCGAGCTTTCGCCCTTCTGTCCCGACGGAGCATGATCAAATATATGGCCAACACAATCATCGCTGCGGAAATAGAAATAATCAACAACCATAAGGCGCGTTGTGCATTTTTTTCGCTTAATAACTTATTTTGGTCCTGTACTGCATTGTATTCGACATAATCCTTGATAAACTCTTTTGATTTTTCCCAATCTGCTGTTATCGACTTGTCTAGATCGGAATAGACTTTGATAATCTCGTCCTTATCTCCTAATTGTTTTGCAACTTCTAATGCACTATGTAGAATGTAAATTTCTATGGAGCTGTCTCCACTTTTTTGTGCCACCTCATAAGCCTGATAAAGATACTCAAGTGCTTTTTTAGGATTGCTTTCGTAAATTCCTGTCAGGAGGAAGAGTGCGTTGATCACTAGGTTTGAGTTGCCAATGCGTGTTGCATCAAATAAAGACTGTCTTGTAAGTGGTAAAGCCTCCTGTAACCGCCCTTTTGAAAACAATAAATCGCAGTACCATAACTGATTGTAAACCATCATATCTGCCTCTTTGTAACGGCTTGCAATCTCTGTAGATTTGTCCATGTAGTATTGGACGCTATCCTGAGGAAGATCCGGGTTTCGGAGACAATAGTGTGCATATACCCTGGACATGATACTATCTTTTTTCAATGTTTCCCCGATTTGGATGGTCTTTTGCAAAAGTGAAACAATCTTTTTCCTATCGGAGCCCCCCCTTGTTCAGAACATCGCTCATATCCAGGTGTACCTGGATGATTTTTTCGGTATCATTAAGCTCTTCATACCTTGGTAATATCTTTCCGAGCAACTCCAATGATTCTGCATACAATCCCCTTTTGTAAAAAGCATAGGCAATGGAATGACTTGCCTCAGTTTGTCCCCTCTTATAACGTAAATTGACAGCCATACTTTTGGCCTTAACGCCATAATAAAAACAGCTATCCGTATTTCGGGTTCGGTAAAGTACTCCTAGCCTGTTTAAACTGTTGATCAGGTCAACACTGTCTTTGATGAAAGGTAATCCTCGCAATTGCTGCTCTATCTGCCGGATTTGACCTTGTGAGAAGTTGTTACAAACACAAATTAATACCGCAAGGAGCAAACATCGTTTCAGTAGTAAGCAACACATAATTAATTGATACTATTACATAGTCAAAATAAAAAGAATACAATAAGGTAACCTAAAAAGAGCTATCTGCTAGCTATACAAATACTCTTTTTATTTCCTCCATACTTTGGCTAGATCTACTGTATACAATTGATTCACGATCGCCATTGTCCGGTTTCCATCTTTCAACAGTCGTAACCTTATCTTTATGTTGCTTTGTTTCGGAGGAAATCAGCTTTCCCTTTCTGGAATCTGTAAAGCAATCGACAGTGACTTCTACTCCTAGGTATTTCGTTATCATATCTGGTATCTCCTGATACCCCTTGGTCTCGTCTGACACATCTATACAGTTACCTACGGGATCCTTACTGAATAGGCGATTGAGCCACCACTGTCTATCATACTTTGTATAGATGGGTGAGCTATTCAGATAGAACCTAAAACCGCGGTGGATTGTCGTAAAATCACTACTCACAATATAATTGTAATAGATGATAGCTTCGACAGACTCCCAGCTTATAAAACAGCTCTTATCAAACAGCGGCATATCAATACGAAGCCCATCTCTATCGGCAGATAGCTTATTTCGCCTCTCCTCGATTCTCGTTTGCTGTCTCGCAGAGACCGAGAAACCAAACAGTATACCGTAAAGAATAAGCAACGGAAAAAAAGCAAATAGAGAAATGGTAATCCAGCCTGCGACACCGACTTCCCAACCTTGGGTAATAGCAAAAAAAAGGAGAACGAAACCAATTATGGAAAATACGGCCAACGGTAAAATAATAAAGGCTCTCATCTTTTGGGCGACTTCATCGTATTATAAATTTATGAGGTTAAATTAGAAAAAAATCATCAGATCCGGATGCTCAGATCTAATAATTCTTTTTCGCATACGACGGCCTGTATTCACAAAAACACACTTGGTAATCCAAGCGTGTTTTTATTACTGAAAGCTATCAGTAACCTCAGAGTTGCTCTAGCTTAAGGTTTCGTCCTTTCCAAATATAACCTAAGGGCTACCATAGCAAATGCAAGCAGACCAAAAACAAGTGTAATCCACGGTGTAAACTGAATCCCTCTGGTCATAATTACCCAACCTCCTACTGTAGTACCTAATGTAATCCCCATATTACCGAAAGATGTCGCAAGGCTGTTGGCGAATTGCAAAGAGTCAGGTGCCGCAGAGATCATGTAAGTAGAAGCATTGAGAAAACTGGGAGAATACAGAAAGCCCCACAATATAATCACGAAAATTACGGCTATGGTATGGGGCCCCGAAAAATATAGTAAAAGTGGAATCAGGATGGTGCCTGACAAAAACAACACAGTTGTACGGGTTACATTTCTACCAAGCATTTTTCCAGAGATACGATTGGCAATAACGCCAATAATCCCAAAAACAAAGAGCATATAGCTGACCATCGTATTATCCATTCCTTTAGCCTTATTAAGGTATTCGGCAAAATAGCTGTAGGTCGAAAACCATGCTGCTATCATAAAAAAATTCATCGCGGTACTGACTATAAATATAGGCTGACCAAGTATCTTCAACTCACTTCTAAAGGATTTTCTCTCCACAACAGGCATCTTCGGTAGAAAGCAACATATAGCTAATAGAGCAATACCGCTTACAATAGCCTGAACGACAAAAGAATATTCCCATGACCACTGGCTCGCTACCCAAGTTGCAAAGGGAACAGTAGAAACCATCGCTATAGCTACACCACTAAAAACAATGCTCATCAATTCATTTTCATGGTCTTTGTCTCCCTTTGAAACCGCAACAGACAAAGCCGTAGCAATGTAAACGGGTTGTAAAAAAGCAGGCAGTATCCTCACCAGCAGTAACAACCAAAAGGGTGGAGAGAATACGGATATAATTCCCGTAAAAAGGAAAAGAAGGACAGCTATCGTCATAACCTTTTTGCGATCGAACCCCGATGCCAATAAAGTCATAAAAGGCCCAGTCAGTGCGATTACTAAGGCAAAAACACTCAATAACAGCCCTGCTTTATCAATGCTGACGTTGTAATGGTCTGCTATCTGGGGCAGGATGCCGATAACACCAAATTCGGTAGTAATGACAGCGATAAATCCCAGACAACCTATGTAGGCGTATTTCTTCATGATGAAAAGGCTAGCTTTCTATAAAATCAACGATATCTTTCATTAGAGATTTTGCATCATCAATAACCCCACCCATCTGGAAAAAACCATGCGTAGTTCCCCTATAAAGTTTGAGCTTTACGTATACCCCACTTGCTTTTAGTTTTTCGGCATATTGGACTGCTTCATCCTTCAGCGGATCATACTCGGCTATAGCGACAAATGTGGGTGGCAATCCCTCTAGATCATCTGCTAATAAAGGAATAGCATCAGGATTACACGTATCGTCTTCTTTTTGCAGATACCACTCCCATGCCTGGATACCGCCTTTTAAATCCAACAGAGGACCATTCTGAAATTGAGTCCAAGAAGCACTACTCAGTGTATTATCAGTGACAGGGTAAATAAGTAACTGTGCAGCAACTTTGTGCCTGAATTTTCGTGTAATTGTTGCGGCCAATGCACCTCCGGCACTATCTCCAGCTATGATTATTTGATCGGGCCTGACGTGGAGTGATGAAGCATTTTCAATAAGCCATTGTACCGTAAATTCACAATCGTCAAGTCCCTCTGGAAATGGATGCTCTGGCGCAAGCCGATAGGCTACGCTGACAATTACCGATTGTGATAATTTTGCCAACTGACGCAATGGAGTATCATGGGTTTCAAGATTTCCGGCATTGAACCAACCTCCATGAAAATAAATAATAACCGGTAGATCGTTATGATCATCTGGACGGTAAATCCGTACCGGTATGGACTGATTGTTTGTAAGCAATGTGTGCTCTTCGACTAGAAAAACAGCTTCCTTATCTCCTGCTAACGGGATAAACTTTTCATAAAATGCTCTGCCGGATTCCCAAGGATTAAGATCTGTTGGCACCTCAATATGTTGAATATATGCCAAGGCCTTTTTTGTTTGTTCTGATAATATCATACTATTTTCTTTTAAGACAGCAGGCAAATTTATCGGGTATTCCATACATTCGCATAGCATGCGTCTAATTGTGCGGTACAAACAAATTTGTAAGTAATGGGAAAACGAAAAGAAAACTCAACTAACAGCTTAAATGAAAGCTATATCGTAGAAAGTTGCGATCTGACCTATGCTATCTGTAAAATCGGTGGTAGGTGGAAGCTCCTTATACTCTGTCGACTGGAAAATGGAAAATTACGTTTTAGTGAGCTCCGCAATCAGATAACAGGTATAACAGAACGTATGCTCACGTTACAGCTGCGTGAACTAGAAAAGGAAGGCTTAATAACCCGTACCGTACACGCAGAAGTGCCACCAAGAGTAGATTATGAGCTAACGGATATTGCTCTTGAATTAGTCCCTATATGGAAACAGTTAAGCCAGTGGGGGGCAAAGCATAAAAATAGGGTACCAAAGCAATAAGTCATAAAAATACGTCTAGGAAGTAGTACTAATAAAAAAATAATCAACCGTAAATCCTGTCATCCTACATACCGATAATCGGTAAAAATCCGATTATCGCACAAAAATAAGACACCTCACAAGCATCCTATAGCATAATACATAATCACCATTGATCTAAAAAAAGAAATAATATTTTTTGGGTTATTAAAACTATTATTACCTTTGAAGTGTATTACATAAGTAACACACTAATACAATAAAAGTATGATAACCATTAAAAACTTACATTTTAACTATTTAAGAAACAAAAAACCAGTCATTGACAGACTGTGTAGCGTTCTCTTACCGGGACAGATCTATGGTTTATTGGGGCTTAATGGTGCGGGCAAGACCACACTTTTAAAATTAATAGCAGGTATAGCTTTTCCTAAAGAAGGCAAAATTCAAGTATTCGACAAAATACCGAAAGAAAGAAAAATAGACTTTCTTAGTGACATCTATTTTTTTGAAGATGAGGTAAAACTACCTTTTTGGTCATTACAAAAATGGCTAAAAATATATTCTTCTATATATACAAGCTTTGACCATGTGTTATTTGACGAACTCCTCTCCCAATTTGACGTAGATCCAGATATGCACATAAGCAATCTGTCGTACGGGCAGAAAAAGAAATTGAACATCGCTTTTGGATTGGCTACCCGTGCTCGGGTATTATTGATGGATGAACCGACGAATGGATTAGATATCCCCTCGAAAAGTCAACTACGGAAAGTATTGGCCAAACATACGCACGAGGATGCAATCATAATAATATCTACCCATCAAATCAGAGATATACATCCACTGATAGATCATCTGCTGATTTTAAAAGACCATCACTTTGTCGTGGACCAAACGGTTGAACAGCTATCGAAATTATTCAAAGTAACGGCTACACCACAAGAGCAAGATACTGTTATATATTCGGAGGAAAGCCTATATGGCAAAAAGTACGTCGTAAAAACTTTGGACAACCTCGAAGAAAATGTATTCGACATCGAATTGTTCTTTAACGCTATAATGACTAATCCAGACTCAACAACAATCCCTGACCTTAACAATACTAAAACTTATGCATCCATATAATAAAACCAACGCCCTAAAAGTGGTACTTTATGAAATGTGGGCAATGAATAAAAACATCATTATTAGCATTCCGATCATTGTATTTACAATCTTCGCCGCAGCGGGGTTTTGGTCGGGAGCACCGTTCTATGAACAGTTTATAAACAAGGGCGACCTCGACTCTGACGAGTTCTACCAAAGTCTACTACATGGTACTCATGAAGGGAAATTGTTCTCTATGCTGACAATCCCTGCTTTTCTAATGTTGATCTTACATGGGTACCTCATTCAACTCAATAAGAGTTTTAATACACTGACCTACCCCATCAAACCTTCTGAACGCGTGATTGGTATTGGTTTATTTACGGTATTCACCTATCTGTTTACGATTGGATCGATCATATTATTCGATCACTTGTTGGTTTCCTTGTATAAACACCTATATCTTGAAGACACCTTAGCCTATCTGGAGGGTCAAGGTCAATTTTACTATCAGTTTGGTGAATATAGTGTGTTCAATACGATAACGAAATTTCAGTTGTCCATGTTTTCTGCAATAGTACTCATGATTATACCTGCTTATACCCTGTTTGTATTCATGTTCAAAAGATATGCTACGGTAGTATTTCTAATATTAGGCATAGGCACGTATATCTTTTTGATGACTTTCACCGTAAAAAACTCAGATGGAAATATGGTATATACACTTAATGGTATAGCTGTAACCTTATGGCGGTATATCTACTATCTATTTCTGATCTTCATGATATTGCTTAGCTTTTATTATAAACTAAAAGAAAAGGAGCACTAATGCAGTTTAAAGAAGAAAAGGCAATTTATCTCCAGATCGTTGATTTTGTCAAAGAAAAAATATTGAAAGACGAATGGTCTGCGGACCAAAAGATCCTTTCTGTACGGGATCTAGCATCTGAACTGGAGGTTACTCCGAATACCGTAATGCGGGCATATGAGTTATTGCAACAGCAAAACCTAGTATATAACAAACGTGGCCTGGGTCTTTTCGTGGATCCCGCCGCCAAAGCGAAAATAACAGCATTACAAAAGGAACAGTTTATGAATATAGAACTGCCACGGTTTTTCGACCAACTGGAAATACTCGATATTGCCATGGATGAAGTATTAGCGAAGTACAATAACAGAACTAAGGCTACAGACCATTAAAACACTCTTATAATGAAAAAATCAAATATAATCCTACTTCTCAGCATAGTCTTTGCTGTGCTATATTTTCTATGTCCTTCAGTCTTTGGTGTTATCAGCATAGACCAAAAAGGAAACCCTACCGATATTATGTCTAAATTTTGGTTTAACCTATACCCTCGTAATATCAGTCTTGATAGCGACCAAACAATTAGTCATATAAAAATCATTGGCAGCAAAGATGCCACATTATCTTTAGAGATAAACAAAGGAGCTAAACAGCATATGAAGAGTGATGATCAACAGAATTTTGAATATAAACTGTACAAAGACACCTTAGAGATAAAGCTGAAAAATGGAGAAAGCTATCTACATCTAGAACAGCCGATGCCCATACAGTCGATCTCCTGTACGAATAAAGCTGGCCTGAACTTAATACCGGTGCAATCTACAGACAGCCTAGCGCAACTAACTGTAACCTTAGCAGACAATTGTGTGCTCAGAACAGGAGAATACACGAGAAACTATGGAAACGGAACGATCAGTAGAACGTATGGCCCGACAAAAATTAGGAATCTAACACTAAACCTGTCTAATCAATCCAAAGCTTACCTAAATGGAATACAAACGGAAGAATGTACAGCCAATCTAACTGATGCTTTTTTAAATTGTCAGCAAAGTATACACATCGATTCCTTAAAAATACACCTAAGTGGAAAAAGTGCGATTAAAAATATCTATTTGCCTACAGATTCGCGCTGGAATGCAGAAGTCAGACCATCTAATGATCCAAACATCGGACATCTAATGGTATCAGGAGACCAGACTTATTTTAATAAAAAACTTATTCGGCCTGATACACCAATAACAATCAAGTAATATAAGTTATATTCAAAAAAAGCACCGCTCAGAGAGCGGTGCTTTTTTTGAATAGCTGTTTGTATTAATCTTTCTTACCGACGTCCTGCTGGTTCTTTGGACGTGCATATGCAGCACTAAACACCATAGCTAACCCGGTAGCGATGAAAATAACTACAAATACGGAAATAGCCACTTTGACAAGCTGGGTATAATCGACCTCGACCCAGCCCCACATATAGTTGAGCGAAACAAAGCCTACTACAAGTAAGGATACAATGAATAAAAATGTAATAATATGCTTCATGGTCTACAGTTTATTTAAATAATCCTTCTTCTTCTGTTCGAACTCCTCCTGGGTAATTATATTTTCATCCAATAGGAGCTTGAGCTTGCGTAATTGTTCCATCGGATCTACACCGATGGTAGGTTGCGTGACCTCGTCAATGGAATTGCTGAAAACCTTACCCAGACTCATACCTGCACCAAGGCCGACCCCTGCTCCCGCAAGACCGCCTTCATTTCTGGCAGCATCACGGAGAGCTCTTAGTTTTTCGAGCTCGACATAGCTCAGTCCCCCCTCGGAAGCGGCATGACTGTCGGCCGTAATATCTGCAATCTTACCGATACGGGTCTGTGTCTCCTCATCAAATGAGTTGCCTTCGATCCTGAAGTCGCGGAGTACAAGACCAAAGGTTTCAAAATCCGATACAAGCCGATCTCTCATGGTCGTAGACAACCGCGCAATCTCCGCATCGATCTTGGTATAAGGCATTTTCTCTTCTGCAAAACAGGAGGTCAGCACCTGTTGGATACGGGCCTGTATCGCCTCGCGGAATGCTTCGGTACTGTAGGTATCTTGCGAACCGACATATTCTGTAAAAAATCGCCCTGCATCGCTAAGACGGTATGAAAAGTTACCGAAGGCAGATAACTGGATCGGAATCTTATAGTAGTCGTCCATATATTTGATCGGCGAAGACGTACCCCAGCCCTGATTAACGACTTCCGCCTTGCGGTAGAAGTAAAGCCCCATCTTGTGCTCACTCTCAAACAACTGAGCGACTTTGAGCAAGGAGGTGATGAAGGGATGATTGTCCGTACGGATATTGTAAACTCCTTCGGTATCGATCACATCGGTAATCTTGCCTTCATATACCAGAACACATCCTTGTCCTGGAGCAATAATCAATTTACTTGCATTCTTTATTTCGTCTGTCACTGCAGGGTATTTCCACACCAACAATCCAGGAGCCTGAGGCTGCCATTCGATGACTGTAGCAACTTGTTTTTTGAAAAAATTGAATAATCCCATCTTTTACTTTTTAAATAATTCGTCCTTATTTATATCTTTTACAATTGTACCATCGTTGCCCATAATGATCAGCCGATTGGAACGGGCTGTAGAAGCTCTATCATAATAGGCAAATACAAGACCGCCGGCATAGCCATACATGTCTGTATCGAAAGAATAGCTATCACTCGCTGGCGTATAGTTCCACACAATCTTGCCCGTCTCTGTATCTATCTTCTGCAGGTACCTATTACCCTCTGGATTGGCATTGGGCAATCCGGATATATAGACATTAACACTGTCCTGATACTCGATCTTGGCATCAAAATACAAGCGGTCGGGAGTGAGATCTACGAATTTATTAATCCGTGGTTCTTTAAATAGTTTCTTGACATAAGGAAATGAACCGTAATAAACTCCCGATTTCTTGGGGTAGTTATATACCTTTTCCCAGACAACCTGATAGGAATAGGGAAGCATAATAGGATACCCAGGATTGTGCTGATACCAATATTTGAGCAACTGGATTTTCTCGTCCGGATAATCTCTACTTTTTTCAGAAATCGCATACCGTATCAAAGGCTTTGCTCCCGGCAATAAAGATGACATACCTATACCTGCATTACGACGTTCGGAGTGATCTTTATAGATTTTGCGCACCAGAGGGTAATAATAATATTCCTTACCATCATTGGTCATGATCCGGAATCCGTCGCCCTCTACTTCCTGCGTAAATTTTAATGTAGCAATCCCAGATGCAAACTCGGATACCCCTGCAAAAAAGGTCTCGGTTACATCTACGACTTCATTCTTTGCGGGATCGACTTTGAGCACCTTATTACTTTTATCAGCACAGATATAAAGAACGCCATCAGCGAAAGTTCGACTCTGTATATAAAAGTCATCTTTCCATCCTGGTAATAGGATATCGTTGACAATTTTCTCCTTCAAGGGATCATAGAAACGGGCAAAATACTCGGCGTTTTCTCTATCAAAGCTATCCTTACCACGGGCTACGATAAAGAGCAACATTGGATTACTGCTGTTATAAGCCGTAAAAGCCAGGTGTCCCTTGATTCGCTCGACATAGGATTTTTCTTTGGTTGATATGGCTGAATAAACAGCCGTCGATGTACTATTACTACTTCCACAGTTTCGGATTAGACTAATCAGAAAAATGGAAAACAGAAAGCATCCCAATATAATGATAAGTCGTTTTTTAAGTTTTGGATCTAGACCATTGTCTCCGTACTGATGTCTGATATTAACGTTGATATCGTCGTTGTCCAAAAAATACTCGGTACCGCAATGGTTACAGATATAATGGTCCTCTTTAACATTCTGCTTCTTTACACTACCACATTGTGGACATTTCAATGCCTTTATTTGTTTTGCCATGCTCGCTATAACGTATTATGGGATTAAAATTAAAGAAGTCTGATAAGAACGACAAATCGCTTTACAATACGTGCTCAGTATTACGAATAATAAAAGTTATAGAGATATTCATTTAGTTACTTATACTTAACAGATCATAAATCATATATAGATTATCAGTTTGGCTTGTCGTCCTCTTTGCCGGACGGGCAATCCACTTTTTCCTCAAAAGTGGAGCAAAACTCGTCGCTGTACCGTATTGGCACAACGGAGGTGCCTCTCAGTGCTATTACCAATCCGCTAAGGCGACATTAAACGAAAATTTACAGATGGCATATTGTAAGTATTTAAATTAACAGCTCTGAAAAGTTATTAAAAAAACTGACTCTTTACTTGCCATAGGTATGCTTGAGCAGGTAATAGTACACAACCGTCGAGTGATGCAGCATGATCTTAGTCTTATCCTTGCTATAATCAAATTTCTCAAAATAACCACTATCAGGATATAATACTACCTGCTTGCCGGTACGCACATACTCGTTGCTATTGACAAAATCAGGGATCACGAAATCGGGATAATATTTCTTGATCTGCTTACCCGTAAACTTGCCCAGGTATTTTTGATAACGGTCTACCGCTTTTTGCGATGGGTTTGTCATCTTCTTATAAAGTGAGTTAAAAAACAAACGTTTGAAAAAGCTCTGTTTTTTAAGCGTAAAACGTAGGGCGGGTACGGGGTTGACGTCGGGCAGATCGGCAATAGTCTGCACCGTAAAAGGAGACTGTGGCACCCAATCTTCGGTATTAACTACATGCTGTGACCAGCCCTCTCCTACGCTATGCTCATAGTCGTAAGCGAAATAAAGGTTTCCGGGCTTGGGACTTGCACTGGTATATACCTTGATACGCATATCTGCCGGTAGCTTACCTGCTTTTTGCATTTGCAATAGATAAGCACTCATAATATAGGTGATGCCTCCCCCCTGACTATGCCCGGACAGGATAAAATCCTTTACACCGGCCTGATAACAAGAATCTATCTTGGGCAACACATCACGAAGCAGAAAAGCCGAACTGAAGACGTAACCCGCATGTACTGCTGCACGGGGGTGCGCGGCCAAGGTATAGTCAAACTCAAAATCCTTCTCGATATGCAGGACTCCTTTGGCGGGAATCTGTGCGGCAAATAGATTCGCCAGCCAGCTCTCGCCCTCTCGTGTAGAACCCCGGGTACAAATAACAGCAACACGCTCGTCCATAAGCCACAACTGCCAATGATTGACCAGACCGAACTCACCGCTTTTATACAGCAACCTGGATCGCGCCGGTGGCGGAATATATTGGGCCATCTCTGGGCTCTCCGAAAAACGTGAATTAATAGCTAAAATCTCTGTAAACTCGGCCTTGTCAAATCCAGGCTGCAGCACCTGCGCATAGCCACCAAAATAAAGCCCTAGGGTCAGGAAAAAAAATAGAAAAACCCTCTTAAAAGCCAGCGGTATCATCATAAGTATCTTATACATCGTTGTATTTTCCTAAAGTTATGACTTTTAGATTAGAATATTTCGCATAACTTTAGATATTAAGAAGAGATGATAAAGTTTTTAAAACGAAGTATGCAGGTAATCCTAGCCCTCATTGTACTGTTTGTCCTGGCGACACTATTGTACATGCAACACGATAGATTTGGAAAAAACGCCAGTGGCTCACGCTTGGCACTCATGCAGAGCAAACCCAACTATAAGGAGGGAGCTTTTGATAATCTGGAACATACGCCTGCACTGGCCGAAGGAACCAGCTATTCGAAAATGCTAAGGGAGTTTTTCTTTGCCAAGAAGGTGCGTAATATCCCGAAAGACCTGATTCCTGTAGAAAAAAATGATCTCCATCACCTGCCGATAGACAGTAATCTCTATGTATGGTTTGGACACTCATCCTATTATATCCAACTGGATGGAAAAAAGATATTGGTAGACCCGGTATTCAGCAAATATGCTACGCCAGTTCGGGTGAGTGTACGTGCCTTTGAAAGTGAATACAATTATCAGGTAGACGACCTACCAGAAATCGACATCCTTTTTATCACACACGATCACTGGGACCACCTGGACTATAATACCTTTATGAAACTCAAGGACAAGGTCAAACACATTGTGACCGGACTCGGTGTAGGTGCACATCTGGAAAAATGGGGATATCCCGCTGGACAGATCACGGAACTGTATTGGGGAGAGCATGCGGAAATTGATGGGTTCCAGATCCACTCGACCACCGCAAGGCATTTTTCAGGACGTACCTTCAAGCGAAACACAACGTTGTGGTCTTCATTTGTACTGAAAGGCTCTAAACGGATATTTATAGGAGGTGATAGTGGTTATGGCAAGCATTTTAAAGAGATCGGGAATACGCATGGTCCGTTTGACTTTGCGATCTTAGAAAACGGACAGTACAATGCGATGTGGAAATATATACATATGATGCCTGAGGAGGTGATTACTGCAACGCAAGATCTACAGGCTCACTACCTGATCCCGGTACATTCGGCCAAGTTCCCCTTAGCCAACCATGCCTGGGACGAACCCCTAAAGCGGGTGACGGAAGCTGCAACAGCACAACATATAGCGATCGTAACTCCCAAAATAGGTCAAATTGTATCCTTAGAGCAGTATAAATCCTATCCACATTGGTGGGAAGGACTCGAATAAAAACCTATCCTGTTTTTTTTTGTTTATTAATGTAGATTAAGTTTCGTACCAAAAACTTGATCGACCTTTGCAGTGTACAAACAAAAACAAGAAAATATGAAAACTGTATTAAACGTATTTATCGCACTCGTCCTTTTTACGAACATCAGCTTCGCGCAAGTAGGTTGGACTATAGACCCTGCACATACTAATGCTAGGTTTGAGGTCAAACACTTAGGTATCGCTATCGTAGACGGCGCTTTCACCAAACTGGAAGGCACAGTGGAAACAGCAAATGCGACCAACTTTGACAAGGCTAAAGTAAACTTTTCTATTGATGTAAATAGTATTAACACACGTGTACAGATGCGTGATGACCACTTAAAAAGTGACGATTTCTTCAATGCGGAAAAATACCCTAAGATGACGTTGACCAATGCGACCCTCAATCAGGGAAAAGGTGGGTTCGTCCTAACCGGAGATCTGACGATCCGTGATGTCACTAAAAAAGTAACATTCCAGGTGAAACAAAATGGAGGTATCATTACGGATCCTTGGGGCAAAACCCGCGCAGGCTTTACAGCAACAACATCGATCAACCGTTTTGACTACAACATTAAATATAATGACAAGCTTCCTACGGGTGTAGATGCAGTCGCTCCAACAGTAGAAATCATTGTCTATGTAGAGGCTGTAAAAAACTAGTCGTCTCGCTATAATCCAGTTAGCGGATTATCTACAAATTGCCTTTATATGCAAGCTTTCAATATTGCATATAAAGGCAATTTTCGTTAAGTTTATACTCGAAAAACAATCTAAACAAAAATAGAAGAGGTACAAATGGAATTAGCTGTCAAGAATATGGTATGTAAGCGTTGTGTATCGGCAGTGGAGGACATTCTTAACCAACTGGAGATCCCTTTTTCAAACGTACAGCTAGGTACGATCCAATTTGAATCGGCTATACCGGAAAAGCAGACCGAGCGGATTCGTGCCGCACTGGAAAACATCGGGTTTGAGCTCATTGAGGATCCCAAAGACAACTTAATAAAAGAAGTAAAAACACTGCTGATTGAACTGGTCAGTGCCTTAGATACGGAATCGATCAAGCTATCGGTTTATCTCAGCGAAAAACTGGGGATCAACTATCACAACATAAGCTCGGTATTCTCCCAACAGGAAGGAATTACCATAGAAAAGTATTATATACAGCTGAAAATTGAAAAGGCTAAGGAGCTGCTCTCTTACAATGAACTGTCCTTGAAAGAAATCGCCTATCGCCTAAACTATAGTAGTGTGGCACACCTCAGTAAACAGTTTAAGGAAATTGTAGGGGTATCTGCCTCGACTTTCCGCTCTGACAAAAAAATGGACAGAAAATACCTAGACCAGCTTTAGCAGACCAATATGAGAAAGACGGAAGAGATAACCAGTTTTTTTTACAGTCAATACTTTGCTGAAGGACTACGGATCACGATGGGTACGATTATCCCGGTGGTGATATGTGCCTTCTTTGGTGAATTCAAAACAGGTACGCTCATTTCCTTAGGTGCACTGATCGTTGGACTATCCGATACACCAGGGGCTCCCCGACACCGAAAATTCGGGATGGCCTACTGTACCCTATTAGGTAGTGTAACGATTCTCATTACAGCACTATGTAACGGCATTCTGCCTTTGATGACGGTTATTATAGCTATACTGGCCTTTCTATTTTCTATGCTAGCGGTATTCAATACCCGTGCCGCTACGATTGGCACTATGTGTCTGCTGATCATGCTTATTAATGTAGATGACGTACATACCCTGAAAGAGGAAATGACCTATCTCGTCTATTTCTTGATCGGCGCCTCCTGGTATATGCTCATCAGCTTTTCGATCATGCAGGTACGCCCCTATCGACTGGCACAACAGGAGCTGTCAGAGACTATACTCCAAGTAGCAGAGTACCTCCGACTAAAGGCTAACTTCTATGACACACGCATAGGAGTAGACGACAATTATATCAAGCTTATAGAAAGCCAGATAGCCGTCAACTCGCATCAGGAGAATGTAAGGGATATCCTGTTCCGTAGTAAACGATCCATAAAGGATACGACCAAAGAAGGTCGCTTTCTTTCCTTAATATTCAATGATGTCATCGATCTCTTCGAACAGAGCATGACTACGCATTATGATTACGACAAGGTAAGGATAAACTATGGCCCATCAGGTATATTGGACAATATCAAAGGGGTGATCCTGAAAGCGACACATGAACTGGATAATATCGCCTACAAGATCAACGCCAACCGTATCCCAAAACCTATATACGATCTGGAAGCGGAAATCGACAAGCTCCGAGTTGCAGTAGACGAGTTTGATAAGTCCTCTGAACAGAGTGCGATCCCCCTGAAGAAGATATTGATCAATATCCGGACGATCACCAAGCATATCCGGGATATATACAACTATGGTCAATTTAAGTCTGTCAGTGTCGAAAAAGAGGAAATACAGCATAGCCGTAAGTTTTTAAGAAATGAGGCCCTCAACTGGGAAAAATTCAGGGACAACCTTAGTTTAAACTCCAGTAACTTCAGACATGCACTACGTATGTCGATTATGCTTTCCGGAACATACCTCACGCTCAATCTGATCAACTACCCTCACTTTGGGATGTACTGGATATTACTGACCATACTCGTCATCTTGAAGCCTGGTTTTGGACTGACAAAGGAACGAAATGTACAGCGATTGATCGGAACGGTAATCGGTGGTATCCTAGGAGGTATTGTACTGGTCATGATACCGGACCTCACGGCACGATTCATTATTTTGATCATCTTCTTCCTAATTGCCTATAGTTTATTCCGCGTCAACTATATCATGGCAGTAATCTTTATGACGCCCTATGTACTGATCATGCTCAGTTTTACTGGGGTCAATACCCTAGAGATGGCGCAAGAGCGGATCCTAGATACTTTCATAGGAGGCTCCCTAGCCTTTTTATCCAGTTACATTATCTTTCCGAACTGGGAAAGCTTCCAGATCCGTACCAATATCCGGGGCTTATTAATAGCGAATTACCACTACCTTGCGCAAGCTGTACGGGTATTGTCTGGTAATATGGATGATATTACATCATATAAACTGGCCCGCAAGGAAGTATACATCGCCTCTGCCAATATGGGCTCTACTTTTCAGCGTCTACTGACCGAACCCAAGTGGAGACAGAATGTAACCAAAGAAGTAAACCGTTTTGTAATCCTGAATCACGTATTTTCTTCGTACACCGCGACCCTAATGACGCAACTACAGGATGCAGATGACCATCATTTCAATAATGCACACCTTAGGCAGCTCTATAAAGCGCTAGGGACTTTAGAGAAAACAATTGCGTTAGTTAGTCAGGAAGAAGACACTCCATTCCAACCGTTCAAAGGAATAGAACGGCTAGATACGGAGGAAACCGAAAGTGATGATGCACGACTCATCACAGAGCAATTGCAATTTCTCATAAAAATAGCAACAGATATACAGAAAATAACAGCGGACCTCATCACTAAAAGTGAAGACCTAGAACGTATAAAACCACCTGCAAATGGAGAAACTGTATGATGTCCTGATTATAGGGGCTGGACCTATAGGACTGGCCTGCGGAATCGCAGCAAAAAATGAAAACCTGGATTACCTCATTCTGGATAAAGGATGCCTGGTCAACTCGCTGTACCGCTATCCGGTAAATATGACGTTTTTCTCTACGGCCGAAAAGCTTGAAATCGGCAATGTGCCTTTTGTATCTACCAATCCGAAGCCCAAACGCGCCGAAGCACTGGAATATTACCGGAGGGCCTATACCCACTTTGACTTAAACATCAGGCTGTTTGAAGAGGTGATAAGTTGCACTAAGGTAGGTGACATTTTTCAGGTACAATCTTCAAAAGGAAATTATAAGGCCAAAAGCATTATTGTGGCCACAGGCTTTTATGATATCCCGATGTACCTGAATATCCCGGGAGAAAATCTAGCTAAAGTAAGTCATTACTATAACGACCCGCACTATTATGCCGGGCAACGTGTAGTAGTGGTAGGTGCCAGCAACTCTTCTATCGATGCGGCTTTAGAAACCTATAGAAAAGGGGCTAAAGTAACATTGGTAATCCGCGGGAATGAAATCAGCCCTAGGGTAAAATATTGGGTAAAACCGGACATTGAAAATAGAATTACCGCAGGAGAGATCGATGTACGCTACAACAGTAACCTCACAAAAATAGAGGAACAGCAGGTGCATATCAGCGGGCCAAAAGGAACAGAAACCATTGCGAACGACTTTGTAATCGCCCTCACGGGGTACCGTCCTAATTTTGAGCTATTGCGTCGCTTCAATATCGATATTCCGGAAGTAGCACCAATGATACCCAACCACAACCCGGCCACAATGGAAACCAATATCAAAGGTCTGTACCTTGCGGGGGTAGTATGTGGTGGATTGAATACCCACCTATGGTTTATCGAAAACTCAAGAATACACGCTGATCTGATTGTCGCCTCGATCCGGGCTAAGACTAAGCCTTAAGTCCACGGATGAAAATCGTTGCCATTTTCTTTTGCATGGCGAGGATAGCATCAAATTCTTCCTTATCGGGAATAAAGCTACTCTTTAGATCTTTGACTACGACTAGACGCATACCCATAGACGAAAACAGGAAAATCTTGGAGATTTCCTCTAGATCGACATCCATCAGTTCGCCCCGCTCCACTCCCTGACGAAAAACACTACGGATTATCTCTTTTTGGCTCTCGAAGGAATCAATCAAAAGCTGGTCGAGCTCCGAAGATAAATCTTTGCGCATGAGAACCGTATATTCGAGAATGTAGTAATACTTCTTCACGAATTCCATACGTTTTTCCAATACGATAACAATGGACTCGGAAACAGAAACGATAGATTTTAGGGAGTTGGTAATATCTTCTTCCAGCTCTTCCATCACATGCTCAAGGACAGCGGCATACAAACTATTTTTATCGGGGAAATAGTAATATAAAAGGGCTTTTGAAAAGGAAAGATCTTTAGCGATCTCAGCCATTGTCGTCTTGGCCATTCCATAGTGTGCAAATCTCCGCTTGGCCGTTTCTAAAATCTTCAGTCGCTTTTCATCTGCATTTTTCGGCATATTCGAAATAAAATAAGTTTGTTCAAATCGTACGCTTTATTGCTATCTTTACGCAACAAAACGATTAAAGGTAGTACTTTAATTTGAATTTCTAAAAGTAAAAGTCAAATCAATACTCTGTGGACGTATTAAGCAACATCTCTTTAAAGAATCTAAACACCTTTGGTGTACCATCTATAGCCAAAAATTTCATCGAGATACGAGAAGAAAAAATACTTACAAACCTCTACAGGAAAGGCTATTTCCAACAAAAATTCCTTATTCTCGGTGGCGGCAGCAATATGCTGTTCACAAAGGACTTTGACGGCACCGTCATCAAAGTAGCCAATACAGGTATACAGCACTTTATCGAAGGTTCGCACATATTTGTTACAGCCGCAGGTGGCGAAGTATGGAATGATTTGGTCTGGTATTGCATAGAACATAACTTTCCGGGGCTAGAGAACATGGCACTAATCCCAGGCACTGTAGGTGCTTCACCTGTGCAGAATATTGGTGCTTACGGCACAGAACTGATGCATGTATTCTATAGCTGCCGTGCATTCGACACACGCACAGGCGAGTTTAAGACATTCACCAATAAAGAGTGTGCTTTCACCTATAGGGACAGTATATTCAAGAGTAAATATAAAGGTCGTTTTATCATCTTGTCCGTAACCTATAGATTACACCTACATGCCAAACTCAATACCAGCTACGGAGCAATAGAGTCTGAGCTTAAACAAAGAGGTATCACTGCACCAACAATCAAAGATGTCGCAGAGGTCGTATCTCATATACGTGTTGAAAAACTCCCTGACCCCAGCACCATAGGAAATGCAGGTAGTTTTTTTAAGAACCCCATTATTCCGAACCAACAACTAAATGATTTGCTCCTGCGGCATCCAACGCTAGTTTTTTACCCAGTAGGAAACAACGAATCCAAGGTAGCAGCCGGCTGGCTCATCGAACAGGCGGGATGGAAGGGCAAAGAAATCGGAGAAGTCGCCGTCTGGAAGAACCAAGCTCTGGTCCTAACCAACAAAGGAGAGGCCACAGGACAAGCAATTTTTGATGTATCCACACGGATCATTGAATCTGTATTTCAGGAGTTTGGTATTAAATTAGAACGGGAAGTGAACATTTTCTAAAAAAGTTTTCCACATTTCTTAATAACTTCTCAAAAACAAAAACGCAAAATATGCGTTAGAATAATCGTGAGCGTAGTTTTTGACTAAAATTTACCCTATAATAACAAAAATTTAATATTTCTCAATAAAAACTAGCACAGTCTTTGCTATTCATTTACCGAACTGCAGTTCATTTAATAAACTGAGAGAGCCGGTATATTTTCTGTACCTCGGGAGGGAAGCCATCGTTTTGGAATAAAAACGAATTATTGTAATAACGAATAAACACTACCGCTATGAACAGAATGGAATTTAACAACCTTGTGACTCAGCATTCGATTTCGTTAAAGTCTTATGCCCGAAATTTCACCAAGGATCAGGATGACGCAAATGACTTAGTACAAGACACTTTAGTAAAAGCGATTACCTATTTCAAGAACTTCAGGGATGGAACCAATCTCAAAGGTTGGCTCTACACCATCATGAAAAACACCTTTATTAACAATTACCGCAGGATTACCAAAACCAACACTTTCATTACACAAGAAGAGGAAATCTCTCCATCAAATCTACTTGTTTCGGCCACGATGAATAATGGCGAAAACAAGTTTATCATGGAGGACATCAACACAGCTCTCACCATGCTGTCGGAAGACTACTACACCCCATTTACAATGTATTTTGAGGGGTACAAGTACCATGAAATAGCCGAACACCTGGACATTCCAATAGGTACGGTAAAAACGAGGATACACGTAGCACGTAAAATGATGAAAAAATCGCTATCTGCCTATAAAATCAATTGAGTTCTGTAGTTTTGCACCATGATAATAGATGGTGAAGAACTCCCCTACTATACAAAAGGACAACTGGCTCTGAGAAACGGTCAGGACAAGCCTGCCATATGGGTCGCTTATCAGGGCCTGATATATGACGTATCTACTAGTAGACTATGGAAGAGGGGTATGCACTATGAGCACTGGGCAGGGCAAGATCTAACTGCAGAATTGGCTGACGCACCTCATACAGAAAGTGTATTTCAAAAATTCCCGGTGGTGGGCCGCTTAGGTTAAGCAATATATAAAAGGAGATAAGCGAATTGCTATTCGCTTATCTCGAATTTTGAAAGGGAAATAAAATCCTGTATCCGGTTACGGATCTCGTCCTGTGTCAAGTTCTGCAAGCGCTCGGTACCAAACCGTTCTACACAAAAGGAAGCCATAGTAGAACCATAAATAACAGCATTCTTCATATTAGAAAAATTGACCGTATTCACACGCGCCAGATAACCAATAAAACCGCCCGCAAATGCATCGCCCGCACCGGTTGGATCAAAGACTTCCGCAAGTGGCAATGCCGGTGCAGAAAAGATCTGTCCCTCACCAAATAACAGAGCACCGTGTTCACCTTTCTTAATAATTAAATATTTCGGACCTAACTCTATTATCTTTTGAGCAGCTTTGACCAAGGAGTATTCGCCAGAAAGTTGTCTCGCCTCAGCATCATTAATCGTCAATACATCAACTTTTTTCAAAACGAGCTTAAGATCATCCAAAGCAACGTTCATCCAATAGTTCATCGTATCTAAAACAACCAACTTAGGTTTATTCTGAAGACGGGCCAAGGTATCCATCTGCACCTGAGGAGTCAGATTCCCCAACAACAGATAACTGCAATCTTGGTAAGACGCTGGTATCTTAGGATCAAAATCGGCCAACACATTCAAGTCTGTCGCCAAGGTATCCCGACTGTTCATATCATTATGATATCTGCCGGACCAAAAAAAGGTTTTTCCACCAGCAACGACCTCTATCCCTGAAGTATCAATATTCTCGCCTTTAAAAAGATCCATATTGTCTCCGAAATCATCACCAACAACACTGATCAGCTTCACATTATCGTACAAAAAAGAAGCGGCCAATCCAGCAAAGGTTGCTGCACCTCCAACAATCTTATCTGTATCTCCAAAAGGTGTTTTGATAGCGTCAAAGGCCACCGTACCGACAATAACCAAACTCATGATCTGTACATTATACGTAAAACAAAACTTTCATGATTCCTTTGGATCACCAACAGACATGAAAGTTCTTGATGTCCATTAAGATTAAATACTTTAAGAAAAAAAAAACCGACTAATAATAGTCGGTTTCACTTTTTCGCTCCTGAAGCTGGGCTCGAACCAGCGACCCTCTGATTAACAGTCAGATGCTCTAACCAACTGAGCTATTCAGGAATCATATTAGAAGTACTTCCTTCTAAAGTGACACAAAGATACAGCTTAGACTAGAGTTTTCCAAAATATTTTTACATTTTATGCGTTTATTTAATCATAGGCTAGCTTATCACAGACTAACCTACTCGTTTTAAACCACTTTGAGAATCCGCATTGACATAACTTTCTTTATGCACATGAGCTACCGCCCGACCGGAAGGGTCATTCACCCCCTGAAACGAGGCATCCCACAACAACGCTTCCGGCGTACTGCAGGCTACCGACTTGACGGAAGGCACCGTGCTGGCCGCTGTAGTCGACGGAAAATGTGATTCAAATATCGTACGGTAATAGTATTCTTCTTTGTTCTTGGGTGTATTGATAGGATAGCGCAAACTAACCATCTCAAAATCCGAGTCGGCAACTAATGCTTCTGCCTGGACTTTTAGGGTATCAATCCAGCTGTAACCAACACCGTCAGAAAACTGCTCCTTCTGCCGCCAAGCTATAGCCTCAGGAAGATAATCCTCAAATGCCCTGCGCAACACCCACTTTTCCATTCTTTGTTCGCTGATCATTTTATCCGCAGGGTGGAGACGCATAGCGACGTCCATAAATTCCTTATCCAAAAAGGGCACTCTTCCCTCTACGCCCCAGGCGGCAAGGGATTTATTGGCCCGTAGGCAGTCGTATAGATAGAGTTTTTTCAACTTACGCACTGTTTCCTCGTGAAACTCCTGCGCATTGGGCGCCTTATGAAAATAGAGGTAGCCTCCAAACAACTCGTCTGATCCTTCGCCTGACAACACCATCTTAATCCCCAAAGACTTGATAGCCCGCGCTAAAAGATACATCGGAGTCGACGCTCTTACCGTAGTGACGTCGTAGGTCTCTAGGTGATAAATTACATCCCGTATGGCATCCAATCCCTCTTGAATTGTAAAATTGATCTCGTGATGGATTGTACCAATGTGATCGGCGGCACGCTGAGCCGCCAAAAGATCAGGCGCTCCCTTGAGGCCGACCGCAAATGAATGCAATTGAGATGAGGCGTACTTTTGGGCTATCGCCGCAATAACAGATGAATCTAAACCTCCAGACAGCAGTACGCCATAGGGCACGTCGGACATCAGCTGCCGCTGTACCGCCTCTTCTAATGCAGGACGAAGTACGTTGTAATCCGCCACGCTAGCAGAGACCGCATCAAATGATTCCCAATCACGGAAATACCAGCGCTGAGGTTCCCCACTCTCGCTTCGGCTATACAGCTGACTGCCTGGAGGGAACTGATCCATATCTACGCAAAACCCTTCGAGAGACTTTAGCTCGGAAGCCACAAAAAGTTGCCCCAACTTGTCGCGACCGTAATATAAAGGGATAATCCCCATATGATCACGGGCAATAAAATAAGAACCATCGCGGGAATCGTAAAGTGCAAAACTGAAAATACCATTAAGCTCTTCGACGAAAGAAATCCCGCGCTGAAGATAGAGTGCTAGTATAACCTCTGAATCAGATGCTGTCTTAAAATCGTAGTCCGGCAAGGATCTTCGCAACTCTTGATGATTGTAGATCTCACCATTGACAACCAATACAACTTGCCCATCGCTACTATACAAGGGTTGACTACCCGACTGGGGATCGACTATTGCAAGGCGCTCATGCGCCAAGACTGCTGCTTCTGTACTGAACACACCTGACCAATCCGGTCCGCGGTGACGGATCCGTTTAGCCATCTCCAGCACGCGGGATCTGATTGCCGACCCGGACTCTACTAAATCAAATGCTCCTATTATTCCACACATAATATTCTTGTTTAATGCTCTTTATTATTAATGACAGAACAAAGAAACAAAATGATTTACAAAAATCATAACAATATTTAAATATTGTTATGATTTTTGTAAATAAACAAAATTAATACTATCGAATATTCATTAAAATAATAATTCTAACGAAATTGTCGCAATTAAGAATCGGTTAAGAAAAAAATAGAGGGCATAAAAAAAGGCAATGTCTTTACGACACTGCCCTTCTCTTATTATTAGGATATTATTCTTTTTGTATAAGCTATTTTTTGCTTCCGAAACCTAAGATTCCAAAAACGACTTTGAATGCAATAAGGGTAGCAATAATAACAGAAACGTTTGCGATCAATGAAAACAAGAAAGTATATTGATCCAATGCGCTAATCACATCGGGTACAAATCTTACAAAAACGCCAAACAAACCAATAATAATGGCGATAGTCAACGTAACGTAATAATGCGTTTGGTTGGCATTGTTATCTGTTTTTTTAGGCTGTCTATGTGCTGCTGTATTTTCCATGATATTGTATACTATTTTTTCTTTCGCCAAAGGTACAAAGTATATCTACATTTTAAAAATATTTTGACGATTTAAAACAAAGGCACAATTCTTTAGCCGAATTATTTAGTAATATTGTACCGAAGTTACAGACATGAGAATACTATTCCTTTTTTTCGCCCTTCTATGCGCCTCTACCTATAGCCACGGTCAGAACAGCCCGCAGTATATCGACAACTTTATTGTCAAAGAAAACTTGACCGCAAATGGGAAAGTAGCCATAATCGCTGTTGACTCTAACGAAGTTGCAAATGAAGCTATCAATGGAACCTTCAAATTCAGTATCAACGGCTTTGAACAGACACTATCCTTTCATCAAGGAGTAGGTGTACCAACACATCCTATAGATGGATCGACATTTGCCTACTTCAAGCATAAAAATCAAAATGGCAGTTCAGGAAAATTCTATTTTCTCTACAAAAAGGAAAATAAAATAACCCCCGTAAAAATAAACGGTCTTCTACTCCTTATCATCCCAGGGGTATTACTTTTATTGGCCTATGCATTCAAACGCCTGTTAACTACATTTGTTGTACTAGCTGTTATTTATGGTTACTTTTCTTTCAGTAAAGGGCTATCCATCAGCCAAATCCTGGAGAGTGCATTTGAAGTGTTAAAGAGTTTTTTCTAGAAAGGCAATCCTACTCCGAAATTGTACTGAAAAAAACCGTAACGATCCGGACTATTGGTCTGCCGGTACTTATCCTTGAAATCCTTGGCATCGAAAAGATGCCTGATCACCCATTGGTCTCCATCTTTAAACTGGGGATCCTTGACCTTCAGACCGGCATCCAGACGCATCGTAAAATAGTCCATATCGAAACGCAGGCCAAAGCCTGTTCCTATTGCAATCTGGGACAGGAATTTATCAAATTTGAACTCTCCCTCCTGGTTTAGGGTATTGGGGCGTAGTCTCCAGATATTCCCCATATCCACAAAAGTGGCCCCATTCATCTTGGCACCTAAAAAATTGTCCAAAAGACGGAAACGGTATTCAAAATTAGATTCCAGTTTTAACTCTCCGAGTTGATCTAGGTTCCGCAGATTGAGCCTTAACTGCTCGGTTTTAGCATCATCCGAAGCTTTAATACTACTTCTGTTATATCCCCCGGGTCCCAACGTTCTCGCTTGCCAAGCCCGTATACCGTTCATACCTCCGGAAAACAAACTCTTTTCAAAAATCAATAGTTCAGAATTATTACCATAAGGCACAATCACTCCTGCATTGAATCGAAATACAAACTGCCGATTGCCACCAAGATAACGATAGAGCCTGTAGTCTGCCTCCGCCTTGGCATATTGAAGATAAGCGACTCCAAATAGAGTCTTCATCCCTGCTGCATTCTCCCTAAAACGGAACAAAGAACTCAATATCCCCAAAGTATTACCACTCAGGTCTACAACCCCACGGGCGAAGGAAAAATCTCCTAGTTTCTGAAGCTTGGGGGCATTCCAAGTAATAGCATACTGCGACCCCCATCCAAAATACTGCCGGTCATTGGACTCTACATACAGCTGATATCCTTCTTCTATCAATCGATCCCTGAATCCAGGATCAAATCGCCCGGCCCTATACTCGAGTACTAAAGGGGTGTAGCTGTGCTGCAGATTGCGCGACTGCCACCAAGAATAATTCAGGGTATTGATAAAATAGCGGTTGGAATATGTCCCATCCTGATTGAACAGCTGTAGGCTCGAAGAAAACATCGTCCGCGGAAGCCCAAATTGACCGGAACTGCGAATACCAAACGGCAATAGCAACCGTGGGACAACCAGATTAACACCGACTTGAAAATCATTGTTGAAAATTTTGTCTTTTAGGTTCCCAGCCAGCCTTGGGTCAAATAGAACGCCATACCGCAACTTCACCTCTAGAAGCTCAGCGCCACCAAAAACGTTACGATGCGAAAATGTATTACCGATATTAAAACCGCTCATCCCGGAACTAAAGGTATACTCTCCCTCGACCTGATTGGCCATTAATGGGCGTGGAATAAGCTCATAGGACACATCCAACAGGTTACTGTCTACTTTTTCATAGCTGATCTTTACACTGCGAAACCCATTCATCTCGTATAGACGATCGTACGATAGGTTTTCGTTACTCAGGTTATACGTTTGCCCGGGACGTATATACATATAGCGTGCGATGGGCTTCAGTCGGTACCGAGAGGTCTGATCGGCAAAGACGATACCTGTAACTGGATCCCGTTCTTGAGCAACCTCACGCTTCTTGCCATCACCAGGAAGCACATGCAAACTGACCTGCCCTATCTTATAACGTTGATGTGTGCCATTATCCGGATTGGATACCTTGAAAAAAAGCGCAGTATTATTTCCCTCCATGGTCGTATCGACACCTACTCGCATATACTGTCGCAAAAAATCAAAATATCCTTTGTTTTTTACGGCATGAAAAAACTTCTCCCGTTCCTCTCCGAGTTTTGTCGCATCGTATTGCATACCTTCCTGCAACATACTGGACGGCTTGACGACATCTGCATAGATCTGGGAGAAAACAGAATCTTCAAAATCATAATTTATCTTCTGAACATAGAAAGGATCGCCCAGTTGTGATACAAAGTCAATCTTGGCTTTCTTTTTGTTGACTTGTAAATACGGAGAAACATGAGCTCTAAAGTATCCTTTGGTATAGAGAAAACGTTGGATCTGATCGGTCGAAAGCTCAACAAGCGAAGAGTCTAGCATATGTGGCGCTTCGCCAACCTGTCTTATTTTTTGGGTCTTATAACGTCCTTTCTTTGTATTAAAGAGGTTATAGATGGTTAAATTCAGTACCGAATTGGGTCTGATTTCATTCGAGACATGGGCATAAGCAGACTCTTTCAGTTCTTTGGGCACACCACTCATATCTACATCCGTAACGAGCGCCTGATTGTCTTCCAAGTATTTTGCGGATCGGCAGGAGGCGAATTTTAGGAGTAAAAGTGTTATACTTGCAAAAAATAAAAGTCTTCTTTCTTTAGTCATTAATCCAATGTTGTCAAAAGCGCAAATCAGTCTGATAACTTCTCTACAGCACAAAAAATTTCGTACCGTACATGGCCTTTTTATTGTCGAGGGCATCAAATCTGTAACCGAATTTGCCGATTCGTCGTACAAGATACAGAAAATATTCACCACCGATCAGGCTTGCGCAAAGTTGCTCAAAATACCGCAAACTATAAAACCGATTGCACTCTCTGAAAATGATTTCAATAAAATATCGGCTTTAAAAAGCCCACAAGGCGCATTAGCATTAGTAGAAATACCTGAACCGCAACACTTTGACATCGAGTCGCTAAAAAACAAACACACACTGGTACTGGACGGTGTACAAGATCCAGGTAATCTAGGAACAATTATCCGTACCGCAGAATGGTTCGGTATACAGCAGATTATCTGCTCGAAGGATACTGTAGATGCTTACAATCCTAAAGTGGTACAGGCAACGATGGGCTCTCTCGCCAGGGTAAAACTACATTATACAGCCATCGAAGAATTGGTTCAGCAGCAAGAAATCCCTACCTACGGCGCCCTGTTGGAAGGCAAATCGATCTACGATATTGATTTCGGCAAACAGGGACTGATCATCATGGGGAATGAAGGAAATGGCATACGCCCGGAACTGATCCCTTCGATAAAAACAGCCGTAACTATACCACGAATCGGGCTGGCAGAATCCCTGAATGTTGCAGTAGCAACTACGATATTCTGTTCGGAGATAGCCCGGAGACAACTAACAAAAGCAGAATAAATCTATAATGCAAGAATCTAAACAATCGATCTACACCCTACAATTTGCACTACTCTGCTTGAGCTCTCTCCTTTTTTCAGCGAGCTTTAACATGATCATACCAGAACTCCCGAACTACCTCAGCAGCCTGGGAGGAGCCGAACACAAAGGCCTTATTATCGCACTCTTCACGCTTACAGCTGGTATATCACGTCCCTTTAGCGGAAGACTGACTGACCAATGGGGACGTGTCCCGGTAATGGCCATAGGTTCTATTGTATGTGTACTATGTGGCTTTCTATACCCTATCTTGACGACACTGTCGGGCTTCTTCATGCTACGTCTGGTTCATGGATTTTCAACGGGATTCAAACCCACCGCCACATCGGCATATGTAGCAGATATCATCCCTCAGGAACGATGGGGAGAAGCACTGGGTATGCATGGGCTGTGTTTTAGTATAGGTGGTGCGGTAGGTCCCGCTGTGGGTAGCTTTGTAGCTCAAAACTTTGGCCTCAATACCATGTTTTTCTCTTCATCGCTCTTTGCATTTCTTTCTATCGTCATCGTACTGAACATGAAAGAAACCTTGCATCCGAAGCGTAAATTCCAGACAAGCATGTTAAAGATATCCCGTTCGGATATCCTGGAAAAAAGGGCTATCCCAGCGGGTATAGTCACCCTGCTTTCCTATTCCGCATATGGTGTTATACTCACGCTGATACCCGACTGGAGTGAACACCTTGAGATAAGCAACAAAGGTTTGTTTTTCACGGCTTATACACTAGCCTCTATCGGCATCCGATTCGTATCCGGCAAGGTATCGGATAGATTCGGAAGAATAAGGGTCATGCTCGTTGGACTTATAGTTATTGTCATTTCACTGGTACTGCTTGGAAAAGGAGACAGTGTATCCGGACTGATTCTGGGCGCCTGTGTGTATGGTATAGGAACAGGTATCCTCTCCCCTGCGCTCAACGCTTGGACAATCGACCTCTCCCTGCCCCAGTATAGGGGAAAAGCAATGGCTACAATGTACATCGCACTGGAAATCGGAATCGGAGGAGGAGCTTTATTAGCAGGTTATATTTACCAAGATTTCATTCCCCGTATTCCTTATATCATGTATGGGAATGCTATCGTTATTTTTCTTGCTTTTTTTTATGTGCTATATTGGGATAATACCAAAACAGAAAGAAGCAACCGCTTGTTATAAAAGGTATGAAAACTCCGTCGAACAAACCGTATGCAATTAATCTAGCAGCTAGCTTATTTGCCCTTGTATTAATACTCGCTTTACTGTACGTAGCTCAAGATGTGCTACTACCGATACTGTTTGCGACGCTGATTTCGATCTCACTGTTTCCATTAGCCCGATTTTTCGAACGGCTACGCCTTGGAAAAGCCTTCTCCGCTTTACTAGCCGTTATTGTCGCTATAACTGTAATATCGTCGATACTATGGTTTATCGTCCATCAGAGTATCATCATTGGAAAAGATGCTTCGGCTATCACAGATAAGGTCCTTTCTGTCCTTGAAAATGGCCAAAACTGGCTTCAGGATCGATTCGGCATAGAAAGGAACCAAGTGCTTGACAAACTTAAGGAGCAGGGAAACAAAACCCTGGAAAATGCCGGCGGAGTTATAACAGCCACATTTGGTTCGATTGGCAACATGCTTGCGAGTGCGATACTTGTACCGCTGTACAGTTTTTTCATGCTTTATTACCGTGACTTCTTCCGCGAGTTTTTCTTCAAAGCCTTCAAATCAACTCCGCAGACTAAAGTCGACGAGGTCCTGAACAAGATCTACACGGTCGTACAGAGCTACCTAGTCGGACTTATCACGGTTATGGGGATTGTCGCTGTACTGAATACGGTAGGGCTCATGCTTATGGACATTGAATACGCCTGGTTTTTCGGCACGCTGGCCTCACTACTGATGCTACTCCCTTACATCGGAATAGCAATAGGCTCTATACTGCCCGCCCTTTTCGCGCTAGCAACCAAAGACACCGCCTGGTATGCACTAGGTGTCGTAGCGTGGTTTCAGGTGGTACAGTTTTTAGAAGGAAATATAATTACTCCAAATATCGTAGGTAGTAAAGTCAGCATAAATCCGCTAATGGCAATTATCGGCATCCTACTGGGAGGAATGTTATTTGGTCTTGCAGGTCTGATCTTGGCTCTCCCATTTATCGCTACATTAAAAGTTATTTTTGACGCTATACCAAGTATGGAGGCTTTTGGATTTTTAATCGGTGAGCCAGAAAAACAACATCTCAAACGGAACTCAACGCAAGAATTGCTCATGAAATGGGGAATCGTACGCACACCGAAAACAGAAAATAAAGTCAAAGTGGACATTACGATAAATACAGCGGAATCCAATGCAGCTCCTCAGTCGGAGCTAAACTATAAAGAAATATATGAGAGTGAGGATATCCCCTATACGGAGGATACTAAGGAGGATGAAAAACAAAAACCTGAGTAAACGCCGATGTCTCTACCTTTTTTAGACATACACACGCATAGTACCGTCCGCTATCCAGATATCCTAAGTGTCCAGAACTATATTATAGGGCGGGAGGCGATGGATAATGAAAGTCTATACACGGCAGGTATACATCCCTGGTATATAGATGCTGACCCTAGCTTACAATGGCAACTATTAGAGACTGTAGTAGGTACCCCTCAGGTAATCGGTATCGGTGAGTGTGGATTGGACAAACACTGCAATACGGATTGGGATCTACAACTAGGTATTTTTGAGAGGCAAATCAAATTAGCAAAGAAAGCGGGTAAACCACTCCTCCTACATAGTGTAAGAGCTTATCAGGAGATCGCCCAATTATTACGGGTACAACAATTCGATCTCCCTGTAATATTTCACGGCTTCAACAAAAACATAAAACTGGCCAAACAGTTACTCGATGCAGGTTACTACTTAAGCTTAGGTGCAGATATCTTTAGTGGTAGACAGGACGCCTTGATCTCTGAAATCCCATTGGATAGGCTATTCCTAGAAACAGATGATAAAGCGATCGATATAGTAGCTATTTTTTCTTACTTTTGTGCCGCCCGAAAACTTCCTATCGCTGTACTAAAGCAACAGTTGATGGACAATTTTGAGCGGGTATTTAATTACAGGATTGAAGAATGAAAGATTTATCGTGGTTATCTAGAACGGAAGCTTTGATAGGCCGCGAGGCTTTAGAAAAACTAGCCTCATCGCACGTAATGGTATTGGGACTTGGAGGTGTAGGCTCTTATGCTGCCGAATTTATCTGTCGTGGAGGTGTAGGAAAAATGACAATTATAGATGGAGACACGGTAGATCCTACAAACCGCAACCGACAGTTGCCAGCACTAGCTACCAACCACGGAATTTCTAAGGCGCAGATTATGAAACAGCGTTTGCTGGATATCAACCCAGAGCTAGACCTCACTGTACTAGAGGAGTTCATTATCCCGGAACGCCTGGAAACTCTATTGGAAGCCAAACCTGATTATATCGTCGAAGCCATAGATAGTATCACACCTAAACTATTTTTGATCCGACGCGCCTATGCTGCAAAGATTCCTTTTGTCAGTTCGATGGGAGCCGGTGGAAAAGTAGATCCTACAAAAATACAAATTGCCGATATCAGCAAATCTTATAACTGTAAACTGGCTTTACATATCCGCAAAAAACTACGTAAACACGATATCCGTGAAGGTGTAAAGGTCGCCTTCTCTACGGAACTACCGGAAAAATCTTCGCTAATCTATACAGATGGCAGTAACTTTAAAAAATCAGCCTACGGGACAATGTCTTATCTGCCTGCTGCATTTGGAGGAGCAATTGCCTCTGTGGCTATTCGCGAGCTGATCGGAAAAGAAGCATAACCGGGAAACACACCGATAAAAATATATTTTTCACCGAAAATCTGCCTAGGTTTACCTACTTGGAGTGGGCTGTCTATATATTCTCTCCTATCTTTGATAACATACAAACAAAGGATATAAATTAAAAAAAGAGAAATCATGGCATTCAAAGAAACTTATAATATCTCCGGAGAGAACCTATTAAAGAAAATCAAAGAACTGATCAACGATGGTAATGTGACGAAAATCACTATCGCTGATAAGCATGAAAAGGAAATAATCAGCTTTCCGGTAACTATCGGAATCGTAGGACTGATACTCGCGCCTATTTTTGCGGCAGTAGGTGCATTGGCCGCTGTAATCGCAGAATGCAAAATCATCGTCGAGCGTAAAGATGCCGAGCCTAAAGAAAACGACTCGGAAACAGAACAAGAAGATAATCCCCTAGTTTAATTTTAACAGAACAGATAAAATGATATTGATCGCTGTATTATTCCCTTGGCTCTCCTTCTTTCTGAGAGGGAAAATTTTATCGGGAATCTTATGTTTAGTACTACAGATAACCTTAATAGGATGGTTGCCCGCTGCGATATGGGCGGTAGCCTCCCGACTGGATGCAAAGAACAAGCAGCGAATCGACCGTCTAAATAGATGCTAAAGAAAAAGCCTTCGTAATAGAAGGCTTTTTCTTTATTTAAGAGATGATCTCTTCGATCTCTCTGATTATCTTCTGTGCTATCGCTTCCGCAGCTTCAGGTGTAGGCCCCTCGGAGTAGATACGGATAATTGGCTCCGTATTCGACTTCCGCAAGTGTACCCACTCATTTTCAAAATCAATCTTCAGACCGTCGATCGTAGAATGTTGCTCATGTGCATACTTAGCCTGCATCTTTGCCAACAACCCATCGATATCCAACCCTGGGGTCAAGGTGATTTTATTTTTAGACATAAAATACTGTGGCAACTCGGCTCTATAAGTCGAAACCTTCTTACCTATCTTCGCTAGATGTGTCAAAAAAATCGCTACACCGACTAAGGCGTCACGTCCATAATGCGATGCAGGATAGATCACACCACCATTGCCTTCGCCACCAATAACCGCGGCCACTTCTTTCATCTTGGTCACGACATTCACCTCGCCAACAGCTGCAGCAAAGTATTCACCTCCATGACGCACAGTGACATCGCGCAAAGCACGTGTAGAAGACAGGTTGGAAACCGTATTTCCTTTTTGCTGGGACAAGATATAATCGGCAACAGCAACCAGGGTATACTCTTCACCAAAAAGCTCGCCATCTTCCATCATAAATACCAGACGGTCTACATCAGGATCTACAGCAATCCCTAAATCGGCTTTATTGCTCAATACTGCAGCAGAAAGATCGGTCAAGTGTTCTTTCAAAGGCTCTGGATTATGTGGGAACTTACCGTTAGGCTCGCAGTGTATCTTATAGATCATCTCCACGCCCATTGCCTCCAGCAACGCTGGAATAAAAACTCCTCCTGTGCTATTAACGGCATCCACAGCAATTTTGAATCCCGCTCCTCGGACTGCATCTACATCAACATATTCAAGAGCCAATACCGCATCGATATGTTTTTGAAGGTAACTGCTATCATTTACTACTTTTCCAAGATCCTGTACCTCTGCGAAATCAAAATCCAGACTTTCGCCAAGACTTAACACCTCCTGACCTTCGGCATCAGAAATAAATTCGCCTTTTGCATTTAATAATTTCAAGGCATTCCACTGCCCCGGATTATGGGAAGCAGTCAATATAATCCCGCCTGCTGCTCCCTCTAAAGGAACGGCTATCTCCACAGTCGGCGTCGTAGACAGTCCTAAATCGACCACCTCGGCACCAATACTCTGCAACGTACCGACGACTAGGTTATTAACCATCTCCCCAGACTCTCGGGCATCTCTACCGACCACAATCTTCTTAAGACCAGTCTTCTGCATAAGAATATTACCGAAAGCTGCCGTGAATTTGACAATATCAATAGGTGTCAATCCTTCTCCGGAACGGCCTCCAATAGTACCACGGATACCCGAAATAGATTTTATTAAAGTCATATACGTAATCAATTATAGTGAACCGTAAAAATAAGCTATTCCTAAATAAATACAAGTATCTTGATTGGATATAAAATTAAAAACATATCTTTGTTGCAACTTTGTGTATTTTAATATCAAAATACTATTTTACGTTTTATATCAATTAATGTATTTTAGCTTTTCATACACAAAACATAAAAACTATGTGGCAACAGATAATTGATCTAGATAAAGAAATATTCTTGCTGATAAATCAAGGACTAAGCAACCCGGTATTCGACTGGCTGTTACCTATTTTACGTAACCCGTTTACCTGGGCCCCGCTTTACCTTTTTGTGGTTATCTTTTTCATCAAGCACTATGGCAAACTAGGTATATTAGTAGTACTCTGCACATTGATTAATTTTGGTGTGTCCGATGGGATATCCTCGCACCTGATCAAAAAGAATGTAAAACGTATACGCCCCTGCAATGATATTGAGTTCAAACATGATATCAATCTCCGTGTAAGGTGTGGGTCGGGCTTTAGTTTCACCAGCTCGCACGCTACGAACCATTTTGCAATGGCCTTTTTCTGGATCGTACTGTTCAGACGTAAATGGAAGCATACCCTATGGCTCTGTATACTATGGGCGTCACTTGTCTCTGTTTCACAAATCTATGTCGGGGTACACTATCCTTTTGATATCCTTTGCGGGGCCCTACTCGGAACTCTGATCGGGATTGTCAATGGTAACCTGTTCAAGCGATTTGTGCCATCTTTCTTTAAGGAAACAATTCCAATAACATAATACTATATGAGCTTTACTTTAATCGTAGCTATCTTATTTTTATCTGCCTTCATCAGTGGTATGGCGGTGTTTTTTGTCAAACGTGATAACACCAGTTATCTCAAATTGATACTTTCCTTTAGTGGAGCCTATCTATTTGCGATTACGGTATTACACCTCATCCCGCACGTCTATCACGCAAATACAACCAGCCCAGAAGTAATTGGCTTGTATATACTGGGTGGTTTTATATTCCAATTGCTATTGGAGCAGTTCTCCCAGGGAATAGAGCATGGACATATCCATCATCAGGAGAACACGGGTTTTCCATTAGGGATCATGATCAGTCTATGTCTCCATGCATTTTTGGAAGGGATGCCACTCATATCGGGACAACAGACCAAACTTGTATTTGGCATTGCGATCCATCATATACCAGCGGCATTTGCACTAGGTAGTTTACTATTGAGCTCTACAGTTAAAAAACAGACTATCATCATTATGTTAGTAATCTTTGCCGCGATGACGCCGCTAGGATTTATTACAAGCTCGGTACTAAGCGAAGGAGAAATCGGAAACATCTCTCAACATTTTGATAAAATAATGGCTGTAGTAATCGGTATATTCTTACATATCTCGACGACCATATTATTTGAGTCCGGATCTGCAGATCACCACAAATTTAACAAGAAGAAAATGGCTGCTGTATTCTTAGGTCTAGCCGTATCACTTACTACCTTTTTATTGCCACACGACCACAGTCATGGCGCACATGGACATGAACACCATAACCATGATGGTCATAACCACGACGGTCACGACCATGAGCATACAGATGGCACACATGACCACAACCATGATGGACATGATCACGGGCATGACCATAGTAAAGACGAAACGCATAAGCATGATGACCACAAAGGACATCAGCACTAATCATGTGGATTAAACTTCGCCACGCATTTTGTCCAGCAAGTCGCTCAAAAGCTGTGCCTCTTGTGCCGTAAGATTTTTGGATAATATCGTAGAAAGATTCATATCGGCCTCTAATTCTTCTAAGAGTTGGAGGCCTTTTTCTGTAATAAGGAGGTCTACCGCCCGTTTATCAGCCTTATTCTTGGTACGGGTCACTAGCCCCTTGGTCACTATCCGCTCAACTAACCTCGAAATATCAGGCGTAGTATTTATCATACGTTCACGGATAGTAGAATTGGAAGCAGGCTTGGGGTATTGTCCACGTAAGATACGAAGTACATTAAATTGCTGCAGGGTAATACTCTTTCTACTTGCTCTGTCCTCCAACAGATTACTCAACCAATTATTGGTATAAAGAATATTAATCGTGGCCTTATGCCAATCATCCTGAAATCGACTAGTCTTAATCCGATCCTCAATCCCCATGCTTTTAATAAATCTAAATAAAACAACTATGTGACAGAATCAACACCTCTACATTCACTCCTTTTACCTATATTTGGGGGATTTCGAGGTATTGAAATCATCTAAAGTTACAAAAATAATGCAAAATAAAATCTCACTGGATAAACTAAAAAAAGGTGAAAAGGCAATTATTCACTCTTTTGAAAAAGATGATCTGCCAGCCAAGTTTTACGAACTGGGTTTTACCCCGGGTACTGCTATACAAATCAAGCATAAAGCTCCGTTGCATGGCCCCATCTGTATTAACATTATTCAAGACAATACCTTAGTAGCAATCAGAAAGTCAGAAGCCTCTTTAATTCTGACAAATAAAATATAATGAAGAATAAGACAATAGCATTATTAGGGAATCCCAATGTAGGCAAGACGTCCCTGTTCAACCGTATAACGAAGCTTAACCAAAAAGTAGGAAACTATCCCGGAATCACTGTCGAGAAAAGAGAAGGAACAGCAAAAAAAGGCGATAAAGAGTATAAGGTCATTGATCTACCAGGTACATACACCCTATTTCCCAATTCCTTGGATGAAGAAGTTGTATTCAATACACTGACCAACAAAAGCGTAAATGGTGCTCCTGATCTTGTTGTAGTCGTTTCCGAACCAAGTACGATAAATAGAGGAATCGTACTGTATCAACAGGTACGTGAGTCTGGTCTTCCGGCAATATTCGTGCTGAACATGATGGACGAAATTGAAGATAAGGGCATCCAAATCAACCATGCGGGGTTAGAAAGTTACCTAAAGACTACTGTTTTCAAAACGAATGCCCGTACTGGAGAGGGGGTAGACAACCTGATTCAAAATTTCGATATACAGGCAGGTCCTTATTTCAATAGTCTACCACTTCCTGTAGACTATCAACAGCCACTTGATGAAGCGAAAAAAATATTTCCATTGGAAACCGAATATCGGACCTGGCAATATTTGGCCCAAGAAAATATTAAAGTTCTATCAGAGGAAGAAAACAACAAACTATCCGCCATAAGAAGCAAGTATGACATCAACATACAGCAGCTGCAAAAAGCGGAAGCAATCCTGCGTCAAGAAAAGATTAATAACGATCTAAAGCCAATCCTTCAGAAAAAAGAGAACAAAAAGCTTAGTATCACGGAAAAAATAGATAATATACTAATCCACCCTGTGTATGGATATATTATCTTTTTCGGACTGCTATTTTTGATATTCCAAGCTATATACACTTGGTCTGGCCCATTGATGGATGGTGTAGATGAGCTTTTTGCAAGTCTAGGTCAATCTGCGGCAGCTCTGCTCCCTGAAGGCCCCTTGGCTGACCTCATGGTGAATGGAGTCATCGCAGGAATCGGAGGTATCGTAATTTTCCTCCCACAGATCATTATCTTATTCCTTTTTATATCCTTGATGGAAGAAACGGGATATATGAGCCGTGTGGTCTTTTTAATGGACCGTTGGTTAAAACCATTCGGCCTAAATGGTAAGTCTGTGATTCCATTAATGTCGGGCGTAGCATGCGCGATACCTGCAGTAATGTCTGCCCGAAATATAGAAAACCCCAAGGAGCGTCTCTTGACAATGTTAGTGACACCGTTTATGACCTGTTCGGCCCGACTACCGATTTACGTGGTAATCATAGGCTTGGTCATACCTGACACGGACTTTCTAGGATTTAATGTACAAGGTATAGTTTTATTTGCGATGTATATCCTTGGTATCGTAGCTGCTCTATTCTCAGCGTTAATACTTAACAAGATTATTAAATCGGTACGTAACTCGTACTTGATTTTTGAATTACCAACCTATAAAATGCCAGATTGGAAAAACGTACTGAATACAGTATGGGAAAAATCTTCGAGCTTTTTATTCGGTGCAGGTAAGATTATACTCGCCATATCGATTATCCTTTGGGTATTAGGCAACTTTGGCCCTAACGACAAATTCTCGGAGCCGGAAAAATACATCGTACAGGAAAACCCACACTTTACGGAAGAGCAAGTGGCAGATGAAATTTCGGCCTATAAGACAGAATATTCCTATCTAGGTTATTTAGGTAGAGGTATTGAACCTGCGATCAGACCTCTAGGCTATGACTGGAAAATAGGAATCGGCTTAATAGCTTCATTTGCGGCACGCGAAGTATTTGTCGGAACGGTAGCTGTAGTCTATTCACTGGGAGAAGATCTGGACATTGAAGATGATGAGCAAAAACAAACGCTCTTTACCCGTATGAAGTCCGAAATAAACCGAAATACAGGTCAGCCAACCTATAATCTTGCATCAGGCATCTCACTTTTATTATTTTATGCATTTGCGATGCAATGTATGGCGACAATTGGCGTTGTTAAGAGAGAGACGGGATCATGGAAGTGGACATTGATCCAAGCAGGATTTATGACAGGACTAGCGTATATCGCAGCCTTGATTGCGTATCAACTGTTAAAATAAACATTTAAGCTATGATGTACATTCAATACGCTATAATTGCACTTGTTTTTATCATTGCAATCGTATTTATGGTTAAAAAGTTCTGGCCATCAAAAACAAAAAGCGGTGGCTGTGGTAAAGGCTGTGGCTGTAGTTTCACTGAAAAAGCCCAAAATTAAAAAATGTTGGCGCGTTAGTATCTTAAAGATCTAGCGCGCTTTTTTATAAGGTCCTGTAGTTGCTATCGTCAAACAAACTCAATTGACCATTCCGTGGTGCATCAAACTCATGTTCAAAAAAATTGGATATCGTAACTCCCAATAACCTCACTTTACGATCTTCAAAATCAACCTTATCCAAAAGCAATCCAGCCTCTTCTTTCAACTGCTGATAGGAGGATAAAAAATGGACTCCGGTATAGCTCCTCGTCAGTAAGGTAAAATCGGCAAACTTCACCTTTAAGGTAAGGGTCCTTCCGGCTACTGATTTTAAATCTATCCTATTGCTCAATTTCAAACAAAGCAGGTCTAACTCTTCCTTCATCTGATCGAGTTCGAAGATATCACGCTCGAAAGTATCCTCTACACTAATAGATTTGGCTACGCGGTTAGGGCGCACTGGGCGTTCGTCGTTGCCCCTGACCATATTATAAAAAAAGCTTCCAGACTTACCAAAGTCCTTTATCAGCTGCGCCTCGGAAAACATTTTTAAGTCAAGTCCGCAATGTATTCCCTTTCCCTTCATTTTTTCGGCAGTCACCTTACCTACTCCAAAAAAGCGTTCAATAGGCAAAGACTCCAAAAATTTCACAACCTTTGAAGGTCCAATAAAGGTCAATCCATCGGGCTTGTTATAGTCGGAAGCGATCTTTGCTATAAATTTATTGACCGAAACTCCTGCTGAAGCGGTCAGATTAAGCTCGCCCTTGATTGCGGCCTTTATTTCTTTAGCGATGTCTATAGCGGAACCGATTCCCTTCTTATCCTCAGTTACATCCAGATAAGCCTCGTCCAGCGAAAGCGGTTCGATAAGATCGGTGTAGCGTCTGAAAATCTCGCGAATACGTATCGAAACCTCTTTATAGACATCGAACCGTGGATATACAAATATAATATCTGGACACAGCTGTAGTGCCTGTCTTGAGGACATGGCAGATTTCACCCCGAAGCGCCTAGCCTCATAGCTGGAAGTGGCAACCACTCCCCGTCCATCCGGCGAACCTCCCACGGCAATGGGTTTGCCACGGAGCTCGGGAAAATCCCTTTGCTCGACTGAAGCATAAAATGAATCCATATCCACATGGATAATTTTTCTCATGTTGTAATGCAACGATTTTAGTCAAAAAAAGCAGGTAATCGACCAAGTGTGTTAAGCCAATGTTAATTGAGTATTATGAAATGATTACCTTAAACATTAAGCCTTTGTCCTCAATTCATTAATCTTATATTTGCGTAAAGTTAATGTTAAGACCTAAAGACTTAACACTACAACCCCAAATTAGATTTTAAATTTAAAGATAACAATGCAGTACCCCAATTTTCGAACGTTTTTTTTTCGTAAAAAAACTTTTATAGCAACGCCTTTGTTCCTTTTTCTAGGTCTTGGCGCTTTAAAAGCACAGGAACGGGATGACCGTGCGACGATCCTCAACTTTAAGGGAATTCAATACACCTCCAAAGATTCTCTTTTCTATACAAACTTTAGGTTTAGAATGCAGAACAGGCTGGGATATAGCAATGTATTAGATGGCGAAAACAATGGAAAATTTGACGCTAGAATACGTAGACTACGCATGCGGATGGATGGTTATATCTATACTCCAAAAATATCCTACTCGGTACAGTTAGCATTTACGCGTAGCGATCAGGACTTTGACGACACAGGGGTGCCGAACATCGTACGTGACGCGGTTATATTTTATAATTTCTCGGATGATTTCTATATCTCTTTTGGGCAGAACAAGCTCCCCGGAAACAGACAGCGTGTAAACTCGTCAGGTTCGTTGCAGTTTGCCGACAGATCCCTAGTAAACAGCAATTTTACAGTAGACCGTGACTTCGGAATTAGCTTCAATTTAAGCAAGAAACTCGGCGCAATGCCTATCAATGCGAAAGCAGCGATTTCAACTGGTGAAGGACGACCTGCAAACTCCACTGACGATGGACTGGCTTACACTGGACGTGTTGAATTCTTACCTTTAGGGGAATTTAAAAATGGAGGCGACTATTCCGAAGGTGATATTGAACGAGAAGTTACTCCAAAGCTATCGATTGGCGGTGGATACAGCTATAATGACCGCACGGTACGCGAGGGTGGACAAACCGGAAAATACGTGCAAGATCCCTTCACCTTAAAAACAGCCTTTGCAGATGCCATATTCAAATACCAGGGTTTTGCGTATCAAGCAGAATATATGCGTCGGGATGTAGACAACCCATTGAACAAAACAACGGGCGACAAACCGGAGGATACCTATGCATACAAAGGATGGGGATTGAATCAGCAAACCTCTTATCTGCTGAATCATGGTTACGAAATTGCGGGTCGATATACATACCTCAAACCGCATCAACAAATCTCGACATTCGAGGTGCAGACAGAAGTTCTTGAGGTGGGCCTGACCAAATACATGAAAGCACACCGCCTCAAATTCCAACTCAATGCCAATTATATGGTTAAAGATGGAGCTTATGACAATTCACATAAAAAGAACTCCTGGGGAGGTATGTTCCAAGTAGAACTGGGAATCTAGATAAAATACATGCTTTACAAAAAAGGTCGACGGATGTTGGCCTTTTTTTATGCTCAGCCTAAAAGCTAAAAGGTGAGCATGCTCTTAAATATTACGGAATCTAACGGCAGAAGACATCCTTAAATAAAGAATACTTATCTTTAACCTTTAAAAAAAGCTCACTACTCTTACAATGTGGATAAAGTATTTAAAAAATATAATCGGTATTGATGAAGTGGTGTCTATATATAAACAGACGATATACGCATGAAGTACTATATTATAGCGGGAGAAACATCTGGAGATCTGCACGGTGCAAACCTTATTAAAGCCTTAAAAAAAGAGGATCCTAATGCCGAATTCAAAATTGTGGGTGGCGACGGAATGCAACAGGCTGCAGAACAGCAGGCCTTGATACATACCTTACAAATGGCCTTTATGGGATTTGTAGAAGTAATCAAGAATCTCGGAGCCATCCGTAAAAACCTGCAGTCCGTAAAAAAAGACATCCTTGAGTTTCGACCTGATACAGTGATCCTCATCGACTTTCCTGGCTTTAACTTAAAAATAGCATCATTCGCCAAGCAACATAAAATAAAGACCTGTTACTATATCTCTCCAAAAATATGGGCCTGGAACCAGGGTAGAGTTCATAAAATAAAGAAAATAGTAGATCATATGTTTTGCATCCTCCCTTTTGAAGTGGACTTCTATAAACGGTTTGGGATGAAAGTAGACTACGTGGGTAATCCACTATTGGATGCAATCAGCAACTATACATTTAATCCCGATTTTCGGACAGACAATGGGCTGTCTGATGCCCCCATCATTGCATTACTTCCAGGTAGCCGGAAGATGGAGATTGAGCAGATACTGCCAAACATGATCGAGCTGTATTATTCCTTTCCAAAACATCAATTAGTGATCGCAGGAGCCCCTAACTTTGACAGCTCTTACTACCAAAACTATCTTGGAGACATGGAGATACCTGTCGTATTTGACCAGACCTACGATCTACTCAAAAATGCAGAAGCAGCGGTGGTGACCAGTGGCACAGCGACACTGGAAACTGGCATATTAAAAGTACCGCAAGTAGTTGTTTATAAGGCTAATGCAGTAAGCGTATGGCTAGCCCGTAAGTTGGTCAAGGTAAAATTTATCGCTCTTGTGAATCTGATAAACAATTATTTGTCTGTAATCGAATTGATACAAGAGGACTGTAATCCAGGAAACATACGGGATGAAATCGGAAAAATCCTCACAGAGAAGGAACACAGGGACAATATTTTAGAGAACTATGACGTATTAGCAGAAAAGTTAGGAACTCCAGGTGCATCAGAAAAAACAGCTAAATTAATCTTTAGCTACCTAACTGCAGTCTAACTTGTATTATAAGGTAAGATTCCCTTTTTGTAAAGGGAAATAATTATTAATAACAAAAAAGACAAAGAGATGAAAGTAAACAAAAAAACGGGACTTATCGCTTTCATGATTGCGCTATGTTCCATTGCAATTGGGCAGACGAACGAACTGCGTTTCGAAAAACTAGTACTCAACAAAAAGGAGAAGAAGATTTTCAACGACCGTGACTCTTCAACTGTTATTTACATCGATACTTTGATCATGAAGGATAGATCATCCCTTCAATTTTATGGAAAGAAAGATGTAAAACTGATTGTCAAACATGCGGAAATCGGCGATAGAGCCTTTATCTCCGGGCAGGGGGCACAAAACAATGCTTCTGACTTTGACATCGATATCAATTTTGCAAAATTAGGCTCGCTTTATGTAATCGCCCGTGGCCAGGATGCTAATAATGGCACACGAACCTATCCAAATGGGGATGCAGGTAATGTGAATTTAGTATATGAACCTACTGGTATAACACCACAAACAGAGAATAAAAAACAGAAAAACTATCTTTTTGTAGATGTCTCACCAGGGGGACTACATGTAACACCCAGCTCTGAAATAACAAATATCTATTCCAGAATAGCGACCTCTGCTCCTGGCCTTCGTGGACTGCCGCAAGGACAGATTTATTCTGGGTCTCCAGGTAAAGAGGGAAAGGTAACTATCCGTAGTAAATAAAATATTAATGATTCTTTCGGATCATAAACACCGATGGGTAGCCACCAATAATCAAGAGAGCTTCTGGTGTCCTTAATGAACGGATACTTTCATAAAAAAGGTCTGTATCAAAAAATGATACAGACCTTTTTTATGGACTAAAGATTGCTTTCTATTGCTTTTACTTCCTCTGCATACAGTTCTACCGGTTTATCCAATAGTACTGCTACAACCGTACAGTAGCTATCTAACCTATCTTTTGGGACGTCTATATAGACAATTCCAGGAATAGCACTCCAATATAACTTATTATAAATCTTGTGCCCTATCATCGAGCCCTCGCCTACTATCCGTACTCGTGCAATAGTATTCTTCAATCCTTTAATAGCGATAGGTCCGGTAGGCTGTCCTTCAATAAATAGATACAATGTCTGACGGTCTCGGGATAAAGCGGTATTTCCGATATAATGCCCATCGGCGATCCCCTGCTGAGCGTCGTGTAAAACCTCTGCATGTTTCAAAACCCAAGTCTTCGTTTTTTGGTCTGTAAATTTGAGGTCTTTTGATAATATACTGCCATCATCATTCATCTGCCCCGAAAACAAATTAGCTCCCGTAGAAGTAAACTCTACAATATCACGTATAGCACCCGGAGTATCGTTGACACGCAGTACATCGGCTAGAACAGGTTTAACCTCGGCATGATCAAACTCAAAATGAGGACGATCTGCAAAATCTATCGCAATTACGGAAGCTGTTGGGTCGAAATCCGTCGTAGTCATGTTCAGACTTAACGTATAACCATCATACTTATAGTCTATTTTATCGGAACTAGCGACAAAACGAACCTGAAGAGGCTTTGATTGTAAACCATTTATCTGAAGATAATTTTGCACCTCATCTAAGTATACATACACGGTCTTGCCATCCTTAGAGAAGCTGTTTTTTTCTTGTATAAAAGCAGGCGATACTCCTGCCCTAGTGCCATAAATGGCCTCTTTGTACTTGCTGGTCCAACGTCCCAATTCTTTTAGAATTGTCACTTGCTCTTCGGGGATGGTACCATCTGCCTTAGGCCCTATATCTAAAAGCAAATTACCTCCCATGGCGATACAATCGATCAGGGTCCTTACAATCATATTCGGGGTTTTGTAATTTGTATCGAAATGCTGGTATCCCCAAGAATCATTCATGGTATAACACAGTTCCCAATATCGGTCAGCAGGCCGCTTTACGGGTACCCCCTGTTCTGGAGTAGCATAGTCGCCATGATGATTCAATCTTGAGTTTACAATGATATTCGGATTGTATCTGCGTAATAGGCTCAGTGTCTGCTCTGCTTGCCATTCTTCGGCACTATGTTCCCAGTCACCATCAAACCACAATAGATCAGGTTTGTACTGCGATGACAGCTCAGCGAGCTGCCCCTGATAGTAATCAACAAATTGCCCCCAACGCTTAGGCTCATCTTTTAGCATGTAACGTTTACGCGAACGTGTAACCACATCATAATATGGGTGACTCCAATCGGGCAGGGAATAATAAAGTCCCGTTTTCAATCCTGTCTTTTTAACAGCGGTTATAAAAGGTGTCAAGACATCCTGCTTTGCAATAGCATGTTTAGGCACGGTCAGCGCTTTATCTGTTTTACTATCCCATAATGCGATTCCATCGTGATGCTTGGTTGTGATTACGGTATACTGTGCTCCTGACTCCTTAATCAGATTAGCCCACTCTTGAGGCTTGTATTCTTTTGCGGTAAAACCGTCGAGTTGCTTCAAATAACGATCATGGCTCATATAGTTATTGAAGAATGACCAAGATTCAGAAACACCATCGACAGCGTACACACCCCAATGGACAAAAATACCGAGTTTGGCATCATCAAACCATAACATCTTCTCATCCTTGGGAAGACTATTTTGCCCATACGATTTAGCAAATAAAGAAAACAACATCAATCCAATAAAAAGTCTCTTGATCATAAGTTTAAAGTAGGATAGACTAAAATAGGATATATCCGTAGTATTGACAAATTTTACTATCGAATAACGATTTATAATGTATTTTTGTGCCAATGATAGAACTTTATACAGACGGTGCTTCTAGCGGAAATCCTGGTCCAGGAGGATATGGTACGATATTACGAACTATCTATACGGGCAGTAACCCCGAGTTTCATGGTAAACTTATAGAAAAAGAGTTTTCCGGAGGTTTTCGTAAAACCACCAACAACCGAATGGAACTTTTGGCAGTAATCATTGGATTGGAAGCGCTCAAGAACAATCGACAAAAAGTCACTATCTATTCCGATTCAAAATATGTCATCGATGCAATAGACAAAAAATGGGTCCACGGCTGGATGAAAAAGAATTTTGAAGGCAAAAAAAACAAGGATCTATGGCTACGCCTAATGCAGTCCTATAAGATACATGATGTAAAATTAGTTTGGGTCAAGGGGCATGCCGGGCACCCTTTAAATGAACGGTGTGACCGACTTGCGGTGGCCGCGTCCAAGGATAAACCCAACTGGAAAATAGATTCGGTATTTGAGATGGAATCACAGCAATAAGCTGCCATTGACTAAATCGCCTCGCAGTATCAGGCACAAGTGTGTAAAAAAACAATGACTTTAGTTCCCCCTATAGCGCTGTATTGTCAGTAGCTGTACTAACGGGGTTAAAAAACGAATACTTACCGAAAAACTTTAGTTATAATCATAAGCAATGTTTATTTTTGTGGCAAGATGTCAGATTTAAAATACAATCAAAGAGGTGTGTCCGCTGGAAAAGAGGATGTACACAACGCGATAAAGAATATCGATAAAGGTTTATACCCAAAAGCTTTCTGCAAAATAATTCCTGATATTCTGGGAGCAGACGAGAATTGGTGTAATATCATGCACGCGGATGGTGCCGGTACAAAATCTTCCTTAGCTTACGTTTATTGGAAGGAAACGGGTGATATCTCTGTATGGAAAGGTATCGCACAGGACGCAATCATTATGAACCTAGATGACCTACTCTGCGTAGGCGCAATCGATAATATCATATTGTCATCTACGATAGGTCGTAATAAGAACAATATCCCTGGTGAAGTCATTGCAGAGATTATTAACGGAACGGAAGAAATCCTTGCTGAACTACGTGAACTGGGAATAGGTATATACTCTACTGGAGGTGAAACCGCAGACGTGGGTGACCTAGTACGTACAATTATTGTAGACAGTACGGTTACCTGTCGTATGAAACGTGAAGATGTAATCTCTAATCATAACATCAAAGGCGGAAATGTCATAGTGGGATTAGCGTCCTACGGACAGGCTACCTACGAGAAGGAGTACAATGGAGGTATGGGATCTAACGGTCTTACATCTGCCCGTCACGATGTATTCGGCAAATATATTGCGGAGAAATACGCTGAAAGCTTTGACCCTGCCGTTCCTTATGACTTGGTATTTGCAGGAAGTAAAGCACTGACCGACACGGTGAAGGTAGAAACAGGAGAGGAAATCACTGCAGGAAAGCTTGTGCTCTCTCCGACTCGGACCTATGCTCCTGTGATCAAAGTTATATTGGACAAATACAGAAAGCAGATCGATGGAATGGTGCATTGTTCTGGTGGTGCACAGACTAAAGTACTTCACTTTGTAGACCATGTGCATGTCATCAAAGACAACCTATTCCCAATCCCGCCGTTGTTTGAGTTGATTCAAAAAGAATCTAACACGGACTGGCAGGAAATGTACAAAGTATTCAATATGGGGCACCGCATGGAGCTATACGTCCCTGAAGAAATAGCAGCCGACATTATTAAGATATCAGAGTCTTTTGGTATACCGGCACAAATTATTGGAAGAGTGGAAGAAAGTGACAAAAAGCAAGTCACTATCAACTCTCCCTATGGTACATTTATCTACGAATAAGCTACGTGAAAGAAAAGCTGACTATAGGCAGGTATGAGATCGTGGACCTTCCCGAACTGGGAATGTACAATATAGAATCAAAAATCGACACCGGGGCGGAGACCTCGGTGTTGCATTGTGAAGATTTTGAGATCATAGAAAAAGATGGACATCGGTTCATCAACTGTCATATTAAGCCACACTTGGAGGAAGAGGAGATTTTAACCTTGACCTTCCCCGTTCATAGGGAGCGTGTCGTCAAAAGCTCCTTTGGCCAAACCGAAACGCGCCATATATTTTTGACTAAAATACGTATGTTTGACCAGCTTTTTGATATCAAGCTATCATTGAGAGATAGGTCATCTATGTCCTACCCTATGTTACTGGGGAGGAACTTCATCAGCGGAAAGTTTCTTGTTGATGTTTCTAAAAAAGGGCTCGCTAGAAATAGCTTTTAATCAAACCTTTAGCCTACCCATTTGTTTTATATTTTAAATAAGCACATTCGTGAAAATAGCAATACTATCTACAAATAAAAACTTATACTCCACACAACGTCTCGTCGAGGCCGCTCAATCGAGAGGTCACGAATGTATTGTGATGGATCACAGCAAGTGTTATGTAGGAATACAACAGGGAAAACCAAGCATACATTATAGAGGAGAAAATATAACGGATATAGACGCTATCATTCCACGAATCGGTGCTTCGGTTACTTTTTACGGATCGGCCATCGTACGTCAATTTGAGGTGATGGATGTAATATCTGCAAACCCTAGCCAAGCCATTACACGATCACGGGATAAACTGAGATGCATGCAGATTCTTTCCGGTGCCGGATTAGGACTTCCGATTACTGGTTTTGCACGAACGACCTCCGATGTGGACGATCTTATTAATATGGTCGGTGGAGCCCCTCTAGTCATCAAGCTATTAGAAGGTACGCAAGGCATCGGTGTGGTATTGGCCGAAACAAAGAAGGCGGCTTCCTCTGTAATAGAAGCGTTCTATGGTTTGGGCAATAATATCCTGATCCAAGAGTATATCAAAGAGGCGAAGGGTACTGATATACGCGCATTTGTAGTAGATGGTAAAGTAGTGGGTGCCATGAAACGTACAGCAAAGGAGGGGGAATTCCGTTCTAATCTACACCGAGGAGGTACGGCAGAAATCGTGACATTGACACGTAAGGAAAGAGAAACTGCGGTAGCAGCGGCAAAAGCGATGGGACTCACAATGGCTGGAGTGGACATGCTCCCCTCGACTAGAGGACCGTTGATACTAGAAGTAAACTCTTCGCCAGGACTTGAAGGTATTGAGAAGGCTACAAACAAAGATATCGCTACCGAAATTATCAAGTATCTCGAAAGACAGTATGAAGCAAAGCAACTGCTAAAACCAGTAACTAAGCGTAAAGTAAAAAAAGAAAGTAAACTATAAGTTCACTTAGCCATACTACAAGAAAAGCCTCCAAGATATAAACTTGGAGGCTTTTCTTGTAGTATGAAGGTAAGAATTTTGCTTAAGGTTGTTGTTACTTCATCAAGAAACCACCACCCAGTAAATCATTGCCTTCGTAGAAAACAGCAGATTGCCCTGGTGCAATTCCTTTGACCGCATGTGGGAAGTCAACTTGCATCATATCGCCCAGCTGTGTCAATGTAGAGATAGCTCCAGCGTCTTTATATCGGATTTTTGTAATCGCCTCCATAGGTTCTTCTAAAGAAGCATATTTCACTAAATTAATATTCCGAACAAAAGCTTGAGAACGCTCCAACTCATGTTCTTCGCCCAAGACGACAGAGTTACTCTCCGGCAAAATCTCAATCACAAACATAGGCTTGCCTAGAGCAATCCCCAATCCTTTACGCTGTCCAATAGTGAAATAAGGATATCCGATATGTTGCCCCACTACGGTGCCGTCAGAGAGTAGAAAATTACCCGGACCGATCTCTTGGTCTAATGTTGGCTTTTTATGTCTTAAAAACTCTCTATAGTCATTATTGGGAACAAAACAGATCTCATAGCTTTCCGATTTGTTGGCCAGTTCTTTCTGTCCCATATCCAATGCCATCTGCTTGATCTCCGATTTATGGAAACCACCCAATGGGAACTGTGTACGGGCAAGATTCTCCTGTGTGACGCCCCAAAGAACATACGATTGATCCTTGTGCTCATCTAGCCCTTTAGAGATCACATAACGTCCATTATCGTGCTGACGGATATTGGCGTAGTGCCCAGTAGCGATAAACTCACAGTCTAGCTTATTTGCCCTTTTAATAAGTGCCTCCCATTTGATATGGGTATTACATAATACACAGGGATTGGGTGTGCGGCCAGCGATATATTCGTCTACGAAATTATCGATTACGTAATCACCAAACTCATTCCGAATATCTAATATAAAATGGGGAAAACCATAATTTACAGCCAGAGACCGTGCGTCGTTAATACTGTCCAAGCTACAGCACCCTGTCTCCTTGGATGTGCCTCCAGAATTCGCATAATCCCAAGTCTTCATGGTTATCCCTATCACTTCATAACCTTGTTCGTGTAGCATAACAGCTGCTACCGAACTATCCACCCCCCCACTCATAGCCACTAATACTCTTCCTTTTTTACTCATACTATTTTAATAAAGTGCAAAGATACCCTAAAATCATTTATCCCTGTGTTTATTTCGTGTAATTTTATCTCTATCAAAATCAATCGATTGTAGATATATCGCATTTTTTTTTGTGTAAATGTTTTAGAATCCAAAAAGAGAAGCTATATTTGCATCGCAAGAACGGTAAAACGGATTGCAAAAAAAGGTGCCATAGCTCAGTTGGTAGAGCAAAGGACTGAAAATCCTTGTGTCGCTGGTTCGAATCCAGCTGGCACCACAAAAAATCTGACAAGTAACAGATTCAAAACAAAAACTTGGTAAGGTGCCATAGCTCAGTTGGTAGAGCAAAGGACTGAAAATCCTTGTGTCGCTGGTTCGAATCCAGCTGGCACCACAAAAAAAGACTATCTCATCAGATAGTCTTTTTTTATTTTCGGCGCTCTCCTATCCTTTTAAGATATTCCGAACTTTCATTTTATCACTATAGAACTCACGTAAGTGTGTACCCTCACCATGAACTGTCCAAATCTCGGTCGGTTCTACCTGCCCAATGTACGTCAGTAGATCTGCCCAATCAATATGATCGGAAATATACAGGGAAAGATCATTCTGCCGTTGCAATCGTTTCCAGCCTGATGCAAAAACACGAACTACGTTCTTGGCCCGGATATAATGATTAAAGGTCATCGGAGGAACCAGATATACTTTATCTTTTCCCTCTTTTAGAGATTTTCGCTGATAGGTCTCGTACGTTAACTTAACAAAGCCCAACTCGTCATATATACGATGCAAAGGCAACATACTATGATGCAAAAGCACTGTTTTCTCTGGACAATAGGTATTGAGTAGATGTGTAAGACGTTGAGACTTGCCCAATGCATAACATCCAAGCATAATATGTGTCGACACTGCCTGTAGCTTTTTAATCTCTTCTATAGGATCGGGATGCATCACAGCAGGGTCTGCAAATGTCGTCTCTGTAATCAATACATCAGCTGGGACGTAAGCTATAGGCTCACAAGTAGGATCCTCCTGGAGCTTATAATCTCCTGTATAGAGATAACGCACTCCCTTGAAAACCATTAATACCTGAGCTGATCCTAATATGTGTCCTGCAGGGATAAAGGTAACTTCTACGCCATTTAAATCAAACCTCTCATCAAAGTCCTTAATGAAATAGTTTGACTGGCTGTGCCTCGAAAAACGATACTGCATAAAAGCAGCTGTAGCAGCTGTACAATACACATTCCGGTTTCCAGGTATGGCGTGGTCACCATGAGCGTGGGAAACGACGGCCTTTTGTACAGGCTGTTTGGGATCAATATAAAAATCTCCGTACCGACAATAGTATCCTAAAGCGGTCTCCACTAAAAAGTCGTCAATTATTTCGACCATTCTCTTTGTAAAATCTGTTGATGTATATGTAATATTTGCGGCAATAAAGGACTCACCCCATCGTTATGAACAATGAAATCCGCATATTTCTCTTTTTCAGACTCAGGCATCTGCTTATCGATCCGTCCCTGGACTTCAGCCCGCGACACGGCATCTCTGTGCATAACACGCTCAATCCTTAATTCTTCTGGCGCTGATACCAGGATAAGGCAATCTAAGCTCTTATAAGATCCACTCTCTATTAATAATGCCGCCTCTTTGAGGCTATAAGCCGCAGTCTGACGCAACGCCCACATTTCTCCATGTCGGATGACTAAAGGATGGACAATACTGTTCAGTATCTCTAATTTGTCATTGTTATTAAAGACCTGTTCAGCCAACCATTTGCGATCTAATACTCCGTCGGCTTGGTAAACCTCTGTGCCAAATGCATTCACTAATCCTTTGTGGATATCGGGATCGTGATTCATAAGCTGCTTGGCCTCCTTATCCGCATCGTAAAAGGGGACTCCCATGGCTTTAAAAATGCGGGATATATAGCTCTTACCTGAGCCAATTCCTCCCGTAATACCGACTTTTATTCCCATTATGATTTATTTACGAACGAAGAAATCAACGTTCTGGGGTTCTATCTTTATGATTTTAACAAAATCAGGAACTTTGGTCATCAGAATGGGCAAACTTTTAACCCGATTTTCCGCCCAATTGTCCAGATCAACAATAGCTTCAAAATCGCGTGCAGTCCATTTGCTAAAGTCTTTTAAAGAAACTAATGTTGTAACCGTCACCTTGCTCGGAATAGTGCGTACGGAGGTGTAGCGTCCTTCATTCTCCACTTTTATGGGAATTTCAATAATCTTCTCTGTTAATTCACCAATAGGAATAGTCACCTCTGCAAAAGTAGGATAGATGGTAACATTGGTACGTTGCTTTCTATTGATATTGGAGACAGTCCTAATATCCGTATGCACCTGCGTGCCAAATACGCTGTCCGTCTCTAGAAACTCTATATTTGCAACATCTTCCAATGGTCCTGTAATCGTTACGTATTCGGGGCTGGTGCGAGTAGGCCCAACCACACCATATTGTTTTTTGAAAGCAATATGCATCGGTACACGAACGGGTACTTTGCGCTGGGTTTGTTTGGAAAAATCAAAATACAAAGTATCCGGCCCTACACTAATGACTTGTTTATCCACAGGAAACTGCCTATTGATAAAACCGATCTGATTTGAAAAAACAATATAATTACGGCTACTCAGACTGCTTAGGTCAACCTGGATATTTGCCGTATCAGGGTTTAGACGGGACATTAGGACGTTCCAACCGCTCATTTTGATGCGCACACTGACCGTATCTGATTGTAAAGGGTGAAATGCTCGCTTCTCTGGTATATTGACGTACTCAATCCCTGCTTTAACAGTAAAGGTATATTTATTGGAAACAGCAATCAGCAACCAAGCGACAAAAGAAATAACAAGGCAACGTATGAAAATGGAAATTTTCCGCCGTTGTATTTTATTTATTCTCCTTTGTTTCATCGGTAAATAATTATTACACGCTCTATAGTCGACAAGGGGCTTTGCTCTCTTTGTTCCACGCTTTTCGAACAAGCCTTCAAATCACATCTACACAGCTTGTAGTACCTTGATTGTTTATATACAAACTTAGAAAAAATGAGTTGTATTATCGAAAAAAAAGCCATTCAAAACATGAATGGCCTTTATTCTTTGCAACAAGAAAAATTAATCTTTCTTTACTTCTGTATTTGCAGCGCGTGATGCATCTAAAGAGATTGCCGATTTATCAAAACGCATCTTAACGCCCGAACCTACGTCAATCAAAAAAGTAGCCTCACTAACCTCAACGATACGTCCATGTATCCCTGCTGTAGTTACTACTTTTGAATTAACATCTAACTCTTGAATATATTTCTTGTGATCTTTCTGCTTTTTCATCTGCGGTCTGATCATGAAGAAATAAAATACAACAACGATTAAAATCATTGGTAAGAAACTCATGATTCCGCCTGCACCACCTGCAGCTTGTAAAAAAAATGTTGATATCATTTTATTATTTATTTAGTTATTGATTACTGTTCTATTTTTCGACAATTCCTTTAATCTGAATTGTTGTCACTCTATTCTCTGCGTTAGAGCTTACAGTCACAATCTTTTGTTGATTACCGACCTGCCCTAAACTATTAAAACTCACCTTAATCTCACCAACTTTGCCAGGTAAAACCGGCTCTTTGGTAAAATCTGGCGTAGTACATCCGCAAGAGGCTGAAACCTGAGACAAAATAACGGGAGCAGCTCCTGTATTCTTGAATTTAAAGATGTGCTCCACTACAGCTCCTTCTTTCACCTTACCAAAATCAAAGGCAGACTCTTCAAATTCGATAACGCCCTGTTGCTTGGAGGCTGTTGTATCAGCTACCGAAGAAACTACAGGTTGTTCCGCATTTTGTTCTGTATTAGTTGCAGTTTGATTGCCACAACCGGCCAATAACCCAATAACAGCAAAAGCCAAAAGTGTGTTTTTAAATATCATAAGTTAATCTTTTAATCCCCTACCTGCTTTCCGAATACGTCCTTCCTTCGTTAAATCAGCTAGGATTTTATCTAAAATACCATTAATAAAAGTATTACTCTTCAATGTACTGAACGATTTAGAAAGTTCAATATATTCATTTATGGTTACCTTCACCGGTATAGAGGGAAAGTTTATTAATTCACTGATCGCCATACGCATCAATAGAATATCCATTAGGGCAATACGATCAGCCTCCCAGTTCTTCGTCTTTGCTGCAATCAGAGCCTGATACTCTTCACCGTAGCGGATAGATGTTTTCAGTAACTCAGAGATAAACTCTTCATCTTCACTCCAGCTTGGTGTAAGATCAGCCAATTTATTCTGTGAAGGGTTCTCTGAACTGAAGTTTTTAAAAGTCTTAGCAATCATTGCCTGAAGAACTTCCTTATCCACTGGCCAGTTGATGAATTTATCTTCAAAAACCTGCTCAATATCCACAGACTTAAGAATTATTTTCTTGAAGATATATTTGATAATATCTTTTTCGGCATTGATACTATGATCCGTTGAAGCTAAATACTCTAAATAAGCAGGTGAATCCTTGAGTTGAGCAAAAATAGAACGAACAATCTCCGGGTCAAATCCCCAAGATACGTTGTACTTTTTAACCAACTCTAAATATGTCCGATTCTGACGCAACGACTCAATAAAAGTGTTGCTATTCAACTTTGCAGTTAAGATTTTATCCTGTTCGGTAGGCAGAAATTTAGCTGCACGACTCTCCTGATCCAAAACCACATACTCTGCTACCTCATCCAATAGGTTCAATGTCCAGATATACATCTCATTGACCTCTTCCACATTCTTGAAAAGAGCCTTTTCAAAATCTTTAACCTGTTTATCTTCGGATAAACTGTACGCGTAAAGCGTCTGCAATACCTTAACTCTAAGGTGTCTTCTGTTTAACATATGTAATAAGAACGATAATTTTATAAGAACGAAATTCTAAGAACGCACACTATCTTCTAAGCTTGGCCATATCAGAGATACGCTTTTCTGCCAACTGTTTGGCGGCTTGGAATGTAGTGATATCTTCTTCTCGGGACGTCTGTAAGACGTGGCGCGTAGCGCTGTATATATTACGTATCAAAGACTCTGTACGATCTGTACCATAGCCCTCTAACTCGGAATAACAACTAATTAATGCTCCTGAATTAATTAAAAAATCAGGGGTATAAAGGATATTGTGCTCTTTCAACAATTGAATAGTACGCTCCTCATCTTTCAATTGGTTATTGGCTGATCCAGCAATAATCTTGCAACGCATCTTGGGCACTGTATCCACATTGACCGTACCTCCTAATGCACAGGGTGCATACACATCAACATCCAACTCATAACTTGTTGCATACTGAATAGGCTCGGCTTTATATTTGGCGGCGACTTTCATCTTACGCTCTTCGGTCATATCCGATACGTAAACCCGCGCATTCTCCGCACGCAACATAGAAACCAACTGCTCCCCTACAGAACCAACCCCTTGCACCGCGATCTTACGCCCCGCAAGGGAATCATCACCGTACAATTCCTTTATAGAAGCTTTGATTCCATAAAAAACACCGCGAGCAGCAAAAACGGTAGTATCACCACCTCCATTCATAGAAGTAGGAAGACCTGCTACGTAATCGGTCTCTGCATGGATATATTCTAAATCTTTTTGAGTGGTACCGACGTCGATAGAAGCTATAAAGTTACCATTCAAACCTTTGACAAATTTACCAAAGCGACGCATAAGTACTTCTGATTTTTCGGTACGGTTATTACCAATAATAACAGCGCATCCTCCTCCTAAGTTCAATCCGGCCAATGAAGATTTGTAGGTTATAGCTTTCGATAGACGCAACGCATCTTCAACGGCCTCTCCTTCTGACTCGTAAGGCAACATCCTAACCCCTCCAATAGCAGGACCTAAAGTTGTGTCATGAATCGCAATGATGGCCTTCAGGCCGACCGATGGGTCATTGCAAAAAAACAAATTCTGATGTTCTGAAGAGGCCATCAAATCGAAAACTGAAGCGTTTTGCATATCAAAAAAAATAATTCAAAAACTATTCTAAAAAGCTTTACAAAAATAAAAAATTAATTCGTTTTATCCGTGATTTATTGAAATATGTCGCTTTTACAGAATTATATGACGAATTAGAAAGAAACAGCCAAAAGATATTAAACCGAAACCATTACATTTGTAATAGAGACGCAACATGAAAGAACTATCCTACCTCAATAAATATTTCTACAAATACAAATGGAGATTGATCCCAGGAGTAATCTTCGTTATTATTTCCAACTACTTCGGAATATTACCTGCGAAAGTAATACGGGAAGCTTTTGACCTAGTCAAGGAAAACATAGACCTATACAGGCTCTATGATGGTTTCGAACGACAAAATCTCATCTATCAAGTCTTCGGAAGTAGCTTGCTTTTTTTCGGAATTGTAGTCCTTGTCCTGGCATTGCTTAGAGGAATCTTTCTCTTCTTGATGCGGCAATCGATTATACTTATCTCTAGGCATATCGAATATGACCTAAAAAACGAGATATACAATCACTACCAAGAGCTGGATTTCTCTTTTTTCAGAAAAAACAATACGGGTGACCTAATGAATCGCGCTACAGAAGATGTAAACCAAGTGCGCAATTATCTTGGCCCAGCAATCATGTATGCAATCAACACGGTAACACTCTCTGTGATGATCATATATGCTATGTATGATGTAAATCCGACTTTGGCCACCTACGCGCTATTGCCTATTCCTGTGATATCGTTGATTATTCTAATGGTAAACCGAATAATAAACAAACGTAGCACGAAGATTCAAGCACAACTATCGAAGCTTTCGTCTTTTGTACAGGAAACATTCTCTGGCATACGAGTAATTAAGACCTATGTGAGGGAAGATCAAAAAATGGCAGAATTTGCGCATGAGAGTAATGTGTACCGCAACAGTTCTCTTGACCTAGTAAAAGTGCAGGCGATATTCTTTCCGTTGATTATATTCCTCGTAGGTTTTAGCACAATAATAACGGTGTATATTGGCGGAATTGAAGTCAATAAAGGAACTATCACTGCCGGTAACATCGCTGAGTTTATCATGTACGTAAATCAGCTGACCTTTCCAGCGATGGCACTTGCCTGGGTTACGTCGCTCATACAACGCGCTGCAGCTTCACAAAAACGAATAAATGAGTTTTTAAACACCAAACCTGAGATTATTAGCGGAAATATCACCGACGAACTAGCTGGAAATATCCGTATTAAAAATCTATCTTTTACGTATCCCGAAACAGGTATACAGGCATTGAGCGGCATTAACATAGATATTAAGGCGGGACAGACACTAGCGATAATCGGGAAGACCGGTTCTGGAAAGTCAACACTGGCCAACCTTCTATTGAGGATGTATGACGCAGATCAAGGCCAAATAACATTTGATGGAAACGACATAAAAGACCTGAATATAAAGTCACTACGCCATCAGATAGGCTTTGTCCCACAACAAGTTTTTCTATTCTCGGATACTATTGCCAATAATATAGCTTTTGGCCTGGACACCTGCGAAATCGACAAAGTGGAAGCTGCCGCAAAAGATGCCGCTGTATATGAAAACATTGCTGCTTTTGAAGAGGGGTTTCAGACGCATATAGGCGAACGTGGACTTACACTTTCAGGCGGTCAAAAACAACGGTTATCCATCGCCCGAGCATTGGTAAAGGACCCGCAAATGCTGATATTTGATGATTGCCTTTCTGCAGTCGACACTAAAACAGAAGAGGAAATACTGCACAACCTGGGACGTATCATGAAGAACAAAACAACGATATTTATAGCGCACCGTATTTCCACAATAAAGAACGCAGATCACATCATTGTTCTTGAAAATGGAAAAATAATAGAAGAAGGGAACCACAGCGGCTTACTGGCGGCGAATGGGGAGTATGCCGAACTCTATGAAAAACAGCTATTGCAGAGTACGGAGTAACAATTGTAGTTTGCAATTCGGGTAATATTTATCTACCTTTCGGGAAGATACCAACCCACTTGTTCAGTTATGAGATATATTCTTTTAGCTCTTTTCACGCTGTTTTCAGCACGGCTGATGGCACAATTAGAGGGCACTCCCACAATAGGATTCTCCGATTTTGAAACAAATGTATACGATATAGATTCTAGCGCTCACGCCATAACACTCTTTGAACATGGAAAGACTCACATTGATAAAAGCGAGTCTGATCGCTCCTTAATGGTATTCCATCACTATAAGACCCGACTCAAAATCCTAACAAAGGAAGGATATGAGCAGGCTAACTTCACAATTCCATTGTATAAATATGGTTCGACCTTTGAGTATATAACCAATATAAAAGCGACCACCTATAACCTTGTAAACGGTAAAATCGAAAGCACCCCCCTCAAAAACAAAGACATCTTTCTTGAACATAGAAACGATTTTGTGAAATTAAACAAATTTACAATGCCGGATATTCAGACTGGGTCGATAGTAGAACTTGAATACACTGTAGTCTCACCTGATATATTCAACTTTAGATCGTGGCAATTCCAAACAGATATTCCAAAATTAAAAAGTGACTATCGAATACTGATTCCAGCTATATATAAATACAACATTACATTAAAAGGTCCACTGAAACTTTCTGACACAAAATCAAAACTACAACGCGAGTGCCTAGTTTTAAACGGCAATAAAATAGACTGTTCTGACATTACGTACTTTATGGAAGGCATACCAGCTTTTAAGGCGGAGGCCTATATGCTAGCTCCAAAAAACTACATCTCCGCAGTCAGCTTTGAACTAGAAGAAATGGCTATGTCGGGAGGAGGTGTCAAATCTTTCACAAAAAAATGGAGCGATGTCGATAGAGAACTCATGACAGATAAAGACTTTGGAGGACAATTAAAGAAAACAAATCTACTTGAAGAAATGTTAACCAAATCAGGAGACACCTCCTATAATCAACTTGATAAAGCTAAAAATGTATTCAAATGGGTTCAACAGAACATAAAATGGAACAATACCTATGGAAAATATGCACAAAATGGCATTGAAGACGCTTTAAAAAACAAAAAGGGGAACTCAGCAGACATCAACCTCTCTCTAATCACAGCACTCAATGCGGCCGGCATAGAATCCTACCCTATTCTTGTTTCTACACGAGATAATGGAATTCCTAACAGCCTTCATCCTGTCATCTCTGATTTTAATTATGTAATAGCAGGAGTTAAGATTCAGAATGAAACCTACCTAGCAGATGCGACTGACCCTCTGCTTCCTTTTGGCGAACTCCCTATGCGCTGTATTAACGAAAAAGGGCGGATTGTTTTTTCAAAAAAATCCTCGGAATGGATTCCTTTAATCAACAATCAAATATCATCAACTCATTACAATTTCGATGGCTCACTAGATCCCAGTGGAGTGTTAAAAGGTAGCCTCACTATAATATACAATGGAATGGACGCCGTAAGTAAACGCAGAAACATACTTGAGTATCCTTCAAGGGAAGAATATCAAGAAGCTATTGATGATCAATTAACAAGTATAACTGTAAAAGAACTTAACATAGAAAATCTGGATAACAATGAAATTTCTCTTATTGAAAACTTTACTATAGAAACCAAAGTCTGTGATGAAATAAAAGGGAACGCCTTTTACTTCAACCCTATCTTTATAAACCGCACTATTAAAAACCCTTTCAATCTCAATGAAAGAAACTACCATGTAGATATCGGTTCCAGAAGAGACGAGAGTCATACAATAACCATAAAGCTTCCAAAGGGAAGTAATGTAAAGACTTCACCAAAAAATGTAAGTCTTGTATTACCGGAGAATACGGCCCGCTACAACTATAAAAGTGAACTCGTAGACGACAGCTTACATGTGACGCAACAGCTATCACTTAAAAAGGCCATATACAATACAGATGAATATTTCGGATTAAAAGAATTGTTCTCAAGAGTCATCCAACAACTAAAGATAGACCATTCATTCAATTACACTGCAGATGCTTCTTTATAGAATTATTTTCACCCTATTAATGACTTCGTGCATCCTACAAACAGATGCTCAAAAATACATGGTCGCGGACATATCAAAAGATCTCTTAAGTCGCGCTAATGCTGTAGTACAAGAAGAGCATATATCCTTTGATATAGACTATTCAAACGCATTACAAACCGTTCGCAAAGCGATAACAATACTTAATAAAGCAGGAGAAAAACATGCAGAACTGGTTTTATACTATGACAAAAGCAAAACAATTAAAGATATCAAGGGGCAGATTTTAGATGAGTTTGGCAATCAAATTAACAAATTCAATCAGAAGGATTTCAAAGATCACAGTGCCACAAGTCAAGTCAGTATGTTTGATGATATACGGGTTAAACATTATACCCCAAACTCACACACCTTCCCTTATACCATTGTATATAGTTATGAGGTAAAACATAGTCAAACCCTATTTATTCCGTATTGGCAACCGGACTACATGTCTGATCTTGCTGTAGTCAATAGCACGTATGAGTTAAGCTGTAAACCAGATCAATCTCTGCGGATAAAAACTAAGAATCTACCTCAAGCTGCTCATGTAACAACAACAGAAAAATCGAAAACTTACAAATGGACTGCAAAAAATATAAAAGCACGGAAAGAAGAACCTTTAAGACCATTTGATCGACAAGATGCGATCCTGATCAAGGCTGTCCCTGAAAACTTCCACTACTTCAAGAAAAAAGGAACTGTAAAAAGCTGGTCTGATTTTGGGAAATGGGTATATGAAAATCTTCTGATAGGTAAGCAAGAGCTATCTCCCGAAACTAAAAATAAAGTAAAAGAACTTACAGCACAACTAGATTCAGACAAAGAAAAAGCTAAAGTCTTATTCGCCTACATGCAGGATAAAACACGATATGTTAGTATCCAAATAGGAATCGGAGGGCTCGAGCCTTATCCAGCTTCTTATGTAGAACAACTTGGATATGGAGACTGTAAGGCACTAGTAAATTACACCCAAGCTTTATTAAAAGAAGCGGGTATCGAATCTTTATACTGTATTGTAGAGGCTGGTCATCAAAAAAAGAATCTAGATATTGATTTTGCAAATGCCGTTGATGGTAATCATATTATACTATGCCTTCCTTTAGAAAACGACACAACCTGGATTGAGTGCACAAGTAACAAACACCCATTCGGTTACCTGGGTAAATTTACGGATGACAGGCTAGTTCTTGCCTGTACACCTGATGGGGGGAAAATATTGCGAACAACTCAATATCCATCGACTAAGAATTTGCAAAACCGAACAGGACATATTAATGTGAAAGAAAACGGTAATATCGAAGGAACTATAACAACAACATTCACTGGGACTCAATTTGACAATCATTTTCAAAATGTTTCTAAGGGGCAACGTGAGCAACAAGAGTTACTAAAGCAGTTTTATGACATTGACAACATTAGCTTTTCAAATAATACTTATAGCGTAGAAGACCAATTAGAACCGACAGTTATTGAAAAAACAGACATCTATATAAAGAACTATATTGCAAAGAATAAAGATCAACTTATATTCCATCCTAATCTTTTCAGTTTAGCCACAACCATCCCTGAATCAAAAAACAGGATGAATCCCCTTTACATCAACCGGGGCTATACAGATATTGATAGCATTAGTTATAGTATACATGAGAAGATTAAAGATAAATTTCAGCCCACCACTAAAGTTATAAACTCTCCTATGGGCGCCTATCATCTTCAAATCAGCCTGAAAGATAGCAAGCTTCTATATTATCGTAAACTGGAAATTAAAGAAGGTACTTACCCTCCCGAAAGCTATGCACAATTCTACAACTTTATGCGAGAGGTTTCGGAAACAGATCGAGGAAAGTTTACGCTTACACTTGCAACAGATTAATATTTTTATATCTTTGCATCAGCTAATGGGGAATTAGCTCAGTTGGCTAGAGCGCTTGCCTGGCAGGCAAGAGGTCATCGGTTCGAATCCGTTATTCTCCACGATGAAAAAGGGCAGATTTAAATAAATCTGCCCTTTTCTTGTTTTATTAGAATGTCTTCCCTGAATTACCGGATCCTCTCTTTCCTCCAAAAGATCTTCCTCTTCCAGAAGAAGCTCCACCTCTACCATCTGACGAAGACTGACCACGGCCAGCTGACGATTGACCTCTACCACCTGAAGATGATTTCTTTTTATGGCGATAGTCAGGCTTAGCACCCGGCTTAGACGCCTCTGCTTTACCTTTAGTCTTTCCTTTACCAGCCTCTAAAGTAGCTTTCGCTAAAAACTGAGGAGACATACTCAGGTCCTCCATTCGTTTTACTGGGAGTTCAAATCCAATGGTAAACTGTATATCTTTGATGTATGGAATCTCCTCTACATCACATAGCGAAATTGCAAAGCCCTCTGCCCCTGCTCTACCAGAACGGCCGATACGATGCACATAAGCATCGGGCATATTAGGGATTTCATAATTGATAACGTACTTTAAAAGATCGATATCAATTCCTCTTGCGGCAATATCAGTAGCGACCAAGACGCGAATCTCTTTCTTTTTGAAACCTTCCAAAGCATTCTGACGTGCGTTCTGAGATTTGTTACCATGTATGGCAGCCGCTGAAATATCTTGTCTATGCAGTAGCTTCACTAATCGATCCGCACCGTGCTTAGTACGTGTAAAGACTAATACGTTATCATCTACCTCTTTTTTCAACAAATGCATCAACGCCTTCGGTTTATTGGCCTTTTCAATATAGTACAAAGTCTGTTGAATGGTTTCTGCAGTCGTAGACTCCGGGGTGACCTCAACTTTGACAGGGTCGGTCAAGATACTGTCCGCCAAAGACTGTATTGCTTTAGGCATCGTAGCTGAAAAAAACAGGGTCTGACGCTTGTCGGGAATAGCATTCAACACTCGCTTCACATCGTGTATAAAACCCATATCCAACATCCGATCGGCTTCATCCAACACAAAGATTTCGATCTGATTAATTGATAAGATACGCTGATTCATTAAATCTAAAAGCCGACCTGGAGTTGCAATTAGAATGTCTACCCCTTGACGAATTTCATTGACCTGGCTGAACTGATTGACACCACCAAAAATAACAGTATGCCTCAATTTAAGATTCTTACCGTAATCACTAAAAGATTCACCAATCTGTATAGCCAATTCACGCGTAGGTGTCAGAATTAATGAGCGAATGGTACCACGCTTAAGCCCCTGAGGCCTATTATTATTAAGTAATTGCAAAATAGGTATTGCAAAGGCCGCGGTCTTACCTGTACCTGTCTGTGCACACCCTAACAGATCCCTTCCTTTAAGTACCTCAGGAATAGCCTGCTCTTGAATAGGTGTCGGATTCTGATACCCAAGCGCCTCTACAGCGGCCAATATAGGCGAGCTGATTTTTAAATCATTGAAAGTTTTCATCAATATGTTCTATAGTAAAAACAAACCCTCTTGTAATAACACCCTAAATAGCTATGAAAATGTCTCGAGGGTTCGTTATGTCTATTGAAAACAAAACACTTTCAGAAAAAACTTTCATAATTCCTTTGAATCACCAACAGATATGAAAGTTCTTGATGGCCATTTAAAAATAGACACTTGCAGAAAAAAAGCCGCCAAGGAGTACTTAGCGGCTTTTAAATAGGATTAAACTAAACCTTAGTTTTGCTCAGCAGGAACTACTGAAACATAAGATTTATTATTTGCTTTTTTACGGAAAACAACTGTTCCATCAACTAGAGCAAATAAAGTGTGGTCTTTACCAACACCTACGTTAGCATCTGGATTATGTACAGTACCACGTTGGCGAACGATAATGTTACCAGCGATAGCTTTCTGACCACCGAAAATCTTGATGCCTAATCTCTTACTATGTGACTCACGGCCGTTCTTGGAACTACCCGCACCTTTTTTATGTGCCATTTCTTTATCTTAATTTATGACTTGCGTCAGGATTAAAAATTCGATTATAAACTGATACCAGTAATCTGGATTTTAGTGAATTGTTGACGGTGACCGTTTTTCTTTTTGTAACCTTTACGGCGTTTTTTCTTGAAAACGATTACTTTATCACCTTTCAAATGAGACAAAATCGTAGCTGAAACTTTAGCTCCTGAGATACTTGGTGTACCTACAGTGAATTTACCACCGTTTTCGGCCAACAATACATTGTCAAATTCAATACTAGCGCCTTCTTCTCCCTGTAAACGGTGTACAAAAAGATACTGGTCTTTTGCAACCTTGAATTGCTGCCCTGCTATATTTACTATTGCGTACATTGTTATTTATTAATAATGTTAATTATTTAATGAACCGCAAAGATAGATTATTATATTCAATACTGCAATTTTTTTTCAAAAAGCAATGTTACGTCGCAGGACATAATGAAAAAAGCCCCAATAAGGGGCTCTTTTATACACTTTAATAATTTATCTTACTTAACCTCGATTAGGCGTTTGGCCACAATAGCCTCCTCTTTCTTCCCAATCTTAACCTGCAACACTCCATCCACATAAGCTGCATCAATATCACTGTAATTAACAGTCTCAGGCAAAGTAAAAGACCTAGAGAAAGAACTATAACTATATTCTTTTTTGCTGTACAACTTATCATCGGATGCTGATTCTTCAACCTTATCTACACTGATAGAGATGATGTTCTTATCTACATTGATTTTAAAATCAGATTTCTGTAATCCAGGAGCTGCCAATTCTATAGCAAAAGCCTCTGCTGTCTCAGTGATATTTACTGCTGGAACACGTGTTACCAAACGGTCAGAGATAAATGAATCGTTAAAAAGATTGTCAAATACGCTATTAACAAATGGATTTACACTGTCTGTGTTTACTGTTTTTGTAGGGAATTTAATTAATGCCATTTTCTTGTCCTCCAATTATTTTTATTTTTTAATTATATACTAAACTTATACAGCCAGTCTATTTCAATAAAAATACCAAAGTTAAAAACAAGCCATTTTGACATTTAAAAACCAAATCAACAGACAAAATGTCGCGTTAATATATTTAAACAAACACTAAATCCTGTCAATCAATCCCTTTCATATATAAGACTCACTTCTGAATTTGCCAAATCTCCCCCAAATGCTGGATTAATCTTTTTGATAACCACATTAACCTTTTGAGCAAAATTGAACTTCTTAAGGATCAAATCAAGCATATCTTCCAATGCAGACTCCAATAACTTGCGCTTAGGACTCATCACTTCTAGAAGAATCTGATAAAGCTCCTCATAATTAATAGTGTTCTTTAAATCTTCAGCATCTGAGTTCTCAAAGGGGAAAAACACATCCACACTTACATAAAACTCGTTTCCGACAACCTGTTCTTCTTCATAATAACCAATTGGCGAATAAAATCGCACCTCCCGCAGGGAGACCTTCTGTGTAATCATAATATTAAAATTACACAAATTTTAGATTAATACAGATGAAATACAATAGATTTAGCCCCTCCAGAAACAAAACCGTCCTCCCACAACACAGTGACACCTACTTAGACTCAAAAAAGGCTTGTAAAACATTTTTGACGTTAGTAATTATATTAACACAATTACCTAATTTCGCCAGCAGGCGATGCCTACTAAAGATTCCATCTAATATAAAAACAAACAGATGAAAAAATTATTGTTATTATTACTACTTAGTTCCACTTATGCCTACGGCCAACGCAGTTTCACAATAGATGAAACCGTATTTGGTCCGAGCAAATTTTCACCCAAAAATCTATTCGGTCAAAAATGGGTAAAAGGAACTGATGCTTTTTCACATCTAGACGCTTCGTATCAAAACTTAATGATACGCTCATCAAAAGATAACTGGCAGAGTAAAGATTTAGTTTCGATCACAGAACTCCAGTCCGCATTAACAAAAGTTATCCCTAATGAACAGTTCACACTAAGAACTTTTCCTACACAGTATCAATGGCAGGATGGTAATACACTTGTATTTAACGTAAGCGGAAAGGAAACTGTATATAGTGTAACTTATAATATCACTAAAAAGGAGGCACAAGTTACTTCCAATGTACCTAGCACAGCTACAAACGTAGAGTATAGTACATCAAATGTACAGACAGCTTACCTCATAGGCAACAATATCGAAATCACAACTGCAAACGGAAAGAAAATTCAGGTCACCAAAGACACAGTGAATGGTATTGTAAACGGCAGTGAATTTACCCATCGCCAAGAATTTGGAATAACGAAGGGGATGTGGTGGTCTCCTGATGACCAGAAGTTGCTTTACTACCGTAAAGACGAAACGATGGTCAGTAAATACCCTCTACCGCAATGGGATACACGCGTAGCTACAATAAAAGATATCCGCTACCCTATGGCTGGAATGAAAAATGAAGAAGTAACACTGAACATTTTCAACACGCAAACAGGAAGCTATACCACACTACAGACAGGAACTCCAAAAGAACAGTACCTAACTATAGCTTCATGGGACCCCAATAATGAATATATTTACGTGGGGGTCTTAAACCGTGGACAGGATCACCTAAAGCTGAACAAATATGATTCAAAAACAGGTGTTCTTGTAAAAACACTTTTCGAAGAAAAATCAACCACATGGGTAGAGCCACAACATGAACTGATTTTTACGCCAAGCAATCCAAAACAGTTTTTATACCAAACAGACAGAGATGGCTACAATCAACTCTACCTATACGACACACAAGGCACATTAATTCGTCACCTTGGTCACAACGATGTCAGCGTAATCGATTTCCAGGGGTTTGACAGCAAAGGAACAAAAGCTTATTATATAGGCACAACCAATAATGGAATGGAGCGTCAGCTTTTTGAAGTTGAGCTAAAAAGTGGTAAAACAATACAACTGACTCAGACAAACGGTACGCATAATGCTTCGATCAGTGATAGCGGGAATTTCATTCTTGACCAATACAGCAACCTGAACACTCCTAATAAAATAGACGTAATCACAAAAAAGGACGGCAAATCAACTAACATACTAACAGCTGAAAATCCTTTTACAGGGCAGATAAACATCCCGAAGATTGAATTCAAAACATTTGTTTCTCCGGATGGAAAAACACCTCTAAACGCTAGAATAACATATCCTGCAAACTTTGATTCTTCAAAAAAATATCCGGTTATGTTATATCTTTATGGAGGATCACATGCTCAACTCGTTACAGACAGATGGCTCGGAGGTGTAGGTTATTTTGACATGTTCATGGCACAGAACGGATACCTTGTCTTCACTTTGGACAACAGAGGCTCCGAAGCTAGAGGCAGGGACTTCACCCGCGTGACGCATCGCAACCTAGGGGAGGCTGAAATGGCGGATCAAATGGTCGGTATAGAATACCTTAAATCTCTCCCTTATGTAGATAGTAACAATATGGGAATATTCGGCTGGAGTTATGGTGGCTTCATGACCACATCATTAATGACCAAACACAACGACATCTTTAAAACAGCAGTAGCCGGAGGTCCAGTAATGGACTGGAAATACTACGAAGCGATGTATGGCGAACGTTATATGGACACACCAGAAGAGAATCCTGAAGGATACAAAAAGACCTCGCTACTAAATAAAGCAAACAAGCTAAACGGTCATCTCCTGATAATCCATGGCGCTCAAGATCCTGTAGTAGTACAACAACATAGTATGGACTTTGTAGAACAATGTATAAAAGCAGGAAAACAAGTTGACTATTTCTTATACCCAAAACACGAACACAATGTAAGTGGCAGGGATAGAATCCATATGTATGATAAAATCGCAAAGTATTTTGATCTACACCTGAAGAAGTAAATCCTATGTAAATAAAAAAGGGACTGCAGATTGCAGTCCCTTTTTATTATCGTTCTTTTCGCTTAGAAAGTATAACGAGCTGTTACACCACCATTAGCGTAGAAACCGTTATAGTGTCCTGCACCATTTACAACATGGATAGTAGGTCTGATATCCGCCGAAAATGCGAAAGGAGCGCTTTTCAACTTGTAATCAACACCACCCGTAGGGAAGATACCTGCACTGAATCCCTTAACCTCATCAATATTAGAGAAAGTATTGGACAATACTGCACCACCACCTACGAACCATTTGAATCCATCGATATTTCCGATAGGGAAATGATGTTGGTAAGCACCAGAAAGTGCTAAATTTGTAAAACTTTTTCCAGCGAATTTATCAGAATCAAAACCTAAGTTAAATTCCAAAGCAGCAGGTTGCTTAATAAATGTCTTAAAAGACGCAGAGATTACATCGTAGTAACCAGAACCTAAACGGATACCGATAGAGTTCTTGTAATCCTGAGCCTGAGAAGCTCCAGCTACTAATAATGCTACTAATGCTAAAGTAAATTTTTTCATAAAGTTGTATTTATAGTTTTTTGAAAATTTTGTCGAAGATAAAGCAAATAATGTACCATTCCAGTACATATTTCAAAAACTCCTATTTATCGGGGGCATGTTTAACAAAACATACTTGCCTATATCAAAAAATAAATATAACTTTGCACTCCGACAAAGCAGTCGGAATACTCTTCTTTAGCAAAGGCATTTTCGCCGCTTTGTAAACAGCAACTAGTTCGTATTTTAATTTTTTGATTTCATAAATAATGCCTAGAAACACCTCCATTAACTCTGTCTTAATCATAGGTTCTGGTCCTATTGTTATCGGACAAGCGTGTGAATTTGATTATTCAGGATCTCAAGCTGCCTTATCTCTCAAAGAAGAAGGCATCACAGTGTCCATAATTAATTCTAACCCTGCAACAATTATGACCGATAAGGTTGTAGCAGACCACATCTATCTATTACCTCTTACTTGCGAGAGTATCGAGCAAATATTAAAAGAGCAAAAGATTGATGCCGTATTACCAACTATGGGTGGACAGACGGCCTTAAACCTATGTATTGAAGCCTCAAATATTGGGCTTTGGGAAAAATACAATGTTCAAGTGATCGGAGTCGATGTCGCAGCTATTGAGAAGACAGAAAACCGCGAAGAATTCCGTCAGCTGATGATTGATATCGGTGTAGGTGTAGCTCCTTCAAAAATCGCAAACTCTTTCCTTGAAGGAAAAGAAGCAGCACAGGAAATCGGTTTCCCATTGGTAATCCGTCCATCCTATACGTTAGCAGGTACAGGAGGTGGATTCGTACATAAGAAAGAAGATTTCGATGCGGCTTTAAACAGAGGCTTACACGCATCACCTACTCACGAGGTATTAGTAGAACAGGCAGTATTGGGCTGGAAAGAATTCGAATTAGAATTGCTACGTGATACAAACGACAATGTAATCATCATCTGTACAATCGAAAACTTTGATCCAATGGGTATACATACTGGTGACTCTATCACAGTCGCTCCAGGTATGACATTGTCTGACAAGTGCTACCAAGATATGCGCAACCAGGCGATTAAGATGATGCGTTCGATAGGAACTTTCGCTGGAGGCTGTAATGTTCAGTTCTCGGTAAATCCTGAAAACGAAGATATCATCGCAATCGAGATCAACCCTCGCGTATCACGTTCGTCAGCGTTAGCCTCTAAAGCAACTGGCTACCCTATCGCGAAAATAGCTGCTAAATTGGCTATCGGATATAACTTAGATGAGTTACAAAACCAAATTACTAAAACAACTTCAGCATATTTCGAACCTACATTAGACTACGTAATCGTAAAGGTTCCGCGTTTTAACTTCGACAAATTCAAAGGAGCGAACAAAGAACTAGGTCTTCAGATGAAAGCTGTGGGCGAAGTTATGGCTATCGGCCGTACATTTATCGAAGCACTACAAAAAGCCTGTCAGTCTCTAGAAACAGGCCGTGCAGGATTAGGTGCAGATGGCAAACAACTGCGCAATCTAGATGACATCATGCACAGTTTAGAGCATCCAAGTGCTGACCGCTTGTTCCACGTAAAAGACGCTTTTGAACTAGGTGTTCCTCTAGAATCCATCCGTAAAGCGACGCATATTGACAAATGGTTCTTAGTACAGATTCAAGAACTAGTTCAATTAGAACAAGAACTACGTCGCTACCAACTATCCAATATTCCACGCGATTTCTTCATGACCTTGAAGCAAAAAGGTTATTCGGATGAGCAAATCTCTTGGTTGTTAGGCAATGTAACAGAAGACGAGGTTTATGACCGTCGTAAAGAATTAGGAATTAGCCGTGTCTACAAAATGGTAGATACTTGTGCTGCAGAATTCCCGGCACATACTCCTTACTTCTACTCTACTTTTGAAGACGAGAACGAATCAATTGTTTCGGATAAAAAGAAAATCATTGTATTAGGTTCTGGACCTAACCGTATCGGACAAGGTATCGAGTTTGACTATTCGTGTGTACACGGTTTATTGGCTGCGAAAGAATGTGGTTACGAATCGATCATGGTCAACTGTAACCCCGAGACTGTATCAACAGACTTTAACATGGCTGACAAGTTATACTTTGAGCCTGTATTCTGGGAACATGTACGCGAAATCATTGAATTAGAAAAACCAGAAGGGGTAATCGTACAGTTAGGTGGTCAGACGGCATTGAAAATGGCTGAACGTCTAGAAAAATTAGGAGTTAAAATTATTGGTACTTCTTTCCAAGATATGGACCTTGCTGAAGACCGTGGCCGTTTCTCAGATCTATTAAAAGAGCTTGAAATCCCTTATCCAAAGTATGGTGTTGCTACATCTGCTGAAGAGGCAATCAAAGTGGCAAACGAAGTCGGTTATCCAGTTTTAGTACGCCCTTCTTATGTATTAGGTGGACAAGGAATGAGTATTGTCATCAATGATGAAGACTTAGAAAAAGCAGTTGTCAATCTACTTAAAAACCTTCCGGGAAATCAAATATTAATTGACCATTTCTTGGATCGTGCAGAAGAAGCAGAATCGGATTCTATTTCGGATGGGGAAGATGTACATATCATCGGGATGATGGAGCATATTGAACCGGCAGGTATTCACTCTGGAGATTCATACGCGGTATTACCTCCTTTTGAGCTTTCTCAAGCTGTACAGGATAAAATGGAAACATACTCAATCAAACTTGCTAAAGCACTAAACGTAAGAGGACTTTTAAACATTCAGTTTGCTATAAAAGGAGAAAATGTATATGTTATCGAGGCTAACCCTCGCGCATCACGTACTGTTCCATTCATAGCTAAGGCTTACGATGTACCTTATATCAATATCGCAACCAAAGTAATGTTAGGTGCTAATAAGTTAAAAGACTTTACAATCGAACGTAAACTAGAAGGTTGGGCTATAAAAGAGCCTGTGTTCTCCTTCTCTAAGTTCCCAGAAGTAGATAAACAATTAGGCCCTGAAATGAAGTCAACAGGTGAAGCAATACGTTTCATCAAAGACTTAAAGGATCCTTATTTTAGAGAATTGGTTTTAAAGAAATCAATGTTCTTAAATGCTCAATAAAATAAAAAGCCCGCTAATAGCGGGCTTTTTATTTATGACAAAGTTAGTTCTAAAAATTAATACCATAGAGCTTCTCGCCAATGTCAGTTATCTTTTGATCAACAGAAGTTAAACCGCTTCCTGAAAGGTACCATATCCATCCAGGAAGTATGAACACCTTATTGTTCTTATATGCTGCAGTAGCTTTAATATCGTCGTTAATGATATCTTTAGGATCGGGCATCACCCCTTGAATCCCCGTGTTACGATCAAAAACAAACAAATAATCTGGATTTATATCGGCTAATTTCGGGGCTTGGGGACGATCACCACCTCTAGGAGCATTTGAAGATTCTGGATCTGGTATATACGCAGGTTTTAGATCCAAGGCATCATACAAAAATCCAAAACGAGAATTAGGACCGCTAGGCATCAAACGTCCATTCATGTGCATAGCCAGCACTGCTTTCTTGGGATCAGCCTTTGCTTTTTCTTGTACTTTCGCAGCTTTCTGACGTAGCGCCGTTAACTTCGCTTCTGCAATCTTTTCTTTTCCATGCAATCTTGCGATATCACGTACGCTCTGCTCAAAAGAACCCCAAAAATCTTTTTCGTCCGTGCCAAAAATAACGGTAGGTGCAACCATAGACAAGGAATCATAGTAATTCCCCATTCTTCCTCCTATAAGGATAAAATCTGGCTTTAGAGCAGCGACCGCTTCCATATTTGGCGTTTTAACATTCCCAACCCGTATATACTTTGTATCGTTATATTCATTTAAATATTCCGGAACCTGGTCAACTGTAGCAGACACAGGGATACCTAATTCATAATAGGTCTCTAAGGCTCCCAAATCCATAATCAACACTTTTTTTGGATTTGCTGCAACCTTGGTTTCACCTTTAGAATGTTTGAAAGTGACTGCCTCTTGAGCAGATGTATTGAAGTAACAAGCCGCTAAAAATAGGGCTATAAGAAAATGACGTTTCATAATTAATATTCTTGTGGGTTTTATAAAATGAATATTACAAACAGAAGGTGTACTCCTTCTATTTGTAATATTCATTTACTAAGGAACTACCTATTTTTTACGAAGCTTGCCGATACCATTAATATCTTTAGCATCTACTTCTAGACCTTTGGTTGCTTGACCTGTGACAGGGTCAATAATATAGATTGCAGGTAATTTATCCACTTCTTTTACTGGTACATAAAACTTACCACCGTCGGCAATTGGCGTATGGAATTTAGGATAGTAATTGTAATCCGGGATATTTTTTACCCATTTAAACTCTTTTGTACGGACATTGACAATTGCGAGTGCATTAGAGCTAGGTACATCACCTTCGATAGGGTTACTGCCCTTTATAAGATATTCTACAATAAAGTAATCTCCCTTTACATGGTGTATTCTATTAAAAGAAGGACTACTTGATATACCAGATTTCACAACCTCTTCATCAAGATTCCAGTAGTAATTTTTATCAAATTCTGAAGCGCCTTTATTGATTTTAAGCACACCGCTTGCCTTCGATGTTATCGCATTCTTGGGAGCGAAGGCATAAAGATTTCCCTCGTCATCCCCACCTATTGTATTATAGAATTGTGAGCGGTGTCTTCCTGCAGCGTAACTAATCCGATCATCTCCATACAATTTGGTCATCTTGAGATCTTTGTCAAATGATGCGATCCAAACGGAGTCCGGATATTGCGTATCACTCATCACTAATGTAGGCTTTCCATTCCTATCTAAGCCTTCTTTAAATTGTCTCGGAACAAGTGCTGTTAAAAAGTTATTGGCACCAAATTGAACTACTCCTGATAAAATTGAATACTCACCATTACCAGTTAAGTTTGTTGTACTTTTCGTTATCGTAGTAACCGCATTATTATTAGCCGGGTTGATAAAATTGAAGGTAGAATACAACTTGGTATTATCCATATTACCTTTATCATCTCGCTGAACTATTCCTTCAACAACAGATAATACTTTTTCTTGAAAGACACCATAAGTTGTAAATCTTGAAACAATCTGAAACTCGCTACCACTTTTTATAATTTTACCGTTGGGCCCTAAAGCTATACCGATACCGATACCTGGATCGCCCTTTCGGTATTGTAGTCCAATACCAACGTAAGGCGTTGGGAATAACCAAGAGCCATATGCATCAGACTCCATCCCTTTACCTTTAATAGTTAACTTTTCTTTTGCGGTGATATCTGGCACAGCTAATAAATAGCTAGCAGTTTCACTTTCAGAAGCTGAAATAAAGAACTCGACATCATTAGACTCACGCTCCTCATCGAAAACTTTCTTATCTGAACAGCTAATTATACTGCCGCACAATAATAATGCAATAGCACCTCTGAATACATTGTTTTTAGAACTCATCATATTATAATTTATTAATTTCAATTATTTATTAGATTACATAAAAAAGTATCGAAGTTTTACACCAAAACTACGTCCCGGTTTTTGTAGACTATAATTATCATATAGGCGTTGATCGCTCAAGTTTCTTGCCTCCAATGCGATATTATAACGTCCATTTTTCATAGCATAGGAAGCTGTAAAATCATGAGATAATTGACCATCAATTGTATGTTTAGTATTGACATCCCCTAAACTTGGCCATTCTCTATAAAAGGAGTGAACATAGTTTAAATTATAGCCTATGGTTAGTAAATCTGTAGGTTCTTGAATACCCTGAAAGCGCATTTCAATTTCACCATTACCATATAGATAAGGCTGATTAGGCACACGGTCATTATAAGTCGCAGACAACTGTTTATCCCCATAATTAGTATACAATTCTTTATTGATAAGACTTTGATAGGTTAGGGTCCCCCCTACTGATAGAAATCGCTTATAATAATACCTACCTTCAAAATTCAACCCTAAATTTTGAACTTTCCCGTGATTTACATTTTGTGCTTCTCCGGTTCGTTGTACGATAGTACGACGAATAAAATCCTGGACATCACGATACAAACCACTCGCATCAATATAAATAGCATGATTTTCATTAAAATCCTTTTGATAAGATGCACCAATATTTACGCCATTACTTCTCTCTGGTCTCAGCTCCGCATTCGCTCGCTCTAATAGCGCATCGCCTAAAATCTCAGAGTCGGAGGGCATCCGTAATGCTTTTTCATAGGAAATTTTATATTGAAAATCTTTCCAAAAATAAGTAGTTGCCACCCCGTAGCCAAAAGCACTAGCTTCTGCGGTTACTCTTTTCCATGTTGGAAACGATTCACTTTCCCCCGCATTGACTACTCCTGATGTCTTCTGCTTATAGTGCTTCCCAAAAATAGTAGAGACCCATCGTTTATTGTAATTAAATTTATAAGATAGACCAGCTACATTTTTATAATTATTTGCTTTATCCTCCGGTTTAGAGTATTCATCTTTGATCGCTACATTATCTGCATTTTTACGTTCATAAGTTGACCAGTTATCATTAAATGAGAAGCTATGCTGATGATTTATTTTATAGATCACATTTAATGACGCAACAGCATTGTCATTGTAAAACTTGGCTAACGATCTACTCCCCTCACCAACATTTTTAGTCTCTCGATATTCACCGAGCCAGTTGTATTCTCTTGATGCTGTATCTATATTTTGATTATAATTATGATTATAATTAGCTGTTAATATGACGTCCAATCCTTCAGTTAACAACCCTCTCTTAGAATAGGTTAACGAAGGCATTACAGTATTACCATTTCTCGATTTTTCGCCATATACTATTTTCATAGTGTTGGCATTTTGAATATCAGAATATTCTTTACCAAGAGTCACACCAATAAGAAATTGATCCGCCCAGCTCGTATTCACAAAGCCAGTCTTTAAAATAGCTGTCTCATTATGGTATTTGTTATGGAAGGCCCTTGTCCATACACTATCCATCGTAAAATTGCTGGTTTTAAAGTCTTTAATTTGTGTATAAACTCGATAGTTATTCTCTGAATAGTTCTGAAAAGCGTTTAATTGGACCGTAAATCCATTCTTAGCTGCGTATCCAACATTGATATTAGTCTTATGCGTATTGAACGATCCATAAGAATAGGATACATCTGCATAGGATTTATTACGTTTATTGGTAATAATATTGATTGCTCCTCCCAAAGCATCTGAGCCCAATTCAATCGGAACCACCCCTTTATATATTTCAATACGTTCAGCCAAATTAACAGGAATATTATTCAGCTGAAATGCGGATCCCATTCCCTGCATAGGTACACCATCAATAAATACCTTCACATGTCTGCCAGAAAAACCGTTCAAATTAACAGACGTCGCAGATCCCAATCCTCCACTTTGTCGAATTTTAACCCCCGAAGCTCTATTTAATAAATCTGAAAGCTCCATAGAAGAGTTATGAAATTTCGTAGCGTCCAATACAGCAACGTTGTAAGGAGTCTCCCTGACCTCTTGAATTGCAGATTTACCACTGACTACGACCTGCTCTATCGCTGTATTCGGGTCTACTTTCAAAACAAATTGGTAATATTTATTCTCATTTCGACTTATAGATACCTTTTTCTTCTCCGCTATAAATCCAACTGCAGAACTCATTACCTCATATTCTCCTGAAGCTACCATCAGGACATAATGACCATCTTTGTCAACTTGAGTACTATATCTTGTATTTAAAACATAGACAGTCGCACTAGGCACAGCATTTCCATCTGCATCCTTGACATATCCGATAATCTTTGCTCCGTCTCTTTTTAATGATTGTGCAAAAAGTGAAGTACTTGTAAATAATATTGAAAAGATCAAGGATATGCAAACCACTTGTTTGATTTCAGATAAATCTATTTTCATTTTTGATAACCCTATTGGTATTTAGATTAATTATAAATAACTTCGCAAATGTAGTTACTAACCCCATTAACAAATAGTGATAAACAGGACAAAAAATAGCGAAATAGAGGCATGCGATTGAGATCAGAAATTATTGAGATAGACAAAATAATACATGATGATATAGTTGAAAAGACTCATATAGAGGAAGATGTATTGATGCATAGAGTTTTCAGCTACAAACAGCATCAAGTGTCGATACATTGTGACATCTTTCATTCAGTGGGATTACATATTGTCGAGGCCCAAATAGATACTGCTACTATTCTTACCAATAACTGGTCTGCAGAGACTCCACACGTTCGATTTTTTTTCTATCTCGGGGGTAATTCTTGTGTAAAAAATGGAGCAGGTAATGAGTCTTATACACATAGAACAGGAATGCTACAACGAAATTTCTTAGATACAGAAGGAGGTGGGGGCGTCCTCATTGTGAAACCAGGAGAGGCGTTACATTATATAATAATAAAAATGTCTATCGATTTTTATATTGATCTCATAAAATATGAAGATTGGATAAATGAAGATAGTTTTCATCAATATATACTGTCTGGAACACCAGAGAACAGACCCAATGAGACTCTCTCCATAAATCTTAAGATGCTACAGATTATGGAGGATATGATAAACAGTAAGGATATAATTGAACATAGATATCACTTTTTTAAACTTAAGTTGCGGGAGCTCCTATTTACCATACATCAACAGACACAATATGGAGAAAATATTCCTGAAATCGCATCCCAACCATCCGACAGTTTAGAAAAAATAAAATCTTACCTTACACTAAATCTAGACACCCCACCTTCAAGTGCAGAACTGGCAAAGAAATTTTTTATGAACGAAAAGAAGCTTAAGCAAAGTTTCAAAGCTACCTACGGCACTACACTGTACGCCTATGTCGTACAGTTAAGAATGGAAAAAGCTAAAAAGCTTCTGTTACAGAACTATAATGTGAATGAATTAGCCGTACTGCTGGGCTATCATAGCGTTTCCCATTTCATAAAGGTTTTTAAAAGTTATTACGGCTGTACCCCAAAAGAGGCTTCAAGCAAGTTCCAAAGTATAACACAAAAGTAGTATATGATCCTCTCTCCCATTCGGCACAAAAAAGGGAAGATATCCTCAGAAATCTTCCCATCAAATGAGTTTAGGTATGAAATACCCTATTAATCTATTTTTAACTGTTTACTTTGATCTTTAGATACCTTTGGACGAATCCTTGTACTCCCACCTCCATTCAACGTAATATCATGAGGTTTATTCGTTTTCCAGTTTCCTTTAGTAAAGTCAGGGATAGCAACCGTTCTACTGTTCTTAGCGACAGATTCACAACTCAACGGCACAACTACTGACCAAGAAGCCCCTTCATAGACAGGCTGGTCTATTGGTAAGCCATTTCTCAAACAGTCAATCAGACGCCAATCCATCATAAAGTCCATACCACCATGGCCCCCTACTTGTTTTGCCTGCTCTCCGATAAATTTGATTAATTGTGGTGTATATTTTTCATACAGGCCTTTCATCTCCTCTTCCTTCACAAAAGAGTGTCCAAAGGCAATACCTTCTTTCGGATACTTCTGTGCAAAACCTTTAGTACCGCTCAGCAAATGAAGACGTGAATAAGGTCTAGGAGAAGTAACATCATGTTGCAACATCATGGTTTTACCTTTCTCTGTCTTGATCAGAGTAGTATCCATATTTCCACGGTACTTCTTACCTACAAACTCTTGGTAAAATGAATCTTTAGCCGCCATCTCCCGAGCGGTTTCACCCATCATAAAATCAGCAGTCTGCATAGCTACAAGGTGAGTCATGCGATCTCCGCTGTTAATATTCAAACATTGTGCAATAGGACCGAGACCATGAGTTGGATAAAGATTACCATTCATTTTGATATTCTCACGCAAGCGCCACATATTATCATAACCATTTTTGCTATTAAAGTTCAAATCCAATAAATCATGAATATAAGCTCCTTCCGCATGTACTAACTCACCAAACATACCTTGACGTGTCATATTTAAAGTCAGCATTTCGAAAAAGTCATAACAACAATTCTCCAACATCATACAGTGCTTTTTAGTTGCTTCCGATACTTTCACAACTTCCCAGCATTCTTTTACTGTTAGACCAATTGGAACCTCACACGCTACGTGAGCTCCAGCTTTCATTGCCGCAATACTCATAGGTGCGTGAAATTCCCAAGGAGTACAAATATAAACAAGGTCCAACTCTTCTTCTTTCAATAGCTTCTCCCATCCATTATCTCCAGAATAAGATTTCGCCTCTTTCAAACCTTTACCGGTCAAAATTTTCTGCGCCTTATCAACACGGTCTGCATGTCTATCACATAACGCTACAATCTCTGTTTCCTCAATATAAGATAAACGATCGACCGCACCAGGGCCTCTCATTCCCAAACCGATCACGGCTATCCGTACTTTGTCAATCTTGGGAGCGGCATATCCCCACATGTTAAAAGATGATGCTGCTAATGCTTCATTATTCAATGCAGGTAAGGTAATAGCTGCAGCAGAAAGGAACGATGCTTTCTTTAAAAAATCTCTTCTATTTGAACTCATATCTATCTTAGGGTTATTATTTCATCAAAAATCAAAGGGGACACAAAGCCCCCTTTAAAATCACCTATTTTAAAACAAACTAAACAGTCTATTGTCGAATAACCAATTTATTATTAAAGGGTTATTGGTTATAGATAACGACATTTACTTCATATTATCTATCACAATAATAATCTATAAATACCATAATAAGAAATGAAAAAACAACGCAAACGTTTGACCTAAATTGCGAAAACGTTTGCTTAACACAATCGTTACTATAAGAAATCGATTGTCCCCACGAGTTCCTTTAACAAGGATTCAGACAACTTCGCTTGGGTCTTAGCTGTATTAAATCGGGAGACTGCGTTGATAAAGTTTTGCTGTGCATCCCTAAATTCTACTGCGCTAATTGTTCCGATACGATATTTGTCCAACGTAATATTTAAGTTTTGTTTCGCAATACGTTCGTTTCCTTCCTCGATATGCACTAAAGCCAAATTCGTCTGATAGCTCTGAAAAGCCTGCGTCAAGGCCGTCTCTATGACATTCCGTTGTTGCTGTATTACTAAATCAGCGTTATCTATCTTTAACTTTGCAACTCGCTCATTACGTCTCTGATTAAAACCATCAAAAATATTAACAGAAGCGGTAACACCATAATTAAGTCCTCTAGCATTAGATTTGGCAACAAAACCTAAACTCGATTCTGATTCCGAAAAATTATATCCTCCATTCAATCTAACCGTAGGATAGCGATTCGCTTTTACAGTTTTCAATTCCAGCTCGGCAATCCGCTTGTTGATTCCTACCCTTAGCAGATCAGGATTGTGCACAGCCGCTTTGTTCAATAAATCAGTCAATATCATTGATTGATCAATGTTCACATCCCTGATGACACTAAATTCAGTCAGTAATGGTCGTGCCATCAGACCATTCAAAGCCGTTTTGAGATTATTTACAAGATCCAATTGCCGCAAGCGTGCAGATTCATCTTCATTTAAATTGACTTGTACATTCAAGACCTCCAAGCGAGAAGCTTTACCTATAGAAAAACGATTTTCAGCGGTGCGCAATCGCTCTTTTGAAATCAGTATACTAGAATCTAGAGCTGCTAACAAATTCTGCTGTTCGACTATACTATAATAAGTCCGAATTACATCAGATACCATTATGACAAGTGTGCGCTTGGCCTCAACACTGCTTAATCTTTCTAGCTCTTTTAACGATTCATACCTAGAAAACATACCTAAACCATCAAAAATGGTCCATCCCAGACTGACACCGTAAGACATATTATTATTCTTAGCGTTATCTAATTCGCGGATATTACCATCATTTTGGGTCTGTTTAGAATTCTGTATACTATTGTTTTGTGTAAAATTTCCTGATACCAAAGGCAACATTCCCGCGTTTCCGTAGGTCACATTCTCTGCTGCCACTTGTAGGTCGTTCTCGGACAATTTGATATCATAGTTATTTACCAAAGTTACTTCAACAGCATCTTGGACAGTCAACAACTCCTGTGCTACACCTAGACTGTATGATGTCCAAGTCATAAAAAATAATGCTAAATACTTCATACTAGCCATCTATTTGATCAAATTCTGGACGATGTTTACGCTTACGGGAAAACATCAAATAAAAACCTGGAATTACATATAAGGTCAACAACAAAGAAAAGAGCGTCCCTCCAACAATTACAACTCCCATACCAATACGACTAGTAGACGCAGCCCCAAAAGAAAGAGCAATCGGCAAGGCACCCAAAGCAATCGCAAAAGAAGTCATTAAAATAGGTCTTAGACGGGCCTCAGCGGCAAGAACCACTGCTTCAAATTTCTCATGTCCTTCCTCTCGAAGCTGGTTAGCAAACTCGACGATCAGAATCCCGTTCTTCGTCACTAGTCCAATGAGCATAATGGTACCGATCTGACTAAAGATATTCCATGATTGATCGAAAAGCCATAAAGAAAATAATGCTCCTCCTACCGCCATAGGAACTGTCAGCAATATAATAATAGGATCTACAAAACTCTCGAACTGTGCTGCCAAAATCAAAAATATTAGAAGCACAGCAAGACCAAAAGCAAACATTGTATTGGATCCACTTTCTACAAAATCACGTGCTTCACCACCCAAATCAGTCGTAAAACTATCATCCAATACCCTTTCTTTGATCGCATCCATAGCCTCAATTCCCTTTCCCATACTTTGCCCTGGCGCTAGAGATGCTGATACTGTAGCAGACATATACCGATTATTATGATAGAGCTGAGGAGGACTACTATGCTCCTGTACTTCTATTATATTATCGAGCTGAATCAGTTTTCCTTCTTTATTCTTTACAAAAATAGAAGTTAGGTCCGTTGGTGTAGCGCGATCCTTTCGGTCAAACTGTCCCATCACCTGATACTGCTTACCGTTCATCATAAAGTAACCGAATCGTTGACCGGACAAGGACATTTGTAAAGTTTGAGCAACGTCTAATACCGAAACTCCCAATGCCTGAGCTTTCTCTCTATCGATATGTACATACAACTCAGGTTTGTTAAATTTTAAATTGACGTCTACCATAGAGAATGTCTTGTCCTTTGACAATTCTTCCATAAACTCAGGAATCTTCTCCTCCAATTTTTGGAAATTAGGAGCTTGGATAATGTATTGAATCGGAGATCCTCCTCTTCTATTTACGGCAATTGTAGGTTGTTGGGAGACGGCAACCCGAGCTTCTGAATACTGCCTTGTCAACCTTGAAAGCTGATTGACAATTTCTTCTTGCGTTCGTTCGCGTTCTCCAGGCTGTACAAGCCCCAAACGCACGAAACCACTATTAGCCGAAGAAGAACCAAATCCTGGCGAAGTGATTACTAAACTAACCTTTTTTTCAGGGACAGAGTCATTAATCAACATGGTCAACTCCGTCATAAATCGATTCATATAATCGTAAGATACACCCTCTGGAGCTGTGGCTCGTAACGAGACATAACTACGGTCATCGTAGGGTGCTGTCTCCTTAGGTAAAAGCTGATAGAAAAAGTAGATAAGAACAAAACAAGCACCAATAATAGCAACACTTAACCACTTTCTATTTAAGAAACTACGCAAAGAACCTTCATATTCTTTATTCATAGCTACAAAGTATCGCTCGGTTCTATCGTAGAATTTTGAACGCTTCTGCTCACCACCTTTCATGAGGTAGGCATTCAACATTGGGGTCAGCGATAAAGATACAAATGCAGATATCAGCACGGCCGATCCAATGACAATACCGAACTCTCGAAACAGTCTTCCCACGAATCCTTCCAAAAATATAACCGGAAGAAAAACTGCCGCTAAGGTTACAGAGATGGAGATAACTGCAAAAAATATTTCATTAGAACCTTTGATAGCAGCCTCAATTGGAGACATCCCCTCTTCTACCTTCTTAAAGATATTCTCTGTTACTACAATTCCATCATCCACTACAAGTCCTGTCGCCAAAACAATGGCCAACAGCGTCAATACATTAATTGAAAACCCACAGAGATACATGATGAAAAACGTAGCAATCAATGACACAGGAATATCAATCAATGGTCTGAATGCAATACTCCAATTCCGGAAGAATATATATATAATGATAACAACCAAAACAATAGAGATCAACAAAGTCTCTACCACTTCTAATACGGCGCGCTTGACGAACTGGGTATTATCAATCGCCACGTTGATTTCAAAACCTTCAGGTAAATCTACTTTCAAACGGTCATACTCCTCGTAAAACTCTTTCGCAATGTCCAGATAGTTAGTTCCTGGTTGAGGAATCACTGCTAGACTTACCATAGGATAACCCGAGTCTGACATTTTCGTTTCAAAGTTCTCCGCTTCTAATGTGGCCTGTCCCACATCACTTAGCCTAATAATACGGCTTCCTTCGGCACGTATCACTATATTATTAAATCCCTCTTCAGTAGAAAGATTACCAATAGTCTTTACTGCTAGTTCAGTATTCGCTCCAGTAAGCTTGCCTGATGGTAGTTCGACATTCTGGCTATTTAAAGCTGTGCGCACATCCAAAACTGTCAATCCGTAAGAAGCCAATTTGATGGGATCAATCCATAGACGCATAGCAAACTTCTTCTGCCCCCAAATCTGCACAGAACTTACTCCAGGAATAGTTTGTAACCGCTGTGCAATTACATTCTCTGCATAATCAGACAACTCAAGTACATTCTTTGTAGCGCTCTGCACCGTCATTGTGATTATCGGTTCTGAATCAGCATCAGCTTTAGAAACGACTGGAGCAGCATCGATATCCTGAGGAAGGCTCCGCAGAGCTTGAGATACCTTATCACGAACATCATTTGCAGCTTCTTCAAGATTTTTATCTAGGTTAAACTCTATAGTAATATTACTTGTCCCCTGATTACTAGAAGAAGAAATATTACGTATCCCATCGATGGAATTTATTGATTTCTCTAGAGGCTCCGTAATCTGAGACTCTATAATTTCCGCATTTGCACCTGCATAGCTAGTTCTAACGGATATCTGAGCTGGATCAATAGAAGGAAATTCCCGAACACCTAAAAAGGTATAACCAATGATGCCAAACAAAATCAGCAACAGGTTCATCACAATTGCTAATACAGGTCTTTTGATACTTAAGGTTGATAAACTCATATGATCTCTTATCTCAATGTCACTTTCACTGGACTACCATCTCTTAATGACATAACGCCTGATGTCAATACGGTATCTCCATCAGCTATTCCCTTAGTAATCAAGACAACTGAATCAGTCCTTCCTCCCGTTTCAACTAATGTCTCTTTTGCCTTCCCATTCTTCTTAAGAAACAGCTTCTTCCCATTCTGAATAGGAATCAAAGCTTCAGTAGGCACTAATAATCCATCACTAATGGTCTCCAACGGAAAAGTCACATTGGCGAAAGAACCGGGAATCAATCTATTATTACCATTATCGGCTATTGCACGCACCCGCAAGGTACGGGTACTTTCTTCAATCAAGGGTTCCAATGCATAAATTTTGGCAACAAACACCTCATCCGAACCTTGCACCGTAAACCGAACCTGTTCACCTATTCTTACTTTAACGGCATACTTCTCTGGAATAGAAAACTGTAGCTTTATCCGCGACAAATTAACCAACTGCGCAATTGCTGTTGTTGGTGTAATATAACTTCCTTTTGATATACTTCTCAGCCCAATCCTTCCAGCGAAAGGAGCTTTGATTAAAGTCTTATTAAGCTGAGCCTGAATAAGCTGTATCTGTGACTTAGCTGTACGATAATCAGCACTTGCAATTTCGTACTCTTCCTGACTTATGGCTTCCTTTTCTAAGAGCAATCGTGCCCTACGTTCATTTTCTTGCGCAAGATTACTTCTCGTTTGCGCTTGTTCCAACTGCGCTCTAAGTTCTGAATCATTAATTTTAACCAATACCTGGCCTCCACCTACACTTCCCCCCTCTTCAAAATTCAGACTTTCTACAAGTCCTGAAATTTCAGCCCTTAAATCTACTATCTCATTAGCCTCTATACCACCAGTCAACGAGAGAAAATCCGAAAAAGGCTTTCCACTGACCACCATTCCATACACTTTAGCCTCAGTACGACCGGAACCGTCACCTTTTTGATTACTGCTTTGCTTTTCTTTATTTTTTAATAATCGATAACTGACCAAGCCAGCGACTATAACAAATAAAATCAATAGAAATACTCCAACTTTTCGATTCATAATTTACTGGGGAGTTTGTAGTTTATTCATACTCCTCTTACAAGATAAGTTATATTGCCCTATAAAACATGTAAAATTGTTATTATAATAGGTACAAATCTCAATTAGTTTAAAACCCCAATTTCAATTAGACCTTCTACGTTACTGGATTCGCGAGAAATATTATGTTTCAATTAGTACATTCTGAGCTCTCACAATACAGCGAAAAGCCTTTGCAAGGTAGGTAGTTAGGGGCTTCAATAATACTATCGGCCAGTGCGTTCTCTCGAAAAGTACGCACAAAACAAAAGCCCCTCCAGTTTCCTGAAGGGGCTTCGTATTAAAAAAGGCACCGACCTACTCTCCCACCTGTTACGGCAATACCATCGGCTCTGGCGGGCTTGACTTCTCTGTTCGGAATGGGAAGAGGTAG
>NZ_JAEQMU010000020.1 GCF_017908035.1 Sphingobacterium tabacisoli | reverse complement strand
GATACCCCAGAGGTTGAGATCCCTACAGATAGCAAACCATCACACAGCTCGGTTAAAACTGTTGCGGATGAGAATGGCGATAACAAGGCCCAGTCCGGCGAGGAACTGACCTATACGATCACTGTTAAGAACACCGGAGACGTTGCGTTGACAGGTGTCGCTATCAGCGATGCTATCCCAGCGAACACCAGCTATGTGCCTAACAGTGCCACAGGCAATGCTACCCTTACAGGTAGCACACTGAACTGGTCTGTTGCTGTACCGTTCGGTGGGGAGGTTTCCGTTAGCTTCAAGGTTACAGTAAATGCTGACCTTACCGGAGTAACGTCAATCAAGAATATCGCTACTGTTGGCGGTGATACCCCAGAGGT
>NZ_JAEQMU010000019.1 GCF_017908035.1 Sphingobacterium tabacisoli | reverse complement strand
CGGTGGTACCTCTACATTGGATGTTACCGCTACAGGTGACGGTACTTTGACCTACGAATGGTTCAAGGTGTCTGGTAGTACAACCACTTCTGTTGGTACGACCAAAACATATAGCTTACCTACGTCGTTGACAGCAGGTACACATACCTACCGTGTTGTTGTAACAGGCGGTTGTGGAGCAGCAACATCTACGGATGTCACTGTAACGGTTAAACCAGCTACGGTGATCACTGTACAACCAGTTGCACCTGCAGCCTACTGTATCGGTGGTACCTCTACATTGGATGTTACCGCTACAGGTGACGGTACTTTGACCTACGAATGGTTCAAGGTGTCTGGTAGTACAACCACTTCTGTTGGTACGACCAAAACAT
>NZ_JAEQMU010000018.1 GCF_017908035.1 Sphingobacterium tabacisoli | reverse complement strand
ACTGATAATGTAGGGGTCAGCAGTTCAAATCTGCTCGGGACTACATACAAGAGGGGAATTAGCTCAGCTGGCTAGAGCACCTGCCTTGCACGCAGGGGGTCAACGGTTCGAATCCGTTATTCTCCACGATTTTCAGCATATAGCGATTGGCCTCTGGCTAATAGCGATTTGACTGGGAAAAAGAGTTCTTTGACATATTGAAAGAAAAAAAACACAAGAGAAGACAATAGGGACGAACGTTCTGTATTTATACAGGACAATTAGTCAAAGCATCTCCATAGTAGCAAAAGGGCTATGAGAGAGAAGAAAGTAAATAAGGGCACACGGGGGATGTCTAGGCTCTCAGAGGCGATGAAGGACGTGATAAGCTGCGATA
>NZ_JAEQMU010000017.1 GCF_017908035.1 Sphingobacterium tabacisoli | reverse complement strand
TATCGCAGCTTATCACGTCCTTCATCGCCTCTGAGAGCCTAGACATCCCCCGTGTGCCCTTATTTACTTTCTTCTCTCTCATAGCCCTTTTGCTACTATGGAGATGCTTTGACTAATTGTCCTGTATGAATACAGAACGTTCGTCCCTATTGTCTTCTCTTGTGTTTTTTTTCTTTCAATATGTCAAAGAACTCTTTTGTAGTACGGTGTATTGCGTAGTGCGTATTGGGATTATTTATGTTGCCATAACAATGTCTCAATTCTTAATACTCAATCCCAAGTACAAACAATGTGGAGAATAACGGATTCGAACCGTTGACCCCCTGCGTGCAAGGCAGGTGCTCTAGCCAGCTGAGCTAATTCCCCTCTTGTATGTAGTCCCGAGCAGATTTGAACTGCTGACCCCTACATTATCAGT
>NZ_JAEQMU010000016.1 GCF_017908035.1 Sphingobacterium tabacisoli | reverse complement strand
TAAAACGGTCACGCCAAGCGTACTTGATAATGACAAGTTGAATGGCAAACCAGTAATTCCAAGTGAGGTAGAGATCAAGGTAGAAAAACCTGCTGATCCACGTAATCCAGGAGAGCCTGTGCCTACTCTGGATCCAAATACTGGTAAGGTGACTATCAATCCAGAGACACCAGCAGGCGAGTATAAGATTGAGTACAAGATCTGCGAGGTATTGAATCCTACAAACTGCGATAATGCTGTGATCACGATTACAGTAGTAGCGCCAGAAATAGAAGCTATCGATGATGCTGTTTCAGGTATTAACGGAAAAGATGGTAAGGGTAACGTTATCAATGCGCTTACTAATGATAAATTGAACAGAGTTATCGTTGATCCTTCGGAGGTGACACTAAAAGTTGGTGGTAATAAAGTTACTTCTCCTGTTTCTTTCAAGGACAAGGATGGAAAA
>NZ_JAEQMU010000015.1 GCF_017908035.1 Sphingobacterium tabacisoli | reverse complement strand
AAACTGGAGGGGCTTTTGTTTTGTGCGTACTTTTCTCAATCTATAGTATGGCGGTAATAGGTGGAAGGGTATCCGCCAGCCGGCAGACTGTTTACGAAGCCCCTAGCTAAGCCCTAGGGGCTTTTACCGTATGAATGTAGATACTCAAACTCCTTCGTCAGAATGCTATCCGGAGACCTATTCTGAACATGTATTCTAATGGATAGAGCCTTATATTTAATGAGCTAGAATATTTACATAAATAATAGGAGTGATTTTAATCAGAGGAAGGTGCTCCGTTAGAGATGACTAGAAAGATATAGGAGAATATGGTTTACCTCTTTGAGCTAGTCGTTGTGCACTAAGATCAATATGATAAATAATTAAAGTTTTAGAGGAACGCTTATTGCTATTTTGGTTAGAAAAATTATTCAGATTCAGGATTTAGGTGTTAGATGTATATCGATGAATGTAGTAGTAATTGAATAAATCAGACATAAAAGAGGAATCACTGATTAATAAATCTAATTTATTTCAAATAAATTTCAGAATTTTTGCGTTTATGATGAGAGTTTATTGCGAGAAATTAAGTCGATTTTAGACTTTAATTAAAGAGGTTTCGGAAAAATATGAGGATAGTACTCTAATGACCTTTGTTGAAGAATAAGCTTAAATCTATCGTGTTTAACCAATATTTATGCTTTTTATTAGATCCAATATCTTTTTTGATATATTTTATTGTCCGCTGTTCCAGCGTTTTACGCTATATGCTGTAAAATAGTCTGTGTTATGTCTTTGAAATGTGGTTTGAAAGTTCCTATCTTTGCACCACTCCGCGAGGGAGGGACGGTTCTCCGTAACGATGACATAAGGTAGATAGAGTGGTTCTTTTCGGTTTAATCCGTTAGATCCGATGCTCTGAAATCTTCTCCGGAAATTATTTTAAAATAAAATTTGGAGGTTTAAAAAAGATTCCTACCTTTGCAGTCCCAACGGAAACGAAGGGCGGTCGCCGCAAGGGAGACCGGAAAAACAAAATGACAAGTCACATCTTCGGGTGTCGATAATAAAAGCAGAAGCGCGATGCGGATGCGGACAAAGTTCTTTAAGGAAATGATCATGTAACGTAACGAGTAGTTGAGAAACAACGAAAGTTAAAAAAAACTCAACCTGTCAATCATAGAA
>NZ_JAEQMU010000014.1 GCF_017908035.1 Sphingobacterium tabacisoli | reverse complement strand
ACTTTTTAGATTCTGTGTTAATATACAAGTCAATTTTATATTTTTTTGTAATTTTAGGTTTTAGGCGGTCTTGTACCAGCCTGTTTAGGGTAGCCCTCGTTGGCTGCCCTAATTTGTATCTACCTTATTGGCTTGATGCTTTTGGAGATGGTACTGTGGATCATACCGCTGTTTGCTTCTATAAATTATAAACATGAGCTCAAGCAGTTTCCTTTGCACAGCTACTGCTGCCTTCATTTTGATTCCATGTCTTGAAACAAGTCTTGTAAATGTATTAGCGTAGTGTTCTTCATGCCTTATGGCGGCCAATGCCGGCAAGTGCAGAGATTTTCTCAGATACCTGTTGCCCCGTTTGGATATAGTGGGCTTACCTTGGATCGATATTCCCGATTGTTTCTCCTTTATATCCAAACCGGCATAACTGACCAGTTGCTTTTTATTGCGGATCATCTCAAATCCATTTGTTTCTGCCAGTACTGTTACTGCGGTCAGCAGGCCGACTCCGGGAATGGTGGTCAGGTTATCTGTTTCATTTTTGAGTGTGGAACTCTCCTTTACAAGGAGCTTTAACTCGTCCATTATTTCCTTTTCCTGCCTTTGCAGTACTGATATACGTTCTTTTATTCTTTCTATGGAACTTTTATTCGGCTCAGCCTCTGCTTGTTCTGCATGCAGCTGGTTCTTGACCATGGTACGTTCCTGCACCAGCTGATCCCTTTCTCGGGTCAGCTGCTTCAACCACTTATAAGTGGGATCAGGCTTTTGCCATAACTCCAGATTGCGCTCCAGACCGAATAGCGTGATAGCTTCCGAACAGGTGCTGTCCGTTACCGTTTTTACTTCCAGTGTACGGAAATAGTTACTGATCTTGTTGGGAAGAACGATGCTGATACTGCATCCTTTGCTTGCCAGAAAATAGGCCAGTTTCTCGTGATAGACACCCGTTGCCTCCATAACATAGTGAAGAGGACTTTCCATGGAAGCATGGCTCTGTACCCATTGGTAAAGTTTTATCAGTCCTTGATCCGTGTTTCGGAAATTACCGTATTGGCACAGCTTTTTATCAAGATTGGACAAGATCCTGCCAAAGCATACGACCAACTCTTTGCTGCCAACGTCTATTCCAACTACCTGTTTGAGTGTTCTCATATTAATCTTTTGATGTGAAAAATCAATAGTGAAACTTCCCTTGGACTTGTCTCCTGATGGGTATTCAAGCTGGATAATATGCCGCTTTACATTCTGTTCTGCCTTAGGAAGAGAAAAAGAGGAAGGCCATCTCTAAAAATCAGTATGCCTACGAAAGCTACTAAGACAACCCTTGGCTCTTCCTCTTCTCACTATATAAAGCAAATCTATAAAACAAAAAATGTCTCCTATATTTGCTTACAACAAACATAGGAGACAG
>NZ_JAEQMU010000001.1 GCF_017908035.1 Sphingobacterium tabacisoli | reverse complement strand
CTACCTCTTCCCATTCCGAACAGAGAAGTCAAGCCCGCCAGAGCCGATGGTATTGCCGTAACAGGTGGGAGAGTAGGTCGGTGCCTTTTTTAATACGAAGCCCCTTCAGGAAACTGGAGGGGCTTTTCTGTTTATTTGAAAATAACTAACCAGTAAATTGCAATTTAAGTCGTTTTTATTCCATCTTTACAGTATAAAAATAATATATGAATGTATACGAACTAATATCTATTGGATTATATATGGCGCTAATGGTAGGAATAGGTATCTATTCTTGGAGAAAATCGACAAGTAATTCGGATGAATTTCTGATAGGTGGACGAAAAATGGGCGCCGCTGTAACGGCTTTGTCTGCTGGTGCTGCTGATATGAGTGGCTGGTTATTGATGGGACTGCCAGGTGCGATGTATCTTTCTGGGCTTTCCAGCGCATGGATAGCTATTGGATTAACTACAGGTGCTTTTTTAAACTATGTCATAGTAGCCCCTCGATTACGCGTGTATACGGAGGTTGCCAAGAATGCGATTACACTACCTGTTTATTTTGAGAACCGTTTTCGTGATAAGACACAGTTATTGAAAATTGTATCTTCTATTCTTATCTTGGTATTTTTCACCTTATATACTTCAGCAGGAATGGTCTCGGGGGGACGACTTTTTGAATCTGCTTTCGGGATAGATTATTATACAGGTTTGTTCGTTACAACCTCAGTGGTGGTTCTATATACTTTTTTAGGTGGTTTTCTAGCGGTGAGCTTAACGGATTTTGTGCAAGGAACAATTATGGTTACCGCATTAGTTATTATTCCTATTGTTGTGGTTTCTCAGATAGGCGGACTAGGAACAACGTTAGAGGTTATTGATACAAAAGGAAGCCATTACCTGGATCTTTTGGAGGGAACTACGGCTGTTTCTGTAGCTTCTTTGTTAGCTTGGGGATTAGGCTATTGTGGTCAGCCGCATATTCTTGTCCGTTTTATGGCGATTGATAATATTAAGGATCTTACTAAGGCAAGACGTATAGGAATCAGCTGGATGATATTCACGGTAGGAGGAGCAATGTTGGTCGGTTTGTTTGGTATTGCTTACCTCTATCAGTTTGATCAGAATCGTATGCTTGTATTTGACGGTTCGAAGGAAATGGCCGAGACTATTTTTATACATTTATCTCGGACTCTCTTCCACCCATTGATCGGAGGTTTTTTGTTATCAGCTATTCTAGCGGCCGTGATGAGTACGATCTCTTCCCAGCTTTTAGTTACGTCGAGTTCAATGACAGAAGATATCTATAAAGCTTTTTTTAATAAGAATGCTTCAGCGAAGAGTATGTTGCTTATGAGCAGACTGTCGGTGCTCATTGTCGCGACAGTAGCTCTGCTATTGTCTTTAAATCCGCAGGATAGTATTTTGAATCTTGTTGGTAACGCTTGGGCTGGTTTTGGAGCAGCATTTGGACCATTGATCGTCTTGTCTTTGGTATGGAAGCGCACTACTGCGTTAGGGGGCTTACTAGGTATGTTGGTGGGCGGAGTAGTTGTATTGTTATGGGTGTATGTACCGCATAATTATAAAGAAGTTTATGAGATTATTCCCGGCTTTATTCTTAGCTTTTTGACGATAGTCGCTGTGTCTTTATTAAGTAAGCCTGTATCGAAAGAGGTTCAGGATGAGTTTGATGAAGTGAAGAGAATTGTTCAGTCTTAAAAAAGGGAGCTTATTTCAAGCTCCCTTTTTTTATAAAGTCGAGAATTTGATGCGACTTGGTTTGGATTGATCGAAATACAGACGATGTGTATTCTTGATATAATCCTCTGCTTTAGCCTTGTAGATATCCATGAATTGATTTGGATTGCGATCGGTTAAAGGGAACCAACTATGTTGTATCTGTACCATGATCTTGTGACCTTTTTTAAATGTATGGGCGACATCAGGGAGGTTGACTTTTACATTGGTCACTTGTCCTGGGATGAAGGGTTTAGGGGTAGTAAAACTATTTCTAAACTTGCCTCGTAGGATTTCTCCACGGACAAGCATTTGATAGTTTTGCATCACAGTCTCCTTGTTGACCGGGGATACAAGAGTCGAGTTTTCCGGGTATACATCGATTACTTTTACAATAAAATCTGCATCAGTACCTGTCATTGATACATGTAGATCCGCCTGTATTGGACCCGCCATAGTGATATCCGTCGATAGAACTTCGGTCTCAAAAACGATGACATCCGGTCTATTCGCAGCAAAACGTTGATCAGCAATCATATATTCTCGGGTACGATTTGTGATTATGCCCTCTTGTGAAGGAATCGGTTTTAAGGGATCGCTTACGTATTCAATGTAATTATCTTGCCCCTGGTTTGGTGTCGGAGTTAACCTGTTGTTTTCGTTTAGATAGAAGGACTGTTCTTTACTTTCCTGTGGTGGCCATTGCGTAAATGTTTTCCACTGGTTACTGCCGGTGACAAAGATATTTGCTTCCGCAGGGTTGAAGGTTCCTTTTCCCTTTAGGTAGTATTCAAAAAACGGTAGTTCGAATGTCTCTTGGTAGTGTGTGCTTGTGTTCTGATCGAATTTAATATCTCCAAATGAATCGCCTTTGCCACGGACCCATCCTCCATGAAACCAAGGTCCCATTACTAGAATACTATTGTTGTTTGGATTTCGTCTTTCAATCTGTTTATAGGTTTCAAAAGCACCATAGGTATCTTCGGCATCAAAGAGGCCACCGACGACCATGACAGCTGGTTTGACGGTATTTAGATGATGTGTAATGGTACGGCTAGTCCAGAATGTATCTAAGGTATTGTGTTTAGCTAGATTGTCCCAAAACTTGACCGTGTGACTTAGATAGTTTGTCTTTAACTCTCCTAGAGTAGGGTTATCAAGAAAGAACTTATACCAATCTTTGGACTCTAAGTTGAATCCTTTAGGTCCATTTTCATTTGTGATGGGGCGCGGGCGTGGAGCGTCAAACGTGTACATGAAACGGAAAGCGTCAATAAGAAATAAAGCACCTCCATGGTGAAAATCATCTCCAATAAACCAGTCGGTCACAGGAGCCTGCGGTGATACGGCCTTAAGCGCCGGGTGAGAGCCGACTAGTGAAGTAGTAGCGTAAAACCCGGGATAAGAAATACCATACATACCTACTTTTCCATTGTTGTTCTTGATGTTTTTAATCAACCAGTCTATAGTATCATAGGTATCTGTACTCTCGTCGATTTGGAGTTTATTTTCCTTTGTTCTGGTAGGTCTAATATCTTCAAATGTACCTTCACTCATCCATTTGCCACGTACATCTTGGTATACAAAAATGTAGGAAGCGATAGCCATTTTTTCGAAGTTACCCAAGCTACTTTTATATTTATCCTGTCCATAAGGAGCTACGGTATAAGGGGTCCTATTCAGTAATATAGGATGTTTTACTGTTTTGTCTTTGGGAATGTAGATTGCTGTGAAGAGTTTGGTTCCATCTCGCATGGGGATGTATTCTTCGATCTTGTCGTAATGTGCTCTGATATAGGCCTCGTTTACTTCTTGGGCACAGAGATGGCCAAGAAGTGGAAATAGTAATAGCAGAAGTAGGATTTTTTTCATGGTAACTTGGTTCAAATGAGAATTCAATATAAGTATTTATACTATTTTTTCTAAATTAGAGAAAACAAAATTTGAAATATTATGAGTTTGAAACAAGGCTTTTTGATTGAATTAGAAAGAGAAACCGAAAATACGAGACGTATTGTTAGCAGGCTAAGGGACGAGCATCTCGATTGGAGACCGCATGTTAAATCGATGACCGCGGGAGAGTTGGCAGCCCATGTCGTAGAGCTGCACAACTGGGTACATAAGGCTTTGGGACAAAGTGTGTTTGACTTTAAGAAAGATTATACCCCATTCAAACCGACGAATATGAATGAAATTAGCGAAGTGTTGGATCAAGGCTACGCTAAGAATGTAAAGATGATCAATTCATTGACAGACGAAGATTGGTCGTCGATGTGGACGCTATGTGCTGGTGATCACGTTATCGCGGAAATGCCAAAAGTTGGGGCGATGCGTTTTATCATACAGAATCACCTCATTCACCATAGAGGACAATTGTCTCTTTATCTACGGTTATTAGATATTCCTGTACCCGGGATATATGGTCCTTCTGCTGACGATTTGAGCAATGGATAATAAAAAAGGCCTCTTGTTATAAAGAGGCCTTTTTCTATATAAATTACGGAAGCTTATTTTGCTAATTCTTCCGCAATTGCTTTTCCGATTTCTGCTGGAGATTCTACAACACGAATACCACACTCACGCATGATTTTCATTTTAGCTTCTGCAGTATCATCTGCACCACCAACGATAGCACCAGCGTGTCCCATACGGCGTCCCGGAGGCGCTGTTTGACCAGCTATAAAGCCAACAACTGGCTTAGTACCATTTTCTTTGATCCAATGTGCTGCTTCAGCTTCCATTCCACCACCGATTTCACCAATCATAATGATTGCCTCAGTCTCAGGGTCATTCATTAATAACTCAACAGCTTCTTTTGTAGTTGTTCCAATGATTGGGTCTCCACCGATTCCGATAGCTGTAGTGATACCTAAACCTGCTTTTACAGTTTGGTCTACCGCTTCATATGTTAAAGTTCCTGATTTAGAAACTACACCCACTTTACCTTTTTTGAAGATAAATCCTGGCATGATACCGATTTTAGCTTCTTCTGCTGTGATGATACCAGGACAGTTAGGTCCGATCAAACGAGAGTTTTTGTCGCTCAAGTATGATTTTACTTGGATCATATCTTTCGTAGGAATACCTTCAGTAATACAAACGATTAAAGCAATTCCTGCCGCCGCTGCTTCCATAATAGCATCTGCTGCAAATGCAGGAGGTACAAAAATGATGGAAACATTAGCACCAGTAGCATCTACTGCATCTTGTACGGTATTGAATACAGGACGGTCCAAGTGTGATTGACCACCTTTACCTGGTGTAACACCACCTACTAACTGAGTACCATACTCAATCATTTGAGAAGCATGGTAAGTACCTTCTGTTCCAGTAAATCCTTGAACGATAACTTTTGAATCTTTATTTACTAATACACTCATTGTTCTATTTTTTTGCAGAGCAAATCTACTATTTTGTAATGACTTCCCGAAATAAAGGGAGTGCTAATCCATTTTTTTATAAGAATATTTCATCTTGGTGAGCAAATCCCAGGATACTACACCAACAGTAACCGATACGTTGAAGGAATGCTTTGTGCCAAACTGGGGAACTTCGATGCATCCATCGACATGGGGCAAGAGCTGTTCGTCCACGCCATGGACTTCGTTTCCAAAAATTAAAGCGTATTTTTCATCTTCAGATATGGTAAAATCTGGAAGTGATATCGAGCTAGAAACCTGTTCTATGGCATAAATTTTATAGCCTTCCTCTTTAAGGGATTGTATAGCTTCTAGATTACTTTGAAAATGTTTCCACTCTACAGACTGAGTCGCACCAAGTGCTGTTTTTTCAATTTCCCGGTGGGGAGGACAGGCCGTAATACCACAAAGTATGATTTTTTCTAATGCGAAACCGTCTGCTGTTCTGAAGGTTGAGCCTACATTATGCATACTGCGCACATTGTCTAGAACCAAGACAATAGGTGTTTTCTCTTGCGCTTTGAAGGCCGTTATATCAGTACGGTTCAATTGATCCATTGATAGTTTTTGCATGCTCAAAATTAAGGAGTATAATGTGAAAAATGAAGCACTCTGATAACATTATCTCCTAATCATTAAAGGGTACAGAATAAAACTTTAAAATAGATTTTGAATATTGAATAATACTGGTTATTTTTGCAATCCGAATTTAGTATAAAAAAGTATATAATAAAATATAGCTAAGAGAAATGGCAAATCATAAATCAGCGATTAAAAGAATTAGAGCTAACGCTGCGAAGCGTTTAAGAAACCGTTACCAAGCGAAGACTACTCGTAACGCAATTAAAAAATTACGTAATACAACTTCTGCTGAAGAAGCTAAAGCGTTATTACCACGCGTAGTTTCTATGCTAGATCGTTTGGCTAAGAAAAATGTTATCCACAAGAAAAAAGCTTCAAATAACAAATCTAAGTTGACAAAATTTGTTAACAAGTTAGCGTAATCTTTTTTACTAAGAATATAAAAAAAGGATGCTTTTGGCATCCTTTTTTTATTGCAATAAATCTAAGTTTATTTGCTATCCTTCATTTTAAGGATAGTATTTGTTATAGTTTCTAGTGCTTTTGGATTGTCTTTGTAGCTATCTAGGTCATACAGCTCTACTTTTCGAAAGTCAATTGGATGGCTTTCAGATTGCAGATAGATATGTCCCGATTTAAGCAATTGCCCATCTTTTTTCTGCGTCTCATCATATCCGCTTACATTTCCGCCTCCGATTTGAGGCTTGCTGTATTCTAGAACAGTTGTTCCTTCCAGTACATGTCTTATTAATGAATCTCCGAATACAACGAAATCGGCTGTAACCCATTGGTCTCCATGGTAAGTCTTAGATGTCGAACCCACACAGTGTGGAGTATATAACTCATTGCGGTAGAAAACATTCGTACCCGGAGTACATAGATTGGAGGTGGTACGCTCTGAAGTCGGGGTGGTGTCTCCGCCTAAAAGCTGACCTTCGATAGATATTGGGAAATCCTGATTTCTGAGCATGCTCCCTGGGGATTGCCCGTGTAGCATAGCGCCACTATTACGCCAGGCCCATCCTTCACCCCCTTTGGCTTGGTCTCCTACAAAACGATATTCAACGCGTAATATGTAATAACCAAATGGCTTATTATAGGCCAGATGTCCATATTGTTTGTTGAAGTCTTCGTAGCCATCGTACCGTACTTTCAACAGGCCATCTTCAACACGGAATGTGTTTTTATAGTTTTCACCGACTTCATGAAAGCGGATCTTTGCCGTCCAGTCATTGATGTCCTTCCCATTGAACAATTGTATAGGGGCAGGTACTTTTACAGTCTTATCTGTTTGTTTGTTTTGGGCATTGCAGGAAAGGAGCGCAGCCGAAGCAAATGCTATAGTCAAGAAATGTTTTAGGTTCATTTGATTAGGGTTATTTAGAGTAGTGTATTTTGATGTTTAACATAATCGCTAGGCCTTATCCCAATTACCTTATTGAAGGTATTGCTAAAGGTCGGTAGGCTACTGTAGCCCACTCGGAGTGCTACTTCGTTGACGCTTATCTTTTCATCCAATAATAACCGTAGTGCTGTTAACATTCGCAATATTGTATAGTATTGAATGAAGGACATATTGAGCTCTTTTTGAAAAAGGCGAGCTAATGTTCGTTCACTGATATCGAATCGTTGTGAAAGTTCTTTGAAGCTTATATTTTCAGAGATATTCTTTTCGAGAAAAGAAACGATGTTCTTCAGCTTTTCGTGTTGTGGATAAGGCAATGCTAAAGGTAGTTCTGATTGCGATAATTCCGGTAGAATTAATTTAAACGCTTTGGCTATGGAGTATTTGGGTTCTTCAACGGGAAAAATGTTGCCATTCCAGCGATTGGTAAACATGATTAATTCAATCAAAAGGTCGTTGACTGGATATATATTGATTTTGTCGAAAAAGTCCGTGTCTGTTTCGTATTTAGGGAAATAGAGATTTCTCATAACCACATGTGAGGAACTCGGATGTATACTGTGTTTCATTCCAGAAGGAATCCAAATGTAATGACGTGCAGGTAGAAAGTAAGACTTGTCAGAGGTCTTGAGAAATACAACTCCGCCCTCGGTATATAAAAATTGCCCCTTTTTATGCAGGTGTTCTTCGATATGATTATCGCCCATCAATGCGTGATGGCAATAGATACTATCGTCAAATGCGTCCACATCGGTCATGTAATATTTGTTTACATATTCCTTTTCCATAGCTTGTTGATTGAGGTATAAATTTCCAGTTTTTTGCTTACAAAACCAAAAAGTAAGTGAGAGCTTACTCTAAAAATGAAGCTAAAGACTGAAATATGAAATCATAGGTTAATCTTGTTTCTTGTTAATGCTTTGTCAATTAGATTCTTAGGTGTTGCGTTTGTTGCTTTTGTAAGTTTTGTATGATCTTTTTTTTATTGATTATTAGTGTTTTATGTGGTTTTGGATAGGAATCAATAATTTACTGGCAGAATATAATAATTTAGGTCGATTTTTAATTTATAATATTGTAAATTGTTTGATTAATAGAAAGATATAAAAAGTCATATTTTATAAATAATGAGTGTTGAAAGAATACGTTTAGAAACTTTACGTGATAAAGTGATGACAGCGGAACAAGCTGCTTCTTTTATCCAGAATGGTATGGTCGTAGGGTCTAGTGGGTTTACAAAAGCAGGAGATAGCAAGGTCGTCTTACCTGCATTTGCTGAGCGTGCGAAGAAGGAAAGTATAAAAATCACCCTGATGACAGGGGCTTCACTAGGGCATGATACTGATGGTAAATTAGCCGAGGCTGGGGCTTTGAGTAAACGTATGCCTTTTCAAGTAGACCGGACATTACGAAATAAAATAAATGCCGGAGAGGTCTTGTTTATCGATCAACACTTGAGTGAAAGTGCAGAGCTCCTACATAACGAAAACCTTCCTCCGGTGGATATCGCTATTATAGAAGTAGCGTACATCGATAGGGATGGAAGTATTGTTCCGACTACTTCAGTAGGTAACTCGGTTACATTTGCCGGATTGGCAAAGCAGGTGATCTTGGAAATTAATACTGCGGTTCCAGAAGAGGTATATGGGATCCATGATATCTATCAAGCGGAGAATTACCCTCATCGTAACGTCATCCCTATTGTTGCTCCTTGGAACAAAATTGGGCGTAAAACAATTCCGTTGGATCCGAGCAAGGTAATTGGTATCGTATTTACTGATATCACAGATAGCCCTGCGGATATCGCAGCTCCAGATGCCAAGACATCTTCAATAGCCCGTCATATTCTCGAGTTTTTTGAAAATGAAGTCAAACTAGGTCACTTAACAGATCGTTTACTTCCTATTCAAGCTGGAATAGGAAAGGTAGCCAATGCGGTATTGATGGGATTTAAGGATAGCAATTTCTACGATTTGACAATGTTTTCGGAGGTATTGCAGGATAGTACATTCGACCTTATTGATTCTGGAAAGTTGAGTTTTGCTTCAGCTTCTTCTATCACGGTATCGAAAGATTGTTATCATCGTGTTTTTGATAACCTTCAGCGTTATCGGGATAAATTTGTCCTTCGTCCGCAAAATATATCAAATACACCGGGGCTTATTCGAAGACTGGGCGTTATCGCTATCAATACAGCTATTGAGTTTGATATTTATGGAAATGTCAATTCGACGCATGTCTCAGGTACAAAGATTATGAACGGAATAGGGGGCTCGGGAGATTTCGCCCGTAATGCCTACCTGAGTATATTTGTAACACAAGCCGCTTCCAAGGAGAATGCGATATCGCATGTATTGCCAATGGTATCACATGTGGATCATACGGAGCACGATGTTGATATTCTAGTGACCGATATCGGTCTTGCTGATTTGCGTGGGCTGGCGCCTCGAGAGCGAGCGCAACAAATCATTAATAACTGTGTGCACCCCGATTATAGAGAAGAACTGCAATCTTACTTTGATAGAGCCTGTGCTCGTGGAGGTCATACCCCACACTTGCTCGAAGAAGCGTTTAGTTGGCATTTGAGACTGGGGGAGACGGGAACAATGAAAAAATAAAAAAAAGAGTTAAGAGCGTAAATCTCTTAACTCTTTTTTATTTTGTATAACGGCGCTTACGTAAGTGACTCTGTGAGACACCTATCAGCATTAGGATGATTATCGGAAGGACAACGTTGATCAGTTGCCATTTTAGCTTCTCACTTTTAACCATCGCTTGATCCAGGAGACGAAGCTTGATTTCCCTGTTCCTAAGAGAAATTAGTCGTTCATCATTCATCAAATAGTCCACCGTATTTTCTAAAAAGATCCTATTAGCATATTGTTGCTCTGTATAGCGATCCCAACCTAGCGGATAAGGCGATTGGTCTTTACTATTCACCTGGTTGATCAACCAGTCACCATCTGCAATGACCATCATTCGTGCTTCCTCTGATATATTGGATAGGTCAACTGCTTCAGTTACACCTGCTGGAGTAGGGCGATTTTGGTAGATATAAGGAAAATGGCCGCTCAGAAGAGCTGCTACTGGCTTCGGTGTTGTTCTGAACTTAGCAGGATCAGGTTGTTCTTCTACCATCTGTAAAGAAATCGGACCAGGCGTATTGATTAGCCGGCTGAAAGGTGAGGAATGTAGCAGAATTTCTTTTTTGATACCTGCGGCAGCTATGGTATCTACCGTTCCTACAAATTCAGCCCGTATTCCGTCTAGGTTTTTTAAAATAGCATTATTCCCCGTAGGCATTAAAATAGGAAAGAAGTACCATGGCACCATTTCTATTTGGGTCTGTCCACCGACGCTACCTATGGAGAGTGGTATTTGTGCACAATTTAGATCCGCCAGTATGTTGTAATTTAGACGTGCGCCGTACAAAAATAGTTGGTCATCTAGGTTCAGTTCCCGACCTATTAGGGGCTGTGTGCCGTTTTTCTTAAGGTGGTCCAAACTGGCATCGATTTGGTCTATAGCCCAGATAACAGCGCCCCCATGACGCACAAAATAGTCTAATTTATACTTCTCGCTTTCAGAGAATGACGTTTGGGGTTTAGCTATGATCAGTAAGGAAATCTCTTTTAAATTGTTCAGTGGAATTGAATCGAGATGGAGTCTCCCTACCTGTCCGGACGCACCCAATGTCTGCATGGCATCGTAAAGTTCCAGATCGGAAGGTTCGCCGTGACCTTCGGTAAAGGCGATGTAGGGTGTTTTATCAATGTTCGATTTTGAAATAGCAGAAGTGAAGGCATATTCTAGATTTTGAACAGAGTTGTTAAGCACCTGTTCGGGAGTCTGCCCCGTTTTATTTTGTAGTAAGCTGACATTGATTTCATGGTCTCCCCGGCTGATAATGGCGGATGGGAATATTAGTTTTTGCGTAAATCCACTTTCCGTTTTTACACTCAGGTTGGTCGGATAGAGACCTCGAGCGATTAATGCGTCAGCATATTCTTTTTGTTCCTCCTGGCTTCCAGCACTGGGGTCAATGACATTGATTTTTAATTTACCCTTTGAATAGGATCTTAAGTCGTGGGCCATGTCAATAGCCGCCTGTCTTAATCTTTTAAAGCCGGCAGGTAGTTGGCCATCTAAAAAGATGGTAATGTAGGTGTCTTCTTTAAGATTCGATACAATATCTTTTGAGGTTTCTGTGAGGGTAAACCGTCGGTCCTCCGTAAGATCTATTCTTCCAAATAGTTGTAGGACCAGAGGTAGGTTCAATAGTGTGATCAGAATCAGGAAGCTGAAGTAGATGGTAAGTGTCTTTTTGCGGGGTCTAAACTGACGGCCTAAATGTCCAATGGACAAGAGTAGGAATAGCACTTGTACGCTGAGGAAATAGATTAAATCCGTAGCGGTGACAACACCCCGGCTAATAGAGTCGTAATGTGCTAAGATTCCTATATGCTTAACCAAATCTTCGATAAAAAGGAAAGGGTTTAGTTGACTTAGCGCGTCGAATCCATAAAAGAATAGGAAACAAAGGGAGATAGCCAATAGAAAGGCTATTATAGGGTTATGCGTCAGTGTAGAGCAGAAGATCGATATCGCTACAAAAGTGGCGGCTAAGAACAATAATCCAATATAAGATCCGATAGTAGCCCCTATATCCATATTTCCTACGGGATACGCCAAGAAGTAAATGGTTACGGCGTAGACTATGGTAGGAAGTATAGCCAGTGATACGATAGTCAGTCCACCTAAGAATTTGCCTATTACAATCTGTGTTAAGGTAATGGGGCGGCTTTGTAAAAGCTCGAAAGTGCCATCTGCCTTTTCACCTGCGATACTGCGCATACAAATTGCAGGTACTAAAAACAAAAGGAGGTAGGGGGCTAATGCAAAAAAGCTATCCAATGAAGTATAGCCTGCGTCCAATATAGAGGTTTCAGGAAAAACCCAGACCAACAATCCAGTGGTCAATAAAAATATTCCTATTGCTAGATAGCCGATTAAGGAATTAAAATAACCTGCTATTTCTTTTATATATATACTTAACAACTTACTTCCGATTAATTTGTTCCGAAATTAGGAAAATGTAGAGTAGAAAGCAAGACTGTATATAATGCAAAACAGCATGAGACCTGATCTCATGCTGTTTGTTCTATGATAGCCTATTTACTTTTTCCAGGTAAATAGATTTGAAAGCCAAGGCTTACTCCTAATCCTGTTGCTTTGTCTCCTACGTTGACATTCGCTTTGGAATAGTTATAACCTGCCATTGCTTCTAATGCAACTGTTTGTGTGATAAAGTGTGCATAACCTGCATTGATACCAAAAGCAAAAGAAGTTCCTTTACCGGCATTACTACCTGTGATACCTACGTCACCGTGTCCGAAGAAACGGCCTGTAGCGCTTGCTCCACTAGGGATATAGTAACGTACGAAAGGTGCAATACCATAATTCCATTCATTGTCTGCATCTTTGATTGTTCTAAGTCCTAGAGAGGCTTGAGCTCCTAAGGCAAGTCCGTCAGAAATAAAATACCCAGCGCGAGGGCTTACACCTATGTTAAATGCTTTTGACTCAAAGCTGTATCCTAAGCCACCGATAGATCCACCGACCATCCAGTTTCCTTCTTTTATTGGAGTAAGGCCTACATTTGCTGAATGTTGAGGTACTGTTTTAACCTGTTGTGCGTTGGTGTAGGTGAAAACACCAAGTAATAAGGCTGCTGTAAGTAGTTTTTTCTTCATATCTATTAGTTTTTAATTATAAATAATCTCAATATATCTACAACAATCGAGCCGTAATCTTGTTTTAAGAATTCGTTAGTTTTACAAAGATTTCTTCCATGTTTAGACCAGGATACTTCATGTTTCTATCTTTCGCGAGAAAATGGTCTTTTATCTGGCCTTTATGAATAACAATAACTTCTTGGCATATGGCTTCTACTTCTTGCATGATATGTGTTGATAAGAATACCGTTTTGTTTATTGCCAATTGTTGGATCAGGGATCTGATTTCGATAATTTGATTAGGGTCGAGGCCCGTAGTCGGCTCGTCAAGAATCAGTACCTGTGGGTCGTGTATAATTGCTAGCGCTAATCCTACACGTTGCTTGTAACCTTTGGATAGCTGTGCTATCTTCTTGTGTCGCTCAGCTTGTAGTCCGGTCAGTGCAATAACCTCTTCAATCCGTTGCTTATTATTGGTCAATTTATGGAGCTGTGCTTCAAAATGCAAAATCTCCTGCACATACATATCCAGGTAGAGTGGGTTATTTTCGGGGAGATAACCTATGTTTTTTTTTGTCAATAAAGGATTTTCTCGAATGTCTATGCCATTGATCTTACAGATACCTTGTTCGACAGGAAGTATTCCAGTAAGGATTTTCATCGTTGTTGATTTCCCGGCACCATTTGGTCCCAAAAATCCAATGATATGATTGCTTGATGTGGTAAAAGAAATACAATCTAAAGCTTTTTGTTGCTTATATGTTTTCGTTAGTTCCTTGACTTCGATAGACATGCTTTAATGACGGATATAGAGCGAAGTAATATTTCGCTTGCGGATATAATAATCTAATGCCTTATGAGCTTCCAATGGACGGTCAGTACTGAGGACGTCGGCTCCTTTTTCTATATATTCGGCATAGGTCTGATAGCCTCGTTGCTCGGCTTGCCGATCGAGGTTGCCCAGTGTACCCAATATTATTTTTATACCATGCTGATGGAGCATCTCTACCAATTCTTGCTGAGGTTGGCGGACACCTATAAAAGCTATAATTCTATTGTCAGGAATACCAAGAGCAGCCAAGCGGGTTAGGTCATCTATTGATTTAATGCTGGCCGATATCATTAGATCTGGATTGATCCGGTACAACGCTTTGGCCTGTTTACCGCTATAAGTGATTACTACGCTATAAGCCTGTGCGTTGGCTTTGCTTATGACTTCATTCAGTAATTGATAAGGTATATCGTTTTTAGCATCCAGTGTAAAGATAACTTTCCCTCTGCCCCAGACTAAGGCCTCTTCCAGCGTGGGGATACGGTACGAGGTGTTCTTTCCTTCCGTATCTTTTAACTTTAAGTTTTTGAGCTCTGCTAGTGTGAATTTATTGACCTTTCCTTTTCCGGTAGTAGTTCTGTCCAGTGTTTCATCATGGAGGAGGACCAAAATAGAATCTTTTGAAAGCCTCACATCACATTCGATGATAGCAGGCATCTTATTCGCGATACGTGCAAAGGTTTCGATAGCATTTTCGGGATAGCCCTTAGACGGGCCTCCACGGTGTGCGCTGACTAGTGGATAGCTGGATTCGGTATACGTTAGAAACTGGTAGAGGTCATCTACCGTGTTCAATTCGAAAGTTGTGTTGGTGAATAGGCTATTTTCTTTTTCCTTTCCTCCAGTTTCTGTTGTTCCAGTATTATTACGAAAACAACCCGTCGCAGAGGCGACGAATAGTAGGACAAAAAGATATAGAAAATTGCGATTCATCATGCAATCTTGTAGTTGTGTATCAATTGTACGATCTGCTCTATACTCGTATGCATTTGGTCAACCTTTAACTGTGATTGGTTGTAAAACGGGGTACGGTCTGCAAGTTTTGTTTCGATAAATGCCAGAAGTTCTTCTCCATTCAGCCCTTTTAAAACAGGTCTTTTGTTGACATCCGATTGGCTTAGTCTTGACCAAAGTGATTTTGGACTGTGCTCCAAATAGATTGCCAATCCATTGTTCGTAATCCATTGCATGTTGTCAAAATAACAAGGTGTACCACCTCCAGTAGAGATAATGGCGTTGTTCCCTTCTTGTTTTTTTAAGAATTCACGCTCTAATTCCCGAAAGTGTGCTTCGCCAAACGTGTTGAAGTATTCGGGAATGCTCATACCAATATGGGCTACAATCTCATGATCAAGGTCTATGAATGCTTTCCCCATTGCGGCAGCAATTTTTTTGCCCAATGTGGTTTTTCCGCTCCCCATGAATCCAACTATGAAAATCGGTTTGTTCATTATTGCTTCTTGAAATAAGTTTCAATAAGCTTTTCTTTGGATGGAAAAGCATGCTTAGACCATTTTTTGATTACGGTTCCATTTTGAAGGAGCATAACGCCCGGATTGGAGCGAACCATACTCTTCAATGGGACAGCATCTGCATAAAACGACTCTAATACCAAGTCGAGCTGATCGTTGAGGTAATTGACATTGTCCGAAGAGCTCGCCGTCAATAAAATAGCCCGGATATTATATTCCGTGGATAGGTCACGAATCGTTTGATTGATTTTATCCAATGCGATAAAATCTGCTGGTGACAACTTCGTCACATCGACACTGGTAACCACAAAGTTGTAATATGGATTGTTGATAACCTCTTTTGTCAGATCATTACCTTCGGCATCTGAGATAATGAGATCAGGAATAGGTACTTGATAACCTTTTTTGATCAGTTTTGATTCGGGTTCACCAATGACTTCCCAATTCTCATCTTCCCAAATTTTTTGGTCCATATACTCCTTGTCTGTCATCTTTTTCTCTTCATTCGTCGTCTTGTTCTTCAGCGCGTAGATGTGTTCATATTCATCTTGTTCCGCACCCTCAGGTATTTCCATGAGCTTAGGAATGTTATTCCCCTCTTTATAAGGCAAGAAATCTACAAAAGGTAAGTAGCTGATGGTATAGATTCCAATACCAAAAGATAGAATGATAACAAAGAAGCTCAGCAGATTGTTCGTAAAAGAACTCGCTATCAAAGGGGCTATTTTTTTTCTTTTAACAAAGATTACCAATATAAAAACGAGTAACACAAGGTCTTTGATAAAGGATTGCCATGGAGTAAGAGGAATAGCATCTCCGAAGCATCCACAAGAACTCACTACCTCAAAAAAGGCAGAGTAAAACGTCAGGAAGGTAAAAAAGATAATCAAAAGTAGTAATCCCCAAGCGACTTTTCGACCTGCAATACCGAGTACAAGTAAAGCACCTAGAATAATCTCAAAAGCACAGATAGCGACCGCAATCCAAGTAGCATAGTCATTTAGGAAATTAAGATGGAGTACATGGAAGTACTCTTGCAATTTGAAGCCAAATCCCATAGGATCATTGGCTTTTATTAATCCGGAAAATATAAATAGCAGTCCAACGAACAATCGTGATATCCATAATAGGATATCAGGTGAAGACTTGTCGTTTTTCAACGGAGCATAGTAGGAAGTATTAGACATTTTAGTTGTTTTTATCGGCAAAACCCAGTTTTATTAACGCAAAGACAGCATAGTTCAACATGTCTTGATAGTTGGCCTTTAGGCCTTCGGAGACGAGTGTCTGCCCATGGTTGTCCTCAATTTGTTTCACTCGGTGTAGTTTCATAAGGATAAGGTCTGTCATCGAGGAGATGCGCATATCGCGCCACGCCTCACCATAATCGTGATTTTTTGCAAACATTAGGTCACGTGTCTCATCTACTTTTTCTGTATATTTTTGGTCTACAAAAGCGGTTTGAAGATTTTCTTCTCCTTCTTCACCCAATTCTAATTGCAAAAGTGCGATCACACAGTAATTCACAATCCCGATATACTCGTCCGAAATATCCTCACCAACTTTAGAAACCTGTTTGATTTCGAGCGTTCGGATACGTTTTGCTTTGATGTAAATCTGATCGGTGATTGATTGTAGACGCATGATTCTCCATGCGGTACCATAATCCTTCGTTTTTTTTATAAAAAGATCCTTGCAATATTGTATTACGGCATTGTATTCTGCGGTTGTATCCATATCCTCTAATTCGTATTACTTTTCGATAAAGACAAATATAGCTAGAAATATGGTTGTTTGTTAGTCACAAAACTGTATGTTTTGCTTTTTTCTATCGATAAGTCAAGATTTTTGAACTAGATTAGAGTGATGAATTTGAGTTTTATACAAGATATATAAGTGTGCCGATGGGGACGAGTAAAATAGAAATACGGGATGTAAATATCATCCGTTATATACAACCCTTTAGAGAAGGAGGTTCATTACCTGGGTTGGTCGATGCAGACGATGGATTTAGTTACGTTATTAAGTTTAGAGGAGCCGGACAAGGTAAGAAAGCGCTAGTGGCCGAGTTTATAGGAGGGGAGCTGGCACGTCTATTGGGGCTTCGTATGCCCGAGATGGTATTTGCAGAGTTGGACGAATCATTTGCGCGGATGGAACCGGATGAAGAGATACAGGATTTGTTACGTTTCTCTGTCGGGAAAAATCTAGGTGTACACTTTCTTAACGGTGCCATTACGTTTGATGCTAATGTTGATGTTGTCAATGAAGAGGAGGCTTCTAAAATTGTTTGGTTGGATGCCTTATTGATGAATGTGGACCGTACTGCACGTAATACAAACATGTTGATCTGGCATAAGGAACTTTGGTTGATTGATCACGGTGCTTCGCTCTATTTTCATCATTCTTGGGACAATTGGGAAGAGCAGATGACCAAGCCTTTTGTACAGATCAAAGATCATGTGCTGTTGAATAGGGCAGCACAGGTTCGGGAGGTCGATAGCAAGTATAGGTCGAGTTTTGATGTTGATACAATCACTGCTGTTTTGGATGCTATTCCTGACGAATGGTTGGCGGAAGAAGGAAGAATGCTCGGTCCAGATGAAGTGCGTGAGGTCTACAGAAAGTTTTTATTGGGAAGACTAGCACAGTCTGATGTATTTCTTAATCAAATAGAAAATGAGCGAAAGAACAGTATATGAGTATGCCGTAGTACGGGTCGTACCTCGTGTCGAACGGGAGGAGTTTGTGAATGTGGGAGTAGCGCTCTATTGTAGAAAGCAACGCTATGCTGATGTCAAGATATATGTAGATGAGATGAAAATAAAAGCACTATATGCTGATATAGATGTGTCGATGATCAAGGAACATTTAGATTCGTTTCGTCGAATTTGTATTGGTGATAAGCAAGCCGGACGTATTGCATCTCTTGATCAACCTGAGCGATTTAGATGGCTTACCGCAAATAGAAGTACACTGATACAATGCTCGGCTACACATCCTGGGATGTGCGTTTCTGCAGAACAGACTCATGACGAGTTGTTTAATAAATTAATTCTATAATGTTGGTAGTATTAATAGTATATTTGAACCGATGAAGGGAAATGAGGTTACGATGTTTTATCAACAACTGTTTTTAAAGCAACTCGAGGTACAGGATATGCCATCGAATGAGCGTATTGCTGGCTGGGCTAAGGATTTGTTAGATCTGTTATTTCCAGAACGTAACTCCAAGGGTTTTGGAAGCATAGAGGAAATGATTTTGGCTTTTGGACAATCTGAATCCGAGCTTTTTGAGCTTCTACTGAAAACCAAAGCCTGTTCACACTGTGATAACCAGGCTATAGCTAAGCGTTTTTTTGCGTTGCTACCTAGTATTTACGAGGTGATGAGTACTGATGCACAGGCGATTATGGATGGTGATCCTGCGGCACAGAGCCTCCGCGAAGTCATTCGTACCTATCCTGGATTTATGGCTATTAGTATTTACCGCTTGGCTCATCAGTTGCTTCAGCTAGGGGTACCTTTGATACCAAGGATACTGACCGAGTATGCCCATTCAAAAACAGGGATTGACATTCATCCCGGTGCTCAGATAGGCCCCTACTTGTACATAGATCACGGGACGGGGTTAGTTATTGGCGAGACCTGTATCATAGGTAGTCATGTCAAGCTATATCAGGGGGTGACCCTGGGAGCGCTCAGTGTAGAGAAATCCTTAGCCAACGTACAGCGACATCCCATCATAGGAGATCATGTTATCATTTATGCTGGAGCGACTATTCTTGGGGGCGAGACCAAAGTTGGGGACCACTCGATCATCGGTGGAAACGTGTGGCTGACGAGCAGCGTAGAGCCCTACACTACGGTATACCATCAGCCTAACTCAAAATTTATAGAAACCAAACCGACTGTATAATGGGAAATATTATCGATACAATAGGAAATACACCTTTGGTAGAAATCAAGCAATTCCATACGAATCCAAACGTGAAGATTTATGCCAAGTTGGAGGGGAATAACCCTGCAGGTTCTGTTAAAGACCGACCTGCGCTGAACATGATTCGTTCAGCGATGGAGCGTGGCGACATAAAAAAAGGCGATAAACTGATTGAAGCCACCAGTGGTAACACCGGCATCGCTTTGGCTATGATTGCCAGTATGTATGGATTAGACCTCGAGCTGGTCATGCCTGTTACCTCCACCAGGGAACGTACGCTTACGATGGAAGCTTTCGGGGCAAGAGTCACCTTGTTGGAATCTATGGAGATATGTCGAGATTACGCGGAGGAAAAAGCGGCCAAAGAGGGCGTGTTTATATTGAATCAATTTGCTAACCCCGATAATTATCTCGCTCACGTAAAGACAACGGGTCCCGAGATCTGGCAGGGTACAAAGGGAGAGATTACCCATTTTGTGAGTGCTATGGGGACTACAGGTACCATAATGGGCTGTTCAATGTTTCTCAAAGACAAAAATCCAGCTATTCAGATTGTAGGCTGTCAACCTACAGAAGAATCCTCCATTCCAGGTATTCGACGGTGGCCAAAGGCTTATCTACCTAAGATTTTCGACCCCTCGCGTGTCGATCGAGTCATTGATGTAGACGAAAAAGATGCCGTTCAGCGCTCTAGAGAGCTTGCGCGTCTCGAAGGTGTTTTTGCAGGTATGAGTACCGGTGGTGCGATGCAGGCGGCCTTACAGGTGGCGAGTGAATTGGAGCATGGCGTGATTGTATTTATTGCTTGTGACCGTGGAGATCGCTATTTGAGTTCCAATTTATTTGGATAGGGGCGATATTGTAAATAATCAATTTCAAAAAGAGTCTGTATCGGATTATCTATCGATACAGACTCTTTTACTTTTCTTATAATAGTTTTATTTCTTTGTGAAACGCATCACGACGATGTCATCACTGATAAAGGTCAATATGCCTTCTGAAACCGCATAGCGGGTTACTTTTTCTAGATTCTTCACAAAAACAGACTCTCCGTTTCCAGGACAAAACATACGCGTCATACCTAGAGCACCAAATTTAATACGGTTGCCTTCACTCGTTTTGTATTCTCCAAAGAAGTTATTGCAGCTGCTGTTGCCATTCACTTTGTTCTCTGCTGTAGTGAATGTGATTGTAGGTTTTTGCTCCGGGTATAAGGCCTGAAAGGTTTCACTGGTGTGTAGGACATAATCCATCACCCACGTTCCTTCTAGTGCTGCGCTTGTAGAGGCTGCTGTAGAAGCTTTCATTTTTGCTACTGGGGCAGCACCTTGTTTTAGAGTCAATAAATCTCCCGTTAACTCAAAGTTATCGACTTTACCCAACATCTGGTTGATTCCTTGCTCAACACTCATATCTGGACAAGCCATCATAGTTGACATACCTTGCGAAAATTTTATCTTTTTCGTCGATTTTAATTCGAATGTACCACCAATACCATTACACCCTCCACTTGCGGAGTAGCGATTCTCATTTTTTTCAAAAGACATAAAAGGCTGTTTTCCATTTACCTCATTTGGAACAGGCTTGCCATTTAGTTCTGTCAATTGCCATTTCGTGTCGAATAGTGCCGCATTCATATTCTTATCTGCTCCTGATTTTTTTATTGCACAGCTACTCATGCCTAAACTGATCACTGTAGCGAAAACGATAAAGCTCCTGTTTATTTTAATAAATGATAATTTCATATGTTTTTAATTTGATTTTCAGCTGCCATATGGAATATCCAAACTGAGTGTAACGAGCTCACGAAGTAATTACATTCTTTCGTGTTTATGCGGTAACTGCTACATGGATATTTCATATGTTTTTAATTATTGTATACTCTTTGTTATCACAACGAACAGAATCCTTTATTTGCTACAGCCCGTCATCGATGTTTTAAGAGAAAAACATAATTTTAGCGAAAATGTTTTGTTGGACAGTACTTTAACAAAAAAAGCCTGCTAATATTTATTAGCAGGCTTTTCCTTATATGGGGTTTAGATTCCCAATTTCGATTTGATTTCTTTTTGAATCCCATCTTTATGTAGTAGGATGGAGATTGTTTTGTAGCGTACGTATTCCTTTGTTACATAAAGGTATCCTTTATAGTCATTGGATTCCCCCCAAGAGTTTTTAACAATGTAGTACTCTTTTCCATTTTGATCTTTTACCATACCTACGATATGCATACCATGGTCATCTGTAGTCGAATAGTCATCAAATGCTGCCTGACGTTGGTCTTCCGTGATTTTCGCTTCTGCCTTAGGACCGTTGAATAGATTACCAAGTTCTTCTTTATTCATTGTATCCATGTCTTTTTCAGGAACAAATGCAACACCATTTTTCCAGCTGAAATACTTCTCTGAAACATCACTTGCCCATGCTACCGTGTAGCCGTTTTGTAATGCATTGTCAATGATACTTGTTAAGTCATTCATTTGTACGTTATAGAAGCTTTCGAATGACCAGTTGTCTTGGATCAACAGTACGAATGGCTTATAGTATGTATGCTCTTTGAATGAACTGATACCGACATAGTCATCAGGATTGATACCTACGACTTGATCAGCCCAAGTACGTGGTGTATAGGTTTTGCCTTTGTATTGGAAAGACTGTGGTGGCACTCCCAAATAGGAGTCCATTACTCCAGTGATCGCTTTTTGCCATGTTGGAGTTAGTTTTTTACTCTTAACAATATTTTCGTTCATGCCTTGGATTAAAGTAGACATTTCAGAGAAATTATTGCGTGTCTGTCCCTCGCGTAGACCTGTGTATACCTCACGGGGAACTGCACCGTACTTACGGAAAATAGTCAATACATCATGCAACTGACCACCTTCACCTTGAGCTTGGTCACCATGTAGTTTTACAAAGGTTTTTGCTTTTTCCAAATAGGTGTAGTATGCGGTGTATATCTGAGAAATCTCTACAGGTTGCTTTCCTTTACGAATCATTTCAGACTCTAAGAATGAGTTACCCGAATAAGACCAACATGTACCTGAAGAACCTTGATCTTTGATAGAAGTATTTCCTAAGTTGATTAATTGTGTAAAGACAAATCCATCTTTGCTGTTGTCACTTACATTATTTTTAAGGGCATTGATTAAATTATCTTGCGCAAATGTGTGCGTAGTAGCAAACATCGCAGCGGCGATAAATAGAGATTTTCTCCAATTCATATTATGAGTATATTAATTTAACGCTAAGATAGCATGTTTATTAGAACTGTTAGAGGCTGCTGTGTAAAAATATTATGATGCTATTGACTTTCCTTATGTAGTGGTATCTCAATAAAAAACGATGTACCGATGTTGATTTCCGTCTGGAAAGTTATTTTTCCCCCCATTCCATCAATAGTCTGCTTTACGAAAGCAAGCCCTAATCCGGTTCCCGAACTTTTGGTTGTAAAATTAGGACTGAATATGTTCGGGATCACATCACGGGCTATACCATCACCGTTGTCGTGTACGATGATCTGTACCCAATTGTTTTCCAAAAGATGTGCCTGTATATTTATTTTATGTTTTCGACGTCGTGAGGTCGCTTCTATTGCATTTTTTAACAAGTTGTTGAAAGAGCGGAGTAACTGATCCCGGTCTCCTAATACAATTATTTTCTGCAGTTTAGTGTGGTTCTCAAATACGATCGCCGTGTTTTGGTTGTTGTTATAGACATCCAGAGACTTATTGATTTTTGCAATCAAATCTATTGGTACCAGATTGGTGTCCGGTAGCTTCGCAAAGGCAGAAAATTCAGATGCGATATGAGACAGCGCATCAATTTGTTGGATAAAAGACGTTGATATCTTTTGAAAACGCTCCGTAAGCCGTGGGTCATTTTCATAGAAGGAACGGCTAAGCTGTTGGATGCCAAGTTTCATTGGTGTCAACGGGTTTTTTATCTCGTGCGCTACCTGTTTTGCCATTTCCCGCCAAGCACTTTCCCGTTCTGCGTTACGGAGTTGTTTGGCATTCTCTTCCAGCTTTACCAACATAAAATTATATTCTTTGACCAGGACACCGATCTCATCGTTTTTCTCCCAGTACAGTGGCTCATTCTGTTTACCGCTCAGATTAGTCTGTGATAGTTTCTTACGTATAATCTGTAAGGGCTCCGTAATCTTATTGGAGATATAGACCGATAGAAATACAAAAACGATAATGATAATGGTATAGACATTCAGTATCGTATTCAGCAGGATGCTTCTATTTTCAGAATCATAGGCGCTCGAATCAAAGTAAGGAATACCGAGATACGCGATCGTATGGTAGTTTGAGTTTCGGATCGTTGCATAGGAAGAAACATAGTTAAAGTCGGCTATGGATTCGTTATTCTGTGTTTCCGTCTTTTTTAGCACATTGAGTGTGATAAAAGCGTCAGGGTTGATGTATTCGGACACGAGCTTTTGATCATATATTTTAGGCTGTGTCGTAAAGAAAAGCTTGCCGTTTTTATCGTATAGGTTGAAATCCGTAATCAGGACATCCGACATAGAGGTCATCAGTGCTTTTAGATCTGTAGTGGCATCCCCCACCGTGTCTATCAATGCTCTTGTCTCTAGCTTAGTGACGAGTTCTGAGATGTAATTCAGTCGTTGACTCTCTATATTCTTCTGAGACTGATAGCTTACACTAAAGAAAGTAATGAGTCCCGAGATAACGATAGCCACCAAAACAGAAGAGATTACCAACGTTTGGATACGGGTACTATAGCGTATCCGGGAGAATATTAGCCGTAACTGATAACTGATATTACGTAGCTTGAAATCCTGACGTATATATTTTGGTACAATAACGAGCAAGAACTTAGAAATAGCAAGTACCAGATATAAGGTTAGAAAGGAAAGCGAAGCGACTGCAATATATTGCCAATACGAATGGTATGGTTTGCTTACAATAATTGTAGTTTCTTTGTTTGGTTTGTAAATGATATGATAGAAACCATTATTATCATCAAAATTTAGAAACTCGTGTGTCTTTTGAGGATAGTTATTGTCTGAGTTTGGATAGGTATACTTTCCATTTTGTGTGACTAGATTGCCATTTTTGTAGAGCGCAAAACTATCTTTGATAACGCGCTGCGGACTGAACCCTTCTTCCGATTGAGACTCTGTGAGCACTGGGAAAGGGAAGTTCGGGTTAAATGCTTTACTCTTGAAATCCAGAATGACAGAGATATTCTGTTCATTGGCAACAGGAAAAGTAACTATACAGAAATATTCGTAGGTTCCTATTTCGGTCTGTACTTTATAAAATAGATCAGTCTCGTTGACTTTTATGGATTTGTTGATTACCTTCTCCCTATACTCGTTTATTTTATTCCCTGTATACTTACCTAGTGGGGTTTCATTGTAGTAATAGTAAGCGCGGAATTCATATTTCGAAAGATATCCGCCTAGATATTTTCGTTTTATGTATTCACTGATCATCTTCGTATCGGTATTGGGAAGCGAAATCTCGATCAGGTGTTTTAATTGTTGGTCGTTCTGCAGGTTATATTCTATATCCGAAAAACGCGAAATGGCTTCGATATCGTCGTCCGACTCTAGTGTGGTCAACGTTATCTTCATATGTTCCTGTTGCGTCTCTTTTACTGCCTGAGCGTATTTGATAGTCGAGATCAAAGCTAGGGCGACCAGTGATACCACATGTGTAGATAGGTTATTGTCCTTAAACATCGAGTAATCAAAAGAACGAACCATAATAAGGACACCGACCAGTACATTGAATAGACTGAAATCCTGATTGATAGCACCTAATACCAAAAACTGTACAATCGTTATGAGTTGGATGTTGATATTCAACGTTGCCTTCTGGCATACGGCTTTTCCAAAACCAAGTATAAGATCTGTTAAATAGATTAAGGATAAGATACTAAGGCAGTATATCAGTACATGAATAATAGTCTGAGGGTTAAGGTCAAAAATCTGTACAAAATCCCTATGCGTGATAGGAGAGTGTGTGATCAGGGTTGTAATCTGATCAAAACCCCAATGGAAGCAGATGTATAATCCAGATAATAAGAGGTAGTAGATAAGTACTCCTATATTTTTTTGCTTTAGCTTCTCCGGAATCTGCCATTGATCCTTTATATTTTTGGCAAAGCATAGAATCCAAAAGATGGCAATATTATTGATTAAGAATGACCACAGATTGGGCGTAAGGTAGTTGTATGCATAGTACCTCGGGTCAAAGATGTCTAAGCTGGAATACTGTGTAAACCAGTTGGTTTCTATGTCTATAATCCGGACTAGGAAGAAAGTGAGTAGTAAAATAACAACAGATAGAAAAGGATAGCCCTTACGCGCCAGCGTTAGGCAGGCACCATTTACCCAGATGACGAAACAGAGCGTCCCCAAGATCCAACATATCAATTGTATTTTAAGAAAAATACTGTTGTGCTTCCCCTCTTTTAGTTTGACAGAAAATAAAAAAGTATTGTCTTTAGCGTAGATGTTCTTAATATTTTCAGAGTCTCCAAAATTAGCTAGACGTAGATTATCCGTCTTTAGGAAGCTAAAGAATTGAGTTGTCTTAAAGTAACCGCTGGATGCATTGAAGCTCCTTTCTATCGGTATCAATGCTAGAACACTGATCTCATTCGATATGATCTTTTTTTTGACGACAAACGAAAAATTTTCCGTCTTTATAAAGCTTGTTTCATTTTTGAGTCCAGCTTCTGTCTCCGGGACATACATATTGGAGCTCCAAAAAATAGGCTTTTTGTTTTTGTATAGGTAGAGGTATACGTTTTCTTCTTCATAGCGCTGAGAAATCTCTTTTAATTGTAAGGGATATCTATCGCTATTGACAAAAGTTTTAAGATAGAGCGAGTCTCCAAAAATATGCTCGACGAGCTTTTCCTTTGATCTTAGATTCTCCGTGAGGTGTTTGGTGTCTAGCTCCAGTATATCGGTATCAGATATCGATTTTCGGATAGAAAAAGCTGTTGCTATAAACAATAGCGTCAATACTAATAAAAGAATGCGAAGGTTATTCTTCATTACAACGGGCAATTTGCTAATTACAAACTAGAGGGTGTCAGTCTTTAGATTATTGATGTTAAAAATAATGTATTAAAGACTAGTATACAAGTATGGACTATATATTTAGCTTTTAGGAGGTAAGGTTCTTAACGAAAAAAAGGCCCCTTGTGGGGCCTTTTATATAAATCTAATGGATTTTATTTAGATTTTTTTTCGTCACCTTCCATTTGCTCTTTTAATTGAGCTAATACATCAAGGTCACCTAAAGTAGATTTCTCGACAGAATCTTTTACTTTCTTAACCGCAGTTGACGCTGCTTTAGCATCTTTTTTACGGCTGTTAGACTCTTCTTTACGAACTTCTTCTTTAGCATCTTCCCAGATACGAGAGTGAGAAATAACTAGACGTTTGTTCTCTTTATTGAATTCAATAATTTTGAACTCTGTTGCGTCATCAACTTTCAAAGCGCTACCGTCTTCTTTTACAGAGTGTTTAGATGGACAGAATCCTTCTACACCGTACTGTAAAGCTACGATATCTCCTTTTTCACCTACTTTGATAACAGTTCCTTCGTGAATTGAACCTTCAGTAAAGATTGTTTCAAAAGTATCCCAAGGATTTTCTTCTAATTGTTTGTGACCTAAAGACAACTTACGGTTTTCTTCATCTAATTCTAAAACAACTACGTCTAATGTCTCACCAACTTTAGTGAATTCGTTAGGGTGGTTGATTTTTTTAGACCAAGAAAGATCAGAGATGTGGATTAAACCATCGATACCGTCCTCTAGTTCAACAAATACACCGAAGTTAGTCATGTTTTTAACAACAGCTGATTGTTTAGAACCTACTGGGTAACGCTCTGTGATATTTTGCCAAGGATCTGGAGTCAATTGTTTGATACCTAAGCTCATTTTACGGTCTTCACGATCTAACGTTAAGATTTGAGCTTCGATTTCATCACCTACTTTTAAGAACTCTTGAGGAGAACGTAGGTTTTGAGACCATGACATTTCAGATACGTGGATCAATCCTTCTACTCCTGGGATGATTTCTAAGAAAGCACCGTAGTCAGCAACAGTAACGATTTTACCTTTTACTTTAGAACCGATTTCTAAAGCTGTATCTAAAGATTCCCAAGGGTGTTGAGAAAGTTGTTTCAAACCTAATGCGATACGTTTTTTCTCGTCATCAAAGTCTAATACAACAACGTTGATTGTTTGGTCTAATGCCAATACTTCTCTTGGATGCTCGATACGTCCCCAAGAAATATCAGTAATGTGAAGTAAACCATCTACACCACCTAAGTCGATGAACACACCGAAATCAGTAATGTTTTTAACAGTACCTTCTAATACTTGACCTTTTTCTAATTTAGAAACAATCTCTGATTTTTGGTTTTCTAAATCGTCCTCGATCAATACCTTATGCGAAACTACTACGTTTTTGAATTCGTGGTTGATTTTCACAACTTTGAATTCCATAGTTTTTCCTACATAGATATCGTAGTCACGAATAGGTTTGATGTCGATTTGAGATCCAGGTAAGAAAGCTTCTACACCTTTGATGTCTACGATCAAACCACCTTTAGTACGTGATTTTACGAAACCATCGATGATAGCATCATTTTCCAATGCTTCATTGATAGATTCCCATGATTTTTGAGTTTTCGCACGCTTACGTGACAATACTAATTGACCATTTGCATCCTCTTGTGATTCAACAAATACGTCTACAGTATCCCCGATTTTTAAATCAGGAAGATCACGAAACTCAGTTTTTGCTACAAGACCATCTGATTTGAAACCAACATTCAAAACCACATCTTTACTATTGATAGATACCACGATACCTTCAATAATTTCGCCTTGGTTGATTTGGTTGAAAGTACCTGCGTACTGTTCTTCCATTTTTGTACGTTCTGCTTCGCTGTAATTACCGAAAGCTTTCTCGTCAGCATCCCAATCAAAATCTCCAGCTGGAGTAATCCATGTGTTGGATTTGATTTCGTCGATTAAGTTTGAATCAGCTTCAGACTCAATCTTTTCAGTGTCTTTCACTACTTTAGTGTCAGCACCTTGTAGCTCTGCGTTTTTCGCCGCTAACTCTTTTTCTGCTTCTTGTTTTTTTGCCATTAATTAATTATCTCCTTTTCCCTACATTGTAGGAAGTGCAAAGATACGAAAAACTTTTATTTACAATATTTTATGTGAAAAAAAAGTTTTCGACACCACAGGAAGTGTAAGTCGCGACTCAACGCTTAATTAGAAGGTTGTTTGAAAGAATTATAAACTTTAGGCTTGACAATCTTAATGCTCTGTTTGGAGAGTGTGATACTTGCATTCAGCTCAAAACCAATTAATAGGATAAGTGAATTGAGATACATCCATATCATCATTACGATGATAGTACCGATAGAGCCGTATAGTTTGTTGTAAGCATTGAAGTTATTGATGTAGTACACAAATCCAGAAAAGGTAAGGATAGCTAGGATTGTTGCTAATGTTGCCCCTGGGCTGAATAGTTTCCATCGTTTGGAAGCTGAGGGACCAAACTTGTAAAGCATGCTGACAGTGCTAAAATAGATGGCGAATAGAATAATCCATCGTGCCGCCTTTACCACGAAAGTCCAAAACCAGGACATTTCATACGTAATGTGGTCTTTAAGGTAAGTAATGATCATGCCCGCGCCAGTAAAAACCGCTATACCTATAGTTAAAGCTACAATGATCGCAAATGATAGCCCTAGGGCGATGAGACGTCGGTGGCCCCAGCTTCTTTTTTCCCGGGTCAATGAAGACTTATTGAAAGCCATCATTAGGTTTGTTACTCCATTGGTCGAAAAAAAAGTTGCCAATAGAAAACCGAAGGACATGAGTCCGCCGTTTTGATTTTTAATAATATCCTCTAAGGTAGATTCTATGGCAGCGAAAGCCTCCAAAGGGATGACTATGGCTAGGAAGTCCATCAGCCCCTCTTGAAAATTGTTGATAGGAATATAAGGGATGAGGGTGAATAGAAAAATGATACCCGGGAATATCGCTAACATAAAGTTATATGCCAGAGAAGAGGCCTTGTTAAGGATCGCTTCTCTTTTGATCTCCTGAAAGAAAAATACAGCTACAGTGTACAGTGGTAGATTGCTGAATCCCGGCAGAACCGCCGTCTTGGACCATTCGATGAATCTGTCGTAAGGTCTTAGATGGAGCAGGCTGTCATGTAGCTTTTTCATTTAGGGTCTTTCTATATAAAATAGGGTGCTATTTTCTCCAGGAAAATCTCTGGAGCCCGACAGGGCCTATTTTTTTTCATATCCACAAATACCAATTGCGTACTGCCCGTATTGAGCAGCGTTCCCTGTTCATTGCATATTTCATACTCGAAATTGATACGCACATTAGGCTTTTCACGGATAGTGGTCTTGATCGTGATGAGCTCGTCATATTTAGCAGGCTGTAAATACTTTGTGTGCATCTCCAGTACTGGCATCATGACCCCCATATCCTCTAGTTCTTTGTAGGATATACCGGTCTGGCGAAGCATCTCCGTACGTGCTACTTCATAGAAGGCCGCATAGTTGCCGTAATAAACATAGCCCATTTGGTCTGTCTCCGCGTATCGTATCCGTAGTTGGTGTTCGTATATAAACATTTTTAGTATTGCGTACCGGGTATTGCGCATTGAGATTCTTAGCGGTTTTTCCCTTTTTACGATTTTTTCTCTACCCTTCTAACTCTATTTTTTAATATTTCTGTCGTCAAGTGCTTTTTGGAACTTCCGCGCATTTACCAAATGCTCCGTCACTGTGGTTGCAAAAGCATGGTACCCTGAGAAATCTTCTTTCGCACACATGTAGATATAGTCATGTTGTGCTGGGTTGAGAACAGCATCAATAGCCACAATAGGCGCCATTGTGATAGGGCCTGGAGGCAGCCCTTTATACCGATATGTGTTATAGGGATTATCGATAGTCAGGTGTCTGTTCAATACCCGGCGGATAGTGAAATCGTTATTTGCAAAAATAACAGTAGGGTCTGCTTGTAAAAGCATTCCTTTTTTCAGTCTATTCAGGTATAGTCCAGCAATCTGTGGCATTTCATCGTTATGCAGTGCTTCGCCCCGTACAATAGAAGCCAGGATAGAAACTTCCACAGGTGTGAGATTTTGTTTTTTTGCTTTTTCCTTCCGTTCGTCGGTCCAGAATTTTTTATACTCTTCGTTCAGACGTTCGATTACTTTATCCGGCGATGTATTCCAATAGATGTTGTACGTGTTGGGGATAAACATCGCAAAGAAATTATCTTTGGTAAAGCCATACTGCTCCGCAACAGCTTCATTGTTTAAGATAGCGCTAAACTGTACAGAATCTGCTTCAAAACTTTTGCCTAGTAGACCTGCAAGGTTTTCTTTAAGACGGATGTTAGCGAAGCGCAGTTTCACAGGGTCTTGTAGGCCTGCTCTCAGATTGCCTATCAATTTTCGGTTGCTCATACCTGGAGTCAATTTGTAACGTCCAGCTTTAACACTCTCTGGAAAATCCATCGCTTTGGCCACGATATTAAAGTGTTCGGGGTCATTTACCAGATTCTCCTGTCTGATACGGCGTAGCACACTTTCATAATTATCATTGGTATGTACGTATAGGTATTCCTGGGCATCAGTAACAGATGGCCCCCAGAAAATCTGGTACGCCTTCCATCCGATAAAAGCACCGATGATTAGGACTGCGATTAAAATTCCTTTTAACCAAGTAGGGAAAGCTTTTTTTGCTGTCATGTCTAGTCGTTAGATAGTGTCAAGTTGATTGGTGTACCAATGCTAATAAAGCGTGATGTCGAATCTGGGGATTGTGCGATGACACGTGCTGTAGTCGAATCGGTTATTGCTCCAGATATTGCCCCAATATGGAGTCCTAGCCCCTGCAATGCAAACTTAGCTTCCGATAGAGTGAGGTTCAATAACATCGGCACTTCAACTTCGTTGGCTCCTTTTCCATTCCCGAGTACCACGGTGATTGAAGATCCTTTGGAAATCATTCTTCCGGCATTAATTTTTTGACCACCAAATTGAATACCTAATACGACGTCTCGTGCGATGTCGTTGATATAAATGGTGTCTTTAATTTTTAAATTATGGTTTTTTAAGATTGCAGACGCCTCAATAAGGTTCTTTTCAATAACATCAGGCAGTGCAATCTCTGGTGCAACCTGCGTGATAATAGTTAGGTATATTGTTCTACCTCCTTTTACTAGAGCTGATGCTTCAGGGTCTTGCTCTATAACTAAGCCTGGTTTGGCATCCATTTGGTAGACCGAGTCTATTTTGTATTCTAATCCCGCTTTGTCTAGTATCTGCTTGGCTTCAGATATCGTGAGCCCCTTTAATACAGGTACTTCTTGGGCATCGCCGTGCTTCGTGTAGATTTTAAGACCGAAGTATACTACGAGAAATAAAACGATAAGTGTGATCAGTGCATAAATCAGATTTTTTCTGAACACATCAGTTCGTAGATAAAGCAATAGTTTGGACATGAAATGAAATTTATATAAATCCTTGTGTTCTACTAAAAAGGTAGAAGCTTTTTTACAATGTAGTTTTCCTAAGCAAAAATATTCGTTTTTCCCCGTATCACAAATTATATTTCCTTTTAAACGGTCAAGTATTCAGACCGGACTAGCTAAAGGGACTCCTATTTTGTTTGTATAAGTGGGTACTATCGTTTAAAAAAGACTTATTGGCTGTGTTTTTATGAGTTATGTATTAGCGAATGATGTACATTTTTTTTAGGTTTGTGGAAGTTAAACTAGCTAATGTCCCTTCGTAGGGTGGATGCAGGGTAAGCGTTCATAATCTTAGCAGACCTGCTCATAAATAATTATATTCTAAATGAAAACAAAAGTAGCGTTAATTACCGGTGGATTTACGGGTGAAGCCGAGGTGTCTTATAAAAGTTCGGCTTTTGTCTATAGTCAATTGGATAAAAGTAAGTACGATGTATATATCATCGATATCACAAATGAGGGATGGTACGGGAGTGCAGGTGAGGGGGAGAAGGTGCCCGTTGAAAAAGACGACTTCTCTTTGTACATCAACGGCGATAAGATTCTTTTCGATGTTGCTTTAATTATTTTGCACGGCACACCTGGAGAGGATGGACGTTTGCAGGGCTATTTTGATATGATCGGATTGCCTTATACCTCATGTAGTGCATTGACCTCTGCGCTGACGATGAATAAGGGCTATACCAAATCTGTTTTAGCGGATATTCCGGAGATCAATGTTGCTAAGTCGGTATTGCTATTTGAAAACCACCGCAAAGACGGTGTTCGTCTGGTCGAAGAAAAGCTAGGGTTGCCCTATTTTGTCAAACCCAATGCGGGTGGATCGAGTATCGGCATGACTAAGGTCAAAGAAGCGGCACAGTTGCAGGAGGCATTGGACAAAGCCTTTGATGCCGAGAATACTGGTAAGCAGGTGTTGGTTGAAGAGTTTGTGCAAGGAAGAGAGTTTTCCCAGGGTATCTTTAGAAATGCTAAAGGCGAATTGGTCGTGCTACCCGCTACTGAAGTACGTACCACACGGGAGTTTTTTGACTTTGAGGCTAAATATATTCCAGGACTGACCGAAGAGATAACACCGGCAGACCTGAATGAAGAACAACGTGATCGTGCAGCCCGGATTATTAGAGAGATCTATGTTCGATTAGATTGTAAAGGAATGGTGCGTGTCGATTTCTTTTTGGAGCACGATACCGACAAGTTTTATTTTATTGAGATCAATACGATTCCGGGACAGACTGCACAGAGCTTTATACCGCAACAGGTACGCGCTTATGGAATGAAAGAAAGTGATTTTTATGCGGAGCTTATAGAGGCTGCGTTAGAACAATAGAACTTTTATGAAGCCATCGAATGATCAACAGAGATGAAACGGTCTCGATGTTGTCAGAGAGCTCTTGAATGCTAACGGAAAAGAAAATATCCTGAAAAAGTTCTTGAGAGTCTCTGAAAAACATAGACTTTGAGAAAAAAAGAGTCCGAAAAGTGACGATATGTGTTACCTTTTTGGGCTCTTTTTTTAGATTAAAATGAAAACCGTTTTAAGTTAGGCTGAATGGCTTTTGGCCTTTTTAGTTCTTCCTGATAGAGGACTTCTCCAAGGTTCTTTAAAAAAGGATAAGTGATTGTCTCATATTCATAGATTCCATCATTATATATTCCATTCTCATTGGATTGTACTACTACAGAAACCAAAAATTCAATACCTTTCTCAAAATCGACGATATACGCATTGTCAATATTATAGCCGTAAGAATCCCCGTATTTATTAAAGCTTCTGATATTTTGAAAGGATTTTATCGACTTGTCCCGTCCAAAATATACAAACTTACTATAAGTAGGCCAAAATTCCTCTCTCTCATATTGTGGGTAGGTTACCTCCTGAGGGCTCCTTGACATGTAATAATATAGAAAACGGTAGTCGTCTTCTGTGAGGTTAAAACGTTGTTTCATGGGGAAGGCCTCAGGGAAAAGAAGTTTTCTCAATAGTAATTGTTGGTCTTCCAGCGCATATACATTAAGTCCCTCAAAAGACCAAGGTTCGTGAACCAGTTCGTCCGCAGCATTCATATAGCCAATGCCTTGTACTGTGTTTTTAAGCCAAGGCATCTCATAATCCTTAGGGTCATATTGAGCCACTTGTTTGTATATGATCTGATCATCCTTGTAAAATGTAAATGGGTTGGTATGTTTAGCCCAAATGCCTTTGTCTCCAATAGCCAGCCTATTTACAATGCGGCTGTATTTGGCTCCGTGTTTTTTGAGTTTTTTGTTAACCTCTGCTCTGCCCACAAACTCAAAAAGTCTGTTGTGTCCATCGTTGTCTGAAGTCAGTAGAACCTTTTTGATATAATGTGCAATACTTGGAAGAGTATTTTCTGAAGAAGAGTCTCTGTATACTGAAGTCTGTCTGTCATAGGCAGAATCTATTTGCAAAGGGGTATCTCGCCCAAGCCCTCTGATTTTTAGCTCGTTTATCTTTTCTAAAGCAAAAATAGCCGTAGGTAACTTGACCGTACTTGCAGGATAAAAATACCAGGTCGGATCAAGTCGGTAACCGAAAGAGGTAAAGTGAGGGATGTTGTCTTTGTCTCTGTCAATTTGAGTGTACAGTATCTGGACTTCGTTGTGTGTTGGATGATTGAGTATTTGGCCAAATAGATCCGGATTTTTCTGCAGTAGTGACGAGAGGTAGATGCTGTCAATCTGTTGTGCCATACCGGTTGAAATACTTGTAATGATAAAGTACGAAAATATTAAAATGCGCATTGTAGAAATATTAACGCATGGAAGTTACGAAAATTTAAAGCATTTACCTTTCTATAGTTCTAAAAGTTAGATTAATCCGCGGTCCGTGTGTTTTTTTTGTTGGGGGCAGGCGGTGCATCCAATGCGTTTGTGTAGTGTCTTTCATGATCAATAAGGAGCCATGCTCCAGTACCAGATCTACTTTTTCTTTACTCTCCTTGTGCTTAAAACTGAATTTTCGTTCGGCTCCAAAGGTCAAAGAGGCTATTGCACCATCTTTCTTTAAATCTTTTTCGCCGTCACTGTGCCAGGCCATACCCTCCGAACCGTCGTTATACAGGTTCAATAAACAGGAGTTGAACGTCTCATTAGACTGCTTTTCTACCATGTCTTTCAGTTCTAGCAGACAGTCAACCCAGGGAAGGGCTGTTTTTTGAATTCCCGAATAGGTATATTCAAATGGGAGGTCGCCATACCAGGCCACCATCCGTTTCGTAAAGATGTGTTTTCCGAAAATTACCGCCTCATCGTGGCGCCATGCGATATCGTTATGTAACACACGGAAATAATGCTCCGGATTGGACAGGATAACGCCATAGTAGTTGACCGTACCATCGTAAGGTAACCAGTTTTTGTTCGGTTCATCGAACGAAAATAATTTCATAGGCAAGGGGTTAAGGTATTATTTGTGCATTTTCCCAGCCTATTATAGCTGTTTTTCGGGTAGGCCCCCACATGTATCCTCCTACTATCCCTGAGGCCTGTATTACACGATGGCAGGGGATGAGGTAAGCAATCGGATTGCTGCCAATGGCAGTCCCTACAGCTCGGGAAGCTTTTGGGTTGCCGATATGTTCTGCAATCCGTCCATAGGTCTCTAGCTCACCCAAAGGAATCTGAAGTAGAGCTTCCCAGACTTTTAGCTGAAATGCCGTCCCTTTCACGTGTAGTTTTATCGGTTCCCTGGAATCTTTTTCGCCATTCATAAAGTTGCGGACCTGCTGATGAAAAGGAGAGGAGGACTCTTTAAACGAAGCATTAGGAAATCGTCCTTCTAAATTTTTTACCCCATTTTCCCGATCGGTTATGAATGCGATATGGCAAATTCCTTTTTCTGTTGCAGCAATAATGATCTCTCCAAAAGAAGTGTCCGCATAGTCGTATGTTATCACCAAACCTTCGCCTCCATTACGATATTCATGGGGAGTCATGCCCTCTAGTTTGACGAAAAGTTCATGGAGACGACTGCTGCTGCTGAGTCCCGTCTTAAACGTTGTTTCAGAAATTGATTCCGATTTCTGAAGCAACGCTTTTGCGTGGCTCAGACTGATGTATTGCAAGAATTTTTTAGGCGTAGTGCCCGCCCATTCGTGAAATAACCGCTGGCAGTGAAATGGGCTTAGATGGATATGTGCTGCGATATCTTCCAAGCTGGGTTGCCTATCAAAATTGTCTTTGATAAAAGCTATTGCTTGCGCTATACGCTCGTAGTTCCAATGTCTCTCTTTCTCATTCATACACAAATTTGACTTTTAAAAATCGGGTGTGCAATCCGAAAATTGCTCAAATGCATTCCACTTTCCTATTTTCTCGGTTCCATTCGAACCAAATATTGATCGTTGTCATCTTCATAGAGGACCTGTACCACCCAATTTTCTTCATGAGCGATACGTATCAATGTGGCCTGGTCCATATAGAGCCATTTGAAAGGAGCCCCTTTCTGGCCTTGAAACTCATATTGATAGCCTATCTCGCCAAAGTAGTATTCCGGTCTTGTGATACGGTATTCTTCATAGAGGTAGGAGATGTCCGAACTGTCAAATAGGAGCTGTCCTCGGTCCGTCAAGAGTGTTTTTGCATGATGCAGCAAGCGACGAAAGCCTTCGAGGTCGCCCGCTAATCCGATGCCATTCATCAGAAACAGTAGGGTGTCATATTTTCCTTCGGAATAATCCCAAAAGCTATGTTGAGCAATATGCAATACACCCCGCTCGCGCATAATGTTGCAGGCTGATGCTGATATTTCTAAAGCAGTAGTTTCAAAACCTTTTTCCTGTAAGTACAATGCATGCGACCCTACTCCAGCGCCAACATCCAATACCGTACCATCACATAGGGACAGTGCGATCAGTTCGAGCTCGGGAAAATCCTCTTCTGTACGGAAAAAGACTTCAACAGGCATTTCTTCAATATCGCCGTAGGTGCTGTGTAACAATAAAGGGTGGCTTAGCTCCCCATTCCGATGGAATTGGTTTAGCGCTTCACCATAAATATCTCTATGCATGTTCGTCAAGTTGTAGGTACCGTATGGCCATTTCTATTTCGGCTTGGTCCCCGGTGTGTTTTAAAGGTTCGTCAGAAAGTTTTATTACAGGTGTCCATTCGCCATCTTCGGGAAGGCTTTCGGTCATTTTTAATACAATATTCATGCGTTCTAGACCGACGTCGTTGGTAAAGTCTGTGCCTATACCAAAGGAATAGCCTATTCTGCCATTACAGTAATTGGTGATTTTCTCTACCTTATTATAGTCGAGACCATCTGAAAAAATGATAGTTTTTGATAAGGGGTCAATTCCTTTGGATTCGTAATGCTTAATGGTTTTTTTTGCAAATTCAATTGCATCCCCGCTGTCATGACGTACCCCGTCAAATAACTTGGTGAGTTTTTTGTCAAATTGCCTAAAAAATGCTTCAGTCGTATAAGTATCTGAAAGGGCGATTCCCAAGTCGCCCCGATATACGTCCGACCAGTTTTCTAACCCCAAAAGATTGGCCATTTTATAACCGTATTTTGCAGCGTGAAACATAAACCATTCATGGGCATGTGTGCCAATTGGTTTGGTCTTGTATTTCATGGCCAGATGTACATTGCTAGTTCCTATAAAAGTTTTTGAAGGGTGCGCTTTTAGCGTTTTGATGACCAGGTCGTGTACTGCATAGGAGTGCCTTCGGCGTGTGCCAAAGTCTGCAATGGTGATTTTTAACTTATCGTACTTGTCCATCTTACGGTCTACGATGTCCATCACCTGTTGATCATCGACCCGTTTTGCATCACTCATTTCATAATACAGTTCACAGATTAGAGACATGATCGGTACCTCCCATAGGATGGTACGGTACCAAAATCCCTCTATTTTGACAGACAGTTCCCCAGCATGTTGTGTAATGCTGACTTCTTCCGGGTTGTAGCGATACCCTTGTAGAAAATCAAAGTAGGTGGGGTCGATATAAGGACAGGTCTCTGCAAAGAATTGCTTTTCGGCATTGCTGAGCTTAAGCGTTGCCATCGCTCCGATTGCTTCGGTAAGCCTTTCAGCGAAGCCTTCCGGAAAAACGTGCTTACCCCTATTGATGAATTGATACTTTGCTTTTGCTTTTGGGAAGAGTTTGACAACGGCGTACTGCATTGTGAACTTGTAAAAGTCGTTGTCTAGAAGAGATTCAAGTCTTGCCATATCAGAGTCTGTCTTTTTTTTGATTGCTGCATTGTCTATTGCTGTGTCATGAATCGACGCAGACCATGCTAAGCGTGAACGAAAATACCAAAAATAATTTAGCGGAGGGCTGTATTTCAACAGCCATTGACTCCTTTTTGCAAAAAGGAGCTGTCTAAAAAGCTTGAATTTTTCGTCTTTGCGAGAGCTTGTACCGATTTGTCGGTAAAGTATGATGAGGCAATCTGTGTTTTAAGTAAGTTAGATTGCCACACCATCGTTCCTCAGGTTCGCAATGACGACGATTTGTTGCTTTTTAAACAGCCCCGATATTTGTTTCAATTTAATAGCTGTTTTTTTGTTTTGAGCGAGACTAACGTCTGCTTCTTTCTCCAGTATTACTACTACCGCCACCACGTGTACTGGATGCGCCTTGTTCCGAACGACTGCCCGACGAACGGGATGTACTACCTGTAGAGCTTTCTCTGTTTGAGGCCTGAAATACAGGTTGTGAATCTCTACGTTGTTGCGTGCGACTTTCTGGTTGACGGCTCCTTTGCTCCGTTTGGGGCTGTGCAGGAGACTGTCTACGGCTTTCAGACGATCCGCGATTTGTTTCGGCTCCACGTTGCGTGCGCGATGTTTCTTCATTACTGCGTTGGACCTCCCTAGAGCGATTGTTTTGTTCCTGCTGTGGTTGACGTTGTGTGTTACTCTCGACGCCCCTTACAGGTTGTTGCCTACTAGATGTTGTCCTACGCGAATTATTCTGGTTCTCCGATTGCGATTGGAGTTCTGAGCCTCTTTCTGTACCTCTTGCAGGTTGTTGCTCTCTAGATGTTGTAGCGCCACCGCGTATGCCGGAATTTCCATTTCTATCAACATTTGTTTCTCTTCTACTACTTTCGGTTCTTGATGAGCCTACTTCTGAACGACTGCTTCCTCTGGAGTTCGTTGTGTTGCGGTCGGTTCTGCTGGAAGTACTTTCTCCTCTTGAGCTGTTACGGTCTGTACGTGTAGATTCGGCCTCCCTGCGGGAGCTAGTTGCTCTGCCATCTGGACGGTACATGGATACCGAGTTGCGGTCTGAACGAGAAGAACCAGGTCTTGATGATTCTCTGAATTCGCGTACTTCTACCCGACGCCCGGTGCTACGTTCCATATCTCTGCGGGAAGGACCACCATAGTAGTTGTGGTTGTTTACAATATACGTGTTGTTGATAATCGTTGTATTGTTGTATATGGCAGGACGGTCATAGTAGCTATATCTGTACACATTTCTCGAATGGATATGCCTTACCGGGGTAAAAATCCAGATATCTATAGGTAGTCCTATAGAAACATGTACACCTATATGTGGTTGCATAGGTGCCCAGCCGTAATAACCATTACCAGAGCGCCAATCGACCCATGCTGGTCCCCATTCGTAACCAGGTATCCATGCCCATCCTCTGTAGCTGTTATGTACCCACCGGCCATAATGAAATGGCGCCCATCCCCATGAATAGCCAGACACCCAGGTGTTGCCATATTCGGTCATTGCCCAATAGCCGTTCGTGCCATAAGGTCTGAAGTCCCGATTTACCCGAGGGTACCAGATCTCCCCATAAGTCGGATCGTTTTCCCAATAACCATAGGGAGAAAGCTCGTCGTAGAATACGTCCAAGGATACTCCTCCATAAAACTGAGCCTGTGCCGTAGACGGCTGAAAAAGATTTGTAAAAACACAAACCAATGTTACGACTAATACTGTTATCCCCCTTTTCATACGCTTTCTTTCTTAAAACTTTATTATTCTGTTTTTGTCTTTGTTGGTAGGACGTGCTAATGATAGGGAAGGTTTAATCGAGATATTACGACAAAACTAAAATATAAAAAAATGGTAGTTTTATAGCTACAATTTAAGGTTCACCTATTTTGTGACCTCAATAAAAGTTAAAATTGTGTACCTTTGGCCAGTTTTTTGATGAACACATAGTTGTTTTTTTATTTACTTCTAAAAATATAAATGGGAAGGAAATTTAATAATCTGCTCCTCGAGTTTGCTCGGTTACATCGCTTTTTGATGCGGGTACTGCGCGAGGCAGTGAGTCCACCGTATGAATTTAAGGAGATTGTTCGGCAGTGTTACGAAATAGGTTGGAAGTCTTTTCCTCTTATTGGGTTGACCGGATTTATCGTAGGGTTTGTTTTTACCAAGCAGTCCAGACCTTCACTAGAAGATTTTGGTGCCACTTCTTGGTTGCCAGCATTGATTTCCATTGCTATAGTTCGTGCACTGGCACCATTGGTTACCGCTTTAATTGCATCTGGAAAAGTTGGGTCACAAATTGGAGCTGAACTGAGTTCTATGAATGTTACGGAGCAAATCGATGCCATGGAAGTTTCGGGTACCAATCCGTTCAAGTTTTTAGTTGTCAGCCGTATTGTTGCGACTACAATTATGATTCCTATTCTATGTTTTTATATCGCAGGCATAGGTTTGTTTGGAGGATATTTAAGTATTATCGGGAGTGATCAGTTAAGTTTGTTGAGTTTCTTTACACAAGTATTTGATAAAATTGGCTTCGTAGACATATTTGCAATGACATTACGTGCTGTTGTATTTGGATTTACCATAGGGTTTGCAAGCTGTTACGTAGGGTATTATTCATCTAAAGGAACCGAAGGGGTAGGGAAGGCTGCCAATAGTGCGGTAGTGGCCTCTATGTTTACAGTATTCATTGAAGAGTTGCTTATAGTTCAGGTATTATCTTTAATTTCTTAAAAGATGGCAAAGGTAGGAAACGTAATTAACTATGAAGACTGCGTGATCCACGTGGATAATGTCAGTAAATCTTTTGGAAATCTGCATGTCTTACGGGATGTCGATCTCAAATTATACAACGGGGAGAACCTAGTCGTTTTAGGGAGGTCTGGTACAGGAAAATCAGTGCTTATTAAACTGATATCGGGACTGTTAAAACCAGATGCCGGTGATATCACTGTTCTGGGACAGCGTGTCAATGATCTGACTGAAAAAGAACTGATGCAACTGCGGTTACGGATCGGCTTTTCTTTTCAGAACTCCGCATTGTATGATAGTATGACGGTAAGAGAAAACCTTGAATTCCCTTTGGTGCGTAACAAAAGAAATTTGACAAGAGCAGAGATCAATCGCGAAGTGGAGGATGTGTTGGACGGTGTTGGTCTTTTGCAGGCATTGAACCAGATGCCTTCGGAGCTCTCTGGAGGGCAGAAGAAGCGTATCGGTATCGCCCGAACACTGATACTGCGTCCAGATATCATGTTATATGATGAGCCGACAGCAGGGTTAGATCCAATCACATGTTTAGATATCAACGGCCTTATCAATGAAGTCCAAGAGCGGTATAAAACATCCTCTATTATTATCACACACGATTTGGCCTGCGCCAAAATGGTAGGAGACAGGATGGTCATGTTGTTGGATGGTAAGTTTGAAAGACAGGGAACCTTTGAGGAAATATTCGATACAGATGATACTCGGGTAAAACCTTTTTATGATTATAATTTTATAGTATAATAGATTAAGAATGAGCGCAGCAGAAAATAAACGATCACTAATTGTAGGACTTTTTGCACTAATAGGCCTAGTGATTTTAGTTGCAGGTATTTTAGTGTTAGGTACGCAACAGAATAAGTTTAGTAAGAACCTTGTCGTGAAAACTTATTTTCATGACGTAAAAGGATTGAAAGTAGGTAACAACGTTTGGTTTTCCGGGGTGAAAGTCGGAATTATCAAAGAAATTGCTTTCGAAGATGTTGGAAATGTCCGGGTGCTAATGAGTATACAGGAGAAGGACAGCCAATTCATTCGCAAAGATGTGGTAGCAACATTAGGTTCTGATGGATTAATCGGTAATGCGATTATTAGCTTGGTCGGTGGTACAGCTGCCAATCCACAAATTGCAGATGGTGATGTGATCAAGTCTGGTGCCAGTGGCGGAATGGATCAGATGATAGGGTTGTTGCAGGAAAATGGTGCAAATCTAACTGTTATCACTCAGAACTTTGCGAAACTATCCCAACAGATGGTTGATGGAAAAGGGACAATCGGTGCGCTATTAACAGACGATGCAATAGCTACAAATCTGAAGTCATCCGTCGTTTCTTTAAATAGCGTCATGACAGATGCCAATAAAGCGGTTAATAACTTGGTTGCGCTGACCGGTAAGTTGAACAATAACCAAGGACTTATTCACGACTTGACAACAGATACCGAGGTGTTTGCAAGCTTGAGAGAGTCTGCAGCACAATTACAGGGGGTAACTCAGACTGCAAATGCACTGATGGAAAACCTGAACAAAACTTCAGCAAGATTGAATGATAAGGATAATGCACTAGGTGTGCTTACAAACGATGCTGCTGCCGCAAACGAGATACGACAAATTCTCAAAAACTTAAACACAAGTACAGAGAAACTCGATGTTAATATGGAAGCGTTACAGAGCAATTTCCTATTACGTGGATACTTTAAGAAAAAAGCAAAAGAAGCGGAGAAAGAGTCGAAAGACGCTGTTTCAAAATAACGTTCAAGCTGAAGATAGCATATTAATATGGGAGTGATTACAGATAGCGATGTTATCTACGAAGACAATCATCTGATTGCAATAAATAAGCGTGGTGGAGATATTGTGCAGGTAGACCCTTCAGGAGATAAATCTCTGGAGGAAATGCTGTCCGAATATCTTGCTAAGAAATATAACAAACCTAATCGCGCTTTCGTTGGGGTTATTCATCGTCTAGATAGGCCAGTTAGCGGTATGATTCTGATGGCTAAGACCAGTAAGGGATTGGATCGCATGAATAGATTGTTTCATGATAGAGCAGTAGAGAAGACCTACCTTGCTGTAGTCAAAGAACGACCGCCGGCACTGAGAGGTAAGTTGACCAACTGGCTCTTGAGGGACCGCAAGAAGATGATAACCAAAGCATATGATAGGGAAGTCAAGAATGGGAGTTACGCTGAATTGGATTATGAGGTATTGGGGCAGTTGGATGGATTTTATTTATTAAAGATAAACCCGCTTACAGGGCGTACGCACCAGATAAGATGTCAGCTTGCCTATATGGGCTGTCCTATTGTTGGGGATAATAAGTACGGTTACCCGAGAGGATCTACACGCCGTACAATTTGCTTACATTCCCGATCTTTGGCTTTTAAACACCCCGTGACCGAGGAGGCGATGTGTATCGAAGCATCCGTACCAGAGGACGGTTTCTGGGAAAAATTTAACGCACTATTACGGAAGTAGTTTAATTAGGATATATCCGTCTTAATTCTTTAACTTTGTGAAATGAAAGCAGTTCGCTATATACTTATTTCTGGAATGCTATTGCTAGGGATGGTTTTTATCAAGCCAACAGTAGTAGTGTCACAATGTGCTATGTGCTCGCTGAATGCTGAGAATAGTACACAACATGGAAACACCCAAGGTAAGGGCTTGAATAATGGGATACTTTTTTTATTAGGAGCACCTTTCTTGATCGGAGCAGGTATAGGGATTTTATGGTATAAAAAATATCGCACAAAATCCCCAAAACAAACTCTCTTATCGCATCACTCGTAGTGAGGCGACCTTATTATTTATCCGTTACTTATTTATAGATATTGCATTACACTATCGAAGATAAATGCTTTTTCGTTGTGGTGCTGTGTGATGTGGTTTTGTAATGAAAGCAAATGCTCCGATTGAAACTGTTGGATGTCGTTTTCATCACTAGCGATTAATTGAACACAGTAGGTGTGTCCTTCGTGTGGAGAGTTCAGCATTTTTAGAAGTTTGACTTCTGCTGGTAGAGCTGGTGCCCAAGATTGTTGGATCCAAAGTAGAAGCACCTGATGTTGACTCTCTTCGATTATAATGGAAATATTGTATAGATACATGTTGCAAATGTACGAAATGTAATTTTCCAACCTGTAAAAAAAAAGTTGCAATATAGGTTTAGTCTAGGAAAATTATAATATTTGAGAGAACGAGAAATAGTTGGATGAGATTTTTAATAATAGTCTTTAGTTTTCTTTTTGTTACCACTGTTTTAGTGGGTTGTAATGGCAATGGAAAGGTGGAGTATATCCCGGTTCAAGATTTTTTCAGTAAACCGGATCGTTTTAATTTTAGAGTATCACCGGATGGCAGACACATTGCCTACCTAGGATTAGAAGACCATTGCCGTAATATTTTTGTGTTGGATTTAGAGGAACCCGATTCCTCGAAGCAATTGACCTACCAGGACAATATGAATGTCCAATATTTTTTTTGGATAGGTAACGATAGTCTTGTTTTTTCCAATACCCAGTCCCATGAAGACAGTTTACGCATTTTTACCATTGATATTCACCATGAAGTCGCCCGCCCTTTATTTGCACCGGCAAAACATGCATTAAGCTGGTTGAATCCACTGCGGTCTAAAGACGGTGCCCTTCTGGCTGAAATGAATATTCGGGATTCTTCCGTGTTTGATCTATACCGTGTTCCCTTAGATGGTTCCGGGCCGAGATTGGTAGAGCAGAACCCTGGAAATATTAGTTCATGGTATGCGTCTACAGATGGTAAAGTTAGGTTGGCGCTGACGAGTGATAGTGTTGAAGACCAACTGCTCTATCGTGAACAAGAAGGCGATCCCTATCATAAAGTCGTAGAGGCTGATTTTGCGACGACGATACTTCCTCTTGGACCCGTCAAGGGCGAACATGGGGCTGTATTTGCAATGTCCAATGTCGGAAGAGACAAGCTTGCTGTTGTGAAGCTAAATCTACGTACCGGAAAGGAAGAGGTAATTGCGGAAGACAAACACGTCGATATGAATAGAGAGGGGTATTCGTTTTCCAGGGAGGAAATGATTTATACCACTGGAATGTTGAACAAAAAGGAAACCCGCATTCTTAATAAAGATTTCAAAAAGATATATTCAAAAATAACCAACAAGTTTGATGGTTATAACATTGATATATTTGATATGGATAGTACATTTAATACTGTGCTATTTAAGACCTATACAGACGTAGATCCTGGTGGGATTTATTACTATTCCAAAAAGAAAGATAAGATTGTCGAGCTCTCTATTATGAATCCTGCACTTAGCGGTAAGCGCCTTGCGCCAATGGAGGAGGTCAGTTTTGACTCTAGGGATGGTAGGACTATCAAAGGTTACTTGACCTATCCGCTGGTAAAGAAGGATTCTTATCCGGTCGTGGTTCTGATTCATGATGGTCCGAATAGGAGAGATGTGTGGGGGTTTAATTCCGAAGTACAGTTTTTAGCCAATCGTGGGTATGCGGTTTTCCAAGTGAACTATAGAGGATCTGTAGGCTATGGTAAGGAATTCTATACTGCAGGTTTTAAGCAATGGGGTGGTGAGATCCAAAATGATATTAGTGATGGGGTGGCTTGGCTGATCCATCAGGGAATAGCGGATAAGAATAAAATAGCGATAATGGGTACCGGTTTTGGCGGGTACTCCGCATTATATGCCGCTTGTTTTAATCCTACGCTCTATAAGTGTGCTATTTCGGCGTCAGGTTATACCAATCTGTTTACCTATTTGAAAGAGATACCGCCTTATTATCAGCCTTATCTGCAGCTCTACTATAATATTATTGGAGATCCCACGAAAGAGTATGAGCTATTTAAGGCAACATCACCTTTGTTCCATGCAGAAAAGGTGAGGATGCCAATTTTGATGTTCCACGGGGGAAGAGATCGTTTCAATAGCCTGACCGATGTCAATCAGTTTGTGCAGAAATTGAAAAACAATAATGTTCCTGTGCGGTATGTATATAAAGAGGAGGAAGGCCGTCGGTTCAAGAAGGATGAGAATGTAATTGAATATTACCAGATGATTGAACAGTTCCTAAAAGAACAGCTGTAGCAAATGGCAAACTTTGGTTTACAATATCGAAAGAATTTTGGCCTTTTAATCACATTTTTGGTCTTGGTCACTGTGCTGTTCGTGACGTCAGCTTTTTTTGCGCGGAAGATGACCACTAATTTCGTGGAGACCGAGTTCAATAATAAAAAAGTGGAGGTCTTCGATGAATTTATAAAGCCATTTAATGAATTCTTCACCAAGAAGGTGCCCGAAATAAGCTATTATCAGGGCTATATTGATTCCACTCAGGCTGCTGAATTTTCTAATACCGTACTTCGTAGATATCCTTTTGTGGATAATGTAAACTTTTTCGATGTTGTATTTACCAATAGAGACACATTGGGGAAAGGTGTACGTTTTAATAATTTAGGTATATCGTCGCGCAATTCCTATAATTTTAAGCTAGATCCTAAGAATCGATTTATTGGTGTACACCAGAGTTCGGATGACTATAAGAACTATGCCGAGGATTTTAATAACATGATGCTCAAGTTGGCCGGTTTTTTAGATAGGGTTTCCGATTCTACGAAGTTGACTGATAATGATATTTATAAAGTATTCTACACCTTGCAACCCGGTAAGATCTCTTATTTAAATATTCCGAGAATGTCTGATATCATGGCTTACAAGTCCATGATGCGTTTTGAGGACTTGCCAAAGAGCGATTATGAGCAGGATCTGTTTGTCTTTACGATAGAACCACGTAAGATGGCTATCCTGAACAAGTATCCCAATCTCTATGAGGATATTGTTATCAAGCCGGTAGTTGATCAGTATGTTGTCAAGAACGCCGCTTATTTGAGTACGGAACTGGCCCTGCCTGGCGCATTGTCCGATTATAAGTTACAGTTCGAAGCCTCTAGAGAGTTCATTCAGCATGATGTTAATAGACGTTTCTTCCCGGTGGTACTAGGGCTTTCGTTGATTTATTTTATTCTTTTGATGGTAGGCTACTTGGTCTATCGGAATGTAATGATCAATAGCCGTTTGTATCAGTTGCAATACGATTTTATTAATAATCTGACCCATGAGTTCAAGACACCGGTCAGTGTCATCAAGATAGCGGGTAATAATATCAAGAGTGCCGACAAGCTATCCGATACAGAGCGGAATATGTATGGGCGGATTCTCGATCAGGAAGCCGATAAGCTGAATGCTTTAATGAATAAGTTATTGTCCTTTGCGCAGATTGAGAATAAATCCATTAAGTTTAATGGCGAGTATATCGAGTTGAATGAGTTCTGTCAGCATATATTTGATGCGACACACATCAAATATCCCGATTTGCAGTTGAATTATAGTATTGATGTGAAAAATGAAATGTATGCAGATCCTGTTCTGTTGACAAGTGTTTTTCAAAATCTAATCGATAATGCCTACAAGTATTCAGCTCCCGATCGAAAGGTTTTGGACATCAAAGTGCAACAAAACAAAAAGAATTTTGTTATTTTATTCAAAGATCGTGGGATTGGTATAGATAAGAAAGAATTTAATAGTATTTTTAAAAAGTTTTACCGCGTCAAGAACCAATTTAACCAGCAAGGAAGTATTGGTTTGGGATTGGCCTTTTGTAAAGAGATTACAGCGTTTATGGGGGGAGATATAAAAGTGGACAGCCAAATGAATGTTGGTACGGTTTTTACACTTAGTTTTCCTGTAGAAGTTAAAAAAACATAAATTATGGAAAAAGATATTACGGTTGCTGTTGTAGAAGATGATGAAAACTTACGTTTTTTAGTAAGTCATCGTTTACAAACAGAGAATTATAAGGTCATCCAGGTAGGAAATGGATTGGAGGCAGAACAGTTAATCTTAGAGCTTCAACCAGATATCGTATTGTTGGATTGGATGCTTCCTGGCAAAGAAGGTATTGAAGTCTGTCAGGCAGTACGCAAAGAAGGATTTGAAAATATCATCATTATGATGACGGCCAAATCCCAGGATGTAGACAAAATAGACGCCTACAGCTATGGCATCACGGACTATATCACCAAGCCTTTCAATATGGATGTACTGGTGGCCATGATCGAGAATAAGGTGCGTTTCTTTGTTCCTAAAAGTAATAATAAGGATGTGCATGTTTTTGGAAATACCGAACATCATCCACAGATCCATTCTTTGGTTAGAGATGGCAAAAAGATTGAATTGACAATCCTGGAGAACCGTATTCTCTTGCATTTTCTACAGAATATGGGACGAGAGATTACCCGGGAGGAGCTAATGGAAGTTGTCTGGGGGTATAGCTCCAATGTCAATACGAGAACCTTGGATATGCATGTTGTCCGTTTGCGTAAAAAAATCGAGAATAATCCCGATAAACCAACTTATCTGCAGACTGTCAGAGGTTTAGGGTATAAGTTTGTCGATGAAGAATAATCTGATGAATTTGGATAATTAAAACGTTTTAATTATCTTCGTCAATATCGAACAAGACCACTCTTTCAAATGAGGAAAGAGTGGTCTTGTTTCTTTTTTATTAAGAATCTAGTATTTACTATTTAAGTTAATTGAATAATTATGGCGGAAGTAACTTATTACACAGAAGAAGGGTTAGCGAAGTTAAAAGAAGAAGTACAGTACCTGAAAACTGAAGGAAGAACTAAAATAGCCAATGCTATAGCAGAAGCTAGGGACAAAGGCGACTTGTCAGAAAATGCCGAGTACGACGCTGCAAAAGAGGCACAGGGCTTACATGAGGCGAAAATCGCCAAATTGGAAGATGTGTTGGCGAGTGCACGATTAATCGATGAGTCTAAATTAGATCTTTCCAAAGTATTGGCTCTTTCTATCGTTAAGATAAAGAACAAGAAAAATGGAGCTGAGATGACATACCAATTGGTATCAGAGACCGAAGCAGATTTGAAAGCCGGTAAGATATCCGTTAAGTCTCCTATAGCACAAGGATTATTAGGTAAGTCTGTTGGAGATGTCGCTAAAGTGAATGTGCCAGCAGGTGAAATTGAATTTGAGATATTAGATATTTCTAGATAATATTTAAGATAGGTTATGAGCGGATTGCCATAACCGCTCTCATAACTTTATAATTTCAGCGGGAGAGCCATAGTTTCTATGGCTCTCCCGCTTTTTTTAATGTTTTGTCTATGTGTGCATAATGTCAGAAAAATAGTAGGTGCTAACTTTCATTGTAGTTTATGCAAATACTTGTTGAAGGTTTTGTTATATTTGTTCATTAATCAACTTGAAAGATAAATGTCTACAATATTTTCAAAGATTATTTCTGGCAAGATACCGGCCTATAAAGTCGCTGAGAGCAACGATTATTTGGCTTTTTTAGATATTTCTCCACTTACTCCAGGGCACGTGTTGGTTATTCCAAAGACGGAAACTGATTATATATTCGATATCAATGACGATGAGTATATGGGAATGTGGGTTTTTGCTAAAATTGTAGCTCAAGGTATAAAGAAAGTATTCCCATGCCGAAAAGTCGGAGTTGCAGTAGTTGGTCTAGAAGTAGCACATGCTCATATACATCTTATCCCACTTAATGAAGTGAGTGATATGAATTTTGAAAAGGCAAAATTGTCTTTACCTACCGAGGAAATGACTAAAATAGCGGATGAAATCCGTCACGCAGTGGTCTCTATCACTAATGGCGAGTAGTCAAGCCTCATACTCGTATCCTAACAAAGAAATATGCAAGAATTTTTAGTGTCATTTCAACAATTATTGGACGCTGAGTACTTATTAAGTCATGGCGGATTCTATATTGTTTGTTTAATTGTATTTGCAGAGACTGGTCTCTTTTTTGGCTTTTTCCTGCCTGGAGATTATCTTTTATTTTTAGCAGGATTGTTCTGCGCACTTAATAAGATTGACGTAGGTATTACTACGATGTATTTTGGTATCTTAGGGGCTGGTATCTTGGGTAATTTTGCAGGTTATTGGTTTGGACATCGAACGGGACCTATGCTCTTCAAGCGAAAGGATTCGCTGATTTTCAAACGAAAGTACGTTGTTATGGCCGAAGAGTTTTATCAGAAATATGGAGGTACTGCATTGGTAATAGGGCGGTTTGTGCCAATTATTCGTACATTTGCGCCAATATTTGCCGGAGTGGTTAAGTTGGACTTTAAGAAATTTGTGCTTTATAACGTTTTAGGCGCATTTATCTGGGTGTCTGTCTTAACTCTTTCGGGCTATTATTTGGGAGAGCTTTTCCCTTCTATCATTAATTATGTAGAGTATATTATTGTTGGTATGATTGTTATTGCATTCTTACCTATTATTATTGCTTTAATAAAACGATGGATAAAAGGCCAAAAAGAAAAAAAAGAAACAAAATAAACAGTAAATATATTAATGAGTACACAACACCCTTGGCACCAAGTTTCTCCTGGTGAGGACCTGCCAAACTCCGTAAATGCTATTATAGAAATACCTAAAGGTTCGAAAGCGAAATATGAAATCGACAAGGATAGTGGCTTACTAAAACTGGATAGAGTTTTATTCTCTTCAGTGATGTACCCTGCAAACTATGGTTTCATTCCTCAAACTTACTGTGATGATAAAGATCCATTAGATATTTTGGTTCTTTGTTCTGTAGATGTAGTTCCTATGAGTCTTATCGAAGCTAAAGTCATTGGCGTAATGCACATGATCGATGGTGGTGAGCAAGACGACAAAATTATTGCCGTAGCAAAAAATGATATGTCTGTTAATCACATTAACGACCTTTCTGAATTACCTCCGCATACGATGAAAGAGATTGTTCGTTTCTTCCAGGATTATAAAGCCCTAGAAGGTAAGAATGTAACAATTGAAAATTTATATGGCCGTACTTACGCTCAAAATGTTATCTTAGAGAGTATTGAGCTGTATAACAAAGATATAAGAAACAAATAACCCCTGATGGCCCTCGATATTTTTTGGACAATTTTTTTAGTTTTTGCAAACGGTTTTTTTGTTGCTGCTGAGTTTGCTATAGTAAAGGTAAGAGCATCTCAGATAGAGCTGCAGGCAAAATCGGGTAGCAATGTCGCAAAAATTGCGAAAAATATTACAGAGCATTTGGATAAATACCTAGCTGCTACACAGCTAGGTATTACTTTAGCTTCTTTAGGCTTAGGATGGAAGGGAGAGGCTGTAATGACACAGCTTGTGTCCCAACTGTTCGCTTATCTACAAGTGGATGTGTCGCAGGGATGGGCAAAATGGGCTGGATTTGCAATAGCATTCGGTACTATCACCTTCCTGCATGTTGTATTGGGGGAGCTTGCTCCAAAGTCTATCGCGATACAAAAGCCCGTAGCGACGACCATGAAAGTTGCTATTCCTTTACGTATTTTTTCTTGGGTATTAATGCCTTTGATTTACGTTTTTAACGGGTTTGCTAACTTTTTGTTGAGGTTGGTTGGTATACACCCCAATCCTCACGACTCGACACACTCTTCGGAAGAGCTTCAATACCTTTTAGAAAAGGGAAAGGAGTCTGGGGCATTAAATACTTCAGAGCATGAACTTATTAAGAATGTATTTGACTTTAACGAGCGTGTCGTAAAAAATATCATGGTGCCCCGTACCAAGATAATTGCTGTTGAGATTGATGACTCTGCCGAAGAGTTCATTAATACAGTAACAGAAGAAGGTTACTCCCGTATTCCTATTTACGATGACAATATAGATCAGATTGTAGGAGTGGTGCACACTAAAGATATTCTTCCTTTGTTGGTTAAAGGGAAAGAGGTTGTCTTAAAAAATATAATGCGTAAACCTTACTTTATTCCTGAGACGAAGAAAATCAATGATTTGATGACCGAGTTTCAGTTAAAGCGCATTCAGATTGCATTTGTTCTAGATGAATTTGGCGGTACTTCTGGTATGGTTACGTTGGAGGATATTGTTGAGGAACTGGTTGGCGAGATACAGGACGAGTATGACGAGGAAACACCCGTTGTCGAACGTATTTCTGAGACGGAGTATATGGTAGATGCTGGTGCTTCTGTACACGATGCAAACGGATATTTACCGTTGGAACTTCCAGAAAGCTCGGATTATGATACCATAGCCGGATTAGTAAGCCACGTGTTCGAGAAAATCCCTGATGTAGGCGAATCTACAGAAGAGTTTGGCTATGTGTTTACTATTATGAAAAAGACACAGCAGAACATCGAATTTGTGAAGTTGGATTTAGTGGAGACCGCTAATGACGATGACAACGAATAATTATAATGCAACTTTTTTACACTCCTGAGATAGAACCCCATCATGCTGCTTTTCTTCTGAATGAAGAAGAAAGTAAACATGCTATTCGGGTATTACGGCTGCAGGTCGGAGATACCATACACCTAGTTGATGGGAGGGGAGGGCTATATGAAACCGAAATTTTGGATGCGCATCCCAAGCGCACGAGTCTAAAGATATTAAAGGTTCAGACCGAGTTCGGTATATTACCCTATCGTTTGCATATGGTCGTGGCTCCAACAAAGAACATGGACCGGCTGGAATGGTTCTTAGAAAAAGCCACTGAGGTCGGATTGTATGAATTTACACCTATCATCTGTGAGCATTCCGAAAGAAAAGAGGTGAAGGTAGAACGGTTGGAGAAGGTTGCAGTAGCCGCGATGAAACAATCTTTAAAAGCTTATCTGCCACGTGTAAACCCCGCTATTTCGTTTAGTAAATTTCTACAACAAGTTGCCGGGACAGAGTCTTATAAAGGTCTTGCACATTGTGTGGAGTCAGAAAAGAAATATATCTCTACGGCGTTTGCATCTAAAGGCGATTACTTATTACTGATCGGTCCTGAAGGGGATTTCTCTGAAAAAGAAATAAGCCAGGCATTAGATGCTGGCTTTATTCCTATTTCTTTAGGGGATGCTAGATTGCGTACTGAAACAGCTGCATTAGCTTCCGTGATTGAAGTATCTTTATTGAATCGCTAGCGAATCAATTCCGCTTCGAATAGCTGTATCTCCGCATTTCCTTTGAGCGGTTCCGGATTGAATTTCATTTTTCCCTTGATTTTAATAGGCTCCTCGGTATATTTGATACTTCCTTTTTTCATAAATACCTCGACCATAGGAGGGATACCGTTAGTGCCACAAAACTGACACTGTGCAATCGGAAGTACCGATAGCATAAAAGTACTGTGGTTTCTTCCACTAGTGAGCGGTACGATATATCCCGGCAAGTCTACAATTTTGTTTTCCAGTTTTTTCAGCTCCGGTGGATAGTGGGGTGTATATACCTTTTTATTGCCTTCAGTGCTGACTTTGTACATCATTTTATCAATGGCTTCCCAGGTATTGTTCATCATCGGAGTGTGGTCCGGCACATTGAGGTTGGGGTAATCTTTTATCTGGGCATTTGAAACCAATGTGCTCAGTAAAAGAAAGTTTAGTATTAAAAATAATTTGTTCATTCTCTGATTTGTCTATGATTATCCCCTTTTGTTATTTGGATGATAATGTTTTTGAAATAGTTGTATTGTATGCTTTGAATGCAGGGATCAAAGCGGCTATTACGCCTAATGCTATCGCTGCCGCTAGAATAAGCAATTCATTCGGGTATAGCTTAAACGCTTCAATAAAATCCGCACTTTGACTCGTCTGTGTACTTATATAGTACAGTATCGTATGTCCCATCAGTAGACCGGCCAAACCACCGATCAATGTAATAACAAGCCCTTCGGCTACAACTAATCCAAATAGCTTTGTTTTCGTTGCTCCCATGGTACGCATGATTGCCATGTCATACCGTCTATCTTTTAGCGCATTGTAGAGACTTATAAATACACTCAATGCTGCAATTAGCATAATAACATAAGCCAGTATAGCAAGTGAATCTAGGCCTACACCCAATAGTGAAAAGATCCTAGAACTCTCTATCGCTGGTGAAGCAGCCTGCATGTGGGTGCTTTGGTTGATCAGTCGAGGTAGCACGCCTATGGCCGCCGGGGAGCTGTATTTGACTAAAAGAGCGGTGATTTCGACGCCATGGTCTTCTATCATATCCTGTCCTATGCTTTTGACCATGCCAGGTACTTCCATTCTTGGTTTTTCTTTAACCAATTCTTCTTCTACGTCTGCATGGTCATGCTTATGCTCCTCTGCTGTTGCATGTTCATGGTTGTGATCCCCATCACCGTGCTCATGTTTATGGTCATCTGCTTTATGTTCATGTGTCGAACCGCTATGATGTGCATGGTCGTGATCGTGGTCATGATCACAGTTCGGTCCATGTATATGTTCTCCATCATGCGCTATGCCATGTACCTCCCAAACACTAGCTAGGTTGGATAGTATAAGATTGTCTATGACAGATCGAGCTGGCGCCAGTATACCAACCACTTTGAACGGGTGGTCATCATGGACGTGTGCATCAGCTGAAAGACCATGCGCACTATGTATTTCATCTCCGATTTTTAAGTGGTGCTTTCGGGCTACTTCAGCACCGAGTACAATCTCAAAGCTTTTGGACCATAATGCCCCCTCAGCAAGCTTCAGTTCATATAATCCCATAAACGAAGTGTCTGTGCCGATAATCCGGTGCCCTTTGAAATTGTCGCCCAAAGAAATCGGAACAGCCAATTGTACAAAGGGATTTTCAGCTATCTTGTTTGCTTCCGCTAAGGATATATTGCCTGTAGGATTGTCGACATGGTAAAGACTACTCAATATTAATTGCATCGGGCTACCTTTGGCACCGATTACCAAGTCTACATTCTTACTGTTGTTTTCTAGTTGTTTTTCAAAGGTATCTCCCGATATATATATAACCAATAATATAGCAACCCCGAATGCGGTCAAGACTATACTCAATAGGGTTGCCCCCCACTGTTGGGTAATATTCTTCCAGACTAATGCAAAATTGTTCATATTATAACTGATAGGTATTGGAGAAATTGTCCTTTATTCGTTTATCGTGCGTAGCTATTAGCAACGTAGCTCCATAGGTTGTGGCTGTATCCAGTAAAAGCTCCAAAACATGTTGCGTATTCGTGTCATCTAAGGCGGCAGTAGGCTCATCGGCGACCAATAGCTTTGGTCTGTTGATCACAGCACGAGCGATGGCTGCGCGTTGTAGCTGACCTCTGCTTAGTTGAGAAGGGTAGTTGTTGACCTTTTCGGACAACTGTAATTTGTCCAGTATAGCCGCGATGGCTGTCTTATCCACGGTTTTCTTAGCTAGGGTTTGAGCCAGTGCTATGTTTTCACCGATAGTCAGGTTCTTCAAAAGGTGGGCCTCCTGAAAGATAAAACCAATATTATCCGCCCGAAACCGATCGAGCTGACTTTCGCCAAGTTGATAGATATCTTGGTTGTCTATGAATACTTTCCCACTAGTGGGGCGGGAAAGTCCACTCAATAAATGCAGTAAAGTCGTTTTTCCAGTTCCTGAGTCTCCTAATAGAAGGGTATGTTGATGCTTTTCTATTTTGAAATCAGCAAACTGCAGTTCGTGCGACGGTAAATAGTTGAACTTAAGGTTTTCTGAACGTATCATGGATAATGTATTCCTACGGTGTGAATTTTCAACCTTAAAGGTATCGGAAATTGGTTACAATAGAAAATCTTAATAAAATTATTACAGGATTAAGTCCATTTCGTCTTAAAGAAAAATTAATGTATCTGAAATAAAACGCGCGTTATCGGGGGGTAGAAGAGGCCTTTTTTTGTTGAATGGAGTCTAGTTAACGATTAATTAACAATAGGTTGAGTTAAAAGTAATTTGTCGGTAATATTGAGTTAATATACCCCTTATACTTTTGTGTTAAATTAAAATTAATTCAAGTTGAAACTAAATTTAAACATTAAAAAGGCAGGTTTGCTAGTATTAGGTGTAGTAGCAGGCTCAGTTGTATTTGCACAAAAGACAGATCCGAAAGGAAATGCCTTAGTAAAGGAGTCCACTAAAAAGGATACTGTTAATACGTTGAATGCACAGCAGAAGACAAGTGCTTCAATCGCTGATGGGGTTTCAGCTTCGGTATTAGGCATCCGGGGTCGGATCATCGACGTAGAGACGATGAAGCCTATAGCAGGAGTAAGTGTGTCCTTGTCTGATAATAGCAAAGTGACATCGACGAATGCGAATGGAGAGTTTATTATCCCTGTAGCCAAAAAGGGTGATTATAAAATAGTAAGTAGTTATCTGGGGTATAATAAGGAGGTTACTCCAGTAGTTTTAGAAGCTAAAAATTGGGAGACCGTAAGTGTTGTTTTGGTCAGTGAGTCTTCTACACTGGATGAAGTCGTTGTGACACGCAGACGTGTACAGGCTAGTGAATTTGCGTTATTAGAAGAACGAAAAAACTCGAATCTATTTGTAGAAAAAATCGGCGCACAGGAGCTGTCCCGTAAAGGGGTGTCTGATGCAGAAGGTGCATTGACCAAGATGAGTGGTGTGACCAAATCTGCTTCGGGAGCGAATGTATTCGTACGTGGATTGGGAGATCGTTATAACAGTACTACATTCAATGGATTGGCTTTGCCATCAGAGGATCCTTTGAACAAAAATATCTCCTTGGATTTCTTTGGTACATCAATTATTCAAAGTATAGCGGTGAATAAAACATTCAATCCTTTGATTGGGGGAGATGTCGCAGGTGCCAATATTGATATACTTTCCAAAGACCTGAATGAAGACGGGTTTATTGAAATAGGCGCGTCTGTAGGGGTAAATAGTCAAGCGATAGATGCTAAAAACTTGCAACGTATCGATGGGACAAACTGGTTCGGATCTTTACGCGAAAAGAAAGTGCCAATTGCGGATCTGAATAGCTATGATTTTAATAATAAATGGAATACTAAAGAGATGGAGAAACCTATCAATTCTAGTTTTTCTTTAGCGGGAGGTCGTAAGTTTAAAGTCGGGAATGGTAACCTGAATGTTTTTCTTACCGGTAATATGAATTCTGATTACAAGTATTTAAATGGAGCAATTCGTCAGACTACAACCTCAGGACTCATTATTCGGGATCAAGAAATGACGAAAACCCAATACAATATCGCGAAGACGGGAATGGCTAATCTAAAGTATAGTATTGGAAATCATTCCGTCTCTTTCAACTCGCTATATATCAATGACCAATCGCAGGAGTTGGAACAAAATTTTGGATTGGACGCAAGCCGTGAACCTAATGATAAAGTTTTGTTTAGACGTCAGCATGTTGTTAATAATCAGCTTTTTGTTAACCAGTTGTTGTCTAAGTTGCAGCTCACTGATGCTTGGAAGCTAGATTTAGGAGTAGGTTATAATATGGTTGTAGCACAAGAACCAGACAGACGTACCAATAAAATTATCCTTGACGAAGACGGTATTTATCAGCTACATGGTGAAGCCAATTCTAACGAACGTTATTATTCAGATATCAAAGAAAAGGGACTTACTAGTAAAGCAATCGCAACTTATAAGGTTAATGGAAACAGTGGGTTGGACCGTAAGATAGAATTTGGTTATCAAGGGGAGATTGTAAAGCGTGATTTTAATGCAACCATTATTGGGCATAGAATAAAAGGAGACCGTATCATCACGAGCGACTATATTAACAATATCGACGCTATGTTTAACCCTTCAAAGTTACAGTCCGGATATTTTGAACAGACTACTTTGCGTGGTGGTTTGGAACCTAACTGGTATTCCGTAGACAAAAAAGTGCATAGCATGGTGATGGCGGGTACCTATCAGTTTACAGACCGGTTAACTACGGTATTGGGCCTAAGATATGACAATGTATATCAGGATATAATTTATCAAACAAATATGGGGAGTACGGAGTTAGATGGTCCTTCCACTATCAAAAAGAATTATGTCTTACCAAGTTTAAATGCTAAATATGCGCTGACCGAAAATAGCAACCTACGTGCTTCTGCAAGTATGAGTTATACGTTACCACAGTTTGCGGAGTTGGCTTACTTCCTGAATACATTTTCCAACTACAGTACGCAGGGTAACAAGGATTTAGTTCCTGTAGAGAATACTAACGTTGATCTTAAGTGGGAGATGTTTCCGACGAAAGGAGAGTTATTATCCTTTGGTGTCTTTTATAAAAATCTTAAAAACCCAATTGCACGTTCAGAAACAGGAACGAACGTAATGACCTATTATAATGTTGGTGCTTCAGCGACTGTTGCGGGGGCTGAGGTAGAGTTGAAAAAGAACCTATTGACAAGAAACACAGCTAATGGCGAAAACGTCTTGTCGGCAGGGGCTAATTTGTCCTATTTATATACTTCTCAAAAATTAGAGAATGTAGATCCTTTATTTACAAAGGTGCATGGAACAAGTGCATTACAGGGAGCCTCTCCATTATTGGTGAATGCGGATGTTTCGTATTTGTATCACGGTAAAAATTGGAACTGGACATCAACGGCTGTTCTAAACTATTTTAGTGACCGAATCTACTCGTTAGGTACACGTGGATTTAGTGATGTAATTGAGAAGGGAATACCTACGCTAGACTTTATCTCTTCAGCAAGTATTAACAAAAAATGGGGTGTCGATTTAAAAGTACGCAATTTGTTGAATCCTGAGTTTAGGTTAGAACGCGAAACTGATACAAAGGAAAATATCGTTCTAGAGTCCTATAAAAGAGGTATGGACTTGAGTTTAGGAGTCTCATACAGGTTTTAATGTTTTGATAACATTAGTTTAACCGTTAGTTTTTTTTAAATATTTAGTATTGTATAAGATAAATAATAAACAAATGAAAAGGAAATTATTTGCAGTTTTGACAGTTTCAGCTTTAGTGTTCGCATCATGTAGTAAAGACAACGATCCGAGTAAGCCAGGTCAAGGAAATGAGTTAACAGAATTGAATGGTAGCATCACTAGCGATGCTGTTTTAAAAGGTAATTCTATTGCCCTAAAAGGAGCTACGATTGTACGAGCAGGCGCTACGTTGACGATTCCTGCAGGTACTACAATTACGGCTTCAGAAAAGACAGCCTATTTATTAATCGAAAAAGGTGCTAAAATCATTGCGAAAGGTACAGCTTCAGCTCCCATTACTTTTACTTCCACCACAAAAAGCTCTGGTGGTTGGGGTGGTGTTATCATAAACGGTAAAGCTCCACTTTCTCGTGCGACAGAAGCAACTGAAAGTACATTCCCTACTGAAATCAATACAGCAATCATGTATGGTGGAAATGATGTTAAAGATAATTCTGGTGAGTTGGATTATGTAATTATCGAATATTCTGGATCTAATATATCCGATGATAAAGAGCATAATGGTTTGACATTGAATGGAGTTGGTAATGGTACAAGAATTAGTAATATCTACATTAAAGATGGTGCTGATGATGGTATCGAGTTCTTCGGTGGATCTGTTAATGTAACGAACCTATTAGTAGTAGATTCGGAAGACGATATGTTCGATTTTACACAAGGTTATACAGGTACTGTAACGAATGCTTATGGTATCTGGACTCCTAAGTTTTCTACGAATGAAGATGATCCAAGAGGAATTGAAGCCGATGGTAACATGGATGGCAAAAATCCTAATGATATCGCTCAATCTAACTTTATTATCAAAGATATGACGATTGTACACAAAGCTACAGCGCCTGCAAAAGCTGGTGAAATGGTGGATGTGGTTAAAATCAGAAGAGGAGCAACAGCTAATATTTCTAACTTGAAAATAGAAATAGGGGCTACTTCAAGATTCGCTGATATTATTGACTTTACTGATGGTTCTGGTAAGGGTAATCCTGCATCTAAAATCACTTATACATTTAATCCTGCGAGTATGTATGACGCAGCAAAAGTAAAAGCTGAAGGTGCTACAATAACTAAGAATGATACGCAAACAGGTGCTAACACAGGTGCATTCTCTTGGACGAAATTTTCTTTCTAAGATTCCCGTATTAAAAATAAACAAAAGGGGCGATTCATGGAGTCGCCCCTTTTTGTTTATATATTTGACCGCCATAAAAACAATACCATGAGATATTTTTTTAAACTAGTTTTACTCTTACTACTTGTTAGTCTACATACAGGTCGTGGTTACGCACAGGCATTATCTATATCTAAATACAGCAAGGAACTACTTGTGCCTATACCAAAAGGATCAACGATTTTTATGCTGACTAGTAGAGGTGATTTACTATATGTTATGGTTAAGGACGAGTCCGACCTTGACTTTAAGTATAACATAGATGGTCGTTTGTCAAAAGTTGGAGACAAGGATATCTCTTACAATTTTGATGGACTGTTAGTTCATTTTGGAGAAATTAGTGTCGACTATAATTTTGAAGGAAAAGTGAGGAAGATAGATGATATATACATCGACTATAATTTGGATGAACAAGTAAGAAGGTTTGGAAATGTTGATATAAACTATAATCGGGATAATAAAATACGCCGAATTGGAACCATTGAAATAGATTATGATATTGATGATCGTGTTCGGAGATTTGGAGATGAAGATATAGTATATAATTTAGATAATAAGATTCGGCAGTTTGGTGAGCAGCGTGTAAGTTATGATATAGATGGACGTATTCGTGAAATCGGGGGGAGTCGTTTTGATTATAATCTTGATGGATTGCTTCGGTCTGTTAAAAATAGTCAGAGGGGGATAGTGAACGAGAATGTCATGTGGTATTATAACATGATTCAACAAATGAATTGAAAAGATTAACTCAATAGCTGGCAATTCGGAAGAAATTTATATAGAAGGAAGTGATAATGATTCTTTATTTTTTATCGTTTACAATAGATTAATGTTGAGCTAATTATCAGTTAATAATAAACTCCCTTATTTGATTAACTATAAATATGAGAATATGCTAAAGGTTAAATTTATCTATCCCCTAACGGTGATAATGATTGGTAGTTTCACTGCCTGTAAAAAAAGTGCATCAGATGAACCTATAACGCCGGATCCGGAAGTTGTAGATCCAAAATCAGAGGGAGTAGCAGAACTGAAATTCGTGATTAAGAATCTTACGAAGAGCAATAGTGTGAAGGAAAAGGAAGGGTATAATGAGTTTAATTTCCTGGGGTATGGTTATGACGTTATGGGTAAGTATTCCCACAGAAGTTCAGTGAAAGACGCTGTAATCAATACACCAGCATTTGCACAAGAAAACCCCAGTTCTATTGACATACGTCTCCCTCGGGAAGGAAGTTTTCGTACCGTTTATGGGGCGGATTCTGAAGGTTTTTTAAAATTGCTGACAGGTGAAAAATCCGATATCAGTTACTTTAAGGGAAATGTTACGCAACCCTTTGGAGATACTGATCCAACTGCAAATGAATATGTCTACGGCTTGTATGATAGCTTTGCAAAGTACAAACAGCTCACCATCTTTTATACCAAAAGCAAAGTGATGTCGTATCTGACGAAAGGTTTTCAAGCTGACATTAAAATATTGGGGGCAGAGGAGTTAGTCAAAAAATACGGAACACATGTCTTACTTTCTTTGTTTACAGGAGCTAAACTTAGTTTGGACTACCAAGCAGGGTATACCGGCAATAAGGATAAGCACACTGCTGTACAAAGTAGTTTTCATGTTGGTCTGAATGAATGTTTTGGATTATTTTCTGGTGCTTTTGCTCCATCCGATTCCACGGTGTTTAAGGATGTGGTTCGACCTATAATCGCTTTTGAAGCAATTGGTGGAGATCCAAGTAAAATAGTTGTAAATAGAAGCTCTGGTGTAAACCCGAAAGTAAATATATCTGATTGGGCGAAAGATCTTACTGATGATAATTCGCGTTTTGTTTACATCGGTGGTCTAGATAACTTGTTACCTATTTCGGAGCTTATAGCGGATGTGGAGAAAAAACAAAAAGTAGAGGCCTTTGTCACGGAATATATCAGAGCAAATCAAGTAAAGGTCAAAAGGTAGAAGCAATGAAGTTTATAGGATATTGGGTAGTATCTAATTATCAATTAAGCTATCAATTAAATAGCCTTAACATAGAGTTTACATAGCCTTAGCATAGCCAATAGCTATGTATAGGCTGTGTTAAGACTAGGTTAAAAACATTTTAACACATAATTTGTTGTTAATAAAGTGGTAACTTGTTTTAAATCAGTAAACTCTAAATTTAAAGCTATGGCAATTCTAAATGATGGCCCAAATGGGCCGATTCGAGGTAAATTTGGTAGCGTGTTCGCCTATGTGTTGAACGGACAGAATATTGTACGTGGTGCCCGTAAACCACGGACGACTCCACCGAGTCAGGCGGAATTACTGAATCGAAAGAAAACTAAGGTCACCAATGATTTTCTGACTTATTTGTTCCCGATCGTGAAGTATGGATATAAGAATTTGTTGATAGATCACCCCACACAAAATGCGGCTAATCTAGCGCAATCCCACGTGAGGAAAGATTGCATTGCTATCGATGCCAATAATGAACCCTATGTGAGAGCGGAATTGTTCAAACCGTTTAGAGGGACTTTATTTACGCCAGAGAACGCAGAAATGCAACTGATGGATGATCATCTGCATATCACATGGACACCGCCCGATGTGAATAATCTAGAGGAGTGGGTCAAACTGAATGTGGTAATAGTGAATGTAGAAGTGTTGGCCGACATGAGAGTTGCCATCGTGCCCGCCCGTTTAGGAGAGTATCGCTTACAATCAGGATTACTTAATTGTTGCGGTAAGGGACTGCATGTGTATATAGGCTTCGAAAATAGTTATACTGGGCAAATGTCCGATTCTGTTTATCTCGGAAAGCTAGATTGAGAGTAGAAATCATTGGCAAAGAAATCTTACTTTGGTCTGTAGTGATACACAATCTCGTACTTTTCGTGTTTGTACTTCTCGGCTAATTCACCAATATTTAAGCTTTGTCCCTGAGGAGTAGGTTCGCAGATGGAAAAATATTGTCCTTCGTAGGCTATGGACTCCCCAATTTTTTGTTCAAACTGTACGGCCATCGTAATGTGGGTGGGGTATAGTATGGCAATCATGGGAAGGTTATAGATTTCTTTGACCAAGAAAAAGAACAAGGCCGCTCTGTCGTCGCAGTCGCTGTAATTGTTCATCAGTGTCTGTTCAGGAGATAGACGTTTTTCTATACCAAAGTTGATATCATCATTCTCGTATAAGAAAGCGTATCTGGTAAAACGCATAAGGTAGTCAACCCCTCCTTTTGTGTCCATTCCTTTAATATTCTCCTTGAGTACAGGAATCAAGGATTGATAGGTCACTTGAGTGAGTGGAATATTAAAATAAGTCTCGAAATCTACTCCAGGGTAGTTCTTAAAAATCCCGGCGACGTGGTCATTGACTTTGATGTCAAATTCATAGACTTTGTCCTGATATTGAAAGTTGACATTCTTAACCGCATAGGACTCATCTTTGAATTCGGGCATTTGCGCTATTTTGTAACTGAAGTCGCCTTCTGCGCCAGGGATGGTAATTGCTACAGGACGATAGACATCGGAGCGTTTGAATAACTTGCCATAATCATGGTAGTTAAGGCAGGTAAACTGCTGTCCATCGATAATAAAAAAAGGAATATCCGAGATATCCTCTTTGTTTTTGATGTAGAATATCACTTGGTCATCGCCGACCGCTAGGCGGGCATCGTACCCCGATTTGTTCATCAGGTACCATTTATAGAGCGTGTAGCGATGGTAGTTCTCGGCTTTAGGGCTTATTGCTTCCGATACCTGTCGGATAAGCTGGTAGTAAAGCCAGTCATTAAGGTTATTTTCCGCTTTAAATGCTGTTAATTGTTCTATAAGCGGTGTATATTCCCTTGATTCGATGTCCTTGTAAAAGTGTAAAATAGACTGTTCGTCGGTTTTTCCCTGGATTTGAATCTGAGGAGTATGAGATTTGTCGAAAACAAACGGTTTTTTAAAAAAGTCGATGGTATCCAATTGCTGTCCCCACAACGGAGCTGTACAGGTCAGACCTATACAGATTAAGAGGATATATCGGATACAAAGTCTCATTTTATTAACATTCGCTTAATATAAAGTTAATAAAAAAATAATGTTATTTTTCTTATCTTGACTTATTTAGGTTCAATAGGCGGTGTATCGTCCAGTTTTTTTATGAGAAAGATTATTCTATTCATGCTGTTTAGCATAAGCGTTAGCTGGGCTCGTGCCCAGACTTCAAATTCCAAAGCTTTTATGGAGGCTTTTAAACCACATCTGGGTAAGTATTATGAGGGTACGATCGTAGCAGGTGGAAAGGAAGGGGATGGTTTTACCGGAGAGCGATTGCTGATGGAGGTTATGAGCTGGGATGAGCGGGAGGTAAAGGTTCCGTTTTATGTAGGTGAAGACAAGTCCCGTACCTGGATTTTTAGTTGGAGTAATAATCGGGTGGAACTAAAGCACGACCATGGAAAGTCGGATGGTACAGCAGATAAGGTGACTTTTTACGGAGGTACTGCCCCCAATGAGGGAACCCCGAATATGCAGATGTTTCCAGCCGACGCAGAGACAGAGCAACTTATCGATTACGCAGCCTATAATGTATGGTGGGTGACTATTGATGCGGACAAATTTACCTACAATCTGCGACGAATCGGATCGGATCGGTTATTTTCGGTGGAGTTTGATCTAACCAAACCTATTGTGTCGAATTTCAAACCTTGGAGATAGGTTTTTGATTCTAATTCCATATCTTTGCAGGGATGGATAATTTCATTGTTTCAGCCCGTAAATATCGCCCAGCGACCTTCGACTCCGTTGTAGGACAGTTGCATATTACAAATACGCTAAAGAATGCGATTCATAGTAATCAGCTTGCGCAAGCGTTTTTGTTCTGTGGACCTAGAGGAGTGGGGAAGACGACCTGTGCCCGTATATTGGCTAAGACAATAAATTGTGAGAATATCTCCTCAAGTACCGAAGCTTGTGGAGAATGTGAAAGCTGTAAATCTTTTGCGGGAGGTGCTTCATTCAGTATTCATGAATTGGATGCGGCATCGAACAACTCTGTCGACGATATCCGTAGCCTGATCGATCAGGTACGTATACCCCCACAGACCGGCAAGTATAAGATTTACATTATTGATGAGGTGCATATGTTGTCTCAAGCAGCTTTTAACGCCTTTTTGAAGACGTTGGAGGAGCCGCCTTCCTATGCGATATTCATATTAGCGACCACAGAAAAACATAAGATTCTACCTACGATTTTGTCGCGTTGTCAGATATTTGACTTTAACCGTATCCGGGTAGAAGATATGTCCAATCATTTAGCATCAATAGCGAAAAAAGAAGACATAACGTTTGAGATAGATGGCTTGCATGTCATCGCTCAGAAGGCTGATGGTGGTCTCCGCGATGCACTGTCTATGTTTGATCAGATTGTAAGTTTTTCGAATCGGAATCTTACCTATCAGGCCGTTATTGAGAACTTGAATATTCTTGACTATGATTATTACTTCAATCTGGTCGAAGCGATAAAAAAAGAAGATGCTGCAGAGGCCTTATTAATTTTAGATAATGTACTGAACAGAGGCTTCGATGGGGGGCATTTTATTGCAGGTCTATCAGGGCATTTGAGAAATCTGTTGATCACAAAGGAACCTAAAACATTAAAACTGTTGGAGGTTAGTGAGAATGTTAAGAAGCGATACCTTGAGCAATCTTCATCCTTGAGTTCAGGTCTTCTGCTGTCGGCCTTGAATATTGCAAATCAATGTGAAATAAGCTATAAAACCAGTAAGAATCAAAGGCTTCAGGTCGAATTGGCATTATTGAAGATGTGCCACATAGCTGCAGCAATACAGCTTGGAATAAATGGTGTATCAACTCAGGTTGATCAAAAAAAAAAACTACCTAGTTCCGTAACAACACCCACTCCACCTCCTGCTGCGGCGGCAAAGACTGAACCTTCTGAACCTGTAGTCACCAAGGTTGAACCTCCCAAAGTGACCGCTACGCCTACAAAGCCTGTTGTAGAGGAAAAAAAGAGCTTCTCTTCGGGGAAAGGATGGGGAAGTTTTAAGTCTGCTGTCGACGTACCTAACTTGAACACGGTATTTGAAGAAAAGGCGGTAGAAGAGGAACAGGAGAATGATCTGGTACAGGGAACAGAATTTAGAGAGGTGACTTTTAATTCCTTCATCGGAAAGTGGAACGAATTAGCCGAGAAGATGAAAGCAAGTAATCGTATTACCATATATACGATCATGACTGCCAACCCACCGAGACTGCAAGGGAATATTATTGAAATTGATGTTGAAAATGCCATTCAGAGCGATCAGCTACGGGAAGGTAAAATCGATATGCTCAACTATCTTCGCCCAGCGTTACAGAACTTTTCTTTAGATATGCAGACCGTTCAATTGGAACAGGCCGTCATCCGTAAAGCCTATACCTCGCAAGAGAAGTATCAGGCAATGGCTTCCAAAAACCCTGCTCTAGAAGTGTTGAGAAAGACTTTTAATCTAGGTCTTAGTTAGTAGTATTCTTGCCATTCGATTTGAATGGTTTTTAATTTTTAATTTTGGTTTTTAACCGAGCTTTTGCGAGCTCATCTTCAGATAATTTAAAACATGCAAAATAATTTCCAACGTCATGATAGAGGCGAAAAAAGAGAAAGTAATCAAATGGTTTTTGGTATTCGTGCCGTAATTGAAGCTATTGACAGTGGGAAAGAAATAGAGTCGCTTTTTATACAGCGTGGTATCAGTGGGAGCCTCTTCTTGGAACTCAAGTCATTGCTAAAAGAGCATGGTTTAAGTTATCAACAGGTGCCTATTGAAAAACTGAATAGGATTACCAGAAAAAATCATCAAGGAGTTATTGCAGTTATCTCGCCTATCATCTATCAACATATCGAAGATCTATTACCATCCATTTATGAAAAGGGAGAAACTCCTTTGCTGTTAATGTTAGATGGTGTTACTGATGTCCGTAATATGGGTGCGATAGCGCGTACCGCAGAATGTGCCGGCGTACACGCGATTATTGTTCCGAAAAAAGGTTCTGCCGAGATTAATCCGGATGCGATAAAAACATCTGCAGGAGCATTGTACAAGATACCGGTGTGTAGGGAAGATTCCTTGGGTAAAACTGGCCGTTTTCTTATTGAGTCTGGAATACAGCTGGTCGTGAGCACAGAAAAAACACAAGATTCCGTATATGATGTGGATTATAGTGGACCTACCTGTATTATAATGGGGGCCGAGGATGTCGGAGTATCGGATGATTTAATTCGCATCTCGGACAAGTTGGCCAAAATACCGATGTATGGAGAGATAGGTTCGTTAAATGTTTCTGTCTCTGCAGGCGTTGTGATATACGAAGCAATACGTCAGCGGGCGTTGGGTAGTTAGTAGGTTAGAGAGTTAAGGGGTTGTAGGGGTTATAACTGTTATAACCTTTGTAACTTTATAACCATTAAAAAAGGAAATGTTAAAGAGAAAACTGGAGCGCGAATTTAGAAAGTACCGCTATGTGATGTATCGCGAGACACTGATTGACCATCGTGAGCATTTCTGGTCTTTTTTAGGAGCATTTGTTGGTATTGGCATCATTGCTTTCATACAGTCTATGCATTTGCCGTCTCTCGAAAATGTATTTTTAATAGGTTCCTTTGGTGCCTCGAGCGTACTTGTCTACGGAGCAATACAGAGCCCTTTGGCACAACCCCGGAATCTGATAGGTGGGCACGTGGTATCGGCATTAGTTGGTGTTACTGTAGCTACTTTTGTACCGGATATAATCTGGCTTACGGCGCCACTTGCAGTTGCCTTTTCTATTGTCTTTATGCAGATTACGCGTACCCTGCATCCTCCAGGGGGAGCTACGGCATTGATTGCGGTGTCTGGTGGCACAAAAATAGCGGCTTTAGGTTATTGGTATGTGCTTAGTCCTGTTTTTACAGGAGCATTGATCCTATTTCTGGTTGCTCTATTGTTCAATAATATTACCAAAAATAGGCATTACCCGGTTAAGAGCTCTAGGTTACGACGATCTAGGAGAGATTACCTGAAAAAGAGATTTAATAAGTAAAAAAAAACATCCGCCAATTTTGACGGATGTTTTTTTATGTAAGCTTTTCGACTAGTATTTACTTTTCGATTCGCGACGTTTGCCAGAGAAGTCACGGAATCCGCCACCGCTGTTTCCACCGCGATCACCTCTTCCGCCACCGTAACCGCCACTACTACGACGATCACCACCACGGTCTCTTCTTTCGCCACCACCGTAGCCACCGCCATTACGACGCTCGCCACCGCGCTCTCCGCCTCTTGAACGACCACCTCTATCGGAACGGCCACTATCTCCAGAAACTTCGATACGTACCTGACGTCCGTTGAAATCAACAGCTTTAAAACCTTCGAAAACTTTGTTTACTTCCTCATCCTGAACTTCAAAGAAAGTAAATACGCCTTTCATATCAATCTTACCAATTGATTTTCCAGATATTTTAGCGTTGTTGCAGATGAATCCTAACATGTCTCCACGAGAAAATTCGTCTACTGCTCCAAGGTTCATGAATAGACGCGTGTATCCTTTTGATCCAGCACGTGATCCACGTTCGCCACGATCTCTACCGTCTCTACTCTCTCTACCATCACCACGGGCATCAATGTTCAAATCAGGAGCATTATTGTAATACTCTAAGAATCTATTGAACTCTAAAGATGCAAATCTTTTTACAATCTCTTCTTTTGATAAAGATTCAAAGCCTTCCATAATCTGAGGTAAGAAAGGATTGATTTGATCCTCGTTTACTTCTACATTCTGTACTTTGTTGATGATTGTTAAAAGTTGTTTTTCTACAACTTCAGGCCCCTGAGGTACTTGTTTACGCTCAAAAGTTTTTCCGATTACTTTTTCAAGTTGACGGATCTTGCTTTGCTCTTTAATGTTAATTAAAGAAATAGAGATACCTGTCTTTCCTGCACGTGCTGTACGACCTGAACGGTGCGTATAGTTTTCGATTTCGTCAGGCAAAGAGAAGTTGATAACGTGTGTAATGTTATTAACATCAATACCACGGGCAGCAACGTCAGTAGCAATTAGCAACTGTAAGCTGCGGTCGCGGTAACGCTTCATCACTTTGTCACGCTGTTGTTGAGACAAATCTCCGTGTAGTGAATCGGCATTATAACCATCCTTAATCAAAGCCTCTGCAATTTCTTGCGTTTCAATCTTGGTACGACAGAAGACGATACCGAAGATGTCTGGGTTAGAGTCTACAATACGTTTGAAAGCAGCGTATTTATCTCTAGCTTTGATCAAATAGTATTGGTGGTCAATGTTTGCATTACCTGTGTTTTTGGTTCCTACAGTCATCTCTACAGGATCTGTCATGTAGTTTTTCGCTATACGACGTACTTCTGTAGGCATAGTTGCAGAGAATAACCATGTTTTTTTGTCATCTGGTGTCTCCGACAAAATGTTGTTAATGTCTTCTTTGAAGCCCATGTTCAACATTTCATCAGCTTCATCCAATACAACATATTTTACTTGTGAAAAATCAATTGCATTTCTGCCGATGATATCCAACATACGACCTGGAGTCGCTACTACAATTTGCACACCACGTCTGATTTGACGCAATTGATCCGAGATGTTAGCACCTCCATATACAGCTACAACATGTACGTTGTCGATGTACTTCGCAAATTTTTCTAAATCCTTTGAGATTTGTAAACAGAGCTCACGCGTTGGGCAAAGTACTAAAGCTTGAGGCTGTTTTTGAGAAAAGTCTAATTGCTCTAATAATGGTAGACCAAATGCCGCTGTCTTACCTGTGCCGGTTTGGGCTAATCCGACAAAATCGTCGTTGCCAGTCAATAAAACAGGAATGGCTTTTTCCTGAATTTCAGATGGTTTTTCGAAACCTAATTCTGAGATGGCATTAACAACTTCCTCACGGATTCCCAGTTCTAAAAATGGGTTCATGAAATAAATTATACAATAGGCACTATTGCCTAAGGCGCTGCAAAGGTACAACTAATATTTAACAATTCCTATAGTGTAAGCGATTGATTTTGAATAGGCTGAAGTTTTTATTGTCAGAAAGTGTTATTGGGGAGCTATTTGAAGAAAAACGCTAATCCTTAGTTGGATATAGCAATTTTTTTTTTAGGTTTGGATTACGTTAACTAATCTAACTAAATTATGTGGTATAAAAAATCTATAGCCAAGCTTGTGTCTGAGGCCGAGCAAAGTGGAGAGGGGACCTTAAAGCGCACCTTATCTAGTTCAGGCCTGATTGCTTTGGGGGTAGGTGCGATTATCGGGGCCGGACTATTTTCATTGACGGGTATTGCCGCGGCAGAGAATGCCGGCCCGGCAGTTATGCTTTCTTTTATTATTGCAGCCGTGGGCTGTGCCTTTGCAGGACTCTGTTATGCCGAATTTGCTTCCATGATACCCGTGGCAGGTAGTGCGTACACGTATTCTTATGCGACCATGGGTGAGTTTATGGCCTGGATTATCGGTTGGGATCTCGTATTGGAATATGCGCTGGCGGGGGCGACCGTAGCAGCGAGCTGGTCGCAGTATTTTAACGAACTACTTAAGATATTTGGAACATCACTGCCGAATGAGCTGTTGTACTCGCCTTGGGTGGAACATCATCTCGCTGACGGAACCGTTTTCTCAGGTGGTATAGTTAATCTTCCTGCAATCATTATTGTCTGCCTTTTATCGTTGCTCCTGATTCGTGGTACGCAGGAGTCTTCTTTTGTAAATAATATATTGGTTGTTCTAAAAGTGGCGGTAGTTGTTCTCTTTATTGCTTTAGGATGGCAATTTATCAATCCTGCAAACCACACTCCATTTATTCCTGTAAATGAAGGAGAGGAACTGCTCCGAGAAGGGAAAATAGGCGTATTTGATTTCTTTAAAGAAGGGTATTTCGGTCATTTTGGAATATCAGGTGTATTACGGGCAGCAGGAGTGCTTTTCTTTGCATTCGTAGGTTTTGATGCAGTTAGTACAGCTGCTCAGGAGGCTATCAACCCGAAAAAAGGGATGCCTATCGGTATTATAGGGTCGCTGGTAATCTGTACGATATTGTATGTGCTGTTTTCGTATGTCATGACCGGATTGGCGCATTATTCTGACTTTAAGGGGGATGCCAAGCCGGTGGCTACGGCCTTTGCAAAGACGGGGTATACGTTCCTGAACACAGCAATGATTGTAACCATTATCGCCGGATACACCTCCGTTATTCTAGTGATGTTGTTGGGACAGAGTCGAGTTTTCTATTCTATGAGTAAAGATGGCCTTTTGCCTAAAGTGTTTTCAGATCTATCCAAAAGACAGACTCCATGGAAGACTAACCTTATTTTTATGGTTTTTGTAAGCTTGTTTGCAGGATTTGTTCCAGTGGCTGAGCTTGGACATATGGTCAGTATCGGTACGTTGTTTGCTTTCACCTTGGTGTGCATCGGTGTGATTGTGATGCGTAAACGCAATCCGGATGTCGAACGGCCCTTCAAAACGCCACTTGTTCCGTTGATTCCTATTTTAGGTATTATCGTCTGTGTGTTGATGATGGCATCTTTGCCTCTGGAGAGTTGGGAGCGTTTGGGAATCTGGATGCTGATTGGTGTGGCAGTGTACTTTATGTACGGAAAGAAACATTCTCTATTGCGAAAGGAAATAGAATCTGGAAAAGAATAAATAAAAAGGGAGCTTATTTAAGCTCCCTTTTTGTTTATATATGTTTTACTGCTTAGAATAATAAGAATTCTACACGACGGTTTTGTTGACGTCCTTCAGCTGTCGCGTTTGTAGCGATTGGCTGATTAGGGCCGTAACCAACAGCTTCTATACGTGAAGCGTTAGCGCCTTTAGATACTAAGTAAGCTTTTACAGACTCTGCACGTTCTTTAGAAAGACGTAAGTTTGTTTGTAGAGAACCTGTGTTGTCAGTGTGTCCAGCTAGTTTTAAGCTGAAGTTTTTCTCGATCAATAAAGATGCTACACGGTTTAAAGAAGCGTGGGAAGTAGAGCGGATGGTTGCTTTACCTAAGTCAAACTCTAAGTTTTTGATCGCTTCGTCTACTACTTTTTTATCTTCTTCAGTAACGATGATTTTCTCGATTACTTTAGTTTCGTTTTTCATTTCAGGTAGTGGACATCCAGCACCGTCTACTTTTACACCAGCTGGCGTATTTGGACATTTGTCAAACTTGTTAGCAACACCATCACCATCATCATCTCTTAAGTCTGCTGAAATCTCATCCAATTTTAGCTTTAACTGCGAGTTAGAAGCTACTAAGGCATCACGCTCTGCTTTTATCGCATCGTATTTTCTGTTTGCATCATTTACCAGGTTGGCTACTGGGTTGCTGTGTGCTAAGTAAGGTTTTTCTCTGCTTCCTAAAGCAATCTCAATACCTGCATGGATGTAGGTGAATAAATCTTCTTTTATAGAACCAGATTCGATACCGTTAAATTTCTTGTTAGCCCAGTTTAACTGGTAACCTAGGTCAAGACTGATGCCTTGTGCTACAGCAAACTTCAATCCTGCGTCCATTGGTACGTAGAATTTTGTTTTAGAATCTGCGGTGTTGCTTACTGAACCAGAGAAGGTAGTTGTTTCATAGTTCAAAGCACCGATACCGATTGCAGCATAAGGTTTGATGATGTTATTTAAGAACATCCAGTCCGTATTCGCCATTGTCCACTCCGCAGAAAGGGCCGCAGACCAAGGTGTTTTTGTTTCAAACTTAGAAATCTGGTTGCCCGTAGCGTTTTCGTTAGTGCCACCTACCTTTCCGCCAAGGTATTGCGCTTTCAAACCGAAAGATGGGGAGATATGTTTTTTGATGTACACACTGTACCCAACATTGTTGTCCATTTTGTCAAAGCCTTCACGGTTGAAATTGAAGAGATTGGTTTGGTTTAAAAGACCTGCATTAACACCTACCGACCAAGTTCTGTACGAAGTTGATGGTGCAAATGGAGTAGTACCTGAATCGTTTGTGCTTTGTGCATAAGACGCTGTACTGATTAGCCCAGCTGCTACAGCTAGCGAAAGATTACGTAGAGATTTAATTTTCATATTTATTTTTTAAAAAAATGATTGGGCAAAACTATTGCCAAAAAGGTATTATTCCCTAATTAAGTTTGGTGAAAACATAATATTGTGGAGCGAAAACTACACCAATATTTTTGCTTTTTAAATTTATGCATTGGACCGTGCGAAAAATTTAGGAATCTGAATCTGGTAGGCCATTTTCTTAACGATATTTTCTTCGACAATTTTACGTAAGAAACCTTTTTTGCTCTTAGTTACTAATAGTACATCGAGTAACTCGTCAGCAATAACCGAGTCAATGGCTGAAGAGATGTCCTCTTTGTATTGGATTAAAAAGGCCTGCGTCTTAATGATGTAAGATATGTCATCGATTCCGGTCTCGGCAATGATGCGCGTTATGAATTCCGCAAATTTGCTGTCTAATGCCTGTATTGTTTCATCGGTTGTATTGATGTGTATCAGGACGAGTTCGAAGTCTTCGGTATACAGCGCTGTCGCTTGTTTGAGGACGTCTATCTCTCCATCTTTGAAATTACACAATAGTCCAATTTTTTCCGATTTATAGGGTTTGTCGCTGAATGGAATAGCCAGTACCGGGGTTTGTGTGTTTTGGAAAACATCAAACATGTTGGATCCAATTAGTAAGGAATCTAAGCCTGATGAGCCTTTTGTTCCCATGATGATCGCATCATAGGATTCTACAGCTACAAGTTTTCCTATTTCCTCAAAGAGGTTTCCGTCGCCAAAGACTCTGCTTACCGCGATTTCAGGATTTGCTTTTTTGAGGTCAGCTATCAGTTTATCCATTTCATCTTTTGCCTTGGCTACACGAGGATCTAATAGGTCTGTGTTTTCAATGGAATTGCGGTACACATTGATATGATCTGTAAATACATGAACCAATACTAAGTCATGTTTGGCCGTTTTAGAGAGCTGTAAAGCATATTCTATGGCCTTATTGGAATATTGGGAAAAGTCAACGGGGATAAGTAATTTCTTCGCCATGATCGGTGCGTATTTAATTGTTGTCAAAAAAAGTGGGACGCTCTAGGTCTAATACAATCTCTTTGGAGACGGATGGAGAGAATAGTCGTTCAAAGAATGATTTTCTCGTTTTAGTGACCACCATCATATCATAGTTGTTCTCTTTGATAATATGATTGATAACTTCAGGAATGCTATCTAGATTTTCATCTTCGATATGGATAGGTTCAGCGATGCGCTGTACCTCTTCTATGCCATTTAGATTTTTTATATTAAACGACCAGGTGTCGAGATGTTCTGCTATTTCAGAGGCGTCTTTGGAGTCTCTATACACGTGGATAGTGTCTAGATGTGGAATGGGGGATACTAACCTTAGGTAGGCTTTTAGTGTGTCTAGTTCTTCTGCTTTGAAGTTGGTCAATATACCCACTTTTTGGGAAGAGAATTTTTTTGTGGTACTGGGAACAGCGATAACAGGAACTTTGGCTTTGGTGGTGATACTACTGGTATTGCTTCCCCAGACAACAGATTTTCCTTTTCCGGTACCGGTGGTCCCCATCACAATCATGGCATATGCCGGCGCTACGGCTACGGAAGGAAGTACTTCATATAGAAGCCCACTCGTACACGTTGTTTCAAAGGATACCGTAGGGTATTCCTTTTGAAGGTTTTCTTTGAGATCCAGTATAAGCATGTCTGCCTTTAATAACGGAATATTCGTGTCTTTGTTTGCTTTTTCCTCATCAAAAAGTGCTGAATTGGAGGTGTAGCAATGAAAAAGATGAATGGTATAGTTGTTTTGGCGGGCCAGCTCACAAGCGTATCGCGTTGCCGTTAATGCATTGTCTGAAAAGTCAGTAGGTACTATTATTTTTTGTGTCATGTTTCTCTAAATATCTACATCGAAAGATGGAATAAATCTACTACTATTTATTGACTTTTTAATGATTTCGGTTAGTTTTAAGCGTGATTCTAGTCACTTTTACGAAGGGTAGGGCACAGTATAAGCTGTTATTGTCTTCGTTCTTTGGTCGATTCTATCTGTAAGTGCGCTATAGACACTGTCCAGTAGGTAGATGCTTAAAAAATCAATTGTATTAGCGGCCTATTTTGAGTAAATTTGGCACTTTATAAAATAAAGTTACAATGGTGACAACAGTTAGGACGGTTATGAAACATACCTTCTCACTTACATCACTTTTATAGCTTCTATAACTTTAAAATAAATTTCATGACCAGTAGAGAAATACGCGAAGCGTTTTTAGATTTTTTCAAGAGTAAATCACATCATATCGTACCTTCAGCACCCGTAGTGGTGAAAAATGACCCTACATTAATGTTTACTAATGCGGGGATGAATCAATTTAAAGATTTGTTTTTAGGAGAGGCTGCGGTTAAATATTCGCGAATTGCTGATACGCAACGTTGTTTGCGTGTGTCTGGTAAGCATAATGATTTGGAAGAAGTAGGTATCGATACCTATCACCATACCCTATTCGAAATGTTGGGGAATTGGTCTTTTGGAGATTATTTTAAGAAAGAAGCTATCGCATGGGCTTGGGAATTATTTACCGAGGTCTATAAACTCGACAAAGATAGATTGTATGTAACCATTTTTGAGGGGGATGATGCTGAAGGATTGGTGCGTGATCAGGAAGCATATGATTTTTGGAAGGAGTTTATCGCTGAGGACCGTATTTTATTGGGGAATAAGAAAGATAATTTCTGGGAGATGGGAGATATGGGACCTTGTGGACCTTGTTCAGAAATCCATTATGATATGCGTACCGATGAGGAGCGTACCGCACAGAAGGGGCAGGAGTTGGTCAATGCTGACCACCCTCAGGTCATCGAGGTGTGGAACTTGGTATTTATGCAGTTCAATAGGTTGAAGAACGGTAGCTTAGAACCACTGCCTGCTAAACATGTGGACACGGGGATGGGATTTGAGCGTTTAGTGCGTGCAATACAGGGTAAAACTTCAAACTATGACACGGACGTGTTCCAACCATTGATTGCCTATATCGCTCAAAAATCAGGAATCCAATATGGAGCCGCAGAGAAAACTGACATCGCTATGCGCGTACTTTCGGATCATATCCGTGCCGTATCTTTTGCAATTGCTGATGGACAACTGCCTTCAAATAATAAAGCAGGATATGTAATCCGCCGTATCTTAAGACGTGCTGTTCGTTATGCGTATACCTTCCTTGACTTTAAGCAGCCTTTCTTTCATGAATTGGTGCCTGTTTTGGCCGCACAGTTTAAAGGGGTGTTTGATGAGCTTTATCAACAGCAGGACTTTGTAGAAAAAGTCGTTTTAGAAGAGGAGATTTCCTTTTTGAGAACATTGACTACAGGAATACAGCGATTTGAGAACTATGTCGAGGGTAACCAACTTATTGATGGAGACTTTGCTTTTGAATTGTTCGATACGTATGGCTTCCCAATAGATTTGACGGAGTTGTTGGCAAGAGAGAAGGGCCTGACGGTAGATATGGATGCTTTTGACCGGGCTTTGCTGGCTCAAAAGGAACGCTCGAGAGCGGCAACCACAACAGATACTGGAGATTGGGTAATTGTTGGTGAAGGTGATGAAGTGGAGTTTGTAGGTTATGATGCATTGACCGCTACAACCCATATTCAAAAGTACCGTAAGGTAAGCGCAAAAGGGAAGGACCAATACCAATTGGTACTGACTGTTACGCCTTTTTATGCAGAAGGTGGAGGTCAGGTCGGTGATTCGGGACTGTTAGTCTCCGAACGCGGCGAGAAAATAGTAGTGACAGATACCAAAAAAGAAAATGGACTTATTGTTCATTTCGTGAATGAATTGCCTGAAGAAATTGACGCTAGCTTTGAAGCTACTGTTGATGTCGCAAAACGTATCGATACAGAAAGCAATCACTCTGCGACACATTTGCTACATGCGGCCTTGAAAGAGGTGCTGGGTGAGCATGTGAATCAGAAAGGTTCGTTGGTATCTGCAGATATTCTACGGTTTGATATTTCTCATTTTGCTAAAATGACTTATGAAGAAATCAAGGCTGTCGAGGATATCGTTAATGCTAAAATCCGTGCTAATATCCCATTGAAAGAAGAAAGACAAGTGCCTTATCAGCAGGCTGTCGATTCGGGGGTGACGGCTCTTTTTGGAGAGAAATACGGAGATTATGTTCGTGTGATCACCTTTGATGATAAGTATTCCAAAGAGCTTTGTGGTGGTACTCACGTAAAGGCAACGGGGCAGATCGGATTTTTTAAGATTGTTGCTGAGTCAGCTGTAGCAGCAGGGGTGCGACGGATTGAAGCTATAACGGGAACAAAGGCTGCTGCTGTTATTAGAGAGCATTTCGAGCTGTTCCAGCATATGAAAGAAATTCTGAATAACCCGAAAGATTTCGTTTCTGCGGTTACAAAGATTATGGATGAGAATGGTTCGTTGAAGAAAGAAATCGATAATTTCTTAAAGGAACGTTCGTTGTCATTGAAGAATGAGTTGAACGAGAAGATGGAAGTCGTGAATGGAGTTAACTTCCTCGCCACTGTAGTGGATCTGCCAAGTGCTGATGCGGTGAAAACACTTGCTTATGCCTTGAAAGGCGCGATGAATAATCTGTTCTTGGTCTTAGGAGCAAATATAGACGGTAAGCCTAGTTTAACGGTTGTCGTCTCTGAAGAGTTGGTGAAAGAGCGTGGCCTAAATGCCGGAAATATAGTGCGTGACTTGGCCAAAGATATCCAAGGTGGAGGCGGTGGGCAGCCTTTCTTCGCGACTGCGGGAGGTAAAGATGCAAGTGGTCTAGAGAAGGCTATAGCACGATCAAAGAATTTTTTAACATAGTATTATTTATTAGCAGCATATGAACAAGTTTCACGTTTTTCTGTTTTCAATTTTTGGATTAGGGTTATGGGGCTGTTCCAATAAGGATACAATAGGGATAGCTGGTGAGATTTTAAATCCAGGTAATGTTAAGGTTGTTGCGTTTTATGAAGGTGACCGGAAACTTGATTCTGTCTTTTTGAGCGATCAGAACAAATTTAAGTTTGAGCGTGAAGCAACTCAGCCACGGCTTTTGACGATAGAAGTGGGTAAAAACCGTTATCCTATTATTGTCTCGCCCGGCGAGAAACTTGTATTTAGCTCCAATCTTCAGGATAATCCAGAAGACTATAAGGTGGAGGGGTCTGCTTTATCTTCTTTGTTGCGAGATTTTGCGCCAGTAAAACAAAGAAAGGAATTTCTGGAAGACTCATTGCAAGGAGACTTTGTAAAACGTATGGCGGGCAAATCTGAACCAGAAATAGAAAGTCTGCGAGCGGATTATATGGCACAATATAGAAAGGAAATGGTTTCCTTTACGACGCAGGCTGTAGCTTTTGCAAATGCTAATCGGGATAATCTGGCCGGATTTTATGCTATGAGTGTTTTGGATCCGGATGTGGCTGAAAATGAATTGATAGCTTACGCAGATGGTTTGGGAGATTTGTTCTCGGACAATCGCACGGTTATTCAATTCAAAGAAGAGATAGCGAAGTTACGAAAATTGGCTATAGGACAACCCGCTCCGGAGATCGTAGCTTATACGCCGGATAATAAGACGGTAAAGCTTTCCGATTTTAAAGGTAAGTATGTGCTTGTTGATTTTTGGGCTTCTTGGTGTGTCCCTTGTCGCAAGGAAAATCCGAATATAGTGCGCCTGTACAATCAGTATAAGGATAAAAACTTTACGGTACTGGGCGTGTCCCTGGATAACAATCCAGGTTCGTGGATGCGTGCTGTAGAGGAGGATAAATTGACTTGGACTAATATTTCGGACCTGAAAGCTTGGAGTTCTGATCTGGTGTTAAATTACCGTATTAAAGCTATTCCAGCTTCTGTGGTGTTAGATCCGTCGGGGCTGATTGTTGCTAAAAACCTGCGTGGTACGGATTTAGAGGCTTTCTTGCAAAAGACATTGTCTTCAAATTAGAGTTAGTTTATTAATTTATTAAGTTATTTTTAATAGTTAACAATTTCATAACATTAGATTAACTTTATCTTACCATAAAGTACATACTTTAGCAAAAAAACTAATATGAGTGCCAAGCAAAAAATACTTGTGGTAGATGATGAGCAAGATATCTTAGATCTCATTTCCTACAATCTGAACAAAGAAGGCTATCAAGTCTATACGGCGTCAAATGGAAAATTAGCAATAGATAAAGCGAAGGAAGTTAGTCCTGACTTGATTATTCTAGATGTTATGATGCCTGTGATGGATGGAATAGAGGCTTGTCGAATTATGCGCTCGCTGCCTGAGTTTAAACATACCTTCATGGTTTTTTTAACTGCTAGAAGTGAAGAGTATTCTGAAATAGCAGGCTTTCATGTCGGTGCAGACGACTATATCGCTAAACCGATCAAGCCACGCGCATTAATGTCTAGAATCAATGCGATTTTGCGAAGAAATTCTACCGAATCTATCGATGAGCCAATAGATAAATTGGAGATTGCTGATCTGGTAATCGACCGGGATGCATTTTTGGTATACCGCGAAGATGAAAAAATCGTATTGGCCAAAAAAGAGTTTGAACTCTTATACTTGTTAGCTTCAAAACCTAATAAGGTATACACACGGGAGCAGATATTGAAAGCAATCTGGGAAGATTCTGTCGTGGTAACTAACAGGACTATCGATGTGCATATCCGGAAGTTGCGGGAGAAAATCGGAGACAATTATGTGGCTACCGTAAAAGGAGTCGGATATAAATTTGATCTTAGTTAAAAAACGTATTATAAATTTATGGTTAAGGGGTGAACATCTATACTGATTTTTGCCCCTTAGTCTTTTATGTGCTTTTCGTTTTCTATAGTGAACGACTTTAGCTCACTAATCATCAAGTCAAAGTCGGATCTGATCTCTTCAAATTTGATACGGATAGTCTCGATTTCTATACCATCCCGTCCCATATTCTCCAGCTCTTGAAAAGCGGCTCTAAGTTTTGAAGCACCAATGTATTCCATGGTGGGTTTGATGTGGTGGGCGCTGTCCCGGATAGCAGTTTTATCGTTGTTGGTTAGGCTTTGGGTTAATGCCTCAAAATCCAGCGGGCTCTGTTCAATATACATTTCAATGAACTGTTTTACCATTTTTGGATTTCCCATCATGGATTTATTGATCGATTCTGGATTAATGATTTTATAGGTCATCTAAATACGGATTAAGTATATTTCTTGACAACAAGCTCATCTTCACTATTGTTAAGGAGCTGCCGGTTGGTTTGTAGTAATAAAGGGTGGATGTAATCTGCCGCAATTTCGCAAAGGGGTACCAGTACGAAGTTTCTAAATTGCATAAGGGGATGAGGGATCACCAGATCTTCCGATTCGTATACCTCCTCATTAAAGTAGATAATATCAATGTCTATCAGTCTGGCTCCCCATTTGACGAGGCGGGTTCGCCCAAGTTCGGTTTCTATTTCCTGGCATAGGGTCAGGCAGGTCTGTTTGTCGTGATTCGTTTCGATTACAAGTGCTTGATTGTAAAATAGGGGTTGGTCTTTAACTCCCCATCCCTCGGAAACATACAGAGCGGATGATGTTAGAATACGACCAACTCGGTCCTGCAAAAGGATAGATGCCTGAGCAATTTGTGCTGTCGGATTGCCTAGATTGGCTCCTAGTAGGATGTAGATTTGATTCATACTATTCCAAAAATACAATAATGAACTTTCAAATTCGACAAAACCAATTAAATACATTAAATTTAGTCTGTAAAAAATAAATTGTTTACATATATGAACTTTATCAAACAAGTGCTAGCCACGATAACAGGGATACTTATAACGAGTATTATTCTGTTTTTTCTTTTTTTAGTGTTTATTGGTGTATTGGTACAGCAGTCGTCGCAACCGACAACGGTCGTCGCCCCAGCCAAATCGGTGTTATACCTGTCTCTTGATTATAAAATTGTTGAAAAAACAGAAAGCAATCCACTAGGGGATTTGAATCTGCCTCTTTATAGTGTGGAGAAATCTATTGGATTGAATGATGTGCTGGCACGGATAAAGGCCGCAAAAACGGATGATAATATAAAAGGGATATACCTAAATCCTTCCTCAGTAGGAATGGGCTTCGCTAGTTTGAAAGCGATACGGGATGCTTTGGTGGATTTTAAGGAATCAAAGAAATTTATCATTGCTTATAGTGATGGTTACTCGCAGAAAGCTTATTACCTGTCTACTGTGGCAGATAGTGTCTATCTGAATCCGCAGGGGTCTCTGGATTTTAGAGGATTAAGCTCGTCGGTCGTCTTCATGAAAGAGGCTATGGATAAGCTCGGTGTCGAAATGCAGGTGATAAAAGTCGGAACGTACAAGTCGGCTGTAGAACCTTTTATACTTAATGAAATGAGTGTGGCGAATAGAGAACAGGTGACTTCTTACCTGGGAAGTATTTATGAGTCCTTTTTATCGGATATTGCGGAGGCTAGAAAACAACCTGTCGACTCGTTGAAGCATATTGCTAGTGAGTATCTGGTCCGTAATGCGGACGATGCGCTCCGTTATAAATTCATCGATGGCAAGCTGTATAAAGATGAACTTCTTTCGGCCTTGAAGAAACGTCTGGATGTAGCTGAGGATAAAGATATTTCGTCGGTGTCTATTTTGAATTATGCAGGCAATGCCGCCACAACTTCTGGAGACAAGATTGCAGTGCTTTATGCCTATGGTGATATCGTAGATGGTGAAGGATCTATAGGTCAGATCGGTGGGGATAAGGTGTCGAGACAGCTCCGTAAATTGCGCAGAGATAAAGATATCAAAGCGATTGTACTTCGGGTAAACTCGGGAGGTGGCTCGGCCTTGGCTTCAGATGTTATTTGGAGAGAAGTCGAACTTATCAAGAAAGAGAAACCAATTGTCGTATCAATGGGTGACTATGCCGCGTCTGGAGGATATTATATCGCAGCAGCGGCAGACTCTATATTTGCGGAGTCAAGTACGTTGACAGGATCTATTGGTGTATTTGGACTTATCCCTAATTTTAAGGGATTATTGAATAATAAATTAGGAATACATATTGACGAGGTGAATACGGGTAAGTTTTCAAGTCTGATGGGTAATCCGGATAAACCACTTACCGAGGAAGAGCGTTCTATCGTTCAGATGGAGGTCAATAGAACGTATGCTACCTTCATGGAGCGAGTGGCTAATGGACGGAAAATGAAGGTTGAGGCCGTGGATAGTATCGGTCAGGGACGTGTGTGGACCGGAAAGCAAGCGCTTGAGCTAGGGCTGGTCGATGGCATAGGTAATCTGCAACGGGCTATTGGTGCGGCGGCGGCAAAGGCTTCGCTGAAAAACTACCAGATTGTAGAGCTTCCAGAGAAGGAGGATCCTTTTGCAAGTATTTTATCTTCTTCTAAAGACAGGGTTAAGATGTGGTTGTTCGGTGAAGAGCTTGGCGATTATCAAAAGTATCTGCTGGACGTGACTAAAGTTTTAAAACATACAGGGATACAGGCAAGATTGCCTTATCAAATTGAGATATATTAGATTTTTTTTTACGGCATTGCATGAATGCAAAGCAATTTATATAAGTTTACGCTTCAAATCAACTTAAATACTTTTTAGATACTGTGTATGAAAACAATTGACGATTTAAATTTTTCGGGTAAAAAGGCCTTAATCCGGGTCGACTTTAATGTCCCTCTTGATGCGGATTTTAATATTACGGATGATAACAGAATTCAGGGAGCTGCGCCTACAATAAAGAAAATATTAGCAGATGGAGGATCCGTTGTATTGATGTCTCACTTAGGAAGACCTAAAGAAGGACCGACAGATAAGTATTCGTTAAAACATATCGTTTCACACCTTTCAAAGGTATTAGGGGTAGATGTTCAGTTTGCTAACGATTGTATCGGTGCTGAAGCATACGATAAATCCGCAAACTTGAAAGCCGGAGAAGTGCTGTTGTTGGAAAACCTCCGTTTTTATAAAGAAGAGGAAAAGGGCGATGTCGTTTTTGCCGAGAAGCTTTCGAAATTGGGTGATGTATATGTCAATGATGCTTTCGGTACGGCACACCGTGCACATGCATCTACGGCAATCGTTGCACAGTTTTTTCCAACGGCTAAATATTTCGGTTATTTGATGGCTGGCGAATTGAACAACGCGGAGAAAGTTTTGAATCACCCTAACAGACCGTTTACAGCAATTATGGGCGGCGCTAAAGTTTCCGATAAGATACAATTGATTGAGTCTCTATTGGACAAAGTGGATAATCTTATTATCGGTGGCGGAATGGCGTATACGTTTGTGAAAGCTCGAGGCGGTGAGATTGGGAAGTCATTGGTGGAAATGGATAAACTGGACCTTGCGAACGAATTGGTAAGGAAAGCAGAGGAAAAAGGGGTGAATTTAGTGTTGCCTACGGATGCACAGATTGCGGATGCGTTCTCCAATGATGCCACGACTTATGATGGTCCCAATGATCAGATCCCAGCGGACCTACAGGGATTAGACATCGGTAGCGAGTCGTCACGTCATTTTGCTGAAGTGATATCTGCATCGAATACATTGTTGTGGAATGGGCCTATGGGGGTGTTTGAATTTGATACGTTTGCTACAGGTACAAAAGCTGTTGCTGATGCAATTGTAGCAGCAACCGAACGAGGAGCCTTCTCGCTAATCGGTGGTGGAGACTCTGCGGCTGCGGTGGCTAAGTTTGGAATGACCGAACATGTTAGCTATGTCAGTACTGGTGGAGGAGCGCTATTGGAATATATGGAAGGAAAAGAATTGCCAGGAGTAGCGGCAATTAATTCTTAAGAATAAGCGAAATAGAATGAAAAAGGCTACAGTTATCTGTGGCCTTTTTTATTAAGATCAATTTTTTGGACATAAAAAAAGGACTTGTTTTGCAAGTCCTCTTTTTATATGATGAGATATGAGCTTATTTAGCTTCAGCAACCAATTGGTTTAAGATCTCGTCGTTTTTAGTAATTTGGCTATGCTTAGGCATTTTTGAACGTGAACCTGGTTCAATGTTACGTCCCAAGCTTAGAAACTGAACTTCCATACGTGAAGTAGTTTTGTTTCTTCTATCTTTTCTTTTTAAACGTGTAACTCCCATTTTAATATAATATTTTTTTGTACGTTAGAAAACGAGGTCGGAAGCGGATTCGAACCGCTGTAGGAGGTTTTGCAGACCTCAGCCTAGCCACTCGGCCATCCGACCCTTTACCCTTACCGGGCATGCAAAAGTAAACTTAAAAATTGAAAAAGCAAAATTAATTTCACAAAATGAATTTAGGGAGGAGCTTTCTGCCGAAAAGTCCAGGTGATGGTATTTTACATCAGAGAATTTGACAGTATAAAGCGGTAGGTATGATGCTTCTTTGTAGAAAGATGTTTACATTTTAAATTGATATAACGCCCTTAGGGTCATTGTAAAGTCTTATTATCCAGACTGAGGTTATATTCTGTGATGTCCCATTTGATTTTGGTATCAAATTTGAATAGATAGTAATCGATAGGGTTGTCTGTTCAATCCCGCATATTAAAAAAGAGTATTAAAATAAACGTTATGAAAAAAGTTTTACTAACATTAGGTGTTGCATTATTAACAGCAGTAGGAGCACAGGCTCAGATTGGTTATGGAGTAAAGGCGGGTGTTAACTTTCCTAAATTGAATTATTCAGGTGGAAATTCAAGTTATAGTACTAGTACATCTACTAATTTCTATCTTTCTGGTTATGCAAGCATTCCTGCGGCTTCTAATTTTGCTATACAACCAGGTGTGTCTTTACAAGGTAAAGGAGGTAAAGTTGAGTTGTTAAATACAACGAGTACAACTAATTTGATGTCAATTGAAATTCCGGTTAACGCTGTTTATTATATCCCTACTGGGGCTTCTGGTTCCGTTTTTATTGGAGCGGGACCGTATGTCGGTTTTAATGTATCTGGAAAAACTAAAACAGGTGATGTGAAAACTGATATTAAGTTCGGTTCGGATGCAGATAAGATGAAAGTCGTAGACTACGGTGCTAATTTTCAATTGGGTTACAAAATGGCCAATGGTTTGTTGATTAATGGTGGATATGGTTTAGGTTTGGGTAATCTGTCAAATGTCAGCGATTTGAAAGTTAAAAACAATGTGTTCTCAGTTGGTATTGGATTTGAAATTTAATCTATACACTTAATTGAGTTAAATATAGCCCCTTGGAGTTTTCCAAGGGGTTTTTTATTTAAAACGAATATGATACAAGACAAACAAATCTTGTCTGTTAGATTCGACGAATAATATTTATCTTTGTGCTATGATAGAATTACCTGTTATACCCGTGAATCAGACGCAACGTAAACCAGATTGGTTACGTGTAAAGCTTCCCGTAGGGAAAGAATATAGGCATGTGCGCAGCTTAGTGGATGAGCATAAGCTTCATACGATTTGTGAAAGTGGGAATTGTCCAAATATGGGCGAGTGTTGGGGGGCAGGTACAGCTACCTTTATGATTCTAGGTAATATTTGTACGCGCTCTTGTTCGTTCTGTGCGGTAGCTACAGGAAGACCTCTTCCTGTGGATGTTGATGAGCCGAACCGTGTTGCTACTTCTGTCAAACTGATGGGGGTAAAACACTGTGTGATTACTTCGGTAGACCGGGATGATTTGAAGGACGGTGGTTCTATAATCTGGGCTGAGACTATTGAAGCTATACGTAGAGAAAGTCCAGAAACGACATTGGAGACCTTATTGCCTGATTTCAAAGGACAGTGGGATAATTTGGACCGTGTGATTGCGGTTAGACCAGAAGTGGTGTCACATAACTTGGAGACTGTTCGTCGTCTGACGAGAGAAGTACGTATACAGGCTAAATATGACCGCTCGTTGGAGTGTTTGCGCCGTATTTCGGAAGCAGGATTGCGCACAAAATCCGGCATCATGTTGGGGCTAGGTGAGACTGAAGAAGATGTTATAGAGGCAATGCAGGACTTGTATGATGTAGGTGTACATATTTTGACGCTAGGTCAGTATCTACAGCCTACAAAAGCACATCATCCAGTCGTTGATTGGATTACTCCAGCTCAGTTTGACAAGTATAAGGAGATTGGTCTGAAGATGGGCTTTAAGTATGTGGAGTCGGGACCATTGGTGCGCTCTTCTTACCACGCTGAAAAACATCTATTTGATATGCAATAGAGTATAATTTGAAAGAATATAAAAAGGGGGATAACTACTAGTTATCCCCCTTTTTACTGCTAAAGAAAGCCATTCTAGGTTTATTGAAGTCTAACGTGTTTTCGTGTTGAATACGGTCTCTCCTCCAATCACGGTACGTAATGTTTTCACTTTACGGATATCTTCCATAGGGATCTCCATAATATCCTTTTCTAATAATACAAAGTCTGCATCTTTACCTTTTTCAATCGAACCTCTTTTCTTTTCCTCAAAGCAAGAAAAAGCTGCCCATATGGTCATTCCTCTTAAGGCTTCCTCTCTACTGAGGGCATTTTCAATCTGAAAGCCACCGGAAGGATAACCGGAGTTGTCGACGCGTGCAATCGCTGCATGAAATCCGTATAAAGGATTGAAATGTTCTATAGGGAAGTCAGAACCGATAGCGACTTTGCCGTACTGTTTCAATAATTCTTTATAAGCATAAGCCCCTTTGATACGCTCGTCGCCTAATCGCTCTGGTGCCCAGTACATGTCTGAGGTAGCATGAGTAGGTTGTATGGAGGGGATGATATGGAACTGATTAAATTTAGCAAAGTCGTTGGGTGCAATAATCTGGGCATGCTCGATACGCCATCTTCTGGCTTTATTGTCCGTGAGGTATTTGCCATATACGTCTAATATCAAACGATTAGCTGAATCGCCTATCGCGTGAGTATTCACCTGAAACTTGCTGTTAGCGAGTTTTTTGATCGTTTCATCAAATTGTTCTGGTGTGTGTAATAAGAATCCCTTTGTCGGCGAATCATGGTAGTGCTCTAGGAGGCAAGCTCCGCGAGATCCTAAGGCACCATCTGCTAGCAATTTGATGGACTTTATCGTTAATCTGTCACTTTCAAACAGATCTTCTTTGATATAGCGGTCGATTTGTGAAGGCTCAGCGAGGATCATTGCATAGTCCCTGATTTTGAGCTGTCCCTTCGCATAAAATGTTTTAAGGTAGTCTATCTCTTCGTCATTAAGACCGGCATCAACGATACTGGTCAAACCTACCGCTACAAGGGAGTCCTGTGCCTGTTGCAGAAAGCGTAACGTATTCTGTTCGTCGTGTTTGGGAAGGTACTTGCTGACCAATGGCATGGCATTGTCTATGAGCAGTCCATCCAGTTTACCATTGGCATCCTGAGAAATAATGCCGCCCTGCACATGAAATACGGAATCAAGATGAGCTGTTCGTAGAGCAGCGGAGTTGACCAAAGCCGCATGATAATCGATACGGGAAAGATAAATTGGAATATCTGGGAAGTATTTATCTAAACTATCTTTTGTTGGGAAAGCCTTGCCGGGCCACAGGTTTTGGTCCCAGCCTCCTCCTATGATCCATTTTTTATCTGGATTTTTGTGCCTATACTGTTGTAACCGGTCAATGAGTTCCTCCATGGATTTAGTACCATTGAGGTCTACCTCTTGAAATAGGTTTGCCAGTTCAAAATAGTGTGCATGGGCATCGTAGAATCCTGGGTAAACAGGCGCTTGATGGGCATCGATAGTTTCTTTAGCTTTATAGCGTTTTAAGATGTCTTTTGAGCTGCCGATGTCAATGAATATGCCATTCTTTACGGCAAAAGCTTCGTGCATGCTGAACGAAGAATCGACGCTATATACTTTGGCATTGTGTACAATGAGATCTACTTCTGTATTGCTGGTACAGCGTATAAATAGAAGCGTTGTCAATAAAAATAAAATTGTACTCTTCATAATAGGAGGTTGTTAAACACTTTTTCTTAAAAATACTCATTTTCAGGAAGAAATAAAACTGTAAGATTTTGTCGAACGATATAAAACGTTCCTGATTCCTCTGGATCACCAACAGACATGAACCGAACCCGATTATAACGGGTGAGCTCTTGAATACCTACAATAGAGAACAATTTTATGAAAAAAGTTCTTGATGGCCTCTGAACCGAACGAAGAGAGCTTATTGATCCCTTGGAATATAGAATCGAATCAATAATATATACACTCTAAGAAAAAAGAGCGCTCCATGTCAATTCATGGAGCGCTCTTTTAATATATTGAATCGGTGTTTGCTTACATTGCTTCTGCCACAACCTCTTCCACTTCAGGAACCATACGTTTTAAAAGTCCTTCAATACCCGCTTTAAGCGTGATCGTAGAAGAAGGACAGCCACTACATGAACCTCTTAGCTCTACAGTAACGATACCTTCCTGAAAGGATTTATAGGCTATGGCTCCACCATCTTGTTCTACCGCAGGGCGAACGTAGTCATGAAGAACCTGTTGGATTTTTATCTCGGTCTCAGTTCCTTCAAAAGAAGTATCTTCATCGCTTACTACTTCCTGTACTTTCAGCTCAGATTCTACTGCCCCTTTTACAAAATCTTTCAATATCGCTTCGATATCGTTCCATTCGGCGTCTTCGGATTTTGTAACGGTAACGAAATTACTGGCAAAGAAAACGCCAGTAACAAAGTTAAATTTGAATAGTTCTTTTGCGAAAGGAGACTCTTGTGCTCTTTCTCTATCAGGATAGTCTACACTGCCATTGATAAGTAGCTTGTTGACCAAGAACTTCATCGTAGCTGGATTCGGTGTACTTTCTGTATATACGTTTATTGTTGCCATTGCTTCTAATTTATTGCTTCAAAGATAATCTATATGTGGATGATGCACGTCATTGTTTCGTAAAACCTTACTGTTCAAAAAGCGAATAGGTGTTAGATCTATAGTGAAACACCTGTATAATTAGATGGGCTGATATTTTTTATCTCCTCTTTGACAGTTTCAGATACATTGAGTCCATCAACAAATGATGCAATGGTCTCTTGTGTCACCTGTGTATTTGTACGTGTCAGGTCCTTTAATGCCTCGTAAGGTTTAGGATATCCTTCCCGACGTAAAATCGTCTGTATTGCTTCGGCAACAACAGCCCAATTGTTGGCTAGGTCTTTCTCAAGAGCGGATTCGTTAAGTATTAATTTACCTATACCTCTTAATGAAGATTTGATAGCAATCATGGTATGGGCTATAGGTACGCCAATATTCCGCAATACGGTCGAATCTGTAAGGTCACGCTGTAGCCTAGATATCGGCAACTTGGCGGACAGGTGTTCGAATAGCGCATTGGCAAGACCTAAATTACCTTCTGCATTCTCAAAATCAATCGGGTTTACTTTGTGCGGCATAGCGGAAGAACCGATTTGACCAGCCGTAATCTTTTGTTTGAAATAGTCCATCGAAATGTACGTCCAGATATCTCTGCACAAGTCGATAAGAATATTGTTGATTCGTTTTAAGGCATCACAGCTCGCCGCAAAATTGTCGTAGTGTTCGATTTGTGTCGTTGTCTGCGAGCGATCCAGTCCTAACTGCTCATTGACAAAAGCATTTCCAAAGGCAACCCAGTCCTGTGTAGGGTAGGCCACAAAATGTGCATTGAAATTACCTGTAGCACCACCGAATTTTGCGGAATGAGGTACGGCCTGGAGTAGGTTGACTTGTTTTTCCAGACGCTCTACAAAAACTTTAATCTCCTTGCCCAGTCGGGTAGGGGAAGCTGGCTGACCGTGCGTACGGGCTAACATAGCTACACCGCTCCATTCTTCAGACAGTTTTTTAAGTTCGTTGATTAGGGATTGTATTCCGGGAAGATACACCTGGTTTAACGCCTCTTTCCAAGCGAATGGAATTGCCGTATTATTGATGTCCTGCGAGGTCAATCCAAAATGTATAAACTCTAACGAATCGTGTAAGCCTAGTTTTTCGAATTCATTTTTTAAAAAGTATTCTACAGCTTTAACATCATGGTTCGTCACTTTCTCTGTGTCTTTAATCCATTGTGCATCTTCTAGAGTAAACTCTTCATATATCTTACGCAGTTTTTCATTTAAAGAGCCATCAAAATGCGCTAATTGTGGAATTCCGGATTGTGCCAAAGCAATGAAGTACTCTACTTCGACCAAAACACGGTGTTTGATTAAAGAGAACTCCGAAAAATAAGGGGATAATTCTTGAGTGGCATTGTGGTATCGTCCGTCGATAGGAGTAACAGCCGTTAACGCTGATAATGTCATTTTCTGTGGAATTAATAAGTCAAAAGTAAAAAAGTTGGGCTGTTCTTCTAGTTATAAAGTAGAACAGGTAATCACCATGCCCATCTTAAGTACTGCAAAAGTACAAAAAACAGTTACTTTTTTAGCAATTAAAGGATAATAAAAAAGCCTGTGTCATTAAGAACACAGGCTTTTGTAGGAGTATTTTAACTCTTTTTCGGATTACTGAGCGTTTTTAGTAGAATCGATAACTTGTGCAGTTGAATCGATAGTTTTGTTTGCTGAATCAGCAACTTTGTTGATTGAGTCAGTAAGAGCACCAGCTGTTGAATCAACGATTCCTTTTAAAGAATCAGCAGTTTCTTCAGTTTTTGAAGTGTTGTTACCACATGATGCTACTGTTAAAGCTAATGCTAAAAATCCGAATGCGAATAAATTTTTCATCTTTTAATTTTCTATTTAATTGAAACAAATGTTGTTTTATACTCTTTAATACCGGTAACCTGAAAAGGTAACCCAAGAAATAAAAATTTTTATTTATATATATTAACATTCTGATTTACAGCTGTTAAATAAAATAGATTTTTATTTCGGATGCAAATATAGTATTGTTTTGTTGAAATGCAACAATAAAAAACTATTTTAAGCTAAAAATGTTGTTAGACTATAAAGAACGCATATGTTAGGAAAGATTAAGAGCATAATAAAGCTGGTGAAATCGGTTGATTTTGAGCAGATTGATAAGATTTCTAAAAAAGTAGATCTCGCCCAGGTAATGCAGGCTGTTTCTAAAATGGACGAGAGGCAACTGCAGATGGCGATGAAAATGTTGACGGGTAATAAGAAAAAGAAAGATCCGCCGCCTATCAACGCCGATTTCTATGCTGTTGAAGACAGGCTTTCGGTCGAAGACCGAGCCTTACAACTACGGGTACGTGCATTTTTAGAGGCGGAGGTGAAGCCTATAGTAAATAATTACTGGTTGCATGATGATTTTCCGTTTGAGATTATTCCCAAGCTGGCGGAATTGAACGTCTGCGGTTATGTTTATAAAGGGTATGGCTGTGCTGGAGGGACCTCGCTGATGGATGGGATCATCGCTAGCGAATTTGGGCGTATTGATCCTTCTATAGCTACTTTTCTGGGAGTGCAAAGTGGATTGGCGATGGGGTCTATATATATGTGTGGATCGGATGTACAGAAAGAAGAGTGGCTGCCTAAGATGCAGCAATTAAAAGTTATTGGGGCATTCGGACTGACGGAGCCTGAGGTGGGATCTGCTACGGCAGGAGGATTGACTACAACATGCAAGCGTACGGATAGGGGCTGGATCTTGAATGGACAGAAAAAGTGGATCGGGAATTCGACGTTCTCGGATATTACGATTATCTGGGCGAGGGATGTGGACGACAATCAGGTGAAGGGTTTTATTGTGCGGAAAGAGAATCCGGGATTTTCGGTAGAAAAGATCAAAGGAAAGATGGCTCTACGGATTGTTCAGAATGGTCTCATTACGATGACCGACTGTGTGGTGCCCGAATCCGATAGATTGCCGAATGCGCAGTCCTTCAAAGATACAGCAAAGGTACTACAGATGACCCGTGCAGGAGTCGCTTGGATGGCGGTGGGCTGTGCACGGGGAGCGTATGAGAATGCGTTAGCTTATACCTTGGAGAGAGAACAGTTTGGTAAGCCTATTGCATCTTTTCAATTGATTCAAAATCATCTTGTGGAAATGTTGTCTAATCTGACCGCAATGCAAACGTTGGTGTTCCGTCTGTCGGAGCTGCAGGATGAAGGCAAGCTCAAAGACGAGCATGCTTCTCTGGCAAAGGTGTTCTGTACACTCCGTACGCGTGATATTGTGTCCCGTGCGCGTGAGGTGATGGGAGGTAACGGTATTTTATTGGAATATAATGTAGCCCGTTTTTTAGCTGATGCGGAGGCTATTTATTCTTATGAAGGCACTAAAGAGATTAATTCACTGATTGTTGGACGTAGTATTACAGGACATAGTGCTTTTGTGTAAAATCAGCTGTAGAGCGTCTGTGCCAAACTTTTTCGGATATCCAGTTCCTTTGGTATGTTTATTGTAACGGGAATGTTAAATTCGAAATTTAATATGAAAGTAACTAAAACATTGTTGACCGTAGCACTTATGGGATTGGGGGCTTACGGTGCACAGGCACAAATCAAAATTAACACCAAGTCGATTGGTTCTGCAGCAAAAGCTGTGAAAGCCGCGACGCTATCAAATGATGATGTAATAGCTTACACCAAAGAATATATCAACTGGATGGATGCCAACAATCCAGTGGCACCTGCTGATCATGAGCTAGCGCAGCGATTGGTGAAATTGACTACAGGGTTAAGTAATTACGATGGACAGCAGTTGAACTTTAAGGTTTATCTTGTTCGTGATGTTAATGCTTTTGCCTGTGCAGATGGTAGTGTACGGGTATGTGCGGGATTGATGGAAGCGATGACAGACAACGAAGTGTTAGGCGTTATCGGGCATGAAATCGGTCACGTTAAAAATCAGGATTCAAAAGATGCATTTCGTACCGCATTGTTAACATCAGCATTGAAAGATGGGGTATCTTCTCAAGGAGGTGCAGCGGGTGCGCTTTCTGACTCTCAGTTGGGTGAAGTGGGAGAGCAGGTGGCTAACATGAGTTTTTCCCGCAAGCAAGAGAGTATGGCCGACGAATATGGCTATCAGTTCTTGAAAGCTAATAATGTGAATCCATGGTACATGGCAATGGCTTTTGAGCGTTTGGTAGAGTTATCCGGTGGAGGCAAAGAGAGCTTTACGCAGAAACTATTCTCGTCACACCCAGATACTGAAAAAAGGGTAGCAGAGATGGGGAAGCGCGCTGAGAAAGATGGATTTAAAAAGCCGGAAAAATAGGCGTAAAGTTTAATACATAAAAAGAGAGGCATCTAATTTAGATGCCTCTCTTTTTATGTTATTTTTTCTTGTTGTGCTGAGCAGCTTGTTGCTGTCTCATCATTTCTTCCATTTTCGTCTGGAATGAAGACTTTTTGGCTGCCTTCGGATTTTTTTGGTTCTCTTCAAGCTTAGCTAGAATCTTTTCGTCATCAATTGATTTACGAATTAAGAACTGTGTTAAGAATGTGAATAAGGCCCCTAGGAAATAGTAGTAATTTAATCCAGAAGGGAAACTATTCAACATGAAGAAGAATAACAAAGGCATAATGTAGCCAATATACTTCATTTGGTTACCCATTCCTGAGGTAGCTCCCGAAGTCGCATTGTTATACCAAGTTGTCAATAAAGTAACTGCCGTCATCAACACACACATTAGTGAAATGTGGTTGATACCAAAGATAGGGCTAAACGTAATGAATGTATCGTATGTCGATAGATCTTTCATCCATAGGAAGCTTTGGCCTCTTAATTCAAACAAGTTAGGGAAGAAAAAGAAGAAGGCAAGTGTGAATGGCATTTGCAACAACATCGGTAGACATCCTCCCAATGGGTTGACACCTGCCTGCTTGTAGAGCTTCATTTGCTCTTGTTGCAATAGCATAGGGTTGTCTTCTCCGACTTTCTCTTTAATCTGATCTAACTGTGGTTTGAGCACGCGCATCTTAGCCATAGAAAGGTAAGACTTGCGGGTTAATGGGAACATCGCTCCTTTCAATAATAACGTTAATATCAGAATAACGATACCATAGCTCATATGGTAACCATCTAAAAAGTCAAACAATGGTACTGTGATGAATCTGTTGATCCAGCCCATAGGACCCCAGCCCATATTGATGATCTTTTCGTAGTTATGACCTTCTGCTTTTAATGTCTTATATTGGTTTGGACCAAAGAAGAAGCTAAATTCAAAATGATTGTTGGCTTGTGTGTTAAAAGCTAGTTCTGCTGTAGTCTTGTAGTTTTTAACGACATTCTCGTTGTTTGAGAACGTTACTTTGAGATTCGTGTTCTCAAAAGCTTGTTTAGATGATAAGATTGAAGAGAAGAAGTGTTGTTTGAAAGCAATCCATTCCACTTTTGTTTTCTCAATTTTTTCTTCTGCATCACTTGTTTCTGATAAGTGGTCTATTGTACCTTCTGTATCTTTAAAGAATATAGAAGATTTCTCACGCTCAGATTTTATGTTCTGTTCTTTTCGAAGAAGATTCGCTTCCCAATCTAATACGATTGTTTTTTGCTTTACATCAATTAGGTTCTGGATTCCGACAGCATTGACGTTTAATGCTAAATTGTATCCTTTCTCTAATGCATAGTTGTATTCTAAGTACTGATCATCCGTATATTTCAAACGAAACGAAGCACTATTCGGTGATGATGTATTAACTGCAAAGTGTAGATCATTGGTATTGATATTCTGACCATTTGCATTAAAGATAAAACCGAAATTGTTGTTGTCTCCCTCTAACAGGTAAAGAGGAGCTCCGTCAAAATTCTTTTCACCTTTGAGCTGTACCGATTTTACTTTACCACCTTTAGAAGATAGTTGAATAATAAGCTGTTCGTTTTCTAAAGTGATTAATTGCTCCTGTCCGACTTTGGCCGTACCAAAAGGTTTGCTCAACGCAACTGAATCAAGGACTTCATTCTTTTTCGAAGAAGCTAATGAGTCGCTTAGCATTTGTCCGCTCTTGGCATTGTCTCTATTATCCTGGCGTTGTTGTTCTTCTTTTAATTCTTGCTCAGTAGGTTTTAAAAAATAAAAAGAACCTGCAAAAATTGCAAAAATCAATACTAGCCCTATAATGTTATTTCTATCCATCTATTATAATTTATTCCATTTTATTATTTACATCCACTATTTGTCAATAGAATAAAGAGGTTTACTTAGCAACCACTTTCTTATTTGCCAAAGAAGCGGCTACAAAGCTAACAAAAAGTGGGTGAGGATTCGCAACAGTTGACTTTAATTCTGGATGAAACTGTCCTGCTACGAAGAATGGGTGGTCTTTTAACTCCACAATCTCTACTAGACCAGTTTCTGGATTGAATCCCGAAGCTATCATACCTGCTTTTTCGTAATCTTTCAAATAAGCATTGTTGAATTCGTAGCGGTGACGGTGACGTTCTGAAATTTTTGTTTTTCCGTAAATAGCAAAAGCTTTTGTTCCTTTTTTGATATCACAATCATAAGCTCCTAGACGCATTGTTCCGCCCATGTTAGTGATGTTTTTCTGTTCTTCCATAAGGTTGATAACAGGGTGAGGGGTGTTTTCATCCATCTCAAAACTGTTTGCACCATTCAAGCCCAGTACATTTCGTCCAAATTCAATAACAGCACATTGCATACCCAAACATATACCGAAGAAAGGGATTTTGTTTTCACGGACATATTTAATGGTATTCAATTTGCCTTCTAGACCACGTTCACCAAAACCCGGTGCAACTAAAACGCCATCTAGACCTTTTAGTTTATCAGCAACATTCTCAGGAGAAATACTTTCCGCAGCGATGAAGCTAACTTTTACTTTTGTTTCATTTGCTGATCCAGCGTGGATAAAGCCTTCTACAATCGACTTGTAAGCATCTGGTAGCTCTACATATTTTCCAACCAAACCAATGTTAACTTCTGTCGTAGGGTTCTTGAGACGACCTAGGAAGGTTTTCCAGTTATCTAGATTTGGTTCGTTTTTGGTTGAAAGCTTAAGTTTAGTTAAGACTGTTTTGTCCAACTGCTCTTTCAACATTAATAATGGAACATCGTAAATGGTAGGAGCGTCGATAGACTCCACGACTGCATTGATGTTTACATTACAGAATAAAGCGAGCTTTTTACGGATCTCCTGAGTCAGTTTATGCTCTGTACGACATACTAAAATATCAGGTTGTACCCCATATTCCAATAAGGTCTTAACAGAATGCTGTGTTGGTTTTGTTTTTAGTTCGCCTGCAGCTGCAAGGTAAGGTACCAGTGTCAGGTGTATAACTAGGGAATCATTGTTGCCTAATTCCCAACGTAGTTGACGTACTGCCTCGATAAAAGGAAGGGATTCTATGTCGCCTACTGTTCCTCCAAGCTCGGTGATGATGATATCGTATTCACCCCCTTGTCCCAAAAGTTGCATGCGACGTTTTATCTCGTCAGTAATATGTGGGATGACCTGAACAGTCTTGCCAAGGTAAGCGCCTTCTCTTTCTTTTTCAATGACATGTTTGTAGATACGACCAGTCGTCACATTGTTGGCCTGAGAGGTAGGCACATTTAAAAAACGCTCATAATGACCTAAGTCCAAGTCTGTCTCAGCTCCATCCTCTGTCACATAGCATTCGCCATGTTCGTAGGGATTGAGTGTTCCTGGATCGATGTTGATGTAGGGGTCAAACTTTTGAATAGTAACTTTAAAGCCACGTGCTTGTAAAAGTTTAGCAAGGGAAGCTGCAATAATACCTTTCCCTAACGACGAGGTTACGCCGCCCGTAACAAAGATGTATTTAGTCATAGCAATTAATGGAATTTTCTACTAAAGATGATTGGATTTTATATCCAAATATCTGCCTTATGTACGGGGTACAAAGATACTATATTTTTCGGGATTGATGCGATTAAAAAAATAATGTTGAAATTTATTTCCTGTAGAATGCATCCGAAAGTAGTAGTGCGCCAGCCTTGAGCCGGCGCATAGAAATAGAAAAACAATCTAACGGATAGATTGTAACAATGCAATAGTCTGTTGGTCAAATTCGGTCTCCCCAAAAAGAGAAACGCCCGCAGCCCCATTTGATTTAGCAAGTGAGATTGCTTCTTTTAGTTCATTTAGGTTTTTGAAGTCGGGCAGGTACAGACCTGCGTACAACGGAAATTTGCCATGCAGCCCCTGTACACCTTCTGCAACAGCAGTACCGATCCAATGTATGGGTTCTTTGTAGAAGCCATGATAGATCATTGGAAAGACACCGGAGAGATTCCAGTTGGTCCAGTCTTGACGCACAATACGACGGGCGAGATCTGGGGTCGGAAATACAGCGGCGGTAACAGGTTTTTGATAGTCTTTGGCGGCCTCACAGATTCTGTTGACTATTTTGTTGATTTGACGGTATCGGAAGGAGCGCCAAGACGGGCTTTGGTCGGGACGGTCGACCTGATCTATATGGATACCTGTCTCTTTCAAATAAGCCTCTTTACTGAATTTACTATAGCAAAAATCATAGTCAGCCAATTCTGTTGACTGGTCTAGACTGTAGTTTTGCCAGAGGTTAACAGGAAGTGTTACGTCTGGATAGCGAATATAGTCGAGATGTAAGCCGTCGACATCTTCTTTCTCCAGTTGTTCTCTGGCCTTTTCTTCGAGGTATTTCGGTACATCAGGATGTGAGGGGCAAAGAAATCTGTAATAGTTTACGTAAGGAGGGTTTGTGGCGCAGGATTTGCCCGATCTACTGACGGCATAATATTCAGGATGCTTTTCTAAAAGCTCCTTCTCTCCGCGATTCATGGTCCACATCCATCGGTGTGTCTCGAGACCATATTGTTTTGCCAATTGAAAATGTTTGACACTATAGTTTTCGAAAAATATCCCGCGCACGCCAGCATCTTTATAGCTTTGGTAACGTTTCTTTAGTACCGCTTCCGACTCCGAGTCATTGGGACGGGCCCATAGCCAAAAATCAAATAATAAAGGGGGGGGGAGCGGTTGAGCCTGCAAAATAGTTGGGCTAAGCTGTAGTGCGGCTAAACCTACGCTAGCAGCTTTAATGAAGTTTCTTCTACTGTTCATAAGATATCGTATAATTGCCAAAATTGTCAATAGTGACTTTAAGGTGGTTGGCGGGGTCTAATAATTCAGATTTATAGAATGTTTTGTCTTTATTTGTCGTGATTCTGTGGCGGAGTCCGGATATGTTATGTTTTAGGACTTTTTCAAACCCTGGAAGTGCTTCCAATCTATTGCTGTATCTGTGGCTGTTTTCTGTAAAGTACAACTGTTGAAGATAGAATATGTTCCAGGCAGCTTGCTTAATTGTTTGCGACTTCGGGTAGCTTTCTTTATCTATTTGCTCTACAAATTGGATATATCCCCATCGCTCAGGATAGTGCATGTTAATGACGCCGATTGGTGACCATACCCAGTTGTCTTCTGCGAGTAACTTTCCGTTTTCTTTTTTTCGTTTGTATTCTCCGTTCTCTATAACATGTTGCCATTGCACCCGTGAAAAATTGATTTGCCAAAAATCATTTACCCGTGGAGTAGGGGCTTTTCCAAAGGTGCCCAAGGACGCAAAAGGAATAGCCATCTCTATGCTCCAATAACTGTCTACATCGGTCGGGTTATTGAGAGTGCCCTCTATATGTACTGCTGATTTTAGATTTTTAACATCCCAATGCATAATAGCTTCGCCACCTATTCTGTAGGCTTTTGCCATCATCAGATCCATGATGGTGTTTAGTGCGTTGATTTCGATTTCGTAATATAGTGACTGGCGATCGGAGGGCTTTAGGAAGACTTCAAAATCGTTGTCGTGATATATTATAGCATCATGTTGTGTTAAGGTCCCCCAGATATGAGGCTCGTCCAGTCGGGCGTATAAGTATAGGTAGTTCTCGTCCCATAGCATTTTGACCTTTGTGTCAAAACGGGGAGCGGGTTTTAAGTCACCTTCAATATCTACAAATTTGTCTGACCAAGGTGCTAGATCCCATGAAGCTTCATTTGCTAAGCCGTCGATGACTATGGCTTCCTTTGTTTTAATGACGGCATATGTTTTAGGTAAGGACTGCATGAGTAGTGCTTCAGAAAGGTTCTGTTGTGCATAGGTGTGAAGACTTCCTGTCGTAAATAGGAAGAGGAAAGTGTAAAAAGGTTTTAGCATAATCAATAATCTGTATGAATATACATAATTATGCTGTTTGGGAAGATGGAATTTAGATTTTATTTTCCAGAGCGAGGTTTATGCTACTGAAAGATGGGGTATAGAAAAAGGGTGTAACATTGCTGTTTACACCCTTTTGATTTCTTGTTTGGTATCTTCGTCCGTCTAAACTATTTGATACGTTTAGATCTGATACGAGCAGCTTTACCTGTAAGTCCACGTAAGTAGAATAACTTAGCGCGACGTACTTTACCGTAGCTGTTTACTTCAATTTTGTCAATGTTAGGAGAGTTTACAGGGAAAATACGTTCTACCCCAATACCGTTAGAGATTTTACGAACGGTAAAAGTAGCGTTAGTACCTTCGCTGTTTAATTGAATAACTGCACCTTGGTATACCTGAACACGCTCTTTGTTTCCTTCGCGAATTTTATAGTGTACACTGATGGTGTCTCCTGCTTTGAAAGCGGGAATCTCATTCTTTACTACCGCTTGTTCTTCTACAAATTTTACTAAATCCATGATTTTGAGTAATTATAAACGATTTATATCCTGTAAAAATCGGAATGCAATATTACAGCTTTTATTTCGATTAAAAAAGTTTTTTTATAAAAATATTTAACTCCGATTCCCGAAGCGAGTGCAAAGGTATGAAAAAAAGAATTATATTATATAGGTGTGTTGATAATTTTCTGATATATCTTATTGCTACGGCTGAAATCGTATTTGTTTTAAAAATATCTCGCATTAAATCAGGTCGTTAGTTGTTTGATGTAAAAAAGTACTTGCTTTGATCATAAAACGATGTATCTTTGCATCACTTTAAAGGTGATACCTTTTCGGGGTGTAGCGTAGCCCGGTATCGCGCCACATTTGGGATGTGGAGGTCGTAGGTTCGAATCCTGCCACCCCGACAAAAAAGCTCTAACAAAAGTTAGGGCTTTTTTCGTTTACGGGGGTAAAGGATGAGAACTTGGGTTCGATCCGTTTTTTGTTTTTTAATTTCCTAAGTTTATCTTGTTGTTTAAAGTAACAGAAATTAGAAACTTATGATTTTTAGAAAAGCAAAATTAGAGGATGTGGCAATGATTGTTGCAATGATAGCGGATGATGTATTGGGGGCAGCAAGAGAGCGTTTTGAAAATCCTTTGCCAACAGCTTATACAACTGCTTTTCAGAATATTGACAAAGACCCGAATCAGGAATTGATCGTTGTTGAAAATGAAAATGGGCAAATTATTGGGACATTGCAACTGAGTTTTTTGCAGTATTTGACGTACCAAGGTGGCATTCGTGCGCAGATTGAAGCCGTGCGTATTCATAAAGATTTTCGGGGCAAAGGTTTGGGGGAGCAATTTTTCCAATGGGCAATTGCGCGTGTCAAAGCAAAAGGTGCCCATGTATTGCAATTGACTTCGGACAAAAAGCGTCCTAATGCCATTCGATTTTATGAAAAATTAGGTTTTGTGGCTTCGCATGAAGGCATGAAGTTACATTTGCAAAAAGATTAGTAAATAAGGAAATAAAAAAACTGATTTTAACTAAATAACTCGCTTTACCAATGAAGTTTAGACCTTTTTCCGATACAAAATATTTATGGCTAGTAATAATTCTGCTCTCCATCATAGCCATTCTATTTAAATCTATTTATAGGGAGTATATTTATTCCAATGAAATTAATGATTTTGGGGTTGCGGACTCTTCCCCCAATTTTTTTGCAGGGCTTATTATCGTGCTTTTTTATTATGTTTCGTATCAGAAAGTATCCTTAAAGGTGCATGCTTTATTTGTAGCAATTGGTCTTATTGGGTATGAGCTGATTCAAGGAAGTGTATTTAAAAGCAATGTCTTCGACTATAAAGATATCTTGGCTTCGATAATAGGAGTTACGATAGGATATCTCATTTGTTCCAGACTTAAAATAGGAGTGCTATTTAATAGTCCTATTCGGTAGGCTATGGCTGACAACCAAAAATAGGTACCGCACATCAGAGATGATGGCGATACCTTAACATATATATATAGGGAAATGTTGAACTATATCTTAATCCTACCACTTAAGGTCTGGATTGATTTGTGTTTCCTTGAAAGGAATAGGTAGCCTATAGTTCGGATCTGTAGGCAGGAGCTGTTTTTTGTCTGTCGTTAAGGCTAGGTCCTCTGGGTCACGTTCCAAAGTTCTTCCCAGTCTTTTTAAGTCAAAATAGCGATGTCCTTCGAAGCAGAGTTCTGCAAAGCGCTCCCCTAGTATGTTATCGATACTTGCTACTGTTGTAGGACTATCTATACCACGCGCTTGTTGTAATGCGGCAAGCATATCACTAGATTCTGTAGGCCTGTTTTCAAAGAAATAGGCTTCGGCTAGTATTAGATACAGCTCGGATACTCGGAACGCTTTGACGTCATTCAGATTATCGGCATACGTATTGCCAGGGTATTTGCCTATAGGGGCTTCTTCCTCGTCCTCTTCAAACAATGCATAGCGTTCTCCTTCTTCCTGTTCGAGATAGTTTAGGATTTTATGCGAAGGATGGAATAATGTTTTGCCAGAACCATAATTGCGCCATAAGGTATTGGGACGGATTTCATTATTGTTGTTCCTTTTGAAAGCGAGGATGACTTCTGTATTCCGGATGTCTTGCCAGAGCGTAGCATAATGCGCTCCTTCTGCTAATTTATATTTTGTAATTAATGGCGTCGCATGCTTAATAGCCTCCTTATACTTTTTCTGATAGAGATAAAAGCGAGCGGCATAGGCATGTATGGCGTCATCCGAAAAACGACCTAGATCAGATTGTCCTGTTCCGGAGGCTAGTGCTTCTACGATATCCTGTTCGGCTTGTGTGTAAAATTCCGCAGTCGGTAACTTCGGTGGCTTTTGATGTATATCTACTGTCGTAACGTAAGGAACGGTATAGTTTCCGACCCCCGGATTAAAGTCTCCATAGATCTGGTGCAGTCCAAAGTGAATAAAGCTACGGAGTGCTTTTAGTTCCGCTACGAGATGATTTAATTTAGCTTCTTCTGCGCTACCGGATCTTTGAACCCGTTCGCTGTTGTTCAATAGAAGGTTGATCTTATAGATACTGGCATATGCATTCTTCCAGGCCATTAAAAGAACGTCATCGTCCGATGCGTAATTCCATCGGTGCAGATTGCTCGCGTAGCCATTGACTCCCATGTTGTCGTTGGCGAGTTTGGCCTCATCGGCGAATATACTGCCGATTAGAATGTTATATTCCGTTTGTAGTTCGGCGTATACACCCAGTACAGCCTGTTCGTAGTTTCGTATAGAGGTATAGATCTCTTCGTCCTGTAGTTTGTCCTGAGGGTGCATATCAAGTATCTTATTGCACGAACTACTGGCAAACAAAAGAAGGGTGGCGGTTAAAAAAACTAGTATTTTAGATAAGTTCATTGCTGTTTAAAATTTAACGTGTAAGCCTAAGGTGTAAGTGCGTGGTAATGGATATTCGTATTGGTACCAGTTGTTGTCATCTTCCGGATCCTGTCCTTTCCATTTTGTCCAGGTCACTAGGTTTTGTCCTTGTCCAAATACACTGATCTCACGACAGTATTTCGATAGCTTGTTGCCCATTGGTATACTGTAGTTGACCTGTAGGTTGCGTAGCTTGATGTAGTCGGCGCTATGTAGTTCGCGGTCTGTCATAAAACGCTCGTATTGCGGGGAGGGATTGTTGGATTGATCTCCGGGTTGTTGCCAGAAATCCAACATATCACGGGATTGGTTGTAGATCCTGTAGTTGGCATCAGCGGATGTGCGGTACAGCTCACCTGTATTAAGCCGGTACATTCCCTTGATATAAGTGAATAGCGCACTTACCTGTAATCCTTTATAGCCTACGCGTGCCGTGAATCCTCCTTTTAGAGGCGGATCGAAGGAACCTTTCACCAGTACCGCATTCTCTGGGTCAAAAGTAGAAGTGATCTCACCATCGGCATCGAGGTATTGTGGAGCACCGGTTTGCGGATCTACACCTGCCCATCTCACCATGTAGAAGTGTCCCAATGGTTGTCCGACCCGATGGATGGAGTAGTCTTCCGTAACGATCTCCTCTTCGTCTCCTAGGCTTAAGATACGGTTTCTGTTGTAAGAACCATTTACCCCTAGACGGATGAAAAAATCGTCTTTGCGGATAAGGTCTCCTGATAGACCAAATTCTGCACCTCGATTACGGATTTTTCCCATATTATCAGGGACGGATTCGAAGCCTGATGTCATAGAGAGCGTACGGTCAACAAATAGATTGCTTGTTACGCGGTTGTAGAAGTCAAACTCTGCCGTAATACGATTATTCAGAAAGCCTATTTCTGTACCGATATCGGTGACACGATTCATTTCCCAGTTGTAGTTCGGGTTTCCGGCTGATACAGGAACAAATGCATTTTGACCAGCATAGTGTGATACCGCATATAGTCGACGGTAGCCAAAGTCACTGGCAAAGCCAGCGGCATTTCCTGTCAGACCGTAACTAGCGCGTAAGCGCCATGTACTGATTGCGGGGATTGCTTTTACAAATTCCTCTTCTCCTAGGTTCCAGCTGGCCCCCCCTGCATAAAAATATTTATATCGGTTGGATTCAGGCACGCGGGATGATCCGTCACGACGCAAGCTTCCGGTTATGGTAAAACGGTTGCCATTAGAATAACGGAGCAATCCGATTTGAGAGACCAATGCATTCTCGGATAGGCCGCCGGATAGCTGTGGTATAAGATTGTTTTCTGCCGTGCCGGGAGTGATGCCTCCGGGAGTTTGGGATAATCCAGGGACAAGGCCATAGCCTGTAAAACCTTGGCTACTGATTTTTTGTTTGTTGATTTCTCCTAAACCTATTGCTTCTATAAAATGATTGTCCCAGCGACGCGAATAATTAAAGCCGATATTGCTTACTAGACTAAAATAGTTGTTTGTGTTGGATGTGTATGACCCTTGTCCCCCTTGTTCGACAAGATCTCCAAAATAAGTGTCAGGTTTGATGATATGCTTGCCATTGATCTGCTGAAAGTCTACTCCAGAGGTACTGGTCAGCTTCAGATGTTCGGTCATTGTATATGAGAAGTTACCTGTCACGACACTCTTGTACTGACGTTCGCGACGGTCTACGTCTCGGTACATCGATAGTGCGTTTGTTCCGAAGCGGTTCGGGCCTGGGGTCAGGTTGCCATCTTTGTCATACGGATTCTCGTAAGGCAGGGCAAAATAAAGGGATGCCACAGGATTGGTCTCGCTGACATCAAAGTCCGATTCACTGATTTTACTTTTGGTAGTTGCAAGATTAACGTTTAATGTCAGTGACAGTCGGCCAGATTGATGTGCGATGTTGTTGGTCAGGTTGATCCGTTCCAATCCGGAATTGTATAACACACCTTCTTGATTAAAGTAGGAGAGTGAGGAGAATATCTGTGTGTTCTCCCGCCCGAGTGAATAGCTGACATCATGCGCATTTGTTGTTCCATTGCGCAATAAAAGTTTTCTCCAATCATTATCTATACCTCGTAGGCTGGCAAGTTTTTCATCGCCCTCCTGAAAGTCTTTTTCGGTTTTGGGTATCAGCGTGCCGTTTACCAATTTGTTGGGATTGTTTCTGGAATGAGCCCAGCCGGGAAAGTTATGGTCCTGCAGACGCTCTTCGAATAAAAGGCGCTCCTGTGTATTCATCATGTTCCATTTGCTGTTATTGACTGAGGCATAACCAAATTGTCCTGTATAGGAAATACGTGGTGTTCCATTCTCCCAGGAATTACCTTTCTTGGACGTGATGACGATGACTCCATTGGCACCCCGGGAGCCGTACTGCGCGGTAGCAGCGGCATCCTTGAGTACCGTAATATTTTCAAAACTCTGGGGATTTAAGGTGGAGAATGAGCCTGCCGAGATAGGCACACCATCCAGTATATAAAGAGGAGCCGAGTTTTCATCCTGTATCGATCCGATTCCACGTAATGTAATGCGGCCAGGTGCTCCCGGTTGTCCAGACGGGGAAGCAACATAAAGTCCGGGGATCTGCCCCTGTAAAGATTGATCAAACGAGGCAACGGGGATGCGTGCTATTCCTTCGGCCGGCAAAGAGCTTACAGCGCCCGTGGTATGTATGCGGGACTGTTTGGTGTATCCCGTTACAACGACTTCTGATAGGTCGTTTTCTTGAGATAGTAGTGATATTGTCCACTCCGATTTCCCTTCTTTAAGAATGAGTTGTTCTGTTTGATACCCCAACATGCTGACTACTATCCGAGACAGTGATGAGCTGGCTGGTAGATAGATCCGTCCGGATTGATCGGAGATGTAAGATTGCGAATGCGTGGCATCAGTGACGGTAGCCCCACGGATTAATTCATTCGTCTTTTCATCTTTCACAGTTACTGTGATGTTTTTTTCTTGCCCTATGGTTCTTAGCGGGATTCCCGAAGCAAAGAGAAGGGAGATAGTCAATAAACTTCTAAAATTCATGAAAACGTTAACTTTTGAGTTTCTTCGGATTCCATTTCCGAATTGGTTCAAAGGTATGTTTGCGGTATTAGAAGCTTATTTAATAGTTATTAAAGAGGCATTAGTTTGGCATTAGAATTTTTTAATCTCCTTTTTTGTGTAGGGTAGTTTGATGACCATTCCTGTCCCTTCGCCAATCTGTGAAGTAATGAATAGTGTCCCCTTGTGTAGATGAATGATTTTTTGAGAAAGAGAAAGGCCTAAACCAGAACCGAGATGTCCTATCGCATTTTTGCCACGATAGAAAGGGGTTAAGATCTTTGGTAGGTCTTCCTGACTAATACCTATGCCTTTGTCATCGATTGTTATGAATAGGTTGCCGTCCTTGACATGGATAGCGATGGATATCTCCTGGAAGTCGGAGAACTTAGCCGCATTATGGATGAGATTGGTAATAGCGATTTCTAGGAGTTTGGGATTACCATGTAGTTGGATGTTGTCTAGGTTTTCCTCCACCTGAAGGTGAATAGCGACTTTGATAGTGGGGTTTCGCTGTAAAAGATCGTCCATCATATCCCAGAAGAAATCCTCAAATGCAAATTGTTTTATGTTTGCCATTTGGTAGTCTACCTGTGCCAGTGAAAGGAGGTTGTGGATGAGATTGTCCATTTTCTGGCAGTCTCTTACAATGTTTGTCAATGCTTCCTTATATTCTTCGGTATTGCGTTCTTGGCGTAGTGTTATTTCGGCATTGCCAAGAAGTACAGCTATGGGCGTCTTTAGCTCATGTGAGGCGTTGGAAACAAAAGATTGTTGCATTTCAAAAGCCTGTTGTAGTCTAGAGAAAACTTGATTGATGGTTTCTTTGAGCTGTTCGATTTCGTCATTCCGTATGCCGCGCAGTGGGAGGCGTTCGTGTAGGTTGTTGGCCTCTATTCGCTTCATGTGTACAATGACATCGCGTATAGCAGAAAGTATCCAGTTTGCAAACACACGGCCTAATAGTACGGTTAGCACTATTGCTAACACAAAGCTGATGATCATGGCATAGCGCAGCTCCTGAAGTGATTGCTCGCCGTATAAGTTTTGGGCAGAGGCAATGATCACAAAGTCACCGGAATTGTCTTTGTAGAGTATGCCGATTGAGGGGATGTTGTCGCGTTCAAAAAAAACTGTTTTTTGTGCAATGATACGATCTATGGTTTCTTTGTCCCAACTTATGCCTTTTTCCTCTATAAACATAGAGTTGTAATTGGTGTCGTAAATCCGGATTTGTTCCGTGGGAAGTGTTCTTGGGAATTTATGAAGCACCTCCTGGTACTCTTCTTTTGAAAAGTTGTCTCTTGCCAGGTAGTTGTGTCCTACTATGTAAGCTCTATCCTCGAGTCGCTTGTGAAAGCTACGGTCAATCTCTTTGGATACCAAGAAATATATGGTTACCATTACAGCAAGAAGGAGCGAAGCGAAAAGCAGGCTGAATTGTAAAATCAATCGAGTTTTTGTCTTCATATTTTATCTTTAAGAATATAGCCCATACCTACCACTGTATGTATTAGGGGAGCATCAAACCCTTTGTCCACTTTAGCGCGCAAATAGTTTACGTAGACATCTATCAGATTGGTCCCTCTATTGAAACCGATACCCCAAACAGCTTCGGCGATCTGCGCGCGCGACATGACACGGTTTTTGTTGACCAATAGATATTCTAGGAGGGCGTATTCTTTTACAGTTAATGTGATTTCTTTCCCGCCACGCTGGACAGTTTTTGAAAAGCAATCCATGATTAGATCATCAGCCTGGTATTGTATACTGTTTGTATGGTATGTACCCCGACGGGATAATGCTTTGATCCGAACCAGGAGTTCATCAAAATGAAAAGGCTTGGTTAGATAATCGTCAGCTCCGCAATTGAAACCCTCAATCTTATCTTGGATGGTGCTAAGAGCGGTTAGCATCAAAATAGGAACATCTGTCTTGAGCCTGCGTACATGTTTACAGATTTCAGTTCCGTTCAAATGGGGGAGTATGCCATCCAGAATAAGTAAGTCAAACTCTTGTTCTAAGGCTAATTTTAGGCCGGTAGCTCCGTCATAAGCCACCTGTACATGATGGCCCGCTTCGTGTAGCCCTTTTTTTATAAATTCGGCAACCCGAATTTCGTCTTCAACCAAAAGTATATTCATAGCGATGCGTGTGCTGTTTCCGATTGCGAAATTGCTTTTTATTTGTTAGAAAGCGCTCAACATTAGAAAAATCTAATGCGTATCGATAACCTTTGTTCGTTTTTTTAAGCTTCTTAAGCTATTTTTAATGCTTTAAATTTCATTTTTATGATACAGGATTATTTACATCTTTTTCCCAATTATATTGCAAAAACTGTTCCGACAGTTGGTCTATCGGAGCAATTTTTAAACCGATATCCAAGGGTCCCTGCCGAGTATCTTGATTTTTTAGAGTCCTTTTCGTTGCTGTCTAATAAATCAGATACGACATGGTTTAATAGTATAGAAGATTTTAACGAAGAAGGAAAGGGAGCATTTAGATGGGACGAATTCGAACGGCAATCCATGGAAGCTGTTGAGGGAGATGATTATCTTCAACAGCAAGTGCGTTATTTTTGGGATAGTCATGTTCCCTTTATATTGTCTGTCGAAGATGGGTATAGCCATTTTTCTATTGGTGTTAGTGAAAAGAATTGGGGGAAGATATACTTTGGTGAAGAGCCCGAATATGAAGAGGTAGAGTGGGTTGCGGATAGTTTTTTGATGTTCATGCAAGCACTGGCGGGAGGTGGATTGGCTGAGAAATATAGACGACTCTTCGTTTAAAGCAGTACGATTTGGATAAAACCACTGGTTTCGGGGATTCTTTTCCTTGCGTTGTCTCCTTAGTTTTGCTTTTGTAATCCAACGATGGAAATAATAAAAGTTTAAAACTAAAAATATAGAGAAATGAAAAAACAACTATTGACAATCGCAGTTCTTTCCGCTATGCTTTTTGCCGCTTGTGGGGAAAATAACAAAAAAACAGAGAACAACACACAAACTACAGAAGAGACAGGAAAGAGCGGAGCAGCATCAGGTGATGCGGAGCAAGCAGGAAATTTCTTGACAAATCGCGATGCGTTAAAAAAAGCAGAGGCTGAATTGAAAGATATGCCTAAGTTTAAAGGAAAAGATGTTAAGGTGTTCCAAAATATCCACTTCTATGAGGATGGTCGTATACAATTGGCTGTTCAAGATCCAGAAAAGCCAGAAAATATCGACGATTATTTATTCCAGGGAGGAAAATGGCAGGAGCCCCAGGCTGTTCAGATTTCGGGGGATGGAGATATGTCTGCAAATGTGTTTGCATTAAGTACGCTTAAGTTTGAGACTGTTGCGGATATTTATAAGCAACTAGAGGCGCAGTCGAAGGAAGTTGAAGGCGCTAAAATCGACGGTCACATTTACTACAATTTAAATGTAATGCATCAGAAAGGGCAGTGGATGACAGGTGTGCAAGGTACGCGTGGACAATACTCGGGCTACTTTAATGCCGATGGAAGTTTGATTGAATTCAAGAAAAACTAAGGTTTATTGATTTATACTGTTCTAGTTGTGGGGGAGCTCTTGTGAGCTCCCTCTTTTTTTGTTTAGTCGTTGTGGTCGATAATTTCAAAAATCCGTTCTATAGGACGGCCGATTACGGCTTTGTCTCCCTTGATTATTATGGGACGTTCTAGCAGTATGGGGTGTTTCAGTAGTATATCAAGCCATTCCTCATCGGATAAGGTGAGGTGGGAGTAATTCGCCTGAAATAAAGGCTCTTTTGTACGGATGAGGTCTAGTGGTTTCAACTGGAGCAATTGTAATACCCGATGGAGCTCTTCTTTATTCGGTATTTCTTCCAGATAGTGGATTACTTTTGGAGTGTTCCCGTTTTTTAGGAGGAGTTCTAGTGCGGCGCAACTCTTGCTGCAGTTTGTGTTGTGGTATATTTTAACGGTGCAGTCTGTCTTCATTTGAACTGTCTTATAGGGCTATCTAAAAAGAATAGGCTGTTTCACTTTTGGTTTCCGATAGTACAAAATACGTTTGAACTGTACTGACATGAGGGAGAACGGCCAGTTTATGTCTTAAAAATAAATGGTAGGCATCCATGTCTTTTGTCGCTATGCGGAGCATAAAGTCGTAAGACCCGGCCATTTGATAGCATTCCATAACTTCGGGGAATTTGGCAACTTCGCGTTCAAATTCATTGAGGACCTCATAAGTGTGTGCTTTGAGGAATACTTGAGAGAAGGAAATTAATCCAATTCCTATTTTATGACGATCTAGTATTGCTACTGTTTTGCGAATATAGCCTGCAGCTTTTAGCTTTTTGACGCGTTCGTGAACCGCGGCTATGGATTTGTGCAGTTTTAATGAGAGCTCTTTGTTACTGAGGGTAGCATCCTCTTGTAATAGTTTTAATAGCTTCCTGTCTGTTTGATCCAGTTCCATAACGTATTTTTTTTGGTGACGCCGCTAAATTACTATTTTAATCTGTATTTTTTATTGGTTTTGTTTGGTGGTTCGATAAAAATTATTGAATTATTACCGTTGTGTTGAATATTATTTTGTTTTGTTAGAATTTTGTGCAGTTTAGTATGAAGACCATATTATATTCGAAAAATTTCTAAAAATATAATTTATTAAATAAATAATGATAGAGGAAACTACTTTTAGCAAATGTTTATCTCCAGAGTTGGATAGTCGCTTTCAGCATTTGTGGTGTTTGGTTGGAAATACACCTATGCTAGAATTGCAGTACGTGTACAAAGGTAAACCGGGAAAGATTTATGTAAAATGCGAAAACTACAATCTTACAGGTAGTATCAAAGATCGTATGGCATTGTATATTCTTTATAAAGCATATTCGAATTGTCAGATCAAACCTGAAGATATGATTGTCGAAGCGACTAGTGGAAACACGGGGATTGCTTTCTCAGCTATCGGTAAAGCGTTGGGTCATGAAGTGAAAATCATTATGCCAAATTGGTTGAGTAAAGAGCGTATCGATATTATTAAAAGTATGGGTGCGGAAATTCAATTGATTAGTAAAGAGGAAGGTGGTTTCTTGGGAAGTATCCGTCTTAGTGAAGAGCTTGCTGCACAAGGTGGTGTATTCTTGCCGAGACAATTTGAAAATGAATATAATGCCGAAGCACATGAGCTGACTACAGGTAAGGAAATTGCATTACAATTGGCTAGTAAAGGACTGATTGCTGATGCATTTGTTGCTGGTGTGGGTACTGGTGGTACCGTAATGGGCGTGGGTAAACAATTGAGAAATTATAATCCTGCAGTTCGCATTCATCCGTTAGAGCCTCAGGAAAGTCCTACGCTTACTACGGGTTATAAAGTAGGGGCACACCGTATTCAAGGTATCTCTGATGAGTTCATTCCTGCAATCGTTAAGTTGGAAGAATTGGATTCTGTTGTTTGTGCTTCCGATGGTGATTCTATTATCATGGCTCAGAAATTGGCAGGTCAATTAGGTTTGGCTGTGGGTATCTCTTCTGGTGCTAACGTAATTGGAGCTATTAAATTGAAGGAAGAGTTAGGCGACGATGCTGTTGTAGTAACGCTTCTATGTGACGATAATAAAAAATACTTAAGTACGGATCTTGTTAAAGAGCAACCGGTGAAAGAAGGATATATCTCTACAGATTTAGATTTCACAGGTTTCCAGCCTATAGCGCGCCTGGAAAAATCTTTGTTCGGATCAAGCGTACGATAAAGACTTGTTTCAGCCTAAATTTATTTAGGTGTTGTTTGTGTTTGTGTGGTAAGCCGGGATTTTCGGATCCTGGCGGACCTCACTTAAATTGGTTTAACAAAAACTAATCTCTTTAAACTAAAATTATGAAAGCATTATTATATGTTTTTTCAATCCTGTTACTGATGTTCTCAGGTGTAGCTATTGGCCAAGAGGCTGATAGCCTATCTGATGTATCTGGTCTTACATTTACAGATGGTAGCGTCACAGACAGCACCCAGGGAGGGGAAGTACCTGATGACCTGGTTTTCTCTGATGGACAGGATACCGGTAGTGCACAGGTCGACAGCACTTCGACCGTAGATGCTACGGCAGCTGTAACTACTGATGGTGCCACTGCAGATGATAAGTCGATGTGGGGTATCTTTATCGCCGGTCTTCTGGGTGGTTTTGCGGCATTCTTTATGCCCTGTATCTTTCCAATGGTACCGCTCACGGTGAGTTTCTTTACCAAGAAATCAGGAACGCGCTCCAAAGCGATATCACAGGCCTTTCTATATGGTGTCTTTATCATTGTGATCTATGTCGCATTGGGTATGTTGATTACCATTGCCTTTGGACCTGAAGCGCTGAACGAACTGTCTACAAACGGTATCTTCAACTTCTTCTTCTTCCTACTTTTGGTGGTTTTCGCGGCATCATTCCTTGGTGCATTCGAGATAACCCTTCCGAGTTCATTTGTCAACAAGATCGATGCACAATCGGACAAGGGCGGATTGATCGGTCTGTTCTTTATGTCGGCCAGTCTGGCGGTGGTTTCATTCTCCTGTACAGGACCGATCATCGGTACGTTATTGGTAGAAGCGGCTACAAGAGGTGAGCGTCTTGGACCTGCAATAGGTATGCTGGGCTTTTCCATTGCCCTGGCTGTCCCTTTTGTCCTGTTCGCGATGTTCCCATCGATGTTGAAATCTATGCCTAAATCGGGTGGTTGGTTGAATAGCGTGAAGGTCGTATTGGGATTCCTGGAGCTGGCGCTAGCGCTTAAGTTTCTTTCCAATGTGGATCTGGCTTACAACTGGAACTTCCTGGACCGCGAGGTATACCTGGCCCTATGGATCGTGATATTCGGACTTTTGGGACTGTACCTGATCGGCAAGATCCAGTTCTCCCACGATAGCCCGTTACAGTTCCTTTCTATACCGCGTACGATGATTGCCATTCTGGTATTCTCCTTTGTGGTGTATATGGTACCCGGACTGTGGGGAGCGCCGTTGAAAGCGATATCGGCATTCCTTCCTCCTATAGGAACACAGGACTTTGACCTGAACAACCTGGCTCTGAGCGGAGGTGGTCCGGCGGCACATACTGGAGGCGCAGATGCCAACAGCCGTAAGCACTACACCTATTTCCATAGCAAGTCGACGATCAAAGGATTGGACCCTTACTACGATTACGATGAAGCGTTGGCAGCAGCTAAAGCGCAGAAGAAACCATTATTGGTCGATTTTACGGGCTGGAACTGTGTCAACTGTCGTAAGATGGAAGCGGAGGTATGGAGCAGTCCAAAAATCCGGGCGATGCTGAACAACGAGTTTATCCTTGTAGAGCTTTACGTGGATGATAAGGTCTTGGATCTTCCGGAAAGTGAGCACTATGTTTCGAAACAGACAGGTAAGAAGATCAATACGGTAAGTAAGCGCAATGCGGACTTCCAGATCAGCAAGTTCCAGAGTAACTCGCAGCCGTTATATGCGATCTTGGACAATGAAGGTGAAATGCTGGTTCCGACCAGTGGTGCAATCTATGACATCGAGAAGTATGGCGCATTCCTACAATCTGGAATAGATGCATTCAAGGCAAAATAGTACTTTACTAATTGTTTAATATATGGTCCCTTTTTCATGAAAATGTTAAAGGGACTTTTTTTATGGATCCATCTAGAGCCTTATTCGTTGCGGTCGGGGCATAATGAAAGGAAGAGTAAGATGTCTCAAGGTGAATCTATTATGCTTGTGGAAGCTTGAATGAGTATTGTAATTCAAAGCAAATTTCCCTAAGTTTGTTTATTATAATCCTTAAACCTTATAAATAACTCACTATGATTAAGAAATACGTTGTCTACTCCCTACTTTCTGGGCTTGTCATTACAGGATTTAGCGCTTGTGATGGAGCTGGAAAAAAAGCGGATAAAGAAGAAATTCACAATGCTGCTACACAAACTATCCCTAAAGAAGCAGAAGGGTTGATTGGACGATGGGATATTGCAGTAGAAAAAGAAGGAAAACAAGTGCCTTCGTGGCTTGAGGTCAAGCTTTCCGGTTTTAATGTATTGGTTGGTGCTTTTGTAGCTGATGCGGGAAGTAGCCGCCCGGTATCTCACATTAAATTAAATCAAGGTAAGTTTTCGTTTGAGATACCTCCACAATGGGAGGGAGGTGAAGGCGTCTTCACTATTCAGGGAGAACTTGTAGGTGAAGAAATAAAAGGTACTATCACAACAAATAAAGGGAATGTGTTTAAGTTCTCCGGCGTAAAAGCTCCTTATCTGGCCCGTCAGGGAGAGGCACAATGGGGAGAGCCTATTGATCTGTTCAACGGAAAAGATCTGACTGGATGGAAGACTTCGAGTGAAGATAACCAATGGGTGGTGAAAGATGGTATCTTGATCAATCAAAAAGCCGGTGCTAATTTAATATCAGATCAGAAGTTTGAAGACTTCAAACTAACAGCAGAGTTTAGATATACTGAAGGAGGTAACTCGGGAATTTATCTTCGTGGACGTTATGAAGTGCAGATTGAAGACTCACCAAAAGATAGACATCCGGGAGCGCTATACTATGGCGGTGTCTACGGATTCTTAGCGCCTAGTGAAATGACTACAAAAGGAGCAAATGAGTGGAATACCTACGAGATTACGCTTCGTGGAAGAATGGTGACTATCGTTTCTAATGGTAAGACTATTATAAATAACCAAGAGATTCCAGGTATAACAGGAGGTGCTTTAGATAGTAAAGAAGGTGAACCTGGGCCAATTTATTTGCAAGGAGACCATACTGGTATTGAATTTAGAAAGATCAGTATTACGCCAGCAAAATAAACTGTTTAATCATTTACAATGGTCTGTTAGGAGTATTCTTTATTGCTGGCAGACCATTTTTATTGTATTGCCATGCTACATATAAAACTTGGATTGGGAGTTGTGTTTCTATTCTTATTCGGAAGTTTTTCTGCTTTTGCGACGCAGGATTCTTTGATGATAGCCAAGATCTATGAGCATTCGTTCTATAAAGGCGAAGCTTATGAAAACCTTCGGTATCTGACCAAACATATTGGGCATCGGATTGCGGGATCAGCACAGGTAGCACAGGCTGTTGATTGGTCAAAGGGATTAATGGGGCAATTGCCATTTGATAAAGTGTATTTGCAGGAGGTAAAGGTGCCTTATTGGGATAGAGGAGCTAAAGAGGAAGCTTATATTTTAGGAAGTAATCAAAAATTGAACGTATTGGCTTTAGGAGGTTCGGTCGCTACACCAGGGGAAGGTATAACTGCTGAAGTTATCGAAGTGGAGTTGCTGTCAGATTTACGTAAATACGGTGACAAGGTGCGGGGAAAGATTGTCTTTGTGAACAAACCTTGGGATGAATCTCTCGTGGAGACTGGGGTGGCTTATGGGTTAAATAGTGCACAGCGTAGCCGTGGACCGGCTGAGGCTGCTAAATTAGGAGCTGTAGCTTATTTGTTTCGTTCGCTAGGCTCTGGAATAGATGATTACCCTCATACAGGCGCCACGCGATACGTAAAGGGAATTGATAGTATTCCAGCGATGGCCATATCAGCAGTCGGAGCAAATACGTTACATGCCGCATTAGAGGAAGCTCCTCATCTTAAAGTCTTTTTACGGCAGCATAGTGCTTGGAAAGGGGAGGTGCTTTCGCATAATGTTATTGGCGAATGGAAAGGAACCGATCATCCCGAGCAGATTATCACTATCGGAGGTCACTTAGACTCTTGGGATGTCGGAGAGGGAGCGCATGATAATGGTACTGGAACTATGGGGACACTAGATGCCTTACGTACGTTAATGGCTTTAGGCTACAAGCCCAAGCATACTATACGTTTAGTTTTCTATATGAATGAGGAAAATGGGGTACATGGAGCTTCACAATACGGTTTACAATCTAAACAGAACGGGGAACAGTTGATTGCTGCGATTGAAAGTGATGCTGGAGGATTTGCTCCTCGAGGTTTTGATATCAAAGGCGGGGCTGAAGCTGTAGCTTGGATTCAGCGCAGTTGGAAGCCGTTGTTTGAGGAATCCTATTGGGTTTCCAGATTTTTACCAGGGAGTCCAGGGGTGGACTCTGGAGTGTGGGGTAAGCATTATCCGGGAGCGTTGATGTTTAACTTTAGGCCGGATCCTCATCGTTATTTTGACTTACATCATACCGCCAAGGATGTTTTTGAGGCGGTGGATAAGCGCGAACTACAATCCGGGGTTGCCGCATTGGCATCATTATTATATCTGATAGATACCCATTACGAGGCTTTACCGAATTAAGCAGCTTCGACTATAGTCCGATATGTACTACTACGATGTCTGAGTTACGATAGGAGGGGTGGTAGGATGAAATACTGCCACTTTCCTTATAGTAGCGGAGCTCTTCGTATACCGTCTCTCTAAGTATGCCTTTTCCCCTACCATGAATAAACTCTATCTGCGTATACTCCCAATATATGGCTGCATCTAGATTGTCCCGTAGTTTTTCGAGAGAAAGGCCAAGGAGTTCGTCGATATCATAGTCTTCAAAATTTGCAATAGAATCGGCATGCAGATCTACGACTTTGGGTGGGCGGGGCAACGTACGGGACATGTTGGGTAAGAGATTAGAAAATAATCGATTTGTCTGGATTATTCTGTATATAATCCAGTTTGCTTTGAAACATTACAGCCATTTTCTGAGCTCTCCACTTAGCTTCATTGGCCTTTTCTCCAATGAATAAGCTATCCACTGTGCTGCCGAATAATACCAGCCATTGTGCAAAGTGTTGTTTGCCGATTGGCAGGTGAGCGTGAGGAGGAAATGGGCGTCCATCATAGGTGTATTCACCCAGTAGTAATGTCTGCCAAAATTTATACATCTTGGCAAGATGTTCAGGCCATCTGTCCTGTATGTTTTGGTTGAAAATAATACCGAGCATTTCATCCTCACGGATATGACCGTAAAACGTGTCTACAAGTAGTTTGACGTCGTCCAGGGTTGTGATATCTTTTTTTTCCATTGCACATCTATTTTAGCACAGGATAAAGTTCTTCATTTTTTCTGATATTGTCGTCAGAATAACGTCTGTATTTGCTTCATCCATAACTGCTGTAAAATTATTCATCAAAAAATCAGCGTATTGGCTATTATTTTGACTTTTTGACTTTGAATATTCGAAACCACTCCTTATATTTGCATCACTTTAAAGGTGATACCTTTTCGGGGTGTAGCGTAGCCCGGTATCGCGCCACATTTGGGATGTGGAGGTCGTAGGTTCGAATCCTGCCACCCCGACAAAAAAAGCTCTAACGAAAGTTAGGGCTTTTTTCGTTTACAGGGTTGGCAGATGAGAACCGTGGTTCGATCCGGAGGAAATTCATGGATGTGTTTGGAGCTGTGGGTCTGAAGCAATCCTGCCACCCCGACAAAAAAAGCTCTAACGAAAGTTAGGGCTTTTTTCGTTTACAGGGTTGACAGATGAGAACCGTGGTTCGATCCGGAGGAGATTCTGGTGCCCCCGGAATCTCCTCTGTTTGAAGTTTAATCTTTATTGGTATCCCAGTATTTCAAGCATGTTCTTACTGCTTTGTCGTTCCGAAAAAGTGGAAACAACAATCTCCTTTAAGGCATTTTCGTCTATAATAATATGTTTTGCTGCCGGGATAAGGCAATGATTGATGCCTCCAAAGCCACTCAAAGCCTCTTGGTAAGCCCCTGTGTGGAAAAAGGCTACAAATTGTTCGTCATGTGTGTCTGGAAGCATAATGGCTTTCGTGTCGGCATTGTTTGGGAAAAAGTCCGCGCTATCACAGGTTATTCCGCCCAAAGTATAAGGAATTAAATCATTTTCTAGATTGTTGATAGGAAGAACGGGGTAATTCTGTTTGATAGCCCAGGTGTCAGGAAGATGTGTGATGAAGGAACCGTCTATAATAGCCCAGTCCTGCTCATTTCCTTTTTTTCGCTCCAGTATTTTAAATAGGGTTCCTGTTGATTCGGCAACGGTGTATTTGCCAAATTCAGTTATGATATCCGGTTCGTCCACTTCTTCTAGTGTGCATATATCCTTGATGATAGCTACCATGCGGAATATCAGTTCTGATATATGGAGATTATGGTCCAGATTATCCTTAAAGGGCATGCCTCCTCCAATATCCAATGTCGTTAAATCGGGATTTATCCTTTTTAGATAACAATAAAAACGTACCACCTCAGCTAGCGTAGTCCAGTAGGAATCCGTATTCTCAATACCTTTGTCGTTAAAGAAATGGAGAGTAGTTAGTTTTAAATTGTCATTCCCAACAATACCTGTATTGTAGTGATATAGAATGTCTTCTGGTAAGAGGCCAAACCTTGATTCTCTGGCATAGCTAGAGATGTAACTCATGTTGAGGCGGATTCCTACGCTCATATTGGTCAAGGTCTTGCTGTATTCGATATAACGTTCCAGTTCGCTCTTGCTGTCCACAATAGGAAGGATGGTGCATTGTTTGTCGCGTATTAGTTTGAATATGCCCGTCAGGTACTCTTCTGTCTTGTATCCATTGCAAATAATCTGCGTATCAGGCGGTAAATCACCTGTTTTGACGAGTGAACTGATGAGGTCGGTATCACAGGCTGAAGAAATTTCGATACCTACGTCAGCTGATAGAACTGTTCTTAGTACATGATTGAAATGGGAGCTTTTTGTACAGTAGTAATATTGATACTTACCTTTATAGTTGTTCACGTCAAATGCAAGCTTAAAATAATCTTTCATTATTTTAATTTTATGGGTGATTGAAGGAAGAAAGGTGAATTTTAAAGGCGTTCCGTGTTTCTTTACCAACTCCAGGAGATTTATATTTCTATAGGTAAGGCAAGCATTATCGATAGAAAACTCGTTGGGGAGCCTAATCTCATGGGCACTTATAAGATGTTCTTTCATTTACAAATTGCGTAAAGTTAAAATAACGCAAAGGTAAGGTTGAGAAACTGCTTCGTTAAGGTGTAAAATAGGTAATAAATGGTGCTTTTTATGTTTTTTTGCTTGGATCAAATTAATTCCCTATGTTTGCTGGCAATTCTTGATTTATTAATCTTTTAAAACATCAAGGAACCATGACAGAACAGATCTACATATCGCCCCTTTCGCTTATTGCCTAAAAAGGCAGTCAAACTATTTTTCTTATAATTTAATAGAAGTGCAAGTCGTTTGTACTGTGTTTGCCTGCCTCCAAACTTTTATGGGCTTTTTCTGAGCGCTTTTTTAAAGGGTATATCCTTACTTAGGACGAATAGAAATCAACAATCAAATTCAATACAAATAAATTGAAAGTGTGATGTACACACAAGAATGGTTGTGCCCTATAAAAACGGCACGTCAGAAAAAGCGACTCGTTAGGGCGAATCGCGATAAAAAGCTGATGCGATTGGAAAAGCGACGCTTAGACCTTTGGAAGCAGCGGCGATTGTTGCCGCTAGAGCCTTTAAAGCACCCCTATCAGCGGGGATGGAAGCGCTTTTTTGTGCTCCACGAAGATCTGAGGTATGATGCAAAGGCGTTGTTTTATGAGACTTTGCTTAGCAAGATCAATACGGTTGAGTATCATTACGATAAAACTTTTAAACAAAGAAAGCGGCGTAAAAGACGATACCAGTATACTTCTAAGTCGCAAATACTGCAGGAGATTTCAGCTTACAGTTGGGATATCAATCGCTTGGAGCTTACAGATGAGGAAAAGGCATGTTTTAGTTGTGTCGACACCTATCATGTAGAAACAAAATGTCGGGTTATCAAGTATGTGTTTTCAGAGCCTTGGCGTTATAGATTGAAAATCGCGCCCCATATGATTACCCATGTGCAGGTGCTCGATATAGCTATCGAAAGAGAGTTAGCTTATATAGAGGATCATGTTACTAATCACAATCTGGGGCCACGTATCAATACATTGACGCATGGAGCCGGATACAGTTGGAAGCGGTGGTCAGGCGAGCGCATTAGATATATTAATAAAATTAAAAATATACCTAGATATAGTCCCAAAGAGACCTATCTAGCGTTAGATGCATAAAACCCATATGGGAAATTTAAGAACAAAAGATTTAAGTAAAATAGGATACCTTAATGATCAGCTACGGAGCTTGGTGATTAATACCGTGTCCAAAAATTTCAAACATTACAACAAGCAGCAATTGTTGGAACTGTTGGTAGCTATTAAAAATAATCCTGAGGCTTATCTTGCAAATGAGCAAACAAATAAGATAGCCGAAAGAATAATAGGACGTGTCCAAGGAGCGACCTATACGGTACACAGTTTGGTGGATGATCCTGTAGCTGTTAAGATATATGGAGGTAGGGAAATAGAACAGTCTGCCAAGAGGCAGATGGAACTAGCGAGCCTGCTCCCTATTAGTGTTCAGGGGGCATTGATGCCCGATGCACACATGGGGTACGGTTTACCTATAGGTGGGGTTTTGGCTACGGATAATGCGGTGATCCCTTATGCGGTGGGGATGGATATCGGCTGTCGGATGGCGCTGTCTATTATTGATGAAAGTGAGGGTTTTCTGAAACGGTATGCGTATCAGATTAAGCAGGCATTGAAAAATCATACCCATTTTGGAATGGAAGGGGGACTGGATATTCGGCAGGAGCATGCAGTTTTGGACAGCAGGCTGTTCGATGAGATAGCTTTTCTGAAACCTTTGAAAGGGAAGGCTGTGCGGCAGCTGGGAACATCCGGCAAAGGAAACCATTTTGTGGAGTTTGGAGAGATCGAGTTGTTTAGTGATAACAGCTTAGGTCTGCCAGCCAAGAAGTATGTTGCATTATTGACACATTCAGGGAGCCGCGGGTTAGGAGCGGCTATTGCAATGCATTATACTAAGATTGCAACCGATCGCTGTAAGTTGCCACGGCATGCACAGCAACTCGCTTGGCTTGATATGGATACCGAAGCTGGACAGGAGTATTGGATCAGCATGACCTTGGCAGGCGATTATGCTAAAGCCTGTCATGATCGTATACATTCAAACCTGTTAAAAGCATTGGGATTAAAATCAATCTGTATGGTAGATAATCATCACAACTTTGCGTGGAAAGAGACCTTAGAGGATGGTAAAGAAGTTGTCCTGCATCGTAAGGGGGCGACTCCCGCACACGCTGGAGAGCTTGGTGTTATCCCGGGTAGCATGACCACGCCGGCTTATCTTGTGTCAGGAAAGGGATGTGCAAATGCCTTATTCTCCGCATCGCACGGTGCAGGTCGGGCTATGAGTAGAAAAAAAGCGAAAGACAGTATGACTTCATCGGCGATGAAAAAACTGTTAGGGCAAGCTGGAGTGACCTTGATTGGAGGCACCGTTGAAGAAAGTCCATTGGCGTATAAAGACATTGACCTGGTAATGTCAGGACAAAGGGAACTGGTCGATATACAAGGGAAGTTCTATCCGCGTATTGTAAGGATGAATAAAGATTAGTGATGGAGAGGATGATTATACAGATTACCGCAGGACGAGGCCCATTGGAATGTTGTCGGGTAGTGGCTAAGGTGCAGAGCTTGATGGTTAAGCAGGCCAAGAAGCAGGGTTTGCGGCTAGAGGTGCTTGAAAATAAGCTTGGACAGTTGACCGGGACTTTACTGTCGACTGCAATGATGCTTACAGGGAGTCGTTTGGAGGGTTTCCTGGAAGAATGGGTGGGAACAGTGCAGTGGGTGGCACCAAGTCCTTACCGCAAGTATCACAAACGTAAGAATTGGTTTGTAGGAGTTGCCACTTTTGATGTAAAGGAACTTTTATGTTGGGATGTAAAAGAGGTGAAAATCGATACCTGTCGCTCAGCTGGTCCCGGGGGACAGCATGTCAATAAAGTAGAGACTGCAGTCCGTGCAAAACATCTGCCTTCCGGAATACAGGTGGTCGCGATGGATTCACGGTCGCAGTTGGAAAACAAGAAAGCCTGTCTGGCCAGGTTGGAAGCAAAGGTGTTGGTCTGGCAGACGGAACAACTATTGGAGCAGCAACAGGATCAATGGCAGGCACATAATGAATTGGAACGCGGGAATGCCGTGAAGACCATCAAGCAGGAGTTGTTTTAAAATACGGAGATATGTGTTGGTCTGATATTTGCCATGCTGTGTCGTAGAAAATGTAAACGTATGATGAAGATAAAAATAAGTGTAGTATTAGCCGTACTGATCGCATTTGGCGTTAGTTCTTGTTATGTTAATAAGCACCCTCATGGGCATGTTCCTCCTGGGCAAGCAAAGAAGGTGCATGGTGATAAGTCTGCTAAAGAATATGCGCCTGGGCAACAAAAACACAAGCGCGGAAAAGGTAATAACCGCTAGTGAAGATGCAAAAAAAAGGTTCCGCTATTTCAGCGGAACCTTTTAGTCTTTAAAATTCAAAATAATGTGCTTTATTAGCAATATTCATCAAATGCAGCTACAAGGTTGTCTGCTATCATTTGAGCAGGTCTGCCTTCGATCATATGTCTCTCGATCATGTGGACTAATTTTCCATCTTTAAAAAGTGCCATTGCAGGAGATGACGGTGGAAATGGCAACATATAGTCACGTGCTTTATCTACAGCTTCTTTTTCCATACCAGCGAATACAGTAACTAATTTGGTTGGATGCTTTGCGTTTTTCACTGCAGCTTTAGCCGCAGGACGAGCATTAGCCGCCGCACATCCACAAACAGAATTTACTACAACAAAAACAGTACCTTCTGAAGGTATTGCAGCATCAACCTCTTCTACAGTCTTCAACTCTTGGAATCCCGCATCTACCAATTCCTGGCGCATTGGAGCAACTAAATATTCTGGATACATGTGTATAAAAATTAAATTTAAAATATAAAATAAAGCAAGATAGACACATGCGATAAAAGCATTGTTACCTTAGATACAAAGATAAGTTATTATCTGAGACCTAGCAAGATGTTATCCTCAGTATAATGTCAGATTGTAAAGTTATTTATCCATACACTTTTAATTCGTATCTAATGTTGGGATCATTCCGATTTGTCAATACGAATGTGCGTTTTGCAGTGGTGGTGGATTCTTGCCCGAGTATAAAGTGTTTTTTAAAACTTCGCTTTTGTTTAAAGCTACCTTGCTTTAAGGTTTCTAACATTATTTTTAGTTGGATTGGACAAATGTTATTCGCTGTTTCCAACTGACGCAATATGGCCACTCTCATAAAGTTTGTTGTTTAATTTGCTGCTAATTATTTGACTTACAAACAAAAGTATGCCCTGGTTTTGCATAATCCTATACCCAATTGTGAGTATTTTTCATTTTATTGAAGATCGAAAAGTGCATCAAATCCGCTGTCTTTGTACCATTTTAAGCTTTTATAAAAAGTATGTGTATCTCTACTGTTGTCTTTGTGTGGGATATAACAGGTTAATCCTGAGTTTTTGTGGATCTCAAAACCATTAAATAATGGGGTATTTGCTTTGTAGTGGATCGTTTTTTCTAGAGCGCTCTTTGTGTTTTGGTAGTTATTGCTGTTGTTGTAGTTTTGGTTGATAAAGTCTAAGAAATCAAATGCTATGAGTGGATTGCCGATGCGATCAAAATCCATGCGTTGGATATAGTTGCGGTTAAAATCTGTATGTAGAGGGGACTGTGAATGAAGAGTGGTCTTTGTTTGTGCCGCTAACTTATGTAGTTGACCGGCTTCGATAATAGAGATCGTGGCTGATCGATTTAGTCCTGATAGGCTGTTGTAGTGGTTATAGTATTTTTCAGCAATGATTTTGTAGTCCTGTGGTTCAGGTGAGAATAATTCGTTCGTGATCTTATGATAGGGCATTCCGTTGGAGATCACTTCGCCGGGCGATGCGATGAAATATTTTGACTTATCTTTTATTTCGTAGAGCACTTCTACACTAGCCATGGAGCATGCGTCAAACATAATGAAGTCAAAATTGTTGCTGAGCGCATTGTTGAGGTCCGTGATATCCATGACGTGTCCACCGTCATCACCAAAAGACTTGAGTTTGATTCCCCCTTGGCTTGCAGGTATCCATCCTGTGGCGTGAGACCATAATATCAGTCCATAGCTCTCTGCGGGGTATAGTTCTTGTGTTTCCTTGATTACTGATTTCATGACTAAGGGGTCTGATGAGCTATAGGGAGGATAGTCTTTGATTTTGATTAATCCCCCTTTGTTTCCTGTTTTTTTGCTTACTTCGTAAAGGGCAGGCCGTTGATTTGGAAGTTTTGCATACACAATCAGGTGGCCATCAATATCACCTATAGATTGCTCCATTTGCTGCATGTTTTTGTAAGCTTCTTCTTCCAGGCTGTTATTGGCAGCGAGATATACTAGTACGGTTCTGAATTTTTGTTTAGCTTCCGGTTCAATCTTTGATTTTTCTGAGTTGTCTTTGCAGGAACCGAATAGAACTAATACACAAAACAAGAAATACGATAATGCTTTTGGCATGGCATGATAATTAGATGTGTAATTAGGGTTAATCTCTTTATTACATCAGTTTTTTCTTTTTGAGTTTAGTGTAAAGCCGAGTTGAAAAGTATAGTCCTATACTGCTCGTTAAGAGTAGTATGAGGGTTTCTGTTAGTTCTCTATTCATTGTTTTAGGTTTTATTGTGGATAGCGAGGCATAGGTGAGATATAATTCTTATTTAAAAAAGGGCGGCTATTGCCGCCCTCTAAAAGATATGAACTGTTTACTAAGTTAGTGTGAGATTAGATATTTGGATTAACCCTGATCTTAATTTCTTTAACAACTTCAGCTTCAGTCGCAGGAAGTCCGGCAACGTTGAATTTGTTAGTTACCGTAACTTTGTATACCAAGTAAATTGACTGTTGTAAGTTTGCTCCGGAGTTAGTCCAGACAAGGTTTTGGCCATTTACGCTTGCACTTGCGCCAGAAGGTGCTGAAATTGCAGTACCATTGGCATTTTCGTAACGTACGAATGATACATTGGTTAAATTGTAACTTCCAAACGTAGGGGAGATACCATTGATGCCGTAATCGCTAATTAAGCCAGTGTTCTTCGTGCCTGAGAAGCCTCCATTGAAATTGTAAAGTACGGTGTTGTTGAAGTCTTTGATTGTAATCAATCTTCTTACGTCGATTTCAGAGACATTCGTTCCGGAAACTTCTTTGTCAGTAAACTCTTTGTACGGAGTTTTAGCTTCAATAGCTTTTACTGGATTGATGAACTTAACGTCGAACGAAGTCTGAAGTCCATTGTTGTAAGTAACACCATTTACAGTTCTATTGATGCTTAGTGAAACCATACCGTTGTTGACTTTAGCACGAGCAGTAGCTTGACTTGAGTTTAGTTGTACTTCGTTTCCACTTATGTTGATGCCATTTACAGCAGGAGAAACACCGAAAGCGTAACCCATAACTGGTAGATTGGATCCGGAAACTGTAGTTTCAGTCCAGTAATCCCATAGGTTAGCGTGAAGCTCCCAATTGCCACTAACTAGTTTTCCGTTGATGATTCCAAACGATTGGTTTGCATCCCAGAATGGTAAGTCTTTAGTTAATGTGGTAATGTTATTTCCAGTTACAGTTACAGTGATCGTTACATTTACTGCTGGGTCTGTTGATACAGATGAGGTATATGTTCCATGTAATGTATATGTGCCAGGCATTACTGTGTTTTCGATAGCAACAATACGTGGGGAACCTTGTGGCGCGTTCATACTAGGTACATCAAATGTAAATCCAGCTGGATTTCCTGCCGAAGGTGCAAATGTGTATACATTATGGAAGTCCACTGCTGGTTTTCCTGTAGTAGCATAAGCTGCATCTAGTGTGGTAGGTGTGCTCCAAGTGATGTTTTTGTTAACGGAAGCTGTGTTTACTACATCATGGGAGAATGTACCATTTACAGCAACTGGTGCTACCGCGCTTTGTACAAAGTTAACTTTGATAAAACGGTGAGCAATAACGTTTGTGCTTCCTGTTCCAGGGTAAATGCTTACCCTTACTACAGCATAGTTATTTGTTGCTCCAAAGTTGTATGTGTTTGGAGTAGTCGTAGATATCTTAACTGAAATTTTACCAGTTACTGGATCCAAATCTAGCCATTCTCTTTTTTCTGGATCGGTACTTGAATAGTGATCAATATCATAACGTAAGTTGTAATCGGACAAGCCATGGTCATCCATAGAGACGATGTTATTATTTACTTGTGCACGACCAAAGAAGCCGTTCAATTTATCATCTAATACGATACCGCCTCTATATGATGTGTTGTTATCTAGGTTTGTTGTAGCGTCGTTCTTGAAGTGTAACTCAAAGTTTGCATCTGTTCTAGCGTCAGCCTGTGCTTTCGTATGTGCTAAGGACTGGCTTCCACTACCCCCATCAACGAATGCTGCTGTGTTACCTGATCCCGTGAATACTGGATTAACTCCATTAAGCAGTGTTACTTTATCGCCTGTTGATTGTGCATTTCTAGAAGATTTTTCAATCGTGATTTCATCTTTCTCAACAATTTCTTCTTTAGCAATGTTGAATGGTGAGGCAGCAAATTTTTGACCAGTAGCGGCTTTCGCGTTGTTTACTTGTAGCGCAATGAATAGATCTGTAGTAGCAGATGCTGTAGGGAATGTGGAGTTTGCATTTGATGGACGGTATTTTACCGTAATGTCACCAAATGTTTTTACAGCTGGGCCTACTGCAGTGAAGTTGCTATTGATTGTTCCTCCAGATGAACGGAACTCAACTTTTTCTGAACTTTGAGTTAATAGTCCAGTTGCATCGTAGTTTTCAGTTTTTACACCGAATGGGTTTAAATTGTATTTAATCTCTGCGTATCCCTGTAATAAGGTTGTTCTGTTTGTGTTGCTTTCTACAATACGAGGGAAGAATACGACTGGACTATTGTTGTTTGTAAATGTAGGAACAATAGAGAGACTATTGACTGCAACAGCTTCTGTAGCTAAGAAAACAGAGTCTGATGTAGCACCTTTTGCATCAGTGAATATAACATTGTAACCGCCGTCAACCTCCACTACAGCGATATCTCCAGCGTATGCCTGTACGTTGGTTTGAGTGCCGTCTAGTGCCCAGTACTGTTTGCCGTCATTTCCAGTTACGATAGATACCACTGTTCCGTTTTGGCCTGCAGGCCCTTGAGAACCTGTTTGTCCTGTCTGTCCGGTTTGTCCAGTTTCTCCAGTTTCTCCCTTGTCACCTTTGTCTCCCTTAGGTCCTTGTGCTTTCACGCCTGTGTCTGCAGCAGCACCACCATTGTTGGCAATCCAGAAGTTACCATTTTGACCAATGGTTACGATTGGTGAGCTTCCTGCTGCACCAGCTGCGCCAGTGTCACCTTTAGATCCGGTTGCGCCAGTATCGCCTTTGTCTCCTTTGGCTCCGTCTGCGCCGTTTCTAATTTGGTAAGGTACTTTAGTTCCATCAGGTTTTTTAAAAACAATATCAAAACCACCAGGTACAGAGGTGACAGATTCAACTACCATGTTGGTCGCTAGTGACGCTAATGAAGTTTTTAGGGAAGCGATATCAGAGGTGTTCTGACTGATGTTTTGTTCTAGACGCGATATATCGTCGTCATACTTTTTACAGCCTTCGAGTACTACTGCACTACTTATGGCAATAGCTAAGGCGACTTTGGATAGATTTCTAATTTTCATATTCTACTTTTGAAATTTGAATTCAGTTACGTTAATATTGTTTTGATATCTAATAATGTAATATTTTGTAAAAGTACAACATAATATTGTATAACAAAATTAAATTTGAAAATTTATTTATTTGTACCTTTTTAGTTCGAGATGGAACATGTGGATTTGACCGTCGATGTCGGTTACTTTTACTTCAAAAGAGGTTTTCTCGCTTTTTTGCTCAAATGTTAAGTGCTCTTCTGCGTATTTTTTATCTTTTATTCTTATGTTTTTTAGAGCTAATATGCTCATTATGTCTTTTTTGCTTATTTCTTTTTGCGTTGATTTATCTTTTCCGTCTTTGTATGCTTTAGAATCCATAATCTTAACTGGTTAATGAGTCTGTTTTGGTTTGTTGACTATGTCTCGCTTAGTTTATTATTATTTCTTTGTCTAGTTTTGTAGTTTTTGAACTACACAAACGTACAATATTAAATTGTGTTATGCAATAATCAATTGTTTTTTTGTTATTAAATTTGCTTTCCTTAAATTGGCCTAATATTTGTTTAGTTCACGTGCGTGTTATCTCAATGTGTGCAAGATGATGACGTATAGTGTAGCGTAAGCTAAAGAGCTTTCGTTTTTAATGAGGTTAGTCTTGTGTAAAGACTTGTTATTTTGGTACTTTTTATATAAAATTATAATATGTCTAACTGGGGTCGCTTGGATCAAGTAATACAATATTTGGGTTTGAATGTTAACTCTTTTTCGAGAGAAATAGGGTTGAGTAGAGCAGAGCGTTTGTACCAGATAAAGAAAGGTAATTACGATATCAGTAAAAATCTAGCGGGAATTATCGTAGAGAGATTTTCTGATATTAATGAAGCTTGGTTATTGACGGGAGAAGGTGCTATGCTGAAGGTCGATGAGCCAGCCCCTAAAATTCCGCTTTATAACATGAGCTCGGAAGAATTTAATACTGATTTGTCTCAAATGCCTATTGTGGATGAATTAGAAATATCAATCTTGGCTGGTAGTGACTTTGCTTTTATTAATCAAGGAGACTCTATGAGTCCGGAGATAGAGCATGGAAGTATGGTGTTTGTGAAGAAGGTAGATAAAGATGCAGTTGTGTTTGGTGATATTTATCTCATCGTTTCAGAAAAAATAAATGTTGTTCGTTTTATCCGTGGCTTAAATGAAAAAAGCTGGAGGTTAGTAGCTAAAAATACGGATGACTTTGATGATCTTATACTTGATATCTCGCTTGTAAAAGCTGTTTACAAGGTTAAAGGTGTTCTTTCAATGATGTCGATGTAGAATTGTTTAGAAAAAAATGACAGACATCAAGACCATTCTTTAACCTTTGATCACCTAATCCGGATATTACGTTGTAGTTTGCATTGTTGTTATCCAGTTCCTTTTTCCAGATTTCCATAAAATGTTCCCTTTCTTGGGGAAAATCTCTTAGTGGGTCGTTTTCCCAGGGTAGGTCAATATCCATCAATAAGTATAAATCATACTTACGCTGTTCTATTTCCTCTAGGACAATAGTTGGAGTATGGTTGAATAAATGGTCACACCATATTTTTACGGTCATAATAGTGGTGTCACAGATTAATACATTGCTTTTGACTTGGGAGGAGATAGCTTCTTCTAGGGCTATTTGTCCATAGAACATATTGGTCTCATCTTGCAGACTGTATTGGTTCTGTAGATTCTTGCAGTAGTATCGGGCATACTCTGGTACATAAGAGCTGTCCAGTGCCTTAGCAAGGTATTGAGCCATTGTCGATTTTCCTGTTGATTCAGGGCCAACGACTGCGATTTTCCGTAAATAGTCCTCTATATTGTTCATGGAGGAACAATATTAAGCATTTTTTTGGAGTTACGTAAAGGCTCTAATCCGTTAATCTTTTTTTATTGCACAATTTTATTAGCGCAATTTGTACTGGCAAAAGATTCAGGTTTGGCCTTGAATACAAAGCCCATCCCTAGAATATAGCCCATTGCTTCTTTCAGTGCGACGTTGGATTCGAAAGTAGGATTGGTATTGATGTCGGCATGTACTTCCAGATCGACTTCATACTGATCGAGAATAGGGCAGAGGTGATAAGCGGTTTCGATGGATTTTTGAACCTCTAATAGCATACGTTCCTTGATGCTCATGTTGTGGGCTTTACGGTCTTTGTGGATGAACATAAATCCCCCTTTGTGCTCGCGTAGAAATACGACTACGGTTGCGAATTCGGCTGTTCCGCGTTTTACTTGGGAATCGGTGCCGATGAAAACTTTGAGTTTGTTTCCAAGTAGATTCTCTCTAAGGATTGCAGCTTCAACAGCATCCATAATTGGTAGGCGAAGGTATTCGCCATTGTATTTTTGCCATTCCATAAGTTATAATTTTGTTAATTAAATATAGGGTTATCGTGTTCATTATCTATTAATTGTGTGTTATTTTTAAGTTATGAAGTTGTCTTGTTATCAAGTTATATAGTCATCGTTTCTTAATGCTCCTTTGTGCCATAGGCCAGGTCTCCTGCGTCGCCCAGACCTGGGACGATATAAGATTTGCTGGTCAGCTCATTGTCGACGTCGCCAAGCCAAATCTGAGCTTCGGGAATGAATGCACGGACGTGATCAACGCCTTCCTGGCTGGCGATAATAGATGCTATATGAAGCTCTTTGATATTGTATTCGCTGAGTAGTTCCTTGCAGCAAAGAACAAGGCTTTTGCCGGTTGCTAGCATAGGGTCTGATACGATTACGATACGCTCGTCCAAATTCGGAGTGTTCTGATATTTGCGGTGAATTTCAAATTCCCCGCTTTTCTTGGTGTGTCTATGTGCAGCTATAAAGCCTGATTCAGCGCGGTCGAAGATATTGAGAAAACCCTGGTGAAAAGGAAGGCCTGCCCGGATTAAGGTAATAAGCACTGGCTGTTCCTGTAGAGTGTGCATCTCGGCGACACCTAAGGGAGTTTCTATTTCTTCCGGTGAATAGGTAAATGTCTTACTGATTTCATAAGCCATCACCTCGCCAAGTCTCTCGATATTCCTTCGGAAGCGCATACTATCCTTTTGGATTTCCTTATCCCGGAGCTCCGAAATGAAATGGTTTGCAATGCTGTTTTCTTTTGTCAGTATATGAATCATGGTAATGGTATTTATTGACCAAATTACGAAAAAAAGCCTATTTAGTTTCTTTTCCGTCATAATAATAGGAATGTACTGTGAAAACGGTCCTAAATTTGGTATTTTTACAATAGAAGGAGCACTATGAAATTTCAACTTACGTCAGAATATTATCCTACCGGAGATCAGCCACAAGCGATAAAAGAATTAGTACAGGGAGTAAACCAAGGAGATACGTATCAGACACTTCTGGGGGTGACCGGTTCTGGAAAGACCTTTACGGTAGCTAATGTCATTCAGCAGACCCAAAAGCCAACTTTAATACTAAGTCATAATAAGACGCTGGCTGCGCAGTTATATGGAGAGTTCAAACAGTTCTTTCCTGAGAATTCGGTCAACTATTTTGTGTCCTATTATGATTATTACCAACCGGAAGCGTTTATCGCATCAACCAATACCTATATTGAAAAGGATCTGGCGATCAACGAGGAAATCGAAAAATTGCGGTTGGCGAGTACCTCGGCATTAATGTCTGGGCGAAGGGATGTCATTGTGGTCTCTTCGGTATCCTGTATCTACGGTATGGGGAATCCCGATGATTTCTCGAAGTCAATCTTTCGATTCGGTGTAGGAATGACGGTGTCTAGGAACGCATTTTTACATAAGTTGGTGGAAATATTATATGCACGGACGACTACGGAGTTCAAGCGGGGGACATTTCGGGTCAAGGGCGATACGGTAGATATCTATCCGGCCTATTTGGACAACGCTTATCGTGTTTCTTTCTTTGGGGATGAAATCGACGAACTTAGTGAAATAGATCCTATCAGTGGTAAGACTTTGTTAAAGCATGAAACGTTATCTCTTTTTCCTGCTACACTGTTTGTAACACCTAAGGAGAAGTTTACCCAGTCTATCTGGGCTATACAGGAGGAGCTGGTACAGCGCAAAGCCCAGCTCGAAGAAGAAGGCCGGATGCTGGAAGCTAAGCGCCTAGAGGAGCGTGTTAATTACGATTTGGAAATGATGCGTGAATTGGGATACTGTTCTGGTATAGAAAACTATTCCCGATTTTTTGATGGTCGGGAACCTGGTACACGACCCTTCTGCCTTTTGGATTATTTTCCTGAAGATTACCTATTGGTCATCGATGAAAGCCATGTAACCTTGCCTCAACTGCGTGCGATGTATGGAGGGGACCGCTCGAGAAAGATATCATTGGTCGAGCATGGTTTCCGCCTCCCGGCAGCGTTGGACAATAGGCCATTGAATTTCCCAGAATTTGAGTCGCTAACGAATCAAACAATATATGTATCCGCTACTCCGGGAGACTATGAGTTACAACAGACTGAAGGTCTTATCGTTGAGCAGGTCATTCGTCCTACTGGCCTATTGGATCCTATTATTGAGGTGCGTCCGGCAATGAATCAGGTGGACGACTTTCTGGAACAGGTCGATAAAACGATAAAAGAAGGTGGGCGTGTGTTGGCTACAACATTGACAAAGAGAATGGCCGAGGAGCTGACTAAATACATGAGCCGTCTAAATATAAAGGTACGCTATATCCATTCTGAGGTGAAAACATTGGAACGGGTGGAGATACTACGGGGATTGCGATTGGGAGAGTTTGATGTATTAGTAGGGGTCAATTTATTACGTGAAGGGTTAGATTTACCGGAAGTGACTCTGGTCGCTATTCTCGATGCGGATAAAGAAGGTTTCTTACGCTCCGAGCGTTCACTGATACAGACTATCGGACGTGCAGCTCGTAATGAGAAGGGAAGGGTAATTATGTATGCCGATAAGATGACCGACAGTATGCGGGTTACCATCGACGAAACCAACCGACGCCGGGAAAAGCAGATTGCATATAATGTAGAGCACGGAATTACGCCACGTACAGTCGGTAAAACGCGCGAAGAGATATTGGAACAGACATCTGTTGCGGACTTTAAGGGAGAACAAAAGCCATATGTCGAACCTGAACCAGGCGTCAGTGTAGCTGCAGATCCTTTGATTGCTTATATGAGTGAAAAAGACCTTAAGAAGGCGGTTGATACGGTACGTAAGCGGATGGAAAAGGCAGCGAAAGAAATGGACTTTTTGGAAGCTGCAAAGCTTCGTGATGAAATGTTTGCCTTGGAGAAATCCTATGAAGAGCGATTTGGATAATAAGTTATCCAAATCGTCCCGATTTTTATTTCTTCTCCTGATAAAGGGCTGTTTTGTTTAAGTTTAGCGTCCAGCAGTTTGCTTCCTGAACAAGGGTAAATCTGCCGTTGGTGTAAGTCGTTGCGTTGCGCTGATTTAAGAGGATACTGTTCTGTTCTTCAGGAATGAAAACCTCAGCTTCATTTTTAGCGCTATCCACTAATATATACGCCGATGTCTGATAGGCGGTTGATGTGTTTAGCGCATGTAATGCGATGCCTTCTTCAAATGGGCGAACACATTCACTCCGCAGTTGAGACCAGGTATAACCAGCCGCAACGAGACAGCCATGCCTATCCTTATCCCCTCCCACAGAGGTTAAGGTATCGGTACTTGGTGTAGACGAAGATACTTTTGAAGACTGACAGCTACTCGAGAAGAGGGCAAATAGCAATAATAATAGCATAGGTGTTTTCATAGTAGATTGTTTTTAAGTGTCAATGATTTGGTGCTTAATGGTAAGCGGTGTACTATTTTCTAACTTCTAATCTATCTTGTAGAGCAATTAATGTTCCTAATTTGATTAAAGTATATTCGGAAGCTTATTTTTTCTTAAGGAATAGGTCTGCTGCGGACTAGTCTTCGGTGGATTTTAGGGGGATAGCCCGCCTTTTCATAATTGCTGTGGTTTGTTGTATTTTAAATTAAAAATCTCTAAGTTTATTCTTTTTCAAATGAAATCGATTGTTTTTTGCTAAATTGACAAGGAGTTGTGGCGAGATACTAACCGAACTCCATTGGGTATAGTTAATTCAAGCCAGGGAATTCTCGTAAATAAGGTAACAAAAAGTTAATCTAAAAAAATACGTTAAATAGTCGTTACGATGAAAAAGCCTGTATTGGTTATTAAATTTGGGTCAGCATCCATCACAACAGAAGGAGAGATAGATGAGCGGATTGTATTGGAAATAGCACGGCAGTGTGCTGTGTTACAGGCAACATATAATATTGTATTGGTGTCTTCTGGTGCAGTTGCTGCGGGTAGGCAATTTATTCCGCGGTATACAGGTACATTGGAACAGCGTAAAGCCGCGGCTGCGATAGGCAACCCTTTACTCATGCGGACGTATTCTACCTATTTCAAACCGTTTCGGATAGCATTGGCGCAGAGTCTCTGTGAACGCCATCATTTTTCAAATAGAAGCCAGTTTTTGCAGCTTAAAAGCACCTACGAAACATTATGGAAGAATAATATAATTCCTGTTGCCAATGAGAATGATGTGGTGAGTAACATGGAGCTGAAGTTTTCGGATAATGACGAACTGGCGACCTTGATTGCCGTTGGGTTTGGAGCGGAACAGCTTTTGTTTAGCACATCTGTGCCTGGTGTGCTAGACGATAAAGGAAATGTGATTCCGCTGATCGAGGTAGTGGATAAGGATGCTTTGGCTTTGGCGCGAAAGGAGAAATCAGCAGTAGGGCTTGGAGGGATGACTTCAAAGCTTAATTTTGCTCGATTGGCAACTCAGATGGGAATCAAGGCGGTGATCTTTAGTATGCAGACTCCGGACGGTATCTTGAAAGCAATAGTTGGGGAGACTGGTACTGTTTGCTTGGCCCAAAAGAAAAAAGTGTCCTCTAGGCATAAATGGCTGGCTAGCGGTAGTCTGATAGCGGGGATGGTGAAGCTAGATCAAGGTGCACTGAAAGCGATTCAACAGCGGAAAAGCCTATTGGCGGTAGGGGTAACAGAAGTGGTGGGGGAATTTGAAGTCGGTGAGGTTTTTCAGATTGCAGACAAAGACGGTGTTGTGCAGGCTGTGGCTAAGGCAAAAGTTGACTCCATGGCCTTAATGAAATCGGATACAAAGAAGAATATAGCACTGGCACATGCCGATGATATTGTCCTCTTATAATTAGGGAAGAAGAGTAAGAAAGAAAATAGATGCTGGCTAAGGCTTAATAAATAGAAAGAAAATGAATAGTATACAACAACAGTTGCTGAATAGCCGTGCCGCGAAGCAGGCCGTAAGTGGTTTGCAACTGAAAGATAAGCAACAAATATTGAAGCGTATTGCCACGCTATTACGAACGAATAGTCATGATATTCTGACGCAGAATCAGTTGGATTTAGAACGGATGGACGTTGCTGATCCAAAGTACGATCGCCTAAAACTGACCGTAGATCGGATTGAGAATTTAGCGCAAAGTGTGGAAGATGTTAGTCAATTGGAAGACCCTACGGACAAATTATTGAGTGCAAAACAGCTTGATAATGGGCTTTTGATCGAAAAGAGAACAGTAGCATTGGGGGTTGTTGGTGTAATCTATGAATCAAGACCTAATGTGACTATTGATGTTGCTGCGCTGTGTATACAATCCGGAAACGTATGTCTTTTGCGGGGTGGTAGTGATGCTTGGTATACAAATAGTTATCTGGTTGGAATCCTTCAAAGCGCGTTGGTCGAATATGGAACAGATCCTCATATCGTACAGCTGTTGCCTACAGACCGAAATTTGATTGGTGCACTTTTGGAAGCTGTGGGATATGTTGATATCATTATTCCTCGCGGGTCGCAGGGCTTGATCGATTTTGTCCGTCAACATGCCAAGGTTCCTGTGATAGAGACCGGGGCAGGAGTCTGCCATACCTATATCGAGGCCAGTGCAGATTTGGAGAAAGCAGCTCGTATCGTTGCCAATGCAAAGATTTCACGACCTTCTGTGTGTAATGCGTTAGATACGATTCTAGTGGATGAAAATGTTGATAGGTCGTTTATACAACAACTTATTCCTCATTTTGTAGCGGCGGAGGTCGAAGTTTTCGCGACGGATAAACTGTATGGTATTTTTCAAGAAGCGGGATACCCTTATGTGCAGCGTGCTGAGGAAGATGATTTTGGCCGTGAGTTTTTAGATTTAAAGTGTTCGATAAAAGAGGTGAGTGGTTTAGACGAGGCACTTTCCCATATTGCATATTATTCTTCCAAACATTCGGAGTGTATTGTGTCGCAGGATTCAGCTAAAATTACGAAATTTATGCGCTCGGTAGATGCAGCGGCAGTTTATTCTAATGCTTCAACCCGTTTTACGGATGGGGGAGAGTTCGGATTAGGGGCAGAAATCGGTATTTCTACGCAGAAGCTGCACGCGCGTGGGCCTTTCGCGCTGGAAAAATTAGTAACAGAGAAGTGGTTTGTCACAGGAGACGGACAGGTAAGATAAATAATTATGGGAATTCGATACGAAAAAGACACGATACTAAATTGGATAAATGAGATGGGCAAGTTTCTCCGCCTTTTGGTCGGGAAGTGGGAAGGCCTTCAGGAAACGGCGGAAGCTGTCAATATTGATACCGGTTATCTGGATTTTTTCAACGAAGAGCGTGCTTTTTTCCTAAATCTTAGTGATGCAGAGGTTATTGATTATAGCAAAAGCCTAGAACAGGAGCAGATTCGGCCCCTGGCACAGCTTCTGATGTATGATGGATTGATCAATCAGGATAATGGTTTGCTTCTGAAAGCAAAAGCCCTGTTTGAACATCATATGCAACAAACAGGAAGCTTTTCTTTTGAAGATTACGGCTTTCTCCAGCAGATTGATAAAAACGTACGATAGACTGATTTGCTTATCGCAGTACCTCGCGCGCGATAACCAACCGCTGTATCTCTGAGGTGCCCTCGTAGATTTGCGTGATTTTTGCATCCCGCATCAATCGTTCGACATGATATTCTTTTACGTAACCGTAGCCTCCGTGTATTTGGATGGCTTCTACAGTATGCTTCATTGCGACTTCTGAAGCATGTAGCTTGGCCATAGCGGCTTCTTTACCATAAGGAAGACCCTGGTCTTTGGTCCAAGCTGCTTTATAGGTTAATAACCGTGCTGCTTCGATTTCCACTTCCATATCCGCGAGTTTGAACTGTATAGCCTGATGAGCTGAAATCGGTTGGCCAAAAGTTTTACGCTCCTTGGCATACGCTAGGGCTAGATCGTAGGCTCCTGCAGCTATCCCTAATGCCTGTGCCGCTATACCAATACGGCCACCATCAAGTGTTTTCATGGCGAACTTAAACCCAAATCCATCGTCACCGATGCGATTGGACTTTGGTACGACGACATCTGTAAATAATAAGGAGTGTGTGTCCGAACTGCGTATTCCCAGTTTATTTTCTTTTGGTCCGATCGTGAACCCCGCCATTCCTTTTTCGACTATTAGCACATTGATTCCTTTATGTCCTAATTCGGGATGCGTTTGCGCAACAACTAAATAGATGTCGGCATTCCCTCCGTTGGTAATCCAGTTTTTTGTGCCGTTCAGTAGATAGTGATCTCCTTGGTCAGTTGCGGTAGTGTGCTGAGAAGAAGCATCAGACCCAGCTTCAGGTTCGGATAGGGCAAAAGCTCCAAGTTTTTCGCCCTTGGCAAGCGGAACCAGGTACTGTTGCTTTTGTTCTTCCGTCCCATAGGTTTCTAGTCCCCATAACACGAGCGAATTATGGGCAGACATGATTACAGCCGTAGAAGCATCGATTTTTGCAATTTCTTCTAGCGCAAGGACGTAAGCTTGGGCATCCATACCCGCGCCGCCATATTTCTCTGCGGTCATGATTCCCATAAAACCGAGATCTCCCATTTTCTTTATGAACTCGGTAGGGAATTCTGCTTTCTCATCACGTTGTATAACTTCTTTTTTCAGCTCCTGGGCAAACTCTTTTGCCGCATCACGGATCATTTTATGTTCTTCTGATAGCTCGAAATTCATGGTGTATCGTCTATTTGGTTCTATCAAATATACTTATTTTTATTATGCATGCATAATAAAAACATAAAATTTATAGCTAATTATTTGGTGATTATGTAAAAGACTACTATATTAGTAGAATATATAGATTATTAAAATTTACAAATATGGGTTTAAGACTAGGAGATGACGCGCCAAATTTCAAAGCGCAGACAACGATAGGTGATATCGATTTCTATGATTACATAAAAGATAGTTGGGCTGTGTTGTATTCACATCCATCCGACTTTACACCGGTATGTACAACCGAACTCGGGCGTACTGCTCAGTTAAAGTCAGAGTTTGAAAAACGTAATGTTAAGGTACTGGCATTGAGTGTGGATGGTGTTGAGGATCATCTGAAGTGGGTGCAAGATATTAACGAGACACAGAATACAACGGTGGATTTTCCAATTATTGCGGACGAAGACCGTCATGTCGCTGAACTGTACGATATGATTCACCCTAATGCTTCAGCAACGTTTACCGTTCGCTCGGTATTTGTTATTGGGCCAGACAAGAAGGTTAAATTAACGCTTACTTACCCAGCTTCTACAGGACGTAATTTCTATGAGATCTTACGTGTTATAGACTCTCTTCAGCTTACAGCTGAATATTCTGTCGCAACGCCTGCAGACTGGAAAGACGGTGAAGATGTAATTGTAGTTCCTGCAATCAAAACGGAGGATATCCCTGCTAAGTTTCCAAAAGGGTTTACGGAAATCAAACCTTATTTACGCGTTACACCTCAACCGAATAAATAAGCAAGAGATTTTCTCTTATAAATAAGGAGCGCCTTTTCTAGTTGTAGAAAAGGCGCTCCTTATTTTATGGGGACACTATGATAGGTTCGGGTTGATTGGAAATGACTAATATCCCGGATTTTGTGTTAGGCTATTTCCTAATCCAATCTCGGCAGCAGGGATAGGGTAGAGGAAGTGTTTTTCGTCTTTAAGACTACTGTATTTTGTCAGAGCAAGTTTTGTCCGGCAGTAGTCAAACCAAGTTTCCCCTTCAAATAGCAATTCTCGTTCCTTTTCTTCCTGTACAGCTTTAATAAAGACTTCAAGACTACTGTAGTCATTTATTGGCGTAGTGTAGCCAGCTCTTTCCTGAACCTTTTTGAGCGCCTCATAGGCGGTCTGACTGACTCCATTCTCTACTCTTGCTTTTGCCTCGGCGTGTATAAGATAAACTTCTGCAAGACGTATCGCTGTTACATTTTGACTGGCAGGTGAGAAGTTGGGAAATTTACCCATGAAATAGTTGTTCTTACTTCCCTTTTTGACTGTAAAGGCCTTGCGTTTATCTCCTTCTCGGTATAGATTCAATAATGTAGAATCCTTTGCCAGGAAAAGAACCGTGGCATTGTCATTAGATACAGCTGCCAAAGGGTTGGTTGCCTGATCATCAAATTGTATTTCGAAAATAGCTTCACTACTATTTTGGGTAGTCCAAATGCTGGAATACTCTGTTACCAGATTGTATTTCCCAGAAGATAGAACTTCTTCCGACAGGCTGGCCGCATTTTTATAATCATTGGTGAATGCCGCTTGGTAGAGATATACTTTGGCTAGCAAGGCTTTTGCTGCCCAATGTGAAGCGCGTCCACGGCTAGCGTCTCCAGTGTAAGTGTTTTCGGTAGGAAGTAGACTGATTGCTTCATTCAAATCATTGATGATTTGCGTATATACTTCTTCTTTCTCGGCCTGCTTCGTATTCAACTCACTATTCTCTCGGGTATAGGTTACTTTTAGTGGGATGCGTCCAAAAGCCCGTATCAGAAAGAAATAATTAAATGCACGGATGAATTTTGCCTCTCCGATAAAGATGTTCTTCTTTTGGTCCGTAATCATTGCAGGAGTCATCTTTGGCACTTCTTCTATGATTTGATTAGCGGCATTTATGGTGGTGTACAATGCTTTCCACATATTGGCAGTCCAGGGATTGATGGTCTGTACTTGATGGTTAGCAAAATTCTCATACTCTGGATATTCTGCAGCATGTCTAACGTGACGGGCCGAAAACTCAGGTACGATAATGGTAGACTGTCCGTAAGAAAAAGAGTTCATCATGCTGCGGTACATTCCCATCAGCGCTGAATTGGCATTGGTCTCCGAATTGAAGTATTCATCCTGACCGATCTGCCCAAGTGGATCGCGATCCAAGAACTTGTTGCAGGATGTCACGGTAAAAGCAAATGAAGCGAGGAGTAGCAAGTATATAATATTCTGTCTCATAATAATATCTAAAATGTTAAGTTGAAGCCTGTGGTGAAGATGCGTGGTTGCGGATAGCTACCATAGTCGTAACCATAGATTAAGCCTGTATTTGCCCCTCCATGACTAGAGCTCACCTCGGGGTCATATCCTCTATACTTGGTAAATACATAGGCATTTTGCACGGTAGCATACCAACGTAGTTTTTTCACTTTCAACTTGTCCGATAATGCGGTCGGCACAGTGTAACCCAAGGTTATGTTGCGTATACGGAAGAAAGAGCCATCTTCTACAAAGCGAGAAGATACGGCACCGTTATTTAGGTCTCCTGGAGCAGGACGTGGCACATCTGTTATATCTCCTGGTTGTTTCCATCGGTCTACCATGTCCACAAACTGATTGGAGCTCGGGTTGAACCCTTCAAGCCCCGAAGCCAGATTATAATTGAAAATATCATTGCCATAGGTGAATTGTCCCAAGATGCTTAGATCGAAGTTTTTATAAGCGAAATTGTTGGATATACCTCCAAAGAAGTCCGGATTAGGATCTCCAATCATAACATGGTCTGCATAGTCTTTAGGGAGTACCATAGAGCCATCAGCACCTAGGTAGTCAATCATACCTGTCTGTGAATTAACGCCCATTGCCTTCCAGCCATAGAATACGCCCAGAGGCTGGCCAGGTCTTGCTCGGTTGAGGTCGCCCACACCGCCACGCATCTCATTTAACCCGTTGGGCAATGCCAGTACCTTGTTTCGGTTGAAGGTCATATTGAGTGAGGTAGACCATTTAAAGTCACCAATGAGGTTTTTGGTCGTTAGCTCAAATTCAAAACCTTTATTCTCGATATCTCCAGAGTTGGTGAATCGAGTGCTATAGCCGGAACTGCTCAAAATAGGTAGACCAATCAATAGATCTGAAGTCTTTTTGTGATAGTAGTCAGCCAATAAGGAGATCCGGTCATTTAGGAAACCGGCATCTATACCAATATTCCACTGTTGTGTGGTCTCCCATTTTAGCCCGCGGTCTCCCAAGACATTGGGTAAGAAACCCGGGGTACCCATATAGTTGTTGCCTCCGGTATACATCGAGCGGCTAGCGTAGTTGCCGATGTTTTGGTTGCCTGTTATCCCCCAGCTTGCGCGTAGTTTTAAATCGCTGATAAAGTTGACATCCTGCATAAAATTCTCCTGTTTAATGCGCCATGCACCAGCGAGAGAAGGAAATACTGCCCAACGATTGTCTCTTCCGAAACGGGAAGAGCCATCGGACCGTACATTTGCGTTTAAGATATATTTATCATTGTAAATGTAAGTTGCGCGCGCAAACCCCGAAGCTATGGCCCACTCCTCAGGATAGGAGTTTGCACCATTAATGACACCTCCAGCGGTGATGTAAGGAATGTCGTTGGTCGGGAAATTAGATCGTTGTGCATGTACGAAATCGATACGGGACTCCTGGAAAGAAAAACCTCCGAGAACATTTAGGCTATGGGCCCCGAAAGTCTTATCGTATGTCAGTGTTGTTTCATTGATCCAGAGCTGGTTCCTGGTGTTACGACGTGCACCTATTCCTCCTTGGCTTACGTACGAACGTAGCCCATTAGGAGGCATAAAGAAGGTCTCATCAATAAAACTGATATCGGTACCAAAGCTTGTTTTTAGCAATAACTCGGGCATGATATTATATTCGGCACTGGCGTTGGCCAGAATCCGGAATGTTTGGGCTTCATTGGTCGGTAATTCAAGCATAGCAACAGGGTTTTCCCGTGTCACGCGCACTTGGTCATAGACATAATTGCCACGCTCGTCAAATACAGTTAGATTTGGGGGAGAGAATATCCCGCTTTTGGTAGCTCCCTCTTTGGAGTTTTCTTCCTGTACCCGTTGGTTGACGGCTCGGGTCAGGTTGATTGCGGTAGAAAATCTTAGTTTGTCGCTATGGGCATGATCTAGATTGATACGGCCACTTAATCTATTGAAATCGGAACCTAATAATACACCACCTTGTCTCATATAGCCCAGTGAAGTATAGTATCTTGTTTTGTCATTACCTCCATTGGCAGAAAGTTCGTAATTCCGCATGGGGGCAGTTCTGAATACGGCATCCTGCCAATTGGTATTTACTCCAGGGTTTGCAAATATCTGATCGGGAGCTTTGTTGGTATCGATACCTAGTTCTAATCTGATTTTGTAATAATCACGCATGTAGTCCTGGTACTGCTCCGTATTCATCATATCGTAATAGCGCTCGCGGGGTACTTGGGAGAAGCCTTCATACATGTTGAAGTTGAATTGACTATGTCCTGCTGTACCTTTTTTGGTGGTAATTAGGACGACACCATTGGCCGCTCGGGAACCATAGATAGAAGATGAGGCTGCATCTTTTAAGATTTCGATGGACTGTACGTCGGAGGGATTGATCGATGCGAGTACATTGATCCCCTGCGTGCCTCCTCCAAAATCGAACGTGGATCCACCAGTGAAATTGGTCGTACTGTTGACTGGGATTCCGTCTACAACATACAGCGGGTCAGAACTCGCATTGATTGAGGTGGTACCCCGCACACGTATACTTATCCCACCGCCTGGTGAACCTGACTTTTGAGTGACTTGTACACCGCCCGCTTTTCCTTGTATGGCCTGTGTAATGCTAGGGAGAACTTCGTCTTCAATGTCTTTAGCTCCTATGCTGGACACAGCAGTAGGTAGCGTTGCACGTTTCATTGTGCCATAGCCGACGGAAACGACTTTTACGGATTCAATGGTATTGGTCTCTGTAGCCAGTAGCACTTGTACGTCGTTTCTTTTGCCTATGGCTTGACTGAACGGTTTGTATCCTACCGAACTAAACCGAAGGGTGTTTTTTGCATTGGCCGCTATTTTGAACCGCCCATTTTCATCGGTTAGTACCGTCGTGTTCGTACCCTCTACCGAAACAGAAGCACCCGCTATGGGACCTTCAGGGCCGCTTACAAGGCCAGTTACGGTATTTTTAGGGGGAGCAGTCGTATTATCCATTTTAGCGGTGTCTGTCGTCGCTACGGGCGTAGGGATGCTCTTAGTCGAGTCCACTGATGTTTTGATACTATCGGTAGTGGTATCCTGCTCTTCGACGGTCAGTACGGCATCGATATGGCGTTGATTGTTGATGTGCAGTTCGGAGCGGACAAAGCCTGATTTTAATAGGACCAGGATACCGTTTGGACTCGCCGCTATTTTGAATGCGCCTTCAGTATTAGAAACAACGGTATTTGTTGTGCCTTTTTCTGAGATAACAACTCCTTCCAGAGCGTTTCCTTTAGAATCTTTTACCTGACCGGATACAGAAAGAGAATCTGTGTTTAGGGGCGAAGGAGGTTTAGGTTGCTTAGCAACTGCTGTATTGACGTGTGGTGTTGCTTGTGTTGTCGTGTAAAGAATAATTAATGTACATGTAAAAAATAATACGCGATAAATATGGAGCATCATAAATAAAAAAATTATATAAGGATTCTGATAGAAATATAAAACTTCGAGCAACTAATGAGGAACGATGTGGATTGTAGTACCTTTTGATAATCATGTGATTAATTATATCATTCTTGTTACATGATTGTGTCATGTACAACAATAAACGTTGATAAACTGTATTTGTTGTTTAGCAATGCGTCTTTTTTTCAAAAAGGGAAGTTCAGGGAGGTACGCTGTAGACTGTGCCTGGGGGCAATCTGCCTGCGTAGGGGAAGAAAAAAAGCAGATATCCTGTTGTGGATATCTGCTTTATCGATTATTTGATTTATTGAAACAAAATTGACTAAAAGACCTTCACGATATAGATGTAGTCTTGCAGTTTCTTTATCTGCTCCGTTCTTGGGAGCGTAGACAGTGTGTTTTTATTGTTAAGGAAAATATTTCCTTTCAGAGAGTCAGCTGGTATTTTATTTAGTGTCTCGACTAGCTCTTTAGTCTTAATAGCAAATGCTGCACCATCGATTCCCTTTTGCTTGCCAGAGATGATTCCAATGATATTACCTTGATTGTCCAATACTGGGCCACCACTATTACCTGGGTTTACCGGGATCGAAATCTGATAAGCTATCGTATCACCAGCATAACCTGTATTAGAACTCAAATAACCTTGACCATAGACGGCCTCATCCCTCGGGAATCCTAAGGTGAAAATATCTTCCCCAAGTTCTGAACTTTGTTTTTTGAACGTATAGGGGATATTTTTTAAATTTTTAAAACTCGTATCGTCAATGTGTAAGATAGCTATGTCTTTTTGAGCATCGGTATACACAATTTGGGCCCTGTATGCTTGTCCTTTCACGTTTTGAAGGTGTATAGAGTCAGCACCATTAATAACATGATAATTGGTGACTACATATCCATCACGAGTCAACATAAAGCCCGTCGCACCAAAATGAATGGCCGCATTGTTTTTGTTCTTATCGTTGTTGATGTTTTGTATCGCTTTATTTTGCTCGGTTACATTCTTCTTCACCGAATTCATTTCCCTGCGTAATGCGCTATAGTCTGTATTGGCTTTTTTAATGTTCGTGAAATACCCTGTGATCCATAGCGTAGAAAAAACAGATACGAGAGCTACAGCAGCAGCGACGCCCGCATTGATCTGTAGTTTGCTCCATAGTGAAGCCACCTTAGTTGTTGCAGTATTCTTACGCTCAGACTGAAATGCATTACCTTCAGCAATCAGCGATTGTTGGAATGCATTACGGAGTTCCGTCTTTTGCAGGTTTTGTACAAAAGAACGGTGCTGTTCGAATAATTCAGCATAGGTAGGCTCTGTTTTACAGAAGTTCTCGAAGGCCACAGCATCTTCTGTTGAAAGTTCGCCTCGTAAATACTGATCGGCCCAATTTATAAAATCATGTCTCTGCATACCACTCATTTTTCAAGAGATGAATTAAAAAATATCTTTTTGAGTCGCTGTAGGCATTTGTACTTTTGTGTCTTTGCATTGTCCGTATTGGTATAGCCAAATTTGTCACGTATATCCTGCATAGACATGTTGGCGATATAAAAATCTTTTAACAGTGTCTGGCAAGGTTCTCCTAATTGTGACAGGGCAATATTCATATGGTCAAATCTTTGCTCTATTTCGTCGTGTCGCTCCAAGTCATCTTCTACTCGTAAGAGATCCTCAAAGTCCGAAATATCAGCAGTGCTAGCCACGCTCCCTTTTCGCGTCAGTTGTTTTAGCCACAGTCTTCTTGATACTGCGTACAAAAACGTCCCGAGTTTACTACTTAACTCAAATTTTTGTTGAGTAATCTTGTCATACAAAACCATCACCGCTTCTTGAAAGATATCTTTCGCTTCGTCTTCAGAACCATTATTGTTGACAATCATACGTGATATCGAAGGAAAGTAGGATTTGTAGATCCTATTGATAGCTTTACTATCGCCTTTTGATACCCCATCGACAATCTCCTGGTCCGAAATCTCTGTGGGAAGTATTTGTTTTATCTTACTCACTTATTAATACCTTAAAATCCAAATAGTAACCCTTGTAATCATGAAATTAATGAAGAAAAGCAGTTTCATAGCTTCTTTACCGTGTTTAACCTCAGGTAGGGGTGTTTTCTGACCTTGAATATACGCACTTTTATAAAAATACTTAATCAAACGTAATAGTATTTTTGATGAAATACTAATGTTGCTTCTAAAAAAATGCTATAAACTTGCTAACGAATAACTTGTTTTTTATGGGGCACTGATGTATTAAAATAGTGAGGTTGACCTAAGTGGGAAAGTGAAAAAGTAGGATGTGCAAAAAAGCCGTAAACAATAAAGGCATCCTTTGTGGATACCTTTATTGTTTCTTAGCGGTCTGGACGGGACTCGAACCCGCGACCCCATGCGTGACAGGCATGTATTCTAACCAGCTGAACTACCAGACCTAAGAATTTGATTGTTGTAAAAGATATTTAGCGGTCTGGACGGGACTCGAACCCGCGACCCCATGCGTGACAGGCATGTATTCTAACCAGCTGAACTACCAGACCTAAAATCTTTACTTTTACTATTTTTAAAGAACGATGAAAAGACTCTTCTTTTCTTTGTTTTTTTTGCGGTCTGGACGGGACTCGAACCCGCGACCCCATGCGTGACAGGCATGTATTCTAACCAGCTGAACTACCAGACCTCAACCCTTCTTGTGAGAAGGTGTGCAAATATAGCGCTTATTTATATAAATCCTAATTTTTTTTGAAAAAAACTTAGTCTGTAGCGCCCTCCTTCATCTTTTCAGCGTTTTCAGCAAACTGTAACGCGTCTATAATAGGCTGTATATCACCGTCTAGAATTGTCGATAAATTATATGTTGTCAAGTTAATTCTATGTTCCGTAAATCTTCCTTGAGGGTAGTTATAAGTACGGATTTTTGCAGAACGGTCACCCGAAGAAACTAAAGTTTTTCTTTTTGCAGCGATATCACCGTTCTTTTTGTTCAATTCTATCTCGTAAAGTTTGGTACGAAGCATCTCCATTGCCAATTCACGGTTGGCTAATTGAGAGCGCTCCACCTGACAGACGACAACAATTCCTGTAGGTTTATGTGTTAATTGTACTTTTGTCTCTACTTTATTTACGTTCTGTCCTCCAGCACCACCGGATCTTGATGTGTGCATTTCAATATCACCTGGGTTCAATTCTACGTCGACCTCTTCAGCTTCCGGGAGTACAGCGACAGAGGCTGCCGAAGTGTGCACACGACCTTGAGTTTCGGTATCAGGGACACGTTGTACCCGATGTACACCAGATTCGTATTTCAACTGACCATATACATCATCGCCAATTACTTTTAGAATTACCTCTTTATAACCACCAGAAGTACCCTCGGTAACATCCATTACCTCATTGCGCCAGCCTTTGGTCTCGAAATAACGGGTATACATACGGTAGAGGTCACCTGCAAATAATGCAGCCTCGTCTCCTCCAGTACCACCACGTATCTCGATAATCGCGTTTTTAGAGTCTTCAGGGTCCTTAGGGATAAGCATCAGACGAATCTCTTCCTCTTTCTCCTCTCTCTGTACCAACAAGATGTCTTGCTCTTCTTTGGCCATTTCCCTTAATTCCTGATCCTTCTCATTGACCAATATATCTTTATTGGTATCTATATTGCTGATTATATTTTTGTAAATATGATATTGCTCTACAATTTTTGATAGGTCTTTGTATTCCTTGTTCAATTTTGCAAAACGTTTCATGTCATTGATGGTTTCGGGCTTGCTTAGTTCAGCTTCCACTTCTTGCCACCGTTCTTTAATCGCTTGTAGTTTTTCTAACATAGTTCCGTTTGATAAGTATTAATCCCCAAAGTCAAAATAAGGGCAGCTAATAGCCCTTATGTATCCATTTTATAGGATACACCTTCGCGGATTTTGCTCTAAAAAGGTATTATTCCCTTTTAGAGAGTGCAAAAATACTGAAAAATATGGTTTAAAAAGAAGGAATTGTTAATGACTTGATACAACCTTTAGACCTATTATTGAAGCAATTAAGGTGAATATGAAGAATATCCTCCAAAATTCTGCGGGCTCCTTAAAGAAAATTATACCCATCAGTACTGTTCCTACGGCTCCTATGCCTGTCCAAACAGCGTAGGCGGTGCCTAGAGGTAATGTCTGGGTGGCTTTGATCAGTAATCCCATGCTAAGAAATAGACAGACTACAAAACCTCCATACCACAAAAGAGAAGAGGTGCCGGCGGCTTCTTTTGCTTTACCTAGACAAGTGGTGAATCCGACCTCGAACAACCCACCTAATATTAAAAATATCCAGTTCATTTTTTTGTGCAAAGGTGCGTGTTTATCGACTTATTTTTTTTAACATTTGTTAAAAAAGGAATGTTTTTTATCATTTTATCTCAGCACGGATGCGGGAAAGTGTTACCTGTGTGACGCCTAGATAGGAAGCAATATAGCCCAGTTTGATGCGTTGTAGGACATTGGCCTCTTTCGTCAATAGATCACCGTAACGTTCTGTAGCTGTTTTGAATAGTGTTTGCATCAGACGCTGTTCTATTTTTAGGGTTTCCAGTTCCGCGAGTTTACGGCCCCAATTTGAGATAGGCAAAGAGCTGTTGTAAAGATCCTGTAGTTTTGAAACGGGAATACGGTATAGAACACAGTTTTCTAGCGTGTCTACGATTTCATAACCAGGAGTATTGTGAACATAGCTTTTAAGTGATAGGATGGAGTCGCCAGGGAAACAAAAGTCAAGGACAGCTTCCTTTTGCTCTTTCGGGTAGTAAATGCGGCAGATGCCCTCGGTTAAGAAATAGATATATTTAGAAGTTCTGTCCTTATCTATTAGTATACTGTTCTTTTCTACTTCAATCCGCTCTGTTATGAACAGCAACTTCTCTAACTCCGCATTAGGGAGTATCGCTATTTGTTGAATAGCATCTATGAGTTCCATCGTTGTAGATTAAGCGTTTGTCCATCCCATACCGCATAGGTGTAATAGTTTATCCATTCTCCAAGGTTAATAATCTTGGAATCCTTTCTAAGCTCGATTTCATAAGGAAAATGACGGTGGCCAAATATAAAATAGTCGTAGTGCTGGGTATGGAGTATATCATTGGCATATTGGATAAGCCACTCCTTATCTTCTCCCAAAAATTTTTCGTCGCTATTGTTGGAGATACGGCTATGTTTAGACCATCGTTGCGCTATTCCGATACCTAGATTGGGGTGCAAACGGGCGAAAAGCCATTGGCAGAACGAACTTCGGAATACTTTTTTTAATACTTTATACTTTTTGTCACCAGGGCCTAATCCATCACCATGGTGGATGTAACATGATTTTCCGTTGAGGTTTAGAATTAGCTCATTGTCGATAATAGTTGCTCCAATTTCTTTTTTTAAATAACCAAACATCCACATATCATGGTTACCTTTGAATAAGGTTATTTTTATACCCAAGTCGGCCAGTTCGGCGAGTTTCCCTAAAAATCGGATATAACCTTTAGGAACTACCGTACTGTATTCAAACCAAAAGTCGAAAATATCACCCACCAGATAGAGCTCAGAAGCATCCTGTTTGATATGGTCCAGCCACTTCACGATTTCTCGTTCCCGGATTTCGGATTGCTCCTTAGGATAAGACCCTAAATGGAAGTCGGAAGCAAAATATATCTTTTTAGCAATTTGCATGTTGGTGTAAAACTACCAAAATGTGCTGATTTTACAAATAGAGGATTCTTTGTCGCTATCCTATTATTTATAGGTTATCCTATTCATAGGTCAGATGCGTAGAAGTTATTGATTGGCTCATGAAAGTTTTAAAGGAAGAATTATTTCCTTAGTTTTGTTAGAAAGAATAATCAATTATGAAGAAAAATATTGGTTTTATAATGCTGTCAATGGCATTGGTAGCATGTCAACAAAATAAACAAATTGACTCGGTGAAAGATATTACATTACAGCCTTATCCTAAGACAGAGAAAGTAGATCAAAAGGATGATTTTTTTGGAGTTTCTGTAGAGGACCCTTATAGATGGTTGGAGGATGATATGTCCGATAAGACTAAAGCCTGGGTTGCGGCAGAAAATGAAGTGACACAGAGCTATCTGAAGCAGATTCCCTTTCGAAATGCAATTGCTCAGCGACTAGAGAAGTTATGGAATTATGAGAAATATTCCGCTCCGTTTGTTGAGGGAGATTATACTTATTTTTATAAAAATGACGGTTTACAGAATCAGGCTGTGCTCTATCGCAAAAAAGGGGATCAGGGAGCTGAAGAGGTATTTTTGGATCCTAATAAGTTTTCAGCAGATGGTACTACGTCATTAGCTGGAATTAATTTCAGCAAGGATGGTTCATTGGTTGCGTACCAGATTTCGGAGGGAGGCTCCGATTGGCGTAAAGTAATTGTGCTGCGTACAGCAGACAAGACCGTATTAGGCGATACGTTGATTGATATCAAATTCAGTGAGCTGGCCTGGCGTGGGAATGAAGGGTTTTATTACAGCTCCTACGATAAACCAAAATCAGGATCGGCACTGTCGGCGATGACAGATCAGCATAAGTTATATTTCCATACCTTAAATACCGCACAGTCTACAGATGAGCTAATCTTTGGTGGAGAAAAGCTGCCTCGAAGATATATCGGCGCAGGACTAACCGAAGATCAGCGTTTCTTGGTGGTTACAGCGGCGAATACCACATCCGGAAATGAGTTGTATGTGCGGGATTTGACAAATCCCACAGCAGGCTTCATAACAATTGTCGATAACTTTGATAAAAACCACGCTATTTTAGATAATGATGGCGATCGGTTCCTTATCTATACCGAGCTGGGCGCACCTAATGGTAAGATTGTAGAGACTGTACTCGCCAATCCGAAACCTTCGGAGTGGAAGGATCTGATTGCAGAAACTGAAAATGTGTTAAGTCCTTCCATAGGAGGAGGGAAGATATTTGCATCTTATCTAAAAGATGCAACTTCTTTGGTGCAGCAGTACGACCGTGAGGGAAAACTAGAACGAGAAATTACGTTGCCTGGTGTGGGGACAGCAAGTGGATTTGGGGCAAAGAAAGAAGATAAGTCTCTCTATTATACTTTTACTTCTTATGTTAATCCTGGGACAATCTATAGCTACGATATTGCTTCAGGTAAGTCCGATGTGTATAAGAAAGCTGCTATTCAATTCGACCCGACGCAGTACGAATCTAAACAGGTCTTCTACACGTCAAAAGACGGCACAAAAGTGCCTATGATTATTACTCATAAAAAAGGGGTAAAGCTGGATGGCACGAACCCTACCATGTTGTATGGATATGGCGGTTTCAACATCAGTTTAACGCCTTCGTTTAGTACTGCTAATATTATTCTTTTGGAGCAAGGTGGTGTATATGCTGTTGCAAACCTGAGAGGCGGCGGCGAATATGGTGAGAACTGGCACGTCGCAGGGACTAAGATGAATAAGCAGAATGTTTTCGATGATTTCATCGCCGCGGGAGAATATCTGATTAAAGAGAAGTACACTTCGTCCGAGCGATTGGCGATTGCTGGAGGTTCCAATGGAGGCTTGCTGGTAGGTGCCTGTATGACGCAAAGACCAGAATTGTTTAAAGTTGCTTTCCCTGCGGTTGGGGTATTGGATATGTTGCGCTACCATAAGTTTACTGCAGGTGCAGGTTGGGCATTTGATTATGGAACTGCAGATGATAGTAAGGAAATGTTTGAGTATTTGTATAAATATTCTCCTTACCATGCTTTGAAACCTAATACATCCTACCCCGCAACGATGGTTATGACTGCAGATCACGATGATCGTGTGGTGCCAGCGCACTCTTTTAAGTTTGCCGCGCGCTTGCAGGAATATAACGTAGGGAACAATCCCATGTTAATTCGTATAGATACCAATGCTGGACATGGTGCAGGAAAGTCTACAGCTATGCAGATTGCAGAGCATGCTGATAAATGGGCTTTTATGTTCCAGAATATGGGAATGAGTTATAACGAAATCAAGTAAAACAAATGGTTCAAAACCTTATAGAGCACATCAATAGTATTACCCCATTGACAGAAGAAGAAGAGGGAATTGTTGCCGAGCTGGTTCGGGAGAAGACGTTGGCCCGTAAGCAATTTTTGCATAGGGCAAGAGAAGTAGCTCAGTATTCTGCTTTTGTGGTTGAAGGTTGTCTACGGTCTTACGCGGTAGATCGGAACGGCTTCGAGCATATTTTGCAGTTTGCCCCAGCCAACTGGTGGATTTCGGATATGTACTCTTTCGTTAAAAACAAACCCAGTGAGTTGAATATTGACGCACTGTTAGAAACGAAAGTGCTATTGTTGAGCCGGTCCTGTCAGGTAAGTATTTTTGACCGTATTCCAAAGCTGGAACGTTACTTTAGAATATTGACAGAAAATGCACTGGCGGCAAGTAATCACCGTACTATAAACTATCTCAGCCTTCCTGCAAAAGTAAGGTATGAAAAGTTCTGTACGATGTATCCTACGCTGATAAATACGATTCCACAAAAATCAGTGGCATCCTATATTGGTATTACACCAGAGTTTCTAAGTAAACTTCGGGCCGAGTTCTAAGTTAAAAATGGGCTATCATACGATATGATAGCCCATTTTTTTTTAATCTAGATTAAGAATTGAACACACCATTAGGGTGTATCTTTGTTTTATACAATAAAAGGAGGAAAAAATGGCACACACAATTTTGTACAGATCCGATAGTAGGGGACATGCAGATCATGGTTGGTTAAAAAGCGCACATACATTTAGTTTTGCAGGCTACCATGACCCTGAACGGATGCACTTTGGAGCGCTACGTGTCTTTAATGATGATTACGTGACCGGTGGTAATGGGTTTGGTAGGCATCCGCATGATAATATGGAGATTATCTCTATCCCATTAAAAGGAACCTTGGCACATCAGGATAGTATGGGTAATAGTGGTACGATTGAACCTGGAGAAATCCAAGTGATGAGCGCAGGGACTGGGATACAGCATAGTGAGTTTAATGCTAATGAGACAGAAGCCGTCCAATTTTTGCAGATATGGTTGTTCCCCAATAAGCAGAATGTTGAGCCCCGTTATGATCAGATTCGTTTAGATCCTGCAGATTGGAGAAATAAACTTCAGCAGATTGTCTCGCCCAACAAGGACGATGAAGGAACCTGGATCCATCAGGATGCTTGGTTTCATAGAACAGACCTCGATGAAGGTAAGACTATAGAGTATGTGTTGAAAGGAGAAGGCAATGGTGTATTCGTGTTTGTTCTGGAAGGTGAGGTGCAGGTAGATGAAACAACATTGTACCGCAGAGACGCAGCCGGGATTACCGATACGGACCGTATTAGTCTAAAGGCTGCAAAAGAGAGCTCTTTATTGCTAATAGAAGTTCCTATGTTCTAGAAAACGGAAATCGTTTAATATATCTGAAAGGAGGCTGTGTGATAGTAGCCTCTTTTTTTATACCGTTTTTATAGCGGGGGCTACAAACTATTTTTATAATTTTATCGATCTTCACAAACAATGTTTTTGTGGGCGCGTTTTGTGTTATAGTGAGACTTAAAGTCTCGGTCCTGTGGAAATTTATAAATAGAAACAATTGTATTGTCAGAATGGTGAAGAGTTAAGGATAAATAGGGTATGCTAATAAAAACGAATGTATTGTCGGTATTATTAATATTGCTGTATGTCAGCTTTACACAGTTGGCTATGGGACAATCTGCCACAGATTCATTGGTACAGCAACCAGCCGATTCGGTCCTGTTTTCCAGGCCGATGTGGAAACCTATACGACTCGACAAGTCAGATTCAGAACAACAGGTTCTGAATCCTCAACGACCTAAACATTTTTGGCGGGCTGGTACCGAATGGTTTCTTGCTCAGGCTTTTCCGGCGACTTTCAATCGGTTTATAACCAAGGATCCGTATTCCTATATCACTTTCAAAAACTTTATTAATCACCAGCGTTTGAGCGCTTGGGATTGGGATGACAATCAGTTTACCACGAACCAGATCGATCATCCATATCATGGACAGATTTATTTCAACGCCTTCAGAAGTAACGGCTATAATTTCTATCAGTCCAGTTTAGCTACATTTGTGGGCTCGTATATTTGGGAAACAGCAGGTGAAACACAACATCCTGCAATCAATGATCTTGTTAATACTACTTTTGGCGGTATAATTCTTGGTGAGATGACACACCGGGTGTCCCGTAATATCTTGGCTAGAAGTAGGAATGGGCATAATGTAGTCGGCAATGAGATTGTTGCCCTGATTGTAAATCCGGTCAATAGCTTGAATCGATTGCTGGATGGAAAGTGGGGGAAACGTGTAGATAACTATTACTTAGCAGATTCTTCCGTTATCAGTGCCGAAATAGATGCGGGATTTAGACGATTCGATGCCAAAGAAGGAGACTTTTTATCTAAAGGTAAAGACTCTTTTTACACTCGGCTGAGGTTTAAATACAGTAATGGAGACCATAATTACAAAAGGCCGTTTGACCAGTTTTCTGTCAATCTAGAAGCGGGAAGCGGGGATAGTACTTTTATAAATGCCGTCAATGTTCATGCACTTTTGTACGGTGCGAGATTCTTTAAATCACAGAAGGGAGAGCATTACGGTACATTGAATGCACATTATGATTTTTATAATAATGATGCCTTCTTCTATGGTGCCCAAAGTTTAAATTACAATTGGTTGTCGGAGTTTTCTTATAAAAAAGAAAATAAGCTTAATCTAAGCTTAGGGGTAGGTGCGGTACTTCTGGCGGCAGTTCCCGATCCGTATCTGTTGTATGGCGCTAGTCGCAATTACAACTATGGATCAGGGGCGTCTTACCGATTTAAGGGAGACCTTAGTTTGTTGAATAGACTATTGTTTACAGCAGATTATAACGGAGGTGTTTTCTATACCATCAGTGGCACCCCATCCTATTACATTTTACATGCCGCTACGGTAGAAGGTAGCCTACGTGTTTTTAAAAGATGGTCTATCAACCTGCGGTCCGGATACTTTGCCCTACAGGGAGAGTTTAGAGATGAAAAATATCCCGATTTTTATCGGGAATTTCCATTTGGATCGGTGTCTATTGGGTACAATATACAGTTTTAAGCTTTATACTGCATATGTTCCATTTTCTTTCCGAAGATAGATAGTTCTTTCTTTACAACGAATCCCAATTTTTCATAGAGACGTTTAGCATCAGGATTATCAAAATCTACTAATAGTCCAACTACTTCTTTATTTTTATGTACATACTCCTCAATCACGTGGTTAAGGAGTAGCTTTCCGATACCTTTTCCTTGTGCTGTGGCACTCACAGCGATCGTGTCTACGTATATTTCTCCAGCTTGTGTTTCGTTGGCGACCTCATAGTCTATCGCGTATTGCGTTTTGATATAGTCTAGAACAGGTTGACGTAGTTGTTCTAGTTGCGCTCCAGGGTACAAACATATCTGTCCTAAGATACCGTCCTGATTCTCGACCACGAATATACATTCATAAGAATATTGGTTTTTCTCTTGTTCTATCAGTGTCTTAAGGAACTTCTTACCTTCTTCAAAGTCTTCCTTGCCTATAAACTGATACACTATTTCCGTCATCGCTAATATCATTAGCTCCGCGATTTGAATAGCGTCTTCTTTTTTTGCTTTACGGATTTGCATTTTTTTTGTTTTGATCCTAAGATTGGGCCGATGCCAGTAGATTGGCCCCTTATATCTTATTTGGAATATGAAATATAACGAAAAAGGGGTTAACATATTACTGTTAACCCCTTTTTTATCCTTGAAGATTACTTATTTGTTATCTAGTTTTTCAAACTTATCGTAATCTATTTTTTTAGATTTTGTCTTAACAGTAGTTTTTAAGTGATCAAAAACCTTAAGGGCTTTTACCTCTTCAAACAAACGGTTTGCTTGCTCTCTATCAGATAGAAGTTGCATTGCAAATTGACCTAGTTGCTCATCTGTAGGCTCTTCATTGATGTTGTACATCTTGATTTGACCATAGATACGTTCTTTTGCTAAATCTACAACCTCATCGTATTTCACTTCTAGGTTATTAGCTGTAACGATTCTGTTCTCGATGATTGTCCATTTCAGATTGTTCAGGAAATCAGCAAATCCTTCTTCAATTTCTTCTGCTGAAAGGTTCGGATTTGTAGCCTGTAACCATCTTTTTAAGAAATCTTCAGGGAATTTAGCTTCTACTTTTTCCATACCAAAAGTGTACATGTCGTTACGTAACTTCTGTGCAGAATTTTGTTTGAATAAGTTCTCTACCTCTTCCTTAACTTTTTCGTTAAATTGCTCTTCTGTAGTAACTTCTCCTTCAGGGAACAATTTGTCGAAAAATTCTTGATTCAAATCAGCTTCTTCAAGACGGTTGATATTCTGAACTGAAAGTTCAAATTTAGTAACGTCAAGATTTTCAGCTTCCTCTTCTGTAATGCCTAAGATGCGAGCGATGTCAGCAACTTTGAATGCTTTTTTAATATCGATTTTAACAGTATCATCCTTTTTAAGACCTACCAACGATTTTTTAATCTTAGCATCCTCGATTACGTCTGTACGTACAGATGTAGTTTTTTCTATACCGTCCTCTTTCTCTTGTTTCAAAGTAGCGTATAATACGTCACCTTCTTCAGAGACTTCAGGATTAGTCATCTTTCCGTAGCTACGGCGTAAATTTTTAGTACGTTCTACCAAAGTAGCTTCGTCAGCTTTGATGTCATACTCTGTGAATTCTGTTTCTGCAGAGAAAGGAACATCAAAAATAGGAGCTAGTCCGATTTCGTAGTTAAAATTAAATGTATCTTTAAAATCCCAATTGTATTTGTTGTCTTCTTCGTTATCAACAGGAAGAGGTTGACCTAAAACTTCAAGTTTCTCTTCTGTGATATATGCAGAGATTTTTTCATTTACAACGCGATTGATTTCATCCAACAAAATAGCCTTACCGTATGTACGTCTAATATGGCCCGTAGGTACCAATCCAGGACGAAAACCAGGTAGTTTTGCTTTTTTTGCTTGATCTTTAATCGCTTTGTCAACTGCAGGATTATAATCTTCTGGGGTTAAATCAACGGTAATTTTAGCGCTGATATCGTCGATTTTCTGATGTGAAATGTTCATACTTTTCTTAAGCGTTCGTTATTTTCGCATTATAAAAAAAATCCTCCCGATTTCTGTTGGTCGGGAGGATATCAAGTGCGGAAGAAGGGACTCGAACCCCCACGCCTTGCGGCGCCAGATCCTAAGTCTGGTGCGGCTACCAATTACGCCACTTCCGCAGTTATTAGGATTTCTTTTGTGATACAAAGATAGAACTCAAAACGATATTTGTCAAGCCTTTTCTATAAAAAAAAGATGAATTAGAGGTGTTTTTTGTCTAACAGCCTATAATTCAAGTTGATTTTTTTTAAAAAAAGTTTGTCGAAATGTGAAGTAGAGCGCTAATGAGGGCTTTTACGGAGGATTTATACTTATATATAGGGGAGATTTGTGAGATATTCGCCTATCGTTTCTTGTTATAGGCGGTTATTTTTTTGAAAAAATAGTTGTGAGTATGGATTTTTGTATGTTACTTTGAATATCAAAGTACTTTTATGAGTCAACAAGATTTAATTAAGGAAATAGGACAGATACGCTCGTTGATGGAGCGCTCTTCTAAATTTATGTCTATAAGTGGTCTTTCGGGGATCCTTATAGGGAGTTACGCTTTAATAGGCGCTTTCTTTGGTTATATTACCGTATACGGCTATCGTAGTAATTTTAGATATAGGGATAACTATATTACAGATTCTGGTATTATCGCTAAGCTTGTCCTTATAGCCGGATTGGTATTGCTATTGTCTGTCCTTACTGGTTTTTTGATGGCGAAGTATAAAGCAAAGAAGAATAATCAAACGATCTGGAATGCGACCAGTAAAGGATTGTTGACTGCAACAGCGATACCGCTATTGACAGGAGGATTGTTCTCTATGGTACTTATATATAAAGGAGAGTACGGTTTAGTTGCTTCTTCGCTATTGATTTTTTATGGATTAGCGCTATGTGCGGCCAGTACATTTACCTTTAAGGAAGCAAGGTGGTTAGGTCTAATGGATATTGTATTGGGGCTATTGGCGTTATGTTTTCCCGGATACGGACTTTGGTTTTGGGCTATCGGTTTTGGCCTATTGCATATTATTTACGGAATTATAGTTCATCAACGTTACGAGAAGTGAGTTTAGACCTATCCCTATATGATAAAGTGTTGGAGAATCGTGTCCGTTTGCAGATCATGAGTGTGTTGGTTGCAAATGAGTATTATGATTTTAACTCGCTGAAGGAACTTTTGCAGGTGACAGATGGTAATTTAGCATCTAACCTTAAGAGTTTGGAGAAGGAGGGCTATCTTATTGTAGAAAAAAGTTTTGTGGATAGAAAACCTAATACTAAGTATATCCGTACGGATAAAGGGCAGAAAGCATTCGAAAATCATTTAAGCGCACTCGAAAATTTAATAAAACAACAGTATACATAGTTTTTTTTGCCTATTAACTTTGAAAAACAAAGTACTTTCTTTTATAGATGTGCTCTTTGATAAATACATTTTAGAAAAATATAGTTAATCACATTTAAAATAATAACAATCATGGAAAATGAAGTAAAAACTCCTCCACAACTCCCCAGCCCGAATATGACGGTTTTCGAAAGGCTTAGTAACTCCGTCATTTTAAAACTGTTTGTCATCTTCGTCCTGCTATTGATCATGATGATTCCAATGTCGCTGGTTGATGATTTGGTCAGTGAGCGAAAAAACCGCGAGCAACAGGTTTCGTCCGAGATTGCCGCTAAATGGGGGAGAGATCAAGTAATTGTCAGTCCGGTATTGGCAGTTCCTTACGACTATGTGAGTGAAGTAGTCGAAAAAGACAGCAAGGGTAAAGAGTTCGTCGTGCAGCGTATTGACCAGGATTGGATGTTTTTGTTGCCTAGTCAGACACAGGTGCAGACAGATATTAAGCCAGAGAGCCTGAAGAGAGGGATTTATGAATCAGTCGTGTACAATTCAAGTTTTACTATAAAAGGAAATTTCGCTGGATTGGATATGAAACTGCTTCCTGTTGCCGCAGACAAGATGAGGTGGAGTGAGGCACGCCTGGTGTTTGGTGTACAAGATGTGAAGGGATTGTCTGCCGATCCTGAATTGGAATGGGCAGGACAAAAATTACCATTAACTATGGATGTCAGAAATTTCCAGCTGTTTAACAATAACATGGTGGCTAGCCTTCCATTAGCTAAAGGAGAGGATACCAAGTTTGATTTTAAGATTCAGGTCAAATTAAGAGGTTCCAAATCCATTAATTTCTTGCCCCTAGCCAACCATACCTTGGTCGAAGCAAAGGGAAATTGGGGGAATCCTAGTTTCAATGGGGCTTATCTTCCAGAGGTTCGTGAGGTGTCGGATAGGGATTTTAATGCATCATGGAACATTCCTAGTTTTGGTAGAAAACTACCACAGCAATGGTCTGGAGGAAATGATCGTTTGTACCGCTTTTCCGGAATGTCGCTTGCTGAAGCTGATTTCGACAATTATATAGAGACCACCGATGGCATAGCTGTAGCTAGTGCCAATATTGAAGCGGCCACAGACATGGATATGGTCCAGATTAACTTTCTTCCGGAAGTGAATAACTATCAAAAGACAACGCGGGTTGCCAAATATGGAATACTTGTTATCGTGTTGACGTTTGCATCCTTGTTTTTTACCGAGATCATTAAAAAACAACGTATTCACCTTATCCAATATATTCTGATAGGGGCAGCAATGATTTTGTTCTATTCTCTATTGTTGGCGATATCCGAACATCTAGGATTCAATATAGCTTATTTATTGGCGGCAGTAGCGACTATTGTTTTGATTGCTTCTTTTATCCGGATGATTACCAAGGACAATAAAACAGCGTTATTGTTTACTGGGATTTTAGGATTGTTCTACGGTTTTATATTCGTATTGATGCAACTACGGGATTACTCACTGATTGTAGGTACAGTCGGCGTATTTGTTATCCTTGCTATTCTTATGCGGATATCAACTAAGGTAAATTGGTATCAGTTTGACAAACAATGAGATTAGGTCCTGAAGGTATCAAGATGTATGTTACATACATCTTGATACTACTTAAACGTTTTTAACAAAGGCTTGCTAGACGCAACCTGCATAAACAGAATCTGACATTTCTCCCGTAAAAATGTTTAGTACTCCAAAATAGATGTGCAATTGTTCTATTTTATGGTATTGATTGGGCAGTTGCCATTCCAATTGGCCATCGTTCATCGTAGCTGCACCTTCATAAAGGCTAGCCTCGTTTTCGATGTCATACGCCAAAAGCAGTAACTTGTAGTGTCCATCGTATTGGTGCTGATGTCTCTCCCATGTTATCGTTAGTTTACATTGTTCACGGTGTAATGAAGTAACAATTGGCAGATCAAGATCTCCTCTAAAGATTAATGCCTTTTCTGGGTTGATATAGGGGACCGTATCTTCATCATAATCAATTGCATTTTTAAAGAAATAAGACTGTGCAGCCTGGAAAGCACCGATTCGACTACCCGGAGGAGCTATATTTTTGTAACCTAGCTTGATGATTTCTCCGATAGGCGATAAAAACTTAGATACCGCTTTCATACGGTTACGGTTGATAATTGTTAATTCAGTAGGTTTACGTTTGACATAGCGTGGAAGCGATCGGATTATTGCTTGACCATTTAGTTCATAGCCTACAACACTCCCGACTTTTCCTGAGAATGGGCCATTGATACCACCTTTTAGTATTGCCATAATTGTGTGTTTTAGGATAGTTGTCTTCGACGTAGATTCGGGACCTATCCGGTATTAGTTTATAATTAACTTATACTAAATATACATATTCTTCTGGTTATAAAGAATTATAGTAGTGAGTATATAGAGGAATTATAGTGTTTTACCTCTATGAACCCTCTATAAAACCTCTATTTATACCCTATGAAATCCCTATAAAAATAATCTTTGTAACGACAGTGGGAATACTTTGACATTAATCTTTAAGAAATATGGTTTATCGAGGTATTGATAGTGCTCTTACTGAATATGTTGTTCTCTTGTGGGGCTTTGAATTGCTTTTTCGTTAAAAAATTTTGTGTAAATGGGATATAGCCGAAAAATTTATCGAAAATAAATGTCAGAGGTGAACTAATTGATATTAAACCTAAATTTGATTGTAACCCAAGCAGTCTTCAATTAAGATAGACTGTACATATGTAAACTCAGCGAAGTACAAAGTATGAAAAAAGCTAAAGTCTTTTATGTTTTCGCGTTTTTGTTTGTTTCAGTAGGGAGCAGTAATGCTCAGCAGACAAATTACGAATGGAAGCAAGCGACAGAAGGAGGATATTCCTATAAGTATGTCTCCAACGATCCCACTCACTCCAGATTTTATACCTTACAGAATGGATTGACAGTTGTCTTGAGCCCAAGTAAAAAGGAACCTCGGATTCAGACTTATATTGCCACGAAGGCAGGAAGTAAAACCGATCCTAAAGACCATACTGGTCTAGCACATTATCTAGAGCATCTACTGTTTAAAGGAACAGAGCAATTTGGTTCTTTGGATTGGGCTAAAGAAAAACCACTTCTAGACAAGATTGACGGCTTATACGAGGACTATAACTCAACGAAGGACGAGGCAAAGCGTAAGGCTATCTATAAAGAGATCGATGCGGTTTCCGGTGAAGCAGCAAAGTATGCTATTGCAAATGAGTATGACAAGCTGATGAGCAATATGGGAGCAGAGGGAACTAACGCGTTTACTTCATTCGAGCAGACCGTTTATATCGAGGATATCCCTAATAATGTTGTGGATAAATACCTTGCGGTACAAGCGGAACGATTCAAGAGCCCAGTATTCCGTTTATTTCATACGGAGCTAGAGGCTGTTTATGAAGAGAAGAACATTGGTTTAGATACTGATAATCGCAAAGCTATTGAAGCGATGTTTGAAGGTCTATTTCCGACGAATAACTATGGACAACAAACGGTGTTAGGTACAGTAGAGCATCTTAAGAACCCTTCGCTAAAAGCTATCCGTACCTATTTTGAGACCTATTATGTGCCCAATAATATGGGGGTTATCATGTCTGGAGATTTCGATCCGAGTACTATGATTAAAAAGGTGGACGCTGCATTCTCTTATATGAAGACTAAAGCGGTACCCCCTTATACTTTTGCGCCAGAAAAGCCGATTACTAAGCCCATTATAAGAGAGGTAAAAGGACCTAACGCAGAGTTCTTATTCCTAGGGTTTAGATTTCCAGGTGCAGCCACGAAAGATGCACAGATGCTGAACCTTCTAGGAAGCATTCTTACTAATGGATCAGCAGGTTTGATCGACTTGGATCTGGTGAAATCACAAAAGCTGTTGGGAGCGGGAGCATTTCCTTATGTATTGAAAGATTATTCCATGTTGATTCTTCAGGGAAATCCTTCTCAAGGTCAATCTTTGGATCAGGTAAGAGAGTTGTTACTTGCCGAACTTGATAAACTACGTAAAGGTGATTTTTCGGAAGATTTGATTACCTCTATCGTCAATAATGAACGCAAAGCGCAGATTGCTAGAAATGATAGCTACCAAAGTAGAGCGGAGGAATTAATGAGTGCTTTTACTTCAGAATTGGATTGGGCCAACGAACTCCGTAATACGGATTGGTTAGCTACAGTGACGAAAAAGGATATTGTTGATTTTGCCAATAAATACTTGAATGATCAAAATTATGTAGCAATCTATAAAAAACAAGGGGTAGATGAAAATGTGGTTAAGGTCGTCAAGCCAGAGATCACACCTGTCACGGTAAACCGTGAAGCACAATCTGAGTTTTTGACTAAGGTTAATGCGATGCCTGAAGAGGAGATCAAGCCGGTTTGGTTAGATTACAGTAAAGATATTCAAAAATCTACATCTCATGGCGCAGAAGTGTTGGCTGTAGAAAATAAGGATAATGAGTTGTTTAGTTTAGTCTATCGTTTCCCTCTAGGAGGATGGAATAACAGATTGCTAGGATTAGCGGCAGGTTATTTGGAATTCTTAGGAACAAAAGCGAAGAGCAGCGAGCAATTCAGTAAAGACTTTTATAAGTTGGCAACCGATTTTTCGGTGTCTGCCGGCAATGAAGAGACTACCGTTTCTATTGCAGGACTTGATCGTAATTTTGGGGCCTCTGTTGAGTTGATTCAAGACCTTTTAAGAAACTGTGTGGTGGATCAATCTGCTTTTGAAGCCTATATTGGACGTGTCAAAAAATCACGTATCAATTCAAAGGAGAATAAAGATGCCATTATGAATGGGCTTAAGGCCTATGCGAAATATGGTGCTAAAAATCCATTCAACTATACATTTACGGATGCTGAGCTAGATCAACTAAAGGCAGAGGATTTAGTTAAGGTATTGCACGACTTGTCTAAAACAAAGCATACGGTGCTTTATTTCGGACCAAAGAAAGTTGCACAGCTAACAGCAAGCTTACCAGCGCTGAAGTTAGGCACTGGGGCATTTGTGGCTATCCCTCAGGGTACATCATTTAAAGAACTGTCTACTACAGAGAATCAAGTGCTTGTTTCCAACTACAACATGAAACAGGCGGATATTTTTTGGTTCAGAAATTCTGACGTCTATAATGCAGCATTGACACCTACGGTTTCTTTGTTTAACAGTTATTTTGGTGGAGGAATGGGAAGTATTGTTTTCCAGACTATCCGCGAATCCAAAGCATTGGCTTACTCCACTTATGCGTTTTACGGTGCTCCTTCCAAGAAGGAAAATCATTATACAGTAGGAGCTTATGTCGGTACGCAGTCGGATAAATTTATGGATGCAATCACTGGAATGAATGAACTTATCAATGTGCTGCCAGAGTCTTCAAAATCTTTTGAGACGGCAAAAATAAGTTTGTTGAAGTCAATCGCTAGTGAAAGGGTGACGAATACAGCTATTTTAAACAGCTATATGGCAGCAGAGCGTTTGGGCAATCAAACAGATATCCGTAAGTCTGTTTATGAAAAGATTCCGGCGTTGACATTTGCCGATGTTAAAGCTTTCCATGCAAAAGAATTCAGTAAAAAACCTTATATCTACTGTGTCGTAGCTGATGAGTCTAAACTTAAGGCTGACGATTTAAATGGGTTGGGGAAAGTCAAAAAATTGACCCTGGAAGAAATATTCGGTTACTAAAATATTGTAAACAACTACCTGATCATATACCTCAATTAATGGATGATAACGGGTCGCTCTTCTCAGGAGTGGCCCGTTCTTTTTTGGTATTGACACCAAAATTTTACAACATTTTCTCCAAATGATATAAAGGAAAGTCTATCTTCGCTACATAACTTTGTGGCTGTTGCTATGAGAAAACTATTCGTCATCTTTTTATCGCTCCTGTACTTGGTACTGTCTTCTGGCTTTACCCAGTTTTCGCATGAGTGTGTAGGATCGGCGATTAGATCTGTGAGCCTTACGGCTTCGACAACGATTGGTGACCAACCTTGCCCAATCTGTCTGGCGAAAGAGAAAGATTTAAAGAAATCAAAAAAGGATTGCTGCAAGCACGAAAGTAAAACATTGAAAGTAGACGTTTCTACTCAAGGAAATGGATATTTCGATTATGCTTTTAAAATATTTGCACATGTGTTTCCAGAGCGTATGCTCGGAGCGCTATTTGATCTGGCTATAGAAGGCGATATTATAGCCAATACCAATCACTATTCTACCAAAACAGTCCCTTGGAGTAACCCACTCTATATTTTCTATTGCGTTTATAGAATCTAGTACCTCATCTATTTTCATTTAAGTATTATTCCGGTTTCCTTTGTTGGAATCCGTGCAAATCTCTTTTTTTTTCTGAAAGAGTCCGTATTTAATGGACATCAAGAACTTTCATCTCTGTTGGTGATTCCATGGAATCATGAAAGTTTTATTTTAAATGTATCATATAGATGAATATAAAGCACATTGCGTCTATATCTCTCGTCATGGGTATTTCCGTCAGTGGATTTGCGCAGACGTTAGATCTCAAAGACGCCTTAAAGCACGCGGTTGAAAACTACGATAAAATCAAGTCGAAACAGGTGTTGGTGGAAGCTTCCGTACAAAACACCCTTTATCAACAGAAACAATATCTGCCTGATGTAACAGTAGCTGCTCAGCAGAGTTATGGAACCATCAACGCTCAGAATGGACCATTATATGCTTATGGAGGACTTGCCTCAGCCGCGACATCCATGCCATTGGCCGACCAGAATTGGAACGCAGCCTTTGGTTCGCTGTATTTTGCCAATGTAAACTGGAACATATTTACTTTTGGTCGCCTGAAGAAGCAGGTTGATCTCGCTGTGTCGAAAGAAAAGACAGCGACGGCAGATGTGGATCAGGAGATTTTTCAACATCAAGTCAAGGTCAGTGCCGCTTATCTGAACCTTTTGGCTACACAGCGTATCAAGTATGTGCAGCGTAAGAATTTTGAGCGTGCGGAGGTTTTTTACGATATGACCAATACGCGGGCAAAAAGCGGTTTGATTCCCGAGGTGGATGCTTCGCTGGCAAAAGCAGAGGTGTCAAACGCGAGATCGATGGAGATTAAGTCTTTCGATAAAGAGCTGGAGTTCTCCAAGCAGTTGGCTGTATTAATGGGAGAGGATTTTAAACTGTATGTACTGGATAGCATATATAGTACAGCAACCCCGACAGCAGTAATTGGACGAATCGCTGATAACAACTTTGAAAATCATCCTTTTTTAGTGTGGCAACAATCTAAAATAGATGAAAGTAAAGAAGTAGAACAGCTTATCCAGGCAAAAAGAAAGCCTAATCTATCGGGATTTGGAGTAATACAAGGCCGAGGGTCTGGCTTTGACTGGAATTATGTTCAGGACAATTCGGCTTATTCTTCGTCCTATCTTAAAGGTGTTGGTATTAATCGTGGTAACTTCTTATTGGGCGTTTCGTTGAGCTGGAACATCACCAATTTGTTCCGTTACGATAGTAAGGTTAACGAACAACGTTTGCTGACAAAATCTTTGGAGTACGATTATGATCGTATGAAAAAAGATCTGGACGCACAATCTATGTTGGCAAAAAAGCAAATTACCAACTCTTTCGAAAATTTTGAAGAGACGAAAGTACAGCTGGCTGCCGCGCAGCTGGCTTACAAACAACATACAGCACTTTATGAAAATGGCTTGACGACTTTGGTGGATTTCACACAGGCCCTATACAGTCTGCATCGTGCCGAAATCGATTTTGAAATTGCTCAAAATAACGTATGGCAAAGTTTACTGCTACTGGCAGCTGCAGATGGAGATCTTACGATGCTCTTGGATGCTAGTGTAAAATAACAATTGAGGTATTAATGAGTTCGCGCCCATAAAAATGCTTTGATGGAGCGTATAGAAGAAATTGGCCCGCTAGGTCGCGGTCGTGAAGTAATTATTGACATATGGAATTAATAAGATTTGCACTCCGGAAGCCCATAGCGATTATCGTGATGGTGCTCGGACTACTGTTCTTTGGGATTAAGGCAGCCCAGGATGTTAAAGTAGATATTCTGCCTGAAATGGACCTCCCTGTTGTATATGTAGCTCATTCATTCAATGGCTATACACCACAACAGATGGAGGGGTATTTTACCAAGATGTATGTAAACATGCTTTTGTTTACAAACGGTATCAAGAGTATTGAATCTAAAAATACGCAAGGCCTTACTTTAATGAAGGTGGTTTTCTACGAAGGGACGAATATGGGAGAGGCTCTTGCGCAGATTAATGCGCTGTCGACGCGTTCGCAGGTGTTCTTGCCTCCAGGAGCACCACCCCCATTTATTATCCGCTTTGACTCTTCATCGCAGCCTGTAGGGCAACTGGTGTTTCGAAGCAATACGAAGAATAATAATCAACTGCAGGATATTGCCAACTTTAACGCACGTCCGTTTTTGATTGCTATTCCAGGACTGACTACAGCACCTCCATTTGGTGGTAGTCCGCGGACAATTGAGATTAATATTGATCCTGTTAAACTGAGGTCACATAATCTCTCTCCAGAGCAGGTTGTAGAGGCTATTAGTAGAAATAATATTACATCGCCCTCAGGTAACGTCTATATCGGTGATACAAACTATCTGACACCAACGAATAATACGGTCAAAACTGTAGAGGAATTGGGAGATGTACCACTATTTAAAGGCACTGTAGATAATGTATATATAAGGGATGTGGCTACAGTCAAAGATGGAGCAGATATCGCGACAGGCTATGCCCTGATTGATGGCAAGCGCTCGGTGTATGTTAATATCGCTAAGGCAAGTAATGCTTCGACACTGGATGTCGTCAATACGTTGAAAGAGTCGCTTCCTATGATACAACGGAATATGCCGGATGATGTCACGATTTCATATGAGTTTGATCAATCGGTATATATCTCTAATGCCTTGAAAAGTTTGATTATTGAAGGTGTGCTTGGAGCTTTATTGACTGGTTTGATGGTGATGTTGTTCTTGAACGATAGACGTGGAGCGCTGATTGTAATTATGACAATTCCGATTTCCATTATATCAGGTGTTCTGTTTCTGAAGCTCTTCGGGCATACTATCAATATCATGTCGCTATCCGGTCTGGCCTTGGCGATAGGGATATTAGTGGATGAGAGTACGGTGACTATTGAAAATATACACCAGCATTTCGCCATGGGCAAGACCCGGGCGCAAGCCATATGGGATGCCTGTAAGGAAATCGCGTTTCCTAAGTTATTAATCATGCTTTGTATTTTGGCGGTTTTCGCACCAGCATTTATGATGACGGGAATTCCTGGAGCGTTATTTATGCCTTTGGCCTTGGCTATTGGTTTCTCTATGGTGGTTTCGTTCTTGTTGTCACAGACCTTTGTCCCGATTATGGGCAATTGGATGATGAAGCATAATCCAGAGACCTGCGCAAACCCTTCGCATAAAGGAGATTGGTTTTCGAAGTTTAGGGACCGGTTCGTAAATGTGCTCACTGGAATGATGAAATTTAGAAAACCTATTGTTATTATCAGTCTTGTATCTATTCTATTTACGGTTTTTGCGCTGTACCAAATTACAGGAAAAGACGTGCTTCCAACAGTAAACTCGAGGCAGTTTCAAGTGCGTATCAAAGCTGCTGAAGGAACACGTATTGAAGTGACGGAAGCAAAAGTAAAAGGTTTTCTAGACCAGCTTGGAAATGTCGTGGGTAAGGATAATGTCGCTATTTCTTCCGTATTTATCGGTCAACACCCCTCTACTTTTGCGGTGAGTCCTATCTATCTTTATAATGCAGGTCCCCACGAGGCACTGATGCAGGTGGCTTTGAAAGAATTTAAGGGTAATTCTGACGAGCTCAAGGATAAGCTACGGGCATATTACAAAGAGAAAATGCCGGACTTGCATATTTCTTTTGAACCTATTGAACTTACCGAGAAAATTTTGAGCCAAGGTGCTAATAATCCGATCGAGATCCGGGTGTCAGGGATGATGAAAAAGATGAACCGTATGTATGCCAACAAACTTCTGGCAAAGCTTAAAGAGTTAGCGTACATGCGTGATCAGCAGGTCCCTCAATCAATGGATTATCCCGCTTTGCAGATTAATATAGATCGTACCCGTGCAGCTCAATTGGGGCTGGATGCGCAAGATATCGCTAAATCTTTGGTGGCAGCTACAGCATCTACACGTTATACCAATAAAAACTTCTGGGTAGGTGGTATGATGGGAATTGCCTATGATGTGCAGGTGCAGACGCCACAACATATACTGAATAGCAAGGAAGAGTTGGCTAACTTACCGTTGTCCAAAAATGCCGAGCGACCTGTATTAAGTGATGTAGCAACGATCACGCCATCGAAGGAATTAGGAGAAAGTTACAACCTGGGTACTATGGGGTATACAACGGTGACTGCTAATATCCATAAGACGGATTTAGAGCGTGCATCAAAGGATGTAGAAGCAGCTATTGCTTCTTTGGGCGAACTGCCCAAAGGGGTGAATATAAACGTCGCTGGTTTAGCTCCGGTATTGGATGAGACGATGAAGAGTCTGGCGACTGGGCTATTGATTGCTGTTGTTGTTATCTTTCTGATGCTTTCAGCTACTTTCCAGTCTTTTAGGGCTTCCTTAGTGATTTTGACCACAGTTCCTTTTGTAATGGTTGGCTCTTTGGTACTATTGAATCTATCGGGCTCTACACTGAACTTACAATCGTATATGGGGTTGATTATGTCTGTAGGTGTATCTATCGCGAATGCGGTTCTGTTAATCAGTAATGCGGAGAGTGTGCGTAAACAAGGAGTTGACGCGATGGCCGCAGGTTTGGAAGCTGCTAAGCTACGGATAAGACCTATTATCATGACGACACTGGCAATGGCAGCGGGAATGCTTCCGATTGCTATTGGATTTGGCGAAGGTGCCGATCAGATATCGCCGTTGGGTAGAGCAGTGATTGGAGGATTGATTTTCTCTACTTTCTCCGTTTTGGTTATACTCCCTCTAGTGTATGGATGGGTGATGAGAAATGTGAGTATCCTGAGTCCGTCATTGGATCCAGAAGACGAAGAAAGTGTCCACTTTAATCAGTCCGTAAATTAATTATTCGTATGGATCTGTGAAGTCCCAACGAATGTTCATTATGTTTTTAAAAAATCAAATTATACAGGTATGAAGTTATTAGTATATACAGCTATTGCATCCATTTTTGTTTTTACAGCATGCAATAGCGAGAAGGCAGAAGTAAAAGAAGAAAAAAAGACCGAAAGCAAGGGCATGGGTGGTATGGGTATGATGATGAATCCGTTTGAGACGGTAGTGGTGGCGAAGAGTAATCCCTTGGTGAAACTGCAACTAGCAGGAGAGTTGATGCCTGATCAATATACTGAACTGTTTGCTAAGGTGAACAGTTATGTGAAAAGTATCCGAGTGGATATTGGAGACAAGGTCTCGCAAGGTCAGGTTCTGATGGTATTGGAAGCGCCGGAGATTCAGTCGCAAGTGGCTAGTGCTAAAGCAAAGTATGAGGCCCAAAATGCGATTTACCTTTCTACGAAGTCAACCTACGATCGTATGTTGAATGCGGATAAAACAGAAGGGGCAATAGCAAAGGATGCTATCGATCAGATTACAGCACGCAAGCTGTCGGATGAAGCGCAATTGAATGCGGCTAAATCTGCCTACGAAGAGATAAGAGATATTGATAACTATCTTGTAATCCGTTCCCCATTTGCAGGTACCATTACCGATCGGAATGTTGATTTGGGCGCCTATGTGGGACCAATGGGAAAAATACCATTATTGGTGGTTCAGGATAATAGGAAGCTGCGCCTTAATCTTTCTATTCCGGAAGCAAGTACGCCATATATCAAACAGGGAGATACAATTCGATTCCATGTAAGGTCGCAACCTCAAACTACACATGTGGCATTGGTCACACGTAAGTCTGGTAGTCTGGATGCTAAGTTTCGAGCAGAAAAGATCGAAGCGGATTTTGCGAATGGCGGTAATGTCCTGAAGCCATTTATGGTTGCTGAGACTGTGATCCCTTTACAGAATACGGTAGCTACATTCTTTGTGCCTAAAATGGCTGTTGTAGAAAGTGGTATGGGAGTTTATGTGATCCGTGTTGAAAATGGAAAAACAAAGAATGTACCTGTCAGTAAAGGACGTATGATGCCGGATAAAGTAGAAGTATTTGGTGAACTGAATGAGGGAGATGTTATCCTTAAGATGGGTACAGAAGAAATCTTGGAGGGAACGGAGATTCCTGCCAAAACGGAAATGAAGAAATCATAATAGTAAGAAGTTTTTAAACTGTTTTATATGTACAGATTATTTAAAACATGGGGTATCGCAACAATAGTTGCGGTATCCCTGATAGCCTGCAATAATAGTGAAGAAAAAGTGCAGGATTCGGTGGTAACATCAGAGGAAGGAAATAAAATAAATACAAGTATAAATCCACTGAAAGGGAAGCAGGTACCTCAGAATCTGGTGTGCATGGTGAATGATGCTTATATGGGTAAAGAACAAATTCTAGTCGAGCATGAGGGGAAAAAGTACTATGGATGCTGTAATATGTGCAAGGAGAAGATTCCTAAGGATGAGAAGTCCCGTATTGCGACAGATCCTTACTCTTTAGAGAAAGTGGATAAAGCGAATGCATTTATCGTTGTGGTTGGGGATAATGGAGAGGTTGCCTATTTTCAGAAGGAAGAAAATTATCACAAGTTTCTCAGTGAAAGTTAGCGTGTAAGTTTTTTAGTTGTTTATAGTTTTTTTTATTTAGATGCCTTTTTAATCGCCTATGGCGAGATTAAGACCTTTGAAGTTTTACACCGTTCCGCGCTTTCAATCTCTAGGTAGTTTGTCAAAGCCTATCTTCCGGGTTTTAATTTTAAAGGCATCTTTATGACCTAAATTTTAAGAATGGTGTTGATGCTCGTTAACATTACTCTTCGGATATTTTCTTATCTTGCACTTTATACTCCTATCACCGAAGATAGGGTCAATTGTCTTTGATAGTTGATAAATGATAATGAAGTAATTGTATGTATATGAATAAGTTGTCTGTATTGGCTGCAGCTCTGCTGATTAGCGTGACTACTGTCGCGCAGAGAAAGCCGGAAGTTAAAATTGATAAATCATTAATCACGACAAAAGTGCAGGAATCTTTTGGAAAGAAAAACATGACCGCAATGGATCTCTGGGAGTTGGGACGTGTATCGGCAGAGGGCTTGAGTCCGGACGGGAAAACGTTGTTATACGGGGTCTCTTATTATTCGCTAAAAGATAATAAATCGGAGAAGGATTTATACGCTCTAGCAATGGATAATAAATCCGTGAAACAGTTTACAGCGGAAGCAGGAGGGGAATCTGTCCTAAAAATTGAAGCCAATGGGGATGTTATCTATAGTGCTAAAGGGCAATTGTGGCGTAAAAATCTGAATGGTGGTACTGCGGTACAGCTGACCGATGTAGAAGGGGGATTGGAAAATGTTAAGTTCTCGCCAGATGGTAAACATATTCTCTTTAGTAAGTCAGTGCTACTTAAGAAATACCATAGTGTAGACAAATATGGAGATCTTCCAAAATCGAATATCTATATTTATGATGACCTGGACTACAGGCATTGGGATAGTTTTAATGATGGTCGTTTTAATCACCCATTTATCGCGAGCTATACGGATGGCAAGATTGGCGAAGCGTTAGATATCTTAAAGGACGAACCTTACTATAGCCCTACGGCTCCTTTTGGAGGAGCAGAGGATTTCGCATGGAGCCCCGATGGACAGTCGGTGCTATATGTCTGTAAGAAGAAATTCGGTAAGGAGTATGCCACAAGTACGAACACGGATATCTATCAGTATGATATAGCGACAGGACAAACATCAAATCTTTCGGAGGGAATGTTGGGATATGATACAAATCCGGTATTCAGTCCCGATGGAAAGCGATTATCCTGGTTGAGTATGAAAACGGATGGTTACGAAGCAGACAAAAATGATATTATCCTTGTCGATCCGGCTACTTCTCAAAAAGTAAACTTAACGGCGCATTGGGATGGTACAGTCAATTCATTTGCTTGGAGTAAGGATAATAAAAAGATTTATTTTGTAGCACCTACAAGAGGTACGGTGCAGCTTTTTGCGATTCAAGTTCCTGTTAATCTAAATGTAAGATCTTTGCCTGTTATTGAGCAGATCAGCGAAGGACAGTTTGATATCACAGGGATTGTTGGGGAGTTGAAGGATGGTTTGGTTGTGACTTCTACTAAGATGACCCAAGCGACAGAAATCTATCACTATAGCTTTAAATCTAAGAAGCTCGCTCCATTGACCAGTGTCAACGACGCACATTATGCGAAATTGAATGAGACTAAGGTGGAAGGCCGGTTTACGAAGGCTTCGGATGGACAAGATTTGTTCTCTTGGGTGATCTATCCGCCTAATTTTGATCCAACCAAAAAATACCCTACGCTATTGTTCTGTCAAGGTGGACCACAGTCTGCAACGACACAAGGTTATTCATTCCGTTGGAGTTTTCAGTTGATGGCTTCGCAGGGGTATATTGTTATTCTTCCTAACCGTCGCGGCATGCCCGGATGGGGTGTGAAATGGAATGAAGATATTTCCAAGGATTGGGGTGGTCAGGCTATTCGTGATTACCTGTCTGCTATAGATGGTTTTTCTAAAGAAAGCTATGTTGACAAGTCCCGTATCGGTGCTATAGGTGCTAGTTATGGTGGTTATTCGGTGTTTATGTTGGCAGGTGTGCATGAGGGACGTTTTAAATCGTTTATCTCTCATTGCGGTTTGTTCGATATGACATCGTGGTATGGTACAACAGAGGAGTTGTTTTTTGCGAATCATGATCTAGGGGGAGCGTACTGGGACAAGAAAAATGAAAAAACATATACGGATTTTAACCCGATCAAGCATGTAGACAAATGGAATACACCAATATTGATATTTCAGGGAGGTAAAGATTATCGTGTGCCTATTGGACAAGGATTGGAAGCTTTCCAGGCAGCGCAGCTAAAAGGTGTGAAAAGTCGATTAGTATATATGCCGGATGAAAATCACTGGGTGCTATCGGGACATAATGCACAGGTATGGCAACGTGAGTTTTTTGATTGGCTCAAAGAAACACTTTAAGTTATAAAAAAAGGGATCCGAATTCGGATCCCTTTTTTTTATAGTGTACTGAACCATTTTTGGAATAAAGGCCCCACAACTGGTAATTCTTTTTGGCTACCGTTGAAGGCTGAGATTAGTCCCATGATCCAGAGTATCAATAAGGCTATACCTACCACCATGCCGATTATTGCTCCCGCAACAGGTATAACCCGAAGTACGCCGGATACTATCCCGATAACCAATAGTCCTAGGTTTTGACGGATGTGGAATTTGGCAAAACTGTTGTTTTTGTCTTTGTTCATTACAAAAGCGGCAATTAATCCGATTAAAGTGATGTAGGATATAATCGCTATGCTTTTTCCTTCTTCAACGTTGTTTTTTACTGGTGAGTTGTCCATTGTTATTATGTTGTAATTGTTTTAACAAAGGTAATAACAAAACACGTGCCTATTCGTCCCCGAAAACCGTGATATTACAGAATACAAAGAAGCTCAGGCAATAAAAAAAGCCTTTCGATAATTTGTATCGAAAGGCTTTTTTAGGGGTATAATTTAATTACTTGGTGTCTTTCTTACCAAAAATTGAAATTTTCAAATATTTACCTGGATTTGTTTTCAGATCATGAACGAGTTCATTCAGATTGGCTGAAGCCTTATTCAGGTTGTCATAGAGTTGGTCATCGTTCAACAATAGACCAATTGAACCTTCTCCTTTATTTATTTTCCCGGTTATCGCCTGCACGTCTTTCATTGCCTGATGCGCATTGTCAATGGTTGCTTTGATTTCTGTTTTAGCTAGGTCATCCGAAAGATTGTCCAGATTGGTTAGGATAGAGTTGATCTTTTCGTTATTATTTTGAAAGTTGCTGGTTATAGATTCTAGGTTCTGCATAATCTTTGCCAAGCGAACCCGTTCTGATCCCATTAAGTTTTCGACATCAGAGGTTATATTTTCCATATTATTCAAAGAAACCGATATGCTACGCAAGCTCTTTTTAAAGTCACGTTGAAACTCGTCATCCAAAGCTGTGTTGACGGCGCTTAATACGGAGTCCAATTTGACAACGAGATTTTCAATTTTCTTTTGCAGAGGTTCCACTTTCTCCATAAGATTTGCCTGTACATCGGATTGTAAAGGATCCCCATTTCTGGCCATTGTACTGCTGTTTCCGATGTCGAAAACAATCACTTTACTGCCTAGTATACTTTCACTAACGATACGTGCGATGGTATTGGAAGGAATGTCATAGTCGCTTTTGATTTTGAACTCTGTCCGGATCTTGCCATTGTCCATTAGAGACATTTTGGATACACGGCCAATTTGGTAACCATTTACCATCACCGGTTTTGATGTTGCCAGACCATCCACGTTGTCATAATCCGTGTAAAACATGTTGTCTGAACTAAATACATCATTTCCTCTCAAAAAACTATAACCGATAAATAATAGGGCAATTGCTATTGCCGTTAATGCGCCTACTTTAGTTTCGTTCGATATTTTCAAAATACAATCATTTAAGGGTTGAGCTTACACGTATATTAACATTTAAACTTACATAAATTCATTTTTATTTGCAATAAATAGCGATGCCTATAAAAAGGAGTCTATTGTTTGTTAAACAATGAAAATGTAATAAATGTTTACTTTTCAGTGGATGCTTTGTATTTTTTTATAGCCTGGAAGATGTTTTCTACAATCTCTGCCTGCCCTTCGTCTGATAGCATGTAGTCCTCTTCTTCACTGTTATTAATGAAGCCGATTTCTGTTAATACGGCAGGCATAGATGCGCGGGCTAATACTGCCAGACCTTGTTCTTTGACTCCCCGGTCGAATCGTTTTGAATTTGTGTATTCGGCCTGGATATAAGAGGCGAAGCGTATGCTACGGTCTCTATATTGTCTACGCATCAGTTTAAAAACAATATAACTGGATGGGTCTTTGGGGTCGAAGGTTCCTAAATCGCTATTGTCATCGTCATGTAGCAACATATCCGCGTTTTCTCGAATAGCAACATCTTGTTCAGACATGCGGTGGAATCCAAGTACAAAGGTTTCTGTTCCATATGCTTTAGATGTGCGCTGGCTTGTTGAGTTGGCGTGAATAGATAGGAAGAGATCTGCATTGTTTTTATTCGCCATTTCTGAACGTGTACGGAAGGGAATGTCAACGTCTGTAGTACGTGTCATGATGACGTTGATATTTAACTTTGTCTCTAGAGCAATTTTTAGTTTTTTGGAGACGTCCAATACTAAGTTTTTTTCCAAAGAACGTCTACCAGCAGCTCCGGTAGCAGGACCTCCATGACCAGGGTCGATGACTATAGTAAAGGTCTTTTTGTTTTTTGAAACGGGAGGGTCGTTGGTTATCGATGCAAATGAAACCGTGGTTACTAAGAGCGAAGAAGTAAGTAATGTGAGTCTTATTTTTTTAACAATATTTAAAAATTTCATCGGTATTTTTTTTACATTTTTGTCCTAGCTGATTTATAAGGAACTGACAAAGATAGTTGTTTAATTGTATATGATAAAAATAACAGCCTTTTATTAATGATTTTGACTACTTTTGCCAGTAATAGTTTATTTTTACGACTAAAATAATATTTCGTATTTCAACTTTGGAAACGCCGACTCGTATTTTATTTTTATTAGTGTCCCTATTGTTAGGGCTGCATACAGCGTTAGCTCAAGTTGAAACTACAAAATCTACCAGTATCAACGCTCAAGATACGGCATTAATTGCCAATGATACAACAAAAAATCACCTAAAAGTAAAAAGTGGAAAGGATACTGTCGTTATGAAAGGCGATAGCGGACTGGAGACTGTAGTTAGCATTGTAGCAAATGACTCCTCGTGGAATGAAGTCAGCAAGAATATCATTCACCTGTATAAAGGAGCCAAAGTTAAGTATCAAGATTTTGAGTTATCTGCAGATTATATTCGATTAGATCGGAATACGAATGTGCTCTTTGCTAGTGGGATAATCGATCATAACGGAAAGTATGTGGGAAGGCCTGTGGTGTTATTTCCGAATGATACCCCCAAAGCGGTGGATTCGTTGCGCTATAACTATAAGTCGCAAGAAGGTAAAACCTTTGGAATCATGACCGAGGTGGATGGTGGGTTTATCCAGGCTAAAATCTTAAGAAAGAATCTTTATGATGAGATGTCTATTTTTAAAGGGCTCTATAGTACCTGTGATCTTCCAGAACCCCATACGCATTTTGGTATACATATTACCAAGGGCTTAGTAACGGATAAACAGATTATAGCGGGGCCATCTTATTTGGTCGTACAGAATATACCCCTCAAATTTATTGCATTGCCTTTCGCCTTTTTTCCAAAACAGGATAAAAAGTCTTCTGGGTTTCTATTCCCATCCTTTGGTGATGATGTGGCTCGTGGATTTGGTCTGAGAGACATGGGCTGGTACTTGACGTTTAACGATTATTGGGATTCGGAAATTCGGGGTAGTTTTTACTCGAAAGGATCCTGGGATGCTTCGGTACGAACAAATTATTTGGTGAACTATAAGTATAGTGGAGGTTTTAATATCCGGTACGCATCGACGAAAGTGGGGACCGAGGGAGCAAGTAATTATGGTAGTAACAAAGATTTTAATGTTACGTGGAACCATACCCAGCGTCAGGAAGCTAATCCAGGGACATCTTTCTCTGCTTCTGTGAATTTTGGTACGGCTTCTTATTTTCAGAATACAGGTGCGGGAAGTACCTATGATTATAATCAGTTGACCCGAAATAATATGTCCTCGTCGATTAGTTATGGGAAGGTTTTTGCTGACGGTAAAGTTAATTTTACTTCCAGCTTGAGTCATCGACAAGATATGGCTAGCGGTAAAGTGGATTTAGAATTACCTACTTTTGCGCTAAACGTATCAACATTCAATCCTTTTGATTCTAAAGATCGCGTTGGTGAACAGAAGTGGTACCAACGCATTACAGTAGGGTATAGTTTACAAGGAAGAAACTCTATCTCAACTGGAGATTCCGTGCTTTTTAAGAAGGAAGCCCTTAAGCAGTTTACTAATGGTTTTCAACATAATATCCCTGTGAGTTTAAGCTTGAATGCTTTTAAGTATTTCCAGTTTAATACGTCGATGAATTATACGGAACGTTGGTATCTACAAACTATCCGTAAGGGGGTTGATAATGAGCTTAATGGGTATGTGGATGTAAGGGATACGGTATCCGGTTTTAGAAGAGCATATGATTATTCCTTCTCCAGTGGATTGTCTACCAAAGTATATGGTATGTACCCTAAAATGGGTAAGATAGAAGGTATACGACATGTGGTAACACCATCGATAAACTTTAACTATAGACCGGATTTTTCTGATCCTAAATTTGGTTTTTATAAGTCTTATATAGATCAAAATGGACGCTTGTCTGAGTATTCAATTTTTGATGGTGCTATTTTCGGTGGGCCTTCTTCAGGTCGCTCGATGGGAATCGGATTTTCAGTAGATAATAATATTGAGGCTAAAATCCGAACCGAAAACGATAGTACGGGAAAAGGGTTTAAGAAAATCCCTATCCTACAGGGCTTGACTTTTAGTGGTAATTATAACTTTGCAGCGGACTCGTTAAAACTTTCAACAATCAGTTTTTCAGGAAGAACGACTATTTTTAATGAGAAGATTAATCTGAATTTCAATGGTAGTTTTGACCCTTACCAACTGGATTATACTGGTAGACGTATTGATAAATTCACTATAGAAGATGGTAAATTGGCGCGTTTGACAAACTTTGGTCTATCCTTTGATTACAGTTTTAACCCAGATGCCTCAAAGAGCCGAAATGGAAATATTGACTCGATGCGTAATAGTATGCCGAATATGACGAAAGAGCAATCGGAAGCTTTATCACGTATCAGTCGCGACCCGAATGCCTTTGTGGATTTTAATATTCCTTGGAATCTAGCAGGATCTTTTAGTTTTCAGTACTTTAAACGATTTGATACAGTCGTACGACGTGAGCGTGCTGATTATTCGGCTACGATTAATGTGCATGGCGACGTGAATGTGACGCCAAAATGGAAGATTCAATTTAATTCGGGTTACGATTTTAAGCAGAAGGAAGTGTCTCTGACACGTTTCTCTATTTATCGGGACCTGCATTGCTGGGATATGTCTGTGGGCTGGGTGCCATTTGGCCGTTACCAGAGTTATAATATTACAATTAGAGCCAAGGCTTCAGTTTTGCAGGATCTTAAGCTGACAAAACGAAATAGCCATTATAGTTATTAAAAAAAAGTTATAGTGATGATAAAGGTAATGTACGCTATAAAACAGGCCTTCATAACGTGCATCACTTCCTATAACTTCATAATATTATTGTAACCATGAACGCTGAAATTATAACCATAGGCGATGAAATATTGCTCGGTCAGGTGGTCGATACGAATTCGGCATGGCTGGGACAACTCTTGGATGCGCAGAATATAGCAGTCCGGCAGATTACTTCAATTTCAGATAATAGAGAAGCTATTACCCATGCCTTGGATGAGGCCGCTAAACGGTCAGATCTTATTATAGTCACTGGAGGGCTCGGTCCCACCAAAGATGATGTGACTAAAGAAACTATCGCTTCTTATTTTCAAACAACATTGATTCGGGATGAACAGGTATTGAGTCATGTGATGTCTATTTTTGAGAAATTCGGGAATGGACGGCCTATGCCTGCCATGAACTACGGACAAGCTGACGTGTTGGCCTGTAGTGAGGTACTCTTTAACGATGTCGGAACTGCACCTGGAATGTGGGTGGAACATGAAGGACGGTGCTTTGCATTTTTACCGGGGGTGCCTTTTGAAATGAAGTTTCTCCTAGAAAAAAGAGTGCTACCTAAGTTGTCTGCTTTTCGAGCCAATGTGAATATCTATCATGCACATGTTATAACGATGGGGATTGGAGAGTCCTATTTGGCAGAACTAATTGCCGATATAGAAGCGGAATTACCATCTTATATCCGCTTGGCTTATTTGCCAAAATTAGGTACAGTGCGGCTCCGCCTGTCTGCTGTAGGTGTAGATGCAGGAGGACTCAAAGAAGAGACGGACAGTTTTGCACAACGTATTGCTACCCGTACAGAGCCGTATCTGGTTGCTGAAAAGGATGTGACTATTGAGGAGGCTATAGTTGAAGAGTTCGCTAAAGATGGTATTCGCTTGGCTATAGCGGAAAGTTGTACCGGGGGGCTGTTGGCAGGTTCGATCACTGCTGTGTCAGGAGCAAGCGCTATGTTCGACTGTGGTATTGTAGCTTATCATAATCGTATTAAGCAACAATTGTTAGGCGTTGATGAAGAAATCTTAAAGGCTTTTGGTGCAGTAAGTGAACAAACTGTTATTCAAATGGCTGAAGGTGTAAAGCGGGTGGGCGGTGCAACATACGGTATTGCGACGAGTGGAATCGCTGGACCTACAGGCGGAACTCCTGAAAAACCGGTTGGAACAGTCTGGATTGCCGTAGCCGGCCCATTTGAAACCGTAACCCAGTTGTTTCACTTTCGTAATGATAGGCAGGTTAATATTGAAAGAAGTATAGCGCAGGCTTTGAATATGTTGTGGAAACTGTATAAGAAGGATAAGGGTAAATAGTGGAATATAATTTCAGGATAACTTTGTTTTCAAATATTATATTTTGTTTTTAGGGATTTCATTCGTAATTCTTTAACTTAGTGCGATAAAACACAAAATAATTATGGGAATATTCAAATTGGTACTTCCAAAGATGGGGGAGAGTGTTTCTGAAGCGACTTTGACGAAATGGGTGAAAGCTGTGGGAGAGCGTATTGATGAGGACGAAACCGTAGTCGAAGTGGCAACCGACAAGGTGGATTCAGAAGTTCCCTCACCTGTTCAAGGTATACTGAAAGAAATTCTATTTGAAGAAGGACAAGTTGCACAGGTGGGTGATGTAATTGCTCTGTTGGAGGTAGAAGGGGCCGGTGATGTGGAAGAACCAGTTGCAACGACTGCTGTAGAAGCTACTACTTACGAAGAGAAAAAGCATGAAACGTCTATTCCTGGATTGGATGTTTTGGAACGTCAGTCTACCGTATCTCCAACTCGGGAGAGAAGTGCCACTAATGAAGAACGGTTTTATTCTCCATTGGTGAAAAGTATAGCACAACAGGAGGGTTTGTCTACAGAAGAGTTGGGCGAGATTAGTGGATCTGGTTCGGATGGTAGAGTGACGAAACAGGACGTGTTAAATTATATCAGTCAGCGGTCTAATTCGGGGTCTGTTAGTAGGCTGGCTGTTAATGCTGGACCTGTTGAAGTCAAGCCCGAAAAGCAAGTTCCTGCAACTCCAGCACAGGTGGTAAAGGCTAATAATGGCGACGAAATTATTGAAATGGACCGTATGCGCCGATTGATTGCTGATCATATGGTTAATAGCATCCGTACTTCACCCCATGTGTTTTCAGTGGTTGAGGCAGATGTCACCAATCTTGTCAATTGGCGTAATAAGGTAAAAGATAGTTTTAAGAAAAGAGAAGGCGAAAATATTACATTCACACCTTTAATTATAGAGGCCATCACAAAAGCACTGAAGGATTTTCCTATGATTAATGTGTCTGTTGATGGGCATAATATCATTAAAAGAAAACATATCAATATCGGTATGGCTGCGGCATTGCCTTCTGGTAATCTAATTGTTCCGGTTATTAAGGATGCAGATCAATTGAGTTTGGTAGGTCTTAGTAAAGCGGTCAATGATTTAGCTGTTCGTGCGCGGGGTAACCAACTGAAGCCTGATGATACTCAAGGCGGAACGTTTACGTTTACCAATATTGGTGCCTTTGGTAATATATTTGGTATGCCTATTATCAATCAGCCTCAGGCAGCTATACTAGCTGTAGGTACTATTACCAAAAAACCAGCAGTCTTGGAGACAGAAGCTGGAGATGTAATCGCTATCCGTCATATGATGTATTTGACGATGTCGTATGATCATCGGGTTATTGATGGAGCTTTAGGTGGTACGTTCCTGAAAAGAGTGGGAGACTACCTGGAAAATTGGGATAAGGATCGAGAGATTTAATCTATACAAACAAAAAGCCTATGCCTCGCATAGGCTTTTTGCTTGTATAGCCTTTTTATAATTGGTATATTTCGGTTGTGAAATAAATATCCATCCTATGGAGACGATAAGACCTTTTGTTGATTTTGCTTTAAGTTGGTATTGGGTTCCATTGGCAATCCTATATATTGGGGTTATCAGTGCGATTTTGATTGAAAATCGGAACCCTACAAAAACCATTGCTTGGATCCTGGTGATTATATTTATCCCTTTTATTGGACTTATCTTATATTATTTCTTTGGGCAGAAGTTTGTTAAGGTTCAGAAGATAAAGAAGATCAATAAGCAGCAGGCGCTACGCTTGGAAAAGCAATGGGAGTTGTTGGATCCGCTGATGGAGTCTTTTATCCAGGATATACATGCCGAGATCGGGGATCTGTCTAAAGTATTCCGCTTGATGAAAAGAGAACGGTTGTCTTCACCTACATTGGATAATGATGTTCGGCTTTTGATAAATGGTGAAGAGAAATTTGAAGCATTGAAAAATGATCTGCGGGCAGCGAAGCATTCTATCCATATGGAGTATTATATTTTTCAGCCCGATCATGTAGGATTGGATATCTTGAATATCTTGGAAGAGAAAGCCGCTGAAGGGGTCGTAGTCCGACTGATCGTGGATAGTTTCGGGTCTCCGGATCTAGTCAAATATATGCGCCGTGCTAAAGAATCACGGATTGATTTTCATGCGTTCCTTCCTGTTACATTCACGTCTTTAGCCAATTCAAACTATCGAAACCATCGCAAGATTGTAGTGATAGATGGTAAGATAGGATATGTAGGTGGAATTAATATTTCAGATAGGTACAGTAATACTTCTGCGAATAGAAAGGCTGCTTACTGGCGTGATATTTCACTACGTATGGAAGGGTTGGCGATTAATATGTTGCAGATTAATTTTTGGAGTTCCTGGAATCAGACAGATGGTGCACCCTTTCTGTTGGAGGATGGCTACTTGCATATGATAAGAATGCATAAAGAATCTACTGGAGATGCAGGCGTTGGGTTTGTATCCAGTGATCCAGCATCGGTAGGTCCTTATAATATGGAAGCCATGTTGATTGCTATCGGTGAAGCTAATCAGCATGTGCGCCTGTGTACTCCCTATTATATCCCAAGTGAGGAACTTGAACGTGCATTGATTGTTGCAGCGGCCTCTGGGGTGAAGGTCGAGTTGATGATACCTTCTACTTCAGACTCTTACTTTGTGCAACATGCTTCATTTTCTTTTTTGAAACCTCTACTGGAAAGAGGAGTCGAGGTCTTATTGTATAAGAAGGGATTTCTACATGCAAAAACGATGACAGTAGATGGTAAATTGACTTTTATCGGAACGGTTAACTTAGACATCAGAAGCTTTTATATCAACTACGAAATTGCTGCAGTGGTCTCGGATACGTCGTTATGTCTGCAAGCAGAGCAACTTTTTGATTTAGATAAATTAGACTGCGATATTTTGACTTTGGCCGACTGGATGAACCGACCTCGGTGGAAGCGTGGGGTAGATTCGGTCTGTAGGCTAATGGCTCCATTGTTATAAATGTGTCCTCAGAAAAGTATAGACTCTGTGTTCGCTTAGGTATATCTGAAAATGTGTTAAATTACCTGCTTAATTTTAGGAATTCAGGCGGATAAAAGGTAAAAATATTTATCTTTAGCTAAATACGCTTTGATGTAACCGACATAGGCGGTTTAAGACAATTTATTAGATGAAAAAGATATATCCTATTTATTCCTTATTTCTATTACTTCTATTTTTTCAGACGGTACGGGCACAAGAAGTCCCTCGAATTCCTATTAATACGGTTGTAGACCGTGTACAGAAATACTTCGGGGTATACCCACTGGAGAAGGTGCACGTACATTTTGATAAACCTTATTATGCGGTAGGGGATACGCTTTGGTTTAAAACTTATCTGTATCATAACCCCGTGGCTTATGATCCGAGTAAGATTGCTTATGTTGATATTATAAATGGACGGGACTCATTAATTCAGACATTACGTATTCCTTTAAAGAACAATGCCGGAGCAGGTTATTTTGTGTTAGACCCTCAAGTCATGAAGCAGGATAATTACCGTTTTAGGGCCTATACGAAATGGATGATGAACTTTGATGTAGGTTATTTCTTCAATAAGATTGTGACGGTTGGTGATGCAATCAATAAAAAGCTAGCATCGGAGATTGTTTATTCACCAGAAGGGAATAAGACAAAAGCAACCATTCAGTTTCGAGATTCCAAAGGTGCTTTATTAGCTAAGAAGAAAGTTACCTGGGAGGCGATCGATGGTTGGGATCCTTTTGATAAGGGGAAATCCGAAACGGATGATATGGGGAGAGTGACGGTCTCTTTCTCATCGAAGGATAAGGAAATGCTGAAAAAAGGTCGTCTGATTGTAAAGGTCGATGGGGAGTCCTCCATGATAGGCGATTTTCCGTTGAAGAACGCTTTAGCGGAGACTTTGGATGTGCAGTTTTTCCCTGAAGGAGGTGATTTATTGGCTGGTGTAGCGAAGAATGTCGCTTTTAAGGCTGTGAACACAGAGGGAAAAGGTGTAAAGGTGAAAGGTAAGATTATTGATAGTAAGAAAAAGGTTGTTGTTGAGTTTGCTGATTTGGGACTAGGGATGGGGTATTTTAACCTATTGCCTGTTGCAGGAGAGCACTATAAAGCGACTGTATCTGTGGATGGAGGAGCTGAAAGTACGTTTGATCTTCCTCAAGTGCAGTCCGAAGGGATTAATGTGGTGGTTACTAAAGTGGATGAGGAAGCAATACAGGTGGGGCTGGTAGCCAGTGATAGTTATTTTCCAAAGATTGAAAATCAGCCTTTTTACATTTTTGGACAAATGAATGGGCAACTGATCTATGGTGCGCAGGCCACTATGAAAAATGCTAGCCTAGCACTATCGGTATCGGTGATAGATGAAACAAAGGTTCCTTATGATGACCATCAGGAGAATGGTATCCTGAGCAGTCTTTTATTGATATCTGATCTGCGCGGTTTTATCGAGAAACCGGGTTATTATTTTGACAAGGAAGTCGCTAATAGAAAACAGGCTATGGACGCCCTATTGATGACGCAAGGTTTCCGCCGTTTCAATTATGATGAATTGGTGGCTGAGAAGTATCCACAGGTTAATTTTATGCCCGAACAAGGGATAGCAATCTCAGGAACATTACGTCTGAATACAGGAAGGCCATATCCAAATGGAGGATTACTGTTGTCTATACCTGCACGTGCATTGCGAAAAGATGCGTATACGGATAAAGATGGTCGATTTGTTTTTCAGGATTTGAATTTTCCTGACTCGGTGAAGGTAACTGTAAATGCAAGAAGTAACGATAATTACAGAAATCTTGTTATTAATTTAGATCAATCTTATTACCCGGAAGTAGATAATAATAATCCGTATAAAGCGAACGATATCTTAAATATCGATAAGCAAATGGTAGATTATCTAGCGAATAGTAAGAATGAATTCAGAACATCTAACCTTATCGATGAAGTTACAGTAACCGCTTCCCGAAAGGAAGTACGGACAAGTAAAGAGTTCTCAGCACTATCTGGTCTCTCTATGGCGGATCATCGCATTGAAGGGGATCGTCTCAGTGGATGTAATATGCTGACCATGTGTTTGAATACGCTACTGACCGGAGTGACCTATGATAGTCAGACCCTGAAATACTATCTGACCCGTAGCTATAATCAAGGTAGCCGGGTTCCGGTACAGTTTTTCTTGAATGGAATGCCTATTGACGAGAACACACTTAATTCTATTGTCCCTATGGAAATCGAAGCGATTGAGATTTTTAATCGAGATGACTTGGGGACGGTGAGCCGTCTGTATCAAAATGACGGTGTGGTTTCTATTATCACAAAGAAGGAAAAACCGAAAGGTCCTCGTATGACATTGGCACAGATAGAGGCCTTGCTTCCGAAGTCAAATGTCGTGGATTTATATCCATTGGGTTATATTAAAGAACGTAAGTTTTATATGCCTAAATACGATACAGACCAAAGTAAATCGACTAATGATTATAGAACGACAGTGTATTGGAATCCGGATATTATGATCGATGAAACAGGAACGATAGCTCTTGATTATTTCAATGCGGATGGTAACGGTAAATATAAAGTCGTAGTTGAAGGTATAGATAATGCCGGCAGAATCGGACGAACAGTTTACTATTATAATGTAAAATAGAATTCTCGCGTTTGCGGGTATCGGAGCCGGGCTGTCCGAAAAGCTTAAATTTCTCGTCTTTGCGAGGAAGTATGACGAAGCAATCTGTGTTTTAAGTAAGTTAGATTGCCGCACCATCGTTCCTCAGGTTCACAATGACGACCATTTGTTGCTTTTTAGATTAGCCCGTTTTTTTAAATTTTCCGAATATCTTTTGGTCAAACAAGTTGAGAAACACGCCGATCAGTATAATGCCAATGGCAACGAAACTCATGGTATTAAAGCTTTCGTCGAAAATAAAGTAACCAAAACCCAAAGCGTATATTACGCCTAGGTAATTCAGACTGGCTACTTTTGCGAGATTGGCCGTCTGATAGGAAAGGGTCATATAGTATTGGGCCAATTGCGTGAATACACCAATCAATAGGAGATAGAACCAATCTATACCAATCGGTGTTACCCAGTCGTAAAGACAATACACGGCAGCGACAGGTATCGTAAGCAGGGGAAAGTAAAATATAATAACTAAAGGATGCTCGTCATTTTTGGCTTTGGCAATCATGTTGTAAGCTACTCCTGCGAAAAAAGCGGCCCCTAGACCAATAATGAGATCTAAGGTGCTTATCCTAAAATCAAAACCTTTTAGAAGAATAACCCCTGTTATTGAAATGGCGAAGTAAAGGAATTGAATGGCTCTTACCTTTTGTTTGACGATGAATATTCCCAATATAGCGGTGAAGAACGGGGAAAGGTAATTGATGGTAACAGCAGAGGCTAGTGGGATATGCTGTAGGGTGTAAAAGGAACCGATGAGCCCCAAGCATCCAGCTATACCACGTAATGTCAAGGTACCGATGTTTTTTCCTAACGGTGGGATGTTATTTTTTCGCAGCAGATAATAGGTGACGATGAGGCTAAAAACCGAACGAAATAGAACTACTTCAAGTGTGGGTAGGTGGGTTACATACTTGACACACACATTCATAATGGCAAAGAAAAATCCTGCCAACAACATATGCTGAACACTTTTATCTTGAACTGTCAAATTAGATGGAATCGTTATGCTTTTTTATTTTCTTCGCCTTTGTGTGACTGGGATCTATTTCGAGCTCGGTTTGTTTTATTAAGACTGCAAAAGAGGCCGGTTTGACACCACTACCGTAGCGTAAGGCATATTCTTTTGTGAATTCGGCTCCGTAATATAATATGGCTGCTGAGTAGTAAACCCAGGCGAGAAGGATAATAATTGATCCGGCTGCACCGTAAGCTGTAGCAGTGGCATTGACGGATAGATAGAGGGAGATCCCATATTTACCAATCATAAATAATATGGTAGTAAAGATAGAGCCCCCGAGTATATCACGAAAACGTACCTTGGCATCGGGTAAAACGGCAAAGATAAAGCCGAATAGTAAAGCAATGATGACGAAGGTTATCCCAGAGTTGATCCATCCCCAGAATTGAATATTCCAGTCGCCTAAAAGATTCTGTAGATGCCGGGTGATGATTCCTATGACGCTACTGATCAAAAGAGAGGCCATGAGGAGAAAGCTTAATCCGACTATCATGGAGAACGAAATCAGGCGATTTATAATAAGTTTCAACCAGCCTTTTTTGGGCTTCACTTTAATTTTCCAAATGGTGTTTATCGAGTTTTGGATGTCTACGAATATAGTGGTGGCTGTAACAATAAGGGTAGAGATACCAACGATTAGACCAATGCTGGATTTGTTCTCAAAGGAAATTTGCTGCACAGCACTTTCCAGTAGCTTGGATATCTCGGGCCCAAAGAGCTCAGTCAGCTCGGTCATAACCGTATTCTGTGCTCCGTTAGGGCCATCAAGATGATTGCCATAGAGAAAACCTAGAGCCCATACCAGTATAATCAATAAAGGGCCGATAGAGAAAACGGTATAATAAGCTAGCGATGCGCTCATTTTCATGCAATTATCGTCGATGAAGCCGTTCCCTGCATCAAGCAATAGCTGACCAAAACCTTTAGCTTTTTTTAGTAATGTGCTTTTTTCTCTAATTCCCTCCGTATTATTCTGCATATATCCCTTTGATCGTCGTGTCAAATTTTTGTAGTATTACCTTTCTTTTGAGTGATAGTTTTGGAGTCAGTTCACCACTATCTATCGTCCACTCAGTAGGCAGTAGAACAAATTTTTTAATCTGTTCCCAGTGCCCAAAGTTAGCATTTGCTTTGTTAACTTCCTGCTGGTACTTTTCTAGAATCTGTGGAGTTTCAATTATTTTCTCTTTGGATTCATACGGAATTCCTTTGAATTTGCAGTATTTTTCAAGTTCTTCGAAGGCAGGAACAATTAATGCTGAAGGGAAACGTTGGTTTTCTCCGATGACCATTACCTGTGCAATTAATGTTGATTCCATAAGCTTGTTTTCGAGTACTTGAGGGGCAACATATTTACCACCTGCAGTTTTAAACATTTCTTTTTTTCGATCGGTAATACGTAGGAAGCCGTCTGGAGTGAGCTCACCGATATCACCAGTGTGAAAATAGTTCTGTTCGTCTATAGATTCTTTGGTGGCTTCTTCATTTTTGTAGTAGCCTGTAGATATGGAAGGTCCTTTCACCAGTATTTCTCCATCCTCCGCTATTTTGACGTCGAGATTTTTTAAAACACGGCCTACGGAACCAAATTTCACATCTTTGGGATCCCAGGAGTTAACGGCAATTACGGGTGAAGTTTCTGTAAGACCGTATCCTTCTAACACTTTAATACCTGCTGCCCAGAATACCCGAGCTAACCGTTCTTGTAATGCAGCTCCTCCTGATATTATAAATTTGATATGCCCTCCCAGTGCTTCTTGCCATTTTGAAAAGATTAATTTGCGGGCGATGCTTAGTTTGAAGTTGTAAAATGCGGAATTGGAAAGAGGTTCTTTATATTCGTGTCCAAGGTTGACTGCCCAAAAGAAAAGCGCTTTTTTGATTCCTGTCAATGCTTTCCCTTTTTCGACTACTTTATCGTAAACTTTTTCCAATACACGTGGAACAGTCGTGAAGACCTGTGGCTGTACTTCATTGATATCTACGACAATGTTGTCCAGATTTTCGGCATAATAGATATGTACTCCTTTTGAGATGTAGAGGTAAACGACCATACGCTCGAATATATGACAAAGCGGAAGAAAGCTTAGTGCTTTGGTGATATCGTCCGTCAATAGATGGTTACAGGCTTCTACGTTACTGATGATGTTGTTGTGTGTAAGACAGACTCCCTTAGGTTTGCCGGTAGTACCGGATGTATAAATAAGGGTGAGTAAATCTTCGGATGTGACTGCGTCATTATAAGGAGTAAGGTCTAGAGGCTGTGCTTTGCCCTCTTCGACTAATTCATTATAATTTTTGTGGTTTTCAATGTCGTCGAAGGTGTATACTTCGATGGCTAATTGATTTTCACGGAGGACATTGTCCACTTTCTCTGTAAGATCTTGATTGCTCACAAAAATCAGCTTAACATCAGCATCATTGATGATATAGGAAAGATCTTGCGCAGCGAGGGTGGGGTATAAAGGAACTAAGGCAATCCCAATCTGATTACAGGCGAAGTCAATGATATTCCACTCCGGTCTATTGCCTGACATAAGGGCAACACGATCTCCTTTTTGTAGACCTTTAGATAGAATTCCTTTGCTGAGGTTGTCGACAAGCTCTATTATCTCGCTTTTGTTATATTCCTTCCAGCCATTGGCACTTCTTTTTGCGAGCAGAAGCTCGCGTCCTGCTGTAGGCTGGTCTTTTTTTATATAATCAAATAGTCTGGTTACGTTGCTCATGATCTTGTCGTTTTTGATGTTTACAAATGGGGTCTGAGTCCTAAACTGTGGCTTGTATAAATATAGTGAATCATGCTGAACAATTGAAATCAAAAATGGTGAAAAAGGTGAGGACGATATACCTATTTAAATTTTTATGCGTTATATGTATTATGAAACTTAAACCAGAGTGTCTATTTAACCTAGGCTGTGTCTACTAGGGAGATGTCGCTTTGGTGGTAATGATTTTTTTTACAGTGGAAATGTTTTAATTTTGAAATTTATTGGAATATAGTATTTAAGTATGAATCAAACTTTACGTAGTCTTCTATTTGTAGCAATTTTGCTTTTTGTAGGTAAGGACAGTTTTGCACAGTTGGATAGCCAACATGCTATTGGAGCACGATTTGGCTCGGCAACCGGTTTTAATTATCGATATACGCTATCTCCGGACCGTGCTGTGGAAGCAATAATGAGTATACAGAGTAACTCAAGAACTAATCGTTTTCGGTTTGTCGGCTTGTATGAATTTCATAAGCCAATTAGTGATGACTTTTCGTGGTATTATGGTTTTGGAGGAAGTATCGGGAGCTATACGCAAAAGGCTTATCGTGATTATGAAAATGGACGAGATTATCCTAAAGATTCTGAGATAGCTTTGAGTATTGATGGGATAATCGGTGTAGAGTACAAAATACCAACCACTCCGGTATCAATTTCATTGGATCTAAAGCCTTACTTGGACTTTATCCAGGAGTCTAGTATCCGATTGATCGATCCGTTTGGATTTTCGGTGAGGTATAAGTTCTAAGAAATATGGTTGTCTCTATAGAGACAACCATATTTTTCCTAATTCAAGTGTTGCAGTATCCGCATCAGGGATAGCTTCTATACTAAATGCTTTCTTGTCCGAAGGAAGTACTGGGATTTCCAAAGTGCTCACTAAACCGTCCCGGGATATAAGTATACTTACGGTGCCGCCAATTTTTGCCTGGGATAAGATGTAGTCGAACGCTTTGCTCTGCGGGTCTATCCGATAACCATTTATAGCGATCAACTCGTCTTCGACATTCAATCCTCCATTCCACGCGCCAGAATTACGATCTACCTGTTTTACGATGGTTTTGCTTTCGCTGTGTAGGATTTTTATGCCTAACGTAGGGGTGTTCTGATTGGCATTATGATCAATCAATTGATAGCCTACCGCATTAAAATATCTGTTGTAATCTAGCTCTTCCAGGCTATGTGCTGCCTGGAATATTTCATGTAAATCTACGCCTGCGATTTGTTCTGCTAAAAGGAGAAATTCATCTTCTTCGAACCCTCTGTTTTCAATCAGGTAGAACTGCTGGTAAGCGGCTTTAATCACATCGTCTAATCGGCGCTGTCCTTTTGTCTCTGCTATGATTTTAAGGTCTAAAGCAACCGCAAGCATGGCTCCTTTGTTATAGTAGGAGATACTTGTGTTATGGGAGTTCTCATCGGGTCTATATTGTTTGATCCACGTATCAAAACTGGAACTGGCAGCGCTTTGTAATTCGTAACCTGGCCTATTGTAGACTGTGTTGAAGTCTATGGCTAATTGTTGTAAGTACTCGCGTTCGTCATAAAAGCCACATCTGCGTACAATCAAATTGTCGTAATAGGATGTAAAACCTTCCATAATCCACAATCCTGTGGTATAGTTTTCTTGCTCGTAGTCAAAAGGCCCTAAGGCTTTTGGACGTAGACGTTTTACATTCCACAGGTGAAAGTATTCATGAGCGACAAGACTGAGGTAACCTTTATAGGTGCTCGGCTGGCCATAGGTATATCTTGAAGCAGCGAGTACGGTTGAGTTAAGGTGCTCGAGGCCTCCGTGTGCGTTCTGATAATTGTGCGTGATAAAGGTGTAATGTTGATTGGGGTTGGAACCCCATATCCTGTTTTCTTCAGCTATTATCTTTGAAACATCGCTGGTGATTTGTTCACGATTATAATCGGCTACCCCTACCATGGCAAATTCATGTGGCACACCTTGTACTTCGAAGGACCAGATATCTTGATTCCCTATTTCTAAGGGGCTATCATAAAGGATATCGAAGTTGTCCGCATGATAGGTATTTGCGTCTTTACCGGGCTCTAAGCCTGTTGATATTTTGTTCCAGTGCGTGGGCATGCTGACGGTAATCTCACAGGGAAGGTGCAGGTGCTCATGAACAAACATAAAAATACCTACTGGACTGAGAAAGGCATGGGAGTGGTCGATATGACTGGTACGTACCGAGTTCTCAAACGCATAAACAGCATATTTAACAACAATGTCTTTTTTATCATGAGCTACTCTCCATGTATTCTTGCTTGTTTTGTAGGCTTTAAGTTCTTGGCCATCGACCGATGAGGCTGAAAAGCGTTCTACATTTTTTGGATACTCGCGAATCAGGTAGGAGCCTGGGGCCCATACCGGCATTTTTAAATCGAGATATTCTAAAGAAGTGAAGGATTTGATGTGCATTTCCACTTCTACATAATGTGCCTGTGGTTCGCTGAATGAGAGTGTAAAATGAATAGAGGGGTTCATATATAAATAAGTTGTTCTTTAATGAAATAACATATCCCGATTTTTCTCTCCCGTGTGTATCGGTATCATATCATTACACTTAATGCACTGGGTTTTTAAACAGGGATATTTCATGAATATATTTATGGGATGCTTATTTTGACAACCTGACTCAAAGGTAGCGGTAATGGGGGGGAGTTCAAAATTATATCTGATATATAAAAGGCAGTTGTCAACGGTAATTTTTCACTTCGGAATTGGTGAATGCAAAGCATTTTATCTAAGTTTGACATACAAAAGTATTGTTGTTTGTAAAGTAAGAAAGAATGATTTTAGTTGCGGATAGCGGTTCGTCTAGTTCGGATTGGATGTTGAATGTACCAGATAGTAAGCCCTTGTTTTTTAAGACACAGGGACTGAATCCTTTTTTCGTAAATGAAAAGGAAATAGAGAAGGTTCTGAAAGATGTGCCTGAGATTATACCTTATATTGATGAAATAAGAGAAGTCTATTTTTTTGGAGCAGGCTGCATTACTCCTGACCGAAGAGAGATTGTGTCGAATGCATTAACTGTATTGTTCCCGAAAGCATTTATTGCTGTGGAGTCCGATTTGCTGGGGGCAGCGTATGCGACCTGTGGATCAACAAATGGTCTGGTGGCTACACTGGGTACAGGTTCCGATATCAGTTACTATGAAGGAGAGAATCTACGAACCAGTCTCCATGGTAATGGTTATGTTTTAGGCGATGAAGGGTCGGGGGCTTGGTTTGGAAAAAGATTGATAACAAGCTTTCTCTATGGTACTATGCCACGGGATTTAGCTAAACTCTTCGAGACTAAGTATCACGTTACCAAAGATATTGTCATCAAGAACGTGTATCAACGGGACCGTCCTAATTCTTATTTGGCATCGTTTATGCCATTTATGTCGGAACATAGAGCCCACCCTTATGTTGATAAGCTTTTGACAGATGGGTTTGATGAGTTCGTACGTACAAATATTATGACGTACCCCAATTTTTGGGAGTATAAATGCAACTTTGTGGGCAGTATTGCGTATGTCTTTGATATGCATCTGCAAGCGGTTTGCAATCTCCATGGGGTGGAAGTTGGAAAAATATTGCGCTCGCCGATAGAAGAGATATTTCATTTTATCATACAGCGGGAGGCAAGTAATGTGGATTTTTAAGTAATTTAAAACAAAAAGCGTTAATTATGTTTACAGTTGCATTGATTATGGTGCTTAATATGATTGCACCACCACCTAGTGTGTATGATTTTTCTTTCACATCTATAGATGGAAAGAAGATTGAGCTTTCGGAGTTTAAGGGTAAAAAAATATTGATTGTGAATACTGCATCAAAATGTGGTTTTACGAAACAATATAAGGATTTGCAGGAGTTGCATACATTATATGGAGACAATCTGGTCATCATAGGATTTCCTGCCAATAATTTTGGTAATCAAGAACCTGGTGCCAATGGAGAGATTAAAGAATTTTGCCAAGAAAACTATGGTGTAAGCTTTCTTATGGCGGAAAAGGTTGAGGTGAAGGGGGATAAGATTGACCCCTTATTCAAATTTTTGATCGAACAGCCTAACCCAGACTTTACAGGGGCTATTAAATGGAATTTTGAGAAGTTTTTGGTTGATGAAAACGGGAAGTTGATCCATCGTTATCGGTCGCAAGTCAACCCGATGGATATGGTGCTGACTGGACAATTATAAAAAAAACACTCTTGATGGGCAAGAGTGTTTTTAACTAACCAATTTTTAACCTAAATTTTGATGAAACTCATCTTTATGAAGTACACTACAAAAGTAGGGGCTTACTTGCATATTTAAGGTTACTTAAAATTAAGTTTGTGTTAAATATCGTTTGCTGTGTGGTAGCAGTATCTACATAGTGGTTCATAGCTTTCTTTCTCTCCCAATAATACGATGTTTTCATGTGCTGTAGTCCGGTGGGAATAGTTGGCTGGTGATCCACATCGTACACAGACGGCATGTACTTTTGTGATGTGCTCAGCAACGGCAAGAAGGGCAGGGATGGGACCAAATGGTTTACCTTGAAAATCCATGTCCAGACCTGCTACGATCACACGTACACCTTTGTTGGCGAGTTGGACACAGACATTAGGTAGTTCGTCATCGAAAAACTGTGCCTCATCTATGCCTACTACTTTGGTCTCGCTACTCAAAAGTAGTATAGCGGAGGAATGACTGACAGGAGTTGATGGAATGCTGTTGCTGTCATGTGATACAACCTCCTTTTCTGCATACCTTACATCAATGGAAGGTTTGAATATTTCAACTGGAAGTTTGGCGAATTGAGCCCGCTTCATTCTGCGGATAAGCTCTTCGGTCTTTCCCGAAAACATAGATCCACAAATCACCTCGATGCTCCCCGTCTGCCCATCTCTTCTATTGAAATACTGTTCGGAAAATAACATATTTTTTATTTATTAATAGTGCTTTGGGAACTGTTAATATATCACAAATCCGTACTTACAACAGCACGAATATCGAAATTATATCTTATTTTTGGTATACCTAAGATGTAGGATACTAGTGTTCATTATAAAAAAAAATACAATACCCATGGCTAAGTCTAAAGATCAATTGTTTGCGAAGATAGGTTACCTTCTTTCTGATATTAACGCTAAATATGAATTGTTAAAGTCTAATGAGGAACTCGATGCGGTGGAACTGACTCTTTTAGAGGGAGATATTGATTACCTGTCGAATCATATCAAAGCGCTGGGATACTTTGTCGAGTTTGAAGAGGTAGAGTTTGTGCAGGATGTTGTATTGGAGTCTGTGCCCCCTGTTCCTGTATTTACGCCGGAATCGGAGATTACGAAAGAAGTAGACTCGCAGGCTGTATTTGAGGAAATCCCTGTGGCTCCAGTGACGCCGGTACGGGAGGAAGTGCCAGCCAGTTTTGTAGATCAGTCTCCGGCAGTGGAGACGAAAGTTTCTTTTGAAGCAGAACAACAGAGGGAAGAACCTGTGGCTCCGGTCAAGAAGGAGGAGGAACCTGTGGTGCGTGAAGTGATTGAAGAAAAGAAAGTGCTGGTTGTGGAGCAGGTCGAGGTCAAAGTGGAGACAGTCGTACAGGAAGAGTCTACAAGACCATTGACTATAAATGAGTTAATTCAACAACAACGTCTTGCAGGGGTGAATATGACACAGCAGTTCCAAACATCTAATGCCCAGGAGCGCGTGACAGATTTGAAATCGGCGGTAAGTTTGAATGATAAGTTGTTGTTTATTAAAGACTTGTTTAATGGCTATAGCTTAGCTTATAGTGAGGCACTAGAGTTGTTAAATAGATTCAACAATTTTGCAGAAGCAGATGCCTTTTTACAATCTAACTATGCCTTGAAAAATGGATGGACGGAGAAACCGCAAACGGTTGATAAGTTTTACATTCTGTTGAGAAAGAAATTCTCGAATTAATAGCTAGATAAAGAAGAAGGGCATCTTGAAAAAGGATGCCCTTCTTGTTGGATTGTATTAGCTGAGGTCAAATTTGATCCAGTCTGAGCCGTTCCGTCCAAAAATAAAGTATTTGGGTTGGATGATTTCCGCCAGTATTTCGACATCCTGTAGATAGTTCTCTTCGCTTTCGTTGAACTGATGCGTTTGGATGATATATATATTGTTGTTTGCTACAGCTTTGCTGTCCGCCTGTAAATTGATAAAAGTGGGTATTACGCTGTATAAGCTTTCATCGCGCTGGATTATAATGAGAACAGCAACGTCAGCATGAAGATTGTTTGCTAAAGTACCTCCGGCTACTTTTGCTTTTTCCTGAAGTTCCTCTGAATAGATCGCCTGAAAGTTATTTTGATCTACGATGCAGACGGAAGGAATGGCATCGGGTGTAAGAAATTTTAATTTGTGGATGATGGTGTCGATTTCCTCCTCCCAATGTTCGGCCAATATATCGTCTTGCTGCTTTAGCGTAGCTATTATCTCCTTATATTTTGTCATGTTACAAATTTAAGCAGGGCCGGGATATAAACCTAATTATGTTCGTTATTTTGAGCTACAATCTTGATTTCGTATTTTGGTCGAAGAAAAGTATAGGAGATGTTTCTGAGGGAGTGTTCTAAGAAATGTTGGCTATATGGAATTGGAGAATATTTAAAATAAACAAAATACTATGTTCGATAAGTTATTTCAAGCGCAACAGAAGGCGCAGGAGATTAAGTCTAGGTTAGATAATATATCTGTTTCTGCGGAGGCTGAAGGAGGAAAGGTCCGTGTTGTAGCTACAGCAAATAAGGAGATAAAAGAGATTGTTATCAGTGAGGAATTGTTTGCAGAGGGGGATAAAGAGCAGATCGAGGATCTTTTGTTGGTTGCGCTTAATAAGGCATTGGCTCAGGCTGAAAATGTAAGTCAGACGGAGATGCAGGCTGCTACACAGGATATGTTTGGGGGATTGGGTGGTTTAGGTAATCTCTTTAATAAATAGTAACGGGCGGTTTTATATGAATAGTAATAATATAAGTGCCCGATATCTGGGGCAGTCTTGTGTAGAGTTTGACTTTAATGGCAGTAAGGTGCTTTTGGATCCTTTTGTGTCTTTTAATCCCTTGGCCAAAGGTGTTGATGTGCAGTCATTACAACCTTCGTATATTTTCCTAAGCCATGGCCATCAAGATCATGTGGCGGATATGTTGGAAATCCAGAAGAATAGTGATGCAACTGTCGCGGCAATCGTTGAGACTGCTGCATGGGTAAGAAGGGAAGGTGTGTCGGAGGATAAGGTTATTGAGTTTAATTTTGGCGGGACATTAAATCTTCCTTTTGGTAAGGTTAAAATGGTGTATGCGTTGCACACTAACTCTACACCAGATGGTGCTTTTGGTGGAATGCCTTGTGGTTTTATTTTCTTTATAGGTGATAAGAAGATTTATTTTGCAGGGGATACTGCATTGACTTTGGAAATGAAATTATTGGAGGACCTGGCATTGGATTGGGCTTTCTTACCTATCGGAGGACATTATACCATGGATATGTATGATGCGGTCAAAGCTTCTAAGTTTGTCAACTGCAAGCAAGTTGTAGGTATTCATTATGATACTTTTCCGCCGATTTCTATTGATAAGGAAGAGGCTAAGAAAGTGTTCGCTGCGGAGGGGGCTACCTTGCATCTTCCGGATGTAGGTGAAATATTATCCTTATAGAGCAAAAAAAGAGGAACATCTAAAAATGTTCCTCTTTTTTTGTTGATAGGGTTAACGTCGGATTAGTTCCCCATTGATCTATCAATATGGAATTTTACGAGGTCGTCAATCGGCGAACGTAATATTTTTCCTACTTTCATTCCGTACTGGTTGGCTTTTTCTTCCAATACATTTCTGAAATTATAGCCTACTGAGCCAATACAGTTGAAGGTATAGCTTTGGTAATCTGGATATTTACTTACTAGGTTTGCAAAGAATGCCTCAAACGAGTCGTCAACAATCTTGCGTGTATATTCGATATTTACGTTGTTGTCATAAACAAACTTGCTAAAACTAGCACAAAAACGGTTTGCAAGAGGTTTTGTATAGACATTGTCCATTATCTCGTCTGGCGTCAGTTTGTAAGTCTCAAAAAATACCTCTGCGATATCGCTTGGCATTAAACCACGAACAAATTCAGTCAATAGTTTCTTTCCTATGTAAGAGCCAGAGCCTTCATCTCCTAGAATATAGGCGGCAGAGTTGATGTTGTGTGTGATTTCGTTACCATCGTAGATACAGCTGTTTGTACCTGTGCCTAATATTGCCGCAAAACCAGCTTCTTTACCTAATAAGGCTCTTGCTGCAGCGAGTAGGTCGTGGCCGATTTCAATTTTTGCATTTGGAAATAATACACGGAAAGCCTCTTCGACAATCTTTGCTTTTTCTTCATTATGTACGCCTGCTCCGTAGTAGTTAACCTCTTTTATTTTGTCTAAAGGAAGGTCTTGCGGTAATCCCTTTTTTAGAGAGTTTACAATATAGTCACTTCCTACGAAATAGGGATTATAGCCCTCGGTATTGAAATAGATTTTTTTTTGATTATCGTCTAATAGGCACCAATTGGTTTTGGTTGAACCTCCATCTGCAATAATGATCATTCTAGTTTGTTTTAGTCCAGTAATTCAAATGTTTATATGCACCTCGAAGATACATTTTTATTAACAAATATCCATGATAAACTAACGTAATATTTTGAAAAGAAAAGCTGATAAATAAAAAAAACGCCCTCAGGCTATCGCTAAGGACGTTTTTTTTATTTAAAACTTAGTGTAGAAAGTACAATTAGCTTTCTGTTTAATGACTCGCGGAGCCTTCAACTTGGTCAATGTCGATATTTTGTTTCTTGAGGAAGCGCTTAGCTAGGATCGCAAAAGTTATAATATACATAAAACCAAGCAACGGAATGATGTAAGAGTTATGTATTCCAATGATATCTGCCAACTTACCTTGTATAGGAGGGATGATACCGCCACCAAGAATCATCATTACTAAAAATGCGGAGCCTTGTTCAGTGTACTTGCCAATACCTACGATAGAAAGGGAGAAAATAGATCCCCACATAATGGAACAGGCTAAACCTCCAGTAAGGAAAGCGTAGATTGCAACTGTACCGGAAGATACTAATCCGATAAACATAGCGAGGACACCTAAAGATCCAAAAATGACTAATGTACGAACTGGTTTTTCCTTGCTGATGAAAAATGCGATGACCTGCACTGCGATACAGATCGCAAAGAAAAATAAATGAGACATATCAAAGCCGGCTATAGCATTTACAGCTAAGATAATTCCAAAGGCTACAAATGGTACGGTGGCAACAAGAACTTGTTTTGTTGCTTTAGCAAAGTTAAATGCGGCAACAGCTCCTGCCCAACGTCCAATCATCATACCTCCCCAGTACATCGAGATATAGGGGGTAATCTCGGAAGATTGCAGACTGCCAAATTCTTCTAATGTTAATAATTCTCCTAGATTACTGCCGATTGCAACTTCTACACCAACATAGATGAAAAGGGCTAACATACCTAATACAAGCTGTGGGTATTTCATCGCACCCCAGCCTTCTGCTGCTTTGGTCGCTCGGCTATAGGAAAATAACAGTGACCCTACGACAACAATGAAAGCACCAAATAAAAGCGCCATCCGTTTTAACTCCAGTGGGTGACCGATTTCTTTGATCTGACTTTTTAGCTGTTGGATTAACCCGCTATCGGCGGTTGATTTGATCTGCTCTTGTAGACCAACAATCTGTAAGGCAATATCGCTTTTGTAGCTTAAGAAAACCGGGATAAACATACAGGCTAATAGAACAGTCATGGTAATGAGGGTGTTTTTAGCTTTGTTGGCTGATTCCATAGGTTCATCGTTAATACCTGCTGGTACTTTTTTTGAAAAATGAAATAGTCCTGCCGCAAGGATAAATAACAAACCAACTCCTATATAAAGGTAGATCACCTTGTTGAGCGGTAGGTTTGATATTTCGGTATCTGAAATTGTTTCAAATGTACCAAAGAGCGCATAACCGATCACTAAGGGGCCAATAGTAGTCCCAAAAGAATTGACAGCGCCCCCTAAGTTGACCCGAGAAGCTCCAGTCTTAGGGTCGCCTAATAATACAGCAAATGGATTGGCTGCGGTTTGCTGTAGGGAAAAGCCGAGTGCTACAATGAATAAACCGATAAGCATTCCAAAATATAGGTTTACTTCTACTGCAACAATCATTGCCGCTGCCCCCAAAGCTGAAAATAATAAGCCATAGACGATACTTCTTTTGTATCCCCACTTGCCAACGATGTCTCGGCCTGAAAGTGTTCCGAAAATAAAAAGTAGCAATGCTCCTACGTAATACGCGCTATAGAAGGCGAAATCAATAAGTTGCGATTGAAACTGATCTAGGTGGAAATAGTTTTTGCAGAAAGGAATGAAAATGCTGTTTCCGGCAGCGATAAAGCCCCAAAAGAAGAATACAACAATTAAGGTGTATAGGGCAGAATAATTTGTTTCCTTATTATTATTCATATGTATATAATTTGATTTTTAATGGGCATATGGAATATGTAAAGTGTTTTATCTTTTATATTCCTAATTTATCTCATTCCTGTTATTGTAGTGGTGCTTTTGGTTTAAGTTGTACTTACAGAAGCTAAACATACGAAAAAAATAAATATGTTTAAATCAAAATGATATCTATATGGACAATAAGTATTTGTATTCGGATAGATTTTTTATTTTTTTTTTGAAATATCAAATCTTATGGTTTTCTTTGTGCATTCTCAAGTTTATCCTGATTCAAAATAAGAAAGTGATATTTTTTTCGTTTTGATTATAGTAACTTAAAAAGGAAAGCCTATTAAGTTTTAAGGTTAAATTTCAAACTATTAAAAATCCAAAAAGTACAATCATAATTCAACATTAATGAATATTAACGAATTGAATTCAAAGCTCGTGTCAGAATTGCGCGAGATCGCGAAGGTGTTAGGCATTGTCGAGGTTGAAAAGCTTCGTAAACAAGAATTAATTGATAGGATTGCTGAGATTGCTCAGCAACCAATAGCGGAAGTGCCGGCCGTAGCTGGAGGATCAGAAGAGGAAGATGATTCGGCAGAAAAACCTCGTCGTCGTACCCGGACTGTAAAAACAGAAGCTTCTCCTGTTGCGCGTCGCGATAAACCGGAGGATGAGGCTACACCAAATTTGTTTAATTCAGAATCTGTTATTAATGAGCCTGTGCAAGCGGTACAAGAGCAGGGGAGTCCTGTGGAAAGTAAAAAGGCGGAAAGTTCATCTTCAACAAATACAGATTTTGATAATGTAATTGTTAATGAAGGTGTATTAGAAATTATGCCGGATGGTTATGGATTCTTACGCTCTTCGGATTACAACTACCTGACTTCTCCAGATGATATTTATGTATCCCAGTCTCAAATTAAGTTATTTGGACTTAAGACTGGTGATAATGTGAGAGGTAGTATCCGTCCTCCTAAAGAAGGTGAAAAATATTTTCCTTTAGTGAGAATTGAGTCTATCAATGGCCAAAATCCTGCGGAAATGAGAGATCGTGTTCCATTTGATTTCTTAACGCCTTTGTTCCCTGATGAAAAGTTAAATCTGGATTTAGGTACAAACAATTATTCCACTCGTATTATGGACCTTTTTACACCTATCGGTAAAGGACAACGTGGATTAATCGTAGCTCAGCCTAAAACAGGTAAAACCAATTTGTTGAAAGAGGTTGCTAATGCAATTGCGAAAAATCACCCTGAAGTGTACCTTATCATTCTATTGATTGATGAGCGTCCTGAGGAGGTAACTGATATGGCTAGATCCGTACGTGCTGAAGTGGTTTCGTCTACATTTGATGAGCCTGCTGATAGACATGTGAAGATTGCTAATATTGTATTAGAGAAAGCTAAGCGTATGGTAGAATGTGGCCATGATGTGGTTATTTTGTTAGATTCTATTACACGTCTTGCGCGTGCATACAATACAGTAGCTCCTGCTTCCGGTAAGATTTTATCAGGAGGTGTGGATGCAAATGCATTACATAAGCCTAAGCGTTTCTTTGGTGCAGCCCGTAATATAGAAAACGGTGGATCATTGACTATTTTGGCAACTGCGTTGACTGATACGGGGTCTAAAATGGATGATGTTATCTTCGAAGAGTTCAAAGGTACAGGTAATATGGAGCTTCAATTGGATCGTAAGCTTGCTAACAAGCGTCTGTTCCCTGCTATTGATCTTACAGCTTCGAGTACGCGTCGTGATGACTTGTTGATGGATAAAGATGCGTTGCAGCGTCTATGGGTATTGAGAAATCATCTTTCGGATATGAACTCGACTGAAGCAATGGAGTTTTTGCTTCAACAATTAAGAGGAACGCGCTCAAACGAAGAATTTTTGATGAGTATGAATGGATAATCCGTATTAAATTGATATTTTTAAGCCATCTAGTTTTAGATGGCTTTTTTTGTACATATTGTAAATACATACGATGAAAAAATATATTCCGAATACCATAACTTGTCTGAATCTTTTTAGCGGTTGTATTGGTGTTTTGTTTGTTTTGAGAGGTGAATATACGTTGGCATTATACTGTGTCTTGGCGTCTGGTATTTTTGATTTCTTTGACGGGATGGTCGCACGTTTGCTCCATGTAAAGTCGTTAATAGGGAAGGAACTGGATTCGTTGGCAGATATGGTTAGCTTTGGTTTTCTGCCCGGAGCAGTAATGTACAGCTTACTAATGCAAGCTACGGAGAATGTCTATATCCCTTACTTTGGTTTTTTGATTACCGTGTTTTCGGCTTTGCGATTAGCTAAGTTTAATCTTGATGAACGGCAAACGTCTGATTTTATTGGGGTCAATACACCTATGAATACGTTTTTGATTGTTTCTCTTCCCTTTTTAGCGAGTTCGTATCCTTATTTGATTGGGAATCTGTATTTTCTACTGGCGCTGACATTGGTTTGTAGTTTGTTGCTTGTTTCTGAACTTCGGCTATTCTCGATGAAGTTAAGTTCATTAAGTTGGAACGATAATAAATTCAAATACCTGTTTCTGATCGTTTCTTTGGTGATGGTCTTGTTGCTTAAGGTTATGGCAGTTCCTATTATTTTCGTGTTTTATATTATTTTCTCACTTCTTCATTTTAAAAAGCAGGGTAATCTATAGCTATTAACAATAGCTGTGTTCTTGGATCGTAGACTCGATTCTATCTACCCATAGCTTGGCTATGGCTGCAAGTTCATACTTTTCGTCCTGAGCTAGCTTTATCATAATCTGGCTTAAGGTCCGGTGCATTTCCATATATTCGGGAAATTGCCCATGTATGTCTTTAAAGTCAGTGATAATGTCTATTATGTGGCAGTACATCTCATATTCTATGAATTTATTTTGATGAGATGCATTAGCGTTCACCCAGTCCTGCTCGGATTGAAATCCACTTTTGATGTGCTGATCACAGGCAATGTTGAAATCTTTTCTTGTACGGATAAGTTCTTTCTTTACACCTTCTTTTTTGAGAAGAAGGTCTTCAAAAATTGTTGTTAATCCTTCTTGTAGCTCCGTTTCCTTTGGTATCAGTGCCATAAGTTGTTTTTGTCATCGGTGTGCTTGTAGTTAGGTAACAAACTGATTTGGTGATTGTTTTCTTTTTTTATACTTATTGCAGTTAGTAGCTATAGCTGAATCCAAAAGTTGGAAATATTTTTTTTGTCGCTTTTGAGTCGTTGATATAGGTGCCTTTTACTGATGCGGTGAATAGGGGGAAGTTATATTTAAAGAGATTGAAGTCTATATCTATCCCTAGACTGTTTGATTTTGGGGCCAGGTTGGCCTTGTGAATGTTTTGATAGTTGGCAGATAAGCGAGCTCGTATACGTTTTATATAAGCGATCTGACCTATAGATAGGTCGGGATAACTAATAGGTAGCCTGTAGTCAAATAGTAGGGTGTTTTTTACCTTTTCATAAGGGATATAAGAAAACCCCTCGATAGTCGGTATATCTAGAGTGTAGATGTATCTACCCGTTGTAGACTGCATGCCATATCTTACTTGTAGGCTATGATTCAACGCAAAGCCTGGGAAGTAGAAGTTGGTGCGTAAAGACCAGGCTTGTCCCGTTAGTTGATCTTCAAAGGGCAAGTGGCGAAAAGTGAAACTGAAGTTCTGTCCCCATCTTGGTGTGATATCCATTGTTGCTCTGCGTGAGTTGCGGTTGAAGTAGGCTTGATAATTAAGTGGAAACGCAATTTCATCATTGAAGTTAGTTAGGTTGTTTAAGCTTATGTTATATCTCTTGAGATAGGATGTGCCAAAATTGACCCCGTAAGAATATATTGTGTTGCCCCGATATTTGCTAAAGGGTAAACTAATGTCAAGTGAGGTGATGCGTTCTCTCCAGTCAAAGGGAATGCTTGTCGAATTGTTGGTCTGTGCGGCCCCAATCTGTCCTTTGTCGGTGTGGGATAAGGTGATCTTGGGGAAGTATTTTTGGTATGACAATGATGCGGAATAGATACTTTTTTGGATGTCATTGTCATATTCATAGCCTATTCTTAGGTCTGTAGTGTTGAGAAGGTCATTGGAAATCCAGAAGATCCCTGGTTTTAGGTTGTCAAAATTCTCGAAATCATTTCCGCTGAGTGTCAGACTATGAAAATTAAAGCTATTTTTGAGTGTTTTGTAGTCTTTGATTGTGTATTCCGTTGTGATAGAAGTGTCTATTTGGGGGAAGTGTGCGCTATTTAGGCTTTGACTGCTATAGATGGCTTCTATCATATGGGGTTTAATGGACTGTTCTTTAAGCTGGGATAAGGGAATACTGTTTATCTGGTAGCCTCTTGGGGTATAATCATTGTACCATAGGGTGTCTGTATGTAAGGAAGGATTGAAGATGCCAAAACGACTGTCTGTTAATCTGGTTATTTCTCCTTTTTTCCATCTAAACAGATCGTCTTTGTGGCCATAATTTGCTTTGAATATAATATCATCCTGGTCGAAAATAGGTCTTTCAATTTGGATGTTTGACCAATTAAGTAATGGCGCCAAGCTTTTTTTCTGCAGGTCTATCTGCATGAGATTGGTCCCTTTTTCGCTAACTGCTATAGCTATTAAATGTGTTCCGCTGGTATTGAATTGGGGCTGTTGGAGATGTAATCCTACAGGTAAAATGAGAGAGTCTATCTTTTTGGAAGAAGCAATATCTAGCCATACCAAAGAGGTTCTGTTGGTGAGATCGACCTCAACGCAGATGATTTCTTTTTTATTGGGAGCGACTATAGGACTGTAGTATCGGCTGTTTTTGCTAAGTGTTTTTTTCTTTTTGTTAGCCATATCATAGACCATGATTACATTGTAGGTTTGTTTCTCAAACCTCGCATCTTTGCGGTATTCATCCCACGTGATGAGCTGGTCGCGTAAGTGAAAATAGGGCATAAGCTGTATGCCTAAAGTTAAAATGGTCTTGCTATTGTAAGGTGATTTTTGATTCGTTTGGACAATTCTTGATGTTCTTTGCGGTCCCTCTTGCAGTGCAAAAGTAGCGTTTTCGTTCGCTTGTGGTAGGAGGTAATTGGTCGGGTATCGGTCTGTTTGTTTTGAGATACTAGTGTCAAAGAGTGCTGAATCGGTAGCCCATTTTTCTGCTAAATTTGCCATTGTTAACTTGAAAATAGCATTGGCTTTTAGTCCATAATTCTTCTTTAAGCTACGTTGGAAATTAAAAGGACGGAGTAATTTTCCGTTCATCTCCGCTAATATTTTGCCATGAATCAATGGGTCTTTTTGATGAAGTTCGCTATTCATAAAGTAACCGATTGTGTAGAAACTAGGAACTATGTCTTTAAAAGATCCATGAACATATTTGTTGAAATCATAATTTCGTCCGGTTAAAATATCTGTTCGGATAGGCATCTGCCAAGAGGTAAGCCGGCCTCTTCCGCCTTTAGAAAATAAGGTTTCCTGAAGGACGGCATCTCCCTCAAAGTACCAACCTGGTAGGTTCAAGCCGAACAATGCGAGGGCTAACTGTTCGCCAAAAGGAGCTCTTATTTTGCCTGTCAAATTGTCAAATTGGGCGATGTGCCTTGACTCGTGAAGCGCTAGATTGGGAAGCCATTCCTGGTTGTCGGCAATAGCAGAAGGAGTGGAGTAGAGCTCTGATTTACGTGGGGCTAACTGTACAAATCCGTTCTGTTGTATATGGTTTTGTTGGACTATGATGTTGATGAAACGCGATTTTCTCTCTAAATCGGAGGAGGTGTTTTGTATGAATTGGGTGATGTTGTCGGCTAGTTTCGGTGCGCTGGAACTAAACTCGCTAGGGAAAATAAGTCGGAACTGATAGGTTGTGATTTGCTTCCATTTTACTTTGTAGTGCGCTTGACTGTAATCAAAAACTTGACTATAGATTATATAGAAATTTATAGTTAATATAAATGTTAGTAATGATTTGATTTTCATTTAGTAGCAATTGATTAAGAGACTGAATTTCCTTGTTGCTAAAAATAATAGCAATTCAGTTTGTTTGTGTGTTCTGTAATTGTTTAGTTTTTGAAACTTAATATGCTGATTATTATTGATTAAATGTTTTTTTATTTAATCTTTTTTGATTGTTTTTTTGTCTTCAAAAAATGACTTTTTTGATTTTTTGAATAAAATAAAATGCCTTCGTGTATCTTGCTACTAAAGTAGTGTTTTTTTATTAACTCAGTATTAGGTTTGTTGTTTTTGAAGGAGTCGATGGAGGAGGTGCTTTAAGCTGTAAAGGAAGTTCGTTTCCAAAGATGAAGAATATGTTTCCCTTTTTAAGGGTAGCTTCTATTGTTGGGAAAGTCTTGCTTTTAGTGTTACTAGATTTTATGTTTTGTACCATCAGTACTGGCAGCCGTTGTTTATTTTTTTAAGGAGATGAGGGATCGTTTTTGTTTGAATAGAAGGTGACATAATGTCTATTTTTTAATTAGTGCCAGTTTTCAATTTGGAGGTAAATCGAGCAAAAAAAAAGATTATATTTTTTGGTATAAAAAGGCGACTTTTGCAAACGTACTTAAAACCACTGCTTGGTGTTTGATAGGTGCACACTAATTAACATACTCTTTCAAAAGAAGTAAAACATGTAGGATAAATATCGGAGGCAATATGGAAGAATTGGAAATGCAGGTCGTGCATGTAGAACAGCTAATTGAGGAAGGTAATCTGGTCGCGCTAGAGGATTTTCTGAATGAACTTAATATTTCTGACGTCGAGGAATTGATCGACGAACTTCCCGAGCACGGTGCTCTTTTTTTGGAAACCTTAAATCTAAAACGAGCTGTCAACGTATTCCGTATTTTAGACTTTCCGACGCAAGAGCGTATCTTCAAAAAATTACCAGCAACAAAAGTTCGGGAGATTATTAACGAGATGCCTCCCGATGACCGGACTTCGTTTTTTGGAGAGCTGAAGGGAGATGTCGTAAAACGTCTTATCATCATGCTTTCTCCTGAGGAACGAAAGGAAGCACTCTCGCTGCTGGGCTACCCCGAAGATAGTGTGGGTCGACTGATGACGCCGGATTATATTACGGTGAAAGCGCATTGGAGTATTACGCGTATTTTAGATCATATCCGTCGGTATGGGAGTGCATCCGAAACAATCGATGTACTGTACGTAATCGATTCCGAAGGAAAGCTGATTGATGATATTCGGATTAAAGATATTTTACTGGCAGATCCCGAAACCCGAGTTGGGGAGTTGATCGATAACCGCTTGATTTCTTTGAATGCGAACGATCCCCAAGAGGAAGCTGTCACGGTGTTCCGGATGAATAATAGGGTCGCGCTACCTGTGGTGGATGAGCAGGGGATTATGTTGGGGATTGTGACAATCGATGATATACTTTGGGTGGCTAACGAAGAGTATACTGAAGATATGCAACGTTTCGGTGGTACGGAGGCATTGGATGAACCTTACTTGGATGTTTCTATTTTGCATCTGGTAAAAAAACGTGCGGGTTGGTTGATTGTTCTGTTCTTGGGGCAACTATTGACAGCAACAGTTATTGAGCATTTTGAAACTCAAGTTGCATCCGTAGTATTCTTGTTTGCTTTGATGCCGTTGATTATCTCGAGTGGAGGGAATAGCGGGTCGCAGGCTTCTACATTGGTTATTCAGGCGATGGCTTTGGGAGAAGTAACACTCGTTGATTGGTGGCGAGTGATGAAAAGAGAGATAATATCTGGTACGATCCTGGGGGTTATTTTGGGAGTATTGGGTTTTATTAGGATTGCAACTTGGCAGTTCTTTACTGATAATTACGGTGAGCACTGGGCATTGGTAGCGTTAGTTGTGTCTCTATCTCTTGTAGGAGTTGTGTTGTTGGGGTCATTGACAGGATCAATGTTGCCATTTATTCTTAGACGATTGGGAGCAGATCCTGCGAGCTCATCAGCACCTTTTGTATCGACTTTGGTTGATGTGACAGGCTTGTTGATATACTTTACTTTTATTACCCTGATTTTATCTGGAGTGCTGTTGTAAATTATTTTTTTGGCAATGAATGACTTGCGTTTTTTTTGATAGAAATATTTGCAAAGACAAATTAAACTTCCGATAATTGCATCACCGAAAGGGAAAACAATATAAGATTCCTGAATAGCTCAGTTGGTTAGAGCATCTGACTGTTAATCAGAGGGTCGCTGGTTCGAGCCCAGCTTCAGGAGCCATGTTTGTAAAGCCATCAACATATGTTGATGGCTTTTTTTTGTATTACCACTTCCAGGCAAGAATTCTTGAAACTTTTTGACCCTGTTGCATAGGGATGATTTCTACAGCGGTAGCTTTGTGGTATTCTAGTATAGAGACCAATGGTTTTATATGGTCCTTGCTTGAGACAAGAGTTGTTACCCAGTTGAGGTGATCTTTAAACTGCATGCTCTCGTAGATTAATTTTGAGATGAAGGCTTTCTCACCTCCTGGATACCACAGTTCATTGGGGTGGCCCGAAAAGTTTTGAACGGTTGGCTGTTCTTTGTTCTTGTGTAGGTTTTGGAATTTCTTGGAGCTTACGTTCCAGTTATCCTCGCGTGATTTGAAGAATGGTGGATTACAAACTACAGCATCAAACCTGTCTTTTTCAAATATAATACCTTGAAGAATGTGTTCTTTGTCATCTTGGAATCTCAGCTGTATTTTCTTTTTGAGCCAGATGTTTTTGTTGACATTTATTTCGGCGTATTGAATAGATTTTGGATCTATTTCGGTAGCTGTAAAATCCCATAGGTATTCTTGTGCCCCAATAAGTGGGTAGACTATGCTGGAACCAGTGCCAATGTCAAGAACCTTGACTTTTTCGCCTGTTGGTATTTGACCATTATTGTCTTTTGCTAAGATGTCTGCGACATAGTGTATATAATCCGCTCTTCCTGGGATGCCTGGGCAAAGGCTGTTTGGGCTAATTTGCCAGTTTTTAATTTTATACTCCCTGACAAGCAAAGCCTTGTTTAATTCGAAGACAGCTTTGGGGTTGGCAAAGTCGATGCTTTGGGTACCGTAGTCGTTCGTAAATACGAAGGCGAGCAGGGCAGGATTGCTTTTACACAGCTTTTCCATCTGATAGCCATTGCGGTGTTTGTTGCGCGGGTGCAGTTTTGAAGGAGTAGCGCCTTTTGGAATCATGTTCATTTACTATTGTTGAAAGAACAAAGGTACATTTGTAGCGCTATTAAATAGCATTTAAAGGTAAAATTAGTGCCTGTTCGTGGCTTTTTTATGTTAGGGATTCGCTAATGCCAAGCATTTTATCTATGTTTGGACGTTTATTAAATTAACTAGGTGGGTCTGCATGTAGAACAGTGTAATTGTACATACTGTATGTGGATGTGCCTAAAGCATTAACAAATTTTAAAATCATAATTGTAGATGATTAACATTACTCTCCCTGACGGTTCGGTACGTCAGTATGAAAAAGGGACTACCGCTATGCAGGTAGCTCTATCTATCTCCGAAGGTTTAGCACGCAATGTATTAGCAGCAGAAGTAAATGGTGAAGTGTGGGACGCGTCCCGTGCTATCGATTCGGATGCAGCTGTCAAGTTGTTGACCTGGAATGATGATAAGGGCAAGTCTACTTTTTGGCATTCTTCTGCGCACTTGCTGGCAGAAGCATTGGAAGAATTGTATCCAGGTATTAAATTTGGTATTGGCCCTTCTATTGAGACGGGTTTTTACTATGATGTGGATTTTGGCGATCAGGTATTTTCTTCTGACGATTTTAAGCAGATTGAAGATAAAATGCTTGAATTGGCCAAGAAAAAAGAGGTGTTCGATAGAAGAAGTGTTTCTAAAGCGGAAGCACTGGCTTATTTTGAAGATAAAGGAGACGAGTATAAACTGGACCTGATTAAAGATTTAGAGGATGGATCGATTACCTTTTATTCGCAAGGTAACTTTACCGATCTATGTCGAGGTCCACATATCCCGAATACAGGTTTTATCAAAGCTATTAAGCTGACCAATGTTGCCGGAGCCTACTGGCGTGGAGATGAGACAAGAAAACAGTTGACCCGTATCTACGGTGTTACTTTTCCTAAGGCATCGGAGCTTTCGGATTATCTCAAGTTTATTGAAGAGGCTAAAAAGAGAGATCACCGCAAGTTGGGTAAAGAGTTGGAGCTTTTTGCTTTTTCTGAAAAAGTGGGTATGGGATTGCCGTTATGGTTGCCTAAGGGAACTGCTTTAAGACAGAAGTTAACAGACTTCTTGCAAAGAGCACAGCTGAATTCTGGCTATGAACCCGTAATGACTCCACATATTGGGCACAAACAGCTCTATATCACTTCAGGACATTACGAGAAATATGGTGCGGATTCTTTCCAACCGATAAAAACGCCAGTAGAAGGAGAAGAGTTCTTGTTAAAACCAATGAACTGTCCTCACCACTGTGAGATATATAAGACAAAGCCACGTTCGTATAAGGAATTGCCGGTTCGTTTTTCAGAGTTCGGAACAGTATATCGCTATGAACAATCTGGTGAGCTTCATGGTTTAACTCGTGTTCGTGGGTTTACGCAAGATGATGCCCATTTATTCTGTCGTCCTGATCAAGTGAAGGAAGAATTTAAGAAGGTTATCGACTTGGTTCTTTATGTATTTGGAGCGTTGGGCTTTAACGAATATACAGCGCAGGTTTCTTTACGTGATCCGGAGAATAAAACTAAATATATCGGTTCGGATGAAAACTGGGCTTTAGCTGAATCGGCTATTATTGAAGCGGCTGCGGAAAAAGGACTCCCAACTGTCGTTGAATACGGTGAAGCTGCGTTTTATGGTCCTAAGCTAGATTTTATGGTTAAGGATGCACTGGGCCGTAAATGGCAATTGGGTACAATACAAGTTGACTATAACTTACCAGAGCGCTTTGAATTGGAATATACAGGAAGCGATAACCAAAAACATCGTCCAGTGATGATTCACCGCGCGCCGTTTGGTTCTATGGAAAGGTTTGTGGCGGTATTGATTGAACACTGTGGTGGACAGTTTCCGTTATGGCTTGCTCCTGAGCAGTTTATAGTTTTGCCAGTGTCAGAAAAATATGAAGATTATGCGCAAAAACTTTTGGAATCGCTAAATAATTCCGATATTCGCGGTCTAATCGATCTCCGTGACGAGAAAGTAGGACGTAAGATACGTGATGCTGAAGTTAAAAAATTGCCTTATATGCTTATTGTAGGGGAAAAGGAGATGGAAAGTGGCACAGTTTCTGTTCGTAAGCATGGGTCAGTGGACTTGGGTTCAATGACCTCTGATGAGTTTAGAGATTTATTAATAAAAGAAATAACCGTTTAAAAATTTAAACATTTGGCATTAAAAAGACCTAGTGGTCCTAGACCACCAATGAGGAAAAAAGAACCGGAGCATCGTATTAACGAATTCATACGTGTGCCTGAGGTACGTTTAGTTGGGGATAATGTTGAGCCAGGGGTATACCCTACCCGCAAAGCGTTAGAGATGGCCGACGAATTGGAGCTAGATCTAGTCGAGATTTCTCCGAATGCTGTTCCTCCTGTTTGTAAAATTGTAGACTATAGTAAGTTTATCTACGAGCAGAAGAAAAAGCAAAAGGAAATCAAAGCGAATGCCAAACAAACAGTTATTAAGGAGATTCGCTTTGGACCGAATACCAGTGAGCATGATTTTGAATTCAAATTAAAGCATGCTATGCGGTTTTTGGAAGCTGGGGAGAAAGTCCGTGCTTATGTACACTTTAAAGGACGTGCTATTGTCTTTAAGGAGCAAGGAGAGATTTTATTGTTAAAATTTGCTCAGGCTTTAGAGGACTATGGTAAAGTAGAGTTGTTACCTAAATTGGAGGGTAAACGTATGTTCTTGACGTTGGCTCCAAAAGGTGCAAAGAAATAAAAGTATTCTAACAGATTGATATAAATATTAAGTATTATGCCAAAAGTAAAAACCAATTCCAGCGCTAAGAAACGTTTTAAAGTGACTGGGACAGGTAAAATTGCAAGAAAAAGCGCTTACAAAAGCCACATCTTGACTAAAAAGACTACTAAACAAAAACGTAATCTTACGCAAACAGCTTATGTTTCTGATGGAGACTTAGGTAATGTAAAACGTATGTTAGTTCTTGGGAAGTAATCCTTTCTTAACAAAAAAACAATATTTTTTGACCGGGTATAGGGTTGTAAGCTTGCTGAAAAACGTAACACCTTTTACCAAATTAAATTTTAATAATTATGCCACGTTCGGTTAACGCAGTTGCTTCGAGAAGAAGAAGAAAAAGAATTTTGAAATTAGCTAAAGGCTATTTCGGTTCACGTAGCAAAGTATATACTATTGCTAAAAATACAGTAGAAAAAGGTTTACAGTACGCTTACCGCGACCGTAAAACCAAAAAACGCGAGTTCAGAGCTTTATGGATTCAGCGTATCAATGCAGGTGCTCGTCAGCACGGAATTTCTTATTCTAAGTTGATCGGTAAATTGAATGCTAAGAATATCGGATTGAACCGTAAGGTTTTAGCTGACTTAGCTATGAATAACCCTGATGCTTTCAAAGCAGTTATTGACGCTGTAAATTAATTTAGTTTTAAATCGCTGTCAATTTGTTAGATATTGAAAGGAACCCAATCGGGTTCCTTTTTCTTTTTTAAAGGATCCCGTGTGGTCATTGTTGTTGATAATTAAACATTGGGCTAATGGTTAGTTTAAATAGGAATTGTATTTTTACTTCAAGTAAAGACCAATATTAATGAAATATAATCTCTTTTTTAGTTTTCTGCTGTTGACATTCACCTTTGGAGATATACAGGCACAGGAGTTACATACGTTAGACTTTAAAAATCCGGAAGAAATGTATGCCTACTTCACATTTAGCACGGACAAAAAAATCATAGCCGGACATCGCGGTACGATTGAAAATGGTATGCCTGAGAACTCAATAGTCGCGATGGAAGAAGTGTTGCGATGGACGCCAGCGATCTTCGAAGTCGATCCCCGATTGACAAAAGATGGTGTTGCAGTGATGGTGCATGACCCGACCTTGGAGCGTACTACTACAGGGACGGGTAAAGTATCGGATTATACCTGGAAAGAGCTTCAGCAATTGTATTTAAAAGATCATGCCGGCAATGAAACGTCTTATCGGATAAATACATTGGATGAAATGATAATATGGGCAAAAGGGAAGACGATCTTGAATTTGGATAAGAAGGATATGCCTATGGAAATGACCGCTGAGATTATACGTAAACATAACGCCTATGCATGGGTTTGGGTTACAGTACATACCGTAGAACAGGCTAGATTTTATCTAGATAAAAATCCTAAACAATATATGTCTATGCATATTAAAGACCAGAAAGCAATGGATGCTTTTAAGGAGTCGGGTTTGCCTTACGATAGGATGATTGTTTATATAGGGCCTGAAGTGAAAAGTACGAATAAGGCAATGTATGATTTCTTTAAAGCGAAGGGAGTACTGTGCATGATTTCGGCTTCACCTACCTATGATAAGCTTACTAATGCAGAAGAACGTGCAGAAAAATACCGAGCTGTTTTTGCGGATGGAGCAGGGGTGCTTGAATCTGATTTGCCAATAGAAGTGCGTAGCGCGATTGATTAATGAGCAAGGCAGATGATCTGCTTTGTTTTCCTTATCTTTAAGAAAGTTACCTTAAATCGTGTGTGATGGAAAGTGTTAAAATATCTTTGGCATTTATGCCTTGTGAAAAAGTTAATGCCAAAATCAAAGGCATAAAAGATATGCTCAAATCCTTGGTCGGTTGGTATTCTAGTTGTAACGCTGCGGGACATATTACAATCTGTGAATTTGAGACCACCGAGGATCAATTGGAAGGCATAGTGGCGATATTGCGAGAAGAGTTGAACTATGAGCATGCGCAATACGTTTATTTCAACGACTATTCGGTCTTTCAAAATGGGGATAGTTATACCTACTATATTGCACCAACCGTGCAATCTCGATATTATTTTAATCAGCGTTCGGCAGTCGTCATCAATGCGCTGAAAGCAAAGTTCGCTTTACGTTCTATGTCTAAAGAACCGCATCTGTCTATTGGTCGACGCCTTGAGGAAAGTATGCTTCGGGAAGCAAAAAGTAACCTTCAGCAGATTGATCTGGATTTTTTTTGTGATGCTGTATTTATGCGAGTGTTCAATCCTGTCGTGAAACAGTATGATGTATATGCGAAAATTCCATTTGGAGGAAAAGAAAGAAAGGTATACACATCGGGACAATTAAGCTTTAATTTTTAGAAAAAAAAGCATCATTCTTTAGATGATGCTTTTTTGTAAAGTATACTTTTACTTCTCTTTAGCCGGTTCGGTGTTAAACCTATTGATATCTTTGGCTTTTTTTACTTTGCTCTTTAGTAAAGCTAGGTCGATTACTTCAGACATTTCCGATACGTAATGGAACTGCATGTCTTTTATATAATCTTCTTTAATCTCTAGAATATCTTTCTTGTTCGATTTACAAAGAATAATTTCCTTTATATTAGCCCGTTTGGCGGCGAGTATCTTTTCTTTTATACCACCAACAGGGAGAACTTTGCCACGTAATGTGATCTCGCCCGTCATCGCTAACTTTTCTTTGACCTTACGCTGTGTGAACAAAGAGGTCAATGCGGTAAGCATGGTGATACCGGCAGAGGGGCCATCTTTTGGAGTAGCACCTGCAGGTACATGTATGTTGACATCCCAATGGTCAAAAATGCGATAGTCGATTCCAAAATCTTCCGCATGGGAACGTAAGTAAGCCATAGCAATTGCCGCCGATTCTTTCATTACATCACCAAGGTTACCGGTTAGACTTAGTTTGCCTTTTCCTGGGCTGAGACTGGATTCTATAAAAAGAATATCGCCACCAACAGAGGTCCATGCTAATCCCGTAACGACTCCTGCAACTTCATTGTTTTCATAACTATCTTTGTCAAAAATTGGCGCTCCGAGAATCTCTTCAGCAACCTCTGCACTGACATTGGCACTATGGGGTTTCTCCATAACAATCTTAGTCGCGATACCCCGAACCACTGAACCAATCTTTTTCTCTAAGCCACGGACACCAGATTCTCTGGTATATTCTTCGATAATTTTCTCAATGACTTTATTGTTTAATGTGACGTTCTTATTTTGGAGGCCATGCATCTCCCGTTGTTTTGGAAGTAAGTGCTTTTTTGCAATTTCTATTTTTTCCTCTATGGTATAGCCATTTACTTCTATTATCTCCATACGATCGAGTAGCGCCGGTTGAATGGTGCTTAAGGAGTTGGCTGTAGCAATAAACATGACCTTAGACAAATCATATTCCATCTCCACATAGTGGTCGTAGAAATGCGTATTCTGTTCTGGGTCCAGTACTTCTAATAGTGCGGAAGAAGGGTCTCCTTTAAAATCTGAACCTATTTTGTCAATTTCATCGAGTACAAAAACAGGGTTGGAGGTACCGGCTTTTTTTAGGGACTGTATAATCCTTCCTGGCATAGCTCCGATGTAGGTCTTGCGGTGTCCTCTGATTTCTGCTTCATCTCTCACGCCACCTAGAGCCATACGTGTGTATTTTCGTCCTAATGCTTTTGCGATGGATTTTCCTAAGGATGTTTTACCTACTCCTGGAGGGCCTACAAGACAAAGTATAGGCGCTTTCATATCGTTCTTGAGTTTTAATACCGCAAGGTACTCTATGATGCGTTGCTTGACTTTTTCTAGGCCGTAGTGGTCTTTGTCCAGTACTTTTGTGGCACGGTTTAGATCAAATTTATCTTTCGTGTATTCGCCCCAAGGTAAATCTAAAAGAAGTTCGAGGTAATTGAGCTGTACCGAGTAATCCGCCGCAGCTGGATTGATACGAGCCAGTTTTTCGATTTCCTTGTCAAAATGTTGCTTTACGTCCTCTGGCCACTTTTTGCTTTTGGCCCGTTTCTTTAAATCTTCAATCTCCAGATCGGGCGTATTTCCCCCCAGTTCTTCCTGAATTGTCTTGAGCTGTTGGGTCAGAAAGTAGTCGCGTTGTTGTTTATCTAAGTCTACACGTACCTTATTTTGAATCTGATTCTTCAGTTCTAATATCTGTACTTCACTTGTTAAATGCTCCAAAAGCAGTTTAGCCCGCTTGACGAAATCTTTTAGCTCTAACAATTCTTGTTTGGCAGGTAATTCCAGTGCAAGGTTGGAAGAGATGAAGTTGACTAAGAAAGTAGGACTTTCAATATTTTTAATCGCTATCCCTGCTTCTGATGGAAGGTTGGGCGAGAGTTGGATAATCTGTAAGGCCAGCTCTTTGATGGAAGAGATTAAAGCTTTGAATTCTTTGCTGCTGGTTTTTGGTTTTTCCTCAGCAAAGCGCTCGACTTTAGCTTTGATATAGGGTTCAGACTGAACAAGTTCTTGCAGTTTGAAGCGTTGCTTGCCCTGGATAATGACGGTGGTATTACCATCCGGCATTTGCAATATTTTAATAATGTTCGCTACTGTGCCAACTTTATGTAACTGGTCAAAACCAGGGTCTTCGACGGACATATCCTTTTGGGATACAACGCCAATTGTTTTATCTCCTTTATAAGCCTCTTTGACGAGTTTTATGGATTTATCCCGGCCAACTGTGATTGGGATAACGACCCCTGGGAATAAAACGGTGTTACGTAGTGGAAGAATAGATAAAATCTCAGGTATATCTTCATTTCGCATTTCGTCTTCATCCTGCGGACTCAATAAAGGGAAGAATTCGGTATCTTCACTAATAATCGGAATAGCTTGATTGAAGTCGAATGTGTCAAATTTACTCATATATTAATCTGTTTAAAATCCGACAACATGTCAGACTTTAGGTGTACTTTTTCCATTATGGATTATTAATGCTTATAGTACAAGCTAAGTGCCAAGAGTAAAAACTGGTATTATTTATGCTATAGTATTTGTGAAACCTGCTAAATCGTCACGTAATGTGTTGGTTTATGACAGCATTTTGATGTTGTAGGTGTTGGTAAAAATAAAAGAAATTGTAATATTGTGGAAATGTTTATAAATATTTGTTGATGACTTAAACTTATTATGGCATTTTTACTCTAAAACGTGAACTAGAAACATTAAATCAAGGATATGAATATTAAAATTGGAAATAAGCAATTGAGATCACTTAAGTTGGGAATGTCAGCGTTGGCATTGGCTTTGATGACATTGACAGCTCAAGCACAACAACAGGAGCATAGTAATCCAAATGTGAGATTGGGACAGAAAGCATTGCTTGATGGAGATTTCAAAGCGGCTGTTACTCATTTGGAGAAAGCAATGCCTACAGAGTCTAAAGATCCAGATGTAATGTATCTGTTAGGATATTCTCAGTTTCAGTCAGGCGATTTTCAGAAAGCAGCATCTTCTTTTGGTAAAGTAGTAGCATTGGACGTAAAGAATGCAAATGCCTATTATTATAAGGCGAAGGCAAATAACGCTTTGGCGGAAAATAGTAAGCTTTCAAATGCAAAAAAAGAAGAATTGCTACAATCTGTACTAGCTGATTATACAAAGGCTATAGCTATTAATGCGAATGATGCTAAATTGTATCAGAATAGAGCAGTAGCATATCGTGATTTGGGTATTTTGAAAGGAACAACAGGAACTGAAAATTACAATAAGGCAGAAGCTACGGCTGCTTATAATAAAGCAATTGCAGATTACGAAAAAGTACTTTCGTACGATGCTGCCCGTAAGGATATTCAGACTGAGCTGAAGAAAGCAAAGGTCTATCGTGATAATCTGAAATAAGCTATTATAGCCACAAAAAAAGGCTCCCTCTAAGGAGCCTTTTTTTGTGGCTAAGAACGTATCCTTTCGTATTTCTCTTCGATAAAAGCGAGCGTGGTCTGCATCATTACAGATAGTTTTTGTTCGTCAATGTCGGCTAGTTTTTTAATGTAAATACAAGCTTTACCCATGGTAAATTTCCCAAGTCCTTCCAAGAGATGGGCATGTTCTTCAGATCCGGTATAGACATACAGTGAGAACGCCGCTTTTCGTGGTGAAAAACCTAATAAAGGAGCTTGCCCTTCGTGCCCACTGGCATATCGGTACTGATATAAGCCAAATCCAATACTAGAAGGGCCGAACATTTTAGCCTGTTCGCCTGTAATTTCTTGCATTATCTGAATGAGTCGATGGGTGTCTGCCACTTTTTGATGGTCCGTTATCGTATCGATAAAAAGAGTAACACTTTGATCGGTATAGACTGTTTTATTCTGGGGCATGAGGACAGTTTATTAATGTTTATACTTATCATGAAGCCCTTTCCCTTCTAAGATGAGTGGCTTTATTTTATCTAGTCTAGTTGCTTTTGTCTTTTCCTGTTTGGCCTCTGAAATATAGTTTTGATATTCTTTGCGTTTACCCGGTGTCAAGCGATCAAATGCTATTTTGAATGTGGTGTCTTGGTTTAATGCTTCTTTCAGAATACCTTCGGGCGTTTGGGGAGCAACACGCTCTGGCTTTATTTCTTTCCCATCTTTGACTGTCTGTATGCTTTCTTGTATATAAGCAAGGATGTCTTGTTCATTCATTTCCTCCCGACTATTAAAACGCCATTGCCGCAGTGCTTTTGTTTTTCCCTCAGATGCGTTGATCAATACCTTTAATCTATCTTCTAAGAAAACACCGTTATAAAACCATAATGAAAAGAAATGCTTGAAACCTGCCCATCCAATTATATTTTTGCCTTGGTAGGTATACACATCGGTTCCCCATTTAAATTCTTTTTTAAGATTAGTCTTGACAATAAGTTGATTCATGAATTCTTCGCAGTCTCTCCAAGCAGCACGATGATTGTCCCATTGAGGGCCTTTTTTGTCTTGTAACAGAGATATATTAAACTGTATGATATCAATCAGTAAATCTTTGGGCAAGGGTATATTCAACGGGATTTGTATGGCACCTTTGCTGGTTTTGAAGTCCGTTAATCGTTCTCTGAAGGCTTCAATAGCTGTTGGTCCTGGATAGATTCCGATATGGTTCTTGAATTTCGCAAAATGTATGAGGTTGCCATGCCAACGGTAGGTTGGCATACCATAGTTAATCGTTTCCTTTGCATCGTCGGGTGCCGTGGTCCGTATGAGGTGTCTAAGTTTCTGTAGATCCTCTTGTGTATCGGAATCGAAGCTATTGATGTATTCGTCTATAGAAGAAAAAGTGGTCGACATACGGTTTTGTTTATCAATCCCTGAAACTTATGAAAGCTGTGCTTGTATTTCATAATCTAGTTTGTCAGTGGATCGGGGTGCTATTATCTATCGTTTGCTAACTGAAATATCTAGAGGATTAACTGGTTTTTTTCATAAAATCAAAAGCTCCAGTACGCAAGTTGATGCCATATTCTAAATAAGCTTTTAAACAAGCTAAGAAGTTTGCCCAACCTTCGGTCTGTCCTATTGCCTGTTGAATACCACTCTCACTGACCGGCATCTGTTGTTCTGTGATACGGACGACTGTACTATTGTTGGGGTAGGTCTCCAAATGGATCTCCACAAGCATTCCTTCGCTTCCCCCAGACCAATCGAAGGAAATGTATTCATTGCGTCTTATCTGTTTGCCTGTGACTGGAAATTGTTCATCAAATTCGGGAAATTTCCACTGAATGGTGATATCTGTTTCTAATGGTCCAGAGCCGTGTTCGATAAAATAATGATTCATCTGCATGGGATTGATAATAGCTTCAAAAACCTGCTCTATGGGTTTTTGAATTTGAATCGAGGCTTTCGCCGAGAGCATCTTTTCCATTTGGGTTTCTTTTAAAGCAGTGTGTAATGGATTGAACTATTCCAATTGATAAAACAAAAATAGTGAAAATAGGTTTTCGGTTCTCCATATGAATAACATAAAAATCCCCTGCTATTATCCGTATAGGAATAGCAGAGGGTTTTTATACGGAGGGATTAGTAATTAATTGCTAATCCAACACCAAAGCCCATATCACTGTCGTAGTGAGTTCGGATGCCTAGATTTTTATGTACGATGTACCGTAGATCTACCATATATTCCTGGTCCGTATTCACCATAAAGCCACCTCTAAGCCTTCTGGAAATAGGAATGTCGTCTCGCATAAGAGATAATCGGGTGATACCATCGTGGTATACTTCGGCCTGAAAGTTGATTAATAGTGGGAGCGTATACATGAATCCTAAACTGACAGCTGTACGGTTGTCTTTTTTATTGACCTGTCCAAACATGTTTTTTTCGTGGTTATCTTTTCCCATTTTACGGTAGCGCCAGTCGAATCCAATAAAAGGCATAAACCATTGCATTTTGCCAATATAGCGTCCAAGATGGGTTTCTACTTCATAACCGTGCATATCATTGTATCCTAGGCGCCATTCCGTTCCAAGGCTCCAACGGGCGTTTTGTAGCATGGCTTCCCCATCATTACCGTTGGTAGCAAAATCATTCTGTACCATGAAATGAGTCATGTTACTCTCTTTCTGAAGGACCTTGTATGCTTTTTCTTTGTCTGGTAGTAGGGGGTTCTTATAGTTTCCTACCTCAAATACACGATTCATTCCGGCCATCATATGGTATAAGATGTGACAGTGGAAAAACCAGTCTCCCTCCCGATTGGCTTCAAACTCAATGACATTGGTCTCCATAGGCATAATATCCATGACATTCTTCATTGGAGCATAATCGCCCTGCCCATTGATGAGTCTAAAGTCAAAGCCGTGCAGGTGCATGGGGTGACGCATCATCGAATTATTATACAATGTAATTCTTAAAATTTCGCCTTTTTTGACAGGAATTTTATCTGTCTCGGACATGACTCTGTTGTCCATACTCCATACGTAACGGTTCATATTTCCAGTTAGCTCAAACCGGAGTTCCCGTACGGGGGCATTAGTGGTGTCGAGTGTTGTTTTTTCGGTTGCTTTTAACATTGCATAATTCAAGGTGACCCTATCGGTGCTGTTGCCGTGATTACCATGCTCCTGATGTCCGTTCTGCTCAGAGGAAGATTTCATGTTATGTTGCTCTCCAGTCACCTCAGGATACATTACCGCATTCATGTCCATTTTTTGTAGGCTCATCTGCATTCCCATGTCATGCATGTCACCATTCATCTTCATCATGTCATTCATCATTTTCATCCCCTCAAAGTAGTGAAGCCTTGGTAATGGGGTATTTAATTGACGGATACCTTCACCTATAAAAAGGGAGGCCGCTCCAGAGCGATCTTCCGCTGTTGCTGAGAGCTCATATGAAGTGTTCTCGGCGGGTATAGTGACGATGATATCGTATGTTTCGGATACACCGATTATCAAACGGTCGACTTCAACGGGTTGTACATCGTTACCATCATTGGCGACTACTATTATTTTACCACCAGCATAGGTAAGCCAGAAGTAGGACGATGCTCCTCCATTGGCAATCCGCAATCGAACACGGTCCCCGGCTTTGAATTGTGCCAGTTGACTGGATTGCTGTCCATTGATAAGGAAGCTTTCATAATAAACATCGCTGACATCCATGGCTTCCATACGTTTCCACTCATTGGTGACTTTTGTTTTGAAATGACCTTCTTTTATGGCCTCGACATAACTCTGTACTGTGTTTTTCTTTATGCCAGGCCAGTCGTTGCTGGTATGTAGCATCCGCTGGACGACTTCGGGCTTTGTATTCGTCCACTCGCTAAGCATGACAGATACAGTTGGAATGTCGTCTATTCCTTTTCTGAAAGTAGGATCGTCTTTTCTCTTGTTGAATACCATGGATCCATACATGCCGATTTGCTCTTGTAGTCCAGAGTGGCTATGATACCAATAGGTGCCGTTTTGTATAACAGGGAAGCGGTAGGTATAGGTGGTGCCAGGGGGAATAGGCATCTGCGTCAGAAATGGGACACCATCTTCCCTGTTGGGAAGCCATACACCATGCCAATGTAGAGAACTGCTTTCTTTTAACTGGTTGTGCACAATAATCTCTGCGGTGTCTCCCTCCGTAAATGTTAATGTCGGTAAGGGAATTTGTCCGTTGGCTGCAATGGCTCTCTTCGGTATACCTCCGTAGGTGACGACCGTATCTTGCAGGTAGAGATGGTAGGTTACTGTACGCTGCGCCTGTACCGTGCCCAGTAGGCACAGTAACAGGAGTAGTGTTATATTTATTTTTTTTAGCAACATAGTTCAGCTTAGTTTATTTTTTCTTTTACACTCCCACATGTCATCATTTTCGAACCATAGAATGGGTTTTTGATTTCTTCATTTAAACTTAGCCAATTTGCACCTTTGCCATTCTCAAACATAGGACAGTTTTGGTAGTACACTGGGGATGCCAACGGGCTTGCTTTGACCATGGGGTAAAATTTAGTTGATAAGGCCGCAAAATGCTTCCTTTGATCAGCAATGTTTGAACTGTTAACAATATTATTGGTCAATGCCGTGATTTCTTTCACCTGGTCCATCCAAATCTGATGAGCCTTAGTGGAAAGTGTTTCCATTTTTAAACTTTCAATAGCCTGAAGCAATGATTTCGCTTGTGAGGTAGCTACTTTTGAATCTGAACTGACCAATGCATCTTTTAGGGAAAAATAAGTTCCCATGACGGTTTGAAAAGTATTTGATTCCGCTTTCTTTTCGTCGTTACTATGGTGCTGATGCCCCTGTTCATGTGTTTGATGGGAGTTTACCACAGCAATCTCTTTCCCTTTCAAGGTTCTTTCGTATTGGCAGCAACCATGTAATTGGGTATAAGTCTCGTCTGGAGCTAAGTATTTTTCATTATCGTAGCCGGCCAAAGCTATACGTTTTAAAATGGCGTCACTGTTTGTCTTTTCGGCATCGTAAACGATGCTGGCACTTTGAGAGCCGGCATCCCATGTCACCTGTGCTTCTTTTTTCTTGTTTCCAGCTTTCTCGATGGTCGCCTTACACATATCACAATTGCCATTGACATGAAATGTTTCTGTCTTCGCATTTTTAACTTGTGCATATATATTGTGGGGCGTGGTTAGTATGCTACAGATACTAATCCAAAAAATAATCGTTTTCATATGTAAATAATTTGTCTTTTAACGGTCATATGGAATATCCAAAGCATTTTCATTCGTCTTTGTGTAGCCTGTACTACATGGATATTTCATATGTGTACAATTTGTTTTTTATTTGTTATCTGCCAATTGGTGGACATCATTGATATCTGTGGTTTGCTAAACAGGATTATTTCATCCAGAAATGTCTATTAATGGCTATAATACATTCACTGTTGTGAATGCATACCTAATCTCGCTTACTGCTTAACCACTTGTTGGCGGATTTGTTTGAATTTATCGGATTGATTTAGTTCTAAAAGCTAGAACCACAGCAACGTGATACGTTCGGATAAGACATACCTATGGCTGTACAGATACTAAATTAACCTATTTTTGGAAGAAGCCATATCGACAGAAAGCCCGGTGTAATACGGTTGTCGTTGGCATAGAAGGAAACCTTTCCATTGGGATTACTGCTCCATTGGTGGACATTGCTCAAGGTAAAAAACAACTGAAATTTAATACTGCTCTGTTGACAGCTAGCACCTTTACATTGGCCATCGCAGTGTTTTTCATAGTCCTGTTCGGAAGAAGTCTCCGTCTGGCAACAATCGTGCGTTTTGTCCTCATGTCCTTGGTCACAGCAGGAAGGGTGTGTGTGTACAGGATCATGTTGCTCACAAGCAGATACTGATTTGGTCAAGGTGAGTAGACCAAATAGTAAGGTGAAACATATGAACATATACTTTTTCATGCGTAAGGTAAAATTACATATTTCCTTTATAAAAGGAAAATCCTTTTTCGTAACTATACGGTGATATGCAATAACTGTGCCTTGGAGGTTATTTACCAGCTATCTCTAGAAAAGCATTGCCGTAGGTACGGGCCATTATGTCCCAGCTATAAGTTGTGCGTGTATATTCGGCATAAATTTTTGCCTGTTGTTGGTAATGCTCTGGATTTTCTAAAACTTCTGTCAGGACATTGACCCAAACATGCCTGTTTTCTGCAGGAACTAGTATGCCATTTTTTTTGTGCTGTACGGCACTATTTATTCCCTCTAGTGCAGATGCAATAACCAATGATCCTGCCGTAGATGCTTCTAGGCAGACTAACCCAAAGCCTTCCATATCTCCAGGAATAGTGATGTTGGGCATCAAGAAGGCAAGGGACTCATTGAGAATTATCTGCAGGTCTTCGAAAGGTACTTTTCCCAAATGAATAGCTTTAGGATAGTAGAGTGGCAGTATTTTTCGGAGTGCGTTCTGATCGGATGGATATCCCAAAAATAGCATGATCATGGTTTTCAGTTTTGGGGGCAGCAGATTGATTAATTTATCGGTTAACGTCTCTTTGGTGCGGTAAGGACCTAACATCAGCAATTGAAAGTCTGTACCTAAGTGAGGTATGACTTGTTGTAGGAGCCAAGAGAATCCCTTGCGCTTTACGGGACGACCTAGGGTTACGAATATTTTTTTGTCTAACTGTATATCGGGATACTTGTGACTGATGTCAGCTATTTTTTTTTTGACTCGATGCTCAGTGGAGTCTACTCCATTGACTATGACTTGAATCTTTTCTGCCTTAATTCCACGATCGCAAGCGGCTTGAGCAGTGGCGTCACTTACTGCAAAAATTCGGTCGTAGGTATTAAAGCGAGGGATAATTTTCTTTTGAAAATAGGCTAAGGGGTATACTATGTCAAGCCCGTGTATCGTTGCGGTTTTTTTTATCTGTTCGTATCCTTTATGATAAGAAGCGATTGCGGCGATCAGGCCATCGTTAAAGTGTATGATTTTAATCTGCGGATTTGCACTGATCAGTTTCAATATGCGTGTGTTTAGTTTTAGAAAGAATGCCAATAGCGATTCCCTATGGTCATAGACGATGGCATGTGTCTTGAGATACAGCGCCACACCATTGATCAGTTCGTAACTCTGTTTTTCCATTCCGCCTGTAGCAGGAGGGGACTTATGGCTTACAAATAGTATTTCTATAGGGGATGATTGTTGCATGCCTTTGTTTTTTTCTATAGGTATTAATCTGTTGATAGGGGGACTTGTTTGACTCGGGATTGGCCGTGGAGGGCTTTTAGGAAAATTGCTAATAACAGCCCTATAACACACCATATTAATTGTCTGAAGCGACGGAGTATGGAAATAGAAATCCATAAAGTGGCATTTTTGATACCAATCATGTCTAAAGTGATTTTGTTAGCAAGCTCTTCAATACCTATCTGTCCTGGAACTGCAGCACCTATGCTTTTTATAACGATAATGGACATATCCAATACAAGGCCATCCATGATGTGTATGGGGTATCCGATGAACAAGAGTAGAAGATAGAGCTCTATACTGCCGATAACCCAGTGCAAAGCGAAGAATAGGTAGGAATACCAGAAGTTTTTTTTGTCCTGCTGAAAGAAGATCTTACAGTTGTAAAAAGTTATAGATAGCGCTGTTATTGTTTTTTTCCAGATTGAACTATCGTCCTTTATAGGTACATGGTCTACGGAACGGGATAGCGCAATGAATAAAGCTATTTTGATTAGGAGTAGTATGGTGATTGTGGCGCTTATTATCCATGTTAGTTCTTTGGCCTGTGGTCTGTGTCCGGTATCGGCCAATAGCCAAATCATGGCGATGACGAATAACGATATCTGAGACAGGGTTGCCGTTATTCTCGAGGATGTTACGGATTTTAATGCTATTTCTTGGTTAATTCCATAAGGTTTTAGCAATTGAGCCTTCAACAGATCGCCAGCTATGACACTGGTTGGGTTGTATAAGGCCAATGTTTCACCAACTTGTCGAATTGCGAACAGTTGGAGTAGAGATGTATTCTTTCTTTGCCGCCCGAGACATAACCACCAGGCTATGGTTCCAATAAAGTAAGCAGTGAATGTCAATAATAGAATATAGATAAATTGGAAACCTACCTGTTGGAGTTGCCTTTTTAATGTAATAAAGTCGGTGTGCGCAATAAATAGGCCTATGGAAACAATCGCAATCAGTATAATTGCCACTTTGAGGAATTGGCGTCCTGATATTAGTTTGCCCATGCCAAGCCTGAACTGTGTTTTTGTAGTGCCAACTGTTGTATATCCAAGAAATATTGCTGGGATAATCTGTTCCAATCCAAGCGTGATACGAACTGGAGTCCTTCTTTCTTGAATTTTGATCTTAAGGAACTGTCTTCGATTACAGATCTTAGAAAATATACATATTCTAACGGGTTTTGAGGACTACATTTGAATCCAGATATACCATGCTGTACTAAAGATGCTGATCCGCCACCATCGGCAATTACACAGGGAAGTCCAGAGGCCATGGCTTCGACGACGACGTTGCCATAGGTTTCGGAGGTCGAGGTGAATACAAATGCATCTGCCGATGCGTAAAGCCTAGAGAGCTGTTCGTGGTTTTTCTTACCTAGGAAATAGGCGTTGGGCATTTCTTGCATAGCGGTGGCTTGTGCAGTGCCTTCTCCTACAATGATCAAGTTGTAATCCAGTCCCTCCTGAGCTAATCTATGGTAGATCGCAATCAAGGTTTTTATGTTTTTTTCCCAGACTAATCGACTTGCAAATAAAATATTGGGTTTGGTATTACCTGTGATATGCTGGATATAATGGCAATCACGCTTTAACGGTGTGAAGAGTTCACAGTCTATACCTCTGGGCCAGATTTGTATTCTTTCGGTGTCGATTCCTATTGTTGATAGTTCATCTGCAATAGACTGTGTGGGGACATAGGTTACTCCACAGCGGTTGTAAAAGCTGAGCATTGCTTTCTTGATCCAATGCTGTGTGGGTTTTACTAAGGGGGCGAGGTTTCTGAAGTAGTAGTCGATATAGGAGATAAAGTGTGTGTGATATATAGTCAGGACAGGGATTCCTCTTTTCTTGGCGTAATTGAGGGCGAAAAAGCCAAGAAGGGAGGGAGTGGTTATATGAATAACTTCAGGGGCAAAATTGTCCAAGGTAGTCTCTAATTTTGTTTTTATGAGGTGAGGGATGGCTAGGCAGTAATCTTCATTGACAGGAATTCTAAAAGTTGGTACTTTATAGGATTTAAAGTCCCGAAATTGTTCTGGTCCATTTCCATAGACGAATAGATAGTCAAATAGGGTAGGGTCGATCCGTTCTATTAATTGAAACATGGTGCGTGAAGCACCGTCATAATCGGCAATCAGTATTTCTGTAAAGAAGGCTATTTTCTTCATTTTATAAACTTTACCCGTAAAAATATACGATGGACATGATGGTAGGGATAAGAAGGTGTTAAGCTTTTGTAATTGATTTGTAATCAAATTGTTTTCATTTAATACTGTGGATACCGATGGGCTACAGATTGTTAATGTAGAGGTGGGATTGTGTTTATACTGCTACTGTATTTTTGCTGTAGATCAGAATAAAAAGATATGTTATTGTATTTGTCTTATGAGAGGAACAAGAAGCAATGGAACATGAGAATTTTAATTCTATCCATTGTATGTGGTATGGCTTGTTTGCTGTTGGCTTTTAGAAGTAAAGGTACGGTACAGCATAGTTTGGTCCCTGGCGTGTTATCTCTTCCTGAAATGTCTTCTGGTGAAATTGATGTTTTGACTTATAATATTGCAGGATTACCAGAATGGATTTCCAGTGCGAAGACTCCTCGTGAATCTAGTATCGTCAGCATAGGCCAGAAAATAAATAGATTTGATTTGGTTAATATTCAAGAAGATTTCAATTATAATAGGTTCCTCTATAGGGAAAACCGGCATCCGTATCGTACCTCCAATATGGGAGGCGTGCCTTTCGGAGATGGGTTGACGACATTATCTAATTATCCAATTGTTAAGTTTGAGCGAATCGCTTGGGATGATTGTAATGGGGCGGATTGTTTGACTCCGAAGGGGTTTTCGTACGCAAGAGTACAACTGGCTAAGGATGTGTTTTTGGATGTCTATAATGTACATGCTACGGCACAAGATGATATTCAAGCTACTCAGGCAAGAAGAGCAAATTTACAGCAGTTGGCGGCGTTTGTTGAAGCGCATTCTACCTGTCAACCGATATTGCTGATGGGAGATTTTAATGCTCATTATGCTTTTGAGAGGGAGTGGATAAAGGAATTTCAGGAGAAAGTAGATGTGATTGACAGCTGGGTACTTTTGCAGAACGAAGGTGTATTCCCAGGGATAGTTAAAGATTTTAATGCACAACCTGCATTGCATGTTACAGATGGCTGTGAGAGTATCGATAAGATATTCTTTAGGAACAGCGATCGGCTGTTGTTACACCCCAAAGAATATCAGGTAGAACATCAGCTATTCCAGAATGAAGCAGGACAAGCCCTTTCCGATCATTGTGCTATTTCGCTGACACTATGTTGGCAGCGTGTCAAATAGTGAATTTTGCGTTCAAAGAAATTCTTTAAGGAGTACTGATTTTGTGAATGTTTAAATAACTTTACATGTTATCGGAATGTTTTATCTCATTGGCCTCCTCATAGTGTTCTTGTTGTTTTTCCTAAGATTTAGGAAAGCAAGGAATATTTTTATTTCAGTTGTACTGCCTCCTGGAGATGTAGAAGATGCACATCAGGGGACTATACAGGTACTCACGTATAATGTTGCTGGCCTTCCTCAACGGATTTCTAGTGCTGATACTCCTCGAAAGACGAGTATGGAGACCATTGGTAAGTTTCTTAATAACTATGATATCGTCAATGTGCAGGAAGACTTCAACTATAACAGTTACTTGTTTTCTACTGCCCTACATCCTTATAAGACGGTGCATAAGGGAAAGGTCCCTTTTGGTGATGGATTGAGTACTCTTTCCAAATTTCCAATACTGGAATACCGACGTATACCTTGGAGAGCTTGCCATGGATCGGACTGTTTAACCCCTAAAGGATTTAGTTATATACAGGTACAGTTGGCTAAAACGATCACTATAGATCTATATAACTTACATGCTAATGCGCATGATACGAGGCGGTCCGCGCGAGCAAGGCGCGATAATTTGAACCAATTAGCACAGTATATACATGATCATTCGTTGGGTCGTCCTTTGCTGGTCATGGGAGATTTTAATGCACATTATGGCTATGGGGAAGACAATATGTTGGACTTTCTCAAAAAGACTGCTTTGAGAGATGTCTGGGTAGAATTGAAGAATAGAAATGAAATTCCTGCTATTGATCCTTTATTTGTTGCAAAGGATATGCTATCATTGACGAATAAAACGGAAAGTTTAGACAGAATTCTATATCGGAATAATCCCCATTTTAAATTCACTCCTACTTTATATGATATTGATAAGAAGGTATTTCGTAACGAAATTGATCAGCCTTTATCGGATCATCTGGCTGTCATAGTGAATTTAAAATGGGAATATAAGTTCGATCAATAACTGTTATTGGTCTTTTTTCAAAATATACTTATCCGCTAGAGTTCCTGTTATTTCTTTTCCTTCGGTGTCTAATTGTATAAGAATGTTTTCACCGACCTTGTATTTGATGTCAGTGTCTTTCCCTTTCAGTTGTATGGAGCCATCTTTATCAAACCATTCGAACTTTCCAGTATCTGTTACTGTTAAATTACGATCTTGGTAAAGCGCTTTGTAAGAGAATGTTTCGTCTTTATAGATTTTGATTGTGGTTTCTATTCCTGGACAATCAGCACAAGGAGTTGTTCCTTTGTAGGTCCCCATCCAATCCACTGAATTTTTAGAATTGTGAGCATCCCCAATGTAGTCTGCGTGATTTGGGTTCAGCGCATTGGTGTCCAGGGTATTTTGTTTGCTTGAGTCAGCAGTACTGTTCGAATTTTTCGTGTTGTTTGAATTACAAGCTGCTAGTGCTAGGATAGAACATAGCGCGATGGTAGAAATTGTTTTGTTCATGTCTGAATATGTTTTGTATGTCATTATAATGTGAAACCTTTTCTGGTTTCTTTTGTTTTAACTTTTTGCAAAAGTTACTTGTTTGGTTTTATTTTTTCTTAAAAACTAATTAGATGCTATTTTTGAAATAGCAAAAAAAATACCAGTTATTAGAGATACCTCAATAGTTTGTGAACAAATTGAATAGTAGCTTATCTTTGTTCGTATGAAGGAGTTAGAATTAAGGAAACTTTTAGAGACAGAAGTGATTCAATTTAGCGCTGTGCTTGATTTGATACAGCGTGAGTACAACTATATACCTACTGCTTTTAAGAATGGGGATATAGCGAATAGCAAGGATGAGAATCAGGGAAGTGCAAGAGTACTGTTCTTAGGAGCTTTACATGGATTGAGCAAAGAACAGACTTTGCATTTATTTGGAGAGCATTATAGGTCCGTATTGAATAGTCCTATGGGGACAGATCATCAGAATATCCGTCAATTTATAGCTTATGGATGGTCTGCTGTTTTTTTTGAAGGCGATGCGCTTCTTGAAAAATAGCTTAGTTAATATAATATCAAGAGGCGGTCTCTGCATGATATTAGGCATGCTTGAGACCGCCTCTTGATTAGTGTGCTTTAGTAATGTAATTACTTTTCCAGGATTGTTTTTAACGTTTTGAGCCCCTTTTCAAAATCTTTGCTCATATCATAAAAGATGGACATCAGATTAAAAGGATAGGGCATTTTTCCATCAATCTCCCAGTGGACCTCACTCTGATTGGGAGCAATCGAGTCAACCTGTATAAAAGACTTGTTGGCTTGATCCGATCCGTTAAAAAATAGATCCATCTCTAAACGTTTGCCTTCGTCTACTTTTGTGATGACTTGCTTTCCGTCTCCTACTTTTTTGCTAGTCCAGGTGTAGGTAAAACCCACTGTGCCATCTGTACCGCTGTATTGTTTCTGTATCTGAGGGTCTTGTTGTGACCAGCTATCGTAGGTTCCCTGTTTTTTGATTTGCTTTATATAGTCAAATACCTCGGATGAAGGTCTATTGATAACTATTTTGCTTCCGGCGTGAAAATCTTTTGGGAGTATAGCGGCTACAAGTAGAACTAGCGCAATCAAACCGAGTATGGTGAATAGGAAATATTTAATAAATTTCATTTGCTGACTATTGTTGGTTCATCATTTGATTTTTCCCTTCGTAATGGATCATCCACGAAATTCCAAACTGATCGGTAAAAGAAGCATAGAGCTCTGCGAAAAATTGTTCGCCTAAAGGCATCTCTATATTCTGAGCATGGACAATCAATGCGTCATATAATTTTCTTGCTTCTTCTGTAGATTCTACATCCAGCATGATATAGGTATTCGTTCCAGGGGTTGCCTTATGCCCAAAATTCTCAATACAGTCCGACCCCATAAGCATGCTGTCGGCATTGATCATCAGTGCGGTATGCATGATCTTTCTTTTATCTTCGTCATTAAGAGGAAAGTTAGGGTCTGCTGGCATATCTCCAAAACGGTAGGTACCGATAAGGTCTGTATTGAAGACGGTTCTGTAAAAGGTAAATGCATCTTCGCAATTACCATTGAAGTTTAAGTAAGCGTGAATCTTTGGCATAGTCTGTTTTTTTAGTGTTCTCGGAGGTTATTATAGAAGTGTTCTTTTGTGTGATGTTAAGCAATAAGATGCATATACTTTTTTCTGTTATCAATAATTATCCAGGCGTTGATCAGCAGGAGTATGACTGCCATTAATAGTCCTTCCGGAGCGTAGGTGAGATGGTGAAGTGTGATTCCGACCATAATGGGTAAAATCATCAGTGCTGCCAATGCTCTGGTCTTGGGAATGATAAATAGTATTCCGGCAATGATTTCGACCGTTGCAATTAAAGGCATCAGCCATTTAATGGCTGCGAATGCCTCGTTTACCTTACGGAGTTCAGCTGACATTTCAGGAACAGGGATGTACATGAAGAACTTGTTGAGTCCTGCGTTGATAAACATCAATCCGAATAGGGTGCAAATAACGAGTTTTATAATCTTCATGGTATTTTGTTGTTTATAATCTATTCTTCAAAGTTATTATAGGGATATAAAAAACAACTTGACATAGGATAAGTTTTAAAAAAATTAAAATTATTTGTCTCTAAAAAAAACTTACTTTTGTAGCTGAAGCAAACTGGTTCTATCGCTGTTTCGATTATCGGAAGAGAGGAAAGTCCGGGCAACATAGAGCAACACGCTTCCTAACGGGAAGGCTCCGGTTTATCGGAGACAGAAAGTGCCACAGAGAATATACCGCCTCGATTCGTTGGGGTAAGGGTGAAAACGTGAGGTAAGAGCTCACGGTCTTGTATGGTGACATGCATTACGGTAAACCTCGTGTGTTGAAAAACCAAATAGGTTGCGGGAGCTGAGGGCTGCTCGTCTTCTCCTGATTTATCGGGAACCGCAATGGGTAGGTTGATGGACCCTATGAGTGATTGTAGGGCTAGATAAATGATAGAATCCCGATACTTCGGGAACAGAACCCGGCTTACAAGGTTTGCTTCTTTTTTACACTCTCCTTTTTTGTGTTTTTTAGCAATTCTAAGTACTATAGCTACAGTTGGTAGCTGTTTGAGGTTCATTGGAATCCTGAAAGTTTTTTCTTATTTTGCTCGACATTAATTCAAATGTGAATATGGCTACAATTTTAATAATTGATGATGAACGTCCTATCCGTAGTTCGCTACGTGATATTTTGGAATATGAGGATTACAAGGTTCTTGATGTAGATAATGGTGTCGATGGCTTGGAGCTCCTTAAGAAAGAGAAGATTGATTTGACGCTGTGTGATATAAAGATGAACAAAATGGATGGGATGGAGGTTCTGACAGCTGCCAAAGAGTTTTCGGATATTCCATTCATTATGATTTCGGGCCATGGGACGATTGAGACGGCGGTGGAAGCGGCTCGTAAGGGAGCCTATGATTTTTTGGAGAAGCCGTTGGATTTAAATCGTCTGTTGATTACGGTACGTAATGCTCTTGAAAAAGGGTCTTTAGTGAAAGAAACAAAGGTATTGAAACGTAAGGTTTCTAAAACTAAAGAGATATTGGGTGCTTCAGATGGGATATCACTGATCAAAGATAGTATAGAAAAGGTGGCCCCTACGGAAGCAAGAGTTTTAATAACGGGAGCTAATGGATCGGGAAAGGAATTGGTCGCCCGATGGTTGCACGAGAAATCAAATCGTGCGGGTTCCGCTTTAGTAGAAGTCAACTGTGCGGCTATACCTTCTGAATTAATTGAGTCCGAATTGTTTGGACATGAAAAAGGTTCATTTACTTCAGCTATAAAGCAGCGGATAGGTAAATTTGAACAAGCTAGTGGTGGGACTTTATTCTTGGATGAGATCGGTGATATGAGTCTGTCTGCGCAGGCAAAAGTATTACGTGCATTACAAGAAAATAAAATCACACGGGTAGGTGGCGAAAAAGAGATTTCAGTAGATGTACGTGTTGTCGCCGCGACCAATAAGGATCTGTTGAAGGAAATAGATGCCGGTAATTTTAGAATGGACTTGTACCACCGATTGAGTGTGATTTTAATCCATGTTCCTTCATTGGCGGAGCGCCGAGATGATATTCCTACTCTGGCGACATCATTCTGTGAAGAAATCTGTGCAGATTATAATATACCGACCAAAGAGATCACAGCTGATGCCATGAAGGCACTCCAAGAGCTTCCCTGGACCGGAAACATTCGGGAGCTACGTAATATGGTAGAACGACTTATTATTCTGAGTGATCGTAAGATTACAGACAAAGAAGTAAATTCATTTGCTAACCCGTCTGTATCTACACATCATGGTATGGGAAGTACGACCTCCATGATTGATCTGGACAGAATGAATACACTCGAAGATTTCTTAACGTTTGCTGAAGAGAAGTTTCTGACTCATAAGCTGAATAAAAATGGGGGTGATGTCGAAAGAACAGCACGTGCAGTAGGTGTTTCTGAAGAACGGGTGCGAGAGCGGGTAAAGAAATAGAAAATAGATAATAAGAAAAGGGCGTTAGCCCTTTTTTTAATCGTTATACCTTCTTTTTTGTTTATTGTAAAGCATGAATACTACGATAACCAGTAGTACTAGGCCAATTATAATAAATACAGTTGGGGATGTCTTTTCTGAACCACTTCCTGTCTGCGCCCATCCCTTAATAGAAAGCAACATTAGGAAGAATACACTATGCCATTTTCTCATAATACTAATATAAATCGTTAACCTTTAAACTTACTTATTTTTTTTGACAAAAGCAATTGGTTTTAAGTTTTTTAACGGATTTTTAACGTTATTTTTTAGGCTGTTTTGTATCTCTATTTTGCTCCTGTTATCAACGAAAGAAGGTACCTCTGTTTAGATGTACCTTCTTCATAATTTTAGGGGTTAATATGCTTAGGCTATCTCTGCTAGAAAATATCCTGGCTGGTTAATTAGTTCTCGTTTATCAATAATCTCCTGTAGATTGACATGGCCTATTACGTATTTATAGTCTTCACCATAAAATCTTTCTGAGATGTTCTTAAATTCGATATTCTCTAAGATGTTTTCATCTGTATATCTGAAATAGACTTTGATATCAACATTTGTCGTATACCGTAGTTCTTGTGCATCTAAATGTTTTTTATATTCGTATCGATAATCATAGCGTAACGCTGTAATATCGGATAGTACAGCCGAACCTGTAGGGTGTCCACCGGCTCCTTTACCAAAGAAAAACTGTTCGTCAGCAAATGCCGCTTTTACTAAGACTCCGTTATTTTCATTCTCGACATTAAATAAGATGCTGTCTTTTGAGATGAATTTCGGAAGCACATATAAAACGACCTCACTATTGTTTACTTCTTTGGCAAGAGGGATTAACTTGATTTTTAGATTTTTCTCTTTCGCATAGCGAATATCCGCATTCTCTAACTTGTCTATTCCCAAGTTTAGAATCTGATCTGGATTTACAAATAAACCGTAAGCGTGTGATGCTACAATCGTCAACTTAAACTTTGGATCGTATCCACCTACATCTAGAATAGGGTCAGTTTCGGCAAAGCCAAGTTCTTGAGCTTTCTTAAGGGCGGCATCGTAACTCTGGTTTTCGTTAAATATTTTTGATAAGATATAGTTGGATGATCCATTGAATATCCCGCTTACGGAGTGTAAAAGCTCGTTGTCATAGTACTCTTCTAAGTTTCTGATGATGGGTATACTACCGCATACGGCACCTTCATATAAAAGAGAGGTACCATGCTGTTGTTGCAGTGCTGTAAGCTCCTGAAGATGTGTTGCAATCATTTTTTTATTGGCAGATACCACATTCTTACCAGATGATAGTGCTTTTTTCGTTATTTCGAAGGCAGCATCGGCATCATCTATCAGTTCTACGACTGTGTTTATTTCAGGATCATTTAGGATATCATTAGCATCTGTAGAAAAGAGTTCTGCCGGTAGACTTCTTGTTTTACCAGCATTCTTGATTACAAATTTCTTAATTTCTAAGTTGAGTTTTTTCGTTTTTATGATGTCATATAGTCCTTGGCCTACAACGCCAAAACCGAACATGCCAATAGTAAGCTTTTTACTCATTTCGTTTTTTATACTGCTTTTAATTGTTATTATCTAGTGAGTCCATTATTTTGAGTTAAAGAATAATGAAACTTTCTAGTTTTTATATCAATACAGGAGGCAATTTGCTTGTAATCAAATTGCCTCAGTATTTCGGGTTTAGTTATTTTATCTTATCAAAAGCAGCTTGTAAGTCTGCTTTTATATCGTCGATATGTTCGATTCCCACAGATAGGCGTAATGATCCTGCATAGACACCTGCTGCGCGCTGTGCTTCTTCACTCAATTGTTGGTGTGTTGTAGCCGCTGGGTGTATAATTAGCGTTTTAGCATCTCCCACGTTGGCTAGGTGACTGATGAGCTCTAGTGAATCAATAAATTCATCTGCTTTTTTTGCATCACCTTTAATAGTGAATGAAAGCACGGCTCCGTAGCCGTTCTTAAGGTATTTTTGAGCCAAAAGATGGTAGGGGTGACTTTTTAATCCTGGATAGCTTACAGATTCTACCTGAGGATGAGCTTCCAGCCATTGGGCAATCTCTTGTGTATTGTCTACGTGGCGCTGTACACGTAAGGATAGTGTCTCTAAGCCCTGTACTAATAAGAAGGAATTGAAAGGGGAAAGAGCAGGCCCAAAATCACGTAAACCTTCTACACGTGCTCTAATCGCAAACTGTATGTTTCCAAATGGACCATTAACACCAAATACATCCGAAAATACAAGTCCATGGTATCCTTCTGAAGGTTCGGAGAATTGTTTGAATTTTCCATTTCCCCAGTTGTAATTACCTCCATCAATAATTACCCCACCTATGCTCGTGCCATGCCCACCAATCCATTTTGTAGCAGATTCTACGACGACATTGGCCCCATGCTCAATAGGTTTGAATAGGTAACCGCCAGCTCCGAAGGTGTTGTCTACGATAAGTGGTAAGTCATGTTTGCGTGCTACTGCCGCGATTTTTTCAAAATCAGGAATATTATAGCTCGGGTTACCAATTGTCTCTACATATATCGCTTTTGTTTTATCATCGATCAGTTTTTCGATGTTTTCAGCATCGCTGTCCGCCGCAAATCTTGCTTCAATGCCTAGTCTTTTAAAAGATACTTTAAACTGGTTATAGCTTCCGCCGTATAGGTTAGCACCTGCTACAAAGTTTTCACCTGCTTCTAGTATATTCGTCAGAGCGATAAATTGAGCTGCCTGGCCTGAGGCTACTGCGACTGCTGCTACTCCTCCCTCTAACGCTGCTATGCGTTTTTCGAACACGTCTGTTGTTGGGTTCATGATACGGGTATAGATATTGCCGAATTGCTTTAACGCAAAAAGGTTAGCCCCGTGTTCCGCATTGTCAAAAACAAAAGAGGAAGTTTGGTAGATCGGCAACGCACGTGATCCGGTCGTTGGATCAACTTCCTGACCTGCATGTACCTGTAATGTTTCGAAATTTAAAGTTTTATTAGTAGCCATTTTGATTTTTTTTAAAGATAAAATATAAGAAATAAAAGAGGGGTTTGGAGGGGAGGTCGTCGTTTGAAGTACCTGTCCTGTGTTGCCGTCAAGAGCAAGGATAGGAAGGGACAGACGACTAGCGCATTCGCGCAGATGTACAGTTTTGGATAGCTGTAGTAAAGCAGTTTTTGCGAGTAGTTAAACTATTCGCAACAATTGATGATTGTTGTGTGAATTTTGATTTCATTGTCTTCTTTCATTTATATGCTCCAAAGATTTATTTCTTTGGACAGGAATTGGCACCTTTTCAAATATCTTTTGAAGGTTGCCAGCGGGTCATAGAGCCAGTCTCTCGCCACTTCTTTATAAATCAAGACCAATACTAGAAAGGTGTTGATTAGGTGCACTACTGTCTAAGTGCACAGCAAATATATGATATATCTTTTAAATAACAAATGAACTTGTGTTAAGTTTTTAAAATATAGCTTCCATATCCCTTTTAGTACTACTATAATTGATGTTTTTTTGAATATTTTAAAATTTCAGATGCTTTACTGTCAACCCGTTGTTGATGAGTTGTTTTAATGCATCGATTCCGATATTCAAATGTGTTTCGACAAATTTTTCGGTTACAGCGAGGTCACTTTCTATCGTTTTTACGCCCTCTGGTACCATGGGTTGATCGGACACTAATAATAAGGCTCCTGTTGGTATCTTATTGGCAAATCCTACGCTGAATATGGTTGCTGTTTCCATATCAACGGCCATAGCACGAATAGACTTAAGGTACTTCTTGAATGCTTTGTCATGCTCCCAGACACGTCTATTGGTGGTATATACTGTGCCTGTCCAATAATCTCTTGCGTGGTCTCTTATCGTTGTAGAAATTGCTTTTTGCAGGGCAAAAGCTGGAAGTGAAGGAACCTCGGGCGGGAAGTAGTCATTTGATGTACCTTCTCCTCGTATTGCGGCTATCGGTAGAATCAGTTCACCAACAGCGATCTTCTTTTTTAAACCGCCGGTTTTTCCTAAAAAAAGTACCGCTTTGGGCTTGATAGCAGATAGTAGGTCCATTATGGTAGCCGCCATTGGACTTCCCATTCCGAAGTTGATAATTGTGATACCGTTGGCGGTGCATGCTTGCATAGCTTTATCCTGACCATATATAGGTGCATCTTCATGCATGCTCGAAAACATGGTGACATACTTGGAAAAATTTGTAAGAAGGATATATTCTCCGAATTCTTCCAGTGGCTTTCCTGTATAGCGGGGGAGCCAGTTGAACACGATGTCTTCTTTCGATTTGAGTCCCGGTGTAATCGGGGTTTCAACAGATTTTGTTTTCTTCATATCTCATGTGTTTTTGACCTTATACAAGAATCCCCCACCGGAATGGGTGAGGGATTGTATTGCTTAGGCTACTTTTAACTTTTTAATATCCGATTTTGCAAACTTCTTTTTAGCATAATCGAGTGTTATATGTAAGCTCTTTTCCTCACGTTCTTCTTTTGTTGTTGGGATTTCAAACATGGCGTCTAGCATGATGGCCTCACAGATACTTCGTAAACCACGGGCGCCTAATTTAAACTCCCAAGCCTTGTCAACGATGAATTCAAAAACTTCTTTGTCAAACTTTAGCTCTACGTCTTCGTATTCAAATAATTTGATGTACTGTTTTATTAACGCATTTTTTGGCTCGGTAAGTATACTTAAAAGTGTTTCTTTGTCGAGTGGGTTCAAATGTGTCAATACCGGTAGTCGGCCTATCAACTCGGGAATCAAACCAAAACTTTTCAAGTCTTGTGGGGTAATATATTTGTAAAGGTTGTTAAGATCGATGTCTTCTTCATCCTCCATCATTTTGTACCCCACAGTCTGTGTCCGTAGACGGTTGGCTATTTTCTTCTGTATACCGTCAAATGCTCCACCACAGATAAATAGGATATTGCTCGTATTTACTGTTATCATTTTTTGATCTGGGTGCTTACGACCACCTTGAGGAGGTACGTTGACATTGGTTCCTTCTAGAATCTTAAGCAAAGCTTGTTGTACACCTTCACCTGATACATCTCTGGTTATAGAAGGGTTGTCACTTTTACGTGCTACCTTATCAATCTCATCGATGTATATGATTCCTCTTTCTGCCGAGGCTACATCGTAGTCTGCAGCTTGGAGCAACCTAGTGAGTATACTTTCTACGTCTTCACCAACATAACCTGCTTCGGTCAATACTGTAGCATCAACAATGGAGAAAGGTACATTCAATATTTTTGCTACCGTTTTTGCTAATAAAGTTTTTCCGGTCCCTGTTTCTCCAACGATGATTAGATTAGACTTTTCAATCTCGGTTTCGTCAGCGCTTGTTTTTTGATTCAATCGTTTATAGTGATTATAAACAGCTACAGAGATTACTTTTTTAGCTTCATCCTGTCCAATAACGTATTGGTCTAGATGTTGTTTGATTTCTAATGGGCGGATTAGCTTTAGCGTTGTCTGCAACGATTTGTTTTTTCGTTGGTTCAACTCTTCGGCCAAGATTTCGCCTGCCTGCGTTACACAGCGGTCACAGATATGTGCTCCATCTCCTGCAATCAACATTAACGCTTCGTTTTTGCTGATTCCACAAAATGAGCAGTGGATATCTTTGTTGTTCTTGCTCATTTATTTACTTTCTTTTCGGGGTGCTAAGACCTCATCTATCATTCCAAATTCTTTTGCTTCAGCTGCTTTCATCCAGTAGTCACGGTCTGAAGATTTTTCAACCCATTCGTAGCTTTGTCCTGAATGTTCAGCTATTATCGTATAAAGCTCTTCTTTGAGTTTCAACATCTCACGCAAGTTGATTTCCATATCTGCAGCAACTCCTTGTGCACCACCAGAGGGTTGGTGGATCATGACGCGTGAGTGTTTTAGGGCAGCACGTTTCCCTTTTGCACCAGCTACTAATAGTACTGCTCCCATTGAAGCAGCCATACCTGTACAGATCGTCGCTACGTCTGGCGAGATGTACTGCATGGTGTCGTAAATACCAAGACCGGCGTATACACTTCCACCAGGTGAATTAATGTATATTTGAATATCGCGCTGTGCATCAGTAGATTGTAAAAATAATAATTGTGCCTGAATTATATTTGCAACTTGGTCATTGACACCATCTCCCAAGAAGATGATACGGTCCATCATTAATCTAGAGAACACATCCATCTGCGCAACATTCAATTGGCGTTCTTCAACGATGTAAGGCGTCAAGTTTGTTGGCATTTGCGTTTCTACGCGAGAAATAAAGCCGTCTACATGTTGTGATCCGATGCGGTGGTGCTTTACTGCGTATTTTCTGAATTCGTTTTTATCTATATTCATTGTTCTATGATGTTACTATTTTAAAAATATTAGACTAATATAAATCGTTTTTCTTAAATACGAATAATATTTATGTCTCCTTATTGTAAATTGGTAGATCTGAAATAAAATCAACTGTATTGTTTTCAAAGTTTACCTTACAGAAATAATGTTGCAAACCATTGCTTACCAATAAAAGCGGGATTTTGTGTTTGCTATTGTAGCTGCCAATCTGTTCAAAGGTAGCTTGCGATATCTTCACTCCAGGAGCTTTAAACTCGGCCAATAGGATCATTTTTCCGCTATTGTTATATACTACGAGATCACTCCGTTTTTGTAGTTCATTGACGACTAGTCCACCCTCTATTTTCATCAAGGACTTCGGGTATTTCTTATTCACGTGCAAAAAATGTACCCAATGTTGCCGTACCCATTCTTCGGGCGTGAGCAATAGGTTTTTTTTCCTGAGAATATCGAAAACATAAACTTTATCTTGAATACGAGTCAGTTTTAACGGGAAAGGAGGTAAGTTTAATTGTACAGGCTTAAACATAGGCAAATTTACGGAATTTTGGCTGTATAACAAAATATGTGAGCCAGTCCCGAGGTGAGCGACAAAAAGAAACCTTCCATTTCAATAGAGAATAATATTCACTACCCATATATTCCTCCAGATTATGTATTTTCGCAAGGACATGAGCGCACAATCCATTTTAAGTGATATCAAGCAACGGAAGTTTAAACCTTTGTATCTGTTACATGGCGAAGAGTCTTATTATATCGACTTGATTAGTGACTGTATTGAGGGGAGCGTGCTGGATGAGAGTCAGAAGGGGTTCGATCAGACAATTCTGTATGGGAAAGATACTGATTTTTCCACCATTGTTAGTGCGGCAAAGCGGTACCCCATGTTGAGTGAATATCAGGTCATCCTTGTCAAAGAGGCACAGGGGCTGAAGTGGAAGGGGGATGATGACTTCTTAATGAAGTATATTGAACAGCCTACGCCTACGACCATTCTGGTGTTTGCCTTTAAGCACGGCAAGTTTGATAAGCGAACCAAGTTGTACAAAGCCCTCGAAAAGAAAGGAATTGCTTTCGAATCAGAGAAGCTTTATGACAACAAGGTGGCTCCTTGGATTGTCGAAGAATTGCAACGTAATGGACAACGAGTACATCCTCAGGCCGCAGCATTAATGGCGGATTATTTAGGTACTGACCTTTCCAAAATTGCAAACGAAGTACAGAAGCTGGTACTTAACGTGCCTAAGGACCGTGAGATATCAGTACAAGACATCGAACAGAATATAGGGATAAGCAAAGATTTCAATGTATTTGAGCTTAACTCTGCGTTGGGAAAACGTGAAGTTCTAAAGGCGGTTCAGATTGTCGATTATTTTGCTTCCAATCCCAAATCAAATCCCTTCGTTGTTGTGATAGGTTCGCTGGCTGGATATTTTACCAAGTTGCTGAAGTATCATTATCTACCTGATAAGTCTTCCGCTGTCGTGGCAAAAGAGCTTGGTGTACACCCTTTCTTTACGAAAGAGTATGATATGGCAGCTCGCAATTTTAATCGACGCAAGCTATTTGATGTACTATCTGTATTGCGGGAGTATGACCTTAAGTCTAAAGGGTTAAATGCTGGTCCCAATACAAGTGATGGGGATCTGATGCGTGAGATGATATTCAAAATTTTAAATTAATCAGAATCTGATTTAATGTTGACATAATTTGTTCTCGCTTAGGGAGGAATTATTTGACACTGGATAGTAGGAATTAGTTGCTTTAAACTTCTAACTTTGCAAATATGAAAAATGGAAAAACAAGAGCGGATGTCAAGCCTGGTATGTTGGTGAATATTGTGCTGAAGAAAGATCAACGTACTGGAATTCTGACTGAGGGGATTGTGAAAGATTTGTTAACCTCCGCACCGTTTCATCACCGTGGGATCAAGGTGCGTTTGGATGATGGACAGATTGGACGTGTACAGGAGATCATAGAAGAGGATTAAGGATAATATTTTTATTTTTATTTTTGACTTGTTAGTTTTCTTTCTACCTTTGTCCCTCGTGAAAATTGATATTTTTGATTTGATTTCCAAGGACACTTTGTTCAATGTTTACATTGAAATATCACGAGTTTGATACGTATAGCCCATTTGGGCTTTTTTTATGTCCAAAATTTAATCTCGGGATGTCCAGAAAGATTACATATCAATCGAGCAAAGAGAAGGGAGACCTGATCTAAATTTGAAATTATTTAGTATTTAATATATAAAATGACCAGCTACAGTAAATTACCCGCAATTTTAGTTTTAGAAGATGGAACAGTTTTTCACGGAAAGGCCGCCGGAAAAATTGGTACAACTACTGGAGAGATTTGTTTCAATACCGGAACCACGGGATATCAGGAAATATTCACTGATCCGTCGTATTATGGACAGATTATGGTGACGACCAATTCCCATATTGGTAATTATGGTATCGATGAAGACGATGCTGAATCCAATAAAAATCAAATTGCAGGACTGGTCTGTAAGAATTATAATATCAATTACAGTCGTAAAATGGCAGATGAGTCTATACAGACTTATTTTGAAGCGCAGAATTTAGTTGGTATTTCAGATATTGATACGCGTTCATTGGTGCGACACATCCGAGATAAAGGCGCCATGAATGCTATTATTTCTTCAGAGAACATTGATGTAGATTCGCTTAAAGCAGAATTAGCGAAGGTGCCTTCGATGGCGGGATTGGAACTATCTTCATTGGTCACAACAAAGGAGCCTTATTTTTATGGAGATGAGACTGCAAGTACACGTGTTGCTGTTCTGGATTTAGGAATTAAGAAAAATATCCTTCGCAACTTTGATGCAAGACAGGTGTATGCCAAAGTATTTCCTGCCAAAACTAGTTTTGCTGAAATGGAAGCCTGGGGTGCTGACGGATACTTTATTTCAAACGGCCCTGGAGATCCTTCAGCTATGGACTACGCTATTACTACAGTACAGGAGATTTTGGCAGCAAACAAGCCAATGTTTGGTATATGTTTGGGGCATCAGATCTTGGCTTTGGCAAATGGGATACGTACCGAGAAGATGTTTAACGGACACCGCGGTATTAACCATCCAGTAAAGAATATTGTTGCGAATAGATGTGAAATAACATCACAAAACCACGGTTTTGGTGTAGTCCGTGAAGATATTGAGAATTCGGATAATGTAGAGGTGACGCATATCAATCTGAACGATAACTCTATCGAAGGTATCCGTGTAAAAGGTAAAAAAGCCTTTTCTGTTCAGTATCACCCGGAATCGTCTCCAGGTCCACACGATTCTCGCTATTTATTCGATGATTTCATCAGCATGATAAAAGGATAAAAAAAGAGGCTCAGTAAACTGAGCCTCTTTTTTTATGGGGTAAGGCGATTAAAGTACTTGGTTCTTATCTCCAAAAGTAATCATGATCATACCTACTACAATAACAAAGATGCCTAATATTTGCATCCAGGAAATGGAAGTTTTGAAGTATAATGCCATAGCGAGTTGTACGGTAATGAATGTTCCTCCAGAACAGAGTGCTATTACAATAGGCTGAGATACGTTTTTAAATAATTGTATTAAAAACCAACTTGCGGAAAGTAATATCACATTTCCAATTATCAAGGCATGCCAATGGTACTTTGGATTTATCCCGCCCCATTTGAATAGTATACTGGCAACTATCTGGCAGACCCAGAATGCAGCAAAATAGATGTAATTGATCATCATTTTTATTGTTAATATCATTCGAAATTAATAATAAAAAGTGGATGCTGGGCAGTAGAACTCTGTTTTAGATTTAATGTACCTTCGGACTTTCGAGCAGATCCGTGACATAGCCTAAGATTTCAATCTCACTATGTCCATCTTCTAGCATCGAAAAAGTAAGATATGCTGCATATATTTCACCACTGAACACAACATGCTTATCCTCTACAATAGTATCAATGATCTGATCTCTAATCTCTACTCCGATATGTTGGAGCTCATTGTGTAAGTTGGTTGAGATGGCCTCATGACATTCACCACTGGCAAAGCCAACTATAATATGTAAAACCAGTTTGTCAAAAATATCAGGGTCTAAGCTTTTTAATTTGTTGGCATAAAGTTCATAATCAAAGCGTTGTTTTGCGCTGTTGACAATTTTATCCCAAATCAAAAATTCGGTTTTCGTCTGCATAATCGTGATCGTTTATAAAAGTGGTTATGTAAATATAAAGAAAACCAATTGTATTTCAAAGTATATAGTAGGGGGAGTCCGTTAGGAAAAGATGATCTTTCAATTTTTGTAGAAAACCATTATGCGCTAGAAACTGTTTATCTATTAGAATTATGGAGTCTTTTTAACAAGCTAAAAAGGAGGTTATCATGGTGTTTATTAATTATGTCGATCCCGAAAATGATTTTATTGAGGATGACGATCAAGAAGATGGTCTAGAAGTGAATGATTTGACTTACGATGAAGAAAAAGGAAGTTATCGATTTGACGTAGATGATGATGATCCGGATTGGGATCATCCGGCGGATTACGATACCTTGAGCCAAGGAGCTCAAGAGGATTTATCGACTTATGATGTTTCTAATCCTTTCGTAGGATCAGAGTATGCCAATTTAGATAATTTGAAGCAAGAGGATTTGGAAAGATCCGGTATGCGGATTACGGATAAAAAGAATTTTAAGCTATCTAAGTTGGATAAGGAAATATCAAAAGATGAAGAGGATTATAGAGATGACCTTGACGAAGAGGGGTATCCAAAGAGAGATTAAATGGATTATCTTGATTTTTAGTTCGATATTCGGGGTATTTTAGTAGGTTTGGTAGTGATTCTATCGAATGACATATTATTCTTAGATACCTAAACTATATACATGGAAATAATATTAAAAGGAAAGAAGGCCTTAGTAGGCGGTAGTTCTTCAGGAATTGGTCGAGCGATCGCTATGGAGCTTGCAAAGTGTGGGGCGGAGATTACACTAATGGCCCGTTCTGAAGAAAAATTGAGCATTGTATTATCAGAGTTAGATTCCTCTCACGGGCAAGAGCACCGTTATCTGGTTACAGACTTTAATGATTATGAATCCCATAAACGTAACGTGAGTGATTATTTCAAGAGGTATCAAGTAGATATCTTGGTTAATAATACCAATGGCCCTCAGGCGGGAGATGTATTGAATAAGGAAGAATCGGATTATCAACAAGCTTTTGAATTGTTGTTTCAGAATGCTGTATTTACGAGCCGTTTGGCTTTGCCTCATATGCAATCACAGGGATTTGGACGTATCATCAATGTGTCGTCGATGACTGTTAAGGAGCCACAGGACAGCTTGGTACTATCTAATACTATGCGAACGGCTTTGGTGTCTTGGAGTAAGAGCTTATCCAATGCTGTGGCTGCGTACGGGATTACCGTAAACTCGATTATGACGGGCTATTTTGATACCGATCGATTGAATAGTCTAATGGAGAACCAAGCTAAATCTGTAGGTGTAGATGTAGCAGATGTCAAGAAACAACGAGTTTCTTCAGTACCAGTCAATAGGTTGGGAGATCCGAAGGAGTATGGTTATCTGACTGCATTTTTAGCATCTGATTATGCTGCATTTTTGACTGGAGCAGCGATTCCACTTGATGGAGGGATTGCGAAGACTTTGTTCTAGCTTTATTAAAACGGGACGATATTGCTATCGTCCCGTTTACATAGGAATATAGTTTTATGGTTTATCCCACCATACTCTAGTGTTTAATCCATCAGTTCCTCCGTAAGGGAAAGCCTTTACAGCTGCTTCATAATTTATTTTATTATTTGATGCTTCCTGCGTTGGATAACCTTCTCGCCTTGGTACTTGGCCACCGTTGATATCAGATGCAACAGTTAAGTTAGGAAAGCCTGTTCTTCTCCATTCAGCCCAACCTTCGTATCCATATGGAAATAAGTGAATCCAGCGTTGTGTAGCAATCTGCTCTATTGCTTTATTAGCATCATATGTAATGTCTGCATTTGCTAAGTAGGTGGCTACATTAGAAGTTCCTCCAGTCCATTGTGCAATTGATTGTTTAATAGCATCTTCGTAAAAAGTTTTTGCTTGACCGTCACCTCCACTGATCCAACCTAATTTTGCTGCTTCAGCTTGGGCAAATAATAACTGGGGATAAGTTATCAAATGTACAGGTGAATCCTGTTTTCTTATTGTACTTCCGAACAAGGATATTTTCGGTATATCAACATCTGGATTTGGAACCAACTTCCCAAACTCCAATCCAGCATAACTACCTGAGCTGTTTTTGTCTCCATAAACTGAAAGACGAGGGTCATTGTAAGGTAACATATGATTAACTAATACTTCACTTAATGCATACCAATTTCTTTTTTGTACTGTAAATGAATTATACCAAAAGTTTTCATTAGCAGCTTCTGCCAGATGTGGATAGGATAGGTTGTCATTGTTTGATGTCATTATACCGGCATTCATTGCCTTTATAAACTCGGCTTTACCTTTCTCTGGGTTTACTTTAGAGAGCCTTAGGGCCATTAGCATATGTATAGAGTTGCCTAGTTTCTTCCATTGCGCCATGTTACCTTTGTAGATGATGTCGTTTTTGATATTCCCATTAGCTGAAACAACGCTGTTGTTAGCTTCATCGAGAAGGATGAATAGTGCATTATAGATGTCTTCTTGTCTATCGTACTTAGGGTTAGGTAGATCTATGCCTTTAAAAGCTTCACTCATTGGAATATCTCCCCAACGGTCGGTGACATGCCATAGGAAGAAAGCCTTCAGTATTTTTGCTACAGCAATTTGGTTAGCGACAGGACCTTCATTTGCATTTAACTCCTTTTCATTTTGAAGTACACTTTCCAAGTTCATTAGAGGACCAATGTACCACGTAGAAAAATTGAGATTGGTAGCTATGAATCGCGTATTATCAGTATAAGTCGTTAAGCTTAAGTACTGTGGATAATGTACACCATACGCACTAGAGCTCACGCTTGATAAATACATTTGAGCGTTTGCTATGAGTTGAGTTCCTGAAGCTTTGCTTGGCCTGTTTGGATCCTCATAGTATGAATCAGCAAATTTAGTGCAAGATGATAGGATTGCTATCGGACAGATAGCTAACCATAGATACCTAAATATATTATGTTTTCTCATGACTTTCAATTTTTAAAACTTGACACTTAGATTAAAACCATAGGAGCGTACTGTCTGTAGCTCACCTTTTTCTATCCAGCTGATGTTAGCACTCCCTGCAGATAGCTCAGAAGGATCAATACCTTTTGGTGCTTTTTGCCAAATCATCCACGGATTGCGTGCAATTGCAGCTATACGTATCGATTTAAAAGGGGTTTTTCCTAACTGGTCTTGATTGAATGTGTACCCTAGACTTACTTCTCTTAACTTAATGTAGGAAGCATCGTATAGCCATTCTTCATAAATACGAGTTCCTATTTGATTTCTAAAGTAAGTTCTAGCATCGATGAAGGCATTAACTTCTTGACCTGTAGCTTCTGAAATACCATTTATTTCAAAACCACCACCATCAGCTAGTGGATCGCGAACATTTTTTCCATTACTATTAAGTGCGGCCGTTTCTGCTGCTTGACCAGATTTTACGGCTAACATTTTGGACCAACTAAAAAACTTACCGCCGGATTGAAAATCGATCATAGCATTAAAGTCTATATTTTTGTATCTAAAACTGTTTATAAAACCACCTGTAAATTCGGGGATTACTGATCCGAAATCTTTGTTGAGCTCTTGGATCGGTAAATTTGCATTGTCTAATAATATTTTTCCAGTTGCTTCATCTCGCTTGTATCCAGGCCCCACTAAAGAACCAAAAGCAGCACCTTTATTGGCATAAAGGTATACGGTCTGACTTGAATATGTATTGTTGTCTAATTGATACGCATCTATACCAGGGATGAGTTCGTGGATTTTGCTGTTGTTTTTAGCGCCGTTTAAAGTAGTAGTCCAAGAAAAATTGCTTGTCTGTACCGGAATGGCTGTTAAGGATAGTTCAATTCCACTGTTTTCAATATCTCCAGCATTGACTCTAAAGCTTGAGTAACCTGTGGCTACAGAAGACGATAGGCCAATCACTTGGTCTTTATTGCGTTGTTGATAATAAGTAAAATCTAATCCTAATCTACTCTTGAAAAACTTTAAATCTGTACCAATTTCAAATGAATTAGCAAAAGATGGTTTAAGAGCCGGGTTATTTAGTACATCAGGTACAAAGAGGGTGTTTATTGATCCAGTTGCTCCCTTGTATACCGTTCCAATTTCGTAATTCATAAGACTGGAGTAGGGGGGCACCGATGAGCCTGCCACTGCGTATGAAGCTCTTAACTTACCAAAGTTTAATACAGGGGATTCGATTAAATTACTAAATACAAATGACCCTGATATGGAGGAGTAATTGTATGCATTATTATCTTTAGGTAATGTCGACGAAATATCTCTACGAAATGAGCCATCGACAAAATAAGTGTCCTTATAGCCTAAGGATGTCATGATATAAGCTGATCTAGTCTGCTCTTCTGACTTGTAGGATTCCGCAATAGGTCTGTCAATTGAAGCCTCAATGTTATAAAACCCAATCGAACTGAGACCTCCTTGTGTACGTTGGTTCAAATAGTCATACTTTCGAATATATATATTACCGCCAAGATTGGCATTCAGTGTGAAGTCTTCCCAAGCTTTATCATATTGTGCTAAGAATTCGTAATTGCTTTCATCATTTTAGAATTTTGCTACTCTATATCCTTGATCTGAATTGAATGTCCCTACTCCTGTTTGCGATCGACCTCCAATAGCCAGTTTCTGATTCACATTCTGTGTAAATTGATCTTTTCTTATGAAACCAGATAGTTTTAAGTTAGACATTACTTTATAGGTTACACCGATATCTCCAAAAAAACGATCTCTAGAGTCATTGTTTAGATTTTCATACGCATCAAAGAAAGGGTTATTCCAGTCTGAGGGTGTATTATTAACCATTAACTCGGATGTTGTATTAGGGTTTACGTTCCAGTTAAGGATTGTTCCGTCAGCGTATTTATAGTTACGTAATCTATTGATGTCTATATTTCTTTGGAACCATTGTGTGGCACCTGTAAATGACCCTTGATAGCCTTGTGTAGGTCTTTGGCCATTATTGTTGGCATAGTTAATATTAGCTGAAGCGCTAAGTTTTTCTGTGATATCCAAAGAACCATTTATAGCGAAATTATTCCTTTTTAACCAAGTGTTCGGATAAGTCCCCTTTATATATGCATTATTGTACGAGAACCGAATAGCGCTATTTTCGGCACCACCACTTATGGTTAGGCCATTGTTCGTACTGATTCCGGTATTGAAAAAATCCTTGATATTGTTCGGTTGCGGGACAAAAGGAGTTGCTTTTCCATAGTCAGGATCTTGCTGGTAGAAACTGTAATACATACGAACAGGAGTACCGTCCATTTTCGGTCCCCAAGACTCGTCATTACCATTAATATATAACTCTCCCGATGCTAGTTTCAGAAACGTTTGATTATTCCCCACTCCATATGTGTTTTGAAGAGGCATAAAGTTGCCTACTTGTTCAAATGAAGTAGCAGAGTTTAAGTCGATTGCAATCGATTTAGGGCCTTTCTTTCCTTTTTTTGTCGTGATCATGATTACTCCATATTGACCACGGATTCCATAGAGGGCTGATGCTGTTGGTCCTTTTAGGATATTTATACTTTCGATATCCTCTGGATTCACATCTTGACCGACATTGCCTAAATCTACGCCGTTGCCTGTGCTAGAACTAAAATTAGCATTAGAAATAGGAGTGCCATCGATCACCATTAGTGGTTGACCTCCTCCTGTAACCGAATTGATTCCTCTTAATTTAATCTTTTGCGTTCCGCCTAGATTCGCCCCAGAAGAACCTGTGACTTGTGCTCCGGCCACTTTTCCTGCAAGAGAACCTAAAACATTGTTCTCTTTCGTAAAGGTAAGATCATCTCCTCCAATTTTTTGGGTCGAATATCCTAATGATTTCTGAGATCTTTGAATACCTAGTGCTGTCACTACAACTTCTTCAATATCCTTTTCTCCGGATGCTAAGGTTACACTAATTGTCTTACGACCTTTTACTGGGATTTCTTGAGAGACATAACCAACTGCTGAAACGACTAAAGTCGAGTTTTGGTCTGCATTGAGGGTGAAGAGTCCACTGGAATTTGTGGACGCAGCATTAGATGTACCTTTGATCGCGATTGTAACTCCGGATAGCGGAGCTCCATTCTGATCGGTAACCTTCCCAGCAATTGAAACTTGCTGCGCGTTTACGACCTGTAAACCAGCGCTCGCCATCACACATAGTGCGGTGAGTAGATGATTTTTCATGAATAAGGTTTGTTTAGTTTATAATTATTAAGTTTATTTTGGTACTCCGGTCGGTTTGCGACCGGAGATTTTTTTTATGCTATTTAGGAGCTTTTTATCACACCTATCCCCGGTCGATTGGGTAGTATACACTGTCCATCGTGTACCGTCATTCCATCGTAAATATCATTTCCGATGAGTAGTGCTCCATCTAGATCGGCCCAATCCACCAAAGGTGCGAGCTGCGCGGCTGCAGATATTGCACAAGATGTCTCTGTCATACAACCCAGCATCACTTTCATCTCTAGGGCACGGGCTAGTTCGGCCATCTGTTTGGCTTCACGCATCCCCGTACACTTCATCAGTTTGATATTAATACCTGTATACACGTCTTTTAATTTCGGAACATCAACCAGACGTTGGCAACCTTCATCTGCGATAGTAGGGATGGGGGAGTGAGCTGTCAACCAGGCATTTTCATCAATCATCTCTTTGGGCATCGGTTGTTCCAGAAACACAACATTTTGTTCATGTAGCCAATGTGCCATTTCTAGTGCTTCTTCCTTGTTTTTCCAACCCTGATTGACATCCGCACATAACGGTACATCGGTAACTGAGCGAATGGTGTCGATAATCATTTTATCGGTATCCAATCCGAGCTTTACTTTTAAAATTTTAAACTGTTCTGCTTCTTTGACTTTCTTCCGGATCATCTCTTCACTATCTATACCTATAGTATAAGAGGTGGGCGGGATACGGTCTGGATTCAGTCCCCATATTTTGTAGAAGGGCTGCTGCATCAGCTTGCCTAGTAAATCATGGAGGGCAATATCAAGTGCTGCTTTTGCTGCTGTATTCTTCTCTTGAAGTAAATCAATATAGTGAAGAATTTCTTCGGTTTCAAAAGGGGAAGAAAAGTGACTTAAATCCACTTTTCGAAGAAAGTTACATACACTTTCTTGAGATTCACCTAAGTATGGGGGCATACTGGCCTCTCCATATCCAATGATACCTTCATATTCGATTTCGGTCAATACCACCGGCGTGGTGGTTCGGCTGAACGAAGCAACGGTAAAGACATGACGCATTTCTAGGGTGTAAGGCCTAAAGCGTAATGTGAATTTATCCATCTTTTTTATTTCCCAGGGATTGCTGCTCATGGTTGTATCTGTTGTTTATTTACTTATCCGTATTATGGGACTTATTGTTTTTTGTAGAATGAATTATCTTGGATGGCTTGGATGGCATTGTCGTGTGCTCCGATGTAACGTTTTGCAGCAACGACACTTCTAGTCTGGAAGTCATCATAATTGTTTGCATCTTTTAGCATGGAGTTGATACGTACTGTTCCTGCAGAATGGATAAATTCTCCATTGCCTATATAAAGGGCTACGTGTGTAACTCTAGCATTTGCATTTTTCGCCTTACCAGCTGCAAAGAAAAGTAAATCTGCAGGCTTTAAGTTTTTTAAAGCTTTGCTAGCATCAAAATGTCCTTCGCTGTCAAGAATGTCTACTGTTTCGCCAGCTAATACTTGTTGAGAAGCGTCGCGCGGAATCACATAACCATTCATAAAGAATGCAGTTTTAGTGAAACCACTGCAATCTACACCTTTGACAGATGTACCACCCCAAAGGTAAGGTAGGCCCAACATGCTCTTGGCGCTACTTAGTACGTTGTCGGCAGTCAGATTTCTGGACTTTATCCAATGTTCCATTACAATTGCTTCGTCTTTGGGGATGTATCCAATCCGTCCGTCTGGATAAGCGATTTCATAGAATTGTGGGGTTTCTTTTTGTAATGCCAGTATATTTCCATAGACCAAATCCGATATACGGATGCTTTTTGAATCTGGTTTTGAATAGGCCTTACCAAAATCATTGGTGTAGACTACTTTTTTTCTGTTTTTCCATTCCTGTAGATTCGCTTTGGTCATTGGTACCAAAGAAGATGTTGGTACCCATGAAATGTAGCCTTCGGGGGTGCGTACCCTGTATTCTCCATTAGACTTTTGTAATATATCTACCTGTGTGCCTAGTAGTGCCTGAGAAGCCATCTCGGAAGCATGTCCTGGTTTTGTACGTAGATTTGCTACAGATAGGTTGATAATACCGAAAGGAGTAGTGCCAACGGACGTGTCAGGATAAAGTTTCATTTTAAGCTGAGCACCACTTTTTTGTAGTTTTTCCTCCAGGAAAGAGAGTGCGTTGGCTTCTGTGGTCTGTATAGTATAAGTATTAGTTTGTAGGTCCGCATCCGTGAGTTCGATTAATTTCGTTCTTTTATCCGGAGCGAATTTTGATTTAGCATCTTCTATAGCCACCACGATACTTTTGTATTTTGTAGAATCGATTTGTGCAGAGGCTGTGACCGATGAAAAGATTACTAATACCGGAAAGCAAAAATATGTGAGTTTTTTTATCATAATCATAATCTCAATCGTGAGGAGGATCTTATTAAGTAATGTCTAAATTACGATAAAAAGGCAAAGAAGTGCAAATAATAATGAATTAATTAAATGTTTTTGCGTTTTTGTATTAAGAGTTTGATGAAAATCAGAAAATCATTGAATTTTTTAAGATTATGTTTCTTTATTAACTCTACAAAAAAAGGAGCTAAATATTAGCTCCTTTTTCGTGTTTTAAAATAATCCGATCTGACCATCGTCATCGGTTTGTATATCGTCTGGATTGGTGATTTCCAACGTAATGGAATCAGCGCCTGTTGTATCTTGGTCCGAGTCATTGGTCGGAGGTACAGCAAGGTCAATCTCTTCTTTCAGGCTAGTTACTTTTTGTACATTATGGAAAGAAAGTCTATTGCCCTGTGCTTTGATTTTCTTGACGTCAATCAGTTCATTTAACGATTGTTCTATTGTCTCCGCCAATTGGGACTTGCCTTTTAACTGGTCGATCCTGACTACTGGATCTGGGTTGTTTGTCAATAGAATCAATTTGGAACCTGGCTCTTCGTTGATGAAAGAAACACGTTTTCCGATTTGTATGTCGTCAAATAGGAAACGTTTTACATAATAGGCTTCCGATTTTCCGTCTTTATGTACAGCGGTGTAAACGTGGTTCGGGAGGTGTTTCTCTATCCGGATCATTTTCTCGTCAAAATGATTGTTAAGATCAAAGTTTGATAATTCAAATGAACCGTCTTGGAAGACCATTAAGATCTTGTCGTCTCCGTCAAACTCTCCTAAGAATTTGCCGCGTTCATCTGCATTAAGTCGTTTTAGAACTTCGTCATACCATATTTTTCGACCAGCTAGAGTAGATACACCCGCGCTTTTGAACGCTATTTTCTTTACTGGGTATTTGGAAACAATATTTCCCATCGAGCCCTTGCCTTTGATAGCTATTTCGGCGAAATCCTGATCAAAGGTTGTTTTTCTCAGTTTAGTATGTGGCTTGAGCTGTATATTTACGACTTCTGCTTCGCCATTTGGATTGGCTGAGAAGTAGAGGATCTTAGAACCTTTGGTGCCCTTACTAACATCGTAATCCTTGTCTCGGGTCACAGCTGTTACGCAGAACCTTTTAATGTAGGTTGTACCATTTGGACCGTCTTTATATATTGTATTGTATATTGTCCGTTCGTCTCCTTTTTTGAATACCGCTACATGGATAATATCCTTACCTACGAAAACTTTATCCTGTACTTTTACGACACTGTACTTCCCATCCTCGCGGAATACGATGATATCATCAATGTCCGAACAGTCTGAAACAAATTCATCTTTCTTCATGCTCGTACCGATAAACCCTTCTTCGCGGTTGACGTATAGTTTGGCATTGGCCAATGCTACTTGTGCGGCTTCTACTTTGTCAAAAATACGAAGTTCAGTTTTGCGCTCGCGTCCTTTTGAATATTTGGTCTGTAATTTCTCAAACCAACTGATCGTGAATTCAGTGAGTTGACGAAGGTTTTTCTTAACTTCCTTAATTTCATCCTCTAAAGATTTCATTTGCTCGTCGGCTTTTTTGACGTCGAAGCGCGTAATACTACTCATCGGTTTGTCGATAAGCTTTTTGTAATCTTCGGGTGTTATTTCACGATAGAATTGTTCAAAGAAAGGAGTGAATAACTGGGTCAAAACTTGGGTCACCGTATCAAAATCACCAGAGTTTTCATAGTCCGGATGTTTGTACATCCCCTCTTGGATAAAGATTTTGAGTAGATTGCTGAAGAAAATCTTCTCTTGTAGCTCTCGAAGACGAATCTCCAATTCTAATTTTAACAAAGCCTTTGTCTGTTCTGTGTTTTCAATGAGAATATCATTGACACTCATAAAGTAAGGCTTGTTATCCTTGATAACACAGGTATTCGGTGAAATCGAAGACTCGCAGGATGTAAACGCATAGAGTGCATCTATGGTGACATCAGGTGATATACCAGGAGCAAGGTGTACGACGATCTCTACCTCTTTGGCGGTATTATCTTCAATTTTTTTGATTTTGATTTTACCCTTGTCGTTTGCTGAAACAATACTGTCTATCAAGGCGCCTGTTGTCGTTCCGTAAGGTATTTCGGTAATCGCAAGCGTCTTTTTATCCCGTTCTTCGATTTTGGCCCTTACTCTAATTTTACCACCGCGTTGTCCTTCGTTGTAATTCGATACATCGGCTAGGCCTCCTGTTGGGAAATCTGGATATATATCGGGTCTTTCTCCTTTCAATACTTGAATAGAAGCAAGAATTAGTTCAACGAAGTTGTGGGGCATAATTTTGGTCGCTAGACCTACAGCGATTCCTTCAGCTCCCTGGGCAAGTAATAGTGGAAACTTGACAGGAAGTGTGAGTGGTTCTTTATTACGACCATCATAACTCAGCTGCCATTCTGTGGTATCTGGGTTGAATACAACTTCGTTTGCAAATTTAGAAAGCCTTGCTTCGATATAACGTGGGGCAGCAGCAGAGTCTCCTGTAACAGGATCTCCCCAGTTTCCCTGGCACTCAATCAAAAGATCTTTCTGGCCGATCTGTACCATGGCATCACCAATAGAAGCATCACCGTGAGGGTGATATTTCATAGTATTCCCGACGACATTTGCGGCTTTATTGAAGCGCCCATCATCCATCTCTTTTAGCGAGTGAAGGATACGGCGTTGCACGGGTTTGAAGCCATCATTGATATGAGGCACGGCCCGATCTAATATAACATAGGATGCATAGTCTAAGAACCAGTTTTCATAAAGCCCTGATAAGGGTATGGTATTACTGGCCTGTTCAGATTCCTGTTGTTGGTTGTTCTCTAAATTATTGTCCTCAGAACCGTTTATTTCATCAATCATTTATGTTACTTTAATTATGCTAAGGGTGATGTAAGGGCTGTTTCTGCCAGGGTAAAATTACAAAATTCTTTGTAATTTTAGGTATCTGAAATTTGTAATTGGGGTTTGATGGATCTTATTTCTATTTAACTTTATGGGTATAAAAGTCAGTATTGGGACATAAATATGACGAATAGGTCTTTTGAATGTTATTTGTGAACATTAATTTTGTGTTAACCTTTTTTGGAGATTATAGTTAGAGCAGAGATTGAATCAATCGATTTATGGCAAAGAAAAATTACGTTTCAAATTCTACGGAATCGACGCGAATGTTTAAGAATGATTTTTTGGAATCATTGACCAAGGTGCATTTTACCGTTCCCTTAATTTTTTGGATTCCGGTTATTATTTATTTTATACGCAAGTCTTACGTAGTAGGTGAAATGTCGGTGGGTAATATTGTTTTGTATTTTTTATTTGGATTAGCTTTTTGGACGTTCGCAGAATACATCTTACACCGTTGGGTATTTCATTTCGAACCGAAAAGTAAATTTGGACAACGTATACATTTTATCTTCCACGGTGTACATCATGATTATCCGAAGGATCGGTTGCGTTTGGTGATGCCACTTTCTGCGAGTATCCCGATGGCTACGATTATTTATTTTATTTTTTATCTTTTCTTTCCTGAATTTACTTTAGCTTCTTTCTTTGCTGGTTTTTTATTTGGGTATTTGATTTATGATGAGTGTCATTATGCGATGCATCATGCCAACTTTAAGTCAGGGCTTTTCAAGAAGATTAAAGACCATCATATGTTACACCACTATTCGGATCCTGAAAAAGGATTTGGCGTTAGTTCAGCGATATGGGATAAGGTATTCAATTCCGGCTTCCCTAAGCGCGAAAGTAAAAAGAAATAGATATTCTCTTTATTACAATTTATTGGACAAGCTGTCTTGCTGCAACGAAGCATCGTAAGCAGCTTTGTCTTCCTCATCCATTTCTGTATCTAGGTCATCTTCTTTATAGCGTCCCAGCTTGATCTTGAAGTTGTCGGAAGTACCATTGATTCGCATCGGTATTCCCAGTATGCCGAGTGGAGGAAGTCCTAATCTAAACCCGATATTCATTCGTCCATCTAAAGTGACCTGCCCCTCAAAGCGTGGTCTAAAACCTGCCATCTTCATTTTGGTGCGGGGAATGGTCATGACATTATTTTTGATGGAGCTATGGATATTAACTTTTTTAAGGTCTGCATCTAGGAATCCCTCTTTTGAAGTCGCTTGACTGATGCCATTGAGCAATTTGAAATTCTTGAATCGAATCTGGTTCAGGCTTAATACACCCTGCCCCTGTATAGACGGCATGATTGGATCCATATTGGCATCTAATAATCCGGCAAGTTGGTAATCTAGAGAAATGATACCGTGTGCATCTTTTGCACTAGTGACCATCTGTTGAAATAGGGGTATTTCGTGATAAGCACGTTGTATATCGAAGCTATCTGCCTTCACTTTAAAGTCGAATTTGGCTTTATAAGGGGTGATGGGCTGATAGTTCATCTGCATATCGGTCGTGAGGCCTGCAAGCTGGAAGCCAGTGTTTTCGAGTGCGAGCTTACCATCCTTTAGTTTTAAGTTTCCTCTGAATTTTTGAATTAGAAGTTGATCATAAGTCACTTGGTCGGCAGTTCCCAAAACTTCTATATCAAGATTTTTAGGTAATAAGATAACGCCAGAGCTACTACTTGATGCTGATGTGGTCGAGGGAGCACTGAATGCCATGAAATCGTTCAGATTTATTTTACGGCTATGTATGTCAAAATTGCCTTTTAATATATCTGTGTCTAGGGTCAGGTAGTTAATGATGTTGTTGATATATCCTTTTACGCTCAATTCGTTGTTTGCATATTGGGCGACAAATTTGTCAAAATTTAACTTTTCCTGTTTAAAAGAGAACTTGCCACTTTTGATACGTACGGGTTGAGGAAGTAGTTCAGTGTCTATTTTGATGTTGCCAATATCGATGTTACCTTGATTCTTAAGTCGGTTATACCTTCCCTGTAAAGCGTCACTTTGTAATCCGGCAAGATCTAGATCAGTACGGATATAGCCGTCTATATTTGTACCCTCTAACGCGAAGATTTTATAGATAGGACCAAGGTTCAGCTTTCCTTTAGATTTGACAGCATACTTGATGTTGTTGAAGTTTTGAAAATCGGCATGCAGAAAGAATGGTTCGCCACCGAGTTTGAAGGAAATCGGAAGTATCTTTACATTTAAATCACGGAGGGAGCCTTTTTTACTATTGATATAGGTCTCTACCTGTATCTCTTCCAAAGGAACGGGATAATCCGCGGTCATAAAGTAACCGTTTTTCATACTGATGGTCGCACTGGTTTCTGGAATTATGTTTTTCTTCAAATCCATAAATCCTTTGGAGATAATATTAACGAAGACATTACCTGCGAGTTCTATATCCTGAATAGGGTATATTTTCTTAATGTCTGAAAGGTCAATATCCGCCTGTACATTTGCATCGAGATGGAGTTTTTGAAAATCCTTGATGTCTGCATGTCCTTTAATGAAGTTGTTGAGGGCAGCGATATCTATGTCTTTTATTGCGATTTTCGCATTTTTAAGTTGTTTGTCGGTTCCCGAAGCCTCAAGCGTGTAGGCTATCTTCTCGATAGCCATTGGTAGACTACTGAGTTTGAAGTAACCATTCTTCAATACGTTTTTAATATTGAATGTTGGAATAGAAGATATGTATACTTCTTTTTTATTACGAAGACCGTAGGTCAAGGTATCTGTGGCATAAGTTCCGTCTATCGCGCCGTTAAGGTCAAGCTGACCGGCAAAGGTGAAGTCTGGCCATTGTACGGCTTGATAAAGGCTTCCTAGGTCTAGTGAACTGTTGACTGTCGAGCGGATGTTCATCGGGTCTACACCGGCAATATGTCCTTCGGTCTTGAAGAAGCCATTAGCGATCTTGAACTCAAATTGACGCAGGTCGATAGCTAGTGAGTCCATATTCATTTGGGGCAGGTCCACCCTGAATTTTGCATTCCATCCGGAAATCGGTGTTTTGGCATCTTTGTAAGCGAGATAGCCATCATTGATGATCAATCCTAAGCTTAGATCAGGCATTTTGTGTTCATCAGCAATATAATCTCCTATCAGATTCATAAATACTTCTGACGTACCTTTTACATGGGTGTCTTTTAGCCAGTCGGCGTAGGCTTTAGGAACTAGCGATAGTAATTCATTGAGGGTACTTTCCTGTGATTTGAGCTTGAAATCTAAATGATAACCATTGGGAAGAAACGCGAAAGAGCCTTTAAACCGCACAGGGAGTTTATTGATACGGATATCGTTTTTTTCAAATACGAAGGAGAGATCGCCGGTATTGATTTGTGTAATCAGCTGGGCATCGATGCTTTTGTGCTCAATGTATCTCTCGTTGTCAAACATAAAAGAAAACGCTTCGATTTTGGCATTTGTCTTTAGGTCGAAAATAGAGGATGTCAAATCTCCCTTTCCTTCGTAATCGATGTTCTTGGCTTCAATAAGCATCGGTAGTGAAGCATCCGAATAGTGAAGGTCTACATTTTTAAGTTTTAATAATTTGAAGGCGATCTGCCCGTCAGCATTTTTCTCTGGGTCTGAGGTTGTAGTACTGTCGGTACTGGTATAGATGTTATAGTTGGCTGCACCCAGTGAGTCCACCAATACGTTGATGCGCCCATTTGTTAGGATCAGTTTATCTAAAACTATTTTGTCCTTAAATAGGGATAGTAAATCTACTCCTATACTGATTTCTTTGACGGCTATTAATGTGCTGTCTTGAAAAGGTGCTGATCCTTTAAGCTCTACGTCATGTACGGAAGTAGTCAAGGATGGGAAGTGTGTGAAAAAACTGACGTCAACATCTCGATAAGCGAGTGTTCCGTTGATCGTTTTGTTGGTCATCTCCTTGATGGTTGCATTGATTTGATCCTTGAAAAAGTAGGGAATGGCAATCATTGCGATGAGGATAGCAGCTATTAGTCCAGCAAATACATAGGAAATTCTTTTAAGAACGATTATATAACTCTTTTTCAGCACGTCAATCTTATTTTTTTATGTGCTGCAAAACTGCTAAAATTTAAGGAGAATAATGAAAAAATGTATCGGCTTTTAATGAAGGTTTACTTTTGCCACTCAGGCCGTGACTGGCCCATACTTTTTTCCGCAAAAAGTATACAAAAACTCGTCACTGTGCCGGCTTGCCACAACGGATCGCCCTTACTACAATTGGCAACCCGCCAAGGTGACATTTTCCAAAATGTAAGTAATTGCGAACATCTAACACAAACCGAATAAAAAACGACCTTGTAGCATATGGAAACTAAGGCAGTAAAGCTATCGTAGCATTGTTGTACATTTTGCAATAGACAAGGGTTCCAGTCCATGGAGCGGGCAAGCGCAATGGAGACCTAGGGCCCCGCCAAGATAGCTTTACTCGCCGGGTTGAACATAGGCTACACAGTCTTGATTTTTGTTAAACTTTTGATCAAGCAAAAGTTTAATGCCCCGCGCCAGCATAGAGGCGCAAAAAAACTTCATTTAAAATTACACAGCGATCTAATCAAACACATATCTTCCACTCTGTACGGAATAGTGTAGTGCCTTTGAGTTTTTTCGAAACAATGCGTAGCCTTCTTGTAGGTTTTTCCAAAAAGCATAAGTCTTAGCGTCTACTTCGGATTTGAAGTTTCCGATGTTTTCATCGGTCATTTCAAATGGGAAAATGTAGACTGGTATTTGCTGCTGACCAGATTCTTGTGCCCATAAGGCGTAGAGGTATATTTCTTTGATAAGGTCATCCGTCATCGGAAGACAGCCTACGGTCTCACATTTTCCATGGATGAATATATCTGAACCGGTATAACCTAAACTTTTATCAAGTTCATTGGGGTAATTGAGACCTAACGAGAGGTAGTATAGACTTTGGGAGTTGAAACGGTCTATATGGTAGAATCCCTCGGGGACTTGTTTGTCGCCCTCTGCTTTTTTGGGACCTAGTATCCCAGAACGTTTACATATGGCATAGGTCTGGAGCAGGGCATAGTAGTCGTCTGTAGGTGATTTGACATAGAGCTCTAGTTTGTCGGAGTTTTTATAGGCTATAAATAAGATGTTCAAGTTGTCTGGAAGCAAGTTCTTCGATGCCAACTTGGATTTTATCATACTTTCTTTCTCACTTTTCGCTACAGCTACTCGGTCTTCTTGCTCTTGTTGTTTCTTGGATTGGTTTTGGCAAGCGACTGTTATCAATAATATCATTAAGGTGGGTATAATCTTATCCATAGATGCTTTACTTTTGATGTTTTAGATATGTGCTATTTCCTTACGAATGCGACTTAGTGAGGTATCGGTGATACCAAGATAGGTGGCGATGTATTTGAGTGGGGCCTGTTGTATAATCTGAGGTCTTTCCTGCATCAGCTGGAGGTAGCGTTTGGTCGCCGGTTCAGTAATCATTTCAGTGGCTCTTTTCTTGCTCAGGTACAGTTCGAATGCCATCCAGGCACGTCCCCATTCCCGCATTGCAGGGATCTGGTGGAAAAGTTCTTGAAAGTCATCAAACTTGACTTTCCATAGGGTGCAGTCAGTAAGGCATTGTATATATTCTTGCGTAGGTACGCGCTGAAAAAGTGACGCTACCTCGATGGCGACTTCTTTGTCTCCTTTGAAATCGACGGTAATTTCGTTGCCGTCGTAGTCATACAGGTAGGAGCGTGTGAGGCCACTTTCTATAATGTAGTATTCATTTGCAACTTGTCCTTTTTGTAACAGTAAGTCGCCTTTCGAACGTTGTATCTTCTCGTGTACATCGCCGATGAGGTCAAAGTCCTTCGTTTCAAACAAGGGGTGTTGGTATACATATTTTAATGTTTCCATTGTACGGCTTAATTTGACCTAAGTTAAGGAAATGCATTAAAAAAAAATAATTCTATTAAAAGGGATCGATCACTTCAAAAACAATATTTTGCTTAGTGCTGGGATGTATAAACTGAATATAGCCTGCGTGTAGATGGAGGCGGTTGGCGCGTTTGCCATAGAGATCGTCTCCCCAGATCGGAGCATTAAGTCCCTGTTGATGGGCGGAGTGGACACGGAGTTGATGTGTTCGTCCGGTTAGTGGGAAATAATGGATCCGTGTTTTATCACCTTCAATAGCGACAACTTTATATTGGGTGCGTGCATTTTTTCCATGCTCGTAGCAGAGCATCTGGCGCGGCCGGTCTTCGAGGTCAACACGTAGTGGGAAATCTATAATGCCTTCCTGACTGCTTATGATACCATCTAATAAGGCCGTGTATCTTTTTTTTACGGTATGTTTGATGAATTGATCTTGGATAAATTGGTGGGCTTCTTTGTTCTTGGCAAGTACCAAAATGCCCGAAGTCGACATATCGAGCCTATGGATGATCAAGGGACCTATTATCTCCGGATTGCGGGCGAGTATGCGTGTTTGTACAGAATCCTGAACGTGTATCCCTGGAACAGAAAGAAACTCTTCGGGTTTATTTACAACGATAATATCTTCGTCTTCAAATAATATAGGTAGGTCTTTGTCGTTTGCCGGGTTTTCTAATAGTGGATTTGGGTCTACGGAGAGACCTTGTAGCATATGCGTCAGTATCGGTTCGCATTTTCCTTTACATGCGGGATAGAAATACTTATGTTTTCGGATTTCCGACGATGGCGATGCACCCCACCAGAACTCGGCCATACAAATTGGCTTGAGTTCATTTTGATAAGCATATTGCAATAGCTTTGGGGCGGCACATTCTCCTGCCCCTGCGGGAGGGAGGATTTGTAAGGCTTCTTCAAAAATGGGCAGTAAAGATTTTGTATGTCCATGTGCGTCTAAAAATACGTATTGGTCAAAAAGCTGTTGTTGAAGCCCTGCTGAAAGCTGTTTTCGTAGGTCCTTTTTTTCTGTAATCTGAAGACGGTGGCTTTGAAGCTCTTGTTCTATTAAGGCTATACGTTCTTTGGTGCTCTGTCTTAAGACATCGTACTCATGTTGGTCCCTATAGCTCTGTTTGATCAGATCTTGTTCTAAAGCTAGGTATTCTTCTTGTGATAACCGTGTTTTCTGTGCTTCTCGGGTCTCTTTACGTTGATTTTTGTTTTGCTTGTGCGCGCGGCGCATATCGCTGAGTGCCTCTGCTGTCTCGAGTTGTGTTGTACTCAGTTTTTCCTGTAATAAAGGAATGTCGCTTTGACCTTCCAGTGCTTCAATCTCACGATTTAGCTGATTGATGGTTGCCTCTTGTTGTAAGAAAAAGCTTCCTGGAGCGAGCATGTCGAACAGGGGAGGAACCAGGAATTTGTGAACATTTGTGCCGGCTAGTTTACCGGAGCATGCCGCTAGATATCCCAATGTGCCCTGCTTATTTTCAACTACCAGTACGCCGAACATTTTGCCGATTGGACTCCCTTCTTGTGTCTGGGAAAGCCCAAAGTTATGTTGGAAGTCCTGTTGTTCGCTAAGATACTGTTGCAGTTCTTGCGCCGCCTGCAGGCTGAGTGGGTGGGGATCATAACAGAAAGGAAAAGTGAACTTATCGGGTTTTTCCAATTTACTGATGTCGTACTTGAAGGTATGGAAAAAAGGAATGGATTCGTTCATTTTACTGTGCTAATCTTAATAGAATGCAAAAGTAGGAAGAAATAAGTTAAGATGAACAGATTATCAAGTTAACCAGTGAACAAGTTATCCAGTTATCAAGATAACTGGATAACACGATAACAAGCTACTAACTGACTTAAATATTACATACATAAGAATGGAATACGGTTAAAAAAGGGTAACTTGTAATACTTCAAAAACGATAGACTTATGATGGATAAACGACAGTTGGGAAGCTCTTCCCTAGAAATAGTTCCTTTAATTTTTGGTGGAAACGTATTTGGTTGGACATTAGATCAGGATGCTTCTTTTGGCATTTTAGATGCTTTTAAGGACTTAGGATTTAATGCGATTGACACGGCGAATAACTACTCGCATTGGGTTCCTGGCAATAAAGGCGGAGAATCGGAAACAATTATAGGTAACTGGTTGCAGGAACGTGGAGGCCGGGATGGAGTGGTGTTGATGACCAAGGTAGGGGGGAGATTCGGATATGATAGTAAACCGAATGTAAAAGGGGACTATATAAAAGAAGAAGTTGAAAATTCCTTAAAGCGTTTACGTACGGATTATATCGATCTTTATCAGACACACTATGACGATGAAACTACACCTGTGGAAGAAACATTGCGGGCCTATGAAGATTTGATAAAGGAAGGGAAAGTTCGTTTTATCGGCGCTTCTAATATATCGCCAGAGCGGCTCGTGGAAAGTTTGGATACTTCAGCTGAGAAGGGGCTTCCTTCATATGTCTCACTACAGCCTGAATATAACCTTTTTGATCGTGCGAAATTCGAACACTTGTACGAAAAGATAACTTTCGAAAAACAAATTGCCGTAATTCCGTATTATTCATTAGCAAGTGGTTTCCTGACTGGAAAATATACTTCGGAGGCTGATTTTGGTCAGTCAGCCAGAGGGGCAGGAATCAAGGAAAAATATTGGAATGATCGTGGACGGCGTATTGTAGCTGTTCTGAACGAAGTGGCTAATGCGTATTCGGTATCAGCTTCGGCTGTTGCTTTGGCTTGGCTACTGGCACAAAGAACGGTTGCCGCACCGATAGCCAGTGCTACAAAAAGACATCATATGGATGCTTTTGTAGAAGCGGTCAATCTACGGTTGGATGTAGCTAGTCTAGCCAAGTTAGAATTGGCAAGTAGTTAAGAGATTAAAACGTAAAAAGGTTAAATAGGTAAATCAAATTATACATAATGAAAGCAAATATTGGAATTAAAGAAAAGGACACAGCAGCTGTTGCAGCGTTGTTAAACAAATTATTAGCTGATGAAAATGTACTTTATATAAAGGTGCGGAATGCACATTGGAATATAGAGGGAGCAGATTTCCATGCACAGCATGTATTCTTCGAAGGATTATACGACGAATTGGCGGAACTGATCGATGAGGTTGCAGAACGTGTACGTGCTATTGGTCATTATGCTGTCGGTACGATGAAGCAATTCCTGGAGCTTACACAGCTTACAGAAATGAAGTATGGCAAAAATGATAGTCAAGGCTATATCAAAGAGCTACTTGGAGATTACGAAAGTCTGATTATTACCCTTCGTGAATATATAGAGACTGCGGATAAACACGGAGATGCCGGAACAGAGGATTTTCTGGTCGGTATACTCGCAAAACATGAGAAGACCGCTTGGATGCTACGAGCGCATGTAAAATAGCTAAAAAACAACAGGCTTTCGAAAACGAAAGCCTGTTGTTTTAAAAGTGAATTGAAAATCCTAACCCTGCCGAGAACACATTGCGGCTGTTGTCATCTACTCCCAAATTGTATTTGACCGCAGGCTCAAGTGCCATATTATCCCTTATGAACCAAGCGTAGCCCAGCTGACCACCAATAGAGTTCGTTTTTATATCTCCTTGCTTTGCGCCATTGAAGTCGACCTGTACAGGGATACAGTTGATGATGTAATATTTGGCGCCAAATTGGTAGGTGAGTGCATCTGTACTGATATTGGCTGAGGCGAGACCACCAAAGTTGATCTCCAATTCTGTTTTTGTGTATCCGATACCAGCCTTAAAAGCAAGTTTATCCATGACAAAGTATCCTGCAGAGGCACCAACTTGCCAACTTTTAGCCCCATCGGCTTTCGAGTAGCTAAATCCGCTGTTTCCTGTGCCAAAAGGGGTGAAGTTGGTTTCAACCATTATTTTTCCTTTTTGGATGGCAGGATGTGTTTCCTGTGCCTGCGTAACTCCAAAGCCTAATGCTAAGGCTAAACTTAAGTAGATCTTTTTCATAAAAAGCTTGGTTTTTTATATTGTTTATCAATAATTTGATTGCAAATGTAGTCAATAAAATAGTTGGATTAGATATTTCTGGGCATTGCTTTGCTTTTGTAATGAATTAGGGCACATTCCGCTTTGCTTGTATGTTTTAACTTTTTGTATTACCTATTGCGCGAATGCGAAGCATTTTGCATAAGTTTGTACTTTGTTAACATCATTAACATCTAAGTATTAAATATGATTATTCAACCACGTGTAAGAGGTTTTATCTGTTTGACTTCACACCCTGAAGGAACAGCACAAAATGTGAAAAACCAAATTGAATATGTAAAATCAAAAGGCAAGATTGATAACGGTCCTAAAAAAGTATTAGTTATTGGAGCATCTACAGGCTTTGGTCTGGCTTCACGCATTACTGCTGCTTTTGGTTCGGATGCTGCTACTATCGGTGTCTTTTTCGAAAAGCCAGCTGCTGAGGGCAAACCTGGTACTGCTGGATGGTATAATACTGCCGCATTTGAAAAGGAAGCTCAGGCTGCGGGTCTGTATGCTAAGAGCATCAATGGTGATGCATTTTCAGATGATATCAAAAAGCAGACAATTGAACTGATTAAAAAAGATTTAGGTCAAGTGGATTTGGTTGTCTATTCATTAGCCTCTCCAAGACGTACACACCCTAAGACTGGTGTAGCTCATGCTTCTGTTTTAAAACCTATTGCACACCCATTTACAAATAAAACAGTAGATTTTCACGCGGGAGTAGTTTCTGATATCTCTATTCAACCAGTGGAAAATGAAGAAGATGTGGCTAATACTATCGCTGTCATGGGCGGAGAAGACTGGAAGTTTTGGATGGAGGACTTGAAAGCAGCAGGTGTATTAGCTGATGGTGTGAAAACTGTTGCTTATTCTTATATAGGCCCTGAGCTTACATACCCTATCTATAGAAATGGTACAATCGGTAAGGCGAAAGACGATTTAGAGAATACAGTGCCTGTTATCAACGATTTGTTGAAAGACCTTAACGGTATTTCTTATGTGTCGGTCAATAAGGCTTTGGTTACACAGTCGAGTTCGGCTATTCCGGTAGTTCCTCTTTATATTTCGTTACTTTACAAAGTGATGAAAGCTAAAGGTATTCATGAAGGTACAATCGAGCAGATGCAACGTTTGTTTGCTGAGCGTCTTTACAGTACAGACGGTAAACTAGCTTTGGATGAAAAAGGTCGTATCCGTGTTGATGACTGGGAAATGCGTGCTGATGTACAGGCCGAAGTTGCAAAACTTTGGGACGAAGCGACTACTGAAAATCTGGAAGAAATTTCGGATATCAAAGGATACCGCGATGAGTTTTTTAACCTTTTCGGTTTCAACTTCCCTGAGGTGAATTATGAAGCCGAGACAAATGAGCTTGTTACTATTCCTAGTATAGAGGCGTAGTTAACTGATTCAGCATAAAGACATAGGAGCCATCCCGAAGTTAATTCGGGATGGCTCTTGTGTTTTTATTGGATTTTAGCCTTACGATTTTTAAAATAAGTAGAGATCTCGTCGAGCGTAAAAGCATTAAGGCATTTTTCTTTTGTCAGTCCTCCTTTACGGGCTACATGTATACCATAATGCATATCTAGGAGGCCTTCTGTGCGGTGTGCATCTGGATTTATTGACAATAGTACGCCTTTTTCCAAAGCGTAGCGGTGCCAACGCCAGTCCAGATCGAGACGAAGTGGGTTGGCATTGATTTCGATTACAACACCGTTTGCAGCACAGGCATCTATTACCTTTTTGAAGTCTAAAGGATATCCAGCCCTAGATAACAGTAGGCGACCGGTGGGATGACCTAAGATGGTTGTATACGGATTTTCAATAGCTTTTATTAATCGAGCAGTAGCTTTTTCTTCATCCATCTTTAGGTTACTGTGTACTGAAGCGACTGCGAAATCAAACTGCGCTAATATGTCGTCCGAATAGTCTAAAGAGCCATCGGATAGAATATCACTTTCTATCCCTTTAAAAATCTTAAATGGAGCTAGTTCTTGGTTTAGCTTTTCTACTTCTGCCCACTGTTGCTGTAGGCGTTCTTCCGTCAGACCATTGGCGTATACAGCGGTTTTTGAGTGGTCGCAGATTCCGAAGTAGGAAAGCCCTAGTGTGTCCTTGCAATAAAGAGCCATCTGGCTTAGGGTATGTACACCATCTGAGTATGTAGAGTGGTTGTGTACGGTTCCTTTTAAATCTTCAAATTTTATTAATTGGGGTAGGTTATGGGATTGTGCGAGTTTTACCTCATCCATTCCCTCACGTAGCTCAGGGGTGATGTAATCGAGTCCCATAGCTTGATATATATCGGTTTCTGTAGCTGCCGAAGGTATTGTCGGGCTTATCGTTTTTAGAAGTTCTAAATGAGCCTCTGCGCCAGTGCGAATAAGCCAGTCTAGTGCAAAAGTACCTACCGAGGAACTGAAAACGGTAAAAGGATAGCCGTTCTCATCTTTAAAAGACAGGCTGCGGTCATTTTCCTGAATTTCCAGTTCGTGATTCAATGCTGCTACAGCCGTTTGGAGGCTAGGCAGGTCTGCATCCGTAATTAGCGCTACTTGTGCTAATACTTCGCATTTTCTGCGGAAATCCCCAGTGAATTCTACTTGGTTCTTAGGTAATGCTGTGCGTAATTTGGTTAAAATAGTTTCGGCCGAGCTTTCTATTTTGGCATACAGGAACCAGCCTTGGTTTGCAAGCGAGAATTCGATTGCCTTCTTGATGTCTTCCTGTGTTTTTAAACCAAAGCCTTTTGCTTCTATAAGGCGGTTTTCGTTGCAGGCGTAGTATAATTCGCCCACAGTTTCTATCTCGAGATCGTTCCAGATTACCTGTATCTTTTTAGGGCCTAGTCCTTTAATTTTAAGCATTTCTAAGACGCCCTCTGGAGTTTTGGCGAGCAGTTCGTCGAGTTCCGGGAAAGTTCCGGTAGTAACAATTTGTGTTATCTTTTCGGCGGTGCTTTTTCCAATACCAGGTTGTTCGCTAAGTGTTTCAAGGCTGGCTTCTGCCGCTTGGAACGGTAGCTTATCTATCTTGAACGAAGCACTAGCTATAGCTTTACTACGAAAGGGATTCTCATTGTGTAATTCCATCAGTTGGCCACAAAGCTTGAAGGTGCGTGCTATCGTTTTATTGTCCATGTCTCTATAAAATTTGAAGGTTGTCCAAAGTTAACAAACTTAACTTGTGTTCGGAATAGTTGTTGGTTTATAGTTGTGGAGGGACTGAGGTTAAGGCAGGTTGTTTTTGTCGCTCAAGCCGCGACAGGCTCACACATTTTGTCTTGTCAAAAGTGTGCTAAATTTTGTTGTCCTGCGCCGGCAAAGAATCGCAAAAAACTTCCTTATCTTATATCTCACAAAAAATGGGCTACCTTTTTGAAGTAGCCCATTTTCTTGTCTTATTTTACTTTTTCCTCTTTCTCTTCATTACTGACCGGTAGTGGTCTGTTGTAACGATTTACGATCAATCGGATTCCGGAATTCTTTGTTAGGAATTTGATAGACCAGTTCACAAACGTGACGACCTTATTACGGAATCCGAAAATAGATACCAAGTGAACAAACATCCAAGTCAACCAAGCTATAAAGCCTTTCATATGCAGTTTGCCCATATCTACTACGGCTCTGTTGCGTCCTACGGTAGCCATGGAACCTTTGTCGAAGTATTTGAAGTTCTCCTCATTAGGCTTTTCAGAAATAATATTCATGATGTGCTGCGCTACATATTTACCTTGTTGTTGCGCTGCTGGAGCTACACCTGGAAGACCTCTTGGCGTGTCTTCAGTAATCATTGCAGATACGTCTCCAATGGCATATATTCCGTCAAAACCTTCAATTTGACATTGGCCATTCGTACGGATACGGTTACCTCTTTCGATATAGTCTGCGTGGATTCCTTCTGGGAACTGACCTTTTACTCCGGCTCCCCAGATAACTGTTTTTGTAGGAATACTTTCGCCGTTGTTGAATGTAATTGTGTTACCGTCATATCCTGTCACTTGTGTGTTGACCATGACTTTAACACCTAGTTCTTTCAGGTAACGCTCTGCATCACGCGATGATTTTTCGGAAAGTGCTCCCAATATTTTGCCTGTACCTTCGACTAGATATACCTTCATTTCGTGTTCAGAAAGCTCAGGGTAATCTTTTTTCAGCATGTGGAGTTGAATTTCAGCAATAGCTCCAGATAGCTCTACACCTGTAGGTCCACCACCTACTACAACAAAGTTGAGGAAGCGTTCGCGGTCAGAGATGTTTTTACGAAGAACAGCCTCTTCTAGGTTTTGTAGTACATAGCTACGGATATTCAATGCTTCTTTGATGCTTTTCATCGGAAGCGAATATTTCTCTACTTCTGTGTTTCCAAAGAAATTGGATGTTGCACCTGTTGCAATGACTAAGTAATCGTAGTCATAAGTTCCTACTGAGGTATGTACTTCCTTTTTGTCATTGTCAATACGTAAAACCTCTGCCATCCGGAAACGGAAATTCTGCTGCGATTTGAACATCTTCCGGATAGGGAAGGAGATTGCATCTTCAGCCAATGTACCCGTAGCTACTTGATACATCAATGGCTGGAAAGTATGAAAATTGTTTCGATCGATCAATACGACTTCTACCTCTTTGTCCTTAAGCTTACGCGCAACTTCCACACCTCCAAAGCCTCCACCAATAATGATTACTCGAGGGAAAGAACGTTCTGTACGATTCAACAACATATATCGTTAGTTTTTATTGTTTTAAATTAATGCAAATATCTTAAAAAAATATAATATTTCAATAGCAAAATTTTATTGATATCGTCTTAATTTTGCAATTAAAACAGTGTTGTCTACTACATGGAGGCCTTTCTAGTTGTTTAAACAATGGTGTCTTAGTGTTTTTTGTACACTATTTACTGTAGGGCCCCTCTTAACTTGATTGATAGTCCGTTGTTGTCATCTGTTAAATGAATTTGACAAGCCAATCTGCTGTTGTCATCGGCATCTGGTAACGTGTCCAACATGTCAAGTTCTTGATCCTCAGGTTGAGGAAGGTTCTCTCCACCACTTTTGATTTCTACGTGGCAGGTTGCGCATAAGGCCATCCCTCCACAGGTCGCCAACACTTCATATTCGGAAGCCTTGAGGATTTCCATCAGATTTAAGTTAATATCTGTAGGTACTTCGATTGTTGCTATGCTACCATCGTGATCTTCTATTTCTATTTCGATAATGTGTTCTTCCATTGCTTTTTGTTATTGAGTTATCTTGTTAACATGTTATCCCGTCGTCTTGTTAACTCGTTCACTTGATAACATGTTCACTTTTCCCTAAAATGCATTTACTCCGTTGACAGTTGTATATTTAAAGCTCAGCTTTTGATCCGGGTATACATACTTGAATGCGGACTGGACCATTAGTGTTGCTTCATGGTAGCCGCATAGAATTAGTTTTAGCTTGCCGGGATAAGTGTTGATATCGCCTATAGCATAGATTCGCTCGACATTGGTGGAGTAATCGAAGGTGTTTACTTCGATAGCATTTTTGTCAATGTTCAATCCCCAATCAGCGATTGGTCCTAGTTTTGGAGTAAGACCATACAATGGAATCAGATAATCTGCTTCGAGTAACAATTCTTCTTTACTTTTATTCGATAGCTTGACGTGGGATAAGGATCCATTGCCATGTGCACTCAACAAATTATGGGATAGCAATAAGTCGATTTTTCCTTTTTGTGCTAAGTCGTATACTTTATCTGCTGAATCTGGGGCTCCCCGAAAGCTATCGCTGCGGTGTACTAAAGTTACTTTTTTTGCAATGTCGCTCAAGAATATAGTCCAGTCGAGTGCCGAGTCACCTCCGCCTGCAATGACAAGGGTTTTGTCGCGGTATGTTTCCGGATTTTTGACCATATAGTCTATCCCTTTCCGTTCGAAAGTGTCGACACCTTCCAATTCAGGCTTTCTAGGTTCGAAACAGCCTAGGCCTCCAGCTATCGCTATCGCTTGGCAGTGTACATGCGTGTTGTCGGAGGTGATGACAATGTAAGAGCCATCTTCTTGTTTTTCGACTCTCTCTACACGTTCGCCTAGCGTAAATGTTGGGGAGAACGGTTTTATCTGTTCCATCTGATTGTCTATTAGCTCCTGCGCTTTGACAATTGGATATCCAGGTATATCGTAAATGGGTTTGTGGGGGTATATCTCAGAAAGCTGACCACCTACCTGTGGTAATACATCGATCAAATGACAACGCATTTTCAACAAACCGGCTTCAAATACCGCAAATAATCCAACTGGACCGGCACCTATAATGCAAATATCTGTTTGTATCATAATACTATTTGTGAGTTAAGTTATCGTATATAGTGTTTAATATCCTTGTGAAATGGGCAAAGTCTTCTTCGTTTAGATTTTTCCATGCCTGCATACGGAAATCGGCAACTTTGGGTGCGATTTCCTGTATTTTGTCTTCTCCTTTTTGGGTAATATGTAGTCGTAAAGACCTACGATCGGAAGGGTGACTGATTCGCTCAGCAAATTCTTTTTTTATCAGTAGATCGATGATTCTCGTTAAAGTCGGCTGATCTTTGCCACATAGCTCGGCCATTTCCTTGTTGCTGAGAGACGGGTTTTCGTATATGGTACGGAGGACTATCCATTGATCTACGGTAAGGTCGAACTTTTGTTCGGCAAAGGCAGTCTGTGCGTACTGTTTCACCTTTCTCGCTGTTCGGTCGAGAATAAAAGAGTATTGATTGTAACTTTCGTTTAGCATAACAATAATTAGTATGACAAATATATGTTATAATCTTGAAAGTTATATCTCAGGAGCGTCAAAAAAGGTAAATAGTATTGTTATTTATCGCAGCCAAGCGATAGGAAATAGAAATACGTCTATTCTTCCTATTAGAGAATAGACGTATTTTATTTATTTGATAGAATGTTGTTATTTGCTATGTCATAGACAAAGTCGTTGCTTAGATTCGGTTAAGGGAGTAACTGTGTCCGAAGTATCTTTTAGATGGTAGTGATGCTACCGACTAAGATACGCTGTAAACTCGGAGAGAAAACGGAGAGCACGGCCTTTTGGATGGAATATGAGTAAGTGGCCGAGGTCGTATCCTTGATTGTATTTTAGAGTTATAAACATTGCTAAATAAATGAACAACTGAATAAACCAATAGCCTATAAGTTAGTCTACCTTTATAAAGAACCTTATGGGTATGAAGAAACTTATAGTTATCCTAGCATTGGTATTGTCATCTGGTCTACTATTTGCGCAGCGAGGTACTGTGGACACTGATATTTTTGGTAACCTCCAATTTAAATCTGTTGATGGACAGTATAAAGCCAGTTTAGAGAAAAACATTTTTGATGACCTGGTTTTTACGGATAGTAGGAAGAACAAACTGCACTACGAAAAGAAGTATCTTGATAAAATGGAGCCAGGCTTAAGGGGTGATAAGGAGGCACAGGCCCGTATGCTGAGGAGGTTGGTGCGGGAAAATAAACGGAGCTCTGAGTATAAGGCTACTTTTAAGATAGATATCTTTGACAAGACAATTATTGAGGATAATAAGGGCTATAAATTAGAAGAGAGTAAGGATATATTTGGTAATACCAATATTCAGGAGCAGTCGAGTGGAAGGAAGTCGGTATTTAAAAGGAACTTTAAGGGTGGACTTGAATATACGGAAGGTGAAAAGACAGCCTCGCTTGGCAAGGATATCTTTGATCGATGGCTATATAAAGATAGTTTTGGAAATGAGATACAATTCAGTAAAGAAACTTGGAAGCGCGTTTTAGAACAATATGGTACTGATGAAAAGTTCTTTTGGGATCTGCTTGACCGCTGGTTCTATTGATGGAATGGTTTTGTAAAATAAACGCCCTGGCATTCGAAATGTCAGGGCGTTTATTTTATCCATATATCCACTTGAACTTGTATTGCAGATCCGGTATTTTAATCCGGTCAGCTAGCCTCGTCAAGCGATCTGGTAGTTTCATTAAGTAATCTCTGGCTTTTTCACCTTGTTCATTTAATCCTGATACTTGGTCAATTTTCCATTCGGTGATCAATTCTTTCAGGATATCAACATAATCTAAGGCGGTATATACATCTAGACGTTGTGCCGCGTCCGAAAAATGTGCGAAAGCTCCACCTTGTGGACCTCCCGATTCTCTTAAGAAGTGGGCAGGCATGACAATTTTCTTACGCATCATATCTTCAAAAGCCAACATTACTTCGCTTGGATCTACGGCCATTGCTTTTGAGATGAATGACATATAGGCTTTTGCATGTCTTGCTTCGTCGGCCGCAATAACACCACACATTTTTGCTAATAATTTGTCTCCGCTTTTTTTGGAAATTCCTGCTACACGGCGGTGAGAGACGTTAGTGGCAAGTTCCTGGAAAGAGGTGTATATAAAGTTGCGGTAAGGATCTGCTCCTGTACCAATATCAAAACCATCAGCGATTAGATATTGGGTGCTCATCTCAAACTCACGCATGTTGATTCTACCGGAAAGGTAAAGGTATTTGTTAAGCAAGTCTCCGTGTCTGTTCTCTTCTGCAGTCCAGGCACGAACCCATTTCATCCAGCCCCCTTGTTCGTTTTTCTCTACATCTTCTACCATGGTCAGCCATGATTCGTAGGTCGGTAGCGCTTCTTCGGTGATAGTATCACCAATTAGAACAGCTACCAAATCGTAAGGAAGCTCGCGCGCGCTTTCCTGTAGATCACGTACCTCTTCGAAGAATGTACTACGAGAGGAGTCCGGGAGAAAATCTGCAGGTTGCCACATTTGCTCCACAGGCTTAAGGTACTCACTCATTTCATTGAGCATGTAAGGCTCCAAGTAAGCCATTACTTCTTTCCTTGATCCTTCTGGTATATTTAAGGGTTGTTCTTGCATAATTGATACAAAATTAATTAAAATGCTTAGCATTCACGAATGCATACGAAAAAAGCTTTATTTGTTAGTTAAGGTTTTTTGTGCTTATAGTTTGTGTATATGTTTCGATAGCTTAAATGAACCATTGCTTTCGTCACTCAGGCCGTGACTGGCCTGTACTTTTTTTCCGCAAAAAAGTACACAAAAAGCTCGTCACTGTGCCGGCTTGCCACAAAGTCTTCCCATACCTGCAGTTGGCAACCCGCCAAGGTGACATTTTTCTGATAGGGAAGGAAATTGCGAATAATTATTGTAAAGTATACAAAACGGCCTTAGCTTATTTGGTTGTGAAAGTAGGCATAGTGTACGCTGATCCTTACATATTGCACTATATCCAGCAGATCCCTGTCTTTAGCGGGGGGAGCGAAGGAGACCTTGGAGCTGCACTTACAATATGGCGTCACTGGAACAACAAATAAGGTACAGCCTTGACTTTTGGGTTACTTTTGTGTCAAGACAAAAGTAACATGCCTTGCGCCGGCATAGAGGCGCAAAAAAAATGTTCATAAAAAAATGACATACCATTCATCACCTTACTGCATACCATAAAACCAAAAAGAATACACTATCTTGATACTATTTGGTTATATATATAGTAACTTTGTACCTCAAAATTACTTAGAAACGTCTTGAAAACATTTGATATCCATAAAGTACGTGCTGATTTTCCATTGTTGAAGCGGGAGGTGAATGGTAAGCCTTTAGTGTATCTGGACAACGGTGCGACTACGCAAAAACCACAATCGGTAATCGATGCTATTATTCATTATTATTCGGATATGAATTCTAATGTGCATCGTGGGGTGCATTATCTCAGCCAAATCTCTACGGATGCATTTGAAGTGACTCGCCGTAAGGTGAAAGACTTTATTAATGCTGAGGAAGAGGTAGAGGTTATTATTACGAAAGGCACAACAGATAGTATTAACCTTGTAGCGCAATGTTACGGTAAGGCTTTTATCGGTGAGGGTGATGAAATCATTATCTCGGCAATGGAGCACCATTCGAATATTGTGCCTTGGCAGATGTTGTGTGATGAGAAGGGTTGTGTGCTGAAGGTGATTCCTATGAATGAACGGGGGATGTTGGATATGGATGTTTATGCGAAATTGTTTTCGGATAGGACTAAAATTGTATCTGTGACTTATGTTTCCAATGCGCTGGGTACTATTAATCCTGTCGAGGAAATTATTTCCGTAGCTCATAAGCATGATGTTCCGGTATTATTGGATGCTGCACAAGCGGTACAGCATATTGCGGTTGATGTTCAGAAACTGGATGTTGATTTCTTGGTGTTCTCGGGGCATAAGATGTATGCTCCTACTGGAGTGGGGGTGCTGTATGGTAAGGCGAAGTGGTTGAATGTGATGCCTCCTTATCAAGGTGGTGGAGATATGATCAAGGATGTTTCTTTTGAGAAGACCACTTATAATGAATTGCCATTTAAATTCGAGGCTGGTACGCCTAATATTGAGGCGGGAATATGTCTAGCAGCTGCTATTGATTATATCAATGAAATCGGTATTGACAATATCAAGACTTATGAGGATGAATTGTTGGCGTATGCTACAGCAAAGTTGGGCGAGATAGAAGGGGTGCGTATTGTCGGAACAGCTGATAAAAAGTCTTCGGTATTATCTTTCGTTGTGGATGGGGTACACCCTTACGATATTGGTGTTATCCTTGACAAGCAAGGTATAGCAGTACGTACGGGGCATCACTGCGCTCAACCGATCATGGATCAGTTTGAGATACCAGGTACTGTACGTGCGAGTCTAGCGATGTATAATACGAAAGAAGATGTGGATGCTTTTATCGCTGGTCTGGAGCGTGCATTGAATATGTTGCGCTAAGAGATTAGGTAAAAAGGTGAAGTTGTAAATTGTGAAAAGGTAAATTCGAGAATTAAGATGACTATAAACGAAGTACAGGACGAACTGGTAGAAGATTTTGCTTTCTATTCGGATTGGATGGAGAAATATGAATATATCATTCAACTGGGTAAAGAGTTGCCCTTAATAGAGGAGCAATATAAACAGGAGCAATATATCATAAAGGGATGTCAGTCCAAGGTGTGGTTATATCCGGAGTTGAAAGATGGCAAGTTGTATTTTTCTGCGGATAGCGATGCGATCATTACAAAGGGACTGGTGAGTCTGATGGTGAAGGTACTTTCAGGGCATAGTCCAAAGGAAATCTTGGAAACGGATTTATATTTTATTGATCAGATAGGTTTGAAAGATCATTTGTCACCGACGCGTGCGAATGGATTGCTGTCTATGGTCAAGCAGATGAAGCTTTATGCTATGGCTTTGCAAACCAAATAGATATTATAATCTTTAAAAGTAGGAATCTCTGCCATCAGGTGGAGATTTTTTTATGATATGTAATCCTGGCAATATCTTTTTGTGCAAAGTATACTATAACGTTGTCGCAGATAATGCAATCGATTTCGTTGTTTGATTGTTCTTTGCAAAACAAATATTATGGTAGACTTGACTTTGCAAATAAACTAACCTTATGTGTATCGTTCGCTTTTCTCTTCTTTTTATTTTATGTTTATTGAGATATGCAGATGTGTATTCAAATGATTCAACATTATTTAATAGAATCTCTAGACAGTTACATGAACAGCAGCTTAAAGAGCAGATAGATTTACATTTATTAGATAAAAATGTTGGTTCCTATCTTGCCACTTTGGATCTAAGCACTGGAGAATGGCCGGAATTCGATTACAAAGACCATAAACGGATTAATCCAAGCTGGATTCCTGTGTTGGAGCGTATGCGACTGATGACTGTGGCTTATACGCATCCCCAAAGTATTTACTTTGAGAGTGAAATCCTTCAACAGGCTATTAACAAGAGTTTGTACTTCTTTACCAGTCAAGAGCGTCTCCCTTATTGTGATAACTGGTATATTCAGGGAATTACTAGACCACAGTCGCTGACCAAGAGTTTGCTCAATATGCGTTTGGCAAGTAGGGGATTAGATCCTGAGGTGGAGGGGAGTTTGAGGACTGCTATCTGCATCGATACCGCGGTGAATAGCCCTGGGCGTAATAACCCAAACCATAAGTATAACTTTGGAGCGAATAAAGCTCAGATTGCTAAAGGCTGGATTGTTATGGGGGCAGTATTGGAAGATGTCAACATGCTGGAACTGGGAGTGAGGGAGGTTTATTCACCTATACAGCAAACGGTGGGAGAGGGAATTCAATATGATATGTCTTATGATATGCACTATGGTTATCTCTACAATGGGTCGTATGGTGTAGACTTTATGCAGAGTGTGGTGGAGACTGCAATGTATACTAAAGGAACTGCATATGCATTAAAAGGTCAAAAATTAGAGCTTTTTCGTCATTTTGTTATAGAGTCTATTTTTGGATTGATGCGTGGTTCTTATATGGATTGGAATGTGTTGGGAAGAGGTATATCACGGTTCGGTGCGACGAAAAAAGACTTTCGTGTGGTTCTTGACAGACTTGTTCAGATAGATCCACAGGCTAGGGATATTTATGGTACGATTAGAGAACGACTTTATGGTGATTTGCCTGCTTCCTATGGGGTACAATCTTCTCATAGACATTATTGGACTACGGATTATACGGTGCATAAGAGGGCTGGTTATACGTTTTCTATACATGCTGTTTCGGATCGTAATTTTGCTCAGGAGATAGGTAATCAAGAAAATCTACAAGGATACTGGGGTGCTCAAGGCACAACCAATCTACAGCTAAAGGGGGGAGAATATTATAATATATTTCCGCTATGGGACTGGGCAAGACTGCCTGGTACAACTCTGCCTGACACTGTGCCAATTCTTAAGGATAAGGCTCCTGGATCAGGAGATAGGAGGGGGACGGATAGTTTCTCTGGTGGTGTTTCGGATTCATTGTATGGCGTTACTGCATATGTAGTTAATGACGACTTAGAAACCTCTTATAAAAAATCGTGGTTTATGTTTGATGAGGAGATAGTCTGCCTAGGGACAGGGATATCGAGCACAGGTGATGTAGCTGTAAATACGAATCTAAATCAATGTTTGCTAGGGGCTGAGGGGATCTTTTTAAAGGAAAAGGCCAATAGTAGAGCGGTGGCTTTAAAAAGCAATATTTTGAAAGGGAGATTTTTTGGGCTGTGGCATGATGATGTAGGGTATTATTTCCCTACTCTTCCGTCAATCGAACTTAGTATCAATAGAAGGGAAGGTGATTGGAGCGCTATTCGTTCGGCTCAGCAGGTCGAAAAGAAAGAAGTGAAAGATGTATTTCAGCTGTCTATTCCGCACGGTATGAGACCCGAAAATGCGACATATGCATATATACTGTATCCTGGTATCGGTCAGCCTGAGGCCATGCAGAAAATGGGTAAGGATAATAGGGTTAATATTGTTTGTAATACTAATTCTCTGCAAGCGGTATATCACAAGAAATTGAAGATACATCAGATTGCTTTTTATTCCAGTGATGCGGTTTATGAGGATGAAAAGATACGGATTAAAACAGATACCCCAGTGCTGCTGATGTTGAAAAAGACAAGTAATAAGGGATATGAATTATATGTTTCGGACCCAACTCAGAAACACGGACATATAGAGTTGTCTGTTTTCTTTAAAAAGCAGAATAGCCTTAAGCAATTTCCGATTGATTTAGCGGGTAAACCTTACGGGGGGCAATCTAAGGGGATATCTTTTAATTTGTAGGTGTTTCTCTATACTTTAATATGTGCTGCTTTTATCTCACGGCCAAAAAATATTGTTGCTTTCTGTTCAAAATCCTCTGCGCTGTCTGTGGTGTAAAAGCTTAGCTGTCCGCCTTTGCTGGAGGCAGCGGTAACTTCTGGATGCCGTTGGAGGTAATCTTCTAGACTGTTGGCTACAAGTTCGCCCTGCGACAGGAGGGTAATGCCAGGAGGAGTGTATTTTTCAATAATAGGTAGAAGGAGGGGATAGTGGGTACATGCCAAGACTAAGGTGTCGATCCCGTCCGAAAGAGATAGGATGCTTTCTAGGTCCTTCTGTACAAAATAATGTGCCCCCTCGCTATAGATCTCGTTGTTTTCAACCAGAGGTACCCAAAATGGGCAGGCGTGTTGGAAAACTTCTATTTCGGGATGGAACTTATGGATTTCTATTTTATAGGACTCCGATAGAACAGTTCCCTGTGTGGCTAATATGCCTACTTTGTTGGTTTTCGTGTATTGATTAACCGCTTCTGTGGTCGGTCTGATTACGCCTAATACTTTTTTGCCTGGAGGTAGGTCTCGTTGCTGTATGGTGCGTAGGGCTTTGGCGGATGCGGTGTTGCAGGCTAATATGACGAGGTTGCAACCGAGTTCAAATAGCTTGAATACACATTCTTTGGTGAATTCGTAGACGGTGTCGAAAGACCGTGTGCCATAGGGAACACGAGCATTGTCGCCTAAGTATATATAGTCGTACTGTGGTAGGTGCTTTTGAATTTCCTTAAAAACTGTCAAACCGCCGTAACCGGAATCAAAAATACCAATAGGTCCACTTTCCATATGTTCTTTAAAATAAAAAAGGAGATCTGTACTGCTTCCTTTGTACAAATCTCCTTAAAAAATATTAATCTCAAGCTATGTTAAACCAATAAATGTGGCTTTTCTTTGTAGGTTTTCCACAGAAGTTCGCCGAATAGGGTGTTGGCCCAAGCAAACCAATGACGGGTGAACTTTTTGGGATCATCCTTATGGAAGGATTCGTGCATAAAACCTGTGCCACCATGGGTTGCGGCAAGAGTCTTGATACATTCCCGTATTTCGTTATCATTGGTAGATGTGAATGCACGCATAATGATCGCCATAGGCCAGATCATGTCCCGTCCGATATGTGGGCCTCCGACTCCTTCGGCAGCGGTGCCTTTGAAGAAGAAGGGGTTGTTTTTGGAAAGGATGTAGTTACGCGTACGTTGGTATACTTCATCCTTGACGTCTATAGACTCTAGATAGGGAAGAGCTAGAAGTGAAGGTACATTGGCATCATCCATCATCATGTAACTGCCGAATCCGTCTACTTCGAATGCATATACACGGCCATGCTGTGGATGGTCGATAATGCCGTGTTTTTGTACAGCATGTTCTACTTCATTAGCTAGTTTTTCCATCTTGTTCGCTAGTTCTGTATTATTGATTTTACGCAAAATCTCTGCGGACTGACGAAGGCTCTTTATAGCGAATAGGTTGGATGGTATTAAAAACAGGAATATAGTACAGTCATCGGAAGGACGGAAGCTAGAGCATATCAGCCCTACAGGGTTAACTGGATAACCCCAACCATCGACTTGTAGTGTATCTGTACCACGGGAGGTGGTGCGGGAGAAATTATAAGGGCCTAGACTGTCTTTACGTTGTTGCTCGACAAAGGTATTGTAGGTGTTTTCCTGGGCTTTTACCCATTCGGTATCGAATGGTGTGGTGTCTCCGGTTTCTTTCCAATAGCGGTGTGCTAATCGGATGGGGTAGCACAAGGAGTCTATTTCCCATTTACGTTCGTGTATGCCCGGTTTCATTTTTGTGTGATCTGAAAACCATTCTCCTTTTTTAGTAGGATCATTATAGAAGGCATTGGCATAAGGATCGATATTGATACACTGCGACTGTTTATTGATTAAGCCTAAGATCAGGTCCTTAAGCTTGGGATCCTTTTTCATAAAAGGAATGTAGGGCCATACCTGAGCACTGCTGTCGCGGAGCCACATCGCATCGATATCTCCAGTAATGACATAGGTGAGTTTTTTGCTGGAAGTGGACTCATCGTATATGGTCGTATCGAGTGTGTTGGGAAAGCAATTGTTAAATAGCCAGCCTAGTTCCGGGTTTTTAACGTTTTTCTGAAATTCTTTTATAGCGTCTTCAATAATAGAGCTACTGAAGTGTCTCTTGTCGGCAGTGACACGTACGGTCGGGAAGGTGTTGACAGCGTCCGCAAAAGTAAGCTTGCTCGCTAAGGCACCTGCTCCCAAGAGGGCGCTTTGTTGTAGGAATGTTCTACGTTTCATATGTAAATAATTTGTCTTTTAACGGTCATATGGAATATCCAAAGTATTTTCATTGGTCTTTGTGTAGCCTGTACTACATGGATATTTCATATGTGTATAATTTGATTTTCAGTTGCCATATGGAATATCCAAAGTATATTCATTCGTGTTTGTGCAGTCTGTGCTACATGGATATTTCATATATGTTTGTGTTTTGCGAAATAGGAGTATTTCATTATAATTTATGTTGTGTTTATGGTCCAAATTTAGATAGCAATATGCAAATAAAAAATTACAGTCACAATAGTAAAAACGTTTTAGCAATGTTTGGTGTCGTTTGTTTTTGTTTTTTTATTGATGACTTGATTTTAGAAGATCCATTTATTGCGCCGGCAAAGAGGCGCTAATAAGCATTCTTTTAAAATTGACTGTTTTAGTGTGTTTCGGAAAAAACTTACCTTTGCCCGGGAAGAAGGGAATAGATTTTGATAGCAAGAATAAAAAAAATAAAGAAATAGGATATGAATATAAAGATTACTACTGGTTTGTTAGTTGCACTTTTAGCATCAGGTTCAATGGTTACGGTGCAGGCTCAGGTCGATAATCTGCCTTATTCATTTCAACAGACACAAAAGTATAGTGATATCTTGTACAGCCCAGAGTTTCGTTTACATACGGCTTCTAAGCCCTTTTTATATAAAGGGAGGTTGTTGGAACGTAAGGATTCTCTAGAATCAGCAAATAGTACGGGATCCCAAAATTGGTTTATGCGTAAGTTGTTTAATGAGCATCTTGTGCAGGTCGAAAAAGAGGATCATACTTTTTATATGGATTTTTTGCCGGATTTTCAGATTGGTTCGGAATTGATTGGGACGGACAAAAGAACGACTTGGCTGAATGGACGCGGTTTTCAGGCTGGCTTAACAATTGGAGATAAACTGACATTCTATACTAATTTTTTTGAGAATCAAGGGGTATATCCTAAGTATATTGATGATTATGCCTTAGCAAATGGTGTAATGCCCGGGCATGGAACGGTGAAGAACCAATCAAAGAATGTAAAGGATTGGATGTATGCAACTGCTAGTCTTACCTATGATTTTAGCCCGTATTTTCAAACGACCTTAGCTTATGATAAAAATCATATTGGGGATGGTTATCGTTCTATGTTATTATCTGATTTTTCGGGTAACTATACGCACCTGAAGTTAACAGGAACGATAGGTAATGTACAGTATACCTCAATATGGGCATATATGCTCGATCAGAAAAATCCAAGGATAGATCCTGCAAATCCTGCCGCGAGACTTGGCGATGGTATTAAATGGGGAGCTTTTCAATATTTAGACTACAATGCAACGAATAGATTGTCTGTAGGTTTTTTCCAGGCTATCACCTGGGCGAACGAAAATGAGGCTGGACATCGGGGATTTGATTTTAATTACCTGAATCCGGTTATCTTCTTAAGACCTGTAGAATCGAATAATTCTTCTTCTCCGGATAAGATGTTCTTGGGCCTGAACACAAGATATAAATTGTTAAACAACGTATCTGTATACGGTCAGTTTTTGCTTGGAGAGTTTACAGCTAAGGAGTTTTTTGCTAACAACGGCTATGCCCACAATAAATGGGGTGCACAGATTGGTGTGAGAGGATTTGATGCTTTTGGTGTTAAAAATCTAAACTTCCTCGGTGAGTATAATTTGGCCCGTCCTTATACGTATCAGCACTTTTCATCGACATCGAATTATAGTAACCATGGTGAGCCTTTGGCCCACCCTCGAGGTGCTAACTTTAGAGAGGTGGTCGGTATAGCGAACTATTCGTGGAAACGTTTTGACTTCTCTTTGCAGGCATTGTATAGCCTATATGGTACAGATCCTGCGGATGGGACTAATATGGGAGGTGATATATTTCAATCCTATACCACTATTCCTAATATGTATGGGAATAAGATCGGACAAGGGGTGAAGAATAATCTGTATTATGCTGATGCAAAGGCTGCTTATGTGTTGAATCCGAAGTACAACTTACGTTTGGAACTGGGCTATACACAGCGTTACCGTAAAATCGAAGATCAGGCGACTCAAAAATCTGGTGTGATCTCTGTTGGATTACGTTCGTCGTTCCGTAGTTTTTATAACGATTTTTAATATATTTACCTCTTGTCAACTGTAGCAGTTATATTGTTGGCTCAACCGGATAATTATTCTGAAATCATGAAGAAGATATTGATAATGAATGGCCCCAATCTCAATCTGTTGGGAGTTAGGGAGAAAAGCATCTATGGAGATCAATCCTTTGAGGCGTATTTTGAAAGTTTAAAATCAAAGTACCATTCGTTGGATTTGTCTTATTTTCAAAGTAATACGGAAGGTGTCCTGATTGATAAGCTCCATGAGGTAGGGTTTGATTATGATGGCGTGGTACTGAATGCAGGAGCTTATACGCATACTTCGGTGGCTATTGCTGATGCGATAGCGGCGATAACTACGCCCGTCGTTGAGGTACATATTTCTAATGTACATCAACGAGAGGCTTTTAGACATCATTCTTATCTTTCGAAGAACTGTAAAGGTGTGATCCTAGGTTTTGGCCTGGATAGTTATCGCTTGGCGATCGAGAGTTTACTTTAAAATCCTGTTCATTTCTTCTTTTGAAGGTACCGCAAAAAGATGTATCAATAAAGCGATACAGGCACAGCTGCACATGACCAGTAGCATCGGAGTCTCAGTTCCGTTGTGAAAGAAGCTGACAATGCCGGATGATACTGCCCCTAATCCCATTTGTAAACAGCCTAATAGTGCTGAGGCACTGCCGGCGGTACGTTTAAATGGCGAAAGTGCCATAGCTGAGGTATTTGGAAAAATAAAGCCCTGGCATAGCAGGTAGCCGAAGACTAGGGCTATGAGTAGCTGTAGGTTGAGGCTGTGTGTCCATACGCTCACTAGCATAGCTATCCCTACGAGTGCCTGCCCAATGTTTGCAATTCTGCTGATCTCTGACATAGACCATCGCTTCAGTAACTGACGGTTGAGCTGTGTAGCTAGGATAAGTGCGGATGCAACGAAAGCAAATACTAAACCATATTCTTTTTTTGAAAGTCCGTAGAGTTCCTGTATGATAAAAGAAGAACCTGCGAGGTAAGCGTATAGACCTGCAGCGGCTATAGAGCCAATGAGACAGTAGCTAATAAATGTTCTGTTTATAAAAACGCTCCAATACTGTCTGATTATAGCTGGTGGAAGTAATGAAAAATCAGGGTTGCCTTTATAGCTTTCTGGAAGAAAGAAGATGGTACCGATAATGATTAGTACTCCTAATGTGGCTAGGGTGATAAAAATGTAATGCCAATCCAAGTACTCCATTAGGAATGCTCCTGCAGATGGTGCTAATATGGGGGATATTGCTACCACGAGCATTAATAAGCTAAAAGTTCGGGCTGCTTCCCGTGGCTCGTAATAATCCTGTACCATAGCTCTAGATGCTACCATGCCTGCACAGCTACCTAAGGCTTGTAGGAAACGAAGGATGATGAGGCTTTCTATATCTCTAGTAAAGACACAAAGGATGGATGTGCTGATGTAGATAAAGAGGCCGATGATGAGCGGTTTTTTACGGCCGAATCTATCTAAAAGAGGTCCGTAAATGATCTGACCGACAGCGATACCGATAAAAAACGCTGTCAGCGATAGTTGTACTTTGTCAATGGATGTGTCAAAATCTTTGGAAATGGTCTCGAATGCAGGAAGGTACATGTCGATGGAGAAGGGGCCTATTGCGGATAATAGCCCGAGGATCAGCAGAATTAGTGTTTTGTTTTTGTGCATATTAATTATCAAAATAAAAGCCCCTTACTACAAGGGGCTTTATGTTTATTTTTTTACAACGGTCTGTTGTTTGGGTTTTCTAAATATAAAGTATAAACCTATAATTATTAGTGGTATACTGAGCAGTTGTCCCATGTTGAACAGCATGCCTGCCTCGAAGTCTTCTTGGTTTTCTTTGAAGAACTCCATAAAGAAACGTATAGCAAATAGTACTGCAAAAAATAATCCGAATAATAGTCCCGGTTTTGGGCTTTTATTCTTTTGGTACATACTCCAAAGTATAAGGAATAGAATGACATAACCGATGGCTTCATACAGTTGTGCCGGATGTCTAGGGATCATATTTAATTCGGCAGGTCTCAGGCCTGCATTTTCGAATATTACAGCCCAAGGTAAGCTAGGGTCAGCAGGTTTACCGATGATCTCGGAATTAAAAAAATTACCTAAGCGTACGAAGGCACCAGCTATAGGAACTACTAGTACCAGGCGGTCTGCAATCCAGAGGAAGTCTGTTTTTGTTTTTCGCGCATAAAGATATAGGGCTATGAGTGTACCTATCACTGCTCCATGGGACGCTAAGCCTTGAAATCCAGTGAAATGCCATTCGCCTCGGGCGTCGATTTGGAAAGGTAGAAACATCATCCAAGGTTTGGTGATGTATTCGTCAAATTCGTAGAATAGACAATGACCGACACGGGCGCCGAGAAGTATGCCCACGAAAATGTAGATACTGAGTTTGTCCAGGTCTTCCTGTGTTTTATTTTCTCTTTTGAATACCTTGAGCATAAGCACATAGGAAAGCGCGAAGGCCAGTAACCAGCAGAGGGAATAATAACGGATTCCGAAAGAGCCAATTTTGAACAACTCTTGGTCTATATTCCAATGAATAGCATTAAAGATAAAATCCATAGTGTAATTTTTTGCGAAGTAAACTTAGATAAAATGCTTGGCATTCGCCAATTGTTATTGTATAATTTTAGGATTAGCATAATTATTTTTATTTTGTGAGCAAACTAATTAGATATGGCAAAGAAGAGTAGTAAAGAAGTAGAACATCAATCTGTTGTTACGAAAACATCACTGACATTTTTTGAAAAATATATAAATAACCCTTCGCCTACAGGGTTTGAATGGGCAGGGCAGAGATTGTGGCTGGATTATTTAAAGCCTTATGTAGATGAAACTTATATTGATAATTACGGTACTGCAGTAGGTATCATCAACCCAAAAGCGAAGTATAAGGTGGTCATCGAGGCACATGCTGATGAGATCTCTTGGTTCGTCAATTATATCACAAAAGATGGTCTGATCTATGTAATCCGTAATGGTGGTTCTGATCATCAGATCGCTCCCTCAAAACGGGTGAATATTCATACGGACAAAGGAATTGTGAAAGCGGTGTTCGGTTGGCCAGCAATCCACACGCGCTCCGGAGAGAAAGAGGAGGCTCCAAGTTTGAAGAATATCTTTTTGGACTGTGGATGTACGTCTAAAGAGGAAGTGGAGGCACTGGGTATACACGTAGGGTCTGTAGTAACTTATGAAGATGAGTTTATGGTGCTGAATGACCGTTACTATGTAGGACGCGCATTGGATAACCGTGCAGGTGGTTTTATGATTGCAGAGGTCGCACGTCTGTTGAAGGAGAATAAGAAGAAGCTTCCTTTTGGTTTGTACATCGTCAATTCTGTACAGGAAGAGATCGGTTTGAGAGGGGCAGAGATGATTGCTGACTATATCAAGCCTAATGTGGCTATCGTGACGGATGTGACGCATGATACGCAGACTCCGATGATCAATAAGATTACACAGGGTGATCTGGCCTGTGGAAAAGGTCCTGTGGTATCGTACGCACCGGCTGTGCAGATTAACTTGAATCGTTTGTTGATCGATGTTGCAGAGAAAAATGGTATTCCTTTCCAACGTCAGGCTTCATCAAGATATACCGGAACGGATACGGATGCTTTTGCATACTCTAATGGTGGTGTGCCTTCCGCATTAATCTCGTTGCCTCTCCGTTATATGCATACGACTGTGGAGATGATTCACAAAGAGGATGTGGATAATGTGATACGTCTTATCTATGAAATGGTATTGACTATTGAAGACGGACAGGATTTTAGAAGTTTTACGAAATAGGTTTATTAAGTTAACAAGTTATCGTGTTATCGAGCTATCAGGTTAACAAGTTGTCAGGTGATGATGTAACTAGAGATTGAAATAAAAATATACAAAAATGGATAACAATAATAATACGCCAAATGGCGATAATAATGAGATCAGTATCGAACTAAGTGAGGAGATTGCTGAGGGTACGTATTCTAATTTAGCGATAATTACGCATTCGAACACGGAGTTTGTTCTGGATTTTGTCCGTATCATGCCTGGTATTCCTAAAGCGAAGGTGAAGTCTCGGATTATATTGACTCCGGAGCATGCTAAACGTTTATTGGGGGCATTGCAGGATAATGTGAATCGCTTTGAAGGACAGAATGGTTCGATCTCATCTAAGGATGTGCCCTTTCCGTTAAACTTTGGAGGTACTAAAGGGGAAGCTTAAAAATAGGTTCTACTTTTGAGAAAGCGTCTTGTTTGGCTATGTGTTCTGATGTAATGGTAGCTAGACAAGACGTTTTTTGGTATAGATTGGTATCACTTTTGAATGGTTAGTTGAAAAACTATTAACTCTTAAATATATACGCGATAACATATGATGGATATTAAAGTAAGGTTGCTCTCGAAGGAAGATTACAAAGATCTAAAAAAATCCATGTCGGAAGCTTATCAAGGTGTGGGGGAGGTCTGGACCCGTGAAAATATTGTTGACCTGATAGACGTATTTCCTGAAGGGCAACTCTGTGTGGAGGTGAATGGACGGGTGGTAGCCTGTGCACTTTCGATTATACTGGATTCGAAGAAGAGTAATATTTATGACAGTTATTATGAGATTATCGATGATGGGAAGTTTTCCAAGCACGATTACGAAGGCGATACATTGTATGGGATCGAGGTTTTTGTGCATCCAGAATATCGGTCGTTGCGATTGGGGAGACGTCTGTACGATTCCCGAAAGGAATTGTGTGAGGAATTGAATCTAAAGAGTATTGTGGCAGGTGGACGTATTCCCAATTACTTCAATTATGCGGAGGAAATGAGTCCCCGGGTCTATATAGATCGGGTAAAACGCAAGGAGATATTTGATCCGACGTTGACTTTTCAGCTGTCGAATGATTTTCATGTCAAGAAGATACTTAAGAATTATCTTCCAGAAGATAGTGAGTCGATGGAGTTTGCAACGTTGCTAGAATGGAATAATATTTACTATGAACCGGACGCTCGGTCGCACTCGGCTTCTAAGCAGACGATACGCCTGGGATTGATTCAATGGCAGATGCGCCTGTTTACAGATTTGGAGGAGTTTTATGATCAGGTTGAGTTTTTTGTCGATGCGGTGAGTGCATATGGTGCTGATTTTGCTTTGTTTCCAGAGTTTTTTAATACGCCATTGATGCGGTATTATAATGATCTGCCAGAGCGTGAAGCTATGGAGCGCTTGGCGGAGCAGACCAAAGAAATAGCGAATAAGATGAGGCAGTTTGCGGTATCCTATAATGTGAATATTATAGCGGGCTCTATGCCTTTGTATGAACGAAATAAGCTTTATAATGTGTCGTATCTCTGTCATCGGAGTGGGCAGATCGATTCGTTTCGTAAGGTGCATATTACACCAAATGAGTTTAAGCACTACGGTATGGTTGGGGGAAATGAAGTGAAGGTATTTGATACGGATTGTGGTAAGGTGGGACTGTTGATCTGTTATGATGTGGAGTTTCCGGAGTTGGGTAGGATATTGGCAGACCAGGGAATGCAGATCCTCTTCGTCCCATTTATGACGGATACCCAAAATGGTTATATGCGGGTTAGGCATTGTGCACAGGCTAGGGCAATCGAGAATGAATGTTATGTCGCGATAGCCGGATCTGTAGGAAACCTACCTAGGGTCAATAACATGGATATACAGTATTCTCAATCGGCGGTATTCACACCATCGGATTTTGCATTTCCGAACAATGCTATCAAAGCGGAAGCAACGCCGAATACGGAGATGGTATTAATCGCCGATGTGGACCTCTATGCGTTACGGGATCTGCATGAATATGGTACGGTGAAGATTTTGAAAGACAGACGGAAGGACCTCTATGAGGTGAATCTCCTGAAATAATACAAAAGGTCGGATTCAAAATCCGACCTTTTGTATTAGAGTAGAAATATATCTTCGTTGGCTAGCTTCTGTTTTCTCTCCGGATCCCAGATGCTTACCTGTACTTCGCCTATGTGTGCCAGCTTGAGCATAAACATACATACACGAGATTGTCCAATACCTCCTCCGATGGATTCAGGCAAAAGGTCACCCAATAACATTTGATGGAATGATAATGTGCTTCGCTCTGTACAGTTACGGATTTCCAGTTGCTTTACGAGCGCTTCTTTATTGACACGTATTCCCATAGAAGAAAGCTCAAATGCGCTATTGAGTAGCGGGTTCCAGACTAAAATGTCGCCATTTAACCCTTTGTAACCGGCTGTATTATCTGTGCTCCAGTCGTCATAGTCTGCTGCACGTCCATCATGAGGGAAGCCATTGGAAAGTTCTCCACCTATACCATAGATGAAAACGGCACCGTGGGCTTTTGCGATTGCATTTTCCCTTTCTTTGGGTGTATATTCGGGGTATTTGTTCAATAGTTCTTCCGAAGAAATGAAAAAAATCTGCTCGGGAAGTATAGCCTTACGATCAGGATATTGATGTTCAACCGCTTTTTCGGTTTCTACTAGAGCAGCGTAGATTTTTTTTACGGTTTCTTTTAGATAGTCCAGATTGCGGCTTTCGCTGAGAATTGTTTTCTCCCAGTCCCATTGGTCGACATATATGGAATGTATGGGAGAATAGTCTTCATCAGGGCGTAATGCACGCATATCGGTGATTATACCTTCTTCGGGCTCGAGTTCGAGCTCTTTGAGCCGTACCCGTTTCCATTTGGCAAGGGAGTGTACGACGACAGCGCGTTCTTCATTCAACGACTTAATAGGAAAGGAGACTGGACGTTCTATCCCGTTGAGATCGTCGTTTATTCCTGTTCCGTCCAAAACTATCAGAGGAGATGATATCGGTATTAGATTTAAAGCCTGCCTCAAATGAGTCGAAAAAGTTTCCTTAACAAAGGTGATAGCTTGTTCTCTTTTTAATAGGTTGCGTCCCATATATTATTACACTTTTTTTGCTTCATTAGAAGCTTGTATCATCAATTTAGATATTAATATAGCAACATTGCTCTGCAAATGTAATCAAAATGATAATTGTTGCAGGGTTTTTATTGTAATATTTTTAAATAAATAAAGCTTCTTAACGAGGAGGGAGAGATGGTAATAATTAGATCCATTGTATTGGAGTACCTGGGGATCGAGGATTGAGGCGGAAGGAATATAACAGGTAAAACAACAGAGTTGTTTTACCTGTTACGGGGTATTATTCGTTAACTATTTAGACGGAGAAGCTTTCGCCACAAGCACAGGTGCGTGAAGCATTGGGGTTATGGAATTCGAAGCCTTTTCCTGTGAGTCCATCGGAATAATCCAATTCTGTACCTGCTAAATAGAGGTAAGACTTTATATCCAGGCAGATTTTTATGCCCTTGTCTTCAAAGAACTGATCTCCTTTTTTTTCTTCATTATCGAAATTGAGGTGATAGGAAAGTCCAGAACAGCCTCCGCTAGTAACAGCTACCCGAACAAAATAGCTCTCATCATATTGTTCATCCTTTATGACTTGAAGGATACGCTCTTTGGCTTTGTCTGTAATTGTTACCATAGTATTATTAATTAATCTCTTACAAATTTCGTAAAATATTTGCTAAACGCAAGTGCGTCGCGTTAAGGAACTGTCATATTATCCCAAAAGCCCATCCTTGTACATCTGCCATATCGGAGACTGTTGCCGGATGCTATTAATGACGGTTTTTAGAGCCTCTACGGTATGATCTATGTCTCGTTGTGTTGTGTATTTGGATAGACTGAAACGGAGGCTACAAAAGGCCTCGTCGTCGGTGAGTCCCATAGCTTTGAGTACATGTGAGGGATCTCTGCTACCCGATACACAGGCTGATCCCGATGATATTGCGATATCAGGTATTTTTGTCATGAGCTCGTTGCCCCGTACGTGCTTGAACATGATATTGCTGGTATTGCAGATTCGTGGTGCTTCTTTTGCATTGATGGTGCAGTCCTCAATCTCGGTCTGTATGCGGTTTTCAAAGTGATTCCGCAATTGTTCTATGGCAGCGAAGTCTATTTTACTGGCCTGTCGGCTAGCTATCCCCATTCCGACGATGGCGGGTACATTGTAGGTGCCTCCACGAAGAGTCTGTTCCTGATTACCTCCCGTGATCAGGGATTCGACTTGTAGTGGTTTGCTTTTACGACGTATGAATAGGGCACCGATTCCCTTGGGACCATGAAACTTATGCGCGCTGAGACAACAGAAGTCTATGGGGACTGATATGAGATCAAAGGCCTGCTTGCCGATAGATTGTGTGCTATCGCAGAAGAACAAGACATTATTGCTCTGGCATATATCTGCGATCTCTTTAATGGGGTGGATAACACCAGTCTCATTATTGACGGACATTAAACTTACCAAAATGGTTTGTGGAGTGATGGTTGATTTTAGGGTGTCCAAATCTATCGCTCCATTTTTGTCTACAGGTAGATAGCTTACTCTGGCACCTTTTTTTTCTAAGTATTCGCAGGTGGCTAAGGTAGCTTTATGTTCTGTCTGACAGGTTATAATATGATTTCCTTTGGCGTGGTATCGTAGGAATACGCCCCGAAGTACGGTATTGATGCTTTCTGTGGCTCCCGAGGTAAAAAAAAGCTCCTTGGGCTGAACCTGTAATACCTGAGCGAGGGACTTGCGTGATTCTTCAATGGCCTGGTTGGCATGTCTTCCCATTTTGTGCTGTAAGCTGGAAGCATTGGCATAATCTTCCCTGAGGTAGGGGAGCATGCTGTCGAGAACCCTTTCATCCAACCGGCTGGTTGCATTATTGTCCAGATATATCATAAGGTTAAAGATATTCAAAATATGCAGTAGTATTCCTATTCTAATGTGGATATTTTATAGATTTGTATAAACGACAAACTCGAATATAAAATATTTGCTTATGGAAAATGTTGAAACTAGAATTGAAAAACTGATCGACTTGATCGTATTGAAATTGCCGACTATTGCCGCAGCCCTAATTGTGTTGGTGGTAGGACGATATGCTATTAAGTTCTTCCTGAAGTTTTTAAATAGCCGGTTTGAAAAACGAAATGTGGATCGCTCTATCCGAAGCTTTGTTTCAAGTCTATTGAAGTTTGTGCTGTATGCAATGTTGATCTTGACAGTGGCTAATACGATGGGTATACAGACTACATCTTTTATCGCTGTATTGTCTGCGTTTGGTTTGGCTGTAGGTATGGCGTTGCAAGGGAGTCTATCGAATTTTGCGGGAGGTGTATTGATTCTTGTATTTAGGCCGTTTGAAGTAGGGGATTATATCTCCAGTGCGAATGGATCTACGGGGACAGTAGATCGGATAGATATATTGTATACCACATTAACAGACGATAGCGGAATTAAGATTTTTAGTCCAAATGGTACTTTGGCTAACTCAGTGATTAAAAACTATACGAAGATTCTGTCCCGGAGGTTTGAATTTGTAATCGGGATTGCCTACGAAGACAATATTAAAGTTGCAAAGGATACTATTTTAGCTGTTTTGACCAATGAAGCGGAGGTTTTGAAGACTCCTGCACCAGATGTGTTTGTAGGTGAGCTGGCGGATAGTTCGGTCAACCTGACTATAAGGGGATGGGTGAAACGGGAGGTGTTCTGGGCGACTGCTAATGGACTGCGAGAGAAGATAAAGGTGGCCTTGGATGAGAAAGGGATTTCGATCCCGTATCCACAGACCGATATGCATATCAAAAGTGATGATGGTGGGTTGATAGCGAATGCAACTGTGTCGAAGAAATCTTAGTCTAAAGCTCCAATAAGGATATAATATCGGTAAGCTACAACGGCCTGTTGTAGCTTACTTAGTTTTGAAGGGTCCTTGTGGCTATAACGAGGTAAGATAAGTTTGTTTATGCTGTTAAAAAACCGAAATAGTGTCTTTTTCATATGTAAATAATTATTTCATGAGCTCGCAAGCTCGGTTTGTCTTTTATCTGTCACATGGAATATCCAAACTATATTCATTCGTGTTTGTGCAGTTGCTACTACATGGATATTTCATATGTTATTGTGTACAGATATCGCGCCAAACTTAAACTGACCTTATTGTCTCTCCTGTTATTTGAGGCGTAAGAATTCTTTTTCTTTGTTCCAGGTGAAGGCGGTAAATAATATTGCTAATGCGGATGCCAATAGGATAATCTCGAAGGAGGCGTCCCAACCGCTTTTGTCTACTACTGCACCAAGAGCGGCATTGGCAAGAAGGTCACCAATGAAGTAGCCAAATAATCCTGTGAGACCAGCGGCAGTTCCTGCCGCTTTTTTGGGAACTAAATCCAATGCCTGAACACCAATCAACATTACAGGACCGTAGATTAAAAAGCCAATTGACCATAAGGAACTATTGACCATCCATTTATTTTCTCCAGGTGCTAACCAATAAATGGCAACGGCGAGGAAGGTGAGGGCCATATATAGGATGGTAACTGGTGCTCTCCGTCCTTTGAAGAGTCTGTCGCTCATAACACCACAAAGGATGGTGCCTGGAATTGCCGCAAGTTCATAAATAGAAGCAGACCAGGTGGCTTCGGATGCGGTAAAATGCTTTGCTTCCTGAAGGAAGGTGGGTGCCCAGTTAATGATGCCGTTTCGTACCAGATATACAAAGGCATTTGCGATGGCAATGTACCAAAGTAGCTTGTTGTTTAGTACGTATTTGAAGAAGATCTCTTTTGAGCTGAACTCTTTTTCCTGAGAGGCTTCGTAGGTTTTTGGGTAATCATTTTTATACTCTTCGATGGGGGGGAGGCCACAGGATTGTGGGGTATCTCTAACGAGAAAGATAGAGAGAATGGCAACAAGCAATGCTGCTAATCCAGGAAAGTATAAGCGTGCTTGCCAATCTACGAATAGCTCTACACCTAATATGGCTAATGGACCTACTAAAAAGCCTCCTACGTTGTGTGCTAGATTCCATATGGACATGGCGGTGCCACGTTCTTTGATGGAGTACCAATGTACTACAACGCGTCCACAGGCTGGCCAGCCCATCCCTTGTACCCACCCGTTTATAAATAACAAGACGAACATAATGGTGATTGAGGATGTGGCAAAGGACGAGAATCCCATGAAGATCATGGTGAGAGAGGATAGGATAAGTCCAGCGGCTAGAAAATAACGGGCGTTGCTTCGGTCTGAAACATTGCCCATGAAGAACTTGCTCAATCCATAGGCTATCGAAATGGCAGACATGGCAAATCCGAGTTCTGCCTTGCTGTAACCTAGGGTATCTTGTAGATCTTTTACAGCAAAAGAGAAGTTCTTACGTACAAAGTAGTAAGCGGCATAGCCAATAAATATTCCTATAAATACCTGAAGTCTTAGTTTTTTGTATTCGGAGTCAATACGGTCTTCGGGCAGCCTCGCTTTGTGCGAGGCTGGCTTAAATATACTGTACATAGTTAGTGTTTGTTAAAATAGGTTTGGGTAGTCGCTAATGATGCCATCTACTTTTAGGGCTTCGAGCGCGGTAATTTCTTTTTTGCTGTTGACGGTCCATGGCACGATCTTTATACCAAGTTCATGTGCTTCTTTTACGAAGGCCGCGTTAACTAACTTGTAGTTTGGACTTATAATAAATGGTGTGAAACCTAAGTCTGCCACAAGTTCTTTTATCGTTTTTGTGTTTTTGACATCAATCAGATAAGATGTCTTGATCTGTGGATAGGTCTTATTAATGTATTGGATTGTTCGTTTATCAAAAGATTGGATGACTGTTCTGGGTGCTATGCCTTGCTCAATAACGACCTCGAGAATTAGATCTGAAAACTCCTGTGGTGCAGGGTGCCATTCGTGGTCTTTACCGTCTTTGCTTTTTGTTTCAATATTATAGAACATTGGAGCACGCATTTTTTCCTTAGCATAGGCTTCCGATTCCTTGATCAGATCCTTTAATAAGGCTATTGGGGTAGCTATTTTCTTTTGCTCTGGAAAGTCAATGTTCCCTTTTAGCCCCAAGTCAAAATTGCTTAGCTCTTTCCATGTATAACTGTATATTGTACCTTTGATATCTTTCCCTTTAAGCTCACTACCATCTTTATAGGTGACGAATTTTGGATTGAGATAATCGTCATGATAGACTACTACTTTTTTGTCTTTGGTAATATGACAATCCATTTCTAAAGTAGTGACCTTGGGGAGGTCTATGGCAACTTTCATGGCACCTATTGAGTTTTCGGGATATAATCCTCTTGCTCCTCGGTGGCCTTCGTAGGAAAAGGTTGGGAATTCAGGATTTTGCATACGAACTTGCTTTTGAGTGTTGCAGGATGAAGTTAACAGGCCTAATATTACAGCTGTTGTTATGATGTTTGTTTTGTTGTTTGACATTTTCAATAATCTAATAATCTGTAAAATTAAAAAAATAAAGATGTATTCTCTGCTAACGCATACTATATGAAAAAGCTTTGGGTCTTGTCATCGTTTCGTTGTACACTTTTCCGAAGCGATCTGTGACTTTTATTTCCAGAGTGCTGGTTGCTGAACTAGCTTTTACTTTGAACATATGTGATGTATTCGCTGCTGCAAAAGTAGGTTCGGCATTCACATTCAGTCGTTTCATACCGTAGGAGATCAGGTGTAGCGGATCTCGAGAGCTTACACGCTCCACCTGCAAGGAAACGTTATTTTCTGTAACAGATATCGTCCAGTCTGGATCATAGCCCCATATGTTAAGTAATACTTCATTGTTTTTATTCTCCGTAGCGAAGGTATAAGCATACTTGGGTACTAATTTTCTGTATTGATCAGTCGCATTTGGGGTATAGGTATCTGCTGTAATGTGAACCTTGTTCAGGTCATACGCTCTAAATTGGTATGTTGGTTCATACCCGATGGATTTATAGCTCCATTTTATTTGGTCCCCGTTCATATCCCATATGCCATAGCCGCCTGGACTACCATCGGGAGCAATATGATTGTTGGCATACCCCTTATTACCTGTCCACCACCAAGTAGCACATACAGCTGCCGTGTTATGTTCCATAATTTTATTGTCTCGAGGGACACGATAATTAACGTGTGTGTGCCCTGTAAGGATATGAACTTCGTTGAAACGGTTGAATAGATTCATTAGCTTATCTCCATCGCTGATTCTGAAGGATGGAAGTGTGCCTTTTTCCGAAGGAGCATTATGGATCTGAATGTGTGTGGCTACTATAATTGGGGTATTCGAAGAAATCGTTTCTAAGTCTTTCGCTAACCAATTCATTTGTTGATCAGTTATCTTTCCATTGTATTCGCGATCTCCTATGATTCCCGAGGTAGCACCTTTGTTAAGGTACTCTGTGTCATCTAGTATGATATAGTGTATCTTACCTAAATTAAACGAGTAATAAGTTGGCCCTAATGCATTTCTGAAAGGATTTTCTGAGAGCCAGTCATTAGCCACATAAGGGTCATTATCATGGTTACCTATGACGTTGAAAATAGGGGCATTGACCTTTGCTATTTCTTTAACATATTGAGGCATCATAAAGTTGTTACTATACCAGTAGCCATCCCATGTCAGATCACCTAAGGTTAGACCGTACACTTTTTTGCCTTGGCTTTGTAGGCTCTCAATTTGCAGATTGATATCTTTGACAAAACCATTTTGAAATTGGTTTAAGTCATCTGTACGATTTGCCAGATGTAAATCGGCTATACTGAATACAACGTGATTTTCGTTGTTGATAGGTTTTAATTCGAAGTCTTTTATTTCGACTTGTTGATTTGTTGCATTTAAAAAGTGATAAAAAACAGGAAGGTTACCATTATTGTTTACTATCTCGTAGTTGCCGGGAATAGAAACAAATACGTAACCCGTAGACTTGTTTGAAGCTAAATAGTATATTCCGTTTTCATCTGTTTTGGTCACTTCGTTTCCATCTGAGACGACTACATCGGCGAGACCTTTGCCGTTAGCGTGGACGCTACCCTTTATTGTCATCCCTTCTTTGTTTGGAATATTGGGATTGAATACGGCAGAAATGCTAGTCTGTCCAATTTGACGTTGTGAGTTTCCTCTTTTAACTAGGATTCTATATATTCCATTTTTGAATTCATTGGATGAGTTTAATAGGATTCCGTCTGAAAGGATTGTTTTGATCTGTAGGTCTATCGCTGGCGATTGTTGATCTCGTGGCGCAAAAGTGATAATGTCTTCCTTCTGAAAGCCTTTTCCCTTTAGGGTTAGTTCTACATTCGGCCCTATGTAATAAGAGGGCAAAATATCAATGTCGTTAAGATCGAATGATGTAGATGTATTGTTTTCTTCTTTAGTGGGAACAACTACCTTGTCTTTGCACGAGGAGTTGCCAAAGATGACTAATGATAGAAAAATAAAAGTTAATTTGAGAATTTTATTGATTTGCATTTGAATTTTAGGTTTAAGGACTGTTGATGTTGAAAGCAGTTTTGCTGATATCTTCCAGCAAAACTGCTTTTACACTTAGTTTATTTGTTTCGTCATTCCATTCCCTTGCTCTATTTGCTGTATTGTGGACTGTTTGTCTAGTAAAATCAACGTACGTTCTCTAGCACTGTCCCATTTACGGGTTGTGGTATTGAATGTACCTCCTAGTTGGAAGAAATAGCCAATGTCTGTATTGGTTGGTCCGCCATGGTGTTCAAATCTAAAGTCATTAATTTTAGCATCACCTCCCATTGAGAAGAATGGTGTTGCTTCACCAGTTTCTGCTATGTATTGTGAATAATGATCTGTATTTGCAATTCTGTAACCTAGTTTTTTGTCTTCAGAAATAATTGATGCTGTTGCTGTACCACCATAGAAAATAACATCAATTGGAACTGATTCTTCTGAAATATTAGTGCCTATGAATAAGCTGATACCTCCTGCATTGCCACTATTTGGTAGGAAATTGCTGCTCGGATTTCCTAAGCCATCTCCTGATGTGTTTGATGTAGAAATCACTCGTATCCATTTAGCATTACTGATACTTGTGGAATTGGCTCCATTTATTTTCTTTTGATGTCCACCAACATAAAACAGCTCTCCCTTTTTAACACTTCCATCGGTTAAATTGAATTTATATGTTTTGTCACCACCTGTGGCCCAACCAGCTGTATGCAAGATACTTCCTGCATTATTGCTTGTCACCAACGAAAAAGGAACTTCTTTAAAATTGATGTCGACATTTGCCATCAGCTGTATATATTCGTAATTTCCATCTCCTCCTGAAGGGTCATTACAAAATCCTGTTATAATAATAGGAGTGGCCCCGATGTATTCAGGGACGTCTGGATCGGATACGTCTATGATATCTCGTTTGTATCGGGGATAAATAGCTAGTTCTTCTTTGGAATCTATGGTTGTTCCTAGCAACAATCCAGATACCGTGATATTACGAGGGACTTGCATTTGTGCATATTCCGCTGTGGGTAGCGTATTTATGCGAATCGTATTCGCAGCTTGAAGTAAAACTTTCGAGCCTTCAAATACTTCGCCATCCTTTGGCTTTGGCGTCATCTGGCCACCGACAATTTTAATGAAAGTCCCCTCATAATTTTCTGGAGAGGTATTAATATTGATTATTCCAGTGGTTAGTTGTAGGATTGTATTACCAGATGAAACCTTCTCAATATCTGATGTTGTTACATTCTCAATACGTAAAAAACCAGTTTTTGATAAGGTTTTGTTGTTAATGTTAACTACAATTGAGTCGCCGGGCAGGTAATTTGCCGCCTCTTGACCTACGTGTAGGGTTAAACCTCTTAAGCGATTTCTCTTGTATTGTTGTAACACAATGGTGCCTTCTGGAACATTCCCAGATCTATGGTCTGAAATTACCGTTCCGTAGATTTGAGAAGCACCATTGAGGTTGTCTGAGTTGAGTGTCAATGTTTGACCTTTGTATAGGGCTCTAACATCTTCTAAAGCTATATAGGGGCTTAATTCTCCGATGAAATTCTTCTCTTTATCATCGCAACTATGGAATAACCCCATGGTAGTGGCTAGTACTACAAAGCCACTACTTTTTAATATTCTATTTAATATCTTTTTCATTGTATACTGCATTAAGGTTTTTGCCACCATACCAATGTGTTTATATTATCTGGTCCTTGTTGTGAAACTGCTTTTTTATAGTTCTCAGGATTTGCAGCTTGTAGGTATACTGGATAGTTAAGTCTAGCAGGCATAATGCCGCCGTTTAGGTGACCGGATAGAATAGGTAATTCAGGGTGTCCTGTACGTCTAAATTCAAACCATGATTGAAGATCGGTAAAGAATAGAGAGTAATACTTTTGTTGGTGTATCAGTGCCATTTGCTGGTCTAGGCTCGTTGCGTTATCCCAGTTGATATGGACACCAGTTAGATAGTAATCAGGCATGGTTACTCCCCACATTTCAATTGCATTTTTTATGCCTGTCTCATAGTATTCTTTTGCCAGCTTATTGGCGGTCCAATTCTTTGCAGCAGCTTCGGCTAGGATAAATTGCACTTCTGCATAATTGAGGATATTACCTAATAATGGTTCAGACATCAATGATGTCAATAACGTCGATTTAGCAATAGGGTTGGTACCTATTGGGTATCCACTAGGTATACCTTCGTAGTTGCCGTTGTATAAAGTAGCCCATTTTTGGATTCGAGGATCCGACCATTCGTTAAGATTGTCAACGAAGAATGAAGCTAATTTGGGTGTATACCAATCACCAGGACGCCATGTAGCAAAAGGTGATACATATGGAGAGGAACCGGTCCACCGTAGGATTGCAGATTCTGAATTGTTTGCTATTAATGGATAATCGGCAGGTGATGTTTCTACCATCTTTTTGATCTGGTTAGGAGCATCTAAAGATGGTTTATGGGATACGCGCATAAGTAAGCGTAGGTATAAGGAATTTCCAAATTTGCGCCATAAGGCTGTATTACCATTATATATAGGATCTGATCCGCCCTCAATATTTGCAGCCCCCTTTAAATACACATTGGCACTGTCTAATGCTAAAAACAGTCCTTTGTATATATCTTCTTGACTATCAAACTCAGGAGTGATATTTGATTCGCGTCCAAGTAATGAGGTGGAAAAAGGGATATCACCGTAAGTATCTGTTAGAATGGAGTATAACCAGGCTTGACAGATTAAAGAAACCCCCATATAGGATTTGCTTTCTGTCTTTTCAGCAAGATTATAGATGTCTCTAAAATTATATAGTTGAGTGAAGAGATTATTGTACAGATAATCGGCTTCATTAGCCCGGATTTCATATCTGAAAATCTTTCCATCACCATCTCCCATATTGACGGTTACTTGCATCAATTCATTGGTAAGACGTTGTGAACGACTCATATTGTACTCAACGGATTTCTTTAAAGCAGGAGCCAGTAGGTTGGCCGGATTTACTTTGTTTAACCCATTGGGATTGGTGTTGATTTTTTCGAAATTTTTATTGCATGAGCTCAATGCCAACAGAAAAGAAGCTCCAAAAAGTATATATATCTTTTTCATTTTTTTATCTCCCATCATATTAAATACCGATAACTATATTAATACCAAAGGTGCGGGTCGCAGGAAATTGGCCGAGTTCGAATCCTTTGTTAATATCTGTTCCTCCAAGGGTTCCAAATTCGGGGTCAAAAATCGGCCATTTGGTCCACATAAATAAGTCCCGACCAAATACACCTATAGTGGCACGCTGAAGACCAACTCTCGCCAGTTGTTTTGGAGATAAAGAATAGTCAATTCGAGCTTCTCTTAATTTAAGGAAGTCTGTCGAATAAGTAGTTCCTTCAACATTGTCTTTGCCTAAGTGCGCGGTATAGTAAGCCCATACGTTTTCAGCAATCACATCGTTTGGACGGTAGGTGTCATTTCCATTGTCAATAACTCCTTTCCCTATGATACCATTATATCTACCAGGTAATGTGTTTTTGGTTTTGCCTTGTTCTGCTAAATTGGCTGCTGTAAGGGAATAAGCGACCGCTCCGATTTGGGCATCGAATAGGAAGCTCGCTCTAAATTGTTTGTACTTAAATTCATTGTTTATCGAGGCTTTCCAGTCCGGGTTGGTATTACCGATGTATTTCATGTCTTCGTCTAGAGTTGGTAGACCGTTGCGGTAGATAATATCCCCCTGTGGCGAACGGTTGTAACCACGACCATATAAATCCCCCATACTGCCCCCAACTGTAGCGATAATAGCACCACGGCTTCCTGGACCATTTTGTAATACAATCTGTGGAAGAATATCGGTTAGTTCAATGACCTTGTTTCTATTAGCAGTAAATGTTCCGTTGAGTTTCCAATGAAAATCTTTCTTTTTTATAGCTGTTGCTCCTGCTTCAATCTCAATACCTGAGTTTTGGATTTCCCCAGCATTAAATAGAGCCGTTGTAAATCCGGATCCACGATCTACTGTTGCTTTTAAGTGTTGGTTGTGGGTGTTTGCCTTGTAATACGTAAAACCTAGATTAAACCGGTCTTTGAACAAACGCATGTCCGTACCAATCTCAAAACTCTGCGTTCGTAGTGGTTTCAGATTGGCATTGGGTAGTAGGGTAGGGTTGGCAGCTCCACCTGGGAAAGTAAACTGCGGGTCGTATGTATAATCAGTAAGATAGGGCACTGTTCCACCACCACCTACGCCGGCGATCGATGATCTTAATTTTAGGAAGGAGATCTCTTGTGGTAACTCAAATAGCTGATTTAGGATTAAGCTTAAATTTGCTGATGGATAAAAGAACGAAGAGTTGCCTTTTCGTTCAGGAGTTGCTAGCGTACTGTTCCAATCATTTCTTACTGAAAAGTCAAAGAATAGCATTTCTTTATAGGAGAAGGTACCTAGAGCATACAAGCTATTCATCATTAATTGTTCCTGATAAGGTGTAGCAACAACAAGTCCAGAAGCGTTGGCTAGGGTAAAGTTGCCAGGAACCGAAAGTGAATCTGCGGAATTTCTTTCCTGATAACGCTCATTTCGAAGTGTACTTCCTCCACCTGACAAGGAAACTTTTATATCTTGGTTTATTTCCTTGTTGTAGTTGATCATAAAGTCAGCACTAGCTTCCTGATTTTGGATAGATTGTGTCCGGTACATTCCTTTTTTAAACTTCTCAGTATCAAAAGGACGTTGTTGTGAACGTCTCTCAACCCCAAAGTCTAAGTTGGTACGTGCCATTACATTCAGATTTTTTGAAAACTGATAAGTGGCTTCAACGTTACCTGTTACCGTCTGACGTTTAGATTTATTTAACATCTCATAAGCAATGAGGTAAGGGTTGTCAGGATAAGAGCTGAAAGGGTAGCTTTGGACTTCGTTTTCTTTCCCATGTTGCCAATAGTCCTTTAACCAATCTAGTGGTGCATTAGGAAGCCAGAATATGTTCCAGTACATCAAAGATTGATTGTTGTATCCTGTAGACGGCAAATTGTCACTCTTGTTTTGCTTGTAGTTGACTCGGGTCTGTATCTTTAACTTATCAGTGACTTTGTGGGATGCATTAATAGAGACAGTATTGCGGTCATAACCTGTGTTTGGGATTATCCATTTATTGTTTAGATTGGTGTAAGAAAAGCGCATATTGGTCGTTTCATTACCTCCATCTAAGGTAACCGAATTTGTGAATGTTCTGCCTGTATCAAAGAATTCTTTTCTTGCATTGGGGTAAGGAACCCAAGGGGTCGCTTCTTTTGCTCTCGTTTGTGTGATAGGATCGTATTGATAGAACATCTGCCCATCAAATTTTGGGCCCCAGGCTGAACTCGTACTTCGTGTACTGGCTAATCCACCTCCTGCTAGGTAGGAGTAATAGTTTACCCCTTCATCACCTTGTCCATATTCATACTGATAGTCCGGCCAACGGGATATAGATTCTATCGTAGTATTAGAAGTGAGGGTTACACCTATACCCTTTCTATTTCTACCAGCTTTAGTTGTGATAATGATTGCCCCAGAAGCGCCTCGTTCACCATAAAGTGCCGTAGCGTTTGGTCCCTTCAATACGGTGATATTTTCAATATCTTCTGGGTTGATATCTGATAAGCCTGAACCATAATCAGCAGGTGTGTCATCCGATAGATAGGCCCCACTTCCTGTTCCTGTCATTCTTCCACTACTTGTACTAGTGATGATACCATCGATAACAATGAGTGCGTTATTGTCTCCAGTAAGGTTGTTTTCTCCTCTTAGAATGATTTTATTTGTGCCTGCTGGACCTCCACCTGAACGTACTAGATTTACGCCAGCAACCTTTCCAGAAAGTGCATCGGTCCAGTTGTTGGATATTGCGTCTGTAAGCTGCTCACCTTTTAGTTCTGTAGCTGCGTAACCAAGAGCTTTTTGTTCGCGTTTGATTCCTAGGGCGGTGACAATAACCTCTTCAATATTCTCGGAACTTTCTCCTAATTGAATCATAGCGCTGCTTGTCGCAGATTGAAAAGTTTGTATATAGTTGTCGTATCCGATCAGTTGAAAACTAACACTTGTGCCAGCGCTGACTTCGATAGAGAAAGTTCCTTCCAAGTTACTGGAGGCAATTGTTTTTCCATTGACTCGGATAGAGACACCTTGTAAAGGTGATTTAGTGTTTTTGTCTACTACTTTACCCTGGATTTTTATTTTTTCCTGGCTAGTTGTTTTCTCGAAAGAGAAGGAGTGGTTAGCATAAGCTTGCCCTCCAGAATAACAAGCAGTAGCTAAAGCAATCCACAGGAGTTTAGATCCTATACGATGTGGCTTAACTTTTTCTTGATTGTTTGTTAACATAAGTTGTGTGATTAAATTGGTAGCTAAATTGGTGTTTTAATATTAACTCAATGTTAATAGTTGCTTTTTTGTTTCGTTTTATTTCATAAAGACGAATAATAACGCAGCTAGAGAAGCCCCGATCAATGGTCCTATGACAGGTACCCATGCATAAGATAAGTCGAAGTTTGCCTTATTTTTAATAGGCAATAAGGCATGTATGATACGGGGGCCTAAATCTCGAGCAGGATTGATTGCATAACCTGTTGTGCCACCTAAGGATAGTCCAATGGCCCAAACGAGGAATGTAACCGGAATTGCGCCTATGGATCCTAGCCCGATAGGGGAGTGATCTGCTAGACTTGCTTCTTTAAAGTGTAATATGGTAAATATCAGTACGAAGGTTCCTAAGGCTTCGCTGAATAGATTTATGGGAATATTCTTGATCGCTGGGGCTGTGCAGAATACTGCCTGTTTGGCTCCAGAGTCGTCGGTTTGGTCAAAGTGGTCTTTGTACATGATCCATACGAGGGTAGCCCCTGTCATAGCGCCTATAAACTGTGCCGCGATGTAGGATAGTGTAGTCCGAAGATCTATACTTCCTAAAATATAGTTGGCCAGTGTCACGGCGGGGTTAAGATGCGCTCCACTATAAGGACCGGCAATCGTTACGCCGACAAAAACAGCGAATGCCCAGGCGGTTGTAATGACGATCCAACCTGAGTCGTTTCCCTTGGTCTGTTTTAAAACTACATTGGCGACGACTCCCCCTCCCAGGAGTATCATCACAGCAGTTCCTATTAATTCTGCAATAAAAGGTGTCATAATATAGATTTATTGAAAGGTGGTTACCTCTTGTTAGTTCTTGTAATCTGCCCAAAATTTAGCAGTATCGGTTGCTCTTTTCCATTCTGCAAGCTGGGCATCATATTTCTTTGATTTCGTTGCTTCAAATATTCTATCTTCTTCCCACAGCGCTTGAAGTTCCTTGGTGTCTTTCCAGAATCCGACAGCCAAACCTGCAAGAAATGCAGCCCCCATGGCTGTAGTTTCTGTAATAGAAGGGCGGATGACTTTGGTCTTTAGAATGTCAGCCTGAAACTGCATTAAGAAACTATTTTGGGTCGCACCGCCATCTACCCGTAGTTCTTTTATACGGGATGCGGAGTCCGCTTCCATCGCTTTCAATATATCATAGGTCTGATAGGCGATGCTCTCTAATGAAGCTCGGGCAATATGTGCCGCGTTAGAACCGCGGGATAGTCCAACCATAGTGCCTCGGGCCTCAGCATTCCAATGTGGAGCACCTAATCCTGAAAATGCCGGTATGAGATAGACACCATTGGTATCAGGTACACTATTGGCTAGTTTTTCGACTTCATTGGATTTGCGGATAATACCTAGCTCGTCTCTGAGCCATTGTACTACAGCGCCACCTATAAAGATGCTGCCTTCTAAAGCGTAGTTAACTTCTTTGCCGATTTTCCAGGCAACTGTGGTTACCAATTTATTGCTGGATATAACCGGTTTTTTACCAATGTTCATGAGTAGAAAGCAGCCTGTCCCATAGGTGTTTTTAACCATACCCTTTTGGGTACATAGTTGACCAAAAAGAGCGGCTTGTTGATCTCCCGCAATTCCAGCAATCGGGATCTGGACTTTAGCGATATTCTGAGTCGTGTGCCCGTATATCTCGGAGCTACTACATACGATGGGTAACATTGATTCTGGTATTTCGAAAATATCCAGAAGTTCTTTGTCCCATTGTAAAGTGTGGATATTTAAAAGTAAGGTGCGTGAGGCGTTTGAGACATCTGTAATATGTTTTTCGCCGTTTGTAAGGTTATACACTAGCCAGGAGTCTACGGTGCCAAAGGCAAGCTCGCCTTTTTGGGCTAATTGTTTAGCTCCTTTTACATTATTGAGTATCCAATTGATTTTAGAAGCGGAAAAATAGGCGTCGATAAGAAGTCCAGTTTTTTCCTGTATGGTGCGTTCTAGTCCTTTCTCTGCAATTTTTTTACAGTAGTCTGCTGTTCTGCGATCCTGCCATACGATAGCATTATAGATTGGTTTGCCTGTCTTTCTATTCCAAACTATAGTGGTTTCTCTTTGATTAGTTATACCTATGGCTTTGATCGCTTCTAGATTTAATTTTGTCTTAGCGACTACTTCGGTCATAACGGCAAGTTGGGTAGACCATATTTCCTGGGCATCGTGCTCTACCCAGCCTGACTTTGGATATATCTGCGTAAACTCTTTTTGAGCGATCTCGATAATTTCTCCTTTTTGGCTGAAAAGAATCGCTCGGGAGCTGGTGGTACCTTGATCCAGAGCGAGTATATATTCCTTCTTCATCATATATTGGGTTTATTAGGTTAGCTATTATAGGGTGTAGTTTTTAACAAGGGTTGTATAATCTTCGATTTCTTTCGCTATCCAAGCTTCATTTTTACCCAGCTCTTCTGCCATTAGTGATGCGACTTTTGGGGCAGCTTCTAAAGAGGCTTTAGCATCCAATAAAAGAAAACGTACTCGTCGTGCTAAAAAGTCCTCTACTTTGGCAACCATTTCATTACGACATGCCCAAACGACTTCTGCAGCTAGAAATTCATACATCGGATGAAGTTTCTCTCCTAATGCAGGAGATTCTGAAGCCAGTTTCATGAGTGGCTCAATGTCTGAACCATAGACTTGCCAATGACCAGGCTTTTTGTTCAGAGAATAGCCATGGATTGGTAAGTTTTGTGTTTTGCATGTGGTAGGGGAAAGACTAGCTGTTTTTATGGCTAAATCAACTGTTTCTTCTGCCATTTTGCGATAAGTAGTCCATTTTCCCCCAGTAATGGTGATCAATTGAGAGGCGCTCTTGATGAGCTTATGGTCTCTCGATATTTCTTTCGTGCTTTCGGAGTCACCATCGGTGGGTGCCGCTAATGGACGTAAGCCTGCAAATACACTAAGAACGTCTTTTTCAGTAGGCGCATTCTCGAGGTAATCATTTGCTGTTTTCAAGATGAAATCGATTTCCTCATGGAGTGGTCTAGGCTCAATCTGATGTGCATGAAGTGGGGTGTCGGTGGTGCCGAGTAGTACTTTGTCATGCCATGGTACACCAAAAAGTACACGTCCATCACTGGTCTCCGGTATCATTAGTGCATCTTCATTGCCTAAGAATTTTTTGTCGATGACGATATGCGCTCCTTGACTCGGGCGAACAATATCTTTGTGGGTGGGGGTGTCGAGTTTAAGAATATCATCCACAAAGACGCCTGTTGCATTGATCACTGATTTTGCTTGAATGGTAAACGTAGCTCCTGATAAGGTGTCTACTAGGCTTAATCCATTTGTTTTACCTGTTGCATCTTTGGTGATGTTGTTGACTTCGGCATAGTTCAATAGGGTGGCTCCATGAGAAGCTGCTGTTTGTCCCAAATTGATAGCAAGTCTGGAATCATCAAACTGACCATCGTAATATTGTATACCACCTACTAGGCCTTTAGTCTTTATCTTGGGTAATTTTTGAGTGACTTCATCTTTATTCAATAAGGTAGATTTCCCTATTCTCAGTTTTCCAGCCATCCAATCGTATAGTTTTAGACCTATAAGAAATTTCAACTTATTGAAAGTTGAATAGGACGGTATTACAAAGCTCTGCACGAAAGAAACATGAGGTGCATTTTTAAAGAGTAAGCCTCTTTCTTTCAAAGCAGATAGCACAAGTTTTATGTCGCCATTGGCAAGGTAGCGTACTCCACCATGAACTAGCTTCGTACTCTTGCTTGATGTGCCCTTTGCGAAATCGTATTTTTCGACAAGTAGCGTACGGTATCCCCTCGAAGCGGCATCAACGGCAATTCCTAAGCCGGTAGCTCCGCCCCCTATAATGGCAATATCCCAAAGGTCTGTATTCTGAATGCTTTCTAAAGCTTCGTTTCTTGTGAATTTCATTTTGATTCCCTGTGTTTATTTGTGCTTTGTTTTGTAAAAATAATAAAAAACGTAAATAAACGAAAGTTTATGAAGTCTTTTAGATAAATGTCCTAATTTTAGAATAACTTAATTATCTTAGGATTGTGAATGTAGGAGGGATGCTCTTGTTAATGCAGTTCGCTACATCTGCCCAGATATACCAAAGAGGTAACTGGTATCCAATGAAAATTAGTAATATCTGTATGAATAATGTCGAACGGCATCAATATATCATCAAACAAGTAAACCAAAATGGACACGTTTCTGTTTTGGATTTATGTGAAGAATTAAGTGTCTCTTCTGTAACAATCCGTAAAGATTTACAGTTTTTGGAAGATACGGGGCTTGTGTATCGCACACATGGTGGTGCTACAAGGCAGAATCCTTATCAAACAGACAGGTCCGTTGTTGAAAAGCAAAAAATATATGAAGATGAAAAGATAAGTATAGCGCGAGCAGCATCTAGACTGGTTTTGGCTAATGATTCTATTATTATTGGATCGGGGACAACAACGCAGTTTCTGGCGCGAGAAATCATGCCACAGGGAAATCTTACTGTGGTTACATCTGCATTGAACGTGACGCTGGAGTTACTTAAACATCAAAATGTTGAGGTCATCCAATTGGGGGGCTCTGTACGTCGTACATCATCGTCAGTGACTGGGCAATATGCGAATAATATCTTAGATCATTTTTTCTGTTCGAAATTGTTTTTGGGGGTAGATGGTATTGATCTCGACTACGGTATATCCACAACGAATGCTCAAGAGGCGATGTTAAACCAAAAAATGATTACTGTAGCACAACAGGTTATCGTATTGGCCGATTTCAGTAAATTTGGTAGAAAGAGCTTTGGGAAAATTGTAGATTTTTCACAGATCGATATCGTTATCAGTAATGAGATACCTCCCGCTTTTCAAGAGCTGTTTGATTCGTTGGGTATTGAAACCATAATCGCGAAATAGTGAATCCATCATATTAAAAAGGGGCTTAGTTAAGCCACTTTTGTTAAGTATATTAAGCCTCGTGTTCCACTCGAGGCTTTTTTGCTTTTACTTCTTCCGTTGATTTAGATATCTAGGATCATTTAATGATCCTACTTTTCGACGAACAGATTCCATTGGTCCATTTTCTGTTCTCCCCATGCTGTTTTAAGTTTAACTAAATGATCTTAATAACTAGGGAACATGTTATTACTAAGTTATTATTTAAGAAGTAATAAATCAGGATATAGCAGGGAGATAACAGGGACTTTATTCGGTTTGATCCGAATGAAGTCCCTGTTATCTCCGAATAAAGTCCGTATAAAATCCTTATTATATATTAAAATGGGCCCTAATTGGTGTCAAGTTGAACCGGACCTATTTTAGTAAGAAATATGAAGTATCAGTTTTTTACTGTATAAAGAAAAAGGGGCTGTCTCGTATACTCGAGACAGCCCCTTTTTAATAGTATCTGAAACTGTTTAGAATTTTGCGCCTAACGTTAGGATACCACTTGTTCTTTTGTGATCAATCGATGCTACCGGGCTCGGGGCTTTCCAGAAGTCCTCAGCTATAGTGTAAGCGGTTTGATTGTATGAATTGACTTGGTGTACAACAGCTAGATCCATGTAAAGAGAGTTTGTTAATTTTACCCCCAATCCTAAGCTGCCGCTGTAGTTCTCATCTTTAATCCCATCTTTGTAAGGATTGCCAAAATAATTGAAACCAGCACGACCACTTAAGATGTTAGTAAATAAGAATTCTCCGCCGATTCTGAAGTTGACCGCATTTTTATATAAATTTTTTATATCCTTGTTTATATTATCATATGATCCTCCACCTGAATAATTGGCCGAAGAATAGCGCATGGTATTGTATGTGACGTACTCCATGTCTGCTGTCAAGAGTCCTCTACTGAAAAATTTGGAAAGGCCTAAGCCAAATTTCCAAGGGGTAGTCATGTTGTAGTCTAGCTGCCCAGGGTAGTTTTTCGATTCGTAGACCTCAAAAGGATCTTTTGCGGAATCATTATCGTAGAAATGCACGTCGGTGTACGCTTGGCTATCATCTTTAACTGTTGTCCAGGTAGGTGTATTGATTGTAAGGCCAATGTTCCAGTCGGTTGTAGGTTTATAGATCATTCCTAGTTTGAAATCTACTCCAGAACCTTCTGTCACTTGAGCTTGATTGTCAAATAGTTCATAGCTGGCTTCAGTATATTTATACCCTGGCTTTGTCGGGTCAGCATAATCTGAGTTTGGATTGTCTACTAAAATTTCATCTCTGCTTTTGGTCCAGCCATTTTCAATAAACTGGGTGCTTTTTTCATATCTGAATGAGGTAATACCTAATGTAGCACCAATATAAAACTTGTTGTTGTAGTTGGAACCAAAGGCAATAGCGGTCTTGCTACGGTTGCCTCTGGTGATAATGTCGTTATACTGTTTTTTATCCGCCGTTTCTTTAGCTAAGGGGAAGTAGCCTTTTTTAGAATCTCCGAATTGTTCTACGATATTGGATTGAGCAAAGTCTGCACCGAAGTCTCCAGACATGATATCCGAAAGTGCATTTACAATTGTGGTTTGATTGTTTACGCCTTCGTAGGTTAGTCTATTATTAAAATTTTGCGTTTTATTATAACTTATTCCTACATTGAAATTCATCCAGCCTGAATTGGAACGGTAGGCTGAGGTAGGAAAGTGAAAAACAACACCTGCTTGATCTACACCGAAATTGTCCTTCTTACTGTTAGAGTTCATCCCTTGGTAAGAAGTTTTGTTTTTATTTCCTAGGTAATCAAATGTGATAGACATATCTGATCGACTGAAGAAACCTAGACCGGCAGGGTTTCCATTGATCGATGAAATATCACCTCCTAGTGCTGTTTGGGGATTTCCCATTCCTTTCATTCGCGCAGACCCGCCGTTGTCTTCTCTTGAAAATGTTATTGCATCGTCTACGGATTGGGCATGCGATTGTGTCCAAAATATACTCGAGACGAATGCCGAAAGGATAATATGCTTAATTTTCATAAATTACTGTTTGTCCAATTTATAAACAGCCAATTTAATTATTGGCTGTTTATAAGGATAGTGTTTATTTTCGTTTAAAGAACTGTTTATCTAGACTAATGCCTTTTTTTGAGGATTAGCTTACTTTTAGCGTCTTGATGAACCTGATGAACGGGTCGATGAAGCGCCACCTCCGCCTCCGCCTCCGCGAGACATAGAACCACCACCACTAGACATGGATGAACCACTGCTTCTCGAAGGCGGTGTATAAGTGCTTCCGGAATTTCTGGAAGAACTGCCACTATCTGAACGGCGACTTGAGGAAGGAGCAGTAGCCGGTCTAGAAGTGCTAGATCTGTCAGTCGTGTAGGTCTTGCTACCGTACCTTGACCTGTAGATTGTCCACGTCTACTACTTGTTGCACGAGTGTCTGTCCCTCTTCCTGAGTCCATATTTCCTCTATTTACCTCCGTAGAAGTTCCTCTACGTGATGTGTTGGCTGAGCCTCTTAGGCTACCACCGTCTCCGCGAGATGTGCCTACTCGGTTTGATATTGTTCCGTCGGTAGTACCTCTACGACTTGATGTGGTGGATCTAGTGTCAATACGACCGTTAGCATCGCGTACCACTCCTGTGGAACCTCTTCTGCTAGAGGTAGATCCTGCGTCTCTACGGCTAGAACTTGCTGTTCTCGTGTTGAATCGATCTCGATTGGTAGAGCGCACAGAAGAATTAGCAGGACGTCTACTGCCATAATAACCATTGTTATAATAATAGTTATTATTGTATCCGTAGTATGGGTGTCCCCAAGAATTGTAATAAGAGTTGTGTCCCCAATAACCGCCGTATCCGTAGTAAGGTCTTCCCCAGCCATAACCATAATAAGGTGATCCCCAGCCGTAGCTGTAGTAAGGCGATCCCCATCCAAATCCAATGGACCAGCTCGAACCCCATCCACCAGTAGACCAACCTAAGCCGAAGCCACCATATCCGTACCATGGGTCAAACCAAGGATCATAATAGGTCATGCCTGGGGCAGAATAATAGAATCTATTGATACGATTTGCGTATTGTAGGTCTTCGTACTGATCCTCGTAATATTCTTCGTCTGAATATTCATCTGAATAATAGCCACCGTCTGTATTGGAATTCGAATTTTGTTGCTCGGTATAGTAATAATCAGGACTTTGATAAACCGGTGCAGGTCTGCTACCTGCAGCCTGATTGTTATAGACATCGTCTCTATACGTTACTTGTCTACTCGTCGAGCAGGAGCTCAATACGGCAACAAGTGCTAAAGTCCAGCCTCCGATAAGTAATTTATTTGTTTTCATCTGTTTGATTTTTTGTTTAGCTTTCAGATGGAGCCTTTTTAATGAATAACCCACGGTATTCTGTATTATACATGTAGGGCTCTTTATATCTTTATCACTAAAGTGTCTATATAATCTAGTCTCTTTTTACTATCTTAGACGCATATTTTTGCAAAGGTTTAATCCCTGTCTCAAAAATATAAATTAATTTATCGACGGAAAAAGATATTATTACGGATTGTCCGTAACCATAATATATTGTTACAAATTAAATAGTTAAAAAAGAACAATGAGCAAAGGAATAACGAGTAGAAGCGAGGATTATTCTCAATGGTATAATGACCTGGTGATTAAGGCTGATTTAGCAGAGAACTCTGCTGTGCGGGGGTGTATGGTTATTAAACCCTATGGGTATGCAATTTGGGAGCGTATGCAGGCCATTTTGGACAAACGCTTTAAGGAAACAGGACATAGTAATGCCTATTTCCCCTTGTTTATTCCCAAGTCTTTCTTCTCTAAGGAGGCGTCTCATGTGGAAGGTTTTGCAACAGAATGTGCTGTAGTAACACACTATCGGTTGAAAAATGACGGTAATGGGCAGATCATTGTAGATGAGGAAGCGAAGTTGGAGGAAGAGTTAATTGTACGACCTACATCGGAAACCATTATCTGGAACACGTATAAGGGGTGGATTGAGTCTTATCGGGATTTGCCAATTTTGGTCAATCAATGGGCCAATGTAGTGCGTTGGGAGATGAGAACACGCCTGTTTTTGAGAACTGCAGAGTTTTTATGGCAAGAAGGACATACGGCACATGCTACGAGCGAGGAGGCCATTGCTGAGGCAGAGCAAATGTTGGCGGTGTACGCTGATTTTGCTGAAAATACATTAGCGGTTCCAGTAGTGCGTGGCCGAAAAACAGAAAATGAACGTTTTGCGGGTGCATTGGATACTTTTTGTATTGAGGCATTGATGCAAGACGGAAAGGCATTGCAGGCAGGTACGTCCCATTTCTTGGGACAGAATTTTGCAAAGGCTTTTGATGTTAAATTTACGAGTAAAGAAGGTAAGCAGGAGTATGTATGGGCGACATCGTGGGGGGTATCGACCCGTCTGATGGGCGCACTTATCATGGCGCACTCGGATGACCAAGGCTTAGTATTGCCTCCAAAATTAGCACCTATACAAGTCGTTATTGTACCTATCTATAAAACAGAGGAGGAGAAAGCAAACATTGATGGATTTGTTAAGAATCTACAAACGGAGCTGAGAGGTAAGGATATCTCTGTTAAGTATGATGACCGTGATACACAGCGTCCTGGGTTTAAATTTGCGGAATGGGAATTGAAAGGTGTACCCGTTCGTGTAGCGGTAGGGGCACGCGATATGCAGAATGGTACGGTAGAGTTGGCCCGTCGTGATAAGCAAACAAAAGAAACGGTAGCGCAAGAGGGGCTCGCAAATGTTATAGAGGTTCTTTTAGAAGATATACAACAGAACATATATCAGAAAGCATTAGACTTTAAAGCTAGTCATACTACGGAGGCTAATTCCTACGATGAGTTTAAAGATATAATAGAAAACAAAGGCGGATACGTTTCTTGTCATTGGGATGGTACGGTAGAAACGGAGAAGCGGGTGAAGGAAGAGACCAAGGCTACTATACGTTGTATTCCTTTGGATGCGAAGGAAGAAGAAGGGGTGTGTATTTTTACAGGTAAGCCTTCGTCTAAGAGAGTTCTTTTTGCGAAAGCATATTAAATCAGCTAGCTGATTTGTCTTTTTAAATCGTAAAAAAGTGAGATTGTAGTGTTTCTAACAGTTTTACTTTTTTACGATTTTTTGGTTTTTAATAGGTTTGTTTTTTAAGATGAATACGATGTTTTGTACAACTAGGCCAAGAATATTGATATTAGGTGGTGGCTGGGTAGGTCAAGATGTCGCCGCGCTTATGCATGGAGCTGGATACGAGGTGTGGATATCTACGACCTCGTTAGATAAAGTCACTATGTTTGAGAGCTTGGGATATCATGGAGTTCATATTGACTTCGATGGAGAATTGAAAGGGGAGATCGCGTTGCCTGATTCCGTTGATTTTGTTCTGAACTCTGTCCCCGCTACTTCGAGAAATACTGCAGAGGTGCTCGATAGTAGGTTCCGTAATGTTGAATGTCTTTTGCAACGGATTGTTTTTAAAAAACATATTTTTTTGAGTTCTATCGGTGTATATCCAGATAAAGACGGTTTGTATGATGAAGAATGGACGGGTGAATTGGATAAAAGGCTATTGGGAGCGGAACAGATCATGAAAACTCTTCCTGTTACCCTGGTATATCGACTAGGTGGACTATTTGGTAAGGAACGTATATTTGCCAAGTATTTTGGTGGAAGGGTGTGTCAAAGTGGGGAGCAACCTGCTAACTTTATACATTTAGAGGATGTATCTGCGTTGATCAAACTGGGATTTGAATCGTTGCCTCCTCCTGATATTTATAATATTGTAGCTCCAATGCATCCAACGAAAAAGGAGGTCATCCTAGCATCAGCGTCCAAGTACGGATTGCTACTTCCATCTGGTTTTGACCCTTTGGCCAATCATCAAAAGGTCGTATCGGGGCAGAAGATTATCGATAGGCTGAAATATTCGTATAAGTATCCTTCACCACTAGATTTTTAGTAAGTTTATATGAGCAAAATTTTTGAATACTATGGCTTATAAGTTCGCAACCCGCGCTATACACGCGGGACAGCAGGCTGATCCTGCTACCGGTGCTATCATGACTCCGATATATCAGACCTCTACCTATAAACAGCCGTATCCCGGTGAGCATAAAGGGTATGAATACTCTCGTGGAACAAATCCTACACGTAAGGCCTTGGAGGATTGTTTGGCGTCGTTAGAAAACGGGAAGTACGGTTTGGCTTTTGCTTCAGGGATGGCAGCAACTGATTGTGTGTTACGTCTGTTAAAGACTGGCGACGAGGTATTGACCGGCGATGATTTGTATGGTGGGTCTTATCGTATTTTTACGAAAGTATATGCGGATTATGGTATCAAATTCCGTTTTGTCGATACATCGGATGTGGAAGCTGTAGCGGAAGCTATTACTGAAAACACAAAGTTGATATGGATAGAAACTCCTACTAATCCAACGTTACAGTTGGTGGATTTGGAGGCCATTGGCAGGATTGCTAAGGCTGCTTCTGTATGTTATGTGGTCGATAATACCTTTGCGTCACCTTATTTGCAGAATCCATTGGATATGGGAGCGGATATTGTGATGCATTCTGCTACAAAGTATATTAATGGACATTCGGATGTCGTAATGGGAGCTCTGATCATGAATGATGAAGTCCTGTACAAGCGGTTGCGTTTTTATTATAATACCTGTGGTGGGACACCTGGCCCCCAGGACTGCTTTTTAGCCTTGCGTGGCATAAAAACGCTTCATTTGCGTATGCGCGCACATTGTGAAAATGCTAGAAAAGTGGCTGAGTTTCTGAAAGATCATCCTAAGATAGAAACTATTTATTGGCCGGGATTCGAAACGCATAAGGGACATGAGATCGCGAAAAGACAGATGCGGGATTTTGGTGCAGTGGTTTCTATTGTGCTACGGGATGCTGATTTGCAGGAGACATTTCGTATCGCTTCTAGGTTTAAGCTATTTTCGATAGCAGAATCATTAGGAGGAGTGGAGTCGATGGTTAATCATTCGGCGACAATGTCCCATGGTTCGATGACAAAGGAAGAACGTCAGCGTGTAGGTGTGGTTGATAATATGTTGCGTCTCTCGGTTGGAATCGAGGATGGTGACGATTTGGTAGAGGATTTAAGACAGGCTTTGGGGTAATATGAGTGCTTTTAACCTGAAAGAATTTCTTGATAAGAAGGTCGAGGAATATAACCGACCACAGTTTATAGAAAATGATCCGATATTGATTCCTCATCTTTTTGATGATAAGAAAGATGTTGAAATCATGGGCTTTTTTGCCGCTATTTTAGCCTGGGGACAACGGAAAACCATCATCAATAAATGTAAGGAGTTAATCGATAGGATGGATGGTACACCTTATGATTTTATGCGAAATCATAAGGAGACGGATCTAAAAAGTTTACTGAACTTTAAACACCGTACCTTTAATGATACGGATCTACTTTATTTCGTTTCTTTTTTTAAACATCATTATATGAATTCTGATTCGTTGGAAGATGCTTTTTTAATTGGGCAGGAAGTCGATAACTCTCCCATCGATATGGAGGTGTCCTTGAATAGGTTTAAAGCTTATTTCTTTTCTTTGGCAGATTATCCTACACGTACTCGCAAACATGTGAGTTCGCCAATGCAAAAGTCGACTTGTAAACGGCTAAATATGTTTTTGCGTTGGATGGTGCGTCGTGACGATCAGGGGGTAGATTTTGGTATCTGGCAACGATTATTGCCAGCTCAGTTGATTTGCCCGTGTGACGTGCATGTCGAACGCGTAGCGCGTAAATTGGGCCTGATCACACTAGAAAAGGTGAATTGGAAAACCGCTGTGGAATTAACGGAAAACCTTTTGATTTTAGATCCGGATGACCCGGTAAAATATGATTTTGCTTTGTTTGGTCTGGGAGTGGAACGGGAAATGTAGTTTAATCAAAATATTTGAAGATGAAACCTATTTATCGTATTATTCTCGCTGTTGTTTTGCTTATTGTCAATAATCTACTGTTTTCAATGCACACAATTGGCATTGTACATATAATACAGCTCTTTGTTAGCTTTCTACTCTTTGTAGGCTGTCTGATTGAATTTGTGGAAGGAGAACAACGAAAGCAGTATAAAATACCCTTGCTTTTTGCATTTGTTTTCGCAGCGAGGAACTTGGAGGAGATTGTGCGAAAAGGACTTTTAGAATATTTTCCGGAAATATATCAAATCTATAAGCTTTATATTTTTATAGCCGCAGTTGTATTGTTATTAGTCGCGGTGATACTTCTCAACGAGCGATCTAAGCGAACTAAAGCATCTTGAACATTTCACGATGTGGGCCTATTTCTGGGATGTCAAACTCGTCGGACATATATTCGAATCCTAAAGCCTCGTAAAAGGGAAACGCGTTAACACGTGCATTGAACCAGAGGTAGTCGATATGGAGCTGGGATCGGAGATGTTCCATTGCAGCCAATAGTAATTGAGCGGCGTATCCTTTGCGCCTGCCCTCTGGTGCTGTGGCCATACCACGTAATCTATACGCTGATTTGGGAAGTTTACCATGATTTTCCTGCATACAGGTCAGTATGCAGACTAGGTTCTCTCCTTCATAATACCCCATATGAAATGTTGAAGGATATAGGTCGTGGTCAAAGCTACATTTTGCTGGGGCCAACCCATTTCGAAGTACAAGGGATCGGAGCTGTAAGGTTTGCGCTGCTGTTATAAAACGGATCACAGGGAACTGATTCTTTCTAGTATGTCTACTAATCTATTGGAATAACCGAATTCATTGTCGTACCAGCCTACTACTTTGACTAAGCCTCCGACGATAGAGGTCAATTGGGCATCGAAGACGCAGGAGTATGGGTTGTTGATAATATCAACGGATACAATAGGGTCTTCGGTATAATATAAGACCTGCTTGAGACTCCCCATTGCTGCAGCTTTGAATTTTTCATTGATCTCTGCTACGGTAGTTCTTTTCTTGAGCGTACAGGTGAAATCAGTAAGTGAGCCATTCAGTACAGGGACACGAATTCCGGCGCCCCCCAGTTTTCCTTCTAAGTGTGGGAAGACATTGGTTATTGCTTTTGCAGCACCTGTACTGGTGGGGATGATGGAGGATGATGCGGCTCTTGCTCTGCGTAGATCTCTATGGGGCGCATCGTGTAAGTTTTGGTCTCCAGTCATCGAGTGGACAGTGGTAATATAGCCATCTTCTATTTGCCAGTTTTCATCTAATATCTTGACTAAAGGTGCCACATTATTGGTGGTACAGGAAGCGTTGGAGAAAATAGGGGCATGCCAATCAAAATCAGTGTCGTTTATCCCTAATACTACGGTAGGGATGTCCTTATCCGAAGAGGGTGCAGAGATGATTACTTGCTTGGCTCCAGCAGTTAGATGGAGGTTGGCTTTGTCCCGAGAGGTGAAAAATCCAGTAGACTCTACAACCAAATCAATCTGTAAAGATGACCAGGGTAGTTCTGCTGGATTTTTTTTGTTCAATATTGTTATTTTCTTACCATTTACCATTAGAAAATCCTTCCCATGCGATACTTCTCCTGGGAAGGGACCATGTACTGAGTCGTATTTCAGTAAATGTGCTAGCGTAGCGGGGTCTGTAAGGTCATTGATTGCTACAACTTCGATGTTTGGAAGCTGACGTACCATTAGGTTGCGTAAGGTATGTCTACCTATACGACCAAAGCCATTTATTGCTATTTTCATATGTAAATGATATGTTTTTCAAACCCCATTATCTTGTCTGGACTGGTCGGGATGGAATATCCAAACTGTTTTTATTGGTGCCTGTGCATCCAAAGCCACATAGATGTTTCATGGGGGATATTACTTGTTGTTTCGGGCTTGTTATTTTGTGTAGGCTGCTACTATCTCATTAATATTTTTGTCTCCATCCCAATGTGCCTGCAACTTATTGTCTTTGTCGTAGACGTAGTTGGCCGGGAATTGTGTAGGAACGTGGAATTTTTGTATGAATTCCTGGTTTCTGTCATAAAGTACTTCGACGTTTGGTTTATCGACAAGTTCTTTTGCGAATGTTTCTAAGAAAGATGCCATTAATGCCGGATCATTCATAGAAACGAAGTAGATGTTGACACCCTTAATGCGGTCATAATTTTTGCCTAATGCAGCGGCTTCAGTTCTACAGTGCGAGCAACCTGGGTCAAAAAGAATGAAGGCTGTTTTTTTTCCTTTTGGAATGTCTGTATTTGTAAATGAAATACCAGATTTTACTTTATAAAACGTAAAGGCTGGAATTTGCGCAATAGGGTCACCTTGAGCAAGATTGGAAGGGGTGTTTGCCGGAGCTTGTGGCGCTGTGCTATTTGAACTGTTCGCATGTGCACTGTGGTCGTGCCCTTGATGAGCGTCCGCCTCCGTTTTGTTTTGTTCCGTATTACTTGAGGTATTAGAGCAACTGGATAACCCCAACGATACGCTTACAATAAGATAAGCTGGTATAATCATTTTCTTCATACGTTTGTTTTTTATCCCTACAAACTTATATAAAATGCTTTGTATTCACGAATCTCCGTTGGAAAAAACTATGAATCTGACGTTGCTATGTTGAATCTAATGGACATAAAAAAGGCTATCATTCGATAGCCTTTTTTTATAATATCTAGTGACCGATTAAGGAGTCACCACTTTTACTTTTTCCTCAGCTGGCTTAGCAATACTTTTACCTTTACCTAAGTCATATACTGTAGGAGCCGCTAATACGATCGAAGAGTATGTACCTACGATAATACCGATCAGGATCGCAAAAGAGAAACCTCTGATAACCTCTCCACCGAATACGAACAATACTGCAAGTACGAAGATAATTGTTAAAGAAGTAATAATTGTACGACTCAAAGTGGTATTGATCGCTTGATTTACAACATCTCCAAAGTATCTATTCATACCTTTTGACTTGCTTACATCTTCACGGATACGGTCAAATACGACTACTGTATCATTGACCGAATAGGCTAGTACAGTAAGGAATGCCGCTACAAAGTGCTGGTCAATGTCCAATGAGAATGGAACAATACCATCTAATATAGAGAATAGACCTAATAGGATAATACCATCGTGTATCGTTGCGACAGCTGCACCCACTGAATATTGCCATTTGTGGAAACGCACTAAGATATAAGCTGCAATAATCAATACAGAAAGGATACTAGACCAGGCTGCTCTTCCTTTAATGTCGGATGCAATAGATGGCCCTACCTTTTGAGAAGAAAGGATTTCGTATTTATTTCCTTGCTCTTTGGATAGACCTTCATTTAATTTTGCTAATACTTCCGCATCAGCTTCATCCGAAGTTTCGGTGATATGATAAGTTGTTGTTACACGAACTTGGTTCTCACTACCAAATGTTTTTACCTCTGTGGTAGACTGGAATGTTTCATCTAAGTTTTTACGAATAGTTTCTAGATTAACAGCTTTGTCATAACGAACAGTATAGGTACGTCCTCCTTGGAAATCTACTCCTAACGTGAATCCTTTGGTGAAAACGAAACCTAAAGAAATCGCTACAGCGATCAGTGATACGATATAGAATTTCTTACGGTTTTTGATAAACTGATAGTTAGCGTTTTGAAGTGTTTTCTCAGACCAAGGGAATGAAACTGATATTTTCATATCTCTGTCTAACATAAACTCGAAAATCAAACGCGATATAAAAATAGATGTAAATAACGATGTGATAATACCAATCATCAAGGTTGTCGCAAAACCTAAGATAGGTCCTGAACCAAAGAAGAATAATACAACACCAACTAAACCTGTTGTAATCTGGGAGTCTAAGATGGATGGTAATGCATGTTTATAACCATCGGCTATAGCTTGACGAATACTTTTTCCTAGACGAAGTTCTTCACGTATACGTTCGTATATCAGTACGTTGGCATCCACAGCGGTACCCATTGTCAATACGATACCGGCGATACCAGGTAGGGTCAATACAGCATTTAGTGATGCTAAAATACCTAACAAGAAGAATACGTTGAATAATACCGCAATGTTGGCTGCCCAACCTGCTCTATTGTAATATACAACCATGAATATCATTACGACTACAATACCAATTACCGCAGAGTTAACTCCTGAGTCAATTGCAGCCTGTCCTAATGAAGGACCTACAATAGCTTCTTCTACGATTTTAGCCGTTGTAGGAAGGCGACCTGCCTTCAATACGTTAGCTAAATCTTTCGTATCTTCAATAGTGAAGTTTCCTGAGATTGAAGAACTACCTCCTGGAATTTCATTACTTACGGTAGGGGCTGAATATACCACGCCATCTAAGACGATAGCGATCGATGCTTTAGTCTGCGCTGCTTTAGCTGTAATACGTCTCCATTCTTTAGCACCATAAGAATTCATCTGCATGGATACTTCTGGAGCATTGGTTTGTGGGTTGAAAGCATCTCTAGCGTCTGTAATAACTTCACCTGTTAGTACTGCACCATGTTCACCTGGAAGTGGTTTTATAGCATACAGTGATAAGAAGTTAGGACTACGATGTTCCGGCTTTACGGCCCACATCAATTTTAAGTTTGAAGGAATCTGTGATTTAATCTCTGGTCTTGCTAAGTAAGCATTTACTTTCGCAGTATCCTTTAGATTGGCGATACCAACCTGTGCTCCAGGAGCTAGTTGTTGTTGTCCATTTTCAGCTTGGTATATGGATGGCATCAATACACTGAATAACGGGTTTTCTGCAGCCATATTTGCCGCTACTACACTAGAATCCTGTTTGTCGCCTTTGTTGGCAGAAAGATTAGCAAGTAGATTGTCTTCTTTTTTTGTGCTATCTGCTGCTACAGAATCTGTGCTTACAGTAGTTTTTGGAGACTCATTAGATTTCAAAGAGCTCGCTAAAGAACGATTGATGTTATCTAATAAAGGATAGATTTGCATATTGTCATGCGTCTCATAGAACTCTAATTTGGCAGAGCCTTGTAAGAGTTTGCGAACGCGACTTTCATCATTGACACCAGGTAGTTCGATAAGGATACGGTTTGTTCCTTGTTGAATCTGAATGTTTGGAGATGCAACACCAAATTTATCAATACGTGTACGTAATACTTTGTATGAATTTTGGATCGCATTGTCTGCTTCTTTTTGAAGGAAACTTTTTAAATCTGAATCTGAACTCGTTGCTTTGATGAAAGCGGAGTTATCTTTTGTCGCAAAAAATGAAGCTAAACTAGCTGACGCACCGCTAGCTTTGTAATCTCCGATAAAAAGATCGACAACAGATTTGTTTGAAGATTTACTTTTTTGAATTGCTGAGTTTAGAGATGCGTTAAACTTTTCGTCCTTTGGATTATTAGCTAAGTTTTTAATTAACTCATCTAAAGAAATCTCCATAGTGACGTTCATCCCACCTTTAAGATCTAGCCCTAGAGCAAGTTCATAAGATTTACATTCTCTGTACGTGTACTTGGCAAAACCCAAGTTATAAACCGTTTCACCTGCAATGGAATCTAGGTATGCCTTTTCCTTTGCAATATTGCCTCCTGCATATGCCTCAGCTTCACGTTCCACTTTTCTTGTTACAAAAGTGAATGATAAAGAATAGAGACAAGCTAATGCCACTATTATTACCAAAAATTTAATCAGCCCTTTACTCTGCATTTTCTGTATTCGTCTATTAGTTTGATATAGTTTATGTTTTTTAATTGCTTTAAATCTCGTGAAAATATGTCAAAGTATCGTTAATCATTGGGCTAAAAAGGACGATAAAGTCTTTTTTAGAGGCTTGGACTATACTTAATACTTTAACAGAATATATTTTACCAAGAATCGCAAAGGTATAAAAATTTTGTATAATGAAAACAAAATATATGGATAACTATTGAAAAGTTTTTGTTATGGGAATATGAACAAAATATTAGCAGAAGTGGCTAACGGGGAGGGGCCTATGGCGCAATCGGACTTTTTGTTTCCGATTGCGCTATGAAAAGGCTTTTTGTTTCAGCTATGCTTATTTGTTGACTTTGGCATAGGGTTGAAGCGGTTGTGTGTGTTACTTTAAAGTGAATTTGAATCCTAGGGTGAATCTTGACGGTTCGAAACTCGAATTATGGGTTAAGTTCCACCAAGGTTTCCAGTCAAAATGAAAGGCCAAGGGAGCGGAAGGTATTTTGAATTCGAGACCGACGGCTGGACGAATAGCGACATGAGTATGGTTATCACGGTGTTTGTCATCAAACCAGATGCTATTATTGTTAAGAAAGGTCAACTGCGGACCTATGCCAACATACCAGCTGAGTCCGCGAGCACCACGGATCGGCTGGTTGTAGGAGTAGTCTACTCCTATTAATGTAACGTTGTCACCGAATAGTACCTGTGCATTACCAGCGTTTTGATTATCAAAAAAGTGTTTGACCTGTGGGCCGCCTAAGGTGGGGCCATCACCTACATCTATGCCTACCCCTAGGGCAGTTCTATAGGACTGTGCTTTTACAATAGTCGAGGAGCCAAGCAACAAGGCTATCGCAAATACAGATAGAGCCAATTTTTTCATATGCATATAATTTGACTTTAAGTTGTCATATGGAATATCCAAATTAAATTCATTCGTGTTTATGTAGCCTCTGCTACATGGATATTTCATATGTGTTTTTATTCGTTTTTTAATTGTCTTATGGAATACTCATGAGGAATGCTTCGCTAAGCATGAGTATTTCTTCTGAACTTGTATGTATTAATATAATTAAAAGGTGATGAAGCTTTACTGTGGTCGCATACTCTGTCTACTGAAGATAGCGGCAAAGGGGGCTTCGGTCTTTTATAGTTGTGCTTTGTGAGGTTAAGCAAAGAACTTGCCAAAATGTTGCGATTGGCTTTAATTGTTGGTTAAAAAAATGAATATAATCTGAGCGTCATTAAATGGGGGCTGTTATTTTTATTTTGGTTTTTTGATAAAAAATTGTAATTTTGCCTGGCAAATAGAAAACCCACAAGATATTTGCCATGCAATTAGATCCACAAAAATTCGTAGCTGAAGGTCTCACATATGACGATGTATTATTAATACCAGCTTACTCCGAGATTCTACCTAGAGATGTAGATACAAGCACTTTTTTAACGAAGAAGATAAAACTAAATATACCGTTGGTTTCGGCTGCGATGGATACAGTCACGGGATCTGATCTGGCAATCGCGATTGCACAAGCAGGTGGAATAGGGATGTTACATAAGAACATGACTATTGGTGAACAAGCTGCTGAGGTGCGTAAAGTAAAACGATCAGAAAGTGGTATGATTCAGGATCCTGTCACATTGTTGGAGTCAGCTACAGTGGGAGATGCATTCAGTATCATGAAAGAGCATAAAATCGGAGGTATTCCTGTTATAGATTTGGATGGTAAATTGGTTGGTATTGTTACGAATCGGGATTTGCGTTTTCAAAAGAATATGGCTCGTCCTATTAATGAGCTAATGACAAAGGATAATCTTGTTGTTGCCCCTGAAGGAACGGACCTGGTCAGAGCAGAGGAGATTCTTCAAAATCATAAAATAGAGAAGTTGCCTGTGGTCGACAATAACTATATGTTGAAGGGACTGATTACCTTTAAAGATATACAGAAATATAAGCATTACCCTAATGCAGCAAAAGATGAGCATGGACGTTTATTAGTTGGTGCAGCTGTAGGGGTTACGGGAGATACTTTGGAAAGAGTTGATGCATTGGTGAAAGCCGGGGTGGACGTAATCACGATAGATACGGCGCATGGGCATTCTCTAGGTGTAATTAATAAGTTGAAGGAGGTTAAGTCGAAATACCCTGAGTTGCAGGTTATTGTTGGGAATATTGCAACTGGAGCAGCAGCAAAAGATCTTGCGGATGCAGGTGCGGATGCTGTCAAAGTTGGTATTGGTCCAGGTTCAATATGTACGACCCGTATCATTGCAGGTGTTGGGGTTCCTCAGTTGTATGCCATTTATGAAGTCGCTAAAGCGTTGAAAGGTACCGGTGTGCCTTTGATTGCAGATGGAGGAATCAAGCAGACAGGGGATATTGCCAAGGCTATTGCTGCTGGGGCATATACAATTATGGCAGGTTCGCTATTCGCCGGAGTTGAAGAAGCGCCAGGTGAGACCATTTTACTCGAAGGACGAAAATTTAAATCTTATAGGGGTATGGGATCTATCGAGGCAATGGAGAAAGGTTCGAAGGATCGGTATTTCCAGGACGTAGAAGATGACATTAAGAAGTTGGTACCTGAAGGGATTGTTGGTCGAGTGCCTTACAAAGGAACTTTAGCGGAAGTTGTGTATCAATACATAGGTGGTTTGCGTGCTTCGATGGGCTATTGTGGTGCAGCGTCTATAGCGAAATTACAGGAAGCGCAGTTTGTGCGAATTACCGGAGCTGGCTTGAGAGAGTCACATCCTCATAATATACAGATTACAAAAGAGGCACCGAATTATAATAGTAGGGGTTAGTTTGTTTTTTGTAAAAAGGTAAAAAGGAAGGCACCTAGGTAGGTGCCTTCCTTTTTTTGTTTGCTTTTCCATATTTATTACTGTAAATTGTCATTGGTTATCAACTTTATATATCATTTATTTAAAAATATAGTTATGGGAAAAGGAGATAAGAAGACAAGAAGAGGTAAGATTATAATGGGATCTTATGGAAAGCGAAGACCCGGACGGAAAAAAGAGCTTGTAAAAAGCCAGACTGTCCCAAAAGATAGTAAATAGGCAACCGAAAGGTTGCTTTTTTATTGGGTTAGCTTTCTCGTGTTATATGTTGAAAGTTTTTTCTTGTTATTTTTTCATTAAAAACTATATTTAAATATGATTTTAATAAAAAATTACACTCTTTAATATTAAATTGTATATTTGTTTGCTGCTTTTGGAGTTTTTTTGTTTTAACGATACCTCTCTGAGCAGACTAATCAGTGAGACGAAAGGATCATACATAATTTATTGAAATGAAATTAAGTCAAAAACAAGCCGTATTTGAGAATGAAGTGCTCACGCGCTTTGATTTATTTAAAAGTCTGTTCTTAACCCTACCTTTTCAACGTGTAAAGCATACAGGCACATTACTTCCATTTTTTACGACCCACTGTGAGCAAGGCGTTGAAAGGAATTCGACTCCAGAGACTATAATCGATAGTTTTTTTCAGCAGTATGAGCAATATATACAAGATGAAGATCGTGTAGATCTTCTGTTTAGAATTGTACAATATATCGAACGTCAAGTGGTCTTATTCGATGCAATAGAAGACTCTTCTTTTCAGGCTGTTGGAAAAAGTGATGAAATCGGAGGATTAAACTCTTTGTTCAAACTAGCTCAGAATGATGCTAAACTAAAAAAACAACTTGTAGAGAAATTACGTGATTTTTCTGTACGGTTGGTGCTGACAGCTCACCCTACACAGTTTTATCCTGGGCCGGTGCTAGGAATAATCAATGATCTGATCGAGGCTATAAAGGCAAATGACATCTCTAATATTCATCTTTTGCTTCAACAATTAGGTAAAACACCTTTTATAAAACAGCAACGTCCAACTCCTGTGGATGAAGCGGTAAGTTTGGCCTGGTACTTAGAAAATGTTTTTTATAAAGTCACCTCTGGTATTCAATCTAAAATTGATGATGAGCTAGAGGTGCCATCAGAAGATGTAAAGCAGTTGATCGAGTTGGGGTTTTGGCCTGGAGGGGACCGTGATGGTAATCCAAACGTAACTGTCGAGAGTACAAAGCGCGTGGCAGGAATGCTTAGGACCATTCTATTCCGCTGTTATTATCGCGATTTTAGGGTAGTAAAGAGACGGATTACCTTTAAGGGAGTGGAAGGTTACTTGGAGAATCTTCAAGAGTTGTTCTATACCAATAGTTTTCACACTGTAGAAAATCCTAAAGATGATACGGTAGAAATACTCGAAAATCTAAATGCTATCAGAGAGGTCCTTCATTCTTTACACAACGGTTTGTTTGTTGAGCTTGTTGAAGATTTAATTCGTAAAGTAAATACATTTGGTTGCTATTTTACTACGTTGGACATTCGTCAAGATAGTTCTGTATTGCGGCAGACGATTAACTATTTGGTGCAAGAACATGGTGAAAAGCTAGGTGTTGAATTGGAGCGGCTCACCACGAGCGAGGAAAGTAAGCAACAGGCATTACGTTTTACAGAAGATAATTTAGTGTATAAAGATGACGCGGAACCGTTGGTTAAAGATACGATCGGTGTGATACAGCTATTAAAAGATATCCAACGCTCGGGAGGAGAACGGGCCGCGCAGCGTTTTATTATTTCTAATTGCCAACAAGCCTCAGATATATTGGGCTTGATGCAATTGTTTTTGTGGGAAGGATGGCAAGTGGATAAGTTGTTTATTGATTTTGTCCCTTTGTTTGAGACTGTGGATGATCTAGAACGAGCCTCAGATGTGATGCGCACGTTGTATAGTAACCCTTTTTATGGGGCGCATTTAGAAAGGAGAGGGAATAAGCAGACTATTATGCTTGGTTTCTCCGATAGTACAAAAGATGGGGGATACCTTATGGCCAATTGGTCCATTTATAATGCGAAGATGGAGCTGACTGCGTTGGCGAGGGAGTATGAGGTGGATCTGGTATTTTTTGATGGCCGTGGTGGACCTCCGGCCCGTGGAGGTGGGAAGACACAGCGATTTTATGCTTCTATGGGAACCGAGATCGAAAATAAGCATATACAATTGACTATACAGGGGCAGACCATCAGTAGTCAATACGGTTCTTTGGATACCGCACAGTATAATATTGAACAATTATTACATGCGGGGTTGATTTCAGAAATTAGGCAAAATCAAGGCGATACACTTACGGAAAAACAAAAACAGATTATTGAGGATATGGCTGAAGCTAGTCATACGAAATTTTTGTCTTTACGTAATCACCCACTTTTTTTGAAATATTTAGAAGCATTGAGTCCGCTAAAGGAACTCTCTTCTATCAATATCAGTAGCCGTCCTGTGAAACGAAATTCTGATAGGGATCTTCGACTAGAGGATCTTCGGGCCATTTCTTTTGTGACCTCTTGGAGCCAACTCAAGCAAAATATTCCTGGCTTCTTTGGTGTTGGGACAGCTTTGCAATGGGCCGAAGAGAATAATTTATGGTCTTCAGTACGTAATCTATATGAGAATTCAGGTTTTTTCAATACACTTATTGACAATTGTATGATGTCTATGACAAAGTCAAATTTTTCCATTACTTCTTACATGAAGGATGATCCTATTTTTGGCGAATTCTGGTGTACACTTTATGATGAATATGTAAAGACTAAGAATTATTTGTTGAAATTGAGTGGCGCAAATGAACTCATGGAAAACTATCCGGTCGAGCGGGCATCGATTCTAGAACGGGAAAAAATTGTATTGCCCCTGTTGATTATCCAACATTATGCTATTCGGAAATTACGCGAGGAAAACCTCTCTGTGGAGCAGGAAGATGTATATAGAAAGCTTATTGGGCGTACAATATACGGAGTCGTAAATGCAGGTAGGAATCTTGCATAATAGATAATCCGAAAATATGGCGTATTCTGATAGATATTTCATATTTTTGTATTCGAGAAAAAAGAATTAAAATGAAATTAAATACTTTATTTTTTGCCGCAGTATGTGCAGGTACTTTGTTTAACTCTTGTGTAGATAAAACAGCAAAGGAGAATCAGTTGAAATACACGCATACTACTTTGGTAGACGGTGATGCGTTTTCTGCTTTCCAGAAAATTGGAGAAGCAGCACAGGTAGGTGTAATTGTTGCTGAGCACGAAGAGGCTAATGGTGATGCAAAATCGAAAGAAGTTGCTGCAAAACTGAAAGCTTACTACGCAGAATTGATCCCTTCCTTGGATACTATTGCTAGAACGGTGCAAATCGATTTTCCTATCAAAGGTGTGCCTGCTCCAGAACTGACTACTGCTCACGCAGCGGACTCTACTGCTTCAACAAATGTAAAGCATACTGACTATGTGCATGATGCACAACACGAAATAGGGTTGATAAAAGAACAGTTAACACGTTTGACTCGCAATACTAATAAAGATTTGCGTGCTTTTGCTGAAAAGCAAGTGGATATCGTATCTGAAGTATACAAACAGATTGGTGGTAAAGAAGAAGCTCATTCGCACCATTAATAGTTGTTTTGCACAATAAAAAAAGGGAACATGTACATGTTCCCTTTTTTTATATGTTAATTCTAACGTTAATTTAATGAAAAATTAATATTAAAACGTTATTATTGGCAGATTAAAAAAAAAATAATGCCGGTGAGATACGCAGCTATAGATATAGGGTCAAATGCAGTCCGATTGTTGATTGCTGATATTTTAGAAAAGAAAGAGGAAGTGGTGTATACGAAGAATACATTGCTTCGTGTTCCGTTGCGTTTGGGAGATGATGCTTTTATTGATAAGCATATATCTATAGGTAAATTTCAGGATATGGTCAAGACCATGCGGGCCTTTAGAAACCTAATGGATGTCTATAAAGTCACGGATTATATGGCTTGTGCAACATCAGCTATGCGGGATTCGGATAATGGAATGGCGGTTGTTGAAGCTTGCAAGGAGGAGGGGATTGATATACAGATTGTGGATGGAGGAGTAGAAGCTAAAATTATCTACAATTCTTATTTGAGTAATACGATCGATAAGACTAAGGTGTATCTATACATAGATGTAGGAGGAGGTAGTACAGAGATAACGCTGTTTGCGAATGGTGAGCTTGTTGACTCTCAGTCTTTCAACTTGGGGACGATCCGTATATTGGATAATCAGGATCAACCGGAGACATGGGATAAAATGCGCCGTTGGGTTAAGGAAAAGACGAGAGGTTATAAAAATATCTATGGTATAGGCACTGGAGGAAACATCAATAAACTGTCGCGTATCGCAAATGAGAAAGGGGATAAGCCGATGACCTATGCTAAGCTGAAGGCAATATTCGATCATTTGAATTCTTTTTCATTAAAAGATCGTATCCATGAACTGGGCTTGCGTTCGGATCGGGCGGATGTTATTATTCCCGCTTCAGAAATTTTTCTAACTATTATGAAGGTCGGACATCTGAAAAACATTGTGGCTCCGCGAGTTGGCTTAGTCGATGGAATTATTCAAACTCTTATTGATAAGAATTTTAAAAATAATACGCAGATTTAGCTTGTGACTTTAAAAAAAAGCTATATTTTTGTCAGAGTAATACCCAGGTGGCGAAATTGGTAGACGCACCATCTTGAGGGGGTGGCGCTTGCAAGGGCGTGGCAGTTCGAATCTGCTTCTGGGTACAAAAAAGGCGATCATCTTCTGATGATCTCCTTTTTTGTAGTTTTAATTTTTGTTTAAAGATTATTGGCCTTTACGGTGATTTCGGCGATATCGAGTACTTGTATTTCTTCTTCTTTTTCTTTGATTTTGACACCGTCCTGTAGCATAGTCATACAGAAAGGGCACCCTGCTGCCACAATAGATGCCTTTGTTTCTATCACATCCTCTATACGTTCTATATTAATATCTTTGTTGCCCGCTTCAGGCTCTTTGAACATCTGTGCGCCTCCTGCTCCACAGCATAGTCCATTGCTGCGACAGCGTTTGAGTTCTACTAGGTCCGCATCTAATACCTCTAGAGCTTTCCGTGGGGCCTCATAAACTTCATTGGCGCGTCCGAGGTAGCAAGGGTCGTGATAGGTAATACGTTTTCCTTTGAAAGCGTGTCCATCTGCTGGTTTTAATTTTCCTTGCTCGATAAGTGACTGAATCAACTGTGTGTGGTGGATTACTTCATAGTTTCCACCTAGTTCCGGATATTCATTCTTTAAGGTATTAAAACAATGGGGGCAGGCGGTTACTATTTTCTTTATTTCGTAGCCATCAAGTACCTGTATGTTCATCATAGCCTGCATCTGGAATAGGAACTCGTTGCCTGCTCGTTTGGCAGGATCACCGGTACAACTTTCTTCTGTACCTAGAATTGCATATTTTATACCTACATGTTGAAGTATTTTACAGATATCTCTTGTAATACGTTGCGCTCTTTCGTCAAATGAGCCAGCGCAGCCTACCCAAAATAATATATCTGGAGATTCGCCTTTAGCAACTAGTTCGGCGACTGTGGGGACTTGTATTTGATTTTCCATGTTTAAGAATCTTTATTGATTGGCCCAGTTGGCACGATCTGCTTGAGCATATTTCCAGGGAGCTCCATTGTTTTCCATATTTCCCAGCATCCCATTGATGCTTGTGGGAGCCTTGGATTCTTCCATTACCGCGTATTGCCTTAAGCCCATAATAATTTCTAAAGGATTGATGTTTACAGGACATTGCTCTACACAGGCATTACAGCTTGTACATGCCCATATTTCTTCTCTACTGATATAACCGTCCAGTAAGGATTTCCCGTCATCTATAAAGGACTTATTAGCGTCGATATTCTTACCTATTTCCTCTATTCGGTCTCTCGTATCCATCATTATCTTACGAGGAGATAGCAATTTTCCAGTGATATTAGCTGGACAGGAGGAGGTACAGCGGCCACACTCTGTACAGGTATAGGCATCTAGAAGATTTTTCCAAGTTAGGTCTGTAGCGTCTTTTACGCCAAATCTTGAGACTTCTCCACTAGGAGGGGGAAGACTGGGATCGAGCATGGCTTTTACTTCTGCAGTGACGGCAGGCATATTATCAAACTTACCCTTTGGTTCCAATTTTGTAAAGTACGTGTTAGGGAACGCAAGGATGATATGCAAGTGTTTGGATAAAGGAAGGTAGTTGAGAAAGGCCAATACCCCCACAATATGAAACCACCAGCAAAAACGTTCTATAAGTATTAAGCTATCGAATGTACTTGGCAGCAACGCCAGTAAAGAAGTACTAATAGGGAATGCTCCGGCTGTCGTATAGTGTGGATGTCCTAATATCTGTAACTTTTGATCCGCTGCATTCATAATCAAAAACGCGGCCATGAGTAAAATCTCGGTAATCAGAATAATGTTGGCGTCAGTTTTAGGCCAATTGTTTAACTCTGATTGATTTAATCTTTTTAGCTTAAGGATATTCCGTCGGATAAAGAAAATTACGCAGGACGACAGAACGAGCAGAGCAAGTATTTCGAAGCTGTATATTAAAAAATTATAAAATCCCCCCATAAAAGAGAGTACACGGTGGGTGCCAAATATGCCATCAATGACGATTTCTAGCATTTCGATGTTGATGATACAGAACCCTACATATACACAAAGGTGAAGCAGTGCCGGTATAGGACGTTTGAACATCTTCTTCTGTCCAAACGCTACCAGTAACATTATTTTTAAACGTTCAGAAGGATTGTCAAAACGGTTGAGTGTCTTGCCAAGTCTGATGTTTCTGTAAATCTTTCCTGCATTCTTATAAAAAAAGAATCCTGCAGCGAGAAATAGGAATGTAAATATAAATTGACCAATCATAGTTGTATAATCAGGTTCAGAACAAATATAATTAAATATATGTGATATTATGCGTGCATAATATGCATTTAGAAGCATTAAAAATTAGCCCAGTAAAGGTCGTAGACAAAGCTTAAAGCCCTTTATCTTTTTTTTTAAAATATTTTATTCTTTGTTTTAGATAAAAATACTATATTCGTTTACGTACACGATTATATTTTAACGCTTTATAACCAATAGTCAGCTTAAAAACTTTAAAATTATGGTATGTAGGAGTAGAAGTACTTTTATTTGCCTTTGATACAGTAACCAGTTTAAATAATTAGAACTATAAATTTAGTATTATGAGATCAAAAGTATGCATGCTCTGTGTCTTTTTGGGATCACCATTTTTAAATCATTCTTCGGTCTATGCCACTGATGCTGGATTTAAAGTTAGTTTGGTGATGTCTCAAGAGAAACTTTCCGGTAAGGTTGTTGATAATGAAGGGAATGTCCTTAGGGGAGTTAGTGTTAAAGTCAAAAACACGACACAATCTGTGGGAACCAACGCTGATGGTTTTTTTGAACTTTCAGGACAACTTGTTGGAAAGACTCTTGTTTTTTCAAGTGTCGGGTACGTACCAAAAGAAGTTTTGGTAGCTAATTTGAACAATTTGACTATTGTTCTTGAACTTGATGAAAGTAATCTGGAAGAGGTGGTTGTTGTAGGTTATGGTACCCAGAAGAGAAAGGAACTAACAGGATCAATCTCTTCTGTTAAGTCAGCGGATTTAGACAAGGTGGCAAGTAACTCTTTTACAGGGGCTATACAGGGAAAGGTTCCGGGGGTCACTATAACGAACACTAGTGGTGCACCAGGAGGAGCTAGTTCTGTAAGGATTCGGGGAGTTGGAACTACAGGAGGAAATCAGCCACTTTACGTTATAGACGGGTTCCCGGTTGGGGGCAGTAATATGTCTATCAGCGGGAGTTCGGATCAAGTTGATGGAATGTCAATTGTGAATCCCAATGATATAGAGTCTATAGAGGTCCTGAAAGACGCAGCCGCGGCATCTATTTATGGAGCGCGTGCCGCGAATGGGGTTATTTTGATTACCACCAAACGTGGAAAGGACGGTTTGAGTTCAGCTGACCTCAGTACCTATACGGGCTTTCAGGAACTTTGGAAGAAACCTAAGTTTCTTAATGCAGAACAGTTTGCAACCTTAGCCAACGAGTTGTTTAAAAACTCGAATATGACTCCCAATCCCGAATGGGCAAATCCTTCCGCATTAGGAGTAGGTACGAACTGGATTGATGAGGTCTTTCGTACAGCTCCTGTGTATAATGTGGATTTGTCAGTGATGGGCGGAAATCAGAAAGTTAAGAATGCACTGTCAGTAGGTTACCGTGATCAAACTGGTACGCTGATAGAGACGTGGAACAAACGTTATACAGGGCGTGCCAATGTTGATATTCAGGCCAATGAACGGTTGAAGTTTGGCGGTAGTCTGGCCTTTGCTTATACGAATGGAAAAGGACTACAGAATGAAGATTTCAGACTTGGTATCTTTAACCTGGCTCAACAGTTTTACCCAACTTTGGGATTGGAAGATGTTGTCGATGGTTCCTCTGCTTATTATTCTACACAAGGTGACAATCCTTATCTACGTGCTAAGACCGGGGAAAAAAGGCTTCGTAACATGCGGTTATATGGGAATGCATTTGGCGAATTTATTATTGTTCCCGGATTGACATTTAAGTCGAGTATTGGATTAGATTACGTCGCTAACCGTACAAGTAGTTGGGAACCTAAAGTTAAACGGGGATTTTACAGTAATCCTCTTGCAACATTGACGGAAACCCAGACTCAGGGGTTGAATTGGTTAATAGAGAATACCCTAAACTATAGCAAGCAATTTGATAAACATAATGTGTCTGCGGTTGTTGGTCAGACTGCTCAGCGTAATGCAAATGACTGGATTTCTATTACAGCTAGAGATTTTCAAAATGAGACAATCCGTGTAGTCAATACCAGCTCTGATGCGAATCGGAGAGGAACAGGGACGGGATCCGTATATACGCTGGCTTCTTATTTGGGACGTATTAATTACTCATATGCTAATAAATATTTGTTTTCAGCTAGTATCCGCCGTGATGGTTCGTCTAATTTTGGACCTTCTTATAAATGGGGGAACTTTCCTTCAGTATCTGCAGGCTGGAATATTTCGGATGAAGAATTTTTCAACCAGACTGGACCTGTGAATAGTTTGAAATTACGTGCTAGCTGGGGGCAGTTAGGTAATGATGCCATTGGTGCATTCGGTTATTCGAGTACATTCGGCTTGGGTAGGGTAATTGACAATTATATCTTGGGGGCTGAACAGAGTCTGGTTACAGGTGCGAGTATGATTCGCCCAGGAAATATGGATTTGAAGTGGGAGACGAGTGAACAGCTGAATTTCGGAGTAGATGCTACATTTTTGAATAATAAAGGTTATCTGACTGCAGAGTATTACATCAAGGATACGCGGGATATGTTGGTGAGCCTACCAGTCTCGTTAGAAGCGGGTTTCGAGATAGCTCCTTCTGTAAATGGCGGTAAGATCCGTAATTCAGGATTTGAGCTATTGGTCGGATATGCTGGAGGGAGTGCTTTTAAATATGATGTGAGTGTAAACTTGTCAACTTTGAAAAATGAAGTATTGTCTATGGGGGCTGGGAATCCAATATCTGGGCCTTTGGTTGGCTTCACCAGTATGAACAGTTCTTATACGCAGGTCGGTCGGCCTATAGGATATTTTAGAGGTTATATCGTGGATGGCATCTATCAAAATGATGCGGAGGTAGATAAAGTATTTCAACCTAATGCTTCGGCAGGAGATTTTAAATATCGGGATATCAACGGAGACCGGGCGCTCACAGATGACGACCGTGTAATGCTGGGAAATCCATGGCCTAAATTGACTTATGGTATGAATATGGATTTTTCATATAAAGGTTTTGACCTGAACCTACTTGTTCAGGGAGTTTCAGGAAATGATATTTTCCATGTCAACAAGTTCTCGACCTATCCCATCAAGTACTTTGGCGGCAGTGGGGTAATTAATGCCTCTGCAGATGTGCTGGAGCGTTGGACACCAGAAACGGGAGGGAATAGCGTACCGATTTTAAAATACACCGACTTGAATGGTAACTATGCTAATCTGTCTTCGTTCTATATCGAGAACGGTGCTTATCTACGGTTACGTAATATGACATTGGGCTATACTTTACCTTCTACACTATTTGAAAATAGTAAAATGATCAAGCGTATACGTGTTTATAGTTCTATTCAAAATGCATTTACAATTACGAAGTATAGTGGTTTTGATCCAGAGATAGGGGCTACAAATCCATTAGCTTCGGGAGTAGACGATGGCGTTTATCCAGTGCCTAGAACCTATATGTTTGGGTTAAAAGTTGGTTTTTAATTAGTTGAATATAATAATATGAAACAAGTGAAAAATATAGTGCTGTTTGCTTTGTTGAGTACGGCGACAGCGTGTAGTGATAGTTTTTTGTCACTATCACCTACAGATACTTTGGTAGAGGATAAGTTCTTTGTTAATATTTCGGATGCAGAAGCCGCATTGGTGGGGGTGTATGGGACATTACAGAAAGAAGAGGCTTTTTCAAATGTTAGGGACGCGGCTGACATAGAATGGGCAATATCAGGTGATATGTATGAAATGGACCGAAGTGCTAATCGTATTGAATTACATTCGTTAGTATTTCCTTCTACTAATACTATCTTAAAAGATATGTATACCGCGGCGTATATTGGGATAGGTCGAGCTAATATGGTTATAGCAAAAGTATCGGCAATGCATGATGTGGATGAAAAATCCCAAAAGCAAATAATTGCACAAGCTAAGTTTATCCGTGCATTGTTCTATTATCGTCTGGTTACCTATTTTGGTGGTGTCCCGTTGATAGAGACACCTTTAGATGCAAATTCAAATCTTCAGATACCTAGGGCTAAGGCAACGGAGGTCTGGGCATTTATTGAAAAAGATCTTCAGGATGCTAAAGTCGATTTGCCAATTAGATGGGATGCCAAGAATGTCGGGAAAGTGACATCTGGTGCGTGTCGAGCGTTACTTGGAAAGGCTTTTCTATGGCAAAAAAAATATCCTGATGTTATTACTGTTACTGGGGAATTGTTTGATGAAAAACGTTATAAACTATTGGACGACTATCGTTCGATTTTTATGGAGAGCAATGAAAATAATGATGAAATATTATTTTCTACCCAATTTAAAGAAAGTGTAGATGCTGAAGGGAATAATCTAGTCAAGCGTACTGCGCCTCGTGGTGCGCCGGCTGAATTTACAGGAGGGCAAGCTTGGAGTAATTTTGTTCCTCAGCAACACTGGGTCGGTGCCCATGAAAAAGATGGAAACGGGCGTATAAAAGACAAGCGTTATTGGGCATCCATTATAGGCCCTGGAGAGAAGCATCAAGATATGCCAGCTTTTGTGATGCCTACTAATGTACCAGCAGGTTGGTCGCATTCGGGATTTATTATGACCAAATATTGGCAGAAGCCGACTTTAGTCAACTCCGGGGTGAATGCGCCAATAATCCGTTTTGCTGAAGTCCTTCTTAACTATGCAGAAGCACTAAATGAACAAAATCGAGGAGATGACGCTATTCAAGAAGTCAATAGAATACGTACAAGAGCAGGATTGGATGATTTGCCAACTGGTCTAGCCAAGGATAAAGTATTGGATGCTATTTTCAAAGAACGCCGTATGGAATTTATTTGGGAACCTACAGGAGGCTTTTCTGACTTGAATAGGAGTGGACGTTTTCTCGAGTTTATTGCTGCGGAAAGACCTAATTATAGTGAATTGAATGTCACACAAAAGCCTTGGTTAAATACTAAACCTATTGTATTTCCTATACCTAGGGATGCGTGGGATAGAAACAAAGCATTAGAGCAGAATGAACATTATAGTTTTTAAAAACTAAGTTGAAGAATTCTCCTATATGTTCTTTGGGAACTACGGGAGAATTCTTCATTCTTGTAGTTGGACTACAGGAATAAAATATATTGAGGGGCATAGTAAAGGAAGAATCGTAGACCAATTAAATTAATAATTATGAAAAAAAAGGTAGATAATTTGGATGTCAATGTTTATCTGACACGCGAACTAATGGGAGATGCTGTTGCAAAAGATGTGAAAATAGCTATTGATCAATTGTTAGAGACTAAAGATACAGTGAATGTTATTTTCGCGGCGGCTCCTTCTCAAAGAGATTTGTATAAAAGTCTGTTGGCGCAGGATATTCCTTGGGAGAAAGTCAACGCTATGCATATGGATGAATATGTTGGTATCCGTGTGGATGAATCACAAAGTTTTCGTAACTATTTAAAGACGAATCTTTTTGATTTTATTCCGTTAAGATCCATTGCATATATACAAGGTGAATGTGAGGATGTAGCTGATGAGTGTAAAAGATATACTTCTATTCTAGAAAGTAATGCTCCGGATATTGTCTGTATGGGGATTGGAGAGAATACGCATATCGCTTTTAATGATCCTCCGTTGGCAAAGTTTGACGATATAGAGATGGTGAAAGTAGTGGCGTTAGATTTGATCTGTAGGCAACAGCAGGTAAATGATGGTTGCTTTTCAATTCTTGAGAAAGTGCCTACGCATGCTTTGACATTGACGATACCGGTACTACTATCTGCAGAATACATTTTTTGTGTGGTACCAGGCAAAACCAAGGATCAAGCTGTGTACCAGACTCTCTATGAGAAGATTGACGAGTTGTATCCTTCAACAATTTTGAGAAATCATCCACAAGCAAAGTTGTATTTGGATACAGAAAGTAGTAGACTTTTGGAAAGTTAGAAAAAAATTCTTTATTTGAAGCTCAATTGGTACTGATATGCAAAAGAATAATGAATTGTCTGGAGTAAAGGAGATTGCACGAAGAGCAAATGTTTCTATTGCAACAGTGGATCGGGTCATCCATAACCGCACGGGCGTCTCAGCGAAGACAAAAGAAAAAATAGAGGCTATTATAAAGGAGATGGATTATAAACCTAACCTTTTGGCGAGAAGCCTAGCTTCCCGAAAAGTTTTTCGTTTTGCTGTACTGATTCCACGTGAATCGGCAGAGACCGAATATTGGAAAGCCCCCCTTGAAGGTATCAATAAGGCTTGGGCAGAGATTCGGATGTATGGTGTTGAAGTCGTTTTTTTTCATTATGAACTAAATGATAGACAGACCTTTAATAATGAGGCTAATAAAATCCTTAAAGATAGCTTTCACGGAATTCTTTTAGCTCCCTCGTTTATTAGTGAAGCATTAGAGTTTTTTTACAAGTGCGAGGCGAAAAAGATAAAATGTGTATTTATTAATTCGGATATATCCAATGTCAGTCCGCTAAGTTATATTGGGCCAGATTTGTTTCAGTCGGGTAAACTAGCGGGGAATCTTTCAAAATATCTTATTCCTGATGGTGGAAATATTCTTATTTTCAATGTGTCTCGGGAATTGGGGGCAGAGCATCACTTATTGAAGAAAGCGACCGGCTTCAAGAGTTATTTTGAGGAGAATAATTCAAGTTCTACGGTTAATATGCTGACGGTTCATAGAACCGATTATGATTCAGTCATGGCAGAGCTTGCGGCTTATTTAAAAGATAGTACTGTAGACCTCTTGTTTGTCACAAATTCACGTGTTTCTACTGTAGCTAAATATTTTGAAACTAACAATATTACAAATATCAAACTTATTGGCTACGATTATTTGACTCGTAATATTGAGTATTTAGAGAAGGGAATTATCGATTTTCTAATTTGTCAAAAACCTATAGAGCAGGGATATAAGGGATTGTTGACGTTGTATGATTATTTTGTTGAGAGTGAGAAAATAGATAAGGTACAATTGATGCCGATTGATATCCTTACAAAAGAGAATTATAAGTACTATAAGAATTAAGTAGAGCGTAAATTTATTTACGAATATATTTTCGGGTACGTACACTATTTACTATCTTTATAACATAACATAATAAACCGCATTATGAAAAATCTAAGTAGAAGAGACTTTGTCAGCATGGGCTCCTTGGCTTTGGGTGCTGTAATGATGAATCCAGCCTCTGCCTCCCCTATCTTTCAGAGTAAGGGTAAACGTATTGGTATTATCGGTCTAGATACATCTCATGCCGTGGCCTTTACAAAATCATTACACGATAATCCTGAGAAATTTCGTGATTATAGAGTAGTGGCCGCTTATCCCTATGGCACGAAGACGATACCCTCAGCTACGGATCGTATTCCCAAATATGTTGCAGATATTGAAAAGTTAGACGTAAAGATTGTCGATTCCATCCAAGCTTTGTTGAAACAGGTTGATTATGTGTTGCTGGAAACCAATGATGGTCGGTTGCATCTAGACCAATCCCGCGAAGTTTTTAAGGCAAAAAAGCCAGTTTTTATCGATAAACCGATAGCGGCATCTTATAAGGATGCAAAGGAAATCATGCGTTTGTCAACCGAGTATAGAGTGCCTTTCTTCTCTTCTTCTTCATTGCGATACATTACTGGTATGAAAGATATCTTGGATGGGAAGTATGGTAAGGTTTTAGGAGCAGATGTTTATTCCCCCGCGACTATTGAGCCTAGCCATCCTGATTTCTTTTGGTATGGAATACATGCGGTAGAAATGTTGATTACAGCAATGGGGGTAGGATGTAAGTCCCTTAATCGGACGCATACTGACGGAACGGATATTATTGTTGGAGTTTGGGAAGACGGTCGAGTGGGAACAGTAAGAGGAACTAGAACAGGAACATCTGCATTCGGTGGAACGATATATTGTGAGAAGGCAGCTGTCAAATTAGGCGATTTTGTGGGGTACGCACCACTATTGGACGAAATTGTCGAATTTTTTGAGTCAGGGAAGGTTCCTGTCGATGGACAACAAACGTTGGAAATATGTGCTTTTATTGAGGCCGCTGATTTAAGTAAAAATCGGCAGGGACAATTGGTCAATTTAACAGAAATAACCTTAAAGTAAAACCTATTATTATGGATAATAACTCAAGAAGAGATTTTTTAAAGAAAACATTGATAGCCTCTACTGCTGTGGGGCTAGGAGGCATACTTCCTGGATTTAGTGCCAAAAGCTACAATAGGATTGTTGGCGCTAATGAGAAAATGAGAGTTTCTGTTATGGGGGTGAATTCCCGCGGCGCAGCATTGGCACAGAATTTTGCTAGTCAGGCGCAGAGTGAGGTCATCCATATATGTGATGTTGATAGCCGTGCCATTGATAAATGTAAAGAAGGACTTGTCAAATTCCAGAAGGCGACGGTAAATGGATTTAAAGATTTTAGAAAATCTTTGGAAAGTAAAGATGTTGATATTTTTGTGGTCGCAGCACCGGACCATTGGCATGCTCCGGCAGCTATTCTGGCGTCACAAGCTGGTAAAAGTGTGTATTTGGAAAAGCCATGTAGCCATAATCCTAGAGAGGGAGAATTATTAATTGCCGCATCAAACAAGTATAAAAATGTCATCCAGATGGGGAATCAACGAAGATCATGGCCCAATGTGGTGAAAGGTATCGAAGAGGTTCACAATGGTACTATAGGTAAAGTGTTTTATGCTAAAACTTGGTATACGAATAATCGTCCTTCGATCGGGATTGGAAAAAAAACGGCCGTCCCTTCTTGGTTAGATTTTGATCTATGGCAAGGGCCTGCTCCTCGCGCAGCGTATCAGGACAATTTATTGCACTATAATTGGCATTGGTTCTGGAATTGGGGAACTGGAGAAGCGCTAAATAACGGTACACATATGGTCGATCTGGCGCGTTGGGGACTACAGGTTGATTATCCTACTCGTGTGAGCTCTAATGGTGGACGATATGCTTATCAGGACGATTGGGAAACACCAGATACACAAGTTATAAGTCTTGAGTTCGGTCCAGATAAAATGATCACATGGGAGGGGAGAAGCTGTAATGCAATGACTACTGAGGGCTCTAATGTCGGAGTTATGTTCTATGGTTCAAAAGGCTCATTGCAAATCGATGGGGCAAATTCTTATAAATTATTTGACATTCAGGGCAAGTTGGTTAAAGAAGTAAAAGATAGTGGCCCTATCAATACAGCAAGTCTTAGCAGTCCTTCTCAGCAATTGGATGCGTTGCATATGCAGAATATGTTTGCTGCCATAAAGAACAATGAAAATCTGAATTCGGATATCCTTAGTGGACATAAAAGTACTTTATTGGTGCAGCTGGGGAACATCGCACTTAGAACGGGTAAACAATTGGAAATAAATCCTCAAAATGGGCATATACTGAATGATAGCAATGCGATGAAAAATTTATGGTCGAGAGAGTATGCTAAAGGATGGGAGCCTAAAGTTTAAAGCAATATGGGAGTTAGTAACGTTAAAACTGCAGCTAGTCTGACGAAAAGGGAGACTATCGTATCTATAGGAATTATAGGTGTCCTGTTTTTTATGTTTGGTTTTGTCAGTTGGGTTAATGCCATACTGATACCTTACTTTAAAATAGCCTGCGAACTGACCAACTTTCAGTCTTATCTCGTCACATTTGCATTTTATATTTCCTATTTGGTCATTTCTATGCCTTCTTCTTATCTTCTTCGAAATAAGGGGTTTAAGAATGGTATTATGATTGGCTTTTTCATTATGGCATTTGGCGCATTTATGTTTATTCCTGCAGCCTTAACGCGTACTTATGAAGTGTTTTTAGTAGGCTTGTTTTCATTGGGCGCTGGGTTAGCAATTTTACAGACTGCTGCCAATCCTTATGTAACTATATTGGGGCCTAAAGAGCGCGCCGCACAACGGATCTCCATCATGGGGATATGTAATAAGGCCGCCGGGATTTTGGCTCCCTTAATCTTTGCTACAGTGGTGTTGCGTGCTACTGATTCCGATTTGTTCAAGAACCTTGAAATGATGGATGTGGCACAGCGCTCGCAAGAACTCGATGTTTTTATCAGACGAGTGATAGCGCCGTATACGGTTTTGGGCTTTATTCTGGTAGGCTTGGGATTCCTGGTCCGTTTTTCCCCATTGCCAGAGATTGATACCGAACATGAGGATGCAGATGTAGCGGCAGCCAATTCGTCAAAAAATAGTATCTTTCAGTTTCCACATCTGATCTTAGGTGCGCTTGCTATTTTCCTACATGTAGGTACGCAGATTATTTCAATAGACACTATTATAGGATATGCGGGGTCAATGGATATTGATCTCCTAGAGGCTAAGGTGTTTCCTTCCTACACCTTGTTCCTGACTATAGTGGGTTATCTCTGTGGGATCGTTCTGATCCCTAAAGTAATGAGTCAAGTTACTGCTCTGAGAGTATGCACGGTTTTAGGACTTCTACTTTCTTTGGGAATAGTCTATTTGAGTGGAGATGTTACACTATTAGGACATAAAGCAGATATCTCTATTTGGTTTATCGTTTTGTTGGGCTTCGCCAATTCGCTTGTTTGGGCAGGTATATGGCCATTAGCTTTGAGTGATCTTGGAAGGTTTACGAAACAAGGAGGTGCTTTGTTGATTATGGGGTTGTGTGGTAATGCAATCATGCCAATGATATATGGTCACTATGCTGATGTATTTGATCTGAAAACGGCCTATTGGGTATTGGTTCCGTGTTATCTGTATTTGATTTTTTATGCGGTCAAAGGCCATAAAATTCGTAAATGGTAAAATGAGATTAGATAGAAAAATTTATTTATGGAGTGCTCTGTGCCTATCGGGAACAGGCTGTGTCCAGAACCAGTCTTCCAATGGGGATCGGATTAATCTTGTCTTAGTACAACCAGAACATTTCCATGCCGCACTTGTGCAGAAATATAAAAACTCGGAAATAAATTCAGAGGTACATCTTTTTGCAGATACCGTCACCAGTGCAGAAGCTTATCAAAACCTTATACAGCAGTATAACTCAAGATCAGAAGATCCTACAGATTGGAAAGTCACCCCTTATTACGGGAAGGACTTTCTAGATAAGGCATTTAAGAGTAATGTTGGAAATGTTGTGGTATTGGCAGGTGATAATAAAGAGAAGATAGAGTTTATATCTCAATCGGTAAAGAATGGTAAAGATGTTTTTGCAGATAAACCATTGGTGATAAATATGGAAGGTTATAGTAGGCTTGCTGCATTTTTCAATACTTCTTCGTCTCAGGCTCCATTAATATTTGACATTATGACTGAGCGTTATGATGTGAAGAATATTATTGCCAAGACATTATTGAATGATATCGGATTTTCGGGTGGAATTGATAAAAATGGAGGCGAACATGCTGTTAAATTTAATAGTACCCATCATTTTATAAAGGAGGTTTCTGGGAAACCATTGATACGTCCAGCTATGTTTTACAATACATTACAGCAGGGAGAGGGATTGGTTGATGTAACTACTCACTATATTGATTTAGTCTACTGGATGCTTTCTTCGGAACAGACAATAGATCTAAATAAAGATTTAGTATTGGACAGTGCATTTAGATGGCACACAAAGGTGACTAAAAATGACTTTGAAAAATCCACAGGTATGAAACAGTACCCTAATATGTTAAGGCAGTCTCAAACAAACGAAGGAGATCTTGATGTATACAGTAATGGAAAAATGGCTTTTAATTTTAAAGGTGTTCCTGTCTCTATTGCTGTTCAATGGAATGTGGAATCTCTAGACAAAAGAGGTGATCAGTTTTCTGCGGTTTTTAATGCCAAAAGACTCCGTTTAGAGATAAAGCCAGACGAAGCTGGAGTAATATCTGTATTTATAATACCAAAAGAAGATAACGGAAAATTTGAGGCTGATTTGAGACAGGCGCTTCAGGGGCTAAAGGATTTACCAGGATTAGATATTATTAGGAACAAGGGAACTTATAAAGTTATTATACCTCAAAAACTATATTTAAGCCATGAGGATCATTTTGCTAAGGTATTGGAGCAATTTGTTGCTTATCGAAAAGGTAAGGCTTTACCCGAATGGGAAAAATCTTTTATGTTAGCTAAGTATTATTTAACGACCCAAGCTTTGGCGAAGGCGAAGACTATTGAATATGAAGAAAATTAGTTTTTTTATCCTCTCGTTTTTATTTTGCCAAATTTTATTGGGACAAAGAAATCCTTTGCACGATAAGATAAGCCCTTATTTTTATCCTCCGGATTCGTTACGTAATGATTTTGGTAATCTTCGTTCTCCACTTTTATTCAGTAATGGTAAACAAGTGAAATCTGCAAAAGAGTGGAAAGAACGTAAAGCAGAAATAAAGCGGGACTGGGAAGATTATTTGGGGGCCTGGCCCGACCTTTATACCGAACAACAATTTGAGTATATCGATACGGTGTATGAAGATACATATACGCAGTATAGTGTACGTTTTAAATGGACTCCAAATGAATGGACGAAGGGTTATTTGTTGGTTCCTAAGAATAAAGTAGGTAAGATGCCTGCGGTAGTCAGTGTATTTTACGATGCAGAAAGCTCTATAGGGATAGGAAGCAAAAGTAGGCCGTGGCGACCATGGCGGGATTTTGCAAAACAACTGGCAAATAGAGGGTTTGTCACTTTGGCTATTGGTACGAAGGAGGCTTCTGAACGCAATGAATTTTCACTTTATTATCCTTCTATTGATTCAGTGTCAGTTCAGCCGCTATCGATGCTTGCTTACGCAGCAAATAATGCCTATTATGTTCTCGCTAATTGTAAGAACGTAGATAAAAAACGAATCGGTATCGTGGGGCATTCTTTTGGTGGTAAATGGGCTATGTTTGGATCCTGTCTTACTGATAATTTTGCTGCTGCGGCTTGGTCTGATCCAGGAATAGTGATGCAAGAGGATAGGGAATCTATTAATTATTGGGAACCGTGGTATCTCGGTTTTCATCGTAAGCCTTGGCGTAAGAGAGGTTTGATTACCGATCAGAATCCAGCCTATGGAGTGTATAATCGGTTGAGAAAGGATGATAGAAACCTACACGAACTACATGCTTTGATGGCCCCAAGACCCTTTTTAGTTTCGGGAGGAGCGGAGGATCCAGTCACACAATGGAGAGCGTTGAATCATAGCGTTGAAGTGAATAAACTATTGGGACAAAAGGAAAGAGTAGCTATGACGAACAGAGCTACACATGCACTGACTGAAGATGCGACAGAAGTGATATATACATTTTTCGAATATTTTTTAAAATAGTAATGTTACGGTCATATGCTATGGATTGTATGTTTATCATAATAAATCTGGTATTGCAACATAATAAAGTTGTTTTTTAATCGGTTTCTAAAGCCTCTTTATGAAAGATCATGAAGATCAAGTTTTACTGATTCGCCTTTCTGAAGGAGATGAGAAAGCGTTCCTAATGCTGTATGACAGGCATTGGGAACGCTTATTTATTTATGCCGTCCATATAGTAAAAGATCACGATGAAGCTGAAGATGTGATTCAGGAGGTTTTTGCGAAGCTATGGAGGATTAAGGAGAGTTTGCTTGATGTTAAGAACCTAAGTGCGTATCTCATTACAATAACAAAAAATCAGGCGCTGAGAAGTATTTTAAACAGTAAGCGTATGAATGATGGGCTACATTCGTTAGTGGATTATATTGACGCTCATTATCCTTCTATAGAGAAAGAGTACGAAGCCAGGGAATTGGCAACATTAATTGATAAACATATTGACCGCCTGCCCGAAAAGATGAGAGAAATATTTGTGCTAAGTAGAGAGAATGGACTTTCTAATAAGGAAATTGCCGACTCTTTAAATATTTCAGAACATACTGTCAAGAAGCAGATTAATAACTCCCTAAAGCGGATCCGTTCTAGTATCCGTTATATCTTATTGATTTTTATTTCCTAGAAAAGTAATTCTATTTTTTTTCACTTTTATCTAATACCTCTTCTTCTTTTTAGGCTCTATATAAGAAAACCTAAAAATTAAAGTGACTATAGAAGAAGCAAAATCGTTATTGGAAAGATACGTGAAGGAACAATGTAGCGCTCAAGAAAAGCGTATCGTAGAGGCTTGGATTGATAAGCAAATTGATTCCCAGTCCTTCGTATGGTCGAGCGAAGAACAAGCTTTGCTCACCAAAGCTAGAATCAAGAAGCAATTGGAGAGGAAAATAGGCATCCCTGTCAAAAAAAATCGCTTGGTATTACTCAGGTGGGGTGGAGGTTTTGCCGCTGCAGTCCTGTTAGTTTTTTTTGCAATTTGGTCGATTCGTTCATATGAGCCTAAATACGGTCAACTAGAAGTAGCGGTAGGAATAAACAAAGTGGTCCAACCTGGTTTGTATTCAGCCACATTGACGATGGGAGATGGATCGGTTATTGATCTTGATGCATCGGATAGCGGCTTATTGCTAGACAACAGTGTAGTACAGGTCAATAAACTGAACGATGGACAACTTGTTTATAAACGTAGTAGTAACAGCTCGTTGACAAAAGTGGATACCAATGAAGTTGCTGTACCAATAGGAGGAAATTATAAAATAACACTGCCAGATGGCACCAAGGTCTGGTTAAATGCTGCATCCAAATTAAAATATCCAATCCTGTTTACAACTAATACACGTATGGTGCACTTGGAAGGAGAAGCTTACTTTGAGGTTTCCAAGAATATAAAACAACCTTTTATCGTTAAAGCGGGAGATACCGAAACTCTCGTTACTGGCACTAGTTTCAATTTATCTGCATATAAAGAAGACAGGCGTACCGTTACTACTCTAGTAGAAGGTGAGGTGCATGTGTCAAAAGGAAGTGAACGATTTAAATTATCACCAGGACAACAATCTATCAGTACCCCTGATACAAAGCTTACTAAACGCGAGGCGGATATTGATGCAGTCTTGGGGTGGAAAAGTGGATACTTTGTGTTTGATGATCAGGAAATAGAAACTGTATTTAGAGATATAGCGCGTTGGTATGACGTCGATATTTACGTCGATAGAAAGGAAATTGTTGGCAAGCGCATCGGGGGCGCATTTTCGAAGAAACGTGAGATTGAAGAGTTGCTGCATTACTTGGAGAAGCTTAAGGTGCTGTCATTTAAAAAAGAAGGAAGGAGGATAACCGTTATGATATAATCTAAATTATCTGTACGGCAATGCTTTTAAATGAGAAAACCAGAAGTGTTCGCACCACTTCTGGAATCCCTGCTCTGAATGTCATAGCAATGTCGGTTAAATGAAAGTCATCTATTTAATAATCTTTTTATAACCTAACTAATCAAATGTACCAAAAAAAGATGTTAAATCCGTGTGTCATGAAGTACTATGCACGGATGAAGTATTTCCTATTTATGATAAAAATTATTATCTCTATCGTGCTGTTTACAACTTGTAATTTAAGTGCTAGTATAGTTAACGGACAACAAATCCATTTGAATACAACTAATTTACCGTTAAAAGAGGTATTTAGGGAGATTCAGAAACAGGCAAATGTTGATGTTCTTTATATCTCCTCGGATTTGGTTGGATTGACTCCAGTAACTGTCAAATTTCAAAATAAGTCCCTAACAGAAGCGCTGGATTTGATATTAAAATCATCTCCCCTAGATTATGAGATTGATAGCAAAACTATCCTTATCACCAAGAAAAGTAAGAAAGGGATACTAAATCCAATTGAAAAGCAAACCATAGTCATTCGTGGTAAAGTGTCTGATGAACAGGGAAATCCTCTAGCGGGTACTATTATTCAGGTCAAAGGTCAAGACGCTAAGGTTGTGAGTGGAACAAATGGTAGTTACCTGATAAATGTGCCCAATGAAAGTTCCGTATTGGTCTTTTCTTTCATCGGTTTTAGGAGTCTTGAAGTAAATGTTGGTAAACAGAGATCAATCGATGTGAAAATGGCCATTGCAGAAAGAGACCTGGATCAGGTAGTCGTCATAGGTTATGGTAGCGTACAGAAGAAAGATCTGACAGGATCGGTTGGTACTGCAGATGTGTCTGATATGATAAAGGCTCCAGCAGGAAGATTTGATGAGGTAATGGCGGGTAGGGTAGCAGGGGTCAATGTCGCTTCATCGGATGGGCAACCGGGTGAAGCACGTAGTTTTACTATCCGGGGAGGGAATTCCTTGACGCAGTCTACTGCACCTTTATATGTTGTAGATGGCTTTCTTATGGAAGATTTTACAGCAGCAGCTATTAGCAATGAAGATATAGCATCTATCTCTGTGTTAAAAGATGCATCGGCTACGGCTATTTATGGTGCAAGAGGAGCGAATGGAGTAGTTGTCATCGAGACAAAAAAAGGAGTGGTGGGCAAGCCTGTAATCAATTATACAGGATCTTTAGGTATTCAGGAAGTGACGAAAAAAATAAAAATGATGGATCCTTATGAATTTGTCGCTTATCAAAAGGAATTTAATCCTACCCTAGCTGATGAATACTACCTACAGAAACAGGGGATGACTTTGGATGATTATAAAAATATAGAGGGAAATGATTGGCAAAATCAATTGTTTCGTAAGTCGCCCATAAAACAACATGATTTATCTATAAGAGGGGGAACTATCGATACAAGGTATTCTATTAGTGGGTCTTTGTACCAACAAGAAGGCATCATTATAAACTCTGGGTATGATAGGTATTCTGGTCGATTAAGTTTGGATCAGAAGATAACAAAAAAGCTTTCTATAGGAGGAACGGCAGCAATTTCTAGAACTAGTAGCTATGGGAGTCCCATGGCGCAAGGAAGCGGTGGGCAGAGTGCTAGTTCGGGGTACATTCTTGCGCAGACATGGGCCTTTACACCTGTATTGATCAAGAATGGTGAAGTGGATTGGACGGAGCAATTTGTAGACCCAACCGCACCAGCAGGCCATTTTCGGATTAATCCTATACAGAATACGAATGAGACACATTCTTTGCAACGGAATGAAGACGAAAATTTAAAGTTTTATGTTAATTATGAGATATTGAAAGGTTTAACATTAAACGTCAACACTTCCCATTCGAATAGAAATAGTGTTTTTGAGTTCCTTTACAACTCTAAGACACTCTATGGTACGCCGTTGAATCCTTCGAACAGTAGAGGTACATGGGGTGGAATTAGACATAGAAATATCAAGTCTTGGCTAAACGAAAATACACTTCGATACAATAAGAGAATAGCGAAGAAGCATCAACTAAATTCTTTAATAGGCTTTACAATACAGGAAGAGACTTCAGATAGCTATAGATTGGAGGCAGAAAATATACCGAATGAACAACTGGGGATAACAGCGTTAGGTTCAGGAAAAGCTTACCGTAACGAGACTACTGCAGGTGGATATCGTATGCTTTCCTTGTTGGGTAGAGCTGACTATAGCTACAATCAGCGGTATTTAGCCACGTTTACACTGCGTGCGGATGGATCTTCGAAATTTCCTAAGAATAATAAATGGGGATATTTCCCTTCTTTAGGAGTTGCTTGGAAAGTATCGGAAGAGAATTTTCTAAAGAAAAATAAAATAATATCGAATTTGAAGTTGAGAGGTAGTTATGGATTGACTGGTAATAATAGAATTGGTGATTTTGAATACTTTGGTTCTGTAAGCACAGGTGAACACTTTGCGTATTCTTATCAAAATGGAATGTCAACTCCTGGTTCCATGATAGCAAAAATGAACAATTCGGGGTTGAAATGGGAAAGTACCAAACAGTTTGACCTTGGCTTGGATCTTGGCCTTTGGGGCGACCGATTCAGTGTTGAAGCAGATGTCTACCGGAAAGATACTTATGATCTCCTTCTTGATGCTCCACTTCCTTTACATGTCGGCTTCACCTCCAATATGCAGAATATTGGTGAAATCAGAAATCAAGGGCTAGAGTTAACAATAAATGTTAAACCTGTCATCACCAAGCTTTTTACCTGGGAGTCTTCTTTTAATATTGCATTTAATTCGAATGAGATTAGAAAGTTCGTTTTAGGACGTAACGAGATGACATCAGCTGTGACATGGGATTATAATGCTACTAATCCTTTATATCTTGCTAGAGTCGGTGGGCCTGCAGCATTGTTCTATGGTTATATCCATGAAGGTAATTATCAATATGAAGATTTTTATGAAATCAGCCCAGGTAACTTACGTCTTTTAGAGACACTACCTACAAACGGAAATAATAGAAATCTGATACAACCTGGAGATATAAAATATAGAGATATAAATGGAGACGGTTTTATCAATTCCGCAGATATGACCGTTATTGGTAATCCGCTACCCAAGCACTTTGGGGGACTTAGTAACAAATTTTCGTATAAAAACTTTAGTTTAAGTGTTTTTCTGCAGTGGTCTTATGGAAATGATGTGTTTAATGCCAATCGGATGTCATTTGAAGGAAATGCTTTTGGAAGGCCAAATACCAACCAATTCAAGACTGCGGCAAATCGATGGACGGTGGATAACCAGACGAACGATATTCCGAGAGCAGGAGGGCATGGGCCTATCGGCTCTTATGACTCTAGAGTTATTGAAGATGCTTCTTTCATACGCTTGAATAATGTCTATTTAGAATATAGGATGCCTAAAAACTTAATTTCTAAAATCCGTCTCTCTGAACTCTCATTTAATTTGTCAGGTCAGAATTTGGTCACTTGGACAGGATATAAAGGAATAAATCCAGAGGTTTCAACAAGACATAGTGCGTTGACCCCAGGGTTCGATTATGCCGCTTATCCGAGAGCTAGAACTATAACTTTTGGGTTAAGAGCTAACTATTAAAAGAAAAATAATGAATCAGGTGAAATGCCTGTACAAAGGATGCGAAGGTATGATTGTCGTATCAAGATAGATTAACCTCTTAAAAACAAACTGAACTTATGAAATAAAATACAGAATCTTCATAAGTTCCCTTGATAAATAAATAATACACGAATAATTTTTTTCATATGAAAGCAAAATATAATGTTGTCTTTTTCTTATTTCTATTTACTTCATGTAATTTTCTTGAGATAGAACCTAAGACATTTGTTCCATTGGAAAACTTTTATGAAACGGAAGAGCAGATGGAGCAGGCTATCACTGCAGTATATGACGTTTTAGGAAAAAGCCATTTATATCGCTATGGGCAGGTCGTATTGTTTGCAACCGAAGCAGATGAAGGTTTCTATGCTTCTTCTGGTCAGGTAAATGGTCCATCAGTATATAATATTAATCCGAGTACAGCGGATGTCAAAACATTATGGTCTCAACTTTATGAAGGTATTGATAGAGCTAATGTTGTTTTGAAATACATCGATAAACCAAAGATGAATGATGAAAAGCGAGCGAAAATAAAGGGGGAAGCTTTGTTCTTACGAGCGTACTTCTATTTTATGCTCGTACAATACTGGCAAGATGTCCCGGTGAAGCTTACTCCTAGTGATGACTTTGGTGAGTTAGCGTTTGATCGGCCAGCGACACCTATGAAAGATGTTTATACTTTAATCACGACAGACATGGAGGAGTCAGAAAAGATGGTTCCCGGTATCACTGAGCTAGGATACAGTGGTCGAGTGAATAAATCGGCAGTACGTGCGATCCTGGCTCGGGTGTATTTGCATTGGGCAGGGTATCCTTTAAAAAATACTGAAAAATATGAGGATGTCATCTATTGGTCTAAAATGTTGATAGATGACCCTGTACATGTATTAAATCCCTCTTACAGCGATGTGTTTAAAAATATGGCACAGGACCAATATGATATTGCAGAGTCTATTTTTGAAGTTGAGTTTTCAAGCCATGGGGCAGGAAATATCGAACTAGGACTTATTGGTTCCTACATTGGTATTACTAATAATAATCCGACTATTGGGGCAGCCTATGGATTTATAGCCACTCAACCACGATTGTACAAGTTATATGACGAAGGTGATTTAAGAAGAGATCGGGTGATCGCAAACTTTTCTTACCCAAGTGCAGCTAGTACAGCTGTAACATTTCATTCTGCAAGTACTATATACGGTCGTAAAGTTGGGAAGTGGAGACGCTCGGAGGAGACCTCTTTACCAAAATTAGCTCAATTCACACCTACTAATTTTCCGATTATCCGATATTCAGATGTCCTTTTGATGTATGCTGAGGCATTGAATAATACACAGCCAGGAGCAGATGCTCCACAGGACGCGATAGACGCGGTTAATGAAGTACGGATGCGTGCTTGGGCAACTGGAGTGAAAAATATTCAAGTTGTCAATGGAGGTAGTGGATATACTTCAGCGCCTGTCGTTACTATCTCAGGAGGAGGAGGGGTAGGTGCTGTTGCAACTGCGGTAGTTGCCAATGGGATTGTTACTTCGATAAGCTTTCCTCAAGATGAACTCACAGGATATAAAATGGGAACTGGATATGCGTCAATCCCGATTGTAACGCTAAGTGGAGGTGGTGGAAGTGGGGCAAAAGCAATTGCTCAAATCCATAAAAAAGAGGATGGTAAAATAGGTGCTATGAGTAAAGAAAAGTTTAAGGAATTGATTATGGCCGAACGGTCTAGAGAGCTTTGTTTCGAAGGATTGAGAAAGTTTGACCTAATTCGATGGAACATTTTTATCGAAACATTGAAAGATGTCAAAGCTGAAATAGATGCTTTTGCTCCTGCGAATTATAAGTATGCTAGTTTAGCGTTTACGAATGTAGAGGAGAAACATCGTCGACTTCCATATCCAGCTGCAGAGCTAGCTTTGAATAAAGCATTGAAACAGATAACTGGTTATTAATTTAAATCGTTATACATCATGAAAAGGATTATATATATACTTATAGCATTACAATTTATCTCTTGTAAAGATGATTTGGCTGTGAGAGAAATCAAAATGAATATGAGTGTAGAGAAGTCTACGGTCCGTGTTGGAGAGGTGGTCCGTTTTAATATCGCTGGCGACTACGATTATATGACGTTCTATTCTGGAGAAGAGGGGAGCGAATACCAGTACCGAGAAAGAACCCAGATTGAAGGAGGAAAAGGAGAATTAACGTTCAATACAATTACTGCAGGTGCTAGTGCTGGAGAGCGGAATATCAAATTGTTCTGCACCAACGACTTCTATGGTGATTATACTTGGGATGGGATCGAAAAAGCAAATTGGAAAGATATATCCGACAAAGTAATCTGGGCAACGGGGAATGAGATTTCGAGCGGTATAGTTGATATCAGTGAATTTTCCGGAAGAAAGCCTATGTATTTTGCCTTTAAGTATCAAGGGGCAGCAGGCTTAAACCACAATGCATGGATCGTTAGGAGTACTCAGGTAAAGTATGTGCTTGGAGACGTTAGTTATCCTATTATAAATAATATAACGGATGTGGTGTTTAAGTTTGCCTACCCTCAGGGACAAGATGACAGTAAGTTGTGGACTCTGAATGCCCAACAGATTAGAAATGCTGGAAATAGTCAGAATAAATATGAGACATGGGCAGTTTCGAAGGCCTTTTTCCTGAATAAAGTATCTCCAGATGTAGGTGTATCGGTAATAGATATGGAAACTAAGCTAGAGGAGTTTACGCATATATATGATAAGCCAGGGCAGTATAAGGCTACATTTGTCGTGAAGAATGCGACCATTAAGGGAGAACGAGAAGTGGTTAAAGAGTATTTGATTAATGTTGATAATTGATTATGAGAAAATTGTTTTTTGCTTTGTTTGCTTTTTTACTTTTTTTGAAAGGTTTTGGTCAATCTGATTCAAGAGCTCTGTTGGGTAATAATGTATTGCTAAATAGTGGTTTTGAAAATAAAAATGATCATTGGAATCTGTCAAAAAATGCAAAAATCGATACTAGTATAGGATTCAGATCAACGTCATCTCTAGTCGTAGAGAATATGGATCCTGATGGTAAGTTTTCAGGTACTTCCCAACGTTTAGAAATAGCTCCAGGATCTACTATTTATTTTAAAACCAAAGTTAAGGGAGAGCGACTGGCTTCAAAATCAGAAAAGCCTGATTCCGACGGTGCTAGGATTTACATTCAGGCGTATGATGAGTTTGGGAAGATTATAGGAGGGCGCTATCCTAAACTTTCGGGACTAGGGACATTTGACTGGAAGGAAATGTCTGGAGACTTTACTGTTCCTATTGAAGCGGTATCTGTTGTAATTAGTGTTACTTTATTTCCAGGAGTTACAGGTAAAGCTTGGTTTGATGAGGTGGCTATACAGTTGGAAAAACCTCCGTTGATAGAGGCGTTCTTATTGAAACCTCATTATAGAGGTATATTTATTGAAGGAAAGGAACAAGTAATAAAAGAAAGAATCAGAGTAAATAGATCATATTATGATAATATTGCTACCGAGGTACAGGCTAGTTACGAGTTGAAAGATGTGAGAAACAAAACGGTGGATAGGTATGAAGTACGGGTCCCAAAAGATCTAGACGAGATGGTTGTAGCTTTTCCTCTGAAAAATAATCTAAGAGAGGGGGACTATACTTTGTATACCACCTATAAGGAGCAGAACAAGGTACATGAGTTTTCTCGTAGGCATCGTATTGAGGTATTGAAAAATTGGCCTACGGTTTATATCGATGAAGATGGAAATACTGTAAAAGAAGGGCAGAAAATATTTCCCTTCGGTGTTTATATCGGTCATCCAGATGATGAGCATTTGAATCGTATAAGCAAGGCTGGGTTTAATACCGTATTGTCTTATGGATATGGTCATAATAAAAAGCATGAAGAGTATTTAGATAGAGCTGATAAATATGGACTGAACGTAATCTATTCGCTTAAGGACTTTTACTTAGGAAGAGGATTGAAAATCGGTAACGCTGATCCGACAGAGGTAGCAAAGGAATATATCAATGTTTTAAAATATAAACCAGCACTACTGGCCTGGTATACAGTTGATGAACTGTTGCCAGTTTGGATACCGAAAATCCAAACACTATACGAGACAATACTGACCACAGATCCACAGCATCCTACTTTGCAAGTTCATTATTATGATGGATACAGAATGCTAGAAAAGTATTACTATAATGGAGATATTATTGCAACTGATCCTTATCCTGTTGGTAGGTCCGATCTTAGACTTACTTCAACACGGGTAGGAGCTGGTTATAAGGCGACTCACCAGACAAAAGGACATTGGGCTGTGCTACAAATGATGGATTGGGCAGTATATCAAAAGGAAAAACAACCGAATCCTCCTAGCTTGGATGAACTGAGAAATCAATCTTATCAAGCTATAGTACATGGCGCTAAAGGTATATTGCTCTATACTTATTATGATTTGTTTCATGAAAAATATCCGAGGAGCAACACGCTTGATTACGACAACTTTAATAAGCTATGGCCTGACATCGAGAAAATGGCTAAAGAGCTTAATAGTTACATTCCTCTATTTCTAGAAGGAAAAGATCATATAATCAATATGGTCAAGAACGATAAGGTCGAAATAAAGTGTATAACCTACGAAGGTATGTATTATTTGATAACTGCTAATCCATTTTATGCCGAAAAGGAGATTACTATAGAGTTGCCTGTTGGATGCCAAGTTGCTGATCTACAGCAGGGGCAGCTGTCGGCACAGGTAGATGGTCGATTATTGACATTAAAGCTCCCTCCAATCGGGAGTGGGATATTCAAATTGGCTATGTAAAAAAGAAAAAAATATATGATTTCGATGGGTTGGATTTAATAACCAAGAAGGTGTTGATGACATCACTTCTAATAAATTTATGAGTTATGAAAATTAAAATCAAGAACATTAGCTTTTTGCTGATTATATTTTGTTGTGGATTTTCTTTTTCCTGTAAAAAGAAAATCATTGGTGAAACTGGCTCTGACGACACGTTAGTAACAGCGCATCCCAAAGGTAAGTTTGCGTTATATGATGCTATGGCGTACCCAGGAAAGCCTGATCTTACCTCAGATGGATTACTCCCTATTTACCTCATGTATGAAGCCGCATTGACGCAACCGGATCCGGGTAATTCAAAACGTATGGTTTTGGATATGGATAAGATAAATATACAAGCAACGTTGGCCTCAGAATTTCCAGATGTGATGGTATCTACAGACATTGAGTCATGGTATGGGGAGTCTAATCTAGATGAACATGTGATGTTTGATCGATTCAAAGCAATGTTCGATGTCTTCAAAGACAAAAATCCGAGAGTGACCATCGGGAATTATGGAATAGCTCCTTCTGCCCTCTGCGTATATCGTTACTACAATAAAGATAAATGGGCCGATGAGATTATTGTTCAAAACTGGAAGAATAGCAACGCGAATCGATGGAAGTCTATAGAAGCCGCTGATGTAATTATGCCAGTTGTTTATATTGCTGAGCCAAATATTGAGGCTTGGGTCCGAGATTTAGAAATTACTATCCAAGAAATTAGGAAGTATAATACAGAAAAAAAGATAGTCGTTTATATCTGGCCACAGTATTACGATAAGCCAGATAGTCCATACAAACGTCAGATAATCACACCATCTAAATGGAGACAAATATTAGAAGCGGTATACGAACGATGTGATGGTGCAATTATATGGTCGGGAAAAACGGATGGAGGTGACAATACACTACATTGGAAAGATGCCCGTCTACAAGACATTTGGAACGAAACCAAGGATTTCATGAATGTGCACCGGACGAATATGGTCGAACCTTCTCCTGAAAGGGAGCTTCTCAGTATGGACAATCCAAATAAGAAGTTTAAAATATTTGCCTCTTTAAATTATGCAGGAACCCCTGATTTAGCACCATACAAAATACATAGAATAAAGACCATAAACGAAAAAGATTTGAGTACTGGTGCAAAAGTTAATGGAGCATATATACCAGATTTTAATAAGATAAGGACTTTTGCATCAAGTCAGTCTGATCGGAATGTTCCTATCTGTATTATGGGAGGTACGTGGATTAGTGATCGGAATACTGATCAGTCGGCGATGGTAGAACGTTATAGATCTGTAAGCAGTGCTTTTAAAGATGTTCATTCTGATTTTCAATTAGGATTTGCGTTGGTAGGACCCACTAGTTTGAGTGGATTACGGGTGTCAAATTCGTCTTTTTACGTTAATACTGCTGGCTGGATGCAGAGTGCAGTCATTCCGGCTAGAGGACTCAGAACTTATGCAGATTACTTACTCCCTGCTTCCTATATTATTGATGATGATATAGCACTTTGGACTAAAGAATTCTATCTTACGATTAAAGAAGCAAAACTAAGTAATCCAGGGAAACCGATTTACGCATACTTGTACACCGATTATTTTAATCAAGTTGCTAACTTTCAAGAATCCTATAAGCCTATTAGGGAAGAAACGTGGGAGGCTATGTTGGAGGCTGTATATAAAGTATGTGACGGTGTTGTAATGAGTAACATTGGTACAGCAAACTGGAGCGATAATTTGGGATTTTGGAAGGCAACTACTAAATTCATGAATAAGTATGCCTCGAATATAGAATCTCCACCAGTGCAGACGGGATGGAGTATAGCTGGGAATGTCATCCAGAATGGAAGTTTTGAAGAACCAGTAATACCATCTGCAATAACAGAGTCTGTATATGGTGTTACCTATCCTGCACTACTGAACTTTCAAGGTTTTTTTGACCCGATCTCTAGGACAGTCAGTCCATCCTCGCCCGCCACTACCATAGGGAAATATGTTTGGTTCGAGAGAGGAACCTCTCAAAGTGAATGTAGAACCTATGTATACGATGGAAAAGCTAGGTCTGGTACCAACAGTTTGGCGGTTCATAATGTAGGAGGCAATACAACGAATGCAACATCTACTACCTGGATGTATCACAACCTTGCGCAGAAGTTAACACTTGATGATACGAAGAAGTATAAGCTCTCGATTTCAGTGCAACGGGATTTCAAGTATCGGAGTATAGATAATAATGTTAATAAAATATACGTAGGTATTGTATCCGGCACGGGGGCTACTTCCCCTACTAACTATACTTATTATCAGGAAGTACATCTGCAATCTAATGAAAAATGGAATGAATATGTAATATTATTAGATCTTCCAGCGATTCTTAGTAATACTGGTAATGCCGGGAAAAGCTTTGAGAATAGTGCTGTTTTTATAGGATTACAAACAGGGTGGGATACGATAACTGGCAAAACAACACAGTCCATAGTTTATCTAGATGACATCAGTCTTGTCGAAAGCAAATAATAATTATTTCTCTTGTTAACATATTGAGCTGCTCTTATTCAAGAGCAGCTTTTTACTTTTAGATAGTTGCTTAAAAATAAAGTATGGTAGTAGTAGTTCAATAAAAGCCATAAAGGCTCTATTAGATTCAGCAAGCAGGGAAGTTAATGCATGTATGACTCAGAAAAAGTAGAAAGCTAATTGGCTTGAACTAGTGTAACGTGGATTACTTAGGCTCACTCTCTTAACGTAGTAATAGGCCGGAAACCAAAAATCAACTTCGAAGAAAAGAAGTATGAACGAATTAAGATTCATTGTAGGGTGGGGTAAGGGCTATTAACTCAAAATACTGGAAAATTAGGTGCGTTTGCCCTAGAGTCAAGAGGAATAGGTTGCTATTTTATTTTCTATTACTTACATTTGATTCTACTAACCATAGAGATTATAAATTTGAAGTGATGGACAAAACCTTTACAGAATCGCGCGTTAAAGCACTTTTCGTACAGTATTATGTTGCGCTTGTAGAGTTTGCAACGCATTTAATAGACTGTAGGGAGACCGCTTTAGATGTTGTTCAGGATGTCTTTCTCAAATTGTTGGAAAGAGAAAAAGACCTGCCAGAGCAGGAAAACCAACTTAAAAGCTATTTGTATAGTGCCGTAAAGAATGCTTCCTTAAATCATTTAAGACACTTGAAAGTGGTGAATGGTCACCATAACCAAGGGGAGTGGGAAGAGGAGTCTGACATACGGCTTTTGGATGCGTTAATCTATGCGGAGACAATTAATAGTTTGCATAGGGCGATAAAAAAACTCCCCCAATCATGTCAAGAAGTCTGTCGCCTGACCTATTTGGAAGGTAAATCCAATGATGAGGCCGCGGAACTGTGCGGTGTATCTGTGAATACAATCAAAACTCAAAAACGACGCTCCGTAGAACTGTTGCGAGTAAGGCTTGAACCTCTGATTAATACGATTAAACTTTTGCTTATCTGTTTCTTGTAGAGAACTAATTTGAATTTTCTTAAAAATATTTTCATTTCTTTTCATCCTTTATGAAGGCATGCGTGTCTTAGTATTAAGGAGGAGATAGGTGGAAGGAATTATGTCATTTTTACTGGAACTAACCAATGGATCAACAGCAAATAAGAGCAGCTGAACTTGTAACGAAGTATTTGGAAAATACGCTTTCTTCTGAAGAAACGAAGGAGCTGGAATTATTGTCCGAAAAGTTTCCTTATCTGAAGTCTTGGCTAGAGGATCCAGACCGATCTATGAATCGGATCAATAGTAAAATATCCCAATACCAGTCGTTGGATCTAGAAAAGGATTGGCAGGAGATACTAACCCGAAGGCAATCAATGCGGAATACTACAAAAAGTATGAGAAGATGGTGGGCAATAGCGGCTTCTATTTTGGCTATTAGTATAGTAGGGGCAGGACTCTTTGCCGTTAAACATGATGTGGAATCCTTGATATCGGAAAATCACATCGATGCAATACTTCCCGGGACTGATAATGCGGTATTGACACTTTCCGATGGCTCTAAAATCATTTTGGAAGCAGGCGGTAATCATACTGTTGTAGATGGAGAAATTCAAATACAGTCGCTCAATGATATGTTAGACTACAGTGAAGTGAAAAGTACCACCCCTCAACGACATATTTTGCAGATACCTCTAGGAGGAACTTATCATGTGCAGCTTTCTGACGGAACTAAAGTTTGGTTAAATGCGGACTCTGAATTAGAGTATCCGTCCTTTTTTACTGGTAATGAGCGGAGAGTGAAAATTAGAGGAGAAGCTTATTTTGAGATTGCTAAAGATGCATATAAGCCTTTTAAAGTTGATGTTCAAGGTGTAGAGGTTGAAGCATTGGGAACAGCGTTTAATGTTAACACACATTTATACCAAGGCAAAATAAAGACTATCCTTACTGAGGGAAAGATTAAAGTAACCAATGGTGCCGGATCGAAGACTATTAATGCCGGTTATGAGACTGTAAGTAGCCAAGCTGGAATCGAAGTCAGAGTTGCAGATATAGAAGAGGCCTTAGCTTGGAAGGAGGGATACTTCTATTTTAACAGCAAGGCAATCAGAGAGGTATTAGAAGATATAGCCCGTTGGTATCGTTTGGATTTAGATATTCGTACACCTTTGGCCGATAAGAAATATATGGGAGGTATTAAAAAGAGCGCATCGATAGATAAGGTATGTGCCATTTTGAATGATCTGACACCCTACCAAGTGCTGGTTGATAACCGAAAACTGATTATAAAACAGAAATAAATCACTAAAAACCTAACGATATGATATAAGAAAGTATGAAACGAGTGTCGAAAAACTGAGGGTAAGGCAATACCCTCAGTATACAGACAAGGCTATACTAAATGCGTTAATTATTTAATTATTAAACCTTAATCTATACAAAAGTATGCATAATATTTGTATGCGACAACGGTATCGAGACCGTTGTGCCTATCTATTCAAAATCATCTTTGTAATGAAATTGATTATTATAATTATTACCATCACAAGTCTGAATGTGATGTCTAAAGGATTAGCACAGACGCTCTCCCTGAAACTGAAGAATAAAACTATTGAGGAGGCTTTTTCGGCTGTAAAACAGCAAACTGGATATAGATTTGTCTATCCAGAAGAAGTGTTACAGAATGATCGAACGATAAATTTAGACGTAAAGAATGCTTCTTTGACATCTGTATTGGATGTTTTGTTTAAGAATAGCGGACTTAGCTATCAGGTGCATGATGGAACCATTGTCGTAAAAAAGTCCTTTAATACCATGTTAGGAATTAGAGAAGAATCGATAAGTCAACAGATGTTTTCGGGTACGGTAACGGATCAGTCAGGAGCGGCCTTGGCCGGTGTCACGATTCGGAATCAGACAACGGGGACAACATCAGCGACAAAAGAAAATGGACGCTTTGAGCTATCTGGTGTTCAATTGGGGCATGAACTCGTATTTTCATTGATGGGATATAGTTCTCTTAGGTATACCGTCCGTAATTTAGATGGACAGCGTATCGTTTTGACTGTCGAAGACCAATATCTGGACGAAATCGTGGTGGTGGGATATGGTATACAGAAAAGACGAAATGTGGTGGGGTCTGTGAGTCAAATAAATGGGGAAGAGCTGCAAAAGGCTCCAGCTATGAATTTGACTAATGTTTTAGCTGGACGTTTGCCTGGGTTGACAGCCTTGCAACAATCAGGAAGACCAGGAGCAGATAATGCATCTTTTCAGATACGTGGACGAAATTCTTATGCCGGATCGCAAGCACCTTTGATTATTATTGATGGAGTTCAAAGGGCATCATTTGCTTACCTAGATCCTTCGGAAATAGAAAATATTTCTATTCTTAAAGATGCGGTATCAACTGCTGTTTATGGTCTTCAAGCCACAAATGGTATTATCCTAGTTACCACGAAAAAAGGTAATGCCAATGATACTAAGATAAACTACGAAGGATCTTTTCAGATAGGCCAGAATACGCGTTTTCCTAAGTTTCTTAATGCTGTAGATTATATGCTTTGGTATAATAAAGGAGTAGATATGGACAATGATTATTTGTTGCATCAAAATGGAGATCCAGTCCCATATACCTATGGTCCTCAGTTGATCCGGTCCATATATGACGGTACCAATACAAACCCGTTGTTCGGTCAAACGGATTGGGTAGGGGAGTTATTAGAAAATAATAGCAAATCGCAACATCACTCCATTTCTATATCAGGTGGTAATGAGAAATCTAGATATTTTTCATCACTATCTCATTTGGATCAGGGGGGAGTGATTAAAAATACAAATTTCAAACGCTACAATGTCCGTACGAATGTTTCTTCAAAACTTACTAACCTATTGACTGCTGATCTTAATCTTACCTATCGTGCAGAAATAGGAAGGACTCCTGGTATTTCACCCGATAATACATCCTATCTCAATCCTTTTTATCAGGCAGCAATGATGTTGCCTAACTTACCTATGTATGCAGAAAATGGAGTTTATACAGCATACAATAGTTCGCCAGGGTGGATTAACCCACTAGCATCAGTGGAGCATTCGGGTTATCAAAATAGAGATAATCATGTATTTCAAGGCGATGTAAATTTGAAGTTTTCGGTCCCCGGAGTCGATGGATTAGATCTTCAATTATTAACAGCTTATGACAAGAACAGTTTGGAAGCAAAAAGCTGGTTGCAACCTTATAAATTAATGGGAAGGTCCAGAGACCAAAAGACGGGCTCTTTTGTCGAGTTGTCAACGGTTCCTGGGATAACTAAGACTTCGTTAACCCAAGCACATAATCAGAACAATAGAATAACATTTCGACCTTATGTTAACTACTCTAAATCTTTTGGATTACACGATTTGCAATTTTTAGGGTTGTATGAATGGTCTAAATATAAAACAGGAAATCTTTCCGCTGGTGCGCGTAATTTCCCTTTGGAAGGTCTGCATGATATAGATTATGGAAGTACATCATTAGAGGATATTGTGGCATCTAGCGGAAAAAGTTCGGTTGAGGCTAGAGCGGGATATGTAGCTAGATTAAATTATACTTTCAATAATAGATATCTCTTGGAAGCCGCAGCGCGTTGGGATGCCTCTGTCAATTTCGCTAAGAAAAATAGGTGGGATATGTTTCCTGGTATTGGACTTGGATGGATCATGTCTGATGAATCCTTTTTTAAAGAAAAGGTGACTTTTATTAACTTTTTAAAATTGAAGTATTCCCTTGGTAGAACAGGAAATGATAAAGTGAACTCCAATTATCCTTATTTGCAGAGTTATCTTTTATCAACAGATCCTGTATATGTCTTGGGGGGAAATCCAGTATCATCACTTTCAACAAGTGCTCCTCCCAATGAGGATTTGGTTTGGGAAACTTCAACAACACATAATCTTGGGCTTGAGACGCAGTTTTTAGATAATAAATTGGGGGTTGATATAGAGTTTTTCTATAGAAATACGGTAGACATTTTGAATTCAGCATCCGGCTTGTATCCGCCAACTATGGGAGGTTACTACCCATCTACAGTAAATGATGGTGAGATGTTGAATAGAGGTGTGGACTTTCAGATACGGTTTTCGGACAAAATAGATGAGTTCAGGTATGCATTGACTGGAAATTTTAATTGGGCAAAGAATAAAATTATTTCAAGAAGAGAAAGTGAAAATCTCCCTGAGTGGCAACGTACAGTTGGACGTTCTTATGGCGAAAAATTAGGTTTTATAGTAGATGGTATTTATCAGAATTGGGAGGAAACAAAAGATGCTGTTTCTCCTTCAGGTGGTATTATCGCTCCTGGGTTCTACAAATACCGAGATTTGAACAACGATGGTCGGATAACAAGGGCAGATGATATGACATTTATTGGCCGCAGCAATATGCCAGAAATGATGTTTGGGTTAAATTTGGATTTACAGTACAAGGGATTCGATTTTTCTGCACTTTTCCAAGGTGCCGCTTTATCTAGTGTACTTTTGTCAGGCCCATACGAGGGGTCTTCAGGAACGAATGATATCGACGCATTTACGGTGATGTCCCGTACTTTTTATCAAAATGGAAATACGCCCTATTTTTTAGCAGAGAACTCTTGGAGTACAGATAATCCGAATGCTGAATTTCCTCGCCTTACCGCTGGAAAAGCAACGTTGGGAGCTCATAATGCACATGCGAATTCAGGATATCTGCGAAATGGGGCTTACTTGAGACTTAAATCTGCTCAGCTCGGATATTCATTGCCTAAGCACCTTGTAGAAAAAGCGAAGCTAGGTGGAGTGCGATTACATTTCACAGCATCTAATCTCTTCACATGGGACCACTTAAAATATTTTGATCCCGAGATGCCTAATGTTACCAATGGTTTTTATCCTCAACAAAGGTTATTTGCATTTGGTGCTTCGGTTATATTTAAATAAAGAATAGTCATGAAAAAGAATATCATTAAAATTTTAACGGCTACATTATTCTTTGTCAGCTCATGTTCAATTGATCTGGTCCCTACAGATCGTTATACGGAAGAAGTAATTTGGGATAGCAAAGGCAGCATAGAGCTGTACTTAAACGGATTTTATGAAGAATTCCGAAAATTTGAATTTGGTAGATTATCTTTTATTGGAAATGATAATGCAACAGATGCATTGACCGATCTGATGAAGTATACATCTAATTCTGCGGGACGAGGTACCGTAAATATTCTAGCTTCTGATGCCTCACGTTATACTGCTACCAGTCCGGGAATTAGCTATTGGGCTGCAGCTTATACGCGTATACGTCGGATTAATGAGTTTTTGTTCGGGTTGAATAATTATGCTAAAATCACTGATAACGAGCGATTGGCGTATGAGGCTGAAGCTCGGTTCGTACGGGGGTATATTTACTTTTGGTTGGGGCGAATTCATGGTAGTTTTGCTATTATCGATACTATTGAAGCTCATTCTTCTTTAGGTAATGATAGATCTTCGGAAGACGACTGTTGGAATTTTATAGCCTCGGATTTTGCATTTGCATCCGAATATTTACCCAAGAGCTGGAAGACTGTTAGTGGGGGTAATTTTGAGGGGAAAGTAACCCGAGGGGCTGCCTTGTCTATGTTGGCGAGAACATGGCTATACGCGGCATCAATAGCGGAGTTTGATAGAAAACTTTACAACGAGGATTCCAAGACCGGAATCTCGGTGGAAAAGGCAAAAACATATTATGATAATGCTATTGCTGCAGCCAAGGGGGTAGAGCAATTGGCTAATGAGGGGTATTATGATCTTGAAAGTAATTTTGCTAAGATTTTCACTACGTCGGACAATAAAGAGTCTATTTTCAGGATTAATTATGTTACTAAATTTATTACACATCAGTATGATTTAGGCTTTGTACCTCCTGGAGATGCGCTAGGGCAGGCATTAGTTTATGGAGTACCCACGGCCGAGATGGTAGATGAATTTGAAATGGCTGATGGAAGTAAATTTAATTGGTCAAACCCTGTACACGCAGCCAATCCTTATCAGAATCGTGAACCTCGCTTTTATGCTACAATTCTTTATAATGGAGCTACATGGAAAGGAAGAATATTAAACACGACCGAAGGGGGAGGAGATGATGGTTTTGTTCTAGCGGGGACTACGACCGATCCTAGAAATACGATAACAGGTTATTATGCTCGGAAATTTTTAGATCCCAATAATACAAGTTTTGTTCAAAATAGAAGCACACAGAGTTGGCACGAAATAAGGTATGCTGAAGTTCTATTAATACTTAGTGAAGCGCAGATATTGTCTGGGAGGCTATCTGAAGGGAAGAATACGCTCAACATGTTACGTAGAAAACGCGACCTTCCAGAAGTTGTCGCCAATACGAAGGAGCAACTCTTTAAGGCTATAATGCATGAACGTAAGGTAGAGCTCGCATTTGAAGGGCATCGCTATTGGGATTTAAGGAGATGGAGGTTGGCACATCTTGAGCTGAATAAGGTAAGATTTACAGGGCATAAGATTACAAGTGTTGGGAATTTAAAGTCCTATGAAACGGTTTCCTGTGATGAAAAGGATCGAGAGTTTATCCATAGAATGTACTATATACCTATTCCTGTAGCTGAGATACAGCGTAATACTACATTGAAACAAATTTACGGTTGGTAATTAATTGAAGAGATAATGAAAAAGATAACAATATACTTTCTCTTGCTTTTCTGTGTAGTGCTTCATTCCTGTGATAAGGATGTAGACGTAATACGGGGACAAGAAGCATTGATATCCGATATTTTTGCAAATATAGAAGGTTCTGGACCAAAAAGGATGTTTGAGCCTAGATATAGTAATGATACAATTTATTTTGATCTCCCTTATTATTATCCTACAGATAGCGATTATGAAACAGACCTCCAAAAGATATTTTTGAGAGCAACAGTCTCGTCGGATGCAAAGATATCTGTTCCATTTGGACAAGCTATGGATCTTACTAAACCTTTGGTCTTTAGTGTGACTTCAGGGAGTGGAATTGAAAAAAAATATACCATTAGTGCAAAAAAAGTAGGAGATGTAAGCATTTCGGAAGCAAGAATAACCTATATGCAAGGTGGTGAACAACAGGCCATAGATGGGATTTTAGTAAATGATGAAATTCGCTTTTTTGCGCTCCCTGGATTGGATATGTCCAGTTCTATATTTACGTTTAAATTGAACAAACATGCTACCTCATCCATCGAATCAGGAGCTTTAATAAATCTTAATACTCCAACTGTTTTTACCGTTTCGGCTCCAGGTAACACTAAAAAAGATTATAAGCTAGTAGTCATGGAGCCGATAAAATTACCTTATGGTTTTGGAATTAATAGGGGATTATGGCTAAAAGAGGGATCAGAATGGGGATTTGCAGGAGATGCTGAATCCTGTATAGCTGTAAGTGGCGATTACCTTATTATTACGAGGAGCGGTACAGCAGGTAGTACTGAGTATCGCATATTTAATAGGTTTACGGGAGAGTTTGTAAGTAATATGTATATGCCTTTTAATCAAGCAAGCGGGGCGCTCAGTCAATCCAATCAGCTTGTTGCTGATGAGAAAGGAAATCTTTTAGCAATCAATAGAGCCCCGTGGGGTGGAAATATCCGTATTTATAAATATACAGACCCATTTGATACAAATCCTGTACTATTGATAAATGCCACAAATAATAATCCTTTGTTAACTGTGGAAGATAGAAGTACGGGGAGACGTCTTAATATTACTGGAGACTTGAATGGAAACGCAATTATAACCTCTCCTGTGTCTCGTACCAAATCATTTTATAGATGGGAAATAAAAAATGGTGTCCTTACTTCACAAACCCCCACACTGGTGACAATGTCCGGTTTTACAGGAAGTAATATTGGTTATTATCCTGAAGTGCATTATTTGAATCCAACAATAACGTCTAATTATTTATTGGGACAGCAAAATGACTTTTCCTATATGGACGGGCTTACAAACAATCAGCTTAACGCAGTGAGTCTACAGAATAGGACGAATACAACTTTTATGAATGCCATAGCAATAGGAAGGTTTAATAATGCAATTTATACTTTTCTTGGAAGGTATTTCTCTAATTATACACTGAGGAGAATGGGCCTTTCAATGTTTGATATTACTAATCCTGTTATGCTTAGCACAGCTAATTCATCCTCTCAGTATCCGACTTTTAATGTGTTCAATTCAGAAACACTGATTTCCCCACTTTCTACGACAGGACCAGGTACGGGGGATATTGCAGTAGGATATTCACACGGAGGTGATCGCATGCAAGTTTATATGTTACATACGGGATATGGTATATGGGCACACGAATTTACAGTGTATTCAGAAAAATAAAGACAAATTAGATTACAGATAAATAGGGATAAGTTAATAATAGAATGAATTAAACCGATGTTCGATTAGATACGGTAACTAATTATATGGATATGAAAGCAAAAAATAGAATATTGATGATATCAGTTATGATCGTAATAGTTACTCTACTGGGTAATATGTTTCAAAGTTGTAAAGATGTATCTACTACGACTTTACCTCCCATAGAGACTGAATTTGTTGAAAAATGGTCTCCAGGTCATAATGCTTTTGTCTGGGTAGATGCAATGGCAAATGTTTTCCAAAGCCCGGGACGTTTTAGAGATAAGAATGATATTAAATTGATATTGGATAGTTTGAAATACGTTGGAATTAATGGATTGGTAATTGATGTTAAACATAATACAGGTTTTACCCTATATGAGTCTAACTATACAGAAAAACTGTCGTCTTACAATGGGTTGAATATGTTGTCAGATTATGTAGAGTTTATGTTTAATGAAGCGAGGAGTCGACAAATGAAGGTTTATTTAGCAATGAATACCTTTGTCTACGGAAATACTACGACGGGAGTCGGTTATGTCTATAGTAATCCTGGCTTCAAAAAATATGAGTCCATGGTGATGAACGTATCAGGAAGCAGAGTTCCCATATCACAAACTGGAGGTAATGTATTTCTTAATCCAGCAGCTCCAGAGGTTCAGCAATTGACTGTCAATATTATCAAAGAAATGGCAACAAAATTTAACCCCGATGGAATTGTTTTGGATTATTGTAGATATAGAGGTATAGATGCCGATTTTTCGGATTTGAGTAAGGAGCTTTTTATTCAGTTTTTAGAAGAGAAATACAACGATAATCAGGCTAAGTATATGGACTTTCCTAAGGATATTGTTAATTCCTGGAAAGTTGTAGAAGGTAGTGTAGAACCTAATTCCACAGGCAAATATTTCAAGAAATGGTTGCATTTTAGGGCCAACGTGCTTAAAGATTTTTTCGCAAAAGCTAAGCAAGAACTAAAATCAGTTGCTCCTCATGTCGAGTTAGGAGCTTATTCCGGAGCCTGGTATAATACCTATTATAAACAAGGTAATAACTTTGCAAGTGAGACTTATGACCCTTTTAATGATGAAGAATTGACTTTTTCTTCTTTTGCTACACCCGGTTACAAAGAAACGGGATATGCAGAACAGTTAGACCTTTTCTTTTCTGGTAATTATTTCAAACAACTTTATCTAAAAGATAACCCCGCCACAGCACACCTAAAGTATCATTGGTGGAGTATAGAAGGCTCAATGAATGGTATAGAGTATATCACAAGGAATAAAATGAAGGTATACTCAGGTATTGATGTAGGAAATGTAAGCTATGATTCGGAGGAAGATATCAGTAAAGCGATTAATTATATGTACAATCGTTCTAATGGAGGTGTACTTGTCTTTGATGTCTGCCATGTTACTGTGCCTCGGTATAATCCCTTGAAGAAAGGATTGTGGGATGCTGTTAAAAATGGATTGATTAAAAACTAATTTTAAGCCCCGATAACAAATTGGAGTTATTGGGGCTTTATTCATGATTTAGAGTTTCCCCTCCTTTAGTTGTTCAAAAGCATAGTTTGCCGCACGAGCTGAGAGCGCCATAAAGGTTAAGGAAGGATTCTGATTTCCTGCACTTGCCATACACGCACCATCGGTTACAAATACATTTAGACAATCATGTAATTGATTGTACTTGTTGAGTACAGAAGAAGCAGGATCATCTCCCATGCGTGCTCCGCCCATTTCATGTACTTCTAATCCCGGCTGTCTGCCCAGTTCGAGGTGCTGATCTATTATTTTAATATCTGTACATCCCGATTTCTCAAGCATTTCATGGCCAGATTTGAAGAAGTGCTGCATCATATTCACGTCATTATCAGAATAGCCTATAGATGTTATTAATTTTGGTAAGCCATATTTGTCCTTTTCTTCGCTTAGTCGGACATGATTTTCGAAAATTGGAGCTACTTCACCTTGCATCATCATACTGACAGTCCATTCACCCGGTTCGGAGAGACTATCTTTGAATAGCGGACCGACCTGGGTATCTAGAGGACGTTTCCATCCATCGCGGTGAGCACTAAAGGCGATTAGGTAGGAACCCTCAAAGTTTGGGTTTTTAGTTTTGATATTTTCAAATGCGGGGATGAATACCTGAGTAGGACGTTTTCCGTAATAATATTTGTCTTCAAAGCCTGCTATTTTAGCTTGTATTTTACCTCTGTAGTTATGAAATACAATATAACGACCTAATGTTCCACTGTTATTTCCCAATCCATTGGGGAAGCGAGGCGAAGTAGAATTTAGCAATATTAAGTTTGAGTTTAATGTGGAGGCATTAAGGAAAATTATTTTAGCGTTATATTGCTTTTTTTCTCTTGTATGTGCATCGATGACCAGTACACCAGTAGCCTTTTTTAATTGATCATCATAAATGATTTTCTCGACGATACTATCTGTTTTCAGCGTTAAGTTTCCTGTTTTTTTGGCCACAGGAAGAGTCGAGGAATTAGCACTAAAATAGCCTCCGAAAGGACAACCTCTTTCACAGAGTGATCGTGCCATACATTGGCCTCTTCCTTGCTTTTTCTGCGTATCTGTAATCTGCGCTAGATTGGCAGTTCTACCGATAATAGGAAATCGGTTTGGAAAATTTTTGCGTATGGCTTCAGAGATATGACTTTCTACCGAATTCATTTCAAAGGAACCGACGACTTCAGAATCAGGAAGATTTTCAATGCCGTCTTTCTTGCCAGATATACCCACAAATTTTTCTACATGATTATACCATGATGATAGGTCGCTATATCCTATAGGCCAATAGACTGGTGTCTTAAAATCTTTTGGGTTGTCAAATTCGAATTGGCTCCAACGTTGTGTTTGTCTCGCCCAAAGCAAAGATTTACCTCCGACTTGATAGCCTCTTATCCAATCAAAAGGTTTTTCTTGAATGTAAGCTTGTTCATCATCTGTAATATAGAAGTGCGAGGTAGCCTCGCTATAGGCATAGTGTTTACTTATTAAAGGGTTGTTTTTCTTTTTATCGAGACTAACAGAGCCAGCATTAGAGAATTGCCAAGGGTCGAGCATAGCAGTAGGATAGTCCTTAATGTGTTCTACCTGTCGCCCTCTTTCGAGAAGGAGAACTTTGAGGCCCTTTTCACAAAATTCTTTAGTAACCCAGCTTCCTGAAATACCAGAGCCAACCACAATGACATCAAATAATTCTTCCATAATTTAGTGTTCGTGTACGTTAACATAGCTAATTTAATGATTTTTTTATCATAATTGATGCCTAACCATTGTAAAAAAAATATTGTAAACTAGTCTATACAAAGTGAAATTTATAAGGCACAAAAAAGGCGGTTTTATAAAACCGCCTTTTAAAATAGATATAACTATTAAATTATTTTATACCTAGCTTTGCTTTTACGTCAGCAGTAACATCTTCTCCGCCTTGGTAATATACCGCAGCGCCAGAACCAATGTCAAAGATATAAGCGTAACCTTTTTCCTTAGCTACTGCATTGATTGCATTCATCAATTTAGTTTGAATAGGAGCCATCAATTCTTGTTGTTTTTTACCGATGTCTTCTTGGGCTACTTTCTGTACTTCTTGTACACGAGTTTGCATCTGCTGAAACTCTTGACCTATAGTTTGTAATTTTGTCTGTGTTTCTGTTTTATTTGCTTCGCTTTGATTTAACATGAGGTCGTTAGCTTCTTTTTCCTTCTTTTGAAGCTCAGCATACATTCCTTCTAACTCTTTTTGCTTGGCATCACTCAATACTTTCAACTGCTCTTGAGCAGCCTTAAACTCTGTCGTAGCTTGAAATACATCGTCAGCATTGACGTGTCCGATTTTTTGTTGTGCACTCGCTACTTGTACCCCCGCAAATAATCCTACAGCTAAAATTGCTCCTTTTACTAAATTTTTCATTCTTTTCATGTTAAACTCTACAATTACAAAATGTAATTTTTTGATAATTCTCTATTGTTAATAAATTAGTTTTTACTGTTATTGTGCTTTCTCTGCTAAAGCTGGATCTGGTTTAAAACCTAATTTCGTGATTACATCGTTGCTTTTGTCTAGTCTGGGACTCGCAAAAAGAAAAGTCACCTCACTGCCTTTGTCTAAGACAAGATCAAGACCCTGATTCGTTGCGATATCCTGAATAGCTTTGGCGACACGTTCCTGAATCGGTTTTACTAAACGTACTCGGGTTTGGAAAAGTTCTCCTTCGTAACCAAATTTTTGCTTTTGAAAGTCTTTTACTTGCTTCTCTTTATTGACAATTTCATCCTCACGTCTTTTACGCATGTCATCGTTTAATAATACTTGGTCATTTTGATAAGCTTTATAAAGTCGCTCTATCTCCCCGTATTGTTTATCAACTTCACCTTGCCACTGTACAGATAGGTCATCTAACCGTTTTTGTGCTGATACATATTCTGGAATATGTTTTAAGATGTATTCCGAGTCTACATAAGCTACACGTTGCGCAAAGGAAGCGCTAATGCTACAAGTTATAAAAGCTAAAATTGCGAATATCTTTTTCATCTCTGTATTATTTTTCTATTTAATGATTCTTAACCTTTTTATCATATTTCTATGACAACAATTATACTAAAAAGTTTAAATATTAAAAACCTCCCATGTTTTGCATGATACTAAATGTGAAACTTTGTTTCCATTCACTTGAACGCATTCCAGGAATAGGGTCGAACGCGTGGCCGTAATCGATACCTAACATACCAAAGATAGGTAAAAATATACGAGCACCTACACCTGCAGAACGACGCACTTTAAATGGGTTTACTTCTGAGAATTTATTCCAAGTATTACCTGCTTCAGCGAAAGCCAAGGCAAAGACTGTCGCTTGGTCATTCAACATAATCGGGTGTCGTAATTCTATCTGATATTTAGCATAGATAGGGCTACCGGAATTGATTGCAATTCGTTGGTTTCCATTTCCAGTTGATTCTGGAATAATCGTACCATTGGCGTATCCACGCATAGCAATGATCTCAGATCCCTGCAAGAAGTCAAATCCCTGCATACCGTCACCACCTAGTTTAAAGCGCTCAAATGTAGAGGTCTCTGTACGGTTGGTGTAGTTTCCTAAGAAACCGAATTGAGCTTGAGTCTTCACAACGAGTTTACCAGCTACTTTCATATACCACTGAGAATCAAATTTCCATTTATGGTATTCTGTCCATTTGTAGCGCACCTCTTCTGGATCTGTCTTATAATTGATGTTGTTCCAAGAAGAATAAGGAGGCGTCAACTGTACCGATAGTCGAATGTGTGATCCTGATGTCGGGTAGATTGGAGCATCAATTGAGTTACGACTGATCTCTTGCGTAAAGTTAAGGTTATAGGCCGTACCATTTGAGAACAAGAAGTAGTTACCGTAATTCTGTAACTTGTAGCGTTGGAATGATAATGAACTATTGATTTGGAAATAGTTGTCCGGCCATTGTAGACGTTTACCCAAAGAGGCTGTCACACCAGTCATCCAGATACGTTGCAATTCCGAATCTTTTACCATCTGCTCGCCTGTATAGTAGTTGAAACCGCCATAAGAGGAGTTCGAAGTATAAGCACTTAATCCAAAGTAAATAGGTTTTTTACCGCCTAACCAAGGTTCTGAGAATGAAAAACTATACGATTGATACCGCTTACCGGAAGTTTGACCACGTATGCTTAGTTTCTGGCCATCACCACGTGGTAGTGGTTTCCAAGCATCTTTCTTAAAGAAATTGCTTGTCGAAAAGTTGTTAAACGTAAGACCAAGTGTACCGATAATCTGTCCTGCACCATAACCTCCTGATAACTCGACTTGATCTGAAGGTTTTTCTACTACATTGAATACAACATCTGTAGTACCTTCCTCGTGATTCATCGTTGAAGAGGGGATGTCTGGAGTTATTTTTTGTTCGTCAAACATACCCAATTGGGAAATCTCACGTATACTACGCATGATTAATTCCCTAGAGTATTTTTGTCCAGGTTTCGTATATATTGATCGTAATACTACACGGTCATTTGTGACATCATTACCTTTTACGATAACATTATTGATTGTATATTGTTTTCCTTCACTGATCTGTATTTCTAGATCGATTGTATCATTGTATATCTTTTTGATTACCGGATTAATATTAAATGTCAGGTATCCATCATTTTGATAGAGTGCACTAATGTCATCACTGTTGCGGGTAGGTCCAGTAAGTTTAGCATTCAACTTTTCCTCACTGTAGACATCCCCTTTTTGAACACCTAGTAAGATATTTAAGATAGAATCTTTATAGCGCGTATTTCCTGTCCAGTCGATATTTCCTACGTAATATTTGGGACCTTCATAAACGTCCATGTTAATACGTACTTCTTTTTCGCCAAAGCGATATACGCTATCAGACAGTATTTGGGCATCACGATATCCCTTGTCTTGTAGTTTTGCTACTAGTTTTTCTTTAGCTTCTTTATACTTATCATCTTTAAATTTACCTGGGCCAAATATTCTGAACCATTTACGTGGCTTTACACCTTTTAGATATTTAGTCAGCTCCGAATTAGTAAATGTTTCATTTCCAGTGAAAAGAACTTTATTTACTTTAATCTTTTTGTTTTTCTCGACATTTACATTTAAGATTTCATTGTTGGCCTGAGCAGAATCTTTAAGCGTACTTATTTTAATATCAGGATAGAGGTAAGATTTTTCTCTTAAAAAGCGTTGTATGGTGGATCTTGTAGATTGAATAAGATTCTCATTGACGATACGTCCAGAGCTGGAGTTCAAACGCTTGTTTACCTCCTCTGTCTGAGATTTGCTTAATCCTTTGATGTCAATTCGTGTCAATCGTGGTCTCTCTTGTACACGGATTTCAAAAAAGATAGTTTCGCCGTCAATTCGGGTAGCCCACAATTGCACATCTTCAAATAGGTTTTGTGCCATCAAATCTTTAATAACACTAGCAGTAGCTTCGCCAGGTACTTCAATATACTGACCAACGACCAATTTAGAAATCGTAATTAATACATCCGTATCCAAGTATTGCGCCCCTTTTACAGTGATTCCTCCGATGATGTAATCTTTAGGCTGTAGATAAGAAAACTCATCTGGGTCCGAAAGATTGATCGGACCACGATTACCTATTTGAGCAAACGTAGAAGAGATGTTCAACAAAAAAAACGCTGCTGTTAGTATATATAGTTGCTTCATTTACTTGTTATTATGGATGCTAAAGTACATCAAACTCTTGTTAATTTTTGTTAAAAGTATAATTACGATAACTTGTTGTATTTTATGTAGTTATCCTTGTTTTTGGTGTGGTGTTATAGTTGTTCACTGGTTTTTCCAAACCTTCTTTCACGCATCTGGAAATCATAAATAGCTTCAAACAAGTTTTCTCTATCGAATTCTGGCCACATTTTAGGAGAAAAGATTAGTTCGGTATAAGCCAGTTGCCACAATAAAAAATTACTTACACGGTATTCGCCTCCTGTTCTGATCATCAAATCTGGATCAGGGATATCGGCAGTGTATAAGTTCTGCGCAAAAACCTGTTCTGTAATTTCATCTACATTTAAAGTGCTATTATTCACTTGTTGGGCGATGCGTTTAGTAGCTTCTAAAATTTCAGTACGACCTCCATAACTCAACGCCAGGCTCAGCGTACATCTCGTGTTGTCACGCGTAGCTTCCATGGTTTCCATTAGCGTTTTTCTTGCATTACTTGGTAGATCATTGATATTACCTATAGCGTTGAGCTTAACTCCATTCTTTTGAAATGTTTTGAGTTCTTTATTCAACGAATTTATTAGTAACTCCATTAGTGCCTGAACTTCCAACTTTGGTCGGTTCCAGTTCTCCGAAGAAAATGCATACAGTGTTAGGTAGGGAATTCCTAGATTTATACTGCCTTCAAGTACCTCTCGGACAGCGGTAACACCATTCTTGTGGCCAAACACTCTTAATTTACCCAGACCTTTTGCCCAACGTCCATTTCCGTCCATAATGATAGCAATATGGCGAGGTAGGTTTTTAAGGTCTATATTATCTTTAACACTCATTGATTTTACTAAACTATTACTGCCACCAATAGCACTTTTTACTAATTATTGTATAAGTCAGTGTAACTCCTGCAGTCATATAACCATCAAATTTTTTTCCATCTCCACGAGCTCTTCCCGCATTTATCATCAGTTTTCCATCACTAGGGTCTGCTAAAAAAGTTAAATCTTCTTTAGTCAAGCCATTGGGAATTGAAGTGCGTGCCGAAATGTTACCCGGACTTAAGTAATATTGGCTTACAGCATCGATATTATCACTTAGGACCGTGCGATAAATCACTTCAGCTCCGATAGACCATGGGCCTTTTATATTGTATTTGAAGCCAGCTCCAATCGGAATAGATAGTGCAAATTTAGAAAACGTAACAGCATTTCCCTTTTCATCGGCTTCAAGTTCTAGCTCACGTAACCGTATTTTTTTAGAGCCGTAGTTAACATAGGGATCATGCATGATTCCGGCAACTCCGGCTACTATATAAGGTGTGTACCTGTTTAGTTCTCTACCTGCGATATATTTGAAGAAATTAAATTCCGCAGTGAGCGCTAGTTCAGATAGTGTATTATTAAACTGAAAATTTTGTTGTTTTTGATTAGCATTGTTAAAATCCCTATCGCTACCTGATAGATACAAATGATTGTATCCTAATCTAACACCCCAGGTTGGGTTAAAGTTATATTTTGCAAATAATCCCGCCCCTAAGTTTTTGAAATAAAAGGGATTTGTGGTATTAATATCCCCCATATAGCCCGTGCCTACTCCGGACACGCCAAATTCATACTGTTGCGCATGGACACCCGACAGTACGAAAGACAATATGGTTAATATAGCTATACGAATTTTAATCAACTTTACTGATTTTGGTTGTAAAGATAAAGTTTTTGCAATAATAGTGTAACCTTAATTTTTGTTAAATCACTTATATAGTTTAATAATTACGGACATCAATTCCCCAGAGCAATTTTTCTCGCAGTGTTCGGAAGTATCCATCTTTCTCTAGACGGATTAGATTGATGCTGAATGGTGCTTTTCGTATGATTAGTTCTGCAACGGTAGGGAGAGTTTCACTCCTCGAGTCACAGCTCAGTATGAATTTTTCAGTTCGACTTTCTATACGCAGTTTCAGTGTCATGTTCTCAGACACAACAATTGGACGGACATTTAGATTGTGTGGAGAGATTGGTGTGATTACAAAGTTACCGCTTCCTGGCATAATAATCGGCCCGCCACAACTTAGCGAATAAGCTGTTGATCCTGTTGGTGTAGCTATGATAAGACCATCGGCCCAATAGGAGTTGAGAAGTTCGTCATCTATTTTCGCATCGATGGTAATCATCGATGAGCTATCGAAACGAAATACAGTAATATCATTCAATGCAAAGTTTTCTCCGTTAAAAAGTTCCTTGTGGCTACTTTCGACTGACAGCAATGCTCTTTTTTGGATTTTAAATTGTTTGTTTAGTATTTGATCCAGGGCAGCCTCTATCTCGTTTTTCTGGATGTTAGCCAAAAAGCCCAGTCGACCAAAGTTTATTCCTGCTATTGGTATGCCCGAATCTCGAATTATAGAGACCGCAGCTAGCATGGTACCATCGCCTCCTAAACTTAATAAAAAACTAATGTCTTTGGGGAGATCCTCATGATTGGTGAACGTTTCTAGATTTTGTCTGGAGAAGTTGTTTTTTAATAAAAAATCATAAAACTCTACATGTACAGAAATTAGAATATTTCGTTGGGTTAGATAATTAAATAAATGGTCGACATAGGGGATCACCGTCGAATTGAATATTCTACCAAAGATTGCAATTTTCGTCTGCTCCATTGCTATAGTGCTGTTTCTAAATCACAAAGGTGCAAAGAATAGGTTATAAATCTAAATAATTCATCAAAAGGTCATAACGGTCTTGTATGTCAGACTGTTGTCCTCCGTCACGAAATGTTGCCTTAACGACATAATCATTTCGCCATAAGGAAGAAACTACCGCTGCAATATTTGTTTTGTTGACTTTTATGGTCATTTCTAATTTGGAAGACTCGGGCAGACGGTGGATTGCTGTACTGAGAATGTTGGTGTTTTCAGCTTCAATAATCCGGGCGATGTGCGAAAGCGCATTGTCACGCATACCAAGTTCAAGAACAATAATGGCTCCTTCATCATTTCCTAAGGTTTCATTAAGAGCAATTAAGAGATCCTGCTTAGTCAAAACACCAATATATTCATGTTTTTTATTCAAGACCGGAATAAAGCAATAATCGTAGGTTGTTATGACTTGAAGTGCATCGTATATGTGTTGATAATCAAAAAGATAAACAGATTTAAAATGTATCTTTAAATCTTCTATAGGTATTTGTAAATCGGTCTGGTCAAGTAGTGTTTCTTCTGAGACCAAACCATGAAAAACATTCCCTTTGACAACAGCTAGAAACTTAGAGTGACTTTCGCTCATCTTCTCTAATACGAATTCTACAGTGTCTGTATGTAAAACCTCATGATAATCAGTGGATATGTACTGCCCGATAAACATAGTTACTATTTTAGTTATTAAACCTTTAATTATATGGAAACGTTTAATCTTCACTCAAAAATAGCTATAAAACACAAGAAACTTGTTTTAAAATGTATTTTTCTTAACGAGATACAGCTTTATTTTTTTATTTTTACGCTTCACGAAATAGGGGGTGCCCCGTGCTTTCAAAAAACGATGGCGATAGAAAAAGATAAGTTCATACAAGTAAGGGAAGTCATACGAAAAAAAAGTCCAGGACTTGCTAAATGGATACCAGGTCCACTCCTAAGTTATTTGGAACGAACCATACATGAAAGCGAAATAAACGACATCATGTATCGTTTCAGAGATTTACAGGGATTGGACTTTGTGGATGCATTAATTGCTGATTTGGGAGTAGAAGTGGTTTTAGAGGGAGAAGAGAATATTCCAGATTCCGAGGCAGTTATCTTCGCTTCTAATCACCCATTAGGTGGCTTAGATGGCATAGCTTTTATGCATGCTATTGGACGCTATAGGAGGGATGTCAAGTTCTTAGTTAATGATATCTTGATGAATGTTGGAAATTTACAACCCCTGTTCGTAGGTGTGAATAAAATCGGTGGGCAAGATAAAAATGCTATTGCTGCAATCGAGGAAGCTTATGCAGGAGAGCACGCTCTTTTGGTATTCCCGGCTGGACTTGTTTCCCGAAAGATTCATGGTAAGATTGAAGACCTAGAATGGAAAAAGAGCTTTGTTTCAAAAGCTAAGAAATATAAAAAAGATGTTATTCCAGTCTATATTGATGGGAAAAACTCAAGTTTTTTCTATAATCTTTCGAGATGGAGAGCAAAGCTAGGCGTAAAGTTTAATGTTGAAATGTTGTATTTGGCTGATGAATTTTTTGCCCAACGTAATCAACGAGTAGTTATTAAAATTGGGAAGAAAATTCCATATACGTTTTTTGATACTTCAAAAAATGAAAGACAATGGGCTGCTTATACAAGACAGCTGGTATACGAATTGAAGACGGAGAAATAATTGTATGGAAGAAATAATTGCCCCAGTAGATAGGGGATTGATCAAAGCAGAGTTAATCGAAAAGGCTTTTCTACGTTATACCAATAATGGAAATAATGAAGTTTACCTAGTGAATTATCATTCTGCTCCAAATATCATGCGGGAGATAGGAAGATTGCGAGAATTGACATTCCGCGGAGCAGGGGGAGGAACTGGTCTTGCCCTTGATATTGATGAAAATGACACATGTGAGCATAATTACGATCAATTAATAGCCTGGAATCCAGAAGATGAAGAGATTATCGCGGGATATCGTGTGATTCGTTGCGATCATGCTCAGGATGAGGAAGGAAATATTCATCTTTCTACCTTGCATTATTTTGAGTTTTCAGATGATTTTATAAATAATTATCTTCCTTATACAATTGAGTTGGGGCGTTCTTGGGTACAACCTAAATACCAACCCTCAATTGATAACAGAAAAGGACTCTTTTCATTGGACAATCTTTGGGATGGACTCGGGGCATTAGTCGTCATCAATCCAGATATTAAGTATCTATTTGGAAAAGTTACCATGTATGCACATTTCAATGCGCAGGCACGAGACCTGTTATTGTATTTCATGGAATGCTATTTCCCGGACAAGAACAGGATGGTGAGACCCTATGAAGATCTCTTGGTAGGATATAAGACCGATATAACTCCGTTTTTAGGGATTTTTGATGGGCTATCCTATAAAGATGGATACAAGGTGTTGAATAAACATGTTCGGGATTTTGGAGAGAATATTCCACCACTCATTAATACGTATATGAACCTCTCGCCGACGATGATGACTTTCGGTACAGCGATGAATGATGAATTTGGAGAGGTAGAAGAGACCGGGATACTCATCACGTTAGAAGATATTTATCCTCCTAAGAAGGAAAGGCATATTGCTTCTTTTGAGAGAGATAAGATGTACGGAAGTAGAGAAAATAGAAAAGAGAACTAATCAAGTTCTCTTTTCTATTTATAGAATAGGTAAGTATCTCTTTTGTCTAAGAAAGGCAACTTTTTACAAGTTCCGAAATCGTTTTCCCATCCGCTTGTCCGGCTAGTTTTTGATTGGCTAATCCCATGACCTTTCCCATATCTTTCATTCCAGAAGCACCAGTTTCTGTAATAATAGTGCGTATGATAGACTCTACCTCACTACGGTCTAGTTGTTTTGGAAGATATTCTTCAATAACTTGCTGTTCTTCCAATTCAATCTGGAACAAATCTTCACGTCCTTGTTCTTTATAGATCTCGCCAGACTCTTTACGCTGCTTTACTAATTTTTGCAACACTTTGATTTCTGTGTCTTGATCTAGTTCCTCTATTCCGGCTTTTTCTGTTTTAGCTAGCAATACTGCTGCTTTGATCGCTCTAAGGCCTCTCAGACGTACGCTATCTTTAGCGATCATAGCCGATTTGATATCTTGATTTATTTTTAGTTCTAATGACATTATTATAAGGGTTTAATTTATTTTCTAACTACTACTGTGCCTGTTGCCTGTGCTGTCGGCATGATTAACAGATCGTTGATATTGACGTGTGCAGGGCGGGAAAGTACAAAACTAATTGTTTCCGCAATATCTAAGCCCGATAAAGGTACGAGACCGTTGTACACATTTTTAGCCCGCTCTTTGTCTCCTTTAAAGCGAACTTCCGAAAATTCCGTTTCGACCATTCCAGGATTTATTGCAGTAACTTTAATTCCGAAAGGTAGTAAATCTATGCGCATAGCTTTGTTTAGTGCGTCTACGGCATGTTTAGTTGCACAGTACACATTTCCATTAGGATAAACCTCTTTACCAGCAATAGACCCAAGGTTTATAATATGTGCCTGTTGGCTTTCTTTTAATAAAGGAATTACGGCTTTACTGACATAGAGAAGGCCTTTTACGTTTGTATCAATCATGCGATCCCAATCATCAGTATCTCCATCTTGCAATGCGTCAAGTCCTTGACTTAGACCAGCGTTGTTGATTAAAACATCCACCTTCTGCCATTCTGATGGTAGGGAGTTGATCGCTTCTTTGACTCTTTCATTGTCGCGTACGTCCAGCGTAAAAGTATGAATGTCGATATCAGGATACTGTGCGTGGATTTCATTACGGAGTGCTTCCAGTCGGTCAGCCCGGCGCGCGCATAATAGAAGCTTATAACCTTCTCCTGCCAATACCCGTGCACAAGCCGCCCCAATGCCCGAGCTAGCCCCTGTTATTAATACTGTTCTCATCGTCTTATTGTTTTACAAGTTTTTTCTACTCTTCCTTTTCAGACAATGGCGTCCTTATTGGAAAATTAGGCTCACATATATATTACGTATCAATCCTTTGTCGATAGGGGTCATAAAGCTATTGTTGTCTTGCGCTAATTTATGACCTGGGTCGAATACATTTCCAAAGCTTTGGTTGAATTTTATCTCAGGGGACATTTTAAAGTAGGCGAAGAAAATATCCGCTCCTAAGCCTGCTTCCCAAGATAAGTATCCTGGTTTCATAACAAGCGAGGGGGCTATGGATTCAGGATTTTGTTGGAGTATCCCTTTATATTCTCCATTGACTCCAATCCATCTCGTGTATCTGGCACCACCTATGAGGTAAGCTCTGTATCTATTGAATTTGTTCTTTAATATCTTTTCGTCCGAACGGAATTTAACTGAGAGAGGAAATTCAAATGCATTGAAGTTGGATCCCTCAGCAGAGTTAATCACATGTCGCTGTTTTCTCGTGATACTTTTACCTTCCCATTCCGGTTTTGCCCCTGTAGATTGATACTCGATTCCTAGACCGTTAAAAAACAGGAAAGAAGGATTGAAGGTGAAATATAAATTTTCATTTGCTCGTATATCGACAGGTATTCCTACTGAAAAACCAATACTTGGTTTGGACTGTATGCTCTTTAGTTCGCCGAGGCTGTTAAGGTCTGTATCACCATAGTCAATACGATGTTTTTGCCAGTCTTTCTTTAATTGTAGTTGGTAACTCTGTACGACTACATTGTATTGTATACCCAAAAGGATAGTTGCATCTTCGTTATAAGAGGAGGAGAACGGTAACGAGATTTTCCGTTGTCCAAAGCTGTTTATAGAAAAAAGGATCCCTGCTATTATAAAGAAGAAATATTTCATTTCGATTAGTTTTTATTTTATAGCCTCATATATGGTGCAAAAACCAAATGTCTGTGGTCTTACTTTCGTTTCTTTAAAACCAACTTGTGTTGTTATTGTTGCAAATCTTTTGCCATCCGGAAATTTCGCCACAGATTCAGGTAGGTAAGAATAGGCACTAGAATCTTTTGAAATTAGTTTGCCGATTGCAGGAATGAATTTGTGAAAATAAAGGTGATAGAGTTGCTTTATAGGAAAAGCAGTAGGATTTGACAGTTCTAAAATAACCGCTTTTCCTCCTGGTTTCAGTACCCGGTTTATTTCGGATAGACCTTTATCTAGATTTTCAAAATTACGTACGCCAAAAGCAACCGTTACGGCATCAAAGGTATTGTCATCAAAGGGAAGGTTTTCCGAATCGGCTAATTGCACTTCAAGCTGTTGCTCAAGTCCTTTTTTGGAGATTTTTTCTTTAGCAACGTTCAGCATACCTTGCGAAATGTCAATGCCTATTATTTTTTTTGGCTTTAGGATGCGAAGGGATTCGATTGCGAAGTCACCTGTACCTGTTGCTACATCTAACATGAGCTGGGGCTTGATAGATTGCAGAGATCGAATGGCCTTTTTTCGCCAAATCACATCAATACGCATGGTCATGATTCGGTTCAATAAGTCGTATTTGTGGGAAATGTTGTTAAACATGTCTGCGACCTGTTCTTTTTTACCACCTTCTTTCGATTTGTAGGGTTTTAATGTTGAAGCTCCATTTGACATAGAGCAAAGATAATATAATATTTTCATTGCGATATAATATATTTAACGGCTGTCTCAAGTGCTGTTGGGTTCACTTTATTTGGGTGTTGTTTTTGTTTAACGTGTTGAAAATGAAATTCTAAAGAAGCCTTTCTTATTGAAGGGGTCAGTATTGGTTGACTATGTGGATATTAACATTGTTTAAAGTTTTCCACACTTTTGTAAGTTGTTGATATTGAGTTTTTACGGTTTGTTTTTAACATGTTTTCAACAAGCGGTGTGGAAAATAAAGGCTTGTGGGATAGGAGGGATGTGGAGCCTGTCGTTTTTGTTTTTTTTCGATGTGAAGAACTAAAAAAATAGAGAGCAAGTATTTTTAGTACCTTTGTTTAACGGTATTTTTATAGTATCTGTAGGGTATTGTATTTTATATTGTTGGACGGTAATATTAATCAAAAATGGATCAGGAACACACAGGGCAATCATCTAATGCAGGGCGAACAGGTTTTAGTAAGAAACGTACAGGTTTAAATAATCTGGTCAGTGGATTGGGCAAACTTCCTCCTCAAGCTTTAGATTTAGAAGAGGCTGTGTTGGGGGCGCTTATGCTAGAGAAAAACGCCCTGAGTGAAGTTATTGATGTTCTAAAAGCCGAATCTTTTTATAAAGAGGCTCACCAAAAGATATTTGAGGCTATTTTTAGTCTGTTTCAAAAGACCTCACCAATAGATATTTTAACAGTCACCACTGAGTTGAGACAAATGGGGGCCTTGGAGATGGTAGGGGGAGCTTTCTATATCACTCAGCTTACGGATCGTGTTGTCTCTGCTGCTAATATTGAGTATCATGCTCGAATTATTTCGCAGAAATATATTCAGCGAGAACTGATTAAAGTATCTTCCGAAATTATCAATTCCTCTTACGATGAGACCAGTGATATCTTTGATTTACTGGATCATGCAGAAAAGAGTCTTTTTGATATTGCACAAAATAACTTGCGTAGAGACTCCCGTAAGATGGATGATATTATGCGTGAGGCAATCAGTAACCTAGAGGCGTTGCGCGATCGTACTGACGGTCTTACTGGTGTGCCATCGGGATTGACGGCGTTGGATCGAATGACATCAGGTTGGCAACCTTCCGATTTGGTGATTATTGCAGCACGTCCTGCGATGGGAAAGACAGCTTTCGTATTATCTGTAGCGCGTAATGCTGCTGTAGATCACGAGAAGGCTGTGGCTGTGTTCTCGTTAGAGATGTCCTCTGTGCAATTGGTAAATCGTCTCATTGCGGGTGAGACCGAGATTGAGCAGGAAAAACTTAAAAAAGGAAATCTTGCGGATCATGAATGGCAACAATTGCATTCAAGAATTGGCAGGCTGACCGAAGCCCCACTTATTATTGATGACACCCCGGCGCTAAACGTTTTCGAATTTAGAGCCAAATGTAGACGTCTTAAGGCGCAACATGATATACAAATGGTGATTGTCGATTACTTGCAGTTAATGCATGGTAAATCAGAAGGTAAAGGCGGTGGGAATCGTGAACAAGAGATTGGTAGTATTTCCCGTGCATTGAAATCTGTTGCCAAAGAATTGAATATTCCAGTACTAGCGTTATCCCAGTTAAGTCGTGCTGTAGAGTCGCGTCCAGGTAATGCTAAACGTCCGATGCTATCCGATTTACGGGAGTCAGGTTCTATTGAGCAGGATGCGGATATGGTACTATTCTTGTATCGTCCCGAGTATTATGGCTTGACGGAGGATGAAGAAGGTCGTCCTACGGCGGGGGTCGGTGAGGTAATTATTGCTAAGCACCGTAACGGTGAGACTGGTATTGTACCTCTGAAGTTTGTGGGTAAGTTTGTGAAGTTTGTGGATTTAGAAGACGATTTTTCCGGAATGGGTGGAGGTGATTCCTTCGGTGGCGGAGGAGGTGACTCTCCTTTTGGCGCGTCTCCGATGATGCCGTCCTCTTCCTTTGAGGATTTCGGTGGAGGTGGTATTACAATGCCTTCAAGGATGAATGATATGCCCGATGATGCCCCATTCTAATCTAGGGATTATTGAACCGGAAAGTCAAAGTATGTGTCTTTAAAAGGTTCATTGTTCAGGGTATAGTGCCACCACTCTTTTGAGTAGGCTCTGAAACCATATTTTTCCATCACCGATTTGAGTGTTTTTCTGTTTTTCAGCTGTTGGGCAGATAGTTTGGTGTAGGAATGCCCCGATATTTCACCGAGAAAATCAAAAGGGCTTCCCATGTCGATCTCTTTCTTGCTGTCTAGGATGATGATAGTTAGGTCTACAGTACTCCCTCGGCTATGGCCCGATTTTGATGCGATATAACCTCTTTTAAATAAAAAGCGTTTGTCTTCGGTTGGGTAAAATTCGGCCTTGCCTAAAGTATCATTGGGCTCACTTGCCCATTTTACAAAATGGTTGACCGCAGCCTGTGGACGGTAAGCATCGAATATTTTTAACCCCATATTGTTTTTGTTTAGCTCTTTCTCTACCTTTGCCAGCGCTTCCGTTGCTTTCTTTGTAAGAATGGTTTGAGGTTCCAAATAGCCTTGTATAGGTTTTCCAATAAAGTTGTGATGACCGCAATATGGTAAATCCACTTCTAGATGTGGTATGATATCTTTTACATATACAAAACCATTAGGCAGTCGGTTCGAACCTTGTTGTGCATGAGTGGCAAGGAAGATAAAGAAGAAGGAGGCAATAAGTATCGGTTTTATCATAATAACGTCTTGTTGACAAGATAAAGGTAGCTTTTGTTGGAATAAATAGCAACACATACCAGCCGTATTTGACAGTAATTTAGTAACTTTACAATCTATTTCTAACGGAAAAAATCTTTTTAATTTGGATTATTTAGCAGGATTAAATTCCACGCAGCGTGATGCTGTAGAGCAGACCGAAGGTCCAGTAATGATTGTGGCTGGAGCGGGTTCGGGAAAAACCCGTGTTATCACATATCGAGTAGCACATCTTATTCGTAAAGGCGTAGATCCCTTTAAGATTTTGGTTCTTACGTTTACCAATAAAGCGGCTAAAGAAATGCGGGAACGTATTACGAAGGTTGTAGGCGCAGAAGCAAAGAATATATGGATGGGTACTTTTCACTCCATATTTGCTCGTATACTTCGTGTTGAGGCCGAGTTGATCGGTTATCCGAAAAACTTTACGATATATGATACCGATGATACCAAGAGTCTATTGAGGTCTATTTTGAAAGAAATGAACTTAGATGATAAGTTGTATAATGTCAACCAGGTGTATGGACGTATATCTTCCGCTAAAAATAACCTTATCTCACCACAGGAGTATAATAAAAATGAGGCTATACTTGCTGAAGATAGAGAGAATGGGCGTCCACAGATGGGACAGGTTTATTTTACCTATGCCCAACGTTGTTATCGTGCTGGTGCGATGGATTTTGATGACTTATTATTTAAAACAAATGTTTTATTGAATAAACATCCTGAGACTCTACACAAATATCAACATCAGTTCCGTTATCTCATGGTTGATGAGTACCAGGATACGAACTTTTCTCAATACCTTATCGTCAAACGGCTAGCCGCTGTCAACGAGAACATATGTGTTGTAGGAGATGACGCTCAAAGTATTTATGCTTTTAGGGGAGCGAATATTCAGAATATTCTAAATTTTCAAAAGGATTACCCAGAAGTAAAAGTCTTTAAACTAGAACAGAACTATCGTTCGACAAAGATGATTGTTAATGCGGCTAATAGTATTATTGCTAACAATAAGAATCAGCTAGAAAAGAACGTTTTTTCTGAAAACGAGGATGGAGATAAAATTAAAGTAGCCCGTGCTTTCTCTGATAATGAGGAAGGTAAAATTGTAGCTGAGGCAATTTTGCAAGACAAGTCTTTGCATTCTTTACAGTTTAAAAGTTTTGCTATTCTGTATCGTACTAATGCGCAATCGAGAGCGATGGAAGAATCCTTGCGTAAGCTGAATATCCCTTATAAGATTTATGGTGGCACGTCGTTTTACCAACGCAAGGAGATCAAAGATCTTATTGCTTACTTCCGATTGACCTATAATCCCAACGATGAGGAGGCACTTAAAAGAGTGATCAATTATCCGCGAAGAGGAATAGGGGATACCACTATTGATAAAATTATTGTTGCCGCCGATAAAAACCAGTATCGGTTATGGGATATAGTAGCCAATGCGCAAATGTTTTTGGATGGACGCAGCGCGACGGCAGTGTCCAATTTTGGAACTATGATACAGAGCTTTCAGGCAATGGGGAATCAATCCAACGCTTTCGATACAGCCATGCATATCGCACAGCATTCGGGTATATTGAAGGATCTATATGAGGATAAATCGGTAGAGGGATTGAGTCGCTATGAGAACATTCAGGAGTTATTGAATGGTATCAAGGAGTTTTCTGAACGAGAGGATATTGAGGAGAAAAGTCTAGATGTTTTTTTACAGGACGTTGCACTCTTGACGAATGACGACAATGATAAAGATCCAAACGCAGATACGGTATCATTGATGACCATCCACTCGTCTAAGGGACTTGAATTTCCGCATGTATTTATTGTAGGATTAGAAGAAAATTTGTTTCCATCGCAATTATCCGTAAATTCACGAGCAGAATTAGAAGAGGAGCGAAGGTTGTTTTATGTGGCAGTGACTCGTGCAGAGACTAAATTGCACATTTCTTATGCCACTTCGAGGTATCGCTGGGGTACTTTGAATAATTGCGAACCCAGTCGTTTTTTAGATGAATTGAATCCTGCTTGTTTAGATTTAGACTTTAAACCTCGAATGAACAGCGCCTCAGGGGATGGAGATATGAAATCTGATCGAATAGCGTGGCAACAGAAAGATAGCTTCTCCAAACCGAAGCCCAAGATTGTAAAAACTACGTCTATTCTTCCGAAAGCTCACGTTCCTACAGAGGGATTTGCTCCTTCGGATACCAGTGGTCTTCAAGTAGGTATGGAAGTTGAGCATGAGCGCTTTGGTTTCGGAAAAGTCATAAATCTGGAAGGCAATAAACCTGATTTGAAAGCAACTATTTTCTTTAAGGAGTTGGGGCAGAAACAATTGTTGCTTAAATTTGCGAAACTAAGAATTGTCCAATAATAGTTGGATAGAATATTAAATAAAAAATAACGTTATATATTACGTTTAATTTCACTGTATGAAATATCCATGTAGTACAGACTGTACAAACACACATAATATACTTTGGATATTCCGTATGGCCATTAAAAAGCAAATTAATACATATGAATTTTGATTATAACAGTACACGTTCTAAGCTAATTTTGGCCGAATATGGTAGGAATGTGCAAAATATGGTTGACCATATCTGTACAGTTCCTTCTAGAGAAGAACGTAACAGGTTGGCACAAGTCGTCATCGATATGATGGGGGTTTTAAATCCTCATTTAAGAGATGTTTCGGACTTTAAGCACAAGCTTTGGGATCACTTATATATTATTTCAGATTTTAAGATAGATGTGGATTCACCATATCCTATTCCTTCTAAAGAAGAAATACGGCACAAACCAGAACCTTTGCCTTATCCACAGCACAGAATCCGGTTTAAGCATTACGGACATATTGTGGAGTCGATGATCGAGAAAGCTATGGCTGTACCTCATGAAGAGACAAGACAGAAAATGACTTTAGGTATTGCTAATTTTATGAAAATGGCCTACCTCACGTGGAACAAAGATTCTGTCAATGATTTACAAATCATTCAAGATTTGAAGGAACTGTCTGGCTTTGTTTTGGTACTGCCTGAAGATACCGTACTGACTAAGCTTGATTTCCGTACGCCGCCTCCAGGCAACCGTGTTAAATCGCAAACACCAGCGGGCAATCATAATCAGAAGCAAGCTTCTGGATCAAACTATCCGAAGAAGCAATACCAAAATAATAACAATAACAACAATAATAATAACGGGCGAAAAAGACAAAGTAGTAATACTGGTGGATCAGGCAAGCGACCTTATCAGAACAGTAATTATAAGAAGTAAGCTGGTTTATATCAGTTACTTTAGCAAAAGAGGATGTCTACAATTTCAAAATGCAAACAATATCACTTCGATTTGGTCAAGTTTTTGTTTGTATTTCACTCTGAGGACATCCTCTTGTTGTATTATTATTAATCAGCTTGGAAAATAGCTGTACCAATATTTATAATAAAATTAGTATATGAACGCATTTGAAATTCACGGTGGGAAGCCGTTAAAAGGGGAGATTGTACCTCAAGGGGCAAAGAATGAAGCATTACAGATCTTATCTGCGGTCTTACTGACTGAAGATAAGATTACAATAAGCAATATCCCTGATATAAAAGATGTTAATAAATTAATCGATTTGTTACGCTCCCTAGGCGTTTCTGTAAATCAATTGAGTAAAGACACCTATGAGTTTCAGGCCAAAGATATTAATATAGATTATTTTACTTCTGAAGAATTTAAGCAAAAAGGAGGAAGTTTGAGAGGTTCTATTATGATTGTAGGGCCTTTGCTTGCACGCTTCGGTAAGGCTGCAATTCCAAAGCCAGGAGGAGACAAGATTGGACGTAGAAGATTAGATACTCATTTTTTGGGTTTTGAAAAGCTGGGCGCAAAGTTTATCTACGATGCTGAGAATCATTTTTTTAATGTTGATGCTACCGAATTAAAAGGAGCGCATATTTTGTTGGATGAAGCATCGGTAACGGGTACAGCAAATATTGTAATGGCAGCCGTTTTAGCTAAGGGGACAACTACAATTTATAATGCAGCCTGTGAACCTTATTTACAGCAGCTTTGTAAGATGTTGAACCGCATGGGAGCAAAGATTTCAGGTATAGGCTCCAATTTGCTGACGATAGAGGGAGTCGAGTCTTTGGGAGGTACAGAACACCGTATGTTGCCTGATATGATTGAGATTGGATCATTTATCGGTTTGGCAGCAATGACAGGTTCTGAGATAACGATTAAGAATGTAGCTTATAATGAGTTAGGCGTTATTCCTTCTGTATTTGCGCGACTAGGAATCAAGTTGGAACTGAGAGGTGACGATATTTTTATTCCTGCACAGGATAATTATGAGATAGATACATTTATTGACGGATCCATTCTGACAATAGCAGACGCGCCATGGCCTGGATTTACTCCAGATCTTTTGAGTATCGTATTAGTAACAGCTATTCAGGCTAAAGGAAATGTTTTGATTCACCAGAAAATGTTTGAAAGTAGACTTTTCTTCGTAGATAAGCTAATCGATATGGGGGCACAGATTATCTTATGTGACCCACATCGAGCAGTAGTGATGGGGCTGAACAAGCAGACCAAGCTTAGAGGTATACAAATGTCATCACCGGATATTCGTGCAGGAGTCTCTTTATTGATTGCAGCATTGTCGGCTCAAGGTAAATCTACCATCTTTAATATTGAACAGATTGAAAGAGGCTACCAGAATATAGAAGAACGCCTGAAAGCTTTAGGTGCTGATATCAAACGTGTTGAAGCGCAACCCTTGGGACATTAATAAATTGTCTGTGTAGTGTTAATAAATCAAAATATGCTTTGTTATCTAAAAAGCTATTCTATTTTTGTATAAAATAAACGTTTAAACACATATTATTAGAAAATGAAAAAACTAGTTTTATTCTCCGCAGCAGCAGCGATGGTTCTTGCTTCTTGTGCTGGTAATCCAGAAGGTAAAAAAGCGGAAACAAAAGATTCAGTAGCTACAGTTGATCAAGTAGCAGGAGTTGCTTACAAGGTAGATACTGCGGCAACCAAAATCATGTGGAAAGGTACTAAAGTTTCTGGTTTCCATGAAGGAACCATAACTGTAAAATCTGGAGTTATAAATGTTGATAAAGGAGCAATCACAGGTGGCAACTTTGTATTAGACATGAATACAATTTCAGCTACAGATTTAGAGGGTGAGTATAAGGATAAATTGGATGGTCATTTGAAAGCCGACGATTTCTTTGGCGTAGCTACACATCCTGAAGCTTCTTTCACTATTACTGAGGTAAAAGCAGGTGCTACAGCAGGTACAGTTGCGATTTCTGGTAATCTAGTTATTAAAGGTATTTCTAAAAATATTACATTCGATTCGAAGGTAGACGAAATTACAGATACTACGGTAAAAACTTCTGCGGACTTCAATATTTTACGTGAAGACTGGGGAGTAAGTTATGAAGGAAAGAAAGATGATTTAATTTCCAAGGAAATTAACTTCCGTGTTAATATTGTTGCAAATAAGTAATTAATACGCACTAACGAAGGAAAGCGCTGGCAATTTTTTGTCGGCGCTTTTTATTTATAGCTTTTACGGAAGATATAGTAATCACAGCGAATAGAATGCCTTTGCAAAGTGTAGATGAAAAGATTTTTTATGGAAAATAAAGGAAATAAAAAAAGGCTAATCATATGATTAGCCTTTTGTACCTAGGGCGGGAATCGAACCCGCACTCCCTTAACGGGAACAGGATTTTAAGTCCTGCGTGTCTACCAGTTCCACCACCTAGGCAACTGAGCGAAAGACGAGATTCGAACTCGCGACCCCAACCTTGGCAAGGTTGTGCTCTACCAACTGAGCTACTTTCGCTTGACGTGGTGCAAATATAGAGTAATAATGCAACTATGCAAAGAAAAAAATAAAAATAATGATCAAAATTAAATTTTTATTTTTTCAAAAATAAGCCCGTTTTCATAACCTTTACTTTGCAGGTATCGTACCAATTTAGCTTTGTCTTGTAAGCTAAGCTGTTGTATACTTACATTGGATTTTTTCTTAATAATATCTGTCAGTTTCTCTTCGTATTCGTCTAAATCAATTTGCTGTAGAGCGCCTTTTATTAAAGGAGAAGATACTCGTTTTGCCTTCAGGTGTTGTTGTATCTTAATCTTGCCCCAACCTTTGATTCTAAATTTGCCAAGAGCAAAGGCGTTAGCATAACGCTCTTCATTTAGAAAATTAGTCGATATCAGCTCGCTGATTATTTGTTCTACATCTTCCATGTGTAATCCCCAATCGTATAGCTTGTCTCGAACCTCCTGCTGTGACCTTTCTTGATAAGCACAGTAAGCTTCTGCTTTTAACTTCGCTTGATGGGGTGTATAGATTTTTTTATTCGGTCGCTGCTCTTCCATGTTACAAACTTATATAAAAGCCACACATAATCCGCTTTTACTTATTAAAAATAATCGTCAAATTTGTGCTTAATCCAGAAGCTATTTTTTAGCCCCCTCTGTTCGTTTTAATTCTTAGCTATGTATACTTTAGACACTATTCTTCCTTATATTAACCACAGTAAGATTTCTATGCCATTTCCTCAGACCACATTTTCTGTGCTAGCTTACGATACGCGAAAGATTAGGGTGGGAGATCATTGCTTATTTTTTGCATTGGTCCAGCAGCGGGACGGACATCGTTACATTCCAGAAGCATACGAAAAGGGAGTTCGCAGTTTTGTAATATCCGATACAGAATTTGATGTGCGTCTCTATCCGGGAGCTAATTTTGTCTGGGTAGAAAATACGCTTCGTGCGTTGCAAGAGATTGCAGCCTACCATCGTAGTCATTTCTCGATTCCTATTATAGGAATAACAGGCAGTAATGGAAAGACTATTGTCAAAACCTGGTTACATCAATTGATTTCCGCAGAATATAATTGTTACCAGAGTCCCAAAAGCTATAACTCTCAATTAGGCGTAGCGTTGTCTTTGTGGAATCTTACAGCAGAGCATAAAATTGCTCTTATAGAAGCAGGCGTTAGTAAGGCAGGAGAAATGGCTGTGTTGGAAGAGATGATTCAACCTACAATGGGAATTTTTACCAGTATAGGGCCTGCCCATCAAGGGGGATTTGACTCTCTTGAGCAGAAATTCCAAGAGAAGTGGAAACTATTCAAAAGAGCGAAAACAGTTGTTGCACCATCCAGCGTATGGAGTCATTCTTTGGAGGAATATCGAGATTGCATAACTTGGGGGAGAGAAGACTCTGACGATTTACAACTTTTGGAACTACACAGAGACAGAGATAGTACTATCCTAGAGCTACTTTATAAAAAGCAGGTATTTTCATTGTCAGTTCCTTTTATTGATAAGGCATCTATCGACAATGTGTTGACTTGTACATTGGTCATGTTGACTTTGGGCTATGGCATTGATGTAATAAAAATACGTATTTTGGCATTGCGTCCTCTAGAAATGAGATTACAATTAAAAAAAGGGAAATATAATAACAGTATTATTGATGACACCTACTCTAATGACCTCGCATCACTACAGATCGCTTTGGATTTTTTAGCACAGCAGAATCAGTCTTCTATAAAAAGGTTGATATTGAGTGATTTTGAAGGAGAAGAATGGACTAAGTCATCGATTTTGAAGTTGGCCGATATGTTAAATGTCCAACCCCTAGACCAGATTATTCTAGTTGGAAGTCGATTAGAACCGGTTAAGGAGAATTTATCGATTCCCTCTTTGTTATTCGAATCTACAGATGCACTGTTAGAATCATTACAGCATTTAAGCCTAGTAGATAGTGTTTTATTGCTAAAGGGGGGACGTAAGTTCGAATTAGAGCGCGTCAGTCGTTTATTGGTAGAGAAGTCGCATGACACGATCTTGGAGATAAATTTAAAAGCGCTGGAGAATAACCTTTCACAGTATCGTTCATGCCTCAAGAAGGGAGTAAAGATAATGGCTATGGTTAAAGCATTTTCTTACGGTAGCGGTAGTTTTGAAATTGCTAATGTCCTCCAATTTAACAAAGTAGATTACCTTACTGTGGCTTTTGTAGACGAAGGAGCAGAACTTAGACGGGCGGGTATCACATTACCTATTATGGTGCTCAGCCCTCACGAGGGGACCTTTGATGATATTTTGCTATATCGACTAGAACCGGAGATTTATTCACTTCGAATATTGAAGTCGTTTGTTGCTTTTTTGAAAGAACGAAGCATAGAAGCTTACCCTGTACATCTCAAATTAGATACCGGAATGCATAGGCTTGGATTTATGAAAGACGAAATAGAGGATGCCCTGACCATTGTTCGTTCGACCTTATCCATTCGTGTAGCGACCTTATTTTCGCATCTAGTGGGTGCAGGGAGTGATACTCTAAAATCTTTTACTATAGAACAGATCAGTTTGTTTGAACATATGGCGACTGAGATTGAATCTTCATTAGGTTATACAGTTATCAAGCATATCTGTAATACATCCTGTATAGTGCATCATCCAGAGGCTCATTATGACATGGTCCGTTTGGGGATAGGGGCATATGGTTTTGATATGGCCCCAAATGGTTTGCAATTAGAAGAGGTCGGAAGCTTGAAGACCACGATAACACAGATCAAACACCTGTCTAAAACCGAAACAGTAGGATATGATAGGAGAGGGGTGTTACTACGAGACTCAAAGATTGCCACGGTAAAGATTGGCTATGCTGACGGTTATGACAGACGATTGGGCAATGGAGTAGGAACCATGCTTATTAATGGCGAATCGGTGTCTACAATAGGGAATATTTGTATGGATATGTGTATGTTAGATGTTACGGATATAGACGCGAAGGAAGGAGACGAAGTATTAGTATTTCCGGATCTGGACCAGGTAGCACATAATATTGGAACTATTCCTTATGAATTGTTAACAGGTATTTCATCTCGGGTAAAAAGAGTGTATTTTTACGAATAATTATGTTTAAGAAGATTTTTCAAAGGCTGTTATATTACTTAATCAAAGGTACTTTGGTTATGGTTCCTGTTGCTGGTGCGATATTTTTGATCGTTTGGATAGTTGCATCGTTAGACAATGCACTGAACATCACGCAACATTTTTTAGAGGATGAAGAAGGACATCCCCTTTATATTCCGGGGATTGGAATTCTAACGGTAATTATACTTCTGATAATCGTTGGGCTAATCTTTACCACGTTGGTTACGGAGCCGATTAAGCATTGGCTTAACCGAACAGTTAATAGAATTCCACTATTTAATACTTTGTATTCCTCAATTAAGGATTTTACGGAGGCTTTTGTAGGAGATGCTAAAAAGTTCAATGAACCTGTTCTGGTTGAAGTAAATGAGACTGGTTTAAAAAAAATTGGTTTTCTTACACAAAAGGATTTAGGAAAACTGGGGTTAACCGATGAAGTTATTGTATATTTTCCCTATTCTTATTCTTTTGCCGGACAAGTTGTAGTGGTTCATTCGTCTCGTGTCACCAAATTAAATATGAGTGCGACAGATGCTATGAAATTAGTCGTTTCAGGAGGTGTCTCCGGAATTGAATAGCAAATAGATGTCAGTGTTCTTAAAACGTATATTTAATAAAGAGAAAATAAAACTTGATGATCTTCTTGTTGCTGAAGCCAAACTTTCCTTGGAACAAAGCAAGTTAGACAAGCAGTTGTTATTAGCTCATTTTAAAAATGAGCAAAGCATTTCCGCAGATTTAGGGTCTTATCTGCAAGATATTCTGCAGTCAGGAAATGATGGTCCGATTTCATTAACGGAGGAACTCAAAAATCTCGAAAGGTATGTTGGACTATATGGTCATTATAGAAAAAATGAAATCCAGGTTTTGTATGACTTTCCTTTGCAAGAGGAAATAGAAGTAATCGCTCCCTTCATATTGTTTCCTTTGATCCAAAATGCACTCCATTACGGTTATCATGTAGATGCTAAATTCCCTGTACGCGTTCGCGGACGTTTGCTTGGCAAGACGCTTACGTTAGAAGTCAGCAATCGAATCAACCACTATCTAGTAGATCAAAGGACTACAGATATTATATCGTTCTTCAGATCTAGATTAGACTATGAATACCCAAGCAGCTACGATTTAATTTTAAATAGTAACAGCAATATCTTCAAAGCTTCATTGCGTTTAAAACTTGACGATTGAAACCTTTAAATTATGTTAATATTAATGTAATTATTTTATAACAATTGATTTTTAAAAACTCATTTAGTTATATTTATATAAGAGTTTTAAATAAATAATTGTCGGATTTAAATACATAAAAAATGATTGGTACATTAATAGAAAAGGAAGACATCAACAATTATAAAATTATTGCTGCCAAGGAGAGTAAGGTAGAAGAGCTATGTGGAAAATTAAACGATGCTCAGCGTTTAGGTAATGAGTTTAAGTCCAAAGTGACGATTATATTCAATACAGAAGACGGTCCCATGCGTATAGAGACCACGGTGTGGTCACTGACAGATAAGTATATACAAATAAAAAGCGGCGTGTTAATTCCGCTCTCAGCAATTATATCAGTTGAGTATTAAAACATAAAAAAAGTCCAGAATTCTGGACTTTTTTTATGTTTTTAGAAATCAAACTTGATGCGGGCACGAATACCTGATTTTGATACTCCTGGTTGGTCAAGGTAATTTAACCTTTTGACATAGTCCACCCTTAATATTTTGAAGATGTTGGAAAGTCCGATACTAGCCTCCATGTAAGGCTTAGAACCAAATGTAAACGAAGAAATCTCTCCATCGGAATTGGTTTGCCAAGAATAGACTTTGTTGTTAAATGAAGGATTATTCTCATCTCTCAGTCCGCCATATAGTCCTTTGAAACTAAACACCTCTCGAAGTTGCAAGCGCTTTATTAAAGGGATTTTATTTAGTATAAAACCATTCATGTAATACTGTATGTTTAGCCCTACGTGGTGATCAGAAATAAACTCCATAAAGTTCATGAGGTTATAAGACTGTAGTTGGTAGGCATAAGTCTGGTTTGCGCGATGTATGGTAAGTAAAGGGTATGGTATATTTTTTCCCAGTACGTAACCTCCGTCTACAGTCACATCGGCTTGACCTAACTGTGATAGGTAAAACCGTTTAAAGATACTACCTGTAAAGTTGTGATAGTTTTGTTCGCCGTCTAGCAGTCCTTTGATACCTGCAGTATAATTAATTGTGAAAATTGGGTATTGATTGAAGATAGGCGTTCTGTATAGTTTTCCCTGATAATACTGCTCGTTTGGAGCCCAACGTAACCCTAGGCTTACCTCTGTCGTGTTCAGCTCATGTATTAAATAGGGATCCCCCTGCTCAGGTCTCATTTCATAGCGTATTACTCCGGCAGGTTTTTGCTTCCATTTACTTAGGCCTGCTGTTACAGAAAGATGGTTTTCAAATTCAGCCTTATAATCCAGTCGGTAAATATCATTATAGAGGTAGCTTTTGTTTTCCCCGCGTTTGAACGAGAGCAATGCGTTATCTTCCTGTATAAATTCCAGATTTTGCCCCGGGATCTTCGTGTCATGCTGTACTGAAGCCCGAAGATAATGCTGCGGGAAATTATAGACAGATTTATTATTTAGAGAGTACGTCCCACTGACAAAATATTTCCACTTTTTGTCGTTAAATCCATACGCACCATAGGCTTCAGCATAGAAACGCTTGCTTAGACTTTCAGTGGTTCTACCTCCTACGCGTAGTCGTAATCCCTCGACCGGGTTATAGCTATAAAATGTATTTACAGGACCAATTTCTACCGGACCTGCCTGTTTGTAGCCGGACAATACCAAGGCACTGATATCCATAAATCTCCTAAAAGACGACATTAATTGTAGCGTGTCGATATTATGATAGATATTCATCTCTGACTTGTTGAGGGGTTCGTGGCGTAGGGTAGCCCAATAGCTTTCCCTAACTTCCTCCGTCTGTGGAGGAACAGGTACTTTGACAACATCATCACCAGCGTAAATACTATCCGGTTGCTGCCTACCACTGACGTAATCTTTATAAAATACTATTCGATTTCCCCGAATTCCCTTACCTTTTTCCGATAAGGCAAAATCAATTCCAAGGCTACTTTTGTTTAGGAAATACTTATTACGATTATCTTTTTCAAATGCAAGTTCAATATCCAGATCCCTTACAAAGTTAAGGTTGATATCATCACTCACTTTCATTTTGGCTCCCTGGACTGCATAATTCCCATCTAAGGTGACATAAAGCTTTCCCTGAAACAAGAAATCACTCTTGTTACGAGGAAAGAAGCTTAACTCTACGAGCCAGGGTTGATCAGATTTAATGGTATCCGTAATATAGAATCTGTAAAATGTGGGTGAGCTGTTTGCAATAGGGCTCAAGAACTGATTAGTCAATAGACTGATATTACTATCATAAATATCAATCTTTTCATACAGCTTATTGAAGTAAGATGATAACCCTTCATTATCTATAAACTTAGGGTCAAACTCTGCTCTTTGTTCCGCAATAATATACTGTTTCGTTTTTTTAGGGTCTTTTCTGTAATAAAATTTCGAAACTCTCTCCTCTATGAAGGCAGGTAAGATATAGCTTTCTGTGGCTGTTGAATCATCTCTTTGAAAGAGAAATTGATAGTTTTTAAATACCTTCTTTTTTACAAATTTGGGTGAAAGATTACTTAAACCCAGTGATATTTTTTCATACTGTTCATATTCCGCAAATTCTTGCCCAGTCAAACGGTTTTGGTCCCGATGGGCAATTACTTGGCGGATGAGCTCGACCGCAGGATTGTTTTTATTTGAATATTTAAGCTTAGGTCTTTTGACAACAACTTCATCAATTAGGTTTTCAGGATCGAGTACCAAATCAAAACTGGTCTTATCTCCACTCAAATCTAGCATCTGTTCATGATAACCAACATAAGATACACGAACTTTAACCTGCCTGCTAGGTAGTGTCAGATTAAAGTTTCCATTATCATCAGAATATGTTTTTTGTTGTCCACCTACTACTGCAATGGTGGCAAAGGAAATAGGTTCCTTATTTTGTTTGTCCAGAACCCGACCTCGTATCTGAATTTCCTGGCCATTTGCGAGGCTGAAAAAAAGTAAACCAATAATAAGAAATATGCTGTTGTTGATTAGCTCTCTCATGTTTAAACAACTATGTTTTTACTTTTGACTTTAAAACATTTTTATTCAAAAGTTATAGTGCAAATTACGAGCATATTTTCCAAATATAAAAGTGTACGAATTGAGTTTGACTTTTTTGTGATAAAAGTCTAAGTGTCTAACTTTTGATTGCAGATTACTATCCTTTATTTAGGCAGAAATGAGCTGATATTATTATTACTTTACTTTGGTAGTATCGGAGAGTTCAAAAAATCATTGAAAACTTTTTTGTTTTGATTGACTAACCATTCGTATATTTTCGCACCATGGCTCAAGCGTTTTATGCCCCATTCAGCGAGTTGCTGAACAGGAGCAAGATTCGGTGTGAGAAATAGATTAATTGGGAGTTTAGTTGTGTTTACCAAAGATGCAATATCAGATTTTGCTTCTACTAGTGGAATAAAAAGTCCATCTGCCCCTGCTTTTTCATAGGCGTTAGACCGCTTTATAGATTCTTCCAGTAACTTCTCATGTTTGGTTGTGTAAGTGTCTATTCGTGCATTGATGAATATCGGTTTGCCTATTGCTTTGATTGCCTGTATTTTTTTCTCTAGAACTGTTATTTCACTAAGTTTTCGAGTTCCATTTACCACCTTTCCATCTTCCAGGTTGATACCGACTACACCGATCTCCAAAAGACGTTTTACACTATTCGCTACTTCAACAGGATCATCAGAATAGCCTGCTTCAAAATCAACTGATACGGGGATATCGACCGCCTTAACAATGCGTTCAACCATAAATAAAATTTCATCTACGCTTATTCTTTCTCCGTCAGCATATCCCAGTAGATTGGCTATGGCATGGCTCGATGTTCCGAGCGCTTTAAAACCCGCGTCTTCAGCCAATTTTGCCGATTGTGCGTCCCAGACATTTCCAAGGATTAGCACTTGTGGTTGTTCATGTAGTTTTTTAAATGTAGTGTATCCCATTTTTCTATCTATTGTTGTATGGATAGAACATAGATAGGAATATTTTGTTTTGAAAGCTGTTTTTAATTAACAGCTTTCATTTCTATAACTTCAGAAGCGACTTTGCCGTTCCAGATATATTTAACCCGTTTACGGGTCGTTTTATATTGATAGTCTTGGGCATCTTCATCAATGACTTCCCCTTCTTCAATATCCTTGATTATTAGGTTTTTGTCAAGGTTATGTTCAGAAGGGAAGAGAATTTTCTCCTCATGATAATAGATTCCGGCATCACCTACCGTATAACGGTTAAACATTGGGATAATTTCATTGCCATTCCAACTAAAATAGTAGTATTCACTAGGTATACCACATGCCTCACCCAAAAAACCTATACGGATAATGTTTTCCAATCCCTCTAGACCCATGTTGGGTAATAATTTATGTTCTGAGTAGCGTTGTTCGGAAAGACCAGCAGGATAGTAAACTTTGGTCTTGAGATTGTGGTATGTATCAAAGCACTTTACCTCTAGCATATAGGCTTCAGGACTATAAGATGTCTCCTTATCACGACGCAAAAAACCTACACTGAAAATAGTACCATCTTTATGCTGCATACGTCCTATTGCCAAAAGACCGGACCAGATGAATCCATCTTTTTGTTTACCATTCTTAATATAGGATATCTTTCGCCAAGGCGCTTCAAATCCCCGTGCTGTAGAGTTGTTATAGCAGTCTGATTTAATAACAACTAATGTTTCCTGTGGAATGGAGTCTAACAGCTTCCCCTTGGTCCCTGGATAGTCTCTTATGTACGCCATATTAGCAAAGACATAAGCAGTGTCTCCTTTTTCTTTCATCCAGAAGTCGTAACCTTCCTCTAGAATGTAAGCAGCCGGTTCCTCCTGTGCGGATAGGGAACTGGCCCATACCAGTATTAATAAACTGAAAAGTATATTTTTCATGTGTTCTTACAATATAATAATGCGAATTACCGAAAAAAAATGAATCTGTACAATCGCTGAAAATGGGGATAAAAAAAACCTCACTTTTTTGTGAGGTTTTTAATTTATGCCTGGTTTTATTATCCCAGCGATGTTAAGCTCTCTTCTAAGATTTCAATCTTAGCTAGGGCATCTGTTTTTTTATTGCGCTCGTTTTGTATTACTTCAGGTTTAGCATTCTGAACAAAGCGTTCGTTGGATAATTTCTTATCTACCGAAACCAAGAAACCTTTTAAATAATCGATTTCTTTACTGATACGTTCTTTTTCAGCGTCGATATCAATATTTTCTGTATCGAGCCTGACGTAACACTCACTTTTACCTGCCAAGAAGCTTAATGCTCCTGTTACCTTTTCCTGTACAAAAGTCAGGTCCGAAATATTAGCTAATTTGATAATGCTTTCTTGATATTTAGAGAAATCCATATCGGAAGCATTGATGGCTAAAGGCAACGCTGTTTTAGGAGACATCCCTTTCGAATTACGGATATTACGCACCTCAGAAATGATTTGTTGGACAGAAGCAAACTCTTTGATTATCTGCTCATCAAAAGCTTTTATTTTAGGGAATTCGGCAACAATTACACAGTCTTTTGCTTCGCGGTTTCCGAATAGCTCATCGTGCCACAATTCCTCCGTTAGGAACGGCATAAACGGGTGAACTAGGGTCAGCACTTTTTGAAATAATACTTTAACCGTTTCCAATGTTTCTGACTCGATTGGTGTCTGATAAGCTGGCTTAACCAGTTCCAAATACCATGCACAGAAATCATCCCATATTAGTTTATAAGTCGTCATCAGAGCATCCGATAGACGATAATTGTTAAAGTGTTCTTCGATTTCAACTACAGCTTGGTTAAAGCGGTTTTCGAACCATTCTGCAGCTGTTTTTTGCGCTTCCGTTGCTGGCGCCTCTATGCTATCCAAACCTTTTACTAAGCGGAAAGCATTCCATATCTTATTCGCAAAATTACGTCCCTGCTCGCAGTAAGAAACATCAAACATAAGGTCATTTCCCGCAGGAGACGAAAGCAACATACCTACACGTACACCATCGGTTCCGTATTGTGCCATTAGCTCAATAGGATCCGGCGAGTTGCCCAAGGATTTAGACATCTTACGACCTAGCTTGTCGCGTACGATACCTGTTAAGTATACATTGCGAAAAGGAGGCTTTTGGGTATAGTCGTGTCCCATAATGATCATCCGTGCAATCCAAAAGAAAAGAATCTCAGGAGCTGTCACCAGGTCATTCGTAGGGTAATAGTATTTAAACTCTTCATTTTCCGGATTGCGTACACCGTCAAATACAGACATAGGCCATAGCCCTGAAGAAAACCAAGTGTCCAATACATCCTCTTCCTGATGAATTCCTGATGTGGATTTTCCTTTTTCCTCAAACTCCTGTATAGCCTCTGTTTCAGTTTTAGCAACTACCCATTCATTTTTATCATTATACCAAGCAGGAATACGCTGTCCCCACCAAAGTTGACGGGAAATACACCAATCTTTTACATTTTCCATCCAATGCTTGTAGGAAGCAAAGAATTTTTCTGGAATCAGCTTTATTGTGCCATTTTCTACATATTCTAGAGCCGGTTTAGAAAGTTCTTCCATTTTACACCACCATTGCATAGAAAGCTTAGGCTCGATAACAGCATCAGTACGCTCAGAGAAACCAACTTGCGATTTGTAGTCTTCGATTTTCTCAATCTGTTCTGCTTCTTCAAGCAATTTAGCGATCTTCTTACGGGCTATAAAACGGTCTTCACCCACCAATATCTCTGCCTTCTCATTTAATGTACCATCGTCATTCAAGATGTCTATTACAGGTAGATTATGTTTTTGGCCCAGCTCATAGTCATTTAGGTCATGTGCTGGAGTCACTTTAAGACATCCGGTTCCAAATTCGATATCGACATATTCATCTTGGATAATCGGAATTTCCCTATTAAGCAAAGGCACTAATACTGTCTTTCCTTTTAGATGGGCATAGCGCTCGTCATTCGGATTGATACACACTGCAGTATCGGCCATTATAGTTTCAGGACGCGTAGTTGCTATAATAACATACTCATCACTGTCTTTTATCTTATAGCGGATATAATAGAGTTTCTGATTGACTTCTTTACGTATTACTTCTTCATCCGATAGTGCGGTTTTTCCTTGGGGGTCCCAATTTACCATACGCACACCGCGGTATATATAGCCTTCCTTGTAAAATCTGATAAATGTATCGATTACCGATTCTGATAGCTCCGGATCCATCGTAAATTTAGTGCGTTCCCAATCACAGGAAGCTCCCAGTTTCTCTAATTGTTTAAGGATGATTCCTCCATATTTCTCTTTCCATTCCCAGGCATGCGTTAGGAAATCTTCGCGAGTCAGAGATTTTTTGTCAATCCCTTGTTCTTTGAGCATGGCGACGACCTTAGCCTCAGTTGCGATAGATGCGTGGTCCGTACCAGGGACCCAACATGCATTTTTACCTTGCATACGGGCGCGACGAATCAATACATCTTGAATTGTATTGTTCAACATGTGGCCCATGTGTAGCACCCCAGTGACATTTGGCGGAGGCATTACAATAGTGTAGGGTTCGCGTTCATCAGGTGTAGAACGGAAAAAACCATTCTCCATCCAATAGGAATACCATTTGTCTTCTGCTTCTTTTGGATTGTAAGTTTTTGCTATGCTCATTGCTATAAATATGGCGTAAAAAGTGTACAAAAATAAGGATTTAAGCTGTGAAATCCCACTTTCTTCGCTCAAATAAAGAAGAGGTTAGATATAATCTGTTAAAAAAATGTTAATAGGTGATTAAGAGATTGATAATTAAGCGTAAATTTGCTCGTTTTATAATAGAATAGGATGCAGAACTTAGTTAATGAGTTAAAGGCTTTAACTCGTTATTTTTTATTTTGGTTGATTATATGTTTTATTGATCGTTTTATCTTTATAATTTCTTTTTTTGAAAAGATAAAGGGAAGTCCATTCATGGATGTGGTCAAGATTTTTTATCATGGCTTATTTTTGGATTTTTCTGCAGTCGCCTATATCTGTGCAATTCCATTTCTGTTTTATTGTATCTTAAGTTTTCTGCCTAAGGTGAAACTTAAACGTAAAGTGTTAGATGTATATACATTGATTGCATTATTGGTATACTTCGGTGTTTCATTTATCAATATCAATATTTATAGGGAGTGGGGCGACAAGATTTCAAAGCGGGCTATCGATGCCTTTTGGGCATCCCCATCGGGAGCAGTTGCCTCTGCAGAATCTACACCTATTTTCGTACCCATTGTCGGGATAATACTGGGTATAGTATTGGGATATTACCTTTATAGATACCTATTCAAATCGGTTTGGTTTTTTAATATAAAAAAACCGTTACCGAATCTAATGAAGTTCCTGATAGGTATATTTATTCTGTTTACTTTCATCCGTGGAGGCTATGGGAGGGCGCCGTTAAATCCAAGTAAAGCTTATTTTTCGGAGAAGACATTTTACAATCATGCCGCTGTAAATACGCAATGGTCGTTGCTACGTGATTATTTCACACGTAGTACATTATTACGTAATCCTTATCCTTTCTACAGTGATGATGCTTCGATCGCATCTGCCATCAAGCCTGTCTTTGAGCACAATCCAGATTCTGCGGTACAGGTGCTGACTACAACACGTCCCAATGTCGTTCTGATCATGATGGAGAGTTTTGTAGGCGATTTAGTGGCCTCTTTGGGGGGAGAACAGGGAATAACTCCTAATCTGGAGAAGTTGATCCATGAAGGTATTCTTTTTGATCAAATTTATGCAGCTTCCGATCGATCGGACAAAGGGATGATCGGAATTCTGAGTGGATTCCCGGCTCAGGGCCCCGAGAGTATTATCAAATACATTCCCAAGCATGAAAATATTCCAGCTATTGGGGAGGAGTTGGATAGCCTAGGATACAGCAATTCATTCTATCATGGTGGACAGAGCGAGTTCTATAATTTTAAGTCCTATATGTTGACGCATGGTATCGACCGAGTTGTCGATCAAGCTAATTTTGGGTTGCATGAAGAACGCGCTTCTTGGGGAGTGTATGATCATGTTATCTTTAATCAAATGATTAAAGATTTCAAAAAAGAACAACAGCCCTTTTTCTCAACGATGTTTACGCTGATCAATCACGAGCCTTTTGATTTAAAGGGACAGTATAAATTTGGAAACGACAGTAATCCCAATAAATTTAGAAGTACAGCCTACTACACGGATTCCGTGATTTTTGATTTTATAGAAAAAGCCAAACAGGAATCCTGGTATAAGAATACGTTGTTTGTATTGATTGCTGATCATGGACATCGTCTCCCTACAGAGAAGTGGGATTTGTCACAGCCCAATAGATTCCATATTCCATTGGTGTTTTTTGGAGATGTGATTAAGAAAGAATATAGAGGTAAGGTGATTTCTAGAATAGGTAATCAAACCGATTTAGCGACCACTCTGCTGCAGCAATTAGACGCCAGTATCAAGCGCTACCCTTGGAGCCGAGATCTGTTCAATCCTACCACCGCAGAAGTCGCTTTCTACAATTCAAAAGATGCTTTTGGAATTATAACAAAGGGACAGGCTTTGTCTTTCGATAATGTTGGTAAATCGATCAATTTTCAGGCTGATCCTTCATTTCCAAAAGCAAAGTCAGATAGTTTGTTGAATATAGCTAAAGCTTATTATCAAGGTGTTTATAAGCAGTTTTTAGCATATTAGAGTTTTCAATAGCAATGAAGAGTTCATATACTATACGTAACAGTTGGAATTCACTTGGATTACTTGTGATTCTTTTTATCGTCCTACTACTGCTGTACGCCTTATTGCGGATAGGTTTCTATGCTATCAATCATGCTTTGTTTCCACAGGTAGATAGTGGTTCTTTAGTAACAATGCTTATTGGTGGTATTAAGTTTGATACAGTCGCTATTTTGTACGTTAATATACTTTTTATTTTACTGCAGATAGTGCCGTTCCCTTTTAAGTACAATTCACTTTATCAAAAAATATGTAAATGGATTTTTGTAGTTACCAATAGTATTGCAATGGCTTTAAGTTTAGTGGATTATGCTTATTATCCCTTTACATTAAAGCGCACCACTGGCACTGTTTTTAGCCAGTTCTCAAATGAGCAAAATTTAGGACAGTTGACCTTAGATTTTCTGATTGGATATTGGTATTTGGTACTTTTATTTGTGGGACTCATCTTTTTAATAGCTTGGGCCTATGATAAGATTAAGATTCAACGACCAGTGTCGCTATCTTGGCAGTTTTATCTATTTCAGTCTTTATCATTTTTGCTTATTATCTTTTTGTTTATTGGCGGGGTCCGTGGCGGTTGGGCGCATAGTACACGACCGATCACACTGAGTAACGCTGGGGATTATGTTAAAAATCCAGAAGAAATGAGTATTGTACTGAATACGCCTTTCAGCATCTTGAAAACTTTAAAAGCAATACAACTTAAAGAACAACACTACTTTTCGCAGGACGAAGTTAATACCTTATATCCAGTTGTTCATCTTCCTAGTGATTCTGCTTCTTTTCGTAAACTCAATGTTGTATTTTTAATTTTGGAAAGTTTTGGAAAGGAACATATTGGTGCATTGAATAAAGATATCGATCATGGAAATTATAAAGGTTATACGCCTTTCTTAGACTCTTTGATATCGCATTCTTTTACCTTTAATCGCTCTTATGCTAATGGAAGGAAATCCATAGACGCCTTGCCCTCTGTTATTACAGGTGTTCCTTCCGTAGGCGAACCGTTTGTCTTATCTATATATTCTGGCAATAAAACCACAAGTATAGCTAAGTTACTGGGAGATGAGGGCTATGAAACAGCTTTTTTTCATGGCGCACCCAATGGAAGTATGGGATTTTCTGCATACACACAGTTGGCCGGTATCAAACACTATTTTGGCAAGAACGAATACAATAACGATGCTGATTTTGATGGTATATGGGGGATTTGGGATGAGCCTTTTATGCAGTTTATGGCGCATAAAATGGATCATTTAAAGCAACCTTTTTTCGCTGGTTTTTTCTCTCTCTCTTCCCATCATCCATTTAAAGTTCCTGAACACTATCAAGGCGTGTTTCCCAAAGGGCCAGTAGCTTTACAGGAACCAATTGGTTATACCGATAATGCCTTAAGACAGTTTTTTAATCAGGCATCTAAAAGTGATTGGTATAAGAATACCCTTTTTGTAATTTGTGCAGATCATACGAGTCTAAGTGCTTTGCCTGAATATCAGACTTTACCCAATACATTTGCGATTCCTATCGTGTTTTATCATCCAGGTAGCGATTTAAAAGGAGTTTCTGAGAAGTTGGTACAGCAGATTGATATTATGCCTACAGTCCTCAATTACTTAAATTATCCAAAGCCTTATTTCGCTTTTGGCTTTGATGCTTTGGATAAAAGTAAGGATAACTTTGTTGTCAACACCACTGGAGAAGTATTTAACTTCTTCAATGGAGACTATTTTATGACCTATGATGGGCAGAAGGCTAGTTCTTTGTACAACCTAAAGATAGACGGAATGCTTAAAGAAAATCTTGTAGAGCATAATAAAGCTGTAAGTGATAGTTTGACGAAAAAACTGCATGCTTTCATTCAGCAATATAACTATGGAATGATACATAATAAATTGGTCGCCGAATGACGACCAATTCTTACAGAAGTTGTATTTTAAATTGTTCTTTATACTTTATCGGGATAGGTAATTGGAGTGTTTTTCTATTCAATTCCACCGTTAATTCGTTATCATTTTCGTCTTTTAGATACAGCTTGTCGTCGTACCATACTTTTGCTTCTGCAGCTACTGCAGAAAGGTAGGGGATATATTGATCTTCATTAAGATAACTGATCTCGTAAGTATTATCTTTTTGTATTACTTGCCAAAATGGCTTTCTAGCACTACCGGCCATTCCGACAGATGGAGAGAATCCGGCATAGTTCAATCGGACTTCTTTGTCAGGGTTTAAAGATTGAAAGTAGGCCGCTATTGTATCCTTATCATAATACTTTTCTAAGTCCATGGTTGTTATCTTTTTGAAGTTTCCATCCATAACCAGAAGACGACCCGCACTAAAGGTACACGCTATATTGAAGGATGCATCATAATAGAAGTGCCAGGGTTTTAGCTCTGGGTTCCAAGAGCGTTCTGTAGCTAGATAGACCATGTCATTTGTTTTCTCTTTATCTATTTTCTCTAGATTATAAAAGTCAAATATGGCAGTAGGTGTATTGCTTCCGAAAAGTTTGTCCTGATCTACTTCTATTTTTGTAATCAATGGCATTGCCCGTTCATTTTTGAAGATATAGACATAGGTTACCTGTCTAGGCGGATCTAATTTCTCCGGTGGAGCGATAGGAGGAGGTTTTGTGCCTGTTCGTGCTTTTGTCGGTGCTTTCTTTTTGGGTTGAGGAGGGAATATAGTCTCCTGGCCGACAGCGTACAGAAAATCTTTGTTAATCATATAGACCCTCTGAAATACTTGACCTTGCAAAGCTTTTGGAACAGGAAGAATCTCTCCCGTCTTCTGTCCCCAAAGAAAGTTTTTTCCTTCCCTCTCCACATTGGCAAAGTACTGACTATCCACGAAAATACTATTACCATCAAAATAATCAAAGGATTCCTTCTTGCCCGTCTTTAGGTTGATTAAAAATTCCTTTTTTTCCTTGTTTCCAAATAGTGCGTAGTCTTTAATCTGATCATTATGCGTAGTGAAGTTCCCTTCGATGATATTGGTTCCTTCTAGATTTGTCAGTCCGAACTGCTTATTGTATTTAAAAAGAAAGTAGTTGTGCTGTGCACAGAGATAATTGGGTAGTGTTAAAAAGGCTACCAATAAAAGTTGAAATAGTTTATAGTGCATGTATGTGCATTTTTTGGGATACGCACACAAAAGTTATGCCTTAAAATAGTAATTGCCTAAGTTTTTTGTTTATTTGTGCCATAAAGATTGGCCAAAGTTGTAACGCAATGTAAAAGCTTGTTGATTATCTATTTGATCTTTTGAAAAATGGAAAGAAACAACGAGTTTCGCTTCAATGGCTTTCGATGTAAATGGTGCCCAGCTTAGGTCTACTCGGTCATACTTGTCCCTCCGGTAGAAGGGGTCTCCATTAGGTAAGTTTTGAGCTTGTCCGAGGTACAGGGTATTCGTTAGTCCAAATTTTTTATAACCCAGATGTTGTTTACTTATAAAACCTTTTGTAACCTGCATATCATACTTTGTGCGGATACGGTCAAAACCAACGACCGCCCCAGCATCTATAGTAAGAGAGTCTAATGTCGTTTTGTCGCTCAGGTCTAAACCTACATTTGCCGTAATCACGCCATTATCTTGTACATGCTCATCAAGGTCATCATTACTTGTTAGGGCATTATGATAGAGGATACCCGCGTGTTCTACATAGAACAGCCCCTGATGGTAACTTCCTGCAATCCCAGCCATAAACCGTTCGCGATCCGTAAAGGTCTGCTTACTTAGCCAATCAATAAATACACGCTGTTCAAAGCCTTCTTTACGATATTTGAAGAACATACCTTCTAGATTTGGACGGTCATACATAAAGGTATCCGCCAATACTACACGAGGGACATTTTTCAGCCGTTCGTATCGCGGTATAAATCCTATTGCAAAGTCTATATTGGTCGATGTGTAGTTATAGTAAGCTATAGGATTGAATGCACGCTTATCTTGCTGGCGGCTACCAAAATCCTTGTTGTAATGAACCCCACCATATAAGGCGTGGTTATCACTGAGTTTAAAGTACAGTTGAGGTGATATTAAACTGCCAAAGATAGTTTTGTCTTCTGTATAAGTAGTTCCATACTCTCTATTATCAGCATACCCAAAGAAGTCTAATTTTACACCTATTTCTTGCGCTTTTAAGTACCCATTGCCAACAGAAAACAACATGGATATTAAAAAGACAATAAGACGGAGCAAGTGTTTCATAATAGGCTTTTTTTAAAATAAAAGGCCGCTCCTGTTAAAGACGGCCTTTTAAACCTGGTATATGTAGTGATATTATACTTCTAGTAATAAACGAGCAGGGTCTTCTAGCAATTGTTTTACACGAACCAAGAAGCTTACTGACTCGCGACCATCAATAACACGGTGGTCATAAGACAAAGCAATATACATCATTGGACGAATCACAACCTGACCATTTTCCGCAATAGGACGTTGTACAATATTGTGCATACCTAAGATTGCAGATTGAGGAGCATTGATGATCGGAGTAGACATCATAGATCCAAATACCCCACCATTGGTGATTGTAAATGTGCCACCTGTCATTTCTTCTATCGTCAATTTACTATCTCTAGCTTTAGTCGCAAGATTGATAACTTCTTTCTCTACTTGATATAAAGTCATCGACTCCGCGTTTCTGATTACAGGAACGACTAATCCTTTTGGAGCAGAAACAGCAATAGATATATCTGCAAAATCAGAATAAACGATTTCGTTTTCTTCGATACGTGCATTTACTGCAGGCCATTCTTTCAATGCTGTAGTAACAGCTTTAGTGAAGAAAGACATGAAACCAAGACCAACACCATGTTTCTCTTTGAAAATGTCTTTGTATTTGGCTCTTAAGTCCATGATTGGTTGCATGTTTACCTCATTGAAGGTTGTTAACATTGCCGTCTCATTCTTAACGGATACCAAACGTTTAGCTATTGTTTTACGCAGGGAGCTCATTTTTTCACGACGCTCATTACGTGCCCCTGCTACTGTAGGTACTGCTGTAGTAGCTACGGCTGGCTTAGATTCAGCCTTAGGAGCTGCTGGTTTAGCTTGTGCTTTTTCAGCATCTTCCTTCGTGATACGACCATCTTTTCCTGTACCTTTTATGGTAGATGGATCAATTCCTTTTTCTCTTAAAATTTTAGCGGCTGCAGGAGAAGCTGTTCCAGCTGCGTACGAATCTGGATTTTCGGAAGCTTCAGCAGCCTGAGGTGTAGCCGTTGTTGCGGCAGGAGCTGCAGGAGCATCTGCTTTTTTATCTCCAGAAGGTGCATCACCTTCTTCAATAGTACATACTACTGCACCGATTTCTAGAGTATCACCTTCTTGTGCGATGATACGAAGAATACCTGCTTTTTCAGCGGGTAGTTCAAATGTAGCTTTGTCTGATTCCAGTTCGGCAATGTTTTCGTCCATTTCGACGTAGTCGCCATCTTCTTTTAGCCATTGGGCTAAGGTTACTTCGGTAATTGATTCACCAACCGTAGGGACTTTGATTTCTAAGCTCATATGTGTTCTTTTTAAAGCCAGCGTTGTATAGGTTTTATCTATACAACGTTTGACTTTTATAATTTGTTATTCAAATGCTTTATTAATTATTGCTTCTTGTTGAGCGATGTGTTGTTTCATATAGCCTGTTGCCGGACTACCGCTTTCTTTTCTTGCGATTACGTCTGTAAACTCAATTTCGGATCTACGGAACGAACGACAGTAATATGGCCATGCGCCCATGTTTTCGTTTTCTTCCTGTACCCAAATGAAAGCTGTAGCTTTATTGTACTTTTTACGGATCGCTAGTAATTGATCTACTGGCGCAGGGTATAACTGTTCGATACGTACGATAGCGATATCATTACGTTTTTCAGTTTGTTGTTTTTCCAACAAATCGTAGTATACTTTTCCTGTACAGAAGAGCACACGCTTTACTGAAGCTGCTTTTACAGATGTATCGTCGATGACCTCTTGGAAGTTAACCTTTGTGAAGTCTGTTACTTTTGAAACCACTTTAGGGTGGCGAAGCAAGCTCTTTGGTGTGAATACAACAAGTGGTTTACGGAAATCGCGAACCAACTGACGGCGTAACAAATGGAAATAGTTAGCTGGTGTGGTACAGTTCGCAATAATCATATTATCGTTAGCACACAGCTCTAAGAATCTTTCGATACGTCCTGAAGAGTGTTCTGGTCCCTGACCTTCCATACCATGTGGAAGCATCATTACTAAACCGTTAGAACGTTTCCATTTGGTTTCAGCACTGCTCAGGTATTGGTCAACAATAATCTGCGCACCATTATAGAAGTCACCAAATTGTGCTTCCCAGATGGTAAGTGCTTGCGGGTTGGCCGAAGCATAACCATAGTCAAAACCTAGAACACCATACTCTGAAAGTAGAGAGTTGTAGATGTTGAATTTATCACCACCTTTGACATTAGCCAATGGAATGTATTTCTCTTCCGAATCTTCTAATGTCAATACCGCATGACGGTGTGAGAACGTACCACGTTGTACATCCTGCCCTGAAATACGGACACGCTTGCCTTCATTCAATAGGGTAGCATAAGCCATAAGTTCACCCATTGCCCAATCGTACGCGTCTTTTTCAATCATAGAAGCACGATCCTCGAAAAGTTTCGAAATCTTACGGAAGAACTTTTTGTCCTTTGGTAGAGATGTAATCTGTGTCGCTAATTCCTTGAATGTCTTATCCGAAACTTTGGTTTCTACCGTTTTAAATATATCTGCTTTTTTAGCAGGGCGTAACCCTTTCCAGGCACCACCAAACATAGGGACTTCTTCTTCCAGATTCTCCACTGCTTTGGAGGCATCTAGTTGTGTCTGTAGGTAATCTTTGAATTCTTTTTCGACCTCTTTGGCATAAGAAGCGTCGATTGAACCTTCATCGATTAATTTTTTAGCATATACCTCTTTGGGGTTAGAATGCTTTTCAATCAACTTATAAAGTAGTGGCTGCGTAAATTTAGGCTCATCTGCTTCATTATGACCATAACGACGGTAACATAATAAGTCGATGAAAACGTCTGTTTTATATTTTTGACGGTATTCTACCGCAAGATTGATAGCATACACGACCGCTTCAGCATCATCTCCATTGACATGGAATACCGGTGAAGATGTAATTTTAGCAACATCGGTACAATATGTTCCGGAACGGGCATCTTTATAATTGGTAGTAAAGCCAACTTGGTTATTGATAACAATATGAATTGTACCACCAGTTTTGTAACCGTCCAGTTTAGACATTTGTGTAACCTCGTAAACAACACCCTGACCAGCAACTGCTGCATCTCCATGGATCAATATAGGTGCTATCTTAGAAGAATCACCATCATATTTCATGTCGATTTTTGAACGAACCATTCCTTCAACAATTGGACCTACTGTTTCCAAATGCGAGGGGTTAGGTGCTAACGACAAGTGTATGTGTTTGCCTTTGTCGGTTGTTATATCCGAAGAGTAGCCCAAGTGGTACTTTACGTCTCCACCAAATTGTAGTTCAGGATCCTCTTCTTTATACATTTTACCTTCAAATTCAGATAAAATAGTCTTGTATGGCTTGCCCATGATATTGGCCAATACATTTAACCGGCCACGGTGTGCCATACCGATCATAAATTCTTGAAGGCCTAAGTCAGCACCTTTCTCCATAACAGAGTCCAAGGCTGGGATTAAACTTTCAGCACCTTCTAGAGAAAATCTTTTTTGACCCAAGAATTTGGTACCTAAAAAGCTTTCAAAAACAACCGCTCTGTTCAGTTTTTGCAGAATACGTTTTTTCTGCTCTGGGGAGTAGTTCGGCGTATTGCGATCCGCTTCCATACGGTCCTGCAACCATTTTATTTTTTCAGGGTTACGAATGTATTTAAATTCCGCTCCTATAGAACGGCAATAAGTATCTTCGATAAGTTGACGAATGTCGCGTAGTTTGGCAGGGCCTAGGCCGATTTCAATCCCCGCATTGAATACGGTATTCATGTCTGACTCCGATAGACCAAAAGTCTCTAGCTCTTTGCCAGGATAGTACTTCCGGCGCTCACGGACAGGGTTAGTGTGTGTAAACAAGTGTCCACGGTCTCTGTAGCCGTGAATCATGTTTAGCACATTGATTTCTTTCAACGCATGTTCTGAAACATTTTCGGTGTCGATGTTGACACCTGCAGCGCCTTGACCAAAATCAAAACCCTCAAAAAATTTTTGCCATCCAAAATCTACCGAATTCGGATCTTGCTTGTACGCTTGATATAAGCCATCGACGTAGCTCGAATCGGCGTTACTCAAATATGTCAATTTATCCATTTACTTTTGATATAAGTCTAAAGAATTTGCCAAATTTAGGAATTAAATAGGAGTTTCGAGTACTGAAATTGAAGTTTTTGTAGTTAAATAGTGTCAATTTAATAGCTGTAAATTTAAATGGCTCACTTGGATAAGTTGAGTCTTATTTTATCTTAAACGGCTAGCTTTGCATATTCAGATTTAACTTTGTCCCAATCTCCTGTAGATTTATTATTTTTAATACTTGTTCCTTGACCTGCCATATGTGCCCAAAAGCCATATATGGTCGCAGGCGCATAGTCTACGAGCTGTTGCTCGAACCAGGCGGCTCCAGCAAGCCAGCTCTCATTAAGCTCATAAATAAGGTGTAAGGCTACTATTTCCCGTTCTCTGCGCGTCAATCTTCCTGTGGTGTTCAGTTTAGACATCAGGTTATTTACAGTGTCGCAGGAGGTTTGGCCTTCTGTCCATGAAGTTAATGAATTATTGTCCGGTAATCCCTGGTTGCTTTTGAAATAGCAGTTTGGATACTTTTTTAGCATAAAACGAAAATAATCCCTTACCATTAGATTTTCTAAGAAGGCGTTAATTCCTTTCTTGTTCTTGGGCGTAGTATTATTTTTGAGAAAATGATAGGTATAAGCAGGGGAGAGTACTCCTAGTGCAAGGTAGGGTGATAGCTCCGTATAACTTTCCATATTCATTTCTGTTTCCTTTATCAGGTCGTTTAGCTTAGCGTTTGCCGCCAATTCTCCAGTTTGAGGCGTTGCATCCGGGAGATCAAAGGGAAATATAGTCTTCTCTAGATGAGGAGGAAGGTTTACCTGTTCTATATCTGCTATACAACCACGAACAAAGCTCTCTTTTGTTACTTTTTTACGAAATGTATTGAAGTCATTGGGGATGTCTCGAATAGGAAAAGGTAAGTCCTCTTTATGGTACAAAGTGTGGCCGATAAAGTGACGTAAATTCCTTTTCACTTTCCAGAGTTCTTCTTCCACTAGTTCGGAGATATCTGTTTCGCGTTTTGCTACTTCACGATGATGGTACACCTCATCGGCATCGTATTTTTGGACCAGTTGGGGGATGATCTGTTCCGGATATCCCTCATAGGTCAACAGATCTCCTCCCAAAGATTGCAATTTCTCTTTTAAAGAAAAGACAGTCTGCGCGATGTAATCTGCTCGAAATTCTCCGGTGTTCTTAAAACCAAATTTGTTCTCTTGGTAATAACGGGGGTCGAAAATATAAACTGGAATAATAAAATCTGCTTTCTGAATAGCACTTTGCAATACCTCATTGTCATGGGTACGAAGATCATTCCTAAACCAAACTAAAATAACCTTTTTGCTCATTTACCTACCACGTACTTATTTAGATTAAATTCAAGTTTTGTAAAGATATTATATTTACCGGATTGTCGGATGGGCAACCTTGAATATTTACAATATTCAAACAAAGTGAGAGTTTGTCTAGTTGAGGAAGAATTTTTAGCTTTTTTTAACGAACTGATAATGAAGAGTCTCTTATTTTTGCGAAAACAAAAAATTGAAAAGTAAGCTTGTCTCTAATGAGTAGGTTATCTAATATATAGAATACGATGAAGAATTTATTGCTGTGTGGATTGAACTCTTATCTTGGGCGCGCTGGGTTGACCTATCTGCCGGGCGAAGGATATCGTATTCATGGAATAGCTCGGGATCTAAATCTTTTGAAAGGAAGGATGGGGACTTCAATTGATGCGACTTTGCACTCCGTTGATTTGATAAAAAAGGAGCGATCTTTTTATGGTTTTAATGTCGAGGGAATTGAATTGTCAATATATTTTGCGCAGATACCCAATCAAAGGGACGAACTTGGTGTTCAATATGAATTGTTATCTCTCCGAAATTTTATTTTTCTTTCACAGCGTAATGGGTGTAATCGTATTGTTTATGTCAGTAGAACTTCTGATAGAACCTATCTAGAGGCTGTTGAGTCTCTTTTTGTGGAGTTGGGCGTGATGTATACTGTTTTTTTAAAGGATTTGGCTATTGGTTTAGGAAGCTCTTTTGATTTGTTCATGGAAGAAGCGCTGAAGAATAGATACGTGTATCTATATTCCGGTCTAGCAAATAAGAAATTTCGACCGATTATATTGTCTGATGTTTTTTCGTTTATAAAAAAGGTCAACTGGAAAGATAGTTTTGTCAATCAACGCGTGGAGTTTGGAGGCGAACGAATGATGGCGATCAGCGATTTGATACAATGGTATATCAATAACCGAGGAGAAACAGCTAAAATTAAGATTTTTTCGATTCCTAGTAAGAGCGTCTCGATATGGCTGAATAAATTGCTGTACGGGATAGACAGTGAGTTGTATGATGATTATCTGATGGGAATTATGGGAGGGGGAGTTTCGGATAATTCGATATGGCAACAACAAGTCGATTTTAAACCACTGCCCATCAAGGAAAGCCTGGCTTTTACACTGTAACGTGTTTTTTTAGCAGAAATATTCTGCTATTTTTGTTGTTCACTTAAGCAAAGATATGGGATACTCTAGTTTAGCGGCTTGTGTTGCCGATTTGGAACAGCATGGACATTTAGTACGGATAAAGGAAGAAGTTGATCCCTATTTGGAGATGGCCGCTATTCATATGCGTGTTTTCGATGCAGAGGGGCCTGCATTGCTATTTGAGAATGTAAAGAGATCTGAGTTCCCGGCTGTGTCCAATTTGTTTGGCACATTGGATCGATCCAAGTTTATGTTTCGGGACACCTTAATACACATCAAGAAGCTTGTCGATGTGAAGATGGACCCTTCAGCAGTATTGAAAAATCCCTTTCAGTATATTGGTTCTTCTGCTGTGGCTTTAGGTGCCTTACCTTGGAAAAAAAGGTCGAACGCTCCCATTCTCTATGGTAAAACCCAAATCAGTAAGCTTCCCCAAATTGTGAATTGGCCCATGGACGGAGGGGCTTTTGTGACGATGCCTCAAGTATATACTGAGGATGTATCGCTGCCTGGCATTATGAAGGCCAATCTAGGAATGTACCGCATTCAACTTTCAGGAAATGATTATATTCAGGATCAGGAAATCGGGCTTCATTACCAGTTGCATCGCGGTATCGGTGTACATCAGCAAAAGGCCAATGCATTAGGTAAGCCTTTAAAAGTGAGTATATTTGTTGGAGGTCCTCCTTCGCATCCCTTGTCTGCAGTCATGCCATTGCCAGAAGGGCTGTCGGAGATGATTTTTGCCGGAGCTTTAGGTAATCGTAGGTTTAGATATTTCTATGATGATGAAGGGTTTTGTATTTCTGCCGATGCCGATTTCGTGATTACAGGTACCGTCTACCCTAACGAAAACAAGCCCGAAGGTCCTTTTGGCGATCATATCGGTTACTACAGTTTGACCCATCCCTTCCCATTGATGCGTGTACATAATGTGTACCACAAAAAAGATCCTATTTGGTCATTTACTGTAGTAGGACGACCACCACAAGAAGATACTAGTTTTGGTGCATTGATCCACGAAATTACAGGTAGTGCTATCCCTAAAGAAATAGCTGGATTAAAGGCGGTTCATGCGGTCGATCCAGCAGGGGTACACCCCTTGTTATTCGCTATCGGTAGGGAGAGTTATACCCCTTATCAAAAGGTCGATCGTCCCCAAGAGATCTTGACTATCGCCAACCAGATCCTAGGTAAAAACCAATTGAGTCTCGCTAAGTACCTATTTATAACAGCGGATGAAGATAATCCAGATCTGGATATTCACGACATATCCGGTTATCTGGGGCATGTGCTTGAACGAATAGATTTAACACGTGATTTGCATTTTCATACCAATACAACAATAGATACCTTAGACTATTCCGGTGATGGTCTGAATGCGGGATCTAAGGTCGTGTTTGCGGCGGCTGGTTCCCAAAAACGTACACTGGCTACAGCTTTGCCAGTTCATTTAAATCTACCGAGACCCTTCAATAATGCCAAGCTAGCTTTGCCAGGGATACTTATTTTAGATGGTGCTGCATTTACTTCTTACGAAGAAGAACAGGCTGTTTTATCAGCTTGGTGTGATGCCGCTAAAGAGGTTAATTTTGAAGGTATTCCGATGTTGGTTATCGTGGATGATGCAGGATTTACTGCGGAAAGCATCAATAATTTTGTGTGGGTTACATTTACCAAGTCTAATCCTGCTTTCGATATTTATGGCGTACGTTCTTTTACGAAGTTCAAACATTGGGGTTGCGAAGGGCCTGTAATAATTGATGCCCGTCGTAAGCCACACCATGCCCCCGATCTGATTAAAGATGAGACGGTAGAACGTCATATCGATCGATTGGGAGCAAAAGGAGGATCTTTGCATGGGATTATTTAGATTGTGTTAAAAAGATTTAAAAAATAGGACAAGCTGGATGTATTCCCTTATATTGGAGTTGTAAATCCAAATTATGAAGGTGTACTGGTTTTTCTATAAACAAATTCTGCCGGTTAATTTAGCATTAACTACAGCGCTTGGTATAGCGTCAATAGATCTATTCTACTGGGTCTTTGTTTCGTTTGGCTTTTTCCTCAGCGTATGGTTGTATTCTTTTTTTTATAAAAAATCAAAGTATATCTATTGTAATCTTGGGTATTCCAAAGGCCGTTTGGTTTTAGGTTCATTTTTGATTAACACTGTCTTAGGAACAGTTTTTTTACCCCTGCTATGGATATGAAAGAGTTGTATGCGGATTCTATAGAATTTAGTTATAGAAATCAATATAGCTTATTGTCAGGTGTCTTTATTAATTGTAAACCAGGGGAGGTTGTCGCCTTGTTGGGACGTAATGGTTGTGGTAAATCTACACTCCTGAAAATTTTATTTGGGATTCTGAAACCTAAGAATGGGTTAATCCGGCTCGATGGAAAGCGGATTCAGAGCCCTTATCTTTCAAAGGAGGTTTGTTATCTACCTCAGGACCGTTTCCTACCCAGCAGTAAAACTGTTCAGCAAATGATTTTTTTTATGTTGAAGGATGGTGATAAAATAGAAAAGATAATGTCAGACCCAATCCTACAAAAAGTTCTTTTTCAGAAAATAGCCGATTTGTCAGTGGGGGAGCAGCGTTATTTGGAATTATTGCTTTTACTGGCACAAAAGGCTACATATTATCTATTGGACGAGCCGTTTTCGGGAGTGTCTCCGTTTCTTAAAGAACAGATTCAGGAATTGATTCTTCAACACAGAAATAGCAAAGGTTTTGTGATATCCGATCATCATTATAATACGGTATTGGATATAAGTACGCGGATTCTATTGCTTCAAAACGGAGGGTGTAGGTCTATCGAGAATAAAAAAGACCTGGAATATTTTTATGTTCCTGAAGGAACTTTTGATGATTAAAATAGGTGTAGACCGTTTTCTTTAGTAAGTTTGTGTATCATTTTAATCTTACTCACAATCACGATATGTCATCTCTTTTAATAAAAAATGCACAGGTAGTCAACGAAGGAAAAATTGAAGCCCGGGATCTATTTATAAAAAACGGTCGAATCGAAAAGATAGCAAGGCAAATTGATCTGCCGGCAGATCGCGAGATTAACGCCGAAGGGTTGCACCTTTTACCTGGTTTGATTGACGATCAGGTTCATTTCCGCGAACCTGGATTAACCTACAAAGCGAATATTTTTACAGAGAGTCGGGCTGCAGTAGCTGGAGGTACTACATCCTTTATGGAAATGCCCAATACGGTGCCTAATGTTTTAACACAACGTTTGTTGCAGGATAAATATGATATCGGACAAGACAGTTCGTTGGCCAACTATTCTTTTTTTATGGGAGCAGGCAACGATAATCTGAGTGAGGTCTTGAAAACAAATCCTCGCGATGTGTGTGGTATTAAAATATTTATGGGCTCTTCTACTGGTAATATGTTAGTGGATAATGAAGAAGCCCTGGATCAGATATTTAAGAATGCGCCTACACTGATTGCTACACACTGTGAAGATGAGAGTACTGTTAAAGCTAATCTAGCACATTACAAAGAGCTATATGGCGAAGACGTTACGATAGACATGCATCCGTTGATCCGTTCGGAAGAAGCTTGTTACCTGTCCTCCTCCAAAGCCGTTGAACTTGCAAAAAAGAATAATACAAGACTTCATATTTTACACATTTCCACAGGTAAGGAAACAGCTTTATTTACAAATAGCATTCCTTTGGAACAAAAGCGAATCACTGCCGAAGCCTGTATTCATCATCTTTGGTTTTCAGATGCGGATTACAAGACAAAGGGTAACTATATCAAATGGAATCCCGCAGTGAAAACCGCTACGGATAGAGATCAGATTTTAGCTGCAGTTTTGGATGGACATATTGATGTAATCGCTACGGATCATGCGCCACATACGATCGAAGAGAAAGAGCAACCTTATCTTCAGGCACCTTCTGGAGGACCTTTGGTACAGCATGCTTTGCAAGCACTGTTGGACCTTGTGAAACAAGGGAAGATGACACTTGAACAAGTGGTTCAAAAGACAGCACACAATACGGCTATCTGTTTTGAAATTGAGCAGCGTGGGTATATTCGTGAAGGTTATTGGGCAGATTTAGTGTTAGTCGATCTGAATAAAGGATACACAGTCACTAAAGATAATATTCTTTCCAAATGTGGCTGGTCACCTTATGAAGGACATACTTTTTCTTCTAGCATCGTACATACTATTGTTTCCGGAAATTTAGCATACAGTGAAGGCAAGATTATTGAAGTAGGATCAGGACATCGGTTGCTGTTTAATAGGTAAGGGAAGTTATAAGGTTATGTAGTTAACAAGTTATCTAGTTATCCTGTTCAATTGATAGCAGGATAACTAGATAAAAAGGGGGGGCGATAACATGATAACAAGTTCACTCGATAACAGGATAATAGAATGAACAAAAGAGATTTTTTAAAAAGTCTGGGGCTCGGAGCAGGTGCACTTACCTTGTCAAAGTTCGCCAAGGCAGATTCTTACTTTACTAGTGCCAATGCCCTGTTGAAAGGGAATGTACTGAAAGTAGGTGATACCATAGGACTAATTGCTCCTGCAGGGGCAGTAGAAGACGAAGAATCTATCCGTATGGCCAAAGAGGTGTTTGCCTACTTTGGCTTTGCTGTAAAGGAAGGTAAAAATATTCGTGCACGCTATGGTAATCTAGCGGGCACGGATGAGCAGCGTTTGGAAGATCTGCATGCCATGTTTGCAGATAAGTCCGTGCAGGCTATTGTCTGTATTCGAGGAGGTAATGGCGCGTCACGGCTTCTTCATCATATCGATTATAACCTGATTGCAAATAATCCGAAGGTATTGCTCGGCTATAGCGATGTGACGGCATTGCTTCTCGCATTTTACACCAAGGTGGGATTGGTTTCTTTTCATGGTGTGGTAGGAATCAGTACTTGGAGTAACTATGTGGCTCAATTATTTAAAGATCAGTTTTTTGAGAATAAGTTAGCCAGTTTTGAGAACCCCAAAAAATCCGACACACAGATTATACAGTATAAAGACCGGATACAAACAATCACTCCCGGTGTTGTTGAAGGTTCCATTCTGGGAGGAAATTTGACGCTATTAGCGGGATTATGTGGTACGCCTTACTTACCTGATTTCAAGGATAAGATATTGTTTGTAGAGGAGATTGATGAAAAATCGGATCGTTTAGATCGGATGTTTTGTCAATTGATGAATGCGGGTATTCTGTCGCAGATAAAAGGATTTATATTTGGCAAGTGTACCAATTGTGGCCCTTCTGGCGGATACGGGGCACTTACTGTCGAGCAGATGCTCACAGATTATATTAAACCTTTGGGAATTCCAGCGTATTCTGGCGCGATGATTGGACATATATCAGATCAATTCCTAATGCCTGTGGGAGTCCGTGTCCGTATGGACGCCAGTATAGGGAAGATCGAATATTTAGAAAAATCACTACTATGAAGCTACTCGCTATTCTGTTAATTCTTGGTGCAATTACAACATGTGAAAGGGGGGAGACGCCCGTTTCGGATTATTCTTCAGCTATGAATCTGGATACAATTACCTATAATACAGTATATAATACATACAAAGAGCCTTCACTTCAACACCGGCGCTTTAAGCATTCGGATATCGAAGCATTAATACAAGATCGGAAGAATAAGGAGGTTTTGAAGGTCGATCCTATTGGTAAATCATTTGAAGGAAGAACAATTTATGAGCTGACTTATGGTGATGGGGACAAAGTGGTGATGCTTTGGTCTCAGATGCATGGGGATGAACCTACGGCGACGATGGCTCTATTCGATTTGTTTAACTTTTTGGAAGGCAAAGACGATGGACAGGAGGCGGTGCGTAAATTATTGAAAAGTAAGCTGAAGTTGCACTTTATACCGATGTTAAACCCCGATGGCGCCGAACGGTTTACCCGACGTACTGCCCAGAGTATTGATATGAACAGAGATGCCCGCGCAGGGCAAACGGTAGAAGGAGCTTTACTAAAAGAAAGAGCTAAGGTCGTGAAACCACGATATGGGTTTAATCTGCATGACCAAAATATTTATTATAATGTTCCGGAGACAAGCAATCCAGTGCAGATCTCTTTGTTGGCTCCTGCGTATAATTACGAAAGGGAAATCAATACGGTGCGCGGTGATGCGATGAAAATAATTGTCGGAATGAACAGTTTGCTTCAACGATATATACCTGATGCGGTTGCTAAATATGATGATGCACATACTCCAAGAGGCTTTGGAGACAATTTTCAGTCCTGGGGTGCAAGTACTGTCCTGATCGAGTCTGGAGGGCGTAAAGGTGATGCTGAAAAGCAAGAAATACGAAAGTTGAATTTTATCATTATTCTCAATGCCTTAATCCAGATTGCTGAAGGCTCTTATGGACAATATGAAGTCCAAGATTACGAAAAGATACCTTTTAATGCTTCACAACTACATGATGTTGTCATTCGTAATCTGTCTATAAAGACAGACTCTACAGCATTTCAGACAGATATAGCTATCCGTAGAGGAGAGACCTCCGTCGATCGGGATTATTTCGTACGTGGCAGAGTTGAAGATATCGGTGATTTGCAGGAGTCTTTTGGTTATGATGAAGTAGATGCAAAGGGATTACAATTTATTCCTGCTAGGGTATCTAACGTGGTATTGGATAGCGCTTCTGTTCTAAGTCCGAAAGATGCTTTTGATTTGTTGAAAAAAGGAATCATGGCTGTTCCAGTGAAGACGATTGGAGGTTCAAGAGCCAGTAGTCTGCATAGCCTACCGATTCATTTTTTTACACAGAAACAGTTTTTTCCTACGACAAGCATGGATTTAGGTGGTACAGCCAATTTTTATATTGGCGATGCGACAGGAAAGCTACACTATGCCGTATTTAATGGTTACCTGATAGACCTATCCAAGGATATTAAGGACAAACTATTTAAAAGTAGAGTACACTAATCACAGAAGTCTCGATGAGTCGTAATCCCATTGTTATTATCGGGGCTGGGCCCGCAGGACTGATGGCGGCCCAACAGTTAGCTATTCAGGGCTATAAAGTACATGTCTATGAACAGAACAAAGCAGCGGCACGGAAGTTTTTGGTGGCAGGAGATGGCGGTTTTAACCTTACACATAGCGAACCTATAGATGCCTTTGTCGAGAAATATAATGTGGCTTTTGTTCGAGAGATCGTTAGGTCTTTCGATAATCAAGCAACTGTGACATGGCTTTCTAAAATAGGTATTCCTACCTACGTGGGAAGCTCGGGTAAAATATTTCCTGAAAGACACATCAAGCCTATTCAGGTATTACAGGCTTGGCTCGCCTATCTTAAAGAATTGGAAGTATCCATTTTCTACCAATTTCAATTGGTAGATTTTGATGTTAATAATGTATATCTACGTCATAAAGGAGAAATTGTAGCCTGTAGATATGAGAAGCTTATTTTGGGATTAGGAGGTGCTTCCTGGAAAAAGACGGGGTCTGATGCCTCTTGGGCGTCGATATTGGAACAAAAGGGAATTAATGTAACACCTCTCGAATCGGCTAATTCGGGATATAACACGCAAGAAGATTGGAGTGATATCGAAGGGCAGGCACTGAAGAATATACAAATTCGTTATAAAAACTATACTAAGCTCGGTGAAATTGTGTTTACAAGTTATGGAATAGAAGGGAGTCCTCTTTATTACATGAATAGGTTTACCCGAAAGGATACTTTTCCCTTCGATTTGGAGATTGATCTAAAGCCCAATATGTCGGTAGATAGTATCGTGGACAGGCTTAGTAGAGTTGGAAGTGTGGTGTCGCTATTGAAAACCCAATTAAAACTGTCGAAAACAGCTATTGTCCTTTTGAAAAGATTGAACAAAGAGGTGTTTATAGAGTCCAGGTCACTCGCTATGGCGATCAAGAGATACCCGGTTCATGTTACAGGCTTAAGGCCTATTGAAGAAGTAATTTCTACCGCAGGCGGGGTTTCTTTTGAAGAACTTGACGAGAATCTCGCTTTGTATAAATTTCCGAAAGTTCACTGTGTAGGGGAGATGATTGATTGGGAAGCGCCAACGGGAGGCTATTTGTTGCAAGGCTGTTTTAGTACTGGAGCATGGGTTGCCAAATCAATATCCTGCTCTCATGATGCTTCATAGAACATAAATGCAAGATACTAAAAAGCAGGTTGGGATAGCTATTTCCCCTCTTTAATTCTTAGTCTAATCGCCTTTGATTAACTCTTCTAAGTTCTCGAATTTTTTACCTCGAACAGTTTGCTTTTTCTCTACTTTTAGATAGAATAGCAGGGCCAGTATAGCACCAGTCGAAGCCATAACCACACCGATTAAAGAAGGGTAGTTGTAAGTTAGGCCGTAAGCTATGGGGATAGCACCAAAATAGGCTCCTAGTGAGTTACCAATGTTAAATGAAGCCTGCCCACCTGCGGCAGCGAAGGTTTCTGCGCCTTTTGCGTTATTGATTAGCATCATCTGTAGTGGAGAGCCAATACTGAATGCTATCATTCCGGTAATGAAAGCCATCGGGTAAGCTAATACTGTAATATGCGCGATAAAGAAGAGAATCAGTAGACAGCAGGCCATTGCAGAAAAGCTTGCTATAGCGGCTTTGCTAGGCGAGATGCGGTCTGCTAATCTGCCCCCGACAATATTTCCGACAAACATACCTGCACCGATGAGCACCATAATGATAGATACCTGATCCGGAGATAGCCCAGATACGGTAGTAACTAGTTTTGAAATATAGCTGATCCATGCAAAGAGACCTCCTGTCCCAATAGCGATAACAGCTACCATTAGCCATGCATCCCAACGTTTGAAATAGCTTATTTGTTGAATGACGTTATTGTTCTTATTGGCTGGGATAATAGGCATCCAAAAGTAAATGGCTAGAAACGTAATTAGCCCCAAAAGAGATATAACAGCATAGGTTATCCGCCATGAATAATGGTGTCCAATATAGGTGCCTAATGGTACACCTGCAAGATTGGCAATTGTCATGCCTGTAAACATCATAGAGATGGCCTGTGCTTCCTTACCAGGCTTAGCGAGCTTAGCAGCCACAACGGAACCTATCCCAAAAAATGCTCCATGGGGTAGACCTGATATAAAACGTGATATGAAGAGACTCCAATGATTAGGAGCTATGGTAAAAAGTGCATTGAAGACAAAGAAAAGTAACATTAAGAAGAGAAGTACTTTTTTTGCAGGGTACTTGGAGGTGGCGGCTACTAATGTGGGAGCACCGACAACTACCCCCAGGGCGTATAATCCTATCAAATTGCTGGCTGTAGGAATATCGATGTTAATATCTGAAGCGATGTCAGGTAATATACCCATCATCGTAAATTCAGTCATTCCGATGGCGAGACCACCAAAAGCTAAAGCAACTAACCCTTTATTTATAGACATTTAAAACCTGTTTAGGAAAAGAACTCATCTACATGATGAATACTTTGATACCTCCGGAGAGGTTATTTCAAGGCTACAAAATTAAGGTTTTATATCTCATTGGAAAGTAAAAAAGGTTAAGGAATTATAACCTTATAACTCCTTAACCTTTTTACTTACTTTGTAAACATTCCGACGAGGGAATCCAATACTGATCCTTTCTGGTCATTGGCTTTATCCTTATTGAAGAATTCGCCTGCTAGATCACCTAATCCACCGAAGCTTGCAGATTCTTGTTGTGTGTTGTCTTCATTTCCAGCGCCTCCACCAAGTACTGATCCTAAGATACTGCCTAAGATGCCACCACCTGAGGAACTGCTTGATTGACCACCGATCAGCCCTCCCAATAGATCACCGAGGCCTCCTCCAGAGGATTGTTCTTGTTTTTGCTTGCCGAGATAGCCCATGACAATAGGGGCAAGTATAGCTAATGCTCCACCGATTTTGTCAGCGGAGATTCCAGTCTTGGCAGCGAGGTTGTCCTTTACCATTTCAGTATTATTGCCAAACATGTAGTTTACGATTTTATTGTCGTCTTCCGTAGGACCTTGCCCTAGTAATCCGCCTATTTGATCAAGTATACCACCATTGTGCTGGTCTAGTGCTTTGTTTATCCCTGCTTCTTGTTCTGTTCCTTTTTTTGAATTGTAGTTCAGTGCCGCAATCATCAATGGAACTGCCGCTGCTACGAGCCATTTTGCCTTGCTTTCTTCTATGTTTAATAGGTTGGCAATCGCTGATATGGCTTTTGAACCCACTCCTCCTGTAACTAAGTCTGTTATGTTCATGATTTGATAGTTTAGTGTAATTGTGATAATTTTAAAGAATTCTATTAAAGCTAAATAAAAATACGAAATGCAAATCAAACTATGGATCCCCTTGGCACTTGTCTGCAGTATTTCTTTTTCTAATTGTAGTAATAATTCGGCAACAAAAGAATCTGAGATCAGTCAAGACACAGCTATGCGTATTGATCTTACTAAAGAGCAGGCTAGTCAGATTTTTTCTTTACCAATTCATTGTCTTGAAGTGGAATACCCCAATAAACTTGGTCAGGTATTAGGATCGAGTGATGATTTAAAATCACCAAAGCAACTGCGACCTATATTTTATGGTTGCTTTGACTGGCATTCCTCGGTACACGGTTACTGGTCTATCGTGGAGCTTTTGCAGCAATATCCTGATCTAGATAAGGATGGTAAAGTCCGTTCTATATTGAATCAACATATCACTCCCGAAAATGTAGCAATAGAGCTGGCTTTTTTTAAGGACAAGAACAATACAAGTTTTGAACGTACCTATGGGTGGGCCTGGTTGTTTAAACTTCAGGAAAGTCTAAATAATTGGGATGATGTTGATGCACAAAAATGGAAGACAAATTTACAGCCATTGGTGGATCTTTTGGTGACACGTTATAAAGAATACCTTCCTAAATTAGTGTATCCTATTCGTGCTGGCCAACATGATAATTCTGCTTTTGGATTATCTCTGTCCTTAGATTACGCGCAGGCAGTGGGAGATAAGGCTTTCGAAGCCGTATTGAAAGAGCATGGTAAGCGTCTTTTTGTTGGGGATGTCAATTGCGATCTTGCTTATGAGCCGAGTGGTTATGACTTTTTATCTCCATGCTTAGAGGAAGCTTATTTGATGAGCAAGATTCTAGAAGAGAAATCGTATAGCGATTGGCTTAAAAAATTTATGCCTACTCTATTTGATAAGGGATTCAGTATGTCCCCAGCTGTGGTCAAAGATCGTACAGATGGCAAATTAGTTCACCTTGATGGATTAAACTATAGCCGTGGGGCTTGTCTCTATGGTATAGCCAAAGTCGTACCCGAGCTATCTCATTTGAAGAAAATAGCAAACGAACATATCGCATTCTCACTTCCTAATCTGTCTGCACAAGATGACTATATGGGGTCACATTGGCTTGGAACTTTTGCACTTTATGCACTAGATCACGCTCATTAATAGTTTAATGCCTTTGTGTTATTCCTGCTTGTGCTCACAAGTAATAGGGACTAATGTGTTTTCGACGAGTTTTACCGGTACCGATTGGATACTGGTAAAGCCATCGTTTTTTGTGATGATGTGAGACAAGTCAATACCTTTTTTTGAAAAAGTAGCGATGATGGCTGTCCTAAAAGTGGATCTAGAAGAACCCCAGCCTTCCCCTTTTATGGTTTCATTGTTAAGATGAATAAGCTCTTCGGTGGAGTAGTGTGCAAACTTCTCTAGTAAGTGTTGATAGAATGATAATGATGTTGCCATACAATTTAAAAATTTAGCTGTTAAACCATAAATTGTATCCAGAAATCGGTAAGAAAAATAAGCGCTTTTAAGGACGTTTATTTTGGTTGTAAACCCGTATTATTTTACCACCGCGGTGACTACACTCGGTTGGTATTGCTTTTGCAATTCTGAATACGCTACAAAGTTAGTGGACTTTTTGATAAAAGCAAAAAGAACCTTTCATTTTCTGCTTTTGTTGTTACCTGTATATTTCTTCATAGGATATTAGTAGGTACTTTAGGTATACTTATTTCAATTTTAATAGAGATTTTCTAGAGTCATAATAGAGGTTTTATAGAGGGTTCATAGAGGTAAATCTCTATAAATCCTCTATTTCCCCTCAGTTAATTCTCTAATTAGGCAAAATAAGATATATTGTTGTCTTAAATCTATACCTAAGTAGATCGGAATGCGTATTGAAGAAGATAATAATGGCAGAGTTGCAATGCTTTTTCTTAGGTTATTCTGACATTCTGTCTTAAAGTTGATTTTGGAACAAGCCTTGATAAGTTTATTGCAGTAATAAAAAGTTAAATAGTAAAATACATATGCAAGAAAAAGGTAGTATCTCGATCCACACCGAGAATATTTTTCCGGTGATCAAAAAGTTTTTATATTCTGATAACGAGATTTTCTTAAGAGAATTGGTGTCTAATGCTGTGGATGCCTCTCAGAAAATTAAACGGTTATCTTCGCTAGGTCAGTTCAATGGTGAAGTAGGAGAGCTCGTTGTTGATGTGAAATTTGATGAAGCAGCTAAAACCATTACGATATCGGACAACGGTATTGGTATGACAGCAGAAGAGATCAAAAAATACATCAACCAGATTGCTTTTTCCGGTGCTACTGAGTTCATGGAAAAATTTAAAGAAGCAAACGACGCGAATGAGATTATTGGTCGTTTTGGTTTAGGCTTCTACTCGGCATTTATGGTGGCTGACCGTGTCGAGATCGATTCGTTATCTTATCAGGATGGAGCTGAACCAGCGCATTGGACCTGTGATGGTAGTACATCATACGAAATTTCGGAGGGTACACGTACGACACGTGGAACAGATGTCATTCTACATGTTAATGCAGATTCTGAGGAATTCTTAAATAAGTTTAAATTGCAGCAAATCTTGGATAAGTATGCCAAGTTCTTGCCTGTGCCTATTCGTTTCGGTACAAAAACTACATCGGAACCTGATGGCGAAGATGAAGAGGGTAAACCTAAATACAAATCGATCGAAGTTGATAACTTTATTAATAATACGAATCCGGCTTGGACCAAGTCACCTTCGGAGTTAACAGATGAAGATTATCTTGCTTTCTACCGCGAGCTGTATCCACAATCTATGGATGAACCTTTGTTCTGGATTCATCTAAATGTTGACTATCCATTTAATCTGACAGGTATTCTTTACTTCCCGAAAATAAAGAATGAATTAGAGATCCAACGTAATAAGATTAAGCTTTATTCGCGTCAGGTATTTATTACCGATGAGGTGAAGGATATCGTCCCAGAGTTTTTGATGTTGTTGCATGGTGTTATTGATTCACCAGATATTCCTTTAAACGTATCTCGATCGTTTTTACAGGCTGACGGCAATGTGAAGAAAATCAATAACTATATCACTAAGAAAGTCGCGGACAAATTACAGGAAATCTTCAAGTCTGATCGTAAAGGATTTGAAGAGAAATGGAAAGACATTGGTCTTTTTATAAAGTATGGGATGTTGAGTGATGAGAAATTTGCAGAGAAAGCAAATGAGTTCTGTTTGTTGGAAAATACAAATAAGGAAAGCTATACCTTAAAAGAGTATTATGAAAAGGTAAAAGATATTCAAGTCGATAAAGATGGCAATATCGTGTACTTGTATAGCTCAGATGTCGCACAGCAGGACGGTTTCATCACTACGGCGATAGCGAAAGGGTATGATGTCCTGGTTTTAGACGGGCCACTCGATACACATATCACTTCTTATTTAGAGCAAAAAGGAGGAGAGAAGATCCAGTTAAAACGTGTGGATTCGGATGTTATCGATAAGTTGATTCAAAAGGATGAGAAGATTGAGCTAATCCTGACGGAGGAAGAAAGTAAAAAAGCAACTGACTTATTTCAGAAAGCAATCAACCGTACAGATATGAATGTGCAGATCGAAGCTTTGAAGGCTGATGAGTTACCAGTATCTGTAACGTTAGACGAGTTTATGCGTCGCATGAAAGATATGGCAAAGACAGGTGGCGGAATGGGATTCTATGGTAATATTCCGGATAACTATAAAGTCAGCGTAAATGGTAACCATCCTTTGGTAAAACGTATGTTGGAAAGTGGAGAGGAAGAAGGACAGAAATTAGCTAAGCAGGCTTTTGATTTAGCGTTATTATCACGAGGATTACTGACCGGAGCTGATTTAACATCGTTTGTAAAACGAAGTGTAGAGATGATTTAATAATTTGTTAAAAATAATCGCTTAATCCTCATTGTGTTATTGCATAATGAGGATTTTTTGTGAAAAACATTTGGAGTATATGGATTAAAAACCTACTTTTGTATCACAAACACGGTAGGTATAGCTCAGTTGGTTAGAGCACTAGATTGTGGTTCTAGGGGTCGTCGGTTCGAGCCCGATTACTTACCCGCTTCTAAAGGCTTCTCAGAAATGAGAGGCTTTTTTGTTTTACTTGATATTCAAAGATAATTCTTTCTCGCTAGCTTTAATTTAGATAAGGATTCTTTGGGAAGTTGGCAACATGTGCGTACTTTGGCCCCAAACTGATTAAAGCTTGTTTCCAAAGCTCTTCGCCATCTATCAGAAAAGGAAGTTCGTGTTTGAATGAATTATGAATAACCCATGTGTTCTGTTTTATCTCATCCTCTAATTGGCCTGCTGACCAGCCTGAATAACCAAGGAAGAACTTTATCTCTTGAGGCTCGATGATGTTTTCATTGATTAATAGAATCGCCTGCTCTAAGTCCCCGCCCCAAAATAGATCTGTTCCAATAGGTATACTGTCTACTATCTTATCGGGAGCTTGGTGGAGGAAAAATAAAGCGTCGTTTTGTACTGGCCCGCCTATATAGACTGGGAATTTTTCGGATATTACAGTTGTTATTATATCGGATAGTACAAGGTTTGAGCGATGGTTTAAGACCAATCCGACAGTTCCTTCATTGTCGTGTTCACAAAGGACAATAACGGAGCGTTCGAAGTTGGAATCGAGTATAAAGGGTTCTGAAATCAAGAGACTTCCTTGTGTGGGCATGTTTTGATTGAACATCGCTTATTATATTATTTTAGTATAAACTTAGACAAATTTGGTTTTATAAACAATTATGACTTATGCTGTATTCTTGCTCGGATAGAAAATCTACGTAAATGGTCGACTTCTATGGGTATTAGCCTTAAAAAGGGTCAAAAGATGACATTCTTTTGTGTTGCATTTAGTAAGTTTGTCAAACAAAATATACATCCTATGGCAATCGATCATAAAAATATTGCAGCAATTAGAGAGGATTATGCGAAAGACTCTCTTTCGGAACAGCAGGTGCATGCCGATCCTGTTGTGCAGTTTACACATTGGTTTGATCAGGCTTTGCACGCGAAAGTGATAGAGCCTAATGCGATGACACTGGCGACAATTAATGAGGGGGACTTTCCTTCGGCTAGAATTGTATTATTGAAGGATATCAAAGCAGATGGTTTTAGCTTTTTTACGAATTATGAAAGCCAAAAGGGATTGGATATGGCTCGCTGTGCTAAAGTGAGTTTGCTGTTTTTCTGGCCTGAGCTGCAACGACAAGTGCGTATTGAAGGCTTAGTGGAACGCTTATGCCAGGAAGATTCAGATGAGTATTTTGCGTCTAGGCCAAAGGGGAGCCGAATAGGGGCATGGGCCTCACCGCAAAGTCAGATCATTCCAGATCGCGATTTTTTGGAACAACGTGTGGATTTCTATGAACAAAAATTTGGCCTATCTGATGTGGTAGAGCGACCTCCTTTTTGGGGAGGGTATTTGGTTAAGCCTGTTAAGGTAGAATTCTGGCAAGGACGAAGCTCTAGACTACATGATAGAATTGTTTATTTTTTAGAAGAAAATGGCTGGGTAGTTAATCGATTAGCACCATGATCAAACAATTAAAAGAAGAAATAGATAAGGTATTTGGATCAGATGTGGTCAAATTGACTGATGCAGGGCTTCAGGATACGCTGACTGTCGCACCAGCAAGGCTGAGAGAGGTGTGCCTATGGTTGCGGGACCATCCGACATTTTATTTCGATTTTCTAGCTAATATCACTGCGGTGGATTATTTCCCTGAGGCGCGCTTTGCGGTAGTATATAACTTGACTTCTATTCCATTTCAATTACAATTGACACTGCGGGTAGAAATTGAGCAAGAACGCAGTCTGGAACACTTACCAGAAGTACCTTCTGTGAGTATGGTCTGGCGTACCGCAGATTGGCACGAACGGGAGGCATTTGACCTTATGGGGATTTATTTTACAGATCACCCTGATTTAAGGCGCATATTATTACCAGATGATTGGGAAGGATTTCCGTTACGTAAAGATTATGAAGACCCTGATAGTTATCATGGCATTCCTATCAAGAATTAGATCACAATATGCATACAAAGTATAATCAAGGATATCAGCAGTATTTGGAGAGAATGCAGCAAATCGGATCTACGGAGATGATTATTAATATGGGGCCACAGCACCCCTCCACGCACGGAGTATTGCGACTGGAGCTCGTTACTGATGGAGAACTTGTAAAGGATGTCATCCCACATTTGGGGTATTTACATCGTTGTTTTGATAAGCATGCTGAATCAATGAACTACGGTAAGAGTATTCCTTTTACGGATCGGTTGGACTATTTAGCTTCCATGAATAATAGCCATGCATTCGTCATGGGAGTAGAGCGAATGCTGGGAATAGAACAGCATTTGCCTAAACGTGTGGAATACATCCGTGTCTTAGTGTGTGAATTGAATAGGATTGCTTCTCATCTGATTGCTATAGGTACCTATGGGATTGATATTGGAGCATTCACACCTTTTATGTGGTGTTTTAGAGATAGGGAACATATTATGAATATGCTGGAGTGGGCTTCCGGTTCGCGCATGTTATATAATTATATTTGGGTAGGTGGTTTGTTTTATGATTTGCCGGTGGGGTTTGAACAGCGTTGCAAAGAGTTTATTGCTTATTTCAAACCGAAGTTGGCCGAATTGGATGGATTGCTGTCCAGTAATCAGATATTTATCTCCCGTACAGCTAATGTTGGAGTTTTGCCTTCGGACGTTGCGATCAACTACGGATGTTCGGGACCTATGCTACGTGCTAGTGGTATAAAATGGGATCTTCGACGAGTTGATGGGTATTCTGTATATCCTGAATTGGATTTTGAGATACCCGTAGGTAAGGGACTTATGGGGACGGTAGGTGATTCTTGGGACAGGTATAAGGTGAGGGTTGATGAAATTTATGAATCAGTAAAAATCATAGAGCAATGTCTTGCAAGGTTGATGTCAGATTTTGCGCGTTTGCCTGATTTTGATCCTCGTGCGATGGTGCCTAAAAAAGCTACAATGAAGGCGCAAAATTACTATGTACGTGCAGAAAATCCGAAAGGGGAGCTGGGTTTCTATTTTGAAACGAAAGATAAATCAGATATTCCTTTGCGTTTAAAGGCAAGAGGGCCAAGTTTTAATAATCTTTCAGTTTTACCTGAGCTTGGGAAAGGGGTGCTAATCGCAGATTTGATCGCTATTCTAGGCTCTATTGATATTGTGTTAGGAGAAGTGGATAGATAACGAAAGAAAATGCAAAAAAACGCACAAAATATTTGAAGTTTAAACATTAAGTCGTATCTTTGAGTTCTCATAATTTAAGTTTATAATTGGTTAATAGGAAGTCTGCATCCGCCCGGATGCAGGCTTTTTTATTGTTTTAGCTTTTTTCAATGCATCTTTTTATCTAAGTTTAGGTGTAAAATGAGAACCAATGTATGTGAACCCTAATTTTTCCGATTCTTTCGAAACTATAGGTTTGTACAGGAATGTACCCGATAGCGGTGCTCGTTCTCCTATTTTTAGACTTTTTATTACCTTATTCCTCTCGCTTATAGTGCAGTCTTATACAGGGGTAAGGGCGCAGCAGTGGGATTTTAAGGCTAATATGAATAAGGTGGTAATTCCAATTGATATTACCAATCATATCATTATGTTGCCTATTCAACTGAATGGAGAGCCATTGACTTTTATCCTCGATACCGGAGTTAAGGAGACTATGTTATTTGGTGCGGTAGATTCTGCTATTTTAAGAAATGTATCTTCTTATAATTTTCAAGGGCTTGGAGTAGATCAGGGAATTCAAGGATTGCTGTCTTTGGATAATGTATTGGCACTAGGTGATTCGATATTGACTGATCATCATCACGATCTCTATGTAATTACCGATAGTACGATTAATCTTTCGAAGAATATTGGGGTGCCTATACATGGGGTTCTTGGAAGTAATTTTTTTCAGAACCACCTGATACGAATTGACTATGTCCGGAAAAAATTACATGTCTTTAAGTCTTTGGGGGATCTGGACAAAGACTTAAGTAAATATACAGCCGTTAAACTGGATCTTGTGAAAGATCGTCCGTTTGTAGATATTACCATAAGTAGCGGCGGTAAGCTCTTTGAGAATTCAAGAATGTTGGTCGACCTTGGTAATTCCGATCCTTTAATGATTTTCCCGACGACATTGACGGATTATAAGATCTCAAAACCTTATGTTTATGAATTTTTGGGACAGGGATTTAATGGTAATATCTATGGTAAGCGAAATAGGATAGACGGAGTAACAGTCGCTAAATGGAATTTTAAGCGGTTGTTTGTATCTTACCCAGACACCAATTCATATAGCGCTAGAAGATTGGTAGAGCGGAGGGTTGGCTCTATTGGTAATCAAATCATGTCCCGATTTGATGTAATCTTTGATTATGCAGACAGCGTGATGTACCTCCGTAAAAACAAACTATTTGGTGATCCTTTTAATATTGATATGAGTGGATTGGAGGTCCGGCATGTTGGTTTTTCCTGGTTAAAAAGTAGAACTGGGACAAAACCATTGGGAACAACCTCCAACGAAGGTACTACAATCAATCTAAGCAATGATGTGTTGTATCAAATTGAATTAGTGCCTGCTTATGTGATACAGCATGTTCGAATTGGTTCTCCAGCTTATTTGGCAGGAGTAAAGGAAGGAGATAGCATTTATAAGATAAATGGTAAATATGCAGGAAAGATGACGTTGGAAAGTATTAAGGGGAAGTTGCAGGCTCGTGATCAATATGGGGTATCACTTGAAGTAAAACGGGGTGATGAAATCGTTAAGTTTCGGTTTAAATTAGTGGATCCTATACCATTAAATTAAAAGGGACTGTTACAAAACAGTCCCTTTTAATTTACTCAAAATATTCTTTGATTCGTTCGAAGAATGATTTCTCGCTTTTTCCAGGTTGCGGTTTAAAGTTTGCCGAACCTTTAAGTTTTTCTAAAACTTCGCGCTCTTCGGAAGATACGGCCTTAGGTGTCCATATATTGACATATATCAATTGGTCGCCTTTGTGGTAAGAGTTTACCTCTGGGATACCTTTACCTTTAAGTCTTAATATTTTTCCGCCTTGTGTACCTGCGTCGATTTTTATCTTAGCTTTACCATCTATGGTTGGTACCTCGACACTAGTGCCCAGTGCTGCGTCAGCAAAATTAATGTATAAATCGTAGATAACGTTGATGCCGTCGCGTTTGAGCGATTCGTGCTGAACTTCTTCAACTAAGATGATAAGGTCTCCAGCTATTCCTCCTCGAGGAGCTGCGTTACCTTTTCCGGTCATCGATAGTTGCATACCCTCACTGACACCAGCGGGGATATTGATCGTTATTGTTTCTTCGCCTCTTTCTAGACCTTCGCCTTTACAGGTTGTACATTTAGCTGTGATTTCTACGCCTTCGCCATTACAGGTCGGACAGGTGCTGGTCGTTTGCATTTGTCCTAAAATAGTATTAGTGACACGTCTTACAGATCCTGCTCCTCCACATGTTTTACACGTATGGAAAGAAGACTTATCTTTAGCTCCTGAACCGTCACAAGTCTTACATACAATCTGCTTGTTGACTTTGACTTTCTTTTCAGTCCCTTTTGCTATTTCTTCAAGGGTGAGTTTTACTTTTATACGTAAATTGCTGCCTTTCTGAACCCGGCGTCCTCCAGAACGGGAACCTCCTCCAAAAAAGCTTTCAAATGGGTGACCTCCACCAAAGATGTCACCAAATTGGCTGAATATGTCATCCATATTCATACCACCGCCACCAAAACCACCAGAATTTCCAGAATGACCAAATTGGTCGTAGCGTGCTTTTTTCTCTTGATTACTTAAAATCTCATAGGCCTCCGCCGCCTCTTTAAAATTCTCTTCCGCTTCTTTATCCCCAGGATTTTTGTCCGGGTGGAATTTGATTGCTAGTTTGCGATAAGCTGATTTTATCTCTGCTGCATCTGCTTGACGAGATACACCAAGTACATCATAATAATCTCTCTTCGACATTCCTCTTCTATTTCTTATTGTCCTATGACCACTTTAGCAAAACGGATTACTTTATCATTTAAGAAGTAGCCTTTTTCTACAGTGTCTATTACTTTATTCTTAAGGTCTTCAGAAGGTGCGGGGATGCTGGTGATTGCTTCTTGGAAATCAGCATCAAACGGTTGTCCGTTTGTTTCCATCTCTTTAAGCCCTTCGTTCTCAAGAAGTTTTTTGAATTTATTGCTGACGAGTTCTATTCCCTGTTTGATGCCTTCTACATCTTGAGCATTGGCCATTGCGGCAAGTGCTCTGTCAAAGTCGTCTAGGACAGGTAATAATTTTGAAATTACGCCTTGACCTGCAGTTTGTATTAGTTCTACGCGTTCCTTAGAAGTTCTCTTTTTATAATTATCAAACTCAGCAAATAGACGAGCGTATTTATCGTTCGCTTCTGCCAATTGATTTGTTAGAGATTCTTCAATAGATAATTCTTCAGCCTCATTCTGGACTGTGTTGTTGTCCTGAGCTAAGTTTTCTTCGTCTTGAATATGTTCTTGTTCGTTCATCATCCACCTAGTTTTTATGTGCTTCAATAGCTGCCGTAGCGTATTCAAAAAATTTGCCATTATAAAAATATCCGACACCTTGTCAGTATTTTGTAGTAAATACATGCAAAGTGTCGGATTATACTTTGTTTTGTCAGTTGTTTTAAATGCTTACATTGTCATGCATAGCACCATCTTCCGTTTTAATAATGCGTGCAGGCATATTACGAATGATCTGGTAATCATGTGTAGCCATTAGAACGGCTGTGCCAGAAGATGCAATATCACGTAATAAAAGGACAATCTCTTCGGAAGTGGCAGGGTCTAGATTACCTGTAGGCTCATCTGCTAAGATAATTTCTGGATCATTGAGAAGTGCGCGTGCGATTACTACACGTTGCTGCTCCCCTCCGGACAGTTCATGAGGCATTTTTTTGAGTTTAGAGCGAAGTCCAACTTTTTCCAATACATCGAGCATTCTATTTTGTATAAGACCTTTGTCTGTCCAACCTGTTGCTTTTAAGGCAAACTCTAGATTTTTTTCTATGGTTCGGTCATTCAATAAATGGAAGTCCTGAAAAACGATTCCTAATTTACGTCTTAGAAAAGGAACTTCGGATTCACGTAGTTTCTTAAGGTCAAAGCCGGCAACTAATCCTTCTCCATTAGAAATGTAGAGGTCACCATAAATGATTTTTAATAAACTACTTTTACCAGTTCCGGACTGACCAATTAGGTACAGAAATTCTCCTTGTGCAATTTCTAGATTAACATTGGATAAAACCAGATGTTTTTGTTGGTATATATCTACGTTTCTTAGTCTTATTACAGTATTTTGTGCCATCATCAAAGTTCAATTTTCTTAATTTGACCAAAGGGTAGCTCATTGACAATTTTCATGATCTGATCGGCTTTTTCACCCAATCCAATCTTGTCTAAAGATTTGTCTGGTCTATCTACTCGGAAATACGCTAGTAAAGTAAACGAATCGTCTCGCAATTGGACATAGTCTGGGATTTTAGCGACACCTTTTACTTTTATTACATACATAAAACAAAGTTAATTTTTTTTTTCAAATTAAAGAATTATTGGTGTTGAGCTAGGAAATCTAACGTGTTTACACCATCTGCATAGTCATCTAATGCAGGTTGTTGACTCTCACCCAAACCAAAATTAGGAGACTTAATCTGTAACCTTTGTTGAGATACAACACATTGAATATCTTCCTGGTGGCTGTTCAGTATAGATTCCAATCCTTTAATATCAGCATACTCTTCATAGAACACTACTGCTAGCGGTGAAGATAGATTGGAGTCTTCTTTCAGCAATAGAAAACCATTGTCATAATGCTTGTCTTTGTTGATTAGATAAATTGATTTATTATAGTCGTAATTGTTGTTGTATTTGAAATGGTCTCTTATCGGACTAAATTGTTCTATAGCCTCGAAGAAAGTCGCAATAGGGTAGTCTTTCGGAAAATATAGTTTGGATACTGATCGACAGCCTAAACCAAAGTAATTAAAAATATCATTACCAAGCCCCACAAGTTCTTCGGTGCTTTCATCGCCTGTTAGTACTGCAACAGAATTTCGGTTTTTTCGAATGATATGGGGCTTTTGGCCGAAATAGTATTCAAAATAACGAGCTGAGTTGTTGGATCCTGTAGCGATAATGAGATCGAAATCTGCTAGTTTATCTACTAGGGTTATTTTTTCGGCAAATAAAGGTTCAATTTGAATCAAGTGGTTGATCACAAGTTGGGTTAAACCTGCGTCATCGGATGAGGCTTTGATTTTTACGCTGAAGCCCATAATCGCAGAAGACAATATATCATGAAAGCCAACAAGTGGTAGATTGCCTGCTAGCACTAGACCTACTGTTTTTTTGCTTTCTTCAGCAGGATATTGAGCAATCCAGGTACTTAGTTTTTCTAAGGTAAGATTATTACCCAGAGCGTGCATCTGACGAAGGACATTGTCCATCGTATACCAGGGGTTTTTGTGGTGTAATCGCGCTACTAATTGTGTTGTCTCCTCATCTAGTTTAGACAACCATTCTCCTAATTTAGCAAAGGCTGCTATCCGTTCTTGCTTTGTCAAAATATATTATTTAGAATCGTTCTGATAAATTTTTGATTTATCTTTGTAATGTCAAATAATTGGATAAACGACTAAAGTTATATACTTTTTTTGTGCTAGTTATAAATCCAATATTTACCTTTGACGTACAAAATTAGTTTATTTATTATAATTGTGAGGTTATAAATGGCGATAAAAATTACAGATGAATGTATTAATTGCGGCGCATGCGAACCGGAATGCCCCAATAATGCGATATATGATGCAGGTGTGCCTTGGAAATTTGCTGACGGTACGGCTTTAGATGGTGTGATTGACTTTGGTGATGGGGTGACAATTGATGCAGGAGCATCACAGGATGCTATTTCGGATGAGGTGTATTATATCGTGTCTGATAAGTGTACTGAATGTGTTGGTTTTCATGATGAGCCTCAATGTGCCGCTGTATGTCCGGTGGACTGTTGTGTGGAGGATGAAGATGTGGTTGAGTCAGAAGAAGAATTGTTGTCTAAGAAAGCGTGGTTGCACGCCGAATAGAAGCACAGAATATTATAGATTTATAAGAAGCACGACAACATTGTCGTGCTTTTTTGTTTGCTTTCTATTTAAAAGAGTTTGTGAAACCTACCTATTTTTTTATTTTTGCTGTAATCATAAATTATGTAATCTTAAAATAAATAGTAGATGTCGAAAAAGAAAGTAGGTTTTGTGACGCTCGTTACAATTACTATTGCAATAATTATAACCCTTTTCTACGAGTTTGACTTGTTTGGTGTTTCGCCTTCCGTGATGAAGGGGGTGCGTTGGTTGACAGCTGCGGTGTTGGTCTTAAATGCCTTGGTTAGAAAAAACCTGACAACCTGGATAATGACCTGTCTCGTATTAGGTGTTTTTGTCGGATTAGATTTTCCTGATCTGGCCATTGCGATGCACCCATTGAGTCAAGGGTTTATTAAATTGGTAAAGACGATTGTAGGACCTATTTTATTTGCAACGTTGGTCTTTGGTATTGCTGGGCATTCCGACCTGAAGTCTGTTGGGCGTATGGCATGGAAATCCATGTTATACTTTTTCTGCGCTACAACCTGTGCAATCTTTATCGGTTTGGCCGTTATCAATATTACAAAGGCAGGAGTAGGCGTGGATATAGAGCATATGCCACATGAGGAGTTGCCTACAACCTCTGCTGTAAGTGTAGCTGACCAGAAGGTGTTAGATCATATTGCAAAGGAAGTGCATGGAGTTTATAAGTTCAACGCTTTCATTCGAGATACTTTTCCGGAGAATATTGTAAAGTCGGTGTATGAAAATAAAGTTTTACAGATTGTTATCTTCGGTGTTTTGTTTGGGATAGGGTTGGCTATGGTCAATGAAAAGAAACGAAAGCCCTTGGTGGATTTTACGGAGAGTCTCTCAGAGGCTATGTTTAAATTCACAAACCTTGTAATGCTCTTTGCGCCAATTGGTGTTGGAGCTGCTATGGCGTACACGGTGGGTCATTTAGGGGTCGATATCCTAAAGAATCTCTTTATGTTGTTGATGAGCCTTTATATTGCTTTGATCGCGTTCTTGTTGCTCGTGCTATTTCCTGTTGCATTATACCTGAAGGTACCTGTAAAGCAATTTATAAATGCGATCAAAGAGCCTGTGTCTATCGCATTTGCAACAACAAGTTCTGACGCCGCTTTGCCAAAAGCAATGGAAAACATGGAAAAATTTGGTGTTCCACGTAAAATCGTATCTTTTGTTATCCCTACGGGATATAGTTTTAATTTGGATGGCACATCGCTTTACTTGTCCTTGGCTTCGATATTTGTTGCCCAGGCTGCTGGTATAGAGTTAAGTATAGGACAGCAACTGTTGATTGCTTTTACATTGATGATAACATCAAAAGGTGTAGCAGCGGTTCCTCGGGCATCATTGATTGTATTGATAGCTACAGCCGATCAATTTGGTTTACCTACGTTTGTTATTGCTGCTATTCTTGGTATAGACGAGCTGATGGATATGGCACGTACTTCGGTCAATGTAATTGGAAACTGTTTGGCTACGGTTGTCGTGGCTAAATGGGAAGGTGAGTTTGATGAATCTGCCGCAGAAAATCCAAATTTTCTAGAAGTGGAAAAGTAGAAATACGCTATAGATCTTTGCGAAACCGCTAAATTATTCCAAACAGGGAATGTTTAGCGGTTTTTATATTTATGCTGTTTCTGGAGGTTATAATATTGTTTTTTGTCAATTTCCTTTTAATAGAGAACTGTTTTTTATATCTTTCTAAAATGAAAAGATATTTCCCTTATTGCCTAACGCTAATTTTTTTGTTTTCTATAAGGTGGGTTGGAGCACAGGATTTTTCTGCACTGGAGGAACAATTTTCAAAATCTTCCATACTACCTAGGCATCACTTTGGTTTTAGTCTCTATGATTTGGACAGTAGTAAGTTCGTTTTTGGAAAGCAGGAAGATCAGCATTTTATTCCAGCCTCTAATACGAAAGTGTTTACTTTGTTCGCATCATTAAAAATAATTGGGGACTCTATTCCTGGTATTCAATATGTTGAACGTGGAGACTCTCTAATTTTTTGGGGGACTGGAGATCCAACATTCTTACATCCAAAATTAGATAATGGGAGAGTCTATGATTTTCTCTTGTCTTCTTCTAAAAAACTCTTCTATGTTCCTCAGTTCTCTTCTGAGCCTGCGTATAGAGAGGGATGGGCTATCGAAGATTATGCGTATGACTATCAACCTGAAATAAGCAGTTTTCCAATTTACGGTAATCTGGTGCGTTTTAAAGCAAGTGGAAAAGGGATAATAGCGGAGCCAAGTTATTTTGACCGTGAGATTGCTATCAGTGAAAGGTCAAGTAAATATTTTTCGGTCAAAAGGGACTTGAATTCGAATCGATTTGAGATGACTTCTGTGAATGTGCCATCAGGCTATCGTACGAGTAGACCTTTTATCTGGTCGGATAGCTTACTTGTAAAGTTGTTACAGGATACATTACACAGAGAGGTGGGATCCCTGATCGATTATAAAAAGCCAATCGATATCAGGACATTATATTCGGTGCCCCGCAATCATGTTTTACGGGAAATGATGTTGCCGAGTGATAATTTTCTGGCCGAACACCTTACAATGATATCTTCGGATATTCATTATCAGGGATTCTATACGGATTCCTTGCGGTCTGAAATCCATAAGGCCTATTATGGTGGATTCTTGGATACAATCGAACTGCGCGATGGCAGCGGGCTATCCACTTATAATAGAGTGTCTCCACGGAGTCTGATTCAGGTGTTGTTGGAGATAAAGAAATTAATTCCCGATGAGAATCAACGCTACTTGTATTTTCCAGCTGGGGGAGTGGATGGTACACTTAAAAATGCTTATGCGTTGGATCAGGGAGTGCCTTTTGTTTGGGCCAAAACAGGTACAATACATGCGGTTCACTGTCAGTCTGGTTATCTTGTGACCCGAACAGGAAGGCGTTACGCATTTTCTTTTTTAAATAATAATTTTATGAGCAGTACGTCTACTATTCGAAAGGAGATGGTACGGATTATGACGTTTATTCGACAGAATTATTAATTATGTCTTAACAATTGGTATATTCGCTATTCAATTTTTAATATGCAAGATTTTAGAAAGAATGACAAGAGAATAATCCGTTCCTGGGCTATGTTTGATTGGGCGAACTCCGCTTATAACCTTGTCATTACCTCCACCATCTTTCCTATTTATTATATTGCGATTACAAGTTCAAAGTCCGGCGGTGATGATTGGGTTGATTTCTTCGGAATAGAGGTTATAAACACCGTGCTATCTAATTATGCTCTAGCTCTAGCTTATCTGATTATGGTATTAGCATTACCTTTTCTTTCTGCTTATGCGGATGCTAATGGACGGAAAATGCAGGTTATGAAGACCTTTACCTATATTGGTGCTTTGGCTTGTATGGGCTTGTTCTTTTTTAAGCTCGATACCCTTGAACTTGGAATAGTGTGTTTTACACTGGCAGCCATGGGATATATAGGTGGTGTTGCCATTAATAATTCTTACTTGCCGATTATTGCGAGCCCAGACCGGCAGGATGCGGTGAGTGCGAAAGGGTTTGCTTATGGTTATGTAGGTTGTGTGACTATTCAGGTCATTTGTTTTGTGTTTGTCCTGAAGCCCGATTGGTTTGGAATTGTGGACAGATCATTTCCTGCTCGTCTCTCTTTCTTGTTGGTTGGAATATGGTGGTTGGGTTTCTCTATGATTCCCTTTCGTGTATTGCCCAACAATCAGCCATCAGAGCATGCTTCAGGAAAGGGACTTTTTGAAAGAGTGTATACTGAGTTTCGAAGTGTTTGGCAACAAATCAGCCTGAATAAAGCTGTTAAGCGGTTCTTGCCAGCTTATTTCTTTAATTCCGTGGGTGTACAGACCATAATGGTGGTGGCTACGATGTTTGGTCAAAAAGAGCTTGATCTAGAGCAAGAGTCGCTTATTGTCACTATTATTTTAATTCAATTGGTGGCAATTATTGGAGCCTATCTGATGTCTTATCTTGCAAAGCATTATGGTAATATTAAGGTGCTGATGATGGTTACTTTATTGTGGGTAGGAATTTGTGTGTCGGCTTACTATCTAAGTAGCGAAATCCAATTTTATGGATTAGCATTTATGGTGGGATTGTTGATGGGAGGTATACAATCGTTATCGCGGTCTACTTATTCGAAGCTATTGCCTCAGGATCTAGAGGATACAACTTCATTCTTTAGTTTTTATGACATTACGGAGAAGTTGGCCATTGTAGTGGGGCTATTCCTTTTTGGTTTAATAGAGCAGATAACTCATAATATTAGGTACTCTGCACTTTCGCTATCGGTTTTCTTTATTTTGGGTTTCCTGTTGTTGATCAGGGCCTTGAGGTATAATACATATTTAAAACAAGTCTCTAATGGATAAGAAAGTTGAGTTGTTTGTTCCTTGTTTTATAGATCAGTTATATCCTGATACTGCATTTAATACTATACAATTATTAGAACGGGTCGGTTGTGAGGTTATATATAACAGTGAACAGACCTGTTGTGGGCAGCCTGCTTATAATGCAGGGTTTTGGGATGAAGCTAAGGATGTTGGCGCTAATTTCCTGAAGAAATTTACGGAGGAAAACTATATTGTAGCACCATCAGCATCCTGTGTTGGGATGCTTAAAAAAGGCTATAATGATCTATTTACCAATTCTATTGAGCATAATCGGTGCAGAAATATCCAACGTCATGTATACGAAATTTCTGATTTTTTAGTTAATGTAATTAAAAGGGACTATTTTGGTGCTGAATTAGTTGGAACCGCAGTGTATCATGATTCGTGTTCGGCACTAAGGGACTGTGGGATAAAAGAAGAACCTAGAAAATTATTAGCGCAGGTCGGTGGATTAGAATTGGTGGAAATGAAAGGCCAGGAGACCTGTTGTGGTTTCGGCGGTACTTTTGCGGTTAAGTTTGAAGGTATTTCGGCAGCGATGGCCGAGCAAAAGGTTCAAAATGCACAGGCTGTGAATGCAGATTATATTATTTCAACAGATGCATCTTGTTTATTACAGCTTCAGGCGTATATTGACAAACACCATATTCCGATTAAAACGATGCATCTTGTAGATGTATTGACCTCGGGATGGGCAAATATATAGCATATCCATGGTAGTATAGTAGTCTGTAGACATAGGTGGGAATTGAATATGGATATTAATTTAATATGAATATTAAAAGATAAATAATTTATATTTCAATCTAAACAAACTAAAAATGAATTCAAGAAGAGATTTTATTAGAACTTTGGGCCTAGCTACAGCAGGACTAGCTATGGCACCGAATTTGGATGTTTTTGCAGGTAAGAAGAAATGGTTTGATATTTCTCTTGCGGAATGGTCTTTACATCGCACGATTAATAAGGGAGAACTTAAGAATATTGATTTTCCTGAATTTGCAGCTAAGAAGTTTGGTATATATGGAGTGGAGTATGTCAATCAGTTTTTTAAAGATAAAGCTAAGGATATGACGTATTTGAAAGACCTTAACGATAGAGCTAAAAGTAACGGTGTGACGAATGTTTTGATCATGGTGGATGGTGAAGGTGAGTTGGCCGGTGCAGATGAAAGTAAGCGTAAGCAAGCTGTCGAAAATCATTACAAGTGGATTGATGCCGCACATTTCTTAGGTTGTAAATCAATACGTGTCAATGCTGCAGGTAAAGGGTCTAAAGAGGAAATGAAAGATCGCATGGTCGAGAGTTTATCCACACTAGCGGAATACGGTAAAAAGGCTAAAATCAATGTTGTTGTAGAAAATCATGGCGGAACTTCTTCGCTAGGCGACTGGTTGGCTGATGTATTGAAGACGGTGGGCAAGAAGAACTGTGGTTCCTTACCTGATTTTGGAAATTTCTATGAGTATGACCGTTATCAAGGAGTAATTGATTTGATGCCTTATGCAAAGGGGGTGAGTGCTAAATCCAATGTTTTCGATGATAAAGGAAATGAAGCGGTAATTGATTATGCGAGAATGATGGAGATTGTTAAAAAGGCAGGTTATAAAGGTTATGTGGGGATTGAGTATGAAGGAAAAGAACTTAGCGAGATTGATGGTATTTTAGCGACCAAGGCTTTGTTAGAACGTTTTCAATAAGCTATGCTTCGGAATTGCTTTTTATTGTTTAGTCTGTTGATGATTTGTTCATCTGGTTATGGACAGAATAACTCTAAAATGACTGTTTGGCAAGATAGTTTATTGAATCTTGGCTCCCGGATGTTTGGAGAGATTGCAGAAACAGAGCGTATAGAAAGCAATTTTACTTTTGTGAAGACTTTGGTTTCTGCCCTAAAGGAACCAAATTCTTTTTATTTTGCTTTTGAAAAGCTAAAGATGGTTTCCATTCTGAGTGCTCCAGATAAATCGTTTCGAATTATAAGCTGGAACTTGCCTTTACAGGATGGCTCCTACCTGTATTATGGTACCATACAGCATAAATCAGGTACTATCAAGCTGACACCTTTGCTTGATAAAACCTTTCAAATTGACTCTCCGGACCTGACTGTCGTGTCTAACAAAGATTGGTATGGGGCACAATATTTTGATATTGTACCTTTAGCTAAAAACCAATACATTGTTTTAGGTTGGAAAGGACATCACCCAGATTATACAAAGAAGGTAATAGACATCCTGAATTTTGCTCCAAACGGCGATGTGTCTTTTGGTGCACATGTTTTTTCTGATGACCCAAAATTGGCGCGAAAAATCTTTTCTTTTACAAGACAGGCTGCTATGTATTTAAAATATAATGGAGCAGAAGCGAGGATAGAATTTGATCATATCGTAGCAGCCGATCCAAGTATGGAAGGGAATTTTAAATATTATGGACCTGATCTGTCACACGATGCTTATGTAATAGAGCGTGGTAAGTTGGTTTTTAAGGAAAATATTCAACTTCAAAATCCAGTTTCTGGAGATGAGGGAAAGTATATCGATCCACTGAAACCGAGTAAAAAACTAAAGAGTGGTCTGTAGTAGAAATGTAACTATTTTATTGGGGTATGTCGCTTTATTAAGAAATTATGTTTTCTTTGTTACTTATTATAACTAAAATATTGATATTGATCTAAGATTATGATTGAACAGAAAGACAATGTGCTTGCTAATCATTTGACCAGTAGTGGTATGGATAATAAAATGGTCATGGGGCATCCCGCGGGACTATTTGTGTTGTTCTTTACAGAAATGTGGGAACGCTTCAGCTACTACGGTATGCGGGCGCTGTTAACTACATTTTTGATTACAGAGATAGCTAAAGGGGGATGGGGATGGACCAACGAAAGTGCGATGAGTCTGTATGGTTGGTATACCATGCTCGTTTATGCTACTCCAATCATAGGAGGATACATCGCCGATAAGCTTACTGGACAGCGGAAGGCTATCCTTATTGGTGCCTTATTAATGACTTTGGGGCATGCATCTATGGCATTAGAAGGATTTGAGAAGAACTTTTTCTTTTTAGGTCTGGGGTTGATGATTCTTGGTAATGGTATGTTCAAACCAAACATTTCGTCAATGGTTGGTCAGCTTTACCCAAATACGAGCGCGAAGAAAGACGCTGGTTATACCATTTTCTACATGGGAATAAATGCCGGTTCGTTTTTAGGTTCTTTGTTATGTGGTTATCTTGGTGAGAAAATTGGTTGGCACTATGGCTTCGGGTTGGCCGGTATCTTTATGTTCTTCGGAATGTTACAGTTTTTTGTAGCACAACGTGTATTTGGTATTGTAGGAGAACAACCTAAGAAGGAGGAAGTGAAAAGCACAGAAGAAGAAGAAACTCCTAAGCATGTAGTTCGTGACCGTCTGATTGTGGTTGCCGTATTGATGATTGCAAGTATATTCTTCTTTTTAGCATTTGAGCAAGCAGGAGGTTCTATGACCATCTTTGCTAAAAACTATACCCAACGGATACTAGAAGGTACACAAGCTATCACATTTAAATGGCTGGATGCACTTTTAACGATCATACCGATTGCTGCTGTTACTTTTGTTTTATTCAAACTATCCGCAAAAATATTCGATAAATATCCGCTGACTATTATTTTCACACTTATTTCATTTGCTTCAATCGCAATTTTAGGAATATGGAAAGTGTATCGTGAGTTTACCGCTATCGATACGGAAGTGACTGTTGCTTGGTTTCAGATTTTGAATGCATTTTTTATCGTAACTTTTGCTTCTTTATTCAGTAAGTTGTGGGAGAAGATCTGGAACCCATCTGGTCCAGTGAAGTTCGCTTTGGGATTATTGTTGGTTGGAATTGGTTTTATTGTGCTAGCTTATGGTAGTAGTTCAATACCAAAGGGAGCTGAGACTGCCGCAGTGAGTATGGTCTGGTTGGTTTTAGCATACTTTTTCCATACTATGGGTGAATTATGTCTATCTCCTGTAGGGCTATCGTACGTGAGTAAATTGTCGCCTAAAAAATTATTGGGATTAATTTTTGGATTTTGGTTTCTTGCTTCCGCGATTGCCAACAAAATTGGCGCTTCGATGGGGGGAATGATTGATAAGATATCGCAAGAATACTCTATGTCCGTTTTCTTTTTGATTATTGCGGCACTTCCAATTGTCGTGGCATTGATTTTATTATTGTTAAATCCGATGCTGAAAAAGAAAATGCATGGAATAAAATAATGATATGTTGTAGAAGCAAAAGGTTCAGTGAATAGTTATTCTGAACCTTTTGCTTTTTAGTTACGTATTATTAGGCGTGAAATTGTATTTTTGATAGTTTTTAATTTAAATAAAAAATTTTATAACGTATGAGTCAAGTTTCGGACGCTTCTTTTTCGGAAGAATTAGAGAAGCAGGGGATAGACGGTAGTCTAGTGTTGGGGCATCCATCAGGATTGTTTGTTTTGTTTTTTACAGAGATGTGGGAACGTTTCTCCTTCTATGGAATGCGTGTTTTGTTGATTAACTTTCTGACAACAGCTATTATATCAGGTAGCCCTTTCTCTGGATGGGGATGGGATCCTGTGCAAGCGGGGGCATTGTACGGTACTTACGCTATGTTATTGTACATTACACCGATTTTTGGAGGTATATTGGCAGATAAATTCCTAGGATATAGGTTTGCTGTAGTGATTGGAGCCGCTATTATGACGCTGGGCCATTTGTTTATGGCTTTTGATACGCCGCTTTTTCTTTATCTCGGTTTGGGAGCTTTAGTGATTGGTACTGGTTTTTTTAAACCTAATATGACTTCTATACTTTCCGAAATGTACAAGAAATTCCCACAGAAGAAAGACGGTGCTTATACTATTTTCTATATGGGGGTCAATGCTGGAGCATTTTTCGGTATGATGCTTTGTGGTTATCTAGCAGAAAAAGTTGGTTGGCACTGGGGATTTGGCTTAGCGGGTATTTTTATGTTTTTGGGTACTTTACAGTTCTGGTTCGCGAAACCTATATTTGGTAAAGTTGGAGATCCGCCTTCGGCCGAGCAAAAGGAATCTGCTAAACAGACAGCGGCTACTTCTCTAGATCCTGATGATAAACCTAATCCGTTTACTGCATTAGATACAATTTTAATTGTAGCGATGACAGTGTTGGGTTTGGCTTATGCGTTCAATGACCCGCTATCTAAAATTGCGGGATTAGATATTTTATCTGGTTTGCAGTTGGGAGCGGTTGCAGGGCAGAATGTTGCAATTATTGCCGCCTTGGTTTTGTTTTTCTTTGTGGTGATATCACGGTTGACTCGTTATACGAAGGTCGTAAGACAGCGAATGATTGCTGTAATTATATTTGCTTTTTTTGTCATTTTCTTTTGGATGTCGTTTGAGCAGGGCGCGTCATCGTTGGTCATATTTGCCCGCGATAATGTGGATCGAACGCTAGAAGGTAACTCGTTGACGATTTTTAATATCGTTAATATGTTATTGACTATTGTTCCTCTCGCGTTGATTACTTATGTGGTAGCGAAATTGACAAAACAGACTTATGGTAAGGCTCCTCTTTCTAATATTGTACAGGCAGTGTGTTTTGCCGGAATCTGGGGAATCGCTATTTGGATGTTGTACCGTGAGTTTACCGCAGAGGCGTCAGAAATTACGGTGTCTTGGTTCTCTATCATGAACTCCTTCTTTATTATTACATTTGCCAGCTCTATTTCGAAAATATGGGACTCAAAGTTTAACCCACCAGCCGCGGTTAAATATGGAATGGGGTTAATCGTTATGGCTATAGGTTTCGGTTTATTGGCTTTCGGGGCGCATGGTATTCAGGAAGGTGTCAAAGTATCTATGATTTGGTTGGTTTTAGCTTACTTGTTTCATACACTGGGAGAATTGTGTTTATCTCCAGTGGGCCTATCTTACGTATCTAAATTGGTTCCTGCTCGAATGATTGCCTTTATGTTTGGTATGTGGTATCTGGCGATTGCGATAGGTAATAAGCTAGCAGCGATATTAGGTGGAGAAATTGAAAATATTACAAAGGAATACTCGTTGAGTACGTTCTTCCTCATCTTTACTATAGTACCAGTCGTGGCAGGTATACTTGTGATGTTATTACATCCTGTTTTGAAAAGATTAATGCACGGAGTTAAATAAAAATGAAATGCCTTCCTGCCGGAAGGCATTTTTACAATTAGTTATATTAGATTATGTCAACAGAGGCACAAAAATCACTGGAAGAAGTTCAGAGTTTTGAAGGGAAATACCCAAAACAGATATGGAGTTTGTTTTTTTCCGAGATGTGGGAGCGTTTTTGCTTTTATGGAATGCGGGGAATGTTGGTTTTCTTTATGATTACTCAACTCAATTTTGGAGAGAAAGAAGCTAATCTGCAGTATGGGGCAACGCAAGCCTTTGTATATGCCTTTACTTTTATTGGAGGATTGTTCGCTGATAAGATTCTGGGTTTTCGGAAATCTTTATTCTGGGGTGGCTTACTGATGATCGTAGGTAGTGTACTGTTGGCTATTGATACCCATGAGTTTTTCTTTTTTGGTTTAGCATTTATTATAATCGGTACAGGTTTCTTTAAACCTAATATTTCGACTATGGTGGGCGAATTGTACCGCGAAGGTGATCCTCGGAGAGATGCCGGTTTTTCTCTATTCTATGCTGGTATTAACTTAGGTGCTTTTTTGGGAGGATATATCTGCGTGGCTATTGGAAAAGGATATATGTTGAGTTCGGTAATTGATGAAGCACATCGTTGGAATGTGGCGTTTGGGCTTGCCGCTATCGGAATGCTGATCAGTTTGATTAATTTCCACTTTACGCAACGACAGCTTGGACCAATTGGATTGAAACCGGGACATCCTGATGCTATCGTAAAAACAAAAGCGCTCCCGAAAGCGGCCGAGTATGCCGTCTATATCGGTACATTGCTTCTTGTGCCTTTGATTCAAGTGATGGTCTCTAAAACGGAGTATACAGATTACTTTATGTATATAATTGGGCCATTAACTTTGATATATCTGTTTTATGAAATGAGCAAAGTTGGAAAAGAGGAAAGACATAAGTTGATTGCTGCGCTTATCTTTATCTTGTTTTCTATTGTGTTTTGGGGAATCTACGAACAGAGTGGAGGTTCCTTAAGTATATTTGCTGCTAAAAATCTAAATGATTCTGTATTGGGAGGAGCATTCCATTTAGATCCGAACGGTGTTAATAATTCAGGAGGAGCGTTCTTTATTATTCTTTTAGCGCCGTTATTTGGACTACTGTGGATTTGGTTGTCTAAGCGGAAATTAGAACCGAATACCATTATTAAATTTGGATTGGGGTTTGTCTTCTTAGGTTTGGGCTTTTATGTTCTTTATGCTACGCGTTTTTTCGCGATAGAAGGGATTACTTCGTTGGATATCTTTACCATAGCATTATTAGTGATTACTGTAGGCGAATTATGTCTGTCGCCAATAGGCCTGTCTATTATGACCAAATTATCTCCAGCAAGACTGCAAGGGATTATGATGGGGATGTGGTTTTTGGCTAGTGCATACGGACAGTATGTGGCTGGACTAATAGGAGCAAATATGGCAGAAGCTAGAGAAGGCGATTCGCTCATGGATAAATTGATTACGTATACAGAAGGTTATAAGCAGTTGGGATTATATTCGTTAATTGCTGGGGCGATACTGATTGTATTGTCTCCATATATCAAAAAGCTAATGCATGGTGTCAATTAGCGTTTATTCAATCGCAATTTGAAGTTAAATTTGTTATTTTTGTGGCTTATACTTTTATCATATAGTGGCTGATAGTATCGTAATAATTCCTACTTACAATGAAATTGAGAATATTGAGAATATCATCAGGAAGGTATTTTCTCTTGCAGTGAATTTCCATGTTCTAGTAGTTGACGACGGCTCTCCTGACGGCACAGCTGATGTAGTAAAGGCTTTGATGGTAGAGTTTCCTGGAAGGCTTTTTATTGAAGAGCGTCGTGGGAAATTAGGATTGGGTACAGCCTATATACATGGCTTTAGATGGTCTTTGGCGCGTAGTTATACCTATGTTTTTGAAATGGACGCTGATTTTAGTCACAATCCAGAGGATTTGATTAGGCTACGAGAAGCGGCATTGTCAGGAGCAGATATGGTTATTGGGTCTCGCTATGTCCGTGGCGTAAATGTTGTAAACTGGCCAATGAGTAGAGTGCTTATGTCTTATTTCGCTTCGGTATATGTGCGCTTGATAACGCGGATCAATATTCAGGATGCGACAGCAGGATTTGTCTGCTTTAATCGTAAGGTACTTGAAAAAATAGATTTGGATAAGATTAAGTTTGTAGGCTATGCATTCCAGATAGAAATGAAATTTAAAGCCATTCAATATGGTTTTAATGTGGTAGAAGTACCTATTATATTTACAGATAGAACACTAGGTGTGTCGAAAATGAGCACCAAGATTTTTCGTGAAGCTTTTTTTGGTGTTATTCAATTGAAGTTGGAAAGTCTTTTTAAACCTTATAAATAATGAACGAGAATCTAGATCCGAATCCTGAAAAGATGAATCCTACCGATAAGGACATGGAGCGGGTCTTGCGTCCGCAGGCATTTGATGACTTTACAGGACAGGCTAAGATTCTAGAAAACTTATCGATATTCGTTCAGGCTGCCAAATTGAGGGGGGAGGCATTGGATCATGTATTATTACATGGCCCTCCAGGCTTAGGAAAGACTACACTTTCTCATATCATTGCCAATGAAATGGGGGTAGGAATCAAGATTACTTCTGGTCCGGTTTTAGATAAACCGGGAGATTTGGCTGGACTTTTGACCAATCTGGATGAAGGCGATATTTTGTTTATCGATGAGATACATCGCCTATCACCTGTAGTAGAAGAATATCTCTACTCGGCTATGGAAGATTTTAAAATAGATATCATGTTGGAGACTGGCCCGAATGCACGGTCCGTACAGATATCATTAAATCCATTTACGCTGGTAGGAGCAACTACGCGCTCTGGTTTATTGACAGCCCCCTTACGTGCGCGGTTTGGAATCAACTCCCGCCTACAATATTACGATGCTAAGCTCCTGACGACTATCGTACAGCGTTCTGCTGGTATACTAGATGCTGCAATCAGTGAAGAAGGAGCTTATGAAATAGCAAGACGGAGCCGCGGTACGCCACGTATTGCGAATGCATTACTGCGTCGGACGAGAGATTTTGCGCAGATTAAAGGAAACGGTAGTATCGATAAGGCAATCGCACAGTATGCGCTAAATGCACTTAATGTGGATGAACATGGGTTGGATGAAATGGATAATCGGATACTATCAACGATCATAGATAAGTTTAAGGGCGGGCCTGTGGGGTTGAAAACTATCGCTACCGCTGTAGGAGAAGATGAGGGGACGATAGAAGAGGTGTATGAACCATTTTTAATACAGGAAGGGTATATCATGCGGACGTCTCGTGGAAGGGAATGTACAGAAAGTGCTTATAAACATTTGGGTAAAAATCATTTTAATAAAGGAAATACCTTATTTTAGTGTTAAATAGGATTAATATATGCTTAGAACTACACTCGCCGCAATTTTTATTTTAGGAGTTTCAGCTGTTAAAGCGCAAGAAGGTTGTCCCACACCATATGGAATACAGAATGAAACGAAGCGCTATCATGTTGCTGCTGGAGTGGGGCTGACTCATTTATATGGTGATATTGATAAGGCAGGAACGATGGGAAAGGCTTTCTTTTTGAAAGGTGACTATCAGGTAAAAAGAGGCTTCTATGTTGGGGTGGAAGGACAGTTCGGTTCACTGGAAGCCATGTCTTCACTTGTGGATTTCCGTGAAACAAAGAATAACTATATGGCTGGAGGTCTCATGTTAACATTTCATCCCTTTGAGTTCTTCTCTTCGGGAGGTTTTCAGCATTCGGCATTAGATGTGTTGAAAAACTCATTTTATGTGGGGGTAGGTATGCTCGGAATCATGAATAATTATAAGGACAATGTATTTCGGGATGACAATTATTATGAAGCTGACTATAAGGGAACTGTCCCACCAGGAAACTATGGGCCAATAGACCATTATGACGAAAACGGGGTGCCCATTTTTAAAAAGAAAATTAATTCTTACACGATGCCCACTGCCAATGTTGGCCTAGCTGTTCCTATCAATAGACGCTATTCCAAAACAGGTAGTTATTGGAGTGCCTTGGTCAATGCGCAGTTTAATTTTGCTAATAATGACTTGTTAGATGGTTATATGCCATACGATGAGCAATTTAGAAGGATAGGCACTAAGAATGATATGTATACGATGTATTCGTTAGGAGCTAGATATTCCTTTTAAGGGATTACCTTATTTTTTTTAAGATTTTTTGACCTCTGCTGGATAATGCAGGGGTTTTATTTTTTTCTAAATCGAAATGAATCTGTGTGCGTAGTTCCCGTGCTAACCATTCATACTTCATTGTGAAGTTAAATAAGATATCATAGGCATTGCACCGAACAGCTATTGGGCAATCTACTGCCGCCAAGACTTGAAATGTTTTTTCTAATAGCCCTTCTTCCTGCTCGTCACTCAATAATGTTGTGGTTTTACTACTGGTTTTGGTCAGCTCTATAATTAGCTTAGTTATACTTCTTAGTACGCTCCAGTTATTACTTGAAGTATACAGATCTATAATTTGTCCTCGGTACTGATGCAATAAAGCAGGAGAATGAAGGAGAAGGTGTTCTAAAGCCCAGGCAGCTCGGAAGGCCGCGCGTGGCACTTCTGTCGATGCGCTTATGAAGATTAGCTCGTCGACCGAGATGGACTCTAAAACAGCTGTTTTAAAGTCAGAAGCACTGTATATGTACAGTGCTTCTGAAATGGTATTGAATCGTATTTTGTCCATTTATAGTTAGCGTCTTAAAGGACGTTCTTTATTGATCTCTGTCATGTCGACTTCGTTTATTTTAGATGAACCCAATAGGTGTTCACTAAAGTAGTCGGCCATTTTCCAAAAGAAGTATTCTGTCATATCTCCGAATGCATGTCGTTGTCCTGGTAATAACACAAAATCAAATCTTTTGTTTGCTTTGATTAGTGCATCGACCATACGGATGGAGTTGGCTGGGTGGACGTTATTATCAATGTCTCCTGTTACGATCAAGAGTTTTCCTTTTAGGTTTTTCGCTAATTCGGTGTTTTTTTCGATTTGGTAGTTAAAAGATGTGTCTCCTTTTGAAGAAACTTCCTCTTTGACTCCATGGTGACGCTCTGACCACCATCTGTTATAGATGTTGTTTTCATGGTTCCCTGCGCCAGATACAGCGACTTTAAAGAAGTCAGGATATACCAGCATCGCCGCAGTAGACATAAAACCACCTCCAGAATGACCTGTAATACCTACTCTATTGATGTCGATGAAGGAATGTTTATTTGCCAATTGCTCGGCTACAACTTTTTTGTCTTCTAGTCCATAATCTCTCAAATTTCCATAACCGTATGTATGGTACCATTTTGAACGGGAAGGATGTCCGCCCCGGTTTCCTACAGAAATCACGATGAATCCCATTTGCGCTAAGCGGTCAATCCGATCCATGCCCCTGCCGAAGCTTTTGTTGACCGCTTCAGTCTGTGGTCCTGGGTATACGTACTCGATAATTGGGTAGGTCTTTGTCGAATCGAAGTCGAATGGTTTGTACATAACACCATATAGGTCGGTAATACCATCTCCAGCTTTGACTTTGAAAGGCTCCGGAAATTTGTACCCTGTTGCGAAAAGCTGTGACAAATCGGCCTCTTCTAATTTCATAATAAGTTGCCCAGAAGCACTGTATAGATTACTAACAGGTTTGGAATTGACGCGAGAGAAATTGTCTACGATATAGTTACCACTTTCACTAACTTCGACTTGGTGATCAAAGTCTCCCGGAGTCAATAATCTTGGAGTACCTCCGTTTTTGTTCACGGAGTAGTAAAAAGTATAATATGGGTCTATGCCTTTTTCTTTACCGTTAGCTTTGAAAAACAAACTACCTGTTGACTCCTGATAAGCGGTCAACTCATCACAATGGAAATCTCCTTTTGTAATCTGATGTATTAACTTGCCTTGTATGTCATATAGGTAAAAATGTCCCCAGCCATCGCGTTGAGACCAATGTATAAATTGCTTGCCATTATTGACTAGTTTAGGGGCTTTGATATCTAAATAAACATTGGAGCGCTCTTCTACGAGGATACGTGTACTGCCATCGACATTGACTGCAATAACATCTATTTTTTTCAAATCCCGACTGGAGCGAGCCATGTAGAATTCCTGATTGTTGCCCAGCCAATAGTTAATGTAGTGTTTGCCTTTGAAACTAGCTTTCGTTCTTTCCTGTCCCCATAAGTTAAGTGTTTGGTTTTTAAAAGCGGCAATAGTTACTTGTTTAGGTTGGTGATTGTCTGTATTGAAAATGTATAATTCAGCTTCGGTAGAATCTTTTTCACCAGGCATTAAGTATTTGTAGGTCTCTAATGTAGGACGTTTGCCTCCAACATTATTAATTACCCAAAGGTCAGAAATAGCGCGATTGTCTTTTCTGGAGATCGCGAAGTGTTTACCATTAGGCGACCAATTAAGCCAAACTCCTTTGCGTTTTTTTAATTCTTCCTCCTGAGTCTTTTTATCAGCAGTGGTAGTGCTGTATTGATCACCTCCCCAAGCATAGTATTGTACACCATCGGTAGTGATCTGATGCTCGATTATAGTGGAGTCTTTTTCATCTTTAGAGGCTTTGAGATAGTTCGCATAATCCATCCAGTATAAGTTGTAGTTTTTTGCGAAGTAAACTCGAGTTGTATCCGGATTAAAGCTGGCCCAACTTGGTCTTGTCTTTTCTTTTGTCGTATCACTGATTTCTTTTAATTCTCTAGATACAATGTTGTATTCAAAATGAAAGTTTTTCCGTTTGATGGTATCCTTTTTGTTGGTTTGTTTTTCAATCTCTTCTTTGCTTTTTACCGTGTCTTTTGTACTCTGAACTTCGAAACGAATGACATTTTCATTGTCCATAAAACGAAGGTTATCTAAAGTAAGATGTTGCGCATCAAATGGGTTTCGGACGATAGAAGTGACCTTTGCCGCCATTTCTGCATTATCAAAAAGGCTTGTTTTTTTTCGGGCAGCGGGGTCTACCAAATACCAATTCTTGCCAGATGGTGTGGTGTATTCATACCAAAATTTGTCACTATGATTAATCCAATTCGGTTTTACATCAGTTGAAAAGATTAAATTTCTCAACTTACTAGGGGCATACTTCGCCGCTTGGGAGTAATTCGGCTTGACCGGTTTTTCTGCTTCTTGAGCATGCCCAAAGCGCACACATAAGGCTAATAAACCTAATAAATAGTACTTCATGTCAAATGAAAATGTTAATAATTTAGGTAGCTAAAATATCCTTTTATTTAAGGAGAAACGATGGATAGCTGTAATATTTTTGATAGCTAGTAGAACTTTTCATTGAAGTTGACCAAGAAGAGTTCTCTTGTAGCCCGTGTAATACCCGTATAGAGCCATCTTAAAAATTCGGTGTTCAACATTTCATCTGTCATATAGCCTTGGTCTACAAAAACGAGAGGCCATTGCCCTCCTTGTGCTTTGTGACAGGTAATGGCATAGGCAAACTTGATTTGTAAAGCGTTGTAGTAAGGGTCTTTTTTGATCGCTTCTAGTCGATCTCTTTTTTGTGAAATGTCAGCATAGTCTTTAGCAATAGACTCATAAAGCTGTTGCTGTTGTTCGTAAGGTAAGGAAGGCGCATCTACATGAAGGCTGTCTAGGTTGACACGACAGCGGATTGCATCGCCTTCGTTGTTGTCCATAAATTCAAGATAAAGGTCAGCAAATCGAAAACCGTGCATCTCATGGATGTTACCTACTTTTCGAATCACAGCCATATCACCATTAGCGATAAAACCGGTGTGCTGTTCGTCATGTTGTTGCAACCAGTAGTAATTGTTCTTGACAACCATAATACGGTCAGATCCTGTGATCTCTTCCTCTCGGAATAAGATCTGATTACGGATATGTTTGTTGTAAAGATTCGCTGACTTATTCGAACGGCAGATAACCATACAGTTTTCTACGTCAAATTTATCATATGCGTAGTGTAATCCCTCGATGAGTTTGTCTCCATTCATCCTAAAAATATCGGTGAATTGTTTGGTGATAAACTTTGGAAAAGTATATTGGGGAGATTCTTCGTCGAGGCGGATTTCATTTCTGATTTTTGTGGCATTGAATAATATGCCAGAGCCTTTTTCTTGTCGGACGACGTCTGTCAGCTCGTAAGTATGTACATCAAGACCAAATTCTAACTGCATAAATTCGGGATCTAATGCTGGACTATTATCCAATCCGACAGGGGGTAACTGGGCACTGTCTCCTACAAATATCAGGCAACAGTTCTTGCCGGATTGAACATAGGATATTAAATCGCTGAGTAAGCCACTAGAAAATAGGCTGAATCCTTCTGTTGTAATCATGGAAGCTTCATCGACGATAAACAAGGTGTTCTCATGGAGGTTCTCAGCAAGCTCAAAATCCATTTGAAGCGAAGTAACATTACGCTTTCGGTATATTTTTTTATGAATTGTTAAGGCATTTCTGCCTGAATAGGCCCCCATTACTTTGGCAGCACGCCCGGTCGGAGCCAGTAATACACTTTTTTTGCGAATAGTGGGAAGACTGTTAACCAATGCGCTTATTATCGTCGTTTTTCCGGTACCGGCATAACCTTTAAGGATAAAGCATGAGGTATTCGAAAAAGTATGTAGAAATTCGGATAAGAGAAGAAATACTTCCTTCTGCTGCTCTGTTGGAGCCCAAGTGAATTGTTGTAAAAGCAAATTGTTGATGAACACGTTCAAAGTTATCCAAAAAGGTTTGTCATTTCAATTGTAAAAGCTAATTTTGTTTGATTGGGCGATTTATCTTTATCTTATCACACATATGAATTATACAGCAGACGATTTTCATTTTCACTATGTATCGACTTATTCACTCCTTGTTCAGAGTGATTTTCAGAATGATCACCTCGTAGTGGTGGATGAAGATAAGCAGGTTCTGGTCTACATGACCTATGATAACTTGAATCCTTCTGCAGAGGCGATTAAGATATTGAGCTTGCCATTTAAAAAGGTTTGTGTAAATCTTCCCCATCAAGATTTGATTTGGGTACCTTCTGAGGTATATCATGAAACAGAGAAAGGGCTCTATGTAGACTATTTTGCAGAAAGTGATATTAGCCGGATTACTTCTAAGCATATTGAGGCACTTGGAGTCACTGCATTATTTCAGTATGATCAATTGTTGTATAATCGTTGGAAGAAGATTTTTGCTGAGGCAGACTTTGTTCCTTACTTTGAAGTGGTCCTAAATCAGGCACAGAGTTATATTCCTATTCAGGGAGAAGTCCTTGGTGTTCATTTGTACGATGATCAAGCAGATATATTTCTATTTATAAATGGCGAGCTAAGATTGTATAATACCTTTGAGATAGCTACTCCGGATGATCTTAGTTATTTTATATTGAATGTGTTTAAAAACTTTTCGATTAAGGAAAAAGTGCCTAAAATATTACTCAGCGGGACTTCTAGAGAGTCTGAGTGGTTTGTACGATTGAATAGATATGGAGAGTGGGTTGATATGATTCAACCTAAAGAGAAATGGATTACAACTCATAGCGAAGTGTCACTACGCTTGGAAGAATTGAATGTTCTAGCAGATAGTGTATCATGCGTATAATTGGAGGGACATTGAAAGGGATTAGACTTAATCCTCCGACTAATTTGCCGGTTCGGCCTACCACTGACATCGCTAAAGAGGCGTTATTCAATATCCTGCAGCAATATGTCGAATGGGATGAGGTTAAATGTTTGGATTTATTTTGTGGAACAGGGAATATTTCGTTCGAACTCGCCTCGAGAGGGGCAAAGGAAGTTGATGCTGTAGATATTCATAATAAATGCTTATTGTATGTTCGAGAGATTGCTACTAAGCATAATTTAGATGTGATTCGCACACGTAAAGCCGACGTTCTTAAGTTTGTGCAGAGTTGTAAAGATTCATTTGATTTTATTTTTGCTGACCCTCCTTACGATATCGGAGTGTTGCCTCAATTGCCAGAACTGATCCTAACCAATGGTTTGTTGGCTTCTGGTGGTATCCTGGTGGTAGAGCATCCGACGATGCGTAAATTAGCAGCACATGATTATCATTTAGAGACTAGGACGTACGGAAATTCGTCGTTTAGCTTTTATAGGCAACCTGATATAGACATCAATGCTAGTACGGGAAATATTGAATAAAAGATAGTATTTAATGTAGATATGAAAATAGCAGTTTTTCCAGGGTCATTCGATCCTTTTACATACGCTCATAAGGATTTAGTGGATCGTTCATTAACGCTCTTTGATAAGGTTTATATTGCGGTAGGAGTGAACGCTTCAAAAAAGGGTCTTATGGGAAATGAGGAGAGAAAGTCGGCTATTGAAGAGCTGTATCGAGGTCAAGATCGTGTTGTGGTCGATGTCTTTACCGGTTTGACTGTCGATTATTGTAAAAAAATAGGCGCTACTTTTATCCTTAGAGGTCTTCGTAATACTAAAGATTTTGAGTACGAAGATGCTATAGCGCAAAATAACCTTATCATGGCACCATCGATAGAGACTTATTTTTTAATAAGTCGGAGTGGTACGGCGCATATCTCTTCGACTATTGTTCGGGATATTTTAAGCAATGGGGGAAATGTGGATAGATTGGTTCCCCCTGAGATATTAGCCTTTGTCAAAGGTTAAGTTCTGAAGAACTTAATTTTATTGCCTTTTATTTTGCCGTTTCCTCCATTCTTGATGATGTTGATGGCAATCTTTCTTCTTACCGCTATGTAAGATTCTTTATCTTTTACTTCAATCAAGCCTATATCATCTTTTTCTAGACCTTGGATTTGCAGGATGTATCCAACAATGTCTATCTTATTTACTTTGTCTTTTTTGCCAAAGGGAATGTATAGCGTACAGTAGGGCGTGTTGTCTGGCAGGGGATAGTGATCGTTCAGTATAATCTCTTCCGTGTCTTCAGGTAGGTAAGTGAAGTTATCATCCGGTTTTAACATGATGATCACTTCGCCTGAATTGTTCATTCGGGCCGTCCGTCCATTTCGATGCACAAAGGCATCTTCCTTGCTCGGTAGCTGATAATGTATAATAGTATCTATTTCGGGAATATCTAATCCCCTTGCCGCCAAATCTGTGGTAATGAGTATTCTATTACTGTTATTTCTGAATTTAAGAATCGCTAATTCTCTATCTCGTTGTTCTAATCCTCCATGAAACATATCATGAATCAGTTCTCTGTTTTCAAGTAATTCGCTGATGTGATCTACTGCATCACGGTGATTACAAAATATAAGAATTTTCTGCTCTCCCAAGCTACATATTAAATTAAATAGGGTCTTGAGTTTGTGTTGGGCTGGAGATATCGTTTTCTTGAATTGAATTGCAGGTTTGTTTTCAGCATCTGCTAAGAAATCAAGTTTTATTGGGTTATGTAAAGGTAGGATTTCTGGAAACTCATCAAGATCTGTTGCAGATGTTAGGATTTTCCGTTCCAAAGAGTGGGTCGCAGTTGTGATTTTTTCTAACTGGTCTAAGAACCCCAATTCTAAGGATTTATCAAATTCGTCTAGAACTAGGGTGTGGATGCCATCGGTTGAAAAATGAGAACGCTCTAGGTGGTATATGATCCGGCCGGGGGTTCCGATTAGTATTACGGGAGCTTCCTTTAATGCATTCCTTTCTATCTTCGTATCATGACCACCATAGCAACATAATATTTTATGCCCCTTTATAATTGTTTTGACAACGGATTCTATTTGTAATGCAAGCTCCCGGGTAGGGACAATTAATAGGATTTGTACTTCATTTTTTTTGCTTTGGATTAGCTGTTCAATTAAGAGACTAAAAGCTAATGTCTTTCCAGAGCCAGTCGGTGATAGTAGTATAAAGTCTTGCTCTGGGTTGAACTGAGACAATGTCTCTTTTTGCATATTGTTCAGATCATCAATCTGTAGTCTTTTTAAGAGCGATGTTAATTCCATGCAACAAAGATACCTTTTTCTGCGTATTATATAATTTGGCAGAATAAAACTTTCCTGATTCCTTCGGTTCATCAACAGTCATGAGACAGCGCCGATGTTATCGGGGAGCTCTTGAATGCCAATGCGAGAGGAAATTATCATGAAAAAAGTTCTTGATGTCTATTGAAACGAACGAGAGAGCTCATTGATCCCTTGGGATATAGAATCGAATCAATAATACATACACTTTCAGAAAAAAGGATAAAACTAGGATATGATAGTTTTGGCATAAGCTTTGTTTATGCATTAGTATTCATAATTTAGGTTAATAATTGGTTAGTAAAAGGACCTTTAATCTCCCCGGTTAAAGGTTTTTTATTTGTGGCTAGGGGATAAGGGGATGTGGATATTTCATATATAATTTCTATTTTTGAATTATAAAATATGTGTTGTATATTAGTGTTATTAATACACTAAGTGTTAGCTGTGTTTGAGTCATAACCTTATAAAAGAAAATGAGTTTAATTATCGATGTACATGCGCGCCAAATTTTAGATTCGCGCGGGAATCCAACAATTGAAGTTGATGTTACTACACAAAACGGTTTTGTGGGTAGAGCTGCTGTTCCTTCTGGAGCGTCTACAGGTGTTCATGAAGCTGTAGAGTTGCGTGATGGAGACAAATCAAAATATCTTGGTAAAGGTGTTTTGAAGGCAGTAGAAAATGTTAACACGGTTATTGCGCAAGCTTTGGAAGGTGTTGATGTTTTTGAACAAAATGCAATTGACAAGATTATGATTGATCTTGATGGTACGGAGAATAAAGGTAAATTGGGGGCTAATGCTATTCTAGGTGTTTCTTTGGCAGTGGCAAAAGCAGCGGCTCAAGAGTCTCGCCAGCCGTTGTACCGGTATATTGGAGGTGTCAATGCCAATACATTACCTATCCCGATGATGAATATCATCAATGGAGGTTCGCATTCTGATGCTCCTATTGCTTTCCAGGAGTTTATGATTATGCCTGTCGGTGCGCCTTCTTTCTCTGAAGCTTTGCGCTGGGGTACGGAAGTGTTCCATAGTTTGAAAAAGATTTTGCATGATCGTGGTCTGTCTACTGCAGTAGGTGATGAAGGTGGTTTTGCACCGACATTTGAAGGTACAGAGGACGCTATTGAAACTGTATTGAAAGCCATTGAGTCTGCTGGTTATAAGCCAGGAGTAGATATATGTTTAGCTTTAGATTGTGCAGCGTCTGAGTTTTATGTAAATGGTAAGTACGATTATACCAAATTTGAAGGTGAAAAAGGTGCTATCCGTAGCTCTGAAGAACAAGCAGCTTATTTAGCAGAATTGTCCGAGAAGTATCCAATTATTTCTATTGAGGATGGTATGCAGGAAGACGATTGGTCAGGATGGAAGTTGTTGACAGAGAAAATTGGTGGTCGTGTGCAGTTGGTGGGTGATGATTTGTTTGTTACAAATACAAAACGCCTTCAGCAAGGAATCGATACCGATACGGCTAACTCTATTTTAGTGAAGGTAAATCAAATCGGATCATTAACAGAGACAATCAATGCTGTGACACTTGCACAAAATAGTGGTTACACTTCTGTTATGTCTCACCGTTCGGGCGAAACTGAGGATTTTACAATAGCTGATCTAGCTGTTGCATTGAATTGTGGACAGATTAAGACTGGTTCGGCTTCGCGTTCTGATCGTATGGCAAAGTACAATCAATTGTTACGTATCGAAGAAGAACTTGGTGCAAATGCCAGATTCATTGGTAAGGATTTTAAATTTGCAATCAAAAAGAAATAGTTTAATTACTACTATAAAAAGGGGCTTTAGCCCCTTTTTTTATAAGGCTCTGTGAAAAGAGGAGATTTGTAGTGAAGATGCTAATCAAGCTGATCTTGTACTTATCTAAAAGTTTTTTTAAGTTTAAGCATAAAGTCCAATCTTAGTATTATTTTTGTGCCATGGAAAGAATTGTCTCTTTAGTCAAGAATAGATTCCTTATATCGGGAGTAGCATTTTTAGTATGGATGTGTTTTTTTGACAGATATGATATCGCTACTCAGATTGGTTATCAGCAAGAACGGAATAAACTGGAACTAGAAAAGGAGTTTTATTCTAATGAAACTGACAATATCGAACAAGCGATTAAAGATGCGCAGTTCAATCCCAGTGAAATACAGCGTATCGCCCGTGAGAAATATAAGATGAAAAAAACTAACGAAGATGTGTATGTGATTACTGAGGTTGAGCCTGAGTAGTTTGTTCTGTTTGATTATCTCTTGATAATATTCTACATGCTATAGGCTTCTTATATCATAGCCTCTTGTTTCTTTTAAGTTTTCATTATTTACTATTTGATTCCGTTGTGCCTGCTCTTAAATAGGAGTACTGAGCTAGGTTTCGTACTATATGAAGATGATATAAAAAAAGGCTAATCATATGATTAGCCTTTTGTACCTAGGGCGGGAATCGAACCCGCACTCCCTTAACGGGAACAGGATTTTAAGTCCTGCGTGTCTACCAGTTCCACCACCTAGGCAACTGAGCGAAAGACGAGATTCGAACTCGCGACCCCAACCTTGGCAAGGTTGTGCTCTACCAACTGAGCTACTTTCGCTTGACGTGATGCAAAGATAGACAGAAAAATGAAAATGCGAAATTTTTATTTTCTTAATTTTAGGAACGGATTGTAAGATCCTCAATTTGTGTCTATTAATTTTTGTTGTTTTTAACAAATTACCTGTTTTACGTTATTAATGCATGGTTTTTGCTTACTTTTGGGCGGTGAATTGATCGTAAGATATGAAGTACTTAGGTTTTCTGGTTGTTTTCTTTAGTTTTTGTTGTGCGCATGGCTATGCAGATACTTATCCTGAGGTGGTATTTGATAATAGTTTGGTAAAAGGTAGCTATGCGAAAAGTCGAGTCCAATATGCGGGTGCTAGTTGGGTTGAAAATGTAAATGGTCATTTATTGGTATCCGACACTTTATTTTTTACCCCAGGAAACGCGCTGTCTCTCCGTTATTTGTCCAACAACCAAGGCCATTGGGATGTTAGTTTGCGCTATAGTAGGCAGAAATATCTTTACAGGTTTTCTGATAAAGATTTTTTGAGCATACGTATGTATGTAAAGACTGAAAATACGGAGCTTAGTGATTTGCCAAGATTGTATATTAGTCAACGTAATAAGACATCAGACACGCTGAATATTCGTTCTTATATCGAAGATTTCGAAGTTGGGAAATGGGTACAGGTTAAAGTTCCTGCTAAGGATTTTAAAATAGATAATGTAGAAGAGCCTATTAGCGGTGTACATTTTATACAGCATAATGCATCTGATGAAATGCACCATGTCTTTATAGATCAGGTTGAGTTTCTACCTGCCAAGTATTCGGAAGTCAAGTTGAGTACCAATGCTGTACTGACGGAAGCTGTTGGTTACGATCGTATTGTTCACTTAAAGTGGCAATTACCTCTTACACCGAGTATCCGGTACATAAAAATATATAGATCGGAAGATGGACAGGTATTTAGGCCTATTGGCATAAGACCTGTGCAGATGCAGTCGTGTCTAGATATTGTGCCTGTGGTAGGTCAGAAGTATTTCTATAAGATTACCTGGATGGATTTTAATTATGAAGAATCTCTGTTTTCTTCTGTAAAGGAGGCGTCAACAAAAAAAATGGAGAATGATGCCTTGATTACGCTTATTCAGATGACCCATATCAACTATTTTGTAGAGAATTTTGATATAAATAGTGGGATGTATTTGCCTTATCGATCTAAAGACAAAGCGGTCGTTTCGACTAAGGAAACTGCTCCAGCTGTTTTGGCTCTTCTTATAGGAGTGGAGCGGAAGTTTATCAATAGGCAAATTGCGCTGAACAGGATTTCTAAGATGACGTATTTTTTGTTGCGTGCCCAGAATAAGTACGGTGTTTTTCCCGCTTACTTTGATGGCAGGAAGGGAGTGCCAGAATACCGTAGGGGATTTTCTTCTTATGATGTCAATGGGACAGCCTCTCTTATCGAAGCATTATTGATCGCACGGCAATATTTTTCACAAGACAATGAGATAGAGCGGGATTTGCGGAGTAGAATTACAGCACTTTATGATAATGTGAATTGGCAAAAGTTGGTCGCAGATGGAACAACTGGTGTTTTACGCTCAAAATTGAGCTTGATGGAGGGAAATTCTCCTGAGGATATCAGTACAACAACTTTTCTGTCGGGGCCTAATGATGCAATAAATACGTATTTATTGGCAATTGCTGCCCGGAAATATCCATTGCCAGCCTCTGTATACTATAATGGGGTTTATAATAATTTTAACATTAATAAACACGAACATATGGAGGAGTTGGATACGGATATCTATTCCGATAGTTTGATCCATGATTATACCAATCCTGTCCCAGCTCCTAAAATAGCTATAGATACGGTGACTAAGCTCTCCATCATCCAACCGTCCACACAATTTGGAGTGTATCTTCCTCTTGGTGAGATGAGAGGTAGTTTGATTGATCTGTACAAGCCTTTCCTTACTATAGAACCGAAAATCCTAAAGGATAGTTTGATGGAGTGGAGTGAGGTATTGGAGGCGTATACCCACTATGTGAAACGCAGGGATAATGAAGTGGGGGTAGGAACAACAAATAGCGATATTTGGGGTTTCTATCAGCATAAGGATAGTATTGGTAATTATCGGGTGAATCCTGCTATTGCACCATCTTCTATTATTATTGAGCCAGAGCTGGGGATTGCTTCTGTTCTTGCATTGTATACTCAATATGGACATATCTTATTTACGGAATATGGATTCAGATCCTGGCTAGATTTACGTAATGATGATGTGTCAGATGAATATCTTGCATTAAACCAAGGAGCAATAGCAGTTATGTTGGAAAATGCAAAATCAGGGATGATTTGGAAATTATATCAAGAAATTCCCGAGTTACAAAAGGTGCGAAAAGAATTGTTTTTGGGACAGGTAGAAGACATTAATTAAAATTTACATATCTTAGTTAGCGTTTTTGTTAATTGTCCTTTTTTAGATAGATTGTTATAGAAATTATATGAAGAAAATCGTTTTGTTATCAGCGAGTGCTGTTGTGTTATTTTTTACATCTTGTAAGCAACAACAGATTATTGTGAATTCTGGTGCTGTAGTGTCAAAGGATGGTACAGATGATGGTTTGAAAAATGTAAAGAGTGAATTTGAAGATGCTTCTAGAACATCAGAGGGAATTAAGTTTACCTTATCATCGGATTTGTTGTTCCCAACAAACTCCTCCTATTTGACAGATAAAGCTAAGGTTGAACTTACGAAATTAGCGAAGCTGATGAAAGAAGATAAAACAAAGAAGATTCGTGTTGACGGGCATACGGATTCGACCGGTGAGGAAGGATATAATGTGTGGTTGTCTGACAAACGTGCTGCATCAGTGAAAAAGAACTTGGAGGAGGCCGGTGTAGCGGGAAGCCGGATTACAACGAAGGGGTTTGGGCCTTCTAAACCTGTAGGGGATAATAAGACCCCAGAAGGTAGGCAGAAGAATAGAAGAGTGGAAGTGACGATTCTACAATAAATAGAAATTAACTTTTAAAACAAGAGGTTGTATGTAACTATACAACCTCTTGTCTATTTAATGGATAAGCATTCCGCAACCCTACAAAGTATATGATTGATCCTAAGATAGGGAGCAGGAGCACCAGTAGAATCAATAGGATGCGATCGGTTGTTTTTTGAGAAAAATCTCGTTTGAAAATATCGATTAATGCTAGTACGGCAAAAATTAGTGGAGCTAAACCGGCAATGCCAAACACAATGAGAAGTATCATCTCTTGTGTTCCTATGTTTAAAAAAAGTAAATAATTCATTTCGTAAGTTTTTAATTGCTTTATCTAAGTTACATTTTTTTTGAATAAAAATAGCGGATAGTGACTTTTTCTACCTTTCATAAATTTTGACTGTGGAAACAATGTCGATAATATCTTAGCTTATTTGATTATTTTTGTTTTGACTAAGAGGGATGGACTATGTATATTATATTTGATACCGAAACTACGGGTTTACCAAAGCGTTGGGATGCGCCAATTACAGATACTGATAATTGGCCGAGGTGTGTGCAGATTGCATGGCAATTACACGATGAATTAGGAAATATAGTTGAGCATCAGGATTATCTCATTAAACCTGATGGATTTGATATTCCGTTCGATTCGGAGAAAATACATGGAATTTCGACTGCGCTCGCAACGGAGAATGGTGTGCCACTTCAAGATGTCTTAGTTAAGTTTAATGAGGCTCTTTCTAAAGCAAAGTTTGTTGTAGGACAAAATATCGGGTTTGATATCAATATCATGGGCTCGGAGTTTTACAGGTATAATGTAGAATCTCCTATGAGCGGTATGCCAGTCTTAGATACATGTACTGAGGTGACGGCGAATCTGCTTAAGCTTCCCGGTGGACGAGGCGGACGTTTTAAGTTACCTAACCTAACTGAGCTCCATTCTTATCTTTTTGGTGTTCCCTTTGCTGAAGCACATAATGCAACGGCCGATGTGGAGGCAACGACACGCTGTTTCTTCGAGTTGATTCGACAAGATGTATTTACAGCAGAAGACTTGCAAGTTGATACAGGATATTTTGTTGAGTTTAAACGGCATAATCCTACTGCTATTGCTACGGTCGGTCTTAAACATACCAATCTAAAGGCTGCATCGGATGCTATTCGCGCACGGGAAAATGCAGGTAGAGAGGTCGTTGTTGATGAAGAGAGCCTTGAAGCACTAAAACATGCTCCGTTTGCACATTTACATAACCATTCTCAGTTTTCGGTTTTACAATCTACAATTTCTATAGGTGATTTAGTCTCGGCCGCGGCAAAACATAATATGCCTGCGGTAGCAATGACAGATCATGGTAATATGATGGGGGCTTTCCACTTTGTGAGTAAGGTGCTCGGACATAATAAGGACGTCGAAGCGAAGCAGAAAGAAGAAATAGAAGCGGGATTAGAGCCTACAGGGCAGCTTATAAAACCTATAGTCGGATGTGAGTTTTTTGTCTGTGAAGATCGAAAGGATAAATCTAGAAAAGACAATGGCTATCAAATTGTATTTTTAGCTAAGAATAAAAATGGCTATCACAACTTAGCTAAGATGGCTTCTGCAGCTTATACAGAAGGTTTTTATTATGTGCCTAGGATTGATAAGAGTATTGTCGAGAAGTATAAAGAAGATCTGATTGTCTTGTCGGGAAACCTACAGGGGGAGGTGCCGAGTAAAGTATTGAATATTGGTGAGAACCAAGCGGAAGAGGCATTGATCTGGTGGAAGGAGTTATTTGGAGAGGACTTCTATATTGAGGTGATGCGACATGGGCAAGAAGATGAAGATAGGGTTAATGAGACGCTGGTTCGGTTAGCCAATAAACATCAAGTCAAATTGGTGGCGACCAATAATACGTATTACGTAAATAAGGTAGATGCGCACGCGCATGATATTTTATTATGTGTGAAAGATGGAGAGAAACTCTCTACACCAAAGGGAAGAGGGCGAGGATTTCGTTTCGGAATGCCAAATCAGGAATACTATTTTAAGTCTTCTGATGAAATGAAAAAGGCCTTTGCGAATTTGCCTGAGGCAATCCTGACGATTCAGGAAATTTTGGATAAGGTTGAGATTTTCTCATTGAATAGGGATGTACTTCTCCCTAAATTTGATATTCCAGAAGAATTTCAACATGCGGAAGATGAAGAAGATGGCGGAAAACGAGGTGAAAATGCACTTCTAAGACATTTGACTTATGTTGGAGCGAATAAGAGATATAAAGAAATAACGGAAGAGATAACAGAGCGACTAGATTTTGAACTGGCGACGATTGAGCGTACCGGTTATCCTGGTTATTTCTTGATTGTACAGGATTTTATAGCTGAGGCGCGTAGAATGGGGGTTTCTGTTGGACCAGGGCGAGGATCTGCAGCAGGTTCTGCCGTCGCCTATTGTTTAGGTATTACCAATCTAGATCCTATTCAATATGATTTGCTCTTCGAACGGTTTTTAAATCCTGACCGTGTATCCATGCCCGATATTGATATCGACTTTGACGATGAAGGACGGGGAAGGGTTATGCAGTATGTAATTGATAAGTATGGGGCATCTCAGGTTGCGCAGATTATTACTTACGGTACGATGGCTGCAAAGTCTTCTATTAAGGATACTGCACGGGTACTTGATTTGCCTTTGTCCGATGCCAACGAGATCGCTAAATTGATTCCGAATCTAAAACTTAGTAAGATTTTTAATTTGGAGGAAAAGGCATTAAAGGAGGTGTTACGTACGGAGGAATTAGAAGCCGTCAACCGACTGAAGTCCTTAGCGGACGGTGCGGGTTTGGAGGCGGAGACAATCAAACAGGCTCGTGTGTTGGAAGGTTCTATGCGGAATACCGGAATTCACGCCTGTGGTGTTATTATCACACCAGATGATATCACGAATTTCGTTCCGGTATCCCTAGCTAAGGATTCAGACTTGTATGTGACCCAATTTGATAACTCGGTAGTAGAGAGTGCCGGGTTGCTCAAGATGGACTTTTTGGGGCTTAAGACGCTTACGCTGATTAAAGATACCGTGGTCAATGTGCGATTGAGACACGGTATAGAGCTCGATCCGGATGAGTTTCCAATTGACGATGAAATTACTTACGAACTGTTCCAGCGTGGAGAGACAATTGGTGTTTTCCAGTATGAATCTCCTGGGATGCAAAAGTACATGAAGGAATTAAAGCCGACAGTTTTCGCGGATTTAATTGCAATGAACGCGCTCTATAGACCTGGTCCAATGGAGTACATACCTTCGTTTATTAAGCGTAAACATGGTATAGAACCCATTGTGTATGATTTGGATGCCTGTGAAGAGTATCTACAAGAGACCTATGGTATTACGGTCTATCAGGAGCAGGTAATGCTTCTGTCTCAAAAACTTGCTGGGTTCTCAAAAGGTGATGCCGACGTTTTGCGTAAAGCGATGGGTAAGAAGCAGAAGGCTGTACTGGATAAAATGAAGCCTAAGTTTGTTGAGCAAGCGGTGGAAAAAGGGCATAAAGCGAAAGTACTCGAGAAAATCTGGACCGACTGGGAAGCATTTGCGAGTTACGCTTTTAATAAGTCTCACTCGACCTGTTATGCTTGGGTAGCCTATCAAACAGCCTATCTAAAAGCGCATTATCCTGCAGAATATATGGCTGCTGTACTGTCCAATAATATGAATGACATTAAGCAGGTTACTTTCTTTATGGAAGAATGTAAGCGGATGGGACTTCAGGTATTGGGACCAGATGTAAATGAGTCCCACTATAAGTTTACAGTAAACGAGCAGGGGGCTATTCGATTTGGTATCGGAGCAGTAAAAGGAGTCGGGGCCGGAGCTGTAGATACGGTGGTGCAGACCCGTAGTGAGGGATTGTATAAGTCGATATTCGATTTTGCTAAACGAATAGATTTACGGTCTGCCAATAAGAAGGCTTTTGAAAGTCTTGTACACGCAGGTGGTTTTGATAGTTTTACGGATACGCACCGAGCACAGTATTTCTATAAAGATGGTGATAATACAACTGGGATCGAAAAGGCAATTAAGTTTGCTCAACGATTTAAAGAAAATGAACAATCGGCTCAAGCAAGCCTTTTTGGAGGCGGAGCGGCAGCGGAGTTGCCTGAGCCTGTCCTTGCTCCCTGTCCACCATGGGGTCTGATTGAAAAGTTAAAATATGAGAAGGATGTAATCGGAATTTATTTAACGAGCCATCCGCTCGATAATTATAAATTCGAAATAAAGCATTTTTGTGCTAATACGGTGCGCGATTTGCAACTGATTAATAAAGTAAAAGCTTCTGAGGTAGAGGAAGAGGTGCTTTTAGAGTTTAACCGTATTAAGAATAAGGAGGCTGTAGTCGGCGGTATTATTGCCAATGCCGTACATCGGGTCTCTAAAAATGGGAAGCCCTTTGGTGCGTTCGTAATTGAGGATTACTCCGATTCGTATGAAATTGCTGTTTTTGGAGAGGACTATGTCAAATTCAAAGGATACCTCCAAGATGGGTATTTTGTGCAAATTCGGGGGTTGGTACAAGAGCGATTTAAACAGGTTGGAAACTGGGGCTTTGAAATCAAGAACATACAATTGTTGTCCGATTTGAGGGAAAAGCTGGCTAAGAGTTTTACGATACAGATTGCTTTACAACAGCTCAACGAGCAGGTGGTAAAACTTATTGATGACCTGGTAAATTCATCTGTGGAAGAAGGAGAAGTTGCAAGTTGTAGCCTGAAATTTAAAGTGGTGGATGTTCAGGAAAATATCTCTGTCGAAATGCCTGCCAAAACTTTAAAAATTAAGGTAACTAATGAGTTGATTGACGAGTTGGAGAATAAAGGGATTCGATATCAATTAAATTGATAAGGTATAGATATTTATTACAATACGATTAGAGTACAATTGTGGGCAATTGATTATATTTGTATTAAATTATAAAAAGAGGATATTATTATGGCATTAGAAATTACAGATAGCAACTTTGAAGAGTTAGTTTTGAAAGCAGATAAACCTGTACTAATTGATTTTTGGGCAGAATGGTGTGGTCCTTGCCGTATGGTAGGTCCAGTTGTAGATGAAATTGCTACAGAATATGACGGTAAAGCTGTTGTTGGAAAAGTAAACGTGGACAATAATCCAGAGATATCAGTGCGTTTCGGTATTAGAAATATTCCTGCATTGTTATACTTTAAAAATGGCGAAGTAGTAGACAAACAAGTGGGTGCTGTGCCTAAATCTGTGTTAGTCGAAAAATTAGATAAACAATTGTAAGGTTATCTTAAAAATAATTAGAGAAGCATTCAGAAATGGATGCTTTTTTTGTTTTCTGTAGCTGGCTTTTCTTAACCTATATTAAGTTTTGACGGCCTTGATGCAAGTATATTTGTAGTATAAATTTAAGGAGGTCATAAAGATGAAAACAGTAGAGAATATTTTTAATCCGAAGCCAGCGCATTTTGTCGGAGATGGATTTAGAGTCCATAACTTTATACCAAGTTATGCACCTATGGCGCGGATGAGTCCTTTTATTATGTTGGATTATAATTCCACGCATAACTTCCCACCTAGCGCTATCCCCAAAGGAGTAGGAGTACACCCACATCGAGGATTCGAGACAGTGACGATTGCGTATAAAGGTCGGGTCGAGCACGGTGATAGTTCCGGTGGTGGTGGAATAATAGGTGAGGGGGACGTACAGTGGATGACAGCGGCATCAGGTGTATTGCATAAGGAATTTCATGAGACGGAATGGAGTAAGACCGGCGGCGATTTTCAAATGGTACAGTTGTGGGTAAATCTACCTGCTAAAGATAAAATGAGTGCGCCTAAATACCAAGCTTTGGTGCATGCCGATATCCCTAAAGTAGAGCTGGGAAACAACGGCGGTATAATCGAAGTTATCTCGGGCGAGTATAATGGAGTGAAAGGTGGTGCGTCTACCTTTACGCCCTTACATCTGATGAATGCTAAACTTAATAAGGGGGCAGTTGTAACATTTGATTTTCCTGCACATTATAATACAGCGTTGTTGATTATTTCCGGAAATGTAACCGTAAATGATACTTTTAAAGCAGCGACAGATAAAATGGTACTGTTCTATAATGATGGGGATAAGTTTACTGTGGAAGCAGATGATGATGCCATCGTATTGGTATTGAGTGGAGAGCCTATTGATGAGCCTATAGCGTCTTATGGTCCATTTGTGATGAATACAATGGAGGAAATACAGGAAGCGTTTGAGGACTTTAATACGGGCAAATTTGGTAATCTTGTATAAAACAAAAAAGAGCGTTTAAACGCTCTTTTTTGTTACTATTTGACTTTATACATTTCTTCTCGTTGAGCTTGTACAGCCTCTGAGTTGATGTATTCGTCGTAGGTCATTAGCTTGTCGATAATTCCGTTTGGAGTCAACTCAATGATGCGGTTGGCAACTGTCTCCGTCAATTCGTGATCTCGAGAAGTAAACAACATCGAACCCTTGAAGTCTTTCATTCCATTATTTAATGCTGTAATAGATTCTAGATCCAAGTGGTTGGTCGGTTCATCAAAAATCAGGAAGTTAGCACCTTGTAACATCATTTTTGAGAACATACAACGCATTTTTTCTCCTCCGGATAGTACAGATACCTTCTTCATGACTTCTTCTCCAGAGAATAACATCTTTCCTAGGAAACCACGAATAAATTGCTCATCTGCATCTGGATTGGAGGTGTATCCTCTTAACCAGTCTACAAGATTGTCTGATACACCGTCGAAATAAGAAGAGTTGTCCATAGGCATATCTGCAGGAGTAATTGTAACCCCCCATTTGATGTCGCCTTTGTAATCCGTATCACGGCCGGAAATAATATCATAAAATGCCGAAGTAACTAAAGAGTTACTTGCTAGAACAGCGATTTTATCTCCTTTATTGATCATGAAAGTAATGTCTTTGAAGAAGACTTCGCCATTGACTGTCTTGCTCAATCCTTCTACATGTAAGGTTTGATCTCCTGGCTCTCTGTTCATATTATTGAACATGATAGCAGGATACTTACGGTTCGAAGGTTGGATTTCATCGATATTGATTTTATCTAGGGCCTTTTTACGTGATGTCGCTTGTTTTGATTTCGAAGCATTAGCCGAGAAGCGACGAATAAATTCTTGAAGTTCTTTTACCTTCTCTTCTGTTTTCTTATTCTGATCAGCTCGTTGTTTTAAGGCAAGTTGCGAAGATTCATACCAGAAAGAGTAAGCTCCTGTATAGATCGTCATTTTTCCAAAATCAATATCTACAGTGTGTGTACATACTGCATCCAAAAAGTGACGGTCGTGAGAAACTACCAATACAATAGCTTCGTAGGAAGCTAAAAAGTCTTCTAACCAAGCGATGGTCTTAATGTCCAAGTCGTTGGTAGGCTCATCGAGAATTAAAATATCTGGTTTGCCGAAAAGTGCCTGCGCCAATAACACACGTACTTTTTGATTACCATCGATTTCAGAAACTAGTTTATAGTGGAACTCTTCTTTAATACCTAAACTGCTGAGTAGAGTAGCTGCATTGGATTCCGCATTCCATCCATCCATCTCGGCGAATAGACTCTCCAGCTCTCCAGCTCGCTCGCCATCAGCATCCGAAAAATCTTCCTTCATGTAGATGGCATCCTTCTCTTTCATAATCTTGTAGAGCTCCTGATTACCCATCATTACAGTTTCTAATACTGTAAACTCGTCAAAAGCATAGTGATCTTGACTTAAAACAGACATCCTGTCGCCAGGAGTAAATGACACAGAACCTGTGGTCTGATCCACCTCTCCAGAGATGATTTTTAAGAAGGTTGATTTACCCGCACCGTTAGCACCGATAATGCCATAACAGTTTCCAGGAGTGAATTTTAAATTGACATCCTCGAATAGCACACGTTTGCCAAAACGAAGGGATAGATTGGATACATTAATCATGCGGCAAAGATAAGGTTTATTTTATTTACCTACCCTATTTTATGCCAAATTCGGTGGTTATGGTACGTTTGAATTCAATCACTTCAGGAGCGATTTTAAAGCCTTGACCTCCAAAACCTTTGTTATAGGTGTCTATTCTCTCGCCACTACTGTAACCCGTTGCATCGCTTCCTGATCCGTCATTGGATAGGAAAAGGAGTTTGCCTAATTCCACATCTGCTCTTTTGGCAATTTTAGTTGCTGATTTTAAAGCATCATCGTAGGCTATAAGATCAGCTTCTCTGAGAATACTATCTGCTTTGGAGTGGTTAAATTGGATTTGGGCGATACTACTTATTTTCGTATCTAGTAATTTTGCTGTCAATTCGGTGAATTTGTTTAAATCATGTAAGACAAAATCTATCGTTTGTTGTGCCTCAAAACCTACAAACTTGTAGGTGCTACCTATATACTGATAGTCTTTATTGGCAGATATGCTGCTCGTTTTGATATCCTGATCTTTGTTCCCAAAGGACTCCAGTATTCGCATCACTGTATCTACTGTCGCTTGCGTCTCTCGGACTGCATCTACCATTTTAGGTTTAGAGAAGCTAGCGTTTATGGTTAATGTAACTTGATCAGGCATTACTCGTATTTTCCCTTCTCCTCCGACGCGTATACGATTCTGGTTTTCTGAACTCCCATTGCTACAGTTAACAAATGTTGCAACCGCAAAGATAGACATAATGAAAAGAGGCAGTGATTTGATGTGCTTTACCATGGTTTTGTTTTTTAATAAGCTTATTTTAGATAGGATGAAGCTAATTAATTATTTCCATAATTTAATTTTCAAAAATTGACTTTATTGCTTTCATAGTGTACTTTTCCTGGAAATCGCTCGGCGTATTGCAGCACTAGACTGTTCATGTAATAATTACTTAGACATTTGTCTTTTTCAGCAATCATATCTGCAAATTCGCGCGTTGGGTTGTCTACGTGAATAAATCCGAACGCAGTAAGCTGATCATTTTTGAAATAGATGTAAGACTTTTCGTCTAAATTTCTTCCTTGATCTATGATCACAAATGAGTTTCGTAGCGCAATCACATAATCCAGTGCTTGATCTACCTGAGCATTATATTGCTCGAGTGCTGGAATATTCTGGTAATCAATAGGTGCTTTTTGTTCTGGACGTATACTATAAAAAGAACACAGTTTCGGCGATAACTGATAGGTGTTCATTAGTTCTAAAAGTAGTTGGTTGGCTTCCGTCGCCCGTTCAAAATACTGTATTGCTTTTGCCTGCTTGTTGAATGGCGATACTAGTAGGCGTTTGTAACCTTTTTGATCTTCATATTCAAAGAGACCGAATTTAGGCTCGAACTTTTTAAGCGCTTGATTGTGTATTGGCCAATGTTGTTTTATCATCTTACACTCCATCAATAAGGCCATAAGCTCAGTTCCACTCTCCTCAAAGTCGATATGATGTATGTCATTAATAAAAGACTGTCTTTTTTGAGAAGGGTTATTGCCACTAAAATGACTTAAGACTCTTTTTCTTATGTTGACGGCCTTTCCTACATAAATGATGTTACCACTTTTGTTCTTGAAAAGATAAATCCCGGCAGTCTCGGGGAGTTGTAAAAAATCTTCTTGATTAATATGTGTTGGAAGTCTATGTTCCTTTGTTTTTTTTAATGTCGTGTCGATGATCGAATCACTGTCATTTTTTAGAAGTTTTTCGAAGAGGGTGACAGTCGCTTCTACATCTCCCATAGCACGGTGGCGATGATGAATTGTTATACCTAAATTTTGACATAGTTTTCCTAGGCTATAAGATGCCAGATTAGGGAAAATCTTGCGTGAAAGACGGACAGTGCAGAGTTTTGGTGCTTTCCAGTCGTACCCTGCTTTCTTCAGTTCTTGATTGATGAATGAATAATCGAAATTAACATTGTGGGCTATAAATACACGTTTGTGCAGTAGGGAATAAATGGTCTTTGCGATGTTCCTAAATGAAGGAGCATTGGATACCATCTCATTGTCTATTCCTGTTAAGGATTGGATGTGGTAAGGAATTGTAGTGCCAGGATTGACTAAGGTTTCGAATTTTTCTAAGACATGTTCTCCATTATGTATAACGATAGCGATTTCTGTTATTCCATTATCTCCCGCATACGAGCCTGTGGTCTCTATATCCACGATTGCATATTCCATTCTTCAAAAATACTAATTATATTAGTTGCTTGTGCGCGGATTTTTATTAATTTTATTGCAATGAAAAAACTAACTACGTTATTTTTTGGAACGCTCCTGTTGATTAGTAATCTTTTTGCTCAAGAGCAAAGTAAGCGTTTCTATCAATTGCCGATTTACGGTAGATTTTTTGAAACTTCTGAATCCTTTCATCGGGTAGACACCTTGAAGTATAACAATATGCCTGCTAGTGTGAAGAAACTCTACACCAACAGTGCCGGCCTGTTTGTTACTTTTAAATCAAACAGCTCGGAGCTGTATGCCAAATGGTGTGTCACAGATAAGAAGGTTGGACTTAATCTAACTGCAATTGCGAATAAGGGGCTAGATGTATACATCAAAAATAAAGCTGGGAAATGGCAATATGCAGGTTCAAAAGGGACAGTGAAGACTTGTGAGGATGGCTTGTTGTTGGAACATCTCGACGCAACAGAAAAGGAGTTTTTAGTTTATCTTCCTTTGTATGACGAGACTACTTTATTGGAAATAGGGGTGAAGGAAGGTGCAAGCTTTGGGGAATTGCCCAATCCTTTTAAGCGAAATATAGTTATTTATGGATCTAGCATTGTTCATGGTGCTTCTGCTAGCCGTCCAGGAATAGCATACCCGGCATTGTTGTCAAGACGTACAGGGTTTAACTTCCTGAATTTTGGCGTGAGCGGTAATGCGCGCATGGAAAAGGAGGTTGTGCATATGTTGGGGGACATGAATCCAGATGTTTTTATACTAGATTGTGTACCGAATTCTTCACCTGAACAAGTGAGTGAGAGGACAGCTTATTTGGTCTCCTATTTAAGGGAAAAACATCCGAATACGCCAATTATTATGATTCCATCTGTAATTAGGGAGTTAAGTTATTTTAACCAAAATTGGAACAGCCGGAATCATTTACAGAATGCTAATTGGAAAACTGAATATGATAAACTTATAGCGAAAGGGATTAAAGCATTGTATTATCTCGATAGCTCTAGTCTATTAGGGGAGGATCATGAAGCAACTACAGATGGTACACATCCCAGTGATTTAGGCTTTATGCGGATGGTTGAACAGATTGAACCTTTTGTGCTTGATGTGCTGAAAAAGCACAATATACATTAAAGCAAAAGAAAAGGCTAAGTGTTCACTTAGCCTTTTCTTTTGAATGAAAAAATTAGTATTCTTTTCTTCCTGGATATTCTTGAAGTGCTTTTTCTAAACAGATTAACGCTCGTTTTAGGTCGTCTTGATTCAGGACGTAGGCTAAACGGACTTCGTTTAAACCTAAACCTGGTGTACTATAGAATCCAGTAGCTGGAGCCATCATCACTGTTTCGTTTTCGTAGGTGAACTTTTCTAGCATCCATTGACAGAATTTATCGGCATTGTCAATAGGTAACTTGGCTACAACGTAGAATGCGCCTCCAGGATTAGGACAGAATACGCCATCAATTTTGTTTAAGCCCTTAACCAATGTGTCTCGACGCGCTGTATATTCTTTTGAAACGGCCTCAAAATAAGAATCTGGAGTGTCTACAGCCGCTTCACCAGCTATCTGTCCCTCTAGTGACGGACTAAGACGTGCTTGTGCAAATTTTAAAGCTGTTTGATAAAGTCCTTTATTTTTAGTGATGAGACAGCCGATGCGCGCACCACAAGCCGAATAACGCTTAGAAACGGTGTCCAATACGACAACATTGTTTTCAAGCCCTTCTAGGTGCATCGGGGAAATAAATTCGCGACCATCGTAGCAGAACTCTCTATAGGCTTCGTCTGAGAATAGGTATAAATCGTATTTGATACAGATTGCTTTTAACGCCTCAAGTTCATCGCGTGAATAAAGATATCCTGTAGGATTGTTTGGATTACAGATCGCAATTGCTTTGGTCTTTTCCGTAATTACTTTTTCAAAATCTGCGATAGAGGGTAATGCAAAACCGTTCTCGATATGGGAGACGATTGGTTTTATAACAATATCCGAAGAACAAGCGAACCCATTGTAATTTGCATAAAAGGGTTCAGGGATAATTATCTCTTCGCCTGGATTAAGACATGCCTGCATGGCTATGGTGATAGCTTCTGATCCGCCGTTGGTGACTAATATGTCGGTAGGTTGTACGTTGTAGTCTAGCTTATTGTAGTATTCAGCCAATTTATTCCGGTAAGATGCAGTTCCTTCAGAAGGAGTGTAAGCCCATACTTTAAAGTCTATGTTCTTTAAGGCATTTAACATTACTTCTGGTGTTTGGATATCAGGCTGACCGATATTTAAATGGTATATCTTCTTTCCTTCTTTCTTGGCCTGATCAGCAAAAGGAGTTAGTTTTCGTATCGGAGAGGCTGGCATATCCATGCCTTTTTGTGATATTTTTGGCATATAACTAGAGTTTTAATATTAAAATAGTGTACAAAGATAAGAAAAGACAGATTATAAAAAAGCCGCAACAGCTTTAAACTGTTACGGCTTTTTTATACGTATTTTTCTGTTTTATTCGACATTACCTTTAACCGTTAAGGTCTTTACAGGTGTCTTTGTATTTGATTTTACAGTAAACGATTTTGTAAAGGGACCTTTAGTCGCCGCGTTATAGGTAACTTTTATTTTTCCTGAGTCACCAGGTTTGATTGGTGCCTTTGAAAAATCTGCTACCGAACATCCGCAAGATGGTGCTACTTCAGAAACAATGATAGGAGCATCTCCGGTATTTGTAAATCCGAATTCAAAACTGGCCGGCTTGTTAAAAGGTATGGTTCCAAAATCGTGCGTCTCTTTCTCAAATTTGAATTCACCAACTGCTATAGCCATTGCTGTGAATGAAATGAAAGCAACTAATACTGTGGCAATACTTAATAACTTTTTCATATTCGTTTTATATCTAAATTTCTAAATTTTTGTTCAATAGATGTGCCAAATGTAGTTGTTTATCTTAACATATTTTAACGAGTGCATTAAACAACAATATTTTTACAATAAAATCTATTCCTATATTGGACTGTATTAGGTTGCTATGGTTTAAATAATTCCTTCTTTAAGTAGATCCTGTATATGTATAATACCAGCATATTCACCGTTTTTTGTGACCAATAATTGAGAAATGTTGTTTTCTCTCATCTTATGTAAAGCATTGACCGCTAGTTCACCTTCTTCAATTTCTTTCGGTTTTTTTGACATAATGTCAATTGCTTTTAGCTGAGCGATGTCATCGTGTTTTTCCAGCATCCTTCTGATATCACCATCGGTAATGATCCCAATTATTTTCTCATTGTCTAGTACAGCAGTTGCACCTAGTCTATGTTTTGTAATCGTTATGATGAGTTGTTTTATAGTGTCTTTGGGCTGTACGCTTGGTCTTGCGTTGAGGTTCGAGACATCGCCTACTTTGAGGTATAGCTGCTTGCCGAGTGCTCCCCCGGGATGATATTTAGCGAAATCCCTATCTGTAAATTGTCTGGCGGTCTGTAGGCATACCGCTAAAGCGTCACCCATAGCTAATTGAGCTGTTGTACTGGTGGTTGGTGCTAGATTGTTAGGACAAGCCTCTCGTTCTACCGTTGTGTCTAATCTATAATCTGATTGTTCAGCAAGAAAGGAGTTCATGTTTCCTACGATGGCAACCATTTTATTCTTAGTTTGTTTTAAAAACGGGATTAATACTTTTATCTCGGGTGTATTTCCACTCTTCGAAATGGCAATAATTAGGTCGTTTTCTTGGATGATACCCAGATCCCCATGTATGGCATCTGCAGCATGCATAAAGATAGCTGGGGTACCTGTAGAATTTAGTGTAGCTACTATTTTTTGAGCAATAATTGCACTTTTGCCTATTCCAGTCACGATCACCCGGCCCTGAAGGTTTAAGATGAGATGTATTACTTCAACAAAATCATCGTTGATTTTCGATGCTACATTTAGCAGTGCTTTAGCTTCTAGTTCGAGGACTTCAATAGCCTCTTTTTTAATTTCTGAATTGCTTTTCACGGAAAATATGCCTATTTTTATAATACAATTCACAAAAATAGGTTATTTAAATTTTAGATAGGTATGCCACCTATTTAATTTTGTAGCTGCGCAGATGGAAATAGAAAAATCTTTGTACGACAATCTCCAAGAATTCTTCGGGTTTGATGCATTTAAGGGCGACCAAGAGGCCATTATCACTAACATTTTAAACAAGAAAGATACCTTTGTCATCATGCCGACTGGTGGAGGTAAGTCGATCTGTTATCAATTGCCTGCATTGATGAGTGCTGGTACAGCGATAGTTATATCTCCTCTGATTGCTTTGATGAAGAATCAGGTGGATCAGCTTAGGGCTTTTGGAGGAACGGATAGTATAGCACACTTTTTAAATTCCTCACTTACGAAGGGGGAGATTACTAAAGTTAAGGCTGATGTGTCCGCTGGCAAAACAAAGTTATTGTATGTCGCTCCAGAATCCTTATCAAAGGAGGATAATGTACAGTTTTTGAAAAATATCAAAGTCTCCTTCGTAGCAGTAGATGAAGCACACTGTATCTCGGAATGGGGACATGATTTTAGGCCTGAATATCGTAAGATACGATTGATTATAAATGGTATTGGTGAAAACATTCCAATTATTGCATTGACTGCTACAGCGACTCCTAAGGTGCAGTCTGATATCCGCAAGAATCTACAGATGAACGATGCGACTTTATTTAAGTCTTCTTTCAATCGTTCTAATCTATTTTATGAGGTACGAACTAAAAAGAATGTCGTTAAAGAAATTGTTAAGTTTATTAAAGGAAATACCGGTAAGACCGGCATTATATATTGTCTGAGTCGCAAAAAGGTTGAAGAAATAGCTGAAGTTCTCAATATTAATGGAATTAAGGCACTTCCATATCACGCTGGATTGGACGCGAAAACCCGTGCCGATACACAGGATAAGTTTTTAATGGAAGATGTGGAGGTGATTGTAGCGACAATTGCTTTCGGTATGGGGATTGACAAGCCTGATGTACGGTATGTAATTCACCATGATATTCCGAAGTCTATGGAGGGTTATTATCAAGAGACTGGTCGCGCTGGCCGTGATGGGGGAGAAGGAGTCTGTATATCTTTCTATTCGAAGAAGGATGTCGAGAAGCTGACTAAGTTTATGAAAGATAAACCTGTTTCAGAACGCGAGATTGGTACCCAGATACTCAAAGAAGTTATCGATTATTCAGAGTCTTCTGTATGTAGACGTAAGCAGATCTTACATTACTTTGGTGAGAAATTTGATGAAACAGGATGTAATAACATGTGTGATAATTGCCGGGCTCAAAAGACCTATTTTGATGCAGAGGCGGATTTGATTAAAGTGTTGAATTTTATCAAAGAGGAGGGAGACAAATTTGATGATCATCATGTTATAAATATGTTTTTGGGTCAGAATAATCAGCCAATTTCTTCCTATAAACATGATGAACATGCTCTGTTTGGATCAGGAAAAGAACAAGGGGTAAATTATTGGAATTCGCTTATCAGACAAGCCGAGCTAGCTGATTTTATCAAGAAAGATATCGATCATTATGGTCTATTGACATTGACCGAGGATGGTAAACGTTATCTTAATAATCCATATGCTATCAAATTTATCTTGAATAATCCGATGGAGGTTAGCGATGATGATGGGGTGGAGGAACCGAAGCAGTCTTCAGGCGCGTTAGATACTGACTTGTTGGGGATGTTGAAGGATTTGCGCAAAAAAATTGCAAAGCAAAAGTCTCTTCCTCCTTTTGTGGTTTTCCAGGATCCCTCGTTAGAGGAAATGTGTGCCCATTATCCTATTACGATGGAGGAAATGAAACAGATTCATGGGGTGGGGGCCGGTAAAGCGCTTAAGTTCGGTTCGTCTTTCGTGGACTTGATTAAAAATTATGTAGAGGAAAAGGGGATTGATCGACCTCAGGACTTAATCGTGAAAAGTACCGCTAATAAATCAGCATTAAAAGTTAGTATTATTCAAAATATAGATCGAAAGATCGGTTTGGAAGATATCGCATCATCAAAAGGTATTAGCTATGAAGATTTATTAAAGGAGGTTGAATCTATTGTCTATTCAGGAACAAAGTTAAATATAGGGTATTTTGTAGATGAAATGATTGATCAGGACCGTCAGGATGAAGTCTACGATTATTTTAAAATGGCTGAGGTAGATTCGATTAAGAATGCTTTATCTGAATTAGGAGAGCAGGATTATTCATATGAGGATATACAGCTCATGCGAATCAAATTTATATCGGAATTAGGTAATTAAAACAATAAGATGATAAATAAATATTTTCCCGAGATTAAGAATAGCAATTCTAAACAGTTTTTCTTAATGGCTGGACCTTGTGCTATTGAGGGAGAAGAAATAGCGATCCGTATCGCAGAAAAGATTGTTAAAATAACGGATTCGTTAGATATACCTTTTATTTTTAAGGGTTCTTATCGCAAAGCGAACCGATCAAGGATTGACTCCTTTACGGGGATAGGTGACGAGAAAGCACTGAAAATTCTAGAAAAAATAGGACGGGAGTTTGGTGTTCCTACCGTAACGGATATTCATGAAAGTCATGAAGCAGCTATGGCAGCAGCGTATGTTGATGTTTTGCAGATTCCAGCATTCTTGTGTCGACAAACAGAACTTTTGGTGGCAGCAGCAGAAACAGGGAAGGTCGTCAATATCAAGAAAGGACAGTTCTTGTCTGCTGAGTCGATGGGATTTGCGGTTGATAAGGTAAAAGACGCAGGTAATGAGAAGGTTATTTTGACAGAACGCGGTAACTCTTTTGGGTATCAGGATTTGGTAGTCGATTTTAGAGGTATTCCTGCTATGCGCTCCTTTGAGGTTCCCACAGTGATGGATTGTACTCATTCTCTTCAGCAACCGAACCAAACAAGTGGAGTAACAGGAGGAAAACCTGCATTGATAGAGACAATTGCCAAAGCTGCAATTGCTGTTGGAGCAGATGGTCTTTTTATAGAGACGCATCCTGACCCCGCAAATGCCAAGTCTGATGGAGCGAATATGTTGCATTTAGATTTGTTGGAGGGCTTGATGCATAAGCTAACTCGGATACGCGAAGCTATTGGATAGTCCAGAAATAAAGATTAATCATTCAAAAAATAAAGGCGTCTATATTTACAGGCGCCTTTATTTTTTGGATGATTGTTATGTAAAGATTATTTGTAATAAAACTATCGGTTTCTCCTAAAAAATACCTTTATTTACAGAAGTAAATGACAATTATAACGATTAGACCTTATTGATGGAACAGCTTATCTCGACAATCTCTAGCTATGTTTGGAGCGATTTTTTTATATATTCTTGTCTTTTAATTGGACTGTATTTCTCGTTTCGAACAGGTTTTTTACAGGTTCGTTACCTTAAGGATATGCTCAATCTTTTGTTTAAGAAAAAGAAATCCAATGAAGGCATATCGTCGTTTCAAGCTTTTGCCTTAGCTATTTCAGGACGTGTAGGTACCGGTAATATTGTTGGTGTTGCAACGGCTATATATATGGGGGGACCAGGTTCTGTTTTCTGGATGTGGGCAATCGCCTTTTTAGGATCTGCTTCAGCTTTTGTTGAGGCGGCTCTGGCGCAGGTATATAAGCAAAAAGAAGGAGATGAGTTTAGGGGAGGGCCTGCTTATTATATCGAGAAGGGATTGGGAGTGAAATGGTACGCGGTTTTATTTGCCGTGATCACAATAGTTAGCACGGGCTTTTTGCTTCCAGGTGTTCAGAGTAATGCGATCAATAGTACAATAACCAATGCTTTTGATTATTCTAATAGCATGGTTTCTATAGGTGGGATGGATTTAACCATAAGTTGGGTCGGTATTGTAGTTGTCCTCTTGTTGACTGTTATTATTATTGGTGGAGTGAAACGATTGGGGCAGGCTTCTGAGTTTATTGTTCCTTTTATGGCCGGTGCGTATATTCTGATGGCTTTGGTTATTATAGGCATAAACTTTAGCCAGATACCAGAAATGTTCAAACTTATTTTTAGCTCTGCTTTTAGTATGGACGCTACGTTTGGAGGTGTCATAGGGATGGCTATTGCTTGGGGAGTCAAACGTGGAATCTATTCCAATGAAGCTGGACAAGGAACTGCTCCGCATGCCGCCGCCGCCGCTGATGTGAGTCACCCTGCTCAGCAAGGGCTCGTGCAGGCCTTTTCCGTTTATGTAGATACATTGTTTGTGTGTACGGCAACAGCTTTGATGATTTTGTTTACCGGAATGTACAATGTTGCAGAATCATTTGATCAATCAGGGCATGCGGTTTCTCTATTGAAGGAGAATCTACCTGGAGTAGCTGCAGACGGCTTTACACAGGCCGCAGTTTCGCATCATTTCCCTGGATTTGGTAATCAGTTTGTGGCAGTAGCTTTGTTTTTCTTTGCCTTTACAACGATAATGGCTTACTACTATTATGCGGAAACTAATGTGGCTTATATTATTAAAGGAAAGAATAAGAAAATTGTGATTTGGTTATTACGCGTGATTTTTTTGTTTTCAACCTACTTTGGTACAATAAAGACTGCAAAACTGGCTTGGGACCTCGGAGATATTGGGGTAGGATTGATGGCCTGGGTCAACTTAATTGCTATTCTGTTGATGAGCAAAACTGCAATGAAAGTCTGGAAAGACTATGTTGCTAAAAGGAAACAAGGTATCGAAGATCCCGAATTTGACCCAAATGAACTGGGAATAAGGAATGCCGACTTTTGGGACAGTCAGAAAAAAGGATAATTTAATCCATTTTCTGATTTGATAATTATGACCCACCAATACAGGTTGTAGCGAATATCAGGACAAATGCTACAAAAAGCAGCAACAAGAAAGTGGTATAAGATAGCTTTCTCATAATGTTAAGTTTATTTGTAAAGCAGAATAACTATAGCAAACAGTGTGCCATGAGTTTACTTGACTAATTAGATAGGTGAAATGTAATTTACGAATTGTAGTTTTGTAACCGGTTTTACAATAAGAAAATGGTGGACAAAAATAAAAGGGATACTCGGGTATGGGCATTATTGCCTCTGATTGCATTTGTAGTTATTTATTTCTCGGTATCGCTGTATTTAAAAGATTTCTATGCAGTGCCTGTGCTTGTGGTGTTCGTATTATCACTTTTTATAGCATTTATCCAATATCCAAAGAAATCTTTTTCTGATAAACTCAAACACTTCTCTTTGGGATCTGGGGATGAGAATATACTGATAATGATTTTAATCTTTTTATTGGCTGGTGCTTTCGGTAGTTTGTCCAATTCAATTGGTGCTATATCGTCTACAGTCAATTTTGCTTTAACCTATATTTCTCCAAGCTTTATCGTTTCGGGTATTTTTTTGATTTCCTGTTTCATATCTATCTCTTTGGGGACATCGGTCGGGACTATCGTAGCACTTGCACCTATAGCGGTTGGCTTTGAAACTCATATTCCGGGTATTATGCCTTTGGCATTGGCTGCAGTAGTAGGTGGAGCAATGTTTGGGGATAATCTATCCTTTATATCGGACACAACCATTGCTGCTACCCGAACGCAAGATGTTGGAATGCGTGAAAAATTTAAGATGAATTTTGCTATAGTTTTTCCAGTAGCAATTCTAGTTGCTGTAATATATTATTTCCTGGGAGCACAATTTGAACAACGAATGAGTGCTGTGGTTATTCGAGATTATGAGCTGATTAAAATACTACCGTACGTTGTCGTTTTTATCTTAGCACTATCCGGGCTTCATGTGATTTGGACTTTGGGAGTAGGGGTATTGGTTGCGTTGTGTATTGGTTTATGGACAAACGAGGTGACTTTTTTAACGAGTGTTGCTAGTGTCAATGCTGGTTTTGCAAGCATGTTTGAGTTAAGTCTATTGTGTTTGATTATAGGTGGGGTCGTTGGAGTTATACGCTACAATGGAGGGATTGATTATTTATTACATACTATCCTTCGAAGGGTTAAAACACCAAAAAGTGCGGAGTTAGGGATTGCAACACTGACGGCTCTAGTTAATCTGGCACTTGCTAATAACACCATTACGATTGTTATTGTAGGGCCTCTTGCCAAAGAAATTGGAAATAAGTTTTCTTTAGACTCCAGAAGGGTGGCAAGTATTTTAGATACCACTTCGTGCTTTGTGCAGGGAATTATTCCCTATGGGGCACAGATCCTAGCAGCGTTGGCCGCCGCAGCTGTTATATACGATGAGCCCGAAAGGTCTGGATTGCCACCTTTTGAACTTATCCAATATTTATATTATCCCTTTTTGACAGGAATTGCGACATTATTGTTTATACTCTTTTCGAAAAGAAAAAGTATAAATTAAGATTATAAAAAAAGGGAGTTTCTAAAAACTCCCTTTTTTATAATAACTAATATCTTGTTAGTGTTTAAAGTGTCTAACACCTGTTGTTACCATTGCGATGCCTTTTTCGTTGGCCATATCAATGGAAAGTTGATCTTTGATCGATCCTCCAGGTTGTAAGACGGCGGCGATACCAGCTTCTGAAGCTATTTCAACACAATCTGGGAAGGGGAAGAAAGCGTCGGAAGCCATAGAAGAGCCTTTAAGGTCGAAACCGAAGGCATTGGCTTTTTCAATTGCTTGTTTCAATGCGTCTACGCGAGAAGTTTGGCCCACACCTGAAGAAATCAATGTACCGTTTTTGGCAAACACAATTGTATTTGACTTGGTGTGTTTTACAATTTTATTCGCAAAGAAAAGATCCTCTTGTTGTTCTGCTGTAGGTACAATAGTTGTCACTGCTGTCATTTGTGTCGGACCTTCGACAGTATTGTCTTTGTCTTGTAGGATGACACCATTTAGCAATGTTTTAAACTGCTGTGTAGGCAATTTAACATCTTTACGTCGTAAAATGATTCTGTTTTTCTTTTCTGTAAGGATATTGATTGCTTCTTCTGTATAACTTGGTGCAATCAGGACTTCAAAGAATAGATTGTTGATTTCTTTTGCTGTTTCTCCATCTACAGTTCCGTTGGTAATCAATACTCCTCCGAATGCCGATACAGGATCACATGCCAAAGCATCAATCCAGGCTTGTTTTACAGTTGGACGAGAGGCTACACCGCATGCATTGGTGTGTTTTAAAATAGCGAATGTAGGTTCCTGAAACTCGTCAACGATGGCGACAGCAGCGTCTACATCCACCAAATTGTTATAGGACAGCTCTTTCCCATTTAATTTGTCAAACATAGCTTCAAGATTTCCAAAGAAAACTCCTTTTTGGTGTGGGTTTTCTCCGTAACGTAAGACTTGTGCCTGTTGTTCAGATTGCTTGAATACCTCTAACGGTTCAGTTTGATTGAAATAATTAAATATCGCTGTGTCGTAGTGTGATGACGTATTGAAAGCGCGTTTTGCAAACGATTTACGTTGCTCTAATGTTGTAGTTCCTTCCTGTTGAGCCAATAATTCCTCTAACTCTTTGTAGTCGTTTTTAGAAGAAATAATAACTACGTCGTTAAAGTTCTTCGCTGCAGCACGGATTAAAGAAATTCCACCAATATCTATTTTTTCGATAATGTCCTCATCGGAAGCACCAGAAGCGACTGTTTCTTCAAATGGATATAGGTCAACGATAACTAAGTCAATCTCCGGAATCTCGAATTGTTCCAATTGTTTTTTGTCATCTTCCAACGGACGACGTGATAAAATACCACCAAATATCTTTGGATGTAAAGTTTTAACACGGCCTCCCAGAATAGAAGGGTAGCTTGTTAAATCTTCAACACGTTCTACTCCAATTCCTAAGTCACGGATAAAAGCTTCCGTACCGCCTGTAGAGTAGAAAGTAACACCGTATTTGTTTAAAATTTGGATAAGAGGTGCAAGGTTGTCTTTGTAGTAGACCGAAACCAATGCGTTTTTAATCTTAACAGGATGATTCATTGTTTTTTTTCTGAAAGTGTCAGCTTTCAATTGTCTTTAATTTGTTGATTTTAAAAAGACAACAGAAAGATTTAATTTGAAGTGGCAAATGTACAAAATTAAGTATTTATTCCCTATTGCTATTGGTTAATTAAATAGGAAAAGTATTTGTTAGGAAAACCGTGCTAAATTGAGGGGGTGAAAAAAAATAAGAGCTTCTATCTCTTGATTAGAAGCTCTTATGAGCGTATGAGACTAGGCCTAATTGTACTTTTTGATTAGGCCCTCAATGATTTTTGGATAGTGTTGGTGTTCAAGTTGCTGCCCATTGAATTTTAATACTTCCAAAGTATCTCCTTTTTCAACTCGGAAGCGCCCTTGGTAAATAACCTCTCCTTCATCGAAATTTTCGTTTACGAAGTGAATTGTAATTCCATGTTCATCGTCTCCAGCAGCCAATACCGCTTTGTGCACTCGGTCACCGTACATTCCCTTGCCTCCATGTTTTGGCAATAGGCTAGGGTGTATATTGATGATTTTATTCGGAAATGCACTTAATAAGTTCGACGGCACAAGCCAAAGAAAGCCAGCAAGAACGACCAAATCTATTTCTAGCCTTTTTAGCAAAGAAACAACTTCGTCGGTTTGATAAAAGTCATGTCTGTCGAACACATGTGAGGGGATTTCAAAATTGTCAGCCCGTTGCAAAACGTAAGCCTCTGGATTGTTGCTTAATACTAAAGCTACTTCCGCATCATCAGAATATTTAAAGTGCTCCATAATCTTCTGTGCATTGGAACCTGAACCTGAAGCAAAAATTGCTATTCTTTTTTTCATGGAATGAATTATTCTTTAAAGTACTAAAGCAGTTATTGTGTGATACCTCAAACTTAACTAAAAATCTTGGTGTTTTCGAGTCTGCATTGAAAAAATAAACCTTTTACTGAATTTTCTCCTATCTAGATTGCTCACTTCTCTTCAATAACTTTACTTATTATTTGGGTGCTGATTTGGTCGACTGAAATTGCCGAATTTGAGAGTACAATAACAGCTGATTTATGATCAGGTACTAATGCAAGAAAAGAAGAACTTCCTCCTGTTCCTCCATTATGCCAGTATTCTACGACATCTCCTAGCATGTTCATATGCCAGGCTAACCCGATGTCAGTAGAAGGAGGGAGGTAGTATGTAAATTGTTTGGTCAATGCCATGGCATGTTCTAATCTGTTTTCAGGCATTTTGAACTGCGCTTGTACAAATTTCAGCATATCCGTTAAGGTCGATTTTAAACCTCCAGCTCCTACAAAAGCTTGCCATTGCCACATAGGGACCTCTGTTCCACTTTGGCTATATACCTTTGGGATAGTGATAGTCTGGTTTTTGGGATTTATTTTTTCTACGGTATTTAATAATCCTAAAGGACTTGTGATGATTTCGGAGACACACTGGCTATAAGTCTTCTTCGAAATAGATGCTATCAGCTCGCCAAGTAGGGCAAAGCCTGTGTTACTGTATTCGAAATTATTTCCTGGAGTATCCTTAAGTTCAACGTTTTTTAAATAGGAGAATAAGTCTTTACGACTATATTGCGCATAAGGATCGTTTGCTAAAAACTTTGGAATTTTATCTAGATTATCGGGTAGTCTAGGGAGACCAGAAGTGTGATTTGCTAAATCTTTAAAAGTTATTTTTTGCAAATATTGATTTTGAGCAAGAGAGTCGGGAAGGTATTTAGTGATACTGTCTTCCAATGTTATCAACTTTCGCTCGACTAGGTCGGCCAGAAGTGTAGCTGTAAATACCTTGGTGATAGAACCCAGCTCAAATAAAGTGTTCTCTTTCGGAATGGAAAGTGTATCCCCTTTTGTGGTTTCACCATAGTAGAAGGTATTTATTTTTCCTTTGTGAATCAGCCCTATTGCGAGCCCCTGGGCATTCTTTTGTTGTATATATGTTAGTGCCAAAGAGTCAATATACTCGTCCAAGAGGTTGTTTTTTTGTACTACAGATTTTACGTTTTCCTTTTTCTCAGTTAAAATCTCCTGGTCTTTGATCTGAAAAAAATCAAAATGAAATGTACTGTCCGTTTTTAAGAAAATGGCCCCCTTCTTTTTGCCTACTGTAATGTTATAGCCTGCAATTCCATTGTTGAAAGAAGCGGGTACAGCATCTTTTATCCGTCCAAAATTGTAGAAATACTGTAATGCCATCTCCAATTTCTGGAAGGGAACGTTTTGTTGAAACGCGGGCGAAGCCATAGCGTAAATAGAGTCAGTTTGCTGTGTATTGAAAAAAAACTCTATTCTATTGTAAACTTGTCTATTGTTTTTCTCATCGATAGATTGAGAAAAGCTGTTAAAACTATAAAATAATAGTACCAGTGAATATATGGCATATTTAATCATCTCACAAATCTACGAAATCAGTGAGTTATAATCCAATTGTTTGTTTCAGTCTAGCATATCCGGACTTACTAATGTTTACTTTATCTCCATTTAAAAGAATTCCCCTGTAGCTTTCTTTTTCCATCGGTTCAATTTTGGCTAATTGATCTACTTTGATGATAAATGATCGATGCACTCGGACAAATTGTTTTTGATCCAGTTGTTTTTCAAAAGAAGACATGGTTTTGTTCTTCAAAAACATTCCCTCTTTTGTATGGATTTTTACGTAATCATCATATGCCTCTAGGTAAATTACCTGTTGTACCGGAATTAATTTAATTTGGGTCCCATTTTTAACAACTATGCGTTCTAATACCTCTTCTTCGACTTCTTCTTGAAGATTCTTGATTGCCTTATGTGATTGCGACGTCCCATAGGCATTTCTGAACTTTTGAATAGCTAGTTTAAATCGATCTTCAGGTATGGGCTTTAAAAGATAATCGACAGCAGATTTTTCAAATGCTTTTATTGCGAATTCTTCAAAGGCTGTAGTAAATACGATATGTGGCAGTTCGTCAAGAATTTCCAGCATTTCGAAACCAGTGAGTTTGGGCATTTGAATATCTAAGAAAACGAGATCTGGGCGATATTGCTGAATAGCTTTGGCACCTTCGAAGCCATCGCCACATTCTGCGACTACTTCTATGTCTTCTTCATTCGCTAAATATCCTTGGACAATCATGCGTGCTAGTGGTTCGTCATCGATAATAATTGCTTTAATCATGTTGAGGTATTTTGATGGTTGCTGTAAATTGGTTTTCTTTTTTTCTTACACTTAATAAATCTGTCCGGCCATAGATTAAAAAAAGCCTTCGTTGTATACTGGTTAAGCCAAATCCTGTACCATTGGTGTTATAGAACTGGTCCGAATCAAAAGGGTTTGTGATTTCAATAGTCAACATGTGCAGTTCGATGCTTATATTGGTTTCTATAAGTACGTCTCCTGTCACATTGTATAAGCCATGTTTTATTGCATTTTCCATTAAAGGCTGTACAATCATACTAGGGACTTTAGCGGATAGAACCTCTTCCGAATAGTTAAACGTGGTATTTAGACGATGACCAAATCGTACTTTTTCGATTTCTAGATAGAGTTCTAGATGTTTTATCTCATCTGATAGTTGGATAAGTTGTTTATCATCCTTTCGTAAAGTACCTCTTAGAAAATCGGACAATTGAAACGTCATTTTTTTTGCTAAATCGGGTTTCACGGTAATCAATGCTATAATTGAATTCAAACTGTTGAACAAGAAATGGGGCTGTAACTGCTGTCTTAAATTATAAAGCTCTGCGTCACGTACTAGTTTTTCTGATTCCTCCTTTCGCTTTTTGTTCTCCGTGTATTCTTCCTGTATATTCCAGAAGATATTGATAATCATTACACACATTAGAAGGAGGAAGTTTATGATAAATCGATAGGGTAAACGCTGATAAAAATGATTAATTGAAGGAGTATCAAAAAAACGAAACAATGAAAATAATGAAATACCTAAGCTTAATGTTGTTAAGGTAATACAGATTACCGTAATTTTTAGGTATTTGTTCTTTTGAGGCGTGTAGAACTGCATGGAGCTAAATATCAGATAACAACATGCAGTAATAGATAGTGCGCCTATCGCTGGCTCGATAGGATTTACCTTAAGCGGGTGTACCTCCCACCAGAGTAGAAAATAAGAAACTAAAAAATAAACAACGAGGATCGTCAAGGTACTGACGTATATCAACGTTTTTTTTGATTTTAGTTTAAATATGGATGACGCCATTGCTATCTTTTAGCTATTTTTTATTGTTAAACTTCCAAAAATTGAAGTCCCAGTGATGAAGAGTTTTTTGTTTTCATCAAATATATGGTTGATGATTACGCGACGGTCATCACTCTCACTGAGTATGGATGATACAGAAGGAGATACCATCCAATGTGGGGGGACAATTATTTTTGTACTACCAAACAATTGAAAAACATCTATAACAATAGGTTGGTTGAGATCCGCCTGTAAGAGATTGATCTCTGTACTGCCAAAGATATTGGTCATCGTGCCTCCAAGAAAATTTTTAGACAGCACTATTTTTTTTGCACTTCCAAATATGGAGTCAATTTTTAAATAGTTCTCCGAATAATAGAAACCATTGCCTTTTGAACCATCGAATCTATCTTCTGGGCTATGATAGTCAAAATTTTTAGATTCTGTATGTGAAGATTGCCTTTGAGATCCTTGTTCAGGGATATCAATGACCCTTTTGTCCCAATCAAATTCGTTAGCATCTTCTCGGGGGGGATTTTTTGGACCTTGCATCGGAATTTCTGGAGCTTTACGATTTCTGTTGACGATGTATATTCCAAGTATGATAGCTATAGCCGGAATAAGTATCTTTCCAGGATTAAAGTTCATCATTTCTTTTAGTAGAAACACGGCTCCTATAGTTATTAAGACCAGGGACGATTTTTTTTGGAATTTAGAATTAACTCCAATGACGACTCCTATAATGATTAATATCATCTGCCACCCAAATATCCACCGTGGAAATAGGTGACCGAAATCTAAGTTTTTTAATAATAGAAAAAAACCAAACAATATAATTACTGTTCCTACCATAGTAGAACTCTTGTTATTATTTGGTGGAAGTACGGGTTTCTGTTGCATCTTCTCTCTTGTTTCCATTTTGAATTTTATTTATCCTACTCCAAAAGTAATCACTACGCATACTCCAACTGTAGTGATATTAGGTATATGATTTGCTCTATTCGGTAAAAGGCTGTATTTACTCGGTGAAAATAACACACTTCTTACTGGAATTGAAATATTGTGTGAAAAATAAATATTTTTTCAATAAAATTTGGATGTTTAAAATTAATTATTATATATTTATGGAATTAAAAAATAGGATTTAAACTTAAATACTTAACTAGACTAATGGGAGATTTTGAAAACAAAGAGCGTGAAGAAGTATTTTCAAAAAAGGTGAGAGCAGGAAAACGTACTTATTTTTTTGATGTAAAGGCTACGCGATCAAATGATTATTATGTGACTATCACTGAGAGCAAAAAGCGTTTTGAAGATGGTCAGTTTATCAAACACAAAATATTCTTATATAAAGAAGATTTTGAGAAATTTGCAGAAGGACTTACAGATGTGGTAGATTACATCAAATCAAACCAAGAAGTTGTTGAGAAGAGATATGAGCCTAGTCAGGATGAGTCTGCATATGAGAGTAATGAAGAATTGGTAGAAAGAGGCAACTATTCTTTCTAACTAATTGCTTTAAAGGTTAATAATGAGCCACTTTTATCGAAGTGGCTTTTTCCGTAATAAGTTGGCCGTTTTCTGGTGTAGCTTATTTAAGATACTAGGAGATTTAAGATACAAAGAGAGCTGAGGTGCCAATGAGGATAGGCATCTCATTTTACCTGTGTGAACTCATGTTCTTACAAATACAATACTATAATATATGAATAAAGTAATTAGCGGATTTCTTGTAGCATCATTTTTTGTACTTCAGCATTCTGCCAACGGGCAGGACAAAAAAATGAGTTTTGATGAGTCTTGGGGGAGAAGTTATACGGTTACCAAAGCAATAAATGGTTATGGGGGCTGGGCAGATAAAGATCATTATCTAGAAACAGACGCTTCGGACAGAAAAACGTATAAAGTGCATGTCAAATCCGGTAAACGTGAGCTTTATATTCCAATACCTACTAATGATGTTATGGTCTTTGTGAAAGACAAAGATATCTACATTAAATATGGACAAGAAGCGCAAAAAAAGGTAACCGATTCGCCAAATGAGGAAGAGCAAAATCCAACTTTGTCTCCCGATAAAAAGCATATTGCATTCACGAGAAATAGTAACTTATTTAGTGTAAATATAGCAACAGGAAAAGAAGTCCAGTATACAAATGATGGAACAGATGTAATTTATAATGGTTGGTCTTCTTGGGTGTATTACGAGGAGATATTAGGTCGACCTACAAACTATAAGGCATTTTGGTGGTCGCCGGATAGCAAGCAAATTGCTTTTATGCGATTTGATGATACTAAAGTGCCCATGTTTCCTATTTATGTTTCCAAAGGACAAAATGGTTATTTAGAAGAAACGAGGTATCCAAAAGCAGGTCAATATAATCCAGAAGTAAAAGTAGGGTTTGTAAAGGTGGAGGGAGCACCTGTAGTATGGGCTTCATTTAACGAAAAGGATGACCAGTACTTTGGGCAACCATATTGGAGTTTTGATAGTCAGTCTATCATGGTTCAATGGATGAATAGAGATCAGAACAATTTGAAGTTTTATGCTGTAGATCCTGAGACGGGAAGTAAGAAGGAAATCTATAATGAGGTACAACCTACTTGGATTAATCTAGACCACGATGAGCGTATCACTTACCTTGGAGACAACAAGCACTACATCTTAAAATCAGATAAGACTGGTTGGGCACATTATTATTTGTATACCCTAGATGGAAAACTATTGAATCCTATTACACAAGGAGATTGGCAGGTGAATACTTTAGCACATGTGGATGAAAAGGCCCAGATTGTATACTTTACAGCCCGCAAAGAGAATTCTGCTACTATGGATCTATACCGTGTAGACTATTCTGGTAAGAATCTTAAACGGCTTACGTTCGGGGATTTTACGCATAATACCATAATGTCTCCTGATGGAAAGTATTTTATTACGAATTATTCCAATGTTTATACTCCTAATAGGGTCGCTTTGATGGATAATCAAGGGAAGAAAATAAAAGAGTTAGCAGATTCTAAATCGGAAAATTTCAATAGTTATAAAGTTGGGAAAACCGAGTATTTTACCATAAAGTCCGATGATGGGAAGTTTGATCTTCCAATAATTGTTACTTATCCTGTTGATTTTGATGAGCAGAAAGAATATCCAGTTATTATGAGCATTTATGGTGGGCCAGACGCTGGAACTGTCAAAAATACATGGAAAGGGACTTCAAATCAATATTGGGCTAATGCTGGTATTATCCAGATAGCATGTGACCACAGGGCTTCAGGGCATTTTGGAAAACAGGGAGTAGCACTTATGCACCGGAATTTAGGACACTGGGAGTTAATCGACTATATCACTGTAGCCAAATGGCTAAAAGCTAAGTCCTGGGTTGCCAAGAATAAGTTGTTGATTACGGGACACAGCTATGGGGGATATATGACATGTTTAGCATTGACTAAAGGGGCCGATTATTTTGACTATGGTATCTCTGGTGCACCAGTGACCAGTTGGGAACTATATGACACTCATTATACGGAAAGATGGATGGATACCCCACAAGATAATCCGGAAGGGTATAAGAACGGTTCAATTTTGTCTTATGTAGATAAATATAAAGGAGGGCTGAGAATTATGCATGGAGATCTAGACGACAATGTACATATGCAGAATACAATACAATTGATAGATGCATTGACTGACCGTAGTGTGCCGTTCGAGTTTATGATTTATCCAGGTAGTCGACATGGATGGAATAGATCTAAGGTAGCGTACGATTTCAGAGAAAGAGCGCGTTTTTACTATCAATATCTATTGGAGAAACCCTTACCAAAAGAGTTTAACTAAATTTTGTAATACAGCTGGTGACCGTTATTTTAGACTGTCACCAGTTTTTGTATTATAACCATAAAGAAGGAGTAAGTCATTTGAAAAACAGGAACAAGTAGTTCGCCGATTTCTACAATCTTTGTCCTAATAAAGATTTATTTTCAATTGATGTAATCCAAAAAATATATCATCTTTGCAGTATTATCTGTTTGTATGTTAGAATTTTTAAAGGAAAGCACGTTTAAAGCAAATGAAGTGTTTTTCAGGGCCTTAAATATTTTGAAGAAACACTATATATCTGTGGCCGGATTGTGTTTTCTACTTTTTTTAACCAATAATTTGTCCACTTTCTTGGCCATGTATCTTAGTGATATCACTGGTAGTGCGATAAAGGTATTATTACTTATTGTTTTTGTTGTGCTCTTCTTTGGGCTACAATTAGTGCTTATCAAGAGAGCAATACTGTTGGCCAGTAATGTTGAGCACGCAGCGCTAAAAACTTACATTCCCTCACCTAAGCAATTTTTGAATTTTCTATTCGGATTGGTTCTCTATTCTATTTTGACTGGAGTTGTGTATTTGGGATGTTCAATTATATGTATGCCCTTGTTGTATATGGGGGTTCAGATGGAAACGATTCTATCAGAAATAAATCCAGCGTTGACGGGGGTATTTATGATGTTGATCTTGATTCGAATCTCTTTCTTTCCTTTCTTTATATTGGAGAAAAACCATAATATATTTAGGGCCGGCCGTCTGAGTGTGGCTTTTACTAAGGGAAATGTGGTGAATTTGTTCATGCTTATGCTCGTGTTAGCGTCTGCTTACATTTTACAGTTAACCTTCGAGTATTTTGATTACCCGCTTATGGCTAAAGTGTTAAGTGTACTTAATACGTTCATTATTATACCATCTGTAAGTTTGGTGATGGCTATTGCTTATGTCGATATGATGAAGGAATATAAGGGGAGTGATGACCCCGAATTGTTTAAAAATATAATTTAAGAAAGCGATAAGTTGGAGAAAAAGAATATTGCTATATTAGGATCAACAGGAAGTATTGGGACACAGGCCCTAGATGTTGTTCGGTCCTTTCCCGATAGATTCGAAGCTTCTGTGTTGACAGCAGCTAATAGTGTTGATATACTGATTGAGCAGGCTCTAGAGTTTAAACCTAAACTTGTTGTTATTCTAAATGAACAACATTTTAACACCGTGAAGTCGGCTTTAGCTACTATCAATTGTCAGGTTCTGGTAGGAGAAGAAGCGCTTATTGAAGCTGCTGAATTTGCGGATGTAGATATTGTGCTGAATGCGATAGTCGGATCGGCGGGGCTTAAACCAACAGTAGCAGCTATAAAGTCGGCCAAAGATATTGCATTAGCGAATAAAGAAACTCTTGTAATGGCAGGAGAATTGGTTATGGGGCTGGCACGTAAACATAATGTCAAGATATTGCCAGTTGACTCTGAGCATTCTGCTATATTCCAGTGCCTTGTTGGCGAGGATAATGCAATTGAAAAAATATATCTTACTGCCTCGGGAGGTCCTTTTAGAGGAAAGACGATTCAAGACCTCGCTGGAGTGACCCGTGAACAGGCACTTAAACATCCCAATTGGGCAATGGGTGCAAAAATTACAATAGACTCGGCTTCGTTGATGAATAAGGGGTTGGAAGTTATCGAAGCGAAATGGTTATTTGATCTTGATATCTCAAAGATTGATGTTGTTGTACATCCGCAATCGATAATCCACTCTATCGTGCAATTTGAAGACGGCTCTATGAAGGCGCAGATGGGGGCTCCAGATATGAGGGTACCTATTCAATATGCTTTGACATACCCCTCTCGTCTAAAAAATGAATTTAAGCGGTTTAATTTTTTAGAATATCCGGAGTTAACCTTTGAACGGCCTGATATGGATACTTTTAGAAATTTAGCCCTCGCTTATGATGCATTAAAAGTTGGAGGAAATAGATGTTGTATCCTTAATGCAGCTAATGAGGTAGTTGTTGAAGCTTTTTTAAATGATAAGGTGTCATTTTTAGGAATGTCTGATATTTTAGAGGAGACATTATGTCAGCTGAGTAATAGTGAAAGCCTAAGTTTGGACGATTATATCGCTTTTGATCAGGAAAGTCGACTTGTGGCACGGGATTTAATAAGTAAGTTGAGAAACTAATATTTTATAGATGGGAACATTGGTAATGATTGGACAGGTTGTTTTAGCACTGTCAATTTTAATTATATTACACGAACTAGGTCATTTTTTAGCTGCCAGAATGTTTGGTATCAAGGTTGAAAAGTTTTATTTATTTTTTGATGCCTGGGGAGTAAAGCTTTTTAAATTCAATTATAAAGGGTGTGAGTATGGTATTGGCTGGTTGCCGCTAGGAGGATATGTTAAGATTGCCGGGATGATTGATGAGTCGATGGACACGGAGCAGATGAAGGAAGAACCCAAGCCTTGGGAATTTCGTTCGAAACCAGCTTGGCAACGACTTATCGTTATGCTGGGCGGTATTATCGTTAACGTTATAGTAGGTATTGTGGCGTTTTGGATGATTACTTTCAAGTATGGCGAAGCCGATTTAGATAATACGAAATTGTATGGTGTAAAGCCTGGTATCATCGGCGAGAAAATAGGCTTGCAGGAAGGAGATAAGATCATAGGAGTCAATGGTAATAAAGCATACCTTTTTTTCAAGGATTTAATGACGTCTGATGTGCTGATGGGCGATGCTACATTGCAGGTGGAAAGAGCCGGAAAAGCGATGGATATTGTATTGCCAGCAACAATGTTGAATGATATCGCTGAGCATAAAAGAAACGAATTTGTAACCCCTCTATTTAAATTATTTCCAATAGATTCTATAGCTAAGGGGTCACGTGCTGAAAAAATGGGACTTTTGAAAGGGGATAGTATCATTGGTATCAATAGCGTGGCTGTAGCTCGACTGGATATTCTTCAAGAGGAGATTGCTAAGAATAAAGGCAAAGAAATAAAACTAGATATCATCCGCGGAGCGGATTCTTTACAGTTGATCGCCGCGGCTGATACTTCATCCATATTGGGATTTATTTCTTTAGTGCCTGAGGTGAGACGTACTTATGCTTTTGCAGAGTCGTTTCCAATAGGTGTTAACAAAGCTTTTTCTGTAATTACAGATAATATCAAGGGATTTGGTAAGATCTTTAAAGGAGAAGTCCGAGCAGACAAAGCTTTGTCTGGACCTGTAGGAATAGCTAAGATGTTTGGTAAAGAGGTGGATTGGATGCGTTTCTGGACACTCGTAGGTACATTATCTATGGCTCTTGCTTTCATGAATTTATTGCCTATACCGGCACTGGATGGTGGGCACGTGATTTTCTTGCTTGTAGAAATGGTACAGGGAAAGCCTTTAAGCGACAAGTTCTTGGAAACAGCACAGATGATTGGTTTCTTTATCTTAATTGCTCTGATGCTTTTTACATTCGGTAACGATATTTTGAAATGGTAAGTTCGTCTTAACATAACAATAGAAAAGCCTGTATTGATTAATACAGGCTTTTCTATTTAAACAGATTGTATATGAGTTCTGAGATCGTAATCAGTAGTTTGTTAGGATTGTCCGAGAGATAGGTCATTATAATTTGAGTTTTGATGTCTGTGGAAGTAGGGATATCTAAAAAATGTATATCGGATGCTATACCACACTGTTGAGCTGTTTTAGGTACTATGGCTATCCCTACGTCATACGCCACCAGTTCTAATATAGATTGCATCGTATTGCATTCGTGCATAACAATAGGAGTAAAGTTAAGTCTACTGCATATTTCTAGGAATTTTTGATGATATACGGGTGCATATTCACTATTGTAGGATATAAATGAAGACGTACGGAGATTTAAATCTCTTAAGTCATCATTGATTTTTTGTCCTCTAGAATTGGAAAGCGCTAGCACAAAGCCATCCTCATATAACGATTTTTGCGTAAACATGGGGCGGATTATCGGAGCTCTGACAATACCGAGATCAAGTTTGCCTTGCTCTAAGGCTGTTAGCTGTTTTTGAGATGAAGTCTCAAAAAGGTGGACTTGTAATAAGGGATATAGTTCCTTTATCTGTTTTAGCAGTTCTGATAGTCTTTGTTTCGAAATCGAGCTGATGTAGCCCAGATTAAATATACCACTTTCTGCAAGATGTATCTGTTGGCATTGCTGTTTGGCCTTCTCTAATCCGTTCAATAGCTGCTCGCATTCGCTAAGATAATGTTTTCCTGCCTCCGTCAAAGCGACTCTCTTGTTGTTTCTTGTTAAAAGCTTTACGGAGAGTTCTTCCTCCAGCTCTTTAATCTGTCGACTCAAAGGAGGTTGAGATATGAATAACCGCTTTGCGGCTCTGCCAAAGTGCAATTCTTCTGCCAATACTTTGAAATAGCGAAGATGTCTTATTTCCATGATACTTGTCGGGTATTAATAATTAACAAAAATAGTATTTTTAAGGTATTATGTACTTCTGTAGCTTTGAATAATATGAAAGCAAAATCTACACTTAAGGAAATTGAAGAGCGTTTCGACAACGATGTCGAACGTTTTTCCAAATTAGAAACAGGACAGCAGACCACATTGGATGCAACATTTAATATGAAGTTGTTTGGAGAAGGGATAGCAAAGGTTTATCCTGAATTAGGAAGTGTATTAGATATAGGTTGCGGAGCCGGGAATTATGATATCGAATTATTGTCTCACGTACATCCATTGGATATTACATTGGTTGACTTGAGCAAACCGATGCTTGATAAGGCCGAAGAGCGTATAACTGCTGTCAATGCAGGAGGAGAGGTAACGTGTGTGCAAGGAGATTTTAGGACCGTTCATCTAGAAGCTCAAAGTTTTGATGTTATCATCGCTACAGCAGTGTTACATCATCTTCGTGACGATGATGACTGGAAGAATGCTTTTGCTCGACTTTACAGTCTACTGAACGAAGGAGGTAGTATATGGATTTTTGATCTCGTAGAACAGGCAGAGCCTGCATTGCAAGACTTGATTTATCACGAAAAATACGGAGCGTATTTAAAGTCACTAAAAGATGAGGCATATCGAGACCACGTATTTAGATATATAGAAAAGGAGGATAGTCCAAGGTCACTTATGTATCAATTGGATCTGCTGAAAGAGGTTGGTTTTACAAAAGTTGATGTTTTGCATAAAAATCTGTGTTTTGCAAGCTTTGTCGCATTCAAATAAGAGGGAGATGAAGAGTGTTATTTTTTGTTAAGTTATTCGATCTCATTATACTTCCTATTTAAAAATGATTTAAATTGCTCTAAGATTACTTATTTGATAACTAATTAAACATTATGAGAAAATTATTAGCGCTGTTTTTTATCGTCCCCTTTTTAGCGATAGGACAGGAAAAAGGAATTCAATTTGAGCACAATAGCAATTGGGAAAAGATTAAGTCAAAGGCAAAGGCTGAGAATAAGCACATTTTTGTAGATTGTTTTACAACGTGGTGCGGTCCCTGTCGTTGGATGTCTGAAAATGTATTTCCTCAAGAAGGGGTTGGTACATTCTTTAATGCCAACTTTGTAAATTTAAAGCTTCAAATGGACCAAACGAAAGAAGATTCTGAAGATGTAAAATCCTGGTATGAGGAAGCGAAACGTTTTGGAACGGATTATGAAGTGCGGGCTTATCCGACATTCTTAATTTTTTCTCCTGAAGGTGAACTTGTACACCGGATAGTAGGTGGAGGAGAAGCCGATGCTTTTATTGCTCGAGCAAAGGAAGGATTGAATCCAGAAACACAGTATGTTACTTTGATCAAAAAGTTTGAAGCTAACCCGAAGGATGCTCAGATTGCTAAGAGTCTCGCGAAAGCGGCTGAGTCTGCTTATGATGAGGCAACTGCTAGTAAAGCCATAGATGCATTTGTAAATAATGTAGGGGTAGCTGGTGTTTTAACCGCAGAGAATATTGATCTATTGGTACAGGGAGCTACAACAAGTAAAAGCGTATCTTATGGAATAATTCGGGATAATATGAAGAAGGTTGATCAGCTATTGGCCGAAAGTAACAAAACACAACGTAGTAACGAGATTTTGGCTGGTGTATTGTCTAGAGAATTGATTCAACCTAAAATGGGAAGAGGAGCATCTGGAGCTGTAGATTTTGTTTCACTTCAGAAGGAAATAGAGAAGACACATCCTTATGTCGATATGAAAGGATCTATAGCAATGTCTAAAGCCCAATATTTTTCTAGAGAGAAAAATTGGCCAGCTTTTAAAGATGCTGTTAACGATTATTTGGTTTTAAATCCAAAAGGAGCATCGCCTGATATGCTGAATTCGGTTGCATGGACTATTTTTGAGAATTGTGATGATGCCGCTTGTATCAAGTCCGCTTTGAATTGGAGTAAGAAATCATTAGAAGCTGGAGAACAGGCTATGTTTATAGATACTTACGCGAATCTGTTATATAAATCGGGAGATAAAGTAAATGCTATTAAATGGCAAGAGAAGGCTTTAAGTTTAGCTGCTGCAGGTGAAAAAGAAAATTACCAAGGAACGCTGGACAAGATGAAAGCTGGTCAACCGACGTGGAATTAATGATAAAGAAGCAATAAAAAAGCCTCGGTCAGTACCGAGGCTTTTTTGTTATTCATGGACAACGCCCATTTTGCTGAACTTGTCAATTCTTTCTGTGACAAGTGTATCTGGATTTTTAGCTTTTAAAACTGCAAGGTCACTTAAGATTTGTTCCTTTAAGTTGTTAGCTGCTTCTTCTGGATTTTGGTGAGCACCTCCCAATGGCTCAGGTATGATACCATCAATTAGTCCATTAGCAAGCATATCGTTACCCGTTAATTTTAGCGCTTCAGCAGCACGTTCTTTGTGATCCCAACTTCTCCAAAGGATAGAGGAACAGGACTCAGGAGAAATAACCGAGTACCATGTGTTCTCCATCATATATACCCGATCTCCAATTCCAATACCTAATGCCCCACCAGAAGCACCTTCACCTATTACAATACAGATTACAGGAACTTTAAGTACAGACATTTCCAGTAGGTTGCGGGCGATAGCTTCGCCTTGTCCACGTTCTTCAGCTTCTAATCCTGGATAAGCCCCCATTGTATCGATAAGAGTAATTACCGGCTTATTGAATTTTTCGGCCATTTTCATCAGACGAAGGGCCTTTCTATAGCCTTCAGGGTTGGCCATACCAAAATTGCGGTATTGTCTTTCTTTGGTGTTTTTTCCTTTTTGATGACCAATAACCATTACAGATTCTCCCCCAATAGAGGCGAAGCCACCAATAATAGCTTTATCGTCTTTTACTGTACGGTCGCCATGCAACTCAACAAAATCATCACAAATCATATCGACATAGTCAAAAGTTTGTGGTCTTTCGGGATGCCTAGACATCTGTACTTTCTGCCAGCCTGTCATATTTTTGTATACGTCGACAGTAGTCTCCGCCAGCTTTTCTTCTAGTTCACGAATCGTAGCACTCATATCAACTTTCGTTTTCTCTGCGACTTGATGAACCTTCTCTATCTGAGTTTGCAAATCTGCGATTGGCTTTTCAAAATCAAATGTTGTTTCCATATAAAAAAACTTTCGTTTTAGGTGGGCTAAGTTAGTGTATTTTTGGGGGATTCTAAAACGGTTTTGTGCTTTAATAGTATCTGCAATTGTTCAAAAATTAGTAGATTAGACCTCTTTAGAAAACTGATATAAAATGGTGGACAATAATAAGGGCGGCAAGTTTCCTTTTACATTTATTATTAAAATCATTCTTTTAGGGATGACGATAGCTTTTTTTTTCAATACGGATACCCAGGATGAACTTACCTGGTGGTATCAGGGTATAAGAGGGTTTTATTTCTTCTTGGTGCCTAGTATAATTGTTTCTATCATACGGTTTGTTATCATCTCTTTTTATAATGTGCGGCACGCAAAGAAAGCGGTACGTGGTAATTTTGTCTTAGGGATAAATAGAGTTACAGCCATGTTGAACGCTGTTTTTGTAATCATAGCGCTGATGATAGCCTTTGGGATAAAGCCGATTGAGTTTCTAACGAGCCTTACTATTGTTGCTATGGCAATTGCTGTACTTTTTAGGGATTATATTACCAATATGCTTAGCGGCTTGTTTATTATGTTTTCGGAGCAGCTTTCGGTTGGAGATAGAATTAAAGTAGGAGACCAGAAAGGGCGAATTGTTGACATCACCTTTGCTAATATTGAACTACAGAATGACGAGGATGATATCGTGATGATCCCTAATAACTTAGTGTTTACAAACCCTATGGTCAACCTTTCCGCGCACCGTTCGAATCTATTTGCGGTAAAGTTTGAGTTGCCACTAGCCATTAATGTGTCGGTAGACGAGTTGGAAAAGGATATCCGCGATACACTAAGAAACCATCCTAACCTAGCTTCTAACAATGAACTTGATTTAGAAGTTATAGAAATTGGAAAAGATTTTGTACGCTATAAGATCGAATTATACGCTGTGAGTAGCAGCAATAAACTTCATAAAAGCATCGAAAATGAAATACTTAAGTATATCTTGTCATTTAAACACAGGCAGACTAAATCTTCCTGACTTTAATGCTTTCGACAAAGTGATCTGAGCCCTTTTGTAGGATAAGATCCGCCCTATATTTCGTAGGAAGTATATTGTCGTGAAGATTAGGCTTATTGATTTCGTTCCATATTTGGATTGCCATGTCTCTACTTTCTTCTAGGCTCATATCAGCATATTTGTGAAAGTAAGATGTTGGGTCTTGAAATGCTGTCGCTCGCAAAGATTCAAAACGATTAACATACCAAGCGATGATATCTTTTTCTAAAGCATCAACATAGATTGAATAATCAAAAAAATCAGAAACGAATACTTTGTTGTTTTGACCTTTTTGGGAGTTGACTTGTAATACATTAATACCCTCTAATATCAGGATATCTGGTTCGATAATCTTTTGTTCCTCTTCGGGTAATACATCATATTCCAGATGTGAATACATCGGAACAGATACCTGCGGAGAGCCCGATTTTATAGCTGATAGAAAATGAAGAAGCCTTTTTGTGTCATAACTCTCTGGGAATCCTTTTCTATTCATTATATTTTTGTCCGAAAGGACTTTGTTGGGAAACAGAAAGCCATCTGTGGTTACCAGCTCAACTTTGGGTTTATGTGGTAGCAGGGAAAGAACTTTGGTCAGGACGCGGGCTGTTGTACTCTTGCCGACAGCAACGGATCCTGCTATACCGATGATAAAAGGAAGCTTTTGTTGATGTCTTTGAAAAAAGGAATTGCTGTCATCGCGAATAGTATCATAATTTTTGATATGAAGTTCGATAAGGTGAGCTAAGGGGAAATAGATTTCTTCGATCTCTTTCATATTCAAAGGCTCATTAAGTGCATGGAGGGAGTTTATATCTGTTGATTCCAGATTTAGATTAAACTGTCCATTTAAATCCTTCCATTCTTCTCTTTCGAATTGTTGGTAAGGGCTGCTTAATATGAGTTCCTCTTGTGACGATGACATTATTAACTTTATTTATGGCGCAAATATAATATCCTTAAGCCAAATTAACTGTAAATTTATTGTAGCATGTTGCTTTCGATAATGATAGGGTTACTGAGTATTTTTTGTACAGGACATTTATCACCCACTTTTAGAATTCGTTCTTTTTGCATATCATCTAAATCCCCATATAGTTTAATGATACAGCGAATGTAAGTAGTTTGTTGTTGAGTACTTTTTACAACTTCGCTAGATAGGGATATCTCTACAGATTCTAATGGCCATTGTTTTTGATCTGCATACATCCGCATAGTCATCGCTTTACAAGTGCCAAGTGCTGATAATAGGAATGCTGTGGGTTTAGGCCCCAGGTCTGCTCCTCCAACTTCTGTGGGTTCATCAGCTATAAGGTGATGTTGATTAATGCTTACTTCTGTTTTATACTTTTCCTTACCGATGCTTACTTTTACTTCGTCAGTCATTTTCTTTATCGTTTAATAATCCTTCTATAATAAGTGTTCCTGTACCCGGGTTAGTGGCTAATGGGACATCGTATAAGTCGCAGATTCGCATTAACATCTGTATGTCTGGTTCATGGGGATGTTTGCCAAGCGGATCTCTAAAAAAAATTATTCCATCTATTTTTCCTTCGGCAGCAAGTGCCGCTATTTGTGCATCACCGCCTTTGGGTCCGCTTAATTTTAGTTCGACCTGTAGTCCGGTTTGCTTTACATAGGAGCCCGTAGTGCCCGTTGCAATTAAATTAGCTTTTTTCAGACTTTCTATGTGGTCTTTTACGAAGGCTACCATTTCAGCTTTTTTTCCGTCATGTGCAATTAAGGCAATTGTTTTCATAAGGATTGTTGTTCGTTTGTTGTGTGACTTACCGTCTTTAAGTCCTATGTAATAGGACTTAAAGACGGTAAGTCACTATTAGTATGCTTCTACGTTTTGTTTTACAATCTTGTGCTTATCCAAAGAAAACATAAGCCACTATAATAGCTGCTACGACTCCTATAAATTCTGCTATTAAAGCACAAGGAAGTGCATGTCTTGTGTTTTTAATAGCTACAGAGCCAAAATAGACTGCTAAGACATAAAAAGTTGTTTCTGTAGATCCTTGTATGACGCAGGCTACACGCGAAGCAAATTCATCTGGTCCTTTTGCTGCCATGAGGTCTACCATAAGTCCTCTGGCTCCTGAGCCACTAAGGGGCTTCATAAAAGCAACAGGTAAGGCTTCTACAAATGAGGTGTCGAATCCTAATTTAGCTATTAGGTAGGAAATGCCGTCCACAAGATAGTCCATCGTTCCTGAGGCCCTAAACACTGCAATGGCTACGAGTATCGCTACCAAGTAGGGAATAATATTAACCGCTACACCGAAACCTTCTTTTGCTCCTTCAATAAATGCATCATAAACGTTTATCTTTTTATAGAAGGCAAGAGCTATGAAGGATACAAAAAGAGAGAAAAGGGTGAGGTTTCCTACTACAGACGAAATCACTTCTATTTGTTCTTGTTGTAAAGTGGAAAAATAGTAAAGGAGTCCTCCAATAGCTATGGATAAAGATCCCAGATAGAGTAATATAGTTTTGTTAAAGAGATTTATCTTTTGATAGATTGATACCATTATCAAGGCTGCGAGCGTAGAGAAAAATGTTGCAATCAGTATGGGCAGAAAAACATCGGATGGTTGGGCCGCTCCGGCTTCTTGTCTGTAAGCCATAATAGAAATGGGAAGTAAAGTTAAGCTTGATGCATTCAAAACGATAAACATGATCTGTGCATTCGAAGCGGTATCTTTGTTAGGATTTAGTTCTTGCAATTCCTTCATTGCTTTCAATCCTAATGGAGTGGCGGCATTGTCTAGTCCAAGCGCATTAGCCGAAAAGTTCATCAAAATAGAACCTAGTGCTGGATGGTTTTTAGGTATTTCAGGAAATAATTTATTGAAAAAAGGACCTACAATCCGTGCAAATACTGCTATCATTCCTCCTTTTTCTCCAATTTTCATGATTCCTAATGCAAAAGTCATCATCCCGATGAGGCCTAAGGAGATTGTTGCACCATTTGCCGCACTGTCAAATAAAGACTTTACAATGTTTTGGAACACCTCGGTATCCCCACCGATTAGCTTTATTAGGGCGACAACGAAAGTGATCAAAAAAAAGGAAACCCATACGTAATTTAGTGCCATATAATTATTGATTTTAATCGTAAATGTAAGGTTTATGTAAGATTCTTCCAAGAATGATTTTGAGGCTTTTAGATTTGTTTCTGGGTAGAATATGGGAATTTTCTTAACCTTCGTTAAGGACAGCCGTTATGGCACTCGCTTTTAATAGGCATTCATTATACTCATCTTCAGCTAGTGCATTATACGTCAGTGCTCCTCCCGTGTGAAAGGATAAGTACTGTTTCGTATGGTTGTATATAATAGTCCGAATGACGACATTAAAGTCAAAGTCTCCATTAGGAGCAAAGTATCCCATTGTGCCGGCGTAAACACCACGTCTACTGTTTTCATAGCTGTCGCAGAGATGCATCGCACTCACCTTTGGGGCGCCAGTCATAGACCCTGGAGGGAAAAGGTTTTTTATGGCATTGACGTCAGACAGGTCCTCTCTTTGTGTAGCGGTTATCGTAGAGACAAGCTGGTGTACCTGCTTAAAGGACTGTACCTCTAGTATTTTTTCAGCAGTTACAGTTGCTGCTTCTGCAGATTGTGTCATATCGTTACGAACGAGGTCCACAATCATGATGTTTTCTGCGATTTCTTTTGGATTGTTTTTTAATCCAGTTTTGATCTCTTCATCCTCCAACATGCTCTTTCCACGTGGAGCGGTGCCTTTAATAGGTTGCGAGATTAGTGTACGTCCTCTTTTTGCGAGGAAACGTTCAGGAGAAGCACAAATAATATATTTATCCTTTATTTTGAAGAATGCGGAGAATGGGGTAGGTGATAGCTCATTAAGTCGTTCATAGGTGAGGATTGGGTCTATGATTGTATTTTCTGCATAGAATTCCTGGCAGAGGTTTACTTCATAAATATCTCCCCGCTTAATATGCGACATCATTTTCTCAAAGGTCTTGAAGTACTCTTCTTTAGACATTCTGTTTTTGACTTGAACATGTCCCATTTTGTTTTCGTCAGAGCTTTGATCTAAGTCCAAGGTTAAAATGGACTGATAAACCTTTTCGGGGGCGGTAGCTTCAATCTTTACTGTTGTTCCTATAAACCTGATGACAGTTCTGGGTACAAAGAAATATGCATTTGGAAAATCTAAGGCATTAGAAAATGGGGTAGATAAGTTTTCCAGTTCATTTTTTAAGTCATAACTGAAAAAACCAAGTACCCATTGATCTGGGTACTTGGCTCTAAATTGTTCTAGGTCATGGAAGACCTTATTATTTGTAGCTTTAAATTCATCATAGGCACTTACCGCTAGTAGTGCTTCGATTGAACTGTAATCGTCTGTATAATCATTCGATTGAAGATAGCAGAATTGTTCAAATTGCTGCGCCCAACGCAAAGCTTTGGCACCAAATGACAATCTGTCTACTTCAAAGATGGCTGTTGCCATTTTTTATTTTAAAACAATTGTTTGTGTACGATCTGGGCCTACAGAAAGATATTTGATTGGCACTTCAAGTGCCTTCTCTAAATATGCGATATAGTTTGCCAATGCTGTAGGTATTTCTTCTTTTGAACGAATTCCTGTCAAATCTTGGTTCCAACCTTCAATCTCTTCCAAAACCGGGATTGGTTTGATTGAATTGATATCATACGGCATGTAATCAATTACTTCTCCATTGTAGTTGTAATGTGTACATGCATATATTTTTTCAAAAGTATCGAGTACATCCGCTTTCATCATAACGAGTTCAGTTACTCCATTGAGCATGATCGCGTATTTTAATGCAGGAATGTCAATCCAGCCTGTGCGTCTAGCACGACCTGTAGTGGCTCCAAATTCATGTCCCAATTGACGTAATTGTTCGCCCACCTCGTTGTCCAACTCCGTTGGGAAAGGTCCACCGCCTACACGAGTACAGTAAGCTTTAAATATACCTAAGACTTCTCCAATTCTATTTGGTGCGATACCTAGACCTGTACAAGCTCCTGCTGTTGTTGTATTGGAAGAGGTAACGAATGGATAAGAACCAAAATCGATATCTAGCAAGGTACCTTGTGCTCCTTCTGCCAATACTTTTTTTCCTTCTCTCAAGTATTGGTTTACAAGGTGCTCTGAATCCACATGTGGGATCGTTTTTAAGAATTCGATTGCTGCAAGAAATGCTTCTTCACGCTCTTTGAAGTCAGGGACTTCGCCATAGTGTGCTAAGATACTCAGGTGCTTTTCTTTTAATCTTTCATAACGCTCCATAAAATCAGGTAATGTTGTATCGCCTACGCGTAGACCATTTCTACCTGTCTTATCCATATAGGTAGGGCCGATTCCCTTTAACGTAGAACCGATTTTTCCTGCTCCCATTTTGGACTCAGAAGCTGCATCCAAAAGCTGATGCGTTGGAAGGATTAAGTGTGCTTTTCGGGCTAAAACCAGTTTTCCTGTTCCTACAGGATCAAAGCCAGCCGACTTAAGATTGTCAAGCTCTCTTTTTAGGATGATTGGGTCGATTACAACTCCGTTTCCAATTAAGTTTAAGGTCTTAGGGTTAAAAATACCTGAAGGGATAGTGTTTAAAACAAATTTTTTATTGTCAAACTCTAAAGTGTGTCCGGCATTAGGGCCTCCTTGGAAACGAGCGATTAAATCGTACTGTGGACATAATACATCCACTATTTTTCCTTTTCCTTCATCGCCCCATTGTAAGCCCAATAGCACATCAACTTGCATAGCGTATTTATTTTGAGATTAAAATTGAATTTTTTTAAAAAATTAAAATAAAGTACCCAACTCAGACACTGTATAACAACTAGCGTGCACAGTGATTTTAGAGCCATTCCCAAATGCTTATGGAAAATCTATCAATTTATAGCTTTGATTGATAAACGGTAACTGTAAAAACTAAGTTCGGAAAACTGATTGCCAATTTTCCGAACAAAAATACTATTTAAAATAAAGGTTGGAGAATTAATTTGAAATTACTTCCGTATCTACTTTCTTGTTTTCTTTGTCTTTAGATTCTTGACAAGCTTGGCATACACCATAGAGATTTAAAGAGTGATGTTTTATGTCAAATTTAAGAAGCTCTCCAATCATACTTTGTATCTGATGGATTCGAGGATCACAAAATTCAACAACGTTATTGCACTCGATACAAATGACGTGGTCATGTTGTTTGTAGCCATAAGACTTTTCGAATTGCGCCATATTGCGCCCAAATTGATGTTTGGTCACTAAGTCGCAAGAAACCAAAAGCTCTAAGGTATTGTACACCGTAGCTCTACTCACGCGGTATTTTTTGTTTTTCATATGAATGTAGAGAGACTCTACATCGAAATGATCGGTACGCGAATAGATCTCCTCTAGAATAGCATAGCGTTCTGGAGTTTTTCTTAGACTTTTGTTTTCTAAGTAAGCTTCAAATATTTTTTTTACTGTACTGTAGTTCTCAGCTTGATTCATTTTCTTATATAAGGATTAACACCTAAACAAATTTACCAATTTCTACGCTATTTCTAGCATAATAAAAAAAACTGATAATCATATGATTAATTTTCAGATTCATACCGTGTTACACTCGTTATTCCACTAACAAGTTTTAAGTGATTGATCAAATTATCCAATTGACCTAAATTGTTTATGTGGACCATGATATTCCCCTCAAAAATCCCCTCATTACTTGAGATTGACAGCGACCGGATGTTGATTTTAAATTCCTGGGAAATTACAGTTGTAAGTTTGTTCACGAGACCTACATCGTCAATTCCAATAATACGAATCCCGGTGAGGAATGATGTCTCTATTTGAGATGAAGCCCATTGAGCCTTTAGTATCCTATAACCGTAGTTGGCCATGAGCTTTGAAGCATTTGGACAGGAGGTACGGTGTATTTTGATTCCATCATTGACCGTTAAGAACCCAAAAATGTCATCGCCAGGTATAGGATTGCAGCAAGGTGCTAGGGTGTAATCAACTTTTTGTAAGTCATCCCCAATGAGTATCGTGTCACTGTCTTTCTTATTTATCTTTTCGACAAGGCCAGAGATATGCGAAGTAAACTGACTGTTATTGTTGTCATGTATTTTTTCACTCGCTGCATATTCCCTTAGGTTTTTGATATCAATAGTCCCTTTTGCGACATTGTAAAAAAGCTCCTGCGAACTCGGGAATTTAAAGAAATTAGCGATCTTATTGATGTTATCCGTATTGTACGTGATTTTAAGCGATTTGAGCTTGCGTTCAAGTATCTCTTTACCTTCTTCAGCAACCCTTCTTTTTTCTTCCTTCAACGAAGAGCGTATCTTGGACTTAGCTTTAGCAGTAACTACAAAGTTAAGCCAGTCTTCTTTGGGAGATTGTTTGTTTGATGTTATAATCTCAACTTGGTCTCCATTTTGTAAATGATGGCTTAGAGGGACAAGCTTATGGTTTACCTTGGCTCCAATACATGTTGCCCCAATGTCAGAGTGTATTTCGAAAGCAAAGTCTAAGGCCGTAGCTCCGTTTGGTAATTGTATTAAGGTCCCTTTTGGGGTGAAAATGAATATCTCATCGGAAAAGAGGTTCATTTTGAAGTCATCGAGAAAATCTAACGCATTTTGCTCTGGACTGCCAAGGATATCCCTAACTTTTTGTATCCATTGGTCTAGACCATTGTCAGAATTGGATTCTTTATATTTCCAATGTGCCGCAAATCCCTTTTCTGCAATTTCGTTCATTCTTTTTGTACGTATCTGTACCTCAACCCATTGCCCTTTGGGCCCCATTACCGTGGTATGTAGTGATTCGTAACCATTTCCCTTTGGGGTGGATACCCAGTCCCGAAGCCGATCTGGATTCGGTCTATATAGATCCGTGATAATTGAGTAGACCTTCCAACACTCTGTTTTTTCCTTTTCGTATTCAGAGTCTATGATAACCCGAATCGCAAAAAGGTCATACACCTCTTCGAAAGGAATCGATTTCTTGCGCATCTTATTCCAGATAGAGTGTATTGATTTTGGACGGCCATAAATCTCTGCTTTTATCCCTTGTTCGATTAATATTTCATTAATAGGGGCAATGAAATTAGAGATAAAGCGTTCCCGTTCTGCCTTTTTTTCATTGAGCTTTTTTGCAATGAATTTGTAGGTATCCGGGTCTGTATATTTCATCGATAGGTCTTCCAGCTCTGATTTAATAGCGTAGAGACCTAGACGATGGGCTAAAGGTGCGTATAGATAGCTCGTTTCGGATGCTATTTTGAGTTGTTTATGTCTAGCCATAAACTCCATTGTACGCATGTTGTGCAGCCTGTCTGCAAGTTTAATGAGTATTACACGGACGTCATCCGCAAGGGTCAATAACATCTTCCGGAAATTTTCCGCTTGCATTGAACTGTTAGGGTCAAATACCCCTGATATCTTCGTAAGGCCGTCTATAATTTTAGCTACCTTCTTTCCAAATTGAGCTTCGATATCTTCCAATGTAAGACTCGTATCTTCGACTACATCGTGCAATAAGGAACATACGATAGAGGTGGTGCCTAACCCAATTTCTTCCGCTGCTATCTGTGCGACAGCGATAGGATGATAGATATAAGGCTCTCCCGATTTTCTACGCATATCTTTGTGACTTTCTAAAGCGAGGTCGAAAGCCATGCGAATTTGTTGCTTATCCCCTTTTTGTAACGTTGGCTTACAGGCTCTCAGTAAAGCTCTATATCGTTTTCTTATTTCTTTGTTTTCCGCCTCAATATCAATCACATAATCTGCCATAAGAACCTTTTAATTAATTTCGTAGTTTCAATCAAAAATTGTATTTTTATAGTTACGGGATGAACACTATAGTGTTTTTAACCTCTGTATAATATAAATATACGAAAAAATAGAGATTTTTTTACTGAATCTATAATCAAAAAAGTAATGTGTAGCTGGGGCTTTACGCGGGTATTGATTGTTTTATTGGCTTGGAGTAACGTGCTTGTTGCTCAAGAGCAGATGCCCGTTTTGACGTTACCTCACTACGGAGAGGGGACGCCCGAAACGGTAGCTTATTATCTTACCACGAAGTTGGAGTCGGGGGAGATTGTTCCTTGGTTTCCAATAGAAGAGGTTGTGATTAGAGCACAGCGCGTATGGAAGAGTGAGGAAGACCGGAATCGTTACGTCAGACTGAAGAGGAACGTGCTACGAGTTCTCCCTTATGCGATATATGCACAGAGACGGTATGAGCAACTGGACCGTGATTTAGCTCTAGTGAATAATAAAAGAGACGAAAAGACATTAATTAAAGCTTGCGAACAAGAAATCAAAGAGAAGATTAATAATGAAGTCAAAAATCTTTCGGTATCACAGGGCAAGATTTTAATTAAATTGATTGAACGACAGACTGGCAATACAAGTTATGACTTAGTAAAAGATATGAAAGGAAGTATTACTGCTTTTGTATATCAAGGTGTTGCTCGCGTTTTTGGGCATAATCTGAAAAGTACATACAACCCGACGGAAGATTTTGAAATTGAAAATATTATCCGGGAGTATGAGCGTGTAAGACCTATTAATAAACCTTATCAATAATATTAAATTTTATGGAGAACAATATTTACAACTTTAAAGCTCTTGAATTTTCTGGAAAAGAACGATCATTGGAAGATTTCGCAGGTAAGGTTGTTCTTATTGTTAATACAGCAAGTGGTTGTTATTTCCGAAAGCAATTCAAAACCCTAGAACGACTTTATGCAAAGTTTAAAGATGAAGGGTTTGAGATTTTAGCTTTTCCATCGAATGATTTTAACAATCAGGAACCACGTACAGGGCTTAATCTGGAAACGTATTGTAAAATAAAAGAACGGGTTACATTTCCTGTTTTCAAACGGATACATGTCAAGGGGGACTACATACATCCATTATACAACTTCCTTTCTAAAAAAGAACTAAATGGTGTCCTAGATAGTAAGCCGTTGTGGAATTTTCATAAATTCCTCGTTGATAGGAACGGGAAGGTAGTTGATTTTTATTATACTCCAACCAGTCCCATGTCTGGGCGGGTGCAACGGAAGATTCGCGAACTATTGGATACCCAATAACGCCGTTCTTTCACGGCTTTGTCATAAAAGATAGACTAAGTCTACTCCGTTTTATTTATGTAGCCATTGGAAGCATAAAATACCTAATTTTGAGCTCGAAAAGATGATATGAACGGACTAGTAGAGTAGCAGTTCTTGGGTATGAAGAAGCTATTACTACTAATGAGGTTCCAGTTGACAGCTTAATTAAAATAAATAGATGAAATTAGATTTAATGGTTATGACCGTTCATCCAGACGACGCCGAATTAGGAGCTGGAGGTACGATAGCGAAATATGTTGCTGAAGGTAAAGCTGTTGGTATTATAGATTTGACGCGAGGAGAATTAGGGACACGAGGAACAGCGGATACCAGAGCTGCAGAAGCACTGGAAGCAGCACGTGTACTAGGAGTCACTGTACGTGAGAATCTGGGACTTCGGGATGGATTCTTTGCTAATGAGGAAGAAAGTCAACGTGTTATAATCAAAGCCATCCGTAAATATAAACCTGAAATTGTTATTACAAATGCGCTTGATGATCGTCATCCCGATCACGGTAGAGCTAGTAAGCTCGTTAATGATTCACTATTCTTATCAGGACTTAGACGGGTCGAAACAAAGGAAGACGGAAAGGATCAAGAGGCCTTCAGACCAAGGTTACAGCTGCAGTTGATACAGGATCAATATATCCAACCCGATATTATTTTGGACATTAGTGATTATTGGGATTTAAAAGAAGCATCTATTTTAGCCTATAAAACACAGTTTAACTCTTTGACGGAAGATGATGGTCCACAGACCTATATTTCTAGTCCTGATTTTATGGAGTATACAAAGGGGAGGGCAAAAGAGTTTGGGCGTAATATACAAGTAGCCTATGCGGAGGGATTTACTTCCCGTAAGCTGTTAGGAGTACAGGATATTTTTGAACTGATTTAAGGCTGTGTTAGAGCTTATTTTTTAAAATAAGCTCTAATACTTTCCTCATCGATTTTTATCTGTTGTTGCATTTCCTCCAATGAATCAAAACGCTCATCGTGGCGTATAAAATGCATGAATTTTACACGTATTGTCTTTGTATAGAGATTGTCTTTAAAATCCAATAGATTAACCTCTATTTTTCGGTTCATACCATCTACCGTAGGCCTTGTCCCGATATAACACATGCCCTGTGCAGTTTGCTCTGGTTGTGGTACATTATAATCTCCAGATTCAACAGAATGTACTTTGGGATAAACTTCGACTTCTACAGCGTATATTCCATAAGCAGGAATAAGCTTGTGTGCCTCGTGAACATGTATGTTGGCTGTCGGAAAACCTATTTGCCTTCCGATTTGATCCCCCCGGATTACCGTACCGGTTAGTTCGAATGGGTAGCCTAGATATTTGTTTGCTGTGGCAATATCTCCTTTAATAAGAGACTCACGAATACGAGTGGAAGAAACCGCTACATCATCAATGTCTTGCTTGGGAATCTCTTGAACCTGAAAATCGAAAATTGTCGAAAAATGGATCAAATCTTTTATTGAACCCTTTCTGTCTTTGCCAAAGTGATGATCATAGCCTAAGATAATAGATTTTGTTCCTAATTTGTTCACTAATACATTACGGATATACTCTTCGGCACTTTGGTTGGAAAAATCTCTAGTAAAAGGGGTAATAATCAGATGATCAATTCCCGCCAGTGCTAGTTGATGAGTTTTTTCTTCGATATCGTTGATTAAGCGAAGGCCTTCATCATCGGGGTTTATAATAAGCCTCGGGTGTGGAAAAAATGTTAACAAGACCGACTCTCCTCCAAGCTCTTTCGCACAGTTAACAAGTTTCTTTAATATTTTTTGATGACCTATGTGCACACCATCGAAAGTGCCAATAGTAACTATTGCATTTTCAAGGGGAGCGAACTCATCTAGGTTTCTATAAATTTTCATTAGAAATTATACGTCTTTTTGTTTCTCCATTAGAACCTTTTGAGCTCGAATGGCTTGTATTAAATCTTCTAAATTCCACGCGTTGTCCACGTGAAGCTCACCACTCATGGTGCGTCGTAAAGAAGAAAGGTGCGCTCCGTTATTCAGCTTCTTTCCAAAGTCATGAGCGATGGATCTGATATAAGTGCCTTTTGCACATTTGATACGGAAATGTATGAGCGGAAGCTCTATTTTTTCAATATCAAAATCATGTATAAAGACTGTTCTGGCTTTTAGTTCTACTTCTTCTCCACGTCTAGCCTTTTCATAGACTCTTTCTCCATTTATCTTGAGGGCAGAGTGAGCTGGTGGAAATTGGCTGATTTCTCCCAAAAAAGATTGTGCAGTTTCTCTTATCATTTCATCCGAGATACCTGAAATATCAAAAGTCTGATCTATCTCGGTTTCTAAGTCAAAGGATGGGGTTGTTGCCCCTAGCGTAATCGTACCGGTGTATTCTTTGTCTTCAGCTTGGAAAAGATCAATTTTCTTTGTCAGCTTCCCGGTACAGACAATTAAAAGCCCAGTAGCCAAAGGGTCCAGGGTTCCTGCATGTCCGACTTTGAGTTTCAGGGGTTTCATTGTATTTCTCAATTTGCCCACAACATCAAAACTAGTCCATGTAATTGGTTTATCTACCAATAGTACTTCGCCTTCAGCGAATGAAAACTGTCCGTTAAAGTCCTGCACGTCTTTCATTAAATAATCTGTAAACTATGACCACTTAGCAACATCGCGATGATAATGCCCCCTACAATAATCCTGTACCATCCAAATGCTTTAAAGCCATATTTTGTTAAGATATCAATGAAGGTCTTTATAGCGATAATCGCGACCACAAAGCCTACTACATTGCCAATAACTAATAGATTGATCTCTTCTCCGGAAAAAGAATGCCCTTCTTTAAAGAACTTTAGTAGTTTAATAAGAGATGCGCCCAGCATCATTGGAATAGCCAAAAAGAAAGAGAACTCAGCGGCTGCTTTTCTTGTTAAGCTCTGTGTCATCCCACCGACAATAGTACTCGCTGAGCGCGATGTACCAGGTATCAGTGCCAGACATTGATAACAACCAATTATAAACGCTTGCTTAAAACTAATCTTGTCAGAATTTTCTACCGTAGGTTTGTTGAACCAGCGGTCCACAAATAAAAGGATTATACCGCCTACAACAAGCATTATTGCTACGGTTAGCGGGCTTTCCAACAAGGAGTCTATAACGTCGTTAAGCAAGATTCCTAATATGGAAGCGGGTATTGCAGCTACTACCAATTTATAGTAGAAATCCAAAGATTTGAAGAAACGCTTCCAATACAGCACCAGTACAGATAGAATCGTACCAAGTTGTATGACAATCGTAAATAATTTGACAAATGGAGAAGGTTCAAGTCCCATTAGAGCCGAACCAATAATCATGTGGCCTGTAGAAGAGACCGGAAGGAATTCGGTAAGACCTTCAATAATGGCTAAAATAATAGCCTCAAAATAACTCATGTTTTATTAGATGTTTTTATTTTTTGGCTTATATAAGATAGCAATAAAGCCAACTGCAAAACCTAGAATAACAACTAGGGGAGCAAGCGTTATCTTAGCAAAGCTATAGATGTCTTCTGTTCCCATCATCAAAAAAAAGCCAATAGCTACAATAACGATACTAACGATGAAAAGCTGATAGTTTACTTTCTGAAATACAAATAAGCTTGATTTCTTTTCATTACTTATCAAAGGATTTTTTTGTGACATTATCTTTTAGTTATTATAATTAAATGATGACTTGCAAAACTTCTTTATTTTGCGGATACTATTGATAAAGGCTGTGTGACTTAGCTTTGAGATATTTTGTTACGGCAAAGTACGTACTAAGACCCGATATTAATATCCCCAATATAACTACGATCAAGAATATTGCGCCAAATTCGTACCAGTTACGAAGAAAGATCAGTTCTGGGACTTGCTTTTGGGCAAATTGTAAAGTGAATATTAATAATAGTATAGAAATTAAAGATCCGATAAGTCCATGTACAATACCATACATAATATAAGGCTTACGTATGAAGTTCTTTGTCGCGCCGATCAATTGCATACTCTTTATTAAGAAACGCTGCGAGTAGATTGCCAGTCGAATTGTATTGTTGATTAGTGCTACGGCAATCACTAAAAGAATGACAGTGAAAGCTAATACCACCATAGATATGATACGGATGTTTTTATTCACCATATCAATTAAAGATTCTTGATAAACAACCTCCTTAACGCGACTGTTTTTTGTGAGTTTCTGTATAAAAGGCTGTATGCTGTCTGAGTTAGCATACTGTTCCTTTAAATAAACATCGATAGAGGGTAATAATGGATTATGACCTAGATAGGTAACAAAATCTTCCCCCAAGTCTTCTTTTAGACTTTTTGCAGCGAGTTCTTTGCTTACATACTCTGTACGTAGTACATAGTCATCTTTTTCGATATCTTTTTGTAGAGACAGCACATCACCTTCATTTACATTATCATTGACAATGATATTTAAGACAATGTTCTCTTTTACATATTTTGATAGATTTTTAGCGTGAACTAGTATTAAACCTAGTAGTCCCGTCATTAACAAGACGAGAGCAATACTAATAACCGTAGAAATATATACAGATTTAGTTTTTTTACGAGGTGAACCTTGTTCTAATGCTGACATAAACCTTTTTTTAATTTGATGCGAAAGTAAAGAATTAAGATGATTTTAGGAACTATTAATATGATAACCTCTTTAATGTGGATACATTTAACATTTTTTATCGTCTTTTCTTTACTGACTGAAACCAGTGAATAATGCAACTAATATCTGAAATTATTACGTACAATAAAAAACTTTTGTATTAAAAATGAGTTAAAATCGCTATTTTCGCAACTCTTGTAAAATTCTTTTTTGTACAAAAATGGAGTATAATCATAAATCAATAGAAAAGAAGTGGCAAGCCTTTTGGGCGGACAATGCTACCTTCAAAACGTCAGAGTCTACGGAAAAGCCGAAGTATTATGTGTTGGATATGTTTCCTTACCCTTCTGGTGCAGGTCTGCATGTCGGTCATCCGCTAGGGTATATTGCTTCGGATATTTTTTCGCGATATAAGCGTGCGAAAGGTTTCAACGTGTTACACCCAATGGGATACGATTCGTTTGGTCTGCCTGCCGAGCAGTATGCTATACAGACTGGCCAACATCCATCGATTACGACAGAAGCTAATATCAATCGCTACCGCGAGCAGATGGATAATATCGGCTTTTCTTATGATTGGTCCCGGGAGATTCGCACATCTGAGCCAGATTACTATAAGTGGACTCAGTGGATCTTTATGCAGGCATTTGATGCTTGGTATGACAAGAAAGAAAATCGTGCTGTAGCTATTGGGCAATTGATTGTACATTTCGAAACAACTGGATCTCAAGGTATCGATGCCGAGTGTGATGAAGACATATTGCGTTTTACTGCTGATGAATGGAAATCTTTTTCTGTCGAAGAACAGCAAAGAGAGTTGCTGAAATATAGGTTAGCTTATCTAAAAGAGAGTACTGTAAACTGGTGTGCAGCGTTGGGGACAGTATTAGCAAATGATGAAGTAATCAATGGCGTTTCTGAGCGAGGTGGGTTTCCCGTGGAGCAGAAGAAAATGATGCAATGGTCTATGCGGATTACCGCGTATGCAGACCGATTACTTCAAGGGTTGGACACCATTGATTGGCCTGAGCCATTGATTGAAATGCAACGTAATTGGATTGGTAGATCTATAGGAGCGCTTGTTAAGTTTCCAATACCACAGCTAAACACAGCGATCGAGGTGTTTACCACTCGAGTGGACACTATATTCGGAGTCAGTTTCGTTGTGTTGGCGCCAGAACATGAGTTGGTTGCTTCATTGACGACAGATGCATGTCGCAGCCAGGTTGAAAGCTATATTGAGAAGACTGCCAAAAAATCTGAACTAGATCGTATGGCGGATACAAAGACTGTATCAGGAGCATTTACCGGTTCTTATGCGAAGCACCCGATTACAGGAGAAGATGTACAGATCTGGATAGCAGATTACGTTTTGGCGGGATATGGTACAGGAGCCGTGATGGCAGTGCCTTCTGGCGATCAGCGTGATTATGTATTTGCTAAGCATTTCGATCTCCCGATAGTCGCTATATCCGATAGTCAGCAGATTGAAGAAGCAGCTGACCCGAACAAAGACGGTCGTTACATCAATTCCGGTTTTATCAATGGGATGACTTATACTGAAGCGACTGACGCACTTATTGCTAAGCTATCTGAGTTAGGATTGGGAAAAGCAAAGGTGAATTTCCGTATGCGTGATGCTATTTTTGGCCGTCAACGTTATTGGGGAGAACCGGTTCCTGTATTTTTTAAAGATGGATTACCTTATCTTATTAAAGAAGAAGAGTTGCCATTGTTGCTTCCAGAGGTTGATAAATATTTGCCTACGGAGTCTGGGGAGCCTCCATTAGGGCGAGCTGAGAACTGGAAGTATCAAGATCGATATGAATATGAGTTAAGTACCATGCCTGGTTGGGCGGGATCTTCTTGGTATTGGTTCCGTTATATGGATCCTCAAAACAGAGCGGATTTTGCGTCCAAAAAGGCAATAAATTACTGGAAATCTGTCGATTTGTATATTGGTGGGTCCGAACATGCAACAGGACACTTACTCTACTCTCGTTTTTGGAACAAAATATTAAAGGATCTTGGGTTTCATAATGAGGAGGAGCCTTTCAAAAAGCTCATAAATCAAGGTATGATCCAAGGACGTTCTAGTTTCGTATATCGCCTTTTGGATGACGAGGGGAGAGGGACGAATACTTTTGTTTCTTTAGGATTGAAAGAAAATTATAATACAATCCCTCTACACGTAGATGTAAACATTGTGCATAATGATGTTTTAAATACAGAGAAGTTTAAAGCCTCGCGCCCGGATTTCGCAAATGCTGAGTTTATATTGGAGGACGGGAAATATATCTGTGGGACTGAAGTGGAGAAGATGTCTAAATCTAAATTTAACGTAGTTAACCCAGATGATATAATTTCTCAGTTTGGTGCTGATACGCTACGTCTTTATGAGATGTTTTTGGGACCATTGGAGCAAGCCAAACCTTGGAATACAAATGGAATCGAAGGAGTCTATAAATTTTTAAGAAAAGTGTGGCGTCTTTTCCATGATGCAGAGGGCAACCTTAGTATTTCGGACGAGACACCAGCCAAGGCAGAGTATAAGGCATTACACAAGATCATTAAAAAAGTAGAGGAAGATATAGAACGTTTTTCTTTTAATACTTCTGTGTCAGCATTTATGATCTGTGTCAATGAGCTTACTGATCTCAAGTGTAATAAAAGAGAGATCCTTCAAGATTTGATTATCGTATTGTCATCTTATGCACCACATATTGCAGAAGAGTTGTGGTCATTATTAGGAAATCCAGCGGGTACAATATCTTTTGCGAGCTATCCCGTATTCAAGCCAGAGTACTTGGTCGAATCGGAATTTGCTTATCCGGTATCTATCAATGGCAAAATGAAAATGAATCTATCATTAGCTTTAGATTTAGATCAAAAGACAGTAGAAGATATTGTCTTATCTAATGCTGATGTACAGCGTTATATGGATGGAAAAGCATTGAAGAAGTTGATCTTTGTCAAAGGTAAGATTATCAACATAGTGGTATAGCGTATTTTGTACTATAGGAATAAATGGGGCAACTTTATAATAAGTAGCCCCATTTTTGTATGCTTTATATGGTCTGTATGTCATTTTATATTCCTTGAGTCGGTGATTCGACTTGTTTGGCTCGCTTGTTGATAGTTATTTAAGTGAAAACAAAATGAAAGGAAAAATATGATTAAAAAAAAGAAAGACAAAAAGAGTACATTACAGCGAAACCCTCTTGCTTTTTATATGACCAATTGGGGATTTATAGAAAGACCTGTTAAACAAGAACCAGAAAACCCGGAGAAACGTTAATACCGGAGTTGAAATTTTAAAATCAAAAATTAAATGCAATGCTTTCCATACGAAGCATTTTTTTTGTGCCCTATAGTGACAAAAAAAGGCCTGACTTGCATCAGACCTTCTTTTAGTTATTGAAGAGGAGCAGGAGCTTCTTCTTCGAATAAAGGAAATTCCCTCAGAATATTGTACCAGCTAATTATCTTTTTGATATCAGATGTATAAACTCGGGATTCGTCGTGCCCAGGAGCTACATTTCTAAAGAAATCTCTTAATGTATCACCGTTTGATTTTGTGTCGGGAACGCTTATCTCTTCAGACTTGATTTTTTCAAGAACATCCAATAGACGGATTTCTTCTTCCTCGCCATAGATAGTGATATCTTCCAGAGTAGCCATTTTTGTCGTATTCAAGTTGACAACGGATTTAATCTTTGCGCTATCTAAAGATTCTAAGATAAATCCGCCTTTATTTTGTCCAATAAGCTTGAACAATCCCGGTTTACCTGTTACTGATACTAAAGCTCTTAAATTCATGTTATTGCTTTGTTGTTTACTAATCTTCTATTACTTCGATTGATAAAATGCGATCTCCTTGGCGTATATCATCCACAACGTCTACATTTTCTATCACTTTGCCAAAGCAAGTGTGATTACGATCTAGGTGTGCAGTATTGTTACGGCTATGGCAAATGAAAAACTGAGAGCCTCCTGTATTACGTCCAGCGTGCGCCATTGATAATACTCCACGGTCGTGGTATTGGTTTTCTCCAGTTAACTCACAGTCTATTTTGTAGCCCGGGCCACCTGTGCCAGCAACACCAGCAGCACCTTCTCTTGAGTTAGGACATCCTCCCTGAATAACAAAGTCAGGTATTACGCGGTGGAATGCCAGTCCATCATAATAACCCGATTTTGCAAGTTTGATGAAATTTGCAACGGTATTTGGAGCGTCTTCTGTATAAAATTGTACAGTCATATCGCCTTTCTCTGTCTTGATAATTGCTTTACTCATTACTAAATAAATTTGTTTTTCGAGGTACAAATATAGCTTTTTTTTAGGTAAAGTAAGTGGTGATCTGTAGGCAAAGCAAGTTTAAGTTTGATAGTTTATTGATTTTTGTTAACTTTAAGTAAATCAATTATTTACTATGGATAAGCTTGTTATTCGGGAATGGGCGGAAGAAGACCGTCCCAGAGAAAAATTGTTGGAACGTGGGCGTAGAGCTCTGTCCAATGCAGAACTGTTAGCTATTCTCATTGGTTCTGGTTCGCCGGGAGAGACCTCTGTGGAGCTTTGTCGGCGTATTTTGAATGATTCGAAGAATAATCTGAGCGATTTGTCTCGCAAAGATGTCTCGCAGCTATGCCAATATAAGGGGATAGGAGAAGCCAAGGCGATTTCTATTATTGCCGCGCTGGAACTGGGTAGGAGAAGAAAAGAAGAAGGAGAGCAGGATAGCCCAGTATTGAATAGTAGTAAACGGGCTTATGATTACTTTCGCTCCTATTTGCAGGACTTGCCTCATGAAGAGTTTTGGGTGATTTATTTGAATACCGCTTGTAAGGTGGTGCACGAACAGCTAATAGGGAGTGGTGGCAACGACTTTACTCCTGTCGATGTACGCATCATACTGCGTCATGCGTTACAGGCTAATTCTAGTTCCATTATATTGGCTCATAATCATCCTTCAGGAACTTTATCTCCGAGTAAGGCAGATAAGGATTTGACCGATAAAGTTTATGAAGCCGCACGGATTATGGATATCCGAGTGAATGACCATTTGATCTTTACAGATAGCAGTTACTATAGTTTTAGGGATGAGGGCTTGTTGTAAAATAAAAAAGAGAGGGCTTCCCTCTCTTTTTTATTGGTTTTTAAACTAGATGAATTTTGCTACAGCCTGCGCCAAATCAATGATCTTATTGGAGTATCCCCATTCATTGTCATACCAAGACACTACTTTTGCAAAGTTGTCATTTAATGAAATCCCTGCTTTAGCATCAAAAATAGAAGTGCGTGCATCTCCTAAGAAATCTGTAGAAACAACATCGTCTTCAGTGTATCCTAATATACCTTTTAACTCACCTTCAGAAGCCTCTTTCATCGCTTTTTTGATATCTTCATAAGAAGCAGCTTTGTCTAGGCGAACTGTCAAATCGACAACAGATACGTCTGCTGTTGGAACGCGGAAAGACATTCCTGTCAATTTACCTTTAAGTTCTGGTAACACTAAGCCTACTGCTTTTGCTGCTCCTGTAGAAGAAGGAATAATATTTTGGTAAGCACCACGTCCGCCTCTCCAATCTTTGACTGATGGACCGTCTACTGTTTTTTGAGTAGCTGTTACAGCATGTACTGTAGTCATAAGTCCTTCAGTGATGCCAAATTTATCATTTAATACCTTTGCAATAGGAGCTAGACAGTTCGTTGTACAAGAAGCATTAGAAACGATATGTTGTTCAGCTTTTAGTTCTTTGTGATTTACCCCCATTACAAATGTAGGTGTATCATCTTTCGCGGGAGCTGACATAATTACTTTTTTTGCTCCGGCATCAATATGTTTTTGAGCAGTTTCCTGTGTCAAGAATAGGCCAGTTGATTCAATAATAACCTCTGCACCAACTTCATTCCACTTTAGATTAGCTGGATCTTTTTCTGCTGTGACACGTATTGTTTTTCCATTAACAACTAGATTACCATCTTTAACTTCAACTGTTCCATCAAATCTTCCATGTGTTGAATCGTATTTCAGCATATAAGCCATATAGTCAGGTTCTACCAAGTCGTTGATACCAACAATCTCAATATCTTTGCGATTGACAGCAGCTCTGAATGCTAAACGGCCAATACGGCCAAATCCGTTAATTCCAATTTTCATTTTTTTCAATTTTTATTTATGTAGTATTTCGTTAAATTTTGAATGGGTTCCTTGACTATTTTTTCGATATTCAGGTGATATTCATTCCCCAGTTCCATTAACCATTCTTTGTAGTTGTAGGCGACAGATCCTGTGAGACATATTGGCGAGTCAGGGTAGTTGTCGGCCAGAGGTATTAAGTAGGTTTTGAAATAGAGATCAAGGCCCTTCTTAATCACTGACGACATATAGGGGTCATTTCTGTTCTCTAATATAAAATCTGCAAAAGAGGTCAGGAATATATTAGGGTTTGGGGTATTATATATCTTCTCTAGAATTACTTTACGGTCTATATTGTGCTTTTCCAGGAATTTTTCCCGGAATCCATTAGGCATAGCCTCCGTTAGAAAATCTTTTAATATTTGCTTGCTTAACCAGTTGGTCGATCCTTCATCAGCTAGTATATAGCCAAGGCCATAGTTGTTTTCTGTTATTTTTTTTCCTGTAAAGTAGGCCGCATTGGACCCCGATCCAATAATTCCTACAATTCCTTTCTCATCTCCAAATGTCGCTATAGCGGAGGCATCTAGATCATGAGATGCTTTTACCTTTGCGTTCTTAAAAAAAGAAGAGAATACCCGTATGATTTTTTCTTGTCTGTCTTTCGACGACGCTCCTGCTCCGAAGAAAAATATCTTCCTTACCTTTTCCGCGTTATAGAGTAGGTCTGTGTTTTTATTTAAAAGCTGATTGATGAAATTTTCATCCTGAATATAAGAGTTTATTCCGGCGGTTCTGAAACCGTGTAAAACTTTTCCTTTATCTGCCAGACGCCAGTCTGCATATCTTGATCCGGTGAAAATTATTAAAATCATGCTTTTTTATTTGTTCATTATATTTGCTATAGCTAGCAATTCCTCGTCTAGTTTGAATTCTTTTCTGCTTAAAGCTTCTTCAAGAGGAGTAGTTACGATTGCTGTTCCTCTCAGCCCCACTGTGGCTCTAGAGTTGCCAGCCATTAGTTCTTTGACGGCTTTAAATCCCATTCGAGTTGCTAGCACCCTGTCAAAACTACTGGGCGAACCTCCACGTTGAAGATGTCCTAATATACTAACTTTTATGTCAAGATGGTCAAATTTATCTTTGACAATTTTAGCTACATTATATGCTCCGCCATTTTGGTCTCCCTCAGCAATAATAACGATCATCGAACTTTTGTTACGGCTCTCTGCAAGCTCAAGTTCGCCGAATAGTTCCGTGATTCCACTATCTACTTCTGGCATCAATATAGCTTCAGCTCCTCCACCAACACCGGCATTTAACGCAATACAGCCGGAGTCTCGACCCATTACTTCCACAAAAAAGACTCTGCTATGAGAAGAAGCTGTGTCACGGATCTTATCGATAGCTTCAATAACTGTATTATTGGCTGTGTCATATCCTAGGGTGTAATCAGAACCGTAAAGATCATTATCTATGGTTCCGGGAATACACATAACCGGAATGTCAAATTCTTTCGAAAACAGATCCGCACCAGTAAATGTGCCATCCCCGCCGATAGCCACTAATGCGTCTATACCGTGGGTCTTGATATTATTGTAGGCTTGTTGACGACCTTCTTTGGTTTTGAATTCAAGACACCGGGCAGATTTTAATACAGTACCTCCTTTTTGGATAATAGAGCTGACAGAGCGTCTATTCATATCCACAAAATCGGCCTCAATCATCCCTTGATACCCTCTATAGATACCAGTTACTTGTATGTTTTCGTATATTGCGGTTCTTACTACAGCGCGGATTGCTGCGTTCATCCCTGGTGCATCACCACCTGAAGTAAATACACCGATGTTTGTTATTTTTTTCAAATCAAACTAATTTTAGGCAATACGAATATAGTGTGTATTTTCTACACTATTAAATTTTTGACCATATTTTTTTTGTTTCTTGTGTAATTTTTAAGCAATATTGTCTGAGATTTGGTTGATTATTCACTTTAAAACAAAAGTTTGTGCTTTCCTTTTTTACCGTAGACTGTCTAATTCTAACCTTTCATGAAGGGCAATTGAAAGTTCTCCTCACAGAGCGGAATGAGTACCCTTATAAAGATTGGTGGGCTATCCCTGGCTATTTTGTCGATAAAGAAGAAGAAATGGAAGAAGCGGTAAAGCGCATATCTTATGAAAATACGGGATTGAAAGACATTTATCTTGAGCAACTGGCCGCTTTAGCCGGGGTCAAACGTCATCCTGAAGGACGTATTTTGACAGTTGCTTATATGGCGCTTGTTCGTTATGAAGAGGTAAAGAATAAAATAAAACCTATTACCAATTATATGCGTCAGGCCAAATGGTTCGATGTTAATAATGTGCCAGATCTAGCTTTCGATCACAATGAAATTCTAAGGCTTGGATTGAAAAAGCTAAAGACAAATTTAAGTTTTTCCTTTGCGCCATTCGAGCTTTTGCCCGAGAAATTCACGCTGACCCAGCTTCAGCAAATCTATGAGTCTATATTAGGAGAGCCCTTAGATAAACGTAATTTTCGTAAGAAAATGGGAAATCTTGGCTATTTGAAAGAATTAGATGAATATCAGACCGGAGTATCCTATCGAGCTGCACGACTTTATAAAGTAGATAAAAGGAGGTTCGCTAAACTTTTCGCTTAGTTTTTTTTCTTTAATTTAATCACGGTAATTGTCATGGAATTGTTTTTTTTGAACAATTCTTGCTCTTCTGGAGCAGTCTTTCTTTACTTTTGAACAAAGTTTAATAAAAGTCAGAAGGTAAAAGTGGAAAATGGACAAACGTAAAGAAGAAATTGTTGAGGTAGCTCTGAGAAGATTTTGTCATTATGGTTTTAACAAGACCACAATGAATGAGATTGCTGAGGATATGAAAATCACCAAAGCTAATCTCTATTACTATTATCAAGATAAGTCCGCTTTGATAAGAGATGTGATAGCTACGGTTGCTGATGAGTTGTTTGCTAAAGAGGAAACTATTATTGCTAACTATGAGCATGACTTAATGACCACACTTTATGAGATTCTTGAATTGCGCGCTTCTTATCTCAGCAAATATTATATGCTTCATATTGACGAAAATCTAGAGTGGATTAAAGGAGTAGAGATGGCGTCCGTTATTGAGCAGCTTTATAAAAGGGATATTTCTGCGACGAAGGTGTTGTTTTCCAAATCTGTCGATATTGGTGATGTGCGGATTAAAGATGTGGATGAAGCCAGTATTGCGTTCGTTGAGATTATGAAATCGTTGGGTATCATGCATAATGTACAGGATATTGTTTCTGGAATCCCGAACAAAGATAATATAGGTCATATCGTGGATAGTCAAAGGCGGGCCATTAGATTAATTTTTGAAGAACGAATCGTCACACACAATAAATAGTTAAACCGATCCCGATGTACTGGGAGAGTTTTTATTAGCAAAGAAAGAAAAACAAAGACACTAAATGAAAAGGATAAGAATTATTGCAATTTTACTAGCTGGAATCTTTGGAGCTTCCAGTGTCAATGCTCAAGAGGTGTTGACGCTACAGCATGCGATAAGATATGCGTTAGAGAACAAAGCCGAAGCTAAAAAGTCGGCTCTTGATCTTGAAAATGCGCAGTACCAAATTGATGAAATTAGAGGAGCGGCTCTTCCTCAGATTAATGGTGTAGCGTCGATAAAGTCGAATGTCATCATTCCAGAAATGGTTTTTGAAATGGGTGGAAATGTAATTCGTGCGAAAATGGGACAGCCTTGGAATTCAAATGCTGTCGTCTCGCTAAATCAACAGATTTTTAACCAGGCTGTTTTTACCGGATTAAAAGCTGCGAGAACTACAAGGGAGTTTTATCAAGTTAATGCACAGTTAACAGAGGAACAATTAATAGAGAAGGTTGCAACCGCTTATTACGATGTTTTTCAGACGCAATTGCAGTTGGAAACAATACAGACCAATTTAAATAGTACAACCAAGAATAAAAATGTTGTAAATGGTTTGGTGGGTGCTGGATTAGCAAAAAAGATAGATTTAGATCGACTAGTGGTCGCTATTAATAATTTAGAATCGCAAAAACAACAAGTGTACAATGCGCTACAGTTGAAAGAGAACGCCTTGAAATTTGCGATAGGTATGCCTATAGAAAACCCTGTTGTCATGCCTAAAGAGACTTTTGCTGTAGATCCTTCGATTGTGTTGCAAGAAGAAAGTCTGGATAATAGGACTGAAGTTCTTTTGATGCAGAAGCAAATTGAGCTTTATGAGTTTGATAAGAAGTCAAAGGTAGCAGGTTTATACCCGACATTATCTCTTGGAGCAGATTTTGGCTGGAATGGGTTTGGAAAGGGATTTCCGATTGGGGGAGATTTTGCATGGCCTAAATCTTCTGCTATTGGTTTGAATCTTTCAATACCAATTTTTACGGGAGGTGCCACTAAAGCGCGTATCAATCAGGCTGACATACAAATCAGACAGGCGCGAGTTACTTTAGAAGATACTAAGCTAGGGCTATCACTAGCGAATGAGAATGCGAAAGCTCAGATTAAGAATTCGTTATTGACCATAAATACGAATCGCTCCAATGTCGGGTTGGCTAAAGAGGTGTTGTCAGATACGGAGAACAACTATAAGAACGGGTTAGCTACATTAACGGAGTTACTTGACGCAGAGAAAGCGCTCGCTGATGCACAAAATAATCTCAATACCTCTCTTCTTAATTTCAAGGTCGCCGAAGTTCAGTTGATCAAAGCGAAGGGGCAATTAAAAACATTAGTAAACGAAAAATAATCTAAATATATAGTATGAAACGCGTAATAATAACGATAGTAAGTATAGCAGCCGTATTAGCGGGTATTGTTTATTTACTTAACAAAAATAAGAAGCAGAATGAAGAAATCACGGCTGCTGCAGCTGTGACCAATGAGACTGTTGCTGTGCGTGTAGATACTGCACGTACACAGATGGTGGATTTGGCATATATCGCAAACGGAAATTTTATACCTAAGCAAGAAGTAACCGTTTCGGCAGAGACACCCGGACGTGTGGTTAAAGTATTAGTCAGTGAGGGAGCAAGAGTTAGTGCCGGACAAACATTGGCCATTGTGGAAGGGGATAAGTTAAATGTAAATGTAGCGAATGCTCAGGCTAATTATGATAATGCCCTTCAAAATGTACAACGTTTTGAGAGCGCATTCAGCACGGGAGGTGTGACGCAGCAACAATTGGATCAAGCGAAACTTCAATTTGAAAACGCTAAAAATAATCTACGCAGTGCTAAATTAACTGCTGGAGACGTGACTATTAAAACCGCAGTTTCGGGCGTTATAAATGCGCGTAAAATAGAACCTGGAACCTATGTGAATGTTGGTGCTCCAGCTTTCGATATTGTGAATGTGAGTACGCTTAAGCTGCGTGTCAATGTGGATGAGAAAAATGTAGCAACCTTGGCGGTTGGACAAACTGTTAATTTAGGAGTTAGCGTTTACCCAGATAAAACATACAGTGGTAAAATCATATTTATTGCACCAAAATCAGACGGAAGTTTAAACTTCCCAGTCGAGATAGAGGTTGCAAATCCGAATAATGAGTTACGCGCAGGTATGTACGGTACTGCTAGATTTGGAAACGATGCAACAGCTAATGTGCTTGTTGTGCCACGTACAGCGTTTTTAGGATCCGTGAGTGACAACAAGGTCTATACTGTGAAAAGCGGAAAAGCAGTTGCTACGACGGTCAAGTCAGGAAGAAGTTTTGGTGATTATATCGAAGTGCTAGAAGGGTTAAATGCGGGAGATCAAGTGATTATTTCTGGACAGATTAATGTTTTCGATCAAGCACCTATTTCTATTATCAAATAAACAAGTTGAAAAGACAGTAGTATAATATGAAGATTTCTGAAATTTCGATAAAACGGCCGAGTTTAATCATAGTGATGTTTATCATTTTGATTCTCGGCGGTATATTTTCTTATACCCGATTGGGGTATGAGCTTATCCCTAAGTTTGATATCAAAGTTATTTTGATTCAGACTGTATATCCTGGTGCATCGCCTACGGAGGTAGAAAATACGGTTACCAAAAAAATTGAGGATGCTATTTCTTCACTCGAGATGGTGAAGAAAATTGAAGCGACTTCAATGGAGAGTGTGTCCGTAGTTGCGGTGACATTGAATGATGAAGCGGATGTGAATTTTTTGTTGACCGATGCGCAACGGAAAATAAATTCAATTCTGAATGATTTGCCGGATGATGTAGATCCTCCGATTTTGAATAAATTTTCACTGGACGACATGCCAATTATGAGTTTGGCTGTTACCTCTAGCTTGTCTGAAAAGGAGTTGTATGATCTTTTGGATAAAAAGATTCAGCCTGTTTTTGCTCGTATAAACGGGGTTGCAAAGGTCGATATGATTGGTGGTGAAGAGCGTGAGATACAAGTGAAGGTTGATCCTGAGAAGCTCGAGGGATATGGGTTAAATATCAGTCAGATACAGCAGGTTATCGCTTCTTCGAATATGGATTTTCCTACTGGAAGTGTGCAGTCTGCCGAAAAACGTAACACGATCCGTCTTGCTGGAAAAGTTACTTCTGTCGAGGAGTTACGTAATTTACCTATCACTACACCTGCTGGGGTGACTGTATTCTTGCGTGATATAGCCGATATACAGGACGGTGTAGCTGAGATAGAGAAAATTGCAAGGTTGGATCGTAAGAATACAATCTTGATGCAGGTATTTAAGCAGTCTGATGCCAATGCTGTAGCGGTATCTAAGCTTGTGCAAAAGACGATCGCAATCCATGATAAGGATGGAAACGTTATTAGTGGGATAGAGAAAGATTACAAGAAGGAGGGGATACAAGTCCTCGTTGCGAATGACTCTAGTGAGTACACTTTGGATTCTGCGAATCACGTAATGAAAGATTTGGTCGTAGCTGTCATATTGGTAGGGTTTATTATGCTATTTTTCTTGCATAGTTTACGTAATGCGGCAATTACTATGGTGGCGATTCCATTATCTCTTGTAGCGACTTTTATCGGTTTCTATTTTATGGGGTATACGTTAAATCTGATGTCCCTATTAGGTTTGTCGCTAGTGGTGGGTATCTTGGTCGATGATGCTATTGTGGTTATCGAGAACGTGCATCGTCATATGGAGATGGGCAAAAACAAGGTGCGTGCGGCGTACGATGGTGCCGCTGAGATTGGGTTTACCGTAACAGCAATTACTTTAGTAATCGTGGTCGTGTTTTTACCGATAGCGATGTCTACAGGTTTGGTGGCAAATATCTTAGCTCAATTCTGTGTTACCGTTATCATTGCTACAGGCTTGTCGTTACTTGTATCATTTACAGTAGTTCCTTGGTTGTATTCCCGTTTTGGACGATTAGAACATATCAATTCAAGTTCATTTTTTGGAAGGATAATTCTAGGGTTCGAACGTGGCCTTTCCAAATTTACGCATTGGATTTCTGATATTTTGAAATGGTCATTAAAGACTAGAGGAAATAAAGTAGCGACCCTCTTAGTATCGCTTGTTCTATTTTTTGGTTCTTTATCTTTACCGATCCTAGGTTATATCGGTGGTGACTTTTTCCCAGCGAATGATAAGGGTGAGTTTATGATGCAGTTTGAGCTGGAAAAAGATGCTTCGCTAGAGATGACAAATCAGTTGACGCAGCGTGCGGAAAATTGGATAGCATCAAAGCCAGAAGTTAAGCGATTGATTACGACAGTAGGTCAGTCTAGTGACGGTGGTATGGGTGGTGTATCTGGATCAAGATATAAATCAGAAATCCACGTTATATTAAAAGACGAGTATGTCGGTATTTTGAACTCGAAGGTCTATTCTGCAGAATTGAAGCGTGAGCTTGAAAACGAGTTGGTAGGAGCGATTGTACGTACTGTGAATATGGGGCTTATGGGAGCTGAACAAGCACCTGTGCACCTGACTGTCATAGGTACTTCTATGGAAGATGCATTAGAGTTTGCCAATCAAGCGGCGGATATCTTAAAGAAGATCCCAGGGTCTTCGCAGGTAAGATTGTCTTCAGAGGCTGGTAATCCAGAGATCAACGTAAAAGTGGATCGGGATAAAATGACTTCACTTGGCCTGAATGTAGCTACAGTAGGTAGTACGATGCAGGTCGCATTCTCTGGTAATACAGACAATAAATTCCGCGCTGGTGACAATGAGTATGATATCAATATACAATTTGACGACAAAGGAAGAGCGAGTATTGATGATGTGCGCAAGCTGAAATTTATCAATAACCAAGGTACTCCGATTAGTTTAGAACAGTTTGCAGACATTTCTTACGGTTCGGGGCCAACATTGTTGGAGCGAAGAGATAAGACTCCTTCTGTCGCAGTAAAGGCTCAGGTTATTGGTCGTCCTGCAGGAACAGTAGCTCAGGAGTGGAAAGTCGAATTTGATAAGCTACAAAAGAAAACAGGAGTGTCTACAATGTGGGGTGGTAATATGGAAAACCAAGAAGAAGGTTTTGGAACATTAGGAGTAGCACTTTTGGCATCGATTATATTAGTTTACTTAGTAATGGTGGCCTTGTATGATAACTTTGCTACACCATTTGTGGTATTATTCTCTATTCCGTTATCATTTATTGGCGCATTATTGTTGTTGGCATTGACCAACCAGACACTTAATATTTTTACGATTTTAGGTATAATCATGTTGATTGGTTTGGTTGCTAAGAATGCTATTCTACTGGTCGATTTTGCCAATCATAAAAAGGCTGCCGGAGCCAGTACGCACGATGCTTTGGTGGCGGCCAATCATGCCCGTCTTCGTCCGATTCTAATGACTACCATAGCCATGGTGTTTGGTATGATTCCTATCGCTATGGCGACCGGAGGTATTGCCGATACGAATAGAGGACTAGCTATTGTAATTATCGGGGGATTATTGTCTTCGATGTTCCTGACGTTAGTCGTCGTACCTGTGGTATACTCTCTTTTTGATAGTTTACAACGACGTTTTGGTAAAGGAGAGGATGTTAACTACAAAGAGTTGATTGTTGCAGATTATGTGCCGAACGAAGAGTATGTTGACGAAATGGATGTAAAGCATTAATAATTAATAACAATACGATATATTCAGTAAGGACACGGGAAGAGGAAATGAACTCTTCCCGTGTTTTGCTTTTAGGGCAAATAAATAGCGATAATTGGGCGATTATGAATAACATTATAAAAATGTTTGCATAAAGCTTTTAAATAGCTATATTTGCAACACCAAAAACGAAAAGGTTATTCTTTTAAGTTATGGTCGCTGCGCTCCTAGCTCAATTGGATAGAGCATCTGACTACGAATCAGAAGGTTAGGGGTTCGACTCCCTTGGAGCGCACTTTAGTTAACTGAAAAGCCTAATTCTCTTAACCGGATTAGGCTTTTATTTTTGTCATCAAAAATTACTCAATACTATGCTAAACCTTGTATTATTCGGTCCTCCAGGAGCAGGAAAGGGTACACAGTCAGAAAAACTTATCAGTAAATACAATCTTGTGCATATTTCTACTGGAGATATTTTCCGTGCACATATCAAAGGTCAAACCGAATTAGGTAAACAAGTAAGTCAGATTATTGCTGATGGAAATTTGGTGCCAGATTCAATTACTATTGCTATGTTGGAGGAAGAAATCAAGCAAAATCCACAGGCAAAAGGTTTTATTTTTGATGGTTTCCCACGTACTGTGGCACAAGCAGAAGCGTTAGATAAGTTTTTGACTGATAATAATAGTGCTATCACTGGGGTGATTGCACTCGATGTGAATGAAGAAGAATTAACACAGCGTATCGCCAAACGTCAAGAAATCTCTGGACGTGCTGATGATGCAGCGGATAAACTTAAGAAACGTATAGAAGAGTATTTTGGAAAAACTATTCATGTACTTCCTTATTACGAAGCTCAAGGTAAATTATCTAAAGTAAATGGCATAGGCGAGATTGAAACAATTTTTACTGAATTGTCTCAAGTGATTGATAATTACAACGCTTAATTTTATTTTATAAAAAGTATATGGCTCAGGGTTCAAATTTTGTTGATTATGTAAAGGTGTGTTGTCGGTCAGGGCATGGAGGGGCAGGATCTTCGCATTTGCATCGTGACAAATTCACGGCCAAGGGTGGTCCAGACGGTGGAGATGGAGGTAGAGGAGGACATATTATATTAAAAGGTTCGACACAACATTGGACCTTATTACATTTAAAGTATCGCAAGCATATTATTGCGGAGCCGGGTGGACCGGGGGGCTCAGCTTTGAGGACCGGTGCCAATGGTAGGGATGATGTACTAGAAGTTCCTTTAGGTACAGTTGCTAAGGATGCAGAGACGGGTGAGATTCTCTTTGAGATAACCGAAGAGGGGGAGACAAAGATTCTTACTGAAGGAGGAAAGGGTGGTTTAGGAAATTGGCACTTTAAGAGTTCTACACAGCAGACGCCACGTTTTTCACAGCCTGGTCTTCCAGGAAAGGAACAGTGGATTATTCTTGAGCTTAAGGTATTGGCAGACGTTGGTCTTGTTGGTTTTCCGAATGCCGGAAAATCTACTTTACTGTCTGTAGTTTCGGCTGCAAAGCCCGAGATTGCTAATTATCCGTTTACAACCCTTGTCCCGAATCTAGGGATAGTAGGTTACCGTGATAATAAATCGTTTGTGATGGCCGATATTCCAGGGATTATAGAAGGAGCTTCGGAAGGCAAGGGTTTAGGTATTCGGTTTTTGAGACATATTGAGCGCAACTCTGTTCTTCTTTTTATGGTTCCTGCGGATACAGATCGCACGATAGAGGAGGAGTACAATATTTTATTAAATGAGTTGACCTCTTATAATGACGAACTTTTAACAAAACCCCGCTTGTTGGCGATCACTAAATCGGATATGTTGGATGAAGAATTGGAGGAGCAGATGAAGGCCGAATTGCCTAAAGATATTCCTTATATTTTTATTTCATCTGTTGCTAACAAAAATATTCTTCCTTTGAAGGATATGTTGTGGAAGGCCATTAACGATTGATAATTTAATGGTTTAATAATGAGTCTGTTTTAGATTGTACTTCAAAAAATGCAGATAAATGTTTGTAAAAACCATTAAAATGTCTACTTTTGCAACACTTCAAACAAACGAAGTATAATTCGATATAAAGAATTAGGATTCCGTAGCTCAGCTGGTAGAGCAATACACTTTTAATGTATGGGTCCTGGGTTCGAATCCCAGCGGGATCACAAAAAAGCCTCAACGAAAGTTGAGGCTTTTTTGTGCCCTTTAGGGTCGAATCCAGAGGTTCGATCCGAAGGAGGTTCAGGGATGTGTTCGGGGTTGAGGGGCTGAGCCAATCCCAGCGGTCACAAGTAATCTTTGCTGGTAAGTTGGAGCTAGGAGGGAACAGATTCCGAAGGAATTTGAAGGTATGCTGAGGGGAGAGCGTTCTAAGTTGTGCTTTTGGCAAAATGCAGAAACTTTTTTCAGTATGGAGTTGTGGCTTTAATTTTCGTTAAGTTCTTTTAAACCAGCTTGGTGTAGTGTTATATTCGCTTTTTCTAATGTGAAAAGTGATTTTTTTTAATTTATCTATGCCTAGATCTTGCATTTAAAGATATTTTTCCTACCTTTGCAACACTTCAAATAAACGAAGTATAATTCGATATAAAGAATTAGGATTCCGTAGCTCAGCTGGTAGAGCAATACACTTTTAATGTATGGGTCCTGGGTTCGAATCCCAGCGGGATCACAAAAAAAGCCTCAACGAAAGTTGAGGCTTTTTTTGTGCCCTTTGGGGTCGAACCCAGGGGTTCGATTCAAGAAGGTTCAGGGATGCGTTTGGGGTTGAGGGGCTGAACCAATCCCAGCGGGTATAAGTAGCCTGCGTTGGAAAGTCCACCTACTTTTACATTGGTGTAATTCAAGCTTGCACTAATGTAATTCACCTCTAAGTTGATGTCAACTGCTTCTACACTGATGTAAACTACTTTTACAAAGATGTAATTCAAGCTCGCAGTGATGTTAACTGCTTTTACATTGATGTAATTCACTCTTGCACTAATGTAAATCACTTTTACATTGATGTAATTCACTCTTGCACTAATGTAAATCACTTTTACATTGATGTAATTCACTTTTGCATTGATGTATTCACTCTTGCATTGATGTAAATCACTTCTACATCGATGTAAATCACTTTTACATTGATGTAATTCACTCTTGCATTGATGTAATTCACTTTTGCATTGATGCAATTCACCCGTACATGGTTGTAAATTACATCTGATCCTTCTTTCTGTCTTTTTCGTTAAGAGGAGTTTTTCGTTACTTATATTGTGACATCAATATGAATGGGAATCTGGGAGGATAGGTTGATAATTACGTAGAATTGTCTAAATTTGTCCCGCAAGTTTAAAATAGGGTGTTTCTGATTGATATTCAGACCGATTACTTGTTTTAGGAATTAAGTATATGTCTGAATTAATTATCGATGAAGATTGGTTAAAGCAGCTTTCAGAAGGGACAAATGAAGCTTACGAAAAGCTCTTCGCTACGTACTGGCCTCGTATCTATTCCTTAGTACATATGCTGGTCAAGTCCGATATTCAGGCAGAAGACCTCACCCAAGACATTTTCATTAAAATCTGGAACAACAAAGAAGAGCTGCCTCAGATACGTAATCTAGATGCTTATATCTATACCGTCGCACGTAATGCCAGTCTAGACTTCTTAAAGAAACGTGTCCTGGTGACCGATAATCTCGAGAATCTGATTATTAATTTGCGTGATGATGCGTTAGGACCAGAGCAACAGCTGGTTTATAAAGATCTTAAGAATTGTTTACGCGACGGTATTGACGCGCTTCCTGTCAATATACGCGAAGTGTTTATTCTTAGCCGATACGAAGGTTTGTCTCACGAGGAGATTGCTGTGCAATTAGGAATCTCGGTTTATACTTCCAAAACTTATGTCGTTAGAGGACTTAAAGCATTGCGGCTATATATCCGTCACCATGCACAGGTACAGTCCATTTTACTCGCTTTTTTAATTCTGAATCGCATGTAGATATGGGCTTATCCCATAATTTCTTATTGAAAGCATGTGTCTTTAAAAATAATATTTTGTTTACGTAAAATTAACACACTGATTGATAGGTTTTTGTGTTGTTTTTGAAAAAAAGTGTAATTGTTTAGTATTCCCTCCGTCCCCTATTTCGTCATTATACATTGGGGACCTTATACCTGATCATGAAGAAAACAGAAAGAATTATCTTATTGTATAACAAGTATGTTCACGAGTCACTGACCGCCGAAGAGCTTTTGGAGTGGATAGAGATTGTACAGGACCCTACGAACGCAGAATTTCTGGACAGCTTGATGTTGGATACACTTGTAAGCCTAGAGCCTGAAGAACGTGCTAAAGATTGGCAACCAGCCTTTGAACGCTTCTCTGAAACAGTAGGCTTAGCGCGCAATAGCAAAGCTAGCGGCAAAACAGCAAAGGTAAGGTTATTCCCTTACTGGCCTTACGCCGCCGCTGTCGTAGCATTATTCACTTTATTCAGTACCTACTTTATTTGGAAGCAGTCTCCTGACTCGCAGTCCGTGGTGAGCAGTGTTCCCAAGGAAGATGTTGCACCGGGTGGTTATGCCGCCATTTTGCGTTCCTCCGATGGAGAAATACTCAATCTTAGTGAGCAGGGAGAGTTGGTTGTTCGAGACGGTAGCCTTGAGGATGGAACCGGGAGACAATTGAATGGAGATAATTCAGAGACTGTGTGGCGTACGATAGAGGTGCCTAAAAAGGGGCATTATAGGCTCGTCTTATCCGATGGTACACAAGTTTGGTTAAATGCAGCATCTTCGTTGCACTTCCCCCTTCATTTTGATGAGAACAACCGTACCGTACATTTAACCGGAGAAGCCTTCTTTGAGGTAACCGAGAATAAGAAAAGACCTTTTATTGTACAAAGTCAGAATCATTCCGTCACGGTATTAGGGACCAGCTTCAATGTGTCGGCATATCCGAATGAACATACCCAGACTACTTTGCTGACAGGATCTGTGAAGGTTAACGCTGCAAATGGACAGCTGAACCTACAACCGGGTATGCAGAGTGATGCATTTGGCAATCAATTAACAAGGCGTACAGTCGATGTTGAATCTGTGGCGGCCTGGAAAGACAATCGATTTGTGTTTGTTAAAGAGCCCCTTACTGATATCATGAAGAAACTTGAACGTTGGTACGATGTTGAGTTTGTCATTCAGAAGGGATCAGAGGGATTATTGACAAAGACATTTTCGGGTTCTTTGACCCGCTATAGTCAACTATCTGAAACATTGGAATTATTTAGTTATACCGAATCTCTAAACTATTCCATCAAGGGAAGGACAGTCTACCTGAAAAAATAGATGCAAGTATGAGCTTTTTGAACAATTAATTATATAGCGTAAAAAAATATAAAGTAGCCTAAACAATTAACTAATAAAATGAAGTACAACCAAAAGAAGGAAAGATGGAATAGAAATCTTTCAAGCGCACTATGGGCGATGAAAACCAAGGTATTGCCCGTTGCTGTGGCCTTTACCCTTGTGTCTTTTCAGGGAGAAGCCCAGAATGTAAACATTCGTGAGAATCAGATCCGAATGGAAAGCCTAATCAAAGAAATACAAAAACAGACAGGATACAACTTTCTGTACGATGACCAGCTGTTAGAACGGCAAGGAGCTAAGAACATTCGTATCGAGGGACTGTCCGTAGCAAAGGCTTTGGATATGGCTTTGGCAGGGACAGACATCACCTACGTAATCAAAGACAAAAATATCGTTCTGAAGAAGAAAAAAGTCGCTTCGCATACAGCTGTAGTAGATAATGTAGTACAGGACGTTATCGTGAATGGTGTATTGCGAAACGATCAAGGAAATATTATTGCAGGCTCGACTATCCGTAATACAAGAACAGGGACGGTAGTGACCACCAATGCTGAAGGTAAGTTTTCTATTGGAGCAAAACCGGAGGATATTCTAGAGTTCAGTTTTTTAGGTTATCAAAAAGGACAGTACAGAGTTAAAGAGGTAAACAAGCCTATAACGATGACACTTTCTGTAGCAGTAAATGAATTGACAGATGTTGTTGTTGTTGGATACGGTTCACAACAGAAAAAAGTAGTTACAGGTGCTATCAACACAATAAAAGGCGAGGAGCTCGCTAAATCGCCTGCGGTTAATATTTCGAACACCTTAATGGGACGAGCTCCTGGTTTGAGTTCAACGATGATATCCGGTGCGCCGGATCGTGATCGTGCTACCCTAAAGATTCGTGGTATGGGCGAGGCGTTGGTCGTGATTGATGGTGTAGCGCGTGAAGGGCAGGGCCTGATCGGGATGGAGATAGATAAGCTAGATCCCAATGCAATTGAGAGCGTCACAGTGCTGAAGGATGCATCTGCTGCAGTATACGGTACACGCGGTGCTAATGGTGTGATATTGATTACCACCAAGAAAGGATATCGTGATCGTCTGGATATTAATTATTCAGGTCAGTTTGGGGTACAGCAGAGCACGCGGTTGCCCAAGTTCTTAGATTCGTACAATTACGCCTTGTTGAACAACGAGATGTACACTAATGATATCGCTGACCGAGGAAGTTCACCAAGAAGGAAATATACGGACGAAGAATTACAAAAATTCTTAGATGGATCTGATCCGGATCGTTATCCGAATACCGATTGGTATAGCGATGTCTTGGATAAAACGGCTTTATTACATAAACATAATGTTAATATTGGTGGCGGTGGTAAGAATGCCCGTTATTTTCTGTCAGGTTCTTTTACCGATCAGAATGGTTTGATGAAGACGTCTGGCATGAAACGCTATGGTATAGTTAGTAATACAGATTATGATGTAACACCAAATACGAACCTATCGGTTTCATTAAACTATATCACTGAGAATTCAGACAATCCATCCAATCATCCAGAAGATATTTTCGGACGTTTAGCCGCATTGGGGTCTGTAATGCCCTCTCGCTTTACCAATGGGCTGTATGCCTATTCAGGTTATGCCGGTAATCCTATTACGGATGTGATGGCGGATAGTGGGTATAAGAGAAATACACGTAATGTGTTTACAGGAAGTTTTGGGTTAACGCAAAAAATACCTTTTGTACCGGGACTATCAGCAGGCGCGTTTGTAGCTGTCGACCGCAATAGTTCGTTTCAGAAGTCTTTCGCTATTCCGTTTCCACAGTATACATTAGCGGACACCAAAGAGGAGTATACGTTACAAAACGGTACCGAAAAGGCACGGATGGAACAGTCGTACAACCAGAACAACAACGTCAATATACAGCTGAAGTTGAATTATAAACGTCATTTTGGACAGCACAATATTGATGCTATGGCGTTGTATGAGCAAAATGAATTCAAGAGTGATGTATTTTCTGCCGAACGTAGTAATTTCCCTGTTTCTAGTTTAGATCAATTGTTTCTAGGGGATATTAAGACACAAAAGAACTTAGGTTCAGCGTCAGAGAATGCTAGACGCAGTATGGTCGGAAGGGTACAGTATAACTACGATCAGCGCTATATCGTCGAGGGAAGTTTCCGTTATGACAGTTCACCCTACTATCCTAAGGGTAAACGTAATGGCTTTTTCCCTGCAATCTCCGCTGCTTGGAACATCTCCGAAGAGGATTTCTTCAAAGAACGTTTTGCTTTCGTGAATAACCTAAAGCTAAGAAGTTCCTTTGGCCGTTTAGGTAATGACGGTGGCAATTTGTATACCTACTTCTATAATTATGCGTTGATTCCTGCTGGTTACGTATTTGGTACTTCAGACAATATGAGCCCACTTGCTCGTATCTCTAATCTAACCGTTCCAAATACAAATATCACCTGGGAAAAGGTTGATGCTTTTGATATAGGTATTGATGCAACGCTTTGGAATGGTAAATTGGGCTTTGAAGTCGATTACTATAATAAGAATAAATTTGATATCCTACGGTCGAGAAGCTACGACGTACCATTGACATTCGGTATCAATCCAGCTTTGCAAAACTTTGCAAAAGAACGCTATTACGGCTATGAGGCATCCGTATCCCATCGAAATACACTTGGCAACGTGCGGGTCAATGCACGTCTGAATATGACCTATACGAAGAGTACAGCTGTAGATTATGGGGAGAATGATGCGGTATTGCCAGGTTTACGCCAAGAGGGATCTACAATTGGTATGTCGCGTATTTTGAAAGCGGATGGTATATTCCGTAACCAAGACGAAGCAGACAATTGGGCTAAATATCTGAATAGCCCTAATGGTTCACCTATTACACCAAAAGCAGGGGATATCCGCTATGTAGATATGAATGGCGATGGCGTGGTAGAGTTGTACAGTGGTAGTCCAGACCGTGCTTTTGAAGCCATCTATATCTTCCCTCCAACAGTGTATGGTTTGAATTTAGGTGCTTCCTGGAAAGGCTTATCTGTAGATGCATTCTTTCAGGCATCCACAGATGTATTCATCAACTATAAACCGGGCGATGACTTGGCCAACTTTTATGACTTGCATCTCGATAGATGGACACCCGAAAATTTAGACGCTTCTTACCCTCGTCTATTGTCCAATCATGAAAATAACAAGTTGCCATCGACGTTCTACGTGAAAAATGGTAACTATCTCAAACTGCGTACAGCACAAGTTGCTTATGAGTTTCCGAAAGATTGGATCAAACGTGCAGGTATCAAGTCTTTAGGAATCAATTTCCAAGGACAGAACCTGTTTACAATTAGTAAGAGCAAGCGTTTTGACCCAGAATCTACAGGAGCATCGGCTAGTTTGTATCCGCCACAACGAATCTATACGTTGGGCTTACGTGTTGGTATTTAATATATAAAAGAATAAAATCCATGAAAATTAAAAGACATATATTATCCTTGAGTACATTAGCCTTAGCATTGGCTTTAAGCTCTTGTCAAAAGGATTTCTTAGATAGAAAACCTCTCAACTTATTATCCGAAGAGGTCGTATGGAACGATCCTGAACTGATCAAACTATCGGTCAATGAATTTTACACCTTCCTAAAAACGGGCTTTGATACTTACATTCCGGCAGCAAAGACCGATGATATACAATTAGTCGGCAATGAAGAGAAGAAGATTACAAGTTACCTTACTGGTGATTTTCTGAGCACCTCATTTCCGGAGCGTAATCTCTGGAAAGACAGCTACGCACAGATTCGAAAAATGAATGTTTTCATTAACAGGGCTGCAGTAACGAATGTCTTGAATGAAGAAGAACGAAAAGTCTTGTTGGGGCAGGCTCGTTTTATGCGCGCTTATGTCTATTTTAACTTATTTACTTCTTTCAAGGATGCACCGTTATTGCTAAAGCATCAATCTATCGAAGAGGCTGAAGATAAGCCGATGAAGGTTACACATGAAGAGGGGTTACAATTTGTAATACAGGAATTAGATCTTGCAGCCAAAGAATTACCAAGTACCTATGGTAAGGAAGATTGGGGACGTATTACCAGGGAAGCTGCAGCAGCCTTTAAGAGTCGCGTACTATTATGGGGAGCGAGCCCCTTGGTCAATACAGGAGATGTAGCAGCGAAATGGAAAGTGGCTGCCGACGCTGCTCAGGTTGTTATGGAATCCAACGCATTCGAATTAAAGAAGGACTATGCAGGAGTCTTTGTGAATAAGAATATTATGGACAGACCTGAAGTGATTTTGGAGGTTCGTTATAATGGGATAAAGGGAGAGAAGATGCATGCTTATGATCAGAATAATACCCCTGCAGGTTATGGTGGCAAAGGTATTAACTGTCCTACCCAGGATATTGTAGATAGCTATGAAATGGCAAATGGACTTCGTATCGACGAGGCAGGCTCAGGTTACGATCCTGCTATTCCATACAAAAACCGCGACCCTCGTTTTGCAAAATCTATTCTTTTTAATGGGGCAGATTTTAAAGATCGCGCTGTAGAAACTTTTACCGGAGGTAAAGACTTGCCAAGAACGAATCCTACACCTACCGGATATTATATCCGCAAGTTTATGGACGAAAAGTTTGATTTCAATAAGGACAAGAACGTAGGAAGTAATACCAACTGGGTTATCATGCGTTATAGTGAGGTTTTGTTAAACTTTGCTGAAGCGAAGAATGAATCCGATGGCCCAAGTGTAGCGGTATATGATGCGGTCAATGCGATTCGTAAACGTGCTGGTATGCCCGTTATTCCAGCAGGACTCAATAAAGAACAGATGCGTGAACGTATCCATCGAGAGCGTCGTATAGAACTTGCTTTCGAAGATGATATCCGCTATCAGGACTTAAAGCGCTGGAAACAGGCTGCTGCTATCCTCAATAAATCGGTGAGAGGGGTGACTATCACCAAAGCGACTAATGGTACTATTTCTTATAAAGACAAAAATGCGGGATCACGTGTTTTCGAGGATAAGAATTATTGGTTTCCAATTCCTCTAGTAGAAATGGGCGTAAACCCGAATCTGAAGCCACAGAATCCAGGCTGGTAGTTTTTCGATTTGCACATAATTGATAATGAGATATAAAAATAAATTAGGAATCGCGTTGGCGATATTAAGTTTGCAAGCTACTGTAACCGTAGCGCAATCTGGTAAATGGGGAGGCTTGGTTAATCTTCCGGGCAAGGTGGAGTCGGAAAAGAAAGAGCAATCTGACAAGACTAAAAAAGATAAAATAAAGAAGTTCGAAGACCTCATAGGTAATGATGCGAAGAAATCGACTGGACTTTTTAATACTTACAAAGTAGAGGATAAGTATTACATGGAGATTCCGGACACGTTGTTGAATCGAGATATGTTGGTTGTAACACGTTTTACGCAAACACCTGTAGGATTAAAAGAATTCCGCTCCCAATATGGAGGGGAGATGCTGAATGAACAACTTTGGCAATGGCAACGTCGTGAGAATACGGTTTACATTAAGGTGCCAAGTTATGCCTATATTGCTACTGTCAATAGGGATATGGATGCCGCACTAGCGAACTCCAATGCCCTGCCGATATTGGCGGCTTTTGATATCAAAGCATTTAACAATGGTGGTAAGAACGTGGTTATTGACGTTACAGACTTCTATAACGGCGAGATACCAGGTATGCCACTGCCAGAAAAATTAAAGAAAACCTACAAGATAGCAGGAATTGACGGGCAGAAGTCGTACATCGATACGATCAAATCTTTTCCGGAGAATGTTGAGGTTCGTACTGTAAAGACCTTTAAGTCGCCTGTTCTTCCGGCAGACAATTCGGTCGGTACTATGACTTTTGGATTGAATACATCGATGGTCTTGTTGCCTAAGGTACCTATGCAAGCACGTTATGAAAATGAGCGCGTAGGATATTTTTCAAACCGGAAATTAGATTTTGGAGCGAATGATCAGAAGGTAATGCGCAATGCGTTTATCCAACGCTACCGTTTAGAACCATCGGATGCGGATGCGTACGCACGTGGCGAGCTGGTCCAACCCAAGAAACAGATTGTTTTTTATATTGATCCCGCGACTCCTAAAAAATGGGTTCCTTACCTTATTGAAGGAGTGAATGATTGGAACTCGGCATTCGAGGCCGCAGGCTTCAAGAATGCTATTGTTGGTAAAGAAGCCCCTACATTAGAGGAAGATCCAACATTCAGTACGGAAGATGCACGTTATTCGGTGATTCGTTATTTTGCTTCCGAGATTGAGAATGCTTACGGTCCCCGTATTTCTGACCCAAGATCGGGCGAGATAATAGAAAGTCATGTGGGTTGGTACCATAACGTAATGTCCTTATTGCGCAATTGGTTTTTCGTACAGACTGCCGCTATCAATGAGGAAGCACGCGGTGCAAAATTATCTGACGAACAGATGGGACAGTTGATTCGTTTTGTTTCTTCGCATGAATTAGGACATAGTTTAGGTCTGTTGCACAATTTCGGTTCGAGTTATGCATTTGATGTAGATTCTTTACGTTCACCATCTTTTACTGAAAAAAATGGTACAGCTCCTTCTATTATGGATTATGCCCGTTTTAACTACGTGGCGCAACCAGGTGATGGGGTAAAGAATATCTACCCTAAGATCGGAGCATATGATCGCTTTGCTATTGATTTTGGCTATCGTCATCACGGAGGCAGAACTCCTGAGCAAGATCGTGATTGGTGGGAAACAAAAATTCAGGAAAAGGCTGGCGATCCATTGTATTACTATGGTAAGCAAGGGTCTATGGATCCGAGAGCGCAAAGCGAAGACTTGGGTAATGATGCTGTCAAAGCGGGCGAATACGGTATTGCCAATTTGAAATATATCCTTCCTAATTTGGAAAAATGGACTTACGAAGAAAATGGCAGCCTAGAAGATACCAAAGATCTGTACAAAGATTTAATCGGACAATATCGCCGTTACATTAATCATGCTATCGCCTATGTGAGTGCCATGACTGAGGATTACAAAACGAAAAGCGAAAAAGGGGCTGTTTATACTTATGTTAGTAAGGAGAAGCAGCAAGGAGCCGTTGCTTTTGTAAACAAACATGTATTTGAAACCCCGTATTGGTTGTTGGATACAAGCTTAATGAAGCGTATCGATTACGGTACGATGGCGAATAAAGTGCAGGAGATGCAGAATCAAGTATTGACATCGTTGTTAGAGACTTATGGCTTTGCGCGTATGATCGATAATGAATTTAAGAATGGGGATAAAGCCTATACGGTCAACGAATTGTTGGCTGATGTGTCCAATTCGATTTTCCGTGGAGCAAAAGACGATATGTTCAAGCGTGGTCTACAGCGTGCTTATGTCGATCGTCTTGGTGTCATGTTGAAGTTGGATAAACCGGTACAAGAGACTGCTTATGCAGCCGCAGGTTTGACACCTTACAATCCTAACCTTTCTGATATGCGTATTTTGATTTTGGGTGCTTTAAATGACACGGAAGTACGGGTTAAGAAGTTGACAAAAGGTAGTAAAGGTTTCGAGTCTGACCACTATGCTGATTTATTACGTCGTATCGAAGCGATTAGAAAAATCAATTCATAGCGTTTAGAAAATTACTTTAAGTTTTAGAAACTCCTAATAGGCCCTGTGCCGTTAGGAGTTTTTATTTAGTAGCTTAGTTTTTTGGTATTATAAAAAAAGTGGTCACACATGATAAGATGTGTGACCACTTTTTATAAATAAGAAGCTATAATTATTTCGAAGTAGTCAATCTACTCGCAGCGACCTTATCTGTTAAAAATACTAGGGTTCCGTTTGTAGGAGCAAGTAGCTGCGAAGGGTATTCCTGCACATTTCTTGCACCTTCTAATACCTCATACAATGCATTGGTCTTCTTCTCGCCGAAAGTAAGTACAGCAATGTTTTTAGCCTTATTGATGAGCGGAGCCGTTAGCGTGATTCGATACATGCTTTGAGGCTCTAGGTAATACGCATCTACCCATTTCTTTTCTTCATTGAGCACAGCGGTATGCGGGAATAAAGATGCGGTATGACCGTCGTCGCCCATGCCTAATAAAATTAGGTCAAATGCACCATCCTCACCCACGACAGCTTTTATCGTTGCTTCGTATTGTACTGCATATTCCTCTGCTGTTGCTGTTTCACTATACATCGCATAGATCTGTTCTTTTGGTATTGGAACATGGTTTAATAATGTTTCAAATGCCATTGTCGTATTACTACGCTCGTCTTCGAATGGTACCCAGCGCTCATCACCCCAGAAGACAAACACTTTTTGCCAATCTATCAGGTCCCGATATGCTGCAGATGCAAGTAGCTTATGCAAAGCTATAGGTGAAGAACCACCAGTGAGTGCCACGGTGAATTTTCCTCGTTCAGCTATTGCTTTCTTTGCGGTATCTACAAACAGAGCGGCAGCCGCTTCAGTCAATAATTGTGTGTTTTCAAATATCTGTATCAATTTCTCAAACTTTTAATGTATAACTATACTCAACTCATCTAGTTTGGCTAAAAGCCCTTTTATCTGGATTTGTGATGTGCATTTACAGCCCATACATGCCCATTCTGAGCAACCAGAGCCTCTGCGTTTTCTGGTCCCCAGGTTCCCGAAGCATAATTCGGGAAATCAAGCGTACTTCTGCTTTCCCATGCCTCCTGGATTGGAGTGATTACGTCCCAAGCTTCTTCCACTTGGTCCGAGCGCATGAATAACGTAGCATCACCATTAAGGGCATCAAGCAATAGCGTCTCGTAAGCTTCCGGAGATTGCGTAGAGCAGGTGTCGTAATCGAAAACCATTTCCGAAGGATTTAGAGCCATTGTCAAGCCAGGACGTTTTGTCATAAAACGCAGACGGATATCCATCTGAGGCTGTATATTTATAGTTAGCTTGTTAGGCATTAGATTGTCCATCTGTCCATCAGAGAATGTAGAGTGTGGTACAGGCTTAAACTGTATCGTAATCGAAGAGTGTTTCTCTTGCATACGTTTACCAGTTCTCAAATAAAAAGGTACACCTTGCCAGCGCCAGTTGTCTAAAAAGAACTTAACAGCGACAAAAGTTTCCGTATTCGATTCTGGACTGACTCCTTCTTCTTCTCGGTACCCAGGTACCTTTTTGCCTTGTAACCAGCCATCACTGTATTGACCGCGTACCGCATACCGTTGTACTTCTTCGGGTTTAATGCGGCGTATAGCCCGTAACACATCAACCTTACGATTACGTATCTCTTCCGATTTGAAAGAAGCAGGTGCTTCCATAGCCACCATACATAAGATTTGTAACAGGTGGTTCTGTACCATATCTTTCAGTGCTCCTGCACTTTCATAAAATCCTCCGCGGTTTTCTACACCCACTTGTTCTGCCACTGTGATTTGAACGGAATCAATAAAGTTTCTGTTCCAAAGAGGTTCAAAAAGAGCGTTTCCGAAACGAAAGGCTAGAATGTTCTGTACCGTCTCTTTGCCGAGATAGTGGTCTATTCTATAGATTTGTTTTTCCTGAAAAGTCTGTCTTAGGAGCTTGTTAAGTGCAACTGCCGTATCTTTATCATTTCCGAAAGGCTTTTCGATTACAATACGATCTTTTTCAGGTAGACTAGCAAGACCAGAGTCGTTAATGTGTAAGGTAGCCGCTTCAATAAAGCGCGGTGCGACAGAAAGATAAAACAATCTGTTTGCACGTTCACCCCACAGTTCATCCAGCGCATCCAATTGGGCTGCCAGTGCTTTATACGAATCGATATCTTCGATATTCGATTGGAAATAAGAAATGTTAGGGTTGAATTCTTCCCATTTTTGTTGCTCTGGTGCGCCTGTTCTAGAAAATTCAGATAAGCCTTCTGCTAGGTGAGACCTGTACGTCGTATTATCAAGTTCACTACGGCCCAACCCGATAATAGCAAATTTCTCAGGCATCCAATTATCTAAAAACAAATTGTAAAAAGCGGGTATCAATTTACGCTTCGCCAAATCTCCCGTACCTCCAAAAATTACTATAATGGAAGGTCTGGCTTTTTTACTGGTCTTCATTGTATTATAAAAAAGGTAATCAATTTATCTTAGTCCCACTGCGTATGAAACGAACCCTCACGGTCTATGCGTTCGTAAGTGTGTGCGCCAAAATAGTCACGTTGTGCTTGTATGATGTTCGTTGGCATGCGCTCTGAACGGTATGAGTCAAAGTACGCCAAGGCATTCATATATGCGCCAAACGGGATACCATTATCAACAGCGTATTTGATGGTCGCTCTAGCGCCTTCTTGTCTTGCTGACACATTTTGTGCAACAGTATCATCCAATAGGATGTTTCTTAGGGCAGGGTTGCGGCTATAGGCTTGTCTGAAATCTTCTAAAGCTGCTGCACGGATAATGCAGCCACCGCGCCATATTTTAGCTACCTGTTCTAAGTCTAAGCCATAATTATAAGCTTCGGATGCTATGGTAAGCTGCGACAGTCCTTGTGCATAGGTGTTTAGCATAGCAAAGTAGAACGCATCTTTTATTTGTTCGATGACCTTATCTTTGTCGATAGCATCTACAGTAGGAGACCAGGTTAATTTTTCCGAAGCCTGTATACGTTCAGGTTTCAATTTGGACATATCACGCATCGTTACTGCCGCATCTATTACTGGGATTGGAGCCTGTAAGTCCATCGCATTTTGAGAAGTCCATTTACCTGTTCCTTTTGATTTTGCCCAATCAGAGATCACGTGGACAAGGCGTTGACCGTCTTCGTCAAATTTGTTTAGGATTTCTGAGGTAATCTCTACTAAAAATGACTGTAATTCACCTTTATTCCAGTCCGCAAATGTTTGCTGTATTTTATCATCATCAATACCGAAACCACGTTTCATCAAGTCGTAAGTCTCCGCTATCAGTTGCATTACACCGTATTCGATTCCATTGTGAACCATTTTGACATAGTTGCCTGCAGAACCATTACCTAGGTAGGTTACACAAGGTTCACCATTTACTTTAGCCGCGACAGCTTCAAAAATAGGACGCAAGCGTTCGTATGCTCCTTTGTCACCTCCCGGCATCAAGCTGGGACCGAAACGGGCACCTTTCTCACCACCTGATATCCCCATTCCGAAGAAGTGTATATTCTTTTTGGATAGTTCTATAAAACGACGATCGGTATCCGGGAAATAGGAGTTTCCACCATCGATAATAATATCTCCTTCTTCCAGATGAGGAAGTAGGCTGTTTATGGCACTATCGACAGGGTTTCCTGCAGGGACTAGCAACATGATAGCTCTAGGCTTTCGGATTGCCTGTGTAAAATCAGCTACTGATGTAGTCGCTTTTACCTGATGTGTGTCGTTAATTTCGTTTTCTAAAGACTGTACTTTAGCGAGGTCGAGGTCTAATCCCGCTACGGCAAATTTGTTGTCGGCCATGTTTAATAGGAGGTTTCTTCCCATAACACCAAGACCAACTATGCCAAAATCATATAATTCCATAAAATTTTTATCAGTTGATACAGATATTTATCGTTTCGGATACGTATTAATTTATGTGTTAAAACTTGCTTAGGAAAGCTTATTCAAACTAATAATCAAAGATAGGAATCTTTTCGTTGAAAGTCGCTGTTTTTTACTCCTTTCAGGTACACCGCGGATGTTAGAAGAAAGAATCCGGACGAATGTTGCGGAATGAGGAGATCTGCTCTGTTGGTAACGGTAGTACGTTATGGAATGTATGGCATAACCTGAGGTTATGTCGTATAGGGATTTCTCATTTTCTTTCGACAATCATACTGCTGAAATTTGTAGGAAATAAGAACAAAAAAATACTCATGATGTCAGAAAAAGAACATACTTACAGTTTCGATAAGAGAATAGTTAGCAGGCCACAGCATGAAGACGCTATTACGGATAGACGGCTATCTATTCAAGCAGTGGTCTTTGTTGGATTGGGACTGCTATGTTTATTCCCTTTTATTTCAGCTCCTTTGGCACTCTTGCTAGGCGTGATCACAGCCCAGTGTCTGCGTAATCCTTTTCCAAATGCTACGGCAAAATTAACCCATATTTTATTACAGGTATCTGTGGTTGGATTAGGGTTTGGAATGGATGTAGAGTCTACCATTGGAGCGAGCAAGAATGGCTTTTTATTGACGGTATGTTCGTTGTTTGGTATACTGATTTTAGGTTATGTAGCCGGCGTACTCTTTAAGATCGACAAGAAGATATCTTTCCTGATTACAGTAGGGACAGCTATCTGTGGAGGGAGTGCTATCGCCGCGATTTCACCCGTTATAAAAGCAAAGCAAGCACAGATTAGTGTTGCTTTAGGAACAATCTTTATATTGAATGCGGTAGCGTTATTTCTTTTTCCTCCTTTGGGACATCTATTTCATCTATCCGAGAGTCAGTTTGGACTTTGGAGCGCTGTAGCGATACAGGACACCAGTTCTGTAGTCGGTGCTGCTGGTAGATACGGCGAACAGGCCTTACAGATAGCGACTTCTGTCAAATTGACCAGGGCATTATGGATTATTCCTGTGACGTTCGGGAGCGCTATTCTTTTTAAGGAAAAGGGGACGAAGGTCAAAATACCCTATTTTATAGGTCTTTTTGTCTTAGCGGTTTTAGGGAATACTTATGTCCAACCTTTGCACGAGTTGGGGGCTTCAATTGTAGCCTTGTCCAAAGGGGGACTTACTGTCGTTCTTTTTTTAATAGGTTCAGGTTTGTCTTTAAAAGTTCTGAAATCCGTTGGGGCAAAACCTTTTATATTAGGTATACTTCTTTGGATAGGTATAGCTGTGCCTTCGTTGCTCGTGATCGTATACTTCTTTAATTAAGATGTGGAGGAATCTAAGTATATTTATCCTGTACATACTATCAACTTAATAAAACTATGGCTACGACCAATCCTGTGATCTATTTCGAAATTCCGGTAAACGATTTACCTCGGGCCTCCTCTTTTTACAGCTATGTTTTCGGTTTTGTTTTTGAAAATGAGGTTATTGATAATTACGAGATGGCGCTTTTTCCTTTCTCCGAATCCAAGTCGGGTATTTCCGGTGCGCTGGCCAAAGGTGACGTATATATCCCTACGAAAAACGGAGTTATCTTATATTTTAAAACGGCCGATATAGATGATACCCTTCAAAAGGTGATCGAATATGGAGGACGTATTTTATATCCCAAAACCGAAAACAGTCAATATGGTTTTTTCATCGCCGAGTTTGAAGATTCAGAGGGTAATAGAATCGCTTTACACCAACAAGATGTGTAGTCTATTGTAAAGACCTTAAATCTGTAATAAATGCATCGACCACAGATTCTGGTGTTGCCCATGAGGTAATCAACCGTACGGCAGAATTGTCTTTGTCTATAGCTTTCCATTCAAAGAAAAGATACTTTTTATGCAACTCCGTGATGGTGTGACGAGGTAAAATTGGGAAAACCTGATTGGTCGTAGAGTGTGTCAAAAAATCATAACCTATTTCTTCAGCGGCCGCAGCAATTTTCATGGCCATTTTGTTTGCATGGTCCGCAAGTTCAAAATAGAGGTTATCTCTAAACAGTTCTAAAAATTGTATTCCGAGTATTCTGCCCTTGGCCAATAGTGCTCCCTTTTGTTTTAGGGCATAGTCAAAGTCAGGATACAGCAATGGGCTATTGAATACCACTGCCTCGCCCAATAAAGCCCCATTTTTGGTTGCTCCAATATAGAATACATCTGTCAGTTGACTGATGTGCGCAAGTGTAATATCATTATTTGTAGCAGTCAGTGCATTACCTAGCCGTGCGCCATCTAGAAATAATAAGAGACCATGCTGCTTACAACAATCTGATAATGCCTTTAATTCGGACAACTGATATATCGTTCCGATCTCGGTAGAGTTGGAAATATAGACCAATTTGGGCTTTACAACGTGTGGCCTTAAGGTGTGATTCTGTACAACCTGTTCAATATCTGCAACCCTCAACTTACCGTCTTTGGTCTCTACCGTAATAACCCGGTGACCTGTAGCTTCTATGGCTCCAGCTTCATGGGCATAGATATGACCGGACTGCGCACTGATTACAGCCTCGTGGGATTGGAGAAGACAAGAGATAACCAATAGATTAGTTTGCGTTCCTGCAGACAGGAAATATATTTCCACCTCTGGATTAGCTATCTTTTGTCTAAGGATAGATTTTGCCTCCAGACTATACTCATCCTCTCCATACCCCAGCTGTTGTATGAGGTTACTTTCTCTTAACTTATCTAAGATACGCAAATGCGCTCCCTCTGAATAGTCATTCTTAAAGTTGTACATATCTGATTTCCTTTTTATCTATGGAAATGCAAATATAGAAAGTTTGCCCGGTAGTCGGCTAGTCCAGAAGAGGGAATAGTTAAGTAGAAACCAAGAATCTCTCGTAATGTTTCCAATACGTATCAGGGACAGTAGATGTGGTTTTGGACCAGAAATTTTCCCTTATTCTGTCCTTTGCCTGTTCATCTTCCGTTTCTAATTGCCCTTTTAGCAGCAGATACAATTCAAAGAATAACTGTAGGAATTGCCTGTCATTCATAGCACATCTGAAGTGCACACAATCTCCGTGTAAATAGTAACTTACTACTTCGCCAGAAGGGATATGGTAGCCTAGTCGGTCACCGATCGTATCCCATCCGAAAAATAGAAAGTCCTGGTATACCTCTAAGTCATGGTCAAAGGTGATGTCATAGACGTTCAATCGGGATAGATCAAAGTTGTGTAGGAGGTTCAATATTTCGTTTCCATGCTCCTGGTAGTTAGAGTCTGAATCAGAAATATGTGCATCGCTCAAGATGCCATGTAATGTTTCCGTATTTAACCTGTTTTCGAGGTGTATACGCTCGGGTTGATTCGCCCGAATATTAGACACAAATTCTCTTGCAGTCATAGGTCAGGATTATGTTTTTGATTTGGTACTCAGTTTTTTTACGCTAGAAATATCCTTACTATTCTAGGTACAAAGATGCACCATAAATATAGCACTATTTACGGGAAACCGTATCAATCTAAATAAAGGTTTATTTTATTTATTTAAATCTTTTAGGAGGCCCTTGCCAAAATAAAAAACTAAGAGTATTCCGAGGATGGAGCACCCAATCAATATCCAATTTCCGTAGCCCTTTTCTTCTCGTGTCGTATCCGATTTATGGGCTTGAATATCACTTACTTTTGCTACTGGTATATTCGGGGGTAGGTTGAGATCTATTTTAGATAGATCGTAGCTAGGCGTATTCCAATTGCTATCCGCTTGCAAGCTGTATTCTTGCTTGATGTCCAAATCAGCAATTAAATGAATAGGGGTTTGGTAGAAAACGATGCTGTCTATTTCGAGTGGCGGATTATCCTCGTTTTCGACTTCGATAAAGAATGTGTTAGGATATAACTCTTGTAGCGCATACATTCCGCCTGTATTGCTCTGGAGTTGAATATATTCGTTAACGCTATATTTTTGTCTGCTATTATTTTTTGTGGCACCTGTTTTTTGTTGTTCTATATAAGTATGTGCCGTACGGTAGTATTGTTTAGGACTACGGGCATAGACTTGAAAATAGTCAATGGGCGTCCATAAGTCTTTGGTGACCGCTATCGTCGTTGTTTTATTATCACGATTGTTCGTTTGTTGGTAGGATATTTCCTTGACTTTTTCCAGCTTTAGTGTCGCTCCATTATTTTTTATCTCGCCGATATTTAGAATCTTAATCGGAGGGGAGTTCTTATCATCAAGCACAATACGGATATAGCGGTAGTCTACCGGTGGAAAATGGATAGGCTTGCTCGTAAAGGTCTGATTATCGTCCTTTAGATTTGTCAGTAGTGCATTGTTTACAATACCGAACCAACTCTGCATATCATCGCTACCCTCAATACGATATTTTTTATTATTCTCCGAATTGGCAACCTGTAAGATATAGCCACTGTTTTTTTTCCTGTCTTTATGGTCGATCAGGAATACCTCAGTACTATCAGAAGTGTTTTTTTTGCGTTCGTACGATAGTGGTGAAAAAAAAGAAGTATCCACTTCCTGTGGCTTCACGACAAATGGAACTTCATTGCCTTTAGCATCTTTTAAGCGCAGTATGCCTAAGTCATTGCCTACTCTTGCCCTAAATTCTTGAGGGATGAGGATGCTGCTGTAGCCATTTTCAGTGGCCGTTACTTTCGCTTGTATTTGTTGAGCTTTTGCAGTAGGTAAGCAAAAAACAAGCGTAAAAAGTGGCGCGAATAAAAGAGATTTATAGCTTTTCATTGTCATTATCTACGACTAGTTTTTTGATTTTTTGATACACAAAAGATATGGTGAGAATTAAAGCACCCAATAGGATAAATGCGATGATCTTACCTGTTTCTGAAACATCCCGGATATCGTAGATAAATAGCTTAAGTATCGTAATTCCGAGTAGGCTCAGGGCGATGACGCGTGCTGTTTTTAAGTTTTTCTTAATTCCATATATCAAGAATGTGAAAGATAATAATCCCCATAATATCGGGAAGATTACTTTCATCACAAACTCGCGGGTGGTATAATAATCATCAAAATTCGCCGCTTGAAATAGAAAGGCAATATTGACTTCGGCACTGCATAGATAGACAATAAAAAAGGCGACTAGCCAAGCTGTGTATATGTTCTGTTTTCCAGCTGATGGAACCTGTAAAAAATGACGTTTTAGGTACCAAAATATCTGCAGTAAGAGGGCAAAAACAGAAATGTAATGCAGGTTGAAGGCAAAAGGAAAACCTCCATCATTATAAATAAATGTTTCATATTTCTCAATGATTGGAATTCTGTAGGCCACAATGATATAGAATATCGCGTTCATTATGGTCAAGACATCGGACAGTGTCTCTATTAGTTTTGTCCTGCACTTGCCAAAATACAACAGAAGCGTACTAAATACCATATGGTAAAGGTAGATGAAGAAGTAAACCGTACCCGAATTGTCAAAATAATGAGCGGTCTGATAACCAATTTCGATCAGCGGAAGGAGGTAGGCAAAAACTAGCGCCAATACAAAGATGAATTTACGGTAAGCCACCTGATTGAAGCTGACCCCATATAGCGTATAGGCGTAAGGATGTTTTTTTAATAGCTTATAACAAGTAATTAGCGAACCGATTACCATTAATCCTGTAAAGAATACCGTGTTCAATACAAAGACGTGTGATACTTCATCTTCAATATAAGCGGCGATATCCTGTAGTAGACTCAGTATCGCGAGCCATTGTACAATAACAGCACCCAATAAGAAACCTTTTAGTTGAGATTTGTGGGTCAACCATAAGAGAAGTACGGCTTCACAAGCCCAAAAGATAGTTACATAATTACCCTCAAATTGGACGGGGATAGTGATTGTAGCCAAAGTGAGAGCCAATCCAATAAGAACGAAGATAATTGTTTTATCAAAGCGGTATTTTTTGAATATCACATACGCAAAGAGAATGTTGAAAGCCGCAAGTAGTATGGTAAAGAGTCCAACATAGGCTGGAGAATAACTATGGATAATATGATAGCCTATGGCATAGAATGCCGTTGTATTCGAGATTACGGCTCCGACTTCATAGTTCGCAAACTTATTCTTATGGACCATATTATTTATAATGAAGGCCATTGTAAATATAACATACAGCAGGATACAATAACGAAGCGCATGAAGGAGTACGAGTGTCGATGTTGGTTCCAGCGAAATGTACCAGGCAGCGACGATAAGAAAAGTTAAAGCGAATGCCGTAAAGTTTATGATAAACCACCTCTTGAAATAAGAAATGGTTAATATACCTAAGTTCAACAGAGATATATAAGTTAGCAGGACATGATAATTGCCATTCCCTGTACTGACCATAAACGGTACCGCAAATCCACCTATAGCAGACATGACGGCAAGCTCTTGTCGGTTGTAGGCCAGTGATACGAAAATACTAAACGCTGTAATCGCCACCATAATAATAAAGGCGGTAGTCTGGCTAAATAGCTGATAGTCATGGAAAGCGATACCAATAGTAAAATAGAATACAGCGATACCACCAGCGACTAGTACGGAACTAAAAGCTTTGAACTTGGCGCGAAGTCGGTGTGCTACTCCCAAAAGTATACCTCCGGCCAGGATACCAATACCAACGCGTGCCGGTTCGTTGATCCATTCTTTGTCAATAGCATATTTGACAAAGAAGCTGATACCCAATACAAGGATTATAATACCAATCTTGTTAATTAGATTTTCACCGATAAAACGCTCGATATCCGGATTCTTTTGTCTGAACTTTTCAAACCAGGATAACTGCTCTTCTCTAACAACCGGTGGAGCAGAGAACGTTTCTTTGTGTTCTTCTACTGGAGCGACCTCGTTGAATGATTCCTCCAGCACTTCCTGTACAAGAATATCAGGAATCGGTGGCGGTACTGGAATGGTATCTTCCGGTTCCGCTAGGGGAGCCGGAGTGATTACTTCTTGTACCTGCTGTACTTCTTCAGGTGTTGACTCCTCTTTATCAAGAGCATCAATAGGAACATTGTTTTTGATTCCCTCCAATAGAGTTCTTAGCGTATTCAGTTGATCAAAAGTATGAGAAAGTCCTTCTCTCAGCCCCTTGATCTCCTCTCTCTGTCTATTTATTAAATAGACGAGAACTATAATGCCAAGTACAATCAACAATATTTCCATACACAAAGTTTTCGTTTCAGCTTTCGCGCTAAAATCATACCAAAGTACAAAAACTTATGAATGACTTTTTATTTGTTGAATAATTTATGAAAAAAACCTCTTGAGCTTTGTTTTGTAGCCTCAGCGACTTTCAGATTAGCACGCGTAGTTGGCATATCTTGATAGCTTAAAGATTGCTGCAGATGCGTTATCGCATCATCATAACGTTGTAAGTCCAGGAAAGAAGTTCCCATATGTTCATATATCTCGGCAATAATATCATCCGTCACATTCTCCTGTTGCGGTAGTGCTTTTAATGCCCCATCACCGTAATACAGCGTTTTCTCATTGTCGCTGAGATGATAGGTACAGTGTGTTGCCCAGTAGTAGCACCAAAAGTCGGTATTACCTGAGGCTATGCTTTGTTCAAAGTTAACACAAGCCTCCTCGTTATCCTTCAGATAAGCGATGTATAGGTAGCCCATATCATAGAGCGCTACTTGAACAGAGCGTTCCTGCCCTTTCTCTGCCGCAAAATGCAACGCGTATTGGTAACATTCCAAAGCCTTAGCGTAATTCCCTTCGTCGATAAATGTATTGGCACGACTGATTAGTAAACTTGGATTATCAGGCATCTGTTCCAGTAGCCGGTCGGTTTCCTCCGAAGCCACGGTTACTTCGGTTTGTATCCCCAAAGCGCTTTCCGCATTAGACTTATGTATGAAAAAATTAGTGAAGCAACGTACTACCTCACCGTGGTGAGTTATAGGATCCGTGGCCTCTAGTTCATAGTAGGTTTCTAACCCTAGATTTATCCACTGTAGTGCATCGGTATAGCTTTTCAGCTCCATATGGCAATAACAGATCATATCAATTGTAGCTAAGTAGGATATGGTATCCATCTCTTCTCCAAATCTTTCAATCAATTGCTCACCGTCCTGAAGCGCGTTTTTTAGGTCTTCAGCATCAAGATAGGCTCCCATCCTGTTCTGTAGGATAATCATAAAGGAAGACTGTTCGATTCCTTCCGTACAGATAGCAATGGCTCTTGCTTGTTCTCCATGTAATCTTAGCTCCCGTGCAAGATTGTGACAGCACATGGCGAAGGTATGGGGATCGAAGTTAATGATGTCGCCATTATTCTGAACTACTGCACCACGGAACAGACGATAGGCATGTTCATAGCACTGCTGTTTTAATGCGGAAAGTCTTTCGGCTTCATGAGCTGGCATGGCTGGGTATTGATCCAATAGATAATTTATTTCCACACCTGCATTGTAAGCTTCCATTGCCATTTCTGTTTCCAGGTCTATAAGCAATGTAGAGAAATCAGGAGTACTGTAATTTCGATTTTGAATATGGAACAGGCGAATCTGTAAAACAGGGGAAGGGCTTAGCTCAACTGCTTTTTTATAATATGCTGCGGCAGCATTCCAATCATTAAGCCAGTATAGGGCCGAACCAGCGTGCCGGTTGCAGTAATAGCTATTCGGGTCTATTTCTAATCCGCGTTCGCTCCATTTTACACAGCTCTTCAGTGCGCTTTCCCTGTTGGTATCAAATATTTCATTATAGTCGAGCGCTATAATTCCCAATATAGCGAATAGATCGGGGTGAGGGGCGTCTTCAATCCGGATATTGACCTGGCTATATATGTTTTTCAGGACATTGATATCTCCGGGCAAACCATTGGCCTGTACCCATATTTTTGCTGCGGTTGCATAATCTCCTGCAAGGAATGCATTTTCAGCCTGTTGTTGTATATGTCGTCTCATGATAAGATCGCAAAAAGGTGTATGTTGTTGGCGACAAAATTCTTGATGATTTCCAGCTCTTCATCCATTATCTGATAAAATTTATCTTCAAGAGGTTCAAAGTCCGGATAGGCCTTATACATTTTAGAGAACTCTTCAAGTGATCTTTCTTTTTCGAGATCATCTCTGTGGGTATCATATATCACCTTTGCCTGATCAACGATTTCAGCTATAGTAGATGCACCCCAGGCCCTTATGTCTTCTGCAAAAGGATTGTCAAATAGGTATGGCCCATATCCATTTTGGATCAATTGGATAAAGCCTCCATTGGTCACCTGTCCATACAGCACATTAAATTCCATTAGGATATGCTGTTCATCCGTAAACTCATCGAGAACTTCGTCTTCATCTTTTGGCGACGACGAGATGATCTCATCATACTTGTCTAAAAACAGGAATAAATAGTCCCACGTATCTCCTTTTGCTTGGTCGATTTCATTCTGTGTGATTGGGGGTAAAATAGTATTTGACATGATACACTTATTTATAGCGTTGATCTCCAGGTTTTGAATAATTTAAACTTTTCGTCCAGTAAAGAGACTGCTCCCTGATATAGTAGGGCATCAAATGTAATATGATTTAAGAACTGATCAACAGCGTCAAAATGGTTTTCATACAGGCGTTCAAAAGCAACAGTTTGGTCTAAGGTCTCCAGTAGGAGGCTACGAATATAGAAAGAGGTTGGTGTCCCATCGGGTGCTGTGAGTAGTCTATTGGTCGTAATCGTATATAAAAAAGAAGATAAAAGGGGGGCATCCACCAATTGATTCTTCCAGATATGATTATTTAAATAGGCGTCCACAAAATCTAAGATGGCCCCTTCCTCCGGTTTGAGTGGAATTTCATAGGCCTGTTTATCAATATGGAGTAGCCTGTTGTCAAATAACCATTTGATGATTACCGTATGTGCTCTTCGTAAAAAGGGAAAGCTTTCAAAATCGTGATCACGATTGAAAAAATCCCGTCCAATAATTTCAGATTGTTGTTTTATAGCCGCCCAGCTGCTATAGAGAAGTTTTCCTTTTCCGCCATCACTATACTTTACGGTCAGCACCTGATCTGTATTTAAGGCCATTTCATAAGTGCTCTCTACCGCAGTTCTATCTACAGGATTTCCCATGAGTGTTTGTACGTCATTTTGTAGCGCATTAGGTGGCAGAAGTACATCCCAAAAACCGATAGGCTTAGGATCAGGACGTTTGTCCGAGTGGTCCGTATGGGTAAATAGGATACTGGACAAATAGGCAACAAATTTATAGTTGTCGTTTTTAGGACTTACAGGAGGTTGGTATTTATCATTTTTTATATCGTACTTGAACCAAAATGAAATGTTTAGCGATTTAGATACGATACTTTTAGTTCCTTGATTTGGGGTAATAGTCTTTGGAAGTTTCCCCAGATCATATTGCTCAAAGAAGCTAACCATTTGAGGGGCTGTACTAGGAAGTCCCAAAAGGGCGATAAGTTCACTTTGTTTTAGGGTATTCATGCTATAGGTTGAAATATGCTAAAAAAATCCCTTGAAATTAATTCTTTAAGATTATACCATCAACAATTAATTCTTTGCAGCTCAAATTCATAAAGGAGGTTTCACTGTCATTTATGAAATTATCGTTCATTCCATCCATCACCACAGACTTGAGTTCGATTTTTCGTGTAGGCCGCTTACCATACGAATCTGTTACCGTGATTTGGCCGTTTAGTGTTGTGTTTTTCTGTTTAAAGAGGCGTAATAAAGGGAGGTCTAATTGATCAAAGGTGATAACAATATAACATGGGTTATAATCCTCAATGACCAAGTTGTCTACAGAATCTTTAGTTGTAGTAGCGGATGGGTTATTGTAAGAAATAGAAAGCGAGGTGAGGCTGGAGACGGTGGTGTTAGCGCCATTGTTGATGGATAGTTCTATCTTCATTCTATTTCCATCCCATTGTTGGGCACGCGAAGTTGATATAGCGAATAGACTGCTCAAAGAGATAAAAAGAAATGCATGGAGTACGGTTGATATTTTCATAGTTACGACGTTTTAATAAGACAAGAATAAAAATTCAATAGGAAAGAGTCTTACTTCAATTTGTAAATGGACTATTTGGTTTTGTATTCGGTCGGATTGGCTTTTTGTAAGTTTAAGATGCTGTCGCCTTGAAGAGGCAATAAAGCCATTTAGACGGTCTAAAGAAGTGTTACAGATTGGTGCCCTCTCCTGATTTATCAGTTTATTAACTAAATTAGCAGGCTTTTAACAAACTTTATGAAAGGGATTTTCAGTTTTTTTGAAATATTTTTCTCCCAACGTTGGGTAATGCGATGCCTTGTTCCCCTATTGTGCGGTCTCCTTTATGCTAATGGGGTGTCAGCGCAAAAGCAGAGTGATATCGAACAGATGGCTATTGATGGTTATGCATTACGCTTTGCAGATACCACTGCAAGTGTTCGCACGCAAAATCAGGCACTTTTGTTGGCACAACAGAAAAACAGTCCCGCAGATGAAGCTATATGTTATGCCTATTTGGCCATGACGAATAGGCGATTGCTTCATCTAAAGGAGTTTACAGATTATGCCGAGCTGTCTTTTGAAATAGCGGGTAAGATCAATAACCGCCGTGCTACCGCATACGCCAATTGGGCGATGGGCTTGCAGCGTTCTTACATCGATGACAAGGCGGGAGCTATAGCGTATATGTTGAAGGCGTATAACTTATTTACAACATTGGATGAATATGCCTACTGTGCCAAAATAGGGGCAGATGTATCGTATTTATTTAGCCCCAGTTCTAATGCCAATGTTCGTAAATATGCGGATGAAGCACTTCGTTTTGCGGAAAAATCTGCAGATTCAGAGAGCATCCTACATGCCCGGCTTGCGGTGGGTAGTTATCTGCTGGACAGCGCAGCTACAGGAGATCCGGCACAATGGCAGAAAGCCGTTTCCTTTTTTAAAGAAACAATCTGGCAGGCCGAACAGGTAGAAAGGGCCATAGTCAGCAAGAGTAATATCGGAATCGCTCATATCAATCTTGCCGTACTTTATATGAATGGTCCTAAGCCTATAGATGAATCTGCGTTCCTTGCCAACCTTGAAAAAGCCACGCAGATAGGGATGCACTATAACTTACGCAATATCTATCGCAGTTCCTTGGGACTGAGGGGGCAATTCTTTTTTCAAAAAGGGGATTATAGGACTGCCGAAAGTCTCTTTAAAGAAGGGATTGCATATCAACAGACGATGCCTTATAAGGATAATGATTTATTGGCTACATTCTTCGGCTGTCTAAAGGAGCTCGCCGCAGCCGAAAAAGACTATGTTTCCTATCACGAGTATGATACCTATTTCAATAAGTATAATAAGCTAAAATATGACGAAGCGACGCAAAAGATAATGCAGCATGCCGATGCGAGATTCGAGTCCGAAAAAAAGCAAGCGCTGATTGAGCAGTTAGAAAAAGAAAACAGCTTAGAAAAAAAAAATAAATTTCTAGGCTATGGTATCTCATCTGTTCTGTTGATCGGCTTAGTATTCATGTATCGCTCTTATTATTATAGACAGCGGTATTATCAGAACCGGGAAGATATATTGCAACAGCAACAGACCAATAGCGAATTGAAAGTTCAATTGATGGAAAAGGAATCGTTGGAGGCATTGGCGGAAAAACTGTCTCTCGAACGGAGGTTGCTTCAGTCGCAGATGGACCCTCATTTTATCTTCAACCTATTAGGCAATATCCAAAGTATGATTCTCCAAAATGACCGCGTTACCGCAGTGTCTTATCTAGGCAAATTCGCTAAGTTGACCAGACAGGTGCTGGAGCAGTCGCGTATGGAACATATCTTGCTCGAGGAAGAAATACGGACCTTAAAAAACTATATAGACCTGCAACAATTACGTCTTAATGCTAGTTTTGACTATAATATCCATGTAGACGAAACAATTTCAACAGACATCAGTATACCGCCGTTGTTGTTACAGCCCTTTGTCGAAAACGCGATTGAACATGGTTTAAAACCATTGGCAGATATACGCCGGGGACTATTGGAAATACAATTCCATCTGGACACAGCGCATGATATCTTAGAATGCACAATCACCGATAATGGTATAGGCCTTGAAGAGTCAAAAGACAATAAGGTCAAAGCATCACACAACTCTCTATCCACAGGAATAACAAATGAGCGGCTTGCTTTGATGTATCCCAACAATCCGTTCGTTCGCCTGGAAGTTCGTGATCGGGAAGAAGGACTCGGTTGTGTCGTGTATTTAGCAATTCCTATAATCTAATTATAATGTACAGAACTATTATCATAGAAGACGAATACCATTTGCGTGAAGCCTTGTCTATATTATTGGAAATGGTGGCTCCCGAGAAGATTCAGGTTATAGGTTATGCTGAAAATACAGAAGAGGCCGTAAGAATAATAGATCGACTCAAGCCCGATTTGGTGTTTATGGATATCATGTTACAGCGTGGCACGGGCTTCGATGTGCTCCAGCAGATTTCTTATAAAGAGTTTCAACTGATTTTTACCACAGCTTATGAGGAGCACGCCATAAGGGCGTTTAAGTTTAATGCGTTAGATTATTTATTAAAGCCTATTGATACCGAAGAGCTTCAGGAAGCCATTGGTCGACTCCCAGAGTCCCAACCTGCGGCTTCATTACAGACGCAGATACAGGAACTGTCTGCAGGCTATAATAAGATGCCGGATCGAATAATTTTGCCAACCCAAGAAGCCATGCATGTGGTCAAAGTAGACCAAATTGTACGATGTGAGACGTCGGGTTCCTACACGACGTTTATGTTGGTAGACGGAAAGAAGATCATTGTTTCCAAACCCCTGAAACACTACGAGGAAATTCTGGTTTTACCTCATTTTATGCGTATACATCAGTCACATTTAATCAACCTGCAGTATGTTCTTAGCTATTCCAGAGAAGGAATTGTGCAGATGCAAGATAAGACCTCCATTCCGATATCACGAGCTAATAAAGAAGCCTTTTTTAAACAGATGAAACCATCGTAGTGTTTTTTGACTGTGACTGTCTCTACAAAGTCGAAAGTGACAACTGCAAAGCCAAAGCCACCGTATACACATCGACCGTTGCCAAGAAGAGGGGGATGGTTTAGATTTGGTTAAAAATTAATTTAATCATGAGCAACAAAACGCTTTCTATCTTAAGTTATGTAACTATTATCGGTTGGATTATCGCCTATGTCAAAAGCAAGGATATACAGCCTAAAAGTGACCTGGTTAGTTATCATCTTCGACAAGGACTAGGTTTCTTTATCTTGTCTTTAGTGGTCAATGTGGGACTGTCCATCATCGTGACTATTATCCCTACACTTGCCTTCTTGAACTATGTGGGAATTCTCCTTTTTATTCTTTGGGTCTTCGGCATAATCAATGCTGTAAACGAACAGAAGAAGCCTATCCCCGTTATAGGTGCGGCTTTCGAAAACAAGTTCGCCTTTTTGGGATAAAAGAAGGGGCGCCAAGCCAAATACAGTTCGGGCCCTATGCCCGAGCTGTTCAATTATACCACATATTTGTCCAAAAGTACTTTCAATAGGGGAGCAGGATTCGGTATCTTTGTCCGCAACAAATAGAATCGGATGAAATCAGTACAGATCGCCATAATCAGTGATATCCACGCCAATCTTATAGCATTGAAACATGTTTTAGCAGATATTGATCAAAGAGGAATAAGCCAGATTTACTGTTTAGGGGATTTAGTTGACTTCGCACCATGGGGTAATGAGGTGATCTCGCTGGTCAAAAAACGAGGTATTCCCTGCTTATTGGGTAATCATGATGAACGCATCGCTTATGATACAGCAGTTGTTCCTTTGGAGCACCATGATGCAATCGAAACTGCAAATCGACACAAAGCCATCGCCTTTTCAAAACGGACTATCCACTTGGATAATAAACAGTGGCTGGCTGATTTGCCTTTCAATCTTACACTTACGTTTAGGGTAGATGGCGTATCGCAACGCGTTTTGCTGGTGCATGCGACACCTGATAGCAACGAGCAATACGTTTTTGAAAAAGACGATAAAAAAAGGATATCGTCAGATTTAATAGGTAAAGATATTGATGTCCTAGTTATGGGGCATACCCACTACTCCTATATCCAAAAGGAGTCTGATATACTTTTTGTGAATTGTGGTTCTGTGGGCCGGAGCAAAGAAGTCGATAGAAAGGCATCATACACCATTTTAACGATTTCGGCAAGAGGTGTAGAAGCTGAGATAATAAAGGTCGACTACCCCGTAAACGAGGTGGCACAGGCTATATATCAAAGTGAGATTCCGGATTTCTATGCTGATTTCCTATTACAGTCTTGAGTTTCTTTCGCAAATTTCCTTTTTAAGCTTCATGTAGCTATCCTTATCATCATCTTCGCCTAGGAGAAAGCCCCAAGGTTTTAATTCAAAGATGCGGTCAAAGACAATCTTACAGATTGCAAGGATAGGAATGGCCAAAAACATACCGGAGATTCCCCAAAGTAATTCGCCAAAGAAGATAGCCATCATAGCGACCATAGAGTTTACCTGTACCTTAGAACCAACGATTTTAGGTACAACAAAATTGCTGTCTATAAAATGGATCACAACCAATGCTACTAACACTAGGATGACATGCATAAAGGAAGACGTTGCAAAGGTAATCAGTGCAATAATCAACATCGATAAGAAAATCCCAACGTAGGGGAGTACATTAAAGAAACCGGTGAATATGGCTAGCATGAGGCTATATTTTACACCAATAGCTGTAAGTGCGATGAAGGTCATTGTCGCTACGATAATCATCTGTAAGAATAAACCTATAAGGTAACGTTTTACAACATACTGTACTTGGGATACGATATCCAGCACAATATTGTGGTGTTGGTCTTTGTTGAGCAGGAGTAGAAAGCGGACGATATGCCGGCGGTAAACCAAAATGAAAAACGTATATAAAAACGTAAATACGAGTAATATAAAGGTGGATGACATAGAGAGTAGCGCAACCCCCAGTATAGCGGTTCCTCGGCTCACCGACTTTGTCAATGTGTCGGAGAGATATTCCATCTGGTCGGAGTAGTTAATATGCAAATTTTGGGATATCCAATTCTGGAAGACCTCCATACCTTGTACCACTTGTCGTTCAAAGGCCGGCCAATCCTCCTTCAGATTCGTCAATTGAGAACCTAGTAAGACAACGATTCCGATCAGCAGGGTGAAGAAAAGTAACAAGGAAATAAGTGAAGCAAGAATCCTTGGCATTTTTAATTTCCGTTCCATCCAGCCACCCAGCGGAGTCAGCAAAAGCGCAAAAAGACTTCCTAGTATAAAAGGGACAATGATTACCTGGCCAACACGAGCGATGTATACGATAGCGATGATGCTGATTAGAGTACAAGCCAGTTTAATGTAGAAGGGAAGAGCCAAAAATTTCGTCATATCTAGAATTTGATTGTATAGAACAAATATCAAACCATTAAAAATGTTAAAATAAAAGTCGCAAAATAATCTCATATTACAAATCTGAAACTAAAATATAGCCTGTAGTGAGAGTAAGTATCTTAAAAAAAGCAAGGGCGTGTTTTGCAGATTTTTGTTTCTGGTGGATCTGTTTTTTTTTTCTAAAAGCTAAAAAAAAACTATTTTGTCACGATCTATCAGTTAGCTTGATAGATTTATGTAGCATTATAAAAAATGGAAAATACAGAGACATCGTATTCGCTAAAAAGGATGTTGCCATCCGATTGGGAAGACTATAAAGCCATTCGTTTAGAAGCACTTTATACTGATCCCGACAAATTCGGAAGTAATTATCAAAAAGAAGCAGCCTACAGCGATAGCGATTGGTATTCTCTATTAGAGAATAAGAATAGAGCAATTTTTGGACTATATTGCCAGGGTATTTTGGTAGGCTTGACTGGAGTGGCGCTCTATAATGGAGACTATTCAAAGGCGCTATTGTTTTCGTCTTTTATGAAGGAAGAACACCGTGGAAAAGGCTTGTCCAAGTTGTTTTACGAAGAACGAATTGCCTGGGCTAAACAAAATGGATGTACAGCTATTCTTGTGTCCCATCGTGCAGGTAATGAGATTTCAAAAGCTGCAAATCAACGTTTTGGATTTCGATATACACATTCTGAACTGGTAGTTTGGCCAGATGGAACACAGGATGAAGAGTTGATGTATACTTTAATGTTATAATCGGATGCAACAAAAATATTTCTAATTTGTTGCTATTTGATTGTATCTCCGGGATAGAATTGCTTAGTTTTGTAGCTTAAAAATTAATACATCTATGAAGCAGTTCCGTTTTATTATTTTCGCATTAGTAAGTTTATTGTTTGTCGCTTGTCAGTCTGTAAGTCCTGATAAATTTTTTGGACAGGTGGTTCTTAACACCAATTTAATTGCCGATTTTGACCCCGCGACATTTGGGAAACGTCTTGAACAAGAAACTCGCGAATTCCCTGATATCCCTTCTAGTAAGAAGAATGGGGACGAAGCAGAACAGATTGTCAATCTGAAAATCCTAACTGTAGAAAAGGCCATCAAAGATATTAAAGCATTAAATGTATCCGACGAAGATGCCAAAGTACTAAGGGAGCAGTCTATCAAATTATTTGAAGCAGTGCTGCCTGTATACAAAAATGAATATATGGCTTATGCTAAGCTTTGTGATACTAAAGCTACAGCAGAAGAGAAACAGGTTGTACTTCAGAAAATAGAGAAAGACTACGCTCCCAATGTAAATGAATTATTTGATAGCGTGTATACCTTAGGTAAACAATTCGCCGAAAAACATAACTTGAATGTCAAATGGGGCTACTAAAATAAGGCGTTCCAATGAATCGTTAAGCCACTAAATAATCCTTTAGTGGCTTAATTTTTTAGTATTATAGGTCGTGCGGTCTATAGCATACCAATGATGTGGTATTCCGTCGAGGTCAAAAGTTTCGACACAGTGGAGTCCAACTTTCTTTAATATTTTATTAGAACCATCATTCTCACAGTCTACGATAGCATAGACTTGTTCCACGTCCAACTTGTCAAAAGCGTATTTTAGAGATGCCGAAGCTGCTTCTGTTGCGATTCCTTTGCCCCAATACCTTTTAACTAATCTATAACCAAGGTCGTAATAGTTATTATGATTGTTGGTTTCTTCGGTAACGAGTTTCAGGCCTGCCCAACCTATAAAGTCGTTATTAGCTTTGTCAATAATGGCCCATCTACCGATGCCATTATCAATATACTGCTGTCTGATAAGATTGATAACTTCAACGATCTGTTCTTTACTTTTTACGGGAGTATTGCCAAGATAGCGATGCACCTCAGGGTCCGAATCTAGCTCAAAAAATCCCTCTATATCTGTAGGTAATATTTCTCTCAAGATTAGGCGCTCCGTTTCAACGTATATTTTCATGTTTCCTCTTTTTGTAAATCTACCTAAAAACGAGTAGTAATTTCGTAGCCCTGTTAGCGTAGAAAATCAGTATACCAATGTCCCGATGATTTTATAATCCGTTGTTGTGTTTTAAAGTCGATGTGAACCAGTCCAAATCGAGGATGGTAGCCCTCAGCCCATTCAAAGTTGTCCAGAAAGGTCCAGACAAAATAACCTTTTACATTTACCCCTTCACTTTTGGCACGGAATACCTGTTCGATGACCTCGCGTATGTATTTTACCCGTTTAGGGTCATCCACGGTGCCGTCCGTTACCAAATCGTCAAAGGCAGCGCCATTTTCAGTGATAATAAGGGGAGGTATATTTGGATAAGCGTCAAATTTTTTGAGGATATGAAACATCGATTCGGGGTATACTTCCCAATTCATAGCTGTCTGTTCCACTTTGCGCTTTTTGGCACTTACAATCTTAGCCTGCAAAAAAGGCACAAAGAAAGAATGGCGTATGATTTCGCGTGTATAGTTCTGTACGCCGATGAAATCCATGTCAAACTTTAAATCCACTTCGTCATTTTGCTTCATATAACGCTCTATTTTACGGAGTACCTTAATCTCTTTTGTGGGGTACCCCATCCCCAAAAGAGGCTCGATAAATAGACGGTTCAACAGTACATCTGCTTTTTGGGCGGCAAGGTGGTCTCTTTCTTTGGAGGTAAAAGGCTCAACGTGTGAACAGGAAAAGGTCGTACCCACATTGCTTTCTCGCTGTAGAGACTTGATAATTCGTCCCCCATGAGCCTGCGCAAGAGCTGCATGATGAGCAGCGGCCAAGAAGTTGTCTAGTCCCTTTTTGCCAGGAGCATGTACACCGAAAAAATAACCTGCAGCAGTGAATACAGTAGGCTCATTGATGATAATCCAGTTCTTTACGCGGTCGCCAAAATATTGGATACAGATCTCAACATATTGCCCAAACCAATCTTTGACATCCCGATTAGTCCAACCTCCCTTTTTCTCAAGTGCATGTGGTAAATCCCAATGATATAGGGTAATCCAAGGAGTAATACCGAGCGACAGGGATAAGTCAATGAGACGGTTATAGAAATCTATTCCAGCAAGGTTGATCTCACTCATGCCATCAGGTTGTATGCGACTCCAGGAGATCGAAAAACGATAGTTTGGAATATGCATCGCCTGCATCAACTTCAAATCGTCTTCATAGCGATTGTAAAAGTCACAAGCGATATCTCCATTTTGGTTTTTCGCAATTTTGTTTCTCCGCTGTACAAAAATATCCCATATAGAAGGCCCTTTGCCATCATGCTGATGGGCACCCTCTATTTGATAAGCGGCCGTCGATACTCCCCAGCTAAAATCTTTGCCAAAGGACTCTTTAGTAATTCGCATTTATTCTATTGTTCCGATTAGTTCTTATGGGTTCTAAGAGGAGAATAGAAGGAGCTAAACTGTACCAAAAAGAGACGGGAAAACATGTTTTGAAAGAAATAAATAACCTTTTTCATAACCACAGATGTTGATATACAATTTGTTATACGTTAAAATAACAATTTTTTTGTGAATTGTATATTAAGCCCGTGTTAATTCATCTATAATATTTCTATGCCCAATTTGGTGAAGGGTTTACTAGGTGATGCGGATTTGTCTTTTTCAGTGATCAAGATATCCAGTTCTTTGGTTTCTCTTATGAAGTAAGTCGATTCACTATTTACCTTATCCCAGGTGCATAGTCCTACAGTCTTGACGCTATGTTGCATCATGGCTAGCTTTAGCTCGGCATCTTCTAGATCCTTGCAGGATAAGCTGCTGGTCGATATGCTACATATACCGAAAAAATAGATGTCAACCTTAAATTTGGAGATTCCTTTCAGTGTTTCATTGCCAAACGTGGCAAAGGACATTTTATTCAATCGTCCGCCCAGAAAGATAACCTCTGCTAGCGGGTGGTCTTCCAAGGCGTTTGCGACAGGAAAGCTGTTTGTAATAATCGTGACATTCAGATCTGCCGGCAAGATTTTAGCCAGTTCAAGGACAGACGTTCCTCCATCGAAAAATAAAACCTGTTTATTTTTAATGAGAGTCAACGCTTTTTTTGCAATCACTTTCTTCTGTTCAATATCGGTGTGCTCTCGCTCACGATAATGATGGGGGATTCGCGATACACTGACGGCTCCTCCACGTACAGCCTTTAGAAGACCCCGACTGTCCAATTCACGGATGTCACGGCGGATGGTATCTTCCGAAACAGCTAACTTCTTGCAAAGTAACTGAAAGGACGACGAACCATTGGTGCTCGTTTCTTCCAAAATGATGTTGTGGCGGTCTTCTTTTAGCATAAAGGCAAAGATAATAAAAAAGCTTAAATTCTATATTTTGCGATATTTTGCAAAATATTGCTTTTTATTGCAATTGTTTGCTACATTTGATTAAAATTAAATAATATGCAAAGAAGAAAATCAATAGCATTAGATATGGACGGAGTTTTGGCCAATAATCTGGTACACTACCTCCATTACTATTTCGAAGAGACAGGGATACAGATTAAAGAAGATGAGGTCTTAGGTCTGCCAGAAGGAGGGTGTTTGCCAGATAAGGGGGCTGTAAGAAGATACCTGGAGTCGCCTGATTTTTTTAGAACACTACCTGTATCGCCCAATGCGCAGGAAGTAGTCAAAGACTTACAGCAGCAATATGATATCTTCGTGGTTTCTGCAGCGATGGAGTTCCCGTGGAGCCTTCGTGAGAAAAGAGATTGGCTGGCCGAGTATTTTCCGTTTATCCCTTGGCAAAATATTGTTTTCTGTGGCGATAAACATATCATCAAGACAGATTATCTTTTGGATGATCACGTCAAAAATCTAATTACATTCTCTGGTACTCCCTTGTTGTTTAATACCTTTCATAATGTTGATGAGGACCGATTCGAACGACTACAGGATTGGCGTGATGTGCATCGTTATTTTTTAGGATAGTTTTCCTACTTATCTGAAAAATAGCACATAATGCCCAATAATATGCTGGTTACTGCGTATATTTAATAACCTATTTTTGTACACTTAGATAATAACTAAAAGGGTTGTTAGGTATGAAAGAAAATGAGATTAAAGAACTACGTGACGAGCAGGACTTCAAAGATTTCTATCTAAAGGAATCTCCATCCACCTTTTGTGAGGAGTGTAATGCTATTTCCTATAATTATGGAAGTGGATTTTTGGAAATAGCAAAGCTTGAAGAATTAAAGAAGCAACACAAGGAGATCGGGGGAAAGAAGAACCGACGCAAGTTTTATAGTATCGTGCTACTCATTGAGGGCGAGATAGAAGAGACTATTGGCCATCAAAAGCACCTTTTTCAAGCAGGATCTATGTTTTTTATCGCCGAAAATCAATTGCATGCTACCGAACGATGGAGCGATGATGTGCGAGGTATATACTGTATGTTTGATGCTGATTATTTTTTGCTCTGTATCAAACATCAGATTAAACTAAATCAATTTCCATTTTTTCAACTGGACAAAGAACCTTATATCGAGCTTTCTGAGCGTGAAGTTGGGATGATGGAACATCTTTTTTGGAAGTTGAATAGCGAAAAATGCCAAAAGACTTCTTTTAATGATGATCTGTTGACCCGTATGTTTTTGAATGTGATCCTGTTGGAGGCCGAACGTATCTATAACCGGAAAAACAGTAAAGAAAAATTTTCATTATCCCGCAAAGATCAACTCGCAGCCCAGTTTCAGCTTCTAGTGAATGAACATTTCATAGAAAAGAGACTGGTCAGTGATTATGCCGAACTGTTACACGTCCATCCTAATTATCTAAATGATGTAGTTAAAGAAGCTACGGGCTTCCCAGCAAGTCATTTTATACAGAATCAAATGATACAGGAGGCCAAGTCACGTCTTTTGCAGACCAGTAATACCGTTTCAATGATCGCATTGGCATTGAATTTTACCGAGTATTCCTATTTTGGACGCTTTTTTAAAAAACATACCGGAATGACACCTTTGGCCTTTCGAAAAAAACACAAACATTAACACAAGAGCCTCTATTATAATAGAGGCTCTTGTGTTAAAAAGATTCTATTGCCAAATCCATATTTATAGCCGCTCCTGCTGTAGAGCCCGTAGCTACAGCTATAGGTATAGAGCGGAACGCAGAATTATCTCCACAAGCATATATACCACGTACAGTGGTCTGTTGGTTGCTGTTTGTCTTGATTAATCCCTGTTCGGTCAGTTCACATCCCAGTTGGCTAGGGATACTGCAGTGTTGTTCGGATTGCGGTCTGGTAAAGAGCACATCGCGTGCTATTTTTTGACCGTTATCGAGCTCGATGATGTTTAACCAACCGTCTTCATGTTGTATTTTTCTTATGGGATTCGTTATGATTTCAATATTGTTTCGTGTTAACGCTGCTTGTTGAGCCGTATCGAATTTATCTTTTCGCGGGCTGAAAATCTGAATTTCAGTACTATAGTTTTTGACCAGTAGAGCATAATGGAATGCCGTATTGGCATCACCTAGAATTCCAATTTTCTTGCCCTTAAACTCGTATCCATGACAATAGGGACAGTGTAATACTGATTTACCCCAGCAGGCAGAGAAACCTGGCAATTCGGGCATGATATCTCGGATACCGGTAGCAAATAAGACTCTTTTTCCCAGTATTTTTTTGTTATTGGCAGTCTCTATTGTAAATACGTTATTTTGAAATTTACTGACTGTCACACGGTCATCTAGCCAAGACACTGTGGGATACTTCATAACATCCTGTTTGGCCGTATGGGAGATATCGCTGGGACTTCTTCCATCTTGTGTTAGAAAGTTGTGCGAATGAGGTGCTACTTTATTACAGGGATTTCCGCTGTCAATAATCAGAACCTTACGTTGCGAGCGTCCTAAGGTTAGCGCCGCTGCTAAGCCGGAATAACTCCCTCCAACAATAATGACGTCAAATAGGGGAAGTTCTATCTTATGCTGAGCCATGTCAAAGCTTGATAGCGAGCTGCTCAGGGCTAACCCTGATAAGGTGTATGCTGTTTTATGTAAGAAACTCCGTCGATTTATACGATCCATAATTTATAGATTAAAGGGTAATATTATCGAGGCAATTAATGCCATTTCGGGATACTATTGTTGAAATTGTTGATTCCTCTTCAATACAGAATATACCGTTTTTTTCTATTCTGGAGGCCAGATAGCGTTCTACATCCAAAGCAGCCATACAACCCGAACCAGCTGCGGTTATCGCTTGACGATATTCACTATCCTGTACATCGCCGCAGGCAAATACACCTGGGAACCCAGTTTTTGTTGAGCCTTTGATGGTTGTTATATAGCCTCTTTCATCGAGGTTGAGTTTTCCTTTGAAAAGTTCGGCATTAGGCGTGTGTCCTATAGCAACAAATACGCCTTCTACATTCAATATCTGCTCTGTGGCGTTATTGTCCGATTTTTTGATGATAACAGACTTGATTTTCTTTCCATCCCCAATTATATCCTGTAGTTCGGTATTGAAGTGAACGGTGATATGTGGAAATTGTTTTAACCTATTCTGCAAAATCTGCGATGCACGGAAAGTATCTTTACGTACCAAAAGATGAATTTCCTTCGCGAATTTAGCGAGGAAAAAGGCCTCTTCCAATGCTGTATCACCACCACCTACTACCACAACAGATTTATCTCGGTAGAAGAATCCATCGCAGGTAGCACATCCTGATACACCGATACCAAAGTACCGAGACTCATTCTCTAGTCCCAGCCATTTGGCCGATGCTCCAGTAGCAATGATAATAGAATCGGCCAGGGTTATCTCTCCACTATGTCTTATTAATCGGAAAGGGCGGTCCGAAAAATCAATTTCAACGATATCGTCTTGTATGATTTCGGTATCAAATCGAAGAGCCTGCTGTCTGAGATCTTCCATGAGCTGTGGTCCAAATACACCAGTTGGATATCCTGGGAAATTGTCTACCTCCGTTGTCTGCATCAGTTGTCCGCCCACCTGTAATCCTGTAAATAGTACCGGCGATAGAGCTGCTCGGGACGCGTATATAGCAGCCGTATAGCCTGCCGGTCCTGAACCGATGATAGCACATTGTGTTGTATTTCCCATAGTTATAGAATATTTTCGATATGGTTCAGGATTTCTTTTTCAGAAGCTAAGCCCGTATGTCTCCAGCTTATTTTTCCCTCTTTGTCCAGTAAAATCATAGTCGGTACACCACGTATACTGAATTCCTCCGCGATATTACTTTGAGTATCGACATCTATGCGCATAAAATTTACATCTTCAGACTTATGGACCTTGATTTTATCAACGATAGGGTTTAGCATGCGGCAGGGACCACACCATATTGCTGTAAATTGCATAAATATAGGCTTGTCGCTTTTTTGATCTAAGAAACTCATGTTGTATTTTGATTAAATGTGTAAAAATGGAATATGTCTAGCGCAAGGATAATAGTATCTCTTCGAGTTCACTGGCACGCATTGGACCTGTATATCGCCAAACCTCTTCATTGTTTTTTAAAACGACCACTGTAGGGATTGATCGTATGTTATATTTCTGAGACAGGAAGGCCTCTTCGTCCACGTTGTATTGTAATATCTCAAGGAAATCATATTCTTTTTCCTTTATTGATGCTACGATAGGCATCATCATTTGGCAGGGCTGACACCAGTCTGCGTAAAATTGCAGCAGTTTCAGGTTGTGGGTTTCTTTTTGCATTTTGTTATTCTTTAGTACTACAAAGTTAGAGTGAGTATGATTTGTATAATTATACATTTGCTAGCAAAAACGGTACATATCACAGGTGTATCAATCAAGAATATTTAATGCTTTGATTTGTCCTGTTTTTGCTCTGTTTTGTGTTCCTGTACAAAGTCTCATATCGCTTACATTTGCTGTATTAGATTATAATTAAGGAGATATGATAACACTATTTTACGCACTTGTATTAGGTATCGGCGCCACCATCGTGATGGATGTCTTTGCTGTAGTTCTAAAAAAAGTATGGCAGATCCCATCGTTGGATTATGCATTGTTGGGGCGGTGGATTGGACATATTACAAGAGGTACATTCTACCATGAATCTATTTTAAAAGCAATACCTTTCTGGAAAGAAAGACAGATCGGCTGGTTGGCCCATTATTCGATAGGAATAGCGTTTGCTTACCTGTTATTGGTGATATGGGGAATCGATTGGCTCTCTGCGCCTACATTTTGGCCAGCGATGTTGATTGGTTTAGGTACTACATTCGCCCCTTGGTTCATTATGCAACCAGCGTTTGGCTTTGGAGTAGCTGCCTCAAAGACACCAAATCCAAGCTTAGCCCGTGTTCGGAGCTTGCAGGCACATTTTATGTATGGATTGGGATTATATGTAACAGGTTGGGTAATGGCTTTCTTACTTCATTGATGCTTATCTGGTCTTTTGATGGGAGGTTGGAGGGCTAGAACTATACTCAGGTAGGGCTGTTATAAACTATAGATTAACTGTATTCAGGGATTTTATAGTGACAAATAATAGCGATATTTGAGTATATTTTGTTGTATATGAAGTACCTGATCTGCCTTTTTTTATTATTTCAGTTTAGCTTGAGTTACACTCAGGAATATCAAGTTGTAGAATCTATAGAGTTCGGGGACTACCTTTCTCCCCTAATGAAAATTAAGAAATCAGGTAAAACTTATTATTACCATCCATCCAGTGATTTTTGGATCGATGACGTCGAAGAGCATGCTTCAGATTTGTTTGTTGTTGTTAAGGACGGTAAATATGGTATGTTGAGAGAGGATGGAAAAGTACTGTTGCCCTGTGTATACGATCATATCAAGCTCGAGACACGTTATGAAGGACAATGGGAGGAAGGGATAGCTTATGACTATAAATTTGCGGTTTTGAAGCGTAAAGGTAGCGTTGGGGTAGCAGACGAACAAGGAAATATTATTGTTCCCTTTGATTACGAAGACGCTAAAGTCATCAATAAGGCAGTGATAGCAGTATCTCGAAAAGGAGTATGGGGCTGGGTTTCCGCGCAAACAGGACAATTATTACAAGAACCACAATTCGAGTATGTAACAAATTTCTATAATGATGATTTCGTAGAGATTAGGAACGGCGAACAGGCCGGATTGGCAAAAGCGACAGGTGATGTCATTATTCCTATAAAGTACGATGATTATATGCGTATACTTTACGATGGGGAGGAGGTCCGCTTTGAAGCGAATATCTCAACTTGTTCCTATGTCTTTGATACTGCCGGGAATGTGCTGATCTCCGGACATGAGCTCTATCGGGCTATCCAAGGATCTAGTCTATTGGTGTTTAAAGAAAAGGATTATTTAGGCATTATAGACCCTGTGTCCAAGCAGGTGATTGTACCAGCTTCGTTGGAGTATATTGGCGGATTTAATCGTAATCTAGCGAGAGCAAAAAAGAAGGGGCAATATGGTGTGATTGGCGCACAAGGAGAGATAGTGCTTGATTTTAAATACGATGAAGTCAGCTTCTTAAAGGCTGATGGCAGATATACCGATGAATCTGTCCCAACGATTTCTTTGGGCGGACGAGAGAGTGCTTACGATCGTGATCCCAAATGGAAAGCCCGTATGGACTACGAAAGTGAAGTTCATAAAATGCCTTATTTAATAGCAGCAATGAATGACGGACAGAAGGGGATTTATAACTGGGAAGGGGAATCCATTCTTCCTATGGGCAAGTATAGCGGTATAGACGCACATTACTATAATGGAAAGACGGTCTATCGAGTAGAAAATCAAGGTAAAATAGGAGTAGCTGATGAGCTTGGTGAGGAAATTCTTCCTCTGGATTATGTTGTTGAAAACTCCTATCAGTTTTCAAATAGGGGCGTAGAATACCAACCTCAGGTGCTTAAACGGTATTTGGCTTTCTCTAAAGGGAAACGGGAAGGAAGTTACCTCGAGCAAATAGGGCTCTTCGATCTGGAGACGAAGAAGCTAATTATACCAATGGCTGAGCAGTATATCGATATACTAAATGAAGAGTGGATGCTGGTGCGTAAGCGTTTGGAAAACTATGATAATGCTTTTTACAGTTATAATATAAAGCAAAATCGGATGGACACCTTATTACAGCAAATAGCGGAATGTCATTTATTAGATAATCGCTATTGGCTGCTCGAGATGCAGAATAAGGAGTATAAGCTGGTCGATTTACAAGGTAGACTGATCTATAAAAATCCAACATGGAGGACTGATGCAGGGTATAACTTACTTCGTTTTCCGACCTACAATGATAAAAATCATGGCGGATTTTACAGCGGATTGAAGAAAATATACGGTGAAGAAGGAAATCTGTTTATCAATGACCGCGGGGAAGAAAAGCGATTCGAGGGCATAGAGCAGGTCGATGCATTCTATGAAGGAGTGGCATTGGCTGCTAAGCGTGATGTCGGGAGAGAAGGTGAAAGAAGGAAATATAAATATGGGATGATTGATGTAGCAGGTCGCGTGGTATTGCCTTTTGAGTATGATAATGTGTATGCCACAGGGAGCGAAGACGGTATTTTGCAAATACAGAAGGGAACGCACTATGGCTTGGCACGTCGTGACGGTCATATCTTACTGGAACCTATTTTTGATTATGTAGAGCTGAGTGCCAGCTATCCGAATATTATGCTTACGCAGGACGGGAAGTCAGGTATGGCCGATAAAAACGGAAATAGGGTTGTCCCTGCTATTTATGATGACATCCGTAGAAATTATCACGGTAAAGACAAAACATGGCCCATTATCGTGAAAAAGGATGGCTGGTATTATGTAATGGATAAAGATGGTAATAAAGCTCTGGTCAGAGCCAAAGAAAAAGAATAAACAATAAAAAGCGGTCCTAAAGACCGCTTTTTATTGTTTATTCTGCACCGCCTCCCAACGAACGGTACAGGTCAATTATACTATTTAGTTTTTCCTGTTCAAGATTATTGCGCTCCAGATCATTCTGCAGTTTAGCATTCTGCGCACTTATGACTTCGAGATAGGTTGCCATACCGCTTTTATACAACAGCAGGGCATCATTTGTAGCTTTATCCAAAGCTAAACCTCTTTCCAATGTCAAAGCTAACCTATCTGAACTTCCTTTATAGTTGGCCAGGCCGTCAGATACCTCAGCTACCGCTAGCAGGGTCGTCTTTTGAAATTGTATAGCAGCTTTCTCCTGCTCCAATACGGCTGTTTGATAGGCTGTTTGCAGTTCTTTCTTTTGGAATATAGGTTGCGTTAGATTTGCCGCAAGATTTTTTGTAATTGACCCCGGTAAATCGAACCAGTTTTTAAATAAGAAAGAGTTTAATCCAGCTTGAGCCGAAAGACTTAATGAAGGATACATTGCCGTTTTTGCAAGTCCGGTTTTGGCATTAAGTGCTATGACGTCATATTCTGCAGCCTTTAGGTCTGGACGTCGGCTCAACAGATGTGCCGGCACACCCGTATTGAATAGTCCCTGAGGGAGGAGGTTAACCAATTGCACTCCTCGTTGTACACGGTCGGGATACATACCACATAGAATCAATAATGCATTTTCTTGAACGTTAATTGATTGTATTGAAAGCGGTACAATCAGTTCTGCGGTTTTCTTCTGTGCTTCCGATTGTTCAATAGCGAGCGAGTTGACCTGACCTGACTGATATTGCAGATGTGTGATACGTAGTAGCTCCTCACTTAGTTTTACGTTTTCCTGTGCTATTTTCAATTGTTCGTCCAGCGCTATCAAGCGGTAGTAGGCCTGAGCTACCTGAGCAATGATACGGGTACGTAATGCAGCATAATTTTCCTTTTGTCCGAAATAAGAAGCTCTAGCCTGTTCCTTATACAGTTGGGATTTGCCCCAGATATCTGCCTCCCAAGAAACAGTTATTCCAGCGTTATAGTCGTCTATGTATTTGCTGTTTGTAAACTGACTGCTCATAGCTCCATTTAGACTATTGTTCGATGACCAACCTCTACTACCATTAGCATTAAAAGCAGCAGTAGGAAGCAAGGCCAGTTTAGCCTGCTTCATCAGTAAATCGAGTTGATCTATGCTTTTTAGAGCCATCTGCAAGTCATGATTGTTCTCGAGCGCCTTATTGATTAAGGTAATCAACAACGGGTCCTGGAAAAATGATTTCCAGGGTAGTTGTATGCTATCCGCCGTCAGTGTTAAGTCTGTGCGGTAGTTCTCGGGCAAATCGAGCTCAGGGCGTTTGTATTGCTGTGTTACCGAGCAGGAACTCACAAACAGAATGGTTGCGATTGCGCTATATAATATTTTCATGGTGTTCCTTTGTATTATGATTTAGTATTTATCTCATGCTGTGTTTTTTTTCCAGATGCCTTCTCTTGTAAAAATTGGAACAATGCATATAGAACGGGGATAATAAATACCCCAAGTATCACACCGCTCAGCATGCCCAGAGCCGCGCTGATACTGATCGAAATATTTCCAACTGCCATTCCTCCGGATGAAGCCATCAATGGAATCATACCTGCTATAAAGGCGAGAGACGTCATCACAATAGGACGTAGACGCGACTGTGCCCCGGCGATAGCCGATTCTATAATCGATAATCCTGTTTTTCTACGTTGTACTGCATATTCGACAATTAGAATCGCATTCTTGGCAAGTAGTCCGACCAGCATAATCAAACTTACCTGAACAAAGATGTTATTGTCTAGACCGATAGCCCGTATTCCAAGGAAAGCACCGATCACTCCAGTAGGAATCGATAAAATGACAGAAAGCGGAAGAAGGTAACTTTCATACTGTGCTGAAAGAATCAGATAAACAAAGAATATACATAAACTAAGTATGATAATCGTTTGATTACCTGCTGACTTTTCTTCGAGACTAAGCCCTGTCCATTCATAGCTATAGTCCGAAGGTAAGCGGTCAAGTATCGGCTCTATACGACTCATAAGCTCTCCATTACTGATCCCAGGTTGTGGAGATACATTAATCGTCAGTGCATTGTAGAGATTGTACCTATTGACTGCTTCCGGACCATAAACCTTGTTTAATGTTACCAATGTATTGACAGGTACCATTTCTCCCGTTTGACTTCTTACAAATACATTGTTGAAAGCTTGTTCATCCATACGGAATACGCCATCGGACTTTATGCTCACCCGGTAGAATTTTCCAAAGCGGGAAAAATCTGCCGATTGATCACCCGAAAAATAAGTCTGGATCGTATTTAACAGCCCTGCAACACTTACTTGCATTTGTTTTGCCTTGTCTTCATCGACTTCCAGTTCCAATTGTGGATAGTCTGTACGAAACATGGTATAGGCGTAAGCAACACCAGGTGTAGCCATCAATTCCCCAATTAATTCATCAGCTTTAGCTTTTAGAACCTGTGGACTACGCCCCACTCTGTCTTGTAGCGCAATCTCGGCGTCATTTGTAATACCATATCCCTCTACTGGAGGCATTCTAAAAGTAAGAATAGTACCTTCCTTTACCGCTGTTAATTGTTGAGAGATCGCTTCTGTGATGACATTGACATCCTTAACCGCGCCACGTTCCTTTTGAGGCTTGAGTTTGACGAATCCCATACCATATCCTGATCCAGCACTACCACTTAGTAGATTGAAACCGGTGATGGATGTGTTTTCTTGTATAGCTTCGTTGCTTTTCAACATTTCATTGATTTTCTCTGCCACTTCGGTTGTTTTACTTAACCCCGTTCCTGGAGGCATGTTAAGGACATACATCAGTAAACCATCATCTTCCATAGGTACAAAACTCTTTGGGGTACTCATCATGAGAAATCCCGCTAGTCCGATCGTCCCTATAATCATTCCACCCGCAAGCCATTTCTTTCGGAATAAAAGTTGGATACCCGATACATACTTTCCGGTTAGGTTCTCAAATCCAGCGTTGAATGCCGTTGTGAACCGTTTCACAAAACCTTTCTTCCTATTGTCATGTCCTTCTGCATGATCATTTTTCAAGAACAATGCACATAGGGCAGGAGTAAGCGTCAGGGCATTGACTGCCGATATAATAATAGCGATAGCTAGTGTATACGCAAATTGCTTATAGAAGAGACCTGCCGAACCAGACATAAAACCAATCGGTACAAATACCGCAGACATCACTAAGGTGATGGAGATTACAGCTCCGGTGATCTCACCCATAGCGCCATAAGTAGCCTCTCGAGGGCTGAGGTTGGTGCCTTCCATTTTGCCATGCACAGCCTCTACGACGACGATAGCGTCATCGACCACAATTCCGATAGCAAGTACAAGAGCGAATAGGGTCAGCACATTGATTGTAAAGCCAAATACCAATAGGAAAAAGAAAGTCCCTATAATCGCTACCGGAACAGCTATAGCAGGAATGATAGTCGACCGCAAGTCTTGTAAAAACAAGAATACAATGATAAATACCAGTATAAAGGCTTCTATTAAAGTCGCTTTTACCTGACTGGTAGCCTCATCAAGGCGTTCTTTCGAACTGATTACCTTAGAGTATTTAACGCCAGGAGGAAAAGATTTAGACAATTTTTCAACTTCTTTGTTGATACCTATCTCAATCTCATTGGCATTAGAACCTGTAGCCTGCATGATAGCTACGGATACCGCATTTTTGCCATTGGTAGTGTTGTCTCCACTATAGGATATCGACCCAAATTCAATCCGGGCTACATCGCGAAGACGTACTACATTCGACTCCTCATTTTTGACAATGATATCTTCATATTGCTCAGGAAGATTTTTCTTTCCTTTATAGCGAATGACATATTCCAACGCGGCATTTGATTCTACGCCTAGTTTTCCTGGTGCAGCTTCCAAGCTTTGGTCAGCAATTGCTGCCGATATATCCGAAGGCTGAAGCCCATGGGACGCCATTTTTTGTGGATCCAGCCAGATACGCATCGAATAGTCTTTCATACCGTATACCTCTGCCTTTCCAACGCCTTTTACCCTCTTTATCTGTGGCAGTAGGTTGATATTGGCATAGTTCTGTAAGAAAGTCTCATCATAGCGTGAGTTATCTTCCGTGTACAGGTTGAACAGCAAAACCATACTGTTTTGTTGTTTGGATGTGGTGAGTCCCATGCGGACAACTTCCTGAGGTAGGATCGGTGTAGCCTGTTGTACGCGGTTCTGCACGTTGACAGCCGCCTGGTCAGGATTTACCCCTTGTTTGAATACAATAGTGATCGAAAAGGAACCGTCATTGCTGGCTGTGGACCGCATGTATTCCATATCCTCTACACCATTGATCTGTTCCTCAAGCGGTGTGACGACCGAACGGATTACCGTTTCACTATTACCACCAGGGAATGAACCCCAAACGGATACGGTAGGAGGAGCAATATCTGGGAATCGGGTGATAGCCAGTCGGCTAAGGCCCAGTACACCCAGTATTACAATGATTATGGAGATTACCGTCGCGAGTACCGGACGGTCTATAAATTTCTTTAACATGATACTTGTATTAGCTTTGCTTACTGAATCGATAGTGTCGTGTCCTTAGCGGCTACTTTTAAGCCGTCTTGTAACATATCGATTCTGTTAATGGCTATTTTGTCGCCCTGCTGTACACCAGCCTTGACAAAATAGAGGTCTTTTGTTCCACCTTCAATTTCGATGGGAACCATGTTTACGGTACTGCTATCCGATAGCCTGAATACAAAAAACTTATCCTGAATGTCTTTAACGCTCAATTTCGGAAGCTGGATAATATTGTTGACTGTACGGTTGAGCATCACCTTGGCTGCTCCCCCTGAACGCAACAATTTGTGCGGATTGCTAAAGACAGCCTTCATCGTGATACTTCCAGTTGCTTTATCAATATTTCCACTGGCGCTTTCCAAGGTTCCTTGTTGGTCATAAGCCGACCCGTCCGCAAGAATTAATGTGACCTGTTTTCCGCTTTGGGATAGCAGGTTTGACTTTTGATAACTGAGGTAATCGGCTTCGCTCAATGAAAAATAAACCTGTACCGAACTGATATCCGAAAGTGTCGTTAGTGCAATAGGATCTGCAGGAGACACAAGGGCACCTTTACGATTAGGAATGCGCCCGATGTAGCCGCTTACTGGGGCTTTTACTACCGTAAAGTCTACGTTTATTTTTGAAGATCCGAGACTGGCTTTAGCTTGTTCGACCTGAGCAACGGCAGACTCATAAGTAGCTATCGCCGTTTTTAGCTGTATCTCTGTTACTACTTTGCCATCCACCAAAGGTCTTAGTTTCTCGATCTCTAAGCGGGCCGTTTCTTGAGCTGCTATTGCAGCTTTAACTGCCGCCTGTCCATTCTTGACCTGCTCTGTATATACCTCCGGACTGATACGGAATAGTGTCTGTCCTTTCTGCACAAAATCTCCTTCCCGCACCAGTACTTCCGAAAGATAGCCTGTGACCTGAGGTTTGATTTCTATATTCACAATACCTTCTATAGCACCGGGATATTCTTTATGTGTGTTTACATCTTCAACTTCAAGGCGGATAAAATCCGTTTCTACAGCAGGCTGTTCCGCTCCATGGTGTTCTGATGTAGATGGTCCACAAGAGGTCAGGAACAGGGCAATTGCCGATGTGTAGATTAAAGCGATTTTTACATGATTCATTGTCATCATAGATTCTACTTCTTTGTATTTTAAGGATGCAAATAAACGTAGACCTTTGATGTATTATATTTATAATCTTACTGAAACGTAGATATTAACGACTGAATTGACAGAATTACTGATGGATTAATTAGCCTAAAAGGTGTTTTTAATAGCCAAGCCAACTTTTTAGAAGAGGTGCTTTATCTCTGCTCACGATGATCTCGATCGAGGAATTGTTTTTTAGTATGACTTTTAGTTTGGAATTGAAATAATTGAACACTCGGGAAATAGAATCTATGTGTACAATAAACTGCCGATTTGCTCTGAAAAATAAACGAGGGTCTAATTGTTTCTCCAACTCATCTAGCGTCTGTGGAATAATGATCTCACTGCCATCGATAAGGTAAGCTTTGGTAATCCGCATTTCAGAAGAAAAATAATGAATGTCGGAGACGAGTATGGTTTTGAATTCATCTCGAAAAGGTATCAGAAAACGGTTCCTATATTTTTTGGGCTGGAAAGCTGTCAAAAGCTTTTCGAAAGATTGTCGATCGGAAATCTGCGTGATATAATCTAGTTTTTCAAATGCTGCAACCAATTCATCCCTGTCTACAGGTTTTAAGAGGTAGTCAACACTGTATTGTTTAAATGCTTTAATGGCATATTCGTCATAAGCAGTTACGAAGACAATTGGAACCTCTAGTTTGACCTGGTTAAAGATTTCAAAGCTTACGCCATCAGAGAGCTGTATATCCATCATAATGACATCCGGAAAAGGGTTGTTGGATAGCCAATCTACGCTTTCTGAAATACTTTCCAGAACATCTAGGATCACAGCCTGAGGGCGGATCTCCAGTATCAGTCTTTTTAGCCTTTCGGCATTTGGCTGTTCGTCTTCAATTATTAATACATTCATATAGGCTACTTTAATAGGGGAATGGTTACACTAAAAGTTTGTTCGCTTGTGTCTATAGATGGAACTAGGCTTCCTAGAAGGCGGTAGCGTCGGATGATATTAGAGATGCCAATCCCAGAGGATAGCGTTGTGCGCTCCAGAGGATGCCGGGTATTCTCGACCACGATACATTCCTTGTCATCTGATCCTATACGAATCAATAAAGGGTCTGTTCGGAGGGTCTTGTTATGTTTAAGCGCATTCTCAACCAACATTTGCAAGGTCATAGGGGGCAGGGAAAGACCATAATAAGCTTCGTCAATCGCAATTTCAAAACGTACGCCACTCCCGATGCGTTGTTCTAGTAGAAAAATGTAAGCATTTAAAAATTTGATTTCATCTTCCAGCTGTACAAGATCTTTTTTGGAATGTATAAGTAGGTATCGGTATAGCTTGGTGAAGTTTTCAGCATATTCATGCCCCAATTGTTGATTTGTCAGAATAAGCTCTGATAGTACGCTGAGGTTATTAAAAACAAAGTGAGGGTCTAGCTGTAGTTTTAGCGATTGTAGTTCGGCTTCTACAGCAAGCTGATTCAATTCTAAAGCATTTAAAGCTGCATTTTTCCAACTGGCTATGAGATAGTCGCCAGTATTAATGGCCATTATAGCAAAAGAGATAATTAGACTGACAACAAGCCATCGGATAGATTCTACTGTATCCTGTATGGTAGGTGGGGTTTCTTTCCCATTCCCATCTTCAAAAAAAGTGAGAAAGATAAAAGTCTGTATATAGAGTAGGATAAGTACTGTAGCTAGGGTAGTAGTAGATTCAAGCAATAATCGTTTTACGGGACTATCTTTCCAGGATATGAAGTTGTCTAGTTTTCTGCCAATTAATATACTTGCTTCTGAAACCGCAAAACAAAATAAAAAAGAGATAGTACAATCGGCTAGAATATAGCGCCATCCGTGTTGAAAATAGTTTTGCCAGAAATAAGATAAAGGATCCACAATATAGGACACGATATTGTATAAGAAGAATGCCGATGTAGCAATGAGAATCCGTTTGCCCATATCGGTAAAAAAAGCATCCTTCTGTGAAGCTGTGCGATTGATTACTTTAAATTTTTCCTTCAATGTCGTTGTTACCTTTTAATCTTTCATCTACAAAAGTGTATAAAAACCAGTATAAAATCACTTTAAAAGTAAGCAATAAAACGGGGCTTATCGATTGTTACGGGCCAAGACGAGAATAATCGCTACTGAAACGTATATACACCTGTTTGAAACAATTGTTCAAACTGCATAGTATTTTTTGTTCTTTGGACTTTTTGTGCTTATTTTATATCAGATATGTATAATATGCTTAACACAGATACTTATGGAATATGAACATATTATAGCGCAGATACCTTCTTTTATCAAGGAAAACATACGGCAGTCCACGGAAGGTATGACGTATTGTTTTCACGATGAGACTCATGTGCTAGATGTCGTGGCAGCGGTGCGCGAAATGGCCGATTATTATCTCTTGTCGTCTACAGACCGTTTTATTGTTATCTGTGCCGCTTATTTTCACGACGTTGGCTATGCGAATGGTGGTGCAGTGGGGCATGAAGAACGTAGTGCAGAGTTTGCTGAACAGTTTCTGATTAAATATGATGTGGAGGAGGACGTACGCCAGCAGGTCATGGCTTGTATATTGGCAACCAGAATGCCACAGAAACCAGAGGGGTTACTACAGCAGATTGTCTGTGACGCTGATCTCTTTCATTTGGGAGGGGTGAATTTTGCCGAACGTAATAAACTCATGCGTAAGGAGTCGGAATCGGTCACAGGACAAGCGATAGACAAGGAAATGTGGAGGGGGAAGACTATTCGGCTTATGGAAAACCATCACTACCACACACAGTATGCTCAGGAACGACGCGAAAGCATAAAAAAACACAATTTGAATACACTGTTGGAGAAAAATAATAAGGGAAGCGGCGATAAGCTCTCCCGTAAATTAGGTGGTAAGAAGTCTAGACCTGAACGTGGTATTGAAACAATGTTTCGGATTACCTCGTCCAATAATCAACGATTGAGTGATATGGCCGATAATAAAGCCAACATATTGTTGACCGTCAACTCTATTATTCTATCTGTGGTGGCTGCAGGACTCTTGCGAAAACTAGATAGTAACCAACATCTCATTATCCCTACTTTTATTTTGATGACTGCAGTTGTCATTACGATGGTGCTGGCGATTTTAGCAACTATACCGAAAATTCCTGCAGGTTACTTTAAGGACGAAGAGGTCCAGAACAAAACCGTAAATCTTCTGTTCTTTGGTAATTTCTTTAGAATGCCGTTTCATACCTATCAGGATGGGATGCTGCAAGCCATGGAAGATAGCGAATTCTTATACGGTATGATGACCAAGGATGTGTACTCCCAAGGGGTAGTTCTAGGGCGTAAGTATAGACTGCTCCGTTATGCGTATGGCGTGTTTATGTTTGGACTGGTTCTATCTGTAATAGCATTTTTTATAGCCATTATTACCTATTAACGATATGATTGAGCATTATTCTCTACCAAAACAAAGAAAGCTAAAAGTTTTTTTAGGTTTTCTTTTTGTGCTAATTGTGCATAGCTTACTCAGTTGCAATTTCAAAGCGGCTTCTCAACAGGATAGCCAATTGGAAGCAGATACGACTGGTTTTTCATATCCATTAGCCTCTGGAAAAACTTATGTTTTGCCGGATGTATTGGAGGAAATATCGGGTTTGACTTATCTTTCTACAACACCGCATACTGTTTTTGCGATACAAGATGAGGATGGAATTCTCTTTACTTATGACTTGGAAAGGGGAGAGGTTACAGCGCAGTTTCAATTTGCAGGTTCAGGAGACTATGAGGGTATTGCCAATGATGGAAAAGAGTTTTTCATATTGAAGAGTAACGGTTCTATTTATAGCTTTGCCATCGGTACGACGGATCGGTCCAAGGTCAAACATCATACAGGATTGTTGCCGTCAGGAGAATATGAATCTATGGCTTTTGATTCGAAAACTAACCGCTTATATGTATTGTGCAAAAGCTGTAAAATAGATAAAAAGACTGCTACCACAACCGGATACATACTCAGTCACTCTTCCGACGGAGAGCTTGCAGTAGAGAAAACATTTTCTATTAATACAGATGAAATCAGACAGTTGGACAAAAGGATGGCCAAGTCTTTTAAGCCATCGGCTATGGCCAAACATCCTATAAATGATGAATGGTATATTATATCTTCCATAGATAAAGCATTGATTGTGACGGATGAAACATTCCGGTTGAAACAAGTAGTGCGATTCGATAGGAAAATCTTCGAGCAGCCTGAGGGAATGGTGTTTGACGAGAATCTAAATCTCTATATATCTAGTGAAGCCGGGGATAAAGGCCATGCTGAAATTTGTAAAATACAACAGGTGAAAAAGTAATGATAGAGACAAGAAATGTCTATATAAATAAATTAATAGCTGTAACAAGTGCATATAGTGATTTATCTTTCGCTAAGCTATATGAACATTTGCGGACTATAGATGCTGGATCAATCGGACAAAGCATGTCCCAATTGGTACAACAGCGTATTGCAGAAATAGAACAAGAAAGAGGGGAGCTTTCCGTAGACAATGCGCAGGAGTTTTTAGAAGCTTTTGAGTTGATCTTTGGTTGGGCAAATAATTTAGCAACAGATACACCTCTAGCTTGGGGTATGTCTACGCCTATCCCTTCGGTTCTATTTGCTGGAACAGTTCCGATGTACGATCTGCTTGAACAAAGATTATCTCCGGTTATAGATCAGCGTGCGCATCTATTTTGTAAGGATTCAATTCATACTGATAAGATTATGTACGAGTTGGTACTTGACAGACTGTACGGTATCCCAATGACTGCAACTCCTTACATCTTTGAATATATAGGAGAGGAAGAAGTTACCAAATATTTGAAGTTAGAGGTTGATTTCAGTTTTGTCACGGTGCGCCCCAGGACTGTATTACCAACGTTAGATTTTTCATGTGTCAATAATCGGGAAATGCTTGATGAGGCTAATGTGCAGCCTCTTCTCCAAAGTATACACTTGGATAATTTTATATTCGAAGGCTTTTCTATGCTACGGTTTACGGATGCAACCGAGAGCTTTGTCCTGGATAGTATACAGGATATGATATTGAACTTTAATACCTACACACGTAGCGAATTTGTTCATAGTCTTCTGGATAAAATAAAGAGTGTACTTGGCAAGCAGGATGTCAACTGTTCACTTTTTCCTGTTTTGTACCTCAATGGCATGCCTATTCTAAAGGAAGGGGTGGCCAAAAGTTATTTGCTTTTTAACGAATATATCGGAGGAAATATCGATAATATTGAAGAATATGTACTTAAATATTTAGAATCTCCTTTTATTCTATCGTATAATATTCACCCCGATTTTGATACCAAGTTGGATTATTTTCGAGCGAAGATCGAGACGTTGGACGTGAGTAGTTACGTCTGTTTTCCCTTAAAACACCAAGAGGAACTTGTTGGTTTCTTGGAGTTATACACGAAGGAAGAGTCCACGTTGTCACCTTCTATTCTGACTCGTTTATCACCACTTTTTCCTGTATTGATCCAATTGGGATATGATTTACGGCTAAAGTTTAAAAATAGGCTCGATACCGTGATTTTGCAGAATTATACTGCGCTCCAGCCAGCAGTACAGTGGCGTTTCAATCAGGCCGCGGCAAAGTATCTGAGGGATTACGAAAGCACCAATGAGTCACAGCCATTAGAGCGGATCAGTTTTTCAAATGTATATCCGCTGTACGGTGGAGTGGACGTCAAAGATTCTACAGTGCTTCGAAACCTTGCCTTTAGGAAAGATAATAAGCTTCATCTGGACCGATTGAGAAGTCTTATGGAATACTTGCCTGAAGGTTTGTTTCCTGATTTGGCTGCTTTGAAAAGTTTTAAACGCAAAATGGATAAGGTAGAAACTTGGTTGGCAACAGATCGTAAGGTCGAGCGGATGCATGACATTACAGCCTTTTTCCAAGAGGAAGTTGCTACATTTATTCTGACATTATCTTGGTTGGATGATGAATTGGATAGACAGATTAAAATATATGCAGAGTCATTGGGTATAACTTATTACCAGGATGCTTTTGAAGAATCCTTAAAACAGGTAAATACTTTGATAGCGGGCAATATTAACAAGCTGAATGAGTTTGTTCAAGAGCGTTTTCCTTCCTATTTCGAAAAATTCAGAACCGATGGCATTGAATACGATTTTTATATCGGACAGTCGATAACACCGTCTATGGTGTTTAATCCAACTATTTTGAGAACATTCAGAAGGCAACAGTTGGTCTCTATGGCACAAATCAGCCAACAGGTTGATCGATTACAGGATTCATTGCCTATAGCGATGAATACGACCCAGTTGGTTTTTGTACACCCTACTGCAATAGATATTTCGTTTAGGAGAGACGAAAGACGGTTTGATGTCGAAGGCGGTTATAATATCCGCTATCAGATGATCAAAAAGAGGATCGATAAGGTCTTGATCCGTGGTACAGATGAACGACTTGTTCAGCCTGGAAAAATAGCGGTTGTCGTACAGGGAGAAGCGGAGGTTTCCATTTTGATCGAAGATCTACTCTCGGTAGCAGATATGGGATTGATTAAACCTCATATAGAAGAGTTAGAATTGGAGGAATTGCAAGGGGTTAGTGGGTTGCACGCATTACGTGTAGATGTCATTTTATAAAAAAAAACAAAGCACTTATTTATGCAAGTTCACAGGAAAAAGATGTTATCAGCCAGAAATAAATTCCAGTATATCCTGTTTTTAGGTTTGTTGGGCTGTACATTCGGCAGGGAGACATATGCGCAAAAGGCAGATAGTACAACGGCATTGATCGCTCCTGAATATGATAAAGTAGGACCCGTCCGTCGGTTTTGGTTTGGCGATAGTTATCGTAAGTTATATAATACGCCTGTACCGATGCGTGTGATCGATTTGAGGATCGAAAAGGGAGGATTGGAGATTGTCAAGCTAGGGGGAGGGATGCAGACCCAGTCTTTACGTTTGGTAGATCCTAACGGTCGCGAATGGGTACTACGTTCTATCCAAAAGTATCCTGAACGGAGTTTGCCGGAGAGTCTTAGGAGTACGTTTATAAAAGATATCGTCCAGGATCAGATTTCTATTACCCATCCTTTCGGCGCATTGACGGTGCCTCCGTTTAATGAAGCATTGGGCATTCCCCATGCGAAGCCGGAGCTCGTGTATGTCGGAGACGATGAGCGTTTGGGCGAGTTTAGAGAGATATTCAAAAACAGGGCCTATATCTTTGAGCCTCGGATGCCTTTCGAAAATGAAAAAACAGACAATACCCTCAAGGTGATCCGTAAAGTACTCGAAGACAACGATACCCGGGTGGAACAAGACCTGACATTGAGGGCGCGTTTATTGGATATGATTCTTGGGGATTGGGATCGGCACGAAGACAATTGGAGATGGGACCCTGAAAAAGAAAAGGGAAAAAAAAACTATACCCCAGTTCCGAGAGATAGGGATAAAGTGTATTACAAAACATCGGGCGTATTTCCCGTACTGCTTTCCCACCAATGGCTGAAAGCGCATTTGCAACCTTTCAGTCCGCATATCAGAAATATTTCACATTGGAATTTCAATGCCCGTCACTTTGACCGTTTCTTTTTGAACGGATTAAACCAATCAGACTGGGAGTCCGAAATTAAGCTGGTACAAGAGACCCTTACAGATTCCTTGATTGAGAATGCAATGTTGGCGATGCCCGATACAATCGTAAAGTTGAGTGCCGATGAATTAGTTCATAATATCCGTTCCCGAAGAGATGAAATGTCAAATACTGGGATAGAATACTATAAAGCCTTAGCTCGTGTGGTAGATATTCCTTTATCTGCAAAAAATGAGTTTATAAAGCTGAATTACAAAAAAGATGGTGTAATCGGTTTAAAAGTTAATAACAAGAAGAAGGACGGTACAGAAGGCCGTGTGTTGGTAGAGCGTGATTTCTTGCCTCATGAGACCGAGGAAGTCCGTATTTACGGAATCGGCGGAACCGATAGTTATCGTATCGAAGGAGAGGCCAAATCCCCTATAAAAGTACGTTTGATTGGTGGAGATGGAAGCGATGAATATAGCATCGCATCTTCTTTCTCTAATTCTAAAAAGCTGTACCTATACGATGATAAAGATACTTCTTTAAACAAAATACCCCGAAATCTAGGCCTACGGTACAGGCTGAGCAAAGATACCGCTGTTCATGCTTACGATTATGATGCATTTGTCTACGATCGTAAAGGAGTCGTTGTTGATGTCAATTACGGTATTGATCGTGGATTGATTATGGGGCTGGGCTATATTATCGAAAACCAAGGATTCCGAAAATCTCCATTTGCCATCAAGCATATACTCAAGGCAAGTTATCTAACCGGGAGAGAATCTTTTATGTTAAGCTATCAAGGAATCGCTAAATCAGCATGGGGAAAGCAGGATCTATACATCGATATCGAATCCCAAGGGCCATTCAATCTGAGCAACTTCTTTGGCTACGGCAATAATACTGTATATGAAAAAGGAGAAGATAGAGGTATACATTATTACCGAAACCGTTACGATGTAGTGGATGCGGATATAGCCTTGCTATACCCACTCTCCAACAAGTTGCGGTTGGGCTATGGTTCGTCTTCCACCTATTTTAATGCACAAGAAAGTAAAAATAACGGACGGTTCTTGGGCGACTATCAAAACGAACATCCGACAGAAAGTTTTTACGGGAGTAAGTTCTTTACGGGAGCCAAAGTGGGGATAGACTACGATGGACGAGACAATGTTGAAAATACGAAAGAAGGAATGCATGCCTATGCTAAGGTGAGTTGGCAGTCAGAGATAGGAGGTGATAGTAAACAGCATACCTATCTGAATACCGCATTTAGCTTTTATCATACTTTTGGAAAAGATGTGGCTACATTGGCCAACCGGACAGGGCTGGACGCTGTATGGGGTGATCCCTACTTCTTTCAACATGCGCAGCTTGGAGGCGAAGGTAGTCTTCGAGGATTTAATTCCAGGCGGTTTACAGGTAAGACGATGGTCTATAATAATTTAGAGATGCGTGCCAAGCTGTTTAGTTACGATTCCTATCTTGTGCCGGGTACCGTAGGTCTAGTCGGTTTTTATGATGTCGGTCGTGTTTGGATGTCGCAGGAAAAATCGCAGTTATGGCACCATGGTTATGGTGGTGGTGTATATTTTATCCCTGCCGATTTAATGTTGATACAGGCTGCTTGGGGGATTTCTAACGAAGCCGTATTGCCCTATATCCGCATAGGTTTACGTTTTTAATCAAGTCGGATATTTATATGCAAGGAATACGAGGAGTGTTGGGCCTCCATCAACCCATCAACTATAGAAATGAAATTTTAGCGGGTTTCACCGTGGCTATGACTATGATTCCTGAATCCTTGTCATTTGCAATATTAGCCGGGCTTTCACCACTTACCGGCCTTTATGCTGCCTTTTTGATGGGGCTTGTTACCTCTATTTTAGGGGGCAGACCTGGGATGGTTTCGGGAGGTGCGGGCGCTACCGTAGTCGTGTTGATTGCCTTAGCCTCGACACATGGTGTTCAATACCTATTTGCTGCAGTCATTTTGGGAGGCGTTCTCCAACTGCTTGTGGGGGTATTTAAGCTTGGCAAGTTTGTTCGTCTGATACCTCAGCCAGTGATGTACGGTTTTCTCAATGGGTTAGCCGTGATTATATTTATGGCACAGGTCGCTCAGTTTAAAACTGTCGAAAATGGAGTTGCCGTCTGGATGCACGGGATTCCTTTATATTGGATGGGAGGCTTGACGGTACTAACGATAATTATCGTCTTACTATGGCCCAAGGTGACAAAAGTTGTTCCCGCCTCGTTGGTCGCTATACTGATGGTGTTTGCACTCGTATTTCTGTTCCAGATAGATACTAAAAAAGTGATTGATATCGCTTCTGTAAGTGGTTCATTGCCCTCGTTTCATATTCCTATGGTGCCATTTACTATAGAGACCCTTCAGATTATCTTTCCTTATGCTTTGGTTATGGCTGGTGTAGGATTGATAGAGTCACTGCTAACGTTAAATATGGTAGACGAAATTACTAATACCAAAGGTCGGTCCAATAAAGAAGCCGTAGCGCAAGGGGTTGCCAATATTACAAATGGTTTCTTTGGGGGCATGGGCGGATGTGCCATGGTGGCCCAGACTCTAGTCAATATTGGGGCAGGAGCACGGACCCGTTTGTCCGCTTTTATCGGTGCCATTACCATCATGCTTGTCATACTGGTTGGCGCTCCCTTTATTGAACAGATACCTATGGCCGCATTGGTCGGGGTGATGATGATGGTTGCTATCCAGACTTTTCAATGGGTGAGTTTTCGGGTTATCAATAAGTTCCCAAAATCAGATATTTTCGTTGGTATCTTAGTGGCCGGAATAACTGTTGTACTTCACAATTTAGCCTTAGCGGTACTGGTCGGTGTGGTCATATCCGCTTTGGTGTTTGCCTGGGAGAATGCCAAGCGAATCCGCGCACGAAAATATATAGATGAAGCCGGCGTAAAGCATTACGAAATTATGGGGCCTTTATTTTTCGGTTCTACAGCAACATTTTCCGAAAAGTTTGACGTTCTCAGCGACCCGATAGAAGTCATTATAGATTTCAGAGAGAGTAAAGTGGTCGATATGTCAGGAATAGATGCGTTGCATAAACTTACTGAAAAATACCAGCAGCAGGGCAAAACCCTTCGCTTGAGACACCTCAGCGAAGACTGCCGTAGATTGTTGAAAAATGCAGAAGGAGTCATTGATGTAAACATTATCGACGACCCCACCTACAAAGTGATGGTGTAGTTTCGCCAATATTGTGTGCTTATATTCTTTTCATCAAAACTTAATATACGGGTTATGTTAAGCAAATAAAGCCTTGGTAGGTTTGTCTTCGTAAATAACGAACGACGTGGACTATACTAATGCTTCGGATACCCAATTATTGACGCTCACTCGACAAAGTGATATTAGAGCCTATAATGAGTTCTTTCGTAGATATGCCCCTCCATTGTATAGACAGGCATGCCGTTATATTACGAATGAAGAAGTCGCAGAAGAGCTTATGTTGGATGTGCTTTTCGATATTTGGGATAAGCGAAGTACCCGTGATATTACCGGAGAGATTGGAGCGTACCTTTATCGCTGTATGCGCAACAAGATCGTTGACTACCGACGTCAAAATATTCCAGAATTCATAACTATCGACAAGGTAGAACAGATCAAACCCTTGTCTACCCAACAAATGGGGGATTATTTAACGATGACCAAAGATGCGGAACAAGTCTATTTCAATGCACTTCAGGCGATGAGCCCACAGCGTCGCCAGGTATTCCGTCTCAGCCGTGAAGAACAACTGACCTATTCTGAAATAGCCAAGGAAATGAATCTTTCCATCAATACCGTCGAAAACTATATGGCCACAGCGTTAGAAATCTTTAGATCACGGTCGAAGGATTACCTAACCCTAATCAGTCTTTTTATACTGAGCCTCTTCCTTTAACTGTTCGTTCGCTTCATGTTGCAAGGCCTGCTTAGCGCCTGCTTCAACACAGAAATCATCTCCTTTTAAAAAAAATAAAAAAAAGTTACTTTTCCGTAGGTGGTAAGTCCCAGGTTTTTACGAGTACAATAATAGAAGGCATCAAAAGGCCTTAATTATAATGGAAAGTAAACAGTTGTTCATAAAATACCTAGATAATCAATGTACTCCCGAAGAAGAGCGGGAGGTCAATAAACTGTTGGCCCAACCTGAGATGCTTTCATTGCTACATACCTTAATGGAAGAAAGAGACAGCAATGCAACAGGAGAGCTTACAGATGAAGATTATACTGCGCTAGGAAAAACTGAGCATTGGCAAAGAAAGGTAAACCAGAGAATAGCGCAATCCGTTTTAGATGATTTCGAAGCACAAAGTCAACAACGCTCGTCGATACGCTTATGGATACGTTATGCTGCAGTATTTGTAGGTATTCTATTGTTAGGTACAGGAGCTCTTTTGATAACGAATAACGAAGAACAAAATCAGAACAGTCTAGCGGATGCCACCCAAGGTACAACTATAGATGCCGGACAGGCCACTTTGACCCTCGCCGATGGCTCTGTTGTAGCACTTGCAAATCTAAAGCAAGGAACCATAGCCTTAGAGAATGGAGTACAGATCGAGAAAGCTGAAGACGGGTCGATTGTCTATAGCATAAAAGACAAGAGTGCGAGCTATCTAGCCAATAATACCATCTCTACGCCAAGAGGAGCACAGCACCAGATCACCCTTCCTGATGGATCTAAAGCTTGGTTAAATGCTCAGTCTTCTCTGACTTACCCTATTCGGTTCAAAGCAGAAGAAAGACGGGTAAAGATGACGGGCGAAGTCTATTTTGAGATTGCCAAACTTCAAAAGCAAGACAAGAGTGGGCGTGTACCGTTTTTTGTTGAGACGGCAAATCAAGAAATACAGGTGTTAGGAACGGAGTTTAATGTTAATGCCTATACCGATGAACCCGCTATCCGGACGACGCTGATTGAAGGCAGTGTACGTATAGCAACAAATAACGGTGTGGACAATGTATTGTTAAAGCCGGGACAGCAAGCCCTATTGACCGAAGGATTTATAGTGAAGACCTGTGCTGTACAACAGGAGATTGCCTGGAAAAATGGGGATTTTGTCTTTCAGGGAGAATCCCTCGATAACATCCTACGTCAGTTATCCCGATGGTACGATATAGAGATTCAGTGCCCGTCACATCTCGGTAATCTACGTTTCAATGGTATGGTAGCCCGTTCGAAACCCTTGTCGACCGTAGTCGAAATCATTCAATCGACCAATAAAGTGAATATTAAATTAGAAGGAAGGAGGCTTATCGTGACAGACTAGTACCTATGCTACGATGGCTGAAAAAAAACCAAAGGTGCGGTAACACCTTTGGTCTAATAGTTAAGCCTATCACATCACAATGTCGGAATAACATTATTAGTTGGATAATATTAACATCAACAAAAGTATGAAATATTCATTTGAAACCTGCATAGCAGGTTCCATGAGGACTATAAAAAACAAATTATTTCCTCATGAATATTTTCTATGGCTATTAAGGAGTAATAAAATACATAGAAATTTTTATCAAATCATGCGTGTTATGAAAATCACCATGGTCCTATTAACCTGTTTTTTAGTGCAAGTCAGTGCTACAACCTATGCACAACGGGTCACTATGAATAAGCACAACAGCCCTATTCAGGCCGTATTAGAAGAAATCAGAAAACAAACTAAGTATGATTTCTTTTATGACATGAATCTATTTGAAAAAGCCCATCCGGTAGATATACAGGTCAAAGGTGCCTCGATAGAGCAGGTTTTAAGCTTATGTTTTTCTAGTCAGCCCTATACCTATGTCATCAAGGAAGGATCAGTTATCATCACAGAGCGTACAGCTGCATCGGTTACAAGAGGAGCCGGCCAACAGCAGCATACGCGCATCACGGGACGAGTCAATGATGCAGCGAATGGCGTAGGGTTGAAAGGGGTATCAGTCAAGGTTAAAGGTACATCGGTATCGACACTCACAGACGATAAGGGAGCATTTGCCATCAATATCCCCGATGGTGGTGCTGTTTTGGTATTTTCCTATTTGGGATTTCAGGCACAGGAAAGAAAAGTAGATGGCAGTACCTCAAATCTTAGCATATCGCTCCATATGGTCGCCTCCAAATTAGATGAAGTAGAGGTCACGGTACAAGCTCGCCGTAAGGCTAATACAGAAGCCGCTGTACTGGAAGAGCGTCGTAAAGCCTCTATCGTACAGGATGCTATCTCTGCAGAGATGATACAGCGTACCGGAAGTATTACCACCACACAAGCGTTACAACGGGTTACGGGTGTAACCGTGACCGATGACAAATATGTTGCGGTACGCGGGTTAGGTGATCGTTCGGTGATCGGGCAACTCAATGGTGTGCGTCTAGCGTCTTCGGATCCTGATCGGAGTACCATTCCTTTGGATCTGGTACCTGCCTCTTTATTGGATAATATAACCATATACAAAACTGTGACACCGGACAAACCAGCCGATGCAGCTTCAGGTATTGTCGAACTGAAGACCAAATCCGTTCCCGATAAGATGACCTTTGAAGTGATAGCACAGACGGGGATGAACTCCAATATAGGACTAGGCGGAAATTATAATAGTTTTTGGAATAGCGATATGGGCGCATTAGGAACTAAAATCAATGATAAAAATCTATCGACAGATTTTTTGAATCTTTCCAAGCAGTATCCCGATGGGTTGGGGGCTATTCAGCGAATGATAGCCAATAGCAATTACAGCAATACAGGTTATCAGGAAGTAAACCGTATAAATGGAATTATGCAGGGATTCGATCCGGTCATGACTTCATCTTATAAACGCGCTCCAATGAACCAATTGTATTCTGCTACTTTTGGAAATAGCTACGACTTATTTGATAAACATAAATTAGGGGTAATTATAGGTGCAAACTACTACCGCCGGACAACAGATATCAGTCAGGGCGATCTGACCCAGTATAGTATATACCAGGGAGTTGTGACAGGTAATCCGGATGTGTACAGTTTTCGTAATATTCCGAACTATATAACACCAAACAGTCTCTATATGGGTAAATATCAGACCTATAAAGAGAATACAGGTACAGAAACATTAAACTATGGTACACTGTTGGGATTGACCTATCGTTTTAACCCACGCCATGAAATCAGTATGCAATACCTGGGCAGCTGGGGAGGGGAGACGATGGCGACCAATCTTAATGGACGCTACGAGTACACCGGACTACCAGGAGAAGTACACAGTAATACCTATTCCCTAAAGCAGAGTTACCGCACACTAAATACGTTCAATCTTCAGGGCGAACATAAATTCTTGAAAGGAGAGTGGTCTCCACGTTTGAGTTATAACGCAGCACATTCGCAATCCAAACAGAACGATCCTGATTTTAGATTTGTAAGTCTGGCAGACTATACGCCACGTGGCGGTGGTTGGTACCGTAGGCCATTGATCGGTTCAGACAATACGATGGACGAGTGGACCTACAGTGATCACCTGTATGCGCTGACTTCAGGCTATGTCAATGGTTTTGGCCCCTATGGTGTGATGCAGGCAGAACCTAATGGACGTAGATGGCGCAATCTGAACGAAAAGAACTACAATTACAAAGCAGATTTACAGATTCCTTTCAAACTCTTTGGTCAGGAGCAAGAGTTTAAAACGGGATTCAACTATCTCTTTAGAGACCGTAAGTTTACGGAAAACCAGCTTTTTTTACCAGGATCTAATTTCTCCGCCAATAAAGCGGTTACACTATATGATGTACAGGGCAACCTGGACCGCTTGGTAAGCAATGAAATCATCGGAGTAAAATTGCCTGCTCCTGGACAGGGTGAAGGAATGATGCCGGTAGGAGGTTTTCTCTATAATATGCAGAAATCACCGAACAACTACAAAGGGCATTTTGAAACGAATGCCCTGTATGGGATGTTTGACCTAAAGCCCAGTGACAATTTTCGGTTGGCAGGAGGTGTGCGTTTTGAACGGACGAATATTGGTTCAGCAGTAGATACAGCCAATGTTTTCCTAGATCCTTCTTTGACGGCAAAGTCTCCCGATGGAACACGACTCCCATTGAATCCGATAAATCCTAATTCCGTATATAAGACTGGCTACAAGCCCTTTTATTCCGTCAATGCGACTTATATATGGAAGGATAATATGAATTTTAGGGTTGCTTACAACTCGACTTTGGCGAGACCTGAATTACGCGAGATTACCAATGTGTTTGAATTTGATGCTTTTCAGATGGGCCTAGTCGTTGGAAATCCAAATCTGAAAAACCAATATACACAGAATGCCGACTTCAGATGGGAATGGTTTCCTGCCAAAGGAGAAGTTATTGCAGTTTCTGCTTTTGGCAAGCGTATCGAAAACCAATTGGTAAAAGTCTTTAATCTGAGGACAGATGGATTGGCTGCGACCTACCCTGAATTTCCTACCATACAATTTCAAAATGACCCCAATATTGGTAAGGTATGGGGAATAGAGTTAGAGCTGGTCAAAAACCTCGGGTTACTTTGGGATCCTTTAAATAACTTTTTTCTAGGAAGCAATCTCTTGTTGGCGCAGAGTGATATTAGAAAAACCGACGAACGGTACGAAGCAAACCGCTCCCTGGATAGATACACTCCAAAAAATAGTCCGTTATTCGAGCAGGCTCCTTATTCTATTAATGGCTGGCTTAATTACGATAATAAAGCAATTGGAACTGATTTGACCTTAACCTTTAATATGGTTGGAGAGCGCCTGGTGCAGATTAATCTTACCGGTGAACCAGACCTTTACAGCAGCCCTGTACCTTACCTCGATTTTGTATGGTCGCAGCGTATCAACAAACGGATCCTATTTAAGGGTTATGCTAAGAACATACTCAACCCAGCGATAAAGACGGTGTACGCTAATCCGCAGACAGGTGGTAAATGGTACGGAAACGAGTATATCAATCGGAGTTTCAAACGAGGAGCCGAGGTAATGCTAGGCTTTACCTATAATCTTTTTTAACGCTATAAGTTAATATTCATTAAAAGTCAAACCGAGCGCAAAGAGCTCGTGAAATAACAGTACAGATATGAACAAAACGATTTTTAGTATGGCTCTGGTTCTTTTATGCTTTACCTCCTGCAAAAAAGAAAAACTAGAGATGAAGGTCGATAATAGGACGGTAACAGAGCAACGTGCCAACTCCAACGTTAGAATAATTAACCTTTCAGGCTTTAACCAAGTAGTGGCAAATGGAGATAGTCTGACCAATTTTGTTGTGCAGAATCCGAGAGGGAGCGATTGGTATAAATATCCCGGAACTTCCTATTTCCCTAAAGATGGCAGATTGAGTAAAATATGGACGATACCACAGGATATTTTTGACGTGAGTGAGAAGGCCGATCTTCATTTTGCAGGGCGCTATTATACAGGTAACGGACTGAATATGGACCTCGATCTACAGGTCAGCAACAGTTACGATCAGCCTACGGATTACTATCTGATGCCGACCCCCTATATGAACGGTCAGCCCGAAGTAGTCCGTGTACCACGTGGCGTGACCACACCGTCAAAGCCGGATTCTTTTAAAATACGGATTGTCAATCTTTCCGGAGCTATAAAGAATCCTGCATACGGCCCTACCGGAGCACAAGAGAGCCTTACCGGTGCGATGTCCCTGGCCTATGCCGATGGTACACTGGTAGATGCAAAAACAAACAATATCAGCGTCTCTGCAAAAGCTTCTGAGTATGTAGAGGTACCTTATGGAACCTATCAATTTAAAGTGCTCATGCAAGACGGAAGACAGGTGCCCGCCAAAGGGAACGAACTGCATGAGTATGGCCTTCTTGATCCGCCTACTTCTACAATTCCCGAAAGCTATTCAAGAGTAACAAATCTTCCTTATAGTCCTATATATACCTATCAACCCGGGGGAGTGTATACCATTCTGATTGCTCCCCAGCAATTTGATTATATCTCTAACGAGATAGGCGAAACTGTATGGATGTATCAGAACTCCTTTCAGGTGATCACCGATATGAATCCTCCCGTCAATCAGACGTATTATCGTATACAGGGCGGAAATGCTTTCGATAGCCAAAAGATTTCTTTCAAGGTTAATGGACAAGAACTTGCTCAAGGGATTGCCTTCGGAAAAGCCAGTGATTATCGGAATTTGATTCATGGGAATGCTACAATTGAAGCTATAGGTGAGTCTGGTGAAGTATTGGCAAGAGCAGAACAGCTCTTCAGACCCAACCAGAACTATACACTTTGGCTCTACCCAGAGTTGCAAGGAAAAGCTAAGCTATTGGTACTGAATAATGATTTAAGCGGTACGCAAGCATTACCGGTTGAGGACGACGGTACTTATGGACATACCGAGAAACACTTCTTTGGTTTTAATCGCTATTTAAACCTTTCTCTAGGAAATCCATATATCACATTTACCGCCAATAATGGGCAGGCTATTACTACAGCTAAAACCAATATACAGCCTGGACTTCCCGTACTCGAACAACCCTACGTAGGCAGTATGATGCTTTCGAACCCGTATGAAATTATGAGCTATCGTTCGCAACCCAATGTAGTACCGGGTATATGGGCCAAAGACATCCCCGTATTACCAAGTGCAGACTTTATAGCTAATCCCGATCTCTATTTAAAAGCAGGACGTAAACTACCAGCACATGAGGCAGGAATCTATACAGTAGCCCTGATCGGAAGGAGTGGAGACGGAGTCCCAGCAGTTGAAAAAGCGAGAATGATCATTGTTAAACATAATAAATGATGAAGAGAATTAGAGTAATAATAGCTTCGGCCAGTATGCTATTGCTGGTCCTAGGAATAGTAGGCTGTACCAAAGTCGAATATACCCAAATAGAAGAACCTGCTTACTTAAGAGTATTCAATAACCTGAACTATGTACAGACATTGGATAGTAAGGATGACAAAGTTCCCTTCTTCTGTATGCTGATAAATCCTGTTGTGGGCGTAGATGGGACATTATCCGAAGCCGAAATAGTAGGAGATTTTCTGGATAAAAGAGACGCTTATGCGCCTCCTTATCCATCACATATCGGTAGCAATAATTCGGTGAATAATCCAGAATATCCGGGAAAGAACAACGTATTGGTAGGCCCCATTCTCAACGGGTTTGATCTAAGCAGCTGGGCGCAGGTACCTTCAGGAAAGCTCCGCGTTGTATTTGCCTATCGTCCCAAGAATACCATTCCATTTTTTCAACTGGAACCTCATCTGAGGAAGGATATTCTGATTGATACCGTGATTAATCTAGATGGGAGGGAAGTCTATACGCTACATCTCTTACAGACCGATTTTGTGACGAAAGAGCATGGCGTACTATTACGGCAGGAGAATTTTCATAAGCTGTCGTTATCAGACTCCCTCGTCTATGTTAATTTTTATAACATGAGTGCCAAAGGCTTTTGGCAAGCTGATGCGACACTGAAGGACGACGATTATAAGTTAGCAAGTTTTAAGAGCGGAATTAAGGATGACATGAACGTGTTTTTATCCCTTTACGAGGACCAGTCCAAGCCAAGCCATATCGGTGCGACGGTACCGGGATTTAAGGGCAAATACATGACTAGTGTCAAGAGAAATACCAATTTGGCAACGGTTAGCCCATATGTCAGTTTCCCATTATGGGCCGGTAGCACTGCAGATGGTATAATGACACCAATGTGGCAACGCTTCGACTTTTTTGTGCCGGGGATGGATATGACCAATAATCCTTTCTATGCCGGTGAAAAAAATACAGGTGGCAATTGGGCCGCAGTCAATTGCCTGCAGAATGGCAAAGTAGCTGTGACCAGTGGAGATAACGGTACTTTATTGCCCAATCTATTGGTCAATATACACTCGGGTAAGGACAACCCGAAGACATTTGCCACGGTAAATACCCTGGAAGTAGTCAATGGACGAATTTATCTTACTACTATACAACGTAAATATGCACCTCCGATTTACTAATACCAAAGCGATATTTCAGCTACTTGTGTGGTTGCTGGTTTTATCTTTTTCAGGTTGTAAGTACGATGACCTGACGATAGCTGTGCCGAATGAAAATATACGTCCGGCAGCTGATTTTATCAAGAATAATTACGATACCCGATTGTTTTATGCCGCATTAAGGAAAACGGGATTAGACATAGAAATCAACGGAGAAGGACCTTTTACCGTCTTGGTTCCCAATGACCTGGCTTTTAATGAAATCGGAGTTTTTAGAGATGCTGATTTTGATCAGATGAATCTCGATAGCTTGCGAAGGGTAATCGCTTATCATATTTTGCCTAGACGGCTCTATTTGCAAGATGTTCCTACCAATAGTGCAGATGTACGTTATGCCACATTGGAAGGAAGCGAATTGTATGCTTCACTGGGAGGTATGGCACAGGGAGCCGTTGTTCCATCCAATAAGCTGTGTTTTTCGGGAGCCGAAGCATCCCGTATGGATGTGCCCTTAGCCAATGGGGTGCTGCATATTGTTGACAAAGTGATGAAACCACAGTTCGAACTTTCTATACAGGATTGGTTGACTAAGGAACCGCAATATAGTGTATTTGTAGAAGGGCTTAAGAAATTTGGGTTGTGGGATCAGTTTGCAGAGAAAGGGCCTTTTACAGTGTTTGCACCGACCAATAAAGCCTTAGAAGAAGCCGGTATAACCTCTCTGAGGCTCCAGGAAATGGTAGCTGATAATTATTTGGGGGATGTTTTATTTGGAGTTTACATCATGTACCAGAAGCATGTTTTTATTTCCGATAGCGATGTGTTTCAGATTATAAGTGGGAAAGGAACCCTTACCTATAAATTGAAAGATGGGCAGCACGTCATGAGTTTTGGCGCATCAAAAGCATATCCCACGTGGTTGATGACATACAATCTGCGCCTTACAGAAAGTGATTACATTTTTGCCCCTCAGGTTGGACAGGCTTCTTATGAAGTCCGTGCAAAAACAGATTATTTATGCAGCAATGGGGTCGTGCATGACCTGGATAAAGCGATGGTAAAGCCTAATCAGGCACTAAAAAAATAACAAAATGAATACTAAGAATTATATAAGTATTGCCTTGGGATTGTTCAGCATATTGTTTTTTTCGCTGTCTTGTCAAAAAAATGAATTTATGCCAGATCCGATGGGCGAGAAGGTACCCTTCGAGGATACCCTCAAGTCCGATATAAATCAACTCTTGAAAGCAAGCCCAGAACTGAAGACTTTCTATACTGCCTGGGAAAAAAGTACCGTTGAAGAAAAACTTCGTCATCGGGGTACAAAGACTAAGGCAACGATCTTCGCACCTAATGATGCAGCATTGCAAAAATTAGGCGTTACAGTTTCCGCAATAGCCGCTATGACCGTTGCCGATGTCGATAGTCTGGTGCTTTTTTACGTCAGTGTCGGCGATATCAAAGTCAGCGAACTGAAAGAGCGTAGCGACAATTTTATTGCAAAGAGTATGCTGAGCAAGCCAGGGCTGTTTGTCAGATATTTTGAAGGAAATCCAGAGGGGACTTTGGCTTATGATCCCTATTTCTACAGACATTATGTGCGGATTCAGAAAGAACAAGTGATGATAAATGGCAAAAAGGCTGGAAAACTGAATTATAAGCGAGCGGTTGATGGTGGTCTCTATATGCTAGAAACAGCCATAGAGAAACCCACGAAGACGATGTTGGAGGTACTGGAAGCAGATGGACGTTTCAAGATGTTTGTCGAGTCTCAACGTCTTGCCGACGAGATGTTTGTCGAGCGTATGATAGATGAGATCGAGCCTTGGATGGGGTTTAGACCGTCGGTAGAAGACATACAGAATTCCTGGGCAAATTATCGCTTTTACTACCAGCGCGGGTGGATTATTGAGTCTCCGGCTTATGAAGGTTATAAGGGCCCCAATATTGGTATATCTACATTATTTGCACCTACGGACGATGCCTTCCGAAAAGCAGGGTTTAATACCGTACAAGATATTTTAACGTTCAATATCCAGCGTGGCGACGCCCGGTTTGATCCGGATATGTTCGAAATAGCCGGAGGATATCCCATGGATACAGTCTATAGTTACCATCGTAATTGGGGGCGCATCGTACAGCCCGCAACACTAGGTAAAGACAAGGCCATGGGGAATGCTACTGTTTTTTTTAGTAACGACCTGACACCTAGCCTTAATGAATATATGGTCAATGTGGGAGGGAATGTGACGATGGAGTACGCTTACAAGATGCCATTAAGCTTTTCGGCAAATAATGGACAGATACAGATTAAAGTGAAAAATTCAGAACATGCCCCTGTTAATGTCATAGAAGCAGATATCTTAACATTGAACGGGCCTATCCATGTGGTTGACAACCTTATTCTTCCAAAAGGATTTAAACTTAAATAAACATGAGAAAGTATCTTATCAAAAAGCAAAAATATACGTTATTACTGATCGGTTTATTAGCTGTTTCCTGTGAAAAAAAAGAGGAAGTCGGTACCACATTCGATAATAACCGTATCAATATGGTAATAGCGGATAATTTTAACCTTGCTAACCTCAATGCTGTACTACGGGTGAGTGGCCTGGACAAAGAGTTGCAGAAAGAGAATGGCCCCTTTACAATATTAGCTCCTTCGGATGCTGCATTTGCCATAGCAGGGTACAGCAAACCCGAACATATATTGGCCGAGCGCGCTTCCGTGATTTCTAATATCGGAAAATACCATACGATGGATGGGTTTTATGAATTAAATAAACTCCCTTTTCTTTTCAATCAGGAATTAAGTACCCGAGGTGGGAAAGTATTTGCTACGCACTGGGTAAAAGGAGCAGATACCGTATTGACACTGAATGGCTCACGGGTGGTTGCGAATAATATCCCATCTTCGAATGGACTTATACAGGTGTTGGATAGGGTACTGACGCCCTATCAGCACGATAAAATCGCAGATGCCATTACAGCCGATGTCAATATAACATTATTTGCCCAAGCGATACAACGCTCCGGATTAAAGGAGCAGTTGGATGGAGAAGGTCCTTATACTGTATTTGCTCCTAATAATGATGCCATGGCTGAATTGGGTTATAAAACAGTGCAGCAGATTGAAAATGCGGATGTGACGGAGCTACGGAAGGTAGTCAACTACCACATTTTGAGAGACCGTCGATTTATATATGATTACATTCTCAGTGCAGGGCCTAGTAATATTGCTAAGCAGGCAATGTTGGATGGTAATAGTATGACAGTCAAACTGGTACCCAATCCTAATTCGCTAGGGTCTTTTAACGGTATTGTGTTACGTGGTATCGGAAATAGCAAGGATATAAATGTGGTCAAGCAGGATATCCTGACAGGTAATGGTGTGTTGCATATTATTAACGAGACATTGCGAATCACACAATAATCCATGATTTAAAAGGAAAACAATAATGAAATTGATAAGTAAAATATCGAATTACACTTTTTTATTGCTGGTATTTCTGCTAGTGATAAATGTACCTGCTATCTCCTTGGCACAGGAGACTTCAGGAGCATTGACCGGACGTGTGATGGGCGATAAGCAGCAACCGGTCAGTGCCGCGACAATCGAAGCTGTACATATCCCCTCGGGAACTAAGTATACGCTCGCGACCGATAATGATGGACGTTATACCCTCAATAACCTACGGATCGGAGGACCTTATAAAGTGACTGTAAATCGGATTGGAATGCAAGCCGAACACAAAACAGATGTTTTTATCCGTTTAGGAGGAGCACAGCAGTTGGATTTTGTCCTGTTGGAAGATGCAAAAGCATTGGAGGAGGTTGTTGTCTCTGCTCGGTCCATACGTGGGCAACGTGCCGACAGCGACGGGACAGGAAAAAACATATCGGCCGAACAAGTACAGAATATGCCTACTGCCAATCGGTCTATTACGGACGTCACGAGACTTACCCCACAAGGAAGTCGGGATAATAGCTTTGGTGGTACCAATTTTCGATACAATAACGTGACTGTAGATGGAGCTATCAATAATGATGCTATTGGATTTAGCCCTTCTCTGGGCGGGCAGACCGGTACCTCAGGTATGGCGGGAAGTAGTACACGTACTAATCCTATATCCATTGATGCCATTCAGGATATGCAGGTTTATTTAGCACCTTTCGATGTTAAGATAGGTAATTTTACGGGAGGCTCTATCAATGCTGTAACGCGTAGTGGGACCAACACGGTAGAAGGCTCTGTTTATGGCTTTGGACGTAACGCATCTTTGGTCGGTAAGGACAGGGTAGGGACTCTGGGAAAAATGAACAGTGATTTTTATGACTACCAGGCTGGTTTTAGAATTGGTTTTCCTATTATCAAAAACAAACTGTTCTTTTTCAGTAATGAGGAAATCACGAGACGTCAGGATCCTACACAATTGTATATTGGTAGTCCAGAGACCGCACATATCTTGAGTCAGGCCGATGCAACTACCATTACCACTATAGCCAAGGATCGCTATGGCGATGTGTTTGACGTTGGTACGGCCGATGTCTATACCAATTGGTCTAAGTCGACTAAATTCTTCAATCGGATTGACTGGAATATAAATAACCAACATCAGCTAGCTGTCCGTAACAATACGATATTCAGTAAAGCTACGCATATGGACCGCGACCAGCAGGATTTTCGTTTCTCCAGCATGGCCTTTGAGCAGACCAACAATCAGAGCAGTACAGTCGCGGAATTAAAAAGCCGTTTCAGCAATAGTTTATCAGGGAATTTGCTTGTCGGATTTACGCTGGTCAATGATAGGCGTGATCCACTCAGTGATCCTACGCTCCCTCAGGTACAGATACAGGGAAATACGCCCGGAACAACCATTTACTTAGGGACTGATCGGGAGGCTAGTATTTTCGATATGCAACAAAAGACATGGGAGCTTACGGCCAACCTCAATTGGAATGTAGGAAGGCACAAATTTTTATTAGGTACGCATAATGAGTTGTACGCAATCCGTTATGGCTTTGTCAATGCCTGGAACGGACGTGTTGACTATAATACCCTACAGGATTTTATTGATAACAAGCCTTATCGGGTACGTGGTAGTTACAATTATACCAACAATAACAGGGACTATATTTTAGCAAATCCAGCGGCAGATTTTAACGTCAACATGTATAGCTTGTATATACAGGATGAGATACGTGTACATGACAGATTACGTGTCACGCCTGGATTGCGAGCAGATTTGGCCAGCCTTCCACACATGCCTACGCTCAGTGATAAGGTGGCTACTATTAATGCCGATCCTAGCTTTGGAAGTACCTACCATTACACGCCACTCAGTCGTATCGAAAATGATTTTATGAATCGGATCCAGATTTCACCACGTGTTGGGTTTAGATGGGAGGCGACCGAAGATAGAAAACTCGTTGTGCGGGGCGGAGCAGGTCTCTTTACAGGACGTATTCCATTTGCATGGTTGGCCTACGCGTATTATAATACTGGAACAAATTATGGGGCATTCGACCAGCGTGCAGATCAGAAGCCTTTTGTCCCTGGTAGCGATGCTATTAAGCCAGGATCAAATGGTATAGCCGATTTTATAGCGCAGAATGGAGCAGTGATCAATGACCCGAATAGTGGCAAAACACAGGTCGATCTGGTCGACAATGGCTTTGTATTGCCGCAGGTGTTCCGTAGTAGTCTGGGAATTGATTATGAAATGGCCAATGAATGGAAATTTACGCTAGAGGGGATGTATACCAAAAATATCAAAGACGTTCTCTTTCAGCAGTTGAATACGAAAGATAATGCGTTGTGGTTTGGATATGATAAGGAGAAGCAACAACCTATCTATAATGGTAATGTAGACGGACGCTTTTCCAACATCTATTTGCTGAGCAATTCCAGTCAGGGATATCGTTATAGCTTAACAGCTACTGTTAGCAAAACAGTAAACCGACGTCTTTCTGCGACAGCAAGCTATACCTTTGGCGAATCCAAAGACTTGAGTAACGGAGTCCGTAATTCGATGGAAAGTAACTGGCAACTGAACCAGGCATTGGTGCCAAATAATCCAAAGTTGGCCTATAGTAATTTTGATATAAGACATCGCATCGTAAGTAGCATCAATTACAATCAATATTGGAAGACTGCCGGAAAAACAAGTGTTACATTATTTGTAAGTGCACAGTCGGGCAGTCCATTTACCTATGGAATTGTGAACAATACAATACAAGGGATACCGCAGCAGGTATCACTGCTATACATACCTACTGCTTCAGAAGCTGTTCACTATTTCAAGGATATCGAGCAGGGAGCTACCGCCAGTGAACAGGCTACAGCGTTCAATAAGTTTATTGATGGTAATGAATACCTGAGCAGTCGGAGAGGAGCTTTTACGGAGCGTAATATGGGGCGTACACCTTGGAATGTACAGGCTGACCTTCGTCTGGCTCATGATCTGTTTGTCAGCAGTAAGAAAAGCCAGTTTATCACGATATCAGCAGATGTCATAAATCTCACCAACCTATTGAACAGAAGCTGGGGAGTACAGTATTTCTCACCCAATACCTTCAATTCAACAAGCAGCGTAGGGTTGACACCGACATTGTTCCCACCACAACAAAATCAGGGAAGCTGGCCGGTATTCACTTTTGCTGAACCTGGGGAAGCCTATAGTGTGGATTATTTTAACTCACGTACACAAGTACAGCTGGGAGTCAGATATACATTTTAAATGAGACAGTAATGTTGATGATGAAAAAAATAACAGTTTTATTCCTCCTCCTGATAACGGTAATATTGGGATGTGAGAAGAAAGAAAATCTCGGATTACAGCCTGAAATAAAGATAGAAAGTTATTATCCCAATTCGGGGAAAAGCGGAACCTTGGTGACGATAGCAGGCTCCGGACTTTCTGCCTCTATATCTGACTATCAGGTGTCGGTAGGCGATAAATCAGCCGAGATTATCAGTGCGACAGATAAAGCCGTGGTATTTCGTGTGCCACAAGGCGAAAGTACGGCTAACATTATCTTAAAATTCGGAGATAAGACATGGGAGGTCGGGAGCTATTCTTTTCAGGAACTTACGGTATCCCGGATTTTTCCGACGAATGGAAGTGCCGGTACACAAGTTCGAATCGAAGGAGAGGGCTTTGGAAGTACCGATAATCCGGCGGAAGTATTCATGAATGGAAAGAAGGCCTTGGTCGTGAGTGCTTCAGATAAAGTCATCGTGGCTGAAGTGCCTGAAGAGGCCGGATATGGTCCGGTCGAAGTAAAAGTCGATGGAAAGAGAAGTAAGGGACAAAATTTTAAGTACCAATCCGTAAGTAATATCAAACCTCTGACCGGAGGTAAAGGGACGAAGGTAACCATTACAGGGACGGGTTTCGAAGAAAATCTAACAGACAATGTCGTCGACTTTAATGGCAAGAAGGCAATTGTATTAGAAGCTTCTGCAACTCAACTGTTGGTGATTGCCCCTGATGAAGTAAGCACGGGGCCACTTTCTGTCAATATTAACACGCAGAAAATAACAGGACCTGCATTTACGGTGGTAGGTAAACCGATAATAGGTGCAGTCTCTCCGTTGAGTGGCCCTAAAGGAGCAGAAATGACGATTAATGGAGAGCTTTTCAGCACAGTTCTTGACGAAAACAAAGTCTTTATCAATAACGTGTTAGTGCCGTTAAAATCTGCAACAGCAAATCAGATCAAATTAATGTTGCCAGGAGGTACAGGATCGGGAACTATACGCGTTGTAGTGAATGACCAGACGGGTAATGGACCGGAGTTTAAGGACCAGAATCTTGGAATTCTTAAGATGACGCCAGACAACGGGTTGGCCGGAACTACCGTAACAATTACCGGTACGGGATTTAGTACGCAGGCTTCGGACAATAAAGTCTATTTCAACGGAGTATTATCTGCCGTTAAATCTGCTACAGAAACGCAGTTGGTTCTAGACGCTCCTCAAGGGTTTACAACAGGAGAGGTACGGATAGCTGTAAATGGACAGGAAGCTCTTGCGCCGACTAAGTTCCGTAGAGCAGGGGTTGTCACGTTGGCCGGAGGTCCGGGGACTTCGTTGTTCGCAGATTATATGACAGGTATTGCTGTAGATCAGCAGGGGAATGTATATGTTACGGATACGAATAATAAACAGGTGAAAAAGATTTCACCTTCCGGAGCGGTCTCGGTATTACAGGTCAATGGCTCAGATGCCAAGTTTAATCGCCCTTTTGGTATTGTTATCGATAAAAACAATACGATTTATATAGGAGATAGCGGTACGAATGAGGTGATAAAAATCACGGCTTCAGGGCAACGCTCTGTATATGTTAGCGGATTTTCTCCTGCGCATATGGATCTCGATAATCAAGGTAACCTCTATGTCTCGATCAATGCTTTCTCACAGGGAGTGAATAAAGTGATTCCTTCAGGAAGCTTTACAAAAATGACAGGACCAAGTTGGGTCAATACAAGACCAGCAGTAGATGATGTTGGCAATTTCTATTACGGAGACCAGAATACCAATAGCAATAATGGCGTCGGCAGAATTGCCAGTAATGGAACTCGTACAGACCCATGGGTAGGTAACTCAGATGGAGGCTATCAGGATGCTGTTGGTGGAGAAGCCAGATTTAATGGTATTTCGGCTGTGGCATATAATGCGGGTAAACTCTTTGTCGCTGAAGGCTCCACAGTTAATATCCGCCAAGTGGATATCGGAACGCGAATGGTCACGACGCTGTACAAATCTAATGGTAGAGGGTTTGTCGATGGTTCGTTGATTGATGCTAAATTCAATAGTATGACAGATATAGCGACGGATAAGGAAGGGAATGTATATGTCCTGGATGCTTCGAACAGAGCTATACGAAAAATCTTCTTTCAATAAATAGTGAAATGATAAAGGCTGTCTATTTTAGACAGCCTTATCTATTACTCGATTATCTTTTTAGTACAACTGTTGTAGACTTGTTTAATATCGCGGACATCTTGAAAACTACTGAAATCAATCTTTTTTCCCGAGCAGTCGTAACCATATTTAGGAGGCATTACATTACAGTTTATACACATTGTGTTAGCGAAATATACCTGCTGATTTTTATAGATGCCACGGTATAGATTGGTCTCCATGGATCCTTGTTTGGTGCATTTCAACTCCTTCTCATAACGTTTGACCATCTCTCCAATACATTCAGGAATGTCTACGGTCTCTTCTGATTTCTTACAGCCCAATACAAAGGTTACGGCTATCAATAGGATAATAATTTTTCTCATAATAACTTAGTTTCTGATTGTAGAACTATAACGGCTTAAAAAACGTTTCGCTACAGCAAAGCCTGCTATTTAGAAATGCAGATGTTAAGCGTTAAAAGGAAGCAAGTTCTGTTACCTATCGAACAGGGTGTTCGGCAATTGATAGTCCTGACAGAGTTCTTGCATTTTTTTAGCAAAAGCCTTGCGATAATAGGCTGGCATTTGCGAATCAACTGCAAAATAGCGTTGGTACCGGGGGAGTAAATCTGGATAATGTTTAGCGATAGCTCTTAAGACAAGCGTCTTGCTATCGGTTATATCGTTACCATGTAGAGTCAATGTAGCTGGAAAAATATAAGAAATATCCAAGGCCCGGAAGGTTTGGAACATCAGATTGAGATGAACTGTAGTGTCTGAGATAAAAGGCAAAAGAGGCATCAGGCTAACCCCACAATGAAGACCCTGTGCACGCGCCTGAGTGATAGCCGATAGCCGTGCGGATGGTGCTGGGGCTCCAGGTTCGAAAATATGCCCTACAGCATCATCAATGGTAGAAAAAGAAAAACTCAGAAAAGCTTTATGCGTTAATTTGTCCCGTAAGTCTACTGGTAGAATGGCTTGTTTATCTATTGCTTTTAACAGATCAAAATCGCGTACGACGAGGTCAGATTTAGTCAGTACGTGAACGGGAAATCGGTGATGAAGGATGACTTCCAAAAGCTGTCTTGTTAATTTTTCAGAAGCTTCTATGTGTAAATAGGGATCTGTCGCTGATGAGAGTACAATGATTCCATATTGTTGTTTACGGGCTCGTAGGGTCAATTGCTTGTCCAACAATTCTACAGCATTGTCCTTTACACTCAATTTTTCCTCCATATTTATCCCATACTTACTACCTCGCGTGTAGCAGTATAGGCAGTTGAAAGAACAACTGCTATAGGGGTTGAGCGTATAGTCATCCAGAAACCAAGGATCTCTTCGCTTGGTTTTATGGAGTATGCTTTTTGCTGAGATGCGTTGTGTCATGACTTTTGTTGCGGTTAAGGCCGATATTGATTTTAGTACGAAACCATTGCCTCGTCGTGGGAGCCATAATCTGTGCTGTATATTTAGCTACTATGTCCGGATGAAATCGTGCTACCGTCTTGGCCCCCCAGCCGATACCTTTCTTGGTGTGAAAATCAGTGGTATTGGTGCAGTTCAATAGAATCTGAAACACTGTTTCAACAAAACTCTTGTCAAGTCCTTTTTTGACGGCATAATGTGTAGCTACCCCTACGGTTCGGACGATCCATTTATCCTCATGAGATGATAAGCGTTGCAGCACCGGGATTGTTCGTTCTGGATTTGTCAATAAAGCATAACCCAGTACCCGTTCGCCTATAATATCGCACACATACCATTCGTTGCCATATTGAATGTAAGCGCAGGCCTTTGCTATCGAACCTTCAAAGTCTAGATCAAGTCGGGTCTGTAGGATGATTCCTGCGAGGACCTGACTTCCTATTTCCTGCATCTCGATAATACGGTCTGCTAGCTGTATTTGTTTTGAAGAAGGTGTCTGAGCTATAATTTGTCGGGTAGCAAATTCCAATAAAGGAAATCTGATTTTCTTTTTTAACAGATCCTTATGTAGAGTTGCAAAGAATTCATCGGCTCCGCAGCGTTCCAGAACTTCCAACGATTCCTTTATGATATTGCTTACCGCTACTTTAGAGTTGATTTTTTCCATTCCAATCGTTCATGGCTTATCAGCAGTAAATATAAGTGTTTCGGCCAGTACTTGTTTAAGATTTTGTAGGCTCCGCAAAAGCAAAGTGCCAGTTGATAGTCAAATTGAATATATTTACTTAGTTTTGGACTACTATTAATAGTATTTACGTATGAGCATCTTAATAGTCGAAGACGATATTCGTGTAGCAGAGTTGATTCAACGGGGGTTGGACGAACAAGGATTCACATCGATGATTGCCTATGATGGATTGTCTGCTAAAAAATTGGCCCTACAGAACGATTATGAATTAATCATTACGGATATCATCTTGCCGAAAATGGATGGATTGGATTTATGTAAAGAAATCCGACAGATTAAACCGGATGTGCCTATTATAATGCTTACTGCTTTAGGGACAACAGACGATAAAGTTGAAGGCTTTGATGCCGGAGCAGATGATTATTTGGTCAAACCGTTTGAAATGCGCGAGCTCATGGTGCGGGTAAGGGCTTTATTAAAGCGTAATGGAAGACCTGCATCACCAACAGGGTTCATTTTGAAATATGGTGATCTGGAAATGAATCTACATACTAAGGTGGTAAAAAGGGGAGAGGTGGAGATTAACCTGACACCTAAGGAATTTAAGCTTTTAGAGTACATGATGCAGAATCCAGAACGGGTATTGTCTCGCGTAGAGATAGCAGAGAAAGTATGGGATACGCACTTTGATACAGGAACTAATTTTATCAATGTATATATAAATTACCTCCGAAAAAAGGTGGATGAGAATTTTGACACGAAGCTCATTCATACTAAATCGGGAATGGGGTTCATATTAAAGCAGGATTAATGCAGATTCGGACGCGGCTTACTTTGGTTTTTACAGCGATTACAGGAGCTATCCTATTGTTGTTTGCTTTTGCCGTATATCACACTTCAGTCAATAACCGCGAACGGGAATTCTATGCACTTTTAGAGAAAGAGGCTATTACGAAGGCCAACGTTTTTTTGAATGCACGCGTCGATAAGCAGACTCTACAGGATATATACCACAATAACCGTAAGATCCTAAATGAGGTCGAGGTTGCAATCTATGATACCGAGCACAAACTCCTATACCATGATGCGGTTGATATCGATTTTGTGAAGGAAACGCCAGATATGCTGAGTAGGTTGACAAAGGAGCAAAAGCTATATTTCTATCAGGATAAATGGCAGGTGATAGGTCTATTGTATCCGTATGAAGGTAAAGACTATATCGTGACAGCGGCAGCCTATGATGAATACGGGTACCGTAAGCTTGACTACCTCTTAAAGGCGATGTTGGTCGGGTTGGTCGTAGCGCTATTGATTATATATATAGCGGGTAAGTATTTCTCCAGACGCTTCTTCCGGCCGATAAATGCGATGACTGAGCGGGCTCGGAATATATCAGCTACGAATTTAGATTTGCGTATTGAGAGTTCGGCTAATGGCGACGAATTGGCACGCTTGGCTGATACATTCAACGGTATGTTGGATCGTTTAGAGAGTTCTTTTGATGCACAGAAGCATTTCGTGTCTAATATCGCACACGAGCTACGTACCCCCTTGGCTGCTATAATCGCTGAATTGGAACTGTCGACTTCCAAGGACCAGACTATTGCAGATTATAAATTGATTATTGATAGAGCGCTAAATGACGCTAAACGCCTGACCAAATTGTCCAATAGTCTACTGGATCTGGCTAAAGCAAGTTATGATCCAACAGAAATAACATTCAAACCGACACGTATAGACGAAGTATTGATCGATGCGCTTCAACAGGTACAGTCGGCTGAGCCCTCCTATAGAATAGGTGTAGAATTCGATGGCGAGATTGAAGATGATACCTCGATCTCTGTTCAGGGGAATGCATATCTACTCAAAGTGGCTTTTGCCAACCTAATCGACAATGGGTGCAAATTCTCCGACGATCACAAGTGTACCGTGTCCATTGGATTTGATAAAACAGATGTCTTTCTGACATTTGAGGATAATGGCATCGGAATCTCAGCAGAAGATATCGAACGTATCTTTACGCCTTTTTTTAGAGGGGAGAATAAAACTTTTACAGACGGCAATGGTATCGGTCTCTCCCTGACCCATAAAATTGTCTCCTTACATCACGGAAGCATACAGATCGATTCTACCCCGCAGAAAGGAACAACATTTCATCTCAAATTGCCACATTTATAAGCTACCCAATCCTTTTCTAATAAAATTCTAATCTTTTTCTACCAACACTCTAACGGTTGTTTTGTTGTTGTTATAGGATCTTTGTTTTTGTAAACAATAAAAATCTGTGACAATGGGAATTCTTGACTTTGCAACACGACTTGCCGTCGCTTTTTTATTAGGCGCCCTGATTGGAGTAGAGAGACAATGGCGCCAGCGAAGCGCCGGACTCCGCACCAATACATTAGTATCATTGGGTGCAGCCTCTTTCTTGTTGCTCGCTGCCGAAATAGCGGGAGATGCGACTGGTCGGGTAGCGTCCTATATTGTCAGCGGTATAGGTTTCTTAGGAGCAGGTGTCATCATGAAAGATGGGGGGACTGTACAGGGATTGAATACTGCAGCTACCATTTGGTGTTCTGCTGCTGTTGGTGCCCTATGTGGTGTCGGTCTGTACCCACAGGCTACCTTAGTAGCCCTAGCGATTATATTGACCCATTTGTTACTGAGACCGTTAGGTTTGTTTTTAGGACGGATCAACTTCTCTAAGTCTGAGCACGAACAGGTGGATTATATGATTAAGCTCAAATGTAATACAGATGTGGAGAATGCCGTTCGGGTATCCTTGATGCAGATGTTGAGCAATGAGGATAGGGTACTACTAAAGTCATTGTCCAGCGATGATACAGAAGACAAATCTCATGTCATAATTACCGCAATTATTAGAGCGGTAACCCCACAGGATAGCCTAATTGAGAGTGTTGCCAGCCGTCTGACGATACAGGAAAAGGTGGTTAAGGTAAGTTGGGAGATCATAGGCGCACAGTCGGAATTATAACCATACAGACTAGTATGGAAAGAGATCATTAACAGATTTTTGAACCGTTGAAATTACAATAAACAGAGAATTTTATGGCATTAAAGATGAACAACAGGATTAAGGATGCTCTCCAAACAACACTGGGCTCTAGTGGTATGAACCTAGGGACCGTGACCAAATTGCGGAATGCTTCTGCGCAGGATGACAAATGGGTATATGCCATGTTAGAGACCAATGAGGAAGGTATTACTGATCGTATTGCCGAAGACCGCCGTGCAAAGTTTGGCCCTAATGAGGTACAGCATCAAAAAGCGCCCAAGTGGTACGTACAGTTGCTTCAGGCTTTTGCCAATCCCTTTATTTATATATTATTGGCGATAGCCTTAGTGTCTTTTGTTATTGATGTGTGGTTGGCTCCGGCACACGAAAAGGATTATATGACCGTTACAGTCGTATTGGTTATGGTATTCCTAAGCGTATTATTACGTTTTATCCAAGAGTTTAGAAGCAATAGCGCTGCCGAAAAGCTTAAGGGAATGGTGAAAACCACTGCTACCGTATCGCGTAAATCCAAGGTGAAAAAGGAGATTCCAATTGCGGAGTTGGTGCCGGGAGATATCGTCTACCTTTCTGCAGGAGATATGATTCCTGCAGACTGCCGTATTCTTACCAGTAAGGATCTTTTTGTGAGTGAGAGTATGCTCACAGGAGAGGCATTGCCTGTAGAAAAACATCATCTGCCTGTGCGCGATGCAGAAAATATGCAGGTCATAGAATTGCGTAACCTCTGTTTTATGGGAACCAATGTGGTGAGTGGTGCAGCGATGGCTGTAGTCGTAGCTACAGGTAATTACACTTATTTCGGTAGTATCAGTAAATCCATTACCAGTGAAAGACCAGAGACCAGCTTTGATAAGGGGATCAATAATGTTAGTCTGTTGCTGATCCGTTTTATGTTAGTGATGGTTCCGGTCATATTCCTGATCAATGGTTTAGTCAAAGGAGACTGGCTGGAAGCATTGCTATTTGCGATAGCTATAGCCGTAGGGTTGACACCAGAGATGTTACCCATGATTGTCACCGCCAATCTGGCAAAGGGAGCCGTCAATATGAGCAAGCGTAAGGTGATCGTCAAACGCCTGAACTCAATACAGAATATCGGAGCGATGGATGTGTTATGTACAGATAAGACAGGTACATTGACCCTTGATAAAATCGTTCTCGAAAAACACCTTAATGTTTATGGTATTGAAGACGATGAGGTGTTAAAATGGGCTTATTTGAATAGCTTTCATCAGACCGGACTTAAAAACCTAATGGATAAAGCGGTGTTGGAACATGTCGAATTGCATGATTACCTGAAGGTCGAGGAGCAGTATCTGAAAGTAGATGAGATACCTTTTGATTTTGAGCGCCGTCGTATGTCGGTCATCCTGAAAAAACACGATGGCAAACACTTGTTGATCTGTAAAGGTGCAGTAGAGGAAATGTTAGCACTTTGTGATTATGCGTTTGAGCCGGGAGAAGATAGAAGCCTCCATGTCGAGAATGATAAGGCCATTCCAATGGATGATACCATGCGTAGGATTGTATTGCAGACTTCCAAGAAAATGAACGATGAAGGTCTACGTGTACTCCTTGTCGCTATTAAAGAGTTTGATGCATCCCACCCACTGACTTACGGTATTGGGGATGAAAAAGGAATGACTTTAACAGGTTTCATCGGTTTCCTGGATCCCGCCAAGCCATCAGCTCAACCAGCTATCGAGGCATTGCATAAGTTGGGAGTAGAAGTAAAAGTGGTGACAGGAGATAATGAAACAGTGACCCAGAAGATATGCAAAGATATCGGTATTCCTGTACAGCATATTGTTCGTGGTGCCGAATTGGAGCAGATGTCGGATGAGGATTTGAGTAATTGTGTGGAGTCCGTGTCGGTATTCGCTAAGCTTAACCCACTTCAAAAAGTACGTGTTGTCAAAGCATTACGGGATAAAGGACATACCGTTGGCTTTATGGGGGATGGTATCAACGATGCTGCAGCATTAAAAGAAGCTGATGTCGGCATCAGTGTTGATACCGCTGTCGATGTTGCTAAAGAAAGTGCGGATATTATTTTATTAGAGAAGGATCTTATGGTATTGCGTAAAGGTGTCATCTACGGAAGACGGACCTTTGGTAATATTATCAAGTATATCAATATGACGACTAGTAGTAACTTTGGAAACATGTTCAGTATGTTGGGGGCGAGTGCTTTTTTGCCTTTCCTGCCGATGTTGCCCATGCACCTGTTGATCCAAAACCTGTTGTACGATATCTCGCAGATATCTATCCCTTGGGATAAAATGGACGAAGATTTCATCCAAAAGCCACGTAAATGGGATGCGGCAGGTGTATCCAGATTTATGATATATATAGGCCCGATTAGTTCTATATTCGATTTTGCGACGTTTGCCGTATTGTATTTCGTCTTCAAAGCCAATAGCCCAGAGCATGAAACCCTGTTTCAGACGGGTTGGTTTGTAGAAGGATTGTTGTCGCAGACGTTGATTATTCACATGATACGTACCCGTAAGATTCCATTTATACAGAGCTGGGCAGCGGCACCGGTAGTAGCGTTGACTTCACTGATTATGTTGATCGGTATTCTATTGCCATTCTCACCATTTGCAGAAGCATTAAAGATGCAGCCATTGCCACTTAGTTACTTCCCTTGGTTGATCGGAATATTAGTATCGTATTGCTTGCTTACCCAGGTAGTCAAGAATTGGTTTATTAAAAAGTTCAACACTTGGTTGTAATTTTAGGTACTTTTATGGCTTATGAGTTTTGATAAATTTCCACTGTTAAGTACTGAACGCTTACAGTTAAGACAAATACAGCCCTCCGATGCGGAGGCGCTGTATTCCTATTTTTCCAAAGATGAGGTTACAGAGTTTTTCGATCTACCTACATTTCAGGATATTAAGGAAGCACATGATCTCGTTAAGATCTGGGAGGATCGCTATGTACGGAAAGATACCATCCGTTGGGCTATCTGTCTAAAGGAAGAGCCTGAAAAACTGATCGGTACCTGTGGTTTTCATAATTTTGCCACAGAGCATAGCCGGGCAGAGATAGGATATGAATTGCATCCCCGGTTTTGGCAAAAAGGAATGATGACCGAAGCAATTCAATGTATATTGGATTACGGTTTTTCGCAGTTTAAGCTTAACCGGATAGAAGCCTTTATCGATCCTGCAAATATCGCTTCGCGTAGATTATTGGAAAAAGTAGGACTTTCATCCGAAGGCACATTACGGGATTACTTCTTTGAAAAAGGACGTTTTGTCGATGGAGAGATTTTTGCCGTATTGCAAAGAGAATACAAGAAGTAGTAATTAGTACGTCCTTACGAGCTATGCGAAGCAATCTTCTATAGAGACTGCTTCACTGCATTCGCAGTGACGAGTAGGCGGCACGTCTTTGCGAGAGGTAAGTTTTTTTAACAAACGCAGCGGAGTTTTAATGACAGTCAACGTCACCCTGAGCGGAATGCAGTGGAGTCGAATGGGGCTATCAACTGTATAGGGTTAATTATATAGCTTCTAGATACCTCGACTACGCTCGGTATGACGAGATAGTTTACAAACCGAGCTTGCGAGTTCACCGTAATCTGTCATTGCGAGCTATGCGAAGCAATCTTTACATTAGATAGATTTTTGGTTTTAACGATTAATGTTTGATTTTTGTAGTTTTGTATTTGCATGAGTGAACGACTAGAAACATTAGAAGATTACTACAAACGGTTGAGCCATCTACACGATAGCAACGGTGAAATCAATGATTTCGAAATTGGAAAATCACATTTTAATATTTCGCCACGCAAATACTGTGATTTCAAAACTCCTTATAATCGTCGCGATTTTTATAAAATTAGTTTAATCATCGGGAAGGGATGGTTCAAGTATGGTAAGCATGAACTGTATATAGACCGTCCTGTTTTATTCTTGCCGGCACTTAATATTCCCTATTCCTGGGTCTGCGACACCAATCAGCAAGAAGGCTATTTCTGCCTGTTTAACCAAGAATTTTTTTCGGGAAGTCAGGCTTTCGAACCCTTCAAGAAAACATCACTTTTTAAAGAGTGGAGTAAACCGATTATCTTCCTGGATGAAGAGCAGCTGCAGACGGTAACGACGTTTTTTAACAATATGTACCGATTGAACCATTCCAACTACCCATTTCGGTGTAATGCTATAAAAAGCAATCTCGCCGCGATATTGCACTTGGCATTGGAATGGCGTGTTGATGATTTGGAGGTAGAGAATCAGTCGGGAGCTGTGCGTATATACCGTATGTTTGATGAGTTGCTTCATAAACAGTTTCCGTTGGATTCGCCCGCTTATCCACTCGAATTGCGTACAGCAGCAGATTTTGCCACTCGCTTACATGTGCATGTCAACCACCTGAATGCTTCTGTCAAATCAGTTACAAATCTAACGACTACCCAGCTTATCAAAAGAAAGGTATTCGAAGAAGCCAAGAATCTGCTAACCTATACCGACTGGAATGTCGCAGAAATCGGATATACCTTGGGTTTTGAGGAGCCAACACATTTCAATAACTTTTTTAGGAAGAATGCGCAGGTTGCTCCGCTACGGTTTCGTCAGGAAAATAAGTAATCTTTGATTTTTATAATTATTGCTTTGTCAGGTAAAATGTGTGAATAGGAGATAGTCTCTACTTTTGTTTCATAATAAATCAAATGATATGTTGAGACAGGCTTCGCAGGAACGGATTAAATTGGTAACACTGATGGCATTTATATCTATGCCGCTATCAGGTTTTGTAACGGATATTTACTTGCCTTCATTTCCGGCGATGGCCAGAAACCTTGGTGTTGACGAAAGGGATATTCAATTGACATTGACGACATATTTATTGAGTTATGGTATCTCGCAGCTGTTTATCGGCAGTATCTTGGATAGCATTGGTCGTTATCGCCCTAGATTATTAGCCTTGTTCATCCTTTTGTTGAGCAGCATGGCTATCACCTATACCGATAGTGTTTTTATTATCTGTCTATGGAGAGCGATACAGGGAATAGCTGTATCTATACTGGTCGTGGCTACCAGGGCATTATTTGCCGACTTATACCAAGGGGAGCGTCTTAAAAATTACTTAAGTTATTTTACCATTGTATGGTCTTGTGGTCCTATATTGGCGCCGTTTTTAGGAGGCTATTTGGAAAAGATGTTTAATTGGAAAGCCAATTTTTATTTCCTGGCATTTTATGCAGGAGCATTACTCGTTTTTGAACTAGCCTTCAGTGGAGAGAGCATCGCACAGACCAAGAGAGTTAATTTTCGGGATAATATTTTCGTCTATAAAGAGATGCTCCAGAATAAGCTGTTTATACTTGGTATCTTAGTACTCGGGATCAGTTACTCGATTGTGATGCTCTTTAATATCACAGGGCCTTTTATCATTGAAAATACCTTCCACTTTACCTCTGTCACTATTGGTTACTGTACACTGCTACTTGGATTCTCCTGGGGGATAGGGGGATTTATTGCGAAAAAACGCATGGACCTCGAGTTTGATCAAAGGGTATGGAAGCCCTTAGCTGTCCAGCTTCTAGCCATAATAGCACTATTGGCAGTCAGTTCCGTTTATCAGAGTATCTACGTCATGGTTGGCTTTGCCTTTTTAATCCATATTGTTTCTGGCGTTCTGTTTACCAGCTTTTTCACCAGTAGTATGTTGTTCTTTCCTGCCAATGCAGGGACTGCCGGTGGCTTGATGGGAGGTTTGGTTTATATCATCACTTCGGTAGCCAGCTCGTTGGTATCCATCAGTGGAGAGGTGGCCAGCCAGGGAGATTTAGCTTGGCGTTATCTCTTCTTTGCTATCCTGTTGCTACTGGTAGTTTTCAGTATGTCCAGATTACAAAAGAAGGCATAAGGCAGTAAATAGCGTCTTCTTAACTTTTGGTCTTGATGGTTCCGTTGCGGTACAGATCCAAAGCTAGCTGAAGGATTTCGGTGATAGCTTCCAGGTCTAGGTCATCGTTGGGATTTATGCGGAGTATCTTCATCCGCGAACGCTTACCTGTTTCCAATAGCGGATGTTCCAAAAGCTTACCCTCTACCAACAATATATAAGGGTCATTTTCTTTTTTATCCGTCCAGAGATAACAGAATGCCTTGTTTTTATAACAAAAACAAGGCATTCCATATTTAGTTGTTTCCGTGACAATCGAGTCTTGCCCCAAGATAATCGTTCTTAAAGCAAGTAGGCAACCTTTATTTGGCTCCTCTTTATCCAAGTAGAAATGTTGTAGGAACTCGTTCATTGTTATCGGTTTTTATAATAAACTACTATTCCAGTTCATCTTCAGGTCTTTGGCCGAAGTTGCTTCATCTATCAGCTCCTCATCCACCTGAAAACCATGGTGGCGGTAGAAATCTACAGCGGAAGTGTTCTCGGCGTATACATTTAATGTCAATTGCCTTGATTTTGTTTTGACAAATCGTAATAGGCGAGAGCCTAAGCCATTTCCCTGTTGACTCGTAGCCACGAACAAAGCTGCAATATGATTATCCAATAGCGATACAAATCCCTGTACAAGGCCAGTTTCATCTTCATATACCCAAGACCGACTTTGAGGTAGATAGATTTCCTTCATTTCAGAAGCCCCATCTTTCCAATATCCCTCCGGGATAAAGTGATGCGCTTTGATAGAAGCATCCAACCAAATATCGACCATACGGTCATAGTCATTTTCTTCTGCTAATCGTATCATTGGCTTAAATACTTTTGGTCATCTCCAATTGATTAATATCATTTTGAAGCCCCTGTTTTTTTAAGAATAATTCTAGATCAGTAGATGCTTCGTCCACATTGTTTACCTGTATGGTTTCTGCTGGAATCTGCTGTTGTACGGCCATGGTGAGCTGTTGGGCTATGCCTTTATGACGTTGGCTAGGGCTTACTGCGAGTTGGTATATCCTTCTTTTTGTTGTATTAAAAAGAATATAGCCCACCAGTTCATCCGCGATAAAAGCTCCAAGGATAGACGGAGGTACAAGTTGCATACTTCGGATATCACTTTGCCAGCTCGGTGTAATATCCCAAAAATCCGATAGTGCATCCCAAGGGAGCGAAGACAAAGTCTTTAGTAATGCTATGCTGTTCTCATTAACGTTTTCCAGCGTACCCGAGAAGCACAGTAGCTTACGGTTTATCGTAAAGCCTTCTTTTTCATACGCACGGATAGCAGATCGGTTACTTTCTATAACCTCGAGTACCATTTTTTTTACGCCTTGAGCTTGAAGAAATGGGACGATATGAGCGTACATTTGGCCTACGAGTCCCCTTCCTCGGTAATCAGGAAGGACACCTGTTCCGGCATTGTAAACCTTATAGTCATTACCCATAGGGCGTAGGCCATGCATTATGAACGCGACCAATTTTCCATCTTCAAAGACACCAACTGAATAGTCCATTTGAATGTCTTCCGATGTCATTTTAAAATCCAGCTGTTCGCTGTTTAGTTGGAAAGGAACGATATAGTCCGCAAACGAACCATTGATGGCAAGGAGCAAGTCCGGAATATCCTGATTCGTTAGTTTTCGTATTTGCATATATTTTCGGTCTATGTTAGGTGTGTGATAAGAAAGGGATGACAAGTTTGCCTTCTTCGAAAGCCTGTTTCAAATTTGGAGAAACAAAAAGGTGCAAGTCATCATCCTGCCACGGCTCAAAGTCAAAATCCCCTTCAAGCGGTGTAAAGCCTAAGGAAACCTTATCAAACGTCAAGTCCCCTAAAGCAGTAATAACGTCTTGTAGATTAACCTTGTTCGTGCTAAAAAGTTCGATGATACGCAAGGTGCTGTCCGCTAGCTCCACTACTACAGCGCAATCTAGTGCTTCAATAAAGTAGATGGAATCTTTAAAGCCCATTTCTGGATAGGCATAGGTGTAAAAGAAGCTAAGCCCTTTGTTTTTACAGCTCACTGCGCTATTTGTAACATTGCGGTCTACCAAGCCTTCGAATAAGTGTAAGTCCTCGGCAGTATCCAGATTCAGTTTTCGGCTAGACGGCTTCTGGTCAGATATGGTATTGTTCACCTGTTGTACAGCAATAAACTCCGGGGCTGGAACCAAACCGAATTTTGGATAATAATCAAGAACTGTTTCATTGGCAAATAAGAACATGCCATCACTCTTTTGGTTGAAATCAGCCTGTATGCGTTCCATTAGAAAGCGTCCAAGGCCTCTTTTCTGGTAGTGTTCGTCTGTCATTACCGTACCGATTTGCAACAGTTTTTTTGATTCACCGAGCACCTCTGCATCAAAAAGAGTGACCGTAGCATGGGATATAATTTTAGCCCCATCGAAGAGTGAATATAAAATGCAACTATTGTCCCAATAGCCCGACTGATAGTAGTTTTCAAAATCAAAGCCCCAAAAGCTATTGGTCATTCGTTTGAATTCCAAACGTAAGCTTTCTTCCTGTTGATATTGTATATGGAACGTATAATTTGCTCCGTTGATTTGTATGTTTTCCTGTGTCATTAATGTTCAGATTCTTTATACCACTTAAGGGCATTCTGTTCTTCTCTTTTTAAAAATACGTCTTTCCCTGCATTATAGTCGTTGCCATCTTTCCATTCCTGCTGTATTAGTCGCTCTTTCAATATTTGGTATTCTTGTACAACAGCAGGATGTTCACGTAGATAATCCCGGAAAGCAAGATGTCTCAACCAATGTTCCGAGCTGCTGGGCATGACATGGATGTGCGCCATACGTAAAGCGTGGTCATGCATACATTCGGGGATTTCGTCTTTCTCCTGGATAACAAGAGGTAAGCCTAGGTCTACCGCATTGTCTGTCAAACGAACGAAAAATCGGCGGTAAGGCATATCATCGTTATACTTTTCATAGTATACATAACTCCCATTATCCAAAAGAGGAGGTACCTTATCCAATTCTCTATTATCTGCAACACCAATCATAATGTCAATGATAGGTTTGGCAGAAAGCCCCTCTACAGATGTGCTTCCGATATGTTCGATACGTGGAGAAACCTCAGCCAATTTTTGCCCGATTTCTTCTTTGAGGCCTTCAAACGTTGTTTTCCAAGCTGGATTATAAGATTCAAAGGGTAGCTTCATAGTACTTTTTTTTGGTAACCTTGTTCGAGAAGTATACAAAGATAGCCTTTCCTTAGATAAAGGAATGTTCAATTTTTATAGACTAATGTTCGATTTGTAATGGTTTGTTTGACAAGAAATAATCTAAATGATAAATTAAGGCATATATATTGCTGTGCTTTATTCATGAAGAGATATTGCCTGTATCTAATATTAGCTGTTTTTTTCGGTATATCGGGAGCCGTTGCCCAAATTTTCAGTTTAGGAATGAAGCAAGATAAAAGGCCTATGTTTCAGGCCGCACTGAATGTGCCTCTCGTATTTAACACCGATAAGAATTACGACTTTACGGTAGGGGTAGATTACACCAGTAAAAATTCTAAACAGCCTTCAGGCTTAGCCCCACAACTCGGCTTTGTCCGGTATATAGTTGATAATAGATACAAAGACTTCCTGGTCTCAGCCAATGTGCAGACCGGTTACCTATTTGATTTTAATAAAGGAATGGACAATCAGTTTCGTGTGAGTCCACACCTCTACGTAGAGTATCAGGGATTTTTCCACTGTAGAGTAGGCTATGATTATGCTATGCCCCTACAGAAAGGCTATCCTTTTGTTTCTATCGGTATCGGTGGACTGATGATGTTTCGGCACTTTAGTATCATGTAGTCCAGCTATTATCCATTTTCACTTTTCACAGCATGTACCGTTAGGAAAGTACGTTTTACAGGCGTTCCATCTTTACTGATGGTATCATCATGGTACGTCATAGATTGTATCTCTTTAAATCCAATCTCATAGAGGTATTCTGCAAGCTCGTCGTCCGTATACAAAGTAAACCCATGTTGTGTAAAAGGAAGCTTCGATCCAAACTCCTTTTCTACGAATGTGAGTACCAACTGGCCTTCATCTTGTAATGTGCGGTGTATTTCTCGTAGTGAAAGCTCAATATCGGGCCAGAAGTACAAGGTGTTTACCGAAAAAATATGTGTAAAATGATTATCCGGGAAAGGGAGTAAGCCACTGCCATCTACTTTAGTGAAGTGAGCCCTGCCGGTCTCGATGGCAGATTGGTTGTGATGGACAGCGAGATTATGCATGGCCTCCGAGACCTCGATGCCGTAGTATTTTATGCTGGGCGATACATCGAGCAGTTGAGCGATATGCTTACCATTACCGAAACCGATCTCCAGTATCGTGCTCTTATCCGCTAAGGTTAACGTATAGATCGCTTCTTGTATCATGGTATGGTTGGAGATAGACATATTGTCTGCAATGGCTTCGGCCTGATGTCCCGAAGGACAGCGGAGCTGCGATGCCAGTTCCTGCATAGCATCTTTATTTTCCTTATCATTCATACGCTTTATGCATCTTATTTTTTAATACACTGCTAAATATATAATTATTCTAATAAAAAGATGCTGTAGACAGGGGCAGATTATAAATGAAAGTGACGGATCGTAAAAAGCAAAACATTGTTTTGATCGTAATTCCTAGCTTTATGGAAAAATAGAAACCTGCATGCGAAACAAGATTTTTTCTGCTATTCAATTATTGACGATGATGGTGACCTGTGCTTCCTGTGGAAAGGTAATTGACTCTACCAAGTCAGAATCTTACTACATCAAGCGTGGCAGTGTCTATTTTATTCCTGGCGGAAACAGCTTCGAGCGGGGTTCTAAGAAAATGGATGCAGACCCGGCATCCTTTGAACCGATTGCGGAAACCTATGGAAAAGATAGCCGTCATGTTTATTTTCGGGGAAGTAAGCAGGAGGATATAGATGTTGCTTCTTTTAGCGTTGAAAAAGGTGTAATTAAAGACAAATCACATGTATATTGCTACGGTGGTGATGCGATAGATTTCAATCGACAGGGGGAAGATATACTATCGCCAATAGATCAGGCCGATCCCGTTTCATTTCAACGATTAAGTAGTCCTTACAGTTCATTTGCAAAGGATAAGCAGCATTATTATTATCGTAATAGCCTTATTAATGTAGATTACGCCAGCTTTGAGTTCCTCAACGAACGTTTTATGAAGGATAAAGAAGGTATTTATCTAACTAACAGCAATGGTTTTTTGAACGTGAGCAAATCTTTGGATAAAGCAGAGGCTGTCAATAAAGAATACATACTGGTCAACGGGAACAAGTTGTGGTATTATCAGCCCTTCCAAAAAAGAGGGATTATAGAAAATGAAATACCAGGTACGAGTCTCCCCATTGAAGTGATTGACGATGACCTTTTGAAAACCCAAACCACCGTTTTTGTTTTTGGTGAGCCGATTCCGTATGCCGATCCCAAAAGCTTGCAGGTACTGTTTAAGACCAATAACGAGTTGATCGCAAAAGATAAAAATTATGTCTATTACAACCTAAAACGTATACCAGGTGCTGATTCAAAAACCTACCAATTGTTGGAGGGGCGGGTAGGTAAAGATAATAATGCGGTCTATTTTGAAGATCAAAAACTTGACATATCTGATGTTGCCGGATTCAGAAAAGTGACAGGTTCTACAAAGCGCAATATCACATTCGAAGATAGCAGGGGAAATGTATACGACTATACAGGCAGTAAGCAAGAGCCTACATCCACCCGTTGATAGTATTACCCAGTTCTTCGATGTCGTTTATCAACTTGGAGGTATGGTAACCGTCGGCTACAGCATGGTTGACGAATACGGAAACAGGGATGAGGTGTCTGCCATCCCGCTCATAATACTTCCCAAAGCGGATGATAGGAAAAAGGAGGTTGCTCTCCTGATAGGTATCCTGACTAAAGCTTTCAAAACTTAACCAGGGAAGTACGGATAGCGGACAGAAATTCGCGGGTCTACCTTCTCTCGCCTTAATCTTTTTGACGTCTTTGTATTTTTCTATATCACTCGTTACCTCCTGATAAAATTCACGGAAATCAGGTTTGTAATAACTCCATACATCCGAGAATGTCTTGTCATCGTCATGAAAGATGGTATAAGAGGGATTTACATAGTTCCAGATTCCCAGATCTCCATCTTCATTAAAACTCATCCTAAATGCCTCATTTTGATTGATAGCCTTCATGATGACAAAAAGAAATGAAGGGTAAAACTTGAAACCATTACGCTTGATTTCAGAAAGAAAAGCAGTAATGTCTACGTGGTGGGTTATATTGTATTTTGTCTTGATTGTATAGTAGAAATAATCGAAATAAGGCTTTCTTTTCCATTCGCTGGAGACTTTCGTGAAAATTGCTTCCATTCTTTTTTTTTTGACAATATTGATAAAAAATCAACACCAAACAACATGAAAAGTTAAAAAGATATGTTTATTGGTGTTTAAAAAAGGCGCATAGCATAAAGAAATACACGGTGTCTGAATATGTTTAAAGAAAGAATTTATCTTTGCTCTAACGTAAATGGTCATCATATTATGGTTAAGATAGCCCTATATCACGAAAAGTATTTTACCGACCTCAGCTCTTATGAACTGGATGAAGTGCAAGCTCAATTTACAGATTTGCCAAGAAGGATTTTGAAGGATCCTCTGATTTTGAACAAAGAAAATCGCTTCCAGTACTGTATCCTTTATGATGAAAAACCTGCAGGATTTTTTTCTTTAGACCTTTCAGAAGACCGTTTTATGTATACTGATAATCCGAAATCAATTCTGCTAAGAGCGCTTTCCGTTATGCCTCAATTTCAGGGAAAAGGAGTAGCGAAGGAAACAATGTTACTACTGCCTTCTTTTGTTAAGCTTCACTTTACTGAGGTCAATGAAATCGTCTTTGGCGTTAATTTGGACAACGAAGTTGCTTACAATTTATATCTCCGGTCCGGTTATATCGATGCAGGAAAAGTACATGAAGGAATAAAGGGCCCACAGCATGTGATGTCTAAGGATATCGTCAATGTGGGGTAGCGGTAGTTTTCCGCTTGATTTGTCTTAGGGTAAGTATTAAAATAAGAAGTGCCAGTAGCGGAGCGATTGCAAAGGAACCATAGAGAACAATAGAGGCATTAATAGCTCCTAATTGTTTAGAGCTGTCCGCTATCCCGCTTAGGTTCGTTACCAATCCTGCGAGGGATGCACCAAATGAGGTTGCTATAAGTTGTACTGTCGTGACAGAAGCCGACGTCATATTCTCTTGTCCGGTAGGAGCTAATGAAAACACCCTAGTTAATAAATGAGGCCAGCCCATACCTATTCCAGCACCGATGGCTAGTAAAAACAATCCTGTAAAGAAGATGGTCAGAGTTGAAGCCTGTGAGCCTGTCGCTGTAATGTAGGCTAGTCCTAACAGTCCCAAAAACATAAGTGAAGCACCCAATATGATGATTTTGTTTACCGAATTACCTTTGTAGCCTGAAAAAGTAATAGATGATAGTGTCCATCCGAAAGCAATTAGCACGGTAAGATAGCCTGCTCCTAAAGGAGAGAAACCGTTGACGACCTGTGCGAAATAAGGGACGTAGATTTCAATAGAAGTAGCTATGGTCAACAGTACCATGACTGCGTATGTCGAACCTAATGCGGAAGATATAGTATAAGCACCACTAGGAAGCAACCTAGGATTATACCTTTTTTCCGTGAGAATGAGTAACACCAAAAACAATAGCGCGACCAGAACTCCCAAAACGTTTTCAGCACCACTTTTTTGAACACTGCCTATTGAGACAGCAAGAACAGCAAGGATTAGGAGCAAAAGCTTTAGATAAGGAGGGGCTTGCACTCCATCACTGTTTCGGTGCTTAGGGAGTACAATAGAGGCTGTTACAAAAATGAAAAGACAAAAGAATAATAGAAAGGCGAAAGCCCATCTCCAATGCGCATGCTCTGCAAATACTCCTCCTATAAAAGGGCCTGAGAACGCTGAAATGCCCCACATGCCAGAAACTAAGGCCATTGCCCTGGACCAAAGGTTTTCTGTAAAGACCAGCCTAATCATGGCATAAGATAATGCAAATAAAAGCCCTCCTCCGAAGCCCTGTATAAATCGTCCTACCAATAATATGGGCATGCTTGGAGCAAAAGTACAAATCACTGTACCGATAGAAAATATCACAATACCGATTTGATAAGCTCTTTTAGGACCATGACTGGCCATCTGGTTGGCAGATAATACGGAGCCAATAACAGAAGCAACCACAAACAGAGTGGTATTCCATGCATAGTATTCAAGCCCTCCGATTTCTTTTACAATAGAAGGCATTATAGTTGTTGCCAGATATACGTTGGTCGCATGAAGCATTACGCCAAGAGCTAATATAACTGCTTTTAGGGCATTATCCTTCGAAAAAAGGTCTGACCAAGTGGCCTCTTGAATCTTGTTTGATGTTGTCGTATTATTCATTTTTTATCCTCTTAAATCGTAATAGTACAAAGTTGAAAAGGAATGAATGGAATGAAAATATCAGAACTTCGGATTAAAGTTTAAATTTTACGGATTCTCCTTTCTAAATGCAATAGGAGAGGCCGAGGTGTGACTTTTGAAAAAGCGAGAGAAATAAGAGGCACTTTCAAAACCAAGTATATGTGCACATTCTTTGATCGATAAGGTAGTATGCTTTAGAAGATATTGGCTTTCTAGGAGTAGACGTTCGTGAATGATCTGCAAGGCTGTATGTCCGGTTTCTGCTTTTACTACCTCTGTCAGATGTTTGGCCGAAATTCCAAAATGAGAAGCATAGAAACCAATAGTGTTCCAGCTAGAAAATCGTTCATCAACCAATTTTTTGAATTCGTAAGTCAGTTGATAGTTACGGTTCATATTTTTTTCAAAACCTAATAAACAGTATTCACAGGCTCGGTTGTATTCATAGAGAATTTCTATCACCATCAATCGAGCTATGTCCAAGTGATAAGCATATTGAGTGTTCAGCTCTCTCTCTAAGGACAGAAATCTATTGAGTACGATATCAAATCTATTATGTAATTCATAAAATGGAGGGTAATTGCTGTTCAATAATAAGAGCTCCTCCACAATATCTTCTTTGATGAAGATTTTCTGTAAGAAAGGTTTTGTAAAAAAGATCTGTTTTACATTTAAGTCACTGGAAATACGGCTAATTGAAAATATCGTATTGGGGGATAAGATAGCGATCCCATGGGGCTTCAGTTCAAACTCATGGAAGCCTATTTTGATATTAGCGGAGCCAGAATCACAGAGTAATATGGTGTAATAATCGTTTTTTCTTGGATCATCAACACTGAGATTAGCATGGTCTTTGGTGTATTTTATTTCGCTAAACATAACATGTAAATATACATTTTTATGAATTATAGTCTTGATATGTTCTATTTTAGACGTTGTTTTGTGTATTAAAGTAATGGATAGGATATGCTTTTAGAAAAACTGTTTGCAGAGTTTCATGTGGATTCACACATAATCACGCCCCATGAGTCAAGCTTATTCGATTCTTTTTTTGAGGAGATAAGTCTCAAAAAGAATAGTTTTCTCATTGAGGAAGGGGAGATTGAGCCTTATAGTTATTTCATAGCCGAGGGGATAGCACGATGTTGGACACGCAACCACGAGGGGACGGAGCAAATATTTTGGTTCTGCAAAGAAGGAACATTCTCCCTGTCAAATATATCATTTACACTACAGGAAAGATCTGCGTTTAATGTGCAGATGCTGGTCGATAGTACAGTTTATCGTATCAATCGGAAGCAGACACTCCAGCTTTATGAGGCAATTCCAAACCTTAAAGACCTATTTGGAGATTTGACTGCTAAACTATTGGCTAGGTTGTTGAAACGCAATCTGGACCTAATAAAATATTCTCCCGAGCAGTATTATCTGCAGATGATGGAAGAATATGGCAAAGCAATGAATTATATCCCGTTGAAAGATATTGCGTCGTATTTGGGAATAACGCCCCAGGCTTTGAGCAGGATACGGAAGCGTATTTTTTAACCCAGGTTCAGTATATCCTCGACATAAGTAACGAATTTTGCAATTCTTATGATGTAGAACTATGATTAGAAAAATAGAAAAGGCGGATTATCCGCGGATGAAAGAAATATGGACCAGTGCTGTGGAGCATACCCATGATTTTCTAAAAAGAGAAGACTTTGAATATTACCAAGCGCAATTGCCTTTTTATTTTGAACAGGTGACCCTCTGGGGTTTTGAAGAAGAGGGCGTTTTGGTGGGATTTATAGGTACTGCTGGCGATTCTTTGGAAATGCTTTTTATCCATAACGATTGCAGGGGGAAGGGAGTTGGGAGAAAGTTAGTGACCTATGGAATAGCTAATTTGCAGGTGTCTAAGGTGGATGTGAACGAGCAGAATGCGCAGGCTGTAGGTTTCTATAAACATATGGGATTCCGTACGACAGGCCGTTCGGAATGCGATGGTCAAGGTAAGGCATATCCTATTTTGCACATGAGCCTGTAATTTTAATAGAAAATTATAGCTTTTAAATCCTATAGCGGATATTTGTACAACAAACAAAATAGAAGTAATGAAGGTAAGTGTGGTCCTTAAGTCTTTCGATGAACTGACAAATATAGAGCTGTATGAAGTATTGCGTCTACGCAGTGAGGTTTTTGTGGTAGAACAAAACTGTATCTATCTCGACCCCGATGGTAAAGACCTCAAATCCCATCATGTACTGCTCTATGTGGACGGCCACTTGGCCGGATATAGTAGGGTGTTGCCTGCAGGATTATCGTACGAACAGGTTTCTTTGGGAAGGGTTTTAGTGAACCCGGATTTTAGAGGAAAAGGTTTAGGGAATACGATTGTAGACGAGGCTATCAAGGCCTGTTATGCGATTTTTGGGAACGTGGATATTAAGATTGGAGCACAGCATCATCTTTCGAAGATGTACCAGTCGCTGGGCTTTTTCCCAGATGGAGAACCCTATGACGAAGATGGTATCATGCATATTGATATGCTCAAGGTTTATTCCGGAACATAGGAAAATAAAAATCCCGTCTTTCTGTTATAGAATGACGGGATTTCTGTTTAATGGATTGGGATCAATTTATTTGTTGTTCAACCTAATTAATCCTGTATTGATAGTAAACCAGCATAACAGCAATATAGGGAAAACTAGGAGTGAGCTACTGTGAAAATAGCTAGTCACCCAAGTGATTCCTCCGACTATAGCATAGTAATATAAACCAAGGATGGCTCCAGCTATCCCCAAATATGCTTTGTGATGGATTAGTGCATTGCTCAGACAGATGGGAAGCATACAAGTTATGCCAAACATCATGACGAATATGGCGAGCAACAGCAGTATGATAAGGACCAATTTCCAATCTGCACATAAAAGAACAGCAAAAAGATAAATCAGAATCCCCAGTAGAAATGTGAAATTTCCAAAATACAGTACATATTTGGGCGATTTTCGGGCAACGATTCGTTTACAGAATTTAGCTCCACAAAAGCTAGCAAACGCGACTAGAAAACCGATACATCCGTATTCGATCAGTGAAAAGTTCAGTTGCTCGATAAAGACAAATGGGGCTTCTCCATAATAACTGAAAATAACACCGTTGATTGTGCCAATGAGACCGCCAAGAATCCAAAATGAACGGTCTGAAATAATGTTTCTACCGATTTTTTTGAAGTCATATTTTGGCTTTGATTCGAAATCTAAGGTCTCCACCAATCCGGTGATAGACCAAAGTAGGGCGATACCGCCTATTAAAATCAACAGTTTGAACAACATAGAGACATCCCAGATCGAGGCTACAACACTACCTAGTAAAGGGCCTATAGCAGGGGAAAAAGCCAAAACTGCAGATATTTTGCTGAATACAGCAATACGCTCTTTATCACTATAGGTATCACGTAGAATGGTCTGGCTAACATTGGAACCGACTGAGGCACCTACTGCCTGTACGAACCGGGCCAAAAGTAATGCTTGAAAATCAACGGCATGTAGGCATAAAAAAGAACCTGCGATATATATTACAATACCGATAAGCATAGCTGATTTTCGTCCGATAAAATCAGATAGTATCCCCCATAGGAATACGCCAATCGCAAATCCAGCAAAATAGATGCTGAGTGTTTGTTGGATCTGATTGCCTGTGACACCATAGTGTGTCGCAAGTTCGGAAAGGGAAGGGGTGTATATGGTTTCACTGATTTGCGGAAACCCAACAAGAAATATAATAAGCCAAATAAATGACTTTTTTTGATTTTTCATTTTAAAAATATTAGATAATAAAATTCTCCTAGAAACCAGAAGTTGGTTTCTAACAATACATAGGTCTATTATCGTGAGATAACAGGGAAGAATTTATTTAGCTAATTTTTAAATAGAAAAACATGATCTTTTTTTTGCAAAGGTATGAAAAAAAGATTAAGCCGATTCGACTTCCCCCATTACGGAGCTGAATGTCAATATATATAGTTTTTTTTAACCTTGAGGTTAACAATTATCGTGAAGGGGTGTTGAAAACTGATAGTTTTGAACATCAAAACTATATATACATCCAAATGAATATATTTAGAATGATTTTGTTAGCAGACGGAGCAGTGTAAAAGAAACAGATATTAGTTAAGTTATAGTAATGAGCTTAAGAACATTTCAAGAGACCTGTGAAGATTTAGATAGGCTGGTGTGGTATCCAACGGTCTTTATACAAAGTAATATGGGTATTAACTGGAATATGCCTCCGAAAAAGGAGATATGTTCTAGTACCTGGGTGAATTTTTTCGTCGGCATGAATAGCAGTGAGCCGGCAGAACTTGCAAAAAAAATTCTTACCAATGAGTCTCCTAATCAACTATTAGTACTCTTAGAGCACCGCCTTATGCCCATTATCCGGGTTTTGAGATCGAAGAACTTAGAACGGGGAAAGAAGACGATCAAGATAAAAAGAAACGCAAATAACGTAGAGGTAGACAAGAACGGCGTAGCATGGTTGATGGATATGGGGCTGGTGTATGAAAAAGAGGGCAAAGGGGGTAAAGAAGCTGATGGTTATTCTCTTGACATCGATAGAGTCGGACTACGTTCGTACCTGCTGTATACCTTAGAAGATTTGCTTACTACGGTCAGAAGAACAAATTCGCGTAAGATTAGTGTGTTGGAACTGAGGGTTGTAACGATGCAACGGGAGCTGGAGGAGAAAACTGAACTACTGGAAATTGCAAATAAGGAAATAGCTGGTTTGAAAACAGAGCTGAAGGGCTTGGTAAAGAAAACGGCGAAAGCAAAAAGTAAATAAAGAATCTCTATTGTGTCTCTAAGGTTTGTGAACGGTCTGTTTTGTTATCATTCTTTTCGCTAGCTCAGAGACATAAAATGTCTATACATATAAACCATTGGGCTCAAAAGAGCTGAAATCATTCTATTTTTTTATATTAAAGTATGCTTCAGATTATTGGAATCAAAAGAAGAGTAGCGAATACTGCCCATACGTATAGCTCCGTCAAAGTGGTTATATTAATGATACTTTTGATATGTTCATATTCGGTAGGCTTTTCTCAGGATAAGCGCATTATCAATCAGGAGACGACAAGTTTTACACTTGGTAAAGGAGTAGATTCGACGACTTTTTTGGTGATTGATAAAGATGTCAAGGAACGAAAACCTATATTCCTTTGGTGTCAAGGTTCATTGCCTCTTCCTCTGTATATCAACTTCGAAAAAGAGGGACCTTGGATGATGGCTGGCGGTATCTCCAATTTTGATTATCAGGAGATTGTAAAACACTATCATCTGGTGGTTGTTTCTATGCCTCATACTCCGCTAATGGTAAACGAAAATCAAGTCAACAATTCGTATTGGTATTTTGGCAATTCTGAAGATAAGAATATACCAACACAAGAATTTCAAGAAGCAGATTATTTAGAAAATTATACCAATCGGGCGATCGAAGTGCTGGACTTCTTAAAAGAACAAGATTGGGTGGACAACTCGAAACTCGTTGTTGCAGGACACTCTCAGGGTTCAAAGATTGCTTTGGATATCGCCATGAAATATAACCGTATATCCAAGTTAGGACTGTTTGGTTTCAATGCTTTTGGACGGATTGACCAGCTTGTCCGCCAAGCGAGAAAAGATGCTGAGAATAAGATTATATCCTGGGAGCAGGCTAATGAAAAAATAGAGGGGCTTTATCAATTTTATCGGGAGGCAAATGATGCCCAGAAAAGAAAAGAAGATTCTAATCTAGTGGCTTGGCATTCCTTTTCTAAACCTACTATTGATTATTTGGTTAAATTGGAAAAGCCTATTTATCTAGCCTATGGTACAGCAGATATTATCAGCGATCTGTGTGACCTGATTCCTTTGTATTTTATCAGAGAGCATAAGGATAATCTGACTTATAGGAGATATGCTAACCTGGAACATAATTTCTTTGAAGTAAATGAAGGGAAAGCGGATCATAGCAAGCCTCATTGGAAAGAGGTGATGCATTCGTTTGTCGAATGGTCTTTGAACTGATATCCCGCAAAGGCCTAAGCAATCTATATCTTATTGTGTATTTAGTTCATTTTATGTACTATCTTTAGTAGATTTAGAATGAGCTAATTATATACTGATGAGAAAAAATACAATTTTAAAATCTTTGGGACTGGCAGGCATGCTTGTTTGCACAGCCTCTGCTGTTGCACAGGATAAGGATGCTGTTGTCTCTGCTATCGTTCAGGAAGCGAATACTAATTCCTATCTGAAGAACTATGCCTTCGAACTGGTGGATATGATAGGACCACGTTTGGTGGGAAGTCCACAGATGCAACAGGCGCACGACTGGGTGGTGAAAACATATACGGAGCTAGGGGCTGTGGCACGTAATGAAGTTTATGGTGAGTGGCGTTCATGGGATAGGGGTACTTCGCAGGCTACCATGACATTTCCCCGAGTGAAGTCGTTAGAAGGTACCCAACTGGCATTTAGCCCTGCGACGAAAAGTAAGGGAGTAGAAGCCGAAGTGGTAGCGATGCCAGTTTTTAACTCGGCGACCGATTTTCAGGCTTGGTTAAAGACTGTAAAAGGTAAGATTGTTTTGATCGGTATGAATCCTATATCTGGTCGTTCCGATGCAAATTGGAAAGAATCGGCTTCGGATCAAGGCTATGATAAACACCAGAGATTAAAAAATGAACAACAGAAAAAGTGGGACCTCAGTATGTCTTATACGGGGTACACTAGACGTACCCTGCCTTTGGCTCTTGAGGATGCAGGAGCGCTGGCGGTAATGGACTCTTATTGGACTGAATTACCTGGATTGACACGGATATTTGATGCCAAGTCAAAGCGGATTCCTGTGTTCAATATAGCTTTGGAAGACTATGGTACGCTATATCGCATGGCCGAGAGAGGAGTTAAGCCTAGGGTTCTGCTGGAAGGTAATTCGAAGGAGCTCGGTACGGCAAAAACGTATAACAGTATTGCTGAGATAAAAGGTAAAGAAAAGCCGAATGAATATGTGGTGTTGTCGGCGCATTTAGACTCATGGGATGGCGGAACAGGAGCAACCGATAATGCGACAGGAGTAATCACGATGATGGAAGCGGTGCGTATCTTACAGAAGGTATATCCGAATAATAAGCGGACTATCTTGGTGGGAAATTGGGGCAGTGAGGAACAAGGGTTGAATGGATCTTCGGCTTTTGTAGAAGATCATCCTGAGATCGCTAAGAATATTCAGGTGGTATGGAATCAGGACAACGGAACCGGAAGAATTGTGCGCATTGCTGGTAGTGGTTTTGAAAAATCGTATGAATACATTGGCCGTTGGCTTCAATACCTGCCCGAAGAGTTCCGCAAGGAGATTCAGACTACATTCCCGGGAATGCCAGGAACTGGTGGCAGTGACCACTCTTCCTTTGTGCAACGAGGCATACCTGCATTTGGACTATCGTCTACATCATGGGATTATGGTAAACTGACTTGGCATACCAATCGCGACACTTATGATAAGATAGTATTTGATGACGTTCGGCAAAATGCCATTATCGTTGCTATTTTAACATACCTAGCCTGTGAAGAACCAGAGCTGGTATCGCGGGATAGAATTGTACTGCCGATAGATAAGAACGGTAAGCAGATGGAGTGGCCGACGAATCTAAAATCAACAAGAATCAGCGGTAATTAACTCGCGGACTATGAGACTGTCTCAGTATACCTTTTGGGACAGTCCCATGGTACTTATAGTTCAAAAATAGTCGTTTTAAATCTTGGCTAGAAAGCCTGTAATCGCTTTGATGAAGATTTGAGGCTCTGCATAATGAATGTTGTGTGCGACACCTTCCACCACGATATGTGTTATCCATTGAGGATGACTTTCAGCGAGCTTCTTATTCTCTTCGTAAACGGGGATAGGGTCATCCGTAGATACAGGATCGAAAATCAGAACTGGAATCTTTAGGTTTTGAAAGATGACAGGAGGATTGACCTTGATAATAGAGGATGCGTATTTACTCACATTTGGACTATCAAAGATGGCCTCAGCCATATGCAAACTATCCTGCATATGGTAATATTCCGGTTGACCATAATAGGTTATCCATTGTTCTCCCATTGGTCGGATGTAACTGAGAATTTCGAATTGATTGGTTGTATCTGCGGAGTCGTATAGACTGCGATAGGCTTTAAACTTGGAAGGGTACTGTGCAAAATACTGCTCCTTGATTTCATCAGGAGGGGTTACGTCTTTCAGTTTTTGTTGTAGTGCATCTTTGTTTAGCTTGAGGTAGCTGGTGCTGAATGCGACAGAACCACCGTCTTCTAAAATCAGTCCTTTTACATAGCTAGGATATAGTTGGTAAAAATTGGTAGCCAAGAAGCCACCTCTCGAAAAACCACCTAGTACGACTTGGGAAATTTGTAAAGAGTCCAACAGTGTTTTGATATCTTCAGACAGATCGTCAAACGAAGCGTCAAATTCAGGAAGGAGAGTCTTGCCCGAATTATATTGGTCAATTGATAGCACTCGATAGCCCACTTTAACAAACTCTTCGGCGTAGGGGGCGAGTTCATAAGCATTGCTCAAACTTCCATGTAACCATACCAAAACGAATTCTTTATTAGTGCTAGCGCCCCATTCGAGATAGGATAAATCCACGTTTTTAGCTTTGATAGTGCGTCTATGTTTTGCTTCGAATGCATCGTACTTATCTTGAGCTTTATGAAAGGTCTGTTCAAGCTTTATTTTGTCAGCCTCTTGTGTGCGTGCTTTAAAAGATAGCATGAAGAGAAGTATTACAGTAATTATAATCCGTGTTGAGGTCATAGGGGGGGAGGTGTAAAGAAAGTAACTTATTTTGCGATCATAACTAAGGTTCCTGCAATAATAAGCCCGGCACCGATTGCAGTTTTCCAAGTAAGTGACTCGTTAAGAAATAGAACGGCCAATACAATCGTCAGGGCAACGCTAAGTTTGTCGACTAGAGCTACCTGCGAAACATTCCCAATCTGTAAGGCTTTAAAGTAAAATAACCAGGATAGTCCAGTCGCAATTCCCGAAATAATCAGAAAGAAAAGACTTTGTTTGGATATGCTACTGATATCCTTCGCCTCGCCTTTAAAAAATACAATAGACCATACCAAGATTAAAATAATGATGGTACGGATACCTGTGGCAAGGTTGGAACTGATATTGGCGACACTTAGCTTTGCAAAAATGGCTGTTAGGGATGCAAAAAGAGCCGATAGTAAGGCATAAATCCACCACATGTTGTAATGCTTTAGAGTTTTCGATGCTAAAGTAACTAATACTATCGGGAAAATGCTAAAATTAATAACGTCAACGGCCTAGACCAGGGGGCAAGAGTGTGAATTCACCTGATGATGTTTTTCTGATAGGTGGTTATTATGGAGACTATAACAAAGTAATATGTATAGAGGGGTTAAAATAGTGCCAAAATTCGAAAAGTGCCAAAAACTTTTTGGCGGTATTTTACCCCTTTGATTTATTGATTAATAATAAAAATAAATGTAAAATAGGTGTTTGTGCCATTTGAAGCTGGTTTTCGGGATTTAGGCTTGTTTTGTGCTGTTCATGAATGAAAGTAAATTGTTCGTAAAGGATCTGTAACTCTCTTTGGTAAAAATGCTGGACCTTACGGATGAAAGTGAATCGCTTGTAGATTTACCTAATTATAGTTTAGATTTCTTCTACAACAGATTGACCAGAAGATAAGTCACCTGATGTCCACTGCCATTCTTCATGCAATCGTATTTTTCCATTCGTTAGAATTTCTGGTCGAGAAATACATTTTCCTGTCATTAATTTTCCTTCACTGTTTATTTGGTGATACCGCATATCTATAATACCCGCTTCGTCCACAAGCCCAATAAGATGGCCATAAATTATTTTACCACCTTGATAATGTGCAGTAAGTATTGAACCTTCTTGTTTGTAGTTAAATACGGTATCAGCGGATGTTTCTCCATTATCACTGTTGGCAACAGCAACAAATGTTTTGTTATTGTAGTTTATCATGTTTGGTTATATGCTTTCGTAATGTAAAACTTGGGGAAAAGGATTGTAATAATCGTGCAGTAAGGCTTTCCATTGTTGGTATTGCGGTGACTGACGAAATCCTACTTCATGTGCTTCGACTGAAGTCCATTCTACCAATAAGAGGTATTGGTTCTCAAATTCGATGCACTTCTGTAAGGAGTGTTTCAGATAGCCCTCTATGGACGAAATATATTGAGTAGCTATTTGAAAGTCTTTTTCAAAGTCTTGGGTTCTGCCAGACTTTACGTTTAATACTGCTACTTCTAAAATCATGTTTTTAAGCTTTTTGAAATGAGACTAAGACTTATGGTTCCGTTTTTACGATTGACTTATTGCAAAATAAGAAATTAACGCATTAAAATAATTAGCCATTTTGATTATTTGCACTATTCTTTACCAATCGAAGAACGATAAGACTTAATTTTTGGAGCTTATCGTACCACAAAAGGTAATACGTGAAAAAATATTTAAATAGACAATGTGTTCGAATCTAATGGAATAGATGGATGCGCTAAAACGACAGCACGAAGCACTGTGCCGATAAACTCAGATTTTTGCCGTTAAATCGCTGATAAAACCGAATCGTGCCATTGATTGTATCATGGTTAGATATTCGTAGTCGGCGTACAAAACTTGAAGGTATTATTTACAAATCGAGCAAGTCCGATAATAAGAGTGATAGTAATAAGGTGAAAAATGATAATGGATTTAATACTTGATGAATTATGAATAATAAATTTAATAATTATAGAGAACTAGACCGGCTATACACCAGCTATACCGAAGGTAGGACGCACTTGAACGGACTTTAGCGGACTTGTACGGACTTGAGGGGACTTTTAGCGAAGGATTGGCTCAGTCCTACAGGGCGCCTGCACGAAAACCGTAAGCCTTCTGGAATCGAACCCAGTCCATCCCTTCTGGTTCTCATCCCTCTTAAACGCAAAAAACCTTCATCTTTCGATGAAGGTTTCTCTGCGGAGAGCGAGGGATTCGAACCTTGCTCGTAACGCATTGAAATATATCGATTTATAAACTCTTGATTTTGCGGGTCTCGAAAGGGTCTCGCTAAATCCGTTTTATCTATTTCCTACCTCGATTTTCTAATACAAATATACGAAATGAACAGCAGAATTAGGCGAGATTGAGCTAGTATTTGCATACGTAGATGGCTGTTTATTAGTCTTCTTGATATTATTTCACTAGATTTGATTTGGCTCGTTTTTGATTATAACCTAATATTGAATTTTTTATGGCACATAAAAATCTTTTTAGCGAACGTGTGAGTAATGGAGATCGGGAGTATACATTGAATATTGTAGAAGGTACTAATAGTGAATCGCATTTGATTATTTCTACCAGTAATGGTTCTGGCGATAAAACTGACGGAAAAAGAATACGTATACCAGTAAAAGATATTGGTTGTTTGAGAGATGCTCTGAATAGGATTGTTGAGCAAATGGCTGGTATCGATCGTACACAAGAAGACGATACCTTGGTTCCAGATTCTAAAAGTTATACATTGGAAGACAAACGCAAAGAGCATGCTCATGCTTATTTGCCCTGGTCCGCTGAAGATGACGAGAAACTGGAGAAGTTATTCTGTGAAGGTCGGTCCACAAAGGAATTGGCTAAAGTATTTGAGCGTAATATGGGCGCTATAACTTCTCGTATAAAGAAACTTGAGCTTCGCGATAAATACAACTAATCAAGCCTTACACCGTTTCTTTTACTTTATCTGGATTTAGTCCCAGATATTGACATACCTCGTCGAGAGTAACCAATTGATGGGGTTCTTTGTTGTGCTTTCTTTTGATAGCATTGTATATGCGGAGGCTCTGTCTGTAGCTCTTGCCGGTGATCATGGAGATGTCCTTTGGGTAAATGCAAATTCTGTTCATACCAATACTTTATGTATTCTTTATCGCTACTGTTGATACGCTGATTACCTACTGCAGCTGACTAGTTTTTGATGCTACCAAGTTGGTAACAACTTGTGGTTTGAATTGGTGACTTTTCTTTGTTGCAATTTACGTATTCTTTATGGTTTGATTGTGTGTATCTATGGCTATTAACGCCATATGGTATAGGTTGGCTTTGTTCTACGGGCTGTTTTGTCAAGATTTGGTTCTATATCACGATTGCTGCAGCGGTGATGGATTAAATTTTTAAGGAAATGGCAAGACAATCAAGTATTATCAAATTGAAGGGTACTATCGGGGATATTACCTTTTACAAAAGTAAGGATGGGTATCTAGCCCGTCAGAAAGGTGGAGTGGATCGGGACCGCATTATGAACGATCCGAAGTTTCAACGGACGCGCGAGAATGCTCAGGAATTTGGGCGAGCTGGTAAAGCCAGTAAAGCGCTATGTACGGCAATCAGGCCTGTGTTGAACAAGACGCAGGATTCGCGTATGATATCGCGTCTCGTGAAGCGTATGATGGCCGTAATCAAAGCTGATGCGGTGAGTAATCGCGGAAAGCGTAATGTGCTGGACGGTGAGTTGATTTTGTTGCAGAGCTTCGACTTCAATGGCAATGCTGCTCTTTCGGCCACGGTCTATGCTCCGTTTACGGCTACTATCGACCGTCCCACTGGAGTGTTGGATGTTAATCTGGCTGCCTTTACTCCGGAGAGTCAGATTGTAGCTCCTGGGGGAACGACTCACTTCCGAATGATTTCGGCCGGTGTTGAAGTAGACTTTGAGAATGAAATGTTCAAGTTGGCTCAAAGTTCGTCTTCTGAAATTGCTTATGGCAATACGTTGTCTGCAGCAATCCCGTTGAGCAATGATATCGGTGTTACGGATTCGACCAAACCACTGTTCCTGGTGTTCGGCATTGAGTTCCTTCAGCAGGTAAATGGCTCGTTCTATTCGCTGAACAACGGTGCGTTTAACGCATTGAATCTGGTTGCTGTAGATACGGGCGTATAATGGTAGTTCGATTATTGCGGACTTATCATGGTCAAGGTACCAATGCTGAGATTTGGGTTGATGGTGAATTTGTTAGCTATGCTATTGAGCTGCCCTGGCTAGGTAACGTCCGCAATAATTCCTGCATTCCGGAAGGCAGGTATTCACTGGCTAAGCGATACAGTAAAAAGTTTAAATGGCATATTTTGGTGAAGGATGTTGTGGGGCGAAGTGAGATTCTTTTTCATCCGGCCAATAATGCTTTGAGTGAATTGCGAGGTTGTATTGCTCCGGTTAGTCAGCTTTCTGGAATCGGGAAAGGTTTGGAATCTGTAAAAGCCTTTAACAAGTTAATGGAGATAGTTTATGCTTCTATCGATGCAGGAAAATGGGTGTTTTTGGAAATTATTGAGAAAGGAAAATCATGAATGTAGTTGAACGAGCTCAGGCTCCTACTCCGAAGTTTTTTAAGGTGTTGCGGAATATTGGTATTGTGGTTGCAACAATTGGCGGGGCTATTCTGACTGCTCCTGTTGCTTTGCCTGCTGCGATTGTTACTGTTGGAGGTTATCTGGCCGTAGCGGGTGGTGTGATATCGGCGATCAGTCAGGTGACTGTTGATGATAAACAGTTGAAGAAGGATTCGGAAGGTGTGAACGATGAATAGAGCTGCAATTGGCCACGGTACTTTCGGAGGTATTTTATTGGGTGTTTACCCTGCCCTGATCATGGGTGATATCCTGAAAACTATTTTGTTAGCAGCGATTGGTGCGACTGTTAGTTTTTGCGTATCTTTATTGCTAGGGTCTTTGACTAAAAGAAAAAAATAAGGTTGTGGTGACTTTATTCTCAAAAGCTCGACGTTATGTCGGGCTTTTGTTTTAATAATATCAACAATATCTGTAAAAATACATGGCGAATTTTGAGGAAACGGAAATAAATAGTCTGTCAGAATTTATAAAACTTATTGAAAGGCGTGGTCGACCTGACGGAAAGAGAATAATCCTTTATAGAGGTCAAAATGTGGACAAAGCTTTAATCCCTGGCATTGCACGTCATCTTTACCGAAAGAGTAGAGAGGTTAACGAGATAAGAATGTTTAATGAGTTTAAAAGGTCTTCCCTTCCACACTTGCAATCCAAACCAAACAATGATTTAGAATGGTTAACAATTGCACAACATTACGGCATTCCCACTAGGTTACTGGATTGGACAGATAATCCATTGGCTGCTTTGTATTTCGCGGTTAGCAAGGAGTCTATGGAGGAGAGCAGTGCTGTGGTTTGGGTCTTTTCCGCAAGTATGGATAATAAAATCTTTACTGAAGAACAGAATTTTGATATTTTTAAGGAGAAAGAATTGAAAATTTTTAAACCTTCAACAATTATTGACAGAGTTGGATCTCAGTCCGGTTGGTTTAGCTACCATCCATACCGTTCACAGGGCTATTATCAAAGAATAGATCAAGAGTATAGTGACAAAGATATTAGACTACATAAGATCTTAATAAAGAAAGAAAATTCAAAAAACATTAAGCACACCTTGGAAGCATGTGGTATAAACAAGTATTCTATATTCAGAGATTTAGATTCACTCGGCCAATACATCTTCTTGAAAAACAAGTCCTAGAATATTCATTCCAAAAGAAAAAGGAAAAAAAGAAAGTCTTCTGGTTAATGGATGCGGGCCAATAAAGTAAGGTTTTTGGGTAAAATACTATCCGACGAATGGAGGATGGAGATTTTTCTCAAAACCGGAGGCTGGACCTTGCTGTTTGGCCTGCTGCATTTATTTTTGCGGACTTTTTTGTCTTTTCTGTGATTCCGTCATTGTTTAAATCCGTTTATCCTGCAAAAAGCCTGCTAGCGCTCGCTCGCCGTCTGCGAGTTGAGCGAGGGTGACGGACCGAGAGGTACGTAGTACCGGGGGCCGGCATATGTTGGTGAGATTGGCTGGCGGTATTTTTGATGTGGTTGGGATTTCAAGTATATGATTGGCTTTGTGTGTGGGCATGTGGGATAGATTCCGCTCTGTGTGGGTTGGGCTTTTCAAAAATAGTGACAGCCGAAAGCTCACCAACACAAGGTGCCTAGGTATGTATTGGCCAGCTGCTATGGAGGTGATCAGGGGGCGGAAGCGCGTAGCCGAATGGAGTGAAACGGAATGCAGGCGTACAGCGATGATGCGCCATGTGAAGCGGAATAGCAGCGATGAGGTAATGACCGATCGGCAAAAATGGTGACCATCTGCGTAGCACCCGTAGGGATAATAGGCTCTATATTCTTGGGGATTGTGTGTGGCTTCATAGTGCCTATAGGATTGGCGCTATTTTTTGCTGAGGGAAATGAACGATGGTAGCGTCGGCCACCGATGGCACCGCAGCCCGAGCGATCTGCAGGCGAGCCAAACTCGAGGCGACGGTGGATGGAACTGGGCAGAACAGATGGTGATGTAATGTAGCTTGCGAAATGTAATGAACCAGATGTGATGCGCTGTGACAGACAAAGTAGGCGCCTATGATGAGGAGGACTGAACTGCAAGGATGATGACAATCTGCGTAAGCACCTGTAGGGCAAAGAGGCTCTATAGGATGCCTTTGATTTCTATTCTAAATCCTATAGTGCCTCTTTGGATTGGCGGCATTCTTTGCTGAAGGACGACGAGGAATGCCTTATTTCCTTACCATGTAATTTTTGGTTGCTTTATAATAATCGTTCTTCCAACATGGTCTTCCATAATATAAAACCTTTTGCTGGATCTGTATAGTCATGTAATATTCGACTAAAGTTTTGAGGAATATGTCCATCTAAATACACTTGTCTACCTTTTTCTCGAATAATCTGTAGGTCTTTATCAATGATTTCGATTGCTTCTATTAATGAAGATCTATTTTTGTCGATGTGCCAGATGTATGTTGCTTCTTCTGTATCTAGTGTTTCTAGAATGATGTGATATTGTCTATTCCCTGAAAAAAGGAATACAAATGCAAACGGACTAAGTACGAAGCGAATTTTCATAATATCAGTTTGATGCTGGTCGGCTAAAAAACGAATTTGATCAGAATGCTTGTATTGTCGTTGCTTAAGAATGTCGGATATCATATCCTTGGCATTTTTGTATATGTTATGACCTTCCTGTAATTGCTCTGCTGTTAGTATATTTTTCTTTTGAAAGGGACCTTTTCCCAATAAACCTTTGTTGAGAAATTGAAATTTTACTCCTTCTACGATCTCTTTATTGATATGTTCGATATCTTTAGATGTAGCTATTTGTGCTACTAGTTTTCCGTACTCAAATTCTGCATTAATTTCGACAGTTATATTCTTTGACTTTAAGTTTTTGCTGAAATATGCTTTTAATACATCAAATTCAGGTCGCATTTCTTTGTTTTCAATCTGAAATTCTAACGTACTGTGCATCTCATCTACTTTGTAGGTAAATGCCACATGGCCATAATGAAAGGAAAGATTGTCAATTGGTATTTTGATGGATTTTTCTAATATAAATAAGTCTGCTGTATTGGGTTGGTAATCTAAGGTTGGTTCATCAAACAATGTCGCTTGTTTATCTATTTTACGATAATATGTGTTTCGCTTTAAAAATTGTTTGTTAAGATAGTCAACCTGTAGGTCTCGATAGTCGTAAATCGTTGGATTAATTTCGGACCTTTGTACCCTGCCGATGTACTGTATTAATTTCCCCTTAAATGAAAATGGATAAGCTAAAAAAAGTGTGTTAATATGCTTAATGTCTGAGCCTTCACCGAAGTATTGTCCTGTAGTAATTAACACTTGAAAATTTCCTTCTGAAAGTGCTTTCCACTTTGCTTTCTTATTACTGTCTGTATCGTCGCCACTGAGTGTTATGGTTTCATAATTAGATTTTAGAAGCAGGTTTAATGTTTCGATATGTTCTTTTCGCTCGGTAATTATTACAGCTTTCTTCCCTTGATTTAGTTCCTTAGCTACATCATCCCTTATGATATTGTTTCTGGCTGTATCATGGATTAGTATTTGGGAAAGAACCTCGAAATTGTCTGTTTTCGAATTGTATGGTACATTAAGCGTTGTGTTTCTTATAATTATTGTTGCTTTTTTATAGTCTTCAATTTCTTCAGATTTGATTTCGGTTATAATATCACCGAGATATGTGAAAATTAGCTTGTCATCGTTGTGTTTCCTGAAAGGTGTTGCTGTAAGTCCATAACAATACTTGCTTTGTAGAGCATTAATGGTATTACGGTATGACTCTGCAGGAACGTGATGACATTCATCGATGAGAATTGTTCCAAAATTATCATGTAATGTGTCGATATATTTAGGGAGACTTTGGATAGTAGCTATTGTAATGTGATTGCCAATTTTAACTTTTCCTTGACCAATGATACCTATGTCTTTTTTAGGAATGCCTAAAAATCCCTCAATACGTTCTATCCATTGATCTAAAAGTTGTTTACGATGTACAAGGATAAGAGCTGGCTGTTGTTTGTCCGCAATGATTTTTAATCCAATAACGGTTTTTCCTGCACCAGGTGGCGCGACAATTATTCCAAAGTCTTTTTTTGCAACAGCCTCTACTGTGTTATTTTGATGATTTCTTAATGTCGCTTGAAAAACAAAAGGGATAAGAGGAAGAGCTTTCCTTTCATCCACAAATTCATGCTCTAATTTTGTTTCTCTACAGAACCTCAAGAGTCTTCCAATAAATCCTCTAGGGATGTGAAGTTCATTTTTCTTTTCTTCTATTAAATTATAGAACCTAGGTGTTTCAAACGTACTTCTACCGGCTTTTTTCTTTATGATAAAAGCAGAATTTGCAAAGTTCAGGTTTTCTTTTAGAAAATTGATCAGGGTAAATGGGATGGAGAAACGATTTAAGCAAATTGTGTTACTTAGGGTTATTTTAAGTTTTTTATCAATATCAGGGCTAGGGTTATTCTCGTCGATATCAATTTCATTATCTAGTCGGTCCAGTAATTCCAAATTGACCTTGTTGATATTTTTCAAGTAGGTGACTTGATCAGGAAATGCTTCTAATGTTTCAGAATCGATAAAGCAATTATTGCCTTTTATTAGCGCTGGTAAATATAAAGGTAGTGCGATTAAATTCCCTAATCCTTCACCTGAATGATAATCTTGGCTTGGAAACATTCTGTCAAAACTAGAACTCTTGTCAAACATAGAGAACGCGCCACAATTTTCTAAGATACGAAGGAATATCCTACGACTTTTAATGGCGGGATATGGCTGATCAAAGAATATCCACACATGTGCTCCATTGCCTGAACGAGAACGTTCAAGATAAGCGGGAATATTTTTATTAGTGCAAGCTTCCAAATACTTTGCAGCTTGTTCTTGCCAGTTTGATTTGTCAAAGTCAGCTACGATGAACCACGAAGTATTATCCTTTAGCAATGGATAAATGCCAATCTGCTGATCTCCTCTTAAGTGTTTATCAATCTCTATCTCCGATAATGGCAAGTATGTCTTGTGTTGATAGCTTTTAAATGTACCTCCATTTGCCTTATGCAACCTATAATGATACGGGTCGTAACTATAGGCCGGCATATAGGCAGATTTCCCTGCCTTCTCCCAACGAACAGCAAACACATCTTCACGGCCTCTAAAGAGGGAAAGGATAAGTTTTATGTCATTTGGTGTGTAATTCATTACGTATTATACAATTCTGGGTCAAGATATAAAATTGAGTACCAATGTTATGAAGTTTTGTAGAAATTAGTGAAGTTCCAAATTGATTTAGGATATCAATTAGCTGCTTGTTTTTATCTATTTCGTTTCATATCTTTACCAATCGAGGAACGATAAGACCCAATTATTGGGTCTTATCGTTCCGCAAAAGGTAATATGGCAGACAGCGTTTACATATCGGAACACTTAACTAAACCACAGCTTGAATTCTTAAAGTTGTTGGATGATTATGAAATTCAGATTTTTAAATTCACTGAAATCGAACAGTTATTGGGTCAAAAGTTTGATAACTTAAGTGAGATATTGGAAAATCTGGTTGATAAGGAACTTCTCGCTCGGATAGAAAAAGGAAAGTTTTGTCGACAAAATTTTAGGGACGAATATGTGATAGGCACTTTCGTTGCAGAAAACAGTGCTGTTGCGTATTGGTCTGCATTGAATCTGCATGGATTGACAGAACAGTTCTCGAATACGGTTTTTATTCAGACAACCCATAAAAAACTGGATAAATCGATATTAGGCACGTCATATAAATTTGTAAGAATAGCTTCGTATAAGAAAGCAGGTATTACCTACAATGGGTATGGCAGTCTTAAATATGCTATCACTGATGTGGAAAAAACAATTGTTGATTGTTTTGACCTACCTCAATACTCGGGAGGATACGCAGAGTTGATCAGAGCGGTGGGCCAAGCCAAAATGCAAGGTAGCAAATTGATTCGCTATTGTGAATTGGTAAATAATATAGCTGTCACTAAACGATTAGGATATCTAATTGAATTGCTCCGTATAGAAGGTTTAGAAACTTTTATCGACTATGCTAAAAGCCAAGTAAATAACAAGTATAATTTATTTGATCCCCAGGGATTAGAAGAGGGTGAATTTGTCGCGGAATGGCGGTTGCGATTGAATATTAGTCGTGAAGAATTGTTGGACATCTCTAATAAACAATATTGATGATACTGAAAAAGGAAATCGATAAAAAAGCACAGGAACATGACGTTTCTAGAAGTACGATTGATAAAGATTGGGTATTAGGCCATTTTATAGACGCTATATTCTCCAACAAGACTTGTCGAGATTCTTTAATTTTTAAGGGAGGAACTTGCTTGCGCAAGTGTTATTTTCCAGATTATCGTTTTTCAGAGGACTTGGATTTTACTTCTATAAATACGGAGTTTAAGTTGACTGAGCAGTTGATGGAAGAAATAATGACTTCTGTTCAGCAACGGACAGAGATGCCTCTCCATTTAGATAAGTTAACAGAGCTACGTCATAAAGACATGTTGACGGGATATGCGGCGATTGTTAAGTTTTGGGGTGCAGACCATGCTAAAGATCAAGCTCCCCCTGCTCCTGTCAGATGGACAACTTCTATTAAAATCGAAATCATTCTTTATGAACAAATGCTTTTTAGCCCTATTGATAGATCAGTCTACCATGATTATTCGGACGAACTGTCTTCTGCTGTAGCGGCTATCTCATGTTATGATATACGTGAAGTATTGTCTGAAAAGCTGCGTGCATTAATTCAACGTTCTTACACCGCTCCTCGGGATTATTATGATATATGGTATCTATCCAAATATGGAGGAGATATTGACTGGTCTGAAATAAAAGCGGCCTTCTTAAAGAAAATGGAATTTAAAGGACTCGAATTTACCGGTGTAGAACAACTACTCAATGCTAAGAGTGAGAACACTGTGAAAAGAGCTTGGAAAACTAGCCTCGGGCATCAGATTTCACCTAAGAAATTACCTACTTTTGACACCGTAAAAACAGATTTGGAAATATTGTTTAATCAAATCTTCTAACTTATAGAATGGCATTTAACGAAAATTCACGTGTAAAGATTCCAGCGTTATTACATTTAATACGTTTGGGGTATACGTATATTCCTTTACGAGAACAAATTAGAAGATCGGATAGTAATATCTTTGAATCTATATTTTTAGATAGTATACAACGAATCAATCCTGATGTAGCTTTAGAAGATCTCAAACGCTTGCTGGATGAAATAAGTTTAGAGTTAGACTATGAAGATATTGGTGAGAAGTTTTATCAACGTCTGACTGCGACTTCGGGGATTAAGCTGATTGATTTTAAGAATTTCAATAATAACAGCTTTCATGTAACTACGGAGTTAACTTGTAAAAATGGTGATGAAGAATTTCGGCCAGATATTACCGTTTTGATCAATGGAATGCCTCTAGCTTTCGTAGAAGTAAAGAAACCAAATAACAAAGAGGGAGTTTTAGCTGAACGGAAGCGGATTAATAGTCGATTCAAACAGAAACATTTTAGAAAGTTTGCCAATATTACTCAGTTAATGGTGTTTTCTAATAATATGGAGTATGAGGACGGTATTGTTGAACCGGTATTTGGTGCTTTCTATGCTACTTCTGCCTATGCCGATCTGCATTTTAACTACTTCAGGGAAGATGTAGGCTATCCGGTTAAACAGGAATTGATCAACCTTTCTGAAGACCAGGAAAACTTTGTGCTAAAGGATAACAATCTGTTGGTTATAAAGCATAGCCCAGAATTCAAGACGAATAAGAAACCTCACAGTCCTACGCATAAGATATTAACGTCGTTATTCAGTAGAGAACGTTTAGGCTTTATTCTACGATATGCTATAGCTTATGTGCGTGAGGAAAGTACTGTCCAAAAACATATCATGCGTTATCCGCAGGTGTTTGCTAGTGCGGCAATAACTGCAAAGCTAGACGAAGGTAGAAGGAAAGGCATTATCTGGCATACACAGGGGTCGGGAAAAACAGCGTTGGCATATTACAATGTCAAGTATTTGACCGACTACTATCAGAAAAAGCAGATAATACCTAAGTTTTATTTTATTGTTGACCGATTGGATCTCTTGATTCAATCCTCTAATGAATTTGCAAAACGAGGATTGAAAGTCAATAGAGTAAATTCACGACAGGAGTTTGTTGCTGACCTAAAGATAGTAGGTGCCATTCATAATGATAGCGGACAAGCTGAAATAACGGTTGTCAATATTCAAAAATTCAGCGAAGATAGTACTGTTCCTGATGATCTTGACTATGATATCAATACACAGCGAATTTTCTTCTTGGATGAAGCACATCGTAGTTATAATCCGAAAGGAAACTATTTGGCAAACCTGATAAATTCGGATAAAAACGCTATAAAAATAGCCTTGACAGGTACTCCTCTTTTAAAAGAGGTTGCAAAGGAATATGATTCGAAACTGCTGTTTGGTAATTATATTCACAAATATTACTACAATCGCTCCATAGCTGATGGCTATACCTTACGACTCATACGTGAGGAAATTGAAGGTAGCTTCAAGATGGAGATGAAGGAAGTAATGGAACAGATTAAGGTACTTCGAGGAGATATCAAAACCTCGGATGTATATGCTGACCGAAGATTTGCACAAGGTCTACTAGACTATATTAAGAAGGATTTAATTGATTTTAGGGATTACTGGCGGGATGAATCATTGGGCGGAATGGTCGTTTGTGATTCATCTAAGCAGGCGAAGATGTTATTTCAGTTATTTGAAGAACAATATGGTATTCAAGAAACAAGTGTACAAAATCTTGCCATAGCCGCAGAACCATCTGTTCCTTACGGGACCCGTCGCAAAGAAAAACTGACTGCAGCGTTAATACTTCATGACGAGAACGACAAGCAGATCCGTAAAGATTTGATCGAGGCTTTTAAAAGTGGTAAAATAGATGTACTATTTGTCTATAATATGTTACTGACCGGATTTGATGCAAAGCGCTTGAAAAAGCTTTATCTAGCGCGAGTTATCCAGGACCATAACCTACTACAGACCTTGACCCGTGTAAATCGTCCTTATAAAAACTATCAGTATGGTTATGTGGTAGACTTTGCAGATATTTCGGCCGCATTTAATCGAACCAATCAGCTCTACTTTGAGGAATTGCAAGAACAGTTGGGTGATGAGATGGAGATGTATTCGTATCTCTTCAAATCCAAAGAAGAGATTACAAAGGAAATCAACGACATCCAAGAGACACTCTTTCACTATGATACCCAAAATCGGGAAATATTTTCGCAACAAATTTCCCAGTTGCAGGACAAGAAAGAATTGTTACGATTGGTCAAAGCTTTAAGAACGGCAAAAGAACTAAAGAATATCATTGCTATCAATGGCTATGAGGGATTTGGTGAGTTGATCGACTTTGACGTATTGAATCGTTTGCTGTTGGAAGCTCAAAGTCGTTTAGATAATCTGAATTTTGTAGAGAGTTTAGAGAGCGAAGACGAAACTCGTAATTTGCTAGAAACTGCTCTGGAAGATATCGTGTTTCAATTCATTAAAGTCGGGGAAGAGGAATTACGGTTAGCCGATGAATACAAAGATCAATTGCGTAAAACTAGGGAAGCCTTACAGCAAAACTTCGATACAGGAGATCCAGAGTTTATCAGTTTGAAAGAAGAGCTGGAACGTATCTTCCGAAAAAAGAATCTTTCTGAAACTAACCAAGAAGATATGGTTGAAAACATGCAGTTGCTCCGAAAAATATATGATCAGGCTAAAGAACTGAATCGTAAAAATGCCTTGCTAAGAGCTAAGTACGACCATGATGAAAAATACGTACGCATCCATAAGCGTTTAACTGAGAAAAGTAATCTCTCGGCAAAGGAAATTCAATTGCACAGAGCATTGATGCAAGTAAAACAAGAAGTAGATGATAAGTTAGAAGGACAAGAAGATATATTGGAAAACCAGGCTTGGTTTGACCGCTATTTGGTTAAATTGGTCGCTCAACAATTTGTAGTTAAAGAGAAAATAGAATTGGATGCAGTAATGCGTCAAAACATAAGTAATCTGATTGGAAAAGAGTATTTCCAATTACGAGATAGTAAATAAGAAATGACACAAGATATTACATATACTACTAAGACTAAACAGCTAATTGACAGCTTGAAAAGCGTATGTGCCAATTATGGTTTGGGAAATGATGGTAATGAGTTTAAAATTATTACTCAGGTATTTTTATATAAATTTTTGAATGATAAATTTCGTTTTGAAGTCAAAAGACTAAGGCCGGAGTTAGCGGATAATAAAGAGTTCTATCAAAACTTAAAAAACCTATATGAAAATGAAGATGGGCAATATGAGTTATTGATGGATTTGTTGGATGAGAATGTTCCGCAATTGAAACCGCACCAGTTAATTTCTCATTTGTATAACAACCAGAATTCAGAAGATTTTGCAAAGACCTTTGATGATACACTGCGCGATATCAGTACAGAAAATGCGAGTGTTTTTTCAATTAAGTCCTTTTCTGGCGCGAAAGACAAGCTTTTTGATGAGTTAAGTAATTATATCACTGACTCCTCACAGAAAGACGACTTCTGCAAGGCTCTTGTTAATAAACTTTTTGAATTTAGTTTTGAAGAAAGCTTTGAAGATTATTTTACAGAGAAATACGATTTCTTTAAAGATATTTTCGAATATCTGGTTAAGGATTACAACTCTGACTCTGGTGGTAAATATGCAGAGTACTATACCCCGAATGCGGTAGCACGTATCATAGCAGATGTATTGGTGCAAGGCGATGTTAAAAAAGTCCGTTGCTACGACCCTAGTGTAGGATCTGGATCATTGTTAATGTCGTTAGCCCACAATATTGGTGAAGATAGATGTACCATTTATTCAGAAGATATTTCGCAAAAGTCAAGTACGATGCTGCGCTTGAATTTGATCTTAAATAATCTGACGCATAGTATTCCGAACGTGATTAAGACTAATACTATTGCACAACCATATTATTTAGAAAAGCAAAAATTTGATTACATCGTATCTAATCCGCCCTTTAAGTTAGACTTTTCCGATTTTAGAGAAGACCTGGATACAGATCGGTTCAAAGAGCGCTTTTTTGCAGGGATTCCTAATGTCCCTAAAGCAAAAAAAGAATCTATGGCTATTTATTTATTATTCATTCAACATATCATGTACAGTTTGAATGATACGGGGAAAGCAGCTATCGTGGTACCAACAGGATTTATTACCGCACAAAGCGGAATTGAAAAGAAAATACGGGAGCGATTAATTGACAATGGATGGCTTCGTGGTGTGGTGAGTATGCCAAGTAATATTTTTGCGAGTACCGGTACTAACGTTTCTGTGATATTCATTGATAAACAAGCTGGGCAAGAACAAATCGTGTTGATGGATGCCAGCAAGTTGGGAGAAACTGTCAAGGAAGGTAAAAATCAGCGCACAGTGCTTACTAAAGATGAAGAGGAAAAGATTGTTAATACTTTTTCTAATAAAGAATCTGTAGAAGGACTTAGTGTTGTTGTCAATGCTGATGAGATTAAATCGAAGAACTATAGCTTCTCTGCAGGTCAGTATTTTAAGGTTGATATTGAGTATGTGGATATTACAGCAGAAGAGTTTTCGGCTAGAATTAAAGGCTTTGAAACAAAATTAGATAAGCTTTTTAAAGAAAGTAACACGCTGGATGCCGAAATTCAGGAACAATTGAAAGGATTGATGTATGAATAAGATACTGTTGAAAGACATTGCACAGATTACAATGGGACAATCTCCAGATTCAAAATTTGTGTCATTTGAAAAAATTGGATTACCGCTGTTAAACGGCCCTGCTGAGTTTACAGAAAGATATCCAGTTCCATTACAGTACTCATCACAATTCAAAAGGGTGGCAAATCTCAATGATATTTTATTCTGTGTAAGAGGAAGTACTACTGGGAGAATGAATATAGCAGACCAAAAATATGCTATAGGTCGAGGATTGGCATCAATTAGTCATAGAGTAAATCCAAGTTTGACCCCTTACATAAAGGCACTAATTGATGTCAACTTGAAAAAGTTGTTAGGAGGTACATCTGGTTCTGTTTTTCCAAATATTACTAAAGACAACTTACTTGAACTTGAATGCTATGTTCACAAAGATAATGATCAGGAAAAAATTGCATCCTTTTTGTATAAATTAGACCGAAAGATGGAGTTAAACAATAAGATTAACTCGGAACTTGAGCAAATGGCTAAAACGTTATATAATTACTGGTTTGTGCAGTTTGATTTCCCGAATGAAAAAGGTCAGCCGTATAGATCCTCTGGTGGTAAAATGATTTATGATAAAGTTCTTAAAAGAGAGTTGCCAGAAGGATGGGATTTTAGCGTATTTAGTGATTGGATAAAGGATATAAAAGCTGGAGATTGGGGAAAAGAAACAAAAGAAGGCAATTATACAGAGCGTGTTTATTGCGTTAGAGGGGCGGATATTAATGGGCTTAATGGAAAAGGAGAAGTAAAAGCTCCCCAACGTTTTATCTTGAAAAATAATTTGACAAAAGTACTTAAACCTAATGACTTTATCATAGAGATCTCAGGGGGGAGCCCAATTCAGTCTACAGGAAGAATAGCATTATTGACAAATAAAACTTTTGGTAGGTTTGACACGGGGGTCATCTGTTCAAATTTTTGCAAAGCGATTTCATTAAAAAATGAAAAATATATTTTCAATTTTTTGCAAGAGTGGCGACGTCTTTATGATGCAGGTGTGTTATTTGGTTACGAGGGGAAAACAAGTGGGATTAAAAACTTTTTATTTGATTCATTTGTAGATTCTTATAATGTTATATTACCACGAACTGAAATAGTTGAGCAGTATTATGATATTGTCGAGCAATTGGAAAAGAAAAGGCAAATTAATCTTCAACAAAACCAAGAGCTTGCTCAACTTCGCGATTGGTTATTACCAATGTTAATGAATGGACAAATAAAAGTTGGTGATAATTACAATATAGATAATTCTGAAATTTTAGTTGCTGCAGAACCAGACATATGTTATGGTAGCATAGAACCATTAGACATCCCTTCCAACAGAAAAGGATTTGCAAGACAAGTTTTAGCAGGAAAAGTAGTATCGGTATTTAAAGACGATCCAAATTTTTCCAATATCAAATTTCAAAAAGTCCAGTTCCTGGCTGAAAATCTCATCGGGATAGATTTGAATCAGAATTATTACTACCAAGCAGCTGGCCCATATGATAATGCCTTTATGAAATCGATATATAACCACTTCAAGACACAGAAATGGTTTGATTCACAAAATCAGCGATTCGTTCCTTTGACAAAAGCGGAAAAGATAGAAGAATATTATCAAGGATATTTTGGTACAATGCAAGATTCCTTGGATAAGTTATTTGGTCTATTATATCAAACAACCGAAGCTGAAGCTGAAATAATTGCGACTATCTATGCTGTCTGGAATAACAGAATTATAGAAGATACATCGATCTCAGACGGTGAGCTGATCGAGGACTTTTATAAGTGGAGTGATCGAAAGCAGCAATATACCATTGAACAGATAATGATTGGCTTAAAGTGGTTAAGAGATAATAATTTGGAGCCAAAAGGATTTGGGAAGTTAATAAAGAAAGCGAAGGGGAAATGAGTCGTATAGAAATCACACCCTATTCAACAATCACAGATCAAAGCTATGACGAGGATACGGTTGTATCAATTGACGCAGCTTCGTTTGCTGGAGTTCCATTTCAAGGGGGAAGAATAACTTTTACTTTTATTGGCTGTCTATTTCGAAAAGTTTTTATTGAAAATATAGAGGAGATAGATTTTGAAGAGATCAGCATTCAATTCGTCGCTTGTTTTGTTGAAGATTTGCAAGTTGAGAGTATTTTATCTAAAAATATCTCACTGCATTTTTTTAGTTCTATATTGGCAGGTCGAATAAGTAGTCCTAATCTTGAATCGACAAGTATAAATAATTGTGTTGGTCGAAGTGTATTTTTCTTAGATCAGAATAGTGTAGATATCTCATACACAGAAGAAAATGTATTCCCAAAATATTGGCGTAAATTACTGAGAGGCATCAATACAGATTTTTCTACAGCTCTTAAGGAAAAACACTCGTATTTTATATACGACACAAAAAATGTTTCATTTAAAACTAATGAATCAGATGAGGTTAAAAGGGGATTGTATAGAATCAGCTACGCCCAATATGACCCCTACAAAATTGGATACGGCTTAAACAGAGAAGAGAAGGCTCTTTTTGACATTAATTTATTAATTCAATGTTCAAAGTCCATCGAGGAACAGAATACATTAATTTCTGGATCATATCTAAATTCACTATCCCTGTCTGGTACTATAGAAGGTCCATTACTGATTGAAAACACAAGAATTAATAGTTGGTATATTTCTAATTTCCTTCCAAAAGGAGAAGTTAGTTTATACAATATTTATCCAATAGATGATAAGGTTGATAGTAAAATTGGAATACACAAGAGTGATCTTGACGGTGTTTGGTTTGATAACGTAGATTTCGATAAGTATAAGCGAATCTCCCTTTATAGATCCAAGGTTGCAAAGGCAACATTTACTTCTTGCAATTTCCCTGATAATTACTCAAGTTTTGAGAGGTTTATGCCGATTGAGAACGTACATTACCCCGAACGCAAATCTGAAAATCATCATAAAGATCAATACGAGATATTCTTACAGATTAAAAGATCTCTGGAAAGTACTGGTAACTACTACGAAGCACAGAATTTGCAATCAATTGCTCATGATGCATTAAGCAAAATAGATTCAATATCCCTAGGAGATTCTCTCATTCTAAAGGTAAATAGTGTATCAAATAAGCATGGACTTTCGATTGGTAGGCCATTTTGGTGGTTCATAGGAGTTTCTATATTACTTTATATCCTATATTTATTGAGTTTAGGAAGAGTTTTTAACTCTAATTATGTTGATTATAAATTGATTGGTTACTATTTTTCATTTATTGACCTTACTCATCGAAATGACTTTTTGGTCAGTAAAGAAGAATTTACGTCCTGGTCGTTAGCTATCGATTACATATCCAAAGTTATTTTTGGATTTATCATTTATCAGTTTATAGCCTCGTTTAGGAAATATGGAAAAAAATAGTTATTGTATTAATACCGAAATAGTATTGTATTAACCTAAAAATTATGAAGGCAACCTCTACAAACCTTTTGACTGTTCTCAAAGGACCAAAACAATTTGTGATCCCGATTTATCAGCGAACTTATAGTTGGCAATTATCACAATGTAGACAATTATTAAATGATATTTTAAGAGCAGGAAATAACAAAAGCGTGTCGGGCCATTTTGTGGGATCTGTTGTTTATTTTCAGGAGAGTATTTATAATACTACGGATGTGCCACAGTTGCTTATTATCGATGGACAACAGCGAGTAACCACCGTCAGTTTAATTATTTTAGCACTATCGGAGTTTCTAAAGAATAATGTAGTTGAAATAGAAACCAATGCTTCAAAGCTAAAAAACTATTACCTTTTAAATGCAGATGAAGAAAATGAATTAAGGTACAAGCTTTTACTCACAAGAAGGGACAAAGAAACTTATTTGAGTCTTCTGAACGACATTCCATTGCCGGAGAAATATTCGCAAAGGGTTTTTGAAAATTATCAGTTTTTTAGGAAAAATATTAACGGAGAGAACGTCAATGCATTATATAATGGTATCATGAAGTTGTTTGCTGTAGATGTTACGCTTGAAAAAGGTAAAGATAATCCACAGCTTATCTTTGAAAGTATGAATTCAACGGGTTTAGATTTGTCTCAAGCGGATCTTATTCGTAATTATATCTTAATGGGGCAAGAGATCCAAATCCAAACGAGGTTGTATGAAAAGTATTGGTACCCGATGGAACAAAACTATGGAAACGATTATGTAGCATTTTTTGATCGATTTATGCGGGACTATCTATCTACTAAGACGGGAGTGATACCAAACATTAACCTTGTTTACAATGCGTTCAAATCCTATGCGAATGGTTTGTTGATAGAAGATATTGTAGCCGATATCACGGAGTATGCCTCTTATTATGCCAACATGGTATTGCTGAAGGAAAAGGACCTGGATTTATTAAAAGCATTTAGAAACTTGAAAGAACTACGTGTAGATGTGTCTTATCCATTCTTACTAGCTGTGTATAATGATTACAGCAAGCAAGTAATCGACAAAGCGGAATTTTTAGCTGTCTTGCAATTAGTGGAAAATTATGTTTTTCGAAGAGCGATTTGTGGAATTGCTACCAACAGTCTTAATAAGACGTTTCTCACATTGTATAAATCAGTTAATAAGTCGGATTATTTAATTAGCCTATATGCTACGATGCAACTTTTCAACGGTTACAAGAGATTTCCGAACGACAGTGAATTTATACGTGAGATCAAAGTGAAAGATCTATATAATTTCCGATCTAGAATTTATTTTCTCAGCAGATTGGAAAATTATCGGCGAAAAGAATGGGTGTCTATCAGTGATTATACCATAGAACATGTTCTGCCTCAGAATGAAAATCTCAATCTTGAATGGCAGCAGATGCTGGGTGAAAACTGGAAAGAAATACAAAACAGCTGGTTGCATACATTGGGTAATTTGACATTAACAGGCTACAATTCGGAACTGAGTGACCATCCATTTCAAAAGAAGAAAACTATTGAAGGTGGATTTAATCAGTCGCCAATTAGCCTGAACAATTACCTACGTACGGTGGAAGAATGGAATGAAATCCATATTCAGGAAAGAGCTGGTCAATTAGCTGAAATCGCAGCCAACATTTGGAAATATCCGAACCTGTCAGAAGAGGTGTTAACTAGGTATGTTGAACAAGAAAGGCGAGTTGCTAATGAATATACTATAGGGGATTACGAGTATCTGTCTGGGGAAATGCTTATCCTCTTTTACGAATTGAGGAAGCGGATACAGGAGTTGGATGATTCTGTTCGAGAAGAGTTCAAAAAGCTTTACATCGCTTATAAAACTTCTACAAACTTTGTAGATATCGTGCCGCAAAAATCTCGTCTTCGATTATCCTTAAACATGCCATTTAGCGAGTTGATAGATCCTGAAAATATATGTAAGGATGTTACAGATCTTGGACGATGGGGTAATGGGGATGTTGAATTAGGATTAGCGTCAATCGAAGAAATATCTAAGGCTATGGGATTCATCCAGCAGGCGTTAGATTATCAGGAACAATAAAACTTATCTTAAACATCCGTAAGACCTTGATGTCTACGGATGTTTTGAAATGATTCAGACATCCATCCCATTGCGGTTTTCATTTGGATAAAATCAATGAAAACTTCCTTTGAATTTGTATCTTCACCATAACGAAGTGCTGTACCATAAGGATCGAATGTATCAAAAGTGGAAATAATATTTGTAAACCAATCGGGACAATCCTGGTTGTATTTTTCTTTTATACCATTCTTAAATTTTTCAAATAGCGTCTTTAAATTATGAGTTTGCTTAGACGAGCTAAACATAGACTTTAGGTATAGCTCTGTAGCATGGCGATAATTGTATACAGCTGGACAAAATAAATCCCATGGAGCTTCATCCTTGAGTGCAACAGCTATTAATTCATCTCCAGCTAGTTTGTAAGAATTTGCAAGATAAAATATATCACTAAACTCTGATAATCCGCCAAACAATACACCGTGTTTCCATGTTTCATCAATTTCATCGTGATAATCGAAAGCAAATGGACTTATTTTTAAGAGTAGGTCATCTATCAACTCATGATCATAATGGCTATTAATATTCAATCCTATTTTGATATGTTCTAAGTCAGGTTGGTCTTCCCAATAGTAATAAATGTATGCCATTACCCTAATATCATCTAATTCGAAATAGCGTTGTGTACCTTTTGTTGGGTTTGCACTTTTACCCAGGTATTCGGAAAAAGTCTTAGACCATGTTTTGACAATCAAAGTATCTACTTTAAAAAGCTTGGCTATGTAGGAGACTGGAAATTTATTGTTGAATATTATATTATTCATGTGATAATGCTTAATTAGCAATTAGGAGTTCTAATAAAAAGGTGTGTTCAGTAGGAATGAACACACCTTTTTAATGAACGTTTTTTCATATGATAATGAAGGAAGCTTATTTATCTTTCAGTAACCTTTCCAAATACTCCACTTTAGATTTTTCGGCTTCGAGAAGGCGCTCGTAGAGTTCGACAACCTTATCAATAGGATTGAATGCACATTCTTTGGCATAAATAGCTCCGTTATTGGAACTGTTGTCGTTAAAATTGTTAATTATATTAAACACAGATTCTTCATCAAAATTACGTATTGCATCTGGAGTAACGCCAAGTATTTGTGCTACTTGGGATAACAAGTCTTCTTCTATCTCGGCACTACGCTCCATATTTGATACGGTCTGTTGACTTACACCTAATGCATTAGCTAATGCTTCTTGCTTCATGCCGCGCAACTCTCGTAAGCGGCTGATTTTTGGTCCGATCTTGTTTTCCTTGCTCATACTTCAAAGTTAATAATAATCTGTCATTTGTTTATCGAGAATCTTGTGTCTTGGTATTTTACAAGATTGCTTTTGTTTTTTACAACTGGGATTGGTGCGTTACAAGTTGTTTTGGTTCGGTACGTGGATGAATGTTAGGTACTTTGTGTAAACTAAATATAAACAGTTATGATTACAATTAAAAATGATGGGCATCATTCAAAAGCATATGATAATGACCTTTCAACACGAACAACCAACCACATTTACCTACACCCCGGACATCATTCAGGCGAATTTGAAAACTGGATGCGGAAGATTGGAGGATTGTTACAGATTAATAGGGAATATTCACAGCTTAAACCTCTTCTTGATATGATTATTGCGTTGTTGGAACCGAGTCGTTTGTTTTTAATTCCACATCCTAATATAGAAGGATTTGATATCAACCCTACATTAGAAATTATTTTGGTTCTTAATCTTAGACAGGATTCTAATCATGAAAAACTGGTAGAAAAAGTTTTAAATGTTGCATGTATGAAAAAATCATCGGTGGTGATAAATCTTTTTTTTGATGATGAGTGGGACTGTGAAATAGAAGATGAGCATATGTTCCATACATCACATTGTAGATCAAAGTTTCTTATCTTTTCGGGAAGCCCATATCGTATCCAAGAACCCAATCAAGATGGCCTTAAAAGAGTACAAGAAATCATTACTAATCGATTCCAAGACCAAGTTATAAAATCTAAGGCTATGCTAGCTCAAATCGAAGGGCTATATAATGAACAAACATCATCAGATTTATTATATGGAGTTTCTTCAGCCTGTATTAAACAATTCTATAGAATGGTATCTATGCCATTCCTATTGGATTTACCTGTTCTAAATAGATCATATACTGAACTTAAGAAAATGGCGACTCGAATTATTCCCCAAGTGCAAAACCTTACTGACAAATTAATAGAACTGTATCCAATCTGGGATAATGAAGAATTAGACGAAGATACAAAGCGCGATGTATATTTACCAAGTTTTGTTGACCTGCAGAAATATTTTGAGATTTTGAAAACAGCTTTTGAGCAGAAATTGGTAACGTTATTTGATAACGAATAAATCAGAAATAATACGCACATATGGAAACGAAATATCACGTAAAACACTACGACGAAAAAGACAATATTATAGAAAGTCAACAGTCCGAATTAAGAAGATTTTTTGAGAAGAATAAACTTGGTAAGCTTAAATTCGAATTGAATCAGTTCACTATAGAAGTACTTAGCGAAGAACCTCCAAAAAAAGATTATAGTAAATTCGTTAAGAAGTTGAAATTTCTTATTAATTATGGTTGGGAATTAATATTCCAATATCACCGATATCAAATACGGATTGATGTCGAACACACTGATTTTATCGAAAATCCTCTATATCTAGCCGAAAAGTTTCAGTCGCCGCAATTCAGACAAAGAAATTCTGGCTTAAGTGGGTTTTACGGTGATATCACTAATTTATCTATCGTTGATGCGGCTAATATTTATACCGTACTAAACGATTTTTATAACGAAATATCTATTATAAGTTGGCTTGAGCTTATGGATCATTGGCTTTATGTCACTGAAGAAGACGGAAACCTCTGGGACTTTGTCCGTACAGATCAGAACCCATTGAAAACACAGATCTTTTTGGCAAAGCTTATCGAATCACTTTATCTATTTAGTATGCCTGATTTTTTTTTAGCTCAAGCTATAAACACGCCTACAACACATTTACTTTATAATCGGACTTCATATCAAGATATGGACATAGATGATTTGGAACAATATAATCCATACTTCTGGTTGGTAAACCTATTTGACGGAAAGTCCGTGGATCATTATATTTCAAATCTAAATAAGCTATATAAACCTGTACTGGCGGATGAGACAGAGGTACTCACGAACAACGAATATTATGAGCTGGGAAGAGACTTTAGGGTAATGATTCAGACCATGTGGATGACAATTCAATGTCGAATCCTTCCAGTGGAATGGACAAAAGTATTTGAAGTTGATAGAAGTATGGATGCAATAGGTGAACTACAAAATGACATTAAATCATGCCTTAATAACCTACCAGTAAATTCACCCGTTAATCTTGAAGATTTAATCGGTCAACTATTCGGCCGTGAATGGAAAGTACTTGGTTATGAAAAAGCAATTGACATTATGGTTGAACAAAAGGTTTGTGATAAATTTAGATCAATTACTTTTTCCATGTGTAGGATGGAAGATTTAGAGTTAATTATCAAAACTTGCTATCTGATGCTTCTTGAGATGAAGAGAAAAAAGGCAACTGGTCAATTGGTGGATATCGACTATCTATAAAAATTCAATGATACTTACTAAAGCAAAGCTAATAAGTGATTAATTATGGTACATTTTGAAAGCAAAGAATTTGATTCCTTGAATCTAATTACAAATCGTCTTGTATCGTTGGTGGAAATAGATCAAGTGTATTTTTCTAGCTATTGTTTCCAAGGTACTTCGTTTAAGGAGGTGCTTGTGCTGATTCCGAAAATCAACAGGCAGCATATTACGGAAGTTCGTCCAATGGTTGGTATGGTCATGTGTAAGTATAGTCACCTTCGCTATCAAATATATTACGTCGATGAGGTACGTAGAAGTATATTCCGAGGCGGTGGTGCTTTCATTGAAAGATGCCATTTTGATAATCTTATCTATATAAATCCTAAATCTGCTCCTGTGATGAGTAAGATTCCTGATATAAAGGCATACTTGAGAAAGGCTTATGAAAGTTTTGAAATGGAATGTGCTAAAATCAATTCTTTTAAGGATGGGGCAGAATACTTCTTTAAAAAGAGACGCATCCCGTTGTGTGCTTTTATGCTTCACCAGACGTTTGAACTGTTGTATAGAATGGCTGAAATTGTGTTCTTGGGTAGAGAGAAAATTTCTCATCAATTACGTAATCATCACCAACTGTTGTTACCCTATTTGCCTTCATTGAAAACAATTTTTGATACCGATCATGAATATGATATGTTCCTGCTGGAGGTTTTGAATGAAGCCTATCTTGCTGTAAGATATCAAAATAACTATACTGTGGATATGGATGATTTAGATTGTCTATTTGTTAAAAGTTCAGCAATAGAGAGACTCCTAACGGAAAGCTGTTCAGAGATGATTACTTATTATGAAAGGGTAAACGTTGATGTTCAAAATATCAGTTCGGCAGATGTATTGCCGAACTGATATTTACTTTCTCTTATCCTGTACACTCATATCAAAACCAATCAGATTGACCATTTCTCGGAGCCTTGACCGCAGTCTATTTCCGTAAGCCTCTTCAAGCTCGGTAGCGGACAGATTGGTGGTGATGTGCGTCTTCAGCTTTCCGGCTACAAACAGGTCATACCTAGAGAGCAGAATCTCGGCCAGTACGTTACACTCATTGCCAAAGTGCTTCATGTTTTTCTCGGTACCGAGATCGTCAAAACAATAGTTCCTAAACTCGCTGGCGTAAATCTTCCCTCGGCTGTAGCGGTGTATCGTTTCGTAGCCATCTTGTATGAATTCGAATGTGATATCCCTCGCACTCTTAACGACGAATCTGTCTTCCTGGTTACATATTAATCGGAATAGATTCATAAGCGTGGTCTTGCCGCAACCAATCGGACCGGTGAGCATTATTCCTTTTCGAAGGTCTATGCCGTGATCTTCGCATAGTGCTGTGTCCTGAAGAAAGTAACCGGCTAACTTCAAGATGGTCGGAATGTCTTCGTGCTGCAGCTGAAACTTGGGACCATAGAACTCTTTACCTTTCTGATCAAGAAACCGGAGTACACGGTTGTAGTCATAACGGTTCGAAATAGTTTTTGCTTCCGACGGTATGAAGCTGCTGTGCTCGAGTTGTGTTATTGTGTTTTGCATGATTGTTAAATTTCGTTGAGTTTGCGATCCAATTTCTTGCTGAGGCTTCCCAATCGATCATGGGGCTTTTACCTCCGACCAACCATCCATTGGCGGTGTAATGATTAATGAAGCGACGGGCCTCCTGGATGGTGGAGCGTTGACCGAGGAAGAACTCTTCGACCTGGTGCGCGGCAGGTGGAATTTTCTTTTCTTTTTTGGCGGAACTTTTTTCTTTTGTTTCTCCAGAGCTTTGTATTCCAGAGCTGACTAAATTTTGATTTCTATTTTCCTTTTTCTCTCGCGCGGTTGTACTGATATTATCTGTGATAATATTAGTACTAGATAGTTTATTATATGGCTCGTTTAATGCTCTTGTGGTCAAATTTTGAACAGGTTCGTCTGCTGTACTGCTCTGGGGTTCTTCTTTCGGAAAAAAAGAAATCTGACTTCCCTTTAGGGGATTGTAAGATGGCTTGTAATTGATGTAGCGTTGCGCATGGAGATAAGCCATGGCTTTGTGGTAGGTCGCTTTGGAATTAATCTTGCTGAGGCGCATCATGTCATCGCGGATAATCTGTATCTGCTGTGGAAAGCGGGACTGGTTCCATGTCTGGAACAGGGCCATAAAGAGGCTCAGGTGTGTCGGTGTCAGATTTGGATCCGAGGTGGACTTGTTGAAAAATAATGTTAACTGCTTTATGTAGTTCATGTTGAGCGTATTTATGATACTGGGCTGAATGAGTTGTCGTCAAAGGAATCGTTTAAGGCATCTAAACAATAGAAATAGGTGCTGCCGATTTTTCGCCATTTGATGGTACCATTGATCCGGTAGTTCTGTAATGTTCCGGATGATATTTTTAACAATTGCTCTACTTCTTTGGAGCGCAGCCATTTCTTTTTGTTTGGCTCATTACCCTTCATTAATGTTCTGAGTTCTGCGAGTAGCTCGATTTTGAAATTGATAAGGTCTTCTTTGGTTAGAATTTGTAGTGACATAATTTTATGATTTTGATGAATGATAAAGGTGGTCATTATATAAATTCTTTTTTCCCAACTTGTTACCAACTTGGGAAAGATAATTATGGAAACAACTCGTTGTCAGTATCTTTCATTCTCTTAATCAGTGCATCCCGAAGTGAGTCTAAGAACTTGGTCTTGTTGTTTTTGCGTGCCCGTATATCGTAGAATACACGGTTGTACTGCCCTAGGTCGAGATCAAAGATCTCTTCGAAGTATTCGGCTATTTCTTTGAGGTCCGCTTTACCATTATTGAATACACCTGCGGAATGGAGTGCATAAATTGATTCGATAAGATCGGATTTGGAGGAGGTCCATTTTAGCCTGGATTGTTTGGGCTGAATTGTAATCTGGGGTGAGGTCAGGGATTTTATTTTCTTTTTGAGGTAATGCCTGGTCATCTCTAGGGCTTCGACATTCGCAAACATGTACACGGATGGTGTGGTGTATCTTTTGTCTATATCCATGATAATGCCGTCATTGGGCAGAAAGAAATCGTGCTCTAGTCGTGTGAAGAACTGTCTGTCGAGTTTGTTGGAGTTGGTCTTGTAGTAATTGTAAAAGAAATGATTGCCGCCAATCTGCTTCTTGATCTTATAGAGAGCCTTAAGATAATATTTTTTAATCTTGCGGAGCGGAATAGCGGGTTTTTTGATTTCGATTCGCTGCACGGTGTAGTAATACTGAATCAGGGCCAATAGATGGCACTTGATGTTCTTGAAGTAGAAAATCTCGTCCTCAGGGCTGAGGGTGTTTAGGTTTTCAAATTTGTCTTTTACAAATTCGAGTCTTCCGGAGATGAAGTGTATGGCCATCTCGGTAATCTGGGAGCTGTCGTGTCTATACTGTTCTTCTAGTTTTTTGACATAGGTGGTGATGTCTTCATTGATTTTTTGAAAAATTTGATTCATTGTTGTTTATGTTGGCTCGTGAACCTCAATTTTAAAGATTATATCGCTAGGTGTCTTTGGAATCGTGTAACATATATATGGTTAACTTGTTCTTTTGATAGGGTTTGCCTTTTGGCTTTCTATTAATGCTTTCAGATTGTCCATATCGTTAGCGACTTTGCTGTCGGTGATCTTGGCATAATGCTGTGTGGTCCGAATGCTCTTGTGGCCAAGCATCTTGGATACGGATTCAATCGGTACGCCGTTGGATAACGTAACGGTGGTGGCAAAGGTGTGTCGAGCACAGTGGAAGGTGAGCTCTTTCTTGATTCCGCAGATGGTTGCTATTTCTTTGAGGTAGGCATTCATCTTTTGATTACTGGCTACGGGTAAAAGAGTGTTTTCATTGTTGCATTTGGGATGGTCGTGGTACTTCTGGATAATATCCAATGCGGTGCTGAGTAAAGGAATGCGTGATGGTGTATTTGTTTTCTGCCTCTTGGTGTCTATCCATAACTGCCCGTCGATGCCTTTGATGATATTATCGGGTGTGAGCTGCTTGACATCGATATAGGCTAAGCCGGTAAAGCAGGAGAACAGGAAGATGTCGCGAACTGCATCCAAGCGCTCGATGGTAATCTTCTTTTCGATGATGGTCTCTAGTTCTTCTTGGGTGAGGACATTGCGCTCTACTTCCTGAAGCTTGACTTTGTAATTGAGACATGGATCTTGGGTGAGCCAACCATTGGCCAGACATATTCGGATGATTTTCTTAAAGTTCTTGATGTATTTGACGGTGGTGTTATTGCTGCAGTCTTTTTCGGTACGCAGATAGAAGTCGTATCCGGTTACGAAGGCGTGGTCGATTTTGTCGATGGCGATATCGTCGGTGCCGTATTGGTGCTTGATATAGTTTTGGGTGTGCTTGAGTGATGTTTCGTAACGCTCGTAGGTTCCTTCAGAATAGTCTATGCCTATCAGTGCTTTTAGTTTTTTGTTGTGGTCCTGGAAAATGGGTATGAGTGTACGTTCGCGTTTGATGCTCTTGCCTTGATAGGCGTTCATGAAATTGTCCAATGTGATATTGACGGATTGATACTCTAGTATGACTTGGGTCTGAGTGAGTTTGTTTTTGATGCTCTCGAGATAGTTATTTATTGAACGGGCTTCTTCGGTGCTGCCTTTGATTTTCATCGTTTTTTGATCCCACTTGGTTGGGTGGATGAATTTTCTGGTCGAGAACTCGGTGCGCTTGCCCTGAATGGTAATCCGTACATAAATGGGATGTTGGCCTGCTGCATTGGCTTTGGATGCGCGGGCATAGATGTAAACGGTGACTTGACTGCTCATGGTTGTGGTGTTTTATTTCAATAATCAATTTATTCCTTGTGCATGGAACTATCAAGATGTTCAGGCTTTGGTCTTGTGTAGGCCATTTGATGCTGATTCTTGAAGTTCATTTTAGCGAGACCCTAGCAGACTAAATATTAGGGTCTCGCTTGGGTCTCGCTGAAAACGAGAAGTATTGAAAAAAACGGGATTGGTCTATAAACAGAAAACCCTACAAATCTTTGAATTTGTAGGGTTTTGATACATTTTCCTTGTTAGGACGCGGAGAGCGAGGGATTCGAACCCCCGAACCTGTGACAGTTAACGGTTTTCAAGACCGCCGCATTCGACCACTCTGCCAGCTCTCCGCCACAAAAGTAGAAAAACTAACTAATTCTGCAAAACTAAAATTGCCTATATTGTATTAACGATTGAAAATGAGGTTGATTAATTTGTTTTCGAGCCTTGTATTAGCTAGAAAAAAGAAAAAATCAAGGTAAAAGCAACTCTCCGCTATGTTTTTTTATGTTAGAAGTAATCTTGTCGATAGGAAGATCGTCTGAGTCTCTGCCAAAAGGTTCTTCAATAGATTCGCCTATCATCTCGATGCTGATAAGGACATAAAAGATAAAGGGAACAGCAAGTGCAACGAAATAACCAATCGAAAATACATAACCAAAAGGTAGGGTAGCCGTGTAGATAATAATAAATATCTTGATAAAGGAACTGTAAGCAATAGGAATTGGTGTGTTCTTTATTCGTTCACAGGCACCACATACATTGGTCATAGCGGTCAGCTCGTCGTTGATGATCCGTAACTGGTCGCCGGTGATGACTTGCTGTTTGTAAAGGTTGTTGGTTTTTCTGAATATAAGGGAAGCAACTTGATTCGGCCCATGCTTCTTGTCATCCAATCCATTTAACTCTGGATGTAAGGCCTCATCCAGCATAAATTTAGTATAATCGGAACGCAAAAAGTTATAGAGGGTCTCTGCATAAAGAGGAATGGACTTGCGGTAAAAGCTACGGTTTACCTTGTCGTCAAGAGGAAGCATAGCATTGAGCTTGAAGGCGAGGGAGCGACTGACATTGGTCAGTGTGCCCCATTGTTTGCGCGCTTCCCACCAACGGTCATAGGCGGTGTTCGTACGGAAAACTAATATTAAAGAAAGGACAAAACCTAATAGGCTATGGACGATGGTGATGTTCTTTACCCAGCTGCGGTCCGACAGTTTCAGATACTCCAATTCTAAATAGGCAACGCCCCATGAGAATAATGCTGTAAGAACTAATAAAGGAGCTATTTTTTTGAGATAATCGGATTTATAAAAGTATTGGGTAAGATTTAGCCAATCTTTAGGATTGTAAACTTTCATATATAATTTAACTGTTCTTTAAAGGCTATATGGAATATCCAGTGTACAGCTATACTTGGTGGTGTAAGTTGTAGTAAATGGATATTTCATGCACAAAAGTATTGTTTAGAACTAATAAATACATTATTTTCGGTGCAATATGGCAAAATATCAGAAAAGGAGCAAGGAGAAATTAGTGTCAGGTGCTACTGATAGAAGGCCTTATTTGATATGGAGTATTCTGATTCCTATAGGTCTTATTTTCCTTTTTGCAATCTGGCACTACCGTACGGGGATTTTCTATTATTTTAAAGCGCTCGTAGGAAAGGAATCTCGCTTTACAGACTCTGATAAAAATAAACATGATGCCCGGAATATCTTTTTGATGTCCGAACACCGGGATAAGGTGTTTGGTATTGATATCAGTGAATATCAAAGTAAGATAAACTGGCAGGAGGTTGAAAGCATCAATCAGGAGTTTCCCATTGATTTTGTATTTATCCGTGCTACCATGGGGCAAAAGAATAAGGATAAGAAATTCCAGACAAATTGGAAGGGGGCGCAGGATAGGAGTAAACTGCGAGGTGCTTATCATTATTTTAGACCTAATGAAAATTCGGTAAAGCAAGCGGAAAACTTTATACGCACGGTGAAATTATCCCCCGGAGACCTACCGCCGGTATTGGACATAGAGGAAAGGCCAAAGAGCCAACCCATGGATAGTCTCAAAGTGGGTTTGAAGCGTTGGCTGGATCGGGTAGAAGCGCACTATAAGGTCAAACCTATTGTTTATTCGGGTGACAGCTACTTTTCTGACTTCCTGGAAAAGGAGTTTAAGGACTATACCTTATGGATTGCAAATTATAATTTCTGGGTAGAGAAACCGAAAGGGCACTGGGATTTCTGGCAGTTTTCTGAGCGGGGAGCAGTCTCTGGTATAAAAGGGTATGTAGACCTGAATATGTTTCAAGGGGATATCGAAGATTTGGAGAAACTATGTATTCCCTTTAATTGATACGGTGTTGAAAAGGAGCGAAAACAAAAGTTGGTTTTATTCGTTGTGGTATTAATTATGGCAAACTTTAATGAATTGATTAATAAGAATAGACTGGTGCTGATTGACTTTTCAGCAGCCTGGTGTGGTCCATGCCAAACATTGGCGCCTATACTAAAGGAGGTGAAGGATCATTTCGGAGAGCAATTGTCGGTATTGAAGGTAGACGTAGATCGAAATCAGGCCTTATCCAAAAGTTTTTCGATACAAGGAGTCCCTACTATGATTCTTTACAAGGATGGTGCACAGGTATGGAGACAGAGTGGACTATTGACGAAAACTCAAATGTTGGCTATTATCAACCAACATCTGAATTAATCGATATTGGAGACTTCAGCGTTATCGCTGTTGCCTAAGGTAGAAAGGACAATCTTGTCAATGCGGTTGCCATCCATATCGAGGACTTCGAGGCGATACCCTTTATAGTATACGGTTTCGCCTTCGATCGGCATGTGGTCCAGCAATAGAAAGACTAAACCTGCAAGGGTAGTGATGTTGCCTAGCTCATCTTCATCTTCGTCACTGAGGTCGATGCCGAATTTTTCAAAGAAATCGTCCAGCTGATACCTTCCTTCCAATACAAAGGTGCCATCTTCTCGTTGTCTGAATAGTTTTGACCTGCTGCTTACCGAATTGTCATCAAATCCGCCAACTAAGCCGGCCATGATATCTTTTACGGTAATAATTCCCTGCGGACTTCCGTATTCGTCGATTACTACTGCCTGCAATACTTTCCCTGACTTTAGTATCTCGAGAACAGAATAGATGCTACTGTTTTCGTTAACAAAGGGGATGGGTTGGACTAGTTTTTCAAGAATTATCTTTTCTCCACTCAATACCGCTTTCAATAAGCTTTTGGCGTGTATGATACCCTTGATTTGGTCAAAAGTACCGTCACAGACGGGGTACTCGGTATGTTCGTTGTTTACGATATAGTCTTTGATGTCTTCAATGGAATCCTCAAGATCTAAATAAGCAATGTCACTGCGGTGTACCATCATGTTGATTGCTTTTTTATCACCTATATTCAGAATCCTGTCCACCATATCATGTTCAAAATTCTCAATAATACCACTATCTACGCCTTCATCTACGAGGGCTTTGATTTCTTCTTCAGTTACGGTATTACTGGAGACCTTTATGTTGAGCAATTTTACGATAAAATCAGTAGATATCGATAGGGCCCATACAAAGGGCTTAACAATTTTACTGAGTGTATCCATCGGGATAGCGATCAAAGATGCATATTTCTCTGGGATGGCCATACCGATTCGTTTCGGGACCAGCTCACCAATGACCAAAGAAAGGTAGGTGATGGCAATGACGACTAAAAGCACCGAAAGCGTCTGGCTGTAGGGAGCGAGTACGGGGATCTCTTGTAACAATGTAGCAAGGTAGGTGGAGATGGATCCTCCGGAGAAAAAACCAGTTAATATACCGATCAATGTGATACCTATCTGAACGGTAGATAGGAACTGATTGGGTTGTTCCTTTAATTTTAAAGCGCGTTTGGCACCCAGGTTATTGGCTGCTGAGGCTTGTAAACGAGCCTTTCTGCTGGATACAATTGCGATTTCAGAAGCGGAAAGAATGCCATTCAGCAAAATAAGGATAAGGATTATGATTATTTCAGTGATCATGTGAATATACGGGGTATCTTCTACGAATATAATAAATCGTTAAAGTAAAACGTAAATATTTTAGTTTATATTAAGCGAAAATAGTGCAAACGTTTGATTGAAAAAAAAGCTTTACTTAATCTTTCGAATTATAGATATTGCAGTAATTTAAACTGTTTTTGAATAAAATAATTATAAACCCTGTTTATGTCAGTGTACGATTCCGAGGAACTGGAGAAGGTAGTAAGTAGTTTTGAGCTTGATGGTAAAGTAGTAAGTATTGAGCGTTTTGGTTCAGGCCATATTAACGATAGTTTTAGAGTGGCGATGAAAGAGGGAGACAAATCCTATTTGCTCCAGCGAATCAATCATAAGATATTCCCCAACGTAGATGGCTTGATGGATAATATTGACTTGGTGACTACACACCTAAAGTCGGTTTTGACAAATGAGGTTGCCGATGTGGATAAACACACGCTGACAATTATCCCGACAAAAAGCGGAGCTAAGTATCAAAAAGATGCAAATGGTGACTACTGGCGTATTTTTATCCTTTTGGATGGTACGAAGAGCTATGATATCGTCGAAACGACAAAGCAGGCTTTTGCAGGAGGGATGGCTTTTGGACGGTTTCAAAAACAGTTGTCTACACTGGATGCTAACCAGTTGGTCGAGATACTTCCCAATTTCCATAATATTGATTTCCGTTTATCTAATCTGAGAAAGGCTATTGAAGCCGATCGTGTAGGGAGATTGGCAGGGGTGCGCGAAATATTGGACTATATTTTTGAGCGAGAGCAAAAGATGCGTAATATCCTGGTAATGGCACAGAATGGTGAATTGCCATTGCGTATCACACATAATGACACGAAGTTTAATAATGTGCTACTCGATCAAGAAGATAATGTACAGTGTGTGATAGATTTGGATACGGTCATGCCAGGCTATGTTGCCTATGACTTTGGAGATGCTATACGTACCATTATAAATGCCGCTGCGGAAGATGAGAAGGACGTAAATAAAGTGGTTCTCAACATTCCATTGTTTCAGGCCTATACGGAAGGGTACTTTAGTGAAGCTAAGGAGTTTTTGACGGAGAAGGAAATTGAGTCTCTATGGTATGGCGTTCTATTGTTGCCATATATGCAGGTCGTACGCTTTTTGACAGATTATATAGATGGAGATGTGTATTATAAAGTGCACTATGCCGACCATAATCTGGTAAGGACGAATACCCAGTTGAAATTGGTGAAAGAGTTAGAAAGAGCCGAAGCACAATTGAAAGAAATCTTGAGCCAGAGTTTGGTCACGCCATCATAGAAAAAACGTTAATGCTTTTTTTCCTGTAGGTATATTGAATATAAGGCTTTTTAGTTAAGTTTGGTGAATAGCTAAATTATTGGTCTACCTAGTAGATTGACTCAAATTAAAAACAATTAATTCTAATAATGAAGAGACTTACTGTTGAAAAAATAGCAGATATAACGGATGATATCAAAGAGTTGTATGCCACATTCAGTACGCTACCCTGGAATGCTATAGACCAGTCTCCATGGGAATCGGAATTTCCTTATCGACCTGACGCCCGTTTTCAGATGGCACATTCAGAAAGCTATATTTACCTGCGTTATGAGGTGAAAGAAGAGTTTGTAAAAGGTCAGTATATAAGGCCAAATGAAAACGTATGGGAAGATAGCTGTGTGGAATTTTTCTTTTCATTGGATGGGAAAAAGACTTATTATAATTTTGAATTTAATGTTTTAGCAACAGGTTTGATAGGCTACGGCCCAGCTGATAAAGCACAGCGGAATAGGTTGCCTAAAGAAGTTGTAGAGCGTATAGATGCATGGACGCAGGTCGTGAAGAAATCTGGGATTAAGTCTTGGGAAATATACCTCGTCATTCCTAAAGATATATTTGGTGATGCAGCATATTCTGCGAAAACCTTTCACGCCAATTTTTATAAATGTGGCGATGGCTTGCCTAATCCACATTTTATGTCATGGAATGCAATTCAAAATGCTACGCCGAACTTTCATTTACCTGAGTTTTTTGGAGAGGTTTTCTTTGTTTAACATATCTAAAAGAAGTTTTGTTATAAAACTAAAAGAGGCTGTCTAAAAAGTAATAAATCGTCGTCATTGCGAACCAGAGGAACGATGGTGTGGCAATCTAACTTACTTAAAAGACAGATTGGTTTGCTACGCATCTGCCTTCGGCGGTCGTCATACTTTCTACCAATGACAGATTTGTAAACTATCTCGTCATACCGAGCGTAGTCGAGGTATCTAGAAGCTATATAATTAACCCTATACAGTTAATAGACCTCTCCACAAGGTCGAGGTGACGTTGACTGTCATTAAAACTCCGCTGTGTTTGTTAAAAAGACTTACCTCTCGCAAAGACGAGAAATTCAAGCTTTTCGGACACCTCTTTTAGTTTATGGGCTTAAAGCTCTGAAAAGGATGCTTTGGTTCAAAATGGTTCCAGATAATACTCGAGAGCTTTCTCGTGAGTTCTTCTGATTCATTTTTATCTGTCCAGCTGGCATCTTGATTATTCTTTGTCAATATGCAGAATACGTAGTCTCCACTTGGTGCATTGACCAGGACAACTTCTCCTCGTGCACGGTCTACAGAGCCCGTTTTGGCAATGGTGTTGACCCATGCAGGAAGTTGGGATAGTGAACGCCCGTTGTAAAATTGATTTTTAAGGTAACGGTACATTTTATCCGAGTGACGTGCATCAACGACTGCACCGTTTCGTATCAGCGTAAATAGTTTTGCCATTTCCTGGGGTGTTGTCTGTCCCCAGCCATATTCTTCCCAGATTTTCTCCCGTCCAGCCGTTTTAGAATTTACTTTGGTATGTATCAGCCCCAATTGATCCATCAGTGGGTTGATTGCTGCTCCACCGCCAGCTAGTTCTTGTAGCCAAATAGAAGTGACATTGTCACTGTAGGTGAGCATCAGCGAAATCATGGTAGAAAGATCCGTCTGCGCGCTATCTTTGTAAAACTGCATAAGGCCAGATCCACCATAGGCTCTCTTGTCTGAATAGCTAAATGGCTGTTCTAATTTGAGTTCTCCCTGGGCGATCTTCTGAAAAACTCCTACCAGAATAGGGACTTTTACGATACTGGCTGTGGGGAAAATAGTGTCTGCATTGATGGCAACGATTTTATTGCTTTTCAATTGATGGACGTATATACCGATATCGCCCCGGAATCCTACTATTTCCTGTTTTATTTTCTGCTCTAATTTATGATCCACCTTTTGAGCCTGAGCTGTTGTTATCGTTAATAATATAAGTGCGATTATACTGTTAAATCTCAATGTCATGCCGTACGGTTATTGATTTGATTTGAATTTTTTATAAGAGTCGAGAATATACACCTTGAAGTCATCAGTGGAAGCCTTTTTGCTAAATTCAGCACTTGGTCTGAAACGCTCTCTAAACAAAGCAATTTCATCAGGATTGAGAGGTACAGTAGCGGCGATAAGTTGCGTTGTAAATCTCCGGTCGACATCTCTTTTTTCTTGTTCCGCAACTAGTAAGGATAGGTTTCTTCTGGATTCTTTTGCTTTTTTACCAAATAGTCTAGATGGCGATACGCGTAGCCCTCCACGTTCTTGACTTGCGTCTACGGCTTTTCCTTCGTTTTTAGCTTTAGCAATTTCGGCAGCTAGTCTGCTATCTGTCATCCGGCTCACTATAACCTCGTCGATAGAAATTAGACTCTCATCGCGGGTCATATATATCCTCCGGATATTGTTTTCATAATAGAATATAGTATCCTGTTTGTAGCCCGGATTCGTGAATACGAGGTAATCGTTCAGCTGTCCGCCGATTTTAAAACTACCATCACGGTCCGACTGTACGACCTCTTGGGTTCTGATATTTTTAATGGTTGTATTCCATAGAGGTGTACTGCTCACGAGTTCGTAGACATAACCCTTGATGTCTTGTGCTTGCACTGAAGGCAATTGTAGCCCAATGAGCAAACAGGTCGTGAATATTATTTTGTGTATCGATTTCATTATTATTTGGCTCGCCATGTGTTATTATCTGGATTGGTGTCTGGGAAGACGCCTCTCGGGTCTAATTTTACTTCTGTAAGTTTCTCTGTGGACTGTAATTTAAAGGTCCATTTGTTGTTTCGTTCCCAGATGTCTACCGGGAGTTTAACATTTATTTTTTTACCACTAGCTGTAGTTGCTTCTATTTCCACTGGCATAGGCAACTTATCTAGATTTTCTACTGTCACGATAGCTCCTTTTGAAGGATCTAGTTCCACGTAACGCACCTCTGTGATAGCTTGGTCCATCTGCCAGTTGTTCTGGAACAATCCCCGCCAAAACCAGTTGAGATTTTCACCTGTTTCATTCTCTATGGTACGGAAGAAATCATTTGGAGTAGGATGCTTGTAGGCCCAGTGCTGAATATACCGCTGAAAAGCTTTGTCAAATCTCTCCTTGCCGATAATCTCATTTCGAAGTAAGTGTAATGCATAAGCTGGTTTGTAATATACAAGATAACCTATATTGCGTTCTTTCATCGTTTGTGGACTATTTACAACAGGCTCTAAGGCCGGGTTAAATAGCATCATTGTCATGGCATTTTTTCGGCCATATCTCACAGCATATTCGCCTTTGTTGAATGCTTCGGTAGAGATGTCATTGATGAAAGTGTTAAACCCTTCGTCCATCCAGCCGTGGAGGCGTTCGTTGCTTCCTACTATCATAGGGAACCAGTTGTGGCCAAACTCATGATCGGTCACGCCCCAAAGATTTCCTGCTTTAGCATTGTGTCCACAAAAAGAAAGTGCGGGATATTCCATTCCCCCCACATTGGATGCGACATTGACAGCAACTGGATAGGGGTATTCAAACCATTTTTTTGAATAATGTTCTATAGATGCTTTGGTGTATTCTGTCGAGCGTTCCCATGCATTTCCACCGTTACTTTCTTTAGGATATGCGGACATCGCTAGGGCCGATTTTCCAGAAGGTAGGTTTATTTTTGCGGCATCGATAATAAATGCAGGAGACGATGCCCATGCGACATCATGTGCATTTTTTAGGCTGTACTTCCAAGTGAGCTCTTTTTTGTCTGGTCGAGAAGCTTTATCGGTAACTTCTGCTTCACTACGTATCATCAATGTCTTTTCCGAAGTTTTAGCCGCATTATAGCGCTTGAGCTGTTCTGGAGTCCAGACTTCATTTGGATTCAATAACTCACCACCTAATACAACAATATGGTTTGCGGGAGCTGTAATCTCTACGTCATAGTCACCAAATTCGAGATAGAACTCGCCGGGGCCAGTATAAGGATGTGTGTTCCAACCTAAAATATCATCGAACACACAAACGCGAGGGTACCATTGGGCAATGGCGTATATTTTTCCGTTTGTCGTTTTCAAAATACCGGTACGGTCTGCACCGTATTCTGGAATAGAAAATTCGAAATCCATGCTCAACGTTGTCTTTCCGCCCTTAGCTTTGAGAGGAGTAGGAAGGTCAACGCGCATACGTGTGTCGGTAATAGTATAGGAGGGAGCTTGCTGCTGTCCATTTATTTGTAGATTGTTCAGTTTGTAGCCACCTTCAAATTTATTGCTTGAGCTACCGTATCGGCTGTCTGATAGTGGGATGGTGGCTTGACCTCTAGATTCTGAACTAAATAAATTTTGGTCCAATTGGAACCAAATGAAATCTAAATCTTCGGGACTGTTATTGGTATAAACAATCTGTACAGAGCCTGAAATCCGATCCTGCTGTTCATTAAGCTTTGCTTTTATAGTATAGCTTGCGGCATTTTGCCAGTAGGCAGGGCCAGGCTTTCCGCTGGCAGACCGATACTCGGTCCCGTTTGAAGTATAAAAATTAGGGCCAAAGGCGTCCGAGTAATTATAGTTGCTCTTCTGCTGGGCGATTGAGGGCAAAGCGAATGCCGCTAATCCGAGGTAAAGCAGATTTCTGAAGGGTTTGTAAATCATTTCTTTAGTAGTTTTTCTTGGTAAATATGCTCATCAAAACCAAGGATTACACTATCCTTCAATTCAATGACAGGTCTTTTAATCATGCTGTTGTTGGCAAGGAGAACAGTGTTTGCTGAAGACGCGTCGGTGACTTGTGCCTGTTCCTCCGGAGAAAGTTTTTTCCAGGTCGTTCCCTTTTTGTTGACTAGAGATTCCCAGCTGGTGTGTTTTTCCCAAGATTCAAGTTTCTCACGTGTAGCAGGCTCTTTTTTGTAGTCATGAAAGGTGTAAGCGATTTCATTCGCGTTCATCCAATCCAGCGCTTTTTTTACTGTGTTACAATTTTTGATTCCGTATATTTCCAGCATAGTATATTTCTATTGTTTTATTTGTTAAACTTAGCCAATTTTGATTTGATATGCAAAAGGAATATCGGAGTAGAATCGAGTAGAAAAGGCAGAGAAGGGGTGTTGTTACTGTCTTAGTGTATTTTTTACACTAATGTTTTCATTCTCGTTTAAAACACTTAACTTTATCGAATCAAAGAAATAAAACTAAAATATAAAAACATGAGCCTAAAAGATTATAAAGGTGTACTAACCGGTGATCAAGTTCAAGAGTTGTTTGAGATTGCTAAAAAGCACAAATTCGCGCTTCCTGCTGTAAACGTGATAGGTACAAATTCTATCAATGCAGTAATGGAGACAGCGAAGGCGGTGAATTCTCCTGTAATCATTCAATTGTCAAATGGGGGAGCTCAGTTCTATGCGGGCAAGACGTTGAATAATGATGGACTAAAAGCTTGTATATTAGGTGCTGTTTCTGCAGCGCAGCATGTGCATTTATTGGCAGAGCATTACGGTGTTGCTGTTATTTTACATACGGATCACGCTGCAAAGAAATTGTTACCTTGGATCGATGGTCTTATGGATGCTGGTGAGAAGTTTTTTGCTGCAAACGGTAAGCCTTTGTTCTCTTCGCATATGTTGGATCTATCGGAAGAGCCTATCGAAGAAAATATTGAGATTTCTAAACGCTATTTAGAGCGTATGAAACCACTAGGTATGACAATAGAAATCGAATTAGGAGTGACTGGTGGTGAAGAAGACGGAGTAGATAATACAGACGTAGATAGCTCCAAATTATATACACAACCTGAAGAGGTAGCATATGCCTATGAAGTGTTGTCTCAGGTTTCGGACAAGTTTACGGTAGCAGCGGCATTTGGTAATGTACACGGTGTGTACAAACCAGGTAATGTAAAATTACAGCCAGTTATATTGAATAATTCGCAAGAGTATATCCGTGGAAAATATAAGTTAGCCGCAGAGAAACCGGTGAACTTTGTGTTCCATGGTGGTTCCGGCTCTTCTCCAGAAGAAATCGCAGAAGCAATCTCTTACGGTGCTATCAAGATGAATATCGATACTGATATGCAATGGGCATTCTGGGATGGCGTTCGTGGTTATGAAGCGAAGAACCATGATTACCTACAAGGACAGATTGGTAATCCAGAAGGTGCAGATTCTCCAAACAAGAAGTACTATGACCCACGTGTCTGGTTACGTAAAGGTGAAGAAGCTTTCGTTACTCGTTTGAAACAGGCTTTTGAAGAATTGAATGCAATAGATGTGAATAGTAAGTTGTAATTCACACTACGCTATATGATTTTAAATAAGAGGCTGCTCCCTATCTGGGAGCAGCCTCTTTGATGTAAAGGAATATCTTTTCGGTACCTGCTAAGGTCTGTTCTTGATTGGGGACACAGTTAAAAAAGAATCGCTAAAAAAACAAGCGTTTTCGAAAAAAAAATTCACTTAAATACAGTATATTTGCCGTTTATAAAAGAAGGCATAAACCCTATATGAAGCATATACGTAATTTTTGTATAATAGCACATATCGACCATGGTAAAAGTACCTTGGCAGATAGATTATTGGAATACACAAATACCATCTCACAGCGTGAGGCCCAGGCTCAGTTGTTGGATAGTATGGATTTGGAAAGAGAAAGAGGTATCACGATTAAGAGCCATGCTATTCAGATGGAGTATACTCAGGATGGGCAGCAATATATTCTTAACCTTATCGATACCCCCGGACACGTGGATTTTTCCTACGAAGTATCAAGATCTATTGCTGCTTGTGAAGGGGCGCTGTTGATTGTAGATGCATCTCAAGGGATACAGGCACAGACCATTTCTAATCTATATCTAGCCATGGAGCATGACCTGGAAATTATCCCTATCTTAAATAAGATGGATCTTCCGGGAGCGATGCCTGAAGAGGTGAAAGATCAGATTATAGATTTGATAGGTGGTAAAAGGGAAGAAATTATTCCGGCTTCGGGAAAGACAGGTTTAGGTATACCAGATATCTTACGTGCTATTGTAGAGCGCGTGCCTGCTCCGGTAGGAGACCCTGACGCACCATTACAGGCTTTGATTTTTGACTCTGTCTTTAACTCTTTCAGAGGGATTATGGCTTATTTCAAAGTTGAAAACGGAGAAATCAAAAAAGGGGATAAAGTAAAGTTTGTTGCAACAGGAAAAGAGTATTATGCGGATGAAGTAGGTACCCTAAAACTAAATCAAGTCGCTAAAAGCGTTATTAAAACAGGAGATGTAGGTTATATTATCTCAGGTATAAAAGAAGCGCGAGAGGTGAAAGTCGGTGATACGATTACGCATAAAGAACGTCCATGTGAATCGGCTATTCAAGGATTTGAAGAGGTGAAACCTATGGTTTTTGCTGGAATCTATCCTGTGGATACCGAAGACTATGAAGAGCTACGTGAATCGATGCACCGTTTACAGTTGAATGATGCTTCGCTTGTCTTTGAACCCGAGTCTTCTGCTGCATTAGGTTTTGGATTCCGTTGTGGATTCTTAGGTATGCTCCATATGGAGATTATCCAAGAACGTCTAGAGCGTGAATTTGATATGACGGTAATTACTACGGTTCCCAACGTTTCATACAAAGCTTTCTTGAGCAAGGATAATGAAGAGGTGATTGTTCACAATCCGTCGGATCTACCTGATCCAAGTAAACTGGATTCTATCGAAGAGCCTTATATCAAAGCAAATATTATTACCAAAGCAGAGTTTGTAGGGCCGGTAATGTCGTTGTGTATACAAAAAAGAGGAACTATAATCAATCAGTCTTATTTGACTTCGGATCGTGTAGAGCTTGTGTTTGAAATGCCGATGGGAGAGATTGTATTTGATTTTTATGATAAACTGAAAACTATTTCTAAAGGATATGCTTCTTTCGATTATCATCAGATTGGTTATCGTAAGTCAGATTTAGTGAAATTGGATATCCGTCTTAACGACGAACCTGTCGATGCATTGTCGTCCTTGATCCACAGAAGTAATGCGTATGATTTCGGTAAGAAAATCTGTGAGAAATTGAAAGAGTTGTTACCTAGACAACAATTTGAAATCCGTATACAGGCCTCTATCGGTGCTAAGATAATTGCACGTGAGACCATATCTGCCTTACGTAAAGACGTAACCGCAAAATGTTATGGAGGAGATATTTCCCGTAAACGTAAACTGTTGGAAAAACAGAAAAAAGGTAAAAAACGTATGCGTCAGGTAGGTAATGTGGAGATCCCACAATCAGCGTTTATGGCGGTACTAAAATTGGATTAATAACTTAGTAATAAATACAAAAGAAAGAAGATTAAGTATACTATAGTAGCAAGTTCTTTCTAAATACTTAATACTAACTGCTAAATACTATGAACATATTAGACGGGAAAGAAGTATCTGCAAAGATTAAAGAAGATATAAAAGTTGAAGCTGCAGCTTTCACTGCTGCTTCAGGAAGAAAACCTCACCTTGTTGCTATTTTGGTAGGTAATGATGGTGGTAGCGAGACTTATGTGGCGAGCAAGATGAGAAATTGTGAGCTGGTAGGGTTTGAGTCTACTAATATACGTTATGATGTAGAGGTTTCTGAAGAAGAGCTGATTGCTAAGATTCAGGAAATTAACAAAGATCCTAATATTGATGGATTGATTGTGCAATTGCCATTGCCAGCGCATATCGATCCGGATAAAGTAACGGAAGCTATCGATCACCGAAAAGATGTGGATGGTTTTCACCCGATCAATTTGGGACGTATGCAACGTAATTTGCCTTGTTTTATCCCAGCTACGCCTTATGGTATCATGTTGATGCTAGGGCACTATGGTATTGATACCGCTGGAAAACATGCTGTAGTTGTAGGCCGGAGTAATATTGTCGGGTCACCAATGAGTATTTTATTGGCAAGAAATAGCAACCCGGGAAATTGCACCGTTACATTGACACACAGTCGCACCAAGGATTTGAAAACGGAGGTATTACGTGGAGATATCGTTGTGGCAGCTATTGGTAAAAAGAACTTTGTTACTGCTGATATGGTCAAGGAAGGTGCTATTGTAATAGATGTTGGTATTAATAGAGAGAACTCTACAGAAACGAAATCGGGTTTCAAGTTGTACGGTGATGTCGATTTCGATAACGTAGCGCCTAAAGCATCGTGGATTACTCCGGTACCGGGAGGAGTTGGCTTGATGACTATCGTCGGTTTGTTGAAGAATACGTTGGAAGCAGCGAAGGGAACAATCTATCCGAAAGGTTAGGTTTGGGCCAAGGGTGGCAATGATTTGGTAGAGTGCGGTAAATTTGTTTTGGCATACAAATTGATTGGTGTAGAGGGTTAACTAAATCATTTGTATGGACAATCACATGTGGAACGCTTATAAAATTGAAGTCAAATCTGTGTTCTGTTCATCGCTATTTTAAAATTATATTCCAATGAAAAAAATTGCATTATTAGCAGTAGTAGCTGGAGCAATCACATTTGCTTCATGCAACAATTCTCCGTCGAAAGATAAGAATGAGGATGGTAAGGTAACAGCGGGTGAACAAGTGGACCATTCTATCGAAAAGATGGACCAAATAGCGTCGGATGCCGCTTCAAAAGCGGAAGCAGACTATAATAAAGCAAAAGCTGATTTGGATGCGGCTGTAGCAAAAGGCGATAAGCAAGCTGAAGAAACTGCACGTAAGGCTGTTGCTGATGCAGAAGCCGCTTGGAACAAAACCAAAGAGGCTTTAAAAGAAGCAGGAGGCAAAGTAGAGTCTGGTGTTAATGACGCTGTAGATGCTACAAAAGATGCAGCAAAGAAAACAGGTGCTGCAATCGAAAATACTGCTGATAAAGCAGGTGCATCATTGAAGGATGCAGGTGACAAAGCTGAAAATGCAGTTAAAGAAACTGCAAATGAAGCAGAGAAAAAAGCGAAGAACTTAAAGGAAGCTTTGAAGAACTAAGTTCCAGAAACGAATAATTTTGTGAACGCCCGTTAAATACGGGCGTTTACTGTTTAATAGCAAGAAAGAATCTATGACAAGAGAAGAATTGTTGGACGCTTGTTTTGAATATGTCAATAACAGGGTAAAAGAAGTAATACTAGCTATCGACTCGGCCAATAACTCGTTGGTGGAAGATACCAAGAGTAGTGCTGGAGATAAATATGAGACAGGGCGGGAAATGATTCAACAGGATTTAAACCGTTTTCAACAGCAATTGGTATTGGCTGAGGAGGATCTTAAAACTCTGGAATGGATTCGACAAGCCAAGCCAACGTCTACGGTGTCGGTAGGTAGTCTCGTCGCGACAGACAAAAGTAGTTGGTATTTTGTTGCTATAAGCGTGGGAAAATTGGCAGATTATCCCAACGTGTATGTAATCTCTCCAAAATCACCAATAGGAAAGATGTTACTTGGGAAGACGGTAGGTGATAAGATCGACTTTAATAACCAATCTTTTAGTATACAACATATTTTATAGCACGGATGTGCTGTTCTTTTCTGTTTTTTCATTATTTTGGTGGAGGTCGCATCGGAGTATAAGATGTAATAGGCCTAATTATAACATAGGAGACCTAATCATTTATTTATGATTTTGATTGTAGATGACAAACCGGAGAATATATTCTCGTTGAGGAGTTTGTTAGAATCTAAAAAATTTCAGGTAGATACTGCCTTGTCCGGGGAAGAAGCGCTAAAAAAAGTTCTAAAAACCGACTATGCACTGATTATCTTGGATGTGCAAATGCCGGGAATGGATGGCTTTGAGGTCGCCGAGACTTTGGCGGGTTACAGTAAAACGAAAGAAATCCCGATTATTTTTCTATCAGCGGTAAATACTGACAAGAAGTTCATTACGAAAGGGTATGCTTCAGGTGGTATAGACTATATTACAAAACCGGTAGATCCGGATATTTTAATGTTAAAAGTCAAGACCTTCTATCGGCTCTACGAACAGACGTTAGCGCTGAATGAGGTTAAGTGGAAACTGCAACGTGAAGTAGAAAGCCGAAAGCAGGCACAGGAAGAGTTGAAGCTTAAAGTAGATTTTTTACATACAATATTGGAGACTATTCCACAGATCGCTTTCACGGCGGATTCTCTCGGACAGATCACGTTTGTGAATGAAAAGTGGTTTAAATACGCACAATCTCCCGTTGCATTTCCCCAGATCCATCCCGATGATAAACAAGTCCATACCTTTTTTGAAAGGCATATAAAATCAGGCGAACCTTTTGAAGCGGAAGTACGCATAAAAGACGTTGATACGGATGTATATCATTTTCACTTACTCCGTATCATGCCTATCAAAGAAGGTCAAATAGTGAATAGTTGGGTGGGGACTTTTACGGATATCGAGGACCAAAAGCAGATTGAAAATAAGAAGGACGAGTTTCTGAGTATAGCGAGTCACGAACTGAAGACTCCTCTCACGAGCATTAAAGCTTATATACAGCTCTTGGAGCGAATGATCAGTCTAGAAGGTAATACAAGTGCATCTACTTATATTCATCGCGCCCAGGATCAGGTATTAAAGTTGGAAAGTCTAATTGCTGATCTGCTGGATGTCTCTAAGATGGAGAATGGAAAGTTAAAAGTAAATCGTGCGCCTTTTGAATTAGAAACACTAGTGGTAAATGCTATTGATACCATAACACATACGCATCAGCATGTGAATATGAAAATAGATCGAGAAGGCGAACCTTTTGCTGTTGAAGTAAATGCTGATATAATCCGAATAGAGCAGGTGTTGATTAATTTCTTGACCAATGCTATTAAATATTCTCCTGGAGCGGAAAAAGTGGTAGTCAGAACCGAAATAAAGGAAGGACATGCTTACATAGCAGTTCGCGATTTTGGAATCGGGATACCTAAAGACAAACAGGAACATGTTTTTTCTAAATTTTATCGTGTAGAAGAATCGTCTGTCAAGTTTCAAGGACTGGGAATAGGATTGTATATCTGTGCCGAGATAATACGACAGCATAATGGCGGATACGGGGTAGATAGTATCCCGGGAGAAGGAACCACGTTTTATTTTAGTATACCCTTAAATTAATGAAAGATGCCTAAACAAGTCATTAGAAAGCTACAGTTTGGTTTTGGAATTTCATTGCTTGTACTTATTGTAAGTTCTGCGGCCTCTTATATCAGTATAAAGAAACAGATTGATAATCGAAAGCAGGTAATACATACCCAACAATTGATACAGTCTGTTAATCATATACTGATTGATCTCCAAAATGCCGAAACAGGGCAACGTGGTTTTTACCTTACCAATAAAGAAGCTTTTTTAGAACCTTATTTGAAAAGTCGGGTTTCGTTACCTGAATCTTTTAAACAGGCACGAGAGCTCGTGCCTCGAAATTCAAAGCAAACAGCTGTTCTAGATAGTCTCTCGTCGCTGGTAGAAACACGCTTAGGGATTTTAGGAAAGTGGGAAAACCAAAAGCGAGCAGGCAATACCATAGCTGCCGAGCAACTGGAAGAAGGTAAAGTCTATATGGATAGCTGCCGGAACTTAATCAATCGTTTCTTAGCAGATGAGGATGAAGTGTTGGTCAGGCAAAATCAAGAGTTGGATAATTCATCTAATGCGACGTCTATCTTTATAGTCATAGCGGCACTTTTTTCACTAGGTATCACAATATTTTTTTATATGCAGATTCGCGGAGAATTCCGGAAGCGGGAGAGGCTACAGGATATCTTAAAGAAAAAAGATGCTGACATGAGCAATCGGGTACGTGTTATCGAGCAGATTGCCCAGGAAATATCTTCTGGGGATTATTCTGCCCGGATATCGGATACAGAGAAAGACGATCTGGGCAGTTTGGCGAGTTCACTGAACGGAATGACGGCTAATTTGGAAGAGGCATTCCATAAAATACAGGATAATGAATGGAAACAGACTGGATTGGCTTTATTGAATGAGGTACTGGTAGGTAATAAGGATGAACAGGCTATTACGCAAGACGCACTAGCGCATCTGATAAATTATGGGGAATGTATCAATGGAGCATTGTATCTCTTAGATAAAGACCATTTGATCTTAAGGAGTCATTATGGTCTGGAAGGACAGATGGGGGATCGTTTCAGCGTTGGAGAAGGGATGGTCGGTCAGGTGTATGTAGATAAGCGGACACGATTGTTAGAAGATATTGATAGTGCTGATTTTGTCATTAGTTTTACCAATGGACAGCTGAAGCTACGTCATGTTCTATGGTTACCACTGATGTTGGAAGGCCAATGTTATGGTGTGGTGGAACTAGGCGCTATGGACAAGTTTGAACCCTTGGAAATTTCGTTTTTCGAAGAAGCGGGACGCCTTATCGCTCTAGAGTTGTTGTCAGCACGGGGAAGAAGCTATATTCAGAGCCTATTGGAGGAAACACAGGCACAGTCGGAGGAGTTACAGGCACAGCATAGTGAATTAGAAAATCTGAATACGGAATTGGAAGCCCAAGCGCAAAAGCTACAGGCATCTGAAGAGGAGCTGAGGGTACAACAGGAAGAGCTTTTGCAGAGTAATCAGGAGCTGGAAGAGCGGTCTAAGTTATTGGAAGAGAAAAATGAATTGATTGCCAATAGAAATTTAGAAATACAAAAAAAGGCGGAGGAACTGGCGCTTACAACAAAATATAAATCTGAATTTCTGGCTAATATGTCCCATGAGTTGCGCACGCCATTGAATTCTATTCTTTTACTGTCACGTCTGCTTGCAGAGAACGTCGAGGATAACCTGACGGATGAACAGGTCGAATCAGCGAACGTCATACAAAGTTCTGGTACTGGATTATTGACGTTGATTGATGAGATTCTCGATCTATCGAAGATTGAAGCCGGAAAAATGAAACTTGAGTTCGAGCAGGTAAATCTCTCTAATCTTTGCCGGGAGCTGGAAAGCCTATTTCTTCCAGTCGTAACCGATAAAGGTATTGGACTGATTGTAGAGATTGATAAGACTGTACCGGAGGTAATCGAAACAGATAAGTTAAGGTTGGAGCAGGTGCTTAGAAATCTACTGTCTAATGCCATCAAGTTTACTTCGATAGGAAAAGTAACACTACAGGTGAGCCGTAGTACAGAGAAAGAAGGTTTTTTGAAGTTTGCAGTAAAAGACACCGGAATCGGTATAAGCAAGGAGAATCAAAAGTTGATTTTTGAAGCTTTCCAACAGGCGGACGGTTCGACCCGAAGAAAATTTGGAGGAACTGGTTTAGGATTATCCATCAGTCGAGAAATCATGCGCTTGCTCGATGGTGAAATCAGTTTGGAAAGTCAACCGGATGTGGGAAGTACGTTTATAATATTGGTACCTCTCGAAAGGAATCAAAGTACTTCGATAGAAGCGAAATCACCGATTGTAGCACAAACAAAAGTTCTTGCGGTAGAAATTCCTGAGTCGGAAGGAATACCCTCCTACACAGCAATAGCTATTCCAGATGAGGTTGCTGATGATCGGGATAATATCCAGGATGGTGATCAGTTAATTCTGATCGTTGAAGATGATACGAATTTTGCGAAGGCACTCTTAAAGTATACTCGCCAGCAGAAATATAAGGGTATTGTTCTAGTGCGGGGAGATTTGGTGCTGGACATCGCAGAGAAATACCAGCCCCTAGCAATACTATTGGATATACAGCTTCCGGTTAAGGATGGTTGGCAGGTGATGGATGATCTTAAAAACAATCCCAAAACAAGGCATATTCCAGTGCACATGATGTCCTCTTTGAAAATGAAGCGGGAGAGTCTTATGAAAGGAGCGATTGATTTTATCAACAAGCCAATCGCTATCGAGGAGATGGGACGTATTTTCGAGCGTATTGAAGAAGCATTGACCCGTAATCCCAAAAAGGTACTCATCGTAGAGGAGAATGCTAAACATGCAACAGCGCTTTCTTATTTTCTGAGTAATTTTAATATACAGTCGGAGATAAAGGAGAGTGTATCGGAAACTGTAGATGCATTGATGACCGAAGATGTGAATTGTGTGATCTTGGATATGGGTATACCTGATCAGGTCGGTTATCAGACATTGGAAGCTATTAAGGCCAATAAAGGCCTCGAAAACCTGCCAATTATTGTCTTTACAGGTAAACAGCTCTCGCAGATCGAAGAGTTGAAAATAAAACAATTTGCGGATTCTATCGTTGTAAAAACAGCACACTCATTCCAACGTATTTTGGATGAGGTGGGTTTGTTCTTACATCTTGTGGAAGAAAATAATGGGCATGTCGAAAAGAAAAAGACGAACAAATTAGGGTCGTTGAGTGAGGTGCTGGTTGGTAAGACTGTTTTGGTAGCCGATGATGATGTACGGAATATATTCTCGTTGACTAAAACGCTAGAACCGTATCAGATGGAGGTCTTGTCTGCTACCAATGGTAAAGAGGCTTTGGAAGTAGTTAAAAATAACCCGAAGATCGCCGTGGTATTGATGGACATGATGATGCCAGAGATGGATGGGTATGAGACGATACAGGAGATTAGAGCGATACCCGTATTTACACGACTTCCTATTATAGCGGTAACCGCTAAGGCTATGGTCGGGGATCGTGAAAAATGTATACAGGCGGGAGCATCGGATTATATCTCCAAGCCAGTGGACAAAGACCAGTTGCTTTCACTTTTAAGAGTGTGGCTTTATGAATCTAAAGTTTGATGTATTAAGAATGGAAATCAAGGACTTAATATTGATCGTCGATGATGATGCGCGAAATATTTTCGCTTTAGCACTGACTCTTAAGGCTAAAGGATATAAGGTGATCACTTGTCAGGGAGCCAGAGAAGCTTTGGATCTCTTACTATGCAATACGCAGATTGGTTTGGTATTGATGGATATGATGATGCCTGATATGGATGGGTATGAGGCATTGGATGTGATAAGACGGGATGACAAATATCCGAATATCCCTATCATAGCGGTTACTGCCCAAGCAATGAGTGGAGATCGGGAAAAGTGTATCGATTCGGGAGCAAATGACTATGTCTCCAAACCTATACAGGTGGATGTTTTGATGGACGTAATAAAGAAATGGGTGTGATGTTAGAGCCGGATATATTGAGGGATGAAGAAATAGCGATGTTGTTGAACGATGTGGCAACAATCTATGGTTATGATTTTCGACAATATAGTAGAGCCTCTCTCAAAAGGAGGTTAAACCGGATATGCCTTGTAGATCGCTTTTCTAGTTTTGCGGAGCTTCGCTACAGGGTTGTTAATGACGCTTCTTATCTGCAACACTTTATAGAAGAGATTACGGTGAATGTTACTGAAATGTTTCGCGATCCGAGTTTTTATAAGATGTTGAGGCAGGAGGTAATGCCCCGGTTGGGAACCTATCCTTTGATCCGTATTTGGATTGCGGGTTGTTCTACCGGAGAAGAAGCTTATTCTGTAGCGATATTGTTAAAAGAAGCCAATCTCTATCATAAGTCCCTGATGTATGCTACGGATATTAATCCTACCGTGCTTGAGAAGGCGGCTACAGGTATATTTCCGTTGAATCAGATGAAAGCCTATTCGGAGAATTATATACGCTCTGGTGGTAGTAACGATTTTTCAACCTATTATGTCACAGGCTATGATTCTGCAAAGTTTGACTCAGCACTGAGTGAGCGGATGATTTTTTCAACACATAATTTAGTTTCTGACACATCCTTCAACGAATTTCAATTGATTCTATGTCGAAATGTGTTGATTTATTTTGATAAAGATCTACAGGAACGGGTATTCAAAGTATTTGACGAGAGTCTTCATAATCTAGGTTACTTAGCTTTAGGAACAAAAGAAACGCTCCGTTTTTCAACTATTGAAGGTCACTACAGGCAAGTAGGAGATGAAAAAATATGGAGAAAGCATTAATGTTATGTCCAACGGAACGAAAGTTGTAGTAATAGGTGGATCGGCTGGAAGTATCCATGTTCTGATAGAAGTTTTGCCTTATCTTAACCCGGACTCTTTGTCGAGCATCGTGATTGTGCTGCATCGTAAGGCCCATCCCGAAAGTACATTAAGTATGTTGTTAAATGCATATAGTAAGGTGCCGGTGCTGGAGGTTGTTGATAAAATGCCCTTAGAAAAAGGTAAGATATATTTAGCACCAGCAGATTACCATCTATTGTTTGAGAAAGATGGATCTATGTCCTTAGATGTTTCGGAAAAAGTAAACTTTTCCAGACCTTCTATAGATGTAGCTTTTTACGCTGCGGCGCAGGTTTTTGAAGAAAATACGATTGGGATTTTGTTGTCCGGCGCTAATAGTGACGGGGTGGAAGGCTTGGCGCATATCGCGCAATATGGAGGGACCATATGTGTGCAGGATCCCAGTACAGCAGAAGTTGATTTTATGCCAAGGCAAGCCTTGAATAAATTGAAAATTGAGCATGTGTTGGCTCCAAAGGATATTGCACACTACATAAATAAATTGAACGATAAATTATAAAGTCTTATTTTGATCTACGTATGGCTAAAAAAGTAATGATTTTTGACGATGATAAGACAATCTTAAGTATCTTCTCTATTGTCTTGGAGTCTTCTGGTTATATTGTTGAAATTTCTGAAACATCCCACGATATTATAGAACGTCTAGAGGAAGCGATGCCTGACGTTATTATTATGGATAATTGGATTCCAGATATAGGGGGAATAGAAGCGACGAAGCTGGTGAAAAGCAATGCCAAATTTAAGGAAATCCCAGTGGTTTATTGTTCTGCCAATAGCGATATTGCATCCTTAGCAGCCCAAGCTGGAGCTGAAGCTTATTTGCCGAAGCCTTTTGATCTCGAAGATCTGGAAAAGACAATAGAAGCTTTGGTGTAGTAGCAATCAAATCAGAAATTTGTTATTTCATAATTTTTCTTTAGCTTCGTTTAAAGCCAAATTATGAACAAGCAATCCATTCTGAAAGAGTTTTTTCTTAATGAAGAATTGGTAGAAGAGGTCTTCAATCTCTACTTCGATGACTTGTGTCGTTTTTTAGGGTACTATACTCGTGACAGGGAATTAATTGAGGATTGTCTTCAAGACATATTTGTAAAACTGTGGGAAGACCGGGCTACGCTTAGTATATTTCATATCAAGACCTACCTTTATAAATCTTCGCGAAATAGAATGCTGAATGTCTTGCGTTCGCAAAGTAGTAGGCTACTGCGGGAGGAAACATGGGCAACGGAAGAAATGAGCAGAACCTATGCGCAGGAATGTGTTGATATGGAAGAGTTTGCGGTTTTCTATAATGAAGCTGTTGAAGCTCTTCCTGAAAAGTGTAAAATGATCTATCAATACTGTAAAGACGCCCATAAATCTTATAAACAGGTGGCCGAAGAACTTCAACTTTCGGTAAAGACTATTGAAAGCCAGATGTCTATTGCCTACCGAAAAATAAAATCCCATATTATCTATAAATATCAACTCTCTGACCCAGGTTCACTATTATTGTTGTTGACAGTACAGGGAGCAATATGGGCTGTTTAATTTTGTTTCAAAAAAAATAAAGTTCTTTTAGGGGTTTCTCTTATCGTCTGTGTCTATTAATCGTAAACCAAGTACGATGAATAGTAATTATAAACCTTCTTTAGAGCTGTTGGCAGCGTACCTTTCCAATCGATGTAATCAGGAAGATAAGGATAAGATCGATGCGTGGTTGTCTATGGACCCCAAAAATGGTGTTTATATGGATCAACTTAGAACAGAATGGCGATATATTGATGAAGAATCTATTCAATTAGACACCAAATCAAAAAATAAGATATGGGACCATGTTTATGGAAAACTGCGTCCTAGACCTAGAGTTGTTGTTTTTAATCTGAAGCGATTTTGGTATGGAGCTGCCGCGGTGGCCATGATTTTACTTTTCCTGGGAGGGGGAACTGTTTTCTTTATTCAAAAGAATGCAATACAAGAGCAACTGCAGAATCAGCTTACCACGATAAAAACGAATACAGGTCAAAAATCAGAAGTCCTGTTGCCTGATGGGTCTGTTGTGTGGTTGAACGCTGGATCGAAGATTTCGTATCACAATACTTTTAATCAAAATGACCGCAAGGTCATCTTGGAAGGAGAAGCTTTCTTTGATGTTAAAGAAAACGAAAATCTGCTTTTCGTGGTGGAGACGACAAATTTGGATGTAGTGGTTAAGGGAACGGCATTTGATGTGTCGGCCTACCCAGAGGATAGACATACGGAGGTTTCCCTTCTTCGCGGAAAGGTAGATATACAAAATAAGAAAGGTGAATTGGTTCAGAAATTATTACCGAATGATTTGATTCGATATGATAAAGAGAAAAGTGTATATGCTTTCCGTCAGGATAATAATGCCATACAGTATAGTGCCTGGAAGAATGAAGAGCTGATTTTCGAGAATGAATCATTGGATGTGGTCGTTAAAAAGCTAGAGAGGTGGTATGGTGTAGAAATGGATTGGGAGCATGCTAAATCTGCCAAGAGGTACACTTTTAAGGTGAAGACGGAAAGTTTACGTGAAATGTTACAGTTACTCAATGTTATAACCCCTCTCGATTATAGAATCGAAGGAAAATGGGTAACAGTTAAACAGCGTTAAAATAAGACTGAAAAACACAAATTATGTAATCACTTAAATAAACAAATTATGCTAAAAAAACCAATTCTGATGAGCTTTTTGCTCCTCAGCCAGACGCTTTTTGGCCTTAATGCCCAGGAAGTGAGTGGTAAAGACAAGAAGTCGGTAAACCTAAAATCACTGATTGAAGTGGTAGAAAAGAAATATGGATACTCCTTCATGTTTAGTAATTCTGATATTGACGTAAATACCCTGGTCGCTTATGATGAACAGGCTGGCAATCTAGAGGCATTATTAAAGAATGCACTGGGAAATAGTGGGGTATCTTATGAAATATCTGGTAAACGCGTTTTATTAAAGAAGGCTAGAAAGGGAACACAGGAAAATGAAGTAAAAGGACAAATCCGTGATGAACAAGGAAATACATTGGCGGGAGTAAGTATATCTACACTTAAAAGTGGTAAGAATACTGTTACAGATCGAAATGGGACCTTTACTATAGAAGTGGATGGTAACGAACGTTTAAAAATCAGTTATGTGGGGTACTTGGACCAAGAAGTATCGGCTTCAGCAGGAAAATACCTAAATATAACCTTGCTTCCAGGAAATGAGGAATTGGAAGAAGTCATAGTAATCGGTTATGGTACGCTCAGGAAATCCGATGTGACAGGAGCTATTACAACTATTGACGCAAAAGACTTAGCAAAACGGGCAACATCGAATCCTGTTGAAGCGCTACAGGGAATGGCTGCTGGGGTCAACGTACAGAAAAATAGTGGTATTGCAGGCGCAGGAATACAAGTGAAGATTAGAGGGGTTAATACTTTTGGTAGTAACGATCCGCTATATATTATTGATGGATTCCCGGGGTCTATTAGTAATGTGAATCCCAATGATATCGAGAGTATGGAGATTCTTAAGGATGGTGCAGCCGCAGCGATATATGGTTCAGTAGCCGCTAATGGAGTTGTGATTGTAACAACGAAAGCAGGGAAGTCTGGGAAGGTATTAGTCGATATCAATAGTTTTGCCAATATCACTTCTACAGCCAATCGTCTAGAAGTATTGGATGCCAGTGGTTATGTCAAGTTGCATCGCCAAATGTATGAGGAGAATAACAAATACTCATCTACACCGGTGGCTTTACCCGATTACATCAATAATCCAGGGACCACAAATACCGATTGGCAGGATGCCGTCTTTCGGAAAGGAGTAAGTACAGCACATAGCGTCGCGGTGCGGGGCGGATTTGAAGACACTCGATATTCCTTATCTGCTAATCTTGGTAATGATAAAGGCGTGGTCATAGCGAATAACTTTAAAAAGGAAAATGTTCGGATGAAGCTCAGTACACGTAAGAATATATTTACAATAGAAGGAAATATGGCTTATACTAATTCCAAATATCAGGGGCCTAATTTTTCTTTAAAGGAGGCTTATATGATATCACCTCTGGTACCTATTTATGACGATAAACAGGCTGGAGGTTTCGGCTTAACTAATTGGGGTGGTATACCGAATAATGTAAATGTTGTGGCAGATGAGCATTTCAAAACAAGTTGGACCAAGAATCAGGAGTTTGCAGGAAATGCATTCGTAAATGTAGTGGAAAGGTCTTACATTTAAGACGAGTTATGCGTTTAATGGAATAAATAGCCAGAAATATTATCATACTCCAGCATTTACCTCCGATGAAAAGAACCCTTACGAATATCCCTATTATAGCGAGGAAAGAAGTTACTGGCAGGAACAGGTTGTGGACAATTTGTTAAATTATCAAGCTGATTTTGGTAAGCATAGTATCAACGCTTTGTTAGGGACTTCGTTAACACTGCAGGAGTCCAACTGGAATGCGATAGGTGTAGAAGGAAAGAATATTGTATACTCGGTCGAGAATGGTGGATTAGTTACCAAGGAGGCTGCAGAAGGATTTCTGGATCCTTATTTTATGACAATCGACGCTGGGCGAGGAGGAACATACAGTGGCACAGGGTCAAAGTATCAGTACAATCGTTTCTCGGTATTTGGTCGTATTAATTATGCGTATGCTAATCGTTATTTGCTTCAATTTACCTTGCGGAGAGATGGTTCTTCTAAGTTTGGACCGGATAATAGATACGGTAATTTTCCTTCTTTAGCATTGGGATGGAAAATTGATGAAGAAGAATTCTTTCCTAAAGGAGGATTGGTAAATCAACTGAAATTGCGTGGTAGCTGGGGTAAGCTAGGGAATGAAGCGGCTTTGAGATATTATGACCATCAGGCTTTAGTCTACTCCGATAATAGTTTGATAAGAGGGTATGTACGCGGAGGGGGAAATCCTTGGCCAGGAAGTATCGCTACCAATCTGGAGAATAGAGAGATTGGTTGGGAGACTACCGTATCTCAAAATATAGGTGCAGATTTTGGGTTGTTTAATAATACTTTAAAAGGGGCAATAAATTACTATTCCAATACAACGGAAGATCTATTGATTACGAAAAAGATAGCGCCTTCATCTGGTTTGGTAGATCCAGTATTGAATGTAGGTAAAATCCGCAATAGTGGATTTGAGTTGGAATTAAAGTATACCAATCAAAATAATCCGTTTGCCTATAATGTAGGTGTTAATCTCGCGACCTTAAAAAATAAAGTAATCTCTCTAGGTGGAGAGGATCAGACACTATATGGTGTAGGGCTTAAATTTGGATCTGAACACTTCCCCAACCAGACGCGTATTGGATCGCCTATAGGAGGATTCTTCCTGTATCAGACGGATGGTATTTTCCAAAATATGAATGAAGTGAGCGAATATGTCAATGCTGATGGAAAATTATTACAGCCTAATGCCAAACCTGGGGATATTCGTTTTGTCGATATCGACGGCAATGGTACCATAAATGATGATGATAAGCAATACAGTGGTACTGGTCTACCTAAGGTGGAAGTCGGTATTACATTGGGGGCATCTTATAAAGGCTTCGATATGTCTGCATTGTTGGGGAGTGGATGGGGACACAAACTATATAACGGTAACCGTTACTTCTTCGAGGCAATGAGTTCAGGTTCTAATTTTCTAAGCACAACACTTGATGCATGGACTGAAAGCAATAGAAATACGAGCGTACCTAGAGCTGTATTAGGTGACCCTAATGGCAATAGTAGGGAATCTACCCGTTTTCTGGAAGCAGGCGATTTTATCCGTCTACGTCAGGTGCAGTTGGGCTATACATTGCCTAAGCATGTTCTTGGAGCAATCAAATCAGAAAACCTAAGATTCTACATCAGTGGACAGAATCTATTTACATGGACCAAGTATAATGGTGTTGACCCTGAGTTTGGGAGTCCGGCAGTTGTAGGCTCAACAGTATTAAGTACAGGAGTAGACCGTTATATATTTCCATTTACTAAATCTTATACTTTGGGAGTACAGTTTCTATTCTAAGATAATAGATGGGTATATCTAACTAAAAATAATAAAGATGAAAAGAACAACACTTAAATATATAGTTCTCTGCTTGATTTTGTCGTCAGCGACCATGTCCTGCAGTGATAGATTAGAGTTATCTGCACCAGATCAATTGACATCAGGTAATTTCTGGCGTAATGCATCTGATGCGGAGGCTGGATTAGCATCTGCCTATTCCCAATTGGAATCCTCTACGGATGTATGGGAGTTTTCTGAAATTAAGTTTCCTGTTGAAGCCTATAGGGAGGATATCTGTGTTATAGGGAGTGATGCGATGAATTATCAGACTTGGGTGGAGCTGTACAACTTTACTTATACCAATGGAAATAGCCAATTTTCGAGGTATTGGGATATCAACTACACAGGAATAGCTTTTACAAATCAAGTCATCGAGAAAGTGGCAACGATCGATATGGATGTAACGTATCGCGATCAGATCATTGCGGAGGCAAAGTTCTTACGGGCTTACTACCACATGAAGTTGTTACTCAACTGGGAAAAAATAGTTTTGCGGGATGTATATATAACGAATGAAAGTCAGATTAATAAAGAACTTTCATCACGTACAGAAGTATGGGATTTTATTATAAAGGATTTAGAGGAAGCCGTAGGTGGATTGACACCTAAGCATACGGAAGCTAACGTAGGTCGAGCAACTAAAGGTGCTGGCTATGCTTACTTAGGATATTGTTACCTCACCCGGGCCTATGAAGAGGCTCCAAGACGGGACGAAATGCTAGATAAGGCAGAAAAGGCACTAAGAAATGTAACTGGTTATAGTCTGGAGAAGAACTTTCTGTCCATGTTTGATGGCACTAATAAGAATAGTAAAGAATCTATCTTCGAACTTCAGTTTACAGATAATACGGCCAATGGAGCAAGTTATCGTACAGCTATACACAAATGGATTGCTACAGGTGAACTAGGGGGCTGGGACGAGATCACGCCAAGTAATATGTTGCTGGCCGAGTTCAAAAAAGAGGGAAGGGTGGCTACTACGGGAAATTATGATTCGCGCCTCTATCAAACCTTATTCTGTGAAGATTCTTATTTCAACGATGTTAATACGCCGAGAGTCTATGGGTATACCTATGATGAAGTATTTGAAAATGGTTCTGGTCGGATGAGCTTTAGAAAATATCTTCCTGCGACACTTGATGACCTGAATAAATCTAGAACCGCAGTCAATTTGCCTCTAATGCGTTATGCAGATGTACTCTTGCTATTGGCGGAAACGCTAAATGAACAAGGTAAGCCTGGCGATGCTATTCCTCTTATGAATGAAGTACGCAAGCGTGCGGATATGCCAGCACTGTCTTCAGGACTGGATAAGGAACAGGTAAGAAAGCAAATCGAACATGAACGTATTCTTGAATTTGCATTGGAAAATACGCGTTTTTACGATTTGAGAAGATGGGGCAAAACGAAAGAAGCATTGCACGCGATAGGAAGAACGAATTTTGATCCAAATAGACATAATTTTTATCCAATACCCTTGTTGGAAACTAAGTCGAATGATAAGGTAAATTAAAAAATATGTTAATTGTATTTTTTATCATGGTTGTGGGAGTAGGTGTAGGGATTGGCGTTAGGTCAATCCCTCCTTTCCGACATGTTGGGAAGTGGATTTCGGGAGTTATTTACTTTTTACTCTTTTTATTGGGAAGGGAAGTTGGGACGAATGATCAACTGTTGTCCAGCCTCAGTACACTAGGGATACAAGCCTTGTTGATTACTTCTGGTGCATTGGTCGGAAGTATTTTCTGCGCATGGGGGATTTATAAGTTTCTTTTTCAAAAAGATGAAAGGTAGTCTGATTATTGTCGGTTTTTTTGTGCTAGGGGTTCTTTCGGGAATAGGTGATGTATTTCCTCCAGACTTTTTCTCTATGCACGCTAGCCAATATGTGCTGTATGTGCTCATGTTTTTGGTAGGGCTGAGCATAGGCTATGACAAGGAATTGATTCATTCCTTGCGGCAGACCAACTGGAAGATTTTGTTGGTCCCTATAGGTACTATAATAGGGACTTTGCTTGGAACAGCTGTGATAGGAGTATTTATGCCTCAATGGTCAATAACGGAAAGTATGGCGGTGGGATCTGGATTTGGCTATTACTCATTATCAAGCATTTTTATTACAAAATATAAAGGTGCGGCTCTAGGGACGATTGCATTGATGTCTAACATTATGCGGGAGATATTTGCCCTTTTGGCCACTCCGTTATTGGTGCGTTGGTTTGGACGGTTAGCTCCTATATCAGCCGCTGGCGCGACTAGTATGGATACGAGCTTGCCTATTATCACACAATATAGTGGAAGAACGTATGTGGTGATAGCTATTTCGCACGGTATCATCGTGGACCTCACGGTGCCTTTTTTGGTTACTTTCTTTTGTTCTTTTTAAATAATCTAATATGTTGAAATATTTTTCTTGGATAGGGATGTTCGTTTTATTAGCCTTCAGTATGGCTTGTTCTAATTCAGAAACTATGCGGAATAAGACTGCTTTTGAAATGGACGACTATAATAATCTATTTGATATAAGACAGGATCCTCTGGCGGGAAAACGTCTTACCAATCCACTATATACGGATGGAGGGGCATGGTTGGGATATGGTATTCCTTTGGATACGAATATCGCTGCCTTTTGCGGCCCTTATGATTTAGCTTCACGGAATTGGTGGAGTTCTGCAATTGTGGAATTGGTGGGTGCGGAGCCGGTCGTAGAGGGAGAACCTGAGCGGTTGGGACGGGATAGTATCGTCTCTTATGTGGACCGTTTGTGGATGCGGTCTAATTATAAAGGAGGAAAGGTTGAGCAGACGCTTCGAGTATTGTCGGATTCAACGTCTTTGTTGGTAATAGCAAATAGTTCAGCTGATCCTGTTTGGGTTTCTGGGGCACTTTTGAAAGGGGGATGGAAGCAGGACGGAAATCATATCTGGACGGAGAATGAGAAGGGGGAGGTTATTATGTTGTCATTTCCGGAAGGGGTGAGGCTAAACACTAAGTCAGGAAGATATGTGGGCTGTCTGATGGGGAAGCATCATGTCGTTGCGATTACGCATTTCCGTAACGGTTTCCATAGAGAGGATGCTATAAAAGACGGAGCGAGGATTATTCGCGAGGAGCAGGGGCTGGTCGAAGCACAGCGTATAAGGTGGGAGAATTATTTGAAACCAAATTTTAGAGCGGAACTATCTTTTGAAGCTCATCGAGTAATGGTCAAGAGTGTGGCTACATTGATGAGCAATTGGCGTTCAGCACGGGGAGATATAAAGCATGATGGTATTGTACCTTCTCATGTTGCTGATTATTTTGTCGGTTTATGGGCTTGGGACTCTTGGAAGCATGCTGTAGCGGTAGCTCATGTAGATATTAATCTGGCGAAAAATCAGGTACGTGCCATGTTTGATTTTCAGGATAGTGCTGGAATGGTGGTGGATTGTATTTATCCAGATAGTAAGGAAAATAATTATAGAGATTCTAAGCCACCATTGGCAGCTTGGGCTGTAAATGAGATCTATGAAGTCAATAAGGATAAGGATTTTGTTGGGGAGATGTATGATAAGTTGTTGCGCTACCATAACTGGTGGTATGCTAATAGGGATCATGACCATAACGGTATTTGTGAGTATGGTGCAACCGATGGAACATTGGAGGCAGCAAAATGGGAAAGTGGTATGGATAATGCGATCCGTTTTGATGATGCAAAAATGCTTCGGAATAGTCATGGGGCATGGAGTATGGATCAGGAATCGGTTGAACTGAATGCATACTTAAAAATGGAAAAGGGATATCTGAAAAAGTTTGCCACTATTTTGGGACGATCGTTTGAAGATAGTAATGAGGATGTCGTAGCTCCTTTCTTTGATGAGAATAGAGGTTATTTTTTTGATCGTAGGCTAGGAGGAAATTGGATTGAACACTTTGGTCCAGAGGGATGGGCACCACTGTGGACTGGTTTAGCAACACAAACGCAGGCCGATGCCGTGATAAAGGTGATGAGAGATACAACAAGGTTCTCTACATTTATACCTTTTCCTACAGCTGCTATTTCGGAAGAAAAATTTATGGATAGGGGATATTGGAGGGGGCCAATTTGGTTAGATCAGGTTTATTTTGCTGTATCGGGATTGAGACGTTATGGTTATACATCGCTTGCAGACGCTTATACAGAACAGGTATTTGATCGGCTCGATGGATTGAAATATGAAGGTGCAATCCACGAAAATTATGAAGCACGTACAGGTAAGCGTTTGAAAGCTCCACATTTCAGCTGGTCGGCGGCACACCTCTTCTTGCTGTATAAGGAATTTAAAACATTGTAAAAATAAATAAGCATCCCTAGAGATGCTTATTTATTTTGTTGAGTTGTTATTTCTTTAATGCTTGTTCGTATCTGCTGCTTACTTCTTTCCAGTTGATAATGCTCCAGATAGCTGCTAAATAATCAGGACGTTTGTTTTGATATTTTAGGTAATAGGCATGTTCCCAAACGTCAAGACCCAAGATCGGTGTTCCTTTTTCTTCAACCACATCCATTAGTGGGTTGTCTTGGTTAGGTGTCGAACTAACGAACAACTTACCGTTTTTGTCAACAGAAAGCCAAGCCCACCCTGAACCGAAACGAGAAGCTCCGGCAGCATTTACTTTTTCTTTCATAGCATCTACAGAACCGAAAGTCTCGTTGATGGCTTTTGCTAATTTATCTGAAGGTTTTGTGTTTTTCTCTGGAGTCAGAATCGTCCAAAAAAGCTCATGGTTGTAGTGACCACCGCCATTATTTCTAACTGCTGCACTTTGACCTGATATTTTTGATAACAGTTGCTCAATACTTCCTTTTTCAGCTGCAGTTCCTGCAATTGCTTTGTTTAGATTGGCTGTATAGGCAGCGGCATGTTTAGAATAATGTATCTCCATAGTCTTCGCATCGATAGACTCTTCGAATGCATTGTATCCATATGGTAAAGGGGTCTGCTTAAACTGTGCGAATGTAAACTGTGCGGAAAATAATGCCGCTGCAAATAATGCTGTTTTAACTAGTTTCATGAGTTTTTAGTTTTAATTATACCCAATATTAACAATATCCATGTTAAATAGCGATTAAGATTTAAAAATGATCCCACATTTCGACAAAAATATTACATTGCTCTGTCCAAGATATCGGACTAAACAGAGATTTTTGTCATAGTCATCGTTCTCACACGGCATGGACGGGTGAATAACACAGTTTCTATTTTCTAATGAGTTCTACATATTTGTCCGTTGTTACCTTGGATGATCTGCATGCGCATCTGAATTTTAATCTTAAAACCAATGATTATATTGTTTTTGAGGTTAATAAGGCTAATTATCTGATGCAGAGAAATCTGTTATACAGGGCCGATTATTTTGGTGTATTGCTAGTAAAAGAAGGTTTCGTCCGGTATACGGAAGGGGAGTTGCAATATGTATTAAGAGCCGGAGATATTCTGTTTACCAACAATTCCAGACCTTTTAGGATTGATTATATCTCGGAGGACTATGGGGCTTTGTATATGTTCTTCTCGGAAGAGGTTTTGAAAAGTGTAGGATTGAACTTTGTATCGAATGATGTTTCAGCAACCCTATTGAACGAATCTCAGGATATCATCCGAAATGAACCGGACTTGTTTGCTCGTATGGAATTTTATATGCTGGAATTAAAGCGACTCAATACTCCTCATTTGGACGCACCGCTACTCGAAGGTATCATGTTTCATTTTTTCTCGCTTATCGTTCATGAGATTGTAGCCTTTTTAAGCAGGACTGTGTTGGTTACTCCAAAGTCACCAAGGGAAGAGGCTTTGTCATCTGAGTTTTTTCATTTATTGAAGCAGTTCTTCAAGCAACAGCATGATATTCAGTTTTATGCGGACCAGCTTTTTGTGAGTCGCAAATATTTGGGCCGTGTTGTCAAAAAGACAATGCTGAGAACCCCTAAGGAAATTATCAGTCAGATGCTCATCTTGGAGTCTAAGTTACTTTTAAGAACCTCAAAATTGTCTATTCAAGAGGTTGCATATGCGTTAGGATTTGCGGATCAGGCTGCATTTAGTAAGTTTTTTAAAAAGCATACCGATTTCTCTCCAACTTTCTATAAGTCCCGGGGCGTGGTATAGTCTTTTTTCCTAATTATAGCTACGAGTAATTGTCATAGTACTGTCTTGGCGGTTATTTGGAGATGTTATGAAGCGACCTTTGGACAAATATTGGCGCTTAAGCACCATTTTATACTCGCTCTTTTTATACGATTTTTGTCCGGAAAAATAAAAAAGGGTATATATTATGCGTCAAAAATTCGTATCACAATCATTCAAATTATGGTTACTTTCATTTGTTCTGCTGGCTAGCTGTGGGCAAAATGAAAAGGGCGGAGACTTTAATAACGGGCCAATGGAGGTCCCGATTTCGACAATTACGAAATCAAATGTTGAATTAAAAAAAGAATATGCGACTAGTTTGGAAGGAATTTCCAACGTAGAGATCCGCCCACAGGTTTCGGGTTATCTTACCAAAATATATGTGGAGGAAGGAGCTTACGTGCGTCAAGGACAGGTTCTTTTTAAAATTGAGGATCGGATTTATCAAGAGCAATTGCGGAATGCACAAGCTGTGCTGATGAGTGCGCAGGCAAATTTGGTAAATGTAAAAATTGACCTAGATCGCAAAAAGGAACTCGTCAAAAGCAATATTGTGTCCGATTTGCAAGTAAAGGAAGCGGAAGCAGCCTATCAAGCAGCTTTGGGGACAGTTGGTCAGGCAAAGTCGGCAATAGAATCTGCACGAATCAATGTTGATTTTTCGACGATAAAGGCTCCATTAAATGGTTTCGTAGGTCGGTTTAACTACCGTTTAGGAAGTTTGTTGGCTCCTACAAATCCTGAGGCAATAACGGTGTTGTCGGACAATCGCCAGATATTCGCGTATTTCAGTATGGGCGAAAATGAGTTTATCCGTTTCCAACGCCAGTATGCCGGAGATACAATGGACGAAAAGTTAAAGAAAGTGGAAGATGTTGCCTTGAAGTTATCTGACGGAGAAGGATATGAACATACTGGACGTATAGATGCGGTCGAAGGGCAATTCAACAAAGGAACTGGAGCAATCACGCTACGGGCTCGTTTTGACAATCCCAAAGCATTCTTAAGGAGTGGTAATACAGGTAAGATTATTCTTAAAGAACAGCTTACTGATGCGGTATTGGTTCCGATCGCATCAACTAAATCAATTCAGGAAAAACTGTTTGTCTTCGTCGTGGATAAAGAAGGTAAGGCACAACAGACACCTATCACGGCTGTGGGTAAAGTAGGACAGGATTTTATTGTTTCGGATGGTGTAGAGGTTGGCGACAAGTACGTAGTCAGAGGATTTGATAGGTTACAGAGTGGTACTGCTGTAGTTGCTAAAAGCGAAAAGGGCCAAGAACAGAAATAACTAATACGTTATCACTTTCATTTTTTATTTATGCTAAAGAAGATTATAAAAAAGCCAGTTTTGGCTACTGTTATATCTATTTTGTTGGTGATTCTGGGAGTAGTTGGTATGATCAGTCTACCTATTACGAAATTCCCGGATATTGCACCTCCAACTGTCACAGTAATGGCTGTGTATCCGGGAGCGAATGCCGTGACTATCGCTCGTTCGGTGGCGCCGCCATTGGAGAATGCCATCAACGGGGTGGAAAATATGGATTACATTACATCGACCGCGAGTAACGACGGTACGTTGACGATTACTGTAATTTTCAAGTTAGGAACGGATCCCGATCAGGCGGCTATTAACGTTCAAAATAGGGTAGCGCAGGTCACGAATCAGCTTCCTGCAGAGGTTATCCAGGCCGGTATTACAACCTTGAAACGGCAGAATAGTATGATCGCAATGATCAATCTGACTTCTACGGATGGAAAGATGTCTGACTTGTTCTTGGAAAACTATGCCAAAATAAATATTCTCCCAGAAATCAAAAGGATTAAAGGTGTGGGGGATGCAATGGCATACGGAAATAAGGACTACGCTATGCGGGTTTGGTTGGATCCGGTAAAGCTGAATGCTTATGGTCTGACTCCAAATGATATCTCACGTGCTATTCAGTCTCAAAACTTGGAGGCCGCACCAGGTCGATTTGGAGAATTGACAGATGAAGCTAAGGAATATATACTTCGGTATAAAGGAAAATTTACGGAACCGGAGGAATATGAAGGTATAGTCGTACGGGCAAATGCCGATGGGTCGGTGTTACGATTGAAAGATGTTGCTACGGTCGAGTTTGGAGCATATAGTTATAATGTGTCGTCCCGCTATAATAAAAAGGATGCGGTGACTATGGCTATTTTCCAAATGACAGGATCAAACGCGAATGAGGTACAGATCGCTATGCAGCAACGTATGGATGAATTGGCTAAGTCATTCCCTGAAGGGATGGAGTATACGATTCCTTATGCGACTAAAGAATCGTTGGACCAGTCGATAAGTCAGGTAATATGGACATTGATTGAAGCATTTATTCTGGTATTCATCGTTGTTTATATATTCTTGCAGGATTTCCGGTCGACATTGATTCCAGCTATAGCTGTACCTGTATCCATTGTCGGTACATTCTTCTTTATGAGTCTATTTGGGTTTTCTATCAATATATTGACGCTATTTGCGTTAGTGCTCGCTATCGGTATTGTGGTAGATGATGCTATTGTGGTGGTGGAAGCAGTGCATGCGAAGATGGAACATAAAAAGCTGAGTTCTAGAGCTGCGACGGTATCAGCTATGGGAGATATCTCAGGAGCGATAGTTTCGATTACCTTGGTGATGTCTGCTGTATTTATCCCTGTTGCCTTTATGGAGGGATCTACGGGCTTGTTCTATCAACAGTTTGCGTTGACATTAGCGATTGCTATTCTTATTTCGGCGGTCAATGCTCTTACGTTAAGTCCTGCATTGTGTGCGCTGTTCCTACGTTCGGAGCATGGTTCGAGTGGTAGGGCTAAGTTAGGATTCAAACAACGGTTTTTCCACGGCTTTAATGCTTCTTTTAATAAGATGACGAATCGCTATGGAAGGTCTATCCTCTTTATGTTGAAACACAAATGGATTGCATTTTCGCTGATGCTTGTCTTTGGAGGTGCTTTCGTATGGATGTCCATGACTACGCCAAAAGGCTTTATACCGGATGAAGACCAGAGTTTTGTGATTGTTACGGCCAACTTAAGTCCGGGTACATCTAAATCCAATACGGCAACAGTTATGTCAGATACAGAGGATGTCTTGTTGAAGCACCCTGCTGTACTGGAAGTGATGACGGTGGAGGGATTGAGTTTATTTACAGGAGCAATGTCATCATCTGCCGGTAGCTTGTTCGTCAAGTTGAAGCCTCAAGCTGCACGTGATGGTATCGATCAGGTAATTGGAGAGCTACAAGGAACATTGTCTACGGATGACCGAGCGAATTTTTTGGTATTGAACGTACCAACAGTGGATGGATTCGGTAATACCAGTGGAATGGAGTTGGTATTGCAGGATCGTACGAATGGAGAGTTAGAGCAACTTGGGAATGTCTCTTATGGGATGATGGGAGCACTTATGCAACGTCCTGAAGTTGCCTTTGCTTTTACAACATTCGACGTATCTTATCCACAGTTTGAAGTTCTTGTAGATGAAGTGAAATCTGCACAATTTGGCGTTAGCGTCGCTGATGTAATGGGGGTTATGCAGGGGTATTTCGGAAGTATACAGTCTTCTGACTTTAATCGCTTTGGTAAATATTACCGGGTGTTGGTGCAGTCGACTCCTGAGACCAGAAACGACCAGCAAGCGCTTAACGGATTGTTCGTTCGAAATGCTAACAATGAAATGGTACCTATAAATACACTAGTGACCCTACAGTCTACTACAGGTGCCGAGGTGGTCGAACGCTTTAATCTATTTAATGCGTCTAATCTAACAGTAGTTCCTGCTCCAGGCTACAGTACGGGACAGGCTATGCAAGCTGTAGAAGAGGTGAGTGAACAGGTGTTGCCTCCTGGCTATACCTATGATTTCAAAGGGATGAGCCGTGAGGAGAGTCAGGCGACTTCACAAACGACAATGATATTTATTCTTTGTATTGTCTTTGTTTACTTCTTGTTGTCTGCACAGTATGAGAGCTATATGTTGCCATTTGCAGTGCTTTTGAGTATTCCTGTGGGACTGTCTGGTGTGTTCTTTGGTATTGGCCTTGGTGGTTTGTCCAACAATATATATGTACAGATCGCTATGGTCATGCTTATTGGTCTCTTGGCTAAGAATGGTATTTTGATTGTCGAATTTGCGATACAGCGCAGACAGGCTGGAAAGAGTCTGGTAGCATCGGCTGTCGAAGGAGCAAAAGCGCGGTTGCGCCCTATTCTGATGACATCGCTGGCATTTATTGCTGGTCTGACACCTCTTCTGTTTGTTGTCGGTCCATCTGCAATGGGGAACCACTCTATTGGTTATGCCGCGATATTCGGAATGGTGGTTGGAACAATATTGGGACTTTTCATTACCCCTATTCTTTTTGTACTATTTCAGTATTTGCAGGAAAAAATGCAGGGTAAAGAGCTTACAGATGCTGACTGGGAACGCTAATCAAAATGAGGTTATGCATATAGGAATTACAAAAATGAAACAAAATATTATACTTAAAGCTATTCCATTGGCATTATTAGCTGGATTGGGAGCTTGTACAGTACAGAAGTATCAGCGGTCTGAAAATCTGCCGGTTGCAACGAGTTATCGAGATGTATTTGATGGTATCGGTACAGACTCGGCAGAAAATATCGCTAATCTGGATTATCATAGTTTTTTTAGGGACCCGCTGTTGATTCAGCTTATAGATAGTAGCTTAGCTAAGAATAACAATTTGCAGGTTGCTATCAAGCAGATTGAGATCGCCTCATTGGGATATAAGCAATCTAAATGGGCGAATGTACCAGTAGTGCAAGCTACTGTTGTTGGAGCAGGTATAAATAGACCTTCTGATAATAGTTTAAATGGGCAGATGGCACAACAGGGGATGGGTAAAAGTTATACCCCGGATTATAATGCTGCTGTGTTGGGTGTCTCTTGGGAAGCCGATATATGGGGAAAAATAAAGGCACAGAAGCAAGAAGCATTGGTTGATTATTTAAAAACGGAAGAAGCAGTACGGGCTGTCAAATCTGGATTGGTCAGCGAAGTAGCACAAGGTTATTATAATCTTCTGATGTTGGACAAACAACGGGAAGTAAGTCAGCAGAATTTGCTCTTGATGGATAGTACACTTGTCATTCTCCAAAAGCAAATGGAATTAGGGTTGACGAATGCTCTGGCTGTTCAACAGCAAGAAATGACGCGCGATCAGTTAGATCATCAGTTGCGGGATATTGAGAGTGCTGTTCATACGCAAGAAAATGCGTTACAATTGCTCTGTGGACGTGTTCCTGCTGCAATAGTACGGAGCAAAGGGCTTGACGAGATCTTAGTACCTAGGGAAATGGAAACAGGGGTACCTGTTCAGCTTTTAGGAAATAGACCCGACGTGCGCAGCAGTGAATTGGAAATCCGGAAGTTACAGTTGGCAACACATGCCGCTAAAGTAAGTATGTATCCGGCATTGAATATTACGGCGCAGGGTGGACTGAATGCCTTTAAAGCTTCTAATTGGTTTAATCTACCCGGTTCTTTGTTTGGGATGGCAGCAGGGAGTGTTGTGCAACCGGTATTACAGGGTAAGCAACTGAAAACACGATATGAACAGTCTAAGATTATGGTGGAACAGGCTGAATTGAATTTCAAACAATCTCTATTAGTGGCCGCGACAGAAGTATCGGATGCATTGATACGGATACAAAAGCTGGAAGAGCAAGAAGCGATATCGCTACAAATGGTGGATCGAGCTGGAGTTATGGTGAATAATTCCTTAACACTATTCCGTTATAATAATGCCAGTTACCTGGAAGTAATTTTAGCGCAGACTAACAAACTACAGGCTGACTTGGGACTTGCTACGACCAAAACATTAAAGCTTCAGTCTATTGCAAATTTGTATAGAGCACTAGGCGGAGGTTGGAAATAAAAAGCTAATCCTTCGATCGATAAGTCGGACTTCTGGAAATGGAGTCCGACTTATTTGTTTTTGTAACTATAGTCGTTCTATCTCTAAGGAAAGTGCCATCAGTTCTTGTTTTAAGAGGTTGATGTGGGACTCTAGCTGGTCATACATGTCGGCACGATTGTTTAGCTGGTCTGCGTTGTATTTGCCTCCTTTTCCAAAGTAGAGCTTATCCAGTACCTGTTCGTCATCATCTTCATCGATTTGTCCAAAGTTTTTCCATTTTTCAATGATTTGTAATCGGACAGATTTGCCTGCTGAATCGTTAGGGTCTGCATAATTGAGGTAGTACCATATGAAAGGCGGGAAGTTTGAAGAAGTGGTACTCCCTAGCCATACGTCTTCTAATGCGTTGCGTTCGTGGTAAAATTCGATTTTACGTTTGTTGAATAGCATCAAGAGACCTAAAGTAGCCTCCGCAACACCTGTTCCAATACCAATACTGTTACTTACCTTTTGGTTATTGATGGTGCCTCCTGTGGCTATGGCACCAGCAGCACCGATTACAATGGCGCTAATTGTTAACTTCGATTCTAGATTACTTTGCTTTCCTTCTAAAAAATTGGCTATTTGGCTTGTACGTTCTTCTTCACAATCCATTTCTGAAGAAACAGCGGATACAATCAAAGAGGCATTATTTATCTTCTGAAAGATATCCAATCTCAAACTGACCATGTCCAATTTATGCTCTACAGAAGCAGAGCTGATGTCTTCTTTAGCCCTTGCGTAGCGAGTCAATGGATCTAGGATGCCTATGGCATTGGCGATATTGAGGCTTTTTTTTGATATCTTATTCTGTAATAGACTGTCGATAGAGAGTTGGTGCAGTGGAGGCGGAAGCTCGCTTTCTTTATAGCTGTATACATTTTGTTGATTACAGTTGCTATGTCTCAATTGTGAGGAGAAAGCAGAGTTATTGTAGGAAGCACAGGAAGCCAGTAGTGTAGATAGGGACACAATTGCAACACAGAAGGACTGGTATTGGATTCTGTTTTTTTTCATAAGGCACATAAGGTATGGTAACATAAGCTGTCATAAATGTATGATTTACTGGGAGAAGTCACAATAATAACAGGAAAAATAAAATGGATAGGAGAAGTATTCAAATTAGTCATTTTGGGTTTATATTTGCTACTAGATAATTACTGTGGAGTTGTCGATGTAGTTTTAATTTTATTGTATCCTTATGATAGGTGATTTATTCTCTAATGAGAACTTTCAAACAATTGTAGTATCCTTGCTATGCGGTTCTATCGTGGGGATGGAGCGTGAATACCGTAATAAGTCTGCGGGGTTTCGCACTGTTATTTTGATTTGTTTGGGGGCTACTATATTTACGATGGCTTCGCGTCTAGGGAATATGGCTGACGATCGGATTGCGGCAAACATTGTTACTGGGATTGGTTTCTTGGGGGCGGGAGTGATATTTCGCGGTAAGTTCTCTGTTCAGGGCTTGACTACTGCGGCTGTAATATGGACTATGGCAGCAGTGGGGATGTTGGTTGGATTTGGACAGTTTATGCTCGGTATTTCTCTGGCAATATTGATGGTCGTGGTGCTTTCATTATTTCAGAAGATGGAAACGGTGTTGTCTAATATTTATTTCTCAAGAACGATTTATGTTACGTTTATAGATAACAAAGCATCCAGGCTGTATGAGTTCGAGACTTTTCTAAAAGAAAGCGGTATTAACTCGTTGCGGAAAGGGATCGAGAAGAAGGGGGATAAGCTTATGGTAGTATACGAGATATCGAGTCGGAGACAACGGGTGCGAATGATGAACGAACGTATAATTTCTATCGATTATGTGGATTCATTTAGCAATATTTCATAAAATAGAAAAGGGGGAGACTATTTCGTTGTGCTAAAGTTCAAATGAACGATAAAGTCTACTTCAAAGAAAACCCGTTTTAAATACATTAAGCCTTGGGTTCCACTAGAGGCCGTTTTGCTTTTATTTCTTACGTTGATTTTAATATCTAGCATCATTTAAAGGTCTGAGCTTTTCACGAGCAGAGCCCATTGGTCTATTTTCTACTCTTCATGTATTATTTTAAGATTAATTAGCTAATACTAATAGCTAGGAGACATGTTATTACTACGTTATTATTTGACAAGTAATAAATCGGAATACACAAGGGAAATAACAGGGGTTTTATTCGCTTTGGTCCGAATGAAGTCCCTGTTATCTCCGAATAAAGTCCGTATGAAATCCTTATTATATAATAAAATGTACCCTAGTTGGTATCAAGTTGAACCTGTTTTGGTTTAAGAAATGTGAAGTAATAGTTTTTTGCTGTATAAAAAAGGGCTGTCTCGTAATACTCGTGACAGCCCTTTTTTATGATATAATAATAAAATGATTAAAAAGTCATTTTAATTGATCCATTCCAAGTACGTCCCCATCCCATCAATACAAAGTTGGATGTGTTTATACCTTTCCAATTGTCTGTACTAGCAGTAGCTTCTGTATTTGAAGTAGCATCTGTAATATACAACGTGTTGAATAGGTTGTTTACATTTGCTCTTAGACTTAATGTGTTCTTGTGGCTCAATTGTAGTTTGTAAGAGATACCTGCATCTACTAATTCGTAGTTTGGTAAATGTAATGTAGGACCGACTTTAGGAAGGCTACCATATAGTCTTTCATAACGTCTATAATCAGCATCGAAAGATAGTCCTATCGGTAAAGAGTATTTTGCTCCAGCACCAAAGGAAGTTTGTGCAGCATCACCTACATGTACGTTAGTAAGGTCGCGGTTGGTTATTGCCAAGTCAACGCGAGATTCATTACGAACGATTGTCGTAGCATTTCCATCGTATTTCCAGTCACCTAATGAGCCGAAACCTTTTAATCTAAAGCCTTTGAATGGGCGCACTACAAAATCCAGTTCCAAACCTTGGTGTACTTGTTTAACACCATAGTTTGAGAAATATAGGAAATCATTTACTGCAAGAAGAGACGGATCATTATTAGGGTTGTATTTTTTAACGTCATCTGCTGTAGCACGGCTAGAGCTTCCTGTAACACGGTTGTCCCATGTTGTACGGTAAGCATTAAGGTTCAGATCAAAATATTCTGATGCAAATTTATACCCAAGTTCTAAACCAATGATTTCTTCATTCTTAGCATTCTCATTGACGTCATTTCTATTGTTCATAAAAATGTTATTCTGGTAAGGCTGTCTAGAGTAGATACCAGCATTACCGAATAAAGTATGGTTTTCTACCGTGTAGCTTAGACCTCCCTTAGCATTATAGCCAAAGTTGTTAACGTTTTTCGATTTTTGATCCCCCGGTTTGTATTGGAAATAATCCTCACGTACGTTTTGTTGATAAGATGCAGAGCCTTGGAAGAATGCAGTGAAGCCATTTTTTGCATACTCGATCTGTCCGAAACCGCCAGCATAACGTACGGATTGATCGTAATCCCAGCCTATTCTTTCTTCTGAATTTTTAGGACGGTCTCCCCACGTCTTCCACGGGTTGGTTGTATAGGTTGTTGTGATATTGGTGACCCCTGGGAAATTTACATTGCCTTGGTGACCGATACTTGTAGCTCCTAATAGATCTGTTGCCTGTCTGTAGTGTTCGCCTTTATAATCTCTTAGATCAAAACCAAGATTGAAATTCCAGTTTTCATTCAGCTGACGGTTGTAGTTGGAAACTATACCAAACCATTGGTGGTTGTTAACATCGGCTAATAATATGGGATTTAAAAGCGTTTTGCTTGGTTTTTGATAACTCTGTCCACCACCACGCGCCATAGAAGCGTATACTACAGTAGATAAAGAGGCTTTGTCTGAAATCTGCCAATCCCAGTTCAAGTTAGCCACTGGTTTGTGGTAGTAGTTTTTCCGGGGATTCATTTCTACACCATTGATTGTTTCTATGTTGTCGTTGTATTTACGACCCTTCTCTAAGAAGTTACTTAATCTTGAAGTAAAACCTTGATTGTGCCATTGTGGTGCACCTGTCACCATCAAGTTTAGGTTATGCTTTTCGTTGACTTTGTAACCAACAGACAAAAAGTAGTTTTGACCAGCACCTCCAGTTCTGTCCATATAACCATCTCCACGCCAGTCTGTGATCATAGCTGATACCGCAAAACCGCTTTTTAATAAACCTGTATTATATGCTAAAGTAGATTTACGGTACATATCGTTGGCAACAGAGCGACTGAAGAAACCACCCTCTTTCATGTCCGTAGACTTTGTAACGAAGTTTGTAGTACCACCTACAGAAGAGATAGCTAATTTGGAGGAACCTAAACCGCGTTGAATCTGAATAACAGATGCAATATCGGTCAAGCCATTCCAGTTAGACCAAAACACCCGGCCGTTGTCCATACCATTGATCGGTTGGCCATTTAGTAAGAATGCGGTGTTGGATTGATCAAATCCACGGGTTGTCATTGACGATTCTCCAAAGCCACGTGCCTGACTGGTGATATAAACAGAAGGTGTATTTGCTAATGCAGCTGTAATATCCTGAGCACCTACTTTTTCTTCAATTTCGTCACGGCGGATAGTAGATACCGCAATGGGTGTCTGTCTACCCTCTGCAATATCAATCACGCCCTTTCCGACAATAACGATTTCGTCAAGGGATTGGTCTGCTGTAGGAACTAAAATAATCGTTCCGATAGTACTTTTTTCTGAAAAAGTAAGGGACTGTGACGCATGACCAATGTACTTGATTTCTAGTTGTCCTGTGTTGTGTTCTGTTTTTAGCGTAAAATTACCATTGGCATCTGATGATGTTCCAATTTTACTTCCAGAAACTAGAATTGTTGCTCCGGCGATAGGGTGTTTCCCGTCCGTGATTTTACCGGTTATTACTTGTTGGGCTAAAGCAATATTACCAGTAAGCATGCATGCTAAGGTCGCATACAAGAGGGTGGATTTTTTTTGCATTATTAGATTAACTATAAATTTGGCGCAAAGGTAGGTTTTTTTATGTTCCGATAAAGCATTGTTTTGAAGTAAAATACATGTTTTTTAAGTATTTATTATTTTCAGCCATTTTGTTGTTTAGAACGGAAAAATGTTAGTTAGGAAATTGTTTTAAAAAACTAACATTGTTACGTTCGATCGTTCGGTGCTTGAAATAATTTGATGATTTTGTAAATGTTAATTTTTGTTAAAAATATAATTTTTGACATCAAATCAAATTAAGTTTTTAACAAGCTGTCCTTATTTCTAAGATGTTTTGAAATAAGTGTAATTTTTGTTGAAATATGAACCTTAGGTTTTGTGTTACATGTTGATTTACTGTATATTAAATTTATGTTAAGTGTGTCTTTTTGATAACACTCTTGTTAGTTTTGTTGTCGATTTAACTATCTTAAAAATAAATATGAAAAAATCTTTACTTTTTTTCGCTTTGGTTTTGGCCAGTTATGGTACCATTCACGCACAGGTTACTACGAGTAGCATGAATGGAGTTGTAACGGAGTCCTCCGGACATGTTACAGTTGGAGCTACAATTAAAGCAATCCACTTGCCATCAGGAACAGCCTATTCTGGTTCTGCTAATTCAACTGGTCGGTTTAATTTAGCCAATATGCGTGTGGGGGGACCTTACCGTGTAGAGGTGACTTATGTTGGGCAAAGCCCAATTGTTTACGAAGATGTATATCTTCAATTGGGACAAGCTTTTGTGTTAAATCCAATATTTGGTGACACTGCCAAAGCTTTAGACGAAGTCACTGTGACAGGCACAAGAGGGGCATCAGTGCTAAAGTCTGGAGCTTCAACACGTGTTGGACAACGCCAGATTCAGGAATTACCTCAAACTTCTCGTAGTATTACAGAGTTTACTCGTCTTACCCCTCAGGCAAATGGAACATCATTTGCTGGTAGAGATGCACGTTATAATAATCTACAGATTGATGGTGCTAACTTTAATAACGGATTTGGAACGGATACAAATAATCCACTTCCTGGAGGACGTTCCCAACCTATTTCTTTGGATGCAATCGAAGAAATTTCTGTTAACATAGCACCATTTGATATAACACAATCTGGATTTACAGGAGCCGGAATAAATGCCGTAACCAAATCTGGTACAAATACGTTTCATGGAACAGCCTATGGTTATTTTACTAACGAGAATCTCAACGGTTATAAAATCAATGGTGAAAAAGGTCCTGATTTTGTTTTGGGAGCAAAAAAGAATTTTGGTGTTACAGTTGGGGGGCCTATTATAAAAGATAAATTATTCTTCTTTTTATCTGCCGAACGTGAGGCAGCTACGGGAGCTAATGCTTCTGGAGCCAATTTATGGAAGGCTTCAAAAGATGGAACGGCAAATATAGCTCAGAATATTTCACGTGTAAAAGAGGATGACTTAATAGCTGTTCAAAACCATCTTAAGACAGTTTGGGGGTATGATCCAGGTGCATATCAGGGATTTGCAAATACTGCTGAACAATATGGTAACAAGTTCTTAGCACGTATTGATTATAATATTAACGACAAGCATAAATTAGCATTCCGTTATAACGTATTACGTGGAGAATCTAATCAGATTACAAATAATGACTCTGGACCTAGACCTCGTTCGACATCATATAGGATTTCGGAAAATTCAATGGCTTTTCAGAATGCACATTATAGTTTTGAGAATATTGTTCGATCCTTTACTACAGAGTTAAATTCATCCTTTAATTCAATCTTTTCTAATAAGTTCTTATTCACTTATTCAAAGATTCAAGAGCGCCGGAAAACACCTTCGGACCAATTGTTCCCTTTTGTCGATATTTGGGATGGTAACGTTGGATCAAATCCTGCAGTTGGAACTGCTAACTATATGAGTTTTGGTACAGAGCTTTTCTCCTACAAAAATGACGTAGTGAATGATAATTACTCTTTTACCAATAATTTGAATATGAATTTCGGTAAGCATAATATTACTGCTGGAGCTGCTTTTGAAATTCAAAAATTTGGTAATTCTTATACCCGTATGGGGACTGGGTACTATCGTTATGCTTCTGTAGCAGATTTCTTAAAAACAGGGACCCCTCAGGAAGTAGCGCCTATTATGTATGGTATTACTTATCCTTATGAAGGTCAGGATACATATTCTAGAATTAATTTTGGTTTAGCTTCTTTGTATGCCCAAGATCATTTTTCAGTAAATGATCAGTTAGATTTGACTTTTGGTTTACGGGCAGAACTGCCAATTTATATTAATAAACTGGCTGGGAATAAATCTATAGATGCTCTAGAACTTCTAGATATTAATGGGAATCCTAAACATTATTCTTCTAGTACTTGGCCTAAATCTCGTATTATGTTATCTCCTCGTTTAGGATTTAATTATGATGTATTTGGAGATCGTAGTCTGACTCTTCGAGGGGGGACGGGAATTTTCACAGGCCGTATCCCATTTGTGTGGTTGACAAATATGCCAACAGCTTCTGGAGTTCTACAAAACACAATAGAACCAGACGGGTATAATGCTGTCAAAGATTGGATTGGAGGAATTAGATTTCAACCAAATGATCCTTACTATTATGTTAATAATGTTCCTGCCGGAGGTGAGAATGTGTTTATAAAAACACCAAACGAAGGAGCTCCTGCTACTTTTGCCTTAGTGGATGATAATTTTAGAATGCCGATGGTATGGAGATCAAGCTTGGGGGTAGATTATCAAATACCAAATACCCCAGTTACATTAATAACCGACCTATTGTATACTAAGGATGTTTATGCTGTAATGCAGTTTGGTGCAAATCGTAAATCTTCTAAGAATTTCTTAAGTAATGCAGGCGATAATCGTGAGCTTTACACTAATTTGGGCGATTATAGATATAATGATAAAATTGGAGCGAATAGTGCTACTGTCTTAACGAACACAAGTGTTAAAGGATACGCCTTATCTGCTACTTTCGGAGCTTCAGTATCTAGATGGAACGGCTTGTCTGGTTCGGTGTTCTATACTTACTCTAAAGCAAAAGATGTTTCGGCAAATAGTGGATCCAGTGCTGCATCAGCCTGGGGAGCTTCTCCGGTAATCAATTCGCCTAACGACATGATGTTGCATACTTCTAATTTTGCTATTCCACATCGTGTTGTCGCTAATATTAGTTATACTATCAAGAATACTACATTGGGGATATATTATGACGGATCTCATCAAGGCCGTTACTCTTATTACTACCAAAATGACCTTAATGGTGATGGTTTAGCTGTTGATTTAATGTACTTACCTAATAAGGCTTCTGATTTGAGGTTTGAAGAGTACACTGTAAGTTACAAAAATCCAGCAGGACAAACTGTAAGTAAAAAATTCACTGTAGGTGATCAAGAAAAAGCGCTAGAAGCTTTCATTGCCGAAAATAACTTAGAAAGTTATCGTGGCAAATATTTACCAAGAAATGAGTTCTTAATGCCTTGGTTGAATAGGTTTGATGTACGGTGGACACAAGATCTGTTTCGTAATATTGGAATGAAAGGTGATAAATTACAAATGACAGTGGATATTGTCAACTTTGCAAACTTGCTAAATTCAAGTTGGGGAGTTCAAACAAATATATTAAGTGCGGGAAGGAATATTTTGACTACGCGTAGTATTGATAATCAGAACGTACCTACTTTTCGTATGATGAACAATACGGATGCGAATATTGATAATGGGGCACCTTACTTGGTTAATACTCCATTCCGTCCAGCAAGTACAAAAGGTACAACTTGGACAGCAACGTTGGGATTGCGCTACGCTTTCTAGTATTTGAAAATAGTAGTATTTATAAACCCCCTTAACCAATTTAGCTAAGGGGGTTTTCTTTTTGCAGAATTTTTTATTAAAAATTCGGTTTCAATAAATATTTATCATAGAAGCGGAAGATATGTTCTACGGCTTCTTCTGCGGAGTCTACCAAGCGGAATAACTTGAGGTCTTCTGAGGCAATGTAAGCATTGCTAAGCATGGTTTTCTCTACCCATTCCAATAATCCGCCCCAATAATCCGAACCCACTAAAATAATTGGGAAGCGAGCGATTTTGCCAGTCTGGATTAGTGTTATAGCTTCAAATAGTTCGTCCATAGTACCAAAACCTCCGGGCATGACAATATATCCTTGCGAATATTTCATAAACATTACCTTGCGGACAAAGAAGTAGTTGAACTCCATGATCTTGTCCCTGTCGATGTATTTGTTATGGAATTGTTCGAAAGGAAGTTCAATATTCAAACCTACAGATTTACCACCTGCAAGATAAGCACCTTTATTGGCTGCTTCCATAATACCAGGGCCACCACCTGAAATGACACCGTAACCTTTCTCTGCTAAAAGCTTGGCAATCTCTACTGCCATCTCATAATAATGGTGTGTCTCTGGTGTGCGTGCTGAACCAAAAATAGATACACAAGGTCCGATTTTAGCCAACTTCTCAAAACCATCTACAAACTCGGACATGATTTTGAAAATCTGCCATGAGTCCTTAACTTTTATTTCCTGCCAAGTCTTATTGGCAAATGAATTTCTAATTCTAGTCTCTCCTGTCATATATACGTAGATATCGTGAACAATATGCCACAATATAATCAAACAGAAAAGAGTATGCAATACCAGAATTGAAAAGAATCGGTTAATGCTGAAAATAGAAAATTACTTTTTATTTTTGCCAAATGAACTTCTCCTCCAAATTATTGCAAAACGCCGTCGAAGAGTTTGGACGTTTGCCAGGAATTGGTAACAAGACTGCTTTGCGGTTAGTGTTGCACCTCTTGAAACAACCTAATCAGGAGGTAAGTCGCTTTACGCAGTCGATCGAACAGCTCAAAGAGAAGATTCGCTATTGTCAGGTGTGCTATAACATATCGGATGATTCAACCTGTGAAATCTGTCAATCGATAAAGCGCGATAAATCCACGATATGTGTGGTCGAGGATACGCGAGATGTCATGGCTATTGAGAACACGAATCAGTATCAGGGAGTATATCATGTCCTTGGTGGATTAATATCGCCTATGGATGGCATAGGACCGTCTGATTTGAAAATAGAAGGTCTACTAGAACGATTGCGAAAAGGAGAGGTTAAAGAGATTATATTGGCCCTCAGTGCGACTATGGAAGGAGATACGACGATATTCTATCTGTGTCGCAAGCTTCGCGAGTTTGATGTGCAGGTGAGCACAATTGCTCGCGGTATTGCATTTGGTGGAGAGTTGGAGTATGTAGACGAGATTACCTTAGGAAGATCTATCTTGACACGTGTACCTTATGAACGTAATGTAGGTTAATTTTCCTTCATCTTTGATATTATCCAGTAAAAAGCAACACTCACTACCAATAAAACTGTTCCTGTGGTTGTCCATAGTACTTGGTACCCGAAATGTTCGGCTACATAAGTGCCTAGGTAGGGAGAAAAAATATTGGCTGCAGCAAATGCCAGGGAATTAAAACCCATATATGCACCCTGATTGTTTTTTCCGGCCCGTTGTATAGAAATAGTGGCGGTATAAGGAAGTGTTAACATCTCGCCGGTAGAGAGTACCAACATGGCCAGAAAGAGCCATATCATTCCAAAATCAAAGTTGAGCATATAGTAAGAGCCGGCCGCAATAGCTGTACCGATCAGCATAATCTGTCTGACCGTCATACGGTTCTCGATAAGGTGTATCAAAACCATTTCGAATAGAACGATAACAAAGCCACTGAAGCCGAGGAGTAGACCTATCTGACTGGCATCGAGATGATGAACATCCCTGTAGAATAGAGGTAAAGTAGTTATCAACTGAAAAAATGCCATAGAGAAGAGAAAACAGAAAATATTGAATCCTATAAATAAACCATCTCGGTAGGCGTTTTTCTCTGGTAAATTGCTGTTTATTGGAACTTCTTGGGGCTGAGGGTGACTGTATTTGCTATTTCCTTTTTTGTTCCTGAAAAAGTAAATAAAGACGACGGCCGCAATACTGGCGGCAATAGCGTTGCCGTAGAAAATCCAGTTATAGGAAAAAGTTGCCAAGAAACCACCTAAGGCAGGGCCTATGGAAAAACCTAGATTGACAGCCATACGGTTTAAAGAGTAGGCCCGCGTGATGTTCTCAGGTTTAGCGTATCGCGCTACTGACACGGAGTTGGCAGGCCTGAAAGTGTCTGCTACAAGTGTCAGTATAAAAATCATTATTGCTAAAGTCTCAAAGGTCCGAAAAAGAGGAAGTATGAGAAACAGCGGAATCACAAGAATAAGACTCCAGGTCTGTACCTTGAAGTTGCCAAATCTATCTGTAAGCCAGCCTCCAAGCCAAGAACCCGCTACTGAGCCGAGCCCAAAACAGCCCAACACCAAACCAATCTGCGTTTTGGAAAAATTGAGTTCTGACGACATGTATATCCCTAAAAATGGAATAACCATAGAACCGGTACGGTTGATGAGCATTACCAAGGCTAGTAGCCAGGCCGCAGGAGATAATCCTTTATAAGAGTTTATATAGAGACGTACGAGGGCTTTCAATGTTGTTATGAAAATCTAGGCAAGTGATTGTTCTAAACTTTTGTCAATTGTGTAATTACTGCTTAGTAATATCTGTTTGCGTTTTGTCTTAGAGTTGAGGATAAAATCAATTCGTCCAAAGCTTGCCCCTCCAAAACCAACTTGATTTACCAATGTGATTTTGCCATCGAGATTCTTAACCTCTGTAGGCTTTTCTAAGAATGTATGGGTATGTCCACCTATGATTAAATCGATATCCCTGCTATTGGCTGCAAGTTTTAAATCAGAGATGGTATCTTCTTTGTACGAATAGCCCATGTGGGAAAGACATATTACCAGATCGCACTTAAGATCTTTTTTTAACTTAGGAACAATGCGATTGGTTACTTCCATAGGGTCAAGATATTTCATGCCTTTATAACCATTGGGATCAACCAGTCCTTCTACATTGACTCCAAGTGCGAATACACCGATTTTTACGCCATCTCTCTCAAATAAGAGATATTCTTTGGTCTTTCCTGCAAGAATAGTTTCGGAAAAATCATAATTGGAGGTGATAAAGGGGAAATTAGCTTTATCAAAGTGTTTTAAAATACCTTGGAGGCCATTATCAAACTCATGGTTGCCGAATGTCCCTGCATCATATTTCAGTTTTGACATCAACTCTAGTTCAACTTGTCCATCGAATAAATTGAAATAAGGGGTACCCTGGAACATATCTCCAGCATCAAACAACAAGACATTTTTTTCTTCTGATCTTATTTTTTGAATTAATGTACTTCGGCGTGCCACACCTCCTAGCCCTTGCATCCTTGAACCATCCATTGGAAATGGTTCAATACGACTATGTACATCATTACTATGTAATATGGTTATTTTAACATCTTTTGATTTCGACGAACTTTTAGCAAAACTATCGAAAGGGGCTAGAGAAGCTAAAAGACCTAAAGTGGCCGCTCTTTTTAGAAATAATCTTCTATTTAATGACTGTAACTCTTCCATCTAGCTCGGTGTTTATGTTCTTACCTTCTTTAGTTATTTTTTCTACATACTGTATTAATCCCTCACGAACGCGCAAACTGCTATTTGTCCGGTGGATGGGGCTGGTGATTCCTTCTATATAATCTCCTCCATTGGCCAGGTAATCATAGGTAACCAGTTTGTATGATTGTTTGGGTTCGATTTCTTTGCCATTAATACGGATGTCTGAGGCTTTGCCTTCCTTAATTTTTAAGGTGAAGCCTGCTATAGGTTGACCTCCAGTTTTGGCTATAAAATCGGCAAGGACTGTAATGTCTTGGGCCGATAGTTCCAGTATAGTGACTGTGTTCTCAAAAGGCATAAGCTCGAACATGGAACCTACGGTGATGGGGCCTTGTTTTACTTCTGAGCGGATTCCCCCTTTGGTGGCAATAGCCATCTGCGCATCAGGATCTATGTTTTTGCCCATGGCAAGTAGTGCATCAGCGAAGAAGTTGCCCGCAAGACTTTCTGCATCAGCTCTACTTTTATTTAGAAAATGTGTCGAATAACCAATTTGTCTATTCATTTCCTGATCCATCTGTATTTTAAAAGGAGTGTAGTATTGAATAATAGTACTGTCTTCCGGCAAGGATGAGTTTATGGAATATGTAGTCGGCTCGCTTACTCTTGGGACGTAGGTGGTCCTACAACCGGCTAATGTCCATGCAGTTACTATAACTAAAGATAGTGTTTTGAAAGTGCGCATAGCATTAAATTATAATATGCGAAGCTAAGAAGAATGTGGTTAGGAACAAATTAACTTTATGTAATATTTACTATGCGATTGACAGTAGAAGGTGTCAGATAGCAGCGTTAGTGGCAGTTGTGTTATCCCGGAAAACAGTGAATATAGTATTTTTTTTGCTCTAGAATATGATTTGGAATAGCTTTTGTACTTATGCATTCATTATTTTTTGAAGGTACTTGCTACCTTTGTGACATTGTGAAATTTGAAAATTATATATGGTTAATCCAGTCATGAAAATGCATCGATGGTTTGTTGGTCTACTTGTTTTTATCACTACCCTTAGTTTGACAAGTTGTTTTGATGTGGTAGAAGATGTAAATCTAAAATCAAATGGTTCAGGTAGTATAAAAGCAACTGTCAATTTGAGTAAGAGCAAGGTGAAAGTTGCTTCTTTAATGAAGCTTGACAAAGTTGATGGAGTGAAAGTGCCTTCAAAATCAGAGATACAGAGGGAGGTAAATGACGTTGTGAAGCTTTTAAGACAAACACCAGGAATTTCTAATGTACAGCATAGTCTGGATTTCAATAATTTTATAGGTACTCTATCGTGTGACTTTACCAATGTAGGGGCATTGAATGCTTTCACGAAGACTTTGTCTACACATTTTAAAGCTAAAGTATCGAGTTATTCTAGTTATTCGTATGATGCAAAAGCAAAGGTCTTTGCGCGAAGCTATACCTACAGTGATGAAGCCAAGAAAGGATTAGCCAAGTTGAAACCAGAGAACCAGAAATCATTTTCCGATGCTTATTTTACTAGTATCTATAGATTTCAGGATAATGTCCTAAAACAGGATAATAAAGTTGGAAAAATATCGGATAATAAAAAAGCTGTCATGATGCGGGTTGGGGTATTAGACCTTGTGAATGGGGATGTTAGCTTGTCAAACCAAATATCGTTAAAATAAAAAGTTTAAAATTTTATAATTTAAATATGTATCTACACAAATTTGCTGCACTAGCATTGGGCATATTGATGACTTTAACATCAAATGCACAAGATTTAATCCGAAAAGTACCCCACGACGCTAAAGTGGTCGTATCTTTCAATAATAAAGCTGTATTTGACCATTTGAATATCGCTGATCTTAACCTTACATTGACCCGCTTGGGGCTTTTTGATAAAATGAACAGCGATAGTAAACTGAGACCTTCAAAGATAGAAGAGCTGGGAGTCGACCTTAAAGCTAAAGCTTATGCTTATGTGCGTAGTACAGATAGTGTACAGTATATTGGCGCTCTGATCCCATTGTCTAACAAAAGTCAGTTTGAATCTATTATCCCAAAACATAAGAAAGTAGAGATTGTTAATTCTCTTCCTACAATCTATTCTGCTGATCGGTCTCTACGTCTTAGCTGGGATGAGAATACGGTATATGTGTTAGGTGGCCTAGCTATGGACTATTATTTCAGAAAAGAGGATGTTATCAATCGCTATGGTTTGATCGCAAATGCGTACGATGCATATGAAGCAGAGTATGCAGAAGCTGTTGTGGATTCGGCAGCGACGACTTGGGATGCCTATGATTTTGACGCTGCCGCGGACTCAGCTGCAGCGGATGCCGCGCGTGCGGCCACAGCGGTCAGTGAGGAAGAAGAAGAATATGAATTGGCAGCACCGCCAATTCTTGCACCGGTAGATACAACAGATGAAGACGAGTATGCGATCGTCGATTCTATTTTAGCACAGGACGAATATTCCGATGATTATTATAGTCGCTATGATAGTATTACGAGACATAACGATTCGATTAAAAATGACTTGGTGAAACAATGGGTCAATGCGGAGATGGAACTTATGTTGGCCGGTGGGTATAAGTCATTTGATGCTAAAAAATTACCAAAGTTGAGTGCCAATACAATCGCACATATCCATGCTGCAGATGTGTTTTCTTATTACAAGTATCTTTATCCTGAGGAGGCACTTAGCGAGTTATTTGGCGTGAAGCCCAAGTTTGACTATGGTATTGACGGAATCGATGCTAGTATTGTTGTAGATGGCAATAAGCTGAAGTTCGTTGGATCTGCAACATTGGACAAAGAGATGGCTTCTTACTACAAGGAAATCTATAATAAGAAGCTAAATCCAAAGTTCTATCCTTTTTTGGATAAAGATGTGTTGGGCTTTTTCTCTTTTAATGTGAATACGGAAGCCTACTTAAAGAACCTTCCGAAAATCATGGAAAGTTATTATGGTTCGTTTATGCCGAGATATTCTAACATGATTAGCTTGGGAGCGATGTTGTTTGACATTGCTTTGGATCAAAAGGCGATTGCAAAGGTTATAAAAGGAGATAACCTGTTCGTACTAAATGGCGTGACTAAGGTAGATGTAACGTATACTGATTATGAGTACGACGACGATTACAACTATACAGAAGTAGAGAAAACTAAAACGGAGACTATTCCTCAGTTTTTATGGATGTTTTCTTCGGATGACACACGTATTTTCGAAAAGATAATCCAGATCGGTGTACAGGAGAATGAATTGGTTGATCATGATGGTATCTACGAGGTTAAGGAAAATAAGGGATCTGGTATTACTGTTTATTTATTGATCAAGCAGGGGATGGTATTTATTGGTAATGACATGGCTAAAATGGAGATGATAAAATCAAATCATTACTCTGGAAAAGGACATGCTCCTTATGTAGCAATGGCTAAGAAAAATAATTTGAGTTTATTGTTCAATACAAAACGTATACCTGTTTTATTGGAGGAGTTAGATATTCCTGTTGAGCGTTCTATAGAGGAAACCGTTGCTGAATTACAACAGTACGGTGATTTCTATATGACTTCTACAGGGGTCAAAGGAAATAAAGTGACAGGAGAAATTGCTGTGGAATTTCCGAATAGAAAAGGTAACGCATTAGCATTCTTGTTTGATGTTTTGGATCGTTGGTCATTGAAACTAAAAGAATAATGAAGCTATTGAAAAAGATAGTATTTATAGTAGTGGGGCTTATTGCGGTAATCGCAATAGGCCTCTATCTATTCTTGGCGGTACGAGAGTCTCGTTCGAAGGGAGGCTTAGTACATCAAGACAGTGAATATGTGACTAAGGTCGCGGTAGATAAAATACTAACAGATATTGCTTGGAACGCGGTTTCAAATCCTGGGACTTATTTTGGTGGGGATAGTGCCGATACGACAAGTGATAGTAAATCGAGCCGTAACCTAGGGATATCAATTCCAGCTAACGTGTATATGTTTGCGTTGAAAGATGAGGAGGAGACCTGGTATGCATGGCTTAATGTCGAGAATCAAGAACAGTTACAGGCTTTTGTGCAGACCGAGCTCGGTATCGACAGCACCGGGGTAGAAAAAGAAGATGATTTTTGGTGGATTAATGGAAAAGATAATAGAGTAGTACTTCTTGGTGATTCCAGAAATGTCTTAGTAGCTCTTAGCTTTGATAAGAAGGAAAAGAAAGAGGCAATGTTGAAAATTTGGGAAGGGCGAACTACTGCAATGGTGCCGATTAAAACACTAACGGACTTTAGTTTTGAAAATACTGCGGATATCGAATGGAAGCAAAAGGCAAATGATGCGGGCGCAAATCTGTCCTTTAAAAAGGGAATGATAACTGCAAATTGGTCTTTGTCTAATGACATTTTACGATTGCCACTACAGGCTAACGTACGGGAGTTGCCTCCGTCTAATGTGTTAAATGTATATTGTCAAGCGGATATCCGACCTTTTCTGGATCGGTATGAAGGCCGATTGCAACGCTATAATATCCCCGTTGATACCTTAAAAAACTACTATGGTGGTTATATGGATATACAATGGCGGGCCGATGATGTGCTACAGACGGATAGCATCATTGCATACGATTACGATGAGAATTTTAATCCGATAGAGAAAAAAGAAATAAGGGAGGAAGCGGTGCCTAATATTTTATTTACATTTAACGCATCACCCCATTTGGCAAGCTATCTTCCAGAGAAAATGTTCTATAAATTCTATAAGCGGATAGAAGGTAAACAGATCGGACTAAGTACCGATGCGAATGAAAAAAATGAATTTCCTTATGTGTCAACAGATCATGCTTTTCTTTTATCTTATACACGTAATGCGGCGGCTCGAAGACATCTGTCTTGGTTATCTCAATTTGATAGAATTGAAAAAGTAGAAATAAGTGGAAAAGGAGGAGAAGTATCCAATAGCTTTAATGCTGAATTGAAATTGAGTGATTACGGGATACATGCTTTGTATCAATTGCTGAAATGAAGCTAATAAGCTATTTAATAAAAAAGGTAAAGTTTTCACTTTACCTTTTTTTCTGAAAGTGTCTGTTGGTGAGCCGAAGGGATCATGAAAGTTTTTTATGGAATTATAATACACTAAAATGCTTTAAAGCATTCCAAATACCGTCACTATCAACATCGTCTGTGATGTAATCTGCTATTTCTTTTACTTCTGGATTGGCATTTCCCATAGCGACTCCTATGCCTACATGTTGAAGCATAGTGATGTCGTTTCCTCCGTCTCCAAAGGCCATGGTCTTGGTAATGTCTATTCCGTAATGTTTACAAAAAATATCTATACCTACTTTTTTACTCTGTCCTTTAGGATTCACGTCCGCAAATAGAGGAGTCCAGCGTGAAGCTATGGAGTTGGGCATTATTTCTTGCATAAACTGTTCCTCTTCATCCGGTCCTAGGAAAATATTGGTCTGTAGTATTTCGTCCGTATTTACATTATCCATATCTACTAACGGGGGTACAGGAAGGTTAAGGTGAGCGTACATACCTGCAATTTCTGGAGTGACATCGTGTATGGTTACTTCCTTCTCCGACATGAATGAAAAGCTTAAAGGTTTTTCATTTGCATGTTTTAGAAGACTTTCGATATCCTTTGAATCAATAGATTTTTTGAAGAGAATATGGCCTTCTTTAGATACACAGTAGCCTCCATTGAAAGTAATATAGCCGTCAAAATCTAAGTACCTGACGTGGTCTATGCTATTGATAGATCGTCCTGTAGACAGTATGATTTTGATTCCTTTGGCCTGAAGCTGTGCAAGGGCTTCTTCTGTGGATGGAGATACTTCGTGTGTTTTGAAACTTAGTAAAGTGCCGTCAATGTCAAAGAATACGGCTTCGATTTCTGGGTTCTGCATAGTAAATCTGAGTCTATTCCAAACTTAAATAAAATGCTTTGAATTGACGAATATCATGGGTGAAATTTCTGTTAAAGATCTAAATGTTGACAGAGGTAGGATATTAAGTAGAAGGACCAATAATGGATTTTGTATCTTTGTGGCCTAAAATCACTATTTGCAATATGGCACTATCTTCTTTTTTCGAAAAGCTGAATAATAGTATAGAACAGGACCACTTTATAAAGCTGTCACTGGGAGATTATCATGGTCCTGAAAAGGAGCTAAAACAGGTTTATGTTAAGTTGGTATCAATAAAGCGAGAGATCAATCTGTCGTTTACCTTTCGATATCAAACGAGGGATATTACCAAAAATTATGCTATCAAAGAAGGGGTGCAATGCATAGCAGATTTTCTAAATACAGGACAGTTTAAAATCGGTACTTTATTCACTGAAGAGGCTAACTTCATTTGCCAACAAAATAAGAAAGGTGTATGGGCGGAACGGAAGGAGAAGCCAACAGCTAAGAAACCAGAAGAGCGAAATCATGATGTACAAAAGCAACGAAAAATAGGTGAGTCTACCAAGGGTTACCTTCATGCCCTACGTTTGACTGATGAAAAGGGACAAGTGTATAAAGCTGCTCAGGATAAATGGAAGCAGATTAACCATTATATTGAGCTTCTTAGTTCGTCTTTAAATACGCTACCGTCCGATCATGTACTAAAGGTAGTGGATATGGGAGCGGGTAAGGGATACTTGACCTTTGCATTATACGATTACTTAACGAATGAATTAAAGAAAAAAAGTAGCGTTGAAGGTATCGAGTATAGACAGGATTTGGTTGAATTATGTAATGGAATTGCTAAGTATACAGGGTTCGACTCGTTGCATTTTTCACAGGGAACCATTGATGCTTATGCGTCTAACGATGAACTAGATATTTTAATTGCTCTACACGCGTGTGATACGGCGACAGATGATGCGATATTTAAGGGAATACAGCACAATGCAAAGCTTATCGTGGTAGCTCCCTGCTGTCATAAACAAGTGCGAAGGGAACTTGAACGGGTAAAGAAAAAGAATGATCTTGATTTTATGATCAGGCATGGTGTTTTTTTAGAAAGACACGCCGAGATGTTAACCGATAGTATACGAGCATTAATCCTGGAGTATTATGGTTATCAGACTAAGGTAATGCAATTTATCTCTGATGCACATACTCCTAAAAATGTGATGATCGTTGCAGAGAAAAAAGAAATTTCGTCATCAAAGAAGCAAGAAATCTTAAATAAACTCCAAAGCACTAAAGCTTATTTTGGTATTGATAAGCATTATCTGGAAAAGGTTTGTGGCCTTTAGGCGTTTTTTCTATTGATATTCGTACAGCTCTAAGGGGAGCCCATCGGGATCTTGAAAAAAGGTGAATTTTTTACCGGAGTATTCGTCTATGCGGATTGGTTCTACTGGTATTTTGTTGTTTTGCAACTTGTCTATCCATTGTTCAATATTATCTACTGCAAAGGCAAGGTGACGTAGGCCAAGTGCCTCCGGGTAGGATGGACGGGGTACATAAGTTGGAAATGAAAAAAGCTCAATAACGTAATGATTGCCAATAGCGAGATCCAGCTTATATGAATCCCGCTCTTTTCTATAGACTTCATTAAGAATCTCCAGTCCTAGCAATTGGGTGTAAAACTCCTTTGAACGTGTATAGTCGCTTACAATGATAGCGATGTGATGAATACCTTCTAGGCGCATGTTAGAATAATGTAGGTGCAGTATTATTTGAGACGTCTCCAGGTTTTTGGGGAATATTCAGATTGGTGCCGATCGCTTTGTTCAGCTTTTCTATAAAATGTGCTGCTAGTAAGGGAGACTCTACTTCTATGTTTTGATGGATGAAAAAGTAAAGCTGTTGCAAGCCAGCCTCTTTCCATTGTACTATTGTTTTGACCCATTCGTCCAGCCTTGTGTAATCTGATGGATGGTTGGCACCTACATAGCGGATAAAAGCAGTCGGTGTGGTAAAACGCATGTGCATCATGTCTCTTCTTCCTGCTGTATCGACAATGATATTGGTCTTGTTTGTTTCTTCTAACAGGGCATAAAAGCGTTCAGCTACGGATGGGGAGAACCATTCTTCATTGCGGACCTCAACAGCTAACGGATATCCTTTTGGGAAATTCCTTAAAAAAGATTCTAGTCGGTCAAAATCCTTTGGTTTGAAATTGTCGATTAATTGAAGAAAAGCCATACCTAACTTCTCCTCAAATAGTACAGTAGAATCTACAAAGGCATTCACCTTTTCGTCTGTATTTAACAATCTTCCGAAATGACTGATGGACTGTGGGATCTTAGGAAAAAACTTAAACTCTTCCGGAGTTTTGTTCTTCCAGGTTTCTACCTGACTTTTGGAAGGCGAGTTGTAGAATGTAGCATTCAATTCAATAGCGTTGAATTGCGTAGAATAATAGGCTAATTCATCCTTTGTGCCACGGGGATAGAACCCCTTAAGGTCATTTTTATTCCATTTGGCACAGCCTACATATACTTCCAAGGGCTGATCCTGTTTGCTTTTTTGTAATAGATCAAGGGATTGTTGCGGTGTTTGGGGTATTGTGAAGTCAATCGTCGAAGGATCTGCTACCTGTCCAAATTTCATAGATATATAATTATTTCGTGCATTTAATTGTTTTCTTAATGGAACTCATGAATGCTTCGCATTTATTTCGTGATCCGTCAGTTGATGGATCGGTTTGTCTTTTAATGGTTACATGAAATGTTCAAATTACATATGTACTATTTATTGGTATATATGCAACGTTGCAATGACTTGTGTAATGCAACGATTTGTAATAAAATAGTAGATTATCTATAATCTGTGGTAAAAATAGTCAGTTTTGTTGGAGAATCCCAATATGTATTTTATTTCGGGATAGTTTTTTCGGAACTAAATACGCTAACGGTTTCATTGGCGATGGGAGGGGTGCTGTTTTGAGGCCTGACCTCTTGTCGTTGATGTCATAAGTTAACGACAAGAGGTGAAGCTTCAAAGTTGCTTATAGTTTTTTGAGATTGAGACGCAAGGAGTTTAGTATTACTGATACTGAGCTTAAACTCATAGCTGCAGCAGCAATCATTGGTGACATCAATATGCCAAAAGATGGGAATAATAGTCCCGCTGCTATCGGTATTCCGATTACATTATATAAAAAGGCAAAGAGTAGATTCTCTTTGATATTGCGCATCATCATACGGCTTAGGTCTATCGCTTTAGAAACACCTGTCAGCTCACCTTTTAAGAGTGTGATATCTGAGCTTTGTATGGCAACATCAGTTCCTGATCCCATGGCGATACCTACATCGGCTTGTGTCAAAGCTGGGGCATCATTAATTCCGTCACCTGTCATTGCTACGATTTTACTTTCCCCTTGCAATCTGTTGATTTCATTTAACTTGTCCTGGGGAAGGAGTTTGGCCCTGAAGGAGTTTATCCCTGTTTCATTGGCTACAGCTTGTGCTGTCAACTCATTGTCGCCTGTGAGCATCACAACCTGAATACCGAGGCTCTGTACATGGGATATGATTTCTTTGGCATTGACCTTTATTTTATCTTTTACGGCAATAAAGCCGGCATACTGTTGGTCTATAGCTAAATAAGAGACGCTGGATCCACTGGCTTGTAATTGATTCACCTTATCTTTTATAGAGGTTGGAATACTGATGTGATTGTCGTGGAGTAAGGCTTCATTACCTAAGTATGCATGGCGGTCTCCGATACGGGCAGCAACTCCTTTTCCAGTGATGTTGAGGAAATCTTCAATCGTTGATAGGGAGATGGAATTCTCTGCCGCTTTATTGACCATGGCTTCTGCCAATGGGTGGGAGCTTTGTTTGTTGATTGATGCTGCTATCTGGAGGATATTGTTATCATCGATATTGTCCACTCCTTCATAAGTGGTTACCTCGGGTTTACCTTCTGTGATAGTACCTGTCTTGTCGAGAATAAGGTAGTCTATTTTACGAAGTTGTTCGAGAGCTTCGGCTTTTTTTACCAATATTCCGTTTTTTGCCCCTTTACCTATACTCACCATGACAGACATGGGCGTGGCCAGACCTAGCGCACAAGGACAGGCTACGATAAGGATTGCAAGCGCATTGGTGATGGCATAGGCTAGACTATCTTCTACTCCGCTGAGTAGCCAAATGATGAAGGTGGCTATGGCTATGAGTATGACAATAGGGACAAATATTCGTGATATTCGATCAGTTAGTTTTTGTATAGGGGCCTGACTTCGGCTGGCATCGTTGACCAGTTGTATGATTTGGGATAATAGCGTCTCGGATCCAATGTGGGTTGCCTGCATGACGAAGCTCTGATTGCCGTTTATAGTCCCTCCAATAACATTGTCGCCCTTGTTTTTCTCTACAGGAATAGATTCCCCTGTGATCATGGATTCGTCTACAGAAGAACTTCCCTCTTTAATAATGCCATCTATAGGTACTTTGTCGCCTGGACGCACGCGTAACATATAACCTTTGTGTATGTCTGTCACTGCTATCCGCTGTTCATTACCATCATGTAGCCATATCGCTTCTGCAGGGGTGAGTTTGACGAGCGCCTTGATAGCCGAATTGGTTTTGGAATGTGCTTTAGCTTCCATAAGTTGCCCCAGTATGACCAGTGTGATGATTACGACTACAGATTCAAAGTATAGATGTGGATGGGCGTTGTGCTCAAGCATCTCTGCTGGGAGAACCTGAGGGAATAGTAAAGCGACTATACTGAAAATAAAAGCTGCTGCAGTACCCAGGGCAATAAGACTGAACATATTGAGATTCCATGTTTTGAAAGATGTCCAGCCTCGTTGAAAGAAAGTCCAGCCTGTATAAAATATAACCGGTAAAGTAAGGATGAATTGTATCCAACCGTTGATATGGGCCGGAATCAGTTGGCTTACCGGTTTTCCGGGAAGCATATCACCCATAGAGAGAATGAAAACCGGTAAGGTAAAGATGGTGCTGATTATTAGCTTTTTTTTCCAGTCTTGATAGGCGTCATCTTCAGCTTCTGTTTGCTGGTTAGGGACGAGGTCCATACCACAGATAGGACAGGCACCCGGTGTATCCTGTTGGACTTCCGGATGCATCGGGCAGCTGAATGTGACCTTCAGGTTCGTTTCAGGGATTTTTTCGAGATTCATACCGCATACCGGACATGTTCCAGCTTTATCATATATTTTGTCACCTTCACAATGCATAGGACAGTAATATTTCCCCGCATTAGACTTATCACTTTCTGGTGATTTGGCGTACTGTTGAGGTACAGGTGTCTGGTGGACCTGTTCTATTGGTTGTAAGAACATGTTACATACAGGACAGCGACCTTTTTCGGTATATATCTTGTCATGCCCCTCACAAAACATTGGACAGATGTATTGTCCACTTGGCGAATCATTGACTTGTTTTGGGGGATTCTGATGGTGACTGTGTGCATGCTCATGGATTTGATAGCTACTGCCTATTTCGTTGATTTTCTCTTGAAGTGTAGCAAGTTCCAAGTGACTTTCGCTTTCTATTTCTGCTTTTCCTTCTTCTAATGAGATACTAGCATTTATGCCAGGTATTTCATGGAGCTTGTTTTCTATTTGTGTACGGCAACCATCACAGGTCATGCCACTGATATAATAGGTGTGTTTATGCATAATAGATATCGGTATATAATGTTCTTATAATAATGATAACACTAATTTCGGGTTAATGTTAGCCCAGGTGTTATATAATTTCTAAGAAATGATATAGATTTCCAGCGATTTGTTTTTTTCTGATCTGATGTTGGCGAATACAAACCATTTTACTTAAGTTTGAGTAGGAGAGGGGCACTAGAATACTATGTTTAAAGATCGGTTTATTAGTTTTTTGACGTTTGAGAAACGTTATTCACCACATACGATAAAAGCGTATGAAATGGAGGTGAAGGGATTTTTAGACTTTTTAGAAGCTGAAAATACACCTTTTGAGGAGGTCGATCATAAACTGATGCGGTATTACTTTTCTTTACTACGGGAGAAGGGCAAAGAAGCAAGCTCTGTCAATCGGGCAATTTCTACTTTACGTTCTTTTTATAAGTTCTTGCAGCGGGAGCAATTGGTGGAGAAAAATCCAGTGCGTCTGATCCAAGCGTTGAAGACACCTAAGAAATTACCGGTTGTGGTGGAGAAGGATAAGATGAATCAATTGCTGGATCATATGGATGCAGTGGTGGATGACTTTGAGTCATTGCGTGATTTTATTATTATGGAACTGCTTTTTGGAACAGGTATTCGGCTTTCTGAACTTTTACAAATAAAAGAGAGTGATATTGACTTTTACAATAAAAAAATCCTTATATTAGGGAAAAGGAATAAGGAACGTTTTGTTCCACTACATTTAACCTTAATCGAAGAACTAAAAGAGTATTTAGAAAAGAAAAAACTTCAAAATTTAGAAAACATTTCCGAATATTTAGTCGTTACTAAAGAAGGAAAGAGAGCGTATCGACTGTTGATTTATAGAGTAGTGAAAAAATATCTAAGTATGATTACTTCACAGAAAAAAAGAAGCCCACATGTACTTCGGCATAGCTTTGCTACATCTTTATTAGACAATGGTGCGGACCTCAATGCAATCAAAGAGTTACTAGGTCATGCTGGATTGGCGGCCACTCAGGTGTATACGCACAATTCGGCGGAGCGGTTAAAATCAATTTACAAACAAGCACATCCAAAGGCTTAAAAAAGGAGGAAAAATGAACATTAACGTGCAATCAATCAAATTCGATGCAGATCAAAAATTGGTAGACTTTATCAAAAGGAAAACTGGCAAATTGGAGCAGTATTTGGACAATATCATTGAAGGAGTATGTTATCTTCGTTTGGAAAATGTAGAAGGCGAAGAGAATAAGGTGGTAGAATTGAAGTTTAATATTCCAGGTAGTCAGCTTTTTGCAAAAGCACAAGCAAAAAGTTTTGAGGAAGCGACGGATATCGCGGTAGAGTCTTTGAGACGTCAGATTAATAAGCATAAAACGAAAACTAGAACGAATGCTAGTAATCATAAAGAGATAATCTCCACAGAAGAAGAAGAATTTTAATTGGGAGTGAATCTCACAGAATGTATAAAAAGGCGGCTTAATGATTAAGCCGCCTTTTTTTATGTTTCGCTATCTCTTGTTTTATTTGGATTAATTCTTGATTAAGTTTATATTTGCTCATCATTTAAAAATAGCGGTCTAAACAAAATAAGGTAGTAAGAAATGATTTGTCCATTAGCGAGTGTAGAAGAGGTGTTTACAACCTCACAGGGGGCGGTTTACCAGTGCAGTCGAAAAAACTGTTATTGGTTAGAATTTCAGGGTAACACTACAGCGTTTAAGGTCAGTGATTTTTTTGTATTCAAGCGAAGTGTTGATCAAATTGATATCGAAGCTATGCTGAATAACTCCTCCCGCTCTTTTGATTTTGAATTAATTATGCCTTTTCGTACGGAACGCTGTTTTCTACTCTCCGTAGAAGATGTTCTTAACTTACGAGATTTATTGGCCGGAGCGAAATTCATGCTTGAATTAAACGGTCAGATTCGCTCTATCTTAAGACGCGACGCTGTATTAGCAATCTAAGTGTAATTATTTTAAATCATATTGAGTCTAAACAACTTAGCTTTTTTAGGTTGTAATTTAGACTGAATTTGTATTGCATATTTTTTATCAATATCGCTTGCCTAGCCTTTATCTTTGTATTAACAAACAGAGGATTACTATCATTTGTTATGTTTAAATAAAGTGTAAAAAATAAAAAATAACGATATGAAAGATTTATTAAAATTAAGATCATCACTAGCCGAAGAGATAGAAAATATATTAAACGCCCAAGTAAAAATTGAAGCTCATTCATCCGCATTATACCTGGCTATGTCAGCTTGGTGTGATGATCAGGGCTTAGACAATTCTTCTAAGTTTTTTGCAAAGCAGTCCGATGAGGAGCGTGAGCACATGCTGAAGCTTTTTAACTATATCAATGATCGTGGTGGTAGAGCGATCTCTCCTGAGATTACAAATATCCCTGTTGATTTTGAATCATTCCGTGGAGTTTTTGAGCAAACTTTGGAGCAAGAAATGTTCGTTACAGAGCAGTTTAATAATATGGCTGACAAATGTATGAAAGCGAAAGACTATGTTACTTTCAATTTCTTACAATGGTTCTTATCGGAGCAAGTAGAAGAAGAGTATGTAGCTAGACGTATCCTTGAATTGTTTGATGTTATTGGCGAAGAAGGAACTGGTCGTTGGGAAATTGATAAACACTTGGTTAAAGTAGCTTATGACGGCGAGTAATCTCAAACATTAAATATAGAATGAATTTAAAAGGCTATCAATATTGATAGCCTTTTCTTGTATACGATAATCTGAATTTTATCGTTTTATAGTATAATATTTAATGGTTTTTTTTTGAATAGCAATATTTTAGTATATTGAACTAATTAGATTTTGCAGGCCGATTCGTGGAATTCTCATGGTATAAAATAGGGGTTGTCATTTTTGTATTTGCTTGTCAAGTGCTGTTAAACTCTGCCTTTGCCCAAGAGATTGTGTACGGTAGGGTCTTGGATACGGCTGGTAATCCGTTAAAATCTGTCAGTGTACGTCTCACTAGTGAATCAGATACCCTAAGTCAAATGACTGATTTCTTAGGTAATTTCCGTTTTTCAGCTTTTAAGGGGAAAAATATATCGCTTCTCTATACTATGTTGGGATATAAAAGTGAGAGTAGGTCCGTACTTGCACTGGGTGTTGGCGGGGAACTCGAAATCCCGGCTGTCCGGCTTGAACCTTATGCCGTTGAAATCGCCGATGTTAATATTCTAAAGGTACTACCCATTGTGGTGAATGGCGATACGGTACAATTTAACTTTAATGCTTTTGATTTCCGGAAGAACTCATTATTGGAAGATGCTTTAAAAAGCCTTCCTGGTTTTCAAGTGGGGCGTGATGGCTCTGTGACCTATAATGGCCGATCTATAAAAAGAGTAAAAGTCGATAACAAGGATTTTTTTGGAGGGGACTTACTGACGGCGACACGTAATTTACCTGTGGATTTTATAAAAAACGTTCAGGTGATTGATTTTTATGGCGATAAGGAAGAGGCCTTAGGCATAAAGCAAAGTGATCCTGAGAAGATACTTAATATCAGTTTAAAAGATGACCATAAGAAAATCTATTTTGGTCAGGTAACTGGAGGGGCAGGTACTAACTCTCGATACTTGGGTAGTTTCGGTGCCAATAAATTTGACGATGGCCGGGAAATCTCAATTTTAGGGTCTTTTAATAACACGAATACCAATTTGTTTAGTTTCGGTAGCCCGGAAGGGGGGGATCGTAATCGTAGTTCGATGGATATTGGAGATTATGCTGACCCTATTGATGGACTCAATGAGGTAAGTTCTGCAGGTATTAATGTTTCGGACAGGTGGGGTGAGCGTACGTCATTTAATGCAGCGTATAGTTTCGTTAGGCAGAAGAACGAAACCGATGGATTCTCGAAATTAACATCTACTTACGTCGGGAATAAAATCGAGCGAGAAGAGGTATATAAGATGAATAATATAGATCAGAATCATAAACTAAAATTTGGTTTTGATAGTGAGTTTAACAATGCAGATGTATTGCAGATTAAAGGTGATTTAATCTTTAATAAACTAAGAAGTTCTAATAATAAAAGCACAAGATTAACCAACTACGAAAAGAAAAACGTGGGCGCGTATCGGGATTCCTCAAGTCAGATTAGCCCAAATGGTAATCTAGAAGCTATTTATTCCAAAGCTTTTAATAAAAAGGGCCGTAAGTTGGTGGCTAATTTTATACTTAACTCTAATAATGTAGAGAAACGGGAAAGCGTTTTTGAAGAGTATGCAGAGAGTGGGGTAACCACTAAAGACGGAGACTTCCGTCAGGATCAATATATTAAGCAGAATAATTACACGAACTCTACTCGGGCTTCGATTTCTTATGTGGAGCCTTTTCTTGAACATAGCCTATTTGAGTTTAGCTACGAATTTGATGTGACGCGTATCGAAGCTATACGTCTTGTCGAGAATCGGTTGCCTACAATAACTCCTTACTATATTGATTCGTTGACGGTAGACTATGACTATTTCTTTAAGAACAATAAGACGGGAGTGACTTATCAATATGAACCCAATAAGAAGTTCAAAATGCATGCTGGATTTGCCGTCCAGCCCTTGTATATGGAAGGACGGGTCACCAAGGATAATGTGGTGTATAAGTATGAAAACATAAATCTAATGCCAACGGCTAAGCTGACCTATCGCTTTTCGAAGGAAATGGACTGGCAGATGGAGTATAAGGGTAAAAATAATCAGCCATCGTTTAATCAGATTGCTCCAGTATTGGATAATACGAATTCAAGAAATATTATTACCGGAAATCCGGAGCTGAAAGCTGAAACGGCACATCGGATAGGAACGACTTTACGAAAGAGTTTTAGCTCGAGAATGCAGTATTTTGAGACCAATTTTGCATATAATTTCATCCTTAATAAAATCGTAATAGATAAGCATTCAAAAGAGGGATCTACAGTGCAGGAAATGACCTTTAGGAATACATCGGGATATTATGACTATAGGTGGTATTATATGTTTAATACTCCTTTTATTAATGATGACTTTCAGTTAGATCTAACGGGCAATACGGATTATTATAATAATCTATCATTTATTGATGAGAAGAAGCGTACGACTAAGCAGTTGGTGATGACGCAGTCTATGCAGTTGAAATACCAATGGAGCGATTATGTGGAATCTGTGCTGAATGCAAACTATATGTGGAATAATACGCGGTATGATATTCCTTTTAGGACTAGTATTAATGTAGAGACAATGTTTTGGGGCCTGGGAGCTAGAGGATATCTGAACGATAACCTGTCTCTTGGCTTAGAAATGTCGCAGCGTTATAATAACGGTTATGCGAATACTTTTATGAATGAAAACCAGACGATAATGAATGGTTTTGTAGAGTTTACTTTTCTTCGGAATAAGTCTGCTTTACTGCGCCTGCAGGGCTATGATTTGTTCGACCAGAATAAGACGATGGGTATAGTTTCTGAATATATCGGTAATGATGTGTATGAAGCAAAAAATAGCCGGTTAGGCCGTTACTTTATGCTTTCATTAAATGTTCGTTTACAAAAATTTCCAAAAAAGCAATGATGCAAGCAGTTGTGATAACCGAACCTGGAGGACCTGAGGTCTTACAGGTGCAAGAACGGACAATTCCTTTGCTGGGGAAAAAAGAGGTCTTGATTACCGTACATGCCGCCGGAGTAAACAGGCCAGATGTATTTCAACGTCGGGGAAACTACCCCGCACCAGTAGGTACGGTGGCAGATATCCCAGGGTTGGAAGTTGCGGGAGTAGTAGCTGCTGTTGGTGAAGACTGTCGTAATTTTGAAGTAGGAGACCGCGTAATGGCGCTTGTCGCTGGAGGTGGTTATGCACAATATGTTGCGGTAGATCATGGTAGCTGTATCCATATTCCAGACAATTTATCGTTTATAGAAGCCGCTGGGATGCCAGAGACCTTATTTACAGTATGGCACAATGTTTTTGAAAGAGGAAGATTATCAGGTGGTGAACGTTTTTTAGTACATGGTGGTGCTGGAGGAATCGGAAGTACGGCCATACAACTGGCTCATCTATTTGGGGCGGAGGTTTTTACTACAGTGGGAACTTCGGATAAGGAATCCTTCGTACGCGACTTAGGGGCGTCGCATATCGTTAATTATAAAGAGTCGGACTTTGAAAAAAGCTGGGGGGCGAGTTCAATGGATGTGATTCTGGACAGTGTTGGTGGTAGCTATTTTGAAAAGAATATTAATCTGCTGGCAGAAGAGGGGAGACTTGTTGTGATTAATGCCATGCAGGGGGCTAAAGTAGAGTTGAATTTGATTAAGATGATGCAGAAGCGTATTTATTTAACGGGTAGTACCCTACGTAATCGATCACTTGAATTCAAGAGACAATTAACAGAAGCCATATGTCAGAATGTGATTCCATTGATCGAGACAGGAGCTTACAAGACTCCTATTGCGGAGGTCTTTTCTTACAAAGATGCTCGTTATGCTCATGAGTTGATGGAGAGTCGTGCCTTTAGTGGAAAGATAATTTTAGCTTTTTAGCTGTGCTAAAATAATTTAGCAGTTTGCTTTGTTGGAATATTTTTAGATATTTATATTTTCAAAATATAACCAGCATGAAACTGAATTTTGTATTATCAATATTTCTTTTACTATTTATCCAAAGTAGTTTTAGCCAAAAAATTGGTAAAACTGGAGCTCCTCTTGAGTATGTAAGTACTTTGGTCGGTACACAATCAACCTATTTTCTTTCCAGTGGTAACACCTACCCGGCAATTGCAATGCCTTGGGGAATGAACTTTTGGAGTCCTCAGACAGGGAAAATGGGCGATGGATGGATGTATACCTATACTGCTGAAAAAATCAGAGGATTTAAGCAGACACATCAGCCTTCACCCTGGATGAATGATTACGGGCAATTTAGCATTATGGCTATGGTAGGAAAGCCTACTTTTGATGAAAATAAAAGGGCAAGTTATTTTTCTCATAAAGCAGAGGTCGCAAAGCCTCATTATTATTCGGTGTATTTAGCCGATTACGATACACAGGTAGAAATTACTCCTACGGCCCGTGCCGCTTATTTCCGATTTACCTTTCCCAAGACGGATTCTGCATTTATATTGGTCGATGCTTTTGACAAGGGCTCTTTCGTAGAAGTCATCCCGGATCAGCGAAAGATTATTGGCTACTCTACGAAAAACAGTGGTGGAGTGCCGGATAATTTCAAAAATTACTTTGTCCTAGAATTCGACCGCTCATTTGCTAATATCTCTACCTTTGCAGATTCTGTCTTACAAAATGGGCGGATTAAAGTTAAAGCGGAGCATGTTGGTGCTATTATCGGTTTGCAGGCTAAAGGTAGAGCAGATCAGATTTTGGTTAAGGTAGCGTCTTCTTTTATTTCACATGATCAGGCTAGTCTGAATCTGAAAGAATTGGATGGACTTAGCTTTGATGAAGCTGTTGAAAAAGGAGCTTCGGTGTGGAATAAGGAATTAGGAAAGCTGGAGATAGAGGGAGGGACAATCGATCAGATACGGACTTTTTATTCTTGCCTGTATCGCTCTTTGCTTTTTCCAAGAATGTTCTACGAGTACGATGCTACAGGTAAAGTGATGCATTATTCCCCGTATAATGGAGAGGTATTACCCGGTTACCTGTTCACAGATACAGGTTTTTGGGATACTTTCAGAGCTTTATTTCCTTTTCTTAACCTGATGTATCCTGAGATGAGTCTAAAGATGCAGGAAGGGCTCGCAAATGCGTATCGTGAAGGAGGCTGGTTGCCAGAATGGGCTAGTCCAGGTTATCGTGATATTATGGTCGGTAATAATTCCGCTTCTGTGGTGGCAGATGCTTGGATAAAAGGAGTGCGTTCCAAAGATATAGAGGTACTATTTGAGGCGGTAAAGAAAGGTTCGATGCATGCAGGGCCTATGACTGCTGTGGGGCGTGCAGGTGCCAACTATTACAATACCTTGGGCTATGTTCCTTATGATGTAAAGATTCATGAAAATGTAGCACGTAGTTTGGAGTATGCTTACGATGATTTTTCGATTTACCAATTGGCGAAATCGCTAAATAAGGAGAAAGAAGAGGTTGATTTTTATAAGAAACGTTCTTTTAACTACAAACATCTTTTCGATCCTGAATCGGGGTTGATGCGCGGAAAGAATCAGGATGGTAATTTTCAACGTCCTTTTAATCCTTTCAAATGGGGAGATGCCTTTACGGAAGGTAATAGTTGGCATTACAGTTGGTCTGTTTTCCAGGATTTTGAAGGGTTAGCTCGGTTATCAGGTGGACATAAAGCTTTGGAAGCAAAGTTGGACTCTGTTTTTATATTACCCCCTATTTTTGATGATTCCTATTATGGTTTTCCAATTCATGAAATCAGGGAGATGCAGATTGCCAATATGGGACAATACGCACACGGTAACCAGCCGATACAACATATGCCTTATGTGTATAATTACGTTGGAGCTCCCTGGAAAGCACAGTATTGGGTGAGGGAGACGATGAATAGGATGTACACCCCTAATCCGGACGGATATTGTGGAGATGAGGATAATGGACAGACTTCGGCCTGGTATGTATTTTCTGCATTGGGATTCTATCCGGTAACTCCAGCTACGGATGAATATATAGTCGGTACACCACTTTTTGATAAGGTAACATTGCATTTTGACAATGGGAAGAAACTGTATATCCACGCGGAAAACAATAGCTTTACGAATCGGTATATTAAATCGATGACGGTCAATGGTAAAGCTTCTACCAAAAGCTATCTTAGTCATAGTGAGTTGATCAAAGGAGGGAGAATTAACTTTTTGATGGATAGCATGCCGAATAAGAAGCGGGGAATCACAGCTGAAGACTTGCCTTTCTCTTTAAGTAGATAAAAAGTAAAGGAACGCTCGGTTTTTGATAGCAAAAACCGAGCGTTTGCTGTTACTGCTTTCTATATTGGGTAGGAGTTTTATTGAGCTGATCTTTGAAAATTTTGTGAAAGCTTACAAAGTTATTAAAACCACTATCGAAGCAGATTTCTTTTAAACTAAGATCTGTGTATTTGAGTAAGCGACATGCGTGTGCTACTCGGATTTCGCTAACAAACTGTATTGGGGTTTTCCCTGTTTTATTTTTGAAGTACCGACAGAATGAGTTCTTGGTCATCTTGGCTTGGTCGGCTAGTTTGTCAAGCTCCATTTTCGTCTTATAATGTTCACGGATATAATTCATGACATCATTCATGCGTCGCTGGTCATTCGAGTGATTGAGAATGGCGTAGTTGTCGCTGACCAATCTTCTGTGGGGAAATGTAGCATATTGTGCAAGGGCTTGGAGTAAGTAGGTAAATCTCGTAACTCCTTCTGTGTTTAATATTGCCTGCAGTTGTTGTCTTAAGACAGAGAGAAGATTATCTTTTACCAAGAGACCCTTTTCGGCACTTTGTATCAGCTCTTTCAATTGACTCATCTCCGGGATATTAAAAAAGTCAATCCCAGCGAAATCTTTTTTGAAGTGTATGACTATGCAATCAATAGGATCTAACTGTTCATCGCCCCGTAGATCTTCAAAAAGCCAGTAATGAGGGAGGTTAGGCCCTATAAGGACCACGTCCCCTGCAGAAAAGCTTTGGATACAATCGCCAATGAATAGGGTTCCATGTCCTCTATAAATACATATAAACTCTATTTCTTCGTGATAATGCCAGGTGTTATGGTATTTGGGGTAGCTGTCCTGACGAATATGGAAGCTGCTGTAATATGTTCGGTCTAATGAAAGCTGTTTCAGTTTCATGATTCAATAGTAAGGTTTATATTCAAATATAATCTAGTTTTTTATATATGTTGGTAAAATGATTTATTAATGTGGTAAATTGCTTTATGTTTTATTCTAATTATCTCCCGTAATTAGCGATTACCAAATATAATCCAGCATGACACAAGTAAAGAAATATACGTTTGCTATTATTCTGATTACTTCTTTGTTTTTCTTTTGGGGATTCATCCATAATTTGGATCCTATTCTGATTAAGCATCTTCGAAGTGCATTTAGTTTGAGCCACTTTCAGGCATCTCTGGTAGATTCTGCGGTCTTTATTGCGTATTTCTTTTTAGCGATTCCTGCTGGAATTATAATGAAACGTTATGGTTATAAAACCGGCATTTTAGTTGGATTGAGCTTATTCGCCTTAGGTTGTTTTTTGTTTATTCCTGCGGCCAATACGATCAGTTATCCCTTTTTTCTGGGGGCTTTATTTGTACTTTCCTGTGGGTTGACTATTTTGGAGACTGCAGCCAATCCCTATATTACGGTGTTGGGAGATCCAGAGAAGGCAACGCAACGTTTGAACTTTGCGCAGTCTTTTAATGGGCTAGCGGCTTCCATTGCTCCAATCGTGGGTGGGGTATTTATTTTGGCTGAGGAACCTAAAAGCGTAGATGAGTTGGCGAGTATGAGTGAACAAGCTCGGTTGGCTTATATACAGGCCGAGACTTCTTTGGTAAAAGGGCCTTATTTAGTTCTGGGATTACTCATTCTAGTGGTTGCTGTTTTATTCTTTTTTACAAAATTGCCAGAGATAAAAGAAGAGGAAGGTACTTCGTCCAAAGGCTTCTTTGGAGCGTTGTTGCACAAGAATGTACGTTGGGGAGTTTGCGCTCAGTTTTTCTATATCGGGGCTCAGATTTATGTTTTTAGTTTTTTATTGGTGTTTGCTGAGGATGCTTTAGGGATGAGTGGGCAGGAAGGGAAATATTATGCGGGATTGGCGGGCTTTTTATTTATGGTGGGACGTTTCGTCGGTACTTTTTTTATGCGTTACATGAAGCCTTATAAATTGTTGATATTATACAGTATGATGTCTTGTTTGTTATCTCTTGTCGTCATCTATGGAACAGGTCTCGTGACACTCTATGCGCTTGTAGGGATTACGTTTTTCATGTCTATTATGTTTCCAACCATATTTGCTATGGGGATAGCAGGAATAGGAGCAGATACGAAGTCTGCGTCAAGTCTTATCATAATGTCTATTGTTGGGGGAGCAGTAATACCTCCTATTGCTAGTAAAGTAACTGATATAACGGGAAATATTCATCTTTCATACTACGTCGTATTTATCTGTTTTGTTGTTGTGCTGCTTTTTGGGTGGAACAATAGAGAAAAAGTGGCGGTACGAGGAGATAAGGATGAGATATAATGATAAAAGATAGTGTTATGAAATATCCATGTAGCAGTAATTGCACAAACATCGATGAAAATATTTAGGATATTCCATGTGACAACTGAAAACAAATTATTTACATGAAAAGATATGCGCTAGCGTTGGATTTACAGGATAATCCAGATTTGATAAAAGAATACGATGAATATCATCGTGCGGTGTGGCCTGATGTGATTAATTCTATACGGGATTCGGGTATACTTTCTATGGTTATATACCGCTTTAGTAATCGGCTTTTTATGGTTATGGACGTCGGAGATGATTTTAGTTTTGAGAAGAAAGGAGAGATGGATGCAAATAATGAGAAAGTGCAGGAGTGGGAGACACTGATGTGGAAATATCAACGTGCTATGCCAGGAAGCCGTCCTGGCGAGAAGTGGGTAATTATGGATAAAATATTTGAGTTGTAATAAATGGATAAGGTGAAAAAGGTTTTCTTACAGATACATCCGAAAGATAACGTATTGGTGGCTTTAGTAGATCTTGAAAAAGGGCTTACTATTGAATGGAATGGCTATTCTTTTGTTTTAAAGGATGATGTGCCTGCTAAACATAAGTTTACTGTAAGCAATTTGGACGAGAACGAAGAGGTATATATGTATGGTGTACTGGTTGGAAAGGTGAATCAAGCGTTAGAGATCGGGACATTGCTCACGGTGGATAATCTTCGGCATGCTGCAGGGGATTTTGAATTAAGCAATAGGAAATTGGAATGGCATAAACCAGATGTGTCTCGTTTTCTTAATCGTCGCTTCAAAGGCTATCATCGTAGTAATGGAAGTGTAGGTACTGCCAACCACTGGTTGGTTATTCCCCTTGTATTCTGTGAGAATAGAAATGTTTTGACACTTAAAGAAGCATTTGAAGAAAAGTTGGGTTATAAGCTGGATAGTAAAAATTATTCCCTTGAGGTTGACGAGTTGATAACGCGATATAAATCGGGTGCTTCAGTTGATGAACTTTTGAATGTTGATTTTTCTGCAAGCCCGTTGAGTACATCGCAAAAAAGGCTTTTTCCTAATGTTGATGGTGTTAAGTTTTTAAATCATGATATGGGTTGCGGTGGTACCCGGATGGATTCTGATGCCCTGTGTGGCCTGTTGGCCGGTTATATTACCCATCCTAATGTAGCGGGAGCTACGGTGTTGAGCCTAGGTTGTCAACATGCACAGGCGTCGATATTGCGGAATGAGATTGCTAAGCGTGATCCAGACTTTGATAAGCCTCTTTTTGTTTTTGAACAACAACTGGAAGGCACAGAGCAAGGACTGATGGAAAAGGCAATCAAATCGACATTTGCGGGATTGGTTCAGGCGAATCAGCAATCCCGTGAGGAAGCAGGGTTAGACAAATTATGTATCGGTTTAGAATGTGGTGGGTCGGATGGTTTCTCGGGCATTTCTGCAAATCCAGCTTTGGGATATTTGTCAGATATGCTGGTTACGTTGGGAGGTTCTGTCATTCTTGCGGAGTTCCCTGAACTCTGTGGGGTAGAGCAAGAACTGAGTGACCGTTGTGTGAATGAGGAGACAGCCGAGAAGTTTATGTTTCTGATGAAGCGTTACAATGCGAAGGCCGAGGCTGATGGGTCCGGTTTTTATATGAATCCCTCGCCGGGTAATATCCGTGACGGGCTGATTACAGATGCTATTAAGTCTGCTGGAGCCGCTAAGAAAGGGGGAACATCTCCTGTGGTTGCGGTAATCGATTATCCCGGGATTGTCAATGAGCCAGGATTAAATCTATTATGTACACCAGGGAATGATGTTGAGAGTACGACGGCTGAAGTTGCTGCCGGAGCAAATATTGTTCTTTTCACTACGGGATTAGGTACGCCTACAGGGAATCCCATTGCTCCTGTTGTCAAGTTATCCACGAATACGAAGACCTTTCAGAAGATGCCTGATATCATTGATATTAACTGTGGAACCGTTATCGATGGAGAGGAAAGTATTGCTGAGGTGGCCCAGAGAATATTGGAGTATGTTATCGCCGTAGCTAGTGGCGAGCAGATACCGAAGGCGGTTCAGTTGGGACAAGATGATTTTATTCCTTGGAGAAGGGGAGTTTCACTTTAACATAATTAACCACAATAGGATATGAGAAAGATAGTATTGACATGTTTGTTGTTGTTTCACCTTTTGTCCGCGATTGGGCAGACGGGGTATAAACCTAGCTCGGAGAACTTAAATGCTCGCAAATGGTTTGAAGAAGCTCGATTTGGAGTATTTATTCATTGGGGCGTGTATAGCATATTGGGGGACGGAGAATGGGTTATGAATAATCAGAATTTTGGTCTGCAGGAATATGAATTGCTACCTCGTTTTTTTAATCCTATTGATTTTAATGCAAAGCAATGGGCTAAGCTATTCAAGCAGAGTGGAGCTAAATATATCACATTTACGAGTAGGCATCACGATGGTTTTTCGATGTGGCATACCAAACAATCTACCTATAATATAGTTGAGTCTACTCCTTTCAAGCGAGATATTGTACGAGAATTGGTAGATGCCTGTCGTGAAGAAGGTATTAAGATTATGTTTTATTACTCTTTATTAGATTGGCATCGGAATGATTATCTACCTGTTGGAAGTACCGGTAAGGGGATTGTAGGGCGGGATTCGACGAAATCCGATTGGGGCAAGTATATTGCTTTTATGAAAGGACAGTTGACCGAATTGCTGACACAGTATGGTACCATTGATGGTATTTGGTTTGATGGACATTGGGACAAGCCTAATGCGGATTGGCATTATGGGGAGATTTATAGTCTTATACACCGTTTACAGCCACATTGTCTCATAGGTAACAATCATCATATTGCACCGATAGCGGGTGAAGATTTTCAGATGTTCGAGCGGGATCTCCCAGGACATAATACCACTGGGTTTGGTACTAAGACGGAGGATATTGGAGCACTGCCTAAGGAGGTGTGTGGTACTATCGCTGGGTCTTGGGGATTCGATATCAAAGACCGCAAGCGTAAGTCATTTCAGGAAGTAATCAGTTATTTGATAAAAGCCGGGGGATATGGTTCCAATCTGTTGCTGAATGTTGGCCCTATGCCTAACGGCGAAATCCAGGACTATCAACAGGAGCGCCTAAAGGAGATGGGGAGTTGGTTAAATACATATGGAGAGAGTATCTATGGTACCCAGGGAGGTTTTATAAAGCCTACGGATGATTATGCGTTTACCCGAAAGGGAAATACGGTTTACCTACATGTATTGAACACGAAATTAGCGAGTGTGGAGGTTCCTAACTTTGATATCGGTATACAATCCATAACTTCATTTGATAAAAAGCAAAAGGTGAAGTATGACTTGAATAATTCAACCTTACGGGTTAGTTTACCCTTGGTTGGAGAGGATAAACCTTATGTATTAATAATAAAAACAAAATAGTATGTCAAAATTAGTAGGTAAAGTGGCTATTGTAACTGGTGGAGGTAGTGGTATAGGTAAAGCTATCTCATTATTATTTGCGGAGCAGGGAGCTACTGTACATATCTTTGATCTTAATGAGAAAGAGGGAAGTGCTGCTGTAGAAGCGATAGTCGGAGCGGGAGGGAGCGGAATATTGCACCTGTGCGATGTTACAGATCAAGAACAGGTGGACGCGATAATTGGGCAGATTGGAAAAGTGGATATCTTGGTCAATAATGCTGGTATTGCCCATGTCGGGAATGTCGAGAATTGTTCAGGGGTAGATTTTGATAAGGTATTTAATGTGAATGTGAAGGGGGCCTACAATATGTTGCATGCGGTAGTTCCCTGCATGAAGACGTATGGAGGCGGAGCTATTTTAAATGTAGCTTCTATAGCCGCTCTGGTTGGTATTTCTGACCGATTTGCCTATTCAATGAGCAAAGGTGCGATATATGCTATGAGTATGTCTATAGCTAGAGATTACTTACAGGATAATATACGTTCCAATTCGATATCGCCAGCACGGGTACACACACCTTTTGTGGACGGTTTTATCCAGAAAAACTATCCTGGCAAGGAAGCTGAGATGTTTGATAAACTTTCTGCCTCGCAACCTATTGGAAGGATGGCTAAACCGGAAGAAATTGCTAAATTAGCTTTGTTCCTCTGTTCGGATGATGCAGCTTTTATTACAGGCAATGATTATCCAATAGATGGTGGATTTATTAAATTGAATAATTAAGTTTTAGTATTTAGACACCGGCTATAAAATTGGCCATTAAACATTAAAAACAGCATGAAATTAATACGTTACGGCGCATCAGGTAAAGAGAAGATAGGTGTTCAGATTGATGGAATAAACTATGATACCACCGCTTTTGGTGGCGACTACGATGAACGCTTCTTTTCAGAAAATGGTTTGGAGAGGTTGGAGCAGTTTGTTAAAGCTAACCAGGGACAGCTTACGGAGATCCCTAAAGATAGCCGATTTGGTGCACCGTTCGGTCGCCCATCAAAGATTGTTTGTATTGGCCTAAACTATAAAGATCATGCAGAAGAAACGGGAGCTGCTATTCCCGCGGAGCCGATTATATTTATGAAGTCTACAACAGCGCTTATCGGACCCAATGATCAAGTCGTTATTCCTAAAAACTCCGTTAAGACGGATTGGGAAGTAGAGTTTGGAATCGTGATTGGCAAAAAAGCTACGTATGTGGAGGAGTCGGAAGCATTGGATTACGTGGCAGGTTATGTATTGCACAATGATGTTTCTGAACGTGAATTCCAGATTGAGCGTGGCGGAACTTGGGATAAAGGAAAGGGCTGTGATACTTTTGCTCCTATGGGACCGGTAATGACGACTAAGGAGGAGATCCCGGATATTAATAATGTCCGTTTGTGGCTTAAAGTCAATGGCAAGACTTACCAAGAAGGCAATACGAAGAATCTGATTTTTTCGGTGGAGCATGTTGTTTCTTATGTTTCTCAGTTTATGACTTTATTGCCGGGTGATGTTATTTCGACCGGAACACCTGCAGGTGTCGGGCTGGGTTTTAATCCGCCTATTTATTTAAAAGAAGGAGACGTGATTGAGCTTGGCGCTGATCATTTGGGCGAACAGCGCCAAGAGGTTATCGCTTGGCGTGGCTAATTGTGTTTCTAAAGTAAGAGTAAGAGATTTTCAAAAAGATAGGCAATGCGTATAGATTCCCATCAACATTTTTGGTTATTTGACCCTGTAAAGGACGCCTGGATTACGGATGATATGAAAGTAATTCAGCGTAATTTTCTACCGAATGATATTTCAAAGACCCTTAAAGACAATCGTATAGACGGAGCTGTATTAGTGCAGGCTGATCAATCTTTACGGGAGACCGATTTTCTGATTGAGCTGGCGGGTGCTTATAAAATGGTGAAAGCTGTGGTTGGTTGGGTCGATTTACGATCAGAGGATGTTGAAGAGCAACTTCTTAAATTTTCGGTTCATCCCATTGTCAAGGGATTTCGACATATCATAGAAGCCGAAGCAGATACCGGTTTTTTGATGCAACCTGCTTTTCAACGAGGTATTAAGGCGCTGACAGAACATGGTTATACCTATGATCTATTGATACATCCTAGGCATTATACCAGTACACTGGAGTGTGTTGCCGCTCATCCGAAGCAAGCATTTATGTTGGATCATATGGCAAAGCCCGCGGTGGCCACAGGAGAGTTTGAAGAATGGGCTGCTTTTATTGAAGCATTGGCCGCCTTTCCAAATGTATATTGTAAGATTTCGGGACTCACAACACAAGCGGACTGGAACAACTGGTCTATCGCTGATTTTACACGCTATGTGCAACATGTAATTGCCTGTTTTGGAAAGCAACGTATTTGTTTTGGTTCAGACTGGCCAGTTAGTTTGGTAGCTTCTAGTTATGATGAGGTCTTGATGATTGCCAATGCTTATCTGGACGAGTTCAACGAATCCGAACGCGCTGACTTTTGGGGACAGAATGCCGTAAGGTTTTATCATATAACGTAATTTTGATAGGATGGATTTAAATTTGAGAGGTAAGATTTTTCTAGTGACAGGAGGAGCTAAAGGGATAGGACGAGCTATTGTCCTAGCTTTGGCGAAAGAAGGGGGAATACCTATCATTGTGGGGCGCAATGAGGACGATAATCTCTTGGTCAAGAGAGAGGTTGAAGCTCTTGGAGGTGAGGCGCTGACGATACAGGCAGAGCTCTCTAATCCGGATGACTGTGCTCGAGCTGTCGAAGAAGCATTGATTGGTTACGGGCGTATCGATGGATTGGTCAATAATGCCGGACATAATGATGGTGTCGGATTGGCCAATGGAGATTATCACCGTTTCGTAGCATCTTTACACAAGAATTTGATTCATTATTATCTGTTGGCTCATTATGCTTTGGATGCATTGAAGCAGTCTAAAGGAACCATTCTTAATATCAGCTCGAAGACTGCGGAAACGGGGCAAGGTGGTACATCTGCTTATGCCGCCTCCAATGGCGGACGTAATGCCCTGACTCGGGAATGGGCGGTAGAATTATTGCCTTTCGGTATACGTGTGAATGCAATTGTGGTCGCCGAAGCGTCTACGCCACAATATGATTCCTGGATACAGACCCTAGAGAATCCGGCGGAGACTTTGCAGAAAATAAAAAACCGTATACCACTTGGGAATAGAATGACCACAGCGGAGGAAGTAGCAGATACGGCTGTGTTTGTATTATCCGATAAATCAAGTCATACTACAGGTCAGTTACTGTATGTAGATGGGGGATATGTACATCTTGATCGGGCATTAATTAAGGAATAGCATTTTTGGCGGATGGTGGTAAGCCATCCGCTATTTTTTAGATGTCTTATATTGAGATTCAAGAACTCTCCCAACAACATCGGGATCAGTTCATTTCTTTGCGGGATTCGCTAGCTGGCGAATCATGAAAGTCTCATCTGGAAAGAAAATTCCAAACAGATTTTTTTCTCCGTTCCACTTCTTTTCTGTCACGTATGAGCTCATGCGCGAGTTTGTCGATGACCAATTCGTTTTCACTGATCACTTTATCGGATAGGGCTACTATCTTTTGGATATTTGATTTACTGGCAGCATCCATTCCAGGATCAATAGAGGACAGGTTGCTTGGTTCTATGCGGATGTAATTGCCTGCATGGTTTACAGAACGAAATAGTTGTTTAATAAAATAATCATTACTCTCTGAGGAGCTTGAGGTCATAATATCCACTAAAGCGGGGCCAATAGAGATGGCCCATTTTTTCTTAAAATCTTCGTAATTGTAGGCGTTTTTTGTGATTCCTGTGCCTAGTGAAAGAATGTGTATGTCATTTATACTGAAAGTGTTAAAGTTTTTTAATACTTCAATAAGGGCCGATATCGCCGGGTTGTGCGCGAATAGTCCGCCATCGACGAGTACGTAGCGCGTATTGGCGAGGGAGAATATCTCCGCTACTGAAAAAAAAGTTGGTGCAGCGGAGGTGGCCCTACATACGTCTCGCAGGTAAAAGTCTCTTGAATCACCGTGACTTATGGCTTTTTGTTGTCTGAAAAGGTGGTTTTTGCGAAGCTCAATATTGTATGCTGTTATGATACAGGGTTTGATGAGCTCACTCAGTTTGGTGTCCCCAAAATAATCAGCGAGTATTTTTTCGATAACCTCTTCGTTATATATTTCACTGACTAAGCCAAATTTGCTTAAGAATTTTCTCCACTTGCTGGCTGAAAATATACTTTCTCCGTGTTCGAGGTAGATATCTAAAGCTTCTCTCGCAGAGTATTTTGGTTTAGAGGGATCTTGTTCGGAGGGAAATAGCAGAATTGATGTTAATATGCCACCGGTACTGGTCCCTGAGAAAAAGTCGAAGTATTCGGAAATATGGGTTTGGGGATTTCCACTGATTTCTTTTAGTCTGTCTTCAAGGGCGACTATCAGCATACCAGGGATTATTCCCCGTATTCCGCCACCATCAATAGAAAGTATTCGCTTCATTGTTCTTTGTTACCTTGAAGCTAAATTTAGCGAATTAGTTATGGAAAAACAAGGTGGGGTTAATTCATTACCCCTTGACCTGTTTGTGTTTCTGCGATGTCTTTCTGTGCAATCAAAGTCGTTGGTTTCGCTTTTAATACTTTCGATTGGGCTAGATAGGTTTTGTTATCTGCATAAATAAAAAGCATCGTTCCGTCTTTAATTGTGTTTATGATCGGCTTAGCAACATCTCTAGGTAACGCTGGGCACCCATAACTACGTCCCAGTCTTCCTGTAGCGTTGATAATAGACTGGCTGCAGTAGTCAGCTCCGTGTACCACTACGGCTCTAGGTTTTGCTTGGTCGTTGATTCCTTTTTCCAGTCCGTCCAGTACCAAAGAGTATCCGTTTCCTCCTTGATAGGTATTCACGGTTTTGTAAAATCCGAGCGAACTCTGGTGGGAACCATGACTGTTAGAAAAAGATGTGGCATACTTCTCTCCACTGTTTCTTCCGTGAGATACAATGGTATGAAAAAGTATTTTCTTGTTTTTCAAATCTATTACTGCCATCCGCTTTTCGGTAGAGGGTAGCGAAAAATCGATTACGGTAATGATGTCCTTATTTTTAAAGGACATGTTTTGATACCCGTTCATGGCCATTTCGAATGCTTCAAACTTAAGTTTTCCTTCTAAGGCTATTTCCTTGTAGAGTTTTGCAATGGAAGACTCACTTTCATCTTCTTTGAGTGAATCTACATGTTGCGCTGTAGGGATAGTTTGAGGTTTAAGTTGATTAGGTTTGCTGAATATGGCATAAAAGCCTGCCAGTGATGTCAATCCTATAATAGCTATTGTTTTTTTCATATACACACATTTTCCTTCCGCATACAAAGGTCGTTACCAATGTGTTATAAAAATGTTAAGAAATGTTAATTCTTTTCGATAGGATTAATTGATGACAATTACGAGCGATGAAAATGGCTTTATCCAGTCATAAACGAACTTCGCATGGGATGATGCATTTCTTACACACATATGTGAACGAGGGGTTGTGCCTAATGTCCAGCTGTATTCAATAATCTTCGCTTTGGGGTCATTTGTGGGGACACCATGTATATATGCTCCGTTGGTAAACCGACTTGCCCATGGGGCATAGCCTGCTATATTGGTCGTCCCATCTGCATAATAGAACATTTTTGGTTTTTGTTCTTGTAGTAGATAAATGCCCACAGGTGTTTCCATACCATAGGGGGGATTGTGTTTGCCTGTTGTGGAGGGATTCATACTTCGTATGATCCAGCTGTCATTTTTATGTTCCAAGGCACATATATTTTGATTGGTCACGTCTACGACAACAATATGTTTGAAGGAAGCGGTGTCCCCTATGGCTTTTATATAGCGTTTTGGGATATCCCATTCGCCTTCGATGTTCGTAAGACCTTTAATACGGACCATATTTAAGGTGTCGCTTGATAGCAATTTGACCAGTGAACCATCCCGACCGTATATCGTTGGTACTTTGGTCTCACCGATTTTATAAAGAGGGGCAGACTGATAGCGTTCCGTTCCGAGTGTGTCCGACACCCTTTTATAGGCATTTCGCTTGAAATTTGCTACTGTTGGAGCCTCTCCATTTTTATGTTTGTAGTTTGCGACTAAAGCATAATTGTTATGCTCGCGTTGGAAGTTTTCGATGTAGGCCAACTTCTCTTTGATTTTATCCCACTGGAATACGCGGAATGTATCTTTGTATTTGTACTTGTCTTCTAGTGTGTATTTGTCATATATAAGCTCTTTGGTGAGCGTGATGTCTGCCGCTGTGCGTGGACGCATTTTCTCTTTTTCCTCTTCTTCTTTTTTTGCTTGGGCAATGCTATCTATTTTTATTTTTTCCTTATCTACAGTTTGAGGTGATGCCTTGCGGTCACAGGAATAAAATAATGTAAGCGCAATGGTAAAGACCATAAAACTGTTAGCGCGGCTTATGCTACGTAAGTATTTCATATAAGGGTTAAACTTAATAATCAGAAAAAGTATAGCAACGTTTGTACCAAAAATGATTGAACGTCTTTTTATTAGGGTTTTCGTTTGAAAAATCGCTGGTTTCAGCTAGTTAAAAGATTGTGGCATGTATGATAAGTCCGCTCAAGTCCCCATAAGTCCGTTAAAGTCCGCTCAAGTCCGTTATAGGTAGTGTTTAGCTGGTGTGTAGCAAGGAGATTTCTAGAGGCTTTTTGGCAACAATGACGTGTTTTTGATTGGGTATTGGACGATCCTAGATAATAGGGAATAGTTTGGTCTCGATTGACCTATTGAACAGCTGTAACTTGTCGAAAAACGGTTTATTGACCGGGTTTTCCTGTAAAAGGTATGGTAGGTAGATTACCTTGGTGTTTGTTGAAAGTTGGTAATAACCCATATGTAGACCATTGTTTTTTTGTACGGCACGAACTTCTTTTAGTTCTGTTACATCTTTTAGTAAGTTGAATTCGAGAGATTTGCCATTAATCCATTCTATATGTACATCTTGGGTTTCTGAGTCATAATGTATCTGTTGGTCCCGTATTGTTTTGACGTGATTATTGAGTACAAAGAACTGAGCGATTAGGTATATGCTTATAGGTAGCATAATTAATGCAATCTTGAATTTTGCAGCTAGAGCTACTATGAGAATCAATAGTACTAATCCAGAACCTACCGTATATAAGGTGCGTTTTAACCCTCTTTTTAGGAGCTGTGTTGGAGCTGTGACTTCAATAACTCGGGAAGAGTTTATTCGCTGCGATGGTTTATTGAAGTTGAAAAAATTAAGCCGGCGGAGTGTGAAGTATATCAACACCGCCAGCAAAATACCTATGATGATTATTTTTCCCAAAGTATGGTCTTAATATAATGGGTTAATACTGTTCATTCTCATTTGGATAATCTAACGCCTTGACATCAGCTACATATTGTGCTGCTGCATTGGTAATCTCTTGATAGAGGTTGAGGTATTGACGTAAAAATTTAGGTTTAAAATCTTTGGTCATTCCGAGCATATCATTAACAACCAAAACTTGTCCATCACAACCATTGCCAGCCCCGATACCTATTGTAGGGATGTGTAAGGATTTTGAAACCTCTTCTGCCAGTTGCGCTGGTATTTTCTCTAGTACGATAGCAAAACAGCCTGCTTCCTGTAGAGCGAGTGCATCGGTTTTTAGTTTTTCTGCTTCAGCCTCGTCTTTTGCACGGACACCAAATGTTCCAAATTTATTGATGGACTGTGGTGTTAGTCCGAGGTGACCACATACGGGGATACCAGCGTTTATTATTTTTTTGATGTTATCAATTATTTCTTCACCACCTTCTAGTTTAAGTGCATGTGCTCCTGATTCTTTCATCATTCTTACTGCAGCTTCGTATGCTTTGTCAGTCGATCCCTGATACTCACCAAAGGGAAGATCGGCTAAAACGAGTGCGCGTTGGCATCCTCTGGCTACCGCTGATGTATGATAGATCATATTGTCGAGCGTAATTGGGAGAGTGGTTTCGTACCCGGCAAACACATTTGCTGCAGAGTCGCCTACTAGAATAACGTCTACTCCTGATTCATCTAAAGCTCTCGCCATAGTATAGTCATAGCCAGTCAGCATACTTATTTTTTCGCCACGAAGTTTCATTTCCTTGATGCTAGAAGTAGTGACGCGCTTAATGATTTTATTTACGGACATGATATAATTGTTTTGTTGCAAAATTATAAATAATAAAGGTGCTGTCTGCATATTAATGTAAAAACCTTATGTTGCTAAATAGTCGCCTAGTTTTTATATTTTTGCACTATGATTCAAAACGACAACCGTTTATTTAAATTTCCGAAATTCAACGATCTTATCATTTACGAAGATGATAATCTTATTGTTATCAATAAACCACCTTTTATTGCATCTTTAGATGAGCGTGAGGGGGGAGAAGTTAACATCCTTCGTTTAGCAAAACGTTATTATGGTGATGCGCAGATTTGTCACCGATTGGACAAGGATACTTCTGGAGTGCTTCTTATAGCAAAGAATCCAGAGACTTATCGTTTGGTTTCTATTGAATTTGAAAAGAGAAGGGTGAATAAAGTGTATCATGCTATTATACAGGGGACCCATACTTTTGATAACCTTACCGTTGATTTGCCTATCTTGAACCAGGGAAATAAGAATGTGAGTATTGATCGGGCAAATGGTAAGCAGGCAGAAACGATTTTTAACAGTATACGTTATTTTAAACATTTTACACTGGTGGAATGTCGGCCTATTACAGGGCGGATGCACCAGATCCGTATACATTTGGCAACACAACATGCTGCTATTGTAGGGGATTCGATGTATCGGGGTAAGCCTGTTTTTCTATCGCAGATAAAAAGGCGTGGTTTTACGATGTCCAAAGATGAGGAGGAATTGCCAATAATGAAGCGTTTTGCACTTCATTCAAAAAGTGTAGCCTTTACTATTGATGGAAAGAGTTATGCTTTTGATGCGGAGTATCCGAAGGATTTTGCTACTTTACTTAAGCAATTGGAAAAATTTGATACCTAATTTCTGGAAATGATGGCAGAAAAGAAGAAAATTAAAAATATTGTCAGTTGGATTGTTTTCGTGGTGCTCATGGGCTTGGTCCTATGGTCGCCGAGCCGAATTTTTATACAGCAGCAGCTGATGAAAATCGGTTTTTTTAAGCCAAAATTGGAAAAGCCTGTTGAGGCCCAGGCCGGTGATAAGGAGAGTGCTCCCGATTCCATCGGTGACAAAGCATCATTCTCTAGTGCAGATAATATTGTCTATGATACGGAACAGCTCAAAGGTAAGGTGCTGTTTATCAATTTTTGGGCGACATGGTGCCCACCTTGTCGAGCAGAAATGCCGTCAATCCAGAAATTGTATGATAAATTTAAGGGTAACGATAACATCGAGTTTTTGATTGTGGAGATTGAAGGGGATGTAGAAGGAACGGCGAAGTTTTTAACAGACCAAAAATTGAAACTACCTATCGTATATCCTAACGGTGAAATTCCTTCCAATTGGTTGGGAGGAGCCATTCCTACTACTGTGATATTGGATAAGAATGGGAAGATTGCTGCAAAAGAAGAAGGTATGTATGATTACTCGACTAAAGAGGTTGAAGCATTCGTGCAGAATCTTATTGATCAATAAAAGTTAAATGAATAGACAGGAGTTAATAGAACAGATTAAAGAGAAGCAATCTTTTCTTTGTGTTGGTTTAGATACGGACATTACTAAGATACCAGTTCATCTTCTTGATGAAGAGGATCCTATTTTTGCTTTTAATAAAGCTATCATAGAAGCTACTGAAGATCTCTGTGTTGCGTATAAGCCTAATATTGCGTTTTATGAAAGTTATGGTGTTCGTGGCTGGCATTCCTTGCAAAAAACATGGCAAGCAATTCCCAAGAGCTGTTTTAGTATAGCAGATGCCAAACGTGGAGATATCGGTAATACATCTAATATGTATGCGCAGGCTTTTTTTGACGAGGCTGTGTCGGGGATGGGATTCGATTCGATTACTATAGCACCTTATATGGGTAAGGATTCTGTAACGCCGTTTTTAGATTTTGAAGGGAAATGGGCGATAGTGCTTGCGCTGACTTCCAATTCCGGAAGCAAGGATTTCCAGAATTTTTCCAATACAGATGGTAAGCAGTTGTTTGAAGAGGTAATCGATAAAGTCAATACTTGGGGTACTGTAGAGAATCTGATGTATGTGGTGGGAGCTACGCGTGGGGAAGCTTTTTTGAAGATTCGTGAGCATGCGCCAGATCATTTTTTACTTGTTCCCGGAGTGGGAGCTCAGGGAGGATCGCTTCAGGATGTATGTCAGTATGGGATGAACAAGGATTGTGGTTTGTTGGTGAATAGTACCCGCGGTATTATCTATGCTTCGAGTGGTAAGGACTTTGCGGAGCGGGCTAGAGAAGAGGCACAAAAGTTACAGAAAGAAATGGAATTGGAGCTTATCAAGGCTGGAGTCATTTAATTGATTACTGTTGCTATCTTAAGAGCTAAGATATATAAAAGGAGCGACCTGTCTAGGTCGCTCCTTTTTAGCTTATAAATCCCTTGACATACTGTTTGGTGATCTCATTTTGAGGATTCAGGAGAATGTCTTCTGTTTTTCCAAACTCTATTATTTCGCCATTGTATACAAAGATGATGTAGTCAGAGACTCTTCGTGCCTGACGAAGTATATGAGTTACTAATACGATGGTGTATTCGCTTTTCAGGTCTATCAATAGATTTTCGATAGTCTGTGTAGATATAGGATCCAAGGCCGAGGTACTTTCGTCACCAAGTATAATCTCAGGCTGCACAGCTAGGCCGCGGGCTAGACAAAGACGTTGCTGCTGCCCTATAGACAGTGTCGTCGCAGAATGGTGGAGTCTGTCTTTCACTTCCTCCCATAGTCCTACGTTTTTTAATTGGGTTTCTACAATTTCTTTTAAGACTGTTTTGTCCCGTTGACCATGTATGCGCGGTCCATAGGTGATATTTTCAAAAATAGACATAGGTAATGGGAAGGGGCGTTGGGAGAGTAACCCCATTTTTTTTCTGATGTGTGTGACTTCGGCGTCTTTAGCGTAAATGTCTTCCCCATTAACCAGTACGGAGCCATTTATTTTTACGTTTTTGCTGTCATCCATCAATCTATTCAGTGTTTTTAGTAGTGTTGTTTTTCCACAACCTGACGGTCCTATAATGGATGTGATCGAGTTATTGGGGATTGCTAAATTTATGTTTTTAAGAATGTGTTTCCCTTCGATATGTACATTCAGATCCTTGATTTGTATGTGTGGCAGTTGCATCTGCGTTACAGTCTGTGTTTCTTTTGTCGCGAGGCTAGTATATGTGTGCATATGACAATGATTAGAATGATAAATGTTAATATAAGCGCGGAGGCATAAGCTCTTCCCTGTACTTCGGGGATCGGGCTGCTAAGCTGAAAAAAAATGGCTAGTGGCAATGTTGCCGCTGGTTCGTCGAGATATAAGGGAAGATTATCGCTGAACCCTGTAGTTAGCAATACCCCTGCTACATCTCCGATTGCTCTTCCAAAGGCGAGTAGAAGGGCTGTGAATAGACCTGGTTTGATATACTTCAATAGTATCTGGGCGGTCTGCCATCGTGTAGCCCCTAATGAGGTAGTGGTGTTTTTGAGGTCTAAAGGAATGGTTTTTAAAAGTTCATCCAGCGTACGTACCACTATAGGGATGGTGAGGAGTGTGATCGTAATGACACCACCCAATAGGGAAGCACGGATTCCTAATGTAATCATAATACTGAAGGCAATGGCTCCATATACAATTGATGGTATGCCAAATAGTATATCAAACAAGAGTTTTGATACCCGGGCCAGGGTAGAGGTCTGATCGACGTAGGCGTTGAGGTAGATGGCGATAGGTAACCCTATTAAGCAAGCTAGTATTGTAGATAGGCCCGCTAGATAAAAGGAACCCAAAATTGCATTGAGTATCCCTCCTTCTTTACCAATATAGAAACCGCCTTGAGGTGTCTGGCTGATCATGTCCCAAGTGAGGTAGGGGAGCCCTTTGAAAAGGATAATCCCTATAATTAGAAAAAGGGAACCTGTAATTCCTATACCCGCGAGTTGCATTAATATTTTTGCGATTTTTTCCCGTCGCAGTCTTGATTTAATGGTTGACATTATGCTTTTTCCTCCAGTTTATTTAGTATTAGTCGCGAAATAAGATTGAATAGAAAGATGATCGTCAGCAATAGTAGGGCAGCGAACATTAATGCGGCATCATAATGTGGTATGGACATCATCTCTCCAAAGTTATTGGCTATGAGTGCGGGGATAGGATATCCGGCATCGAATAGAGACTTTGGGATTTGGGGTATGTTGCCGCAGACCATGAGTACTGCTATTGTTTCTCCAAAAGCACGTGATGTTGCCAGTACTATGGCAGCGATTATTCCAGGGCGAGCTTTTTTTAAAATGACTTTTTGTATGGTTTCCCATCGTGTAGCGCCGAGTGATAGTGATGCTGCTTTTAGATCCGGAGGTATAGTCTCTAGTACTTCTACCATGATGCTGATCATAATCGGAAATATCATAACAGCGAGTACTATTCCACCGGAGAGAATAGAGTACCCCGCGTTCGGGCTCCCAAAAATAGGCCCTATATAGTTTGATATCAAGGGTACGACAAATAGAATTCCCCACACGCCATAGAGTACGGGGGGGATAGCTGCCAGTACATTTATTAAAGGGAGTACTGTTTTTTTTAAGAGAGCGGATGCATATTCAACCAGGTAAATCGAAGATAGGAGACATAGTGGGGCTGCGATAACCAGGGCTATCAGTGTGACAGATACTGTGCCAGTGATAAAGGGTAGAAAACCAAACTGTCCTTTCAGTGGAGACCAGGTGCTTCCACTTAGGATGGTGAATAGGTTCTGGTCTTTTAATAAGGGCAGTGATTTAATAAACAGTCCAATGCCTATGAAAACTACCATGGACAGCGTCAAGAGGAGTAGGATTCGAAATGTGTGGCGTATCCATAGGTCTTTTAGAATGCGTAGTCTCATTTGCTTAATGTGTTTGTTTTTTACGGAGCGAGGCTCGGCTTTTTAGTTGCTAGGAATAGTGTTTATTTTCTCTCTTTCGACTTTAAGTTGGTCGTCTGTAAGTGGAATATATCCGTTGCTCAATAGGTGCTCTTGTTGTTCTTTTTTTAGGACAAAGTGTATAAACTCTCGTATCAATGCGTTAGTGTTTCCTTTTTTTACTACAAATGCCAAGGGCCTGGAGGGAGGGGAAGGGTACTTTCCTGATGCCACTGCTTCGGTCAATTGATCTAGATTGTTGTAGAAGTCTTCCGCTGTGTCAATTTTTCCATTCTTGTTTTTATCGATTGGTATGACACTTATGTGCGCTGCAGTTTTTTTTAGGTTTAGATCATAGACATAGTTGATGTTGTTAAAACCGATACTATTTGGCTCTTCCTTGATGGCTTGCGCCAAGCCTGGGTCACCGTATATACCAATACCTTTTAAGTCTTCTTGATTTTGGCCTAGGTATTTGGCCCATGTCTCTGCCGCACCTGCAGCATCTGAACGGACATAGGTGATTATGGGAGCGGTTGTAAACCTAGGGTCAATATCGCTCCATTTCTGATAGGATTGTGTGACAAAGATTCCTTCGAGTTCCTGTTGCGTAAGTCCCCTCTTTTTTAGGAGTGTGGCATTGGGGTGGTTGGTATTAAACGTTCCTAGCACAGCGTCTTTTGCAACAAAAATAGGGAATGCTCCTTTTTTTAATTCTTGCTCATGAAAATCTCGGGATACAAGGCCGATATCCATCATATCTGTGAGCACATCTGTTATTCCTTTACCTGCTCCTCCTGCTGAAATATTGAAACGGACATTGGGGTGTATTTTTTTAAAATCCTCACTCCATAAAACCACAATGGGGTAGAGCGCGAATGCACCAGATAGGGATATGTTGCCTGAATATCCTGTCTTTGGGTCATAGCTGTTTTGTGTTTTTGGTGCACAGCTTGATATTATTATGGATGCTAATATGCTAATACGTAGTTGTTTCATCCTTTTGTTTGCTTTATCGAAAAGAGTCGTAAATATATTTTTTACAAATATATACTAATTTGGTAGATTATGTAGTTATTGTTGATTTTGTTTTATACATTTGTTGCGTTCTTGTTTTGTGAACCGTAATTATAAAGCTTGGATTGACACATTTTTAGGTAAAAAATATGCAGAGTTTTCGTACTGAATTAGAGAATCCTGTGGTTGCACAGGAGATTATTGAGCTAGATAAAAAGATTAGGGCTTATCAGGAAGGTTCTTTGCCAGAAGAGAAGTTTAGGTCGCTTCGTTTGGCTCGGGGGGTGTATGGGCAGCGTCAGCCTGGAGTGCAGATGGTTCGTATTAAATTACCTTTTGGAAAGGTAACCTTTAGACAGTTGCTGAAGATTGCTGCTATCTCTGATGAATATGCGAGTCGTAATCTTCACCTTACAACACGTCAGGATATACAGATTCACTATGTGAGTTTGGCAAAGACTCCTGAGCTCTGGGCTAAATTGGCAGCTGATGATATTACTTTGAGAGAGGCTTGTGGGAATACGGTCCGTAATGTGACTGCATCTGCTACAGCAGGGATAGATCCGGATGAGCCATTTGATGTATCTCCTTATGCGCAGCAGACATTTGCTTATTTTCTTCGTAATCCAGTCTGCGCTGAAATGGGACGGAAATTCAAGATCTCCTTTTCGTCTTCGGACAAGGATACCGCATTTTCTTATATTCATGACTTTGGTTTTATTCCTAAAGTAAGATGGAGTGATGGGGTAGAGGAGCGTGGTTTCAAGGTGTTGATGGGAGGTGGTCTGGGGGCTCAGCCTGTTCTTGCTGAGGAAGTGTATGATTTTCTTCCAGAGGATCAGGTTATTCCATATATAGAGGCTACGTTGCGTGTTTTTGATCGTTATGGGGAGCGTAATAATCGGAATAAGGCTCGTTTTAAATATTTGGTCCAGAAGATAGGGCTTTCGGAGGTGTTGCGTCTTATTGAGGAGGAGCGAATAGCAAACAGGAATACTGTTTTTGTGGTCGATCGTAGGCTGGTGGAAGCGCCTGTTCTGCCTGAAACGGCAATCGATGCGGTACCTGTAGTCGACGAAAGAGCTTTTCAGGTATGGCAAAAAACAAATGTATTCGCTCAAAAGCAGTCAGGTTATTACGGGGTGTATGTAAATGTGCAGACAGGAGATTTATCTACTGATAAGGCTAGGCGATTGGTATCGGGTATACAGGGGCATGTGGCAGATGATATCCGTATTACTCAAGGGCAGAATTTGCTTTTTAAGTTTGTCCGTGAGGCTTCTCTTTCGCATTTATTCAATTTATTGGTTGAATTAGGTCTGTCGAAACCGGGTTTTGATAGTACGGCTGATATTACGACTTGTCCGGGGACCGATACTTGTAATCTAGGGATATCTAATTCTACGGAGATGGCCCGTGTATTAGAGGGGTATGTTCATGAATTTTATACAGATTTTGTTTTTGAGCAGGGATTGAAGATTAAGATTTCGGGCTGTATGAATTCTTGTGGTCAGCACGGTTTGGCGCATATAGGTTTTCATGGAAGCTCAGTTAAAGCAGATGGTAAGGTGGTTCCTGCTGCGCAGGTGATGTTGGGAGGAGGTACTGTTGGTGATGGTAAAGGACGCGTTGCCGAACGTGTCATCAAGGTGCCTACGAAACGTGTTCTTCAGGTTGTTGATCTTGTTCTTTCCGATTATAAGATCCATAAATCGGTCGAAGAGAATTTTCATGGGTATTATGATCGTGTTGGAAAGGATTATTTCTATCGGTTGTTGAAGCCGTTGTCTGATCTGACGACATTGACTGCAGATGAGTTTATTGATTGGGGGCATCAGGATACTTTTGCTACGGCAATCGGTGTTGGGGAATGTGCTGGGGTGGTGATTGATCTGGTGGCTACTTTACTTTTTGAGGCTGAGGAAAAGATTGATTGGGCAAAACAGGCTTTGGAACTCGATCAGTATGCTGATGCTATTTATCACAGCTATAGTGCCTTTGTTTGGGGGGCCAAGGCTTTGTTGCTTGATCGTGGTGTCAATGCGAGTACACAGGTTGCTGTTATTGACGGGTTTGATGAGGTGTATGTCGCGAGTGGGGAATTTCGTTTTCTGACTTCTTTTTCGGAACGCGTACTCCAGATTAATAAATACGAGCCTTCTAAGGAATTTGCGGAGGCTTATTTGATACAGGCTACTGCTTTTTACTATGACGCCGCCGAACGTAGGTCGGCGCTAAGGGTTAATTCTTAAAGGATATTTGAAAATGAATAAAATACAACCATTTGTAACATTGGTAGGAGCCGGTCCGGGCGATCCTGACTTGATTACATTGAAAGGAGTGAAAGCTATCGCATGTGCTGATGTTATTCTTTATGATGCTTTGGTGAATGATGCTTTATTGTCTTATGCTAGACCTAACTGTACAAAAGTGTATGTGGGGAAACGGGCAGAGCGGCTGTCCACTTCACAAGATTACATCAATAGACTGATGGTGGATTATGCGTTGACGCATGGGCATGTGGTTCGGTTGAAGGGAGGAGATTCTTTTGTATTTGGTCGTGGTGGTGAAGAGTTGGACTATGTACATGGTTTTGGTATTCCTACTGCAGTCATTCCGGGGATATCTTCAGCGATTGGATTGACAGGGATTCAGAAGATTCCTTTAACTTATAGAGGTGTCAGTGAGAGCTTTTGGGTAATTACGGGGTCTAAGTCTGACGGAAGCCTGTCCTCCGATCTTCAGTTGGCAGTAGGGACAGATGCTACGATAGTGGTATTGATGGGGTATGGTAAGTTGCGGGAGATTGTTTCCTTGTATGAGGCCAGTGGAAAGTCTACTTTGCCGATTGCTGTTATTCAGAATGGCTCTTTGGCTACTGAACGTGTTGTGTTGGGGACGATAAGCTCTATTGTTGAAGCTGTGGAATGCAGTGGTGTTGGTGTGCCCGCTATTATTGTGATTGGAGAGGTGGTCAGCAAGCATGCAGCGTTCAGTAGGATACGGAACGAGATCCATTATTTACAGGTGTGATGAACAGGTTGTTTCCTATATTTCTTAAGCTTGAGCAGTTACAGGTTCTGTTGATTGGAGCTGGCCCGGTGGGTTTGGAAAAGATAAGCGCGTTATTGCAGCAGAGTCCCAAAGCGAAGGTTCGGGTCGTTGCTAAGGATGTTTCTGGGGATTTTAGAGCATTTGTGCAAGGGCAAGAGCATGTTGATCTGTATGAACGTAGTTTTGAAGATGTGGATTTGGATGGGGTGGATCTGGTTGTGGTCGCGAGTAATAACACGCTATTGAATCAACATATACAGGGGTTGGCAAGGAAGCGTAATGTATTACTCAATGTGGCCGATAAACCGGATTTATGTGATTTTTATTTGGGATCTGTCGTGATGAAGGGGGATTTAAAGATTGGTATCTCTACCAACGGAAAGTCGCCGACTATTGCAAAGCGGTTGAAGGAGTTTTTACAAGGATTGTTACCGGAGGAGATTGATGAGACCTTGGGATTGATGTATGAGATGCGTGAGCAGCTTCGGGGCGATTTTGGAGAGAAGGTACGGTTATTAAATGCCCATACACGAGAGTTATTGGAAAGGAGTCAAAAATGATTGATGAACTGAAACGTGTGTTGAATGGTTTGCAGGCGGAGGAAATTATTGCGTATGTGGCGGCGCAGTATGGAAATCGGGTTGTTTTCTCTACTTCATTCGGGGTAGAGGATCAGGTTTTGACCCATATGCTTGCCGCGAAAGCTCGGGATACCTCAGTATTTACCTTAGAGACCGGTCGTTTGTTTCCGGAGACTTATTATATTTGGAATAGAACTTTAGAACGCTATGGTATGCCTATTAGGGCTTTCTATCCTCAGGCCGATGCGTTGGAAGCTATGGTGAGTGATAAGGGGCCAACAAGTTTTTATGAGAGCGTAGAAAATCGTAAGGAATGTTGTTTTATCCGTAAAATAGAGCCTTTGCGGCGTGCTATTAAGGGGTTTGATGTTTGGATTACAGGAATTCGGGCAGAGCAATCTTCGAATAGAGAAGATATGGGGATTGTGGAGTGGGATGAAGGTAATGCTATTATTAAGGTTCACCCTTTGTTTTACTGGACTCAGGCAGAGGTCGAGGGATTCTTGAAGGCATTTAATGTGCCTTATAATCCGCTTCATGATAAAGGGTTTTTAAGTATCGGATGTCAGCCTTGTACGCGGTCTGTAGGTGCTGGCGAGGACTTTCGTGCAGGCAGATGGTGGTGGGAAGACAAGAGTAAAAAAGAGTGTGGTTTACATGGTGAAAGATAAAAGAAAATAAAAATATTTATAAATGGATTATTTAGATCATTTAGAAGCAGAGGCTATTTATATTCTTCGGGAGGTAGCTGGGCAATTTGAAAATCCAGCTTTGTTGTTTTCGGGAGGTAAAGACAGTATTACGTTGGTGCATCTGGCGAAGAAGGCATTTAAGCCAGGTAAATTTCCGTTTCCGCTTGTTCATATTGATACAGGGCATAATTTCCCAGAGACGATTGTATTCCGCGACTGGTTGGTGGAGCAGGTTGGTGAGCGGTTGATTGTAGGGTCAGTACAGGAAAGTATCGATCAGGGGCGGGTGCTGGAGTCTATAGGGAAGAATGCCAGCCGCAATGCTTTACAGACGGTGACATTGTTGGATACGATAGCTGCATACGGTTTCGATGCTTGTATCGGGGGGGCGCGTAGAGATGAAGAGAAGGCTCGTGCCAAAGAGCGTGTTTTTTCTGTGCGTGATGAGTTCGGGCAATGGGATCCCAAACGGCAGCGTCCGGAGTTGTGGAATATTTTTAATGGGAAGATAAATAAAGGAGAGAACGTCCGTGTATTTCCGATTTCGAATTGGACGGAGCTTGATGTTTGGAACTATATCAAGCGGGAAGGGATCGCTTTGCCTTCTATTTACTTTAGCCATAGTCGGGATGTGGTATGGCGTAATGGGCAATGGATGGCGAGTGCGGACTGTTTACAAGTGGATGCAGATGATCGAGTTGAGCGTCGGGCTGTGCGCTTCCGGACAGTAGGTGATATGACCTGTACTGCGGCTGTGGATTCGCACGCGGTGGAGTTGGATGATATCATTGCTGAGATAAAAGCGTCGACAGTCAGTGAACGGGGGGCGCGGATGGATGATAAGGTATCGGAGGCTGCTATGGAGGAACGTAAGAAACAGGGGTATTTTTAGCGTATGGTATTGGGTATTTAGTACATAGTATTGAGATAGGAGATATTAGATAGGAGATTTCAGAAGTGTCTAGTCTCTAGTTTCTTGTCTCTGATTATTAGAAAAGAAATGAATATATTGAAATTTATTACGGCGGGTTCTGTTGACGATGGTAAGAGTACCTTGATCGGCCGGTTGCTATATGATACGAATTCTATACTGGATGATCAGCTTGAGGCGATTCAAAAGGCTAATCGTAAGAATGATGATGGTACGGTTGATCTGGCGATATTAACGGATGGTCTAAAGGCGGAGCGTGAGCAGGGAATTACCATTGATGTGGCCTATAAGTATTTTCAGACGGAAGCACGTAAGTTTATTATTGCCGATGCTCCTGGGCATATACAGTATACGCGTAATATGGTGACAGGAGCTTCGAATTCTGATTTAATCATTGTTCTTATTGATGCGCGAAAAGGGGTGATAGAGCAGACTAAACGACATTCGTTTATTGCGAAGTTGCTATCGTTACGAAAAGTTCTTGTTTGTGTCAATAAGATGGATATGGTGGATTATAGCGCATCTGTTTTTGAAACCATTAAATCGGACTATCAGCTACTGGCAGATAGGCTCGGCATTAAAGATGTTGATTTTGTTCCTGTATCTGCATTGAAAGGAGATAATATTGTGTACAGTTCTGATCGAATGGGGTGGTATAAGGGGCCTACGCTTTTAACGTATCTGGAAACAGTAACCTGGGAAGAGGAGGTGAGCAATGCCTGGCGTCTTCCTGTGCAATGGGTGATTCGTCCGCAGAGTGCAGATTTGCCCGATTATCGGGGATATGCCGGGCGTGTGATTGGAGACGGATTGACGGTCGGAGAAGAAGTTGTGGTGCTGCCGAGCGGCGTTCGCAGTCGGGTGCAAGCTATTGAGTTTGATCAGAAGGACCTATTGTATGCCGTGGATGGACAATCCATTGTTTTGCATCTGACGGATGATGTCGATGTCTCAAGAGGAGACTTTATTAGTAGCGCAACCAAGGTGTCCCGTTCAGAACGAAGTTTTGAAGCAAATGTGAGTTGGTTTGAAAATCGACCATTGGATACCAATCAGGTGTATATTTTGCAAAATCAGACACAGGTGACAAAGGTTAAGGTGTTGGAGGTTCTATATCGGTATGATGTTCATAGTCAGGATAAGGTGTATGACGGTGGTATAGGTCTAAATGATATTGGACGGATTTTGGTAAAAGCTGCCGATGAGGTTGTGTTTGATTTGAACAATGAGCTAGCTGCTAATGCGCGAGCGATATTGATTGATCCCAGGAATAACCTTACGGTGGGTGCGCTGACTATAGAGGGCATTGGTTAGCTGTCCTTAAAGATTTATTGACGTAGTAGGATGTTATTTATCCTAATCTACGTCAATAAAAAAGCATTTATTTCTTTGTTGAAGGCTAAAGGCTGTTCCAGGTTTGGAAGATGCCCAGCTTCTTCAATTTCGATGTACCTTGCTTCTGGAATACATTGATGCATCTCTTCCATCAGGAATTTTGCCGTTATTTTGTCCTCTGTGCCTCGGATCAGCAATGTTGGGACTTTTATGTTTGCCAGGGAATCTGATGTATCCGTTCGAGAGGCGAGTGCGAGCATCGTAGCACATATGGTTTGGATGGGATTGCGTCTTATGCTGCTTTTTATCAATTCTACTGCTTCTGGATTTTCAAGGATTGTTTTTTGAGCAAATAGGCTGTCGATAAACCCGAGCGCAAAGGGTCTCCTGCCGTGTCTTAGAATTGCCTGGATGCTGTCGAATCGCTTTTGTTTAGCTGTGTTGTCGTCTGCTCTGGAATGTGTGTCAGAGAGGATAAGGCCCTCTATGCGATCAGGGATCAGTTGATACATCCGTAAAGCGATGTAGCCGCCCATGGATACTCCACATAATGTTACTTTTTCAATGTCGAGTTTATTGATAAATGAGATAATGTCCTTCGCAAATACATCAATGCTAAAAAAGCCATGTCCGCTGGTAGATAATCCATGTCCCCGAATGTCTATGGCGATACCTGTGATATCATCTTCCAATGATTCCAATTGTGGTCTCCAGGAGTTCTTGTTGAAGGGGAATCCGTGTAGAAATATAATGGTACGTCTTTCTTTTTCGGTTGCTTTTTTGATATAATAGGATAGACTGATGTCTTCTGTCCTGATTTTGTTGCTACGGATAATACGTTCTGTCATAAAAAAGAAAATGTAATTCTATTACTATCAGCAATATATAAAAAAATATGGGTTTTGTTGTTAAAAAAGGTGTTAAAATGTTTGAAATGTTGAAAAAAGTATTGATATTTGCATCACCAAAACGGAAGATAACTGAAGTTTTAGGTTAATGCATTCCTAGCTCAATTGGATAGAGCATCTGACTACGAATCAGAAGGTTAGGGGTTCGACTCCCTTGGAGTGCACAGTGTTAAAAAAAGGATTCTCAAAGCGAGGATCCTTTTTTTTGTTTGAATCAGATTGCTGACTACTTAGTTTATCTTTTTATAACCTCTCTATTGCATAAAAATAGCTTATGGCGTCCATACTTACTTCAATTTGATCGTTCTTTTGATACACTCTAAATAATCAGTCCTTGTTGAGGGGGGGCAAATAGGGAAGATGTATAAATTGTGTAAGAATAAATGAACTATAACATAGGGATCATGTAAGTTCATAGCTTACATGATCCCTACATAATACCTACATAATACTTACATAACAGTACTATCGTTCATGTTGTAAGGTCTGCTATACTTGGTTGGGTACTGCTTTGGACTTTGGTGGCTCCTCGTGCTGGAAATGTTAGATAATATCGAAAATAGATGGGAGGACGAGGAGGAGGAACGGTAGCTCATCGGTCCCTTGGAATATAGAATCGAATCAATAATACAGACATTTTCAAAAAAAGAGGGGATGTGCAATTTGAACATCCCCTCGTGTTAACTAAAATGGAATTTTAATATTGTTTTACTACCCCAAGGTATAGTGGCGTTTTTGTAGAATTCTTGTCTCCGGTTAGTATGATACTGTAGTATCTTCCCGATTCAAGATTCTCTGAGCGTTCGACCAGTGTATTGTTATTTTCATCCGTGATGATGATATTTGTTTTTCCACTGTTTTGTGCTACAAAAGTAGCGTTTTTGAGACTTTCGCCTGTCAATACATCTTCAACGACTCTATCTTTGTATATAGGAGTTTCTTTACTGTTTAAGTATACGTTGACTTTTGAAGTGTTGTTTGCCAGATGAAAGAAGCGTAAACCTGTCTTGTTTGCTAGATCCTCTATGCTTTGATCTTCCGCAATGATTTGTTTCGGTTTTTCTGAAGTTCCAAATACAAAGGAGGTGTAAGCTGACCGGTCCTTGAAGGTGTATACTGTGTCTATTAAAACTTTATTTTCAGAGGAAAAAGTTTTTATTTTTCGGTTTCCCACATAAAGATTTGCTGGTAGTGCACTGTAACTGTTATATACCAATGGGTTGTGTCGATACTGTAAGTAATTGTCATCTGCCATATGGAATATAGAAGGACTAGGCGTGTAAGCGTTGACCATATAGAGGGATGCTCTTGGGATATTATTGATGTCGTCGTTATCTTTAAGACATCCACTTAAGACGGATACACTTAGAAGCGCAATGAAGAATAATTTAATAGTTTGTGTTTTCATCTTTTCTATGCTTTGTTATATCGTTATAACGGTGTCTTTTTAGAAAAAGCTACAGGTGTGAAAAAAAAATGAAAATTATTAGTAGAAAGAGGTGTTATTTTGATTTTTTATTGAGTGGAAGGAACTGTATGCGGGTTATATGCTGTCGATGCGGATGTTATCCGCATAAAAGAAATAATATCGTTGTCCTTTTTTTGAAAAATCTTTAAAGAAAGGATGTGCTCCGTCTTCAGTAGCTTCCGAGACGACAAAGGAATCTGTTTCCGCATTTTTACTATACTTTATATCAAAGGAAACCAATACATTTTGGTTTAGTGGGAGTTTTTTTCCTTCGTTGTCCAGTATATAGCTATTGGGGTAGTCAATATCAATGTATTGGAGGTTGTTTACTTTTTCGGTGTCTTTTATGGTTAGTTTTAAGGAGTTTTTATTGCTCTTCTTTATGATGAGGTATGATAGGTGATTACCTTCTTTGTCTACCAATTGGCAGTGTTGTTCATTTCCTCGTATTCGGAGTTCTTGAAGGCTGATAAATCCCTTTAATGCAATACGCTTTCCGTTGAGTTCGTTTTTTAGGTAAAGATTTTCCCAAACTGAGGTGGCATCTGAGAAAGGTAGTGTTTCTCCTTTTTCCAAAGGAGTGCTACAACCTGATAGAAAGAAAAAAATCGTGGAAAGGCTGTATAAAAGTAGTCTTATCATGGCTTGTAGTTGCTGAGGTTTTCTTAAGGTTGAGCTTTCCATTAAAAAGCCGTGCTTTTTTATGGAAAGCACGGCTTTTGTTAATCTATTTCTTTGTGATGTATTTATTGTCGCCTTCGATGATTATATCTATAAGATCTTTTTGTCTTAAGCTTTTGGTTGCATTATCCCATTTTTTGCCACTTAGACCTGATTGCTCTTTGATTTCACCTAAGGGTTTTTGGTCTTCCGATAGTAGGTTTAGTACCGCTTTTTCGTCAGGGCCTAGTTCTATCGTTGCTTCTTTTTTCTCCGGGCGCATCTGTGGGAAGAAGAGGACTTCTTGTATAGAGGCATTGTTCGTGAGGAACATGATCAGTCTATCCATACCAATACCAAGACCGGAAGTAGGAGGCATACCATACTCTAATGCCCTAAGGAAATCCTGATCGATAAACATCGCTTCGTCATCCCCCTTTTCTGAAAGGCGTAATTGCTCCTCAAAGCGTTCACGTTGATCAATAGGGTCGTTAAGCTCGGAATAGGCATTGGCCACTTCCTTTCCGCAAATCATGAGTTCAAAACGCTCCGTTAGTTCTGGGTTATTGCGGTGTTTTTTTGTGAGCGGAGACATTTCAACAGGGTAGTCCGTAATGAATGTCGGCTGAATGAAGTTGCCTTCACATTTTTCACCAAAGATTTCGTCGATCAATTTGCCTTTGCCCATAGTATCGTTTACATCGATTCCCATTTCTTTGGCGGCTGTACGGATCTCATCTTCGGTTTTTCCGGTGATGTCAAAACCTGTAAACTGTTTGATAGCATCAGTCATTGTGACACGCGGGTATGGAGCTTTGAAGTCAATCTGGTGTTCGCCAAATACGGTTTTCGTGTTACCATTGACCTGTTGAGCACAGTGCTCTAAAAGTCTTTCCGTAAAGTCCATCATCCAATTGTAGTCTTTGTAGGCTACGTAGATTTCCATTACGGTGAATTCCGGATTGTGAGTGCGGTCCATTCCTTCGTTTCTGAAGTTTTTGGAAAACTCATAAACACCATCAAATCCACCAACAATTAGACGTTTTAGGTATAATTCATTAGCTATACGTAGATACAATGGGATATCTAGTGCATTGTGATGTGTGATAAACGGTCTTGCCGCCGCTCCGCCAGGGATCGCTTGTAAGACAGGTGTTTCTACCTCCATATAACCGGCGTCATTGAAGAATTGACGCATAGCGATATATAGTTTTGTTCTTTTGATAAACGTCTCTTTGTTCTGTGCGTTTACAATCAGATCCACATAGCGCATCCTGTAGCGTTGCTCAGGATCTGTAAAAGCATCAAAAGTTTTGCCCTCTGCTTCTTTTACGACAGGAAGTGGACGTAAGGATTTGGTAAGTACAGTTAGTTTTTCTGCGTGCACCGATATTTCACCACTTTGTGTTGTGAATACAAAGCCTTCGATACCGATGATATCACCAATGTCTAAAAGTTTTTTAAATAGTGTATTGTATAAGGATTTGTCTTCTCCAGGGCAAAGGTCATCTCTTTTTACATAGACTTGGATGCGTCCAGTGGTGTCTTGAAGCTCGATGAAAGATGCATTTCCCATAATGCGACGGCTCATGATACGGCCAGCAATTAAAATATGCTTATAGTTGATCTTATCGCGCTCGTAGTTTTCCAATATATCAGCAGCAGTAACATTCACCTTGAATTCATCGGCAGGGAAAGGGTTAATGCCTAAGTCAATAATGCCTTGTAGATTTTGTCTACGCTGTAATTCCTGTTCGGATAATGCAATACTCATTTGTTGTTTTTTTGAAGAAAATATATATGACCTGTTTGGCCCAAAAAGAAGTCAATCGTACGTAATATTACTTCATGTACGGTTGATTCTATTTAAAGAGCAAAAATAGCAAAAACGTGGATAAAAAAGATTTAATAATGTTCTTATATTTTAAAATATTGTTACTTTTGTCCCTTATTAAGGGTTCACCTCATTAATAGGTGAATAATTAATAGGGTGTGGATAAATAATATTTTGCATTTTGATGTTAAATAGATTATCTTTGCACCTCAATTGTTGAATATATAGTAGTAATCATAAGATAAAATGAAAAAAGATTTGCATCCATCAAACTACAGATTAGTTGTTTTTAAAGACATGTCAAATGACTATTCTTTTGTAACTAAATCATGTGTAGATACTAAAGAAACAATCACTTGGGAAGATGGTAATGAGTATCCATTGGTTAAATTGGAGATTTCTCATACATCGCACCCTTTCTATACTGGTAAGATGAAATTGGTTGATACAGCAGGACGTATCGATAAATTCCGTACTCGTTATAACAAGAAATAATTACCATATTTTATTATGGTTCAGGATCCCGATAAGTGCATTATCGGGATTTTTTGTATTTTAGAGCTATGTCTTTTTCGATCTTATTATTTGATGATTGCTCTTCTCGAGAGCGATTGATGCCACTTACTTCGACACGTCCTGCGGGTAATCTACGTGTAGGTATACTTACTTTGGAAGAGAAATGGCGACAGATCTTTAATGTGGGGGTCTCTTATCTGACAAAGGACTATTTGCGTGAAAAATTTCCGGTTTCAGTTTGTGAGGATAAGGATGTTCTGCTTATTGATGGGGCTGTTTTGCCGAATAAGGAGTTGATTCATGAGCTTGGCTTGCTTGAAGTTGGACAAAAGCTGATCTCGGCCACAGGGGATTGGATTGCTGTACGTTTATCTAAGTTGGATGATTTTGGTAGGGGAGGATTGAACGAAGCTTTGGCTGTGGTCTCTGTTCATGAACATCGAAGGTTGGAATATCCTGAGGATATTTACCTGCGTAATGCGGAGCAAATTGTTTTTGATCTATCTTATGTCGGTTGCGCTGTTTCCACAGCATCGGATCACCCTGGTCGTTCTTTTGTCGGTTCAGAATTTTACATAGCGGAATCAGTGATGATGGGGGATTGTGTGCTCGACTCGAGTAAAGGCCCTATTTATATCGGACCAGATGCTGTATTGGAGGCAGGAGTGGTGGTGTATGGACCTGTTTGTATCGGCTCGGGCTGTCGGGTCAAGAGTGGAACAGTGCTTTACCCAAATGTCAGCATTGGACCGTATAGTACTGTGTGTGGCGAAATCAATAATACGGTTATTTGGGGTAATTCTGCTAAAGGGCATCTCGGGTATCTTGGATGTGCTGTGCTGGGAGAGGGGTGTAATATCGGTGCAGGTAGTAGTAACTCTAATCTGCGTAATGATTGGAAGGATGTGCGCCTTTATGATTACTCTACAAGGGAAATGCGCGATACGGGAATGCAAAAATGTGGTGTGATAATGGGGGATCAGGTGATGTTGGGAATTAATTCAAAAATTAATACAGGAACAGTGATTGGAGTGGGCTGTCAGATTGCAATGTCGAATTTTATTCCCAAATTTGTGGAGGATTTTAGTTGGCTGACGGATGAGGCGAAAAGTTCCTATATTTTTGAGGAATTTATTGCCATGATGCGACGTAAATCAGTATTGAAGCAAGAGTTATTTCAGGAAGAGGATGAACGTATTTTTTCTTTTATTTATAAGAGCGGTATAAGATATAATTAAAATTAATCAACACTAAACATATATTATCATGCGTAAAAACATTGTAGCAGGAAATTGGAAAATGAATCTTGGTTACGAAGAAGGGGTTAGCCTTTTTTCGGAGATTGTGAATATGGTTAAGGATGAGGTAATCGGTAATCAAGAGGTTGTGGTTTGCAGCCCATTTATCCATCTTTCTTCTATTGCTAAATTAGGTGCCTCAGTCCCTAATGTGCATATTGGTGCTCAGAATATTCACCAAGCGGAGTCAGGTGCTTATACGGGTGAAGTTTCAGCTTCTCAGGTTAAATCCGTAGGTGCTCAATATGTTATCTTAGGACATTCGGAGCGTAGAGCTTATTTTGGGGAGACAGATGCTCTTCTTGCTGAGAAGTTGAATGCTGCATTGAAACATGGCTTGAAGCCTATTTTTTGTATTGGGGAGACAAAGGAGGAGCGTGAATCCGGTCGTTTCTTTGATGTTATAAAAACGCAGTTGGAAGCTGGCGTTTTCCATTTAGGTCAAGACGACTTTGCATCTGTTGTTCTTGCTTATGAACCCGTTTGGGCTATTGGAACAGGATTGACTGCTTCGCCAGAGCAGGCGCAGGAGGTGCATGCTTTTATTCGTGAGACTATTGCACAACAGTATGGTGCCGAGGTTGCGGATGCGACTACTATTCTTTATGGGGGAAGTGCAAATCCTTCTAATGCATCTACTTTATTTGCTCAAAAGGATATTGATGGAGGATTGATTGGAGGTGCTTCTTTGAAGTCGAGAGATTTCTTGGAAATTGTGAAAGTATTTAACTAAAATAATGAAATATACAGCTGTTAATTTTGTAAGTGCCGACATTGAGGAGTGGCAGAAAGATTTGCTTATTGCAGAGCTTGGAGATATTGGTTTTGATACCTTTGAGGATAACGAAGATGGTTTTGTAGGCTATATTCCGAGTTCGAATTTGGATATCCAAGCGCTAGAGACTTTGCTGTTGGCACAGGTATCGGATTATCAGCTGGATTACACGGTAAACGACATCGAAGAGCAAAATTGGAATACCCTTTGGGAAAGTGATTTTAATCCAATTTTGGTTGATGATGCTTGTTATGTGCGGGCTACTTTTCATGAGGCTAAGCCTGCTTACGATTACGAGATTGTCATTGATCCTAAGATGTCTTTTGGTACAGGGCATCATCAAACTACTTCGATGATGCTTTCTTTTGTTTTGGCCAATGATTTTGAAGGCAAACGAGTATTGGATATGGGCTGTGGTACTGGTATTTTGGCTATTCTGGCTACCAAGCGTGGGGCTGCTTCTTTGGTAGCGGTCGACTATGATTCTATTTGTGTAGACAGTGTAGAAGAGAATAAGCAACTCAACAATATCACAAATTTAGAAAGTCGCTTAGGTTCTAAGGATGTTATTGTAGGTGAAAAGTACGATGTGATATTAGCAAACATTAATAGGAATATTTTGTTAGACCAATTGGATACTTATGCGAGTGTTTTGGAAATGGGAGGGCAGTTGTACCTAAGCGGTTTTTATGAGGGAGACGACCTCAACATCTTAAAGGATAAATGTGATGCTATCGGCTTTTCTTTTCAAGAGATGAAATCAATGGATAGTTGGTGCGCGGCCAAGTTTGTTAAAGGATAATCATGCGGATACATTTTATAGCTATTGGAGGTAGTGTGATGCATAATTTGGCTATTAGTTTAGCTAAGTTAGGACATCAGGTGACTGGTTCTGATGATCAGATTGTGGAACCGTCCAAATCTCGACTTCAAGAGGCTGGTTTATTGCCTACAAAAATTGGTTGGGATGGAGACCGGATTACCTCTGATATTGATGCCGTGATTTTGGGTAAACATGCTTCAGCAGACAATGTTGAATTGGCAAAGGCACAAGAGTTAGGTGTTAAGATTTATTCATTTCCGGAGTTTGTATATGAGCATAGTATCGACAAGACTCGGGTAGTGATTGCCGGTACGTATGGCAAGACTACTATTACGAGTATGGTTATGCATGTGTTAAAGTATCTTAATCGGGACTTTGACTATCTTGTGGGGGCCAAGTTGGAAGGGTTTGATTCTTTGATCAAATTGACGTCTAGTGCCCCTATAATGCTTATTGAGGGCGATGAGTTCTATGCTTCCTCTATTGATCTACATTCTAAATTTCACTATTATCACCCTAATATTGCGCTGATAAGTAACATCCAATGGGATAATTTTAAAATGCTGATGACCGAAGAGGAATATCTTCACCAATTTGAGACTTTTATTGATACGATTGTCCCGAAAGGTACATTAATCTATAATAAGGAGGATAATAATGTGGTAAAGATAGTGGGGGAAACTAAGGATTGTAAGATCAATCGACATGGTTATCGGGTACCGAACTATACGATTAATAAAGGGGTGACTTACCTTCAGGTCGGAGAAGAGGAGATTCCTTTGCAAATCATAGGTAAACAAAATCTATCGAATATCGCCGGAGCATATACCGTTTGTGAGTGGTTGGGTATAAAGAGAGATGAGTTTTATGAAGCGATAAAGGACTTTAAGAGTTCGATTCGTTACCTTGAGTTTGTTGCTAGTGCAGAAGGAAGTGTGGTCTACCAGGATTTTGCCCATACGCCTACTAAGTTGAAATCTAGTATACATGCTATTAAAGAACAGTTCTCTTCTTTTAAATTGTTGACTATTATAGAGTTGAATCCTTATGATGTTATCGAGGGAGGAAAGTTAGAGCAGTATGATAGTAGCATGCTAGAATCGGATACTTCTATTGTTTTCATCAATAAGAGTAGTATAAAAGAAAAAAATGTAGTTTTAGATAATATTGTTGATAAAATTGTGAAGGTGTTTAATCACCCCAATTTATTGGTAATCACGGAACCTGTTGATTTGTATGGTTTTTTAGAAGTATTTGATAGTCAGGGTTATAATATGTTGTTTATGAGTTCTAGTAATTATAGTGGTATTAATATGCTAAAGTTTGCGGACAAATTTTTAACGAAAATAGACTAAACTGTTTTTGATTTTCTTTTTATTTTAACAATTTATTTTTACTTTTGAGGTAAAACATAACATTTACCAAATGAATGCTTTAGGAAAAAAGATTAGATTATTAAGACATCAAAAGGGCTGGAGCCAAGAGGATGTTGCAAAGCGATTGGATATATCCATTCCTGCTTTTTCGAAAATTGAAACTGGTATAACAGATGTGAACTTGTCTCGTTTAAACCAGATTTCTAAATTATTTGGTCTGTCACTGGTTCAATTGTTGTCTACTTCAGATACAGATGATGATAAGGACAGGATGGACGAGATGAATGAATTGGGACGGAAGCTGCAACTCCGAGAGATTGAAGTTATTGACTTGCAAAAGAAAGTCATTGATTTGTACGAACAGCTACACCAAAAATAGAAAAGGCGATTTTAAAAAATCGCTTTTTCTGTATAAGTGGACTATCTTTATAACGGAGATTTAGAAATCATCTTCATCCTCATCATCAAAATCATCAAACCCACCTATAGAGTCAATTTCTAATCCGAAATCATCATCATCAAAGTCATCAGAATCGTCCTCTGGACCATTAAAATTGATTAATTCCTCTTCAATTTCAAACTTTTCGACACTCTCGTTCATCATAGTAAGCTAATTCTTTCTGTTATTAATTCTAGCGTAAAATTAGATAAGAAAATCAAAACTTAAAACTTTTTTTTAAAAATATGCAGCTGATTATCAGTGTTTTGTTTTGTTGTTTTGGTTTTGCCTTATTCTATAATCTCGCCGATGCTATTTTCTTCGTTGATAATATCCTTAAGTTGAGGAAGGTCTTTCACAGAATTTATTCCAAAATGATTCATAAATTGATCACTTGTAGCATAAAGCAAGGGTTTTCCGATACTCTCCGCTTTTCCCACAATTTTTATAAGGTCCTTTTCTAATAAGCGTTGTATGGAATAGTCACAGTTTACGCCTCGAATCTGTTCTACCTCGAGCTTGGTAATAGGCTGTCTATAGGCAATTATGGAGAGTGTCTCTAGTCCAGCCTGACTCAACTTTTTGCGGTCACGATGCGCCTGTAATTGATTTATAGCGTCATGGTATATTACCTTTGTCAAAAACTGGTACTTGTTATTGATGGGAGATAAGGTAAAGACGGAGTCTTCGCCCTGATACTTTACTTTTATTTTGTCAAGAAAGGATAGTACCTCATCTTTATTGATCTCGATTAGTAGTGCGTCTTGAAGTACGTTTTTAATCTCGATAGCGGAAATTCCTTCTTCGGAAGCAAAAATCAATGCTTCTATATTGAGCATAATGTCTTTCATTGGACTGTTTTTAAGGCTTTCTTAATAATTTATGACCTGTTCAACCATTGACTCTGGAATTTCTCTAAATTGATAGGTTTGCGTACGTAGTTGAGGCTCAAAACCAGCTTCTATGATTGCGTCCTGTATTGATTTTGAGGTAAATCTATGCGGTGCACCGGCTGCAGAGACCACATTTTCCTCTATCATGATAGACCCAAAATCATTTGCTCCACTGTGTAAGCACATCTGCGCTATCGGTTTGCCTACGGTTAGCCACGATGCCTGGATGTTCTTGATGTTTGGAAGCATGATTCGACTGAGTGCAATCATGCGTATGTATTCGTCTCCAGTGACATTGTTAGCAATTCCACGTAGTCTTTTCAATAATGTACCATCGTCTTGGAAAGGCCAAGGTATGAAAGCTATAAATCCATGATTGTCGACGGGCTTTTCACTTTGTACTTCACGAATCCAAACGAGGTGTTCGAAGCGTTCTTCAATGGTTTCAATATGACCAAACATCATTGTTGCGGATGTTGGTAAATTTATCTTATGTGCCGCACGCATGACATCCAGCCATTCCTGTCCACCACATTTACCCTTTGAAATCAGTCTTCTGACCCGGTCGTTCAGTATTTCTGCACCTGCTCCAGGTAGAGAGTCTAATCCAGCTTCTTTGAGTGTTGTCAGTACATCAATATGCGACATTCCTTCTAGCTTGGCGATATGCGCAATTTCGGGAGGTCCCAGCGAATGCAATTTGAGCGTAGGATATAGTTCTTTGAGCTGTTTAAAAAGATTTTGATAGAACGCTATACCTAAGTCTGGGTGATGTCCTCCTTGTAATAGGAGTTGGTCACCTCCATATTTGAAGGTTTCCTCTATTTTAGCTTTATAGGTTTCTATATCGGTGATATAACTATCTTCATGGCCTGGGCGTCTGAAGAAATTACAAAATTTGCAATTAGCTATACAGACGTTTGTTGTATTTACATTTCTGTCAATCTGCCAGGTCACTTTGCCATGTGGTACTTGTTTTTTCCGCAGTAGATTAGCTACGTGAGCTAATTGTGTCGTAGCTGCATTATGGTATAAGAACATACCTTCTTCCTTAGAAAGGAAGTCAAATTGGAGCGCACGCGCTAATAAATCTTGAACATTCATCACAGACAAAGATAAGTAGTTTTTTAATTAATCTATAAGATTAAGAACGCTAGTAAGCTGTAGTTCCGAGTAATCGGATATGTATAAATCGCAGGGCGGAAGCTCGTTTTTGTGGTGTGAGCTCAAAACACCGACCACTTTCATATTAGCGTTAATAGCTGCTGAGATCCCAGAGAAGGAATCTTCAAATACGATACAACGGTTGGTGGGAATATTGAGACTGGCTGCTGATTTAAGATAGACCTCGGGATCGGGCTTGTGTTTTATAACGTTTTCGCTGGACATAAAAGATTCCATCATATTACGTATATCGAGTCCGTCGATAATGAGGTCCATATTGGCACGTGGCGCTGAAGTCGCTACTCCCGTTTTTATGCCCTGTTGTTTAGCCTGACTTAGGAAGGAGATATATCCTGGTAAATCTTGGATATGATTGGCATAAATTTCTCGGAAGAGTCCTTCTTTTTCCTCTTCCAGCTGTAGTAGCTCTTCGCCTGTAATAGGTCTTTTGAAGAAGTGGGACATGATGTAGGAGTTGTGTTTCCCATACATGTGTTCTTCAAACTCTGGAAGGCTATAGGAGATGTTATGTCTGTCAAAGAAGGCCTCGAAAGCTTTTGAATGATATGGGTTTGTGTGGGCTATTACGCCATCCATATCGAATAATAAAGCAAGTTCCTGCATGTTATTTAGTCTCTTCTAATAAATTCACGGTCTTCATCTGATAGTGCTGTTGGGGCATATGGAGATGAAGTGGTGCTATCTGTATCTGTAATTACTGTGGTGGGAATATTTGGGTTGGTTATAGCATATTCTTTCGGGTGCTTTTTACGACGCCTGAAGAGGATACCGCCTGTAATCATACCTAATACATAGAACGCTGCGAGCAGAATAAGCTTGGAAGTTCTAATTTCTCCAAAAAACCAGAAGGTGCTTTCTTCTTTATTGTTAAATAATATAATGACAACGATGGCGAGTAGGATTGCAATAATGATTGTTTTTGGCCTCATATCAAATACTTCTTTTGTTTTGGTCAAAAATAGGGAAAACTTTCTTTATCTACTAGCTTTTGGTCGGCTTTGGAGGGGATGGAAGAGGGAGAGGAATGTCTTTGAGAAGCAGGATACAAAAAAGAGGAGATAATTTTCATTATCTCCTCTGTATTTTTCATCGTGTACTGATTACTCAGCTACTACTTCGAAAGGAACTTGAACTTTCACTTCTTTGTGTAAGTTTAAGTTAGCTACGTATTCACCTAGTGTTTTAGGTTCTACTTCGAAAGTAATACGGCGACGATCTACTTCGTAACCTTGTGCTTTCAATGCGTCAGCAATTTGAATGCTGTTTACTTTACCGAAGATTTTTCCTGTTTCACCAGCTTTAGCACCGATAGAAAGCTTAACGTTTTCTAATTTAGTTGCTAATTCTGTTGCATCTTTCTTAATTTTCTCTTGTTTGAACTGAGCTTGTTTGATGTTCTCAGCCAATACTTTTTTTGCTGAAGATGTTGCTAAAATAGCAAATCCTTGAGGAATTAAGTAGTTGCGTCCGAAACCAGGTTTTACTACTACGATATCGTCTTTTTCACCAAGGTGTTTAACATCTTGTTTTAATATAATTTCCATTTATCGTATCCTCCTTATTTTAATGAATCAGCTACGTAAGGCATAAGTCCGATGATACGTGCACGTTTCACCGCTTGCGCTACTTTACGTTGGAATTTCAATGATGTACCAGTAAGACGACGAGGTAAGATTTTACCTTGATCGTTAACAAATTTCATTAAGAAGTTTGCGTCTTTGTAGTCGATGTACTTAATACCGTTTTTCTTGAAACGACAGTATTTTTTACGGTTGTCCTCTACTTTAGGAGCTGTCACGTATTGAATGTTCTCTTTTGACATTAGTTTGCTACCTCCTCAGTTTTAGTTTCAGCTTTCTTGTTGAATGCACCGCTGCGTTTTTTCTCGCTATAAGCAACAGCGTGCTTATCTAAAGCGATAGTTAAAAAGCGCATCACACGCTCATCGCGCTTGTATTCAAGCTCTAATTTTTTAATTAATTCACCTGGAGCCTTGAATTCAGTTAAGTGATAGAATCCAGTTGTTTTTTTCTGGATTGGATACGCTAATTTTTTCAAACCCCAATTATCTTCAGCGATAATTTCGGCTCCGCCTTCTGTAAGGATGCTTTTGAATTTTGCGATAGTTTCTTTCGCAGCATCCTCTGAAAGCAACGGGGTAAGAATGATTACAGATTCGTACTGTTGCATTTTTTAAATAATTATGTTAATTTAAAGTTTCCGTACTTACGGAAGTGCAAAGATATGAATATTTTTCTTTTTATTCTTATGAGGTTTAAAAAAATATCCAGTTGTATTATTTCCGTGTTCTTTGAAGGTCTTTCTTAAATACTTTTTAATCAAGTTTGGATAATTGGCGTTAAAATAGATATATTCAAATTGGATTGGCCGATGGCTATGTTTAAAGATAAACTATGAGAATTATTGACTATTTAAAAAGTCTATACCCTATAAATGATGAAATTGAATTTGTATTTACGGCGATGTCAGAGACGAAAAAATATGATAAAGGAGCGGTTGTTTTTTCTCCAGGGAGTTATTTAAAGCATGTTTATTTTGTAGAGAGTGGTTTTACACGGATTTACTATAATAAGGGGAAGAAAGACATAACACATTATTTTTTCGGTCCTGATACTTTTGGTACCGGTATAGAGAGCCTTTATTATGATAAGCCTTCGGTTTTCGGGTTTCAAGCGCTTAACGAGACCTGTATTACTCGGGTTCCATTTTCGGCGATACAAGATCTAGCGGCAGCAGACATTACGATGAACCGTATTATACAACGGATTCTGTTGGATTCTTTGATCAATTTTTCGAAGCGTTTTTATAATATGCAGTTTGAAACCGCTAGCGAACGTTATCAGTCGCTAATCGCCGAGAATCCGGCTCTTTTTCAGAAGGCTACATTGGGACATATTGCTTCTTTTTTAGGCGTTTCGCAGCAGACTCTTTCGGTTATACGTGGTTTGAAGTGATTTTTTTAAGATATCTTAAATTTTTAATAACAATTTAGACGTAGTTTTGTCTTGTTTATAAAAATAGTATGAAATTAAATTAGTATGAAATATAGGTATTGTTGTCTTTTTTTCTTCTTTTATTTAGGAAGCAGTATCTCCGGGAGTTTGCTGGCACAGGAGCAGTTGACCAGTTTTAAGGCACCTGTTGAACAGGCAGTAAGGCATAATAAGGGGATGCAAAATGCTTATCTGGAAAACCAAAAAGTAGCTTTGGAGCGGGAGGAAGTAAAAGGTAAGTTTCTTCCAACAGTATCCCTGCATGGTGGATATGGTTATCTTAACAGCAGTGTTGATCTAGATTTGCCAACACATCATCTTCCTATTACTGGTTTTAATCTGTTTGAGGGATCGCAAAGATCGAACCTGTCTACACAGGTAGCACTGGCAGGTGTGACTGCTAAGCAGGTTATTTTTAGTGGTTTGCAGATTACGAACGGACAAAAGGCATTAGAACAGAAATTTATCGCCCAGTCGCTGATGCAAGAGGCAGGACGTGATCAAATTGCACAAGAGGTGTTGTTTTCTTTCGATCAATTGATGCTATTGCGTGAGGTAGATGTGCTTATTGCGGATTCTGAAAAGCGATTGAATAAAGAGCATCAGAAGGTTGTCAAGGCCATTGATAATGGATTAGCTATTCCTTATGATCGGGATAAGCTGAAGTTAGCGATGCTGGAATTGGAAAATAAAAAAGCGGAAGTCGAAAGTAATCGCGAGTTGCTGTATTATAAATTGCAAGAACTGACTGGACTGGATAAAGCTGAATTGGAGACTGTTGTATACCCACTATCCGAGATTGTGCTTGCTTTGGATGAAGCTACGGTAATGAACCGTAAAGAGTTGCAGGCTCTTGAGGCTTCACAAAAGGCTTATGACTTTGCATTGAAAAAAGAAAAAGGTGGAAAGTTACCACTAGTCTTTGCTTTTGGTAGTGTTTCTTATCTGAATGCTTTTGATTCTCATTTTACATTGAAGGATATTGGGCAGGTAGGCGATGTAAAAATGAAGACGAACCATTTGCAGTTGGCTCCAAATTACGCTGTAGGGATTGGTATGAAGTGGAATGTTTTCGAAGGTAAGACGCATAAGAGTGCTATCGAACGTGCTAAGCTGGACATTCAGATCAATGAGAACAAATTGGAAGATACAAAGGAAAAGCTAAGCCTATTGCAGCGTAAGACACGTGCTGACTATGAGCTGGGACTTCAGAAAATTGGTGTGAATCAGCAACAGGTAGCAATCGCTAAGAATAACCTGCATTTGGCTTCGCGTCAGTTTGAGGAAGGGTTGAGTGATGTGACCGAGCGCTTGGAGGCAGAGAATGAGTTTTATAAACAATCCTTGGGTTATTATAGTCAGATTCTGAATCAGCGTAATGCGGTAACGGAGTTGTTGAAGGCTAATGGAAACCTTTACGATACGATTACAAGATAGGTACGGATTTCGTGTCTGTCCGTTAGGATCGGCTTTAAGAATATATAGATAGAATAAACAAAAAGAGATGATACAGTCTTATTACGGTTTAGACAAAAGAAGAGCAACCTGTTAATACGATAGTCAGCATCGTTATAAATAATTAATAATAATGAAAAACACATTTTATATAGCTTTTGTCGCATTATTGGTCCAGGGGTGTTCAAACAAAGATGCGAAACAGCAGAAGGCTCTAGAAGGAAAAATCGAGCGGGATCAGATTTCGGTAACCACAAAGATACCCGGTAAAATCCATCGGATTCTAGTCGAAGAGGGGCAATTGGTGCATAAAGGTGATACTCTGATTGTTTTGGAGCTGCCTGAGGTCGATGCAAAATCCGTACAGGCGCAGGGTGCTCTCGAGGCAGCTCAAGCGCAGTATGACATGGCGGTAAAGGGGGCAACGGACGGACAGTTGACACAGCTAAATGCTAAGGTAGCGGGACTGAAAGAGCAATATGATTTTGCGCAGAAGTCTCTTGACCGGATGAAAAATCTACTTCTTGATTCTTTGGTTGCACAGCAAAAATATGACGAGATATACGCTAAATACCAAGGTGCCAAAAATCAATATTTGGCCGCTCAGGCCGAGTTGGCTGATGTGAAGAATGGTGCTCGTATTGAGCAGCAGAAAATGGCATTAGGACAGAAGGAACGCGCGATAGGAGCAGTTTCGGAGGTCAATGTCGCAGCAAAGGAGCGTTATGTGATTGCTCCTCAAGATATGTCTATCGAAACGATCAACCTCAAGGTTGGAGAGTTGGCTTTGGCAGGATATAGTTTAGCTTCTGGCTATGTATCGGATGGCGCTTACTTTAGGGTTACAATTCCAGAAAGCCGTATTAAGGATTTTCAGAAGGGAGCTGTAAAGACATTGGCTATTCCTTACTTAGAAAATAAAACATTGAGTGCACGGGTAGAGACTATCAAATCATTGAGTAATTATGCGAGTATTAGTACAGCATATCCTGACTTTGAACAACAGGAGACTTTATTTGAAGTGCGTTTGCGTCCTACAAATGCTACGGATGATAAAGAATTGTTAACTAAAGCGACATTTATCGTTAAAGACGAGAAGTAATTATGGGTAACTTTTGGAGTTTGATTAAGAGAGAGTTCGCTTTATTCTATCAGAATAAGGTTTTACTCATTCTTTTTTTAGGAGCCCCTGTTATGTATGGTGTTCTTGTAGGAGGGGTGTATAAGAAAGGTAAGGTGACGCATCTGCCGATTATAGTGGTGGACGAGGATCGTAGTCCTTTGTCTAGGCAACTTATTGATATGTTCAATGAGAATGAGGTGATCTATGTTGCCGAACTGATGGCTGATCCTTTTGGCGCCAAAGAGGCTGCATTGGAGAAAGAGGCTACTGTGGTTGTTCATATTCCGAAGAATTTTTCATCAGATGTTAATTATAACCGTAGTACAGAGTTGACGTTATTTGTCAATGCTTCTAATACGTTGACATCAAATTATGCTATGATGGCGGTCAATGTGTGTGCAGGGACCATGAAAGCGGGTATACAAATCAAATCTCAGGAGAAGAAAGGTGTTCCTGCTTACGTCGCCGAACAACAGTATGAGCCTTTTAAGACGACTATTGTCAAACAGAATATACGGAGTGGTAATTACTTGTACTTTATGCTGCCGGGTGTTTTGCTGACTGTTCTGCAGCAGGTGATGATGTTGGGACTGGCCTTGAGCTTTGCGTCTGAATTCGAAAACAATACTTTCCGTGAGCTTGTAGGTAAGACTTCCAATGTCTTTGTGCTGATTCTGGTTAAGATTACTCCCTATGTGCTGATGTCCTTTTTAATTTATGGTTTGTACTACGGTTATTCTGTTTTTTATAGGATGCCTTTACATGTTGAAGGATTTGCGTTTTTTGGGGCTTCTTTTCTGTTTTTGCTTGCTGTTGCTTTCTTGGGGATATTGGTCAGTATTGCTATTCCAAGCCAGTTGAAGGCTACGGAGATATTGATGGTTATTGCTACTCCCTCGTTTATATTAAGTGGTTTTACCTGGCCATTGAGCCAGATGCCGGATTGGATTGTCTGGTTGTCTAAATTGATTCCGCTTACCCATTACCTTCAGATCTTTAGAACGATGATTATAGAGCAGGGAACAGCAGATCTTATAAAAGGGCCTGTATGGGGATTGGTGTGGATCGGAGGTGTTTCTTTGGTCGCTTCCATCATACTTTTACAATTTAAAATTAATAAGGTTAAAAAGGCTGAAAAAGCCTAGCATAGATATAAAGATATGTTCTCAGGTATTATTTTTCGTAAGGCTACCATTTCGGATGTGGATGCTGTCTGGGCAGTACTAGAGGAGGCGATAGCGAAGCGCCGTAACGATGGGTCGGATCAATGGCAGGATGGTTATCCCAATCGGGAAGTCATAATGGAAGATGTTGAAAAGGGGTATGGATTTGTAGCTGAGCGCATAGAAGGGGCGATAGTGGCTTATATCGCAGTAATCGGTGCTATCGAGCCTGCCTACGAGGAGCTGACCGGTAAGTGGCTTACAGAGCGTCCATATACGGTGATACACCGGCTAGCTGTTTCGCAACATGACGTAATAAAGGGACTGGGAACCTGGATGATGCTGGAGGCTGAAAAAGTTAGTTTATCCCAGGATCGATTAAGTATTAAAGTAGACACAAATTACGATAACGCAGGCATGTTACGGGTGTTTGATAAACTGGGGTATGTATATTGTGGTGAGGTGTACTTTCGGGGCGGGGCGCAACGTAAAGCTTTTGAGAAGTTATTGGATCAGGCGTAATTTGGCATGGGACAATAACCATTGTGCGATAGCTTCAAACACCTCTATGCTGTTTTCTTCCTGCAGGATTTCATGTCTTTTCTTTGGGTAAGTAATGATATCTACCTCTTGGAAGCCGCTTTCTTTAAGTTGTTTTTCTGTTTTTTCTATTCCCTTGGAAAAGCCACCAATTGGGTCATCTTGCCCGCTGACTAAGAGAATCGGAAGACTTTTTGGGATGGAATTCTGCCATCCTTTTTTTGTTGCTGTCAACAGTATGGTCAGGAGGGTATAGAAGGCGTTGTTGGTAAAAGGGATGCCACAAAGTGGATCTTCTTGGAAACGCTTCCTATTTGTTTTACTTAGACTCAGCCAACTGGTATCATCAAAGTCGGGTTCATGCCGAAATTTTGTATTGTTCATTTTGCTGAAGATACCATTGATCAGTTTGCTCCGTTTTCTAGGACTTATTTTCTGGAGTAAAGCTAGGAGCGCCCTAAAAGCTTCGGCTCCTGCTGTTTTGGCTCCGGTACCGATCCATATACTTCCATCAAATTCGTTTCCTATCCGTTGTAATACACATCGGGTAATAAAGGAACCCATGGAGTGTCCGATGATAAAATGCGGATGATCGGGGTGTTTGTCCTTTAAATAATGATGTAGCGCTATAGCGTCATTAATTAATCTCTCCTGCGGTCTTTCTTGTTGGAAGTAACCCTTTGCGGTATCATCGGTGGCGGTATTGCCATGACCTATATGGTCATAAAGCAAGACGGCGAATCCAACAGTGACGAGGTGTTCTGCAAATTGTATGTACCTTCCACTATGTTCTTGCATGCCGTGAAGAACTAAGACAGATCCTTTCAGTTCTTTGTCACTCGGGGTGATGTATGTCGTGTACAAGCCATATGGTGCTGCAGTGTCTTGGATGCTTTTAACTTTTATATGGCCTGTACTTGTGTTTGACATGGTAAGCTTAATTTATGATACAACTAAGATACAATATTTATTTTGTTGTTATTTTAGCGATTTTTTCTTCGTAGCAAGTGAACTCTGCTTGTTGCTTGATCAAGAAACTATTTTCTTCTAATTTTCCGACTACTTTTTCCATTTCTTCTTTGGAGTTATAGGTTAACATCCGAAATGGGTTTTCATAATCTTTTCCTCTTGATTTTTTGATTTCGCTGTAAATCCACTTTTTAGTATCAAGGCTCTGCGCTAATGTGTGGTTGATAAAATCGGTGTCCCAGTCTGCCGGTGAGGTCTCCGTAATCTGTGCTAGGGAAGCTAAAGCGTGATCGATTTTACTTTGTGGGTATAATTTACTCCAGGTATGATAACGCTCGTGCACCTCATTCCAGGAATCAATTTTTTGCGTTTTGATATCCTCTATCAGTGTCTTTATATGTTTTTGTGGAATCAATTGGCCTCCCACATTTTCAAAGTACTCCCTTCGTTCCGGAATAGCACTTGGAGCGGATGTTCCACATGTGCCCTTTTCGAGACAATCAACAAGGTGTACTGCCCCATAGTAATGAATCATACGCTTGAAAGTATGATAACATGCTCTCGCTTTCACTACTACAACTTTGCGATTTGAGAATTCTGTATTCGTGAGATATACCTCACGTTGGTTTAAATCAAAATTTGGATCCATTAAGAGTCGACGTCCACGGATTTGAGCTGTGGCTTCGGGTTCTATCTCCGGCCAGGCCTGGCCTACCGCCATTTCTATCTCCTGTAGGGCATCAAACATTTCATTAACGGTATCTGGTGCTAAAACATCATATTCGAGGTATTGATTTTTTAGTGTTCGTTTGTCGCGATCGTTGAATTTGGTTGTATTACGCATCAGCGCATACATATTGTAGAGAAACCAATATCCAGGAACTATCAATAATCGGTTTTTGTCGGCTTCATTGCTGACGAGAGAGAATGGTATTCTGATATCAAGCTCATGTAGAAAGTCGCCTTTTACAAGTAGGGTATAAGAGGCAAATTTTGAATTATGTTTGATACTGACACATAGACCGGGCCAAAACCCTCTTCCTGCTATTATCTCACCATCCGCAGCTCTTGAATTATGATTGGAACCTATTGTGGCTCCAGCAGCCATATTGCTTTGTCCTTTTATCAATGCTGCGCATAGGAAGGAGTTATTGTGATGTTGCTCGTGAGAAGGGAACAGTAACGAGTTGAGCACTTCGCAACAGGATATAGTAGAGTTGTCGCCTAAAAAAGAGTTGATCAGTCTGGCTCCATATTTCAGCTGTGAATGTGAAGATAATATAAACCTAACAGCTTTGACACCATAGAAAACGCGGCAACCGTAACCAATTATTCCATTTACAATTTCACATCCTTCTCCGATTTGTGTGAATGCTTCTTTACTGGAGTTTACCGTTACGTTTTTCAGCTTATTTACTCCTTTTATGTATGCATAAGGACCTATTTTAACATCCTTGATCGTATTTGAGTTCTTCAATACCACATTGTCGGCTAGGGTGCTATAGTATCCCCGTTGTGTGGAGAAATGCCTATCCGTTATTTCTAATAGGCGGTTTTGGAATATGAAATCTTCTCGATGGCGTGACCATAGGTAGACATCTGCCGCTTGCATGCCATCGAAGGGGACGACGGATCGCCCCCCATTTTCATTACATAATTCCATCCAGATCCTTTTGTCTGGAGATTCTCCTTCTTTGAGGATGCCGTTTCCAAATTTGGCGTTATTGCTGGTTTCCATTTCATTGATATTGGAGAGCAGTACCTGTTCTCCAATGATGAAATGTGCCATATAACGCACATGATGTATAGCAGAACATGCTCCGATATCGGAGCTTACTATGGTCGAATTGTATATTCCTGTAGGAAGGCGTAGGTCCCTATAAGAAAGGTAAGTCTGTTCCATAGCACCTATCCTTACCAATCCATAAAATTTGGAATGCTGGATCTGTTCCGGGAAAAAGGGGGCGCTAACCCATACCTTCGACCAGTCCGAACTGTAATTGAGCTGGTTGGTTAGCTGTTGAATCTCTTGGGCTGTGAGCTGTCTGAATTCCTTATCTGTTCCCAACTGTTGATTACGTATATCGTACTCGTTTGTTGGTCCAGACACCTCTTTTTCAGTTATAAAGCCATATCCCAAGGCGTGTAGCGGCTCTTTTGAAATGAATGTCATCGTCTATTCTACCGTTACTGATTTAGCTAAATTTCTAGGTTTGTCCACGTCGCAGCCTCTGGCAATACCGATATAGTAAGCCAATAGCTGTAGAGGAATAGTGGATAGTATAGGCGCTATGATTTCGTGTGCTTCAGGTATTTCGATACTGTCGTCGGCCATGGAAGATACGAAGGTGTCATCGGTTGATACCAGTGCAATGAGCTGTCCCGAACGGGCTTTTATCTCTTGCATATTGCTGATTATCTTTTCCTGTATTTTATCTTTTGTAGCAATGAACAATACCGGTAGATTTTCGTCTACCAATGCAATCGGTCCATGTTTCATTTCAGCCGCTGGATAGCCTTCTGCATGAATGTAAGAGATTTCTTTGAGTTTTAGAGCGCCTTCTAATGCTATCGGAAAGTTATATCCACGACCTAGGTATAGAAAATCTTTTGCGTCCACATATTTATGGGCTATACTCTTTATCTTTTCGAGTTGTGAATTTAAGATCTCCTGTACCTTATCAGGTACAGCCTGTAGTTCGTTGATAAGCGTGTCGCTGGTAGCGGTATCTATTTTTTGTTTGTATTGCGCGAGCTTGATTGCGAATAATAAAAGAGCTGCAAGCTGAGTTGTAAATGCTTTTGTACTGGCTACTCCTATTTCTGGTCCGGCGTGTGTGTAGATGCCCGAATCAGATAGTCTGGCAATGGAGGATCCGACAACATTGACGACCCCGAATATAGTAGCACCATGTTGTTTTGCGTTTTCAAGTGCGACGAGTGTATCCGCGGTTTCTCCACTTTGTGATATGGCTATGATCAGATCATCCGGTCCGACGATTGGATTTCTGTATCTGAATTCAGAGGCATATTCTACTTCAACAGGAACACGACAGAGCTCTTCAATCCAATATTCTGCTAGGAGTGCAGCATGCCAGCTGGTTCCACAGGCGACGATAATGATGCGATGCGCAGCTAGAAGTTTGTCTTTTACTTTTTCTAACCCGCTTAGGGTAATCTGGTGCGTGGTGCTATCTAATCTTCCTCTTAGACAATCCTGAATTGCTTTAGGTTGCTCAAATATCTCTTTCAGCATAAAGTGCGGGTAGCCTGCTTTTTCTATGCTGGCCAATTCCATGTCCAATTTTTGTACGAATGGCGTTACGATATCGTTACCTAGGTTTTTTAGGATCAGCTCATCAGGTTTTATAATTGCCAGCTCATAGTCATTGATATAAACGACTTCTTTGGTATGTCCCAACATAGGGGATGCATCAGAGCCTAAGAAATGTTCGCCATTGCCAATTCCGATGACCAGTGGGCTACCTTTTCTTGCAGCTATAATCGTGTTTGGGCTGTCTTCGTCCAGGACGAGGATGACATAAGCTCCTGTGATACGTTTTAAGGCGATACGTATTGCTTCTTCGAGCGTACAGGCATTATTTGTTTTGATGTCTTCAATGAAATTGAGCAGTACTTCAGAGTCTGTATCACTTTTGAAGGTATAACCTTTTTTGAGTAGCTCTTCTTTTATTGTTGCGTAATTCTCAATAATACCATTGTGTACCAGGGCTAACTTTCCATTCTGCGAACGATGCGGATGGGCATTGTGATCGGATGGTACTCCATGGGTCGCCCATCTGGTATGTCCAATTCCTGTTTTGGCCGAAAGGTCTATTGTTTTCGTCAACTCTTCTAATGCAGCCACCTTACCGGCAGTTTTGGATATTAGTAATTGTTGTTGAGAATGGAGCGCTATTCCTGCGCTATCGTATCCGCGGTATTCTAGTTTACGCAATCCCTCTATTAAATAGGGGTATGCTTGTCGATGGCCTACATAGCCGACAATTCCACACATAGTATCAAGTTTAATCTGTTAATAGGACAACAAAAGTAAATAATTCCTTCTAAACAATCGATTGCATGAGGTGTTTTTTCAAAAAGATATTTTTTAAGCCGTATAGATGGCAAAATGGAAAGTTTTGAAAGTTAATTCTGTCAATATCTTATTGGGTGGGGCGCCTCTGGTATGTCAAATGGAATCTAGAAAAGGTAAAATAGGCGTTACATCTATTTTATTCTGAGGAGGAATAGTCTATATTTCCTCAATTAAAGGTGTTTTTAGGCTGAGGAGAGCTACAGAATTTTATATTCGAAAGCGATTATATTGCGTATAGTGGTAAATTTATGTAGGTTTGTACTGATGAATAATTTATATACTATAAAAAATAGCTCATTTGCATGTATAATGCGAATCATAGGCATTTTTATGGTGTTTATTCTGACCTCTTGTCCTATTAAGGCATCTATTAAGCTTAGCTCTACGTCGCAACCTTCTTCAGGATTGACCATCAAGCATTCTAAATTGATTACGCCTTTAGAAGCACCTTGTGTATTGGAGATTAAAGAAAATTTAGTGAAGGTAGGTCATTCCGATATCGATTTTTCTCCTTCGGTATTGTTATTGGCTTTCTTTTTTGTTCTATTTTTAGGTGTTTCTCAAAAAACTTCTAGAGTTTACCCACCACGGGCCTATTATTATGGCTCCAATAATCTATTTCTTTTTATAAAACGGTTCAATTTATAGGATTTAAACACTGTTAAAGTTAAGCCTATGGGCTCTTTATTCTAATTGTGTTTTTTACTATAAATTTTAATCGATGATCAACAAGTTATGTGCTTGTTTGCTCGTCATTGGGACAGGACTTATCACTAATAATGTGCATGGTCAAGTACTCGAGGACTATTGGCAGCAGACAAAAGCAAATTATAAAGGATTTTCTATAAAAGACCAGGAAATCGGTATTTCCCGATTGGATAGTGCGTCTTCATTGGAGCGTTATAAACCACAGGTATGGCTCCAGTACCAACAGGGATTAAGCTCGTTGAATAATGTTTCGGGGGCCTTTTATCCCATGCCGGGTATTTTTAATATCAGTGGCTCAAATACCTCGGGTGGCTCTTCTAATACGTTTAATCAATATGCTACAAGTAGTCTAAATTGGGATTTGGTCAATTTTGGACGGAAAAATTTAGACAAAGCTCTGGGATCTACAGCGATAAAGCAGTCCACCTGGGAAGCGAATCAATATACGCTATTGGTACAGAATGAACTTTCCCACCGCTATATAAATTACCTGTATTACCAGATTCTTTCGGATTGGTATCATGAGCACCTGAAGAGGTATCAGGATATTTTGGAACTCACTCGGGATCTGGCGACCAGTGGTATTGTCCCAAGTGCGGATACGCTGCTTGTATCTTCTTCATTAAACAATGTGCAGTCTGAGCTATCTCATGTTTCTGGACAGTTGAAAGGTGGCGTGTATGCGCTTTCGGAATTTGTGGGAGGAGCAGTCAATCCAGCAGCTCAGTCTGTGGCTCGTTTTTTTGTTTTGTTGAAAGCGGAAACAGGGGGAGACGTACTCCAGCCCTTATTAGAAATCAAGAAGACTGAAACGGAAAAACTAGACCAATTGGTCAAGAAATCCAGCAAACAAGTATTGCCTCAAATTATAGGGATAGGAGCTCTTTCTAGCCGGAGTTCTGGAGTCTCGTCATCAGGTGTGGCCTCCAATAGTTATGGAGATATGTTTCAGAACTATGCCCATAATTATTTTGTTGGCGTAGGGGTGAACTGGAATTTACAACAGCTATTTACGGCTAAGTCTAATCGTAAGATTTTCGAAGCCAAGCGGAGCAAAGTCGAGGACGAATACCGATTGTTAGATAATGAATTGGAGCAGCGTTTATTGGATCTGTCGACTCAGGAGCGGCAGACTGCTGCCGGTCTGGTGGAGTCGGATCGTAGTAAGCAACAGGCTTCTGAGGCTTATGAGATGTATAAGGTACGCTATGAAGGTGGTCTTATTAATTTGGCCGAACTTTTACAGGTTCAAGCTATCTTACTTCAGAATGAGAAGCAAAATCTATTGCAGTATTATAACTATTGGAATATTGTCCTAAAGCGTGCTTTTCTGGAGGCGAATATTAACCCCGTTATCCAACATTTTTAAATCGTAATACACATATGAATATTATTAGAACAGCGCTTCGGAAGCCTATTGCATTCATTATGGTTATCATAGCGATTGCTTATTTTTCGTGGCCGGTTATTCAAAAGATTAAGGTGGATATCTTTCCAGAGATTGAGTCGCCTGCTATGTATATAGCGATGCCCTATGGTGGGCTTTCGCCTGCCTATATGGACGGTTTTATGGCGAACGAGTTTCAGAAGGTTTTACTTTTTGTCAACGGTGTTAAGGAATTGGATTTTAAAAGCATCCAAGGTCTTTCGCTAATGAAATTGACTTTTTATCCGGGTACGGATATGTCCCAGGCTTCGGCCGAGCTGAGTATGCAGGTATCGCGTGCCATGGGTTTTTTGCCACCAGGTGCCGTGCCACCTATGGTGGTGCGTTTTGACGGGAGCTCTCTTCCCGTAGGACAATTGGTTTTTGATAGTGAAAAACACTCTGTGACAGAGCTTCAGACTATGGCGATTACTAAAGTAAGGCCTATGTTTGTCAATATACCTGGTATTACAGCTCCAGCTCCATTTGGAGGTAATATGCGTAGTTTGGTGGTGAATATTGATCCACAAAAGATGAAGGCCGCAGGCTTGAGCCCAGAAGAGGTCACATTGGCGATTACTAAAAACTCGGTTTCCTCGCCGGCAGGTAATGTGCGATTGGGAGATAAAAATCTTATGGCACCAGTCAATTCTATTGCGGATGGTGTAGAGGAGTTCCTCCAGACACCCATAAAGACAATTGCTGATCGGACATTGTTGGTTGGAGATGTCGCTACGGTGATGGATGCTGCGGATCAAACGGTAGGTTATGCCTTAATCAATGGTAAGCGATCTGTTTACCTTCCTATTATTAAGAAGCCTGATGCATCGACGCTAACAGCAGTGGACAATCTTAAGAAATCGTTGCCCATGCTGGAGAATCTATTGCCTGAAGGGGTTAAAATCAGTTATGCTTTTGACCAGTCGGTGTATATCTCCCGTTCGTTATCTAATCTGATTTTTGAGGGAGCTTTGGGTGCGTTGCTGACAGGCCTGATGGTTTTTCTTTTCCTAGGAGATGTCCGAGGGGCGTTAATTGTGGTTTTGACCATTCCAATCGCTATTATCACAGCTGTGATCACACTTTATTTCTTTGGGCAGAGTGTCAATATTATGACCTTAAGCGGTTTGGCTCTTTCGATTGGTATTCTGGTAGATGAAGCTACGGTTACTATTGAAAATATTCACCAACATATGGAATTGGGTAAGTCTAAAGCCCGAGCTATCCTGGATGCGTTGTTAGAGATTTCAGCACCCAAGTTGTTGATTTTATTAAGTATCCTAGCCGTGCTTACTCCTGCGTTTATGATGAGTGGTATACCTCGGGATATGTTTATGCCTTTGTCGCTTGCTGTTGCATTCGCGATGATCGCTTCTTTTATTGCTTCGCAGACTTTTGTGCCTATTATGGCCAATTGGATTATGAAGTCTAAGGTACATGGGCAGTTCGTTCGTCGTAAGAGGTCATTTATGGAGCGTGTGAATGTGAAGTATGCATTTTTGGTACGTCGCCTGGTGCGTCGTTCGATAGTGCCTACAATAGGTTATTTGATCCTGAGTTTTGGAGCTATCTTTTTGATGTTTTCGCTTTTGGGGACGGATATTTTGCCACGTTCTGAAGGTGGTGACTTTCAGTTGCGTATACGGCTTCCGGAAGGTACACGTCTCGAACATACAGAAGAGACCGTTCGTAAAATTGGAGAATCTATTACAGCAATGCTACCTGAAAATAGTGTGAAAATAAGTTCAGCTTTTGTCGGTATGCACCCTTCTGCAAATCCTATTAACCCTATTTTTCTTTTTAACAGTACGACTGGCGAGGGCGTTTTACAATTGTCTTTGGATAAAAAGAAAATCGGTCTAAAGAATGATGTATTAAAAGAACAGATCCGCGAACGGATTGATAAAGATTTTCCTACGGTAACCATCAACTTCGAACCGATGGAGCTGATGGATAAAATCATAGGCCAAGGTTCGATGACACCAGTTGAAGTGAAGGTGAGTGCACCACAGCTGATGGCTGCCGAATCTTATGCTAAAAAGTTGGTGTCTAAACTGTCAGATTATGACTTTTTGAGGGATGTACAGATTGCAGAACCTTTGCATTATCCCATTATTGATATCAAACTCGATCGTAAGCGTCTCGCACAATATGGTTTGACCGTCCAAGAGGTGTCACGTAACATCTCTGCAACGACTTCTTCGACTCGATTTACAGACAAGAACCTTTGGGTAGATCCCAAATCGGGGCTGGTGTTTCAGGTTCAGGTACAGGTTCCTGAAAATCTAATACAAGCTGTTGAAGATTTGCGTGCGATGCCATTACAAAAAGGAAAGAGTTATCCGATATTGGAGGACGTGGCTACTATTACTCATAGCACTGTAGCGGGACAGGTAAATCGTAGAGGACCGAATCGTTATGTTACGATTTTGGCAGACCTTCACCAGACGGATTTAGGTACTGCGAATAAAGCCGTTGATCAGGCGCTAAGCGAAATAGGTGAGGTTCCGAAGGGGATGCGGGTTTGGAAGGAAGGAACGTTGACGTTATTAGAAGAAACATTGTCCGGGCTTTTGGTAGGGCTTTCGATCGCGATTGTAGTTATTTTCTTTATGATGAGTGCTTACTACCAATCGGTACGTGTCAGTCTTGTTATTCTATCCGTTGTCCCGGCTGTGATTGCAGGTAGTTCTTTTTTCATTTGGATATTTGGAAGTACGTTGAATCTGCAGTCTTATATGGGGATTATCATGTCTATCGGGGTGTCGGTTTCGAATGCGGTTCTTTTGGTGAATCAAGCAGAGCAGAATCGTAAGAAATATTTTATTTCAGCCCGTTTTGCGGCGATAATCGCCGCAAAATCCCGTCTGCGTCCTATTCTGATGACAGCTGCAGCTATGGTAGCGGGGATGATTCCGATGGCATTGGGTATGGGCGACGGAGGCGAGCAGATTGCACCTCTTGGTCAAGCAGTAATTGGAGGTTTGATTAGCTCTACGTTAGTGATTTTATTGATGATTCCTCTTATTTTCTCACTGATGATGAAGAAGGCTACGTATTTGGAACCTTCTCTAGATCCCGATGATGTAAATAGTAAGTTTTATAATAATTAAAAAGATGATAAGATATAGTTTTTTGTTAGTTTTCATGGTATTCCTTGGGTGTAAGCAACAAGGTAGTGATAAACAGGAGCAGACAGACAAGAAAGGGGAGGCGCTGGAGCTAGCAGTCTCTCATCCTCAATCGTTACAACCGCAATATCGTATTAAGTTGACGGGGGAACTACAGCCACAGGAGTCGGTGGCGTTATTTTCAAAGGTCAAGGGGTTCGTTCGGCAGATTCATGTCGATGTAGGCGATTATGTGCAAAAAGGGCAACTCCTCGCTCGAATGGAGGCTCCGGAAATGGATGTACAAAGTACATCCGATCGTGCAAAGCAACATCAGTTAGTAGCGAATTATGAGGTTAGTAAATTACGTTATAAGCGTTTGCATGATGTCGATGGACGCAAAAAAGGGGCGATATCGGCACTGGAACTGGAACGTGCCTATGGTGATATGCTAAGGGATAGCGCCGCGGTTGTAGAGGCAGGAGGTGCTTATCAAAAATCGAAGTATATGGAGGATTATTTATTGATCCGTGCACCTTTTTCCGGTGTTATTACGCAACGTAATTTTTCTACGGGAGCGTTGCTGGGTGACAGTGGTGTACCTATGTTCAATTTGGTGGCCAATGATAAACTGAAGTTGAAAGTTGTCGTACCTGAGGTGCATGGACAGGCAGTGTCAGATAGTACTGTTGCCGAATTTCAGGTGTTGAGTATTCCTAATCGAACGTTTACAACCAAATTGAAGAGAAATGCTAAATTTATAGACCCTACAACGCGTTCATTGAGTTTGGAATTTGAAGTGCCTAATGGAGATAAAAGCCTGATTGGTGGAGATTTTGCTGATGTACAGCTTTCCTTGAAGCGGGCACAGAAGACTATCTTTGTGCCTAAAGAAGCTGTGGTCAATGCACAGTCTGGCGTGTTTGTAATACGGGTAGGAGAAGATGGGAAGACAGAACGAGTTCCGGTACGCTTGGGTATTTCGCACGAAAACCTGGTTGAGGTATTTGGGCCCATAACGACAGAAGATCGGGTTGTAAACCGTGCGTCTGAAGAGCTTACGGATGGAAAGGTTGTCAAGGCTTTAATGAAGTAATACTATTAATATTATACAGATATGGAAAGAAAATTGTTGATGATGATTGCCGGGGCACTACTGGTTGTTGGTTGTGCCAATAACACTAAAGAGACAGGTGATAAAGAAAATACTATTCTAGCAGATTCGATCGCTATGGAAAAAGTAGGAACGGATGTGAAGGAGGTTACAGCTGGCGTGAGTGCAAGTTTTGTAGATATCAATAATCGGGTTACGACCTTGGACTCCCTTCGCGGGAAGGTGGTGGTTATGAATTTTTGGGCGACTTGGTGTCCTCCCTGTATCCGGGAAATGCCTTCATTGAATACGTTATTTTTGGATTTGAAGTCAAATAAGGATATCGTATTCATGGCTATCGATGTAGATGAGGATATTAAGGGGGCTTCTAAGTTTATGGCGAAGAATAAATTTGATCTCCCGTTATATACCTTGCACGGCCCATTACCTTCTGAATTGGAGACGAGCTCCATTCCGATGACTGTGATTTTGGACAAGCGTGGCGAGGTCGCTGTACAGCATACGGGGATGGTGGATTTTGGTAACCCTAATATTAAGGATGGATTGTTGAAGCTGATTGCAGAGTAACTAAAGGTGCACATTGGCGGTCGCTCCTTTTTAAAAAAATGAGCGCTCCATTTACATAAAATGAGCGCTCATTCTTGTTGAATTGAGCGCTCGCTTTTAGAAAGTCAACAGGCTAACTTTTTAAACATTCCTATACACTTCGTAACAGCACTTGCCAGGCTTCTTGTAATTTTCCTTGATCTAGCAATTGCGCGGCAAAGCTATGTATGTGCGTTGAATCACTGTAATCGATATTTACGTCTACTGTATTGTCTAGGGACGGGATGATTTCTACATTGGCCAGTAAGCCTAGATGATTTCCGGTCAGTACCTTAGATAGACGGATGGCTTCGGGTAGGTTGTCTACCCCAATACCTAAATTACGAAGTGGTTTGGGGACGATAAATAGGTTGTCCTGTGTCACCCGACAGTACCAATCGCCTCCAAGTCTAGCTACTAGGTCCAGTTCATGTTGTTTGACATTATTTTTGTCGTCCAACAGATGAGCCTGCACATGCATGGCCAATACTTCAGCAATGACAAGATTTCCAGCGCCAGGAAGATCACTCAGCGGTATGACACGTTGCACCTTGCATTCGAGTTGAATTGGGGACTCGGCTACGCGAGGTGGTTTTATATAAGTCGAAGGGAGTGGAGTGAGGCCTGCTTTTTTGAACTCGTCGACTCCTTCGGCATATTCGGTACTTGCTAAAGATTGTTGTTGTACTAGATCGTAGTTTACGATGTTGATGACGACTTCGTCTACTTCCAAGATATTCTCGAGCGTGTGTTTGGTAGAGCCATCTCGCATACGCCTCAATGGAGAGAATACGCATACGGGAGGTTGGTGCGACATGAGATTGAAATAGCTGAAGGGGCTAAGGTTGACCTGTCCATTTTTTGATATGGTACTGGCGAAACATATAGGCCTAGGTGCAATTGCATATTTGATCAGATTGTCGAATATTGCCTGATCTTTTTTCGGGTCGAAGCTTACTATATTACTCATTTTCGCTACTTATAAGGGTCGTTATTCGTTTGTTAATACTATTTTGTTTTCCAATAGGCCAAGCCCTGTTACTTCAAGCGTAACCGTATCGCCATCCTGTAGCCATTGGTCTGTATGGTTTGGGTTTTCTAGGCGTGCGGTGCCATTGAGCTCGAGAAAGCAACCGGTTCCTACGGTTCCGGATCCTATTACATCGCCTGGAAAAAGTTCGACACCATAGGATGCACGCTCTATGATTTCAGCAAAGGTCCAGTCCATGTCTGCAAAATTGCCTAGAGAAACCTGCTTTCCGTTTACCTTACATGTCATTTCTAGATTGTAAGAGTCACCCGTATGACCTTTGTAGTGAGGTGTTTTATAGGGTAATAATTCGTCTTTAGTGACCAAATAAGGACCTATTACGGTCGCGAAGTCTTTCCCTTTTGCTGGACCTAAATTTAGTTTCATTTCTTCCATCTGTAGCTTACGGGCACTGATGTCGTTCATGATCATATAGCCTGCTATATAGTCGTCAGCCTCCGCTGCTTTAATATTTTTTCCTCTTTTATTAATGACTATTGCTACTTCCAATTCGAAGTCCAATTGTTGCATATGGAGAGGCATACAGGGAATATCTCCAGGGCCATAAATAGCGTTATGGTTTGTGAAATAGAATACGGGAAATTGATCGAACTCCGGAATCATGTCTAAGCCCCGATTACGTCTTGAGGTGGCTACATGCTGTCTAAAAGCATAGGCATCTCTACAGGAAGTCGGGTGGGGCACAGGTGCGATTAATTGAGCTTCTGTTATGTTTGTTCCTTTTATATTGATGGAGCCATTTTTAATTTTCTTTTCTGCCTGCTGCAAAGTAAGTATGTTTGGATGGCCTCCATTTAAGAATTCCTGCATAGAGGTGGGAAGTTGATCGCTGATTTCAGCGCAACGGTAAACTGTTGTATCTATTAAAATAGCGAGATGTTCGGCGTTGTCATGAAGACAGGTTACAATTCTCATAAAAAGAGCGGCATTAAAAAGGGTTCAATTATAGATTTACGGTGCAAATATACATATGATTATAAATATTAAAATTTTTTCGTCGGATTATATTGGAAAATATTTTTATCTTTATACCATATTATAAACCCTGCTATGTACAATCTTTGTGTATATACCCCAAAGTTATCCTTAGGATTGATTGCTTTTATTAAAGCGATGCTAGCAGAGATTGTGTTTGCACAGTATTAAGCCCCTTATTTCACTTAACTCGTAACTAGGCTTATCGAGTATTTCATTTTTTGTTTTTTAACTGTTTTAAACCAGAGGATTATGGCATTTTATCATAAGCTCGGGAAGGTCCCCAACAAGCGACATACCGTATTTAAAAAAGAAAATGGCGATTTATACGCCGAAGAATTGGTTTCAACACATGGTTTTTCTAGTGTTTACTCTCTTGTATATCACTGTCATCCGCCAACTTTGGTTCGACAAATAAGAGAACCTTATGATGTTTCTCCAAAAATTGCACGGGAGAAGCATCTGAAGCATACCAGTCTGAAAGGATTTTCATTGGCCCCTGCCGATGATTATTTGGAGAGTCGTAAGCCCGTATTGGTGAATCAGGATCTTTACATCTCCTTGGCTGCTCCCCGACATTCGATGACAGACTATTTTTATAAGAATAGTCAGGCTGATGAAATCATCTTTATCCATGAGGGAAGAGGTGTTTTAAAAACCGGATATGGACAGATCACATTTTCTTACGGTGATTATCTGGTGATCCCGAGGGGTACAATTTACCAGTTGCACTTTGAGGATACGGCAAATCGTTTATTGATCGTAGAGTCTTTTTCTCCAGTCCGTACGCCAAAGCGTTACCGCAATGAATTTGGACAATTGATGGAGCACGCTCCATTTTATGAACGTGATATCCGTGTTCCTGAAAATCTGGAGACTTTTGATGAAGTAGGCGATTTTGAGGTCAAGATCAAAAAAGAGGGATTGATCTATCCGTATGTGTATGGCAGTCATCCATTTGATTTTGTCGGATGGGATGGCTATCACTATCCTTGGGCATTTTCTATTCATGACTTTATGCCTATTACAGGTATGTTGCACCAACCTCCTCCGGTGCATCAGACTTTCGAAACCGATGCTTTTGTATTGTGTAGTTTTTGCCCTCGCTTATATGATTATCACCCATTAGCGGTTCCGGCTCCTTACAACCATAGTAATGTCGATTCGGATGAACTTTTGTACTACGTGGATGGTGATTTTATGAGCCGTAAGTCGGTGGAGAAAGGGCAGATTACGTTGCATCCCGGAGGGATACCACATGGACCGCATCCAGGTACTGTTGAAAAAAGTATCGGACAAACGCGGACAGATGAATTGGCAGTAATGATTGATCCTTTTAGGCCGTTGATGCTGACGGAGGATGCGTTAGCACTGGAAGACCCTGATTATTACAAATCATGGATGAATTAGTAACTAATTAATAAACAATAATATATTATCATGGCACAAACTTTTGCGGAGAAAATTGCAACAGCACAAGATTTTCTTCCTATTAATGGTACGGATTACATTGAGTTTTATGTGGGGAATGCGAAACAAGCTGCGCATTATTACAAGACCGCTTTTGGTTTTCAGTCGGAGGCTTACGCTGGTCCGGAGACTGGAGTGCGGGATCGTGCATCTTATGTATTGAAGCAGAATAAAATCAGGTTGGTGTTGACATCTGCTCTGCGCTCGGACCATTCTATTTCGGAGCATGTCAAAAAACATGGTGACGGGGTCAAGATATTGGCTTTATGGGTTGATGATGCACGAAAATCTTTTGAAGAAACCACTAAGCGTGGAGCTCGCGTATACCAGGAACCATTATGTACACAGGATGAGCATGGTGAAGTCTGGACCGCAGGTATCTATACCTATGGAGAGACAGTGCATATGTTTGTAGAACGTAAAAACTATAAAGGTGCATTTTTACCTGGATACGAGGCTTGGGTTAGCGACTATAATCCTGAAGAGACTGGTCTTTTGTATGTAGACCACTGTGTGGGTAACGTCGATTGGAATAAAATGAATGAGACTGTTGAGTGGTATCAAAATGTGATGGGATTTGTAAATATCCTTTCGTTTGATGACAAACAGATCAACACGGAATACTCGGCTTTGATGAGTAAGGTAATGAGTAATGGTAATGGTTATGTAAAATTTCCGATCAATGAGCCTGCAGAAGGAAAGAAAAAGTCTCAGATTGAAGAATACCTGGAGTTCTACGAAGGCGAGGGGGTACAACATGCTGCCTTAGCTACTAATGACATTGTTTCTACGGTCAAAGCTTTAAAGGCTCGTGGTGTTGAGTTTTTAGGCGCTCCTCCTGAGGCTTATTACGATATGTTGCCGGACCGTGTGGGGGTAATTGACGAAGAAATTAAAATCATCCAAGATTTAGGGATTTTGGTAGATCGGGATGAGGAAGGGTATCTTCTTCAGATTTTTACAAAACCGGTTCAGGATCGTCCTACCTTATTTTTTGAAATCATCCAACGAAAAGGTGCGCAGAGTTTTGGTGCAGGAAACTTTAAAGCGTTGTTTGAGGCTATAGAACGCGAACAGGAGAGAAGAGGTAATTTATAAGATAAGGTGTCTATTTTAGGATTTTAAAATAATATGAAGGAATTACTTAGGGATTTTGAATACAAAAGACCGGAGATTGTATTTGAATGGAAGGATAGTGAGACGGAGGCTGAAGGATGGGTTGTCATTAATTCTTTACGTGGAGGAGCAGCTGGTGGTGGTACGCGGATGCGTGCGGGGTTGGATAGGAATGAAGTAGAGTCGCTTGCCAAAACAATGGAGGTGAAATTTACGGTATCTGGACCAGCAATAGGGGGTGCCAAATCCGGGATTAATTTTGATCCAAAAGATCCTCGGAAAAAGGACGTTTTGGCTCGTTGGTTTAAAGCGGTGACGCCTTTGTTGAAAAACTATTACGGAACAGGTGGAGACCTCAATATTGATGAAATCCACGATGTAATCCCGATGACCGAGGAGTATGGTCTCTGGCATCCTCAAGAGGGGGTGTTGAATGGACATTTTAATGTCCGTGAGAGTGAACGTATCCGTCAGATCGGACAATTGCGGTATGGTGTCTCTAAAGTGTTGGAGGATGCTTTTTATACGCCAGATTTAAAGCGCAAGTATAAAGTTGCAGATATGATTACGGGTTTTGGTGTCGCGGAATCTGTTCGTCATTTTTATGATCTCTATGAATCAGGATGCCAAGGAAAGAGAGCTATTATCCAAGGTTGGGGGAATGTTGCTGCGGCAGCCGCGTTTTATCTATCTAAGATGGGGGTTCGTGTCGTTGGTATTATAGATCGCATGGGCGGCCTGATTAATACGGATGGATTTGATGAAAAGGCGATAACAGATTTGTTCCTTAATCGTAATGGCAATGAACTGGTATCTCCCGATATGATTCCATCGGATAAATTGCAGGAAGAAGTTTGGGGAATCGGAGCGGAAATCTTTATCCCTGCCGCGGCATCTCGTCTAGTGTCTAAATCTCATGTTCAGCAATTGGTGGATAACGGCTTAGAGCTAATCGCTAGTGGCGCAAATGTGCCTTTTGCGGATAAAGAAATCTTCTATGGTCCTGTGATGGAGTATGCCGATCAACAGGTGTCTGTTATTCCGGATTTTGTGGCTAATTGCGGTATGGCTCGTGTATTTGCTTATTTGATGCAGCCAAATATTGAAATCAGTGACGACGCTTTGTTTTCTGATGTTTCAAAAGTGATACAACAAGCATTGAAAGCGATTTATGATGTTTCGAAAGAGCGCAGACAGCTATCTTCGAAGGCTTATGAGATTGCTTTACGGCAATTGATTTAGTCAAAAAGAAAAGGGACTTTAATATTAAAGTCCCTTTTTTTATTATTTATTTGCTATATTTTTTAATGATTGTTTCAAGAACATCAGCTGTAAGTTCATGATCAGCGAGTGTTGGGAATCCTTCCCAGCGCACAATTCCCTGAGGGTCCAATAGTATACAGTGTGGTATTCCTTTTACTTCAAGCTCTTTTTTTAGTCTTGCCTGCGTATCTATCGCATTGTAATAGTCAATTTTAATGTCTTTGGCATTTTGCACTTTGTCTGCAGTCTCGTCGGATATTCCTACAATCACCAATTGATCTTTATATTTTTCCTGCCATTCGTTTAGTTCTGGAATCACTCTTCGGCATGGACCACACCAGGTTGCCCAAAAGTCAACAAGCACAAATTTTCCTTTGGTGTTTGGAGCATCGGAAAGCCATTGTTCTACCTGTAGTTCAGGTGCCTTCTCATTTAAGATAGATTTTGCCCACAATTTTTTGCCATTATTGCTTTCCTGTGCCTGGCTTAGGGTAAAAGCCAAACATAGTGATAAGATGGCTAATGTGTTAGTTATTGTTCTTTTATACATTTGTTGTTGTTTTATTTATATAATAGGTTATAGTATGCAATTTACAACAGTTTTTGTTTTTCGACAAGAACATAACGAGCTCTTTACATTTGGAACTTAATAATGGTCCCCTGCCACGAAAGGTTTTTAGCATTTTTTTATTCCTGCTTATTTTTGGTACTTTTACGGTTTATTTAAGGTGAAATAAGTGAATATCGTATGCCAGTTAAGATACCCGATAGTTTACCAGCGATAGAGCTGTTAAAAAACGAAAGTATATTTGTAATGAGTGACCTTCGCGCGAGTGAGCAGGATATCCGGCCACTTCGACTCGTCATTCTGAATCTTATGCCATTGAAAATTTCTGCAGAAACGGATTTCGTTCGGTTATTGTCCAACAATCCTTTACAGATTGAGGTGGAGTTTTTGAACTTGGAATCGCATACATCTAAGAATACTCCTGCAGAGCATTTGGAAATGTTTTACAAAGGGTTTTCTGAAATCGCTGATGATTTTTACGACGGGATGATTATTACGGGAGCTCCTGTAGAGATGCTTGCTTTTGAAGAGGTAACTTATTGGGATGAAGTTACGCGGATTTTCGATTGGGCGCGTACTCACGTTACTTCAACGTTGTATATCTGTTGGGCTTCTCAAGCTGCATTGTATCATTTTTATGGTGTTGAGAAGCAACCTTTAGACAAAAAGGTCTTTGGTGTTTTTCAACACACTGCTTTAGATAAAACCAATCCACTTTTTAGAGGGTTTGATGATGAATTCTTTATTCCTCATAGTAGACATACTACGGTTTCAAAAGAGGATCTGTTAAAGAGTGGAGAAATAGATGTTCTTTCGGAGTCGGATGGAGCAGGTATAGCTATCGCGAGCTCAAGAGGGGGGCGGGAGTTCTATTTGACGGGGCATTCAGAGTACGCTCCTTATACACTACATCAGGAATATGTACGGGATGTAGAGAAAGGTTTAGAGATTGATGTTCCTTGTAATTATTATACAAATGATGATCCTGCTTTACCTCCAAAGGTAAGATGGGTTAGCCATGCGAATTTGTTGTTTAATAATTGGCTTAACTATTTTGTATACCAAGAAACTCCGTTTGATTTAAAGAATGTGCCGAATTTAGGAAGTCTTAGGGATCAAAATTCTTAATTGTTATCTAATTAAATCAGAGCAATTGCCATTTTGATATTTTTTGCTGGGTGATTGTAGGTACAGGAATGGTAAGAAAAAACGCCGGAAGCTGGGAGCAACAGGCGTTTCTAACTAACCATTTATTAACCTAAATTATGAATTACAAGTAAAACGATAATGAATTGTTTTTATTGTGTAGTAAGGCAATTTTTTATTGCAATAATTTGTTTTTTTACAATTTCACCTGATTTTGGTGGTTTTCGCCTTTAAGATAAAGGAAAAGCATGAATAGTTTAATACACTGACAATGAGATGTAGCCACATAGATTACCCTTTTGGACTATGGATTAAGCAAAGTTTTGTCTTTGCGCTGACAGCAACGTTACTTATTGCATTGGCTTCTTTCACTGGAGGTTTTATGAGTACGCGTAGCGTTGTGCAGATCTGTATTACGTTTTTAGTTATTCTGATGGTTGCTTTCAATAATATCTGTATCCACGTTTATTTTCGGGTAGAGGATCCTGTTAAGTCGCCATTACACGTGAAGATTATCAGTTTTGTGAGTGCCATTTTAATTATCTGGGGATTTCACTATATCGAACGTTTTTTTGGAGTTCTGGACTATCGGTTACATAGTTTTTTGATTCAGAATCCTGTACGTAATTTTACATTTATTAGTGTGCAGGGTAGCTTACTAAATGTAGTTGTACTGCTATGGCTTTACTTTCTGATGTCAGAACATGCTAAGGCTCATCATAAGTTAGAGCGCTCTCGATTGGAACGTGCTCGTGAAGAGGCTATTAATTTGATGATGCGTCAACAGATTCAACCTCATTTTTTGTTTAATGCCTTAGCTACTTTGAAGACATTGATTCGCAAGGATCCCGATATGGCTCAGAGTTATTTGGTTCAACTTTCTGATTTTTTACGCATTACTATTGCTTCTGTGAAGAACGGTGAGTTGGCTAGTATAGATCAGGAAATTAAACTTTGTGAGGATTATCTCAATATGCAGAAGATCCGTTTTGGTGAGGCTTTGCATTATCAGGTAAATATTTCGGCAGATATACGAATGAAACAACTTCCTATTTTCTCCATCCAACCACTAGTTGATAATGTTTTAAAGCATAACGCTTTTACAGTGGCGGATCCGGTTCGGATTTCTGTCGAGGAACGGGAAGGATGGATATCTGTCCGTAATAATAAAAATATTAAACATCAGAAAGTAGATTCAAACGGCAGTGGATTACGTAATCTCATTGAGCGTTATAAATATTTATTTGTACAGGGGGTGGAAATCGAGGAGTCAGAGGGGTTTTTTGAAGTACGTATTAAAATTGTGTAATGAGAATCGTTTTAGTAGAAGATGAGTGCTTAGCTGCTGAAGATTTGGCTCAAACGTTGAGTTTGGTCCTGCCTCAGATAGAGATTGTAAAGTATATACAGTCTGTACAGGAGGGAATTGCCTTTTTTCGTGATGCTCCCAATGTGGATCTTATTTTCTCTGATATTCAACTAGGGGATGGTTTGAGTTTTGAGATCTTCAAAGAAATATCGATCTCTGCACCTATTGTCTTTTGTACGGCATATGATGATTATCTGTTAGAAGCTTTTAAGACGAACGGTATTGATTATATTTTGAAACCGATTTCGAATGAGGCCGTCGAATCTACTATGCAAAAGTATTTCGGTCTGCAACGACAACTTTCGCAGGGGGCGATAAACCATAATTTGAAGGATGGTCTTTATAATGATTTGCTGGGGCAGGCCCAGTCAAGACAAAATGCCTTAGTTGTCCATCATCATGGACGGATTATTCCATTGGTTGCTGAGGATATAGCTTTGTGTTACATCGAGTACGAGAATGTATTTGTCAAAACTTTTGATGGCAAAGAGTATGCTGTGAACAAGAGTTTGGACGATCTTGAAAAGACGTTGGGAGGTGTGTTTTTTCGAGCGAATCGGCAACATCTTGTTAATAGAGTGGCCTTGCGTCATGCGAGTTATACTTTATCGCGAAAGCTCTCGTTGGATCTTGCTATAGCACATAGTTCCCGTGTGTACGTCAGTAGGGAGAAGGCCTCTACCTTTTTACGCTGGCTTGAGGCTAAAGAATTAGCTTGATAATGGTACGGACGGCTCGTCCCTGATTTTGTCCGTTTGGCACCGAAAGGCGCTTTGTATTTCAGTTATTTTCGTGAATTTTGGATTATAAGTTATTCAAAGTACAGTAACGACAATGATTGCAACTATGTATAAATTTGTAAGTATTTTCAAGACCAACGTTCAGACATTGACCGATAAGATTCATATACTAGAAGGATTACAGTCTCTGAAAACTCCCCTTATCGTGAGCTTGGATTTAGAAGATGAGGATCGGGTTTTGCGTGTGGAGTCGAATGAACACGTGGTACCACAGATTGTTAGTAAGGTGGATGAGTATAATTTTAAATGCGAAGAACTGGATAGTTTTTTAATGGGGATACCATTACGGACTATGTCCTTATCTTAAGTAGATAGTATCCTGTATTATTCCCAGCAAAAGCAGGGCTATCCTACTTTTGCTGGGCTCTTTTTAGTCTTGGAAATGATATAGAAATACAACATCACCCACGTACGCTGGTTTAGGATTGTCTTTGATTACCAATGTCGCTTCTATGGATGCTTTAACAGTACCTCTTAAGTTAAGTATTGATTTTACCTTTGCTTGCAGTTGTACTTCGCTGTCTACTAACACGGCTTGCCCAAATTTTAAATTCTCAATGCCATAGTTGATTTCCATTTTTAGATTTCTTACATCCGCAATTTGCTTCCAAAGGTAAGGAATCAAGGAAAGTGTGAGGTATCCGTGGGCAATCGTTGTTTTGAAAGGGCTATCCGTTTTTGCTTTTTCCTGATCGATATGTATCCATTGGTGATCTAGGGTCGCGTCCGCAAATCTGTTGATCTGCTCTTGATCGATTTTGTGCCAATCGGAAGAGCCTAATTGTTTTCCTTCAAACGATTTGTACTCCTCGTAATTGTTTATTACTACCATTTTAAGAAAGTTGTATTTAATATTTATAGTTGTAAATATTTCTGGTGTAAGTTAGCAAAACTTTCCTTAGCCTTAGTTATTTCTTTTTTAATTTAATCATTCCTCCTTACTGTAGTCCCCGTGGCGTGCCCTTTAGGGGATAGGAAAGGCTTGTTTGTTGGCAGAAAAGTCCAATGCTCGAACGAGTCTAATAAATTTCTAATATTTTTCTATTGCTCCTCTAACAGCCTTACGGTATTAATATGGGCACTTTTGTGCCAGATTAATTTGAATATGAAATCAATTAAAGGCAAAACAATGAAAATTAACAGTAAGGACATCCGTCTAAAGAAGAAAAAGCTATTGTTTTTTATTGGCATTAGTTTCTTTGTACTCTCTTCGTGTAGCAGCACATCAAAAAAAGAGGAAGAAGATAATAAGGCTTATCGTATTGAAGGTGATGCGGTCTTATTGACTGCAGCGTCTCCGATTCATTCTAAGCTAAGTTTTGGAACTGTAGCGGAAGAAGATTTTATTTTGGAGATGACAAGTGCGGGGACTGTCAAGACCATTCCTAATGCCTATGCTGAGATTGCGTCTCCATTTGCAGGTCGGATATTACGGTCATTTGTTCGTTTGGGACAGAAAGTACAACCTGGCTCGCCGATTTTTGAATTGAGTTCTCCAGACTATTTTAATGCGGAGAAAGAATATACTGACGCCCGTCAGGAATTTCGTCAAGCAGAATTGAATTTGAAACGGCAGCAAGATCTCTTAAAAAACGGTGTAGGGATACAACGGGAGTTGGAGGATGCCGAAACCGATTATGAAATTAAAAAATCTGCATTATCAAACTCTTTATCTGCTTTAAAAATATTTAATGTCAACCCAGAGAAGATGTCTCTTGGGAAGCCGATGATTGTAAGATCTCCTATCAAAGGAGAGATTGTCGATAATAATATTGTAATCGGACAATATTTGAAGGAGGATGCCGAACCTATTGCGGTGGTCGCCGAACTTTCTAAGGTATGGATTGTGGGGCAGGTAAAAGAAAAGGATATCCGTTTTATCCACGAATTGGATGAAGTCGAAATAAAAGTCGCTGCCTATCCCGACCATCTCATAAAAGGAAAAGTATACCACGTTAATGAAATTGTCGATGAAGAAACGCGGAGTGTTGAGGTATTGATTGAGTGTGATAATATCAATCATGAGCTTAAACCGGGTATGTATGTAACGGTACTTTTTAGAGATACTCCTCAGAAATCTATTCTTGTACCTAGTAGTGCTGTATTCCAGGCTAATGACAGGCAGTTTGTTTTTGTAAAAGAGGGAGATAATAAGTTTGTGAAAAGAGAAGTGAATATTTCGGGAACTTCTAACGAACGTGTTGTAGTAGCGTCTGGCCTTGAAGCTGGAGAGACTATAGTGACGAGTGGTGGATCGTTGATGTTGAGAAGCTATTAGGCTTGAAGTGTACATAGTGAACAGTTTATAGATTAAGGATTAAGCGATGAATAAATTAATACATAATGGTGTAGCTAAGCGCTGGGTGATGGTGGCTTTGTTTACACTTATTGCTTTTTTTGGATATTATTCGTGGAAGCAACTTGCTGTTGAGGCCTATCCGGATATCGCGGATGTGACGTCTCAAGTGGTAACTCAGGTGCCAGGGCTGGCGGCAGAAGAGATTGAACAACAGATTACTATTCCTGTTGAGCGTGCATTGAATGGTCTTCCAGGAATGCATGTTATGCGTAGTAAAAGTACGTTCGGTCTATCTATTATTACTATTGTTTTTCAGGATGGTGTTGATGATTATTGGGCTAGATTGCGAATTGAGGAACGATTGAATGAGGTCGAGTTGCCTTATGATGCGGTTCCTGGGTTAGATCCGCTTACTTCGCCGACAGGGGAGGTGTATCGGTATATTGTAGAGAGTAAAGGAGGACACGATTTAAGAGCCCTTACAGATTTACAGAATTTTACCATTATGCCTCGTATCAAACAGGTGTCGGGTGTAGCGGATGTGACCAATTTTGGTGGTATTACGACGCAGTTTCAGGTGGAGGTGGATCCTCGTAAGCTGGAGCAGTATTCTATTACCTTAACAGAAGTTATTGAGACTATTGAAAATAATAATATTAATGCTGGAGGGAGTGTGCTTCCTCGTGGTGAGTTGGGATATGTCGTGCGTGGTATCGGATTAGTGCGGGATTTAGAAGATCTGGGAAAGATCGTGGTAAAATCTGAAAAGGGAGTGCCCATCTTTTTACAGGATATCGGAGAACTGAAGTATGGCATGTTGGAACGGAAAGGAGTACTGGGCTATACAGACCGAGAGCGGGATTATTCGGATAGTCTCGAGGGGATTGTACTATTGCTCAAAGGACAGAACCCTTCTTCTGTATTGGAAGGCATACATGAGGCTGTAGAGGAATTGAATAATGGCGGATTGCCGGAAGGAGTGCATATCCATACGTTTATGGATCGTACGGATCTGGTTAATACAACGCTGAATACCGTTTCGCATACCTTATTGGAAGGGATGGCGTTGGTTATTGTGGTTTTGATCGTATTCCTAGGCAGCTGGAGAGGAGCTCTTTTGGTGGCTGTAACGATTCCACTTTCGCTGTTGACGGCCTTTATTCTGATGCACTTTACGGATATCCCTGCCAATCTACTATCGCTAGGGGCTATCGACTTCGGTATTATTGTGGATGGAGCGATTGTAATGCTGGAAACTATTCTTAAGAAGCGTGAGGATAATCCAGATCTTGAATTGGAAGAAAAAAGCATATCGCAGCGCGCAGCAGAGGTAGCTAAACCGGTATTCTTTTCGACGATTATTATTATTACAGCTTACTTGCCATTATTTGCTTTTGAGCGTGTAGAGAAGAAGCTTTTTACGCCTATGGCATTCACTGTGGGATATGCTTTGTTGGGGGCTCTGGCAGTTGCCTTATTGGTCATTCCTGGTATTGCTTATGTTATCTATAAAAAACCACAAAAAATCTATCATAATAAGTGGCTTGAAAAGATTTCGGACTCTTACTCAAAAGGTATAAACCGTATCATGCAGAAGCCAAAGCAGGTTTTTATTCCTTTAGTTTTGATTCTAGCGGCCACTTCCTTTTTGGCTGTACGGGTGGGCAAAGATTTTCTGCCACCTCTTGATGAAGGATCGATATGGTTACAGGTACAGTTGCCTCCCGGTATCTCTGTACAGAAGGCGAGCGAGATGAGTGATAGCCTTCGTGCTAGAACGATGGAATTTGATGAGGTGACTTATATTATGGTGCAGGCAGGACGTAATGATGATGGTACAGATCCATGGACAGCTTCTCATTTCGAGGTTTCTATAGGTATAAAGCCGTATAAAGAATGGCGTAAGGGAAAGACAAAATATGACCTGATCGACGAGTTGGCTGCTGTATATGATAGTATGCCTGGATTTACAGTCGGGTTCTCCCAGCCTATGATCGATGGGGTAATGGATAAGATATCCGGTGCGCACAGTGAGTTAGTAGTCAAAGTCTATGGTGATGATTTTAAAGAAACACGACGTATTGCAGAAGAGGTGTTGGGGACATTGGCTACTATTCCCGGCGCTGTAGATTTGGATATTGATCAAGAACCTCCTTTACCTCAGTTACAGATTCATGCAGATCGTGATAAAATAGCACAGTATGGGCTTAATGTATCTGATGTCGCTGAATTGATTGAGGTTGCCATTGGTGGTAAAGCTGTATCCCAGTTATTTATTGGACATAAGGTCTATGATATTATATGTCGGTATAGCGAAGCAAGTCGTAATACACCAGAAAAAATATCGAACCTGATGTTGACTTCTCAAACTGGCGCTAAGATTCCATTATCCCAGATTGCTGATGTACGTTTAAGTACAGGTGAAAGTACAATTACCCGTGAAATGAATAAACGACACCTTACCGTGAAGTTGAATGTGCGTAACCGAGATCTGAATTCCTTATTAGCGGAAGCACAGCAAGCAATTGATAAGAATGTTACGTATGATCATGATAAATATCATATCAGCTGGGGTGGAAAGTTTGAGAACCAGAACCGGGCTTATGAACGTCTGGCTGTTATAGTGCCGTTGGCATTGGCTATCATGTTTATTTTGCTATACAGCGCCTTCGGTTCGTTCCGTCAGGCAGGCCTTTTGATGAGTATTGTTCCCCTGGCTTTGTTTGGAGGTATGCTGGCCCTGAATGTCCGTGGCATGTCTTTAAATGTTTCGTCGGCTGTTGGTTTCATTGCTTTGTTTGGAGTGGCGATTCAGAATGGGGTGATTATGATATCACATATTAATGAACTGAGACGAAAGGGATATGATCTTTCCCGCTCAGTTATTGAGGGAGCCGCACATCGTTTTAGACCTGTCCTCATGACGGCAACGGTAGCTGTTCTCGGATTGTTTCCTGCATCGTTAGCTACTGGGATTGGTTCTGATGTACAGCGTCCATTGGCTACAGTGATTGTATATGGCTTATTGTTTTCTACGATTATTACTTTGTTTGCTTTGCCCGCATTGTATTATTTGGTGGAGCGTAAATGGGGAAAAAACTATACGGCTTCTAAACAGGATTAAATTATACGGAGATGAATAAATATATAAATATCATACTTGCCCTGGCTTTTCTATCTGTCGGCATGCAACTGTCGGCCCAGGTCTTGGATCCTTCTTTTGCTTATAAAAATATCGATTATGCTACGTTTGTAAGTTTGGTCGGAAAGAATAACCTAGCTTATTCGGCAGAGAAGTTTAATGTCGATATTGCAGAGGCTGAAATTCTACAGGCCCGGGTTTTTCCAGATCCTGAATTGTCGTTTGAAGCTTCTGATAATGGACAACGACGGATGAAGATGGGATATGGTTTTGCTTCTGAGTTATCTTGGACTGTTGAGCTTGGCGGTAAACGCCATGCTCGAATGGATGTCGCCAAAGGACAGGTACAGCTCACGCAATTGCTGTTGGAAGATTATTTTAGGAATCTACGGGCTGACGCCACATTAGCTTATTTAACAGCCCTGCAAAATAAGATGCTATTGGACGTACAGCAAACTTCCTACGAACAGATGAAGAAACTATCCGAGGCGGATAGCATCCGCTATGGGCTGGGGAGTATTTCACAGGTAGATGCACGGCAGTCCAAACTGGAGGCCTCTACAATGTTGAATGAGGTATTTGCTGCAGAAGCGGAATGGAAGAGCTCTCTAGCTGATTTGTCGACACTTCTTGGTGATGACCAAATTGATTTTCTTTGGAATCCTACCGGTGATCTGAAGGGCCTGGGACGTGATTTTGTATTAAGTGAACTAATCGGAGACGCAAAGGTGAATAGAGCAGATTTACAGGCTGCGCTACAGCAGAAGAACCTTTCTTCAAGTTTATTAAAACTGGCTAAAGCAAATAGGGCAATAGATCTGGGACTTTCCTTAGGTATGGATTATGCCTCGTATGTGAATAATGTTATAGCGCCTACTCCTTCAATGACTACTGTAAAGGTTGGTGTCAGTGTACCTCTCAAATTTTCCAATAAGCATCCCGCAGAAGTCCGGTCTGCTCAATGGGGAATTTTGCAGGCAGAGAAAGAACATAAGCAAACTACTTTGGTTATCCAAAGCGAAGTGACACAAGCTTACCACGGTTATCGGGCCGCTCAAAAGCAGGTCGCACAATTTGAAACTGGTCTGTTAACAGATGCACAAGCTATTTTGGGTGGTAAAATCTACAGTTATCAACGTGGCGAGAGTTCTTTGTTGGAATTGCTAGATGCACAGCGGACCTATATTGAAGTACAGCAGAACTATTATGTGACGCGGTATAATTGCGCAGCTGCATTGGTTGAATTGGAGCGTGCAGTGGGAATTTGGGATATTAATTTTTAAAAGATTATTGGTTATGAACGTGACAAGAAATATACTTTTCCTTGGGCTAGTTAGTTTGTTATTGGGCCAGAAGGTGGTGGTTGCACAGGTTGCAACAAGATATGAGGGTGTCGATTCTATTGCGGTTTTTGCGGACGAAATATTGGCTGTAGGTAAGGTGTGGTGGGGCTTGAAAGCTGGCGTAAATTATACTAATCTACATGGTAAGGATATAGATTATTTATTTTCCAATGATGAGTCTGCTTATAAAGTAGGTTTTCAGGCCGGAGTATTTGTTCGGACAACATTGAATAAGCGGTTTGCATTGGGGCATGAGCTTATGTTTAGCCAGCGGAAATTTGGGGTATCTCTTGCTGATGATGGAGGAGACTATAGTTCAAGAATTGCTATGCAGTCTATTGTCCTTACGCCCATTAATTTGAATTATGCGGTCGGTCCGGTACGTGTCTATGCAGGACCTTATGTCAGTACCTTGTTGCATGCGGATATCCAACGTAAAGAGGAAGATGGTACTTGGTTTAAGGATAAGCAGATTTATGGAAGTGCTGGAGATGATGAATCGGAGAATAAGTATTTGCAGAAGATGGAAATGGGGTTTAATGGTGGGATAGCTTGGCAACTGAATCGTCGTTTTTTGTTGGGACTTAATTATATGCAGGGATTATCGAGTATGTTCCAATATGCTAGTAGTTACGATGTTGGTGATTCTAAAGATCGTATACGGATATATAATCGGGGCTTTTCTTTTTCCTTGGCTTATACACTTTAGAAAATGGAATCAACTGCGGTAGGATAGGTCTCTGAAAATATTTAAAAAGGAATGCTTTATCCTACAGAATGCCTATCATGTTGTTTTGGAAATGATGTATTTTTGAAAGTTGTGGTTGATGATGATTTGAAAAGGGATACAGTGCAATGAATAACAATATGAAAGATAAAGCAGAGAAACATTGGTCAAAGGTAGAATATCTACATGAGGTGGTTACAAATTGTAATATCCACGTTAGAGGGACAAAAAGTTACTATAGTAACGCCTGGACAGGTTCGTTTGAAGAAAGTGTGGTACGTTATTTATATGGTGATCAGTACAGTGTCGCCAACTGGGAACCTATCTGGGATATTGATCAATTGTATATTGGCGATTATGTATGCATAGGTGCCGAGGTGCTTATCTTAATGGGAGGGAATAATACCCATCGTACAGATTGGTTCAGTTTGTATCCTTTTGCGGAATCGATTTTGGAATCTTATAAGCAGAAAGGAGATACCCGTATTGATGACGGAGCCTGGCTTGGTATTCGTTCCATTATTATGCCTGGTGTTCATATCGGTGAAGGAGCTGTAGTTGCCGCGGCTGCTGTAGTAACCAAAGATGTGCCTCCGTATGCGATAGTAGGTGGAAATCCGGCGAAGGTTATTGGGTATCGTTTTGAGAAGGATGTCGTTGAGGAACTGCTGGCTCTTCGTATGTATGAATGGTCTAGTGCTAAGTTTGATGCACTTCGCCCTTATCTGACCTCGGCAGATATATCAGAACTGCGTAGACAGGTTCAGGCTTATGAGGCTAGTAGTGTACTTTCTAAAGACTAATATATGAATATCAGAAAAGCAGAATTGACTGATCTTTTTGCACTCGATGCGCTTTACCTTTCGTTGTTCAAGCAGATGGCGGTTTATGAACCGAACTATATGAATGCTGCTAGACAGGATGAAACTTTTATAAAGAAAATTATTGCAGGTGAAGACAATTTTATTGGCTTTGTGTATGAAAAGGAAGGGATTGTGTGTGGCTTGGCTGTCGCTCAGATACAATCCACTGATCCTTATAATTGTTTGAAGCCTCTGAGATCTGTGTATCTTATGGATATTATTGTAGCAGAAGAGATGCAAGGTAAGGGGATTGGGAAGTTGCTTCTTGAACAGGTCAAAGATTGGGGGAAATCTAATCAGGTGGATTATTTTGAACTTACTGTTTTGACAGGCAATATTGCTGCAATAGCTCTTTATCAACGAGAGGGCCTTATTCCGTTCAGTATGTCTATGCGTATGATGCTGTAGTATACTGTTGTCTATCCATCTAAAAAAACTACGTTTGTCTAAACGTAGTTTTTTTATTTCCTGATCTATGATTACTTTTAGGCTTCGTGGAATGTTTAACTATTTTGAATGAATCCCATTATTCAGCAGTTTAAAAGATATGGTTTTCTCAGTTCAGAGGCGGAAACAGCTATTGAGGGGAGAACCAAGCACTTTTTTAAGAAGAAGCATGATCATTTTCTGAAATCAGGACAGGTATTGTCAAGTTATTTTGTTTTGGAAAAGGGCTTGATCCGGGCTTACTTTTATCGTGATGGCAAGGAGGTGAATACTTGGTTTGGTGAAGAGAATCAGATTTTCGGTTCTATACTCCCTGTGTATACGAATCGGCCTTCTTTTGAGAATATACAGTTTTTAGAGGATTCTGAGGTATATGCTATTTCTGTCGAGGATCTAAATGAATTGTATCGGATGTATCCCGAATTAAACCTCATCGGGCGTAAGATAGCTGAAGAGGTTTGCGTGATTTTAGAAGAACGTAGTATTTCGCTCCATATCGAATCTGCTTCCGAACGATACCAGTCATTGATCCGCTTGCAACCTAGACTGCTAAGTCGTATCAACCTCGGACATATTGCTTCTTATCTAGGCATTACTCAGGAGACATTGAGCCGAATCCGAAGATATTAGTTGATTTTGATATACATCAAAAAATGTTGCCGTTTTGGACTCTATTTTTGTGGTGTATAATTTAACTATTTGAAAATGAATTGGATTGCATTGATTGCTGCGGGTGTTTTTGAGATTGGTTGGCCTCTGGGGTTAAAAATGGCTCAAAGTGGAGAAGGTAATAAGGTCGGATGGATACTGTTGGCTATAGTGTCTATGGCGATTAGTGGAAGTTTATTGTTCTATGCTCAAAAAGCTATTCCAATAGGTACTGCTTATGCGGTATGGACAGGATTAGGGGCCGTAGGGACATTATTGGTTGGAATCACATTTTTTGGAGATTCTGCTAGCGTTTTTCGATTGCTTTCTGCGGTGTTGATTGTTGCGGGAATCGTTGGCTTGAAAGTCTTTTAAATCTCTTCCATGCTTCCCCTAAGATATTTAAAGTGGGGAAACATGGTTGTTTTTGATTTTTCGGGATGTCCTAAAGAATTGGTTTTTAATTAAAGATTTCTTTATTTAGCTGTATCGAAATCAAATATAATGGGCAACGAGTATTCAGAGCAAGTGGTAGACGAAGAGGAGATTGGTTCTCTTTTTAGGATGTACTACGCTGTGTTCTGTGTGCAGGCATTGCGTGTTGTGCACGATGTCGATATAGCAAAGGACTTGGTTCAGGATTTCTTTATTAATTACTGGGAGCGTCGGAAACAGGGGATGGGGCGTCCCGAGCAATTTAAGCATTATGGCATGCGTGCTGTTCGGAACCTGGGGATTGACTATTGTCGAAGGTTGGAGGTGAAAGAGCGAAAAAAGGAAGTTTTTTCTAATGTAGATCCTGCTTATAATCCGGTGGGGGAACAGGAGGAAGAGGCTTCTTATTACGACCGATTACAACGGATTTTTGAACTTTTGGAGGAACTTCCCGAGGGACAAAGAAAAATACTAAAGCTCCATGCTTTAGATAAAATGAGCTATCTCCAAATCGCTCATGCACAAGGCGTCAGTATAAACACGGTCCGAACCCAGCTAAGCAGGGCCTATAGTTCATTACGGAAGTCTGCCTCTGGGCTACTTTTACTTGCTTTGTTGACCTATATTTAAAAATAATATATCTGTAAATCAGTATTTTGTATTTTTTATTCTAAAGGCTGTCACATCTTTTGTGTTTTTTTGCGACTTACAGATACGATGGAGTCAAAAAAGTTTTCCCCCGAAGAACCCGATTGGGATAAGTTTCTTGAGCAACTGAATTCAGATTCTCAATTAGAGGGTCAGTTTTCACCTGTGGAGTCAACGCAGTTTAACGAGCTTAAACGGCTAGTGGCAGAAACCGCGGACGCATTATCTGTATATGATAAGTTGGACTGTGAAGGGAGTTGGAATACTTGTATGGATAAGGCTCGGGAGCGTAACTTGGTTGAAGAAGTCGCAAGTAATAGATTTTGGTCCGTTAAGCTTTTTATGCGCTATGCCGCAGCTGTCATCTTTTTGACTTTGACCATTGGGGGCTACTTTCTGATAAAGACTAAGTTTGGACAGGTTGTTGAAGATTCCGTTATAGCAGGCGGTATAGAGCCAGGAGGAAGCAAAGCCCGTTTGACGCTTTCAAATGGCGATACGATGGTATTAGATGCGGATGAAAAAGGAATTCGTATTGATGATAAGGGGATTAGTTATGAGAGTGGAGGTGCCGTATCGTCCTTTTCTCAGGAGGTAACTTATGCAACGTTGAGTGTCCCGCGGGCAGGGCAGTATCAGCTGGTGTTGCCGGACGGGAGTAAAGTTTGGTTAAATTCAGAGTCAGAGCTGACTTATCCTGTTTCTTTTAAGGGCACTTTACGTGTTGTTCATCTGAAAGGTGAAGGCTTTTTTGATGTTCAGCATATGGTGGATAGGCCTTTTGTTGTGAAGAGTAAAGGTCAGGATATTGAAGTTTTGGGCACAGCGTTTAACGTGTCAGCATATGAAAATGATGGGGCAGTGACGACTACGTTGGTAAGAGGGCGTGTGCAGATAGGAGCGACAGGTGTGGACGAACGTTTTCTGCTGAAACCTGGAATGCAGGCCCTGGTCAGGAACGGGCATGTCCACGTTAAGACTGGGGTTAACGTGGAGGAGTATACCGCATGGAAAGATGGGGTTATTGTGCTGGAAAAGCAAAATATACGAGAGGTCTTGAAACAAATAGAGCGATGGTATGATGTTGAGTTTGTTGTTGGAAAGACCGATCTACCGATGGAAACGATGTCTGGGGAAGTGTCGAACAAGCTTCCTATCGATGTGCTTTTGAAAGGCATTGAAGGGCAATTGAACATTAAATTTGAGCAAAATGGAAGGAGGTTTATGATTAAGAATTAGGTACTAAAACGTCTATTCTTTGTCATGAAAGAGGCCGTAGATGCTACCAACATCTACGACCGGGTGTCAGGGAATATCAAAAATTATGCTGAAAGAATTTTTTTACTAACCTAACCTGACAAAAGTAATCAATATCCTCGTGAACATAAAAAGCTAATTTTATGGGTATTGTAGGGTTTTATTGTGTGAATTCACGGTGATTGCTTTTGCAGGGGAAATTTAAATTTATGAATCTTAGAAACCTTGACAAGGTGGGAATATTGCTATGGCAGTGTATCACTCGATTTGTCACATGTAAACCGACAGGTATTGGTGTTATTATGAAGTTAATTATCTTTTTGACATTTGCCTTTTCTCTTCAAGCTTCGGCAAGTTTATTAGCGCAGCGTGTTTCTCTTTCTGTCAAAAACGGCAATTTGAAGTCTGTATTGACAGAGCTTAGAAAACAAAGTGGTTATTCGTTTATCTATAGCGATCACGATTTTAAGGATGCTAAACCTGTAGATTTTGAAGTTAAGGAGAAGGATATCCTAGAGGTGTTACCCGTGCTGTTTTCGGGACAGCCATTGACCTATTCTGTAAATGGAAAGCTGATTAGTCTGAGCCGTCAGGTTGTTAAAACAAAGACTGATATGGCGGGGATGAAAGAAGGAGCGGTATCGGATATGCAGCAACGCATTACAGGAAAGGTAGTGGACGAGAATGGACAGCCATTAGCTGGTGTCACTGTTTCGGTTCAGGGGCAGCGTGCAGGAGCGGTAACTGATGGGAATGGTGTATTTGCTTTGAATGTGACATCTTCTGAGGTGTCTTTGGTAGTGACGTATGTGGGGTATCAATCTCGTACATTACGTGCTAAGGCTAATATGGAAACGATTGTTTTGTCTCCGCAGGAATCTACGCTAGAAGAAGCTACTGTGCAGATCAACACGGGGTATCAAACTGTTTCTAGGGAACGGATGACTGGAGCCTTTGGTTATGTAAGTGGTGAGCAATTGGAACGGAAACTGGCGACTGGAATTAAGAATGCCCTTGAAGGACAGATTTCAGGATTGGTTATAGATCGGACCGGGAATGTGGAGATTAGAGGGGTTTCTACTTTTACCGCACAGATGACTCCGCTTCTTGTTGTTGATGGCTATCCTATAGAAGGACGTCTTGAGGATTTAAATCCGATGAATATTAGTAGTGTTACTGTCTTGAAGGATGGTGTTGCAGCTTCTATTTATGGCTCTAGAGCCGCAAATGGTGTTATTGTGGTAACGACTAAGAATGGGCTTTCGGGCAAACCGAGATTGCATTATTCGGGTTTCTTTCAGGCGGTGCAACGTCCTAATCTTCGACGTTTAAATAAAGCATCTTCGGCAGATTACATCGATGCGGAGATAGAGTTGTTTAATCTTGATCCAGATGCCGCATCTCCTATGGACTCCTATAATATGAGCCGTGTGACGTACCTATTGATGCAGGTACGTGAGGGAAAAATCACAGCGGACGAAGCAAATAGGGAAATTGAATCGCTTAAGAAAGTGGACGGTCTAAAGCAGATTGAACAAGCTTTCTTCCGCCCCGAAATCAACCATCAACATAATATTGGTATTGCTGGAGGTAGTGAAGAATATACTTATAACATTGCTGTAAACTATTTGGGATCTCAACAGAATATGATCAATAATCATAGTAAGCGGTTGACTTTTGACCTAAAGAATGAATGGAAGCCCTTTTCGTTTTTGACAGCTGGTGCATCTGCAAATTTTGTAGTCAATAATTCAGAATCGAGTAGTATGTTGGTCACGAATCAATGGGGGACGAATCCTGTTGGTTATGATTTTTCGGCTTTGACCAGTTGGTCTCTACAGACTATGTTGCAACCGTATACCAATTTATGGGATGAAGCAGGAAATCCTGCTCCAGTCTGGGGATTGAGTCAGTATAAGGAAGATACCTATCGGAATACACCCGGTATGAAGCGTTGGGATTATAACCCCATTGAGGATTTCGATAAAAGCCGTTATACAGGCAAGTCGTTCTCCTCTCGTATTACTGGATTTTTACGGGCTCAGGTATTGGCTGGCCTTACAGCAGAAATTGGCGGAAATTGGGAGAAAGGTAATACGTTGACACAGGGATTTCAGTCAGGCGATGCTTATGATATCCGTATTGCTTACAATGATGCAACTTCTCGGTCTAATCCTGCCTTACACTATTTGCCGGAGGGCGGCGTGATTAATGAGAATAGAAACCTGAACGAATCTTGGACATTGAGGTCGCAGCTAAACTATAATACCATTTTGGGAGAGGGAAAACATCGGATCCATGCTTTATTTGGGAATGAGATTAGGAAACTAACCTTTGATAATAATGAGTTGGCTTCACGTTTTGGATATAATCCTGTAGCGGGAAGTTTTATCCCTGTGAATATTAAAGATTACTTGGGGGGACTCTATGATTCAGATATGTTGTTTGAAGCGACATTCCCAGGTATGACGAATGGAGAGTTTAAATATAGGGATACCCGTTTTGTCTCTTGGTATGGTAACTCGTCATACGAGTATGATAATCGTTTTATTCTGAGTGGTAGTATCCGTATGGATATGACGAACTTCTTTGGTACAAGTAAGAAATATCGTTATAAACCTATGTGGTCATTGGGAGGGACGTATAAGTTAAGTAATGAAAAGTTCTGGGACAGTGAGCTGGTAAACAAGTTATTTGTTCGCGGGTCTTATGGGATCAATGGTAATATTTCTTTGAATAATGGTCCTTCACTGATCTTACGGGCAGGAAGCTATTCGCCAACTACAGGTGGTATTGCTTACAATGTGGCTTCTCCTCCTAACGATCAGCTCCGATGGGAAAAAACGACTATTGCGAATATCGGGATAGATTTCGGTTTATTCAAAAACCGGGTTGAAGGTTCTTTCGACTACTATAATAAAGAGAGTACAGACCTATTGACGGGCGATGCTATTGACCCGACTTTTGGTTATGGTTCTCTAGTTCGCAATGTTGGGTCTATGCGTAATCATGGTATTGAACTTGGTTTGAATGTGCGGGTTGTAGAGGGAACTGATTTTCGGTGGATGATGTCACCTAATGTCTCATTGAATATCAATAAGGTGAATTACTATCGAGTGAACCGTACCTCACCAATACATTTGACGGCTGGTGCCGGAGTACTTGTAGAGGGATATCCTGCCACATCTTTATGGGGGTATCAGTTTGCCGGGTTGAATGATATTGGACAGACACAAGTTTATAACAAAGATGGCCAGGTTATTCTCATTGGTGGGGCAAAGATTCCTGATATGATATATCAAGGTACGCTAAGACCTAAATGGGACATGGCATTGACCAATAATTTTAGTTATAAGGATTTGAATCTTTCCTTTATGATGATTGCTAAGCTTGGTCATAAATATCGTAAGGATGGCTTTGCTGGTTCGAATATTCAGACCAGGACAGTAGGACAACGTTGGAATCCAGAATCACCAAATAACAACACAATCTATCCAGCGTTACAGAGCTGGAATATGGATATGTTTTATTTTCCTTTTATAGACCGTCTTATTGGGAATGCGAGTTACGCCAAATTGCGTGATGTGACCCTGATGTATGATTTGAGCCGGTACACGAAATTATGGCGTATTCCAAATGCGCAAGTGTATGTGCAGGGACGTAATTTGTTTTATGTAACAGCTAAGGGAGTGGACATCGATCCGGAGACAGCGGAGCAGAATATTTCTGGCGGTGCTACTTACGAAAAGGAGCAATCCTTTAGTTCGCTACCTGTACCAAGAGAATTTTTCATTGGTTTAAAAATCGGTTTCTAACAATTAAGATATTATTAGACATGAGAAGAAATATATTAACGATTCTATTGACGAGTCTTTTGATTAATAGTAGTTGTACGAAGTTTTTGGATGTGAAACCTGTCGGTCAACTTATACCTACTAAGGTCGAAGATCTGGAGAACTTATTGAACAGTAATAATACAGTTGAACTGTTTTTTGTGGACAATAATAAAGGCAGTTTTTATGCTCACTTAGGGGATAATTTGAGGATTAGTGATAATCAGGCAAAATACCTTTTCTTGAATACGAACCCTAATGTGGAGCGTTTAGCTGCTTATAAATACTATTATCCTTACTTTGATCCGAATAAATCAGCTCCTACCTGGGATAATGCGATCTATAAAGCTGCGGGCATTTTTAATGTGGTGATCGATGAGGTTACGAAATTGAATGCTCAGGGGTCGGATCTCGGTAGAATGCTTATCGCCCAAGCGAAGGCAGGTCGAGCCTGGAGTTACATGGTGGGTGGCTTAGCCTATGGTCCTATGTTTGATCCCAATGGGAGTAATGATGCTCGAGTATTGCCTTATCGCAAAGCGAGTTCTCCAAATGAACCTCACCCCGGATTATCGACTACAGGTGAAATTATGGATTTGGTTGAGCAAGACCTATTGGAGGCTTTAGATGCTCCCCTGCATGTTGCTAATCCATCCCGAGCGAGTATTTCTACTGTACATGCGCTTTTGGCACAACTGTATATGTATAAGCGGGATTGGGTAAAGATGTCGGAGCATGCAGATCTGGCGTGGACAAAGGCCTTAAGCGCTAAGGGAAATGCCGATAATCTAATCTATAATTACAATGACTTCTTTTATAGGCCGGATGATAATGCGACACCAACTCCAGGGACGGACGTGGAGACGGTATTAGATCTGCAGGGGCCTGATAATTTGCATTTTCAGACCAATAATCGGGAGTTTTTGCTTTTCAGAACGGGACCTGTAGGTACAAATAGTTATCCTTCTGATGAGTTTTTGAGTCTTTTTGATACGAATAGCGATAAGCGCTATAAGTTGTTTGCCCTGAAGAAACTGGGCTATTCGACTACTGTGGGCGGCGTGCGTTATAACGACGGGATACAACGGTATTATATGAAGGATAGTAAGATGATTAGTAACGCAGGGTTGACCTATCCAGAGTTGCTATTGATGCGTTCGGAAGCGAATGCACGAAATGGCCGATTGGGAGCTGCGTTGCAAGACCTTAATTTGTTGCGCAAATATAGGTATAGCGGAAGTGCTACTGATTTGGTGGGAGGCAACTCGTTGGATAAAGATGCCTTATTGTATGAGGTTTTGAAAGAACGTCGAAGAGAATTACCGATGGCTTCGTTTCAGCGTGTATTGGATATAAAGCGTTTGGCCTTGGATACAGGGAAGCCGTGGTGCAAGACTCGTATTGAACATGTCATCGATGGAAAGTCTTATGCCGCGGATGTAAAAAGTAAATACTTTACATTACAGATTAGTAATTCGATTATCTCCTTCAACCCTCAATGGGGTTTACAACCTAATAATGATCCTTATTTGCCGGCTTCATTTTAGGACGAAATAACTATATAAATGATAATAATTTAATTCGATGATAAAAACTATTATAAGTGTTCTGCTGTGTGTGCCAACTCTTCTATTTGCACAAAATGAAAAATATAAAATTGAGGGCACTATAAAAAAATCAACGCCAGGAAATAAGGTGTATTTGTCCTATCGCCTCGATGGAGAGAATGTACGCGACAGCTCCGATATCCGTCAGGGTCGATTTAGCTTTGCAGGTATATTGAATGGTCCAACACGGATATCGCTGACGGTGTCTCCGCAAAAACCTGAAGTTGCAAGTGGAATGGGGGATACCTATATTCTTTATTTGGATAAGGGGAATGTACGTTTGAATGCAGATGATTCTATACGAAATTCTGTATTGGTGGGTCCTAAGTTGTCTACAGAGTTTGTTGCCTATTCTAAACTTATAGAAAAACCTGTAAATGCTATCCGTGCTATTGAGCAACGGTGGTATGATGCTCCTATGGAATTGCGCGATGATGAAGATTTTGTTAATGAACTGACAGCGTTGACCGAACCTATTCGGGCGGAGAAGTATCGTATTCAATGGGAGTATATCAAGACGAATCCTACTTCTTATTTTAGCTTAGTGGCTCTTCAAGAGGTTGCTGGTTTAGAAATGGATGTGCCTTTAGTATCTCGTTTTTTTGAGTCACTCCCTGCCAATTTGCAGAACTCTCCTGAGGGAAAGGTTTTTGCTCAGCGTATCGCTATTGCTAAAACGACAGCAGTGGGCGTGATGGCACCTGATTTTGTTCAGTATGATGTCCATGATAAGGCTGTTAAGCTTTCTGATTTTAGAGGGCAGTATGTACTTTTGGACTTTTGGGCTTCTTGGTGTGGTCCTTGTCGGGCAGAAAATCCTAAGGTGGTAGCTGCTTATCATAAATATAAGTCGCGGAATTTTACCATACTCGGGGTATCTCTGGATAGTCCAGGTAAGAAAGCGAATTGGATCAAAGCGATAGAGGAAGATCAATTGCCTTGGAATCATGTGAGCGATTTGTTGGGATGGAAGAATGCTGCAGCGACTTTGTATGGCGTACGAGGGATTCCACAAAACTATCTTATTGGTCCTGATGGACGAATTTTAGCGTTTAACCTTCACGGTGAGGATCTGGATAATAAGCTTGCGGAGCTTCTGCCATAGCGAGTTTTATATAAAGAAAACGCCTGTAGCGGGGAGCTACAGGCGTTCTTAACTAACCAATTATTAACCTAAATTATGAATACACAAATATAAGACGGAAATCCGATTTGAAATGTTAAGATTTGTTAATATTTGTTTTGTTTCATTGTTGTTACATGGTATTTAATTTGGGTATAATGGTGTTTGTTAAAATTATATTAATCTTTTGCTTAACTTTATCCTTTTAAACCACTGCTTATACTTCCTACTATTACTGCTAGAACAATCAGGGTGATTATGATATACATCGTATCTTTTTCGATAATGAATCCTACGAGCGATCCAATAACGCGAACGATGGGGGTACAGATGAGGAGTAGAACCCCAAGTTGTATAATCTGTGGTACACTGATTTGCATGACGCCTGATATTATCCCTGATATGGTGGTATTCGCATTTGTTTCTCCAATAAATTCGGTATAATTGGGGATCGGGTCTTTGCCATGTACTGTTAAGTAGAGCATGCCGCCTATTATTAGGGTGACGGATGCCAATAAAACTCCAATACGGAGAATCTGCCCTACTAAAAGGGATATATCTTTATCATTCCAGTAATTTTTTGAGAATACTTGTTTCATATATATAATTATCTTCGATGAGCTCGCAAGCTCGGTTTGATTTTCAATTGCTATCCGCCAGCTGGCGGATCCAAACTATGTTATGCACGACTTGTTGCAATTAGTGTGCATGCTGCTTCGCGGTCATTCGTGTTTGTGCAGTTGCTGCTACATGGATATTTCATATGTGTATTACTTATTTATCGTTTTTTAGTTGATCGATGCACGTTTCTATCGGTTAGAATTTGTTTTGGACACCATTATAAATCATCTGTAATGCGACTAGTGTGATAGCTATGGCAAATATCAAACGTAATGTTTTTGGATTCATTTTTTTTAGAAGTTTTGAACCCGTTATAGCTCCGCAGAGTACACCTAGTATGACAGGGAAAGCAATTCCTGGGTCCATATAACCTCTCTGTAGGTATACGACTGCCGATGCTGCTGCGGTCACGCCAATCATAAAGTTACTTGTCGTTGTACTTACTTTAAAGGGGATTTTCATTAGTCCGTCCATTGCCAATACCTTTAGGGATCCTGACCCTATACCGAGTAGTCCGGATAGTACTCCAGCTACACCCATCAGAGAGAACCCTCCGACTATGTTTGTAAGTTTGTAAGGTACTTTTTGACCATCTACAGGATAGGTGCTATTGAGTTTTAGTTTTTCGGCTAGCGGGGAACCTCCCGCTAAAGCGTGTTCGTTTTTCTTACGCAATGTCATGATTGCAGAGAAAATAAGTACTACCCCAAAAATTATAGCGATGGTATTGGTCGGCATGTATATGGCAATCAGTGCGCCTACGACGGCTCCTATGGTAGTCGCTATTTCTAAAAACATTCCCAATCTTATGTTGGTAATTCCCTCTTTTACATAAGCTGTGGCCGCACCTGAGGATGTAGCAATGGAAGCTAGTAAGGCTGCGCCTATGGCATAGCGTATGTCTACATGAAATAGTAAGGTAAGGAGTGGTATAACAACAACGCCTCCGCCCAGTCCCGTGAGCGAGCCAAGTAATCCAGCAATGAAGGTTCCGAGAAATAAAATCAGTGTAAAAGTAAGTATTGTCATATTTATCGTTTTATGGGATTCGATAGCTTTGTGCAATAAAACTAAGTGGTCCTAAAGTCGGGGTAAACTTAGTGGGTTTTTATTATTTTTAAAACAAAGGCAGTGGAATAAATACAATTGTTACAAGGCTAGTGCAGCAGAATTCGATAAGATGGATGATTTCTTTGGTTTTTGGGAATGAGAAGCAACAAGCTCGTTAAATTCAATTTTGCTACTTGGAGAGTTTTGTAAAATAGGTTACCTTTGTCGTTGATTTTTAAGTAATGTCTGTCATGTCGTTTCTTTCCGTATAATTACCATATCGCAATTTTACACGCCACACCTAGGGGTGTCGAGGCTATACTGCTATCTCTTGTCGAGAGATAAGGTATCGGACCTCCGATTCGATATGGGCCCACTCAATTTTTTATAATATATTTTTTTTACTGTCGATCTACAGCACGTCTGTTGTAGAATAGGCTATTTTATACTAGAATTTGAGATGAATATTTATCCGGAAAACTTTGAACAGAAGTTGAGTTTTGACGTAATCCGTGAACATATAGTAGCTAAATGTTTGAGCCCGATGGGGGAAGAGTTGGTTTTTGCTATGTCTTTCTCTTGGGATTATGCCACGGTCACGAGACACCTTACACAAACACATGAATTTGTGCAAATCATCCAATCCAAAATGGATTTTCCTACAGCTTACTTTTTGGATATGCGTCATACACTGCTTGGCGTAGACAGGGATTTGTCTGCCTGGCTATCGGCCGAAGAGGTGGGAGATTTAGTGAATTCTTTAGAAACGATAACATCTATTGTCGACTTTTTTGTTTTACCGACCACAAGTGGTGTTTATCCAGAACTTAAGAAGCTGGCAGAGAAAGTTGCTGTTTTCCCTATTATACTGGAGGAGGGCGGGAAGCTTCTTGATAAAACTGGACAGATTAGGGACAATGCCTCCCGTGAGCTTGCTTCTATCCGCAAGCGGAAAATAGAAGCGGAAAAAGATGTTGCTAGAAGTATGCAGGCAGCACTTCGAAGTGCACAGAGTCAGGGACTCGTGGCTAAAGATGTGCCTATTGATATGCGAGGTGGGCACTTCTTGATCCCAGTCACTGCATCTAATAAACGTAAGATTAAAGGTGTGGTGCGGGATAGCTCCGGTAGTGGGAAGACTTTTTTTATAGAGCCTGAAACTGTTGTAGAAGCTTGTCATAGACTACGCGAATTGGAGAACGACGAAAGACGGGAGATCGCTCGTCTACTAACGGTTTTTACCAATTTGGTACGAGGAGAACTTATGGCATTGATGCATGCCTACAGTTTTATGGGAGATATTGACTTTATTCGAGCCAAAGCGCTTTTTGCTATACGTATAGACGGGACGATGCCATTGATGAAAAATAGACCACACGTTTATTGGCATCAGGCTATACATCCTTTACTGGATATGATGTTGCGGCAAGAAAATAAGAGAGCTGAGCCTTTGGGGATTTATCTTACGGAAGAACACCGTATTTTGATTATTTCGGGTGTTAATGCTGGAGGTAAATCGCTTTGTCTAAAAACTACGGCTTTATTACAGTACATGCTTCAATGTGGGATTTTAGTCCCTGTTGGTAAGAATGCTGAAGGAGGTATCTTCGAACGCCTATTTTTGAATATTGGGGATGGTCAAAGTCTGGAAAGTAGTTTGAGTACTTATACTTCTCATCTCACGCATATGCGTAACATCTTATCGTATCATGATGATCGAAGCCTTATTCTTATCGATGAGTTTGGCGGTGGAACTGAACCACAGGTTGGTGGTGCTATAGCTGAGACCTTATTGGAACGATTTAACTCGGAAAGAAGTTTTGGATTGATTACCACGCACTTTCAGAATTTGAAACGCTATGCCTATCAAACAGAAGGCGTCAGAAATGCAGCGATGCTGTATGACCTTGTCGGTATGCGTCCTCTTTATAAGCTGGCCATCGGTACTGCTGGAAGTGCTTTCGCTTTTGAAGTAGCACGACGTATAGGTCTACCCGAGGATGTATTATTGGAAGCTTCGCATAAGGTGGCTGATGTAGACCTCGTATTGACGGATCCACTGGAAGGCATGGTTACTGAGGTGGTTCAGGATAGTGTTGAAATGCTTGAAGTCGATATTACCGAAGAAGATTTGACTGACGCCATGATTATAGAGAATGTTTTGGAAGATCCAGCGATACGGCCATTAAAGAAAGGAGATAGGGTGCGTGTAAAAGGACAACAGATCGTGGGTATCTTAATGGAAATACAGGGTAGCTTAGGAAAAGTTGCTTTTGGTGAGCTTCTGAGCAATATCAAGATGATTCGTCTTGAACTAGCCTCTGACTAGGGATAAAGAGTGTTAGACGGCTTTTAGACCATTTATATTAACCCCATTATTTCAGTCCGTAGAAGTTGAAATAATGGGGTTTATGGTATTAAGCAGTGGTCTTTAGTATATTTCTGTAGGTGTATTTGGGGTATATGTGACGTTTCGCAAAACGAGCTGGCGAATCTGCATTGACAAATTTAATATACTCGTTTTTCGGCACACTGAAATATTCGTACTTGCTACCGTTTAGAAATGTAATCGTCAATACCTGGCTTTCCCATTCAAAGTCCACTATTGCTGAGTTCGTTATGGTATCTTGATATATAGGAAGCTGATTGCTCAAGGTTTCTGGACAGATACTTACCAAAAAATGGTATGCTTCTATCATTTCTTTACTTTTCTCTTCTGCCGCAGCCAAGCCTTCTTGATCATTAGCAAATCTATCCGGATGACATTCCTTCATGATTTGTCGGTAGCGAGCTTTCAATGTGCTAAGTTCAACTTTGCTATCTACGTCCAATAGTCTTCTGTAATCTGCTATTTTTTTCATGGGGGCAAAGGTAGTTAATCTCTTGTACTATAATGTATGGTTTTATAAAAAATATACGAAATCAGGGTGTTCAGGATGTGCTTTCGAAAGGAAATAAATCTTACTTTTGAAAGGTTACTTTTAAGAGGGGTACTTATGAAAACTTGGTGATTTGTTTCTCTAGTTGTGGAAACTAATTGAAACAAGATCGCTTTATTACCACTAAAAATTAAATCTGAGCAGATGAAAAAGGATATTGATGATAATTTATTTTTGGACCATAATAGGACGTCTTGGAATAAGCAAGCGCAGTCAAATAGTCCATGGTCGCAACCTGTCAGTTCCGAACTGATAGCTGAGGCTAAGAAGGGGAATTGGGAATTGTATCTTACACCTCAGCCCTTGCCTAAGCGTTGGTTAGGTGATGTCAGAGGCAAGAAAATATTGTGTTTGGCGTCAGCGGGAGGGCAGCAGGCACCTTTACTGGCAGCTCTGGGCGCAGAGGTTACCGTCTTTGATATTTCGGCCGAGCAATTGGCGCATGATCGTATGGTTGCTGATCGGGATGGTCTGGATCTGCTTACTGTGGAGGGGGACATGCGGGATTTGGGCGTCTTTGACGATGCCCTGTTTGATCTCATCTTTCATCCTATTTCGAATCATTATGTCCCTCAAGTGATTCCTGTATGGAAGGAGTGTTATCGCGTGCTGAAGAGTGGCGGTGTGCTGTTAGCCAGTTTTTATAATCCAGTTCTTTTTATTGGAGACCGTGATCCATCCTATATGAATCAGGGGGTGATCTGTCCCCGTTATAAAATACCCTATGCAGATATTACAGACCTCGACCCAGGACTTTTGAAAGCCAAAATCAGCAATAACGAGCCTCTGGTTTTTGGACATTCGCTAAGCGATTTGATCGGAGGTCAGTTGGAGGCCGGTTTTGTCATTGCTGATTTTATGGAAGATGAACAACCCAATCCACGGTTTTTGGTGGATCGCTATTTACCTACGTTTATGGCAACTAGAGCTATAAAATGGCCGTAACCGGAGACTGGTTTGTGTAAACTTCTTTTACTGTAGCAACTATTGCATCTTTGTCATATGCGTAGAGTCGGTGCAACTCTGGGATGCTCCCATGTATAGCGAAGCTATCGGGGAGGCCCAATCTTTTGACTGTTGCTTGATAGCCCTGTTCTACCATAAACTCGATTACAGCGCTACCTATACCACCGATAATACACCCATCCTCGACAGTTATTACGGAGGAGAATTGTTGAAATACTTCGTGTAAAAGTTCTATATCCAAGGGCTTGAAGAAACGTAAGTCGTAGTGGGCAGCCTGTATTCCGTCGTCTTGCAGTTGTCTACATGCCTGCTGTACTTCTTGTCCGATAGGTCCTATCGAAAGAATGGCGATACCTTTGCCTGAGCTTATCTTACGTCCTTTTCCTATTGGAATTTGCATAAAAGGAAGACAGGGTTCAATGCGGGAGGTATTACTTTTAGGATAACGTATGGCAAAGGTACCTTTGCAGTCGTGATGCTGTGCTGTATATAAGAGGTTCCGAAAATCTGTTGCATCCATTGGAGATGCTCCGATCATATTGGGGATACATCTCAAATAAGCTATATCAAATGCGCCATGATGCGTAGGTCCATCCGCCCCAACGACACCAGCCCTGTCTATACAGAGTACTACATCTAATTTTTGCAGAGCTACATCATGTATGATCTGATCGTAGGCTCGTTGTAGAAAAGTGGAGTAGATGGTACAGAAAGGACGTAATCCATCAGTTGCAAGTCCTGCGGAGAATGTGACAGCATGTTGTTCCGCTATGCCTACATCAAATACACGATCTGGCATTTCTTTTTTCATTTTTGTAAGGGCACTGCCGGACAACATAGCGGGACTGACTGCTACTATATTAGTATTGGCTTTAGCTAATTCTATAAGGGTGTTTCCAAAGATCTCTTGGAATGTTATGGTATCTTCAGAATGTGGTTTTTGCGAAAGTGTAATTCCCGTTTCCTTATCAAACTTACCTGGAGCATGCCATTTTTCCTTTTCCTGCATGGCCGGTAAATAGCCATTTCCTTTGGTGGTTATACAGTGTAGTATTTTTGGTCCGGGGATATGTTTTAACTTTTCCAGGATATGGACTAGTTTTTGAATATCGTGCCCGTCTATCGGACCAAAATAGCGTATGTTCAGTGCCTCGAACAGATTGCTGTGCTGTAGGACACCTCCTTTTATTGCTTTTTCCAGTTTCCGGAGTACATCAATGGACCATTTTGCTGAGGGGAGAATAGAAAAAACTTTTTTGACTTGCGATTTTAAGGCATTGTACTGTTCTCCTGTAGTGAGTTTAATCAGATAGTTTTGGAGGGCGCCTACATTATTATCTATGGACATGTTGTTGTCATTGAGGATAATAAGTATGTTGGGTTGTTCAAATCCGACATTGTTGAGGGCTTCGAAAGCTAGCCCAGCGGTCATGGCTCCATCTCCAATCACTGCAATATGCTGTCTTTTTGTGTTCTTATTGTGACGTGCAGCCACTGCCATTCCCAAAGCTGCGGATATAGAAGTCGAGGAGTGTCCTGTTCCAAAGGCATCAAATTCACTCTCTTCTCTACAGGGAAAGCCGCTGATGCCTCCCAATTGTCGATTGGAGTAAAAGAAATTCTTTCGTCCTGTTAGGAGCTTATGTACATAGGCCTGATGTCCAACATCCCATACGAGCTTGTCAACGGGTGTATCAAAGACATAGTGTAATGCAATGGTGAGTTCCACCACGCCTAGGCTAGAGCTGAAATGCCCTCCGTTTTCGGCTACATGATCGATTAAAAATGAACGGATTTGTTCACCTAGAACGGTTAATGAGTGAAGTGGCAGCTTACGCAAATCTTCGGGTACTTTAATGGGGAGGTGTTCCTGCATCTCGCTATCTTTTTATTACAAATTTATATTTCTTAGGTTTGTGATACAGGTACAGAAACTGTAAATATAATCGGTACAGATGGGGGCTTATAAATTTGAGGTTTTTACGAAAGCTATAGCGCAGAACATAAAAGATGGAGTTTTTAAGGCAGGTTATAAATTGCCCTCCGTGCGAATGTTAAAAGAACAGTATGGGCTTAGTATCAGTACGGTACAAAGTGGTTATGATTATCTGGTGCTGAGTGGTCTTGTGGACAATGTTCCTAAGTCGGGGTATTATGTACGTAGTCAATCCGTTGTGTCTGTCTCTGAACAAGGTAAAAGACGTCCTGTAATTCGGGATGCTACTTTTAAAAAGCATCTCGGATTAACAACAAGATCGAATGACAGAGGGAGGTTATCCGAGTTTAATGTAGCCGCTCCAGGAGATTTGTTGGTGCCTCAAAAGCTGCTTTTACGGACAATGCAACAGGTTATTCGAGAGCAAGGAACGAATTTGTTGCGTTATTATCCAGCAAGTGGTTCTATGGATTTGAAATCGAATATTGCCCAACGGGCCGCCGCCTACCAGACGATTCTCCATCCAGAAGAGTTGTTCGTTACCGATGGAGGACTACAGGCTTTGTATATTGCGTTGGCTTCAGTATGTGTAGCAGGGGATGTGGTTGCTATTGAGACTCCTTGCGTTTTTTCGGTTCTTGAGATTATCCGCGTGTTAAAGCTGAAGGTTATTGAAATACCGACGCTTGTAGATGTTGGTTTTGATATTGATTTCTTTAATAAGGCATGTGTTAATAGTCCTATTAAAGCGGTCGTCGTAACTCCTAATTTTCATAATCCAACGGGATCGTTGCTGTCTGATGATCAAAAGAAAAGGCTATTGGACATCATCGTGTATTATGGTATTGCTTTAATTGAAAACGATATCTGTGGAGATTTGTATTTTCATGGAAAGCGGCCATCTACTATCAAAGGGATGGATAAGAGTGGGTTGGTTATGAGCTATTCTTCCTATTCCAAGACCTTAGCTCCTGGTATTCGCGTGGGGTGGCTCGCTGCGGGGAAATTTACCCAACGCGCTGAACAGATTCGCTTTGCATTAGGTAGTACGGTTTCTCCAATCTATCAGGAGACGGTAAGCCGTTTATTAAGTAATAGCAGTTATGACCGTCATCTTCGTACATTTCGGATGCAACTGGCGCGCAATGCCTATACTGCGATCCATCTGATAAGCTCGTATCTACCGCAGGGAACAGTTGTGCAGCCCCCTCGTGGTGGCTACAACCTGTGGGTACAGCTACCCCTAAATACGGATATGGAAGCCTTTTATAAACATTGTGAAGAGGTCGCTATTCGGTTTACACCTGGATTTACGTTTTCTTTCTCAGGCAATTTTGATACTTGCTTTAGAATGGTTTTTGCGGATAACTTTTCGGATCAAAAGAAAGAAGCTATACAACGGTTGGGTGAACGGCTAGGTTAAACTGTACTGTTTCTACTTTTATGTTTTGTACTCGATTGTCTGCTCTGTGCATCATAGCTTTGTGGTTTTAATATAATGCTTTTGAAGATGAATATAAATACAAAATTTACCGTTGCCACAGACGAAGGTACACGTGTTCTCGACGTGTTGACAAAGGAGTTAGCGATAGAGAAGTTTACACATTTGTTGGATAAGGAAACTCTTGTTGACTATATTTCTGATAGGTTTAATCTGAAGGTTCTTGTAGATGAGTTGAATAGTATGTCCAATCAATGGTTGGTAGTCTATGTCGATGATATTGCCGCGGGGTATGCGCGAATAACGACACAGGGCAAAAAAATAGCTATTCTCGAAGGAAAGCGTGTAGTGCGTATTGCTGATTTTGGTGTTTTGGAAAAATATCATAGCAACGAAGTGATGAATTCCTTGCTTGACAAATGTATACAGGTATGTCGCTCTTACGAAGGGATTTGGATTAATGAGTATATAGAAAGCCCCTTGATCTCTAGTTTTGAAGCAAAAGGTTTTGTACAGCAGCATGAAGGGGATAATCAGCATGATGATTTGCCGTTGAAATCGCATTATTTTGTCCTATTTCTTTAAATGTTATTTCTAGAAGGTACTCTTCTGATGTACTATTATTTATCTATAAATACCCAATTCTAGGTATGTGTATATGATGTCGTATTACTTATATTTGGCGCAACCAAATAGCAATAATATGAAATTAAAATCTTTACTTTTTATTAGCAGTATTTTTATACTGTTCTGTGGCTCTTCCGTTTTCGGACAGCAAATCGATTCTGAACCTAAAAACATGGTCAAATTGAATGTACTTCCATTGGTCAGCGGAAAATTCGCGTTTGAATATGAACGCATGATCAGGGAGCGAATTACTGTAGGAGGAGCTGTCAGTTTTAGGCCGAGCAAGGGGTTGCCTTTTTTGTCTACAGTACGGGATGTCGTTGATAACGATGACTTAAATGAGTTTTTAGATGGTTTCAAGAGCGGTAATTTTTCTATTACTCCTGAAGCTCGATTTTATACTTCTAAACGTGGACCATTTCGTGGATTCTATGTTGCGCCATATCTAAAGTATACAAATTATTCGTTACGGGCGCCGTTAAACTATGATCTCGAATTGACTGCTGGTGGACAGATATTTAAAGAAAATGGTTCTATACCTGTCAAGGGTAGCCTGAACGCGTATACCGCTGGATTTTCTATAGGGTTTAATTTTCGCTTAACAGATAATTTGCATTTAGACTGGAGGTTGATCGGACCTGGATATGGGTTTGCAAAAGGTAGTCTGGGTGGACAGAAGAAGCTTACAGCAGATGAACAAGAACAAATACGCAAAGAATTGGATGACATCAAGGATGCTTTATCCGATTTGCCAGTATCTGTTAAAATGAAGTATGAGGTGCATGGAGAAGGTGTCGATGTGAAGGTGTCGAATAGTCCATGGGCAGGTATTCGTTCGGGACTATCAGTCGGGTATCGGTTTTAACAGCCTTAATTTAAGAAAATCGAGACTAAGCTTATAGGTCTCGATTTTCTTAATGATAATATTAGGGGAGTATACTACACCTATAGTAATGTACGGCGTAGTTCTTCCTCAGATCTTGGAGATAGATAAGACAGAGGTATATCCAATACGGTACGGGCACCGGTCTGTCCTTGTTTAGCCATTTTGCCTACTGCACGAGCACATGCTACCAATACACTGGCTGTGAATTCAGGATTGCTTTCCAGGGTCAAACTAAATTCAATACGTTGCTTGGCTCCACTGCCGGATACGCCAGAACGGAATACGATTCCTCCATGTGGCATTGTATTGTGGTTTTGTACCAGCTCTTCTTCACTGATAAAATGCACTGTCGTGTCGTAATCGGCGAAGTAATTGGGCATTGTTTTTATCGTTTTTTCAATAGCTTCTTTATCTGCCCCTTCTTCTGCAACTAGATAACATACACGTTTGTGTTTTTCTGCGGTTGACAGGATCGAGTTTTCGCCCGAACGGACCTTTTCCAACGCACTATCAATAGGTATGGTATATTGTACGCCATTTTTGACACCGGCTACTCTTCTTACAGCATCCGAATGCCCTTGACTCAACCCTTTGCCCCAGAAGGTATAGTCCTCACCTTCTGGGAGTACGCTTTGTCCAATCAATCTTGCTAAGGAAAATAAGCCCGGATCCCATCCTGTAGAAATAAGACTTAACGTATTAGATGCTTTGGTACAATCGTTTACTTTGTCGAAGTATTCGGGTATCTTGGCGTGTGTATCAAAACTGTCAACGGTATTAAATAACTTAGAAACTTCCAATACTTGTTCAGGGAGGTCCGTAGACGAACCGCCACAGAGTATCATTACATCTATTTTGTCCTGATAGTCTGTTATGTAGTCCATCGCGATAGCTGGGCCTTCGCAGTGAAGTGTTGCAGGCGGTCTTCTTGTAAATACAGCTATAAGCTCCATATCGGGATTCTGCTTGATTGCTTTTTCTACGCCTTTTCCGAGGTTGCCATACCCCACGATACCTATCCTCAAAATATCTTTAGCTTTATTGTTCATGTTAAGATTTGAAAAATTAGTGTTTAAGTTTGAGGTAGCGAATCTACAAAAAAAAGAAGGGTCAGTGCGGATTTCAGTTGCTTTAATCTTTATCTAATTTTTCGGGCAGATATTTCCAATATCTTTTGGGTACATGTTGTAGGTGTAGTTTTAGATTTTTTCGGGCTTCGATGTTCGTGCTTTTGAAATAGCTTTGCCATAATTTTGTGTATAGGCTATCTGTTGCATCAACTTCAATATGCTGTCCGGGATGTTGTAATGCCTTTGACTGTTCTTTGGTTATGGTCACTTCGGTTACTGTGTGCAGGTCATAAAGTATACCGTATTGGCGTTTGTTGTCATATATTAACCACGGTTGATCGGCATATCGGTTTTTAAAAAAGGATATGATCAAAGGTAAGACATTAAAGTCTGGTTCTACGATGGAGACGTACATTCCGTTGGCGTCTTTTTGGAATCTGACAAAAGCTTTCATGCGATGACGTTCTCGATTGACTTTTCGTAGTGCCTGATGGAATCTTAATACCCTTTCGTCACCATAATTTTGAAGGATGGAAATATCGTTTTTAAAACTTTTTATTATCAATTCGAAGATGGTCTGCCGTATTTCGGGGTCTTCGGAAAGAAAAGCCCTCCAAAAGTCCATAGCCTTGTTTGGGGGAAGTATTTTATATAATCCTTGATATACACGGTTTGATTTGGTAGTGTCGGAGCTGATGTGTTTGATTTGATCAAACAAGGCTCCTTGTAGCTCAGAATCTAGCGCTAGTTTTACATTATACTCTTTGTATTCAAAAGCGGTGAATACAGCTGTAAGAAGTCCTTGATAACTGCCGTCGTAACTATAGATCATACTAAAATAAAGATAGTTGTGTCGCTGAAGACTGGTTATGAAGTGTGCCCTGTAGAATATGCCTGCGCACATTATCCATTTTTATATCGCCCAAAGTGATTAGGGAGTCTGCACATATCATAAAGTGCCGGGCGCGATTGTAGGCTATGCCCATTTTTTTTAACTGGTACTCGCGGAGTTTTCCAAATTTTCGTGCTTGGATTATTTTCATTGCTGATTGTCTTCCTATACCTGGGATGCGTATAATGGTCCAGTAGTCTGCTGTGTTTATATCGATTGGGAACAGATGGGGGTGACGTAATGCCCAGCTTAATTTAGGATCTATCTCTAGATCTAGATTCTGGAATTCGGGATTTAAAATCTCGTGAATCTTAAATCCGTAGAAACGCATTAACCAATCGGTCTGGTACAATCTGTTTTCTCGAACAAGGGGAGGTTTCGTTCCTATTTGCGGGAGTAGACTATCTGTATTTGCAATCGGAATATATCCGGAGTAGTAGACTCTTTTTAAGTTATAGTTGGTGTAAAAATCGTCAGCCACCTGCATAATCTCATAGTCGTTTTCGGGAGTTGCACCAATTACCATCTGTGTACTTTGTCCTGCCGGAACAAAAGAAGGGATATGTTTGAGGCTCTTTTTTTCGTTTTTATATTGTTTTAATTTGTCGTTCACAAAAGCCAACGGTTTTCTAACTGAATCGTGGTCCTTTTCTGGAGCTACTAGTTTTAATCCAGCATCCGTAGGAAGCTCCAAATTAATACTCATCCTGTCTACATATAGTCCAGCTTGTTGTATGAGTTCTTCGCTTGCTCCGGGGATAGTCTTGAGATGTATATATCCATTATAGCGCTCTTCGGTGCGAAGCTTTTTGGCAATACGGAGTAGCCTTTCCATAGTGTAATCAGCATTTTTGAATATACCGGAACTCAAGAACAGCCCTTCAATGTAATTGCGTCGATAGAAGTTCATTGTTAGTTGTACAACTTCTTCGACAGTAAAGGCTGCCCGTTGAATATCGTTTGAACGTCTACTGACACAGAAAGCGCAGTCATAGATACAATGATTGGTCAAAAGTATCTTTAGAAGGGATACACATCGCCCATCTTCTGTGTAGGTGTGACAAATCCCTGAATGGGAGGCGTCACCTATCCCTCCTGTATTTTTCCTTTTGGATCCCGATGAACTGCAACTCACATCATATTTTGCGGCATCAGCAAGAATTTTTAGTTTTTCTTCGAGTCTTTCCATAACATCAAAAATACTAATATTATTAGTATTTTTGATGTATTATTTTATCTTTAATTTTCTTTTATAGCGTTATGCTATCCAATCCCAATACTTTATCCAATGTGCCAGGTTGCGCACGGAATCCTACCCCAAAGCGATTCAACGCATTGATAAGAGTAATAATCATCGTCAATTGAGCCATCTCTGCATCAGAGAAATGTGCTTTTACAGATTGGTATAGGTTGTCGTTTGTGCTTTCTGGGCTAAGGTGCGTCAGAGCTTCTGTCCATAACAGGGCCGCTTTCTCTTTTACTGAAAATAGGTCAGACTCTTGCCAGCCTGTGAGATGTAGTAAACGAAGGCGATTTTCACCATCGCGGACAGCTTGTTTAGCATGGATATCAACACAGAATAAGCACCCATTTATCTGGGATGCCCGCAAACGCACCAAATGTATAAGAAGATTGTCTAATGATGAATTGCCTGCTAGGGTATCTAGTTCTATGAGTTTGCCATAGGTCGCAGGAATGAATGAACTGTAGTTTAATCGTTGTGCCATGATCTATTATTTTTTGATATATCAAAGGTACAGTTATGACATGTTTAAAAACTTGAACAGGTTCAAGAAGTGATTTTACGCCTTAGTTTACTGACATACTCGGCCGAAAGTCCGAGGTAACTCGCGATGAGGTATTGTGGAACGCTGTTTACGAAGTCAGGAAAAGCATCTTTGAACTGAAGATATATATCTTCCTTACTGTAGCTCAATATGTATTTCATGCGAGTTTGATAGGCACCGTAAGCTATCTGATATACTGTTCGAAAGTAAGACTCCATCTTTGGGAAAGCGGCAAGTAATTTTTCTCTTTTTGTTGCGGTAATGCTGTATAATTGGGTGTTTTCTACGGCTTGTATATAAAATTCGGCAGGTTGTTTCCTTTGAAGGGCGAGGTAGTCTGCTATCCACCACTTTTGTAAACCAAATTGAACCGTATGTTCTATTCCCTGTGGATCTATAAAGTACATATGAAGACAACCTGTTATGACAAAATATTCTTTAGGATGGTGTTCACCTAGATGCATCACAAGGTCTTTTTTATGGAAGACTTCCTGCTCAAAATAGGGAATCATCTCTATAAATTCCTCTTCTTCGACTTTTACAAATTGATTGATATGTTGGAATAAATCTTTTGCCATTATGCAAGATACGTTAAAAATGTTTGTTTGGAAGGAATGAAGCTTGAGCGAAATAGTACTATTTTTGTAGGAACACCTTTAGTAGGCGATAAGTAATCTTTTACATATGCATTGGGATAAGGAATTTATACAATTATTAGGAATACAATATCCATTGATACAAGCACCGATGTTTGGGGTTTCTACCGTAGATATGGCTGTAGCAGCGGCACAAGCTGGTTGTTTGGGCTCATTGGCACTGGCTGATATCGATGCAGATATGGCAGTACAAGCGATTCGAGCGATCAGGAAACTTACCGACAAGCCTTTTGCGGTTAATCTATTTGTGCATCGCATACCAGAAGTTACCCCCGAATTAGTAAGGAAATATGGAGAGGTCAAAGCATTTTTAGAGACTTTTGCAGCTCAGCATAGCATTGAAGTTGTTATTCCTGAACTATCCGCATTCAAGATAAACGAATATCATAGCCTAGTGGACGTTGCTATTGAAGAGAAGTGCAAGATTGTCAGTTTCACTTTTGGGAATTTGGACGAAGCCAGTATTGCACGTCTCAAAGCTGTGGGGTGTATATTGATTGGTACATGTACCAGTGTGCGGGAGGCTATGATTTTAGAAAAATCCGGTATCGACCTTATTTGTGTACAGGGAATCGAAGCAGGAGGGCATAGAGGCAGTTTTGCGGACGAGGGGATTCTACAAATCGGAGGATTTTCGCTGTTATCGCAAGTATATGATACGGTAGATGTGCCTTTAATCTATGCAGGAGGTCTATCCAACGGAAGAACAATATTAGCTGCTCAGGTTTTGGGTGCAAAAGGATTTCAGATCGGAAGTTTATTATGTGCTTCTGCTGAAAGCTCCCTGAAATATTTTGAGAAACAACGATTGATCAGTGCTAGAGAAGAAGATGTTATTCTTACGAAGAGTTTCTCCGGTAGATATGCAAGGGGGATAAAAAATACGTTTACAGAAGCAATAGACGATAGTGGTTACATTCTTCCCTATCCCTATCAAAATAAAATTACGGGAGTGCTTCGTGCTGTAGCAAAACGTAATGAAAACGTAGATTTTTTAAATCTATGGACGGGACAGTCATTGCCTCAGTTTAGTGAGCGATCGACAGCAGATATCCTGAAAGAGTTGTTGGCTGATGTCGAACACTATAGGAAATACAGCATCTAAACGTTTCTTAAGCGATTCAAAATCATGTACGTATCAAGTGCATGTTATAATAGCAGAAAAATATTTTTAATCTCCCTATCTTTGCAATCTAACAAGATAGAATATGGCTAGAGAAACAAAGAGAGGACTATATCAAGGAATAGTTGAACGGGATGAAAAAGGAAACTATTATTGCGGTCCTTACTTATTAGATTACAAGCTCACCGAATCAAGTTTTAAGTTGGGAGATAAAGTGAGTATCAAAAAAATAGTAAGCAATACCAGTGGCAAAAGTATTGAAGAGTATCCGCAAAAGGCGATAAAGTTTTCATTAGCTGGTGAAGATAGAAACCTGTAAAAAGTCATCAGTACTTTCTCACTCATCTGATTTAATAATGTCAAATAGATTTTTTGTAAATTAGGAGCATTTTATATAATCATAAATTATGCGTAAAAAAACACAATTAATGACCGCTGTGATGTTATTTTCAACTTCCATAGCCGTCAGCCAAATGAAAGTTCGTGACGAAGTCCCTGCGAAATATAAATGGAATCTGACCGATTTATATTCCACAGATGAAAGTTGGAAAGTCGAGAAAGAGCGTGTACAACAGCAAATGAAACAAGTTGCCTCGTATAAGGGCAAACTTACACAGTCTGCCGCTACGCTTTTGGAGGCTTTAGAGTTGAACAGCGGATTGGCCAAGGAAATGGTTCGACTATCTTCATATGCATCGATGAAATCTGATCAGGATACTCGAGTGACTAAATATGCAGGTATGAAGCAAGAACTGCAGCAACTTTTTGCGGAGTATGGCGCTTTGGTATCTTATATGGAACCGGAGTTGTTGACTTTAGAAGAAAGCAAATTAAACGCATTTTTTGCTGCAGAAAAAGGGTTGGTGACTTACAAATTTTATCTTATGGATTTGTTGCGCAAGCGTGCGCATCGTGGTTCTGAAGAGGTTGAAAAAATAATGGCTTATTCCTCATTGATGTCAGGCAATGCAGCCAATATTTTCAGCACATTTTCTAATGCGGAATTTCCATATCCAGAAATTGAGCTGAATGGAAAAGCGATAACGCTTAATTCCGCTAATTTCGCATTGTATAGAGCTAGCGAGGATAGAGCCATCCGTAGCAAAGTATTTGATGCGTATTTCAATAAATTGAACGAGTTTCAACGTACTTTCGGGGCACAGCTATACGGTAATATTAATGCAGGGCTGTTTGCTACCAAAGCACGAAACTATAACAGTACTCTGGAGCGTGCCTTAGATGATGGTAATATTCCGACTGCGGTTTATCATAATCTCGTGAAGAATGTGAATGGAAACCTGAATACCTTTCACCGTTACCTTAATCTTCGTAAGCGTATGATGGGGATTGATACACTGCACTATTATGACCTTTACGCACCGTTAGTGGAGCAGGTAGATTTGGCTTATACGGTAGACGAGGCTGTGGATAATATTTTAAAATCCCTGAAACCTTTGGGTAAAGATTATGTCGATGTTTCGAATAAGGCATTCAACGAGCGTTGGATTGATATGTATCCTAATGAAGGTAAGCGTTCTGGAGCATACTCCAATGGGTCGGCCTATGATGTGCATCCTTATATCCTGATGAACTATAATGGAAAGTATAATGATATGTCGACATTGACCCACGAATTGGGGCATACTATGCATAGTTATCTGACCAATAAAAAGCAACATTTTGCTAATGCTGATTATTCTATTTTCGTTGCCGAAGTGGCTTCAACATTGAATGAAGAACTGTTGAATGATTATATGTTGAAGCAGATCAAAGACGACAAAGTAAGGTTAGCCATTTTAGGTAATTACCTTGAAGGAGCTAAAGGAACTTTATTCCGTCAGACCCAATTTGCAGAGTTTGAATCTATGATTCATGATCGCGTCGCAAAGGGGGAAGCTTTAACAGGTGAAGACTTTGATAAGATGTATTTGGAACTAACGCGCCGTTATTATGGCCATGATAAGAATGTTTGTATCGTGGATGATAATGTAAAATCAGAATGGTCTTATATTCCACATTTTTACTATAACTTCTACGTATATCAGTACGCAACCTCTTTCACGGCATCAACGGCACTTTCAGAAAAAGTACTACGTGGTACAGATGAGGATCGTAAAAAGTACCTTAACTTTCTTTCATCGGGTAGTACCAAATATCCTGTAGACCTTTTGGTAGACGCTGGAGTAGATATGAATACCTCTGAACCGTTTGATCTAACTATTGCCAAAATCAATAAGGTAATGGCTGAGATGGAAGCGATTTTGACTAGGTTGGGGAAATAAGGGGTATTCTCCTCTATATAACAAAAGCCGTATTAAATAAATACGGCTTTTGTGTTCTATAAGTTTTTTTCTTATATGCTTGAGCTGATCAGGTAGGGATAGTTCTCTTCCAAATCAGGATGTATTTTCTTTAGTGTATTTTTGAAGCTCGTGATTAAGGTAGCTGTTGTTTTTTGTCCACTATCTATATAATCTTCTAGTTGGCGGAAGAGAAAAGACATTTGTAACCATTGCTTCAGCGTAATGTAAAGGGGAATAAAACCTTCATCGAAATCATGGTCATAGTAGAATACCATTTCATCTTCATCAAATAACCATCGGTCTCCAGTTCCACTTCCAGCGAAGCACCAGAGTGTCGTCGTATTAAACTCTTTAGACTCATTAACTGCTTCTGGCGCATTGTATAGTATACTATCTCCTGCAATAACCATGGTTTTAATCGACGTTACTATACTCCTGTACCAATCTGAAAAAGGGAAAACCAACGATTTTGGAAAATTTTGAACAGGAACTGCATCTGTTAAAATTACCTTTTCTAGTGTAGCGATATCTTTAATCTCGAAGTTCATAAGTCCTAAATCTGGAGATTTGTTTACCCCTTGAGATTGGTTAATCTGGACAACTCATCAAATTCTGCCTGGATGGTATCATTGTCTTTTGTTGCCATCAAACTTGTTTTAGTTTCCTGTATAGTGTATCCTTTTATACGGAGATAGGATACCAGTGCATTTTGGTGGTTCATCTCAAATTGACTGATTAACTGAGGAAAGACAAATCGTACTCTATCGTGTATGTCATGGCGCACTTCTTTAATACGGGAGTCTGTTACAGTCAATAGCATAGCTCCTTGTCCATAGTCTGCTATGTAATAGGCATCTGCATGACATAGACCTGTTGCTATAATTCCCATAAGGTGTAACTCATTTGTTGAAAAATCAAATCTTGGATTTCTAAGGAGATCAATTTCATTATCTTCACCATATTTTTTTAACTGTAGGGCGTTCTGTTGGATGGAATCGGGCAGGTCAGACTGTTGATTTGCCCAAGCCCAGAGCCATGTTTCCGAAGAATGGGAGAATGTACCCAGTACCTGTAGTGGGAAACTCAGGCTATCACCAAAACTTATAGTCCCAGCGGTCATATCTACATTCCAATTATTATCACCGATTAATTCTCCAAAATCAAGCTGTTTTTCGAGCGCAATTCCACCATACTGTTCTAGTAGTCCTTCTTCTGTCAAAATAGGGGTTGGTACTTCTTTTGTTGTAGTTGACGCCTCTGCATTTTTGGTGTTGTTTTTTCCAAACAGTTTATCTAAAAATCCCATAATATATTTTTTATAAGAACTAAATTAAGAAAAATACAATAATTCGGAATAGGTCAAAGAAGATGTGAAGCCGTTCATATTTGTAGTCCTTTTAAAAACTGTATAATTTTTGGATTGTCTTTGGTATGGTTAGTGTATCTTAGTGTAGTGTTGCTATATCGTTATTACATGAGTAAGTGCCTGTTTTTGTTTTTGCCATTCACTTTTTTATTTTCGACAGTCTGTTCGGCGCAGAGTCTTGTCAATGAAATTGAGAAAACCTCCTTCGAGTCCGATACTAGCCGACAGCGGGATTTGATAGATATAGGTAGAGAGATCCTTGATATCAGACCGCCCGAAGGGCAAAAGAGCACCGGAAAGAAAATGTATTTTTCATTTTTGCCTTTTTCTACAAGTGTGCCTGGTGGTGGTACTGCTTTAATAACCTCGACTACAGCAGGCTTCTATCTTGGAGATAGGAGCGATACTTATCTGTCTCAAGTGACATTTACCCCCTATACTAATTTTGGTAAGCGTTTTGGCTTTCCTATTCGCTCTTATGTGTGGCTTAAAGAGAATAAATGGGTAATCGATGGCGATATTAGATGGCTTAAGTACCCGCACGAGACCTGGGGGCTAGGCACAGAACATGGCTCTGATGAGAATATCAATCTGGATTATACCTATGTACGGTTTTATCAACATGTATTGAAGCGTATCCGTGGAGGCTTCTTCATGGGGATGGGGTATGATTTGGACTACCGTGTCAATATCCGGAGCAAGAGTGATCAATCGCTGGCCGATTTTACAGATTATTCTTGGGGGACTTCTGAAGCTGGGTCTAGTGTTTCCTCCGGACTTAGCTTGAATTTGATTTTTGATACCCGTTCTAATTCCATCAACACACTGGATGGTAATTATGCTAATCTCCAATTTCGTGTCAACCCGACTTTCATGGGGAGTTCTGACAATTGGAGTTCACTCTATATGGAAGTTCGGAAATATTATAGGCTAACCGATGATTTCAATAAACAAAATATGTTGGCCTTCCGCAATTTCTTTTGGACTGTGTTCAATTCTAAGACTCCTTACCTCGATTTACCAAATTTGAGCTGGGACCCCTATAACAGTTCTGGCCGAGGACTCCCTTTAAGCAGATATAGAGGGAAATCTCTTTACTATCTAGAGGGGGAATATAGACGGGATATCACGACAAATGGACTGTTAGGATTTGTTGTTTTTGCGAATGCGACTACTGTAAGTGGCCCTAAATCCACGTTGTTTGGCAACTGGAACCTCGCTACAGGGGCGGGGGCGCGAATAAAGTTTAATAAGGCTTCAGGTACTAATATTGCCATTGATTATGGTTTTAGCAAGGGATATCGAGGTTTGAGCTTAGGGTTGGGAGAGGTGTTCTAATTCTTTATGATGTAGCGGAGATATTATGGCTTAAAGCACATCGTAAAAGTCATATCGCGAATTGTAAAGGTATCTTATTTTCTTAGCTACAATCATTAATTTTGAAGCATGATTAGACGTTTTATCATGAGCCTATTTTTGGTGCTCGCCTGTAGCTTTGTTGGTGTGCCACAGGCGCAGGAATTTTATCCTATACATTTTAAGGAATTGTTTACTGATGAGGGAGCAGAAGCGGGTCAGGTTGTTAGGTTAAATAGTTGGTATCTTTCTAGAAAAGGATTTGATTATGTGAATGATACATTGCACATTAACCCCCAGACACAGGAACGCATTGAGCTTTCTATTAAGCAGATCGAGGGAATGAACGAAATAGCTGTATGCTACTTTAGTACTAGTAGCCTGGATCAAGTGCGAAAACGTCTGCAGGAGGAGTCATCCTATCTCAAGCAGATAACCCCGGATTGCTATCAAGGTATATTTGGAAAAGTGAGCAATACATTTATTATCGGTGAGGATACCTTGATTCGTAATGTGTTATTACACCCTGTGCAATTTGTATTAAAGTATCCTAAGGATGCTAAGTTTAATTTTTCGACAGAAGATTTTACATTTCCCATGAATGGTGTTTATCCCTTGCACAACACTTCTTGGTATGTCAAAGTCAGCTTCGATGAAGCGACTTCCTATTCTTCTCAAGAAAAAGTAAAATTAATCTTAACGCAAGAAGAGCAACCCTATAAGATTGATTTTATAGATGATGTCCGTTTTAAAGTAAGCTATGTTGGAAAGAACAAAAAGATACAAACTATCGGTGGGACATATAGCTATGGCTACACCAGCATTGGATTTACCTGTGAGGCAGAGAAAGAAAAAATAGAACGTTATGTGAATGGAAAACCTTTGTATGAAGAAATACCTTTGGCCCCCCAGTATTACTCATTAGAGCAGTTGGAGAAAATCAAGGATACACCTGCTTATTTTAAGTTTGTTTTTTCGCGGAACTATGACCTGACCTACTATGGAGGAGACAATGTATTTAACCTCTATGGCGCTATTTATCATGACGATGTTAGGGAAGGTCCGCCAGCTCGAGTGGTGGAGAGCAATTAATCGATCCGCCAACTGGCGGTCATGAAATAAATGCGAAGCATTCATAAGTTCTATCAAGAAAGCATTTAAATGCACGAATAATTATATACATATGAAATATATACTTACTGTTTTTGTTGTTTTGCTCTTACATACCGTTCACGGGCAAGATGTCAATTTTTTTGGAAAAGCAATATGTAAGACTACTATCAAGACATTGTACTATCGGTTTGATGACGAGTCTTTTAGTCCCGAGCAGTCCGTGCAAATTGAAAGGAGTAATAAAGAAGGTGCGAGAATTCTTAATTCTTATGGAATAGAATTTAAAGAAGATAAGCTTAGAGCACATCAATACATTTATTTTTCCCATATGGTGAAAGGTATTAGGGACACTGTGCTTATACGGCAAAACAGAGTAAACCTTATGGCGTTATTTGCATTGATAGATTCTTTGGATAGTGAAGAATCTGTTATTAGTGTCACCAATGATTTATTTTTAGAAGACAATTTCGAGCAACTGACAGGCATTGGCCGAACACCTAGCTCCGAAGAAAAGCAATACATTGGAGAGTACATGGTTTCTTCTAACTTCTCCAAGGGGACGACTACAATTCGACTGGATGATGCGAAGATATACCATGCTCAGCATTCCAATGAACGTGATAGCTATTTTTTTATGAACGAAGAAATTGGCACTTGGGAGTTAGGAAGCTGGCATTACAATAATATTTACGCCGCTCTTAAAGTTAAAAACATTTATAGTTTTAATAGGAACATAGGTCTCCGTATGTTGCCAGCGGATATCGGTAGTGCTTACGATATACGTATTAAAGAAGATAGACTGTTGTATCCAACAGGTTTTGAGTCGATGAAAGAACTGAAGAGAAAATAGACTCAGTTTAGAATTAAAGAAATGTTGTAATAGCTTTAAGAAAGCGTTAGTATGAGGATTACAAACAGTAGCAAAGCAGATATTGGTAGTTTATTTGAAATTTATGATTTAGCTTCCGCCTATAAACTAGAGGTTGGTAATAAAGGGTGGAAAGGATTTGAGGTAGCCCAAGTCGAAAAAGAAATTCAGGAAGGACGACATTATACAATTTGGGAAGGGATGGATATTGCTTGTACGTTTGTGGTGACTTACGAAGATGAGGCCATATGGCATGAACGAGGGAAAGATAGCGCAATCTATTTACATCGTATAGCGACGAATCCCCGATATAGAGGAGGCGCTTATGTTAAGAAAATTTTGGCATGGGTTAAGGACTTGGCTACTTCTCAAAGGCTTCATTTTGTACGTTTAGATACCCATAGCGGTAATGATAAATTAAATCGTTATTATGAAGAATGCGGTTTTGAGTTTAGGGGGATAAGCCATATTGTGTGGAAAGAGGGAATGTCTGAACATTATAAAGAAGGTAGCTTTAGCTTATTTGAAGTCGTAATAACGGGTTCATAATTGTCGTTTTTAAGCTAAGACAGGTAGTTAAGCTACCTGTCTTATATCGTTGATAGTAAAGCGTGATTGCTTATCTAGTCGTATAGCCACCATTCGCAAAGATAGTTTGTCCGGTAACCCACCAACCATCGGTCACCAAAAATTCGACTAATGGGGCAATATCTTTGATGTCCGTCAATCCACCGAGATCAGAAGCTTGTTTATGGTAGGCGACGGCCTCATCAGTTTCCTGTCCATAGAAAAAAGGCGTATCCATAGGTCCCGGTGCGACTGCCGTTACAGAAATTCCTCTGGATCCAAATTCCTTAGATGCCGCGCGAGTAAAATGTTCTACTGGCGCCTTTGCACCGGCATAGGTAGAGTAGTAACCAGTAAATGCGGCGAGTAAAGAAGTCACAATAGTATTGATTTTACCATTGTCATTCAGTTTTTTACCTGCTTCTTGGATAAAGAAGTAGGCAACCTTGGCATTGATATCACTCATGTCATCGTACTCTTCTTCTGTCGTATCTAAGAAAGATTTTTTTAATACTTTACCTACGGTATTGATAGCAATGTCAATGCCTCCAAATTTTTCTATTGTTGCATCAAACAGACGGCTGATATTCTCCACATTAGTGAGATCGGCTTGAAATAAAAATGCTTCGCCACCGGCACTCACGATGTCGTTAAATGTTTGTTCAGCTTCAGCTTTTGTATGCTCACTGTTATAGTGGATTGCCATTTTAGCGCCCTTGGAAGCAAGGTTTCGGCTCAATAGACCGCCTAAGTTTTTCGCGCCACCAGCTATTAAAACCACTTTTCCCTTTAAATCGTTTCTTGCCATTTTTTTGATATTTTAAATGTTGTACAATTGATAGGACAAATTTGGCAAGAGATGACATTTATTTTGTGGTGAACTTTTCGGAACTTTTGTTTTCTTTTTGAAACAATCCGGGAGTCTGTCCCACGAATTTTTTGAAGAATTTGGAAAAGTTAGAAGGGTCGTAGGTTAGTTTTTTTGCCACTTCGGCAACAGATCTGTCGTTTTCTAAAAGCATGCATTTGGCTTGTTCTATGATCTTGAAATCATAGAAATAACAGGGGTGGTGGCCCGTTTCCTTTTGGATTGTATCTGTCAGGTGCTTATGGGAAACAAATAGTCTGGCGGCAATTTCATTTATTTCCATAAAATCCAATAGCTTACCCGAGACGACTTCAGAGATATGTCTATCTAGAAATTGCAGGTAATTCTGTGTTATTTCCTTACTTCTCTTTAGTAACTCTTGCTCTGTTCTTTCCATCACTTAGGTGTAATGATATATACAAATATGCAGTTTTAAATCAGATTGTTTATGGTGATCTTTTCGGTTTTTGTCGATAGGATTATTACATCAGACATTGCATCAGGTACGATGAATCATTCTGTTGTACAATTTTGAAACCGAGTCTTAGGTATAGGTTCTGAGCCTTATTGGTTTTCAGTACACTTAGAGACACCGTTTTATGGGTCGATGTGGCTTCTTTAATAATAGTTCTTATAATAGCCCTCCCTATACCTTTGTTCTGGTATGCGGGGCTTATCTGTATCTGTATTATTTCGATGTTATGAAGGTTCTGTTCAATTTTCAATAGCCCTATAGCGACTCCATGCATTTCTATGATAAGGGCCTCTTCATATTTATAATCTATTCGTTGTAGGTGTGCTTCTTGGGATATTGACATAGAGGAGGCTGTCAGATGTTCGTTCATAGTACTATTTCTCAGCTCCAACAAAAAAGCCTTATCGCTGTCCGTGGCTCTTCTATAATTAATATTTAAAGCCATGTTTATTCGATATGTGATAAAATATTGATTATTTTATCGAAAGGATCTTTTACGAAAAATCTTCGTACCCCCCAAGATTCATTGATAGGTCCATATAAGACTATAAATCCACTTTTAATCATTTTCTGATAAACATAATCAATGTCATCTACTTCGATTGAAATATCAGGAACTGGAGTACCAGCTCCTCCTTCACTCATGAAGCTAATCTGTACTTGCATCTGCTCATCATTACCGTAAGTATGGATCCAGTTCATATCCATTAGTGTTTGTAGATTTAGGATATCCTGGTAGAAGACTTTTGCTCTATCGATTTCTGTAGTAGCCATATTGACTACAATACGTTTTACCTTCATTAGCTTATGGAAACATTTTCTAGATTATTACCAATTACTATCGTTTAGCGAATTTATCTTTTCTTTCAGTGACTGTATAAATTCATTAGTTTTGTCTTCAACTGCCTGAATCATTTTATCATTGGTTGGTTTTCCTTTACGATTGAATAAGCCTGTGGCTCCCGAACCGAAGTATTTGTCTCCAGTCAAAGTAATAACGGTATTAGAATCCCAATCTTTCAGATAATCAAATTTTGGTTCGAAGCGAATTTTACTTTCCTTGAATTGTATGTCATACTTGTAATAGTATTGTAAATCGACACTACCACCTCCTAAAAAACCTGCATTGACTTTTATCAGATCAAAATAGGTTACTACAATCTGCTCTTCAGGCAATAGATTTGTAATCTCTTCTGGACGATCATAATTGGCATTAATGTACTTGATGGTTTCCTTAAAAAGCTCTTCTTTTGAAATATTTGGAAAATCCAGGATTATATATTTCTTGGAACTGTCGTGAAGATCTACAAAACCATTAGGGGTGATTTTTAGAGATTGACCAAATGTAGGTATACTACCGATCATTAATAAAACAAAAAAATATTTCGCCATGCCAATAAGTATCATTTAAACTAACATCTACAAGATAATCAATTTTGGACGCTGTTGCCTGCCCCGATCCTGTAATATTTATGTTTCTTGTTTTTGGCGATAGATTTTTTAAAAAGCTATGCTTATAGGAAGACGTCATTGTACTAGTTCACTTACTTTACTTAAAGTTAGTAGTCACAATGACGTCTTTTGGCATATTGGTAGACTTGTTTTACTTAGATTTTAATGGGTAGTAACGAATATAATCGACTTCAAATGTCGCAGGGAAGGTTTCATTTTGAACTCCCTTTCTACCTCCCCAATCACCTCCAACAGCGAGATTTACAATTAGATAAAACTCTTGGTCAAAAGGCCAGGAGGTGTGACCTTTTCCCGTATTGGGATATTCATACACCTTTTTGTCATTTATGTATCCCGTGATTCCCTCTTCTGTCCAGTCAATACGATAAGTATTGAACTCGGATATCGCTTTTTCAACATACGTGTTACTCCCTTTCTGATTGTTGATCATACCGTTATAATCTAATGTATGAACAGTAATATGCAATTGTTTGGGATCATAGCCAACATGTTCTACAATATCTATTTCTCCAGATCTAGGCCATCCTCCATAGACGTTGTGTACCGGCATCATCCATACCGCAGGCCAAGTTCCCACTTGAGGTGGAACCTTCGCTGATACCTCGATACGTCCATATTTGAATCCATTTTTTCCGAGTGTTTTGATTTTGGACGAAGAATACGCCATACCGTTTGTTGCCTCGTGGATTGCATGAATTTTTAAGGTACCGTTACTGACCATGATATTTTGAGCAGTATTCACATAATATTGTAGCTCATTATTTCCCCATCCATGTTGACCGGTTCCGTAGTCAAATTCCCATTTTAAGCTATCAGGTCTACCTTCATAGTTAAATTCTTCAGACCAGGTAGGCGTGCTTTCAAATTGTTCTTCTTGCGCATAAGAGGTTATAGCTAGTAAAGCTATAATTCCAGTTAGGATATATTTCGTGTTTTTAATAACCATCATTTTGTGGGTATTTGGGGCCTAGTAAATTTATCTCTGCCTGTGGAATAGGCAAGTTGACCATGTGGTTTTTAAACAATGTCCTGGCATTTGCTTGGTATAATCCATTTCTTGAGTTACCAGCATACTTGGTCATTTGTTGTGTCATTACGCCCAAGCGTTTCAAGGTGTACCAGCGCTGTCCTTCAAACCCCAACTCTCTAGCGTCTTCATCCAAAATCGATGTCAATGTCAGTTCTGTTATTGGAGCGGCCTTGGCTCGCGTTCGAATGGCATTGATATACTTGAGTCCTTCCGAATCAAGTCCCAGTTTCCAGGCGGCTTCTGCTGCTATTAAGTAGGTCTCGGCTACTCTATAGACCATGATGTTTTTAGATTGATCTACTTCGTTGGGCAAACCTGTCTCGTTCGCAAATTTGATACATCCAGGGTTTAAACGTGTGTAGAACAGATTCCGGTCAGCTACATTAGAGCTCATTTCATCATAGGTGTCGATTACATCTCCTATTTTTTTTCCAGGGGGCAATGTACTTGGATTGTTAAAATAAAATGTTGAGATGTAGTAACTGCCTTTTGCACGGTCGTCCATAGGATCTTGATTCAATAAATCTCTAAAATAATCATTCAATAACAGAAATCCTGCCCCGCGTCCACCCATGGTGTTGTCATATTGTGCACCCGGAGTTGCTCCGTATTGAGGTAGCAAAAGAAAGTTAAACCGATGGGGCACACCCCCACCAAAGGTCTGCGCTTTATACTGGATGACAAATAGAGATTCTTTATGGTTTAATGTGCCCTTGAACACCTCTGCAGTGCTTGGCAATAATGCATGCTGTACTGATCCGATCACCTCTTTAGCCAAGTCCAGAGCCTTCTGGTTATCCTGTTTCCAAAGTGCAACTTGAGCTAGTACATGGGTAGCGGTTCCTTTGGTTACTCTACCAGGTTGAGAAATCTCCCATTTCAAATGCGTACGTGCGTAATCCAGATCTTCTTCAATCAGTTTGAAAATATCTTCCTTACTACTCTTATCCGTAATGATGTTTGCTGCATTTTGAGGAGTTGTAGGTTCTGTAGTTATATAAATATTATTAAATAATTTATATAGGATAAAGTAGGAGTGAGCTCTGAAAAATCTTGCTTGTGCCAGTAGTTCATTCTTCTTGCTCTCATCCATCTGTACAGCTGCTCCATATTTTATAATGGCGTTGCTTCGATCTATTATTTTGTAGTACGTCTTCCAGAAATGGCTGTAACGGGTAGTTCCGAAGTCACCTAATGTGGCTCCCCAAGCGAGTGTACTATAAAGTGATGCTTCCCCTGTGCGCCCCAGTACCAGATCTGTTTTGGCTTGTAATAAGAAGGGAACTGCAAAATTCCACTCACCGTTCTCGTAGAATGAACGATTGAGGTTGTACAATGCTACAACGCCCATATCCAGTCCTTCGGGGGTATTGTATACAAAGTTCGCAGAAAAGGAAGTCGATGGATCTTCCGTCAGGTATTTCTTACACGAAGAGCTAGCGAGCACTATTGCTGCCACACCGACGATATATAATGATTTAAATCTTTTCATCTTATTGGTTTTTTATTCATGCCTATATGATTGTATCTATTTAACTTGATATCGCTAGCGACTAAAAGTCAAATTTAAGTCCTGCTGTAAACGCTTTTGCATCTGGATAAGAGTCTGGGTTTACTTCTGGACTGTATGATTTATAGTCTGTTATTGTGAATAGGTTATTCGCCATTACGTAAAATCTCAGATTGTTTACTTTGAGTTTTGAGCTCCACATATTGGGTAGAGTATAACCTAGTGTCACTGTACGTAGCCTGATATAGGAGGCATCCTGTACAGCCAACGAGTAGAGGTGACTTTGGGTATCACGGTATGGACGCGGATATTCCGAAGATGGATTTTCAGGAGTCCAATATGGAATTTTTATTCCATTGAGAATACCTTGTAACGATCCTCCTGTTTCATATTGAGCGAGGTAAGGATTTAGTTTTGTCGCTCCATGGACAACATATAGATCGGCATAGAGATCGAAGCTTTTGTATTGTAGAGTCGTTGAAAATGAACCGATCCATTTGGGATCTTGAGCAAATACGAAGTTATCCTGATCATCGATCTTTCCATCTCCATTTTTGTCGATTACGCGGATAGATCCAGGCATAATTACATTTTGTGTCGCTTGTGCTGACGCTTTGATTTCCTCTTCTGACTGGAAGATACCATCAAATTTCTTTTCATAGATAACATTGATAGGTTGTCCTACAAATCGATAGCGGGCAATATCATCCTTTGCTTCCCCATTGATATCATATATTCCTGTTTCGAGTATTTTGTTTCTATTGCGAGAAAACATAGTGGTGATAGACCAATTTAAGCCTTCTTTACGGATCAGGTGACCTGTCAAAGCTAATTCAATTCCCTTGTTTTCGCTTTTTCCTCCATTTGTAATTGTCGAAGAGAATCCCGTTCCTCCAGCCAATGAAATGTCAACGAGCAAGTCTTTGGTTTGGGTGTTGTAGTATTCAAAGGTTCCGGTTATTCTATTGCCCAATAGTGCAAAATCAATACCCGCATTGAATGTCGTAGAGGTTTCCCAGGTGAGAAATGGATTTGGAAGATTTGATCCTGTTATATTGCCTCCTACAATTTCGTTACCGAATATATAGGGGTTCGATCCTACAGTACCTAACGTTTGATAAGGCGCTATAGCCTGATTACCTACGGATCCATAGCTGACTCTGGCTTTTAACTCATCGATTGCTGAAATATTCTGAATGAAGGGTTCGTTGTGTGCCTTCCAAGCAAAAGAAGCCGCAGGAAAGACGCCCCATTTTTCATTTTCTGCAAATACAGACGAACCGTCATATCGTGCTGTAGCGCTGAATAGGTATTTGTCCAAGAGACCGTAGCGTACACGGCCCATAAAAGAGGCTATATTTCGTTTTGTCTCCGTACGAATGGTGTTTTTATTGAGTGCATCCGAAATGCCATGATAACCTAAAATATCATTCGGGAAATTGGTGCCTGTCATATTGGTCGTGGTATAGTTGATTTCATTCACACTTTGTACCGCTGTTAAGTCCAATTGATGGATGTCATTGAAAGTTTTTTCATAGGTCAGAATATTCTCAATCAGATATTCTCGACGTTTGTTGTCTAAGATTGTGGCTGAACCATTGGTATTGGATCCTGCCGAATGTAGCCTCGTAAGGTAAGTCCCTTTTTCTCCAGCATCTCTAGCCAATAAGGTATTTAATCTATATTTTAATCCTGGCGCAATTTGGTAATTCAGTGCTAAGTTGAGATTGAGAAGATTGGTCATCCTTTCATTAGTAGACTCCCTTAGGTTCCACAATGGGTTTATGGTTAGACTATTGGGGCCTAAAGGGTATTTTACCAATTCGCCATTTTCATCAAACGGTTTTGCTAGGGGGGAAAGACTGATGACGTTTAGCCCGCTAGACTCTATGTCTTGTTTGTCGATATTGAAAGTGATATTTGATTCAAATGTCAACTTATCATTTAGAGAATGGCTAAGGTTGTTACGTAGGGATAGCCGTTCATACGCCGAGCCGATGATTAATCCTCTATTTTTGAAGTAGGTAGCATTAGTGTACACCTTAGTTTTGTCTGTTCCTCCAGAAAAACCAACGGAATGATTCTGGATCAGTGCATTGCGTAATACGAGTTTTTCCCAATCTGCATACGTATTGTTCTTGAGTGCCTCTAGTTCAAAATCGTCAAACATTTCGCGGTCTTCAGGATAATCGAAGGTGGGGGTGTTTTTTGCTCTCCAAGCCTCTCTTCGTAGTTGTGCAAACTCCTGAGGAGAATATAGATCGAAGTTTTTAGAGAGCTTCTGTGTGGTTAAATAACCACTATAACTGATACGACTTTGACCAGCTATTCCTTTTTTTGTGGTGATCAAGATTACTCCATTCGAAGCTCTCGCTCCATAGATGGCTTGCGATGATGCATCTTTAAGTACTTCTAGAGATGCGATATCTTCCGGGTTTACTTGGTTGATATCATCTATGGGGTAGCCATCCAATACATATAGTGGTGCATTGCCCCCTTGGATAGATTTTGTACCACGTATGAGAACACTACTATTGCCTCCGGGTCTCGGACTTTGTAGGGTGACCTGAACGCCTGGGGCCTGTCCTCTCAGCATTTCATTGACGTTGGTTGTAGCCATTGCGGTTGCTTTATCGACTTGTATAGTAGATACTGATCCAGTGACATCAGACTTTCGCTGAGTACCATAGCCGACGACCACAATTTCTCCAAGAGAGGTCTCATCGGGTTCCAATTGAAAAAGCAGAGTCTGTTGATTGCCTAGTGTCTCGGTCACTGTTTTCCATCCGACTGATGTGAGCCGTAGAACATCAGTAGAATTAGCTTCGATGCTAAATTGACCATTTCGATCAGAGGAAGTACTTTGACGCTTGCCTACAATCTGAACCGTTGCACCTGCAATAGGGGTACCGGTCGAAGCTTCCTTGACAGTGCCTTGGTAAGTGCGTTGCTGAGCCCATGAATTAAGGCTGATGCAGAGGAAGAGCACTAATAAAGATAGGTGATGTGACCTCATAGATTTGTAATTTGATTTAAAGACATAATTTTTTTGTAATCTGTTTTGCAGGTTACGCATGATCAGGTCAAATAAGACACGGGATCATATACTGCATACGTCGACATCTGCAAAGATGTATTACCTTGGTTATATTCTACAATTTTATAAGTATTTTATTAAATTTGAATCACTACAAAAGCACTACAGTATTGTGTAAAGTGTTGATTATCAATTGTTGTTTCTGAATGATGTTTTTTAGGATAATTATATATAGCGTTGTTGCACTGCTCTTTATGACCAGTACTATTGCTATGGCTCAGGTATTGACGCCCAAAGTCAAGGCCTTTATGAGTTACGATTACCATGCTGGATTACAGAATTGGGAAGTCGAGTTGGATGCCTATGGACGAGTTTATGTCGCGAACAATGAGGGACTATTGGTGTACGATGGTGCCACTTGGAAACTATTTCAGACACCTAATAAAACAATTGTTAGAAGTATACATATCGATTCGAATTTGAATCGAATTTATATCGGAGCTCAGGATGAAATAGGCTATTATGAAATAGGCCGAGACGGAAGCTTAAGCTATGTGTCCCTGCTGAATTATCTTTCCGAAAAGGATCGCTATTTTGAAGATGTATGGTCGATCCATAGTTTCCAAGGGAAATTGTTTTTTCAGACCAATAAAAAAATACTTATATATAGTCGCGAGCATTTTGAAAGCTATGAACCCGAAAGTAAGATCGATTTTTTAAGCCACGAAAATGGGGAATTACTGTTACATGATGTTTCTAGGGGATTGTTACGATACACGGGACAAGGTTGGATTAGTTTTGGTAAACATCCTGATTGGAAAACGAAGGGAATTCGTGGTGTGATTCGACAGAAAAATGAGGAGTACCTTATACTGACCCATAGCGGAGATTGTTATCGATTGCTGGAAGATGGGAATGTTGTTTCGGCGGTAATGTTGGCATCTGGCGCATTACGAGGACTTAAGATCAATATGGTGGGCAGTCTTAGAAAGGGTGTTTGGGCAGTAGGTACAATGGATGGACAGATTATTCTTATTAATGACCAAGGAATCCTCTTAAAGAAACTAAACAAGGACAATGGATTGAAAATGGGGGCTATTCGGAGTGTAACTGCAGATGTAATGAATAATATTTGGGTTGGTACTGACGTCGGAGTAGCCTACATTGGTGTTGATGATCCATTACAGATGATTGCGCCTAATACGCAACAACCCACAAAAATATACGATGCATCTTATTACGGAGGTACTCTTTACTTGGCTACAGCACATGGTCTATTGAGATTGAACAAAGACCAACAGTACATAAAAATGGATAATAGGATGGGAGAAGTGTGGAATCTCCAACAAATTGGTTCTAAACTATTGGTTTTTTATGAAAATGGATTGGCTGAAGTTGATGGAGATCAATTACGTCAAATTGTTCAAGGTAAGGGCACCTGGATGTTATCTTCCGAAGAAGTGAAGCAAAAACCAGGTTTCCATTTGCTTGGGACTTATCAGGGGCTTAGTTGGCTTGGAATCAGTAGTCTAGCTTCTTCTTCTGTAGAATATCCAGTAACCGATCAGGTACAGATGTCTACTCGCTTTTTGTGGTATGATGCATCCCATAATATGGTATGGTTGTCCCACCCTTATCGTGGAGTCACTAAAATTAATTTCGACTCTGAGGGTAATTTTCAATCCACTAGGACCTACCACACAGCTGATGGTCTACCTTCCGATATGAACAATTATGTGTTTCATATTCAGGGTCAGCTAGTGGTATCAACAGCAGATGGGCTTTATACCTATAGCGCAGATAGAGACAGATTTATTAAGTCTGATTTCTATCATAGTATTTTTGGTAATAAGCTTATCCAGTATCTTGAAGAAGATTCTGATGGGAATATTTGGTTTGTTAATGAAAAGAAAGTTGGCGTTGTATATTTCGATGGAAATAGGAGTTTGGAAAATGTAAAAGTTTACTATTTTCCCGAGCTTACTGGCCGTCTGATTGCGGGCTTTGAGAAAATCAATCCTGTTTCCAGTAATAAGATTTTATTCGGAGGCTATGAGGGGTTATTTCAGCTTGATTTTGATAAATTTAGAAAGAGGAATGGTTTGTTTCGAGTATTGGTGTCGTCTGTAAAATCAGTGGGTGCCGTTGAAAAAGTGTGGTACGGTGGATTTATTCAAGCTAACTTACAGCAAGATCACTTAACCATTTTGCACCCTATAGATTACGCTGACAATGCCATTGAAATTGTATATGCAGTACCAGGGCTACAGGAGTATCATGTGACGTATAGCTCATTGTTGGTAGGGGTGGACAAGGATTGGTCTTCTTGGAGTACAGAGGAAAAAAGAAGTTATTTTAATCTCCCTCCGGGTAAATACGAATTTCAGGTGCGTGCCAAAAATAATGTTGATCAGTTGTCGCCTATACAGACTATTAGTTTCGAAATTCTCCCTCCTTGGTATCTGACCGTATTTGCTAAGGCATTCTATGTTATTCTGACAATTGGTTCGCTCTATTATCTTGTTCGATTTTTAAATAAAAGACATGAACAGATCTTAAAAAATCAACAGTATCTGCATAATCTAGAACTTAAAGCGAATCAGCAGCTTATTGGAGAACTTGAAAAAGAAAAGCTTGTCAACGAAATACAGTATAAAAACAAAGAGCTTTCACTCAATACTATGCATCTTCTGCAACGTGGTAAACTCTTGTCTACGTTGAATGAAGAGTTACGACCTGCTTTAAAAAATAGAGATGAGGATCCTTACTTGGTAATGGAGCGTATGTCCAAATTTATTAAGAATGCAGAGCGGTCAGATCAGGATTGGGAGCAGTTTGTCTCGCATTTTGATAAGGTCAATAATAATTTTTTGTCCAGATTAAAAAAGGAGCATCCCAGTCTGACAGCAAATGATTTGCGATTATGTGCTTATCTGATCCTTAACTTTAATAATAAGGAAATTTCGCAACTGTTGAATGTCACTGGAAAAGCTATTGAAGTAAGTCGTTATCGTCTCCGTAAGAAGCTAATGCTAGATACCGAAGAGGGACTTTTCGATTATCTGAGTCGCTTCAATAATCAATAATGGAACCAGATGCACGAGTGGGAAAATGTGTTTTTCACGGATGGACTTTTATGGTTTTGACAACAAAGGACGTAGATTATGCAGTGAATAAAATGAAAAAAAAGCTAATTTAGCAGATGATATGATTGCCAAGAGTACGAATATATTGAGCCCAACCTATTTCGCTTTTTTTTGTGCACGATTTGGGCCGATAGTGCTATTGGTAATTGTACCCACTCTATTCATATATATCCTCTCTGAGGACAGAGACCTTGTGTTACTACTCTGTGTAGTTATCACCTGTGTTATCGCGATCTCCTTTCTTTGGCTCTCGGAGTACTCGCGCCTCCGCAAAAATATCCACTTATCCAAAGTGATATTGGAAGAGAATACGCTACGGATTGATGATGTCACTTATCAGGCGGAGCAGATTGATATGATTTCGAGCATTGGACTTCGCAATGCATTAGACAAATACTACGTATACCTTATTGAAATCAAAATGACTGATGGTAGAAAATTCTATTTTTTGGACAAACGGATGAATTGGAAGTTTGAATCCCCTACCATACGCCTCTTGAAAAAGCACGAATTGCTGTCTTCAAAGACAAGCGACGTACAAATAGAGAAAGATGGATTTGCGAGCTTATTGTAGTAGCATGCTTCTATTTTCTAAGAGTAAGATATTCCTTAACAATAGGAATGTCTGCTTCTGCCCAGTCATAGTTCAATAGGTCACTTGCAGAGACCCATATCGCTTGTGCATGTTCTACAGGATCTGGCACACCCGACGCTATTGTACATATAAAAGGATATAGGTATAGTGCAAAAGTAGGGTAGCAGTGCTCTACAGGGCTCAAGGCATTGTCGACACGGATATCTAAAGCAAGTTCTTTACGTACCTCCCGCTGTAAGCAGGCTTCCTTAGACTCACCCGTTTCTATCTTTCCGCCGGGAAACTCCCATTTTAGTGGTAGCTTCATAGATTTTGAACGTTGACAGATCAAAATTTTATTATGGTGAACAATGATAGCGCAGGTGACGTGTAGCATAATGATTTTAACTTTTAGTTCTTGCTGGTGTTTTAAGAAGATCTATTAGTCCTGCAAATATAGATTATTCATTTAGTAAATGTATTGGATAGGGCTATGGTTCTATATTTTGAAATACATTCTCATCTAGGTTTCTTTTTTTTTGTTTAAAATAATGTACATTCGCTTACGGCAAGTAGGCCAGCAAATTCTACTAGATATCGTGGGATAATGAACAAAGAGCTAGAATATATCAAAAGACTTTCCGAAGGAGATAGACAAGCGTTCGATGCTCTTTTCTTGTTATACTATCCTCGCATTAAAGTATTCATATTAGGTTTTGTTAAGGACGAAGATGATACCTCGGATCTGGCTCAGGATGTATTTGTCAGAGTTTGGAATAACCGCGAAAACTTGATGAGGGTCACGTCTTTCGGTGCCTATTTATTTAAAATATCAAAAAATATAATTTTTGATTTTTTCAGGCGCAAATCTCTTTATGAGAAATACGCACAGGAAGAAGTGCAGATGAAGGTGGATGAAATCTCTTGGCAGCTCAACGAGGTATTGGATGCTAGAGAGCTAGAGATTTTGATTCATGGCCTTGTCGATAAAATGCCCGAAAAACGACAGGTTGTTTTTAAAATGAGCCGAAACCAAAGGCTTAGCAATGAGGAGATCTCCAAAGAATTAGGTTTAAGTAAGCGAACTGTAGAAACACACATCTCCAATGCTTTAAAAGAATTACGGGAGTTCATTTCTTCTATCCAAGCACTTATTTTATAAAAAAAGATTTTTTGCTTACGTGTGTCGTTGACTTTGTACGTCTATAATATTAGATAACCAATAATATGCGTAAGTTTTATAAGTTAGCGAGCTTTTATTTTAAAGAGAAGCATTCGGAGAAAGTCGATACCTTATTCCGACAATGGCTTATCGATGATTCGGATAGCGAGCAAAAAGCTCAAGCCATGAAATTACTGTGGGACGAAGTGGATGGACAGGTAGACGATACTACACTGCGTGATCTGGAGAGATTACATGTTAGGTTGGATCTGTCCGAATCGAACAAGATAAAGCGTCCACTTATTTATCGTTTTGGCAGGGTGGCTGCAGCTATAACCATCCCATTATTGCTTTCATTGGCCACCTATCACTATACCAAAGAGTATTATATTTTCAATTCTACCATGGTCGAATGTGCCACTGCATTGGGTGAGACCAAAGAGGTAACTTTACCCGATGGTACTTTGGTGTGGCTCAGTCCTGGATCGATAATGACCTACCCTAGGCAGTTTCTAGGAAAAGAGCGCAACATATCATTGAATGGAGAGGCTAGCTTCAGCGTTGCTAAGGATCCGAACAAACGTCTAATTGTAAAAGCAAATAATATAGAAATAGAAGCCTTAGGAACCATATTTAGCGTGGTTGGCTATCGGGATCTATCCAAAACGACAGTTACACTAGAAGAAGGAAAAGTGCGGGTCGGTATTCTATCCGATACCCCTAGTTCTTTGTTTCTTACACCTAATGAGCAAATAACATACGATGCTAAGGGAGGGCATATCACGCGACGAAAAGTTAACGTCGAGCGTATAGCCTTACGCAAGGACCGGTACCTGGTTTTTCAGGAAGCTTCGTTTGTCGAAATATTGCATGCAATCGAAAAGAAACATGGAGTTGTATTCAATTACGATTCCTCCAAATATGAAAACCGATTTTTTACTTTAAAATTCACGCCTGATGAAAGTTTAGAAAGCATGCTGGATGTCTTGCAAGAAGTGAACAAAGACTTCCGTTTCAAAATAAAGGACAAAACAGTTTTTGTTTTTTAGTTACACTACGTGTAAACCTACTATGCATTTGCTGTTATAAAAGGAACGCTTTTAACAGTCAGATCGTAACCAATTATTTTAAATTTTAAACCGCAGCTAATGTTATGAAAAAACATCTATTAGTATGTTGTATGTTCTTCCTGATCCTGATGGGACATGCACTGGCGCAATCAGGTATTAGTATTTCCAAAAAGAATATTAGTATCCGGGACGCACTCTATGAAATTGAGAGACAGAGTCAGCACGCTGTTGCTTTTGACGAAGGAATTCTCAATGTAGATCAAAAAATCAATCTATCGGTCAAAAACAAGCCATTGGCGGAAGTGCTGAGCACGGTGCTTCAGAAAACCGATTGTACATTTACAATTAAGAATAAACATATCATCATCACGCTTAAGGAGGCTAAGAGTGATGTGCAAAAAAGAACAGTTACCGGAAATGTCACCGATTCCACGGGGCGTCCTATCATGGGGGCTGTTTTGACAGTGTTGGGGCATGACATCACTACTGTTACGAATGCAGAAGGTAATTTCAAAATAGCTAACATACCAGCTAATGCTACCATTAGAGTTACTTACGTTGGATTTATTAGTCGTAATGTACGGGTTGGGAGCAACGAGAAGCTGACGGTTACATTACAGCAAGATGCCAAGGAGTTGGAAGAAATTGTTGTTGTAGGTTATGCTACCGTACGCAAGAAAGACCTGACTACAGCAGTAGCTGTTGTGTCGACCGAGGATATCAATGAACGTCCCATCACACAAGCTGCTCAGGCTTTACAGGGAAAAGCCGCTGGAGTACAGGTCGTACAACCTTCTGGCGAACCTGGTGGAGGTCTTATGGTTCGTGTACGTGGGACATCATCCTTTCAGGCTGGCAATGAGCCATTATATGTTGTAGATGGATTGCCCATGAATAATATAGCTAATCTGAGTCCGAATGACATAGAGTCCATGCAGGTATTAAAAGATGCTTCCTCTGCAGCTATCTATGGCGCACGTGCAGCCAATGGTGTGGTCGTTATCACAACAAAGCGTGGAAAAGGAGGTATTCGTTCTTTGAGCCTCAGCAGCTATGCAGGTGTTTCAAGGATAGGCAATACCATTGATGCCCTGAATACCGAGCAGTATAAAGAATATTTGAAAGATCTGAAGAAGCAGGTACCGACTACTACCTTAATACCTGATGATGAAAATCGATATACCAATTGGAACGAGGAGTATTTTGGTACGGGGCTCAATCAAAGCCATCAGCTGGCACTGACAGATGGTACCGAAAAACTGCAGTATTATATCTCAGGAGGGTATATGGAGGATAAGGGAATTATCGAAAAGGCCAACTTTAAGCGTTACAATTTCAGGGCAAATGTGAATAACAAACAGACCGATTGGTTGAGCCTTGGCTTTAGCGTTGGTTATACCCGTACCAATGGGCGGACGATACCCCATAATAAGACCGCTATGCGTGGAGGATCCATCCTCTCCGTGATTAATACACCTCCCTACATGCAAAAGTGGGATCCGTTTAATCCAGGCGCCTATGATGAATTTACATACGGATCACAGTTCTTCTCCCCATTTTTGGCATCAGCTTCGGATGATACCTATAAAACATCCCGCATCGTAGGCTTGACTAATCTGGATTTTACAATAATAAAGGGGGTACATTATAAAGTCAATTTTGGCATCGATGAGGATAGCTCTACAGGAGAGAGTTACCTAGCACCTGGTGCAAATGGCGAAAGCCGTTCTTATAATGGTATGTATTCTGTTTCTGCTTCTAAGAACTTTGAGTGGCTCTTAGAAAACTTAGTTACTTATGATACCAAGTTCAATAAAAATAACCTATCTATCCTAGGAGGAGCAACCATGCAGAAGGCCTTTAACGAAGGTAATGGTGGTGGTGGTCATGATGTGTTAGGTCCTTCGTTAGGTCTTGTGAATATCATCAATCCTGACCAGTCCTGGAGCAATAAAGCATCCTGGTCGTTGCTTTCTTATCTAGCGCGTGTGTCGTATGACTATGATGGAAAATACCTGTTGAGCGCCAATATGCGTACTGATGGTTCTTCCAAATTTGCTCCTGGTCACAAATGGGGGGTATTCCCTTCTGCATCTGCGGCCTGGAGGATCTCTGCAGAACCATTTATGAAATCTACTGAAGGTTATCTCGATGATCTAAAGCTTCGTGTAGGTTGGGGTAAGACCGGTAATCAAGGAGGTATTGGCAACTATGACTGGATGGCGACCTATTGGGCCAGCCGTAACATACCTAAACCCGAAGATCAAAATCAGACTCCAGGTATGAACACGGGACTTTCTTCAAAAGGATATAGAGGGCTGACATGGGAAAAAACGACCCAGTACAATGTTGGGTTAGATGCTAGTTTCTTCAATTCCCGGCTCAACTTTATATTTGACGTTTATTATAAATACACCAATGATCTGTTAAAAACTTTCTATCCTCCAGGTACAGCCGGAAGCACCTACAATATATTGACCAATATGGGGGAGATGAGTAATAAGGGACTAGAGATTGCCATAAATTCCAAAAATATTGTTAAACCTAAATTCAAGTGGAATTCAGAGTTTAATATCTCATTCAATAAAAATAGAGCAGAAAATATAGGTATCACTCCTGTAGAATATTATGCAACCATGTATTCAAATAACCAGCCTGCTATTATTTTAAAGAATAAGAGTCGTTTAGGAACCTTTTTTGGCTACCGTACACAGGGAATTGACCCCGAGACCGGCGATGTGATTTATCAGGATCTCGATGGTAATGGTCGTATTACTCCTGAGGATAGAACGATACTTGGCGATGCACAGCCTTTATTTACCGGAGGTATCACCAATACGTTTACCTATTCCAATTTTAGCGTGTCTTTGTTCTTTCAGGGATCCTATGGCAATCATATCTTCAACGCCTCAAAGATGGATATGACGGGGATGCAAGATTTTAGAAACCAGTCTTTGGAGGTATTAGACCGATGGAAACGACCAGGGATGGTTACAGACGTTCCGAGGCCAGGAAATAGAGAGAATATCTGGAACTCCGATCGGTATATTGAGGATGGGTCTTATCTGAGACTCAAGAATCTGAGTTTCACATATGACTTTGATACGAAAGGAAGATTGTCCAAGTTGGGCGTCCGAAAACTACAACCTTACTTTACTGCCCAAAACTTATGGACCTGGACCAAATACTCGGGGTATGATCCTGAGGTAAACGCATATGGTTCTAGTGCTTTAGAGTTAGGGATAGATTATGGTACTTATCCGCAGGCTAAAACCTTCGTATTAGGTATTAATGTAGAATTTTAACTGCAATAGTCATGAAAAATAAGAAGTATATATTATTGAGCATAGGAATCAGTCTGTTAAGTCTTAGTTCCTGTAGTTTTTTGGATACCGAAAGCTTTGCCGCTTTGGTTGGTGAGCCACAGGACCAAGTTGAGCAGGCATCAGCCTACAAGACAGCGACCGACGCACAGCGCGAAGCTGCTGGATTGTATGAAAATTTTAGAAACAATACCTTTCAGTTTGATTTGTTTGGGTACAATGATATTCAATCTGACAACTGTTATCACGGTGGAGATGGTGTTCCGGGGGAAGAAATGGATGCCGTTAAGCTAAACCCGGACAATGATAAAGTCAAAATATTATGGAATGAATATTTCAAGATGGTTGGCGATGCCAATATCGTAATCGATAATACCGAGCTGATGGATTCTAAGTCAATCGATCCGCAGACGCGTAATAAAATTGTTGCTGAAGGGAAGTTTGTTCGTGCCTATGCCTACTTGGATTTGGTCCGTATTTATGGAGATGTTCCTCTATTGCTCAAGATGATACCCGCTATGTCGTCCGAGAATTTAGAACAGATACGCCCGCTATTGTATCCTATGCGTGCCCCAAAGGAGGAAGTTTATGATCAGATTGTCAAAGACCTGAATGAAGCAATCCCCCACTTGGCTAGTGTCTCTAAAGGGAGTAGTAGTGCGACCAAAGGTGCAGCCTACCTACTATTGGCAAAGGCTTATGCGAGCCGCAGTACAAAGAGCAGTCGCGATTATAATCAAGTCGTTGCATACTGTAATAAAGTGATTGGCGAAGGGTATCAGTTGGTCAATGAATTTGACGATTTATGGAAACCTGAGATCAAATTTACCAGCGAGAGTATTTTTGAAGTCAATTATGAAAATGAAAAGCCAAATTGGGCATATTGGGTACTATTCAGTGAGGCTGATGGGCAGATTACCTGGAGACGGTACTGTACACCTACACACGAACTTATAACCAAATATACGGCTAATGATAAGCGTTTTGAGTCATCCATTGTTTATAAGTCGGTCGATTACGATACCCATTATCCAAAGGGTAAGTATCCGATATCCAATAAAATAAGAAATAAAGTTTCCAATATAAAGCTGTTAAGGCTGGCCGATGCGCTACTATTGAAAGCGGAAGCCTTGGTAGAGCTTAATAATGTTAGCGAAGCGATGACTATTGTCAATATGATAAGAAAGCGAGCTGGCCTTTCAGATATTACCGGGGTACCTGCACAAGGTGCCGCCCGAGAGATTGTAGAGCTAGAGCGACAGCTCGAACTGTATATGGAGGGACACCGGTGGTTTGATTTGTTACGTAATGAACGCGTTATACCAGTGATGACCAATCATAAATATAAGGATGGAAAATTGCTCGTACCTGTTTTAGAAGAATTTAGGCTAGTGTGGCCTGTTCCCCAAAATGAGAAAGATTCCAATCCGAATCTAGTTCAGAATACAGGATATTAATAATTTTCATAACAGCCTAAAATTATTTAAGAATGAAAAGGATTATATATATACCCTTGATACTATTGGTGGTGAGCTTTCTTTCCTGTAGTAAAGATCTGCAGGTAGAAAAATCAGTTCCTACCATTAGTCGTGTTGAGACGGTCGGTGCTGTCATTGCAGTAACCGTACCCAGTACTGTCAGTTTTAATGTTACCGTAGAGGATGCTGTCAGGCCATTGTCTACTTTGGATATCGAAGTTCTGATCAATGACCTCGTTGTTGAATCAAGATCCATCCGTACCAAAGGACATCGTGCTACAGTCGAGAATGAAGCGATTGCAATTCCATTTGTAAAAGATATGGATCCAGTCGAAGATGTTGTGGTGCGTTTCACTAGTATCAATGTGGACGGAGATCACGCGACAAAAGATATCATTATCAAAGCTACACGGCCGATATTACCTTCAACCCTTTATTACCTTATTGAAGGGGCTAGCCCTATATTGCTGACTAACTCTATCGCAAATCCCTTTGTTTACAAGTCTGCCGAAGGCATATTTGAGAGCAAGGTTTCGGGCAAGATTGCTACAGAAAGTTCGCTTGTTGATGCTGATTTTATCTGGGGGAAAGGGCGTTACGAGAGTGAGTCCGCTATAGTAGGTAGCACAGGTGATGATATCGAGTTCGATTATACCGGTATGATTGTAAAGCAGATTATTTTTGATGCACAGACATTTCTGATTGATGTACAGGGCGATGTAGCGACCAAGATAACACTCAATCCTAGAAATGATGCGACAGATAGCGAGATGAAATCGGCTATTGTAAGCCTCAAAAAAGGACAGTTCCTAGAGATAGCAGGGGTAAACATGGAAAGTAATCTTAATCCAGATTTTTTCAATCATAGCGCCTCAAGCAAAATTTATGAATTCCTAGGAGAAGACGGTGATTGGGAGATCATATACTCCCCAAAATACAAAGGACTTTGGGTTACTAGGTTACAGGATGAAGCCCCGACCAACTATTGGGTCGTAGGTCATGGATTTACTACGGCTACCAGCTGGCATGCCGATTACAAGGGGATTGGTTGGGATCTAGATGATTTCAAGCAGGTTGCTTATGCCCGGAAAATAGAAGAGAAGGTTTATCAAGCCACTGTTTTTATATCCAACGAACATGACTGGGAGAGTTTTGAGTTTCAGTTCTATAGTAATAGGACCTGGGAGGCGGTACCGGCAGAGTTTTCAGCAGCTTCTATTCTGGGTGATAAGCAAGGGTTTTCTATTGGAGCACCTATCGCTGGTAAACCTGGAAAGTCTATTAGTATTACCAATGCTTCTGGTTTTGTTCCCGGGTATTATAGACTTGTTCTCGATCTAGGACAAGGGGTAGAGAAAGCAACCGTACATATCACTAAGATAAATTAACTATAAAACCGACCATAAATAAATACTTACGATGAAAAATAAACTGATCATTACATTAAGCTTGGGACTGCTTCCTTTTCTGGGATGCAGCGACAACAATGTTGTAGAAATAGAGAAAGCAGAATTGCCTACCCATTTTAAGGGACAGCTTTTATATCACACGTATACCAATTATGGCGCTAATGACTCGGAGATATTCCTATACGATTTTAGCAGTAACAAGATTCAGAGTTTAAGTTCCAGTTGGACAATCAAAAATCCCATGAATGCGCATATTTCACCAGATGGTAACCATATCGTATTTATGGGGATCAGTGAGGATACCGATAGTTGGGATATCTTTATGTATGAGCTGAACTCGGGACATCAACCCGAAAACCTGACCTTGATTGGGCAGACGAGGGATGAGGATCCCAAATTCTCTCCCGATGGCAAGCGGATTGTATTCAAGCAAGATTCCCGCATTGTAGAGATGGATCTCGCCAGTCGCAAAGTCACTCGGTTGTCTCCCAAAGGCTATGGCATCCCTTACTATAACTATGACGGGACCAAGGTCGTCTGTACGCAAGGCGATGCCGCGACCTCTTCAATTGCTATCATTGATGTAAAAACCAAAGAAATTCAAGAGACGGTTTATGACTCCGAAGGAGTTCAGGATTATTATCCCATCAATGCCGATCATAATTCCTTTTATTATTCCGTAGGGTTGTCAAAAGCCAATACAGTGGACCAGGTGTACCGCGGTTACTGGAGCGGTTTACGCAGTTACAAGTTACCTTTTAATGCCAATGATGGAAACTATTCCGATGCTTATCCAATGGATGCAAACTGGGTAATATTGTGCAGTACTCGTCCAGATACAAAAGGAGGTTATGATCTTTACGTTGCCAATGTCAATACTGGAGATATCTATTCTATGGACCAGTACAATTCTGAAATCAATTCTCCCAAGCAACAATTGGGACCCTGTTATTTTGAAAAGAAATAAGGGATTCAAAAAAAGACCTGAAGCGGGGAGCTTCAGGTCTTTTTAACTAACCAATTATTAACCTAAATTATGAATACTGATACAGTTACAAAAGCTGTGCCGATATTTTCACTGCCTGTTATTTTTAAGATAAACATTACATTAAATTAGTTTTGGGAGAGATAATGTTGGTGGGAAATGGAAGTTTGCAAGTCACATTTTAGCATGTAATTGTATACATAAGGTGACTCAATATTGTTTTTCTCGATTTTTATTCAATATTTTTATGGCATAAATTTAAAGGATAGATAACTTAACCTAGATATAATATAAGCTTTATATCAGGTAATCTAAATTTGCCAATGTGAATCCAGATCAATTGAATAGCGCTGACGAGGCAGAACAGTATCTGCTTGATCAACTCGTTTCGGGCAGTCATGACGCTTTCGAGAAGCTATACCGTCTGCATTGGGTATTTGTTTATAATCAAGCCTATAAAAGACTCCATAATCAGGATGATGCAGAGAATATCACTCAGGATATCTTTACAACTTTATGGGAGAATAGAGAAAAAATAGCTATTCAAAATCTTAGGGCTTACTTGTTTGTCCTTGCCAAAAACAAAACGCTTAATTTTATTCTTAAGAATAAGCCATCTCTGATCACAGATTATGAAGAGAGTTTGACCAACGATTCATCCCCATTAAAGGATCTGCTCACTAAGGAAGCTTATCACAGCCTCCAAGAAAAAATTCTTTCGTTACCTCCCCAGCAACGCACAGCTTTTGCTATGCGATATGAAGAAAATAGATCTACCGATGAGATTGCAGCAGTTATGGGGCTATCTGTAAAAACTGTGCGTAACCATCTTGGCAAAGCTATTTCTACCATTAGAAGCATCTTCAAAACCATTATTCTTCTTTTCTTTTAATTTTTTTCTGAAGCGACTGGGCTTTCGTGTTTTTCATCGGTCTTTAGTATAAGAACAGAAGATGAAAAAGAAAAAAGACCTTAAAACCATTATACAGAAATATCTTCAGGGAAGCGCAAGCCAGGAAGAAATAGACCGTGTAGAGCATTACTACAATGAATCACAGTCAGATCTCGATATTACCAAAGAAAAGTCCGACTTACAGCTTCAGGAGCTTGAGTCCCGTATGTGGAATCGTATTCAAAAAGGCGATAATATCAAGCCTTTGCGTCGTCCTGGTCGAGTCTATTTACGCTGGGCAGCGGCAATAGTTTTGCCTTTATTATTCATCGGGGGATATTATCTCAGTAGACATGATGCAGAGGAGATCAATCTAGCCACAGTTGGCCCCGGTAAGATTGGCGCCAGTCTGATTACAGAAAACGGTCAGGTATACTCCCTTACATCACTAGCAGACTTGGCTAAGCTCGAAGGGGAAGGCATTTATCGTGAAGAAAGCGGAGTAGAGACAGCCATGCATGAGATCGTAACTCCTAAAGGAGGTTATTATCAGTTAGTCTTACCCGATGGTACATCTGTATGGCTTAACGCGGCTACTGTTATACGGTTTCCTTCGCATTTTGCGAAAAATAAGCGCGAAGTCTTTTTATCTGGAGAGGCTTATTTTGATGTGACACATGATAAATCAGCCCCTTTTATTGTTCATACTGATCAACAGTCTACAAAGGTCTTAGGGACAAAGTTCAATATCACTTCGTACAAAGGGCAGCAGACCGATGTCGTAACCTTAATAGAAGGTTCTGTAGAAGCCTCCTCACAGCATAATGAAACCATACGGATGACTCCCGGGCATCAGGCTCATATTGGTAAGCATATACGCTATATAGCAGTAGATAATGCCGAAGATGTTGCAGCATGGCGTAATGGCGAGTTCTTCTTTGATAATACCCCAATGGATGAAGTAATCACTTGTATAGGCCGTTGGTACAATATCGAGGTAGATCTAAATAATCTTCCAAATAATAGATTAAATGGATTGATAGATAGAAATGTGCCGTTAAATAAGCTGTTAGACCTGATTGAAACCACATCGAATGTCAAGATCATTGTCAAAAACGGCCGACTGACAGTTGCTACAAATCAAGGAAAATAATATGCGAGTAATCAACCTAATTAAACAATCAAATTCATGAGTTTTTTTAAAAGAAGAAAAGGGGCATTATGGCTGGCTTTGGCATTACAGGTAGGAGTGCTGGTGCCCTCTGTCAGCGCCGCGTCCTTACAACGGGTATCGTTGGATGTTAAAAATGAAAAACTGGTCGATGTATTTAAGAAAATAAAACAGCAGACCAATGTTTCCTATCTATTCGATGGACAGTATGGCAGCGAAGCAAACAGGGTATCTATAAAAGCACAGAATGTAGAACTTTCAGAGCTACTGCCAGAAGTTTTTAAAGGACAACCTTTCGATTATGAATTGAATCAAGGTGTTATTGTTATAAAAGATAAAGCTAGAGCAGTATATACTCCACGTAAGGTAGATGTTATCCAACAGTTTGTGGCTGGCTTCGTCGTTGCAGAAACAGGTGTTCCTCTTATTGGAGCATCTATACAGTTGGTCGACGGTGGAAAAACTACACAAACAGATGAAAAAGGGTATTTTAGCTTACCTACCGTAGCCAGTTCCGCTACAGTACGTGTCAGTTTTACGGGATATGAATCTAAGGTCGTCACCATTAGGATGCATGAAGCACCTCGGATTATATTAAATGTTGAAGAAAAACTATTAGAAGAAACTGTCGTTGTGGGATACGGTACGCAACGGAGATCTTTAGTCACTAGCGCTGTAGGTAGCCTCAAAATAGATGACTCCAATATGCGTCAGGTAGCAAGCCCTACCCGGTTACTTGAAGGTCGTATTGCTGGGGTTAATGTGTCCATGGGGTCCGGCAATTTAGCTTCTGGTGAGAAAATTACGATTCGGGGTAACTCTTCCATTAGCGCTGGGAACAATCCTTTATATGTGGTTGACGGGGTACCGATCAATACATCCGATATGGCTTTGTTTTCATTTGGTGAGTCCTATAGTCCATTGGCGGCGTTCAATCCTGCTGACGTCGAGTCGATCGAAATTCTAAAAGATGCAGCTTCGGCAGCTATTTATGGCTCACGTGCCAGTAATGGAGTCGTTCTCATCACTACAAAATCAGGTAAAGCAGGTAGAAATGATGTCCGGGTGAATGTAACAACTGGTTTTAGCCAATTTGCCAATAAGAATAAAATAAAACTGGCCGATTCAGAGCAGTATATTGCAAGCTTTAATGCAGGAGTAGACAACTATAATAAACAATATGATCGAAAGATAGGAGACAGTGACTATAAAATACGTATACAGAATCCCTATCAGGGACTCCCTGATACCGACTGGCTCGGATTGGTTTTACAGACCGGATATTTCCAGAATTATGATGCCGCACTATCGGGAGGAAATACAAAGACCAATTATTATTTTGGATTGGGGCTTACTGATCAATCTGGGGTGGTGAAGAACAATGCGATCCGAAAGTACAATCTCAATACAAAAGTCAGTCACAAGTTTACAGATTGGTTGGAAGTCGGTGCTAATAATATGGGCAACTTTATTAAGAACAACCAAGTGCCCGGAGCCAATTTAGGCTCCACCATTATCGCTCGGGCTATCGAACAGCGACCGTTTGACCGTCCATTTAAGCCCAATGGTGACTATTATGTGGGTGGTACCGACGAGCTGACGCGTCACAATCCTTTACAGATTCTGAATGAACAGGATGCATATGTAGATAATTATCGATACCTCGGCACCTATTACGGACAGGCCAACTTTCTCGATCACTTTTCGTTCCGTTCGTCTTTTAATGCCGATATAGGTTATACCTATGACTATACATATTATAATCAAAAGCATCCCTATGGTACTGGGGTAGGACGTCTTTTGGATTATAACAGGTTGATTCAGAATGTTGTTTTTGATAATGTGCTGAACTATAATAATTCATTTGGCGATCTGACAGTATCTGCCATGTTGGGGCATTCCTATCAGAAACAAATGAGCCGTTCGTCGTCAATTGATGGACGCGGATTTCCGACCCCGTCCTTACAGGTTATATCTGTTGCCTCCGAGATATTTGCTGCTAGCGGTGGTGTTGGAGAATATGCTTTAGAGTCTTATTTTGGAAGAGGAACTTTCTCTTACAAGGATCGTTATTTGATGACTGCCACGCTACGTGCCGATGGATCGTCTAAATTTCATAGGGACAACCGTTGGGGCTATTTCCCTTCACTTTCTTTTGGTTGGAATATCTCCAATGAAGAGTTTATGGGGGTAAATGAAAACGACCTGAAATTCCGAGCAAGTTACGGAGTCACGGGTAATCAGGAAGGCATCGGACAGTACGCCTATCAGGCACTTATGTCGGGTGGTCAGAACTATGGCAATGAGTCCGGTATATCAGTTTCCTCATTTGGTAATAAAGACTTGCGTTGGGAAAAAGCCAATCAGTACGACGTAGGTTTCGATGTTTCCTTCTTTAAAAGAAAACTGAATATCGTCTTTGATGCCTATTATAAAAAGACCTACGATCTTCTTTACAGTATGCCAATCCACGCGACAACAGGGATGACCAGTATCGTTAGCAATGTTGGCTCGATGATGAACAAAGGTTTAGAGCTGGGAATCAACACGAATATACTATTGGGTCAGGTACAATGGAAATCCACATTCAATATCGCACACAATACGAATCGCATCACGTCATTGCTCGAGGATGAAGCTCCTATAGCTATCGGAGATAACAGAGCTTTGAAAGTAGGGCAGAGCATCGGTGCATTCTATTTGTTTGATTGGGATGGGTTATTTCAATATGATGGAGAAGTTCCACAGGAGCAGTTCGAGTTAGGGGTACGTGCGGGCGATGTGCGCTGGCGCGATATTGATGGTAATAATATTATAAATGACAACGATCGGGTTGTTACCGGAAATGCAAATCCTAAACTCACAGGGGGGTGGAACAATTCATTTTCTTATAAAGGGGTACAGTTAGATTTCTTATTTACCTATGCCTATGGAGCAGATGTCTATGCGCAGTGGAAATCAACAGGGATGGCCAATTTAGGGGCAAACTTCGCTAAAGACTTAAGTTATGTCGAAAATGCATGGACAGGTGCAGGTAGTACAAACGTATACCCACGGGCATTGGTTGGACTAGGGCATAATACCAAGAACTCAACACGTTTTCTTGAAGACGGTTCTTTTATTCGTTTACGATCTATGACATTGGCGTACAATTTTGATAAGCAATTGGTCAGACAGATTAAACTAAATGGTCTGCGGGTGTTCGCTACGGTAGATAATTTATTTCTGTTGACCAATTATTCGGGATGGGATCCAGAGGTAAACAGTAATCTTGACCCAAGGTTCTACGGTGTTGATCTATTTGGTGTTCCCCAGCCTAGGACATTTAGCTTTGGCGTAAACATAAATCTATAAAAACATGAAACTTCAAAACCTTTATATAATAGCCTGTACAGTTGCATTATCAGCGTTTAGCTCCTGTGCAGACAAGCTGGATTTGTATTCTCATTCGGCTATGGCTCCCGATGCGGTGACTGCCAATGATATACCGGCTCTACGCTTAGGGATGTATAACAATATGCAAAATGATCCTGGAGTGCACAATTTTATCATCTTTGACCTTTTAGGAGGAGACTTACAGACAGGCGCCAATAGCTCGCCGATCAACCTGATCAATTCGACCCTTTCTCCACTCAATTCTATCGTTTCCAGAGGTTGGAACGGATATTATAGTTCACTGTATCAGGTCAACAATGTGCTATCCATATGTCAGGCCCAGCCAGAGAGCAGTATCCGCAACCTAACCCTGGGAGAGGCCTATTATTTTAGAGCTCTAAATTATTATAATCTTGTCACCCGTTGGGGCGATGTGCCAGTACTACCCGACAATACGTTAGAAAAACCCTTGCGGGATTCAAAAGAACAGGTTTGGGCCTTTATAGAATCTAATCTGATAGAGGCAACAAAATACCTCGGTGCTTCAAAATCCTATTATTATGTTTCAGCGGATGCGGTCAAAGCTTTGCAGGCAAGAGTATATCTGGCGCAGGGCAAGAAAGTAGAAGCTGCTACCGTCGCGGAGTCGCTTATCTCTTCAGGAAAGTATGCCTTGGATAGCTTTGAAAAGATATTCAGAAAGCAGGCAAATACAGAGGTTATATTTGCATTTGAGAATCTTTCAGAAGAATCTTCTATCAATATATCTGATCTGTTTTACTCTTATGCACACCCGAACAAAGGCCAGGGTAACTATAGGATTACTACAGAGACGGTCAATTTGTTTGCCTCAACAGACAAAAGACGTAATATGACCATCGTAAATATTGCTGGTACTGACTGTGTCAATAAATACCCTAGTGGGCAGACAGGAAGAGATCCGGTTATCATATCCCGTATTTCCGAAATGTACCTAATAGCAGCTGAATCACTTGGCCTGACCAAAGGGTTGGCCTATCTAAATGCCTTACGTCAATTTCGAGGACTACCTATTGTTTCTCCATCTTCAGAGAGTGATTTTCTTGCGGCTTTACTTCGTGAGCGGCAGCTCGAATTCTTGGGTGAAAACTTCAGGTATTATGACCTAATCCGTACCGAAAAAGCTATAAGTACTTTAGGTATTTTACCTTATCAGACGCTTTTACCGATTCCCGGAAGCGAACTACAACGTAACACAAATTTGAAACCTAATCCTGGATATTAAAATGAAGATGATCAAGATACAGCAGACCCTATCTGCTACGGTGCTCGGGCTGGCCCTGACTATACTGTCCTGTAGCAATAAAGAAGAATTTATAAGAGTAGAGGATACTTACTCTCTTGTGCCTACCTCAGAAGTGGCAAAGAAAATAGTTCAACATACAGACCTTATGGTACACATCCATCAGGACAGTGCCTATCAGATTGTAGACGGAGTTACAGCGACAGAAATAAGCTATATATCAAAAACAGGACTGGCCAAAAAGATATTTGTTATCGAAACCGATTTGACCAATCCTCAGGTTGGTATTGAAGTATCTACCCCCAATAATTCCGCGCAGTTCGGTATGCAGCCAATGACCAAACAGGCAACATTTGAAGACTTTGAAGGGCATAAGGTCTGGGCTGGTATAAATGCCGATTTTTATAATATGACCAATGGTACCCCTCAGGGGATTGTGTACAAAGAAGGTGTTGCAATCAAGACAACGGTGACGGATCAAGTAAATACTTTTTTTGCTGTCTTAAAGAATGGAAAGGCATTTGTAGGGGATCAGGCCGATTATGCAAATGTAAAGAATCAGATCCAGGAAGCTGTTGGTGGTCGGGTTACATTGGTCAGTGACGGCGTATTACAACCTCAGACATCCACTGTACTGGAACCGCGTACTGCAATTGGTGTCTCTCAGGATGGAAGCAAGGTCTATATGCTGGTAGTGGACGGGCGTAGATTCCATTATTCCAATGGTATGAGCTACGAAGAGCTGGGGCAGTGCCTCAAGGCACTTGGGGCGTACGATGCGATCAATCTTGATGGTGGAGGTTCCAGTACCTATTTTCAGCGCAGTACACCCGATTTTAATACAGATCGTTTTCAGTTACGCAACTGGCCTTCGGATAATGGCGGAGCAGAGCGTGCTGTAGCCAACGGTTTATTGTTAATAGCAAAATAATACACGTTATGAATCGTATAGTAAAAAGTATTTTTATTGTTATATGCGGACTGTTTAGCCTAGTTTCCTGTAAAGATATCGATCTCGAAAGCTTTACGCCCAACACAGGCGATATTAGTTTTACAGGCACGTCATTGGATGCCCCCAATACACTGGACACCCTGTGGGTGGATGTGAATAGTAACCTTCCGTTTCGGCTGAAGACAGACGCTAGCTGGCTGTCTTTTGTTAAGCCTAACGGGGCATCTTCCGGAAAAGTAGGAATCATTACCGCCCGAAACCGAGAGCTCAACGCCCGCACGGGTACAGTCGTGGCTTACATCACCGATGCAGTACAGGCACAGATACAGATTAAACAATCTGCAGGAGATCCTATACCAGATGTCACACGACATTTTTATGTACGTGTGGATGGGCAGGTCACTGCCGATGGGCTTTCTTGGACTAATGCTACTTCACTGCATAAGGCATTGGATGAAGCGGTAAATGGAGACTATATCCATATCGCGGCAGGAGTATACACCCCGAGTAAAATGTTGACAGGGGGTACCTCTGCTCAGGACGCTACCTTCGAGATAGCAGAGAATGTACACCTGATAGGAGGATATGCTGCTCAGGCTTCTACCGGAGCTACTGCAGATCCTAACTTGTATAAAACGGAGTTCAATGGTAATAGTAAGTCTTTACACGTGGTTACTATCATCGCACCCAAAGCCGAAGGTCAACAGGTTGAATTGAATGGAATTACAATTACTAAAGGTATGGCAGGAGGAACAGGTTCGGTCAGCGCTGCAGGTACTACGGTCAGTAGGCAACATGGTGGAGGATTGTTTATTTCCAAAGCCAAGGTACGATTGACCAATGTCTCTATAATCGATAACGGTTCTGCCAACCATGCTCCAGGGGTTTATTTAACAGCATTAGCTGATGTTACTATGGATCAAGTGTCTGTCAAGAATAATTATACTACAATCGCCGCCTCTAATGGTGGTGGGATTTGGAATGACGGTTCTCGTCTTGTGATGTATGATTCCGAGATTGTCGGAAATAGAATCGGAGGTGTAGGCGCTGGATTATACAGCCTGAATACCGCGGTCGAAAGCGTTAATATCCTTTATAACGTTACCATTGCTAAGAATACCTGTGGTATATTCGGTAATAATTCTGTAGGTGGCGGAATTTATGCCCGTGAAAAATCCTTGTTTTACATTGTCAATTCTACTATCTATGGCAACAAAGCCGGTGGCGCAAGTTTCGGTGGCGGTATAGCATTGTATGGCGCGACTACCTTCCATCTTATTAACTCGACCGTTTCGGGCAATGAAGCAGGTACCACCGCTACAGCTACAGGAGGTGTGGGCATTCACAACTCATCAGCCAATAATAATAACCTATATATTTATAACTCTATTGTGTCAGGCAATCTAGGCGGAAGTTGGCCAGATATGGGAGGGAGTACCTATGCGGGTTATTCCGTTATGTCATCCGTATTGGGTACTCAGGTACTTGATGCTGATGGTAAGCCCACTTCAGTTCAGTTTGACCCAAACACTTCCTTCGCGGCATTTGGACAAAATGGAGGATTTGGCGATACATTTCCACTCAAAGGCGCTTCTGCTGCCACAACCCAAGGTTTGTCAGCTCTTCAGCTCGAAATCCTTGCCAATAACTTACAGGGATTGGAAGGAGCAAAGTTACTTATAGATCAGAACAATGTATCCCGTACCAACAAGAAAGTGATGGGAGCAGACGTTTCTATCAAATAGTAAGCTGATTAGATCAAAAAAGCCAGTTTGTATTAACAGACTGGCTTTTTTTGTCTTAAGGATCGTTAGCCTAAATGATCAATATAATAGCACAACTTAGGTTAGCTATATACTGATTATCCAAAAAAAGACCTGAAGCGGGGAGCTTCAGGTCTTTTTAACTAACCAATTATTAACCTAAATTATGAATACTGATACATTTACAAAAGCTGTGCCAATTGTATGCTAGCATAGTAACTATGTGTAAATGTTACATGATTTTTTTAAATAGTACAATCCGAATTATAGGGAAGGGGGATGGAAGTTGATGGTTTTTTAATATATAGCCGATAATTGGGATTGTCTTTTTCCGAATTAGTGTTTAATATTGCTTTGCATACTGGATCAGATTAGAAGGATTAGTGGCAATAGTAATATTTTGAAGTATAGGAGTAATGAATAAAGAATTAGCAACTCCGCCATCTGGCGAGCGCGACCGTGAGCTTTGGCTGCAACATGGAGCAGGTTATATTATTTTTGAGAATATTCGCAAATATGCCATTGGCAAAATCCCTTCTGATATAGATCAGACACTGCGTGCGGCTCATATCGCGGCCATTGACAACACCCTATATGGTATGATGATGCAGATGGATGGTGTCTTTGGTGATTTAGAAAATGAAAGTTACCGGTTGGTTCTGCAAACGAATATTGTGCTTTATAAAGAGGATAAAGTAGTGGAAGAACTGGATACCCTCCATGGGGATGGGATGTGTATGGGGTTCCACGGGTGGATCGAAAATGATTTTGGAACGGATGAAATTGTAACTGATAATGACTGAAAAAAAGAATTTTGATTTTTATAAACTGGCCATTCAAATAGAAGCTGCCACCCGAAAGGCCTTTCAGGAAATGGTGGCCGATCATGCCGACGAAGGAATATATGCTTTTGCTTTATACAGCGACGAAGGGGCCATGACAGTTTGTCCATCGACCAATACCCAAGAATTTCTAGCGACTGCCCCGGAGCGAGATTTAGTATACTATACCTTTGAGCCTGCCGAATGGCGTTATGAAGCCGATGGGGCAGACAAGGAGTTCAATAAAATCTGTAGTGAACTGTATGATGCCATCGAAGCCGATTTTGAGGAAGACGATGACGAATACAGCGATGAGGATGACGACGACGATGACGAAGAATTCGTGGAATTCCAGCAAACCTTGTATCAAACCTGCATTGATGTATTGTTAAAGTTAAAGCAGGAGGATTTTTTTAGAAAGCTGGCCGGTAGGGATATTTTCCTAATGTTTTCGGTAACAGATTATGAATACGATCGGGAGAAGCTGAAGGATATGATTACCCTACTGAACGACAATCCATATAGACAGCAATATCTGGATTGGATGAAGACATGGCGCAAATAGTTCTTATCTTTAGGGCTTGGTTTCCTCAAATATACAAGTAAGGAGTATTAATACAGGTGGATAGATGTCGCGGAAATCGTTGAAGTAATCAAGGATATTGCTGATACTGAGAAGGTAGTTCTCTATGCTAGTCATGCTACTTGCAAGTGGGGGACTTACCTTATGGTGAAGATCGTATAATGCCGGGTTATATTAGTGGTTACGATTTTCTTGTAGTGTTCTGGAATGATAAAAAATATAAAGAACTATAAATAATTAGTCATACCGAGAACAGATTTGAGATTAGAACTATATTGTTTAATTAACTATAACAATTTTGACCAAGAGCATACCACGACCAGATGAAATAACATCAAGATTTTTGGAGGAACTGGATAAGCATCTCCAAGAGATTGTTTCTGGACAGACAGATATCTATTATGAAATACACGATTTAGCTGAAATCCTACATATTCATCCCACTCATCTGAGCAATACTATTAAACAGACCACAGGTAAATCTCCGTGTGATATTTGTCATGAGAAAACCATTACGGTTGCTAAGAAACTCTTAGAAAACACCGAACTGACGATTTCGGAAGTTGCCTTTAAACTCACCTACGAGCACACTAATTTTACGAAATATTTCAAAAAGCACACAGGTAAAACACCTTCTGCCTATAGAAAGTCAAGGACTGTTTAAAATTCTGAAACTCTCACCATAAACATGTCTCCGTAACACTTTACCTTTGTGTATACACAAAAATAAAGAAATGACAAATTGGAAAAATAAAGTAGCTATCGTGACGGGTTCATCTCGGGGGCTAGGCAAAGCAGTTGTAAAGCTTTTGGCTCGCAATGGAGTAAGCGTAATTGTAAATTATTCGTCTAATAAACAACATGCAGACGAAGTTGTGAATGAAATCATGCTGTCAGGTGGACAAGCATATGCAATTCAAGCGGATGTCAGTAAGCCTGCTGAGATCACTAAATTATTTAACCTGACGATCGAAAAGTATGGAAAAATAGACATTGTAATTAATAATTCCGGCATTATGGTGACAAAGCTTACAAAAGATACATCGGAAGAAGACTTCGATAGGACATTTTCTATCAATGCTAAAAGCGTTTTCTTTTCTATGAAAGAAGCGGCAACAAAACTGGCAGACAACGGACGGATAATCAATATTTCAAGCTCTGTAACAAGAGTGATGTTCCCTACCTATGGCGCTTATTCAGCATCAAAAGCGGCTGTTGAGCAAATGACGAGGGTATTTGCAAAGGAAGTAGGAAGTAGAGGAGTCACCGCCAACACTGTTTCACCAGGGCCCATTAATACCGAGCTCTTTATGCACGGGAAAACAGAAGCAGATATTCAGAGGATCGGAAGTATGACCGCATTCAACAGAATTGGCGAGACGCAGGATATTGCACCTCTCATACTATTTCTAGCAAGTGATGAATCATATTGGATAACCGGACAAAATCTTGGAATAAACGGTGGAATGGTCTAAAAGGTTTATGAACTACATGATATTAAAATTCATTTTAATGATGAGAGCAAAATATGTAAATACCTAATTGCGGAACCAGCAGGCGTGCTGGACTTGGAAATTATAATTAATGTGTGGTTTTAATTTATCCTTAACATTTCTTTTTATGTTTTAGCTTTACTAAAGCATTTTTAGGAGTAGTATCACTTATTTATCCTGATCGTTCGTCAGCGCAAATATCGAACGGCTCACAGATACCTGTGGATCTCTTTGATGGCTAACTTTTTTGATGCTTCTTTGTACAGCCTTATCTGTTCAGCCAGCTGTATGTGAAATGGTAAAGCCCGCTGTTGTGCAAAATGATGTACTCTGAAATAAGCATCATCAATTCAGATTTCTTCAGCAGCAACGGCTAAATTAATAGGCTGTAATATCGTGTCAGCTACTGTATGCGTATTGTATGAAAGGTGTTCGGGCCAATGTCCGAAAGCGGTTATGATTAAAATAAATAAAAATTTTACTGTACCTCATTGGCAACTACATTGCCCGTTACAGATTTGTCTACAATAATAGCTAGACCTGCATGCGAGGTGTACGATTGCTTTTGACCAGTTATCATTTTGTAGGTAAAGAGCACTTCACCATTTGCAGATTTCTTAAGATCTACAGGCTCTAGCTTTGTTTCGACATCTGTGACAGGTGTTGTCACAGCAATAACATATTGTTTCGTGAAATCTATATCTGTAGGTCTGCCATCTTTTCCCATAACAGCTGCGGCGCCGAATATGCTGTCAAATACTTCTTTCGTTTCGATTTTTGGATTTTCTATTCCGTTTGTAACGGTGTTATTCACAAAATAATGTTGTGCAATTGTATAGGGGATAGTAAGATCTTTCGTATTATTATCAACGACTTCATCGTGCATAGCTATAGAATCCGAAGTCCTTGTATCATCCGTGTTTTGCGGAGAGTTGCAAGAAGTGGCAGTTAGAAAAGCTATTACCACTACTTATAAATTTTTTATGTTTATTTTTTTCATAATCCTATGATGAATTTTTTAAAATTGCCAAAATGTATTTGTACAATAATATAAACAACAGTCAGATGGGCCATATTGTTTTATATGGAACAACTTAATAAAAAATGCCGAATCACCAAGTTATAGAATTTTATTTGCTTTTTTATAATTACATGTACTCTAAAAAACAATGTAATAAGGTAGTTGTTCTTTACTATATAAAATTAACGAGACTATGGCAAGAAATGTAGCAGAACAAATCGTCACTATTTTAGAAGATGCTGGCATAAAGAGAATTTATGCAGTTACTGGAGATAGTTTAAATCATCTAAATATAGCCGTTAAGAAAAGCAAGAAGATAGAGTGGATACATGTTAGGCACGAAGAGGTAGGGGCTTATGCTGCGACTGCAGAAGCAGAGTTAAATGGGATTGCCGTTTGTGCGGGTAGTAGCGGTCCGGGGCATGTACATCTAATAAATGGACTTTATGATGCGCATCGTTTACATTTGCCCGTTTTGGCAATTGCTTCAACTATACCCACCATATCAATAGGTCGTAGTTATTTTCAGGAAACCAACACCATCAAACTATTTGATGATTGTAGTCATTATAACGAAATGATCACCCGTGCTGAGCAAGTAGATAAAGTAGTACATACTGCTTTGCAACATGCGATTTCTAAAAAAGGAGTTTCAGTAATTGGAATTCCTGGAGATGTTTTCGAGATGGATGAAATAGAAGGCGCGCCAACTCGTAAAATATTTAGAACTGAGTCTATTTTACGTCCATCCGATGACGAATTGAAGCGTTTGGCCTCCTTGCTTAACTCAACAAGTAAAATGACAGTTTTCTGTGGTATTGGCGCTAGCCATGCAAATCAAGAAGTTGTAGCCTTAGCCAATAAGCGCAAGGCTCCGGTAGGTTATTCCTTCAGGGGTAAGATGGGGATACAACCTAACAATCCCTATGAGATTGGAATGACCGGGCTATTAGGTCAGGCAGCAGCTTATCATGCTATGCATGATGCAGAGGTATTACTACTTCTTGGAACAGATTTTCCCTATGACAATTTTATTCCCGAAAGCAATAAGATCGTACAAGTGGATGAAAAAGCTGAGTTTTTAGGTCGAAGAGCGAGTTTGACTTTAGGTCTTTGTGGAGATGTACAGCATACCTTACAAGCATTACTTCCTCTTTTAGATGAGCACCATGATCGTACTTTTCTTGATGAGCAACTGGAGATTTACGAAAAAGTTAAGACTCGTAATCTGAGTTACGTTGAGGATATGGGCAAAGAAGATGCTATTCATCCTGAATTTGTAGCACATCTACTAGATAAATTTGCTGCGGATGATGCCATCTTTACCTTAGATACGGGAATGACATGCGTCTGGGGGGCTAGATTTATTACGGGTACAGGCTCACGCAAAATGTTGGGATCATTCAATCATGGCTCCATGGCAAATGCTATGCCCATGGCTATCGGTGCGTCACTTGCACAGGCTGGTAGACAAGTTATAGCACTATGCGGTGATGGAGGTATATCCATGTTGCTCGGAGATTTGGCTACTATTAAGCAATATAATCTACCGATTAAAATTATTGTTTTCAATAATAGATCACTCGGAATGGTTAAGCTTGAAATGGAAGTTGCCGGTATGCCAGACAACGAAACTGATATGGTTAATCCTGATTTTGCTTTGGTAGCTCATGCTATGGGTTTTACTGGCGAAAATGTACATAATCCCGAGGAAGTTAGTGATGCAATCCAAGAAGCTATAGCCTCAGATGGACCCTATTTACTTAATATATTTACCGACCCCAATGCACTTGCTATGCCACCGAAGGTAGAAATGGGTTATGTGCTCGGTATGGCTAAGACCATGTCCAAGTTGATGCTTGGTGGTAAGGCTGGAGAAGTAATAGATACCGTCAAGAGCAATTACAAGCATATCAAAGATTTATTTTGAAGCATGCTAGTCAAATTTTATTTTTTCAATAATATAATCTTTCTAAATATTTTTACGTTAAGCACCACCATTTTGCTTAAAAATGATTGAATTGAAGTTGTTTAACGGGAAAGGCTACATTAAGTCTACCATAGGATAATCGTCGCAGATCTTTTTTAAACTACTCTAGGTTGTTTTGATATTCATTTATTCTGTTGAATAGACGTGTGAAATCTTTTGAATTAACTGAACCAGATAATTATGTTTTTATTGTGTAATGATTAGAAAGATATGTCGATTAGTTTCGCTTCCATGTTAACGTATCTAGTTTTTATGGAAATTTGGCAAAATCAACTACGAGTCGTTTATTCATAGATCAATGTAGATTATGCAATCTGTTTATAATTCACTAGTTTTGGTTCTTGGAGTATAAATTTTCGTTAGCCAATAGAAATGAACATTGAGGCAAAAAATAGGGAAGAGCTGATGATTTTTAAAGAACTATCGTTGGGTAGTGAAAAGGCTTTTTCAGTTATTTATACGCACTATAGCCCTAAGATATTTACTTTTGTGGATAGAATACTTGGTTTTCCGGATATTACTGATGACCTCGTGCAAGATATTTTTATCGACCTATGGCAGAAGAGAGATTATCTGAAAGATATAGAAAACCCCAAAGCATATCTCTTTCGGATGGCTTCCAATAAGGTGCTTGATTACCAGAAAAGACTTACGACAAGAAAACCAATACTTGACTTTGTGATTTCCCAACAAGCAACGATGGGTTCATGGAGTGAAGAACGTGTTCTTTACAAAGAAACACTGATATTGCTTGGCCAAGCCCTAAATACCCTATCTCCTCAAAAGAAAGTTATTTACGAACTCAGTAGAAATGAAGGCCTGAGCCATGATGAGATTGCTGAGAAATTAAATATTGCTAAAAGCACTGTGGCCAATCAACTGGTGAGTGCGCTAAAACAAATTCGTCATTACCTGGAAAAACATATGGACTTTTTTTCCTTTGCCATATTTTATCTTCTGACACAATCTTAATTATTCTTAAAAAAAAGCCAACATCCTATAGTAGTTCCTTTCAAGCTAATCGTTTCTATTAATAGAAGGCAATAGTACGTACTATTGATCCATATTACTTTAGACTAACGCGATCTTGATGGAGAATGATAAAATACAGACAGTGGAAAAACTGTTCTATAAGATTTATACCAATACAGCATCTATTGAGGAAAGGTATTCCTACTATGAGATGATCCTCGAAGAACCTTGCGCACAGCATGTGAAAAAATTGATGGAAAAGCTGATGACGGAAGACACGGATGTGAGTTTTTCGGATGAGGACAGGCAAACAAGGGTATATACTTCTATTAAAGAGCAGTTGGCCTTCGGACAAAATGTTAAGCGCCCAGTCTTTAAATTTTATTGGGCAGCAGCAGTCGCACTCTTATTCCTTTTCTTTGGTATTTATCAATATCAACAGGTCGGACCAAAAGATCGTGCTGATGAGATGAAGCAGGATATTGCTCCGGGAAATGAATCTGCAACACTTATTCTAGAAGATGGTCGGGAAATTACATTGTCTAATTTGACCAGTGGCGAGATCGACAATGATGGTGGTATCAAAATATTTAATGATGAACACGGACAGCTTACATTTAATTATTTAGAAAGCGAAATTCCAAAATCGGGGGTAAATACCATCAAAACTAAAAATGGCCAGTCTTATACCATTAAGCTAGCTGATGGAACTAAAGTGTGGTTAAACGCGGCATCGACGCTCCAGTTTACAGCAGCTTTGGAACAAGGAGGGACTCGACAGGTACAGCTACAGGGAGAGGCCTATTTTGAAGTTGCAAAAGATTCAAAACATCCGTTTATAGTTCATACAAGTAGGCAGATGATACGTGTGCTGGGTACCCATTTTAATGTCAGTGACTATCCGAATGACGATGCTGGAGCCACGACCGTATTGGAGGGACGTGTGTCGGTCAAAAACCAGACCGCAGAACATATTCTAAATGCGGGAGAACAGGCCGTCACCAACCGTTCTGGTACGGTGGTTGCCAAGACAGATCCGAAAAATACAGTTGATTGGCAGCAGGGAGATTTTGCACTCAATAATGTCAAAATTGATGATGCCATACAAAAAATTGCCCGTTGGTATGATGTCAGTATTGTTTATGAAGGTGACATTGACAAAGCGATGCTGACTGGCGGCTGGGTGTCTAAAAAGCAACCTCTCTCGGCGGTACTTCGTGCGATAGAAAGTCTTGACTTGGTACGTTTTGAGTTAAAAGATCGCACCTTAATCGTAAGACCGTATAAATCAAAATAAACCCATAACAACTCGTTGATACAACACTAATCACGACTTTTTAGTCAAAATACATTTTAACCTAACAACATGCGAAAACAAAAAATGCCGAATCCCTTTGCCAGTAGGTATAAGTATAGGCCAGCTATTGGGCTCAAAAAGCCGCTTTTAATCGGAGCATTTTCCATTGCTATGGCTTTGCAAACGGCCGCCTATGGTCAGACCATTAATCTTGTAAAAAAGGAGGCTGCTGTCGAATCAATTTTGATGGAAATTCGAAAGCAAAGTGGCTATGATTTTATTTTTGACGGACAGAAAATTCCCCTAAGGAAAAACATTGCGGTCGAATTTAATAACACGAGCGTGCGGGAGGCTTTAGCAGTCTTAGCCACTCAACTGAATCTTGATTATTCCATTAATGGGAATATTGTAACTCTCAAAAGTAGTTCTAATAGCCATCAAAGTACAAACATTCAGGATTATATCGATATCCGTGGCCGGGTTCTTTCCAGTGATAGAGTACTCAGTGGAGCTTCCATAACGGTCGAAGGAACTGCAATTCAAGCTACGACAGATACAGAGGGGCACTTTCGATTGAAACGTGTACCACGCCATGCATCTATTGTAGTTAGTTATGTTGGCCTTGAAAGTACATCATTTCCTGCACTTGAAGAAATGGGGGACATCTATTTGAATGTAAAGAGCCAAGTCCTAGATGAGGTAGCGGTTACATACTCTACCGGTTATCAGCAGATTAGTAAAGAGCGTAGTGCCGGATCATTTGGTAAGCCGGATATGGCTGTTGTTCAGGATCGTACCACATCAATGAATATCCTTGATCGATTGGATGGACTGGTGCCCGGACTTACTGTAAACTCCTCTGGTAGAGGTGAGGAGTTTTCCATACGAGGCGTGACATCGATCAATGCTAATCGTACACCTTTGCTGGTTGTGGATGGGATCATTGTATCGATGAATGAAGTCGCCTTAATAAACCCGAATGATGTGGCAGATGTTTCTGTCCTAAAAGACGCTACAGCCGCATCCATCTGGGGCGCACGAGCATCCAACGGAGTCATCGTGATCACGACAAAAAAAGGTACTAAGTCAGATCGATTAAAAATCTCCTATAGTGGATTTATGAAGATGGAAGGGAAGCCAGATCTCAATTATCTTCCCAAATTAAACAGTAGACAACTCGTTGATGCTGCGCAAGCAATTTTTGATCCTGTTAATGTCACTTGGGGAGCGATCAACACCCCTACATCCAGCAATTTTACGGGTATTTTTGTAGCTCCACATGAGCGACCTTTATATCAAGCTTATTTGGGCAATATGGATGCCGCAACACGCGATCGCCAATTAGACAGTTTAGGTCGTATTGATAATCTTGGCCACCTGGCAGACACATGGTACCGCAATGCCTTTTTGATGAACCATACGCTATCTGTTTCCGGTGGAGGAGACCGCTATGGTTTTTACGGGTCTGCAGCCTATACAGACGATAAAAACCACAGCCCTGGTAACAAGGATAAAACGTATAAAGTGAATCTGCGTCAGGACCTAAAGATTAATAATCGGTTATCGGCATACCTGATTACAGATCTTTCCAATATCGATCGTAAATCAGTACCAACCGTGGCACCGACAAATTCTTTGCTTCCTTACATCAGATATAAAGATCTGGAAGGTAATAGTTTGGATATGGGCTACCTGAACTGGGCAGATTCTATCCGCACGGTTTATGAAAATCGTAGTAAAATACCGTTGGCCTACAATCCCTTGGATGAAATGAACTATGGGAGCACTAATATCAATCAGCTACGTGCACGTATCACAGCAGGACTGCGTCTTGATATTTATAAAGGGTTAAGATTCGAAGGTACCTATGGTTTGACCAGAGGATCTAGTAAGACAGAAACTTTAAGCCAGCAAGAAAGCTATGCTGTGCGTCTTCAACGTGCTCAATTTACGACTACCTCCGGAACCGCTTATCTGCCTAAGACAGACGCACGGTTCTATACCGCTGACCAACAGTCTAAAAACTGGACAGTCAGAAATCAATTGGTATTTGACAATACGTACGACAAGCATGCCGTCACAGCCTTATTCGGGCAAGAGGCACAGGCCTTTTTGACAAAGGGCAATTACAATACCGTATGGGGATATAAGCCGGATTTGCTCACCAATATTCCTGTAGATCTGAATACACTGGCAAATGGAATTACGAGCCCAGTGATCGGCAATTCAGGAACGAATAGGAGTGTCCTTTTTCCATCGACGGTGGCAGGATATAGCGAAGACGAAAACCGCTTCGTTTCTTACTATGCGAATGCAGGCTACACCTACGACAAAAAATATACGATCAATGCAAGCTGGCGTATCGATGAGTCGTCCTTATATGGTAAAGAAAAATCGGCCCAGAATAGACCTGTATGGAGCGTAGGTGCTGCATGGAAAGTGAGTCGTGAGGCATTTTTCAATAGTTCATGGATCAACGATCTGAGCCTCCGTTCGACTGTGGGGGTGACTGGTAATTCGCCGAATATCGGTACGGCCGCATCGCAGGATATTATTGGTACCACCACAAATTCAGTTTTTCCAGGCGGTGTCGGCGTCAATATTGTCACGCCAGCCAATAGATCCTTAACTTGGGAATCCACCTTCAATATCAATGCAGGAGTTGATTTTGCTTTGTTCAACAATCGACTGAATGGTTCCTTTGATTACTACAGTAAGAAAACAGAAAATCTGATTGGCTACATGCCGACCAACTCCTTTACCGGCTATAGCAACATTACCGGCAATCTGGGCGACATGAAAAATACAGGTTTAGAGTTGAGCTTGAACAGTAGAAATATAAGTACCCGCGTATTTACTTGGGGTACCACATTAAATCTGGCCTATAATAAAAATAAAATCACCAAATTAAACCGCGCTACGCCAATTTCTACGGGAGCCGGCATGGTCGGAGAGCAATTTGTCGCTGGATACGATGCGTACGCCCTCTTTGCCTATGCCTATGCAGGCTTGGATGCCCTTGGCGATCCACAGGTACATTTAGCGGATGGTACACTAACGAAAGAACCTAATAAAACGTTGGCCGAAGACATTCGATTTATGGGTACCGTGCAACCCCGTTGGAACGGCGGACTTTCCAATAGGTTTGCGTATAAAAACCTGTCTTTAAATGTCAATGCAATTTTTAATCTGGGGCATTTCATGAGAAGGCCAAATCTGAATACGCTCTGGACTGGCGGTCGGATCACCGAAAATGTGAGCAGCGAGTTTATGCAGCGCTGGCAGCAGGCAGGGGATGAGCAGTACACACAGATACCTGCTTACGTAGATATTTCTTCAGGGCGGACCAATCTGCGCAATACCAATTACTATAGCCAAGGAGATCTCAACGTGATCAGCGCTTCTTACCTCAAGATACGCGATATTTCTTTAGGCTACACATTGCCAACAGCATGGGCCGATAGAGTCTATACAAGACAGATTTCTTTGCGCGCCCAGCTTTCGAATGTCATGGTATGGAAAAATAACAGCTATGGTATAGATCCTGAGATTTTGAACAATGTATACACGGGGCAAAACGCGGTATCTTTCGGTGTTCAGGTGGAGTTTTAAAATATGATTTAATTGAATTTAAAAATGAAAAGTAACTATTTAATATATACAATAAGCCTAGCTTTTTGCTTTGTTTCTTGTAGTAAAAGCTTTTTGGAAATTACCCCCAAAGGCAAATTTATAGCGAGTAAAGTTTCGGAGTATGATCTTTTATTTCAGAACACCACGCTGATCAATACGGGAGCTTCTCCGGCCAATGCACAGGTGCCCATGGGGGATGAGGTTGCGGTGGTAGATCCCTATTTTAACGGAGCTCAGTTGAGAACCCAACGACTTTTTCGGTGGGAAGATAAAGTCTATAATGATGATGAAGACGCTTTTGAAATGCTGGCTATTATGCCTCAGCTTTATACCTATAATAAAATCATAAATGAAGTCATGGATGCGCAGGATGGTAGCCTTGATCAAAAAGAAGCATTGCGTGCCGAGGGTAAGGCAAACCGCGCTTGGACCTTCTTTATGTTGAGCAACTACTATGGGGCTCCTTATTCCGCTGCTACTGCCTCCACCGCTTTATCTATCCCATTATTAACGGAGGCCGATGTGGCCAAGACAAGTTTTCAACGTGCTACGGTAGCTCAGATCTATGACTTTATGGTAAAGGATCTTAACGAATCAATTCCCTATTTGCCTAAAAATCCCGCATTAAGAACACGGATGTCCCGAGCGGCAGCAGAGGCATTGCTGGCGAAGGTTTATCTGTTTATGGGCAAATACGAAGAGTCTCTGGCGATGATGAATCAAGCATTCAGCAATTTGCCTACCACATTTGTAACGCAACTCTACGATCTGAATACGACCATGGCAATAGGAGGTACCTGGGGGTATGATCCCAATTGGGCACTAACTAGCTACCAGAGTCTCTATCCACCGGCATGGAATAATATCGAAAATCTTTTTCCAAAGCAGCATGGTCTGAATGGCTGGAATTCCGAGCTGTCCGATATTTTATTGTCACCGGAGGCATTCGCTTTATTTTCGGCTAATGACCAACGCCTCAAATTTTTTACGCCAGAGCCCAGCGGAGGGGGAAAATTTGCTGTACCGGGACTGAGACGTCGCAATAGTGGTACACAGGCACAGTTCGGTTTGCGTTTGGCCGAAATGTACCTGATACGAGCAGAAGCAAATGCACGATTAGCAAACACAGCCGAAGCGATTAAAGATTTAGAAGCATTGCGTGTCAAGCGGATGCCTATAGAGGAGGCCAAGATAACTATAACCGATAAAAATCTTCTAGTGAAGTTCGTGATCGAAGAGCGTCTTCGTGAATTTGCCTTACAGGGTCAGCGTTGGTTTGATATGCGTAGATTATCCGTAGATCCGATATTTGCCGGTAAGGAATATACCCATATATATTATGATGCCGATGGTAAAGAAAAAGAGCGGATTATACTCCGTCCGGAACGTCTCACGATGCGTTTTCCTGAAAAAGTAATGAGTGAAAATCCAGGAATGATAAATAATCCATAATGATGCATTTGAAGACTATAATTTTAGCTTGCGTCCTTATGGGATCGATACAGGCAGCTGCTGCGCAACAAAAAGTTCATATCAAAGGACAGTTGAGGCATCAGAATGCTGGAGATGTTGTTTATCTCCATTATTTAAAAAAGGATGAATCCATGCAAGACTCTATGGTACTGTCAGCTAATGGAAAGTTTGAATTCCGTGCTGATATTTCCAAAGAGACCATAGCGCGCCTTTTCGTAAGCCATCAGGCAAATCCAGGGTTAAAGAAAAACTCGGACAAGGTGTTTTTCTATCTTGAGAAAGGAAAAACTTCTTTTCAACCCTCCGATTCTTTGCGGACGGCAACAATTGTATCTGGTCCGTTCAATAAAGATTATTCCATACTGAAAGGTGATTTACGACCTTTAGAGCAACGTCGCGAAGCACTATTTGCGACCTTAACGGATGAGAACCGTAAGTCGGAGCAGTTTATAATGCATTACAAAAAGGAAAATGAAGAAATAGCTTTATTGATCAAAGGAGTTTATAGCAGTTTTATACAACAACATCCAACATCCGCAGTTAGTTTTTATGCATTGGAACGTGTGGGCGGAGCCTTCCCAGATTATCAGGAAATGAATAGCCTATATTCATCGTTGTCATCTCCCTTAAAAGATACGGAAGAAGGCTTAAAATGGCGTGCTAAGCTTGACTTGATGAAAAACACCACCATAGGAGCCGAAGCACCTAATTTTACTTCCCATACAGTGGATGGTCAACAACTTCAATTGCATAGTCTACGGGGAAAATATGTGTTACTTGATTTTTGGGCATCCTGGTGTAGCCCCTGTCGGCAGGAAAGTCCTTATCTCATTCAGGCCTTTGACAAATACTCGAATAAAGGCTTTACGATCTTAAACGTCTCATTGGACAGTAAAAATGGTAAAGCAGCATGGATCAAAGCTATCGAAGAAGATAAAGTCGGAAGATGGAACCATGTATCTGATCTGAATGGATTCAATAGTGAAGTGACAAAGCTTTATGGTATACAGGCGATACCACAGAATTTTCTTTTGGATCCAACGGGTAAGATCGTTGCGAAAAATCTGCGCGGAGAAGAATTGCTCCAGTTTTTAGAGAAACAGTTACCTTAATTTTAGTTACAAAGGGTCTTCATCATGATATGAAGACCCTTTGTAATCAAAAGACAGAACCATATATATACCGCCCTAGTATCCGTATAAAGTATATCTTAGTACAAGATACTGTACACTTTCAGAATGGAATCCTCCATTGCTATTCCATATAACTATGCTCATTTATATCAACTGCCATTCCACCATCAGAAAGTTGTCCGTCGTAAATCCGACTTCCAGAGCGGCGGCCAGCCATCTGTTTTGAGTAGATTGTATCGCGTCCTTTTTACTCCTTTTAGATTCTGCAAAGATTATATTATCATCCTTCCATGTCACCACATCCCAACATCCACCAAAATTATTACCGTTTTCTTTGGTTACGAGCTGTAGCAGCATGTTCACCATTTTATGGTCAATAGGTGCGTGTACCTGACTTTTATAATCCTTATCAATCCATTCTGACAGATAGATAGGAGCGAGCCTTGGTTTGCCATAGGTCTCCACCCATCTCCCATCCCAGCCATCATCTTTAAAATTATTCAGGATAGCCATCTCAGCAAACATGGGGATACCTTTATGGTCTACTATCGGCTTACCGCCAAATGTATAGCTTAGTGGCGTGCCGGCCCACTTCATAAAGTCAACTTTACATTTAGGGATCATAACGGGATGACCGTTGACCTCAAACGTTTCAGATGCATTAGGTAACAATTTTTCAGGGTATATCATTTTCTTTAACTCTCAAAGGCAGCAATGAATTTTTCAAGACCTCGATTATTCAGGTATTTAAATACGGTTTTTAATACTACCTAATTACATGTAATACTATCTTCTAAGGTATTCAATGTTTTGTTGCAAAACAAGAGATGATTGTTGCTTTCGATCATATGATCCCAAACATTCCTTGTAACATCGTCCAGCAATGGATGGGCACAGCGTCATTTGTTCCTAGCCCGTCCGAAATCGACCGTCTCAATACGATTTCTGCTTCTCCACATATTGTTCCAGTCCTGAATTCACCGATTGTTTCGAGAATTCAAAATTTAAACGATGCTCATAGTTCAACAGGGCAGTTATGGCAATAGATATGCAAGTACCGGACAATGGTCAGTAATCGAGGAGTAGATCGTCTTACCAGTTGGGATGTCTCCTTTGTGCAGGATATGTTTAATCTACCTTTTGGGCGAGGGGATGCACTATGGAATTCATTTCAAGATAAAATTGTTACATTTGTTAATAACTTGCAAGGAAACACAGTAAAAAATACAGCTCAGATCCATCGTCCGGATTGGGCTATTGTTAAAGACGTACTTGAAGGAAGAAAGCCATTAAGTGTATTATCTACCGATTGTAATTAATGCTATCAATTATGTTAAAACGAATTTTTATAAACTTAGTAGCAGGTTTCGTTGTTTTTCCAATAGTGTACTCTTTACGTTACCTAAGTAATTTTTTAGATCGCGATTATCAGTTGAATTATTTGGTTTATCCTGACTTTGCTAGTTTCTTATTGGCTGCAGTTCAGAAAAGCTTAAATTATCCTTTAGTGCCTTTAATTTTCACTGTTCTTATATTGTTTCCCTTTGAAATTATTAAATATATTGCTATTAGAAAATCGATTGTCTTTAGTTTTTGGAAAAAGTTTCTTGTTTTAACAGGGATATCATTGTTTTGGATGTTTTTGATGGCTATAACTTACACCCCCTTATTTCTCCCTTCCTATAGCCAGATGCTTTTTCAATATACTGTTACCTTCATAGCAATGATGTTTCTAATGAACTTATTCCTCCATTATACAGATACTATCTATAGAAAAAGCAACGAAGAAGAGGCAAGTTAATTAAGAATTTAAGTAAGTAATGTCCATTTTATAATGGAAATCCAGATGAAATTATGGCTGGTGTAAAGTCATTAGCTGATTTCTACACGAATCATTTATTGAATGAGGAAGATATTGATTGTTTTTTTTTCTCGCCTGCAGGTAATTTGGCTCCAGGTGAAAGAACCGGTAATTATCGCTTGGGAATTGATGATTTGATTGTGGATGAAAAAGGAGAAAGCAATATTTCGGTAGAAGATTATGCAAAAGCAATGATAGATGAGTTTGAAGAGCAGAATCACCACAAACAGCGTTTTACAATCGGATATTAATGGTATTAGAGAGTGATTTTCTGTTAATAAAATTGGAGGTAAGTTAGCTTCACCTCTCTATGTTAGCTTTATATCCTCAGAACCGATAAATATCAGGCTCAATTAAAAACTAAGGAGCTATTTAGCATTCCACAATAAAAAACCGAGGCCTCTACCTAATCAAAAGGGTAGGAGCCTCGGTTTTTAAATGCATTGGATAATAGTAATTCAGTCGTTTAATTAGTTGCCTTTTCAATTTTTTGCTTTTTTATTGCATGAATACTCAATTCTTTAAGCGTTCGGTTCGCGTGGGGTTCTTATAATGATACAAACATACCTTTTTCTTTGTTTAATCACTCCTCAATCAGGTTTTTAGATTTGTTCAGAACAGTTTAGCGAAAATGCTATTTTTATCACTAATATTTTCGGAAAACGTTAGGCGTATAACCTCTCAGTCTCAATTGATTATTTATAGTTATAATTTTTAGGATAGGCATTATTGATAATTTATGGTGTAACATATCTATATAAAAAATTCCTTTTTTCAGGACTCATAGTTCTTAAAGAATAATATCATTATTTAGCTAAAAGGTAATTTTAAATTAATTGTTGGGTAATCTATTGTTGGTTAATTTGGTAAACTTAAATAAACAAACATGAGAACAAACAAAACTATCAGATTTATTCCTGCTTGGTTAATTTTACTATTATTATTGATTCAAGCGTCCTGTAAGAACGATGACATAGTTCCAAAGCTAGAAATGCAAACAAATCATTCTATTGGAATAACAGAGTTGCAAAAAATTTATCTAAAAAAGAATATTAAGGAAAAAACAAAAGAAGATTTCAAGGAGGGGAGTTCTATAAATTACGAGCCAGACTGGAGCTCAGTAAAACAAGAAATTATAGATGACTCAACAACTTACTTTTTAGTGAGAGTAAAACCTGTAGTTGACGATGGTAAAGAAAGGAGAGAAGTAACGACGATAAACAGCATACCATTTTTGCTGTTCTCTAATACAGATAGAGTTTTTATTGGAAAATTTCTTGTTATAGACAGTAATATTGAAAGTCAGTTTCTAAAAAATGGAACATTAAAACTCAAAGATTTAATTACAAATCACACCTCTCTGTTTGTCTACAAGGATGGGACTGTGCTATCTGATAAAAATAATCAAGCCAATAGAATAAGTAAACTAACATCTACTTCTAGGTCACAAAGCTGCATTACTATAGTAACCTGCGATTGGTATACGGATTGCCAAGGCACTTTGTACCTCGCAACTAGCCCGTATGGGACGTGCAATGTTCCAGCGTCGTCGAGCCCGTGTGATTATTCAGCCGCATGGAGTCAGCGTGCTTCTATAATTGACATAGTGTGCAATGATGATCCGACACCGCCAGGAGGAGATAATGGTGGGGGAAGCGGTACAGGTACTTGGACGCCAAGCTCTGAATGGGCTGCTGATGTATCGCTCAATTTACTAGAGGAAGCCCCAGGAGATATTATTACTGATATAAAATCATATCTAAGCGTCTTCAACAGAAATCAGGGGATTTATTTAACAATTTATGTTGAACAACCAAAATATAACTCTAGAGATACTTGGTCTGGTTTTCCAACGGACCCAAATGTTGGTCATACATGGGTAGCTTTAAATCAGGGGAACGTTACTAGAGTAGTTGGATTCTACCCGTCAAGTAGTGTAAATCCATTTACCAAAAATACATCTCCTAGTGTATTGGTAGATGACTCAGGGCATGCCGCAAGTGTATCTTTTTCATTTAATGTCCCAGCGACGAATACAGTGAACGTATTGAATACTATAAGTTCATATAATACGTTGTATAACCTAGACTCGTACAATTGTACAACTTTTGCTATAGATGTAGCAAAGGCGGGTGGGCTAAATTTACCTAGCACATCAGGTCGTTGGCCAGGAGGAGGTGGATTTAATCCAGGAGATCTTGGTCAAGATCTTAGAACCTTTAGACCTCCCTCAAGAGGACATTCATTTAGGACCCCGAGATCTGGAAGTACTTTTGTCTCAACTAGTAACTCAAACTAAAATAGTCATCATGAATCGTACAATATTATTTTTACTTTCCATTTTAATTGTGAGTGTTAACTGTTCTTATCAAGGACATAAGGGGCTCATTAAAGGATTTTTGTCTGATGTAAAAGAATGTAATAACTTTGGAGCTATCAGGGATAAATATCAATTAATAACTGGAGATACTCTCATTCAACAACGTAATGAATTTCTCGATATACAGTTGAACTCGCTGCAGCAATATCTAAAGAAAGTACCTCTTAGTGATTTAGTAATCACACGAATCAGTGACACATCAAAATATTTTTATGAAGATGTGAAAGATGGAGAAATCTATACTATATCTCAAAAAGATAAAACCAGAATTGATTTCCATATACTTACTGAGGAAAACAAGATAATATCATTTACAACTATGAATAAAGGCGGAATCCGTGTTTTTATGTCTTATTAAATTTTCAGAAGTACTCATGACGGTAAAATAAACGAACAAAAATAATACAAATACATTCGATAATTATCTATAACAAAGTTTAGTGTATTACATTGAAAGCTACTCTGAATGTACTTTGGGGTAGCTTTTTTTCTGTATCATAGCAATAGTTTGCGAAGGGGCACACAAATATGCTTGGTGGTAAAATAGGTAAGTCTAGTAGTTGTTTGATATATAATTTGGACGTCAACCATTGGTCCAATAAACAAACCTCGCATTGTCATCCTTCTTCTTGTTGATCTTTGGCATTCCTTTCGTGCCGTTGCAGGATTTTAGGGCGTTGACGAGGAATAGGGGACGGATTGGCTGTTCTAGTTCTGCTTCGTAGTCCTTGAGTATTTGGAGGGCTGTTCTGGATGTGTTGAAATAGTCTGTCTGGCATTTTGCTAATACCCACGCCGTGACTTCTTCTTCGGTGACTGTACTTGCCGATGGCAGCAGCAGCTCCTTGTCTTCTGTACCAAATATTGCAATTTCCTCTATAGTGCCGTCGGCAAATACTTTTTCAGATTTGTATGTGATGTGCTCCGTTTCATTCTTGAGTTCAAAGATCTTAATTGTATACCTTGGAGAGATATTGGTATTTGGGACTATGGCTGGAAATCCGCAATTGAAAATCTGCCTTAATATATTTGACTTTTCGATTTTATACTCAAGGGTATGGTTTATATCCTCAATTTTCCGAACATAAAAATCTTCCTGACCTAGTAGAAAAGACAACTCATATTGGCTATAACCTTTGGCTGTTCTAAGTAAAAAGACATTGAGCATTTTCTCAATCTCTACCATTGGCATTTCATGTTTCTCTACTTCACTGAATCTGGATTTCATAATATTGGCAACTGCTTGGGCAAATATACTAATCCTTTTTTTTGTTTTTGGTTAGTGTATAGCTATTAAGACCATCAATAATCGTTAAAGTAAGGCGTTCGCTTTTTACAGCATTTTCCAATGGTTGAGTAAAATTACTACCTTTCCAAGTTTGATTTTGAACTTCGTTTGCTTTTTTAACAATCTCTTTTAGAGTTTTTTTTGTTTTGAAAAAGTCTGTTGATTCGATGAGAGAGTTTAGTGTTCCTGTAGGACCAGATTCGCTGAGGATATGTGGTATATCCTTGATAACTCTGTTGTCACTAAGGATGTCAGTGGGATAGAAGTCGTGAATCGAGAATTCAACTTTGCTTGTAGATTTACGCTCTTTTGCTTTTTGTGTGAAGTACGCTGCAATATCATTTAAGACTGAATCATTATACTTTCCGTTATGTGCGCTACTCTCAATATTCCCAATGTAGTTTTTATTTCTATCTAAGTGGCTAGAAAGCTCTTTTGGAGGAATTCCAAGTTCAAGACGATAAAATTTGACTTTAATTATAATATAAAGATCGAGAGGTGACAAATATTCGATATTAGTTGCATCCATGTTATCAAGTACATGAATATTTCTTTATATCATTTTTCTCGTATATAATTTCATTTATTCAGTGCTAATACTTATCTTTGGTATAGAAAGAAAATAATAGTTGTTTTCTTAAGAATTTTGGTGTTTAAATCCAGAGTCTTGCGCCTACATATTCTGACGCCGTAACGCAAGGCAGTAGTTTAAATACCCATATCTATCCTTATTTAAGGCATTTTACTATATTTGCTTTTTAAGATAGGTGTGGGCCTACTGTTAGTCCGTGTTACGTTAGGCGTCAGAAACTTAAACTGTAGGCACGGCATGTAGTCCCGCACTTATCGATTCTACACGCCCAAGACTCGTTAACCAATAACGAGTATGAGCTTAAAACAAAGAACAAAAAACATTATCAAAGGGCCAGAGTAGCTCCGGAAGCTTAGTCATTTATTATGACTTTCCTATTTCTTGAGGTGTGCATTATAAACCGATTATATTACTTTAACTCTCATTTGGCACATCCTTGATATTCAGTTAACTATTTTATTGAACCGTGTGGCCTAATCAAGGATTGGGTACGGTTGGTTATTGATAGAAGTAGCTCTCAGTCCCGCCCTCATTAGGTCACACTAATGAACTTAAAGAATGAAACATTTTTTTAGGGGTGGAAGAGGACTGTCTAATCGACAGAGTTATCATGTTAACATGTTATCCAGTTATCAAGACCTTTCTGGACGCCCGATAGAACGAAATAATAGATTTCGAGATAGATTGCTTCACTTCGTTCGCAATGACGAAACAGTGCGCAGTGACGGTAGAGAAGACGAAGACAGGGAAAGTCTTCTTACGACGTTCGTACAGGCTTCGCATCTTGTTCGCCCCTTGTTCGGCAAATGTCTACCGATTCCCTACAGATTCTCTATCGATTCCCTCTCGTTTGCCTATGTAAACAGTAGAGAAAAGGTAGAGAAACATAAGGCGGGAGATAGGCGGACGCCGAAGCTGGTACGGAGCAGTCCCGAACAAGATACCGACAGGCTACGGATAAAGCACAGATCCATTAAGGATTTGGCACTGTCTAGCCTATGGCTAAGTAGTCGTCATGTGTTGTCTTGGACTACACTTATAACGCACTGTTACTACTTCAAGACTACTTGGAGACTACTTAGGCAACGCACTAAGAGCGCTTCGGGTGGGGTAGCAGGTTGGTTCGGTGTGGCTCCGGGATTGGGTCGTACCATGTTGCAGACACGTTCGACTGTTGTTCGGCCGTTGTTCGGGTCCTGTTCGGCGGTACGTCGAAGGGTCGTCGAAGCCTTGTCGAAGACCACCCGAAGAAGCCTCGAAGCAGTCCCGAACCAGTCTCGAAGCGGTCTCGAAGAAGAGTCGAAGAGCTCTCGAAGAGTTGTCGAAGCGGAGGGTACCCGAACTAAGGTTGAACTAGCCTTAACACAGCCTATAACTAGGGTTGAACTAGGAATGAACTACCAAACAACTAAGGATGAACTAAGGATGAGCCTACAACGGACTAAGGATGAACTAGCAACGATACAAGAAACACCCAAGCGTGAGACAATAAAGTGGCGTAGTGAGGGAGAGGGAGATTGCTTCGTTGTCGTTCCTCCAATTCGCAATGACGAGGGGGTAGCAAATGATACAGAAAAGGTACTCGAAAGGTACTGTAAAGGTACGGGAAAGGTACTGAATAGTGGGGGTAAAGGTACTGGAGAGGTACTAGAGAGCTACCAAAGAGGTACTAAGGAGGTACTAACTGGTAGTAGGTCTGTGGTAGCTTTGGAGAGGGATGGCCGTATGTCGCAAGTAGCTAGTCATAAGGAGGGTAGAGCATTTTCTGTAGAAGACCTCTGGATGAATCGATCGATTTCAAGGGGGTTTCGGGGGCTCTGTGAGGAGTTTGGGGACAAAGTGGAGTCTGTGGTCGTGAAAGAAAATAGAGGTCGGCAAATCGCTTTAAAACAAGTCAATTCTTTTGCAAAGTTTTTAGATGTCTCTATTCCTCCGCCAACTGGCGGATACAATCGACATGACGGGAGGGAGAAACGAGGTGATGTACGAAGTGTGTGGTGTATGCAATTGGCCAAAGGCTATCAGCTATTAGCTTTAACGATATTGTGTGTGTTGTTTAGTATTCCCGATCTGCTGGGGGTTAGGGCGCTTGCTCAAACCCCTCAGCAACGGGATAAGCTACTAGAGGATTCCGGACTTGTACTTCAGGGAGAGGTACGCTCGGCTACCGATGGGGCGGTCATCGAAGGGGCGACGGTCACAAATGGTAAAAAGACAGTGCGGACAGATGCAAAAGGTACATTTAGTATCGCTGTAGATAAATCTCAGGGAGTTTTAATAATTAAATATATAGGTTTTAAAGAGCAAAGTGTTGCTTATGATAATACAACTACATTTTTAAAGATACAGCTGCAGGGCGGCAGCAAGGAAATTGAAGAGGTCGAGGTGGTCTCTACGGGTTATCAGAATATACCGAAAGAACGAGCTACAGGGAGTTTTGAGTTCGTGAACAACGAAGCACTGAACCAAACGATCAGTGGAAATATCATCGACCGTATAGAGCTACAGGTTCCAGGATTGCTTGTCGACAGAAACGAAGGGGCGCCGGACAAATTCCTGATTAGGGGGCGATCCAGCATTTATGCTGATGTACAACCGCTGATTGTACTGGATGGCTTCCCCTACGATGGTGAGATAGGAAACATCAATCCCAACGATATAGAATCGGTCACTGTGCTCAAGGATGCAGCAGCCGCTTCAATATGGGGGGCACGTGCTGGAAATGGGGTCATCGTTATTACAACGAAACGAGCCAAAGGAAATAAGCCGGCAATAAGTTTTAACAGTACACTGGGAATCCAGGCCAAACCTGATCTTTCGACCGTGTCACAGATATCGAGTGCGGACTATATCGAATTGGAAAAATTTTTGTTTGACAAAGGCCATTACATAAATGATGAGGAGGCCGATGCTCGAAATAATGGTCACCCACCATTCACGCCGGTTATAGAGCTGCTACAGAAGCAGAGGGACGGTATCCTTACAGAAGAGAAGGTAGTTGCCGAACTTGCCAAGTTTAAAACTTACGATATAAGAAAGGATATTCTAAATGAGCTATACAGGCCTGGAACAAAACAGCAGTATGCTGTATCAATAGGAAATAAGTCTCGTAGTGGAAACTATCTTTTTTCTGCAGGTTACGATTTAAATCGGAGCAATTTGATCGCACAAAGTGATCAACGGTTGTCTTTACGGATGAATAGTGAGACTGAGATTGCCACTTGGTTGACATTGGCTAATAGTCTTTCCTATACCAATATGACTTTTCGAGCAGGGAATAACCCTGGCTTGAACCTCAGTGGGCAGGCCCCATTTGCACTTGGAGGTAATAAAGCGATATATCCTTACGCCAGATTAAGAGATGATAACGGTATAGCTCAAGTATTGTATTTGGATAATAATAAGAGGTTTATAGATGAATCGCTAAAGAAGGGGCTGGACTGGTCTTATACGCCATTGGAAGAAATCCATCAACGGCATACCTCAAATAAAATCTCTGATTTTCTTATAAACTCTGCCGTGTTGATGTCGCCATTCAAGGGACTAAATATAGGGGTTAGGTATCAGTTTGAAGATCAGTTAACAGATGGGGGAACCTTCTATAGCCCCGAATCCTACTACGCCAGGAGTTATGTAAATTCATTTGCTCAGCAACAAGCGAATGGACGATTGAGCTTTCCTGTTCCTAGAGGAGGAATTCGAGATGTCTCTTATGCCAAGCGAAAAGTACATCAAGGACGTATACAGGTGGATTGGAATAAAGTGTGGGCGAATAGTCATCAGCTTGTATTGATGGGCGGATGGGAGATTCGAAGTAGTAAAACAGATGTAGAGACGGATAGAAAATATGGGTACAATGAAGAGTTCTACGGAATGGAATCATCAATTGATTTTATTTCAGAATTTACACTGTTTAATAATAGTTTTTTAAAACAACGCATAGCCTCCAATAGATCTATCGCTAAGTATACAGATAATTTTATTTCTTATTTTTCTAACGGATCCTATACTTTTAAAGAGCGGTACACACTGACAGCTAGCGTTCGAAAAGATGAAGCTAATCTATTTGGCTTAAATAGCAACAAGAAAGGAACTCCACTATGGTCATCAGGTCTTCTCTGGAAATTATCGGAAGAACCGTTCTATCATAACGGATTGGTTCCTAAGTTGGGGCTAAGGATCACTTATGGTCAGAGCGGCAATATTGCGCGAGATGCTTCTGCTCTCCCTGTGATTACCGTATCTGGCAGTTCCCGAACCACTCCTTTATCCAGAGCATCATTAGACATGTTGCCTAATGCGAATTTGAGGTGGGAAAAAGTAAACATTCTTAATGTAGGAATTGACTTCGCCTTAAAGGATAATCGGGTCACTGGAAGCTTAGAGTATTTTGACAAAAGATCTAAAGATCTAATGGGAAGCGCTCCGTTAGATCCTACGTTGGGGAGGTCTACCTTTTACGGTAACGTCGGCGAGATGAAAACAACGGGGGTGAATGCTAATCTAAACCTATTGCTGATAGATAGGTGTGTAAAATGGAATTTATCGACTTCTTTAGGTACATCAAATCCCATTGTAACAAAGTACTTTATGCCGGTAAGTCCCAAAGGAAACACCTATCTCTCTATGATGGATAATACCATAAATCCAGTTTTGAACAGCCCAGTATTTGGCATGTATAGTTTTCCTTGGGTGGGACTGGATGTTGCCAAAGGTAATCCTGTACTGTTGTTTGAAGGGGAAGAAAGTCAAAACTATGATGTAGTATATGGTTCTACTGCACTGGAAGATATGGTTTTTCATGGAAGTATACAGCCTACTGTGTATGGTGCAGTACACAATAATGTAAGGTACAAAGCATTGGAGCTGTCGTTTGCTCTCAGTTATAAGACGCGATATTTCTTTAGACGGGCTGCTTTAAGCTATTCTGAATTATTCAGTTCTTGGAACGGTCACGGCGATTTTGCACTGCGATGGAAAAATCCCGGAGATGAAAACTCGACAGATGTACCGTCGATGGTATATCCTGCTAACAGTTACCGTGAGCTTGTATATAGAAATGCGTCTAACCAGGTGTTGAAAGGAGATCATTTAAGAGTTGAGAATGTTAGGCTGAGCGCTTCATTTTCAGGGGTAAGAATCTGTGGTTCCAGATTAGATAGGCTTCAAACTTTTTTACATGTCCAAAACCTGCCTTTGGTAGTATTGAAGAATAGGCAGGGGATAGACCCTTATTTTAAACAAATGGTTAGGACGGGGCCACAGTATGCCCTCGGCGTAAATGTAACATTATAAAGCATTTTTTTATTTTTCTCATGAAAGCAATAAAGTTATTTTATATAAAGCTAATCATCGCGATGTTGGTTTTCTTTATTTCCTGTAATAGGAAAGAATTTTTGGATGTAAAGCCAGATGCCTCCATGACTGTTCCGTCTACGCTCGACGATTATCTGGCATTGATGGACGACGATGTGGCAATGAATGGGGCCGGTAATACACAGCCTTTATATCCGGCAATGTTGGAAATCGGATCAGACAACGTATGGATACCGGACGCCCGGTATCTGAATAATATAGATGAATATGCAAGAGCTGTTTATAATTGGCAGGAGAATCCCTATCCAGCATTGGATATCAAAGATTGGAATAGACCTTATATCACAGTTTTAAACTGTAATATAGTTTTAGAGAACCTGCATAAGATTGAAAAGGGGAATGAAAACAGCGGACAGTGGGACCTCGTGTATGGGATGGCATTATTTCATAGGTCTCATGCTTTTTCAATGCTAACCAGCGTGTTTACGCCTGCGTACGAAAAAGGAAAAGCAGATCAATCAGCCGGTATTCCTTTGCGGATGAGTGCCGATGTCGGAGAAAAGCTTAGTATCTCTTCGCTTGAAAGGACTTACGCAAGGATTATTGAAGATTTATTAAAGGCCAGTGAACTTTTGCCTGAAGAACCAATATATAAGACAAGGCCTTCCAAAAGAGCATGTTGGGCACTTCTGTCAAGAGTTTATCTATGGATGCAGAACTATGAGCGAAGTCATTATTATGCTGATTTATGTCTTGAAGTAAATGACCAATTGTTAGATTATAATACGTATTCGACCACAACCAATTATCCATTTCCAAGATTTAATGACGAAGTGATTTTCAACTGTAACATGATGCTTCTTACGACGCAAGTTCGTATGGATACGAGCTTGTATAAATCTTATGATCAGAACGATCTGCGACGGCTTTTATTCTTCAAAGCGCAGTCCGTCGGGGATGGGCATCGATTTTATGGAAATTACGATGGTACAGGTTATTTTTTTGCAGGGTTGGCCAATGACGAGTTGTACTTTAATCGTGCGGAGACGAGTTTGAGACTGGGATACCCTGATGTGGCTCTAAAAGACTTAAATAAAATATTATTGTCCAGGTGGAAGAAAAATATGGGCATATCAACCTTTATGCCTTATGGAGAAATGGATAGTAAAGCTTTGATGAAACTTATTTTAGCCGAACGGAGAAAGCAGTTGGTATGGAGAGGGTTGCGCTGGCCAGATCTAAAACGGTTAAATCTTGATCCAGAATATGCCACTGTTTTAACCCGTGAAATTAACAGCAAACTCTACCAGATGAATCCTAACGATCGACGTTACGTTTATCCGGTACCGGATCCGGTTGTCGACCTAAATCCTAATCTTTATAATTTATCCAACTGACATGCGTAGTTTTTTATTTTCTCTACTCTGTCTTTTTATGATTGCACAGCTATCTGCACAATCGAATGAAACAATCCGAGATGTCGTATTCGAACATGCGCATAAGCTATTTAAACCTAACAGGGACACCAATTCTATTGATTTACAGCAGTACAAGGGTAAGTTTATTGTCTTTGATTTTTGGAATCGTTTCTGCTCCTCTTGCATTCAGCAGATGCCCAAACTTTATGAGCTACAGCTCGAGTATCCAGATGATATCGTTATAATTCCTGTCACCAAGGATGATTTGAACCAAGTGGCAGGAGCCTCCGCTAAGCAATTAGGAGGACCTTATGAATTTAGGCTTCCATCCATATATGGTGACACAATCTTAAACAATTTATTTGGGGTGATCGCTAATCCAGATGTGGTTTGGTTAGATAGAAACGGGGAGTTTTTGGTGAAAACATCGGGAGAAGCTTTAAATAAAGAGGTTTTAGAACTTGTTCTAAAGGGAGATATGTCTTTACTGAATCGTGTTGCACGTGTGTCTAAAATGCAGTTTTATGAGAGGATCGGCCTTCATAACGTAATAGAAAGCGAGGAGCGAAGAGACTCTACCTTTCTTTCAATAAAGATGACACCGTATGCTAAAGGTCTTTCTTCTAATATACTGACTTATAAGAAACAGGTAAATAGGAAGAATGAAAAGCTAGTTTATATCAATAAGACATTATACGAAATGGTGCAATCGATATATGACGAGGAGAAAAATCTAGCAACGATAAAATGGATTGATGATGATAGGAATAGGTTTATAATTCGATCGGAAAAGGTCAGTGCCCGATTTAAAGATCGGGATAGTCTCAGACGCATTACGGACTTTGCTGAAAGAACTGCATTTAGAGAAAAACAATTGTTTTGTTTGTTTGTAGCAGGACATGACGGTATTTCTCAGAAAGAACTCAAACATGCCGCATTGCAGGTGCTGGAAAGTTCCTTGGATGTGAAAACTGGTATTCGCCCTCAAAAAATGCAATGTTTTCGGATAGAAGCCGTCTCTGGTAGAGTTGAGAGAGGTAAAGAGCAAAACCAATACATTCCTCCGGAACAAAGAAAGTCTATATTGAGCATATCGGAACTTATTAAATATTTTAATAATACCTACACAAATTCTCCAATTTTAACAGCTAAAGGGGATGCTGTTTTAAATGAGCCTTTAAACATGATTTTAGACAAGAGGATGACAGCTGATGAAGCGATAGATTATTTAAAAAATACTGGATTTAAGATTGAAGTTGGATATGAATTGATAGACGTGCTTACTATCGATTAAAGCTGTTAAGACTTTTAATCGGAAGAAGCCCCCAGTTCTTCCAATGGGGAGATTCTGAGGGCTTCTTAACTTATAAACAGCTCTTAATGTTGTCTAATGAATTTTTCCTACTACTAATTGCTGTCCTTATGGACTATTATTGGCTGTCCAAGTTCCAGTGCTTCCGTTCCAGGTCTATAGTCGCTGGAGGAAACCATATTGTAACTGGTATATGCTTTAGCACACTTTTGATCTCCAGTATCACAGCCAAATGGATTTTCTGGAGATAATACAGGCTCTGCTGTCTGGTTTAAAAGGGTTGTACCAGTCGCATCATACTCAAACCAATAGTAACTAGTCTGCAAATATTTTTCAACAGCTTTAAAGCTGGAAAAACTTAGAATAGCGGCTCCTGCTAATAGGAGCATGCTATTTTTTTTGATATATGAAATTGCTTTCATACGAGGGCCTTTTTTGTAATCTTAAAAAAAGTTTACCCGACAAAAAACTCTAATTTATTATTTTTGACAGATACATTGCTTTTACGAGGGGTATCTGTCTTGTTAATACCTCGGGTGTTCTTTTTCAAGTTTTACGCGGAGCCCCACGTATCATAATTTATTGGAGTACCGGCCTGCCCGGGAAAGGGGCAAAGCGTCGCTTAAATACTTTGAAGCGGATAAGTATAAGGATGAAAAGGGCAGCGGCTAATTTCAGGATATAGGGGCTGAACAATTTGATCTGTCTCTTGTATGCTTTAAGTCCTCCTTTTGTGGCGCTTGACTCTGTCATAAGGGCTCCCATAAGCGATACTAGCAATAGTATAAGATTGATCAATAAATGCCATGCCCAGGGCACTCCTGCGAATATCGAAGCGCAGCCACAGGGCTTTTCCGCATATAGGCCTGCTACTCCTAATGCTATGTACATAGTGAATACGATTAACAATAGGCTAGATAGCTGGTATGCTCTGCGTATTAAGATTTTCTCTGTTTTCAAAGGTCTACCCAGGAATAGTATAGAGATCAGTAGCTCAATACCTGGCAGTCCCCATAATAGTACATCTGCCCACCAGTCTGGAAAGGGTTGCTTGACCAGAGCTTGGTGAAATAGTGCCCTGTCCCATAGCTTGTCTATAGCGACGTACAGCCAGAATAGCATCAGGAATATGCGTATGCCGTTTTGAATGTTATGTTTGTCAATCATTTTCATTTTTTTATTGTTATGAAGTTATTCCCGACTATGTCGGGACTTCGTTTCACTGCGCCTGTTATTTAGTTATCTAGCCTGTCCCGATTTTTCATCGGGATTATCTAGCCTTGCTTGTTAATTTGATCACTCGATCACTCGATCACTTGTTAACTCGTTCACTCTCTAACCTCCTTTTGAGATAGGGGGCTACCCCGAACCTTTCTCGGGATAGCTGCCTACCGAAGCACCAATTTGCTACCTCTCGTGTGCCTTCAAAATCAAAGGTAGTACGAATAGGCTTTGCTGATAGGGGCGGTAATTTGGGGTGTCAAATGCGTTTCTGAGTGATAGAGCAGGTTAGGTAGAGCGAAGGGGGGAGATTTTAATGGTTTTACGAAATGATTATTCCCGCAAAAATCAGTGTTGATAGCATCTCCGAGGAGCTTTTTAGGCTAAATCTTGAACGTGCTGTAGGGGGCGATAGGGGGCTAGCCCCTACTATTTTACTTTTTCGTGCTCTCACGGTACTCTTCTTCCAAAATTTTGACTGTATCCTTGAGCTTGCGTATGACAAAGGGGTATTGATCTTCTAGTTTAGCTTTGTCATGTTTCGCAAGACTTTGTACCGTCAGCGGGTTCCCTTCTCGGGTACGTACATTGGGCGCGATATGTTTGGCGGCCTCTTCCTTATTCTCAGCTGCAAATAGGTCAACTTTATAAAATACATGGAACAGCAGCTTGAGCTGATTGCCGTTTGCATTGAATGGAATGAAAGAATAGGCAGAAGCACTCGTGATGTCTTGCGCTTGTTTTAGTTGTTTCCGTTCCAAACGTAGGTATTCTTGCATATAGGCCTTCAAGTCGCGGTCGTGTATATTATATCCGATCTGCGCATGCTGTTGATAGGTGCAGATTTCCTTTTCTAAACTCAGCAGGGCTTCTTTAGATTTTCCATTTGCTGCTGCCTGCTCCAGTAGCTCGTCTTGGTACTGGGCCCATCGGTTGTAAAATCCGAGGTAATTGAAGTTGAACCCCACCAACGTAGCTATCAGCCGGTACTGCCAGTTTTTGGGGCGACAGTCGCTGGCCATCTGTCCCAAAGTCTGGATCAGTCGCGGGATATACTGCCGGTGGTAGTATTGTAGCTGTGGATTCTTGTCGTTTTCAAATAAGCTATCCATAGCATGCTGTATCTCATCGAGAAAAATCGCACGAATACCTTTGTTCTTTAACTGCAGCAGTATAGGTCCCAAGCGATCCTTTACATAACAATGGAGCCGATCTACCTCGCACAGCGCCAGTATATTGTCGGGTTGGATATGCTGTCCGTAGCAGAGTTCAAAGGAGTTCATCAAGTGGGATATTGCCGTAAATAGCTTATCTGCTTTTGGTAAAGCATAGGTCTCGTTTAGTAACTGTGTCAGGAGGCGGTAGCATCGGTCGCTCATTGACTCGGCGATATCTTTATTGGGGGATTGCCTATAGATATGAGCCTGCTCGACCAGTATATTATGGCATAGCTCGGCCAGTGCGTCCTCCTTTACGAAGAAGTCCGCCTCACCGAAATCGTGGTATTGGTCGATGTTACGTTGCAGTATGAGGAGCGTAGACGTCATCGGTATCGGGTATGGATATCATCGTGGTACCAAGGCCAGCCCAGTAGTCCTGGATGTAGATGGATGGATAATGTATTGCCAACCGAAACCTGTTGATAGGCTAATTCATGGACAGGCATTAAAACGCCATATTCTTTGCCCTTATGCATATAAGTCAAAGATAAAAGGTAGCGATTGTTGTAGGGAGCACATTTCTCGTAGACAGTAGCGCTGTATACAACATTTTCGTGGATAGGATCGTATTGGCAGTTGATGGTTTTGAGAGCGACATGAAAGTGTTGAAAAAACAGAATACTGGTGACAACTATTAAGCTGATATGCCACTCCCTGCTGCTACTACCCACTGGTATGCGACGTATCTTGAGCATTACCCACCCTGCTGTAAACAACAGGCTGAGCAAGACAGCGAGTAGAAAGGGCCATCCAGCATTAAAAAGCTCGTACTGTTGCAAAAAGGAAATACGTATCGTGGAGATAAACAGGCAGATCATGACATATATAAATGTGGGTAGCCCGCTATTGGCGTGATGCTGCCAATGGATAAGATAGAAAAATATGAGTAGAACGCCCGAAAGGATGAGCTGCGCACTGATACTGATACGGAATAGGAGGCCAAAAAGTGTGGCTAATGTCGTCAGTAGAATCAGGTAACAGTTGCCGCGACTGCTTGGAGCGTTAAACAAACTGTCTAAGCTAGCAATCTCCCGGTAGCGTTCTAAAAACTCAGGGCGCTTGAAGTTTTCTGGCATAATAACGGAAACTAAGACATACAGCAGACATAGCAATGCAGTTATCAATAATATATTTCCTACAATAAGTAGGAAATTGACAAGTATCCTTGCCCAAGCGCTGTTTTCAAAACCATAAGCTACATGATTTATTAAATGGCTCAAGAACTGAATGCATAGCACGGCCAATAATACCATGACAAGGTACAACAATATACGAACGGTCCAATAGTGATAAGTGTAGTTGCTCATAATGCTTCATGTTTATAGTGTAAAATTACGCATAAGTATCTGTTTTACTGTTGTATATATGGGTTGAGTGCCTGGGTAAAATGGGTGAATATTAATAATGGACAGGTGAACAGTCCTTAAGCGAGGGCGAAGCGGTAAAATGTGGCGTTGAAAGTGTGGATATATTAAGGTTGTCTCTGTTAATGTGTTGAAATATAAATATTTACATTTTTATTCAAAAAGTTATGTGTAAATTGCTGTTACTTGATGCTAGTGGAGTACGCTAATCCAAGTCAATTATAAACAGGAGAGAGTAACAACCGATATGTTATGAAGAGTTCTACGAACAGGTATAGACCATTTCATATCCCAGCATGGCTGAGCGGGATACTCTTTGCTATGCTGATCAGTGTGCATGGGCATCAGGGAAAGTATTTTGAGGCATTAGATCCATTGACTTTCGTTTTTATTGTATGCTTGTATGTATTGTTTGTCATGCTTACCGTGTATTTTATGGTGTGGTGCACAGTGGTGTTAAACAGGGAACATCCTTGGCATCGGTCTTGGGTGCCTCGTCTTTTCTATCAAACGGCTGCTGCTGGGGCTTTACCGCTATTTTTCTTGACAATAGCGCATAGATTAATAGCGCAGGTACTGCCGGTAGCACTCCAACAATCGCTCTATTTACCCACAGATGCATATTTTATAGTATCGTTTTTAATCATATTGAACGGTTGGTTTGGATTTATGTACGTGATCGACCGCGGCAATAGGTTGTCAAAAGTTTATTGGAGGCTAAAAGCGAATCAGATGCAGGTTAGCGATAAGGTCAAGCAGTTCGAATCTAAATATAATTTGCTACAGGAAGAACTTGAAGCAATGAACCAAAAGAACTTGGTCTTGATGCAGACATGTAGCGGCTACGAAGCGGAATCACAGACAAATAGGGTGCAGCAGATAATCTCAGATGTAAAACATAATGAGTTGCAGGATGCTTATAAGTTGTTAAGGGATAATTATCTACAGGAACTGAGTAAGGAAAAGAAAACCCAAGAGCTCCCTCTACATGTGGTAGAGGTCAATTCGCAGCTTACAGGTTATAAGGACGATGATATAGCATATTTCAGGACTGCAGAAGAAATGATATTTATTGGACTGCGTAATGGAGAAGAATACTTTTATCAAAGCGGGGGCTTGAATCGTTTGGAAAAGCAGTTAAAGGAAAGAGACTATATGCGAATAAACCGTAATTATTTGGTCCCGCTAAGCAGTGTCATGTCTGCGACGCAGCATAAAGCTGATCTGTTAGAAATAATACTAGATGATGCGAAGCATACTAAAATGGTGGCTTATAAGACATCAACGCAAATAGCCTCCATTAAAATCTGGCTATTGAGAAAAATCAAAATTAGTATAGGAGGAGTAAATCATGGGGGATAATAAAAATTTCTTAGAATCGTTGTTTCGAAGTTTGCAGGCCAACGATGTGATCGAAAGACGTAAGTGCCGTGCTACGGGCAAGGTGCGATTCAATACCAAATCGGAGGCTCGTCTTTTCATTCAATGGATGAAGTGGAAATATAAAAAATGGTTAAAGACACCGGAACGCCGTAAAAGATCTCATACTAAGGGAGGTGGTAAACCCGAACAGCGGTATGAATATACCTGTGAGCACTGTGGTGGCTACCACGTGACAAAGGAAAGCCCGCACCGCTATCACAAGATGAAGGAGAAATATCAAAAGAAATATTTTGGTTAAAAAACATATATCAACACAATAATATAAAATACCATACGTTATTATATCAAAAAGCAACAGGATGCTCCTGAGATAGGAGAATCTTATAAAATAAACGCTTAAGTACAACATCCGCAAAGAATAGACATAGGGTTTATTCGAAAAAAGAGACACAGAAACGAAAAAAAAGGATGTAAGAAAAAGCTAGAAAGGGTTCAGATAAGTCTGAACCCTTTTGCTTTTATGATTTAGTATTTATTCAACAGGAAAAAGGTCCACACTCCTGCGGGCTTAGGTGTATATAAACTTTTTATGAAGACTCCTTCGGTTTATCTAAGGTATCTGAAGCGTATGGGGATGTTGTGGCGGTTTTGCTTACTTTCCAGCCTTCTTGGGTTTGCTGTATGGTGATGTAGTCTGCACGGTAGATTATCTTGGTTAAAGAGATATGTGTCTGATAATTTTCACTTCCTATCAAGGAGATTGTTTAATTATATCGAAACCGAAGACTATGGTGGATATTATGATTAGTATGAAAGCCTGCTCGCTGGAAGGAATGAATAGAGAAAGAAAGATACAAAGGGAAAGCGGGTATTAGTAAAACAGGTTTTTTTACAATGTATAGAAATTCTATATTTTTATATTTAGTTGTTTGATTTTTATGTTTTTAGTTGTTTTCATGTGTTTTTTTACTTTAATTTTAAAGTGATTCAGATTGTAGATCTAAAGTTGGTTTTGATTGATCTGAGGCCTTAAGGGAAACCTTTCTAAAGGGTTACTAAAATAGAAATAATAAAAGCCTGTACTATTAAAAAAAAGAGGAATAGCAATGAAATTTTCAGTGTTTGGTAGTAATTGAAGGCTGTGGACGAGTTATGTACAGCAGTATCTGCTGTAGGTTGTGTTAATGGAAAGATTCTTATACAAAGGTGGGATATTATTAACGGATATGGAAGGAGAAGAAACAAGAGCGTGCTGTATATACAATGGCTGCTGGTCGTAATGACATTCCTGAACAATGGAGCGGCTATTAGGAAAGGGATACAGTCGGATCTATTGGTAATGATAGCTTGAAAATATTAGCCAAATTAAATTCTGTGTTTGGGTTTTTGTAGTTTTAATTTATTTTATTATCAGAACAATATGATTGTTTATGTAAATAAAATATTTATATGTTTTTTGTGCCTTATAGGCTGCTTTGCTTCCTGCAGAACAAGCAAGGAATCTCGTCAAAACATAGCGCATGACCAGCAGATCGAAAGGCAGGTCGCCGCAAGTATGACCTGGTCGCAGTACGCTGGCAGAGACAGCGCTTCTCGTTATTGGATGTTTTTAAGCGATTCTAGCTTCTATTTTTATCCCAATGAGGGATTATGGGGTCGATCCGGAAAAGTTGCTTATATCGAGCGAAAAGGAGGTGAAATAAGTGCAGGTAGATTGGGTATGGTTTACGATAGCTTAGGTAGGGAGGGTAGCGAGCTGAGGAGTGATACAGAAAGCAAATGGATATCCTACCCGAATATAGCAAGATGGTGGGGCCTGTTGATCCTTCTGGTCGTGGCGGTATACGTCTATGGAAGATGGAAGAGATAAAAATTGAGCCGATCAAAAAAGTGATCGGCTCAAATAGAATTAAATTTAATAGGATGTGACTTTCTCTTAATACTCTTTATGTTGCTTCAACGTCCCTCCGCTGCGGTCAATTTCAGTCTGCGGAATAGGGAAATAAGCATTGTGAGGCTGATAAGTCAACCCACCATAGTATGGTAAAAACTTGGCTTCGAATGCAGAGTAACTTTCAAGTACCTGCTTGGCGATGCCCCAACGTACCAAATCGAAGTAGCGATGGCCTTCTAGCGCAAGCTCTAAACGACGTTCCATACGTACGGCATTGCGTGCGTATGTTTGGTCAGGAAAGCTCGAATACGGCTTGACTAGATAATCTGCAGTGTTGACACCGCCGACTTGCTTACGTGGTAATGTGTTGGCACGCTCACGCACCATGTTGACATATTTGCGGGCTTTTTCCAGGTCGGAAGCTTCTACAGCACATTCTGCGGCCATTAATACGACATCCGCCAGGCGTATGATATTTACATCTAGCCCGGTGATGTAGTTTTCTCCAGCAACAACATTTCCTGGAAACTGACTTTGTTTGATCATGGTCTTGATACCGACAAAAGGACCGGCAAAGGAGGCATCACGTATCCAGGCGTCTCCTGGCATGATTCCGTAGTCAAGATAAGGTACGCCACGGCGACCTACGGTATAGTCGAGACGAGGATCTACACGAAATTTGAGATCAAGTATATAGTTCTTTTTGTCTTCAATGCTTAGCTGCATGTCGGATGTGTTTGGTTTGGTCCGATATTCTCCATTGAGGTAGGGAAGACCATCTGCATCGACCTGGTATACGTTTACGAGATCAATGGTAGGTTGATAAAAACCACAGCAGCCAACTGGTGAAGTCCCATATAATCCGCTAAGCATGTCACCTACGTTGGCATTGTCGCCTGAGCCGTTGGGATTGATCGCATGCTTCGAGACCATGATGGCCTCGGGACCATCTTCCTTGTCGATATCAAAATTGTTCTGGAAAGGCATGCTGAGAAGGTCTTTGCTACCGATTACTTCTTCAAATAGAGGTAAAGCAAGGGCATGTTTACCCTGGTAGAGGTAGAGCTTGCCGAGATAGGCTTTTGCTATGTTTTTATCCATTCTTCCGGATTCTCCCTTGAACTTGGCAACAGGAAGATTGTCGGTCGCAAATTTGACATCTTCTATGATCTTATCATAGATATCGGTATCATTCGGCTTTACCTTGGCTTCATCAAATGTGGTGTTCTCGTCGATGTAAGGTAAGCTTTTGAAGACCCGCCACAGATAGAAATAATAGTGTCCACGTAGCATCTTGCTTTCCGCCTCTATTTCGACAGCCCGTTGGGCTGAGATTTCTTTTTTGCTGCTTTGGTCCTGTTTGAGTAACCTCAAGGTAGCATTACAGCGGTTTACGCCTTCGTAATAGACCTGCCACATTGTGACGAGCTGATCGTTGATAGCGGTAGGTTTCAGTGATTCAAGATTGTTCATTGCCGGCTGATCTTTTTCATCAGACCCTTTGTGTGCATTATCAGAGGTCAGCTCTCCAAATACCCATTGACTGGGGGCTGATGCATAGTTGCCCCATGAACCGCTGACATTGCCGTTCATAATCCCATATGCTCCTAGTAATAGGGCTTCGACACCATCTCCACTAGTAATTTGTTCGCTAATTAATTCGCCTTGGGGTACCTTCGTGAGAAAATCTTTACTACATCCCCCGAATAGAAAAGCGGTAGATATCAGTGCTATATATAATTTTTCTTTTTTCATGATTTGATTTTTTTAAAAGCCTAAACTTAAACCTAACAGATATTGACGTGACTGCGGATATACCCCAAGGTCGACGCCAATGGCCGGATAATCACTCGGTGTTGCAGTTACCTCTGGATCAAAACCATCATACTTGGTTATCGTAAATAGGTTGGTGACACCAGCGTAGATACGTAGCTTGCCAAGATTGCTGTTTTGACCAAAAAGCTCTTTTACAGGTAGTGTATAGCCAATCTGAAGGTTTTTCATCTTCAGGAAACTGCCATCTTTTACATAGTAGCTGGATGTTGCAGATTCATGTTCAGAAGGCTTGTTCGTTAAAGATGGCATCGAAGAATTGGGGTTTTCTGGACTCCATGCGTCAAGAAGACGGACACTTCTGGCTCCATTAAAAGTACCAAAGTCTGTGAAGTAAGCTGTAGCATCAAAAACATCGTTGCCTTGGGATCCATAGAAAAACATGGCTAAATCCCAGTTTTTATACCCTGCGTTGACAGCTAGGGAGTAAATGAAGTCGGGGTGTGGATTACCGATTACGGTGCGATCGGCCCCATTGATTACGTTGTCTCCATTTTGATCAACGTATTTTAAACCTCCTGGACGGGCTTTCCCATCCGCATAATTGGGTGAGTTGGCAACGTCATTTGCATCTTTGTATACACCCGCTACTTGATAACCATAGAAGGCTCCGAAGACTTCACCGGGTTTAAGGATCGTTGTTTCGAGCGCTCTGAACTTACCATAATTCTGTTGCGATACGGAAGGGGCCAGCGCCACGACTTTATTAATGTTCTTGCTAAAGGTACCTGTTAGGTCTAACGTGAAATCCTTTTGCTGTCTACGTCCATAGTGGTAGCCTAGGGAGAACTCGATGCCGTGATTGCGCATATCGCCAATATTGATATAAGGGGCTGTTGCCCGGCCTGCAGCTGTAGCAGGCTGAGGCACTCTGAATAACATGTCTTTAGTCTTCTTATCGTAATAATCGAATGTACCGTCAATATCACCGTTGAGTAAGGTAAAATCTAATCCGATGTTAAAAGCATTGACCTGTTCCCATTTGACATCTTCGTTTGCATGGTTGCTCTGCCATAGCCCGCTCTGTACGGTACCACCTATAGGATAAGAGGAATGGGTAACCGAACTTGCATAGCGTGCAATATAATTGTTTGCTGGGATACGTTGGTTACCTGTCACACCATAACCTGCACGGATTTTTAGGTCGTCGATCCAGTTTACAGACTCCATAAACTGTTCGGAAGAAACACGCCATGCTCCACTGAAACCAGGGAAGGTACCATATTTATTGTTGGGACCAAAGTTAGAGGAACCATCCCTACGTACAGTAGCACTTAATATATAGCGATCGTCGAAACTATAGTCCACCTTTCCGAAGATAGAAAACAAAGAACCTACAGATCCAGTACCAGTATTTCCAAAGCTTTCGGTCCCTGCGTTAAGATAGAAGTAGTCTAAGCTTCCTAAGGTAAAAAAGCTATTTCTACTGCCGGATATATCTCTGCTATTGCTGTTGATTGCTTCTGTACCGGCAAGGATATTTAAACTGTGCTTCTCGAATCTCTTGTTGTACGTTAAGGTGTTGGTCCAGGTCCATTCGGAATTGTAGCCTTGGCTCTCACTCATTGAGTTGTTTGTGGTGGAGCCCTCTGAAAATTCAGGGTTGGGATAGGTGATAGAGATACCGCCCCAATTTTCGTAACGTAAACCAAAACTGGTGCGTGCGGTCAGGCCGTCAATAATATCAACTTCGCCGAAGGCATTGCCAAAAAAGAAATTGCTCTTATTAAAGTTATCTTTACCTCTAAAAGCTTCGGCTACGGGGTTCCGGGCATTTCCGAGATCTTTGCCTTTACTACCCGCAAAATTGCCCCCTTCATCGTAGACTGGGATGATAGTCTGGGCACGGAGTGCCCAGGCAACGATACTGGCATCGCCCATATAACCTCCGGCTGCATTGGGGTTCACGCCCATACCGACACCTTTGGTAAAGCTGTATTGCATATTCTGGCCGAAGCGTAACTTGTCGTCAAAGGCCTTGAATTGCGTGTTGCTACGTACATTGAACCGCTCAAACTGAGAGTGGATAATCGTTCCTTTTTGGTTGAGATACCCTCCTGACATAGCATATGTAGCTTTCTCTCCGCCACCTGTAGCGGACAACTGATAGCTTTGTGTAGGTGCTGATCTGGAAACTTCGCGAAGCCAGTCGGTACCTTCTTTGTTAGCCTTGGTGATCTGATAGAAGGTCGCCGGGTCTCTGGTATAGTTGTAAAGTGACATGTCCACATCAGCAGGAGTAATCTCGTAAGCCGTTTTGGCTCCGGCACGTAAGTAATCTGGTAATTGTAGATTGGTGCCGTTGAGCTTGTTGTCTATGTCGTATACCTGCTGGGGGGTCATCATTTTAGGATAACGGCTATATTGGGGTGCCTGGATTCCGCCATATACATCGAGGTTGATCTGTGGCTTGCCTGCGCTACCTTTTTTGGTCGTGATGATGACAACACCATTGTTGGCGCGCGAGCCATAAATAGATGCAGCAGAAGCATCTTTTAGTACCTGCATGGTTTCAATGTCGCTTGGATTGAACCAACTTAGTTTGCCTTCGTAAGGTACACCATCAATGACATATAGTGGTTCATTGTTGTTGATCGTACTATAACCCCTGATTTTGATCTGAGGAGTGGAACCTGGAGCGCCATCATTGACAATCTGTACACCGGCCGCTTTACCCTGCAATGCTTCCACTGCTGTAGCTGCAGGCTGGGCTTTGATCTGTGCTACATCGACAATAGCGACTGAGCCAGTGAGGTCCTTTTTACGTTGGGTACCATAGCCTGTCACGACGACTTCTTCTAGACTACTGGCATCGGATACCAGTTCGATCTGTAGGTTGGTGGTACCAGACGGAATGGTTCTCCTTGTGGTCTCATAACCAATGTAGCTGATTTCAATGACATCATTTGGGGCCGCCTTGATGCGGAACATACCTTGATCGTTTGTCGAAGTGGCGAGAGCTTTGCCAACAACTTTGATAGTAACTCCTGCCAATGGGGTCTTGGTAGCGCTATCTTTGATGATTCCCTGAATCTCGTTTTCTTGGAAGACGAGGTGTACATTCATAACGAGGTCTGAAGAAAATGTGGGGGCCGCGAGTAGCGGATTCCCGATGAGAAGCAGTGCACCAGACACCAGGAGGCTAACCCTTAATGTCCTTTGCCCCGCAACACCACGACCGGTTTTAAGTTTTGGTTGTTTAATCATGATTGTGTTTTAAGTTTATAAGTATTCGGTTGCAATGATCTAGATCATTGCATTAGTTGTTCATGAAATTAAAATGTAGAGATAGGTCTCAGAGGTAAAACGATTTTGTAACAGGAATGTTTGGAATATTTTTTTAAAACTGATGTAAAAACAAAAGAAATTGTAAAGTTGTTGTGTTAACTTGTTGTATTATAGGTTGTTTTGCTTTTTTTTGAGTAGTATTTTGACATGGAGAAACTCAAATGCTAATATGAAAGTGCAAAACAGAATATTTGCCATCCTGGAGGTGAGGAATATAAGGCTTTTCGGTAATGATCAACCTATAGTTGATAGGTGGAGGGGGCGGGGCTTGGGCGAGAACCTAGATGTATTTTTGGTAGTTTTTATAAAGAAGGCCCAACATTGACTATGCCGGGCCTTCTTTACACTATTTTTTATCCAGTAGCTGGATGTACTTTTCATAACCAGCTGCTTTCATCTGGTCTTTGGGAACAAATTTTAGCGAGGCACTGTTAATGCAATAGCGTAGCCCGCCCTTATCGGCTGGGCCATCATTGAATACATGACCTAGATGTGCATCTCCAGTTTTGCTACGTACCTCTACACGGCGCATACCATGTGAATTATCGGATACCTCTTCGATCAGGCTGTTGTTAATCGGCTTGGAGAATGCCGGCCATCCGCAACCAGCGTCAAATTTATCAGTAGAGATAAATAGTGGTTCGCCAGTAGTAATATCGACATAAATCCCCTCTCTAAATTCATTATCATATTCATTATTGAAAGGGCGTTCGGTTGCATTATTTTGTGTCACCTCATACTGAAGCTGAGTAAGGGTCTTTTTCAACGTCTCTTTGTCCGCTTTCTTGTAGGTTGATGTGGCTGGAGCTGGATTGGCCTGTCTAGCTATTTCAAACAGGTCTGGGCCGATATGGCAGTATCCGCCTGGATTTTTGTCCAGGTATTTCTGGTGATAGGTCTCCGCATCGTAGTAGTTCTTAAGTGGGTCTACCTCCACAACAATCTCAGCATGGTACTGCTTCTTTAATTCTGAAAGACGCTCTTCGATCACTGGTATATCTGCCACATTAGTATAGTAGATCCCCGTACGGTACTGTGTACCTACATCATTGCCCTGTCGGTTGAGGGTGGTAGGATCGATGGTCTTAAAGAATAGGTCTATTAATAGTTTAAGATCGATGACCGTCGGGTCATAGCTTACCTTTACGGCTTCAGCAAATCCGGTATTACCAGTGCAGACATCTTTATAAGAAGGGTTTTCGGTATCACCGTTGGCATAGCCTACCTCTGTCGCTGTCACGCCACGCACCTGCTTAAAGAAGTGCTCGGTGCCCCAAAAGCATCCGCCGGCAAAATATATAACCTGATCATGTGGGTTTGTAGTATCCATAGTATGTTGTTGTTTTGACGATTTTATAGCTGATGTCTTCTGCGAAAAGCCAATTTTAGCAAGCATGAAAATGCCAATAGCAAGCGCAAAAAGTGTTAGTAGCTGTTTCATTTTCTATTTCATTTCTATAAGAACAGGATTGACCTTACTCTTTAAGCTTTACAAAGATAATGCCTTGGACTATGTTTTTTGCTGAAAATGGTTTATAAATAGAGTCACGATACGCTCTTTTTACAATAGGAAGACGGAGAGTTGGATATAAATTAAAAATGGGCTACCGATATCGGTAGCCCATTTTTAATTTATCGTTTATCCCACCATACTTTGGATAGGAAAGAGTCGCCATTGGTCATGCGGCTTACGGCTTCTTTGTAATTTGTTTGGTTCAGCTCGGCTTCTTCACTCGAGTAGATGCCGCGTCTAGGGATCTGACCGTTAGTAGAACCTGGATTCGGACCTGGTGTAAGTTGTGGATAACCAGTGCGGCGCCATTCAGCGAATGCTTCCATATTCCGACCGAAAAGATGTATCCATTTCTGAGTGCCTATCTTTTCCATTTTCTCCGTGTCGCTTAGGTTGGTAAAGCTTAGAGTACCTTGCTCATAGGTTGTAGGTAGGGTCGATAGGTTGTAGGGAGGTAATGCAAAAGCAGCTTTTACACCATCTACGAATAGGCCATGTGCTTGACTATTAGTCGCTCCCCAGCCAAGGAGTGCGGCCTCTGCTTTGTAAAAGCAGATGTCTGAATAGGTCAGGGCGTAGCTCGCAATCGGTGCAAATGTCAGACTGAACCAGGTGTTTCTATTGGCAGTAGAATAGTTAGCTCGAATGAGTTGTGATAGCTGATTGTCGGTAAGGGCGACGCCTATACCTTGGTACGTGGTGGTGCCACCTACGGTGACTGGATGAGCCAGTATTGGAAGGCGCGGATCGTCGTCAGCTTTTAGTTTCTCTACCAGTGTATTGGCTAAATAGCGTAAATCGGCACTGCCCGTGGTAAACTGGCGCAATATCGGATTTTGATTTTCAGCCTGTGCATTGTTAAATGTGGCTACAGCAGCATTGTCCGCATTACTTGAGAGTAACCCATAATTGGACGATAGGGCTGATGTCACGGTTTGCTGAGCGAGGCTTGCATTGGCATAACGCATACGCATGCCTATACGTAACTTGAGTGAGTTGCCGAATTTTTTCCATTTGTCGATATTGCCACCATAGAAAAAATCTGCGGTACCATAGCTTGCGTCACCCGTGGTAAGTTTGGCCAGTGACTGATCTAGACGCTGAACCAATGCGGGATAGATATCTTCCTGCTTGTCGAACTTAGGGGTACGGTTGATGGCTCCGCTACTTTGGGTAACATCGGAAAAAGGAACGTCGCCAAATAGATCGGTTAGGCGTTGATATAGATATACTTCGTAAATCTCTGCAATGGCGAGCTTGCTGCGACCAGCCGGATCATTTTCTAGACCTTTGAGTTCTTGCTTGATCTGACTGATGTTGCGGAGCAGTTGGAAATGCTGACTCCATATCAGATTTTCGGGACCCTCAAAGTATCGGGATACTGGCACTACTGGCCCTCCAGCCCAATGCTGTACCCAAGATCCGAATTTATTGTTTGGGAGTTCGCCTGATTCTTGAAATGTACCGTCACGAAGGATGCGGGATAATAATAGAGCGGGATCTACTGTCGTGACTGATGTTGGCGGTGTATTGATGCGCTCGAAATCTTTAGTACAGGAACTATTAGTCAGCACAGCTGCAGTGCTGAGACCTAAGAAAAGAATATGTTTGATGATAGGTGTTTTCATGTGGATTGTCTTTTGATACATTATAGACCGATGTTAAGATTGATACCGAAATTACGCATCATAGGTAGGGAGGTCGACTCGATACCTATAGATGAGTTATGGACGTTGAATGCGGCAGATTCGGGTGAAAATCCATCTGTCTTGCGCTGGAAATAAAAGAGATTACGACCATATAATCCTACCTTGATAGTACGAACAACCTGATGAGGCATCCATTTCTTTGGCAAGCTGTAGGATAGCGCAATCTCACGCATTGCAATATAGCTCATGTCGTTAATCATCTCCTCTGAAACCATCACTTCTTTGTCACTTGCTACCATATTCCAATAGTCCTGAGCTGTAACCTGCTTGCTGTTTTTGACTCCAGTGCTACTCCATTGGCCATTGCCATCTGCTACCGCTACCATACCATCGGCTACGTATGTGCCGTCGCGTCCTTCAAGGGTTTTCTTACTAGTACCGTAGACAATCTGCTCCCGATTAGACTGTGAAAAGATAATACCGCCCTGACGGATATCGACTAAAGCGTATAGGCTGATACCTTTATAGTTGAACGTATTGCCGAAACCACCTATCCAGTCGGGTTGTGCATTGCCAAGATCGGTCTCCACACGACCCGTGGTACGTAACGGTAACCCTGTATTTGGATCGATTAGACGATTGCCTTGCTCGTCTTTAATCCAAGCAAATTGAGTGCCTTTGAGTTGCCCGAATGGTTTTCCTACCTCAGCTACGACATTAATACCTCTGTCAGTACCTAATAAGAATACGTCTACACCTGGGTACAGGGATTCCACTTTATTGCGGTTGCGATTAAAGTTAAACTGACTGGTCCATTCAAAATTATCCGTTTTAACGGGGGTACCACTAATTACGAATTCAAAACCTTTATTGGAGATTTCACCCGCATTGATCCTATTTTTGACGTATAAACTGGATGGCGAAATTGGCACGTCTAGAATCTGATTTTTGGTGCGTGCTTGGTAGTAGGTGAAGGAGAATGATAATCTATTCTGCAACATACGCAGGTCTAAACCAGCTTCTATAGACGTTGTTAACTCATTTTTTAGATTAGGATCTGGTATAATCTCGGTGTACGAAGCCATAGGGATACCACCATGTGTAAACTGGTTGAGCGAGTAAGCGCCAGTAAGTTGGTAGGGATTGCCAGAGCTACCCGCCTGTGCCCATGAACCGCGGATCTTGGCATAGGAAAGAATCGGTGACTGCCATTTGAAAGCATCAGTAAGAACTAAACTACTGCTTACCGACGGGTAAAAAAATGAATTGTTTTCTTTGGATAATGTTGACGACCAATCGTTGCGTGCAGAAAAGTCTACAAACCAATAGTCGCGGAATCCAAACTGTCCGGAAAAATAGGCAGAGTTAATTTGTGACTCGACAAGATCGAATAGGTAAGAGTTTGTCGTGGTATTATTGATCACAAATAGATTCGGCACGATAAATTGATTACCCGTATTGCCTGTCATGCGGAAATAGCGATTCTGATGACTGGCTCCTAAATTAAAGCTTAGTTTGATGTCGTCCGTAGCGGAAAAATTTGAACTGGCTAAGATATCGTAGTTGTCTTCGCGAGAGCGTAATACTTCTTCACGCATATCACCTTTTTTATTCAAACTTTGGTAAGTGTTGATTGGGCGGTAGCGAAAACGCTGATCGGTGTAGAAATCAGTTCCTCCAGTAGCTGAAAGCTTAAGCCAAGGGTAGAGGTCGTAACTAAGACGCAACATACCGATGACGCGATCTCGGCGGTCTTCGTTATGGTTTTCGTTGATGGTCCAGAAAGGATTGGCTGTCGAACTATTGGTCGCGTAGGTTTTTTCGAGGCCTTCGTATATTCCGGAGAATCCAAGTTGACGAGCTACATCATTGGCAGTCCATTTGTATTGTGAAGCGATATTGTTGCTCAAACTACGGGGTTGACTGATAAATAGATAAGCTGGGTTATCAGATGCATCCGATAGTGTTGGTCTATTTTCAGCCTGCTGCATGATGTAGTTGGCTTTTACATCGATATGAAACTTATCAGTGATTTTGGCTTGAGTACGTAAACCAAAATTATTACGATTCAATGTATTGGTAGGGATGTAACCATCGATATTTGTATTAGCAAAAGAGAACCGGTAGTTTAACTTCTCATTCCCACCATCTACACTGAGATTGTTGATCCGTTGTTTTTCGGTCTGGAAGAATGTTTGATAAGTATCGGGTTCAGGAGTGAGTTGTAGGATATTGCCATACATATCTTCATAGGTCTGCCCTTCCATACGTGCTCCCCAACTCGCCCGGGTCGTGCGATCTCGTCCAGCAGACATCTTAGGCATACCTGCAAAATTATTGGCTAATGCTTGGCTCATTGGTACAATAGTACCGTCGTCTTTGCGAAAATGCGTAAATGTACCATTGAGACCCTGCCCGTATTCATTTTGAAAGTCCGGGAGTACTAAAGCGTTGCCGATTGCGTAGTCACTGTTGAACTGGAAGGAGGTCTTGCCTGCTTTTCCGGATTTCGTGGTGATTAATATGACCCCGTTACTACCCCGTTGTCCATACAGAGCGGCAGCATTGGGGCCCTTTAATACAGACATACTCTCGATATCATCTGGATTGATATTTCCAATACCATCCCCATAATCGGTCCCGCCTGATTGGCTGGGGGCTGAAGTGTTTTGATTATCGATAGGTACTCCATCGACTACGTAAAGTGGTTGACTGTTGCCAATTAAGGAGTTGTTGCCGCGAATTACAACTTTAGCAGAACCTCCCGCGCCCGATGCCGCGCGGCTAACTTGTACACCGGCAACCTTACCTGATAGTGCATTGGCTACGTTACTTTCTTTACCTTTTGTAAGTTCGTCTCCTTTGAGCTCGGCAACGGTGTAACCTAATGCTTTTTTATCCCGTTTGATGCCTAGGGCGGTGACGACCACTTCTTCAAGATCTTCGGCTTCTTGATCCAGTGTGATGGAGATTGCAACCTTGTCTTTTGCACTAATGTTATAATTACTCAATGTTTTTGGTTTGAAACCTAAAGAATTGAGTTTGATATTGTAGCCTTGTCCTTCGGGAATGCGATCAAAGTTGAATGTACCATCTTCTTTGGTTCTAGTCACCTGACGAAAAGAAGTGGATGGATTTTCGATGGTTACAGTGACTGAAGCTACACTAGCTCCCTTACTATCACGCACGACACCACTGACCGTTGCGTTAGATTGAGCCATTACTACCTGACTGCTGACGCAGACTAGTCCTAATAGACCTAACCGAAGTTTCCAATGGATCCCAGGAGATTTCAACTGGAGATGAAGCGCCGTGATAAGTTGCTTCTTGTTGGGTAAATACTTGTTCATATTTAGTTGTTTTTAATATTTATTACTTTTTTGTGTAGGTAATATCTGTATGGTGTAAGTAGTTTATCTCCTTAATAATATCCTGGTATACCTGTGCTGATTCCTGAAAGGTGCCACTGTAGTATTTGTCCTGAAGGTTTTGAGCTGGATAATGTAGGTCTATGCCGTAGTTTTGCTGTAATATGCTAACAACGTCTTGTAGCGCGAGGTTTTTAAAGTACAAACGTTGTGAATGTCGGCTAAAATAGGCCTCACGATTAGCTAATGTATTGTTTATTTTCTTCTCTTCCACAATCTGACCTTGGTGGTGGTTGATGGTGATCTCTTCCATTGGTTTAAAGGTTTTTACAACAGCGCCCGCGTCGACTTTGCGCTGAGAGACGACCTGTATAGATCCTTCTAATAGTCGGACACGGGTCTCAGAAGCTTTGAATTCATCGACGATAAATATAGTCCCCAAAGCAGTTGTCACAATACCTTTTGATACGACACGGAAAGGTTTGGATTTATCTTTGGCTACATCAAATCTAGCTCGTCCTTTAAGATGTAGTATGCGTTCGGAAAGTGGAGCGAAATCTTCAGCGTAGCGGATCTCTGAGTGTGGATAAAGGGTAATTGTAGAGCCATCACTAGTTGTTAGAATCATATTCTCATAACCAGAGTTGATGTAATATAAACTGCTGGCAGATGGCTTTAAACTGTCGCTTACTGTGGCTATTGCAGTACTCGGTTGATTTAAGGGGTGATATTGTTGCCGGTATACGCCAAATAAAAGTAGAAATATAGCTGCTATTGAGGCTGCTATGCGTATATGTCGCATTCGAACCTTTGCCTGTGGATATACCTGCCGTGCTAGACGTCTGTAAGCTTCTTCTTGTCCCTCGTACGGGCGATCGATAGGGCTATTCAACCACTCTTCTTCTGGAAGGAAGTCGTCCAGTGCAGTAGGGTCTTTCTCCAGGAGGGCTTCGATAGCCGAGGCCTCTTTGGTGGAGCATTCACCCTTTAAGTAGCGATCTACGAGTTGTTTGGTTATCTTCATCGTATAGAATACGACGCAAAAACGAAATACCCCTAAAAGAAAATGAAAATAATAGTAATCTGGAGGAGGAAATTATAAAAAGCTCGCTTTAGAGTCTGTAGGGCGAGGCCAATATGGTTTTCGACAGTTTTGGGTGATATAGACAATTGCTGTGCAATCTCTTTGTAACTTAGATTTTCGAAGCGACTCATCCGAAATATTGTTCTTCGAGCTATGGGCATCTTATTAATGATGGATTCCAACTGCTGTTCTAATTCTTTAACGCGGTATATCTCTGATGGAGTTTGGTGGTGTATTACGGGATAATCGTTGTCTAACGTATCGGTCTTTCTACGTCGTTCTTCTTTGATAATATCAAGCAAGACACTTTTTGCGATGCAAAAGAGTTGAGCCTCAATTTTTATGTTTACGTCGTTGTGATGTAGGTTATGCCAAAGCTTTATGAACACACGTTGTACCGTTTCCTCTGCAATATAAGTCGAGGCCGTTTTGGATAAAGCATAGTGATAGATCTTTCTGTTCCAGATCAGAAATAACTCTTGAAAATCGGTGCGTGTTATAGCGTCGTGTTCACTCATGTTTTGGACATCGAATGTTTGCCGAAATTAGCTATTAAAGCTGTTTTAAGATGATGCACATCTGTTAAGTTTATATGAAGTTTTTATGAATTGGTAACTCAAGTTAGCAATTATATGCGAATCAATTAAAATTTTATTTTTCTGTTATAAGATCGGCATATCTCTTACATAGAGAGTGAACGCTTTTTTACTATTGATGTAGGGTTGCAATTAGTCTCGGTGTGGGATTGTATATGTTAGTAGTTCTTATATAATTACACTTCTATTTTTTTAGTTTTTACTTTTTTGTAGTTTTGACAGCAGATCACATGGCTGACGACCTACTAGAAGAAGAAAAGAAACTCCTGTTAAAAATAGCGGATGGTGACAGGCATGCCTTTACATTGCTCTTTAAACAATACCACAACTATGTTTATCTCTCTGGTAAAAAGTTGACGCATTCCGAATACTGGGCAGAAGAGGTTGTGCAGGATATCTTTTTTAAAATCTGGCAAAAACGTGAACGATTGGTCGATGTCGATAACTTTGGAGCCTACCTAAATCGGATCGTTCGGAATCATTCTTTCAATATCCTGCGACAAATGGCACAGGAATCGAAATCTAAAGAACAAATCATCCGCAAGACAGAGGTCAATATCAACTCTACTCAGGATACCATACACTGGAAGGAGGCTACAACGGTATTGGAGAAAGCCTTAGACACCTTAACACCTCAACAAAGGGTAGCTTACGAACTTTGTCATATTCAAGGACTGAAATATCAGGAGGCAGCAGAGCAGATGGGGGTATCTTATGAAACAGTGCACTCGCACATGAAAGAGGCTATCAAGAAAATTCGAAATCACTTTAAAACGATGGGTATTACCTACACTTTATTATTTGCCCTGCTCTTTTCTTAACTTTTTATTCAGAAATTATTTTTTTAATAGTCTTTTATAAAGGCTGTTATTTGTTTTTGTTTCGATTTTTAAAAAAATATTACTTTTCATCTCCCCATTTGTTGTTGTTATAGTGTCAATACAATTAAATAGGGAAAACTAACCTTACATATGAACACAGATCAGGATAGACCATCTCATCAGAGGCTAGAAGATTTAATGGCTCTTTACTTTGCACAGCGTATCAGCTTAGCGGAGCAAGACGAATTATGGGGATATATTAATGATCCTTTTTATCAACAACAGATAAAGGATTTGATTCCCGATAGTACACAGCAGGATTTGTCGGAAGAGGGACTTGAGGAGCAAAGGGCTGATGCAATCTTAGGGTTGATTTTCGCTAAGGCGGATCAGGAGGATAAAAAGATACGTGTGATGGGAAAAGTAATGTGGAAACGGTTATCTGTAGCAGCCGCAGTGGTCGCTATTTTGTGTATCGGAGGTTGGTTCTATTACTCTGGACTGAATGCTCCAGAGTCAGGGGTAGATACCGATTTGGTTCATCATGATATCCCAGCGGGCACAGAGGGAGCGACGTTACGTCTGGCGGATGGACGTACTATTGTGTTGGGAGACGCTGCAAAGGGAGAGATCGCATCGGAAGCTGGAATAATGGTGGAGAAAGGAGTAGATGGTGAGCTTACTTATCGTGTAGGGGCTTCAGAAGGAGATGTGCAACATCCCCATGTATTAGCTACTGATCGGGGACAGACCTATCGTGTATTGCTTCCTGATGGATCCACAGTTTGGTTGAATGCGATGTCTGAACTGACCTATAGGCCTGCATTAGTGGAGGCTGGAAAGCGGGTAGTACAGCTGAAAGGGGAGGCTTATTTTGAGATAGCGAAAGATACGAAACATCCATTTGTTGTCAAGTCCCGCAATCAGGAGGTTCAGGTATTGGGTACGCATTTTAATGTCAACGCTTATAACGACGAACCCTTTGTGACTACCACACTTCTCGAAGGAGCTGTACGTTTACATACTGGAGGAGTGGAGCGGCGGCTTAATCCTGGGCAACAGGCGGTGAATCGGGATGGCGAGCTTAGGATAAGGACGGTAAATCTTGATAATATAACCGATTGGAAGGATGGCGATTTTGCATTTCAACAGGTAGACTTCCGTACAGCATTGCGTAAGATCGAACGTTGGTATGACGTCGAAATGGTTTACGACGAGTCGTTGCCAAAGGATTTGGAGGCTGGAGGCTGGATTTCGAGAAAGAAGAGTCTGGCATCGGTACTCCGATTTATCGAGTCGACCAAGATGGTGCGTTTTAGGATAGAAGGACGAAAGGTATACGTGACGCGTTACTGAGTGTGGTCGCTTAATGAGATTTAATTAACTAACAATAATTTACCATTTTTTAATGAATCAATCAGAGAACAAGAACTGGTCCGGGCGGATGCTAGGAAGTATCCCCTTGACCTGGCGGACCAAGTTGGGGACAGCGGTGCTTACAGCTTGCCTCATGCAAGCGAATGCCATGGCTTTTGGCCAAAGGGTGACCGTGAAGATGAAGGATGTAACGGTAGTTTCCTTACTTAAAGAGATAAGAAAACAGAGCAATGTGGATGTCTTTTATGATGCAAAGACGCTTAGTGATAGCTATAAGGTTTCTGTAGATTTGAAAAATGCAGACATCAAAGAAGTATTGGAGCTAGCGTTGAAAGGTCTTCCGTTGACCTACCAAGTTACTACGGAGGGAATTACCATCCGCAAAGGACAACATGATGTTTTGGTGACCAAAGGAACTGAAGTGCAGGCCACAATAGATATGGAAGGGCGTATTGTTGGGCAGAATGGACAAGCATTGGGCGGTGCTACGGTATCGGTGAAAGGTACGAATAAGAGTATACAGACCAATTCCAATGGTAATTTTGTGCTGAAAAATGTGCAGGATGGTGAAATATTAGTGATTTCATATGTGGGCTATTTGACTAAAGAGCTGATCGGTAGACCTCAGTTGGGAAATATCGTATTGACGATGTTGGACAACCCGTTGGATGCGGTACAGGTGATAGGTTATGGTAAGACGTCAAAACGACTGACAACAGGTGCTGTGGCTACAGTACGTGCCGAAGATCTAGAGAAGCAACCGGTATCGAATCCGCTACAGGCATTGTCAGGAAGAGTGGCTGGGGTGTATATTAGTGAGGGATCAGGTATCGCAGGAAGCCAAGTGAAGGTGGAGATCCGTGGTCAAAATACAATCAACGCTGGTCAAAATCCATTGTATATCGTAGACGGGGTTCCTTTTTCGGCAACACCTACAGAACAAACTTCGGGCAATCCAGTGGTTAATGGGATAGTAGGTGGTGGTTTTAGTCCACTAGACAATATTCCAAGTAGTGATATTGAGAGTATTGATATCTTGAAAGATGCTGATGCAACAGCAATCTATGGTTCGCGTGCAGCAAATGGTGTAGTCATTATTACGACGAAGAAAGGCAAGGCGGGCGAGATGAAGATTGGGGCTAATATATATTCTGGAGTAAGCCAGATGGCAAATAGGTTGAAGATGTTATCTAAAGACGAATATATTGCGGTTCGTAAAAAGGCTTTTGAAAATGATAATTTAAAGCCAACTGCTGCTAACGCGCCAGACTTATTGACTTTTGGTGATGGTGAAACAGATTTTATTGATTACGTATATGGCAATCTAGCAGGTATGATCGATGCTACGGCAACGGTATCAGGAGGGTCTAGCCAATATCAATATTTTGTTAGTGCAAATCACCGTACACAAAATTCGATTTTTCCGTATAGCTTTCAAGATAAGAAAAGTACGGTTCGCTTCAATATGCAGACGCAATCGGCAAATTCTAAGTTTTTTATGAATTTCTCTGGAGGTTATACCAAGAATATCAATAACCTCCCTTCGGCTAGTCTTTCTGCAATATACGCTTTGCCACCAAACTTGCCATTATATAAGGATGATGGATCATTCTATTGGCACAATTCATATGTCAATCCGGCAGCAGCTTTGTTAGGGCCAATGGAATCTGTAACGGATAATATATTGTTGAATAGCTCGCTCAAGTATGTGATTATACCTGGACTGGAGTTTAAAACGGAGTTGGGATTCAATAGAATCAATAATGAAAATTATAGAGCGATGACGAGAAATTCTCGAAATCCGAATACAATGTCTACTGGGCAATTGTCTTATAATAACAACTACAACCAGAATTTCTCGATCGAACCACAGCTGACGTACCAACGTATGTTGGGGCCAGGGCGTATGGAAGCGCTTATAGGGGGAACTTATCTGAACTCTGTGGCAGGACAACCTTTGTTTTTAATCGGTTCTTTTACCAATGATGCGCTATATCGAAATTTGGCTTCTGTTAATAGTCAGGTTTCTTTGAGTGGGTATGCTTCGACGCGTTATATTTCGGCATTTACACGTCTTAACTATGTGATGTCGAATAAATATATCCTAAATGTGAATGCTAGACGCGATGGTTCTTCTCGATTTGGCCCAGGTAATAGGTTTGGAAACTTTGGAAGTATTGGTGCAGCTTGGATTTTTGGAGAAGAGCACTTTATGAAAGAGAATCTACCTTGGCTTAGCTTCGGTAAAGTACGTGGAAGTTACGGTACGATAGGTAATGATCCGAATCAAGACTATGCTTATTTGGCGACTTATGCGGCTAGTTCTTTTGCGACTCATTATAATGGCGTAGCTTCCTTGGTACCCGAAACACTGCCAAATGAACACTTTAAATGGGAAGTAACCCGTAAATTGGATTTTGCATTAGATCTTAACTTCCTGCAGGATAAAGTATCATTTAGTGCAGGGTGGTACAGAAACCGCTCTAATAATTTATTGATTGATATTCCGGTGGCAGCACAAACAGGTTTTGAAACCTATTTGGAGAATCTGCCTGCTTTGGTACAAAATAAAGGTTGGGAATTCAACCTAACAACAAAGAATATTGATAAAGGAAGTTTTTCTTGGAATACCTCAATCAACTTCACTGCCGCAAAGAATACCCTGTTGAATTATCCTGGTCTGGAAAAATCTTCCCTGAATAGTAAGTATGTTGTTGGACAGCCACTATCAGTTGCTTTAGGATACCACTTGTTGGGGTTTGAAAATGGAATAGCCAAATTCCAGGATATGGATGGCAATGGAAGTATCACAACTGGAGTTTATGAAACTACTGGGAAAGGGGATGAGGTTGTATTGGGGAATTCAGATCCTAAGTTCTTTGGAGGTGTAAATAACAGCTTTAATTATAAAGGTTTTGCGTTAGATTTCTTATTCTCCTTTGTAAAGAAAGATGGTTTTAATATCTATCATGACGGGATGCCTTATATACCAGGCAATGCTTACAATGCGGTTGCAGATGTGCTAAATCAACCGTTTAGACTTACAACCCTGCGTGGAGGAGAGGCAGCTACTTCGTATAATAGATGGCGGGCATCGGATGGTACATTTAAAGATGCATCGTATATCCGTTTGAAAAATGTGTCTTTGACTTATCAGTTTGAACCTAAACAGGTGAAATCTTTGGGACTGAAAAATCTAAGTGTTTATCTGCGCGGTCAAAACCTTTGGACTGCAAGTAAATACATCGGTTTCGATCCAGAGACTCAAGGAATGGCAGGAATTCCACCATTGAAGGTATATACTATCGGACTTCATACTACTTTATAATCGATCTTATCATGAAACAGTCTATTATATTTATTTCTATTTTAACCACTTTGCTTTTCTCTAGCTGTGAGAAATGGCTGGACGTGGGTGATCCGAAAAATGCGGTGAAAACGTCACTTATATTTGAAGATGAAGCCAGTCTACAGGCTGCTGTTGCAGGAATGTACAATGGTGGAAATTCAAATGCATTGGGCTTGCTCTCTTTACATACCAGTATGCTGGCCGATGATTTGGATGCAACGATTATGGCATACGATCAATATACAACCAATAGTCTAGAATCTAACGAGTCTACAGTCGGAAACTTGTGGTCTGAGGTGTATGTGGGGATATATCGTGCTAATGCGATATTGGATGGGGTGCCGAAAGCATCTTTTTCGGAGGTAGTCAAAAATCAGGCCTTGGGAGAAGCTTTCTTTTTAAGAAGTTTCTATTACTTCTATATGGTCAATTTATTCGGTGAAGTGCCATTGATAACAGGAATAGATCGGCAGGAGAATGAACTCATGGAACGTACACCTGTAGCAAAGGTATACGACCTGATTGTGGAGGATCTGCAGAAGTCTATTGAGTTGTTGCCCGCGGCTTATCCGGTTGGCAAAATACAGCGCACGCGTGTAAACAAGTGGGCTGCGACTGCGTTGCTGGCCAGAGTGTACTTGTATTTGGAAAAATATAAAGAGGCTGAAGAACTCTCTACGGAGGTGATAAAGCAGACGGGGCTGTACAGCTTAAGTAACGACTTGGGATATATCTTTATCCAAGGGAATAAAGAAGATGTGATTTTTGCTTTCGATGTGTCTCATTTGGGATATACTACTGTAGGAATGAATACAGTTCCTACCTCAGGAAGTGTGCCTAGTTTAGTGATCCACCCTTCGTTGTTGAGCCTGTTTGAAAATGGTGACGCAAGGAAGGCTGCATGGGTTGGCACTTCGGCAGGATATGCATTCCCGTTCAAATATAAAGTAAGAGGGGGTGTTGGAAATGAATTTGATGTGGTGCTGCGCCTTTCTGAACAATATTTGATCCGTGCAGAAGCAAGAGCTTATTTGAAGGATCTTGTTGGTGCAAAGGAGGATTTGAACAAGGTAAGACAGCGTGCAAAGCTCGGAGAGGTAGAGATGCCAAGCCAGGAAGTAGCCCTATCTCTTATTGAGCGAGAACGTAGAGTAGAGTATTTTGCAGAATGGGGACATCGTTGGTTAGACCTGAAGCGTACGAATCGTGTAAATACCGTGATTGGAGCATTAAAGCCGGAATTTTGGCAACAAACAGATGTGCTTTATCCGATTCCGAGTAGAGAAAGGCAGTTGAATCCTAACCTAAGTCAAAACGAAGGTTATGATTAATATTAAAATGTGTGTGTGGTATGGAAGGCTTATTGTGTTTAGTTGCCTATCTCTGCCATTGTTTGTGTGTGCTCAACATACGACCCATATAAAAGGTAAGGTGGGGAGAATAAATGGGGCTAAGGTTCTGTTGAGTTATAATGTAGATGGAGTCATGTTTCGTGACTCCACTCATTTAAAAAATGGGAAATTTGCTTTTAAAGTAGATGTAGACGAGGCTGTGCCAGCTACACTTAGACTGGAACACTTGAATAGGAAACTAACAGGAGTTTTTGATACCAAGGAGTGCTTTTTGGAGCCAGGGATAGTAGAGATTGTGGCTAAAGACTCTTTGTTGAACGCAGATTTTGTAAAAGGAAGCCAAAGTAAGGACTATGTGTTATTTAGGGAATTCGTAGGACTTGAAGAAACTAAACGTTTGGCGGGCAGAGCTAAACTAACGAAGGACGAGGCTGAACTTATTAGGATTCAGGAGAGGCGACGTGCTATTGTCAACAATCTGAACGAACGATACGCAGAATTTGTTACCGCGTATCCCGATTCTTACTTCAGTTTGTATGCTTTGAACTATATAAGCGGAGGGCCGGTAAACGTAGCATTGGTGGAACCACTTTTTGAAAGTCTAACAGAGCGATTGCGAAAGAGCCCGGAAGGTAGGGAGCTCCGTTTTCAGATTGAGGCAATGAAAATACTTAAAATAGGGGAATTGGCCCCCGATTTTGTACAGGCCGATACAGCAGGTGTACCTATAAGGCTGTCAGATTATCGCGGTAAATATGTTTTGCTTGATTTTTGGGCTTCTTGGTGCGGGCCGTGTAGGCAGGATAATCCAAATCTCGTAAAGGCTTATCATAAGTACAAGGACCATAACTTTACCATACTGGGAGTCTCCCTAGATTTTAAAAAGAAGGCGTGGCTGGATGCGATAGAGAAAGATGGCTTGGTGTGGACTAATGTGTCTGATTTAGGATACTTTAAGAATGAAGCAGCAGTGAAGTACGCTATCCGGGCTGTTCCGCAGAACTATCTTATTGATCCCGATGGACGTATTGTGGCTATGGGGTTGCACGGAGAAGAATTGGAAAAAGCATTGGCGAAGTTGATAAATAATTGATTTAAAACGGCTCCGATTTTATCGGAGCCGTTTTACGCTGTAGTAGATCTGCGATTTAGAAAGTGATGTCTACTGTATACTCGGAATTAAGATGTCATTATCCTTTTTCGAAATCGTTTAGGTAATCCTTTTTAAAAGTACTGGGCGTACTGTCTTTAAATCGTTTAAAATGCCTGTAAAAATTAGAGGTGTTTTCAAAACCACTTTCTTCGGCGATGGCTCCTATCTTCATATTGGAGTTAATAAGTAACCTACAGGCGTGATTTATGCGGATTTCCGTTAGAAAATCATAGTACGATTTCTGTGTTAGGTTTTTAAAGAATCGGCAGAAAGATGTTACACTTAGATTACTCAGTTCAGACATCTTTTCTAGCGTTATATTTCTTTTAAAATTATTAAAAGTGTAATTGAATATCTTGTTTATGCGTTCGTCGTCAAAATTATTGGAAGATGAACTGGCATAATTAGGCGAGATGATTTCGTACTCTGCATTATTGCTCAATAGATCAAATATCTTTAATAGATATACGATCTTATTGATACCCGTAGACTCTTTCATTTTATTCATCAATTTCACAACTTTTTGCTTGGAGTTACCTTGGATAATCAAACCTTGGCGAGCTAGTGTAAGCAGTTTTTGAACCTTTAATGTTTCGGGTAGGCTCAGGAAATTGTGACCTAATGACTCAGGGTGAAAGTGTAATACTAGAGCCTCTACATAATATTCGCTATCGGATTTAATATTGCATTTCCAGGTGTGGGGGATGTTGCTGCCCAATAATATAAGTTCGTCTTTTTCAAAGTTAGCGATGTTCTCGCCGATGAAGCGGATTCCCTCTCCTTTGATCAGATAATGCAATTCTATTTCAGGGTGATAGTGCCATATAGTTCCGAAATGAGGCAATAAATCATGTCGGATTTTAAATGTATGGTCGCTCGTTTTAGGAACTTGATGAAACTTCGCTTTCATAATTGGTCTACCTTCTTTTCTCACTAAAGTTGTGAAAATGATGTGAGATAAACAACATTATGATAAAATGTTGGAATAACTAGCTAAATTGTTAAACAAATTTCGTCTGATCTTATCTGATTTTTGTAATACCTATTATAAATTAGTTTACTATGGTATCAGAAAAGAATAAAGAAGCAGTCCTTGTCTGTAGTGGAGATCTAAGACCGGCAGCAAACCTTAATTGCTGGCCAATGCAACAAAAAATGGAAGAAATGTTGCAGACAGCATTTCAGAAATTGGGATGGAAAATTAATCGGGCGCATGGTTACAATGCTGAAAAAGGTCATGGGTTTATCGATTATCAACATGAAGGGATCAAGATTTTTCGAAATATAGATAAGACGGTTCCACTTATTGTAGCAGAAAGTGTATGGCAGTATAGTCACCATGTATTGGCGGGATTGATAGCACATCAAGGGCCAATATTGGTTGTGGCGAACTGGGATGGAACTTATCCAGGATTGGTCGGAGCTATGAACCTGACCGGATCACTGACCAAGGCCGAGGTAGAGTACAGCTTTTTGTGGAGCAAGGACTTTACGGATGATTTTTTTATGGATAAGTTGGCGGAGTGGACAGAAAAGGGAACAATAACACATGACTATTCGCATGTCAAACCTTTTGACGGAAAAGACTTAGCTAAAGCAGATCGCGATGTGGCAGAGAAGCTTGCCCATAAGATACTTGATGACAGAATTGTAATGGGGGTATTTGATGAGGGCTGTATGGGGATGTTTAACGCGATTGTACCCGATGCTCTCATTCATAAGCTGGGAATATTTAAAGAACGGTTAAGTCAATCCACTTTGTATGCTAAAATGTTGACGGTGTCGGATAGTGATGCTGAAAATGTCTTGAGTTGGATGCTGAACAAAGGGATGTCGTTTGATTGGGGACAAGATGGGGCTACGGAATTGACACGTGAGCAGACTATAGAGCAATGTAAAATGTATATCGCCGCCTTGCGGTTGGCAGACGAATTTGGCTGTGATACCATTGGTATTCAGTATCAACAAGGATTAAAGGACCTTGTACCTGCAAGTGACCTTGTAGAGGGGCTTTTGAATAATACGAATAGGCCTCCAGTCTATAGTGAAGCAGGTATAGAGTTGTATCCTGGTAAGGCTTTGCCTCACTTTAATGAAGTAGATGAATGTGCGGGAATCGATGGCTATGTTACGTATCATCTATGGAATGCACTCGGGTTGAATGGGGACAATACCTTGCATGACCTGCGTTACGGAGAGGATTATATAGTCGATGGTGTGAACGAGTTTGTCTGGGTGTTTTTGATTTCTGGTGCAGCTCCAGCTTCGCATTTTATTGGCGGATATGAAGGGGCTGATAGTCTTCGCCAACCGGCGATGTTCTTTAAAAAAGGAGGCGGTACATTGCGGGGAATCAGCCGGCCGGGAAAAATCGTGTGGAGCAGAGTCTATATAGAGAACAATGAACTGTTGTGCGATATAGGTACAGGAAGGGTTGTAGAATTACCTGCAGAGGAAACCAACCGCAGATGGAATCTGACGGATAGACAATGGCCGATTATGCATGGGGTGCTGGATGGGGTAAGCCGGGATCAAATGATGGCCAAACACAAGGCAAATCATATACAGGTAGTCTACGTAGATGGTGACTTTGATGTTGCACGTGCTGCCGCAATAAAAGGTGTCGCTATAGAGGCAATGGGTATCAAGGTCAATTTTTGTGGAATAAACTAAAACTGTCGTAATGGAGGGAAGACTGGTAATAGGAATGGACTTCGGCACGGATTCAGTGCGTGGGTTGTTGGTCAATTCGACTACAGGGAAGGTATTGTCTACAGCGGTGTCTTACTTTAAGCGCTGGAAAGAGGGGCTGTACTGTAATCCTGGAAGAGATCAATATAGACAGCATCCGCTCGATTATATCGAGTGTATTGATCATGTTTTTACCGAATTGTTGAAAGATCTGCCACCAGAAACAATCAGGCAGATAAAAGCAATTGGGACGAATACTACGGGGTCTACACCTGTTGCCGTTGATGAAAGTTGCCATCCAATAGCATTATGTGATGGTTTTGAGGAGAATCCTAATGCGATGTTTATCCTCTGGAAAGACCATACCGCGATAAAGGAGGCTGATGAGATTAATGTCTTGGCAAAAAAATGGGCGATCGACTATACACGGTTTAGTGGAGGAATCTATTCATCTGAATGGTTCTGGTCGAAAATCCTACACATAAATCGTGTCGATCCGGAGGTGGCTAAGGTGGCGTTTACCTGGGTCGAGCAGTCTGATTGGATACCAGCTTATTTATCAGGGACGACTAAGGCTTCGGAAATAAAACGTAATAGATGTGCCGCAGGACATAAAGCGATGTGGAATGAATCGCACGGTGGCCTACCGTCGTCTGAGTTTCTCTGTTCACTGGATTCTACTTTTTATCATCTGATCAATAGGTTCTATACTAATACATATACCTCAGATCAGGAGTTTGGGAAAATAGGAGAGTATTTTGTGAAGAGGTTTGGTTTTGATAAAGATACATTGATCAATGTAGGTGCAATTGATGCTCATCACGGAGCTGTAGGAGCGGGGAGTGAAGCGTACACCTTGATCAAAGTAATCGGTACGTCGACATGTGATATGCTGGTGGTTCCCAAGGAAGATAATCCTCCGTTGGTGGAGGGAATCTGTGGACAGGTGGATGGATCTATTGATCCTGGAATGGTCGGGTTCGAGGCAGGACAATCTGCTTTTGGCGATATCTATAACTGGCTCAAGAAGATGATGCTTAAACCAGTTTTGGAAATGGAAAATCTCAACCTGTCAGATCAGCAACGTAAAGTGTTGGAGGATAATTTCTTTGAGCACGTGACAAAAGAAGCCGCAGCTATCCCTTTGACTGTAGACGATATGCTATTTACTGATTATCATAATGGACGGCGGACTCCAGATGCAGATTTTACTAAAGCGTCTACTGCGTACGGGATTACTCTTGCCACAGAGGCTGGACATATTTTTAAAGCTTTGGTAGAAGGAACAGCCTTTGGTTCTAAGGCTATTATCGACCGTTTTCGTTCCTATAATATTCCTATAAAAACGGTCATCGCAACAGGAGGGATTCCTAATAAGGCGCCGTATGTAGTACAGGTATTGGCAGATGTCTTAGAGTGTGATGTGCAGGTAGTGGACAGCGAACAGACCTGTGCTTTGGGCTCTGTGATTTTTGCTTCTGTGGTAGCAGGAGCATATCCGGATATAGATACGGCGAAAATAAAACTTGCTGCTAAAGTTTCAAAAACGTACCATTGTAATCCTGAACGTGCCGCTATCTATAAAAAATTATATCAAGCTTATAAAGAATTAACACAATTAGAATTATGAAGAATCTTCCCCTACTTGATATTGCCATAATCGTGGTCTATCTATTGGCTATGGTACTCGTTGGAGTTTATTTCTCGAGAAGGAATAAATCGGCCGATGAGTTTACCCGGGCTGCTGGCCGGATCCCTGGATGGGCAATAGGGATATCGATCTATGCGACATTTTTAAGTTCAAATACTTTTTTGGGGGTTCCTGGGAAAGCTTTTGGTGGAAATTGGAATGCATTTGCATTTAGTCTCTCTATGCCATTGGCGGCATGGTTGGCTACCAAGTATTTTGTACCCTTCTACAGAAGTACAGGAGAGGTATCCGCATATACAAACCTAGAAAAACGATTTGGTACTTGGGCCCGGACTTATGCAGTTGTCTGTTTCTTGTTGACTCAATTGGCGCGTATAGGTTCTATTTTCTTCGGGATTTCGTTGACATTACAGGCATTGACGGGCTACAGTATGGTGGTTATTATGGTTGTGACAGGAATCTGTATCGTTATCTATACTGTGATGGGAGGAATTGAAGCGGTAATCTGGACGGAAGTGGTGCAGGGTATATTGAAGACTGTAGGGGCGGTCATCATCATTTATTTGGTGGTGAAGGAGGTACCTGGCGGCTTTAAGGATATTATTGATGTAGGAATAGCTGAAAACAAATTTAGCCTGGGGACATTGGATTTTGATTTTGTAAACTCGTCGTTTTGGGTTGTGTTGCTGTACGGTTTTTTTATCAATTTGAACAATTTTGGTATGGACCAGAACTATGTGCAACGTTATCATACAGCATCGAGCCCTAAAGAAGCAAATAAATCTGTATGGCTATGCGTATGGATTTACGTGCCAGTATCCTTGTTGTTTTTTGTTATTGGGACCTGTCTTTATACTTACTATATGCAGCATCCTGAGCTATTAGCAACGATAAAATTGCAGGCGGCTTCGGAACAACTCGGGCTAGGAGTGCAAACTCCGCAGGTAGCAGCGTTGGCCACTACATTGTCGCCTGCTGATTATGGAGACAAGATCATGCCTCATTTTATGGTTTACATGATCCCAACAGGATTGCTTGGGTTGATTGTATCCGCGATACTGTCGGCGGCGATGAGTACCATTAGTTCGGGTATGAATGCTTCGGCCACGGTATTCACAGAGGATATCTATAAAAGGTATTTCAATAAGGACTCTTCGGATACAAATAGCTTGAAAGTATTATATATAGCAACCGTGATCGTGGGAGTGATCGGTATGATCTGTGGAATTGCTATGATTGGTATTAAGAGCCTTCTGGATGTCTGGTGGACTCTATCCGGTATTTTTGCTGGAGGTATGTTGGGCCTGTTTCTACTAGGTTTAATCAGTAAAAAAGCGACTAATAGTGACGCTATTGTAGGGACCATCGTCGGAATATGTGTGATTCTTTGGATGACTTTCTCCTATCTCATTCCCGAAAATATGGCCTATCTACATAATCCATTACATGCAAACATGATTATAGTGGTAGGTACACTAACTATATTTTTATTTGGAAATATAAGCCGAAAATTAAGAACTAAATAAACTAACAACATATTGAAATATTATGATTAGGAATAATAAAGAATTTATTCCCGTGATGCTTATGCCCTTTTGTGAGGATAAGAGTATAGATTACGGTGCCTTAGAAAAACTTATCGAATTTTATTTAAGTGCTGGTGCACAGGGGTTATTTGCCAATTGTCTTTCGAGCGAAATGTTCCATTTGTCGAAGCAGGAAATGATCGAATCGGTTTCATTTATAGTACAAAAAGTGAACGGAAGAGTGCCTATTGTTGCAACCGGGACCTTTGCAGAATCTATTGAACTACAAGCTGCATTTGTAAAAGAAATCTATGCTACAGGTATACAGGCTGTTATTGTGATAACAAGTCTAATGGCTCAAGAGAAGGATGATGAAGCTACTTTTAGATCTAATATCCATCAGTTGCTGACTTTGACCGATGATGTACCCTTAGGTTTTTATGAATGTCCTGTGCCTTATAAGCGGGTGATTGATCCTGCTTTTCTAGGAGAGTTGGCCAAGACCGGTCGAATCATGTACCATAAAGATACATCTCTTGATATCGGAAATATACGAGCGAAAATTAACGAAACGGATGGTGTAAGCGATTTTGGTCTGTATGATGCGTATATGGTTCATGCGGTGGATAGTCTAGCGTCTGGATCTGCAGGTCTATCGTGTATTCAGGGTAATTATTTTCCAGAACTTATTGTCTGGATATGTAATAATTATAATGATTCTTTCCAGAAGAGTAAGGTCGATAAAGTGCAACAATTCCTAATCGATAATATGGATGTCATGCACTATGCGTATCCTACTGCTGCCAAATACTACCTACAAGGAACGTATAGTTGGATGGGAACAACATGTAGGCGAGATGATATAGAACCGCTTGATGGAGAAACAAAAATTAAATTAAATGAACTAAAGGAAAACTATGACAAATTAAAATCGGAAATTTTTAAATAAAATTATGAACCACTTATAAAAGTACAGTTATGATAGTTAAACTCAAAATTTTGGTGTTGTTTGTGCTGACACTTGCTTCCTATCAAGTGAATGCCCAGCAACAGATTACTGGTACGATCAAAGATCAAATTACGGGTAGTCCTATTATTGGAGCTACTATAGTAGGCGATAAAGCTGGTGTGGCCAATTCAGATGCACAAGGACGTTTTAGTCTTTCTATATCTAATGGCAACACTAGCCTTACAGTCAGCTATGTTGGTTACCAATCGCAGCGTATTCAGTTGGATTCTCGAACACACTATGAAATAGGTCTAATCGCGCAAGAAGGTGCATTGGAAGAAGTTGTAGTAATCGGATATGGTACCTCAAAGAAGTCAGATATAACGGGGAGTGTTAGTAGTCTGAATGAAAAGGATTTTAATAAAGGGGCAAATATCTCAGCGGAGCAATTGATTGCCGGTAAAGTGTCTGGCGTACAGGTTGTACAGAGTAGCGGTGAGCCTGGTGGCGGAATATCGGTGAATGTACGTGGAGTAGGATCTGTAAACGCCGGCAACTCGCCGTTGTATGTAGTGGATGGCTTTCCTATTGATAATTCGGCAACAGTGGGGGGGACTGGGGCCAATTTCACAGGGATGAAGTCCGCTCGTAATCCGCTGAATGCAATAAATCCAAATGATATTGCCTCTATTGAGGTATTGAAAGATGCATCTGCTACTGCAATTTATGGGTCCCGTGGTGCAAATGGTGTGGTGATTATCACAACAAAGAGAGGAAAGACGGGCGGACTGAATGTGAACTATGATGCTTATTATGGGGCACAAAATATACAACGAGATATTAATATACTCTCAACCCAACAATATAAAGATGTTATCAATGGTTTGATCGACGCTGGCGAGGGGACTGAAAGTCAGCGTATCGGTGACATTGTTGAAGGAACGGATTGGTTGTCTAAGATGTATTCTAAAAAAGCTCCTGTACAAAATCATAATCTATCTTTCTCCGGAGGGAATGAAAATACGAGATATCATACTTCACTAAACTACTTTGGGCAGGATGGTTTACTAATCAATTCGGATAATAAACGGTATAGTGCAAGGGTAAATCTAGAGCATACAGCGGGAAATTTTAAATTGGGAACGAATATTACAAGTTCATATATCAAAGATAATTATGTGGCTAATGGTATGGATTTGAATGAGCGTGCGGGCATTATTTATGCCGCTATTGCATACGATCCGACGTTGCCGATCTATAATGCTGATGGAACTTACAAACTGTCTCCAGATATGAATATCGATAATCCTCTAGCTATTGCTAATGGTAAGATGTCACAATCCAACCTGTATCGGACATTAGGAACTATCTACGGAGAAATGAACTTTCTAGAAGATTTTACTGCAAAATTAAATGTAGGAGCTGATATCTCAAATCAGAGACGTGATACATATGTAGATAGACAGACGATTGAAGGACGGGCTAACGGAGGGATAGCTAGTATTTTGCATGGAACTAGCACGAGTTATCTGGCAGAATTTACCGTTGGTTATAAGAAGAAAATTGATATACACGATCTAAACTTCTTAGTTGGTGTAACTGGGCAACAGTTTAATGATATATCTTCTTCTTCTCAAGGGAGTGGTTTTTCATCTGATGCGACAGGAACAAATAATATGGGGCTAGCTGATCCTACAAAATTTATTGTGAGTAGTGGTCGGACGAGGAATAGCCTATTGTCTTATTTAGGACGTGCAAATTATAATCTATATGACAAATATTTGTTTACGGCGTCTTTACGTATTGATGGTTCTTCGCGTTTTGGTACAAATAATCGTTTTGGGGTATTTCCATCTTTTGCTTTTGGATGGAAATTAGAAGAAGAAGAGTTTATCAAAGAGTTAGGCCTTTTTAATACGCTGAAGCTCAGAACTAGCTGGGGGCGGACAGGTAATCAAGAAATAGGTAATTACCAATCTATCTCTACTTATGCGGGTGGACAAAAGGCGGTAATCGGAAGTGGACAGGTTAGTACAACTACTCCTAGTCGTATTGCAAATCCAAATCTGAAATGGGAAACTTCAGAACAGCTCAATTTTGGATTGGATTACGGTTTTATGAGCAATAGAATTTCTGGAAGTGTCGATGTGTTTTACAAAGACACCAAAGATATGTTGTTAAACCTAGCAGTACCCCGTACTACTGGGTTTTCGACAATGATGACCAATGTCGGGGCCGTCCGGAACTCCGGTATTGAGTTTTTAATGAATACACAGAATGTGAAAGGGCCATTTAACTGGGAGACGACATGGAATTTTGCTTGGTTAAAGAATTTGGTCAAAGATCTTGGGTCGAATACCATTATTTATAATGGATCAGCAGGGGGGACATCTAATGTGTCTATTATTAAAGTGGGAGAACCAATATATTCTTTCTTTGGTTATGAAATAGATGGAATCTGGCAGAAAGGCGATGATTTCTCTACAACTAAAGATGCAGTGGTAGCGGGAGATTTTAAATACAGGGATATCAATGGCGATATGATTGTAAATGCCGATGACCGTGTGGTATTGGGCAATTCATTTCCGAAGTATACGGCATCGATGACCAATAACTTCGATTACAAAGGTTTTAATTTAAATATTTTTATCGATGGTGTTTTTGGAGTCAGTATGTTGAATAATAATCTGGTAGATACTTATTTTCCCGCAAATTTGAAACGGAATCGTTTGGCTGATCCTATGCTCAATCGCTGGACCGTAGACAATCCTTCCAATGTATATCCATCTTTTGTAAACCCATTAAAGCAAGGTAAGAAAGAGGTGAATTCGTATACGGTCGAAAATGCAAGTTACGTTAGATTGAATACTGTAAAATTAGGATACACGATTCCGCTTCAAAACACAAAATATGTGAAGGGAGTAAATCTTTATGTAGTAGGCCAGAATCTGGCGATTATAACCGATTATACAGGATATGATCCGTCTATCAACCCTAATGGGAGTGGAGCCAGAATTGACTGGAATGCCTACCCTACGGCGCGTACATTCATGTTAGGTATCAACTTAAATCTATAGTTATGAAGACTTTTAATACATCATTATTATATATATCCCTTTTTGCAACAACACTTACCGTTCAATCTTGTAATGATTTTCTCCAGGAAGAAGTGTACTCGCAATTATCGCCCACGAACTACCTAAAGACTAAAGAGGGACTGACCTCTGTATTGTATGAAGGATATGCTAAAGCGGCTAATATGAATAGTAATAATTCTATTTATGTTTTAGGTCCGCAAGAATTTTCTACAGATATACTTTATCAAAGTGGCGATAACGTCGAGGCTACTATTCGGAATTTCAGAGATTTCAATTGGGATCCAACAATGGATTTTTTGATTCAGAATTGGGATTCTCCTTATCAATGTATTCGCAATAGTAATATTCTTTTGGAGAATATATCGATGTCTAACCTTTCTGATGAGGAGAAAAAACTGTATTCTGCTGAAGCTCGGTTTTTAAGAGCTATATCTTATTATAAGTTGTATTTCTTTTTTGGCCCAGTACCCTTACGCACCTCAACCACAGAGTCGTTGAGTCTGCCAAGAGCTAAGGAAGAAGAGATGAAAAGCTTTATTGAGAGTGAGTTAGGAGCATCTCTTGTTGATTTGCCTAACCCTGGGGCTGAAAAGGAAAAGTATAGAGCTCATAAAGCTGCAGCAAAAGGTTATCTTGCGAAATTTTATTTGAATACACACCAATGGCAAAAAGCAACGGATGTTTTGGCAGAGTTTTTAAAGGATTTTAATTACACATTATACCCAGAATATAAAGATTTGTTTAAAGTAGAAAACGAAAATAATAAGGAGTTTATTTGGGTGCGTCCTGCTATTGCATCTTCTGATCGTGCTACTGCTAATAGTTGGAGTAATGTGGCGTTTCCAGAGAATTTTAAATCAGCACCTCAGATTGGGCTGACCTTTAAATCCAGTTGGCTAAATTGGCCGAATGAATTTAGGATTTACGATGAGTTTTATAATTCATTTGAAACGAATGATAAGCGGAAGAATCTGATGATCACAAGTTATATCAATAACGCTGATCAGACAGTAACCTTATTGGGATCGGATAATGTTCGGTCATTCAAATATTGGCCTGATCAAAATCACGTCGGAGCCGCCCACGGTAATGATATTCCTGAAATTAGATTGCCTGATATTTACTTATCTTATTCGGAGGCACTCAATGAGTTACAATATCCTAGTCAACAGGCCTTTGATTACCTGAATCTGGTTCGGAAGAGAGCTGGATTATCAGATCTGACAAGTATTGAAGTTACCAGTAAAGAGATGTTTAGAGATAAAATTTTGTTGGAACGGGGACATGAGTTTTATAATGAGGGACATCGTCGTATGGATATGATCCGCATGGGTAAATTTATATCTGATGCGGTGAGAAGAGGTAAAAATGCAAAATCTTACCATGTAGTTCACCCTATACCACAAGTGGTAATTGACTCTGATCCACAGATTAAGCAAAATGAAAATTTTTAAAGAATTTTCTGATAAGTTCTGTTTGAGGTAAAGGGAAAATTTTAAATTAGTTACACGGATTATTAAATAAGTTATATTATGCAAAGATTTTTTTTTCTATATGTTGTCCTTTTGTTGGCGCACACAGATGGGCTCGCTCAACGTTTTTCGCATGTACCAGGTACGGTAGTTCACTACCAACCGGCAAGTACACAAAAGTATATAGGTTCTCCTAGTTTGGTTATATTGCCAAATGGTGACTATGTGGCGTCGCATGATTTTTTTGGTCCACAGAGTTCGGAATGGCAGCAGGCGGTTACGACAATTTATCGTTCAAAAGATAAAGGTCGCTCTTGGAAAAAAGCCAGTGAAATCAATGGAGCATTCTGGAGTTCTTTGTTTGTGCATAAGGGTGAACTATTCTTACTAGGACCGGATAGACACCATGGGACTGTGTTGATTCGTAAATCTTTAGATGGAGGTAAGTCTTGGACTAAACCTACGAATAAAGAGAATGGTGTGCTGTTAACAGGCGAATTTCACTGTGCTCCAATGCCGGTTGTAGAGTATAATGGTCGTTTATGGCGACCGATGGAGACGGCACATGGTCCTGTCTTAAAGTGGGGAGAGCGTTACGGAGCTATGGTTATGTCAGCACCAATTGATGCGGATTTGATGAATGCAAAATCTTGGCAGGCCAGTACGCCGTTATTTTTTGATAAAAGTTATCTGAATGGCAATTTTACGGGATGGCTGGAAGGCAATTTCGTTGTAGGACCAGATAAACAGATGTGGAATATGCTACGAGTGGATGATAAAACTACACTAGATGAGAAGGCAGCTATGGTGAAGATCTCGGCAGATGGTAAGGAATTAAGTTTTGATCCTACACAAGGTTTTATACCTTTTGATGGGGGAAGTAAGAAATTTGTGATCAAATATGATCCAGAAAGCGGATATTACTACACGTTGACAAATTCAATCCCCGAACGATATAGGAATGTGGATCCTAAGCGAACTAATCCTGCCAATTATCGAAATGTATTAATGTTACGTAAATCGAAAGATTTACAGAATTGGCAAGATGTGAAAGTTATTTTGGAACATAAAGACGTGGCTAATCATGGTTTCCAATACGTAGATTGGTTATTTGAAGGCAATGATCTAATTGTGTTGTGTAGAACAGCTTACAACGATGGAAAAGTAGACGCAAAAAATAACCATGATGCTAATTTCTTAACATTTCACCGTATTGAAGGATTTAGAAAATTATAAGTTACATAAGTAATGAGTCTGTTAAACCGATCTATATTATTCTGTTTTTTACCCTTTAGTTTCTATAGCTGTATGCATGAATTTAAGGTTACAACCTTAACCCAGTCGGCCAGTGGCCATACCCTACACCATAATGGTGTTTTTTCTCCTGATGATGAATGGATTGTGTTTGACGGTCGTAATGATGATACCAAAATAGGAGAGACATCAACAATCGGCATGGTCAATGTAAATACCGGTGAGGAAAAAATCCTTTACAAAACTGATAATCAAACACAATATGGCCCCGGTGTAGGTGCTGCTTCCTTTAGCCCAAAAGAGAATATGGTGTTGTTTATTCATGGATTGTATGATGCGGATCAAACTAAACCTTATGATATGGCCAGGCGCTTTGGTCTGGCAATAGAGACGGACAGGCCTATGATGGGAATACATATGGATGCCCGTGATGTGGTGCCGCCTTATATCCCTGGATCACTACGTGGTGGGACGCATTCGCATGCTTGGAGTGCAGATGGTAGATTAGTCAGTTTTACTTATAATGATGAGTTTGTAGATCCGGACTTGCGTGTGGTTGGAGTGATGGTGCCTCACGAAAGTGGCGTAACAGTGCCAGAGGAGAAAGGCAATAACAACGGGAAGCTATATGCTGCCGTAGTTACTGATGTCGTACGAGAGCCAAAGTGGGGATCGGATGAGATTTCTAAAGCTTTTGATGAATGCTGGATAGGAGCTAAAGGAAAATATGAAATAGCGTTTCAGGGAAATACACGTAATGATAAAGGAGAGACCATAACGGAGATTTTTACAGTTGAAATAGATCCGCAGGTGATTGTGCAGGATAGAGGGGCAGTGGGCAAGGTTGGTGAGCGCCCTCAGGTACCACAAGGAATCAAACAACGAAGGTTGTCTCGAACCATTAAGGGCCTGTCTGATTTGAGGCATTGGTTACGATCTTCTCCGGATGGTAGTACAGTCTATGCATTAGGGAAGGATGATCAAGGCCGTAATCAGGTGGTGCAATGTAATGTGATGACGGGGGAAACGACCTATGTGTCAGATTTGGACTTTTCTATTTCTTCTCCCATAAATATCAGTACCAAAGGAGATAAGGTTACATTTATAGGTAATAATAATGTGTATGTATTTCATTTAGTATCAAAGAAGCTTGATAAGTTGACCTTAAATACTCCAGAAGATTTAAAAGTGGTTGGAGTTCCGGTTTTCTCAAGAAAAGATGATAAGATAGCGTTTAATCAATTTGCCTTTAGAAATGGAGTAGAGTATATTCAAATTAAATTAGTTGATGTTACCAATTGACCTCCTGCTGGAGTAGAGGCTGTGATTTGATTTCACCTATTTTGTTTAAATATATTAAAAGTGCTAAAATGCAATTTCAGTTGGAGATTGCATTTTTTTATTTACACTGATTTTGAGTTACTTATGTTGTATTTGCACTAAAGTCTACTAATTAGGTGGATTATATGTATATTTGTCTTTTTAATAATGAAATATGATACAACAATTCTTTTTCCGAATGTGTTGAGGGGATAATCGAGGGAGAGGACGGATTATTCCCAAAAACATTAGCCGTTAGTTTTTAACCATTAATTAGTGTTATTTTTAATATGAACAGAGCTTTACATACAAGTCTCGTCTGGGCGGCTATTGCCCTCGGGACAGGAAAAATCTACGCCCAATCTTCCCTCGCTGGAAGAGTTGTTAACCAAGAAGGGCAGGCTATAGCAGGAGCGACAGTTACGGATCTCGCTACACTAGTCAAAACGCAAACCGATTCCGATGGACGTTTTCAATTGAGTATCAAGGCGGATAAGCCACGTGTTAGCGTTAGTTATATCGGATATGAAGAACAAACTTTACAGAGTTTTTCACTTTCAGGAGATCTACTTGTTACCTTAGTCCCGATATCGGAACAGTTGAATGAGGTGGTCGTCACAGCCTTGGGGATATCTCGTGAAAAGAAGGCTTTGGGCTACGCAGTACAAGAAGTGAAAGGCAGCGAATTGCAGACAAGACCGACGAACGCCGTGAGTGCTCTTTCTGGTAAAGTTGCCGGTCTTCAGGTAATTTCTTCTGGAGGTAATATGGGAGGTTCTTCTCGCGTACTCTTACGGGGAATCAACTCTATCGCTGGAAATAATCAACCGCTTTATGTGATCGATGGTACACCTATTGATAACAGCGACCTGAATACAACCTCGACCATCAATGGTAGCGCAGGAAAAGATGTAGGAAACTTGATTCAAGATATAAATCCGGATGATATTGCAAGTGTAACCGTCTTGAAGGGACCGACAGCTGCAGCATTATATGGTTCGAGAGCTGCCAACGGAGTGATTCTGATTACGACTAAAAAAGCGGCTAAAGGTGAGCGGGTGGATATTTCAGTTAATACAGGACTGGAATTTGAAAATGTGGTTCGCCTGCCCAAGAGACAAAAATTATACGGACAGGGCTATTCTAAGGATTTTAAAACACAGGAAATCAACGGAAAGGATTATCAGATCGTAGACTATGCTTCGGACGAAAGCTGGGGACCGCGTCTAGATGGGCAGCAAGTATTGCAGTGGTACGCATTGGATCCTGAAGATGCAGCTGCTTATCTGAAGACTACTCCCTGGGTATACCCGAAGCATGACGTAAATTATTTCTTTAGAACTGGATTGTCAAATACGAACAACCTGGCTATAGCAGGAACTAGTGGAAATACCAATTACAGATTCTCTTATACGAATAAAAATGTGCGTGGTACGGTTCCCAATGCGACGTTGAATAGAAACACGTTGAATTTTTCTGGAGGAACGCAGCTTGGTAAGCTTCGCATTACTTCTAACATAAACTATGTAAGGAACAGCTCTGTCGGTAAGCCCTGGTCGGGCGCATCGAACAGAAATATCATGTTAGAAGCATTTCAATGGGGGGCGGTACAGGTTGATTATAAGTTGTTGGAAGACTATAAGCGGGCAGACGGTACGCCAAAGGCTTGGAATAGGACGGGATGGCAAAATACACCTGCCGGAAAAGCAACACGTTTTATCGATAACCCGTTCTGGTCGGCTTATGAAAGCTATTTGGAAGAACAAAGGGATAGATTTTATGGGAATGTTGGATTACAGTATGAGGTCAATGATTGGTTAACGCTGAATGCCAAAGCACATGGTGACGTGTATAATTTTAGATCACAGGATAGGATCGCTGTATACTCTAGAAGTACTTCGCAATATGAAGAAGCTGCTAATACATTGAATGAGTATAATTATGAGTTTTTGGCAACGGCTAATAAGAGATGGGACAACTGGTCTTTGGTCGCTAATGCTGGGGCCAATCTGAGAGATCAAAAACGTAAAGTAGATTATGCGATTACGCAGGGAGGTCTAGTGGTACCTAATTATTACAACCTGAAAAATGCATCGTCAGTGAAGGTAGATAACTTCCGTTACCATACGCGGACTCCTTCTTTGTATGGAAGTGTATCTTTAGGCTATGCAGATTATCTGTTTTTGGATGCGACATTGCGGAATGATTGGTCTTCGACATTGCCCATTAAGAATAATTCATTTTTATATCCTTCGGTGACCGGAAGTGTTATTCTGAGTCAATTAGAGGCATTAAAACAATTGGACTGGCTTTCTTTCGCAAAAGTGAGATTAGGCTGGGCTCAGGTGGGGAATGCTACTGATCCTTATCAACTGGCCAAAGTCTATGATGTAGAGCAAGCATTTGACGGTAGACCTGCCAATAGCCTGTCCCAAAAACTGAATAACGAGTTCTTAAAGCCAGAGATGACGACTTCTTGGGAGACTGGCGCCCAGTTGCAGTTATTCCGTAATCGCTTGGGACTGGATATAACATACTATAATAATGACTCGCGTAATCAGATACTGGCTGTTCCAGTTTCTTCCTCTTTTGGTTACGAAACGAAGGTCCTCAATGCCGGTAAAATCAATAATAAAGGAATTGAGGTAACACTGACAGGTACACCTATCAAAGGGGCTGACTTGGAGTGGAATACGATGTTCAACTGGTCTAGAAACCAAAATAAAATTGTGGAGATCGATGATATGGTCAATACATTGACGCTAAGTGATGCATTGGTTAATCTAGTGGCCCGCGAAGGCGAAGCTTATGGACAGTTTCTAGGATACGATTTTGTATATACAGACGATGGACGTAAAGTGTTGGATAAAGATGGGCTATATATGAAAACGTCTCAATTGACACCACTTGGCTCCGTGTTGCCAAAATACATTTTTGGCTTTCAAAATCAATTTCGCTACAAACGTTTCAGCCTCGGTTTTCTAATTGATGGTCGGGTGGGAGGAAGCTTCTTCTCGCAAACCTATAAAGTGGGGATGTATGCAGGAATATTGGACAAGACTGCAGCGAATAATATACGGGAGACTGGTGTTGTATTGGACGGGGTGAAGGCTGATGTTGGTTTTAATGCGGATGGAACTTATACCGTCAGTAATGTGAAAGAAAATGATAGTCGGGTTACAGCGCAACAGTGGGCGAGAAATGAATACAATGGGCCTACAGCGTTCTCTATTTTTGACGCTACTTTCGTCAAATTACGCGAGGTGACACTTGGTTATAATTTCAAAATCAATAATACAAAGACGGTTAGAGATATAGGTGTATCCCTGTATGGCCGCAATCTTTGGAACATCTATACGAAAAGTAAGTATATCGATCCAGAGTTTACTTCCAGCGGGGGGAATGTACAGGGGATAGAAGGGGGAAATATTCCTACTCCTGTAACTTATGGTTTTAATGTAAACGTTAAATTTTAGACTGAGATGAAAGCATATAAATATATTATAGGACTGTTGTTGGCTACAGCACAGCTTGTAGGTTGTTCAGATCGTATTTTTGAAGAGATCAATACGGACCCTAATAAGCCGGCTGCCGTAAGTACGTCGAGCTTGTTGGTCGGAGGTGAACGACTTTTGATAAATACGGTTAGGAATCCCGATCTGAATCTTCGCGGAGCGCAGCTGTATGCGCAGTATTTTAGTCAGAATATCTATACCGACCAATCGCGTTATATGATACCAGTAAATTATTCTGATGTATTTTGGACAGGGGTAAACCGGGCATTGAATAATCTCAATGAGATTATTAAGTTGAATGTGGATGAAAAAACGAAAGAGTGGGTGACTACCGGAGGAGTGGGAACTAATACTAATCAGATAGCGATCACCCGAATATTGAAATCCTATGCTTTCCATAATCTGACGGATGTATTCGGAGATATTCCTTATCAATCTTATGGCAGTAAAGATCCTGATTTTGAAGCTTTGCAGCAGAATCCGGATAATCTTACTCCAAAGTATGCTCCGCAGGAAAAAATATATACCGATATTCTAAATGAGTTAAAACAGTCGGCAGATACATTGTTCAAGTATAAAGAACTACAGACTTTTAAGAACTCGGATATTATCTATGATGGCAACAATCTGAAATGGGCCAAATTTGCGAATAGTCTGAGACTGCGATTGGCTAATCGTATTGCACATAAATTACCTGCATTGGCAACAGAGCATATAAACGATGCCCTAGCCAAAGGCGTTTTTGAATCTAATGCAGATAATGCGGTATTTAAATATTCGAACTCTTCGCCAAATGAAGCGCCTCTGTATCAGGCAACAGTCACAGCAAATAGAAAGGATTTTGCCATTTCACATGTTATTGTAGACGTATTGAAGGGAAGTAGAGGACCTTTCGGAATCGCAGATCCACGGCTGAAAGTTTTTGCAAAACCAAATAGTAAAGGCGTATACTTTGGGCAACCATATGGATTACCATTAGCAGCGGCAGATTTATTCCCTGTAGATTCAATATCGCTTCCAGGTGCAGTTATTGATGCTGCCAACTACGGTGAAGTTTTGATGGAATACGCAGAGGTGCAGTTCTTGATTTCAGAAATAAAAGGATGGGATGAGCAGGCGTACAAAAAGGGAGTGCGGGCTTCTTTGGAGAAATGGGGAGGTGATCAGAATGAAATAGATAATTATTTGAATCTGTTGCCTATAGCCAATAAAGAGCATGTATTAAGCCAGAAATATCTAGCGCTATTTAATCAGGGAATCGAGGGCTGGTCAGAGATACGTCGAACAGGCTATCCTCTATTTTTAGTGAAGAAGGGGGATGTTGTCTGGTCTGGTACCGTAAAAGGGTCTCAGGTATCTTATCCGTTCCTGCCGGAGGTAGGAGATGGAATTCCTAGTCGCTTTATTTATCCATTAAAGGAACAGAGTACGAATAGAACAAAGTACAGAGAAGCGCTTGAGCGGCAAGGAGATGATGTTATTGGTACAAAGGTATGGTGGAATAAAGAAAGTTAGCTATTATTTCTCCTTTGAGATTGATGGTTTTATTTTGAGCCGGTTACTAAGGGTAATCGGCTCTTTTGTTTAGAAGAATCTGTGATCTGTTGCTACCGTTTTTACCAACTTTCCAATACACAATCCATCCAAAAAATGTAGTCAGAAGAATAATCAATACCCAGAATAATCGTTCTTCGCTATATAGTTTAGGATTGTTTACAGCATGGTACAGCGTGTAAACAAAAAAAGTAAATAGAAGAACTATTAGAGCGATGAGCTCTATATTCTCCATCAATTGTGGAAGCATATTATTAACCTATTGTTTGATGTGTTTTTCAGTCTTTTGATTTGACAAAAATAAGATTTAAGTACTTCCTAAATTATGGGAAACCGTAAAGGAGGAGGCATGGTTGATTTTAAATCTCACTCTTACTGCTCACAATCTAAATGAGGAATTAAGGGTAACATTTTATGACTCTTGTGGATAGATAAGTAAAATATATACTGAACAGATGAGGCTCAAGATCACACAGATTACTTTACTTTTACTATTTTTTGCTATTTTATTGGGTATGTGGTATATATATCCACAGAGTAGCAATAGGACCTCTTATAAAAGCTATCGCTACCTCTCTCAGATTAGAAAGAGCGGACCATATATCATAAAAAGGCTGACGAATGCCGAATTGGACTATGTACCCTGTCTGTTATTAGGAAATAAAGTAGATGAAGATGCTGTATACCTTGATCCGAATGGGGAGAATATATGGTATTTGTCTATTGACAATGTGAAGGACAGGGAAAGCATTTTTTATAAAGGGCCCTCCTGGATTCAAATGGACTTTGAAGGTCGTATTTTGCAAAGCCTTCCCGAAAATAAGCAACCACCTAGCGGGGGAATATTTCTTAAAGACAAACTTGGGATCAAAGGTTTTGACTGGAATGACTCAAATGGGGTACTTCGGGTAGCTTATTTTAAGCGAAATCATTTTAATTGGAATCTATTAAATCCATTCCAGATTCATGATTTATTAGATGCGAGACATAAGCCAAAATGCTACTGGAACGGTACCGCTTATCTTAGAATGAAAATGCCTCAAGGCGAAATCGATTTTAAAGTCGAAACTAGTAATACGGACGATGGGTATAAGTTTGAAGCAAAGCTTTTTGAAGTCCCCACTACATTTTCCGAAAACCAGACTATGATATTTACTTTAACCAATACCGACACATCGGGGAAGGACAAAGGAATATATTTGATATACAAAAAATAAAACTATTTCTTGACTTGGATGAATGGCATATTTGTGCTTTCTTCCAAATGTATAGCTTTACCGAGGGAGGGTATAGCTTTGGACTTAACAACTAGAATACACAGGATAAATTGGGAAACCATGGTTTATTATGGTTAAAAGAGGGGAGTATTACGTAGATGCCCGCAGATTTGTGTTATCTTAGTCGATTGACAACATGTACTGGAGTGCCTTTTCGGAAATGAATGGCTTTCCTTTGTTCTATCCATGTCTCTATTTTAGGAGAGGCGGATCTGAGCAAAGAAGATTTATAGGCTATATGCTTTGTAAAGGGGACTGAAAAAAGATGATATGGAAGAAACGACAATACTGAATTTTAGCGAACAATCGACTAGTGCAATTTACCAACAGACGTTTGATTGGATTCAGCGATTTGGATTGACGGAACAGATTAATCATATATTAGCTTCTGGAGCACTACTTTTTTTCGCCTGTATACTTTTGGTTATTGTTGATTATATAACGCGGTATGTATTCAATACCCTAGCAAGCAAATTTATAAAAAAGACGAACACCGATTGGGATGATCGTTTGCTCGATAATAGGGTACAGGTTCATTTAAGCCGTTTAATTCTAGTTATTATAGCCCAGCAGGTATTTCCCTTTATATTTATGGGGTTTCCTGTATTCAGTAATGCTTTAAGTACCTTTCTGGCAATTCTGATGATACTTGCTGTCTATGCTTTGGTCAACAGTATATTGCGTACCATGCGAGACATACTTAGGAGTACCAAGGTCTTTAAGGATAAGCCGGTTGATAGTTACCTACAGGTGGTACAGATCTTTTTGATCTTCATTGTTGGAATGTTGGTTGTGTCATTGTTAACGGGTAAATCCCCATGGTCATTTTTAGTGTCTCTAGGTGCAGCATCTGCAATCCTCATGTTAGTGTTTAAAGACACAATTTTGGGATTCGTGGCGAGTATACAAGTCTCGGCCAATGATTCCGTACGGGTAGGGGATTGGATTGAAATGCCTAAGTATGGAGTAGATGGTGATGTCTTGCAGATAAACTTGAATAATGTACGTATTCAAAACTGGGATAAAACCATTGTGACTATTCCGACGTATACGTTACTTAGCGATTCGTTCAAGAATTATAGAGGTATGCAGGATAGCGGTGGTCGACGGATAAAACGGCCGATTAATATTAAGATCTCTTCCATACGCTATGTCACCCTAGATGAAATTCAAGAACTCAAGAAAATTGCCCTATTGAAGCCCTATATTGAAAAGCGAGAAGAAGAGATAGCGGCTTTCAATAAAAGGGAGGGAATAGATGACAGTGTACTGGTTAACGGTCGGCGGATGACTAATATTGGATTATTTCGTGCTTATGCAATGGCCTATGCACGTAAAAATCCTGGGATTCATCAAGAATTAACACTTTTGGTACGTCAATTAGCCCCTACAGAACATGGCTTACCCTTAGAACTCTATATGTTTACAAGGGGAACACAGTGGGCATTTTTTGAAGATACAATGTCCGATTTATTCGATCATCTTTTTGCTGCTATTAAATATTTTCACCTTGAAGTCTTTGAGCTACCCGCTTCTGACGATTTGCGTAACGTAATGGCGGAAAGAGCTTCCTAGTAAATTATATATCCAGAAGATAAGACTTTCTTCTTTTTGTTCCGTTGTCGAAAAACATAACGAGAGTCAACCAGCACAATAATCTTTTTTGAATAGTTGTTTTCGGTAGAAAGTTTTGACGCTGCCCGAAAACTTTTCTTCCTCTTCTTTATTATGATCGGTGTTTGAATAATATCACCTGGTCATAGTCAATTTGAGACAAAGATATAAGACTTTTAGTTTTCAATCATATCGTTACCTTCGTTCTCATTAATAGATACCTGTAGCACTTGTTTAGGCATCAATATTTGACTATAAAACTTTCTATTACCGTTATAAATTTTCATAAATCGTGCATGCAAAAGTGGCCTAAATGGCCACTTCTGCATTGTGGTCAAAAGTGAAAAAAGTACCGGTTGTATGTGCTTAAGTACAACGTAGGAGGTATGTCTCTGATGGAGAGAAGGACAGCATATGGGATAGTTCGGTTAAGACGAACCGATCTGCCAGGTGGTGAATATTAAGAAGTAACTATAATATATGAATTTAAACAGAAGTAAACCGACGTTATTGATTATGGCTGCCGGAATGGGAAGCCGTTACGGTACCCTCAAGCAATTTGATGATTTTGGACCAGCGGGAGAGACTATTCTTGACTATTCGATTTACGATGCGATTGCGGCTGGGTTTGGGAAAGTCGTTTTTGTGATACGGGCAGAGTCGTTACCTACCCTTCGCGCATTATATGAAGAGAAACTAGCCCATAAAATTGAAGTACGCTACGCTATACAGGACTCCGATTTAAGAAAGTTTGGCATTAAGCATGATGTGTTGCGGATTAAGCCATGGGGTACAGGTCATGCTGTACTTAGTGCATTTGAACATGTTAATGAGCCGTTTGCTGTAATCAATGCTGATGATTTCTATGGGCGGGATGCTTTTCAGAAAATGGCTGATTTTCTGCGTACAAAAATTTCAAATATGCATATGGGAATGATTGGCTTTCGTCTGGCTAATACATTGTCGGACCATGGTTCTGTATCTCGTGGAGTGTGTTCGGTTAGCCCTAGAGGAAATCTAGAGGCGATTGTAGAGCGAACCAAAATATACTATAAGGAAAGAGACGGCAATAGAGATATTGCCTACAAGGAAAATGATACCGAACAGTTCTTAGATGCCGATACACAGGTCTCTATGAATTTTTGGGGTTTTACACCCAAAATTTTTAAAGTTGCACTAGATTTGTTTACTGTATTCGTCGAACAGAATCTGGAACACCCCAATGCGGAGTTTTTTATACCATCAGTGGCCGATTATATGATTCGAAATTCTCTGGCGGATTTTGAGGTAGTTGGCACAAGCGCCAAATGGTTTGGGGTCACCTACAAAGAAGATAAGATAATCGTACAGCGATCTATACAGGAGCTTGTAGAGACTGGAGTCTATCCCCGTTATCTTTTTTAAAGTTGATTTTTACACTGTTACAGTAGTTTTTTACTGTAGCAGTGACAATTTTGTAATTATGAGCCTTGATAAACGATAAATGTAGTTGTTATGCTACATATATAATTTATGCTTGATATTTAGATTCTTAAAGTTATTATTTCGGTTATTTTTGATGTTTAGTCAAAACTTATGGAAAAAACTATAGCCGAAGGACGTGAAATCACCACGCCCTCGGAAATTGGTCGTTCTAGAAGTTAGATTACCTAAACACGATATTGAAATGAGTATTTTATTGACCGGATCGACATTTACGGTGTTCATCCTGAGTGCTTTTTTCATTTTTCTAAATATGGGAAAAGAAAAAATTGTATTTAACCGGTATCTATTATTGATGCTTTTATTGGCTGTGTTTTTTCTAATGTTAGAATATATGTCTCAGGTATTGGCATCGCCGTGGTTACATCTGGTCTTAGAGTTTCCGATGGGATTATTATACGGACCCGGATTACTACTTTTGATTCATAATCTACCTCAAAATCACACCCGAACCCGGCCAATTTGGATACACTTCATACCTTTCTTTGTAGCTTTGCTAATTTATTTGTTTATTGTTCAGGATTCTACCCGACATTATCGCTATAGTTTAGATTATACGATGACCATGCAGTTTATTGCTGTGCTTCATTTAGGTTGCTATTTATTATACTTTAGACCGAGTGTGTCGAGAATACTCCGGGGACGTGTCAAGGAGCATAACATCACCAAGGCCGCTTGGTACTTTTCATTTCTGCTTTTAATTACTTGCTCATTACTCTTATTGGTAGATATGATCGAAGAGCCTGCTAATATTCTTATTCATAGGATTTTTTCTGTCTTATTGTACGCGATGTTTTTGTTAGGAGCTTCGTTTGTTTTTTTAATGCAAAGACGATTGAAAAAGCTGTTTTATGCCATTGATACGAGTAAAGAGGAGCAAGAAAGCCCCGTTCCAGAAAAGAGTAAGAAGAGGAATACAATTCCATTGATTCCTCTCACAAGAGAGCAAGAGGTTTCCTATCGAAATAGGATTGAGCTATTCATACAAACATTGGCTTATTTAGATAGCGATCTCAACAAAGATAAATTCAGTAGTCAATTGGAGATTCCAGTACAACATATTGCTCCTTTTTTAAAGCAGGAGTTTGGAAAGGGCTTTAATGCATTTGTCAATCAATTACGGTTGAGTTATGCCATACGGCAGCTCAAAAGTGAAGAATTGATGTACACTATAGAAGATCTGTCTATGGTTTGTGGGTTTAGTTCCCGAGCTTCTTTTTACCGAAACTTCCAAGCTGAATTTGGCTGTTCTCCCCACCAATATCGTTTGGATTACGGGGAAGATTAGATTCATTTTAAAGAAGTCTTATAGTAATCGAGTTCCTACCTACGGAGTTACCGTATTTATGTATTCCATCAAATATTTGCCTTTCTTTGTGACCTTATATTAGGCCACTTTGATTGTTATGTAATTTCCTAAATGGTGTCTCAGCTTATTGCCAATAACTAAACCTAAACCTTAGAATGATGGAAGGTTAGATATCTTTATAATAACATCTATAATGTCGATACCTGCCATACTATATTTATCGTTCCCGCGATAAAGTGCACTTGTGGCTTTCTGTCTACAGTCATTAAAACCTTCTTTTTTATTGTCTTATTTTATTCCATAAAGTGCTTTGTGAAGAGAAGAAATGTTTTCCTTTCAGCGAAAAATAAAGCCTTATTGAATTGTTCTTTTGAGAAACTTTTTGTTTTTGTAATCCGTTCTTTGTCAGTGGTTTTAGTCTTATTTTGGACTGTCTTATTTTCTTGTTTTTGCTTAGTTGTACAGGGTGTCCACTTGGAGGCTTAGACTTTTGAGACGCTATTGTTTAAGGCAATTGCAAACTTTGTTAAACATTGTTTTGTAAGGGGTGAGTTGTTTTAAACATGCATAAACATGCAAAGTCGGCGCCCGAAAGTTGTGTTCATCAATCTAAAGACAAAGTATTAAAAATAGTAAAAACAGACATTATGTATTACGATTACTACCTGTATTATTTGAGCTATTTGAGTTCATTGTACAATGGATATCCATTGATTATTCGTATCACTGTAGTGATGGTTATGGCGCTTGCCGCAATCACCTTGTTCGGCGTATTTCGATTGTTATATATTGGTTATAGAATAAACCGAAAAGAAAAGACCAAGAGAAATACAGAGGGACACTTTGAAGAGAAGTTGACATTCATCATGCGTAGCAAAGTGAATTATGAAGTCGATGAAATACAGGAATTACTCCAGTACGATACAAGCAAAGCAAAGCGATGGAAGTCAGATGTATTGACTGATGTCGTACTAACTGTTAAAAATTCCATTTATAAGGAAGGTGAATTGAACGAGATTAATTACAAGAATTGTATCGAAGCTTTACGTCTTATGGGATTTTGGGAGAAGCGGATTCGTACGTCTGGTCCAGATAGACGTAAGGAAGCATTACAGGTGGTCGGCGCCATGGATAATGGAGTCAACAGTGGTATCCTGTCTAAATCTACCTTTCACAAGAATAAGCACTTGCGGAAGACAGCACGAGACCTACACACCAGTCAGGATAGCTATAATCCATTTCGATTTATGGAGGAGAATTTTGATGAGGCCTTCACGCAGTTGGACAAATTGCGTCTACATTCGACGCTAATCAAACGATCTAAGGAAGGGCGCCTTCCGAATCTATTACGGTGGATCAATAATTCAAAAAATCCGAATTATATCGTTTTTATTTTACGAGAGGTCGGCTTTTTCAGACAGTATGAGGCTGCTCCCACACTAATGGGGATGTTGGATAGGCAGGAGAATAGGGATGTGAGAGCACAAATTATATTGACTTTGGGTGCACTCGAATACAAAGAGAGCGCTTCCACTCTGATCGATCGGTTTCATTTAGAAACAAATGTTGTTAGGGAAGCGATTATAACTACTATGGGACATTTGCAAGGGACTGAAAGTCTACGTTTTCTTGTGGAAGCCTATCGTTCTACTGAAGATGTAAACTCTAAGCTAGTCATCGCTAGAGCAATTAAGAATCATGGTGTACAGGGCAATCAAGAGTTGGTGCGCCTGCAACATGAAGCACATATTCAGTCTAACGAAAATGAAAATACGCTATTGAATCAGGTATTTTCTGAAGCCGCAATCTTACCCGTCTAAACAATCGCACATCAATGATTTATTTTTTTACGTACCTGATTTATTTTTATGCTACTGCTCTAGCCCTTTTCTACTTAGGGTTGATGATTATGAGTTACTATAATACCCTGCGCTACAGGTATAGGTATACCGAAAGAGAGGAAAGTTACCTCAAAGATTTTCCTGAAGAAGCTCCAGGTATCTCTATCGTTGCTCCGGCGTTCAACGAGGAGGTAATTATCTACGATAGTGTCAATTCATTGTTAAACTTAGACTATCCTACTTTTGAGGTAATCATTGTCAACGATGGAAGTAAGGACAAGACATTGGATATTCTTATTGAGGAATTTGAGTTGGAGGAGATGCCTTATTATTATGCGTATAAGGTCTACTGTAGACCAGTACGCCGTGTTTTTCGTTCGAAAAATCCAGCCTATAGTAAATTGAAAGTAGTTGATAAGGAAAATGGAGGTACAAAAGCTGATGCGATGAATGCTGGGGTGAATATTGCTCAGTATGATTATTTTATCAATACAGATGTGGATTGTATTCTCGCTGAAGATACATTGAGTAAAATTATTCTCCCTGTTCTTGATTCGGATAAGCATGTGATTGCTGTAGGAGCGACTATGCGTATGGTAAATGGCTGTACAATAGACAAAGGTCGTATCACTCGTGTAAAGCCGCCTAACCGGTTGATTCCGCTTTTCCAGGAAACTGAGTATTTGCGTTCTTACCTAGTGGCAAAGATGGGCTGGTCCATAGTAAATGCAATTCCCAACGTATCGGGTGGGTTTGGGCTATTTGATCGGAATGTCGTAGTGGCTGCCGGCGGTTTTGACTCGGCTTCGCATGCCGAGGATATGGATATGACTGTTCGTATGGTGGCTTATATGCGTGAGAACAAGAAGGCTTATCGTATTGTACAATGTCCGTATAGTCTTTGTTGGACGGAAGGGCCTCCTAATATAAAAGTTCTCAATAGACAGCGCACGCGTTGGGGGCGGGGAATGCTCCAATTTATTATTGATCACAGAAAATTTTTTCTTAATAAGGACTATGGAAGATTGGGCTTTCTTGTGATGCCTTACATTGTTTTCTTCGAGTTTCTTGCTCCAATTATAGAGTTTACTGGGTTCCTGTTCCTGTTGTTTCTCTTATTTACGAATCAAGTAAATTTTGATACGTTCTGGATGATGATAGCTTATGCTTATTTGATTGGATTATCCGTATCGATCGTGACGGTATCCTATGATTTGGTCCTCGGCAAGCTTTATAAAAACTTTTGGGAATACCTCAAGTTGGTTCTGTTTTCAGCTTTTGAAGCTATTCTATACCATCCTCTCGTGGTCATATTCACTTTAAGGGGATATGTTCAATACTTGACTCGCAAGAATTTCAAATGGGGACAAATGACAAGGCAAGGATTCTCTCCTTCAAAAAATGCTAATACTGTACATAACAATGCTTAAGAAATTTAAATACGCCAAAATACTGATTGTCTTCTTTGGAGCACTATCTTACTATCAACCTGTACAAGCACAACGCGCAGGCACGACGATCGAACGTAATGAAGATGCTAAAGAGATTAATGATTTGTACAACCAAGGGAAATGGGAAGAGGGGAAGAATAAAGCAGAGTCACATCTCAAGAAAAATCCCAAAGACTCGGACATGCGTATGTTGGTCGGTAAATATTATACCCATCGACAACAATATGACAAAGCGCGATACGAGTTGGTCAAATCACTTGAATATGCACCCGCAAATGTAGAATCTAAACATATGCTCGTTACGGTAGAAACCGAAACACAGCGCTATTCCAGTGCAATATGTTATATCAATGAGCTGTTGGAAGTAAATCCCTATTGGAAAGGACTATGGCGTAAGAAAATCGAGCTATATAGAACAATGGGGAATCATGTAGAGGCAGACCGCCTATTGAAACGTATCTCCCAGATTTATCCTGAGGATAGTGAGTTGAAAGGGGATCAGACTTATGTTCAAGAGCAACGTGCGGCAGCGGTTGCTAAGACCGGTCGAATCGATGAAACGATAGAAATCTCCAGAAAGCGGATTGACGAACAGCCTCGTCAGCAGGATAGTTACTTTGCTGTGATAGATAATTACATAAAGGCTGGAGATTATAACAATGCATTGGTATATACGGAACGGGCGTTGAATGAATTCCCGGGCAATGGGGGATTTGTACAGAAGAAAATAGCAATTCTGGAACATCAACAGCGTTATCCCGAAATTCTATCTTTCCTAGAATCTCAGATGAAAAGAGGAGGGGGAAGTTTACGCTCACAATACAATTACTTTTTATTGGAGGCGGCTCGAAATGCGAAAAATAATGATCCTGCCAGCTTATACGGTAAAATATTTGAAGGTTCGCCAGGTAACAAAGAAGCTTTCGATTATGTTTTTAACGATCTGATCGCGAAAGAACAATACGAGGAGGCGATTGCGGCATTACATAAACATAGATGGAGTGCTGGTGCTAGCAAGGAATTAGACATGAAAGAGCTCATGGCGTATAAGCGAATGGGGGACGAGGGAAAGGTGGCCACATTGACGCGGGCTTATTTTGTCAAATACCCATCCGATGTTGAACTGAGGGATTCGTATGTAGCCGTGACCCTAAGACAGGCTAAAGCCAATATGCAGGATGGTAAGATCGATATGGCTATCAACGACTGGAAAGACATCATACAGTACGGAGATGAAGAGTCTGTAGCGATAGCCCAAAGTGGTCTGTATAATGCATATGTAACCGAGAAACGTTACCAGGAGGCAATCATGATATTGGATGATATGTTGTTGGATAGGCCTGGTAATATGGAATTGTTGCTTAAGAAGTCCGATCTGTACAATAAAGGCGACCGTTATGAATATGCGCTTAGTATATATGAGCAGGTTTTAGGAGCCGCTTCTCAGCAGGATAGAGATCGCCTTATGGGCGGCTATAGCGAGATGGTGCAACCTTGGGTCAAGAGTTTAAAAGAACGGTATCAGTTGGCAGAAGCACGGCAGCTATGCGACCGTTGGTTGACTGTGGATGATAAGAATCAAGATGCGTTGTTGTATATGATCAATATCTGCTACCAGGTAAAAGACCAAGGTGCAATGTTACGTTATGCTCAGATTGCAGAAGACCGTTATGGGGATGATGTCGCCTTCAAGATTAAACTTGCTGAAGCGATGAACCATACGACAGAGCGGCGGCCTGATTCCTGGGCAATGTTGCACAGACAGGTGCAATTGAATCCCTATCACGAGCCTTTAGTCAATACATTTAGCCATACGACCGAAGCGTATGCTGGGCAGTTGTTAAAACAGAAGGAACATCTTCAAGCCTTGACGGTGATTGATACTGCTTTATATTATAAGGAGGATAATAAGACACTTAAGTATATGAAGGGATTGGCTTATGAAGGGTTGAAACAGTACGATTCAGCTTACCATTACCAACAGTTTTATGAACCCTCTCTTTTAGAATTTGCGGACTTTAAGGTGCATCTCGATTATCTCGGTCAAAAGTCTTATCGAAATAATGTCGGGATCTCTCATGTTCGAGCACGCTATGGAGATGATTACGCTATTACGTCGATTTCGACAGTGGAATACAGTCGTCTTTTACATAATGGCTCAGCTTATACAGGACGATTAAATTATGCAGGTAGAGAAGAGGGAAAGGGGATACAGGGACAGGTCGAATGGTCCGCTCCTTGGACAGAGAAATTGTCTACACGCATCGACCTCGCATTAGCAAATAAGTTTTTTGCTAAACTGACTGTAAATGGTACGGCTCTTTATACATTCAAGCCTACTTGGGAAGCAGAAGGGGGGCTCGGTTATAGAAGATTGTTTACGGGACAGAACCTGTTCAATCTCAATCTGGGCGTCACCAAGGATATTGAGGATTTTAAACTGTCTGCAAAATGGAGTAATTTCTTACTAAATAGTGCAGGCGAAAGTACTTATCTCTACAGCTTGGGAGGAAAGGCTCAATACAATATGAATAATCCCAAAAACTACCTATTGGCGATAGGAAGTATAGGTAATTCACCTGATATCGATCTATTGAATACCCAATTCTATAACAGTTTCAACGTGTTTAATGCAATGGTGGGTGCAGGGCTAGGTCGCTCCATTACTAAGAATATAGGGGCTAGTGTTATGGGGACATGGTATAATTTCCAAACAGAAAAATCTATAGTTACGGCAAACTATCGAAACCTTTATAACCTATATTTCCAGTTCAATGTTTCGTTTTAAGCAGATCGTATGGTTATGGGGGATATTCTGCCTGCTATCCTCTAGTTGTAAAGCCCGGACCTTTGATTTCGCTACCCCTCGACTGTTGATTCTCTCAAATGGGGATAAGGAGAGTATACAGGCCGCGGACTACCTATTTCAGCATCTAGACAAGCGAAACACAGAGAAAGCAGTTCTCCAGATCAAGCGCTCCGATACCGTTGTCGAGGGATTTGAAGGAGGGATCGTCTACGTGGAGATTGTAGAAGATTTGGGAAATGATTACGAAATAATCAATGAAGAAGGGCGCTTATCGCTATTCGGGAGAGACAGGGCAATATTACGGTGGTTATCTTATATGCTGATCGACCGGCTTGGCGACTATCATCGTTTGAAGGTAGCTGATATTCCACCTGGTTACCTGGATTTTAAAACGGGTAAAGTAGATTTTGCATTCAAATATAGAGATCCTCATCTACAGCCTAATATGAATCAGGATATATCCGGAATCCTTTTAACCCATAATGTAGATCGAGACTGGGGATTATGGGGGCATAATCTAAGAAAGGTATTTGTAGGAGGCATCGATACCGATGTGATGGCTTTGGTAGATGGGAGACGGGATGCCGAACAGTATTGTTTCTCCTCAGAAAAGGCGTATCAGGCCATCAAGACTTTTGTCCTAGAAGAGTATGGGCGTGGACCCCGTGACGCTAGGTGGTTTATGATTGCGCCAAACGACAACGACAAAGTGTGCAGCTGTGCATCTTGTAGAAAGCAAGGTAATACCGCAAAGAGCGCGACGGCGGCAGTTGTTGTTCTCTTAAATAGACTGACGAAGGAATTTCCGCAGGATTACTTTTACACTACAGCCTATCGGACGACCCGCGAAGCTCCCAAGAGTAGATTAGCTGACCATGCGGGAGTGCTCTTGAGCACGATAGATCTTCCCAAGTCGCCTCAACTGGATGTCAATGCTCCGTCGGTCCGCGAGTTCAGTACATTGTTAGAATCCTGGAAACAGCAGACTTCCCAAATTTACCTGTGGGACTATATATCCAATTTCGATGATTACATTACACCTTTTCCTGTGTTGCGTCGAGTGCAGGGACAGTTAGTCTACTTTAGCAAGATAGGTGTCGATGGGGTATTTCTCAATGGGAGTGGTTACGATTATTCACCATTTGATGATGTCAAAACCTATGTGTTGAGTGCTATTATGATTGATCCTTCCTTGTCCGTATCCGATTTGGTCAAGAGATACCATCAACGGTTCTATCCAATCTCGGCAGATGTACTAAGCAGTTATCTCTTGGAGATAGAGGATAACCTAGATGGTAGAAATAGCGATTTGGCGATATATAGCTCATTTCGTGAGTCAATGAAAAGTTACCTAAAGTCTGATCGGTTTAACAAGTTTTATGCGGAGCTGACATCGTTGTCAGCTCATTTGGAAGGTGACGAAGCCCTATGTATTAGAAAACTCCTACATGCATTGAGTTATACTAAGCTACAGGTCGATTATCACGACGGTGATATAGCCAATGGGGTTTTAGCGATTGAAAATAATAGGGTCCAGTTTTCCTCACAAAATGACGTCTTCATAAACAGGTTACATGAATCGATAGAAGATGGTGTCACGAATTATAAAGAAGAAAAGGGAAGCCTAGAGGTATATCTCAATGAGTGGAAGCGATTAAAGAAAACGCTAATGCCGATGAATAGGTTTAAGGTTAGTAAAGGGATTGGGCTATCCTCCAGCGAGCTATTGGATGAGGCATTCCTGTTGAGTGACAATAAAACTGGTTTTGTTTCAGACTTTAATCAAGGCTGGCTTTTGGCGGGAGAAGATGTCAGCATTATTGGACGAAATAGTAACAAAAAGCAAGGAAGTATACGGTTAGAGCTACGTTTTTTATTGAATGCCCGACACCGTATGTATATACCTGATCGGTTAGAGTTATGGGCCGAGGGGACAAGGATGATGGTGTTTTCCGCTTCGGATTTTGTGATATTGGAGAATGTAGCAACTTTAAAAAAGGATATCGATTTGTTAGATCATACAGATTTAGAGATAAAGATTTATAAAAATAAAGAGTTGAAAAACTCAGTAATAGCGTGTGATGAAATACAGTTATATTAATTATTGTTTTATTGTTGGAGTGATTGTCATGTTCACCTCCTGTGTAGACCTTGCCAAGCGCAAGACCATTCTGGAGGTCGAAGATAATGAGCGTCATTATTATCCCATCTTGGCTGGACAGCAAAAAGATCTCTCGTTCAAATTGAAGAATGTAGGAAAGAACCCATTGATGATTACAGATATCATCACTTCGTGTGGATGTCTAAAGGTTGATGAAGGCGCAGGAGCTTTCACTGTGCCTCCTGGTAAAGAGCGCCTATTGACCTTAAGTTACAACAGTGCGAAGAATATTGGTTATGTCAAACACTATATCACCCTCTATGGAAATTTTGAAGATGCCCTCTACAAAGAGTTAGTTTTTGATATCAATGTAGTGCCCAATGCGATGTATACCAAGGATTATGAAGAGCTCTATTCGGACGAAATCAAGGCTCAAGGAGGTTTTAAAGAGTTTGTGGACGGTGATGCGAGCAATAAGGGGTACTATATGGATGAAGACTTTCGTAAAAGCATACACAACAATAAATAGACCTTTCTGTAGGGATTTTATTGCCTTGAGTATTAAATTTTTAATCGTATTAGTAGTTTAATAATTTTTTAAATGAATAGAATTGCGGATATTTAGCACAGTTTGCATCATTTTTGCCAGCGAATGGTGCTAAATATCTACGTATGAATTCAGTATCTTATAATCCAAAAGAAATACTGTCTACCTTGACGGAATTGGAAGGTAGGCTAAAGTGTTCGATCGATAAGCATTGTCCTGATAGGGAATTGGCACTCTCCGAAGATTTGGACAAAGCGCTTGAGGAATTTTTAGAACTTAAAAATGAGACGGACGACGAAGTTGCTTATTTGTCCTCTCAATTGGCCCTGTTGCATCTGCAGAGAGAATTGGAAAAAACTATCGGTGTTGTAGTGGATTCCAATAATCTTCGCGCCTTTCACGACTTTAATACATTTCAGGGAATGAGCGCAAAGGTGGAGCCTGTCAGGGACAAAAGTTGGAATACTAACATAGTTGTTTTGATTGCATTTATAATTGGATTACTCGTTACTGTCACGCTATTCTTTTGGTAATATCCAGAAGAACTTTTCGTCAATTCTATTCCATTCTATCCGGTTGATAGAAAAGAAGCGTTAACAAGTAATTATGAAGTTAATTTGTTGTTTCCTTTTAGGATTGACAGTATTGGTGTCATCTGTCTGCGGACAGAGCATAATCAACAAAGATTCGTTCCATGAGCGATATGTCGAAGTTATCGTATCACTCATTGCTACCGACATATACGCAGCCCATAGGGCTGCAGACTCTCTCTATAGTGTCGCTACGACGGATGAACAGAAGATAAAATCATTGATGTTATTGGCTAAGATATACGAGAATCAAGGTGATATGCGGTCGAGTATTTATAAGGGTATGAAGGCGGATACAATTGCTAATGCGACGATGAATTTTTCTTGGCAAAGTAACACCGCAGGTTTTCTGGCTACGGCTTTTCGGCAGATAGGGTTGTATGGAGTATCGATGAGTTACTTGGAAAGGGCGGTGCGTGCAAACGAAAACCAGGATGATAAGGTAATGCAAAACCTGACACGGGTTAATATTCTTCACGAACGGGTGTTTCATAGTCTAGAAAAGGGACGCCTGGAAGAGGCTCGTCAATATGCTAGAAAGGCAGCAACATCCATTGATATAAACCATAAGGAACATAAAGGTGCCCTCCTTGTTAAAGCGACTAATGATCAGTTGATGGGAGTTTGTGAGTTTCATTTGGGCAATTATAGCGAATCCAGTGTTTTTTTAGAACAGGCGCTAGACAAAATTGGCGAAGTGGAGAGTAATCTTAAGCCCTATATCTATAGAATACAGGCTGAAGTTGCACTAGCTGAAAATCAATTGGAAAAGGCAAAAGAATGTTTAGACAAGATTGGTCCCTATCTTACGTCTGGAGAAGTGGAAGAGTTGACAATGCTAACTTTCAGTAGTTGGTCCAAATATTATGACAAGACCGGAGATTTGGCTAAGTCTGCAGCTCATAGGGTGAAGGCCAGTGAGATAAAAACTAAAAGAGATAAGGTCGCCAAGCAGTTGTCTGACGAAATGATTGTCAGGCTTCATTCCACAAAGCAAGCATATAGAATCAAGTATATCTATGCTATTGCTGGTATACTTTTCATTCTTGTAGGTACCACATTCGCTATACTATATATCTATCGGCGTAAAAATGTATACAAGTTACGGTGTACATCAACGATTTCAAAGTATGTAAGTGCTGAAAACGAAGGTGTCCGTGAACGAGAAAGGTCTAAGGTACACATAACCCCGCTAGGGACAGGCCTATCGAAACCTGCCGACGAAGCCGAGGAATCTGTCGCTCTCAAGGCAAAAGATATAAATATCTCTAAGGATACCGAACAGAGACTCTGCAAGCAATTGGACAAGTTGGATAAGGAACATTTTTACCTCGAAAAGAGTATTACGCTCAATCAATTGGCTAGTAATATGGGAACTAATCCGCGCTACGTGACCTATATTATCCAACGATATAGAGGAAAAGACTTTTACGAATATATACAGAACAAACGTATCGAGTATATAATCGACCAACTCCATAAATCGCCCGAGTTACTTGGTTTTAAACTATCCTATCTTGCTGATTTATGTGGTTTTACTTCGCTTAGTAAATTTTCTACGGCATTTAAGCTTGTGACGGGTACGCCCCCTTCGGCTTATGTACATTTTATAAAAAAAGAGCTGGATGATAAATCTTCATAGAAACCCGATTCTATAGAAAGAAACATTTTCCTTTTGTCGAAAATAAAGAGCTTAGAACTTGGGTTCTAAAGCCCTTCGGGTTGCTATTTCCTATCTGCGGATTTGAGACATTTTTCCTGCGGTCAAAGTATGGAATACTTCTGTTTAATTTGTTGATGGATTATGAATATGGCCATTAAAAAGGAAGCGATGGAAGTTACGAATGTGAAGAAAAGAAATAGGGTACGTAAAGAAGTAAAACTGGAAATAGTATATACGATTCTTTCAGGAGAGCTATTTTTGGAAGAGGCAATGGCCAAGTATGGTATCCGTAACGAAATCAGTATTATAAACTGGATTAAAGAGTATCGTTCAGAGGTTGAGATTGGCTTACATATGACCAATGATTTCTTGGATCACCGCAAGGCTAAAGATGAGAGTCTGCTTGTGACTGAGATATACAAAAAGATACAGGAACTCGAAGAGGCAAACCAAATATTGAAAGAAGAAAAGGCCTATCTCGCAAAGAAAGTTTTGATCTTAGAGAGGGAGATAAGCCAATCTATGGAGTCTAGGTAGCGTAAGATATTAAGCATTGTCCTAGACAATCGGTGATTTTGGCTTCCTTGATAGATATGGTAAATAGTAAATGATCAAATAATGCCCTTGAATGAGTAAGGGCATTACTTGTTTAGAATATACTCAAATCATATTTTTTAGCAAGATCCAAAATCATATGATAGCCTGCTAGCGAGTTGCCGTGGCTGTCTAAAGCAGGACTGAAAACCCCGATTCCCATACCATGTGGTACACTGACCACGATACCTCCGCCGACGCCAGATTTACTAGGTAGTCCTACTGTACGAGCGTATTCTCCGCTGAATTCGTACATGCCAGCAACCAACATCTGCGATAGGATCAGTTTTGCTAATGCATTGTTTTTGTATTTCTTGTCTCCGTCATAGCGGCTACATTCGTTTGCAAAAAAATAGCCAATTTTAGCAAGATCTTCTGCCGTGAGTTCAATGGAGCATTGCCTAAAATAATTATCCAGTTGGTCTTCAGAACCGGTGATTGCTCCTGTATTTTTCATTAGATAGAACATTCCCCGATTGCGATGTCCCGTTTCTTTTTCAGATTGGTATACAGCTTGGCTATAGGTAATCGATGGGTTATTCGTGATATAACGGATCATTTCTAGAATTTTGACAAAAGGCTCATCCTCCTTTCCGGAGATCATACTGGTGGTAAGGATTGCGCCAGCATTCATCATCGGGTTCAGTGGCTTACCCATAGTTTCCAGATTCGCAAAATGATTGAATGGCCGATCCGTCCCGTAATAACCTATTTTTTCAAAAACCGTTTCTTCCCCGTTTTCCATCACAGCCAGCATAAGGGCAATGATTTTAGAAACGCTTTGCATGGTGAACTTATGATTCCGGTCACCTACGCTGATCAGCTTACCATCACTGTTTACGATAGCAAAGGATATGGCGGTCGGATCTACTTTACCTAATTCGGGTATATAATCGGCAACTGTGCCTTCCTTGTGGTAATGTTTGTTTTTTTCGAGAATAGATGCTAGTGTTGTTACATTGATATCTGTAGTATTGTTTTTTTGCGCAAAACTGACTGAGCTCGTAGTGAGGACAATAAGTAAGGTCGTAAGTGCGTTTTTTATGCAGTGTAGTGCTTGCTCTCTATTCATTATTCTTATGTTGAAAGTCTATTTTTTAGCCTATAGGCCATTTCGTGAATTGTAAAAATACAAAAAAATGATGTTCTAAATGGATTTCAAATAAGTCTAAACGTTTTTCGACGTGGCGTGTTGTATTAATAGCATATGGTAAAATTTGAAAAAGTAACCCGAAAGGTGTTAATGTACTTGAAGGGGAGGGGATATAATATTCTAACCTCCAATAATGAATTGATAGATTCGGTAATTTACTGGTTTCCGGAACGTATAGATAATATAAGGGGATATATGAGAGAGTTGAATAATCTCGGATATGAGCCACCTCTAAATCATCCTACCTTGCTTCGGATTGAGGAAGCGTTGGAAAATATGAAAGAGGAGGAATTGGAAGGTTTTGTCTTTATTTCAGTTTGATTTAAGGTGATTCATCTTGTCTCTCAGTGTGTTTTGTGTGTCATATATAAAGCACCTGTTATTTATTTTGAGTAAGAATCAGTTTTTTATTCTATATTTACATAATTAATTATTTTTTTATTTTTTTAAATTCGCCATGAACGAAGGCATTGTAAAATTTTTTAACGAAACTAAAGGTTTCGGATTTATTACTCCAAATGACGGAGGAAATGAGGTATTTGTACACGTATCAGGCCTCACGCAAAATATACGCGAAAACGATCACGTATCTTTTGAGATCCAGGATGGGAAAAAAGGTCCCAACGCAGTAAATGTAAAGTTGATTTAAGATTTTTCTTGCATATATTGTTAAAGCCGTTCTATATACGAACGGCTTTTTCTATTGTATGATTCCCTTTTTTTTGTATTATTGCAAACGATTACCGTTGTTTTTTATTAAATTCAAATTTTTAGAGGCTTTGAGAAGAATTATTTTCAAAGATTAAACAGTTATAGAAATGATTCGATCAAAGATAATTGCTACAGGGGCATATATCCCTACAGAAATAGTTGATAATCAACATTTTTTAGGCAGTAACTTCTTTACAGATGACCAAACCAAAATAGAACAACCTACGGAGACGATAATACGTAAGTTTAAAGCTATTACTGGTATTGAGCAGCGACGTTATGCGCCGTTGGGAATTGCAGCGTCTGATATGGGGGCATTTGCCGCCGAGGAGGCTATCCGGATTTCGGGGATCGACCGTGAGTCTATAGATTTAATTATCGTGGCTCACAACTATGGCGAGATGAAATACCCTGGTGCGCCCCGCGATATGGTTCCTTCTGTCGCATCAAGAATTAAGAACAAATTAGGCATTCAGAATACCTCCTGTATACCCTATGATATCATTTTCGGTTGCCCGGGTTGGGTTCAAGGAATGATTCAGGCCGATATGGCCATTCGATGTGGCGATGCTCGTGTTTGTCTGGTAATTGGATCAGAGACACTCTCTAGAGTATTGGATTCTTCCGATAGGGATAGCATGATTTTTTCTGATGGAGCAGGGGCGTGTATCGTACAGGCCAGTGATGAAGCAGACTCTGGTATCATTAATGTAGCAGTAAGATCTGATACAGGACTTGAGCTGGATTATATCTCTTCTTCAGGAGAGAATAGTGGCGAGGAGAAGGAAGCACGCTTCATCAAGATGAAAGGTCGAAAAGTCTACGAATATGCGCTCAAGTATGTCCCTCAGGCGATGAAAGAATGCTTTGATCGAAGTGGAGAAGATATAAAAGACCTCAAGATGATTTTTCTTCATCAGGCGAATGACAAGATGGATGAAGCGATTGTTAAGCGATTTTTCGAACTATACAATGTTGCCGAACTACCAGCGAATGTCATGCCTATGAATATTTCCTATATGGGAAATAGTTCCGTAGCAACGGTTCCTACATTGCTCCATCAGGTTCTGAATAAAGAGATTGGGTCTTTCGTCCTGAATAAAGGCGACCTGATTATGTTTGCTTCGGTCGGTGCCGGGATGAACATAAATGCCATCACCTATAGATGGTAAGTGTCGTTTTATGACATTCAGATCACTATAATATTCTACGTTATCTAAGCTTTCAAGAGCTTTTCGTATATCAATAATCACGAGTGCTTTCTTGTTTTAAGGAAGCACTCGTTGCTTACAGCTATCCCCCATAGACAAACTGTTTTTTTTAAATAGCAGATTAACTATTCCTTCTTTGAACATTTTTAGCGTTGCGCTGTTCTACTTTGAAAAAATGATTTAGAGCTTATTCAAAGGAGAGATCCTCTACTAACATCGAAAGAAGTAATGGCTTTAAATCGCGTATATAACCATAGTTAAAAGGGGATGATAGGTTTTATAAAATTAGATTTTAATACGTTAATGACGTTAAGAGATAGAGGATATAATATTCTTCGTTCTACTTCTTCTATTTCTGATGCTAATCCTACATGGATTCCAGACTACGTTGATGTTACTCGTTTTTTTGAATTAGACAGTGAGGAAATAGCCAAAATATCCGGACCATTGGTTGGCAAACATTTTTTGTTGATAGACGATGCTTTAGCCAACAATACCAATGAAGAATTAATTGGTGAAGTTTTTATACACGACGAAATCATTGATTGACAGTGGTTTCCTCACAGTAGTTTCTCAACCGTTGTAGAAACATGGCCCAGTTGTAGTTACACCATTTATAGTATTCAGTGACTGCGCGCCAGTCGGTATGGCTCAATACCACCGTGGTTTTATTACCCTGCTCCGACAGTTCAAACGAAACCATCGTTCCAATCCATTCCTTATCCGACTCTATACATTTCCATACGATTTTTCGGTTCTTCTCGAGGGTTATAATTTTCATTTTAGTGAGTTCCGGCTCGTTAAAATCAAATTCATTTATAAAGCCTACCTGAGGTTTGACACGAAGTTTTTTAGTCCATATTTGAGCCAACCCTTCTTCAGTTGTGAGGACTTGATACACCATTGAAATAGGCGCTTTTATGTAATTGACGAGTTCAATGTTTGCCATGTCTTTTAGGATTTATGAAAAGTTCTTAAACGCAAATTTAACAAAGTGATGGATATAGAAACTTTGCAAATGACAAGTTATTCGTTTCCTTAATAGTAATCCTTTTAGGAAGGGAGTATAGCTTTTAACCTAGTTATCATTTTGTCTACAGGTAGATCTGTTTCAAAAAAATAGTTAGATTGCCATTGTTGACTCTTCATCGCTTGACGGTTATTGGTCGTGTCCCATGGCGTATAAAGGCGAAAACCTCGTTTTCCTTCCTTATGATCCGTACTCAGAATATTAGCAAGTACCAAAGCCTGTTTCGGAAATATGAAAAAACCATTTTTTTCGGATTGCTCCGTCATGATAATGTATAGTTCCGTAGGGTGGTTCTGATGAAAAGGAATTGTCTTCCCTTTGGAGTCGCGTTGCCAAAGAGTAACAAATAGACCCGTTTTCTTGGGGGTGATTTTTGCTTTTCGAAATTTCACATGCAATCCTTTAACAAGAAAGTCACAGCCCATATATTCAGTAGCTTCCTTGTCAGGTACGGGATCAGAAACTTTTAAGCCAAGGGGATCCCATATCGTACCCTGTAATAGTTGAAGTTCCAAAGTCATCTATCAAACCTACGTAAATTCGCCTTTATACGCAATATAATTGCAACGGAATACAAAAGCAAGTTTTGTAGCTCTCTCCATCCATTTGGATATTTTTATGGAGGAAATATAATAACTTGCACGTTCTACTTGAGGTCTGCTTTCAATTAATGGGAAAACAGCAATTTAATAGTTATATTGGCGAGAGGATGGTAGCTCGTTATACTTTTTTTAACATTATTTTTAATGCACTCAGATAGCCCGCTTAATGATTTAAATATGAGCTTGTTCGATAGCGAACAGCTTTTCAAAGCCTGTGCCGAGATCAAGACCTATCTTGAAGACTCTTTGTTGGCTATTCATCTGTATGGGTCTGTGTTAGACGGAGGTTTGAAACCTTACAGCGACATTGATTTGTTCGTGACCATAGACAAACAGATGGCAGATAAAATTCGTGTAAAATTAATGCAGGCCCTTTTAGCATGCTCAGCGAGCCCTGGGACAGATCCTAGCATGCGTGCATTGGAGGTTACCGTTGTCAACTATCATGATATCGTACCTTGGAAATATCCACCACGGCGGGAGATGCAATTTGGCGAGTGGCTGAGAGATGATATCCTGGAGGGAGTTGTTGAACCGGCTTTGGTCGATATAGATTTATGTATCTTGATCAAGAAACTTAGAACAGCTAGTATTCCTATTGTTGGTTTACATGCTGTTGCACTTTTTGAACCCGTACCAAATCAAGATTTCTTACGCACCCTTCAGACTACCTTGGATATATGGAATACCGAAGACGATTGGGTGGGGGATGAAAGAAATGTTATATTGACGATTGCGCGAATCTGGTTTAGCGCATCGATGGGCAAGATTACTTCTAAAGAAGAGGCATCGAACTGGTTGATTGATCGAGTTCCGATAGTTTATCAGTCCTTAGTCGCCAAGGCTAGACAGCAATATATAACAGGAGACAAAGAGGAACTGGTCCAAAATCCAAAAGAGATGACCACTTTCGTCAATTTTGCAAAACAGTCTATAAAATTCATCTTGGCGGATTGAGGCTGTTTTTTCTTAGCTCTTATAGTATTGCACGTTTCAGAATTAACTTTTCAGTAGGAAGTTCATCTTCCATACCAATAAAGAAGGACTCAAATCCAAATTTTTCCAAGAGCCTTTTTGAGGCAATATTATCAGGGTCTATAATACCAATGATATCGTGGTTTGGGTAAAAATCATTTGCTAAGGTTAGCATTGCTGTACACAGCTGCGTGCCATACCCTAGGCCCCAGTAATTTTTTTTAAGAATATATCCAACCTCTAGCTTCGACGAATCCTCTTTACAACGTTCTAATTTACAGTCTCCTAAAAAATCACCGTTCGCATCATACACCTTAAAATACCCTAGGTTTTCCTCCTGACCATTAATACTCAGAATTGAGTCAAACTTGTTCCTTGCTTGCTTTTCTGAGAGTGCCTGACCCGAAATATAACGCATGATATCATCGTCGTAAACCAAAGTTTCGAAAATACTGAAATCCGGGGCTGTATATTTAGTATACGTTATCTTACTCTTTTCCATAGCAACTTCCCAAGACCTTAATCGACAATGTTTGGACGTTCGTTATCAAATATTTCTTCTACATCGGCTTCCACTAGTAAATCAAATAGTTTACCGTAGCCATGCTGTATCTTATATTCTAGTTCATTTTTATATAGTGGGAACAAACTATAGAGATTAATAATTCTGTTACCACTTTTTATTTCCATGAAATCTTCGTCAAAAGTAGCTGAGGGGAGGAGTAGGCAACTTGTAAAAGAAGTGGATTCGTCATAGGGTTCCGCAATATCGTACCATGCTTGCAAGGTATGCCCCTCGGTCAAAAAAGTATCCCGGTGGTGAGGAAACCTTGCCATATCTTTCATCATCCCAATTATCCAGTCGTTTTTACTTTCACTAGGAAAGACTTCGCCAAATTTTGTGCTTTTGGGAAGCAGAAGCATCAATTCAGCAAAAGCATAGCTTTCCCTGTTCTCGATACCTTCAGGAACCTGCATTTCCAGTAAACTCATACCAGAGGTAATGAGCAGGTTATATTTTCTATCCTTTGGTTGTATAAAATAGACATCCAGATGGAAATCCAATGATAGCATTTCATGAAATACCGTGATTTCATCACGTTCGAAAAAACGGTCTAGGTGACTTTCCAGTGCCTCGACATTTTCATAATAATGTTTCCTGTCGTGTATTTTTTTGATCAGTTCTTGATCCATTTTTTACCGTATTTATGCTATAGCCCAATCATTATTTACTTTTAAAAAACACTACAGTACCATTTTTTGTGAGTATGGCTTCTGCATGATGCTCGGTAAACGTATAGTTCTCGTTACTGTACTGAACGCCTGAAGCAGTAGTATCTTGTTTGAGGAGTATCGTGTCTTTATGAAAGACAAATGTTGCGGTGCCAGCGACATTATCAAAGGTCATATTCAACGTATTTCCTTTATCATCTGTCAACGAATCGATAACTATATTAGCCTCATCAGAACCAACGGTCTTTTCAATTGTCGTAGATTGATTTTCCGAAGCCTGTTTACTATTACTTTGACAAGCCGTAGTGCTTACTATAGCACCCATGAGCAATATGCTCCAATATCTTCTATTCATGGTACACATTTTATTTCTCGTAAAGTTAGGTAAAAAAGTCTGGAATTACTTTTTGCCTAATCCAATGAGGGGATTATTATATAGAGGATCATTTGGATTGAATGCGCTTTATTTAACATAACATTTTTTATCTTATTACAAGTGCTATTCTGATAACAAAATAGGGAAGAGGAAGAAGTTCATTCTTCGAGCCATGTTACAATGTGCTAGAGTTGTTTGCCTTGGAGCTTATTTAAGGTGTTTTCAATCATCTCCATTCTCTTTTTCACTTTTTCGGCAGCGGAATCTAAGGTATAGCCTTCATCCATCAACTCTTTTATAAGCAACATCTTCTTAATGTTTTCATAGTTATAGCGACGGTTCTTACCTTCTTCTTCCGTTAGACTGTCTATAATTCTTTTTTCCTCCCAATAGCGGATTTGGCGGGTTGGAATACCGGTAATCTGCGACACCTCACCGATTCCGACCACCAATTTATCCAAAAAATCAAAGTCAAATGAGAGATCTTTACTTTCCTTGTTATTTTTCATTTTGTAATTTATTTACAATTAATGTTGTAAATATAAAAACAAAGCCATTAATTTGCAATTGTAAATTATCTACAATTAATGATGATTTAATTCAATTTATGCATGAAAGAAACAATTATGAGTATGGTGGTATTAATAACAATTTTGTCCGGCATGCCAGAGAAAGGAATCGCCGATCCAGCGATAGTTCACCGCGACAATCAAGACTGTCTCAGATCGTTGAATGATAATCTTCTGACGGATAGTACTGAAGACGAGCAAGTACTCCTGAGATTGGTCGAAGAGACCTATGTAAATGGTGCATTAAACCGAATGGATGTAGCCGAAATGAGACGGGGTTTTCATCCCGATTTCGCTATCCTCATAGCCAAAAACCAGGATCTAACGCGGTTAGCCCTTTCAGACTGGATGCAATTGGTAGAAGCCTATAAAAGTAATCCGGAAAAAGTAGGATCCGGTATTAGAAACCTCGATCATAGTATAAGGGTCGTAGCCGTTACGGGAAATACTGCCATTGTAGAATTACAGTTCTTTAGGTCAGGAGAGTTGGTCATTACCGATTACCTATCTTATCTCAAATACCCTGAGGGCTGGCTAGCAGTTGCCAAGGTATCGCACGAACATATTGTAAATCCCTTACAGCTTGATTTTAAATAAAATATAATGAGAACAACTTTTTTAATTATTCTAACTCTTTTGACGATGAATCAGACCCAAGGACAGACGAAGGCAAAATCGGCTTTAATACTTATTGAGACTCAGAATGAATGGATGCACAGCGAGGGCAAGCTGTATCGGGCGCTGGTGACAGACAAAGACATGATGCACAATTCGATTGCAAATATCGAAAAAGCATTAGACTATGCCCGCCAAAATGATATGGAAATTATTCACGTTGGACTGCGTTTCGAAAAAGGGTACCCTGAGCTGGCCAATGGAAAAAGTGGCCTCCGCAAAGCGATACCCAATGCAGGGACGTTTCCCATAAATGGATTTGGAGCTCAATTTTATGAAAGTGTAAAGCCAATAGACGGTGAGTTTGTCGTTACCGGACGGGTAGGAGCAAGTGGCTTTACAGGGTCAAATCTTGATGTATACCTACGCAACAATAAGATTGAGAAGCTGTATTTAGTGGGATATGCTACACATGTATGTGTCGAGAGTACATTGCGTGATGCCCATGAAAGAGGATACGACACCTTTTTAATTTCCGATGGCACATCCGCATTTAATCGCTACCAGCAAGAATATGTATTAAATGATATTGTACATCATTTTGGCGAACATCTTACCACACAGGAATTTATAGGTCAGTAAATAATTTCCTTTAGTCGATGTGAAAAATCAACGGCTTCGCAACAATAGCGGAGCCATTTTTCATGTTCTATGCGTTTATTTCGATGGTTTCGTTTGGGACCCAACCTTCATCGTTGTTGTCTATTTTCCTAACCCAGGACCAACCGTTCATGGACCTTATTTTTTCAAACAGTTCATCTTTGCTGATGTTCAGTTCTTTAGCGCTATAGTCCTCTAAAATAAGGCCTCGTTTATTGTCATCTAATGTTTCAATAAGCTGAATAGGTACCCATCCACCTTGTTGATTGTCATTTTCGGCCCAGATCCAATCTTTCCAGTCCTCTTCAGGCGCTAGCTCACCCAGTTGGACGATTTCTCCCTTTGATAGTCTAATTGGGTTTTCGTATTCGGTGGTATGCGAAGAGATGCTTTTCCAAATTTCCATCATTTCAAAATTTATGTTGTGTTCTATTGACCAACTCACTGTTAGTCCCATTTATATTGAGTGGGGGACGCCCCGATATACTCTTTGAAATCCTTGAGAAAATGGTTGTAGTCATAATATCCTAAATGCAACGCTACATCAAAATAGTCTCTTGCATTATTTTTTTTGCACCGCTCATAGGCATAGATAAAACGCTGTAGGGATATGTACTTTTTAGGAGATATTCCCAGATATTTCACAAAGTTCCGATGAAGCCACTTTGGATTATTGGCTATACCTATCTGTTGGAGCAGGCTGTTTACCGCCACATTTCCCTGTTTCGTATCTATCAGTTCGATTGCCGTGGTTAGTAGCTGTGGAAAATCGTGCCTATTTGTGTTGTTGCTGGGAGAAGGAGAAAACACTTCTGTAACGAAAGAAATTCGACTTTCTACTGTCTTTCTCTCATAAAATCGATCAAAGGTTTTCATCCATCTATCACTTACAAGATCTTTCAGATCGCAAATAGATTTTGAAGCAAAGACAGTCGGTGCTATATCGAAAAAGCTGTAAAAAAAGGCAGGATTAAAACGAATTACTGAAATGTACTCCAGATGGGGAGGTACCTCCCAATGAACATTTTTAATAACACCGCAGCACAACCAGGCCGCACTTAATAGGGTATGCTCTTTAGGCGTTTTTAACAGTACCGTATCCGATTTCTTAGGCATCAGAATAAGCGATGGTATTCCATCGTTAAATAATGGTTGCTTTCCCTCTAGATCCACACATGAGAAGGTGTAGATACCTAAAATAGGACGAGTTTCAATCCTGTTGTCTGACAGAGACCTAATATCCGCCATAGCTGTCGCAGGTAGCGATAATGATTTGATATTTTGTAGAAAATTTATCGGCATATCCGATGCAAAAATACGAAATAAAATTCCCTAAGTTTCTAAATGTCCGATTTTTACTATCTCCGATTTAGAGCTGGCTGTACCTTTGTAAGGTATATTATTAATAGAAACAAATAGAGTCAATGCTGATTAAGAAAGAAGAAGATTTAATAGGGATGCAACGTGTCAGTGACGCGGTCGCCTACACGTTAAAAGCAATGAAGGAACATGTTCAACCGGGCATGACAACCAAAGAGCTCGATGATTTCGGTGCAAAAATCCTAGCAGGATTTGGAGCACGGTCCGCTCCCTATCTGACCTATGGTTTTCCTGGTTGTACCTGTATCAGTGTAGATAATGAGTTTTGTCATGGTGTTCCCTCCGATTTCCGCATCATAGAGGAAGGTAATTTAGTGAATATTGATGTTTCCGCTGAGCTGAATGGATTTTGGGCGGACAATGGCGCTTCTTTCGTTGTCGGGAATGATTTTAACCATCACCAACCGCTGGTCGATGCCTCTGTAGCGATCTTGTTAATAGCGATTAAACATATTAGAGGTGGGGTGAAAATTTCCGATGTTGGACATATTATGGATATCGAAGCTCGTAAAAGAGGCTTTAAAGTCATTAAGAATCTCGGTGGACATGGGATTGGAAATAGTCTACATGAAGATCCAGACGAATTACTCAATTATAGGAATAGATACGATCAGCGACGTTTTAAGAAGAATACAATCGTGGCCATTGAAACATTTATTTCAACGACCTCATCCTATGCAATCGAACAACCAGACCTGTGGACTATGGTTGGTGATAAAGGGGGATATATGGCCCAGCATGAAAATACAATTTTAGTAACGGACAGTTTACCTCTGATTCTAACCGATAAGAATAGTATTTTTATATAGTATCATGGAGCCCACATACGACGTATATAAGCTATGCGGTCTTTTGTCTCTACATTGTATTGGTTTTAAGGTTATTATCGATAGATTCATCCTTGCTTTCATGAGTTGGCTTTTTGATCCATTGATTTAATTTTTAATAATTTCAAATTACTAGTTTAAGTAAAAGCCTTTACATTTTTGACTAGCTTTGTATTCGTGAAGAAAATGTTTGCTATATTGTTTTTAATTACCTACATGCTTTCAACAACAGAGCTTATCCAGTTGTTGAAATTGCCTGTATTGGTAGAGCATTTCGCAGAACATAAAGCGCAGAGTCCTGACATAACGTTTATAGAGTTTATCACTCTTCACTATAAAGGTGACCATTTGGATAATCATCCTGAGGATGACGATTATGATCAAGATAAGAAACTTCCATTTATCACACATAATAATGTGCTGACAGTCTGTTGTACCGGAGTGCCTAGCTTCTTATTTGAGGTAAGGAAAAGAATTCCTCAATCTGGTACGTTAAAGAGACAGGTTCATAACGATCTTTTTAAGAGTAACACCTACTTGTCTGCAATCTGGCAACCGCCGAAATACGCTTAGTTTTTTATTGGATTGAGTTACACTCAAATTTGTTGATATCATCTTGTATAGAGGAGGTGGTAGTCGCATAGTTGATTAAACAAATAATCTACTACATGCTCCCACCTATAGCTATACCTGTACAATATCAGCATCACATTATCCCATTTAATTACTAATAGTATACAGATAATATGTTACATCAGATTATTGAGTTTTCCATACGGAACAAACTCATCATCGGGCTGTTGACACTAGCTTTGGTCGCTATAGGCATATACGAAGCCACCAAGCTACCTATTGATGCGCAGCCCGATATTACGGATAACCAAGTTCAGATCATCACTGTAACGCCCTCATTGGGTGCTACGGATATTGAACGTTTAGTTACATTTCCTATAGAACAGTCCAATAGTAATATCAGCGGTATTAAAGAAATCAGGAGTTTCTCTCGATTCGGACTTTCACTAGTCACTATTGTATTCGATGATAATACCGATGTCTATTGGGCTAGGCAACAGGTATCGGAGCGTTTGCAAGCTGTTCGAAGCGAAATCCCCGAAGAGATCGGAGTTCCTGAATTAGGCCCCATATCTACCGGTTTAGGCGAGATATATCAGTATGTGATACGCGCCAAAGAAGGGTACGAAGATCGTTACGATGTTACGGAATTACGTAGCATCCAGGATTGGATTGTGAGGCGTCAGCTCCTTGGTGTAAAAGGAGTTGCGGAGGTGAGTAGTTTTGGGGGCAAGCTTAAGCAATACGAGGTTGCTGTTAATTCTAACCAGTTGCAGGCCCATGGTCTGACCATCTCTGATATATTCACTGCGTTAGAAAATAACAATCAAAATACTGGTGGTGCTTATATAGAAAAAGGGCCTACCGTATTATACATCCGTAGTGAGGGACTAATTGGAAATAAAGAAGACCTGGCTGATATTGCCATAACCTCTCTAAGTGACGGTACACCTATTTTGCTGAAAGACGTTGCTGAAGTGAAAATAGGCTATGCGACACGGTATGGAGCAATGACTTATAATGATAAAGGCGAAGTATCCGGTGCTGTAGTTATGATGCTCAAAGGAGCGAATAGTAGTGAGGTCATTAAAGATGTAAAAGAACGCATCGAAAACATCAAAAAGACACTGCCGGAGGGTGTGGTGTTGGAACCATTTTTAGATCGGACGAAAATGGTAAATAATGCAATTGGTACGATAGAGACAAATCTTGCCGAGGGAGCTTTGATCGTCGTTTTCGTGTTGGTCCTGTTTCTCGGCAACTTTAGAGCAGGCTTATTGGTTGCTTCGGTTATTCCTTTATCCATGCTCTTTGCTATCATTATGATGAATCTATTTGGCGTCAGTGGCAATTTGATGAGCTTAGGTGCTTTGGATTTTGGACTGATAGTCGATGGAGCTGTCATTATTGTAGAAGCGGCTCTACATCAGCTTCATTATGATAAGAGATTTGTCGGTATCAGAGCCATTTCGCAATCAGAAATGAACAAAGAAGTAGGTACTTCAGCTACTAAGATGATCAGTAGTGCCGTGTTTGGACAGGTGATTATTCTCATCGTATACCTTCCGCTATTTACACTAGATGGTATTGAGGGCAAGATGTTTAAACCCATGGCACAGACTATAGCCTTTGCGCTGATGGGAGCTTTTATTCTTTCCTTGACCTACGTACCTATGATGACCTCCCTGATTTTAAGCAAAAAAATAAAAGGAGAGCCCACCTGGTCTGATAGGTTAATGAGACGTATTGAAGCAGGGCATCAATATTTACTGGATAAGGTGCTACACTTCCCTAAGTTGATTATCAGTGCTGTTCTTCTCCTGTTTACAGGAGCAGTTATTGTCTTATCCAATCTTGGGGGGGAGTTCATTCCTGCGCTTGAAGAGGGGGATTTTGCTGTAGATACCCGGGTGTTGACAGGAAGCAACCTTCAGACTACGATAGCATACACACAGAAAGCTGCTCACCTACTCAAAGAGCAGTACCCAGAAGTAGAAAAAGTCGTTACGAAAATAGGAAGCGGTGAGGTACCTACAGATCCGATGCCGATGGAGGCAAGTGATATGATGGTTATTTTAAAGGATAAGAAAGAATGGACTTCAGCCAGCTCATTTCCAGAATTGGCTGATAAAATGAGCAAATCTCTGGAAGTCATCCCTGGTATCAGTACCGGTTTTCAGTATCCGGTACAGATGCGGTTTAATGAGTTAATGACAGGCGCGCGTCAGGACGTCGTCTGCAAAATATTCGGAGAAGATCTAGATAGTCTTAGCCACTATGCTTCCCGTTTTGGAGAGCTTATCAAGACTGTAGAAGGAGCGCAGGACCTATATATCGAACCCATAACGGGGATGCCACAAGTTATTATTAGGTATGACCGTGGGCGTATAGCCCAATATAACCTAAACATAGCTACGGTTAATAAGATTGTAAACACGGCATTTGCTGGACAGCGTGCCGGAATGATTTATGAAGGCGAGAAGAGATTTGATCTCACCGTCCGTCTAGGGAAAAGTCAACGCGAAAATCTGGAAGACATCCGCAATCTACTGGTTCCTCTGTCTAGTGGCGGGCAGATTCCATTGTACCAGTTGGCCGATGTCACTATAGAAAATGGACCGGCCCAGATTCAGCGTGAAGATGCAAAACGAAGGATCGTTGTCGGATTTAATGTTCGTGGTCGGGATGTACAAGGAATTGTTCAGGAGCTTCAGGCTAAAGTAGATAAACGAATGAAGTTCTCTCCAGGATACTATGTCACCTATGGCGGAGCGTTCGAGAACCTGAATAAAGCAAAGGACCGATTGATGATTGCCGTTCCGATATCGCTGATTTTGATTTTTATCCTTTTGTATTTCGCCTTTCATTCCGTCAAATACAGCCTTCTGATCTATAGCGCCATTCCTTTGTCAGCTATTGGAGGTATTTATTTTTTAGCATTGCGTGGCATGCCTTTTAGTATTAGTGCAGGTGTTGGTTTCATCGCCCTATTTGGTGTAGCCGTACTCAACGGAATTGTGCTAGTGACCGAGTTCAACCGTCTCAAGGAAAATGGCGAAACTGATTTGAGCCGTATCGTTATTCGAGGTACTTGCATCCGCTTGCGTCCTGTATTGATGACTGCATTTGTAGCATCGTTTGGTTTTCTACCCATGGCTATCAGTAATGGAGCAGGGGCTGAGGTACAGCGCCCATTAGCGACAGTAGTTATTGGAGGGTTAATGGTGGCTACATTTTTAACCTTATATGTCCTTCCTGTTCTATACATTTTGTTCGAGCGGTTCGACTTTTCCAAAATAAAATCACGTTTTGGTAAGCGGACATTGGCTGTTTTCTTTCTTGCAGGGATCAGCCTAAGTCTCTATGCCCAGAGTATCTCATTGGATAAAGCATTAGAAATGACCGCGGGCAATAACCTGTCTACCAAAAGCCAATCCTTACTGGCCGAATATCATGCAAAGCGAATCGCTACAGCGAATAGCCTTCCACAGGCGGCTCTGCGTACGACATTTGGAAAAATCAACGGGACGGCTTTCGATAACAATATCGGTCTATCACAATCTATCAGCTTTCCGACCGTATATACGCATCAAAGAAGGGTATTACGTGCAGAGTGGGATTCGGCTGTTATCGGTGTAGACCTTAGTATCCTTGAGGTCAAAAGAAATGTAACGGAGCTATTTTATTACATCCTCGTGTTACGCGAAAAAGAGAACATGTTAAAACAGCTGGATCATGTATATGCCTACTTTTTGAAAAACGCTGATTTACAGTTGGAAAAAGGAGTGAGCAATCAGTTGGAGCGAAACACAGCTGTGGTACAACGCGAGAATATTCTCGTCCAGTGCAAAATGTTATCCGCGACAATTGAAACAGCCAAGATTCAGTTACAGTTATTATTGAATAGTGATACCTGTTATGAACCTTCAGCGTCTGATATAACCTATAAGGTAGCGATAGGTGGCTCTGATCTAGTCTTGGCCGGGCATCCTCAGTTGTTATTGCAAGTCCAAGAGATCGAAAAATCAAAAGCAAATGTAAGATTAGAGAAATCAAGGCTTTTGCCGGAGTTGTCTGTGGGGTATTTTAACCAAAGCTTTAAGGAACTAAATCGTGGTCGATTTAGTTCAGTAGAGGTAGGGATCGGTATTCCTCTATTTTACGGGGGACAAAAAGCGCAGATTAGAGCCGAGGAGCAAAAAGTAAGATATGCCGAAAGCGAGCTTTATACAAAAAAGAAGCAATTGGAGAGTGAATATGCTGGACTGTTGCAACAATTTAAGACTCAACTCGCTGTAGTGACTGTATTTGAGCATACTCAATTGCCTACTGCTAGACAAATAACTGCTCTTTCCCAGGAACAATTTAAAAACGGGGAGATCAATTATCTAGAATGGGTAATGCTCAATAATCAGGCTGTTCAGATACAGAACGACTATTACGATGCTGTACTGCGGTTCAATCAGACTGCGATTCAAATCCAATATATCATTTCAAAATAAACAAACGATGAAATATTTAGCAAGTATTTTAATAACCCTACTATTCTATGGTTGCGTTGGCAAGCAGGTAACAGATGAATCTCCCGAAGCTTCAGAAGCAGAAAATATCCTTGAGCTTTCGGACGCTCAATTGGCATCTTTTACGCTCTCCTCTACCATGATACAGGAAAAGAAAATAACACAGACACTTAGATTAAATGGTAAAATAGAGGTGCCACCACAAAACTTAGTTTCTGTGAGCAGTGCATTGGGTGGCTATGTCAAATCGACCAGGTTATTACCCGGGATGTTTTTTAAAAAGGGAGAAGCTATTGCAGAATTAGAGGACAATCAGTTTATCCAGCTTCAGCAGGATTACCTCGTTGCTAAAAATCAAATAGAAAATGCTGAAGCAGAATATCTTCGTCAGCGTGATTTAAATCAGAGTAAGGCTAGTAGTGATAAAGTATATCTACAGGCTAAAGCCGACTATCAGACACTATTGATCAACCTACAGGCATTAGCTCAAAAACTAAAACTCATTCATATCAATCCAGATCAGTTGACGGTTCATAATATTAAGCAGACGATACCGCTCTATGCGCCATTTGATGGATTCGTGTCGCAAGTATTCGTCAATACTGGTAAATACGTGTCACCATCAGAGGTTCTGTTTGAATTAGTGAACCCCTCCGATTTACATCTCAATCTAAAAGTATTTGAAAAAGACTGGGGCAAGATAAAAGTCGGTCAACAGTTGACTGCATATACCAATAGTGAGCCAGGAAGGACTTATGCGGGACAGGCTATTCTCATTGGAAAAAACATATCGACCGATAGGACTGTCGATGTTCGCGTCCGTCTTAATGGAGGAGGATCAACCCTTATTCCAGGGATGTATATGAATGCTGATGTCGTAATTCCAGAAAGCACGGCTTTTGCGCTTCCAGAAGAAAGCGTAGTTGATTTTGAAGGAGGCAAGTATGTTTTTGAGATAATAGATAAAAATAAGTTCAAAATGAGGAGTGTACAATGTGGAGAGCAAGGCGATGGTTGGATTTCGATTACTAACAGCGAGCAGTTGGACAAAAAGAAAATTGCAGTGCAGGGAGCATACACCTTACTAATGGCACTAAAGAACAAAGGCGAAGAGTAATATGAAGATAGGAATTGTTTTTATCGCTTTATGCAGTACTATCTTACTGCAGGCACAGTCTTATACCGTAATTGATTCGCTTCAGAAAGGTATTGACCTCAATAAGGCTTATCATTTTTCGGTCAAGAAGCTTATTATTCCCTCAGTATTCGTGTCGTATGGGGTAGCGAGTCTTATTAGCCCCGCGCTAAAGGAGCTTAATCAATCCACCCGATACGAGAGTAGTGAACATATTAGACCCGGAGCGAAGATTGATAATTATTCACAATACGCACCGGCAGTGGCTGTCTACGCTCTAAATTTAGCCGGGGTAAAAGGTATGCATGGTTTCAAGGATAGGACTATTATTTATGCGACTTCTCAGCTTCTAGTTGCATCGCTTGTGCTTCCGACCAAGCATTTTGTGGGTGAAGAGCGTCCGGATGGATCCAACAGATTATCTTTTCCTTCGGGACACACAGCCACTGCTTTTTCATCCGCACAGTTTCTTTATAGAGAGTATCGCGATCAGAACTTTTGGTTAAGTATCTCTGGATATCCTATTGCTGCCGCCACTGGAATGTACCGCGTCTTTAACGATAGGCATTGGGTTGGCGATGTAGTGGCAGGCGCAGGTATCGGAATATTATCTACAGAGGCAGCTTATTGGCTTTTCCCAACAATATCAAAGTTATTCTCCTCCAAATCAGAATACCATAGTTCGTTGTTGGTTCTTCCAGTTTATCAGTCTAGGAAGATGGGATTGACTGTATTGAAGACCTTTTGATGGTATAGTCAGCATATGCAGATGATTCAGAAAACAATAGCTTATACTTTAAAGTCACTTGGTATTATCCAGGTGACTTTGTTTTTATTTGAACAATGATATAATCTCATCAACCGTTACCTTGCCAAAATAAGCGGAAAGATCTAATGAACTTAGAAGAGTTCGAATGTCGTCCTCATTGTGGTTCATACCGATCAACTTTTTTTCTAAATCCTCAATCGGTTTCGAAGCAAAGAAGTCCCCAAAGATTTTGACTCCATCAATAGTTCCTCCCTGCAAAACGTCCAGGTGAAGTTCGATGTAGCCAGCCGGAATTTTAATCGCATTATTAAAGTTATACTTCGGAGAGAACCCAAAGTTCCAATCCCATGTGCTGTATTTATCGTTGACCAGTATTTCAACTGCTTTGACGTCTTCTTCTGTTAGTTCGTATAGCGTTGTTCCGGGATTGTCAACTATCATCTGATTGATGAGGGCTTGCTTCAAATCCTCAATAGTAATGGAGCTGGAAACATATTCTTTAAGGTTTACCACCCGAGAACGGTTTGATTTTACAGCCTTATCTTTATATTTTAAAGGATTTATTTTTAAGGCATCCGATAATACACTCATATCTGAATCAAATAATATGGTACCATGCTGAATCATTTTTCCACGCTTTGCTAATTTCGCATTACCACTGAACTTTTTACCATCTACCAATAAATCATTGCGTCCTTGCAGTTGACCGGGAATATTAAATTGCAGTAGAACATTCAGCACCGGTTGTGTAAATGTTGCAAAATCCAAAAACTCATTCTCCTTCCATTTGGTATGGAAGGAGAAGTTTAAATTTCCTAAGTCATGATAGACAGCTCCCCCTCCAGACATACGGCGTACCACCTTAATGTTCTTTTCCTTTAGATAATCCAAATTGACTTCCGCCAAGGTGTTTTGAAACTTTCCGACGATTATCGAAGGAGCGTTAATATAGAGTAAAAATATAGCCTGCGTGGGGTATTTATACAATAAGTATTCTTCTAAAGCAATATTGAAATAAGCATCGTTAGAAGGTGAGTCGATAATAATCATGTCCTTGTCTATTTGGTTCAAATCTACTTAAAATATCTTCTCAATTAACCGTTGGTTTGGATGTCGGTTTATAGTGTCTCTGTTCCCTTTGTTTGAATTGCTTTAATAATCCATTCTTCAAAAGTGCGCCAGGATTTTAACTCATCAGAAGTCGTTGCATATTCTTCAATTGGGTACTCATGACAAAAAACGTCGTAGTTTTTCTCCTTTTTTCTAGTAGTACAAAATCCCATCCAATCCCCCATAGAACAATGTGTTCCAATCATTAGATAATCATCAATTATTGTTTCGCCCGCTTCTTTTATTTCTTGTTGAATGAGTTGATTGTATTCTTTAAGCTCAGCTAAGTTGTATATTTCAAAACCGGGGAAATAGTCATTGATAAAGAATTGGCCACTTCCTATTTCTGCTAAAAAGTGATAATATGCTGGAGGTAGCAAATTATTGGTCAGTACTTTAATCGCTATTAATTCTTCCTCTGATAGGGGATGGATGTTGAACCTTAATTGTTCTGTTTCGATGATTTCTAGCCCATTTGCCCATTTAGAAGTAGATAGAGATACTTCATTTTTAATAATCCATTCTTTCAGAATTTCTAAGGAATTGAATAGTTCCGCTGTCATTAGAGTTGTTTTAAAGTGATAAAGAAGGATCTAAAGAGCTAATTAGTTCATTTTTTTATTATTTCGTTGTCCAGCTTATAATAATCAGTATCCACTATGTTCCAGATTACTACCGATTCCAAATATCAATAAAAGGGATATTAATATATACTTCATAATCATAAAATGCATTTTAAAACATAGCAGTATTGCCTTACACCAGCTTAATGGTAAAAATAGTGAAAAATTCCATGCTTATTTAGAGATCATTGTCGATAGTTCTCATTGCTGGGAGTGTATTGTCCGTATCAGGTTTAGTGAATAGCTTAATTTACAGAGCTCACATAGCGGTCAAACAAATCCCTTCGCAAGATGTTCTTTATAAAGTCAAAACCAAATAATAATGAAACAGTTCTTTACTATTTTATTACCATGCCTTGTCGCAATGTCAAGCTGTAAGCAGGCTAAACAGCATGCTGATGTGATTTATTACGGCGGTACTATATTGACGATGGAAGATAGCCTGCCTTCCGCTCAGGCTCTTGCCGTTGAGAACGGACGTATTATTTTTGTAGGTTCGAAAGAAGGAGTGCAGGATTATATAGGGAAAAATACCCGGAAATTTGATCTTAAAGGACATACGCTGATGCCTGGGTTTATTGATGCTCATGGACATATTACCTCTCGTGCTGGAATGATACAAACGGTAGATCTATCGCCATCACCTTACGGTACAGTAAATAGCATACCTGATCTGCAAAAAGCATTAAAAAGCTATATGGCAGATATTTCTAAGACTGAGAGCCCAATCATGGGGAATGGATACGATGACGCAATAATGGTTGAGCATCGACACCCAACACGTCAAGAGCTTGATGAAGTCAGTACAACGAGGCCTATAATCATTATTCATGCTTCTGGTCATTCCAGTGTAGCCAATAGTGCGATGCTTCGCTTGCTGAATATTTCAGAGGAAATACAAGATCCTATAGGAGGCCACTATGGTAGAGACTCCAACCATCGGTTAAATGGCAAATTGGAAGAGAATGCTAGTTTTGCAGCTCTGATGAAATTACCTCAGCTCATGCCTGTGTCAAAAAATGAAAAAGGAGTTTCGCAGGAGTTGTCCGATTTTTTGAAAGCTCAGGACGAGTGGTTGAGCTATGGACAGACAACCATTTGCGATGGACGTACGATGGGAGTGGGGGTGGATCTATTACAGGAAGTTGCAGAAAGGAAGCTTTTGAAAGCGGATATTGTCTATTTTCCAGATTTTGAAGCTAACAAAAAGCAGTGGCAGACTTTTGTGCCGGACTATATGAAATATAAAAATAGACTGAAATTTGGCGGTTTTAAATTCTCAAATGATGGTTCTCCTCAGGCAAAAACGGCTTGGCTCACTATACCATACTGGATACCTCCAGAGGGCGAGGATAAAACATATAAAGGCTTTCCGATCTTTACAGATGAGCAGCTCTATGAAGACCTCAAAACAATATTTGGAGAAGGTATTACAGCACAGCTTCATGTCAATGGGGACGCGGCCATAGATCAAGCATTGCGTGTTATAGGCAAGCTGAAAGAAGAAGGAGTATATAATGATACCCTAAGGGCCACGTTGATACACGTGCAAAACAGTAGACCCGACCACATCCATAAAATAGTAGAAGTAGGCCTCATACCCTCTTATTTCTCATCACATGTGTACCTCTGGGGCGATTGGCACTATAATAGCGTTTTTGGCCCCCAGCGTGCAGCGTTTCTAAGTCCAGCCCGTGCTGCTCAGGATGCAGACTTACCATTTACTATCCATCACGATGCACCAGTCACTCCACCGGATTTAATGACGGGGGTATTTGCTGCGGTGAATAGAACTACACGTACGGGGAGATTATTAGGGGGTGATCAGCGTATAGTTGTGTTGGAGGCTTTGAAGGCCATAACGATACATGCCGCATATCAATATCACGAAGAAGACGGTAAAGGTTCATTAAAAAAAGGGAAGTTGGCTGATTTAGTCATCTTAGATCAAAATCCGTTGACGATAGACCCTTCCGCATTGCGGTCTATACAGGTATTGGAAACTATTAAAGAAGGAACAACAGTTTATAGAAAGTGACATGTTTATTGATCTATTCCAAGTTTACTTTGGAACGGCTTTTTTGTAGCCTATGTTATGTTTCCACTTGTTTACGTGCAATTTGTAATGAATGCCTTCATATATTTCTGATTTTCTTGTTATACACGTGCATTTTTTAGAAATTTGAATATGGCATTATTGATTACTTTGGAAAACGTTCATAAGCTTTACGATATTGACCGATCTAGTAAAATGGAGGGGTTGGTTATCCTGCGGCAGTCAAATGATTCTGACCAAAACTATACTAACCATAGTCGTTTGTTTGATGGCTTATTGTTGGCATTTATGGTACAGGGTACGATGAAAGCTCGGATACATTTTCTGGAATACACGATTAATGCAGGCGATATTGCTGTGTTGCAACCTCAGTTGATGATCGAGACAGAGGAGTTAAGCGATGATGCCGAGATTATAACAATTGGACTTTCATTAGATTTCCTAACTAATTTTCCGGTTCTGCGTGATTTTGTTATGAATGATCAAGTGAGATGGCAGCCTGTTGTCAGACTTGATTCGGATGAAATTAAGCTACAGATAGAATTAGTAGACTTGTTGCAGGCTTTTTATGATAAAAAGCAGAGTCATCAAAAAACAGCGATGCTACAGCATCTTGTAGCGGTTCTTATGTGCATGATTTCTGAAAAGTATACCCGTTCCAGTGATAAAGACAGCAGAGTAAAAAATCGTACACACCAACTGATTGATGAGTTTTATTCACTCATATCACGATATGCACATCAGGAGCGGAGTGTAACGTTCTATGCCGAAAAGTTAAGTCTTACCCCGCAGTATCTCACTACGTTTTTAAAACAAAATACAGGGCGATCCGTCCTTCAGTGGGTTGATCAAATGACCGTTCTTCATGCTAAAACGTTGCTCAAATCAACAAATTTATCAATTAAGCAAATAAGCAGTGAGCTCAATTTTGGTGATACAAGTTTATTCTGTAGGTTTTTCAAGCGGTTAACCGGCCTGTCTCCCAGAAGCTATAGGAATAATATATAGCAGATAGAGACTCGGTGCATCGGCATGGTGTACGATGCGAACCTTACAAATTGGATGAAAGTCCCAAGATATAGAAAGAAAGAGCTTTCAGATGCTGTTTACTTTTACAGCATGAAAGCAAAATCAACGAAAGCTACAATTGGCTTTATATTTATCACTCTATTAATTGATATTACAGGATGGGGAATTATACTTCCTGTTGTCCCTAAACTCATTAAAGAATTAATTCATGCTGACATTAGTGAGGCAGCTACTTATGGTGGATGGTTAGCGTTTGCATATGCATTCACACAGTTTATCTGTTCACCTATTATTGGTAATCTTAGTGATCAATACGGACGGCGCCCCATTATTCTGATTTCCCTCTTCGGTTTTGCAATAGATTATATCTTTTTGGCCCTGGCCCTTTCCATTGGGTGGCTATTTTTGGGACGGGTCATTGCAGGTGTGACCGGAGCCAGTATGTCGACAGCCAGTGCATACATCGCTGATATATCTACGGATGAAAATAGGACCAAGAATTTTGGAATGATAGGAGCTGCCTTGGGACTGGGCTTTGTAATAGGACCGGTGATAGGGGGAATACTTGGTCATTACGGTGCAAGAGTCCCCTTCTACACAGCGGCAGTGCTTTGCTTTTTAAACTTCCTGTATGGTTACTTTGTTCTGCCCGAAAGCCTGAGTTCAGACCGTCGCCGTTCATTTGATTGGAAGCGGGCGAATCCTATCGGTTCGTTTAAGTTCTTAGCGAGACATCCACAGATCTCGGGGTTGGTGGTAGCACTATTCCTCACTCATATTGGACTACATGCAGTACAAAGCAATTGGCATTTTTTTACCATGTACCAGTTTGGTTGGACAGAACGGACAGTAGGCTTATCTCTGGGGCTTCTCGGCCTATGTTTGGGCCTAGTGCAAGGGATATTGATTCGATGGACAACACCTCGATTGGGCGAAGAGCGAAGCATCTATTATGGATTATTATTTTACGCCATAGGCTTGTTATTGTTCGCGTTTGCAGGACAGGGATGGATGATGTTTGTATTTCTTATTCCGTACAGTCTAGGAGGGATATGCGGACCTGCACTTCAGTCTGTCATTACGAAGAGTGTTCCTGCTAATGAGCAGGGGGAATTACAAGGATCTTTAACAAGTTTGGCAAGTGCTACCTCAATTGTAGGACCACCGATTATGACTCATCTCTTTTACTATTTTACACAGGATAATGCTCCTTTTATATTTGCTGGAGCCCCATTTTTATTGGCTTTTATTCTAATAGCAATAAGTGTGATTATTGTTGTTTATTTATTTCGACGAATATAGCTTTAACCCAAGAGAGTTTAGTTCTTGTCGATATACTGAACGAATGGAAGGACATCAGGATAAAAACTATTGTCCTTCCATTTTTTATATCCATCTTGCATACAGTGTCCACAGGGACGATAATCAGTATTTAATGCTTCCCGTTCCGATGCAAAGAATACTCTGTTTTCCCGTTTCATACGCTTGCCCGATGTACAATTTAATGTACCGTAAATTTTTAGTTTCTTGTTACCTGCCCAGCGAATTTTTCCTTTTCGGATTTTTGCTCTCAGTTTCCAATCTGTGATATCAATATGCCATATCATTTGTTAACTGATTGCATCATGAAAAATAATTCCCAGCGCATACCGTTCACCTGTTTTGATTTCACTTACACCATGTTTCATACTGATGCGATAGTAACCTCTCGTACCTTTTTCCGGCTTAAAGTTCGTCGTAAAGATCACCGCGTCGCCTTTTCTTGGTCTCAAGACGATAGCTTTGGATTGCGCCCTAGGCACTTGTTGCGTCAAAACGAATTCACCCCCTGTAAAGTCTTTATCTGGTTCGTTGAGCATTAAAACCATCTGGATCGGAAAATAAACATCCCCATATAGATCTTGATGTAATGTGTTGAAGCCCCCCTTGCCATACTTCAAGATCAAAACAGTTGCTTTTTGTTGTCCATTCTGATGGCATTGCTCTAATAACTTCGTATGTTCCAGAGGAAATTTGGTCTCCATATTCAATACCCTGAACCAAGTATTGGCAATTGGAGCGAGTTTTGCGTACACCGTTGTTCTCAGGTTATGAATCAGATCAGGAAGTGGATAGTTAAAATATTTATACACCCCCATTCCAAAGCGATGGCGTTCCATTATGACCGTTTTTCTATAGGCATGAGGATTGTCATATTCTGACTTCAGTTTCTCGCAATCTGTGTCAGATATTAAATCCGGGATAATAGCATAGCCATTTTCGTGTATGTGTTCAGTAACAGTCTGCCAGTCTATTTCTTCTATTTTCTGTATAATACTATTCATCTTTTTTGTCGTAATGCAAATTTCAGAAAACATAGATAAGCCTACAATCCGAAACTTGCTATATTTTAAATTTACGGTTAGAATGGTGTAATTTCCGCTATAGAACAGGCCAGTGGCTCCAAAGGTGATAAAAGCAAGAGTACCCGACAATGTTCCATCATTTAGAGCGTTAATCAGTCGGGAAATTTGTTTTTATGAATCGTTTATCGTAATATTGCGATATAATAACTCGTGTTAAAATGGGAACTACTAAAACAAGTCATTTCACCGAGCATCAGAATCGGATTGCTAATATTGCCAAAGCTTTGGGACACCCAGCTCGTGTTGCTATAATAGAGTACCTATTAAAGGTCAATACCTGTATATGTAGTGATATCGTAGACGAATTACCCTTAGCCCAGTCCACTATCTCGCAACATCTCAAAGAGTTAAAGAATGCAGGGCTTATTAAAGGTGAAATAGAAGGAACATCTATATGTTATTGTATTGATGAGAAAACATTCCAAGTACTTAAAAGCTATTTTTCAAATGTCGTGTTAACAGCCAACAACCAGTGCTGTTAAACCAATTGAGTAGATGCTTATTTTTGCGCACAAATACATCGTTATATTACGATTGGTTAAATACACATACATACTATGAAACTATCAGAAATCAAACAGATCTTACCAACATTAGACAATGTTGAGTTCCAATTAGAAGACGGATCATTTGTCCCTGAGCACTTCCATGTTACCGAAGTAGGGCAGGTCAATAAACACTTCATCGATTGTGGAGGTGTGACGCGAACCGAAAATACGATCAACTTCCAGCTATGGAATGCCGATGACTATGAACACAGATTAAAGCCAGGTAAGTTATTGCATATTATCGAGTTGTCAGAAAAGAAACTTAATATAGGAGATTTTGAAATAGAGGTTGAATATCAAAGTACGACAATAGGAAAATATGGATTAGACTTCAATGGAAAAACATTCATTTTGACCAACAAAACTACCGCTTGTCTAGCTGAAGACGCCTGTGGTATCCCTAGCAAGTTGAATGTTGTCGCCTCACAGTCCAGTAGTTGTGCATCAGGTTCCGGTTGCTGTTAATTAAAGATAGCGATGTATCCAAAGTTAGCCGATACCATTTCTTTTATTCAGAAAAGGAATATCAACCAAGGACGTATAGCCATCTTACGTCCCTTGGTTGAATACATACAACAGAAAGTAAATGCCGGGACTGCTATCAATCTCAACTTTATCTGTACACATAATTCTAGACGTAGCCATCTATGCCAGGTTTGGGCCCAGATCGCCGCAGGCTATTATCAGACCGGCCATGTTTACTGTTATTCCGGTGGTACAGAGGAGACGGCACTCTATCCCCAGATTGCAAAAACACTTGAAGATGCAGGGCTCCAAGTAAAACGTATTTCTCAAGGTCCAAACCCCGTCTATATTCTTAAGTATGACAGCAATGCGTTGCCTGTAATAGGTTTTTCCAAAAAATACGATGACCTGTTCAATCCTACTTCTGCCTTTGCAGCCATCATGACCTGTTCACAGGCCGATGGTGGATGCCCATTTATTGCTGGAACAGAAGAAAGGATACCTATTACTTACGAAGACCCTAAAATATCTGACGGTACGGCCCTGCAGACTGACGTTTATAAAAATAGGAGCTTAGAGATTGCGGCAGAAATGTTCTATGTCTTTTCACAAATCAAATAACCAATACGTTATGCAGGTAAAAATGAAATTTCTAGATCGTTATCTCACCTTGTGGATCTTTCTAGCTATGGGAATAGGGATATTGATAGGGAATATATTTCCGGGTATTTCCGAAGTGATGGATGATATGTCCGTCGGCGCCACCAATATCCCCTTAGCTATCGGATTGATAGTGATGATGTATCCCCCATTGGCTAAAGTAAATTACAGTTTACTACCATTAGCATTTAAGGATAAGAAAGTACTTAGTCTCTCGCTTATACTGAACTGGATTGTAGGTCCCATCTTAATGTTCATTCTTGCTTTTCTGTTTTTAAGAGACGAACCTGATTACATGATCGGTCTCATACTGATTGGTTTAGCTCGCTGTATAGCGATGGTTATCGTATGGAATGATCTGGCAAAAGGAAATAGAGAATATGCAGCCCTCCTAATCGCATTAAACAGCATTTTTCAGGTATTATTTTACAGTATATTCGTTTGGCTGTTTATCAATGTATTACCCGCATACTTTGGTTTGGCTGACTATGCAGTATCTATAGAGATGAACGAGGTCATAAAGAGCGTATTGATATACCTAGGGGTTCCTTTCTTTGCAGGATTTTTAAGCTATAAATACTTATCCAAAGTAAAGGGCGAGAATTGGTACAGCCGAAAGTTTATTCCATTTATATCTCCGTTCACTTTATATGCTCTGTTATTCACAATTGTACTGATGTTTAGTTTGAAGGGCGAACAGATTGTGGAGCTTCCTCTGCAGGTGATGAAAGTCGCCATACCCCTAGTTATTTATTTTGTACTTATGTTCTTTGTCAGTTTTTTCATTAACAGATCTATGAATGTAGATTACGAGAAGAATGCGGCAATATCTTTTACTGCCACAGGCAATAATTTTGAATTAGCTATCGCTGTAGCGATAGCGGTCTTCGGAATACATTCTCCGCAGGCGTTTGTTGGTGTTATAGGTCCGTTGATAGAGGTGCCTGTATTGATTCTCTTAGTAAGAGCGAGTCTGTGGCTACGGACGAAATACTATCAATAGAAGTAGAAACTCCTTAGGAATATAATTATTACTGAATTTATTATTCGGGAAATAGGTTTATACAACAGAGTTTATAAAAAATCTATCCTGCAATTTATTTTCTCTCCTTGCAATAAATAGGATAAAGGACAGGGCATATCCATAAGGTTCATTATTACGTTCTTTAAAAAAATATCAAATAGGGATTCCCATTCAATTCTGTCAAAATAAAAAGATACACTCTGTCAGTATTGGCTCGAATGACTTTCATTATACCGGCATGATCGATTTAAATTATTTAAAATACTTGAAATAATTATCTGAAATTGGGGTTAGAAACGTACAATCGTTGAGGAATAGATCGAACTCATTGTATTCTGGCTTAGAAATGCCTATTTGTTTCCTATTGGATTAACAAGTAGAAGCAGATAAAATCAAATTTTTATTATACATTTAAATCGGTTAAAAACGGGCTACTCATTCAAAAGACCTCGCGCAAATGAAAAAAAAGACTTACCTCATCATAGGAATATCGCTATTTGTTATTGTAGCGGCAGCTGGATACTTTATTCTTCTCGGTGCATTAAGTGGTATGGGCAATCCCACGGGGGGACGCGGTCCTGATTATCCTTATTTTATTACCACTGAATCTACAGCTGTTAAAAATATTGTTGTACCAAAAGGCACAAAACTGACTTACGAAGAGCACTTTTGGAAGGAAGGGCAACAAGAGAAGTTAATGAATGAAAAAGAGATTATGTATATAGAATTGCCTGAAGGTCAAACGGTAGATTGGGGTGGTGTTCCTGTATATATGTTTGTGAAATTTGCGAATACCGAAATGTTAGGGTTCTCTGTATATCCCGATTTTGAGCAGTTAAGTGATGATAAAATAACGAAGTTTTCAGAATTATGGCAAAGCTGTCAAAGTGATTTGGGAATTCTGGTGAAAAATACAGACGACTGGGCTTTTAGTCCCCAAAATATAATGGACATCAGCAGTTGTAGTGTAAACTATCAGCGTTTTTTCAAAGATGATATAAAACAACAGCACTTTCTAGATTCATTATACAGCGAACTCAAAGCAAGTAAATAGAATCTTTCACAGCGCCTAGAAAAATAGCTAATACTATGAACATTGAACTAAAAGCAATCTGTAGCATTATACTTCTTTTGATGGGATCTTGTAGTATCTTCAAAAAACAGCAGTCTCAAAAGGACTATGTTGTAGCAAAGGCCACAGATGTTGAGTATCAGAATAGTGTAGATAACACTTGGTCCGAATTTCAACCTTTTACTGTAGATAGAATAGATGGCTTCTATGCAGTTGTTTCGTTTACCGGACCTTATCCTTTTAGAGATGTGGTGCTGGGAGATTATCCATTGATTGCCAGACACGAGATCAAGGAAGCAAAAGCTGATGTAGAAAAATACCAAAGCCATCCTGTAGTACGAATTGAGTTAACCAAGGAGGGAGCAAGCAAATTCGAGAAAGCGACAGAAGAAAATATAGGAAAGCCCATTGCCATTGTCATTGGAGGTCAGGTAATGTCCATGCCTGTCGTACAAGGGATTATTTCAGGCGGTAAAATTGATATTTCAGGATCGTTTTCAATGATAGAAGTTATGCGAATCGCAAAAATTCTAAATACGAAGTAAGTAAAGCCATCTTCTTATAGAGGAATACATACAAAAGATCAGAAGTGAATGAATATTTGCAGGTAAAGAAATAGGAATTTAAAATAAAAATATACCAACTGCTGAAAATTAAATACATTTTCAACTATTTGTAATTCGTGAAAATATGATGGAAGAGATAAAGTCTAATCTAAATATATATCGCCAGTTAATTGAAGATTTTACAGTAAAAACCCAATTGTCATCTGATCAAAAGAGTTTATTGTTCGGTTCTTTAGATGCCACTATTGATATTAATGTCTTAAACCGTTTTGAAAGCGAAAGCAATATTGAGATTCCTAAAGAATATAAGCAGTTTCTAAGCGAAGTGGGCAACGGAACAGGCGATACCTGGGAAAATGCAGGAATTGGCCCCGGTTTAGGTATTTTAAAAGTTTCGTTCGAAGATAACAAGTGTTTCATTTTTGAAGATACCGTAATTGACTTAGTACAGCCATTTGAATTTACTGGAGAATATAATTTAGAAAAATGGGAAGCACTTGCTGACCAATTTACCGAATGGTTTGATCGGTATACGCAGAAATTTAGGAATGAACTTCTTCAATTACGGGAACCTTGCTTTGAGGAGTTTATAAAGCTCAATGGCGAAAATCCTAGAAACGAATATTATGAGAATTTTGATCTGAATGGGATTTTACCCGTAGCAGGAATTGGCTGTGGAGAATACTATTTTTTAGTAGTTACAGGGGAATCTAGAGGAGAGATTTGGATAGACCATCGTGATAATTGGGGAGGTATTTCCCCTTTATTGGATGATCAAGGTAGGCGATATAGATTTGACACCTGGTTTAATGACTGGCTCAAAGAAGAAATTACACATTTGCAACAAAAAATAGGTAATGCAGATTTATCTTATCTTTAATTTGTAAACAAATTTTGTCACACCAACTTCAATATCAGTTCAGAAAGCCAAATACGGATTTGGAGGATTTTGTGTACGCTTTTTCGTGTTTGAGCAATGTTTCTGAAATAGAAGAAGGCATTATTATTCCAAATGGTAGAATCGATCTGGTTTGGTGTAAAGTCCCTGATCAACCGTGGGAAGTCTTATTAATGGGATTGGAAACACAAGCGAAGAAAATGCGACACAGTAACATGCAATATTTTTTTAGTATTAGTTTCAATCCTTTAGCGTTGGAATATATTTTAAAAGAATCCGTCGCCGATGTCTTGAATGGAGCTAAAAAAATGCCAGCCGATTTTTGGAGTTTTGAAATGGATAAAATAGTTGATTTTGATACTTTTTGTACCATAGCATCTGCTAAAGTCAAGGCCTTAATTCCTGCGGAGATCGATGAACGTAAGCGTCAATTGTTCCGGATAATATTCGAAAATGATGGTAATATCAATGTTAAAGAACTTTCTGAAAAGATAGCTTGGAGCGAACGCCAGATCAATCGTTATTTCAACCAAAGTTTAGGTATTTCCTTAAAGACGTATTGTATCATTTTACGCTTTCAGGCGTCTCTGTCATATATTCAAAAAGGTCAATTGGCACCTCAGTTTGATAATTTTACCGATCAATCACATTTCATCAAAGAAATAAAGAAATTATCTGGTGTATCTCCCAAAGAGCTTTCCAAAAATGAAAATGACCGTTTTTTACAATTCTTAGTATACTCAGCGAAATAACTTTGTAGAAAATTAAAACAAATGTTATTAGCAAACAAAAAAGTTGCCATCATTGGTGGTGGCCCAGGAGGATTAACTTTAGCCAGATTACTGGTTTTGAAAGGCGTTGACGTTAGAGTTTACGAGAGAGATGTCAACCAAAATGCACGAGTGCAGGGAGCGCCTTTGGATTTGCACGATGAATCGGGGCTCGCGGCGATTAAAAAAGCTGGATTGTTAGGGGAATTTAAAAATAACTATATGGCTGGTGCTGACCGGATGCAAATTATGAACGGGAAAGCAGAGGTCTTTTACAGCGATCATGATCATAAGGCGTTAGCGAATTTTGAATCCGAACATTTTCGGCCAGAGATTGACCGTGGCGTTCTTCGGAGAATTTTGTTAAACGCTTTAGCAGAAAGTATTGTTATTTGGGATAGTCATTTTATTTCGATGAAAAGAGAGGGTGAGGGTTGGCTAGTCGAATTTAGAAACGGGAAAATTGAATATGCCGATTTGGTGATTGCAGCCGATGGGGCGCACTCCAAAATCCGTTCATATTTGACGGATATTAAAGCTTTTTACTCAGGGATCACCATGTTGGAAGGCACAATATATGACGCTAAAAATAAGGCTCCAAATATTTTTAAACTTTTGAAAGGTGGAAAGATCATGGCTTTTGGTGATAACCAGAATATTTTGATGGGGCAAAAAGGGAATGGTGAGATCGGGTTCTATGCGAGCATTAGAGTTGATGAGAATTGGTCTTCTGAAAATGATTTAGACTATAAAGATAATGCACAATTGCTAAGTTGGTTCCAAGCGACTTATCCTGAATGGGCATCGATTTGGTATGAATTGTTTACTAGTGCCGAATATTTTGTCCCACGTCCGATTAATTGTATGCCACTTGATCAAAACTGGGAAACTCAATCCAATTTAACGTTGATTGGTGATGCTGCCCATGTAATGCCACCTTTTGCAGGCGAAGGTGTTAACATGGCAATGCTAGATGCTTTAGAATTGAGCGAAGTTTTAACTTCTAACGACTTTTCGAGTATTAAAGATGCCTTAGAACACTACGAAATCAAAATGCGGAAAAGAGCTTCAGGAATGGCACAGGAATCTCTAGAAAATGGGGATAGAATGCATGCTACGGATGCTTTGGAGAATATGATTTCATTTTTCCAGAGGCATCTGTCTTAAAAAAAACTGTCTCGGAAGGTCTGTCCGTTTTGATGAACAGAGAGAATTTTTGGGAGTTCCGCTGATGTTGACGAAAGGAAGGCTGGTGCCATTAAATGATCTTGGTCTGGAAAAATAGAAGGGCTTTGCAAATCAAAATCGATAAGTCGCATCGGAGCTTTAAAAAACAGACGAAAGATGAGCGTTAAATAAAGGATTTTATATTACCTTAGGTAATCAAAATTAATAGTTCCAAATGAAGTCGTTGCGAAAGGAAACGGCATACAACTTAAAAAAAGATATACATGACAACGACATACATTTCTATTCTAAGAGGTATAAATGTGAGTGGACAAAGACTGATTAAGATGGAAGCTCTTAAAAAAATGTATGAACAATTGAGCTTTGAAAATGTACAGACCTATGTACAAAGTGGTAATGTTCTATTTTCAGCAAAAAATAGAGACAGTGGCGAACTGGCAAGCATAATATCCTCAAACATTCAAACTGAATTTGGATTTGATGTCCCTGTTATTGTTATGAACTTAGATAGATTAGAGAAAATTATAGCGAATAATCCATTCATTAAAGATACAGATAAAGACGAAGCCTTTTTACACGTTACTTTTTTAACCGAAGTTCTAACTGAATTTGATGAAGGAAGTATCATTGAGAAGAAGCATTCCGATGAAGAAGTCGCATTTACTGCTGATGCAGTTTATTTGTATTGTCCGAATGGATATGGGAAAACCAAAGTCAATAATAATTTTTTAGAAAAGAAACTAAAAATGCCAGCAACAACACGGAATTGGAAAACCGTAAACGAACTCTTAAAGCTCGCAACAAAATAATTCTAAATACAACTAGTTTTTCAACTCTGATAATAGTAATCAAAAAAAGGCAGGCTATGTAGTTTTTGATAACCTATTTCTGATGAGGTTTAAAAACTTACTTCTTAAACCATTTTTATTAATAGTCATAAAATAGTGCTTTATAGCGCTCAAAGTGATATGCTATGGCCGTTGATGCGATAGAGGAGAGGTCAAGGGTTATCGAGTTAGCAAGATAACTGGAATTTCAATATATTTGTGTTAATCAATGCCTTAATTATATGACCTTCAGTTTGTTTATTTCAGCAATATGTCTGGCGATCCTGCCTCAGGCTCTTTCTGCAAGATCGTTGGATTCGATTTGTACCGTATCCCCAAAAAGGGGGGATCAGGAATTACGACTTAAATGGAAGGTGCAGACTAAAGGCAAGGTGTTCTCCACTCCCATAGTGGTAGATGGCATTCTGTATGTGGGCTCTTGTGACAGCTCGCTCTATGCGATAGATACAGCACGAGGTAATGTGCTGTGGCAGTACAGAACAGGGGGCGAGATCAGATCGGCCGTAGCGGTCGATGCTGGTTTAGTCTATGTATTGGCTACAGACGGCCATTTATATGCGCTGAATGCAAAATCAGGTCTGCTTCGCTGGAAGTACCAAACTGAGGGCGAACAGGTTTACGATTCTTGGGACTATTACCTCTCTTCTCCAGTGGTGGATAGAGGGTTTGTTTATTTTGGATCAGGCGATCGACATGTATATGCGCTCCATGCGGATGAGGGTTCGCTACACTGGCGCTACAAAACTAACGGAATTGTACATGCCACTCCGGCTGTGGTAGATGGATCTATTTTTATCGGTAGTTTTGATGGTTTTTTTTATTGCTTAGATCCAGATGGAAAGTTACGCTGGAAGTTTAATACCCTAGGTGAATCGTACTTTCCCAAGGGTGAAATTCAATTCCATGCCATAGTATCGGAAAATAGAGTGTATTTTGGAGCCAGGGACTTTAATCTGTATGCATTGAATACCAAAGACGGAACGGGGCACTGGGTGTATCACCAGCTAGGGAGCTGGATAAGTGTGCCGAACTTGTATAAAGACCGATTGGTAGTGACGATGTCGGACTCTTTCTCCGCTTTATTGGTCGATAAAACGAATGGTAAAGTACTCGCCGAACCACCCGTACCCCTGAATGTGTTTGCTGGTCCCTCCATAAGCGAAGATTTTGCTTACTTTGGTGCGATAGACGGAGTGCTGTATCGGTTTGCTATCGAAGAAGGGACGGTAAAACCTGTTTTTCAGACCGAATCAAGTAAAAAATACCGGTCAGATTTTTTCGATACAAATGGTGCGCAGAAAGATGTACTTTTGTCGGATTACAATGGTGATATCCATCAGTTATTTGATGCCTATCACAAGATGGGAAGTATATTCTCCACAGTATGTATAGAACAAGACATGCTATATTTCGGCACCAGCGATGGTATTATTTATGCATTGCAGAAACCTTACTAACTAAACTTCATTCACTAGCCTTCAAGACCTGTCCCTTAAATGTTACCGTTTCAGCGTCAAAGTAGGGAACTCCCATATAGATATAGCTATTTCCCTTTCCAATTATATAATCATTATTTTTCTTTAATAAAGCAATTGCCTTCCGTCGTTTGTCTCTTCCTTTATAGGGAGTGTAGTAGAGGCTCCCTAATAATGTATCCCCTTTGACTTCACCACTGATATCTCCCGTAACCTTAAAACCGCCAGGTCCATTTTCTCTGTAAGAACCTTCAAATGTTTTGTCGGTCAGGAATAGAGCCACAGAAATGGTATCTCTTCCATTATTATAGACATAAGTCTCATGCTGTTGTTTTTTCTCTTTTTGATTACAGCTAACACTTATTATTGATAAAAGAAGAAGCAATGACTTGTATCTGCTCATGGTAGTAATTATGTTCTTACGATTATTGAATCAAATTTTCTTCTTTCAATTTATCAAGTATAAGCATATCCACAGCCGATGTCCTGTCTCTATCTTTATACTTTATCCACTCAAATGATTCTATTTCACTAGACGCTGTTAGTGTGCCACTGAAGTCAGCAAAGTAACAAAGCATTTGTACCCGAATTCCAGAGGCATGACCATCTGCCTGTGCTTCAAACTTTCCGAAAAATTTTACAGTGTTTTCTAAAATATCAACATTAAGCTCTTCTAAAATCTCTCTTTTAAGGCACTGTAAATCTGATTCATTTTGTTCTCTTTTTCCACCGGGGAAATAGAGCTTCTTTTTTGATTTGGAAAGAGTGCTTAGGACACTGTTATTTGAAATATGAATCAAAGCAACCTTATCTATCATTTTATTATCCATAAAAACTTAAATATTTCTAAATATAAATCTTTTTCATTTAGTTTTTGATCGGTACGTCTTTAATAAGAAATAAACGAAAACCCGATAGAGCTCTTGATGACCATATCATGACTGATCAATATATTTATAGTGTTTTGTGTATCTTAGTTTGGTAAGCTTATTTTTTAGTATAGTGAATCAAAAAAGCCCAATGTTAAAACAGTTAAATACATATTCCGATACCGAAAGAGGAATCCTCGAGATTAAGAAACTTATAGCAGTTGGTTTGAATGGCACCACGCAGGAGAGTGAAGCGAAAAACTATGAACCCTTTCATACGGGAACAACTGCATTGATGATTGCGTCGAATTTTGGTTATTTGGATTTGGTGTCGTTACTGATCGCGTCAGGAGCGGACATCGATCTTTACAACATACAGGGATTTACAGCTTTAAAAGGAGCTCTGAGAGGAGGATATTCAGATATCGTTGATAGTTTGTTAAAAGCAGGTGCGAGGACTGATATCAAAGATATTTACGGAAAGGCAGCTCTACACTACGCTTGTACACAGCCGAATGCCGCTATTCTAAAAATGGTAATCAATGCAGGGGCAGATTTAAAGGTACAGGATAAAGATAAACAAACGGCGTTGTTTTTGCCTTCCTATAATGGGAGAGTAGACTTGATTAGGACCTTGTTAGAGGCGGGCATTGATCCGAATATTAAAGATAAAGGTGGTTTTACAGCATTGACATGGGCCGCACAAAACGGAAAAACAGAAAGCGTGCGTACACTGATCGAAGGCAAAGCGGATGTTAACGTCAGAAGCAAAAAAGGAATTACACCTTTAATGTCAGCAACCATTAAGGGGGATATTGAAAGCGTCAAATTATTGATTTCAGCTGGAGCAGATGTTCGATCCGAGGAAAAAGGAGGTTATAGTGCCCTCACTTTTGCAACAAAAAATAAACAGGAAGACATAGCCAGATTGCTCGAACAATACATCTGATAAGCTCTACTTAAAAGCTTTTTTAACGGACTTTCCTAATTCTATCTCATTTCTTGCCCTAGGGCAATTGAAAGCTGCGGCAATTCAACCATCTTTGTAAAAGCGCGAAGGGCCGAGTGTTCATCTTTGTGAATAAATTATAATCCAAAAAGCAAATTAATACCCGTATAAAATGGCAAAGCAAATTTTTATCAATCTAGCGGTAGCGGATGTGCAGCGATCGATGGATTTCTACAGCGCAATCGGTTTTACAAATAATCCCCAGTTTTCAGATGATTCCGGCAAATGCATGGTTTGGAGCGAAAACATTTATGTCATGCTTTTATCCCATGAAAAATTCTCCACTTTTATCCATAAACCTATTGCCGATACCAAGTCCACTGTGGCAGGTCTTTTTTCTCTTTCAATGGACTCTGTTGAAGAGGTGAATACCATGATGACAAACGGCCTACAGGCGGGTGGGATAGAACCTACAGAAATGAGAGATTATGGCTTCATGCAGCAACGTGCATTAGAAGATTTTGATGGTCATACCTGGGAGGTCTTCTATATGGATATGAGTAAAATCCCTACTACAGGCGGCTAATAGAATAAAAGCTCGCTATGAGATCTTCTGTTCTTCGACCGAACTAGAGTTCGGTCGAAGAACAGAACTTGAATTTATAAACATCTCCTTCTGCTATCCCAAAAAGCAGATTATTCTACAACCTATTTCTAAACAAAGTTTGTTTGGCGTTCAATTCACATATTAAACACCATTATTCTATTTTTTAAGCAGCAAACTGTGATGATAGATAGTGGGTGTTCCATATTTAATTTTTATCAAAAATATCCTGTCATTAAACAATTAGGCTGATCACTTGTTAGCATTAGAAATGATAAGAGAAGAAAAACGTCCGTAAATATGTCCTTACTAACGGTCAATGAAAATGGCTTATATTGCAAACAGGGAGATTTTTACATCGACCCGTGGAGACCAGTTAAAATAGCACTTATTACGCATGGTCACAGCGATCATATGCGATGGGGTATGCAGCATTATATCTGTCATCATCATACAGTGCCGATTCTCAAGTTACGTCTAGGGGGTGAACAATCGGTGCAGGGGGTACACTATCACGAATCATTCGATATTAATGGCGTGTGCATTTCTTTTCATCCTGCGGGACATATAATAGGTTCGGCACAAATTAGACTGGCTTACAATGGTGAAGTATGGGTATTTACGGGCGATTACAAACTTGAATCTGATGGTGTGAGTGAGCCTTTCGAGCTGGTGACATGTGATCATTTTATTTCAGAATGCACTTTTGGATTACCCATCTACCAGTTTCCCGGCCATGCCAAAGTCTATTCCGATATTAATGCTTGGTGGAGATCCAATGCTCAAGAGGGATTTAATACCGTTTTGTACGGCTATTCGCTCGGCAAAGCCCAGAACATACTCGCACATGTGGATCAATCTATTGGAGAGATCTATCTGCATGGGGCTGTAGCTAATGTTAACGAAGTACTTTCGGATGCAGGTTACGATTTCCCAGGGATACGGATGTCGTCCGGAATAGATCGTCCTAAGATGGAAGGAGCTTTAATTATTGCACCTCCATCCGCCAATGATAGTCCTTGGGTGAAAAAGCTGAAGCCTTATCGAGAAGCCATGTGCAGCGGTTGGATGCAGCTGCGCGGGGCCAGAAGGCGCAGGTCTGTGGACAAAGGTTTCCCACTATCCGATCACTGCGACTGGAATCAGCTTAATACAGCGGTTCAAAATACAGGAGCTTCGCATATTTATCTAACACATGGTTATGAAGCTAACTTTGCACGATGGGTGTCGGAAAGATATAATATAAGATCTTCCGTCTTGCAAACCCTTTACAATGATGAAATGGAGGGGGAAGAATGAATTTTGTAGACTTGTTTGAGCGTATTGATGCCACCACACGTACTTCAGAAAAGGTACAGGCTATATATGAATACCTAAAGACTGCCGACGAGACCGAAAAGCTACTTGCGGTATCGGTGCTGATGGGATATAAACCCAAGCGACCCGTCAAGACCACAGATCTGAGATTGTGGATCGCCGAGCGGGTGGGGATCCCACTATGGCTACTGGAAGAGTCCTACTATATAGTAGGTGATCTTGCAGAAACACTGGCGTTAGTCCTGCCTCAAGACAGGTCTTCCGTCCCTTTTAAGCTTCTTCCTATCTTGCAGGATATTATCGCCATGTCGCGAGATACGCCAGAGCTACAGCGTATCACCCTTGATAGGTATTGGACTACCTTTAGTGGTACCAGTCTGTTCTTATTTAATAAACTACTCACTGGTAATTTCCGTGTAGGGGTATCGCGGAAGTTGGTAATCAAAGCACTTTCCAAATACCTGGATATGGACGAACCTGTTGTAGAGCACCGCTTGCTCGGAAAATGGGATCCCTTTCAGGAAAGTTTTGCCACGTTGTTCCATCAGGAAATATTAAAAGATAAGCATTTTTTGCCCTATCCGTTTTTCCTGGCCTATCCGGTAGAATCTCCATTTTTCGATAAAGCAGATATCAACGACTGGATTTTAGAGCCCAAGTTGGATGGTATCCGTGGACAGATTATTATCCGTCAAGACGAAGTTTTTGTCTGGAGCCGCGGTGAAGACTTGATGACAGACAAATTTGTCGAATTTCAGAGGCTTCACACTATTCTCCCTAATGGAACCGTATTCGATGGGGAGATCATACCCTGGAAAGGTGGCCGGCCATTGGATTTTCAATTGATGCAAACCCGTATAGGCCGTAAAAATAGCAGTAAACGTAATCTAGAAGAAGTCCCGTTAGTGATGGTCTGTTACGATATCCTAGAATGGCAAGGAGTGGATCTGCGCGATAGGCCCCTTTTAGAAAGACGCAACTTGTTGGTGGAAATTCTTTCCACTCATCCCGTAGATGGCGTACTTCGACTATCAGAGCTCAAGGAATTTGCAACATGGACTGAAGCGAATTCCTTTAGGGTGTCTGCACGGCGCTATCATGCAGAAGGATTAATGCTCAAGCACAAAAGTAGTAAGTATGAGGTAGGCCGAAAACGGGGCAATTGGTGGAAATGGAAAACAGACCCCATGACCGTAGATGGTGTATTGATCTATGCGCAGTCGGGACATGGACGGAGAGCCAACCTATATACCGACTATACATTTGCTGTTTGGGATGAGGGTATATTAGTGCCTTTTGCAAAAGCATATTCGGGATTGACAGATAAAGAACTGCTACAGATTGACCATTGGATAAAGCGAAATACAATCGAAAAATTCGGCCCAGTGAGGAGTGTCAAACCCGAGTTGGTATTCGAATTAGCGTTTGAGGGAATAAATCTGAGCCCTCGGCACAAGTCCGGTATCGCGCTTCGCTTTCCCCGCATTTTCAGATGGAGGCAGGATAAGACAGCACAAGAAGCGAATACCAAACAGGATCTATTAACATTGATACAGTCTTTACATGAACCCAATAGCTGATGTATGGTTTTTTAATCAGGGCTGGAAGCCCCATGGTTTTCAAGAAAAGACCTGGGCCGCTGTTGCTCGCGGCAAGTCCGGACTACTGAATGCGCCAACTGGGTTTGGCAAAACCTTTGCTTTATGGTTTGGTATATTACAGCATTATTATGGAGATGACCGGTTTCTCAAGAAAAAGGCGAAATTTAAAACTGATAAATTGCATACCCTTTGGATTACCCCCTTACGGGCACTATCAAAAGAGATTTACAAGGCAACATCAGCAGTAAGTGCCGACCTTGAGCTGGACTATACAGTAGAACTGCGTACAGGCGATACCTCTACTTCCGAACGGCAAAAGCAGCGCAGATCTCCACCACAGGCATTAATCACCACGCCTGAAAGTGTGCATCTTATTTTGTCATCAAAAGGAGCAACTGATTATTTCAAACACCTCGAATTTATCATTGTGGACGAATGGCACGAACTGTTAGGCAGCAAGCGTGGGGTACTCGTAGAGCTAGCCCTGAGCCGTCTTAAAGCAATTAATCCCCGGCTCAAGATCTGGGGCGTATCTGCTACCATCGGAAACCTCGAGGAAGCTCAGGAAATCCTTCTGGGAAAACAACATAAAGGAGTGTTGGTACGTGCCGCGATACAAAAAGATATCGCCGTAGAAACAGTCTTGCCCGATAGTTTAGAAAAATTTCCCTGGGCCGGACACCTAGGCATCAGACTTTTGGACAAAGTAGTCGATATTGTCAACCGGTATCAGACGACCTTAATATTTACCAATACCCGTTCCCAATCAGAGATCTGGTATCAACATCTCATCACACATTATCCACAGTTTGCGGGCATATTGGCCATTCACCATGGCTCACTGAGTGACGAGATAAGGCAATGGGTCGAAGAAGCACTGCATGAAGGACGGTTGAAGGCGGTGGTTTGTACCAGTAGCTTGGATTTGGGGGTTGATTTTCGCCCAGTAGACTGCGTCATACAGATTGGATCCCCCAAAGGGGTGGCACGCTTTTTACAACGTGCAGGCCGATCGGGGCATCGTCTTTTTGAGACTTCACATATTTACTATGTACCTACCAATTCCTTAGAGATTATTGAAGGAGATTCCTTGAAATATGCGATATCCAACCATATCGTCGAGCAGCGCATTCCATATGTGCGCAGTTTTGATGTGTTGCTGCAATACCTGACCACATTGGCGGTAGGCGATGGTCTTGATGCGGACGTCATTTTCAAAGAGCTGAAACAGACACATTGCTTTGAAAGTATCACTATGGAAGAGTTTAGACAGTGCATGGCGATGCTCATTCATGGCGGAAAGTCCCTATCTGCTTATCCGGATTTTCACCGATTGGTGTTGGACAATGGGTTGTATAGGGTAGAAAGTCGTAAACTGGCGATGCGGCATCGATTGAGTGTTGGAGCTATTGTCTCCGACCTGATGTTACGCGTCAAGTTTATGTCGGGCAAGTATTTGGGAACTATCGAAGAATCCTTTATTTCCAGACTGAAACCTGGTGATGTATTTTGGTTTTCGGGTCGGCAGCTGGAACTTATTCATGTACGCCATATAGAAGCTGTCGTAAAGCCTAGTGCCGGCAAGAAAGGTATCGTGCCTTCGTGGATGGGGGGACGGTTTTCAATATCACCAGACTTAGGTATTGCTATTCGACATAGCTTTAGCCATATTCACAAAAAATCGGGAAAGAGTCCTGAGATTAATTTTTTGGCACCCTTATTTAAGGAACAGGCACAGCGTTCAGGATTACCTAGAGAAGAAGAACTGCTAGTAGAATACATTCATACCAAATACGGTTATCATCTTTTCGTATATCCGTTTGATGGCAAATTGGTGCACGAAGGGCTTGCTCAAGTGCTAGCGTATCGTTTAGGGAAGGTACAGCCAGCGACATTTAGTATTGCTAGCAATGAGTACGGTTTCGAATTACTCTCAGCGGTACCTTTTTCTATTGATCAGGAATTGATTACCCGCTTATTGTCCCCAAAAGATCTTCACCAGGATATTACCTCTGGCATTAATGTGCAGGAGATGGCCCGACGACGCTTTAGAGATATCGCAGGAATTGCCGGTTTGGTTTTTCAGGGATACCCCGGCAAGCAGATGAAAAGTAAACATCTACAGGCAAATGCAGGATTGTTTTTCTCGGTATTTGAGGATTACGATCCGCACAATTTGTTATTGCGCCAAGCCTATGATGAAGTATTCGATTTTCAACTAGAGGAGGGACGGATGCAACGTGCTTTCGAGCGTATCAGCACGCATAATATTATTTTATCTTTCCCGGACAAGTTGACCCCTTTCGCATTCCCCATATTTTCCGAATCCTTCCGAGAGCGGTACAGCAATGAAGACTGGCAAAGTCGGTTGGATAGTTTAAAATTACAGTTGACAGGAAGGCTAGAACCATGACCGAGCAAATAGAATGGAATGGGATAGATCTGCTTTTGCTTGCGCAAAAGGCGTTATATATCCCATCTTATCAGACTCTCATACTTTCCGACTGGCACCTGGGCAAGTTGGGCCATTTCAGACAGGAGGGACTGTTTGTCCCACCAATGCAGATGCAGGAGGATTTGGAACGCCTGACACATCTACTACGGCAGTTTCCTGTGCAGCGTGTCGTATTTTTAGGTGACCTCTTTCATTCGATCTGGAATAGCGAGTGGGAGGAATTCGCTTCATATCTACAGCAGTTTAACGGGATCGAATTTATCCTGACCAAGGGCAATCACGATATCCTTTCCGATACCATATTGGGCAAGACAAGCCTCCGAGTTGTAGATTTTCTACAGTTGGGAGACTATCTCATCCTATCGCATGAGGCCCTTCCTGGCATTCCTAAGCATATCCTGAATATTGTCGGGCATCTTCATCCCGGTGTGCAGATCCGAGGTCGGGGGCGACAGCTATTTCGGTTCCCCTGTTTCTATCTGCAGCACAATGTATTCACACTCCCTGCTTTTGGTCGGTGGACAGGTTTACATATAATAAAAAATGAAATGCAGAATCAGTTGTATGCTATAGTTGGTAATGATGTAATTGCGGTAATCTAATCGGACAGATTCATAATAGGTGTGACTTGCCTACATATTTTTATTATATTAGTGATTATGCAGATATTACCACCGAAGGAATTATCGCCCTATATCAAACATTATCTTTTTTTAGAAAGTAATAGTTGTCAGTATCAAAAACTACGTTTATTCTCCGACGGTAACACCGGTATGGTGTTTTTGCATAATCAAGGCCATCTATCGACTAATCAAAATCATTACTTACCTACGTCATTTTTGTATGGGCAGATCAGTCATTTTCAGGACGTTTGTCTGATTAAGCAGACTTCCTTTATCGTAGTTGTCTTCCAACCCGATGGACTCTACAAATTACTCGGGCTATCAGCCCATGAACTCAAAGATCAGATTGTCCCTACAAGCGATGCTTTTGGAAGACCTGTCCTAGCGCTGCAGGAGACGCTGATGCTTTGTCAGCTGTTGACGGATAAGGTATACACACTCAATAACTTCTTTTACGAGTTGATGTTTCAACGTAATACTCCTTCTGAGAATTTACTCCCAGTCTTGTTGCAGTACGTAATTCAACATAAGGGTCTATGCACAGTCGAGCAATTGGTTCGCTACAGCGGTTATACCGAACGGCATATCGAGCGGATATTTGGCCAACAGGTGGGGGTGAGCCCTAAAAAATTTGCTAGCATAGTCCAGCTGCACACCTTTTTGAAATTGTTGCGTAGCAGGTCCAGCGATTTGAGTCTGACCAGTATCGCTTATGAAAGCGGCTATTTTGATCAGTCCCATCTTATCAAGATCTTTAAAAAACACACGGGTATTACCCCGACCGAATACCTGAATGGCACCAATAGAATAGCTGTAAATTTTATGGAATTAAAGTAAGGATTAGATCAAATGTCGGGTTTGTACAATTTGTCTTAGCGGATAGAGATTAGTTTTGACCATATAAATAACAAGAATATGGATAAATTAAAAATTGCTACTGCCCAATTTGAGCACAAAAGTGCTGACAAGGTCTACAATCTAGCCGTTATCGAAACTCTTGCTCAGCAAGCTGCTGCTCAGGGAGCAGACGTTATAGCCTTTCACGAATGCTCGATTACAGGCTATACCTTTGCACGAAATTTAGATAGGCAGCAAATGCTCGATGTCGCTGAGTATGTCCCTGACGGGGAGAGTACCAAAAGACTTGTGGAGATAGCGGCTAAATATAATATTGTCATTCTTGCAGGCTTATTTGAAAAGGACGAAAATGATAATTTATACAAGCCTTATATCTGTGTAGATAAAAATGGTTTGATTGCAAAACACCGTAAGCTACATCCCTTTATAAACCCATATTTAACAGCAGGGCAAGACTATACCATTTTTGAAATCAAGGGATGGAAATGTGGTATTCTAATCTGTTATGATAACAATGTCATTGAAAATGTACGTGCGACAAAGCTATTAGGAGCCGATATTATCTTTATGCCACACGTGACAATGTGTACACCATCATCCAGACCTGGTGCAGGTTTTGTTGATCCTCAGCTGTGGCACAATCGGGAGAGCGACCCTACGTCCTTACGGTTTGAGTTTGACGGCATGAAAGGGCGTAGCTGGCTGATGAAATGGCTACCGGCTCGCGCTTATGATAATGCGGTTTATGTTGTTTTTTCCAATCCTATAGGGATGGACGATGATCAGTTAAAAAACGGTTGTTCCATGGTAATAGATCCTTTTGGTGATATTTTAGCCGAGTGTCGCACATTTGAAGATAGTTTTGTTACAGCTACGATTACCCCTCAGAAGCTGTTGGAGGCTGGAGGTCACCGGTATATTAGTGCCCGTAGGCCTGAGCTCTACCGTGACATTATCGGTCGAGAACATGAATCTATCCAAAAAGTAGTTTGGTTGAATACTGGCGAGGAGTGATCTCGTTAGAGGTATCTAGCTTCAATCAGCCTTCGTTTACATTGATTCCTCTTGGTCCGGTATATAATTTATAAGCCCTTAGATCGTTAAGGACTTCACGTACAAAAGCAGATAGACTGAACTATTATTATTTTGTATTTCGAGCTGAATTTAGATAATTTTAGCTAGAACTTATCATCCTATATCACACTTAGATAGAACGTACGATAATTTTCTGTTACCATCTAAAATTACATATCTGGATAAACTAAACAATAATGAACAGGAAGTCTAAATGGATACTTCGTCTGCAATCTTACAGACAGTACAGCTTTCTATGGTGGTAGCCGCGACCGATACAAAAAACTCTGGTACAGACAATCGAGCGATCACTTACAGCTCGATAACGAAAGGTTAAAGATCGATTATCTAAATAAGGATACCATTATTTCAAAATTAGACAGCACATTTATTAAAGTCATTATACATACATTCCTTGATTGATAGGGGTGGCGGTTATCATTACGAACTTAGGTATAGATTAAAAGAAAAATGCTGTTCTCTACTCATTATACCCCATTCATAGCCCCTTAGCGAGCTTTTTTTGACATTTGTCCCCAATTTGTCCCCCCCTTGGATGCCCTTTTAGGCATTTATATTCATTAACTTTGCCGTACTAATATCAAAAAATATGATTATGAAGTTTTATCTGCCTCAATGGCTGACCTGGCCAACTATGCTCAGGTAGTTAGAGTCGATCCCTACTGAACTAAAACTTATTAACGATCAATAATGAAAGAAAAATACGTGTTTTTTATCCTGCTCTTCCTCCTATCGAACAGTGTATTGGGGCAGGCGCCGTCACATATTTATGCATCAGAAGACACCGGAATTATTTATAAGGGTACTGGTGGATCGAAGGCTATGGAAGAGGATGGAAACATCGGCTATCTTGATGTAGGTTATCAAGGCACATTTGGCGTGCCTATGGAAGCTCAAGTCTTATTAAAATACAACTTGCCTGCAATTCCAGAAGGGTACAAGGTAGAATCTGCCAATCTTTATTTTCCGATAATTGGTGGCACCATCCAAAGCGCGGCCAACTTTTCATTGAAGGCTGCACCAAGTTTGAATCACGGTTGGGTTCAAGATGCTGTAAATACTTCTACTTTACCAGCTCCTATTGCAGGATCTACAATAGCTAGATCGGTAGCTACAAATGCTCCAACTGCTAAGCCTGTTATTGGTCCCTTTGATTTTACAAGCTACGTCTCCGGCGAAATATCCAAGTCTGATCCTCGAGCAACATTTATATTATCAGCATTTACTGCGGAACAAGCCACAGCAGCTAATATAACGTCTTTTGATCATTATATTCAATCCACTGAAACACATATAGGGGGTACTGAGCGTCCTTATTTAATTATTACCTATACGGAGATCGTCGAGATTAAGATTACAGGCGTAACGGATGGAGGTCTTTACAACTCAAATGTAACACCTCATTTTAATGTTGGAACTGCAACGCTGAATGGTCATCCTTTCAATAGCGGTACTATTATTAGCACCGAGGGTACATATACGTTAAGCGTAACAGCAGGCAACCAAATAAAAATCATTCAGTTCACCATAGACAAAACACGACCAACCGCGACGGTTATCATTAATAATGGAAGCTACTTCACCAATCATGAATATGTAGATGTAAGGATTACACCAGATCCAGGCGTTACCGATATCGTTAGTATGCGATATTCCGTTAATGATTCTCCCGTATCCACCACGCAAGCCTATCAATCACGTTTTTCAATTGGGGTAGGATCTGAAAATGGAGCTAAATCTGTTAAAGTTCAGTTGATTGATGCAGCTGGTAATATATCGCCACTCTATTTTTGGAATTTTGCATTGAATACAACAATACCTACGGGAAGTTTGATGATTAATAATCGAGCTGCCTATACCACAGCGCAAGAAGTAGATATCCTAATTACTCCCGATGCCAGTGCTAATGAGATTGTGACTATGCAATTTTCAGCAGACAATAATACGTGGTCTCCCATAGAAGATTATAACCCCAGCAAAAGATATACCTTGCCACTTGGTGATGGAGATAAGATCGTTTATGTGCGTCTTGTTGATCGTTTTGGTAATGTCGGTATACTAAAGCAAAGTATTTTGTTGGATATGAATGGTCCAACGATAGCCTCTGTTGTTGGATCTGATAACAGAACATATAAAAAAAATGATGTTTTAGCGTTTACCGTAACATTCGACGAAGAGGTTGAGGTAACAGGTACACCATATCTCGAGGTTAGTATAGGTACTAAAACGGTGCAGGCAGTATATAGTGGTGGGAATGGAACAAAAGAATTAAATTTTAAGTATACCGTACAAGCAACAGATTTAGACCTAGATGGAATAGCAATTTCTAGTTTAAAATTAAATCCTAACGATAAGATCGTAGATGCAGTTGGACATAACTCCACTTTAGCATGGAGTAGCTTTCCACTTACAACAGGTATTATTGTAATAGGTGAACAAGCAGATATATCGATTACGATGACTGCGCAACCAAATCCTACAACATATGGCGGCAGGGTAACCGCTACTATAACCGTAAGCAATAACGGTACAGATGAGGCAACGAATGTAAGAGTAAAAGCTGATATACCAGCAGGATTTCAGTATATAAGTGCTACAAAAGGCGGAGTTTATGAAGCAGGGAAGGTGAATTGGACATTTCCACAGTTAGCAAATGGAGGATCTGAAAAATTAGAAATTGTTTTGGAAGCAAAAAGTGTGGGTGCTCGAACTATAGCTGCAACAGTTGAATCTAGCTCACATGATCCAGATAAGACAAACAATACGAAAGCAGTAGCTATTACAGTCGCTAAAGCGGCACTTCCCGACTTTACATTCGCCGATGCGAGCTATACCTACGATGGTACGGCGAAGTCTTTGCAGGCTACCGATCTGCCTGCAGGCGCTACAGTAAGCAGCTATACCAACAATGGACAGATCGAAGCAGGAGTGTACAGTGTGACAGCGACGATAGACGGCGGTAATAACTATGAGAATGGTTCAAAGACCGCTACATTGACGATCACTAAAGCGGCACTTCCCGACTTCACCTTTGCAAATGCCGGCTATACCTACGATGGTACTACAAAATCATTGGTAGCTACCAATCTGCCAGCTGGCGCTACCGTAAACAGCTATACCAACAATGATCAGACCGAAGCAGGTGTGTATAGCGTCAAAGCGACGATAGACGGCGGTAATAACTATGAGAACGGTTCGAAGACAGCTAAGCTGACGATCAGTAAAGCGGCACAGCCCGACTTCACCTTTGCAGACGCGAGCTATACCTACGATGGTACTACAAAATCATTGGTAGCTATCAATCTACCAGCCAGCGCTACAGTAAGCAGCTATACCAATAATGGACAGACCGAAGTAGGAGTGTACAGCGTCACGGCGACGATAGATGGCGGTAATAACTATGAGAACGGTTCGAAGACCGCTACATTGTCGATCACTAAAGCGATACTGCCCGACTTTACCTTTGCAGATGCTAACTATACCTACGATGGTACCACAAAATCATTGTCAGCTACCGATCTACCATCCGGCGCTACAGTAAGCAGCTATACCAATAATGGACAGACCGAAGTAGGAGTGTATAGCGTCACAGCGACGATAGACGGCGGTAACAATTATGTCAGTGGCTCGAAGAGGGCCAAGTTGACGATCACTAAAGCGGCACTGCCCGACTTCACCTTTGCAGACGCGAGCTATACCTATGACGGTACGGCGAAGTCTCTGCAGGCTACCGATCTGCCTGCCGGCGCTACAGTGAGCGACTATACTAATAATAATCAGACCGAAGGAGGAGTATACAGCGTCACGGCGACGATAGATGGCGGTAACAACTATGCGAGTGGTTCGAAGACGGCCAAGTTGACGATCACTAAAGCGACACTGCCCAACTTCACCTTTGCAGATGCGAACTATACCTACGATGGTACGGCAAAATCATTGTCAGCTACCGATCTACCTGCCGGCGCTACAGTAAGCAGCTATACCAATAATGGGCAGACCGAAGCAGGTGTGTACACTGTAACGGCGACCATAGACGGCGGTAATAACTATGAGAACGGTTCGAAGATGGCTAAGTTGATGATCACAAAAGCGACACAAACAATAAGCTTCAATGATCCAGGTGTACTAAATAGAGATGCAGGTACGGTGGCGTTGGATATTACGTCAAGCTCGGGATTACCAGTGAGCGTAAGCGTAGACGATGCATCTATAGCCACCATATCGGGTACCAACCTACGTGTCTTGCATCTCGGCACGGTCAAAGTTACCGCTATACAGGCGGGCAATGAGAACTACGAAGCTGCTACAGCTGTCACGATGTCTATACGTATCGATGCGGGGGCGACACTGCCTATTATCGTACATCAGGCGGTGTCACCAAATGGCGACGGTATCAATGAGTTTCTAATGATCGAGGGAATCGGCAACTATCCTGAAAATAAGGTCACCATCTTTGATAAAAATGGAGTTGTATTAGCTGAAATACAGGGATATGACAATAGAGATCGCCTATTCTTTGGAAGAGGTCATCGTGATGGCACCTATTACTATTACATCGATTTAAAAGATGGAAATACCTGGAAACGTGAAAGAGGATTTTTTGTGATTAGGAGATGATGAAGTTATCGAGTTATCCAGTGAACAGGTTAACTAGAGTTCAGAATAGCTCGATAACAAGATAACAACATAACTTGATAACAGGTTAACGAGATAACATGAAAACATTAAACATAATTATGAGCCTGTTGTCCTTGCTGCCTTTGTGCAGCCGGGCACAGCATGGGATGAGTTATAATCAATTTGGTCAATTGCGTAACAGTTTCAACTCCTCGCTGAGTACCATGGACGAGCGCGGCAGTTTTGCTGCATTGGGTCGTAGCCAGTGGACAGGAGTTGACGGAGCGCCCAGATCGGTATGGGTTACAGGTCATGGTATGGTCAAGAACCTGGGACTCGCTATAGGGGGGGACTTCAAGCACGCTTCCTTGGGTGTAGTTCGCGAAAATGAGATTACAGCCTATGTCGCTAAGGCAGTACGGCTAGGGGAGGATGAATACCTGAGCCTCTCGATGGGAGGAGGACTATTGTTCTATGAGGGCAACTACCGCCAACTGGACGATCAGGACCCCGCTTTTTGGGAGGATGTACGTGGTACGGCAGGGGTGCTGAGCGTGAGTACTTCGTATTACCAAAAAGATAAATTTTATGTCGGTGTCGCGATGCCAAGATTTTCACTGAAAAGAAATATTGAACGGGAATATGAGTTTCGCGATGTAATCTATGTGACCGGAGGGATGCTGATCCGTCTGGATGACACCTTCAGACTGCGTCCGTCATTCCTAGTGAGCCACATGCAGGAGATGACGCCACGCTACGATGTAAGTGTACTAGCTTTTATGGGACCTAAGATCGGCTTAGGTATGGGCGTGCAAAATCAGGGCGATTTATCAGGACTGCTACAGCTCAACTTTGGCAACTTTGGTGTGGGCTACAGCTATCAGTTTAGCGTCAGTGGACATACGCTCAATCAAAAAATATCTACCAATACCCACGAAATGGGATTTCGTTACCGTGTGGGAGGAATGAGCTTCTTGTAGTTAATGCACTAATTTCTGGACAGAGACGGTATAAGTCAGCTTGCTTTTCTTTAATGAACTAATCATTATCGAATATTCAGGTTCTTCCATAACACTTGAATTATCCTTTTTACAACTGATTAATGTAAGAAAAGATATGGAGCACAATACAAGAGCTAGTTTTCTCATGTTTTAATAATCTGCTTTTTCTATTTATACATTTTTCCAAGTTTCTTTCTCATTGTCCCGGTTTTGAAACCTTTAACGTATTTTCAGTTGTTGAACGTATTATTGGAGTTGGAAAACCTTGTCCCCTTACAGAATATATCATTGGGTATAAGAAAAACTTTCCTTTTAAATGTTTACCTGAAAATAGATAAAGATTATCCATGTCAAATGTTAGAACTTCCGATTTCTTTGAGCCAATAAAAGAATCAAAACGAATAGGGATTAGAATCCACATATCTTGTTGGCTAGCTTCTGGAATATCCTCCAAGAGATAATGGAACTCTATCTCATTTTTCTTTTTATTGACTTCCTCAACAAACTGTGGGAAGGCACTATCCGAAAATAAGATGGAATCAACCGTTCCGGTCTCGTCAAATTTAACTTTCATCATCGTGATTGTCGGAATGACGCGATGAATAAGTTGGGATGGGTATTGGATAGCTTTGTTGAATGAAAGTTGAAACTGTTCATGTCCTTTAAAAGTAGGTGTTACTTGAGGAAATACAACTTTACCCATGCAAAGCATTATAATGGTGAAGTATAATTTTAATATTTTCATACCTAGATTTAATAAAAGTATTGTTGAGAGATCCTTTCATAAAACAAATACGATCCTGTAATGGTCTTTCCCTTGAACAGATACAACTTGTCTAAGACATCTTTCTGGACACTTAAAGGACCTAGAGATGGCTTGTATGCATCCAGTTGTATCGGGACTAATACCTGTATATCGGGATCTGAAATGCGAAGGTCTTTATAGATAGCGTGAAAGTTTACTTTGTCTTTTATTCTATTCATTTCTTCTATAAATTCTTTTGGTGCACTATCTGAAAACTCTAGTTTATCCACCTCACCTTTGTTATTAAACCCTATTTTCATGATTGCGAAAACAGATGTTCCTACATCCTCTAAGCTTTTTGGAAGTCTAAAGTTAATTGCAAAACTTCTTTTGAATAAGGAAAGGTAGTCCTCATTGTCCCCAGATTGACTATAGCCGGTTAGGCTTAGCGTGGTTAGTAAAATTAGCAAAGTAACTCTTTTCATATCAATTGCATTTTGTACCCTTACGTCCCAGTTCATACGCTTCTCTAGTTCGTATTCGATCGTTAAGTGAAGATAAGTTATTTCCTAGTGTGGTAATAATTTTTTGTCTTGTCAAATCCTCTAATTCTTTATGAAAAGTTTTTACAGGCCCTCAAGACCAAGAGAGTGAGCGTCAGTGTTAGGAATATCAAAACAATATCATAGTATTAACAGCTCTAGTGATATTAATATATTTATTTTCGGCAATCGTTCTTAGATTGTGGATCATAAACTCCTCAAAATTCAGTTTTTTCACTTCTCTTTATAAAATAATCTGCTTTTACTATTTATACATTCTTCCAAGTTTCTTTCTCATTGTCCCGGTTTTGAAACCTTTACCATATTTTCGGTTGTCGAGCGTATTATTTTCCTATCCGAAAACCAAATGAAAGTTGACCTACAGGCGTAAATGAAGTCTTTTCCTCTGTAATGCCTATACCAGGCCCCAACGATAGCTGAAAGTTAAACCGCTGTCCATAGTTACGCTGGATACCCCATACTGCACCAAATACACTCGCAAAGTCGACGACACTAATATTTTCCGATTTTACAATTGCCGGTCCATAGAGACTAATTATAGGACCAATGAAGTTCGCTGAGTTTTTGTCAACTCTTTTTCCCTGAGTGTACCTTTTATCCAGGTTATAATAGTATCTAAATTCTCCGTTTACCGAGGGACGCAGATAGGCATAAAGGTCTGAACTGGAGGAGGTCGCTTGCCATACAAATCCAAGTTCAATAGGCCCCGACACACGGATCGTGCTTGTTCGTGCTACCCCCATTTCGGCAGATATACCGGCCAGCATGTGATAAGTAAATTGTTTTTTTTCTACACGTGTTTCAGGAGCTATTTGTGCAAGAACAGAGCTACTGGCAAATAGTGAAGTAAAGAGAATTAAGTAATAATGGTTCATTGGTGTTAATAATTTGTTTCAAATATATGGTTTTTAGTTATTTGTGTTAAAAAAGCTTTATGCATGTATCGATGAAAAGATTGTGATTAAAACCACAATAATCAGTTGTATTTTTATATCGATAATTGGTTTTTATTACTCTTCTAAATTTCTTTGAATTTGTAGAATATCAAATAAGCCTACGGAAACTAGGCAAACAACTATCGCAATCCCCATTTCCCAGCCTATTTTGGTGTCATTTCCAAAAAATAACAGCACAAAGCTAACTACAACAGCAAAAAACAGAGATAAAGTCCCTGTAAATCTTTTAATTCCTCTACTATGCGTATCGGCAATTAGAAAAAAGACATCTGAGCACAGAAGCAAACTGTATATGATAGCAATAATATTCATCTTACTACTTCCTTTAGCATGATTGATCAAAAATATAAATACGGCAATACCGAGTATAACTTTGAGAACGATCCAAACCCAAAATGTTTTCTCGAAGAAAGCTTTTAATTGATTCATAATAAATTGGTTAATGTCCTTTTTGTATTGGCAAAGATAAAAAAACTTGGGATAGTATAATTATTAAAAAAAAATCTTACTTGATGTTATAATTTAAGTATGAATATCGATGCCAATCCTGATCTAAATTGGTGCCATCAATTGCCATTTATTCCTGCAGGCTAGTCAGATCAGCGTTATACCTGCCTGAGAATACACCGGACGTATCCAGTTCCTGTTCCAATCTAAATTTGAATCGTAATATATTAATCTGATAAGAGGAGTGGAGTGACCTTCAGAAAGTTTCTGCACCGATAGTTGCTTACTTTGGATTGCTTAATCGAACACTTAGGGCAATAAAACTTCTAGTTATAAGCCTTGGATCGAAATTTAAAAAAAGCGAACGAAAATCCAAGTATTGGGATTTTGTTGCGTAAAGATAAAGACAGTAAATCTTTCACTTTATCTAAAGTAAAACTCACTGTAAATTTAGATGTGCAGATGACTAAGCACAAAATTTCGCTAACAGAACTGACAAATAGAGCTGCTTGAATTCTTGAGTACATAAGACAGGGGAAAACTATTGCCCCTGTCTTTTTAGTTTAATTTGATCTCACACAGCGAATCTGCATGGCAGATTTCGGATTTATAGAACTAGCGACTTCCGCAGTATTAATGTTATTTCCAAACTGCATCATTTTGTAACCGCCTGGGTAGGTAGGGGAGCTACATAGATAGTAACCAGTAGTACCTCGTTGTGTAACACTTGAAGGATTGTCATTGTATGAACCTCCATATACAAAGAAAAGATACTTTTCATATTCCGTTCCGGGATGCGTGTTTGTATCAAGGAACATTCCGGTATTTGTCCCAGAACCATTATAAGGACCTATATATCGAAGAGGAGGAAATGGCTGACCACTAACCCGTACAATAGATCTATATTCCGCTTCTGTAGGTAATCTCCAGGCACCCAAAGGAAGTACTAGCGTACAAGGATCTCCATTCTCACCATTCACACCTCCTGGCGAATCCGGATTTGGATTTGAAATATCCAATCGCTTAGGGAGAGTATAACCTGGGAACCAATAGTCTCCATAGTCACCACTCGTCGGAGCAAAGCCGTAAAGTCCGGTAGAAGAATTATAGACAAGGTTGGCCAGTGCCCATTTGGCATCACCATAATCAATATCTGTAGGACCATCTGGCGTAAATTGTTTTACATTTAGTGTAAGGGTATAGCGACCACCAGGTATAATTTTAAGACCATTAACTGGCGGAACCTGTGTGCTACTCTCTCCACTGATACTAATATTGGTAATGATCAAGCCCCCCCCACCCGTAGAAGTTTGATCAGCTGCCGTTACAATAGTATTGGCTTCGGCACTTCGGTTATTCGAGGCATTTATAAAATCAACATTTGCACCAGATCCCGACACAGTACCGTTGGTATAGTCAGGAATAGCTCCATCTACGTTTATATTCACCTTGTTAAGATGAGGTTTGATCATTGCCCCAATCGTCTCTAGGTTTCCAGGTACTGCATTGTCCAGTGTGATGACTGTTTTGATCTGACTGAATACATGTTTTAATACAATATTCAGAGTCGTTAATCCTTCCGAATAACTACTGGCGGGTTTGATGTAATACATAAAGTGTTTATTACCATCTACATTGTTAAATCGAGCAGTATTAAAGTTTCCTGAGGGCATAATATCATCGAGATCGCTGATCTCCATAGTGCCTACCGAATAGGCTACGAAGGTATAATTCTGCCCTGCTGGAACCCGAAAGGAATCCTCGCTGGTTAAAGCAGCTCCAACCGTATAATCTTTGTATTCCCTGAACGCTCCACTGGCATCATATGCTATTATTCTGTACTTGGTACCCAATGGAAGGTCTGATTCTACACTACCTTTAGTTTGGGGCTTCTTGTCTTTAGCGTGTATCACACGGTCAGAGGTTAAAGTAGCTACGATTTTGTAGTTCGCGTTTAGAGGTATCTCTATATGCTGGATAGGTTGTGACGATAAGTGTCCAATACTTCCAGAAGAGATATTGGATTGTTTTTCCATCCTGTTGTTTACGTCTATGATCTCAGTACCGCCAAATTTCATATTGATTGTAGCTATTCCATCTCCGGGATTATCTCCTTTTTTTGAACAGGATAATACAATAGTTGTAATTACTGCGAGCAGTAGATAGTTTAGTCGTGTCATGATTATTCTTTTGGTTTGAGATACTTTACCATTCTACATCCTGATATACATCTCCAAGCTCATTCCATTCTTCTTTAACTGCAGTATGGTTATTGTTGGGTTGGACTGATGATACGGCAATACTTTCTTCAAGTTCGATAAAAGTGATACTTATAGAGGGTTTTACATAAGGCTTCTTCGGAAGCTGATTTAATTTTACATTCATTATTTTGTTATCAAATACATGTTTTACTCATTGTATAGTTCCAGTCCAAGCATGAGTCTGTATAAAGAACATGAGATGGATATGCTCTTTCCAATTGATGAAACTAGTACTATATTAGGGTGATCTATCCAATTCCATATAGTGTGCCTGGGCTACGAGATAAGCAAAAACATTTCCGAATATGATTGAGTTATGTACATGCCATCCTCCTGCAGAAGTACCCGCTTCCGGCGAACTCGACTGTGCCGCTCTTCCATATGCAGTATGCGCGACGGGGAAGTTCTGCTGGTTGGTTGCATAGGGCTCAATGGTGGTACTGCTGTATTGGCCCCATTGCTTTTCGTTGGATAGAAATCCGGTATCACCTACATAGAATAAATTAAATGTCTTATGACGGAACATAGATACACTACCTGGCTGTTGATTGTTTCTATTCACCGCTGATTCCGTATAAACAAATATTTTCTGCTTTTCACTCGCTGGTATGTTTTCTATATAGAAAGTCGATGAACCATCCTGCCCCCAGTATTTTCCGCGGGTGTCACCAAATGGCCAACCTAATACATCGGAGTCTACATTATTTAATTTGTAAATAGATCCACTTATATCATATAATTTCATGGTTACCGCGGAAGAGTTGAAGATCCGTTGGAAGAAAGCTTCCGGTCGCCCAGAATTTGCATTTTCTATCATTAAGAATACAACTCCTCCTCGTCGGATGTATTTTTCCAAAGCATCATAATCAGCCACCGTGAATCCCGAAAACATGCCGGCTATAATAATGTCAGGATAGTTTGCCGGATTGGCTAAGGCATCCCGTAGCTTATTTGCCCCAGAGGTCTGTACATCATGAGTAAATCCTTCCACCCGTAAGTATTCACTGACAGAGCTGAAGTTTCTTACATCCCGTAAGAATGCTCCTGATGCTTTGTCGGGGTTGGATGCGGCATAGCTGTATACCGAATTACCTTCGATATGCAGAATAGTCTTTCTAGGTATCACTTTGTAGATATCGATTTTGGCATAGTGTACCTTTCCTTTTCCTCCTGTGCTGAATGCGAAGGTCCGGTTTTGGACACTTAAGTTTTGGACGGGTAGGTTTTCTGTGATCCCGTTGGGTAGTATGACGGAGAGTTGGTCTATATCAAGCGTATAACTACGCGCTGTGAGCTCTGCTGTGTAATACCGAGCTTCTACCTGACGCTGCGAATCATTTTCTACCACAGTAAATGTCAGATTATTAAGCGGTACTGTAGAAAGCGCAGCCCCCATAGTACCGTTTTTTATGTTGAAAGGCCCAGTCTTGATACTCGTATTCTGTGCAAATTTAGCCAATAGGGTAGATATGTTGCCGAATAGCCCACGGGTATCCAATCGCACTTTTACCTGTTGCAATTGGTGCTTAAACACGATTGCTACAGGGGTATTACCCGTAGCGGTAGCAGTTATCGTTCCTCGTGCATATAGAAAAGGCCTGTCTGCTCTCGTCTGTACTTCTGGATTGTTCGAGTTTAAAGGGGAGATGTTTTCTTGGCTGTCGTAAGAATAGGCGTACCATTCATACGATTGGTTCTTTACGACATCCAGTTCGAGCTTAGTACCCGATACGGCTTGTACCGAATGATCAATCTTTTGAGTTGCTGTATTGAAAAGTACAAACCAGTATTTTACCCCTACTTCCATAGGAATATCTACTGCTAGAGGATTGATTCCTGCAACTGCCATCTGTTTGCTAGGTGATGGCTGTTGTTTGACCCTATCAAAGGTTTTTTGGAAGTTGGTTTTTCCAAAAGAAAGATCGTCTCCTACTGCAGCCGTGATATCCATTTCTATATCATCCAATTTGATGGTTTCCTTTTTGAAAATGGTTTCTCCGCTGGATAGTCTGACAGTGCTCGACGAAGCTCTGCCTTTTGTACCAGGAATAAGGTCTTCGCCTGTGACACTTCCTACAGTGATGCTTAGTTTGGTCGAACCATCTGGCAGTACCTTTGTGTCCACCTCTTTTGAACAAGACGAGAATGTTAGAACGACCAAAGTAATTAAAGTTAAAGAACAGGATATCCTAGATACCGTTCTCCTGATATCTAATTGTGTTTTTGTCATATTATTTCTCATTAAAAAAACCAATCTTTTTCTATGGTTTCGACCTCTTCCTCTGTTATCCAGGGTTGATTGTTTGTCCCACCGCCACCTGGACTGATTGTTACCGATGAGGCAGCAATACTTTGTTCTAATTCAATTGTTACAGTGGTAATTTGTGGCGGGATGTAGTGTTTCTTTTTTTTATTCATGTTTTTCGCGGCTAAGAGTTGATATCTTTATTCTAATAAGGAGCTAGATCCATTAGAATAGGTTTTATCGAGTGAAGTGCATATTATATATGTGCAGTTCAAAGTGCTTTTTAAGGTACCTTGCTGCTTTTGAAGAAAGTTTTATTTTTTTATACTTTCAACTCCAGGTGATTCTATACTATGGTTGTTCGTATGGAGCTAATTGTTTATGAGCTAAGATAACGAAGGCTGTTTAATTAACTACCGTTCTTTATATACTCAAAAATACTCAAACGATGTTTAAAGGCCGGGAGGGATGATTTTAGGGGTACTATAGCTTGGTGGTTCATTTGCCGCAGGTATAGACTGATTGCTTCTTATAGTTGTGTTCACATGGGGCACATTCGCAGTGCCAGCTTCATCGGCATCGCCGAGTGTACGCCGTATTTGCGGACCTCTTACGAGCAGGAAGCCACTACGCCACGATCCCGATTGCCACCGATAGAGCTACTGCAGCGTATATCGCGATACTTTCAGGTGTCTATGGATCTACTGGTGGGAATCGATCTGCCACAGTCTCGGATAGAAGAGCTATTGAAGCTACCGGATTATCAGACGGTGCTGCCTGTTAAGTAGAATATTTTAAAGGAGCATAAGACAAAAAGCTTTAATTTTATAAAGATACATAGCCGTTCCGGATTGGAGCGGCTTTTTTTGTATCTGCTGTTTTCTGTTGATTTTTAGCGAGATGAGTACGGAGCGTATATCCATCGTATGGGAGGCTAAAGATTCGAAACGCTAATGTAGATATGAGCGAAGACGCTCGCACCAACGGGTTTATCCATTTTTTTAAATTTCGGTATTATTTTACAGGATTACAGCTTCAATATTTAATCGCGTAGGTATTTTCGAGTATTGATGTCATTGATTTCGGTCAAACCAACGCATTTCTCACAAAATAGGCTAATCCAGACCTCTCAAAAAACTCATAAAAGTCCTGGTATTTTTACCACTTCTGTTCTCAGAAAATAGTAGGCATATGACAAAAGAAATCCCAAAATTCCAAAGCAGATAGAATAATCCTGATGTAGGTTCTCTATCTGGAGACAGGTTCAGTAAATAAGGTGGAGACACAAAAATTGCAGCTAAAATAAAGTATTCAAATTTCAGTTTAACCCTAAAAAACAACTTTAATGTTGCTAAAATCACCCATGCACACCACATTCCTGACATTGAACGTAGTAATCTTACTAACAAGCCATCTTGTCTGAAACCATCGTCTGAAAAGCTGATAAAAGGGGCTAAAAATGCTAAACCACCTATTGTGATGAAGATGATGAAAAATATAATAGGTAATAGCAATAATAAAATCTTGAACCTTAGCCTATCCATAAATATCAATCCCACAAATAGCCCAAATAGTACCGGAATCCAAAAGGGACCCATATCAATAGATCCAGCGATATAACACACCAAAAGTATCGGCAAAAACGTGAATAGCTTGAAAGCAAAGCTGCTCGTCTTTATTGTTTCAATAATTTCTTTCATGTAGTATTCTTTTCTTCACTTCACCAGTATTTTAAGTAGCTCCAAGCACAAATAGTGAAAGAATTAAACTCAGTATACTTTTCATTGTTATGCTTTGTTTCTCCTAATATAGTATATATTATATAATGTTTATTTCAGTTATTACTAGAATTTCTCGTTAGTGAGCAAATAACTGTTGTACTTTGGAAATAAGCTCTAATAATGCTTGAATTAACTGCGTAGCTATCTCCTGGTATAACATAGAATGAAAAATTGAAATGTAGTATAAAGGTATTTAATACGCAATAACTATCCCAAAGGTATTTAGTTAAATATAGCCGTTGCATCAGCAAGGGTTATATTGTATGATGTTTCCTAGTTTTTGGAGAGTATCTCATGTCAGGGGTTTTATTGTGAATATACTGCTCGATGCTTAATTATAAGAACTGTAATGACACGAGCTACAATCTCGCGTCATTATACTAATCCCCTCGATTGCTAGATGAACTACTACTGTTTACATATTTTACTTTCTTTATATTTGGCTTTTGCTCAATACTTACCAAAATCAAGAATGAATTTAGAATCTATATTATTTGATAAGTCCAGTTTGGATGTTTTCAAAAAAAAGCACTTTGTTCATGAAAACTTAACTAAGGATGAGAAGTTTACAAGTGATCACCCGATGTTAATGCTCAATCATAATTGGGCTTTAAAAAACAAAGATATTGACATAAGATTGTATGGTCTTAAAGTTGACGATGTATACCTATATGAAAATATTCAAGGTCAATACTGTATATATATAATATTGGAGCTCAGTCATAGTCAATTTGATGTGTTTTTCAAGAATTTTGGAGATTCGATGAATGTAAGCTATAGTGAATATTTAAATGATGATTTTGCTTTCATAAATTGGATGATTGGGGAGTGGGACATATTTCTGAACACAAAACATATGGTAGATAAATCTCGTAAGATGTATATTTTTCAGATTATGAATATGCCATATGCTGAGATAATGGATTTGAGATATCTATAAGAGTCACGCTTAATTTAATGACATTGCGCTCGCGTCCACATGGGGTACATCGCGGTGTTTTTGGGTTTCTATAAATCTCTGGTAGGCATCGATCTGCAAGGGGCTCGGATAGAAGAGCTACTGAAGCTACCCGATTATCAGATGATGGTGCCTGTCAAGTAATAGGATGGAATGGGTTTTAAAGTGTTGTTTGATAGGTTGTTGCTCTAACTTGTAGAGGTGTAATTATGTTATTTAATCCACCCTGTTTTTTTTCTCCATTCATTATAAGTAGGGTTCTCATTATCTATAGTTTCAATGTTTTGGATAGGTGGTATATTTTTAATTTGAGCTTCACTTAGTGGTGGTAAATCCATTTCTATGCGATACTTATTTAAATTGGCAATATTTTCAACAGGGTAAGGTGTATCTATACTGATCAGTTGGGTTCCGTATTTTTGAGGCTTACTTTGATACATCAAGATCCGGTCATGTAGATAAGCAATGTTTTCATTAGAAATATCATCCTTATTTTCTAACATTACGGTATAGCATTGGATCATAAAATCAGGATCTCCAATGGAATGTTGTATAATAAGCCATGCCGCCTCACTTGCTTCATGCCCGACTTTGCTTATTGTAGGATAACCTATATGTTTAATAATGGTTTTTAATGCTTGACTATTGCTTTTGTGAACTGCTTCCATTTCTGGATTATATCCTTCAGAGAGTTTACCTTGGCTAAGCAGTTGTTCTCTTACGGCTAAATCATTTTCTGCTAATTGAATTAATTGCTTAGCTATCTCCTGATATAACATAGAATGAAAAATTGAAATGTAGTATAAAGGTATTTAATACGCAATAACTATCCTAAAGGTATTTAGTTAATATAGCCGTTCTGTCAGCAAAGCTTAGCTAGTATGGTCTTTACTTGTTTTTTTGTGGGGGGATTCCATGTCAAGGGTTTTATTGGTTGAAAGGCTTTTTTCTTGTCTTATGGAAAGCATTATAAGAGACAAATAGTTTTACCTTGCAGTTTCATTGGAAAAAGATGTTAGAGACTTTACCTATATATATTTCCTTAACGTTCGGGCTGACAACACTTGCAACGCTTTTTTTATTCTCAAGGGTTATTATGACCTCGGAGTCTCCCACTGCACGAAACAAATCAACAATAACCATTATAGGTTTGGTATTATGGTTAATTATTCAAGCTGTTTTGCCACTTAACAATGTTTATAATTCACATCCCGATTCATCTCCGCCCAATATATTGGTGCTCGGGATTTTACCACCGATCCTAACAATTATCGTTTTATTCTTAACGAAAAATGGTCGAAAATTTATGAATGGTCTCTCTATTATAAAAATCACCTATCTGAACATTGTCCGGATCCCAGTCGAGCTCGTGCTGTTTTGGCTTTTTTTAAATGGTGCTATTCCCGAATTGATGACATTTGAAGGAAGAAATTTTGATATTATTGCAGGTATAACTGCACCAATAGTTGCTTACTTTGGATTGGTGAAGGGAAAGGTTAACCGCAAAATTATTTTGGGTTGGAATTTTGTCTGTCTTGGTCTTTTGATGAACATCGTAATCCATGCTTTTTTATCCGCTCCATCTCCAGTGCAAAAAATAGCCTTTGAACAGCCTAATATAGCTATTTTGAATTTTCCGTTTAGTTGGTTGCCGACCTTTATAGTTCCTGTCGTTCTATTCGGACATTTGGTTTCTATAAGACAGTTATTAAATGATGCCTTTGATTGATCATAGGCTGTAGACACTTCTCCATGAGATAATTCGTCAATAGTATACCTTGCCTTTCCACTTCCTGCTCTTTGATGACTTTATACCCTCGTTTTATAAAGAATGGTTTTGCTGTAATGGAAGCATGTGCTTGGATACAATCCATATTTACTTCTTTTTCAAGAACGTTACATATCGCAGTAGCTATTCCTTTACCCTGAAAATCTTTATGCACATACAATCTATCGAGGTAGCCCGTTGCTTCTATATCACCAAAGCCTACGATAACATCGTTTTCCAAAGCCACAAATGTCTGGTTAGACTGAAATGAAATGTCCCATTTCTCCATATCAATGTTGCCTGTTGCCCATACAGATAACTGCTCTTCTGAATAATCCTTCTTATTTATTGTGTGGACAGTTTCATAAAATAGTTCAGCTATTTCTTTAATATCGCTAGATCGATATTTTCTTATTTCCATGATGTGTATTTTTCGTCCGCTGGGAATGTCACGTTGCTTTTTATTTATCCTGTATTGATACTTTAGGGATATCCGTTCCGATCATCTCGTTTATGTATTTTGTCCGCTCGGTTTTCAACGTTTGTAAAAAAGAAGTGATACCCTCACCATAACTTCTTTTCGAGTAAAAATATAGGAGCATTGCCTTCTTCCCGTCGGACAGCTCCACCTGCTTGTAGCGATATACGTTAAACTCGACTACAGTCATTTTATCATTCTTGCTCTCCCCAATCAAGAAGTCAACAATGACCTCATTCGCATCAGGATTCTCTATTACCTGATAGTTGCATATCGGATCTGTTTTTTTTCGATCATTTAGTTCTCTCAGTTTTTGACTCACCACATTGTTAATCGAAATATCAGCCTCCAGTAGCTGTATAGAGAGCATCTGGTTGAAATTTTCTACTTTCTCTCCTTTAGGGAGGTATTCTTGAACGTAATATCCTTTATTCGGATTGCTCGACCAGGCTAGATTGAAGACAGTTTTATCAAATGTCAACGGACCTTTGACACCGATTTTATCAATAGGATCATTTGCTACAGTCGTAAATGACTGGAGTATTATACAGGATAATAGTAGTAGTAGGTTTTTCATATATCTGTTATTATAATAAGTAGGTAGTTCAGTGCTTTATTTTCCACCGACCTTAAATCCGATTTCACCCTTTGGGTTCTGCTTCATCACCGTCTTCTCTTCCTTCTCTTGCAGGCGGTCGATGTATTCAAATAGCAATTCGATATTCTGGTCGTGGCCTTTTTGTTTTTTTGAAAGCTTTTCTATGGCGAGTCGCATTTCTGTTAGTTCATGCTGTATCCTTGAGTTATCGGTAAGGAATTGACGCAGTTTAGTGAATACTCGCATGATCTGTATATTAACTTGTATAGCTTGTGCACTTTTTAGTACACTTGACAGCATGGCTACACCTTGTTCAGTAAATACGTTGGCTAAGTACTTGCTATGACCTCCTCTTTTGTTTAAGGTCACAGTTTGTGACCTTAAAGAACTATATTCTTCCTGTGTTAGTTCAAACATAAAGTCCGGAGGGAATCTAGCTATGTTTCTCTTTACAGCTTGGTTTAATGCTTTAGTTTCTACTCCATAAAGCTCTGCCAAATCCCGATCCAACATCACTTTTTGATCTCTGAAAAGATAAATTCTGCTCATCAGAACATCTTCCGGATGCAAGTTTTTTATTTCTGAATGGTTGCTTTTACTCATAATTCCCCGAGGTTATAGTTGGTTTTTAGTAAGTGAAATCCTACTTCATTACTTCTTTTTTTTGCATATAAGCATCAAACATAATAAAGAATTCTGTTAAAGATATTTTCTTATTTCCATAATCTATGTTTTCTAGTTAGAATACAGGGTAAAATTGTTCTATTTATCATTACCACGGATCATTTTTGGGATTATTTTTATGTACAGCAATTCGAAGAGGATTTCTACTACGGTCTGTGTGACTATAACGACAGCAACCAATTGATTGTCTGGTGCAGGTAGGGCAAGTGCCAATGGAAGGACCACCAATGAATTTCTCGTGCTCGAAGAAAAGGCCACGGCTCTGGCTTGAGCGGTGGACAATTTAAATATCTTCGAAGAAAGGAGACCAGCCAAGGGAGCGACTATCGCAAATAGGATATAAATAGGTAATACATCATAGATAGGCTGTGGATTGGTGCTCAGTGTCCTGATCTGTGATGCTATGACCACGAAAAAGGTCAGCGCCATAAATGGAACCGGGAGCCAGCTGGACAGGTCCATCATCTTACCACCTATACGCGTAGCTTTTGAAGCCCATTGCGTGATCAGCGCTGAAGCGAAAGGTATTACTATCAGGTAGAAGAATGTCTTTACGAATGGCGTGATTTCGAATACCTCAATAGATTCACGTCCAATAAAAAGCCATAAAAATAGCGGTAAGAGCAACATCTGAACAATAAACAGTACAGGTGTAGCCGCGAGTACCGAGTTGGAGTCTCCTTTTCCTAGATGTGTAAATACGATAACATAATCTATACAGGGTGTCAATAGAACCAGTAATACACCTATAGTGGTCAGTGTACTTAATGCGAATACTTGGATGAGTATCCATACTAGCAGCGGAATCAGCACAAAATTACCGAATAGGAGCGCCTTAAAAAAGGAAGGATTTCTAAATGATTTTTTGACTTCTAAAAAAGGAATCTGACAGAACATACTGTATAGCAGAATACCAATTATAGGCTCTATAGTGTCCTGTAGTGTTGCGCTACCACTCCATGTCAACCCAGTCAAAGCTGCAAATAGGAGAGTGACTATGTAAATATGTATTTGCTTTTTCTCTAAGACGTCTTTTGTGATCATGGCCTAAAGATAAATGCTAATTTTTCAAAATGTACAATCCTTTGGAAAATGAATGGGAATTTAAAAATGGCACCATTTATATTGTGGTGCCATTGCATAATTATATCATGACCGAATCTCTCTTCGCATGAAAAGAGCATAGGATACGGCGAATAGAAGTAACGTAAATGCGATCAGGCCGCTCAATTGAGGCCATACTAGCATTAAACTATTTCTTAGCGATATACTACTGGGTATAGCTCCGGCCATTTGTTCCATAGATACGGGACCTAAACTTCTGACCATCGGCATTAGAAGCGTCGTAGAGGCATCGACATAGAGTTGATTTGGAGATATCCGAAGAATATTTAGGATTACCTCATTATAGTAAGCTATTTTATCTGCAGAAAGATAATTAGGATCTGGAATAAAAGCTTTTATCGCAATATTGATAACCACTTGAAAAAATACTGTGAAGAATAGCCATATACCTATTGCTGTCAATGCCGAGGTGGCAGGTTGCCTGAAGCGAATGGATAACAGGACTGCAATACTAAGCCAAAAACCTACGTATAGCACAGTCATCCCGTTAAAAGCTAATATACGGACGACTTCCTGCCATTCGATAGGGATACCACTAATGTACATAGCATAGCCCACAATTAGAAAAGACAGAGAGAAGAATAGTACAGCGACAATCAGTAAGGGGGCGAGAAATTTGGCGAGAATAAGATTGTCTCTATACAACGGCTGAGCCATTAGACGTATTAATGATCCATTATTGTTTTCCGAGTTGACTGCATCGAATCCCAGGCTAATGCCTAATATGGGTGCAAGGAAGCTGAGGAATATATGAAATGCAGGAATGGACTCATCTGTCAATGTCAATAGCTTGAGGTAGAAAAATGAAGTACTGCTGTTATCAGTGGCTACAAATGCGGATTTAATATTGCTTAATGACGAATACATTGATGCGATAAATGTCAATACAATCAATGTTAACAATATGATGAATCTCCAGCTTCTGATATGCTCGGCCACTTCTTTGCGCAACAAGACACGCAGGGGAGATCGGACTTCGTTACCCCCGTTGCTTTCTGAAAAACGTCTTTTTAAAGACTCCTTTAGATTTTTCATTACTAACATTTAGATTTTTTTCGTTTTTGAAATATTCGAGATAGATTTCATCCAATCCATAAGTTTTCTGTTGGACACCTACTAAATCATATCCCTTTTGAACTACATATCGCACCATCTCAGCGGTCTGGTCATGGGTAGACATTATTTCCAGTTCGTTTCCGTGTACAATTACCTCCTGCGCACCAGATAGAGCTTGCATGTCCTTTTCCAATTGATCGGATATAGGGCGGTCGCTTGGGAATCGTAGGACAGTGACATAGCCATTTTTATTAAACAATTGTTTTGATAAACTGGGGATATCACCATTTGCCAACAGCTTACCATCCACAAATATTCCAACACGATCGCAGATCTGCTGTACATGATGGAGGTGGTGCGAGGATAGAAGCACGGTCAACTGCTGTTCTTCGTTCAGTTTTTTGATGAGTGCCAGAAAGTCCTTCACACCGCTCGGATCAATACCGAGCGTAGGTTCGTCCAGGATAATCACTTCAGGCTTTTTGATCAACACATCAGCGAGCCCCAAGCGCTGCTTCATGCCTCTGGAAAATGTAGCAGTTTTTTGGTGCATATTGTTTTTCAGTCCAACGATATCCAGCAATTCGATAGCCTTTATTTCGGCTTCATTTTCAGAAAGACCGTTTAGCCTACCGATAAAAGAAAGATTCTCGAGCGCAGTCATATGTCCATAAAATCCTAAGTTATCGGGTAAGTATCCGACTTTCTGTTTTACGGCAATAGGGTTACGTGTAGCATCATGCCCACATACATGCGCTTGTCCCGATGTAGGTTCGCTAAGCCCCAGCAGCATAAGGATAGTTGTCGTTTTGCCAGCTCCATTTGGCCCCAAAAGGCCATATATTTCACCCTTATTTATATCAAGGGAAAGGTTGTCTACAGCAATTTTATTTTTATAATGCTTGGATAACCCTCTTAGCTTTATAATAGGATTATTCATATCTGTTCGATTTTCAATTGTTTTTAACCCGCTTACCGCCTACCGTATTTTCGAATCAATATATAAATAAAGCCAATAGCCAGAATGATCAATAACATGCCTAGCCAACCGGTCAGGAGCGAAGTTTTGACCTCCATCCGGTATGCCAAAGAAGATTCGAGGTTACTGTTTTTAGCCGATACATTGACCATATAATCACCGGCTATAGTTTTGTCTGGAACTTTAATGTTGACTTTGACATCCTTTGTCTTACCAGGTTCGAGTTTGTCTATTTTATCTATTTCGAAGCTCGATTCCCATTTCGAAGGCAATTGTGTCGTCAGTTCAATATTCTCCAAAGGCATGGACCCGGTATTTTTTATCGTAAGGAATATCTCTTTCTTACTTCCAGTTGTCGTATTACCGCTTAATACCTGGTTTTGAGTAGAGATTTCCATTTTGTAGGTGCCCTTTATAACAGATTCCAGCTTGACCACCGCAGTGTCGCCTTGAGTTATAGCTTTAACTGGGATGATATGTTTTTTTATATCCGCGGTATACGATGGCGTTATTTCTATACTAATCTCTTTACTGGTATGCGGTTCTACATTGATTGAGGTAACCTGCATACCCTCGGTTTTATAGGCAACTGACCATCCCGGGGGCAAGCTAGATTGTAGCTCATATATTTTTTCCTGTCCACTTGGGTTAGTGATAGAACCATTATATCGGAATACCTCTGTAGAAGGGGCCTCCAGATTGATCAATCTCACTTTAAAATTTGGACTTAAAGCATTGTTGGCTTCCTGAGCCGTTACATTTTGGACTGCGAGTGATGCAGGGATACATGCGAGAATTAAAGCTTTTGATACGATTCTCGACTTCAGATGTTCGGTAAAAATGAATCCTTTAAACATGATGTAATAACTAACAATTATATATTAATAGCTTTTAGAAAATGTCTTGAATAAAATTGTACCTTTTTAGGTCTAGAATTCAAAATTAGCTTTTGTAGATATTTGCGTCAAGTGTAATTTAAAAAAAATAGCTTCTCTTGAGAAATGACACTTTTCAATAAATCGTTACGTATTCCAAATTCATCGTTGTTAAACACTCCTCGGATCCGCTTTCAGTGGCATCTTGCCACATCGGGTCACCTCGATGGCAGGGCATCCAAATTCGACGACCACCTTACCCTCGATCAGGTATAGGCCATTGCCCCGCAAGGGGTATTGGGCCAGCGAAGGAGGGAAGTGTACCGTGTCAAAAAAATCCCCGTCTGCATCCAGGAAAGTGCCGAATTTCATCAGCTTCTCGCTTTTCGTACGTACATACTTTTCGACTACAAAATCCCCCACCATACGGATCATTTTTCCTTCCTGCTTCATGAGATCCGCAGCCTTGGCGTCCCCTTTATAATCACTGCGAGCCAGATCGAACAGCGAACCCGACACCCCAAAGCCGATCAGTTCTATTTCATCATAATAATCTTCCAGTACCGAGCTTTGCAGCTTCGGCAGTACCGGTTTACGGCTCGCCATTTCAAAGAGTAGCGGTACCGTTTCCGCCCGCTTATCCTTCGACAGCAGTAGATGCGCTTCCCATAGCAGCTCCTTCTTGCCCAGTTCCATAAAGCGGAAAGCACCCGTCCGGATAAGGATAATCAGCTGATCCAGCTTGGCCCCCGTGCGCAGTACAAAGTTTTCCAGACTCGTATATTCCCCATTCGCCATTCGTTCGGCCGGGATACGCAGTGCCAGCTTATCATTCAGATTCAGCAGCGCGTCAAATCCCAGAAAGATATCATCCCCATAGATCGTTGCCGCAAATACCGACCTGTTCACACAGGGCAGGTTCACTCGGGCACCCGCACGTTTAGCTTCATTGACATACACCTTACGGTTGTAGAAGCCCCCATAGTTGTTCAGCACCGCCACCATAAACTCCTTCGGATAGTACGTCTTCAGAAACAGACTCTGATAGCTTTCCACCGCAAAGGAAGCCGAATGCGCCTTGTTGAAAGAATACCCAGCAAAGCTCTCCATCTGCCGCCATATCTCCCTGCTCGCACTTTCGGGGTAGCCCTGCTTGCGGCAGTGGTCGAAAAACTTACTTTCGATTTCCAGCAGATGCTCTTTGCTACGGTACTTGCCCGACATCATCCTGCGCAGTACATCCGCATCCGACATATCCAGACCACCGTAGGCGTTGCCGATCTTCATTACATCCTCCTGATACACCATCACACCGTATGTCTCTTCCAGCTGCTCCTTGAATACAGGGTGTGGGTACACCACCGCTTCCGGATTATGGTGGCGACGGATAAATTCCGCCATCATCCCCGACGAAGCCACCCCCGGGCGGATAATCGACGAAGCCGCGACCAGAGTCAGGTAATCATCACAGCGGAGTTTGGTGATCAGCTGCCGCATCGCCGGCGACTCCACATAAAAACAACCGATCGTATTGGCCGACCGGAGCTGATCCGCAATCTTCGGATCCTCAAAAAAACGTTTTGGGTTGCCCGTATCGATGCTGATACCCCTGTTCTTTTTTACGATCTCCCGACAGTCCTTGATATGACCGATACCCCGCTGCGATAGGATATCAAACTTCTCAAAGCCGATATCCTCCGATACATACATATCAAACTGCATGGTCGGCAGCCCTTTAGGCGGATAGTCCAGTGCCGAATAGTAGGTGAGGGGCTGTTCCGAGATTAGCACACCACTGGCGTGTATCGTCCGCTGGTTTGGAAAATCCGCCATCCGGTTATACACCGAGAGGATCGTGTTGGTCACCTCATTCTTATTCAGCATATTTTCCGGTTCATGCACCAGTCGGTCTATCTCCGCTTTGGGCAGGCCGTACACCTTACCCAGTTCGCGCAGGATACTCCGCGAGCGGAACGTACTCATTGCACCCATCAGGGCGGTATGCCCCGTTTGGTAGCGGTTGAAAATATAATCATAGATATCGTCCCGCTCATTCCAGCTAAAGTCGATATCAAAGTCCGGTGGCGACTGCCTTTTGGGATTCAGGAAACGCTCAAAGGGCAGCTTCAGATCGATCGGATCCACATCCGTAATCCCCAGGCAGTACGCTACCGCCGAGTTGGCCCCCGAGCCACGTCCCACATAGTGAAAGTCCCGGCTGCGTGCATAGCGGCATATATCATCCGTGATCAGGAAATAGCTCGAGAAGCGTAGATTCTCGATAATCTCCAGTTCCCTTTTGATACGCTCCAGCGCGACCTTATCCGTCGTGCCATACCTGCGCATGGATCCCTCCATCGTATATTTATGCAGCAGCTGCTTATCATTGACAGGGTTGCCCGTAAACGACTCCTTATTCTTCATTTTCTTAAAATCCAGCTCAAAAGAGCAGGAGCCAAGCAGGCGGTTCGTATTACGTATCAGCATCGGAAAGTCCCGGTACATTTCCAGGAGCTGCACCTTCGGTAGCAGCACCTCATTCTTACCCGCTACCATCCGTTTGTCCAATTGCGAGAAGAGAATATTGTGGTCTATCGCCCGCAGCTGGCAGTGCAGTTTATAATCCTCCGGGATGAAAGAGACGGGTGTTAGGATCACATAGCGCTCCCAGTTTGCAGCAGGTTCCAGTCGGATCAGATTACGCTCGTTCGGCTTTATACCGATATACTCATTCTCCCGTAGATCCTTCACCGACCTGCTGCCATAGGGGTAGATCATATACACCTGATCCAGATAAGGAGGCGTGTCCGGTAGCCGCGAAGCCTCCCTGTTGTGCGTCGTCATCAGCTCATTCAGCTGCCTGAATCCCTCGTTATTCCGTGCGATACCGATATACAGCAGCTGGTCCTCATTCCTGAACTCCATGCCCGCGAGAATATTCAATCCCGCCTTCATCCCCAGACGCAGCAAATCCAACGAACCCGACGAATTGTTGATATCCGTCAGCACCGCCGTATCATGTCCCGTAGCCAGCAGGCCCTCCACCAGATCCTCCAGACTCAGCGTACCATAGCGCAGGCTAAAATAACTATGCAGGTTGAGCATCATTCGCACCTCCTTTTTTATCCAACAGACAGATCCCCTTCTTGATCAGCTCCACGCCATAGCGGTTCCTGATCTTGTCGATAGCCTGCATCAGACGTATCTCCTCCAGCGTATCATTGAATAGATCCACCTGATACGAGCCATGTATTAGCTTGCTGAATTTCACACCGATCAGGCGTATCAGCATCCGGCGCGTATACAGCTTTTTGAACAGTTCCAGAATCTTCTCCGTTATCACCCGATCCGAGTTCGTATACGGGATAGCGAGCTGTTGCGTATGCGTATCAAAGTTCGAGTAGCGGATCTTCAATGTTATACAACCCGTTAGTTTCTGCTGATGCCTCAGGTCATAGGCCAGTTCATCCACCATGGCGACCAGTGTCTTGCGCAGGATGTCCATATTTATCGTATCCGCCAGAAACGTATTCTCCTTGCTCATGCTCTTCTGCTCGCGAAAGGGTACCACCGCACTGTGATCCACCCCGTTGGCCTTGTTCCATATCGATACCCCGTTTTCACCCAGCACCCTGCGCATCGTAAATACTTCCATCTGCTGCAGGGTTTCGATCTGCGATATCCCCATATTGCGCAGCGTGAGGTACGACTTTTCGCCCACCATCGGAATCTTACGGATCGAGAGCGGTGCTAGGAACATCTTTTCCATACCACCTACCACCTGTTTCTCGCCGCAGGGTTTTGCCTCGCCCGTAGCTATTTTGGAGACCGTTTTATTGACTGATAGGCCGAAAGAAATCGGTAGCCCCGTCTCCTTGATGATCTTTCCGCGGAGCTCCTGCGTCCATTTCCAGCAGCCAAAGAACTTGTCCATTCCCGTGATATCGAGGTAGTGCTCATCGATAGAAGCCTTCTCCACAATAGGCGTTATCTCCTCGATGATCTCCGTCACCGTGCCCGAATACTTCGAGTACAGGTCATGGTCACCCCGCACTACCACCGCTTCGGGGCACATCCGTAGTGCCAGCTTCATCGGCATCGCCGAGTGTACGCCATATTTGCGGGCCTCGTACGAGCAGGAAGCCACCACACCACGATCCCCATTGCCACCGATCAGCACAGGCTTGCCCGTGAGATCCGAATTTATCAACCGCTCTACCGATACAAAGAAAGTATCCAGGTCACAATGTACGATATGCCTCTCCATCACTAGTTATTTAATTTTGCTAACAAAATTAGTATAAACTATGCTTTAGAATTGTATATTTGTTGCTAATATTTGTAGCAATATAGGAGGGGTATGTCATTACTAGCTGATAATATGCGTTTTCTGCGGGGGCGTCGGGGCCTGTCCCAGCAGCGGGTCGCTGATGATCTCATCATCACCAGGTCGAGGTATGCCAAGTACGAAGAGGGGGCTTCCGAACCGCCGATAGAGCTCCTACAGCGTATATCGCGGTATTTTCAGGTGTCGATCGATCTACTGGTAGGCATCGATCTGCAACGGTCTCGGATAGAGGAGCTGTTGAAGCTACCGGATTATCGGATGGTGCTGCCTGTTAAGTAGGTGAGGAGATGAGAATGTAGAGTGGTAGGTTATAATCGATTCTCACATCAGCAGGTTTAATTAGTGAGGGAGTTGACATCGCTTATGCAAAGGAGAGAATCAGACGAAGTAATCGGTCAATACATGAATTAATCCCAACAAACACACAAGGAGGGATAATAATTTGTAATTTTACAGTATACTCAGAATACAATGGAACCACGTTTTATAGACATTATTCAGTTAATTAAACAATCTCGTAACCAAGCGATAAAAGCCGTAAATACCGAGTTGATTAATTTGTATTGGAATGTTGGTGCATACATCAAGCAAAAATTATCGTTTGCTGAATGGGGGGATAAAACGGTGGAGGAATTGGCAAATTTTATCCAAAAGAACAACCCAGAACTAAAAGGATTTAACCGTTCAGGATTGTATCGGATGATTCAATTCTATGAAACTTATGCAAATTTACCATTTGTCGCACCAGTGGTGAGACAAATGCAAGATCCTGATAAACAATATGATATAATTGTGTCACCAGTGGATACACAATTAGACTTTCAACCTCAAGATATCAAGAATACGATCTTAGTTCAGCTAAGTTGGACAAATCATATGATTATTTTTTCGCGTTGTAAAACAGAAGAAGAGCGTGAGTTTTATATTCGTTTGAGTATTCGTGAGCGATATAGCAAACGTGAATTAGAACGTCAAATATCTGCAGGTTATTTTGAGCGTACAATGATTGGAAATACAAAACGCTCAGCACTGCCGAGAGAAATTCATAATGAAGTTCAAAATATCTTTAAAGACAGCTATGTTTTCGATTTTCTAAATCTTCCGGAACCACATAGCGAAAGCGATTTACAAAAAGGCTTAATCCATCAAATGAAAAATTTCATTTTAGAGTTAGGTAAAGACTTCTTGTTCATTGGCGAAGAATACAAAATACAGGTTGGCAATAGCGATTTCTATGTAGATTTATTGTTTTATCATCGAGGTTTACAATGTTTGGTAGCCTTTGAATTGAAAGCCGATAAATTTAAACCTGAACACTTAGGGCAAGCCTTAGATCGCGATGTGAAAAAAGCGAACGAAAATCCAAGTATTGGGATTTTGTTGTGTAAAGATAAAGACAGTGAAGTAGTAGAATATGCGTTGAGCAGAAGTCTTTCTCCGACAATGGTTGCCGAATATCAAATGCAATTACCTGATAAAAGATTATTGCAACAGAAATTACATGAGTTGTTTTCAGATAATATTTCTGAAGAATAATATACTATTCCAATACTTTAAATTATGCTTACACAAAAAGCTCTCGAGTTTTGGGATGCTAATTGATAGAAGAAGCATTTGCTAGGGCACCACAAGTATTTTGGCGCCAGCTGTTGAATACCTCCGTAGTGCATTTATTTGGTTATCTTATTCTACCCTGCGAGGCATTTTGTATAGCCGATTGGCTGAAACTAATTTGAATGGGGTGATTCTACCTGTGGTAAATCCGAACGAATTGCTGCAATCGAAGATAGCGGAATAGAAATACCAGACGAGCACTTGTCAGATTATTCCGTTGACACAGTTTACGTTACAGTATCGATATAAGAAATATAAAAATATTATTTAAAGCTTGTTTAGTTTTCGCAGTTGAAGCATTAAATGTTCAAATAATTCTTTTGTAATATCAAACTGGGATACATGAGGCAAATATTTCTGCCTAATTAATTCCGCTGTAAAACCGTCGTTCGCTGATTTGGTTTCATCATTGATATTCCGAATACAAGCATCTAAACAGTCAACAGCTTTTGCAAATTCAGCTTCCCGTGTCTTACGTTCTTCATATTCCGAAGTAATTTTGTCAAATCTATTTTGGTTGGGAATAAATGTTTTAATTTTTGCTAATGCCGATGCTTCTTTTTGATACTTTAATTTCATCTCATCGGGATTGTTAAATTTTGCATCACCAGCATAGACTTCAACTATATCATGATAAAGCAAATATTCCATTACTTTGAGCCGGTCCAATGGTTCCTCAACGAAGTCAATAAGGATATCTGCTATCATCATACAGCTCCATGAATGTTCTGCTGTACTTTCCTTTCTCCCCTTTACATTGGTACCGCGTTCTACATACTTTAGCTTTTCTAATTCCGTTAGTGCGGTAATTAATTTCTCCATGTGTACAGTTTTTACCTCTATTTGAATTTGTAGTAACCAAAATTAATCTTTTCGCACCACCTTTTTTTGCTATTTTCTTAGATAAACATTTCCCAGCTAGTTCAATCGTGCTGCCTGTATTACTATCTAAACAGCTAAACTTGATTTTAATGACGTATAAAGTCTCGGTTATCCGGCTTTATATTCTTTGTGTTTTCAACCATTTCATCAACGACAGGCTGTTTATTTGTTGAAGATAATAAACGTTGGTAGTAGAGCGTATTTATATTACGTTCCAATTGCCGTACACCCCAGTTTTGTTCAGCGGATTCTTTCAGATAATACTTTCGTGCATTAGTATCAGTGACCCTTGTAATAGTCCGAATATGAGACCATTCCAATTTGGCACACGCGTGTGCCAAATCTTCCCAAATAGGAAAAGTCAGATAACATTTACGGATATCTCTCAATGTCCGGGTACTGAATCCACTTCCTAGATTCGAAAGTCTAATATGGTACAAGCTCGCGTCCACATGAGGCGAAAGATAGGCGAGAAGGCTTGCACTAAAAGTACTTTTATTCTACAATTTTCTTTTCAGCAAACTATCCATTAACTTTGGTGCCACTCACGATAAATCAAAGCGGGTACTAACCAAATGGATGAAAGAGATTTATTACTTCGATTACAGACCGGTGATCATGAAGCTTTTGAAGAGCTCTACCGTAGTTATGCGGCAAAGCTTACTTCAAAACTCATCACTCTGCTTCGCGATAGTGAGCTCGCTGGTGATATCCTTCAGGATCTCTTTATCAAAGTATGGGAGCTCCGTGCCGACATTAATCCCGAGAAATCATTCGGTGGTTATCTGCATACCATAGCGACCAATATGGCAAAAGACAGATTCCGTAGCGCCTTGCATCAACAGGTCTATCTACAGTCCCGTGCCGATCTGACCGAGGGACACGACAGCGTTTCCCGTTTTATGGATCAGAAAGACATGCGCGCGGCAGTGGATGCTGCACTCGCCAAATTACCGCCACGCCAGCGCGAAGTGTATACGCTTTATAAGATCGACGGATTATCCTACAAAGAGATACAGCAGAGGCTAGGTATTTCCAAACCGGCGGTCAATCGGCTTATCCAGGAAGCCGGAAAGAAGATGCGTGAGCACCTATTGCCGATCGGCTATCTTATGCTCTGTAGCGTGGTGGTCGAGGAACTCATTCGATAATTTGAAAAAAAATAACAATTCACCCTATTACTTTTAATCACACAGACGTATTGTAATAAACCCCTGGAACTAACCACAGGTACAATACAATGGAAAAGAAAGAAATACAGCAGTTATTTAGTAAATATCTAACTGGTCAGGCCAATACCGACGAGATACAAGCTTTATACGACTACTTCGGTTTAGAGGGACAGGATACTAACTTGGAGCAACTCATCCGCGATTATCTGGATGATATGGTCGACATCAGTACCGATTCGGCCCGACTCCAGGCAGAGCGTATCGCATCCGATCGATGGCTTGCTATAGCCGATCATACACTGCCAGGTAGTAAGGTGCCGCGTCTGTCTTGGATCAGGTACGCCGCGGCAATCCTAATCTTTTGTTTTATGGCTATTGGACTTTACACCTACTTACAAAAGGCAGACCCAATACCAGCTGACAGCTTAGCGGAGAATCCGTCAGAATTAATTGTTCCCGGATCCAATAAAGCCACATTAACCTTTGCCGACGGAGCAACCTTTACACTCGATGGTACTAAAGAGGGGATTGTCATTGGTGACGAACTCACTTACAGCGATGGAAGCAAGGTGACAGATATCCAGTCTCCCTTATTAACCTTATCCACACCAAAAGGTGGACAATATCAGGTTACCCTCTCCGACGGGACCAAGGTCTATCTCAATGCAATGACAACCCTGACTTATCCCAAGCAGTTTGCACCTGGCGAGCGTAAGGTACAACTTAGTGGTGAAGCCTACTTTGAGGTCACTCATGATATTCAGCACCCCTTTGTCGTAGCCACCAATAAGCAGGAGGTCAAGGTGCTGGGTACAGTTTTCAATACGCATGCTTATCCAGATGAGCAGACAGTAACTACGACCTTATTAAAGGGTAAAGTACAGTTGTCCAGCATGGGAAAAAACGCGCTGTCAAATCAATCCGTTGTATTGAGTCCCGGAGAGCAGGGGACATCCACGGGCGCATCTGGGGTAAGTGTATCCCAGGTCGACGCCAACGAGGCCATAGCGTGGAAGAACGGCAAATTTGTATTTGATGAGACCAGTATACCGGCCATGATGCGACAGATCGAAAGATGGTATGACATAGAAGCCCTTTATGTAGACGACCTCTCGGGCATTGCATTCAGCGGTTCCATATCCCGGTACGACGATATCAAGGACGTTTTAAGGAAGATCGAATTGACAAATAAAGTGAACATATCAATAGAAGGAAGGAGGGTCAGGATGAGCAGAAGATAGTTTTGTGTGTGTTTGCCTGACCAAAACGAGAAACCGGTGGTGCGCTAACACCGCCGGCTCGTGTCAGGTGATCAATAATAGTTCTGAAGTATTACATTTTTTACCTAACCAAACAAATATATGGATAATAATCATGGTTATAGGTGCAATTTGCACGCTATATACCGCCGTTTAAGATGGAACATCATGCGCATACAGCTAGTCATTTCAATTCTTTTCCTTGTTGTGTTACAACTCCATGCTGATAACAGTTATGCGCAGCATATAACGATTCGAGGGAAAAACCTAGATTTAACGTCTGTACTTAAGACGTTTAAGCAGCAATCTGGATACGACCTGTTGTATAGTGCGGCTGAAGTAAAAAAAGAAGCCGATCCCGTAAATATTGAGTTAGTCAATGTACCTGTCCAGGTCGCACTCCGAGAAATATTTAAGGGACAGAAGGAGTTGGAGTATGCCCTGGACCAGAATGCTGTTATCATACGGAAGAAAAGTGGTCGCGTAGAAAAGCCAGCTATGACGGAAAATAATATGCCACAACAGCAACCTATCCGTGCCCGTGTCACGAATGAAAAAGGAGAACCGCTGGTCGGTGCATCGATCTATGTACTAGATGCAGAGGGAAAACGTACAGCAGTGCAGACCAAGACGGATGAGGAGGGTTATTTCGAGCTGCCAAAGGATCAGGTCGGCGCCAAGTTGGAGTTAGGCTATCTAGGCTATATGGCACAAAAGCTTACAGCCAGAGTAGATATGGGCATTATTGTGCTAAAACCGTTCTCTGCGGAAGTAGAGGAGGTGATGGTGAATACGGGGTACTATGCCATTCCTAAAGAGCGGGCCACGGGAGCTTTTTCACATATTGATAATGAACTGCTCAACAGGACCAACGGTACGAATATTCTCGATAGGCTTGAAGGGGTAGCTGGTAGCATGCTGTTTGACCGGCGTAATCTAGAGGGGGAGAATGTGAACGGCCGTCCCGAAATTCGTGTACGTGGACTGAATAGCATCGATTCGGATAGCTCGCCATTGATCGTGCTTGATAATTTTCCTTATGATGGAGATATCAGTACAATCAATCCGAACGATATTGAAAGTGTCACAGTGCTAAAAGATGCAGCGGCGGCTTCCATTTGGGGAGCAAAGGCGGGTAATGGTGTGATTGTGATCAATACAAAGCAAGGGAAATACAATAAACCAACTGCCATTAATTTTAACACAAATCATACTTTTGGAAATAAACCTGATCTTTTTTATAATCAAAAATACCTGCCCGCTGCTACGGTAATGGCTATTCAAAAAGAATTGTTTGAAAGGGGTACTTATCTTGAACAAAACCAAACCCGTATTCCAGCCTATGTGGAGTTGCTAATCGCCAAAAGGGATGGGAAGGTAACAGACCAAGAGTTTACCGATCAAGAAGCCTTATTTGCTTCCACAGATCTTCGTGAACAGTCGCTCAAATACCTTTATAGAACGCAGTATACAGGTCAATACAGTATAGGGATTAGTGGCGGAACAGGTAAGCATCGCTATTCATTTAACACGGGCTATGATAAAAGCCGTGCAAATATCATCGGAAACGAGGACAGACGGATAAACTTGAGCTTTCAGAATGCTTTTAAAATAGGCGATAATCTGGAATTCAATGGGGGGCTTTGGTACACCTCGCAGTATGCCGCAGCGAATGGGCTTGGCTACAGTAGTGCGCTCAATACGGATATTTATCTGCCTTTAGTGGATATGGAGGGCAATCCAAGCTACCTGACCAAAACGTATCGCTTGCGCTATCAGCAGCAAGCGCCGCAGATTGGTCTGTTGGACTGGTTATATCGCCCTATTCAGGAGGTCAATTTAACCGATAACCAAAACCGTGAAATGGAATGGCGCATCAATACAGGGATTAATTATAATCTTCCATTGGGAATCCAGTTACAGGCATTTTATCAGTATACGCAAGGTACAGGCAAGGAGCAGACTTATCATGATAAAGATTCTTACTTTGCTCGCAACCTGGTGAACAGGTTTACACAGAGTAATGGTACAAGAGTGATACCTTATGGTGGGATCATGGAGTATGAACAGCCCCGTGAGCATCAGACGCACTCGGGAAGATTGCAGTTTAATTTTAACCGTACTATGGCAAGCCTTCATGTGCTTTCCGCTCTGGCAGGGACAGAAATAAGACAGACGGTCTTTCAGACAATACCGGGGCTGACACTGTATAATTTTAATCCCGAAACCTGGAGCGCAGACTTTATGGTCGATTATAAAACCTTAAATCCTACCCGCCCAACCGGAAGCAGTCGTATTCCTTCTAAAACGCTGTCACCAAGTAAAAACAATGGCCGTAATCTTTCTTACTATGGCAATGCAAGCTATGGATATGACAATCGTTACCTATGGAGTGGAAGTATACGATGGGATGGGAGTAATCTGCTCGGAGTCAAATCAAATCAGCGGGGTACCGTGCTATGGTCTACAGGGCTCAGTTGGAATATTGGCAATGAGCAGTTTTTTAAAAATGAGGTAATGAACCAATTGCGGTTGCGTGCTACTTATGGCTGTGCTGGTAATATCGATAAGTCGCAGAGCCATTATCCAACTATTTCTTATACGGTAGATCCTATAACAGGGTTAACTGCTGCTAACTTAAATCATCCGGGTAATCCTGCGCTCAAATGGGAACAGGTGAATACCTTCAATCTAGGTGTGGACGCAGGTTTTATAGCTGACAGGATAATGCTCTCGCTCGATTTGTATCGAAAAAAAGCCAAGGATCTGCTTGGCAACCGCATACTTGACCCTTCAACAGGTGTGACTGGGATTTTCAAATTGAATTATGCAGGTATGGAAACTGAAGGGATTGATGTACAGCTTTCCAGTAAGAATTTCAAAGGTGTGTTTAATTGGAATACGGATCTATTGCTGAATTATACAGCCAATAAAATAACAAATTTTAAAAATATTCCGATTACGAATATTACGGAATATATTAATAACCCGCCTCCGATGGAGGGAAAGTCGTTTGATAATATTTATGCCTATCGGTGGAATGGTCTGAGCAGTAAAACGGGCTATCCTATTGTGTACATCGACGGAAAGGAGACCACTGACTATATTGCCTATGTAAATCAATTGACGTTTGATGATTTGATAGAGGCTGGCTCCACAGTGCCTAAACTATTCGGCTCACTACGTAATACCTGGTCGTGGAAAGGCTGGCAATTGAGTACATTGTTGTCGTTCAAATCTGGGTTTGTATTCCGAAGATCGTCTATGGGGTCGGGCCAAGAGTATGCATCAACACCATATTATCATATGGATTATTTTAAACGTTGGACGCAGCCCGGAGATGAGCTTTTTACGGATGTGCCGGCCTGGTCTAAGACAACATCTTCAAGCACTGGATGGACACTATACCGGGACTCTGAAGCTCTGGTCATCAATGGTGCTTCTATTCGGATGCAGGATATTCAGGCTAGTTACCTGCTACCACTCAGATGGCATAGTACAGCAAAACGCAATATGGACTTAAAAATCTTTGCAGGCATCAAAAATGTGGGGATTCTCTGGCGCGCCAATAAAGAAGGAATAGATCCTGATTATCCGATGGCTTCTTATCCGCCGCCCCGTGTAATCAATGTGGGAATAAATTTGAACTTTTAATTTGAACAAAGATGAAACAACAGTATAAAAGGCAATGGCTATTGGTAACAATAGTAATATTGTTAATGCAGGGTTGCGGTAAGAATTTTTTGGAGTTAAAACCCAATCAGCAACAGAAAGTGCCTACTACGATAGCGGATTTTAGGGCTATACTGGATAATGCTACCGGTTATATCAATCCGGTGAATAATCGGAGCTCGCATACACTTGGGATTATCGGTGCAGATGAATATGAAATACCGCCTGCTGTATACGGTACGTTCCCTGTGGGCCTGACTTTTGATTATCAGAAGAATGCCTATGGTTGGAATGAACGTGTATACCAGGGCGGCGAAGGGGGAATCGTCATTCCAACTGATTTTGATATGGGCTACCAGCGTGTCTTGCTGGCTAATCTGGTATTGGAAGGGTTGGGCAATATAAAACCTAATGTGGCAGAAGAGGAACAGTGGAATGATACAAAGGGTACTGCTCTTTTCCACCGTGCTTGGAATTACTATTGCCTTCTACAGCTCTATGCTCCTGTTTACAATACTGTTACAGCTAGTAGTGACTTGGGGATGCCATTACGGTTGGAATCTGATCCAACGGCAAGAGTACCACGCGCATCAGTCGAAGACTGTTATCAATTCTTGATCAAAGATCTAAAGGAAGCCGTCAGCTTATTGCCGGATAGGACTGTAGTCAAATTTAGGCCGACAAAGCAAGCCGTATGGGCGTTGTTGGCTCGGGTATATTTACAGCTAGAAGACTATGACGCAGCGGCTGAACATGCGACAAATTGCATGAATGTAGGCCGTGAATTGTTGGATTATAATAATCGAACTGTTCATACTTATCCTTTTCCCATTTATGGAACAGAGAATACTGAGGTGATATTTGTGATGACGGCATATGATGCATTAGCTTATACAGGCGAGTATCTAGCCATACCCGTCGATATCTATCGAAGCTATGATGATGCTGATTTGAGAAAAACTTTATTTTTTGAACAGGATAACAATAGCAATATACGTTATCGTGGAAGTTATTACGGTAGTTCATTGTTATTTACTGGTCTAGCTTTGGATGAAGTGTATTTAACGCGGGCCGAAAGTAATGTGAGGTTAGGAAACCTGACTGAGGCCCTTGCAGATCTGAATCTGCTGTTAAGAAATAGATATAGAAAAGATGCATTTGTAAATCTGACAATTCAAAATGAAGACGAGCTTTTAAGTCGGATCTTAAAGGAACGTAAAAAGCAACTACTATTGCGCGGAATTCGTTGGGAAGACTTACGACGTTTAAATAAGAATCCAAAGACAGCAACGATGCTTAAACGGAATATCGCTGGTAGAGGGGTTGAGCTACAGCCGAATAGTCTCCGCTATGTCTGGCCTTTCCCGGAAGAAGCAATCACTGTGGGTGGCTATCCTCAAAATCCGAGATAATGAATAATACGTTTGACGCAAACTAAACAAAAAAAATATGATAATAGTAAGATATTTAGCTTTATTGCTTCTTTTTAATTTACAGATTGTCATTCTGCTAGCGCAGGTTGATAAGGAGCAATCCCTTGTTTTAAGGGTACCGAAAGGAGGTGTTTTGTTGGGACAAGAATTACCTTCAGCGTTTTGGAATCAGACCTTGACAAGTTATAATGAAAGAGGTGTGCCTAAAAAAATTGTGTTGAATGATTTTAAAGAGAAATTTCTAGTTTTAGATTTCTGGGCCACATATTGTTCTCCATGTGTTGCATCACTTGACAAATGGAATAAGTGGCAATATGAGTTTGGGGATAAAGTCCAAGTCTTAGCGATTCATCTTTATGATTACAATCATAAGGCACTACCTTTTGCAAACAAAAGAGATTGGTCAATCCCGCTAGTTTATGGGAACGCTCAGGACACCACCATCAATCAATTATTCTACTATGATAGGAGTTATGGTCAAATATGGATTAAGGATGGTAAATTGTTTGCAATTCCAATATCTTGGGAATTAGGTATTGAAGATATTAGAAGAGCTGTTTTGAAAGGAATACCTCCTCCAAAACAAAATACTTTTCTTACTTACGACGAATTAAGATCTCAATCTATATTGTAATTTTTTTTAATGAATAATAGCACGACAAATTGAGCAGGCTAATCTTTACTTTTAGTTCTCCGTCATTTCAGGCGGAGGACTTTTTCCCATTGTTGAATATCGCAGATTTTGCTAAGTCCGCTGTCCAGAGCCAATAAGCTGCCATTCTCCCAAAAATTTCTTTTGTTCGTACTTTCAGTAACCGTAAACTACATGAAGGTGTTGTCGCTTTCCGAAGAACAGGATCTCCTAAGAAGACTTAAGGCAGAGATCGCGACGCTTTCGAATGTATTTACAAGACCTACCATTATCGGTTGATCGGGGACCTCATCCGTCTGCTCAAATCTACAGACCTTGCGCAGGAGGTGGTATAGGGTATCTTTGTGCCCCCAATATCTTAGCCTAGCTGATTACAAAAAAACTCTCCCTCTCTCTATAACACCCTTCCTTTTCATCCGTCTACTTCCTAAGGGTTGATCTCTTTTAAAATAGAAGGACTTAGCTAGCTAAACTCGCTATATTAGAAGACGTAAAATCCTTAATACCTATTTTTTATGAAGTCAACATACAGCAGTTATACGGATATCGAGCTTGTCGGGCTTATGGAGGAGGAGGATAACACGGCCTTTACCGTCATCTACGATCGATACTTTGGCCCTATCTACGCCTTTGTGCGTAAGATGCTACAGGATGGAGAGCAAGCCGAGGACATCACACAGGAAATTTTTTTAGCGCTGTACGAAAGCCGTCATGCTGCACGCATTGTCTCGTTGCGCTCTTACCTCTATCAGAGCGCACGCTACGCATTGATCGACCATTTCAGACGCCAGAAGACCCGGTACGATTATGTAGCAGGGCTGAAAGAGTATGCCGAAAAAGGCGTCTGGTCTACCGACGAAGCGATCATACAGCGCGATCTGGAGCGACAGATTGAAAAAGAAATCCGTAATCTTCCTACACGCATGCGGACAGTCTTCGAATTGAGCCGAAAGCACTACATGACCAATAAAGAAATAGCGGCAAGTCTCGAGCTTTCCGAGGGTACGGTGCGCCAGCAGATACACAATGCCATTGTAAGGATTCGCGCCCACATCTCCTGTTTATTTTGGCTCTCCCTGATACAGACAATTTATTGGGTTAACCGTTTTTTTTGACCGGCGACTATAACATAGCTCATTGTCATACGTCTGCTTGATTACACCAATACCATATATCATAAATAGGATGCATCAATAAAGAAAATAGATATGGATGATAACGAGAAAAGATACGAAAAAATGATAGACAGGTACCTGAAGGGAGAGGATACCCCGGAGGAGGCCCGTCTGTTGAATGCATATTTTAATCAGAAAGCCGACCAACTATCGGATGGAGGAAAGATATCGGATATCGTGAAGCGTAAGAAGCGCGTTTGGCAACGGGTTGCCCCAAAGCAACATATCGCTTCTCGCTTGGTAACATTAAGGCAGATCAGCCTAGTGGCGGCTTGTGCAGCCTTGTTTTTAGTTGCTGGCTGGTACATTTTCCTACGTACCGAAGGTAGCCATATTGGAGTAGCGCATCTTGCTGAAGCTGATATCAAACCCGGCCAATATGGTGCAACAATTACCCTGGGCGATGGTCGTCCTATTGTGCTGGACAGTACGAAGAAAGGGGCTGTAATCGGCTCTGCATTGACCTATGAAGACGGTACCACTGTACTTGGGGGCGGTAAGGTTCCTGTAACCGCACATGAGCTTTTGACGGCATCGACCGCAAAAGGGCAGATCTATACCTTTGTACTGCCCGACGGAACCAAAGTATGGCTCAATGCTGCATCTAGACTTACTTTTCCATCACAGTTCGGTCACGATCGTAGGGAAGTAACCTTGGAAGGGGAAGGGTACTTCGTCGTTGAGCACGAGCAGGGTAGGCATTTTTACGTTCGAAGCAAAGGACAGGTGGTAGAAGATTTAGGTACTGCATTCAATATACGTACTTATGCTGACGATGTCGCTCCCACTACAACATTGACAGAAGGCGCAGCGCGGGTCAACAACATCCACTTACGTCCGGGACAACAGGTCTTACAACAAAAAGGGGGAAAGATCCATATTCAGGAAGCAGATTTGGATCAGGTACTGGCGTGGCGGGAAGGTAATTTTGTGTTTCGTGGCGAGACATTAGAAGAAGTATTTCGTTCGGTATCCCGCTGGTACAATGTCGATGTGGTATTTGCAAACGAACAGACCCGATATATTACTGTCGGAGGTACCATCTCCCGTTCCCGGCATATCCGTGCCGTGCTGGATCTGATGGAGCGTACCGGAAAAGTAAAATGTACCATCAACGGTAATGTAATCACAGTACACTAAGCTATAACCCATTCGTAAATATAATAACCAACAAAAACTAACCAGATGAACCACTCACAGATACCTTTAAGATTATAGCCGACTATATGGGTACACAAGACAAAGCCGGAAGTGTTGGAAGCACCGCCGGCCGAAGTTTGAGTCACCCTATCCCGAAATACGGGAATAACAATTTTGCGATCATTATCAAGTAATAACTCAAACCAAAGTAAAAGTATGCAAATAATAGCTTTTAACAAAGCGGTATCCCAGTGGCGCGTACCGCTGAAAATACTATTGATTATGAAATTAGTCATTTTAATGATGACGCTGATGCTGGTTCACGTCAAGGCCGATGTCCTGGCACAACGGATCAGCCTTAACGAAAAAAATGCTTCCCTCCAAAAAGTTATGGACAAAATTACTAAGCAGACCGGCTATGATTTTCTGGTGATGGACTACAAGTTGGTCAGCGAAGTGAAAAATATGAATATCAAGGTAGAACAAATACCTTTAAAAGTCGCCTTGGATCAATTGCTGACCTCCCGAAACCTCACTTATAACATTGAAGATAATTCTATCGTAATCCGTGAGTTGCCGCGTGTTCCAGAGCGTGTTCAGCCAATAGCAGTCGTGTTACAGCAAGAGGAATATGTGCTAGAGGGCACTATCTTATCAGCTGTAGACGGTAAACCGATACAAGGCGTATCGGTTCGAATAGAAGATGAAAAGGGGAGAGCATCTACCAAAAGTGATGGTTCTTTCTCTGTGCCAGTAATTGCATCGGCAGGATCGGTGAAGTTTAGCCATGTGGGTTTTAAGCCATTAACTTTACCGTATTCCGCTGGAGTATCATTATCAGTCAAATTGATACCACTGGAGAATCAATTGGATGAGGTGGAGGTGGTTTCTACCGGCTACCAAAAGATTCCCAAGGAAAGAGCAACGGGAAGCTTCGAGTTTGTGGATAACAAGCTGCTCAATCGAAAGGTGTCGACTGATTTTATCACTAGGTTGGAAGATGTGGTGCCAAGTATCACCACAATGAAAACTTACCAGCCTGCAAGAGGAAAACTACTCAATTTTAATATCCGCGGTCAAAGTACTTTACGTTCTAATGTATGGCCATTGATCGTACTGGATGGAATGCCTTATCAGGGAGATTTTAACAACATCAACCCCAATGATATCGAAAATATCACCTTATTGAAGGATGCCGCGGCCTCCTCTATTTGGGGTGCGCAATCGGGTAATGGTGTCATCGTGATTACCACCAAAAAAGGGAAATTTGGTAAACCGATCCAACTGTCGTTTAATAGTAACATCACTGTAGGGGCAAGGCCGGATCTTTACTATCAACCCCAGATGAGTTCGGCGGATTTTATTGAAGCTGAGCGTTATTTTTTCGATAAGGGGGGCTATGATTTCAAGTTTGAGGATATCTTTAATCGCTTGTCTCCAGTATTGCTGCTACTGAAGGAAAATAGGGACGGAACTTTATCAGATGCGGATCTGGAAGTTAAATTGAATGATCTCAAAAAAATAGATTCCCGCGACGATTTTACCAAATACATTTACCGCAAAGCGGTCAAACAGCAGTATAATATTCAACTGTCTGCCGGCTCGGATAAAATGTCCAATTTGTTTTCATTGGGTTATGATCGCAACCTGAATAACGTCGTTACCTCTAGTTATGATCGGCTCAATCTGCGGAATAATTTCCGTGTCAATCCGCTCAAAAACCTATCATTCGGGTTAGATATCCTCTATATCGAAGGGCGAAATAAGGAGTACGGTTATAGCAACCAAAATCAGTACAATATGCTCTTTGGCGGTAACTACCCCTATACAAGGCTGGCCGATGATCAGGGGAATCCTGTAGAGGTGATCGGAAACGGACCACTTCCTATTTATCAGGATACTGCGGGTAACGGAAGACTGCTGAGCTGGAAGTATTTCCCGCTGAAAGAACTTGACCAGAGTTCGGAAATCACTAGTTCGCGCGAGAATGTATTTAACCTTGACGGTAAATGGGAGATGATGCCCGGACTAAATCTATCCGCAATCTACAACTACAGACGATCTTTGACGAAAACCGAAAACTGGCAAGGCGCAGATTCTTATTACATGCGGCAGCTCTTAAATAGCTACGCCGTGTATGATGAAAATGCTATCAAATGGAATATTCCGCTCGGCGATAAGATGACTTTCTTCAATCAGGAGGGTGTAGCACATCAGGGAAGGGTGCAGCTGTCTTATGATCATAAGTGGAACGATAAACACGATCTGCACAGCATAGCCGGCTATGAAATCAGGCAGAATACGGCTTCGCAGAACTCGGCGCTCTATTATGGTTATGATAAAAACCGCTTGACTTATATGCCTGTAGACTTTGTAAACCAATTGCCTTTTGCAAATGGTTACTTGGGCACAAATCGGATTTGGGGTGAGATGCCTTTGCTTGGTACAACGAATCGTTTTACATCATATTTTGCAAATGCGTCGTATGCCTATGATGGCAAGTATATCCTGAGTGCAAGCGCCCGTAAAGATGCCTCTAATCTCTTTGGTGTCAAATCAAATAACAGGGGCAAACCTTTTTGGTCCGTGGGTGCTGCATGGGTGCTGACAAATGAAGGCTTTTTAAAAGACCATCCCATCTTTTCTTCGCTAAAACTGCGTGCAACCTACGGTTTTAATGGTAATGTAAATAATACCACAGCAGCTTTCCCGATTATGACCATCCAAAGTCAGGTGCATGGTATTACGGGATTGCCTTATGCACAGATTATGTCGCCACCCAATCCATCGCTTCGTTGGGAAACGGTGGGCATGCTCAACTTCGGACTTGATTTTGCCCTATTGAACAGCCGTATTTCGGGGACATTGGAGTATTTCAGAAAAACACCACGCGATCTGGTGTCAACGACAAAATTGGATCCGACTACCGGATTCTCAAGTATGAATATGAATAGTGCTGACATCTTGGGAAAAGGTCTTGACCTTTCTATTCAGAGTAGAAATGTGGTCAATCGCTTATTTAGCTGGACAACAAATCTAATTTTCTCATACAACCGTAACACCATCACCAGATCGTACTTGAGTAACACCAAGGGGCTCAATTATATCTCAGGACCTCAGACCAATTTTCGTACGCCTGTAGTCGGTGCAGATTTATTTGGGCAGTATACCTTTAAGTGGGCGGGATTAGATCCTGAAACAGGTGAACCCCGTGGCTACGTGAATGGTGAAATCTCAAAGGACTACCTGGCAATATATAACGGGACACAGGTGGCCGATCTCGATTATTGGGGATCGACAGTGCCGGTGTATTTTGGAGCATTCAGAAATACATTTACGTACAAAAATTGGGAAGCATCATTAAACATCAGCTACCAATTGGGCCATGTGTTCTTGAGAAACTCCTTTAACAATTCCATGTTTTGGGATTACGAAGCAGGGCACAGTGACTATTCACTTCGTTGGCAAAAGCCTGGTGATGAAAATTGGACTGACGTACCAGCTCTTTCTTACCCAGTTAATAGCGGATCCATGTTTTATAGCCTGTCTTCTGCGCTGGTGGAAAAAGCTGATCAGATCAAACTCCGCGATTTTCAACTTGCCTATCGGATCAATAGCAGCAAATTGATCAAAAATCCGCAGCTCTATCTCTATATGCAAAATCTTGGAACGATATGGCGGGCAAATCATTGGGGTATCGATCCCGAATTTGGTAAAAATAGCCCTGATCCATTTAGTGTTTCCCTAGGGATTAACTTTTCACTCTAAAGCCTATTATGATGAAGAAATATTTAATTATTGTAGTCGTATCGACTTTGTTTTTTGGCTGTTCTGACTATTTGGAACTGAAGCCTGACCAAAAAATGGTGATTCCTGAAACCTTAGAAGATTGTGAGCTTCTATTGAACGACTATCCGACCATGAATTCAGGCTTTCCGATCATGGGTGAAGTATCTGCCGACAACTATTATTTGACAACGACAAGCTGGCAATCGGTTTCCCTCATCGATGAGCGTAACGGCTATCTATGGTCGGATGAAATGGTCACTACAGCCACTCCTTGGCAGACGAGTTATAAAGTCATCTATCAGAGCAATCAGGTGCTTGATGTGCTGAAAGGCTTGAAAACTACACCTACTGACTTATATCATTTCAACGAACTTAAAGGGGCGGCTTTATTTTTCAGGGCCTTTGCCTTCCATCAGCTATTGGCAAATTATGCTATGAACTATTCGGTCACTAATGCATCTTCAGTGCCGGGAGTACCCCTCAGACTCAAACCTGATGTGGATGATGCGGTAAATCGCGCTTCCTTAACGGATAGCTACGCACAGGTGATTGCAGATTTCAAGGCTGCAGCTCGTTTATTGCCTGCAAATGGCCCGTTTAAGGCTCGTCCCTACAAGGAGGCGGCCTATGGAGGGTTGGCACGTACTTATTTGGATATGGGCATGTATGAGCAGGCTTATCTATATGCTGATTCTGCACTGAATTTACGTGCGGATCTATTGGACTACAACAGCCTCAATGCAAATGCATCGCTTCCTATTGCTCGTTTTAATAAAGAAGTGCTCTTTCATGCGATTACGCCATCAAGTTACGCCTTGGCGCAAGGTAATGCAAAGATTGACTCAAATCTTTACCGTGCATATGAGCAGAACGATTTACGGAAGAAGGTTTTTTTTAAGGCGAATACAGGGGCGAATCTGGGTACCTACGCTTTTAAGGGATCTTATAATAACTCAGCATCTGGCATGTTTGTCGGACTCACAACAGCAGAGATGTATCTCACTCGTGCGGAGTCTGCCGCCAGATTGGGTAAAATTGCTGCGGCCTTGACTGACCTGAACCATTTGATGAAAAATAGGTGGCTGGTCGGTTTATATACAGATTTTTCGACTACGAATAAAGATGCGCTAATTACTAAAATATTAGCTGAAAGAAGGAAGGAGCTTCTTTTTAGAGGTCTACGGTGGTCTGATCTAAAGCGGCTTAATCTTGACGAAAGATATAAAATACAATTAAAAAGAATAATCGATGGTAAGGAATATCTGTTGGAACCAAATAGCTTAAAATATGCGCTATTGATACCCCAGGATGCTATTGAAGAAGGAAAACTTGAACAAAATAAAAGATAGGAGACAAAATAATGAGAAAATATATTGCTATACTAGCCATGTTATTATTTACCCTGGCAGTGCATGCCCGACAAACGTCCAGCGCTTTAAATGTGGGTGATAAAATTGAATTTCAAAAGACCTTGAAAACAATGGATGGCCGTAGCATCGATTTTGATGCTTCAAAGCCCAAGATCATCGTACTTGAATTTTTCGATACCTATTGTGCCTCTTGTATTGAGAGCATGCCGAAGTTGAAAGCACTGCAAAAAGAGATGGGTGATAAAATAGAAATCTATATGACGACCTGGCAAGACAGTAAGACGATAGGGCAGTTCTATAAAAAGAACAAATACTTAAAGGAGAAAAACGCCATACTTCCTACTATTGTCGGTGACAGCATATTGCATCAGCTGTTCCCACATAAATCTGTACCGCATTCTGTATGGATAATGAATGGTGAGGTCAAAGCCATTACCCATGCCGATTACGTTAAAAAGCAATATCTGAGCGAATTATTGGCATCAGCAAAAATTAGCGTCCCTATCAAAGATGACTTCAAAGAATTGGAATCTGTAGTGGAGGACAATGATCTTAATACTGGAACCAACAACTTACTAGGCTATGTTGAACTATCTAAATATAACGAACAACTTGAACAAAAAGCGAGCGTAAATCTTGATAGGGATACGCAAGGCAGAGCAGTTGCTTACTTCAACAACATGGATGTATTTGGTGCTTATTTATCATTATGGGCTAAGATCAAGAAACCGAGGTTTTTTATGGTCCCGCAACGGGTTGTTTGGAACGTTAGAGACTCAAGTAATTATACCTACAGTGATTCAAACCGGCAGACCTATCAGGAATGGATCAGAACGTATGGAATCTCTTATAAACGTGTGCAAAAGGCCGAAATGGATGAAGGCGCCTGGGCAAAATTGATGTTAGCTGATTTAGATGCAATGCTAGGACTGGAAGTAAACTGGAAGATGAAAACTATGCCTTGTCTGGTATTGAAACGTGTCGGGAAAAATAAGGCTATTGCGCTTAAGGGAGACAAAAAATTGTTAAAAGTCGAAAGTACATCAACACTGACTTTTACGATTGACTATAACGGTGGGTATCCTCCGACTGTCGATGAAGTACAAGAAAAGATATCCTTCGAAATCCCGAAATATAAAAACCTAGAGGAGCTAAACCATGGTTTGGAAAATTATGGTGTCCGGTTTGTTAAAGAATTACGAGAAATAGAGGTACTAGAGTTTAAAGAACGAGGATTATAATTTAAAAAGGGAAGGGCCAGCTTGAAACTGGCCCCTTATCGATCTGGAAATTTGAAAATTTCTTACGACCGTAATTGAACATTTGTTGACGAAGTCCTATTGTGAAGCGCTTCTATCATTTGATCTTTTAATGAGTCAGTGATATCTGGCTGCCCACTTCCATCTGGATCGGCCTGAATAGCACAAATTTTATTTGTACCGGTCGGACAAGATGGTGTACTTGCAGCGTTATAGTCATTTGGAATAGTAGGATTACCACCTGCATTTAATTGGAACCATGCGATAATGCAAAATTCAATTAATCAATTCCAGTTTATTAATCAGCTACATCCAAGATATAGCCGGTTTCACAGATTCTGCCGGGGCTGGTAGATGTTCGTATCACCCCAATAATTCAGCCATTTCAGGATACACACTTGCAACTAAATATTTAACTTGTTAGTTTTAGGAAATTTTTACGCGACAACGTGTAGCGTGTAACACCCTAAAATGAGCATTCACTCCGACATAGATGAAAAAGAGCTGCTGCTGAGATTACGTAGTAGCGATAAGAAAGCTTTTGAGCAGTTGTATGGTCTATACAAAGTACGGCTCACGGGCAATCTTCGGCGTATGCTCAAATCTGCCGAGCTGGTCGAAGATGTTATACACGACATCTTTCTCGGTATCTGGGCGAACCGTCGGAATATAGATCCTGATCAATCCCTTAAACCCTATATTTTCACAAGTGCAGCCAACCGTGCAAAAAATATTTTCCGCAAGGCAGCCCACGAACAGCAATTCAGAGACTACCTGTTGCCTAGATGGGAAGAAAACTATAAGCACGTGGAAGAAGCGTTGTTCTCTAAAGAAAATAAAAACTTGCTAGACGAGCTATTGAATCATCTTTCCCCACAGCAGCGTATCGTTTACACCATGTGCCGGCTAGAGGGAAAATCTTATAAAGAAGTCGCCCAAGCGCTGGATATTAGCGAAGCTACCGTCAATGCGCATATCAGCAACGCCAATAAGTTCCTCAAGCAACTGGTACAGAACAATCCCCAATACTTAGGATTAGCTTTTGCCGCATTGCTGCTCTTTTCGATCTAGCCAAGTGATCTGTAACGCAATCTGAAAAATAACTTACTCATATTTAGTTGTTTATTGCTTTTTTTCTTTTTTGCATAAATGCTTTTCTTCCTATAGGTGTATTAGCTAATAAAGAAGGTCATGAACAAAGAGATTTATACACTATTCTTAAAATACCTGAATGGGGAACACACCGCCGCTGAGCTTGATGTGCTATTGGCATATTTTGAACAGGAAGAGAAGGATCCCGACCTTGACCGACTTATACTTGAAGAAGTACAGGCAGATGTATCTCCCGATCCAGATAGCGGGGTGGAGTCGCTGGCAGATGAAATCGGCCAGCGGCTCTTTGATAAAATCCAACGGTCGAGTAGAGTGAAATCTCTTGGCCTTTGGCGGCAGGTTGCTGCAGCAGTCCTGGTCGTGGGACTGCTGACCGTAGGACTGTTTTATTACCGTAGCGATAACAAGGCCTCTCAAGATATAGCATCTTCTACCCAGTATGGCACCGATATATTGCCCGGTGGTACACAGGCTACCCTTATTATCGATGATGGTAGCGAGATCCCCTTGGAGGATAAGCAAGATGGAATTGCCATATCCGAGACGGTACATTATAGCGATGGTACAGCGTTAGCTGTCAAACCGACAACCTATGCTACCCTCAAGACGCCGCGTGGAGGGCAGTACCAGGTAACACTTGGGGATGGGACTGTCGTCTGGCTCAATGCAGCCTCTTCGTTGCGTTACCCCATCGCATTCAACGGTCAGCAGCGTGATGTGGAGCTACAGGGAGAAGCCTATTTTGAGGTGAGCCATCAGCCCGACAAGCCGTTTGTAGTCCATAGCCGTGGGCAACGGGTGAAAGTATTGGGCACAAAATTCAACATCAGCGATTATACCGGAGTGGCATCTAGTATCACGACCCTTCTGGAGGGAAAGGTGGAGATTGAACATGCGACAACACAGCAGAAACAGGTATTGGTTCCTGGTAAGCAGGCGGTGGTTTCAAAAGAGACTATACGCGTACAGACCGTTTCGGACGTCAGTGATTTTGCCGCATGGAAAGACGGATATTTCATACGGACCAGCACCACCTTAGCAGAAATATTGCCCGAGCTGGAACGCTGGTACGATGTTACTTTTGAAATAAAAGAGCAGCCGACCACACGGGCCTATATCGCGTTAAACCGTGATGCTAAACTCTCTACCGTGTTGGATGCGCTGACGCTGAATTATGGAATATCGTTTAAGATAGAAGGAAGGAGGGTTGTCGCCATGAAATAGACCTATTATTGAAGAAAGGGATTTGGCGATTACAGGATGATCCACTCAAAAAAATGCCGGAAAAGCTAGCAACAATTCCGGCGGTGCCAGACCCAAATCAGCATGTTTCGTTATCTAATTTTTAACCTAGCAATACAAACTTAGTCAAAAATCCCAATATCATGAAGGGCTTTTTTACTAACCGTGAGGAAGGATCTGTATTGCTATAATGATCCTATTATGAATAAAAACAATGGAGCCTATGACCTGTTGCGGAACCTTTTGTCAGGTATCCATCAGTATAGACGGCCTTTAACACAAACTATTGTCATTATGAAGATGATCTGTTTCCTGACATTCGTACTATCGTTAGGTGCCTGGGGGAGTACCGTAGCGCAGAAAGTCAGTCTACGTGCCCAAGGGGTTGCATTTAAATCTGTTATCCAGCAGATCCAGAAGCAATCGGGTTATTCGTTCATGATCAAAGAAGAATTTTTTAAGCAAGCAAAAGCACTACACCTCGTTGCAGAAGACAAGGAGATACTAGAAGTACTTCCCTTGCTTTTTAGGAATCAACCATTTGGTTATACCGTTCAGGGCAATATTGTCTCTGCTGTAGCATTACAGCGAGCCACAAATCAATCATCATCTTTAGCGAGCGAACAGCAGCAGTCCATCCGTGGCCGAGTCACCAATGAAAAAGGCGAACCATTGGCAGGCGGATCTATCTATGTCTTGGACGAACAGGGAAAACGTACAGCAGTGCAGACCAAGACCGATGAACAGGGGTATTTTGAGCTACAGAAAGATCAGAACGGTGCCAAGCTGGAAGTAGTGTACCTAGGCTATACGGCACAAAGGCTTACGGCCCGAGCGGATATGGGCGTGATTTCTTTGAAGCCTTTCTCGGCAGAAGTAGAGGAGGTGATGGTGAATACGGGGTATCAGAGTGTTCCGAAGGAACGGGCGACAGGTAGTTTTGAGTTTATTGATAGCACAAAATTGGCAACACGGATATCCAATAATATTCTGCAGAAACTGGAATATTTGGCTCCTGGACTTCAGTTTGACAATCGCACAGGTAAATCGGTCATCAACATCCGTGGAATAAATACTTTTTCGGAGAATCTGATGCAACCACTGATTATTGTTGATAATTTCCCTTATTCGGGAGATATTGCCAATATCAATCCCAATGATGTGGAGTCCGTAACCTTATTAAAAGATGCCTCTGCAACATCTATCTGGGGGGCACGTGCAGGAAATGGCGTAATTGTGATTAATCTGAAAAAGAATAGCAAAGGGTACAATAAAGTGGAGTTTACCCACAATCTGACTTTCGGCGAAAAACAGGATCTGTTTTACCTGCGGAATATTTCTTCAACGGATTTTATCGACGTCGAGCGTATGTTGTTTGACAAGGGCTTTTACAAGGCATCATTGAATAGTGTCAATAGCAGACTTCTTGTATTTTCGCCTGTGGTGCAGTTGCTCGATCAGCAATCCAAAGGCTTGATCCCAAAAGAAGAGGTAGAGCGACAGATCAATTCTTTTCGAAATCATGATTACAGGAGAGAGGTAATGGACAACCTATACCGCAATCCGGTGCGGGAGCAGTACCATCTATCTAATGATTTGGCAAGGGATAAATTTACGAATCGTATTGCCGTTGGGTATGATCGTAACAGCGAACAGCAGGCGAGTAATAGCCAGCGTCTGACATTGCAGACTTCGAATCGATACGATTTTTCGGATCAGCTGCAGTTACAAGTAGGCATGGCTTGGTCCAACCAAAAGTCGACGTCAAGTCCTACTTTTCCTTCTTTTCCGATCAATCCGTTAGGAGGTAAGGCTGCGCTGTATCCGTATGCACAATTAAAAAGTGATGATGGAAGTTCGCTGGCTATCCCATACAACTACAACCTTTCTTTTGTGCAAAATATCCCTGATCCACAGTTGCTCGATTGGACGTATAAGCCTCTGGAAGACTATAAGGAAAGTCAGACAAACAGCAATACAAAGGATATCGTACTGAATGGAACTCTGACCTACAAACCTTTTCCGTTTTTGACGCTGAGTGGTCTGTACAATTATGAGAATCAGTCTGTCGATACAGAAAAGCGCAATGGTGTGAACTCCTTCTACTCGCGTGATCTAATTAATCGGTTCAGTCAGGTTAAAAATGGCGCTATTACACGGATTGTACCACTGGGAGATATTATGCAGAATAATACCAGCCGGATGCTGTCACATAAGGCACGTTTTCAGGCGAGCTCGGACTTCAGCTTACAGGAGGATTGGAAGTTTAACCTATTTTCGGGTGCAGAAATTAGTCACGCAAGTACGGATACAAGATTGAATACTGCCTATGGTTACGATGAAAATACAATGACCAGCATCAACGTTGATCCCATTAACACTTATCCCATCTATAGTAACCTTTCAGGCAATTCGCGGATTCCATTTTATAATGGATTTGGACGGACCAGTAATCGCTTTGTATCCTTATTTGGAAATGCTGCAGTGACCTATAAAAATCGGTATATCGCCAATTTTTCTGCTCGCCGTGATGCATCGAATTTATTTGGCGTAAAAACCAATGATAGATGGAATCCACTCTGGTCTGCAGGTCTAGCCTGGGTCATCACAAATGAGAAGTTTATGGATAAGTTGAACTGGATAGATCTGTTGAAATTTAGAACGACGGTCGGGCATTCGGGTAACTTAGGCGGGGTATCAACTACACTGCCGATTATCTATTATGACAATCCGAGAAATGATCTGGAGACCGAGCGAAAGGCCAGTGTAGGTGCACTCCCTAATCCCAACTTAAAGTGGGAAGATGTGCGGATGACCAACTTCGCCATAGACTTTGCATTTCTGAACAATACCTTGTCGGGAAGTTTTGATTATTACCTCAAAAAGTCTACTGACCTATTGGCGTCAGAAGCCATCGATCCGACGTTAGGACTTTATAATATGCGACGTAATGTTGGCGAATTAACTGGTAAGGGGCTCGATCTGAACCTCGGCTATCGCAAATCATTGAATAGCTCTTTGCGTGTAGGGATAGACGCCTTATTTAGCTATACGACCGATAAAGTGTCAAAATATAATGGCATATTATCCAATACTACGTATTATGCCTCGGCTGGAGGAAGAACCTTGCTGCCTGTTGAGGGAAAAGCACTCTACCCGATTTTCTCCTATCAATTTAAAGGCCTCGATCCGGATACCGGCGATCCGCTGGGCTGGTATCGGGGTGAAGTCAGCAAGAATTATTCCGGCATACTGTATGATTCTGTCCAGAACCTGAACTATCATGGTAGAGGGCTGCCGACGTATCAGGGAAGCTTGAGGCCAAGTGTTCAATGGAAAGGATTCCAAGCTTCAGTCAATCTGGTGTACAAATTTGGTTACTTCTTCCAAAAGGAGACGATCAATTACGCAGCGCTCTTCAAATCATGGAAAGGAAATGCAGACTTTGCTGATAGATGGCAGCAGCCTGGCGACGAGACCAGGACTTCAGTGCCATCAATGATTTATCCAGCTAACGCCAGTAGGGATGACTTTTATGCCAATTCGTCGATGAATGTGCTAAAAGGTGACCATATACGAATCTCTGATATTCGCCTAGGTTATTCGTTTGCTGCCAAGACAGCACATAAACCGATAGCAATAGCTGTGAATGGCTATGTAAACAATGTGGGGATTATCTGGAGGAAGAACAAATATGGGCTTGATCCGGATAGTTATGGTATTCCCGCTATACGTACTTATGGTTTAAATATCAACGTAAAATATTAAATAATGAAAAACTGTATTTTATTAATTATAGGGTGCGCGTTCTTCACCTTAGTCTCCTGTAAGAAGTATCTTGATCTAAAACCGGATGCTTCAATTGCAGTACCCGAAACGATGGCGGATATCAGGGGCTTGCTCAATGATGTCAGTAATCTGAATGTGTTCGCCTCTTCGTTATTGGAAAATGGCACTGACGACTATTACCTCGATGATAATACTCTTAGAAATATGAGTGAAACTGATCAGGGGATGTACCTATGGAAGAAGAACTATCCTGCAATTGATCTATCAGGAGATTGGTACAAGGGCTATCGGGCTGTAATGACGGCAAATGTAGCATTGGAGGCGCTAGATCGTATAAAAATGGGTGCTGAATCAGAGAAGAAGACAATGCGAGGTGAAGCACTGTTTACCAGAGCGCTGGCACATTATTGTGAAGCGCAAGTGTACACAGAAATAGGCCAGCCGGGTTCGGACACAAAACCGGGTATCCCGATACGACTGACTTCGGATTATGCGGTCGTCTCACAACGTGGTACTGTTGCTGAAAATGTTTCCGCCATATTAAAGGATCTCAACGAAGCGCTAGATCTTCTCCCTGAAACCGCTGTATCAAAAGTAAAACCGACGAAGGCTGCAGCCTATGCCCTTTTGTCCCGTATTTATCTGTCGTTCAATCAATATGAGCTGGCAGAAAAATACGCTGATGCATCCCTAAAACTTTATCGTAAAGTAACGGATCTCAATACGCTGGATTTAGAAAGCATGAGTCCCTTTCCGATCAACCATAATGAGATTATCTATGCGGTTTATGGTGTAACAGGAAATCTGCTTTTACAGAACAGTGCCAATGTAAATCGCGAACTGTATGAACAATATGCCGATCATGATCTTCGTAAAAGTGCTTATTTCTATGACAAAGGAAATGGGCACATTGGCTTGAAAGGGAACTATCCGGGTACATTTTCAACTTTATTCTTTGGACTGACAACGGACGAAGTGCTACTGATCTCAGCAGAATGTGCCGCACGCAATGGGAATCTGAATAAAGCAGCGGAGCAACTAAATAACTTGTTAACCTATAAATGGAGGTTAGGAACCTATATTCCGATTTCATTTTCGGATAAAGAACAGGCAATTAATCTAATCTTGAATGAGCGCCGTAAGGAGTTGATCTTTAGAGGAGTAAGGTGGAGCGATATAAAACGTTTAAATCGTGAGCAGGGACGGGATATTGTTTTGCAAAGGAAGGACGATTCTGGAAATGTGATAGCCGAGCTACCGCCAAATGATAGCCGTTACTACTACCTGATACCTGAAGAAGTGATCCGGCAGACGGTTATGCAACAGAATGTAAGATAATTATTATTTAAAAATCTAAAACGACAAACAATGAAAAAAAATATATTAGGAAGATGTTTTTTTAGCCCCCTTTGTAATGCATTATTTATTTTAAGTTTGCTATTATTAAACTGTATATGGAGCACGGCTATTGGCCAAGAAAACGGTAAAACTCCTTTCAAAGAAACCACAGGAATATTTAATATTTCGTCTATTGGTGTTAATGATTACCTCCCCGACAACTTTTGGGATCAACAAGTGAAACTATATGTTAAAGGTGATACATCGAGTGTTCCCTTGGAAAAATTTAGAGGTAAGGCTATAATAATAGACTTTTGGAGTAATGATTGTGCATCTTGTATTACTAAGTTCCCTAAACTATTTGCATTTCAGCAAAAGTTTGAGCCTTATTTCAATGTTTTGCTTGTTAATAAAGCCGGAAGTGAACATATTCACAGATTGAGAAACGACTTTTTGCGAAATCATGATCTGTCAACAGTTTTTAAAGACGAATACTTAAATGCGCTATTTCCTCACAAAGGAGTTCCGCACTATGTATGGATTACTCCGATAGGGCGTGTAGCAGCTATTACCAGCGCGGAGTTTGCAGATGAAATGCGCGTGAAAGCTTTTGTAGACAGCTGTGTAAAGTATGAAATGCCACACCTTCGGACGAGAGGCGTTAATAAGTGAATGTAAACTGTAAAACAACATTGTCAGAGGTACAGCCCCTCCGCAAGAGGAGCTAGACAATGCCAATATAGTGCATAGCAATAAGCAGTCTCGGATTTACTTCGGAATAGCTTATTGCTATTACTTATTTTAAGCTGCCACATTTTGTACAACGGCTTTAGTTTAATGGTCGCTTTTATTCCTCCATTTACTTTTCCATAAACTATCCATTAATTTTGGAGACACATACGATAAATCAAAGTGGGTGCTAAGCACATGGATGAAAAGAGATTTGTTAGTACGGTTGCAGACGACACATTGTTGTCTAGCGACTTCCCTCATGGCTGTCTTCCTCATTATGTCTGGATATATCAGCGGGATAAAGTGGTCGCCTTTACAAGGGCAGAAGAAATTTCTCACGAGAATATTACCCAAGTGCTGGAAAAGGGCAACGATACTACGTTTAAACGAAAGCGCGATTACAAGATAGCATATGATTATTCGGAGCTCTTTTTATTGGGGGTAATGGTGTTATCCCTACTATTCTCAGTTTTTATTCAGTGCTGACGGGATATCAAAGTGGTCTGAGTTCTATTTTCACCAGTAAACCTCTTAAAGATGGCACACTAATACGCTTGATATTCACATATGACATTATTCCACTTTCTTCAGAATGAATTAGCGAGCTCTCATTGATTGGGAAATATATGCTATGGTTTTTCATTTTTTTTGAATATTTCTATCTGGTTAATAGAGTTTAAGTGGTGAGAATATATCATTGAATCCCAATGATAGTCGTTAAATACTTCCTATGGCTCATGACGCACTACTTAATTTAAAAGTAAGTCAGATTCCTCGATAAATCTAAATTAGACCCTAAAATTTCTGTGGGACCTTTCTTTTGCGCGCAAAATGGAAATTTGCCATTACCCCATTTTTTTCTTTACTTAGCTGGGACTAACCGGAGCGAATGACCATATCGAATGCTATATCTGAAAGAGAATTACTGCATCGCCTTAGAGAGGGGGATCACGACGCTTTTTCTTCGTTGTACGCGACGCACCATGACGCACTATATCTTTATGCTTATCGATTGGTAGATGATGAAGATCTCGCGGCTGATTTTGTGCAAGAGGCCTTTGTATATATCTGGGAGAAAAAAGCCTTGTTGCATATTGAAACGTCGCTTATTGCTTATTTGTTCCGCACAGTACGGCATAAATTTCTTAATCTAAAGGCGCACTATAAGGTGCGGACGGATTTTGCTGATCATTTCCAACATTATCTGGATGAGGGGGCTTATGTGGTCGATCGGAATATCGAAGAGAAAGAACTGTTTGCACAATTGCAGACGGAATTGGCCAAGCTGCCCCAAAAGATGTCCCAGGTATTTAACCTACGTCAGCAGAATATCCCCGATAGTGCGATTGCAGAGCAACTGGGCATTTCCGAAAAAACGGTCAAGAACCTGATGAGCCAGACCCTCAAGAAGCTCGGGCATACCTTCAAACGCTTTGTTTTTTTTCTTTTTGCATACTAACGACCTTTCGTTTAATCTAGATCGTTTCATCCAGACCGAAGTAGAAACCTAGCTCTGAGTATCGGAGGAACTATCAACTATTAAGGACTATTCTTTCTTGTCAAAATAAAAAAAACTTTTTTCGGGAAATATTGAGCCCTAAACTGCCATACCTATAAATACCCCTATAGAATACGATGGTATGGAAAAAAATGCAAAGCAATTAATCGAAAAATATAAAGCGGGCAACTGCATGGAAGAGGAGCGGAAGTTGGTCGAGCAATATTTCAACGTCCTTGTGCAGGGGAGTACGGAATGGCCAAAGCTATCCAAGATGCGAGAGTCTTTTGAGAGCGGAAAAGATATTCCGCAGCAGTATCCATTGCGACGTAATACTTTCTGGTTCTGGAAAAAGTATGGTATAGCCGTGGCTTGTCTCCTATTGATCGGGGGATGGTTAGGCTACACCTATCTCGAAAAAGAAGAGCCAGCAGCTTCTATACCAATGGTGGAGAACGATGCGCTTCCTGCAAGCAACCAAGCTATATTGGTGTTGGGAGATGGACGGCGGATAGATGTCGACGCTATGGGATCTGATAGTCTGATCCGCGAGATGGGGGTGAACATACAAAAGAACAGCGATGGAACCATCAGTTATCAGGAGGTGGATGACGATATGCCTGTAAGTTACAATCAGATTATCACACCGAAAGGAGGTATGTACAGAGTGTCACTGCCCGATGGAACCAAGGTCAAACTGAATGCGGGCACCAGTCTTCGCTATCCGAACCGTTTTGTAGGAGGCACTCGTGAAGTAGAACTGGTGGGGGAAGCCTACTTTGAAGTAAAAACTAATCCGTCGCAGCCCTTTGTTGTGAAAAGCAGGGGCCAGGAAGTGCAGGTATTAGGGACCAAATTCAATATAACCGCCTATGCAGAGGATGCCAAGGTGAGGACAACACTCGCTGAAGGGAAGATCAATCTTAAGAATCTCAGTACTGGTGCGGTGAAGCCTCTGATTCCAGGTCAACAGGCTGAAGTGCAAGGCGGGCGTCTGACTGTACAGGAGGCGGATCTGACACAGGTCATGGCTTGGCTGGACAATACTTTTGTATTCAAAGGTACCGATATCAGGGATATCATGCTGGAGCTGAGCCGTTGGTATGATGTAGAGGTAGATCCACGAAACCTGCCGAATGAGACATTCTATGCTACGTTGCCACGAACGCTACGGCTGTCGCAGGTACTCGCTGCATTGGAACATACAAGTACGCTGAAGTTTACTATTCAAGGAAGGAGGGTCACGGTGCAATATAGATAATAGTGTGACAGATAGACGCTATTGGCCTAGGTAAGACAAAAAACCGAAGGTACTGGATATACCCTCGGTCGATGTCGGTCAGTACGTCCCAGTACTCGTGCAAGTAATAGAATTTTTTTAACCTAACATAACAAATGTATGAATTTCAAATTTCATATCAAGCAGGATTTTGGGTGGCCTTGTGCTATGCGGATATCCTGGTTTGATCAACCCGTGCTATTCAAAATTTTGATGACCATGAAACTAACCGTCCTCTTACTGACGATTTTTACGCTGACTGTACAGGCCAGTGTCCATGCCCAGCGTGTCGATATCCATGTGCAAAACGAACGTCTGGATAAGGTGTTCGACGCACTTTACAAGCAAAGTGGCTATGCCTTTGTTTTTAACGCCAAACAGCTGCAATCCGCTAAACGCGTCACCGTACATCTTAAGGATATACCTGTCGAGCAGGCTGTAAAAACCATCCTATCCGACCAGCCTTTTGACTATGCTATAGATGAAAAGGTAATTACCATTAAGGCGAAGAAGGTAGGTCCACCTAAGAGCAAAATCGAGATCAACCAATACGAAGATCCCGATACCAAGGAGTGGGTTATTGAGGGGAGAGTGATTGATGCAGAGACAAAACAACCTATAGAAGGAGTAACTATAAGAGTGAGGAGAGATGGTATCAGTACAGAGTCGGACAAGAATGGAGATTTTAGAATCGTAATTTCCAAGAATGGCGATTCGGAATTTTACAAGTAATGGATATGGAAAATATGAAATGGAGGAACTTTGTATATAGCTTTTTGGCTATGCAAACCAAAAAGGGATTTATTTTGTTAATTTATTTTTTTTGTATTTTTTCAATTGGGGAATTAACATGTTTGCATGCACAGAACCAGCCTAGCAAAAACGTTAGAAATTTATTTATTTCCCCTCTTGAAATAGGAGATACCATACCTGAAGAGCTGTGGAATATGCCGCTCGAAATTATAAATCCGAGCACGCAAAATAAGACTGGTACATTAGCAGACTATAAAAATCAGAAGCTATTAATCCTAGACTTTTGGAATACTTGGTGTAAAAGCTGTATCAAATTATTTCCGAAAGTTGATTCTTTGAATGCTGAATATAATGGTAGACTATCCATCGTACCAGTAAGTAACGATCCCTCCAAAAAGGTAATTCCCTGGATGCACGATAAAGAGATCGTATTAAAATCTACGAATGTGCTCGGAGACAATGATACGACTGGAATTGGCGCATATTTCCCTAGAAAGATTCTACCTCATGTCGTCATCATAGCTGATAATAAGGTAAAAGCAATCACTTTTCCGGAATATATCAATAGGAAAAATTTAAATGATATGCTAAATGGTCGCGACGTGCTGATAAAAATGAAATACGACGACCTTAATTTTAACCCGAGGTATCCACTATTTGTCAATGATCTTAATGGTCCTGAGAACAACTTTATAAGTAGGTCCATCTTTTCTGGATTATTAGATGGGATACCTTCCATGTACTTATTATCGCACGATAGCTTGAGAAACCGGATTATCCTAAAGATGATAAATAATGTTTTTATGAATAGTTGGGTGGCTGTGTATCCGGAAGCAGCGATGTATGCCAATAACCAGATTATCTATCCTTCTGATCAACAAAAATTGATGGATTCGGTGCTTACTTATGAACTGATCTTTCCTGCCGATGCAAAGGACAGGCTTCGTGCCAAGGTAAAGTCTGACCTAGAGTCTTATTTCGGCTGGACTGCAGATACAGCCACTAGCGATATACCCACACTTGTATTTGGTAAGACAATTGATGCTAGGAAAAATGCGACCCAAGATCTCGCATTTGATCATCCTGTGGTACTGGACAAGCAACGTATGTCACTTCGGGGATTGATCTATACCATCAATATGGATCGGGAAAGAGGTATCTATGCAATGCCTGCCCAGGCAAATGTTCTTTTTGATGAAAAAAAGGAATGTCAATTTAAATCGCTTAAAGAAATGAACCGCTGGCTTAAAAGGTATGGTATCATTGCCACCATCGAAAGGAATAGGGTGAAACAATTAATTATCAGAAAATTATGAGTATTTCCAAATTTATCATAAATCTTCTCTTACCGGTTGCTATTTTAATAATTTCATTTTCATATACTTATGGACAACGCAAATACAAGTCTTTTAAAAATGAAATAATAGATAGCGTAGATAAACAAGATAGAGTTAAAGAGGTTGAATTTAGTGTTATTGGTTATTCAAGCAGGATAATAGAAGTTGGTCCAAATATTAAGTATCTATCTATTGAATTAACACCCAAGCAATATGAGATTGAAGAAACGCCTGTTTCCACTGGCTATCAGATCAAACCACGGGAGCGTGTGACTGGTTCGTTTGAACTTGTTGGGCGAAGTCAGATAGATCGCAGGATCCATCAGAACGTATTGGAGCAGCTGAACGGTCGTGTGGCGTCGATACGTTTTGATCAGCCTAATGTCTCATCAAACGTGACGCCGAAAATGAATATACGTGGACGTAATACGATCTTTTCCAACGATCAGCCCTTGTATATTTTGGATAATATGGCTTATGATGGTGATATTACCTTGATCAATTCGAATGATATTGAAAGTATTACAGTGTTAAAAGATGCGGCGGCCTCTTCGATATGGGGGGCTAGGGCGGGGAATGGTGTTGTGGTTATTCGAACCAAAGCAGGGAAAGTAAATGATCGTCCTACTGTCAGTTTCAATAGCTCTTTAGCCTATGCACCAAAGCCAGACCTTTCTCGGTTAAAACGGGTGCCAAGCTCAGATTTTATTGATTTTGAAACGATGCTATTCAACAAAGGATACTACGATAGTCAATTGACTCGACCATATCCTGTTGCACAGACGCCTGTTGTTGAAACATTGGTTCTCCTGCGCAATGGCCTAATTGATGCCCAGACTGCGTCCTCCCGGATAGATAGGTTAAGGACAATAGATGTGCGTGATGATGTCGAAAGGTTTCTTTATACCAATAAATTGGTTCAGCAATATGGTATAAATATTAGGGGTGGCAATAACGCCCTCCGCTATTTCCTTTCGGCCAATTATGACCATAACAAGGAGGATAAGGTCAAGAATTCCAACAATCGCTTTTCCATTCGTTCTAATACGAGCTACCAATTGGGTAAACGGTTGGAATTGACGAGTAATATTGTGTTTAGCCAAAAGACCATGAGCAATTTATACCCATCGATATTAAATGACTTAACGAGTTTCTCTCTGGGATCTGGTAAATTCTTATATCCCTATGCCGAGTTGACTGCTGATGATGGTTCTTATTTACCATTACCGAATGGTCTGCGCGATACATTTAAGCAAAGTGCGATGGAGAAAGGGCTCTTGGATTGGACGTTTACACCTTTGGATGAGATTTATCACAATTCAAGCAATGCTACAAATAAGTCTACCGAGTATTTGTTTAATCCTTCGCTGCTGTATCGTCCCATCGAGGGAGTGTCTCTTATTGCCAACTACCAGTATCAAAAACAGGTTGGTGATCAGCGGACGCTACGGGATCGAAATTCATACGATGTACGCAATTTGACCAACCGTTTTGCGCAGGTAAGTGCAACTGGTGTGGTCTCATCCCCAGTTCCTGTGGGAGATATTTTGCAGACCGAGGCAGCTGAACAAAGGAGCCAGCAGGGGCGCATACAGGCTAACTTTGAACGTAGTTTTGCTACAGACCATCATCTCGATGCGATGTTGGGGATGGAAGTGCGGGAGAATAAAATTGTCGGCCATAGTAATATCGCCTATGGCTATGCAGAGCGCGGATTAGTTATTGTGCCTGTGGATTATGTGACGCGTTATAAATATTACGATGCAAGCGGGAGTGGCAATATTCCTTATGGTGGCAGTATGACCTCCACTACGACTCGATTTTTTTCATATTTTGGTAATCTAGCGTATACTTTTAAAGGGAGGTATAGCCTTTCCGGTAGTGCTCGTGTCGATCAATCCAACTTATTTGGTGTTAAGACGAATAATCGAAAGATACCGTTATGGTCAGTGGGTGGGTTATGGCATATTCATCAGGAGGACTGGTTCAAAACGGATTGGATAAATAAATTGAGTGTAAGGTCCACCTTCGGTTATAGTGGTAATGTCGGCGATGCGGTTGGAATCACAACCATTACGCTTTCGAATGCTTACCTCACCAATGCGCCACGGGCGGATGTGCAGAATCCGCCCAATGAATCACTTCGTTGGGAAAAAAATAGACTGCTCAATTTTGGATTGGACTTTGGATTTTTCAAAAATCGACTTTCGGGATCGCTGGAGTATTATACAAAACGGAATACCGATCTATTAAGTAATAGCGATATCGACCCCACCACAGGGCTGGGAAACCTGTCGGGCAAAAGTGTCTTTCTTGGCAATGTTGCCACTACTACCGGTGATGGCGTGGATTTGACCTTAAATACGGTCAATATCCGGCAACCGAAATTTAGTTGGGAAAGTACAATTGTCTTTAGTGTCAACCATTCCAAAGTGAAAGAATATTATAGCCAGTCTACAACCGCGCAGAGTTACATCAACTCCAATAACTCCGTAACGCCATTGATCGGGTATCCGGTATATACGGTGTTCGGTTATCAATGGGCGGGATTGGATGCTGAAAATGGAATGCCAAGGGGATATCTTAACGGAGAAATTTCTAACGAGTATAGCAAAATAATGAATGCACCTGTCGGGACATTAGCCTATCGTGGACCAGCAAAAGCGACGGTATTTGGCGCATTGTCAAACACATTGCGCTATGGCGATCTGTCACTGACTTTTAATCTTGACTATCGGTTTGGAAGTTATTTCAAACGTTCAAGTATATCTTATGGTATGATGGCAACAAGTTGGACCGGGCATGCTGACTATGCCGATCGGTGGCAGCAACCTGGTGATGAAAAACGGACGGATGTACCGGCATTGGTATATCCATTCAATGGAAATGCAACTTCTTTTTATATTGGTAGCTCAGCTTTGGTAGAGAAAGCAGATTATATCGCTTTACATGATGTATATCTAGACTACAGCGTACGACCTGAACTCCTGAAAAGATATGGGATAAAGTCGCTAGTGTTGAAAGGCTATGTTTCTAATCTGGGATATCTATGGCTGGCCAATTCGAGAGGCTTGGATCCCTTTTATGAAAATACGATCAGACCTCAAAAAAGCTTTACGCTGGGACTAAATCTAACTTTTTAACTTAATTAAAGAATGATGAAAAAATATTCTATTAACTTCATGATCCTATTGATCTCTTTGCTTTTAGCATTGGGGGGCTGTAGCAAAGGTTTCTTTGAAGAAATCAATAATAACGGGCTTGTTGTACCTGAAACAATCGAAGATATGCAGGCATTAATGGATAATACCGTGGTGATGAATGGGGCAACGGTAAGTGGCGGTGCACCGCTGCCCGTTCTCGGAGAATCTTCAACCGATGATTTTTATTTTCCAGATGCTCGGGTGAGCGCGTTCCAACAGGTCCTTCGGGATCTATACTTTTGGACACCTGAATATATGGACGACGAACAGACAGTACTGAACTGGATGTTGCCCTATAAGACAGTCATGTATAGTAATATTGTATTGGATAACCTTAAGAAAATTGGGTCGCAACATTCAGTTGCGGCCGATAATGTCGAGGGAACCGCACTTTTCTTTCGAGCATACATCTATTTTCATCTTGCACAGATCTATGCTGTTCCGTATGGCCCAAATGCAACATCCGATTTGGGACTGCCCATGCGTTTGACGAGTGATATCAGCTTACCTTTTATACGACCTAGTTTAGCGGAAACGTACAAAATGATCATTGAGGATGCGGAAAAAGCATCGGAACTATTGCCTGATATACCCTTATACAAAACACGGCCATCCAAAGGGGCTGCATACGCGTTGTTGGCCAAGATACACCTGGTGATGGGAGCGTACGAAAATGCAGGAGAGAATGCACGCAGATCAATAACACTGAATAACAAAATATTGGACTTTAATGCCGTCGATAAGAAAGCGGAATATCCTATGCCGGTGCTAAATGATGAAGTTATTTTTCACATTAACATGATCAACAGCGTTGTCAACTGGGAGGGGATTGTTAGTGAAGATCTTTATGGATTATATGAGGATAACGATCACCGAAAACAATTATACTTTTCGCCAAAGGGAACTTTTATCGGAAGCTATAGTGCTGGGACTGGGCTATTCGGTGGTTTGACTACCGCGGAAAATCTGTTGATCGATGCAGAATGCAGTGCGAGAGAAGGTGACTATGTACAGGCACGGCAGAGTTTGGAAAGATTGCGGATGAATCGATTTGTAAAAGATCAATATAAAGCACTGGACATAGCGGACAATCAGCTGTTGCCAGAAATTATAACCGAAAGGAGGCGGGAACTCGTCCTAAGAGGCGTCACCTGGTCTGATCTAAGAAGGTTGAATCAAGATACTAAATATGCTCGAACGATGTACCGTGATTTTGGCGGTAAGAGCTATGAACTCAAACCCAACAGCTCCTGCTACACATTTCTGATCCCAACAGAAACACAATATCCTACGGGCACTCCGCAGAATAAACGATAAAAGAAGAAGATGTGTTTTCGACTACCTCCAAAATAGTATATACTTTTTTGGAGGTGTTTTATATCTAGAGAGAGGATGAAATCTAGATGAGGAGCTCCTATTTTATTTTCCCTTTCCGTCATTAGCGATTACAAGGCTTTTTGTGTAAGTTTGGACAGGCGTAAGCCTAAAGCACTATTCCAATCTTAATGAAACCTGTCGTAGCAGATACTGTAAGTGAAGAGAACGAACTGTTGGCACAGTTGCGTCATGGAGATTACGGCGCTTACCATCAGCTGTACAATAGCTATGCACCGATGATCATGGCGCGAATCCGTAGACTGGTGCTGGACAGGGAGATTGCCGAAGAACTGCACCAGGAGGTCTTCCTGCAAATATGGAACGAGCGAGAAAAGTTACCGACGGATGTCCCCTTTAAAGCTATACTCCTGCACCGGGCCAAATTACAAGCGTATAAATATTACCATAAGGCATCGCAGGACCGTGAGATGCGGGCACATCTGATGGCCATTGCTACCGAACTCTACGAAGAGCTGGAAGAACAGATAAACTTTAAAGAAACCAATGCCGCATTGATGACTGCCATAACCAAATTACCCGAGCAACGCCGCAAGATATTTGTTCGGATCAAGCTGGACGGGAGATCGTACGAGGAGGTCGCCGAAGAGTTTGGCGTATCCCTATCCACCATAAAGGATCATATGACCCGAGCACTGAAATTTTTACGTACAGAATTGGCCCAAGACAACCCAACCCTTCTTTTTGTCCTGTTGGCGGCTACACTTTTCCGCTAGCGAAAAATAAATCAAAAATAATTTTAGTGTGAGCCGTACTTTTTTCTTTTTACAGACACTGTATAGATAAAAGAGAAAAAGTCGATGTCCGATATAAATGAGATATACCAACGATTTCTGAACCGTGAATGCACGCCTGCGGAAGTGGATCTATTGATGGAACACTTCCGCCAGCAGGAAAATGCTACGGATATCCTAAACCTGATCCAGACCCAGCTCGATCATGAGGAGGCGGTCATTGATGAACAGGATCGTGTATCAGCAGCGCATAACTGGAGTCGAATAGAAAGTCACATCCACAGCAAAAGTAGGGTTCGGAAGTTAAAGAATTTCTGGTGGTCGGCGGTTGCTTGTCTGTTCCTATTGGCTATCGGTGTTATGTTTTATTTTTATAAGACGAATAGTTTTTCGGCGGTGGATAATGTCGCAAAGCTGACTGAGCCGATTAAACCTGGCAGCAATCGGGCTACACTGACCTTTGCCGACGGCAGTACGGTAGCCCTTAGCCCAACACAGGGCGGAGTGGTAGTCGGCGAGACGATGACATATGATGATGGATCGACGATTTCATCGAAAAAAGTAACCTATGCAACCTTAGCTACGCCCCGGGGAGGGCAGTACCGTGTTACTTTACCCGACGGTACAAAAGTGTGGCTCAATGCGGCATCTTCCTTACAGTATCCGACACTGTTTGATGGCGATGAACGAAAGGTCAGGTTGACAGGTGAAGCTTATTTTGAAGTGGCTCACAAAGAAGACCAGCCATTTGTCGTGGAGACCGCACAACAAAGTTTGAAAGTTTTGGGTACCGTATTCAATATCAATGCCTATGAAGAGGAAGGGAAGACATCCACTACCTTGCTGGAAGGTAAGGTCGCAGTTCGTTCAAATGATCTGCAAGGTACCAAGTCCGCCACGTTGGCTCCGGGGCAGCAGAGTATCTTAGAAGAGACGGGACTGAGGGTGGTGCCTGTAGATGTGCAGGACGCTATTGCCTGGCGGGAAGGGAAGTTTCTGTTCAGCCATTCCGATATCTATAGCGTGATGCGACAGATCGCGCGGTGGTACGATGTAGAGATCATTTATGAAGGAGATCTGTCTGCTGTACTGTTCACAGGATCAATGTCCCGGTTTGCCGATATACATACCGTTGTCCAAAATTTAGAATTGACGCGGGAAATAGAACTTAACATACAAGGAAGGAGGGTTGTCGTGAAAAAGAGGTAAAGGAAGAATGTGTTTAGTTGCCTGATAGACAAAAGAGCCGGAGGTGTTGGAAGCACCACCGGCCAGGTCAGGTAAACCATAAGAATAGTTTCGAAGTATTAATATTTTTTAACCTAACGAACCAAATATATGAATAATTATTGTGGCAAGGGAGTACTTTACTCTGTCCGCTACTATAAAAAATACTGGATAATGCGTATACAATTGATTACTTTGTTTAGCATACTTTTATTGGGGCAGTTAAACGCTTCATCCAGCTTTGCACAACGTATTACGATACATGCCAGCCAGAAATCACTGGAAATTGTACTCAAAGACATCAAGAAGCAATCAGGCTATGACCTGCTGTACAATCCCTCGATGATGTCCAGGCTTGCTACATCCGTGACCATAGCAGAAAGTAATAGCAGCCTGAGGAAGACTCTTGACGCGGTATTCCGTCAGCAAAGCCAGCTGGAATATATCATCAATGAAAAAATTATTATCGTCCGACCGAAGGAAAAGTCGACCAAGGACAATGTTAATGATATTATCATCCAGCAACAACCGATCCGCGGCCGTGTGCTTAACGAAAAAGGCGAACCTTTGGCGGGAGCCTCCATCTATGTGCTGGACGAGCAAGGGCATCGGACAAATGTACAGACCAAGACGGATGAGGAGGGTTATTTTGAGCTGCCACAAGATCTGGTCAATGCCAAGCTGGAAGTGATGTACCTGGGCTATACGGCACAAAAACTTACTGCCCGAGCGGATATGGGGGTGATTTCTTTGAAACCTTTCTCGGCGGAGGTGGAAGAGGTGGAGGTAGTGAGTACAGGTTATCAGCGTATGTCAAAAGAAAGGATGGTCGGTAGTGTGGATGTATTGGACCAAAAGCTGATTGATAGATCGGTTTCCTCCAACATACTGTCGCGAATAAATGGGCTTACAACGGGGCTGCAACTGCCCAAGATCAATAGCAACGAAGGGGGTAATCAGCCTGAATTTACCATCCGTGGTAAGAGTACATTATTTGCGAACGCGGAGCCTCTGATCGTTGTAGATGGCTTTCCCTATGACGGTGGGTTAAGTAGCCTCAATCCTGCAGATATCGCTTCGATCTCTATCTTAAAGGATGCCGCAGCGGCTTCCATATGGGGTGCTCGCTCGGGCAATGGTGTTGTCGTCATTAGTACCAAACGGGGGAGTAAAGACCGACTTTCCTTATCTGCCGAAGTGATCCAGAGCATCGCCGATAAACCCGACCTTTATTATAGCAAATCGATATCAAGTAGTGACTTTATCGACGTGGAGAAGTTCCTCTATGAAAAGGGTGCTTACAATGCTCGATTGAAGACAGGCTACCAGCCGGTGTCACCGGTGGTGGAGATATTGGATAAAATGAGTAAAGGTCAGTTATCAAACGAAGATGGTAATGAATTGATAGATGCTTATCGTGTAAAAGACAGTCGTATACAGCGATTGAAATACTTCTATCAGATACCACTCGAACAACAGTATAATCTATCAATATCAAGGCCTTTTAAAGATGGTAGCTTCTATATTTCAGGTGGCCTCAATCGACTGGATCAGGCCACGAAATATACCCAAAATGAGCGCAAGACACTTTTGGTGAAATACGATCAGCGATTCCTGAATGATCGGCTCAACTTTTCCTTTCAGACCAATCTGACAGATAGAAAAACGCAGAATGCACAGAACAGCACAGCAATGTATCCTTATGAAGAATTGGTCTCGGTCGATGGTAAACCGACTGCGATTACGGGAAGTTTGCGCAATAGCTATGTGGATACGGTAGGCAATGGGAATCTACTCAATTGGCACTATAATCCACTGACAGATCTCGGTAAAGGTATGTCTACGAGTTCGCTGTTCAATCTGCGGCTAAATGGCGGTATAGATGCTAAGATCTTTCCTTTTCTTACAGCAAGTGTAAAATATCAATATAGCAAATCCTTTGGGGATGACCTGATGCGTTATGCAGAAGACTCTTACTACGTACGCAATATGGTCAATACGTTTACGCGATATGATAAGGCTACTGCCAAATACATACAGCAGATACCGGTTGGTGAAAGCCGGACAATCAGTCACTTACGTGGCACTTCGTATCTATGGCGTGGGCAGCTGGCTGTGGATAAGAGGATCAATAAAGACCATCATATAACGGCGCTAATGGCGATGGAATTGTCGGATGCGAGGAGCGAAGTCGATAAAAAGCAGCTGATAGGTTATGATCCGTCCACAGCAACGTCAGCGACAATAGACCACATCAATGCCTTGTCGCGCATCTATGGGGGTAGTCAGGTCATCAATGACGGAAATTATCAGAACTGGCATGTAGATCGCTATCGCTCTTATCTATTGAATGCGGCCTATAGTTACAAAAATATCTATGATGTATATGGAAGCATCCGTAGGGATGAATCTAATCTCTTTGGTGTAGCAACCAACCAAAAGGGGGTACCTCTTTGGTCGGTTGGCGCTGCCTACAATGCAAAGCGGGGCTTGCTGACTTCAGTGCTGTGGCTGTCCGAGTTGAGGCTTCGCTCTTCCTATGGTGTACAGGGGAATGTGGATAAAACAATGTCGGCATGGCTAACAGCCAGGTATGAAAATTTTAAAAATAGTTACCAAAACATATTCGCGACCATTGTTAATCCACCAAATCCATCGCTACGCTGGGAGAAGACTAAGGTCATTAATATCGGATTTGATCTCGGGGTCTTGGATCAGCGTGTTGTCATGCATATTGACCGTTATTGGAAAAATGGAAATGACTTGATCGGTAATGGCGAGATTGCTCCGCAGACTGGATTGATACAGTTTAGAGGGAATGTAGCTGATACCCAAATCGAGGGATTCGATCTGTCGGTGACAAGCAAGAATCTGATGGGTAGATTTCAGTGGCAGTCGGTGTTCAATTTCTCCAAGGCAAAGGATAAGGTGGTTCGTTATCTGATCAAGCAGGCGAACAATTTTAGCTATATGGCCACCAATTACCTCAATCCCTACGAGGGGTTTCCGCAGACTGCACTTTTCAGCTTTCCTTATGCAGGATTGGATAATGAGGGAAATCCAATTGGGTATTTCGACGGGGTTGAGAGCAAGGACTATAGCGCCATACTCAATAGTGAGGACATGTGGAATATGCAATATCATGGCCCTCGGGTACCGTCTTACTTTGGCTCTTTCAGAAATGACTTTAGCTACGGTCGGTTTTATGCCAGTTTTAATATGCTATATCAATTTGGCGGTTATTTTAGACGGATATCGTTGAGCAATACAGCACTTTACAGTGCGACTACATCTGGAAATGCAATATATGACTATGAGAAACGCTGGCAACTGCCAGGGGATGAAGCAAGGACAGATGTACCCAGTCTAATGTATCCCGCGAACTCTTCACGCAGTAACCTGTATGCCTATAGTAGCGCACTTGTGGGGAAATCTGACGTCATACGGTTGCAGGATGTTCAAATCGGCCTCAGGCTCATGGATCGGTACAAGTGGGTGAAATCCTTGGACATGACCTTTGTCATAGACAATGTCTGTATCCTATGGCGCGCAAATAAGTACAGACTAGATCCAAACGTATTTCAGTCTGCTTATCCTGTGCCAAGGCAATTCAGCCTAAGGCTAAAAGCAAATTTTTAACGATTAAAAGATATTGAGATGAAAAAGCAATTTTTTATATATGCATTGTCCTTGTTATTCTGCATGGGCTGTGCGAAGTCTTTTTTGGAAGAGAAGCCCGACGCGAGTATAGTGAATCCAAAGACATTGGCGGACTGTAGAAGTCTGTTGGAGAATGATGGCAGGCTAGGGGTAGGACTTAACTTTTCCTTTCCTTCTTTGGGGCAGTTAGCTTCGGATGAATATTATTACGATCAGGCGACTTGGCAGTCCACTGTATTTGTGCAGGAACGCAATGCTTATATTTGGGCAGACGATATCTACGAGGGGAATCCGCAGATTGCAGAGTGGAACAATTGCTATTATGCTATTTATATCTGCAATGTGGTATTGGATGTATTGAAGGATATCGACGTAACGGTTGCCAATAAAGCCGAATATAACGATATCAAAGGAACGGCATTGTTTTTTCGTGCGATATGGAATTTTGCACTGGCAGAAACCTTCTGTCTACCTTATGATAAGAGAACGGCCACCAATGAATTGGGTATTCCATTGCGATATTCGCCAAACATCGATCAACTGCTGCAACGCGCGTCGCTCGAGCAGACTTACGCAGCTATTTTAGATGATTTACAGCAATCACTCGGATTATTACAGTCCCATACGCCTTCTAGCTTTAGGAATCGCCCCAATCTCGCGGCCGCTAATGGGATGCTGGCTCGTATCTATCTGGTGATGGCTAATTACGAGCAAGCGCTAAAGTTTGCTAATGCATCTGAGGAGACTTATCATGCGCTATTGGACTACAATCAATTATCACGGGAAGAGGATGCTGTATTTGATAGAAATAATGCAGAGGTATTATTTATGTCTACACAAAGGGGCTATCTTTCAACTGCCACTGGTCGGTCAGCTCCAAATACTTTTGTTGATTCTGCGCTCATCGAATTATATCACCCGAAAGATCTTCGACTACAGGCTTTTTTTACTTTCAATAAGGCTCGAGAAGCGAATCGAAAAAGTTTATATGCGAGTGGTTTGAGTACATCCAATTGTTTCAATGGTTTGGCAACTGACGAAGTGCTATTGATTTTGGCGGAATGTCATGCAAGAAAAGGGAATCTCGATGAAGCTAAACAGCTGCTTGAAAATCTCTTTCGTAACCGTTTCCCTAAAACAGACATTCCGATCGTTAACTTCAGAAATGCAGATGATGCTGTTCAACAGGTATTGGATGAGCGACGCAAGGAGCTTTTATTCAGGGGAATGCGCTGGTCGGATGTCCGTCGCCTGAACGTCGAGGGACGGAATATTATTTTTAGAAGAAAGTTGGGCGATAAAGAGTATTTTCTCGAACCAAACAGCTTGAAATACGCCTTTTTGTTACCGATACAGGAAATACAATTCAGTTCATTAACACAAAACAAACGATAATATGAAAACGATTAAAATAAAGCTAAGCATATTGATCTGCTTATGGGTTTTCGCAATACAGCATGTATATGCAATGTATGGGACTGTTGTAAAGGAAGATAGCATTCAGATGGCATATCCTTTTGAGCTTAAGGATAAGGATGGCAAACTGGTGCGGATGGAAGATTTTAGAGGAAAAGTGGTCGTGCTGGATTTTTGGTTCAAGGGCTGTGTCCCATGTATGTTATTAGGAGAGCCTTTAGGCCAGATTAGAAAGTATTATGAATCAAATCCAGATGTTGTCTTTATCGATATCAATTTGGATGATAATGTGGATGTTTGGTTAAATAGCTTGAAAAATGGTGGAACAGTGCAAAAAAAGCAACGTCATTATACGGATTCATTATCGATTTCGATATCAACAGCACCAGCGGGATTTGATCATGAAATAACAAAATATTACAAATTTAATAGTGTCCCTACATTGATCATTATTAACAAAGAGGGGGAGATATTAGAAAGAAAACCTCCTCGTCCATTGTCTGAAAAGAATGGAATTGAATCCGCAGGTTCCCTGCGGTTTAAGGCATTGATCAACGAATATTTGCTATCCATTTCAAAAAAAACTAGGGTCCAATAACAACCTAAGGTGTAAATTCTTAATTCAAACAGAAGAAATACAATTTAGTGGATTAATACATAATTAAAGATAGCATATGAAAACAAGTAAAATGAAATTAAAATTATTGGGACTAGTGGTTTACCTCACGATTTTTACCTCATATACTGCTCGCGGTGAGACAAAATCTCACAGCCCAAGAACGGATAGTTTAAAGATGGCTTACCCTTTTGAGTTAAAGGATAATAATGGCATGATGGTGCGAATGGAAGATTTTAGAGGAAAAGTAGTTGTATTAGACTTCTGGTATACGAGATGTGTTCCATGTATGGTCATGGCTAAGCCTCTTGCCGATATGCGCGAATATTATAGGGATAATCCCGATGTCGTTTTTATTGATGTCAATTTAGACAAGGAAGTAGAGAAATGGAAAAATAGCCTTGTTAATGGCTCCAAACTTGGGAAGGAAACTTTCTTCTATACGGACTCACTTTCGATTTCCCTATCAACAGCACCTGTGGGTTTCTTTAATGATATAACGAAATATTATGAAATGACGGGAGTACCTACTTGGATAATAATAGGAGCAAAGGGGGAAATCCTGGAAAGAAAACCTCCTCGACCTTTGCCCAGCATGAACGGGATAGAATCCGCTGGTTCCCTAAGATTTAAAGCGATCATCAACGAATATTTGCTATCCAATTCAAAAGAAGCTAAGGCCCAATAACAATCTAAAGTATGAATTGCTAATTTAAACAGAAGAAATGTTCCGTGAATTAATGTAAATAGAAAATAATATATGAAAACAAGCAAATGGAGATTATTTATGCTAAGCATACTGATCTTTTTAACAGGGTTTACAGTTAAAAGCGTATCAGCAACCGTCAAATTGGGTATTGCACAGCTTGATAGCTCGATGGCCTATCCTTTCGAACTAAAAGACCGGAATGGAAAGCTTATACGCATGGCGGACTTCAAAGGTAAGGTGGTGGTGATCGACTTTTGGGTTAATCGCTGTGCACCATGTTTGGCCTTATCGGAACCATTGGGAAAGATCAGAAAATACTACGAACCTAACAAAGATGTCGTTTTCATTGACATCAATCTAGACGATAATGCCGATGTATGGAAAAATTGTTTAGATAATGGTGATGTTCTAACGAATCGAAGATATTACTATACCGACTCTCTATCCATTTCTTTGAGCACAGCTCCAGAGGGGTTTTATCATCCGATGACAGGTTATTATAACATGAAAGGCGTTCCCCGATGGATCATAATCGGTAAAAAGGGGGAAATTCTGGAAAGAAATCCCCCTAGGCCGTTGCCTGAAAAGAATGGAATAGAATCTGCTGGCTCGCTAAGATTTAAAGCACTCATCAACGAATATTTATGGTCAACACTCAAAAAATAAGACTAAAATAAGGATATTTTTGACCCGTTGCTGGATTAAAGCAACGGGTTATTGCTTTCTGTGCCAGTTGCCATTCTCCCAAATATTTCTTTTCTTCGTACTTTCACTAACCGTAAATAGACATGAACGTGTTGTCGCTTTCCGAAGAACAGGATCTCCTAAGAAGACTTAGGGAAGGGGATCGCGACGCTTTCGAATGTATTTACAAGGCTTACCATTACCGCTTGATCGGACACCTCATCCGCTTGCTCAAGTCCACAGACCTCGCGCAGGAGGTGGTGCAGGATACCTTTGTTGCCCTTTGGGACAGCAGAAGCAAGCTACAGGTTGAAAATTCCATTCTGCCCTATCTCTATCGGGTAGCGAGTAATAAAGCCTTCAATCTGTTCCGCAAAGCTGCCCACGACCAAAAATATAGAGCTTACCTCTATCCCATACTCGAGGAAGGCTACGAACAGATCGAGACCCGCTTATTTCACAAGGAGCAGCGCGAGATCCTGCAAAACATCATCTATAAGATGCCCGAGCGGCAACGGCAGATTTTTATCCGCTGCAAGCTGGACGGTAAGACCTATGAAGAAGTCGCTACCGAGCTTCAGCTTTCAATCCATACGGTCCATACCCAGATCAAGCGTGCCAACCAGCTGATCAAGGAAACGCTGATCCAGTATCCGGATTTTCTGGCTGCAGTATTATTGTCCACGTCGCTGGCCGTCAGTCTAAACTAAAAAAATAAATTTCATTTTCTTGTACCCGATCATGCTTGCTGGATTGTAATCCCTACAAAGACCCTATATCGTGGAGGACAGAAAACAACGAAGAGCATTATTTGAACGCTATCTCGATGGCAACTACAGCCAGGCTGACGTGGATGAATTGTTGACTTATTTTGGTGCAGTGGAGACGGAGCTTGAACTGCGTACGCTGATTGATAACGCTTTGCAGGAGGACGTCGACTTCAGTCCCTTGGACCATCAAATAAAACAGGTAGACGAGGCGGCGTTTGAGCGTCTGCAGGCGCATATAGCCCCAGTGAAAGTCCGCTACTGGCCTGTAGTACGGGTAGCTGCAAGTATCTTGATAGTCTTGGGGCTGGGCTGGGCTATTTACCAATACACCTATAGTCCTGCGCAGGAGGAACTTGTTCCTGTCATTGCTATAGACAAGGATATCGCTCCGGGAACAGATAGGGCTACGCTTTTTTTGGATGATGGACAATCCTTTGTGTTGGATCGCCATGGGGAGGGCATTGTTAACAGCGAGGGAGAGGTGCGCTATCAGGACGGGCAGTTACTGGTCAGTACGGCGGTTCCCAGACAGGTTACGCTAAGGACGCCTATCGGTGGGCAGTACCAAGCCACACTACCGGATGGAACCAAGGTATGGCTCAATGCTGCCTCCGAGATCCGCTATCCATCTACCTTCGATAGCAAATACCGTCATGTTTCGATCAAAGGGGAGGTATACCTGGAAGTGGCCAAAGATGCGGCAAGGCCGTTTACCGTAGAGACAGAGGGTCAGCGTGTAGCGGTATTGGGGACACATTTCAATATCAACGCCTACGGAGACAACGGGGCGATATGGACGACACTGAGCGAAGGACATGTCCGTGTCACTCAGGCTGCTACTGGGCAGGAAATTGTTCTGAGCCCCGGACAGCAGGTGCAGAACCATGCGGGTGCCGGAATGAAGGTGCGCGAGGTGGATCTGGAGCAAGTGCTGGCCTGGAAAGAGGGGATGTATATCCTTCGCAATCAGGAGATAGGGCTATTTGGTAAGCAGATCGAACGCTGGTACGATGTGGAGGTAGACATGGGCGCCTATGCGGACCGTAAGGTGTCCGCTATCGTACCGCGAAGTGCTAAACTATCAGCAGTACTGGAAGCGATCACGCTCGAAAGCGGAATTCAATTTAAACGAGAAGGAAGGAGGGTGACGGCTATAGGAAAGTAAAATTTTTTAGCGCTTGTTCCGATAGAGAACTGCCGCCGTGGGGAAACACGGACGGCAGGATGCCGGAACAATAATAGGAGCGTAATCCATTTATAAATAACCGGGCAATGCAAACTTAAACATTCCCTGCCAATGCAGCAAGTCTTCTTGTACGGCAGCGGGGAAGCAAGGCTGTATTGTTCATGAATAACTGACGAATTAAAATTATGAACAATAAACAACAGATTACTAGGAGATTAAGTATACCTAAATACGTTTATTACATGAAGCTAACTTTATTCTTGCTCGTTGTATCGATGACCTTGGTTTTCGCCGATGCAAGCGCCCAACGGATCAACCTGCGGGTACAGCATATGCCTTTGCAGAAAGTACTGGTCGAGCTGAGCAAGCAAAGCACCTATACCTTTGTCTACAATGACGACCTTATCGGCGATAAGAAAGCGGTCAGTATAGATCTGGTTAATAGCACGCTCGAAGAGAGCCTTGATAGGCTATTAAAACCGCTGGCACTGACCTATCAGATCAAAGGACAGTCTATTGCCATCAAGCCCCGTTACGTTGTAGCCAAAAAGGATCGCGAGGATGGCGAGTCTGCCGTTCAGCAAGAACCCATCCGCGGCCGGGTGACCAATGAAAAAGGAGAATCATTGGCAGGTGCATCGGTGTATGTGCTGGATGGGCAAGGTAAACGTACAGCAGTGCAGACCAAGACGGACGAGGAGGGATATTTTGAACTCGGACAGGTTCAAGAAGGAGCAAAACTAGAGGTGGTCTATTTAGGTTATACCAGTCAAAAGCTTAGTGCAAATGCGGATATCGGAACGGTATCTTTAAAGCCATTTTCGGCCGAGGTGGAAGAGGTCGAAGTGGTCTCTACAGGTTACCAGCAGATCCCCAAAGAGCGTGCAACAGGCAGCTTTGAACTGATAGATAGTGAAAAGTTCAATATCAATAAATCAACAAACATTCTGTCTCGTCTGGAGGGGCTTTCCCCGTCATTTATTTTTGATAAAAGATCTACAGCAAGCACGCTGATGCAGCAGATGCGCCTGCGAGGACGCACGACTTTCTATGGCAAGGCGAGCCCATTGATCGTATTGGACAATTTTCCTTACGAAGGGGATATCATGAACATCAACCCCAACGATATCGAAAGTGTCACGATCCTCAAAGATGCTGCGGCAGCTTCCATATGGGGATCAATGGCCGGAAATGGTGTCATTGTCCTGACAACAAAGAAGGGTGCGGCAAATGGAACAACAAAGGTCGATGCTAATATTAACCTGCAAATGACAGAAAAACCAGACCTGTTCTATAGGCCTGATGCGAGCAGCCGCTCGTTTATTGAAATGGAAGAGTTTCTTTTTGATAAAGGGTTTTACGACTGGCAGCTGAATGCTCCCGAGCGAACCTTATCTCCAATTGTGCAGCTCCGGAACCAGCTGAAAAGGAACATTATTGATCAGGATACTTATGACAGTCAGAAAGTTGTTTTTTCGGCACAGGATGTCCGAAAAGATTACCTGAAATACATCTACCGAAAGGGATTCAATCAGCAGTACAATGTTAATTTTTCAGGTGGGAATCGTCTCATGGATTTTGTAGCTTCTGGAGGATATAACAAAAATCTCAATTCTTTGAAGTCCTCTTTCAATGACCGCTATAACGTTCGTGCCGCCATTAATGCACGGCCGACAGATCGCCTGCAGCTAAATTTGAGTACCGTAATGAGCCGTAGCAGCGCAAGGAACCTGGGTAGCGAGTCTTCAATAGCATATGGTGCCTTGTATTCCGGCGATGGGAGGTCCAATTACCCTTATATCAGCTTAGTGGATGACGGCGGAAATTTTAGAGACCTGGAAACAGTGACGTTTAAAGGTTCTTTTATCGATACGCTTTTTAATGGTCAGCTGCTGCCGGCAAAGTACAACCTTGGGAACGAATTGCAGTCGAGTGAAAATGTGAATACCACAACCGATATCATGCTCAATCTGGGCGGGCAGTTTAAAATCAATGAATATCTGCAGCTTATGCTGAACTACCAATATCAGGAGTCAACAAATAAAGTTACAAACTGGCAGGGTCTGCAGTCGTATTTTACACAGAACTATATTAATCTATTCTCCCAATATTCACCTGCTGCGGGAATAAAACACATTATCCCGATCGGTGATATTTATACCATGCAGGATGGAAGGGTTCATGCCAATAATCTGCGTGTGAATGCGCAGCTCGATAGACCGTTTGGCAAAGGAGATCTTTTTCGTATCAGCGGCATCCTCGGTGCTGAACTAAAAGATTTGCAGAACAGGATCGATGGCAGTAGATTGTATGGATACGATAGGAAGACACTCAACTATCAGCCTGTCGACTTTCTTAGTACATTTCCTTTGCTAGGTGGACTCGCCGGATCGGGTGTTATCCCAAATGGGATCATGCTCGAGGAATATAGGCAACGGTTTTTATCTGTGTTTTCCAATGCTTCGCTGACCTACAAAAATAGATATGTGCTGAGTGCCAGTGCCCGGCAGGATGCTTCTAATCTTTTTGGTGTATCGACAAATGACAAATGGCAGCCGCTATGGTCGTCCGGACTGAGCTGGGATATCTCGCAGGAGCCATTCTATAAAATTTCTTTTCTGCCATACCTCAAGCTAAGGATGACATACGGCTATAATGGTAAGGCTGTAAATGATTATTCTGCTTATCCGACGATGGAATATGGCGGTACAAACAGTATCACAGGCTTACCATTTGGATATATGGTCAATCCGCCTAATCCCAGATACCGGGCGGAACGTGTAGGGATACTGAATTTTGGGATTGACTTTGCCTCCCGCAATCAGCGTATTTCTGGGGCTATAGATCTATACCACAAAGAGGGTAAAGATATCGTGGCAAGGGCAAATGTTGACCCCACTGTCGGATTTGATAATCAGGTGCTCAATGTTGCCAGCTTTGTCAGTAGGGGATTGGAGGCTTCCATCAGATCGGTAAATATAAAAACCAGAGGCTTCCAATGGTCAACCGACTGGATCATTAATTTCAATAGGAACTTTACAAAAAAATACAACTATAGGTCCACGTCCGTATCAAGCTACATGGACAACGGTATTGTGCCCAATCCTATTGTGGGAAATGATCTGTATGCTATCTACGCTTATCGCTTTGCCGGCCTTGATCCCGAAACAGGTGCGCCGCAAGGATACCTCAATGGTGAGGTAAGCAAGGATTACTCCAAGCTCAACTCGGTGTCGATAGAGGATGTGCGGTTTATGGGGTCAGCTATACCGCTCTATAATGGTTTTTTGAGAAATACTGTCCAGATAGCTGATTTTAAGCTGTCATTTACCCTACAGTATAAGTTCAAATTTTTCTTTAGGCGCACAGGGATGAGTGCGCTGGCATTTGCAAACTATTGGATATCGCATGAGGATTATGATAGACGCTGGCAAAAGCCGGGTGATGAACGCATGACGGATGTGCCGGCTTTTATCTATCCGCTTAACCTGGCGATGGAGAATTTTTATAAGGCCTCGGATGCCCTGGTTGAGCGTGGGGACGCCGTCAAGCTGAAAGATATCAATCTTGAATACAGCCTTAAAGGTAAAATACCGGGAGTGAGGCAAGCATCCTTGTTTTTAAATGCAGACAATATAGGTCTGATGCTGTGGAAGAAAACAAAATATCGTATAGATTCCGATTATGGTACGGCAATTCCTTTACCGGCTATCTATACCTTGGGCTTAAATTTTTCACTTTAACGAAGCTATCATGAAGCTATCACGACTTATTCAAATACGTTGGTGAATGAATAAATCTGATAGCTTCATCACAATTGAAAAATAAATTTATACAGATGAAAAAAATAAATCTATTGAAGGCAGCAGTATGGATCTTGTCCTTTACAGCATTCTTCGGCTGTAAGGAGTATCTCGATATGAAACCCGATCTGCGCAAGGCTGTTCCTACGACTTTAGAAGACTGCAATGCTCTTTTGAATAATTACAGTGTACTTAATCAGGGCTATCCCTATATAGGCGAACTGGCATCGGACAATTTTATGATGACTACTGCCAATTGGCTGTCTGTTTCCATCCTTGAGGATAAGGAACTGTTTATTTGGAACACCGACATTACTCCTCCAGCCACGCAGTGGTCCGCACAGTATAAAAAAGTATATGTGGCCAACCAGGTGCTGGACGTGCTGAAAAACCTGGATGAAACTCAGCAATCCAAAACATTAAAAGGTGAAGCTCTTTTCTTTCGTGCCTATGCGCATTTTGCGCTGGCTGAATTATTTGTGCCGATACCGTTAGCCAATGGTACAAATATAAACAAAGAAGCTATTCCGTACCGGAAAACTCCGAATATTGAGGATCGGGTAGAACGGTCGACTATAAGCGAATTCTATAAGCAGCTATTGCAGGATGCGAATGACGCGGCAATCTTGTTGCCAGCTACTGGAAATGTGCTTTCTACTCCCACCAAGATTGCCGCCAATGCTTTGTTGGCGCGCATCTATCTTTACTTGCAGGATTATCCAAGAGCTGTACAATATGCCAGCGCTTGTCTGCTTGAAAAATCTGACCTGCTGGATTTTGAAACGCTCAACGCGGCAAGCAATAGTCCCATAGCAAGATTCAATAAGGAGGTGATTTTCCAGGCTATCGCTGTAGGGAGTGCAACGTATACCCGGACACGATGGAAACTGGACAGTACGCTGATGGAAAAATATGACGATTCCGATCTGCGGAAAGCGGTTTTCTTTATTAAAAATGCCGACGGAACCTATTCCTACAAAGGAAATTATGACGGTCAGCTCAATCAGGCGCCGTTCAGTGGTCTGGCCGTAGATGAGATTTTGATCTCGCGTGCAGAAGGTTACGTAAGGACAGGGAAGGTCGATTCCGCTTTAATGGATCTCAATAGGCTGCGCAGGTCTCGCTGGGTCAAGTCTCAGTTTAACCTCATCACTGAGAAAGACCCTCAAAAATTGTTGGAAATCATTTTAATGGAGCGTCGGAAAGAGCTGATTATGAGACAGCGTCGCTGGTCGGATCTGAAGCGGCTCAATCTGGATACGTCGACCGCACAGACTCTCTATCGAAATATAGAGAATAAGGAATATGTATTGCCGCCAAATGACCTGAGGTATACGATGCTAATTCCGCTAGCTGTTTTAGAAAACTCAACTCTACAACAAACAAAAAGATAGTTATGAAAGATATATATAAATTAATAGTGATAGTAATAGGCATCCATTGTTCTGTGGAGATAGCGGTGGCCCAACCGATATCCGTGCAGGAAGTCAATCTGCCCAAAATTGGTCAGGCTGTTGAGGACCTGCCTATAGGGACACTGCTGAATGGTAAGCAGGGTAAGAAATTGTCCTCTTATCAAAGAGACCTTATTGTACTGGATTTTATGACAAGTACCTGTACGAATTGCCTGGCGTCCATCCCTAAGATTAAAAAGCTCCAGGAGTTATATTCTGGGCAATTGAAAATTATTCCCGTTGCTTATGAAAGCGGGCAGATTATGATAGAAGCATTAAAACGTTCTGGAAACTTTGATAATTTATCATTGGATTTTGTTGTGAACGATACGGTTTTCAACCGGTTGTTCCCGCACCGTACAGTGCCTCATCTGGTCTGGTTGTATAAGGGGAAAGTAGCTGCGGTCACCTATGGCGAATATCTTAATCAAAAAGTTATTGAAGAACTGCTAGGTAATAAGACGATTGACCTGCCCATAAAAGATGATTATCGGGAATTTGATTATAAGATACCGCTTTTGCCCAGATATACGGACAGTACCAGATCATATTCAGGTATAATGGGATATCTGGAGGATGCTGATACAAAATTTGGCGTGCAGGTGGACTCTTTGGATGCGACTATCCGTGATTATGCAGTAAATGTTACAGCACTTCCGTTTTATTTCTATTGCTACGGAAAAATACACGAAATTCCCTTTATGAAACCTTCGCGGATAAAACTCATAGTCCGCGATAAGGATCGCTTTATTCACAATCCGGAGGTTGAACTTTTCGAAGAGGACTGGAAAATCCAAAATAGTATTTCTTATGAGCGGACGAGCCGATTAGCTGACAAACCTGCCGATCGCATGGTGGCCATTATAGAAGATCTGGACAATTGGTACAATGTGCGGACAAGTTTTGTCAAGCAAAAGATACCGGTATGGGTCATCAAAGAAGGCAGGGCTGCCACCGAACAGCCTGAGCAGATGCGTTCATTTGTGTCTGATTTTGCTTTTATGGCAGATTTAAACGTAGATTTTCCGCCGCTTATTAATGAGGTGGATAAAAATAGGAAGATGTATGCTGGAAAATGGGATTCATTCGAGTCTCTAAATACGCTGCTGAGACGGAGTGGTCTTCAACTGATTGCTGAGGATAGAGAGACCGCTGTTTTTTTGATGGAGGAAAGGTTATAGTCAAAAAGAAGGTGTCGCATTTTGCGACACCTTAATTATTTTTTAGGGCAAATCTTATTTCTATTATCTTTTCGTCAGATTGTTTTAAGATCCACCGACCTTAAATCCGATTTCACTCTTTGGGTTCTGCTTCATCACCATCTTCTCTTCCTTCTCTTGCAGGCGGTTGATGTATTCAAATAGCAATTGGATGTTCTGGTCGTGACCTTTTTGTTTTTTGACGATTTGCTCTATATTGTATTTGATTTCAGATATCTCTAGTTGCATTTGTGTGTTGTAATACAGCATGTTTCGTAGCTTGACAAATACATCTATGATACGGATGCTCATGGTTATAGCTTGTTCGCTCTTTAGCATATTCGAAAGCATCAGCAATCCATAATTCGGTAAAGGCAAAGGGTAGGTACTTTGAGTATCTCCCTTGTTCGAAGGTCACATTTTGCGATCTTAGAATTACCTCATACTCTGATTTTGTCAACTCGAACATAAATTCCGTAGGAATCCATTTTTCCTTTTTTGAACAACAAATTAAAATGAACTCCGGAGGGAATCTAGGTATGTTTCTCTTTTGGTGTATCTCGGGCTTTCGACAATAATACTGTATTGTGGACGGACAAATACATCGATCCAGTATACTGTCGCAGAGCCGACAAAATATAGACCTTCAGGATTCTGAAATTAATACTTCCGGCTCGTTGTACCATTCGTTTTATTCTATTGATATATTTAAAGTCATTTATCGAGGGCACACGCGAAACGCGTGAGCTAGCGTGGGGTTCTATATTTATAAGGATCATATAGGATAAAAGTATGGATAAACTAGCTGTCAAGATCCACCAAACGAATAGTAAACAGTTTTTTATTCCTCCCAGCCATAAACTACCCCCTGCTCTCTGAGTACATTTTTCTCCCGTTCTATTTCGGCCGCTAGTTCTTCCTCTGATGGGAGATAGGCTAGATATTTGCTTGCAAATAGTTGCTTATTCTCGTTCAATACAGAATATTTAGCAATAGTACGATCTGTTTCCGTGCAGAGCAGGAGACCTATGGTCGGATTGTCATCTTCTTTTCTCTCCAGATCGTCAAACATACGGACATACATATCCAACTGTCCGACATCCTGATGTGTGATTTTCTCTGTTTTTAACTCAACGATCACAAAACACTTCAATATATAATTGTAGAACACTAGATCGATAAAAAAGTCTGATGTCTCGGTACGGATGTGTTTTTGACGTGCTATAAAAGCAAACCCCTTACCTAGTTCTAATAGAAACTGCTGGAGATTGTCTATTAGTGATTGTTCAAGTTGTCTCTCCGTATAGGCACGATTACTAGGAATGTTCAGGAACTCCAGTACTGTGGGATTACGTATAAAGTCTCGGTTATCCGGCTTTATGTCCTTTGTGTTTTCAACCATTTCATCAACGACAGGCTGTTTATTTGTTGAAGATACTAAACGTTGGTAGTAGAGCGTATTTATATTACGTTCCAATTGCCGTACACCCCAGTTTTGTTCAGCGGCTTCTTTCAGATAATACTTTCGTGCTTTAGTATCAGTGACCCTTGTAATAGTCCGAATATGAGACCATTCCAATTTGGCACACGCGTGTGCCAAATCTTCCCAAATAGGAAAAGTCAGATAACATTTACGAATATCTCTCAATGTCCGGGTACTGAATCCACTTCCTAGGGCATTTGATAGATTCTGCAGTATTTCCGTACCATAAGTAGCTCGATCTTGTCCCCGCTGTTCTTTTTCTACGATACTTTTCCCTATTTCCCAATAGCATTCTATCATTGTGTAGGAAGTCGCGGCATAGACTTTTTCTCTTGCCTTATCCAGTAGAAGCTTTATTTCTTGAACAAATTCTTTCATGATTAGTTAGATGGCTACCTAGTCTTCGTTTGTTATTTCTTTTGCTTCAGCAGCCACTGATAGATCTCAGGATTATTCTCGTAGAGGTATTGGATACCATGGCCTTCATCTTTGAGTCGATTAAATATAATATTCCCCCTGCATTTTTTTAGCGCCTTAGCTATCCTTTCCGTTTCTTGTATGGATATATCTTCATCAGCGGTTCCGTGATATGTAAGGATAGGAATATCTTTGAGTGCACAAATTCGAGAGGTGTCACTGTCATTTACCCCACCACATAATGGCACGATAGCAGCAATCTTCTCGGGATGGTCCAGCGCGGCACTATATGTTCCGTAGCCCCCCATACTTATTCCAGTCACATATACCCGGCTTTTATCGACACGGTATTTTGATATTACTTCATTGTATAGCGGATCAAACCAATTTTCTGTAGACCAATATTTCCCATCAGGGCATTGCGGAGCCACCATGATAAAGTCGAATTCTCTACCTTGATCCACTAAATAGGGGAGACCATATACCTTTAGTTTTTCCAGATCATTTCCTTTCTGTGAGCCGCCGTGTAGATAGATCACGAGGGGATATTTGGAGGTATCCTTTTTGTAACCTTTAGGTAGATAGGTTAGGTGTTTATAATTGACTTTTTGTTTTTCTTGGGCAATTGAAAGCGAAGTGCAAAAGGAGAAAACGATAATTGAAAAAATACTAATTGTTGGACAGTTCATGGAACTGAAGATTTTGATGAATGATTTAATTCCTATTTTGACGACCTTATTTTATTGTGTAAAATAGCTTATTTAATTAAAACGTCCACATCTTAGTCTAGCTAAAGTTTATTTTATGTTCGGGTATTCTAAACATTGACGCGTCAACAGAGGGGACACAATTAGACTTTCAACCTCAAGATATCAAGAATACTATCTTAGTTCAGCTAAGTTGGACTCATCATCGTACCATTTTTTCGTGTTGTAAAACCGAAGAAGAGTGTGAGTTTTATCTTCGGTTGAATATTCGTGAGCGATATGGCAAACGCGAATTAGAACGTCAAATATCTGCAGGCTATTTTGAACTTCCAATGATTGGTAATACAGAACTCTCAACATTACCCATAGAAATTCATAATGAAATTCAGAATATGTTTAATGTATTTTGTTGATTTTTAGCATTTTATGTGTTTTTTTTAGAGTATGGGACTTTATTATACTTTTTTAATTACATATTGAAAATATTGTTTAATTTTGAGGATAAATATTGTTTTATGAGATATATATTATTGTTTTTTGTTTTTATTTTGTTTTCTTGTGAAAAAGAAAATAGTTTATCATTGGATCTTGAAAAATCAAGTACTCAAAAAAAAAGTGGGGGGTATCTTAAATTAGCAGAAGTATATGGCACTTCTTCCAAGCTTGGTGGAAATAGCTCTGTTTCAGTGTTAATAGAGAGTTATGTTTCAGAAAATAAAGGAATTGATGAGTCAGCAATTAAAGGAGAATCTAATTTATTCGATGATTTAGGATTTGATGAATTAGATTTTATTGAATTTATAATCTTTCTAGAAAAAGAATTTGATATAGAAATCTCAGATGAATTAGCTGAGGAAATACGTACAATACAAAATGCTATAGATGCAGTTAACGGAAGATTAATAGAACCAGTAACGATAGTTGGTGGAGGTTCTGGAGGTAGTGGAGGTCCTGGAGGTAGTGGGGGAAGTGGGGGAACTGGAGGTTCTGGAGGTAGTGGAGGAAATGGGGGGACTGGAGGTTCTGTGGGCGGTCCTCCAGATGATGGAGACGATGATGTTTTCTTTGATTTGACAGAAGAGGAGGCTGAAAGAGTTCTTGATACAGATTGTGAAAGTTTTTCTTTTACACAAACGACCAGCGCAAATTGGCAAGAAGCAGGTCTTAATAGAGCGTATTTAAGAGTTGTTTGGGTGTCGAGCGTAGGTAATCATGTGATTGCTGCCAAAACTATTTATGTGGATAATATTGTATTTGGATTGCCGTTATATTATACTAATGCGAATGGGACAACAACTCTACTATCTGCAGGAAAAGCAGCCACTATTGCCGCTAAGGCTACAGAATTTGGGAGGAATATGGTATATTCGAATTTTAGACATGCAGTAACAATGGTAAATGACGAGACCATCATTCAATATTTTAGAGCACAAATATCAATTTACATGGCTGGGCACAAAGGTACGGCAGGTTATAGTGGCTCGAAAAGCCCTAATATTATTTTTAAAAACGAAATAAGAAGTCATTATACTAATCCCCTCGATTGCTAAATGACCTGCTACTGTTTACATATTTTACTTTCTGTATATTTAGCTTTTGCTCAATACTTACCAAAATCAAGAATGAATTTAGAATCCGTACTATTTGATAAATCCAGTTTAACTGATTTCAAAGAAAAATACTTTGTTTATGAGGATTTAACTAAGTATGAAAAGTTTATAAGTAACCACCATCTGGAGTTACTGAATCATAACTGGACTTTGAAAAATAAAGATATTGACATAAGATTATATGATCTTAAAGTTGACGATGTATACATATACGAAAACATTCACGGTCAATACTGCCTATATATAATATTGGAGCTCAGTCATAGTCAGTTTGATGTGTTTTTCAAAAAATTTGGTGATTCAATGAATGTAAGCTATAGTGAATATTTGAATGATGATTTTGCTTTTATAAATTGGATGATTGGGGAATGGGACATCTATTTAAACACATTACATATGTTAGATAAATCTCGTAAGATGTATATTTTTCAGATTATGAATATGCCCTATGGTGAGATAATGGATTTTAGGCCTATATAAGAGCTAAGTTTGATTTAAGGACATTGCGCTCGCGTGCACATGGGGTACATCGCGGTGTTTTTGGGTTTCTATAAATCTCTGGTAGGCATCGATCTGCAAGGGGCTCGGATAGAAGAGCTACTGAAGCTACCCGATTATCAGATGATGGTGCCTGTCAAGTAATAGGAGAGAGTAGGGTTTAAAGTGTTGTTTGATAGGCTGTTGTCCTACCTTGTGGAGGTGTAATTATGTTATTTAATCCACCCTGTTTTTTTTCTCCATTCATTATAAATAGGGTTTTCGTTATCTATAGTTTCAATGTCTTGGATAGGGGGGATGTTTTTAATTTGAGCTTCACTTAGTGGTGGTAAACCTATTTCTATGCGATACTTATTTAAATTGGCAATATTTTCAACAGGGTAAGGTGTATCTATACTGATCATTTGGGTTCCGTATTTTTGAGGCTTACTTTGATACATTAAGATTCGGTCATGTAGATAAGCTATGTTTTCGTAAGAAATATCATCCTTATTTTCTAACATTACGATATAGCAATGGATCATAAAATCAGGATCTCCGATAGAATGTTGTATAATAAGCCATGCCGCCTCACTTGCTTCATGCCCGACTTTACTTATTGTGGGATAACCTATATGTTTAATAATCGTTTTTAATGCTTGAGTATTGCTTTTGTGAACTGCTTCCATTTCTGGATTATATCCTTCAGAGAGTTTACCTTGACTAAGCAGTTGTTCTCTTACGGCTAAATCATTTTTAGCTAATTGAATTAATTGCGTAGCTATCTCCTGGTATAACATAGAATGAAAAATTGAAATGTAATATAAAGGTATTTAATACGCAATAACTATCCCAAAGGTATTTAGTTAAATATAACCGTTGCGTCAGGAAGGGTTTATTGTATGATGTTTCCTAGTTTTTGGGGAGAATCTCATGTCAGGGGGTTTATTGTGAATATACTGCTCCATGCTTAATTATAAGAACTGTATAGACACGAGCTACAATCTCGCGCCATCAAGGGGGAAATACCTTCTTAGCGGCAGTATTTTTTACGTAAAGTCAACGTGAAGTCTATGTTTTCCGCATTCTAAACATTGAAATAAGTAAGCCCCTAAGTCGCTGTCTTTTGTAAGTCCTTTTGTTATGTACTCTGTTGGAATGCCCGAATTTTCAATATCATCTTTAAGTTCGTCTAAAAATGGTTCGATTAATTTACTGTCCGCATATCCAATAAAAGCACAAGGCTCATTACAATGAGTCAACCATACTTCTTGCTGCCAAGAAGTATAACTTGGTGTTCTGTTTGTAATTTCAATTAAGTGTTCTTTTTTAATACTTGGTTCAGGGTCGTTTGGGTCAGGCGAAACACCTTCAATTCCACAATAATCGTTAAAATCTCCATTGTGTTTTTCAGATGCTTTCCCATTTGCTATACACCAAGGGCAAATGTATTCAGGGCTTTCCATACTATAGAATGAACCAGTATATTTAATTTGTCTCTTTTCGTTACATATAGAGCAAACACCTTCAACATTTTCAAAAAGGTCAAGTCTATATGCGTTTGGGCTATATTTAAATTTTGGTAGTTCCATCTTTATATTTTGTGAAGTGCGTTCGTGTCTTTATATCAAACTATAAAGATCTTTTATTCTGAAAAATCTAGCAGCTCGCAGGTGGTCACCTTTAAAGCTTTCGCTAGTTTTACTAAGGTGAATGCAGTAGGATTGGCTCCATGAACTTCATATCTGTTTATGAATTGTTTGTCTTTTCCGATTGAATGGGCTAACTGTTCTTGGGACAAATCAAGTGAACTTCTCAATTTAAGAATTCTTTCACCTAATTTTATTTTAAACTCAGAACTCGACATTTCTTCCATTGTGTCAATTTCGAAAAAAAGGCAATCAGAAAAGTCAACATATATGTTGACTTTTCTGATTATTGTTCTTATATTTGATTTATTAAGTTTTATTATTTGGTATGATTAGATAAATTTGATGCACCATATAGATTATATTTAGGTGCTCACTTTAAAGTTGCCTCATAAAAGCCGAACGAACGTAGGAATTCAGTTAGAAGCTAAGAGGACAAGTGAGCGTCTGGTAAAGATACCCCATGATTTTAATCGTGGGTACCAGACCTTCTTGTTTTTGCTTCTGAGAATTAAACCTTGTTTAGTTCTCCCCGGATTCCTACCCGGGCTCGTTTGGCTTAACAAGATAGGTCTGGCCCTTTAGGGGGACAATTCTCTTCGATGAGGCTTTGGTAAACAAAGCTAAAAATGGAAACAAAAAAACAATTACAACAAAACATTATTTCGGCCCCGGAGTAGCTTCGGATGCTTAGTCATTTAGGATGACTTAGATCGTTGTATTTGCCAATTAAAACCTAAGATCCCAATTATAGACCGCAAAGGCATTTCCGCGATTTCATTCAGTTAATTTTTTATTGAACCAGTGACTAGTGACTAGTAACGATGACCGGAACTGGTGTATCATCTAGGTTGCTAAAATTTACTTTAAAAATGAGAGATTTTTTAGGGGTGGGAGAGAACTGCCCAAAGTGGTGGGACTATTCCTGCTCGAAAATGCAAAATAATAGATATAGACTGCTTCTCCCGCTTGGGCGGTCTCGCAGTGACGTGGTGTTTATGATTTTCTGTGTGTTGTGTATTGGCTTTTTGGTTTCTCCTGCTTACGGGCAGGAGGCCAATGGCCTAATTCAATTTGTACTTCGTGGCGAGGTGCGCTCGGCTAACGATGGGCAAGCTATCGAAGGGGTATCCGTCACAATAGAGAAGAAGCATGCGCGCACGGATAAGGAGGGGAGGTTTACGATCAGCGTAGACAAGCCTACAGGGGTATTAACTATAAAACATATCGGATACAAGGAGCAACGGGTTGCCTATGAGAATACAGCTACATTATTGAATATCGCCCTACAGACTGGTGAAAAACAGATTGAAGAAGTCGAAGTCGTATCAACCGGATATCAAAAGCTAGCAAAGGAGCGAGCTACGGGAAGCTTTGTACATATTGACAGCGCTCTGATAAACTCTAGAGTAGTAACAAATATCCTAAATAGATTGGATGGTGTTGCGCCAGGTCTATTGTTTGATAATAGAGGAAGTTCTCCCCAATTGCACATTAGAGGGATCAATACAATGAGCTCAGCTTCTTCTCCTTTAATTGTATTGGATAATTTTCCGTTTGAAGGAGATATTAATAATATAAATCCGGATGATATAGCTTCCGTTACATTACTTCGGGACGCTGCGGCAACTTCGATCTGGGGTGCGCGGGCCGGAAACGGTGTGATTGTGATCACATCAAAGGGAGGGAAGTATGGACGACCACAGCTATCTTTTTCGACAAGTAGTTCGTTGTCTGAAAGAGTGAATCTGTTTCGCTACCCCACTATTTCCTCTTCTGATTTCATAGATATTGAAAGGATGCTTTTTGAAAAAAGGCATTACGATAATACATATAACAATGCAAATTCGCGATTGTATGTCTTTTCGCCCGTTGTTGAGTTGTTATATGCTGTGGAGAAAGGATCCTTAAGCTCCGAAATCGGAGAACAGAAAATAAACCTATTGCGTACTTATGACTACCGAAATGATCTTGAAAAGTATGTATATCAGACAAAGAAAAACCAGCAGTATAATCTATCCATGGCAGGTGGTTCTGATAAGTACAGATACAGTTTGTCTGGAGGTATAAACAAAGAGGATGGAGAAATAAAAGGAGCGTCTGCAGATCGTTATAGCTTAAAATGGACAAATAATATCCGCCCATTTTCGAAATTAAACATCGGACTTAACGTGTTATTAGCAAATAGTGAGCGAAAACAAGTCAGATCTGCATCATTGTATCCGTTGAATCCAATGGGAGGCAAATCTTCAATGTATCCCTATGCTAGATTGGTTAGTGATAGCGGCGAAAGTCTAGCCATACCGAGAGATTATAATATCCATTTTGTGGATAGCGTTGGGAACGGAGCTTTGATGGACTGGCATTTTAGACCCGTAGATGATATAAAAGAGGCTATTAGCAATACCAAGTCACGATATACCAATCTTGGTTTTCAAATGGATTATGATATTTTTGACTGGTCTAAACTAACTGTACAGTACGGTTACGAGCAGGAACTGTCCGATCTAGAAGACCTTTATACCGAAAACTCTTACTTTACCCGTAGTCTAGTTAATAGATTTACACAGATTTCTAATGGGGTTATGAATTATCCGATCCCTAAGGGGGCGATTATGGATCGGAATAGCAGTCGTATGCATAGTCATAGATTGCGGGGACAATTGGCTATCGATAGACAGTTTTTTGAGGACCATTATCTCCATCTCTTTGCAGGGGCAGAGTTTTCCAATAAACAGAGTGAAAGTGCCTCTTTTCGGACATACGGCTATAATACTGATATATTAACGCATCAACAGGTTGACTATGTCAATACCTACCCGATGTTTGCAGGGATTGGTGGTAGGGCACGCATACCAGCATATGGAGGTTTCGGAGGCATGACGACCCGATTTATATCCATGTATCTCAATGCAGGATACGATATAGGTCGGCAATTTACCATTACAGCATCGATGCGTAAAGATGCATCGAATCTATTTGGAGTACGTACCAATGACCGATGGAATCCGCTCTGGTCAACAGGAGCAATGTGGACGATTTCTGAAAATAAGCTGTTTAAAGAAATACCCTGGTTGGATTTGCTCAAATTTCGCTTGACTTACGGCCACAGTGGCAATATAGCAGGTGGTGCTCATACAGAAACTACGTTGACCTATTTGCCTAATGCACAATATACAGGCGCCCCTTATGCATTGATCGCTAACCTACCCAACCTAGAGCTGAAATGGGAAGATGTACGTATGACAAATATGTCGTTAGAGTTTTCATTGTGGAATAGAAAGCTGTCCGGTTCTTTGGAATACTTCAATAAACTATCAACAGATTTGATTTCGGGCAATCCGATAGATCCTACGACTGGGTTTATAACTGTAAATAGAAACGTAGCGGAGCTAAAAGGCCGCGGAATAGACCTTTCTTTAAGTAGTCAGGTGAAAAAAGCTAATTGGTCTTGGATCGGATCATTTTCACTTTCCTATGTAAAAGATATCGTAACGAAGTTTTACGGTAATGTTGGCGCGACGAGTACCTATGTGACGGGTTCCGGATCAAAACTTACTCCTTTAAAAGACAAGACATTTTATCCTGTTTTTAGTTATCGATACGCAGGTTTAGATCCTACAAATGGTGATCCTCAGGGATATTATAAAGGCGATATTTCTAAGAACTACAGTCAGATGATGCGAGATTCGTTACAATACTTAAAATATCACGGCTCAGGTCTATCCCCATATCACGGTATGTTACGAAATACGCTGTCTTATAAAAGTCTAGAGTTGTCATTCAATTTAGCATTCAAGTTTGGGCATTATTTTCAGAAACAGAGCATAGGATACAGTGGTCTTTTTAACAACTGGGCTTCCCATTCTGATTATTATGATCGATGGCAAAAAGCGGGAGATGAATCGAACACTACTGTGCCTTCAATGGTATATCCTGCCGATGCAAATAGAGATACCTTCTACGCACGTTCAGAGGCTAATATCGAGCCTGCGGATTGCGTTCGGTTTACAGATCTGCGGTTAGGCTATAGTTTTTCATCTGGCTTTTCGCAACGGAAAATCCGTTGGCAGGTATTCGCTTTGGCCAATAATCTAGGGATATTATGGGCAAAGACTAGTACAGGAATTGATCCTGAGTATGAATACAGTCCACCTGTTAGAACATTCAGTTTGGGATTGAAAGTAAATTTATAAATCATTAAAAGAATACTGATATGAAAAAAGTCTTATGCTATTGTCATGTTATCGTAGCCGTTATGATGATATCTTGTGAACGCTTTTTGGATGAAAAAATGCTTAAATCACTCACCGTACCTACTACCATACAGGATTTAGAAGCATTAATGAAAGCAACTGGTAAAATAAATATTTCAGTTATGCCTAGTCTGTTAGAAATGGGGGCAGATGATTATGTGTTAAGTGAGTCTGGGTTTAATAGCTTAACAGAGTTTGAGCGTCTCAATTATGGTTGGAAAGCTGATATGGACTATCAGTTGATCAATGTGGCAAATGAGTGGTCCAAGAGTTATGAGATTGTGCTTATTGCAAATACGGTATTAGAGTATTTGCCAAAAGTAGAGGGAACAGAGAACGACAAGAATCGATTACGAGGTGAAGCCCTGTTTTTGCGATCCTGGTGTTTTTATAATCTGGCTCAGGTATACTGTCCCATATATATACCTGATTCGGATAATTCAAGTTTGGGTATTCCATTACGGGTGCATTCGGACTTGAATGTTGGGAGTGTGCGTGCTACAGTGGGAGAAACTTACGCACAGATAGTCTCGGATTTGACTGAAGCTACAGAGCTATTGTCTAAGTCAGAGATTCATGTTACCAGACCCAATCGAACTGCAGGTTTAGCTCTTTTAGCTCGAGTTTATCTAGCAATGTCAGATTATGATAATGCATTGCGATTTTCTAGAGAAGCATTGCAAACTAAAGACGACCTCATGGATTATAACACCATTAAGGTTGATGATCGGATGCCTTTTGAGCGGTTCAATAAAGAAGTACTGTACCATTCGACCACAGCTTTTATGCAGATACTTAACCCTACTATTTCTTATGTTAATCCGGAACTTATAGATTTATATGAAGATGGTGATTTGCGTAGGAGGGCTTTCATTACTCCTGCAAAAGATGGTTATTTCACCTTTAAAGGTTCTTACGACGGCACTATTTCCGGGAGTCATTTTGTTGGTCTTACAACAGCAGAATTATACCTCATCCTTGCAGAAGCTTTAGTGGGTGCCAATAAGGTCAAGGAGGGGGTAGATGTACTGAATGACTTACTAAAGAAAAGATGGGACAAGAATAGCTTTGTCCCATTATCAATCCATGATAAGGATGAAGCTTTAAAGAGGGTTTTCGATGAGAGAAGAAAAGAACTAGTCTTTAGAGGTGTGCGTTGGACCGATATTCGGCGTCTTAATTTGGATAGTAGATTTGCTAAGGCATTGACCCGTACCCTTGCGGGAGAAACATTTACTTTACCACCCAAAGATCCAAGATTTGTCTACCTCATTCCACAGGATGTAATCCACTTCTCAGGAATAACACAAAATCAAAGATAATGATGAAGTACTTAATTTATATCGTTCTAACCTTGAGTATAGGATATGGACCTGTCTGGGCGCAGTCCCGAAATGCCCTGAAAATAGGAGATACACTAGAAGAAGTTAAAGTGAAGGTGTGGCATAATGGCAAACAAGAAACACGGATGTTAAAGAAAGATGGAATGCCGTTAATCTTGGATTTTGGTACAACCTATTGTCCGCCCTGTATTAAAGCTTATAATCACATGAATGAAGCCTTACCCAGTCTTCGTGAAGACCTTAATGCATACTTTGTGACGAATCAATCTCTGGATGAAGTCAAAAAATTCTTTGGCCGAAAAGATCTATTTAAGCAGTTGAATGTGCCGATCATTTATGAGGATACACTGTTGCACACCTTATTTGAGCATGCTACGCAACCACATATAGTCTGGCTGGATGCGGAGAGAGTACTTAGGCATCTTACACATCATACCGAGGTAAAGGAAGAATATATGAACCGTTTTAGTAAAGGTGAAAGACTGATGCTGGCCCGAAAAAATGATTTTCCCTATGATTATACACAGCCACTGTCGGTCGTCAGCAATTTGCAGCTCGACTCCGGTCATATTCCTGAGGTGTTAAAATCTGTTACATTAACGGATCAGATTGAGGGTGTAATGCCAACTTTTAGAACATATCCAGAAGGAGCAAGCATGCCTTCAAGGATACTTGCTATGAATCTAGATGTACTTACTATTTTTAAAAGCCTGTATTCCCTGCTCGGTCAGGATGAACAGATAGAACCATCCTGGATCATCGTAGAAGATCTATTGGGCAATGCGATGACCTGGGATGACCAGCTAGCCTGGCTGTACAATAGAAAATTTTGTATAGAGACCTATTCAGAAAATTGGAAAATAAAGCTTGACAGCGGATTGATTGCTGCTTTCAGCGATGCTTTTGGTATAGATGTACAAATGGAAAATAGAGAGAGAACTGTTTGGGTAATCAAGAACAAGCCTTTAGCTAGGATAATCTTTGACCCTAAAGAACAGAACAAGGACAATAGTACCATAAATGATTTTTTAAAATTTTACAACAGTAAATACGGAGCAAGACCTGTTTTCAATGAAAGTATGATTCAACGCAAGGCGATAAATTGGAAGATGTTTGACATTACAAGGGAAGATTTCAGCTTTGAACGCATTAAAGAATCGTTGGAAAGTAAGGGACTCACAATGACAGAAGAAGTGAAATTGGCTAAATGTCTAATAATTCGTTTGTTTTAGAGAAGCACCCCAAAGTAAAAAATGCTTTGGGGGCTTTTGAACCTTAATTCTGATAGGATAATAAGGTTTCATTTGTAGAGTTGGTTGGGAACACTGCATTGATACGTTGTTCTACTGTCGTACCTGTGTGGCCAAATGCATCTTCCAGCATGTCAGGTCTCGCTGTGCCTACTGCACTTGGATCTGCCGGTGCATAGATCTGACATACCTTAGAACCACCCAAACAGCTTTTGTTTGGATCGGCTTGTACATATTGCTCTGGATCCGTCGGATCATTATCAGCAGGGTTTGCTGCTCCAACAAAATCCCATAGTTCGTAAGTCAGGGTAGTGTTATTTGCTACCTCTTTGGCGTCAATTGCTTTGTTATCGTTCAAAGCCCACGCTGTTACACCCAAACCTAGTATGGCTGTAAGCAGGATCATGATAGATTTCATGATGATGTCTTTTTGTTTTTTTTCTATTGTATTGCTATCCTGTTGCTAGCTTATTTTTCTGTACGTTGCCTAAGCGCTATCTAGGGATAATCATAGGTGTCTTTTGGCCGACACGCCCTTTCCCCAGACAGGCCTTGTGCCCAGGTGCCGATCAGCATCGTATACTGATATGGAGGTTCATGATGCTAAGGTCGATCTTTAGGCCGGGCGACCGTTAGGCCGATGTGTATATTTCGATAGGCCAAAAGGGATATTCCAGTTCTAGCGCTGTTTTGAGACGCTAATCCCATTGCTCATCTTCGCCACAGTAATCACTGGCTACACAGGGATATCCCCTAGGAAAGGCGTCGTAGATATGCAGATAGGATAATACGATGAGGTCTACTTTATAGGTGTTTAGCAATCTTACGATGGCTTCCAGGTCGAATAGGTCAATATCTGGCCGGTAGCTTCGTGGTATATTGCTATTGATCACATACTGGATGTCGGATTGTATCTGTTGCATTTTCTCTGTTTTCGCAGCACTGTTGATCTCGGTATAGCGGATGTCCTCATAGATCTCCTGCAACTCGGCGATATAGAGAATATCAGTATCCACATACCGGAGGTGATACCCCATCTGGTGCAGTATAGCGAATAGACATTCGTAGGCATATATGGCATCTATACCCTGTAAGGGGGGGGCTGTGAAAATGCAGGCGTGCATATCGCGCACCATGTCGTCTATTTCCTGATGCTGGTAAGCAACCTCAACCAATGCCTCATGTACCGTCTCTTCAGCTATATAAAAGATCTTGGAGGTGTCGGTCCCGAGGAGTACCGATCCACTGGTGATATCCATCAGATGTGAAGCGATGATATAGAAGGTTTCCATAGGGTAATTGTCCATAGGGGGGAATGTGCAGCAAAAATAATTTTCAAGGGTAAAGGGATTATCGTCATCAGCATCAAGGTATGCTGTATCACACCCAGGTTGTTCATCTTTTGGTAGCCCCTGAATAAAATCCTGATGGATCTCCCAGCGATCCTGCATCATATGCCTATGATAGGTGGTGTCCTGCCAGCCCTGTGGGGCAATGCGTTCTACCAGTCCAGGAAGGGCCTGATAGACCTGCTGGAGGATGTGGTATACCTGCTGGCTCGGTAGCCGATGTAATTTAGGTGGTTTTTCCATGATTGATCCTGTTACTTGTCCATTAATTGATTCTTTAAGCCGGATGCCGTAAGGCCCGTCTGCTTTCGGATAAATCGGTTCATCTCACTTATACCGCTGAATCCGGCCTGTTCTGCCGATTGAATTAGTTTTTCGTTCTGGGGCAGGATGTCATTGATGACTTCGAGTAGGAGTTGGTTCCGGTACGTCCGGAGTGTAATGTGGTATCGGGCTTTGTATAGTTGGCGTAACTGCCTTAATCCAAGCCCTAATAGGGAAGAAAGATCCTTTACCTTGGCTTGTGCACCTTGCTGTACGACGAGGTGCCGCAATAGCTGATGTGTACGTAGCGCTAAGTCTTGCTGATCATTAGTACCGCTGTCTCCGGTCAGCTTGAACCGGGTCAGATGGATCAGGAAGATGAGGTGCTGTAATAGGATATATTCATTGTCCAGCGTATGGGGATTGAGTTTGCTGAATAGAATCTTTATATAATAGATTATAGTTGTTGCAATATAGAATCCTATAGGGATAATAGGCGTGTTTTCGGAAGTCTTTTTGGCCTGAATAAGCGGTGCTAGGAAAGCGAATTGTCTGTCAGCTGGTGGTCTGAAAATCCCGGCATCAATGATAAAACCGACCAATATATGATGGCCTGCCTGTAGCTTTATTTCATAGATTCCGATAGGAAGATACAGGTATGCACCCTGTGCGGCCTGTAACTCATACCGATGGATGCCACTGACTATGATCCCTGTTGTCGCTAGGGCATAGATGAGATGCAGATCTCCCTTGTGTGCACGTATCGGTATTACGGTCTCTTGGTCGATCCAGTATTCGTAATGATACAGGTAGGCATAGCGGCCATCAAATACCTGCTCTGCGATGCAACCTGTAGCGATAAGCCAGTGCCGGCAATGGGCATGGCGTATATGCTGGCCAGGGCTATAAGGTGGCGGAGGCAGACCGGCACAGCCCTCGCCCAATAAAAGTTCATAAGTCCGTTCCATAGTATATGGATTTGGTTACTAGGGCGATATTAGGAAATATGTTTTGTAAAAGTACACTTAAGATGTACATCGTACTTTTTCCGTTGTAATCCGTACTTTATGGATGAATGTTGAGTTACATACCCTATCACTGTTGTAATCCTTACCGTGGTATACGATGTACATTTTTATTCCCAGAGTTGCGGAGTTTCTCCCAGATTTGTGACCATTGGATCCATTTAGGAGTTAATAGACGTTCCTCACCTGGACGGTACACCCCGGTGAAGAACGTATGGTCAAACCGTAGATACTTTAGAAATGAAATTAAAAAAGGATCAACAGCTATGGCGCAAGGAGCAATGTAGAGAAGGTAGTGGTTTACTGCTCTGGAGTCAGCTCTCGCCACTGCTTGGTGAGGAGGAGGCGGAAGGAGAGCGCTGTCCCATCAAGACTATCTAGGCGCTTGTTATAGCTGCCACTTACTCAAAGCGGGCGGGCATATCATGCCCGCTCTTTTAATGAACTAGACGTTATCAGTAATAGAATGGATGAATTAAATAATTGGGAATTTGCCCTGTTTTCGGCAAATCTGCATCAGTTGCTTCCGGATATCCCCTGGCAGCAACATGCTGAGTACTATAGACAGCATAAGCATTACCATAGGCCGAGGGCTATGGCTACCGTAGCACAATGGGATGTGTCGGCTATTATGCCGTATGATAAAGAACCGTATATCCTGTGCCTATTCCACTTGGGGTACCATGCACAGCTACCGTATATACTGGCATCGCAGGGTATACAGTTTGATATGATATTGGACAGAAAGGTTTTCGAGGCGCAGCAGGAGCAGCTATTGGCTATGCAAAGTGCTATGCAGTCGGGGGGAGGGAGCTATCGGTTCCTGTTGAGCGATAGTCCGACAGTACTATTGCAGGCGCGAACGGCTCTACGGGATGGAAGGCATCTTTTGGTATTTGCGGATGGTAATAGCGGTACGACAGACCGTATTGCAGACAAGGTAGAGATTGGTTTTTTAGAGGGTAGCCTATATGTGCGTAAAGGTATAGCGGTTTTGAGTTATCTGACCCGGAGCACAATTGTACCCTTAGCGCATCGGCAGGAAGGTAAGCGGTTTAAGCTGACTGTAGGAGAGGCGATCTCGCCTCTGATGGCTTCAACCCGTGAGCACTACATACAGGATGCCATGCAGCAACTTTACGCCTATCTAGGCGACTTGATAGGGCAAGAACCATGGCTGTGGGAATCTTGGAGTTACCTGCATCAACTCAACTGTTTTAAGGCCACGGATATGGATAGGAAGGAAATAGATCTGGATCGGGAGGCTTTGATTCCACTCTGTTTAAAGGGGTACCCAGGGCTTTTTGATCGTATACGTTATTGTTTTTCGTATGGTTCGGATACTCTTAGGAAATAATTTGTTAAATTAGGGATTCGAACCCACTTCATTATGAATGTTTTGAAGATAATACTAACCACTAGTGCGACCTTATTTATTCTTATTTTTTTGATTTTATGGTCGCTTAATCAACGCTATACGGATATACATATCCCTGTAATACATATCGGTGCGGTTTCTGCACTCTATATTTTGTATTTCTGCGCATTGTCTTTGGTGTTTTGGTATTTCAGCAAAGGGAGCTGGCTTGGTAAAGTGGTATGGACGCTGATCTATCTTACAGTAGGTGCTACGCTTTTATCTGTGGTGCATGGAATGGTCTATGGATTGCTTCCTAAGTTGTCTATCGTGCTGTTTGATGAATCGGTACCACCGAATGAAGCGGCGTTTCATCATGAGGTGTGGCGGGGATATCTGTTTGCGAACGCGTTGGCTATAGGTTTTGTGTTTTTTCTATATTACTGGGAGAATCGGTGGCTCAGCCGGCGACTGATCAATAAACTGAATGCCTACCATCAGCGTATGCTAGGGGTAAAGCATAATTCACACTTTTTGGGGACGATATTTGTGACAGGCTTCGGTCGTATGCTCGTCGAGACGGATTCAAACAATAAGCAGGTTAAAAGGGATATCATTCAGTTTTTGGGGTATTTGATGCGTATCGAGGAGCCTCATGTGCAGCATAGCTGGGAAGAGGAGCTGGACCTCCTGGAGTGCTTCGTCAGGCTATGGAAAGAATATTACGGACCTGATTCATTGCAGGTAGACTGCGATATTGCTACAGGGGAGTATTGCTTGGTACCATGGGGTATCTTACTGTTTCCACTGGAAAATTGCTTAAAGCATGCATTAATATCAGCCGTATATCCGGTGGATTATCAGTTGAAAATGGATACAGAAGAGGTGATATTGATCTGCACGAACTGGTGGAGTCCAAAGGAGCAGAAAGAAGGAGGTGTTGGTTTCGAGCTTTTGGAGTCACGGCTGCTAGGAACGGGCTATAAACTGAGGTATCATACCGAACAGACGGAGGGACGATATAAACTGACTTTACATCTAAATTGGGACAATAATGAAAAAATTAAGTTATCAAGTCCTGCTTTTGGATGATAAGCCGGAGACGTTGCATTATATTCTAGATATGCTGCATGATCTACCTTTTATTGCAAAGCCGATGGTGTTGTCTGATCTGGAAGAGGCCTTTTTGTATCTGAAGGATAATGAGGTGGATATACTCTTTTTGGATATGGATTTTGGTCGTACAGATCTGGATGGGGTAAGATTTTTGGGGATGATCAATAGGCCTCCGCTTACAATAGCCTGTAGTTCCACTTCGGGATATGTATTTGATGCACATGAAGTGGGTATCTACAAATATATCGGAAAGACGATTAGTTTTAAAGCTTTGGAGCGCATCCTGAAAGATGCTGCGGAAGAGGCAGATCGGAAGGAAGAACGGGAGCGTAGGGATATCGTAAAACTGGAGCTGATCGATGTCTCGGGACGGGAGGTCATGCTGCAGGTTGCGGATATCTATTACGCACAGGTGAGCAATAATGTGGTGACGGTGTATACGGCTCAGGAGGAGTTTGAGTTTAAGATATCGCTCCGCGAGTTTGATGCTCAACTGCCTGTAGACCGCTTTAGTAGGTCTCATTTTAGCTTTTTGGTGGCATTGGACAGGGTAGAGAAGATCGAAGGAAAGAAGGTGCACCTGACAGGTGCTCATAGTAAGAGTCCGCTGCCTATATCGCAGGAGTACAATAAAGGATTTAGACATGCACTGGAACAGTATAGGCAGCGTTGGAGTTAGTGCGTGCTTATGATATTTGGGTAAGGGCTGTCCTACATTTCATGGTATCACAATTCTGATGGAAATGAGGAAACAATTAATGGAAATTCTGGCGGTATTGAAAGCTATCCTAAGGCTACTAAAACGCCGGAGTAATGTCAAGACGGACGCCATGTCCGAGATGCTAGCGCTTGATATAGGTCAGCTGATGACGCGGATGGCGGTTATTGGCAGACTTGGGATATCGGAGCGGACCTACAACAGATGGGTCAAAAGTGGGGTGCTGAGGCCTATTGAGTTTGGCAACAGGCATCTCTACCGGGAGGAAGATCTGCAGGATGCTATCCGGCGCAGTATCAATAAAGGGCTTTTATAGGCCCTTTTCTTTTATGTATACTTTTACTTTTTGCTTGATTTTATAGGATTTAGTAAATGCTTTTGTAGGTTATTCTCTGGGGATGGCACGGGGATGCTGTGCTATTCCTTTGCCTTTCCTTTACCTGTTCTCTGCTTATTGGTTGCCTATCCGTTGCTTATCGCTTGCCTGTTCTTTGCCTTAAAGGTATAGAATACGCGAGTTGAGAGACGTTGCAGAAGGAATAATGTGCCTTGAAGGCCATTCTAAGCTGTTCTGTCGGGAAGCAGTCTGACGCCATATGGCGTAGGCTATGGTCAAATGGTGTCAAATGGCGCCATTCTACGTTTTTCTGCTTAGTCCTGGACTAGATTTGTACCAATGATATCGGTATCCGTGGCTGCCTGCAGCGCCACAGTAAAAAGTAAATAAGAATATCATGGCAAGATTTTTAAAAGGAATCACAGGTGCCTACACGGGTAAAGTAGGTAATGTGGTCGGAAGTTCATGGCGGGGCATAGATTATATCCGCTCACTTCCCAAGAAGAGTTCAAAACCAGCATCGGAAGACCAGATCATCCAACGGACGCGTTTCCGGATGGCGACCAATTTTCTCAAGTCTATAAAGGATATCCTAAAGATTGGCTTCTCGGATAGTAAACAGCGTGGTCGGCTGGGGTATAATGTAGCCTTTCAGCATTTTATCGGCAATGCGATCCAAGGGACTTATCCGGCACTGACGGTGGATTATTCGGTGGTGCGTATCGCCAGTGGTAGCCTGGCTCCGCTAATGGGATTGACGATGGAAGAATCGGCCCCACAACAGTTGACGATCAACTGGGAGTCGCAGGTCAATCGATTCAATGCCTTTGCAGATGATGAGGTGGTGGTGCTACTGTACAATGTGGATGAAAACTTCTTCTCGGTTTATGAAGGATTGACACGTGCAGATGCAACGCTGGAAATCACACTGCCGGCGAGTTATGTGAGCAAGACGATCGTGGGCTGGAGCTTCAATATCCACCGCGATGGAGTTGCAACTTCCAGTAGTCAATATCTAGGGGAGATTGAAGTGAGTTAGTGAACCAAATTGACCGTGTAAGCTGAACCCTTTTCCTGCGAAAATTTCCTAGGCTTACGCTGGTCAAATTTGATTCTTGGTATGGGAGGTTATGGAAGTTATAGCTTTTATGACCTCCATAACCTGAAATAGAAATGAAAAATCAACACACCCTACATCTCCAACGGAAATATGGAGAGCGGGGAACAAATGGAACAATAACATTCAAAGGCAAGCAGATCTGTCATACCATCGAATTGCCCTGGCGTAATAACATGCAGCGCATGAGCTGTATCCCTACGGGACGCTACAAGCTGGTCAAGCGCACCTATACCAAGCACGGGGAGCAGATCGGCATACCGAATGTACTGGGACGGGAAGCGATTCTGATCCACGCCGCCAATGATGCCTCTCGGGAGCTACTGGGCTGTATAGCCCCAGTAACCAAGCTGACAGGAGAAGGTACTGGAACCGAAAGCCGAAAGGCACTGAGCGAACTGAAAGCACTGGTGTATGGGTTGTGGGATATGGGAGGAGAGGTTTATTTGGTTATAAAGTAGGTTAAAAGGTTACAAGGTTAGGGAGTGATGAGTTATAACCTTCATAACTCCGACTTTGTCGGGACTAACCTTCATAACCTAAAATTTAAAATGAATAAAATCATCAAGAAAATAAGCCAGGCGGTACAGGTGTTGCTGCTGGCTCCGATCAAGCTGCCGGGAAAGGCGCTACATATTATCAAATACGTGGCTGTAGGGTTGGGGGTGTTGGAGGCAATGACGAGTGAGAAGAAGGAAGACGAATAGATAACTCACGTCACTTCGAGCGTAGGGGTGCTTGTCCCGAATTTACTTCGGGAAAGCAGTCTGTTTTAAGAATAGTGAGGATGGTGAAGACAGTTATCCAGTGAACCAGTTATCGAGTTAACTAGACCTCTTGATAACAAGATAACAGGATAACAGGTTAACATAAAAATATATGAAAACAAACGAAATACGTGCAGGTACCTTAGGCGGTACTTTATGTAGTATCTGGGCGTCGGTTACGCTTGGAGACCTACTGCAGACGGTAGTTATGGCGGCGCTGGGTACGCTGGTGAGCTATCTGATGTCGCAGTTGCTGGACAGGAGACGAAGGCAGTAACAAATTAATAGCAGCGTTAGCTAAAAACAGAACGCGTCCTTTTAATCAAGGACGCGTTTAACCTTTAGGCATGTTGCCCACTGTGTTTGCCTTCTGCAAACTCTTCGATCATTTTTCGATTAAAGGCGGGGAGATCTTTTGGGGTGCGGCTGGTTACCAATCCTTGGTCTACAATGACTTCAGTGTCTTCCCACTGTGCTCCAGCGTGGATAAGATCGAGTTTTATCGCTTCAACGGATGTCATTTTCCGGCCTTTTACCACTTCAGCATTGATTAACACCTGAGGCCCATGGCATATTGCGGCAACCGGCTTATGACTACTGAAAAAGGATGTTACAAAAGCTAAGGCCTGTTCATTGGTACGTAGCGTATCTGGACTGATCACGCCACCCGGAAGCATTAGTCCATCGTATGCTTCGACCGATGCGCTATCTATACTAAGATCCACTTTATAATCATTCGTCCATTCTAGTCCTTCTTTGGCCCGTACACTCCCGGGTTTTAGGGATACTATTTCTACCTTGGCACCTGCTTGCTCCAAGGCTTCTTTGGGACTTGTCAATTCTACTTCTTCAAAACCATCTGCGACCAAGATCGCTATTTTTTTGTCTGTTAATTGTGCCATAACTTTTCTTATTTTATTTTTAAAAAATTCATGTGTGTTCTCTTTCTTTATACCTCCACGATCATATAGGAGGTGCCTGGATGCTCGGTTCTGAGCAACGGTAGTGCTACATTATAAACAGGGATATTACTTGATGTCTGACCAAAGATGGTTCCCCCATGCGCATGACCATGAAAGGCTACAGTGACCTGTCGCCTGTTAAGTGCTTCTGCAAGGTGGGAGGAGCCGAGAAAGGGATATAATTGCTCGGGTTCTCCTTTGACGGTGTTTTTTATCGGCGCATAATGTAAAAGGGCTACTTTGGGCAAATCGGGATGTTCTTGTTCTAGTCGTGTCAGCGCACGGTCGAGCTGTAGGGATTCGTTTACAGCTTCATGGACAAATTCTTTCATCATATCTTCACCGAATATCGACAGCATAAATTGATCGAATCCTCCGCCGAAGCCCTTGGTGCCTGCAAAGCCTATATCGCTGGCAACGGTAAATTCGCCGTCGAGGAGCGTCATCTTATGCTCGCTAAGGATCTGCTTAATAATTTTCTGACGGCCTTTTTCAAAATCATGGTTGCCTAATACGCCTATTACAGGGATATGCAGACCATGTAAAGCTTCACCCAACACCCGGGCTTCATCCTCATCGCCTGTGTCAGTAAGGTCGCCACAGATGATCAGTACATCGGCTTCTGTATTTAGTTGCTCAAAGGTGTCTTTCCATATACCGCGATCGCTGGTTTTGACGTGAATATCGGCCATAGCGGCTACTCTTTTCTTGGTTCTTTCCATAGTAAAATTAGATTGTAGTAATGGTATAGGACTTGTAATCCCATTCTTTGATATCCACCTGGTACTGGGTCTGATCGATAAGCGGACCCCGGCATACTTTTTCTAAGGGCGGTGGAAGGTCGTATTGTTCCTGGGCACGGCCGAGCAATTCATCAAATATCCTTTTTGGAATGATATCCCGATAATCGGAAGGATACACAAACTGGAATATCAAGAGAGCTGCCAGTAACAGATGCCAATGTCCGTCCAGACGATATAGTAGATGGTCCCAATCGAGCTGCTTCCCGTATCTCAACAGGATATGATTGATATCGGCATTATCATAACGCTCGCGGTTCTGAACATACATTTTGCACCAGATCAGCTCCTCCACAGGGATGAAGCGGACAGGGATATCTGAAAAGTGGCCTTCCATAGCACGCTCATACCAACTGTCTTCAACAGTGCAGATGTGGTTGACGCTATCGAATATGATGTCGATAAAATAGGAACCTTTAAAGACTTTGGCCAGCCAACGGACATCTGTCAGTTCTATCTGATAGCCTGCCTGCTCAAATAGTTTGAGGATTTTTGGGTACTCACTGCTTTTGCAAAAGATATCCAGATCTTTTGTATCACGGTAGATGCCCGCATAGTGGTACATTGCAAATGCACCCCCTAGCATATAGTCATATTCGCTCTCATGGAGCAATAGCAATACATCTTTATAAAAGGATGTTGCTTCTAATCTTTCGCTCTCTGTCATGCAATATCGTGTTTTTAAAGAATGAACACCTATAAACCATTTTCGTTGTCTTAGTCCTATAAACCTTAATCTAGAGGGATGCTGTTATGCCTTCGCAGGTGGCTTAAAATACGCTTGTAATATAAAAACACGAATCCAGCAATGAAGACGAGTTGAACGGAGGCATCTACAAGATAGATAGTCGCTATAGTGCCGTTTTGAACGTAGATAACATCTATTGCTAGAAAGCTTAAAGCGACCAGCAATCCTAATAGATGAAATGGGCGAATTAAAAGTGTAATGCCTATAGAAAGTGCTAGCAGTCCGACCATATTAACAAGCCATATATCATTTTTATACCCTGTAATGTTAATAAAACTCTCTAAATGGATTAGGGGCCAGATACCACTAAGAAAGTAATAATATCCTTGCATTTTGTTTATCATTTTCATGGCTGTGTTTTTTATATATCAGATATCCATAGTGGTTTAATTTATTTTCCGGTTTCCATATGCGGGCTATCAACAGGCTTTGATTCTGGAGACCCTTTTTGTCGTAAGTAAATGGATAAAATAACAATGGAGGCTACGGAGAGAAATTCGCTTTGCCAATTCTGAAAAGTCTCGAACCAAAATTGGGGTTCCATTAAAAACTTGCGCATAGCAATAGGGGCTTTTCCTTCCAATCGGTTCTCTTCCAACAAACTGTGATAGCTACCGTACAGATGACCGATCCATGAACAGATAAATAGAATCAAAAAGGCGAGTGATAGGGAGTGCTTATAGATGGCGAGGCGCCACCCGCCCTTTTTTACGGCAGAGGGCGCATCTGGGCGATTTACAGGCTCTCTGTCCACTTCTTCTTTTTCGTCCAGGCTCTTGGATTCGGCCGACCCGACCTGCCGTAAGAAAATAGTCAGGACTACATAAAGCGCCATCTGTAGAAACTCACTTTGAAAATTTTCAAAAGTAGCTGCAACGAAATGGCCACTGCGCAGGTAAGAACTCAGCGCAAGATATTCGCCATGTTCTTGATAAGTCTCCTGCTGCTCTTTCCATCCAAAGTAAGCCTGTGCTAACAGGGCAAAAGCAAATAGCACCAAAAAGACGATGGATAGACTGTTACGGTATAAAAAAGGGTGTTTCATGGTACATCGTTATAAGGTGAATTAAATAAATTGCCGCAGGGCTTTTATTTGCATGGATACGATAGAGACTCGTCGGTCCTGGCCCAGTACAAAGTCTATCGCCTCGGCGATATCTTCTGCTTTCAGCATTTCCAGTTTTTCTTCCAGTTCGCGCTGTTCTTCAGGAGAGGAGGGCTGCATATCGGTTCCCACGGCACCAGGTTCAATAAGAGATACGCGAATGTTTTTGGGGTTGAGTTCTTTTCGCAGTGCTTCTGTAAACCCCTGTATGCCTGCTTTGGTCGCTACATAGCCACTGCTTTTTCCTTCCCGGCTATCTGCACTCATCGAACCGATATTGATAATATCTCCTGCAATATTGGATTCTGCCATCTGTTGGGCAAAAAATCCGGATAGAAGGAGGTAGGCGTCCATGTTTGTTTTTGTCATATATGACAGTTGATTGATTTCGACACCGTATACTCCTGCAAATCCCAGCGCCGCATTGTTGATCAGTACATCAAAAGGTCCATGTGATGACCAGACCTCGGGAAGCAAGCGTTCTAATGCCTCTTGGTCAGTGAGATCCTGCAGGAGATAGCCAATATTGTGGCGTAGGTCTTGAGCTGCTGCGTCCTTCAGAAAATCTTCCAGCTTGTCGGCACTGCGGCCGATTATAAATACATAGTAGCCTTTGGCGGCCAATTGTAATGCGGTGGCGCGGCCTATCCCGGCAGTACCGCCCGTCAGGAATACCCTTTTAGTCGTTTGTCTGTTCATGATTTCCATTTTATAGTGATTTCTTGTGCGCCTTTTATTTTCAGGCTATTGTTATCTTTTGTTAGATCGTAGTGTGATCCATCTTTTAAAGTAATGGTACAGGCATTGCTTTTCATTCCGTACAGTTGCACTATATAGCTTTAATCCGAGCTGCCGAGCACCTGTATCTTTACCTGCTGATCTTTGCGGTCGATTTCTAGATAGGGGTAACCCATGTAGCAATAGTTGCTCGTGTCGTCTAGAGGTAGGTAGTGGTATCAGGCCTATGCTACATTCAATCTCTAAGTCAAGCCTATGAGATTCTAGGCTTTTGCAGTGGATTGTTGTACTCGAGGGATCAGAAAGTTCTGACAGCCGGGCTAAGAGCAGCCTGCCATTCCGAAGATTTACTTCCAATAAAATTTCAGAAGGTGTCCGAAAGAGCGTGTAATCGTATCCCCCTAGATCGTCCTGATAGAGTCTATGATATTCGCCATTTATTAAATGCGATTTACTTACTTGTGCTGCGATAGAAAGGTTCGTCATAGTAGAGATATAACTGTGTTGTGGCTTAAGAACAGACTTGGCTGCTCGAATGCTTGGTTTTTCATCTCGTCCAGTTTTAAATATGTGCTGTATGAACGTTTAGATAATGTTTTGGTTGTCAGATTATATACTGAAAATGAGAAGGGAAATACGGAGATTAGTACAGAAACTTAAGGATAAAGAAAGAATTGAAAAACAGTAGTCTATACAAAACTAAATACGGGAAAGGATGGTTCTAATCTAAAAACATGATACTATGTCCTTACAGGTAGTCCGTAAAAGTATATTCTTCAAACCCGATTCCAAAAGGGTGCTGGCGAGATATTTTAATATAAATATTGAGCGTACCACTAAAATAGTAAACCGTATTCTAAAAAGCTCAAAGCAGGATCAGACAGATATGCTGAATCAGCTTCTCCGTAATTTTTCGAAGCGGCATCGGAGTATCCTGGATATATGGGAAAAAAACTTTAAACGTACGGAAGGAAGATTATTGGATCTGGAGCTTCGTAACCGCGATTATTCACAAAGGGAACGGTTACTGATCGGGGCTTATTTTACGATGGAGTATTCTGTCGAAGCGGCCGCTTTTTTCAACCCTTCGATCGTCGAATCTCCCGATCAAACGCAATTGCGGGATGGTGAAAAACGGATCATACTGAGCTTTAGAGCGACTGGGGAAGGGCATGTGTCTTCGATTGTGTTTCGATCGGCTATTATCGACAATGAGCTAAATGTACATGTTGAAGAAGTGGGCAGACTATTGGAAAAGCCAAAGCAGGTAAAAAGCCACCGGTATCTAAAATCGGATTTTATCGATAAATTGCTCCAGATACACGACCCTGAAAAAGATATGCTGGATCTTATCAACGCTAAGCTGACCGATAGTTTTACCTATGAGGAGCTGCGCCGCTTTGTGCAGGAGATTCAACAGGAAAATAATCTGGATATGGAAGGCCAGACGTTGATGACGCATATGACCTGGCTGGCTTCGTCGCATTATGAAATGACTTATTCTTTGGACACGGCCTTATCGGAAAGAGTAATATTCCCGATATCGGATACGGAGAAGAATGGTATTGAAGATGCCCGTTTTGTAAGGTTTATCAGTGATAAGGGGAGGCCGATGTATTATGCGACCTATACGGCATATGATGGCCTCACGATATTACCCAAATTGCTTTCGACAACGGATTTTGTGCGTTTTAAAGTACAGCCTATTAATGGCAAAATTGCCAATAAGGGAGCTGCACTCTTCCCTAGAAAGATCAATGGTAAATATGCGATGTTGTGTCGGGTAGATGGAGAAAGCAATTACATCGCTTTTTCAGAAGACTTGATAAATTGGCAGCAGGATGTGACGCTGCTCAAAGAACCGGAATTCCCATGGGAGTTTGTGCAATTGGGCAACTGCGGTTCGCCTATCGAAACCGCCAAAGGCTGGTTGGTATTGACGCATAGCGTAGGGCCAATGCGCGAGTATACGCTCGGATCGATACTGCTTGATCTGGAAGATCCAACAAAAATTGTAGGCAAGCTGAGTGAACCGCTCCTCTATCCTAATGCCGAAGAGCGGGAAGGATATGTCCCCAATGTAGTTTATTCTTGCGGTCAGATCCTGCATAATGGCCATTTAATAATTCCATACGCGATGTCTGACCATGCTTCTACTTATGCGACTTTATGTTTGGACGATTTACTGGATGCGCTCACCAATTTCAAACCGCTAGCCGTCTAGGCCGTGACATAGGTGTAGATAAGCTTGCCAGAAACTGAGGCTGCTTTCTGCACCTTGGTTGAGATTCAGCCCGAACCGTTCTAAACCGTCGCAACAGCCCTTTGTGAGTGGGTCGTATAGGGTTAGGCCAAGTTCATTTTTTCCAAAATACCAGTGTAGACATTGGATCATACGCTGTTTATAGTGATTATCGCCAGATAGACCGAAAAGCTCTTTGTATAGGAGTATGCTCGAGGGCACTTCTATAGGCTGTTGAGCAAATGTGCTCCGTTTGCCACCGCGTACATACCAGTTTTCATTTCCGATGGTGGAGAGGTATCCTTTTTCAAATATAAGGCTATCGAGAAATTCCGCTGTCTGTTGGCCTATGGTCAATAAAGATTCTTGTCTGAGCAGTACACCGCTACGCAGTACCGCTAAAGGAATAATTGCATTATCGTAGGCAAGTACCTGCTCGTACCAATTCCAATCGGGGCTGTGACTGCCCTGATATTCATCGGCCAAATAATAGCTGAGCTGTTTTATATAGGGTAATATTTTATCGTCCGATCGGTTGGAAGCGTAGTAATGCTGTAGCCCTAAGAGGGTGTAGCTTACTGCTCTGACAGATTTAAGTGTTACACAATGGGGGAGGGCCCGCTGCAGCATCTCTTCAGCGAGAAAAACTAATTCAGGCTCACGGTTATAGCGTAGGAAATGGCCTAATGCCCATACGGTACGCCCGTAGCTATCTTCGGTACCGTACTCATCTAAAAACTGATGGTCAAAGGAAAGGAGATTTCGGAATCGGCCACAATCGCGCTGCATGTACTGTATGTAAGCAAGGTAGGTGTAAGCGAGGTTTTTATATTTCTCGGATGGGTATACCTGAACAGCTAATGTGGTCAATAGCAGGGCCCGTGCGGTGTCATCGAGACAGTAGCCGTGTTTGTAATTGGGGATGCTATAGGTCGCATGCTGTACGATAGAAACCGGATTGGTCATCCGGCGGATATGAGCGAGATCAAATGCTGGAAGCTCAGGGATGATCTCCTGTAGCATGTCAAAATCAAAAATGGAGTCGAGGGTATATACTTCTTGCTTCATTGATCTTTACTTAAGAGGACAGTTTATGAGTGGATGTATGTAATAGATTATTAACATGGTGCGGAGCGCTGCTACGGGGTAAGGTCACTGGGGCGGACACCTCATGTGCTATAATCCGTTTAAGAAGTTTGGATTGTAGCTTACCTATATTGCTCCAGCTCATCGACGCGCCATAACGGGCCGCATTATACCGGTACTTGGCTAATACCTGAGGCTCTTCTAATAGGGTACGGATGATCAGGCTGAGTGCTTTGCTGTCTTTAAAGTCAAATAACAGCCCACGCTCGTCTTTTAATAAATCTTTGGCATACCAGTATGGCGTAGATACTACTGCCGCCCCTGCACCGATTGCGAAGGAAAGCGTACCGCTACTGATTTGGTTCTCATTGGGATAGGGCGTGACATAGATATCACAGGCGCTGAGGTACTGCGTAAGTAGTTTTTCGGAAGCAAACTCGTTGATAAAGCAGACCTTGTCGGCTATACCCAGTTCCAGTGCTTTTGTCTGTAGGTATTCGCGATAGGATTCTCCTGCCTCCCGCAAGATATTGGGATGTGTACTGCCCAAAATAATATAGACAAAATCATCCTGCGGTACAGCCGCTACGGCTTCAATAGCGGTCTCGAAGCCTTTACTGGGGCCCAGAAATCCGAAACTGAGCATTACTTTCTTGCCTGTCAGGCCAAGTTGTTGTTTGGCCTCGCTTTGACGGTAGGAAAAGTGGGGTACGCCATGAGGAATGAGCTCTATCTTACGGGCAGGAATATCGTAAATGCGCTTGAGCATTTCTACAGCAGTATCAGTCATGACGGTAATGCTATGGCTGTAGGCTGCAAGCTGTTTAAGTACCCGGAGCTCTGCATCACTGGGGCGTTGGAGCACCGTATGAAAATTACTAACGACAGGGACGGAAAGAGCTTTGGCTAATGATAATATGTAGTCGCCGCTTTCGCCTCCGAATATGCCGTACTCATGCTGGATGATAACGGCATCGTAAGTCTCGTTGATATGTGCCGCGGCCTTCAGATAACTGGAAACGTTGTTTTTTTCAATGCTTGCGGATACCTCAGAAGGAAAGAAGCCTTCGCTACCATCCGAAATGGCAATAATAGCGGGTGTTATGCTCGGATCCAGGCTTAGAGATCTGAATAAATCCTGCGTAAATGTGGCAATACCGCACTGCCTTGGTGGGTATGTTCCTATAATGGCGATATTCATAGTGACGTTATGTTTCGTTCTTATTCTGAATAAAGAACAGAAAACTGAGGACTATGTTGTAGGACAAAACCCGAAAACTAAAAATGCCGTATTAAATCAAACGCGTCCGTATAAATACGTTGTGTTAGTGCTTCTTTTGAATAGCATGTTGCCTTAAATCGGAGATTGCAGGGCAGGTTCTAATGTAAATGGAGAGAAAAATGGCATAACTTTAGCTTTGCAATTCAACGATAGATTAATTATCCTATATAAATGAAGAATCTAATTGTATTATTTGCCAGCTTATTTTTATTCACCTTTTGTAAGGGGCAGGGGAAGGAAGTGAAAACCTTTTTTGAAAATGGGCAGATCAAAGAACATTATTATGTCGATGAGAAAGGACTACCGACAGGCGAAGGAAAAGTGTATTTCAGTAATGGAAAGTTGTCGAGTATCGGTAATTATAAAAATGGAAAAAAAGTAGGGGAAAGAAAGTGGTATTGGAATAATGGGAATTTAAGAGGTAGTATATCTTTCAATGAACAGGAGAAAATGATAGGTGAGTGGAAAGAATACCACGGAAATGGACAACTGGCTGAGGTAGGGCATTATGAGAATGGGGAGAAAACAGGGCATTGGAAAGTATATTATGAAAATGGACAGTTATCGGCTGAGGGAGAAAAGAAAAACGGGCATGATGTAGGTGAATGGAAATTATACCACGAGAATGGAAAGACAAGAGGGAACTGGCAGTTTGATGAAGAAGGGTTTCAGGAAGGGGAATGTAAGGAATATTACGACAATGAACAATTGGAAAGTGTCGGCAGTTATAAAAGAGGAATGAAATCTGGCGAGTGGAAGTATTATCATGAAAATGGGAAGCTGGAGCATTTCGAACTGTATAATGAGTATCTACGATATACCGGTGAATGGAAATTCTACAATGAACTGGGTAATCTGATAAAAACAGAAACTTATGTCGACGGCAAAGAAAGTGGCGAGTGGAAAACTTATGATGATAATGGTAATTTAGTAAAAACAGAAAAACACTAGAAATCCCACTGAAAGGGCTGAATTTAAAGAAGCGATGACTAAAGACAATTTCCCAGAGCTATCCTCCCGGCATTCCCTTGGCCTGACTCATTTTATCAAGGGGTTTGGCTGGGTTTTTAGCGTTTTTGTTATCGTTTTTGCCGTCTTTGCAGGGATATTGGTCTTTGCAAAAAGTCCCATTACTATCGGATTTAAAATACCCTTAGTTGGCCTTTGTATTCTCCTCTTACTATTTTTTGGTCGGTTGATTATTTCTTCACTTCAAAAAGGAAATGAGAGCACAATCGTCCAGATAACAGTTGATAAATGTGGTGTCAATTATTTTGAAGATGGGGTACGCATCAGGACTTTGTATTATGAAGATCTGAAAGAAAGCCCTGAATCGGGAGGCTATGATGTGTTCCTGGATGATACAGGAGAGGGCGGGCCATATTATTTGTTGTTTTATGTCGTTGATCCTACCTCTGGTAATCTAAAAATGAGAAGCCTTGATCTGAACTCAAAATCAGTAATCCTTAATGGCAATAAATTAAGCAGGCATTTTGTAATGGGCATCCTGCTTTTCCGTCCTGATTTAAAAATTGCACCCGGCGTACTTGATCTATATCGAGTAGAAGTATAAGATGAATTAGGGCTGTTTTAACTTGGTTAGTTTTGTTGGTTTCATGACATTATTTGTCGTAAAAGCCTGTTGCGCGACATTATTTGTCGCGAAAATTGGTTTCGCGACAGAATTCGATTAATTTTGTCACAATAAATTAAGGGTTTATCTACAGGAAGAGAGTCTCATTATTGTAAACGCTTAACAAGTTATGTCAAGAATTTTTATTCTAATTCCATTTATCTTTTTCTCCTGCGCAGGTGCATCGGATAAGAAAACCGTTCAAAATGACCAACCTATTACCAGGAGTGAGGAGATAGCAACTGTTAAAGATTACTCCTGCACGGAGTTGCTTACAGCACTTGTAAGGTCGAGTAATGCGCTCGCATTTGAAAGCTTTAATAAATCAGAGGTACAGGCAAGAATCACTTCGAGAACTTCTGATAAGCTGACGATAGAGCTATATACCATTGCTATTTCTGACCGTACCGGATCGGAACGGGAAATGGAGAATACTGTTGGTTGGCTGGAATTCTTTAGTCCAGGGAACAAACTCATGGACATCACCCATGATCCCGATAACCCGAAGGAGCTAAAATATGACAAGTCTATTCTTGAAGGGCATAACCTTTTGGAGTTATGCAACGTGGTGGCTACTCCGGGTAGACCTGCTCAACAGCGTGAATGGAGTGATGTGATGCTGGAAAAAGATATCCGGTTCAACGGTAAATTGGGTCGATACTTTACGCTTACGGAGTTTAAAAATAATTTCGGGAAGCCTGATAGCGTCAAATGGCTAAAAGATGAAGCTCCTTGTTTCACCATATTTGATACCGAAGCGCCGGACGATACCTACATCTATAAAGACGGCTCGCGCTTTGAAACCAGTAAAGACAGTGTGGCTGTAGATGAGTTCTGGTTTAAGAACGGAAACTTTATCACCTATAAAGGTATCAGAATAGACGCCAGTACCACGATGGAAGAGATACAGCGCCTTTTTCCTACCGCAGTGAAAGGAAGACTGGGGCTGGACAAAGAAGGGACGCTTTGGGTAATTAAGCTAAGGGAAGATGATACCGGTATTTCTGACGGGCATATCAAGCTGTTTTTTAAGAATGATAAGGTCTATTTTATGCACTGGTGGTTTCCTTGTTAGAATTTCTTTCGTAAGAAGGGAAGGTACTAATCGTATATTTTTAGGTGCATTCGTGTGGAATGGTCGAATCTTCTTGCTAAGTCGACTGTGAGCATTTAAATTCCGTCCACTTGGTCGAGTATCCCTTTTGCTTCACTAAGGTGGGATTCAAGGATAGGCAGGGTTGCTCGGGCAAATGTTTGTACGTCGCTATGATATACCTCGTTCTCATTTACGCTGACGATTCGGAATAGATTGACAGCTTCTTCATGCGAGCTCACCATCAGTTTTGCAAAATCGAGATCAAAATCCGAAACCGCTTGCTGTTGTAACTGACTGAGCTGTTTCTGGTGGGGAGTCAACAGCTCTTCAGGAACGATCCAGCTATTGGCAACGGCTATTTTTTTTATCTCTTCGGAGGTACCGCTGTGTTCTCTTGAGATTTCTTCGCCATAGTCCTGTACGTTGTCTGCTTGGCTGTTTTGCACAGCGAGGTTACCAGCGGCGATTTTGAGTTGTAAGGAACTGTGCGCTTTATTGATAAAACCTTGATTATCGTTGTAGGTACTATTATCGTCGTGACAGCCATAGAATAGGCCGGATGCCGTCAATATGACCGTAAAATAATAGATGATCAGTTTTGTCCGGAGAATCGTATCCATAGTTCTTTAGTTAGTGTGCTATTCTATAACAGCTATGTGCTGAAAAAGTTCACTGTTGACTATCAGTTTGTTAAATGTGTGGTTGGCCCAGAGAATGCAGATTGGATTTCTGGCTTAAATTAAGATTGGTTTTGAACTTTTGCTGTCAGTTCCTGTTCATTTCAATAAAATAACGCTAAAAAGAAAATGATATGGCACATTTAGAAGTACAGAGAAAGAATAGGACGGGCTGGTGGCTATGGTTGTTACTGGCAATCGTTGCATTGATTGTCGTCATGATGTGGATACGGGGACATAATACCGAAACTACTGGAGACACCGCAATAGTGGATAGCAATGCCGACCTTGCTTCGGATCAGGGAGAGGCTATTGCGATTACTGAGCCGGATTGGAATAGCATTGATTTCAATGTTCCGACAACTACTGATCCGGAGATTACAGATCCGGATATAGCTATACGGAAGGGAACGGACTACACCATTTATACCCTGGGCGAGAATATACTGTTCCCAAAAGATCACAAGAATATACAGTCTGCTTCGGAACCAAAATTGAGAGCGATCGCCACGATTCTTAAAAAGCGATTTGATGGTGCGTACATAGGAGTATATGGAAGTGCAGACGCTACAGGTAGCCCGGCCCATAATAATACACTGGCGGCTGATCGTGCGACGGAAGTTAAAAACTGGCTGTTCGACCACGGCGGGATAGATTATCGGAAAATTTCTGTTCATTCTATAGGTGAACGACAGCCTATTGCAAGCAATAAGACGGCGGAAGGTAGGGCGCAGAATCGCAATGTACAGATTGTGGTATTTGAAGATGCAACACGAGAAAAGGAAATTAAATAAGAAGGACTATGGAACATCAAGAAATAAGAAATAACCGCCTGATCGAATTGACAGGCAGTGATTATGAGATTGTAGACGGAGAGCCTGATATCAGGGGCTGGGAGGTCAAAGACCTACAGGGAAAGAAAATTGGTGAGGTAGATGAACTTTTATTTGATGAGGTATCACAGCGTGTGCGCTACATCGTGGTAGAGGTGGATTATGACAATTATTCTGCGGGGCTGGAGAAACAGATTCTGATACCGATCGGAATAGCAACATTTAGCAAGGAGGAGACCAACGAGGTAGACCATACGCCATCTGCGATTGTAGACGATTCAGTACATCCTGAGAATATCCCACTACATGATGGTAGCAAGGTGACATACGACCTAGATGCGGATGTGGTAGTCGTACCGATTACCCTGCAACAGGTGATGCAACTGCCGTCTTACGAACCGGATTTTGTAAGTCCGAGCGATGAAATTGCTATTCGAAAGGTATTGGAGAGCACAGCTGCACAGAATTTTGTGATTACAGCAGGCGATTATGACCCGGAGGTATTCTATGATCATCCCCATTTTAATGGACAGCGACTATCAAATATAGGGCGTATGAGTCCAGGACATTATTAGACGAATTGACCCATCATCCTGCTTCGCTGGCTTTTCAGCGGAAGTAGGATGATATTTAAACACGTATAGTAGTGCAGTGCTATCGCGTATTTGTACTCTTTTTAATTAAAAAGCAATATTTTTTTAAACCAATTCACCCGTTTTACGCTCTATATTAAATAAAACAAATCATCCTGCTCTTTAAGATGAATCTTTTATATCGGGTTGAGATATTTTTTAGCGCTGAATCCGAATTAAGATGGAAAATAAAATACTGATCTGCGACACGAACCGAGACTTGGTACAAGTGCTCAAAACCATATTGTGCGAACTCACACCTGCTCATGTGCTATCCGAAGCCACGATTAAAGATGTTTATCAGCGGATACTTTTAGACCGGCCGGATGTACTGATTGTAGATCTGGGAATGCCGAATAGAAATGCGGATAAGCTGATGCAGGATATACGACATGAAGCTGGGAAGATCGAGCTACACATCATCTCGCTATCGGCTACGGCAGAAGGGATGCGCTTAGCTTTAGCCGCAGGGGCTGATGTATCTTTGGCGAAGCCACTGGATTTAGAGGAATTATTGGGCGAGGTAAACCTCGCGCTCCAATAATTTGCATTGTTCGATGGCTATTTAGTGGTCCGGTATTTCGAAATAATAAAACCGGATCCTGGCAGAGCTATTCTGAGATGCTGTTATCTTTCCATTCTTTTAGCTTATTATAGGTTTCCCGCTGGAGATTGGATTGCCGCTCAATGAGCGTCACTAGCTCTAGTGGTGCACCTGTAGATTCCTCTAGGGCCTGTCGGTATACTTCGCTGAATTCCTGTTCTCCCTGATCGCAGCTATCTAAGATAGAAGCTAGAGTGTGGGACGAAAGTGTCGATTTTAAGGTCATCCAGGCGCGGAACAGCTTGCCGCTATCCCGGGTGTTCTCTGTGGGCTCGCTACCACTTTGTACTACCAGCGGTGCTAGTTCGTTTTTGAAGGTCAGGGATTGGTCCCTTAAGAATTCAAAAGCCTGACGTACGCCAATCGCTTCTTTATTAGGGAGCAGGGCGATGGCCGTTTCATAGCCCTCAATACGGTCATTGTTGATTTCGATCAATCTGTTGATTAAAGCTGTGTGATTGTATAACGTATTTTTCATGATGTTTTTTTATAAATGAACAGTTCTAATCCAGAATCGTTGTCATAGTATACTTGCACTCATCTAAAAGAGCTACTTTCTAAATAAATGATAAAGAAAATAAAAAATAAATGAACGTTTAGGGATTAAGGCTGTTCTATCTGCAGGACTGATCGATATACCGGTTATTCTTCTAGAACTTACTAATGCGCAATGTTAGCAAGGTTTAAAAACAGTATTAATGATTGGTGGTGTTTCTTATAGGGACACCACTTTTTTGTACAGAAGGAAATGTTATGATTGAAATGGACGACCTTATAGGACCTGATTCGAAAGGGGACTTTCTGATAGAGATAGCTATCCGAACGGTAATCATGTTTGTACTGATTCTCACGATACTACGTCTCTCGGGAAGAAGGGGCGTACGCCAGCTTACGGTTTTTGAGGTGGCTATTATCATCAGTCTGGGATCGGCGGCGGGCGACCCTATGTTTCAAAAAGATCTACCGATTGTATATGCTGTTATTGTCTTTGCCTGTGTGATGCTGGTGTACAAAACCATTACCTGGCTGGCATCCCGTTCTGAAAAGCTGACCCATGTACTGGAAGGCAAGGTATTGTCGGTAGTGAAGAACGGGACATTTGACCTACAGCACGAAGATGATAATAATTTTTCCAAAATGGAGTTTTTTGCGGAGTTGCGCAATCTCAATGTGGAGCATCTCGGACAGGTCCGTGATGCAGTGCTGGAGGTAGACGGTACGCTGAGCGTATTGTTCTATGCCGACGAAGAGGTGCGGTACGGGTTGCCCTTGTTTCCCGCTTCTTATAAAAAGGTAAATGTCAGCACGACAGAGGGACCGTTTGCATGTATGTACTGCGGTTATATTATGGGGCATATTATCAACGAGTCGAGGGGATGTACACGGTGCCATAAAAACAGCTGGGCGAAGGCATTGAATACAAAGCGGTATAGCTAATTATCTTTATTATCCTAATAACAACTAATATACAGTATATGAGTGAAAGCAACAGTTCTAAAAAAGTAAACGATCACCTGGCCAATGAGAGAACATTTTTGTCCTGGATACGGACCAGTTTAGGAATAATGGGCTTTGGTTTTGTAGTCGTTAAATTTTCACTGTTCATGCGGCAGATTACAGCCATGTTGAACCCGCAGGCGAGTGAGCCAGCTCCTCACGGGTACTCCAGTGAGGTCGGTACGGCAATCGTTATCATCGGAGCCATCACCGCAGTGTTGGCTTACCTTAAATACCGAAAGATCGGGAAGCAGATAGAAGAAGGAGAGTTTGTGCCCAGTTCCTCTATTATCAGTGTTATAGCGATATTGATTGCCGTGATCGGTTTTATACTGAGCTGGTACCTCGTGGATAGTTTTTAACTGTTTGTGAACTATTCGGGGCCTCTAGTGGTTCTGTAAATGACATACCTGGAATAATTATGGCAAAAGAACAGAAGAATATCATCAAAACACATTTTACAATATTGAAGAATGCCGTACTCGGATTTATGAATGAGTCGGCCTTAAAGTACAGCGCTTCTCTAGCCTATTACACGGTCTTTTCCGTGGGGCCGATTTTGGTACTAATGATCTCGCTGGCCGGTATATTTTTGGGCGAGGAAGCGATTCAGGGAAAGGTCTTTACGGAGCTCAGGGGACTGATCGGGAGTAGTGTGGCCTTACAGGTGCAGGATATTATCAAGAACCTGTCGCTCTCCGGTAAGTCGAATATGGCGCTGATTATCAGTGTGGTCACGCTATTGATAGGGGCTACGACGGTATTTGGAGATATCCAGAATTCCATTAATAATATTTGGCATGTGCGGCCAAAGGTCAAAAAAGGATGGCTGAAGATTGTAAAGGACCGCTTGCTATCCTCCTCACTGGTCATCGGACTTGGTTTTTTGCTGGTGGTGACGCTGATCGTCAATGGTATCGTGATGGCATTGACTGACCGCCTGCAGCGTTTCTTCCCGGATACTTCGGTGCAATTGTTTAATGGGATTAATTTCCTGGTGTCTTTTGGCATTATATTCCTCATGTTCTGTATCGTATTTAAGGTATTGCCGGATGTGAATATCAAGTGGCGTACAGTGCGCTCGGGCGCCCTATTTACGGCTGTTCTCTTTGTTATCGGCCATTTCCTTATCGGTCTGTATATCGGAAATTCGGATACAGAAAGTACATACGGAACAGCCAGTGCGATTGTACTCATTTTGCTATGGGTGTACTATACCTCCGCGATTCTCTATTTTGGTGCAGTATATACCCGGGAATATGCGATCTGCAAAGGAACACCTATAGAGCCTTCGGAATTTGCGGTTTATGTAGAGGTGAGAGAAATAGAACGGGAGGTGCGTGTGGTACCGCCAGCGCCGTTGACAGAGGATGACAAGGCAAAGGGAAACCGAGATGGGGTGTAGGTGTTTGTACGTAATCTGTCGTAACTAATACGGATTTGCCCCCGTCTGGCTCAACGCCTTGGACTGTTGGGGGTTCTCCAAGTAATAAGCATTAAATACTTAAACATTGAGAACTATGGCAACAACAACAAAAACCCCAACAAAGGCTCAAACCAAGACTGCGACCAAGAGTGCCACTGACACTAAAGCAAAGACAAACGCTGGTACTACCGCTGGCAAAAAGGCTCCAATGAAAGAGGCACAAAAGGAAAAAGCAAAATCAGGTGCTGCAAAGAACTTACAGGACTTATTTGAAGATGGACTGAAGGATATATTCTGGGCCGAGAAAGAACTGTTGAAAGCATTGCCTAAAATGGAGAAAAATGCAACCTCTGAGCGATTGAAAAAGGCGATTACGCAGCATATAGAAGAGACGGAGATGCATGTACAACGCTTGGAGCAGTGTTTTGAGAGTATGGGACAAAAGGCGAAAGCAGAGAAATGCGATGCTATGGCCGGACTGATTGATGAGGGAAGGAGTATCATGGAGGAAACAGAGGCAGGAGCGGTACGCGATGCCGGCATCATTGCAGCGGCGCAGAAGGTGGAGCACTACGAGATAGCGACCTATGGTACACTGGCTGCATTTGCGAAGGTATTGGAATTGGAAAAAGCACTAAAACTATTGCTGCAGACATTGAAGGAAGAGAAAAAATGTGATGAATTACTGACCAGTTTGGCAGATACGAATCTGAATTCAAAAGCAGAATAATATAAACAAGCTATTAGGCCACCCAACATAACGATTCTCGATTATTAATTGTTTTACACGCTGTTTGAACAAGATGAATTTAGGGTGGCCTATTTATTATTTTTATTACAGTATTCATTATGGAACAGGTCCTCAACCAACGGAATATTAAAGTGATAAAGAGTGTGCAGGCGCCGGATAAGCTGACTCATACCGAGGTATTGTATGGGGAATATCCAGACGACGGGGAGGTATTAAAAGTCCTACGTAATTTGGAAGATCAGTATAGTGAGAATCCATTGTATGAGAAACTGCACGGTTATAAGGAGCGGTTATCATTAAGCTTTAGACACCGTGATTCACAGGAAATCATTAGCTTCAGTACCGAAGATTAATTATTCTCAAAGGCACTTAGTTTTGGAAAAAAAAGACGTACTAGGGTGCCTTTGCCTTCTTTGCTCGAAATATTGATGGTGCCTCGATACCGCTCGAGAAGTCGCTTGACCAGGCAAAGTCCGATGCCGGTACCTTGCTGCTTGGTGGCATTGCTGCCACGTCCATGTACACAGAATATCTGATCTAGTTCATCCTCTGGAATACCTATACCATTGTCTCGGATAAAATAAACTACTCCTCTGTCAATCTGCTCACTATAGATTTCGATTTCGGGTTGCTGTACGCAGGTAGAATACTTGACCGCGTTGCTGATGGTATTAATGAAAATCTGATAGATCGCACCGATATCACCGTATACGGGTAGGAGTTGCCCCAAGGAAATATTGCCCCTGAATTGGGGATAGAGTAGTTTGACTTCTTGACACCAGGTGGCTATTCGATCGTCGAGCTGGTTCATCTCCTGAACATTAGCGATGGAACGCGCTGCGCTGAGTTGTACGGTTTGATTGACAATGTTTTCGACATTGTTCAGTGCTTGAGCGATGGTGTCGTACCATTGTAGATTATGGAAGGCAAGGACGTCTTTTTGGCTTTTCAAATAACCGATTCCCATTTTCGCAATGGATAAGGGATTTTTGAGGTCATGGGAAAGCGTATACGTGAGTGTCTCCAAATCATTGTTGAATGAAAGCTGCTCTTCACGTAAGCGCAGTTGACTGGTGGCAATCTGATGTTTAGTGACATCCGTGGCGGTATGCAGGATGGCGTACGTAACGCCCTCTGAATCGACTAATGCTTTGTATTCAAAATCAAAATAACGGGTGTATTTACTAGCACCATCCACAATTACAGCCGGTGTGTCTGTCGCACGGTAAGTGATGCCTGTGTGCCATACCTTTTGTAGGATGCTGGCAAAGCCTTCTTCCGTAAAACCCGGAAAAACATCTGAAAAATGTTGGTTTAATATCTCTGGTCCCCTGCACCACATCTTAAGCATGGCCGCATTGGCATAGGTAATCCGTAAATCTGCTGTATTATAGATAGCCGTGGCTAAAGGACAATGGTCCAAAACGTCTAATAGATTCAGATTTATGTTTTCCATAGTAATCTTAGGATATTGTCCAAACTCTTACAAAACACAAACCATGCCAATTGTGTGAAGTTTATCGTGATGTGCTGTTTGAAAGCTGTTGTATATGAGTGTTATAACGTGTGTTTCTGACACTGCTTCTGCTCCGTTTGATTTTCTAACGCTATATCTTCTTCAGGTTCATCCGGCCGGTCTTTAAATTTTAAAATAAACAGTGAACCTTTACCCAGCTGGCTTTCGATCTGAAGCTGTGCCTGTAGCCGGTCGGCGATACGCTTGGCCACGGATAGGCCTATGCCTGCGCCTTCAAATGCTAAGGCATTGCTCGTCCGTTTGAAAATTTCGAATACAGTATCCAGCTCTTCTGCCGGAATACCGATACCATTGTCGATGATGCGGTAGGTGATATGCCCTTCGCCTTTATGACTTTCTATATGTACCTGGGGGCGTTGTTTTCTGCTGCTATATTTGATGGCATTGGTGAGTACACTGGAAAATAACTGATAGACCAGGTTCGTTTCACCTAAAAAAGGGTGTAATTTGCCAATTTTAATATCCATCGCCACATTGGGGTACGCTTTTTTTCCGTCTGTAATGATTTTATGGATCAATACTTCGGGGTCGACCAGGCGGGGGGTGAAGTCGAAACTCTTGGATTTTGAAAATTCCGAAATCCGCTGCATCATATCGGACATGAGCTGAACGGCATCGAGTACGTTGCCACTTATTTTTTTGAGAAATTCGTCTGGGAGGTTACTGCGCTGTTGGATAATCTGGGCTGCCAATTTGATGGCCGAAAGCGGATTTTTGAGGTCGTGGCTCAGGGTATGGCTATAGGTATCGAGGGTACTGTTCAGCTCGACGAGTTTTTCATTAAGCACCTGGATTTCTGACATACGCTTCATGACGGCATCCTGTACAGTATAGCGTACGCGCCGCATAAACAAAAGCTCCCGTTTTTTCCAGGATGGGGCCTGTCCCTGTATGGTCTGTTTCCAGGCTTCGAAAGAAGTGCGTAGGGAAGGATGGTTCAGTCCTGTACTCGTATCGTAGCGGTAGTGTTTCTCGGGGTTGCCTGCCCATGTTTCTTCGGCTTCAATAGCCTTACGGAACCAATAGAGGGTCAGCCGGGGAATATTCAAGATATTGACCTTGGCTACGCCTGGGAATAAAGGTCCATCCGGATTGTCAACTTGTATCTGCTGATAGGCAGCAAGTTCCTTTTTACCCCGCAGGCTAATGATCTGCTGTATCTTTTCGAAATGCTCCCGGTCAGGGCATGAGCCGTAGCGGTAAGTGCCTTCGGGATGATGGATGATCAGCCCATCCGCGCCGGCCATCTCGCACATAGGGCCTGCATGATCGCACAGTACAGCCCGGATATCAGGATTTACCAGTAGTTTTTCCTTGAGATCCAGTTCCAGGGTTTTGATACGCTTATTGTACTGTAAATCTAAATTGCGCTGATAGGCGAGAAACCTATTTACGGTATATTGTACGAGGAATACGCAGAGATGCCGCTGGCCGAGGTCTATCATCCGGGGCTTACGGTGCTGGCAGGTGACCAGTCCCCATAGGTGTCCGTCGACTAAGATGGAAAAGCTGGCACTGGCCTCTACTTCTGCGTTACGTAGGTATTGTAAGTGTATAGGGGAGAGTGCACGTATGCTGCATCGCCCAATATCGAGTGTGCCGATATCCCTGCCCAAAATAGGATAGGTAGGTGCATTGACGTCTACCGTATGCCTCGCAATAAATTGGCTGTACAACTGTCGCGCCTGTGGCGGAATATCGGACTCGGGGTAGCGATAGCCCAGCAAGGAGGACATATCATCGGCCGTTTTCTCGGCGATCACCTGGCCACTGCCGTCATCCATAAACTTGTAGATCATCACACGGTCGAAGCCGATAACATGGTAGATGCTTTCGCATAGCGCAAACCATAGGTTTTCGCCGGCCGCATCTAAACTACGTGCATGAGAGTATAATTTGGTGCTACTGGGTTTGGAGGGATTGAATTGCTCAAACTCCAGGTAGAGTAGCCCTTCTCGTTGATGTATACTCAGGTAAAAGGGAGTGCTTTGGATGGTAACTTCGGATACTTCCCGGAATAAAGGGTCTTTTTCGAACGAGGAAAAGAGCTGTTGGAAATTGATCGGAGCTAAGGATAGTCTGTCCAAGCAGACGGCAATGGGAGATCCTAAAAGATCCTGGGCAGAAAGGTCTAACCACTCTGCAACGTTCTCGCTTGCAGCCGTGCAGGAGAGGTCCGGATCGAATACCAATAAAAAACCAAACTCTTGAACTTGACCACAAAGATGAATCAGTTCATCTTCACAGCGCATTGATATTTTATCCATAGCGAGACCTCCAAACGTTAAATATAGGTTATTATATTCACTTTTCAAATTTGCCTTCTCTAGGATCATCTACCAGGGAATATCCCCGTAGTCCGGTCCGGTACAATTGTACTAACCGTTTGCTGTTCTTTGATTTAGAAGGATTCCTGTCCTCTTTTTTACCTTTATCGCTCTTTTTCTGTTTCTCTTTCATTATCTGTAGTATAAGGCGTTTGAACTAAATAACTTCTTTTTTGGCACTTGGTTCGTAACAATATGAAAGATGCGTGTTTATACTTGGTGATAGCCGTATAAAACACCCTAATTTTTCTTTGCTTCAACCCTGGAGCTATTGTATTGTTCGCTATGGAGAAACAGAAACTTATATATAAACGAGAGAGCTATGAAACAGATCTTATTCAGTATAACTATGCTTGCTGTTTTAGGAACAGCGGCATGTGGAAACAGGGACAATAAAACGGACGGTGCGGATAGAAGTGAGCGTATGCCGGATAATACTTACGATAGTCCGATCGATACTTCGGCGATATCGACAAAAGATAGTATTGACAGTCTGATACCGCCTATGCCTATCATGCCCTGATATAGTCCGTTCTTTTAATTTAAATAGAAAAGCTTAAATAGAAAAGCGGAGCGATTGCATGTCAGCAAAGCTCCGCTTTTTTCCGTAAATGAGCATTGAATTTAGAAAAAATGGAACGAGGAAACGGGGTGCTCCTCGTACTGACCTCGCACGATAGACTGGGTAATGCGAGCGAAAATAATAGGGTTAGGGTAAATGTGAAAAAATGTTAAAATCCAATGAACTCTTTTTCTATTGGCTTGTTCTTATAAGTAACAATTAAGCTGATAAATATGATTAAGAAACGTGTTAGAGACCTATTGGTCAATCTGAAAATGGAAGGATATGATATTCTTAAAGCCTATGTTGGAGCACGGGATTCGGAAACATACTGGCTTCCCGAAAAAGCGGATAGTCTACAGGACTATATGTTGCATTGTAAGATCACCGGCTCGGAAGATGCCCCATTGCTACGGATAGATGATGTACTGCAGGCAGAATCACCTCAAGTGCGTTTTGATGGTATTGTTCGTTACCGCGGGAAGAGCATACGCTAGTAAACAGGATAAATCGCGTATTAGTACGGTAAAAGGGGAGGAGACTACCCCTTTTTTGTTTCATAGCAATGATTAAGGGAAAGTTAGGGCATAAATAGTTTCACTCTTGTTATAGTTATACTATTGTTCGTTTATTAATTGGTATCTTTACATACCCTTCAACATGCACGCCTTGTAATGGATATAAGACCACAGTATGCAAGGACCTTTCATTTAATTGTAAAACAATGACACCCAAAAAGAATAAAGTGGTAGCTTTCCTATCTACTTTCCCCCCCCGTGCTTGTGGAATAGCTACCTATACGACGGATCTAATGCAGGCTATTGAGGACAAGTTTGGTGCTTGCTACGAATTACTATCTATACCAATCGAGAATGATGATAGGCACTATTCGTATTCTTTTGAGGCGTGGTATCGGCTGAAGTTGTGGCAGGTCGGGTCTTTTGAATGTTTATCAAAAATGCTAAACAGTTCGTCGGATATCGATATTCTGTGCATACAGCATGAATTTGGACTCTTTGAAAAGAAGGAAGCTGCATTTCTGTCTTTTTTAGCCCGACTAAATGTAAAAGTTGTGATAACTTTTCATACGGTCTTACCCCAACCCGAAAAATGGCTTGCGGAAAAAGTGTCTATGATAGCAGATAAGTGTGAAAAGATAATCGTGATGACACAGAATGCTGCGAACATTTTAATAGATGCTTATCACATTTCGGATAACAAAATCCGGGTTATAAAGCATGGAACGCACTTGGCACCTGCAAATAATAAGCTTGCTTTGAGCGATAAGATGGGACTGACAGATAGAAAAGTATTAAGTACATTTGGATTGTTGGGGCCGGGGAAGAGTATTGAAACCACATTGCTGGCTTTGCCTAGTATAGTATCAAAAACTCCTAATGTTATTTTTCTGATCATTGGTGTGACGCATCCTAATCTTGTATCGCAGGAAGGAGAAGCGTATAGAGATATGCTGAAAGAGATTGTGGAAAAGCATGATATTGGAGAGTATGTACGCTTTGTAGACAAATTTCTTTCGACAGAGGATCTTATCGATTATCTTTTAGTAACTGATGTGTACCTATTTACATCAATTAATCCGCTACAGGCAGTGAGTGGTACATTTGCTTATGCGCTTAGCTCAGGATGCCCTATCGTGTCTACGCCTATACCTCATGTTCTTGAGGTTTTGGATGAAGATATGGGAATTATAATCGACTTTGCTGCCCCTGATCAATTGGCAGCCGCTGTAGGTGAAATTCTAGCGGATGAGACACGGCTAGATCGAATACGGCATGTCAATCTTCAAAAAACCTTGCCTACTTCATGGCAAAATAGTGCCATAGCTCACGTCAATTTATTTGAAGAATTACTGGAAGAAAAGACGACAGCTCTAGTGTATTCACTCCCAAAAGTCAACCTTTCCCACGTCTACCGCATGACCACAGATATAGGCTTTATCCAATTTGCTAACGGGAGTAAGCCGGATCTTGAAAGCGGCTATACCTTGGATGATAATTCAAGAGCTCTAATTGCGATGCTCCATCATTATAAAAAATACCCAAAGAAAGAGCATTTGTCTTATATAGAGAAGTACCTGACCTTCATAGGGTATTGTATGCTTAGAAATGGGACATTACTAAATTACGTGGATAAAGATGGGACGTTCACCTCACAAAATCGGGATGAAAATCTGGAGGATGCCAACGGTCGTGCTATCTGGGCGTTGGGAGAGATAATCGCAATGAGCGAAAGGCTTCCAGAGAGCTTCGTAGAAAAAGCTAAATTGCTCCTTAATCAGGCATCTGAGAATCTCTTGGGATATCGTTCTACCAGATCTATGGCTTTTATTATCAAGGGATTGTCGCTTTTGAATGAAGATGTTTATCAAAGTATGATAGAGACGCTTGCGAATCGCCTTTGTGAAATGTTTGAGCATGAGAGTACCCCTCACTGGCAATGGTATGAGAGTTATCTTACTTATGCAAACAGTGTTATACCAGAGGCGTTACTTTGCGCTTATTTAAAAACGGGACGGTCTATTTATAAAGTTGTGGCTTATCAATCTTTTGATTTTTTAATGAACATGATAATGATTGACGGAGAAATACATGTTATTTCCAATCAGGGATGGAAAAGTAGAGGACAGGTACAAACCGAGCCTCAGGGAGGAGAGCAACCTATAGATGTGGCGTATACTATTATTGCTTTGGATAGTTTTTATAAAGAAAGCCAGGATAGTAGATATAAGCATTTCCTGATAGCGGCATTTGATTGGTTTTTAGGGCGAAACCATCTTGGGCAGATTATGTACAATCCAGTTACGGGGGGATGTTTTGATGGACTTGAAAAAGAGACAACAAATATCAATCAAGGAGCGGAATCAACATTGAGTTATTTGTTAGCTAGGCTGAAAAGGGAGGAATATACTACTATCATTCAATAAATACGGTTCTGATAAATTATTCCATTGAATATCAAATATTAATGGTATATTTATATTAACGGTCTGCACATTACTTAACCCATTAGTGGACTTATCCATTAAATTAGATGAACGCTTCTAGCGATGTAAGTTGAAGATTATAACTTCAAACCATTTTTTAATATCCTGTATATTCCATCATTTAATTAAAATATTAACTCAACAATTGTCTCCCTTATATTTCAATAGTTGGATGCCGTGGGGCGACTATAGTGTCAATCATAAAAATATATATCATGAGTAAAGAACAGAAGAAAACTAAAAGTACAAAAGAAAAGAAGCAGTCTTCTTATCAACAGGATAAAGATTCAACATCTAAAGAAACTCCTGTGAATGTATTTAGTAAAAAAAAGAAGTAGATAGTATGATGGGGGCAATATTAATGTCCCCATTCTAACATTAAACTGATGAAATCATCGATAAAATTTAGTAATGCAGACGCATCTTTTTCTAAATCGCTAAGACACAAAGTGAATGTCTACTTTACAGCGAACGGAAAATCACGAACAGGGGATTGGAGAATATTTCTGAAAGCGGTCATCCTGTTGATGTCGATGGTTGTTCTCTACACCTTATTGCTCGTTATTCAGCCTTATTGGCTTATCAGTATCCTACTGTGTATTATTCTGGGGGTCAACATTGCGGCCATAGGATTTAATATTATGCATGATGCTGGACACAATTCTTTCGCAAAAAGAACAGGAGTTAATAACTTCTTCTCCTACACCCTCAATCTGGTTGGAGGCAATATCTATCTCTGGAAGCTTAAACATAATATTGCACACCATACCTATACGAATATCGAAGGTGAGGACCACGATATTGAAATCAAGTTTATGCGTATACATCACGACCAAGAGTTGAAAAAACACCATAAATTTCAACGCTTCTACTTCGTTTTTCTCTATGGGATATCCTATCTGGCATGGGTTTTCTTTCAGGATTATGAAAAATACTTCCGCCAAAAGCTAGGCAAAAAGTCTGAGAAGTTTAAATTGCCCCTCAAAGAGAAGGTTATATTCTGGACAAGTAAAATTGTACATTTATGTTTGTTTGTCGTTATACCCATAATTACCGTTGGGCTTGGGCCTGCTTTGTTAGGCCTATTGATAACGGGCGGAGCCTGTGGCATTTGTCTCGCTGTAGTTTTCCAGTTGGCACATGTCGTGGAAGGAGTTGAATTGGCAACAGTAAGCGAGGGGCTTATAGAGGACGAATGGATGGTACACCAGTTGAAGTCTACAGCCAATTTTGCTATTGGTGATAGGGTACTGACATGGCTACTGGGCGGTTTGAATTTTCAAGTTGAACACCATTTATTTCCACGTATCAGCCATGTGCATTATCCAGCAATCAATAAGATCGTAAAAGAAACGTGTGAGGAGTTTGAAGTGAAATATGTGGAATTCAAAACGTTTGGTGGTGCTTTTAAGTCACATCTCTTAGCAATACAGCGAATGTCGATATAGATATTCGATTTTTACGACCTTTTTTACATTAACAATTGACTGTTTTTGTAATCTATACAAATTTATATACTCCTAAAATTATGGATAGTAAAACGGTGTTGCTTTTTGACGATGATATTCAAATTCTAGAAGTTTGTACGATGATATTAGAATTTGCAGGTTATACGGTCGTCGCTTCTGCGAATGTAGTCAATGTTGTAGAGCAAATAATAACTGCTAATCCCGATGTTATTCTGATGGACAATTGGATACCGGATATCGTTGGGATTCGTGCTGCCTAGCTTATCAAAGAGCATTTGGAATTTGTTAATATCCCAGTGGTGTATATTTCTGCTAATAGGAATGTTGTAATGCTCTCGAAACAAGCAGGATCCGATTGTTTTTTAGCAAAGCCCTTTAATATTGATCAATTGGAAAAAGTAATAGGAGTTTGTCCACATTTTCTTGGAGCCAATTATTCTCTAATTTAAGCTGATCCAATTTGTCGTTGATTGCATTGGTATTTTACATGTCAGTGGGGAGGTTGTTATTATTAATTATGAAGGTAGTGAATATTAGCATCGTATGTTGTGTACTCAAGCGGCTTTATTTTACAAGTTATTGTATTTTAGTTGATTTTCCTTAAAACTAAAAATGTGCATGGCAATGAGAAGGTGCCTCAGGTATCATAATAAAAAATATTATGACAAGAGACAACGTGGGGCATTTTACTGTTCGCTTCTTCATATAATGTACCATATCTTGAATACTAACATTGTCTTTATAAAAGCATAAGTATGTAGTTTTATAAAGAAATAGTTATTATTTAAAAATAAAATGAGGTAGTAAGCAGCACGAAAGAGGCATATATATTCCCTCTTTTGTCCGTGTAGGAGATAAACAAATAAATTAGTATAGTGGTGTGGCTAAATCTGGAGCTTTTTTAGCTGCGTGTCATTGAGTAGCTGATTGGAGGTCAGAAAGTCTTTTACCTGTTTTTTTACTGGTGTAGAGGGGAGAGATTCCCAATGTTTGGTAATCTGATCCACATCCTCTTGGATATTGGTGTTGTATTTAAGTATCCCAGGTGCATGTTGTTGGATGGTGAGGCGTAAGAAGTGGATCTCTGGATCTCCATAGCGTTTTTGTAAAGCGTTATCCATAAGATTTTTCCCCTTTTTAAAGCTGTTGAGTTTGCTCAATGGAGCGCTAAGGTATTGGGCCCATAGCATATGGTAGGCTCCATGGTAGGCCATTTCTATCGGAGATTCACCTGAAGAATCTTTTATGCGTTCTATTTCCTGCTTACAGATGGATTCTTCCTGGCTTGCTGCAAGGTAGTTTTTTCTTAACTGATCGACATTGGATTGGAGCGACATGCTGGTCGCGAATAACAGGCTAAGGCCGTAGTAAATCATCATATTCATAGAAAAGTTGTTTTAATAATGATGTTCCAGCTTTCCTACATAGGATAGCTAGAGGTCTTAGTAAAAACGTACGATCGGTTATATAGTTCATTTACGTGATTTTTAACGTATAAAAATCGATTAAAAGGTGTAAGATACCTCGGTGTAACGTATAAATACTGGAAAAACAAATTATAGCAACCAATGTTTTGCTGGCGTGTTCGAAAGTTGTAAAAAAAGCAAATTGAAGTTAAAAATTAAGAAGATAACTCCATGAAAAAGTATTTAAACTGGGCTGTTGTAATTCTAGGGATTATAACATTTATGTCTTTCGGACAGCAAAATCCGGAACAGGACTTTGTCAACAAGGCGGTGATGGCCAATCAATATGAAGTTGCGCTAGCACAACAAGCAGGACAAAGGTCGTCTAATGAGGGGATTAAGGCATACTCGCGTATGCTGGTTGACGAACATCAACAGATCCTGAATGAGTTGCGGCAGTATGCAGAAGCTAAAGGATGGACTATATCTACTGAGCTAGATCAAAGCCATCAGGGACAATTGGGAGTATTGGAAGGAACCGAAGCAGGACAATATGATCAGGCGTTCAAGGATGCTGTGGTAGCTTCTCACGAAAATTCGATTGCATTGTATGAGGGGGTGAATGGTGATAATACGATGACCGACGAAACGTTGAAGATATGGGCCGCGGATAAATTGCCTACGTTAAAGTCTCATCTAACGCAGGCTCAGGAATTAAAACTGGATGATACTGCTCCTGTAAATAAAGAGACTCCCCCGATTGTAGATACGGTCAAGAATAATAAAATGTAAGGAATATGGCGACAAAAGATGAGAATAAATTGGTAGGGAATAAGATGCAGAAGACTAAAAAGGTACGCTTGAGCAGTGAAGGGAAGGTGCTGGAGGATGTAGATGCCAAACATGACGGTGATGCAGAAGCAGGAGTGGATCCCCAAGACGAACAACTCAATGATATGCCCAACGATCCAACGGATAGACCGCTTGAAAAGCGGCATAAAGAAAAAGGAACCTAGGTTCCGAGTATAGCTGTTATAATGGGAAGCGTGTCGGATAATACCGGCACGCTTTTTTTTATTCTTCGTGGTTGTCTACCTGATTCGGATTAGGAGGAAGTGGATTAGTATCTTTTTCTGGACGCTTGCCTGTATTATCCTCTACCTTGGTCTTCTGATTGCGGTCTTTGTACTCTTGCTCTTTTTCCGTTGTCGTTTTGTTGTTTTTCTCGTTTTTCATGTGTTCTATTGTTTTAAAAGTGTTAAATTAATTACTGTTCATTGTCCTACTGTTGCCCAATCCATCGACCAATGCCTGCCATTGTGGGAAAGAAGCACCCATTTTGGCGCCTAGTCCTACCATGAAATTTCTGAAATTGTCAAGGATGGAGCTGTTGTCGGTATTTATGATTTCATTGCGTCCGGCGTAATGAATGAAAATGCGTTTGCCTGTCTGTTCTAATAAAATAGACGAAGTAGCAAGACGCTTAAAAAAATGTGCGGTATCGGTATGCTCATTTGTGGGATCAGGACTAGGCCTTAAAGTAAGGGTAAGGCGGTGGTTTTGTCCTTCGCTCTGCTTGTCTATGCTTTCTACCTGTACCCAATCGTAGCCATCGGCTGAAGGCAGACCCGGTCCTGGAATGTCAATACGTATATAGTCTCCTCTTTCGACGGTCCGATTCAAGGGGAGGCCGAAGGAATCCATAATCTGAAATTCGGCAGACGGTCTACCGGTAATCTGATGCCAGTTGTTGATATCGAGCAGTTTGGTTTTTGCTTGCTCGAAAAAACGTGCTGAGTCCTGTAAGCTCGGGAAATCTATGGTCTTAAAACAGTCTAAGGCCTTGCCTTCAATCTGTTCGGGAATAGGTGTTCGCATTATGTTTCTATTAAATGTTGTACGCCATGAACGGTTAGGTCAGTAAGAAGTTGTGGGATGAAATACGTAAATGTGAGCGATAAGTACGTGTTAAAGGCTTGTTGTATCGCATTTTAGTTTGTTGTTCTTATGAACCTTAGGCATCTTTAAGTGTTCAGCACTTAACGTAAAGACAGATAGCATGGCCAAATTAGAAACATATACAAAAAAGAGAAATTTTGAAAAGACGGATGAACCTCAGGGAAAGAGCCCTATAAAAAAGCAAGCTAAACATAAATTGCGCTTCGTGGTACAACGTCATCATGCCTCACGGCTACATTATGATTTCAGATTGGAGCTGGATGGTGTTCTGAAAAGTTGGGCGGTGCCGAAGGGACCATCACTGTATCCTAAGGATAAGCGACTTGCCATGCAGGTGGAGGATCACCCTGTAGATTATGCCTCTTTTGAAGGCAATATTCCTAAGGGAAATTATGGCGCTGGTACAGTGCATATTTTTGATTCGGGCTACTATGAGTTTACAGATGCGGAAAATGAAAGGGATTTTTTGAAAAATTGGGAAAAGGGCTCAATTAAGTTTAAACTATGGGGTCATATTTTACGTGGTGAGTTTGCCTTGGTACGTATGAAAGGAGGCGATGAAAAAGCGTGGTTACTGATCAAGCATCAGGACAAATACGCTACACATAAGCCGTATAATAGTGAAGATAGGGTAGCTGAACCGGTAAAAAGTGCTGGACTGGCATTCAAGAGTGGGCCTCCTCCAAAACCGATGTTGACCAAGCTGATTGAGAAGCTGCCGGAGGGAGGGGATTGGCTGTATGAAAAAAAATATGATGGGTTCCGGATACTGGCGGTACATGATAGCCAAGGCACGCATCTTTACTCCCGTAATGGGAAGCTGATGAACCATCTGTTTCCTTCATTAGTAGAGGAAATTGATGGATTGGATCGGGATGTTTGCTTGGATGGGGAATTGGTGATAGAAGATAAGGCCAAAAAAGCCCACTTTCAGCTGATAGCCAGTGGGGAGCCTATCCCTAGTGCACTGGAGTTACATTATTATGTGTTTGATATCCTGCGCTTGGAGAAAGAAGAAGTGACTGCCTATGGCTTGGAAGAGCGTAGAGACTTACTAAATCTACTGCTTAAACGGATGGATGGAGTGAAGGTTATACAGAAAGTAGAGTCACTGAAGGGGAATAGCGTAGAGGTACAGCAGATTGCAAAGGATAACAACTGGGAAGGTATAGTGGCCAAAGAAAAGGATAGCCGCTACCTCGAAGGAACGCGGAGTACAAGTTGGGTAAAATACAAGCTGAGGCATAGTCAGGAGGTGATTATTTGCGGTTATACCCGTCCTCAAGGGAGTCGGGACTTTTTCGGCGCATTGGTGCTGGGTCTCTATAAGGAAGGTCAACTGGTTTATATCGGTAACTGTGGAACGGGGTTTAGCGATGCTTTGCTGCAGTCGCTCCATACAACGATGCAACAGTTGGAGAATGGAAGGAAACCATTTGCCCGAGGGACAAAGGTGGCTAAGGAGAAGGAGGTGATCTGGCTAAAACCGATATTGATAGCGGAGGTATACTATTCAGAATGGACAAAAGAAGAACATTTAAGGCACCCCGTATTCAAGATGCTACGGGAAGATAAGAAAGTAAAGGAGATCAAAACGGAAGAAGCTATGGATATAGACAGAAATGAAGAGACACTTAAGATCGGAGGTAAGACTGTAGAACTGACCAACCTGGATAAGGTCTACTGGCCTAAGGATAATTATGTGAAAGGGCAGATGATCGCCTATTATGAAGAAATGGTGGATTGGATATTGCCCTATCTCAAAGACAAACCGATCTCTCTGCACCGCTTCCCGAATGGAATCGAGAAGGATGGTTTTTTTCAGAAGGATGTGGATCCTGACAAGATACCGGAATGGATCAAAACAGTACCAGTCCATGCAGAAAGTACTGGTAAAGAAATCGATTATATCGTCTGTAATGACAAACAGACGTTGTTGTATATCGCTAATCTGGGATCTATTGAAATAAATCCTTGGTTGGCCACTTATAAAAAGCCGGAGAAGCCCGATTTCGGGGTGCTGGACCTGGATCCTAATGGAGCAGACTTTGATGAGGTCGTCCGTATCGCTCAAGATGCTAAAAAGCTATTGGATAACATAGGTGTACCCGCATTTCTGAAAACTTCTGGATCGACAGGATTACATATCTACCTGTATGTAAAGGCGAAGTATGATTACGATATCGTACGCGATTTTATACAGTTATTGGCATCCATACTCCATGAGCGGCACCAGGAAACGACCAGTACCATACGAGATCCCAAAAAGCGAAAGGGGCTGATTTATTTGGATTTTTTACAAAATAGAAGGGGGCAGACTATGGCGGCACCCTATTCGTTGCGGCCTAAGGAAGGAGCTACAGCAAGTGCCCCCTTATTTTGGGAAGAACTTAAGGTAGGGCTACAAATCAGGGATTTTAATATCCAGAGTATGCTAAAGCGTGTGAAAGATAAGAAAGATCCGTGGGCGGCAATCTGGGATAAGCCCGTTAATATAAAGCAGGCACTCGCTAGGCTGTGAGCTTAGGCTAAGCTGGCTTTTAACTTGGCCAGGAGATCGCTAGACTTGGTGTGCTCTACGTTTATCTTACGGATAGAGGTATGCTTCCCTTTGGCTTTCTGCTTGATGATCTTGAGTAATTCTGCGGTATATTCGTTCTTGTATTTCGAGATGTCAAAAGGTTGGGAATGTTGTTTTATCAGTTGAAGGGCCATATCCATCTCTTCTTTTTTGATTTTTGTATTCTGGGGTAGGTGTAGCTCTTCGCTGTCGCGGATCTCTTCTTCAAACCGAAGCTTGTTGAGCAATAGGAAATTCCCATGAGGCTTGACCAAAGCAAGATTTTCGACGTTACGCATGACAAAGGACCCCAGGCCGGCGGTCTTACTTTTTGTTAATGCTTTTAGAAGAAGATCATAGGCTTTTTCACCTCCTTTGGCGGGCTCAAGATAATAGGGCGTCTCAAAGTAAATACTGTCTATTTCTTCGGTTTTGACAAAGGAATGCAGGTTGATCATTTTGTTCTTTTCGGGACTTGCTTCCTCAAAATCTGCGCTTTCCAGCACGATATACTGCTCGTTAAGTAAATAGCCTTTTACGATATTGTCCCAGCTGACTTCCTTGCCTGTGGTTTCATTTACACGTTTGTACTTAATGTTTGACTTGTCTTTCCGATCCAACATATCCAGATCTAATGAACTGCTCTGTGTAGCACTGTATATTTTAATGGGTATGTTGACTAAACCAAAACCGATAGCTCCTGTCCATATGGCTCTCATAATATATGCTGTTTAGTATGCTAATTGAACAAGTGAAATACAAGTTGGTTTTGGTCCACCCGTATTTCACCGTTTGTGAAGGTGTTGAAGGAATTATATGTATTGTGGAAACTGCTTCTGCAGTCCTTTCCGTATGAGGAAGATTCTGGATTTTATCGTACCCTCCGGGATACCATAGAGATCCGAGAGTTCTTTGTACTTATACCCATTGATATAATGGTCGAACATCTCTTTGTGCTCCTTGGGTAACTGGGTCAAAGCCTGTTTTACATCCTTTAGAGCGAGGCTTTTTTCGACGGTGTTTTCGGTAAAGGGCTCATGGCAACCCAGATCTTGATATTCATTGGCCTTGTGGTTTTCATAGCGGTATTTCTGCTTACGGTGACGGTAATGGTTGATGTATATGTTCTTCATGATAACGAACAACCAAGAAACTACCCGAGGGTTGTGAAAAAACTGATCAATGTACTTTAATGCGCGAAGCAGGGTTTCCTGTACCAAGTCCTGGATGTCTTCCGGGTCATTGGTAAACTTGTAGGCAAGATTCTTCAATACCGAACGGTATTCATTGAGCTGTAAATTTAAATCTTTGTTTTCCATGTTGAAGTTATTTTTAGATGTACCAGGTCTGTTACAAAAAAAGTGCAAGAAGTACCCAATCTGATGCGTTTGGGTATTCGCACAGTAAAAAAGGATATATATACGGCAAGGGCGGAGAAAAATACCCTTTGTTAGAATCACTATCGCTTGCTGAAGTGTTCTTTTATAGGTATTTATGTCATTTTTTGTTCAGAAAATACGGATAGTTATATATAGCACCATTGTGCTGAACAATACGGTACGTCATTTGTTACTAGAGAAATAGATAACAACTAATTATGTATATTCAGGCTTTCATACTCTTTTTTCTTTTTATAGTCCCCATACCACGCACTGAAGCGCAAAATGAGCAGGTGGAGGGTAGGGTGATCCGCAATATTGTATTTATGCGGACTGAAGGATTGGGAATGGCGGAGCTTTTTTATAGCCATAGCAAGGATAAAAAGATTAGGGAACTGTGTAGTAGGATTAAGTCGTATTATACCGCTACACAGCCGGATGCGGTAGAACTCTGTACAGGTAAGAATCTGCAGTTGGCAGAGTCAGAGTTTGAATTGCTATACGGCCGCTTGCAGAAGGGATTTGAAGGCTATGATTCCCAAAAAGAGGGAGCCTATCTTGAAGTCTGTGAGGATCATATCAACAAAAGTATTACCTTCTATACGCAACTGGTGCAGGATGCGGCTTCGGAGGAAATCTCTTATTTTTCTTTTAAGGCGTTGCCAGAATTATTTAACCTGCAGCAGGAGATACGCAAAGTAAGAAAACAGTATCCTGATCCGTTTGCAAAGGCTAAACCTTAAACTCTCTGACAGGGAAGCTAATCTTCTTCTTGCGCTGTAAGGTAATATGTAGCTATCTTCCGATCGGTTATTTGGCTCACTTTTTTATCGGGAATACAAAAGAGATCCTATTAAAGTAGCAATGTAGTCGTACTAACAAATTTACTTTAATAGGATTGTAGGGTGTATTATGCTGCACTGCTCATTGACATGCATAGGTCTGCGCATTCCCGACATACACGTGCGCATTGGGCACAGTGCTCCATGCCATGTGCGGCGTGTTTTTCGCACTCCTCGGCACAGGCATTACATAGCTGTGCACAGAGCTCGGCTACGGTATTGGAATAGCTGCTCTCTAATTGCATAAGCTTGGCAGTAGTGTTGCATATTGTAGCACATTCTAAATCTAAGCGTATACAGTCACGTAGCATATTGACTTCTGATTCTTTTAGGCAGGATGCGGCGCAATGCATGCAGGCATTGGCGCACTCTAAGCATTTTTCTATACATGCTCTCATTTTCTCTTCCATAGCTTTTCTTTTTTTTGTAAAAAATAGGATTACTTAAACTGCGAACAGCTGTGGATAGGATTGGTTCATAAAAAAGAAGATTCTAGCTTATAACATAGAATCTGGAAAAGGTGAGCTGATCGGGAAGATGAGGTTGACTGTTGTCCCTGTGCCTTCGATAGATTGGATCTCGATAGTGCCACCAAGTCTATCCATGATACGCTTGACCAGCGATAGTCCTACACCTGTCCCTTGAAAGGACTGTGAATTACCGGCACGGATGAAAATATCAAAAACGTGTGGAAGGTTTTCCTCCGGGATTCCGATACCATTGTCTTGTATACTATAGCATACAAGATGCTCGTCCATTGTGCTGTGGATACAAACTTTGGGTAATGGATTTTTACTTGAGTACTTAACGGCATTATTGATGATGTTGAGAAAGACTTGGTATAGGGCACTTTTTTCTCCCCAAAGAGGCAGGAGATTTCCAAAATCCATCTGACAGTCGGGTGCTTGGTGTATTAACTTGGCTTCCTGAGATATCTTTTTGATGGTGTACGACATCGGAATAGGATCTTTGGCCATCGCTGTGGTCTTGCTTTGACTGATAAGAACAATATTGTCTATGATATCTTCTATATTCGTAACACTGCCCGATAAGTTTTGAAACCAGTCGTTTTTCTTTTCAAGGCTGAGGGTATGACCGACAGATTTTAGAAACTGTAGTCCCATTTTAAGTATGGAAAGTGGATTTTTAAGATCGTGCGAAAGACTGAAGGTAAACATTTCCAGCTCGTTGTTCAATAGCTGTAGTTCATTGGTCAGCATCTGTTTCTCTGCCGATCGGATGACGATAGATTCCTTGATCGTCTGTTGGAGCATCGTGATAAACCTTAAATCGCTGTCGTCCCAAGGCAGGGCAGAATCGTAAATAGGCTGTTCCCAAGTGCGTATTTGCGTACCACCCTTCTGTTTGTCTAGGTTGAGTTGGACAATCTTGCTGTTGTGTTCTTTTCGGAACCAGATGAGGTAGTAGTCTTTTTCGATACCTAGAGTATAGTAGAGTAGGCCTGCAAATGGTAGCTCCTCCCGGAAATGGGAACTGTGATTGAGTTTGAAATTGTAATCTTTGAAAAGTGTTTTGTTACTTACAATTTTTAAGTAATCCACTATGTCGTAAAAAAGGTCAGTATGGGGTACATCGCCATGAAAAAATACGTCTCCCTGATAATAGATACCAAAACCGTCAGCTTTGATCATATTGGTAAGCAGCTCCATATTTTGGACGAGCGCACAATTAACCGTTTTGTTATCGGCCAAAGAATGTTTTAAGATCAATTCTGCTTCCAAAAGCTGTTGGTTTTCGTCGATGAGCCCCTGTTTAAACAGGTTTTCAAACTTACTCATTGCGCTCTGTATGATAAAGGTGCATAATTTGCGCTGTTGAAGATCGATTTTCTTAGCCTTCGGGTGTTGAGCCACTACAAGTCCCCAGAAGTTACCTTCCAAGTATAAAGGAAAGAAGAGAGCTGCTTTCACCCCGATATTCCTGAGATAGATTTCATGCAGCTCGGGTGGGACCGCCAGTTGACTGCAAAGTAGGTGTATGCCGGGATCGAGACTATATAACTTTTGGTCCAGTTTGTCTAGATTGGGAATATAGCGATAGGCTAGACTGTTATAGTAAGGAGTAAGTTCTGGCGGAAAGAAGCTTTGGGCAAACTCTTTACCACAGAAGGAGGGTTTATCTGCTTTTAAGGATTCGGCAATAACACTGCTTTGACCTGTTTCTTGAATCTGGAGCACAAAAACACGTTCAAACTTTAATATTTTCTGTAAGGCTTTGCATAGAAAGTTCCAGTTATTGACATAAATTTCGTCGAATAGAAAGCCTAGTTCATTCATGCGGGATACAGAAATATGCTTACGATGCTGTTCTTCCCATTCGATATAAACAAAGCCTTTGTTAAGGTTGAGTTTAAAATAATAGTATTGACTCTTGATTTTTTTTGAAAATACCTGACTGGGAATTTGTTTAGCGATGAGCGCCTGTACGGTTGCTAAAAACTTTTGATGATTGCTACCCCATAGGTGGTGTAAAAAGTCAGTAAGGGGAAGTCCCAATAGCTGCTGTATGGCTACATTGGTAAAAGACTGAGCCGAATCGCTTATTGCGACCATGACCATCTTATTGTCTGTAATAATTAGATTGCCAAATTGCTGCAAAGAGTTGATATCAACCTGCTGTACCGTGTTTTTCATAAAGGCGCTTTCGAACTTTTAAGTTTATTTTTAAACGCAAAAAGCTGATATATATTGTTTTAGTGCTCTATAGGTGAAATTACAAACAATGCACCACTGCTATAGTGATATTATGCTAACAACGGAAGGAGTAATTTGTTGACAAACAAGAGATATCAGGTGTTTACCGCTATGGTTGGCGTATTACTACGCTAATCAACGTTGGAGGCCAACCAATGATCCTTTGACTTGTTATTAAATAAGTTATAAATCAATAAGGAGATACCATGAAGAATATAAACAGTTACTTTCTCATCACCATAACCAGTGTTATATTGATGACCGGCTGTAAAGGGCCACAAAAAGATACTAGCGGTAAGCCAGGGCCGGTGACGGAGTCAGATAAGTCGAGGTATAACCTGAATCCGACAGATGAATTAAGGTATGGAACTTTAGATTCCGCCAATCAGGATAGTACGGATACGCTAAAAGATAGTCTGTAATATGATGCAGACGCCGCTACTGCACCTGGGCCGAATCTTGTAGTAGTTGTAAGAGTTTACGTTTATAAGAGGGGTCGGAAGTAGGAGCCAGAGGGCGCTTGTTCGTTCGGGAAATCCAGGAATCGAGTTTTCCTGATAGGTAGGTTTCTAGAATATAGGGATGGATGTAATGACTTCGGGTGATCGCTCGTGTATTTCCAAGCTGCTCAGCTACAGCATCAATCATGGTCAGGAGCAGGTGCTTTCGATTTTTTTCGTTTGTAGGTGCTGTTGTTATTTGACGGAGGTAATAAAGTGCAAGTATGCTGGCATACCAGGTGCGCAGGGTCTTGCAGGTAAAATCTTCACCCATAACCTCTTTGATATATTGGTTCAGGTCTCCAGAATCTAAAGGAGTGGCTCTCTTATTCACATCATAATATTGAAAGAGACGCTGTCCAGGGATTTCTTTCACTTTATTAAGTTGGTTGATTAATGATTTTTCTCTGAGGTAGCTTTGTTGCTGGATTCCTTTTTTGCCAACAAACTTAAAAAAGACTTTCTGTGAGGAAATCTGTTTTAAGTGTCGGTTCCGAAGGGTGGTGAGACCATATGATTTGTTTTCCTTCTCATAGATGGCATTACCTACGCGAAAGTAGGTTTTGCTCATAATGGCCAAAGCCAATGCACAGACATGTGTTTTCGATAGTTCAGGCCGCTTAAGATCCCTTAAAATACGTCTGTCGAGATAGGGTAACCTTCGCCCAAAAGCCTGTAAGCTATTAAACTTTGTTTTGTTGCGCAAGGCAACCCACTGTGGATGGTATCGGTATTGTTTACGTCCGCGTGCGTCCAATCCGGTAGCCTGGATATGGCCGTTGGGTAGGGAGCATATCCAGACGTCTTGCCAGGCAGGCGGGATGACTAATGCCTGGATACGCTGAAGTATCTTTTCGTTTTTTAAGGGCTTACCCTGAGGGTCCATATAGGCGAAACCAGAACCACGTCTTACGCGGGAGTAGCCTTTGCCATCGCAGGTTATATAACGAAGCCCTGCTTCTTGCAGGGCCTGTTTCGCTACAATAGCTTTGTCTGCTGTGGAGCAATTAGTGGTTTCGGATGGCATTGATCAATGTTGTTTTGTCCATGTCATGCCGTCCGGTGATACCGATTTTTTTAGCCTCTTCTAAGAGTTCTTTTTTGGTACGTTCTTCCATTGGGCTACTTTTACCTCCTTTTTTACTGGCACCGGGCGAATTGGCAATGCGGGCAGCTTTTTCTTTGCTGGCTCCTTCACGACGTAATGCTTCGTATTTGGCATCGTCTTTTATCTGTTTTCCATGTTTTTTTGTCATGCTCTTATTATTTTGTGTGTCTACATTGATCATGGCAATGATCAAGCTTCTCATCTGTCCTGCGGTAATTTTCAAATCTTGTATATCCATAATAGTATGTTGAGTTGTTTACATTATACTAACTTCAAAAAACAGACCGAAATAGCGGTGCAGAATACTTGTTTTAGTCTCAAAATCTACGCTTTTGGAACTACGTATTTGTCGCAGTAGTGACGTAGAAACCGTAACATGCCAGAGCGATGCAAACTCGCGCTAACTGTTGGTGTTGTCGAAAAAAGTAGGGCTATCAAGCTTGATAGCAATGCGATAGGCGGCGTTGACCAGTCCGACGTGGCTGTAGGCCTGCGGGAAATTACCCCATTGGCTACCATCGTAGTCATCGACGTCTTCACTGAATAGCATCAGGTGATTGGCAAAGGATAGCAACTGCTTGAACACTTCTTGGGCTTCATCGAGTCTGCCGACACAGGCTAATGCTTCGACGTACCAAAATGCACAGACCAGAAAGGTAGACCGTGGACGTCCAAAGTCATCTTTGTGAAGGTAGCGGTAGAATAACCCCTGATCGCCTTTCAATACTTTTTCTAATTGTTTGAGATGTTCTTTAGCTTTTTCCGAGTTGGGATCAAGGTAGCCCATCATAATAAGCTGTAAGGTCGATGCATCGAGGTCTGTGCTCTCATGGGCATTGGTATAAACCATGCGCTCTGGGTCATAGCAGCTCTCGATGTGCTGTGCCGCTTTGTCGCGGATGACATTGGCCTGCCTACTGATGTCTTCTAGGTCATATTGCCGTGCTATTTTTAAAGCTGCTGTGGCGCCTGCCCACTGGAAGAGGTTGGAATAGCAGTGCCGTTTTTCCATATTCCGGAACTCCCAGATACCAGCATCTTTCTCATCAATGGTGAGTTCCATCTTGCGGAGTATAAAACGTGTCCATTCGGCTGCGAATCCGGTGTTTTGGTGGCGGAAGCGATGATCGGTAAATAGGGGAAGTAGGGCTATCATGGCCTGACCGTATACATCGTTTTGGATGTGTTCGGAGGCCTGATTGCCTATGCGGATGGGCTGATTGCCGAGGTATCCGCTAAGGGAATCCAGTGTTTTCTCTTCAAGGTCGGACTGGCCCAGGATACCATATAGTGGTTGTAGCCGGCCGGGATCCGACTGGGTGATATTGGCGATATAGGAAGCATAGCGTTCCATCTCTTCGAAATGACCGATATGGCTCAATGCCGTAAGTACGTAGTAACTGTCCCGGACCCAGCAGAACCTATAGTCCCAGTTACGCCCCGCACCGGGATGCTCTGGCAGACTGGTGGTGCTGGCGGCGATTATAGCACCAGTATCCTCATATTGATGCAGTTTAAGGGTGAGTGCAGAGCGTATTACTTCCTTTTGATAGAAGGCCGGAATAGAGGCGTTTTTCACCCAGCGATGCCAATATTGACGGGTACGGGTCAGGAAGTCTTCGGCCGTACGTGCAATAGGTGCCTCAAAAGAGTTGCTAAAGGTCAGGATTAAATAGATGGGTTTATTAATCAGATAGCTTACGTCGTTGAAGAAATGACTGATGGGCATATTGGTCGCCAGGCGCATCTTGACTTCGCCACATTCAAACTGGATATGGTTGCTCCCTCTACTTTTTTGAAAGGAGGCTTCACCATAGTGGTATTTGGGATCACAGACTACCCGTACTTTAGGGTGGCCTGAGATGGGCTCTATCTTGCGGATTAAGACCAGTGGCTTGTAATAGCGCTCGTACTGCTCAAAGCGGGGGGCGAAATCGGTGATGCGGTAGCTTCCTTCGGCGCTTTCTATTGTCGTGCATAGGATGTTTGTATTCTCGATATAATGTTGGCTCGAATGTAGGATATCTCCAGGAGGAGTAATACTAAAGCGTCCTCCTTTATGCTCATCCAGTAGTGTACCAAATACAAAAGAGTCTTCGAAAGATGGCCAGCATAACCAATTGATGTTGCTGTCTTTGCCTACATGTGCGATATAGGCACAGTTTCCGATAATTCCGCTGTTGTAAAGATGCTTCTGTTTTGTCATATTGTCTAGTTTAAGTACGACAGGCCTTAGGAATCAAAGGCCTGTTGAGAGGTCCTTGTTTTTGTTCTGTTATCTACGGAACTGCTGGAGCAAGGTAAGTACGTCCTCTTGGTTTTCGATGTAGTACTGTGCCAGTGTCTGTTTATTGCCGACTTTGACGGTTACGGCCGAATCCTGCAATTCGAAAAACATGTCTTCGTCGGTGGAGTCGTCGCCCATGGCGAATATAAAATCGGGTTTGTACTGCTCTACAATCTCCAATGCCGCTTTTCCTTTGTTCAGTACATTGATTTTAACTTCAATTACTTTATCCCCTAGGAGCAACTGAAGACCATATTGTGGCAACAGGTAGCGTAGGGCATCTGCCAGTTCCTGGGCGCGCATAAGACCTAGTCCGGTATGGACCTTTCGGTAGTGCCAGGCCAGGGAGTAGTTTTTCTCTTCGATATTCGCTCCTGGTGTACGATCTGTAAATTTGGACATGATACGACGTACTGGGGTTTTCCAGGCAGTAGGCATATCGGGTTTATCGCGCCACTGCCCATCAGGAAAATTGCTCCAGGCACCGTGCTCGCCAATAAGGAAGTAATCGGTATTGCCAAACCACTTGCGTAAATCGGTATGCGGACGGCCACTGATGATGGTAATCTGATTGGCGGTATCACTTTGCAAATCGGCCAGGACCTGGAGTACTGCCGCGGTTGGACGCGCTGCATTGGCCTCCTTTTGGAATCCAACCAAGGTACCATCGTAGTCGAGAAATAGGAGTCTTCTTTTGGATTGGGCTAGTTTGTCTGTAATCTTTTTGAGAGTAGCGCCCTGTAGCTTTCTGCTGGCATGGGCTTTTTGCTCGCGCTTGATTTCATGTAGGCGGTTGAAAAATAATTTTACCCAATGGGAGATGTTGAATTTTTTGACCAGTGTAATGTTGCTTTTCATCCGCTGCTGCTGTTCTCTTTTGGGCATATAGAGGGCAAGGTGTATTGCTTCTGTAATGTCGTCGATGGAATAGGGATTGATCTGTATTGTTTCAGGAAGCTCCTTGGCGGCACCTGCGAATTCGCTGAGAATGAGTACACCATCCTGTTGTTGGGATTTGCTGGCTATATATTCTTTGCAGACCAGGTTCATACCATCGCGTAGGGAGGTGACAAGGCAGATGTCTGCCGCAACGTATAGGGCAGAGAGGTCTTCAATAGATAGCGAGTTGTAGAAGTAGGTAATAGGGATCCATTCATCTGAACCGTATACCGCATTGATATGCCCCACCATACGGTCGATCTCGTCACGCAATAGCTTGTATTGGGCGACATTGTCGCGAGAAGGAACGACAAGCATATATAAAACTACGCGGTTGCGTAATTCAGGATAGGTCTGTAGGAGATTTTCGTAGGCGGCCAGCCGTTCCAGAATCCCCTTGCTGTAATCTAGTCGATCGATGGAAAGAATGATTTTGCGATTTTGATACTGCTCCCGTAGCGCCTGTACTCTAGAAAGCACATCGGCAGATTTGGACAGCTGCTCAAATTTTTCAAAATCAATACCCATTGGAAATACTTCTACATGTACTCTACGGTCCCGGCAGCGTACGCTGTTGTTCTTGGGCGAGAGATGGAGGAGGTTTAAGCAGGAATTTAGAAAATGTTGGGCATCATGATAGGTGTGGAAGGCGATGAGGTCGGCCCCCAACAGACCTTTTAGTAATTCATTGCGCCAGGGGATACATCTGAAAATCTCATCGGCAGGAAAGGGGATATGCTGAAAGTAGCCAATGGTCAGGTAATTGTTCTGCTGTCGTAATAATTGTGGAAGCAGCATCAATTGATAATCATGGATCCATATCTCATCTTTTTCGGTGATATGCTGTGCTAGCGTAGCATCGCAGAATTTTTGATTGACTTGTTGATAGGCCGCCCAATAGGACTTTTCAAATACGGCGTAGGATAATCTGTAATGACAGATGGGCCATAATATTTCATTCGAAAAGCCTTCATAGTAGTCTTCCAGTTCTTGGGCACTCAGGAAAACCGGGATGAGGTTATGTCTGGCCAGTTCTTCCCGAATGAGCTGTTCTTCTTCCGGAGTCTCCGGGATATACCCCGGCCAGCCGACCCAGATACTTCCGCCTTTTTTATAGTAAGAGCCGAGACCTGTGGCGAGACCGCCTTCGCTGGGAATAAAAAGTAGTTTACCATCCTGTTTTTCGATACGTATAGGTAATCGATTGGAGATGATTATAGTTCGTTTTGTTTGCATACAAGGTAAGGTGATAGGCCAAGATTAGCCTCAATAGATGTAATACTATACTTATCTAACGTCTCTTAGGAGGAATAGTTTGTAAAAGACGTCGGCGATTCAGGTATAAAGGCGGAAAGGGGTATTTATTACGGTACTGCCACTAGGGGTAAATACCTGTACCTCTAATTTTATTAACAATTTGATGCCGGAGCTGTTCATTGTTAACTTTTGAACTTAAAATAAAACACTATGAAAACAGAAGAAAATAATCCAAGAGATAAATACGCGAAACCGCCCTTTGAAAAACAGGATCAAGCTGTACCTGGTATCACTAGTGCGATGAGTCCAGTTCCTGATCATGGTGAAGAATCCTATGAAGGTAGGGGGATGTTAAAAGAAAAGGTTGTTCTTATTACAGGAGGTGATTCTGGCATCGGTAAAGCCGTCGCCATCGCTATGGCTCGGGAAGGCGCAGATATTGTGTTGGCATATAAAGAAGAGGTGGAAGATGAGGATGCTCTTGATACCAAGAATTGGGTCGAAAAGGCAGGGCGTAGTTGTGTCCTGATCCGTGGGGATATTCGTTCGGAGAAACATTGTGAGGCCATTGTGCAGACTTGTGTCGCAAAATTCAATAAAATCGATGTGTTGATTAACAATGCCGCCTATCAGATGACGTATAAAACCGTAGAAGAAATCAGTGCATCGGAATGGAATAAAACTTTTGAAACAAATATGAGTGCAATGTTCTATCTGGTGAAAGCAGCTAAGGAGCACATGAAGCCAGGCAGTTGTATTATAAATACAACTTCGGTCAATGCATACGATCCGAACCCAACGCTCTTACCCTATGCTGCCAGTAAAGGGGCTATTCAGAATTTTACAGCCAGCTTGGCACAGCTGTTTTTAGAGGATGGCTCAGGGATACGTGTCAACGCCGTAGCTCCAGGACCCGTATGGACCCCTCTGATTCCAAGTACTATACCCGATCACGAAAAATTTGGAGCAAATACGCCTATTGGTAGACCGGGACAACCTGTAGAGATTGCGCCGGTATATGTATTTTTAGCCTCGGATGCGGCATCTTATGTATCTGGAGCTACGGTCCCAGCTACTGGGGGGCGCGTTACGATTTAAATAAAATGCCCTTCTATAGAATTATAGAAGGGCATTTTATAGTACTTTCTACCCGTATTAAGATACATATCCGCTCAGGTTTTCCTTTAATAATTTGCGGGCCAGATGTATTCTTGTTTTTACGGTCCCTTCAGGAACTTGTAGGTGTTCGGCAATTTCATTGTATTTGTAACCTTCTACAAACATGGTGAAGGCTTTGTAGTTGGAGGCTGGGAGTTTGGAGAGTGCTTCTTGTATATCTTCCATTACAAATTTGGATTCACCGCTGTTCCAAGACGTCTTCTCAAAATGTGTGGTATGTTGAAGCTCCGATTCGATAGTCCGGTACTTGACCTGTCTACGGTATTTATTGATGTATATGTTTTTCATTATGGTATAAAGCCAAGCAACCAATTTGGGGTTGTGAACAAACTTCTCCAGATAATTGAGAGAACGGATGAATGTCTCCTGGACCAACTCTTCTTTTTCATAAGGATCGTTCGTGAACTTCTGCGCTATACTATTTAGAATAGGGCTGTTTTCTAAAATCGTCAAGTTTAATTGTGCTGTTCTCATATCGATATTTTCTAAGTTGTAAGTAGTATGTTTGTTTATTGGAATACATCAAATATGGTGCAGGATTATTGGCATAAACGGCCGCCACTCGCGCTTGCTAAAGCCTTAAGGGAGAAATACGGTAGATTAGGTATATCTATCTTTTTGTTTGTATGTTACTGTATTTCATGGTGTTAGTTTCTTTGTTTGTACTCTGGGTAGGAATAATTGCCGTTATGTGCATGCTAGCCTGAATTTGAAAAGGGGTGTTTTTGCGTTTGATATCAGGTAAAAATATTCTACAGCACGTATAAACCGCAAAAAAATAAATTAATAACAGGTATTTAATAGGGGAGAATGGGTTTGGTTTTTGCTTCTCCACCATATTACTCCGTTGCTATGCTAGGTATTGGAGAAGGTATTAATCTTTCGAGTGGATGGAGATACACAGAAAACAAAAGGAACAGGAACTCTTTGAACGGTCAAAGCTGATGATAAACCATCGGCCGAACGAAGTTTTCGTTATGAAAGAGGTATTTCCACACGGGGCTCAGGGCAGAATGCTGTTGAACAATGCCTTTGAAATAACCGACGCCAATGGCCAGGTCTTGGAGCGAATGGGGTATGTCGATAAAAAGGATGTTTTAGGAAAGGGCTTTTTTGATCTTTTTGCCGGAAAAGAGAAGATGCGTTTGCAGCATTTTTTTGCGCATACCAACTTCGAATATCTTACGGTACTATCTTATATACAGTTGCGCAAGAGCAAAGGAAGTACAAAATGGATCAGTGTATATGGTAAGAAGGAAAAATTGGACGAGCAAAGTTGGGGCTATGGCATTGTTTTTTTGGATGAAGAAGATAGTTTTGCAACATTGACGACGGATAAATTCGATACCTTGTACCGTTCTTTTTTTGATATGTATGAAGCCGAGCTGGCGCAGATCGGACTGACACTACGCGATGATGTGGCACAGGAACTTTATGCGCTACGAGTGAGTCTGCAGAATTTTATAATTTCAAACGGTTATGAAGATGAAATATCCGTGTTGAAGAAAAGATTGAATGATACGATTAGAAAGATTACAACGCTTTCTAATGATCTGCTGCCGAATGTGTTTGTACACGTAGGCTTTTTGCCCGCGATGGAAGATATGGTGTTTGGTGTAAAACGATTGGGTTACGATCTGCGCTATAAAATAGACGCACGTATAGTCGACAAGTCACCTGAGTTTCAGTTTTGCTGCTACCGTGTGGTGCAGGCATTATTGCAAAGCTGGAAGTTGAATGCCCGCCCTTACGAGGCTTCCCTAACAATAACCGTAAAAGGGAACAAAATAAATATTAACTTAAGTGAATCTAGGGGAGTTGGAGAGGAGAGCTTTCAGCACTATCCCGAGTCTGTATTGCACAATGTGCACAATAGGATCGGTCTATATGACGGTACTCTGGAGGTAAATCGTGTTTCGGAAAGCAGTCAGGTATTAATAACGATGTATAACTAACAGTATGATTAAGATAATTTTGGTAGAGGACCATCTGGTGGTCCGCAATGGAATAAAGTTATTATTGGATACACAAGAGAATATGGAGGTGATTGCCGAAGCTAATAATGGTAAAGAGGCAATTGCTTATTTGGCGGAAGGAGTGGTCCCGGATGTTATTATTACAGATATCAATATGCCGGGTATGGATGGGCTGCAACTGACTGAAAAACTGGTGGAGCAATACCCAGATATAAAAATTATTGTATTGTCGATGTTGAATAATACGCAGAATGTCGCACAGGCATTTGAGAAAGGTGCTAAAGGCTATCTCGTAAAGAATGTGAGTTACGATGAGTTACTCTTTGCGATAGCACATATCGGTAACGGAGGCCGTTATCTCTGTGAGGAGCTTGCGATGCTCTTGTTAGAACGTGTTATTGCGCAACCTCCGGCATTTGGGGGGGACGAGCGTGAGGAGGGAGGAGCAGATGGAATTGAACTCAGTGAGCGTGAAGTGGAGGTGTTGCAGCTGATCAGTGATGGATATACCAATGTGGAAATAGCGGATAAATTATTCTTGAGTAAACGAACGGTCGAAGGACATCGTCAGAACCTGATCGAAAAAACGGGAGTTAAGAATTCGGCTTCTTTGATTAAATACGCGGTCGTAAATAGGTTGGTAGAGTAAGGATATACGACCATTTATATAAAGTGGTAATATATCCTTACTTGATCTTTAGGAATCCATTATAGATCAATGTTGTCCCGCAATTCTTTGATGTGGTCATGTGCTTCGAGCTGTAAGTTTGCCTGGCTCTGGATAATCGAAAGAATGGCAGACGAGGTTTGCGCGTGCTTTGTCATCCCTTCTTTATAGACTTTTTTGAATTCATCCTCCCCACGCTCGCAGCTCTTGAGGATTGCTTTTACTGTATAAGGAGCTACTGCAGATTTAATTTCCATCCATGTTCTGAATAGTTTACCGCTGGTACGGGTCTCTTCTGTGGGCATGTCACCCTCGCGGATAACCAAAGGCTTTAGTTCATTTTTAAACTGAATAGACTGATCGCGGTATTTTTCAAAAACATCCTGTAAGCCATAGTTGCCCTCTTCGGGCAATAGAGAAATTGCTTTTTCATAGCCTTCGATACGATCGTTGTTTATTTCTATTAGTTGATTTAAAAGGTCTGCTGTGTCTTGATGTAAGTTTTCCATATCGTTATTTTTTTGTTTGCATAGAGGACAGCTATAGGAGCATATAGTTGAGGGATGACTCGAATAGGGGTATTAGTTACGGGAGATCAGGTAAAAGTTCGGTGGGAGGCACCGTATTAACTGCTGCTTAGGGAGAAGTTTGCGTAAGTTCATGAGGTGGTAAAAACTAAATAGGAATTGAGCTGTTCATTTTACACAAAAACTTAAGACCATGGAAACGAACGATAAAGAAGAATATGAGGGACAGGTACCAGAGGTGGTAAAGAATGAACCGGATGATAAGCCAGCAGGAAAGGGAATTATGTGGGCGATTGCTATTGCAGTAGTAATATTGGCCATTATCTATTTTGTGTTTTTTAAAAATGACGTAGGCTTTGATTAGGTAAAACTTATGGACTTGAAATCACCGGAGCCTTTTTGGCTTGTAAAAAATGGTTTGCTGGATTCTTATCCTTCCCTGAAGGAGGATATAGAATGTGAAATTCTCGTGGTAGGAGGAGGGATAACAGGGGCGTTGATTGCACATCAATGTATTGCTGATGGCTATGATACTGTTCTAATCGATAAGCGGGAGATTGGCTACGGCAGTTCGTCTGCGACAACCTCTATGTTGCAGTATGAAATTGACGTGCCACTTTATAAGCTGTGTGAGCTCATCGGTGCGGAAAAGGCCTTGTCAAGTTATATAGCCTGTTCAGAGGCTATTGACCAATTGGAAGATATTAGCCAGGAAATCGCTTCAAAGGCTGGTTTTGTACGGAAGGAGTCACTGTATTTTGCAGCAAAGCGAAAAGACGTTGCCGGTTTGAAGAAGGAGCTGGAAGCACGTGCAGCGGGTGGCTTTGATGTAGAATGGATTTCGAAGGAGGATTTATCCCAGCGTTTTGGATTAGAAAAGACGTACGGAGGTATTCTGTCTCAACAAGGGGCTAGCGTAGATGCTTTCTGTCTATTGCATGAATTATTGGCTTATAACCATAAGCGGGGATTGCGGGTCTTTGACCGGACGGAACTCAAAAAGGTGAGGCACCGTAAAGAGAATAGTCTCTGTACGGTAGGTACCGGAGCAAAGATTCAGGCGCAGAAAGTGGTGTATTGTGTGGGGTACGAAAGTAAAAGCATGATCAAGGAAAAGTTCGTGAACTTATTGAGTACGTATGCCATTGTCTCAGAAGTCGATGCAGATGCCTGTAAACCGATCAGAAATCTACTGGTCTGGAATACAGATGCACCCTATATCTATATGCGTTGTACGGACGATGGGCGGGTATTGATAGGAGGCGGTGACGAAAAATTTAGCAACCCAAAAAGGAGGGACGCCCTATTGGCACGTAAGGCGCGTAAACTCAGCAATAGTTTTGAACGCTTATTTCCTAAAAGGACATTTTATACTGACTTTTCATGGACAGGTACGTTTGGCGAGACAAAAGATGGGCTTCCGTATATTGGACCCCATCAAGACTTTAAAAATGCTTACTTCGTGCTGGGATTTGGAGGTAATGGCATTACTTTCTCTGTGGTGGGCATGGAAATGCTTTCTTTTTGGCTAAAGGGGAAGGTGCATCCCCTACAGGAGGCATTTGCCTTTGGTAGATAATACAGTCCATATAAGATGTTTCAGCTTGTCAACCGTTACTTTCCGTAACGGTTTTTTTATAATTAATATTTTTTTAAAACAATTTGATGACAATTCATGTATCTACTATAACCAACTACTATATGAAAAACTGTAACTGTGTATTAGCCTATGAAAAGAACATGTCTTTACCTTGTTTTTTATTCCTTGATCGCCTTGCTGGGGCCTGCATCTGTCTATGCGCAGGTACCGGATAGCACTTGGGGCAAAAAATTTGAAAATTACCCGACATTCAAGTTTAAAGGATTGTTTCAGGCTCGTTATGTGGTGAGCACTAATGAGGATGTAGATGTGGGAGGGCAGCATCACGAGGACCGTTCTGGAACTAGTAATTCTTTTGCGCTGAAGTATATGCGCGCGCAGGTGCAGGCTAAAATAAGCCAACGTACGGAGGTCGTGGCACTGGTAAATCTTGCCGATTTTAAAAATGATCCGAAGACACGTGTATTGGAAAATGCCTATCTGAAATACACGTTTAGTCCTAAAGCGGCGATAACTGTGGGACAGTTCAGGCCTTGGTTTGGTATTGAAGAAACAATTCCGGCAGACATTATTAAGTCATTGGATTGGTCGAACCAATACAGCGAATTTGGTAAGCTAGGTTGGACCAGCTTTCAGATAGGAGCTTCAATCGGAGGGACCCTGCATCTGGGAAAGATGCCCTTTCAATATGCAGTCTCGGTAGTCAATGGAAATGGAAAGAACCAGGTCTCTGACAGCGATAACGGGAAGCAATACATGACGCGTTTAGTTTTTGGACTCTCGAAAAAATATGGGGTGAATATCGGGGTGAACGGTGGTGTCGGAGAGGTCATTAAAAAGAATGTATATGCCTGGGGGGCGGATGTTGTTGGCAATATTCCTTTTTCGGCCAAATGGAATCTAGACCTACAGCTGGAAGGTAAGCAAGCGACTAATCATGCGCTGTACAAAACTATTCCCGAGGAAGATCGGGCAAGTGATATCAATAGTTATCTCGTACGGGGTGTCTACTTCTTACCCAATTTGCGTTATCAGATCAGACATAAAAACTTAGGATCCATAGAGGCTTCCTGCCGTTATGAGTACCTGGATAGAAGCTTTAGCAGGGATTCTAATCCGCGGCAGACGCTGACTCCGATGCTGGGATTAGAGTTTTTGAAAGATTACGGTGCCCGTATACAGATCGGAATGCAGATGGACCGCTATAAGCATCAGGTAGCCAATACGACTACTTATAACGGCAACTTGTTTATTGTACAGGTTCAGAGTAGGCTTTAATGAAAGAGAAATAAATTATTTATATATGAAATATCCATGTAGCAGCAACTGCACAAACAGGAATGAATATAGTTTGGATATTCCATATGACAGATAAAAGACAAACCGAGCTTGCGAGCTCATGAAATAATTATTTACATATGAAAGAAATAAACATCAAGAGAGTAGGGATTACCTTTTTAATTGCGCTGGCGCTTTGGTTTATCCCCGCACCTGAAGGGGTGACACCTGAGGCCTGGCATCTGTTTGCCATATTTGCCTCTACAATTCTGGGAATCATCCTCAAGGCAGCCCCTATGGGGACAATGTGTATGATGGCCATCGGTTTTACGGCATTGACACAGGTACTTGCTCCGGGCAACCCAGGTGCTTCTATTGTAAAGGCATTGAGTGGTTTTGGCGATAAGGTAATCTGGCTGATCGGTATTTCCTTTTTTATTGCCCGTGGTTTTATTAAGACGGGACTCGGAAACCGGATCGCTTTCCTTTTTATTAAGGTATTTGGTAAAAGTTCGCTCGGACTAGCGTATGGATTGGGCTTGGCAGATATGTGTTTAGCACCGGCGATACCGAGCAATACAGCACGGGGAGGAGGGATTATATATCCAATCATGAAGTCCATGGCGATGAGTTTTGGGTCTGTACCCGATGATCCGAAGACGCACCGTAAGCTAGGTTCTTTTTTGACACTCAATAGTTATTACATGAACTTGATTACCTCGTCGATGTTCCTGACGGGTACAGCCAGTAATCCGATGTGCCAAAAGTTTGCTGCCAATCTGGGGGTTGATATCACCTGGATGTCCTGGGCGGCGGCTGGTTTCATCCCTGGTCTTGCGGCATTTTTTATCGTACCGTTGGTGATGTATAAAATATACCCTCCCGAATTGAAGAAAACTGGTGATGCGCCTAAGATGGCGAGTGAAAAGTTGAAAGAAATGGGACCGATAAAAGTCAACGAATGGCTGATGTTGCTTGCATTTTTTGTGTTATTGGCGCTATGGATTTTTGGCGGAGCACTTTCCATCGATGCGACGACTACGGCATTTATCGGATTGACGTTGTTGTTGTTGACGTCGGTTCTGACCTGGGAAGATGTGAAGGCGGAGAAAGGGGCTTGGGATACGATCGTATGGTTTGCTGTACTGGTGATGATGGCCAGCTCGCTCAATGAGCTCGGTTTTATAGGCTGGTTTAGCGACTTGGTCAAAGTGCAGATCGGCGGGCTCAGCTGGATGGTAGCTTTTCCGGTGATCGTATTGGTCTACTTTTTCAGCCATTATATTTTTGCTAGTGCTACAGCTCATGTGGCGGCTATGTATGCGGCCCTACTGAGTGTGGGGATATCTTTAGGTATACCAGGAATGCTGCTGGCGATGATGCTGGGGTTCATGGGCTCGATCTATGGCGTGCTGACCCATTATGGACATGGGCCTGCACCGGTGTATTTTGGTAGCGGCTATGTCGAGCTGAAAGCCTGGTGGCTAAGGGGACTGGAAATCGGTATTCTGCTGCTGGTGATCTATATGGCCGTGGGTGGATTGTGGATGAAAGTAATTGGTTATTATTAAAATATGTATTGCGATGTTGACAACATTATCTCGTAAAATGCTTTTATGTCTGACTGGACTTTTTCTGGGGTTCTTTCTAATTATACATTTATTAGGAAATCTACAGTTGTTCCTGCCGGTAGAAGAAGCCCGCCTACAATTTAACTGGTATTCTCATTTTCTATCAGGCAACGGATTGATAAAGATGGTTTCGTATGTGCTTTATCTCAGTATTATCGTCCATGTGATAGATGCCTTGATTATTACCTCAAAAAACAAAAAGGCTGCTAAGCCCTATCAAAAAGACCAAAGGGGGCGCGCCAGTAAGTGGTATAGCCGTAATATGGGCGTGCTCGGTACGCTGATACTGATCTTTTTGGTCATTCATTTTCAGAATTTTTGGTACGTATACAAATTTGGGACACTACCGGTAGATAGCAATGGAAATAAGGACCTCTACCAGTTGGTTGTGACTACATTTCAGGAATGGTGGTATGTGGTTATTTATGTATTGTCCATGGTGGCACTGTGCTATCATCTCATTCATGGGGTGCATAGTGCGCTACGTACCCTGGGGGTATTTCATCCTAAATATGTACGCTGGATAAAGGTTGCAGGTGCGGTATATGCGATCCTAGTCTGTGCAGGATTTGCCATGATGCCTATTTATATATTTATCACTACGGGTTAAACTTAAGATTGAATAGAATGAACTTAGATGCTAAAATCCCTGAAGGCTCGTTGGAGCAAAAATGGGAGAATTTTAAGAAAACGGCTAAGTTGGTCAATCCAGCAAACCGTAAGAAATTGGAAGTTATTGTAGTCGGTACAGGACTGGCAGGGAGCTCGATTGCGGCTTCGCTGGCCGAGATGGGGTACCAGGTGAAGGCTTTTTGTTTTCAGGATAGCCCAAGGCGGGCGCACTCTGTCGCCGCGCAGGGAGGAGTGAATGCAGCCAAAAACTACAAGAATGATGGCGATAGTGTGTACCGAATGTTTGTAGATACCTTGAAAGGAGGGGATTTTAGGGCCCGTGAGGCAAATGTATACCGTATGGCGGAATGTTCGCTGAATCTCATCGACCAGGCGGTGGCGCAAGGGGTTCCTTTTAGTCGGGAATACGGTGGCTACCTAAATAACCGCTCTTTTGGTGGGGTACAGGTGAGCAGAACTTTCTATGCACGCGGGCAGACAGGACAACAGTTGCTTCTAGGCGCTTATCAGGCATTGATGCGACAGGTTGGAAAAGGAGCTGTAAAGCTGTATTCGCGGCATGAGATGCTGGATCTGGTATTGGTAGATGGAAAAGCGAGGGGGATCATCGTGCGTAACCTCGATACCGGAGTTTTGGAAAGGCATGCCGGTCATGCGGTTATTTTAGCTACGGGCGGGTATGGGAAGATCTATTACCTGTCGACATTGGCAATGGGCTGTAATGGTTCTGCGATCTGGCGTGCACACAAGAAAGGGGCCTTGATGGCTAGCCCAAGCTGGATACAGATCCACCCGACTTCCCTGCCACAGTCAGGAGACTATCAGTCGAAGCTGACGCTCATGTCCGAATCGCTCCGTAATGATGGACGGATATGGGTGCCGTTGAATACGGGTGAAACAAGAAAGCCAAATGATATTCCCGAAAATGAACGGGATTATTACTTGGAAAGAAGGTATCCTGCATTTGGAAACCTGGCGCCCAGGGATATATCTTCTAGGGCTGCTAAAGAACGGATTGATGCTGGTTTTGGAATCGGGCCACTGAAGAATGCGGTGTATCTTGATTTTGCGAAAGCCATCAAGGAGCAGGGACGCGCTAAGATTGAGGAAAAGTACGGGAACCTGTTTGATATGTACCGTAAGATTACGGGATTTGATGCTTACGAAGAGCCGATGATGATTTCACCCTCTGCGCACTTCTCTATGGGGGGACTGTGGGTAGACTATGAGTTAATGACTACGGTACCTGGACTGTTTGCTTTGGGAGAGGCTAATTTTGCAGATCATGGTGCCAATAGATTGGGAGCCAACTCCTTGTTGCAGGCCTCGGTAGATGGGTATTTTATAGCGCCTTATACGGTAGCGAATTACCTGTCGGGGGATATACATACCGGAAAGATCGATGATCAGCATCCAGCGTTTGATAAGGCACAGGAAGCCGTAGAAGCAAACCTCAGGAAGCTATTGGCTATTGCAGGAAATAAGACGGTGGACTATTATCATAAGACATTAGGGAAGATTCTATATGACTATTGTGGCCTGGCACGTAATGAGGCAGGCTTGAAAGGGGCTATTGTGGAAATCAGAAAACTTCGTGAGGATTTTTATAAAAATGTTAAGATACCTGGGGACTCCATTACGATGAACAGTGAATTGGAAAAGGCAGGGCGCGTATCTGATTATTTAGAGATTGGTGAGTTGATGTGTTTTGATGCATTGAGCAGAAATGAGTCCTGCGGTGCGCATTTCCGGGAAGAATATCAAACTGCAGAAGGTGAAGCCATGCGGAATGATGCTGAGTTTCAGTTTATCTCCGCTTGGGAGTGGGCGGGGGCGGACGCTGATCCGGTCCTGCATAAGGAGGAACTTACATTCGAAGTATTAAAGCCTATTGTGCGCAGTTATAAGTAACATTAAAAATCAGACCGATCTGGCAACAGACGGCTCAGAAAGGAATTATATATGAAGTTAAATCTTAAAATTTGGCGTCAGAAAGACCGGGAATCACAAGGTAAATTGGTTGATTATGTGCTAGAGGATCTAAATCCACACATGTCATTCTTAGAAATGTTGGATACCCTGAATGAACGCTTGATACTGACGGGGGATGAACCTGTCGAATTTGACCATGATTGCCGCGAGGGAATATGTGGACAATGTGGAATGATGATAAATGGTATTGCGCATGGACCGCTCCAGAATACGACTACCTGCCAGTTGCACTTACGGTCTTTTACAGACAATGAAACTATTTTTATAGAACCTTTTAGGTCACAGGCTTTCCCTATAAAAAGAGACTTACGGGTGGATCGTTCGGCATTTGATCGGATTATTTCAAGTGGAGGATTTGTATCTACGAATACTGGACAGGCTCCTGATGCGCATGCATTGCCGGTTAGTCATCAGGTTACTGAAGAAGCATTCGATGCGGCCGCTTGTATAGGTTGTGGTGCCTGTGTGGCGACTTGTAAGAATAGTAGTGCCGCCTTGTTTACGTCGGCAAAAATAAACCATCTGGTACTGCTCCCTCAAGGTAAAGAGGAAAGGCAGGAAAGGGTGATCCGGATGGTGGAGCAGATGGATGCAGAGGAATTTGGACACTGTTCGAATACCGAAGCATGTGAGGTGGAGTGCCCGCAAGGTATATCGGTTCTGAACATCGCACGGATGAACTATGAATACAATCGGGCGCTGACGCGGAGAAAATAATTGGGTTAAGGAAGTAATTATTAAAAAGAGGAAGGTGATTTACATCGCTTTCCTCTTTTTTGTAGTTTTCCAACGCATAGAAGACTACTTATTAAACATGTATAATTTTGAAAAATCTAATTCTACTTTGTGTATCAGTCGGTCTGAAGTTTGAAATAAAGGTTTTCAAACGGGGAGAATGAAAACCTTTAATAACCAATTATAAACCTAAATTATGATGATACAAATATAGTGTATTTATTACACTAAGTAAAGTTTTTTTTGTATTTTTTTTGATACGACTTAACGTTTGCAATCCGCTAGCCAACCTCTGCCATCTTTTGTAAAGGCAACGGATAGGTTGGAAGCTGTTACTGTAATGGTACCGATGCCATTATCGCTGAACATAATGGTGTTGTTATCTCCCTTTTTCATGGTGATATCTTTGATGCTCGGAATGCCATTTGAAAAGTTAAATGAGTACGTGTCACCAATCTTGGTGACCGTTACCGAACCATTTGTTGATGGAACATCGGTGTCTCCGTCTTTTGTGCTTTTAAAGGAAACCGTACCTTCGTACTTCCCAATAAATAGGTCATTGTCCGCTGGATCGTCATCTTTGCTGCATGATGCTAAAGTAAATACTGCAATGAACAATAGGCTTAAGATTTTAATTGTCGTTTTCATATGTGTGTAATTAAGTTGTGTGTTATAAAACTGATGTCACACGCATAGGACAAGTAAGGTGCCATTCGGTTCATCTCAACATTGATCTTAACACATAATTAACGAAATTTTATTTCTTTTCGATAAACTATAGCAAGCATTCAAGATTGCAGGTCGTTCCGTTTTTACTTAGAATCTATTGCCTTTTGGCCATTGATGCTATCCTGGATCTCACGTTCGACAGTTACTTTAATCACACGAAGTAAGACTAGTGCAACGATTATAACAGCTACGAAAGGAAAGATTATACCGATGAGCAATCCAAATATCAGTGGAATACTTAACCATTGTTTACCTTCGCTGGAGGATACAGTAAGTTTGCTGTCCTGTACTGCTTTGAAAATGTTCTGAACACCGCTTGTTATGTTCTCATTATTGAAATCAAATGTTGTTTTAGTAGCCATATCTTTTTGTTTTTATTGTTTGTATAGTCCAAAGGTAGTATGAATGATGAATCTGGCACAGCGTAAATAGGTTAGCCCGTAGAGCGAGTCGGTAAATCTGGAATTTTGGTCGGTAAAGAGCGCGGGATTATTGCCTAAAAATTAGTAACTTCGATTAATTTTATAATATAGATATTTCAATACATTGAGATTTGACGAATTTGGCTTCATCCCTACGTTGGAAGAAGGGCTCGATACCATGGGCTTTGTAGAAGCGACACCCATACAAGAACAGACCATACCGGTTATATTGGATAATGAAGATGTAATAGCTTGTGCGCAGACAGGTACAGGTAAGACTGCGGCATATTTGCTCCCTATTTTACATAAGAATGGGCTGGAGCCAAGAGAACGAGTCGATACCATTATACTGGTGCCGACACGGGAACTGGCCCTGCAGATCGACCAGCAGGTTATGGGACTGGGGTATTTTACAGGTACGACTTCTATAGCTGTATACGGTGGAGGAGACGGTATGGGCTATGAGCAGCAAAAAAGAGCTATCCGCGAAGGAGCTAATATTATTGTAGCGACACCTGGTCGTCTGATCAGTCATATGAGTTCGGGTAAGTTTGATTTTACGCATCTAAAACATCTTATTCTCGATGAAGCAGATACGATGTTGGATATGGGTTTTTACGACGATATTATCCGTATCATCAGCTACCTGCCGCAAAAAAGACAGACGTTGTTGTTCTCTGCTACCATGCCGACCAAAATCAGGGGACTGGCAAAGAAAATCTTAAACAATCCGAAAGAAATAAACATCGCAATATCCAAGCCTTCTGAAGGGATAGATCAGCATGCTTACCTCGTCTATGATGAACATAAGAATGCGCTGCTACAGCATATTCTTAGAGATCCGAAGTATAGCACTGCGATTGTATTTGCCTCTAAAAAGGAAATCGTCAAAACATTGGCCCGGGATCTGAATAAAAGTGGTCTGGCTGTAGAAGGGTTCCATTCGGACCTGAACCAATCCGAACGGGAAGATATTATGAGCCGATTTAGGGCCAAAAAGATAAATGTGTTGATCGGTACGGATGTGATTTCACGAGGGATCGATATTGTGGGAATTAGTTTGGTGGTCAATTATGATGTGCCACCAGATCCGGAGGATTATGTACATAGGGTAGGGCGTACAGCACGTGCGGCAACTACGGGAACAGCGATTACTTTTATAAATGTCAAAGATCAAGGAAAGTTCTCTCTTATCGAAAAGTTGGTTGAGTACGAAATCCGCAAAGAGACATTGCCTGAAGGATTTGAACCAGGACCGGCCTACGAACCTCGGTTAAAGAGCAATAACAAGAGAAAGCGGAAGCCTTTTAATAAAAAAGGTAATTTCAATAGACCGAAGAAGGCTTCTTCGCAATAAGTTTAGCTATGATTTCATTTGCAAACGCTAAAATCAATCTAGGTCTTTTGGTCACTGAAAAGCGGCAGGATGGCTACCATAATATAGAAACGGTGTTCTATCCAGTGAAGCTGTATGACGTGATCGAGCTGACACCAGCGGAAAAAATGACCTTCAAATCGGATGGTTTGTCTATCCCGGGAGGAGGAACTAATCTCTGTGAAAAGGCATTTGAGCTATTGGATGCTGACTATGGGATTGCTCCTATGACTATCCACCTTTTAAAAAATATTCCGATAGGTGCGGGATTGGGAGGAGGGTCTTCAGATGCTGCGTATGTCCTAAAGATGTTGAATGAGGCTAATGAGCTAGGGCTTTCTATGGAACAGCTTAAACCTTATGCAGAGCGATTGGGTGCAGATTGTGCCTTCTTTCTAGAAAATAAACCGGTGTTTGCTTCTGGAATAGGGACGACATTCGAAGATGTGACGGTAGATCTATCTCCGTATTTTATCGCTGTTATAAAACCTGATATTCATATTTCTACGGTAGAAGCTTATCAATGTGTGATGCCGCAGACGCCGGTCTTAGACCTGAAAAGGGCCATTCAACTGCCTATACAGGAATGGAAATATCACCTGGTGAATGATTTTGAAATCGGTGTTTTTGAACGGTACCCCAAAATTGAGAAAATCAAACACGTACTGTATGAAAAAGGTGCGCTATATGCCGCTATGTCCGGATCGGGATCTGCTGTGTTTGGCATTTTTGAGGAAGCAGTGGATTTGCAGGAATTAAAAAATTTGGGAACAGTGTATTATCCGGTTGACCTGTAATACACTGTTCCTTTTTCTATATTAGTTGCGGTTATCCCTTTAACAAAGTCGCAACTAGGTTATTTTCGCTGATAGGCTTGTTGATAATGCCATCAAAGCTGTATTGCTGATTTGATTTTCCTTCTAGAAGCATGTTTTCTGCGGTACATACAAATACCTTTGTATGGGCTATTGCGGGGGTTGACCGAATGCGGTTTAGTATTCCCCAGCCATCCAATTCTGGCATGATAAGGTCGGTTACTACAACATCTACAGGGTTTGATGCTAAGTAGGCCCAAGCCTGTTGGCTATTGTCAAATAAACGTACATTCTGGTTGTTGTTGAACAGTTGCTGTACAAAGAATAGTCCGATACGGCTATCGTCAATAAAGACGATTTTGAGATCTTGTGGCAAGTTGGATACCGTAAGTTGCTGTGACTCGATCGCTTCGATATGGCTCTTCTCTATGGGAATTTCGAAGGTAAAGGTGGTCCCTTTGCCTGCTTCGCTGATAAAGGATATGGAACCTTTGATCTGGTCGCTCAGTATTTTTGAGATATATAAGCCTAATCCAAAACCTCCAGATTTGTTTTTATTGTCAGCGATATAATACTTACGGAAGACCTGGTCTTTTTTATTTTCCGTAATACCGATCCCGGTATCGATGACGCGAATAATGACACGCTGTTTGTCTCCGACTTTTTTTACTTCTGCAGTAACGGTTATCGATCCCTTTTGCGTGTATTTGATGGCATTGGAGATCAGGTTTGAAAGTACCTGTTTGAAACGGAACGCATTTCCCCAAATCATCAGCTGAGGGTCTACTTTGTTCGCGTTTATTAACTCAAGTTTCTTTGTTTCTGCCTGATAATGATGCAATCCTATGCTATCTTCTATCAGCTTATAAGGGGATATGTAACCAAATTTGATATCTAGAGAGCCTGCTTCGAGTTTGCTCAGGTTTAAGATGTCATTTACAGTACTATTGATGACATTGATGTCGTTGTCGATGGTCTGTATGATCTCTTTGTCGATGGTCTTCGCATCGTTGTTGTTTTTTAAGATATTGACCACGCCCTGTAGCGATACAAGTGGCGAACGGACCTCATGACTGATATTTGCCAGTACATTTGTCTTTTCTTCGGCTATCTTCGAAGCGTATTCTTTTTCATCTAGAAGTTTACGCTCGTATGAAGCGACCTGATATTGATAGTAGATCAGGAAAACAATCATGAGTAGCATAATAGCTAGCGCAATGATCAGTTGATTACCAAAGTTGGTCGAGTTTTCTTTATAGAGTGCAAAATCCTGTTCTTCCGCTTTACGGATCCCATCCAGTTCGATTTGTCTCAAGTTTTCAATGCCTATTTTTAAGCTGTTGAGCAAAGAATAGTTGGAGGTAATGAGTTCTTTTTCGGCCTTTTGTAGCTTTCCGAATACGGCACGGAGGTCGCGTAGGTTGTTTCTATAGATTCGCTCATTGGTTGAAATAAGTTGATCTATATTACGTTGTACCAGGTCGATCTGATTGACGTTCAATACTTCATTGGTCTTGTGATTGACAAGCGTATCGTTCTTGGCTTTAAATATCCGATTGAAAAGCCCCTCTTTTTTCTTTACTACGGTATCTTGCTCCTGCTCGACCTTAAGGGTATCCCTTAATATTCTGCTGATGATGGAGTCCGATTGGGTAATCCGTGGCTTTTGGGAAATAGTGTTTGTCCTTGCAGTTAGCGTCTGTAGCGAGTCCTGTGCATAGTAAACAATATCATCAACTTGTTTTTTAAGTTGAGCATATTGCAGTGCCAGGCTACCTTGGCTAATACTGTTGCCGTCACTACTTTTTATAGGATTACTTTCTATAGGTAGCGCTGCCAGCGAGTCGACCACCAATTTGATCGTGTCTAGTTTATTGCGGTAGCCTATGAAGTCATTTTCGTCAAAGCTGATGGTGTACCATCTAAATAGGTTGTCGGCTTCCGTAAAGGTCGAAAATAATTTGTATAATGCTGGAGATTGTAGATTCCCGGAAGAGTAGGCAGCATTGAGTCTACCTTCTACTTTTTTATACTGTAAGTATTGATAGATAAATATCGTACTTAGTATAGCGAATGAAAGGATAAGGCTGAATAGTACTATTCTCCTTAAAGTTAAATTTGATTTGTCTGACACGGACTACGTCTTTTGCAGTATAAAAATGTGTTGGAATTAAACGATTAATATACTGTGTGTTAATTGTTGATTTTTGACGGAGCAAATGTAACAAAAGTAACCGAGTAAATTAAGTACACTGATTATATTTGTGCAAATATGAAATATTTTTTACATATGGAATGGATTTTTAACGCTTGGCCTTGGTATGTGGGAGGTCCTTTGGTGGCATTGATTATGCTAACATTGATTTATTTGGGGAAGAGTTTTGGGTTTTCTTCCAATTTTCGGACAATGTGTGCAATGGCGGGGGCAGGAAAGTCCTGCGGTTTCTTTGATTTTGATTGGCGTGCCCAACGCTGGAACCTATTGTTTCTCCTGGGATCGATCATAGGCGGTTATGTTTCGGTAAATTATCTGTCAGATAATCAGGTTCCCGCAATTTCTGTTGAGACTATTGCTCAATTGAAGTCTATGAATTTTGAGAGCGCAGGGACAGCTTATGTTCCGACCGAGATATATGGTGAGATGTCCTTGACGAATATTGTATTGTTGGTTGTCGGAGGTTTGCTTATCGGTTTTGGGACACGGTATGCTGGGGGCTGTACCTCAGGGCATGCGATATCTGGATTGAGTGATTTGCAGCTACCTTCTTTGATTGCGGTGATTGGTTTTTTTATCGGAGGCCTGCTTATGGTTCATGGCTTGTTTCCCCTAATTTTTTAAGTTTATGAGACAGCTTGTATTTATAGTTTTAGGTGTTCTTTTTGGTGTGGTGATGTATAAAGCGGAGGCCGCATCATGGTTCCGGATATATGAGATGTTCAATTTTCAGTCTTTTCATATGTATGGTTTTATGGGGAGTGCATTGGTTGTGGGTATTGCAGGGGTGCAGTGGATGAAACGTTCGGCGAAGAATGTGGACGGGGAACAAGTTACTGTCGCTCCGAAGCAAAAATCGGTAACACGTTACCTGGTGGGAGGAATTTTCTTTGGATTGGGTTGGGCATTGGTGGGCGCTTGTCCGGGACCTATGTTTGTGCTATTGGGGGCGGGAGTATTACCGATGCTTATAGTGATTGTCAGCGCTTTATTTGGTACCTTTATCTACGGCCTGTTAAAAGATAAATTGCCGCACTAGATATTAATATGCAGATAGAGGAAATTTTAGAGAACTACTATCCTGAACAATTTGAACCCGAACTTGTTAGAGAAATTGCGGAGGTATCACAGTTAAAGCATTTTCGGGCTCAGGATATACTGATAGATATGGGGGAGACTGTTACGGTGATGCCCATATTGTTGGAGGGGGCTATTAAGATTATGCGGGATGACTATGGGGAAGGGGAGTTGTTATTGTATTTCTTGGAGCGAGGGGATACCTGTGCTATGACCATGGCCTGCTGTCTAGGCGACAAGCGAAGTAATATCCGGGCAATAGGGGAGACGGATGGGATGGTACTGATGATTCCGGTGCAAAAAATGGAGGACTGGTTGGCTAAATATCCCTCTTGGCGCAAATATGTGTTCGATAGCTATAATAATAGAATGGATGAGATGTTGGAGGCAATCGACAATTTGGCTTTTAAAGATATGTCGGGTCGACTGAAGACTTATTTGTTGAATGTAGCGACCATCAATAAAGGTAATGTAATCAATAAAACACATCTGGAAATCGCGAATGAGTTGAATACCTCTCGGGTTGTGATCTCGCGGCTGCTGAAGTCCTTGGAGAAGGATGGTTTTCTAGTTCTGAACAGAAATGTAATAACGATCCAGTAGTTGTTTTAGTACAATATAATAAAAAAGGGAACCTTTAGGTTCCCTTTTTTATTATCCTTTACGAAGGTATTTCGTCAGTATGACGATGGTTTGTCCTTCGATCTTTCCTTCTATCTGCTCGGTATTGTCAGGTACTAAACGAATGTTTTTGACTACCGTACCTAATTTGGCATTTAATGAAGAACCTTTTACATCCAAGGTTTTGATCAAGACTACAGTATCTCCTTCGTACAATCTTGCGCCGTTTGAATCCTGATGAAAGTCCACTGTGCCATCTTGCTCATGATCCCCTGTTTTTTTTGCCCACTCTAGGTTTTCATCATCTAGATAAAGGATTTCTAGGTTATCTGCAGCCCAGGCTTCGTTGCGTAGACGGCTCAACATACGCCAAGCAACCACTTGTACCGGAGCATGTTCTGACCACATGGTGTCCGATAAGACTTTCCAGTGCGATGGATTTAGCTGTTCTCTTTTTTCTATCTGGGATTTACATACTTCACAAACCCAGATACTGTTATCCAGGTTGGCATTGGAGGTCGGGGGAACTTCATACTTGGACAAGTCTGAACTGCTTGTACAAAGCTCGCATTGATTTCCACTTCTTTCGGCTAATAAGTTCTCTAAATTCATGCGGTAAAGATACGAAATTTTTACGCAACACTTGGGTTAGACAGGTATTTGTACGGAGTGGGTTAACGTTTGACCTGTCATTTTGAACAGGCCTTGTTTTGGCAGAGATTTTGTGCTACGGGTTACAATAAATTAACTTAAATCAGAAAAATATGAAATGGCAAGGCGGTCGACAAAGTGATAATTTTGAGGATAGAAGAGGTATGTCTTCTGGTGGAAAAGTGGCTATAGGAGGGATTGGTGGCGTTATTGTCTTACTGATCGGGCTTTTTATGGGAGGCGATCCGGCACAGTTGCTACAACAGATGGGAGCGAATCAGGAGGTGACAACAGGTGAAGTAAGGGAGCTGAGTGCTGAGGAACAAAAGTTAACGGCATTTTCACGGGTGGTATTACAAAGTACGGAAGATGTATGGGGAAAATTGTTTCGTGAACAGGCGAATGCGGATTATCCACCCACGAAGCTTGTAGTCTATGACCGAAACACGCCTACAGACGGATGTGGAATGGGGCAATCGGCGTATGGACCGTTTTATTGTCCAGCGGACCAGACGATCTATATGGATCTGACTTTCAACGATGAGCTGAAACAGCGCTTTGGTGCTAAAGGGGAGTTTGCATTGGCATATGTAATAGCACATGAAGTAGGGCATCATATACAGAATATCCTCGGGGTATTGAATAAAACAAATGCAATGCGGGCAAAGATGAGTGAACGGCAGTATAACAAGATTTCGGTTATGACTGAATTACAGGCTGATTTTTATGCTGGAGTATGGGCGCATTATGCAAGTAAAAATTCGGATATCGAACTGAGTTATGATGATATTGTAGATGGTATGCAGGCTGCCGCCGCTGTGGGGGATGATCATATACAGGAACAGGCTCAGGGGCATAGTAATCCTGAATCTTTTACGCATGGTACTTCGCAACAGCGGACGGCCTGGTTTAAGAAAGGGTATGATACGGGGGATCTAAATGCAGGCAATACATTTGATGACCGTAGTCTCCAGTAATCTATTGGACGAGAAGATTACAGCCACGTATATCGGCATTGTCAAACCGGCCTAGAATTTCAAAAGACTGATCGGGATGTATTTTGCCTAAATCTTGTGTCGCGATAAAGGAGCAGGAGTAATAGTTTGCAAGATCTATTACATTGATGGCTCCTGTTTTTCTATCGGTCAGTAATGTTAGAGGATCGTTGGTGTCGCGGATGAGAATTTTCATCCAAGGAGGGGTTTGGAATATACCGTCTCCGTAGGAATAGCCTTGAGATAGTAATTCGGTCATCCCATATTCGGAGTGGATCTGCGGAATGCCAAAGCCTTTTTTTAGCTGTTGGTGTAGTTCCTCACGTACCATTTCCTTGCGTTTTCCTTTCATACCACCAGTTTCCATAACGATCAACTCTGGAAAATCCACACTATAGTTTTCTACAAAATCCAATAGGGCATAGGTTACTCCAATCAGTATTGTTTTTGTGCCTTTTTGTTGTAGGGCCTGTAATCGCTTGTAAAGGTCCTCATGGTTATAGAGAAAATAGCCACTTTCCGCTTGTTGGGAAGATTTTATAAGATCATCTACCATATAGATGAGCGAAGAGCCTTCGCGCTCTAAGTAGGCCGGTAATAAAGCGAGTATGGCAATTTGTCGGACATCACCATAGAATAAGTCAAAGGCTTTTCTGAAGCTATCGGTGTACCAGGCGAGATCTGGTACAGGGTGCTTGCTTGTGATCATGCCGGTGGTGCCAGAGCTGCTAAAGGTAATTCTAGGGGAGTGGTTTTCTGCAAGAACAGGGTGTGTCTTGAAGAATTGAATCGGTAGGAAAGGAATCTGTCTATAGTCAACTATTGTCTCGGGGAGAATACCCAAGGCTTGTATATACTCGCGGTATACAGGTATATGCTGTGCCTGAAAGTTGAAAATCTCGAGGGCTGTTGTGTTAAAGTCCTGCTCTGTCTGTATATTGAAAACCTGATCCCTATGCATATTGATTGCAAACTTAATCGAAAAAACTAGAAAAAGGGAAGTAATAAAGTAAAAAAAAGTGTGTGTCGGTTGCTGTGGCGTGCTCACTTTCTGGTGGTGTATAAAGTGAGTATTTAGTATTGGTTCTTTTGATCTGAAGACCAAAAGAACCAATAGTGATTATAACATACCGCCGTCTACAGGAAGTACCTGTCCTGTAACATAAGCAGAAAGGTCTGATGCTAAGAAAAGACAGGCATTAGCCACATCTTCAGGTTCACCACCGCGTTTCAGCGGGATACCTGCTTCCCATCCTGCAACTACTTTTGGATCCAATACGTCTGTCATCTCTGTGCGGATAAATCCTGGAGCGATGACGTTTGCTCTGATATTTCTAGAGCCCAATTCCTTCGCTACAGACTTGGTGAAACCAATGATACCAGCTTTAGAAGCAGCATAGTTTGCCTGTCCTGCGTTGCCTTGTACACCGACTACGGAAGACATATTGATGAAGGAACCTTTTCTATTTTTCATCATTACTTTAGAAGCTGCTTTAGTAACGTTGAAGATGGATTTGAGGTTGATATTGATCACATCATCCCAGTTTTCTTCTGTCATACGCATTAAAAGACCGTCTTTTGTGATTCCAGCATTGTTTACCACAATGTCTAATGTACCAAACTCGGTAACGATATCATTGATAAGTTGTTCGGCTTCATCAAACTTGGAAGCATCCGAACGGTATCCTTTTACCTTTGTGCCAAAAGCCTGTAACTCCGTTTCTAGGGCCTGACCCTTCTCAACAGAGGATAGGTAGGTAAAAGCTACGTTGGCACCATGTTGTGCAAATACCTCCGCGATCTTGCGGCCTATCCCTTTTGATGCTCCGGTAACTAAGGCTGTTTTTCCTTCGAGTAGTTTCATATGTAAATAATTATTTATCAGTGTCTATTTTCATTTGTTTAAATGAGCTCGTTTCACTCGGTTTGTTTTTTATCTGTCATATGGAATATCCAAACTATATTCATTCGTGTTTGTGCAGTCTGTACCACATGGATATTTCATATGTATATTAATTCTAACTTATTTCTTTGAGACAAAATGATAATTTAATCTGTAGTTCGCAAAAATAGGTAAATTTTGACATAACGTTAAGTTTATTAAAAAACGATTTTAATAAGAGCTGTAAAGTGCTGATTAAATTAAAACGGGAAGGCTTTTATAAAATCCATTAAAATCTAAAAAGCGTTGTTATGACTGATTTAGGAGGGGGGAAGAGAGTGAAAACGTAGCCTAATAGAGAAAAATAGGGTCAGATTTCAAGTTGCGAATAAAATATGATATATATCTGTTTGTAAATCACTTTTTTAAGTGATGTGCGTCCTGTTTTATGTGTATTAAGATGCTGATATTTGAGTATAGTAATAAAGGGAATCATTAAAATAAAATAGTATGAAACAGCGAGTTCCAGTATCAGAGATTATGACCAGGGAGTTGGTTACCTTAACTCCAAAAGACAGTTTGTATGATGCAGAAAAACTATTTAAGAAGCACAATATCCGTCATCTTCCTATTGTTGAAGATAAGAAATTGGTCGGTGTTGTGAGTTACTCTGATCTGCTAAAAATCAGCTACGCCGATGTAACAGAAGAGAATGATATTGAAGCGGTGGTGTATGATATGTACACTATTCCTCAATTGATGGCTAAATCACCGGTTATAGTAGGTCCTGATGCCACGATTAAAGAAGTAACGGAGACGCTATCCAGGGTTACTTTCCATTCTATACCAGTTGTTAAAGACGAAGAATTGGTAGGGATTGTTACTACAACGGATTTATTGAAATATTTTATCGATCAATACTAGGCGTATCTTCAGCAGTGATGATTTTACCTTAGGTCTAAAAGGGAAGGTAGGATCCTTAAAATGGATTTTAAATAGGTTAAGGAAAGGAGAAGAGAGGTACATTTGTACGTTTCTTCTCATTTTCATTTTACACCGCACCTGATTTCTTAATTCTCTACCCCAGTATACGCCAGATAAATCACCCAGCTGTCTGCCCATGAAAGGGTATCTTTCCTAATTTTCAAGGTTCTGATTCTATTCCAAACCCGATTCTGAATCCATTGTGCTATTAAAACAGGTGTGAGTCGTTATTCTAATTTTTAGTTTGCAAAAACGAAGCGCTTTGTTCGAATAAAATGTAGTGGAAATGAGAGAATTTTGACAAAATGATTCGTAATAACCAAAAACGAATGTTAATTTTGCAACAATTTAAAGAAGTCATGGGCAAGAAAAAACAAAATACCGAAGTTGACGTCGTTCTGATAGGTGGTGGTATCATGAGTGCTACACTAGGAGCTTTGATCAATGAGTTGAATCCAGATATCAATATTGAGATTATTGAACGTTTGGATGTTGTTGCAGCAGAGAGTTCGGATGCATGGAATAATGCAGGGACAGGTCACTCGGCCTTATGTGAATTGAATTATACCCCTGAGCAGGAAGATGGCTCAGTGAAAGTAGATAAAGCCATTAAAATTGCAGAACAATTTGAGATATCTAAGCAGTTTTGGGCTTATTTGGTAGAAAAGGGTGTTATAAAAGACCCGACTCATTTTATCCGCCAGGTACCTCATATGAGTGCGGTGTTTGGGGAGAAGGATGTTCGCTTTTTGAAGACGCGTTTCGAAACAATGGAAAAAGAAACGTTATTCAAAGGGATGAAATACACGGAGGATAAGTCCTTATTACAGGAGTGGATTCCGTTGATGATGAAGGATAGAGCTGTGAACGAACCTATGGCTGCAACCCGGATGGATATCGGTACCGATGTTAATTTTGGCGCGCTGACAAAGGATTTGATCAACTACTTGGGTACTAAAGGTAATATCAAATTGTCTTTGCACCAAGAGGTAAAAGATATTGAACGTGAGGATGATGGCCGTTGGGAAGTTGAAGTAAAAGATCTTAAAACAGGCGAGAAGAGAGAGATTAAAGCACAGTTTGTGTTTATTGGTGCTGGTGGGCACTCTTTATTGCTGTTGGAAAAATCAGGTATCCCTGAGGCTAAAGGGTATGGGGGCTTCCCGGTAGGAGGACAGTGGTTGCGCTGTACAAATCCGGAGATTATTGCACAACACCGTGCGAAAGTATACGGAAAAGCATCTGTAGGTGCGCCTCCGATGTCTGTTCCGCATTTGGATACCCGTTATATTGACGGTAAGCAAGCATTACTTTTTGGACCTTATGCTGGTTTCTCGACAAAGTTCTTAAAGCAGGGTTCCTATTTTGATTTGCCAGCTTCGATAAAGCTATCGAATATAAAACCAATGTTGTCCGCAGGATTGGATAACCTTCCATTGACAAAATATTTGATTACGGAGGTGATGAAAAAACCGAAGGACAAATTGGATGCCCTGAAGCAGTTCATGCCTACGGCACGACTGGAAGACTGGGCGATAGAAAAGGCAGGGCAGCGTGTGCAGGTTATTAAAAAAGATCCTAAGCATGGTGGTGTATTGGAATTTGGAACAGAGGTGGTATCCAGTGCTGATGGTTCTATTGCGGCATTGTTGGGAGCTTCTCCGGGGGCGTCTACTTCGGTCGCAATTATGATTCAGTTATTGAAACGTTGCTTCCCGGAACGTGCGAAATCAGATGAGTACCGGAAAAAGCTTCGTGAGATGATACCTTCTTGGGGACAGTCATTGAACGATAATCCGGAGCTTTGTGCAGAGATGCGTACGCATACACATCGGGTGTTGCAATTGGATTAATAAGAATAAATAGACATTTTATGGGGTGCGGTTCTGTATCATCTGATGACACAGAACAGAAGCTGAGATTATACCCAATTCTACTTCGGTAGGAGGAACCTGATCCAGGTAATGCTGGCGTAGGGAATAATTTTTCGAAATAGCATCTCCATATATTGTGTCTTTGAATACATGGTTTATGGAGACTATTATCGAAAATATAAGTAACGCATTTCTACAGACTTCCTGGTTAGAGCGTTTTTCAGTACTGTGCGGTATTATACAGGTACTGCTTTCCAAAAATAATAAGGTATCTAACTATTTCTTCGGCATTATGGGTATAGTGTCTGGGATGTACGTGTTGTTTGGTGCAAAGCTCTATGCGGAGATTGCATTGAACATGTATTACCTGATAATGAGTATCTATGGCTGGTGGTATTGGACACACAATATAGCAGCAAGACAGCAGCCTATCAGCACCTGTAGTGCCAAAGATTGGCGTGTAGTAGCCTCGATCAGTATCCTGGGATTTGGCCTTCTGTATCTCATTCTAGAGCATGTGACGGATTCGGATGTGCCGGCTTGGGATGCCTGGGTCTCGGCTACGGCATGGGCAGGTATGTGGCTGCTAGCCAAGCGTAAACTGGAGAATTGGATTTTGCTGAATATCAGTAATCTGTTTGCTATTCCGCTATTGATACATAAGGAACTTTATTTGTTTGCCGCGCTGACTACATTTTTATTCGTAGTCGCTATATTCGGCTATTTTAATTGGCGAAAGCTGATGGTTACCTCAAAACAAGAACGATGATAAGTGATGAAGCTATACAGCTGATAAAGGATAGTCAAGAGGCATCTATAAGGGCTAAGACACTTGTAGAACCACAATTGACATTGATATATGATAATAACTGGTTCAATATCTGGGTACCCAAAGTCTTTGGGGGCAAGGAACTTGATTTAAAAGATGGGTTGACACTGTTGGAAGAACTCGCCTATTGGGATGGGGGGCTAGGCTGGACCGTCACCTTGTGTGCAGGCGCCAATATGTTTGCCGGCTATTTGGAGCCTGGTTTGGCTAAGGAGGTTTTTTCGGATAAAAAGGTTTGTTTTGGCGGTTCGGGACGGGCAACGGGGAAAGCGGTGTGGGATGGAGAAAACTATGTGTTAACTGGTTTTTGGCGTTTTGCGACGGGCGCTCCGCACTTGTCACATTTTACGTTGAACAGCTTTATCTTCGATGGTGATGTACCTCGGTTGGATGAGGAAGGTAATCCGGTGTTCTTTTCATTCTTCGTGCCACGGGATAAGGTACTCGTTCACTATGACTGGGACTCTTTTGGGCTGTCGAGTACAGCGAGCCATAGCTTCTCTTTGGAAAATACCGTTATCGCTGCAGATCACGCTTTTCAGATCAAACCGGAGCACCGTATTGAGGATAGTACATTATATCGCATCCCTTTTATCCCTTTTGCGGAATTGACTTTGTTGGTCAACTATATGGGGATGTATAGAAGGTATTTGACGTTGGTGGAGAAGTTCTTCTTTGAGAAGTCGACAGATGAGAACTGGCAGGTTAAATACGGTAAGAACTATTTTAAGAAAGTGGACGCATTGCAACTTCAGTTGGAATCCGATAGGACCAAGGTAGAGGAGCTTACTGAACAGCTGTGGACACTAGCACTTCAGGACTCTCCATTGGATACGATGTTGACGGCCGATATTACATCTACCGCCCGTGGAATCGTAAAGCATATCCTCGCGGACGTGGTGACTCTATTTCCTTTACTGGGAATCAATGCTGCACAAAATGGTCAGGAGATCAATACCGTGTTTAGAAATATATTTACGGCAAGTCAACACAGTCTATTGAATGTATCGTAACCGTATCGCTTAACAGTCAAATTGTACATTGCCATCATAGGCATAGGCACTGCCGGATAATATGATGACTTTACGTTGTTCTTCGTAGTCCCGAGGGCTGGAAAAGATAAAGTCCGGCAAACCATCTTTATCTAGGTCGCCTATAAACTCGAGCTCGGTAGAAGTATCATTGTATGCTGTCTGATCGATGATCGTACGGATGTACTTTCCGTTTTTGTAGAGTTTTAACGTATATCTGGTATTGGGATTATTCCGTTCCTGATCCTTGTGGAATAGGATACCTGTAGCCTGTAATTTATAGCTTTGGTTCTGGAAGGTAAATTCAAATGGTTTACCAGGCTCAATAATAGGTTTTGAAAAGGCAACACTGTCGACAGCTCCTTTCTGTATCGTAGGGATATTGAAGAAGACCAGTACGTCTTCTTTGGGTACTATGGTCTCTGTCGGCAGACCGGAACAGGGCTCCTCATCTTCGTTTTCAATATGGTAGGAAGCAGATTGTACGTAGTATGAGCCGTTCTTGTGATGAAGCTCTAACCAGTTTCTATTGATGATTTTAGAAACATCGTTATTCTCCCATACTCTATAGGTTGAGGGCAATAAAATACGGCCATCTATAATCGAATCGACATCTGCGTTGTACACAATCTCTTTGCTAGGAGCGGAGAGCGAGTCGGATGGAGTTTGCTCTACAACTGTATCCTGCTTCGGAAGCGTTTCCGCCTGCAGCTGTTTGTTATTTGATTTATTCTGACAGGCAATAACCGTTGTCGCCAGTAAAAAGAGATAGCCGTATTTTTTCATTGATATCTATAATAACGCGCTCGCGATGATATCAAAAGATTCTAATCGCTTTGCTTCATCAAAGATATAATTTGTTGTCATTATTTCATGTGCTTTGTGTTTTTTTGCAAAAGCCAGAACCTCGGTCTGAATCAATGATTCTGTTCCTATAAATGTACAGCTTACCATCCGGTTTACGGCTTCTTCAATCTCCGGAATACCGTGATAGACGGGTTTTTCCGTTGGTGGGGACAATGGTTTGCGAAGATTGGTCAATATGCCTGCAAACATGTTAAAAAGGCTTGTTGATAAGAACTGTGCTTCTTCTACGCTCTTTGCCGCGACAATGTTGACACATATGATGAAATAAGGAGATGCAAGCGTAGGTGAAGGTTTGAAATTACTGTAATATATTTCAGATGCCTGTTCTAACATCGCAGGTGCAAAATGTGCTGCGAAGGCATAGGGTAATCCCAATTCGGCAGCTAAATAGGCGCTGTCTGTACTGGAACCTAATATATAGATTGGTATCTCGAGCCCTTCGCCAGGAAAGGCCCTTACTTTAGCATCTATATTGTTCTCATCGAGGTAGCGCTGTAATTCAAGAATGTCATCCTTAAAATAGAAAGATGTATTGAGGTTATTGCGCCGTAAAGCCATAGCAGTAAGCTGATCGGTACCGGGCGCTCTACCCAATCCCATATCTATCCGGCCTGGGTATATGCTTTCTAAGGTGCCAAATTGCTCAGCAACGACTAGTGGGGTGTGGTTAGGTAGCATGATACCTCCGGAACCTACACGTATACTGGAGGTTTTGCCCGCGATATGTCCAATGAGCACAGCGGTGGCTGAACTGGCGATATGGGGCATATTATGGTGTTCGGCAAGCCAGATACGGTGAAAGCCTAAATTTTCTATATGTTGAGCACCGGTTACAGCGCGCTGTATCGCCTCTGAAGCATTGCTATTCTTGCAAATGGTAGCCAATTCTAGTGCTGAAATCTTTATTTTTTCCATAGAATAAAGATACAAGAAATGAAAAACAGGAATTGTAATGGCTTTGTCTTTTCTTAGACTTTGTTTCCATGTATGACAATAGGATTACCTAGATAGTCGGTAGTGAAGAATAAATACTCGTTTCCTCCATCTTTGATTTTGAACTTTTTCTTGATTTCTTCTACCTTCATCGGGAAGTTTTTGGTGGCAACATTGGCTTTGTCCAGCGAGGTTCTTCTTTTGAAAGTAGACAACTCAAAGACCTCCTTCACTAAGAATGCCCTACCGGGAAAGTCCAATTCTAGACTGTCAGAAGTGTAGAGGTGCGAATGGGTGTGTATTTTAAATAAGTTGAACTGCTTGGCAACTGTTTTGAAGGCGCCGGCTTTGGTTACACTGACATCAGGGTCATAAAGATAGGTGAGTGGTTGTGATGTACGTATTAAGGCCTGCTTTTCTTCCTCTAGAGTAAAAGTCAGGGTCTGTATCTGATCTGTAAATAAGCGTATGGCCACGATCTTTGCTTCGCCTGTGTAGGTGGAGTCTTGAATAAAAAGCAACTCTTTGCAGTCATTGTCTACACTGATGACATACACCAACTTGACATGTTTGAGCTTTTGGAGGGCTGTGCTGATGTCTAGTAGAGGAGATAGCTTGCAGATCACATAGCGGGATTTGCGAAAGAACATATCCTGTGCCGCGATGATATTAGGTTCGCAGTCTTCTAACAAGAATACCTTTGCGTGATTGATCCGTCTTGATGGATCGATCAGGATATAATCTAAAGATTGATCTTCCTGTGCCTGGACAAAATCAACCCCATTGGTTGCAATACATACGAGATTAGGCACGCCTAGTACCACAGCATTATGTTTGACGATCTCTGAAAGTTTTTCATTGAGTTCACAGTGCACTACGATATCGGCCTCTTGAGCCATGTAGCAACTGTCTACACCAAAGCCCCCGGTCACATCGACGACTTTACTGCCTTTTTTGATCAGGGTCTGTTTGATCAGTGCAGTGTGTTCAGAGGAACATTGTTCGAGATTGATCTTGTCCGGATAATAGATTTCGGAGGAGAAAGCCCATGTTGGGAGCTTTTTCACGGCACGTTGCCAGCCATCAATCTGAGCAGCGATTTCGGGAGAACTCACGCTGCTGAATGGGCTTTTCTTTAAAGCGATACTACTGGGAGACTGCTCCCGGTTCGCTTTAATGTAGGCTTGTACTTCTTTATCCAGTATATGATTATTCATCAATATTCTTCACTAACATTTGACAGGTATAACTGTCCTTAAGTTCGCGAATTATTTCTTTATTTACTAATACCCGATCAATAGTTTGTTGATTGTAGTAGCGAATGGTGATTAATTCGAGTCCCCGTGCTACTGATACTTTATATCTTTTCTCCAGTTCGACCAATAGTGTATCTATATTTTTTCCGGTGTCATCAATAGCTACCGAAAAGCTAATGGCGCTATTGTGCATCATGTTTACCTTGATACGGTGCTGGTGAAAAAGATTGAAGATATGACTGAGATTATCCTCTACGATGAAGGAAAAGTCTCGCGGAAGTATGCTGATAAAAACCTGATTGACCTTAAAGATAAAAGAGGGAACAGGCAGTGTCTGATTGGTCGTTCTGATTTTTGTACCTGGGCTCTCCGGGTCTAAAAAAGAGCGTACACTGAGTGTTATCTTCTTATTCTGCAGTGGTTTGATAGTCTTGGGATGGATTACCGTAGCCCCATAATAGGTCAGCTCGATTGCATCTGTATAGGATAGCTCGGGGATGAGTTCTGTTTTTTCGAACCATTTGGGATCTGCATTCAATACACCGGGTACATCTTTCCATATAGTGATGTCTTCGGCATTAAGGCAGGACGCAAAGATAGCCGCAGAATAGTCTGAGCCCTCTCTACCCAATGTGGTTGTAAAGTTTTCTGAGGTAGATCCTATAAAGCCCTGTGTTACGATGACCTGATTGTCTAATATACTTGGTAGGTCTCTTCTTATTTTTTCTTCGGTAAGTTCCCAGTTTACTTGAGCTTCACGGTGGGTATTGTCTGTCTGAATATAGTTCCGGGCATCTATCCATTGCGTAGGAATGCCGATATGGGTACAGTAAGCCGCCAATATTTTTGAAGAGACTAATTCTCCTATAGATACAATCTGATCAAAAAGATAATCATAGGAGTCTTGTGGCTCTTCTTCCAGAATCCATTCTATCTCGACAAAACAATTGTTGATATCATCAAACGCAGGATGGTTAGGGTCATTAAATAAATCCTGTAGGATAGTAAAATGATCTGATTTTACTTCTGCCAACAGTTCAAAAGGGTCTTTCTCTCCTGTACAATAGGCTTTGGTAAGCTCTTCCAATTTATTTGTCGTCTTATTGATCGCAGACACAACGACAAGTAGCTCGGAGGACTTGTATTTCGATAATATAGAAGTTACATTTTTAATGTTATCGGCACTTTTTACAGAGGCGCCACCAAATTTAAAAACCTGCATTAATGTGTTATATAAGAGTTCCGGTGAGTTGAAGCTATGTATTATTGAATACTTTTAATATACCTTTTGGCTCGTGCGTTCAGTATTTCCTGCACTTCTTCGTAAGGGATTTCAATTGTTGTAATCCCGTCAGCATAAGGCCTTATCTCGTACTCGTTGTAATAAATAATCAACTTATCTTTTGTGAGGCCAAAGTTATCATTTAATGCGAATATTCCATCTTCAAAGAAAAAATCTTTAGAAAGATTACTGGTATCCGACAGGTTTTCCTGTCTTCGAAAATGCTTCTCTGCCAGTTTGGTCAGCTCTTTTAGTTTTCCGGTGACAATGAGGTCGGTCAGCTCCATCTTTTTGAAGAGGTCCAAATCGAAGACCGCAAAAAAAGTAAGGTGATTGCCATGTGCCCCGCCGGTATATTGATCTATTGAAGTTTTCAACGTGAGAAACAGAGGCGTGTTAAGGACGATCCTGGTTTCGGAGTCTTTGTACCAAACGGCATTGACATAAGTGGTGCTATTTTCTTCAACAAATTCATTATATGCATCCAAGAAGGAACGGGCCGCTTCTTCGGCATTGTTTTCCCGCTCGACAAATATGGATGCATTGATAACATCATTCATCGCCGTATTTTCAAAAACAGGATGTGTTATCTTGTAATAAGCGGTGTCTGTATGGGTGGAATCACCGAGGAAATAGGAACTGATTTCTTTTTTTGTATGGTACGTATAGTCAAGTGTGTCCTGTAGCGTGGTCTCTGAATGTGCGGCACGCTGTGTACTCCTGCTATGCTCATTGGCGCAGGATAGGGTAAAAGTAAGAACTGTTAAAAGTATTCCAATTCGCATTTACTTGTCAAAATTTAGACTTACGTTAATCCACTCTCCATCGAGTGTTGCACTATATGATTCATAGAATTTGATGGCGGGCGTGTTCCAGTCCAAGACTTGCCACATCATCCCTGAATATCCCTCTTCTTTGGCATGGGCAATAGTACGGTCTAAAAGCATCTTACCTATTCCTTTACCACGGTAGGGTTCGTTGATGATCAGGTCTTCTAGATAAAGTCGTCTGCCTTTCCACGTAGAATATCGAATATAATAAAGGGACATACCTACGATCTGTTGGTCATCTACAGCGACAAAGGCCCACCAAACAGGGTTCTTACCAAATCCGGATTCTTCAAATTCCTCCATGCTGACTGTTACAGCATCTGGCGCTTTCTCAAATACAGCAAGTTCATGAATAAGCGTCATCATTGCCGCACAATCTTCTTTCCGAGCTGTACGTATTGTGATTGCCATCTATTTTGCTTTAAAGTGTTTTATGATTCTCTTGCCAAAAATAGTGCTACCTAGACGTACCATATTACCGCCCTGTTCTATTGCTAATTTGTAGTCGGAGGACATCCCCATTGACAGGATGTCAAAACTATCGTCTTTACGGTAGTAGCTGACCTTAATGCCATCAAATAGCATTTTGAGTTCATAAAACTCCTCTTTTATTTCTTTTTCTTTCTCTGTATTGGTTGCGATTCCCATCAGGCCACGGATACGCACATTTTTCATCGCCTTAAACTCCTCACTTTCCAGAAGCTCGATAACTTCGGGGTGATCAAGTCCAAATTTGGTATCCTCCTGTGCAATATCTACCTGCAGCAGGCAGTCAATCACTCGATTATGCTTGTTCGCCTGTTTGTTAATTTCGATCAGAAGCTTTAAAGAGTCTACCGATTGAATCAACGTAATAAAGGGCGCAATGTATTTTACTTTGTTCGTTTGTAGATGCCCCACAAGGTGCCATTGGATATCCTGTGGGAGTTTTTCCTGCTTCTCTACAAGCTCCTGCACCATATTCTCGCCAAATATCCGTTGGCCTGCGTCGTAAGCTTCTTGTATGTCTTCTACAGGTTTGGTCTTAGAAATAGCTACTAATGTGACCCCTATAGGATTTAATTCTTGTTGTACTTCCTGAATATTTGCAGTAATGTCCATGTATTCGAAAATTATTTTTGGAGATATGATCTACAAAGGTACCTATTACAAAGGCATTTTGTAAATTTGTACAAATTTAAATAATGCAGCGCTTATATTTTACCATTATTCTATTGTTTTTTTTGTTTAGCTCTTGTAGCAAACAAAAGCCAAAAGGTATTCTGTCTGAAAAAGAAATGACAGAGCTTATGACGGAAGTGTCGCTTATCGATGCTTATCTGAACACCTTACCGATAGATAGTGGCCGTAAGGTGATGCCCGTATTGTATAATCATGCTTTTGAGAAGTTTAAGTTGGATTCCGTATCATTCATCCAAAATCTTGACTATTACCTCGGAAGCCCATTATTGACAGAAAAGATATATACGAATATCAATACTGCCCTTTCGGAAAAGGATAAAGTGTATCAACGTGAAGACTCGATCCGTAATGTTGCTGTACAGGATAGTATGCAGCGAGTCGTGCGCCTGCAACGGTATACTGCCATGATGAAAGAGATGATCAGTAACGTACATCGGGATACCACGGCGTACACGTATGTGCTTTCAGGGACTGATTTTCTGACGAAAGCCGAGCTTCAGCTTAACGCTTATGGTATCCAAGTGCCTGTGATCACGCCACCGGCACCTGTAGAACCCAAAGAAGAGCAAGAAGTGAAGGCGGATACGATTGCAACAGTAGAAAAACGAGATACAATACCAACGAAGAAGGTGCTGCGAAAACCTACTAATTAATGATTTACCCTCAGAATGCGATAGAAAAGCTAGGTTTTACGGAAATCCGTGAACTAGTTAAAGAGAAATGTTTAAGTGAGGCTGGCCGACAGATGGTCGATAAAATACAGCCTCAGATAAAGCCGGATCAAATTGATCGTTTTTTAAAACAAACCAACGAGTTTAAGAATTTATTGATCCATGATGCACCGCTACCGGTGGATCATATGTATGCTATAAAGCCCTTGGCCGAAAAAGCTAAGATCGAAGGAGCTTTTCTAAGTGAAGAGGAGTTCTATCGGGTCTTATTGTCTTTAAGAACGGTGTATGCTATTATCAGATACTTTAACGAACGTGAAGGGCAGTATGCGCACCTGGAGTTACTATTCGAGCATCTTCCGATAGAAAAGGCTATTGTACGCTCGATCGAGCAGGTTTTGGACGATAGAGGTAAATTGAAGGACAATGCTTCCCGTTTATTACTGGATCTGACACAGCAAATATCAAAAAGTGAACAAGAAGCGCGCAAACGTCTGGATAGCGTATTCAAACAAGCACAGGCGCAGGGTTGGACTGCTGATGGTAATCTGACTATTCGCGATGGTAGGATGTGTATTCCTATTCTTGCTGAGAATAAAAGAAAGGTGAAAGGATTGATCCATGATGAGTCCGCTACCGGTCAGACAGCTTATATTGAGCCTGAAGAGGTATTTCACCTAAATAATAAGGTTAGAGATCTGGAGTTCGAACGTCGGAGAGAGGTGATTCGGATCCTTACGGACCTGACAACCGAGTTGAGGCCTCATGTTCCTTTGTTACTGTCTTATCACAGCCTATTGACTAAGCTGGATTTTGTACGAGCCAAAGCGCTTTTTGCGATCGACATACAGGCGAATATGCCTATTCTAACAAAAGAGGCTGGGATTAATTTGGTGCAGGCCAAACATCCGTTGCTATTGTTGAACTCGATGCGCGATAAAACACATACGGTGGTACCTTTGAATATCAAGATAGACGATACAGATCGTATCATCCTGGTTTCGGGACCCAATGCCGGTGGTAAGTCGGTATGTATGAAGACGGTGGGGCTGTTGCAGCTTATGCTCCAGTCCGGCTTATTGATTCCTGCAGATGATACCTCCTCGGTAGGGATATTTAAGCAGATATTTGCGGATATTGGAGATGATCAGTCTATTGAAAGTGATCTGAGTACATACAGTGCCCATTTATCAAAAATGAAGCATTTCTCAACGTTTGCAAATGCGCGTACGTTGATTTTGATCGATGAGTTTGGAACGGGAACGGATCCTCAATTTGGAGGTCCAATAGCGGAAGCAGTATTGGAGCAGTTGAATAAGAAACAAGTGCGAGGGGTGGTCACAACGCATTATTCTAACTTGAAGTTGTTTGCGAGTCATACTGCGGGACTGGAAAATGCATCGATGCTATTTGACAATATGCAGATGAAGCCGTTGTATATTCTACAAGTAGGAAAGCCGGGCAGCTCTTATGCTTTTGAGATCGCACAGAAAATAGGGCTGTCGAAAGAAATTCTGGAGTCGGCTAAAAACAAAATAGGTGTTCAGCAGAAGAAAGTAGATACACTTTTGGTGGATCTGGAACGTGACAAGAAAGAGGTACTGGACACGAAGGTGGCGGTAACTAAACGGGAGAAGGAACTGGTCGAGTTGAAAGCTAGATATGAGTCGCTACAGGCACATATCGAAGAGAATAAAAAAGAAATCCTGAAAAAGGCGAAGGAAGAGGCTAAAGTTATTTTAAAGGATGCGAACCGATTGGTCGAGAATACGATTTCGGAGATTCGTTCCGTGAAGGCCGACAAGGAAAAGACCAAGGAAATCCGTTCTAAACTCAATGCGTCTTTGGATCAGCATAGCACTGCAACGGCAAAGCCTAAGGTGGCCAAAGCAGTGGTGAAGAAAGAACCGGAAGGATTTGAGGTAGGGGATTGGATACGTATCGATGATTCAGGATCGGAAGGCGAAATTATTGAGATAACAAAAAACAATAGTTTGATTGTTGCCTTAGGTGAACTACGTACGGTAGTTAAAATGAATAGAGTAACTAAGTTGAGGAGCAAGGAGAAATCAAAGGCTATTAAGCGGATTTCTGGTGTATCTGCGACATCAGCCGCAGATTTTCATCCGGAAGTGGATGTACGTGGTATGCGTACTGAAGATGCGCTTCATAAGATAGAACTGGTCTTGGATAGAGCGGTAATGATTGGATACCCATCCTTAAAAATCGTGCACGGAAAGGGAGATGGAATATTGCGTAAATTTATTCGGGATTACTTACGTAAATATAACCATGTAAGTCGCTTTGAGGACGAGCATGCAGACCGAGGGGGAGATGGTATAACTTATGCTTACATAGGATAGGCACGGTGTTTGCCTTTCTGTTTATTAATTTTAACGTACGCTAATACAGGAATTATGAGATTTGTTTTTAAAGGTGTTTTCTTCATGTTGGGACTGGGAGGATGTCTTGCCATGGGGTGTAAATCTTCGGGGTCGGTAGAACAAAAAGGCAGTATAGCTGGAGATTACTTATTCCAGTCGGAAGGAGATACGATAAATATGGTACTACAGCAACAGAAAGATTCCGTGTTCGGGGAGTTGAAATATGCTTTCTTCGGTAAGGATAGAAATGTTGGGAAGATAAATGGAATATTGAAGGATAGTCTAATTACAGGGGATTATAGCTTTGTTTCTGAAGGTGTTACTTCTGTTCGACAAGTTGTTTTTAGGGTGACGGATCAAGGTTTGGTAGAGGGCTACGGTGAAATAGAGGAAAGTAATGGCAAGATGATATTCAGTGATATAGATCACTTGAGTTTTGACCATGGTATGATTCTACAGCGAAAATAAAATTAGCTCCCTTCTCTAAATTCGGAGGGAGTCATTCCTGTCTTCTTTTTGAAAAATTTAGCAAAGTTGGCATGATCATAAAAGCCAAGGCTATAGACGATATCCTTCATGGAAAGTTCGGAGCTTTTGAGCAGCCGCTTCGCTTCTAATACCAATCTATCCTGTATTAGGGAGGAAGCGGAAACGTCGAGTGTCCTTTTGCTCAGGATATTAAGATAGTTTGGGGTGATGTTAAGCTTGTCCGCATAAAAGGATACGGATTTTTCTTCTGTGTAGTAACGGTCTATATAGGCCAAATAGCGGGAGAGTATAGGTGTGGCATTGTACTTTTCAAAATCTTCAAATTTCGTGGCCGCGCATTGGCTTACCAAAAGGGCGATGAGATTAATGCGGGTTTGGATAATATCCCATAGTATTTCTTTTTTTGACATCTCGTCATGAATGGCTGTAAACTCTTGCAGCAGTAAGCGGTACTCTTTGGAGTCAATGGCGATGACAGGATGGTTTTGGTAATAGGATGTTGCGAACCTCAAATAAGGGATAAGGTGTTCAAACCATTCGCGGCTTACCATGAGCTGATAAGCAATACTATTTTTCTCTATCTTCCATTCGTGTACCTGTCCCGGGAAAAGTAAATGAATCTGATGATCTTCAATAGGGTAATTTACAAAATCGATGCTATGTGTACCGCCTCCTTTCTCGAAGAGCATAATAATAAAGAAGTCATGTTTGTGTGGCGATTCAATAAGACGCTCACCCCGGAGCTCATGGTAGAGCAAATTCTTGCTAGGGATGAGCTTTTCATTAAACTCTTGAATACCCAAAATGGGGAAGAAGTCAGAACCCTGTAGCATAGCTATTTTATAGTTTTCTATAAAAATAGACATAAAATAACATATTATTTTAGCAATTGGGCAATCTTATGAAAGCCTTTGGCTTCGGCATGTTGTAGCGGTGTCCGGTTATCGTGGTCAGGGATATCTAATGTTGCACCGGCGTCTTTTAATAACTGCACGATCTGTTGAAATCGCTCGGTGCCATCGCCTAATATTACAGCTTCCATGAGGGCAGTCCAGCCGAGTCTGTTGACATGGTCAATAGGGAATCCATTGGTATTGGCCAGTAAACGTACAGTCTCGACATGACCGCGTTCGCAGGCAGGAATCAAAGCGGTACCGTTGTATCTGTTGAAGATGTCAAAGCGAGCGCCGTGAGCAAGGTATAACTTGACCAACTCGGTCTGTCCACTGGCTCCAGCGTATAAGAAGGGGCTGTCTTGATTGTTGGCCTGTAGGTTGACGTCTGCTCCATGTTCAACGAGTAGCTTGGCAAGTTCTACTTGTTTATTATTGGTCGCTATAAGGAGTAGCGATCTGCCGCTATCGTCTTTTGTATTTACGTCTGCACCTTTCGATAGCGCATTTTTTACGGCTGTATAATCTGCTTTGTTTACAGCAGTGAGAATATCTGATTGTGTCTGCATAGCGTCTTGGTTTTGTAGAGGTGATTCCGCCTGGCAAGAGACCGTAGATAGGGCAAGTGCCAATAGAAGTAAGGACGTTTTCATAGCAACTGAAATTAGTAAACCGTATTACCTTTGTAAATTAAGGACGTAATGTTCGAGATTCTTGAAACCGCTTCGGCCGAGCAACTGGCATCGACGAGCACAGCATTGGCTTCGTCTCCGATTTTCGGCCATTGTTGTTTGCCTTTATCGTCTAGTGGGCTGATCCCGACAGTGGCTAGTTTTAATGCGCGTGATAGGGCAAATTCGCTGGTATAGCCATACAATTGTGCGGCTAGGTTAGCTTTTTGCAATACGCTACCACTGCCAAAAGTATTCCAGTGATCGACAATGCTGTCATTGCCCAAAGTTACATTGACGCCATGTTTTAATAAGGTCGGGATAGGCATGGTCAAGCCGCCAAAGGGTACTGTGGATACAATCCCTATCTGGGATTCGGCTAATTTTTCTGCTAATTCTTCTTGTTTGGAACGGTCGATACGTCCCAGGATAAAGGCATGACTAAGGTAGGTTTTACCTTTTAAAGCAGGATTCTCATTGACTTTATCAATTAAGTATTCTACCGTTTGCAATCCCGATTCTCCCGATTCATGCAGGTGGATGTCTATTCCCTTTTGATGGTCAAGTGCAAGTTGTATGGTGAAATCCATCGTTTTCTCGATTGCTCCATCAATACTGTAAGGATCTACACCTCCGATAAAGTCAATACCCATTTTGGCGGCTTCGCGCAGATAAGGGGCGCTGTCGGTATAGAAGACTCCATGTTGAGGAAATGCTACGAGTTCGGCCCCGAAACCATTCTTTTTATTCTCTAAAGCCTTCTGTAGATTCTTCAGGGAATCGAGCTTGGATGTCGGTTCTATATTGACATGGCTACGAGCGAAAGCGGTACCATTGGACTGCAGTAACTCAATAAGTTTCTCAGCTTTGTAAGTGGATTTTTCCAATAGACCGGGGAGTATCTGCTGTTCGAGTGCAATCATGCCTTTGACGCCGCCAGCACCTCTTCTTACCGCTTGCCAACGCTCGCCATAATAGGTTTTATCCAAATGGATATGCATATCTTTGAAGGAAGGTAAGAGCAACATGCCTTTAGCATCGATAGCATCGGCCATATCCTGCTGTTCACTGCTTATTTTAGTGAATTTGCCATTCTCCATTTCAATGGAAAAGAGGCCCGTCTTGGTCGCGATAATAGTCTCTCCATCGTATTCAAATCCGGTCTCAAGTCGGACATTCTTTAACTTAAGTTTGTTTGTTGTCATGACTTTGTATTCGTTTTCCGGGCGATTTGCCCCTAGTATAGTCGAACCTACAGAGAGCCCTGCTACTGCAAGCGCTGAGCTCCGAATGAAATTTTTCCTTGATAGGTTTTCCATGTTCTATGTATGCTTTTATACAAAAATAAAACAAGCAGACCTAAGTTACGGGTATATTTTATAACATTGCCTGTACGATTTATAGCTTAGGGGACGAGATGACTACTCTTCGTATAGGCGGGAGGCTTCAATGCCATGTGTGGCCAAGCTGGAAACGATTTCTATGTGATCTAGTCGTATCCCTTCTATGATCAATAGGTTATAGATAGAGTCAAAATCTATTTTCCAATGACGGATTTTGGCAATCCGTTGTAGTGCATCCTGTACCTTTTGTGCAGATTGAGGAGTGTTGATGTTGGTTTCGAAAATGAGTTTTTCCATGATTACTAAAGTTTTAGTGTGGGACACTAAAAGTGTCCGATAAAGCCGATGTATATCATCGAACTGTTGATTGAAGTATGCTTAAGTTAAGAAAAAATGGGCGAAGGTTTATTGCTTATAACGATATTATGTAATATGTCTGCGGAAAAATGTAATAAGTTCCAAATGGGGCTTCGTTTTGTAAAATGTAGCTGGCGGAAGCTTCATTTTTACTTTTGCAATTCGCGAATACGCCTCTTTTTGCATAAGTTTGAAGGATAAAAAGGCTTTTACAGTTTGCTCAATCTATGTCTGATAATACCGTTTATATCATTTTTGGAGTTCTGGGGATTCTCTTAGGGGGGCTAGCGGTGTACTGTGTTTTTCTGCGTAGAGAAAACCGTAGGATACGATTGGAAGGAAGGAGACAGGAAGATGTCTATAAGCGGATGCACGACCGTCTTGATGATGTACACCGTACAGAATTAAATCCCCATCTCTTAAAAAATTCTCTGAATGCGATATTGTCGCATGCGTACCAAACGTACTTTACAATGGATAAGCTGGCGCAGGTATTGGATTATGTCTTGTACGAGAGCCCGAATAAGCTGGTGTCGCCCAAAGAGGAGATTGAGTTCGCTTTAAATCTGATTGAAATCAATAAGGTAAAACTCAGTCCATTGTTTGATATACAGGTGAAAGTCGATGTGGATGAAGAAAATGAACCTTTGTTTTTTTCGGCCGTGATGGTTCCGCTGATTAGTATTGATCTGATTGAAAATGCTTTTAAGCATGCCGATATTCAAAGCGAGAATTCTTTTATAGCGATTGCTATCAGTTTTCAGGAAGGTGTGCTGGAAATTACGGTCAACAATACCATTTCTAAAAAGTCTCCGTTGGCAAAAAGAAAAGGGGGGATAGGCAGTAAAACACTCGAAGAACGATTGATGCGCTACTACACAGGGCGGCATGAACTGAAAAGGTTTGTCGAAAATGACGTCTATAGTGCCTACTTACAAATTAAGCTATATGAGTCATAGAAAGTTAAGGTGTATTATCCTGGATGATGAAATACCCAGTTTAAAGTTTTTGAAAATACTGATGGGGCAGGTGGAAGGTGTTGAGATTGTAAAGGTTTTCAATGACCCGCTGGCACTGATCAAAGAGTATCGTGAGCTAGACTTCGACTTTTGTATACTTGACGTCGAAATGCCCCAGCTTACAGGTTTTGATATAGCAGAGATTCTTAGGGACTATCCGGTTATTTTTGCGACAGCTTATAAACAATATGCCAGCGAGGCATTCGATATTAATGCTGTAGATTATATTACTAAACCTATTTCATTACAGCGCCTTAAACAGGCCGTAGAAAAAGTGAAATCTCAGTTTTCGAAAAAGACGCCTGACTCCACCTATGCTCAGTTCAATACGGATAAGGGAAAGGCGTTAATCCATTTTGACAAGATTCTATTTATTCGCAATTCAGATGTAGATAGCCGGGATAAGATTCTCTTTTTTGAAGATGAAACCGATGTCATTGTCAAGAATATTAGTTTTGGTGGCTTGCTAGCTGTTTTACCTTCTTCTGGTTTTGTCCGTATTAATAAACGGGAGATTATCTCTTTACGTATTGTCAAGTTCTTTAATTCGGAAGAGATTGTGACCACGATGAAAGATCAATCGGACAAACCGATTGTATTAGGATTGAGTGAAACCTATCGCAAGGCCTTCATGGAGCTTCTTGCATTGGGTTAGTTACATTTTTTTGCCACTTCATTACATTTTTTCACCTAGATTTTGCGGGATATCCTAAGCCCTAAAACTTAATGGTATTTTTGTGTATCAATTTATTAGCACAATCAGTAAGGTAAGATGAAGAACTATAAAAATACGGTATTTTATGTGATTTTGGTCGGCGGTCTGCTCGCAATAATGTATGGCGTCATTACGCTCGGTACACAATTGCAGGATACAGCGGCTACTGCCAATAAAGTAACAAGTGTAAACGCCTGGCAGGATTTTTTAGATTCTATCCATCATAGCCTAAGGCATCCGTTAGCAATTTTGTTGGCTCAGATCGTTACGATTATCATTGCGGCCCGTATTATGGGATGGGTGTGTATCAAAATAAAACAACCTGTTGTAATCGGAGAGATGTTGGCCGGGATCATTTTGGGCCCCTCGTTGCTCGGTTTACATTTTCCAGAGATTTCAGCGGTGCTGTTTCCGGTAGATTCTCTGAGCAATTTGCAGTTTTTGAGCCAGATCGGACTGATCCTATTTATGTTCATCATCGGTATGGAGTTGGATTTAGGCGTACTTAAGAATAAGGCACATGATGCGGTCGTGATATCGCATGCGAGTATCGTAATTCCTTTTACAATGGGAGTGGGGTTAGCTTATTTTCTTTATCAGTATTATGCTCCAGCTAATGTGGAGTTCCTATCTTATAGTCTCTTCATAGGCATATCGTTAAGCATTACTGCATTTCCGGTTCTGGCACGGATTATACAAGAACGGGGACTTCAAAAATCGAAATTGGGCGCATTGGTGATAACCTGTGCTGCTGCAGATGATATCACAGCCTGGTGTATATTGGCAGTAGTGATTGCTATCGTGAAAGCGGGAGCAGCGACAAGTGCAATTTATACCGTACTGTTGGCCATCGCTTATGTATTGGTCATGATTAAGATCGTACGTCCCTTCTTACTCCGTGTGGGGGAGCTTAACTCCTCCAAAGATAGTTTAGGTAAGCGTGAAGTTGCAATTTTCTTTATTGTTTTACTTCTCTCTGCTTTTGCGACCGAGGTCATTGGGATACATGCCTTGTTCGGAGCCTTTATGGCCGGAGCCATCATGCCTGAGAGCACACGCTTTAGATCGATGTTTATTGAGAAAATTGAAGATGTAGCTGTATTACTTTTATTGCCCTTGTTTTTTGTCTTTACAGGACTGCGTACGCAGATTGGATTGCTGAATGACTTGGAGCACTGGTTGATTGCGGGGGTAATCATACTAGTTGCTGTAATAGGGAAGTTTGTAGGTAGTGCATTGGCTGCCCGTTTTGTCGGACAGAGCTGGAAGGACAGTCTGAGTATTGGAGCATTGATGAATACACGGGGGCTGATGGAATTGATTGTTCTTAATATCGGTTATGATCTGGGGGTGTTGAGTGCCGAACTATTCTCTATGATGGTATTGATGGCTTTGGTGACAACCTTTATGACAGGACCTTCGCTAGATCTTATCAATAGATTGTTTAAGCCCAAGAAAAGTGGGATGGGAGCCAAGATACAGGATAAAACAAAGTTTAAGATTCTCCTTTCTTTTGCGAAAAGCAGTACGGGAATATCCTTGTTCAAGCTGGCGAACGCGCTTACAGCACATTCCAAAGATAACTCCGTGATAACGGCTCTGCATATCGCACCTTCTAACGAATTGCATCACTATGAAGTTGAGGAACAGGAGGAGGATAGTTTTAGGGATATTAAAGAAGTGGCGAAGAAGTTGGAGCAGTCGATGTCATCGGTCTTCAAGATATCCGGCGATATCGATACGGAGATTATTCAGACGACGCGGGAAGCTGAAACAGACCTTTTATTGTTGGGGGTGAGTGAATCGATATATGAAGGGAGTATTTTAGGACGGTTTTTGGATTTTACGTCACGTATCATTAATCCAGAACGGCTTCTCCATACCGTAAAGCAGGCTGAATCACCTTTTCTGGCTTTCAGTCGCAATGATCAAATCAATGCACGGGTGACTGCTGCTGTCGGTATTCTGATCGATAAAAACTTTACTGCTGTGGATCGGATTATTGTTCCTGTCTTTCAGGCACAGGATATGTTTTTACTGACGTATATCCAAAAGCTAATACATAACAGTAGCTCTCAGGTTATTGTTGTCGATTTTAAGAATGCCCTGAAAGATAATGAAGTATTCCGGGAGAAATTGCGGCAGTTAGAACAACAGGTACCAAACCACCTGGTCATCTATGGTGAACAGGAGCTGACTGACGAAATATGGCGAAAGCAGGATTTAATGCTTATTAACCTGACGGTATGGGAAGATTTAGTTGCTAAAGAAGTGGCTTGGCTAAAAGATGCCCCTTCAACTTTGTTACTGATCGATAAGAAAAAACTTTCATGATTCCTTCGGTTCACCAACAGACATGAAAGTTCTTGATGTCCATTGAATACATACACTTTCAGAAAAAAATAGGGGCAATGCTGACTCATTTTGCCTGAATGTGCTCTTTGTAGGCAATCTAAAAGGTACAGCGGGAAAACTTCGGTAACGACTGTCACGAATGCACTTACTTTTACGTTATAATTACTAGATTTGACGAGATTTTGATGTGCAACTAGTGATAGAAGTAAATAAAATGGACCAAATGGTGAGTGATTTTCGGGCGGGTAAGCCTGAAGCCTACCAGGACATTTTTTATCTTTTGTACCAGCCTCTTTGCCTATTTCTCGCCAAAATGGGATTAGATAACTTCGTTGCTGAAGAGATTGTTCACGATAGCTTCTTAAAGCTATGGAACAGGAATGGCGACTTTTCCGAACTTCATAGTATTCGCTCTTTTCTCTATGTAAGCTGTAAAAATGCGGCGCTTAACCTCCTGGATAAGGAGAAGAGACATCGGGTCAAAGCAGAGGGTTATCAGTATAGCCTCGATTGGTTCGATGTCCCCGTGACACAACAGATGATTTATACGGAGACGATACAGGAGGTGCATCTGGCGATAGAAAAGCTTCCTGAGCAGTGTAGAAATGTGATACGTCTTCTGTTTGTTGAAGGGTATACACCGCAAGAAGTAGCCGATGAATTGGGCATTAGTAGTAGTACGGTTTACAATCAAAAAATGCGTGGTATACAACTGCTTCGGAATGTTTTAAATAAGGATCAGCTGTTTGTGTTTATGCTGGTTTTTGCGGATGTTGTTTGCTGTTCTGTAAAATAAAGCGTCTGATTTACAGTTTTTTGTGTTTTTCTTTAAAAATCTTTAGAGATTCTCATCCCCTTTTCTGTTATACAATTGATTATGGCTAGATATCCTCAACATATTGCGAAGATTTTATCTGCTGTTCATTTTAGGGAATGGACTCCGCAAGAAAATGCATTTATAAGAGAGTGGTTGGCGAAGGACGAACGAAATCAAGAGCTTTTAGATGCCGTGTTGCGGAAGGAGGATTTATCTAAAGATTTGAGCTTACTGAGGACATTTGATACGGCGCAAGCTTGGCAAAAGCATAAGTCATTGATAAATATGCCATCGTCTGTTGATATCTCTAACAGTATCTACCGCTGGAAACCTTTCCTGTACATGGCGGCTTCGCTTGTGGTGGTATTAGGCCTTGTTTTCCTTGGTCTACGTAAGGGGAAGACGGTACAGGAGCAGCCGATAGCGGCCATACAACCGGGTGCAAATCAGGCGACTCTAAAATTGTCCGATGGTACGGTTGTCCCTTTGAGTGCTGGTGAAGAAGGGCTTTTGATGGATAATGGGCTTATGTATGAAGATGGAGGAGAAGTGGAAGGTGTTAAGAAAACCGATTTTTCTTCGTTTGAAATGAGTACACCACGTGGAGGACAGTATCGAATGACGCTGCCTGACGGGAGTAAGGTATGGCTCAATGCCGATACGAAGCTAGCCTATCAAGAAGATGAAGATGAGCGGCATATTGATATGGAGGGTGAAGCTTACTTTGAGGTGGCCTCTCAGTTAAAGAAGACGAAAGGAAAAGAAGGTGAAGCTAAACCATTTCGCGTAAAGGCGGGTAAGCAAGAGATTGCGGTGCTGGGGACACATTTTAATGTGAAATCCTATAAAGGGGAGAAGAAGAATTATACAACACTGTTTGAAGGTTCTGTACGGATCAGTGCAGGTGAGGAAAAGCTGGTGCTGGTTCCGGGCGAACAGGGGATTGTAGAGGGGACTTCTATTAAGAAATCGGTAGTGGATCCATCTGCCGTTCTAGCTTGGAAGGAAGGAAACTTTGTTTTTAATTCAGAACGTCTGGATGAAATCTTACAGCAGGTGGGACGCTGGTACGATGTCGATTTTATCATTGAAAAAGCACACTTAAAGAGCGAGAAGTTCGAGGTTATGGTACCCCGATTCAGCCAATTGAAGGAACTGCTGGAGTTATTGCAAAAAACCGGAAAGATTAAATTCCGTTACGAAGACAGAACAATATATGTAAGCGAAAAATAATAATAAAAAAGGAAGGGTAGAAGCGATTGCGGCGCCTCTACCCGAAGGCCTAAAACTGTAGTACAACAAATTTTTAAAACCTAATCAAATGTATGAAAATTATGGACAGGATAACCGTGTCTCGACCGGTTATTTTGCTGGATTAAAACAATTTGTCTGTTACCATCTACTACGAGGTAGCAGGACGTGGAGGAGAAGAGTTATGCGAGTGTCATTGACTTCGATTTTTATGACTTTCTGCATGATGCAACTTTCTGCTAGCGGTATAGCACAGCAGGTTACATTAAAAGCAAAGTCAACATCAGTACGCCAGATCTTTATGGCGATCAACAAGCAGACGGGGTATCATTATGTATGGTCTGCCCGTGATGTAGATCCGAATACCAAAATTTCGGTCGATATCGTGCAGAAGCCCTTAGATCAGGCTTTGGTTTCTATTTTGAATAGCCTTGATCTGAGTTACGAGATTGATAATAAAACTATCGTAATCAAGGAAAAAGGGAGGGGTGCTTCAAACAATACTGCAAACCGTGTTAAGGTCTTTGAAGAGGTACAGCAAAAACAGGTGTCTGGACGCATTGTAGATGCACAGGGCAAGCCGGTTCGTGGTGTCAGTATCCGTGTGAAAGGAACCGACCTAGGTACGGTGACCGATGAGCAGGGGTATTTTAAGTTTACGCAGACCGTTGATGCAGGGCAAAAACTGGAATGTTCTTGTCTAGGCTACAAATCCATGGAAGTGACGGCCTCTACCAATATGGGAACTATTGTACTTCAGGATTTGAGTGCGGAGGTCGAAACGGTAGATGTCGTGATTAATACAGGATACCAAAAAATCAGTAAAGAACGCGCTGCAGGTTCATTCTCTCAGGTTACAGCTAAAGATATGGAGGGTAGATTGCAGACAGGGCTGTTAGATAGGGTAGAAGGATTGGTACCAGGAATGAGTATGGTACAGAACAGTGCTAGCCCACAGAATACGAAAAACAGCTTGGGAATAGAAGTGCGTGGGCGTTCTACAATAAATGCACAGGGAGCACCTTTAGTGGTAGTCGATGGTATGCCTTACGAAGGAGATTTGACAGCCTTGAATCCCAATGATATAGAGACCATCACCGTATTAAAAGATGCCTCAGCGGCATCGATATACGGAGTGCGATCATCCAATGGAGTTATTGTCGTGGTGACTAGAATGGGAAAAGAAGGTCCTGCAAGAATCGACTACTCCAATACCCTGTCATTCCGAGGGCTGCCCAGCCGTAAGTATTTGAATAAGATGAGCTCTGCGGAGTTGGTGGATTTTCAAAAAGAGATGTTCAACTATAGATCAGGAGACTATAGCGCAATTGACCCTAGAAAGTCTATGAACGACGTTTACGGTATTCTTTATAGACATAAGGGGGGCGTTATCTCTGAAGAAGAGATGGAACGTGAACTGGATGTGTATCGTAATAGAGATCGCTATTCTTCTATGGATGAGTTTCTAAACACGGTAAGATTTGATCAGCAACATAATTTAGCTCTTTCTGGTGGAGTTGATCGATATAGTTATCACTATTCATTGAACTATACGCAACCAGGTGATTACAATAAAGGCCGTGCGACTAATAAGGGAATAGGTTTTAATATCAAGAATAACTTTAAGTTGACGGATTGGGTTACTTTGAGAGCTAATATCTTAGGTAAAAACCAACAGCGTGAGGGAAACATTGGCTTTGATTATTATAATAATTACATCGGAGGAAAGGCTTCTTATTTCTTGTTGCGTAATGAGGATGGTAGTCCAGCACAATGGTTTAATAACAAATCTCAATATGAGATTGATAGATTGAATAGTCTAGGACTGCAAGATGAGACTTACAGACCTATTGAACAAAATGAGTATAAGCATGAGAAGTTTTACAACAAGTATATTAATCTGAACTTCGGCGCTAATTTTAAAATCATTAAGGGCTTAGATTTCGATTTATCTTATCAGTCAGAACGTACTGAGGGCTATAATGGCACATTGAGTAGGGAACAATTCTGGGAAGTGGCAAGTATGGTGAATGATGCGACACAGATGGTTGAGGGGATTGCGAAATATAATATTCCTAAAGGAGGACAGTTTTCAGAGCGACGTAACGATATTAACAGTTATACATTACGTGGTCAATTGAACTATCAAAATACATTCTCTGATATTCATGAAATTATTGCAATAGCAGGTGCAGAGCGCAGAGAGATCAAAGATCGCTTTACAGATATTTATAAATACGGATATGATGAGAGTTCTCTAGTATATAAAGGAATCAACGAAGAAAACTATGGCATTATGTTACGTAATACTGAGGCGTTGTTCAACAGTTATACAATGACGAAAAAGGAGAAAGGGTTCCAGGAACTTGTAGACCGTTTTGTGTCTTTTTATGCGAATGCTTCCTATACGTACAATCGTAAATTAACATTAAGTGGTAGTATTCGTATGGATCAATCTAATCTATTCGGTACGGATATCAAAAACCAGTACAAACCATTGTGGTCGGTAGGAGCCTTGTATCGTCTTCCTGAGTTGAATTTGGACTTTTTGGATAAATGGTCTGCACGTATGACTTATGGTGTGAATGGTAATGTTCCGAAGGAAACAGGTCCATATTTGATTTCCAAAGTTGATGATAGATTAAACCCTTACACTGGTGAGTTACAGTCGTCCATTACCACTCCTCCAAATCCGTTATTGAGATGGGAACGTACCAATGTGTTTAATTTCGGACTGGATTTCTCTATGTGGAATAACAGGCTCGGTGCTACAATTGATTTATATAGTAAGAAGACTGAAGATCTATTGGGAAATAGTGCTTTAGATCCAACGTTAGGATGGAGTAATGTTTTGATGAATTACGGTAATATGCGTAATAACGGGATCGAAGTCGGATTGACAGGACAGATCCTGAAAAGAACTGATTTCAGCTGGACAGGAGCTCTTAATTTCGCCTACAATAATAACAAAATAACCAAACTCTACGTCTCTCAGAATACACCATATTCTTACTATAGTACGACACAAAACCGTGTTGGTGTAGCTATGGGAAGTATATATAGTATTGATTACGCTGGATTGAATGAGGAAGGTCTACCAATGGCTAGAAAAGCGGATGGCACTTTAGTCGGAAGTACACAACAGTTGACCGCGGAAGATTTGATTTATTCAGGTACAACCATCGCTCCTTATAATGCTTCTCTAAGCAATAACGTGCGTTACAAAAACTTTAGTTTAAACTTCATGTTCATATTCAACGGTGGGCACGTGATGCGTGGCGTACACCCAGAGTTTTTGAGTAAGTATGCTGAGCTAAACTACAATAGCAACTTCGAACGCAGTTGGTTGAATTATTGGAAGCAACCGGGAGACGAGCTTAAAAACCCAGAAATGGCTCCGAAATTTGTGAGTGCTGCTTCTGGAAATATGTCCGACATATATAATTCGGCACAACTCTTTATTCAGAAAGCGGATTATATCAAATTACGAGATGTTTCCTTGTCCTACACTTTACCGCAAGAATGGATTGCTAGAACGAAGCTTAACCATGTTCGTATCACAGGACAAATTCAGAACGTATGGAGGTGGGCGGCTAATAAGGATAATCTAGACCCTGAAGTATGGTCTGGTTATAGCATGTTTAATGATGCGCAAAACAAACTAATAACTATACCTACGCGCGGGGTATTAACACCGACTATTTACAATTTAGGTATTTCTGTAGGTTTATAATTGATTAAAAAATGAAAACGATATATTTTGCATTAATAGTGGGAATGTTGAGTCTAAATAGCTGTAACAGCTATTTAGATATCAAGCCTAAAGGTTTTACAATCCCTGAAAAGACGGGAGATTACCAATTGTTGATGAATAGCACGTCCTTAATATCTTCGACACCAGGGTATCCTACTTATTTAACAGATGATATAAACGCCGGAACAATAAATGATCCAGTAACAGCAGCTCGTTTTGATAGCTTTTCTTTTCTAAAGAAACAATTATACAGTTTCGCACCTGGAGCTACGTTGGAAGACGGACAGATGGATTCGTTTTGGGAGTCTGCTTATGGTCGTATATTTACTTATAATGTGGTAGTTAATAATGTGCTTTCTTCTACGGAGGGATCTGAACGTGAAAAAATGAGATTATGTGCTGAGGCTAAAGTGGGAAGAGCGTTTGAATACCTTAACTTGGTCAATGTTTATAGTGCTTATTATAACCCGAATACTGCTAGCTCAGATCTTGGAGTTCCAATGGTACTTGCAGAGGATGTCAATGCTTCTTATGAGCGTGTATCTGTCGATGCAGTATATAAGCAGATAAAAAAGGATATATCGGAAGCCCTTCCACATCTGAGTCAAACTACATCAAATAGATATCAAGCGATACTTTCCGTAAGCCATGCTTTTCTAGCGCGGGTGAATCTGTATCAGGGTAATTACAAAGATGCTTTATCAGAAGCTAAAAATGCTTTAGCTCTTAACAGCAATTTGATGGACTATTCCTTATACACGACAAAAGATAAAACGACTTGGGGTAGAGTATGCTTGAAAACAGATCCCTTAGTTCCTATGTTGGACTTTCAAAATAACCCTGAGGTCATATGGGCGAAAAAAGGAACAAGCAGTGATGGTGAATTTAATGCCGAATTTTATGCATCACCAGATTTTGTAAGCACCTACAGTACAGATTTGCCAGTAGGTGCCATCGACAAACGTTTTGATTTGTTCTTTTGTAAAGATCGTGCATCATTTGGACCTAATGAACTAAAATTTCCAGGAAAGGTATTATTTGCTCCTTATGTAGCATTCAATATGGGGTTTGGTACAGCAGAAATGTTTTTGATAGCTGCAGAATGTGAAGCCCGTTTAGGGAATGCGAGCGAGGCTATTAATTATTTAAATACATTACGTGCTAGCCGTATCGAGAACTATCAACCTTTAGGAAGTAAAGATGCTGTCGAAGCATTAAAAATAACATTGGATGAGCGTCGTCGCGAGTTCCCATTCATGGCATCCACTCGATTCTTTGATTTAAAGCGTTTGGCTGTAACAGGTGATTTGATTAAAACCATTCAACATCCCCTAGATGGTAAGATGATGGAGATAAAGTCTAATGATAGACGCATGATTCTACCTGTACCACCAAAGGTATTGTCGATGAATCCCGGAATCCCTCAATACGAAAGATAAATCCAAAGGCGTATTACCGAGCAGATCGAACCAAGGTAATACGCCTTTTAATATTTTAAAAGCAAATTAATACCTATGAACCGTATTATATTTAGTTTAGTTTTCTTTGTGGCTTGTACTGTTGTACAGGCCCAAGAAGCTATCAATTTTCAGAAAATAAGCCTTTCTGAAGCCAAAGCACAAGCGAAGGCAAGTGGCAAGTTGATATTTATTGATGGTTATACCTCTTGGTGCGCACCCTGCAAATGGATGGAAGGCAATGTATTCAATCAGGCCGCTGCAGCAAAGTTTTATAATGATAACTTTATCAATATCAAGTTTGACTGTGAGGTAGGAGAAGGGATCGATGTGGCCAAGCAGTACAATATCCGTAGTTTTCCGACTTATTTGTTTTTGGATACTGAAGGTGAGTTAATGTATCGCTCGCAGTCCCGGATGGAAATACAGGAATTTATCGCCGAGGGCAAGCGTGCATTAGATACTGATTTTCAGATTCCGACTATCCGCGCCCGTTATGAGACAGGTGAGCGTAGCCCTAGTTTCTTAGCTGCTTATATCACAACAATGACCAAGGTAGATCCCGCTTCGACAGCAGAAGCGAAAAGCGCTTTGGATGAAATTGCTGATCCTTCATTCTTAAAATCTGAAGCAGGCTGGAATATTATTGAGCTATTTGGACAGAGTCCAAAAGATAAGTATGGTAAATTCTTTATGGATAATCGCCCATATTTCAAAGGAATACTTTCTGCAGAGGCATTTGAGAAAAAAGAAGCTCATCTGATGAAATATGCTATGTATGATTATATCCGCACTAAGGATGAGGCACAATTTAAAGAAGGGTTAGCTTATTTTTCGAGTAAAACGGACGAGGCGAGTCAGGTCGATGCGGCAATGTTTAAGGTCGAATGGATAGGAGCTCATGGCACGGATAAGGAATTTATCGATTACACAAATCAGTTGCGCAAAGGTTTGTTTAAACAGGAGGACGAGCGGTTAAGCTTTATCGCTCGACGCTATTCGGGCAAGTATGGAGCTGGCAAAGAGCCTTCTGCAAAAGTATTGAAGCAATCTTATGTACTGGCAAAGCAAGCCGTAACCCTAAATGAAAACTCCTATTCCAATCAAGGTACTTTTGCAGAGATCTGTATCACCTTAAAAAAGAAAAAAGAAGCGGTGAAAGCTGCTGAAGCCGCACGTGCTTTGGCAGAGCTAGAGACCTCTAAAATTGTAAAGATAGCCGATGCATTATTAGCTAGAGCACAAGCTATTTAGTGACTATAAATCAATAGATACGATGAAGAAGATATTTTGGAGTTTACTTGTTAGTGCATTAGCATTTAATAGTGCGTCTGCGCAGGAGCATGATTTTAGTATTCAGATTAAACCGGGAAAAGATGCGCCAAAGACAGCAAAAGTCTTTGTTCGTTATTTTGTAGATCGGCAGTTGGTGTTGGATTCCTTGGTGTTTAATGGAAAGGTACAGACCTATAAAGGTAAAGCCAACGAAGCGACATTGGTTAATTTATACTATTCGCCATCGGGTGCCTCTTTTTTCAGCAAGGGCCGTGTCGGTGCTTGGGACAAAGTCAATCTATATGTCGACAAAGGGGCAACTAAAGTAGATTTTAAGGAGAAAATCGCGGATGCTAAAATTGTAGGAACGGCTATACAACGGGATTATGCAGGTTATGCGCAGCATATGCAAATACTGGATAAACAAATGGACGAACTTATGGCCGAGCGTTCAAAGTTCTATCAACAACAAGGGGGCGATGCCGCTGGAATGAAGGAGGTTGCTGATCGTATAGAAAAACTAGAGCAGGAACGTAATAAAGCAAAGGAACAATATATAAAAACTCACCCAAGTTCTTTTTTCAGTCTTTTGGCATTAAAAGAATTAGCGGGATATGATATTGATACGGATTATATCGAGCCATTGCTGTTATCGTTGTCTCCACAGTTACAGGCACAGCAGGAAGGAAAGCAGCTGGCCTCAGATATTGCAGTGACCAAGCTAGTAGGGGTAGGAAAGCAAGCGCCTTTGTTCAGCCAGCCCGATACAGAAGGACGCATAATCAGTTTAGCCGATTTCAAAGGACAATATGTGTTGGTCGACTTTTGGGCATCCTGGTGTGGACCATGCCGCGCAGACAATCCGAATCTGGTAAAAGCTTACTATGCTTTTAAAGACAAGAACTTCACTATTTTGGGCGTTTCTCTAGACAAAGAAGGTAAAAAACAAGATTGGTTGAATGCTATAGAGAAGGATGGACTGCCTTGGCATCACGTCAGTGAGTTGAAAGGGTGGAATTCCGAAGTTACCGCTATGTACGGTATTAAAGCTATCCCGCAGAATTTTCTCATAGATCCTAATGGTAAAATTATAGCGAAGAACCTTCACGGAGGTGAGCTGGAAAGAAAATTAAGCGAATTACTATAGTCTTAATAATAAAGGGAGCAAAGTTGTTCCCTTTATTATTTCTTTCTTATTTAACATAATAAAATTTATCCTATACCTCCTGTTTGATTTTTAAATCAGTTTAATGTTAGAGGGGAAGGGAGGCATTCAAGACCATTTCAAAAGATGAGCGGCTGTATTTAGATGATATTTAATTATTTTCTGATTTATTTTGTTGATAATTATTATATTAGAGAAAATAATTAACCACAGGTATCTAACCGATGCCTCCTAAACCACAACAACTGATTTATAAACGAGATGGTATTCCTAATTGTACTTTTGAGCCTCTTATTGTTGATCGTCAGCATAAGTTATTTAAAGATTAATGCCTTTCTTTCCTTTTTGATTGTATCGATACTGACTGCTATGGCATTGGGGATACCATTATCGAAGATACCTATTACTGTTGAAAAAGGGATATCTGCTATTATGGGTGGGTTGACTCTCATTATTGTATTAGGAGCAATGTTGGGCAAAATTATTGCAGAGAGCGGGGCCGCCGCGAATATCGCAACCGTGATGGTACGGCTATTTGGCGAAAAGTATCTCCCTTGGGGAATGGCGGTTACAGGGTTTATAGTGGGTATACCTTTGTTTTATGGGGTAGGATTCGTGTTATTGGTACCACTAATTTTTTCTATTGTCTATCAATATAAACTCCCTGCGGTCTATATTGGATTACCCATGTTGGCGGCGCTATCGGTGACTCACGGATTTATTCCTCCACATCCTTCGCCTGTCGCTTTAGTGGTATTGTTTGACGCTAATATGGGATTGACATTGATTTATGGTCTGATCGTATCCGTTCCGGCTATTATAATTGGGGGGCCTATATTTGGAAAGACACTTAAAAATATTAGTAGTAGCGGTGAAAATATCTTTCAGCCCAATGAACAGCCAACCACTACAACGCTATTTCGCAAACCTGGAGTAGGCCTCAGTTTTTTGACGGCATTGCTACCTGTCTTTCTCTTGATACTTTTTACTATTCTGCCTTATTGTATCCCAGCCTCCAATATTTTTTTGCAGGAGCTTATTGTATTTCTTGGAGCACCAGCAATCGTGATGCTAGCGGTTATTTTTGTGGCAACATTTACGCTAGGCATTAAACAGGGACGCTCCATTACGCAGGTGATGTCGGTGTACGGGGATGCAGTCAAAGATATCGCTATGATATTGTTGATTATAGCGGGATCTGGTGTGTTTAAACAAGTGATGGAGGAGAGCGGAGTGAGCCTTCTACTGGCTGAGAGCCTAAAGTCTCTCGCTATACATCCTTTGATCCTTGCCTGGATCATAACCGCTATTATTCGCGGCTGTGTAGGTTCTGCAACGGTCGCCGCATTGACGGCGGCAACGGTACTACTGCCGTTGACACAGGCTACACAGGTGGATCCAAATCTTATGGTATTGGCTATCGGAGCGGGCAGTCTGATGTTCTCGCACGTCAATGATGCCGGATTCTGGATGTTTAAAGAATATTTCGGATTAACGGTGAAAGATACGTTACGCTCCTGGTCTGTTATGGAAGCAATAGTTTCTATTGTAGGGCTAGCTGCTGTCCTCTTATTGTCTTTTATTATTGCATAACTAAATCATATTAAAACAAACAACACGAAAAATGACACAGAACGCAGATGTACAGTTTGAAAAATTAGGTTTATCGCTGCCTCCAGCACCGGCACCTAAAGGTGTGTATAAGCCCTATGTAATTGATGGAAAATACCTATACCTCTCTGGACATGGACCTGTTCAGGATGATGCCAGTTTAATTATAGGGCGTATCGGTCGGGATATCGATATGGAAGCAGGAAAGGACGCTGCCAGGCAGGTAGGGCTGACTATGCTGTCTACTATAAAAACTAACCTAGGTTCACTGAATAGGATAAAAAGGGTAATTAAGGTCTTAGGTATGGTCAACTGTACGGAAGATTTTGAAAGGCACCCCTATATTATCAATGGCTGTAGCGAATTATTTGCACAGGTGTGGGGTAATGAAAACGGAATTGGAACCCGCAGTGCGGTTGGATTTGGTTCTTTGCCGGATAATATCCCGGTTGAAATCGAGGCGCTCTTTGAACTACATGAAGATTAGGCCATGCAGCAATGGTATGAAGTAGCAGATCCGGATAGTATCGACTCTCCGGCGCTTTTGGTATATCCTGAACGTATAAAAGGCAATATCCAACTGATTAAAGGTATGGTTGATGGACATTGTGAGCGTTTACGGCCCCATGTCAAGACTCATAAGATGATCGAGGTATGTAGGATGATGATGGAGGAAGGGATAGAACAGTTTAAGTGCTCCACGATAGCTGAGGCAGAAATGTTGGCATTGGTCAATGCCAAGGATGTGCTGATGGCTTATCAGCCTGTAGGGCCCAAATTAAGCAGGTGGGGGAAGTTGGTGCGGACTTATCCCAATACGGAGTTTTCTTGTGTTTTGGATAATCCTGTGGCATTAGATGAGATGGGAGCTTATGCTGGGAAGGAGAAGTTGAGGTTTTCGGTATATTTTGATATCGATTTAGGAATGGGCCGTACAGGTGCATCACTGACAGTTTTAGAAGAGCTCTGTGACCATATAGATCAGCATCCACTGCTGACCCTGAAAGGGGTACACGGTTATGACGGACACATTAGTAATCCAGATGTATCTATACGTAAGCGGGAGGCTGACGAGAGTTACCGAATATTGAAAGAAGCCGTCACGTATTTGCAACGACGCTATCCGTCTCCAATGGATATGGTCATAGGGGGGAGTCCCTCTTTTTCAAGCCATTCCCTAAGGGAGGATGTGGTTTGTAGTCCCGGAACATTTGTTTTTTGGGATTGGGGATACAGACAACGTGTGCCGGATCAAAAATTCGATTATGCAGCTGTGCTGTTGACCAGAGTTATCGCTGTTATCAGTCCCATACAGATCTGTGTAGACTTAGGTTATAAGGCGGTGGCGTCAGATCCACCGTTGCCTCGGGTATCGTTTTTAAATGGAGACCATATTGAGGTCTTGTTTCAGAGTGAAGAACATATGGTGTTGATAGTGGACGATAGCCAAAAATACCCCTTAGGTATGGTTTTATATGCTGTACCAACACATATCTGCCCTACTGTAAATCTCTATCAGCAGGTATCTGTGATAAGTGAGGGCGAAGTCAAGAAGGAATGGACTGTAATAGCAAGAAATAGAAAACTTAGTATTTAAAAGAATGGACAGACAACAGCTATTTTTAATAGACGGGCATCTCGACCTCGGTATGAATGCTATGGAATGGAACCGTGATTTACGCGTTTCTATAGCGGAACTTAATGCAAGAGAGGAAGGCCTATCCGATAAGCCTGATAGGAGTAAGGCTACAGTTACATTTGATGAGTTACGCCGGGGCAATATAGGTCTGGTGGTAGCCACACAGATCGCTCGTTATGTAAAGCCTGGTAGTACCCTGCCAGGATGGTATTCGGCCGAGCAGGCTTGGGCACAGACACAGGGGCAGTTGGCCTGGTATAAGGCTATGGAACAAGGGGGACATTTGTGCATGATTCAAAATAAGCAACAGCTGGATCAACATGTTGCTAGCTGGACTGATGGGACGGACAATGCGGATAAGCCTATCGGTTATATATTGAGCTTGGAAGGAGCAGACTCGATGGTGGATATAAGTTATGTGGAGCGCGCGTATGAATATGGACTACGGGCTATAGGACCAGCACATTATGGGCCTGGACGATATGCCAATGGCACGGATGCCCAAGGTCGGTTAAATGCCGATGGTGTGGAGTTGCTAAAGGAGATGGATCGATTAGGGATGATATTGGATGCTACTCATCTCAATGATGATGCTTTTTGGGATGCACTGGATCGTTATAAAGGTCCTATTTGGGCGAGCCATAATAATTGTCGGGTATTTGTGGATCATAATAGACAGTTTAGCGATGATATGATCAAAGCATTAATCGAAAGAAATGCTGTAATCGGTGTCGCTCTGGATGCCTGGATGATGGTTCCCAATTGGGTGAGAGGTCAGTCTACTCCTAAAGGAACAGGCTGTAATATGGAGATCATGGCCAATAATATAGATCATATCTGTCAGATTGCAGGGAGTACCGATTATGTGGCAGTAGGTAGTGATCTGGACGGTGCATTTGGAAGGGAGCAGTGTCCCTATGATTTAGAAACTATTGCTGATATACAGAAAGTATTTCCGATCCTAGCAAATAGGGGGTACAAAGAGAGCGATATCATAAAAATTGCAAATGGCAATTGGCTTCGCTTTATGCGGAATGCCTTGTAACATTTCGCTATTTGGCTTTTATTATTTAACATAATTAATTTTATCCTGTTGCATTTTTGAATGGTGGACAGGTTTCCATTAGGGAAGGGATAGATGGTAAAATACCGGAATTGTATAGCTTGTACAATTCCGGTATTTAGTTTATGGTTTGTCCCACCAAAGTTTGGTATCTAAGGATGGTTGCGCGGGGACGTTGTTGCCATTTTCGGCACGCTCGGACGAAGGGTATGCGAGTCTTCTGATAAAGGTAGGAAGCTTAGCATTGACGGGCATCTGAAAGTCCTTCAGTTGATAGTCATTCCTGCGTAAGTCATTCCAACCTTCAGGATTCAAATAGGTGATAGTATACTTCTCCCGAAAGACATCAGATAGTTTCAGATTGTTTTCACCCACACCTACGTAAGGACGGTTCAAATAAGCCGTCAATTCTGCTTGTGGTACGCCCAATTTTTCAAAATGGGCTTTTATTCCCTCTTCGTAAGCTTTATACGCTCTAGCTTGGTTGCCAGTACGTAGTGCCGCCTCGGCTTCTACCATTTTGATCTCTGCATAGGATACTATTGTCACAGGTGAACTGGGCGAAGTAAGGGGGGATTTTTTACTGATATAACACTCGTCCTTTATCGTGTTGGAACCGGTATTACCCTGACCATTGCGGGTGCCGATGTAAATATTGCCTACGACAGATTTTTCTGTTATGTAAGTTATACGAGGATCTTCCTGTCCATAGGTGGTGCCATTCATATGATCAATAAAGTTGGCTGATAACCAACCGTCCAAATCCAGATTGTCGTTGTTTGTAGCAACTTGTGCCCAAGGGTTCATTCCTTTGAATACGGCCATTCCTGCATCGTCACCGTTACGCTGATACGCGTTGTCAATGGCTGCGAGGATAGCCTTCCCGTCATAGACTGTTTTTTTACTGACTTTATTCAGTACCCTAGCTTTTAGAGCATAAGCTGTTTTTAACCATTGCGTAGGATTATTAGCATGGATAAGGTCTGCACCTTCGCTAAATAATACGCTGTTGGATTTCTTTAAATTGGCTATAGCTTGGTCAAGTAAATCGACCTGTGCTTTATAGAGCTCTTCTTCCGTATCATATTTAGGCTGTAGTGTTTTTACTTTGCCAAAGGCTTCTGAATAGGGGGCATCGCCCCAAAAGTCAGCTACCAGTCCCAGTTGATAAGCCATTAATGCCTGACCGATTCCGAGATGATGAGGTGCTTGCTGTTCTTCTGCTCGTTTCATCAGGTCATAGGCATCCGATAATGAATAATACAGATTATCCCAGGCGCTGGCAGGATTGGTCGGTTCATAGTTGTCGCTTGAGCTACCCGGTGTGACACTAGCGGTATACTGCATATAATTGGTGGTGATGTAGGCCGCTCGGTAACTATTCATGGCTGCTTTATGTGTTGCAGTCGTTAGTATACCGTTTATAGTAGGGTTAGTGACTAGATTAGGATTTTCATCTAACTTAAAGTAGTCGCCGCAACTGCTGACAGAAAGTCCTACACAAAGCAGCGTATATAATAGGGGGGAACTTATTTTCTTTCTCATAATCTCAATACTTAAAAACCGATATTTATACTCATGATAAAACTACGAACAGCGGGGTAGGTCATACCGGCAAATCCGTCGATATTTGAACCACTATGGGTGGAAGAGCTCTCCGGATCCAGTCCTGAATATTTGGTCCACAAGGCAAGGTTATTGCCCGTAAAGCCAATGGAAGCGTTCTTGATGGTATTATTGCTTGGTAACCAACGTTTCGGAATACGGTAATTGACCGATACAGAGCGTAGTCTGACCCATGAAGCATCTTCTACAAAGTATTCCGACACACCACGGTATAAGTCTCTATAATAGCCATTTTTGTAGTCTGTCCCTGTTTGTGGGTCAACTCCCTGTCCCAGCCATACTTCCTTGGTATTGACTGTACCGTCCGCAAGTTTTCCTTCGAAGACCCGATGGTCGTTACGGTCTAAAGTATATTTAGAATATGCAAATGAGGCTAAGTGGTTGTCCAGCTGATTATAGCGATCCTGCCCGATACGAGCATCAATAAGTACATTCAGACTGATGTTTTTGTAGCTGAAGTTGTTGTTCCAGCCTGCAATCCAATCGGGTTGTACATTGCCGAGTTTCTTTTTATTGGCCGCATTATCTAACATCGGAAATCCATTTGCGCCAATCAATAGCGGGCGGTTAGGATCGATCTGTGTGCTCTTATCTAAACCTTGGGCAATTTCTTCTGGACTATAGTAACGTCTTAATGCACGTCCATATAATACACCGTAAGATTCCCCAGGGATTAATCTCATTTGAACATTACTGCTCAAGTAGCCGCTTTCTTCGGCCACAAGTATCTCATCTAGGCCTTCATAAAGTGACAATACTTTGTTTCTGTTCATAGAGAAATTGAAGCTTGAGGACCAACGGTAATTCTCTTTGCTGATCGGTGTCGCATCAACTGTTAGTTCTATTCCCCGATTACGTAGGTCGCCAGCATTAATAGCCGCATTGACATGACCCGTTGTCGAAGAGACAGGAGTTAGCATAATCTGATCTTTGCTTATAGAGTGATAAAATGTAGCATCTAACCCCAATCTATTGTTTAGGAATTTTAATTCAAAACCAGCCTCATAGGTCTGTGTGAACTCGGGACGTAGATTCTCGTCGCCTAGTAGGCTAGAGCGTGTGAATCCGGTGTATCCTGTGGGTAACTCTTTATATGCCGCATTGCCATTGCTGGTCGAGTAGGCGATGGCATCTTTACCGATTTTGGCATAGGATACGCGGAGCTTACCGTAGGATAGAATATCTTTGCTTGGTATATGCTCACTAAAGACATAACTTCCTGTGACCGAAGGATAGAAGAAGGCATTGTTTGGGCTGAGTAGGGAAGAGGTGACATCCCGTCGTCCTGTCACGTTAAGAAATAGGTAATTGTTATAGGATAAGGCTAGCTCGGCGAAGGTTCCCATCAATCGATATTTCAGGGACTCGGACCAAGAGTCTATAATTTTAGCATTTCTCATATTGTACAGATTGTAGACGGTTAGGTTACCTCCTTCTGTGTTCTCTGTATCTGTGGATTTATCATATAAATCATGACCGAGGCGTAGGGTTGCAGCTAGTCCGTTGGAGAATTCTTTGGTAGCAGTTGCTATAAACGTACTGTTGATCGTACGAAAACGGGTGTCATATATACCGATCAACCCTGTGCCTGGAGATGCAGCAAGGCCGTTGTTGTCGAGCGAATATTCTCCTAAAAGACCTTGTCTGCCTGGCGCTGTAGCTCTCCGGTTGTCGCGGTAGGCATCGATACCTATTCTGTAATTGAGGTCTAACCAACTCAAAGGTTTGTAGGAGGCATTAACACTCCCGATAAAACGTAGCACATCGTCTTTAAAATGGTTGGTTTTCGCTTGGGCAATAGGGTTGACGTTGTCACTGCTATAACCTCCGGGTGTACCATCTGGTTTAAATATCTCCTGACGTACATCATGACGGTGTGACCAATAAACGAGTTGCTCCATGTATCGAGCTGCCCGGCCTCGTACTCCTCCCGAATTATTGACGCTCATGCTTGTTCCGAAATTTAGCTTCTCACTGGCTTTGAAGTTGGAGTTTATCCTTCCTGTTAGGTTTTTGAAGTTGGTGCCAGACATAATACCTTGCGTTTGTTGATGCGAAAGGGAGACTAAAGTTGTTATATGCTCATTTCCTCCAGATAAGTCAATGCTATTCTTGAATTGATTGCCGGTATCAAAGGCATCTTTGAAGTGGTTTCGCAGTACATCGGGATGACTGGGATCAATTGCTTTGGCTTCTTCTATGGTTGGACCAAATGCAGGCCAGAAGGATTCCGGGTCGTATTTATTGGCCCAGCCCTGGGTGTATACATTTTGTAGTTCTGGAAATTTGTTGGCTTTATCGAAGCCTGCCAGTCCCGCGTAGTTTATTTTGAGTTTACCTTCTTTGCCCGACTTGGTGGTGATTACAACCACTCCGTTAGCACCGCGCAAGCCGTATAGGGCTGTCGCTGCACCGCCCTTCAAGATGTTCATGGTTTCGATGTCATCGGGATTGATGTCTACGGCACGGTTACTGATTCCGCGTTCGCCGGCACGATTACCCGTAGCTGCGGTAGAGTTGTCAATCAGAATGCCATCTATTACAAAGAGCGGGTTGTTGTCGCGCTCAGGATCAATGGAGTTGATTCCGCGGATTTGGATTTTGGCTCCTTGACCAGGAGCTCCTCCTGTGCTGGATATGGTTACGCCAGCGACTTTACCTTGTAGGGCGTTCACAACGTTAGACTGCTTGTTTACCGTGAGGTCTTCTGCACTGACTTTTTGTGCAGCATAGCCCAATGAACGCTCATTTCGTTTTATTCCGAGCGCGGTAACGACGACCTCATCAATATGCGAGTTGTCTGTTTGTAAGGTAATCAGAAGTGCGTTTCGGTCAGCAACATTGACTTCCTGTGTTACATAACCAACGGCGGATACAAGGATTATACTACGGTCTGGAATATTAAATGTAAAAAGGCCCTTTTCATTTGTCTTTGTAATCGTGTTACTATTCTTGACTTTAAGAGTCACTGCCGATAAAGGCGTGCCATCAGAGTCGACTACCTTGCCCGATAGTGCCACTTGCTGTGCACGGGTAATCTGCGGATACGAGCAGGCTAAGACAGCTAGAGTTGTTAGTAGCTTATTCTTCATGTTTATAATTAGGTTTGTTAGTACGCATTTAAGTTAGCTATTTATTTTATTAATTGTTGCTTTTATTTCCTTAAAATATTTTTTTTCATGTAAAGGTGTTTTTAGAGTAGATGAGGATCTTATACTTCGCCTCTCGGTAGGGGATTTTTTTTATTAACCTCGAAAGTGGGGTAATTCTTCCTTATGTTTGTGCTATGAAGTCTAGTCCCATCATCTTATTGAAATTCGCTGATTTGCTAGATATAGGTATATCTGCCTGTAGAAACAAGAATTTCATCATCCTTGACGAATCCCGTGCTCAAAGTGAGGTGATGCTGAATCAATTTTATAAAACGGGATATTTTGGTCTCATGTTGGTTGAAGCAGGGGAGAGCTGTTATAGTGTTGGAGATTACCGCTATGAGATGGGGCAAGGGGATGTGCTTTTCATTGTACCAGGAGAGAATTTTAAAATTCACTTCGTGTCGAAAGACTTTAATGCAAAATATCTTTTATTTAACACACAGATGGTAAATGATGCGGGCTTTAACTACCGATCCAATGATATCATCAAAAGCTTTTCTAACCATCCTTCCTATCTGATTAAGGATAACAAGATGTTTTATGATCGTTTAAATAATTACACGGTAGAATTGGCGAATTTAAATGATCTTCGTAATGCTATCTTTTACGGAAATGAGATGATCTGGCACCTGTTTTCATTGATTATGTATGAGATTGAGGAGTTTTTTAGGCAAACAAGAAGTACATCGACTCCAACCTCTCGGGAGGAGACGATTACCACTGATTTTTATCTTTTAGTACAGTCGCATTATAACAAGCATCATGATGTACAGTTTTACGCGGATCAGTTGCATATCAGTAGGAAATATCTGAGTAAAGTTATTAAGAAAACGATGGGGCGGACTCCTAAGGATATTATCAATAACGTTATTCTGATAGAAGCAAAAGTGCTGTTGAAAGGTCGCTCTTCTAATATCGGTCTTGTTGCGGAGCTATTGAATTTTAAAGAACCAGCAGCATTTAGTAAGTTTTTTAAAAAGCTGACACAAAAGAGTCCCTATGCCTATAAAAAGGAAGAATTGTTCTGATCTTCTTGCTTTTTTCAATTTTTCATATTCGTTTTATTTAGCGTCTTTTTTCCCCCTTTTGGAGTCCTTTGTGGAGTGATTTTAGGCTTCTAAAGAGCTATTTTTGTAACAGAAAATAACCCAATTAATATGAAGTTATCTGAGGTCAGTACACTATTGTCACTTAATTTCAGCCCTATGGCCGGCCAATGGTCAGAAAGGAATTCTATGCGTATTTTGATTGATCCTAGCGCCAGTCGACTACCATTGATTACTGAAACGGATTTGTCGTTGTTTAATACATTTATTCTGGTGGATTCAGATTTGTGTTTTCTTAATGATCTTGCCCTGTTCCTGGAAGCGAAAGGCAAAGATGTCAAGATCATACGAAGTATAGATGAATTGTCGAAGACGTTTCATCTGGTCGGAACGGCATACAAATCAATGTTATCAGTTTAATAAGTAAGGTATAGATCATGAGGTGTTTTGTTCAGGAGTTTTCGGTCTGTAATAATTTTTTCTCAAATAAAAATCAATGTTTGCTAGAGATTCATTCGCAGGTACGTCATATCCATGCTATAGCCATGTATTTGGATGATAATATCAATGTGCTGCATATCGAGTCGACCAAACGAATAGAAAAAGAGGTATTACAGGTGTTGAGGGGGCTCGGTATATTGATAAAATTATTGACTACTGGAGAGGTGGATAGTTCGGATAAGATTCCCCTGTTATACTGACACCTGTATAAGGGGGGAAAAATCTTTTTTATAATAATACGGTAGAAAATCACTGTAACAAGGGATACTCAAAAGCTTACAATTCCGTAATTTTAGCGAATGGCACACCGTATTTATTTATACAATTACGATCAGAAGACAAATCAGACATTTGATACCCATTTGGGAGAATGGAACTATGAGATTCCATTGTTGCTCTATCCTTTACTGACAGAGGGGATTCATGTGCAAGGGGTAGAGTTCTTCTCTAATAAGGAGCAAGGTATTGTTCAATTGCGTCAATTTTTTGATTTGCTGGCGGATACTTATCAGTTGCACTACAAAAAAGCTTATTATGAACCTGTAAACAGAATGTTTGAGTTTCTGGAGGGGCTACCCTATGACTCATTTGTGTTGAATGCTACCGATGTGTTCAATATGAACGAAGAGAAGCATAAAGTACAGGCAAAGGAATGGTTGGAGGATATACAGCAGAAAAGTGTATGCTATAGAAAAGCGTTGGAAGCACAAGATCTAGCGCTGTTGGATGCATTGTTTTTACCCTATGGTTATTCTTCCTTCCTTGAAATTTTAGAGACGGATTGGATTGAATATGGGCTAGGGTATTTCGAGGAACATGCTTATAAGAAAATTTCCGCTACAATCTTCGAAGAAGCGGGGAAATTTGGCTTGAAGGATGCAAAAGGGAATATTCTAGCTTCAGCCATCTATGACGATATTTTTGAAGCAGACTATAATTATAATATATCGGTAGTTCAGAAAGGCGATTTGTTTGGCTATCTGCAGGGCGATGGTAACGAAAGAATTCCTGCAATTTATCAAGAGGCCTCGGATGTGTTTGACTTTGCTCAGGAACCCTTGGGGGAGGTGAAAATAAATGGAAAGCATGGTGTTTTAAAAATTTATTCCAATAGTTGGTTAGTCGCTCCGGAATATGATGCTATAGAAAGAGTGAGTTATGGATTTTTGGGGGTAGAGAAAGATGGTAAATTTGGAATTTATAGTGATGAAGATGCACTTATAATCCCTACGGAAGCTGAAAGTGCATATACATACGATTATTTCCCGGAACTGTTTTTTACCAAGCAGAAAGGAACAAGCAAGCGTAGATATTACACAAAGAAGGGAGCTTACTTAGGAGATTTTTTAGAGGGAAGTATTGTGAAGTCAGGTGCCTGTTTTTGGATAAAGCCAAATAAGTTTGACCAAAAGGGACGATTGATAGACAAAGTAGGAAATCTTATCCTAGCGGAAGCGGATCAACTGATACTGGCTGACAACTTTGAAACGTTAGCTATTCGTAAAGGCAAAAACTGGTATATCTACGACAGTTTGAAGCACCTCTTTTTATTAGAAAGCGAGTTTATTACTAAGGTGAAAGCAGCATCTAATGTGTGGTTAAAGAACAATGCATTTATTCTAGAGACAGTAGATGGGTTAGGTTTTTTTGATGCCAATAGCGATGCTTGGCTGATAGCTCCTGAATTAGAAATCAAACAGATTCATTATCTGGAAAATGGATTTTTGTCAATTCAAAGAACGAATGGATATCAATTGTTCGATTTTGAGTATAATGTGTCTTCTGAATCCTATGATTATATTTCAAATCCTTTGAATTATAGACCGGATGAAGGTTTGTTATTTTTATATCAAGGGAAGAATATGTTTAGGCTGAATGAGGATAAAAGCATTGATTTGGTTGCAGTAACAGAATATGGATCGATTTATCTGGACCGGTATTCTTTTCGAGGTAAAGATTTAGAATACTTTGTTGGCTTTTACAACCGCTGGAAAGATCAGGTCGGTGTTGACCCCGAGCAGTTTATGGATGTTGAATCGATTAAAAGAATGGCTTTTGAGGCAAAGGGAGATCAGCTATATGAAGAAGCACTTCGTCTCTTTGAGCTGGCCGCTCAAAAGGATGACATCGATAGTTGGGTAGAAATAGGACTATTGCTTACTGATCCAGAGCTAGCGTCGCTATTCGACCCACACAAAGGGATTGTTTACTACGAAAAGGCCGCACAGAAGAATAACCCCGTGGCCTGGAATAATATTGGTGTCTTGTATCAGAATGGAATTGGCCACTCCTTTGATATTAAAAAGGCCATGCAGGCATATGAAAGAAGTGCGCAATTAGGGGATGGTGTGGCACTTAGTAATTTGGGTGATTTGCACTATTTTGGAGAGCATATTGCACAGAATTATGATTTGGCCTTGGACTTTTATCAGAAGGCAGAGAAGCTACGATACTACAATTATGAAAAAATATCTGAGATTTTTTATCAGCAGCGGGATTACAGCAACTTGCTAGTTTACCTAAAGAAAGACTATGATCAGTCTTATTCAGGTATTTATTATGGTATTATTTATGAGCACGGAATGGGAGTTAAACCGGATTTGAAGAAGGCTATTAAGTACTACGAACAGGCGAATGCTTATGCGAATTATGAATATGCGACCCAGCGCTTGGTTTATTATTACGGCGAAGATCCCGCATTTAGAAATGAAAAGAAATTTCAAAAATGGAAAAGCTTCGCCGAAGAACATGGTTTTGATATCGACACAAAATAACTTCTAATAAAATTGAGTTCAGCTCCGGTGGTTTAAATCTGAACTATGCCTCTCTTTATCATCTCTAACATGGGAGGTGAGGCGTGTTTAAACGTAGGGGCTTGCTCGACAAGGCTTCCGGCGTTCTTTTTGTTGACTTTAAACGTAAGATCCATTTCTGTAGTGAATAGCAATGCGCTTGTGAACGGGTTTTTGATATAGGTTCTTAATACATCAAATGCTTCGTCAGGACTGTGGAAATATTCGCTCTCATGACTGTTATAGCGAAAGGTTAATGCAAAATTATAACCTCCAGATTCTAATATGTGGAGCCGTACGTATATATTTTTAAGGTCTGTATTGCCTATCGTTTTGGCGAGGGTCAATTTGGCAAAGGTTCCTTGATTAATGCTTTCTTTTACGTGTTCGAAAAACTCGATAAATACTGTTTGATAAGGCATTTTTATAAAATTTGAATTGCAAAAATACGTGAAGTAGTTGATAAAAGAGTTTTTTTCTGAAAGTGTCTGTTTTAATGATTCTATAGTATATTTCAAAGCATCAATGAGCTCTCTTCGTTCGGTTTAATGGCTATCAAGAACTTTTTTCATGATACTATTCTTTTTTGAAGGTATTCAAGAGCTCACCCGCGATAATCGGGTTCGGTTCATCGTTATTGGCGATCCAAAGGAATCATGAAAATTTTTTATGAAAAGATGTAGCAATATAGGAGAGGCGAAAGAAATAGGTGATAAGGATCATTTATTTCTAGAGCACAGGTCATAGTATGGCGTGCTATTTCTCAATACCTTTATATACAAACCATAAAAAAGATAAAGATATGGCTAACACAATGAAAGCGGCACGTTGGTATGCTGCAAAAGACATCAGGGTCGAATCAGCAACTATTCCAGAGGCTAAAGCAGGACAGGTTAAAATAGCGGTTCAGTTTGCAGGAATCTGTGGTTCCGATTTACATGAGTATGTACATGGACCACAGTTAATTCCGGTAGACCAACCGTACCCATTGAATGGACATCAGGGAGTAACTACCTTAGGACATGAGTTTTCGGGTGTAGTAGAAGCTGTAGGAGAGGGCGTGCATCATTTGAAAGTCGGTGATCGGGTTGTTGTGGAACCTCTTTTCAAAAATTTTGATAGCCCTTTTATTCCGAATGGCGAGTACAATCTGTCCGAACCATTAGGGTTTATAGGTCTTTCCAGCAATGGTGGGTTTGCGTCGTATGTGGTTGTTGAAGATTATATGGTGCATAAAATACCTGATACAATGTCTTTCGAAAAAGGCGCACTCGTAGAGCCTGCTGCTGTTGCGGTATATGCTGTATTGCAGAGTGGACTTAAAATCGGAGAGACCGTATTGGTGTCGGGAGCAGGTCCAATAGGGCTATTGTGCGTACAGGCGGCTCTTGCCGCAGGAGCCACAACGGTGATCGTAACTGATATAGCAGACAAACGTTTGGAGAAAGCAAAGGCTATAGGTGCTACACATATTATCAATGCTAAGGAAGATGGTATACCCCAAAAGGTAAAGGCTATTACGGGGCTTGGTGTGGATGTTTTTCTGGATTGTGCAGGTGTACAGGCTTCCTATACAAATGGTATCGAGAGTGTAAGAAACGGAGGGACAGCGGTCTTAGTGGCATTATTTGGTAAACCCGTGAGTACAAATGCGCTAGATCAGGTACTTCGAGAGATTACTATAAAAGGAATTATTGCTTATCGTAATATTTTTCCGCAGGTCATTGCGCTTATCGATAGTGGACGTATGCCTGTAGAAAAGCTGGTAACTAGTAAAATTGGTCTAGATGATATTGTGGTAAAAGGATTTGAAGCCTTGGTGAATGATCCTACAGAAGTGAAAATCTTAGTTGATATACAAAAAGGTTAATATCTTATAAAAGACAAAGCCCGGATTTATTCGGGCTTTGTCTTTTATAACGTAGCATGGTTCATTAGTTAAGCGATATGGTATTTGTTGACAATGTACTTAATAATAAAAAATACTTCTAAAAATGTGGAAAAATAACGACGGGCTCTGCGATTAAAATACTAATTTAGCCTTGGAAAGCTAACTATAGGCCTCGGTTGCAGTTAGGGTCTATTGTTAAGTTTAACTTATATGATATTTTTCCAAAAGTAGAAGTTACCATTGAAAAAAAACCGATCTACTTGCTGGTAGGTCATAAAATAATTTACATATGAAGAAAGTATTCGCATCACTATTGACGGCTTGCGCTTTATTGGGTGCTCAGGCCTGGGCTTGTACGCGCGTAGTTTACAAGGGACCAAATGGTAATATCATTACAGCACGTAGTATGGACTGGAAGGATGATATTGCAGCCAATCTATGGGTGTTTCCTCGTGGATTGGAACGTAACGGTCAAGTAGGCCCCCAATCGGTCAAATGGAAATCAAAGTATGGGTCTGTAATCGCATCAGCATGGGATATCGCAACTACAGATGGCCTTAATGAAAAAGGTCTTGTCGCAAATGTGCTTTGGCTGGTCGAGTCTGAGTATGCGAAATTTAATCCTGCAGGAACTAAACAAGGATTGACTATATCGGCCTGGGCACAGTATGTATTAGATAATTATGCTACGGTACAGGAAGCTGTACTTGATCTAGGGAAAGAGTCATTTGTAGTGGTGAGTGACTATATCCCAGGTACACAAAAGTTCACAACGCTACATTTGTCTATCTCGGATGCGACTGGTGATAATGCCATTCTAGAATATATTAACGGTAAATTGGTCATCCACCACAGCCCGACCTATACGGTGATGACTAACTCTCCGGTGTTTGGTGATCAGTTGGCCTTGAACAAATATTGGGAAGGAGTACCAGGTACTGCAATGTTGCCGGGTACAAATCGTGCAGCAGATCGTTTTGTACGTGCATCGTACTATATCAATGCAATTCCGCAGACAGAGGATACGCGTACATCAGTAGCAAGTGTGTTTTCGGTGATACGTAACTGTTCAGTTCCATTCGGGATAAGTTCTGAAGCAGAACCTAATATATCATCTACACGTTGGAGATCTGTAGCAGATCAGAAGAATAAGGTATACTATTTTGAAACAGTGCTTACACCTAATACATTCTGGGTAGATCTTAAAAAGTTTAATTTGGCTGAGGGCGCTAAGACAATGATGCTTGATTTGAAAGAATTTTCGACATTCAATGGATTGTCTAATGCTAATTTTAAAGCAGCGAAGCCTTTCCAATTTGTTGGTATCTAATCAGGAATCGTTCATCTTATAACATAATTATTAGCACAGTCAAATGATCATTAAATCATTTTCACATCTGTTTCGGTCATTGGTCGGTATGCTATTGCTCTTGACACCATCCTTGTTTACAGGTTGCATCAAGAAAGCGCTGCCCAATATCGAAGCAGATATTCTATCCGTAGTATCTAAAGAGGGTGACTTTTTCGCCGATCCAGTAATCACTAATAATGAGGTCAAGCTATTTGCAAACGATGAAAAAGTGAATGTAAAAGCGTATGCATTTGCGTTCACCCTTAGCCGTGGTGCTACAAGTGTGCCTGCAAGTGGTTCTGTACAGAATTTTACAGAACCGGTGATTTATACCGTGACTTCGGAAAATGGAGAGTTCAGTAAGAAATATACGGTAACCATGACCGATGAGCGTGTTACCTTTATGCCTTTGGAGTATAACTTTGAGGACTATATTATCCAGGATAAAAATAAGTATACGGAATTCTTTAGTTTACGGCAAGGACGTAGAATGGATACCTGGGATTCAGGCAATGCTGGCTTCGTATTTAGTATATCACCGATTACTAAGAAACAACCTGGTCTTTACCCGATGCAGTTTAGTACCACAGCACACAGTGGAGAGACTGCCGTAAAATTGGAAACAAAATCTACGGGTGCTTTTGGAGCGGGAGCGAAGAAGCCAATTGCCGCAGGTAATATATTCATCGGCGAATTTGATTCTGGGAATGTGATGGGCGACCCGTTAAACTCTACGCATTTTGGACGACCTATAGAAGCGGCACCTGAATCGTTTTCAGGATTCTACCACTACACTCCAGGTAAACAGGTTATAGACCACAATAGTGCACCGATGCCGAATGTGAAAGATACTTGTTCGTTGGTAGCCGTGCTTTATGATGCGGACGAACTGAAGTCTAGAACTAAAGTGGACTATCTGGATGGGACAAATCTGCAGACAGAGAAGAGTATTGTTGCGACGGCAATATTGTACGATGGGGTAGCGACCACATCCAAGGATTTTAAAGCTTTTGATATTCGCTTTAAATACCATAAAGTACCTCAATTGGAGGGATTTGCTGGAGGGAAGTATAAGTTAGCTATCGTGTTGAGCTCGAGTAAGAATGGTGATATCTTTCAAGGGGCTGTAGGAAGTGTGTTATTAGTGGATGATATTAAGATTACGATCAAATGATGAGATATATAGTATTGCTATTAATAGGTTGTATGGGGGCTGTATCGACGTACGCGCAGGTAGGGATAGACCGTGTGATCATACATGCTGGGGTGCATATCGGTGGTGTGACACCGGCCTCTATACCACAAGAAATCCGTGAGGTAGAGAGTTATCGTCCTGTGAATCCATTTTCGATAGGTGTCGAAGTGCCTTTTTATAAAGTTAACGACAAGCTTATGATTTCTTCGGGCTTGAATCTCGTCAATAAAGGGATGAAGACAAGAGCATTTGCAGAGAACTTTAAAGCGATGATCGAGTTTGAAAATCAGCCCATACCTGGCTTTATAGGTTACTTTACAGGTTCTGTAGCATCTTCGTTCAATAACCTGTACCTCGAGTTGCCGGTGTCTGCTCACTATGAGCTGAATCAAAAATGGTCGCTCTTCGGTGGTTTTTCAATCGCCCGTGCATTGCACCGCTCTTTTGAAGGAGGCGTGCACAATGCATATGTACGTTTGGGAGATCCAACGACGACTAAGATTGAGATATCAAGCGCTACATTTGACGTGTCTAAGTTAGTGAACAAGACGGATATTGGTGTTCATGTAGGGGGTGTCTATGCCTTAAGTCCTGTGTGGCAGGTGAGGGGAGTGTTTAACTATGGCGTGAACAACGTTATTGATGCACCTACGGACCATCTACCTATCAAGCTGCATAATACATTCTTTACTATTGCAGCAGGATATGTCTTGCCGTTCAATTAGTTTTAGATAAATAAAAGAAGTTATGACGTCACCTCAGATCCGGGGTGACGTTTTTTATTCGTTGTTTTTAAGTCAAAAAGGAGGAAAAGGGAGGCTGTTGATGACCTTTTGTGTTACCTTTGCACCTTAATTTAAAAAAGCATATACATGGCAAATAAAGAGAAAAACAATTTTCTGTTCTTGGTTTACCTCGCAGGATTGAGTGTGATAGGGTTTTTGGCAACAGACATGTATCTACCCGCATTTGATAAAATGCGCATAGACTTGGAAACGAGTAAGAACAGTATTAGTGCTAGTCTTACTTTATTTTTGGCAGGGTATGCTATTGCACAGCTGCTATGGGGACCTTTGGCTGACAAGATCGGAAAACCTCGTTCAATTCTAATGGGCTTGGGGATATTTACAGTAGCGTCACTTGCGATTTATTTTACAAACAGTGTTACCATGCTGCTGAGCTTACGATTGATACAGGCGGTAGGAGTATGTGCTGCTGCAGTCAGTTGGCAAGCGTTGGTCATCGAAAGGTATCCTGCAGATCAGACGAACAAGGTATTTGCGACTATTATGCCTTTAGTGGCTTTGTCGCCCGCACTGGCACCTTTATTGGGAGTGTTTATGTTGGATCACTACAACTGGCGGTCAATTTTTATTGTATTGGCTCTTATCGCTTTACTGCTGATGGCTTATACATTTACGTTAAAAACGGAGAGGACAACGGACGGTGCTACGCTGAAACAGAAAGGTGAATCTTACATTCAGTTGTTGCGGTCGAAAACCTATATCGGCAATGTGATGATCTATGCCGTCTGTTCGGGAGCATTCTTTGCCTGGTTGACAGGATCGCCGTTCTTCCTGAAAGAATTGGGCTATAATGAGGGAGAGATAGGTTTTAGTTTTGTGCCGCAGACTATTGCATTTATGCTAGGGGGATATGGCTATAGAGCACTTTCTGATAAGGTCGAAGGTAAACGTATCTTGCCTTTTTTATTAGTTCTTTATTCAGTTGCCGTTATCGGTGTATTGGCTATAACATTGATCTCCACACCAACTCTGGTAATGTTGTTGGTGCCATTTTGCCTGATGGCATTGGCAAATGGTGCCTGTTATCCTATTGTGGTGGCTCAGGCTATGAAGCTTTTTCCGAATAGTCTAGGGAAAGCGTCAGCGATGCAGAATGCGTTACAATTGGGAACTTGTTTCTTGGCAAGTGGTATCGTGTCGCTTTTTTCGGGCACGGCACTGTTGACTACGGCGTTGGTGATGGTAGGGACTATTCCATTTGTGGTTATAGGGTATCGCTTGTCGAAGTAAAACAAGAGTAAAGCTTAAAAATAAAATGACGGCCTGAGTTGAGATTCGAGCCGTCATTTTGTTTTAAGGTATATTATCTTATTTCTTGTAGGCAACCAAAGCGTACACCATTGGGATCTTATTCTCCAGATGGGCTATGCGGTATTGCTTCGGTGCAAACTCGATAGTCTTAGCGAAACAATTATAAGGCGAGTAGTCAAACTCATCAAATGATTTTAGTTCGAGACCATTACCGATGAGGCTGTTGAGGACTTCACTGATGCTATGATTCCAACAAACATAATCCTGACTAATGTCAGCTTCTTTATCTGCATAGGTGCCATTTTCTGATTCAAGGATAGGACCGGAATTAAAATATCGATAGCCTATCTTATCAAAATCATCGTCAAACATCCAGACGACAGGATGAAATTCGACGAAGACAAACTGTCCTCCAGGTTTCAAAAACGTAGAAATAATTTTCGCCCATTTGTCCAGATCAGGAAGCCAACCGATGGTACCATAACTGGTATAGACAATGTCAAATTGTTCATTTAGGTGATTCGGCAGGTCGTAGATATCACAGCAGATGAATTTGCTGGCTGCCTCGGTTTGTTGGGCAATCTGACGAGCACTATCTATGGCTTTGTCTGAAAGATCTATACCTGTCACATCTGCTCCCAGTCTGCTCAAGGATATGCTATCTTGTCCAAAATGACATTGTAGATGGAGTATGGATTTTCCGCTTACATCGCCCAAAAGTTCCAGCTCGATGTTATTCAGCGAGGTGTTTCCTTTGAGGAAGCCTTCCATGTCGTAAAATTCGGATTTTAGGTGTGACTCGGTTCTGTTGTTCCAAGATTGGCGGTTTACCGCCACATAATTGTGTTCTGCGCTCATTTTTACCCTTTTTATATTCTCATTATCACCCCAATGGTGATAACAGCGCTACAATTTACACTTTATTGGTTAATAATAGGAGTTGTAGCAGCAAAAAATATTTACATCGCATTTATCGTGGGGTTATAAAGGTTTCGTCACTTAAGGTATGTAAAAAGGAGATGATATCGGATTTCTCCTTGGGAGTCATAGGAATTCGATTGCCATTTTCTGTTAAGATGGGATCTAGGTTGTTGGCATGCAATACGCCTTTGTCAAAATAATCCAGCACCTCTTCTAGGGTCTTAAATTGTCCAAAACTGCCGTAAGGTGCAGTGTAGGCAATGTTGCGCAATGAAGGGACACGGAAACGCATATAGTCTTCTCGGATACCAGTTACCCGGCCACGGCCAGCTTCTTCGGTACTGGGGTTGATAGGGAAGCCAATATTCCTAAAGCTTTGGTCTGTAAAAAGTTCGCCGCTGTGGCAACTGGCGCATTTCGCCTGAAACAGTTGGTAGCCTTGCAGCTCGGTATCGCTGAAATGTATACCCTCGTTGCGTTTTACCTTATCATATTTGCTGTTGGCGGAGATGAGGGTGTATTCATATTGGGCGATGCTTCTATAAATTCGATCAGGAGTGATTTCAGGATCGCCAAATGCTTTTCGAAATAGAATCTGATAGTCTTTTTCGACTTTTAATTTGCTCATAACTTCTACAATAGAGGAGTTCATCTCCTCATGCGTGATGATAGGTACTAAGGGCTGTGTTTCGAGCTGGCGCTTATTACCGTCCCAATTGTAGTGTTTTATAAAAGCTAGATTTTGAATAGGTGGAGTATTACGAAGTCCTACGCGGTTGTATATACCGATAGCTTGCGCCTGATTGTCGGTAAATGCTTTGGATTGCTGATGGCAGCTGGCACAAGAGATAGTATTGTTGCCACTGAGCCTTTTCTCATGAAACAGTTTTTCTCCAAGCTCAACGCCATATTTCGTAGGTTTGTTCTTATAAAAAGCTTCGTTCAATGGAGGGAAGCCCTTTGGGATAGACAGTGGGAGCTCAGGATTGTCAATGGCCAACTCTTCTTCGGCCTCCTTACGGTTACAGGCTAAAGTGAGTATGATTAGGGAAAGTGTGAGTATGCCGATGGATTTTTTCATCTGTTATACGGGTAAAATTGGGGTGCGCAACCTTAAGTAGGCACCCCGGATATTGTTGTGGTTTAGTTTTTTACATGGGTGATGGAAAACATGCCCGATTGGTTTGATTTACCATTGCCACCCAGGTTGTCGACAAATTGAACCATGCCATCGGCAGTGTGAATATTTGGAGTCGCATTGTCATCTGGTCCAGTTCCAGAACGCAATGTAATTGTGTTGGTCGTGCCGCTCAAAAGTTTGTCGAAGTCGGCTTTGACATAGATTACAGTAGAGGCCTTGCCTACAAGCACTACTTCTGGTAAAGTTAGGGTGATGTCTCTGTAGGCATCTACGCCAGGTACATATGTTGCTTGATTTTCCCGTTTGCCGTCTAAAGTACTTCCGGTATGGATTGATAATTTCTTTTTGTCCGTATCGTAGAACCCTTCAATTTTGGTAAATCTGTAGCCAGTTCCCCATTCCCACATCATCTTGGTATCATTTTTACCTGCAGTGTTGTAGAAATTTGGAAAGCGGACCTCGTCTAGGGTGTTTAATTCTGGCTTGACACCTAAGCCAAACTTTAACTGTTTGTAATCGGCAGCAGGAATATTGGACAGCACATAGCTCAAGGTGGACGCTTTGGAGTGGTCTATTACAGTAGCTCCTTTGTCTAGGTCATTGATGTTGTAGGGTATTTCCTGACCGTCTGTTTTTACTAAACGGATATTGCTGATGACATATTTTAATTCGGAAAACTGATGTGTTTGTCCAGCAGCAGAAGTATTGATACTGGCTTGTGTGGAGTTGGCATCGCCCAGCACGATAGTTTTGTCCTTGAAGGTATTGTTGAAATGTAATGTGACATTGTTGGCCGATGGGTCGCTTTTGTCACAAGAGATCAAGGCTACTGATAGTGCTGACGCGAATAGGATGTTTGTTAAGTTTTTCATTGTTATTTGTTTAATTATGTTTTTAAAAATTGATTTTTAGAGATGTAAATATGTTTCTGCCCATTCTAGGGATATTGCCCCAATCGGCATAAGTACTATAGTAGGTGTCTAGGATATTCTCGGCACCGATTTGTAGTGTTGCGTTGACTTTTTGTATCGGAAGTACGTAATCTGCTGATGCATTCCATATTTGATAAGCAGGGGTTTTGTCTTCACCATACTCGGGGCTGTAGTCGCGCTGCACGGCATCTCCATTCAATGAAGTCTGTATGCCAAATCGTTTATACATATAATGTAGGCTGGTTTGGTAGCTCAATGGACGAATAAAAGGAAGATTGCCTCGCTGACCATCGGTAGCACGCGCATAGGTGATAGTACCCTTCCAGTGTAGATGAGGTAGGATGTCATAATTGGTACTTATCGCTAGATTGAGGATATTGGCATGATCCAGCGCGGTGTAGCCCTTAACACCTACAGACTGATAGTTCATGGGGCTTCCCATGCTAAGGATTCTGCCCACAATATAATCTTGGATATAGAAGTAGTTGACCTTTGCCTGTATGCCCATCTTGTTGGACTTATAGCCTGCCGTAGCATTGATCTCATAGGATATTTCATTCTTAAGGTGGGGATTACCAATGTAATCATATCGATCGAAGCTATTATATATATAATAGCCATAAGATTCTGAAATAGAAGGAGCCCTATGTCCGTAACCAGAGCCTACACTGAAGTCGAAGCGAGCTACATTGACGTGATAGCTGGCGTGTAGGCTAGGAAGTATGCTGTTTTTTTTCTGCGGAGCATCTGGATAAAAAATCTTATTGAACTCAACATATTTTGAATAGTTGTAATTCCATCCCAGTGAACCGCCGAAGGTAAGATGGCTTTTGTCGGATAGGTCTAAAGAATTAGAAGTGGATAAGCCTGCAAAGCGTGTCGTGATCCAGGGCCAGCTGTAAGCAAACATCGTTCTTTTGCTCCGGTCTTGAGGATACATGCGCATTTCGGCAATAGAAAGATTGTCGTAGGCATTGAGCTGTACCTCGGAGGTAAGGCGTCCACGTTTGAGGGCTATTTTGGAAAGTAGGCCATACGTGGTGCTCCATCCGGGCATATCCATATGCACGAGATTTTCTGGGCGGGTGGTGTCGTCCATATAGTGCTCGATGGTATTATAATAAACCTTGGTATCCCAAAACTGAATAATATTATCTTCAAAAATTTGCTTGTAGGAGGCTGAGGTGATAAGGGCACGAGACAACCATAGGTCCATCGGTAGGGCAGGAAAACCAACGTCTTTAGCTTTGTCATAGATAGCATCTATACGTAGGGCAGATCGTTCGCCTGTCTTATAAGCGAGACCTATTGAACTGTTGAACTTGTTGAATTGAGAGTGTTTCACTTCTTTATTATCACCGCTATGATAGTTTTTCGCTTTGCGAAAGGAAATGCTCCCATCGGCTACGAAGCGATTCCCGGAATAGGACATGTCAGCTAGGTTGAAGTGCTGCTTATTGTTGAACTCGAAGCCTGTCTGGTAGCTACCAGTGACCTTTTTGTCAAGACCAAAAGCGGTGCTTTTGCGCTGAAGGTCGATGCTCCCTGCCACAGTCGCTCCATGTAGGTTGCCTTCCTGTCCTGACTTGATATCGACAGTAGAAAGGTTGTTGGTTTCTACATATGAGGTGATTGGGTCCATTTTGTCGGTACAAGCGCCAAAGACATGCATGCCATCGATAGTGATAGATGAACGTTCAGAGCTCATATTGTTGAGCAGGGGTTCCCAGGCATAAGCTCCGCGTTTGATAAAACTGATACTTTGGGAAGAAGCAAGAAACTCATCAACAGAAACTGCAAGTTTCATATCTGTCTTTATTTTTTTCTTTCCTTTGGCCTTTACTTTGATTTCTTCTAGTATTTTGGTGGTGTCGCGTTGCGCTAAGTTATCCTGAGCATTGACAGTGCAGACACCGAGCAATAGGGCAAAAACAACATTCATTAATTTCATGGGCTTAGAATAATATATCAATATGCAGTTCACTTTTAATCCCCTCGACACCTGGTGTAAAGTCGTTGGGTACAACGGTGCCTTTAACAATACGCCCCTGATGGTTTAGGAGGATGAAATTTAAGGTCCAATTTCCTGTCATGGTGTAGTTGACCACGCCATGGTATAGCTTGTCTGTACCCTGTACGAGATCCTTATTATTGGGAGAGGAGTGGTTGCCCATGGATGGCTCAGGCATTCTAGGGTCCAACTGTAAGGTATAGCCTTCGACTTGGCTATAGGAAAATTGGGCTGGATCGATCGTGCTACTAGAAGATAGCGCTTTCGGTTTGTTGTATTTGTATATTCCTGCAGTAAGGTTATTTTCCGCTACTTTGGGCTTCTGTGGCGCTATTAGCGCAATAAAGTATTGTTCTCCATCATTACCGGTAAAACTAGTCATATTCAGGTTTTTATTGTCTTGGGGTCTTACCTGTATGCGTTGCGAGTTACTATGTAGTTGTTCGGCTGCTGTAAAACCGATATGGAGATCCCAATGTGAGGTGTTACGGCTCTCCTCTGTAAATACGACATATCCTTCAAAGTAGCCTTCCTCTGCTTGGTACAATTGCTCGTAACGATGTGGACAGGAGCTAATCTTACCTTGACTATCAGTTAAGATAGGAAGGAGAGTAACTGTGGAAGGGGCAGGTTGGTCTGGAGCTTCGATTTTTAATCGGATTTGATTGTAGCCTTTGTAAAGTTGACCGCCCAAGGCTTCGATACGTATGGTGTAGTTACCACTCTTGAAATTTGTTACTTCTTTGAATTCTATACGCTCAGGAACAATGGTGTCTATCTCTGCCTCGTAGTCTGTTTTTTCTTTTGTGCATGAGCTAAGGGTACAGCACAGCACTGTTAGAAAAAGTATAATTTTTTCCATTAGAATAGTTTTAGTCATTTTTCGTTCCGTATAGCCATAGCAAGTCCTAAACGAGACTGGTTACGATAGCCAATAGGGGAACGTTAATAAATAATAGCGGAATTTGCTAGGGAATGGATCTATAGACTAAGATTTCCATATAGATTATACCATCTGTACGCTGCTTGTTAACAATGTAACTGCGGACAGGACGTATAAATACATCCTATCTTTAAGAAAGATACCATTACCCTAAAAGGAATGTGCAATTAAGCGATGGGAGGACGGAATACCGAAGTTCTGTAAGTAAAAGCGTAGTTGGTCAAGTAGGGTGAGAAGAAATTTGTTACAGTTTCTTCAGCTTGAGGCTGTGATTGGAAAACAGTGTGTTCTCTGTGTACATAAAGTGCACTGTATTCATACACGACAAGATTCTTTTTAGTTTCCTGTTTTTCTTTCTCCCTTATCTTTTTCATTAGCACGCATTGACCATTACAATGTAGTTGTGGGCGATCTTTGTTAATACATTTGGCTAGATACTCTGGTAGATGTATCTGATACTCCATAGTCATGATACTGCGATAGAAAGATTGCAGAGTCAAGGCAGCGAGCAAGATGTATGTACAAAAAAGTCTCAAATCAAAAACGTATTTAGCTTTTTGTGGTTGCTAATGTGCCCCAAATCTACGGAAAGAATTTTATAAAAAGGCAGAATGAAAGGAATCTTTAATGCAATTTTGTTTTATTTAGAACTGATTTATGTAAGTTTGCTTATTAGCCCATTTAAGATTACCTGATGTATATACAATCTTTGAATCCAGCCTACCATTTGGTATTGGTAAAGGCGGATGCCCAACTTCCTTACTCTTTGTTGCTATTAGCGGATGAGACACGGTATGCAATCGATAAATATGTCTTTGATAGCGATGTGTATGTATTAAAAGAAGGAGAGAAAGAACTTGCTGTTTTTTGTCTGTATCCGATAGATCGGGATACACTGGAGTTAAAGAATATCGCGGTAAGTAGCGACCTTCAAGGAAGAGGGATTGGCTCACTGTTGATAAAGGAAATAATAACTATTGCCCAAAGAGAGCATTATAAACAGCTTTTAGTAGGTACGGCAGATTGCGGCGTAGATCAGATTCGATTCTATGAGCGAAATGGGTTTGTTAAGTTTGCGGTGAAAAAGGATTTCTTTGTCCATAACTATGAAGAGCCTATTATAGAAAATGGGGTACAGCTTAGAGATATGGTGATGCTTCGGCGCGACCTTTAGGCTTTTGATTCTAGGATCAAACTTATATCTTCATATAGTCATTCTAAGTCGATCCATGATATGAACTGTCGCTCCAAACTAATAATTCCTTGTAAAAAAAGTAATGTGTTGTTGTTTTTATGGTTTTGACTTGGTAATACTTAATAAGAATATGGTTGATACGATACACAGACTCCCAATCCAATCGATCATGGAGAAAGGAATCTGAAGCCATAAGACAGCTACGATGGTTGCTGATAGTGGTTCTGCAGAAGCGAGTAGACTCGATTTTTGAGCGCCAATTTGCTTGACAGCGGTAAGGTAGGCATAGAAGGGGATAAGCGTGCCTAAGATAATGATAAAGATAATGTAAGAATAGGTATAGGCATCCCAAATGCCTTCAACATCCCAAGGCGCTTTGAAAAATGATAGTACAAGTCCGCCAATGAGCATTGCCCACCCGATTACTAATGCTGAATTGTATCTATGTAGTAGACCTAAGGGATATATGGTATAGAAAGCGAGTGCCAGAGCGGAGGCTATACCTAGAAAAAGGGCTGTATTAGAAATGGCTAATGTACTGGGGTCGCCGTGAGTAACCAATAGAAAGGTACCAAGTACAGCTAGAAATATAGCGAGGTATTCTATAGGAGCAGGAAGGCGTCTGTTTTTTATTGCAAAATATATAGCGATGAAAATAGGGCCTAAGTATTGTAAAACGGTAGCTGTAGCAGCATTAGAATGCTTGACCGCTGCAAAATAGGTGTATTGTACTGCCAGCATACCTAAAATACTGAAGATAAATAATTGTGTTCTGTCTTTTTTGGTTACCCATATCGCTCCAATGTCCTCTTTTTTTAAGATGGAGAATAAGAGGAAGAGTATTCCTGCTGATAACATGCGGACAGAAATAAGCCATTCTACATTGATAGCACGTTCTTCGAATAGAAACTGACCGAATGTGCCTGAAACTCCCCATAATGTGGCAGCCGTGACTGCTAGAACAATTCCTTTAAACGTATTTGTTGTTGCCATATAATTAATGTGTAACGAAGCATTTATGCTCTTCTGTTGTCTGTGGCACAAAAATAGATGATTGGGATAGTGTTTTTTCATTAAATTTGGGGGCTTTTGTGCAATTTTGTTTCACTTTTATCTTAATTATGGAAAAACTTGACAGATTTGATATTGCAATATTGAAAATATTACAGCACGACAATTTTACCCCACAACGGGATATCGGCCAAAAGATTGGTCTATCAGCCGCCGCAGTGCAGCGACGTGTCAAACGTATGAAAGCGGAAGGGGTGATACAGCGTAATGTCAGTGTGATAAATAGGGAGAAGATAGGTCGTCCTATAACGCTTTTTGTGGAGGTAATCATGGAGAGTGAAAAGGCTGAGTTTATTGACTCTACTAAGGCGATATTTAGGACGACTCCTGAAGTTCAGCAATGTTATTATGTTACGGGGGATGCTGATTTTATGCTGATCATTGTCGTACCTACTATGCATGACTATGAACTGCTGACACGTCGTATATTTTTTGGAAATAATTACATTAAACATTTTAGAACGATGGTGGCGATGGATCTTGTAAAAGTAGGCTTGGACGTATCTTTGGATGCTATTGTGTTGTAGGTCATCAACGTAGTGGTATGTGTTTTGCTGTATGATAGACAACAAAACAGAAATATATGCAAGATCATAAACTCGCTGTACTGATAGATGCTGATAATGTGCCGTACGCCAATGTCAAGGAAATGCTGGAAGAGATATCGAAAAGTGGAACGCCTACAGTGAAGCGCATCTATGGGGATTGGACCAAGCCACATCTTTCGGGTTGGAAGAACGTATTGCTGGATAATGCGATAATTCCCATACAGCAATATAGTTATACAACAGGTAAAAATTCATCAGATAGTGCATTGATAATTGATGCGATGGATATTCTGTATTCTGAAAAGGTGGACGGTTTTTGTATTGTGTCTAGTGATAGTGATTTTACAAGGTTGGCTACCCGGCTGCGGGAGGCAGGCATGCTGGTCATTGGACTGGGAGAACGAAAGACTCCAGCACCTTTTATCGCCGCTTGTAATAAGTTTATTTATCTGGAGATATTGAAGCCCGTAGGGAAGGAGGAGGTTGCTAAAACGTCTGTTAAGTCAGTCACCAAGGAAGTGTCCAAGCCGGCACAGAAAGCTATAGATAAGGTTGATAAGAAGACGGTGACAATGATTGTTAACAGCGTAGATGATCTTGCCGATGAAACAGGTTGGACTTTTTTGGGTTCATTAGGAAGCTTCATCTCTAAAAAGAAACCAGATTTTGATCCGCGTAACTACGGTTTCAATAAGCTCTATGATTTGATCAAATATATTAACCGTTTTGAGATTGATGAAAGGGATTCGGGCGGACACAAACATGTCAAGCATATTTATTTAAGATTGAAGTAGAGCTGGGGTTGGTAGGGGTAACATATAAGGAGTAGGCGATCATAAAAAAAAGGATAAATCAAGATGACTTATCCTTTTTAAGAAAGTATTGTTGTAATATATTATGCTAATTGCACGTTAACTGCATTGATACCTCTTTGAGTTCTTTCTGTATCGAAAGTTACAACGTCACCTTCAGATACTTGGTTTTTTAATGCAGATACGTGTACGAATACATCTGCACTTCCATCTTCTGGAGTAATAAAACCAAATCCTTTAGTTTCATTGAAAAATTTAATTTTGCCTTTGTTCATTATGTTATTTTTAAATTATTGCAAGATAAGTAAAAAAATGGTAAATAATGGCAAAAAAAATACTCTAGAATGATCTAGAGTATTTTGTACGCCCATCAGGATTCGAACCTGAGACCGACGGTTTAGAAAACCGTTGCTCTATCCAGCTGAGCTATGGGCGCCTCGCTTTCAACGCAACAAAAGTAGGCTTTTGGACGTGAAATCCAAAATTATTCTCCTTTTTTTTACCCCATAGCTAATAAGTGCTTGCACTACAGTTGTATAATTTTTTTAAAAATCTTAATATAGGTTAAGAGTGGAGCTAATTCTTGCACTTATCTTTGTATCATCAAGAACAAATAAGGTTAAAAACAGTTTATTATAGTAACAAGATATAAAAAATAGTATTATGGCAACATGGAATTTAGATACGGCGCATAGTGAAATTGAGTTTAAAGTGCGTCATATGATGATCTCTTCCGTAAAGGGACAGTTTAAAAACTTTGAAGTATCCATCAATAGCGAATCGGATGATATTTCAAAAGGAGTGGTCACGGTAAAGATTGATACCAGTTCAATTGATACAAAAAATGAACAAAGGGACCAACATTTGAAAGGGGGAGATTTTTTTGACGCAGCGCAATATCCAGAAATTACATTTGTTTCGACATCCGTAGTTGGTGATGTACAGGATGAATTCAAGATTCATGGTGATTTGACGGTAAAAGGGATAACAAAACCAATTGTAATTAAGGCAGAATTTGGTGGTATGGCGAAAGATCCATGGGGTAATGATAAAGTAGGTTATACTGTAAAGGGAGCGATCAATCGTTCTGAATTTGGTCTTACTTGGAATGCTGCTTTAGAAACGGGAGGGGTAATGGTTTCTGAGGAGGTTAAGTTTGAAGGCGAATTACAGTTCGTAAAAAGTTAATAATCAGTGTTAATTGATGGTTGAGTGCGTTTTTTTGAAATAAATTTTGCAAATCAGCCTAGAATTTCTACTTTTGTGGCGGAGAGCTGGCAGAGTGGTCGAATGCGGCGGTCTTGAAAACCGTTAACTGTCACAGGTTCGGGGGTTCGAATCCCTCGCTCTCCGCAGAAAAACCTTCATCGAAAGATGAAGGTTTTTTGCGTTTAAGAAAAGATGAGGCTCCAAAAAGGATGGCCGGCGGTTCGATTCTTGGAGGCTTAGGGGATTGTACGCAAGGGCGATCGAGGGCCTGAACTAACCCCACGCGCTCTAAAGTCCGCCTAAGTCCGTACAAGTCTGCTAAAGTCCGTTCAAGTCTCTCTTATCTTCGGTATAGCTGGTGTTATCCCTTTCATATACTAGACGTGACCTATATATGAGGATTTAATCGCAATTGTTTTGGTTTTTACCTTTAGTCAACTAAATTATTATGGATTCAATGCTTGGAAGAAGTTAATTCTGGATGTGATGTACGAAGAACATTGTTGGCAGGTAAAGTTTCAATTTGAACACCTGTAGTATCTGCTTTTTTATTCGTTATTAATTTTTGATTTTTGCAATATGAAAATTAGTTTGTTGTGCATCGGAAAGACCGATGATAAGTTTATTCAGGAAGGAATTGATAAGTACCTCAAAAGACTTAAGCATTATGTGACATTTAATATTTCGATATTGCCGGATGTGAAAAATGTGAAGAATATGTCTGCGGCTCAGCAGATGGACAAAGAAGCTGATTTCTTTTTAAAGAATTTGACAAATACAGATTTTGTAGTTCTATTGGATGAAAAGGGGAAAGAATTCAGATCTGTAGAGTTTGCGGATTATATTCAACAAAAAATGTTGGCCAGTGTACAGCATATTGTTTTTTTAATTGGCGGTCCATATGGATTTGCAACAAAAGTTAAGGAAAGGGCGAATGCACAAATGTCGCTATCTAAGCTTACGTTTTCGCATCAGATGGTGCGTTTATTTTTCGTAGAACAGGTTTACAGAGGATTCACCATTATGAAAGGGGAACCCTATCATCACGAATAATTTGTGAAATTTGCTTTTTTTTTGCATCATTGATATATAAAAGGAGGTTAGTATGAATATGGATAAATATAAAAGGGACTACAGATTTAGGAGTGACGAAGGTGCTGAGAGTGGAAAAGGTCTAAAATGGCTTATTATAGGAGGTGGGTTAATCGTTGTAGCTTTGGCCTATTTTATAGGTTAAAATAAGACGAAATATCTGCTATAGAACGGTATATTAGTTTTATTGATACTCAATAAATAAGGCGATATTTGGGATATCGCCTTATAATCACACTAACTATAAAATGGAGCGCCTAGAAAAGGGGCTTCAAGTTTGAGAATCAACTCCATGTATAAATGGGGCCGATTTCGTTGTTATAAAATTATAAATCATTTTTAGTATAATCAAGCTTTTTTGAAAATAAAAAATGATTAACTTGTAAGTTAACTTTTGCGAAAATTGCTTGTGTTTTTGTAAGTCTCCCAAGCAACCTGGTCCGTTTTAAAGGTTAAATGCTCGCTCAATAATTTATCGCAATCTACTAGTCTGAATACCTCTTCTTTCTCAAGTACATCATCGCTATTGAAATCCATTACTTTGTCTTTTAGTGGAACATTCAATGTGTCTAAAGCTTTAACCAAATAATATATGGATATAATTTGGCTATTGTTGAAGCTTGATTTCTCGTAAAAGTCTGTTGTATACAAATGCTGAATGATCTCGATTTCTAGATCACATTCCTCCATAAACTCGCGTTTTAAGGCATCTAATAACCCTTCTCCATATTCTAACCCTCCTCCTGGAAATTTTGTGAACGCTACACTCTGTGTACGTTCGTCGCTGACTAACACGCGGTCATCTGCGTCAATCAATATCCCATACACTCTTACATTGAACAGGTACATAGTTCTTTATTGTTTGTTGTATTATCTTAATGCTGTAATCCGTCTATTTAGATAGGTTTGCCAGCGTATTAAATCGCTTCAAAACCATTTTCGATTGACATATCGTCAATGAATAGGATGGAGTAGTGACGAGGTAGAAACCAAGCTACCGTATTTCCTATTTGCTGAAAATCTTGCTCGCTAGCGAATTGGGCAGGTGTAAAATTGAAAACTAAGTCCTGCTTAACCTGTGCTTCGTCTTCAAAGTTCCTAGCAATCAGCATGGTCTTAGGTACTTTAACTCCTGCATGCAGCAAGAATTCCCTAAGTTGTTTACGGATGTATTTGGGTAGGATATTGTCTGACGGCTGACCTATGAGTATCTTTTCGTCACTGCCAATCACTACATTTTCTTTGTGAACGGAAAAGATGCTGTCATCACTGTAGAATGTGTCATTCAGTTCGAAGTTGGCTATGTCACCATAAGTGAATATCCAATCTGGTTGGGAATTTTGCGCATTGATTACTATACCGAAGCCTTGCAGTAGTAAGGTCGGTAATTGTTTGCTAATAACAAAGGCTTGAAAGTTTTCATTTGCATTAACTGTCTCCAGTTGTACATATGGGAAACCATCACTCGCTATTACTACTTCCGGAGCACCTAACTTAAGATTTGCTTCTGCTATGTTTTCTAAAAAAGTTGCTATCCAGTTCTGATCACGCTCATTAATCGGAGTCTGAATCAAAGCATTGATGAGTACTGTTTTTTCTAAGTCACCTAGACCGTTTTCGGCGCTTTCCACACTATTTTTTAATGTCATTAATGTATGTGTTATTACGTTAAAGTTGCGTTTAAAAGTACATAATAATAACGTATATTCTAATGTATCTTTGAAATTAATACAATAATGGGCTTTAATTTATGATGGATGGAAAGCAAAAATGGAGAAAGGTTAAGACATATAGTGCTATAGATTAAGGCCTGCATCGTAATGCAGTTTGTGTAAGCGTATCTGGTAGTGTCAATAAAGTGATTAATAAAATTAATACTTATATTGTAAGGAGTAAAATTGCTACTTTTGTTGAAACAGAACATTAAATTAATGATGAACACAGATTTGAAAGTCTCCGTAGATTTATCGAATTCTAAATTAAGTTTTGATGATTTTCGTCAAATTATTAAGAAGGACTATGAGTTTGCGGTGCAGAGTAGAATAGTGAGTTTGTTGGGGCGCAAAGAAGTACTGACAGGTAAAGCTAAGTTTGGGATTTTTGGAGATGGTAAAGAGCTCGCTCAGATTGCGTTAGCAAAGGTTTTTGAGCCTGGCGATTGGCGTTCTGGCTATTATAGAGATCAAACTTTTGCTTTCGTCTCGGGAATAAGTACGCTTTATCACTTTTTTTCACAGTTGTATGCAAACCCTGATATTGAAGCTGATACATCCTCTGGCGGACGTCAAATGGTTGCCCACTTCTCTACGAGTCTATTGGATGAAGAGGGGAACTGGAAAGATCAAACTATACTAAAGAATTCGTTTTCTGATATATCAACAACAGGAGGACAGATGGCTCGCACGATGGGACTGGGACTAGCTTCGAAGTTGTATCGGAATAATAAGGATTTATCGTATTTGAAGTATTTTTCTAAAAACGGTAATGAGGTTGTTTTCTGTAATATTGGAAATGCGTCTACTTCTGAAGGGGTATTTTGGGAAGTAATAAATGCAGCGGGAGTACATCAAATCCCTGCTGTAATATCTATTTGGGATGATGGTTATGGTATCTCGGTACCTAATGAAGTGCAGACTACAAAGGGGGATATTTCGGAAGTGTTGAAAGGATTTCAACGTGATGAAAATGGCTCAGGATTTGAAATTTTTAAGGTGAAAGGCTGGGATTATGCTGGGCTTTGCGAAACGTACGAAAAAGCCGCCAAAATTGCCCGAGAGGAACATATTCCATGCATAGTACATGTTACTGAATTAACACAACCCCAAGGACATTCTTCCTCTGGTTCGCATGAACGCTATAAAACGAAAGAGCGATTACAGTGGGAAGTGGATTATGATTGTAATGCAAAAATGCGCCAATGGATGTTGGATGCGGGCATAGCTACAGCCGAAGAACTAATTGAAATCGAGGATAAAGCTAAGGATTTTGTACGAATAGAACAACGTCGAGCTTGGTCGGATTATCGCAAGATGTTGCAAAGTGAGTTAGAAGAGGTGGTTTCGTTGCTTTCAGAAATTAATGAAGAGGTCGTTGAGTTACCGTTAAAAACTTTGATTAGCACTTCAGAATCTTCTTTAAAAGAGGTTTATTCGACCGTACGACAGGTGTTACGAGAACTGCGTTTTAAGGATTCTCCTCAGAAGGAAGCTTTGTTAATTTGGTACAAAGATAAGCAAAAGCTTAATCAGGATAGATATAACAGTGCGCTTTATGTAGAGTCCGATAAAAGCCCACTGAATGTTGCTACAATTGAAGCATTGTATGGTGAGAATGCAGCTATAGTCGATGGGAGGGAAGTGCTGAATGCTTGTTTTGAAGCTAACTTTAAGAAGGACGAACGTATATTGGCTTTTGGCGAAGATGTAGGAAAGATAGGTGACGTAAACCAAGGATTCGCAGGGTTGCAAGATAAATTTGGTGATATGCGGGTTTTCGATACAGGAATACGCGAGTCAACTATCATCGGAAAAGGCATTGGTCTCGCTGTTAGGGGACTGCGTCCGATAGCCGAGATCCAATATCTAGATTACCTGTTATATGCACTACCTGTACTAAGTGATGATTTGGCTTCTTTGGGGTATCGTACAAAAGGACAGCAAAAGGCACCTGTTATCATACGTACTCGAGGACATCGTCTTGAAGGAATATGGCATTCAGGATCGCCAATGACAGTACTGCTAGGTGCCTTACGCGGAATTCATATTTGTGTACCTCGTAATATGACGCAAGCTGCTGGGATGTATAATACGTTGTTGAAATCGGATGATCCAGCTTTGGTGATAGAGTGTCTGAATGGATATCGTCTTAAAGAGAAGATGCCTGATAATGTTGGCGATTTTACCGTACCATTAGGTATCGCTGAAATAATGAGAGAGGGAACGGATGTTACGGTAGTGTCTTACGGATCTACTTTGAGATTGGTGCAGGAAGCAGCATTGGAATTAGATAAGATCGGTATATCGATAGAAATTGTTGATATACAGTGTTTACAGCCTTTTGATCGGACGCATTTATGCGCAGCCTCTCTGCAAAAGACTAATCGACTATTAGTGGTTGACGAAGATGTGCCAGGAGGGGCTAGTGCTTTTATATTGCAACAGATTTTGGAAGAACAGAAAGGATACTATCATTTGGATAGCCAGCCGTTGACTTTGAGTGCGAAGGCTCATCGTCCGCCATACGGATCTGATGGAGATTATTTTACCAAACCTGCTGTGGATGACATTATTGAATCAGTATATCAGATTATGAACGATGTCAACCCACAACAATTTCCGGATTTGTTTTAAAAGAGGTTTTATTTGTTCGGTGATTTAATGTGATATGATTGCTTTTTAAATATTATTCAAATTGAGAAGCGGCGCCTATAAGCGCTGCTTTTTCTTCATATACACCAATAGAAATGTTGAAATCACCGAAGTAATTACCTTGATTGATAATATCCCAAGCTTTCGCTATGTTTCCTCCTATAATATAGCTGTTGCAGGATTCTGTATTACTAAAATATTTAAGGAATTGATAGAGGTGTGTTCTGTATTCGCTTATTAATAGACGAAAGCTGTCGGATGTACTATGTTTTTCTATTATTTCTTTCAATCCGTTTTCTTTCTGTCCAGAGATTTGCTCAAACCTACGAGTAAACCAGCGTGTCACTAAGTACTCTTCAAAAATAAATTCTTTATATGGGGTATTCCAAAGGTTGGCATCGATAGCCTTATCTCCTTGCTGCCATATTGCACTACCGAGACCAGTCCCCAATGTGATGCCAAGAATCTTTTTTTCATTGTGGCGGCCGGCAGCAAATATTTCTCCCTGTAGAAATGCTGCTGCATCATTGATGTAGCGTATTTCTACTGTGGGTTTGTTGAGCGTATCGCGGAGAGCTGTGGTAATGTCGAGTTGGTATAGTGCGTCATATTTATTTTGACCTTTCATCATAGAAATACCGTTTTCATAGTCAAAAGGCCCCGGCATGGCAATTCCAATTTGATGAATGGGCTGCCCAAAATGTGCTATAGACTCGTTTATAGCGCTGCTCCAGTCGAGAAAAATCGATTTAGCATTTTGAGCTGAATTTACTGATTTTCGGACAATTGTTTCCGAAAGAATTGTCCAGGTGCCGCTTGTAATAATAGCGGAGGTAATGTGTGTACCTCCGATATCACAAGCTAAAATATATTTAGACTTATTTTTTGACATTTAGATATGCATTATATTTTAATAGCTGATCAGCAATAACAAGGGCAGCCATCGCCTCTACAATAATAACAGCTCGAGGTACTACGCAAGGGTCATGTCTACCTTTACCCGAAATAACAGTCTCTTCTCCGGCTTCGTTTAATGTTGGCTGGTCACGCATGATCGTAGCGACAGGTTTAAATGCGACATTGAATGTTACATCCATCCCATTCGATATACCACCTTGTATGCCTCCGGAATAGTTGGTGCGGGTGATTGTTTTAGAACCTTCTTTTGAAAAAATATCATTATGTTCTGAGCCTTTATATTTAGAGCCTTCAAAACCAGAACCATATTCAAAACCATGTACAGCGTTGATTCCCATCATTGCTTTGGCAAGGTCTGCATGTAACTTGTCAAACACAGGTTCGCCTAATCCAACAGGAAGATTACGAATGATAGTTGAAATACGCCCACCTACGGTATCACCAGCCTTACGTATACCGTCGATATAGGTAATCATTTCAGTGGCTGTAGCAGGGTCGGCACAACGAACTATATTGTCTTCGCGGAGTTCTAGAAGACTGGTTAGATCTGTTGTATCTAAGTTAGGAGATGTTATGCTGCCTACTCCCGATACATGTGCAAAGATCTCAATTCCCTGTTGCCTGAGGAAAAGTTTGGCAATAGCTCCTGCGGCTACTCTTGCTGCAGTTTCTCTAGCGGATGAACGTCCACCACCACGATAGTCCCGTATGCCATATTTTATTTGATAGGTATAGTCGGCATGGGAGGGGCGGAATTTGTCGCTGATATGGGAATAGTCTTTGGATCGCTGATCTTCATTGGGGATTACAATTGCGATAGGTGTTCCTGTCGATTTGCCTTCGAAGACTCCAGATAGTATCTGAGCCGTATCGCTTTCCTTACGCTGGGTTGTAATTTTGGATTGTCCGGGACGTCTTTTGTCAAGTTCGGACTGGATAAACTCCTCGTCGATTATGATATTTGAAGGGCACCCATCTAAGATGACACCTATTGCTGCACCATGGGATTCACCAAACGTCGTTATCCTGAATAAATCACCAAATGAATTTCCTGCCATAATTTAATAATTGCGGTAAATATATTAAATCGTCTATACTTTAACTAAAAATATAGACGATATATCAATAAATGTTTTAGGATATAGTGAATCCTTGCGCACGTAAATCATCCCAAAATGTAGGATAAGATTTTTCTACAACTTGAGGTTCTACTATTTCGACTTGCTTAAATACTAAAGCAAGGGGAGCGAAAGCCATAGCCATACGATGATCTTCATAGGTATCGATAGCAATTTTGCCCGGATCATTTACATGTTCGCTCTCTAGATGATAGGTGGTTCCATCTTCTTTCAGCTGTGCACCATATTTTGCAATTTCTTTCTGTAGTGCTGCAATTCGGTCTGTCTCTTTTATTTTTAATGTTTCTAGACCGGTAAAGGAAACATTACGTTTTAGAGCTGATGCCACAACAACAACAGTCTGTGCGAGATCTGGACATGATTTGAAATCAAATAGTTCCTTTTGAGAAGTAATCTTGGTTTTTTCGAGATATATAGCATTATCTTCAAATGTAGTCTTTACTCCAAAATGTGTCATGATTTCGCTAATCGCAATATCTCCTTGTAGGCTTGATCGCTTAAGTCCAGGTAATCGAATTGAGCCCTTTTCTGATAAAGCAATCATGGCGTACCAGTAGGAGGCAGCGCTCCAGTCGGGTTCAATATATAATGTGCTTGAGGTAGCCTTTTGTGGTGCGATATAGATGCTATTTTCCGTCCAGGTGTGTTGTATTCCGACTTCACGCAACATATCCAATGTCATCGTGACGTAAGGCTTGGATGTTAGTTCACCTTGTATATCGAGCCTCAAGCCCTGTTTTAAAGCGGAAGCTATTAAAAGGAGGGAGGATATATATTGACTGCTGATATCTCCTTTTATAGTGACACTAGTGGCCGATTGCGCCAATGGCCCATGTATATGTAGTGGCGGGTAACCCGATACTTGGGCGTATTCAATAGTTGTACCCAAGCTATTCAAGGCATCTACAAGGATACCTATTGGGCGCTGTTGCATCCGCTTGGTTCCCGTTAGTATAAAATCGCCCGGTAATAAGTTGAGGTAAGATGTCAAGAATCGCATAGCTGTGCCTGCAGGGCCGATATCTATTGTTTTTGACGCGGAACCATCCTGATGAGCCATCTTTAACGCATTGGTTAATAATACGGTGTCATCCGCGTGAGAGAGGTTTTTTATTTCAACCTGTCCAGCGCTGATGGCTTGTATTATGAGCGCACGGTTGCTCTCTGATTTTGAACCAGTGAGCTGTACCGTGCCGCTTATTTGTCGTGTTGAATGAGTGAGCTTGATGCTTGTTTGGCTCATTTATACCTCCGCATTAACTTTTTCATTCATTATCTCATTCTGTTTGCGGATTGACTCGTTGTGCAATAGCTCTAGATATTTTACAGTAAAGTCTTCACTTAGGTTCAATGCTCTTGCTAACTGTACACGCTTTTGAACGATTTCATCCCAACGTGATACCTGAAGGATCGTAACATGGTTGTCACGCTTGTATTCTCCGATTTTCTCTGCAATTTTCATACGGTCACCGATTTGTTTGATGATTTGATCATCCAATTTGTCAATTTGTTGACGTAATTCAGCTAATTTGTCGTCAAAAGCAGGGTTGTTGGATGCCGCATGACGGATTGAAAGATTATCTAATAAATCTGAAAGTGCGGCAGGGGTTACTTGCTGTTTGGCATCTGTCCAAGCAACAGAAGGGTCAATGTGTGATTCGATGATAAGTCCCTGCATATCCATGTCCATCGCTTTTTGTGTAACGTATGGAATTAGCTCGCGGTTACCGCAGATATGGCTAGGGTCGTTGATGATAGGTAATTCTGGAGCAATAGTTTTCAATTGTATAGCAATATCCCACATAGGTTCGTTACGGAATGCTGTTTTTTCGAAAGAAGAGAAGCCTCTATGTATCGCACCAAGTTTTTTGATTCCTGCTCCATTAATACGTTCCAAAGCTCCGATCCATAAGGATAGATCTGGATTTACGGGGTTTTTAACCAATACAGGTACATCGACACCCTTTAAGGCATCAGCAATTTCTTGAACGGTGAACGGGTTTGCGGTAGAACGGGCTCCAACCCATAATACGTCTACACCGGCAGCAAGTGCTTCTTCCACGTGTTTAGCTGTAGCAACTTCTGTCGCTGTAAGTAAACCCGTCTCTTCTTTTGCTCTTTTCAACCATTGTAAGCCAATACTTCCAATTCCTTCGAATTCACCTGGACGGGTGCGGGGTTTCCAGATTCCGGCACGTAGTACATTTACTTTTCCAGTATTTGCAAGTAGATGCGCTGTTGACACAAGTTGTTCTTCTGTTTCTGCGCTGCATGGTCCAGCAATGATTAAAGGTTTGTCGCCAGTGTTTATCCAAGATTGTAAAGGAAGGATGTCTAATGAATGTTTCATCTTATTTTCAATTTTTAATTTTTTTAACTTATTATGTTGTTTGTGTTATACTTTTTCGTTTTTGATATACTCGCCCAAAATGCTGAAATTGACAGTGTGTTTTAATACTTTGCGGATAGCGGTGTCATAATCTGCTTGCTTTTTCCACTCTACATCAACGTAAAAGTCGTACTCATTACGTCTCCCTACTACAGGCATAGATTGTATTTTGCTTAGATTTACATTTTGTTCAGCAAAGCATTGTAAAACAGACGCAAGTGCACCTACCGCATTCCCTGTTTGAAAAGAAAGCGAAGCTTTATTTGCTCCCTTTTGCTCAATAACTTCATTGCTCAAAATAAGGAATCGTGTTGCGTTCTTTTTGTTTGTTTCAATTCTTTTCTCAAGAATTTGAAGACCATATATTTTAGCTGCGAACTCTCCTGCGATAGCAGCGGTATTGGTGAGTTGCTCTTCTTTTATTTTCTTAGCACAACCCGCTGTATCTAAGCCTTCTTTTATAATCCAGTCTGGATGATCTGAAAGAAATTCGTCGCACTGACGGATAGCGATAGGGTGGGATTCAACATATTGCACATCGCTTAGTTTGACGCCTGGAAGTGCCAAAAGGTTTTGTTGGATATTAAGGTGAACTTCACCCACAATGTGGAATCTGTAGTCCCGCAACAAGTTGTAGTTGGGTAAGATGCTCCCCGCAATTGAATTTTCAATGGCCATCACTACATAGTCCGCTTTACCTTGTTTGAGCATCTCGCAGGTCTGTTTGAATGAACTACATTCTAATGTCTCGATGTCCTGTCCGAAGTATTTGAATGCAGCTTCTTCATGAAATGAAGCCTTTACACCTTGAATTGCAATTTTTGTTTTCATATTTAATATTTAACGAAAAAGGTCCCGGATTCAATCCGGGACCTTTTATATTCTATTCATGTAATGAACTTTATACATACTAGCCCCGGCTCTTATCGCTAAAATAAAAGAAGTAAAAATAGTTGTATGTAGTCATTGTATTCATTGTCTCTGTTTTGATAGCTCAAAGGTATGTGATAGAAAAATAATATCCAAATGTTTTTTTATTTATTTGATTTTATACGCTGTTTTATGCGTTGTTTTTAACGTTGTTTTTGTGTTATTTTAGCTGTATTTTATTGGTTATATTATTATGTTTTTTAACATATGATATGTATGAATAGTTGATTTTTGTTTGTTTTAAGCTATTTTTGTGTTTTTTTTAGCTTTTTTTATTTGCATGTTTTTATGTGCTTTTTTGTGTCAATTTTGTTTGATTTTTTTTAATATTTTAATATGTTTTTTTTGTGTTATTTTTGATGTTTTTTTGAGGTATTTATGGTTGTTTTATCAATAGTCTCAAATAATAGCGTGATCAGAAGGATATTATTCCGTGGTTTTTAGTAGTATTGTACCTCTTTTAACGTTATATATTATGTGGTACGTTGTTTTAAGTGTGGTTTGTAGTGTGACTGTAGCCGTATTGTTAAAGATAGCCCGAAGTCGATCTTTGCACGTCCAGCAAATCGTCTTGTGGAATTATCCCGCTACTGTCTTACTGACTTATTTTCTGTTACAGCCGAATTTGAAGCGTGTTCCTTGGATGGAGTTGCCTTATCAGCTCTATATCCCCCTTGCAGTGTTATTGCCTACACTTTTTATTTTTATTGCATTGGCCATTAAGTATAGTGGTATTGTAAAAACTGACATAGCGCAAAGGATGTCTCTGTTCATCCCTTTATTGGCCTCGTTTTTATTGTTTAATGAGAAGGCTTCTTTAGGTACGCTGGTCGGTATTGGGGTTGGATTGTTGGCTGTTATTTTTTCAGTAAGTTGGAATAAGGGGGCAGAAGGGGAAAAGTCGAGTGGTATTTTATACCCCTCGGTTGTGTTTCTAGGTATGGGAATAATCGATGTCTTATTTAAGCAGGTGGCTCAACATAACGAAGTTTCCTATATTGATTCGATGTTCTTTGTTTTTGTGGGAGCAATGTTGGTGGCTTTTAGTATATTGTTGTTTCAAAACTGGAAGGAGGGAGAAGGGATCAGTAAAACAACTGTTCTATGGGGGAGTATATTAGGGGTGTTCAATTTTTTGAATATTTTCTTCTATATGAAGGCCCATCGAGCTATTCCAGATAATCCTTCTATTGTATTCACAACGATGAATGTTGGTGTTATTGTGGTTGGGACATTGATAGGAGTGTGGGTGTTTAAAGAAAAATTGAGTCTTGTCAATAAGATTGGTTTAGTATTGGCAGTTATATCTATATTACTAATTAAATATTTGTGAGTTTATTTGAAGATACTTATTTAACTCTGGGAGAACGTTCTGAAGGTATTTTTAGAGATAAAGGGAGTAAGTTTATTGCGTATGCGTATCCTTTCAGAAATGAAAGTGAGCTGAAAGACATTATTGTAGAACTAAAGGCGTTGCATCCAAAGGCGAGACACCATTGTTGGGCATATCGTTTGACTACAGATCGGAGTGTCTTCCGTATCAATGATGATGGTGAACCATCGGGTACCGCGGGGAGACCGATTTTAAATGTCTTGCTATCTAAAGATCTAACAAATGTATTGGTTGTGGTGGTCCGGTATTTCGGAGGTACGCTCTTGGGAGTCCCGGGATTAATCAATGCTTATAAAACTGCAACACAAGAAGCGTTAGCTGTTGCTCAGATTGAAGAGAAGAAGGTAAACGATATCTACGATATTGGTTTTGATTATTTGCAAATGAATGACGTTATGCGAGTGTTGAAGGAGGAAGGGTTGAACGTATTAAATCAACAATTTGACAATAATTGTGTTATAACTATAGAGATTAGAAAGACGCAAGTTAATCAGGTGTTATCGAAATTGGATAAGATTGAAAAAATAACTATTAAATATTTGTACACGCTATGATTGCTGATACCGAATTGATTCTGAATGCAGATGGGAGTATATACCATTTGAATTTAAGACCGGAAGATTTGGCCCACACCATAATCTTAGTGGGGGACCAGGAGTGAGTGCCTCTTGTCTCGAAATATTTTGATACAATTGAGGTTAAAAAAGGAAAGCGCGAGTTTATCACGCATACAGGTACATTACGAGGAAAACGCCTGTCAGTCATATCTACGGGAATAGGGACGGATAATATTGATATTGTTTTGAACGAAATCGATGCCCTAATCAATGTCGATTTTTCTACGAAGGTTTTGAGGGAAGATTTGAAATCGGTGGATATCATACGTATCGGAACCTCTGGTTCAATACAGGGGAATATTCCTATAGGTACATTATTAGCGAGTGCGTTTGCCGTGGGCTTTGATACCTTGATGCAATTCTACGTTAAATCATATACGGAAGAAGAACAGACATTGGCAGAAGGAGTAAATAAGCATTTTTCTAATCTTTCTTTTTCTCCCTATATCGGGAGCGCTAATCCTACATTGCTAAAAAAGTTTGCTACAGGACTTCCTAAAGGTATTACGATGACAGCGCCTGGATTTTATGGTCCGCAGGGTAGGTCTGTGCGAACACATAATATGTATCCTGACTTAATACAGAAAGCAAACTCTTTTATCACGGAGGGAGGCTTCCGTATCACTAATCTGGAAATGGAGACTGCAGGTATTTATGCCTTATCCAATATGTTTGGCCATCGGGCACTATCCATTAACGCTATATTAGCTTCCCGTCTGAGTGAGGATTTTGCTGCAAATCCAGCGGAAATCATTGAATCGGCAATACAATATGTATTAAGCAGAATATAGTTAGTTTGGAGATAATCCTTTCCGGGTAGAATCAAACTTCAATAAGATAAAGAGCAGTATCGTAAAACTCCATAAAGAAGATCCTCCATAGCTTAGAAATGGAAGAGGGATACCAATGATAGGTACCAAGCCTATCGTCATGCTGAGGTTAATGAAAAAATGGAAAAATAGTATAGATGCTACACAGTAAGCGTATATACGGCCAAAAGCTGTGCGTTGTCTTTCTGCGAGATGAATTATTCGGAGCAAAAGAAATGCATATAGCGCGACTATAATTACCGATCCGACAAACCCCCATTCTTCTCCAATGGTGCAGAATATAAAGTCGGTACTCTGTTCGGGTACAAAGTTGTATTTGGTCTGTGTCCCCTGAAGGTAGCCTTTACCAAATAATTGTCCTGACCCGATGGCGATCTGAGATTGGTTTAGGTTGTAACCTTGATCTAAAGGGTCATAAACTTTCCCCAACAAAATATCTATTCTGTTTCGCTGGTGTTGCTCCAGGACATTCTCCCAAACAAAATCAACACTTAATACATAAATGGAAGAGGCTAAACAGAGTAAAGCAATATTGATAATGTTTTTACGTTTTGACCTGTAGAAATATGCTAACAAACTACAAAGAGCAACTATAATCCCTACTAGTATCCATTCGTTTTCCAGTATTAAAGCGGCAACAAATAGTATAATAGCTAATCCGCCAAGTAGCAACAGTTTGGTATTGACATATCCTTCTCGATAAAAGACAAAAATTAGAGAGAAGAACACAAGAGCTGAACCTGTATCGGGTTGCAACTTAATTAAAATGACAGGCAATAACACAATGCCTGCTGCTACGGCTAGAGACTTTAAATTGGGGGCTTTGTTTGATTGTGTACTGAGGTAATAAGAGAGAAGTAGACAAGTCCCAAGCTTACCAAATTCAGAAGGCTGCAACCGAAAAAAACCTAGGTCTATCCAAGATTGGTTACCATTTACGTTCTTTCCGACAAATAACACAGCTATTAGAAGTAAAATAATAATAGCGTATACGATAGGTGTTATAGAGATGAAAAACCGTTGATCGATGATGAGTATACTAAAGCCGATAATAATAGCTGTAAATATGAACAAAGCTTGTTTTCCATAGTTGGTGGCTAAATTGAATATTTCCGGATGCTGAGCATTATATGCTGCGGCATAGATGTTGAACCAGCCAATCAGGCATAGTAAGAGCCATATCACCACTGTGATCCAATCTATTCGGCCTAAGAAACTGTTTTTAGCGTTGTTCATATCTTCCTCTTACTTGGCTATGGTGAACTAATAAAGTAGGTTTTTGTTTGTTTTGAGCAACCTGTTTTGTTGTTTGTATACTATCCTTCTTTGCTGGAGGAGTATCTTTCTTCACCTCGTTGGTTTTGACCTTTACTTTTGGCAATAAGTTGGCATTCAAAATACGATCTTGTAAATATTTAGGTAGGGTAATCGTATCCCTGATATGTTTTTCTACAAGCATACTAGCAATAGGCCCAGCCCAGGTACCACCATAACCAGCGTTTTCGACAAATACAGCAATTGCTATCTTTGGGTTGACACGAGGTGCAAAAGCAAAGAAAACTGCGTGGTTTTCGCCATGTGGATTTTGTACCGTTCCTGTCTTACCACACATTTCTATACCATTGATTCGTACAGAAGCTCCAGTTCCTCCTGCATTGACAGCACGGCTCATTCCTTCGATAACTGATTCGTAATGTTGGGCATCTACACCTGCCCATATTTTTTCAGTAAACTCCTCTTTGACAATTTTTTTCTCTCCAATTCCTTTAATAAGGTGCGGGCGATAATAAAATCCGCGGTTGGCGACGATAGCCATGATATTTGCCATTTGTAGAGGAGTAATACCAAGTTCTCCTTGTCCAATAGACTGAGAAATACTATAGCTGGACCCCCATTTTTCACTACCAAAGCGTTTCGTATAGTAACTAGCGGGATAGACGTTTCCTCCTTTTTCTCCAGGTAAATCAATGCCTAGAGGGTGACCTAAGCCAAATTTATTGAGCCCTTCGCGCCAAAGCTCATAAGCTTTGGGGCCTGACATGCCTCTGGAATCAATCATACGTGCATACACATAACCATAATAGGTGTTACAGGAGCGCTGTATGGATTTGATAAGATCGGTAGGCCCATCCACGTGTGTACATCGCATAATCCGACCATTTCCATAACGATATCCTCCTGGACAATTAAATATAGTTTGGGGCGTAATAACGCCTGCCTGTAATGCGGTGAGGGCTGCTACAACTTTAAAAACCGAACCAGGGGGATAGGAGGCTTGAATCGGTCTATTAAACATAGGTTTGTATGGGTCATATAGTAACTTCATGTAGTTGTTGCCTCGTTGTCTTCCTACCATCATGTTAGGATTATAACTAGGGCTGCTTACATAGGTTAATATTTCACCAGTCGAAGGTTCTATCGCTACAACGGATCCTAGCTTATTTTTCATAAGTTTTTCCGCTAGTAGCTGAAGATCTTTATCTAGTGAGGATATGAGACCATCTCCAGAGACTGCTAAGGTGTCGAATTTTCCATCTCTAAAGGAGCCCTGAGCTCTGCCGAGCTTGTCAACCATTTGATTTCGGACACCACGTTGTCCTCGTAGAAGCTCTTCGTAGGAACGCTCAACACCTGAGGCCCCAATATAGTCTCCTCGTTTATAGAAATTGTTGGATCGTTCGATGTCTTTTTCATTTACCTCTTGGATATAGCCTAAGAATTGTGCTGCAGCACTGTCGGGATATTGGCGAACAGTGCGGGGCTGTGCCTGGAAGCCTCTGAATTTATCCAAATGTTCTTGGAGTACCGCAAATGTTTCAGCATTCATCATCCCTTCAAAGGTTGATGCCCGAAAAGGTGAAAAAGCACGTGCTTTATTCATACGAGAGATAAAGCCTTTCTTGTCTAAATCTAATAAACGACATAGCAGAAGTGTGTCTATGTCTTTTACCTCCCGAGGGATAACTAAAAGATCGTAAACTGGTTCGTTTTGGACAAGTACTTTTCCATTACGATCTAAAATAATACCTCTAGCGGGGTATACAATAGTTTTTCTTAGAACATTGTTGTTCGCAGAGAGTAAATAGGACTCATCAATAATTTGAAGATAGAACAGACGGGCGACAATAATTAAAGCAATCGCTAAGAATATACCTTGGATAATGTATTTGCGCTCGAAAAAATTATTGTTCATATCATTCTAATTGGCTAATCTAGATTTACGATTGTAGGTAATCAAACTGATGATTAGAATGACTGCTACAGTGAATAAACTGCTGAAAAATATACTTGCAAGTGTGTATAGGATATTTTGAAAAGAAAAAATCTCTGCAAAAAACAGAACTACATGATGAACAAGTGTACCTAAAAGTAAGTAGGTGATAAACCACTTGAATCCCATATTACCCCAACTTGGGGTTTGGAAAGAAGCCTGCTCTTCCATATCCAAAGTGATTTTGTGGAAGAAGATACGAAACCATGCTAAGGCCACACAGGCTGCGGCATGTACGCCCATACTGTCATAAAAAGCGTCTACAGTAAGCCCCGTAAGAAATGCCAGTAAGAACAGAAAAAAATTAGGGGTACCTGTAGGTAGCAATAAAATAATCAGAATATAAGGGAATAATGCTGCGATATTGTAGTACCCGATATTTTTGAATACGGCAACTTGTAATATAATCAATATTACAAAGCGAATGATATTGAAAATGAATACCCTAGCCATTATCTTTATTATGTTGTTCCAATTCTAGTTTTTCCGTAGCCATTTTATCTTTTATGATATAGACGTGGTTGAGATTGATAAAGTTTGTTGTTAACAACACTCTAATATCCTTGAAGCTTTCTCCTGATGCTAAGTCAGTTTGTACAACATGTCCGATTTTTATTCCTTTTGGAAATTTTGTTGAATATCCTGATGTGAAAACTGGTGCACCAACATAAACTTTAACATGATTAGGTATATCTCGTACCATGGCATAGCGCGAATCGGTATTGTTCCCCCATACAAGAGAACCGAATGCTGTGTTGCTGCTATCTAAACTCACTGAAATTTTGGTGTCAGGGTGAAGCAGTGATTTAACTGTACTGAAATGTTGGGAGACATTCAAGACTGTGCCTACGATACCATTAGAAGTAATAACTCCCATATCCTGTTCTATGCCATCAGCAGCCCCTTTGTCAATCGTGATAAAATTACTTTTTTGATTTATACTGTTATTTACAACCGAAGCGACAACGAAATCATAACGCGACTTGTCCACATGATCCGCTAAATAAGCAATTGTGTCATTAAGGGAGTCAGTGCTTGTGTAGTTCTGTAGTTGTTTACGTAAGAGCGCATTCTCTTCTGCAAGCTGTTCATTGATTATACGCAGAGACAAATACTCTTTCCACGAATTTACGTTTTCATAGAATGATCCCACAACGACGTTAGAGGAGTTGACGAATGCAGACCGTTGATAGTTATTATTCTGAACAACAAGGAAAATAGAAAACACGAAAAAAAGCACAAACCAAAAAAAGGCGTTATATCTTACCAAAAAGAGCCATAGGTTTTTCATGTTTTTCCGTAGAGATTTGTTTAGTTATCTAAAAAATACGCGATATAGAAGAAGTTCAACTTTTCTATATCGCGCAGAAGTAATTGTAATTTATATTTATTTACCTTACTGCATCAAAAACTTGAAACGTCCGATGTTTTTAAGTGCGATACCTGTTCCCCTTACAACAGCGCGTAGAGGATCCTCAGCTACATGTATAGGTAACTTAGTTTTTGCTTGTAATCTTTTATCCAGACCTCTTAGCAGGGCTCCTCCACCTGTTAGATATATCCCAGTTTGGTAGATATCAGCAGATAATTCTGGAGGCGTGATTTCTAATGCTTTTAGGATAGCTTCTTCAATCTTTGAAATAGATTTGTCTAAGCAATGTGCAATCTCAGTGTAGGATACGGTGATTTGCTTAGGTATACCTGTCATCAAATCACGTCCTTGTACAGCAAAGTCAGCAGGAGGATCTGTAAGTTCAGGTAGGGCAGCTCCAACTTCGATTTTGATCTTCTCAGCTGTACGATCTCCAATCATAATATTGTGCTGGCGACGGATGTATTGTACGATATCCGAGTCAAAGTTGTCTCCACCTACACGGATGGATTGGTCACAGACAATTCCAGATAATGCGATAACAGCAATTTCAGTTGTACCACCACCGATATCGATAATCATATTACCCACTGGCTCTTCTACATCAATTCCGATACCTACAGCAGCTGCCATTGGTTCGTGAATAAGGTATACTTCTTTTGCGCCGGCTATTTCCGCTGAATCACGTACTGCACGTTTTTCGACTTCGGTAATACCCGAAGGAATACATACGACCATTCGTAAAGACGGGAAGAACCATGATTTGCCGTTAGTGACCAATTTGACCATTCCTCGGATCAAATGCTCTGCGGCAGTAAAATCTGCTATTACACCATCCCTAAGCGGTCTGACCGTTTTTATGTTGTCATGGGTTTTGCCTTCCATCTGCATAGCCTGTCTGCCTATGGCAATAACTTTGTTGGTCGTCCGATCAAATGCTACGATCGAAGGCTCGTCCACTACTACTTTATCATTGTGTATTATTAAGGTATTTGCCGTACCCAAGTCAATCGCAACTTCTTGCGTAAACCAATTGAATAACCCCATTTAGTAAGTCCTAATTCTGTTTTTAATATAATGCAAACCTAATGAAAAAAAATCTATTATAGTAACCCAACTCTACAAAAATGTTAAATAAAATCACGTTAATTTTTGGTCAGAATCTATGCTCTAAAAACGCTATAACCACTTCACTTATTGTATCAATGTGCCGATATAATAATTATAGGTGTCGATTTCTAAATTATCTTTTTGTAAGTCAGGGATCTCTATTTTTGAAAACTTATTATTGAACTCAACCCGAACCTTTTTTTGCCCTTTCACTCCTAAATGCACTGGCATTTGAAAGTTTGAAATATCGCTGATCCATCGGCCCTGTAGAGTGCCGTCTTCTGTGGTTTGAATTTCTAGGATGGGTATTGTTGTGCTTTGGACATATTGTGCGAAGAACGGACCCAAATCGAAGCCGGACTCATTGCTCATAAATTCTACAATATTTTGATAGTCTACCCCTGAATGATAGAACCGTTTATTTAACCCTCTTAATATGGAACGCCATTTCTCATCATCTTCTAGGATGGTTCTCAGCATATTGTGTAAGACGCCCCCCTTAAGATACATGTCTCCGGAACCTTCTTGATTAACATCGTAAGGCCCTTGAAGGGGGCTGTCGTTAAGGATACCCCTACGGTTGCCATGGACATAGTCTTGACTAGCTTTTTTGCCATAGAAGTAGTCGATAAATAGAGCTTCGGAATAATTGGTGAAGCTCTCGTGTATCCACATATCTGCAATGTCTTTGGCGGTAATGCTATTTCCAAACCATTCGTGCCCCGATTCATGAATGACAATAAAATCCCATTTGTTGCCCCATCCTGTATTTGATGAATCGTGACCTAGGTAGCCATTTTGATACCGATTGCCGTATGCGATGGCACTTTGGTGCTCCATCCCTAAATGAGCGGTCTCAACTATCTTGTATCCATCTTTGTAAAATGGGTATGGGCCAAACCAATGCTCAAACGCTTGTAGGGTTTCGTGTACATTTTTCTTGAGGTGGTCTTTTTTCTTTTTTTGATTATTCTCCCGCAAGATGTAATAATCTATGTTTAGGTTGCCTTCTTCGCCTTGATAGTTTTCTTTGAAATGAACATAGTCGCCAATATTTAAAGCAACATTATAATTGTTTATAGGATTTTCGACTTTCCAGTGAAACTTTTGGTATCCATCGTTAAGGTCTTCTGTGCCAATTAGTCTACCGTTAGAGACATTCATGAGCCCCTTCGGTACAGAAATAGAAATTAACATGCTGTCTACCTCGTCAGATTGATGATCTTTGTTTGGCCACCATACACTTGCGCCAAGACCTTGGCAAGCGGTAGCGACAAATGGACGTCCATTTGCATCTTTTTTCCAATCGAAGCCACCGTCCCATGGTGCTCGGGTAGCTTGAATTGGGTGGCCGGAATATTGCACCGTAAAGGAGTCTACTTTTCCTTCCTCGATGGGTTTTGGGAAATCTATAAATACAGCGTTATATGCTCTATGAAAGGGGAGTGATTGACCTTGGTATTCGATTCTGTCTACGTTAAGATTATCAAATAGGTCGAACTGTAGCCTGCTGAATGATGTAGTTGCCTGAAATTTGAAAAGGTTGGATCCAGAGATAAATTTATTCTCAATATCAACACGTACATCGAGGTGGTAGTACTGTATATCATAGCATGTGCGAAGAGGTGTCAACTGACCTCGTAATGAATCAGCTTTATTAAATAGCTCTTTCGCTTTCATTAATTGCGCTTTCCCTTGTTTAGGAAGGGAAAGCGCAAGAACAATAAATAATGAAACGAGTAGTTGTATTGACCTAAACATTTATTTCAATGTAGCTTTCTGCTTTCGGGATCTTTTTTAAGACCTCATACCATGCAACTGGGATGTCCGTGAGCTTTCTTTCAATTAAGTTGAGCCAGGCTCCATCCACGTTGACCTCGGCCGCTTTTTCTCTATTTTCCTTGTAGATAATATGCTGAAAAGAAAAACGTGCATTTTTTAAATTCAACTTTGTCAGTAATATTTCCACTTTAATATATTCATCGAGTTGAATCTCTCTTTTGTAAATAAGCTCCTCCCTAAAGAGAATCGGTCCGATTTTTTGTTTAGCAAATTGATCTAGAGAAAGTCCCAAAGTATTTAACATATTGCTTCGGGCCTGTGCGCAAAAATCTGCATATGCAGAGTGTCTAAGATGGCGATTGGCATCTATCTGAGACCATAAGACCTGTCCTTCGTAAAAAATGTTATTCTCCATAGTAATTTATTAATCTGTTCTCAATTTAAGCTTAAGATACAAAGAATTAAATTGGTGAAACCATTTGCATTAGAATCGCTGTTAGCCAACCTGCATATGTGCCTATTGCATAACCGAAAACAGCTAATATTACACCAACCGAAATCAATGATGGATGAAATGCGGCAGAGGTTACTGAAGCGGAAGCGACCCCACCTACATTAGCCATACTTCCTACCGCAAAATAGAAGAACGGCACTTTGAAAATTTTGCCAATAATCAAAAGCAGTAGTGCGTGAAAGGACATCCAAATAATACCTACAACAAATAATCCCATATTGTCCGCTATCGCTGAGATGTCCATTTGCATACCTATAGTAACAATGAGCATGTACAATAGGACAGATCCGATTTTGGAAGCTCCGGCATTTTCAAGTTCTTTAGCGGGAGTAAAAGACAGCGCTATACCTATGAGAGTAGCGAATAGGATTATCCAAAAGAAACCACTTGTCAATGAAAACTGTTCAAGCTGCGGGTAATTTGTAGCGAGAAAATCAGCTACGGGGCTAGCTAAAAATGTAGCTAGTCCTGTTCCTCCAAAAGCTAAAGCCAGCATGATAATGAAATCTTTTGTCTGTGGTGTCCGGGCATTGGCTTGTGTTTTTTCTTCCATTTTCTTCATCAGTTCATCTACATCTTTGGAGTCGGCTTTGAAGAACTTGTCGAATTGCTTCACTTTACTCGCACCGTACAATAGGAAGGCCATCCATAGGTAGGCCACAACTGCATCTACTGCGATAATAGAAGAGAATAGTTTTGGAGAGGGTTGGAGGATTTCTTTTAACGCTACTTGATTGGCGCTTCCGCCAATCCAAGATCCAGCAAGAGCGCCTAGTCCTCGCCATACCTCATCCGGACCTGCACCACCTACTACTTGTGGCGCAACTAATGACACAATCCAAACTGCTAGTGGACCACCAAGCAGTATACCTACTGTCCCTGTGATGAACATTAGGCCAGCACGCTTTCTAAGTGCCCACATTTGCTTTAAATCTAGGCTGATAACAAATAAAATAAGACAGGCAGGCAATAGGTAGCGGCTTCCTACTGCTGTCAGCGGAGAGTTGGCTCCATCAAATACGTGGAGCGAATTGAGTACACCAGGAAGAAAATAACAGAGTAGTAAAGGCGGGATAATATTGTAGAATCCCTTAATGTATTTGTTTGATAAGGAGGAAGTATAGAACACAAGGCCGAGTATGGCCATTAAAATTCCTACAATAACGGCAGTGTCAGTAATTAAAGGTTCGGCAAGGACTGTTTGGTTATCCATTTCTTTTGTAATTGTTTTTGATATTATAGTACTCTCTGTTTCCTAGAAGAGACTATGCTTTTGTTCGAATGTGTGTGCTAAAAAAATGTCTTCTAGAATCGCTAATGCAACGGTTAGTGATGACGGTGATTTTATTTTTTTTGTGAATTTATATATTAATTTTGATAAAAGTGGTAACGAATTCTTTACTATTATGTATTTACATTGGTAATACGTGTATATTATTATAACTTTATTTTTTGTATTCAACTAAAAACTATGAATTTCTCTAGACGTCATTTTATAAAAAGTAGCGGCATAGCATTGGGAAGCATCCCGTTTATTTCACTAGCTGATCAGTTAGGCATATCTAAGACAATTAAGGTTGGGCTTGTAGGGTGTGGAGGAAGAGGTACCGGTGCGGTTGTTCAGGCTTTAGCCGCAGACTCCAATGTTGTGGTTACAGCATTAGCAGATGCTTTTCAGGATCAGATAGACCAAACGCTTCTTATTTTAAATAAAAAAGATTCCCAACGTACAGATGTTCCGAAAGAACGACAATTTGTAGGTTTCGATGGGTACCGTGCCTTAATCGATTCTGGGGTAGATGTAGTGCTGCTGTGTAGTCCACCAAACTTTAGACCTGATCATTTGGCATATGCTGTCGAGGCCGGTAAACACATTTTTTGTGAAAAGCCTGTTGCCGTAGATATTCCAGGGCTTAAGAGGGTTATGGAAAGTGTGCGTATATCCAAGGAGAAGAAGCTAAACCTAGTTTCAGGATTTTGTTTTAGGTACTCTACTCCAAATAGAGAGATAATGCAACGCGTTCAAAATGGAGATATTGGTGAAGTCAAATCAGTAACTACATTCCGTTATGGAGGAGAATTGACACTGAAGGAGCGAAAGAATACGTGGACAGATTTTGAGTACCAGTTGCGTAATTGGTATTATTTTCAACGATACGCTTCCGACTTAATCGTAGAACAGTCAATACATAGCGTCGACTATATGAACTGGATTATGGGCAATAAATTACCCAAAGCAGTAAGTGCTACTGGTGGAAGACAGAGTAGGTCATGGGAGGTCATGGGAAATACATTTGATCACTTTGCGGTAGAGTATGATTATGGTGATGGTATAAAGGGAATGCATTTTTCTAGACAACAGAATGGTACAGAATCACGAAACTCTGTGGAGGTGAATGGTACAAAAGGGTTTGTTGATGTTAATATTATGAAAAATTACAACATACATGGAGATAAGGCTTTTGAGTATGGAGGAAAGATTAATAACATGTATCAAACGCAACACGATGAGTTGATGGCCGCAATCTCAGGAGGGAAACTGGTAAATGATGGAGATTTTATGGTCAATTCTACACTCCTGGCTATTTGGGGTAAATTAGCCGCATATACAGGAAAGAGACTTTCTTATGAGCAGATTATGGCTTCTACAGAAGAGTTAGGGCCTCATTCTGAAGGGTATAATTGGTCTATGTCACCAGATGTAACTCCAATTGCTCAACCAGGATTTAAAACTTTTGTTTAAATATGGTAGAGCCTATAAAAGTATTGGTAGTCGGATGTGGTAATATGGGAGCTTCCCATGCAAAGGCTTATCATAGCAATCCTGATTTTGAAATAGTAGGTTTGGTATCAAGAGGAGAAAGTAAGGAACGACTGAATCTGGAACTAGGAGGCGATTATGCTTGTTTTGATGACTATCAAGCAGCACTCAGTGCAACCAGACCTGATGCGGTATGTATTTCTACCTATCCTGATACCCACGAGGACTATGCAATCCTTGCGTTCGACCATGCCGCACATGTTTTTATTGAAAAGCCTTTGGCAGATACTGTACTCGGGGCTAAACGTGTTGTAGATGCTGCAATTAGAGCAAATAAAAAACTCGTAGTCGGTTATATTTTGAGGCATCATCCTTCCTGGATTCGTTTTATAGAGGAAGGGAGGAAGATGGGAAGTCCACTTGTTTTTAGGATGAATCTAAATCAGCAAAGTCAAGGTTATATGTGGAATGTGCATCGTAACCTTATGCAGAGCTTAAGTCCTATAGTTGATTGTGGCGTACATTATATTGATGTGATGTGTCAGATGACCGAAGCAAAGCCTATTGCTGTCTCTGCAATAGGTGCTAGACTTACGAATGATATACCAAAGGATAATTATAACTATGGACAGCTCCAGATTAGATTTGATGATGGTAGTGTAGGTTGGTATGAGGCAGGTTGGGGGCCTATGATGAGTCAGACAGCCTTTTTTGTAAAAGATGTCATTGGACCTAAAGGTGCCGTTTCTATAGTTGCAAATGATGCATCAAAGGATGGCAATTCGGATTCTGTTGAGTCCCATACCAAGACAGAATCGATACGGGTACATTATGCTGATTTAGATCAGGAGAATAAGCTTGTTAAAGCTGATGAATGGATTAATCTGACTGATGAGCCCAATCACCAAGAGCTATGCGACCGTGAGCAGATCTTTTTTCGGGATGCAATAGCTAACGATTTAGATTTAACAAAGCCGATGGCAGACGCTGTCAATAGTTTGCAAATAGCATTAGCATGCGATGAATCTGTTCGTACAGGAGACGTTATCAAGCTCTAACGTAGTATGACTTCAGTACGACGGTTACGTTGCTTTCCGTCCACAGTCGTATTATCACCAATTGGTTTAGTATCCCCGTATCCCGTACTTATTACTCGGTTTGCGGGGATTCCTTTTGAACGGAGAAAGTTTGCTATCGAACTTGCTCTATTCTCGGATAGCCTTTGATTGTGCGCTTTGTTACCCGTGTTATCTGTATGTCCTGCTATTTCAATAGTTATCGATGGATTTAGTTGAAGAAACTTTAAAAGGAGCTGAAGTTCCGCTTCCGATTTCTTTAGTGGAATAGCGCTATCGGTGTCAAAATAGATATTGTTCAATTGCGTGGTGCTCCCGCTCCGAATAGGTTGTAAAAATACACTGCCTTCAAATACCTCATTTTTTAATTCTGTATTCGAGATGTCGTATTGCTTAGAATCAAACATATATCCTTCTTTTTGGACATGTACAGCATAGTTTGCACCTACAGGTAGGGTGGCTATAAATTGACCATCTTCATAGTCAGAATCGTTGAGATATACAATATCTCCGTTTTGTGTGTTTGTTACTGAAATAATAGCCGATAGTGGCTTTTTGTTTTCTGCGTCGTATATAGTTCCCTGTATGTAGGCTACAGGGATAGGTTGCATTGGTTTAGGCATATTCAGACTATAGATATCTAACTGTCCAGTTGAGTCTGCCGATGCCATATAGCCGAGTGTACCATTCATAGTTACATGTATTCCTGTCTGGTCGTAGTTGTTATTTATTGGTCTTCCTAGATTGGTAGGTGTGCTCCATTGGCCTGTGCTATCAAGTTGAGTTCTGAATAGGTCAAACTGTCCAAAACCAGGCCATCCTTCAGATGAGAAGTAGAGTGTTTTATTGTCAGCATGTATGTAAGGCGCCCTTTCGTCAAATGCCGTGTTTACTTTGTCGCCAAGATTTTGTGGTGTCTGCCATTTTCCATCGGCTGATAATTCGCTCTTCCATATGTCGCTTCCGCCCATCCCTCCAGGCCTATTGCTTACAAAATATAAGGTACGTCCGTCTGAAGATATCGCAGGCTGCGCTTCCCATCCCTTTGTGTTTATAGGTGCTCCTAGATTATGCGGTGCGCTCCAAGTTCCTCTTTCAAACTTGGAAACATAGATGTCACAGCTTCCCATGCCGTTAGGGCGGTTGCATCCTGTGAAAAATAGATATTTGCCATCAGGAGATATTGTGTGTGCCCCTTCATTGAAAAAGTCGGAGTTTATAGAACCAGAAATTTTTTCGGCAGTAGACCAGCCTTCCTGACTAAAGTTACTTTCAAAAAAGTTTTCCTGGTTATTGCTCTTGCGTGTGAAGATTATTCTTTTCCCATCTGCAGTTAGCTTAGGGAAATATTCGTCATCAGGCGTGTTGATACTAGGGGGGAGTTTAGTAACCTGTGTATCCTCTTTACTGTTGTAGCGGATTGCAAATTCACAGTTCTGTATATATTTTTTTACCTTTTCCCTGCTTTTTAGAGGCAGGTTCTCTGTATTGTAGTTAGTCAGATTAATCAAGGCCTCTTGGTATTGACCTTCTGCCAGTTGAGATTCGCCTAAGCCAAACAAGGTCAGCTTAGTTAGGTCGGGGGCTATTTGCAGAACTTTCTTGTAGAGTGGGATTGCTTCCTTATATCTTTTTTCTGAGCGGTAAATGTCAGCGAGTTGTTGATAGGCTGTGGCAAATGCCGGATCAAGGAGTATGGCTTTTTTGAGTTCTTCTTTAGCTTGGGATTTGTTTTGCAGAGCAAGTTGCTTTGCTGCATTTTCATAAGCTGACTGTGCCTTTTTATTTATGGAGGAAGTCTGGCCAAAGGTAAATAAAGACCAACATGTCAATACAAAAAAACAAGATATTTTGAAGAATGAATTCATTACTGTTATTGCTATGGTATCCGATATAGCTTTTGTCTTTATCGGATATTAAAAGTAGAGAACTTTCTTCGAAATAACGAATTAAGGAATATTCAAGAATTTATGAGTCTGTAGGGAGATATCCCAATGTGGGTTGTCTTTGACATATTCAATGATCAAAGGAGTGATCTCATTCGCTTTAGACCATTCTGGTTGAAGGTACAATTTGCAGTTCGCCCCCACCTTACTAGCATGCTCTTCGGCCCATTTAAAGTCGCTTTTATTGAAAACAATAACTTTTAATTCACCTGCAGCTTCTAAAACATCGATTTTTGGACCTTTGAATTTTTTAGGAGACAAACAGATCCAATCCCAAACGCCACTTAGAGGATAGGCTCCAGAGGTTTCTATAAAAGTTTTAATGCCCTCTTCTTTAAGCCGTGTTGTAAGGTAATCAAGGTTATATATCAAAGGCTCTCCACCAGTAATGACAACGGTCTTTGCAGGGTGCTTTTTTGCATTTTCGACAATCGTCTCAGCGTCAGTAAGTGGGTGTAGCTCAGCGTCCCAGCTTTCCTTCACATCACACCAATGGCAACCTACATCACAGCCTCCAAGGCGGATGAAATAAGCAGCTTTACCAGTGTGGAATCCTTCTCCTTGAATCGTATAAAATTCTTCCATTAATGGAAGCTTTGTGCCGTTTTCGGGAACTTGATGTGACATTATCTTGAATTTTACAGGACGCAAAGTTAAGATAAATAAACTAAGGATAGACCATCTAAAAACTTTAAATTCTATTGTTGTGGTTTTATTGCAAATATATTATATTTGATACAGTCCACTTGGACACATCTATCTATGCTATGAATATGAAATGGAACATGCTCCTGCTGACGGGCTTGTTTTTTTGGATGAATAGCGTTCTAGGGGAAGGATCTAAAGATTTGTACCCCGCTAAAGTTGAAGGTAATAGGGCTTTTTTAGTCTCGTTGCCTACTGGAAGGAATGTTTTCGCCAATCAAGCCGCGCACTACGTTTACGCTGTGGAGGGAGAGACTATTGCAGTCGCTTCTAGCGCTCAGAATATTGGTATGGGACGTATTAAGCTCATCTCTCCAGACGGCCTTAAATACGAAACAGCAGCAAATGACGTGGGTCGTATTTTAGAATTTGAAGGGTCTAGCCGTAAAGCTGAACTAGCAGGCCCTCGAGTGGGGTATATTCCTTTTGAAATTTCTGTAGCTTCTGGACAATCTGGCATTTGGCGTGTCGAGTTTGGCGCACCAGACGATATTGAAGCCAACGCCGCGATCATTACTCCTCCTAATATTAAGGCTGATGGAGAATGGACACAAAATATCGAAGGGAGTCTGATCTCTGCTTGGGATGTGTCTGTTCGAAACAACAGTAATACCGCCTGGTTGACAGGAAGGGTCTTTGTATCGGTATTGCAATTACACATATCGAGAGAGAGTTTGGCTTACAAAGATGGAGCTTTTTATGGACGGAACTATGTGTTGACAAATGATGGATATATCTATCGTGTCGACGGAAATGGAAGTCACGGTATTGATTTCGCTTATTTCGTTAATAGCTCAGGTATTTTGAATGAAAACGGAAAACCTTCTTATAAAAGTGCTGACCAACAGAACAGCGCCAAGTTTCATAATCCCAATGATGAAGATGAAAACCTTCATGTTACGCATAAGATGTTCTATAGTTTCCCCGATAGTAAGATGCCAGTAGAAAGTAAAGGAGCATTTCCTGGAGGTAAGAGTTGGCTTGTTAATCCCCAGCAGATTATTGATGTTCAAAATATCCGGATAGTATGGGAGGATAAGTCTAAAAATTCGATAGAAAGTAAGGGGGTTTTTATGAGTTTCGAGACAAATTATAAAGGACGTTATAAAGTGATTATAAGGTCAAAGTCAGAAAAACATCTCTTTACCCAACGAGAGATAAGTGTTGAAGCCGAGGAAGGTGAGAATCGCTTTTTTTGGGATGGTCTGGATGGCGATGGTAATTTTCTTCCCGAGGGAACGGATTATCCAATAGGAATTTCTGTTTCCTTAGTTAAAGGTGAAATTCACTTTCCATATTTTGATATGGAAATCAATCCCAATGGTATTGTAGTCGATCGTGTCAATACAGACGGGAGTATACATAGTGATGCGATTATGTATTGGGATGATTCTGATATTACCGGGGGCCAACCTAGTGAGAGGTCTATACCTCGTATGAATAAGGTCGGTAGTCCTAGTCGAATGGATGGGCATCGCTGGGGGACATATGCCGCAACTAAGCTGATACCAGGGCCATCTAATGGGGGGTATGGTGCATATAGCTACGGCAATGAACGTGCGATGGACACCTGGACCTATACAGCACAGTTGCAGGCTGAAACAGTAGAAAAAATCAGTGTTGGGAACAAGACACCTATTAAAGAAGGAAGTCCGTTGCCGTCTGCTAAAGAGAAACATGTTACACTCTATCAGGGAAAAGATGTTACGTTTGATTTGTTTACCAAAGACGAACTTGATGCCACTTCTGAAAAGATTGGTAGTATTGAGATTATTGAACCTCCAGTACATGGAACTGCCGTTGTGACGGGAACAACCGCTTTTTATAGTGTTCTTGACGAATCTTTTGTAGGTACGGATGAGTTTGTCTATCGTGTCTCTAACGAAGGAGGGACAGCTAGTGCAGTGAATACAGTATATCTACAGGTGCTTAAAACAACTCCTGTCGCAAAAGATGATTTTTTTGATGTTGTATTTAATTCTATTCAGATATTAGAGGTTCTTAATAACGATTTTGTTGAACATAGTTATTTGAATAAAGAAAGTCTTCGTATTGTGGACTATCCGGCCAATGGACAGCTGTATAAAGATGCTGACGGAAAATGGACTTATCAGGCAAATGATCAATATATTGGAGTTGATAAATTGACGTATCAGATCATGGATGGAAATGGCAATTGGTCTAATATCGCTACAGTAACACTTACTATTAAAGGACTGTTTATTCCGAATACAATTACTCCTAATGGAGATTCTAAAAATGATACCTTTCAAATTATGGGACTATCTAATTTTGATCAGGTAGAGGTCAGTGTGCTGGATCGTTCTGGGCGGATTGTGTTTAGTTCTAATAACTATAGGAATGATTGGGTGGTTCCTGCTACAGTGACTAATGGCGTTTATTTTTACCTTTTTAAAGGGAGCAAATATGGACAGAAGCCCATTGTTAATAAAGGAGCGCTTATGATACTAACTTCAGGTACAAGCTTCATGAATTAGATTATTGTATCAGTGCCATTCTTCACGGCCTAGTGTTTTTTTGTCTTTAGTTTCTATTGGAGAGGGGTAGTCCGTTTCTTTTATCTTTAGATTGGACAGCTTCGGTTGTCCGGCATCTATCCATGCTGAATACCAGAAAGAAGCCACCTGTAGTATTGATGCTCTTAACCGTCTTTCTACCATTCCGTTGAGTGCATTGTGGTATTGCGTTGCATAGGCGTCAGAGTAGGTGTATATCAGTTGGTTGTTTCTTTCAATATAAGCCTTTCTTTCAGATTCTTTGAACAATTGGGAGAGTGTTTTTTCAATTTGGAGAACAGAGTCCACAAGAGCATTGCTTTCTCGGACTATTTTCCAGGATAAGGAAAGTGGATCTTCTATATATTCAGCCCTTTTGATAAAGTAGTTATAATCATTTGAAAACATTTCAGGCAGTCTTGTTTCCCAGAAAGCATGTATTCCGATTTGATTGCTGTACTGACCATTATAATTGCTACTTGTGTGTAAAGGGACGTGAGCGTCAGCTATATAATGGCCTAAGTCAGCACTGTATTGAATGATTTTCATTTCATTGTTTTCTTTAAAAGCTCTGATAAGATTATTGTAAGTTTTCGAAATCTGCCAAGGCACGACTCCTTGAGCCAATAATTTACGTTCCGTAAACTTTTCTACAGCTTTGCTCCAATGTATGGGAATAGAGTCTATGTTCTCATAGCGATCTACATCAATATAATGTCTAGGGCCTTCTATAGTGTCGATGTAGCAACGTTTATCTGCATCGACAGCTTTTTCTGTAATGAGTTTTATGTTTTTCTTAAAGAAAGCGGCCATTTCTGTCGGTAGCAGAAACACGGCGGTTTCATTAATTTTTTTATGGGCATAAAATCCCCAAGAGGAAAGGAAAATAGACAATGTCAGAGATGAAATTAATAGCGCTATCTGTTTCATAATACATTGGTTATAAGGTTAAATATAATAAAACAAATGAGTTAACTATAATTTAATAACTGAAAGCGGATCAAATGAAAAAAAAACAGTATTTTCGATTTACTATAGATAAGCGATGAAAATATTATACGCCATACAAGGAACCGGAAATGGTCATCTTTGTCGAGCAATGGATGTAATTCCTTGTTTGCAACAATTTGGTGAAGTAGACGTATTGATTAGTGGTATTCAGGCTGATATCCCATTACCCTTTGAGATTAAGTACCGGTTACACGGCCTTAGCTTTATTTTTGGCAAGAGTGGAGGCGTGGATCTATGGAAAACTTTTATGAGCTCTACAATAAGGAAGTTTATTCAGGAGATAAACTCAGTTCCGGTGGAGAAGTACGATCTTGTCATTAATGACTTCGAACCCATTACCGCTTGGGCCTGCCACACTAAAGATATCCGTTGTATAGGGTTGAGCCATCAGATCGGGGCATTACATCCCGACAGTCCCAAGCCAGAGGAGGGAGATATGATGGGCAAGTTTATCATGAAAAATTATGCACCTGTTTCTGATGCTTATGGATTTCATTTTAAATCTTATCATAAATCTATTTATACACCTGTAATCCGGGAGTCTATTCGTAGTTTGGATCCAACAAATGACGGACATTATACGGTATATTTGCCTTCGTATGACGATGCACATCTTTTAAAACATTTAACCAAGTTTGAAGGGGCAAAGTGGGAGGTTTTTTCGAAGCATAACTCCAAATCACTACGTTATAAAAATGTAAGTATTAATCCGATAAATAGTGATGCATTTGTAAAAAGTATGGCCTCTTCGGAGGGAGTTTTGTGCGGAGCTGGATTTGAGACGCCAGCGGAGGCTTTGTATCTAGGGAAAAAAGTTTTAGTAATCCCGATGAAGAATCAGTATGAACAACACTTGAATGCCGCAGCTTTAGAAAAAATGGGGATTCCTGTTATTAAAAGCTTGAAGAAGAAATTTGAATATGATATAGAACTGTGGTTGAATGATAATAATCCCATAACTGTTGATTATCCAAATCATACTATGTCTATTATAGAAACGATTGTAAATAACCATAAATGAAATTTAAAGTAATATGTGCCCTCGCTATGGTTAGTGGGGCTTCTTTGTGTATTGCCAATGCGCAGACAAAATCTAAAAAACAACCTGTAAGAGCACAAAGTAATAGTAAGTCTACAGGAAAGACTGTCTCAAAAGGTGCTCCGGTAACAAATACGTTGGTTTTAAAGACAGAGAAGGATTCATTGTCTTATGCATTGGGAACGGATATCGCCAAGTCTTTAAAGGGAAATAGCTTTGATTTGGACTTAAAAATGCTTTCTGCAGGTATCTCTGCCTATTATAAAGGAACTGATGTTTTATTGACAGAGGATAAAAGCGCGGAGATAATCCAAGCTTCTGTACGTAAAATGATGGAGCAGAAGAATGCAGAGCTTCGTAAACCAGGAGAGGAGTTTCTGGCAAAAAATAAACTTAAGCCGAATATTAAAGTGACCGAAGAAGGGGTTCAGTATGAGGTGTTGGCTGAAGGAGAAGGTGCGCATCCAACTGTCTCAGACGAAGTCTTGGTCCATTATTTAGGGACATTACCTAATGGTGAGAAGTTTGATAGTTCCTATGATCGAAACGAAGCGCTGAGCCTTCGCCTGACAGGAGTGATTAAAGGATGGCAAATTGGTATTCCATTAATGAAAGTTGGGAGTAAATACCGTTTTTTTATTCCTTATAATCTAGCTTACGGAGAGCGTGGTACGGGAGGTATTCCTCCGTTCAGTCCATTAATCTTTGAAGTAGAGCTTTTAGAGATAAAAAGTAAAGATGCTGCTGAATAACCTTGGTAAATCCGGGTTAAAGGTTTCGGCTCTTGGTTTTGGAGCCATGTCACTTTCTGGCAAGGATGAGGCCGCTGATATGAAATTGATCAGGACTGCCTATGCGGAAGGAGTATGTTATTTTGATACGGCTGATTTGTATGCGAAAGGTGAGAATGAAGTGCTATTGGGAAAAGGAATAAAGGCGTTTCGAAAAGAAATCATATTGGCGACAAAGGTTGGGAATGTTTGGAACGAGACAGGAGAAGGTTGGGGCTGGGATGTGTCCAAGGAATATATCAATCGGGCTGTAGATGCTTCATTGAAGAGATTACAGACTGATTATCTGGACCTATATCAATTACATGGTGGTACGATTGCCGATAATTTTGATGAGGTAATCGATACGTTCGAGCGATTGAAAACGTCTGGTAAGATTCGAGCCTATGGACTCTCTTCAATTAGGCCCAATGTGTTTGGGTATTACGCCAAAGTGGCTAATATCTCATCCAATATGATGCAATATAGTATGTTGGATACGCGGCCTGAGGAATATCTAGATTTTCTTAGATCGCAAGAGGTAGGGGTGATTGCTCGAGGAGTATTGGGACAAGGTCTCTTAGTTAACAAGCCAGCTATGGGGTATGTGGGGCTGGATGTGGGCACAGTAGAGACCATTCAGCAAAAAGTTAAATCCATTGCCTTTGAGTACGGTGTGTCATCTAGTGCTGTGGCGCTAACTTATGTCTTACGTAATGCCGCTGTCTGTACAGCCTTGCTAGGTGCACGTACCGTTGCGCAGTTCAATCAATTGATTCAAGCGTATAAAGAAATGGAAGAATTGCAAGACGTTGTACTAGATGGTATGGCGGCTCAATTACGTTATGAACAACATCTGTAGTTTTGAGGCTAATGTTTTTTAGCCTCAACTTTTGAAATACTTCTGCATAATCTGCTGTAAATCCTCTGGGGTATCTATCGCATCATTCGTATGATTGGATATTGCGGTATTAATCCTGAATCCGTTATCTAACCACCGTAGCTGCTCCAGCGCTTCCATTGCTTCCAAATCAGAATAGGGTAGATTCGCAATTTCCTTTAATACATCCACGCGATAGCCATAGATACCAATGTGATTGTAGTAAGGACGCAGTTTTAACCAGTCTTCTTTTTTCGCTCCTCTTAAAAAGGGAACTGTCTGTCTAGAAAAATAAATCGCTTCTCCATTTTTACTCAATACTACTTTCGGTTTGTTTTCATTGAATAATTCTTCAGCGTTTTCGACTTTGCGAACCAATGTTGCGATTTGGGTCTGAGGACGTTCGAAGCAGGTCGTTAATAGATCGATTTGTTGTGGGTCGATAAAAGGTTCGTCCCCCTGTATATTTATAACGACATCAAACCCTTGGATATTTTCGATGACCTCAGCACAGCGGTCGGTTCCGGATTGATGTGTTGCTTTTGTCATTGCGACATTTCCACCAAAACTCTTGATATGGTCATATATTCGTTGGTCATCTGTAGCAACAATGACTTCACTTAGTGATGAAGCATGTTTAGCCTGATTGTATACCCGTTGTATCATACTAAGTCCTCCAATATCTACCAAAGGTTTACCAGGAAATCTTGAAGAATCGTATCGTGCGGGAATTATGCCTATCGTTTTCATTTGTGTGTACTATTTATTGAGGAAAAATAACAATAAATCTCAAATAAACCATTTTTATATGAAATATCCATGAGTTTCACGCACAAACATCTGAAATATTGATGGATAAAAGACTGTACATACTCTGGATGGCCCCGAAGAAGCATGTACAGTATTCGCAACGAGACGACTGGACCGAAGCTAAAGTTGGGAGGGGGCTGATAAAAAAAGGCGCCTATATTTGAGGCGCCTTTGAGTTTAATATGATGTAGGGTTAGATACTAATGGATAAAGAGAAGTTCTCGAAGCTTCGGTAATGGCCATTTTGAATCGTCAACTATTTTCTCCAATTTGTTCACGTGGTACCGTATCTCATCAAAATATGGCTTCACGATTTCGTCATAAGCAATTGCTTTTTCACGCAGGTCTTCAATGGTATTTGCTTTTTTACGAGCTTGACGCATTTCTTCTGATTTTTCTAAGATTGTATTTGCATGCTTAGAGATGCGTTCAACTAGATTTAATTGCGAGGAATAAGCTTCTTTGGCCAAACCTAGATCTTTCAAACCTCTGACATTTTGTATCAATTCGTTCTGATAAGTAAAGCAGGCAGGAGCAATTTGACTATTTACAACCTCTCCGATAACACGGGCTTCTATTTGCAGTTTTTTATAGAAGTTCTCTAATAAAATTTCATGACGTGCTTCCGATTCGCGTTTAGAATAAATTCCCAGACGTTCAAATAGGGCGACAGTTTCTTCTTTAACATAGATATCCAGCGATTTTGGTGTTGACTTGATATTTGATAAGCCTCTTAATTCAGCTTCTTGAGCCCACTCGTCACTGTATCCATTGCCTTCGAAACGAATAGCTCTAGAGTCTTTAATGTATTTCCGCAATACATTTAAAATAGCTAAGTCTTTTTTCGTTCCTTTTTTGATTTGTTTATCTACTTCAGCTTTAAATTCGATCAACTGCGCCGCAACTATTGCATTTAATACTGTCATCGGTAATGCCGAATTGGCTGACGAACCTACCGCGCGAAATTCAAATTTATTACCTGTAAAAGCAAAAGGAGAGGTTCTGTTGCGGTCTGTGTTGTCCAATTTAAGTTCCGGGATTTTTGGGATACCGTGCCAAAGATTCGCCTCTGACTTCACTTTCTTCGCTACGCGAGCTGATTCTATCTCATCCAATAGTTCGTCAAGTTGCGATCCTAAAAAGATAGATATGATAGCAGGAGGGGCTTCATTTGCTCCTAGACGGTGATCGTTACTGTGACTTGCAATAGACGCACGTAACAAATCTGCGTACTCGTGTACTGCTTTGATTGTGTTTACAAAGAACGTTAAGAACATAAGGTTGTTCTTTGGCGTTTTTCCAGGAGATAGTAAATTGATCCCTGTGTTTGTAATCAGTGACCAGTTATTATGTTTTCCTGACCCATTGACGCCAGAGTAAGGTTTCTCATGTAATAACACTTTGAAGTTGTGACGTATAGCAACTTGCTCCATCACATTCATAAGTAATTGATTGTGGTCTATGGCAAGATTGATTTCTTCGAACATTGGAGCACATTCGAACTGCGAAGGAGCGACCTCATTATGGCGGGTTTTTAGTGGGATTCCAAGTTTGAGAGCTTCATTTTCTAAGTCAACCATAAATGCCAGAACACGTTCAGGGATAGCTCCAAAATAGTGATCTTCGAGTTGCTGTCCTTTGGCTGACATGTGGCCAAAAAGTGTTCTACCTGTCAGTTGCAAGTCTGGACGGGCATTGTATAGTGATAAGTCAACCAAAAAGTACTCTTGCTCGATACCAAGCGATGTATTTACTTTTGTAACTGCTTTGTCAAAGTATTGCGCTACATCAATAGCTGCTTTATCGATCGCATTTACGGCTTTTAATAAAGGCGCTTTGTAGTCTAAAGACTCACCTGTGTAGGAAACAAAAACTGTAGGGATACACAATGTCTTTCCTGCAGCAGATTCATAAATGAAAGCAGGGGAGGAAGGGTCCCAAGCAGTGTATCCGCGAGCTTCGAATGTATTGCGGATTCCCCCATTTGGAAAAGAAGAAGCATCCGGCTCTTGTTGTACAAGGGCGTCGGCTGTGAATTTTTCGATGGCATCACCATTTTCATCCGGCTCAAAAAAAGCATCATGTTTTTCAGCAGTACTGCCCGTCAGCGGTTGGAACCAGTGAGTGTAATGAGAAACGCCATTTTGGAGCGCCCAAGTCTTCATTGCTTGAGCAATGAATTCGGCAATATCGCGAGATATTGGCCCACTTTCCTCAATTGCTTTTGTTAATTCTTTGAAAGTATTCTTGGGTAAGAAATCTTTCATTTTTGCACTGGTGAAAACATTTTTACCAAAAATAGTAGTTGCTCTTTTGGTTACGACCTTTTCTTCGGGTAATGCATGCCTAGAAGATGCTGCATTTACGGATTCGAATCTGATGTTTGACATTTTGTTGTGGAGTTGGTTGTGTTTTTTGTGCTATTGTTGTCTTTTGTTGTTCAAAAATACAATGATAATTTTATTTTTTTTCATTTTTTTTAAAAAATAAATGAAAAAGCTCTAGATTTTTTGTTTTCTAGAGCTTTTTGGTTGTTTATTGATGTTTTATTTTGTTATTCTGTGCTGAATCCCCAGTTTGTTCCTTTATTTGTGGCTTTAACTCCTGATTTTATCCATTCTGCTGCTGGTTTGCCCTTTAAAAAGTGGTCGAAGAACTGACTTTGTCTAATTTGTATGTCTTTTCTGTTCTGGCGTTGTATTAAATTGTGGTCGTCCCCATTATAGTTGAGTAACCATGCAGGCTTGCCTAATCTTCGGAGAGCAGTAAACATTTCAATCCCTTGATACCATGGCACTGCGCCGTCGTTGTCATTGTGCATGATCGCTACTGGGGTATTTACCTTATCCATAAAGAAGAGTGGCGAGTTCTCAATATAAAGTTCTCTATCTTCCCATAGGGTAGCACCTAGGCGGCTCTGGGTTTTCTCATATTGAAACTGTCTCGACATGCCCGTGCCCCAGCGGATACCGCCATAGGCAGAAGTCATATTGACGACAGGTGCTCCTGTCCAAGCGGCAGCATACATGTTGGTTCTTGTAATAAGGTGAGCAACTTGGTATCCTCCCCAGCTTTGACCTTGAATAGCCATTTTAGTAGAGTCGACCCAGTTGTTTTTTGCTAGATAACGCATGCCGGAGTTGATATACTCTTCGGCGGATCTTCCGGGATGCCCAGTTTGATAGCGAATATCGGGTGCAAAAACAAGGTATTCATTACTGACGAAATACGGAATATTAAGCCTTGATGGCGTTGGGGCCGGGGCTTGATAGCTGTACAATCCCTGAGATAGTCTTTCGTAGAAATAGGCTATTATCGGATATTTCTTATTTGGGTCAAAGTTTTCAGGTTTATAGAGTATTCCTTCCGCCGGATATCCGTGTGGTGTTGTCCATTTCACCAACTCAGCCGTTCCCCAGTTGTATTCCCGCTGTTGAGGATTGATATCTGTGAGACGTTGTTCTACCTTAAAGTCGGTAGTGCTATATAGGTCCGGGCTCGAGGTATAATTCTCTTTGGTATAGACATAGATGTTGCTCTTATCATCTGTTTTGAAATTTTTAAAGGTAAACTTGTCCTGAAGAATTTCTGTTGGATTTTGTTTTTTTGAAAGCAATAAGGAGAAGATTCCATTTTCTTTGCTCTTCTCGTTAAAGCTAGTCAGCAACAATGTGGTATTGTCTTTTATTTTCGTAGTTCGGTCTCTCGGCGTGCCATCTTTTATCAGTAATGGTCTAAGCACAATAGCATTAGCCCTTCCAAACTGATTTGTGATAGATTTTTGTGTCTTTCCATCAAGTGAAAAGTACCAAACGTCATATCTGTCGTTGATATAGATCCCTCGGTTGTCTTCGGCCCAAGCGGCGATGCCGTAAGCTGCTGCTGCTGTAGGCATGTCATTTTCCTCGTCGGCAAACTTTACATTCAGGCCCTTGTTTAGGAGTTGTTCTGTTCCGCTCGCGATATGGTGGCTATACCAGTTACCTTCTGTTTCGTCAAATAGCACAATGTAGTTTGCGTCAGGGGATAGAAAAGCCTGCCCTTGCCAATCAGATTTTATAGACTTTCTTTCTCCTGTCCGTGTTGATATAGCGTAGATCTGTTGTAATTGAAACGCTTGCCATTGATAGGCTATTCTATTTCCAAGAGAAGAAGTCGCTAGAATCCACTCCTGTGTAGCTGCATCAGTATAAGCTGTACGATCGAAGGTGTCATCAGTAAGTGCGATTAGTTGATTGGTCTCGAGATTGTAGACTGCGTCATAGCTCTTGCTCATATCTTTTTTAAGATTGACAAGTTGCTGTGTCATTAGGTAATCGTCCTTCCAGTGCCATATGTCCACCTTTGCATTTTCGAAATCTACCAGTGTAGTATCTTTGACTGCTGGAATAGGGGCTAGGCCAAAAAACAGTCTTTTGGAGCTTTCGTCAAAATTGAGTTGACCATCACCAGATACGTGCCATTCTGACGGAATTCCCTTGGTATTTTTGTCTGCAATTACATGGGCAGTATCTTGGCCTATATGATATAGGTAAAGTCTGAAATCTTTTTGTAAGGCTTTTTCAGGACTCTTGTCCGCTAGAAAAGACAGACGATTGCTTTGGTCATCAAACGTCATGTTTTTATATACACCTTTTCCGTTGCTGATTTTCTTCAACGATTTTTTTGCGAGATCGTAAATATATAGACCGTCAGCATTAGAGCTATCTTTGGTTTCTGTCTTTTTGCTGAAAACAAGATATTTCTCATCGTTACTGAAGAGATAGCTGTCTGTTTTTCGGAATTGGACTGTATCTTTTGTTTGAAGCTGCTGGAGTATTAGCACATTTTCCTTTTTCGCTATACCGCTCTTTTTCGGAGACTTAGATGCAGTGGAGTCCGTTTTAACTGCTAGGCTGTCAGTTGTTGTCGAACTATTCAGCTCTTGTGTATAGGCTATGAAATTAGTTGGGTAGTATGCTAATTTATAGCTTTTTATAGCGCCAAGAGATATTCTGCTTTGACTATTGATATTGAATATGGCTAAAGAGTCTTTGGGGAAATCATCACTTTTCTTCTTTTTGATTTTAGCCTCACGAGTGTCTTTGAATGGTGGTTTTATCAAAGTAATCAAAAAATCCTCCCTTTTCGTCATTTTTGGTGAAGTGCCACGTTCGAAGCGTTGCAATAGATTGTTTTTTTTGTCCTTTAAATCGATATATCCATCTCCTTCCTGTGGACTTACAGTGTAGAAAATATAATTTCCAGACTTAGACACATCTACACTTGAGATATTTTTCCATAAATCATAACTGGAATGGTCTATCGGTTTTTTTTGTGCAATAAGACTTGGTAGTGTTACGCTACAAATAATAAACGTTGATATGGTTTTCTTCATGTAATAAAAGATTGTTCAGTTAGATCAAACTTAGATAAAATGAGGCGTATTCGCGAATAGCGAATAGAAAAATTACATACAAGGAGGGATATGTCATTTTTGGCACGTAAATTATTATATATAGGGGGTGAATAGAAGAGGATAAGGTGGATAATGAAAACAAACCGATCCGCTAGGTTGGCGGATCATAGAATAATTATATACATATGAAATATCCATGTAGCAACAACTGCACAAACACGAATGACCGCGAAGCAGCATGCACAGCAACAGTAATAAAATCGTGCATAATATAGTTTGGATATTCCATATGACAGATAAAAGACAAATTATATACATATGAAATCAACGGGAATTGTAATCAGTGTTGTAGCGGCTTTAGCTTTAGTCGTTTCTGCTTTTTTATTGGCTGGTGCTTATAAGTACAAGTTTAAAGTGAGCAATACGATAAATGTAACAGGAAATGCAAAGAAAGACTTTGAGTCTGATATTGTTAAATGGAGTGCGTCCTATAGCCGCAAATCTATGGATCTTAGTGAAGCTTCGGAGCAGTTGAAGCGAGACCGGGATATGGTCAAGAATTTTTTGGTTCAGCGAGGTATAAAGGAAAATGAAATTTTGTTTGAGGCGGTTAATATATCAAAGGATTTCTCTTACCATACCGACGAGCGTGGAAATAGTTATAATACTTTTTCTGGCTATAGTTTGACCCAGGTTCTGAGCGTAGAATCTAGAGATCTGGATAAGGTGGACAATGCATCACGGGAAATTTCAACGTTGATTTCTCAGGGGGTAGAGCTTAGTTCGAATTCTCCTAATTATTATTACTCTAAACTAGAAGACTTAAAACTTTCGTTGATTGCTGAAGCTTCGCAGAATGCAAAGGCTCGTGCGGAAAATATAGCGAAAGAATCTGGTTCGAGATTAGGTACTTTGCTACGCGCTGATCTTGGGATATTTCAGATTACCGGGCAAAATGATAATGAAGACTTTTCTTACGGTGGCGTGTTTAATACAAGCTCTAGGTTGAAGACGGCTAATATTACGGTAAAGACCAGTTATGGTCAATAAGCTATAAAATATATCAAAAAAATAAAGCGCAAGATATTCTCTTGCGCTTTTCCTTTATTGGTTGTTTGTGTTAACCTAAATAAGATTTTAAAATTTTGCTACGGGAGGTGTGGCGTAAGCGTTGTAATGCCTTGTCTTTTATCTGACGTACACGCTCTCTCGTTAAGCTGAATTTTTCACCGATTTCTTCAAGTGAAAGTGGGTGATTGGATCCTAGACCGAAGAACAACACAATAATTTCGCGTTCGCGTTCTGTCAAAGTCGATAAAGATCTTTTGATCTCTTCGGATAATGACTCATCTATTAATGAACTATCTGTATCTGGGTCTGAGTTCTCTAATACATCGAGTAGGGTGTTTTCTTCTCCTTGTACAAAAGGAGCGTCCATGGACACGTGTCTACCTGAGTTACTTAATGTATCGGATACCTTGTCTACAGTTGTTTCTAAGATGTCTGCTAATTCTTCTGGAGAAGGCTCTCTTTCGTATTCTTGTTCTAGTTTTGAGAAAGCTTTGCTGATCTTGCTTAATGATCCCACTTGGTTAAGGGGAAGGCGTACGATACGTGATTGTTCAGCGATAGCTTGCAAAATAGATTGACGAATCCACCACACAGCATAAGAAATGAATTTAAAACCTTTTGTTTCGTCAAATCGTTTAGCAGCTTTTATAAGTCCTAGATTTCCTTCGTTGATCAAGTCTCCTAAAGTAAGACCTTGATTTTGATACTGTTTAGCTACGGATACGACGAATCGTAAGTTGGTTTTTGTTAATTTTTCTAATGCCACCTGATCTCCCTCGCGAATCCGTTGTGCTAAGATTACTTCTTCTTCAGCAGTAATCAAGTCAACTTTACCAATTTCATGTAAATACTTGTCAAGAGATTGAGATTCACGATTCGTGATCGATTGTGTAATTTTGAGCTGTCTCATTAAAATTTATACCTTTCTTCTGGAATGTTGCAAAAATACAAAAAAATACGATTACTGAGTGTAACAAAATTGTAATTTATTTACTCATTTTGAGGTAGTTATGCAAGATAGTAAAACAGATAATTAACATCAAAAATCGTTCCAAATTTGTATCCTGTTACATATTGTCATGTTTAAAATAATATTCTATGTTTAAAACCTTTTTTTTGGAAAAATGTTTTATAAGAAAGAAAATTAAAACAACATAGGGTTATGGGTATAGTAATACGTTTGGATGAAGTTATGGCAAAGAGAAAGGTTTCTTTAAATGAACTCAGTGAGCGCGTTGGTATAACGCTTTCTAATCTTTCCATATTAAAAAATCAAAAAGCTAAGGCGATTCGTTTAAGCACGTTGGCAGCCATTTGTCGAGCGCTTGACTGCCAACCTGGGGATATTATAGTTTATCAAGAAGACACTAAGTAGGGACTCCTAGTCAAAACGATAACCTCTTAAGAATTCTTCAACGGACATCCGCTTTTTACCTTCAATCTGTAAGGAGATTAAGTTGATGCAGCCGTCTGTTGTGTTGAATTTTAGGAAACTTTTACCATCGGTATCAAAAGTTCCTGCTGTGTTTTTTGAAGAATTTTGCTCTTTATTGGCCTCGTAAATTTTTAAAACTTTACCATCCAATAAGGTATATGCTGCCGGATAAGGGCTCAAGCCTCTAATTTTATTGTAAATCTGCTCCGTAGAGTTGTTCCAATCGATAACACAATCTTCTTTAAAAATCTTTGGGGCATGTTTGAGGGATTTACTATCCGTCTCGTCTTGCGGAATAGCTGTGATACTGCCGTTTTCTAATCCTTGTATTGTTTTTATTAATGTTCTTGCTCCTGCATGCATTAATTTGTCATGCAATATTCCTGCAGTATCATTGTCTTCTATTGATACTTTTTCATTCAGCAATATGTTGCCTGTGTCTATTTCTTGTTGCAGTAGGAATGTGGTTACACCACTTTCTTTTTCACCATTGATAATGGCATGGTTGATAGGAGCAGCGCCCCGGTACTGCGGTAGTAGAGAAGCGTGGACGTTTATAGTGCCCAGGGGAGGCATATTCCAAACAACTTCAGGAAGCATGCGAAAAGCAACTACAACCTGTAGATCGGCTTGATAGGATTCGAGTGCCGCTAAGAAATCGGGAGCCCGGAGTTTTTCGGGTTGCAATACGGGGAGGTTGTTCTCCAAGGCAAATAGTTTCACGGCTGATTGATGTAGCTTTTGTCCACGCCCTGCTGGTTTGTCCGGGCTAGTGACTACCGCTACCACGTTTTGTCCAGCATCGAGTAGCGCTTTTAGAGAAGCTACAGCAAAGTCGGGCGTGCCCATAAAGATTATACGCATATATAGTTTTTTATTTTAGAAACGCCGAAACGTCTCGTTTGTCAAGTTGCAAAAATTGTTAACTTTGCGAAGTTACAAAATTATATTTCAGCTTGAATTTTCCATTATTTATTGCGAGGCGAATCATATTTAAGGGACAACGTACCTTTTCTAAGCTCATTGTGCGTGTCACTATTGGTGCTTTAGCCTTGGCAATTATTGCAATATTACTCTCTGTAGCGATTTTAAGAGGGTTTAAGGATGAGATAACGGCAAAGCAGCGTGGTTTTTTTAGCGATATAATTATTACCAAACAGGATTTGAGCCAGGCGGAGAATGCGCCAATCTCTCTTTCTACTGCAAAGCTGGACGAAATTCGAAATCTCCCCAATGTTGTTTCTATCTCGCCTTTTGCTACGAAGGTTGGAATCATGAATGTCAATGGAGAGGTCGAAGGGGTGTTATTGAAAGGAGTAGAGTCTACTTATGATCAATCATTTCTAGCAAAGACATTGGTAAAAGGAGATACCTTAAATCTTCAGGCTGAAGATGGAGATAGCCAATTGTTAATATCAGCCTATTTGGCCGAACGACTGAAGATACAGTTGAATGATGGGTTTGTTATGTCTTTTGTGCAGGACAATAGAACCCGCAAACGTAAATTTGTCGTCCGTGGCATATTTCGTACTAATTCAGAGGAATTGGATAAAAATTATGTCATTGGTTCGTTGGATTTGATTCGACGTCTTAACAATTTAGGAGATCGCGATGCCGGGGCTTATGAAATTCGGATTAAAGATTTTGAGCAGTTGGAAGCAACTACCAAAGAGGTAGATGATGTCCTGCCTTTAGAAATGAAATCCATGAATATTGTGGAGCATTTGGCCGATATCTTCAACTGGTTGAAGATGCTGGATATGAACGATGACATTATTTTTGTGCTTATGGTAATTGTTGCCGTAATCAATATGATATCATCACTGCTGATTACCATCTTGGAGCGAACCTTTTTAATCGGGATGTTGAAGGCTTTGGGGATGATTAATAGAGAGATACGGAAGATATTTCTGCTGAATTCATTGTATTTGATCGGATATGGATTATTGATTGGAAATAGCGTTGCTTTATTTATTTACCTGCTCCAAAATGAAACAAGATTCTTTAAGTTGGACCCAATGATTTATTATATTGAATACGTACCGATGTCGATAGACTTTGTAACAGTCGTTATTCTTAATCTGAGTATTGTTTTTATTGCCTTATTGACGCTTTTTATTCCCTCTATGTTGATCTCGCGCATTTCTCCTATTAAAACAATACAATTCAAGTAATCCTTAAAAGACCCTGATTTTTCCAAAAATCTACTTTTTTTCGTACTTTACCTACGATTTGCAATGTAAGAGTTGCAGTGTGTTGTAATTAAACGAACTATAGTCGATTTATGAGTAGTAAGATTTTTGAACATTTAGCTGACGCATTTGAAGCCCCTCTCACTAACCCCGTACTTGTCTTTTCTTTAGTACTTTTTATAATACTCTTGTCGCCCATATTATTGCGGCCGATACGTGTACCTGGTATTATAGGTTTGATTCTTTCTGGGGTCATTATTGGACCTCATGGGCTTAACTGGCTGGAGAAGAGCTCAGCGGTAAATCTTTTTTCGACGATTGGTCTTTTATATATCATGTTTATTGCGGGACTTGAGTTGGATATGAATGAGTTTAAGAAAACCAAGCACAAGAGCGTGATGTTTGGTTTTTTTACTTTTGCGATTCCAATAGCTATAGGTTTTCCTGTTTGTCATTACCTATTGGGATATGACGTGTTGCCCAGCATATTGATTGCGAGTATGTTTGCTACCCACACATTGGTTTCTTATCCTATTGTTAATAGATATGGTATTTCAAAACATGAAGCTGTCGCCATTACCATAGGAGGCACGATATTGACAGATACGGCAGTTTTGATTATTCTAGCTGTTATCACGGGCGCTTCCCAAGGAAATATAAATCAAGAGTTCTGGGTTACTTTAGGCGTTTCATTTGCCATCTTCCTTTTCATTATGTTCGGTATCATTCCTAAAATCGCGAAGTGGTTTTTCGAAAGAATCGAATCGGAAAAAACAGGGCATTATATTTTTGTGCTTACTGTAGTATTCTTTGCAGCTTTCTTGGCGGAGATGGCCGGGTTGGAGCCTATCATAGGAGCCTTTGTTGCTGGACTAGCATTAAATAAGTTAATTCCACACTCTTCGGCACTTATGAACCGTATAGAGTTTATTGGTAATGCTATTTTTATTCCTTTCTTTTTGATTTCTGTGGGGATGATTGTAGACGTGAGTGTATTGACAAAGGGACCGATGGCACTTATTGTGGCAGGTACATTGACCGTTGTCGCTATATCTGGTAAATATTTGGCCGCCACAGTTACCCAGTTGATTTTTAAATATTCGAAGAATCAAAGAAACCTAATCTTTGGATTGAGCAATGCCCATGCCGCCGCAACTCTCGCCGTCATCATGGTGGGGTACAGTAATAATATTATTGATGAAAATGTGTTGAATGGTACCATTCTACTTATTCTGGTAACCTGTATCGTAGCGACCATGGTCACAGAGAGTGCATCTAAGAAAGTCGTCATGGAGGGACATCAGGATGATGCACATGTGGAGCATGTAGAAGAGGGGGAAGAGCAAATAATGATTCCCATCGCCAATCTTAGCACCATGGAACCTATTTTGGATTTTGCGACTTTAATCAAATCCAAGAAGTCTCATTACCCATTAAGTATTTTGAGCGTCGTCCCTGACAACGAACGGGCCGAACGTAATTTGATAGAAGCCCGGAGGAACCTTGATAGTATGGCCAAGTATGCTTCAGGCTCGGAGACAGAGGTTGAACTGGTGACTACTATTGACTATAATATTGCCGCTGGCATCTCTAGAATGTCGAGACACGTTTTTGCTGACTGTATCATTATGGGCTGGCCTAGTGCTGTTTCATTTGTAGAGAAGATTGTGGGTGAAAAGACGGAGAGTATTCTAAATACAACAGACACTACTTTATTTATGTGTAGGCTTGAGAAGCCATTGATTTCACATAAGTCCATTACCGTATTTGTACCTCCTTTGGCAGAGTCTGAATTTGGATTTACTTATTGGATGGAAAAGATATTGAAGCTAGCGCAAGAATTATCCCTTCCAGTGAACTTTATTTGTAATTCGAGGACAGTAGGGGCGACAGAAGAAGTTCAAAAACTTCTTAAATCCAGTGTACCTCTGCATTTTTCAAATTATGAAGATTGGGACAATATCTACGGCTTGGCGACATTTAGTAATGTCGACTCTTTACTTGTTTTTGTGTCTTCTCGAAATGGAGAAGTCTCTTACCGCGATTCTTTGGATGGTTTGGCGCGAAGAGTGGGACGCTACTATAAAAACCAGAACTTAATCTTGTTATTCCCTAGTCGTCAGGCTGACTCTCATATAGATGAATATGAACACATTCAGACAGCACCTATTTTCAGAAAGATAAGCCGTGAGATTGGTAATATGTTTAATAAAGAAAAACAAAACTGATAGCTATGAGTGGAAAAATAACTGTGGATTCGAAAGGTAAACTGCAGGTGCCCGATGCACCTATCATTCCTTTTATTATTGGAGATGGAATTGGTCCTGATATTTGGAAAGCCTCAGTCCGTGTATTCGACGAAGCGGTCAAAGCTTGTTATAACGGTAAGCGGAGTATTGTATGGAGAGAGGTATTGGCAGGAGAGAAGGCATTTGAGCTGACAGGAAGCTGGTTGCCAGAAGAAACTTTAGCTACTTTTAAGACGTATCTGGTTGGGATAAAAGGGCCACTAACGACACCTATTGGTGGTGGTATCCGTTCATTGAATGTAGCCTTACGGAAGGAGTTGGATCTGTATGTGTGCTTACGCCCTACAGTATGGTACGAAGGAGTACCTTCACCAGTGAAACACCCTGAATACGTTGACATGGTCGTCTTTCGGGAGAATACCGAAGATATATATGCCGGGATTGAATTCGCGGCTGGTAGTGATGAGGCCCATCGGCTACAAGGTTTTTTATCTGACGAATTGGGCGTAGCATATGACTTTTCTGATACGACAGGGGTCGGAATAAAACTAGTCTCTGAAGAAGGTTCTAAAAGATTGGTCCGCGCCGCAATCGAATATGCCATGTCACACAACCTACCATCGGTAGCGTTGGTGCACAAAGGTAATATCATGAAATATACCGAAGGCGCATTTAAGCAATGGGGATTTGAGGTGGCTGAAAACGAGTTTGCTGCCCATACCTATACTTGGGGGCAGTGGGAGCGTACAAAAGCCGAAAAGGGACAGGATGCCGCCAATGAGGAACAAAAGGAGGCGCAACACGCAGGCAAGATTATTATCAAAGACATTATAGCTGATAATTTCTTACAACAGATATTGCTCGCACCACGGGATTTCTCTGTTGTAGCGACTTTGAACCTTAATGGAGATTATATTTCTGATGCCCTGGCTGCTATGGTTGGTGGGATCGGTATTGCTCCCGGAGCGAATATCAATTATAAGACCGGGTATGCTATTTTTGAAGCTACACATGGTACAGCTCCCAGATTTGCCAATACAGATACCATGAATCCTTCATCCGTTATTTTGAGCGGTGTTATGATGTTGGAGTATATGGGCTGGAATGAGGCTGCTGATGCTATTAAAAATGCTTTGGGTGAAACCATAAAGGAAAAAAAGGTCACCGTAGATTTTTTCAATCTGATGGAGAGAGCTACCTTGTTGAAGACTAGTGAATTTGCGGACGAAATCATCAAAAAACTTAGTGTCGATTAGGTAACTGAAAATAGAGTATGATGAGCGTTAGTAAATTACCTCCCTTTGTACGGGATTCGGTTGTCCTTACGACCCTAGATAAAGAGAAGCTAGCTCGTATGGAGAGTTTGCCTTCGGAAGACGAGGTCGATGCTATTCGGCGTCTTCCAGAGATATTAGAATTGACCAATGCATTTATTGGAGACGAGAGTTCTAGGGATACCCATTTACAGTTGAAAGCAAAAGAATATCTTGATAGTGACGATGTGGTGATGGCGTGGAAAGTGTTGCTCCTGTAGGTTAGCCCCGTTTGATCATTTTCCTGTTTTTTTGACTGCTGTATATTCCCTTCTGTCCCGAGACGAATGCTGCTATAAGCGTTGATAGCAAGGCAAAAGGTAAAATATAGATTCCAAACAGCTCTGCAGCCATAATTGCACAGGCAAAGGGAGTTTTAGTGCTGCCAGAAAAGACAGAAACAAAGCCAAGCCCCGTAATCACCAACAGGGGGAGAGGGATATATATCGAAAGGAAGCTAGCAAACGTTGCTCCGATAAAGAACAAGGGAGTTACTTCTCCTCCTTTGAATCCGACACTCAGTGTCAGGCAGGTGAGCACGATCTTAGCTAAGAAATCTATACCCGATTGAGGCTGTTCGAATGACTCTAAAATGGTCGGTATACCGAGTCCAATATATTTGGTATTGCCTATATAAGCAATAATAGCGAGTATGACCAAAGACCCTATCACCACACGCCAGTACGGATTATCTATTCTCTTGAATAGATGGCTCAGCATATCTCCTGTATAGGTGAAAAGACGCGCTACTACACCAGCGAGTATAGCAAAGAGTATGACCCAATGAATATCCTGGATTTGGAACAGTTGGAAGTCTAAAAAAGGGTAGTGGGTGTGCGGTGCCTGAAGCAACAGGCAGACACCGTGTGACAGGTAAGCGGTTAGAAGTGCAGGTATTATCGCCTTGTAGCGTAATTTGCCCAAACGAAATAGCTCGATCGAAAAGACCACACCAGCGAGCGGAGTGCCAAAGAGAGAAGCAAACCCTGCAGCGATTCCGCATATCAGCGTTATCCTCGTTTGGGTTTTGTTCAGCCCCATTTTCTTTGCGATAAAATCGGCATAAGTCCCGCCATATTGGACAGCGGTTCCCTCACGGCCTGCAGATCCACCGAAGAGGTGCGTCAATAGGGTAGCTACAATAACCAAAGGAGCCATTAATAGAGGAATATTTCCTTTAGGATTATAATACTCTTCAAACAGGAGGTTATTACCCTTACTTGCCGCTCCGCCATAACGTTGGTATAAAAACACAATCAATAGGCCAGCTACTGGTAGCCCAAGTAGCAAAAACTGTTGTTGTTCACGTAGGTCTCCAACATAGTTTAATGCATTTAAAAACACCACAGAAGTAATGCCCGTAAAAACGGCAATACTAATGCCTATTTTTAGCCAGCTATACCAAGGAAGACCGATCAGTGAAGCGAATTTGCTATTGCGCACGTGTACTTATCGTGTTATAGAAATGAAACCAATAAAGAGGCCCATCCGATAATCATTAACAACCCACCTAAAGGAGTGATGGGGCCCAGGAAACGAAGGTTGGCTTTCCAATATTCTGAAAACGACAGCAAATAAATGCTGAATGAAAATAAGATAGTGCCAATTGCAATTCCATATACTGCCAAACGCTGACTGTACAACGTAAAATCACAGCTAAACCCAATGAGTAATAATGTCAGGGCACTATACATCTGATAACGGACACCTACTTCAAAGGAAGTTAATTTATCTGCACTGATTATTTTCTTGAAGGCATGGGCACCAAATGCACCAAGCATGATGGCCAAAATTCCAAAACCGGCTCCAAGAACAAGAGTTACTGTCTGCATATTAATTAAGTTGTTTTTCTATGGTCTTTAAATCTGCGAATCCAGTATGTTTCCAGATCCTCTTTCCTCCTTTATACAAGTACAGTACAGGGATACTCGTTATGCCCAGTTGCTTGGTCAAGGTGTTATTTTCGTCAACATCGATTTTTAAAACCTTTACCTTGCCTTTGTGTTTTTCAGCGACTTGTTTTATAAATGGCTCCATCTCTTTGCAGGGACCGCACCAGCTCGCATGAAAATCGACGAGTACCATCTGATCGTCTTTTGTGAGTGCTTTAAATTGTTTTAATGTAAGTCCTTTAGGTGTCTGCGAGAGGCTTTTTTCTAAAGGAAGGTTTGCAGCTTCCCACTTCAGGATGCCACCTTCAATTTCATAGACCGTAAATCCCCGCTCGACTAAATTTTTGGCAGCCTGCGCACTACGGCCTCCTGATAGACAATACACATATACCGGAGATTTCTTGTTGAATTTGGACAGCAGACCTTCTTCAAACTCTGTTTTTTGATTCCAGTCTAGATTTACGGAATTAGCGATATGCTTATCTGTATACTCCTTTTGTGTGCGTACATCCAGCAATTGTACTTTTTTATTCTTTTCAAATATTTTAGCGGCTTCCGATGCTGTTATTTTGGTTTGCCCAAACGCTGTACCAGCGGATATTATCAGCAAGAGGAGCGAGCTCAGTAGTCTTATCATTTTTATTTTTTTAGATGAATAATGGGGAACCTATTTTAACAAGTTCCCCATTATGCTAATTAAATTCCCATTTCTTTTAGTATAAACTGGGCATTGTCTATTTTGTCAGCCACCCAAAGCACATAACGGATGTCTACACCTATCGATCTGCTGTAGCTTTCATTCCAGGCAAAGTCATTGATTGTAGCGTCATAAGAGCGGTCAAAGTTGACCCCAATCAATTCGCCATAAGCATTCATGATAGGGGAACCTGAGTTTCCTCCCGTAGTGTCCATATTATATAGAATATTGACCGGGACATCATTTAAATCCCCTTTACTATAAGCGCCAAAATTTTTGCTTAACCAGGCTTGCTTAATAGCTTCAGGATATTGGAATTCCGTATCGCCAGAATTGCCTTTTTCGATTAATCCTTTCACCGTGGTGAATGGCTTCATATACGTTGCATCTGCTGGGCTATAGCCTTTTATATTTCCATAAGTCAACCGTAAAGTAGAGTTCGCATCCGGAATAAAGTTTTTAGACTGATATAGCTCTTTGACAGCGACATAATCGCCCATTAACCTATTCAATACTCCTTCACGACGCTTTTGCTCCTGGCGGAATGGCTCTATTTCCTTTTCAACCTTTTGCTGGAAGGCGAGCAGTTCATCGTTGTAGGCCGTGAGGCTACCTACACTTTTAAGAACATCATTGTATAAAAGTGCTTTGTCATTCACTTTCGATTGAGCGATAGCTTCTTGTATATATTTTGTAGCGCTATCTTCATTTCCGAAGTTTTTGTTTACCACAGTTTGCACCTGATTTTTACCTTTAAAAAGATAGGCTTGAGCAAATAGGTGTCCCGCTATGCGTTCGTCCGCTTGTTTATTGTAGCTTTCGTATATGCCGTCCAGCTGCTGCTTAAAACGTGCTATGTTCTGATCAAAAAACTGTTGTTTACTTGATGTACCTCCCTGTTTGTCGAGGATACTTTTGAATTCATTGACCAAAGACGCAATTTGGAGCGAGCGGATACCCGTATACAGGTTATTGAACCATAGCTCTCTTTCTGCATCACTGAATACCAGCTTGTAATGTTGGTCGATGTCAGCCATCAGCGTTGCATATTTCTTACTTAACTCCGGTTTAGAGGCGATAAATTGACCTAGTGCCAGATCTTCTTGTTGTTTACTTTGAATAAGGTCGATATTGCGCAAGCCTTTTAATTTTCCTCTGTAGTTTTTCATTACATTGGCATTGCGTTTTATTCTTGTTGCTAGAGCTAGTTCGGTAGCTTTATCATTTTTTCCGGCTAGTAGCATTTGTTGATTCTGGTAATCATACAGCTCTGACGTATAGGGTAGTAAAAACTGCTGCTGATATGCGATATACTGTGCAGGACGATGTCTGAATGTTCTTCCTGGATATCCCAATATGAATACAAAATCATTTTCTTCAACTCCTTTTGGATTCACTTTCAAGTGTTTTTTTGGTTTGTAAGGAACGTTCTTTTTGGAATATTTAGCCGCACTTCCATCTGGAGCAACGTACGCCCTTAAGAAAGAGAAATCCCCAGTGTGTCTAGGCCATACCCAGTTATCTGTCTCTCCTCCAAATTCTCCGATATCCTGACGGGGAATATAAACCAACCTTACATCTTCTATCGTACGGTAGCGGAAAAGTACATAGCTTTTCCCTATAAACATTTCCGAAACTTCCGCTTTGATTGACGGATCTTCTTTTTCTGCCTGACGCGCTATCTCTTCCCGTTTTCTGTTTATTATATTAATGCGTTCGATAGGATCATTGACTTGCGCTACAGCATTCAATATTTGTGCAGAGACATCATCATAAGATTCGGTAATACGGATCGTAAGTCCCCGGGCTTCTATTTCCTGCTCTTGCGAATTCGCAACAAAACCATTTTCCAAATAGTTGTGTAGTGGTGTTGAAGCTAATTGAACTGCACTGAATGCACAGTGGTGATTTGTGATAATCAGCCCGTTGGGCGATATGAAAGAACCTGAGCAACCAGATACCTGAACTAAAGCATCCACCAGTCCTACTTGCCCCGGGTTGTAAATATCTTTTTCACTGATTTTTAATCCTGCTTTTTTTAGTCCAGCTCTGTTTAACTCACTCAAGGGGAACATTCCTTCGTCTGGTATAGACGCCGAAAAATTGAATGCCCCTAGTCCCAATAGGGCCGCTAATAAAATAGAGGGCTTAAAATTGTACTTCATATTAATCACTTTTTGATAGTATTGTATTCTCTCTTATATAAAAAGCCTCGGCGATAGACGGTTGTGTCTATTGTTTTACGAATTCACTTTAGTGCTTTTTCCAAAAGTACTAAATTCCTCACTTTATATACCTCATTTCTTATCTTTGTATAGTTAAAACTTATAAGATGACCCTAGTTCAATTGGAATACGTTATTGCGGTAGACACCTATCGGAGTTTCGTAGCCGCAGCCGAAAAGTGTTTTGTTACTCAACCTACGTTGAGTATGCAGATTCAGAAGTTGGAGGAGTCGTTGGGGGTCAAAATTTTTGACCGCAGTCGGCAGCCTGTAATCCCTACAGAGGTAGGCAAGCGGATTATTAAGCAGGCCCGTGCCGTTCTTACGGAAAGCAAGAAGATTACAGAGATTCTACAGGAGGCTAAGGGTGAGTTAGAAGGCGAGTTCAGAATAGGAGTGATACCCACGGTGGCTCCTTACCTTTTGCCTGGGGTAATTACCTCATTTTTGAAAAAATACCCGAAAGTCCAGTTGCAGGTCTGGGAATACACCACAGAGCGGATTATACAGGAGCTCAAAGCTGGAACGCTCGATTGCGGTATATTATCAACCCCCTTGCTGGATAATACCATTTTGGAAACGCCTTTGTTTTATGAAACATTTGTAGCCTATGTATCCGAAAAGAGCACGCTTTTTGATAAGAAGATGCTAGGCTATGATGATTTGTCTCAAGAGAAACTATGGTTGCTTAATGAAGGGCATTGTATGCGGGGGCAGGTGCTCAATATTTGTAACTATAAGCATAATCAAGGAGCGAACGGTACGTTCGAGTATAATACCGGTAGCGTGGAGACACTGAAGCGGATGGTCGAGATTAATGATGGATTGACGATTTTGCCCGAATTGAGTATCTTAGGGTATAATGAAGACCAATTGGGGCATGTACGCTATTTTAAAGCTCCGGAGCCTGTACGCGAAATTAGTATAGTCACTACACATAACTATGTAAAGAAAATGGCTGTAAAGGTATTGAAGGATGAAATTTTAACAGTAGTACCCGAACGGTTTAAATCAAATAAAAAGAAAGATATTATCGGTTTTAATATCTAAACAAAAAATCATATGAGGAGTAGATTTCTGAAGAGATTGGATCGGATTAATAAGTGGCGGATGGAAAGACTTTCGAACCGAAACTTTTTAGTAATACTTGCTTTTTTGGTTGGACTGATTGGTGGATTGGCGGCTGCGCTACTTAAAGGACTGACACATTTTATTGCGTCTGCCTTGCAGGATGATGTCGAGTGGCATATCAAGTATTCCGTTTATCTTATTTTTCCCCTGATAGGTATATTGTTAAGCGTACTATATGTACGCAAGTTTTTGAAAGGCAAGACATTTGAACATGGGATCACACCTATTATCTATTCCATCTCCAGGCGGTCCAGTCGGATAGAGGTGCACAATGTCTACTCACAGATCGTGACGAGTGCGATTACAGTGGGTTTTGGAGGTTCCTGTGGATTGGAGGCGCCGATTGCATATAGCGGCTCGGCGATCGGGTCCAATATCGGTCGTTTCTTTGGGTTAAGTTATAGAGAGGTGACCATGTTATTGGCCTGCGGGGCTGCCGCTGGTATATCGGGGGCTTTTAATAGTCCCATAGCTGGAATGATTTTCGCCATTGAAATATTGCTTCCAGAATTTTCCATTCCTGCCTTTATTCCCTTATTGATTTCGTCAGCTCTGGCTGCGGTTGTATCCAGGCTTTTGTACAGCGAACCTCTTTTCCATACTGCGCTCACCGATTGGGAAGTAGGAGCATTGTTCTTTTATTTTCTTTTGGCCATTTTGATAGGACTGTTTACGGTTTATTTTTCGAAGCTCAGCCAACAGGTGAAAAGTTGGTTTTCAAAGATCCAGAACCCTTACAATAAAGTTTGGAGTAGTGGTCTAGCATTAGGGTTGCTGATTTTGGTTTTCCCTGCGCTATATGGAGAAGGTTATCTCACGATACAGCAGATTTTAGATGGGCAGTTTGATTCCATTGTTAAGAACAGTTTGTTCTCCGATTTCAGGGGGATTGGTTGGATAGTGGTATGTTATACGGTACTGACCTTGTTTGCAAAATCCCTAGCGTCTCTATTTACTATCAGTGGAGGCGGTAATGGAGGTGTTTTTGGTCCCAGTTTGGTGATGGGAGGACTTTTAGGCTTTGCCTTTGCTTATGGTGTTAATTTGACTGGTGTCATCGAGCTGAATGTACCGAATTTTGTAATGGCAGGTATGGCCGGAGCATTAAGTGGCATTATGCACGCCCCATTGACCGGGATATTTCTGATTGCCGAGATTACGGGGGGCTATGCACTGATGGTTCCCTTGATGATTGTCGCCTCCATCTCTTATCTGATAAATAGAGCGGTGATGAAACACTCCATCTATACTAAAGTCCTTGCCGAATCGGGCGATTTGATTTCCTATGAAGACAAGGACAGGACGGTGTTAAGCATGATGAAGCTACGTTATGTGATAGAGCAAAATTTCGTCTTGTTAAAACCTAACGAAACCCCACTTGATAGAAAAGGCGATATTATCCATTCGAAGCGAAATATTTTCCCCATAGTTGATGATGAGCGGAAGCTTTTAGGGATAATATACAGCGAACGGCTGTTTTCTATTTTATTAGGCGAGGAAGAAGGGGCTGAACGTACGTTCGCGTCGTTGGCTCAAAAACCAGTTGATATTATCAAAGAAAATGAGGATATGGAACGCGTAATGCAAAAAATGAATAAAGATGATGTCTGGATACTGCCTGTCGTGGATAGTCAGGATAGATATCTTGGATTCATTTCAAAAGCAGCGGTATTCAATAAGTATAGAGCGCTTCTGATGAGGCAGGGGACATACCTCGAATAATAAATAATGGCTCTTAGTTTCTAAGAGCCATTATTTTTGAGATATACTTTCCTACGATGTCAAACTCGAGGTTGACTACAGTACCCACCTCCACATGTTTTAAGTTTGTGTTTTCTATCGTATAAGGAATAATCGCTACAGAAAAACGGTCTTGCAGGGAGTTTACCACAGTTAGGCTGATGCCGTTTACCGCTATTGAACCCTTTTCGACCGTGATATTACTAAGAGATGGATCGTACTGAAATGTAAATAACCAGCTGCCATCGTGATTCTCTTTCGATATACATACCGCTGTCTGGTCTACGTGTCCCTGTACGATATGGCCATCAAACCTTCCGTTTGCCTGTGTACAGCGTTCAATATTGATTAGCTGTCCCTCCTCAAGAGTATTTAAACTCGTTTTTTGTAACGTTTCGTCAATAGCAGTAACTTTATGGATGTCTCCTTCTATACCTACCACAGTAAGACATACGCCATTGTGAGATACACTCTGGTCGATTTTCAATTGAGAAGATAAGTCCGAGTTAATATAAATATGAAGATTTGTTTGTTCCCGTTCGATTTTCGTGACGGTCCCTAATGTTTCGATAATACCAGTGAACATAAGTGCTAAAAAGATGTTTACGCAAAATTAGACAAATGAATACGTATAAGCAACTCTTTTGGTCAAGGGATTGTTAGTTGTTCAGTCTGTTAAAAAATAAGATAAAAAGCAATTTATTTTTATTTGTGTAAATAATACACTAACTTTAACTAATTCCTATAACGGAGTGGTGCGATGGGGTATATAGTCCTCGCCTCTTTTTCTTATTAGTAAATTATTTCCCTGAATATCAGTGTTTTAGCTCGTTATGTGTTTTTTTGATCCAAAAATGTTTGGATTGAATGGAAAATATATGTTACCTTCGCTTAGGTTTAGGTTGATTGCCTCGTCTAGAGGTCAAATTTTAAAGCCTGAGAAATCGCCTGATTCTCTCAGGCTTTTTCTTTTCTCAGCCTCTTTAAAGAAACCTTTTAAATTGAGTTCCCTTTGATTTTTCTGAAAGTGTATGTGTTATTGATTCGATTCTATATTCCAAGGGATCAATGAGCTCTCTTGATAATGCAGAGTGTCGGTTTATGTCTGTTAGTGATCAGAATGAATCATGAAAGTTTCATTAGCAAGAATAAGTGTTTTGATAAATGCAAAGTAAAATATTGTTTGTTAAGCTATTATAAAGTCTTTTCAGAATGATTGGCAAAAAAAGTTTTAGTTTCACATAAAAGTTATATTTTTGCGGAACGGTCTCCGTAGTTTAATGGATAGAATTTCAGATTCCGGTTCTGAAGATGTGGGTTCGACTCCCGCCGGGGACACAAAAAAAAGAGCATTTGATATTATCAAATGCTCTTTTTTTGTAGAATTGCTAATTAGTGACCGTGCCCGTCTTCCGTAAAGTGAAGATCGAATTTAAGATCTAGATCATTTGCTCCAGTGAAAGAAGTGAAGTTTGTATTATTCCAATCTTTCTTCGGATCGATCGTTTCTTTAACTTTGGGATTTAGGTGGCGCATGATATAGCGGGTTGTAAACGTTGAAGACGCTTTCAATACTGTTATATAACCTTGTACACCTACTTTGACCTTAGTTCCATCATTTTTCTTGTCACTGTATGTCACAAAGGCATGGTTCTCTGGTATATTTAAGATAAAGGCAAAGTGATGGTCATCTTTTTCTACAAAAGACTGTTGGGTTTCGCGTCCAGCAAAGTCTTTGATCGTGACATTGAAACGGTATGATTTTCCCACTTCCAAATGAGTGTGAGCTCCTGCTGGTGGCAACATCTGGCTACCTGTAAAATCTATTTTCTCGACTTCAGGGTTTTCTATCTCAGCGTAGTGGTAGTGGTCACCATGTGCTTCAGCTGCGACCTCTGTAAAAGTGATCGATGCCGAACCTACTTCTTCTTGATCTGTTTCTGGTGTAGGTTCATCTTTTTTACAAGCAGTAGTAAGGGCGAAAATAGAAATGAATAGTATAGTTATGTATTTTTTCATCAGAATAAATTGTTAAAATGTAAAATTGACTTTAAGAGACACATTGCGTCCTAACGCATGTGCGTAGTATCTAAACCGATCCATATAGTCTTTGTAAGCCTCGTTAAAGACATTGTCGACGGCAAGTTGGAGTTCTGCTGTTCGTTGGGATTTGAGTTTAATAGAAGAAGCCAGTACTGCGTCAAAGAGATGATATGCTGCAGGTGGTGGAGCAAAGTCCGAATTCGGCTCATACCGTGTTTGCTTAGCTTGAAAATGATGCTTGATCTTGATATAGCTTAGTACCTGGTTGGGGGCAAAGCGATAGGAGAGATGCTGCTGCAGTTTCCAGGCTGGTATATTAGGAAGGAACTCATCTTTCGTGACGTTCTTGGCTTTGACAATAGATATGTTTAGTCCGTATTGCCAGTTTTGGTTGATGTCGGCTAGGGTCGATAAGTCCGCACCATAGAAGAATGCTCGATCCTGCTGGTATTGAAAGAGCGGAAATGTACCACGGATAGTTTGGCGTGTAGAATCTGGGACAGGTTGGCTATAGATATAATTTTCTATCACCTGCGCAAACAGGTCTACGTTTGCCCGGATGATACCCTTGTCCATCGAAAGGGAATTTATCCATTTCAAACCTCTTTCACTCTTCAGATTCTTATTCCCAACTTCATAGGTGCCCGTACCATGATGTATTCCATCGCTGTAGAGTTCATTGGCAGAAGGTGCACGCCACGCTAAGCCTAGATTACTTTTCCAGGTAAATATAGCGTTGACACGTTGACTGATTCCAGCTACCCCTGAAATGTTGTGAAAATGCTTTCTATCCGTCATAAGGTATTGCGGAATCAATCCATCCTCGGTTATCTTCGAATAATCGTATTGATAACCGGCTGCATCGAAGAACTTGTAGTCGTAGCGTATTCCCGTTTCTACCAAATAGCTCTTGAATGGTACCTTGATGCTGGCGAATGCGCCGAGTCCATGATTCTCGAAATTCGGAATGATAGGAGTTGAGCCTGTTCCGGGTACATTGTTATTGGTCTGCAGACTTCCCGAAATGCCAGCCATAAAATATGGACGGTTATATACCAATTCCAATTGTTGTGTATTTAGAAGTATATCAGCCATAGGGACATTATTTTCAGCAACACGACGCAGGTCAAACTCTTTTCTATGATTACGTTGTATACTGTATTGCGCTTCGAGCTGACTGCTATCGTCAATCTGGTATAGGTATTCGAGCTTAGCCAGTTGATGGGTTACGCGCTGTTTTGGAGAACCGATTTTATAGGAAAAACCGTATTCTTCAAATGGTTTCCCGTGTTCTATTCTTGCCAATATGTCCTCTTTCGAACCGATATGGGCACCTTGGAATACACCTAAAGTATTCCCAAAATGACTTAGGTACATCCTGAACGTGTTTTTACCCGTTACATAGGATGCGAAAAAATTACCATGAAGCTCCTCATTACCGGTGTTCCCGAGGTAATAGTCCGCTGATTTCAGATTACCTTGTTTAGCCGTCGTTATTCCTGTTCGGTAGGAGAACTGTCCTATCGTTCCCTCCAGTTTATTGTTGAGAAGTAGTCCTCGTCCATTGCTATTGAATAGGATTGCGTGGCTACTTTTGGCTTTTCGATCTGTAGCGATAGCAGAAGGGCCTATTTTGATAATTCCTCCCAGTGCATCAGGTCCAAATCGGACCGCGTCCGAACTTTTTATTACCGTAATCTCTTCTGCTGAAAAAGGATCTACTTCTGGAGCATGGTCTGTTCCCCATTGCTGGCTTTCATGTCTTACCCCGTGGTTTATGAGCAATAGCCTATTGCCATATAATCCATTTATAACAGGTTTTCCATTATTAGCTCCGGTTTTTAGAGTATTGATCCCTGCGATCTCACTGAGGACACCCGCTAGATTTTTACCCTGACTCTCCTGTCTTTGTTCTTTATGGAGTGTAACCGAGGTTTTGGGAGCATTGACTTGTGCATTGGCTGTGACGGTAACTGCATCCAGTTGTTGCATTTCTTTTAGCAACACAATTGTTAATGCCGTGTCCTGGTTGATTTTGATATGGACTTCTTTTTTTTCGTAGCCATTACGGTTTATATAGAGTGAAGATGTCCCTTTGCATATATGCCTAAATAGATAATCCCCTTGGCTGAGTTCATTTGGACGTATATTATTGTTCAAATACAGATGTGCATTGCCAATTGACTGATGGTTTTCAGCATCAATCAGTCGTACTTTTAGTGTTAAATTACACTGTTGGCCGTAGGCAAATATAGATGTATATAATGCCCACTGAGCGATTAAAACGATAATCGTCTTCATGAATAGCGTCGTTAGTAAATCTTAATTAAGTGTATACCTTATCCGTGGAAAACAAAATTGCGTTGTCCAGTGATAGGGGAACTCTACAACATAGTAGTAGCTGTATTGATTTAACTATACATCGGAGGACCTCTGTTGGTGTATAGACGAGGCTTAAGTGTTACTATAGTGATATCGAGTGATACGTCGTACGTTGAATAAAAAAAAGAGGGTATGTATGCTAATTGTAAGGCGTCTGTTGGAGCCAATGAATTTGGCAGATAGATGTAATAACAGATAGCACAGTCATCATGTACCGTCGATTCATCCGTATGTTGGCATGAGTTGTTCTCGTGCTGATGGCAATCGTCATGTTTGTGTAGCAGTAAGCTTCCTGAAACCCATAGATGGATTATAGCGAATAGGAGAGCAACTGTTTTAATGAAGATATGCATTGCATGCAAAGATATCTTTATTGCATCAATGTTGCAAATTTAAATACACTTTGTTGCGTTAGTCTATGACCTCGGGTGAAACTGCGTAATTACCGACTGGAGGTATTCTTTGTCTATATGGGTGTAAATCTCTGTTGTCGTGATGCTTTCATGACCAAGCATGTCCTGTATAGCTCGTAGGTCGGCTCCTCCTTCCACAAGGTGGGAGGCGAAGCTGTGTCGGAAAGTATGTGGACTGATTTGTTTATTCAACCCAATTTTAGTAGCGAGTTCTTTGATTATTATAAAAATCATTACTCTCGAGAGCGCGGCGCCACGACGATTGAGAAATACAAAATCCTCATGGCCTAGTTTTATTTTCTGTTGGTTGCGTACTTCCTGCAGGTAGATCTTTAGGTACTTAATGGCTTGGCTACCGATGGGCACTAAACGTTCTTTACTGCCTTTCCCTTCAATTTTAATGAAATCAATATCGAGGAAAAGGTTGGATATCTTTAAGTTGATAAGCTCAGAAACCCGGAGCCCACAACCGTATAAGACTTCTAATATTGCTTTGTTTCGGGCTCCCTCAGGGCTGGATAGATCTATGGCGTTGATTAAGGCATCTATTTCCTCAATATGTAAGACATCTGGTATTTTTCGTTCCAGGCGTGGTGTTTCTATAAGCTCAATTGGATTGGGATCTAGCTCGTGTTCTAACTGTAAGTAATTAAAGTATGCTTTCAGGCCAGAGATTAATCTAGCTTGGGTAAAAGTTGAAATGGAAAAAGTGCTCATCCATACGAGGAAATCCTGTATATGACGTGGAGACAGATCCTTAATTTCTAGATTCAGATCCTCACAGTATATTTTGAGTTTTTGTACGTCATTAAGATAGGCAGAAATTGAATTTTGAGAAAGATTCCGCTCAAATTCCAAGTATCTTTTAAAATCCTTAGATGTAGTATTCCAGTCCATATACAAAATTAAATATTGTAATTTTATTATTGCTTAATATGTTTAGTAATTTTTTAATGGTATTTTGCCAAAAAATTAAACATGCTAAATTAATGAGATTTTTAAAACCTTTAGCAGTAGCATTTTTATTACCTGCTACTTTCGCATCTGTTGATGCGTCCCCAGTATACGCTTCGACGTTAGCGCATGAGGCAAAAACGATTTTAGCACAAGATACTTTAAAATGGCAAGATAAATTGCCTTTTGATAATAATGTGACTGTAGGTCAACTGAAAAATGGATTTAAGTATTATATCCTCAAGAATGCGGAACCAGAAAAGCGGGTTACCATGTATCTTGGTGTCAAAGTGGGATCTATTCTAGAAACAGAGGAAGAACGTGGTTTAGCTCACTTTTTAGAGCACATGAACTTTAACGGGTTGAAGCACTTTCCAAAAAATGACCTTGTTAATTATTTACAGAAAGCAGGTGTACGTTTTGGATCTGATTTAAATGCGTATACAAGTTTTGAAGAAACAGTTTATCAACTACCTATTCCTTCCGATGATCCAGAATTATTGAAGAACGGTTTGCAGGTGATGCGCGACTGGGCACAAGATGCTTTATTGACTACGGAAGAAATAAACAAGGAGCGTGGTATCATTATGGAGGAGATGCGTGGGGGTAGAGGTGCTTCACAACGTATGCAGGATCAGTTTTTGCCTGTATTGTTGAATGGATCTCTGTATTCTCAACGTCTGCCTATCGGTACGGAAAATGTCGTCATGAATTTCGATCCAAAGTTGATCCGCGATTTTCATGCAAGATGGTATAGGCCAGATCTACAATCGATTATTATTGTAGGGGATATCGACACTAAGGCGATGGAGCAAGAGGTAATCCGACTTTTTTCGGATATGAAAACACCTAAGAACCCAGTCAAACGTACGGAGCATTCAGTACCATTGTTAAACAAGAACCAGTTTTTAATTGTTACTGACCCGGAGATGCCTTCTACCGTAGGACAGATTATCATTAAGCATCCGGAGGAGAAAGTTAGTACAGTAGGTGATTATAGAACTTCTTTGATGAAGAGTCTATTTAATAACATGATTGGCTCTCGTCTTAGAGAAATCAGTCAACAGCCTAATCCGCCATTCCTACAAGCAGGTATAAGTATTAGTTCGCTATTCGGAGGACTAGACAATCTATCGATATCTTTTGCTGCTAAGCCAGGAATGTTTGAAGAAGGCTTAAAGGCAACTATGCGGGAGCTTGATCGTTTCCAGAAGTTTGGCTTTACTGAATCTGAGTTTCAACGGACGATGACAGCATTCGTAAAGAGCAACGAGACATCCTATAAAGAACGTGATAAGAAGAAGTCAGATTCCTATGTAGGTGCATATTTACAGCATTTCCTTAATGATGAACCGGCATTGAGCAATGAAGATCGTTATCAGATCACGAAGCAATTGTTGCCGACTTTGACTTTAAAAGAAGTTGAAGCTATCGGAAGACGTTTTTACGTGGATAATAATAGGGATATCGTTATCATGGGGCCTGAGAAAGATAAAGCTAACCTTCCTCAAGAATCACAGATTAACGCTTGGTTGAACGAAGTGGATCAAGAACAGTTAACCGCTTATGAAGATAAAGTCTCCGAATTGCCACTTTTGGCGAAACAGCCTTTGAAAGGAAGTATTAAGTCAACAAAAGATATCGCCGCAATCCAAACCAAGGAGCTTATCCTTAGTAATGGGGTGAAGGTATTGTTGAAGCCTACTACTTTTAAAAATGATCAGATTTTGATCTCTGCATTTAGTCCAGGAGGTACCTCTTTATACAGTGATGCAGAATATCTTACAGCTTCAAATGCTGCTGCATTTGTTAATGGCTCTGGGGTAGGACAGTTGAACTCTATAGAATTGAGAAAATATCTGACAGGAAAGAATGCTAATATTTCTCCTTATCTATCTGAGCGCTCTGAGGGATTTTCAGGATCTTCGGACAAAGAGGGGTTAAAGACTGCTTTCGAGATGATTTATGGCTATTTTACAGCACCGAGATTGGATGATGATATTTTCCAAAGCGGAATAGCCCGTACGTTATCATCAATGGAAAACAGAGAAGATGATCCTGGTTTTGTATTTTCTGACGTTAAAACCAAAACATTGTACAAAGATAACGTACGTAGAACCATTCCTACGGCGGATCAAATTAAAGGAATAAATCAAAAGCGTGCTCTAGAGATCTTTAAAGAACGTTTTGCTGATGCTTCTGATTTTACCTTTACCATAGTTGGATCTTTTACCGAGGAAGAGATTAAGCCTTATCTGGAAAACTATCTTGCGGCATTACCAAATCTTGGACGGAAAGAGCAGGCTAAGGATTTAGGTATCGTCGAGCCAGCCAAGGGGGTAGAGAAGATTGTATACAAAGGAAAAGAAGCTAAGGCTCAAGTTCAGATGTCCTATTATGGAGACTACGATTATTCAGAGAAAGAAAACTTAAACCTTGACGCATTAGAGGGAGTATTATCCATTAGACTATTAGAGCGGTTACGCGAGGAGGAAAGTGGTGTCTATGGTACAGGTGCAAGTGCATCATCGAGCAAATACCCAAAAGGTCGTTACAGCTTTAATATCGGGTTTGGCACTGGAGTAGACAAATATGAGTCATTAATTAATTCAGCTGTTGACGAAGTGAATAAGGTAAAAGCCAATGGACCAAGTCAAATCGATTTAGATAAGTTTGTTATCGAGCAGAAACGTCAGTTAGAACTGCAATTGAGAGAGAATGGGTTCTGGATGGGACAGATTTCAGGTGCTTACCAGCTCAATGAGGATCCTACTTACGTACTTCGTTACCTAGATGAGTTAAATAAGGTATCTATTCGATCTGTAAAGGAGGTTGCGAATAAATACTTAAAATCTGATCGTCTTTTCAAGTTTATTTTGTTGCCTGAAGCGCAATCTAAATAAGAATCAATTTCATAAAGTAGAGAGGTGCAAATACATGATTTGCACCTCTTTTTTTTCTTAAAGTATATGTACTATTGATTATATTTTTGGTAGATCTGACGGACGTGTTCCTGTTCATTTCCCCCATCTACTATTGCTTTTTGCCTGTTCGATCCGTTTCCTATTTTCATTTCTAGCTTTTTGGTCCGCCATATATTAATGATGCCAAACCGACCAATTGTCGTTGAGGGTAATCCTAACAGATGGCAAGAGTATTCTCCTAAAAGATAATGGTTATAGAACAAATGTATTTCACGCATCATCTTTCGCATGAGCGGATTTGTTGGGTATTGCGCCATCACAGGCTCCTCCTTGAGCGCAGAAGCCAGTAATTGGGTATCTGCATCTCCCTCTCGTTGGGTCATGGTCCAATAGTATAGTGATTCGATAGCCTCATTCTCATTGTTCGGCAATAATTCTAAGGGGATCCCCAGTAAATATCCAATATATTTCCAAAAATGGAAGACTCCTTCTTTTTCTTCGGAAGAGACCTGTATTCCCATGCGCTGGAGTCCCACCATAAATACTAAAGAGAAGCCTAAATTTGTCGCTAACATATCCCAACTATTGATCGGTATTCCCCATTTTTCTGCATCCCAATCCGACTTGTCGAGGATATGTACACGTGAATAGGCATGTATCATACGCGTGAGGAATATTTGTTTAAGCCCCTCGCTTCCTTTCTCTAAGCCATTTTCTTTCGTGATCTGTACCCAAAACTCTACCGTGTCCACCAAGCGCTTTACCGCCCCCTTTTTTAGTGCTCCTGTGTATATTAAAGGCTTATTGATTGCAGCGGATTCATAACCACCCATAAGACAGTAATCACGTAAGACGATGAGTGAGGTCAACCCTGGTCTTCGGCAAAGCTCGCTTCCTTTTTGTAGTTTATTCTTATCTAGCCAATCTGGATTTAAATCGATATCCTTGAAAAAGTCATTCCATACTGTCGATTCGTCTGGAGGTAAAGGCTGATTGTCCATATAGTTAAACAGGGATTTGTTTGCGGCCACAATACCTATTCTATCATATAGCTCGTGTATGATTTGATCAGCTCTATTATCCCATTGATAAAGCAAGGGAATAAATTGTTTAGCGTTGTCGATATCAGGTGTAAACCCCAACTTATTCAATAGCTCTTTACCTACCCCTTCTGTCCAATAATAGGCAAATGACGATGTATTGAGCTTAAAGCGATAGGGAATGTCCATCTTATCTATTTACTTGTGGTGTTAGTTCATAAAGGAATACCTTTTGGTGGTGTTTCCAGTCTTTTATATGTTGATCAGCCAGTTGCTCTCGTATTGAATCGTCCATTTGTAGGTAATCAAAAACAGCAACGGCACATAGGTAGGCCAGATACTCTCTTGACTTATGAATAAGATTTTTATCAAAGGTCAAACGACTACTGTTACTACAAACAGTATGGAAATTTGTTTTTAATTTACGGATATATATACTATCGATTAATATCCCTAGTTTTTCTTCCCAAAAACCTATTCGTTGTTTTAGTTCTTGTATTAAGACCTGTTCGAGGAGATTGTTTAGTCTAGCTTTACTTTTAGGATTGAGATTTGTATATAGGGATTTTCCAGCGATATATGGATTTAGTAATTCTTTTTGGATGACGACGGTAAACGTGCTGTCGAAGAGGGCTATAGTCGTACTTGTTTCCAATTTGACAGGCCGATCTGACTGTGCCAATTTTTTGAACGGAGTGCTTTTAAGGTAAGTAATCAATTCTCCCTCTGACAGCTGCGCGGGGACAGCAAGCTGAATGATGCCATCTTTTTGCCCCATAATGGTGACACCTTTTTCAGTGTCTCGTATACTGATGTCGTAGGTTTGACCTTCAATTTCTATATACATATATAAAATAGTTACCTAATAATCTACCGATGATTTATTATGTTTGCATAGATATAAACCCGTCACGGGAATACCCAATACAAATGTAACGAACAGAATCGGTTATTATTTAGATCGTTCGTCAACACTTTCGTTGCCCAGTGTAATGTCTGTATATCCGTGATAGTTAGTTGGAGTATTCTATTCTGATTTATGGGGATTACTCTTAAAAGATAAATTAAATACATAATGAACAAGCTAATTGTACTTACAGCGGTTTTGGCGAGTGCGACTGCGACATTTGCGCAGCAGCATCAAGCTATAGACCTATCTCTGATGGACAAGAATGTCAGGCCTCAGGATGATTTTTACAACTACGTCAATGGAAATTGGATGAAATCAGTCGAGATTCCATCAGACAAGGCACGTTGGGGATCATTCGACGAATTGCGCGAAAATACAGATGTAGCTGTATTGAATATTTTAAAAGGTTCGTTGAATTCACACTTTGAAAAAGGGAGTGATGGACAGAAAATCGCGGACCTTTATAAATCTTTCATAGATTTTGATACGCGTAATAAGCAAGGGTTAGCACCGATTCAAGAGCAACTTAAGCGAATCGACGGCATCAAAGACCTTAAAGACTTAACGGCTTATTTCTCCTTGTATGGCAAAGAAGGGGGAAATCCATTTTATGGAGGCTATGTGAGCGCTCATATGAAGAATTCTAGTGCCAATGCCGTTTATTTAGGGGGGGGAGGACTAGGTCTAGGTCGTTCTTATTACCAAAAGGTAGATGAAAAGAATACCCAGACACTGGGAGATTATGCTACTTATATTTCGGCTTTATATGCCAAGACGGGACAGCTGACACGCGATTTGAAAGGACCGAAAATTGTAGCATTTGAGAAGTCTATTGCTTCTTATTTGAAAACAATAGAAGAGTCTCGTGATGCTCAAAAGCGTTATAACCCAATTGCAGTCAAAGATTTAGGGAAAATGGTAAAGAATGTCGATGTGGCAGACTACTTGACTAAGATGGGATTTAAAGCAGATACGGTTATCATTGGCGAGTTGAACTATTTTCAAAATCTGGATAAAATCGTTAACCAAAAAAATATTCCTGTTATTAAAGAGTACCTAAAGTTTCATGTTATGAACGACGCTACTGGTTATCTAACACAGGAACTTGATGAGTTAGCGTTCGATTTCTTTGGCCGTAAATTGAAAGGTCAGAAAGAACAGCGTACTTTGGATAAAAGAGGTCTAGAATTTGTCAATGAAACTGCAGGAGAGCTCTTAGGTAAGCTTTATGTAAAAGAGCATTTCCCAGAAGATGCAAAGGCGGCGTGCGAAGAACTTGTAGGCTACTTAATCAAATCTTTTGAGGTGCATATCAATAATCTAGCTTGGATGTCTCCAGTTACGAAGGAAGAAGCTTTAGAAAAGTTGGCCAAATTTAATGTGAAGATTGGCTATCCAGACAAATGGAAGGACTATTCTCAATTGAATGTGGGCAACTCGCTTGCAGACAACATCCGGAATATCCACATTTGGGCTTTTGAACAAAACTTAGCAAAGCAAGGTAAACCAGTAGATAAAACGGAGTGGGGTATGAGCCCGCAGACGGTGAATGCTTATTACAGTCCATTGTATAACGAAATCGTATTTCCAGCGGCTATTCTTCAACGTCCATTCTACGATTATAAAGCCGATGCCGCAGTTAATTTCGGAGGTATAGGTGCAGTTATAGGGCACGAATTATCTCATGGATTTGACGATTCAGGCTCTCAGTATGATGGCAATGGTAATTTAAACAACTGGTGGACTGCCGACGATAAAGCAAAATTTGATGCTGCAGCAAATGCGTTGGTAGCTCAGTTTGAATCTTATGAGCCTGTACCGGGCGTATTTGTCAATGGTAGATTTACATTGGGCGAGAATATTGGAGATTTGGGAGGCTCATCTGTAGCTTTTGACGCCATGAAAATGTATCTTAAAGACAAGGGTAATCCAGGTAAAATCGATGGTTTTACACCAGAGCAGCGCTTTTTCCTATCTTGGGCTACGATTTGGCGTACCAAGACAACGGATGAATTTGTAGTCAATCAGGTGAAAACTGATCCTCATTCTCCAGCGCAGTATCGTGCATTTGGGCCAATCATCAACTTGGATGGTTTTCACGAAGCTTGGGGTACCAAAGCAGGAGATAAAATGTATGTTCCCCAAGACAAACGTATTGTTATCTGGTAAACTACATTTTCCAAATTAAGGGAGTAATGAATAGGGCGATTTCTATATTTATAAATCGCCCTATTTATTCTATTTAAGTTTGTTTATGGCATCTTGCTCTTTGAGCTTGTCCACATTGTTTTTATCTCCAAACTCTTCTGTTTTTTGCTGGAAATCCTCCAGGATTTCGCGGATAGCATCAGCGTTTTGCGCCGTACGTTGGTAGATGTCCGGCACTTTGGATTCGATCATTTTGTCTCCAAGTTCGATGTTGTCGACTTCGATTTTTCCGATTTTTTCCAACACGGCCTGCTGACTATTACGTAAGTCTTCCAGTTCCCGTGTTATTTTCTCCATCAACTCGAATTTTTTTAATTTATCCATAGCTTTTATCTATTGTTATAGAAATAGAACGTATGGAGCTTTAAAAAGTTTATAAAAAAATCCCGACAGCCTTGCCAAGATGTCGGGATAGGTATTGTTCGGCAGGGGCGAAGCTAAGCTACGTCCCTTAGATCTACTGGTACAACGCGGGATATTCCTTGTTCTACCATCGTAACACCATAGATAATGTCGGTACTCGCTATCGTACGTTTATTGTGGGATACCACGATAAATTGTGATTGATTAGAGAACTCGCGTATGATTTTGTTGAATTTGTCAATATTGGTGTCATCCAACGGCGCATCTACCTCATCGAAGATACAGAATGGCGCAGGCTTCAAGAGATACAGTGAGAATAGTAGAGCTGTAGAAGTTAGCGTTTTCTCCCCACCTGACAGCTGATTGATAGATAGCGGGCGTTTTCCTTTAGGACGGGCAATAATATCAATGTCTGACTCTAATGGATTCTTAGGGTCACTGAGAATAAGGTCACAACTATCTTCTTCGTTGAATAGCGAGCGGAATACACGGATAAAGTTTTCCCTTACCGAAGTAAAGGCACTCATAAACTTGTCATTGGCACTATCATCTATTTCCTGAATAGTGGATAGCAAAGAGTCTTTAGCTGCTACCAGGTCGTTCTTTTCTTTCGTAATGAAATTAAAACGTTCCGTAATCTCATCATAAGCCTCTTTAGCCATAGGGTTGATACTTCCGTATTCGTCCAGCTGTTTTTTCAAACGAGTACATAGGGAGCCAAGTTCTTCGTGTGACTGTTCTATCTCTGGCATTTCCCCTTCAAGGAGCTCTTTGATATCAATATTGAATTCTACCGAAAGACGCTCTTTAAGGCTGTTAAGGTCTATCTGAAGGGTTGTCTTTTTGTCCTTTATCTCCGTAATCAAGAAATCATATTGATCTTTGGCTTTACGTAGATTGCTTACTTCCTCCTCGAGGTCATTAAGGTGTTTACGGAAGGAGTAGAATACTTCTTCCATTTCATGTAAAGCTTTCTCGAGAGACTCTTTTTGTTCGTATAAGCCCTTTAAATCGTCGTCATTGCTGTCTGTAAAGGTTAGAGCATCTTTCATGTCTACCTTTATTTGCTCTTGTTCGGCTGTATTCTTATTGATACGCTCTTCCAAAGCTTCCTTTTGACTTTCCCGATATTCCAGGTCTTTTTGGACGCCCGACAACTTATTCTGCTGTTGGTGTAAACGAATGTTTTCCTGGTTATATTCTGCCGATCGTTCGGTTAGAAAATCATTTAAATCATTGAATGCGGCCTGTAAATCTAAACCTTGCTTTTGGCGTTCTTCACTTTCGACCTTCAAGATCTTTAATTCCGGTTCTGCTTTGTTCAGATCTTCAGCGATTTGTGACAGACGTGATTCTATGTCAGCCTTTCTATTCTGTGAATTAGCCAAGAATGCTTGATATTGTTCTTGCTTTGTTTTTACAGAGGTCCATTCATTTTGTAGGCGAGCCAACTGAATACGTAGTTCGTCGATGACTTCTTTTTGTGATTGTCGCTTTAGGGAGGCAATGAGTTCGATTTGCTCTTCCTCAACCTCCATTAACTCGGCAATATGTGCATTGAGCGTTTTGATTTCTTTTGCTAGGTTCTCGAGGTTCTTTGCACGACCGATACGCTTACCTTCAAAAAGCCCCACCGAACCACCACTTAAGCCCAATTTGTGCTTATTGAATTTACCCTCGTGATGTAAGATAACAGCATCTGCAGTTGGTAAGTCGGTTTCTATAGATTTAGGATCGTCGGCATGTAGAAGATAGACGTTCTTTAGCAATTCTAGACAAAGCTTTTCATACTTCTTGTCGACCTTTATAACTTCCATTGCAGACACCATGCCACTCGGTATCGTAGGGGTCGTCTGTTCAATAGGTTGCAACACCGCGTCTAAAACAAAAAAGTTGGCCCGTCCGCGAGCGGCATCGCTCAAAAGATTAATTGCTTGAATTGCATCTTGTTGCGTGTCGACCACGTAGTGGTTCATCACCGACTCCAAGTAGTTTTCAATCGCGACACGATACTCTTCCTGACAGAAAAGAATATCTGAAAATAGGGGATAAGACTTACTCCATCCAGCATTTTTACGCAAGAACTTAATAGACTCAGGAAACCCTTCAAGGTTATCAACCAACGACTTCGTAAGGTTGTACTCATTTTGTTTGGCATCAACCAAACGGGACTCTTTGCTGAGTTCGTCTTTTGCTTGTGTTAGTTTTGTCTCAGCAACTTGGATCTTACCGTTGAGTTCGTTTTCAAGCTCTAATGCTTGCTCGTACAAGCCCTGTTGCGCATCTACTTTCGATTGTAAGTCGTCAACAGCAAGGTTAAATTGATTTAACTCCTCAGCTTTACTACTTGCGTCAGTGATATTGCGTAAGGACTCTTGCTCGAGCGATTCCTTTTGAATATTAAAAACGGCAATATCTTTTTCAACTTTATAGATTTTGTTTTGCAGCTCATTATTTTCAGCAGCAAAACGGTCTAATTTACTTTTAGCAGTTTGTTGCTGTCCTCTTAGTTCTTCAACCTCTGTTTTATTCTTTTGTATAGCATCTTGATAAACATCTAGCTTGGCCTGCTCTTCATAAATTTCCTCATGTAGTCGCTTTAAGGTAGAATCAACATGACTAAGTTGCTGTTTATCCAGGTTTTGTTCCGTTTGTATTCGCGCGTCACGCTCTTGTAGGTGATGGAGACGCTCATTCTTTATTTTTTTCTCCGATTCGTATATTCGGATTTTGTTTTGAAACTCATGAGTCGTTTTTTGTTGTGTAGAAAGGCTTTTTTCTTTTACCAATATTTCCTCACGGCCTGTTCGAAGCTCCTTTTCTTTGCTGTCAATCTGCTCGAGTGTAGTTTGGAGCGATTGGCTTAGCTCTTTTTCTTTTTCACCTAGTGTGCTTAGGTCTGAACTAAAGCTATCCAAGCGATAGTACGCTAATCCGACACTAGCTTTTTTATACTCTTCTTTCAATAAAAAGTATTTATCGGCCTTTTTCGCCTGCGTTTCTAAGGTCTTTAGATTCTTTGTAATTTCATATAGCAAGTCATCGACACGGGATAGGTCCGCCTCGGTTTCCTTGAGCTTGTTTAGTGTTTGTTTCTTCCGAACTTTGTACTTGGATATCCCGGAAGCCTCTTCGAATAGGTTTCTCCTAGAGTTATCTTTATTTGCGATGATTTCGTCAATCATTTTCAACTCAATGATAGAGTAGGTGTCTGCACCGATTCCAGTATCCAGAAATAAATCTGTAATATCCTTGAGGCGACATTTTACATCGTTAAGTCGGTATTCACTTTCTCCCGTTCTGTACAGTTTACGCGTAATAGTGACGGTGGTGAATTCTGTCGGCAATACACTTTTGTTGTTGTTGAAAGTCAACGATACCTCTGCTAGATTGGCCGGTTTTCGCGTTTTTGTTCCGTTGAAGATAATATTCTCCATCTTTTCTGAACGCAAGGTCTTCGTACTCTGTTCCCCCAGCACCCAACGGATAGCATCTACCACGTTGGATTTTCCGCAACCATTCGGACCGACGATAGCCGTGACGCCCTCGTTAAAATTTATTGTGATTTTATCACCAAAACTTTTAAAACCCTTGATTTCAAGCTTAGTTAGCTCCATTCACCTTGTAGTATTAGTTCGTACGAAAATAAACAATTAAAGACAGAATTTAAATCTAGGTTTTGCACATTTTTATAGATTTCCACATCCCCCAAAAAACAGTTATTTAGAGTTGTATAAAGTCTTTAATACCAATATCTTCCAAAAAAGTGGCGTCATGAGATACGACAATCAAGGTGCCTTCATAAGAATTGATTGCGTGGGTCAGGATGCGTACATTTTGAAGATCCAGGTTATTCGTAGGTTCGTCCAAAATAATAAGATCTGGCGCATTCGGAGAGACCGTGAGACAACACAGCGTAAGGCGTAGTCGTTCACCTCCACTCAACACGCTAACGGGCTTATTCCAATCGTCTGGTTGGAAGAGAAACCGCTTTAATCGGGTATTGATTTCTGCAGGTTGGAGTCCCGAATCATTGAATAGCTGGGCTTGTTCGAATAGTGTTAATTTGTTGTCCAGCAAGGCATATTCCTGGTCTACATAAACTGCATGTTCAAAGGCCGAAAAGCATTTTCCCTCTTGCGGTATCATTTGCTTTAGGATTATTTTCAACAAAGTGGTCTTGCCACTGCCGTTGTCTCCTTGAATGGCAATACGTTGCCCTCCCCGTATAAGTATATTGATAGGAGTGGGCCATAGTGGAGTTCTGTCATTCTTTATGACCTGTATGTCTTTGGCTTCAAATAATGTTTTTCCCTCATGGACGCGCATATTTTGAAAATCAAACTTCATCTTGTCCAGATCCGGAACAGACGAGCGCAGTGTTGTGAGGTCTTTGTTCAGATCGGTAATTTTTGATTGATGTACCGCTTTAAGCTTAGAGGTACTATTCTCCGCTTTATTTTTCAGGGTATTCATCATGATACGAGCCACACCTTCCTTCTCCTGCTTTCGCTGACCTCTTGAATCCTGGCGATTTTGACGTTCAGCAGTTTCTCTTTCCTTGAGCTTTGCTTTTCGTATCTCCTTTTCTTTGGCCCCTATATCATCGGCTAGAGCACTCAATTGCACGTTCTTTTGCTCCAGATAAAATTCATAGTTACCTCCAAAGCGGGTGATGCCATGTGGTGTCATTTCAAACGTAATGTCCAATAGGTCGAGTAGCTGTCTATCATGGCTCACGATGAGCATAGTTTTGTTGCTCTGCGAGATATAGTTATACAATTTCTCTCGGCTCGATGCATCCAGATGATTAGACGGCTCATCAAGAAGCACAAGCTGTGGGTCGTGAATAGCTATGCCTGCGAGGAAAACTTTAGTTTTCTGTCCGCCACTTAGCTTTTCAATAGGGGATCTCAAGGCAATGTCTTCCAGCCCCCAAGCATTAAGCGCCTGTTGACATCGTTCTTCAATAGCCCAGTCGTCGTCTAGCATGAGATAATCATTCTCATTAATACTGCCTTTTAGGATATTGTCCAAGGCAATAAGTTTCTCCTGTACGCCTAAGGCTTCTGCTATGGTTAGATGGTTGTATTGACCAAATACCTGTGGGACAAAGTAAACGCTTCCATTGGCCTGTATCTGTCCATGTGATGGAGAGGTATGTCCACTGATAAGGTGTAATAAAGTCGATTTTCCGACGCCATTATTTCCGACTAAAGCTACTTTTTCCTGTGGAGCTAGGCGAAAACCAATATTTTCAAATGCAATAGATTTGTTTGGAAATGTATAGGATACATTTTGTAAAATAAGCATGATTTCTTCTTTTGAAAGTAATAAGATAACCGACTCCTTGATGACAGGGCAGTTTTGCGTTAAAAAGAGAAGAAATCAATTTTACATATAATGCGTTTTTATTTGTTAGGTAGACAAAGGTAAGAAAAAAAGGCTTTATTTACAAATGTTGCAAAATAAAGCCTTTTTTGCGGTGGCAATATGTTTATTTTTTAAATAGACCGTATAGTTCGGCTTCTATTTTTTGAATGATAGTTCCAAGGTCCTCGGGATTATTCGCAAAGTCCAAGTTGTCTTTATCTAGTACCAACAATTTTCCATCTGTATAATTGTTGATCCATTTTTCATACTTATCATTCAGCTTTGATAGGTAGTCTAGGCGGATACCCGACTCATAGTCCCGGCCTCTGGTCTGTATGTTGTTAACCAATGTCGGTACAGAAGCCTTTAGGTAAATCAAAAGATCCGGTGGTTTGATATAATGTATGATACTTTGGAATATATTACTGTAGTTTTCAAAGTCGCGTGCGCTCATCAATCCCATATCATAAAGATTCTCTGCAAAGATGTATGCATCTTCATAGATGGTACGATCTTGAATCATGTTGATACTTTTACGTTGTAGCTCGACAATATGACGAAAGCGACTGTTTAAAAAGAAAATCTGCAAGTTGAAAGCCCACCTTTTCATATCACTATAAAAGTCTTCAAGGTAGGGGTTGTCATCTACTGTTTCAAACTGTGGCTCAAAATTGAGGTGTTGAGCGAGTAGTTTAGTCAATGTTGTCTTTCCAGCTCCAATATTTCCAACGATTGCAATATGCATAGCTTAAATAAAAGTTAAAAAGTAAAGATTACGACCTCATCGTCATAATTCAACTAATATAGTTTTTTGATCCCAATGATTTCCCGTACTTCACGTAGTGTTTTCTGGGCACTTGCAGAAGCTTTTTCTGCACCTATACGAAGCGCTTTTTGGATATAATCTTCATCATTGGAAATATCCTGTATGCGGGACCGGACAGGTTCTGTGGCGATGACCATATCTTCGGCCAGTTGCTTTTTGAAATCCCCATATCGTATCTCACATTTATTGTATAAATCATCGAAATGTGCCAGTGTATCATCCGTAGATACCACCTTCATCAGGTCAAAGAGATTTTGTACTGACTCTGGCTTTTCTTGATTAGGTGCTGTAGGCCCCGAATCGGAAACAGCACGCATGATTTTTTTACGGATTACCTCAGGCGTATCAGATAGATAGATGCAATCTGCTTCACCATTTGATTTACCCATTTTGCCTTGTCCGCTCAGTCCCGGTACCTTAATTAATTTGTTTGAGTAGGAGAACGCAAAAGCTTCTTTGAAATAATCTACCTTATAAAGGTGATTAAAACGATTGCCAAATGTACGGGTCATTTCCAGATGTTGTTCCTGATCTTTGCCTACAGGTACCTTGGTCGCATGATGAAGTAAAATGTCACATGCCATTAACACAGGATAGGTTAACAAACCTGCATTGACATTATCCGGGTTTGAGCGGACTTTGTCTTTGAAGGAAGTAGATCTTTCAAGTTCGCCCAAATAAGCATTCATATTCATGTAGAGGTAAAGCTCAGCTACCTCGGGTACATCAGATTGAACGTAAATCGTGGATTTTTCGGGATCAATACCTGCAGCTAAATATTCAATCACGACATTGCGAACCGTAGACTGCAAGTCTTGCGGATTCGGGTGTGTGGTAAGAGAATGTAAATCGGCTATAAAAAAGAAGCAATTGTATTCATCTTGCATTTTGACAAAATTACTCAATGCTCCGTAATAGTTTCCTAAATGTAATTTTCCGGTACTTCTGATACCGCTAACGACAGTTTCCATATGCTGCGAAATTACGGAATAATTCCTTTATTTTATTTTTAGTTTTCGATATTATGACCATTTAGAGACCTAGCGTCTTTGCTTCGTTCCAATAAACATCCATCTCAGCAAGGTTCATTTCACTGAGTTTTTGGTCATTCTCGGATGCCCGCTGTTCTAAATGGTTAAACCTACGTATGAATTTTTTGTTTGTTTTTTCTAACGCATTTTCGGGATTGATTCCCATATGTCGGGCATAATTGATTAAAGAGAAGAGAAGATCACCAAATTCCTGTTCCGCTTTATCCATATCAATGGTATCCTTATTCTCAAGATCAAACTCTTGCTTAAATTCTTGAAGCTCTTCTTCTACTTTTTTCCAGACTTCGGTCTTGTCGTCCCAATCAAAGCCTACTCCACGTACTTTGTCCTGTATGCGATATGCTTTGACTAGGGCAGGGAGTGTTTTTGGAACACCAGCAAGGACTGAACGGTTGCCTTCATTTAATTTAATCTGCTCCCAGTTGGCTTTGACATCTTCATCATTGTCTACCCTTGTATCGGCATAGATGTGTGGATGACGATGGATTAATTTGTCACAGACACTGTTGAGCACCTCAGTAATATCAAATGCATTCTGTTCTTCTGCAATCTTAGCATAGAAAACCAAGTGCATCATGAGGTCGCCCAATTCTTTCTTTACTTCATCGAGATCTTGATCCAGAATTGCATCTGCCAGTTCGTACATTTCTTCGATGGTCAGGTGACGTAAGCTTTCCATCGTCTGTTTTCTATCCCAAGGACAATCTATCCGCAGGGTATTCATCACTGTCAAAAGTCGGGAGAATGCTTCCGATGGGTTGCTCGCAGTTGTAGGGATGGGATGTGCCATGATGTTTTCTTTTTTTTGTAGCCCAAAGTTAATATTTAATAATGGCTGCATGAAACGTTTGAGGCTAACTATCGTGTTGTGCCGGAATCCGCAGATAAAATAGGGAGGAGGTTGATGGTTTTAATGGGGATTTTTGACGAAAATGAATGTTCGCTGTAGGAATGTTTGTTTCTTTTGGGGTTAGTTTTGTGCGCTACCTCTGCGTTGTCAAACTCGCTTAGGCAACTTTTCGAAGTTGCCTAAGCCATTTCGAAAAGTTGCCTAAGCCTTTTTTTAAAACTCTTAGGCCATTTTTTCAAAATATGTAAGGTTTTTTAGATTTCGAAAAAGTGGATCTTGCTCTATTTTGATTTTAAGCTGTTCTAACGCGTTTATTTTTTTTAGGCACAAATGGTCAAATCAAGATAGAAACTGAAATTAACTTTGGGTTAAAAGGTGTTGGAGCAGGGCTTTTTATACAAATCTGTAAACAGATTTGCTTGCGATTTGTTCTAGTTATGGTAAGAGAATATAAAAAATGTAAGGAGGTTTGATGAAAACTATTTTTAATTATGAATCTGCAAGTATTGCCTTGCAAAAGCTAAGTGAAAAGGGATATACAATTGATTATAACGTGCATTTTGATCGGTTGCAGAATGAGGCAGACGGATATATTATCGATTATTTGTACCGCTATGAAGGGGCTACCGATCCGGGGGACGAGTCTACGGTCTACGGAATCAGAAATATGTCTACCAATGATAAAGGTGTGTTTGTGGCTGGGGATCTTGGACTTATCGAAGGCAAGAAGCGGGATATTATCGTTAATCTAGAGATACGCTCTAGAAAGCAATAAATTTAGGGGGGAATTCATTCATTAGCTTAAATAAATCTTGTGAATCTCTATTTTTATTCAAGCTTTTATTGATTTTCTATCTGCGCTTTTAGGTGATGTTATATTTTTATAGCTTTGGGAAATAGTAATTTTCGCCTCTCCACTGGACTCTGCTAGTAGAGTGGGGAAGTAAAACAAGCATAAACTTATGTATAACAATTATCAAATTCCAGCAAAAACAGCTTCCTTTATCGATGTAGAAGAGAAACATGGAGCGCACAATTATCACCCACTACCTGTTGTTTTATCAAAGGGAAAAGGTGCTAAGGTATGGGATGTAGAGGGTAAAGAGTATTTTGATTTTTTATCTGGATATTCGGCTGTAAATCAAGGACACTGTCATCCTAAGATTATTAATGCATTGACGGAGCAAGCACAGCAATTGACACTTACTTCAAGGGCTTTCCATAGTGATAAGATGGCTGGCTATACGCAGTATATTACCTCGTATTTTGGTTACGATAAGGTATTGCCAATGAATACAGGAGTAGAAGCTGTCGAGACGGCGTTGAAATTAGCACGTAAATGGGGGTATGAGGTAAAAGGTGTTGAGCCTGGATTAGCTAAAATCATTACAGTAGAAGGAAACTTCCATGGACGTACAATAAATGTTATTTCTTTCAGTACAGATGATACGGCTAGGAGCGGATTTGGTCCTTTTGTGTCCGGTTATGTGACTATTCCTTATAATGATACAGAGGCGTTAGAACGCGCTGTTCAGGACCCTAATGTGGTCGCATTATTGGTCGAGCCCATTCAAGGTGAGGCTGGCGTATATGTACCAGACCACGGCTATCTAGCTTCGAGTTACCAGATCTGTAAAGCAAATAATGTATTGTTTATTGCCGATGAGATTCAAACGGGGCTTGCACGTACAGGCAAGATGCTCGCTTGTGATCACGAAGGCGTTCGTGCGGATATCTTGATTTTAGGAAAAGCCCTTAGTGGGGGAGTATTGCCTATATCAGCTGTTCTTGCTGATGATGAAGTGATGCTTTGTATCAAAGCTGGAGAGCATGGATCTACTTATGGTGGAAATCCTTTGGCATGTGCTGTAGCGATTGCTGCGCTTGAGGTTCTGAAAGAAGAGAATTTAGCCGATAGAGCGGAGAAACTGGGGCAGTTATTTAGATCTGAATTAGAGAAACTAAATCACAAATATATTAAACAGGTGCGTGGTAAAGGGTTGTTGAATGCCGTTGTTATCAATCACCCGAATCCCGATGCAGCTCAGGATCTTTGTATTGAACTGATGAAAAATGGAATGCTGGCAAAGCCTACTCATGGAGATAAAATTAGATTTGCTCCTCCTTTGGTTATCTCCGAAACCGAGTTATTGGAAGCCATCGACATCATCAAGAAAAGTTTAACCGTACTAGACGAAAAATAAGTCATTGAGTACGTTATAAGTAAAGGAAAGCCACCTCATTGAGGTGGCTTTTTGGTTTTAAGGCATGATATGTCTAAGTATTTACTCTGAACGCCCAATAGCGTTCGGAATAGAGGAAGATAATTTTCGTTTCTATCACATCCTGTTTAGTTGCCGTTTAAAGTTTAGCTAGGCTATTTGATTAGATTTAAATCAGATAGCCTATTCTTTTGCTATAAATACTGCAGCTACAGTAGAGATTATTCCTAAGGACAGTAATAATTTGAGCCCATTTCGAATGGATGAAGATGAACTAGAAGATCGTGGCATAATCGGTCTCGAACTACTTTTACTTAGTCCGACAGTGTTTTTAAGAGAAGAATACTGTTCTTTTTTTCTTCGGTATTCGTCTGTTTCGTTTTCCGGGCCAACTGCTGTGAGATGCTCCTCTCTCCATTTACGGTATGGGCGCGGGGTAAAGTCTATGAGTATAGCCAATATCTTAACGATATCTTCGGAAGGATTACAGGTGTTGCCAAGGATATAATTTCTCAGTGGCCTAAACTTGTCCAGATCATACCTACGGATATGCGTTTCCAATTCGACATAATCTCCATTATACTTAAAAAAACGTACCAGGGTCTCTTGGTCATCTTGTGATAATCCTCTAGCGATTAGTAGCAGAAACAAGTTCCGTAAATCACCAGGTGAAGGCTTCTCCAATTCATCATAGGGTAGCGTTCTATTATTCTTCTTCGTAAGGTAAGCAGACCGAACTGCTTCTTTAAATAGCTCAAACATACAACAAAGTTAACCCCCTCCTGTATCGGAATTTACGGAAAACCGTAAGTGTCGACATTTTATGTAATGGCGCATTTGTGTGGAATTATCGGAAAATAGGCGGTGATATTGGAACTCTTTAGGAATGTTTGGAAATAGTGGAATTATTTGATTTTTAGGTGTTTATAGTGATTATGTTTGCATTGTAAATCGGAACAGACGATGAGTCATTACTAGTGTTGGCAGGCGTAGTTTAAGATTTTTAAAAAACATATAGTCCGGAAAGTATAAGCCGGTTTGGGAAGCAGTTTTTGTTTTCCGGACTATATGTTCACACTTCCCAAAAAATTCAGAAGGCCTTCTGAAGACAATCGTAGCAATCTCGTGCGTGGAGCACCTGACCTACCTGTTTTTAGACTTTTAAATTTTTTGACTCATGTGGCATTTAATTATCGCATTGTTTATGGCGAGTAGCTTATCCTTGCATTCAACCCCGAAAGCGGATAAGTCAATTGAAAATATTGTAGCGGATGGTAGTAAAGGTGGAGACAAAGGCGGGGGAAGACCTCCTATACCGAAACCGATAAAGGGAATTGTATAAAATATAAGGCGGCATTTGTCGCCTTATATTTTACTTTTTTTGTAGATTCAAGGCATAATTGTTTGCTTTGAGGATTACGGGTCTATTTTTGTTTCTTATTGTCTTGTTTTCATGTTCTGAAAAAGAAGCTAAGAAGGTTGATAAAACTGTTCTAGACTTTTCTCGGCAGTATGAACGCGCTTTTGCTTACCTAGATGATGAAAAGCCGGATAGTGCCTTTGCTGAGTTTGAAAATATAAAGAATATGGCTATCGATGCCAAGGATAGTCTTAATGCCGCAAACTGCCTAATCCAAATGGCTGTTACAGTTTGGGAAATAGGCGATTACTTAACCTCACAAGAATTGTCACTGGAAGCACATAACTATCTTGATACCAACAATGTTAACCATGCCGTATATTTGAGTTTTAATTATAATAACCTTGGTAACGTGACTGATGAGCTAAATGATCATCAAAGAGCGGTTTTATTTTATGATAGAGCTATTCATTATTCTCAGGATTCTTTGGATACCAAAGTTTTTTTAAACAATAAAGCGAAGACGTTGTCAAGCATGGGGGAAGAGAAGAAAGCGCTAAATATTTATAAATATATTTTGGCTGGGGAGAGTAAGGATGAGAAAGATTATGCAAGAGCATTGGCTAACTACGCAAGTCAACGTAATAGAACTGACGTAAATTATGACGCTCTCGCTGATTTGGAAAAAGCTTTAGCAATTCGTATTCGTCAAGAGGATAAATGGGGGATAAATTCCAGTTTAGCACATTTAGCGCACTATTATGAAAATCGTAATCCAGACTCAGCGCTATATTATGCCCAGAAGAGATACGATGTCGCGATAGGTCTCCAAAGTGTCGACGATAGACTTGACGCATTAAAACAACTGATTTCCTTTAGCCCAGCAGTCAAATCCAAAGCTTATTTTGATGATTATAGAGAGCTATCAGACAGTATACAGCTGGTGCGTGCTAAAGCAAAAAATCAGTTTGCTTTAATTCGATATGAGGTGGAGAAGAATAAAGCAGACAATCTAAAACTTCAGAATGAAGTCAATGATAAAAAGTATAGAATCAATATGCAGCATATCTTAACTTGGGCAATTGTTGCTGTTTTTACTTTGATCACCGTTTTTAGCTTGTTTTGGTATAAACGGCGTAAACAACGGCTTCTTCTCGAAACGAATAATAGAATAAAAGCAAGCCAACTCAAAACTTCAAGAAAGGTACATGATGTCGTAGCTAATGGATTGTACCGCGTAATGACCGAAATTGAAAATAGAGAAGACATCGATAGAGAGGGTATATTAGATCGTTTAGAAAGCATGTATGAAAAGTCCAGGGATATCTCCTATGAGGTTCAAGAAAATTCTTCTTCTGAAAAGCAACCGTTTAATGAATCTTTGGGAGAGCTGCTCCGTTCTTATGTTACTGAAAATCGACAAGTGATTATGGCAGGGAATGAGGCCAAATTATGGAATTCTATTTCAGAAATCGTCAAGAGCGAGGTGGAGCATGTCCTACAAGAGTTAATGGTGAATATGCGTAAACATAGTCAGGCCGATCGGGTGGTTGTACGTTTCGAACGGTTGGAAAACTGGTTGAATATTTATTACAATGATAATGGTATTGGTCTGCCTCATAATTTTGTAAAAGGAAATGGTTTGAATAGTACGGGAAACCGTATGGAAAATATAAATGGTGATATTAAATTTGTCAGTGAGATAGGCAAGGGGTTGAAAGTGCATATTTCGATTCCTATCCTATGAAAAAATGAAGACTATGTTTAAGAAAGTACTTATTGCAGAAGACCACGAAATAGCAAATATTTCTGTTCAGAAAACACTTCAGGAGGTTGGGATAATAGACACAAAATATGTCTATTATTGCGACGATGCATTGAGTTGGGTGCGGAATGCTCTACGTGATGATGAACCTTATGATTTATTGATTACTGATTTATCATTTGAAGATGATTACAATCAGCAACACATCTCTGGCGGGATGGAGCTAATCAAAGCGGTAAGAGCAGTTCAGCCTAATCTTAAAATCATTGTTTTCTCTGCAGAGAACCGTAGCGGAGTCATCGAAGAATTATTTAATAAATATGGGATAGAGGGATATGTGCGCAAAGCAAGACGGGACGCGCAGCATTTAAAAGAAGCATTATATACCCTATTTGATAATCGTAAGTATCAATCTCCTGATATAAAGCAAGCTATACGTACTCGTAATTCTCATGATTTCAGTGCTTTAGATGTTAATATTCTCTCCTTATTAGCAGACGGGGTATTGCAGAAGAATATACCTCATTATTTACAGGAGCGCGATATACGGCCTTCTGGACTGAGCAGCATTGAAAAGCGTCTGGGCTTAATGAAAGATTTACTCGGCTTTTCTAAGAATGAGCAATTGGTTGCCTATTGTAAAGATATCGGTTTGATTTAATTCGTTTTAAGATTTCAAATCTTAAAACGAAAAGTCCCTTTTAGTTAAAAAACGTTAAATGCATTTAGAATTTCATACCTAAATGTAAATTTGAGCGAAAATGAAAAGGGATTTTTGGATAGCGTTTATGATATTGTGGACATTGTGTTGCCCACTATTATACTTGTCATCTAACACTGCTGTAAGCACCTTTTCAATATCAAATCTACATACAAGCTCACCCCGCTTTAAACCATTTAAAGTTTTTCGGATAGGCCAAGAACAAGAATCCCCCTTTAGTCAAAACTCTATTGTAGAAAGCTTATCAGAAGGGGATCTGTTCTCTGTCGTTCAAAGGTATTTCTCCTCTCCACATTTCTTCTTTATGTTGGTGTATGGAGGATTGCTGATACAGTTTTTCTTTTTCTTCAAACGAAGGTTGCCCTTTTGTTATTACCTGGCTCCCAAAGCTCAGGAACAATATTTGGTACAGCGTGTACTATTGATTTAGCCACTCTATGCGCTTCTAAATCCGTTTTTAGTTAAGGCGGTTTTCTTATTTCTTCCGATTTCTTTTGAACATTCAAACATTTGTTAGCTGTCGGCTAATACAGGATTTGTAATCGGAAAGATCTTCACAATCACTATTTGACAACTTTATTGGGGGATATACCTCATGTAATACAGTAAACTGAATGGAGGGCCTAAGTCTACAATCTGTACTAACAGGTTGAGATCTAATGCTCGTCAGTAAGTTTAACTACTAATGTTTATTTTAATGAAAACCAATCTATTTATCGTGGCTAGTGCGATTCTCTACATATCCTGTACTAGCAAGGGGCACGAGCATTCCGTAGCGGAAAAATTCACGGTGACTTCACCTTTAAGAACAGATACTTGCCTCGTTAGAGAGTATGTATCCCAGATACGTTCGCTTAAGAATATTGAAATCAGGGCTCAGGAGAAAGGCTATCTACAGCAGATTTACGTAGATGAGGGACAGCATGTGGCCCAAGGACAGTTGCTGTTTAAGATAATGCCTACCTTATACCAGGCAGAGTATGAAAAGGCAAAAGCAGAAGTGGATATGGCCGCTATTGAACTCCAAAATGCGGAAACCTTGGCCAGCAAAAATATTGTAGCTAATAATGAAGTCAAAATGGCGAAGGCCAAATATGAACAGGCGAAAGCAGAAATGTCCATCGCCAAGGCTCATCTTTCCTTTACCGAGATACGTGCGCCATTCGGCGGAACAATAAACAGAATTCCTTTACGTCTGGGAAGTCTTATTGATGAAGGCGCCTTATTGACCAGTCTTTCTGATAATAGTAATATGCAGGTTTATTTTAATGTATCTGAGCGCGAGTATTTGGACTATAAAAATGATAAAGACCATAAGGCAGAGAATAACCTGAATCTTCTTTTGGCAAATAACACTGTTCTGCCTTATAAGGGTTCTGTAGAATTGATTGAAAGTGAATTTGATAATGAAACCGGAAATATTGCTTTCCGAGCACGTTTCCCGAATCCCGAGGGCTTACTTAAAAACGGACAAACCGGAAAGGTACAGATGAAGGTACCAGTTACACAGGCGCTGTTGATCCCTCAGAAAGCGACTTATGAACTGCAAGACAGAACATATGTGTTTGTTGTGGATAAGAAAGGAGAAGTGCACGCCCGTCGGATCATGTTATCAGGGGCATTACCGGATATATACATCGTGTCCGATGGACTGCGTGCCGAAGATGTAATCCTGCTGGAAGGGGTACAGAAAGTGAATGAAGGGGATAAAGTAATTGGCGAGTTTCAAGCGCCACGTAAGGTCTTGTCTAATCTACGCTTACAAGCGGAATAGACTTTTTAAATAACGATATCAAATGTTTAATAAATTTATACACAGGCCTGTATTGGCGATAGTTATTTCGTTGGTAATTCTATTTCTAGGTGTTATTGCCATCTTTTCATTGCCAGTCACACAATTTCCTTCTATATCGCCTCCAAAAGTGAATATCACGGCCGAATATCCTGGAGCCAATGGGGAATTGATGATCAAATCTGTTATTATTCCACTAGAAAGAGCGTTAAATGGCGTGCCAGGAATGAAGTACATCGCTTCTGATGCGGGTAATGATGGGGAGGCTTCTATACAGGTGGTTTTTAATCTAGGTACAGATCCGAATCAGGCTTCACTCAATGTACAGAACCGCGTAGCGTCGGTGGTGAACAAACTGCCACCTATTGTCGTAAGGGAAGGGGTAAAGGTGACACGCGAAGAGTCTAATATGTTGATGTATATCAATATGTATTCGGAAGATAGTACGCTAGATGGAAACTTTTTGTTTAACTATACAGATTTAAATGTACTGTCCGAATTGAAGCGTGTAGATGGAGTGGGGACAGCTAATATTTTGGGTAATCGCGAGTATGCCATGCGTATTTGGCTGAAGCCGGATCGTATGTTGGCGTATAAGATTTCGGCTGAAGATATTATGAAAGCGTTGTCAGAGCAGAGTTTAGAAGCGTCTCCTGGTAAAACAGGTGAAGCTTCTGGAAAACGTTCGCAGGCTTTTCAATACGTATTAAAGTATTCGGGTAGATATACGAATGAAGAGGGCTACGCAAATATTGTGGTTCGTGCTAATCCCAATGGTGAATTGCTGAGATTAAAAGATGTTGCTGATATAGAATTTGGAAGTGCACTGTATGATTTGTATTCGACCTTAAACAATAAACCATCCGCCGCTATTACCTTAAAGCAGTCTTATGGCAGTAATGCCTCCCAGGTTATTAAGGATGTAAAAGCAAGAATGAAAGAGTTGGAGCCTAGTTTTCCAAAAGGATTGAGATATGAAATCAGTTATGATGTGTCGAAATTCCTTGATGCTTCAATGGAGAAGGTTGTACATACATTAGTAGAAGCATTTATATTGGTCGGTATTGTAGTATTTCTCTTTTTGGGAGACTGGCGTTCGACTTTGGTTCCGACCTTAGCGGTGCCCGTATCTTTGATTGGGACATTTATGTTTATGCAATTGTTCGGCATAACGATCAATCTGATTACTTTATTTGCGCTCGTATTGGCGATTGGAATTGTTGTGGATGATGCCATTGTTGTTGTTGAAGCAGTACATGCCAAGATGGAAACAGAGCATCTTTCGCCCCTGAAAGCGACGATGAAAGCAATACATGAGATAGCGGGGGCAATTATCGCCATTACGTTTTTGATGGCGTCGGTATTTATTCCAGTGGCTTTTATGTCCGGACCGGTAGGAGTATTCTATCGACAGTTTTCCATCACGATGGCAACCTCGATTATCCTTTCCGGAATTGTAGCGTTGACATTGACGCCTGCACTGTGTGCCATCTTGTTGAAGAACCAGCATGGTAAGAAAAAACTATCGCTTTTGGATCGGTTTATCCTTGCTTTTAATCGCTTCTTTGAAAAGCAGTTGGGATTATATCAATCTGTTCTTTCTAAGGTGGTCAATAAGCGGGCTTTGACATTTTTGATTATTGTCATCTTTAGTATAGGCGCTTATTTTATGAACAATAGTCTGCCAGGTGGTTTTATCCCAAATGAGGATCAGGGAATGATATATGCCATCATACAGACTCCTGCTGGGGCATCTCTAGAACGGACAAATGAAGCGGCGAATAGACTACAAAAGCTAGCAACTCATGTCGATGGTGTAGCTTCGGTATCTTCTATTGCTGGTTATGAGATTCTTACGGAGGGTACTTCGGCCAATACGGGTACTTGTCTTATCAATCTGAAAGATTGGAACGAACGGAAGCATAATGCACAGGAAATCATTGAAGAACTGGAAGAGATGGCTAAGGATATTCCCGGAGCGCAGATCGAGTTTTTCCAACCACCTGCTGTACCAGGATATGGAGCGGCTGGTGGTTTTGAGTTGCGTCTATTGGATAAGCAAGGTAGTGGTGACTTCCAGAAAATGGAACAGGTGAGCCGGGAGTTTGTCGCTGAGCTGAACAAACGACCTGAATTGTCTTCCGTATTTACATTTTACAGTGCGAGTTTTCCACAGTACATGCTTAATATTGACAATGATGTAGCACAGCAAAAGGGCGTGACGATTGAAAATGCCATGAATACGCTATCTACACTGATTGGTAGTAACTACGAGACAAATTTTATCAAATTTGGTCGTCAATATAAGGTTATGGTGCAGGCATTACCTGAGTATAGAGCGCTTCCGCAGGACATATTGAAGCTATATGTTAAGAACGATAAGGATGAAATGGTACCTTTCTCTGCCTTTATGCATATGGATAAGGTGTATGGACTTTCTGAAATTACGCGTCACAATATGTTTAATGCCTCTGAGATAAGTGGTTCGTCTGCTCCGGGATACAGTAGTGGTGAAGCTATAAAGGCGGTGACAGAAGTGGCTGCAAAGACACTACCTAGGGGATATGGTATCGATTGGGCCGGTATTTCTAAAGATGAAGTGGGAAGGGGTAATCAGGATATCTATATTTTTCTAATCTGTCTGGGCTTTGTCTATTTGGTGCTGGCTGCGCAATACGAGAGTTTTATACTGCCACTTACCGTTATTCTATCGCTTCCTGTCGGTATCTTCGGTGCCTTTTTTCTGCTAAAGGTCTTTGGGCTGGAAAATAATATCTATGCACAGATTGCGCTGGTGATGCTCATTGGTCTATTGGGTAAGAATGCGGTATTGATTGTGGAGTTTGCCGTGCAGGAGAGAAGGAATGGGATGCCAATTTTACAGGCAGCTATGCAAGGGGCTAAAGTTCGCTTTAGACCAATCCTGATGACTTCCTTTGCCTTTATCGCAGGGTTAATTCCATTAGTATTTGCTTCAGGCCCTGGAGCACTGGGTAACCGTACTATAGGTACAGCTGCTGCCGGAGGGATGCTGTTTGGTACTATTATAGGGATATTACTGATACCGGGCTTGTATTATATCTTCGCGAAGATATCGGACGGTAAGCAATTGATAAAAGATGAAGAAGATAATCCATTAACCGAAGAGATCGATCACAATGTATAAAAAAGTATATTTCAGATGCCTAGTTTTTTCGATGCTAGGATTGTCTATAGCAGGCTGTAAAGTGCCTGCTATTAAAGAGCACAAACCTCAACTAGACCTTCCTCAGGTGTATCAGAGTACAAAAGAGGATAGTACTTCTTGGGCTAGTATCCCTTGGAAGCGTTTCTTTAATGATAAGGACTTACAGCTGTTGATTGATACGGCCTTATCAAGGAATAAAGAGTTGAATATCGTGTTGCAGGAAATTGAGATAGCAAAGAGCGATGTTGCAATGCGTAAGAGCAATCTATATCCAAAAGGGGGATTGAAGGTAGGAACAGGAGTAGAAAAAGTAGGGCGCTACACGAGTCAGGGAGCCGGAGACGCATCCACTGAGATAGAACCTGGTCGCCATATGCCGGACCCGTTAGGAGATTTTGGATTGGTGGCTTCTGCCCACTGGGAGGTTGATATCTGGGGTAAATTACATCAGGCACAAGGGGCCGCACAAAACCGGTATTTGGCTACAGTGGAGGGGAAGAATTTTGTACTGAGTAATCTCATTGGTGAGATTGCATCGTCCTACTATGAGTTGATAAGTTTGGACAATCAGATAGAGCTGGTCAATAGTAATATTACGTTGCAACAACAGGCGCTGGAGGTAGTTATAGCACAACGGGCTGTAGGGCGTGTCAATGAGCTGGCTGTACAGAAATTTAAGGCGGAGTTATTGAAAACGCAGGGCCTGGCGTATAAACTTAAACAGCGGTCTGTGGAGACGGAAAACCGGATTAACTTTTTGTTGGGAAGGTATTCACAGCCCATTGCGAGAAATCATGATGCATTGGCGGAGACACTTCCTTCTGAGTTGAAAGTAGGTATTCCTTCACAGATCCTTCATAATAGACCTGATGTGAAGCAGGCTGAGTTGGAATTGCAGGCAGCGGAACTGGATGTTAAGGTTGCTCGAGCTGAATTTTACCCGTCGCTGGATATCTCTGCCGCAGTGGGGTTACAGGCTTTTAAACCTTCTTACCTAATCAAGGCGCCGGAGTCCATGCTATACTCCTTGGCTGGAGATCTATTTGCCCCCTTAATAAATCGTGGTGCTATACAGGCGGAGTTTAAGTCAGCAACAGCTCGACAATTACAGGCTTTATATAATTATGAGCAAGTCGTTCTGAATGCTTACCTAGAAGTCGCGAATCAACTGGCTGGTGTTTCGAATTTACAACAGGAGATGGAGAAGCAACAACAACAGGTCGATGTATTAAGTAGTGCAATCGATATTTCGAAAGAATTGTTTGCTGGCAATAGAGCTGAGTATCTCGAAGTATTGACTACGCAACGCGACGTACTGGATGCTAAATTAGAGGCTCTGGAGCTCAAAAAGTCACAGTTTTTAGCATTGATAAATATTTACAAAGCTGTTGGTGGAGGATGGAGATAGCTGTGAAAGTGGGGTGGAGATAAAATAAAATTATGGTTTTACGGTTTCCCGTAAAATAGATTTAATCTACTTTCTACTTTTGCCTCGTAAGCTTACTATGTGATGTGCTTGCGCATCGCATAGTTCTTAGTTTTACACACAAACACAGCAGAGTACCATGAGCATATTCTTTGATTCAAATATTACATTCCTTTTGAGAGAGGAAGCTATTACCAATTCCATCATAGAGACAAAGAAAAAATGCGACCTGTTGACACATAAAACCGGGAGCTTCGGTGACCTAGAGCGAGCGATTTATTTGTGTCAACAGGAGCATGGTACTATTTATCATGCGCAGGATTGTTCAGTTCCTCTGCTTTTGGCATATTATCTTACTTTACGTCGTTTATTTCCGGAGTCTACAACCTTTGCCCAAGTGGGGTTTGAGCAGCTGGGGATACTGGATATTAATACAATAAAAGTTGGTGAGGTCTCTAATTCGCGACTTTTTGATACGATTTCAGGATACATAACTTATCTTGATGAATTACTCAGTGATCCTAAAAGTTGGGAGAAAAAAAGACAAGAAGTGCTTAGCCTATGCGAACAATTACGCTTTCACATCTCTGTGAAGAGTGGATCTTAATGCCTTTTAATAGTAGACAATATGGAATTACAAAAACTTTATTTGTTAGTTTTCATATTAAATATTAATTTAGTTTTCAATAGACATTAAGTAATCAAATTAAACCTTTGTAAAATCACATCTTTAAGTTAGAAGCAAGTTGCCAAAGTTTTAAAAATTCATATTAACTTAACTTACGCTTCGATAAAAAAGGATAATTTTGTGTTTTTACTAATTTCTGACTACTGGGGCGGTCCACTCGACAGAAAATTAGCGAAAAATATGAAATCAATTACTTTAAAAAAACCTGAAGTAAAACATATAGGCTTTGCGCCATTGTGTTTTCTTATCGGTATGACATGCGCATTTTCGTCCTGCAATAAGGAAGAAGGAAAGGGAATGCTGATAGATGGAATAATGGTATCCGAAACAGAGACTTTCGAAGAGAAAGCAGGACAGTTGATTTGGAAGGCCGAAGGGGGATTTGACACCTTATATGTAGCGAGTAACAGCGCTTTGCAACTTTCTTTTGAAACCAATGAAACCAATAACTGGGTAAAGGTGGAAAAGGTGGAAGCTATAGCAGGTACAAACAAATCTCGTGTTATCTTGGACGTGTCGCCTATGGAAAAAAGCTATAAAAAACGTGTTGGTGTACTCAATATAAATAATGCAGATGCCTATTCAGGAGTATTTATTCGATTGAACCAAGGTTATAATACGCGTATTGAGGAAAGCTTTGCCTGGTTAAAATTTGGTTCAGGCTCACCGCTAGATTTGAGTAAAGCTGTCTCTATGGGACAATGGAGTACAGCTCAGAAGCAGGTCGGTTGGACGAGTTCAAATACGACATCTGCTTTGGGGATGAACGGTTATCTGCTGTTGGGGACGGTCGACCAAGGTGGTAGTTTATATTCTCCGATATTTCCGGGCTTAGAGAAAGATAGCTTGTTATTACTGACCTTTGATGCTGTCGGATATGTTTCTAAAGAAGGTATTAAAGACAGAGCTAAGCTTACAGTAAAGTTGAATGGAGGGGAGTTTGAGGATGGTAAAACCAGTAAGATGGTCACTTTGACTCATTATGATTATGAATCTGCGCTATTATTGAGTAATATGTGGGAAAGCGGTCGGTTTTCCTTCGTAGTAAAAAAGCCGAGCCTTATGCCAGCAGCATCGACAATACAATTACAGTTTCAGACGGGAGACCATCAAGAGGATCCTGCCAATAGGGTTTTTATTGATAATATCAACTTGTATATTACGGACCAATATAAAGCAATCAAGAAGTAATAGCGAAACAATTTGTTAATCATTAAATAACTTGAAAGATATACAAAATCATTTAGTTTGTGCAGCCATTGGGGCATCTGATGTCACATTATAGTGTAAGTAATGAACGGTATTTTAGACGGTGTTGAGTTTGATCAATTTATATTAGGAGATGCTAAGGCTTTTCAAAAAGCTTTTGACTTCTATTTTCCGATTATCTTCCGTTATGCCTTAAGCAAGGGGACGGAAAAGGAGGATGCGGAAGATATTGCTCAGGAAGCATTTACTCTCTTGTTTTTGCACCGTGATAAAGTCCGGACTTCGAGTGATCTTTATCCCTATTTATACATTATTACTAAGAGACTGTGTATATCCTTTTTTAGAAAGAAAATAAGCGGAACGAAGACTGTTCAGGAGGCATCCTTTGAATGGTCTTCGATTTCGCTACATTTAGAGCAGAAGATTAATTTTGCGGAACTAAATTGTATTCTCCAACAAATTATTGCGACGTTGCCACCCCAGCAACAGGAAATATACCGTCGGTTCAAGTTGGAAGATGAGCCTCAGCAAGATATCGCTGAAAGTATGGGAATCTCACGCCATACTGTCAAAAATCATTTGCAGGTTGCAACAAAACTAGTGCGCCTCAAACTGCAGAAAATCTATTTTTTCCTATTTTAGGTATTATAAACTTTTTAAAAAAAATACATTTAGGACTAGTACATTTCTTTTTGACTTTCGTTTATAGGTATAAATTGACAACGATTGGACAAGAAAGAATTACATACATTACTAAAGCAATATCGTGCTGGAACGCTGGATATTGAAAACCTCTCCAGATTACGTCACTTTCTGGACACAGAAGAAGGACGACGTATGTTGTATGAAACATGGGATGATGAATTTGAACCGTCACATTATGTAGAGGATGACTTGATTCAATCGCGTGTTTTTCAAAGGATAACAGATGACCAACGTATTAAGCCGATACTTTATCCGAATAAATCCTTTTTTAGAAATAGCTGGTATAAGATAGCTGTGGCAGCAGCATTTCTCCTATTCGGTGTGGTAGGGGCGCTTTGGTGGTATACTAACGATACTGAAATGGAACCCCGTTTGTCTATGCAACCTACTGATACAATTCTACCAGGGAGTAACAAAGCACGGATTCAATTTGAAGATGGTAGCTTTATCGAGTTAGACCAAATTATCACCGATACCGTTTTGGCGGATAAAGGCTTGCATATCTTCAAACGTGCTGACGGAAGCATAAGCTATGCCTATGATGACAACGGCGCCACTCGGAAAGAACTGTATAATACTATTGTAACTCCTAGAGGGGGAGAATACAGCTTGACACTTCCTGATGGCTCTAAAGTTTGGTTAAATGCCGCATCCAAACTTAAGTATCCGTTGAAATTTGCAAAAGATAGTAGGAGTGTGGAGCTAGAAGGAGAAGCCTACTTTGAAGTGGTTAAGCAAAAAAGTGACCATACTGCTGTGCCTTTCTATGTATCGAGTGGCACGCAGAAAATAGAGGTTTTAGGAACTCAATTTAATGTCAATACACACGGCTCTACGTATAAAACTACACTGATAGAAGGTAGTATAGCTATGCATTATGCGGGGGTTGCTAAAGCGAGTGTTCTTACTCCATCGCAGCAAGCTCTTCATTCTGTAGCTACGGGTGCAAACACCGTGCAGGAGGTAGATCCTAATTACAGTATTGCTTGGCGTTCGGGAAAGTTTGCTTTCGACAACGTATCTATCTATGAGGTAATGGATGAGATCGCACGATGGTATGACGTGGAGGTGAATTTTGAGGGTGATCTGTCTCAAGTTCGATACTCAGGGAGTATATCAAGATTTGAAAAATTTGAACAATTGTTACAATTAATAGAGTGGACCGACCTAGTAACATTTAAAGTGCATGGAAGGAGGATAACTGTCATGAAATAATGCTACGCAAGCCTTAGCATATAAAAAAGCAGGAACGTTGGAGCCGTCCCTGCGAGATATGCCAAAAGGCATTTTTTGGATTGAAACTGAATGTATTATTACTCTCAACCTATTAACAAATGTATGAAAAAAAAAGGTTAGGGGCATGCTATGCCTTTAACTTACCTAAATTGAAAATTCCATTGTATATGAAATTGACATGGATTCTGATTTTAGTAGCCTCCATGCACCTTAGTGCGAGTACCTTTGGGCAGAAAATTACGCTGAAAGGGAAGAATGTTCGCTTGGCCACTCTATTGAAAGATTTTGAAAAACGTAGTGGGTACACTGTATTCTATGCGCAGGGAATCTTACCTAATCGTACGATTGCCAATGTTGAATTGGTGAATATGGAAGCGCTAGATGTGTTGCGGCAATTACTGAGACCTTATGAGTTGGATTTTAAGCGTAAAGAACGGAGTATAGTGCTATTGCCAAAGCATGAGCAGGATGAGAAAAACAACGTAAGTGCAATTGCGACTGCGATTCAACGACAGATTCTAAAAGGTGTGACTAAGTTGAGTACTGGAGCGGTATTGGCCAATGTGACTGTACGCGATAAATCTACCGGTAAAATAACCCGTACAGATGAATCAGGTACATTTAGTCTAGAAGTGACCCTTCCCACGGTATTGGAGTTTTCTCTTTTGGGCTTTGATAAAAAAGAGATCAACGTAAATAGCATTGCAGAACTTCAAGTGGTGTTGACGGAAAAAGTCACGGATATGGAAGAAGCTGTTGTCATTGGCTATGGACAGGTTAAGAAAAAAGATTTAACGGGCTCTGTTGTTAATATCAAAATGGAAGATGTTAAAGATGCTCCTGTACTTTCTGTCGATCTGGCGTTACAGGGACGTGTTCCTGGGGCGGAATTTACAGCAACTACAGGGGAACCAGGTGCAACGACTTCAATCCGTATACGCGGTACCCGATCTATAACGGCTAGTAATGAGCCTCTTATTGTTGTTGATGGAGTGATGGATGCGGTGAGTAGCCTGACGGATATCAATACTTCCGATATTGAATCTATATCTGTGCTAAAAGATGCTTCTGCTACGGCAATATATGGTACGCGCGGTAGTAATGGTGTTATTATTGTCACGACTAAACAAGGGAAGTCTGGAAAGGACAATATCACCTTGCGAAGTACTGTCGGCCTTTCTCAATTGCCTAGAAAGTTAGATATCATGAATGCCTCGCAATATGCGCAGTATCGTAATGACTATGCTTTGTTTACATCGGCTGATCCTTACGGCGATATTACAATCAATTCTCCTATGTCGGCCTATCCTTATCCTGACCCTTATTCACTAGGGAAAGGTACCGATTGGGTGGATGAAATAACACGTATAGCTCCCTATCACACCCACAATCTTTCTCTATCTGGTGGAAGAAATAAAAGTAGTTACTACGCTTCCATTGCTTATGATAATACGCAAGGTATTATCCAGGAGAGTGGCCTGGGACGTTTTACAGGACGATTGAATCTCGATTATCAGCTTTTTCCATGGATGAAAGTAGGATTGAAATATAGTTATACCAAGCGAGATGAAAATAAAAATCTGGTAACTATAGGGGGAACGAATTGGTGGAGTGGTGCTATTTATTTGAATCCGATGATCAAGGTTTATGATAATTTCAATGATCTGTGGTATTCTGGACAAAAGTTTAATTCGCCCCGGTCAATTCTGGATGCTGATGTGATAAACAATATTAAGCATGATGGTATCACCAATACGGGATATGTTGAAATTGAGCCTATTAAGAATTTAAAGTTGAATTCGCAGTTGACTTATTATTCCTATGGACGTCACAGCTTCCAATATGAACCGGGAAGTCTACCTGCTAAGGCCGATAATGAGGGGGGGATGGCGTATAGAGGCGAGTATACACAGAACAATCTGATGAGTCAAACGACTTTAAACTACCTGAAAAAATGGGATGATATTCACCATTTTGATTTTACAGTTGGTTTTGTTGGTCAGAAGATTACGGATGATAACCTCACGCTACGTGGAGAGGGGTATCAATCCGATGCCATTCTTTGGAATAATATGAATGCGATTCCAGATAAGGAAAATTATGTCGGTGGATCGGGGAATACAAGTAAGACTTCGATGTCCTATTTAGCACGGGCCAATTACAATTATAAGAGCAAATACTACCTCACGGTAACAGGACGTAGGGATGGAGCATCCAACTTCGCAAAGAATGAAAAATGGGCGTTCTTTCCTTCAGCAGCATTAAAATGGACCGTAAGCAATGAGGATTTTCTAAAAGATTCAAAATGGATCAATGATCTTTCAATACGTACGAGTGCTGGACGTACTGGGAATGATGGTATCTCTTCTTATCGGTCTTTGGCCGCTCTTTCCTCATCCACCAGTGGTTACCTCTTTAACGGGTCCCAGCCTGTCGCATTTTACCCATCACGCCTAGCATCGGAAGAGTTGTCTTGGGAAAAAACTGATATGTACAATGTGGCTACAGATATTGCACTATTCAACAATAGGGTGAACATGACATTCGAGGCTTATCTGTCTTACACCAAAGACCTATTGCTTGATGTGCAGACCCCGAGACACACCGGATATGCTACTCGGTTTGCAAATATCGGAAAAACCTCTAATAGAGGACTCGAGTTTAGCATAGAAACACGAAATATACAAAAAGATAAGTTCTCATGGTCGAGTACATTTTCTATCTCGCATAATAAGCAGAAGGTAGATGATATCGGTCATTATGGTTATGTAAGTGCGTATTCGGCATCTGGTAATAACAGTTACATGATGTATGGTTATGTGAAAGATTACCCATTGAACGCCTTGTGGGGATTCCAGTACGCAGGTACATGGAAGTCGCAGGAAGAAATTGATAGAAATAAAATCACAAAATCTTATGTATCTGCTTCAGCGCAGCAGTACCGCTTAGGGTCAGCCCGGTATATCGATTCTAATCACGACGGTGTATTTAATGAAAATGACCTGATCTATCTTGGCAATGCGGATCCACTGGTGCACGGAGGTTTACAAAATAATTTTAGATACGATAAGTGGACACTTGGAGTCTTTCTAAATTATTCGTTAGGAGGCAAGATCTATAATATCTCAGAGCAATGGATGGGAAATGGGAGCAATTTTGCCAATCAGTATACCTATATGTTAGATAGCTGGCACCCTGTTCGTAACCCAAATTCAGACTTGCCTCGGGCGGGTTCGGTCGATAATATCGCTTCAAGCCGTATGGTGTATGATGCTAGTTTTTTGAGACTTAAAAGTGTATCGATAGGGTATACATGGGACCTGGGTAAACTGACCAAAAACAAATTAAGAGATGTACAGTTTGGGTTGGCAGGAGAGAATCTATTTGTTTGGAAAAAATACAATGGATTCGATCCGGACGTCTCTTCATCAAGTAGTACTTCAACACTAAGAAGGGTTGATATTGGGGCTTATCCAAAGCCTAGAACTATCGTGGGCAGTATTCAAATAAGGTATTAAATCAAAAATGTTTATAAATGAAACGTCTATTTATATTTTTTATTAGCAGTTTACTCTGGACGGGGTGTTCTATAGACGAGGAGCCTACGTCTTTTGTTAATACAGACAATTATTACTTGACAGAGGCACAGTGTATCTCTGGTCTAAACTCTACCTATATTCCTCTAAAATCGATTTATTCATATACTTATTTAATCGCTACGGAAGGTGTTACAGATCTAATGTATATCGCATCGGGTACGCTAGATGCGCAATTGGATATATCGCCTGCTTTACCTCGTTTTGGACAAAGTATGTGGAATCTAGGTTACCAGGGAGTGATGTACTGTAATTCGATTATAGCGGGGATTAAACGTTCGCCATTACCTGAAGAGACCAAAAACAGACTGTTAGCAGAGGGAATGGTCATGCGTGCTTATTATTATTGGTTCCTGACCTCAACATTTGGCGATGTACCTTTTTATACGGAGGATGTAGCAAATGCCGAGGTGTTGGATAGAATCTCCAAAATGGGAAGAATGCCGGCAGTAGCGACACGGGACTATTTGATTGGTGAGCTACAGGAATATGTTCCGCACCTCGCACAGGTGCGCACCAATGATCTACCGGGGAATCGCTCTGGAGCTGCTATGGGATGGATGCTGATTGGAAAGCTCGCTCAATGGAATAAGAAATGGGATGTGGCTCGAGATGCCATGGATAAGGTAGAAACTATTTATGGAGACTTCAATAAGTACCCGCTGGCGGATATTGCCCTGAAAAACAAGAATATTCTGGAATCCATTTTTGAGATCCAATTTACTTATTCTGAAACAGGATTGCAGGTAACGACAAACTCTGGAGCGATCTGTATGCCTACACGCAGTACGGGAGCTATTTATGATGGTGTAGAGATACCTGAACTCGGTTCTACTTCTACAACCTGGTCACCTCTTAGGCCCAATAATTTCTTTTTTCAAAGTGTGATGCGTCGTGGTGGTGAGGATTTGAGAACGAATCTTAATATGGCTTGGGAATACAAGGGAGTAGCATTTAAGAGTACAGCTACAAGACCTTGGCTAGGAACTAAATTCTGGACCTATAATATGTATAATGTTGCTGATGGCAATAATCAGCGCGTATTTCGATACGCTGATGCATTGTTGATGCAGGCAGAGAATTATATGGAACTTAGAAATCAGAACGACGCCATTAAATACCTAAATATGGTGCGCAATAGAGCCGGCTTAGCAAACTACGAATTTAAAAACTGGGATCTGTTGAGAGAAGAGATTCAAAAGGAGAGAGGACGGGAGTTGCTGGGCGAGTATCAGCGCAAATATGATTTGGTACGCTGGGGGATATGGTATCAGGCAACTTATGACTACACTGATTATGCAGCATTGAAAAACAATATGTTGCCATGCCACGAATACTATCCTATCCCTGACATTGAAGTCGTGAAATCAGGAAATAATTTGGATAACAAAGCTTATGAATTTTATGGAAAAGGTTAATATAGATATAGACATGAAGAGTTTTAGGTTACCCGCTTTTCTAGGGATACTTTTCTTCTCGGTCCTGTTACTAGTGATGGTCTCCTGTAAAGATAAGGAAGAGGCTGAGCCTGTCATTGAGGTGCCTGAACCTGAAGAGGTGAAATTGCCTGATACGCTAAAAGTAATCAGTTACAATATTCTGGAGGGAATGAAAAATGATAAAGCAAACAATTATAATAAGTTCGTGGAATGGATCAAATCCCAAGCTCCCGACGTGTTAGCTTTACAAGAGGTCAATGGTTTCAATCAGAAGGAACTGGAAAAATTAGCTAAGAGATACGGACATAATTATGTGATTACTAATCCTAAATCTACAGATAATTACCCAGTAGCTTTAACGTCGAAGTATCCGATCGAATCGAGACGTCGAATCACGATGAATGTGTCTCACGGGGCTATTTTTGCAAGACTTAAAAATACAGACTTAAATATCGTGGTGACTCATTTTTGGCCACAGGCTTATTGGAAGACTGTCGGTGATAATCTGGGAAATGACTATCGTTTGCAGGAAGCCAAGATTGTGCTGGACAGTACGATTCGGAAGTTCAAAGAAGAGAAGGATTGGCTGTTTATGGGAGATTTTAACTCTGTATCGCGTCGAGATTATACTCCATCTGTAACGACTAACAATTATTGGGCAATAGATGAAATCATGGGGGCGGGATATATTGATGCTATCCATTACTTACATGGCAATAAAGAAGATGGGAGTGCCAAGTATGATTTTCAGTACCCAGGGAGACGAATTGATTTTATATTCGGAACAGAACCGATATTGAAAAAAGTGACTAAAGCTATGCCTATCTATGATGAGTTTACTAAGGTGTATTCAGATCACCCGCCTATGATGTTTCATTTACTACTCTAGTATTTTAACGCTCGAATAATACAAAAATGAATAAGATAACAATATATAACATGTTTATCCATAGAAGTCTCGTACTTATTCTTTTGACCTTTTTGATGGGGTGTGAGAGAAAATTTGACTTGGGGCTTTCATTATCCGTCAATACCAACGAAATGCATCTCGAAGCTACAGAGGGGAAAACAAAGATTATGGTGTATGCAGATGGTGATTGGACTGTTGCGATCAAAGAAGACGCAGATTGGCTGGCATTGGACCGTATGTCAGGAACGGGCAATTCGGATATCCTGTTTTCCTATTCCCAGAATTTTGGTGTATCCCGTTCTGTGACATTGGTGATATCTAAAGGTCAGGAGAAACAGGAAGTAAAGATAATCCAAGCAGGATTAAATGCTGCTTTCCGTTTTTCAAAGTCAAAATATACGATTACCAGGAATCCCTTTCAGATTAATCTACCAATTGTAAATGACTTGAAGTCTAACGTCAAAAATATAAAGATAGACTATCTCTATGATGATGAGACGTCAGAAAAATGGATTACTGAAGCTTCATTTACAGATAATGGATTCCAATTTAGAGCTCTGGAAAATAACGCAGGAAGAAATCGTACAGTAAGGGTATACCTAACAGTTATAGACGGATTTGATAAGGAGTATACTGTATTCGCAGATGTAGACCAATCTTTACAGGATCCCGTATTGGTATCCCGCAAGCAGGTCTCTGTGTTGACAAGGAATGCGAAGATTGATACAGTTATTGTAAAGGGGAATGTCGGCGCATTGTTTTCGGACTTTGAGCATGTGATTACATATGAGCAAGGTGCAGATTGGATTGAAAAGGTCGAATTAGCAAATGATAGCTTATTGATGATTGCTGTTCGCCAGAATAATTCTGGTGAAAGGCGCACTGCCCAAGTAGAATTGAAATACACGAACAATGGCACGAACTATATCAATTTGCAACACCAAATCGAACAGTCAGCAGATGACTTTGAGTATCTGACTATGGACGATCTGAAAGCATTGATTCCAACGGAGACAGGGGAAGTCAAACTTAATACTCCACTCCAGGTTTTAGAGGCTTTTGTAATCTCTGACGCGACGAATGCAAATATGGAAGTAAATCCGAATCTGTCATTCAATGCTATTGACTACGATGAGTCGCTCAAAACTGCCTATGTGCAAAACGGAAAGGGAAGCTCAGGAATAAGATTGAAGTTTGCCACCAAGGGGGCCAATACATTGAAACGTTACAGCAAAGTAGCACTTTCTGTAGATGGTCTGGTACTGGTGAAAGAATCGAATCCAACACGGTATACAATAAAGGGACTTGTTGCCAGTACGATTGTTAAATCAGAAGCGGGTACTGCAACTAGCCTACCGACAAAATCTAAAACGATAGGTGAATTAAACGACAGTGATATGTATACTTATGTCACGTTAAAGAATACCAGCATTTCGGTGCCTTATGGTAGTTATGTAAATGTAAATATGGGGTATGCCGCTGTCTTTAATTGGAATCAGGCCGGGACAACTACGCCTTATGTCGATGCGGTACCTACAGCGATTTATGATGATCAAGGTAGCAGCTTGAAAGCGGTAGTGAATGTTGCCACTTCGTGGAGCCGCAGTACTCTGCCTACCGGATCAGGGACCTTTTCTGGTATTATCGTGCATCACAAGTTGATTAAGTATGGTTATGGAGAAGGTGAAATCGGTCGTTATTCGATCCGACCAGTAACGCAATCTGACATTAAGCTCAACGGAGCAGAAAAGGCTAATACTATTGTCGAATGGAAATGGATGAATCCAAGCAACCTCTCTGCCAACGGAACTATACAGAAAAGTGGAGATAAGATCCTACCTGCAGTTGGTAGTGGTGAGATGGGATGTACAGTCGCGGCGGCCGCTTCTTCGGTGGGAGCACACCCGATTTTCCATACTGATCCGACTTCTAAAGCTGTGCCAAGCTCTGCCGCCCAATTTAATACGAAGTGGTGGAACGCTACCACAAATAAGGGTGAAGGATTTGTATTCAAATTCTCGACAACTGGCATTAGTGCTCGACAGTTGTTGTTGAATTTCAGCCAAGGTGGAGGATCGGGAACAGTTGCAACATTGAATGTGCCGACTTATTGGGAGATTGCTTACTCTTTCGATGGCGTCAATTATAATGTGCTTCCGAATTCTACTTATGGCATCCGTCCGCTGGCGGGCTGGGGGCTAAACCACATATATACGGCGAATGGTCTGAATACGTTTACCTTCAAATTGCCGAATGAGTTATTGGGCAAAGCAAATGTTTATGTTAAGCTACAGGCTCAGAGGGATATCTGTGGAGCGGATTCGCCAAACGGTGCCGAGAGTGGGAAAATTACAGCGTCATCACCGATAGTAACTGTCCGCTTGGGAGCAGTCGCGGTTAAATACATACCTTAAAATTAAGATAGAAAGATGGTCAGATTACAATATATTGCTGCTTTTTGCTCACTGTTGTTAGCTTTAGCATGCAAGAAAGATGATGCAGAATACCTGAAGTTTTCAGAACTTGGGGCTGCAAAAAAAGAGTATACAATTCCGGCTACCGCTGGTCAGCTGGAGATTAAAGTGTTGTCCAATGGTAATTTTGAAGTCGTATTACCGCAGGAACAGTCTTGGCTAAAGCTAAGTAATGCTAAAATGAAGGGAGATACCAGCTTCCTATTGGATCATGAAGCCAACGTTGGGTTTCCTCGTAAGTCTGTAGTTGCACTATATGCTTCCGAAAGCGAGCGCTATGATACCGTTTTGGTTAAACAGAGCGGTACGATGCAGCCTATATTGAATTTCCCAACCTTGAATACAACTGTATTGGGAGATGGAGGTGCTGTAGTCGGCAAACTAAAGACCAATATACCACTGGAAGATTTGACTATAAAGGTTATTTATCCTACTCCGGATGTGGAAGCCTGGGTCAATGAGGATTTTGCCTACGATCCGAATACTGAAAACTTTAGTTTTACGGTCAAACCGAACACTTCGCAGACAGAATTGCGCAATGTACAGGTTCGCCTTTCTTACAAAGATGGCTGGGATACCGAACACGTGTCTACGCTATATCTGTTGCAGGCAAATGCACAGAATGAGTTCGGAACTCAAGCAGATTTTCCAGAGATACGGGTGTGGGCTGGAGAGAAGATAACTTCTGATTTGTATATCGAAGGGCACGTGGTCAGTGATGCGGGTAATCCGAATGTGGGGGATGCTCCTCAGACGACTCCAACAGCCATTAACTATACGGAAAATGACCGTACAGTATATGTTCAGAGTTTGGATGGACGCTACGGCTTTCGTATTATAACCAGTACTCCTGCTGATAATATCTTCAAGAGATATGGTAAGGTGCAGATTCTGTTAAAAGGTGTAGGGGTAGAACGGGAGGTTAATCCGAATCGTTACACGCTAACAGGTGTAACATCGATGATGGTAATGAAACAGGAGGAAGGCACTGTCAGTCAGCTTGCTATTAAGCAGAAATATATGGGAGACCTGACAGATGACGATCTTTATACCTTTGTTACCTTGAAAGATGTGGAGTTCCCGATCCGAAAAGGTTCCTTTACACCGATCAATGAGGGGTACTCTACTTTATTCGCGGCACATCGAATCGGTAAATACCCTTTACTGATGCGTGATAAAAATGGAGATGACTTCTTTACTTTAACGAATACACGTACCAGTTATCGTAGAGATGGCAGTATGTTACCTGCTGGATCAGGGACAATTTCTGGTATCATTGTGCATGAAAAGTTCACACGTTTTGAGTATCAAGATGCGAATTTGGAACAAGATTATGGAAATATCGGAAGATATCAGATACGTCATTTGGCTAAAGAGGATATTAAAGTAAACGCAGCATTGAATAGTGGTTTTTCTGAACTGCTGACCGAGTATCAATATCCTAATATTACCAATGGTATCGCTTTACCTACATTGGGTAACAATGGTAGCATAACTTTTTCTACAAATACAGTGAGTCTGAGTAGAAGTATAGATTACAGCTATCTAGGCCCGGTTGGGAAAGAGAATCTAGGGAATACAAATCAATATGGAAATGGTGTGTTGACAGGCTCAGGTAGTAAACAGAATACGGAAGCCAACACTAACTCTGATGGCAAAGGAGCTGTGACCAATGCGGCAATTACGGCTAACAATACATGGTGGAATTATGAAAAGAATAGAGGAGAAGGGTTTGTTATAGACTTCTCTACGCTGGGGATTAATACGAGTCAGCTTTCACTGCAGTTTACCGTAAATAATCTGGTGGGAGGAACTGGAAAAGGTGCCCCACGCTATTGGAAAGTAGAATGGTCTGAACATGGCAATATGGATGGAACTTGGACTAAAATAAAAAGTTATACTGTTCCGGATGCTCCTTTATTTGCAAATACCAATATACATCAGCTAGCTGCGTACAAAAATATTAATGTCAAGCTTCCATTGGCAATGTTAGGGAAATCAAAGGTATATCTTCGATTGGTTGTCGAAAAGAATCTAGCTTCTGATGGCAACAGTTATGCAAGTGAACCGTTGTCTGTGGCAACAACAACAGGGATAGGTTATTTAGCTATTCGTTATAATAAATAAAGATATGATAAGAAAAATTACAGGATTGTTCGGACTTTGCGCATTAACCTGTGCTACCGCTTTCGGACAATTACAGAATAACTTACCCCTACGTATTAAAGTAGGGGTATATAACTTGGGACACTTTAATCAAGGTCGATTAGGTGGATTTCAGGGAGATGGGAAGATGATGCAAGCAGAGCTGTTCCGTTGGAAAAGCTGGATTGGCGAACAGGCATTGGATGTGTTTGCTGTAAATGAATGGAATCGTTATTTCGATAAAGATAGTACGGTAGTAGCTGAGGATGCTTTGCTGAAGCCATTCTATAAAAATGTCTATTTCGGTAAGGAGAATAAATGGATATACAACGGTATCGCAACGAACTACACCTTGGAAAACATACGCCAAGAGAAGTGGGATGGCGATTATTATGCCGTATTAGGTGATCTGAAAGTGGGGAATAAGACTATTACGATTATATCTTCACACATTCCTTGGCAAAAGGAATGGCATAACAGCTCAATTGATGCGCTATTGACCGAGTTAAAGAAGTATGAATACTTTATCTGTATGGGGGATATGAATGCTGCTGATAAAGTGCAGATGAAGTTTACAGAAGCTGGCTTTAATATGGCGAATGGGGGGGCACAAGGCTGGTTCGGTACTGCAGTAGGCACAAATGCTGCTGAAGGTCGGGTTGGGGCTGTACCCAACAGGAGTATCGATAATATCGTAACGAGTAGCAACATTAAAATAATGAATGTATCTGCTCCATTCACGCACTTGAATGATCTGGACCATCTTCCAATTTTAGCGGATTTGATCGTTACTTGGTAACATTACGGGCTGTTTTGAAAAAGACAGCCCGTTTTTATCTTACCGAAAATGTGTATATTCAGTGTCAATAACATTAGCCCCATAGAAAAAAGATGATAGCGCCTATAGTTACAAATCCGGAAGATATCCCTGTTTTATTCGTTGAAGCCTGGAACTTACGTCGAGCTGATTATATTGCTGATTTATTTGAGGAAAATGCCGATTTTGTCAATGTGGTCGGTATCTGGTGGGACAATCGGGAGGCTATTCGCAAAGCCCATGACTACGGATTGACCGTGATCTTTAAGAATTCTCTATTGAAATTGGGGAAAGTAAAAGTAAAGTATCTTTCTGAAGATATCGCAGTGATACATGCTCGGATGCAACTTTCGGGACAGAGCGATTTGGATGGTAAGGCAGGTACTCGTAATAATATGTTTCTTTTTGTCACTCGAAAACAGTCAAAAGGTTGGTTCTGTGTCTCAGCGCAAAATACAGATATCGTAATTGGAGCCGAAACACATATCAAACGCGAAGATGGCACGCTACAGGCAGTCGATTATAGAGACCGTAACCAATAGCAAGCCTTACAATCGAAAATTAACCTATATATTGTCGTCCTGCATAGCTGGCATGTTGATCTCTTTGACGCAGCTAGAGTTGGAGGTACTGATTATGAAGCGAAGGGCGGAAATTACGTCTACTAAAGGGATAAGGGTTTCGCTTTTTTGATCTTCCGGTTCTGTTGCTAAGTATCCGAGATTTAAAACAGAAACTCCAATTTTGTGCAGACGAAGGTTTTCGCGTAAAGCATGGATGATACCCCTTAATGCAAATTTGGATGCCGAGAATACAACTTCTTTCCCTTTATGATTATCTAATCCCCATGTCGATCCTATAAAAATTACTTTTGCATTACTCGCTTGTTTGAGGTTTGCGATAATCGATTGTACCGTCAGCAGGCAGGAGGTGATATTCGTATTAACAATAGTAATAATTTCGCTTTCGGATACGTTTTGGAAATCATAGTCAGGCGAGAAGGCGAGGTCTTCCCAGATCCCTACATTATAGATAAAGTAGTCTACTCTTTGATCTTGGATTTCGTCCATTAGTATGCGATTCGCTGAATTAGGAGCTGCTAAATCAGCGGCTATCCAGCGCATATTTTCTTGCTCTTCTAGGTAGCTCGGTTTACTTCTCGAAATACCGAATACCGTATCTTCTTTGTTCGGTAGCTGTTGAGCGATTGCTTTTCCCAGTCCCTTACTGACCCCAAAAATTAAGTATGTTTTTTTATCCATGTAGTTTTAAATGATTTTTGCGGAGATATGTTCTAATGTCTTAACGATACGCTCTACCTTGACACGGTCGGTCTTGGCAGCGTATATCCAGTCTACAATGTTTTTCTTTTCGCCATCACTGTAGGAGCAGAAGGTTTCATAAACCTGATTTTCTTCGGATAGGCATAAGATTAATTCCTCTGGAATTTCAGTCGGTGTATTATCTTCAAATAGTAGGACATGTACCAGATCTCCGGCTTGCTTTTTAATATGCTTTCGAAGCTCGGCTTTTAAAGGTAAAAAGAATATCCCTTGACCCATTGACTGCAGATTATAGGCTTTGATGGGGTAATGGTCGACAGAGCCACTGACCCTGACCCAGCCAAAGGGAGCGTTTTTGCTCGGTGCTATTTCCGGAAGTCTGACATAGGTCCACCCGCCTTTGCCTTCAAATTTCTCGATGGTGTACTGTTTGTCCGTTAATAAGGTGCCAGTCATTGTATGGAGGTCTGATTATTAGGTAGCAGTATGGATTGACTATAACGCAGTAGATCTACTTTTTGATCAAGATTATTTTGTTACTCCCATTTTCTACACCTATATCAAGGTGATTACGGTTCTTCAGACTATTTTCCAATAGCGAAAAGTGCTTTGTGAAATCTTTGCTGTCTTTTGTCAACCAGAACGAAGAGGCCATAATGCCAATCTGTACACGATAGGTCGAGTCTCCCTGAGGTTCGAGCTGTTCAATAACTTGGTCTTTATACCAGCTGACGTTTTGGCTTTCCTGTTTGCTCGCACAGGAGAAAAGAAATAAAATGGGGACGAGGTAAAATGTCTTTTTGAACATAAATTGCTAAACTAAACTCAAATTTACTGTTTTAATCTATAGCTACAAGGAGGCTGAAGCAGATAGCAACCAAAATTATGATCAAGATTTTAGGCTTATTACAGTGCACTACTTCGGTAATAGGAATGTTGAGCAACTCTTATAGTAGACGATTATTAAAAATCAGTCTAAATTAATATTATAAAATATGAAACACATACTTTTAGGTGCCGCGTTGACGCTAGCTTCAGCTCTTGTATACGGTCAAGAGAATAGTGCTAATTTTAAAATTGAGCAGATGCAAAAACTGCCTAATGAACTTTATCAATTGGTATATAATCCAACCAATAATCTCGTATATGTTGCTGGACCTAAAAGGGGGTTTGATAAGAATGCGGAGAATTTTGTCTATGTACTGGATGGACAGAGCTTAGCGGTAAAGGATTCTATTGCGTTGGGAAAATACCTTCCTTTTGGAATTGCCCTGAATAATAAAACACAGACTCTTTATGTGGGGCATTCTCTACAGGATGCGGTCAGTGCAATTGATTTGAAGAGCAAAAAACAGCAAGTGATATCGAGTGGAAACAAAAAATCGAAGATTCGCGAGATTGCAGTAGATGAGATCCGTAATAAAGTCTATGTCTCTGATCATGGGAATCCTTCTATTTGGGAAATTGATGGTAATAGCAACACCTATGTAGGTGCATTTGAAAAAGAAGGAGCGTACCTGCTAGGTGTGAATGTAGATGCCCAGCGTGGCAAGGTATATGGTACAGATGCTAATACAATGGAGGGGAATATTCTCGTCTATAACAGTGAGTCTGGAAACTTGGAAGGTCAGTTTAAAACATGGTCTTACTGTCCTCTAAATATTGCGTTGGATAAGGCTGGTAATCGCTTATTTGTAAGTCAGTCTAATGATAACAACGTAACGATAGTGGATGGTAATACAGGTGATATCCTACAGAAGGTTTATTTAGGTTATGATTCATCACCTATAGGACTGGTCTATGATGAGAAAAGCAAACTGTTGTATACCGCTAATCGGAATAAGCAGGAGGTAGCGGTTATCAATACAGATAGCTATCAGGTGATAGAACGTATCGCAACTCAAGGGTTGCCGAATACAATTACATTAGACCCTGCATCGGGTGCGATATACGTCACAAATAAGCAAGCTGGAAAGAAAGGCGAGCCTGTAGAAAACGCAAATACCGTTTTGAAAATTAATAGGATTTAGTATTATTTTATTTGTTAGTACAAGAGCGCCGCATCATTGATGAGCGCTCTTTGTTTTTTAATGTCTTATAATATGTGGCACAAACCGGCTTTGATCCGTCGTGATCGGCATATCGGATTCACGGAAGGAGATTCCACAGGACTCTTGTCCTATAATCCAGCTGCCGATGATGGAAAATCCGGTTTCTTCACGATGTAATGTGGCGAGCTCTTGGTAGATATAGTCTTCATCTCCATATTCACCGGCGGTTGCGTAAATCATCTGCTTGTCGTAGTACATCTCTATGTTGGCACCCTCTCGGGATAGAATAGGCTTTTTAACGAAATGTTTGAGATGCCCAGGTTCCTCAAAATACGATGCCAATAGATAAGGATGATTGGGGTATAACTCCCAAAGGATGGGGAGTATCGCCTTGTTGGAGAGCAACATTTTCCATGAAGGTTCAATCCATTGTGTCTTGTTTAGATCGTTGATGATGTGGACTCCAAATTCCTCACGTATCATCCACTCCCAAGGATAGAGTTTGAATATAGATTGGATGGGCTCGCCTTCAAGGTCCACAAAGTTACGGCCTGACCAGCCAATATCATCAATATAAATCAATTTGGTCTGTAGGCCTGCCTGGATTGCCGTGTCGCGTAAGTATTCAATATTTGTAAGGTCTTCCAGTGTTTCCTTTGCACAGGAAAAGTGAAGGATATCCCCATTCAGATAAGGCTTGAGTTCGCCCCAACAGTTGATCAACTGTTCGTGTATACTATTAAACTGATCGGTCAATTCAGGGAAATAATGTTTCTTCCAGTACCACTGTACAATACCTGTTTCAAATAGCGAGGTCGGTGTATCTGCGTTGAATTCCAACATTTTGAGGGCACCATTAGTCTTGTCATAAGCAAAGTCAAAACGGCCATAGATGGACGGTTCATCATTTTCCCAGGTCCGCTCGATATGGTGTATCATATGAGGGGGGATATGAAAATGATGGTATCGTTTGTTTTTTATAATGTACTCAACGGCATCAAGACACATTGTCCACAACTCATTGCTGGCCTTGTATATCAAGTCTGCTTCTTTTACGTTGATTTCGTAATAGTAATCATCCACCCAGTAAGGTACGTTATCTAAGGTGTGATAACCGTAACCTATAGATTCTAGTCGAGACTCCCAGTTGGGGTCAATCCGTAATTTCTTTAATTGCATTATGATCCTGATGAGGCTCTTGGGGCACTAGTTGCACTTTTTCCAAATCCGCCACGTTGGGCTTTGACTGCTGCCGCTTTAGCAGCATTGGTTCCTGATACAGATTGTGGATGCAGGCTATTATTGGCATATCCCAATACACCGCCCATATGTCTAAAAGCCATAAACCAAAGGAGTGAGGAACCCATACCTCCTATTCCATGGTGCCCCTGGCGGTAGTTGTCCGTCACTTCAGTATAGGCTGCAGTAGAGTCTGCTCGCATGTATACCCGCTGTCGGTCATCTTCTTTCTGCTGCGGTTGTGCGCAGGATGCCAGTACAGAAGTAATCAATACCAGTTGAATATTTTTTGCTGATGGTTTTCTCATTATTGTACGGTTACATAAATAGGTACTTTACTCAACGTCTTTGTCGAATCGACTCCATCCCATGTGTTTGGGGCGACTGGCGTTTTTAATGTATCACTTTTTGAGGCAACCTGCTCACCATTATACCAAATATGTTGTGTCGTGATATGTAGTACGGTGTCACCAAGGGTAACTGTCTTTAATGTGACCTCTCGAGCTGATTTTTTATCAAGCTGTTCCAGTGTCTGCTCTTTTTGAGCGCCACCGCAAGAGGCTAACAAAGAAATAGAAAGTATTCCAAATAGATATTTTATTGCGTTCATACAATACAAATATGCCATTATTCCTTGTATTAAAAAAATGTAGGAATTAAGAAAGCATGTGTCTCATATGCTATTTAACTCTTGCCATAGAAATATCAATTTTTGTCAGATTCAGTTGACGGGATGGTTTGCGTAGTCTTTGGGAGATTGTTGCTTTGGTTTTATTTCGTGCCGACTTCATTTTTAAGAAATCAAAATTAAGGACGGAGATAAAGATCTGATGTGCGTTTTGAAAAAAAATGAAAATAGTATAAAATATTTTAAAGAGTTAATTGTCTACGTTTATAGAGCGCTCTCCATAATGATTGTGTAATTTAAAGCATTATGAAATATTCATGTAGTAGAAACTGCACAAACAGCAATGAATGTAATTAGTTCGTGAGCTCGTTACACTCGGTTTGGATATTCCATTCCGATAAATCGGAACAAGTTAATGACAGATAAAAGACAAAATATATACATATGAAATTAAGAAAACTAAAATGTGCCTTATTGGCTATAGCCTGTATCGCTGGTCTGAGCGGTATCATTATGGTGTTATGGAATTTACTTATTCCAGATATTTTTGGGCTAACTACACTTACTTTTTGGCAGGCATTAGGTCTATTTGTTTTGGTTCGCCTTCTCTTTGGTCGTTTTGGAGGAGGTCGGGGCAAAGGCTTTAATCCGATGAAGAACGGGCCAATGTCAGAGAAATGGGCTCGTATGACGGCTGAGCAACGAAAGGAATTTATTTGTAAGCGACGTAAATTTGGTTTTGGCTCTTTCGAAAAGGACCGTTTTGATACTGTACAGGATGAAGGACTCAACAGAGAAGATTGATAGTGCGCGGGAATCCATCAATGTGGAGCAGCTTGTACGCGAGCAGCAACCCATGCTACAGTCCTTTATCCGCAAGCGTGTCTCTAATATAGAGGATGCTGAGGATATCCTTCAGGATGTTTTTTATCAATTGGTGAAGACTATTGATAAAAATCTTACTCCCATAGAGCAGGTCAGCGCCTGGCTCTATCGTGTGGCGCGTAATACGATTATAAATCGGGGTAAGAAGAAGAGGGAGGTAGAAATGCCTTCACTTTCGTCCGATGATGAAGGTTTGGTTCTTGAAGAGCTATCTGAAATTTTATTCGGTGCCCCTAGTCCCACTCCAGAGATGGTCTATTTACGTTCGCTAGTTTGGAAAGAGTTAGAGGCAGGGCTTTCTAGTTTGCCTAAGGAACAACGGGAGGCTTTCGAACTGACGGAAATAGATGGATTGCCTGTAAAGGAAGTGGCATTGAGTTTAAACATTCCACTTAATACGTTGTTGTCCAGAAAGCACTATGCTGTTAAATATTTGCGCAAGCAACTCTATACTTTGTATAAAGATATCATGTTTTACTAACTACAAAATACCCACTTATTATGATTTATGTATTTGCTACCTCCGTTCAGACGGACCAGGATATTGAACAGCTAAAACCCTATCTAGAAGAGAAACTTCCTGATGCGAGATGGAATTTTGATCTCGAAGATTGTGACAATATATTTCGCGTAGACACGCCGACATTGAGGGCCGAATCGATAGTTCGGTTTTTGTCCGATGCGGGCTATCATTGCGAAGAACTACCTTACTGAGGATACTACTGATCTTCGTTCGAGATAGTTGATTTTGAAGCGTTATGAAAATCATAATCTGTATTTAAGTTGATTTTCTTTAAAGTTAAATAGTGTTGATTTTGAGTTGCTAATAAGTTTTATGTGTAGTTTTTGTGTAATTATTTTTTGTTTAAACTAAATATTTACTTTAGGTGCTTTTGTTTTGCTGTTTTTCTATAAACAGGGCAATTGGATCAGTTCATTCATGCCTTCAAATAGTTGGGGGATGCATTAAGAGTGTTAAGGTTGTAGGTCTGTCTCTACAAGAAATAAAATCTAATTCTGGATAAAGTGAATTTGTTGGCATTATGAAAATAAGTCATTATTTTTCGCTTTTAATTAGGTTGACATGTTTAGATTTTTGGTGACTTTATTCATAGGGATACTATGTAGTTTGCAATCCTTTGCCCAAGAAGAGTTTCGCTATTACAGCTATGGCTCAAATGAGAAGATGGGGCTTTTAAATAAGGATGGTGTCCCTTTGACGGAGCGTATTTATAGTTATATAGGTGGTTATTCAGAAGGAACGATTCTCGTAAAATTGGAGGAGGAATATCTGTTTATCGACACGCTAGGTAAAGAAGTCCTCCCATTCCGGTATGACTATGCTGAAAAATTCAAAGACGGTAGTGCTATCGTCTGTATAGGCGATAGATTTGGTGTTATTGATAGGCAAGGGAATTATCTTTTGCCGTTAGAATATACCAGTCTTGATCGCGTCTCGGACAAGGCTAATGTTTTTGTTGCAGCAAAGAATGATAAAGAAGGACTAATTGACTTCAAGGGAAGACGGGTTTTGCCATTTGACTATGATAATATTTTCAGTTTTGAACAAGGGAATGCTGTCGCCAAAAAGAACGGGCTCCGTGGACTTATTAATTCTGATGGCCATATCTTGTTGGATTTTAGATACCTAGAACTAGGCAATTGTCTCAATGGGGTTTCTTTGACTTATTCCATGGAGAATAATGCAAAATATGGATTAATGGACCTGAAGCAGAAAGTGTTGGTGGAGCCTCTCTATAGATATCTTTATGCAGCAGAAGATGGGTTTGTGTATGGAATAGAACGTGATGGCGGAGAAGAGTTGGTTTGGGACAAGAAGGGAAAACCTATTATTACAGGTGGCTATGATAACGTTGAGCGGATTTCCGAAGGACTATTTTTGGTAGAGAAAGGAGGGAAGAATGGTTTTGTTGATCGACGGGGCAAATTGGTTATTCCTTTGATTTATGATGCTGCTCGAAGTTTTTCTGAAGGATTGGCACCAGTATTGAAAGATGGATATTGGGGATTTATTGATAAGAAAGGAAATACAGTGATTGATTTTAAATTCGTAGGAGTGATGGAAGGGTTCTATAATGGATACGCAGGTTATGGAAAACGAAGCTACTCCTCTGGTGCACACTATACTAGCGACCTGTGGGGAATTATTAATAAGAAAGGGGAGCTCATATTGGAGAACAAGTACTATAGGGCTAGCATAGAGCCCGACGGTAAGTTTGTCGTAGAATTTGATGGCAAAACATTTCTTATGGATCAATCTGGTAAAATCATCTGTGAATTGCTACATGAGGAGAGACCAGTGATGGTCATGGACCTATCCTAGCGTGATATCGAGGTTAGTGGATAGTCGCGTCCGATTGAATATTTTTTGATATCCTTAGCGTGCAATGGTCTAGATGGCACCTTTGTTATGTATGAAGCTTCGTGTAGCTAGGTTCAAGTTCTATTTATTAAAGAACCGAAAAGCATAGTTGTGCTTCTGTTTTGGAACCGATTGAATTACAATATACTTATCTTTTTTTCAAAAAGAGGTAACCATGCTGAGGTTTTGAATAGTTATTAATCTTTTGTAAAATTGCGAATCAAAAGTACGAACTGCCATATCAAATAGCACCGAAATCAAGACATGGGAACTGTTGTATCTTTATTCAAATTGAAGGCTGAAGAAGTTGTAGAGCGGGAGGGTTTCGAGGTCTTGTATGACGAATATTGGGAGAAACTTTTCAAACAAGTCGTCCGGATTCTACCGGACGAAGATGATGCTGTAGATGTCGTACAACAGACTTTTGTTGACCTATGGGCTATCCGCGAGCGTATTCCGCAAATTAAGTCACTTAAATCTTTTCTCTTCATTATGGCGCGTAATCTGGCATTTAAGCGCTTGAAAGAACGCCTTAAAAGCGAGCAATACCGTGGATATTATGCATCCCAATATGATACATCTCTTTTTGTTACCGAGCAGCAGGTCGATTTTAAAGAACTGAATACAATCTTGGAAAGCCATATAGAGCAGTTGCCTGAAAAGATGAAAGAGGTATTCCTGTTGAGCAGAAAATCCAACCTTTCTTACCTGGAGATTGCGCAACGTCTGAATATCTCTGATAAAACGGTGAAGAAGCAGATAAACAATGCTCTCAAGATACTTAAAGTCAAAATCGATAAAGATTACATCCCTTATCTGATGCTGATATTGCTTTTTGACATATTACAAAAAGTCGTTAAATAAAATAATTTCAAATTCACCTACTACTTTGGCTCTCGGCCTTACTCTTTATAATATAGACTCAGATAAAACCCTATATTATGAACAAAGAGGATATTAAGGAATTACTGGATAGGTATAGCAAAGGGCTATGCTCGCAGGAAGAATGTAGGCGTATCGAACGCTATATCCTCAAAAATCCTATTGTTAGCGATTGGCAGTGGGAGGATGAGCAACATAAGAACCGAACGGCAAAGGTCATCAAGGCAGGATTACCTATGCTGCAAGGACATCGGTCAGCACGTGTACGTTGGATACGCTGGGGTGCCTCTGCTGCAGTTGCAATGCTATTGGTTGTAGGTATTTGGTTTTTTAACACGGAGAAATCAACACCTGAGGATCCAAGCTATGTGATCGCTGAAGCAAAAGATTACAGTAGCGATAAAGTGACGATTACCTTGCCGAATGGCGAAATACAAACTCTTGAAGGAACACTTTCGGCAGCAGATCTTAAAGCCTTGATACAGCAGGGCGAAGGAGATAGAGCGACTGAGGTATGGTTGACGATACAGGTGCCTAGTAGACAGCATCAAGAGGTGATATTGGCTGATGGATCGTCTATCTGGTTAAATGCGGGCTCTGTACTACGATTTCCGCAAACCTTTACAGGAAAACATCGTCACGTTTATCTAGAGGGTGAAGGCTATTTTGATATTGTGCATAATACAGCCAAGCCTTTCCGCGTCTTTGCAGGCAAGGGGGAAATAGAAGTGACCGGTACAAAATTCAATGTGCAGGCTTATAGCGAACAAAAACTTATCCGTACTTCTCTGGTCCAAGGGGGAGTGAATTTTTATATGGATGAGAAAGCGCATAAGCTGACACCCGGGATAGAACTTATAGCGGATACAGAAAAAGACGAAATCAAACGCCAAAAATTTGATATTAATCAGTTGACCTCCTGGAAAGACGGTTATTTTACCTTTGACAATTTAGAGTTGTTAGATGTCATGAAAATGGTATCTAGATGGTACAATATAACAGTGACTTCGGATGTAAACTTTGGTAGCAAACGCATTGGGGGTACTTTCCCGACAGGATTGCCATTGGACGAGCTGTTGGAGGATCTGTCGATCCTAAGTGGAGTAAAATTTGAGATCCAAGGAAAGGAGGTGCGTATCGTTCGATAAGCTACTAAAAAATACCTTTAGAACCGTGAGATAGAAGTGTGACCAATGCTTCCCTAGCCTAGAAAACCGTAGGAGTCGGTTCCATATATGTTAAAAAACAAATCATTAACTAACCATCAAAACCTAACAACGAATGTATAAAAGATATATTTCAAATTCCCGTTGTAATAATTATAGATTGACAAGGCCTATTATGATGTTAAAATTGACCGTTGCCGCGTTACTGCTATGTAGTAGCCAGGTAAATGCTTTTGTTTATTCGCAGAACATAAATTTGACGCTGAAAGACAGGAGCTTAAAAGATGCTTTCTCGAGCATCAGTAAACAATCAGGTTATCATTTCCTGTACTTAGAAAATGATATAAAAAACGTTCGCAAGATTTCTTTAGATCTGAACGATATTTCTTTACATGACGCGTTAAAGAAGACTTTTGAAAATACGGACCTGAGCTATGCAATCCGTGGTAAACGCATTATCGTAGAAAAAGCAAGTGATAAGGTTGTATCTACGACCAAGTCTGTAGAGCAACAACAGACAGCCATCCGTGGCCGAGTGACAGGAGAGGGAGGCGAGCATTTGGCCGGTGTGACTGTACAGAATATACAGGGTGAGACGACCTCCACCAATAATGCCGGTGAATTTACAATACAGGCCAAAAATGGAGATGTATTGTTGATTAGTTTTGTAGGCTATGAACCGCAACGTATATCCGTCACTACGCAAAAAGATTATGCTGTCAAACTGCAACCAAAAGTAGACGATCTGGATGAAGTAGTCGTCGTTGCTTATGGTACCGCAAAGAAGAGTGCCTTTACGGGATCGGCTACGCAGTTGAATGGAGATAAATTTAAAGATAGACCATTGACTTCTGTCACAAACTCTCTTTTGGGGGAAGTATCAGGAGTACAGGTTTCTACGGCTAGCGGGCAGCCTGGGTCTGATCCGACTATCCACATCCGGGGGATAGGTACCATTTCTTCCAGTGTGAATTCTACACCACTGATTGTATTGAATGGTATGCCTTATGATAATCCGCTTAATACAATCAATCCTTCGGATATCGAAAGCCTGACTGTATTGAAGGATGCATCTTCTGCCGCTTTATACGGGGCAAGAGGAGCAAACGGGGTGATCCTTATCCAGACAAAAGGAGGGAAAAAAGACAAGCAAAGCGTTGGTTTTAAGTTGAATCAAGGATTTACTGCACCGCAGAGCAGTGACTACAAGAAATTAGGTGTAGCGGACTATCTCCTGGTCAATTGGGAAAGTACGCGTAATATGCTATTAAAGAATGGTATGACGCTTGAGGACGCGAATAAGTCTGCTGCCGAAAACTTAATCAGCAATAACCTGAAGTACAATCCATTTAATGTACCCGATGATCAGGTTGTCGATGCTTCCGGAAAATTGAACCCTAATGCAAGCTTTATGTGGGGCGATGATACGGATTGGCTCAAAGCGATTCAGCGTCTAGGTACACGTACAGATGCTGGACTCAATATAAGCGGTGGTACTGGCAAGTCTGATTACTACCTTTCCACAGGTTACCTATCAGAGAAGGGATACATCATCGGATCTAAATTCGATCGCTATACGATCAATGGAAATATTAATTCTAAAATCACCTCCTTTTTAAAGGTTGGCGGGATGATCAATGGGGTACTCAACAAAATGGATGGTTTACAGAATGAGAGCTCTGGAAACAATAGTAATCCCTTTCGTTATGTACGCTATATAGGGCCGATATATCCGATTCATATCCATAATCCAATAACCAAGGATTATGTATTGGATAGCAGAGGTAATCGCGTGTATGATTTCGGTACAGGTTATCAGATTTCAGATGATCTATCTGCTCCGAGTCGGGACTATGTCGGTGGTTCTAATCCTGTATTGGAATTGCAGAATGTCCACGATGGTTACAAACGCAATCTGTTGAATGCCAAGTTATACGCAGAAATCGATATCATGGACGGACTTAAGTTCACGACAAATGGTGCTGTGAGCGCTGATGCGCGCCTTAACTCTTCAGCTTCTATCGTGTACCCGGAAAAGCAAAACAATGGAAATATCAGCAAATCCAACTCGTTTACTACAACATGGACATTCAATCAGCTTCTTTCTTATACCAAGCAGTTTGATCAGCATCACCTTGATGTCTTGATCGGACACGAAAGCTACGATTACGAATACAATTATCTTTCGGGCAAGATGTCAGACCAGCGTTTTGACAATGGTAACTACGAATTTCCTAATTACTCTGTACCAGGTGATCAAAATTCAAGAACTGATAAGTACCGTACAGAGGGTTATTTGTCCCGTGTTAACTATGATTACGCTAATAAGTATTTCCTTTCAGGATCTGTTCGTCGCGATGGTACGTCCAGGTTCTATAAAGATTACCGCTGGGGTACTTTCTTTTCCGTTGGAGCAGGGTGGCGTTTAGATCAGGAGGCTTTTATAAAAGACTTAGGTCTTTTTGATCTATTGAAGTTACGTGCTTCTTATGGAGGTGTAGGTAACGACGATATCGGCACCTATTACGCATGGCAGGCATCATACGAGCCTGCTGATAATGGATTGGAACCAGGTTATGTACGTGGCCGCGAGCTGAATAGCCGTTCATTACAATGGGAGGTTTCGCATTCCAGCGATGTCGGTTTGGAGTTCGGTATGTTTCAAAACCGCTTGACCGGTACTATTGAGTATTTCAATAGACAGTCGAGCAATCTCCTGTTCAAGGTACCACAGGCACCAGATGCAGGACTAACCTATGCTTATCAAAATGCAGGTAGTTTATACAATCGTGGCATAGAATTGTCCCTTAACGGTCAGCTTATCAAGCGTAATGGCTTTGTATGGGATGTAGGGTTTAATGCTACTTACTTGAAAAACAAAATTACCGAGCTTCCTATTGATCCTTACAATTCGGGAGTGCACCGTATCGAAAAAGGACATTCCCGGTACGAATTTTACTTGCGTCAGTGGGCAGGTGTAGATCCTGCAACGGGCAATAGTATATATACACCTACTGCGGAAGTGCTTAATGCTTTTCTCGAAGAGGCTGATCCGGCCAAACGATCGACTTCTATTGTAGATGTCAATGGTAAATACTATACGACCAAAGTGGCAGAAGCCATGTATGATTGGTCGGGTGTATCGATGCCTACTGTTTCTGGTGGTTTCAATACTGGATTTGCTTGGAAGGGAGTTGCATTGAATTTACTGTTCAACTACCAGCTGGGTGGAAAAATGTATGACACAGGGTACAACAACCTAATGACAGGGCCATCGGGGTCAGCATTAACGGGCTCAACAAGACACGTTGATGTTTTGGACCGTTGGCAGAAACCGGGCGACATTACCAATGTACCGAGGCTAGATGATGCTCAGGACGTAGATCTGAATGCGGGTTCTTCTACACGTTGGTTGATCAGTTCGGATATGTTGGAATTGGCAAATGTTACCGCTTCGTATGAGTTTCCTAAAGACTTACTGAAGCCTTATAATGTAGGTGGACTACGTGTCTATTTCTCTGCAGATAATGCGTTTTTGCTTACCAAACGTCAGGGGATGTACCCACGTAAAGCCATTTTTTCAGGATATAATAGTAATGTCGACGTATATCTACCATCGAGGGTATTTACGCTTGGACTGAATTTAACTTTTTAAATTGTAAAGTAAATGAACAGCAAATTCTTACCAATAATAGCTTTAATAGCGATAGTGTTTTGGGGATGTCAAAAGGATTTTCTTGAAACCAAATCAACCGAAACCGTGGATGAAGAAGCCATCTTCACCAACACGAAGACAGCGATGATGGCTGTCAATGGATTGCACAAGTTGATGTGGACACCGGATTTGTCGACTTCAGCCTTTTATGGAGGGTACGATATGTTGATGATATGGTATGACGTGATGGGCGAGGATCTGGTATATACCTATTCCAATGCGCAATTCCAGACCCAGGCGCAATGGGCTACCCACCGTAAACCTACGGTAGGTAGTGTTGAACACTTTTATCGCTTGATGCAGTATTTTGTTTCCAATGCTAATATGATTATAGATCGTATTGACAATATCGACGGTCCTCAGAGCGAGAAGAATAACATCAAGGGACAGGCTATGTTCTATAGGGCCTTTGCTCATTTTACAATGGTACAGATGTACGGAGAGCGCTATGTATCTGGTCGCGAGAATACGCAGATGGGAATTGTGCTTCGCAATGATAACTCTAGCGAACCTCGAAAAAGAGCAAGTGTAGAAGAGGTATATGCACAGGTCAATAGCGATATAGATGAGTCTATCAATCTCCTTAGTGCGACTGATGTGAAAAGATCCAGTAAAGCACATATTAACGTACATGTAGCACGTGGTCTAAAAGCTCGTGTACTGCTAGCACAGGGGCACTGGCTGGAAGCTGCAGAAATGGCGGATCAGGTCGTCAAGAAATCAGGAGCTCAACTTCAGGCTGACACGTACAAGACTTTGGATAATAGATTTGCCGATCAGTCGAATAGCGAGTGGTTATGGGGATCCAAACCATTATTGTCGCAGGGCAAAAGCTTGACCCATTTTCACGGATATATGTCCAATGAGAATATCAGTTATAATCAGAATACTCCAAGGGCTATTTATAACCTGTTATATAATCGGATCAGTGCTACAGATGTACGTAAATCCATCTGGTTTCCAAAGGCTATTGACAAATCTGTCACACCGCGTCCATTGGTTCCGCCTTCTACAAACTCAAAGTATGCGAATTATATGGCTAATAAATTCCTCGTTTCGGATCCACAAACAATTGGCGAAAGGGATATCCCGTTCATGCGTCTGCCTGAGATGATGTTGATTGCAGCTGAAGGGTACGCTCGAGCTGGTGGACATGATGCACAGGCCGCTGAGTCGTTATTTACCTTAGCGCGTCATCGCGATCCGCAATACCAGAAGACGACCAATACAGGCGAGAACCTAATTGATGAAGTGATGTTCCAGCGTCGGGTTGAACTATGGGGAGAAGGTTTCCGCTTTTTGGATCTAAAACGCTTGAATATGGCGTTGGATAGAGGTCCTAAACCACGTGCAGGTTACAATCAGGGCAATTGGTCAAACAGTATGACTACTATGCCTACCAATGTAGACCCACTGGCATCTAACTTTAATATGTATGGTAATGGTACGGTAATCGGTGAGCCAAACCGTTACAGACTGGCAGATAGCAAAGAATGGCAATGGGTATTACCTGAAAAAGAAGTGGAACTGAATCCACTATGTATACAAAATCCGTTATAGGCCTACAGAAGAAGCCTATAATGTAAACTGTTGTTACCTGATCGATAGGCCAAAAGGACTATCGGTCAGGTAACGGACAAAAAATATATACAAGATGAAGATTAAGAATATAATATTAGCTGCTCTCGCATTATCCTTTTGGAATTCGGATATACATGCACAAAACATTAGTACTCCCAAATCCCATTTTGGTTTTTCCATAGGCGATGATTATCAACTCGCCAATTACAGGCAGATGGAAAGCTATTTTCTAAAAGTAGCCAAAGAGTCTAATAGAGTATTGATACAGGAAGCTGGCATTACTGAAGAAGGGCGTAAACAGTACCTTCTTGTTATCTCTTCTCCAGAAAACCTGGCTAATGTAGAGAAATACCGTAAGATATCACAGTCGCTGGGCAGGGCAGAAGGGCTTACTGATCAAGAGGCAAGGAAACTGGCTGGTGAGGGTAAGCCCATCGTGTGGATAGATGGTGGTATGCATTCCAATGAAATGGTGGGATCACATCAGCTGATTGAGACATTTTATCTACTGGCATCTAGTCAGAGTGCGGAAATACAAAACTACCTGGATAAGGTGGTTGTCTTGATGTGGCATGTCAACCCTGATGGCCAGGATCTGCTAGCCGATTGGTATATGCAGTATCCCGATGCTAATAAAAGGAATATGTCTATCCCAAGGCTTTATCAAAAGTATGTAGGGCATGACAATAACCGCGACTTTTATATGTTTAATATGAAAGAGGCGAGTAACCTGGCAAAGGTGATGTATATCGATTGGTTGCCGCAGATTGTATACAACCATCACCAGACTTCACCGGCTGGGACTGTAGTGGCAGGTCCTCCGTACCGTGATCCTTTCAATTATGCTTACGATCCTCTTCTCGTCACGGGAATAGATGGTGTTGGCTTTGCGATGATCAATCGATTGAATGAAGAAAATAAGCCTGGATATGCACGGATGGATCAGTCTACTTTTTCTACCTGGTGGAATGGTGGCCTGCGGACAGCTCCCTATTTTCATAACATGATAGGAATACTGACCGAAACCACAGGTAATCCTACACCGTCTGAAATCAAACTGGTACCGGAACGCCTGATCCCGAGAAATGGATTGCCTAATCCTATAACACCTCAAAAGTGGCATTTTAGACAGTCTATAGATTATTCGGTCTCGATGAATATGGGGATATTGGATTACGCCGCCCGCAATGGGGACAAGCTCTTGTACAACTTCTACAAAATGGGCCGGAATTCCATTGAGAGGGGAAATGCCGATTATTGGACAGCTTCCCCAAAATATATAGAAGCGATGAAAGAAGCCTATGAGGCCGATACTAAAGCGAAGAAAGAAACAGAGGAAAGTAGTAGTAAATCGAAATTTGCATCTATTCCGAGTGTTTACTTTGAGAGCGTACTCCGTCGTCCAGAAAATAGAGATCCCCGTGTATATATCCTCTCCGCCGATCAGGCTGATTTCGGAACTGCAATCAAGTTTGTCAATGCATTGATTAAGTCTGGAGTATATGCGTATCAAGCTACAGCGGATTTTCAGCATAATGGAAAACGTTATCCTAAAAACTCCCTGATTGTAAAAGCAAATCAGGCCTTCAGACCACAGGTCATTGATATGTTTGAAGCACAGGACCATCCTCATGACACGCAGTATGAAGGAGGGCCTCCCATTCGGCCATATGATGCTGCGGGTTGGACCTTGGCGATGCAGATGGGCGTAGACTACGATCGCTTCTATGAAGATGTAGAAGGGCCATTCCAAAAGCTACCATATGGTGAGATGATCCTAGCAGAGAAAAATGTACTTCCTAATAGTAAAGGCGGATACCTCATTAATGCTAAAGCAAATGATGCCTTTTGGGTCGTAAACCAATTGCTTAGTAACGGCACTAAGGTGTACCGGGATCAAGGCTCTAAAGATTTTTATGTAGATGCTGCTATGAGGGATAGATTGCAGAAGGCAATAAGCAACTCGGGATTGCGCGTACAGGTAGCAACTAAAAAGCCTACAAAACTAACTGCACTTAAACCGCTAAAAATAGGTTTGTTTGATCACTACGGTGGCTCTATGCCTTCTGGATGGACACGCTGGATATTGGAGCAATATGGCTTTGAATACACTTGTTTTTATCCTCAGGATATCGATAACGGGGCTATCGATAAATATGATATGTTACTATTCATTGGCCAGGGAATACCGGATAGAAATGATAAAGTGACTAAATTCAGACAGCCGGATACAAATCTCGTTCCTGAAGAGTATAGGTACCTATTGGGCCAGGTCTCAAAAGAAAAATCGATACCAGCCCTAAAAAACTATGTAGAAAAAGGAGGCAAGATTCTTACCGTAGGAGCTTCGTCAGAGTTGGTCTATCATTTTGATCTACCCGTTACGGATCCATTGGTTGTCGAGGGGAAAGATGGAAGGAGCAATCCGTTATCGAGTGCTGAGTACTATATTCCTACCAGTATACTCCAAGCAAGTCTGGATGTTTCTTTAGCCGAAAACTATGGTTTGGATCCTAACATCAATATCGTTTTCAATAATAGTCCCGTGTTTAAGTTGGAGAATAAGCAAGACTTGTACGCTATAGGAAGTTTCCAAACCGAAAAGCCGCTATTAAGTGGTTGGGCGCATGGTCAACAATACTTAAAAGGCGGATCTATAGGTCTAGTTGCTCTATTGGGCAAAGGCAAATTATTTGCATTTGGTCCTGAAATTACAAACCGTGCACAGAGTCATGGTACATTTAAGCTGTTGTTTAATCAATTGTATAATTAAAAAGTAGTTATTACGTTAAATACTACTTATGGTTTAACCAGTACAGAAGAAAACGCCTATCCATTTGGATAGGCGTTTTTTTTATTACCTGAGTTACCTCATTTCAAAGTACCTCTCTTTTTGGGGTTGCTTTTAAGTATAGTGCTGTTTCGCCTCTGCTAAAAAGAACTTCAAATTTTCCTATTAACAATCTCCACTAGGAAATAACGTATTTAACAGTTTACTTAGAAAGACGCAGTTGGTAGATCGTACTCTTGTTTTCATTGTTATCGGGATCCTCACATAGTAAAAAAGTTAATTCCTTTTCCGTTGATCGATGGAGGGTAATCCCTTCGAATTTCTGGTTATCCGAAATAGTTGTTATTTGCGCTATCTTCAATGTAGCAATATCGATGATTCCCAATTGCGATCCTCCTATAGCTCCATCATGGTAGCTGGAGCCTCCCTTTTCGGCCGCAGCCAAGAAATAAATCTTATCATCAACCAAGACTGCGTCCGTGAAACCACTGATTTGCCCATTGAGATGAGGTAGGGCAATAGGATGAAATGTCGGTTCTGCTCCTAGGGATAGATCGATTTTAATTATCCCGTTTTTCGCATTCGGGCCGTTCCCTCTATTGAATAAAAACAATGTATCTTGATAATATAAACTGCCCTCTATATTAAAGTCTGCCGCCGAAATGGGTAACTGCTCTTGTAAGTTTGTATAGAATTCCGACAGATCCGATTTGTTCGGGGGAGTATTGTCTTGTGGAAAGAAACGGAATGATTGCGTTCTATTGCTTGCCGAACCTGAAGGAAAGAGCCAAAAACTGTCTTCATAAAAAGTCATAGCCTCTAAATCGAGTTTTATCTTTTTCTGAACCTGTTCGTTCTGAACCTCCATATCGAGAAGAAGGTGTTTTTCCAGATTTTGGGAGGGCAATTGATACTCGTATAGGTAATTACTGTTGTCCGATACAATAAAAAGCCTGTCGTCTTGGTAGTAGAGACCAGAAGCGGCAGATACTCCCGTTATAAGAATAAAAAAATCTAAAATAAACTTCATGTTTCAATATAGTATATATTCAGTGACCACAGTACCATCGATGGACCTAAATTACGAAAAAGTTCAAATACCTATTGCCTTCACTTCAAGGCTAGGGATTAATCTTCCTTATACTGACAGGAAGGAGAACATTGTTGTTTATTTGAAATAAACTATATTAAATTAGCATATATTTCTAAATTTGAATAGATAACCTATTTCGAGATGAACAGTTTTAAATCTTATGAGAAGACCATTATTCTTCAACTTAAAGAGTCAGATCAAGAGTCGTTAACTGTCTTATACTCTAAATACGCAAAGAAGGTTTTTTCCTTGGCTTTCTATATTTTAAAGGATGAAGCTTGGAGCGAAGATGTAGTACAGGAGGTCTTTATTCACCTTTGGACCACGCGCGAAGACATCAACGAAGACAAGGATATCTGGTTGCTCCTGTATATCATCACAAAGCAAAAGGCATTGACCAAACTTCGGTCTATTATGCGCTATGAGGTACATAAGCAGTATCATTGGAGCCTAGTCAACGAAAAATGTGAACCTGTGGAAGAAGAAATAGCCTTACGCGAACTTAAAGAGAATCTCGATAAGGCCTTAAATAAGTTGACACCGACTCAAAAGCAAATTTTCAATTTAAGTCGGTTTGATGGATTGACCCACTACGAAATCGCCTCCAAACTATCCATATCTCCCAATACGGTCAAGAACCATATGGTTGCGGCCATGAAGAGCCTCCGCTTGTATCTACAGGAAAATGAGTTCCTTGGTATCATCATTTTTATCGGATTTGAATTTATTTTGGATTTGATATAGTCCTATCGGTTGACTTCCGGCGTTCTCACTATATAATAACCAAAAATAGTAGAACCCCAATATGCATACCAACGAACGAATAACGTATTTAGTCCAGAGTTACCTCAACAAGACAATTTCAAAAGATGAGTACAAAGAACTCTCTGACTGGATTGTACAATCCGATTTTCATGAAGTTGAGGCCCTATTTGAAGCGAGCATCCCCAAACAGGACGATTGGTATGACGGTTCTGTTAACTTTGCCGAAGCAAGCGTATTAAAGGAAATACAACATAAAATAGCACAGTCCGAAAAAAGGATGTTCCCCTATAAGCGTTGGACCTACTACAGTGCCGCCGCTGTCCTTATCTTTACATTGATGCTATTTAGGCCATGGCAGAAAATAGGGCTTATCTCACCTGATCAAGTCAGCGATAAGATCGCTTCTATAGAGGACAAAGGTGATGATATCGATATTTTGACGGATGCCGGCGGGCACTTAAGTTTTGCTGATGGTGAGGTAGTTACCGTTAGTAAGCAACAGAAAGAGTTTATCGATCATGAAGGTGTCCGGTACAAATTTTTAGCGGACGGTGGCGTCCGTTTGGAATCTGTCGATGCTGCATATTCACATCAAGCTAAACACACTTTTTTTACCAATAGAGGTGATCGGGCAAATATCATTCTTGCGGATGGTACAACCGTATGGCTTAGCAGCTCATCTTCTCTGGTCTATCCGACTACATTTGCAGACGATAAGCGTGTCGTGGAGGTACATGGCGAAGCCTTTTTTGATGTCAGTCATAATCCCGGGAAACCATTTGTCGTAAAATCAAACAATACAGAAATTGAAGTTTTGGGCACCCGGTTTAACATGCGCGCATACCCCGAAGTTGATTTTTCAGAAACCACACTAGTTTCAGGTAGCGTCCGCGTTAAGAGCAAAAATAATCAGCGTAGACTTGTTCCGGGACAACAAGCTGTCGTGAACAAAAAGGGAGAGGTAGCGGTAGCCACAGCCAATCTGCAAGATGTGTTATCCTGGCAATCTGATGTGTATCGCTTTTCCAATCTTACTATAGAAGAGATATTAATAGAACTGGGACGCTGGTATGCTATCGAAGGAATAGACAACCATAGCGCCCTCCAAGAACGGTATACCGGCGTATTATCCAAAGGAAAGCAATTATCAGGGATATTAAAGCAGCTGGAGACCATATCCGCGCATCGGTTTATTATTAAAGAAAGGAGGATCGTGATTATGAATTAATGAAAAGCCAGAATACAATAAAAAACCATTTATGTACTAAAATAAAATAACTAACTATAAACTATTGCTATGTATAAAAATAGAATCAGTATTACTTTGATGTTAATACTAACCATAGGCTTTATGCATGCGTTCGCTCGCGGATACAGTCAGAAAGTATCCTTGAAACTAACCAATGCAAACCTAAAGGAATTAATGACGCAGATTCAGAAGCAAACGGGGTACGACTATTTAGTTAGTCAAAAGCTATTGAACAGCGTTGACAGAATAAACGTAAATGTAGAACAGAAAGATCTTGAGGTTGTTTTGTCCAAATGTTTCGAACCCTTGGGATTAAGTTTTGAAATTCGGGATAAAACAATATTTATAAAACATAAAACACAAAAATCAGCTGTTGCAGATATCTCAACGAGAGTGCAGCAACAGAAGATATCGGGTACGGTCAAAAATAACCAAGGCCTACCCATTTCAGGAGTTACGATTACAGTATCTGGCTCTACAGCCGCCACTTCAACAGATGAAGCAGGTTCTTTTTCATTGGATAGAGTGACTATAGGTCAGTCCTTAAGTTTCTCCATTATAGGATATTTAAGTGCTCAATTTAAAGTACAGAATTACGATGCTTTGAGTGTGGTGCTAGAAGAGTCCGTCAAAGGATTGGATGAAGTAGTCGTGGTAGGATATGGAACCCAACGTAAACGTGATCTGACGGGGTCGGTCGAGCAGATCAGTGGTAAAGACCTTAAGAGTATGCCTGTCCGTAATGCTACAGAAGCCCTACAGGGGCAAGCTGCTGGCGTACAGATCACCTCTACAGGTGGTAGCCCTGGTACCCCACCCGCAGTCCGTATCCGAGGTATTGGTACGGTCAATGATAATAATCCACTGTACGTGGTGGATGGCTTACCACAGTCGGATATTGGTTGGCTCAATCCTAATGATATCCTTTCGATGGAGGTGTTAAAAGATGCTTCGGCAACGGCCATCTATGGTTCCAGAGCGGCAAACGGGGTTATCATGATTACCACACAAAAAGGTCCGCAGACGGGCGATGAACTGACAAATCTTATTAACTTCGATGCATATCTAGGACTACAGAATCCAGTCAAAGTCTACGATATGATGAATGCTACAGAATTCATGGATTATAAGAACCTGGCGAATACTAATGCCGGTCTGCCCGCGTTTTTTTCGGAAGAAAACAAGAAGGAGGTACTCCAATTTCTAAAATCCAATACTGGCTCTACCGAAGGAACTAACTGGTGGAAAGAAATCAATCAAAAAGATGCGGTCATTCAGAATTACGATATAGCCGTATCGGGGGGGATGAAAAATCTTTCATATCGTACCAGTTTAAATTATTTGGATCAAGAGGGTATCATTCAGGGATCTAACTATGACCGGATATCCTTTAGGACCAACATTGAACACAATCTAAGAAGCTGGCTCAAGTTTTCTGCCAATATCGGAGTAGTATCCGAGGGACGAGGCAATGTCTTAGAAGGTAGCCCTGGGTTCAATACAGCTTTTATCGCCTTTGTTGCGGATCCCATTTCCCCAGTTTATCGAAACAATCTACAGGATATTCCTGATTTTCTAAAAGCAGGACTGTTCTTAGATCGGATAGATCCCAATAATCCATGGTCGATGTATAGTCCTATATTGATGACGAATAAAGAAAACCCGGTGGCGCAGACGGAAATCTATAAGAATAACCGATGGAAGGGAAAAGCTATAAAAGGAGGAGGAAGTGTCGATGTTAAACTGACCGATTGGTTACGTTTTAGAAGCAATATCGGTGTCGATCTATCTACGGGAGTTTCGAACTCATTTACCCCGAAGTACTACCTAAATGGCAATCAGTTTAATTCGGATGCCACAGTCGGTGTATCCAATTCCAAGACCGACTATTACGTATGGGAAAATGTACTCAGCCTAGACAAGAGATGGGAGGATCACTATGTGACAGCTTTGGTTGGTACATCTGCCGAGCAATGGAAGAGTGAGTCCTCAGGAGCGTCCAAGCAGGGATTGGTTTCCAATGCGGAGAGCCAATGGATCATTGACGCGGCGAGTATCAACCCTCAGGCATCGGGTTCCAAATGGGAGAGCGCATTGAATTCCTATTTTTCACGTATTTTCTATTCCTACAAAGACCGCTATATGGTCACGGCCAACTTCCGTTATGATGGATCATCTAATTTTGGGAAAGACAACAAATGGGGGGCGTTCCCATCTGTTTCTGCAGGTTGGAATTTTGGCGAAGAGGGCTTTGCTCGTAATCTAAATTGGTTGTCGAGTGGTAAACTCCGTGCCAGCTGGGGCCGTATCGGTAACCAGAATATCGGACGGGGAGCCTACCTAACCACTTATTCGGGCAATCAGGGATATTACTACTTTGGGCAGTATAACCCGCAGCTAAGTGGAGGAAGTAGCTCCATTGGTAATGCGGCGATCAAATGGGAAAAGACCGAACAGATGGATGTCGGACTAGACCTGTCATTTCTCGATAGAAAACTCGATGTCACCTTGGATTACTACAAAAAGACAACAGATGGTATGCTGCTTAATGTACCTCTGCCCAATTATCTAGGCTATAGCAACAGTCCGTGGAGCAATGCTGGTAAGGTGGAAAATAAGGGATTTGAACTAGCTGTGAAGTATACTAATAAGATCGGTGAGTTCGGTTATTCCATTGCAGCAAATGCGGCTACACTCAAGAATAAGGTATTGTCTCTAGGCGGTGGTGAGCCTATTCCTGGTGGTGGCTGGATCAGTTATACAACCACACTGACAGAGGTCGGCATGCCGATCGGTTACTACTATGGCTTCAAGACAGATGGTATCTTCCAGAACCAAGCCGAGATCGATAATTATGTGCAGGCTGGAGCAGTACCGGGAGATCTACGATTTGTAGATATCAATAAGGATGGCGTAATTAATAGCAGCGATCGTACCAATATCGGGGATCCGTTCCCTGATCTGACTTATGGATTAAACCTTGGAGCTTCCTATAAGAATTTTGACTTTAGGGTTTTGGCACAAGGTGCGATTGGCAATGACATTATGAATATTGTCAAGATTGATATGAAATCAGGTGTTGGATGGTACAATGCACCAAAGGAGTTGATGTCCGATGCTTGGTCTCCGAATAATCCGAGCAATAGTCAGTTTAAAATCAGTTCATCCAATCAGAGCAATTTGCAGATTTCCGATTGGTTGGTTGAGGACGGATCATACCTACGTATTAAATCCGTACAACTGGGGTATACGCTTCCGAAACACTTATTACGTAGTGTGAACAATCTACGTTTCTGGGTGAGCGGGTACAACCTATTCACCTTTACAAAATATACGGGTTTAGATCCTGAGATAGGAAGTAATTCACCACTTAGCATGGGGGTAGATCAAGGCTATTATCCAGTGGCTAAATCATGGATGTTTGGCGTTAATTTAAGCTTTTAATTATGAAATTCAACCGATTAATCATACTGACTGCAGTAGCTGCATTAGGTGTATCAGCCTGCAAAAAAGACTATTTGAATAGAGATCCATACGGTATACTCGACGAGGGGGAGTTTTTCAAAACCGATGGCGCAGGACTGAAGATGCTGACCTCCTGTTATCAACCTATGGCCGATGGATGGGGGTATACGGTCAATAAAGTCGCCATCATGGATGAGAGTGTAGACAATGCTGATGCCGGAGGTTCAGATCCGGGAGATAGGCCACAGACCACCGAGGTAGGTCGCGGTAGACCATTGAGTTCTAATGCACTACTTAATGAGACCTGGTCCAATCGTTATCGGGGGATAGGCAAATGTAATCAAGCTTTAGCAGGGTATCAAAAAGAGGGAGCCAATCTCGTGCAGAACGGAGTCAAAGTATCAGCAGAAACCTTGGCACGTTACATCGCCGAGGTGAAGTTTTTGCGCGCTTGGTATTACCTGGATCTGGTTACTGTATTCAAGTCTGTACCCTTGATTACTGCAGTCGAAGACCCTTCTGTACGTAAGCCCAAAGCTAGTATTGAGGAACTGAGAACGCAGATTTATAGCGATCTGGATGAAGCCATTAATTCGCCACATTTACCAAGATTGGCATCTATGTCCAGTGCTACCGAGGCTGGACGAGCATCCAAAGATGCCGCTTTGACGATCAAAGCTAGAGCCGCATTGTTTTTTGCCGGTTTGATGGAGAATGCACAGATGCAGGGCGATGCCAAAGCGGATTATGAGTTGGCGCGGGTAGCTACGGAGGATGTTATCACTAATGGAAACCTAAGCCTATTGCCCGATTTTAATGACTTGTATCGTGGAGACTACAAAGTAGGTCCATTTTCCAAAGAAGTCCTCTTTGGCGTATTGCGCAATTATGACCCCGCTTTTGGCATGGGGGGCGATGCATTCGCGATTATGAATGTTGGACGTAACAACGTCGGCGGTTGGGGAGGTAATACCCCTACAAGGGATTTGGCGAGTAGTTTCGATAGTCGGGATCCACGCAAGATGCTGACTATTATTAGCCATGAAGATATCTTTTTAGCATCCAATGGCAGTAACGAAGTTCATAACTACAAAGGCTATTTTAACGATTTCAATTTACAGCATAGTAGAAAAGCATTCGTCCCTCAGCAGTACCGTCAGAATAACGACCTGCAGCGTAGCAATTGGCAGCCTTATTGGATCAGATATGCCGAAGTATTATTGATCAATGCCGAAGCTACCGTCAAAACCGGTGGTAGTACCGTGACCGCGCTGGATAGGCTCAATCAGGTCCGTCGTCGAGCATTTGTAACCACCGTCAAAAAAGATGGACCAGCGGTCTACAGACAATTCGCCAAAGACCTCAAGGATATTACGGACCAGGAGTTTAACACGACCTATGCCATTACCAGCTCTGATGATGTATTGGCAGCCATTAAGAAAGAACGAAGAAATGAATTGGCTTTAGAAGGTTTCCGTCTGTATGATTTAATACGGTGGGGTACGTACGTCAGTACAATGAAGACATTCTATACCACTTATGGTTTTGCAGACAAGGGCCGGGATGTAACGGACAAGAGTTGGCCTTTCCCTATTCCTCAAGTAGAAATTGACCGGTCCAACAATGTATTAGTTCAACACGATAATTATTTGTAGAAATGAAAAATTCAAGAAGAGATTTTATTAAGAATACTGCTTTAATCACAGGCTTTTCCATTGTTTCCAATACGGTATTAGGCAAGAAATTTGGTCATGTAGCACCCAGTGACCGTTTGAATATTGCTGGTATAGGTGTCGGTGGTATGGGCCGTCGCAATCTGGCCAATATGAAGACCGAAAATATAGTTGCGTTATGCGATGTCGATTGGCGTTATGCACAAAAAACTTTTGATGACTATCCTAATGCCAAGCGATATAAAGATTGGCGTGTGATGTTTGACGAGATGAAAGACAGTATCGATGCAGTGATGGTTGCGACGCCAGATCATACACATGCCGGTGTTACGGCGCATGCGATTACACTGGGTAAGCACTGTTATACGCAGAAGCCGTTGACTCACTCGGTGTACGAGTCGAGGCTATTGACCGAACTCGCCAAAAACTATGGTGTCGCTACCCAGATGGGCAATCAGGGCAATTCTTTCGACTGGTGTCGGGAGATTGCCGAATGGATACAGTCTGGGGCCATAGGCGAAGTCTATGAAGTGCACTGTTGGACTGACCGGCCAATATGGCCACAAGGATTGATGAAACCGAAACAAGGTGTTCCGGTTCCTGATACCTTGGATTGGAATCTGTTTTTGGGGCCGGCAGAGCGGCGTGATTATAATCCGGTGTATACTCCATGGAATTGGCGCGGTTGGTGGGACTTTGGTACAGGAGCCTTGGGCGATATGGCCTGTCATATCATGGATCCTATCTATTGGGCACTGAATTTAAAATATCCAACCAAGGTGAATGGAAGCTCCACACTGAGCAACCTTTATTCGCCACCACATGCGGAGGTGGTCAAATACACATTCCCGGCACGGCCTAAAGTCGGGCAGGTCAATATGCCAGAGGTAACTGTACACTGGTATGACGGAGGACTGCTTCCTGATAGACCTTCCGAATTAGCACCGGGTATGATGATGGGCGATGAGAATGGAGGAATTATATTCGTTGGCAAAAAAGGGAAAATTATGACCGGTTGTTACGGAATGAATCCGACCTTATTGCCAGTGGAAAATATGAAGCATTTTCAAAAGCCCAAACCTTGGATTCCACGGATTCCAGGAGGCAATGGCGATATATGGAATACCAATGCACACGAGCAGGACTGGATCCGAGCTGCCAAAGAGTCCAAGGCAAACCGCAAGGAATCTAGTTCACATTTCGGCTTCTCCGGCCCATTCAACGAAATGGTGGTCATGGGCGTGCTAGCGGTACGTTTACAGGGACTGCATCGCGAGTTATTATGGGATGGAGAGAAGATGGAGTTTACCAATATTTCGCCCAATGACGAAATCAAGATTGTGTCCATAGATGAGTTTGAAGTGGTCGATGGTGATCCAAGATTCAACAGGCAATACCAAAAAGTCAACGCCCAGCACGCTGCGCGCGAATGGGTTAATCACACTTACCATAATGGTTTTTCTCTACCACCCATGCCCAAAAAGAAATAATTATGAATAGCAGAAGACAATTTATCACACAGTTATCACTCGTAGGCGGCGGTATGCTATTGTCCAATAGCTTGTCCGCGCATACAGCGGGCGAGTCGTTTAAGAGAATAGGTGTTATCGGACTGGATACTTCGCACAGCGAGATGTTTACCAAAGATATTAATCAAGGCAGTCTTTCCAATAGGGGCTATCGGGTGGTAGCAGCTTATCCGCACGGTAGTCCGGATATCCCTTCGGCATTGGAGATGAAGCCACGGATTACACAGGCCATGCGCGATATGGGAGTCGAAATTGTCGACTCCATCGCTGCACTGCTCCAAAAAGTCGATTACATACTATTAGAGTCCAATGACGGTCGTGTTCATTTAGATCAGGCTACCCAGGTCATCAAAGCCGGAAAGCCACTATTTGTCGATAAGCCTATGGCTGAAGACTTATCGAAAGTAAAAGCTATATTTGAATTGGCACATCAGCATAAAGTACCGATTTTCTCTTCGTCTTCCTTGCGTTACGACCAATTGGTACGCGAGGTTAGAGGAGGTAAAATAGGCAAGGTACTAGGTGCAGATGTATACACCCCAGCTGAGATTGAACCACATCATATCGATCAGGCCTGGTATATGATCCATGGTATCGAGATGCTATTTACCGTTATGGGGGTAGGTTGCAAGGAGGTATATCGGGTATTCCATCCTGACTTTGAGCAGGTCATAGGGGTGTGGTATGATGGACGTACAGGTACCGTGCGCGGTATACGGAAAGGAGCATCTAATATTGCGGGGATTGCCTTTGGCGAGACTGGAATATCACCGTTGGGGCCTTTCTCTGGATATGGACCTCTGGTGTCAGAGATACTGACCTTTTTCGATACGGGTAAAGCACCGGTACCAGCGACAGAGACGATAGAAATATTTCAATTCATGGAGGCGGCGCAGCGTAGTAGTAAGACGGGGCGGACGGTTTTGTTAGATACAGTACAAAATCTTTAACTTTAGGTGATAACAGGGATTTAATGATAGAAAAAGAGCAATTCGGGGCCATTGTGATCGGCTCAGGTATTTCAGGAGGATGGGCAGCAAAAGAGTTTTGCGATCAAGGAGTGAAGACGCTCCTTTTGGAGCGGGGCCGAGATGTCAAACATATTAAAGACTATCCGACAGCATACCAGGATATCTGGCAGTTTGACCATCGCAACCGAGTGCCACTCGAGATGGCTCAGGAGAACCCCATTCTATCCAAGTGTTACGCCTTTGGTGAAGATACAATGCATTTTTTTACCAAGGATAAGGAGCAACCTTATATCCAAGAACAGCCCTTCGACTGGATACGTAGTTATCAGGTCGGGGGCAAGTCTCTTACCTGGGCCAGACAGGTACAGCGCTGGTCTGACTTTGATTTCCAAGGGCCCGATCGCGATGGGTTTGCTGTAGATTGGCCGATCCGTTATCGGGATATTGCACCTTGGTATAGCCATGTTGAAAAGTTCATTGGGGTTTCTGGCAAGAAGGAAGGTAACCCTGCTATGCCGGATGGTGAGTTTCTGCCCCCTTTCGAACTTAACAGTGTGGAGAAGATGATTCAGCAGCGTATCCATACGCATTATAGTGATAGGCAGGTAATTAGTGGCCGTTGTGCACACGTTACCAAACCACAGCCCGTCCATATTGCACAGGGACGGAGCCAATGCATGGCACGTTCCTTATGCTATAGAGGCTGTCCATTTGGAGGCTATTTTAGTTCCAATGCATCTACTATCCCTTGGGCAGCCAAAACTGGACATCTTACACTCCGACCTGATTCTATTGTACATTCCATTATCTACGATGAGAATAAGGCAAAGGCTGTCGGTGTACGTGTCATAGACCGACAAAGTAAAGAGATGCTGGAGTATTATGCATCTGTTATATTTGTCAATGCGTCTGCCTTGGCAACCAATCAGATTCTATTGAATTCAAAATCAAGAAGATTCCCCAATGGTCTTGGCAATGACAATGGATTGTTGGGCCGATATGTTGCTTTTCACAACTATATGGGACGTATCTCAGGTGATGTGGACGGTTTTGAAGACAAGTACTATTATGGTAAGCGGCCTACACAGCCCATTATACCGAACTTTCGGAACGTGAGCCGACAGGAAACCGACTTTTTACGGGGCTATGCTTCCTTCTTTTCTGCATATAGAGTGGCAGGAGGACAGGCGGCCGAAGGGGTAGGTGCGGCTTACAAAGACTCGCTTTCTATTCCAGGACCGTGGAAAGTATCGATGATGATGCAGGGAGAAACAATTCCTAAGGAAGAGAATCATGTTAGGCTTAGCGATACAGCTGTGGATGATTTTGGTATTCCCCAGCTTATCACATCAGTAGGTTATCAAGAGAATGATCATAAAAGTCTTGAAGATTTCCTAGAGCAAGGAACGGTTATGTTAGAGCGAGCAGGAGTTAAGAACATCCAACAAAATAGGTCTATGCAGAATCCGGGACTCGATATCCATGAAATGGGGGGAGCCCGAATGGGCCATGATCCAGCTACATCTATCCTAAATAAATGGAATCAGGTTCATACCTGCCCGAACGTATTTGTGACTGATGGCGCTTGTATGACATCTACCGGTACGCAGAATCCCTCGTTGACATTCATGGCCCTCACAGCCAGAGCGGCATCATTTGCTGTATCAGAACTGGAGAAAGGTAATTTATAAATGGGAGAAATGATGTTTAATTAGATAGCATCCGTTTTACTCGTCTTATACAAAGCCCACCAGTCATCCAGTAACTCCAGGATTGGCAGTAACGTTTGCCCCAACTCTGAGAGTTTGTATTCTACGCGAGGCGGAGTCTCGGCATAGATCTTTCTAGATATTATGCCGTCACGCTCAAGCTCTCTAAGCTGTACCGTCAATGTCGTCTGTGCTATAGTATCCAGATCACGTCGTAGCTCCCCAAATCGTTTTGGACAATCTTCGGAAATAGCTTTTATAATTAGCGCCTTCCATTTTCCGCCGATTATCTTGAAAATACCGTTTACGTCACAGCAGCTCTCATATTTATTGATTTTTTTTTCCCTCATAAGTCATTCATAACAAGCATTAGTACAAAAAAGTATACTAAGTACACAATATACAACTACTTGATAGCTCATTTTTATTCGGATAAATTTACCTTTTTAAACTCTAGAATACTAGCAATGAAACTAAGCGTTAAGGAAATATTTCAGACCTTCATTCTCTCTATCGGTATATTTTTGTTCGTCCTGGACCTATTCATTATCAATGTATCCCTCCCTAGGATCCAAGAAGCATTACACTTATCCAACAGTGAGGTACAGTGGATTATTATCCTATATATTATCGGTTATGCGAGCCTGTTGATTAATGCGGGTAAAGCAGGAGAGGTCTATGGTCGTAAGAACCTCTATGTTCTAGGAATGGTTGGTTTTACACTATCATCTCTCTTATGTGGACTATCCGATCATATTTATTTCCTACTCTTGGGACGATTAGTTCAAGGGATCAGTTCGGGGCTGATGGTGCCGCAGGCAATTTCCCTGATTACTTTACAGTTTGATCAACCGGAGAAACGCACTATTGCACTTGGTATTTATGGGAGTATAGCCGGTGTTGCTTCTGTGTTAGGTCAGCTATTGGGGGGCATTCTTCCTGATCAGGAGTGGATAGCAGAGAGCTGGCGCTTAATCTTTCTGATCAATCTTCCGATAGGCGTACTTGCAGTTTCGCTGACCTATATCTGTATTCTGAAAGATAGAACTGCGAGCGACCAAAAGGTGGATTCTGTTTCTATGGTTCAGCTATTTGCTCTATTGATACTTTTGATTTATCCACTTATCGTCGGGCCTGAGTTACATTGGCCTCTTTGGATCATTGGAATGATGATCCTGGCCTTGCTATTATTATACCGCTTCATCCAAAAGCAATATCGATTGGATCAGAAGAATGAGGGCGCCATGCTTAACTTTTCATTATTCAGAAACAAGGTGTTCAATGTCGGGTTATTTATTGTATTGGCCTACTACATGGTGCAGGATTCCTATTTTATCATCAATTCGAACTATCTACAGGCTCAAAAGGGTTTCTCTTCTAGTAGTACCGGAATTGCTTTCGTGTATCAGGGGATCGGTTATGTTTTGGCGAGTATAGTTGTCGGCCGGCTTATTCATAAATGGGGAAGGGCAGTAATCCTATCGGGAATCCTCATCATGATTTTAGGGTTGGCAATGCATCTTTGGATTTTCAACCAAACTATACCGGATCCTATACACATTCATTTTCTGTTCTTTTTTTACGGTTTAGGTTGCGGCAGTGTCTTACCTTCTCTGATGACTTTAGCTTTACGCGATTTAAGTAGATCCTTGATTGGAGTCGGTTCAGCATTATATCTTACAATACAGCAGATTGCCATTTGCTTAGGTATTGCCTTTATTGTAGGGCTGTATTATCATCAAGAAGGTTCTACGAAGCACTTCATGAATAATATTCCAGCGGCATATCTTTACGCAATGCTGGCTTCAATAGGCTTGCTATGTTTAGTCATCGTCTTGGTAATTAGACAGTTTTCTATACAGTCAAGAAAGTAAATACAAGTGATTCAGATACTAACAATACAAACACTTTTCTGAAGGAAAAAGTACATTGTTTTCCAGTTTTCATCACGCTAGCTTCTAATATGAATACATTAAGAATCCATATTAGAAGCTAGCAGCGTTTTGCAGTAATTTTAATTGCGAGCAAGTTCTGTGAAATATCGAGTCAAGTGTTTTATACTTGAAATTCCTGATGCGGTAAATTTTAGAGAATTTAACGAACCAATTGTTAATTAGTTCATATCATGAATACGAAGTGTAACAGCCGAACTCATATCGTTAGTCTTCCTAATTGTCATAATAACATCAAGGTGAGATGTTTATTCTGATGTGATTTAAATAAAGTAAATATATTTTCACGTTATTGTGATTTTTGTGTCTATTTTTCTACTAACTGGGGTATACTGCGATTATTAATTAAAGCTTTTCAACTAAATGCTCGATATTATAGAACAACAAAAAGAATTTGTCAAAATCTTGGAGGCGCATCTTGGGATACTATTAAAAATCTCAGCCATTTATTCCAAGACCAAACAAGATCGCGAGGATCTACTAGATGAAATGACTTATCAATTATGGAAGTCTTTCGCTACTTTCGAAGGGAGATCCTCAATATCTACCTGGATTTATCGTGTAGCACTCAATACCGCATTATGTAAGCTGAGTTATGACAAACGTCATTCATTCGTCTTGTTCGGCACCGATAGTCCTAATTGGGATCAACATATCGTTTCAGAAGATCCCGCCTTGCAGGATATGTATAGCAAACTCTATGAGTCTATAGATATGTTAAGTGCTTTTGACAAAGCGATTATATTACTTTATCTCGATCGTCACAAGCATGACGAAATCGCAGTTATCATGGGGATTAGTCAGTCCAATGTCGGTACTCGGATAAGTCGTATTAAACAACAATTGAAAGATTTAGCAAGTAAATAATATATTGATTATGAATTTGTCAGAATTAGAAGAAAAATGGGAGATGTTCACTGAACGTCTTGAAGAAAATACCAAGATCAACAAAAAGATATTGCACGAAATGATGACCCATAAGCCCAAGAGGAGAATAAACTTGCTTCGTTGGGAGTCCGGAATACGTATAGTAATATCTGTAGGCTTACTTGCATTCCTGATTGTATATTTCAACGCAGCGATAATCTCTTTTCAAGGACTTACCTTTATGCTCTTTATTATCTTAGTTGTTGGAGTTCAGTATTTTGATACATTTCAATTGTTTAGAATTTTGAGCAAGATAGATTTGTCTAAACCAGTTAAGGAAAACAAAATGTTATTTCTAACTTATGAGAAGAATAAACTGCGGGTAAAGAAGATATCGACTTTATATCTCTGTATCATTATTCCACCCCTTGCTATTTACTCTTTTTGTACAAGCCGTGGTTTATTATCAGGCTCGTGGCTCGAGTTTATCATCTCTGTCGTATTAGTTGCTGGTGGAGGAATTTTATTTTCGAGATTCCGTAATAGACTTGTACAGGATCAATTACGGAAATTAAAAGAAGAAATAGCCGATTTTGAGTAGTGGTAGACATCTTCATTAAGACCAAAATAGCATATTTGTTTTCAAAGCCAATATCCACCTAACAAGAACGGTGAGCATAATGGTAATCCGATCCCGGATTTTTTCATTGAAGAGGGTAAGTTAAGAATGCTTACAAATATCAATGACCCAAAAAGCTGCTATGAATTTAGATGCATACAAAATACTTTTGAGCTGGTCAAAATATTAGGTGTATACTGGAACGGAAAAAATACAACCTTCGAAACAGCGATTGACTTGATTGCGAAAACAAAAACAGAATTTCAGCAAGAATTAGGTTCAGATGAAATATTTAACAAAAGGAAGAAGGCGATAACAATTCATTCACTACCTAAAATCCAAGATTTGAGCTTTTCCGATTCAGAGCAGTATTAAGGATTAACTTTTAGAGATGGTTACTATTCTAGGTAAAGCCTTGATCTAACCAGGTATGTAGGATTTTTGATATAGCTTTCCATCATTAACTTCGAATCTATTAATTCATATCTAAAAGAAGCCGTTTTACCATTGATGTTTAAATGTATAGAATCCTTGGAAAAGGTATAGCTTCCATCACCCTCAGGAGATTTAAAAGAGCCATCTGACAAAAATTGCACCCTTATATTATCGACAGAATCGAGTCTATCCTTAACCCCGTCATAGGGTGTGTGATCTTGGTTAAAATGAGTTATCCGTTCGGCTACCAACTGCCATTCTTTCTGCAAAGGATGTTGTTGCCTGTTAAAGGAGAAAAAAAGTATACTTGATAGGGCAATTAGATAACCGAGTAATCTCATGAGAGCAAATTTAGCATTTTAAAAATTAGCAGGGAACTACAAACAGCATACCAATCTATAGTTTAAGGCATGGAGAATATAGGCAAAGAGCCTATTACGTATAATACAATAACTGTTCCGTGAAATTTAAACTAGAATATCTTATATTGCCTATTATGATTTACATTAGTGAAGTGAGAAATAATTGTGTTGCCGAAAGGCGAGCATCTTACCCCTATAATATCCCCTCCATATCTAATCTGACCGATTTAAAACTTCGGAAAGAAGTCACGTTTATCATAGGCGAAAATGGAGTGGGTAAATCTACTTTAATTGAAGCGATTGCCGTTAATGCTGGTTTTAATCCAGAGGGGGGAAGTCGAAATTTCAATTTCAGTACAAAAGATTCACATTCCTCTCTTTTCGAGGATATTCAGCTGATTAGAACTGGATATCGTAATAGGGATGGTTTTTTTCTACGTGCGGAGAGCTTCTATAATGTTGCTACCGCCGTAGATGATTATCAGGCGCAAGAGAGTTACGGAGGCTCGCTTCATGAGTGTTCCCATGGAGAGAGTTTTCTTTCCCTTTTACACCATCGGCTCTATGGACAAGGATTGTATATTTTTGATGAGCCCGAATCGGCCTTATCCATCGTTAGCCAAATGAACATGTTGGTTCGTATCCAGCAGCTTGTCGAGAAGAATTCGCAGTTTGTTATCGCGACCCATTCACCGATTTTAATGGCTTACCCCGATGCTGATATATTTCAAGTCAGTATGGAAGGCATACAGCTAATTTCGTATGAAGACACCGAACAATATCGATTAACAAAATACTTTATGAATAACAGAGAGCGTATGTTGCAGGAACTCGGATTATAGTTTTATATACGATTTTGTATTGTCTATTACAAAACGGTAGAGAGCAGATCGACAAAAGATGAAAAATTTAAATTTTAAAATATCTGTACAGAATAGGTTCACTCGAGATTAGTGTAGTCAATAATCAATAGAATACCCCATGACAACAAAGAAATTTGCAAAGCAGTTTGAACAACTGTGTAGGACCATCATCAATATTTCCCTTGAGCCTATTTTTGGAGAATACATTGTTACTCAAAATGGAAAAAGAATAGGCGTTCTCTACGAGAATAGATTATACCTGCTATCCACAGAGAACCTGAAAAAGATGCTTGACGGAGCTGTTGAAGAAAATCCTTTCGGCTGGGCCTATTACAGATTGATTTTAATAGAGGATATTGAGGACATAGAATTTCTGAAAAAAGCAATTGCACATGTCTATCACGATTTATATTACCATACACAATTCGTTACCGATATATCCTATTTGTTTAAAGCGAATCGTGCCTATCCTGAGAGTATAGTAAAGATTTATAATCTTCACATCACTTTTCTGCGGTTTTGTTATGAAAACAAGCTTTTGAAACTCAATCCACTGGATAAGCAAGACAGGATCCTACACCTCAATTTCGAGAATAATGATCTGACCGAAATGGGAGCAGAGGTTTTCCACGAGCTCTACCGTAAATGGTTAGTATATACAGATAAAAATGACGAAAAATCAGAAGAGCGAAATAATAACGTAAAGATGCTGGAAAAGTATTATTCGAAAATATGTAAAGAAAAGGAGCATTGATCTATTAAAACAGAAAGGTGAAGACTCGAGCCGGCCTCTCTATAATAAAAAAATACCTAAAGCGGGGAGCTTCAGGTATTTTTAACTAACCAATTATTAACCTAAATTATGAATACTGATATAACGACAAAACCTATGCCGATAGTGTTCATTTTTATGATGTTAACAAAAAGGTTACACAAGCTGTATTGTTTTTATATTTTTACAGCAAGGCTCAAAAATCCTTGTTATAATATTCACTTTGTACTGCTATGAAAATACTGTTTTTTGCATTATTACTTTTTTTGGCAAAAGCCAATTTATACGCACAAAAAAATGATCCTAAAGGCAATTTTACGGCTCTAGTGCAAAGAGAAGTGGGAGACCTGAATAATGACAAACGCGATGATGTTATTGTTTTAGAGATGGATGTAGAGGACGATACCAGACCATTGCGGGTACAGATATTTCTTTCACAGCCGAATGGTAAGCTTCAGCTCGTTGTCTCTTCTACAAAGATAATAGAGAGCCAGTACCCACCCTATAAGAATGGTGAGCACAATGGCAATACAATCCCAGACTTTTTTATTGAAGAAGGTAAGTTAAGGATGCTTACAGATATTAACGGCCGAAAAAGCTGTTATGAATTTAGGCTTAAGCAGAACAATTTTGAGCTAGTCAAGATCTCACGTGTATACTGGAACGGCAAAAACACCACTTTCGAAACGAAGATCGATTTAATCGAAAAAACAAAAATCGAGTTTCAGCAGGAACTGGGATCCGACGAGATCTTCAATAAGACGAAAAAGCCTATAAGAGTCAGTTCGTTCCCTAGAATCCAGGACTTAAGCTTTTCGGACTTAGAGCAATATTAAGCTCATTTTTTGTTTTATCCATCTTCTATACAGCTGGTTCATCCAGTCGTCCTACTTGTAGTGCTCGTAAAATCTATTGCTAAATACAGCTTTAGGATCATACTTGAGTTTCAGATCAAAAAAGCTGTCCGCCTGTGGATACGCTTTACGCATCTTTTCTCTGTCGATATGTAGCCTGTAAGGCAGGTAAAATGTTCCTTCATTCTTCAGGGCTGCATCCACAAGCTCATTAGTTAGTTCCCTCATTGCCTCTTCCTGTTCTTTTGTTTTCTTTTGATTGAATAGGATCACAAATCCATATACATCTTCTTTAGCGTAGTTAAGGTAGCTATCCCTATCCTCACGAACCCCACGTATAGTGATATTTAACAGATCAATCGTAGATTTTTTTAAGATCGGTTTGATATCCTGTATAAAATGATTGAAGTGTCTTTCGGGGATAAAGTACTCCTGTAATAGATCCGTAGAAGATGTATCTTTGTTTTCAATCAGCGAGACATGATCATTTAAGAGTTCATTTCTGGAGTAAATCTCATTCTTAGAGATCTTATTTTTCCCCGTTTCCAAGTCCCATCGCAGTCTCTTCCCATATTCACTACCGACACTACCTCTAAATACCAACCGCTGGGTTTCTGTACTTTTTGTTTGTTGGAGAGTAGGTATATCCGTCTGTACTTCTTCAAAATAGTTAAGTGTAGCCTCTTCTAAAAAGTGCTTATCCGAGATCCGCAACCTTCCAAATACAAGATTTACATTTGGATTGTCAGACACATATTTCTTATAGTAGCTTACATAGTTAGCAGGGGACAGCCTGATATACTTATAGGTCAGTGCTGTATTGTCGACAACATGGAGCTTTACATCCAATATTACACCAAATAAGCCATATCCACCTAATACCAGTTTGAACAGTTCCTGATTTTCGCTTCTGCTACAATCTAACACCTTACCATTAGCCAGCATAATAGAAAACGAGTGAATACTTTTCGAAATAGGAGGTAGATCCTTCTGCCAGCCATGGCCGTTTACACTAATCGATCCTCCAATCGAGAAAGAGCTAAAAGCCTGCATTATCGCAATAGATTTACCATACCCATCGAGATACTTCAGCGCATCCTCCCATAGAGCGCCAGAACCTATTGATAAGATATTATTTACGGTATCAAGCTCCATATGCTTATAGGGTAGCATATTCAATAAGACACCATCAGGAGATATGGTGTGGCCTCCCATGCTATGTTTTGCTCCCGAAATCGATATTTTCAAACCTTTCTCTCTAGCATATTTGAAGATATCTTTAAGCTGCGCTTCAATTAGGTTTTTATCTGCTGGAATGGTAATAATAGTATCCATCTTTGTCAGGTTCAACTGACTGGCATCATTAGTATATCCTTGCGCAATTTCGACTTCCGTTCTATTCTCCTTCCACTTTGTCGTCAATAAGTGAAAAGTAGGTATGGATATGAAAAATATCAAACAGACTGCCCCGATGAGCCAAAAGTATTTTGTTTTCATTGAACTGTAATTTCAATTGGACAATATACCTTATTGTACCGTTTATTTCATGATAAGACACAGAAAAGTTCGATTTGTAAGTGAACTTGCGCCAACGTTCAACGTAAAGAACCCCCTGGAGCAGGGGATATTCAGAGAGTTTTAACTAACCTGTCATTACGTTGGTACTTCTTTATTTCTAGCGCTTTGTGGTTTGATTTTGCCGGTTTCTGAGGAGTGAAAATTGTTTTTCCAAGAATTGTTGTTTACTTTAGCCTGTCTTCTAGAGACAGAAGCCTTAAATTTTGATAACGCTATATTTTAAAAAAACCATTTATAAAGCAAATGCACAGCCCTTCTCTTTTGATTGATGGATTGCATAAGAATAAGGAACAAAGCCTTGTTGCTGTCTATCGTTTGTATAATAGGAAGCTGTTGTTGTTTGCTACGCGGTATGTTAAGGTTAGAGAAGCAGCCGAAGAAATTGTTGCCGATTCATTTATCAAAATGTGGAAGAATAGGCATTTGTTCTGGAATGAAGAAAAACTAAAGGCCTTTCTCTATATCTGCACCAAAAATGCCTGTCTCAATTACCTTAGAAAACCTGTTCTTGAAGACCCTTTAGAATCTATCCTAAATACGGAATTTGACCTAGCACAAGATGTAGATGTTTATACAAAAATGGTTCATGCCGACCTGATGGCCGCTATTTATCTAGAGGTAGAAAAGCTCTCCGAGCGCCAGCGCGAAGTCTTTCACATGAGTTTCTTAGAAGGGCTGACTGTTGAGGAGATAAGTCAACGGTTGGGAGTGAGTGCCGATGTCGTTTACGCCAATCGCTCACGTGCATTGGCGATTCTACGTGCTCATTTCAAATTGCACAGCTCCGCATTACTCAGTGCTTTATTGTATACCTTTTTTTAAGAAAAAATATACTGGTTAACAGTTGTTTAGATTCTTTTTGTGAAAAATATACTTTTTCTCGTCAGATTTCTATCTGTATCGTGTTTCTATTAATGTAATGCGATTATAAAACTATGAACCATCTTATTCCGTTATTAAAAGACTATATCAATGGATTACTGTCTCCAGAGGACAATGAGGAACTGCGACGCCTATTCGCTAAATATCCAGATTTGAAAAAGACAACCGATGAGCTTAAAAGCGAAGAAGGACTTCGTGAATTATTGTTAGAGTATGAATACATATTCGATACGGATTTTGCGAAACGGGAAGAGGATAATCTGAATTACATATTGACACATATCAGAGCAGGAGATATCAGACACAGTAGGCCTTGGTTCAGATATGCTATAGTGGCTTCTATCATGGTGTGTTTAGGTATAGGTGGGTATATTCTTTACCCACTTATCAATGATTCTAATCATAAGACTGAACAGTTTAGTGGCGCTATTCCAGCGGGCAATAATAAAGCGATTTTGACTCTGGCAAATGGCGAGGAGATTCTTCTTAGTTCAGAACATCAAGGTATCATTATTGATAATGAGGTTCGTTACGATGGGGGGCACACTATTGTAAATCAAGATCTAGTGGCTCGCACCCAGTTACTATTGAGAACTCCGAGAGGAGGGCAATACCATATTACATTGTCCGACGGAACCAAAGTATGGCTCAATGCCGAGTCGAAGCTTGTTTATCCAGTTACCTTCGTTGGAGATCGACGTGAGGTCTACCTAGAGGGCGAAGGCTATTTCGAAGTCGCATCTGACAGGAAAAAGCCCTTTATTGTAAAGACTGAAAAAGAACAGGTAGAGGTGCTGGGAACCCATTTTAATCTCAATTCTTATACAGACGAACGTGTCTCCAGGGTTGCATTACTCGAGGGAAGCGTTAAAGTTTCTACAGCGGCGGGCCGAGGATCCGAAATATTACGGCCAGGGCAGCAGTCTTTAGTTTCCTCCGCAGGAATCTCCGTAGAAGCTGTCGATATGGATGAATGTTTAGCTTGGAAGAATGGCGAGTTTATGTTTAATAATGAGAGTTTAGAGAGCATAGCACGACGTTTGGAACGTTGGTATGATATCGATATTGAACTTAGCCCTCGTATAAAGAATATTGTGATTTGGGGAGCGGTATCCCGCTATGAAGATTTCGATACAGTGATGGAGGTTATCAAAAGAACAGATAAACGTATCACATATAGCATGCAAGGAAGGAGGACTGTGGTTATGAAGTAAGTACATAGCTAGAACTTACAATCAATTCCAAAAAGCCGGGAAAGTTTGCACCTTCCCCGACCAGCGGTTGAAGTTCTTAGAAAAATAGAGTCGTATATTATTTAACTAACTAAAACCAATCAAAGGTAATGAAAAATTACATCGTATCATTGGGGTATACACGCGTACGCCCACTTTTTAAATACCTGATTGTTATGAAAATGGTTCTTGTGCTCCTTCTGGCCTTACTCGCGCAAGCAAGAGCGGATGTATCCGCACAGACGCTTACTATTAAAGGCAAGAGTATGTCGTTATTGCACGTATTTCGTGAGATTAAAAAGCAGACCGGTTATACTGTGATCTGTAATGCGGAGATAATTGCGGAAGCAGGCCCAATTGATGTGTCATTAAAAGACAAGCCTTTACGAGAAGGTTTATCCCTTCTTTTACCATCGCAAGATCTTTCATACGAGATATTGAAGAAGTCTATCATTATACAGCGAATCGAGAGGCCCACAACAGTTGTTAATGCGGATATCACTGCGGTAAATCTTCAACAGCGCATGGTATCGGGGCAAGTGAGAACTATGTCTGGCCAGTTACTACCTGGAGCCAGTGTCTCTATAAAAGGGAAGGCGCTAGAAACAAAAACAGATAGCGATGGGCGCTACACCATTTCTGCAACCAAGGATGACATACTCACATTCTCCTTCTTAGGATATAACACGCAGACACAGGTTGTGGGCGAGCGGCATACTATCGATATGATATTGGAAGTCTTCCAAGCCGAGATTGAAGATGTCGTTGTTATTGGTTATGGTACACAATCTAAGCGCGAACTGACTACAGCGATCGCTCAGGTCAAGGGAGAAGAGCTGACAAAAGTGGTGAGTAATACGATTTCTGCGGGACTAAAAGGTAAAGCTACAGGATTACGTGTTCACAGTACTTCGGGGGCCCCTGGAGCCCAGGCAGAGATAACTATCCGAGGAGGCTCTTCGATCAATAAAAGTAACAGCCCTCTTGTTTTGATAGACGGCATGCCTGGCGCATTGGCGACCGTTCCTCCTCAGGACGTAGAGTCTATCGAAGTATTAAAAGATGCAGCATCTACAGCAATCTATGGAGCTAGAGCTTCCAACGGAATTATTTTGGTAACCACGAAGAAAGGAAAGGCAGGGAAGACAAAGGTTACTGGAAATGTATATTACGGTTACCAAAATGCAGGTCGCCGAATAAAAAGATTAGATGCCGAACAGTTTTTGAGCATAGTCCGGCCCGCTATTGAGCAGAGTAGCTATAGGTCATGGTTGACATTGGCCCACCCTGCAGGTACAGGAAATGACGCTAAGAGCAATTTTAGCACGCGGTACCTGCAAAGTGGAGAAGAAGTGCCTCTCGGTTGGAAGACCATGCCGGATCCCTTAGATCCCACCAAGACCTTGGTTTTCGAAGATACCGACGTAGAGAACAACGTATTCCAAGGTGGCAATACGATGAATGTGCACGTTACGGCTACCGGAGGTACAGAAAAGTTAAAATATATGTCCAGCATTGGGTATACCAAGGACGAAGGATTTGTGAAGATGAGTGATTGGGATAATTTTACGCTACGTTCCAATTTGTCTTATCAATTGTCAGACCGGCTACGCATGCATACGAACTTAGGCTTTACCAAAAGCTATTCTAATGCTATTCACAACCAGGCCAATATTTTCTCAAGGAGTATACATATGGCGCCCACCTTAAGAAGCGTCATGCCTGATGGTACCATACCTGGCGGGCGTGATGCCAATTTCAACAATCCCTTACACATCCTCGACAATATCACCTACAATAGCAACACTTTCCGGTTTATGGGCAAGGTAGGGATAGAGTGGGATATAATTCAGGGGTTGGTCGCCCGTGCCGATGGTTATTACAATCCGACCTATTCGCATCGAGAGTACTTTCAAAAAGCCAATATGTACAACTCGCAACGCCCGGCCGAGTATTTTGGAGATCTGGACCAAAGCAATCAATTTGAAGGGACTTTGACCTACAATAAGAATTGGGGATCACATAAGGTCAATGCTTTGATCGGAGCTTCCTCTTTGAGCTACAATATTTACGGTTACAATGCCCGGGCACAGGGAGGCAGTAGCGACGATATCATTACACTTAACGCTTCATCCGAATATCTAGGAGCCAGTTCAACACGAGAGCGAGAGCGGCTCAATAGTACCTTCGGGCGCATATCTTATAGCTTTAAGTCTAAGTACCTATTGTCAGGCTCATTGCGGATCGATGCCTCTTCTAAATTTATAAACGACAGGAGGGTGGGGTATTTTCCGGGAGTTTCGGCAGGATACTTGATCAGCGAAGAAGAGTTTTTAAAAAAACAGACCTGGATAAACCAGCTTAAAATTCGTACTAGCTACGGTCTTACCGGCAATAATGCAGTCGGACGATACGACTATCAAGGGTTATGGTCTATCGCCAATATATATGATGGCGGAGCTGCGGCGACACCATCATCCATGCCCAATCGTAGTTTACGATGGGAGAATTCTGCGCAGATAGATCTTGGATTAGATATCTCCTTACTAAAAGATGATTTAGTTAATCTAACACTAGATTACTATAGCAAGAATACCAATAACCTGCTGTTTAGCAGGCCCCTGCCCAATACCAGCGGGTTCGGAAGTATAGAGTCCAACGTGGGCAAGGTGAGATTTTATGGCTACGAAGCCGCCGCTACAGTAAAGCTCCTTCGGAAGGCTGATTTTCAGTGGCAGTTAGGAGCCAATATCAGCTATAATCTCAACAAGGTATTAGCATTGCCTAGTAACGGAATCGACAAAAACCGGATCGGAGGAATACGCTTTGCCGACGGTAGTGGCGGTGTAGGCGGGATCGCTGAGGGAGAGCGTCTGTACAGCATAGTAGGGTACCGTACCGATTTCTTAATCGATAATGCCGATCAGGCTACTGCTGCACGTTACGATGATAGGGCCGGCGGATGGGATCCCGTCACCAGAAAATCTACCGTAGGCAAGAAGTTTGCAGGAGATTATGAGTGGCAAGATCGAAATGGCGACAATCGCATTACTGCTGATGATCAGTTTGTATTAGGCTACCATATCCCTACAACCACTGGAGGCCTGAATACGAACTTAAATTATCGTGGTATTGAACTCTATATCCTGACAGATTTTGCCTTGGGCCATCACATTTATGATAGGCAGATCAGTATGTTAAATGCATATGGAGAGAATGGTTACATTGTTCCGACGGTAGATGTACTCGATGCATGGAAGGTTCCCGGAGACGCCGCTCGCACCTCAATACCGAGATTTGACGTTCAAGATGGTAGCAATTTGGGACAGTGGAACTGGTATAGAACATCTAATCTCAACGCATACAAAGGTAACTATCTCGCGATACGCGAAGTCAAGCTCTCCTATGGGTTTTCTGAAAAAATACTTCAAAGGTACGGTCTAGGTACTTTGACAGTCTATGCCTCCGGTCTTAATTTACACTATTTTACAGCCTATCCAGGATATATCACAGAGTACAGCGGCAGCGGTCGCAATGTAGGGGATAATAACTACCCCAATCCAAGGGTGTTTACCGTAGGCCTTAACCTAGGTTTTTAATTATAATGAGTAGCACGATTATGAACATATATCTAAAAATCATGTACATAGCGATCATTATTTCGTTATTGCAAAGTTGTCAACGTCTGGATCTCAAACCAGACAGTAGTATTTCAAACGACTCATATTGGAGCAATGAAGCTGACGCCGAATCCGCATTAAACGGACTCTACCTGCGTATGCGCAATTCTTTTACTGTGCACAATTGGATGTATTGGTTCGAGTGCCGTACAGGCAATATCAGCGGAGGGCTGCAAGCAGGAGGCATACAGTCCTTCATTAACAATGAGCTTACTGCTAATCTCAATGATGCCAACTGGCAACCCTTCTACACAGTTATTTCCGTAGCCAATGGCATTATCCACAATGTCGACCGGATTAACTTCACGCAAGAAGCCCGAAAAAAGCAAATTAAAGCACAGGCCTACTTCGTACGTGCTTGGTGTTATTACAATCTCGTGCGTCTGTGGGGTGAGGTGCCTATTGTGACCCAATTTATAGATTCCGACGACCATGAGCAGCTCTTTCCGCTACGCTCGAACGAAGATGAGGTCTTTCAATTGATCAAGGCTGATATAGGGTTAGCGGATCAATTGAGTATGGGTGACAATACTGCTAAAAGTAGTAAAGCGTCAAGGGCAGCTATTTTGATGTTAAAGACAGATATCTACCTTTGGCTGGCCAAGGTGCGCGGCGAACAGGCTGAGGCACTTTCCATAGCTGATCAGGCAATCGATGAAGTGCTGGCCAATACCACGTATAAACTCAGTGCTAACTACCGCGATGTATTCACGCAAGAGACAAATCCAGAGATCATATACTCTATCTATTATGATCTATTAGAGAACAGTAATCAATACGGTAGCCTGCTGGCTCAGTCCAGGAGTTTGGTACCCCTAGCTTATCAAAATAATCCAATACCTGTAGGGGCAAACCATGTGATGCAGTTTTCCGATCTTTTTTATACGAAATATCGTAATCGCACCGCAGGAGATAGTCGCGCCGAGACCATTAGCCAGGACATGCAGATCTCAGGCACCAATTTTCGCTGGACCAATAAATTTATGGGCGAGATGAATGGCAATGTGAGAGTATTTACTTCCGATACCAGGATATATAGATTTGCTGAAGCATATCTCTTTAAAGCAGAGATATTAGCTGAGCAAGGCCAGTTCACAGCCGCTTTGAAGTACATCAATATGGTCGTAAAGCGCGCTTATGGTACCGATCAGTTTTATACTTCTGTTTCAGACAAGAAGGAGTTGGAAACAATTTTGCTTGACGAGCGGATTATTGAGTTTGCAGGCGAATGTAAATCCTGGTTTGATATGATTCGTTTAGGCCAGGTTTTCCAGCGGGTTCCTTCTTTAGCGGGACGCGAGCAGGACAAGCAGGGCAATATCTTATATTTTCCTGTTCATGTCAATTCATTTGCAGTCAATCCGAATATCAAACAAACCCCAGGTTTCGAATAAATTAGATGATGATGAAAAGAAATCTTAGTACATTCCTATTAGCAGCACTTTCCGGAGCTAGTATATTGGGCTGGTCCTGCAATACCATCCTGTCTCAAGAGGTTCAACCACTTGATTCCACAACGTCTAGCATGGAGTTGTTGCCCGGCACAGCTGTGGGAGATGTAGGTTGGGTTAAGACCATAGCACATGGAGATACCATTACCTATACAACAGTCCGCGCAGCAGATCAGCAAGTTTGGTTACAGCACAACCTAGGGAGTCGTCAGGTAGCTATAGCGAGCGATGATACCAGTGCATACGGTGACCTGTATCAATGGGGTAGAAGCAGTGACGGACATCAGGTACGTAACCCTGTCTATCAGGCTGCGGGAGTACCCTATGCCGATCCCGCTGCTATTCCTATTGCTACTCCACAACCATTTTTTTACAACGCTCTGCCACATACTTGGTGGGCTACGGGTACAGTTACAGATCGCTGGGCGGCGGTATCTCCCCAGACAGTCAGCAGTACCAATGGTTGTGATCCCTGTCGGGCATTAGGCCCCGAATGGCGTTTGCCCTATAATACCGAATGGGGTAGGCTTATCAAAACTGAGAGCATTGGCAATGCCGCTCAGGCATTTCTCTCTAATCTCAAAATTGTGGCCGGAGGGCATATTAACGGTGTCAATGGTGCATTCTTTAGGATCGGTACACGTGGTTATTATTGGAGCGGTACAGCTTCAAGTGATGGAAAAGCTATAGCGACCCATTTTTGGGAGAGCAGCGTATTACCTTCCAATGCAGACATCCGAGGTAATGGGTTTAGTGTACGATGTCTACGGGCAGGGATCGATTCAGAGACGGCTGTGCCAGGTACGGTTATCGCACATACCCCTGCATACAAGCGTATTTATATTGGCTCGCCCAGTATTGTGAAACTAGCTAATGGCGATCTGATTGCATCCAATGATTTCTTTGGCCCAAATTCTGAGGCCCGTCCAGACGGGAAATCATTTACCCGTATTTATAGGTCCACAGATCAGGGGAATCATTGGTCTGTCGTGACCGATTTAAGTGGGCAGTTCATGTCCGGTCTTTTTCTACATCAGGGCACTTTATACATAATGGGGGTGTCTGGAGGTTATAGCAATGGTAATCAGGTGGTGATTCGAAAGTCTATTGATAATGGTAATACCTGGTCTCTACCCACTGGCGATCATAATGGCTTGTTGAGGAGTGGTAAATACCATACCGCCCCGACTCCGGTCGTAGTACATGGAGGCCGTATATGGCGAGCTATGGAAGACGCTCTTGGTCCGTCCACTGTTTTTGCCAAACAGTATCGCGCACTCATGATGTCCGCTCCCGCAAACAGTGATCTACTGGATTCGTCCAGTTGGATAGTCAGCAATCCATTGGCCCACGATCCTACTTATATGAATGGTTATTTCTGGGGGTGGTTAGAGGGAAATGCTGTCGTTTCCGCGGCAGGGCAACTATTGAACGTTTTGCGTGTACATACATTTAGTAAAAATAGAGAACAGGCGGCCTTTGTTCAGGTCAGCAGCGACGGTACAACTTCTACTTTCAATCCTTCCAGCGGATTTTCAGATATGCCAGGCAGCATGAAGAAGTTTACCATACGCTATGATGCTACAAGTAATAGGTATTGGACATTGGCAAACTATGTGCCTAATCAGTTTCATAGTATCGTTCCTTTGGATCAGATCCGGAATACATTGGCATTGTGCTCCAGTGCCGATTTAATAAGCTGGAGTGTAGACTCCGTTATTGTTCAACATCCCGATATTTACCTGCACGGGTATCAATATGTAGATTGGCAATTTGACGGGGCCGATATCATTGCAGTATCGCGTACTTCACACGAGGACGGACAAGGAGGAGCAGCCAACCATCACGATGCGAATTACCTCACATTTCATCGGGTTTCAAATTTTCGTACAACCAGAAATAATAATTAAAAACAAAAAATACCTGGAGCGGGGAGCTTCAGGTATTTTTAACTAACCAATTATTAACCTAAATTATGAATACTGATATAACGGCAATTTCTATGCCGATAGTATGTGCGATTGTCATAATAATATAAAGTTAACATCGAAATCGTTATTCAAAAAGCAGTTCATTATAAATTGGCCACCTCTTTATTACAATAAGGATTTAATCTGTTTCATGCACCTTCACAGGCTGATATAAAATCAGCTCGGAATCTTGTCGCATCAAAATCACCTATTTTCTTCTCCTTATCCAGCAGCACAGAGGTAGATTCATATAATATCTCCAGTATATAAGAGCTGATCTCATCTTCAGACGACAGTTTCATTAATACTTCAAAATCCGGCCGGACACTATAGTTTCCTACATTGTAGGCATAGAATTCGGTGTATGACGTCGGGATTGCAACCCGCTTCTGAAAGCGGAATGAATTGGGTTTGCTATTTTCCAGAAGCTCCAAATCTATCCAAAGATGCTCCATCTCGCCACCATAATCATTGTGTAGCATATCCTCCAGATTTGTCAGGTACTTGCCGATGATAGCAGCGATCCTACTGGTACGATGATCGACAATATTTGCATGGAAGGCTACTTTCACAGGACTGCCCACAAGTCTTGTGCGGCTTTCAGGAAAATCCCGTATAACACCGCTTTTGAATGTACCGTACGAATTGAAAAATAGCATTTTTGTCAATGCGGTATTCATTATCCCGACTTCCTTTTTGTGCAATATCTTTCCGATCTCATCAGTGAGCGTAGACTTTGGTACTAGGGTACTCTTGTTTGATCCAAAGCATAGATAGACCTCATCATCTTCAAATAGCTTATTAATAATCCAATCGACAGTTTCAGTCCTAAACTCTTCACCGACCCCACAATAGCGCCATGTTACCTCACTCTCACTTTGTGCAGGTTCACCATCTTCATTATGCCAGTTTGTGAGGTGGTATTTGCTATTGAAAAGTCTAAATAATTGTTTTGAATCCATCAGGTTTAGCATTTTTCCCTTACCATCACTATACAAAAATGATTTATAACAAACGATTAGTTCGCCTTGATCTCCGTTTTGAATTTTCCATTGGCTATTGACACGACTTGCAGTGTTTTGAGCCCTTCCACCCGTACGAAAGCGCCAGAAAATGAGCCTTCCACTGCCGCATTATTTACTTTAGTGATTTCTAGATTCAGGGCATCCTCAGGCGCATACGTGCCTCCTGTTGCTGTAACGTTGAGTTGTTGATTGTCCTTTGTCACAGCGTATATCCCTAGCATATTAGGTCCCGAGGTGTCTAGGGAGTATCGACCGTTAGATACCCGCGTTTTTTCTGACATAACCGTTATCGTAAGCCATTCCGTACCTCCGTTTGATCCTGTGATTTCCAGAAAGTTACCGCCGTCTACCCAACGGGCATTCACTGTAGAAAATTGCTTTTCAATACCATCGATTTTTACCGTCATGTACATCGTGTCTACCGTCCCTGTAGCCTCATCTTTTTTACATCCCGAAAAAAGCATTGCGAATAAGGACAAGGTCAATATCATCTTCTTAGTCATACTTTTTGATTTTTATCAAAAATACAATAACTGTGCCGTTAGCATTAGCCATGTTACCCCTTAAAATAGATCACCCATCTATTTAGAACATTCCCTACAATTATCTTTTTGTGTTAAGCCTGCGAATAAAGGGCTATCCTTTTTCCGCAAGGGTATAACCGTGGTTTATTGTCATAGAATAAAAGACAACGAATCTAATGAAGAAAAGTTTACTGTTAATTTATACAGTACTGGCCTATGTCAGTGCATTGGCACAAGTTCAATTTGAATGGAAAAGTGAATACCTTGGAAAATCAGGTTATCGTATTATGGAAGGAGAGAAGAGTCAACCTATAGGGGATAGCAAGGGAGGAGCCAATGTGCATCAGGCGACTATAAGTATCCCCTTGTCCCTCAGACTAGATGAACGTCAACGGCCGACCTTATGGTCCATAGGCGCCAAGGGCGTTTATTCCAATCTGGATAATCAAAACTTCACCGAGCCCTTAGTTATAGATGAAATATTAAATGTAGGCATCAGTCTAAATCATATGCGTCCTATTTCTCCACGCTGGTCCATGTTGGCTACAGTTGGTGCTGGCGTTTATACGCCGAGCTCCAAGCTTTCCCAATTGAATCGAAAGAATCTCTTGGGTATGGCTGGGGCGGTCTTTATCTATAACCTAAGGTCTAATTTGGATTTAGGTGCTGGATTGGCGCTTAACAACTCTTTTGGAGTACCGATGGTGCTTCCAGCTATTTATCTAAATTGGCGAACAGGTGGAAATTTTAAAGTAAATATCGCCCTGATGGATGGACTGGCTATGTCGGTCAAATATGACGCACATAGAAATATTTCCTTAAGCGTCGTAGGAGAAATGAATGGGCAGATGGCTCTACTGGAGCAGGATGGACAGGATAAAATATTTTCGCATATGTATGTGGTCACAGGCTTGCGCCCAGAGATCAGACTCGGTAAGAAGCTGTCTATTCCCATTACTGTAGGCATAAACGCCTTTCGCCCTGCGGAAATGACGGATAGAAGTATAAAAAGCATGTTTACTAGTAAAGGATATTACTTCCAGACCTCGCCTTATGCCTCGGCAGGTTTCAAGCTGAAAATTTAATCTTCTTGGTCTGGCGTCTCTACAAAGACTCCCTGGAGCGGGGCTTCAGGGAGTTCTAACTAACCAATTTTCAGATTATCTTCAGCGCTATCGTTCCTGTCATCTTTTTACCCCCAGCAAACCCTAAAGAGACAAGTACTATGGTCGTTACACATAACTGTGCTGTAGATAATCTCCATAGCGGTAGAAGTAGCAGGAGTCACCATACAGCTCCATTTTCATTCTTATTTGGACTTATGGATATACGTCTGACTCCGAATGTTACCATTATTGTCAATAGCCTGTATAACTCCGACAAATTGAGTAGGGAAGTCTTTTATATCTATTTCTATTTGTCTCTTGGAGGCTGAGATTACACCCGTTTCCCAATGGAGAGATGCTACATTGTTGGGAATAGTTCTGTCTATTTTCAATGCTTTATACGGTTTAGGTAATGTATATCCCTTGGTTATGAAATACTGGAATTTTTCCTGATTACCCATACTTTGGTCCATATCGAAATTGAGTGGTCTCGATCTGGTCTTAAGAAATATAGCACCATTAACACCAGCCGGTCCTAATAGGTTTATTCCATCTTTATTGATAGCAATTTCTTCCAGATCCGTGATCTGTAGATCCCGTAGTAGATTCATGTCATTTACGATCATACCATCGACTACGAGAGCAGGATTATTGGATTGTAGTCCTCCAGATGGATCCATCGTCAACATACCGCCCCTAAATTTTATTTCTAGAGCTCCCATGTTTAGTTCATTGATTTGAATCATAAAGCGTGACCGTAATACATCAATAATAGAATTGTATTTTTTAAAGCTCTGCTCATTAACTAAAAACACATCATCGTTCACCCCAGCATAGATATTCCGATTTGTTTTTAGTTTCATTTTCGCTTTTACTTCTTCCAGGTGGTATTGCTTTATTGGCGGAGTCTGTTGAGGAATAAAGGATAGTTCGACATCGGGTGCATCGGTATGTGAAAGTAGCTGTTTTGGAAAGTGATATTCGATCGTATCTAAACGCCATTTTCTCGCCCATTTTTTTCCTTGGGCAATTTCCGTGTGTAATGAAATCCTGGAAGAATCAACAAGATGTAGCTTGTCAAATTGGAATTTTCCATACCTATCCAGACTATCTGTCAGTGAGAATGAATTATCCATAGAGTTGAGTATCGCCATCCCTTTACCAATATCTCTTTGCTGAAAATCAATTACTTCCCCTTTCATTGTAAAACCCCTTTCGAAAATATTAGCAAAGCTAGATTGATTTTGTGTTACAATTGTTGGCCAGGAAAACTGTCGGCTATAGTAGAGTTGTAATAGCTCGTCGATTTCCTCAAGATTGCTTCGGAAGGCATCTGACCCGAAATTAAGATTGTTTGTCCATCCCAGATCGATATCCTTATACAAATAGGCAAACGCATCTAGATCAAACTGCCGGTACACGATGTTGTCTGGAATAAAAGTCAAAGAATAATTCCAGCTTTTATTATCAGTTTCACCCGCTATTGGAGCGATTAAGAGTTTTCCATCTTCTTGAATGATATCCCATTTTTTCGAAGCGTCACTTTTTGCGTATACAAAGAAAGGTCTTTCTGCGCGTAGTTGTCCTTCTTCATCGAATAAGGAAGCATGATAAATACCTGACTTAAGTTCATTTGTAGGGATTTTAATATTTGCAGTATTTTTAGCACCGCTAATCCGCTGTAACTTAAAAAGCCTACCTCCAGCATGAATAGCCAGATAGTATGACTTCAATACCGATTGTTCCTTTCCTCTTGTTATTTCAAGCGAGATATACTGCGGTTCAAATATATTAGCCGCCAGTGACACACCAGATTCATTGATTGTGAGCGGGATGCTTGTCAGTAACTTTCCATCTTTAGAAAAGATATTGCATTTGTACTGTCTAGCAGGATCAGTTGCCAAGAAAAATGTGCTTAGCGGTTTACTTAATTCAAGTGTCGCTAGGGGATGCATTTTATCATCCTCTATCACCATCTTTACCAACTCATTATTCCAGTTCTCTAGTCCCACATACCATTTTTGCTCCACCCCGGCCAATGATGTATTCCCTTCAGCATGCAGTCTCACCTTCAGATCACTGCTAGATGACTTCATTTGACCTTGTTTCTGATCTTTGAAAATATTAAAAGTACTTGTAAATGCGTTCTTATTTACAAAATTTCGCATCCAATTGGTATAGGCGACAAACTTATACCCTCCTGAAGGAAGATCAGAAAGAGCTATCTGGCCTGGAGCGATTCCATTTTCGACATAGAATATTTTCTGTTTTACCACTTTCCCCTTATCATTAATTACATCAACAATCAGGTTGGTGGCAAAAGGAGAGGGGAAGTTATTCCCCTCCTTTAAAACATATCCCTGAAAATATAAGTCTTCATTAGCTAAGAAATCATTTTTGTTGACATGGCAGTAGACCCATTCATTATAGATTTTGTAAGATTGATTAAATTGCGATTCTATATATTCAGATCCTTTTTCCTGTCCATAGATAAAAGCTGCATTTAACAAAACGAGTAGGCTGATGAAAAATCTCATTTATTAAGTTTATTTTTTGAGTTCAATGGTCATATCCCAATTCCCCGAAGGTAGTATATTAAAGGTAAAATCGAAATAATACTTCGCTTCTTTCTTCAGTTCTCCACTGACTGGATCTTTGATGGTTTCTTCCCTTTGCATGTATATTCTTTGGCTGCCAAATTCAGGCCAAGGGAAAAGCACTTGATAGGTACTTACACCGTCTTTGATTGACTTTCCAAAGTTTTTAAACGCATCAAATGTCATAGATTTATCTAATACGTGAGTTAACGAATCTAGTGGAACGACATTGCCATCACTATCCAAGACTTTTACATTCAAGGCTGTTCCATCACCTTTTCGAACAACTTTTACATCAGCAGCCTTAATCTCTCCACCGACTCGTGGTGTACTTACAGTATAGGTGTTGTATGCTCTAGTAGTCAGTTTTATCGCCCTTTTCGATATCAGTTCTCCAGACACGTTTTTGACTTTGATATCAAGCCAAAAATCACCTACTGGTAGAATGCCGTTTTCACGGACTTCATTGATTGTAATCTTTCCTGAGACAGGATTCATTTCCAGTAGGGGGCGCATTACATCTTTGCGCTTCTTTAACACCTCTTCGATCGTAGTTTCTTTCTTGGTGTATTCAGCGATCCATTCTGATACGGGTACTTGCTGCAAGAATTCTTCTGTATAATCTTGTCCATCCGACACGCCATGAATCTTATGAATAGAGATAGTCAACGGTTTAGAAGAGCCATTTCCATTGATCGAAGGCGATAAAGTCTGGCTTTTACCCGGTATGACTGTGACCAATCGAGGTGTATACATAATGGAATCGGCAATATATCCTTCTTTTCCCTTATAACAAGAGGTATTTCCTAGAGAGCTGATAGTTGCGAATGTTCCCAACAGTAGTCCACTCATTAACAATCTTGCTGTTTTGTTTTTCATATTATTTAGCTTTTATTACATTCATGCCCGAAGTCAAACCAAACTCATGCATTCGATCCAAGGCGTGTACAATACCATTTGTCGTTTGCAAGTCAGAGGTCAGCACACGTACTTCGAGTGTATCTGTCCGTCCGATAATACTTTGTGATGGTCTAAAAAATTGATAGTTGAGCGTTTTTGCGCCAGCATCCTGTACACCCTGCCATGCTGATTTTCGGATAATGGTACGCGTTGCTTCTCCCGAAAGCGTGGTTATTTCTTCCACTGGATCAGCAAATTCTGCAACCTTTCTTCCTTTTGAGAGGGTATAGCTGAGCAGTAGTGATTTCCACACCTCTCTGTCGATATCCTCCATCAGGACGGTATCTTTTGTATAGTTCAGGGAATCTTTAACCTTACGCCCCGGAGTTGATTTTAGAGGCGAATTAAGATAATTGTGTACCGTCTTCAACATGCTATATATCGATTTATTATGTGGAGCCATCAGCGTAATGTTCTCCTTTTTATAATAATCCTGCATTCCTGCATAGTCGATTACCATGACCAACGAGTCAAAGACATCTGGTCTAGATTTTAGATAATCATATGTACTCAAATTGAATTTTCCGGAATGTAAACCTTCTTCCGTAAAGTAGTTTTTTTTGCATGCCAACAAAATAAGGCTACATAGTAAAATTGATGCTATCTTTCTCATATCCTTCATTATTTAGACCAAAAACTAGTTTGTACCATATAGGGGTTCCCGTCAAACGAGTAGGCTGAAACTGGCCAGTAGGCAGCTCCTTCTTCAACATGTGTGGGAGTGATATAATTATTAAATTCAGGAATTTTATTAGTACGCATCAGATCATACCATCGATATCCTTCGCCGATCAGCTCCTTGCGTCGTTCTTTAAGAATGGCTTGTAGAAGGTCAGGTTCCGTTGTTGCGTCATACAGAGCGGCTGTCGATCTAGAACGCACCTTATTCAATTTAGCGATAGCCTCGTTGGGCTTATTGTTCCGGGCTAATACTTCTGCATGAAGCAATAATATTTCTGCATAGCGTAATAAGATTATATTAGCTTCGTATTTTGGCGCCGTTGCGGTAAAGTCTGGTGCTTTCACATCGAACTTATTTAGCGTAATATCCAATGTATTCGCTCTATTTGTAACCCATTGATTTCTCAAATCCGATGTGCCCAAAGGGAACAGTTCATCAGCAACTTTAACAGGGATATTGCAGGCCTCCGATATTTTTGTTTTTATTTCAGGGGGTCTGGCAAATGAGGCACCCAAAGCCGAGTATATCGAAGCTTCCTTGTCATTAAAGTTTATTTCAAATATGCTTTCTTTGGATCTCCCTTTGATTACCTCTTTGAATTTATTAAAAGGAAGTAATTCCAAACCAGCCACCGCTTCGTTTGTCTGGATTTGCTCCAGTGCTTTTTCTGCTGCTTCATAGTTATGGTTGAACATATGTATATGAGAAATCAGCGCCAGAACTGCGATTTTAGTTGGCTTGATGCCACGTTCGCTCGATGTAGTGACCTGCATTGGGAGGGCATCATATACCGCCTCGGCTTCCTGAATACAAAACTCCCATACTTTTTCTTTGGCTAATCTGGGCAACGGTTTTTTATTAACACCTTCTAGATTTAGAGGCACATCCCCCCAGATTCGAGTCATATAGAAATATATGAATGACCTTAGAAAGCGGATCTCGGCGTGATAGTAAGCCTTAGGTTTGGCCGTAAATAGTACGTTATCCATAGCAGCAGTTTTTTCCAGGATTAAATTGCACTGAGCGATAGCCCTATAGAATTTACCCCAATCTCTCCAATTGTCTACCGTGTAATAATCTGTTCCCAGATCATTGCGTTCCAGATTTGAAGCTATCGGCGTCTTGATATCTCCTGCTCTGAATTCACCATAGGCATAGTGCGCATAATAGGTAGTTAATGGGCTTCTGAAGAATGAATAGGCGGCTGCGATTTCTGCCTGTACGTCGCCTTCACTCTGCCAAGCGGTATTTACGGTTATGGTAGTTTTCGGATCTTGCAGCAAGCTCTTCTCGCAGGAGCTGAGCATACTTATTGCCAACAAGAATATCCCTATGTTTTTAATATTTTTCATCATATAAGCTTATAGTTGAACATTAAGGCCAAAAGTGATTTTTTTAGGAATAGGGTAGAATCCACCTCGGTCTATACCTGAGAAATCGACGTTTTCTGCATCCGGGCCGTTGAATTTTTGGATGATAAACACATTGTCCATTTGACCGAAAATATTTAACCTTTTCAGTTTGAATCTCTTGATTAAGTCCATAGGCAATTCATAGGATAGTTGTACATTCTTTAACCTAAGGAAAGAACCCTCCTCTACAAAAAGTGTCTGTTTGTAGCTGTAGTTTATATAGTTGTTCTTATTGAAAGGGTCATATGCCGGATACATAGCCTGATCACCACTCTGCTCCCAAAAATCGAATTCACTGACATCCGGCAAGCTATTAGGCGACAAAAGAGTACTGGGATTGAGACGGTCCGCTAGGGTTTTGTTTATGATTTGTCTTCCCACAGAATACACAAAGAACGTAGATAATGAAAATTGTTTATAGCGTAAATCCGATCTAAAACCACCTGTGATAGTAGGATTAGGGTTCCCACCAAAGATTTTATCATCACTGATGAGATCCCCATTAGCATTATTTACCTCATAGCCCACACGGTAATCTCCATCCAGATCCGCTACCATAATATCACCCGCTTTAAAAGGATATTGAGTATTACTTCCCGTTAACCTATAGCCTGTTTTAGGGTTTACTGGTACATCAGCATCTGTGGCATACACACCCAATGTTTGATGTACATAAAAATCATTCAATGGACGGCCTACACGTAATAGCCTTTCCATCGAGCGTAAGTATACATCTTTACCATCTTCACCTATACCTAGCAATACATTTCTATTGATCGCACCATTCATGTTGATGGACCATTTCCAGTTTGGTGATTTACGGATCAGATCCAGGTAGACGGCCAGCTCGTATCCATAGTTCAGTACATCCTGACCATTGCTGTAGATCATCTTATATCCAGAAGTATTCGGTAGTGCCAGATCGAATAGCTTGCCCCGTGATTCTTTCCAATAAAAATCAAAATTGATCCCCAATCGATTGGATAAGAACATCCCGTCAAAGCCCACATTCTTGTCAATTGATTTCTCCCAGGTCAAATCCGGATTTGTCAATCCTTTTTGGTACCATGGATTGGCTGATATGACATTATTATAAGTGGGGATTACGATATTACTATGCATTTCACCTGCCGTACCGATATCGTAGAGACCTTGCGTCAGGTAGTCAAACGAAAACTCTGTACCTGATACCCCTGAGCTTAATCGAAGCTTCATGTTATTCACCCAGTTCACGTCCTTCATAAACTCCTCCTTGTGGATATTCCATGCTACAGCCCCAGCCGGGAAGTATCCCCATCTATTATTATCGCCAAATCGGGACGAACCGTCTCGACGTATCGAACCAGACACGATATATTTACTAGCGAAGTCATAGTTAAGGCGGGCAAAATAGGATAGACGTACACTTTTTGAATATTCTTCGATAGTTGTTACACGCTCTTTCGGAAATCCATTGATAGCTTTCATATGATCCGATATACCATCCAAGGCATTAGTCCGTGTGTAACTACGTATCAGTCGGTCATTAGAAAAACCTAGATCGACTATGAAATTGTGGTGATCGACCGAAGCAAAATAAGTCAGCACGTGCTCGTTCAGTAGAGTTGTGTTTTTGCCCAGATAATTATTCAGCGAAGGCTTATTATTGGTGTTAAGAGCCGATGGTTTGAATGTATTGCGTTCATCCAATCCATAACTTACCCTTAAGTTGTTGGTAAAGCGGAGCGCATTACCTAGTTTATAGATTACACCTAGACTAGAGCGGACATTCCCGTTCTGGTTGACTTCGTCCAAGAGGTCAAAAGCTTTAAAGAAATTACGGAGCTCTTCGGAAACAGGAGCAGGGTAGAGCGAGGTATTGAAGTTGCCCCCGACCCCCATAGCAGTTTGATCGGCACCGTTACCTCTTTTCTTTTGCGAATACGTACCTGCGATATCCAGGTTGATATCAAAGGACTTACTTGGTTTGAATATCATGTTTGAACTCAGGGTATACCTATTATATCCCGTTGCCTTCATAATTCCACCTTCATCAGAGTAGCCGAGATTGGTACGGTAGCTAAGCTGATCGGCGATTGCACCACTAATGCCCAACGTATAGTTCTGTAACCTCGAATAGCTGTAGTACATCTTTTGCCAATCTGTCGCATTATTGTAAAACGGATTGATACTGTCCGTTAAAAAAGCCGCATTATTGATGGTATTAAAGTCCGCCTCTAGTTTAGCATACTTGTTTATATAATGCATTCTCGTCTCACGTTCCAACCTTCCTCCCAAAGTTGATTTAAACTCCGGCGGCGAACTTAGTCCCAGGTTTGTATTAAAAGTAATGGTAGGCTTTCCTATTTTTCCCATTTTTGTTTTAACGATAATAACACCATTAGCACCCCTAGAACCATAGATAGCCGTTGCTGAGGCATCTCGTAAGATATCGATAGATTCAATGTCGTCAGGGTTGATCATTGATAGGGGGTCGATATTTGAGGTCGTCACTTTAGCACCCTTTAAGGATGGTATGGCCCCCATATCTTCCATGCTATATGGCATCCCGTCTATCACATATAGAGGCGATGTATTGGCAGGAAGCCCATCTCTAGACGAACCGGATAAACCCCTGATCAAAGCAATACTACTTGCGCCCGGCTCACCCGTAAAGTTCAGGACATTCAAGCCAGGTACACGACCCTGTAACATACTTTGAAAACTGGTCGCTGGGAGATTTTCAATCTCTTTGGCTGATATACTACTGATGGCACCGGTTACTTTCTCCCGGCTTCTGGTACCATATCCGATCACGACCACATCTTCCATCATATTGTCTGTAGCAGAGAGTGTAATATCTACCATTTTTGAACCATTTACTTTCACTTCCTGGCTCAGATAACCCACCATACTAAAAGTAACAGTCTCGTTTCTTCCACATTTCAACAAGTATCTCCCTTCATGGTCGGTAGAGGTTCCCGCGGCTTTGTTCTTACTCTTTACAGAAACGCCCTGTAGTAGTTGCCCTGCACTATTTCGGATACATCCATAGACATGACAGGTACCTTCCTGCAGTTCTATTTCTTTTAAGACAATGGTTTTGTTTTTAATTTCGAAACTTACAGGTAGACTTTTAAATAGGTCGCTTAGAAACGAACTTAAAGGTTTGTCCGCTGCTAGAGGCGATAGCGTTGGAAAATTTTCTATGGTTTGCTTTTTATAGATAAAATCAAATCCTGTCTGTTTCCTTATTTCTTGTATGATTTCATCCATAGAAAGCTGCTTCCCGTCAAATTTGACCGTCTGGCCATAAGAAGACACTATGCTAGATATAAAAGTAAAAAGCAATACAGTAAAGTACCTTACATAACGTAAAGTAATTGATTTCGATTGGGCAATAGAAGTCCCATATGAACGAAAAAGGTTCATTTTACTATACATAAATTAATAATTTTAGGTAATTAGAATGCACGTGTCCATTTTATAGACATCTAGCGTGGGGGGTAAGTCCCTTTTTGATTAGTTAGTATACGGTTTTCCTTATCTTACTTCATGATTGATAATCTCCTTTCTTTTATGGTTAGTTTTAGTCCAGTTGCCGATTGAATGAGTTCCATCATTTCCTGTATGGTTTTACTTTTAGACAAAGCAGCTTCCAGGTCGATTTCGTAGTTAGCCGGAACCCTATAATCGAGGTCTAGATCATACCAGCGTGCCAGATCTGTCATGATTTCCTCTAAATTTCCATTAAAGCGGAAATACCCATGCTTCCACGCAATAACAGATTCCATATCGAACTTTTCGCTTACACTTAGTTTATCTTCATATAGCGTCAGCTGTTGCCCCGGACTTAAACGAGCTTGTTCCTTACCGGTCAATACATCCACTGAGCCTTCTATCAGCGTGGTTTTAACAGTTTGTTCTCGTGGATAGGCCCTGACATTAAATTGCGTTCCCAATACCTTTATGGATTGATTCTTCGATTTTACAATAAAGGGATGGCCTGCGTCATGAAATACATCAAAATACGCTTCTCCTTCCAGCTCCACCTCCCTGTTACTTGTACCAAATACCAGTGGAAAACGGATCGACGATTCTGCATTCAACCATACAATAGTGCCATCCGATAGCGTGAACTTACAGTCATATCCCTTAGGTGTAGTCAGCGTGTGCATACTGGCACGTTGATTAGAAAACTCGATCTGTTTACCTTGTATATAATAGATTCCGTCTTCCTGCACCCGCAATCCATTACTAAAATCAACTAAAGGAATCACCTTTCCATCCGAGAGGACAATATGTGGTACTGCTTTCTCACTTACTGATTCATCACGCCTCTCAGCAACCTCGGCCTTAGATACCCTAACCTCTTCGATTTTCATTGATGGTGTAGCCATTGTATAATCCTCTTGGGCGATATGGGAGTCTTTAATTAGAATATTCCATCCGATCAATCCAAAGAATACCAGTACAGAAGCCGCCGCCGCTATGGTTGTCAATTTTCTTACTTTCTGCCGTTTCAGAATAGTTTGCTTTTTTATTTGCGCCCATACCTCGTCTTTTACTTCGGTGGGATCTATATCACGGCTATGATCCAATCCACGGTTAGCTACTTCATTGTATCTCGATTCGATCCATAATTTTTCTTCTTCAGAACATGTTCCTTGTTCATAGCGGCGCAAAAGCTCTTTACTATCTTTTTTGTACGAGTTCATGTTGTGAATTTAAGGTAAGACGCTTATCGGAACCGTTTAGGAGTATCCGATTGTAAAAAAAATAAAAAAAAGTTATCAATAGGCTAAAAAACAGCAGTTTATCTAATGCTGTGCGTATGGCTTTCAGTCCGTTGGACAATTGTTTTTTGACCGTAGTCTCTGCAGTCCCTAATCGGTCAGATATTTCTTTCGTCGTGAGATGTTCTTTTCTACTTAGTATGAAGACTTCTTTCATTCTCAGAGGTAGGGTTTCGATACACGTATCAATAATATTAATCAGATCTTTTTCTTCCAATTGTTTCAATGTATGGAGATCTGAGTCAGAATAATTTCGTTCCAGTTCTTTTTCAAGTTGACTACGGCGTTTGCTCTGCCTTATTTTGCTGATTACAGCATTTCTGGCCGATGTATACAAATAGGATTTCAGATTTTGAGTGACATCTAGTTTTTGCCTTTTGTTCCATAGCTGGATAAAAAGTTCCTGGATGACGTCTTTTGCAAGATACTCGTCCTCGAGCATTATTAGTGCGTGTATATAGAGCGGTTCCCAATAAAGATCATAGAGTAATTCAAAGCTCCTTTCATCTCCATTTTTGATGCGTTCAAATAACAGGAGTTGATTTGCTTCTTGAAAAGGTGCAGACATATTAAGTTAGTTCCGGTGCAAACATTAGTTTTAAAAGGCCTAAAATAGTCTTTTATTCTAAAATATATAATATCCTCAATTAGTTGGACAACTATTATATGGAAGGAGGATGCTTTTTTTGAGTTCACTATAAAACATTTCATCTGGTGTAATTTTCCCGACGGATTGATGCCTTCATTCAGTGTTGTACAACAGTACCATACAAAAAAATCCCTGGAGCGGGGAGCTTCAGGGATTTCTAACTAACCAATTATTAACCTAAATTATGAATACTGATATAACGGCAATTCCTATGCCGATAGTATGCATATGCACTCGGTTAACAAAAAGGTTACATTCACCTATTCTTATTAGTTCTATCTTTTCGGAATCTTCTTGATCTACACATAAAGATATATTCCTATCAGCAGAAGGAGTATAAGGCCTATTAATGATCTTACAGCCTCCGCTGGTATTATCTATGTATTCCATGCCGATATTACCAGATCTTGAAATGGAATAAAGAAGTTCATTATCAATGTCAGTAGAACCAATACCAAGAAGGTGAAATTCTACGATCATCCATCTTGTTAGCCTATTTCAGACTTGTCTGGAATTTTTTAAAATCCACATCTTCGTTAATATCGGGATATATGCTTAGAGCTTCATCGTAGGCCTTTCTGGCAGCTTTTTTATCTTTCTTGACAGCCATATTGTAAACAATCATACACCCAAATGTATTCTTTGCATCATTTTTTAATCGCTCCCGTACATTCGGACTATTTTGTAGTTCGCCAACAAAATGCTTGTATAAATTTACTGCTTCCTCGAATCGTTCATTTTTAAAATTGGTAATTGTTGAAGATAAATAATAGTATGCTAAATAGTATTGAACATTTACATCCTTTTTTATATCTGGATACTTTTCGATCCAGCCGTTCAATTTGCTTACAGAACCTGACGTTGGAGCATCTAGCATAGCATCATCATTAACACAGTCTAATAGCAATTTCTGTGCAAGGGGCGATTCTGGTTTAATGGCCAGCATTTCTTCGATAAAAGGGAGAGCTTTTTTATGTTCTCTAGACATAATGTACGATCTACCGCTTTCTAATAGATACAGATCTTTCAGTTCACTCATCAGGATCGAATCCTGTAGCGACGATTGTATCTGTTTATATATTTCTTGTATATTTTCTCTATTCTGCGAAAGCATTAAGTCATTGTTCATCTGTACCGCAAATCTGCTTTTTAGTACCAGTTTAGCATTCTCACGATTTGTTTTGTTTACCAATATGATTATAGGATCCCAATCCTCAGGCTTTTCAATCTTATTCTTATCTATCAGTAAAGCAAGCGTTTCGTATTGTAGAAAATCATGTTTTTTTGCAGGATAAAGCCTGTTCGTCTTATAGAAGTTTGAATACGCCGTCTCGTAATCTTGATCTTCCGATGCATAGATACCTAGATTATAGAAAGCCAAGCCCACCAATTCTACAAATGAGATATTCGTCTTTCCATACAAGAATTCATTGAAAGCCTTTTCGATCCCTACCTTGTTAACATACTCCTGATCCAGATATTTACTAGTCACCAGAGCCTGGACATATTTCGTTTGCGCTTTCGTGTCAGGAACAAATACCCCTAAACTTGGGTCTGTCGTTTCTATCAATATATTTTCTCGCTTCGGAAAAGCTATTAAGTATACATGCGTAGGCTGTTCTTTTATTTCATAAGGTATACCCAATTTTTCAAAGATATAGGTGTATAATATAGAGGCACTCACACATTGATAGGTGCCATCGATAAACATTTGACTACTAGATGCTTTTTCGTCGTATTTCCTTAGATAAGAGTTATGCACCTGCTTGAAAATCTGTTTTAGTCTTTTATTGGGCTTCTGCATATCTTGTGCAGTCCAGTTTAGCCCGTCAATAAAACTGTTTAGATTCGAAATTTTGGATTCGACAGTACTTTCATCCAGACTTGCCAGTAATAGCACCCGGAGTTTATCTTCATGGCTATCTAGATCTTCAAATTGGTTCTGTTCTGCTTTTGATTTATAGGAGATAAACTTAGATTGTCCATATAGAGGACTGTTCACTAAGCACAAAACAATAAGTACAAGTAGTAGCATTGGCTTTGCAACCAGAACAGGAGTTTTTTTCATAATTTAAATTAATTTGAACAAAGATAAGTATCATAATATGAATTACACTAACATATAAAATAATTCATCCACAGATCTGCTTATTTGAAACTCACATTTTACCTCCACAGCTTTCTCGTCTACAGGAGCAGTTCGATCTGGCACAGAACCATCAGGAGCTTCTTCAGTACATCCAGCAATCAGAAGCGAAATCACAAAAAAAATACCTAAAGCGGGGAGCTTCAGGGATTTCTAACTAACCAATTATTAACCTAAATTATGAATACTGATATAACAGCAATTCCCATGCCGATAGTATGCACATTCACTCAGTTAACAAAAAGGTTACAATTGCTTAATTGTCAAATAATTGCTTTCTGAACTCCAAATTGAGTTTATACTGTTCTTCCACGGGCACAGCGATTTTTTCAGTATTATTGATATCCTTCCCTTCTTTCGACCACAATGGAGGGAAGAAACTGTACATACTGTCCGCATTAAGATTTTTGACATCTTTTTCCCAATCTTTCCATCGGAGATCATTATAAAAATCATTAAGATCATGGTCGAGGCAAAAGGATAGGAAGTCTGTATAGGTAAGGTCCAGCGGTTCAAACTCTAGATTGTCTGGTGCCCAGTAATATACCATTCCCACATCTTCTCCCAGTCCTCCACCATTCAGCAGGTAAAAGCCACCGACTGCATCGTCAGCAATCAACAGGTACGGACATGGGGTGCCAAAGTCATCAAATGTTTTTCCTTTATTCCAATCCGGCAATGACCTATTTAGTCGTTTACTGCCAGAGCCCAATATTCTTATCCAACCATCATCTATCAGAATTCCGCCCGTCATGTACACAATCACTCCCATTGGAGATCGCGTTGTTACCTGCGTTTTAAATAATGCGTCCTGCGCTTGTTTATTATCTACAGGCAATACCTCAACTTTGTTTTTGGCAGCCAGAATCCATTGTTGTACCATTGGCCAAGCAGGATCTTCTTTGTTAATTAGTTCGTTAAGATTTCTCATTTTTGATTGTCCAAATACGGATGAATGTATTAAAAGTAAGCCTAGATATATTATTGATCGAATCATTCTATTTAGATGTAAAGATCGGTTTCCATATACCTTTCTTGAAGCCATATAATATACTGAGGTGCCTATTTTAAGCTCGTGTTACGTGCTCGTTTAAAATTAGTGAATATTTTTAAAGATCATCGATTGATTTGGCTTCCATATTATAGTTGAAACGAACAACGGTTTTACTCCAAAGCGTCAACACCTGTTCAGCCGTTAGACTATTCTCTCTTTCACATACCGTCAATCGATCACGAAATGAGCGGATATACTGGCTCCAGTACATTCCTTTACGATCTTGCAATAAGAAATAGAAACCTGCATCTCCAAATTTCTTTCCCGAAGAGTTCAGGATCAGTTCTCCGTCTGTCCCGACTTCGATATACATGATCACTGTAGCATTGCCCTTCGGTAGGGGAAAGGTCGCTTTCAAACAAGTTTCCCCAGATGGCAGCTTGCATGTGCCATATAGCCCCGAATAAATCACTTTGCCACTGGATTTAAATTTCCTGAGCCAAATCCTATATACCACCTCATTCGTATTTGGATTCCGAAGTGCGATTATTTCGCTCGTCAACAATTCGTTTTCCGCTATATTTTCCGTTGGGATATTCAGCTGATTGATTCTGTTGCTAAATAGCATGTTCACCCATGTGCCAAATACCTTAAATATAGGATTCCATTGTAATCCGAATTGCAGGTTATAATCAGATGTACTTTCGTAGAAGGCAATGATTTTTTTCGACAGTCTGGATAGATCATCTGGTGCAAGGCCAACCACTACAATAGAAGGTATCAGTCCCATAGAGAGACTGTTCCTTTCAATAACAAGGTTTTCCTTTTCAGCCAATTCATGGATAAACTGTTCACCTATGCCGTTGAGGTCACCAAAAGGTCCCATTAGCCACGAGTGATGTTCAGGTTTTATTTTTCTACCCCATAAGATGACCCATTGCTGTGTGCACCAATCTTGAAATTTTTGAATCGGATAAGCTAGTCCCATGTTAGATAACGTTTTCCCTTCCATTCTCCAAATTCAGCGATAACCTTGAATCTTAAAGTCGTAAATTCAAAATGAAAATCCTTCCTGTTCCTTTCCTGCATGGCGTTCAGGTGTCTTTTAGGCCGAGGTACATCGCTATGGCCACGTACCATATCCGTCATTTCCTTTTGGGATCGCCATATCGAGAATGTCGATACAGTCCGAGGTAGGCGTATTGAAGCCAACGACAGTAACACACCAGGATGATCCCGTACAAGCTTCTCTACGGGCCGGCCCCAGCGGATGAATCGTGGTACCTCTAGTAATTTCATCCGTGCCACAGTCACAGCTACCACAGGACTGTCCGATAGATCTATTTCTGCAATATCTTTAGGTATATCAAACTTAGTAAAACTACCCCACTGCCTTGCCAATACAAGCCTCACATGCCAGCCGTTGGCGAATATCTTTCCTACGCTATCATTTGCCAAGAAGTGATCTAGGGAAGCTTCATCTTCCCATTGCGCAAATAGAACGAGTTGTCCGATAAGCATACGTGAAAATGAAAATACGGGTGAACCCAGTACCATCCCTGTCATACACTCGGCATGGATCAGTCCAGGCACCCGATCCCGAGTAGGTGGCGTTACCATAGCTTTCAAACCCGATAGGGCGGAAGTCTTTACTAGGTGGTAGGAAAATATACTCATTTTTCGTTGCTCAGTTTATCAAGAAAAACAATCATATTGCGATCTCAAATATTTATTTACGACAAGATTCCTCTGTCAGCCCGTTAAGGTTCATACTTTTCATATCTCTATTTTTAGGATCCTATCCTATACATACGGTTTGTCACAGGCAAAGTAGAGAATCTCTTGCATTATTCCAATAGGAGAGTTGCAGACTCTTTGGCTAAGAAGGGGAAGTATACAACAAAAATCCCTGAAGCGGGGAGCTTCAGGGATTTCTAACTAATCAATTATTAACCATAATTTCTCAGAAGTAAAGCGGATTTATCTCCAGATAGTGGAGGGTTACCCGTGGTGAGATCAGAGACTATAAATAAGGCATCAGATCCAAAATAAGTAATTGCATAACCTGAAAATAATTAATATATTGTTCCTACATGCATCATTATAAACCATTTCGTACCCTCTTTTGCTGTACAGCTTTACTATTGAGCAGCGTACTCGCCCATAGTCAAACTAAGTTAGAGTTGCAGCATATCGTCGAAAAACTTGAAAAAGTATATGCCACCGATCAGCTGACCCGAAAAGAGCTGAACGAGGCCCAGAGGACCCATGGCTATGGTTCCAGCGAGTTTAAGGAAAAGCTAAGCTTGATGAATACCCAGGATTCCATCAATCGCGGCATTGCCCTAAATATATTGGATACATTTGGCTGGCTTGATCAGTCCGTTTTATCCCCAGATGCAAATAAAGCCTTTTTTTACACAATCCAGCACGCAGACTTCCAAACCCAAGTAAAATATAAACCCTTCATAGAAGACGCTTTTAGAAGAGGGCAGATATCTAGTCACGAATACGCCATATTTCAGGATCGATTAAATGTCAGATTAGGGAAGAACCAACTGTTTGGCAGTCAGACTGCCGTAGACAACATCGGAAACTCCTACCTATACCCGGTTGATCATATCGACTCCATCCATAGGAGGAGAGCCGAGATTGGTCTCCAACAACTGGATCTACAGCTTAAAGAATCAAATATTAAATATAGCTTTCCAATTACCGATAACTCAGAATATGATATTACCCTAATCGGACATTTTTGGAACATCTCCAATACAGCAGTATCGGGTATTTCTATATGGCATGGTGATCACCTTATCGGAGAATCTGATTCAAATGGCTTTCTCTTTACCAGATACAGCTTTCTCGGCAAAGAGGAAATAACGCTTACCTTCAGACAATCGGATAAGACCGTCGGTCAGCAACAGCTAAAAAAGGGCAAAGACTTCTATGAGCTATATATTCAAGTCAAGCAGTAGCAGTATTTCGTCTATCAGCTACCTCGTAAAGGCAAAGTACACTACATAGAACCATCCGAATATCCCGTGCAGTATCGCCCACATAATAGACTTATTACGATCCCATGAGGTAACCACCGCGATGATTGATCCGAGACCAACTCCTGACTGGGTGATGGTCTGCGTTGTTGTATTAGTTACTCCCTGTCCAAAGACCACTGTGATCAGTGATAGGAAGAATATCGTTACTGCTATTTTCTTCATATATGTTTTACTCCTCTAAATATCCCTTCAATTCCTCTCTGAGTTGGTGGTATCGTTTGAGTTCGTATTCACGAACCTCCTCATCACTAGTCTCATTAATGCTAGGTCTGGGATACGGCGCGTCAAACTCTCCCTTTACAATTTCCAAAGAAATGACGTCGCCGAGCTTTAGTTCAGCATTATGCCAGTCAAGATGTTTATTTGTCGCAGCATCTAGTCCACTCATATCAAATAAAAGTTCCTCACTACCACCTTCTCTATGGACTAGAGTTGCCATAGCCGTAAGCACAAAGTTCTCTTCGTCAAATCCCGCCCGGCTTACCTGTTTGCCGTTTAATTTTACGCTTATTCCTAGATTATCCATTGAGTCGTTTAAATATGATCCTTCAATTTGTTTTTGAGATAGTGATATTCTTCCAACTTAATTTTGAGTTTCTCCTCTTCACTTTGTTCAACTTTGAATCTCTCCGTTGGCTCATCGAATGGACCTTGTATCACTTCCATAGTTATTGAGTCGCCTTGTCCAACATTTGTTCTGTACCAATTGAGGTGGTCACGTAGATCCGAATCCATTCCACCCACATTAAAATTATAGAATTCACCACCGTCATTTCTATGCACAAAAGACACACATGCTGTCACGACATAGTTCTCTTTCTCAATCCCAGCTTTAGAAACTGTGTCGCCATTGAAGGTGACCTTGAGGCCATAAGGTTTAACCATGATTTTTATTTTTTGATTTTTCTAACTGTTTTATTATGTATTTACCTTTTAAGACAAATACATTACCATGGCCTGGTTGTTTTCTACTGCATCTTTATAGAAACCTTTAAGATCTTCGAAAAAGTCCAGTAGATATTCTAAAGCGTTTTCGTCGTCCCAGATATCGGGATATAAATCCTGTTCAAACATTTTATCCGAATCGAATCTGCTAGTTAGCTCATCTCTAGAGAGGTCTTTTATAATATTATACATCTCTTTTGTCTGTTCGGGCGTAGTGAATGTTGCAGGCCCATATCCCATGTCTAGCTCTGGATCAATCTGTGAAGGACCGAAGAGGAGCGGTAGCTGAGGCAATTCGTTAGTGAAAGCATCAGCCAAACTTGAACCTGTTACCAGATAAAAAATACCTTCCCAAGCTTTGTCAAGATCTAACAGAGCATAATCATCTGATTCCTTCTTGCTATATACCACATCTACTAAGGCTTTGCTGTCTTGCAAAAAGCTTTCTAAAAGTTTTTGATCTACCCGAAGGTAGTATTGAATCATTCCCATCGAATTTAGTTAGATTATTTCCTGTTGTGTACCGTTCTTATCATTCGATTCTCTGATAGCGGCAGCGATTTCATTCAATGCATCGCTCTGTAGGAGCAGGGCTGCAGTGTGTTCGCGTTTGGTTGCCAGGTAGCGGTTTAATAAGATAGACAGCACTTTGTACAAGCCATAAAATAAACCTACAATGAAGAGGCCATAAATTAGGGGTAATAGGACAAATAATTCTTGAGTACCGATAAAAAGTAAATTCATAATCTAAGTATATGTAATCATTGAAGGTGTTTATTTAACCTTACAGCTTAAAGGTAGATATTACTTTCTGTTGATACAAATTTGTTTGTATATTATACTGTATTGAAAACCAGGACAAATATTTAAATTGCTGTTATCAAATTATTAACTTTTTGTATTGCCAGTTTACGACAACGCTTATTTTTTATGTTTGAGAAATATAGTTATAAACTTGATGAGCATTTTATTAAAACTTCTATTTTGTTTGCAGATAGTTACATTATTGAGTAGTAAATCTAGTACAAGAAAGCTCCATGCTGATGAGCACCTCTATTCTGTCACTGATACAGCAGGGCCAGTGGATTGATATGGGTATAGAGATAGCGCTATAAGTATGATTGAATGTACTGTGTTTTCGCATCCATTAAATTGAAATTTTGAAAAGTATGAAAATAATCCTATATGCTATACTGTTTGTTTTTTTATCTGTAACAAGCATTTTTCTTAGCTATTTATGGATATCAACGACAAAATACAAAGTTAACAACAAAGAATATGTACAGCGTTTTGGTTTGCCCTATGGACTGAAGTTTGCATACCATGATTACATTTACGGTGGGATAACTATATGTGATAAAGACGAGAAAATCATTTTGTCATCAGGAAAAAAAATAGGTATCGATCAGGTCGAGATTAAGCAGTTACTGTGTTATACGGTATTACCTAGAGAAAAAGTACTTTTCAAATTTTTAGATGCGACTAATAAAATTCAATATTGTTCCGTTAATAGATTTCATACGGTGACTTATGAGCAGAATAGAGATTTGGGCAATTGTACAGAATTATTAGATGTTTTGAGATGGATACGGTTTGAAATCTCGCCGCTAAGTACCCGCTATGCCATGTTTACAGGGATTTTATTCCTAATTTTAATGACAAATATTGTTTTGATTATAAGGTTTTTGCCAATGTTGAAGTACAAGCTAACGTTAAGGTCTTAAAACTAGAAGATTGTTGAAAAAGGGAAATATTTAGTTACACAAAAAAATCCCTGGAGCGGGGAGCTTCAGGGATTTTTAACTAACCAATTATTAACCTAAATTATGAATACTGATATAACGGTGATCCCTATGCCGATAGTATATCCGATTGTCATAATAATATAAAGTTGCCATTGAAATTCTTATTCAACACGAAGCAAAAAGTAGTATATTGTGAATATCTATTTACTAATTATTAATCTCATGTCCACGTTGGGAGCTAAATTGCAGAATCCTTACTTCAGGTATTCTCTGGAGCTTATGACAAGGGTTAGGTGAAATAGTATTAAAAATCAAAAGAAATGAAAAGGATAAGTGGTATACTACTGCTAATAGTAGTGTTAGCAAGTAGTTGCAAAAGTGTAGTTCACCTTGTGAACCTTGAATATGAATACGACAATGGAGGAAAGAGAGATACTGTAAACTTGCAGGTCGAAATGGGTAAAAAGAAAAAAAATAGAGAAAGGGATGTTAAGGTAGTACAAATATCTCCTGATTTGTATGGTATACAATATCGAATAGTGGATAGATTATATAATAGCATTTATTTTACACATCCTGTTACGCTACTTTCCGTATCAGAGACCGGTACATCTGTCATAAAGCCCGCTATGAAGTATAGAACGAATAGTCCTAATCCTAATTGACTCTGTTTTAGACATAAGAGGCTGTGCACACTATCTCAGGTACCATATGATTACTAAAATAAGTTCAGCCCCCAAACAACCTAGTAAAGGAAAACACCGTTCCTCTGTCAGCCCGTTAAGGTTCATACTTTTCATATCTCTATTTTTAGGATCCTATCCTATACATACGGTTTGTCACAGGCAAAGTAGAGAATCTCTTGCATTATTCCAATAGGAGAGTTGCAGACTCTTTGGCTAAGAAGGGGCAGTATACAACAAAAAAACTCCCTGAAGCGGGGAGCTTCAGGGAGTTTTAACTAACCAATTATTAACCTAAATTATGAATACTGATATAACGGCAATCCCTATGCCGATAGTATGTCCGATTGTTATAATAATATAAAGGTTACAATACAAATCCCTACCACAATTTCGGCTATACTCGACTTTATCATTAAGTGATTGTGTCACGTTTCATTTTTATGTAATTAATATATTTATAACGGACTTCAAGAACACTTCGTTATCCGGAAATTCCGGATAACTATCGCATAAAGTAAGAACATCATACAGCATTTCAATCTTGCGGAGAATAAACGAGTTATTCTCCGCTTTATATGCGGTGAATAATGCTTATATTTACCGCATATAATTTTTAGATCATGGCAGTCTATATACACGAACGACATAATTGGACAGATTTTCAATGGGTAGACGAGAAGATACTTAATCTATTAGGCGAAGTTCGGCATCTTCAAGGAAAGCTTATCGGAAAAGTAGAGTTGTTAGGATTTGAGTTAAAAGACGAAGCAAACTTGGAGACACTTATCCAAGATGTTGTTAAATCATCAGAAATAGAGGGGGAGATATTGAGTCCAGAACAAGTGCGCTCATCCATAGCGACTCGATTAGGGTTGGATAATTCGGGACTTGTAAATTCTGATCGTCATATAGATGGTGTAGTAGAAATGATGCTAGATGCTACACAGAATACAGATAAGACCATAAGTAAAGAAAGATTATTTGGCTGGCATGGTGCATTATTTCCAATCGGAAGAAGTGGCTTGTACAAGATTGATGTAGCACAATGGAGAAGCGGTGATATGCAAGTGGTTTCGGGAGGAATGGGAAAAGAAGTTGTACATTTTGAAGCACCTAAAGCTGAACGCCTCGAAGAAGAAATGAAGAGATTGATTGGTTGGTTTAATTCGGATTCTCTTATAGATCCAGTCTTAAAAGCTGCTATTGTACATTTATGGTTTGTGACTATACACCCATTTGATGATGGAAACGGACGTATCGCTCGTGCATTAACAGATATGCAACTATCGAAGGCGGATGGTGTCAATCAGCGCTTTTATAGTATGTCAGCGCAGATTAAACAGGAACGTAAAGAATATTATGCGATTCTAGAGAAAACGCAAAAGGGAGATTGGGATATTACTAGTTGGGTAGTTTGGTTTTTAAACTGCCTCAAAGAAGCTATAATTGCTTCGAATATGATAATAGATAAAGTAGTTAGAAAACATCACTTTTGGATGCAAAACAATTTTAATATCAGTAATGATAGACAACGAATAATGCTGAATAAATTAATGGACAATTTTGAAGGAAATCTGACTTCATCAAAGTGGGCAAAGATGACAAAGGTATCCGCTGATACTGCATTACGAGATATTACAGATTTAGTTAACAAAGGAGTCCTAATTAAGGCAGATTTGGGTGGTAGAAGCACAAACTATGAACTAGTTTGGTAGTTAAGGGATACATCATACAATCAGAAGCGAAATCACAAAAAAACTCCCTGGAGCGGGGAACTTCAGGGAGTTTTAACTAACCAATTATTAACCTAAATTATGAATACTGATATAACGTCAATTCCTATGCCGATAGTATATGCATTCAATCAATTAACATAAAGGTTATAATTTGCTTACAATTATTTTTTTTTATATTTATGGAATGAGACCAACTATCAACAAAGAACAATGGTTACTGATTCAGTTATTCATCGGAATAGCAGCATTAATGATAGGACTATTCCTGTTTATCACCCATTATAATCAAGAGACCGGAAGATTTTTAATTAAAACTGGACTTATATACGAAACGGTCATCCTCTTGCGTTTGATCTCCCATCATGGAATTTTTAAAAGAAAGCCACGACCTTATTAGCTCATACATGAGTGATTTAATCTAGGTATGAGCAAATGCTGTAAGGACACGATTACAATAGGCACATCAACGTATAAAAGTATAGACGAGAAATTTTCCCAAATACAACTCAGGGTAATGCGGCAGCAAGAGAGAGGGATTGCAATTAATAGATAATGATATTATGAATAAAAAACTTTTCTCCTTGTTAATGACCACAGTCCTGTTTTTGACCGCCCACGGGCAAGGTAAAGTCCCGAGTGACCAGATTAGAACATTCTATAGTAAATTATATAATTTAACAATCAATCCCGCAGATATTGTCAAAGAATATATTATCTATTCCGATAGTATAGGTTACAATAGTGCTGTTGCTACAATTGAATCCTTCCGTAACCCTGTAAACGGTGAGGGAGAGCATTTCATGTTATTGAAACACGATATTCAGCATAACGATTATATCCTGTCCGCTTATGAATCATTTGTTGATCAAGAAAAGATGAAATTTCAATACCTAGATAATATACAGCACCTACAACTGTACAAAATTAGCCCCAAACACACCATAAATCAATATATTCTGATGAAAGACAATAAGATTCACTCTTTTGCGGGATTTCAGAAGAGAGGCTCAGATACCTATACCTTTATCGTCTACGAATAATATATAACAAGACAAATTTAGCGGTCAAAATAATATAAAGACAATTCTCATGTCCAGAGTATGCTCTATTGTCATCATCATAAAAAAATGAACATGGAGATCATTGTCCGAAAAGAAGGAAAATATAGTATATTGTAAATTATATATGAATTATGTCCATTAAAATTCCGAAAAAATGTAATGAGCCTTGGGACGGCATGTCGCCAACTGCCGATGGTAAGTTTTGCTCAACCTGCAATCTCGAAGTAATCGATTTTACAGACTGGAAGACCGAAGACATTATCAGCTACGTGCAGGAATCAAGTACCAAAGTATGCGGTCGCATATCACGAACCCAGTCTGCTCCCGATTACAAGCTCCTATTTTTAAATACACAACAGTTATCCAGATTTGGTTTCGGATTAGCTTTGTCGGGATTATTGTTTACCCAATCCCTAGCAGCCGAGAGCCACGTTATCGATACTACAGGCGTCCATTTACAGCATCAACAGAATTTAAGGGACAGTATTACTATTCAGGGTGTCGTAACAGATCAATCAGGCCGACCTTTGGCCGAGGTTGCGATTAGAAATCTACTGACCAATGAATTGTTTAAGACAGACAAGGAAGGAAGATTTATTTTCAAATTTCCAAGTATCTATAATCTGAAATCTTTGCCCTTGTTGATTGTTTATATCGGATATAAAAGGGTGAATATTAACCACAACCTTTTGAATAATGAAAATATAAACGTAAAACTCGAGGAGGATATCCAAGAAATAGGAGAGGTAATCATTGAACCGCTAAGGAGGAAACCGCGTACCGATGTCAAGATGTCAAAACATAGAACTAAGCAATAGCCGTACGTTTGTCATAAAGCTCTCTATAAAGTATAAAACGAATAGTCCCAATTAATTCTATTTAAAATCCTTTCCTATATATACATATGGTTTGTAGCAGGCAAAGTAGAGAATCTCTTGCATTATTCCAATAGGAGAGTTGCAGGCACTTGGTTAAGAAGGGACAGCATACAAAAAACTCCCTGAAGCGGGGAGCTTCAGGGAGTTTTAACTAACCAATTATTATCCTAAATTATGAGTACTGATATGACGACAATCCTTATTTGTTTGATATTTCGTACATATTGTTTGTTTTTGTTTGAATTATCAGACATTTGTAATGAAGAAGCAGGTTGTATTGCCTAAGTTTCAGGTTTTAATGGAGCAAATGGGAGAGAATATCAAATTAGCTCGTAAACGACGTAAACTCACTGCTGTAGAAGTAGCAGAACGGGCGGATATTGCCCGATCGACATTTTTTTTTGTAGAAAAAGGTGATCCGAGTGTTGCGATGGGTGCATATTTTAATGTACTTCGCGTATTAAATTTGCAAGATGATTTCTTAAAACTTGCAGCCGACGATATTTTTGGACGTAAACTGCAAGATTTAGATTTGTTATAAGATAGCGGTTAATAATTTCAGGAATTTAGCACAACGTTATGCATATTAGAATTAAGTTGTTGTTTTCAGTGATCATTGCAATTTTCGTGGGCTGTTCGTCCGACGGAAAAAATGCGGGCGTAGACCTGGCTGAGATCATCGGTAGGCCAGAAACAAAAGATATTGAGGCTGCTGCCAGTCGGACGAGTGATCAAAAAGGACACTATGAGGTGGGGGACAGCCAATTCCATCTGGTGGACAATGGCGAGGTCGTAAGGAACTATAGCTTTGATGAGAAAGAGGCAGATCAGCTTAGATTTGATGGGCTGGAAATAAATGCACTTTATGGCGCGAAAGTCATCTCATACGACAACAGCATCGCTTTTGTTTCCTTAAAAGCGCCCGAAAAAAATGTAGCTGAGTATTTTAAAACCTTTGTGAAGACATTGGGAAAGCCTGATAGCATCCAGGTGCAGGATGTCTTGGTCGAAACGCTAAACAAGAGAGTGCAGACCACTATTTTGGAAGCATTTCCCGGTACTGCTAAAGTATATAAGAATGAGTTTAATTCGGAGGTGTTGGACTACCCGCAACGCTTATTTTGGAAGAAAGGGGATCTCCGCTATTTTCTATCCCTCGATCCTGTAGGGGATAATGTCAACTTGGCGATTGATATCATTACTGAAAAAGCACTGCATGACTGCATTGTGATGGGCTATCATGTACCGCAGTAACTGATGACATTGTTGTCTATCTGACATCGTGGAAGTCATGTTTAACGAAATTAGCTTTCGTTCGGTATTAATTCTTTTATAGCTGAAATAACGGCCAATGATCCGCGGGACAGTGCAATACCAAGCTTGTGATGCGTAGTCTTGTCTTCCTCCGACTACAGAGCGGTTTGAAGTATTGTTAGAGAAGTAACTTTCTAAACTGATAAAAAAAATCCCTGGAGCGGGGAACTTCAGGGATTTTTAACTAACCAATTATTAACCTAAATTATGAATACTGATATAACGACAATTCCTATGCCGATAGTATGTATGTACAATCACTCAGTTAACAAAAAGGTTACATTTGGATCATATTTTCTTAAAAGTCATACACAGTCACCTGCAGACCTTTACTAGCCAAACATTCGAGTAGCAGCGGCTCTATCTTATCCCAGGTGCTGCCAGCTCGTGGCATATGTATTCATATAGACTTTACAATATAGACTATTATCGTACAGATGACCTGTAGTATATATGTTCAAAGATAAAGGAGGAGCTGTCTTACGGATACAACTTTCTCGTTTCCAAGAACAGCTCGATCTGGTTGAGTACTGTTGGGAGCTACTTCAGTACATCCTGTGACCAGAAGCGGAATACCCTATAATCCATATCTCGCAAAGCACTGTTTACCCATTGATCCTTTTAAATATAGCGAACTCCTTTACAGAGCAGATAGTATAAACCGAATTTATTGCTACCAGAGGATTATCTGAATACATTTCCGGAAAAAGCAGCTATATTCCCTCTGAAAAAAAATCTAATGAGACAAACTATGAAATTCGCCTTTATATTATGGCGCAATTATATTGCGTGTAAAAGCGAATTTATGTAGGTTTGATGCATGGAAAGTACTAACCAATATTTTCAAACTTTCAAAGATGGACAACAAAGCGGACTGGAGTATTATGTCCACAAGCATATCAAACCGTTGACATTTTTTGCTTATCGCTTAGTTAAGAATGAGGCTGTCAGTGAAGAGATCGTCGGAGATAGCTTTTTGAAGATATGGGAGGTCAGAGATCGAATAGAAAACCCAAGTCACTTGCTGGCCTATCTTTATAAAATCACGAAGAATGCCTGTCTAAAGCATTTGTCGTCGCCTGCAAATAATATCGAAATCCAGCATAGCTTCGATGAAAACCTGAAACATCCTGATAGCGATATCCTGACCCAGATTGTACATGCAGAGCTTATACAACAATTATATCAGGAGATCGAGCGTCTTCCAGGGCAGCAAGGTGTCATATTTCGCATGTCTTATCTTGAGGGATACACGACCGAAGAAATATGCACGGCCTTAAACACAACAACCAGTAATGTTTTTTATGCAAAATCCAAAGCTTTGTCAACGCTGCGTATCGTTTTCAAAAAGAAAAATATGCTTATCTATCTGGCCTTGCTCAACCTCTTTTCCTAAGCCTTAACTTCATCCCCATTTATTGGTCATACCAGACCGAAATTTCACCAATAAAAAAAAGTATTTTTTTTACTAAGGTTTTGCTAAAAATAGGATATACACGATATAAGGATAGCCTATTTATATGGAAAAAGTATCGTATTATGCTGTATTGATTCAGAAGTATCTTCGAGACGAACTCTCTGAAGTCGAAAAAGAACACCTCAAAGAATGGTTGGATGCTGACCCGACTCGTGAAAAGTATTTGTCGGATCTCAAAGAAGGAAATTCACTGCAAGAGGAACTAGAGCTGTATAATGATCTTTGGAACACGAATGTAGGCGCCGCGCGGGAAAAACGGATCAAGGAACGGCTAATGCGTCGTATCCCACTACCAAAGAAAAACACATATATTATCAAACGATGGTTGCCTTATGCGGCGGCAGTTCTGGCTATTGCCATAGGAACCTGGCTTGGTGCCCGACTATTGTCGCCTAGTGACTCCGCCGCGATCATTGCGGCCGATACCATATTACCTTCACAGCATGGGGCTACATTGACCTTGGCCGATGGCTCGGTCATGAGGCTGAATGCGGATAAGAAAGGGATAATCATTTACCAAAATAAAATCCTGTACAGCGATAGCTCATCTCATATTGCAGATTTAGGATCAGATAGCGATTCATCGCCTATCCAGATGCTCACGCTCACGACGCCCCTTGGTACGACTTACCAGACGCAGCTGCCAGATGGCACCCAGGTATGGCTCAATGGTGGATCTAAGCTCCATTATCCATCTCGTTTTGTTGGAAAAGAGCGCTTGGTCGAGTTGGAGGGGGAAGCCTTTTTTGCGGTGACTAAGGCTGTCGTAAAGTCATCGGAGAGCAGGGGAAATATCCATCGCTCATTTATGGTGAAAACAGAGAAGCAAATGGTGAAGGTATTGGGCACACAGTTTAACATCGCGGCGTATAAAGACGAGACAGCCACAAAGACTACTTTGCTAGAAGGTGCGGTGCAGGTTGAACCCACTAAGACTAAAGGTAAGATTGTCGATTTATCTCCGGGGCAGCAGTTTTCCACAGATGGCAGTTCGGGACAGCTAAAAGACGTAGATACGGAGCAGTACACCTCTTGGAAAGATGGTTATTTCATGTTGAAAGGGTCGTTGCAGGAAGTTCTATCCCAGGTCTGCCGTTGGTATGATGTAGAGCTCGTGTTCGAGGGAGAGTTTCAGCAGTCATTGAGTTTGGTGACTTTTCCGAGAGACAGATCATTGGGAGATCTGTTGGCCGCTATACAGCGTGCCGATAGCCGTATAAAATATAGGATCAATAAACAGGATACAAAATCACTAAAGGGAACACAGAGGCCAGAAAGGAGGTTGACCATATTCAGATAGTTTCTTGATATACTGGAGATCGTGCGTGAATAAAAAAGTGTCAACCGGTTGCCCCCGGTCGACACCATACGTAGCGCCTATCTCGCCCAAAAACAAAGAATTGACTAATCTATTTAAGTCTTCGATATACGGAGAAAATACTTTATCGGTATATCTGGAGATAAACGCTGACGTACAAACATAAGCATATTTTGGCTATTGTCTGTCGTCTTGATTTACCAAATATTATGAAACATTTCTATGGGTATTGTACTCATGAATATGGCCTGCTTCGTAAACCCTCAGTAGTTAGAAAAAGGCTTATTATGCGATTAAGTTTTACCGCAATTTTACTCTGTACGGCGTTGAGTTTGGGGCTGGCATCAGAAGGAAGTGCACAGACCGTTTCTATAAACAGGGTTAATGCGCCGTTAAAAAAAGTTTTAGCCGATCTGCGCGGACAGACGGATTATGGGATTATTGTAAAGCCCGAGGTGAATACATCCCGTATCATCTCTATCCAAAGGACGGGAGTGGATGTACGACAGCTCCTGTCGGAGTTGGAGAGGCTGACCGGGTTCACCTATTCCCTTAATGATAAGGATAGATTTATTGTCATAGATCGCCAAAACATCAAAAAAGACGCACCTGAAAACAAGGAATTCAACGCTGGCGCGTTAGATGCAATAGAGGTGACGGGCCGTATAGTCAACCCAAAAGCAGAACCGTTGTCAGGCGCTGCCATCCGCGTTACTACGGCGACAGGCAAGCATACGCAGCTGCACACCATCAGTGATCAAAATGGCTACTTCACGCTAAAAAACGTGTCAATGGGATACAAACTGGAGGTAAGCTATGTCGGATACGTAACGCGTCAGATAGATGCTCGTGCCGATCTTGGAAATATCATGCTACAGGTGGCTTCTTCCGAAGTTGAAGAAGTATTGGTAAACACGGGGTACTATGCCGTGCGGGACCGAGAGCGGACCGGAAGTATCGCTCGCGTAACAGCCAAAGACATCGAAGGGCAACCTATAAATAATGTATTCTCCGCTGTACAGGGAAGGGTGGCAGGCGTGAATATCGCTCAAAACAATGGAGTGCCCGGCAGTGGCTATCGTATCGAGATCCGCGGTCGCAATAGTCTGCGTACCATTGGAAATAGTGGGGTGGATGGCAATCAGCCCCTATACGTTGTGGACGGTGTACCGATCGGTAATCAGGTAGGCACTAACAATATAGGCGTCATCCTCAATGGCGGGATCAACCCATTGAACGCGTTTAATCCCGGAGATATAGAAAGCGTGGAGATATTAAAGGACGCCGATGCCACTTCCATCTATGGATCACGAGGAGCCAATGGTGTAGTACTGATCACGACAAAGAAAGGAAGATCTGGTCATTTGGGACTGACTTTTAGAAGCTCTTATGGCATGAGCCGGGTCAAGTCCAATTTAAAGCTACTCAATACAGACCAGTATCTTGATATGCGTAGACAGGCCTATGCCAATAGCGGCATCACCACATATCCGGCAGCGGCATATGATATTAACGGCACATGGGACCAAAATAGATCTACAGACTGGGTAGACAAGCTGATCGGCAATACGGCCGGGTTCTTTCAGAACCAGCTCAGTCTGCAAGGAGGGTCTGAGTTGACTACATTCTTGTTAAGCGCCAGTCATGACCAACAGACTACCGTGTATGGACATGGATATAAATACAAGACAACTAATGTAAGTAACGCAATCAATCATAGGTCCAAAGATGGGCGGCTATTGGTCAGTGCCTCCAATCGATTTTCAATGCAAAGTAATAATATGATGCGTTCAGACGTGACCCGTCAAGCACATCTCTTGGCACCAAACTCTCCCGAACTCTATAAAGAAGACGGCAGTCTGAACTGGGAAAACAATACGTTTTCAAATCCACTGGGTCCCTATCAGTCTACCTACAATAATGACAATAAACAGACCTTGAACAGCCTGAATGCCCAGTACGAGTTATTGCCGGGTTTGCAGCTGAAGTTGAATACAGGACTGAATTATTTCGCTTTCGAAGATTGGGCGTTGGAGCCCAATACCATGTACAATCCGGCTTTTGTGACAGGGCAGTCCAGCGCATACTCGCGTGCTTCGCGTTACACGGAGAGCCGCTTTTCGGTTATTGCTGAGCCCCAGATCGATTATGTGTTGAAAAAAGGACCACATGAGCTTACCGTTTTAGTCGGCGGTACCTATCAGCAGGAAACCAATAAAACGGCTTCGACAACCGGGACAGGCTTTGAAAGCAACGCGTTTATCAGGAACCTTGCAGCAGCAAAGACAAAGACTATAGGCGACCAGATCACTACAGATTACCGTTATGTAGCAGCCTTTGGTAGGGTAAACTACCAATTGTCCGACCGTTATATCCTGAATATCACCGGACGGCGGGATGGTAGTAGCCGCTTTGGCCCGAATAACAAGTTTGCAAATTTTGCAGCTGTTGGTGGAGCCTGGCTATTCTCTGAAGAAAAAATGCTTGCCGGGCTTTCTTGGCTCAACTTGGGAAAGCTACGGGCTAGCTTCGGTACTACGGGTAGTGATGCCCTTGGCGACTATCAGTATCTCGATACGTACAATATATCGTCAGATCTCGTGTACGATGGCGTCACCGGGATCAAACCAGTCCGTCTTTACAATCCCGATTTTAGCTGGGAAAAGACCGTAAAGCTAGAGACGGCCTTAGAACTGACCATGTTTGAAAATAGGCTCAACCTGACTGCCGCTTGGTACCGCAACCGCTCTTCGTGCCAGCTTGTCGGCTATCAGCTTCCTGCGATAACAGGATTCGGTTCTGTGCAGGCCAATCTCGATGCCACAGTACAGAATAAAGGAATAGAACTGGAAGCTAGTTTTAAGATCTTGGATAGCAAGGATTTTCAGTGGCAGTCGGGTATCAACGTCAGTGCACCGCGTAACAAGCTGGTTTCCTTTCCGGGCTTGGCCGGCTCTACCTATGGTAATAGCTACATCATCGGATATCCGACCAGTATATCGAAATTGTATAAATTGGAAGGAGTAGACCCCGCCACACGCGCTTACAAGTTTAACGACTATAATGGCGATGGTCTGATCTCTTCTCCACACGACAATCAGGTAATAGCCGATTTGACTACCCAATATCACGGTGGCTGGCACAATAGCCTGACCTATGGTAACTGGGATTTATCATTTCTCCTACAGTTTGTAAAACAGGATAGTCGAAATTATAACTATATCCTGCCCAATCCGGGTAATGCCATTGTCAATGTACCTGTAGAAGTGTTGGATGTATGGTCAGAAAGCAATCCTAATGGCCTATATATGCCTTATAGGGTGGGTGCTAATGCTGCTTTCCAGTTATTTCAATATAGCGATATCACGGTCTCCGACGGTTCATACATCCGTTTGAGAAATGTAGCATTGAACTATAAGGTACCGCTGAAAAAAACGGCAATAAAACATTTGAATGTATTCTTTCAGGGACAGAATCTGTGGGCTTGGACCAATTTTTTCGGTATGGATCCCGAAACTACACTGAGCTGGATGCCACCCTTGCGTACTTTATCTTTTGGGACACAGATTAATTTTTAAAAAATGAAACTCATGCAAATCAAAAATATAGCAGCACTACTGTGTATGGGTACTTTTACCCTATTGAGCCTGCTGTCATGTGAAGGGCTGATCGAAGTAGAAAAACCCGTTAATCAGATTTACAAAAAGGAGGTTTTTGAAAATACCAAAACAGCAACAGCGGCGTTAGCAGGTCTGTATGCGAGCCTTTTTGAATCGTCTCCATTAGCTGGGGATCAGACCGGAAGCCTTATGGGGGTGTATACAGATGATATGACGTTTAATGTATCGGTCAGTAATTCGGGGCTCCCCGAAATCTATGGCAATCAGCAGATAGCTGCCAATCCAAAGGTACTTTCCTATTGGACGAGTGCTTATCAGCTTGTATATACGGCCAATGCGATAATAGAAGGGACAGAGGCTTCGACTACATTGGCCGATAAGGACAAAAACTGGATCAAAGGAGAGGCACTATTGCTCAGGTCTATTTTGTATTTCTATCTGCAGCAGGTCTATGGCGACATTCCTTTCGTAACCCAGACCGATTACACCATCAATAGGCAAATGGCAAAGACAAGCTCCGATCAACTTTTGGACAAGCTGGCTGCTGATTTGGAAACCGCCGGCGCATTATTAAGCGACGACTATAGAAGTGCAGAAAGAATATTTCCAAACCGCAAAGTTGCAGAGATCATGCTGGCCAAAGTACTTGCACTACAGCATAAATATGCCGAGGCTGAGGTATTGTTCCAAGACATTATAAAGTCGCCACTATACCAGCTTGAAAAGGACCTATCCAAAACATTCCTAAAAGATGGAAAGCACATCCTTTGGCAGCTCAAACCCAAACTACCGGGCAACATCACCAAAGAAGCACTACAATACATTTTTTCTAATGCTTTATCGGCCAATTATACCGTGTCACCAGATCTGATCAGTGTGTTTTCGACCAACGATAAGCGTCGCAAAAACTGGATCGTGGAGGTGCCGATCAATTCAGAAGCCTGGTATGGTGTATACAAGTATAAAAACCGCGTGGACAATAATACCGAGTACTCCATTGTTTTTAGACTGGACGAGGTGTACCTGCTTCTGGCCGAGGTACTGGCTCAGCAAGGGAAGATCGGCGAGGCCCTGCCTTACATCAATGCGATCCGACAGAAGGCAGCTATTTCATTACTGGAAGAACCTATAGACCAAAATAGTCTTCTGGAAGAGATTCTTTTAGAAAATAGACGCGAGTTTTTCGCGGAGATGGGACTTCGCTTTTTAACATTGAAGCGTTTCAACCGACTGGATGATCTGAAAGGCGTTAAACCCAATTGGAAAAGCTACCATGCAAATTGGCCCTTGCCCGAAAAGGAGCTCTTATTAAATCCAAAACTTAACCCGCAGAGTACGGGGTATTAAATCAATCAATAAAAAGAACAGAATAGTTATGCAAATATATTTTAAAAGAAGTGCCCTAAAGGGTGCTATAGCTTTGCTATTGCCTTTGGTTTGGCAAGTTACATATGCGCAAGACGCCACCGTCTTTCCGGAGTTGGTATTTATGGATATTGCGGGCGCACCACGATTGACTGCCCCGCAATTGATCATGGGAGTAGATAAACCTGTCATGGGCGAAGGAAATGGATGGGCATCGCCCGCATTTTACGATGTCGACAAGGACGGGCGCAAAGATCTGCTAATTGGAGAGTTTAATAGTATGGGCGAAAAGGAAATCCCTGTGGCAGTAGGAAGCTACCTGCGGGTCTATAAAAATATAGGGACCGCCGAGCGCCCCGCCTTCTCGGATACGTATACCTATTTAATGCCGGGCAGGGCCTATCAGAATGGTACGCCACTATCTATTTTTACCTGGTGCTGTATGGGATTTACGCCAAGAATAATCGATCTGGATAATGATGGTTATGATGACATCCTGACGGGGCAATATGATCCCGGCCTTATCAATTGGTTTAGAGGCAGCGAAGAGGGCTTTATGCATGGGCAGCATGTACCACAATTTGGTGATAATATGCTGGGTAGACGGCCCTCTAGCCACAAGGTATCTTGGGATGATCCCGAGAATTGGTTTTACTGGCAGTATTCATCTGCTGCATTTGGCGATTTAGATGGTGACGGATTGGCCGATATGGTTACCGGGGGCAGTACCCTGAGGATCAGTAAAAACATAGGCAAGAAGCATGTTCCCGAGTTTGGCCGTCGGCAGCTGCTGTTAGATACCTCGGGCAGGCCGCTCACGGTTTCTAATGGTACGGGCAAGGTTAAAGATAATCAGGCAGGAAGACCCTATGGCGGCGATGCGATGATCCCCTGTATTGTAGACTGGGACAATGACGGGCAGTTGGACCTGCTGGTCAGCGACATGCATCTGGAAGGAGGAAGTGTAGCAGTCACCTTCTTTAAGGGCATAAAGACCAAAGAAGGTATCCGTTTCGAGCCGGGAGTACCTTTGTTTAAAGCCAAGAATGGCGAAAAGTCATTCCCCGGGTCTTGGATGCATGTCAATGTAGCCGACTGGAACAATGACGGCATAAATGATCTGATTATAGGGACTAGCGTAGCGACTCGGGCCGGCATCTTTGACCATGATCTTTCGTGGACCTGGGAGTGGGATACGCAGATCTATAAATCAAACCCGGGGCTTATGTCCAAGCGTGTCAAAGAAAACAGAGCGCGCGATTATGCCTCGGCAGCTCAGCAGCTAGACGCGATTGCCGCGACCAAAAAGATCAACAGCGAGGATCTGCAGACGATCTACGACCTCAGATCGTTACTGGGACATACAAAAGATACAAATGAGCGCCAAAAAGCCGAACGCGAGCTGCATCTTTTTCAGACCAAATACAAACTCACGGACGATGATATCGCACAGATAAATAAGCATCATATCAACAAAGCCAATAATAAGAAGCCAAAATATGAGGATTTGGTCCATCAAGGGTATATCTATGTACTATTGGGAAAGGAGAAGGGCAATGGCTAAGTGGTTTAACGCATGGTGTTCCTTGAGCCTTATTTTGACGATGACGACCATTTCAGCGCAAGAATATGCACCTTTAAAAATAAGTATACAACAACCCAAACAAGTCACTGTGGGCGATACGGTAGAGCTCTTGATCCGAGTCGATGTAGACGAAGGATGGTATGTCTATGCTGCAGATGCGGACAACGAAGTAAAAGGGATGACGGCATTCCACATTGGCTTTTTATTGCCTAAAGGGATGAAGTTGATCGGAAATGTGCGATTACCCGACCCTATATATCATGAAGAATACACTGTCTATAAGGGTTTAGGTAATGTTTTTAAGCAGCGGGTTCTAGTGGAAAAGGTAGCGGGTGTTACCAAGCCGATCATCCGCGGGACAGTGCAATACCAAGCTTGTGATGCGCAGTCTTGTCTTCCTCCGACAACAGAGCGGTTTGAAGTATTGTTAGAGAAGTAACTTTCTAAACTGATAAAACAAAAAAATCCCTGGAGCGAGGAGCTTCAGGGATTTTAACCAACCAATTATTTACCTATGAATACCGATATAGTAACAATTCCCATGCCGATAGTATATCCGAAAGTCATAAACAACCTAAAGGTTACATTCACATATTCTTTTGCTCTACTTTTTTGAAATCTTCTTTATCGAGAAGTAAGCATAAGCCCCTAATAAAAGAAGGATAATAAGGGTTATTATTGTTCTTACTACCACCGCTGGGATTATCAACGTATTCCATGCCGGTATTACCAGATCTTGAAATGGAATAACATAGCCCACTATTAGTAGCAGAAAAATCAAGACCAAGAAGATTAAAATCCTACGTCTATCCATATTCTTTTTATCCTTATTCTTCCTAAGATACTAAAAAATCATGCACAAACATATTAGCTGGGTTCATATAGATTTCTATACGCTTTTACAATATAGACTATTATTGTACAGATGACCTGTAGTATATATGTTCAAAGATAAAGGAGGAGCTGTCACCTACTTACATCCACAGCCAGATCCAGATCACGTAGGTATACTTCACCCATATAACTATCCCATTCTGGTTCATCCCGCATGATAACTCCGTATACACACATTCTAGCTTCTTGTTCTGTAAGTGGGGGATAGCCTTCGGCGATAGCGTCTTCATCCAAGAATAAGCCGTTGCGGTCATTCCATGCCAGCCATTCGATTAGTTCCGGTCGGGACATGCTGTTGACTTGTTCTAGTAACTTTTCGTCAATCAGCTCTGATAACTGATACCGCCAATCCGAGTCCCGTTGTATCAAAGATTCGTTCATAACTTTAAGATTTATAAAACGAATATACTAAAAATATTAGTTTTATAAAAATCTTACGGATACAACTTTCTCGTTTCCAAGAACAATTCGATCTGGTTCAGCACCATCGGGAGCTTCTTCAGTACATCCTGTGACCAGAATCGGAATACCGTATAGTCCATATCCCGTAGGGCACGGTTTACCCGTTCATCCTTCTGCATATTGCGTTCGATCTTAGGTATCCAGAATAGACGGTTGGATTTGATGCGCTCGCGGTTGGTCTTCCAGTCGAAGCCATGCCAGAACTCCCCATCCACGAATATTGCCAGTTTATACTTTTTGATTACGATATCAGGTCGGCCGGGCAGAGACTTGTCGTGCAGGCGGAACCGGATATTTTTAGACCATAGCGCCTTGCGTAGGATCATCTCAGGCTTGGAGTTCTTACCTTTGATACGAGACATATTATAGCTGCGCTGCTTGGAGGTATAGAAGCCCGCGGATTCCTCAAATCTAGGAACTGCTATTCTGTCAACATCATCATCGTACCTGCTCATTATCCAAAGTTATTGCTTTTTTAATTTTTTATAGACAAAATAGGTTTCGTTGATTCCATTATTACAACGGCATTTTATAATTACGAAATTATAAAAAAAGAAATATAAAATGCTGTGGTTATTAAAGAGAATAAACTTTCAATTTCTTCCTTAGACAGCAATTTCGCCAATATCTAGTTATATACTAGATCGACTGGTTTTAATTGTTGACTATTGTCCGTTGTTTGATTGTCTACATTTTCTGAATTTGCATTATGGATATAAAGGAAAAATTTGGATTAAGAGTAAAAGAGATAAGACAGCAAAAAGGAATATCACAAGAGGGACTTGCACTAATAGCGGAAGTTGATAGAACTTATATTCAGAGCATAGAGGGGGGCAAAAGAAATGTTTCATTAGTTATAATTGAAAAGTTAGCTAAAGCATTTGATTTGTCAATCGAAAGTCTATTAAAAAATTTATAATAATGAGTGCTAGAAAAGATTTATATCATTATATAAGTAATAATGGACTTAGAATTTATTCTACCGAAGAACTGCGTGCCGTTGGTAAGATTAGCGAATGGGCTAGGGTTCTTAGACAATTAAAACAAGATGCTATAATAGATTATGAAAATGATGTAAATGGATATAATATCATTTTGATTAATGAGTTGATAAGTAAATCTGTAAGAGATGGACTTTCTTCTAAAGATAAATATAGAATAAGACATAGAGATGGACATCGATGTCAATCCTGTGGTAAAGGGGTGTCAGATAATGTAAAATTACATGTTGATCATAAAATCCCGCTTGATTGGGGGGGAGGTAATGATGACTCAAATTTATGGACGTTATGTAATGAATGCAATTTAGCAAAAAGAAACTTTTTTAAGGATGACTTTGATCCAGAAGTAATGAGACTTGTATATAATCAAATTAATGGATATAATAGATTGAAAGTGCTTTTTGAAAATTCACCGAATAAAAAGTTTCCTCCAAGTATTTTACAAGGCATAGCAGGTATACGTGATTGGACAAGAACCATTAGAGCTATTAAAAACAAACTTAAATTAAACATTGTTTGGATTCGCAAAGAGGACAATTACCCAGACGGGTATTATGTCTATATTGCAAATTAGAAAGCTTAATTGTTCATCTAGGCATCCCCAGAGTCTTGCCCGGTGACACGGTGTTATTTTACAGATATCTTCAGGGGTTAGCTCCTCTGTTCGTGTGTTAAAAGCTACATCACAGAGAACAGCCCGGCCACATGCCAAGTCAGCAGAAAACTAGTCTGTTTTGTGTTATTGCATCAATATTTGCGGTTAGCGCTGTTACTGAGGGGGACATAGGACTATGAACTCTTCTACAAGAATCTAATCTGTAGATTTAAATCTATATATAACTGGTTGTTTTCTACATAAATGTACCCGAAATCATGTTTCGAAGCACTTGGAGTTTCGAATTTTGTATTCTTAAACAGGTAATCTTCAAATTCATTCCTATTATAGATATGATAACATATAACTTCTCCATCTTCTCTTACAATTAAATAGCCTCCTGTTGCATCAAATTCTCCTGTCCAAATTTTACTAGGCAACATCCCTAATGCAACGTCATTTAGAAATCGTTTGTATTTATATGAGTAAAAGGGGTGACTTAGAGAAAGATCGAAATTTAAAGGATTATCCTGTTCTAAGAAGTGTATAAGCTCAGTCGATTTCGAGAGATTTGAAGTGAAATATTTGTAAATTGAAGATGCTAATATGTTTGGCAGGTTACTGTCAATCATCATTAGATTATTTTTAAACTTATTTTTTTTTACATCTGAAAAAGATATAATAGCACCCTTATTTATCAGGCTTTGTAAGCGGCCTCGTACATTTTGTATAGTTTTACTTCCTCGCTGGAGTACCATGGAGTTTATAGCGTCTATTTCAGAGGGACTAAGGGTAATGTTGTTTATAGAATATGAAAAATTAGTTGATTTGTTACTGTTAAACAAAGTCGGAGCTTCTCCTAGATCTGACTTAATACTGAAACCCAAAATGGGAGTTAAACCAGTTCTGAAATCATGAATTTTAATTGTTATATCTGACTTGACTGTCGATTTAGCTTTTAATGACCTACAATGAATTTTATCTAAGAATGATTGAACGCTCGGAACACTGAAGGTCTTTGGTTGCTTTTTGATTTCAAGTAAAAGCTCATTTGATTTATTAAGGAAATCTGATGCTAAGACCGAAGTTACTTTTGAATTGAGAATTACATCTATCTTTTTGTCTACGATGTTATATGTGATATCCTTACCATTCTCGTTTCGCAATATCGATAAAATAGGGTAAACGATTTCAGTGATCTTCTTTAAATTACTATCACCAGCATAAACCTTATTATCACCTAATAACTTCAATAACGTATATACCTCACTCCATTCCCCTTTATTCCCCGTCAATTTCTTCTCTTCCGCCATAACTTAGATCAGATTAAGTGTTTTCAATATCTGTTTTGCTGTAGCCTGTATAGCAGGTACAGCAACCGAGTTTCCAAACTGTTTATAAGCCGAAGCGTCAGCTACCGGGATGATAAATTCATCCGGGAATCCTTGAAGTCTTGCCCATTCACGCGGTGTCATCTTACGGATCCCTTCACGGTTTACCTCACCTTTAATTTTTGTAGTAGGAGTGAAGTCCGTGATCCTATCATCATACACCAGGTTACGCTCGCGTCCCATACCGCCACATACCACAGCATTTGCGATTGCATCATCCGGGATTACCTCATAACCAAAACCATTACCTTTCCCTGCATGGCGGGCTTTATGTTCTTCAAGCGTCTTTAAGTATTGAGTCGACAGATAATATCGAGTAGGTACCACATCACGCTCCTTTACATCAGCAAAAGAGATCTTTCTGTCTAAAGGCTTAGGGTATTGGAAAGATTCAATTCCCGTTTCTTTGTGAAAGCCCACAATAAAAATGCGTTCTCTGTTCTGTGGTACTCCAAAATCTCTTGCATTCAAGATCTGTGGATCTGGTACATAGTAGCCCAAGTCATTACGTAGTACATTGAGTATCGTTTCCAGCGTCTTTCCTTTATCGTGACTGCGCAGTCCCTTTACATTTTCAAGAAAAAATGCTTTCGGTTGTTTCCTGCGGATGATCTCCGCAACGTCAAAAAACAGTGTACCTCTCGTATCTTCAAATCCACCCCGTTTACCTGCAATAGAGAATGCCTGACACGGAAAGCCTGCACATAGCACATCAAATCCGTTCGGGATGAAAGATTTGGTTTTCTCCTTAGTGATATCACCAAAAGGCAGTTCGCCAAAGTTTGTGAGATAAGTCCGCTTTGCTTCCTTGTCCCATTCGCTGGTGAAGACACATTTGCCCCCTAGGTTCTGAAATGCCAGACGGAAACCACCTATGCCCGCAAAAAGATCGATAAACTGAAATTTTGGATTCTTGATCGGAACAAACGGTGTATCAATGCTTTCAAATAGATTCGTCTGCAACGCCTTTTGCGCCAGTTCCACGCTAATCTCCATCGGCTGATAGCGGTTCTGCAGTACAGCTTGTGTATACGCTACAGCATCATCTTTAAAATAAGCAGACACGCCATTTTTATTGTTATGCAAATAGTGTGTCAATGCAGATTCTCTATAATCTTCAGGGTCAGCAGGGTTTACTTTGCTGCGTCTTTCTGTCAAATAAGCCAGTGATATATTCTCCTTAAATTCCATTTTTTCGCTACTTCCTTCTTCTTCGTTCGGGTCGTTGCAAGATAGGTATTTTTGAGAAGACACTAAAGCGTTCGTGCTATTCTGTTGGTGCGAATCTTGAAAATCCATAATGATATCTGGCTATTTATTTGGTTAAGTCCTGATGGACAAATGCTGTTAATATTTTATCTTCTTTAGCTTGTAATACTGTCGGTACTATAACCGCAGTAGGGATTGATACCGCTATTAATAAGGTTAGATATGCATTCACATCTAGAAGCATCCCTAAATAAAAAATAAATGGCGCTATTACAATCGAAGCGATTAAGGCAATTAACGTCAAACACCATGAAATCATTTTAAGAGTTTTATTCAATTTTGGATTAAAATTTCCTCTGGGAAGTATTTTGGTAGCCTTCTTTAATACACTTCCAATAGTAAGCAGACCACTTACTAGAGACACCAAATCAACAATAGTTGATTTAAGAGCAGTTCTTGTATTGTTCATATATTTAGTTTTTTTTGAAATTAAAAACTAAATATATTAGTAATTTTCGGTATAAAAAAATAGTTTTGAGTTTAATTTGATGAAGGGTGTTTGGACCGTGCGTACAAAAGCCCTTGAAAAGTTTTATCAGCTATTCTGTTTAGAAGAGAATAGCTGAAATATTTTGGTTGAGTAATTCCATGCCATCCCTTTTCCCACTGTGCACCTTTAGTTTAATAACACCACCGGGAGTTTGAGCATCACCTACAAAGGCTCTACTGTACATTCCGCTCAGCGATTTATTTTCATTTCCGGGGTAAACCAAATAGGAGGGAACATTGTTGTGATACCTACTATAAGCGTATAACTGTCTCAGGTCATCATCGGATGGGTTTGCATCACCAATGTTCTTCCACTTAGTATCCAATACAGCGACAGCTTCATTATTTTTCCGAATCACGATATCCGGTCGTATCTTTTTCGTATACCCCGTTTCTGGAGTCCAGAAATCTTTTGAAACTTGGCCAGATACCTCCAGTCCATCCGGAGCATTTCGCTGTAGACTTCTTAACACAAATTTCTCCCATAGCGCATTCATGTCAAACATGAGTGCCAAAACATGGGAGCTACCTTGGCTTAGATCAGGGTGAAAATTTAACAGAATTATTTTAGCGATATCCACAGCAGTTTGATAAGACTGCGATTTTCGGTCATACTTTATTTTATCAAATAGCGATTCATTTACCTTGATATCTCTTTGCTCTGGAAAGTCCAATAATACCCTTTTATATCGCGATATTAAGTGTGAGGCAGTCCCTATTTTTACGACAGTTGTCAAAGCCTTAGATAGGATCTGGTGCAGCAGGTGTTCCTTGTCATATACAGTGTGCTCTATATAAAAGTGTTCCTGGTGGACAGCATTCAGTGTAACCTGTTTGCCTATTAGCAGTTTGCCTTTCAGTGCAGTACTATTTGATTGTGTTTTTCTATATTTTTTTATCAGACCTTGGTGCATCAATCTTTCCACCTCGGTGGCAAATAATTCTAGGTACATATCCAATATCGTTGAATTCTTTACTTTCAAACTGGAATAACTTGGTGAATCCGGATGGAATAGGCCCGTCGATCGCATCATATCGATAAGTATGCTACGCCAGTGTTCCTCACCGTTACTTTTATCCGCTTTAGGTAATACCTCTATCGTTAGGTTGCCGACTTTAATAACCCCTACATACTCACAAAATCGGATACCATTGTGCACCAGAGAGTAGTAAGGGAAGTCCCGTTCCTTATAAAAAAGTTGGAAAGCCTTTAGTTGTGCATCCGAGAGCTTTTGTTCTCCGCGATGCACATACAAAGCCTCATGCTCAAAGACAGTATACCTATTCTTATCCTTCTTCATTAGAAACGCTGATTTCTTTGCCGAGTAAAAGGCCTGTTGCAAGTTCAAACGAGAGATCTTGAGATTTGCCCTTTACTTGAAAGCTTTGCCTATTGTTACTTCTGTAATCCACTATCTCATAAAGTTTTCTTTCATTAAACATATCTAAGTTTTCATGGTCGAAAGCAGCAAATGTTACATCTTTATCTTCTCGTAATTTAACGAAGCCCGATCCCAAAACAAGACCTATCTTTGCGTAATCTCCGTAAAAATATTCTTGTAGCAATGGAATGATGTTCTTGTAAAATGTGTTCTTTAGATCTTCTATGTCTACGCAGTTCAAGAAATAGCTATGTCCTATAGCATGATCTTTGTCCAGTAGTTTTTCAATACGACTATTAATAGTTGCCAAAAGTATACCCAGATCAATACCACCAATTTGTGCCTCAAGTCCCTTTTTACTTCTTATTTCTGCTATTCTATCCGGTTTGGGAGTCATTTCCTCAAAGACGAAGCGTCTCCGTAAAGCAGAATCTAAAGCTTCTACACTACGATCAGCCGTATTCATTGTGCCGATTATGTAAAGATTATTCGGTACACCAAAAGAATCTTTACTATATGGTAATGTAACAGTCAGCTCTTCCGAACCGCCTAATCTCTTGTCTTGTTCAATCAAAGTTATCAGCTCACCAAATATTTGAGATACGTTTCCTCGATTTATTTCGTCGATGATAAGCACTTTCGGTATGTCGGTTTCCTTCACAATTGAAAGTGCTTCTAGTGCGAAGGGGATTATGGTTTTGTAACCATTAATCAGAAAAGGTTCAAGTTCTGGATACATAACTTTCTCTTCATCTGTAAGATTCACAGATGAAGTATAAGGCTGGTGTTTATCGTCAAAGTACTTTTTGAGCGCATATAGTAATCTTAAGGATACAGGCAGCAAGTAACCACTTTTCTTTTTGATAAATGTTACGTTCTCTTTTGAAATTGATTCTACAATGTAACCATTGATGTCGTCTCCAATACTAAAAGGTAAAGTGTTCACACACATCTGCTTGAATGTCCCGTCTACTACCTTATAGCTTATTGGATAACCTTCTTTTTTTGGTGCAATTGGTTTCAATCCTTCAATAAAATCTTCATAGCTTAAGCTTTGATGGAACGTTGTAAATACAATCTGCCCGCGCTTTACTCTCTTTTCAAATTCTTCTTTGATTTCCTTTCTGCTCTTTCCGTTAAAATCATACTCCAAAATTTCTAATGCTTTGTTGATGGTGTGGTATGTTTTACCTGTTCCTGGAGGGCCAAAGAGTATTTGGTTTAGAGGAGCAGATCTTTCGTTTTCGTCTTTCATGTCATCTGTTTTGTGAGAGGAAGGGTTGACTAAAATAGAGATGTTTTCAGGTTCACTTTTAAGAGGGCTTATGTTGTCTTGCCTTGGGGGAGATGCCTTGAAAAACTCAAATTCCGAAACAGGAATGGGTGATACCCGCTCGATACTTTCCGCTAAAAAAAGAATTTTGGCAGACTTATTATTATCTTTATATCTATCAAATTTTTGCTGGTAGGCATAGATAGTTTTCTTGTTAAGATTACCCCACTTTTTCAGAGTATTTTGGTCGACTGCGAAATCTTTTATTATAGCCTTAAAAACAACACTTCCTTTAGAAGAATAATACAGTGGAAAGCTCCCATTGTCGAGGATTAAATCCCGCAAGGCTTTTAGTGTGCTGTCTCTGCCAGTAGGTTTTTTACTATTCCATACTACCAAACCCTGATATGACTCAGAATCATTAACGAAATCTTCTTGCCATCCAGTACTATCTGCTGCCATTAACCCAACAATTTCATCCAGCCAGTCAGATTGGAAAGTATATAATATTCGTACTATGAGATGAGTCTTATTGAGTTCATTTTTGAGTTTAAAATCGTATTCATCAAAGAAATGAATGATTTGTTTTACAAAAGTTTCTTTGTTATACTCTTTTTGGAGTACGTTCTTAGATATCTGATTTCGATGGTTTTCACTTAATATATTTATCTCATTTAGTGGATCAAGCAAATACATACAAGCATTGAAAACAGAATCTGATGCAGTGCCGTTACTTTTATAGCTTATCAAGTATAGAACCCAGGCATTCATACGGACATTTGCTCTAGCTATTACTCGTTTATCCGGATATTCGTTTAGTAGGTCTTTATCTAACGCTTTTGAGTCACAATATGCTATTATTGAATACAACAATTGTGCTATTGGTTTGAGATCTGCTCTTTCTTCACACACTACTTTAAAATTCTTGTAATCTTTTGCCAACAAAGAAAGTTCATTTAGTATTGTTGGACTTAGGTCAAGATTGAGCCATTCTTTCAGCTTATCCTGTCCTTTTTGGAAGTAGAACTCCTCGGAGTCACGAATTGATTTAAACTCGTCGTTTTGTAACAGTGTGTTTATTTTATCTGAATTGGTAACGTGCATGCTAATTATTGATTTAAAATCTTTTTGAAAAAATGTTACTTGACTTTTAGTTTCTCAGAGCTTTAGATATTCGATAGTATCTTTTATTCAGCGCATCTCTGCCTCCTTCCATTACTTCACAAACAGCATTTCTTATATCTTTATCTTGTAATGCATCATTACCAGCCGTTACGACCTGTCCATTAACAAAGTCCATATGAATAACGTTGTCAGAATTTGCGTTGACAGCGATATTTGGATTGTGGGTAACAATCACTAATTGTCTTTTTTTCTTTAGTTTTTTGAACCCCTCAACAACAAAATTTGAAATTAGTTTGGTGTCTAAATCATCTTCAGGTTGATCAACAATTAGAGGGATGTCATTTAATGCCAAAAGTAAACCCAACATCCCCGCAGTTCTCTCACCTGCTGAACCTGATTGAATATCCTCTTCTTTTCCTTGCTTCTTGAATTTTAAAATGAGTTTATCTTCGGGAACCCAAAGAAGAATGCGGTCAATGTCCTCTGGTGTATTCTGTTTCAAAGCATCCAGGTGTTTTGCTAGGCGCATATCCAGATTTTTCTTGTCAGCTTCTGTCGAAGAAATAAACTCTTCAATTTCAGTTTTTCTTGTTTGCCATCTTGTTGCTTCATCAGCATTTATAATTCTTGCAATCATACCTGAGGTTTGCCCATTTTCCTCATTAATAGTATAAATATCATTTGAAAATTCACCTCCCGATTTCCTAAGTAATTCTCTAAATGTTGAATTTGCATTTTCAACATTCGCCATTGGTTGTAGCTCTATTATCAGAAATGGATTATTCACATCTTCAAATGCTTTCCACCGTGAAATGATTTCATTTCGTTTTACTCTTAATTCCTTTTCATGGTTAATAATGGATCTGTAAAGTTCGCCAAGTGTTGAATTAAGAACAGTAAGTTCTGCTTTTTGGGATTCTATTGAACTAAGTTTTTCAGTTAGTGTCGTTCTACGTTGAATTAATGTTTCGTAATTTTCAGTTCCTAACTCTTGAATACTGAAAGCAATATCCGCATAAGTTTGTTTTGCAGCTTCAAATAGTTGAAACCAAGAGAGAGCATTTAAATGTTCTTGAAGATTTTCATTGTAGGGTTCCATTATAGAAATAGCCTCTATAAGTTTTGCTTTTGCTCCCTCAAGTGCAGAATTAAGTTCTTCTATGAAATTCGATGAATCATTTGTAACAGTATCAGAGATATTTTCAGGAATTTCAATTCTCGGAACAGTCTGTAGCAATTGCTGAAGTTGCGTCTCAAATCCTGAAACAGTTAAGTTAATATTCGTGAAAAATTTATTTGTCGCGGTAAGTTTATTGAAGTTGTTTAATGTTTCTTTATATTTTGAACTTTCAAACAACATGATTTTACTATTTACTGCATTTAGTTGAGCTCTGATATTTGTTTCCTCTGAAATTGCATTTTTTAGTTGTCTTCTTTGAGCACGATTAGAAAGCCATTTATTTACTAGTAGTTCTTTTGCTTCGTCCCAAGCAGGTTTGTCAAATTGAGAATCAATTAATTCAATAAGTTTTGATGGGTTTCCTGTTAAAGCATATAGTTCTTTTTGATTAAAAACTTGAATAGGAAAGAGCTCTTTGATATTTGAAACTGTTATTGGTGCATTCCAACTTTTCGTTGAACTGTCAAATTCTTGTAGCGTATGTGTAAAACAATTCCATTTGATCAAATATAATTGACCGTCTTTAAAAATTTCAACTTCAATGATTGTGTCGTTACGCAGCATTCCTGTGCCATTCTTTTTACCAACTTGATTAAACTTGTTAAATTCGGATTGAACTTCGTGTGGCATTTCGTCTATTCGTGCGAAAGCAATTCTTAGATAATTGATGATGGTTGATTTCCCTGAACCTCTACCACCAATTACAGAATTAAGCCAAGGACTAAAATCTGTTTTTAGTGGCGCTCCATTTCCCGCTTTAAATCCTCCCTTCACTGTAAGTGATTTTATAAAATATCTATTGGAAATTGAGTTTGGGTCAATCGTAATTTCATCCATTCTAATGATTCCGTCATCTCTGTCATGTAACGCAAGCTTTAGCGCGTCTAAAGACGGCTCACCCATTTTAATCCAGGTGTAATTAGTCCCAACATGTTCCGAAGTATGACTATCTGTTCCAACTACTTCTGCTAATTGAAGTTTTGATTGTGAGTAAACATCTGGCTTTGCGAAAGTCTTGTCTATTAACTCAATTGCTAGTAGTCCTTCAACCGCCAAAGTTTGTTTTAAAGTATAGCCTGATTGATTTACAAACAAGCCACATACTTTGTCTATATGGGCAGGAATTGCAATTCCACCTGCTTTGTGAATTTCATTTATTACTACCTCAACAGATTTTTCTGTAACTGCATCAGAAGTTCCAAATTGATCAGAAGGGAAACCAACGGAACCTAGAAGAGCTTGTATTTTTTTTGTCTCAGCTGAAATATCAAATAAGGCAAGTATATGAGTGTTGCCAGAGGCCGTAATTTCAACTCCAGGAAATAAATATAATTTTCTGTAACCTGTTGGTTTTGTTTCAGCAGCTTCCATAGCATCTAATGCTGTTTTCAATTTGTCAATCCACTCACCTGAATTGTGGTCAGTAATTGCAACGCAGTCTATTTCTGCCCTCATATACATAAGTAACCAGTTTTCGGGAGTGATTGCCTTATGAGCAGCGTCACCTTTTCCAAAGTCGTTTGAGGCTGGTGTGTGGTTATGAAAATCAAATTTCCACCATTTTGCACCGTGTATTAAATTTTGCATTTATTTTCTTTTTTTTCCTTCCTATCATCTTTCAGGAAAGTTATTCTCAAGAAAGAATGTTTGATAGTTTAATTATTAGTAATAGCTTTCGTCTTTAAAAATATAAGTTTAGGATTTGCGTTCTTTAGTATTTGTTTATTAACCCTATTATTCTAATTTCTTAGTCTTATTCCTGAAAAAAATATTCCAACTAAATCATCCCGGGCTCCATTCTTTTTTCACGATCTATATTCATACAGAAATATTGCAATAAACCCTCTTCAAATGATATACATCATTAATAATCCAATTGACCACATTTTTTAATAACTAGTTTGAGCTCAAACATATTCAATTGGTGTAATATTTATTTACGGATTACCGTATTTCAGGTTTTATTATTCCACCGCGTAATTTTCATCTGAAACTAATCCTTTTAGAAAATTCTCAAAGCTATCTGCGACATGTATTCGTCATAATAAATAATAGGCTAATTAAATATTACCCAATGTTTTTATCTGTTATTTTTCCGACTATTCTCTATTGCATAAATATTATTATACGATTGAGATAATTCTCTTTTAAGGTCATTGAACTCGGTAGATAAGTGAATGTTTTCTTGTTGAACGGCATTATGTCTATTTTCCATTTCTAATTCCCGTATGCGTTGTTTTTGTTTTAAGTCGCTTAAATACTTGTCTTTTTCTACAATGTTTTCCTTCAGAATACGGTTTTCCTCTACATAAGAATTAATTTGTTGGGTTGTAGAGTTTGATAATTCTTCTATTTGTTTATTGGTCCTTTGAACTTGCTTACGCGCATCAGCTAATAAATTTTCACTCTTTTCTATCTCTTCTATAATTTGATTATCTTTTTCTATTATTTGCTTTTGCAAACTTTCAACTAGCGCATTGTGATTTTTTCTTTCTCTAAATTCGATCTTAGCTTCTTCAAGTTTAATTTCCTCAATAGCTAACTGCTTTTCGTTATTGATTAATTGTTTTTGTTTAGAAATTGAAATCATGTTTCTCTTGACTCTAGGAAACTCTAGGAGGTATTCAAATAGTAAGTTTATATACGGTATAATTAACAGATATATCACTACGGTAATTAAAGGGAAAATCAAGAGATTACCTATGTTGGCAAAATTTGAATCGATGTAAACTATTTTGTCCTCAATTTTTTTATTAGAAAAAAGAATAAAAGCTATTGGTTTCCAGTTGAATGCTGTCCAAGAAATGATGAAAGTCCCAATTATTGGATTTGCAATCCTTTCTTTGGAGGTTGTAAAAATTGTGCTAAGTAATTCCTTCATTATGTTACTTTCTCAACTTGTATGCATGAAAATTATTAATTCTACGATAAGGATAAAACATTCCCTTAAGAGGAGGTTATGGTTTGTCTTTAGATAATCTCCGAAGGTGTCCCGTTCCTGTCATTCGATTCTCTGATTGCAGAGGCTATTTCTTTCAGAGCTTCGCTCTGTTGGATTAGTGCCGCTGTGTGTTCGCGTTTGGCGATTAGATATTTTTCTAATAGAGCGGACAGGACTCTGTATAGTCCGTAAAGAACAATCGCTATAAATCCTCCCCAGACGACGTACATAAATAATATTCCGATCGAAAACATGATTTAATTGGATTTTAGTTATATAATTGGTGTTTATTTTTCCTTTGACTTCTCTTCGAATTCATCAAGCCAAGCCGTGCCTATAGTCGCGGTTGCTTTGGCTACCATATCTTTTGGTATTGTCTTTATTAACTTATAAACTTTTTCTTCCTTGGTTTTGGCTTTCCTGGTTTCTCCAGTATCTTCAATAAAAGGGGAGAGGACGCTTTTGCTCCATTCGATAGATTTACCTTTAAATACAGTTTTCAGCTCGTTATTCAAGTAGCCTTTGATGATGGAGTTCGTGAAGTCTTTTCCTACTTTGACGTGCTTGTTTAAGATTAGGATGCTGTATTGAATTATATCTCTTTTTTCCTGTGTTCTCGTTGTCTTACCTTTCCGTTCTTTTGCGATTATTTGAATATAATCGGGTAGATCGTTAAATGAGGGTGACCTCATCTTGGGGTTGAAAACCTTTGATGGATTAGGGAAATACAGTTTACTGACAGCAATCAATTCCTTTGTGTCAAGAATGGCTTTTCCGTCTATTACCTCTTCATACTTCCCATCTTTTAAGTTTGCGAATTTATCTATTTCACTATACTCTAAACCGTTACCTATCCGTAGTTTCTCTAGGTTAGAAAGCACAATTTTATAATAATCCATAATTAAAATCGAGTTTATTTTTTGAATTCGATTATATATTTATTACCTTTGATATAAGTTAAAGCGACAAATAGGGGGAGAGCAAAACTCTCTACCTTAACGATGTCTCTCGTATGAGAAAACCGGCAAAATTTGACCAACGAGAAGACTGCGAGTTCGCCATTATCTATTGGATTATTTCTATCTTTGCAGATAAGTTATAGCCAATAGGGCGGGCTTCGTGCAGTTTTTTGGAGGTCAACGCAGAAAAATCTCGTGAAGATTATACTGCAAGGGTTCCTTTGCCGGTTTCCCTCAACCATTAAGCTGAGAAGTTCGTCCTATTGGTTTTTATACCAATTCGAATTCATTCATGCTTTGTCGAGTTTCATCGTTTTATAAACTTTTTTAAATTATGATGAAACGATTAAAAACCACCAAAAAGAACCACCAAGACACGATCCAGGATCGTTGTCCTCGGTTTTCCCATTTACTATTTCAAAAAATTATTATCGCTCCGCCTGAATAGAACAAGGTAGCAAAGGATACAGAAAAGGGTGGAAGTTTACAATGTAAACTTTTAAGCATTGTCCTTCATAGCACGCTCGTACAATCCAGATTATTGGATACGCAAGGCGTGGTTTAATAACATACAAAACGGACGTAGGTTATTATTGGATAATACGATTCTCTTTTCTGATACCGGCCTACTATTCAATATAAATATTGTACAGCAGACTGCTATCTAACTTTTTTCAAACACATTAAAGATAGGAATAACTTTCAGTTGGTGCAAATTTCTTTGTAATATATATTGTTTTTTACAATATATATAGGTCGGTACTTGTATTTTTCTTTCTGCATGCCACATCGCTAGCGCACAATAACCAATTATATTCACAATCGGTGGCATTCAAGATTTTTTTGTGAATCAATAATTATTGATGGTCATTGGAAGGCCATGGATAGTTGTTTAATAGACCGAAAAATGAAACATTTTTTTAGGGGTGGGAGAGGTATGACTTTCTCGCTCAAGCCGCGAGGGGCTCAAACTTTCTTTCTTGATAAAGAAAGTATGCAAAGAAATCAAGGCGTTGAATGCTCGCCTAAATTTGGATTGAGAGTCCTAAAATCAAAAAACTCTCCCGATAGACCGGGATCAAACAGTTTTGATTTTTTTACGTCCTCTCAGTCCCAATTCTTAACGGCTACACATCCAAAGGCCGTATTAGCCAAAGGATTTAAGCTTACGGCTTTATTAATAATTTTCTGTGTGTTGTTTAGTGGCCTTTTGGTTCTTCCTGCCTTCGGGCAGGAGGCCAAAGGCTTAAATAATGCCATACCCGTCAGAGTGGGTGATAAGGTTCCGCCAGAATTCTGGACAAAGGAACATATAGTTTATAAGAATGGCGACACTATAAGAATGACGCTCGAACATCTTCGTGGCAAACCATTCATTCTTGATTTCTGGGCGACATGGTGTGGTACCTGTATCCAAAGATTTAAGTACAATGACAGCTATCAAAAAGAACTTAATAGTGAGATTCAGTTTATTTTGGTCGATAGCGATCTGAAAAATGACAATCTGGAGCGGATTAGTAAGGTGCTTTCGGATACCAGTCACTTTGGCGGAGACCACGGTCAGTCCATTGTCTTTGATGCCTATTTAAAACAGCTTTTTCCTCATCAGGCTATCCCTCATTACATATGGATAGATCATACCGGTCGGGTTAGAGCCATTAGTACTTTTGATTTTGTAACGCGAGATCAGCTCAGCATATTGGTTGATCGTAGTAAAGGAATTTGGAAGTAGAGGATGGAAAGATTAATTACAATAGTATTGTTGTTATGTCTATCCACGATGGCTACAGCACAAATGAAATTGTCGGGTATGGTTAAGGACAAAATGGGGAGGGGTGTCGATCACGCAACCGTGAATGTACTTGATAATAGTACAAAGACTGATTCTTTAGGTCGCTTTGAAATAGTTGTAACAGGTTCTTCGGGGTATGTTAGCGTCCATAAAATGGGATACGAGGATTTAAAGATGACTTATAATAGTTCAGACCTTTCTAAAGGGATGCACCTACAGATGACTAGTAGTCTTTTGGAGATTGAGGAGGTGCAGATTAATAATGGTTATCAATCTATCAATAAAGAGCGCTCCGCAGGTTCGTTTTCGGTTATTTCCCGAGAGCAATTGGACGCTCGCCCATCAATTAATCTGCTGGATCGTCTAGATGCTGTAGCTCCGGGATTACAGTTTGATAACCGTACGGGCGGCGCCAAGATCAATATCCGAGGTATTAATACCTTAACAGAAGGACTAATGGGACCATTGATTGTTGTTGATAATTTTCCGTTCGCGGGTTCGATGTCGGATATTAACCCAGAAGATGTGGAGTCGGTTACGCTTTTGAAAGATGCTACAGCAGCTTCGATATGGGGCTCGAGAGCGGGGAATGGGGTTATAGTCGTAACCACGAAAAAAGCAGCGGCTTTAGCCGGGAAAGCAAAGATTTCAGCCACGAGCAATTTTAGGGTGAAGGATAAACTGAATTTCTTTTATGAACCGACTATATCACCTCAGGATTTTATCGGAGTCGAAAAGATGCTTTACGAAAAAGGGTTTTATGATGATGTAATTAAAGATTTAGGTAATAGACGTACCATATTATCACCTGTAGTCGATTTACTTGTCCAGCATTCAAAATCATTAATTACACAAGAAGAGTTGGATAGCGCTTTAAGCGACTTAGGGAAAAACGATTACAGAGATGACGTTCGGGACTATTTTTACAGAAAGGCACAGGATCAGCAATACCATGTGCGGATGGAGAGCCCAGGGGTAAAGCGTAGCCACAGTACAGGGATAGGTTTCGACCATTCCAAGGCTCCGGTTATTACCAATAGTTCAAGTAGGATTTCGCTGTTGCACAACAGTACATTCCGGCCTTTAAATAATTTTAGTATAGGGGTAGATATTGGCTACACCTATGCCAATGCCAATACCGGTGGAAGTACTACACTTCAGAATGTATATCCTTATACGGATCTGGTTAAAGATGGGGTGGTTCAAGCAGTGCCTTATCGTTACAATCCTGCCTTTCTGGATACAGTAGGAAACGGTCAGTTTTTAGATTGGAAGTATAGACCCTATGATGAGCTGCGGGCCACCAAGAATAAATCCAGTAGAAATCAATTGAATAGTACCGTAAGGTTACGTTACGAACCATTGCTAGGATTGTCTACGCAGTTGGTTTACCGATTTGATAATACAGACGGGATTCTGCAAAATATGCGTACCCAAGAGAGTTATATGGTACGGGATTTAATAAACAGTTTTACACAGGTGGATAAAAATGGAAAACTTACGTACCCCGTACCGTTAGGAGCTATTTTAGATCGGAGTTATACGGATGTATGGGCGCATAATTTGAGGGGACAGTTAAATTTTGATCGAAGCTATGGTTCTCATGGTATTTCCACCTTGTTAGGTGCAGAGCTAAGCCATCGGTCTAATTTTTCAAACGCTTATCGCTTGTATGGCTATAACCAAGATCTCTTGTTGAGTACACAGGTGGATTACCTTAAACCGTACCCATTATCTGGGAACTTAGGTGGGCAAGCCTATATACCGGACTATTTAGGTGATGAAGGCGGTGTGACGCGCTTTGTGTCCTTGTTTTTCAATGGATCTTATCATTATAAGCATAAGTATATACTGAATGCCTCTATGCGACGAGATGGTTCGAATCTATTTGGAGTAAAGACCAATGCAAGATGGAAGCCGCTATGGTCAACAGGAATAGCTTGGGTATTATCCAAAGAATCATTTTTAATACATAGCTCGTGGATAGATAATTTAAAACTTCGCTATACACTCGGTCATAGTGGCAATGCGGGAAGTGGAAATATCGCTGACCCTATTATGCAGTATTTAGGTAATGCCATGTATACCAATTATCCATATGCCATGGTAACACAGCCTGCCAATCCAAATTTAAGATGGGAGGATGTACAGATGATGAATTACGGCTTGGATTTTGGCTTCTGGAAAAGTCGCCTCTCCGGATCTATAGAATGGTATAATAAAATTTCTACCGACTTGATCTCTGACGAACGGATAGACCCTACTTCCGGATTTTCAACGGTAAGCCGTAATATAGGTGAAGTCAAAGGTAGAGGACTGGATATGGAGCTGAATACACGGTTCAGAGTTGGGAACGTAAACGTCCAGTCTGGCTTTGGTTATTCCTATGCAACGAATAAAGTCACGAAGTATGATGGTGTAGTCCATGACGCCAGTTGGTACACGACCAATAAAGGGACTAATTTTGACCCTATAGTCGGGAAACCACTTTATCCAATGTTCTCTTATGCTTTTGAGGGGCTCGATGGGGCTAATGGTGATCCAATTGGTTTGTTGAATAAGCAACAATCAAAAGATTATAAGTCCATTTTGAAGGATTCCATCGGGAATATAAATTTTCATGGATCTGGATTGCCCACTTCGTATGGTTTTTTCAGAAGTACGCTTAACTGGAAAAACTGGTCCTTGTATTTTTCTATTTCCTACAAAATGGGGTATTATTACCAGGCTTCTTCTATCGCCTACAATTCATTGTATTATGGTCGTTCTGGTCACTCTGATTATTATGACCGTTGGCAAAAGCCAGGTGATGAACAACGGACATCGGTTCCATCGCTCCAATACCCAGCTTCATCAGAAAGAGACCAGTTTTATTTGTACTCCGATGCAAATACCAGAAAAGGGGATTTGATCCGTATACAGGATCTGCGCCTATCCTATAACTGGAAAAATATTTCGCTCAGTACCTCTGTAAATAATTTGGGCTTACTTTGGACAGCGAATAAGGAGGGACGAGATTCAGACTATTTAGGTATGCCACCTCAAAGAGTTTATAATCTAGGTTTAAAAATTAACTTCAATTAGCTATGACAAAATATGCATTATATAGAATAGGGAGTATCGCTCTTCTATTACTTTCTTCAGTCTTCTATGGTTGTGAAAAGTTTTTGGATGAAAAGAGCACGATGTCATTGATGTTGCCAAAAACCTACGACGATCTGCAGGCTTTGATGGACAATAACGGTAGCGTTAATACAGGGATGGGCCCGGGTTTACTAGAGGTCGGTACCGACGATTATTACCTGCTGCCCAATGTTGCCAATAGCTTACAAACTGTGGATAAGGATTTGTACTTCTGGAACAAATTTCCGGGATACACTATGTCTACAACGAATACCCAGTGGAAAAGGCCCTATATTCCTGTTTTTATTGGGAATACCGTATTGGATTACGTCGATCGTATTGATGAGAAAAATCCAGTCAAATATAATATGGTTAAAGGGGCGGCCTTATTTATTAAGTGTTACTCTTATCTTTTACTTGCGCAGGCATTTGCTCCACCTTATAGTTTAAGTGGTATGAACGATGAACCGGGGATTCCATTAAAAAATAGCAGCGATGTGGCTGAAAAAGCAAATAGAAGTACGGTAAAGGAAACTTATGAGCTTATTATACGAGATTTTAAAGATGCGATAGCTTTACTGCCCCCTGATATCGATAACAGAATGCGCCCTTCCAGACCAGCAGCTTATGCCGCGCTATCCCGTACCTATCTTATTATGGGTAGGTATCAAGAGGCAGCAGAACAGGCCGAGCTAGCATTGAAAGATTATGATGAATTGATAAATTACGGCTCTTGTGACTCCAACGCTACCCTGCCATTTAAGATGCTGAACGAAGAAACCGTATTTCATGCGGTTAGTGTCGGGTTGAATTCGTTGAACCCATCTCGGGCAACTATAGATAAAGAATTATACAGTAGTTATCAAATTAACGACTATAGAAAGAAGTTATTCTTCAATAAGCGAGCAGATGATAGCTATTCTTTCAAAGGAAGCTATACGGGATTTAATGTGCAAAATACCTTTGTTGGGTTGACCGTCCCTGAGTTATATTTGACACTAGCTGAATGTTATGCCAGACTCGGTAAAATAACGGAATCTAGAGAGGTGTTGAGCAAGCTGTTGGTGAAGAGGTACAAACCTGGTTTTGTGTTGCCTATTTTTGATAACAAAGAAGACCTTTTAGATTACGTCCTTTTAGAACGACGTAAAGAGATGTTGTTAAGAGGAGTGCGGTGGTCTGATCTAAGAAGATTGAATCAGGAACCACAACATGCAAAGGTCTTAGAAAGACTGGAAGTGGTCGGAAGTGATACGATTAAACATGTATTGAATATTGATGATAAACGGTATACCTACCTTATTCCTAGGGAGATTATTGAATTTACGGCTATTCCTCAAAATCCAAGATAAAAGAAAATGCGGGCCTAGCCCGCATTTTTTACTATTCACTTCGAAAAGCTTTTACTGCTTGATTTGTATTTTCAGAAGTTAAAGCTTCTGAAATTAAAATTTTAACAGTTTTACCTCCCGTGCCTGGTACCACATAATTTAAGTCAGGGATACTTGAATTACTTGGATCGGCTGGAGCTGTAAGCATACACACTGTTTGTGTAATGTCATCACAAGACTCAGTTGCAAATTTTGAATACTGTGAAGAATCTTGTGGATTGTTGTTTAATGGATTTAAAGCTCCATTGAAATGCCAATCCTGATCGGCAAGTACTACTTTTTCAGTAGATTTTTCTTCCGATACTTGATGTGCACGAACAGAAATGTAAGTGCCCGATGCAATAGCTAAGGCTCCCAAAGCCATTGCAAATTTCTTAATGTTGTTTAGCATGACGCTATAATTTAAATGTTTATAATCTCTTTCCTTTTATAGCCCTCGGAAAGATAAAAGGCTATTTGCTATCCGGATATGTTGATCTTTTCGTTCGATGCCTCAACATGTATCGGATGGATAGTCAAAAAGGTCTTTTGGCCGACACGCCCTGCACCCGGTGGCCTAGCCACCGAGATTCGTTGTGTTTATGTATTGCCTCAGCATGTGTTCGATTCAGAGTTATGTACTTATAGTATTATGGAGGGTTATCCAGACCTAACGAAATCCGCTGTAGATCCTCTAATGTCGGTGGGTAGCCTACTGGAAGCTTTTCGTATACACTTAAGTATCCGATTACCTCATCCGGAGGCAGCTCATTTTGCCTTTCGGCTAGTACCTCCGATAATATATCGAGGTAGCTGTCATGACTATGGCGGCTCTTGAGATTGCTAAATCGAACGACCAGCTCGCTTTGGATCCACAGGTCTTCCAATTCTACATCGCGGTAACGCCAGTCGTACCCTAATGCACCGAAAGCTTGGAGTATCCGAGCATATATCGCACTGAGATCGATATAGAGCAATACATCACTTCGTGCAGCTGTGATCCTTAGCATACAGGGATCTACTGCATTAGCCAGATCGAGATCCATACCGAGTACATAGCTTTGCTCCTCCACATCAAAGGGCTCGATGATATACTCCAGTGTCGCTTCATTGCGCTTAAAGAAAAGTCCGCTACCGCTCAGCTGAATCACGCCATGTTCGATCAGATAGACCAGCTCGGCCGCATAGTTGTGATTGCTACCTGTCCGTGTCATATAGTCTATTTCGTAGCGGCTCTTGCTGATGTACTGCCGCATGATCGGGCCGAACCTACGCTCGTAGGCGCAGGCTACCGTATCATAGGTTTTGTACAGCGCCTCGCGCTCACCTTCGATCAGCTCAAAGGGGAAGTGGTAGGGGCTGTTGTTCCAGCCCTCGGGTGCCAGCTCGTGGATCAGTTCGTCGATCTCCCGATAGAGGAGTTCCATCACCTGATACAGGATTTCGCTTTCTAGATATGTAGGTTCTCTTTTCATCTTTGAATTACACATATGGTATAATCCAAAGTTCTGCACTCGTTTTTTGAGTTTCTGCGCCCCTATAGGGGCGCAATTTTTACTTGTTTTTGGCCAAAAGCAGGAAATAGGCGCTGAAAGAAAAAATACAGCTGATCGCTAGAGTTGTCTTATGAAGGGGGATGCGATAGCTAATTATGATAATATCTTAAACATAGATGATAATATATCAAAACTATACAGTGGCAGGACTTCCTAGTTTAGTAGACTGAAATAGTATCCGATTATAATACCCTGAGAGGTATGCCTTGATAATTAAAAAAAAGGCTACTTCAAAACCGCAAAGACTTAGATGGAGCTTGTGTGCCGTGGTATGGAGTCTAGGTTAATGACAGCAGAAAATCAAACCGATCCATCAACTGGCGGATCATGAAATAAATGCGAAGCATTCATGAATTCCATCGAGAAAACAATTAAATGCACGAATAATTATTTACATATGAAAAGTATTAAAGCAGTATTGGTTCTGGCAACCATCATGATGACGGGATGTAGTCTATTTAAAAGTGATAGAATAGCGGAGACAAAACAATATCCCGAAGAAGCTCTTGGCTGGAAATTGGGCGCTCAGGCGTATACCTTCAATCGGTTTACGTTTACCGAAGCGCTCGATAAGATAGATAGCAGCGGATTACGGTATGTCGAAGCCTACCCGCAGCAGATTATAGGGGGTGGTATTGACGAAAAAATGGATTACAATATGTCCGAGAGCAGTAAACAGTATATCAGGCAACTGCTTCAGAAAAAGAATATCATATTGGAAGCATATGGGGTGATCAAGACGAACAATGATGACGATTGGGAAAAGGTATTTAAGTTTGCCAAAAGTATGGGCGTCAGAACGATAACCTGTGAACCTGAGGCACGGCTGTTGGATTATATCTCGACATTGTGCGACCGCTATGATATCCGGGTTGCACTGCATAATCACCCGAATCCCTCGTACTATTGGGATCCTGAGGTGGTTTTAAACAGTGTTAAAGACCGGAGCATCCGTATGGGGGCGGCCGCCGATATCGGACATTGGGTACGTTCGGGATTAGATCCTGTAGCCTGTCTTAAAAAACTGGAAGGCAGGATTTATCATTTACATTTTAAGGATTTAAATGAGAAAGGAAATAAGAAAGCGCACGATGTACATTGGGGAACAGGAGTCAATAATGTCCCGGGAGTGATTGCGGAATTAAAAAGGCAGCATTTTAAAGGCATGATTTCCGCAGAATATGAATATAACTGGGATAACAACATGCCAGATGTCAAAAAAAGCGTGGAGAATTTTAGAGGTTTTGTAAAAGGAGATGAGCTGTTTTTACATTTTTTGGAAAAATAGTTTAGGCTAATCTCTCAAAAATAGCTTTATTTGATTATTCATTGTACGACTAATTATACCCATGCATAATCCTTCAGTTGATAGCTCTTTGGAATCGCTTTATCTTTTAGTACAGAAAGATGACCGGAGCGCATTTGACAGGCTTTATGAAAGAACCTGGAAGGATTTGTATACCAGAGCTTTCGCGCGCTTAGGAGATGCGGATCTGACGCAGGATATTTTACAGGAGGTCTATATTGATATATGGAATAAAAGAAACGCTAGAGATATCAGACAGGTAGAGGCCTATCTTTACAACGCGGTTAAGTACAAAGTCATTGACTGTTTTAGAGCAAACAAGTATAAATTTGAAGTTATTGACGATTTTGTTGAAATTATTGCGGACAGCGAATATGCGGACTCTTCATTTGCCGCAAAGGAGTTAAGGGCTATTATCTCCTGCTGGATGGAGCAGTTGCCCAAAAAGAGAAGGGAGATCGTTAAATCTAAATTAGAGAATGACCTGTCGACTGCGGAGATCAGCGAACTTTTAAATATATCGCCGAAAACGGTTCAGAACCAGTATCTCAATTCAAAAGCAGAATTAAAAGTACTGCTTAAAAAAATATTTACTTTTTTTTTGGGAGTCTAGCTCCTTTTCTTCGACATATAGATAGACGCGTATAAACCTAATGTCTATTTTATGTCGAAGAATTCACTAAAAGAGAAGCTCCATGCTATCTTTTCGCGTTACATGCGCGGAGAAGCAACAGAATCTGAAGAAGATTTTGTGGAGACATTCTATTATAATCTAAAAAAATACGAAAAGAAAAGCGATGTCGACCCGGAAATAGGGCGGGCTTTAAAAACCGCTATCGACAGCCGCCTGGATAATCCTCCCGTTTATAAACGTGCTTCCTTGAGGCGGTATGTCCGCACATTAGCGGCGGTCTTAATAGCGACGTTAGTTTGTGGTGCGGGCTATCTTTTGTTGATCCGTGATCACGCACCCATTCTGGTGCAGCATGAGGTAGTGGAGTCTCCGGCCATAGCGGGATTACGCATTGTCAAAGACGGCGCTTCTTACGCTATGGATGGAACACTGCCCGAAGGAATATCGGTTGAAGAGATCGATCAGGAAAAAATCATTGTGGTCAGCGCGCCATCTTCATCGGGAGAGGGTAAGTCTCTTCGGCTCCACAATCCCAACCGGGAGACAATGGCGCTGCAGTTATCGGACGGTACGCAGCTTTGGCTGAATCAGGCGGCAACGATCGTAGTAGATCCCCATTTTGATCAGGGCGTACGCGACGTGCAGATCGAAGGGGAAGTTTATTTTAAGGTGAAGTCTATGCTGTCGGATAACAAGGCCGTTCCTTTTAGGGTAAAAAGCGGTTTGCAGCAGATCGAAGTGTTGGGAACTTCCTTTCTTGTGAATGCAGATGGAGCGGAAAAACAGGAAGTTACGCTCATCGAAGGTAAAGTAAAACTCAATCATCGTTTTTTTGAGAGCTCGATCATGCTTCAGCCTGATCAAAAAGCTACGGTATCCAAAGGTAATGCCCGTATCGCGGTGACTCAGGCTACCCAGGTGCACAAAATAGAAGCTTGGCGTAAAGGACTTTTCTCTTTTGAAGAAGAAAATCTGGTAGATGTTATAGGGGAGTTAGCGGATTGGTATAAGGTAGCGATCACTGTCGATCCTGCTGTACGCCAGCAGCAATACTCGGGTATCATCAGTCGCTACAGGGATATTAAGGAGGTTTTCAGATTGATCGAACTGACGAACAATATCAGAATTATCGAAAAAGGAGGAAAAATCTATGTAATGCCTATGGAATCCAAATAAACTATGGAGAAGATAGGGATGCTACGAACATCCCTATTTGATCGGTTACGAATAACCTATTTAAATTCTTACCAATTTAAACACTACAAATGTATAAAACACGAACTAATTCTCACACTAGCGGGAGGGGAAATACTTTTCTGATAAAGCTTTTCCTCGCCGGTATCTTTACGTTCTTCATTTGCATAGCTACAGTGGATGCGCAACAGGGCATTCGGATGGAGTTTAAAAGCCGGAGCATTAAGGATATTTTTAAAGAGCTACATCAGGTTGCAGGCATAAAATTTATGTACTCATCCACCGACTTTAATGCGAATAAGCTGGTTACAGCAAAGTTTGAAAACGCAAGCCTGGATCAGGTTCTCGCCAGAGTGCTTGATGGCTTACAGGTCAATTATGTCATTCAGGACAATACGGTCATTATTAAGAAAAAAGCGGGAAGTGCCACAAAGGAACAGGCGTCCCGTCTGATCAGGGGGCAGGTGAGCGATGAGAAAGGAAAGGCACTGCCCAATGTGACCATCAGGACTTCATCCGCTGGGGAGAGTATCGTATCTGATGCGCAGGGTAATTTCAATATCAGGATCGTAGACGATGCTTACCTCACCTTGACGATGCTGGGCTATGAGGCGCAGCGGCTGGAGATTGATAAACGGGAGGCTTATTCGGTTCGGATGATTCCTTCGCACCAGAAGTTAGAAGAAGTGGTGGTCAATGTAGGGTATGGTACGGTTCACAAAAGTGATCTGACAGGTGCGGTGGGACAGGTCAAGATGGACGAGCTCAATCAGGCTCCGGTGGCCTCGCTGGATCAGGCGCTGGCAGGACGTATTGCCGGGGTGCAGGTGAATAGTTATGAAGCGCAACCGGGCAGTACAGCTGAGATTACGATACGGGGAGGCAATTCCCTGACGCAGAGCAATGCACCATTGTATGTCGTTGACGGATTTCCCATGGAAGATTTTTCCATATCATCCCTGAACCCCGCTGATGTAGAATCAATCAATATTCTAAAGGATGCTTCGGCTTCGGCTATTTATGGCTCTAGAGGAGCGAATGGGGTTATTATTATTGAAACCAAAAAAGGGAAACCCGGTACCCCGGAGATCGCTTACCAAGGTTATTACGGTATACAGTCTCCGATCAAGCGGATGCAGATGATGAATCCGTACGAATTTGTCAGGTATCAGTTAGAGCTTAGTCCGGAAGGGGCCAAAAGCCTGTATCTGGACAAACCGGCGATGACTTTGGACGACTATAGGGATGCCCCCAACATCGATTGGCAATCGTTGCTTTTTCGCAATGCCCCTATGCTCAATAATATGCTTTCGGTCCGTGGTGCGAGTACGCATACCAAATATGCATTTTCGGCTTCGCACCTTAAGCAGGATGGGGTGATTGTAAATTCCGGTTTCAACCGCATGCAGTTCCGCGCGAATATGGAACAGAATATCAGCAGTAAGATCAAAACAAGCTTACAGATCAACTATGCGAAGGATAAAAACTATGGAACGCTGGCGTCGGAGATGAAATCGAGTAGCAATGCCTATGCTTCCTATCTGATGTATAGGATGTTGGGATATAGACCTGTGGCCAATGATGTTGATTTAGTAAATGAACTGATAGATCCGGAAGATGAGTTCGCAATTTTCTTAATGAACCCCCTGATTTCTACGAATAATGAAATAAGAGAAGAGACCAAGTCGGATCTTTTTGTCAGTGCGGCGCTGGATTACAGCATTACCAAAGACCTGAGTTTAAATGTACGTGGAGGTTATACCCAGCGATTTACAAAGAGCCAGGCGCTTTACAATTCACAGACTTATAAAGGCTTCAAATCGAATTGGAATCCGAATGGTGCAAATGGTTCCTATGGTGATATTGAGCTGAACAGTTGGGTGAATGAAAACCGGCTTACGTATAAAAAGAGGATCAGCCCACTTCATTATTTCGATGTGACGGGGGCTTTTACCCTGCAGGGGACCTCTTTGGACAACTACGGCTTTGAGACGGACCGGATTACCAACGAGCATTTGGGACTTCGTGCCTTAGATTATGGTATCCCCAAAAATGTGAAATCTGTTCTGACATCCAATACCTTAGCTTCGTTTTTGGGTAGGGTCAATTACAATTATAAGTCGAAGTATCTTTTTACCGGATCTGTGCGTGCAGATGGATCTTCGAAGTTTTCGAAGTCAAACCGCTGGGGCGTATTCCCTTCGGCCGCGTTGGCCTGGCAGTTGGGTAAGGAAGATTTCCTGAAAGATGTCTCTTGGATCAATGACGCCAAGTTGCGCCTGAGCTACGGTGTTACGGGGAATAACAGAATTAATGATTTTGTGCGTTTTCAGACCCTGGACATTACCGATTATTATTCTTTCGGTAACCAGGAACCCTACTACGCTGCTGTCCTGAATGGCATGGGCAATACGGATTTGAAATGGGAGAGTACGGCACAATGGGATATCGGTTATGATATGACGCTATGGAAAAATAAGATAGATCTGACCGTAGATCTCTATCAGAAAAATACTACGGACCTACTGCTCAATGCGAATATTCCACTGGCTACAGGCTTTAGCAATGTGTACAAGAATGTCGGAGAAGTACGGAATAGAGGGCTGGAAATAGCGGTACGGTCCACAAATATCCGGAATAAGAACTTTTCCTGGGAAACGGCCTTCAACATAAGTTTCAATGAAAATACGATCATGAAGCTTTCTGATGGGCAGTCCAATATTCTCTCCTGGGTCGGCTTTACAGGGGACTATAACGGTTCATTCTCTTACATAGGCAAGGTCGGGGGGCCTGCGGCTACCCTATACGGATATGTCTGGGATGGAAACTATCAGGTAGACGATTTTGATCTGGTCGGATCTACCTATGTACTGAAAGCGGGCGTACCGAACAACGGGAATGCAAGTGTACAGCCTGGTGATATCAAATATATCGATTACAATAAAGACGGTACAGTCAATGAGAAAGATATGGTAGAAATAGGGCGTGCACTGCCTAGGCATATCGGCGGTCTTCAGAATAATTTTACCTATAAGGGAATCAGTCTAGGGGTATTGTTCCAGTGGAACTATGGAAATGATATCATCAATGCAAATAGGCTGGCCTTTGAAGGAAATATGGGGAATAGGATAGGGCTTAATCAATTTGCTTCCTATGAAAACCGTTGGAGCTTGGAAAACCCCACAGATGAGAATTTTAGGATTGGAGGTTTCGGTCCTAAAGGGCGCTACTCGAGTAAGATCATCGAAGATGGTTCCTACCTGCGGCTTAAGACCGTGCAGTTGTCCTATGCTTTTCCTAAGCGGCTGAGGGGTAAACTAAAAGGATTGGAAGTGTATACCGCAGCACAGAATTTGGTTACCTGGTCAAGGTACAGTGGATATGACCCCGAGGTGTCTGTCCGTCACTCGAACCTGACTCCGGGATTTGATTACTCTTCTTATCCAAGAAGTCTGACGGTAACGGCAGGAGCTAAAGCCAATTTTTAAACGATTAAAATAAGGAACATGTTAAAGAAAATAAGATTATACGCCCCCATTGTTGCAGTTTTGGTTATACTACAGGGTTTGAGTTCCTGCAATAATTTTCTGGATATAAAGCCTGATAAATACGTCGTCTCGACCGAAAGCTATTATAAGACGGAGGAGCAGTTGGATATTGCGCTGCGTGGGGTGTACGCGGTGTTGGCAGAAACATTTGTCTACGGTAATTCGATGTTAGGACGGATGGGGCTGGAAGCGGATGAAGGCTTTATGCATTTTCCCACGGACAATGGGACGATCGGTTATTATGTGGTAAATACGACCGATGACAAGCTACTGAACCATTGGCGGGCATTGTACAGAGGGATCAGTAGAGCCAATAGTTTATTGAAAAATATCGATCAGGCGGATCTACAGGTGACTGATGAAAAACGGGAGCTGATCAAAGGGCAGGCGCTGTTCTTACGGGGCTATTATTACTTTTTGTTGGTGAGCCGGTTTGGCGGGGTGCCTATGCCGCTGGATCCGCCGGTATCCAGTGAAAATGAGGTGCTACAGTTGAAGCGGAGCACTATTAAGGAGGTCTACGCACAGGTCTTATCCGATATGGAGCATGCCGCCACCTTGGTGGAGGACATCAATACGGTAGAGTCCGCCGGAAGAGTTAGCAGATCTGCGGTATGGGCGGTGCTGGCTCGGGTCAATTTATATATGGCGGGATATCCTTTACTGGAAAAAGAGCGTTATAGCGAAGCCGCAAAATGGGCAAGGAAAGTAATTGACTTGGGTTTTCATCGGCTGAATCCTTCCTACGAAGAGGTATTTGTCAATTATGCGCAGGATAAATACGATAGCAAAGAAAGTATCTGGGAGGTCGAATTCTGGGGCAATGGTACTGGCGTTTATAACGTGACAGGAGGTAGTGTCGGTATTAATAATGGCATTGCATATTCGGCTACGGGTACCTTAGGATTTGGTTTCTCACAGGGAATGGTCAGACCACATCCCTGGCTCTACAGACTCTATGATACCGATGATAAGCGGCGCGACTGGGCTATTTCACCTTATCGGTATGGGACGAATGGCAAGGAAGCTTTTCCGGTGACCAGCTTACTTATTGAACGGTTCTGTGGTAAATTCAGAAGAGAGAATGAGTTGGTACTGCCAAAGACCAACACACAGACGCCGCAGAACTTTCCCCTGGTACGGTATTCCGATGTTTTATTGATGGCCGCAGAAGCGATCAATGAATCTGAAAATTCACCGACCAACGCGCTGGGCTTGCTGAACAAAGTGCGTCGACGTGCCAAAGGGGTGGAGGTCGAGGGCGGTGATATTACGGTAGACCTTACCGGACTTTCGTACGAAGAATTACAGCTGGAGATAAAAAATGAGCGGGCCCGGGAGTTATGTTTTGAAGCGCTCCGGAAAAATGATCTGATCCGTTGGGGGGATTTCTACGATAAGATGAAAGAACGCCTGTCTGAAGTGCCTTCGGGTACGAATACCCTGTACACCTCGATGTATAACTATTATAACAATGTCCGGGAAAGAGATGCGATGTGGCCTATACCTTCTTATGAAATGGGGGTAAACCCAAAATTGGAACAGAACCCCGGCTGGTAATTCATTTAAAAATATGGGATATATAATATCATTCACTATGGATACGCATAAATATATTGTTCTTTTCTTAGTTGTTCTTATGGGCGGAGGATGTTCCAAAGAGCTAAAGCTGGTATCTCCGGCCTTTGAGGTGAAGGCATTGCAGTCTACCGTCAAGATCGGGCAACCTGTTCAGTTTGATTTTGAAGGGGATGCTGATATCGTTACTTTTTTTTCGGGTGAATTTGGTAACGATTATTACTATTCGGATAAGGATAGTATAATCGCACTGGAGCGGTTAAATCTTTCTTTTCAGAATCAGGTCCGCGGACAAGGGGGGACGGCTCCTTTTTGTCAGGCCGATCAGTTCCATGTTTTAGTAAGCAGTGATCTTGATCTTACCGGTGTTCCGGTGGACGAACAGATGGATAAAATAAAAAAGGCAAAGTGGATTGACCTGAGCGAAAACTATGCTTGGAGTCCGCTGAATTGCAGTAGCACCAATCCTTATATTGCTTCCGGAGTATATAATATTGCCGCGCACATTACGAAAAACAAAAGAAACTACATCGCCTTCCGTTATACCAATCGGCCGAATACGATGGCTAACGGTAAGTCGGCAATATGGCGATTTCAGGCGCTGACATTAAGTGCGGTCACGCCACTGGGCACCACCGTATTGATGACGCAGGGCAATGCCGGTTGGAAACCTTTTTATGAAGGGGGGATCGCATCCTGGATGTCGAACTCATTTGACTTGTCAGCGAGTTCCTCCGCAGTTACGATGCGGGGCCCACTGACTACGACGGAGACGTATGAAATGTGGTGCTTGAGTAATCCATTTGTGATTACCGATACCAACCTCGGCCACAACCCGGGGGTGGCAGTTAAAAGTTTTATTGATAAACCGATCCGTAGCTATAGTCACACCTATAAGAAGGCAGGCCGGTACGAAGTGGTCTTTATTGCGATGAACGCGAATAAAGACGGTAAAAATGAGGTTCTCCGCACATTACAGATCACCGTTGAACCTTAATGGAATGAGGAGAAGTGCTATTGTTTACACTATTTCGTTCGTGCTGCTGGCGAGCAGTCTGTTCGCACAACATAGGCAGGTGGAGCCACTACGCTATCCGGAGGATACCATTTCTGACTTTGGTTTTGGACTGGATATCAAACCCGTTGTCCTGTCTAATGGGGATCTTTTGATGCATATAGCCCTACTGGGCAATGGATTTTACCGAAGTAAGTTTATTGGCCGGACCGAAGATGGTTCCTTATGTTATGGCCGGCCCGAACGGCTGGATGAGCTGAGTAAGCTGTATAGCCTGGCGAGATCCATCGTGGTTCATGGTGAGATATTCTACTTTTTTATGGATAGCAGGAAGAAGCAATGGTGGCAGGTTGAATTTGACAGTGCGGATAATCTGGCGATCAAAACGGCTAGACCTATACTGATCGGTGGTGAACCCCTGATTGGAGGCGATTTCACGATTGTACATAATCGGGAAGGTACCTTTCTGGTTAAATACTCTTACTTAAACGAAGGGAAGTCCTACTGGCCGGGTAAAAGTAATCCATGGGTCTACCCTCCAAATACGGAGATTGGATTTGGGAAAGGTTTCGACGACAAGGGGATTTGGTTGGGTGACAAAAACAAAGCGCAGCTCAGCTTTGCGGAAGTAAGCAATCTTAAGGAATGGCAGTTTGGTAATTACAGGAAGGTGCAGCTCAACGGCGAACCTTTTACGTTGGAGTTTTATCAGAGTCCTTCCAAGATTTATGAGGCCGAAATCGCTACTGGTAAGGAGCAACAGTTGTTGCTTACCTGGGGAGTGGACCGCATGAGTTTATACGATACGGGTATTATTGATGGTACACTTCATCTTTTTGAAAAGAAAATGCCCAAGGGGATACCGGCTGTGACCCAGGAGGTTTATAGTGGAGCATATGCAACATCTACCCGGGCACTTTACCCGCATCAAAAAGATAGGTTTGGTTTTATCCTTGGTGGCAACCCTGGAATATTGGTTGAATATTACTATGATTTCAATAAAAAGGAGTGGGCTATCCGACCAGTAAAAATGAAGGGAGGTGACCTGCATATACAGACGCTGGCGGCAGTGCAGTGGGTGGACTGGGATGGCGATGGTATCGAAGATATTATAGGGGGGGACGCTTCGGGCTTTATCTGGTTCTTCAGGAATAAGGGAACCAGCGATTCGCCGCTATGGGAAGTCGGTGTTAAGCTACAGGCCGGAGACCGTATCATACAGCACCAGGCCGGAGAAAGGGGCTCTATACAGGGGCCAAATGAGCGAAGATGGGGATATATACAGCCATTGGTGGTCGATTGGGATGGCGATGGTCTGCCGGATATGGTATGTAATGATGTGACGGGAGTCTATCAATGGTATCGTAATGTCGGAGATAAGCATCTGCCAAAGCTCGCTGCGGCGCAGCCCCTCAGGTATGGTCATGGTACTTTTAAAGGTGCCTGGCGGAGTAAGCCGGCCACTCTTCCCGCTAAATACTTAGCGTCGAAAGACGGGCTTTCATCCCTGCTTGCTATCAATAGTCAGGGGCTATTGTGCCGTTATGACCGTAGTACGGCCGATGTAGGGCTTTTGACCCGCGAGGAGGTTTTGAAGTGGCAGAATGGTACCCCGGTCAAGATTGTAGGTGAGGCGGGTCATGAGGGACGGGCTACGCTGTCTATCTGTGATTTTGACCAGGATGGACGCTGGGATATTCTATTCGGACAAGGGGTACATCTCTTTCAGTCTAGGGAAGTGGCAGAAGCGAAGCCTTATGCGACAGCCTACCTGATGCGAAATGTGGGAACGAATGAAGAGCCGCTGTTTGATCGCCCGCAGGCACTGTGTCATGATGAAGGGCAGCCCATTAACATGGATCGTCACGGCTGTTGGCTCAGTCCGGTAGAGACTAAAGATGGAGCAGTTAAAGATCTTTTGGTGGGTGGAGAAGACGGTCGGTTCTATTTGTTTAAAAATATAAAGATATGCCCATAGGGACGTCTTGACAATTGTTGATACACCTTTTTAAATCTATTTTAACCATGAAGCGTAAAATTTTTTTAAATGTTTTTCTGTTCGCATTCCTACTCCAATCCTGCGATAGCCTGATGATGGAAAGCGAACAGCTGATCGTGATGGCTGATCGTATTCAGACTGATTCTTTATGGATCAGCGAAGTAAAATACCAACCGGCGGAGACTGGGATGTTTTTGGGAAGTCCCAGTTTATTGCGGTTGGACAATGGGGATATCCTGGCCTCGCACGATTACAACGGGCCGAGCTCAAATACTACAGCGGTATACCGGTCTACGGACAATGGCCAGAGCTGGTCACACATTACGGACATTGTGGGATTATTCTGGGCTAATCTTTTTGAGCATGACGGCAATATTTATTTTTTAGGCACGAATGCGGGTACCGGTGTCACGGCACGTACGATTGTTCTTTGCCGGTCTACCGATCAGGGCGCCACTTGGGGTACGCCAATAACGCTGTTCGATACTGATATCCCAGGACAGCCCGTACGTTATCACGGTGCACCGACTCCTGTTGTCAAGAACAATGGCCGTCTATATCGTGCATTTGAAGGTCTTGATACGCGTTATAACTGGACGAGGGGATATCGGGCTTTTGTTATCTCTATCGATGAAAATGCGGATCTGACGACGGCATCCAATTGGAAAATGAGTACTAAAGTAACGTATAATGAGGGATGGGATCCGCCCGGATCGGAGGCGACTACGGGATGGATCGAAGGAAATGCCGTGGTAGATCCTAGTGGTAATCTGGTCAATATTATCCGGGTGAATTCGGTTCCTTTTATCGATAAAGCGGCCATTATCCGGGTCAATAATACGGGAGATTCTGCAACATTCACGTCCGATGATTTTATTACGTTTCCAGGAGGTCTGCACAAGTTCGTTATTCGGAGAGATGCGGTTACAGGTGTCTATTTAGCTATGGCTAATACGAATACCAATTCCAATTACCCACAGCAACGCAATGTGCTTTCGCTCTATGTGTCGGCAAATCTGAGGCAGTGGCACCATGTGACTACGCTTATGGAGGATGATCAGGGCTTACCATTTTCAGTATCTGTTGCCAAGACTGGGTTTCAATATCCGGATTGGCAGTTTGATGGGGATGATTTGATTTATCTGGTTAGGACTTCCTATGGAGGGGCATACAACTACCACAATGCGAATCGTATTACGTTTGGTAGGCTTAAAAATTTTAGATCGCTCATTACTGTGCCTACCGACACGGGGCTGTTTGGCCCTGCGGAGAACGTGCCTGCCAGTCTGCTGGGGAGTGTCGGTTATGTCCGTTCGGGTAATTATCCTGCACAGCAGGTCTATGCGACGGTTAGAGCGGCAGATGGCAGGGTATGGCTCCGTCAGAATCTTGGTGCAGACTGGATTGCCAGGAGCAGTACAGAGGGGCAGAGTTTTGGTGGTCACTATCAATGGGGTAGAACCGGCGATGGACATGAATGGAGCTCGTCGGCACTAGCGGCACCTCCAGCGCCCAATAATCCGATGGGCCTGCTATCGGGGGGTAATTTACCTTTTTACGGCGGTACGACGGTTTGGTGGAGTCAGGGGATCTCGACCGATCAATGGACAGCTTCTACGGTAGCTCAGGTTACAGCCACGAATGGATGTGATCCCTGTAGACAGTTGGGAGCAAATTGGCGCCTGCCTACTAATGCGGAGTGGCAACAGGTTATTCTGTCTGAGAATATCAGTAATGCTGCCACGGCCTTTAACTCGAGTTTAAAGTTACCAAAGGCAGGGTACCGGTTGGGAAGCAATGGAACCTCGTATTACTCGAATGGACGCTACTGGAGCAGCAATGCGCACCCGACAGTTGTCGGAGCAGCAGTGGCACTGCATTTTACAGATACGGATATCAATACATCGCTGGCACTCTCCCGTTCGGGAGGTTTAAGTATCCGCTGTATACGGACGCCATGATATTCGAGATATAACCAATAGATTAAAAAAAAGAATATGAATAGAAGAGGATTTATATACCGTCTGGCTATTATCTCACCTTTGCTAGCGTTTAAGCTGGGGTGTACGGCTTCAAAATCGGAATGGGAGCTGATCAGTGGCTTCGTGAAAGATGTCCGGAATGTTATTCTACCGTCTGGAGATAATATTACGATGGAAGAGCTGTCGCTCGAACGTTTTGTATTGACTATGCTGCAGGACTGCTTCAGTCCTGATGAGCAGCAGCGTTTTTTTGAAGGTAGAGGCGCGCTGGATCGATACTGTGATAAACATTATAAGCGCATTTTTGAAGATCTTAATAGCGAAAATAAGCTGGCAATAATCAGCAGGTTAAATGCTAAGGACAAAGAGATGGATAAAGAAACATTGTTCCTCTTTGGAAAGATCAAAGCTAAAATTATACAGGGATTTCAACAGTCCGAATTGATGATGAAAGATCGAAAAAGGTACGAATTGGTGCCGGGCCGATATAATGGATATTATAAGATTGCATAGAATGGAAAATAAAGATTATAAATACGATGCTATAGTCATAGGATCGGGTATAAGTGGAGGATGGGCCGCTAAGGAACTATGTGAGAAAGGGCTGAAAACCTTGGTCTTAGAAAGAGGCCGGGATGTTACACATATCAAGGACTATCCGACGACAAATATGTACCCCTATGAGTTCGTACACCGTATGGAGCAACCTTATGCTGTTAAACAGGAAAATCCTATTGTAAGCCGGTGTTATGCCTTTCGGGAGGATACGGCCCACTTTTTTGTAAAAGATAAAGAGCATCCTTATATACAGGATAAGCCATTTGATTGGATCCGGGGTTATCAGGTAGGGGGCAAATCCCTACTATGGGCCCGACAGACACAGCGATGGAGTGATTATGATTTTGAGGGGCCGGCGAGAGATGGTTTTGCGGTGGATTGGCCCATCCGTTACAACGATATCAAGCCCTGGTACGATTATGTCGAAAAATTCATCGGTGTCTCGGGTAATAACGACGGACTGGCCACATTGCCTGACGGCTATTTCCAAAAAGCGTATCCGCTGAATATTGTCGAACAGTTTTTCAAAGATAGGATTAAAACAGGCTATAGCGATAGACATGTGATCAGCGCACGCTGTGCGCACCTTTCTGATCCTTCGTCGGTGCAGATCGCTCAGGGACGGGTACAGTGCCAGAACCGTAAGCTCTGTGAGCGGGGATGTCCTTTTGGGGGATATTTCAGTTCCAACTCGAGTACGCTACCTGTAGCCGCAAAGACTGGAAACCTGACATTGCGCCCTCATTCTGTAGTGTCCTCGATTATATTTGATGAGGTAACACAGAAAGCTAAAGGTGTAGTGGTGGTGGATTCAGAGACCAACGAGGTAATGGAGTTTGAAGCGAGGATTATTTTTGTGTGCGCATCGACGATAAACACGAATCTGCTCTTGCTTAATTCGACCTCCGCAAGCCATCCCAATGGTTTAGGGAATAGTTCTGGAGTACTGGGGCAGTATTTAGCTTTTCACAATTACAATGCGAGTATCCGTGCGGCATATACCGGACATCTGGATTACCGTACCGACGGCAAAAATCCTGCCGGTGGGGGCTATATACCCCGGTTTCGGAATGTAGTGAAACAGGAAACCTCATTTTTGAGAGGCTATGCGACGACGGTCGGAGCGAGCCGTCCCGAAACGATCGATAGTGCTGCAATGGGAGACCAGTTACGGCAAAGTCTATTGAACCCTACATTGGGTGACTGGCGCGTAGGAAGTCATATGATGGGGGAGACTATTCCGAAAATAAGCAATACGGTATCGCTATCTACGACTGAAAAGGATAAATGGGGTATTCCATTGATTCGTATTGCTATTGATTATGATGATAATGACCGCCTGATGACGCAGGACTATCTCGAACAGATGGCTGAAATGTTTGAATATGCAGGGTTTAAAAATATCGAAACAAACATCCGGAATCAGGCTCCGGGTTTAGACATTCATGAGATGGGAGGCGTCCGGATGGGACTGGATCCGAAAAGCTCGATATTGAATAAATGGAATCAGATGCACGAGTGCAAAAATGTGTTTGTCACGGATGGATCTTGTATGACTAGTGTCTCTACACAAAATCCATCGTTGACTTTTATGGCTTTGACAGCTAGGGCAGTCGATTACGCTGTTAATGAGATGAAAAAGATGAATCTGTAAAGTCTCTTTCCGTTTTATGAGGTGTATGCTCTATCGCTTAGGCTTGCCTGTAGCATAGCGGTAGGTGGCCCGGCTAATACTGCGTCGGGATATATCAAGCAAGTCCTGCTGTTCGGTTTGGCTCAAGGAGGTATGGAGTTCTGGCAAGGTCTCGGCAAAGCATATATACCTGGATTGGGGATCTTTGATCGTATGGCTTTGTCGCAATCGGGCCAATTGACGTTTCTTTTTGTTGGACAGGGCGTATAGCATGCCGTCTAGGCTGGCATCATCCCGCATAAAACGTTTAATCTGTTCGTAGCTGATGGTAATGATTTTGCTGGGTCTCAAGGCCTTGATGTCGCCCGTAGCTGGGGTATTCGAGTAGAGATGTTCGGTAGACATCAGCGCCATCTGTGGTACGCCGACAGAGAATATAGATCGTTTTGTCTTAGGCTCTTCCTGCTTGTCTATCTCTTTTGACTTCTTTTTATTCAAAGGGATTTCAGTGGTATGGACACGGCCAATCAGCCCGCTACATACGTAGAAGACCTGTTTTTCGCCCAGCGTAGAGTCGTACACCGATTTGCCTCGAGCATAGGAGCTATAAGTCGCATGCCGCTCTATCCAGGACTTATGGTAGGGCTGTATGTCCGTGTATTTGGCCCAATGGGCTAAGAAGCCGTCGATGGCTTTTTGTTGTGCTTTTGTCATGGTTTTGAGGTTATATAAAGTTATAAAGTTATAAGGTTATGGAGGTTAAAAGGTTATGAAAGTGATGATAGTTATGGAGGTTATGTTAGTTGTGCGTTAATATAGTTTCATAACCGCCATGCAGGAGGTATGGTGCATGGCGGTACTTTCCGTGGTTATGGTATCTCGTGATAGATACGTATCGTGAGACGGGCCTCCATACCGCTGATAGCGGAGGTACGGGAGCTGCGTTGTTGGCTGGCTTCGAAGGCGGTGACCTTGACGGAATCACGGCCGCGCGCTGTACCGTCTGTCGGAGCGGGCTGCCTGTCTAGTGTGATGTACAGCCCATAATTGAGGGCATATACGATGTGATCGGCCAGATCGAGGCTAAAGTCAGGGTCCAGCGATTCGACGTAGCTGATCTCTTCCTTGTTGAGGATGAACCGCATAGGCAGCCAAAAGGGCAGACCTACAAGGATGAGCGCCTGTTCATGAAGCTGTGTGCTGATACTGCAGCTGCGTAGATCGTTCAGGAATTCGTTGACTCCTTTTTGATCTAGGGAATACTTTTTCATAATTTGTTAAAAGTTTACGAGTTGTTAAAAATTACAGATGCGGTTCTGACATCTGCTGAGCGAAATTAGAAGACCGGAAACCGCAGCGCAAGGAATGTGGGGATGAGTTTTACGAACTTTTCGTATCTGGATATGGACAATCCGGAATCACGCTTATAGCTAGCGTAAAGGCTGTTGGTGCGCTTATGAACTTCCCGTCTTTTTTTATGAAGGGCTCCGTGATGAAGTGCTTATGTGCTCTTATTTAGTGATTTATGTTTTGAAAAAGTGACTTATGTCATTTTTTATATGCCGGGGATTCCGTAATTATGTGGGATAACCTAACGAATCTAATCATGTACAAATCAAAAACCTCTCTGTTCGCGCGTTTTAAAACTTTTAGCTATGCTTTTTTCAATTCATGGTACGGCTACGGCTGGATTCTCCTGCTGCTGGATGTGCTGTCTGCCCTAGTCATTACTTTCTTTACGACTGAGAAAGCGATTATTGTGAGCCTATGGAATAAAGCGCATCTCTATGCGTTGGGGCTTAATATACTGCTGCTGTTGCCTGTGGTATTATCGATTGCGATGCTGGTATATGCCATGGATACTTCCAGGTACTGGAGGAGGTCTGTTACTTCACGCTGGGCCCTGCAGGGGCTCCTTCTCCTAATGGTGCTTCCACTACTGTGTACTGCAACGGTCTATGGTCTGTACCGTGCCTGGCTGGGGGTGGATCTATTGGCGATGGGTTATCTGCAAAGGGATTTTGTGGTATTGCTAGGGATCATCGTATTGCTGCAGGTGTATTTTAAGGTGCGAAAGGAGGAGCTGAATAAACGACAGATGGTGCATAAAATGAAACGTCTGATTCATAAACAAAGAAGGACGTATAGATTTGCTTTGCATATGCAGGATAGGATGCTGAAAAACGAAGGGGATCATATGATACACCGGGCGGAGCTGCTACTGGAGAATGCACGGCTGGGGGCGGAACTGAAACAGCTGCAGGAAGCTTCTGAGAAACTGCTACAGGCGGAGCGTGATCGGATGGATAGTATGCGCCCCTATGCTAGGTTCAGCTGGGGGATGTTGCAGGGTATGCTGGATAAGGTGGATGTGAGTTTCGACCATACGACGTTTGAATCGGTCTATGTGCGCTTCATATCGTCGGTGTTTTTTGTCGGGTCGGGTGCGGCACGGCTATTCTATGTGCGGATGATGGATGGCAGGAAGGGAATGATCGCCATTAGTTCGCTCGCCATGCTGAAGGAGAAATATGCCGCGATATTGACGAGCGCAACGAGGGATGAATTGGTGAATGTACTGGCTCTGATCGAAATAGAGGTGCTGGAAGATAAAGGTTTTTTGCACCGTCTAGGTGGTGATCCTATTGCTGTGGCGAGGGACCGTGCCGAAAAACTGAAGCTGGAATATGTGGAAGTGCTGTCCTATATGGATGGGGCAAAAGAGCTGCTTGGTATCGGCGGGGAGAAGAAATAACGGCCACATAAGGCACAGGGATCGGGTGTAAGGAGCAGCTCTTTGCAGCGCCGGACTGAACGGGTGCTAGGGGATCAGCTTGGCATGGATATCATCGAGCGGTAGGCCGTAATAGTCGGCAAACTCGCGAAAGGTGAGCTCCTGGTGCTTTTGTTTGCCATAAGCATCTTTGGCCAGTTGATAGCGCCGGTGTGCCTGCCGTGGACTTAGATCCAGAATGATTTCGATATCTTTTGGGTATATACATAATCTGTTTTTTTTAGACATGATGGATGAGGTGTGTAGGGACTGATCCTGGCCAATACAGATGCAGGCCGGTGTCAGTCCCATAGTAAGACCATGGTTCTCCGATCAGCAAGATACCTCCCCATTAATTCAGTGCTCTGAAATTTACAACAGCCCTGTATTGAAGAATGTTAATAATAGATAGGTAACGTAATTCTTTATATATTGTTTGTGGGAAACTCCTACAAGGGCCACACGGAGGGTAGATATTCTATCCCAGATAGCCTGGAGAGCTACGACCTATAGTAGCTCTTTGGTACCTTCCCAGTACCTCTCTGGTACCTTTTTAGTACCTCTAGAGTACCTTTCCAGTAGCTTTATAGTACTTTGTTGTTGAGTTGTTAGGTGATGAAGTTATCGAGTTATCAAGAATAATTCGTTATCCAATAATCCCCGGCGATATTGAGATTCCGTCTCACTAGGTCTGTGATCTGGTTAACCTGATAACTTGTTCACTAGATAACTATTTTCTTGTCCCTTCCTGCCTCTTTCTGCCATATCCTGCCATCTTGGACAGGCCTCCTTTGTAGTCTTCACAGATTTGATCTGTCAAACAAAAATTGAATATCATGGCAAAACAAAAAAGTTTTATCAAAATGCAGGGGAAGGTGGGAGACCTTTCCTTCAGCAAGAGCAGGACGCGTGGCTACGAGGTGCGTACACCAGGCGGAGCAGACAGGCAGCGGATCATGACCGATCCCAATTTTCAGCGGACACGGGAGAATATGGCCGAGTTCGGTTCAGCGGCCGCAGTAGCGAAGCTGATCCGTACACAGCTCAACAACCTGATGTTGCGCTTTGGCGACAAGACGTTGCGCAACAGACTGACCTCCATAGTCCACCGCATCCAGAAGGCCGACGATGTGGGCGCCCGTGGCGAGCGGGTATTCAAACCAGAAAACTCGGGGTTGCTCAAAGGTCTGGAATTCAATGTCGGTAGTAGCTTGACCTTTATGTTTGGATTAGATCTACCTGTGGCATTGGACCGTACCACAGGTGAGGTCACGCTGGCTATTCCAACATTCGATCCACAGCGCACGGCCACACTATTACCAGGGGCCACGCACATGCGGTTTACACTGGCGGCGGTAGAGCAGACCTTAGATCCATTGCTGATCCCGCGCCCCGAGGTGATCGAATCGGCTTATATCCCGCTGATCGGTGAGCATCCGGGAGAGATCCTGAAGGTAGATCTACCGGTAGATTCTACGAAAGTGGTCTACATTATGGTAGGGATCGATATGTTTCAGCAGGTCAACTCGGTCTACTATTCACTGATGGATAATCCATACAATGCGATGAGTATTGTCGAGGTGGATATTCCTTAATTTAATGGTTAACGCTTAACAGGAATGGGCCTTGGGGCCCTTCCTAATCCAACTAGTCTTATCTAACTACTAAATACTAAAATCTAAATACTAACATCTAACTACTAAATACTAATATCTAAATACTAAAAAAAATGGCAACATTAACAAACAGACTACCTGCTTCCGGTCAACGCTGGAGGGTAGGGGATAATTTTCTTCTTTCGAATTTGAAGCATTACTTAATCAGTAGATTAGTGATAATAGCCTTATTATTTACTTTAACAGGAAAGCTCCTCGTTTTTGTAGATCCCATGGCAGGCATACTTGATCTCGGCATCATCACGGTGGGCATATTTGGCCTATTAGTAAGCCTTGCTGCAGTACTGTGCAGCCTGTGGTTGCAGGAGCTATTGTGGCAACCCTTCAAAGCATTCCGTAAGAATTTTCTTTCACACTTTAATCAATTGACATCATGGCAACAATGTATTCTTTATTTCTCGGTTTTCTTCTTACTGCTGCTTGCAGTGTTAATGGCAATGGGGATAGTTTTTTAATTACTTTTTTATGCCGCTCTGTAGCCGCGGCGGGGCCAGTTCCTTTTCTCTTGACAGAAAAGGAACCAAAAGGTCAAGGCTTGGCTGCTCCTCCTAAATTTAAACCCTGGATCCTAAAAATCAAAAACTCTCCCGATGTATCGGGCTCAAACAGTTTGATTTTCTTAACGGTTCCATTATTTAAATTCTTAACGGCATCACAGCCTAGGCCGTTTTTTAAAGCTAGGGCTATTCGTACTTCCTTACAATCGGGATTAATGTCGCCTGTGAAGATTCTGACAATAGCATTGGGAGGCACTAACGTACGGTCAGAATGTTCGAGCGACAAGGCTTGGACACTTGGCCGATACCAAGTGTCACGCCTGTCCGGCATGGAGGACAAAAGAAAACTTATAATAACTATTGCTTCTGCAGAACTAGGAACCAAAGAAGTCACAGGCAACAACGACGGTGCTCGTGTTGAACAATACCTCCGCTATACAAACCTCGGCCCTGGCTATGACTGGTGTGCCGCTTTCATAAGCTGGGTATATGGTCAGGCCGGCCTTTCACAGCCCCGTAACCCTTGGAGTCCTGCGCTATTTCCGAAGGCTAAAAGCTATAAGAATACCGATAGGATACAGCAGGCGGACCTTTTCGGCATCTACAGCAGTAGATTAAAGCGGATCCATCACGTTGGGCTGATCAAAGAAAAACAGGGGCAGTACATCCTGACTATTGAAGGCAACAGCAACGATCGGGTAGAATCCCGACGAAGACATCAGCGTACGGTGTATAGCTATGCGGATTGGATGGATTGATAGTATTTAGATATTAGTATTTAGTAGTTAGACTGAGTGAAACCCTAAAATTGCTGGCGGTGTTCTCTACCCCTTCTAACCACTCTAACCTTTCTAACCACTCTAACTCTTTAACCACATTACTCGTCACTCTCTAAATGAATGAGAACATGAACAAAACAATATATTTCCTGCTCCTCACGGTATGTTTCGGATGCAAAGTAAACAAAGAAAAAAGCGAACGGTTGCAGGAAGACAGGCAGGCGCGGAGCAGTCTGGAATCTACTACTTCTTGGACGCAGTTCAATAGTCAAGACAGCAGTTTACGCTATTGGTACTATAGGGGAGACAGCACATTCTTCTTTCATCCTGATCTCGGTCTGTGGAGCCGTTCGGGGGAGCTCGCTTATAGCGAACAGCGTGCGGTACAGCGACGCGTAACTGGAATTGCCCAACATTATGATTATGATAGCCTAGGTACCGAAAGCAATAAAATAGCGAGTCAAAGTAACAGTAAAATGTCCGGTAGTCCGGTAAAAGGCTGGCTGTGGTTTTTGGTCCTGATCCTCGTAGCGTTCCTGATCTATCGGTGGAGGAAGTGACAGTATCTCCCGTTCAGCTCGGAGCCTGATAGGGTTACTAAAGTTTGTTATTTATCGCAGTCATGGTTAATAAGCTGAGGTTTCGTGACTAAGAATGCTGATGATAAATCCTAGGATGATTTTGCGACGAATAGCTTGTTTATTCATCGCAAAAATGCGGTGAATAATTCTTGTATTCACTGGATAATGCTAGTAGTACTTCCTCACAATTACTCAATTTATCGCCTAGAAACCGAGCTTGCGAGCTCACCGGAGATAAATTTTTGACAATTGTAATGGGATGCAGAACCTTTGTGTCAAAAGTTTTGCTTCGCAGAGCACTTCGTGGTTCGAGCGACGAGTTTAGCTTCGCTGAGCTACACTTCGTTCCGGTTTTTGCTTCCTTTTTTGCGGAAAACGACGAAGTCCTCATCCATTCCTTTGAAATTAAAAAATCATTGGATAAAAAGGAAGAGCCCCGCCACAGTCTTGTCCCGAATTTCGGGAGCTTGAGTGGCATAAAAAGAAACCTTATTTTAATATCTTCGATCGACTAGCGACAATAACCATAATGATTCCAAAGATCGAGAAAAGCATATAGGAATACCGTAGATCAAAATATTCCGAAACAACCCCAATAACAGGGGGACCCATTAAAAATCCGAGGAAGGATATCGTTGAAACTAAGGTAAGCGATATACTTGCATTTATTTTTTTGTGCTTGCCGGCTACGCCATATACTGTCGGTATGGTACATGAGCCTCCGAGTCCAATTAGCATAAATGCGACGGTACATACAACTAAATTGGGGAAGAGTACGGAGAGAATCAACCCCGAGCTCATGAGTATGCCGGAGCATTGAACCACTTTTTTACGGCCAAACTTAATAATGAGGTAATCTCCTAAAAATCTTCCGACAGTCATCATGAATACAAAAGAGGTATATCCAAGAATGATCAGTTGGTCCGGCGCCCGTACAATATCCTGAAAGTAAACGCCGCTCCAGTCAAACATAGCTCCTTCTATAGCCATACTCAGGAAGCCTATAATCCCCAGTTGAACTAATGTGCTGTCTAGATGTCTAAAGATACTTGTGCGGTCATTTTCTTTGCTTTCCGAAGCCTCGGTCCGGATTAAAAATTTAAAGTTAACGCCCCATAGGATAAGAATAAGTAGAAGTATAAGTAAGAAATGGACAGTTGTGCTGAGGTTTAGATGGACCATAAATAGGGCTATTAAAGCGCCTGCGAATCCGGACACACTCCATGCACCGTGAAAAGATGACATCATCGGTTTACCCATTATAGATTCTAATTCGACACCCTGGGTATTTATGGATATATTACAGAGATTGCCTGCCACGCCAAAGAGAAATAAGCAAATGGCTAACTGTAGGATCGTTGTTGATAAGCCTATGGCGAGTAAAATAAAAGGGTAAATCAGAAAAGCAAGAAGTACTATGGTTCTACTACCGTATTTATCTATGATTTTCGCAGACTTGGGCATTGTGCTGATCTGTCCGATTGGCATAAGCAAAAGGAGGGTGCCTAATTCTGCATCTGATATATGGAGATGCGTTTTGATACTGGGTATTCTACTGGCCCAGGAGGAAAGGATAAGGCCGTGGGAAAAGAAAAAAAGAGAGATGGCGAGGCGTAGCCTGTTGTGCTGTGTTTTTGTATGTGGTGTCATATTTGATGTTCCTGTTTTCTAATAGAAACCTTTTGGTGCGAAAGTAGGGTATCATCTGGAGGTTGTGGTATTCCATTTCAAGTCTTGTATGTTCGATTTTAAGGATTTCAGAAATTAACTTTTCTAATTAACCACGGCAGTGATTCTGGTTTTATATTTTTACAAGAAAAAAGCAATGGATCTCTTAAAAATATCTGATCTGAATTCTACGTATGACGTGCAGTACCCTTTTTCAATGCAGGAGCTTTTCCTGATAAAGGATGACGAATCGAATCTATCTTTTTTCGATTTGAGTTATCAGTTTAGAGGACTTGTATTATTGTTTTGCAAAGAAGGCGCAATGGCAGTCCGGGTAAATGGTGCAGACTATTCTCTTGCCCCCAAAGCAGTACTGACTATATTGCCGGAGATGACGGTAGAGCCCATAGCACGCAGTCAGGATTTTAAGTCTTTCACTGTGGTGATGTCTTATGATTTTATAGAAAAGTTTACGATACTACCGGAGTTGATCAGTAATACGGAAGTGTTGGATTCACCCCTTATTTATGCCAATACGCAGGACAATGAACGGATAGAAGAAATTTCCGGACTGATTGCCAAGTATTATAGCCAGCCTAAAACAATACCGTTAAACCAGGTTATACAATATCTGGTGTATGCGTTGATTACAGCGGTATCTAAATCGTATGAATCACTGACTCTAAAGGAAAACCTACAAAGGAGCAGAATTAACGAGATTACGGACTCTTTTTTCGTGTTGCTAAATGAATATGGCTATTTGCAGCGCAATGTTGCTTTTTATGCGGCGCATTTGAACATGACACCTCAACATCTCAGCTCCCTGATCAAGAAAAGAACAGGGAAGTCTGTGAAGTCCTGGATTGGTTTTGCGGTGATTAATAAGGCAAAGGAATACCTGAAGGATACGTCGCTCTCTATTAAAGAAATTAGTTACAAGATGGAATTTGCGGATGATTCACTTTTTTGCCGCTATTTTAAACGTTATATCGGACAGACACCGAACGAGTATAGAAATCAGTAGCCGTAATAAAGTTTTTTTATTACGTCGCGACACAGATTTTAGATAATATGCACATTTATTCCTTTTAAACGAATATTTTTAAAGTCTGAAAAAGAATACCTTTGTAGGTACATTTAATAGAATGAACGCTAGGATCAATATATTATTTTCCTTTTTCTTTTTTGGCCCGCCAGGGCCGAGATAAATTAATATGTCCGTTACGTACGGATATCAACATCAGATTTTACTTCACGGATTTTTAATATTAAGTACTGCGGCAGGTCTGTCGCGGACTATAAGTACAATAATAAATATGAATAATATCCCAAAGACTATAAATGAAAAGCGTAGTCTAAAATTACATCAGAATAAATTACATCCGATTTGTCAGTTGAAAGAGAAAATTCAGCGTTATTTCCACGGTTTTACGCATTTTGACGATCTAAATGAAGTCGTCAGTATACAGGGGAATTTTGATGAGTTGCTCGTGCCACAGGATCATCCGGCTCGATCTACGAATGATACCTATTATGTAGATTCAGCTCATGTGTTAAGAACACAGACTTCTGCGCATCAGAACGAATTATTGAGAAGAGGCTATGAAAGTTTTGTGGTCACAGGTGATGTGTATCGAAAGGACACGATTGATCGCACACACTATCCTGTTTTCCATCAAATGGAGGTGGTCAAGGTATTGCCCAAAGGCACAGACGCTCTTTCTGACCTTAAAAGTACGCTATCGGGACTAATAGAATATCTGTATCCAGGCAAAGATTATAGATTCCTGGACGATAGTTTTCCGTTCACAGAGCCATCGGTGCAGATTGAGGTTTATCAGAATGAAGACTGGATGGAAGTTCTGGGAGCGGGCGTAATCCATCCTAAGATCCTGGAAAACTGTAATATTGACGCCACAGGTTGGGCTTTTGGATTAGGCCTGGACCGTCTTGTGCTTTCATACTGCAATATTCCGGATATACGCTACCTATGGACTACAGATGAGCGTTTTCTGAAACAGTTTAAAGATGGCCTGTCCCAATTCCAGGAATATTCGAAGTATCCCCCTGTTTATAAGGATATATCATTCTGGGTTAATAGGTATACAGAAAATAGAGAGGAACTCTGGTCTGAATATAATAATTTTTGCGAGATCATTCGTGAAGAAGGACTTGACCTGGTGGAGGACGTTACGCTTCAGGATAAATTCCAGAAGGAGGGAAGGACATCACTCTCCTATAGGATTGCTTATCGTTCCGGTGAGCGTACGCTATCTAATGAGGAGATCAACCTGATCCAGGAGAAAATCAGACTACTTCTTTCGGAAAAGTTTGCGATTGTCTTGCGGTAGTTGTTAAATAGGTTCTGCAGACGAATGCTTTGCAGAACCTATTATCATAACACATAGGATAGAGGGGCGCAAATTTTTAAAACTTTATTTCCTATACGCTGTCAGAGTTACCCCTGTTTGCCTCTTGAAGTAGCGGGCCAAATACGAGGTGTCCTCGAAATTAAGCCGGTCAGCAATTTGCTTGATGGACAGTTCGGTCGTACTCAAAAGGGCTTTAATTTCTAATATGACTTGCCTGTCAATCAGGCCCTTTGGTGAATCGTTTAAAAAGTCTTTAGTGATCTGGGAAAGATAATAAGGTGTAATGTTTAGTTTGTCTGCATAGAATTCGACCTTTCTCTGTTCCGTACTATGTTGAGTGATTAGTTCCCAAAACTTCCAACATAGCAGTTCCTTTCGACTGTATTGATGTTCTACATTAATTTCTGTCCGTGAAAGCGTTTCCGATATTTGGAGAAAGAGATTTTGCAGACTATTCCGCAACATAATATGCTGATGTGTTGTGCATGTGTTTTTGATGTGTTTTATTTGCGTTATCCATGCATGTAATAGGCCGACTTCGCTGCCCTGAGGCCGGCAAAATGGAGATTGATGTAGGACCATGAAGAGCTGATTGGGTAAATCATAGGCTACATCGGTGGCCAGATTTCTATCTACAAGACAGTAGAATGCTTTGAAATTGGCGGATACTCTTTGCACAACGGTAATATAATCCTCGGCTAAGACCAGTATATCATTCGGCTTTAATAGATAATTCTTAAAATTAACGCTAATTACCGAGGAGCCTTCAAGACATATTATTAAGGATGTATACCTGAGCTGTAAGGGATATCCTAGACCTTGACATAAATTGCTTTCCCCAAGTACTAACACTTCATTCCCTTTGAAAATATCTGGTATATAATTCATCATGTTGCTTTCTGTTTTTACATCAAATTCATACTTTGTATAGTATAATATTTGTTTTTGTTTTGAAAAGTACCCAATGTACTAAAATTTTGCCTGAATATGCTGTGATTAAAGACTGTAATTTTGCAGCGTACATTTAAAAATAGAATGTTATGATTTTAGAGACAGAAAGATTGATTTTGCGTCCATTCAGAGCTGCTGATGCAGCAGACTTATTCAAATATGCGAAGGACGAGAGAGTAGGGCCGATCGCGGGTTGGCCTCCACACAAGAGTGTGGAAGAAAGTAGTGAAATCATCAAAACCATATTTTCGCAGGACGGCGTATTTGCAATAACACTCAAAGACGACGACATCGCTATTGGGATGATCAGTCTGATTTTAGGAGAGAAGAGCAACTTTCCAATCACCGTATCGGAAGGCGAAATTTCATACTGGCTGGGTGTTCCATTTTGGGGCAAAGGCATAATGCCTGAAGCAATCGCCGAGGTGGTACGCTATGGCTTTGAAGATTTGAGATTAGTGAATATATGGTCAGGTTACTATGATGGCAACGCTAAGTCCAAGATAGCACAGGAGAAGTGTGGGTTCCGTTATCATCATATAGAAGAAGGTAGCGTAAACGACTTAATGAATGACATACGTACAGAACATATCAGCCGTATGACACGAGACGAATGGACAATGGCTGTCTTAGGTAAGGTCTCATTCTAATCAGCGCCCCCTATAGGGGGCTACTGATTAGCTATGGGTGTACAATAAGCCATTAAACATCAGGCTATGTGTTTATTATGACAATAAAAAAGCACTATAATATTACAAAATGCACATAGTTGAGCGAGATGTGCTAATAGAAAAATAGGGTAGACTTGTAAATTTGAGAAGCAGGGAAAGAAAGCAGAATAGATACAAGAAGTGAAAAGTTTTTGGAGGTAAAATGAATACAAATAGAATGATTTTTTCCGGATTGGAGGAACTAAAGCCATATTTTTCCAGTTTTAACGAGTTGTATGATATCTGCCTGGAAGGAGATTATGAGCCTTGGTACGGTATGGGGTACTGGGATAATACGTATAAACCATTTTTCTTGGTACAGGAGGATAAAGTGGTTGCAAATGTTTCTGCATCCCCCATGCGCATTGTTCTGAATGGACAGTCCCATAATGTGCTGCAGATTAGTGCAGTGATGACACACCCAGCTTTCAGAGGTCAGGGGCTGTCTCGCTATCTGATGAACTACGTTATGGACCATTACCAGGGACAGTTTGAATTTATATACCTGTTTGCGAATGTGGAGGTTTTAGATTTTTACCCCAAATTTGGTTTTGTCAGGTTAGATGAAAGCAGATTCACGCTTAAGGATCTATCCGGTTTAGAGCCATTAGATTCCGATTGGAGAAAGCTTTCTATTGAAGTTAGCGAAGATAGAAGTCTAATGGAAAGATTTGCTAAAGACCATAGACCGGTATCAAAGACCTTGTCTTTTGAACCTGATCCTTGTTTGGCGACCTATCATTTTATACTACAGTTTGAGGATTCTCTATATTATTCAGCACATTGGGATTGCTTAGTAATCATGGAATTTGAAGAAGAAGAACTGAATATTTATGATATTTTTTCAGATCGGGATTACAGATTGGAGGAGTTGATCCCTTCTTTAGTTAAGACGCAAACCCAGGAGATCAGTTTCTTTTTTGTTCCCGATACGGATTTTGGAGGAAAACTCGAGGTGGAAAAATATCCTTTCGATGAGGATGCTCTTTATATATCCCGAACACAGAAAGGATCTATTTATGGAGAACTTTGTCTTTCCGATCACTTCTCATTATTAAAGACCGTGTTTTGAACAGGAGGTATATATGAAGGCAATTGTTATTGGCGCATCAGGGCAGATAGGCTATGCTTTTTATCAGCTGCTGAACAAAGGAGGCTGGGAAGTCGTATTGCTCTCCAGAGGTGAAATATCGTATGCAATCGACGAAGACAGTACAACAGTACTGCACTTTGATAAGAAAGATAAAGCTCTATTTAGAAAAATGATGAGCGCTGGTGCTGACCTGGTCATCGATTTGATTGCTTTTGGCAGAGAAGATGCGATGCAGTTACTAACCTATCAGAAGGATTATAGTAGTCTTATCGTATTGTCATCTTCTAGTGTATACTGCGATAGAGACGGACGGACGCTGGATGAGGCCGCCACGACTGGTTTTCCTAATTTTGATAAGCCTATTTCAGAAGCGAATCCTACGGTGGAAGCTGGTGAGCAGACTTACTCCACTAGAAAAGTAGCATTAGAGCAGGAATTATTATCCGGGTTAAGTATTCCGTTGACTATTTTGAGGCCCTGTGCTATTTACGGCGCTTATTCGCATCATCCTAGAGAGTGGTGGCTGGTAAAGCGGATGCTGGATCAGAGACCGATCATTCCCTTGGCCTACCATGGGCGAAGTATATTCCATACTACTGCTGCAGCATTGATCGCCAAGGTAGGTTTAGCGGCTAGACCTCTGGCGCAACAGCAGATTATAAACGTTGGGGATAGTCGACCGTTATCCGTTTTTGAAGTGGCAGATGTTATAGCGGCGTACCTAGGATACGAAGGAGTACTGTTGCCGATGGACAAGCAAGTAGGTGCTTTAGACCATGTCGGTCTAACACCATGGTCTATTCCTCGAAGTTTTATACTTGACACAAAACGTTCTGAAGAGATTCTTGCTTCTCAGGATTTAACGATAAGCGACTATTCTTCCTCCATAAGTCAATATCTATTGTATTTATTAGATATGTACGGGGACAAAAAATGGGAATATCTCTTCCCTCAGTTAGCGGCTTACCCTTATGAACAGTTTGATTATGAGGTTGAAGATGCATATATAAATAAGGGATAAGGGAGAACGGTTTTATAAAGAAAGACGACAATTTCGGTGTTCTGAAATTTAAGCGATCTATTTTAAACAATGAGATCGCTTCATTTCATTCGCAACGACGTATACAATTACTACATATCGTTTAAGGAATAGCCTACAAAATGCTGTTTGTATTTTTTTAGTTCAGTGGACAGCGTCTGTGCTTTTTGTTTCAGGATATCAATATCGATTTTTTCGACGTTGCGCTTTACTTCTGCAAATACCGCAATCTTATCGAAGTCATTGAGAGCTACAATATCGATCTCATTTTGATTCTGTTTCTCCCAATAGGTGCCAATCACATTGTAACTCTTTTCTAGTTTAAGCTTTTCGATAAAATATTTTTCAAGTATTTTGCCTGAATAGGTCGCATAGTCCCGGTCTACGATCTGTCTGATGTATGCCAGATTATTGGCTTCTACAGCACTGCGGTTTTTGTAAATAAATCTAAACCAAAAACTCAGGAAATTATCTTCGATGCTATATTTGACGCTCCGGCTATTGGGTTTTGATAGTACAGGGCGGACACGCTTTATCAGGCCATACTCGTTCTCTAGTCGATCAAGAAAGCCTCCGACCTGTATCTCTAGAATCGATTCTATTTCGGCTCTCGAAGTTTTGCCTGACGCTATGAGCGAAAGGATAGAGAAATAATTACCATAATCCTTTCCAAACTCCTCAATAAGCACATTTCTACCCTCATCCAAAAAGAGCGAGTTCTCAGACAACAGTGCATCCAGTATATCAGTATGGGTGAATGCATTTGCTTCTACTAGTAGTTCTACGTATTTGGCGACGCCTCCGGTTATCATATAAAAAGCCAGGAGATCTTCGCTCGTGTACTGTGGGTAATAATCCTGAAGAACTTCTTTTAAAGTGATAATATCGAAAGATTTGAGCAGGATACGGTTGTTTGCTCGTCCAAATAAGGGCTCTTTTGCTCCTTCAAAGATCCTTAGCATTAAGGAATAAACAGAGCCACATAGTATCAAGTTTATCTTACTATCAGATTTATGAAGGTCCCATAGCTTTTGCATATCCGAGAATATAGAGCTATTGATCGAAGCAAACTCCTGGAACTCATCGATGATAACAGTAAAATGTTGTTTTTTAGATAAGTCCATCAACCATCCAAACAAATCTTTGAATGTTTTTATTTCACCGAAGAAGGGGATGTTTAGACTTTGCTTTATAACCTCTGTGAATTCTAAACAAAGTAATGCCTCGCTCTTTTTGGCAACAAATAGATAGATATGTTGCGTGTCTTCATATGCTTTGAGTAGTAGACTGGTCTTACCAATACGTCTCCTCCCAACCATAAATGTCATCTGAGCTACATGTGTCGACCGATCCTCAATCTTTCGAAGTTGTAAAAGTTCGTTTTCTCTATTATAAAATTTCATCCGTGAACTAGTTTTTAATTATAGCAACCGAGGTTACAGTAATGGAGGTTGCATTAATAAAGGTAGTCTTTTTTTTAGATGTATCCCTGTTTTCAGCCAATTTTGTACTACATGGACCGGATTTGTTGGTGAATTCTACGATTACTGATATATTCGTTAAAAAATAGAATAATCACAGATGAAAGCCCTATATCAATTCTTACTTGTTTCTACCATCGTAGGGACAGTCACTGCATGTAACTCACAGGATAAAAAAACGGAATCAGGCAAAGTGGAAGTACAGGCTACACCGCGGGTGGTAACTTTGGCGGACTTTAAGAAGATAAAAGGAGTAGACAACATACAGGAGGTGCCCTTTCAATTGTTTACAAAACTGGATTCGGTACATTTTTTTGTAGCCCCTAGCGTGGATTCGGCTTACCTCAAGGTACAGCGCCATAATCTGGATAATTATTATGGCTTTGAGGAGGTTGGTGACTTCTATGCGATACATTACAGTATCGAGAATAATATCTCAAACAGTATAGAGGCCTATGTCCTGAAATCGGAATTTACGGCTTCATTTGATCTGACACTGAAAGGAGCTAAGCTGGATGAAATCAGAAGCAGTACGTATAAAGCGGTCGATGATTTTAAGAACAAGTCGTTTGATAAATATGGATCGATAGTCGAAGTATCGGAGCAGGAGTTTACAAAAGCATCACAGCATAGAGTCGATGAAATTCTGGTAAAGAATCCCGATGTCCAATTGAAGAACAACATCTGGACATATACGGATAAAGACAAGGCGTATAGCATTACCCCGTATGAGAATATCTCGGAAGAAGAAGGTACATTTTACAATGCATATATCGGCCAATCGAAGTTTATGGGACTACAGGTATTTCACGAAAGTTCGGATGCTGCCAACGAGACTTACTACACGTTTTATGAGCCACTTGCTGCGGTCAGGTATGATCTATATGCTGCAGGTTATCCGCAGGTTCTTCCTGCCAGAAGCTGCATATCGTGGGTTACGTCCAACTCCAGTGTCGGTAGTGATTTTGTAATCAGCAAGTATGTGCCAGAAGAAAAAGGACAGCAAGGCCTGTTGTACGTCAACTTTACCAGCTTCAAGATAGCAGATGACGAAAAAGCGTTCTGGGCAGATAAGAACACATACTATGCCGCAGTATACCCGCTCAATTCGGCTCCCGCAAAAGGTAAAGTCCAAAAGATGGCTTACGTCAAAATACAGGTTAAAGAGGAATTGTTTTAATTGTTGTAAACTCTTCTAAAGACGTCATTGCGAATGAAATGAAGCAACCCCGAAGGGCTCATCGTAGATAATCTCATTGTTAATCTAGTCTACAAACTCCGTCTTGCAGTAATCAATTTTGTAATCGCCGTGTTCGTGAACCAGCGTTACCTCATTCTGCGTTTTAATACCCTCGCCGTAATCGATAAATACCTGGTACAGTCCATCTTTGATCTTGTTGATGTCTAATTGCTTCAGCTCTCCGATATCGCCATTGCCTCTCCCGAATAGCCACATTTCGCGCTCTTCTATCGGATATATATTGGACCACTTGGCTTTATATTTTTTCTCAGCTGCGGGGTACTCTTCATCTGTCAGGTTGGAGGGGCCGTAGAGTTCACCCGAATCAGCAATAAATTCCTGAAATCGCTTGGTACACAACTTTTCTTCTACATTATATTCAGGAAAGTATTTGTCTGAGTTTTTTGTTTTGAAAATGCTTTCCAGCCATTCTAGTCCTTGATCGATAGATTTATCCGTTACACTTCCTTTGTGGAGGTCTGTAGGATTGGAAACCTCCTTATTCGTCGTGACTGTTGCAGAATCGGTTGTTTTTTGCGCAGAAGTCGTGTTTTTTTGATTGCAGGAACTTATCAATAAAGCAGATAAGCTGATGCTTAAATATTTTATGTACATACATTATCGAAATATATTCCAATATTAAGAACAATTGAAGAGATTGACAATCCCTATTATTGACTATATTTTTTAGATTAAAAATGGGGATGGTTTTGAACATTTTGTTTTATTTAAAACCGTAAATCTTATCTTTAGGTATGCATAATCAGCTTTTGAAACTTATTGATCAAAATGTGATGCTTCCAGATTTGGAAAGAGCACTGTGCAGACAGTATTTTGAACCAGTGCTGGTTTCAAAAAATCGTATCCTGGAAGGAGAGGGAAAGATACCTTCGTACCTGTATTTTGTGGTTTCCGGTTTTGTAAGATTGTTTCATTATAACGGTAAAGGAGAAGAGGTGACTACGCATATCAACTGTCCTCCGGGCTTCATCACATCCTATGTCAGCTTCGCAAATGGATGTAGATCAGATGAAAATCTGGAGTGTATTACAGACTGTGAGCTATTGCGTATAACGAAAAGGGATCTCGATCTACTGGTACAGCAAAGTCCTGCGTTTAAAGATTTCAGTATTCTTGTATTTCAGCAAGCGCTATCGTACAATGAAAACCGTGCTAAGGAACTGGCGACCCAAAGTGCCGAACAACGCTATCTGAAGCTTATGGATGAGTATCCTCAAATAATCCATAATGTACCGATGCAGTATATTGCTTCTTTTTTGGGGATGAACCCCAAAAGCCTGAGCCGTATCCGTAGGCAGATCATGATGGGGATACGAATGAAATCTTCTTATGAATGAGGAATGAAAATAGTGTATAATGAATTTATGTAGATTGATATAAGATGAATCCTATCAGTGTTTTATTTTTTGCTATTGCTACTTTTTTAGGTGTAGAAGAATCGAGAATAGTAAGTCGTAAGGCTACGGTGACGATAGATCCTGTACATCAAACTTTTGAAGTTGTGCAGGAAGACCTTTTCTCTATACTTGTGACAAAAGAAGATAGCATTGCTATGATCAATGAGCTGCAGCTCATTATGGATTTTAAAAAAGGTTTGGAAAAGAATGATTCGGATGGCCTGATTGTAGAAAGCCTGTCTTTGGAAGGGCAAGGAGGCGAAATTAGTGCTGTCCTGAAAGGTAGATATACGGCTGTCAAAGCATTTGAGAGGGCAGGGATCTATTCAGATGCCGCTGGATTCTCGATGGTGAATATTCCCGAATGGAATATCCGATCGGAAGATGCTGTTTTGAAAGAGAATTATTGGGGCTGGCCAGCAAATGGCAAGGTGACTTTGGTGGTAGAAGCCTTTGAAAATATTCCTGAAGATTATTTAAAGTATCGACGTAGTATATTGCCTTATTGGGATGGCGCACAGGGTAACGGAAAAAAGTAGGATGCCGAAGAGGTACTCCAAACAAACGGTACCCCATATCAGCAGGCAGCTTATTAGGTAACATTTGTGAAGTGGTTTTGAGTGGATAGGGCTGAACTTTGTCCTATCATTTAAAATCAAAACAGATGAAAGAAAAAAATAAGGTATTGGTGTCCGGTGCAAATGGACACTTGGGAAATAATCTCGTAAGATTACTCATCAAAAAAGGATTTGAGGTCCGTGCTTCTGTCCGTAAACTCAAAAAAGAAAACTGTTTCGAAGGGCTGGATTGTGAAATTGTACAAGCTGATATAACGGATAAAGCTTCGTTCGTGCGTGCACTGAAGGATGTCCATACGTTTTACGCAGTAGGTGCCGCATTTAAGCTATGGGCAAAAGATCCGAAAAAGGAGATTTATGATGTCAACATGCAGGGAACGCGAAATACGATAGAAGCGGCTGCAGAGGCAGGTGTAAAGCGGATCGTCTATGTGAGTTCGATCGCGGCGCTTGATTATACCAATTTGCCTACGAAAGAGAGCAATGGTTATAATCCTGATCGTAGGGACATGTATTATAACTCTAAGAATGATGGCGAAAGGCTGGCTTTTCAGTTGGCACAGGAGTTGGGAATAGAATTGGTGTCGGTGATGCCCGGTGCTATGATCGGAAGTGAAGCTTTTCTGCCGCTCAATGTATCATATGGGGTGTTGAAGCTGATTTTGAATAAGCAGATACCAATGGATACCAAGATTACGCTAAACTGGGTTGACGTGAAAGATGTCGCAGAAGGGTGCTGTCTGGCCGCAGAAAAGGGACGATCGGGTGAACGCTATATTTTGGCAAATGAGAAATGTATGACCATTACGGATACGACTAAACTCGCGCAACGGCTTTATCCCGAATTAAAGTTAAAAATACCAGGTGCTGTACCTAAGTTCGTCCTGTATGCGATAGCAGGTGTTATGGAATTTTCGGCAAAACTAAGTGGTAAACCTCCAGTGCTTACAACCAAGGAAATAGCGATGTTTTCTGGTCTACAACAGGATTTTGATATTTCGAAATCAAGGACTGAACTCGGTTTTAATCCGAAGGAAGGTGCAAAAGCAGTCAAGGAAGCGATGGATTATCTGATGGAAAATAAACACTTGCTGTAGACCTTGATAAGCTATCTGCTGTAGCAATGTGGCGGGTAGCTTATCAGATCGTAATAAATTTACTGTATTTTAATATCCAGGCTATTGGACTGTACGTTGATACGCTCGCGCAGTATTTCTTCGGGACCTAATAGCTGTTCCTTGAAGGCATTTAAGTACGGGTAGACTTTGTAGTCAAAGCTACTCTTGCCGATTGTTACAGTGCCTTTGCTTTTGGGGATTAGTTTGATCTCAAAAATGAGATCTTTGATATAGGTCTCCCCATCAAGTTGGGACATAGTCTTGCCCTGGTAGTCGGCGTTCCAATCAAAGCTTGCGACATGGAAATGATTATCTATTGTCTTCTTAAAGCCTTCAATACCGACTTTATAATCTACATTACCTTCATCTATAACTGCTATCATTGCTTCTGGACCACCTTTTTTGACAAGTGCAGCTGGTGTAAAACGGCTGAACTGCATGAACTTGGAATACTCGAATAGCGAAAGGGTGATGGTGTCTCCTAAAAAATATTGCTCTCTGTCCGTGATGAGGATGGTCCGTACAGCCTTACTGTCTACTGGGAGCTGTTCGACTACCTCTATAGATGCTGGCTGACTGGTATATTTTTTTCCGGCTATCTGAGCCTCAACGACTGGGAAATCTACTTTTCCCAATGCGCCTGCATCAAACTGGAACTCGTAAAAATAATTTGCTCCTTCGGTTTCGAGCTCTTTTTCTATAGTAGAAGCATCAAATTCTGTTTCGAGTTCGCTATTCGTAGAAGTGATGACCATGCTCCCCGGGTCGGGTTTGCTTGTAAAGTAGATTTTTATGGCTGTAGATTGATGGAGCGCGATCTGGGGTTGCCCAACAAAAGCTATCATTTCTTTCTCGGTGGTCTGACCGGTACTGTTGCACGAGAATGAAAGCAAACATACAGAAAGGAGTTAAGCAGTCTGAAAAAGTGTTTTTAAATGTACAAGCGTAATCTGAAGCATATAGAATGTTGTATTGTTCAAGTTTATCTGGTTAAATTTATTATTATACGAAAAAAAAACCAAAATAGTATGTTATACGGTTATAAAGATTGGCTTATGGCATATGCTGTTATCTATTGTCGCTTTCCTCTTCTTTACCTTCTTGGATCAGCTCGTTCACATCCTGCATTTCATCCTTGTCCAGGTTCTCGAGACGCTCTTCCTGATCATCAGATTGTCGGTCGATATGGAAGGTGCAGGATACAGGAAAGTGATCCGATCCGATATCGGGCAGAATCGTTAATCGGTCGATGAATACCTGCGGGCTATGGAATAGTAGATCCAGAGGAACCCGAAAGAACCAATATTTAGCATGGAAAGTCGCGAGTATTCCCCGGCCGATACGGGCATCGATAAGCTGGCTGGTTTTTCTGAATAGAATCGAACTCTTTGCCCATGCTACATTATTAAAGTCTCCTGCAACCACGACAGGTAGTGTATAGTGACGTACGCGCTTGGCTACGCTTAGAAGGTCACCATCACGCTCTTTCGAATTTTCTTCTTCGGTGGGACTCGGTGGCGGAGGATGAACACCAAAGAAAATAAAACGGTACCCATCCTTAGTCTCAAGTTCGGCTTCGATACTAGGGAGATCATCAGCTACAAAATAGTGTGTCTGAATCTTTATTACCCGGAGGCGCGTATAGAAGTGCATTCCGTAAGTGTTGTCCAATGTGACTTTTTGAGTATTTGGATAGTCGTTCTCCAGCTGACGTAGTGCCTGCTCCCAGCGGTTATCACTTTCCATCGTAAGCACAATGTCAGGCACTTCTTTTCGGACTAGGGCTATAAAACGCTCATACTCCCGATTGTCCTGGTATACATTACAGGAGATAATTTTAATATGATCTGAAGCTGAAGCAGATTTTTGAATTACTGGTGTACGCCAGAACTTAGTATACCGCGACAGGATATACATATGATAGATCATTAACAGCAGTTGTATAGACTGTATAAACCAAAAGAGTGGATCTCTGTCGCTAAAAATGAATAGCAGTGCAAAGACAGCCCCTTGCAGAATAAGGATCTGTAGCTTTAGGAACTCGGGCACGCGGAAAATCCAATGTTGATGTTGTATAAAGGGGAGGATGCTGAGAAGGATAAGTAAACAGGACAGTAGTAGGATGAGCATATATGAAGTTTGTTTTAAATAAATACACTTGAGCGAAATGTTTTGTTTTTGTATAGCTGTTTTTTTACAAATAGGGACTATCTTTATTCCTAAATTTTTAAACACTTATGGTAACCATCCAGATGATGAAGAATGGTGCTTTATATTCAAAAACAGATAATCTATGATACGCATTTTATTGCTTGTAGGCCTGCTGAGCGGTGTGCTATCTGCTGAGGCTCAGTTTATGAAGGTATTGGATCCAGACGGATTCGTCAATATTAGGGAAGAGCCTAATGTAAAAAGCAAGATTGTAGGCAAGGTGAATTCTCATGCTGTTGTATATCATCTGGAGGCAGATGGTATGTCCGGAAACTGGGTGTCCGTGACGTTCAGGGTGAATGACAAAGAGTTGGATGGCTATATCCATGCTTCTAGATTGAAAGTGCTTAGTCAGTTAGCGTCTGTGCCTTTGGTGGCTTCCGATCAAACCCACTGGCTGTTTAAAAGCCCGAAGGGAAAAGGAACTACAGCGGATGTTTCGGTGCGAGTGGAATTTGATAACGCTAATCCTAATGCATTGAAAGGAAAGTTGAAGATGGATGAAAACGGTGATATCGCGCTGAACGGAGTGCCGGTATGGGGACTTTACGACCCTAATGTAAAAGCGTCTAGGTATAAATCTATTGAGGTAGAGATCGGGGGACGGAAGACTGGGGTGCCTGCTAAAGAATTGGAGACTTTGTTTTCTGTGGGAGAAGATCTACAGCATGGTAGTCGGTTCCCGATGCTGATCACCTATGACAAAGAGCGTGATGCGTTATATATTGGCGCTTCAAATGGAGATACCTCCTATGCGTATGACGTTCTTTTTGTCTTTGTCGCTGGTAAGTTTAAAGAGCGGCTTGTTTATATTCCGTTTTGACCGAAATAGGATAGCCTTGTTTGGGTACTATCGAACTTAGGCTTAGGCGAATGGCTTTGGGTGCCTTGTCGTGAATCTTTTAGCGTACCAGTACCTAATAAATCTTAGACATAGTTCAGTTCTGACTGTCTTATTAAATAGCAACGGATCTCATTTTAGTAGGGAGAATCGCTATAATAAAGTTACCCTATGTGTATTTTGCGTATTCCGGCCAGTACAAAGAAAATCAAGCTAAAGCCAAACAGTATCCAACTTATCCAAGGGATGCCCAAGAAGGTGGTCTGCTGTACACCGGACAGGAGACAGCCCCCGAGAAATAAGACGCCTGCGATATAGAGGTTTCTGTTGATGCTGCTGTCTTTGCGTTGTTGCTGCTGTAATCCAGCAAGCTCCTGACTATCTATACGGAATTTTAATTCGCCCTGTTCTACTTTGTGCAGCAGGTCTATTAAAGACTTGGGCGCCGCCGATAGTGTCCCCTGTAGTTGCTGTAGCGATTGTAGGATGTTCTCGATGATGTAAGGAGGAGAAAGGCGTTTGGCCATAATCTTGGTGATATAGGGCTTGACCTTGTCAATGATATTTAGATCGGGCAATAAGGAACGTCCAATGCCTTCTAATAACACGATGCCCCGCACAAGGAGGTAGATGTGGTCGGGCATGAGGATGTCATTCTGATTGAGTATTTTCGAAAACCTTGAAAAAACCGCTTTGACATCCAGTTCTTTGAGCGATTGGGTCGCAATCATGTCAAACATGGCCTGTATATCCCGCTCGAGTACCTTTTCATTTTTGATATGGATACGGATGGACATGCGTTTGATGGTCCGAATGAGATTGTCGACATCCTTGTTAATGAAATAGAGGATAAAGTTTTCGAGTTGCTCTTTGTCCCTAGGGAGCAGGCGTGCCATAGCGCCAAGATCGATAAAGGCGATATGGCCCGAAGGGGTGACGAGCATATTGCCGGGATGGGGATCGGCATGAAAGAGGCCATGCTCGAGTACCTGTGTGAGGTAAAGGTCTAACCCGGTGTCGATGATGTATTCTGGATCAAGCTGCTGTGACTGGATGGAAGAGCTGTCGGTAATCCGGAATCCCTGGATCCAGGAGATACACAGTAGGTTATCAGTAGATAGTTCGGGGTAGGCCTGCATGCATTTGATGCGGGGCTCATCGCTGAAATTGCGGGCAAACTGTTGGATGTTTTTGAGTTCGTGCTGAAAGGATAACTCTTCCATAATATTCTTTTCAAAGGCTTCGAATATATCAGGAAGATTGATCTCCCGTACCAATGGATAGTAATCAATGAGTAGGTTGATAATATCTTTGAGTAGGAGTAGGTCGGCAGTCACGATTTCCCGGATGCCTGTCCGTTTTACTTTTAGGATTACGAAGGTGCCATTGCTCAGGGTGGCTTTGTAGACCTGTGCAATAGAGGCCGAAGCAAATGGCTGTTCGTCTATGTGCTGGAAAACGGTCGAGAGATCGTCAAGCTGTAGCTCATTCTCAAGCCAGCTGCGAATATCGATTTTCTCGGGCGACACATTGTCCTGTAGCTTCTTCAGCTCGAGGATAAGCTGCGGAGGCAGTAGGTCTTCGCGGGTAGAGAGGGTCTGTCCAAACTTGACATAGGTGGGGCCGAGTTCTTCGATTGCTTTGCGGATGCGCTCGTAGAATAAAGGGGTTTGATCTGCGGTGGTTCCTGTCGAAGAAGCTGTTGTGTCCTCTTTACTGGTTATTTTGGATTTGAGGTCTTCAAAACCATACTTGCCAAGGATGCTGATCAACTTGGCTGCCCGCATCAGTTTGCTTTTTTGCCGCGCTATCGGGTTTTCCATACACTATAATCTGTTGTTAAGCTATTACAAGATAGTGATTTTTTGGAATTCGGGCGTTAAGACAGTGTTAAAGATACTGATTAGGCATGGATTTTCATTCCTCTTAGGAAAGAAAATCTATGCCTGTAGGGTAGGATTAAATTAAAGTTCTTTACGTAGACGTGCGACTGGAATGTTCAGTGCCTCACGGTATTTGGCTACGGTACGTCGAGCAATAGTGTAGCCTTTTTCTTTAAGTATCTCGGTCAGCTTTTCGTCTGCCAGTGGTTTGCGCTTGTCCTCGTTGGAGATACACTCCTCTAATATCTTTTTGACCTCTTTGTTGGAAACTTCTTCGCCGGAGTCGGTCTGTATCGCTTCGGAGAAAAATGATTTCAACAGGAATGTACCGAACTCAGTCTGTACGTATTTGGAATTGGCGACGCGTGAGACTGTGGAGATATCCATATCTATCTCTTCGGCGATATCTTTTAGGATCATGGGTTTGAGCATACGGTCATCCCCTGTAAGGAAATAGTCATACTGAAACTCCATAATGGCATTCATGGTCTTGAGCAGTGTTTGCTGCCGCTGTTTGATGGCGTCGATAAACCATTTGGCCGAATCAAGTTTCTGCTTGACAAACTGTACGGCCTCTTTCATCTTCTTGTCGTTTTTCTCCGCCTTTTCGTAATGCTCGAACATATCCTGATAGGAGCGTGATACCCGTAGCTCTGGAGCATTGCGTCCATTAAGGGTAAGATGGAGTACCCCATCATCGTTGCTGATGTGAAAATCGGGAATAATCTGTAGCTGCTTGCCGGCGACAGATGCCGAATCCCCCGGTTTGGGATTGAGCTTTAATATCTCGTTGACAATCTCTTTGAGCTCTTCGGAATTGACATCCAGTTGCTTCTCGATCTTGTCGTAATGTTTTTTGGTAAACTCGTCCAGGTAGTTCTGTACGACGCGTATAGCTTGCCGTACCACAGGGTTATTCTGGTCTTTCTTTCGGAGTTGGATCAATAAGCACTCTTGTAGATCGCGGGCGCCGATACCAGCAGGTTCAAAAGCCTGTATGACATGAAGCATCTCTTCGACCTCGTGCTCTTCGGCCATTACATTCTGTGAAAAGGCCAGATCATCGATAAGCGATAGTATAGGACGACGAAGGTAACCGTCATCATCTAAGCTCCCTATGAGCTGATTGCCGATGAGGTACTGCCGATCGCTCAACGCAAGCAGATCCAACTGACTCTGTAGTTTTTCAAAGAAAGAATCTTGTATAGCGATAGGAATCTCCCGCTGCTCGTCTTCATCGTCGGCAGAGTAGTTGCTCCCATAATCTTTATAATCATCTTCCTGTATGTAGTCCTCTACACTGAATTCATCATCAAAAGATTCTTCATTCTTATCGTAGTCGTCAGGGTCTTTATCTGGATATTCTTCCACAGGATCACTCATATTGGTCAAGCTGCCGTCTTCCAGGGCTGGATTTTCTTCCAGTTCTTCTTTGATACGGGTATCTAAAGAAGCGGTAGGAACCTGCAAAAGCTTGATAAACTGAATCTGTTGTGGAGATAGTTTTTGTAATAGTTTTTGCTGTAATGTCTGTTTTAACATGTCTAAGTTAATTACACGGGTAAAAATAATGATTTATACCGACATTAAATACCGTTTATTTATTTACGAGTAGAACGACCTGTTCTTTTAGGGCTGTGAGGGAAGTCTAAATTAACGTGTTTCAACCTATTATTAGACTTTGTTAAAATTAGTTAATTTTATTCTCGCATGGCTGTTTTTGTTTTCTAAAATAGGGTATTTTAAAACATTTTATCCATATTTACCGCATGTTTAGACGTGTTAAAAATAGAATATTACGATATGTACTAATTGTAGTTTATAGTATCATATTGTTTACTTGTGCAGTGCAACTTAATTTCTTAGGTCTATTCGGTTATTCGCCAACAAAGAATGATATTGTAATGCCTACACTGAATGTGGCTTCGGAAGTGTATACGGCAGATTCGGTGCTGATCGGGCGGTACTTTGAAGAGGATAGAGACCCTGTCCCTTTTGATAGTATCTCTAAGCATGTGCTGGATGCGCTGATCGCGACAGAGGATGTACGATTTTATAAACATAATGGGGTGGACTTTATGGGCTTGGTCTCGGGAGCGGTCTCGACACTGAAGGGCGATCCGCGGGGAGCAAGTACCATCACACAGCAACTGGCAAAAAATCTTTTTAAAACAAGGTATACCAATGCACAGGGCTATCTGAGCAAGGTTCCGGGGATAAGTATACTGATCACCAAATATAAGGAGTGGATGACAGCCTACAAGCTGGAGACCCGCTATAGCAAAGATGAAATCATTACGATGTACCTGAATACGGTCTCGTTCAGCAACAATGCTTATGGCATCAAGTCGGCATCGATACGTTATTTTAACAAACAGCCGAGTACCTTGAATGTGAATGAAAGCGCATTGCTGGTCGGTATGCTGAAGGGTACGACCATCTATAATCCAATCCGTAATCCAAAGAATGCTATGCAACGCCGTAATGTGGTGCTCGCACAGATGGAGAAATCGGGTTACCTCACGCAGGCACAGGTAGCAGACTTTTCTAAGGACTCGCTGCGATTGGATCTAAATTATAAAGACAATATCGATGGCAATGATTCTTACATCCGCTCTGCAGTAGAGCGCTGGTTGGAAAAATGGAGCCAGGACAATGAGATCGATATTTATAAAGCAGGACTTAAGATCTATACGACTATCGATTCGCGGATGCAAAAGATTGCGGAGAAGGTGGTGATAGACCGTATGGAAGAATTGCAAAGGCGCCTAAAGAATACCTGGGGCAGTGAGGAGCCATGGCGGGATAAGGAAGGCAAGGTTATTCCGGAATTTCTGGAAAACCATGCCCGGAAGTTACCTATATATTCGGTTCTGATGCATAGGTATCACAATAATGAGGATAGTGTATTTGTCGACTTGCGCAAAAAGAAGGAAATGGAGGTGTTTACCTGGCAGGGAATGGAGAAGGTGAACTATTCGACGATGGACTCGCTGAAGCACTACCTGATGATGTTGAATACGGGGATGATGGCAATGAATCCGTATAACGGTGAAATCAAAGTGTGGGTAGGCGGAATAAATCACGAATACTATAAGTTTGACCATGTCAACCAGGCCAAACGTCAGGCAGGATCTACCTTCAAGCCTTTTGCCTATATGGCAGCCCTGGAGTCGGGTATGTCACCATGTGATAAGTTTACGGATAAACCGGTGAAGATTGAATTTACCAATAAAAAGGGAGAACACGAAGTGTGGGAACCAAAGAATGCGGACTGGAGTGTGTCGTATCGGGAGATGTCGCTACGTTGGGCGATGGCGAGATCTTTGAATACGATTACAGCACAGGTGACCGAGGCTGTAGGCTGGGATAAGGTGGTGGATGTCGCTCATCTATGTGGTATCGATAGTAAGCTGGAGTCGGTGCCTTCGGTCGGGCTTGGATCGAATGATGTGTCTGTCTACGAAATGGTAAAAGCGTATGCTACATTTATGAATGCCGGTAAAAAGACAGATCCGGTTCTAGTGTCTAAGATTGTGGGGATGGATGGGAGCACGCTTGCTACATTCAAATCGGAACAGAAACAGGTAATCAATCCGGAAAATGCCTGGTTGATGACGTATATGCTAAGAGGGACGGTCGAAGAGCCGAGCGGTACGTCACAGGCACTATGGGAATGGGATCTGTTTAAAGACGGAAATGAAATAGGTGGAAAGACAGGAACGTCTTCAGATTATGTCGATGGCTGGTATATGGGGGTGACCAAGGATCTGGTAGCGGGTGTATGGGTAGGCTGCGATGAGCAGAGTATACATTTTAAAAACTCGGGTACAGGGGAAGGATCGAAGACGGCACTGCCTATCTATGCCTTATTTATGGAAGAATTGTACAAGCATCCGGAATTGGGGGTAACATTTGGCAAGTTTCCGGAATCTACTGTAGAGGTGAAGAAAGATTACCGTTGTCCTAGCCCACGTATACGTGTCGAGCAACCGACAGATAGTCTAGATAATGTAGGCGAAGAAGGAGGTGAAGAAATGGTGTTGCCAGAGCTTGAAGAGGTACGTCCGGTGCAGGGGGAAGCGGGAACGCAACGAAGCAATACGCAGGAAAATAGAAGTAATAATTTACCTTAATTAGTTATAGATTTATTCGATTATAAATTACATGCAATTATGAATGGAATTATGCGGTACCTCGCCAAATTAGCGTTGACATGCTGTATGTTGCTCTTGTTTGGTATGTCTGTCCAGGCGCAGTATTTTGGACAGAATAAGATGCGCTATAAGAAGCTGAATTTTAAGGTCTACGATACGCCACACTTTAATCTCTATTATTACTCAAAAAATGACAGCTTGATTCGCTGGTTGGCAAAAGAATCGGAGGTGTGGTACGAACTGCATCAGCAGGTGTTTCAGGACACCTTTTCGCGTAAAAACCCAATTATCGTCTATAATAACCATCCCGAATTTCAACAAACAACGGCTATCTCTGGAGAGATAGGTGTGGGGACGGGCGGGGTCACTGAGGGGTTCAAGCAGCGGGTGGTAATGCCAGTGATGCAGATCAACCAGCAGACGCGGCATGTGCTCGGGCACGAGTTGGTGCACGCTTTTCAGTACAGGGTTTTAATGGAAAGGACAGATTCTACCCGTCTGGAGAGTATAGGGAATATACCGTTATGGATGGTAGAGGGGATGGCGGAGTATTTTTCCATCGGAAAGAAAGATGCTTTTACGTCGATGTGGATGCGTGATGCTTATGTGAATAATGATATACCGTCGCTCAAACAGATGACGGAGCAGTCGTACAATTATTTTCCCTATCGCTATGGGCAGGCATTCTGGTCCTATATCGGGGCAACCTATGGAGATACGGTGATCATGCCGCTCTTTGTCGAGACAGCAAAGTATGGGTACGATTATGCCATGCGCCGGGTCTTTGGCTATGACGCACAGACGGTGTCTACGCTATGGAAGAACAGTATGGAGAATATGTACCGAAAGCTGGATAAGGATACGACCTCAAGGCCGATCGGTGTACAGCTACTGAACCGGTCGAACGCAGGGAATATGAACATATCGCCGACGATATCGCCAAATGGTAAGTATGTGGCTTATATGTCGGAAAAGGATATGTTCAGTATAGATCTCTATCTGGCAGATGCGAGTACGGGAACTATGATCCGAAAGCTGGGAAGTAAGCTGACGAGTAAGGATATCGATGAGTTTAGTTTTTTAGAGTCAGCGGGCTCATTTTCTCCGGATAGTAAGAAGTTCGCCTTCTCGGTGTTCAGTTCAGGTAAGAGCAAGCTGATGACGGTGGATGTGGAGACAGGAAAGGTGCTCTCGGTGCAGGCGATGGGAGAGATTGTAGAGTTTGCGAATATAACTTGGTCGCCCGATGGAGAGACCTTAGCATTTTCGGGATTGAGCAATGGGCATTCGGACCTGTATACCTATAATCTGAGCACAAAGAAGGTGACGCAATTAACGAATGATGTGTATTCGGATTTTCAGCCAAGTTACTCTAGGGACGGTAAGTATATTGTGTTCAGTACGGATCGCCTGACCCTGCAGGGAAATAGCAAGGAGGTAGATATCCCAATGAGCCTAGCGGTTTTGACTGTGGCTACGGGAGAGATCAAAAATATAAATGTGTTCCCCGGAGCGAACAACCTGAATCCACACTTTTCGTCGAATGGACAGGAGATCTACTTTTTGTCCAATGGCGACGGATACCGCAATATGTACCGTTATCTGATTGCTTCGGGGACGGTCGAGCGGCTGACGGATTATTTTACGGGGATATCGGGGATCACTGAATACTCGCCGGCTATGAGTATCTCGAATAATGATGAGATTGTATATTCTTACTTTAGAAAGGGTAAGTATAATGTGTATAAAGCAAAGAGTACCGAATTCGAACCTGTAGTGGTCGATGGTACAACAAGTGATTTTACAGCAGCTATGTTGCCACCACTGGTGAGCAGAGGGGTGAATGTCGTCAATACGAACCTGCGCAACTTTAATGTGTTTGGCCGTATCGGTGACGAACAGATTAATAATATCGCTTACACGCCAAAATTTAAGCTGGATTATCTGGCTAATTCAGGTGCTGGGATTTCGGTAGGTTCACGGTATGGGGCAGGCCTGGCAGGAGGTGTCTTTGGTATCTTCTCTGATATATTAGGTTATAATCAGATTCAGGCTACTTTGAATGTAAATGGACAGATACAGGATATCGGTGGACAGGTTACTTATATCAATCAGCGTGGTCGGTTTAACTGGGGAGGTTCTGTATCCCATATTCCTTACTTAATGGGGTTCCGCCAATATCGCATGGAAGATTTTGGGAACGGGAAGGAACGCTCAGCGAATGATTATTATATCCGACAGTTTGAATCGCAATTGGATGGCTTTGTAGCGTATCCGTTTAATAGGTATAATCGTTTTGAAGTAGGAGCCGCATTGGCCCGATATGGTTATAGAGTTGATAAGTGGAGACGCAGTTTAGAGAATAGATATGGCGATAGGCAGAAGATTTCGAATGAAGAGGCTTCTGCAGAATTGGGGTTTGGGGATTTACGTCCGCTGATTACGGAGCAGTTGAGCGCCGCTTTTGTCGGGGATAAATCTGTGTTCGGAATGGCTGCTCCATTGCAGGGACATAAATATAGAGTTGGGGCCGGGCAGGTGTTCGGTGATTTAGAGTATACGAATTATTACTTTGATTTAAGGAAATATGTGCGTACGGCACCAGTGACTTTCGCAGCTAGGGCCTATGGGTATTTTCGTTCCGGAAAGGATGAAGATAGGTTGAGAGGTAACTATATCGGGTATCCGTTTTTTGTCCGGGGCTTTGATGACCTGAATCCCGATAAGGTAGGTGGAGTATCATTCAATGATTTAATGGGATCAAGGACTTTGGTAGGTAATTTTGAGGTGCGACTGCCGTTTACAGGTCCGGAGAAGCTTGCTATGTTTAAGTCAGGACTGCTTTTTTCGGATCTTAACTTCTTTTTTGATGCGGGTTTAGCATGGAGCCGTGGAAATACAATTGTAAGTAGTGTAGATAAAAAACCTATTGTCCAGCAAATAGACAGTGATGGTAAGCCTGTGGAGGATGATAAAGGTAATCCGGTTAATGGGTATGATACAAACTATCGTGTACCTATTTTCAGTACGGGAGTCTCTTTGCGTATCAATCTATTCGGCGCAATGATATTGGAGCCGTATTATGCAGTGCCATTGATCAAGTCGAGAACAAAATTTGGGACATTCGGATTAAACTTTCTGCCAGGATGGTAGTCTATAGCTGTAACATATGCGATATATGTTGAGGTTGTTAAGGGGGCGTTGTTTAGACTTAGGTTTAAACAACGCCTTTTTTTGTAGCTGTTGTTGTATGTCCTTAATCTCATTAAGGACATTTTTGTATAATCATGTTTGGGTAGTATATCACTGAAAGCTGTTCGCCTAATAAGCCGCCATCAGAGCATGCGAAACTCGCAGCGCTGGGTGACTACTCATCGCTGTGGAAGAAGAGGTGAGGTTGAGCCAGTTTGGATTGTGTTTTCGGATCAGGCGTTCTTTTTGCATACGTGTGAAATGGGTGAGTTCCATTAGGCGCTTCTGTGCACTGTCAAAAGAAGCAAATTCTTCTACATGTACAATACGGTTAAACTTAGGGAGCTTGCCCACGTTGCGGCTGGAATGAAACTGTAGGTTGGCGGATTGTGTAATTAAATCCTGTGTATAACCTGCCTCTACATAGGCTCTATTTGGATCTGTCGCGATGTAAATAAGGTGTTTTTTCATGTGATATACTAAATTATTTGGTGGTGATTATATTTTTTACTAATTTTATTGGCACAATATTACTAATAAATTTAGTTTTCAGAAAATATATTTTAAAATACTTTATGTCAAACATTTCATCAAACCTCAAGTTCTTAAGAAAAAAGAGCAAACTGACACAGCAGCAATTTGCTGATGTTATGGAGATTAAGCGTGCTTCGGTAGGGGCCTATGAGGAGGATCGCGCAGAGCCAAAGTATGAGCTGCTAAAAAAAATAGCAGAACACTATGAGCTATCGATGGATGAATTGGTCAATGACCAGATAGATGAGAAATGGAAGCCCGTTCCGAAAAGCAACGCCTCTAATCTACGGGTGCTAAGCGTTACAGTGGATGGCGACGATAGAGAGAATATAGAATTGGTGCCGACCAAAGCGAGTGCAGGTTATCTGAACGGTTATGGCGATCCGGAATTTGTACGGGAGCTGCCAAGATTCTCTCTGCCGATTTTCAAACAGGGCACCTATAGGGCTTTTGAAATAAAGGGAGATTCGATGCTACCACTTCCGTCGGGCTCTATCGTGGTTGCAGAGTATGTTGAAAATTGGCATGACGTGAAGCCAGGGCAGACATATATAGTGCTCTCGCAAAATGATGGTATCGTATATAAACGTATCGCATTTAAATATAAAGATGATAAAGGATTGAAATTACTGTCGGATAATAAGGTATATGAGCCGTATTGGGTTGCCGCTGATGAAATTCTGGAGGTGTGGAAAGCGAAGGCTTATATCTCTACGGAATTTCCGGAGCCAAGTAGTGAGCCGACTATGGAGTCTCTCACAGCAATGATGGCGCAGATGCAGAAGACAATCAGTGCGGTGGTGGATACTAAAAATCCCTAACTAAAAGATGCTAAGATGTTTTTAAGAAGCGCCAGATGATATGCGGATCGAAAAAATATACGGGAGGCTTGTGTTTTTCAAAAAAAAATACTACTTTTGTACTATCTGAAAGGAAGGGGGCATGTATTTGCCCCCTTTTTTAATTGATTTTTAAAATTAACGTATGCAGGTCGAACAACGCGTAAAAGAACTGGTAGAAGAAAAGATTGCAGATAGAGCAGATCTCTTTGTAGTTCGTATAAAGATGTTGAAAAATGGGGTTCTTGAAATCTTGTTGGATGGTGATGAGGGAATCTCTATTGAGGATTGTGTGGCAGTGAGTAGGCATGTGGGATTTCACCTGGAAGAGGAGAATGCAATTGAAAAGGCTTACCGCCTGGAGGTCTCTTCGCCGGGGATAGACACAGGTCTATTGATGCCGAGACAATATGTCAAGAACATAGGACGCAATGTCCGTATTAAATTGGAGGATGGCACTAAGCGTGAAGGTAAACTGATCAGCGCAACGGAGTCGGAAGTGGTAATCGAAGAAATAATAAAAGAAAAAGGAAAAAAGGCTGAAACAAACGAAGTCATATTTTCAATGGATAAAATAACAGAAACAAAGGTGTTAATTTCATTTAACTAAAAATGAGCAGCAATATTAATTTGATTGACTCTTTTCAGGAGTTTAAAGAGTTCAAAAATATCGACCGTCCTACGGTAATTACAGTATTAGAGGAAGTATTCCGCAGCATGATCCGTAAGCGTTTCGGTACGGACGAGAATGTTGACGTTATTGTGAATCCGGATAATGGGGATTTGGAAATGTGGAGAACACGTGTGGTGATGGAGGACGGATTTTCGGAAGATGATGATTTAGAAATCGAATTAGCTGAAGCACACCAGTTTGATCCTGATTTGGAAGTTGGGGATGATTATATCGAGCAGATTACACTGGAAAGTTTTGGCCGCCGTGCAATCTTGGCAGCCCGTCAGACGTTGGTATCTAAAGTATTAGAGCTAGAGAAGGATGAGGTATTCAAGAAATATAAAGACCGCGAAGGTGAATTGGTAATCGGAGAGGTTTATCAGATCTGGAAGAAAGAAATTCTGGTATTGGATGAGGATGGCAATGAGCTGATCCTGCCTAAAGCAGAGCAGATCCCAGCCGATTATTTCAAAAAAGGTGATAGCATTCGCGCAGTAGTCTATAAGGTGGATATGATGAACAGTAATCCTAAGATTATTATTTCACGTACAGCACCTGAATTCTTACAGCGTCTGTTTGAACTGGAAGTTCCAGAGATCTTTGATGGTTTGATTACCATTAAGAAAATCGTACGCGAACCAGGAGAACGTGCTAAGGTAGCGGTAGAGTCTTATGATGACCGTATCGATCCAGTAGGAGCCTGTGTGGGTATGAAAGGGTCCCGTATCCATGGTATTGTACGCGAATTGCGTAATGAAAATATTGACGTTATCAATTTCACAACAAACCACTCCTTGTATATCACACGTGCATTGAGCCCTGCGCGTATCTCTTCTATCAAGATTGATGAAGATGAAAAGACAGCTGCAGTCTACTTGAAGCCAGATCAGGTTTCATTGGCTATCGGCCGTGGAGGACACAATATCAAGTTGGCCGGCAAGTTGACAGGTTATGAAATCGATGTGTACAGAGAGAACGATGAGGTAGAGGAAGATGTGGATATCGAAGAATTCTCAGATGAAATCGACAGCTGGATCATCGACGAATTGAAACGTGTTGGTCTAGATAGTGCGAAGTCGGTATTGTCGTTGTCGTTAGAAGAATTGACAAGACGCACGGATTTAGAAGAAGATACTATCCAGGAGATAGTGCGCATTTTGCAATCGGAGTTTGAATAAGCTTCGGTTGCCCATACGGATATTACATATTAAATGTAAATATTTGTTAATTGCGAGTAAAAAAAACATATTTTTGTAGTAACAGATTTTTAGAGGTTAATAAATAGATGACAGAAGGTAAAAGCATAAACTTACTCAAAGCAGCAAAGGAACTTAATATTGGTATAGGTACTGCAGTGGAATTTTTAAGTAAAAAGGGTTTTGACGTAGAAGCAAAACCTACAACAAAATTAACTGGAGATATGTATGGCGTTCTTTCGCGCGAATTTCAAGGTGACAAAATTGCGAAGGATGAAGCGAAGCAGATTGTTATTGGAAAAATTCGTCGTGATGAAACTCCTTTGGGCGGAAGTGCAACCGTACCTCAAGATTCTATAGCCTCTAAAAGAGAAGATCATGCTGATGATTCGGAAGAGATCCTAATCAAAAATGTAGCAACACCTGCCCCTGTAGAAAAGGAAGAGACAGAAAAGCCAGAGAAAGTAGAAGAAAATACAGCTGGAGGACATCTTAAGGTCGTAGGCAAAATTGATTTGGATAGCTTAAATAAAGGGAAGGCAAAGAAGAAAGAAGAAGTTGTCGAGAAGTCAGAAGTCAAAGCAGAACCTGTTAAGGAGGTCGTAAAAGAAGAGCCTAAAGCAGTTGAGGCACCTAAGTCGGTAGAGCCAGCTAAACCTGAAGTGAAAGAAGAACCAAAACCTGCACCTACGCCAGCTCCTGCGCCAATAGCACAGAAGGAAGAGGTTGTGAAACCTGTAGAAGAGGTGAAGCCTGTGGTTGAGAAACCAGAACATAAAATTGAAGTTAAAAAGGAAGAAATAAAGGTGGAAAATAAACCTGTTATAGAATCTAAACCTGCAGAAGAGCAAAACGAAGTGATTCGCGCTCGTTCTGAAAAACTGGAAGGACCAAAGGTTATCGGTAAAATTGAATTACCGACCTTCAAACCTAAAGAGAAGCCTGTGGCTTCATCGTCTAATGCGAATCAAGACAATAAGCGCAAGCGTAAACGGACAAATAAACCGGGTATGCCTATCTCTCCAAATGAGCAGGGAGGACAGCACGGTGGAAATCAACAAGGTGGTCAGGGGCAACACAGACAGGGTGGCTTCCAACAGGGCGCTGGGGGTCAAGGACAGCACAGACAAGGTGGCTTCCAACATGGTGGCGGACCGCGTGGTAATAATAACAACAATAATCGTCCAGGAGGCGGAAATGCTCCAGCTGGAAGAGGAAAGTTTGACCCAAGAAATAAGGGACCAAGACAAGATGCTCCTAAAGGAGAATTGTCGGAAAAAGAAATTCAAGACCAGATCAAAGCTACGCTTGCTCGTTTGAGCGGAGCGGGTAAATCGGGTAAATTCGCACAACGTGCCAAACTAAGAAGACAGAAACGTGACGATGTAGCTTTATCTGCGGAAGAAGCAGCAATGGAACAAGAAATGATGTCAAACGTATTGCGTGTTACGGAATTTGTAACGGCAAATGAATTGGCTAATCTAATGGATGTTCCTGTGACTAAAGTTATCGGTACATGTATGAGCTTAGGTATGTTTGTGTCGATCAACCAACGTCTGGATGCTGAAACGTTAGCTATCGTAGCGGATGAGTTTGATTATAAAATTGAGTTTATAAAACCAGAAGACGAAGAGACTACAGAACTTGAAGAAGCAGATAATGAAGATAACTTGATTCCTCGTGCTCCGATTGTTACTGTAATGGGACACGTCGATCATGGTAAAACGTCTTTATTGGATTATGTCCGTAAGGCAAATGTAACTAAAGGTGAAGCAGGTGGTATCACGCAGCACATCGGTGCATATGCAGTAACGCTTGACGGAGGTCGTAAGATAACTTTCTTGGATACGCCAGGTCACGAAGCCTTTACAGCGATGCGTGCACGTGGTGCGAAAGTAACAGATATCGTTATTATCGTGATCGCAGCGGATGATGCTGTGATGCCTCAGACAAAAGAAGCAATCAACCATGCTCAGGCAGCTGGTGCACCAATTGTATTTGCATTCACTAAGGTGGATAAGCCGGGGGCTAATGCGGATAGAATCCGTGAGCAACTATCTGCAATGAATATTCTTGTGGAAGATTGGGGCGGTAAATTCCAGGCACAGGAAATCTCCGCAAAAACAGGTGAGAACGTAGAGCTATTACTAGAGAAAGTATTGTTGGAGGCGGAGATGTTAGAGCTTAAAGCGGATCCTAAGAAACGTGCCGTTGGTTCGGTAATCGAGGCAGCATTGGATAAAGGACGCGGTATCGTAACTACGGTAATGGTACAGGGCGGAACACTACGTGTGGGAGATGCAATTCTAGCAGGATCGCACTCTGGTAAAGTGAAAGCTTTGACAAATGAACGCGGCGAACGTGTGAAAGAGGCTGGTCCTTCGGTACCGGTTCAGATTTTGGGTATGTCGGGAGCTCCTACAGCTGGTGATAAGCTATATGTTATGGAGAGTGAGTCTGACGCTCGTGTTGTAGCGAACAAACGCTTACAATTACAACGTGAGCAAGGTATGCGTGCTACGAAACACATTACCTTGGATGAAATCGGCCGTCGTCTGGCAATCGGTAACTTTAAAGAACTTAATATTATTGTTAAGGGTGACGTGGATGGATCTATCGAGGCACTATCTGACTCATTGTTGAAACTATCTACGGATGAAATCCAGGTTAATATTATCCACAAATCTGTGGGTGCGATCTCGGAGTCGGATGTGTTATTGGCTTCTGCTTCAGATGCTGTAATCATCGGTTTCCAGGTAAGACCTACACAAAATGCGCGTAAACTAGCAGAGAACGAGCAAATTGATATCCGTCTGTACTCAATTATCTACGATGCAATCGAAGAGCTTAAGTCAGCGATGGAAGGTATGTTGGAACCTAAGTTTGAAGAGAAAATCGTTGCGGAAGTTGAAATCCGTGAGACATTCAAGATTACTAAGGTCGGTACGATTGCAGGATGTATGGTTACAACGGGTAAAATCGCTAGAAATAATGATATCCGCATAATCCGCGATGGTGTAGTAGTACACACAGGTCGATTGGCTTCATTGAAACGCTTTAAAGATGACGTGAAAGAAGTAACACACGGTTACGAATGTGGTCTTCAGATTGACAAGTATAACGATATACAAGTTGGTGACATCGTTGAAGCATACGAACAAGTTGAAGTAAAACGTAAACTGTAATTTACATTAACGAATATCAAAATCCCGGTCAGCAATGATCGGGATTTTTTGTTTAGATACCAGGTAATAGAAAGTTTTAATGGCTTATCATAACTATTTATTTGATTTAAATTTTTTAAGACTCTATCTTTAGCACTATGTATAAGTTCAGGATATCGGATATTATCAAACATCCCAATAATAATATTTCTATTCGCTTTCAAGACCTTTCGGGTTCCTTTCCGACTTATAAGGCGGGACAATTTTTAACACTTTGTTTTCAATTTGGCGAGCGGGAAGTACGTAGGTCATATTCTTTTAGTAGCTCACCTGATGTAGATGAACCTTATGAGGTAACGGTAAAGCGAGTCGATAATGGTGAAATATCGCGCCTGTTACATCATAGTACAGCTGTAGGAGATGTAATCGAGGTCATCGATCCACAGGGCCTTTTTGTGTATGAGCCCGAAACCGATATTCAAAGGACCGTATTTTTGTTTGGCGCTGGAGTCGGAGTGACGCCGCTATTCTCCATTCTGAAAACGGCATTGACCCGCGAAGTAAATAGTAAAGTGGTACTTATCTACAGCAACAGCAGTAAGGAGTCTACGTTGTTTTATGAAGAGCTACTACAGTGGCAGGAAAAATATCCGGATCGGCTGAAGATTGAATTTATTTGGTCGAATAAGAAGAATCTCCTAAAAGCGAGACTGAACAGGGAATACCTGATCGAATTGGTCAATGCTAATATGGAGACTGGAGTCGAACCGGTGTTCTACACCTGTGGACCGCTATTCTACATGGACCTCTGCCGGTTTACGCTATTGGGAATGGGATTCCCGGACGAGACCATTAAGAAGGAAACATTTCACTTTCCTGAAGAGGAAGAGGATGAGGATGAAAAAGAGGAAGAACCAGTAGATATGACAGCTTATGATATTGTCTTGAAATTTAATGGACAATCGTATCCGATGACGATTCCTTATAATAAAAGTGTCTTGGATGTGGGCTTGGAGCACAAACTAAAATTGCCTTATTCCTGCAAGTCTGGAATGTGCAGTACATGTATATCTCAGGTGCATCAAGGTGCTGTCAGGATGGATTATAACGAGATACTGACAGATCGTGAGGTCGGAAATGGACGTTGCCTGATCTGTACATCTCATCCTATTGAAGATGGGACTATAATCGAAGTATTGTAAATAGAATAGTTATGAAAAGAATAATCTGGATTGTTTTATGTCAACTGTATGTTGTGATCGGCATGGGGCAGGACATCTACAAAATAACTTATCATTATTTTAGGGATGGAGCGATGATAAAGCAAGATCCTGTAATTGTGTATGCTTCCAAAGGCAAGACAATAATCTCTAAGCAAAGTGTAGTGGATGGAAATGCCAGGTATCCTTATGAGGAGTCTTACATAGCTTTTGATGATTGGAAAGTGATTAAGCAGTCTGCACTATCGGCAGATAAAAAAATAGCAACAGTGGACGATCAGGCATTCGCACGTTATAGCTATACTATTACGGAGGAAAGAAAGAATATTTTGGATAGGGAGGTGCGTAAAGCAACAACTTCGGTAAACTCGAACGCAATAGAACTTTGGTACAATAATGATCTGGGAGTCAATGCCGCTCCGAATGATATGGGACTTGATCTAGGGCTGGTAATGGAATATAGACGTAATGGAAATTCAGGGCTGGTGGCGACGGGCGTAGAACGTATAAAATCCTGGCCCGCAATATTGAAATTTCCGAAGACCGACGCGCTGTTAGATGAATTGACCTATAAGGATGTACTGTGGAAGAGCCGCTTTGTACAGATTCCTATTTTTAAGAATGAACAGATATGTTTTCAACCAGGAATCAAATCGGACTCTGTAATGCGGTTTGCCGAAGGTACCGTAATCATGAAGCGAATCCGTGTGCCAGAAATATCAGATAACAGTCAGGCTTTTATAGAGCTGGTCGAGAAATCTAACGGAGATGCTTACGATAGGACAGGATCTGTATTTATGATAGCAGAAGATCAGAGTCAAAGTTTTTTGGATGGAATGAAAAATGGGATGAAGACATTGCCTGCTTATGAGAACGGTGATGGGCAGTCTTATTTGGGAATGGTTCGTATGTTAGGTTATTCGCCAATATTTGAACTGATGCGTTTCTTTACGCCTTTTGGTGTTTCGCATTTTAATGGACGTCTGGCTTTGAAAGATAAGACCTGGCAGGATAGTGTGACTTATAGACAGGATGTGTCGGAATTTTTGAAGGTAATGGGTGGCAAAGAAGTCTATATTGGCACTTATATCGGAAACTATGATAAGGGCGGACATAAAGTGAGTCTGGAGTTAACGATACATCCGGGAGGTTCAAACTATGCAAAGGACGTAGATATGATGGCACTGTTCAACACGACAAATGTGATGGAAATGGGAGGACAGGGATATCCAACATTGTTTGGTCAGGAAAAGGGGCTGGAGTTTGAGTTTACTTTAGATAAAGACATTAAGAATGCGAAATTGCGCTATATAACGACTGGTCATGGCGGACGGGGGAATGGTGATGAATTTGTGCCTAAGACTAATACGGTGTATCTGGACGGTCAATCTGTTTTTCAATTTACGCCGTGGCGTGTCGATTGTGGAAGCTATAGATTGTATAATCCGGTGTCAGGAAATTTTGAAAACGGACTGTCGTCTTCTGACCTAAGCCGATCCAACTGGTGTCCCGGTACGATCACGTATCCTCTGTTTATCGATCTGGGAAACCTAAAAGCGGGTAAACACAACCTCCGCGTGAAAATACCGCAAGGACCGAAAGAAGGAGATAGTATTAGCTTTTGGAACGTAAGTGGAGCGTTATTATTTGATAAAGACTAAGGACAATAATACGGATGAAATATATTTGGCTAATCCTTCTATCACTGGTATCTGAGCTAGGTGTCACTAAAGCTCAGGAGCCGGTAAAAATGGGAAAGCTCAAGAGCCCAAAGCTGACGGAAGTGTCGGGAATAGTTTCTTCTTGCACGCATAGTAACTTATTTTGGGTACACAATGACAGTGGCGATAAAGCAAATATTTATTTGATTGATACCCTAGCCGATCTGAAAGCTACAGTCCATCTTGCGGGAATTAATGTGGTGGATGCAGAGGATATTGCATCTCTAATGATCGATGGAGTGCCTTATCTATTGTTGGCAGATATGGGAAACAACCTACGAAACCGGGATACTTTATCTCTATTTCTATTTAAGGAGCCGGTATTGGACAAATTGAATAAATCTTATGTGGTTGCTCGAGAGGATATTATGGAGATTAAGTTCAGGTATAAAGATAAAAGAAGAGATGCCGAAGCACTGTTTGTTGATCCCATTGACAATATGATTTATATTATTTCGAAACGGGATTTTAGATCTACATTGTTCAGAATGTCCTTCTCTGATGCAAAATTAGGAGCGGTGTTGGAACTGTCACCTTTGATGCAGTTGCCACTGACCTTTGCGACTGCAGCCGATATACGGCAGGATGGTCGATATATAGCCATTAAAAATCTGACTTCTATTTTTCTATGGAGGCGGGACGAAAATCAAGATATACTTTCTGCATTGAAACGCCCCTACACGTTAGCTCCTTATGAAATTGAACCTCAAGGGGAAGCCATTTGTTTCGATCGAAATAAACGTCGTTTTTATACTATTTCTGAACGTCCTTTTGGATTAGATTCTTATCTTTATGCGTATGAATATTAATTTTGCCCGCTACATTCTGGTAGCCACTTTTTTTATTGCAGGCTTACAACTGAAAGCTGCTCAGGTCGATACAATAGAAGTTTTTTCGGCAAGTATGGGGAAGAAGATAAAGACTGTGGTCATATCTCCGGATGCGAAGGGAAAGCCAGTCCCAACGTTGTATCTCCTACATGGATATTCTGGTAACTATTCTAATTGGGTGAATAAGGTGCCTTATATCAAAACACTGGTAGACCGGTACAATTATATGGTGGTCTGCCCGGATGGTGGATATGGAAGTTGGTATTGGGATGTAGAAGGAGATAAGAATAATCAATATGAGACCTTTGTCGGCAAGGAACTGGTGGCTCATGTAGAGTCGCATTACAATGTGTGCCAAAATAGGGAGAGTAGAGCGATCACTGGATTGAGCATGGGAGGACATGGGGCATTCTATATCGGTATACGGAATCAGGATGTGTATGGTGCATTGGGGAGTACTGCGGGAGGTGTTGATTTTAGACCATTCCCGAATAGTTGGGAAATTATCGAAAGATTGGGAACATATGCAGAACACAAAGAAGCTTGGGATAGTCATGTGGTAATGGAGATGTTGCATCAGATTAAACCCAATAGCCTGAAGCTTTTTGTGGATTGCGGTACGGATGATTTTTTCTATACGGTGAATCAGAAGCTTCATGAAAAGATGACTTATCTTAATATACCCCATACTTTTGTATCTATGCCTGGAAAACATAACTGGGATTATTGGAGCCAGTCTATCCAATTACAAATGGCATTTTTTGATCAGTTCTTTAGAAATTAAGGCTTTAGTTCTTCCTACCTATTTGTATGCGTATACTATTTTTAATTAGTAGCCTAGTTGTATTCAGCTATTTTAACACCTTTGGTCAAGATAAAAATACCATTAGCGGTTATGTAAAAGACGCCTCTTCAGGTGAACTTTTGATTGGAGCAGTGGTACAGGTTAAAAACACACAATTATCGACAGCGACCAACAGCTATGGGTATTTTTCGATGGATGTGTTAGAGAATGAGGTTGACATAATTGCCTCATTTGTTGGTTACAAACCTTTTTTTATTAAAGTCAATGTCTCGAATAAAAAGAGGCTGGCAATCGAACTGGAACCGCTGGATAATATGCTAGAAGAGGTGGTTATATCCGGAAAGAAACGAAATAATAATGTAACTGATGCCCAGATGGGGGCATTGAATTTTACCATGGAAGAGGTTAAGAATGTACCTGTACTCTTTGGTGAACGTGATATATTGAAGACGATACAGATGTTGCCCGGAGTGGCTAAGGGTGGTGAAGGTTCTTCTAACTTCTACGTACGGGGTGGCGGCGGAGACCAGAATCTTATCCTGTTGGATGAGGCTACGGTGTATAATGCCTCGCATCTGATGGGCTTTTTCTCTACATTTAATTCGGACGCGATCAAGGATGTGGCTCTGTACAAAGGAGGGATACCGGCTCAGTATGGAGGCAGGGCTTCTTCTGTGTTGGACATACGGATGCTGGATGGAAATAATAAGAAATTTGCCGCTGAAGGAGGGCTGGGGTTGATCGCATCGAGACTTAAACTGGAAGGTCCCATTGTCAAGGATAAGAGTTCGTTTATGCTATCCGGACGACGGACTTATGCCGATTTGTTCCTGAAGCTTTCCAGTGATGAAAAAGTAAAAAAAAGCAAGCTATATTTTTATGATCTAAATGCCAAGGCAAATTATAGATTTGATGATAAAAACACGTTGTATGTTTCTGGGTATTTTGGGAAAGATGATCTAGGTTACGGCGACCTTTTTAGTTTCGATTGGGGCAATGCTACCGCTACGGCGCGATGGAATCACGTATTCAGCGAAAAATTGTTTAGCAATACAACGTTGATATATAGCGATTTTACCTATAAAGTGAATGTGTCGAGCGACGATACTAAATTCAAGATTGCTTCTAAAATTGAAAATTTCAACTTAAAGCAGGATTTTTCTTACTACCGTAATAATAGGAATACTTTCCGGTTCGGTATACAGGGACTACGCCAAAAGATATCCCCTGCAAGTCTGGATGCTGGGGACAATTCTTCGGTCAATTCTATTGATATTGAAAAGCGGTATGGTATCGAAGCCGCGGCTTATGCTTCGCATGAATGGAAGCCTGCTGACTGGCTTTCGCTGATTTATGGACTGCGTTTTACCGATTTTATGGTTCAGGGACCTGGAACCTTCTATGATTTTGATGAAGACGGTGATGTGATTGGTGGTAAGGAGTATGGTAGCGCTATCATAAAGCATCACTTGAATCTTGAACCACGGTTGTCAATGTCGTTTATCCTGAATCCGAAGAATAGTATTAAGCTCTCTTACAATAGGATCGTGCAGAACCTGCACCAGCTGACAAACACAACATCATCACTGCCTACGGATCAGTTTGTATTGAGTAGCATAAATATTAAGCCACAATATGCCGATCAGGTAGCTGTTGGTTATTTTCGCAATTTTGCGGATAATGCGTATGAGCTATCTGTAGAATCCTATTATAAGTATATGGGCAATCAGATTGACTTTAGAAACGGAGCTGACCTGCAAGCTAATAAATACTTAGAAGGAGAGTTGTTATTTGGAGAAGGCAGAGCCTATGGTTTGGAGTGGCTGTTACGGAAGACTCAGGGAAGATTCAATGGATGGATAAGCTATACGTTGGGAAAAAGCGAACGGCAGTTTGATCTGATCAATGATGGTAAGTGGTTTAATGCACGGCAGGATAGAACGCACGACATCTCTGTGGTAGCGATGTACGAACTGACCAAGAAATGGAGCCTTGGGGCTAACTTTGTTTACTATACCGGTAATGCTATAACTTATCCAAGTGGCAAATACAGCGTGAATGGTAATACAATGTTCTATTATACGGAGCGAAATGGGTATCGGATGCCAAACTATCATCGTTTGGATATTTCAGCTACTTACGAACCTAAGCCACTCCACAAGCGCTTTCATTCTAGTTGGTCTTTTGGTCTATACAATGTATACAATCGAAAGAATGCCTATATTATTGACTTCAGGGAGAATGAGAACAATGCAAATATTACGGAAGCATATCGTATCGCATTATTTGGGGCTATCCCTTCGGTGACTTGGAACTTTAAATTTTAACTATGAAATTGCTCAGATTCTATATATTATTAAGTGTTGCCTTTTTAATGGTTTCTTGCGAAGACCTAATAGAGGTGGACTTGAACAGTGCTAATCCTAAGGTTGTCATCGAGGCAGATTTGAACGATTTAAGTAATAGACAGGTAATCCGGGTGTCGCGGACTGTTGATTTCAGTTCTCCCATATCCAGTGAAGCTATTACTGGCGCGAAGGTCACGGTGATGGACAGCAAAGGGAAATTGTTCGATTTTGTGGACAAAGGGGATGGTATCTATGTAAAGGAAGGCTTTAAGCCAGTGGTCGGATTGTCTTATGATCTAACGGTAAAGGTTGGGGAGGAAGCCTTTCAGTCTTCAACCAAAATGAATCCCTTTGTACCGGTGGATTCAATCGCTGTAAAGGAGGAGACTGTTTTTAGTAAGACGTATTACTCTGTGGTTTTGAAATTTGAGGATCCTATCGATATTCCCAATTATTATAAATATGATATCGCTATAAATGGGAAGGGGTTTAAGTTTGCGAGTGCTTATAGTGATAAATTCAATGACGGGCTATATGTCTCCCATCAGGTAACGGATAGGGATAATTCTATTGAACTGGGAGATAGTGTGGTCGTGCGGCGCCAATGCGTGGCTAAAGAGGTCTATACATACTGGAATCAGATCCAGATGATGAATCCCGGTAGTGCGGCACCTGCAAATCCTACTTCTAATCTATCAAACGGTGCTCTAGGGTATTTTAGCGTGAGCAGCGCCAAGGAGTATGGCGTTAGGATAGTAAAAGAGGATGACTAAAGTATATCGAAGGTAAATCCTTTTTTTAGAAAGTGTTCTATTACTTTCGGTAATGTATATTTCACGCGAGGAATGGCTTTTAAATTGTCATGGAAGACAATGATAGAGCCATTTTTTGTATGCTTTAAAACATTGTTGTAACACTTCTCCGGACTAAGATTTAGGTCAAAATCGCCTGATAGGACGTCCCAATAGATGAGCTCAAAGTCTTTTTTTAAGATATTGATTTGTGATTTTTTTGCGCGGGCATAGGGAGGTCTGAAAAGATTAGTCTGCGTGTGGGTCTGACATAAGCGAACATTCTCCATATAGCTATCATCGGGAGTATCCCAGCCTTTAAGGTGATTGTAAGTGTGATTGCCAATGCGATGCCCCTCCCGCAGGAGTCGCTGAAAGATATCAGGGTGCTTAACAATATTGGCGCCCACACAGAAAAAAGTAGCCTTAACCTGATATTCTTTCAATACGTCCAAAATCCAGGGCGTAATCTCAGGAATGGGGCCATCATCGAAGGTTAAGTATATCTTTTTATCTAGACGGGACCGGTTCCAGGTTACGGAAGGATACATCCAGCGCAGAAAAAAAGGTGCATTGACAAAATACATTTCAGATTCCAGTATTAATTTACCAAATTTAAGTAAAGATTATTAACCTAGTAGCTTCAAATATAAGAACAGGGACTGTTTATGAAGAAGTTTTTTAAATATTTTGAGCTTTCTCTGGCTGAGCAGCGCGGTTTTATAATGCTCAGCGTGCTTGTTCTGTGTCAACTGGGAGTACCTTATCTGTACGATGCGATTCGGAAGGAGGAACCGCTTGATTATGAACTGGTCTTCTTAGAGCAGGATGATAGACAGGGTGTTGACGGTTTTGAGAAAAGAAAAACGAATGTAGGACCTAATAAGAAGCTTCTTCCAATCACTGCTTTTGACCCTAACGGTCTGTCTATAGAAGAATGGGTACGCCTAGGACTATCAAGTAAGCAAGCGCAGGTGATCAAAAACTACGAAGCGAAAGGTGGAAGGTTTTTAAGTAAGGAGGACCTGGCCAAGATGTATACCATCTCGAGATCCCAATACGAACGATTGGCACCTTATATACAGATTGATAAAAGCAGGCTGATAGATAAAAGCAGGGTAATGTCTGCGCAAGAGGCAAAAATAGAGAAAGCAGAGGATGGAGCGAAAGCTACTGGAAAGAACCTACCGCTGATTGATATCGCGACTGCAGATAGTACAGATTGGGTTGCCTTGCGAGGTATAGGTCCTGTCTTTGCCAAACGTATTCTCAATTACCGGTATGCGCTAGGTGGTTTCAGTAGTATAAAGCAGGTAGCAGAAGTGTATGGGGTACCTCCAGAGACCTATGATGCTATTGAAGGGCAGTTATATCTTGCGCCTGCTACGGCTGTGCGGAAAATAATGATAAATAGCTGCACTATCGATGAGTTGGCAAAACATCCCTACATCTCTAAAAAACAGGCGCAGTGGATAGTGAATTACCGAACACAGCACGGAGCTTATAAGAATTTAGAAAGTTTAACAGGAATTGAGCTGTTGGATAGAGATTTTTTGCGTAAAATTGAACCGTATTTAGAATTTTAAATAAAATGTTAGAACATAAACTACGGACAGTCATTCGCGATATTCCTGATTTCCCAACTCCTGGAGTTGTATTTAAAGATATTACTCCCGTGTTGAAAGATGCCAGCCTCTGTCTGGAAATTGTAGACGATTTGGTCGAGAAGCTAGAAGGGATAGAGATTGATGTGATAGCGGGGGTGGAGAGCCGAGGTTTTTTGTTCGGATTGATGTTGGCAACAAGATTGGGTATTCCATTCGTCCCAATCAGAAAGCAAGGAAGGTTGCCCTATAAAACCATATCGGAATCGTATAAATTGGAATACGGCCAAGCTACAATTGAAGTGCATGAGGATGCTATAGAAACAGGTGCGAAAGTGTTAGTACATGATGATTTGCTTGCGACAGGAGGTACCGTTGTAGCAAGTGCTAAGCTCATTGAAAAGCTAGGTGGTGTGGTGGTTGGGTTTTCGTTTATCATAAGTTTGGATTTTCTCAAAGGCGAAGGCCGGCTAACCCGTTTTAGTGACAATATTATTTCTTTGGTGAGGTATTAGGATTATTCGTTCTATTTTTTATTTTTACGGTTTAAAAAAATATAATATATGGAATGGATCACTGACCCACAAATCTGGATTTCTTTTTTAACATTAACTGTACTGGAGATCGTACTCGGTATAGATAATATAGTCTTTATATCTATCCAAAGCGCTAAACTGCCAGTCGAACAGCAAAAGAAAGCGAGACAGATCGGTCTTTTGTTGGCATTGGTCATGCGTGTGCTACTCCTGTTCTCGATTAAATGGGTCATGGGACTTACCGCGCCACTTATTAATCTCTCCGAATGGTTTGACTGGCATAACGAGAAGTATGCACGATATTTTGTGCTTTCGGGACGTGATTTGATTCTTTTTATTGGAGGTTTGTTTTTGATTTATAAAAGTACTACCGAAATACACCATAAAGTAGAAGGAGAGGTTGAGGCTACATCGACAACTAAAAAAGTCGTCTCTTTTTCTTCGATTATCATACAGATACTCATTTTGGATTTGGTATTCTCATTAGACTCGGTTATTACTGCGGTAGGTATGGTTGATCAGATAGGAGTAATGATTGCTTCGGTTGTCGTAGCTGTAGGTATCATGTTGTTGTCGGCAGAATCGATTAGCAAATTTGTAAATGACTATCCATCGGTGAAGATGCTGGCTTTAGCATTTTTATTATTGATTGGGGTCTCACTTACGGCTGAAGCTTTTGATCAGCATATTCCAAAAGGATATATTTACTTTGCGATGGCGTTTTCAGTACTGGTAGAGTATCTCAATATCAAGTCCCAGAAAAAGGCACTAAAGAAAAAGGAAAATGGATAATTTAAAAAGGCCGGTCTGCAAAGACCGGCCTTTTTAAATGAAATATGACTATTCTAATATACCTGTAATTCTATAATGTTGGGCTCCCAACATATACACAGACTGTAGTTTATCTATAGTATAGCTTTTACCTTTGATGTATTCCAGGTTTTCTGAAGTATTGTACAACAGATTTTGTGTCGATTTTTTAATACTGAATTCAGTAGGGATATTATCTACATATACAATTTTGAGCGATGACAAATCAACGGTAGAATCTGTAAAGGTATAGACAACCGTATTGCCTGTGCTGTCCTTTTGAAAGGTACCCCGATAGGCTGCTTTGTTAAGGTCTACAGCTAGAAAGCTGGTTAACTCTTTGTTCCAATCCGCGATGACTAGCTCTTTGGTTTCGAATATGCTATCCTTGAGTACCGTCTTTTTTATCTTGGGCTTTGTCGTGTTCAGCAATACTATTTCTTTCTGGAAAAAAGAAGGTACATCAAACTCTGACGTAGTCAGATTGCCTTTTTTTTCCGCTGAAGATGATTCACAGGAGAAACTAAGCATTACACCAAGACCAAGAAGTCCCAGTGTAATGGTGTTTCTTTTTTTCTGATAATTAGTATACCAAGACATCGCCAGTCATTTCTGTTGGAATGTTTAACCCTAATAATTTTAAGACTGTAGGAGCTACATCGCCAAGTTTACCGTCTTTGATATGCGTATAGTCTTTATCAATCAATATACAAGGCACGAGATTGGTGGTGTGAGCAGTGTTGGGCGAACCATCATCATTGACCATAAACTCGGAGTTACCGTGATCGGCCAATATGATGAAAGAATAGCCATAAGCGAGGCCTGTCTCTACCACCTGTTGCGTACAGCGGTCTACAGTCTCTACTGCTTTAACTACAGCATCAAATACCCCCGTATGTCCTACCATATCCGGATTGGCAAAGTTGAGACAGATAAAATCAGGTTGGTTATTTCTGATATCCTCAGAGATAGCTTGCGTGATTCCAACGGCACTCATCTCCGGCTGTAGATCGTATGTCGCCACTTTTGGCGAAGGTATCAATAGACGACGCTCGCCCTCGAATTCCTTCTCCCGTCCTCCTGAAAAGAAGAATGTAACGTGTGGGTACTTTTCGGTTTCCGCTATGCGAACCTGAGTTTTTCCTTGCGCTGCGAGTGCTTCGCCAAGCGTTTGCGAGAGATTATCTTTTTCAAATACGACGTGTACATTTTTGAAAGTCTCATCGTAGGCCGTCATTGTCACATAATAGAGATTCAAAGGAACCATATTATAAGCAGGGAAAGCTTCTTGTGTGAGCGCTATAGATATCTCACGTCCACGGTCTGTTCTAAAGTTGAAACAGATAACAACATCACCATCAGTAATAGTGGCTACAGGCAAGTTATTGCCATCCACCATAACAATAGGCTTGATAAACTCATCTGTGATTCCCTCTGCATACGAGTGCTGTACGGCAGCGATAATATCTGTTGTGTGTGCACCTGTACCTTGGGTGAGTAGGTTGTAAGCTTGTTGTACGCGCTCCCAGCGATTGTCTCTATCCATCGCATAGTATCGTCCGATGGCAGATGCGATTTTTCCGCAGGAATGTGCGAGATGCGCTTGCAAATCCTGTAGATAGCCGACACCTCCATTAGGATCGGTATCACGGCCATCCATAAAGGCATGTATGAATACATTGTCGTTTGATAGGCCAAATGTCTGCGCCGCATCACACAAGGCTTTGAGATGGTCGATATGCGCATGCACACCACCGTCGGATAGCAGTCCTATAAAGTGTACCTTTTTGTTATTTGTACGGGCATATTCAAATGCTTTCTGTATGGTAGGGTCACTGTTAAAATCCCCTTCACGTGCAGCCTTATTGATACGGCCTAGTTCTTGATACACTACGCGACCTGCGCCAAGGTTCATATGACCTACTTCAGAATTACCCATTTGGCCATCAGGGAGGCCTACGGATTCGCCCGATGCTTCGAGTTTAGAGTTCGGGTAGGTCGACAGCAATTTGTCTAGAAAAGGTATCTGTGCGGCACGGACTGCGTTTGAATTATCTTCTTTGCCATACCCTAATCCATCCAGGATGAGTAAGGCTACTTTCTTTTGATTTGAATTGTTCACACACAAATATAATAATTTTAAAAGACAAAATTTTGATTAAACCTGCTTTAAACGTCGTAATTGTGGCATAGTTTTGGTTGAGTACTTAGCCTTTTAAACCGTGTTATTATACTTTATTAGCTATAGATGATGCTGACCAAGAAATCTATTTTTAGTGCTATTCCTGTGTTTGTACTGTTGTGCGCGTTTCAGGCAACCGATATCAATAGCATCGTCATTCAAGCACTAAAAAGTAATAATGCAAAAGCTTTGACAAAGAGTTTTTCATCATCCATCACGCTTTCGATTAATCGGGAGGAGCAGGTGGTCACAAGGTTTCAAGGGGAATTACTGCTGTCTGATTTTTTTAGACAGCACAAGATTACGGAGGTAAAGCGTGTCACAGCCGCAGGCAACAGCCCGTCCAATCGTTATTTTATTTATAGTATTAAAACTACAAAACGAAATTTTCGTGTTTTAGTCAAAGTGATTGAGTTGAAGGGAGCTGCATCGATATCAGAGCTGCGTATAGAGTAATAGAGGAGGAGTTAAAACACAATTATTTTTTAGAATAAATTTATTTTATTCATCTTAGCTTAATATTTGACGCTAATTAAATGGATCAAGAGTATAAGAAAGAGTTGAGCGATTTTGTTCAACAGGCTTTGCAGGAAGATGTTAGAGATGGAGACCATACTTCTTTGGCGGCATTGCCAGAGGATAAACTGGGTGAAGCAAAATTGTTGGTAAAGGAGAAGGGTATCTTGGCTGGCGTAGAGGTAGGAGTAGAGATATTACGTCAGGTCGATTCTTCACTACAGGTTGAAGTCTTTATTGAAGATGGAAAACAAGTAGAAGTTGGAGATATTGTATTGATAGCCAAAGGTAAGATTCATTCTATTCTAAAGGCTGAGCGTCTGGTATTGAATGTGATGCAGCGTATGTCCGGCATTGCTACTCGAACAGCCGAGTATGTCAAGGAACTAGAAGGTACCAATGCACATGTTTTAGATACGAGAAAGACAACGCCTTTGCTTCGGTTTTTAGAGAAGAGAGCTGTTGTAATAGGAGGTGGAGTGAACCATCGGTTCGGACTATATGATATGATATTGATTAAGGATAATCATGTCGATTATGCAGGTAGTGTGTCTGCCGCAGTGAATAATGCGGTGGAATACAAAAAGCGTACTGGTATAGATATTCAGATAGAAGTAGAGGTCCGTAGTTTTGAAGAATTGAAGGAACTTCTCCAATGTACTGGTGTAGACCGTGTGATGTTCGATAATTTTGTGCCTGATGACGTACGCAAAGCCGTAGAACTAGTGGATGGACGACTGATAACCGAAGCATCCGGTGGAATTACCTTGGATACGATCCGTTCATATGCAGTGACAGGGGTAGACTTTATATCTGTAGGTGCATTGACGCACTCTGTTAAGAGTCTTGATTTGAGTTTAAAAGCTAAACTTATTTAATAGGATTTAATGATTTCGATTTACTTAGTAAGTATAGTAATTCTTGCCTATTTATTTGGTTCCATACCTACAGCTGTATGGTTTGGTCAGGCTTTTTATGGGGTAGATGTTAGGGAGTACGGTAGTGGCAATGCTGGAGCGACCAATACATTTCGTGTATTGGGAAAGAAAGCCGGTGCTATCGTTATGTTTGTAGATATTTTTAAAGGTTGGACGGCGACAAATCTACCTTACCTATTGGATACAACAATCGTAGGAGATTATAAGTCACCGCATTTTGTCAATTTTCAATTAGCTCTTGGGGTAATTGCTGTTCTGGGGCATTTATTCCCTTTATTTGCTGGGTTTAGAGGAGGCAAAGGTGTAGCGACCTTGTTTGGGATGGTGCTCGCTATACATTGGCCAGCGGCGCTGTGCTGTGTGTCGGTATTTATCTTATGTCTGCTCATTACACATTATGTTTCGCTAAGTTCGATTTCTGCTGGATTTACTTTTCCGATAAGTCTGGCATTAATATTTAAAACTACAGTGCCCTCAATTATGCTGTATGCTATCGCGATATGTGCTTTAATATTGATAACACACCAGAAGAATATCGAACGCCTGCTAAAAGGACATGAATCCAAGATTTATTTGTTCAGGAAAAAGAAGGAGTAATTAAACTTTTAGGCATACGGTTTGTTTTAAAAAATCTAGTAGAGAGAGTCAATATCAAATAATAAGTTTATACAGATGAAAAAGCTATTTAAATACACGGCGATTTTGTTGATTGGAGCAACATTCGCTGGTTGTGCTACTTCAGCAATCACGGGTAGAAAATATCTTAAATTAGTGGATAGTAGTACAATAAATGACCAAGCAGCCTTGGCTTATAAGGAGTTTTTGTCCAATTCTAGTACCAAAGTCGTCACAGGGACAGCTAATGCTACCGCTGTAAAACGCGTAGGTAACGATATTGCGGCAGCTACTATGCGCTTTCTTAAGGAAAGGGGGATGGCAGATCGCTATAACTTCAATTGGGAATTTAATTTGATTCAGAATGATGAAGTGAACGCTTGGTGTATGCCCGGTGGTAAGGTAGCTGTATTCACAGGGATTCTACCATTTACAGGTACGGATGCCGGTTTGGCAACAGTGATGGGACATGAAATTGCTCATGCTATTGAAGAACACTCTGTGGCACAGGTTTCTAACAAAATCGCAGCTCAGGGTATTGGACAGATAATCGGTGTGGCTTCTGCTACTACAGATAATAAATGGCTCGACGCGCTTAATCTGACTTATGGAATCGGAGCGCCTATAGGTATGTTAAAATTCTCTAGAGATGACGAATTAGCGGCAGATAGAGCAGGATTGATCATCATGGCGATGGCAGGATACGACCCCAATCAGGCGGTTAAGTTTTGGGAGCGTATGGCAGGCGCCAAGTCTGGAAATCAACCGGCAGAGTGGACGAGTACGCACCCTAGTGATGCAAGAAGAATCACACAGCTCCAGAGTCTAATACCTGAAGCGATGAAGTATTACAAAAAATAAACTTTCGCAAAAGCTATAGAAACAGCAACCAGGTAAATGGTTGCTGTTTTATTTTTATAGAAATAGTATCTTTGCGACACGTATTAAAAAATGCTATTTATGTCAACAAAAGAAGATAAGATTGCAACTTTTGACCCCTCTCAACCGGGATTAGCAGATGCAAGTATTTATGGATTGCCTTTTTCGGCAGAGGAGAGTGAAATTATTATTGTTTCCGTGCCTTGGGAAGTAACAGTAAGTTATGGTGCGGGAGCTTCTGAAGGGCCAGAAGCCATACTGGATGCTTCATTTCAGGTGGACCTATTGCATCAGGAATTTCCAGAGTTGTGGAAATTGGGGATCTATCTAGACGAAGGGCCAGCACATTGGAAAACAAATAGTGCCTTGTATAAGGAGATGGCTCAGCCGATTATCGAAGCCTTGGAGAATGGGGAGGTTGTGGACGATAATCCCACTTTAAAAGCAGACTTAGCTAAAATAAACGAAGCTTCCGCAGTACTCAATGCCGAGCTTAAGGAGCTTGTTACTTCATGGATAAATAAAGGCAAGAAGGTTATCTTATTGGGTGGAGATCATTCTACACCTTATGGATATTATCAAGCCTTAGCGTCGATTTATGGAAGTTTTGGTATATTTCATTTTGACGCGCACATGGATTTGCGCATTGCATATGAAGGTTTTACCTACTCACATGCTTCCATTATGTACAATGCTATACAACTGCCAGAGGTATCTAAATTGGTCCAGGTTGGGATCCGTGATTTCTGTGAGCAAGAAGTGGCGGTTGTCAAAGGTTCGGATAAAGTGAAAGTCTTTACCGATGCTGATTTGAAAAAAGGACAATTCGAGGGCAAGACCTGGCAAGAGCAGGTCGACGAAGCCATCGCTTTATTGCCGGACAATGTAGCCGTAAGTTTTGACATTGATGCCCTTTATCAATGGTACTGTCCAAATACAGGGACACCTGTACCGGGTGGACTCTCTTATGAACAGGCTGTGTATGCATTAAGCCGTCTTGCTGAATCCAACAAGAAGATCATAGGTATGGACTTGGTTGAAGTCGCTCCAGGTGAGGATGAATGGGATGGTAATGTAGGTGCGCGCTTATTGTTCCATATGTGTGGCGTGTTGGCAAAAAACAACGGCCTGGCAGTTGGAAACAAAGTCATATTTTAGGCTTTTATGCGTATTTACCTTTGATTTTGTTATCTTTAGGCGAGTTTTGAAAATATTCACTAAATATTTCAATATTCAGACTCTTAAAACGAAAAATTAATAATACTTCAACAGAAACTATGTCTTCTAAGATTATTTACACCAAAACAGATGAGGCGCCACTATTGGCAACTTATTCCTTTTTACCGATTGTACAAGCATTTGCAAAAACTGCTGATATTGACGTTGAGTTGAGAGATATTTCATTGGCTGGACGTATTCTTGCCAATTTTAATTCGTATTTGAAACCAGAGCAACAGACTGTAGATGCTTTGGCAGAATTGGGACAGTTAGCTACGACACCTGACGCGAATATTATTAAGTTACCGAATATTTCGGCTTCTATACCTCAACTGAAAGCGGCTATTGCTGAATTACAGCTTGCAGGCTATGCAATACCTAATTACCCAGACAACCCTTCTAATGATGATGAAGAGAAAATCAAAGCAAGTTATGCTAAGGTTTTAGGATCAGCAGTGAATCCGGTATTGAGAGAAGGAAACTCGGACCGTAGAGCTCCAAAAGCGGTAAAGAACTATGCGAAGGCAAACCCACATCGAATGGGGGCTTGGGCAGCAGATAGCAAAACTAAAGTTGCCTCTATGACAGAGGGAGATTTCTATGCAACAGAGCAATCGGTGACTATAGAAAAAGAGACTCAATATAAAATAGAATTTGTCGCCGCAGACGGATCCGTAAAAGAGTTGAAAGGCTTAGCTCCATTGAAAGCAGGTGAAGTTATTGATTCTTCTGTAATGAATGTTGCTAAATTAAAAGACTTCGTTGCTGCTACCATTGCAGAAGCGAAAGAAGCTGGAGTCTTATTGTCAGCACACTTAAAAGCTACCATGATGAAGGTCTCAGACCCTATTATCTTTGGTGCTATTGTAGAGGTATATTTTAAAGAAGTATTTGCTAAATACGGTGAGTTGTTTGCTTCTTTAGGTATCAATAAGAATAATGGCTTGGGCGAGGTATTCGCTAAAATAGCGGGTAACGAAAAAGAAGGTGAAGTTAAAGCGGCTATTGAGTCTGTTATTGCTAACGGCCCTGATTTGGCTATGGTTAATTCTGATAAAGGAATCACCAACTTACATGTTCCTTCTGATGTGATTGTTGATGCTTCTATGCCTGCGATGATCCGTATAGGTGGTAAAATGTGGGATAAAGCAGGTGCAGAACGTGATACCATTGCGATGATCCCTGACCGTTCGTATGCAGGTGTATACGAGGCTATGATCGAAGACTGTAAAGAAAATGGTGCTTTAGATCCTAAAACAATGGGCTCTGTTCCAAACGTAGGTTTGATGGCACAGAAAGCAGAAGAATACGGTTCTCATGACAAGACGTTCCAAGCAACTGCTAAAGGAACAATCCGTGTTGTCGATGCTAATGGCGATGTATATATGAGCCAGGCTGTAGAAGCGGGCGATATCTTCCGTATGTGTCAAACAAAAGATGCTCCTATTCAAGACTGGGTTAAGTTAGCAGTTAACCGTGCTCGTCTATCAGCTACGCCAGCAGTATTCTGGCTGGATGAAGCTCGTGCACACGATAGAGAGATTATCAAGAAAGTAGAGAAATACCTAGGCGATTTTGATACAAATGGTTTAGATATATTTGTAATGTCTCCAGTAGAAGCTACAAAATTCTCACTAGACCGTATTCGTGAAGGTGAAGATACTATCTCCGTAACAGGTAATGTTTTACGTGATTACCTTACCGATTTATTCCCAATCTTAGAAGTTGGTACTTCAGCTAAGATGTTATCTATCGTTCCTTTAATGAATGGTGGAGGTCTATTTGAAACAGGTGCCGGTGGTTCCGCTCCTAAGCACGTTGAACAATTCTTAGAAGAAGGTTATTTACGTTGGGATTCATTAGGTGAATTCTTGGCTTTACAGGCTTCTTTCGAGCATTTGGCACAGACACAGAACAATAGCAAAGCTCAGGTGTTGGCAGATGCGTTGGATGAGGCAAATGCATTATTCTTAGCTAATGACAAATCTCCGGCACGTAAAGTTGGACAGATAGACAACCGTGGTTCACATTTCTACCTGACATTATACTGGGCTCAGGAATTGGCAAAACAAACTAAAGATGCTGATTTAGCAACTAAATTTGCAGCATTGGCACAAACGTTGACTGCCAATGAAGCTAAAATCAATGAAGAATTGATTGCTGCACAAGGTAAAGCACAACAAATTGGAGGATATTACTTCCCTAATGATGAGCTTGCTTCTACAGCGATGCGTCCTTCAGCGACATTGAATACAGCGATTGCCGGAATTTAATAATCTGTAATCCAACATAATCAAGTCTCTCTATTTAAGGAATAGAGAGACTTTTTTTGCGCACAAAAAAGCCCCAACCATTCGGTGTAGGGCTTATTCAATAGAAAATATAAAAAATTAATTGAAATTGATGACGAAGTCTTCCGGTTTTGTTCTTACTTTTTTTAGGTTGACTAACCAGTCATTCGATTCATCTCTATAACCTAATGCCAGTATCGTAACCGATCTCAGTCCCAACTTGTCAAGACCTAAAAGTTCGTCCAGTTGCGCATTTGTAAAACCTTCCATTGGCGTAGCATCCACACGTTGCTCCGCGGCAGCAGCTATAGCCATTCCGAAGCCAATATAGGCTTGCCGTGCGGCATGTGCAAAGTGTTGCTCTTTGGTTTGTTGTGCAAACATTCCAAATAAGGTGTTCTTGTAGTCGTCTGAAGTACCCAATGGCAACTCCCGTTCTGTTTCCTGCTGTGCGAATACGGCATCTACACGTTCTTTTGTATATTCATCATAAGCCGCAAAAATCAATAGGTGAGAAGAGTCTACAATTTGTGTCTGTCCGAATGCGATAGGTTGAATCTGGGCCTTAAGATCCGGATTACTTACCTGTATAATTTTAAATGGCTGCAATCCCGATGAGGTAGGAGCCATTCTAGCTGCTTCGATAATATAGTCTACTTTTTCTTGTGCTACTGGAGTGCCGTTCATTTTTTTAGTGGCATATCTCCAGGATAAGTCTTGTAATAAGCTCATTGTTTATTTGTTGTTTTTTAGTGTAAATATAAAACCTTCAACAGCATCTATCAGTGTAGCTGTGGGGGCCGAAGGGATATGGTCGTCTGATAATAGCGCAATGGCTACAAAGCCATGGAGCGTAGACCAAAAAGTCTTTAGTTTCAAATATTTATCCGCAATGTCATTCCCAGAATCGCTTAGCACTTGCTCTATAGCACTATACATATAGTTTGAAGTACGTTGCATTTCTTTCGAGCTGTTGATAGCTTCACACGGAGGGATTCCTAATCCAAACATGATTCTATAATGCTGTACATAAGTAGATGCGAATTTCCAGTATGTATAGGCGATATCTCGTAGGCGCTCACTAGAGTCTATTTTGTCTTCAGGAATCAAGCTCATCTCATGCGATAGGATGTTGAATCCTTCTTTCGAAAAATACTCGATGATAGCCTCTTTACTTTCAAAGTGTTTATAGATTACAGGAGCACTATACTCTATTGCATCTGCAATCTTCCGGATAGATAGGGCTTGCCATCCATCTTCAGTGATTATCTTCCATGACTGGGTGATAATCTTGCTGCGTAGCTCCTGAATTTCACGTTCTCTTCTTGTTGTTGTGCTCATGTGTTTAAACATTTAGTTAACACTGTTAGCAAAAGTAACACCCGTTTTTGTTTTTTGCAAATTCGGCTTGTTTTTTAGACTTTCAGTTGACAAAAATAAATCTATCTTTTTTTCTATCTTTAGTCAAAACTGTACAATATGCAACAACAGAAGGTATCTTTGATTCTAGGTAGTGGTGGTGCACGGGGCATTTCTCAAATTGGTGCTATACAATGGCTTCTTGAACAGGGAGTCGAAATTGACGAAGTGGTGGGTTGTTCTATAGGTTCACTAGTCGGAGCAGCCTTTGCTGGTGGGAAGATAGGAGAGCTGGGTGAGTGGATGAGCAAGTTGACAAAACGGGAAGTATTTCGTTTGATGGATTTTTCCGATCCGAGGTTCGGGATTTTAAAAGGGCAAAAGGTTATGCGTACCTTACAGGAAGTTTTTGAAGATGTCGCTATTGAAACACTTGGTGTCAAATTTACTGCAGTTGCAACAGATTTAGCCAACGAGCAGGAAGTTGTATTTCGAAAGGGAAGTATATATTCTGCTATTCGGGCGTCAATAGCTATACCTGCTGTTTTTCAGGGGGTACAGCTTGCTAATAAATTTCTTGTTGATGGAGGAGTACTTAACCCTGTCCCTATCAATTACGTACAGAATACAGATAATATTAAGATAGCAATCAATTTAGATGGACCTCCCAAGTCTGCCGTAGAGAAATCCTATAGCAAACTCAATGCATTAGATTTATTGCAAGAATCCTATATGGCCATGAGGCGCAGACTCAGCCTGTTGAGTATTCAACTGTATCAGCCTGATTATGTAATAAATATTCCCAATGATCTTTCAGGAATATGGGATTTCGATCGATCGTCAGATTTGATAAAAGAAGGGTACGAACTGACCCGGAGCACACTATCCCAACATATCGATAAGATAAAAGGTAAGCAAGTTTAAATATTCTTGCTTACCTTTTTCTCTTATTATAAATCAGCTTTACGTATGCTGACTGCATTTTTATGACCATGAAGTCCTTCTAGTTCAGCCAATATTTCTACCACTGAGCCTATTTGCTGTAGCCCTTCAGGACTTATCTGCTGAAATGTTATCTTCTTAATAAACGAATCTACAGATACTCCAGAGTAGGATTTTGCATAGCCTGAGGTAGGCAGTGTATGATTTGTTCCGGAAGCATAATCTCCTGCACTCTCTGGAGTAAGATGTCCAAGGAATACAGAACCTGCATTAAGTATTAGCGAAGTGATCGATTGCCAGGCATCCGACTCGATAATAAGGTGTTCGGGAGCATATTTGTTGGAAAACTCCATTGCTGTTCTCAAATCTGTCGTTAGGATAGCGTAGGAGTTTGCCAAGGCCGCGCTGGCTATTTCCTGACGTGGTAGTAGACTTACCTGTTTGTTTAGTTCTAGATTGACCTGCGTAATGAGTTCGGCCGAAGTCGAGACCAGTACAGCCTGGCTATCAGGTCCATGCTCGGCCTGTGCCAATAGATCTGCAGCTACATAAGCCGGGTTTGCTGTTTCATCAGCGATAACCAATACCTCCGAGGGGCCAGCGGGCATATCTATACTGACATTCGTCTGACCTTGTATGATACTTTTTGCTTTCGTGACAAATTGATTTCCAGGGCCGAATATTTTGTCAACCTTAGGCACTGTTTCCGTTCCGAATGCCATAGCGGCAACAGCTTGAGCACCTCCTACAAGATAAATGCGCTCTATTTTCAATAGGATCAAACAATAAGCAACGAATCTGTTGATTTTACCCGATTTTTGAGGAGGCGAACAGACCACAATCTCTTTGCAACCAGCTATTCTTGCCGGAACACCCAGCATGAGCAGGGTAGAAGGCAATACCGCCGATCCACCAGGGATATAAAGGCCTACGCGTTCAATAGGTCGTGCTTCACGCCAACATTTTACGCCGGGCATTGTTTCCGTTACCCGTTCGCGTTTCAGTTGTGTACTGTGAAAACGGTGAATATTTTGAAACGCGATTTCGAGTGCGCGTTGCTGATCTCTAGATATTGTACTGGCGAGCTCCTCTATATCGTCTTTGCCCAGATATACTTGTTCTAAATCCACCTGGTCAAATTTAGAGGCATAAGCTCTTAAGGCTTTATCTCCTGAACTTTTTACATCTTCGATGATGGAATATACGGTGTCAGAGATAGCATTATTAGGGTCTGTATTTCGCTGCACCAACTGTTCGATAACAGCTGGAGATAATTCTTCCTGATTGTAAACTTTTAGCATTATAATATGATTTTTTCTATAGGCATCACCACGATTCCTTGTGCGCCTACAGACTTGAGTTTATTGATTTTACCCCAAAAATCATCTTCCGAAATTACGGTGTGCACAGCTACCCAGCCTTCCTCCGCTAGAGGCACAACGGTTGGACTCTTGACACCTTTCAGTAATTCCGTTACTTTTTCGAGGTTATTTTTTTCTACGTTAAGTACCACATATTTCGTTTCCTTGGCCCTTAATACCGACTGAATCCGTTGCAACAGCTCCATTAGTATTTCATTTTCTTCCAAGCCTTCACGTGCTATCAGTATAGCTTCCGATTTGCGTACATCAGCAAATGGCTTCAAACCGTTACTTTTTAGTGTACCACCAGTCGATACGATATCGCAGATAGCGTCACTTAAACCTAGACCTGGAGCGATTTCTACGGAACCAGAAATTGTTTGAATATCGGCGTTTATTTTATATTCTTCAAGAAAATTCTTAAGTATAACAGGGTAGGAGGTTGCGATTGATTTGCCATTAAGGTCTTTTAAATCGGAGATTTTGGAGTCTCTAGGGATCGCGAGTTTTAATGTACACTTACCAAATCCAAGTCGTTGTAAATAAGCTACATTAGATTCTGTTTCATCAATTACATTTTCGCCTACGATACCAAGATCGGCAATACCTTCTTCGACATATCCTGGGATATCATCGTCTCTCAGAAACAATATTTCTAAGTTAAAATTAGAAACAGACGTAATCAGAGAGCTTTTGTAGTTCTCGAAATCGAGACCACAGTTTTTTAGAAGTTGAACGGACTTTTCATTTAATCTACCCGATTTTTGGATAGCTATTTTTAGATTTTTCAAAACGAATTGTTTAGGTGTAGTAAAAACTATTATTAATTATAAAAAATGAAATCGAGGGGGAGTTGCTTCACGTAGAAACACATAACATTACATATCGCCAATCTGGCGATGATGCATATGAATGTGATGTGTAAGCACTATTGTCATTTATTAATAATAATTAGCCAAATGTAGAATTATGTTAGAACATTTGCAAATTTATTTTTCTTACCATAAAAATTAGACAATCGTTTGCAATCAAATTCATTGCTGATTCCACGAAACTCAGAAAACCTGTTATAAATCCGGCTAGAATGACCGATTAGTCGATCGTTAGATTATAGGATGGCAGAAATCCGACAACATCCGGTTAACCTGATTTCAGCGTATTATAATATTGGTAGGTTAGCTGTTTTACCAAACTATTTAACATAACGTAAATTATATTTACAACTTGTATTTTATGTCAGTAACTTGTTTAACATTTAGCTGTAATAAATGCCATTGGTGTTTTACACCAGCAATTTATTTGTTTACTTTGTATAAACATTGAAAACATGTCCTCCAAAGCAGATAAAGCAGAAAAGACAGTATACTTCAGTATTATTGGCAGTTTAGGTCTGGCTATAATTAAATGGTTAGCTGGTTTCTTCGGGAACTCATTTGCCTTGATAGCTGATGCTATCGAATCTACTACAGATATTTTCTCCTCAATTTTGGTGTTACTGGGAATTAAATATTCCAAACGACCAGCAGATGAAACTCATCCGTACGGTCACGGTCGTATTGAGCCATTGGTAACCTTTATTGTGGTTATTTTTCTGGTCATATCTGCAACAGTTATCGCACACCAAAGTGTGATTAATCTCCGGACTCCCCATGAACCACCCGAAGCATGGACATTGTTTGTTTTGGCAGGAATTATTATATGGAAAGAAATCAGTTATCAGGTCGTTAGCCGACGCGCGAAAGCATTGAACAGCACATCATTAAAAGCCGATGCTTGGCATCACCGTAGTGATGCAATTACTTCTGTAGCCGCATTTATAGGTATTTCTGCTGCGCTATGGCTAGGCGAAGGTTATGAATATGCTGATGATTGGGCTGCTCTTTTCGCTTCTGGATTCATTCTCTATAATTGTTATCATATATTTCGACCGGCTTTGGGTGAGATTATGGACGAAAATCTCTTTGAGGATATGGTGAATGACGTCAAGGAGATGTCGTTACGTGTAGACGGAGTTTTGGCTACAGACAAGTGCTTCGTTAGAAAAATCGGAATGACATACATTGTTGATCTTCATGCTGTTGTGAGTCCTGAGTTGAGCGTTAGACAAGGTCATGATATTGCCCATGCATTAAAAGATTACCTGATGCTCAATATGCCATCTATTTCAAATGTATTCGTGCATATTGAACCTTTCGATCCTGTTGCAGCCAAAAAGGCTAACAGTTAAACGGGTAAACCCCTCTCCTCTTTAAATTACCTCTTTTGATTTAATAGTTAACTATTGAATTGATGTTTTTATTGTGTTTTTTTAATTTTTTTGCATTTAATTATATAGAATTATTAAATTTGGAAACTTCTGTATATAATATTTTCAAAAAAAGATGCTAAACCTTAACACTTTTATTAAATACGTTGAAAAGCGTAATCCAAACGAACCCGAGTTTCTACAGGCTGTCATTGAAGTTTTGGAGGATCTTATCCCCTATATTAATGAATATCATCCCGAGTTTGAGGGACTAAAGATTTTAGAAAGATTGACGGAGCCCGAGCGAGTTATTTCCTTTCGTGTAGCCTGGCTGGACGATGATAACCAGATTCAGGTCAATCGAGGATATAGAGTTCAGATGAATAGCGCTATTGGTCCTTATAAGGGGGGACTTCGCTTCGCTCCGAGCGTGAATTTAAGTGTTTTGAAGTTTTTGGCCTTTGAGCAGGTCTTTAAAAATTCGCTTACGAGTTTACCTATTGGCGGAGGTAAAGGTGGTGCCGACTTTGATCCTAAAGGGAAGTCTGATAACGAGATAATGCGTTTCTGTCAGTCCTTTATGACCGAACTGTACCGTCATATCGGTGCTGATACAGATGTTCCCGCGGGTGATATTGGCGTTGGTGGCAGAGAGATTGGCTATCTATTCGGTCAATACAAACGTATTCAGAACAATTTTACGGGTGTGCTTACTGGAAAAGGTGTCAATTGGGGTGGCTCTTACATCCGACCAGAGGCTACCGGTTACGGACTTCTATATTTCGTAGGTTGCATCTATGATTCTATAAATGAGAATCTGGAGGGAAAAACTGTTGCGATTTCTGGTGCAGGTAATGTTGCTTACTTTGCGGCAGAAAAAGCCATTTCATTAGGTGCTCGGGTAATTACCATATCGAATAGCTCAGGCACTTTGTATGACAAAGAAGGCCTTACTTTAGAGAAACTATCCTTTATCAATACCCTAGGGCGCGATTTGAATAAGTTTACCAAAAAATATAAGACAGCGACCTTTCATCCTGGCGAGAAGCCGTGGCAGTTTAAATGCGATATCGCGCTACCCTGTGCTACAGAGAATGAACTGAATGAAGCAGATGCTAAGAAATTGATAAAAAATGGTTGCAAATGTGTTGCCGAAGGTGCCAATATGCCTTCTACTGCAGAGGCTGTCAAAGTTTTTCTAAAAGCTAAAGTGTTTTTTGGACCGGGCAAGGCCGCAAATGCAGGTGGTGTCGCTGTATCAGGACTAGAGATGTCGCAGAATTCGATTGGACAGCAGTGGTCGGCCAGTAAAGTGGATGGTCGGCTAAAAAACATTATGGAGAATATTCATAAGACCTGTGTGCGTTATGGAAAAGAAGAAGGCGGATATATCAACTATCTCAAAGGAGCCAATATTGGCGGTTTCATCAAAGTTGCCGAAGCGATGAAATCTCAGGGCGTATTATGATGATATTCTTACGGGATTAGTTATACAATTGCTAAGATTTTGTTTACTTTGTGACCTTCTAATTAAATCAAGATTAAATGAGGGTTTTAGCAGAATTGCCACATCCAGATTGTAAGATTACTATTTTTGGGATGAATCAAAAGTTCATCATCAAGTTTGAGCAAGGGAATCTTGAACAATCCTATAAGATTGCAGAATCAGATGTTTTGAATGGAGTTAATGGAGTCTTTGAGATTCTAGATGAACAGTTTATCAATCACGTCCTACAGTCTTTTACTCGTATGCGGACCGGGTTTAACGATACTTACAATAGATACTATTAAATAAAAACAGGAGAGCTTTTCAATCACTCTCCTATTTTTATTTTCCAAATGTATGGTTTTTCCTAAAATTGGCTACCATATCTGGTAGTGCTATCGAAGCCTTTTCTTCAAATAGTTGTATGGCATTGCTTCTTATATTTAGCTGAGGGATATTCGGATCTACCACTACTATTTCACATTCTCTCGACGTTTCGTAGACTAGATTTGCTGCAGGGTACACTTGTAAAGAGGTGCCTACTACCAGTAGAAAATCCGCATCTTTTACTAGTCGAATCGCTTTATCCATATTAGGTACAGACTCTCCAAACCATACTACATGCGGCCGCAAAGGCGAGCCAAATTCACAGGTTTCCTCCACTCCAATTTTGTCCCCTATTATCGGATACACCATGGTAGGATCTAGCGAAGATTGCGATTTTCTAATTTCACCATGCAGGTGTATAATATTTTTACTACCTGCACGTTCGTGAAGGTCATCTATATTCTGCGTGACAATCCACACATCTGCATCTTGTTCTAGGCCGGCCAGCGCGACATGTGCCGGGTTAGGCTCCGCTAGTATACACTTTTTCCGTCGTTCATTATAAAAACGCTGCACCATCTCTGGATTTCGTCGCCATGCATCCGGGGTTGCCACATCTTCAATGCGATATCCTTCCCATAGTCCATCATTTCCCCTGAATGTCTGTAGTCCACTTTCGGCTGAGATGCCAGCACCGGTTAAGACGACTATCTTACTTCGTTTTGTCATTCTTCAAAGATAAAAAAAGACCGTATAGAGCAACACATCCTCTATAGGAGAAATGTCTACCAGCACTATTGTTTTACAAAGTAGCGATGTTCGATAACAGTTACTTCGTCTTCTTTTTTCGTCATTTTATCGAGCCCAGCCTTGATGCTACAGTGTCCTGTTATTCCACGGTATACCAAAGCTCCGCCAAGGGTTACCCCTGTCAATGCTGTCATTGGACGTTTTATGAGTTGCTTTATGCCTATTCCTAGTATAAGTCCACCAGCCACAACGGACAGTATCCGTTCAGAGGTCCCTACATTTCCATCGATACAATCTTCGTCCACTTTCTTTTTTATTTTTTCCAAGGCGTAGTTTAATAGCATATTATTGATGTTTTAGTTACAGTTATATAACAACTTATTTCAGATTATGTTTTTCAATAAATGTGATTATATGTATCTTGAGATGTAATATTTAATAGCGAAATAGACCATGCATGTAAAGAAACATTCCGGAGAATTAGTCCCCTTTAGACCAGACAGTTTAAGACACTCTTTATCCCGGTCGGGAGCCTCTCCAGATGAGGTTGATGGAGTATTCGAACGTATCAAAGACAAGCTTTACGATGGCATTTCTACACGGGAATTATACGAACTGGCATTCGAATACCTTAAATCATGTCGGGATACCTATGCAGCAAGATATAGTCTTAAAAAAGCATTGCGGGATTTGGGACCTGAAGGCTTTTATTTTGAGAAGTGGGTAGCTCGTATGTTTCAGGAAGATGGATATCAGGCCGTCACGGGGCAGATTATACAGGGGCATGCGGTAACTCATGAAATAGACGTTGTGGCTACAAAAGGTCAAGAGTTACTTGCTATCGAATGCAAATTTAGAAACGATGTCGATGCGAAGATATCCGTCACAACACCAATGTACTTTATGTCCAGGGTCGTTGATATATCGGATATAAAATATACTTTTTTTGATAAGAGTTTAAAAGTGTCAGCTGGCTGGCTCGTTACAAACGCTTATCTCACAACAGATTCTATCAAATTTGGCGAATACCATAAGATGAATCTGTTGGCATGGGACTATCCAAGGGAGGCTAGCTTGAAAGCTCGTGTAGATAGCAACGGGCAGTATCCTATAACCTGTTTGACTTCTTTAGGAGCACAGGATAAAGCCCGCTTATTGAAAGCACAGTGTGTTTTGGTCAAAGATGTTGTCCGAAATCCCAAATTTCTTCAGATGATAGAGATCAGCAACGAGAAAAGGAAGCAGATTTTAGAAGAAGCTATAGGATTGGTAAATAGTCCGTTGGAGCATTAGGTTAAAGTGTTTCGCTTAGCCATTTGGGCAGAGCAAACTCTGTAAATAAATGCGCAAGACGGTAGTTCATGTGGTTTGCCTTGGATAACCAGAGTACCTCCTCTATCTCAGCGTAGCCTGATACGGTTTGCGTTAGGTTCTTGTTTAGTAGGAATATATGACCTTCTACCATTGTGTTGACTTCATTTGCAGCTTTGGTCGTATGGTTGGCCAAGAAGGTAAAATCAGTTGTATTGAAGGACAGGTTTAGCTCCTCATTCAGCTCGCGTATCAGCGCTTCGTTTGCTGTTTCCGTAGCCTCTATTTTCCCTCCGGGTAAGGCAAAGTATAGACCATCTTTTTTTCTAACGACCAAAATATCATTTTGGTCGTTAGTTATTATAGCCAAAGCTACCGTTATGGTCTTCTTTTTATTCACTATTTAGTTGCTGGATTTCAGATAGTAATCTAGCGCTTCTTTAATATCCTCTTCTGATACATAGATATTGTATACTGCACTTCCTATGCGCTCCAAGAGAGCAAAACCGATTTTACCATCCTCATTCTTTTTGTCATTTTTCATTAGCTCCAAAAACTCATCATATTGATTTGGAGTATATCCGTAGCGGCCATACCGGGATAGAAATGTCGCCGTTATATCCTGTAGTTCCGCTTCAGAAAGCCCTGTGTGCTTGTGCGACAGCCATGCTTCACAAATCATCCCTATAGCAATGGCTTCTCCATGTAATAGTGGGTTTGAATCATGTAATAAGGAATACCCTTCGATCGCATGACCGATGGTGTGTCCAAAGTTCAATATTTTACGTAAGCCCTGTTCTGTTGGATCGCTTACGATTACTTTGTTCTTTATCTCTACCGAACGGTATACAATCTCAGTACTTACCTTTGTCGCATCAATTTGCTTACAGGTATCGTATAGATCTTTGTCCTGAATCAAGCCATGTTTTATGATTTCTGCAAATCCGGAAGTTAATTGCCTTTGGTCCAGCGTATCCAGAAAAGCGGAACTGATGAAGACTGCTTGTGGTTGCGTGAAGGTGCCGATAATGTTTTTTACATTATCCAAGTCTATTCCCGTTTTACCACCCACAGAGGCATCTACCTGCGACAATAATGTTGTCGGAATCTGGACAAAATCGATTCCTCTTTTATAAGTTGATGCTGCAAATCCGCCCATATCGGTCACCACTCCTCCACCAAGGTTTATCATCAGTGCCTTTCTGTCGGCCCCGAAGTCAAGCATTGTTTTCCAGACACCAATACAAAAATCAATGTTTTTATTCTCCTCTCCTGGGTCTACTTCGATGATATCATAGTCCACTAGATTCGGCAGTGCCGCCTGTAATACAGGTAGACAGTGGTCGTTCGTATTCCTGTCCACAAAGACAAGGATCTGTGAGTATGCCCTTTCGGCAATAAATGACTCTAATGACTTTAACGAATCATCAAAATAGACACTATACCCTAAACTATTGATTGTTTGCATGATTTTTAAATGAGAAAGTAAATATACGTATTTTATACGATTTTGACCTTTTGTCCATCAAACTCTACTGTATCTCCCTTGCGGACTTTCAGCCTTTTTCTCAGATCCACAGCGCCATTGTACATTACGAGTCCATCTTCTACCACCCGTTGTGCCATGCCGCCATGTTCGACCCAATTGAGTGCTTTTAATAATTGTATCATCGGAATAAACTCCCCTTCTAGTGTGAATGTTTGCATATACAAAAGTAAGTTAATCTTGCGTAAAATAATCTTTTTCCCAGAAAAGTAATCATTAATTACTTACTTTTGTCCCGAAAAATTAATACAAAATGACAGCACCAGAAAGTTCATCGACATTAAACTTTGATAACACCGAGATAGCATTCCGTAATAAGTCTGACAAAGACCTAGAGAGAGCCTATTGGTTATTCAAAATGGTTGCATCCAATGCGCTCATTAAGATAGGTACTCCAATAACGAACTTTTCTTTAAATATAGGCCTTCCGATTCAGGGAATAATCCGCAATACCATTTACAAGCAGTTCTGTGGTGGCGAGACTATTCAGGGATGTAGTAAGGCTATTGAAGAGTTGGGCAAAGGAAATGTGACCACCATATTAGATTATTCTGTAGAGGGCGAAGAGTCCGAAGAGAGTTTTGATGCTTGTTGCAATGAAGTGTTGTCTACTGTGGCATTTGCTCGTACGAACAAGCTGATTTCCTTCTGTGTATTCAAACCGACAGGAGTTGGACGTTTCGATTTATTAGCAAAAGTAGATGCCAAGCAACAGCTGACTACAGAGGAGAAAGAAGAGTTTGCGCGCCTTATGGATCGTTGCGACCGTATTTGTAAAGCTTGTTACGATGCTGATATCAGAGTATTGATAGATGCTGAGCATTCTTGGATACAAGACACGATCGATGATATCGCACGGGAGATGATGGAAAAATACAACAAGCAAAAACCCATTGTCTACAATACCTATCAATTGTACAGACACGATAAACTAGCTTCATTAAAGGCGGACTTTGCTTATGCCGAAGTTCAGAACTTCTATCTTGGAGCAAAGATTGTGCGTGGTGCCTATATGGAAATTGAGCGTGAGCGCGCAGCAGAAAAAGGCTACCCGTCTCCTATACAGCCTACCAAAGAATCCAGTGATGCCGACTACAATAATGCGATCATGTTCTGTATGGATAATGTTGAGCGAATAGGATTGATGGCAGGAACACATAATGATGCGAGCAGTATGCTATTGGCCAGTGAGATGGATAAGCGCAATATTAGCCATAATCATCCACATGTATTCTTTGCTCAGCTATTAGGGATGTCTGACAATCTTTCATTCAATCTTGGTGCAGCAAATTATAATGTAGCGAAGTATATGCCATACGGACCTGTAAAATCGGTAATGCCTTATCTTTTCCGTAGAGCACAAGAGAACAGTTCTGCCGCTGGACAGACTGGACGTGAGTTGAGCTTGATTATCAAAGAGAAAAAACGCAGAAAGAGTTTAAAAAAATAATCGAATATAGGTTGCTGTGAGGTAGCCGTTATCTCCGTTTGACAGTAAGCGTCCTGGTAACAGGAGACTATTTCAAACGGAGATTTTTTATGATAAACCATTGAGAGTATGAACGAACTGGACCTGGCAAAATACAAGCGCTTGATGAAATTATCGAGTAGCTCCAAGGCATTGCTTTTTGATGTAGACGGCACATTGGCGAATAATATTTGGGCGCACAAAGCCGCTTATGTCGAAACTGCTGCGGAGTATGGTGTTCAATTGGATGACGACCTTATTGACGAGACAGCTGGTTGGCCGACTGTCGCCGTTGCCCAAGAGATTACAAGACGTTATCAGGTTGAGTTTGATATACAGCAGTTTTCAAAGCGAAAATCGGCCGTATTTATCGAGAAATACATTCACGAGACACAGCCTATCGATTTTGTTAGGCAGGTATTGCTAGATAATGTCGGGATTAAAAAAATAGGTGTGGTATCAGGAGGCACTCGATCCACATTAAATATCACTCTCGATGTTATTGGGGTTAGTGGCAAATATGAAGTTCTTGTGTGTGCAGGTGATACCGAAAAAGGAAAGCCTTCACCAGATCCCTTCTTGCTTTGCGCTCGGTTGCTTGACACCTCTCCCGAAGATTGTTTTGTCTTCGAAGATGGAGATCCAGGTGTAGCCGGTGCAGTTGCAGCAGGTATGTCTTGGGTTCGTATCGACCAGCTTTAATTTCCTAGAGACTGTTAGAAGTTTGTCATGACACGTATTCCGCCATTCGTGTAGTCCATATCTGCTCTACGGTACTGTCCTACTGGTATTTTGAAATAAGGCTCCACTGATACTCCAAAGCGATTGTTCACCTTTACCTTTTTACCGATTGAGAAGTTGACAAAACCGTTAAAACCATTGGTCGATACGTTTTCTTCCGCAGATTTTACTGTTTTGCTCACCGCTTTCACAGCACTTTTCATCTGTGTCTCATTCTCCGGAAAGCCTTGTGAGAATGTCTCTACATTCACATTGTCCACATAATGCGCATTTCTTTCTTGTCCTAGTATGGCCGAATAGGAAACCCCGGCTACCGCGTAAAGTGATTTCCCTACATTATATTTAACCTCCAATGGGATGTCTACAGATTGCACGACACTGGTTACAGCATTGATATTAGGGAGTATCATCCTGTTGTTTTCTGCCGCACTATAGGCGTTTGTCATTTTTCCTATGGTAGGTGCGTTACTTTGATTTTGGTTCACCACAACAGTTTCCGAGCTGCTCGGTTCTATAGGATTCTTCATAATCCCCACTTCATAAGAGTTGTACGACGCTCCTGTGCGTACGCTTATCTTATTCGTCAAGTTGTAGGCCAGTGTCAGTCCTCCTCCCACATTGGTCTTTTGACCTGTAGACTGTGGCGACACAAATAGAGCGAGGTCGAACTTATCCCCAAAGCGGACTTGCTTATTTTGGTTCCTAGTCTCCACCTCTTTTAGATTCAATTCGGATGTCGGGATAGATTTGGCAGCGAGTATCAGGTTCTCCGGTATGGATGTTGTACTTTGTGGCTTCTTAAGGTCTATAGACGCATATCCTGGCATTACCAAAGTCTCTCTGAGTGTACTTCCTGAAGGGATTTCTATTTGTTTGCCCATAGCGTTCAATCCCTCAGCCATCAGCGGTAGGCCTAGCGATTGCTTTACAGCTTGGCTTTGTGCGTAGTTATTACGATTTGCTAGAATAGTATTGTTATTTATTGCATACACGTTGTCCAAAGAAGGATTTGAAGGACTCTCCTGTGGCATCGCGGTTGTACTTTCAGTATGTGATTGGCCTGGAGCAGAGGCTTCTGTAGGAACAGGTTTATGTTCTATTACAGCATTCACATTCATATCAGAAGAGGTAAGAATAGTCGAGTTTTTGACATAGTACAGAGTCCCCATTCCAATCAATAATAGCGCAGCCGCTGCTGATATCCAGCGTGCCATAGGTCTAGTCTTTGTCGTAGTCCCAGGGTTCTGACGCTTGAAATTCTCCCAAGCCCCTTCTCTGTATCCCCTATCTGGCTGCTCCTTGATACGGGATATAATGTCATCAATTATTTCTTTCTCACTTTTCATTCTGAATACATTTAAGAATGATTTATATTATCTAATACAGAAAACTGGTCTGTATACAATTTTCGTAATCTTGCTTTAGCTCTAGTCAAATATGTTCGCGAAGTACTTTCTGGAATATTTAGTAGTTGTCCGATTTCTTCATGCGAATAACCTTCTATTTCGTACAAGTTGAAGATGGACCGCTGGATTTCAGGGAGTTCATAGAGTAGTTGTAGGATGTCATTTTCTTCCAGTCTCGTAGATGAACTTACTGCATGTTGTACAAGCTCGCCATCGTGTATATCGTCTAGTGCATATGTCTCTTTCTTCGCTCTTATTTTATCTATCGAGGTGTTTACAGTGATACGTGCCATCCAGGCCTTAAACGTCTTTTCTATCACAAATTCATCTTCCTCAAATGAAAAATCGCCTACCTTTCGGAATACCTTTACAAAAGACTCATTCACGACATCTTCTGCTTCCATTTCATCCTTTACGTAACGGAGCGCTACTGCCATCAGGTAACCATAAAACTTTTTATAAATGTAAGATTTGCTACGCTCGCTATCGGCCAATACACATTCCTCCAAAGCGGACTTTAGAGTCAAAGAATCTCTCTTCTTGAAGTATTTTGGCAATATATTCACGTAAGGCTTATATGCTTTTCACTTATCTAAATTATGTATTTTATCCCCAGTAATACTAATCATCAAGCCTTTATTTTACGAATAAATCTCTCATTTTCTATAATAAGAACGGAAAAGAAATATAAACGCTACAGCTTTATTCGATTAATTGTTTGATTTGCTTTTTAGCTTGAGTCTTTGCCTCTTTTTGCTTAATTTTAATTAAAATAAAAGGACCAAAATCCAAATCATGTTTTGGGTCTTGTAGTTTAAAGTTATTGATAATAATTTAAAACTGTTTAATGTCGTTATGATATTTAAACAGCCAAAGGATAGCTCGTTAAGCTTATAGCGCATTTGTTTTAAGCTAAACATTATATAATCAAATAGTTGTCACCATGAAACATATACTTTTTCCAACAGATTTTTCAGAGGCTGCGAACAATGCTTTTTTGTATGCCTTGCACTTAGCGAATCAGCTCGATACCAAATTGCTGGTGCTGTATTCCTATGTAACTCCAATTTTATCGGCTACCCATGCGGGCCAGCCTGAGATGTTGGCCGATGTCTATCAGCAGGTCGAGCTCTCCAAGTTTGATTACTTTAAGAAGCAGGCGCCTGCATTGCGTGAGCTGGCAGAGAAAAATGGCCTAGACTATGAGAAACTAATCTTCCTTTTCGAAGAAGGTACTGTGGTTTCCAGTGTGCGTAAAGTCGTAAAGGCTGAAGACGTCCGTTTGGTCGTTATGGGTACATACGGGGCATCCGGTTTTACGGAAAAATTTATCGGCACCAATACCGTTGCGGTCATACAGAATATTCAGCAACCTGTCTTGGCGATACCTGCTCAAGCGAAGTACGCCCCTATCAAAAAGGTCGCTTTTACTACGCTATTCCGTGAAAAAGATTTGGCCGCGTTAGAAGAGGTTGTCCATATGGCCAGCTTAGTCAATGCGGAGGTCTACTGTACACATGTTATGGATGATTCCAGCAATCCTGCTAAAGCGCTATTGTACGGAGAAGATTGGGGCAAAAAGTTTCAGGGCAAGGGCTTGGATTTCGTGTTCTTAGAGAAAAAAGAAAACGTAGAAAGCACAATCAATAGCTTTTTGGCAGAAAATCACATCGACGTTTTAGCCATTGTGAAGCGCAACCGAAATTTCTTCGATAGATTAATTAATTCTAGCCTTTCGAACAAGTTTGCCTTTCATTCTGATATCCCAATCCTTGTATTCCATGAAGAGAAAGGATAAGCGTGACCAAACGATTTTTATTTTTTTTTGTTCTAATGTATCCAAATAAGAGGAACACAGTATGTTGAATATAATATTGAATAGTTTGAGGCAGGCAAATAAGTTGGACCAACCGGTCGACAAATACACGATGCTTGTCAATGAGAAATCGGAAACAGAGGGCATTCTCTGCTTTGTTCCTACGGATAGAAAAGAAGTAAAGGTATTGGTGCCGGCGCCCTATCACCAGAGTTTGCTTGCAGATTCAGCCACGTTCACCTATAAGCAACTGCTTTCACACAAAGAAGCCATTGTTTTAAAGTAAAAAACAAATAATTTAAATATGAAAAATATTCTTTCCTTAGCGCTATTGTCCTCCACTTTGTTGGGGACGGCTTGTAATAATGGTGCTGCTACTACCCATGGAGATTCGGCTGATAGTACGTTGGCTCCCGTAGAAACTAAAAAAGGCAATACCGATTACAAACCCGCTTTCGAGGGGCAGACACGTATTACAGGTGTTAAGACTGCTACAGCATTCGAAGGCAAGGTTCTTGCCGATGGCTTGAAGTCCCCTTGGGGTATTACCGTATTACCTGACGGCCGCTTCCTGGTTACCGAGAAAGAAGGAACGATGCGTATTGTCAATAGCGAAGGTAAGATTAGTGAGGCTATTACTGGAATTTCAAAAGTAGATAACGATGGACAGGGCGGTCTATTGGGCCTTACATTGGATCCTCAGTTCGGTACCAATAGAATGGTATACTGGGTGTTTTCTGAACGTTCTTCTGGTGGTAATCAAACTTCCGTAGCAAAAGGTCGTTTAGCGGATGATGAAAAGACGATCGATAACCCGGTTGTTATCTATCGGGCAGGTCCTGTTTTTGATGGAAACTTACATTTTGGAGGCCGTATTATCTTCGATAAAAATGGCAATCTTTTCGTGAGTACAGGTGAACGTTCCGAGTTGGCTACACGACCACTGGCTCAGGATTTAAAAACTGGTCTAGGTAAGATTTTGCGTATTACTACCGATGGTAAGCCGGTTGCAGGCAACCCATTCGAAAGTAATGCTGAGTCTCTTCCCGAAATCTATTCCTATGGACATCGCAATGTACAAGGTATTGCACTTCATCCGGTAACCGGCGACCTATGGGAGACCGAGTTTGGACCTCGTGGTGGCGATGAGCTCAACCGCGTAGAGCCGGGTAAGAACTACGGTTGGCCTACGATTACCTATGGTATAGAGTATTCTGGTAAAGAAATCGGCACCCCTCCTATCCAACAGAAAGAAGGAATGGAGCAGCCTGTCTATTATTGGGACCCTGTCTTATCTCCTTCAGGCATTACCTTTTATACGGGATCAGCGATTCCTGAATGGAAAAATAATGTGTTCGTCACTGGACTTAGCAGTATGCATATCGCCCGTCTGGTCATCGCTAATAATAAAGTCGTGGGTGAAGAAAGACTGTTAGAGAAAGAAGGCCAACGCTTTAGGGATATTGTTCAGGGACAGGACGAAGCCTTGTATGCTATTACAGACAATGGGAAGCTATATCGTATAGGTAAGAAATAACGAGTAGCTTATTTCTTAATCTATATTAGTTTTTAGAAAACGGGATAAAGTTATATTTGAGTCAGAATTAAAATAGATAAGTGATAGATATGAGAGAAGAGCTAATAGATATTCCACTGGTTAAAAATGATTTGGACCATCGTTTTGAAATAAACGTCAATGGTTATTTGGCATTTATAGATTTTAAAGAGACTAGGAGCCGTATTGCGTTGATACACACCGAAGCAGCTCCGGAGCTTAAGGGTAGCGGGGCTGCGGCAGCAGTCGTAGAGAAGACTCTCCTATTCATTGAGCAGGATGGGCGCAAGCTGATGCCTTATTGCCCTTACGTATTTGCCTATATCAAGAAGAACCCAGAGTGGAAGCGGATTGTTGACCCTGCTTTTCCGGCTTACGCGGATCTGTAATAGCTAGGGGCGCCTATTTTTGTAGATTATTGTCTACAAAAATAGTGTATTTTACTGTATTACAATATCATGCTCTTTTCTCTTTGAGATTTTGGCATACACTTTGATCATCAAGTATTAGATTGTAAAAAATATTTTATTAATCACTTATAATTACAATATACTTCCTTAGCCCAATAATAACGTGCGATATTATTGGGCTTTTCCTTTCTCCTATCTTTCTACGATTTCCTTGACATTCTCTCCGTAGAAATCCGTATATATTGCTTTCTTTTTGCTCAGTTTATACCATTTAAAAAATGCTCCTACAAAAACGATTAGCATGAGAATCATCGCAAAGACCGCAAGTCCCGCCAATAATAGCTGTTGATTGGGTAGGTAAACATTTATCACTTGCTCATATCCGGCCCAGAATGTAATAATAGCCATAAATATTCCTGGTATTGCTGTACATAAGGCGTATTTTCCACGGTCCATGCGGATGAGCATAGTTGTACATACGATGAGTCCACAGGCTGCTAATAGCTGGTTACTAATACCAAATAGTGGCCATATACTACTTACATTTCCAGTGTATACAAGGTATCCCCAGGAGAAGGTAAATAGGAAACTGCTCACTAATATCCCCGGAAGCCAATTCTTATCTTTGAATTTAGGAATAACATTTCCCATCATCTCCTGTAGGAAAAAACGTCCTACCCTTGTACCTGCATCAATTGCTGTCAGTATAAATACCGCTTCAAACATTATCGCAAAATTATACCAATAAGCCATCACATCATCCATAAAAGGGATATTATCAAAGATATGCGCCATACCTACGGCCAGAGATACCGCTCCTCCCGTCCTTCCATGCAAATCTATTCCAATTCTCTCTATAAAATGATTTAAGTCTACAGCGACCAGTTCAGGGTGTTTGGCAATAAAAGCATCATACGCAGCCACTGGCGTGTTAATAGCAAAATAATCTCCCGGCATCAGTGTACATGCAGCAATTAATGCCATCAGTGCGACAAAGCCCTCTACTAGCATTGCTCCATACCCAACAAATAGAATTTCTCGTTCATTCGCAAGCATTTTAGGAGTTGTTCCAGTAGCTATTACCGCATGGAAGCCCGAGATAGCGCCACATGCGATAACAATAAATATAAATGGCAGTACAGGTCCTCCGATTACTGGCCCACCTCCAAATACGAACTCCGTGAAAGCTGGCATCTGTAAAGTAGGTTGTACGAATATAATACCTACTGCCAGCATTAGTATCGTACCGATTTTGAGGTAGGTAGACAAATAGTCCCGAGGAACTAATAGTAACCACATTGGGAGTACCGAAGCCAGAAAACCGTATACTGTAATTGCGATAGAGATTGTACCAATATTCCAATGAAATAAATTGCTGATATACTCATATTCCATAAGATGGTGGCCTCCGATTATACCAACAATCAATAGTATCCCACCAATCACACTAGCCAATGTGACCGAATCTTTGCGGTATCGCATGATAAGTCCCATTAGTATGGCTATCGGCATAGTGATAATCACGGTAAATAAAGACCAGGATGCTTCATGCATGGCACTTATACAAGCCAATGAAAGCCCCGCGAGGGTCAGTATTAGAATTAGAAGAACGGCTATTCCAGTTATGGTGCCTGTAGTTTTACCAATTTCTTTGTAGGCTATCGAGGCTAAGCTCTCTCCTTTATGACGTATAGAGGCAAATAATACAATCATATCGTGCACTCCTCCAGCCAATACACAGCCTATCAGAATCCAGAGTGTCCCTGGTAGATAACCGAATTGGGCAGCTAATACTGGTCCTACTAGCGGTCCCGCTGCGGCAATAGCTGCAAAATGGTGACCGAATAATACATTCCTATTGGTCGAGACATAGTCTTGCCCATCCGCGAATTCATGGGCAGGCGTCCTATTTTTATTGTTTAGTCGGAGGACTTTATTAGCCATAAAAATACCGTAGAACCGGTAGGCAATTGCGAAAATAAGTAAAGAGGTGAAAATTAGAGTTAACGCGTTTACTCCGTTTAGATACTCCATAGATTTATAGTTTGATTATTGCAGGGGTAAAAATATAAATAAAATCATTATTGATGATTATATTTTTAATTTTTTTTAAAAATAAGTGATTCACTCTTCTTTTGTTTTTAAAAACAGTTTATTTACTATTTTTACACCCGTATTTATAAAAACGTAATATAATAGAAACCATTACATATTAAGATTGTATATAGTTAATACAGCCTGCTTGAATATGATTGACACACAGAATTTAAGATTATTTGATTTGGCTAGACGTCAGATCGAATTATACCCCAATTTACCCATGTTTGGATATAAACAGGATGGTGAATGGAAATACCTTTTGACAGCAGATTTTTTGAATGAAGTAGACCGGGTATCGCTTGGTCTGTTATCCCTGGGTATAGAGCGAGGCGAGAAAGTCGGCCTGATTGCTGACAGTAGTGTCGAGTGGCATATTATGGATTTTGCCATACAGCAAATCGGAGGCGTTGTTGTCGCTATGTATCCCAATATAACAGATGCAGATTACCAATACATCTTTAATGATGCTGAGATTAAGCTCTGCGTTGTTGGGAATAAATCACTATACAAGCGCATCAATAATATTCAAGAAGCTATTTATTCGCTCAAATACATTTTTTGTATACAGGAGGCAGAAGATGTCCGTAGCTGGAATGAATTAAAGGAAATCGCTACTGGTCAAGATCCAGCTATATTAGATGACTATCGGGATAAAATTCTTCCTGCTGATTTAGCGACCTTGATATACACCTCAGGTACCACCGGCAAACCGAAGGGCGTGATGCTATCCCACAATAACATTGTATTCAATGTCATGTCTGCACGAGATATCACTCCTTGCCAGGCATTCGACCGTGGCCTTACCTTTCTCCCTCCTTGTCATGCTTACGAACGTATGGTTGTGTATACTTATATGTATATCGGCATCACGATTCATATTGCCGAATCACTGGACAAAATCGGACAGAATATTGGCGAGGTGAAGCCACATATTATGACCGCTGTTCCCCGCATATTAGAGAAGGTGTATGAAAAGATAATGAAAACCGGGCACGAGTTGTCTGGAATGAAGCGCAAAATCTTTGATTGGGCGGCAGGTATTGCGGATGGCTATGACCCTAATCCCGAGAAAAGGAGTGCTTTGTATAATTTTAAACTGTCCATAGCACGAAAGCTTGTGCTGAATAAATGGTATGAAGCTTTAGGTGGACATCTTATTACCATTGCTTCAGGCTCGGCTTCCTTACATAATAAGCTTGCGCGTATGTTTCTCGCCGCAGGCATTCCCGTTTATGAAGGTTATGGATTGACCGAAGCCTCTCCTCTTATTGCAGTTAATCATTATCTTCATGGTGTCCGAATCGGTACGGTCGGTCTACCCGTCAAGTATGTTGAAGTCAAGTTAGCTGAGGATGGCGAGATTTTGGTAAAAGGTCCCAATGTCATGATGGGGTATTATAAAGACCCCGAAGAAACCAGCAAGACGATTATCGATGGCTGGCTGCATACCGGAGATATTGCCGTACTCGAAGAGGAACGTTTTATAAAGATAATTGACCGTAAAAAAGAGATGTTCAAGATATCCGGAGGCAAATACGTGACCCCTCAACCTATTGAGAAGAGACTCGTTGAGTCACCATTTATCGAACAGGCCATGGTTATTGGAGATGGTCAGAAATTCGCTTCTGCGTATATTGTTCCCAACTATTCCAACCTATTAGAATGGGCACGTACCAATGCTTCCGAGCTAGTGACCTTGCCCAAAGATGAGTTCTTAAAACAAGATGCTGTTCTTAAAAAGATAAATAGTGAAATCCGTCAGGCCAATCAGCATTTTGGAAATTGGGAGCAGATTAAAAAACCTATTATCCTACAGGACGAGTTTACAATTGAGGGAGGCGAACTTACGCCCACTTTAAAGATGAAACGAAAGGTGATTCTCTCCAAGTATAAAGTGTTGTTTGATGAGTTATATCGCTCTGCCTAAATGAGTTATTATGTCTGGGTTCAAGAAGAGAATAGATAGTTTTAAGTGGGCTTTCAACGGCTTCAAGATAGCCTTCAAGGGCGAGGTCAATCTAAAGATTCACCTCGTTGCTGCAACAATGGCAATAGCGCTTGGTTTTCTTTTTGACATCGATCGTTACGAGTGGCTTGCTGTGTTGATTGTAATAGGGATGGTATTATCTGCCGAAATTTTCAATACTGCTCTAGAGCATCTGGCGGACTTTGTATCCATCGAAAGGCGTCCTGCTATCAAGAAAATCAAGGATCTTGCCGCCGCTGCGGTCTTGCTCCATGCTATTATTGCAGCTATAGTAGGTATTATTGTATTTTCCCCTTACATTATCGCTTATCTCCAGGCTTAGATATAGATAGCATGGACAAAAAAAAGCCAGATTACATTCCTAGTCTGGCTTTTTTCATCATATTACTCACATCCGTCAGGGCCGCAGCTCGGTCCATCCTGCTCTGCCACAATTTGTAGTGAACTACCCCCCTTCCACTCCGATAATGCCTTTTCCAGCGTCTGTACGAATAGTTCATTTGGTTGCGCTCCTGAGATAGCGTATTTACGGTCGTATACAAAGAAAGGTACCCCCTGCACACCGATCTGGCGAGCCTCATGGATATCCATTTTCACTTCATCATCCAGCTCTCCGCTCTCCAGTACTCTGACTAATTCATTTTCATCCAGTCCCAATTGTGCTGCTAGATCTGTTAATACAGCGATATCATCCACATTTTTACCTTCCGTAAAATAGCTTTTAAAAAGCATTTCTTCCGCTTCCAACTGTTTGCCATACTTCTTCGCAAAGTGGGCAAATACATGTGCACGGAAAGAGTTTGCTACCACCGCTTTATCCATATGATATTCTAAGCCTTCTACAGCGGCCATTTGTGTTACCTGTTGGCTCATTTGCTGCGCTTGCTCTAAACTCATTCCCTTATGTATAGACAGATAATCGTTGATATTTTGCGAAGTGTCAGTCTGCAAATCCGGATTCAGCTGATAGCTTTTCCATTCGATTTCTATGGCATCTTTATTCGGAAGAGTTTCAATAGATTTTTCTAATTTACGTTTTCCAATATAACAGAAGGGACACATGATGTCACTCCATATTTCGATCTTCATTTTTTCCATTTGCAATCCATTTGTTTAAATAGTTCCTTATTACAAAGATAAGTATTGTTTGAGGCAAAGTATAATGTGTGTAACATAAGTCACCTTTACCCTTGCCTATTCGATGTAACTTTACGTTAGTATGTCAGAAAGGTAATGGTAGAATAGTTAACTTTCGGCAAAAAAGAGATCTTATCTGACGAGGCGTCACAGGAAGATAGAATAGCTTTTCCCTTGAGAAGGGTTGCTATGTAAGTATAAGATTAGTTAAGTCACCATGGAAGAGAACGTAAAATTGGATGCCGAATACTGGGAGCATCGTTGGCAGGCTAGACAGACAGGTTGGGATATTGGATATCCTTCCCGCCCGATTGTGCACTATATGGAAGGATATTCCAATAAGGAAGCACATATTTTAGTTCCGGGCTGCGGCAATGCGTATGAAGCAGATTGGTTGGCTGCCGCTGGGTTTAAGAATATTACGGTATTGGATATCTCGCCCACAGCGATTGTGAGTGCCAAGAATAAAGTACAGCATGGCGCGGCTATTAATTTTGTCTGTGCCGATTTCTTTAGTTATCAAGGGCAATTTGACTTGATTATTGAGCAGACTTTTTTCTGCGCCATCCCTATAGGCCGACGTAGCGATTATGCGTGTAAGACATCCGAGCTATTGGTTGCCGGTGGTCATCTGGTAGGTGTTTTGTTTGACCGAGAGTTTAGTTACAGTGGTCCCCCGTTTGGTGGCAGTGCCCTCGAATACGAACCACTATTTAAAGCATATTATACGTTCGAGCGTTTTGAAGCCTGTTATAACAGTATAGATGCTCGGGCAGGTACAGAGTTGTTTATTAATTTAGTGAAAAGATGAAAGAGCTGTTTTTAAGAAATTGGACCTTTATGCGGATTTTTAGGATTGCATTAGGCTTGGTTGTTGCTGCTCAGGGCTGGCATAGCAACGAATGGATATTTATCGTATTGGGATTGATATTTGCCGTTATCTCCTTTCTCAATCTAGGTTGTTCGGCCTATGGTGGTAGCTGTAATTACAGGCGTTAACATCAAAAAGGTAGGCCTACCCTTACGGTTGACCTACCTAGCATTACTACCCATTAATTATTTTATTCTTATATACTTTTCGGTGATGTGCTGTTTGACACCAAGCTCTGGCAATTCTTCCATCCCCTCTTGGATTAAGGTATCTCCTTTTAGGGATATCGCAAACTTAAATTGCTTACCTTCCCAAGGTCTATAGGTACAGAAGTCCAGGTTTTCGGTATAAGTACTCCCTTCCAGTACATAAGTACCACCACCACTTACGAAAGTGGCCGTACTGTCCTTGCCCTGGTTTTTGTCATGATTAAAGAATGCAAAGTGACTCGCATTTATCACTTTAATCATTTCTGTTTTTGTTGTATCGACCTGTACATGGATGGTGTCCTTACCCTTTATGGTTGTACTTTCCAGGAGTCTATAGCTTCCCTCGATGTCATTGCCTGCGTTTTGACAGGCCACAGCGCTCATAGCGGCGATTAGTATATAAAAACGCATATTCATCTATTGTTTATCCCACCATACACGGCCACTTAGGTTATCTCCACCTGGTACCGCCGCGGCTGCCGCTTTAAAGTACTCCCTGTTAGTACCAGCTTCCTCAGCAGATGGGTAAGGGAATCTACGCGGAATAGTACCCTTTGTTGCGTTGCCAGGATAGACAACCGGTGTTAGTTCAGGATATCCCGTTCTTCTCCAGTTAAACCAAGACTCATAGAAGTTTAGTGAGGTGTTATGGTGTATCCAGTACTGTTGAGCAATTTGCTTTATTCCTCCACTCAGTGGGTTAGCAGCTACATAAACATCAGCGTCAGCGTCAGAAATAGCCAGTCTACTATCAAATTGCTTAAGATAAGTTATGCTCGCTTTTACTCCCTTGGCAAAATGATCTGTCGCTGAACCACCTATTCCCCAGCGTTGAGCAGCCTCTGCCAGTAGTAACTCACATTCTGCATAGGTCAAAATAAAGGTAATACCATCCAGTTTAATCATGCCTGGGTGAGGAGAAGAATATTCAGGCATTGACGTAAAGTTAGGTTCGGTTTTTACGTCATATTCCTTACCTAGATTATCCTTACCGTTGGGCATGCCTTTTTGCTTTGCAGGATCTGTTTCAAAATTGGGGTTGATTTCTGCAGCTGTTGTCAGGAATACCTTCGTTGCGGCTACTTTTATCCGAGGATCGTTGGTGTTCTTTAGCACATCGATAAAAGTGTTGGACCATTTACTGAACCATGGATCCTGACCTGAAAGAACTTGACTGTTTCTGTTTTGGGTAATACGGTCACCACTTAGATCATGTTTTAGAAAAGCATTTTCATCATTGCTGGTCAAAGTATTTCCTGCCACTTTAGCGACATAAGTTTTTGCGGTAGCCTCATCTACTTTGGTCAATCGCATCGCTAGTCGTAAAATCAAACTATTACCGAAGCGTTTCCACTTGTCAATATCACCTGCATAGATGACATCACCCGTTACTTTATCAGCTGATGGGTTTAGTGCATTTACAGCTTCGTCTATCTCCTTGAGCATATCCTTGTAGATATTCTCTTGCTTATCGTACTTCGTTGAAAGCGCTTTATTGTAGTAGCCCATTCCCGCCTCTGAATACGGGACATCACCATACAAATCTGTAATCCGGGCAAAGATAAGTGCTTTCCAGATACGTCCTACTTGATGTATATTGTGATATTGTTCTTTACCACGGGTTAGCTCAACAACATCTACAATAGGTTTTACTTGCTCATCATATGCCCTTTCCCAATATGAAGAGGTGTATCCCGGGTTTGTTAAATATTTATCTCCTGACCAGTAGCTCGCAATACTCGAAAGCCCTTGGATCATAGTGCCTGAGTATATTAAATTTGCTCGCCATGTTTCGTAAGCAAAATCAATACTGCCCGTATAGGTTAACTGCGAAGTAGACAATGCGAAGTTCGGATCAAATTCTGTTGGTCCATAAGTAAGCTTGTTGGTATTGATATTGTCAAAGTCTTTTGTGCAACTGGTTGTACATAGCGCTATCGATAATAAAGAGAGTGCTAATATATTAAGTTTATTAAATTTCATACGTCCTTCAGATTTAGAGTTTAACATTAAGATTGAAACCAAATGTACGAACAGGAGGTACACCGCCTAGCTCAAGTCCCACAAACGTTGCATTATAACTGGATTCCGGATCGATATTGTCTGTTTTCTTCATCAGCGTAAACAAGTTACGAGCAACAAAACTCAATGTCAATCCGTTGATTTTGTTATTAAAGGCCTGTGCAGGGAAGCTATAACCAAATGTTAATTGTCTCATTTTTATAAAGCTCGCATCATTCACGAAACGCGACGATGTGTTATTAGCCATATTCTCATAGTATTTAGGCGCAGTATTGCCAAGAGCTTCACGATCTTTCAATGTTTCTTGATGCAATCCTTTGATATAACCGTAATAATCTGTTCCTGAAAATACTTTACCACCGAATTTACCATCGATTAAAAATCCTAAATTGAATTTTTTGTAACTAAAGTCGTTGTTCCATCCTGCAAACCATGGACTTTGGGAGGAGCCATAGCTTTTTAATTCACCTCTATCAGGCGAACCATCGGCTAATTTTACAATCTCACCTTTGTCGTCGTATTTGTAATCGTACGCAAATATTTGCAACATAGATTTTCCTGGTACATGTTTTAAGAAGCCAACGCCTGAACGAGAAGTCGCCACTAACATTTCATCAAGACCATCGGTAAGTGATAGTACCTTGTTGTCATTGTATGTTGCGTTAATTGAGGAAATCCAGCTAAAGTTTTGGTTCTTAATAAGTGTCCCTGTTACCAACATTTCGACTCCTTGGTTGCGAATGGCACCTGTGTTTAATACCGCACCAGTATATCCTGTTGTGCTAGGAATCTCTACTTCCAAGATCTCATTTTCAGAACGTTTGCTATACCAAGCTAAATCGATGTTAAGGCGATCATTAAGAAGTCTTAGTTCTGTACCGACTTCGACTTCTTTTGCTGTCGATGCAAATAAGCTGGAATTTGGTACAGATGTATTTGAAATTGTACCTAAAGGATTTCCATTAAGACTTTGACTCAAGAACTTGTAGCTCAACGAAGTCAGATAAGGATTCGTCGCTTGTCCTACTTGTGCATATCCAGCGCGTAATTTACCAAAATTTAATACCGAAGAATTCAAGAACTCCGTGAAAACAAATGACCCGCTTACCCCTGGGTAAACCGAATAAAGTTTTTTATCTGCTCCAGGTGTTGCCAATGTGGAGAACCAATCCGAACGCAAACTCCCTGTTAGGTAAAGAATATCACGATAAGCATACTCTAATGTACCGTATACCGATTGCATTTCTTCCTCAGAACTTACTTGCGATACCGCTTTATTTTTTAATCCTATGATAGAATATTTACCTGGCCCCAAGAATTCAGTGCCTTGATTGATCATAAGATCATTCTTTGTATTTCTATATGCGGCACCCACATTCGGTGTCAAGGTCATATCATCGGTCAATGAGAAAGCTTTACCCACTAAGATATCCGCATTCACGTCGTTAAACTTAGCTGATTGCAGAGCCATATTATAAGGCGGTGGGTACGCAATTCCTCCTGGGAATATACTCTCGAATTCATTCGTATAATAGTCATTACCTGCACGCCCCTGCACAAATAAGCCATTGTCAAACGTATATCTTGCTGATAGGGAGCTTATCAGTCTGTTCCGTTTCGTGTTATTTTGGATTTCGTAAGCTGCATACCAAGGGTTGGTATCCCACTTGTTACCAGAGTTGTATGCAATCTCTTTTCCATTCTCATCTTTATAGGGTTTCAGATTACGGATATCCAAACTTGTAGGTAAAAACATGGCGTTGAAGTTGGCACTACCTGCACCATCTGACAGCATAGGTCTATTTTTTGCCTTTTCAATAATGTAGTTTGCTCTTGCATCAATAGATAGTCTTTTTATCGGTTCAAAAGTCGCTCCTAGATTAAAGGAGTGCCTGTCTAAACCTGAATTTGGCATGATAGAGCTATTGTTGACATCAGTTACCGAGAAGCGTAAAGAGCCTCCCTCAAAAGATTTGTTAAAAGCAATATTATTTGTCCAAGTGTGTCCGTTTTCATAAAAGTTCTTGAGGTTATTTTTCTGCGCTACATATGGACGTTCTACGCCGTCAAACTGAACCACGTTAGACCCATCTAATTTTGCCCCCCAGCTCGATGCACCTACCTCTGCCGCGCCTTGTGCAGTCACTGGCTTACTGCCATTACCTCCTTGGCCATAGACATACTGCCAGTTAGTAGGATCCATAACCTGCTCTACCACATAGTTAGAGCTAAATTCTACACCATTGCCTTTGCCTGATTTGGTCGTAATCAGGATTACCCCCGCTTTCGCTCTGGAACCGTATAGTGCTGATGCTGCAGCTCCTTTCAATACCGAGATACTTTCGATATCATCCGGGTTGATGTTGCTGATCGCATCCCCCATATCCGGCGCATTGTCCCATTGGCTACCTTTGTTACCATTTGGATTCGTACTACCTGCTGATCCAACTCCAACGGCTTTATTTTCCATAGGCATACCGTTGATTACATAGAGCGGTTGGCTCGACTGTCCTAAACTGGAAATACCACGGATGATTACAGAGCTGGATGAGCCAACTCCACCTGCTGTTGATGAAACGTCTAAGCCTGCTACTTTACCTACTAAGGAGTTGACAACATTGTTCTCGCGAGCCTTCGTTAGGGATTCGCCCTCTAACTGAGTGACCGAGTATCCTAGCGAGCGGCGTTCTTTTTTAACACCAAGCGCTGTTACGACGACTTCGCTCAGCATTTGGTCATCGCGTTCCAGTGCGACAGTCACCTCACCGCCTTTTTGTATGGTGATTTCTTTAGATAGATATCCTGTGAATGAAACCACCAAAGTATTTCCCGTTGGTACATCTATCTCGAATCGGCCATTCAAATCGGTTGCTTTTCCGATTGCACTGCCCTTTACACGTACGGTAGCGCCGGATAGTTTGTTCCCATCCTGATCGGTTACCAATCCTTTTATGCTCAAAGTCTGTTGTTCGGACACCACAACCAGGCCTTCACCCGAAACTGAGTACTGTAGACCATTTCTAGCAAATAGACGTGGTAGCAGATCAACAACTTTTGTGTTATCTACTTTTAGGGAAAGTTCCTTGTTCAGGTTTTCATTTGTTGCGCTATAGACAAAGTAATAGTCGCTATTTTCCTCAATCAATTTGAGAATCTTGCTCAACTTTGTCTTTTTGACATCCAAGGAGACTTTCTGTTGGGAGTAGACATTTGCGGTTACGTTCGCGAATGCCAATACAATCATAATCAAGGTTAGTTTCATCCGGATAATGAATCTAGAGCGCACAAGATAATTCCAATGCACTTGCATAAAGCCATTTTTAATCATACTTTAGTGTTGGTTAAAGTTTATAATAGGCAGCGTATGGGTTCGAAGCTTACGCCTGCCGGTTAAATTAATCCAATAAGAGGATGGTTTTTACCATCCTTTTTTAGTTATTTCTCATAAATTATCACGTCTTTTCCATGTATCTCATAATTAAAGGGTTCTACTTTTTGTAATGCTTTTAAAACTTGGTTAATATCTTCTTCTTTAAATGTAGCCGTAAATCTATATTTTCCTATTGCTGGGCCCTTCAACGTGATATTGATATCGTACCAGCGTTCGAGAATAGACTTCAGTTCATTGAAATCCTGGTCGACCATAGCTAGTCTATTTTCTTTCCATGCGATATCTGCCATTTCATGCTTTTCATCGTTAGGGACATCCTGTATTGCTATTTCCTTGACATTCGCTTTAGGTTTTGCCGTTTTCTTTGCTTCCGTCTCCGAGCTTGCAATCATCTCATTTTTATAGATAGTCACCTTTTGGTTAGGTTTGATGACGATAGAATTTTCATTTTTGCCTTTACTTTTCAGCTCGATTAGACCTTCAATCAGTAAGGCTTCTGAGGCCAGTTCATCGGGATAAGCCTTTACATTGAACGAGGTGCCCAATACGCGGATATCAAACTCATTGGTGTGTAGTACGAAGGGCTTATCTGCATCTTTTTTTACATCAAGATACGCCTCCCCTGTCAAAGACACTTGGCGTGTTGCTTTTCCAAAATCGGTATCAATCTCCAGCTTACTTTCCGAATTGAGTGTAACCTTAGTTCCATCTTCCAGGGTAAATGTTTTCTTCTCCCCTTTTATAGTTTGGTATATCTGACCTGTTGTAGACATAGCTAGATTCTCAATAGCCGTCTCTTGCGTCTTAAAATATCCCAAGTACATAAATCCAAACAAGGTGAGTGCAGCGGCCACAGCGATAGAAGTGGCCACTATAGCCCACCGCTTGATAGGTTGTGGTTTGTTTTGTTGGTTGATTGTATTTCGTAGGTTATCCATCTGTTGGATAACTGGTCTTTTATGGCCTGTCAATACAGCGAATACACGTTGCGCTCGGGCTATGACATCCTGTTGCTCGGGGTGTTGTTGTATATAACGTTCCCAGTATTGCACACATTGCTCATTTTCCTGGGCACAGTATTGTTGGAAAGTATCATCAATTAGGAAGTCCTCTACTTCTTTGTAGTCTTTATGGCTCATTATTTAAGCGGTTTTATAGTATAGTGCCTATAATCCGTTCGATTGCCTAAAAGAAAAATGAAATAATTTGTATTTCACTGTATATTAGTTGATTAAAATTCCTTTAATTGTTCTCGTAAAGTCTTCAATGCATCGTACAGCGTATTGTAGGCTGTCTTTACACTCATGTGGGTCACTTCGGCTATTTTTTCATAGCTATAGCCTTCGAAAAACTTGAGGTGTATCAGTTGTTTCTGTCTGAAAGTCAGCGTTTCCAGCGCTTCTTTTAGGCGTAGTTTGACCAGTTCGTTGGTCTGTACACGGATTATAAATTCATCGTAAGGCATCTCTGTCCAGTCCTCTTCCGCTTTTAGATGCTGCAGGGCGGTGTTAATTTTATTCTGTTTTTCTAGTAGTCTTAAAATTTTTCTTTTTAGGAATGTCAGTAGATAAGACTGTACATTCTCTACGCGTTCCAGACTTTCCCGCTTTTCCCATATACTGGCGAATACCTGGTCTAGCGCCTCCGTACTGAGGTCTACATCTCCACAGGTACGTATACCAAAGTTTACCAGGTCCTTATATAATTGCGCATACAGATCGAAAAAGGCACCTTCATCCCCTGACCTTATTCTTTCCCATAATAGTCTATATTCTAGTGGTCCTTTCATCACTTTGTTTTAGCCTCGTTGTTTGAACCAGCAGCGGTATACTGCTTTAGCGAAGATGTCTATTTTTTTTTAGATATATTCAAAAAAAGTTAATTTAATGTAAAGTACTTCCTCTAGTGTTAAATAATGTTAATGCGATTGCTCCACTGTACTATTTTGGAGGTGCTTTACGTTTATACAGTATAATTTCATAATTAGGTTAATAATTGGTTTGGTAAAAATCCTGAAGTTCCCCGCTTCAGGATTTTTTTGTGATTTTTTCCCGCTTAGCCTCTTTGACTTATAATCTGGGTCTTTTTAAAGCCTTTGTTGCGGTTTTGTTTCCTCTATCTTTGCCGCATGAAGAAAACGTTCTTGATCTGTCTCTTTCTGTTTTTTGTTTTTACTGGTGTAGCGCAGAAGTATATAGAGGGGCGTGTGGTGCGGGTAGCCGATGGCGATACTTTTACGATAGTTGACAAGTACAAAAAGAAAATACGAGTACGTTTTTTTGGTATAGATTGCCCAGAAATCGGACAGGATTATGCGCATACCGCGAAGAGCTTTACGAGCGCTCGTACACTTGATAAAACTGTTAAGATAGAAGTCAAGAGTAAAGATCGTTATGGCCGTGTGGTTGGTGTGGTATGGCTGGACCGTAGTACCGATTTGAATCTTCTGTTGCTCAACGTCGGTTTGGCTTGGGATTACCCTTCGTATAGTAAAAGTCGCGAATACCACCGTGCCGAAGCACAAGCTAGAGCGCGCAAAGTCAATATTTGGTCGCAGCAGTCTCCAATAGCGCCATGGGATTATCGCAAGGCCAATAATAATAAGAAGAAAAAGTAATTCCCTAAAGACGGGAACAGCACAATTATGGAAGTTTAATCACTCCGAGGGGACTCTCAAAGTCGGGAAAAACTTAATTAAGGTTAAAATGTCTAAAAATCAGTTAGATAATTTGCTTTATCGAAAGTAGTATTGTATATTCGATTTACTGATGTTTGATTTTTATGTAAACTGATTATGATGAAATCTTCATTACAACGATTGACTGTTTATCCGTCCGACCTGCAAAAGATTACAGGTCGTAGTGAGCGTACGTGTCAGCGTATCATCAACAAGATCAAGGATATGTTTGGCTTGGGTAAGCAACAGCTTGTCACGGTACATCAGGCTTCCGAGTACCTTGGTATTCCAATGTCCGATATGTACAACTTCATTCGTTAACTCCCCCTTTACCTTATTCTTCTTAAACTGTTCTATTCTTCCTCTCTTGGACTTTCCTTTATTAGCTAAGGGCTAAGTCTCTATTTTTCTTCCTGGCGACAAAAACGACAAATACGCCAAAACAGACAAGTCCGACAATCCCGTCAAAACCGACTAACGATAACATATTGCGTTATACCTTTATCCTGTCAGTTGGGAAATGGTACCGCCCACTGGCGACAGGTAGATAATTTATTTATTAATTTTTAAACGCAAAAAGAAATGGCAATTAAATTCAACATTCATGAAATTGGGAATCCAAGTGACCCAACAGCACCAAAGAAGTTTTACGCGAGACCGGTGCATACCGGTGAAATTAGTCTGGAAGACCTTGCTGCAGATATCTCGCATGCATCTTCTATTACTGAGTCGGATGTGTATGCTGTATTACAGAGCTTGATACGCGAGATTCCACGTAATATATCGAGGGGCTATATCGTCCGTCTCGGTAACATGGGGTCTTTTCGTGTCAGTACGAGAAGCACAGGGAGTGATTTGTCCGAAGAGGTAACCGCTTCCAATATCCTTAGTCCAAAGCTGCTCTTTCATCCGGGCAGGCAGATAAAGAACGCCATGCAGACCTTGGTATTTAAGAAAAACGGCTCTTAGCTATTCGGATTGAGAACTGATTCAAAAAGGGATATCTCCTAGAGATATCCCTTTTTTTTGCGCACAAAAGGCCAAAAAATAGCCGTGGCCAAATAAAAAAAGGCTTAGGCGTCTTTTTAAAACGGCTTAGGCAACTTTGTAAAGTTGCCTAAGCCGTTTTTTATAAACTGAATAGAAGCTTTTTAGCTTCTTTTTGATGTAAAATAGTAGTTTGTAATCGATTGAAATACAGTTGTTTATTTTCCGATGCAGAATTTAGAGAAAATGTTTTCCAGCAGATCGTCGGTAGTTACCGTGCCGGTTATCTCTCCCAGATGGTGCAGGGATTGACGGATATCCATTGCCAAAAAGTCGGATGTTACCGGATTGTCAATACCGTATAGAACCCGCTCTAGTGCCGCTTGCGTAAGCTGTAGCGCCTCCACGTGTCTGATATTCGTGACCATGACATCGTCGGTATTGATATTCGAAAGATTGACCTGATTCAACAATTCCTCCTTCAGTTCATCTATTCCCAGTTGTTTTTTTGCAGATATGTACAAAGGGTTCAGTACATTGTATTCCGCTCTATCGCCCTCCGCCAGCAAATCACTCTTATTGATTATCGTTACAAAAGGAATATTCAGATCCCTCACTTCACTTATCTGCTGCTGTACCACCGCGATATTATCTTGGGTGGGGTCAAATAAGTAGATAATCAATCGTGCCTGTTTCATTTTCTCCCGTGTACGCTCCACCCCTTTTGCTTCGATGACATCTTCTGTATCCCGTAAGCCTGCGGTGTCAATAAATCGAAAGGTCACCCCATGGATATTGATTTCATCCTCGATAGTATCTCGTGTCGTACCTGCGATATCCGATACAATAGCACGTTCTTCATTCAGCAGGGCGTTCAATAATGTCGATTTACCGACATTAGGTTTACCGGCGATAACCACCGGAACTCCATTTTTGAGCACATTCCCTTGTTCAAAGGATTGGATAAGCTTGCCGATTACGGTATATATCTTTTGTATAAGCGACTTTAGCTGATCCCGGTTTGCAAATTCCACATCCTCCTCCCCGAAGTCTAGCTCCAGTTCTATCAAAGAAGCAAAATGTACCAAATCTTCGCGTAATTGTTTCAGCTGATTCGAAAAACCACCTCGCATCTGTTGCATGGCCACTTGGTGGGATGCAGCGGAATTGGATGCGATTAGATCTGCTACAGCTTCCGCTTGCGAAAGATCCAGCCCTCCATTGAGAAATGCCCGTAGGGTAAATTCACCAGCACGTGCGGCTCTCGCTCCTTTCTTTATGAGCAGGTTGATAATCCGTTCGATGATATATTTTGAGTTGTGTGTCGATATTTCTACCGAGTTTTCCTTTGTGTACGAGTTTGGTGCCACAAATAGCGAGACCAGTACTTCATCGAGGATTTCCTCCCCTTCACGTATCGTTCCAAAATGTATAGTATGTGAGTCCTGGGCAGTCAGATCCTTGCCTTTGAACACACCATTGACGATGTTTATCGCTTCGTTTCCCGATACACGTATTACAGCGATAGCACCTTGTGCACCAGGAGATGTAGCCAACGCTACGATAGTATCTTGAGATATTAATCCGTTTGTAGACATGGGACAAACCTACATAAATTCGCCTTTACAAGCAATACAATTGCTTCGAAATGTAAAAGCAAATTTGTAGCTCTCCTCATCCTATAGACCACCTTCTTTGTCATAACTCCAGGTTGCCAGTCTATCCTGTAGTATCCGAGATATTTTGTTAAAGTAACGCTTCTGCTTGTAACCCATAACCCACTGTATTCCTTGTATGGCATTGGTGCAGAATATCTCATCCGCTTTTTTCATGATTTCGGGACTGATCTGTGCTTCGATGACCTGTATACCCTCCGCTTCCGCGATATCCATCACCACACGACGCATCACCCCAGCGATACAGCCTTGATTCAACGCAGGGGTATACAGCGCTTTCTCAAAGTACACGAAGATATTTGATGTCAGCGCTTCACAGAGAAAACCCTCTTGGTTGAGAATGAGTACATCATCATAATCAAACTTCTTCTTATACAGTCCAGCGAGGACATATATCAACGCGTTGTTTGATTTCAGGTCCGAGAGATCGCCAAAAGGCTTTTTATTCTCCGTATACAGGTCGATAATAAGACCGTTTTTCTTATCTCTTTGTGGCTCTTCCAAGCGTTGCACCTGAAAGATATAATTCGGACGGTTGCTATCGGGGGTATAGAGCCCATCGCCTTCCCTAAATACCGCAAGACGTACGCGCACGCGCTGTCCGAGCATATTGTTCTTACGGATTAATTCGTCCGTAGCTCCCTTAAAGAAATACGTGTCGAACTTGCCGGACGATTCCAGCTCCAGCCGCTGCATGCTCTGTTGTAAGCGCTCGATGTGAAAATCCAGAAAGCGGATTTCACCGTCTTTATAGAGCATCGTCTCAAAAATACCATCGCCGTAGCGGAATGCCCGGTTATTGGCCGAAAATATAGTATGGTCTTCCGGCAGCAAAGTGCCGTTGTAGTTCATGTAATGTGTAGGCATAAAAATGCATTAAAGCGTAATCGTTTGGCGGACCCTATTGCTGTGTTTTTTCAGCAGCATATCCTCTCCACTTTTCTAATACTAAACGAAAATCCTCGGGCAATGGTACTTCAAAATTCATTTCTTTTTTTGTTTTCGGGTGTATAAAACCGAGTGATCTGGCATGAAGTGCCTGTCTAGGTATTATCTGAAAACAATTGTCTACAAATTGTTTGTATTTTGAAAATGCCGTCCCTTTTAGTATTCTGTCCCCCCCATAACTGGCATCATTGAAAATAGGATGGCCTATAGATTTCATATGTGTACGTATCTGGTGAGTACGTCCTGTTTCCAGCTGGCATTCAATCAATGTGACAAAGCCTAAGCGCTCTATTACCTTATAGTGCGTGACCGACCATTTCCCCTTTTCCGGGTCATCGTACATATTCATTATCCGACGGTCTTTCATATCGCGGCCGATATAGCCAGAGATGGTACCATCTTCGGGGAGATCTCCCCATACGAGGGCCACATAACGACGTTCTATGCTGTGTTCAAAAAATTGTTTGGCCAGATAGGTCATGGCCCATTCATTCTTAGCAATGACCAATAGTCCAGAGGTATCTTTATCTATACGGTGTACCAGTCCTGGGCGTCCTGTATTACCCGGTAGTGTAGGTAGCTGATTGAGGTGAAATGTCAGTGCGTTCACCAGCGTACCTGTATAGTTGTTGAATCCGGGGTGTACCACCATACCAGGCTCTTTATTGACCATAAGAAGGTCATCATCCTCATAAGTAATAACAAGCGGGATATCCTCGGGATAGACCTCAGTATCGCGTGGAGGGTCGGGTAAGACCATGGTAATGACATCGAGTGGCTTTACTTTATAGCTGGCTTTGATGACTTTATCATTGACAAAGACAGAACCTGCATCAATCGCATTCTGTATGCGGTTGCGTGAGGTATTCTCTACTCTATTCATTAAAAACTTGTCAATACGAAGCAAGGCCTGCCCTTTGTCGGCAACTATCCGTATATGTTCATACAATTCCTGCTCGTCTTGTTCCTGTATATCTAAGTCTTCGTTCATAGCACAAAAGTAAGTGAAATACACCAAAAAGTACTAACTTTGACCTACTCTTACTTCAATATACTGAATATTAACAATGTCTTTTTTATCTATGCTCCTCTTTAGCCCTGAACAATTACTTTCGCACCCTTTGTATCAACAAAAATCAGTTCAAGTCTATATAAAACGTGATGATATGATTCACCCGTTCGTATCGGGTAATAAATGGCGTAAGCTAAAATATAATCTTTTAAAAGCAAGTGAATTAGGTAAAGATACATTAATTACTTTTGGAGGCGCTTGGTCCAACCATATCCTTGCTGTGGCCTGCGCCGCTGCATCGGCAGGTTTTTATGCTAAGGCTTTCATACGGGGCGAGGAGATTTCGAACCCTGTGCTGGATATGTGTCGCCTGTTTGGTATGGAGCTTCTATTCGTGTCGCGGGAGGATTACAAAGACAAGGAAAAGCTCTTTAATGGACTCCAAGAAGCCGATAGAAGCTTTATGATTGATGAGGGGGGCTCAGGAATAGAAGGTGCTCGTGGCTGTTCGGAACTGGTGGGCGAGCTCGAGCGGCAGTATGATCATATCTTTGTGGCGGCCGGAACCGGTACTACAGCGGCAGGTATTGCAATGGGAATAGCGCAAGAAGATGAGAAAAGCTTGTTGCATGTGGTACCCGTATTGAAAGGAGGAGGTTTTATAGCCGACGAGATGCTGCTGCTGGGCGCTAACCTACAGCAGAGTAGACTCCATTTGGACTACCATTTTGGTGGTTATGCAAAGGTCAAACCCGAACTGATACAGTTTGTACAAAGTTTTGTACGCCAGACGGGCATCATGATAGAGCCGACCTATACGGGAAAGGCGCTGTTTGCATTACATGATTTATTGGAAAAGGACACGTTCGAAAAAGGCAGCCAGATATTGTTTATTCATACCGGAGGGCTTACTGGCCTCCTGGGGCAGCTAAAGCATTTTCAAGATTAATGTGCCTGCTCCCCTAGCCCGAGAGGCCTTAAGGAGCAGATAGCAATCCAGATTTTAAGCGAGCACGTCTCTTATATCGACGTTCTTTTCAAACATGGCTTTTGCAAAAGGACATAGCGGAATTATTTTCAGATTATTATCCCTAGCGTGTTCGACTACCTTTTGCAATAGAATTTTGCCAATACTCTTTCCTTTTTGTTCGGGATCGACTTCAGTATGGTCCACAATGATCTTGTCCGTACCGGCTATCGAATAACTCATCTCCCCTATTTTCTTATTTTCCTCGTAGGCAACAAAGGCTCCTTTGCTTCCTGTTTCTTCTTTTTTAATTAACATAATATTTTTTATTTAAGATATTTTGATACAAATTATAACAATTCCTATCCTGTAATATACGTAGAAAAAGAGAACAAATGAATTTGAAAAACGTTTTTTGTGGGCGCCGAAGCGTCTAAAAGCCAAAACTTATCTTTATTTTCGTGCTACTAATATGGAAAGAGACCCTCTATGAGATACCTGTACATCCTTTTGTTTTTACCCTTGTTGGCATCAAATACCTATGCACAGGACCTCGAGCAGCAAACTGACAGTCTATTCTTAAAAAGAATAAAGGGAGACCCCCTGCCCCCTGATAGTCTATATGATGTGGTCAATCTTTTTCAGGACATCAATCCCTTTAAGAAAAGAAAGAAAGACGGTACGCCCGAGAAGCGTTCAGGTATTTCCTATCTACCCAATCTCAATTACAATCCGAGTATCGGTTTTCAGATAGGTATTAAAGCTGTGGGTGGATTGCATTTTGGCGAGAAAAAGAATACCAGTATGTCGGTGTTTGCTACTGCTTTGAACTATACGACCAGGGGGATTGTGTTTGGTTATCTTTTTCATGATGTGTATACACGAGAGAACAAATGGAATCTAAAAGGTAGTCTCCATATTGCTAAAATGGTGGGACTCGATTATGGTATGGGGATCGGACACCCATTGCCCAATCCTACAGAAGAGGAGTCTATCATCAATAATCCGGACCGTGACCGTTTTGTCAATAAATATACTGTCTACGGATTCAACGAACGTATTTATAAAAAGTTGAGCCCGGGACTATTTGTTGGTGCGGGGGCCTATTTTGAGTTGAAGCGCAATGTCAGTACACTGACGGAGGTCTCCCCTTCGCCCAATGAGATTTATAGCAAGTGGAACGGCTTCGATCCTGTGCGCAATAATAATAACGGGTTGATGTTTAATCTGCAGTACATGACCCGGGACAATCCGAATAGCGCCTACAAAGGCATCTATTCCGATGTGGTCTTGCGGACGAACCAGACTTGGATGGGAAGTTCGCAGAATGCCATACAACTCCTTACCGATTTTCGTAAGTATTTTCAGCTTTTCCCGGAGCGTGGCCGTCCTAACCACGTATTGGCCTTATGGTATTACGGATCGTACAATCTCAGTGGCAAGCTACCCTATCTTGATTTGCCGGGGACGGGCAAAGATCCCTATGCAAAAAGCGGTAGAGGCTATACCAACGGATATTTCAAAGGACGCTCTTATGCATATGGTGAGGTCGAGTACCGCTTTCCAATACTGCGTAATCAGTTTTTGAGCGGTGTGGTTTTTGGAAATATTCAGACTGTAGATGACCAGATGGGCACCAAGCTGTTTAAGTACTGGCAACCTTCAGGCGGTGCAGGTTTGCGGGTGCTTTTCAATAAAATGACCCGTACCAACCTATGTATCGATTATGCCATTGGTAAATTTGGACAGAAAGGCCTGTTTTTGGGATTGAATGAAGCATTCTAAGGGAAAAAGCCCTATCTTTAACGGTAGATGAGATATTTGACCACCAACCTAACCCTCCTCCTAGCTTTGTTGGGAGTGACTGCCTCTGCACAAGTTTCTAAAGACAGTACCAATATTGCTTTACAGCCTATAGATGTGAAGGTGTACTTTGCCAAACAGTCTTCTTTGGGCGTTACATCAGCTACTCAGAGTCTATCAGCAGAGGTTATCTCCCGACAGAGTCCTACCTCTTTGCTGGCCGCAGTCAATACTGTTCCTGGGATACGTATGGAAGAACGTTCGCCAGGTTCTTATCGCTTGGCCATGCGGGGAAGTTTAATCCGTTCACCGTTTGGAATTCGTAATACCAAAGTATATGTAGACGAGTTTCCGTTGACAGATGCAGGTGGCAATACCTATCTCAATCTACTTGCTCCGGTGGGTATACAGACGATACAGCTGGTCAAAGGACCCGATGGCTCGCTGTTCGGAGCTAATTCTGGTGGAGTCGTGCAGATCAGCCCTAAGGGGTTTGAAATGCTAGAAAACAGACGCGAAGTCGAACTTACGGCTGGTGCCTACGGTCTGTTCCAACAGTCACTATCCCTACAGCAGAAGGTGACTCCCAATTATCAGTTCTCTTTTGACCAGTCATTTTTACGTTCCGATGGTTATCGGGACAATGCAGGCTTGAACAAGAAAACTGTTCAGACGGCCCATCAATGGCAATACGCTCCTATAGCGCAGCTACGTGCTTTTATATTATATACCGACTTGGGTTACGAAACGCCGGGCGGACTTACCCTGGAGCAGTATGAAGCGGATCCGAGAGCCTCACGCCCTGCAGGTGGGCCCAATCCGGGGGCGAAGGAGCAACAGGCCGCTATCTATAACAAAACGGGATTCGGTGGAGTCTCACATCGTTTACAACTCGGCAAGTATCTATCGCACCAAATTTCTTTGTTTGGTTCCTACACGGATTTCAAGAACCCTTTTATAACGAATTACGAAGAGCGCATCGAGAAAAACTGGGGACTGCGTACTTACCTGTCGCTGGGCAATCAACAGGCGGCACTGCCTTGGCAGATGCAGTTGGGATTTGAAGGGATAAAAGGAAGCAGTACGATTGACAATTACGACAATAACAAAGGAGTGGCAGGTGCTGTACAGGCACGTGATGGCATGACCAACAGCCAGTGGAACCTATTCTATCGGGCGCAGATTGAGCTGATAAAAAACTGGAACCTGGAAGGTGCTCTCGGACTGAATGGTAATCACATCGACTACACCCGCAAATACCCAGTGGTAACGCCTACAGATGGCCATATTTCCTTTGATAAGCAATGGATGCCCCGTATAGCGAGTTCGTATACCCTCCATGAGATAATGTCCTGGCGGGTTTCTGTAGCCAAAGGTTATTCTACGCCTACCCTTGCGGAGGTACGTTCTTCTGACAATAGTATAAATACAGACCTGCAAGCTGAATCCGGTACAAATTACGAGGTAGGATATAAAATACGGAATAAAAACAACAACCTAATTTTGGATATTGCTGCTTATACCTACCGTATGGAGAATGGTATCGTGCGTAGCCTGAATGAAGCTGGCGCAGAGTATTATCAGAATGCCGGAGAGATGAAACAGAAAGGAATTGAACTATCCCTGTGGGGTGCGATTCCCGTTTCGCCACAATCGCCCCTGTTACGTGGAATGAGCGTACATACAGCTGTAAGTTATAATGACTATCATTTTGGGCAGTACAAGGTAGCTGATAAAGACTATTCGGGTAATAGAATGACGGCAGTGCCCCAATGGGTATGGACTAATAACGTTAAAATCGATTTTCCTTATCAGCTTGATTTAAACCTGTATCACAACTTTACTTCCTCCATGCCTTTGGGTGATGCCAATAGTATATATGCGAAGAAGTTTCATTTGGTGCAAGCTAAGCTCAGTTATACGGTACCTCGCTTTTATGGGGTATCTGTACAAGTATATGCGGGGGGTGACAATCTACTGAATCAGCGGTACAGTTTAGGTAATGATATCAATGCTTTTGGTGGCCGCTACTTTAATGCGGCAGCCACACGTAATTTTTATGGGGGACTTAAGTTGATTTTTTAGTGCCGGATTCCCGTGTCATCTTAAATAGTTTCCAGAGTTTGTCACTGAAGAGCACAATCAGGATAACGTAGATTAGCTGAGAGAAGAAAGAGATTTTGTCTAAGGAAGCTTGAGGCAAACCATAGGAAGCGAGTGCTAAGCCTAGTCCATAGTTAAGTAGCATACCAAAGACGGTACCTATCAAGAAAAAAAGCAGTGCCATCTTCTTACTTTGGTGCATTTGGACTTTTGCCTTTTCAAAATCGACAATCTGTTGCATCATACGGCTTTCGAAATCGTCAAAAGGCAATTCCAATTTACTGTTCTTGAGCAGGTCGTATAGTTTATCGTTATGTTCCATAGTATTCTTCTTTCATTAATCTACGGAGTGTCCCGTAGAGGTGTTTTCGGGCTCTAAATAAGATTACTTTTGCATTGGACTCCGTCCATCCCGTAATATCGCACAGTTCCTGAATAGACAGCTCTTCGAGGTAATAGAGACGCAGTGCCAGCGCCTCATTAGCCGGAATCATTAGTAGTGCTTCCTGTATAAGCTGTTCCTGTTCTTTTTTCAGCAGCCTGTCGAAGGCATTTTCGTCCCAGGCTACATCATGTTCTTCGGCGCTGAATTCGATAGGCTCCGGTTTCAGCCGCCGCGCCGTGCTGAAAGCACAGTTTACAACAATACGATAGAACCAGGTGCTGAATTTGGATTGCTTTTTGAAAGCTGCCAACGACTGATAACAGCGCATGAAGGCGTCCTGAACCACTTCTTCGGCCAGGTGTTCCTGCTTGACAACAGAATGTGCGACAGAATAGGCCATATGCTTATAAGTCGTAAGAAAATACTTAAAAGCATATGGGTCTCCTGCTAGTACCTTATCAATGTAGACTTGGTCCATTCTTAATTGTTGTTTTCTTGCTTTTTATCCAGTTTGTGGGCAATAATCATAGAGATACCGGTACATACCGTAATTATCCCCATGGGGATGGCATCCTGTGACTGAAAATAACCTAATTCCTTGAAAATTCCTACGATAATAATACCTATTCCTATTCCTAGCACCACGATGCCAGGCTTTTGCCAGTCATAAGGTTCTCTTTTGGCAGATGCTCCATCTGAGTTCGCGATACGGATTGCCCTGAATTTCATAATAAAGTAAATCGATAATGTAATAGCTGTAAATAGCCCTACAAACATTATGGATAGCATTTCTTCTTTTCCCATGTCTTTTTTTATTGTTCTTTCCCCATTAGTCGCCTCCAAAAAGAAAATGGTTACAACTTTCTGAAAAAACTTTTTAGTTCCCCTACTGTTCTAATTCAAAAGAGCTAAATCTTACGCCTATGTCTCTACAGATAAATTACCATATACATACCATAGATAGCCCATTTTGGTCGTTTGCACTGCACGATGGCCATCTGATCGATGATAACTTGCTTCCTTATTTATTGCTGTCGGAAAAGCAACGTCTCCGCGAGGAAGACCCTTACACAGCTCTGATTGCCGAACTGCCTGTCAATCAGTTTGTGATAGGTACATCGCGCTTCCAGCTGGATATAAACCGCGCCGTTGAAGAATCCGTTTACCTTCGTCCCGAGCAGGCCTGGGGTCTAGAGGTATGGAAGACGAATTTCCCACAGACCTTCCTCGAGCAGCTTTATAAAAAGCATCAATATATCTATCGGCTTATTGAGCAACATATACAGTCCTCTATTCAAAAATACGGCTTCTTTGTGGTACTGGATATACATAGTTACAATGCCAATCGCGAGTCCCCTACTGCTGCGATAGATGAGGAGGCTAATCCACAAATTAATCTGGGTACATATTATAACGACCTGAAATGGCGGGAACTAACGGATAGCTTCATCCATGCCATTACTTCTCAAACGCTGTATGGCTTGCCTATTGATATACGGGAGAATGTCCGCTTTAAGGGCGGTTACCTCACGCAGTTTCTAAATAAACGGTTTGGGGACAAAGGCTGTGTATTTTCTATCGAGTTTCGCAAGGATTTCATGAACGAGTGGACGGGCGAACCGGACGTAAAACGGATAGCAGCATGCAAACAGTTACTTATTAATACTGTACAGGGCTTAAAAGAGTATTTTGCGTATGAGGGATGATAAGCGACTTAACTTTATTTTGGGCGCCATTAAGGCGAAAGAACCCTTTCATGTACAGGTGCCCAATGTGGGCAAATTGGTGTTCCGTAAGATTGTACCCTGTATATTTATCTATAGGACTAATATAGCTGGAAAAGATAAAATGTTGTCCAATCTGGCGAAGTCCCAGCTGGCTAGCGTTATTATTCAGGAACATGATACGGAGGTGGCAGCGCTACTGCGAAAGATAGCCCTCTGCATCCAAGAGCAGTTTGGCTCCTGTCTGTTGGTCGAGGTGTGGAATGCGGCGAACGAGCAGGCGGCGGACGTAGAGATTCAACTCGGTCAGAAAGGCATCCTTCCGCTGGTCGAGTATATGCTCAAAAATCTAAAGACAGAAGCTTCGGATATCGTAACCGATATCAAAAAGCTAAAAGAGGTACCTTGTAATCCATCTTACGAACGGCTATTTACCTTAAAGGAGTCTATGGACAAGAGTATTTATACGCTAGGACTGTCGGTGCGGCCAAGCTATCGCTTGAGCAATGGTGATTACTTGCCTATTCTGTTGCGACATTATAGTGAGTCGTTGGGCAAAATCCTGCTACGTGTCTTTTTTGAATATGTCCGGCTCTTTACTGACCAGAATCCGACCAAATTTCGTCTGAACCTAAAGAAAGAGATAACAGCGAATGTGTTTGCTATTGATAAGGCGCTCACAGCCGAGAGCATGCGTTTTGATTTCTTGCTCTTGGTCACCCCTATCAATGTCCCTGAGGCTTGGGAGAGCTTCAAGAAAACACGATTCCGTAAGACGCCGGTATTTCAATATAGGCCGATGCCTATAGATCCCGATATTGTGAAGCGTAATTTGTACAATCTGCGCATCGAAGATATCTACGACCCGACAATTGCTTATCTATTTCGGGACAAGCGACGGGAGCTGGACGAGATGATGAGTATGCTGGCCGATCGTAATACAGAAGATTTTATGCATGGTAGCTTACAGGTTTTTGGTAATGTGAGCGACGAACTGCTACAAGTAGCTCAGTCTATACTTACGGTGATATCGCACAATTCAGCGACACAGACAGTGGCACCGGAGCGAAAGCTCAATGCAAAGGAGTTTGCACAACTCGCGCGTGAGGAGATTGCTTATCTGAGTGAGCAGTCGGAAGATTTCAAGACGACGGTGCGTGTGCGGTCGGATATATCGGGTGTGATGGTCAACCGTGGAGTGCTCAATATTGGCGAAGATTACCAGATTTCTCCCGAACGGGCGCGTGCTTTGGTGCAACATGAGGTTGGTACGCACATCGTCACCTACTTTAACGGTAAAGCGCAGCCACTGCAGCTGTTCAGTCTTGGGGTTCCAGGTTATGAGCAATTGCAGGAAGGGCTAGCGGTATTTGCCGAATACCTGATCGGTGGGTTATCCAACCAACGCCTGCGCATATTGGCGGCACGTGTTATCGCCGTTCGTAATATGCTTATGGGGCATAGCTTTATCGATACCTTTTTTTTATTGCTAGAGGATTATCTTTTTGCAGAAGAGACCGCTTTCAATATCACGATGCGGGTATATCGTGGTGGCGGACTGACTAAGGACGCCTTGTACCTACAGGGATTGATGGAACTTATAGACTACATCAAGCAAGGACAAGATCTCAACCTATTGACGGTGGGTAAGATTCGAGAAGATTATATCCCTATTATTCAGGACTTGATCCAACGGGGTTATATGTATGCACCATTGGTCAGACCCCGGTATCTGAGTGAGGCCTATCTGCCGAGATTGGATTCCGTAAGAAACGAAGGAAGTATTTTTAAAATGATACAATAGTAAGAACTATATGAACATAGCATTTTTGATTAATCAGACCCATAAAGAAGAAAATGGTTTTACAACGACACTGCTGGCCTATGAAGCCCTGCAGCGGGGACATACCATTATCTACGTTGGCTTGGCGGATTTTGTCTATATCGATGACCGACATGTAGAGGCACATGCCCGTGTTATTACAGCAGATAGGGCAATCGGCAATAAAGAAGAGCTATTGGGCAGCTTAAGGCGTGTCGAAAAGCGACGGTATAATATGGCGGATATCGATGTGCTCTGGCTCCGGTTCGACCCTGTTATGGATATGTACAATAGACCCTGGGCAGCCGCTATGGGATTGCAGTTTGCACAGCTTATCAAGTATATGGGACGTTTGGTTATTAATGATCCCGACAATCTGGTGCAGGCGAGCAATAAACTCTATTTGGAGAATTTCCCCAAGGCAGTACGGCCCAAAACGCTAGTCACCCGCTTTGTGTCGGATATACAGGCTTTTATGGAAACACAGGGCGATAAGATAATATTAAAACCCGTGAAAGGCTCCGGGGGTAAGAATGTGTTTATGATTTCGGCAGGCGCTCCGCAGAACCTCAAGCAGACGGTGGAAGTGATTGCGCGGGATGGTTATGTCATCGCACAGGAATACCTACCTGAGGCTACAAAAGGTGATCTTCGTTTTTTCCTATTGGAAGGTGAGCCTATTGTTATCGATGGGGAGTATGCAGCTGTACAGCGCGTGCAAAAAGAAGGTGAAATCCGCAGTAATATTCATCAAGGTGCGACAGCTGTAAAGGCACAGGTGGATAACAATGTGTTGCGTCTGGTGGAACAGGTCAGCGGCAAGATAAAGGAGGATGGGATGTACCTTGTGGGCTTGGATATTGTAGGTGACAAAATCATGGAAATCAATGTGTATAGCCCGGGCGCATTGGGATTAGCGAGTCAGCTGACAGGAGTCGATTTTGTGGGACATATTATCCAACATCTGGAGATGAAGGTAAAAGGGTTTTATCGTTAGTGAATTCCCCTCATTTTATGTAGGTTTGTTTCTAACCAAAGAATCAAGGAAATGAAGCTTTATAGCATAGATACCGGATATTTTAAGTTGGATGGAGGTGCCATGTTTGGTGTTGTCCCCAAGTCGATATGGCAACGTACGAATCCTGCGGATTCCAATAACCTCTGTACCTGGGGCAACCGTCTGCTCCTTATTGAAGATGGAAAAAGATTAACATTGGTGGATACGGCATTGGGTGATAAACAAGATGATAAGTTTTTCGGACATTACTACTTGCATGGTGACGATACCTTGGACAAGTCACTTGCAAAACATGGATTTCACCGCGATGATATCACCGATGTTTTCTTGACTCACTTACATTTTGACCATTGTGGAGGTGCTATTGCTCGCGAAGGTGATCAATTGGTGCCGGCCTTCAAGAATGCACATTTTTGGTCCAACGAAAGACATTGGGATTGGGCGGTAAACCCGAATCCACGGGAGAAAGCGTCTTTCTTAAAGGAGAATATACTGCCTATCCAAGAGAGTGGACAGTTGAAGTTTCTGAAAGAAGGTGAAGCTTATGATACCCATATCGATGTACGCTATGCTTTTGGACATACGGAAGCGATGATGTTACCACAGATTACGTACAAAGGGAAAACCATTCTGTACATGGCTGACCTGTTGCCCTCTGTCGGACATATCCCACTGCCCTATGTGATGAGCTATGATGTACGTCCGCTTACTACAATGGACGAACGGCAGTCGTATTGGCAGGAAATTGTAGAAAAAGAGTATATCCTGTTCTTTGAACACGACCCGACCAATGAATGCTGCACGCTACAGCACACCGAAAAGGGGATTCGGGTAAAGGATATTTTTAAATTTTCAGAAATCTAGGCATTTATCGCCACTCGTTTGCATATACCTTGCTCAGCCATTGGAAAAGAGGCTCCTCCGTATTCAATGGCTTTGCCTGGTAGATTTTCAGTATCTCATCGTAAGCCTCGTTGATAATCAGATCGTCTCTATTGGTGAATAGACAGACAGTTCGCTGTTCTTGAGGTTGGAACAAGACCGCATTGTGAAAACCTGTGCTCTCTCCCGAATGGAATACCGCTTGAATTTTGTCTTTCTTATCCATTTTCACAAATAAGCCCATACTGTAGTAGATGTCGTCTCGTAGCGGGACTTTGTGGCGGATTACAGTTTTCCAAAATGCCTTGTCCCATAGTGGATTATTGCTATTCATCCAACGTGTATATTCCTGTGCAGAAATATATACTCCTCCGTCTCCTTTGGTGGCACTGGTGTTGCTTTGGTCCGCAAATAGGAAACCTGTTGCGGTAGGATGATAACCATATGCCCGATTAGGAATAATGCATTCTGAAGTATAGATCTGTGTCTGCTTCAAACCTGTAGGTTCAAAAATATGGTTGGAGACAAACGTAGCGTAATCCGTTTTGGAAACACGCTCTACGATGACCGCCAATAGACAGTATCCGGTATTGCTATAGCGAAATGTGCTTCCTGCCGGAAAGTATACCGAGTCTATAGGTACCAACAGTTGCAGTACATCGGTATCGCTCAGTTGGTGCTGTAATCCCTCAGGGATCACTGCCTCATAATCCCAGATACCGGAGGTATGTTGTAGCAGTTGGTTGATCGTGATGGATGCGGTGGCCTCTGGTAATTCGGGCAATATCTTGCGGATCGGGGTGTCAAAAAGGAGTGCTCCTTTTTTGATTAATAAATAGGTCGCCATAGCGGTAAACTGCTTGCTGACGGAGGCCATGCGAAATGCGGTCTCTGCTCCTATGACTGTTTTTTTGTTCAGCTCGGCCCGACCGAAAGGTGAAAACTCGGCTTGACCTCGGAACGCTGTAAAAGCAATACCACCCGGCTCGTCGGCCTTTGGGTAATGGGCTGCGATGACTGATTGGAGCTGTTGCGCTGAACTGCTATACATACCGACAAAAAAACTAAGTAAAAAGAGACCGTATTGCATAACTTATAGGATTGAAATCAATTCAATATCAAATATCAATGTACAATTTCCACCACTTTCTTTGGTTAAGGGTTCAAAACCATAAGCTAGGCTCGGGTGTATATAAAGCCGCCATGTACTGCCTACGGGCATCTGAACTAAAGCCTGTTGCCAGCCACGGATTAGTTCGGGTATATGGAGAGATTCGGGACGTTTTCTTTTGTAGGAACTATCGAATACGTCTCCATTTAGTAACTGACCTTTATAATGGCAGAGTACTTTGGCCTTAGAACTAGGTTTGACACCCTCACCTTGCTTTAAGACTTCGTATTGCAATGTATCGCTAAGACTGATGATCCCTTCTTTCGCTTTATTTTCCTTTAAAAAGAGCTCCCCTTCTGCGAGATTTTTAGCAGCCGCATCCTTGATGCGCTTGAGATATGCGTTAGGTTTGGCCATATATTATTCGTCTTCCAGTTCCTCATATTTTTCAAAATCCATAGCGGCACCACGCTCATCCCCTAATTTTTCCTTGAGTTCGCCCCGGTATTGATAGAGATCCGAATAGTGTGGATTCAAACGGATAGCTTCGTCATAGTCGGCAATGGCTTCCTGCCAGGCTCCAGTATGCTCGAGAGCGTCGGCACGCATCACATAGCAGTAGAAATCGGTGGGATTTCGCGCTATAACCTCTGTATAGTCGGCAATAGCTGACTGCCAGTCCCCGATGCGCTCGTAGTATCCGGCACGTTCTTCCAATACCTCTGTGCTGTCTGGTGTGAGTTCTAAGGCGCTTTCGAAGTCCTTCAATGCGGCTTCATTTTCATGTATAGATACATAAAGTTTAGCGCGGTACAGGTACGCATTGTGCAACTGACTATCGCTGTTCAATGCCAATTGGAGCTGTTCTAAAGCGCTATCATAACGCAACATACGTAGGTATATTGCAGCCATAGAAACGCGTATTTGGGCATTATTATCTCGTGCTAAGGCGCTTTGATAGTCGGCAATAGCAAGCTCGTAATCAAAGTGTTGTACCCATAGCATTGCGCGATTGATATAAGGCTGTGCATGGGGGTTGCTTTGTTGTAGCTCCCGATTCAGTTCTTCGAGTTCGGGGGCGAGCAGCATGCTGCCTTTATTCTCTTGCCATTCTAGGAATATGTGGTAGTTGAAGTCCAATTTTTTGGCAACCTGATAGTCGTAAAAGGCGCCTTCTTCATCTCCTAGTGCTTGATTCAATAGGCTTCTACAGGCATGGAAGAAGGGATATTGGGGGTACTGCTCGATGGCAGAGCTGTAAATTTCTAACGCTTGCGCGTTGTCTCCGGCACGGATTAGAGCACAAGCCTCAGTGGCAACCGATAGGAGATAATTATCTTCTTCTATTGTTTTTTGAATAGTGCTGTATGGAAATAGCTGTGAGCTGGGAAGATAAAGATAGGGATTTTTCTCTTTCAAAATATGGAATTCGGGGATTTAAAAATAGCGCTTTACAATGCGTAGCTTGTGGGTGTATTTATTCTGCTGGGCGTTGAATATGCCTTCGGTGTCCATTTTATCAATACGTACCCGACCTGCAGCATGTATAATCGTCTCATTGTCAATCATGACGCCTACATGGGTAATGCGTCCAGCCTCATTGTCAAAAAAAGCCAGATCTCCAGCCTTGATTTCGGGAAGAAAATTAACGGTGTCGCCAGATTCAGCCTGTTGCCATGCATCTCTTCTTAGTGCTATCCCAAAATGACGGTATACGACCTGACTGAAGCCTGAGCAGTCTATGCCATAGGGCGAACGGCCTCCCCATAGGTAAGGGCTATTGTTGTAGTGTTGGATTAATTTTGGAAATTCGACATCAAAATCATCTAGAGTGCCTTCACGTACTGCACCTTCTATGGTATAAAGTTCGCTTCCGATTTGGAGGCTGTTGCTGGCCACCGGTGTACCGTGAAGAAGCTGTACTGTATGTGTTGTTGAATGAGCCTTGCCGCCTGCTAGGCCGATAATGTGTTTGGTAGGCTGCAGTGTAGCGAGTTGCCCTGACTGATGCCTTTGAATCCAGCCCTCATAAGAGGTGTCCAAAAGACGGATACGGTCGAAGTCTACGCCTTCTTCTAAAATTTCGAAAGCCTCCCCAAATAAAACCTGGGTGACCATTTCGCTACGGTGCGATGCCTCGGCCCGAAGAGGAAGTATACTAAGATTGCAAGCTGATAAAACCATTTCGCTTTTTATTTTTAAAACAATAATTATATATTCTTGTTCTTAAACTAACGAAGATACTTCTAAAAAACTAAATTATTATGGGATATTCCAAATTTCAGAGGATACTATTGGCATTAGATGATAGTCCCTGTTCAGATAAAGTAATGGAGTATGCGCACAGCATACTGGAAGGACAAGAAGCCACCTTGGCGCTGGTAACAGTAATCCCTCCTACCTCTCCGGCCTCTTACGGTGCAGACCCCTTGTTGGGACAGCAACCGATTATCGTGGCAGAGGTGGCGGAGATACAGCAGCAGGCGGCACAGGAATACTTGGATAGATTGGCGGCCGACTTTACTTCGGTCAAAGAGATATTTACATTCACTCGCGTGGGTAATATCCGCGAGGAGATATTGACTGTGGCTCACGAGTGGGCTGCAGACTTGTTGATACTAGGGACCAATGGAAAAACTGGATTCGAACATTTTATTTCGGGCAGCGTTTCGGAATCGGTTATCCGCAAGGCACAATGCCCTGTTTTGGTAATCCCTAGTAAGTGTGATTAAGCTTGTATTGATTACACTTTGAGGAGGCGGGCTGCAAACATACTGTCCGCCTTACTCTCGTATCCCTTGATAACCTCCATCTTCTCTACGCGCATACCGAAGTTATTTACGATATAGTCGATTACCGCTTCGTTCTCAGCTTGATATACCGAGCAGGTGATGTAAATAAGGGGCTTTCCGGTCTTGAGAAAAGGGATCGTCTGAGTTACAATCTGCTTTTGTAAATCTGTAAAATACTGTAGTCTGTTAGCATCAAATGATTGCATCATTTCGGGGGTACGGCCCCAGGTACCTGAGCCGGAACAAGGAGCATCGACAATGATACCATCAAAACGCTCGTCCTGTAAGGCCGCTTTTACATTTTCTGCGTCAGTTAGATCTACGACTTTCTTGCGGTAGGTCTGTGTGATATTCGCCTGTATAAAGCGTTCGTCTAGATTGCGTAGGATGGAAAGCCGGATGTCCGATACCAGTAACTTGGTGGTCGGGTATTTGTCCAGGAATAATAAAGACTTGCCTCCCGAAGCGGCGCAGGCATCCCACCAGCTTTCGTTAGCTCCGGATTCCATAAAATTTAGGGTGTACTGTGATGAGCGATCCTGCACTTCATATAATCCGTTCAATCCTCTTATATGCTGTAGTTTACTGCCGTTAGGAAGTGCTATGGTCTGTTCCGAAACGGAGTTTATAACGGCGCCTTCCCGCTGTAGGATTTGCTGTACTTTTTCCTCCTGTCCTCTTTTTACCCGAATGAATAAGTCGGGCTGTATAAAATGACTTTGCAAGAATAGCGTTCTATCTATGGCCGTGGAAAGTCCATCATCCAAAGGAAAAAGCTGATCTATATCAAAGTCCGTCAGTTGGCTTGCTATTTCTACTTTCTCGGATAGGGATTGCTGTATGGATGGAGCCAACTCCGGATGCTGTAGACTGACCAGGTCCGAATGCTGCTCGCATAAGTACTCGGCAACTACAAGTCGCATTATAGGATTTTCCTGTGGATAGGCATTGCCCAGGCGGAAATAGTTATAACAAAAACGAGAGGTCATCTTTCTATCAGATGACCCCATTTGTTTGTTTTCTTTGAAAAAGCGAGTCAGGTATCTCGCTAAGGGTTCTTTTTTATCATATCCCGTAAGGGCACGTTCAAAATTCCTCAGCTGTTGTGAGACTCGTCTTTCATTAATTTCCATTATTGTTTTTTTTTATTGCAGCTGAAATGAACCTCAGCTGTTGTGAGACTCGTCTTTCATTAATTTCCATTATTGTTTTTTTTTATTGCAGCTGAAATGAACCTCCGCGGTAGGTGCGATAGGCTACGGATTCATTTGCATATCCCCAAGCTTCGTTGTATCTGAATTTATAAGAACTGAACAAGCCGTTGTAGGATTCTTTTGTTAATTTTTCTTTTAGTCTATCTGCTCCGTACTTGTTAATCAGTCCGCCGAAGTAAAGTGCGGAGTCATAACCTTTGTACGATTGGTCAGATGGCTGTACACCATAAGTATCAGCATAAGTATCTTTAAATGCTTTTACAGCAGCAGACCATGTTTTTAGATTACTCTCTGTGGTGATGGTCGGATTTAAGTCCGCAAATCCAGCATACATACTAAAATCGTAGCGCTCCCATAGCGGATGGCCAAAGAGGCTGAAGTTGTACGTGTTTTCGCCGTATTTCTTTATCAGATTAGTCAACAGATTTTTCAACTGATTCTTATCCGTTGTACCTGTGACAATGATATTGGTGCCTGTCAATGAGAGATTCTCATTAAGCTGGCTTAGCGAGGATACAGAAACAATACGTACATTGTTTTTAGCCTGCTTGATAGCCGTCGACATACCATTTAGAAATTGCTTACCGTCCGAATCTGTGGTGTTAAAGATAATAATGACATCACCAGCGCTATATTCGCGAGCTGCCCGAGCGGCAATCGCATTGCTGTGAGCTTTAATCGGCGGAGTTAACGATACGAGATTTGGTAAGTTAAACTCGGTAGGCATTGAAGCAGCCAAAGGGTTAACCTGCAGGGTTTCTTTGTCTTTGAGGTTGCTACCGAAAGCTTTTATCTCTTGCGGATATACCGGACCGATTACAATGGATGCTTCTTCAACAGACGACGAGAGTGCTAGACTACCACTATAGGCGGCATTGTCGCGGGAATCCAGTACATTCAGATTGAAGTCTGCCCCTTTTTTTGCCAACTCTTCCAATCCTAATTGGAAGCCTTGATAGTAATCCAATGCTAAAGCAGCGCGTTTGATGTCTTTCTCAGCGAGTGCATTTTCAGAAATCTGGTCGAGCTGAAAAGGAAGTACCAAAGAGATGTTACGTCCCATAAAGCGTTTAGTGGCATTTTCTTTGGCTGACTCGCCGGTCTCGCTACTACCGTCTGGTGTTTTGTTTGTATCTCCTGGTTTGGAGCTGTTGTTGCCCACGTTGCCCTTATAATCCGGGGCACGTAAAACACCAACTTTAGGTGTACACGAAGATACACCTAAAGCTAATGCAAGAGCTATTAATAAACTTGAATTTCTCAATTTTTTACTCCCACTCAATGGTTGCTGGTGGTTTTGAACTGATGTCGTAAACAACTCTGTTGATTCCTTTAACATGATTGATTATTTCATTCGATATCTTAGCTAGTAATTCATAAGGCAAATGAATCCAATCTGCAGTCATTCCATCGAGTGAACCTACAGCGCGTAATGCGACAACGTGCTCATATGTGCGTTCGTCTCCCATTACACCAACGGATTGAACAGGTAAGAAAATTGTTCCAGCCTGCCATACCTTATCATACCAACCTGATTCTTTTAAGTTACGTATATAGATGTCATCTGCTTCCTGCAAAATCCGTACCTTTTCTTCATTTATATCACCTAAAATTCGAATTCCTAATCCAGGACCTGGGAAAGGGTGTCTATTCAGGATGTTAGGATCTACGTCTAGCGTTTTTCCTACACGACGTACTTCGTCTTTGAATAATGTCTTTAAAGGTTCTACAACTTTTAATTTCATATAGTCAGGCAATCCACCTACGTTGTGGTGTGACTTAATCGTTGCCGATGGTCCTTTTACAGAGATAGACTCGATGATGTCCGGGTATATCGTTCCTTGACCTAACCATTTTGCTTCACTTCCTTCAGGAAGTTCTTTTTGTATGTCTTTGGACGCTTGGTCGAATACATCGATAAATGCACCACCGATGATTTTACGTTTTTGCTCCGGCTCAGTTACGCCAGCTAGTTTGGTGTAAAACAGTTCTTTGGCATTAACACCTTTGATGTTAAGTCCCATGTTTTTGTATGAATCCAATACTTGCTCGAACTCTCCTTTACGTAACAAACCGTGGTCTACAAAGAAACAGTGTAAACGGTCGCCGATAGCACGTTGTAATAATACAGCCGCAACAGTAGAGTCTACTCCACCAGATAAAGCCATAATAACGTGGTCATTGCCCAAATCGGCTTTTAGCTCTGCTACTGTGCTCTCTACGAAAGATTCTGAAGTCCAATCCTGCGCACATCCACAGATGTCGATAACGAAGTTTTTGACTAACATCTGTCCGTCTGTACTATGCGTTACCTCCGGGTGGAACTGTATGCCGTAGGTATTGGTGCCAGCTACCTGATAAGCTGCTACACGCACCTTATCTGTACTCGCTATAATATTAAAGCCTGCTGGAACTTCTTTGATTGTGTCTCCATGGGACATCCATACCTGTGACTGTGCAGGGATTCCTTTTAATAAGGCATTGTCATTGTCTACAAATTGTAGATTCGCTCTGCCGTACTCGCGTATCTCGGAAGGTAAGACTTCGCCACCAGCTTGTTGTGCCAGGTACTGTGCGCCATAGCAAACACCTAATAGTGGGAATTTCTCTTGGATACTTTTGTAGTCGATCTGTGGTGCGTCTTCTTGGCGGACCGAATAAGGACTGCCTGAAAAGATAACCCCTTTCACGGTATCATCTAAGTCAGGAACTTTATTAAAAGGATGGATCTCACAATATACACTCAATTCGCGAACCCGACGTGCGATTAATTGGGTGTATTGAGAACCAAAATCAAGGATTATTATTTTTTCAGACATAGCGCAAAGGTACGATTAACGGATGAAAACATACAAAAAAAATATTACAGTTTCTGCGTACTGTTTTTGGACAAAAGATAGGCTTCTATTTAACATATCAATAACATCTGAAGGAGTTGGATTTATTATCTTTAGCTGTTTTAGTCAATTCACTACAAATAAGCGACATGTACTGGTTTATCAAGTTTTTAGTTCTCTGGTTATTTACTCTGTTATGTCATTTGGGCTGGGCCCAGGTGCACGGGCGGATTACAGACAGCCATGGAGATGCTTTAGGAGCTGTAACGGTCAGCATACAAGGTACCTATGTTGCTACCTCGACAAATAAGGAAGGCTTTTACGAAATTAAGAAGCTTCCCTCCTCTTCTTCTGTTGTTATGGTGGTTCAGCGTCTTGGTTTCGAGACAAAGAAGATTTCGCTGGCGGATATACAGCAACCACACAGGCTGGATGTTGTGCTGCAGGAGGAAGCTTATGATATCGAGGAGGTGGTGATCCGCTCAACGGTAAACCCGGCCGACAATCTGATTAAAAAAGCGATTGCGAGTAGAAACAAAAATGAGGAGGCAAGGGATAAATTCGAAGCTGATTTCTATTCGAAAGGTTCGTTGACGGCAATCAATCTGCCCAAAAAAATACTTGGTGCCAAGTTGCAGGATGATAATCAGTTGCTGGATAGTACAGGCTCTGGCATGCTGTATCTATCGGAGACGGTGTCTCACGTCGTGGTGGATAAGCCGAATAAGATGAAGGAGACGATTGTGGCATCAAAGATTAGCGGCGAAAATCAAGGCTTTAGCTTTAACCGGGCCGAGGGTACAGCCTTTGACTTATATAATAATTATATCAGCTTAGGTACAACGAAGATAATTAGCCCTATCGCCGATCAGGCTTTTTCTTATTACAGGTACAAACTGCTGGCTTCGTGGAAAGAGGAAGGTCAGTTGATTTATAAAATACAGGTCGAGGCCAAACGTAAATCGGAGCCGGTGGTGGAGGGAGTCGTATATATCGTAGAAGATAGCTGGGAGGTATACGGTCTGGATTTTGTCCTACTGGGAACGAGTATCAATCAGCCTGTGCTGGATACGCTGTTTTTGCGTCAGCAATATACGTATAACAATAGTGACAGGTTGTGGTCTAAACAGTTGCAGACATTGGATTTTACAGCTGGGATCATGGGACTACGTTTTAAGGGGCATTTTACACATAGCTTTACCAATTATAAGTATGTGGATCAATTTAATAAAGGAACCTTTGGCCGGGTAAGTAGTGAGTTTAATGCGGACGCGAACCAGAAAGATACGGATTATTGGGAACAGATGCGGAAGGTGCCACTGATTGCGGATGAAGTGAAGGATTATTATCGTAGGGATAGCCTGTGGTTGGTAACGAGTTCGCCAGCTTATATCGATTCGATAGATCGCCTGCGCAGCCGCTTTCGTGTACAGGATGTTCTCCTGGGCTACCGTTATCAAAGTACGCCAAACAAGTTGACGATACGTTACAGTTCTCCCCTGTCCTTATCACGGACTTTATTTAATACGGTACAGGGATGGAACTTTAAAGCGGGGCTATCGGCAACAAAGGGAGATAGCGACATAGGACGTTATTACCAGGCGGGTGTACTGTTTAACTATGGACTGGCGGACAAGAAGCTCTATACGACGGGAAATGTGCTACTGCGTTTCAATACGACTTCGTATGCCACGCTGGGGTTGATGGGAGGAAGTGCACTGAAGCAGTTTAATCCAGACAATCCGATACCAGCAGAATTTAATACAGTGTATAGCTTGTTTTGGGGTGATAACTTTATGAAACTGTACCGCGATGACTTTGTGAAAGCCACTTATAAACAGTATGTGCACCCTAGCCTCGAACTGGCGACTTCTTTGGGTTATTTTAAACGGAGCAATGTGTTTAATGAAACGGATTATACGTTCTTCTCTTCGAATAGACCGTATACGCCCAATAACCCATTGGATATTGGCAACACGGGAGTGCCAGCATTCATGAACCATGACCTGTGGAAGGCGGACCTGAAGGCAACTATATATTTCAATACGCAGATTGATAAGAGACCTAATCGCATTGATTATAATCACGATACGCGTTATCCTGTGCTACAGCTTGGTTATAGCAATACTTTTGCTGCTTCTTATAAGGGATATAGTTTTCAGGAGATTACTTTAGGGCTGAGACAGGATGTGACTTTCGGCAATAAAGGGATATTGGGCTATAGGCTATCCACAGGCACATTTTTGAATGCTGATGGTATTGCTTTTACGGACTTTAAGCATTTTAACGGTAACCGTACGCATATCGGTACATCGAGCCGCTACCTTAGCAATTTTTTGTCACTGCCGTATTATAGCCACAGTACGAACAAAGCTTATCTTGAATTGCATGGTGAACACAATTTTAAGGGCTATCTGCTCAACAAGATACCGGGGATCAATAGATTGCAGCTACAGACTATTGTCGGGTATCACCTGCTGAGTACGGATAAAAGAAAACCCTACCAAGAATTCTCGGTAGGGCTTGATAATATCGGTTGGGGTAAGTACCGCCTATTTCGTGTGGATTATGTTCGCTCGCTGCACGGGACAGGCTCTCCAGATGCCGTCGTCGTGGGTGTAAAGCTTCTCAATCGGCAACGTTAGGAGCGGTAACTAACCGTAAATCTCGTTCAACTCATGCGCTAGACGGATGCCTGCTTTAAGTAAGCATTCTTCCATGATGTACTTGTAGTCGTAGATATATTTGTAGCTTAGGTTGGCGTTGTACTCGACATCCTTATATATTCTGTTGGCCAGTTCGTGCGATTCATAAAGTGCCTGCTCAAAAGAACATTGATACTGATGGTAGTGCTTGCTGTCGAAGATATCGAGTACACGTGCGTATTCGGTATAGCTGTATTTTTCGTTGTCTACTAAATCTGAATCCCAAACACGGTGGATATTGGTCTTGCGACCGAAGAAAGAAACTTCTATTTTATTACCACCGAGGTCTTCGGCTCTACTGACGTGCATCGGTTGGTGGGCATCACCAAAAAGATGTACAAGGTAGTAGAGGTTCTGCCGCTGCTGTAAGGCAGTAAGGTTTTTATTGCCCTTGGTTTCGTTTTTGATGCGAAGGTACGCTTTGTAAAGGTTGTCTTCTGGCGATGCTTTCAATGTAGTGGTGAAGTCCTCGAACCTCAGGTTGCCTTGGGTATTTACAAAGTGCCATGAGCCTGTTTTATTGAGGGCTGGATCTGGGTCAGACTTGATGAAATCAGCCCAGTTGGACCAGTAAGCAATGGGCTGATTGCCAATAATCTTTGCGATGTTTTTCTTTGCTTTCTTGCTGAGGTGCTGCTCGGCAATTTCGGAAATGACACGGTGTCCTGTCATACCCCAGGCAAATACTTGCTGCTGTTGTCCAAAGGTGAATAACACTAGTAGTAAAGCGACTAAGCGTGTTGTTGTTGTTTTCATTATAGTTATTTAAAAATATCAAATGCATATTTGGCGGTGGACCAGAATTCGTCCAAGGCAATGATTCGTGGTTTTAGAAAAGAAATAAGCTTGGGCCAGTCTTCTTTTTTAAAGACGCTCACTTTGTCAAGTGTGCAGGCTATGCGGGCGGTTTGCTTTCCATAGTCATCGTGGTACTCAGGGTACCATTCCCACTCCTCGCCTAATGTATCGTGCAGGATATGGCGCAGCTCTTCAAACTGGGCGTATAGCAATGCTTGGATACCTTGGTCGGGATGTGTCATTTCTATCATGATTATAGCGGACTTGTTGGATGCATCCATTCGAAAATACAGCTGCTTGATTCCGGTCTTGTAGTTGACCCAGTTGATTTTTTCGCCATCAGAAGAGGTTATTCCCACCATGTACTGACCAAAGGTGGTCCAGAATTCCTCTTTCAGTTTTTTTACTTCTTCTCTAGAATACAAATCTTTTATTTTTACAAAACTAAAAAATAGATTAAACTTTTATAGGGTATGTCTGTTATTAAATTGATATGGATAAAAAGAAGTCACTTTTGTTGTTGGTTGGTGCTGCTGCCGGTGCGGTAGTTTACAATATATGGAAACCTGTGAAAAGCAAGCTTCCAGTTATACAGGATTTTGAACTGGATCGCTATCTTGGTGTGTGGTATGAAATAGCGCGCATGGATTTCTATTGGGAGAAGAACCTAAAGGATGTGAAGGCGGAATATAGCACAAATGAAGATGGAAGTATACGGGTAGTGAATAGCGGTGTTAATATACGCACGCAAAAGTTTAAGCAATCCGTGGGTAAGGCAAAGCTGGCGGGCGAGCCGAATGAAGGGAACTTGCGCGTTTCTTTTTTTGGACCTTTCTACTCGGGTTATCATATCATGCATATCGATGGTAACTACGAATACGCGTTGGTATTTGGCGATAACCTGGACTATATGTGGATACTATCCCGTACAAAGACGATACCTACGGAAGTAAGGGACAAATACCTGGGCTACGCGGAGCTGTCAGGGTACGCGGTGAAGGACCTGGTATGGACATTCCACGAACCGAATCTCCCAGAAGGGTTAGAGTAAGCGCTGCGCGACCATAAAATCAATGGAGGAATCGTCTGCAATGGTTTTGGAAATGACCTGTAGATGCTCTTCAGTAATACGGTTGCCTATCCCCTTGTTGTAAAGGGTGACTAAATAATAAGAAGCCTCAGATTTGTGGGACTGCGGCAGTCTGTTATTATTGATGTAATAATTGAGTAACGTAGTAGCAAAGCTTCCAAAGTCCTCGAGCGAAAAGCGTTTGAATTCGTTGAAAAAACCAAACATATAGGTCTCAAATTCCTGCTCTAACTGTTTTTTTATAAGTATATCCATTCTTGAACACGACACAAAGCCTGGGTAAAAAGGCATCTCCCAAAAGTAAGGAAACTTTTTATATAGTCGGCGAGGAATAAAAAAAGGGTGTCCCGTAATCGGAACACCCCCTGTTTTGTAAGGTAGAAAAATTCGTTTAGTATATCTTATTTTCGGACGCTGATAGCAACACGTCTATCCTTGGCCCGTTCTTTATCCGGAGCATCCCAAGCTACTTTGGCAAATTCTGAACCGTAACCTTCTGCGCCAACTACCTGCGCACTTAACCCTTCTTTATCTAAGTAGTTTTTTACAGCGTTGGCACGTTCCTGTGATACTTTTTTATTGATTGCCTCATCTCCTGTTTTGTCGGTGTACCCTCCTATTTTAATCTTAGCGTCAGGAAATAAACGAAGAATGCGGGCAATATTGACCAGTTGCACCTGACTGGCTGGCGTGACGGTTGCTGTGCCGGTTTCGAAATTGAGATTGTCAAAGTCAAACCATTTTTCTTTGAGTTGCTCGTCGGTCCATGTTTTGTAGTCGGACTGCAGGAACTGCACAAGCTGCTCTTCTATACCTGAAGAGAACGCCTGCAGGCTGTTGCCATCCGGAAGCTTGACATCTACCATAGCACTGCCCGCACTGCTATCAGGTTTTGTGTTTTTATTGCTATCCAGGGAAGTATTAACCGTTTCGGAAGTGTCTTTTTTGTCATTACCACAGCCTCTGCCAAATAAAAACCATAGGAGTGCAATAAGGACTAAGATAAGAATCCACCACATGCCTGCTCCTTTTTTAGCTTTATCAGCTTCGCGTTGGGTATGTGCCATGGCGGGAGCCGGTCTTGGTGAATCGGCCTCAATGCTGTTGGGAACACCGAGCTCTTTGGCGACATCGGCTTTGGCAAAGAGACTACCAAACATTCCTAGGCCAAGCCCCGGAGGAATAACCGAAGCAAAGGAAGACCGGTTGGCTTGGAGCAATTGACTGACTTCGGCGACATCCCAATGCCCCCCTTTTTGGGTTATTCCAGAGATAACCGCTGGTACAGAAGCTCCAAATAGGCTGCTCACGGATTCGGAACTCATACCAAGGTACTTGCCGATGGTTTGTGTAATACCGGCGAATTTATCGCCGAATATCTCGCTAGCGATATTGTCGCTTTCGAAATGTGCACTCTCGCCCCTGTCGTCTTTGGAGAAATATTTTCCGAGTGCATCGTGCAGGTCAAAACTAGCAAACAAATGCTTGGCTGACTGGAAGATGCTGGTGAGGCCCTCCTTCGATTGGCTCTGAAGCCCTAATAAAAGCGAAGGAACGGCGATATTGACGCCTTTCGCTACTTTCTCTTTATCTTCTCCCAAGTGGCCGGCGAGCTTGTCGATGACCTGGTCTGTGAAGTAAGATTGAATGTTTTGCAAGATATTGTTTTCCATAACGTTACAATTTTATTGGTTACCATATAGCTTAACAAAAGTGTAACGTTTTTGTTTGCGTGGTTTTATTTGTGTAGTTTAACAATAACTTTATATACCAATGTTATCTTTGACCAAACTATTTAATTTATTATGCTGTTGAAAAGATTTTCTTTACTACTCCTATCTGTTATTTTTAGTGTCCATGTATTTGGACAGCAACCTAAGTACATTTTCTACCTGATCGGTGATGGTATGGGGTTGAATCAAGTTAATTTGGCCGAAATCCATCAAGCTGAATTGAAAGGTATCAATGGCACTGAGCCGTTGGTGTTTACACAGTTTCCTTATGTGGGTTTTGCGTCGACAAACTCGCTATCGCATGGGGTGACTGATTCGGGAGCAGGCGGTACTGCACTAGCAGTCGGAAAAAAGACGAAAAATGGAGTAATAGGTATGGATAGCACAGGGACTATCGCCTACAAGAGTATTGCCTACGCCGCCAAAGCAAAGGGCATGAAGGTGGGAATCACCACGAGTGTGAGTATTGACCATGCTACTCCAGCTTCATTCTACGCTAACCAAGCGCATAGAGATATGTATTACGAGATCGGAAAGGATATTATCAAGTCTAACTTTGATTTCTTTGCAGGTTCTGGGTTCTTGAAGCCGAACACCTCGTTTGATAAGAAAGAAATGCCTGCATTGGTTCCTCAATTGGAAAAAGCGGGATATAAAATCCTGAAGGGTAAAGTTGCATTTGATAAGGAGAAAAATAAAGAACAACGTATGATATTGATGAATATTGATGGTACGGATGCAGATGCGCTTAAGTTCTCCATTGACCAAGAAGCAGGTGATTTTAAATTGGCAGACATCACGCAAGCGGCTATCACCTCATTGAGCACGAATAATAATAAAGGATTCTTTTTGATGGTTGAAGGTGGTAAAATCGATTGGTCTGCGCATGCGAATGATGCAGCTACGACTATACAAGAAGTGCTGGATTTTAATGAGTCGGTAAAACTTGCTTATGAATTCTACCGAAAATATCCGAAAGAGACGCTTATCGTCGTCACAGCTGACCATGAAACTGGAGGTTTGGGGATCGGTAATGGAAGCTCTACATTGAATACGAAAGTATTGGCACATCAAAAGGTATCGCAAGGTGCGCTGTCAGCCAAAATAGGTGAACTGAGAAAAAGTAATCCAAATGCGAGTTGGGATGAAGTGAAAAAGCTATTGGGTGATAACCTGGGATTGTGGTCGGTATTGAAGGTCTCTGATAAAGCGGAGGCTCCTATCTATGAGGCTTATAAAAAAAGTTTTATAGATCATCATAATGAAACAGAAAAAAGTTTGTACGCTAGTGATGACAAGATTGCAACACTCAGCATTGAGTTGCTGAATAAGTTGGGAAGCATAGCTTGGTCTTCGAAAAATCACTCCGCAGCGTATGTGCCAGTATATGCTATTGGTCAAGGTGCCGAAACATTCCATCAAAAGCTAGACAATACGGATATCCCTAAAAAGATAGCGGAAGTGGCTGGACTCGATTTTTAATTGATACATTTAGTTTTTATGAAAGCCGGATCCTCTCACGAGAAATTCCGGCTTTTTTGTTTTGCTAGATAGGGATTAGCATATTGTTTTAAGCGATTTCTTCTTGTTCTTCCACATCGCTTGGAATACCTGATCTGGAGCTATCCAGAACTAGGATCTGACTGACTTTGATTTCGGCAACATTTCTTTTGATACCATGGACATCGGTGTATTCATGATATTGCAATGCACCGGATATCATAAATAAGTTTCCTTTGTGACCAAATCGTTCAACGATTTTGGTGAGATCTCCCCATACCACACAGCTGTGCCATTGTGTAAGTTCTCTCCATTGTCCGTTGTTCATTTTCAGTCTTTCATTGGTTGCAATCCTGAAATTAGAGACTCTAGCTCCTTGACTTGTAGTTTTGATTTCCGCATCAGCACCTAAGCGTCCAATAAGCTGGACTTGATTCATTAAAGCATTCATTTCGGTAAAATTTAAATTATCAAAAAATATAAGTAATTTCGCCTGCGGCAATATCTGTATTGATTGCCAAAGGGTTAACCAAAATTATAACCAACTCAACGAATAGTCGGATGTTAATCGTTTATATCCGTTTATATCCGTTTATAATCGGATATAAACGGATAAATGAAAGTTAAATTATGAAAGAGAAAGAGTGTTTGGAGTGCTTAGCCCCTGTTAAAGGGCGTTCTGATAAACGTTTTTGTAATGATGCTTGTCGTAGTAGCTATAATAACCGTCGGAAGACGGATGAGGGCAATATTGTTCGAAAAATTAATAATCAGCTTTATAAAAACAGAAAAATACTAGCGGATCTCCTCAGAAATGAAAGAATGGTGCAGGTAAATGAAGATCGGTTGTTGACTTTGGGGTTTGACAAGGAATACCATACCCATGATTTACTAACATCAAAGGGACAGACTTACTATTTCGTTTATGAGTATGGTTTTCTACCATTGGAAAAACAACGGTATCTTATTGTGAAAAATAAGAACCTTCTTAACGAAATGGAATAAGCCTGTCCCCTATATTATCTATGGTATCAGAGGCATTATGCGTAGACAACAGGGATAAGCAGTACGATTTTAGTACCTCGGCCTCCTTCGGCGGGGCCACTTGTTATTTTGGCTTTATTACCCAATAGCATGATACGTTCCTGGCTTATTGCTCCCGAAAGGGAGCGGTGTGTATTCACTTTCTGCTCCTGTTGCTTGCCTGTATCTGTTATAGTCACCTCAAGAATGTCTTCATGTAGCTTCATATCAACAATGATTCGTCCTGTGCGGTCGTTAAAGTCCACACCATGTAAGACGGCATTCTCCACATAAGGTTGGATAAGCATTGGAGGGATCATTATCGCGCCAAGATCTTGTTCATCCGGAATATTAAGCTCGTAAGCAAAGGCATCTTCAAAACGCATCTGCTGTAAGCTCATATAGTTTTCTAGGGCCTCTATCTCTTCGTCCAGTGGGACTTCCTTTTCACGGCTCAACTCCAAACTGCTACGTAACAATCTACTGAAACGATTAAGATACTTTATTGCAATCTCCTTACGGTCTAATCGAACAAAACTCTGAACAGCAGCGAGTGTGTTGAAGATAAAATGAGGCTCCATTTGCGTACGTAGTAACTGTTGTTGTAGTAGTATTTTTTCTTTTTCCTGTCTAACCTTTCGTTGTTGAAAGAAATAATACAGGAAGAAAATACCGCCGATCAACAATACTACGGTCAATATGGTAATGGTCAATAAGAGCTTGTTCTTCTGCAATTGTAGCTTATTGATCGCAATATCATCATTCAATTCCTTAATGGATCTTTCTTTCGCCTGTATCTGGTACAAGGCATTCATTTCGGCAATTGCTTGATTGTTTTTGGACTGATAGAAGTCACGTTGAAGTTTATATACGCCATTCATTAATGTGAAGGCCAGTTCATTATTGCCTTGAAGCTGGTATAGTGATGCCAGATTGCGTTGGTACAAGATAAGGTTGTTCGTGTCAATCAGATCTTCATACTCTTTCATAATCTGTCCAGCCTTTTTAAAGGCCTCCCATGCTTGGGCAGGTTGTTTGAGTGATACCGCAGTGGCGGCCATATTCACATAACTGATAAACATGGTATTGACCGATGTACTATTGATAGCCGAAAATTCAAAACGTTGCTCGTCAATTTTATTTTTCTTAGCCTGATAGTAATAGAGTGAATCGAACTGTTTTATTCTATCAAAATATTTGGCTTTGCACTCGTAATAGAAACTGATGTCATAAGACATTGGGTTTTCATGATGCAGTTTGTCGAGCTTATCCAAGTAGATCTTCATGGTATCGGCAGGCGTATTATCTAATGCCATGAGCTGTATAGATTGCACCAATACACGTTGCTTGTAAAGGTGTCCAGCAGGCAGACTATCTGTAATGGGCATGGCCGCTTCGTGCATCTTGCGTGCTAGATCATACTGGAATAGATTTCTATTACTCTGCGCCGCAGAAAGTAACATAATCCCTTTTGCATCTAAGGATAAGGGGACTGCGGTATCGCTTAACACAATACTTGCTGCTTTGTTATAGTAGTAGCCGGCTTGGTGTTCTTTTGCCTTTTCTGCCCAAATATTGCCCATCCCATTATATATAAGCGCTTTTTGTCTTAAATTTCCATGGGTAGGCTCTATAAGTTCTAATGCTTGTTCAACATAGTACTGCGCAGAATCACTTTTCTTTATCGCATACAGACGTGCTAAATTGTATTTGATGTCTGTGGATTGGACTGTGTCTTTTCCTTTGATTGCCTGGGCGTCCAGCGCATGCCATAGCGCCATTAGAGAATCAATATTGTCTCTATTGGGTTGTATATCATTTAGCTCCTTGATTTGTGTGGCTAAGGTATTTTTAGCAACTTCTTCGTTTGGCTTATTTTGACAGGCTTGTACAAATAGAAATAGAACTAAAAGGTAGCGTAATGAGTATCTCATTTATTAGCCGATAATAGGTTAATTATATAATTTCTTCTTCTTGAAGATACAGGAATTTCTTCTTGGTTTTTGAGAACGAGAAACTCGGACCGATTGATGCCTGATACATAGTTTTTATTGACTAGGTAGGACTGATGGCTACGTAGAAAATAAGGTGCCGGTAATAGGTCTTCATAGTATTTGAGCGGTTTGGAAACGAGTTCTTTCTTTCCATTGTTAAGGAAGAAGAAGGTATAAGGCCCATCTCCTTTACAATATAATATATCTGCTACGGCTACAACACGAACGTTATTGAGTGAGCTAAGTGTAATATGTTCAGGCAAAGCATTGGCCGTGGTTAATGACTCCTGAGCGAGGTTGAGCTGTTGTGCCCACTGTGGATTTTTGTCTCTTTTACTACGGTAGCGATTCAATGTCTCTGTCAACTCTTCCTGGTCTACAGGTTTTAGGAGATAATCAAGTGCGCCGTACTTTATGGCTTTAATGGCAAACTGGTTATAGGCGGTGATAAATACGATATTTTCGGGAACCGGGCTTAGCTTTTTCAAAACATCAAAGGCGGTGCCATCACCGAGTTGGATGTCCATTAATAATAGATCAGGCTGGGCCTGCTCAATCAACTCGGCGGCAGTAGAAACACTGTCTGCCCAGCCTATTATTTCAATGTCTTTTTCGTCGCGCAACAAGTAGATAATTTCCTCCCGCACGGCAGGCTCATCTTCAATTATAGCTGTTCTTATCATTAGCTGGTTATTTTCAGGGGGCGAATTTACAATTAATATATATTGTTCTACTAACTAATAATCATGCCGATTTTTGAAAAAAGAAGTTTTTTAAGTGAAATAGTACGGATTGTAATTTATTAACAGCGAATTGTAAATTATTTCGCACGTTGTTAGTCCTTCTTCATTACATTTATAACAGAAATAATACGTCAGTATCAGGATTTATCCTACCTTTTTATGAAATTAACACCTATTTTGTTTCTTTTGACTCTCCTGTTTGGTTGTAAACAGCAAACTGTAATCCGTTTGGAACCGCTATCTCCAATTTCCTATACCTTTGGCTCAGACAGTCTGTCCAACCGGATAGACTATTTTTATATGAAAGGTGATTTGGTCTTTGATAAAGCAGGATACCGACAGTTCAAGGAACAGATAGAACATCATGCAGCACAGGTGCCTACCAGCGAGTATGCGTTATACTCCATATACGTATACCGAGAAACCGATGTGCTAGGTAAAGCGTATACACAAGGTAAGGCTGGTTTGGAAGGACATCGTGTGGATATGGTATCCTATATCCGATACGCTAAAGGGGTGCCTGATATATTTTATATAATAAGGGATGGTGAGGTGGTCTATGACGTACTGACAGAGCAGGGATTGAGTTTTGATTTTGAATAAAAATGCCCTAATAAAAAGGGCATTGTGTTGTTATGAACTATGATTCTACCACGATGGTCTGAGCGGCAAAATCGTGGCACCCTTTGCGTTTGTCGTTAAAGAATAGGACGATATTGATGACAGGGACCATTTTTATGAGGCTTCGGATAAAGTATTGGAATACGGAGACCGATTTGTTTTTGGTGTCGCTTATAATTTTGATTCCAACGATTTTCTTTCCGAGTGTGCCTTTGAGCAACCATTCCATCAGGAAAAAGTAGAGCATCCATACGGGGGTAAATACCAAGATGTAATTACTCGGTAAATAGGTGCTCATCTTTCCAGCAAGTATGGCCAATGGGAAGTTGAGCAATACCAAAAAAATAAGGTCTATGAAGTAACTGCCTATACGTTTGCCGAAAGATGCCAATTGTTGTTGTTCTAAATCTCCATTTAAGGAGGTGGGAACATACTCGGAGGGCGATAAAATAGACCGTGGTACATAAGCGGATTTGCAGAAATTGCAAGACAGTGTATCGGGTTGCTTTTCAAGTGGAAGTACAGGGATAAAGAAAAGCGAAAAATACCGCCTACGGTTTTGTAATTGATAAGGGCGATCGCAGTCGCATTGTGGGCAATAAAAAGAGCCAGTTTTGACTGTTTTGCCTACTGTTTTTGTGCCGAAAATAACAAACATGGTGTCTAAAGTTTAGTAGTTCTAAAAATATGGGAAGACTAGCTTCCGCATATCATATGGTATAATGGAATAGGCCCGTTATAGTCCTGTGCGCGACGGAATCCTTCAAAGAAAATGTGATCTCCTAACTCTTTGTTGCTCACTTGATGTTCCATCTGGTACATGATGTCCAATGCGGAGAAGCTGCTGCCATTGGCCGCTTGTAGTTTTGCGGAAATTTCTACCTGGAAAAAACCGTCTTCTTCATTGTCTTCGTCAAACACATCTCCTTCATCGTCGAGCAGTTCTTCATTAGATTTGAGATCATCTAAACCTGTAATCCAGGCTTCATAAGCAATTTCTATTTCAGGTGCATCAATAACGAGATCGTCACCGTTCCAATAAGCCTTCGACTTAAGGATGTCTTTTTGATAGCGCGATATCTCACTGTCAAAGTCGATTTGTGAGTCATAAGGTTTACGGTTAAAAGCCCATACGATATCGGAAAGTACATTGTCTGGATCATTGCTCCTGATGCTTGTAGGTTCTTCCTGTTCTACTTCTGTCTTCTCTGTGTTAAATAGTTCTTTTAAAAATCTAAACATATTAGGTCGCTGTAATTAAAGTGTAGACAAGGGCTAAATGCCTGTCAAACTGTATTTTTTAAATAAGGGTTTGTCAAAAGGAATACGCATGCTCAGATCATGGGCTTCCCATATGGCGTCTTTAGATCCTTGATAAAAATCATAGGCATTCTGCATGAAATTGTCACCATTGGGGGCTTCTACCCATTGCTTTTTGTCTCGATTATAAAGTAGAACCATGCAGCTTACACATTGAAAGTTATCTTGCTTTTCTGGGTTATCGTAACAGGTTCCTACCTTGATATTGAGTTTCTGATGAATAATAGCCTCGGTTAATCTATCGCCGACAAATCGTATTAAGGCTGCCTGTGCATCTTCGTTATCCGGTTGGTTCTTGGCTTTACTAAGACTTTCAAAGTTCGCTTTTCTTATCTTTTCAGTCTCAGCAGCTCTGAATTCTTCCGGAACTCTATCAAGGTCTACAGGATACAGGTCGTATTTGTCTGGCGCGGCCATTACTTCGGTCATAACAGACTCACTCGGTGGATTGGCCGTTAAGATCTTCTGATTGGCTTCATAGTTTTCCCAGTCCTCCTTGCTGTAGGTAAGGTGTTGCTGGATTTTGTATAAGAGTGTTTCATTTTGCTTGATGTAGATAGCATTTGCAACAACTACAAATACAAGGAGTATACTGGATACTGCCAGGAGGATAAACATTGTTTTTTTCTTTTTAGAGATTGTAGATTTTCCCATTAATAGTTCGATTTGTCTTTCAAAGTAATGCAATAAGAATGGGAATGCAACATCGCTTTTACAATCCGCTTTTTCCAGTTTACAATCCGTTCGAGCATAGGTTTAGTCTGGCGAATGCAGGGTGCTTATTTTGGTTCCTATGCTGTCTTTGGCAAGGGTAATAGTGGTCTCCCCTCCTGGAAATAGCAAATCGATGGTCAATGATTTAACATCATTATAGGTATATTTTACGGTTATAGCAGACTGTTCAAAGGTCTTGGTCGCGTCTGATTTAGGGAGTGTCGGCTCTAGATATTTGCCGTCATCGTTGTCAGTATTACGCATCCGGTAGAGGCTGTAGGTTTTCTCTAGGCTGGCCTTATGAAAAATGCACTCGTTTAGAAAGCCATTTTCCATGTCACCACCTTTGTCTATGCAATCTATTTTTACCTCAACCTTTGATAAGGTGTCGGTTGGTAGTAGGCTGGCTTTGGTACTACCGGTATCGGTATGAATGCTGTCCTGAACTGTGGACGAATGGGATGCGGATTGTTGGCATGCGACGGTCAATGAAAGCGCTGCTAAGGTGTAAAATAGCTTTATATTCATGTTTTTGGTGCTAAATATTCTTCAAATAAACGATATTTTGAAACATGATTTATCAAGCGATTACAATCCGCTGGAAAATATTTTGTGTCCACATTGGATTTAGCAGACGGGAGGATGACTGGAATTGAAAGAGGACTTGTTAGGCGCTATAGGTAATTATATTAATGCCTTTTCGATTTACAATATGTTTGGTAAAGCCAAGCTGTGGGCTAAAGACAATGTCAAGTGTATCTTCTGCCGCTAAAATAGGGATTGTCTTGATGAGATTGGCAAAGCCAACATGGTATTTTACGAGTTGATGGCCATGGCGGATGATCAGCTTGGAGTAGTCTGAGTTGTTCCAGATCTGGAAGCTTTCGAGATGGGCAAAATCAAATGTGTCGTTTGTTTTGGATGACTGTACTTCGATGTAGTCGGTATGAAAGGTCATAGTGAACTGTTCGGCCAAGAATTTGGAAAAGATAAAGGCTACGATGAGGAAGGAGATAATACCCCCTACTGCCAAACAAGAGACAACCTCTCCCCTGCTCAAATTAGTAATATTATAGTGTATCACGATAGCCATAAAAATTACAGCCGGAACGATAGTAGCAAGAATAATCATTACAATTGCTAGTCTATAGTTGGGTTGATTGAGGGCTCGGAACTGGATCTGTGTTGAGTTTGGTCCTACCCCCATTTCTTCTGTAGCTGTTGTTGTAAGGTGTTTTTTTCTTAACATATTGGAGCAAAGATGCTAAAAGAAGGTTCGAATTATTTTATATGTTTACAATTCGTAGGATAGCTTTACAATCCGCGACAAATCATAAACTAAGGCGGGCGAATCGTAAAGCACAGCTAGGAGACTGGAGTTTTTTGCCCTACTTTTACGTTGATTCGTGGTGAAATCTAGTTCCGAACGCATGTTATTTCCTGAGGATAACTTGGAGAACAATTGTGTGGGCATTAGGTGAAAGGAATCATTTTTAAAAATTAAAGACTAATCTAAAAAAGAGGTATAAATAGATGAAAGAGGGTAATATTAAAGTGATAAAGGTAACAGGTATTCTATTTTTTATAGCGTTATTCGCTGTAACGATATTACTCTTGATCGGTGAGTTTGGAGGTGAGCCCAATCTAAGTAATCTATATCGTGATGGTAAGGAGATTAATGGTGTCTTTACTAATTATAATAATCAGATTTATGCCGTGGTCCCTAGTAGTGGCTATTACCTAATCAAGGAAGCGGATGTTGCTAGTTTTCGGGAGATAGATGAGCATATTTCCAACCGGCAGTTTGCAGTAGACAAGAATAATGCCTATTGCGGTAATAGAATTGTGGAAGGATTTGATCCAGCTACAGCCAAAGCACTGGGGGAAGGCTATTTTACGGATGGTAAAGCAACCTGCTATTGTGCCCCAATGAGTGTTTCTAATAATGATCTATCAGGTGTTGCTTTTGTCCTGGAAAAAATACTATACGGTGCAGGATTAGCGGATAAACCACAAAGGGATATTTATCCCCTTCAATTTCTCCAAGAAGGTAATAGCGTGTACACTCCGTTGTTAGAAGCGCGTGTCGCCACGAATGGAAAATTAGTTTATTATCAAGGTGAGCTTTTGCCAAAAGCGAGTCCCTTCTCCTTACGACAGTTACCGCTATTATACAATGATGGTGACATTCGTCATAGCTTCGTTTATCTTGCGGATGATAAGCACGTATACTATAAGAATGACCTCCTTCCCCTACAGGCAAATAAGGAATTACATGCACTTGCTTTTGATGCTCAAAATCAAGAAAACTACCTGATTGATCCTAAGAAAGATATGGTGTATGTAAATGAGATACCTTTTGATAAAAGCTATGCTCCATATAAAGAACTGTCACTACATGGTGGGCACATTTTTCATAGCTTCTTTTTGAGTAAATCTGGTATTTTCTATTATGATACCGTTCAAAAGAAGGTGATGCGTTTAGATGAAAATCCTTTCAATGGGGCGGACTTTAAAGAGATCGAACCGCTGATTTTTTCGAATAACAAAAGACTACTTTATTTAGAAACGAGCGAACATTGGGGGGGACGGCGCGATCCTGGGCTTAAATCCCAGTCCACCCATATTTATCAATTGGATGAACCTGTTGACCCAGCAGCATGGCAGAGAGTTGGCCCTGTGAGCTATAATTTTGGTGCAGTATGGAAAAATGGCGCAGATTATTTCTACTTTGATCAGCTTGGTAATAATCAAGGTGTTCGGAGGGCCATATACCGTGTTGCAGACCAGAATACAGTTGACAAGTTGCTCGATAAAGATATCCGTACTGATGCAATACGGGAGCTGATCAGGAATGATAAAATGACCCCTGTTAAGGGTAAAGAAGTGCTTGAGGTAAAGACCGTGCATCGGGAAAATAACTACTGGTTTATCTGGGTAATACTGAGCTTAACATTGGGAGTGAGAGGTGTACTGTGGCTCTTACGCAAGACGGGAGTTAATCCACAACCATTTACAATGACATATAAGCAGTTGCAAATAAACAGCTTGTGGCCCAAGCGGTACGCGCTGTCTGATATAGATGAAGTTGTCTTTTTTGTAGAAACCGCAGTACGTCAACCTGGATATAGCGGACGATTTCAGGTGGCTCTTAAAAATGGAGATTACTCACGAAAATATATGTTTGCGAGTCAGATGCGCCTGAAAGCAGATACCAAAGATGAATTTGAACTCTACATTGCAGATTTACAACATACATTGACGAGTTATAAGGTGAAGAGTCGGGTGGTATATTAAAAATGATAATGAAGGGTAGTAGAATTGTTTTTATGCAATTAGTAGCTATCCTTCAGTTATTTCGAGGCTTTCGGAGCGTGTTTTACTTGATGTCGAGCAGCTCGGAATAGGTGTCAGGGCTACACTGGTCTAGGGTGTATCTCTTCCCTCCTTTCCATTTGCTCTTGGTTGTTTTGGGTTTGGAGATGCTGTCTTCAAACATATTGTATCCAGTGGTATGCTCCATCTGTTTTGTCGAAAGATTGATGCTGGTACTGCTCTGTTCGCCAGAAGCGCGGTGGAATTCGGAATGATCAAAGCCTATAAGTTCCATTTCTCGGTCTTGGTAGCGGAATTTATAATCTGCATTGTTGACATACCAAGAACCACAGCTGAGCCAGTACTGAAAACTGATGGTGAGAATTCCTTTTTGAATGCCTATCCCTCCTTCTGTCATTAAGGGATCGGCCAGGCAGGTGGATTCTTCGTCATTTTCGGGAGGTATAAACCCAATAGCATTCTGGGCTACCAAGGTGTATCCATTGTCTTTTTCCTTGAAAAACACCATAATCATGCGTGGGTTGACATTAAGGGTATCTTGTCCCAAGCCATCGTTTGTCTTGATGTTCTCGTTTTTCGTGTCTTCAATAACAATTACATGATCGTCTATACCGTCCTTATTCAGGTCTCCACTCTCGTGTAGGATGGTCTTCCACCCTTGTGGAATAAAGTCTTCTATTAAGACCCTTGCCTCTACCAATGACGCTAGGTCTTTATCTATAGTCTTGATCTGGGTTATCTTCCAGATACGCTGCTCCTTCTGTAAGCTGATGGTGGTGAGGTATTCATCCGTGCCACCATAGTTTACATAAACATCTGCAGTGGCGTCTCGTGGTCCATTCTGTTTTACACTTTTGATTGCAAAGCTGTTCGGTATTTCTTGGCTTTTAATCCAGTACATATAGTATAAATCCGAACAATGGGTATCATATTCATAAGCGTCGGCAGCCTCGTATGCGGTATAGTCTACGGAGGACATAAAATCGGCACAGTCTTTTACCCGTCTCTTTTCCTGTGCTATAAATTGCTCGGAAATAGTACCTAATGCTCTTAGCTTGCTAAAGTAAGAAGCGGTGTCTAGCTTGCATTTTTCGTTTTTGCCCCGGACGACTTCGTAATAAGGGAATTCGTTATTGAAGCACCAGTCGTAGAAAGATTTAGCACTTTTGGTTATAGCTACTGATTCATCTGCGCCTGTTGAGACGTTAATGGCCGATTGTGCGCCAGTTCTACCTGTGCAGGAAGTGAAAACTATGACACTCAGGAAGGTTAAGAAAGATATTTTCATTTTTTTTGGAATATGAAGGTTGCGAGACCGATTAATATGCCGTAACACAGTACAGCGCCAGGATAATAGGATACAATAAGAAAAACATATCCATGCTTGGATTGCTGGCCCAATACATAGTCTATTAATGAATAGGAACAATCGTTTCATTGGACCAAGATAAATAAGAAATGATAAACATGCTTTGAACATTTACAATCCGTATTAAAGAATTATAAATGCGAGATATGTAAACCAGGGGGCGGTCTGTCAAACAAAACTTTCATGGATCCATCAGCTGGCGAATCACCAATAGAGATGAAATCAATAATACATACACTTTCACAAAAAAAGCCTTCTGTCGAAAACAGAAAGCTTCCTATTATTGGTCGGGATGGCCGGATTTGAACCGACGACCTCCAGCACCCCATGCTGGCGCGATACCGGGCTACGCTACATCCCGAAATGGAAACCAAAAATAAACGATTTATGACGCTTTTACAAGTACTATTACGTAATCGCATGCGCGATTTAATATTCTTGATAAAGGAGCTTGTTTAAAATAAAATTTGGGAAGCTGTAAACCGCTCGATATAATAGTAAATTACATCTGTAGAATGATTCTAAATAGATTGTTTTTCGGTAAACTAATTGTCAAAATGATCTGTTATTTTCTTCTAGTGTGGAATAAAAGTCTATTTTTACGCCTCTTAATGAGCATTGAATGTATAAACCCATTAAGTGATATAACAAAATGATTTGTTTTGACTGCTGAAAAGCATTTAATGTGATTACTGATTTTTATGAGTGTAGGTGTACCGAATAGACTTTATGCAGCGATAACTGGTATTGGTGGTTATATCCCAGAGAATACCCGTTCTAATTCTGATTTAGAAAAGATCTGCGATACTTCGGACGAATGGATTATTAAGCGTACTGGAATCAAAGAGAGAAGGATTCTGGAGGAAGATTTAGCGACATCGGATATGGCGGTGAAGGCTATTGAGGATTTGGCTACTAAGTACAACAAGAATCTTTATGATATAGATGCATTGTTGGTGGCAACATCGACACCAGATATGCCAATGCCCGCTACGGCTAATATTATAGCAGATAAGTTGGGGCTAGATAATGTTTGGGCTTTTGATATGAATGCTGCGTGTTCCGGTTTCTTATATGCGTTGGATTTAGGGGCTTCGTTGATTGAAACGAGACGTTATAAAAATGTGCTGGTTGTGGGGGCTGATAATATCAGTACTTATGTAGATATCCACGATCGCTCTACTAATATTCTTTTTGGTGATGGAGCTGGAGTAGTGTGGTTGGAGCCATCCACAGAAGGCGGTATCATGGATGCATATCTACGGAGTAATGGCTCGGGACGCTCATTCTTGAATATAGAAGGCGGAGGTTCGCTCTATCCAATGGATGCAGAAGACGCGGTAACTGATAAACGTTTTTTGAAGCAAGATGGTAAGACGGTATTTAAACATGCAGTGCAGTCTATGAGTGATGCTTGTTTTCAAGTGATGGATCGTAATGGGTTGACAATAAATGATATAAACTGGCTTGTGCCACATCAAGCTAATCAACGTATTATTGATGCTGTAGGTCGTGCATTGGATATTCCGGAAGGAAGGGCTTTAAGCAATATCGAATATTTAGGTAATACCATAGCCGCTACTATCCCATTGTGTATATGGCAGAATCTTAAACAGATTAAAACCGGAGATTTGGTTATGCTGACTGCATTTGGTGCAGGATTCTCCTGGGGAGCGAGTATCTTCAAGTGGATGATATAAGGATATAAAAAAAGAGCGGTTTTCCGCTCTTTTTTTATATCCTTACTTTTTCTTCTTTGGCTTTTTCTTTTGGTCAGTCATAACTTTTTTGTAAAAGTCTTTAATGACTGCTTTTAATTTGGTCAAGGCTTCTTGCTTCTTTTTATCTTTCTTGTTGGCGTCTTTTTTTGCTGATTTTTTAGCTTTGCTTTTTGCCTCTGACTTTTTTTCTTTTTTAGCTGCTTTTGAAGAAGACTTGTTGTCTTTTGATTTTTCAGCTACTTTTTTCTTGTCTTTTTTCTCGACCTCTACTTTAGCATCCTTCTTTTTCATATCTTTTTTATTCTTATTCACTTTTTCTTCTTTCTTTACCACAGCTGCTGGCACCGCTTCTATAGACGCGCTATTACTTGCGACCGTTGGTGTCTTTTTCTTGACAGGGGAACTTGCTTTTGCTGGTTTTGTAGTATTCGTACCCGCTTTTACTACAGGAGTTGGTTTAGCTGCACTAGTTGTACTCTTGGCTACAGGTGCTTTTGCAGCTACAATGGCTGGCTTAGCAGTAGCCACTTTTGTAGGAGCGGATTTAGCCACGCTAGTTGTACCCTTGGCTGCTGGCGCTTTTGCGGTAGCCGTAGCCGCTTTTGTAGGAGCGGATTTAGTTGCACTAGTTGTGCTCTTGGCTGCTGGTGCTTTTGTGGCAGCGACAACGGGCTTAGTTGTAGCCGTTTTCGCAGGAGCTTTAGCTGCAGTGCTAGTTGTACCCTTGGCTGCTGGCGCTTTTGCGGCAGCAGTGGCTGGCTTAGTCGTTGTCGTTTTCGCAGGTGCGGGTTTAGCTGCGCTAGTTGTGCTCTTGGCCACTGGTGCTTTTGTGGCAGCAGCAGGCTTAGTCGTTGCCGCTTTCACAGGTGCAGATTTAGCTGCCGGTGCTTTCGTTGAAGCAGCAGGTATTGTTGCATCTGATGTGTTCTTAGTAGCTGTTGGAACTTTTGGTGCAGGACTCTTAGTAGCTACAGTTTTTGCTACAGTTTTAGTTGGCGTAGTAGGTTTCGCCGTAGTTCCTGTTTTAACTGGTTCTTTCGAAGTCTCTTGCTTGCTCTCCGTAGTAGCAGCGTCTTTTTGACTATTTTGTGGCATATTTCTATTGCTTTTAATGACTAACTAACGAATATTATAACACAATATAACGAAAATTGTTTGTAGTAGGTAATTATTTGCTGGATATGCTACCGTAGATTCGGATAATTATATGTAAATTTGCAGTACATAACTATGGGGCTGACCGGAATTGACAGGATAGCGATGGTTATGTAAGCATGCAGTGCATTGTTAGTCTAGCACTTTAATCTGAACTTTCACACTTATAACTGGCGAAGAAAACTACGCCTTAGCTGCTTAAGTTAGACTTAACATAGCTATTTGTCCCGTTAGATCATGTTCTTCGGTCTAACATTAGGGGCATCGAACTATAGAACTGGCCGATGTGATTTTACTAAGCATCGGTGAGAAACAGTAAATACGGAGAACGGTACAGGTAAGCGACTCACCTTCCCTCTCCCGACAATTAAAGAGAAGCTAAGCATGTAGAAAGCGTAAATCATACTATGTTTGGACGAGAGTTCGAATCTCTCCAGCTCCACAAGCAAAACCGCGTTCAGTTCGTCTGAAAGCGGTTTTGTTGCTTTAGGAGAGATGAGGACTCGAATAGAGAGTTCGAACTAATCCTCTTTGCGGGTTATGTGCGGGGAGTTGGGACGCAAAAAATCTCTCCAGCTCCACAAGCAAAAGCCCAACGAATGTTAGGCTTTTGTTGTTCCCCCACTACATCTTTCGTAAGTTTAGTACTTTTGTAGTAAATCCTATATGTCATCAGACCATGAGAAAATTATCCCTTTATATTGCATCTAGTGTCGATGGTTACATCGCCAAACCCAACGATGATTTAAGCTTTTTAAGCCTGGTCGAGAAAGACGGGGAAGATTATGGCTATGCTGACTTTATCGCAAATATTGATACCTTGATTGTTGGTAGAAAAACACATGATTATGTAGTGAAAGAGCTTGGTCCCTCCTATTATGACAATGGGGATAGGGACGTATATGTAATCACGAGGAGTCCGAAAGCTAATTCGGGACGCACGACTTATTACAACGGGAGTCTGGTTAGTCTGTTGGAGAATCTACGGAGTAAATCGGGCAAGGGTATCTATTGCGATGGTGGTGCAGAGGTGATTGATACCCTGTTGAAGGAGGATTTGGTGGATGAGCTTACGGTCTCGATTATCCCTGTGCTATTGGGCAATGGCACCCGGTTATTCAAAGACGGCAGACCGGAACAGCTCTTGGAACTGGTCCATAGCAAAGCATTTGATACTGGACTAGTACAACTCTATTATAGAAGAAATAGATCGTAGTTGGCTCGTGGTTACGGTTGTGAAGCCTTAATCTATAACAGGTGACTATTCGAAGGTAAAGCAGCAAGAGGTATAGTTCTCAAGTCTATAGGCTTGCTGCTTACTTATTCGTGGAACTAAAATCTAATGATAGCCTATGGGATTATTTTGTCTATTCTAAGCTTTTCGAACAGTTGGTAGAAAGAATCCCGTGTATTATAATAGGCTTTAAAGCCAAGTCTACGGCTATTGGCCATATCGGTCATCACTTCAATTGGGCGTCCCAAATCCAGGTCGGTGTGCCATGCGGAGGTAAGTTGGTTGATGTCAGGTTCGACTAGTTGATGCTGCTTCGCTAGCACTTCCCATAAATGAGCCTTATCTTTCATGGCATTTTGTAGCGGTTTTATTTCGGTTTCATAGCCAATATATGGGATGTCAAACCAAGTAGCAACCTCTTTCCATAACCAACTCCATCTAAATAGGTCGCCATTGGCAATATTGAATGCTTTGTTAGCTGCTGTAGGTGTTTCGGCAGCCCAAACGAGCTGTTCGGCCAATATACGGGCATCGGTAACATCCGACAATCCATTCCATTGCGCTTCGGAACCGGGAAAAACAAAGGGTAGTTGTGCTTGCTTACAGAGTGATGCATAAACAGCTAAGGTGGTTCCCATATTCATGAGATTGCCTATAGCATGCCCGATTACAGTGTGTGGGCGATGTATACTCCACGTAAAGCTATCTCGTGCAGCGGCTTTATATATCTCGTCCTCTTGCGCATAGTAAAAGTTGGGATGGCTCAATCTCGGTTGGTCTTCGCGGATAGGCGTTTGAGGGAGACTGTCTTTTGTAGCGTAAGCTTCAAAGGGGCCTAGGTAGTGCTTCAATCCGGTAACTAAACTGACATGGCGTACGGTTCCTTTTTTTGAAACTACATTTAGTAGGTTTTGGACTATCGTCGAATTAACTATAATATTCTGTTCTTCGGATTCCATTCGCATCCAGGTGGTAAAGAAAACATGTGTTGGATTGACTTCTTGTAAGGCTAATTCCAGATTTGCTATATCTAGTAAATTGGCTTTAATAGGGAGAACTCCAGCCTCATTACGGTGTGGATTGCGGGCTAGACCGTAAGTTGACCAACCCTGTTTCAATAATTCTTTCGTTAGGTTGCTCCCGGTTATTCCGGTGGAACCAATCACTAATGCTATTCTATCCATATCTAAAATTGTTTGCACAAAGTTAGATAGCCGGGTATAGATTAAGCTTGATGCAGAACAAGAAACGGTATTGACCTAGATCAAGAGTCTTGGTCGAAACGCTTCTTTTTCAGTCTACTGACGGTTTCGGCAGTGAGGCCGAGATAAGAGGCAATCAGGTTCTGGGGGACACGCTGATGTAATGTGGGATAGGTTTCCATGAATAGTTTAAACTTCTCTTCGGCACTATGGGTGTTGGAGCTGATCAGCCGGCTATCCTTTCGTGTTAAGCTATTTTGATACAGTATCCTAAAATAACGTTCCATAATAGGGAACTGTTCAAGTAGGAGTTCGTAGTTGTCTTTGGAAAGCATGAGGACTGTTGTTGGTTCTACGGCTTCAATATATAACTTTGCCTGGGTCTGCTTTACAAAGCTTTCGAAATCCGAAATCCACCAGCCCTCCCAAGCGAGTAGGCTGATGTGTTCGTTGCCCTTATCGTCGATAGTGAAGGATTTTAAAAGTCCGTCTATAATAAAAGACAAGTATTTACAAAGGTCTCCTTCTTGAAGTAGGTATTGCCGTCTTTTTAATGCTCTTAATTTGAAAAAATCGCTAAGCGCAGCTTTGTCACTTTCAAGGAGCTGGATCTTTTGTCCAATATGAGTGAATAATACATCAAGAGCAGATTCCATAGTAATGTGTTTGAGGTATCAAATTTAAAATAAACGTACGAACAGCTAAAGCTCTTATGTTCTTTTTCTTTTAATAAGTTTATATACCTCGAACCATAAAACCGAAACTGAAGCTATCCCTAGTGCAATTCCTAATTCTGAAATACCTAAGCTGCTGACCGCAAAAAATACGGAGAAGGGTTTGAAGAATAGGATGGCGAAAAGTATAATCAGGGTAGCTATAATGACGCCAGTAAGCAGTCTGTTTTTGTTTTTCAATGTTTCGAAGATGCTGTAATAGAATGATCTATTGACTAAACTGAGCAGGATATTAGCAAAAATCAATGTGGTGAAAACCATTGCTCTGGTTTTTTCCTCTGAACCTCCTGCTTGGGCCGTAATCTGATAGACGGATAGGACACCAATGGTGATGACTAATCCTTGAACAATGCTGATAGCAAGCTCCTTCCAATTTAAAAAGGTGTCGCTCATTCGGCGTGGTGGGACTTTCATGGTGTTTTTTTCCATAGGTTCGTTTTCATAAACGATAGAGCAGGTCGGTCCCATTACTAGTTCTAAAAAGATAACGTGTACAGGCGTGAATATCTGAGGAAACACCCATCCTAGAAATAAAGGCAGGGAAACAGTCAGGATAATCGGAATATGGATGGATATAATATATTGAATGGCTTTTTTGATATTGCTATATATCCTGCGGCCTGCGGCGATACCGGTGATCAACTTGGCTAGGTCGTCGTTGGTGAGTACCAGAGAGGCCGCTGCTTTAGCAATTTCGGTGCCTTTGTTGCCCATGGCTACTCCGATATGTGCAGCCTTTAATGCGGGACCGTCATTGACACCATCACCTAACATGGCGACCACCTCCCCTTTTCGCTTTAAAGCATTAACGACAGCTAGCTTAGCATCTGGAAACATACGGGTGAATAGAATGTTGTCTTCGGCTGCCTGCTCAATATCCGAAATTGAATACTGCATAATATCCTTGCCTTCGATGGCTTTGTCGGTATAGTGTATACCAGCTTGGGTGGCGATACTACGTGTGGTATCGACATTGTCTCCAGTGATTACCTTTACTTTGATGCCAGCATCGTATATCTGCTGAAAAACTGCGTTTATTCCTGCTTTTGGCGGATCATAAAACACGACTAAGCCCAAGAAGTCGAAGTTGAATTCCTGTTGTTTTTCTGGAAAATCATTGCCCTGAAATGATGACTTGGCAACACCTAAGATACGGTATCCCTGTTTTCCAAGTTCGGTTATTAGATTTCGAACTTTGTTCTTTTCACTCTCACTAAGATTGGAAACCTGAAGTATGGCTTCGGGTGCACCTTTGGCGGCTATTATCCGCTCTTTGTCTTCGTTTTCGAAAAGGTGTGTCATCATTGGTGGCTTGCCCTCTAGTGGATATTCATGAAAGAGGGTGTACGCTTTTCTAAGGTCTTTGGCCTGTGTCTGTTGATAGATCTGATGCAGGGTTTTTTCCATAGGGTCGAATGGAATAGGCTCACTGCTCCACATGGCGTAGCTAAGAAGTGTTTGTAAGATAGGATTATTAAATGCATCACTATCGTAGGTCTTGTCACTCTGATAGTCATAAAGGTGTTTCAGTTGCATGGTGTTTTCGGTAATGGTACCGGTTTTGTCGGAACAGATTACCGTGGTACTACCTAAAGTCTCTACAATGGAACTGCGTTTGATAATTATTCCCTGCTGCATTAGTTTCCAGGAACCTAAAGCCATAAATGTGGTAAAGGCAACAGGAATCTCTTCGGGAAGTATAGACATCGCAAGTGTCAATCCATTAAGCAAACTCGCCAATAGATCTCTGCTGTGGTAATAGTTGAAGGCGCAGACGAGAACAAACACGATTATACCTACAATGGCCATGGTCTTGACGAAGCTGGTTATTTGTACCTGCAATGGTGAAGCTTCTACTTTGATATTAGCGATGGATTCTCCTATCTTGCCAATGCGGGTTTCCTTGCCTATTTTTTCGACTTCAAATACTGCTAAGCCGGATACGGTAATAGTGCCACTGTAAACTTGATTATTCTTGCTTTCCGCATTCTTAAATACAGAGAGGCTCTCTCCTGTAAGGGAGGATTCATTGACGGAAAAATCATTGCTGTGTACAATTCTGCCGTCCGCATTAATGATTTTACCTTCCTCGGTGAGGCACAGGTCTCCTACGGCGACCTCGTGTGTAGGGATCTGTATGACTAGTCCATCGCGAATGACTGTACTCAATGGTTCATTGAGCTTTTCGAGTTCTTCTAAGGCTTTTTTGCTTCGATTGTCCTGATAGAATGATATGGCTGAGACGAATACTATGGCTACCAGCATAAAGGATGCTTCGCCATAATCGCCTACGATGAGATAAATGATGGATATGGCAAATAGCAGGATGAGCATCGGCTCTTTTAAGATGTCTAGGAACATTTCGAGCCCGGTACTCTTGTGCATATTGTCCATCTGATTGTAGCCAAAGCGCTTTCTGGATTGCACTAATTCATCTTGGTCTAATCCCTTGAGGTGTTCAGGTATGTTATAAGCCATAATATGTTAATATATTGCGTTATAGGTGATAGATGTACTTAGTTGTAAAGCTAATTAGTACAACTAAATCTACACAAAATAAGATGTATTTGTACCGTGTTTGGTAAACAAATTAAATGTACGTGGTTAGTCTTAGAAGTATACTCGTCAGAATTTGGTGCGGCATCGACCTCGGGGTTCATTTCCTTCCTGTAGAACGATGTCGGAATGTAAAAATTGAGCTGCATCAGCAGAACCTTTTACTTTGGAAGCACTACGTGAGAGCATTTCTTTTTCAAATTCTTTTAAGATGGTCTTTCTTAAACCTAAGGTTTTCCAAGGAGAGAAAGGACATTCTTTGGCTATTATCTGTGCTAAGGAGAGTGCGTCTAGTATGGCCTGATTAGCTCCCTGCCCCTTGAAAGGGCTCATCGGATGGGCGGCATCACCTAGTAGTGTTACATCTCCGATGTGGTCAAATTGCTCGGTATGTAAAAGCTCGCGGTCATACACGGGGTAGCCGGATATTTTATCTTCCGGAGTGGCTGCCATCAGTTGTGGAATGGGGGCATGCCAAGGGGTACGAAGACAGGCTTCTTCTTTTAGGGCTTTTCTACCTTTGGCACTAAGATCAAGGGCATCTGCCTCTGAGATCGGAAAACTAAGTTGCCACATTATGGAGTCGACGGTGTAAGGCATGACATAGAGCCTGTCATTGCCATTTGCGGTCTGAAATACGGTAGCCGAATCTAGGAGATCGCTGTCCGTATGATTGAGTCCCGCAAGTGGACATATGCCTAGAATGACCATACAGTCTAGGTAGCGTAATGGGCTGCTATCCTCGCTGATAACTTGCTTGCGAACTGTACTGCGGATGCCATCTGCTCCAACCACTAAATCTGCGTGTGCACGTTTTATTTCCCCGTTTACTAAAAAAGACATCTCGATACCGGATGTGTCATTCTGCTTAAAATCAAGTAATTGATGTCCCCATTGTAGGCTGTCATTTTGTTCGAGCTGCGCCAGAATGGACAAGCGCAAAGACTGTCTAGCGATATGTATATTGGAGCGTTTGATTGAACTTCCTTCGGGGCGGAGTACAGGAATACCACCTCCCCACTGACCGACTACTCTGCCACTTGTTGTATGGACAAGGTGTCTTATTGATATAACGCCTTGGTCATCTAGAATGACACCTAAACCCCGTATTGCTTTGCTAGCTTGCTGTAAAGTGAGCCCGTACCCCTGGGATCGTGCGTCAAAGTTGAGGTCACGTTCGTACAGGGTGAAGGGGATCTTGCGGTGAAGGCAGGCTACCGCTAATGCAGCACCGCCAATACCGCCACCAATGATCGCGACATGGGGGTATGTGCTGCTGTCGGCTGTCGGAGGGTTGTCTGTAGATACTATTCCTGTTCCTTCGCAGCTTGGACAAGTATACAGATGTCCTCGAGGCCGTATAGGCAGGGGGACTTGGCCACCAGATTTTTCGAAGAGCTCAAGTTGTCTTTGGTAATGGAGACGCGTTTTCTTAGCTAATTTACGTCTCTTCTTGCCACGGCCGTGACAATCCTCACAAGCTATCCAGTTGCTTTGTGTTTGTGCTGTACTCTCTTTCAAATCTTCTTTTAATAGTAGCTTTAAATGTTCAAGCTAAGGCTGTATCTTCCCTATGCATCCGGTTGACAAAAATCACTCGTATATTAACGTCATTGGGCTTCACAAATTTAAAATAATATGCCTAAAGAACTAAGCTTTTAGAGTGAAAAGTGGAATCATTTTGTAACTTGTGCGTATTAAAGGGAAGCCTTACTCCCGGAAAGTATTGAACGATGCAAAAAACAAGTCTACCTGAAATTTCGTTGTTACAAGACGATAAAACGTTTGAATTTATTGATGCCTACAAGGCTCTAATAGATGATCCAGAAAATGAAATTGAGATTACCAAAATCTGTAAGCTTTTCTTTACTACTGGTCCTAAATGGATCGAAAAATTATTTGCGTTCCGGAACAATACAATGAAGGTATTTGGTCTGAAAGTGCCTGAAGGTAATCTGGATAAGGCAAGTGTAGTCGAGGGGATGAAATGTGAGCCAGGTGAACGGATGGGTTTATTTCAGATTTTTGAACGGAATGGGTCGGAGATAATATTGGGTGAAGATGATAAGCATCTGGATTTTAGGGTGTCTCTGCTTCTTGCAGAGTCTGCTTTGGAGGGAGGCAGAAAAGAGTTGACTATTTCTACAATGGTTAAGTTCAACAATGTATTTGGCCGCCTTTATTTTGCTCCAGTAAAGCCATTTCATGGGCTTGTGGTTCCATCTATGCTGAAAGCTATAGTAAGGCGAGTGAATCCAATTTAAAATCAGTATGCGGACCCGTAGCAGGATTTTAGGTGATCTGAAGATTCAGTTTATAAACCAAGGGTTACAATAAGTTCGCGTGCGGCAGCTCTACCTGCACGATTGGCACCTATGGTAGAAGCGGATGGCCCATAACCTGTAAGGTGTATGCGGTGCTCACTAGCTACTTGGGTGGCGAGTTGCCCGGACATGGGGACTCCTCCCTGCTCATTGACTAGATGTAAGGGGGCTAGGTGGTCTAGTGAGTGTCGGAAGCCAGTGTTCCAGAAAACAATGTCAGCGTCGATTTCGGAACCATCTTCCCAACGGACACCAGTCTCAGTATATTCTTTAAACATAGGTTTGCGTTCGAGAATACCTTTTTCTAACATCCATTCGATGGCGGGTGTGATTGGTAGACCGGTAACAGAGACCACAGAATTTGGTGGTAGCCCTTGGCGTACTCTCTGGTCTACCATAGCCACTGCTTCTCGCCCTAAATCAGGGTTGAATTCGTAGTCCCTGAAATCGGGCGGACGACGAGTAACCCAAGTGGTCTTGGCTACTTTTGATATCTCTCCTAATAACTGCACCGCTGAAATACCCCCCCCAACAACAATGACACGCTTGCCTGCAAATTCTTCTGCGTTTTTATAATCACCAGTATGTAGCTGTCTGCCTTTGAATTTTTCCCAGCCTGGATATTTGGGACAGTAGGGTGTCTTCCAGGTTCCGGTGGCATTGATTATACCACGGGCGCTAAATTGAGTGCCATTGGTTCTTATCAAAAAACGTCCGTTCCGTTCGGTGACTTCAAGGACTTTAACAGGACGGATTATTGGTAGCTCAAACGTCTTCTCATATTTCTCGTAGTATTGGGGTAATGCTATATTGGCTTGTAGAGCTTTTTCCGCTGTGTTTACAGCGTCCGAGAAGCTCATGCCAGGAAGGTCATTTATGCCATTTACATTCTGTAAGGTAAGGGTGTCCCATCGGTGCTGCCAAGCTCCGCCAGCTCCAAATTCATCATCGAGAACGACGAAGCCTTTTCCTGGGGATAGTCCTGCTTTTTTTAAGTAATAGGCGGCTGATAGACCAGCTTGCCCCGCTCCTATCACAACGATGTCAACTTTATAAAATACTGATAGATTTGATTCCATTAATTTCTTGTTCTCCATGTTTGCTTTATTAAGTGGTACTGCATCGTTATTGTCAGATATACGCTAGAAATAACGTATTAAATATACCTGTCAAAATACGAAACAGAATGTATATTTGCCAGTAAAAAAGTAAGATTCCAGTGTACGCTAAACGGATTATAAAGTTTGTTGGCGAATTGTAAATACGGCTTCATAAAGCAGGGGCTGCTTTTTACTTTTGACGTGGTAAATGATTTAACAATGAAAATTAGAAATTTAGTATTTGCACTATTTGCATTATTGATTGGTACGGTTGGTTATGCGGACTCTTATGTCGGATTTGACAGGACGGGAGTCTCGGAAGCTGATAGTTCGTTTGTCGTGAAGTACAGGTATAAGGAGCGCCTGGCCTATCATATCTATACCAATGGGGATACCTCTATTGTGCTCTATAGTACGGACGGAAGTACTCCCGTAATGAGCTCGCAGTATAAAGAAGGATTTGGTAAGGATTATCTTTCGTTTTTAAGTATGGACTATAAACATGAAGGGCTAATCTATGAAGTGGATGGCCGAATGATGAATGGAGGATATCTTTCGTTTAATGGCTATAAGGAAAAGGATAGCTCGTTAGATAAACCAGCTGATTATTATCAGTTGTCTGATGTCCTATGGGAAGTAGGTGAATATAAGGACTGTAAGATGTACTATCATGAGGAAGAGAATAATACGAAAATGCGGGTTTTCGCTTTTAACCGTGAAGATGATGTAGACTATAATGAGGCCTGTAAAGCTGTGTTGAAGATGTCCGGGGTTCCCTCGGTACAGCTTGAGCCAGGTTGGGTGGTGATTACGGCTGATTTTTTTATAGATGAGGATAGACAGTATGAATTGGTGGGGCAACTGGTGAAAGATAGTGTAGACTTTGAGGAGACTGTTACTATCAATACTAGGGATTTGGAACTATTGCTGGGTGGTACTACAGAAGAACGTATCGAGTTTTCGAATACATTACCACATCTTAACTACTGTGAGGTAATAGGCTGGTCTCAAAGTTTGGATGAGAAGACTTCTGATTATGTGGTGGAGTTTCTTGGTGATATGTGTATTTACTTTAATCTCTATGGCCGTTATGATCTGGAAGAGTTTCAGGCTTACTTTTTGAGAGCGGCAATGTACCGTAAGGATCACTATGTAAAGCATCAAATGCTGTCTAGAAAGCAAGCTGATTTGTTTTATAAAGAGTTGTTAGAACACCAGTCTTCAAATCTAAAGGAGAATCTGCTTGATTTTTAATCAAGCAGAATAAGGAGTGTTTCTTTCCGAAACAAAAAACCTTCATCTTTTGGTGAAGGCTTTTTTTGTATGAATCGAATCCCTGTGGGTTTTCATCCCGTTATAACGAAAAAAACTCCATCTTTCGATGAAGTTTTTTTTGCGGAGAGAGTGGGATTCGAACCTTTCTCTTAACGCATTGATATTGTATCTTTTATAGACTTTGATTTTTACGGGTCTCTAAAGGGTCTCGCTAAATCAGTTTCTCGTCTTCCCTACTTCGATTTTCTATTACAAATATACGAAATGAACAGCGGAATTAGGCAGGATTAAACTAGTATTTACATACGTAGATGGCTGTTTATTAGTCTTCTTGATATTATTTTACTAGATTTGATATAACCAGTTTTTAATTATAAACTATATAGCAGATTATTTATGGGACACAAAAATATTTTTAGTGATCACGTGAGTATTGGTATGAATGAATATGTGTTAAACATTGTAATGAATATTGACGAGAGTTTCTACTTAGTTATTTCTGAAAGTGAGCCCTCAGATGGCCGTTTGGATCATAAAAGAATCCGTATACCTATTGAAAATGCTAGGGGCTTAAGAGATGCTTTAAATAAATCAATCTCAAAAATTGATAAGATTAATCGTATGAAGCTTATCTCTCGTTCCAGGGTTTTGGATTTAGTACGCAATAGTAGCACAACAAATACACGAACAAGTAGTGCTGATAGAAATGTAGAAAACACGAATATTAGTAATTCAAAACCTAAAGAGTCTCATATTCATAAACAGCGTAAGATTTATCCAAAGGCTTATATGCCCTGGACAGCAGAAGATGACTCAAAATTAGAAGATTTGTATTGCGAAGGGTGTTCTGTTAGAATATTAGCACAGGTATTTGAGCGCAATATAGGTGCTATTAACTCTCGTATTGATAAGCTGGAGCTCCGTGAAAAATACGGATAGTCTACTATTATAAACACTTCTTTATTTGATTGGGATCTAGTCCCAGATACTGACATACCTCGTCTAGAGTAACCAATTGATGGGATTCTTTGTCGTGCTTTCTTTTGATGGCATTGTATATACGAAGGCTCTGTCGGTAGCTCTTGCCGGTAATCCTGGCGATGTCCTTTGGGTAAATGCAAATTCTGTTCATACCAATACTTTATGTATTCTTTATCTCTACTGTTGATACGCTGATTATCGACAGCAGCTGACTAGTTTTTGATGCTACCAAGTTGGTAACAAGTTGTGGTTTGTATTGGTGACTTTTCTTTGTTGCAATTTACGGATTCTTTATGGTTTGATTGTGTGTATCTATGGCTATTAACGCCATATGGTATAGGTTGGTTTTGTTCTACGGGCTGTTTTGTCAAGATTTGGTTCTATATCACGATTGCTGCAGCGGTGATGGATTAAATTTTTAAGGAAATGGCAAGACAATCAAGTATTATCAAATTGAAAGGTACTATCGGGGATATTACCTTTTACAAAAGTAAGGATGGGTATCTGGCCCGTCAGAAAGGTGGTGTGGATCGGGACCGCATTATGAACGACCCGAAGTTTCAACGGACGCGTGAGAATGCTCAGGAATTTGGGCGTGCTGGCAAAGCCAGTAAAGCGCTATGTACGGCAATCAGACCTGTATTGAATAAGACGCAGGACTCGCGTATGATATCTCGTCTGGTGAAGCGTATGATGGCTGTAATCAAAGCTGATGCGGTGAGTGATCGCGGAAAACGTAATGTGCTGGATGGTGAGTTGATTTTGTTGCAGAGCTTCGACTTCAATGGCAATGCTGCTCTTTCGGCCACGGTCTATGCTCCGTTTACGGTTACTATCGACCGTCCGACTGGTGTGTTGGATGTTAATCTGGCTGCCTTTACTCCGGAGAGTCAGATTGTAGCTCCTGGGGGAACAACTCACTTCCGAATGATTTCGGCTGGTGTTGAGGTAGACTTTGAGAATGAAACGTTCAAGTTGGCTCAAAGTTCGTCTTCTGAAATTGCTTACGGCAATACGTTGTCTGCAGCAATTCCGTTGAGCAATGATATCGGTGTTACGGATTCGACCAAACCGCTGTTCCTGGTGTTCGGCATTGAGTTCCTTCAGCAGGTAAATGGCTCGTTCTATTCGCTGAACAACGGTGCGTTTAACGCATTGAATCTGGTTGCTGTAGATACGGGCGTATAATGGTAGTTCGATTATTGCGGACTTATCATGGTCAAGGTACCAATGCTGAGATTTGGGTTGATGGTGAATTTGTTAGCTATGCTATTGAGCTGCCCTGGCTAGGTAACGTCCGCAATAATTCCTGCATTCCGGAAGGCAGGTATTCACTGGCTAAGCGATACAGTAAAAAGTTTAAATGGCATATTTTGGTGAAGGATGTTGTGGGGCGAAGTGAGATTCTATTTCATCCGGCCAATAATGCATTGAGTGAGTTGCGAGGCTGTATTGCTCCAGTTAGTCAGCTTTCTGGAGTCGGGAAAGGTTTGGAGTCTGTAAAAGCCTTTAGTAAGTTAAAGGAGATGGTTTATGCTTCTATTGACGCTGGGGAATCGGTGTCTTTGGAAATTATTGAGAAAGGAAAATCATGAATGTAGTTGAACGGGCTCAGGCCCCTACCCCGAAGTTTTTTAAGGTGCTGCGGAATATTGGTATTGTGGTAGCGACGATTGGTGGAGCTATTCTGACGGCACCAGTTGCTTTGCCTGCTGCAATTGTCACCGTCGGTGGTTACTTGGCGGTGGCTGGTGGAGTGATATCGGCGATTAGCCAGGTGACTGTTGATGATAAGCAGTTGAAGAAAGATGCGGAGGGTGTGAACGATGAATAGAGCTGCTATTGGACATGGTACTTTCGGAGGTATTCTATTGGGTGTTTACCCTGCCCTGATTATGGGTGATGTCCTGAAAACTATTTTGTTAGCAGCGATTGGTGCAACTGTTAGTTTTTGCGTATCTTTATTGCTAGGGTCTTTGACCAAAAGAAAAAAATAAGGTTGTGGTGACTTTATTCTCAAAAGCTCGGCTTTATGTCGGGCTTTTACTGTTTACGGAAGAGTTCTTTTCCATAGCTATAAGTCGGTGTATTTTCTGTTGACAAGAGTGGATTGTTGGTTGGAACAAGTAAAATAGATTCTTTCCCTATTATTTCGCTATTAATGTAGCAATCCTTAGTTCCGAATTCTTCTTTGTCAGCATACTTAAAAAATAGCTTTCCGTAGGTTTTTGTAATTAAATTAATTTGCCCGTTCCATTCACGATCACCATGTTTTACTGAAATTTCAATGACATTTTCGCTTAATATCGTTAAGGTCGCAATTGAGTCGTTTTCTCCTTCTATCTCATTGGTATTTGAATTCTTGAAACCGTACCCTACCCAAGAGCTATTTTTATCTTTTAAAAAATTGAACTGCCTTTTGAAAAGTTGATTTCTAATTGATTTCTTTGATAATTCATAAATTAGTGTCGCTATAGTTCCAATAACTATACCGCCTATTAGCATGTTATAAAATTCACAAAGGTCAAATGTGCACATCATTTAATGATTTGTATTTAAAAAATTAGGTGAAAGATAGTCTTTAATTTCGATGAAATTCACTTCAAAAGAAAAAGGAAAAAAAGAAAGTCTTTGCTGCAATTGCTTGTGGCTAATAAAGCAAGGTTTTTCAGGGAAATACTATCGTGCCGTAGGCGGATGGAGATTTCTCTGAAAACCTGGGCTTGACCTTGCTGTTTAGCCTACTGCATTTAATTTTGCATTCTTTTTTGTCTTTTCTGTGATTACGTTTTTTAAAATCCGTTCATCTTGCAGTATTAGGTGTTTTGCAGGTGTTTGCAATGAGTGCAGCGGATTGCAAAAAGCTTGCTATGGCTAGCTCGCCGTCTGCGAGTTGAGCGAGGGTGGCGGACCGAGAGGTACGTAGTACCGGGGGCCGGCATATGTTGGTGAGATTGGCTGGCGGTATTTTTGATAGCGTGGGAATTTCAAGCGTATGATTGCCTTTGTGTGTGGACATGTGGGATAGATCAAGCTATGTGTGGGTTGGGATTTTCAAAAATAGTGACAGCCGAAAGCTCGGCAACACAAGGTGCCTAGGTATGTATTTGGCCAGCTACTATGGAGGTGATCAGGGGGCGGAAGCGTGTAGCCGAATGGAGTGTAACGAAATGCAGGCGTATCGCGATGATGCGCCATGTGAACCGGAATAGCTGCGATGAGGTAATGACCGATCGGCAAAAATCGTGACAATCTGCGTAGCACCCGTAGGGCTGATAGGCTCTATGTTCTTGGGGATTGTGTGTGGTGTCATAGTGCCTATAGGATTGGCGCGATTTTTTGCTTAGGGAAATGGACGATAGTAGCGTTGGCCACCGATGGCACCGCAGCCCGAGCGATCTGCAGGCGAGCCAAACTCGAGGCGACGGTGGATGGAACTGGGCTGAACAGATGGTGATGTAATGTAGCTTGCGGAATGTAATGAGCCAGATGTGATGCGCTGTGACAGATAGAGTAGTCGCCTATGAGGAGGAGGACTGAACTGCAAGGATGATGACAATCTGCGTAAGCACCCGTAGGGCAAAGAGGCTCTATAGGATGCCTTTGTTTTCTTTACTGTATCCTATAGTGCCTCTTTGGATTGGCGACATTCTTTGCTGAAGGACGACGAGGAATGCCTTATTTCCAATCAGTGAGATTATTTTATCAGTTGTAGCTTTAAAAATTTATTTTCGAAAAAAGTCTCAAGGTCACTTTTATATTCGGGAACTTCTTCTAGTGGAATTATAGGTAGTAATTCTGTTGCAGCTTTTGTCAACGTAACACCACTTAATTTAAGTTCTTTGTCATACTTGTCATTGTCAGTTGGCAGTAAACCGTAGTGCTTGTTACCAAAAACGATACTTGCCGCTATCCTATTGTTTTCATAAATAACACACAGAGGATATGGCATATAAGAGTTATAATCCGTTATTATGAGTCCGTATTCTTGTAAAATATTTAAGTTATCGAACGAAAGCCCATATTTACTAAGTGAATTGGATGCAGCAGACCCTTGAAATGAAACAACGCGAGCATCACTAATTATTTTTCCTCCGAGATGCATTGAAATAGAAAGCGAACATAATCTTTGAAATAATTTAGCGGCATCGTTATCCAATTGGGAAATAAGCCGAATCGTTCTAATTGAAAATGTCCCTGGTTTTGAAATCTCTCCAGAAAGCAATTTCCCAAAAATAAGTTTCATGTCGTCAGAGGATTTGAGCCTTCCGTAATTTTCAAACTCATTTAACCAATCATCACTTATTTCCTCTGTTGTATCTTCCTTATTCTTCTCTCCTTCACTTATTAAATTATTTGCAGCATTTAATGCAATTTGATCGAGATTTAATTGCTCCTTAATAACTTTCGACGCATATTTTTCAGAAGCTTTTGTAATATATTCTTTGGGAGTTTCAATATTTTCAGCAATATTGTCCCCTTGCCTTTTTATAATTTGTACCCTTGCTTCATAGGAAGCTTTTATTTCTGCAGATTTACCTTCTAGCCACGTAGTCGGAATATTTATTGCTGCGGTTGATAGCTGAGATAAAGCCTTGAAGAAGTTTTTTCTTAGTGGAGAAGGAACTCCACTTATCATAGATTCGACAGTATCCGTTAATTTGCTTAAACCTGAGGTATCATTTCCCATTATTTATTTGTTATTAGTTAATTCTTGGTGAGAAGGTTTTCATCATTCGTCCTGAGAACGAAGAAAAACTTATTTATTATTTCCATCGGAAGTTTCTTTATATAGAGAATTGACTTCAGTTTAATTTCTAAACCAGTTAAGTGAATAATTTTCACATTCCTCCACAAAGCGTTACTCTTGTCATAATATGAATGCAATGAAAATAATACGCAACTTCTTTTATAGCGTCCCTTACATCAGACAAAACACTCTCATCTTTCTTGAAGGCATTAACTATATTGTCATCATCATCAACTAATAACATTGTAAGTCCTCCATTTGCAGACGTTTGTTTTTTATCTTGAATTTCTTTAAAAAATTTAGTGAGAGTGTCCGCTTTAAATTTCTGCATTGAATGTTTTTGATGATCCAAAGAACTATTTTTAGTAATTGGATATCGAAAATAAGAGCTATCTCGATCGTATTTACATATTAAGGGAATAAGTTCGCTAGTTTTTCTTATTTCTTGCCAATCGCCTTTAGGTGCAATTTCATTAAGTAAATCTATGTTCGGCAACAATAGATTATTTAACCAATAATCATAAAGCTTATCAATGAAATGACAGGAATATAATTTGCGCCAAATTCCGTCAGTTAATATCTCAGGTTCTTCACTATTAAACTTAACAGTTCCATAATCGATTTCTAACTTATTATGAAATATTATAATAAGTGATTTAAGGTACAACTCAATTGAATGTCTATACAAAAAGCTTTGGGGTAATTCTGCTTGTTGAGTTATTTTATAGTGCTCAAATGGATTATCTTGTAAATGTTCTGCACTTTTGTAATATGCATCAGCAGTAATTCCAAAACCTTTATCAAGATGAAGTTCTATACCTGTCATTAAATACTGCATATTTTTAACAATTTTAGTTTTTAATTTTTTTTCGATTCTTATGTATTACCAACTACAATTATTTCCGTAAAATCAATATATAAAATCTTTAAATTTTCTATGCAACTTTATACCTTTTTTAACAAAATCGGTTTCATCATCTAAGTCTAAAGAATGAATTTTACTCTGGTAAGATTTGTCACCCTTTTACTTAAGCTCTTGTAAAGATTTATGCTCCTATATCTGCGTTTTGGTTTACTTCTCGGATTAAGCCAATTAGTTTATGGACGTGATTATCTTCAAACAAGCCTATTACTCCGCTGTCGTCTAGTTCGGTGAATGGTGGCTCCATGAGATCTGCTGTTTCGAGGTAACCATTGGTTACGAAGTAGCGGATTACGGTGTCCATGAATTTAATCTGTTTAGCAGAGAGGTTGGCTTCGCCAATGAAGCTAGTGAAGTGGTTCTGTATGGCCTCTTGATCTAGTCCGATGACGGATCGGATGAAGGTTCCTAGCGGCTGGTTGCCAAATTCTCTCACAAATTCTTCTTTAGACCCCAGGGCTTCGACTATTAAGTACTGCTCAAGCTGTTGCAATTCAAAAGCATTGATCTTTTGGTTTTTATAAAGTTTATCAATTACCAAATGGTGCTTGTTCTTTTTGATAAAGGCTGTTACGCGATCTTTATAGCTTTGTAGGTTTTTAAAGTTTTCGATGATATCATACTGGACGATTTCTTCCCTTAGGAGCTTATCGTCAAGCTTAGTGTAAATTGGCTTGATATTATTTTCTTCTTTCAACAAATGGATGAGGTAACGAATTTCCTTACGCAGGTTTTCGACTTTGGAAAGTGAAATCTCTTGCCAGAAATCTATTGATGCCATTTCGCGTATAGTGACTTCTTTGGCTGCTACTGCTGGGACATTTCTCTTCTTCAAGAGCCTCTTCCCTATTTCCATAAAGTTCTGGACGAGGGGTGTCTGACGGGGTGACCTATTGATCATCGCTATCTGTAGTTTATAGCTATTGAGATCAAATCGTTTGGCCATCTCATCGGTGTCCTCCGTATAGGGGATTAGATGGGACAATTCCGTTTCTATAGTTAGAATGGCAGATTTGTTTAGATTATCCCATTTGTTTCTATCTGTATATTGATGGACTGCAGCGAGGTGCTTTCTGACTTCATAGCGTGCGGTATCGAGCTTTGCTACTTTAGCATGCAGGTCATCAATGTATTCTTTTGCTAATGCTAAATCTTGGTCATTGGCATCCGTATTCTCTTGAATGAGATTGGCCACATGCAATTGCTCGAGAAACAACAGCTGGCTTAACGGGCGCTGTGCATTGGCTTGGTGTCCGTCCGGATTTTCCTGAAAGAACTCTAGGTTGCGGCAGTAGTCGAATATCAAGAAATATTCTTTGTCTTCGCCTGGACCAAATAAGTCGTGACGTAGGCGTGTACCCCGCCCTACCATCTGCCAAAACTTGGCGTATGACTTTACGGGTTTGAAAAATACTAGATTGAGGACACTCGGTGCATCTACCCCGGTATCCATCATATCTACAGAAATAGCAATCTGTGGCTCGAGTTCCTCTTTGTCGTAACAGAATTTCTCCAGCAAGTCCTGGGCTTTGTCGTTGTAATTGTCAATGACACGGCAGAAGTTACCTCCATATTCAGGATAGTTTTTATTGAACCGCTCTTCTATAAAGACGGCATGTCTGTGGTTGCGGGCGAAGATAATGGTCTTCCCTACTTTATCACCGGAAGCGACTTTCAGTCCGTTGGTCATCAAGTGGTCCAGTAACAAATCTACCGTACCTTCGTTGAAGAGAAAGGAATTGATCTGTGATGAGCCTATTTCAAATTCCTGAAGTGCTTCGTCTGATACTTCAGTCAATCCTAATTTCTCTTCCAGCTCTTGCTTATCTTGATCGCTTAGATCTTTGTATTTGACTCCGTCCCGAACCATTTGAATAGGAACAGAGTACGCACGTGGTGGTACCAAGTAGCCGTCATGTACAGCTGTATCTAATTCGTATGCAAAAGTTGGGATATCGTCTTCCAATTGGAAGAATGAATAGGTGTTTTTATCTAGCTCCTTTTTTGGCGTAGCGGTTAGTCCTATCAATAAACCATCGAAGTAATCGAAGATAGATTGATATTTTTGATAGATGGAGCGGTGTGCCTCATCGATAAATATGGCATCGAAGTGGCCAACGCCATAATCACGGTTTTCGCCTTCCATCTGATTGTTGATGAGATTCATCATCGTAGGATAGGTCGAAAAGACCAATCGGGTATGGCCAGTTTCTTTCTCTTTAGTCAAGTCTATAGCAGAGAGATTTGGCAAATGTTCTTTAAATGCGTTTTTAGCTTGTGTAACCAGGGCATTTCGGTCTGCCAGAAAAAGTATGCGCTTAGCCCAATTGGACTTGGTCAGCATATCAACAATGGCAGCGGCTGTACGGGTTTTGCCGGAACCTGTTGCCATAACTAATAGTGCACGACGGTTAGTCCCTCTTAAGGTATCATTCTTTGAGGTTACGAAATGCTCTGACAAGCGCTGTATTGCTTCTAATTGGTAGGACCTACCGGCAATACCCGAATTCACTTCAAACTTACGGATGTCTTTACGAGTCTCCCGTCTTTTGATTAGGGTTTGTAGTTCCTTTTTGGTGTAGAAGCCATATATCCGGCGTGGCGGATAAAATTGGTCGTCCCAAATATGTGTTTCATAGCCGTTGGAGTAGAAAATGATTGGACGCTGTCCCGTACTCCTCTCTAAGCAATCGGCATATAGCGATGCCTGATGTTGACCTTTATTCGAATCGTGAAGCGTACTTTTGGCCTCGACAATAGCCAGTGGTTTGGCATCATCATCCCAAAGAACGTAGTCTACATAGCCCCTACCAGACGGATTGGTTGACAAAGGCATTCCCTGCACTTCGTACTCCAGGTCACGAGGTTTTTGTAGGTTGTCCCAGCCAGCTTCACGCAAGTAAAGATCGATTAGCAAACGTCGCGTTTCCAATTCAGTTACTAAAACCGGTGGAGCTGGTAACTCGGCAATAACCTGCTCGCGTTCTTCTTTCCTGTCGGCCAGCTGCGCTTGTATTTCTTCTAATTGTCTGCGTAGCTCTTCGTTCTGCAGTATGGCTTTTTGCTTTTCTTGGTAAGCCTCTTCTGCTAGTTTCTGCGCCTCCTGGTAAGAGTTGTTTAGTTCTTTTACCTTTTTGGCATTGATATCGTCGACCTGTCCACGGGGGATTAGGTTTTCATCAAATTGACTGTCTGAAGGAAATCGCTTGGCGTACAGTTTGGCGATCCAGTGCAGGAAGTTGTACATGCATTTTAGAGCATGTAGTGCTTCGGTATCTTTGATTGTTTTGACCGCGTTACCTTTTCCAGCATGTGATGCAATATTGCCCAGTAGGCGCACCGTATTTAGTTCTTCGCGAACAGATGCCCGTATATTGTCTTTAAATGAATCGGTATGTAGTAGGCTGTTGATGGATTTGTCGAATGGCATTTCAAAATCCGAGTCATTCTCGTACAGCCAAAATAGTGAGATCTCTAATGTGGATCGACACAACATCGCTGCATAACGTGGGGCAGTGAATGTGTTCTGTTCTGCCTGTGTGATTTCTTGATAAATAAGAGGAAACTCTTCCGCTAAAAATTCAAAATTTGACGCCATCTACAATATACTTGGTTCGTCTTTAAAGATAAACAATATTTAGACAGGTGGGAAGAGGGAATTGTTATATCTCCAACGGTTTTCCGAACACCTATTTATCTACCCAACAATTTCGTTAATGTAAAATCAATATCGTTAACGCTTTTTACTTCTACCAACTTATTAAAAACAAAACCGGAACCGATTATTTTGGACTCATTTTTTAAATAGTCCTCTCGATTGACGGCTGCCTGCGGCGTCACCTCAAGATAAAACCATTTACCAAAAATAATTAATGTGCAAAAACCAAATCTCTCTATATCATTAATTTGAGTTTGAGTAAATGTAAATTGGGGTGATGCAAAGTTTTCGTGGATAGGGATTATACCTTTGGAACTCTGTAGATGATAAAGTGGCATATCTCCTTCATTATATCTTGCATAATTTCTAACTTCATCAAAACGCTCATCTAATCCTTTTTTTGTTTCCTTGTGGTACTCCTGCAAAAACATTTCGTACAAACCTCGTTTAAATTGGTTTAAAAGAGCTTTCTGAAAATCATATGTAAATCGATATTTGCTTTTTACTTTCAACTTACCTGTAGAAGCCCAAAACTCAAAATATATAGATTTAAGCCGTACGTTTTGAGGCTTTTGCTGGTGTTGCAAAAGATACTTTGTTAAACCAAGAATTTCTTTGACGCAAAGCTCAATCGTTAAGGGTGGATTAGAAAGTTTGTCTGGTTGTCCGAAATAATGATTGCATTCATCACATACATCAAATCCAATGCTATTACTACCAAGACTTCTGGGCATTGTATGAGGCTTTTCGTTAAACGTAGCTTCCGGCTCGTTTCTTTTGCAGAATAGGCAAGTTCCTTTATGTATATACTTCATATCTTTTCTTTAAAAAAATAGAAAGAAAATCATTCAGCAGACGCTAATCAATCGTTAACTCGTATTTGAATGCTTTTTGTAATAATGACTGGAATAGTTCTTCGGACTTCTCTGCGTTGGTCTGTGCTTTGAGCTGGTTGATTAACTCGTTTTTTTTAGCAAAGGCTTCTTGGAGATGGATTGGGGGAACAATTATTTCTAGCTTTTGTAATTGTTCTTTTGTAATCGCCTCTCTTGTTGCCCCTCCTTGAGTTGCTATAGCGTATAGATGACGATTCATAATAGCATTGCTTAATAATCTAACTGCAAAAAAAGGAGCTACATGTTCTTTATCAAATCTAAGAATTGCGACGTGCTGATTAACTCTTGCTGGTAGTACATTTGAAGGGACCACTGTTGTGCGGCAGACAGATGCCCCTGTTATATTGAAAAGAATGTCATCGGCCTCTACTATAACATTTTTCAGTTTATCCGCTTGTTTGTCATCGATAAAAGCTAAATCTTTATATTTAAATTTATTTTGATGAATATTAAGGCTTCTTATTAATGAAATACCTTCATTTTTGTATGACTCATTCCCACCAGAGGGAGTCGATCCACTCCCAATTTTTAAACAAAGCTCCTTTAAAGTCTTCACATCCCAGCCTTTTTCATTGCGTACGGGATCGCCAAACATATCCATAAAGATGGCTTCGGCGAGTTCGTCGTATTTGTCTCGTAGGTCTTTGTCTTTGCGACGTAATTCATCCGCCTTGTCCAAGATCTCAGCAATTTTTTCTTGAATTAGTATTGGTGGAAGGGGAATCTCGATTTTCTCTAAGCCTTCACGAGTAATTTGGGGTTGAGCTGAACCAGATATAACATCTTCAAAGCCCCTAGTTTTTAGATAATAATAGAGAAATCTAATACTAGTATTAGATTTCAAATCATCTAAAGCCATTGCATTTCCATTGATATAACTTTTAGGGTCGGTAATGTGTATACTTCCACATGTTGCTCCCCGACAAGTAATTGTCAACGTCGGATCAACATGTGTATATTCCGAATAAAAGCCTATCTTACCATTAGCTCCATAGACTGGATATCCCGAAGTCTGTAAATGCTTAGTCGATATAGTTTTCCACTGCTTAGGTCGACATACATCAAATAACTTAACTTTCTCCCACATACTACAACAGCCCTTTTAATTCGTTTAACAATGTTTGTCTTTCTTGGTCGATACTCGCTATCTGTTTGAGGATAACCGCTGGCTTCTCATAGCTTATCTCTTCGTAGACTACCTCTTTGTAGCGGTTGATGCTTAAGTCGTAGGCGTTGTCACGGATTTCTTGTGCTGGCACAAAGAATGATTGATCGGTACGGGCTCGGGCTTGCTCATTTGCTAGATCCTTGAAACGGGTTATAATATCTGGAATATCATTGGCAGTAATAGCATTGCGCTTGTCGTCTAGGCTGTATCCATCGGCTTTCATGTCGTAGTACCATACTTTGTCGGTGCCACCAGAATTGGTCTTGGTGAAGATCAAAATTGCGGTACTTACGCCGGCATAAGGTTTGAACACACCCGAAGGCATGGAGATAACAGCTTGTAGCTGTTGGTTGTCTACCAACTCTTTGCGAATGGCTTTGTGTGCTGTGGATGATCCAAATAAAACACCATCGGGAACAATAACTGCTGCACGACCACCCAGGCTCATCATACGCAACATGAGACTCAAAAATAGGATCTCGGTCTTTTTGGTGTTGGTCATCTTGAGCAAGGAGCTCTCGACGTCATTTGCATTTAGCGCACCTTTGAATGGTGGATTGGCTAAGATAAGCGAGTATTGCGAATTAACACTATTTCGCTCTGCCAATGCGGATCCAGAGATAAGCGTTGGATTTTCGATACCGTGCAGTTGTAGGTTCATTGAAGCAATACGTAACATGGATGGGTCTATCTCCATACCGTTGAACATATTGCCGTAGTAATGTTCGCGGAATGATTTGTCCAGCAGCCAGTCTTCATGTGTCTCTTGGATGTATTCGGCTGCATTGACTAGGAAGCCTGCTGTCCCCATCGCTGGATCACAGATGGTATCGTCTTGTTGTGGTTGCATGAGCTCGACCATCATGCGGATAATGTGTCTCGGCGTACGGAACTGCCCGTTGGTACCTGCTTCGGCAATCTTGCTCAACATGTATTCGTACAGATCTCCTTTAGTATCTCGATTGCTCAATGGCAATTTGTCGATTTGCTGTACAACAGCATCCAATAGGTTTGGGCTTTCGATCATGAAGGTCGCTCCTTTCATGTATTCTGAGAACTTCCCTCCTGCTGTACCTAATGTGCGCATAAAGTCGAAAGCAGTTAGGTTGTCCAGTTTTATCTGTGGTCTACGGAAGATATCCATCATACGCTCGGGGTCCAACTCCTTGAAGTATGACCATCGCAAGGGCTTCTGTTCTTCGGTGTATATGTCTGCTTTTTTGGAGCTGCCTAGGAGTTGCTTCTCTTTATCAATGGTAACCTGCCTGTCATCCAATTGTTTTAGGAAGATCAGGTAAGTAAATTGTTCAATGACGGTTAATGGGTTGGAAATTCCTCCTGTCCAGAAGTCATTCCATATCTTATCTATTTGGGATTTTATTTCTCCGGTAATCATTATTGTTGGGTTAATCTGCTTTTGTATATGCGGCGTAAAGATAATGAATTGTTATTGTTCTTTTTTGGCCGTCAAAAAAGAACTACTACACTCCTTACAGTTGTACAATCTGACTGTGTTTGTTATCTGTTGCGGATTCATCATCCCATAGTATTTCAAACGATATATTATCTGGTGAACCCATATGTAAGTGTATATCTAGATCAATATTTTCATGCTCGTTTAATACGGGAAAAGGAAATGGATTCGTGCTATACAAATAATCTGGCTCATCCTTAATAATCAACCTTACATTTTTTGCAATAGCTTGCCCTTTATTATAGACTCTCAAAATGCGATGACCTTTGTTTCCTTTGATAAGAGAGGCACGTACAGTAGCTTGTCTTTTTCGATTTTTCTCTTCTTCAATTTTATCTAATTGGTAGTCATTAATAAGCTTCTCCTGAGCTTTTATTTTTCTGTCATGTATGAGATAAGTAAAAAGTGTTCCTAGAACAGCTATTACTGAAAGAAGAAAGGATGGGTCTTGCCAGTTTATATTCATTTCCGTTTAAATTTTATGTATTTATTATTTTTGAACTTTGACTCAAGAGATTTAGCGAATTCATCTACTAAACTTTGACCGTAATCATTTACTGCATCTTGGATATTGCTTTGATTGAACTCAGCCAATTCACTTATTCCTCCCAGATACTCTCTATCGCAGTTATTACATTTCACCCAGGATTTGTCCTCATTGTGGTCAAAATTAGATTGACCACAGGTTGCGCAGTTAAGTTCTACATTAATGTTTGTACTCATGTCTCTACTTTTTATCGATTAATAATTCAAATATATCAAGTGTCGGTGCAGTGGATGTGCATAGTTTTTATTGAGGCTATTTCATTCTAATATAAATCACTTTAGAAAATCCATATGTTAATAGCTTTCCGTAGGCGTCATCTTTTGCGTATGTAATCTGTTTGGACCTTTTAATGTTGTTGGTTTCCTTTGGTCGTATGAACCTCAATCTATCCTGTATGTAAGATTTTATTTTAATCAAAGAAACCATATCAACACTATCGCAGCTACTCGAATCTATACCATGTTTGGAAAGAACATTAATTAATAGTTTTAAGGAAATTTTTAATTGTTCTGCGAGTTGTTCTTTGGATAAATAGAGAAATTCGCTTAAAAAGGACAAATCATGTCCTGATTCAGAATGTTTCCCCCTTTTTGTGGAAGCTATTGGTTTGTTGCTGGGAATTTGGTTCTTTTTCTTTTCAAATTTGGATAATTGATTCTTTACAAGAATTAATAAAAGGTCACGTTCTTTTTCAGAAAGTTTAGTTGATGTTTTTTCAATGAAAATTGACAGTTCGTCTGCTGTAAATTTATCACGAGAGAAAAAATGAGACAATTCGGAATACCTAATAGCCATAATTCTAGTTTGTTAGTAATAGTTTTTCAAAGAATCTTTTACCCTTCTTACTGTCTTTTCTCTTACTAAAAGAGGCGAAATTACTTCAATAGCCGCTCCAAATCCAAGTATCTGTGCATAAAACTCGTAATTTGGAATGATCTCCAATTGAATAACTGTATAGGCTTCTGCACGATCAATAACTGTTTGAGATGGATGCAATGGTTTGGAGTCTATATATGGCCACAAGGATTTGTTGACTTTGATTTTGACAAATTCGCATTTGGCATCTATGGGTTTGCTGACGCCGATAATATCTTCGAAGTAATCTTCTGGTGATTCATTGCATGGGATAAAAGTGGCGTCTTCTTCGATAGTGATATCCTGAATGCGATCGAGTGCTAGGCTGGTCCAGCTGTCGAAACCTTGGCATTGTCCATATAGAAACCAGCGTTTGTTGTACTGCTTTAGAAAATAGGGATGAATTACCACATATTCATCTTCTGCTTGGTTGAACGATCTGTATGTGATGTTTAAAACTTGCCTTTGGTTGATTAGTTTGAGTATCTCTCCTAGTAGATGAAGGTTACGTAAGTATTCATTCTGATCGAAGTATATACTGTGTTCCAGGTCTTCTAATTGAAAACTCTTCTTGAGCTTTAGGGCGAGCTCCTGAACATAATCAAATTGAGGTAATCCCTTGAATCGTCCAAGCATTTCTAGTGTAGTTTTTAATAATTCGGCTTCGACAGGATTAATCTGTTGCATGGCTAATGTATAGCTCATATCCTCGTAGCGGTAGTAGGTCTTTTTGCCTTCTTTTATACTTCCTATCGGTGCTCGAAATCCTGCCTCGCTGCGCATGAAATCGATATCCTTGAATAGCTGCCTTCTGGATATGCTGCTATCGGTGCCGGTATAATCTTTCAGTGCGTCGGAAACATAAGCTATGAGATCGTCTATAAAGAACTTTTTGCCTTTATTGGAAAAACATCTGTCTAGTGCTTCGTAACGGATTATCGCGTGTTTATTGGTGGCCATTTTAATTGTATTGGTCTTAGAAAGCTAAGATACATATAATGTGTGTATTGTATGTGCACAGATAAATCTTGTACTGTGTACATAGGATGCATTGTTAGTTCTAACCTTTGCGCTATGATACGGAGATGTTTTCATTTACACTTACGGGATGCCGTAAATATTAATTATCTGTATTAAATATGTTTGCCAAAATTTTAAACTATGTATAAAATACTACTTTCAGCTTTATTCGTGTTATCGCTTTCTTCTTGTAATAGTTACAAGTATGGTACGGAAGGTAATGCGCAAAAGAGTAATCTGACCATGGGAATTGTAAAGTCAAAGGTCATCAAGGGGGAAACTTCGCAAGATGAAATCCTTAAACTGTTTGGCTCTCCAAACCTGGTCTCTAAGAATAAATCGAATCTAGAGGTATGGAGCTACAACCGTATGTCGGTGGAGCAGAAGGCGGGATCGACAGATTTCTTTGCGGGCGAGCGCGCTAGCCAGAGCAGCAGTAGCAGGTCCTTTGATTTGATCATTACGTTTGATGCGAATGATGTCGTGTCGGATTATTCGGTGGTTGCTACGGCTTTCTAAGAGTTGTCGCTTCCTGTTTTATTGTTTATTAGATTTTTTAGAAAAATATGAAAAGAGTTATTACCCTATTGATTGCTGTAGCTGTATTGAGTTCGTGTGCTACACAGATGGTGACACGTACACCTGCTGAAGTGAAAATGATGACTACTAAGCAGTTTGATTCTAGCCAAGAAATGGTTTTCAAATCTATTATTAGCTTGCTGCAATCTGAAAGCTATATGGTGGAACGTGCTGATCGGGAAACGGGATTGATTAATGCCAGCAAACGTATAGAAAATAAGAATGCTGCTTCGCAACGATTCTGGACGGGTACGTCGAAGGATGCCAATACGTCTAAGGCTATGTTTTATGTGGAGGGTGTGAATGATGAGGTGACGGAGGTCAAGATTTCTATGTACGAAGGGGCTGAAACTAGTCGTAACGGCTACTGGGGCCAGGTGAATAAAGAAAACAAGGAGCAGATGATCTATGAACCTCGTGTGTACCAGGAATGGTTCCAAAGCCTACAGGCTGAGATAGAGCGTCGGAAGGCATTGGGAAGATAGATTTCTTCTCACCGGATTTAAAACTGAGGCCCCTACCCTTTTGATTAGGTAGAGGCCTCAGTTTTTTATAGCGTGTTTGCTTGAGCTTATTCTTTTGTTTGCTTAGTAAGCATAAACGTTGTCGAGATCTTCTACGCTATATTCTGCGGTGTGCACTGCTTCGATAGGGTAATTGAATAGCAAGAATGCAGGAATGGTAAGTGGACTAACCATTTCTAATTTTTGATTTTGCTTTACTATGATTTCTCTAACTTCTGTCAGTAACCGACCTAATACATTTTTTCCCTGCAGCTTTCCATTTTCTGTTGGGACTGCTCCCCAGAATGGGTCTTTTGCGGAATACTCTACTATTGCCTTGTCTCCTGTCGACTTTAGGAGTTCTGAGAAGGTGTCCTCATTTTGAATGAGTTTCACCTGTAAGCACCAGCGCATAATGTCCACTTTGACATTTTCCCAATCCTGTCTAGTGTATTTTTCATACTTACGTGCCAAAGCTTTCGCTTCCATCGGGTTTTCGAGAGAAATAATGTCTTCTTGTAGCTTAGGGAACAAGGGGAATCGACAAATCTGATAAAGAATTTCAGAGTTTGCGATGTTTACTTCGTTTACAAATAAGGAATACCCAGAAGCCATATTGGACAGCCCTCCAAATGCGGCAGTTGTCTTACTGAAGACTACACTATCTGAAATGTTGTATATTTTTTCTTTGATATTCATATGAATGCAAATTAAGTATAAAAATTTGATTATCCTATGATCTTGCGCGGGAAAAGCGGTATCCAATCGTGTCCAGGTACCTCCCACCAGTATACTAACGGACAATTGTTGGGGATATTACGCCATGTTAGAAAATGTGTACCTAATCCAAATGTTTTGTATGTAGGATTGATAAGTCCGAGTGGACGTATATTTGGTTTTATTTCTCCTTTTATCTGATTAATGATGGATAATCCCTTTTGCAAAAGGATGTTTTCGTATTTAATCCGGTTTTCTCTTGATGAGAAAAACCGCTCGTTCACTGGCATAGCTTCGTTACGATAGGCATAGTTTTCGTATTTATCTGCAGGTAAATTGGCTAGATAGCTTTGTACATTGATCGGTTGGCCATGTACCGGAAATGCATGGTTGTAGGATTGATTTGGAAATCTAGCATGGTTTTCTACTGTCATATTGTGCATCCATGATAGCTTCCTTCCTAAAGCATCTTGAAAGTCCTTGTTGAGCCTGTACTTCTGAAATGCGTGTCCCCAGGTATGTAAGCAAAATAGATTAATGGAAAGCTGGTATTGATCGTTAAGTACTAAATCTATATTGCGCTGGTCGCCATTGGCCAAGGATAACCAGTCGACAATGTGTCGTCCCAGGGTGCTGCCGGTGGCTAGTACATCATCAAAATAGACAAAATTCTTTTTGGGGAATGTGCTGTATTGTTGAAATGATATTTGCCAGTTTTCATTTAATACTTCTTGTAGGAGTTCTAGGATTGCGAACTGGCTCTTCCCTTCTTGCTGAATTTTCATGAACTCGGTGTCGATTAAAAATTCGCTTATGCTTTGATAACCGTATTTATTTACCAACCAATTGATGTGCTGCAGAATAAATTCTTTTGCTTTCTCTTTGGTGATGTATATCTGAGGTAATATGTGGTTCAGCTCGGTTAACATAAAGATAGAATCTTCTTCAAATTGATCGGCCCAGGCGATAATATGTTCAGGGGTGATGTTGATTTGGTCTTCGGCTCGATAGCCTTTTATTATATTGTGTATGCCTTGTGCTAACTGTTCTTTCACGCGTTGTGTTTTTCTATTGGTTTTTTAAAGCTAATATTGTTTGTTTTGCCGTTAAATTGCCGATAGAATTAATCACGTCTAAAGAAACGACCTTCTTTATTTTTCTGCTCCTAAAGATAATAACTGTTCTTCAAGAATTTCACAAAAGGTGGTCGGGCAAAAGTTTGGCAATTGGCTTCTCCCTATTTATATCGCGGTCGTAATTGTGCAACGGCAGGTTGCACGAATGATTACTATAAGTATCTCCTTACTTATTATTTAGCAATCTTTCTAAGAGCTCCACTTTTGATTTTTCCGCTTCAAGAAGGCGCTCGTATAGTTTCTTGTTCTCTTCGTGGGCTTCTAGTAATTTTTCTATTGGGTTAAAGGTAAATGTTGGATTTGTACTATATGCGCCAGCTCCACTATTATCGTTGAATGTATTAAAATAATTGAACACAGCTTCTTCGTCAAAATTACGTATTGCATCTGGAGTAACACCTAGTATCTGTGATACCTGAGCCAACAAGTCTTCTTCTATCTCAGCACTGCGTTCGATATTGGATACCGTCTGCTGACTTACACCTAATGCGGTAGCTAATGCTTCTTGCTTCATGCCACGTAACTCACGTAAGCGACTGATTTTTGGTCCGATCTTGTTTTCCTTACTCATAATCCAAAGTTAATAATATTCTGTCATTTGTTTACCCAGAATCTTATGCCTTGGTAATTTACAAAATTAGCTTTTGTTTTTTACTAATGTGATTGGTGAAATACAAGTTGTTTTGGTTCGGTACATCGATGATTGTACAGTCATTTGTGTTAACCAAAATTATAAAACTATGTTTAGAGCAACTTTTTCCGATTACAAACCTTGTTTCCTGAATTACGAAGAAATTATGAATCCATTTAAAGTACTACGAAACACTTTTCAGGATGCATCAAGCGCAGAATCTATTATTGACGAATGCTGGGATATATGGACAGTCGCTTTTAGATCAGACTACTGGACGACATATGAATCTCCAAGAGTCTTATATGAGAGATTTTTGAAGTTGGCACGTCTTTTAGACGCTGGGTGGTTAGTTTCACAGATAAGACCATCATACCTCACAAAAGGTAAGGTTATTAAACCTGGCTACAATCCGAAAAAAACAGATGATAGTAACAGGTTTAAAGGAGAATTAATAGAAGCTTTCAGAACTATGGGAAAATTCTATAATGAAAGTAGCAGATTTGATTTAGTATTTGATCTATACGGCGTTTTTTACCAGGGACTAATGCCAACAAGTTGGGATTTTGAAATTTTCTTGAAAGAATCGGCATATTTTAGCTTTCAAAAAATAAATCAATTGATATTAGCCCTTTATGTTGTTTGTAATGCTAAAGAAGAAGCAATATCTGAAAAAGATAAACCTAGATTAGCAGAGTTTACGAATGCGGGATTAGATCACAACACTCCTCAGTTTGATTATTACGACTGTATTGATAATATCTTTGAATCATTCAACAAGACGCAATTCTTTTCTATTGTTGAATACTTAAAGAACATTAGTTCTGAGCATTGCTATTGGAAGTACAATGGTAACCCTGCAAATGTGTTGTATTATATGGAAGAACTTCAGTTTGTTATGGAAATCTTATGGAGCTTTGCAAAAGAATTTAACGAGAAAGATTCCAGAGAGTGGAAAATACCCAAAAAAGCCAAAAAACAAATAAAACATCTGCCTAATCATGCATTAAAAAATCCGCTTAAATTCGTGTCACAAGAGTTTGAAAAAAGAAGTCTTTCTGAGCGACGCAAAGATATTGAGGAATGGCGATTGGCAACTTTAGATAATAAATGGCACAATTACGATACGTACAGAGATATCCAAAACTTTCTTTTACGAATGATTGAAATAGCTGATCTTTTAGAATATCAACCTACTAATTATTAACGGAGCCATGGAAACACTAAATTTCAATAAGGACCAGAGCAAAATAGATCAACTTGTTTTAAGACTAATCTCTAAATACAGAATTGACTATCTATTTATCCGAGAGAGAGATGACTTTCAAGATGAAGGTGTAGTGCTTTTTGAAATCGTTATACTTCTTTCTAATAAGGAATCAGCAAATTTGCAAAAAGTTAACTCCCAAATTGAGGTTGATATGGTTGATTATGTAAATTTCAATCATGTAACTTTTATTTCAACAACGGTCAAAGAGAAATTAGCTCTGGGCGATATTTTCTTCTTTGATGCTTGTCACCCTAGCAGGCTTCTGTATAAAAACCCTAGCTGTTCTTATCAACTACATCCGCAAAATTTTTCACCAAATCAAGATAAACGAGTATTACAACGAATCTTTGATAGGGAGAATTTAAAGATTAATGAATTTAAAGAGGGTTTCTATTTTTACAAAGAAAAAAGGAGTTTCGCATTAGCGGCATTTATGATGCATCAAGTTTTTGAGCTTCGTTATCGATGTATGGAAATTTTGCTTTTAGGCAAAGAAAAGCCGAGTCATAATATTAGAGTTCACCATAGAATTTTGAGGAAAGTGACGACCTCATTAAATAGCTTATTTTGCGAAGTTGATGAAGAGGACAACCGATTACTAACACTCTTGAATGAGGTGTATTGCGCCGTGCGTTATGAAGATGAGTTTCAGGTTCTAGAAGCGGACATTAGTCTACTCGAAGTCAAAATGAATAGCCTCATTAGTTTGACTGATCAGCTTTTTTGTCAGTATCTAGAAATCTTGAATAAAGAGGGTTTTTCGGAAAATCTAGAATCAACTCCTTCTTTTGAAGCGGCCGAAGTAGAACTCAAGGATTACCCGAATCATCCTTTTTTAACAGAAATACTCGTAAAAATCACGTGTTCTTTGGATATTAAACAAGCTTATCTCGTTTCTTCCAAAAGTAGACAGACAAGCCGAGCAGGCTTTGAAGAAGAAAAGCAGAATCATTCTTTTTTTGAATACACACTGTTATTGGTATCGGAGTCAAATATTAATGAGGAATCATTTGCACTTCAAAGTACTCTTAATGGAAATCCTCACTACTCAGTACAATTACTAGGACATAGCATAAGAGAAATCAACATTCTTCTAAAAAGAGGTCAGCGTTTTTTTAGAAAGGTACTAGAGCAAGGAGAATTAGTGTGTCAAGTAGGTAGCGATATTATATGGCCATTGAAGAATGAAGGTGTCAACTTGATATCTGAAAATAAATATAAAAAACTAAAGGATAGCTGGGACGAAAGGATGATGCGGGTAGAAAGCTTTCTGAATGGAGCGAATACTTTTGGTGCGGTAGATAATTACGCTTCAAAAACTGTAGTTTACGGCCTTGCTTTAGAACAGGTTTTTATTGGATTATTAGAGTTCTTTTACGACTATAAACCACAGAGGCTTTCTTTGAAAAATGTCTTTAATGTTTGCTCTGGAATTTGGAAGTTCCCTGCAGATGTATTTCCAAATGATACAATTGAAAACCGTCGTATATGGAAATTATTAATAGAGACGCCATTTGACATTAAACTTAACACAAAGTTGGATATAAATTGGTATGATCTACATATCATATCAGATAGTTGCAATCTTTGTGTAGATGCAGCAAATCAACTCATAAACAAGTTTTATGAAGAAATGAGTGTTTCAGCCTAAATTAATCAGTGAAATAAACATTTGAGCAATAAGCGTGATGATGACTAGACAGCACGCTTATTGTTCTATTTTCTCTTATCCTGCACAGTCATGTCAAAACCAATCAGATTGACCATTTCGCGGAGTCGTGAGCGCAGTCTATTTCCGTAGGCCTCTTCAAGCTCAGTAGCGGAAAGATTGGTGGTAATATGTGTCTTCAGCTTTCCAGCTACAAACAGGTCATATCTAGAGAGCAGAATCTCGGCCAGTACATTACACTCATTGCCAAAGTGCTTCATGTTTTTCTCAGTACCGAGATCGTCAAAACAATAATTCCTAAACTCGCTGGCGTAAATCTTCCCTCGGCTGTAGCGGTGTATGGTTTCGTAGCCGTCTTGTATGAATTCGAACGTGATATCCCTTGCGCTCTTGACGACGAATCTGTCTTCGTGGTTACATATCAATCGAAATAGGTTCATGAGCGTGGTCTTGCCGCAACCGATCGGACCGGTGAGCATGATTCCTTTCCGAAGGTCTATGCCGTGATCTTCGCATAGTGCTGTGTCCTGAAGAAAATAACCGGCCAGCTTCAAGATGGTCGGAATGTCTTCGTGCTGCAGCTGAAACTTATGACCATAGAAGTCTTTACCTTTCTGATCGAGAAACCGAAGGAGACGGTTGTAGTCATAGCGGTTCGAAATAGTTTTTGCTTCCGACGGTATGAAGCTGCTGTGCTCGAGTTGTGTTATTGTGTTTTGCATGATTGTTAAATTTCGTTGAGTTTGCAATCCAATTTTTTGCTGATGCTTCCCAGTCTATCATGGGGCTCTTCCCTCCTACCAACCATCCATTGGCGGTATAGTGATTGATGAAGCGACGGGCTTCCTGGATGGTGGAATGCTGGCTGAGGAAGAACTCTTCGACCTGGTGCGCGGCAGGTGGAATTTTCTTTTCTTTTTTTGCGGAACTTTTTTCTTTTGTTTCTGCGGCACCTACAAATCCAGAGCTGACCATTTTTTGATTTCTATTTTCCTTTTTCTCTCGCTCGGTTGTACTGATATTATCTGTGATAATATTAGTACTAGATAGTTTACTATATGGCTCGTTTAATGGTCTTGTGGTCAAATTTTGAACGGGTTCGTCTGCTGTACTGCTTTGGGGTTCTTCTTTCGGAAAAAACGAAATCTGACTTCCCTTCAGGGGATTGTAAGATGGCTTGTAATTGATGTAGCGCTGTGCATGGAGATAGGCCATAGCTTTGTGGTAGGTAGCCTTGGAATTGATTTTGCTGAGGCGCATCATGTCATCGCGGATAATCTGTATCTGCTGTGGAAAACGGGACTGGTTCCATGTCTGGAACAGGGCCATAAAGAGGCTAAGGTGTGTCGGCGTCAGATTTGGATCTGAGGTGGATTTGTTGAAGAATAATGTTAACTGCTTTATGTAGTTCATATTGAAGGTATTTATGATACAGGGCTGAATGAGTTGTCGTCAAAAGAATCGTTTAGGGCATCTAAACAGTAGAAATAAGTGCTGCCGATTTTTCGCCATTTGATGGTACCATTGATCCGGTAGTTCTGTAATGTTCCGGATGAAATCTTTAACAATTGCTCTACTTCCTTGGAGCGCAGCCATTTCTTTTTGTTTGACTCATTGCCCTTCATTAACGTTTTGAGTTCTGCGAGTAGCTCGATTTTGAAATTAAGAAGGTCTTCTTTGGTTAGAATCTGTAGTGACATAATTTTATGATTTTGATGAATGATAAAGTTGGCCATTATATAAATTCTTTTTTCCCAACTTGTTACCAACTTGGGAAAGATAATTATGGAAACAACTCGTTGTCAGTATCTTTCATTCTCTTGATCAGTGCATCCCGAAGTGAGTCTAAGAACTTGGTTTTGTTGTTTTTGCGTGCCCGTATATCGTAGAATACACGGTTGTACTGTCCTAGGTCGAGATCAAAGATCTCTTCAAAGTATTCGGCTATTTCTTTGAGATCTGCTTTGCCATTATTGAACACACCTGCTGAATGGAGTGCATAAATGGATTCAATTAGGTCTGACTTGGAGGAGGTCCACTTTAGCTTGGATTGTTTGGGTTGAAGTGTGATCTGGGGTGAGGTCACGGATTTTATTTTCTTTTTGAGGTAATGCCTGGTCATCTCTAAGGCCTCGATATTGGCAAAGGTATAAACGGATGGTGTGGTGTATCTTTTGTCGATATCGATAATGATACCGTCATTGGGCAGAAAAAAATCGTGTTTTAAACGGGTAAAGAATTGCTGGTCGAGTTTGTTGGAGTTGGTCTTGTAGTAATTGTAGTAGAAATGATTGTTACCTATCTGCTTTTTGATTTTGTAGAGTGCCTTCAGGTAATATTTTTTGATTTTCCGCGACGGTATAGCGGGCTTTTTCATTTCTATCTTTTGGACCATATAGTAATATTGTATCAAAGCCAGGAGATGGCATTTGATATTTTTGAAGTAGAAGATCTCGTCCTCAGAGCTGAGGTCGTCAATGGATTCGAATTGGTCTTTGACAAATTCTAGTCTTCCGGAGATGAAGTGTATGGCCATCTCGGTAATCTGGGAACTGTCGTGTCGATATTGCTCTTCTAAGTTTTTGACATAGGTAGTGATGTCTTCATTGATTTTTTGAAAGGTTTGATTCATTGTTGTTTATGTTGGCTCGTGAACCTCAATTTAAAAGAATATATCTTTCATCGCATTTTTAATCGTGTAACATATGTATGGTTAACTTGTTCTTTTTATGTGATTTATATGCTGTGATTCTATAATCGCTTTAAGATTGTCCATATCATTTGCGACTTTGCTATCGGTGATCTTGGCGTAATGTTGTGTTGTTCGGATGTTTTTATGCCCTAACATCTTTGATACGGATTCGATAGGTACACCATTGGACAGCGTGACTGTAGTGGCAAAGGTGTGGCGTGCGCAGTGAAAAGTAAGTTCTTTCCTAATTCCGCAGATGGCTGCTATCTCTTTTAGGTAGGCATTCATCTTTTGATTACTGGATACAGGGAGTAATGTGTTCTCATTGTTGCATTTGGGGTGATCTTGGTACTTTTGGATGATGTCTAAGGCCGTTCTCAGCAAAGGGATACGTGATGGCGTACTGGTCTTCTGCCTCTTAGTGTCTATCCATAGTTGACCGTCTATACCTTTGACTATGTTGTCGGAAGTGAGTTGCTTGACATCGATATAGGCTAGGCCGGTGAAACAGGAAAATAGAAATATGTCGCGAACGACAGCTAAGCGCTCTATGTTGATTTGCTTCTCGACAAGAGTTTCTAGTTCTTCTTCTGTAAGGAAGTTTCTTTCTATTTCCTGAAGCTTGACTTTATAGTTGATACATGGGTCTGAAGTCATCCATCCATTTGCTAGACATATCTTTATGATCTTTTGAAAGTTCTTGATGTATTTGACTGTAGTATTGTTGCCGCATAGTCTCTCTGTTCGTAGATAAAAATCGTAGCCGGTGACGAATGCATGATCTATCTGGCTTATGGCAATATCGTCGGTACCGTATTGAAATCTAATGTAATCTTGGGTGTGCTTGAGCGATATCTCGTAACGGCCATGGGTTCCCTTGGCGTATTCAATTCCAATGAGGGCTTTTAGTTTTTTATTGTGGTCTTTGAAGATTGGAATGAGCATGCGTTCTCTGTGGGTACTTTTCCCCTGGTATGCGTTCATAAAGGTATCGAGCGTCATGTTAGCTGCTTGGTACTCGAGTACAACTTGGGTTTGGGTTAGCTTGTTTCTTACGCTGTCTAGATAACTGTTTATTGAACGGGCTTCTTCGGTGTTGCCTTTCATTTTCATCTTTTTCTGATCCCATTTGCTTGGGCTGATAAATTTCTTGGTGGAGAATTCGGTGCGCTTGCCCTGGATTGTAATCCGTACATAGATGGGATGCTGACCTGCTGAGTTAGCTTTGGACGCACGGGCGTACATGTAAATGGTGACTTGATGACTCATGGCTGTGGTGTTTTATTTCAATACTTAATTTATTCCTTATGTGCGGAACTGTCAAGATGTTCAGGCTTTGGTCTTGTGCAGACCAATTTATACTGATTCTTGAAGTTCATTTTAGCGAGACCCTAGATGACCAGATATTAGGGTCTCGCTAGGGTCTCGCTGAAAACGAGAAGTATTGAAAAAAACGGGATTGGCCTATAAGCAGAAAACCCTACAAATCTTTGAATTTGTAGGGTTTTGATACATTTTCCTTGTTAGGATGCGGAGAGAGTGGGATTCGAACCCACGATACGGTCATCCCGTATACAGACTTTCCAGGTCTGCTCTTTCAACCACTCAGACATCTCTCCCTAAGCGAGCACGAAGATACAATTTTAAGTCAGTTTAAGAAAAGAAAAATGACTTATTTTGACTGTTTTTTTGTAATGTGCTCAATAAGAAATAAATAGTTCTATTTATTGAGAGATGCTATATATATATAACAAAAAAGACCAACTTAATAAGTTGGTCTCCTTTATGCTGTAAACAATAGTTACGCTTGTTCTTGCTGTAATCCTTGTTTGTAGATAGCTTTTTTCACTTGGATACGACGAGATACAGATTTCTTCTCGTAAGCTTGACGAGAACGTAGCTCGCGTAATACTCCAGTTTTCTCAAATTTCTTCTTGAAACGCTTTAATGCTCTATCTAAAGATTCTCCTTCTTTTACATTTACGATAATCATAGTTCTGATACCTCCTTTCCTTGTATAAAATTCTTGTGGCTGCAAAGATAACGGATAACATTTAAAATAACTAGAAAAAATTAAAGTAATTTCCAGTCTTTTATGATTTTTTCTAAGGGGTTTTCTTTTGTACATAGCGCGGTATGTATACCTAAAGCAGAAGCGGTCTCTAGATGCTGAGGACTATCATCAACGAACAGTGTATGTTCTGGAGTAAGTCCATTTTCCTCTAGAACAACCTTAAAGATTTCTTGGTCTGGTTTGCGCATTCCCATTAAGTGCGAATAATAGGTCTGCTCAAAAAAGACAGTGTTATCTTTAACCCCATAGGTATCCCGTATATGCTGCATACAATATGCATAATGTATCGCATTATTATTGCTCAAGAGGAAGGTTCTGAATTTAGCTTTTAATTCTAATAGCAATGTGTGTTTTCCTGTAGGCACTCCAATCAATAATGCATTCCAAGCGGTGTCAATTTCTGAATCGGTCAACTCGAAATTGCCTGTCAATTTCCGGATGCCATCTCTAAAATCGGCGGGACTCACAATTCCTTTATCAAAATCATCAAATAATGCTATCTGACCATGATGAGCGAATATTTCGCTAGCATTGGAGATACCTAATTGAGTAAAAGCGTCTTGCGATTTAGCAAAATCAATCATGAAGATTACATTGCCGTAATCCAAAATAATATTTTCAATTTTTTGCATTTAAAATTTTGTTTTCTCATTACAAATATCGATAATTGCATCACCAAAAGGGAATAAAGTTGTACTTTTGGTAAACAAAATAACCGCGCCTATAGCTCAGTCGGTTAGAGTAGAAGACTCATAATCTTTTGGTCCCTGGTTCGAGCCCAGGTGGGCGCACAGAAAAATCCTCATAGTAATATGGGGATTTTTTGTTTCTCTTCCTTTCAGATCTTATTAAAGATTCCTTTTTGAAAGATAGTAATTGGACGTAATATTATTACATATTTACTTTTTTCATACTGCCATCCATTCCTACTAGGTAGGTCTCACCATTGGCTTGTTGTAGACGGGCGGTGCCATTTTCAAAGGTTGCAGAATGGGTAAAGATGGGGTCAACAATAATATTGGACTGATAATCCATAATACCCCAGCGCTGTGGTGCCTGCATGAACATGATCCGGTTTTTACCTGCGAGAGTTAATGAATGATAGGTCAGTGGAATCACTACTGTCCCTTCACGATTTATAAATCCCTCTTTTCCTTCTTTTTTAACTTTAATGAGATTAAGGTCTATATCCATGTACTCGGGTATAAGAAATATGTCGTCGTACTGGGGAACTATAATTTCATCGCCCTTCAAATCAACCAGTCCTATCTTCTGTAGACTATCCTGTACTGCCCAAAAGCCGTAAGAGGGTTTTAAAGTGCTACTAAAGTAGATAGGTTGTACACATACCCGTCCACTCCTATCGACTACACCAATGGTATTAGGCAATCCATTGCCGCCTTGTTTAGAGAAGAATGCTAAGCTGTCGCCTTCGAAACGAATAATCTGCTCATAAGCTGTGTCAGCCTTTTCCCAAGTATCATCAGTGGGATTGTAATAGCCAGATAGGTATTTAATAACTGGAGTCTCCTCTCTTTGGTCCGGTTCTGTCGCTTTGGGAGGATTGCCACATGAAATAGTGGATGTCATTATGATTGCGTAAATGGTCTGTCTTATATAATCTCTAGGTTTCATATTGGTGCTTTTCTTTAGTCTTGTGTGTCAATTCCCCTTTGTTCGAGTTGCTGTTTCATCGCGTTTTTATAGTTGATGATGACATTAGGATTGTCGGGTGCGAGTTCGTAAGCCTTCTTGAAGTAATATATGCTAGGGTTATAGTCACCCAAATCAACCGGAAGATAAGTGCGTGCAGCGCCTGCATTAAGATAAGCTAAGTAGCCCCGAGGATAAAGGGTAATAGCTCGTTCGAAATAATCTAGTGCCTTACGGTATGATTTCTGATGGTAGAATGATAAACCTACGTTATTAAAAGCTGCTTCCCGATAATGCTCATCTACGGTGGCTAGAAATGAAAAAATAGCATTGGAGTGCCTATACTCTCCTTGCTTGAAGAAGATTTTGGCCCTTTCGAATAATCCGTCTAGCTCATCATCCTTTATTCTGTTTTTGTCGTACAGTTCAAGTAACTCTATAGCCTCGCGGACGGTTTCCGAATCAAATGAGTCAAAAGCCTGGTACTTCATGAAGTTTGGGTCTAATTTGCTACCATCTTTAAGACAGCTCAACCGTTTATAGAATAGTTGTAACAAAAAAGTGTAATGATAGGACATTCCCGTCTTGACGGTTCCATCTCCCATAATCTGATAGCATGGTGATGGGTATTCTTCTGCTTTCTTGGTCACAGGATAATATATGGGCATCGAATCGACCAAGGTGTATTTTTTATAAAGCTCGAGATGCCTGCTGGTCTTGTTGGTTGCATAATTCTGAAAGTCCAGATAATAATTGAAATAGGGTTCATGCAGTACCTTCTGTTCCATTTGTGGAGATGCCTTGACGCTCTTGTTATTTGTCGTTTGGGCGTTGCTTTGCTGTTGAAATACGATGAGAGACAACAGGGTGAACTTGATACACGTTTTTATTTTCATGTCTGTCGAACTTAAAAATTAGAAATAAGCACCTAGACAATGTATGTCTGATTATGAAGCCTGCTTCTAAATTATACTCGAAATAACAAACTTTCTATTGAAAAATGGTATTTCGCTTATGATTAGTTGACTTAATTTACAATTCGCTAGTGTGAGATGAAAATTTGTTGTGGATACTATAGAGACGGTTATTAAAGGAGGGCTGTATACATAGCTGAATGAAGTTATAATGGCAAAAAAGTCAGTACCTATCCTCCTTAAGAATGACCGCTGGAGGACGGTACCGACATGCTAACATTACATCGATAGCAAACTGCTTACCATTTTATGCTTTCGATGATTGCTGCTTTAAAAACTCGTTGACGAATGTATCATCGTTTAAGTTGGGATAATCGTGCTGAATCCGTGTCAATTCATCATATTGACCTTCTGAAAGTACTTCATCAGGATTCAAACACCAGATGCCTTTCATAAGTCCCTGTCTGCGCAGGACCTCATGTATACCTGGGATGCAACCGTGAAAATCATTTGCTACGTCAAATAAAGCGGCATTGGCATCGGTTGTTTGATTGTTTAGAATCTGTAAATTCATCCATTTTTCATGGGTTGGATTGGCTTTGAAATCTTTGACCAGTTTAAGCAATTCTACAGCCTTGCTGGTCCAGACTGCCCAATGTCCTAAGAGGCCTCCTCTGAATTGTACGGTGCGTTCTTCGCCATCTACATTGAATTTGTAAAGGGAAAGTAAATCTGCAACGATATTGTCATCATTACCAGTGTATAATGCGATGTCATCTCTTCGAGGGGAGTTCGCTATTGCTCGAACGACATCTAGGGTCTGATAACGGTTGAATGAAGCACACTTGATAGCTATAACATTATCGATAGCTACAAATTTAGTCCAAAAGTCGTAGGAGAAAATTCGACCGCCAACAGAGGGCTGCAGGTAAAAACCAAACACAGGTATGATCTGTGCTACGGCTTCAGTGCGTTTTAATATTTCTTCCTCCGTCAAATCCTGCAGTCCGCCCATGCTTAATAGCCCCATATCGTACCCATATTTAACTGCTAATTTGGCTTCAGATACGGCTTGTTCTGTAGGACCAACTATCCCAGCTATCTTAATAAAAGGCCTGTCGATTTTGCAGGAGTCTACCACCTCACTGGTGATCCTAAAGACATCTTCAAGTAGATTGTGCTCTGGTAGACGTATCTCAAACTGAGTGGAGTGTACACCAATAGCGACACCATCTGCTCCACTGGCGATGTAGTATTTTGTCAGTAATCGCTGGCCTTCTTCATCTAATTGTCGTTGCTCATTTAAGCATAACGGGTTTGCAGGTAAAACTGTACCCGCAAATAGTAATTCTTTTTTGTCTTTATCGAGTCTTCTCATTAAAATTTGCCCTTCCTCTCTTGAAAATGTGTATCCTTGCCAAACTCATCACCATTATTGCGTATCCACTGTACGGTGATATCTATAATTTCTAATATACCGACCTTAGGAAAGCCGAATAAACGATGGCATTCTGCTGCATTATTCAATAATGCGGTATTTTCTGGTTCATTGATGAATGTCGCCTTCTTACCTAAGCCCTGTCCTATTTTTTCGGCGACCCACTTGATAGATAATATCTCTGGCCCGGTTACATTAAGTACCTTTGCTGGTGCCGTTGTATGCAAAAGACTGCGTATAGCGATTTCGTTGGCATCGTGTTGCCAGATGACATTGACATTATTGCTCGTAAGGTCGATGGCTTGCTCGTTATAGACTTGTTTTGCTATTTCTCTAACTACTCCGTATCTAAAATCGACCGCATAATTGAGGCGATAAAGAAGTGTTGGTGTATTGTTCTTTTTACTAAAATAGGTGAAAATGCGCTCTCTGCCTAAGGTGCTTTGCGCATACTCGCCGATAGGTTCTGGAGCAACTTCTTCGTCTACGCCTGCTGAAGTAATGGACACGAATGGTAATACGTTGCCGGAAGAAAGGGCGACTATTCTAGCGTTTTTAAACTTTTCCGCTACCCTGCCCGGAAGGTAGGTATTCATCGCCCAGGTAAAATCTTCTTTGCCAACAGCACCGAATTTGAAACCGGCTAGGTATATGACATTTTTTACCTCGGGTAGTTGCTGTAGCGCATCATCATCAAGTAGGTCGCACACAATAGTCTCTATCCCCAAGCTTTCTAAATAGTTTTTCCCCTCTTTGTCCGAAAAGCGGGATACTCCGTATACTTTGCGTTCCAAACCTAATGCTTTTAGACCATCGATAAGTAGCTTGGCCATACTTGGTCCCATCTTCCCTCCGATTCCTAGAAAAACAAAGTCGCCGTCGATATTCTTCAAGTCCGCCAAGAAATCAGCAGATGGCTTGGTGTATTTTTCTTCTAATTCTCTTAAAATTTTATTTTCCATATTACTTTAAAAACATATCGTAAACATTACTAACCATTAAAATCAATATTACCAGTAGACCAAGCGCTCCTGCTATTTTATAAAATAGGTTGTTCGCTTTATCCCCCATTACTTTCTTACTATTGGCAATAGCATAGATTGAAATACCTATGAATGGGACTAGGAAGATCGTGATACTCTGAGCAACAACGATGAGCTCTAAAGGTAATTTTCCGAAACTAACGGCAACAATACAACCGAGTATCATTACGATAGAAATCAGGAATTTTACTTTTGTACTACTCAAGCTACTACCAAAACCAAGTGCATCTCCCAAGAGAGCTCCTCCGACGGTTGCATTACCAACTAAAGAGGAGAAAGCCGCTCCGAATAGTCCAACGAAGAACAAAGAACTCGCATGCTTGCCAAATAAAGGTTCTAAAGCTTTGCCCATTTCGGCGGCACTACCTACATGTATTCCCTTTGGAAATAATACTGCGGCCGCGCAGACCATGACTGCAAGGCTCATAAACCCTAGGATCCCTACTCCAACGAAGCCCCCCTGTTCCGCTTTTTTTATACTGACACCTTCAGTATTCATTTTCTTGCGCTCCTGTATTAAATAACTTTGGTAGAATGCACCCACAAGAGAGAAACAAGATGCTGTAAAAGCGATAACCAGACCCAATGATCCCTCTGGGATAGATGGGATAAGACCTTTACCAAACTCTTTGAAGTCGATCTCTGCCAGGAATAATGTCGCAACAAAACAGGCAAGCATAAGTAGGACTAGTGCTATCATCAGTTTTTCCATCACTTTGTAGAACGAAGGAAAAAATAAGAGGCATATCCCTAGAATGGTAAATGTAATAACCCATATATAGGGAGCTGTGCCGGTGGCTTCGCCTATAGCGATTCCCACGCCAATACTATTTCCGGCTTGGAAAGAGGTGGCGACCAAAAACACACCAATACCTATTGCAATACCAATCGGCTTATTAAAATAGGTTTTGATTAATGTCAAAAGGCTTTTGTCTTGTGAAGCTCCAATCCGGGAACACATAGCTGTATAGATGCCCATAAAAAACAGGGCTACAAAAACAATCCATACGAGGGAATAGGCATAGTCTGCTCCCATTTTTGATGTTATTGTCATTTTACTGGGCCCGAAAACAAGAGCGGCAGTGATGATGCCGGGGCCTAATATGTTAAGTATTTTTTTCATATAGTTTATAGTTTCTGATTACGTATGGTCTCTACAAATTTTGCGTCTATAGGTGGATTATTAGTTGTGGTTTTTGTTCGGATATAGTTGGCCACATCAGCGATTTGTGCGTCGGTTAAAAATGAGAAGGAAGGCATTGGTAAATCGTAGGCGAGCTGTCCTTCTGCGGTGGTTGTGCTCAAACCGTTCAATATCGTATGGATGAAGTTTTTGTCGTTGGCCACTATGCTCGATTGAACCAATGATGGAAAGCTACCTGCTGTACCTTTGGCATCGGCTTTATGGCAAGATGCGCAATAAGACTGATACAAGGTCTTTGCATCCATCTTCTCGTTATCCTGTTTCGGTTCTTTGCTGATGAATGATGCAGGTTTATAGTCTACTCTAGAGAGTTTGAGGATTCGGTCGTCTGTCTCTAGTGGAAATTTTACTTGGGGTTTCCAGTCTCTATTGCTTGTAGAGATATAAATATTTCCTTTTTTGTCTACGGTTATCGCCCTAATTCTGCCATACTTATCTTTTAAAAAAACATCTTCTTCGAGTATTTGATTCTGCTTGTTGTTGAGTTTTAGTATTCTCAAAGATTGATCTTTCAATGTGCCCAGTAGTAAACTATTGTTCCATTCTGGCACTTGGGTAAAACTGTAGTATTTTAATGCGGCGGGTGCAACTACTGGAGTCCAAGCTTTGATAGGTTCAGTACGAGGGCTTTTTCGCGCTATTTCAAGTTCTTGAGGTGTGTCATGATACCCCTCGATCTGTATCCACCCATAGTTGTGTAAAGGTCGTATCCAATTGATCTCGTCCTCTATGGCATCACCATGCTCGGAAGTCAAAAGATTTCCATTAGATGTAAATGTCATACCTTGCATGTTGCGAAAACCCCAGGCATATACGTAAGAGTTTTGGATTGGATTGTCTTTTGGGATAGTACCATCGTCGTTGATTCGTAGGATTTTTCCATTTAATGAAGTTGAATCCTGTGCATGGGTCAAGGAATGCACATCACCTGTAGCCCAATATAATATTCTGTTGTTGTCAAAAGCTAAACGAGACCCATTGTGCCCTGCCCCTCCAGGGATTTTGAGAAGTAGTTGGTTGGTTACGACTTTTCCATCTTTTAGCTCCAAACGTCTCAACTCACTAAACAACGAATCTTGCTCCTTCGTAGTATGGCATATATAGAGGTAAGGTTTGGTCGTGAAATCAGGATGAATCGCCAAACCAAGTAATCCTGAAGTACGGTGGTAATATACGTTGGGTACATCATATAGGTCTTTAACCTCGTTGGTCTCTAGGTCCAACTCGGCAAGTTTGCCTTTTATCTGGGTGAAGAATATCGAATTTGTGGTAGGGTTATATTGCATATCCCAAGGAACATCGAGACTATCGACGAGTTCAGTTACGGACAAATACGTTTGGTCAGAAACCTTGATGTAATCTATTACTTTCTCATTGCTGGCGGGGACACAGGAATTCAGGAAAACCACAAAGGCAATCAGAAAGATTAGTTTTATTTGTCTGGTTAGTGTTTGCATTAATCTAGGTTTTATAGAGGTTGTATTTTTTTCTTTATCTACTCGAAAACGTGTTATAAGCTGCTTTAAATACAATACAACTTTCTTGGAAAGCTGTTTTGACCAGCAATATCGGTAACGTTAACGAGATGTCGGTAAAAAAAATGGAGAAACGCCCCAAATGATGATTACTGACTAAATTAGCAGTGCATGAATATAGATTTTGTGTCATACTTAAAGAAGTAATGATTTACATATTGGATATAGCGTATAAATATATAAAAAGAAAGAATACGCTCCAATTTATTTTTAATTTTCGTAGAATAAATAATTTTCTATTGTAAGTATATCAATAGGCATGGGTTTGAAGTTTTCTTTTACATCTTTTAATAGAAAATGTCTATAAAGGTGGTTGAGTGCTAGATATCCCTGCTTGTCTGGCCTTTGGCAAATCAAAAAATCGATCATTCCACTGGCCAAGAATTCGACATTCTCAGTCAGGAAATCAAAACCGATAATGTGAGGCTTTTTTATATTTCTGTATTCATCAAAAAAACGGCCCACGACAGAAACGCGAGAGTTGGTGACAAAGATTAAGTCTGGATTGATGTTATCGACATGTCTTAACAGATCTATCGCTATCTCATCATAATTATTGGATGGAATATCTATGTTTAATATTTCAAACCCTCTATCTAATTTATTGAGATAGTTGGTATATCCTTCAATTTTGGTATTGAGGTAAGCATAGTTTTGTAGGCCTCGTGCAATATTTAGAATAAGTACCTTCGAATTTGCTGGTACTAGATAAGAAGTAAGATTGGCAGCAAGTCGCCCTGTACTGTAGAGGTCAGGACCGATATAGCCAAGTGACGAACAGCCCTTAATGTCAGAATTGACAAATATACTTTCTATCCTACGCTTCTTGCATTCTTCTACAAAGTGGGTTGTTTCTGAAATAAAGATAGGTGCAATGACGACAGCGTTAAAATTCCGAGACAGAACATCCTCAGACATTTTTATAAATGTCCGTACATCCTCCTGATCATACAGAAAAATATCGATACTTATTCCAAACGTACTAAACTCTTCAATGCCCTGTTTTATTCCTTTGAGGCACAAATCCCAATAGCCAGTCTGTGAGGATGTCTTGGGAATCAAAACCGCAAAGCTCAGATTGTTCTTGACTGAGAGTGCTCTTGCATAAAGATTGGGCTGATAGTTGTGCTCCTTTATAATAGACTGAACTTTAGCTCTTGTTTTGTCCGAAACATCTTTCCTATTATTAAGGACCCTGTCTACTGTAGCAATGGAAACATTAGCTAACTTAGCAATTTCCTTAATTCCAACTTTCTTATTATCTGTTTTTTCTTCCATAATAATGAAGTAATATTATCCTGTCAAAGGTAAGACTCAAAATTAATAACTTATATATAACATCATGAATGATGCTCTAATTATTATTTAGGGTTTCTTCCAGTAGCATAGGGTCAAGCTGATTTTCCCACTTCGCTACCACGATAGTGGCTACAGCATTTCCGATAAAATTTGTCAAAGCTCTACATTCGGACATAAACTTATCTACTCCGAGGATGAGTGTCATCCCTGCTATAGGAACTTCAGGAACAACAGCTAACGTAGCTGCTAAGGTGATAAAGCCAGCTCCGGAAACACCGGCAGCACCTTTGGAACTGAGCATTGCAACGAGTAACAGAACGGCCTGCTGACCAAAGTCTAAATGGATATCACATGCCTGTGCAATAAACAGCGCCGCCAATGTCATGTATATATTGGTACCATCAAGATTGAAGGAATACCCGGTTGGTACTACGAGACCAACAACAGATTTGGAACAGCCTGCATTTTCCATTTTTTGCATCAATGATGGTAGTGCGGATTCGGATGAACTAGTTGCAAGAACAAGTAGGAGTTCGTCTTTGAGGTATTTCAATAGTTTGAAAATGGAGAATCCGTTATATCGTGCTACAGCACCCAATATGAGGCACACAAAAAGAGCAGACGTGAGATAAAAGGCAAGTACCAATACTATTAAATTGCTCATAGAGGCGATACCGTACATCCCGATGGTGAATGCCATTGCTCCTAACGCACCTAATGGCGCTAGTTTCATGAGCATACTTACGACTTTGAAAATGGGATGTGCAAGGGCCTGCAAGAAATCCAATACAGGTTTGCTCTTGTCTAAGGTCAAGGATAGGCCCACACCAAATAGAACGGCAGTAAATAGTACCTGTAGTATGTTTGTTCCCGTCAAGGGGCTTACAAGTGTACTGGGAATAATGTCTAGTACAAAATTCAATAAGCTGGAATGTTTTGCGTCTTTGACGTAATCAGCCACAGCATCGTAATCTAAAGTAGACGGGTCGATATGTAATCCATGTCCTGGCTTGACGATATTGCTGACGATTAATCCTATTATTAGTGCTAGTGTGGAAAAGGTTAGAAAGTACGCGAAGGATTTTCCGGCTACCCGTCCAATTTTTTTCATATCGCTCATAGAGGCTATACCTGTCGATACGGTAATAAAAATGACGGGAGCAATAATCATCTTAATTAGTTGGATGAAACCATCTCCTAAGGGTTTCAATAGGACGCCGACCTTGGGGTAGTAATGCCCTAGAAATACACCTATAAGAATAGCGAATAGTACTTGTACATATAGTAGTTGGTAGAATTTAGGTCGTCTGTATTGGTTGTCTGCGTGAATAATAGGGTCTTCAATAATCATGGGGTTAGAATTTGTTTAGGTTTAGGTTCGGTTTTTAGCTATATAAGCTTTTGATTGAGACGATTTGCAAAGGCTACCTATTAGCTACTGAAAAATCAGAAAACACGTTGTTTGTAAGAAAATGTGTGTTTTAAGTATATAATCAGATGTTATTAGTTGGTTGAATGTGGTTTTAGTTAATTCCACACTCTTCTCTTTTCATTTACGGTCTCGTAATTCGAAAACAAATCAAACAAATTTAAATTGCAAAAGCAAATTATTAATTCATACCTAATAACATGTACTGTCCAAGGCCAGTGGTTATTTTGTGCGGTGAGACTTTCCTAGTCTAAGTAAAATAGCTTATTTTTATAAGCATGAGTTTACTATTCTCTCCCTTGGCATTAAAACATCAAACCCTCCCCAACAGATTGGTGGTCTCTCCTATGTGTCAGTATTCGGCATTGGACGGTTTTGCTACCCATTGGCATTTGGTGCATTTGGGACAGTTTGCAATCGCTAAAGCAGGATTGATAATCCAAGAAGCGACATCAGTAGCCGCTGAAGGACGTATTTCTTACGGTGACTTAGGCCTATGGAAAGATGAACATATGTCTCCGTTAAAGGATATAGTCGAGTTTGTGCACGGTCAGGGGGGCCTCATCGGTATACAATTGGCACATGCGGGACGTAAGGCTTCAACCGAAAAACCATGGATTAGCCGTGCTCAGATAGCTCCGGATGACCCAAATGGATGGCAGACTGTAGCGCCTTCTCCTATCCCTTATTATCCGCAAGAAAATCCACCTATTGTGCTGGATATTGTAGAAATAAAAAAAATAATAGATGCATTCCGGTCAGCAGCAGTACGTGCAGTACAGATTGGTTATGATGTAATAGAATTGCACGCCGCTCACGGTTATCTTATCCATCAATTTCTCTCTCCACTGACGAACCAGCGTACGGATGAGTATGGAGGTTCATTTGAAAACAGGATACGTTTTCTCCTAGATATTATCTGTGCCGTGCAGCCTGTCATAGAGAATCGTTCACTATGGGTGCGGATTTCTGCTACGGACTGGGCAGATGGCGGATGGAACCTTGAAGAGTCTGTTGAGCTTGTAAAAATAATTAAAACAATGGGCGTTGAAGTTGTTGATGTTTCTTCGGGTGGAGCGGTTAGGCATCAGGAAATTGTGGTCAAGGAGAACTATCAGGTCCCCTTTGCGCAACGGATTAAAGAAGATACTGGAATACTTATAGGGACGGTAGGTCTAATAAAGAATGCAAAGCAAGCGGAGCAAATTATTGAACAGAATCAGGCGGATATTATACTTATAGGTAGAGGTTTTCTACAAAATCCTCACCTTGTTCTTCAGTTCGCCCATGAGCTAAAGATCGACATTCCTTGGGCATCTCAATATGCAAGGGGTAAAGAGACTTTGTAGCGACTATAGTTTTCCACACCTAAATACAAAGGAACTTTAAATTAAGTGAATATTGTATATTCGCTCCACACTTAAGTCTTCATGGTCACATTCTCTAGTATTCTGATAGCTATTATTATTAGCCTTGGCGCTTTGGCCATAAGGTATAATTATTTGAAAAACAAACAGAAATATGAACAGAATGAGGCTGGTATAATGGAATATGCTGCGTATCTGTCCAGTTATAAAAAGCAAATCAATTATATATTCAATACTATACTTCCGTTTGAAATGCAGTATTGTTCATGGACGACATTAGATAATAAGCTGGCATTGATAGCACGAGAGCTTCCCGCATATGCTATTCCCAAGGGGCATGGGATAGATTCCAGTTTACACCAGGCGTATAGTGCGATTGTGTATTATAAGGGCAATGCGAATAGTTTAAGGGAATCGCATAATAGTGCTTATATCAAGAGCGAGAAGACCAGATTAGCTCCTTATTTTGATACTCTGTTTGACCACCCATTGGATGCGCAACAGGTGGACGCAATTGTATCTAACGATGATAATATACTTGTTATTGCTGGTGCAGGTTGTGGCAAGACAACGACGGTGTTGGGCAGGGTTAAATATCTTCTACACAAAAAGCTGGCTAAGCCAAAAGAAATTCTCGTGCTGTCTTTTGCGAAAAAGAATGTAGATGATTTGAAGGAGAAAGGAGGCTATCTAGGAATCGATTGTAGAACATTTCATGCGTTAGGGTACCATATTCTGAAAAGTAGTGGAAAAGAGCCTCAAGTAATCGCCCCGAATGACGCCGATGCACTTATCGTGGAAGTTCATCAACAGCTTATTCGTAATCAGAATTATTTAGCTTCATTCAACGATTTTGTGCTCAATGGCTTGCGCCCCATAAAAAATGAAAACGATTTTGAATCCTATGCAGATTATATCCAATTTTTGAAGGATAGTGATTTTGAATCGATTAAGGATATGCTGAATAAGCGTAGGCACTTTGCTAATAAACAGTCCAAAGGAACGATGAGTGTGATCAAGAATGGAGAACATGGCTATATCGCAAACTTCTTATTCCTTCACGGTCTCTCCTACTCTTATCAAGCAAGCTACCCGTATCTCGAGAATGTAAAACAGAGTGGAACCTGCGCTAAGTATAAAAATAACTACAAGCCGACCTTTAGTATATACATCAATGGATATAATGAAGATAGTATTAGGTCCTGTCCTAATCCGAAAGAGCACATCATTTTCCTTGACCATCATTCATTACCCAGCGCTGATGGAAACCCGAGGTTCTTTGAAAGTCAAAATATAGGATGCGATTATAAACAGCTGGAAAACTGGAAACAGAATCTACACATTGCTAACCGGACGAAATCGATGCAATCTTATAGTTTTGAATTTAGAGAGAAAACACTAGAAGAAAATCTGATTGCCCAATTTCAAGAGTATGGAATTCGCCTAGTCCGAAAATCCAATAACGAGGTTTATAGGTTATTGGAGGAAGCTTATGGACGGGAAATAGATGCTGTGCTTAAGTTGGTGAACACGTTTATCAACCTTTTCAAATCTAACGGGACAAGCTTCAAGGAAATTGTAAAGAGAAATAAAGATTCTTTTAAGGCGGATATTGAATTAGTAGATCGGAATATAGATCTACTGAATATTGTTAAACAAATTCACCGTGGTTATGAAAAAGGATTGAGAGATTCTAATAAGTTAGACTTTAATGACTTGATTAATCAGTCTACGATAGCGATAGCGAAAGGTTCTTATCAGCATTCTTATAAATATATTATTGTAGATGAATTTCAGGATATTTCGACAAACCGCTATAGTTTACTTCAGGCTCTGAAGCGACAGTCTTATTGTGGACTGTTTGCAGTCGGAGATGACTGGCAGTCTATCTATCGTTTCTCAGGAAGTGACCTTACTCTGTTTAAGAAGTTTGAGGATTATTTTGGATATACACTTATTAAGAAGATTGAGATGACGTATCGTTTTTCTAATCCTTTGCTCGGTATCTCGTCGGGTTTTATTCTTAAGAACCCGAACCAAATACAGAAAACATTACGAAGTGGAAAGAAACAGAAGACAAAGGTGTTTTTTGATTATAGCAAGAAAAACGGTGTCGCTGTTAATAAGACACTCCTTCAGATATTGCAAAAGCTATTTCAGGAATACGGAGAAGGCATACTGAATAAGAAAATAGGTATACTAGGTCGTTATCAACACGATATAAGACAGTTTGAACCGACAGCTAGCATCACGGTTGAAACAAAGAAGTCTTATTTATTAGTCCATACGATTTTGCGTGATATTCAGGTAGATGGTCACGGCAATACTGTTCGTAACAATCAGCTGCAATTGAACAAACGTATTGACTTCTATACGGTGCATAGTTCTAAAGGCTTAGAGTTTGATGTGGTGATTTTGGTAAACTGTGAGACTGGGAAATATGGTTTCCCTGCTGAACTGAGTGACGATAGCATTCTGAAGTTATTGCTTACGGGAGAAGACGACTATGCTAATGATGAAGAACGTCGTGCGTTCTATGTAGCAATGACACGGACTAAAGAACGAATTTATTTTTTGGTAGATAAGAATAGACAGTCTAAATTTCTTAGGGAGTTGTACACCGATTATGTTGGAACTTCCCTTTCTCAGGCCCACTGTCCGCACTGTGATGGCGAGCTACGTTTCATAAAAGATATATTGGGTAGAACTGGAGTTTCCAAAATGTTTGGTTGTGTTAATTTCAGGTACGGTTGTGATTATACAACCTTTAAGCAAGAGTGTGTAGATAACCTGAAAGAGTTGAGTTGAGGGCTTGCTTCCTACTATTTCTTAGCATGCTATAATCCATCTGTTATGTAGGTTTAATGTAGGGATTATGTAGGTCTTATGTAGGTTTAATACGATACTTAACATCTGTATAATAGGTATTATATCCTTGCTATATCTACACTTTATTCATATTGAATATGCACCCCGAATGCATACCCTGGGTATCCCGCTAGTGGTCGGACACAGCTCTGTCCATGGAACAATGTAGTATAAACCCGATTTTATAATGGGTATTAAAAAAGCGGAACCTCAATAGAGGCTCCGCTTTTTTTGTAATGTATTTCGTCGAAGGTGTTTTATTCTACACGTTCGAAGCGATAACGCAGTGGATAGTCTTGCATCGCAGGAGTCATCCCCCAATCTTTTACCATGTCATACGTGTTTTGTAAAAAGTCTATAGGTTCGTAATCCCGGACAGTAACGTCAAGGTATTCCTTGCCATTGATTATTCGTAGACGTAAGCCCATCTCTGCTTGTCTCTCTTCTATCTTTTTTGCAGAAAAAGGAACATTTGCCCTACCATTTACAAGTATAACATTGACCTTAGGATAACCAGGTTCTTCCATTAGTACTTCAATAGTCTCTCCCTTTTTAACCAGTTTGGTATTGCGAAAATAATTCTTCAAATCACCCGTCAGAGATACAGTCAAGTTATCGTTATCAAATCTTAAAATATCATTAGCAGTATTGTTACGTGGTAGCTTCTTCGGATCATCTCCCGCCCATTCTGTATTCATCGCTAGATAATCGTAAGTTGACAACGTCACATGCTTCCAATCTCCTGTTAGGTTTTCAAAAGATGTTACATACACCAGGACTGAACTCTCTTCAAATTTACCTGGTCTATAGTTCTTCGCTGGAGCTTTCAGGCGTAATACAATCTTATCTTTTCCCTTCTCTTCTTTTAAAAGCTTCAGTTTGATTGCTGCCTTGTCTTTGCTAACAGGAATGGTAACCCGCTTTCCATTTGGAAAACTAAAGTGCTTTCCTTCGATCGCTGTAGACTCCTTAGTATCTACTTCAACTTCAAGCATCACCGGAATTTCTGATTTGAATGCCTCAGAGATCCTACTCAGCTTCACAAATACATCTGCAGTCTCAGTCATGTAGTACTTAGATGCTTCGAAAGAATAGATTACTGGCTCTTCATCTTCTCCACCGATCTGTGCTTTTGATAACGCCAAAGTGGCAAATTCTACGGGCAATAATTTAAATTCCAAAATGGATTTCTCTGATATATCTTTTAGAAATTTAACGCTAACCTTTGCTTCCATACTATTATTGAACTTAAAGCTTTTGTCAATCAATTCAAAATCAATACCTTCCTTAAGTTCTCCTGAAGTCGTAAACAAGATCTCTCCAGTCACTAGGCTATTGGCCAAGACGGTGAGTTCAGCTTCTTTCTTTTCGTTAATACCGTAGGTTTCATTTGTAAAACCTATTATAGTCATTAGTTTATAATCTGTTTTCTTTGTACAGGCTACTGCGACGAAGGAAAACAGAATCACTAAAATCGTTTTGATATTATACCTCATCATCTGTATCTATTATAATTTCTCATATTCCGTGCGTTCTTCTTTTACAATCTCACGTTCGACATCGTTAAGAAAAACAGGTTTTGGTAAAATATACTCTCTGACTATACTATTGTTCTTAGGTGGTACTTCATCCAATTTCTTACAAGCTCCCAACATTACCACAACAGTTACAATTCCTATTATTATTCGTATTGATTTCATCTTCTTATAATTTATAACCATCATTTTGGATTAGACCTTGCACTACTTCAATATCTATTCTTGGTAATGGAAAAGTGTACATATACTTCTCTGTAGTATATTTTAGACCATTGTCAGCTGCCCAAAATACAGGACGGCCGTTTCTCTTCAATTCAAAAAAGCGATCACCTTCGGCATAAAGTTCTTTACGACGTTCGTTCAGAATCAACTGTAATAGAGGTGTAAGTTCTTTTCCTTCTGCATCCGTTAAAATGAGTGAAAGAGGGCTTACTGCAGGTAGGTCATTTGTGGTAAGATTGACATATTTTGAAATTCTTTTACTTCTAAATAGGTTAATCTCAGCTAAGGCTAAGTCACTTTTACCTAAATGCGCATAGGACTCTGCTATGATTAACTGAAATTCGGCTGAACGTACTTTGCCATTTAGCATTTTCTGATTTAGTCTGAGCGGATTGAACGATAATCTATACCGTATATCTCTGTCTTTTTCCACAAATAGGTCAACGAAATCTTTGCTAAGTGGTCTCGCTTGTATTATACCCTGATTAGAACTAAATTCGACATCTGTATTGCCAGAAAATAGATAGGATTTTAACAATACATTACCGACTTTTGCATTCTTGCTCTGAATCATATCACTATAAGCCTGTCCATTCAACAAAGGATATTTTTTAACGATGTCACTAGAGATACGAGCAGCGTTCTCCCAATCTTTAATCCAGAAATAGAACCTCGCTTGATAGGCCTTCGTCACGTCTTCGGTATACCGGAAAATCTCATCTGACACTTTAAAAGAAAGTGCTTTATCAAAATCTGATGAAATCAAAGCAATAGTTTGTCCATAAGTAGATCTAATCGGTCTCTCTTCCATATCGAAATCACTTACCAGAGGAACCCCAAGTTGATTATCTGAAGTATAAGGTTCACAATACTCTCTAAGGAGCTGATAATAGGCTATCGCTCTCATGGCATAAGCTGTCCCCATCACGTTACGTTCATCTAGTGTGGAAACCGATAGCATATTATTAATGATGATGTTGGCATCACGTATTACACTATATAATCGCTCATAACGAGATTGTTTGTTATTGATTAATGATCCAATATACTTGGGTAATACAGTGCCTGCAGGAGTCGTCAGTGCAACGGAAAAATTATCTGTAATCACCTCCATATTGACCAAATCAGTCGCATTATCCAACAAAGGACTCGATACCCCGAAATCGATGTTATTAAGGTGTGTATGCAATAAGGCGGAGAACTCTTCTGAAGTCTTAGGGACGGCCTTGCCATAGGTTTTTACATCGAGATACTTGGTACAACTACCTAGCCCCAATGCTATAAAAGCTATAAATAAAATCTTCTTCATAATTAAAATCCAATATTTAAACCAAACGAGAATGATCGAGTCAGAGGGTATACTGCTCCAGGTGTCTCGGGATCAATTCCATCATAGTTTGTAATGGTAAATAAATTGCTGGCGGAGAAATTCAATCCAGCACTACTCAATCGTATTTTTTTCAATAATGATTCTCTGAAATTATACCCAATATGGACAGATCCAAAGCGGACATAAGAAACATTTTTCAACATAGACGCTCTTGTTATGGTACTAGAAGTAGGATTCGTTTGCTCCAATCCTAATGGTGTAGCATAGTGATCTATAAGACGAGGGTAAGCATCTGTAATCGGGTTTTCCGCTGTCCATACATTAGTTCTATCCCGAGGTACATTCAAGTGATGTAAATACAAATCATTGTAGCTAGTAGGGATAGGCTCACGCGTCTTAGAATCCGTCTTTTCAATAGAGTTGTAATTGGTGATTGGATTGACCTCGTCTAAGATTTTGTTACCAAAGCTAAAGTTCCCGCCTACGGATATCGACCATTCCTTATACCGGGCACTCGTACTAAATCCTCCTGTTACCGGAGCAGTAGATGTGCCTAGATAGAAAACATAGTTATTAGGATCCCGTAGATCTGAGAAAGATTCAATTGTAGCATCTGGTCTTATAGCATACTTATAAATTCCCGTATTTGGGTCGATACCGATAACTTTACCAGAGAATATGCTATTTAACGGATAATTGATCTGTTGGTTTGAAGTCGCGCTAATCGACCCCGTAGCTGTGCTGAACTTAGTCAACGTATTTTGGTTGTAAGCTGCATTTGCAGATATAGCCCAGCTGAAATTATCTTTCTTAATCAGAATACCACCTAAAGTCAACTCTAAACCGGAGTTTTCTACAGCAGAAGTATTAAAGTTTTGAGTTGTAAATCCTGTAGTAGAGGCAACCCTTAGACTGGTAACTAAGTCTGTACTATTACGTTTGTAATACTCAAACAAACCTGTGATACGGTTTTTGAAAAGTCCAAAATCCAAAGCGACCTTGTAATCTTGTGTTTTCTCCCAGCGAAGATTCTTATTCGGTGCATTACCGATAACCCCCATGCGGTAGTAGTCATCATAAGATTTACGATAATCGTTAAGGTAATCCATAATTAATTGTGGATATACTGAACGATTGATATTTCCTGTATATCCCGTAGCGGCTTTCAGACTTAATCTGCTAATGACGGAAGACATGGATTGAAAGAAGTCTTCTTGATCAATATTCCAGGCAAAACCTGCAGACCAAGTTGGGTTAAACTGCTGATTTGAACCAAAATTGTTTGAGCCATCTGTACGGGCTGTCAAACTCAAGGTATACTTTCTATCATAACTATAATCTGCCGATACATAAAAAGAAGCAAATGCATCCTGAACACGAGTTTGTCCGGAAAGTGCATCCACCATCGCTGCATAAGAAATATAGCCGTTATAGTCCACTTTATCGCCTCCGATTGGTGGCGGAGGAGTAGGCATCGATGAATTTCCTGTCACTTCATCGTAACCATAACGTTTAGCAAAGATAGATTTGGCCCGTTGAGAACGAATTTCAGAACCGGCTAATGCGGATATATAATGTTTTCCTTTCAGGAAGTTCCCCACTTCAAATTGTCCCCGTAACATATAGCTGGAGTTGTTTGCGGAGGTCTGCGTTATAGAACCATATTGACGCTTCGAAGGATACGTATCGAAATAAAGTCGATCTCTAAATGCACCACCAGTATAACGACCATTGATATTATCGGACTGATTGTTGGTATAAGAATACGAAGCAATACCTGAGAAACGAAGTAAGTCCATGATCTTATAGCCCACATTAGCAGTCAAGGTACCCGAATAGTTATCTGTCTTACCGTGGGTTTCATTGATCTCCCTCAAAATATTATAACCATTGGGCGGTGTATAAATATCAAATCCACCTCCATTATATTGTTTTAGGCTATAAAAGGTATCATCATGGCGATAGGATCCATCTTCGTTGTATGGACGCTCATAAGGATTGGCAAAATAAGCATATTTAAATAAATCCTGTCCAACAGAAGGTTCTTTAGAGGTCTGTGCCGCCAAATCTGTATTCAAACCGATAGATAGGCGATCATTAGGAGTAATGTCGATCTTTGCGGAAAGATTATAACGATCGTGTGAAGTCCTTTTTACCAATCCGTTATTTGTACCATAGCCAGTTGAAATGTAATATCTATTACGTTCGTTACCTCCCGACATGCTGAGATAGTGGCTTTGAGACAAAGAGTTTTGAAAGAGTTCGTCAAACCAATTCGTAGTATGTAATGTCGCTTTTTGTAATACCTCTTCTTGCTCTTCTGCTGTTAATCCAGCATATTGTCCTTTACCTGCACGTACCATCCCTACTAAACCAATCGTAGGATACTGTGTATTATTTTCAAAACCCTTTTGAGAGAAACGATTCCATAATTCCTTCTCCCAAGCAATCTTCTCTTCCGAATCCATCAGATCCATCATACGTTGCGGACGAGTGTTCACCGAAAAATAGTTGGAGTAGCTCGTCTGCATCCGTCCCGCTTTACCGCGTTTGGTTGTCACAACTATAACCCCTCCTGCCGCACGGGAGCCGTAGATTGCCGCTGCCGAAGCATCTTTCAATACCGTAACACTCTCGATGTCGTTGGCATTGATACCAGCAAGTCCTCCAGAGAAAATAGTGTTAAAATCACCGTTTTTGATCTGTGATGAGGAGATAGTTGGGATATCCTTTTGCAAAGGCACGCCATCTACCACCCATAGTGGCTCCGCATTTCCTGTAATTGTATTCGCTCCACGTATACGTACCTGTGCGCTTTCACCCGGTCTTCCCGATACCGATTTTATACTTACCCCAGCTACCTTACCCTGTAATAATTTGTCAACATTGAATAGTGGCTGGTCTTTTAATTTATCGCCATCTACAACAGCAACAGATCCTGTAGTACGTCGGGTTGTCGTCTGTCCATATCCCGTAACGACGACCTCACCGATATTGATATCATAAGATTGTAATCTAACTTTAAGTGTCTTGTCAGAAGCGACAGTAACTTCTACGGGTACCATGGTAACGAATGATATACGTAGTTTAGTTCCTTTCGCTACTGTTACGGTAAAATTTCCTTCCGTATCAGCAACCAATTGTTGATTGCTACCCAATATGGTAATCGTAGCGCCAGGGATCGCATTGTCGTATTCATCAACGACTTTTCCTGTTGCTGTAATCTGTTGCTTTTGTACAACAGTACTGTTCTCTTGAGCATAAGCTATTCCAGTACCGACCTGAGCGACCGACCCCCACAGCAGCAGCGCCATGAGTTTACTGGGATAGCGCCTCGTTTGGCTACTCTCCTTCATTCTTTTTAGTTAAGTGGTTTTTAAAATAATTGTGAATCAAATTTTGATAATAGGCATCTCCTAGACCGTGATCTTTCCCCGGAAGTACCATCATATCGAAGTATTTATTAGCTTTTATGAGTGCATTTGCTAACCTAAATGTATTTGCAGGATGCACATTAATATCGACATCGCCAGTTATTAATAACAACTTGCCTTCCAGATTGGCTGCGAGTTCCAGTGCTGTTGGTATGTATCCTTTTTTGCCATCAGGGCTTAATCCATGATAGGTCTCACCCCACCATTGTGTGTAGATGTTAGGATCATAGTTCCCGGATGCTGCGACTGCAACTTTATAGAATTTAGGATAGGTTAAGATAGCCGTAGCAGACATAAATCCACCTCCAGAATGCCCGAATATCCCTACTCTATCGAGATCCATGTATGGCCTCTCTTTAGCAAGAGCCTCTAATGTGCTTTTGTTGTCCTCCAGTGCGTAATCTCGCATATTACCATAGCTATAGCTGTGAAATTTTAAACCTCTGTAAGGAGAAGAGCCACGAGAAGGTAACTGCACAACTACATAGCCAAGGTCAGCTAGGCTTTGATGGTAGTTGTCATCTACAACGAAACTATGGGGCACAAAATCATCTTGAGGACCCGGGTATACCGAAGATATTACTGGGTATTTTTTTGCTGGGTCAAAATCTGAGGGTGTATAAACTAACCCATATAAGTCTGTTTTAGCATCAGTGGCCTGAACTTTGACCTGCTCCGGTGCGCGCCAACCTATTCCAGTTAATCCGGACATATCCGCTTGGCCTAAATGCATAATCAGCCTCCCTGAGGTATCCCTAAGTTCATAAACTCCTGCTTTCCCTATGGAGGAGTATTGATCTAAGAAATATCGTTTGTTTGTAGATAGCGTGATACTATGCTGTACATCCGGTAGATCGGTCAGAAGCTTCCCTCCTTCTTGATCTAGGGTAACTCTTAGGTATTGCTTTAAATAAGGGTTATTCGCTTTCTGGAATCCATAAACATCAATGAAGAGTGCATTGGAGACCGTATCAAAATGATGTATTCCTCCTGCTACATAGTCGCCATCAGGACCAACACGATTCAATAAGTTGCCTTTAGTATTATAGCGATAGTATTTACCAAAGCCAGTGCGCTCTGACCAAAAAAGAATGTCCTTGGTCTTGTCCAATACATGAACACTGAATAGTTGTTCATTCATATGAGGAACTGTCTTTTCTTTGATTAACACTTCAACTTTTGCTGAAGCAAAGTGCAGACGACACAATTCGACTTCATCATTTCGTCTATTGCGGCGTAAGAAATACACTCCTTCCTCATCACCACCAAGGCGGGATGCAAATAGGTAGGTCCTGCCATTTATCAACTGTCCAGGTAGTATCAATCGCTGATCCTTCTCTTCAATAATATCGACCTTAGTCTTCTTTAAAGTTTTAGAATCCCATATTTCGACAGCATAATCTGCGGTTTCCTGATCGCCAGGCATTGGGAATTTATAAGTTCTTGTCACTGGACGAGGCTGTTGCAAGCTGCTTATGACACTCATATCTTCAATCATACGCTTGTCCTCGCGCCATGAAATGATATAATCGCCAGCCCAAACGGCGTTTGTACCACTCTGCTTGATAGTGTCTAAGCCTGCGTTAGAGGAAGTATTGAACGAAAAATCAGCTTCACCATCATCACTTAACCTAATTTCTTTATCAGCCTTTTTCAGGTAGAGCTGATTACCCTTTGCGAATATATAAGCTGAATTGTCTGCATTAAACTTCTGCCAGTAAGGCGCTGGTTTGCTGTTTTTTGCCTGTCCTACAGAGGTCTTCGTTTCCTTTTTAGCAATTACAGAGACTGTTTTCTGTTTCCAGTCATATAGATAATCCTGAGCTTTAAAACTAAACTTAACGTTGTTCTTTTTTGTGGAAGGTTCAACTCGGTACAACTTCCAGCTCTTGACCCCATCAATCCCTTTTTGCGTTAAGGCTAGTTTAACATCTTCTTCGCTAAAAAGGCACTCGGACTGTTTTTGATTTACATTTCCTCTATAAAAAGAAGTACCATTGGGGGTTTCCCAACGGTAGTAAAAAGTATTCTCATACCAATCTAGATTTAAGCTCGAGTTCAGTACGAGAGAGCCTGCAGATTCATATCTGAATGGTGAAGGTGGCTCTTGAGCCCAAGCTTGGCTCAAGATAGCCAAGCTTGTGAAAAGAACGCTATTTTTCCACATATTCTTTTGCAATTTTAAGTGCATCCAATAGATTAACTACACCTGGTACAATAGCTTGTTCTGCCAGTTCCGGTGTGGTGTTACGTTGTGCTGATAGTTTTACGATTTCAGCGACTTCGTACGCCTTTAGTTTGGGATACGCTCCCCATACGACTGCTCCTATTCCTGAGACAATAGGCGCTGAAAAAGAGGTGCCACTTGCTGTGCTGTATTCATTACCCGTCATCGTAGATGTTACTTTATCTCCTGGCGCGAAAATGTTTACTTTTTCACTTCCAAAATTGGAGAATTTAGCACGGCTTCCTGTTGGAGTGGATGCGCCAACGATAAGATAAGAGTCCTGCCTTTTGTTCGTTATCGCTGGGCCTTGAGGATACTTTGCCACCACATTAAGATCTTTTGAGTCATTTCCAGCTGCCTGTACAACGAGTACGTTCTTCTTTAAGGCATAATGAAGCGCATCAGTTACCCATTTTGAATCTGGTGAAAAGTACTTTCCAAAACTCATGTTGATAATATTGGCACCATGGTCCACAGCAAAACGGATTGCTAATGCAACATCTTTATCAAACTCGTCACCATCAGGTACTGCACGGATACCCATAATAAGGGCATTATCAGCAATTCCATCTACTCCTATACCATTATTGCGGGCCGCGGCGATAAGTCCGGCTACAAATGTGCCATGATAACTGTTTGAATCAACCAGTTGGTTGTTTCCATAGTATTTGTCTTTGATATTCTTCTGATTATCACCTATACTGTCTCTGGGATTGGAAGTGTTGTTTAAGCTTTCAATACGTTTTATAGCAGTGAAGTATTCATTCTTTTGATAGTCGTATATAAGCCCCCAGGAGGTTGTATCAGCAAATTTATAACTGGATCGTACAGCAGCGTCTATATATTGCTGTTTTAGCGTATCTGCATTTTTTAAGTTTGCAACTTCTTTCAACGGAATTGCATTGTGATTTGTAGATGTCAACGCTAACAGAGAATCTGTAAGGTGATATGCTTCATAAGTTAATTTGATATATGGGAAGAAGTTAAGATATCCCTGTATTTTAGAATCCGTTTTTGCTGCCAAGAAATACTCAAATTCTTTAATGTCCTCCGCTTTTGTGAAGTTTTCACGCTTTTTGCCTTCATACTTCGGACGTAGTCTTTTGTATTCTCTAAAAGATTCTGTTCCTACTTTCGTGATTAGTTGTCCATCTTTAGTTCCCAGATAGTTCCATCCGTGATTTGAGTTTGGATAATGTTTGCTGTTGGCTTTTGGATTTTGCCAAAGCTTTGTTTTTAGATCTTCGTGGTTTATATCCAGATCTCCGTCGATTACAGCAACAACGATAGGTTTTAGGTTGATGTTCTCTTGTTTCAGCCATTTGTAGGCATCAATAGTAGATACTCCCCATACCTGATCTACATTTTTGTTATCATGATGCCAGGTTTTGGAAGGAGACATTGTTGTTTGTGACCAGCCTATCTGTAAGGAAAAAACAGACACAAGTACGCAGGTCAAATTGCGAAATGCATTCATTATATCGTGCGATTGGGTTAAAAAATTGACGCTAAGCTAAGCAATAAAATAACCAAAACATGCATAAATAGGCATGTTTTGGTTCGAGGAAAGTATTGTGATAATGTATTAGGTTGTTTATCAAACTAATACCTTTTAATTCGCTTTAAAATGTTACATTATTCTGTTTTATCCTTGTAAATAAGGTTCTTGTGGATGTAAATTGATAGGATATGAAATAAATTATAAAGCAACTAAGCTGGTTTTATAAACTTAATTATAACACCTTTTTAAGTGATGAAACTAATATCGAGCAATGGATTAGTCTGCTTTTTCTTGCGTGTCTATTTGTTTTTTTATTTCCTCTTTTACACCATCCTGTGCACTTTTAAATTCCCTGATACCCTGTCCTAGACCTCTGGCCAATTCTGGTAATTTTTTACCACCGAACAAAAATAAAGCAACTACAAGTATCAGCATTACTTCGCTTCCACCTAGGTTGAATATACCACATAATAATCCCATATCTTTCTTATTTTAATTATTCTAGGTTAAAGATAGGTTGCATAGTTCTAACTTGGGTTTGTATTAAAAAAATCTAATGCCACCTAAGAATTGGATTAGAAATTCACATAAGTATCTTGATTTGCTAAGCCTTACTAGATCCATTTTCCGTTTCCGAAATACCATTGCCTTGCTTCGTATACCGTGTCGGTACAAAACAATTTTGAATCTATGCTGTTCCTTATATATACAATTTACCATTAATTTTTCATCTATGGCATTACAACAACAGCTCAACGAGCTAGCTGAGCAACAGTCTGAAATTTCCGTAACCTTATCTTTTAATACCCATCGGACTCATCCTGATAGCGCTCAGGATACCATTGTATTAAAGAATCTTGTTAGCGAAGCGAAGGAGTCCGTATTACAGCATTTTGAAAAACGGGAGGCACAGCCGGTTTTGGATAAACTGGATGAACTAGCCAACTTTATCGATGTGCGTTATAACTTAGATAGTTTACATGTTTTTATCAGTGGGGAGACTTTATCTATTGTGCGTTCACCTTGGCCTGTGGAAAAGAATGGTGTGACGGTAGGTGAGCGATTCGCCATAGCTCCACTATTGAAAATGGCCAATAGGAATTTTGAATACTACGTATTAGTGTTATCACAACATGGCGCCCAGGTTTTTGATGTTGTTGAAGATAAAGTTGTCAACGAGGTAAAGAATGACGAATTCCCCTTCGACAATCCCCTATTTATCCCCGAAGCAGTGCGCAGGAGCGATGCGCGTACGGTAGATAATCACGTCCGTGAGTATTTTAATCATGTAGATAAAGGGGCTGTAAAGCTGTACAACGAAACCGGTACTCCCTTTTTGGTCATTAGCCTCGAAGAAAACTATACCACATTACAGCATGTCGCGGACAAGAAACAGATCTATATAGGGCATAGTGCCATAGATTATAATAGCTTGTCTCCTCATGATTTAGCTAAACAAGCTTGGTCCAAAGTTGCAGAAATACAGCATCAGGAACGTGCTCATGCTATAGAGCGCCTAATGGCGGGAGTATCTCAGGGTCGTGTGCTCACTGACTTACAAGAGATATATCGTGCAGCTTTGGATGGCAATGGCGAACTTCTGATTGTTCATCAGGACTTCCAGCAAGCTGCTACGAAAGTTGGCGAACGGGATATCGAGTTGATTGAAAAACAAGACGGTTCACCAGTAGACTATGATATCGTCAGCGCTATTGCCTGGAATGTGCGGTCCAAGAATGGACGGGTAGTATTTACGCAACAGAATCAGTTAAAGAATCTCGGTGACATCGCTTTACTCACGAGGTACTAGATTGAGTAGATTTTTATTATGAGAATACAAAAAGGTCGGATCATTAGGGTTCGACCTTTTTAATATTTTAATAACTTACCTATGTGCTAGATCAATCCATAAGTTTGTACCGTATTAACTTTTGGGCACATTTCGTAATCGAGGCGCGACTGCCTTTGTCTCTGTAGTAGAGATATTTGCTCTATTCTGGTAGGCTTCTCCTCTTCTACCCCTTTTTTTCTTCTTTCCCCATTTCCGATTATACCAGATTATGAATCCAGTAATGGGTAGCGAGCCTGCTATTATCGTCACGAAGAAAGCCAGAATTTTGGTCGGTAGCCCCCATATAGAACCGACATGTATATCATAGTTGAGACGCCTGAACTTTTCCCCTCCACTTAGTTCGTAAAAATCCTTGTTAAAAAGAGAAATACTATTGGGTAAAAATTTGGCAGTATAACGGTCAAAAGAGTAATATCGATTATTATATTGTCTATCCATATCATTACGGATATAGACCTGGATTGTTGCATCAGCTTTAGCTGTATCCGGATAGGTTATGTTTAGATAGAAAGGGTTTTTATATTGCTTCAGTATCCCATCTATCTGTTTATCAAACGCATTGCCGAAATCATTTAAAGCATGCATTTTACTGCTGTCAGATTGTACAGATACACGTTCGGGCAGGGTCTGACCCCAGTTAGTCGACCAATACAGTGCTTTGTTGAACCAGGTTATACCATAATACATACCGGTAATGGCCAGTAACAAAACAAGCAGTAATGAGTAGAAGCCAAATACGTTATGTAGATCTAGGTTTAGCCGCTTCCACCCAGCTTTCCACTTCACCTTGAAACTTTTATCCCGGGTTGACTTTGTCCATTTTTTCGGATACCACCATACCAACCCAGTAAATAGGGTGATACTGAATATCAGTGTAGCGTAGTTGACAATAGGACGACCGACATCACGCGATAACCATAAGAAGCGGTGTCCTTTCAATGCCCAGCCAAAAAACTTCTCTAGTCGTTCTCTTCGTAGCCCCTCTACAGAATTGTCTTCGGTTTTGAGGCCGAGATAAGCCCCTGTGTAAGGGTGTAGCAAGTGCACTTGAGAAATGGCTCTCTGACTCGTGTCACCGTTATTGGTTCTGATGGTAAAAGATACCGGAGCATCCCGGGTATAGGTAATCCCCCGTACGAAATCCCGAGGATATAACGAGTCTGCAATTGATAGAATCTGTGACGGTGATAATAATGATTCATGACGTGCCATCACATACTGCTTTTCCTTCTTGGGAATTACTAATGCGGTAATTTCTTCATGAAATACCCATAGACAGGCGGTAAAGCATACCACGACTACGATTGCACCCGAAATCAAGCCTAACCATAGATGTAGAAAGTTATTTATCGAACGGAAACTCAATACTTTCTTTTTTTTCGCTGGTACAGACATGTTATAATAATAGGTTGATTTTTATGGAATTATTGAAAATAAGCCGCGCGCCATAAATGCACGCAGCTTAAAGCATTAGAAAGTAAAATGTTTTCTTACCTAAGTTTATTAACGTGATACACTGTGTTTACACCTGGATCGATTTGTGCGCCACGTTTTACAGTGTTGGTTTCTGGATTATATTCAAACACGTACCACTTAGATTCGTCCGTTTTGAACACATCATATAATTTACCGTTCTCCATAAAGTTCATGGTAGTACGTGATTCGCCTCCTCCAATCAATATTCGTAAATCGGCGATTACTTTTTTGTTGGCAGGATCCAACACGTAGGGGCTGATGTATGCTTTTCCTGCACCTAGCTTCTGTATTAAAGAAGATGAGTTCTTAAATACATTATAATCTTTTAAGTCAAAGAAATAATTCGGGTCAAATGAAATCTCTCCGTTTTTGATACGTAATAAGCCGTAGTTTGAAGAGTTGGTGCGTCTTGTCATCACATACAAGTCATTGTTGTCATCTAGAAAAGTGGTTTTATTGATTTCCCAGTGACCAGCTGTAAATCCACCCCTAGGGTCTTTTATGATTTTACCATTGGCTAGACTTGGATAGTCACATACATAGACATAAGCGGTGTCGATAATATCCAGTTTTGTGATATGACTTCTGTATTTATGTCCAACGAATAGCTTATCCCCTCTTACCGTCATACTCGTAGGTACAATGTAAGGGTCATCATTCTCGCCATTTGCTTGTTTTGGAATGTATTTAATCATAGGTATCTCTACATTCAACGTCTTGTTAATAGACATATCCCTCGTATTCATGTAGTATATAGGCTGCTCAAGTACATTTTTTTCCTTGTTTGTTGTCCCTGCTGTCTTAGTCAGTACCAATTCTTCTGCTGTACTGATATTATCCAATACTTTTCCCATAAAGAAGGGGTTTGCAAAAGACAATGCGTTTGTTTCTTTCCATTGTGAACCATTGATTACTTCAAACTGACTAAAACGCTTACCGTCATTTGATAAATAGAACTTACCATGATGATTGTATGCATATATCGCATAAAAAGCTGCTGGCATATGCGATGTAATATCTATACCTTTATTTTCTTTTGGAGAAAGCAAAGTGTCTTTCATCAAGCTACTTGTAGTTAATATATAACTTCCCTTTTCAGTAGTTGCCCATACGCTATACAGGCTTCCCTTTTGGTCTATTGGGTTTGGGTCGGTTGTATTTGGAGAGTCCTTACATGCCGTAAAGAAAGCGGTGGCCGCGAGGCAGGTTGCTAATAAATGTTTGATATTCATATATACTTATAATTTAATGTTACATTAATGAGAGTCTCAGTTTCAGATAGAATGCCCTACCCGGCTTTTGCAATCTGAAATTATCGTACGCTCTTTCATCTGTTAGATTACGTCCTTCAAAAGAGATATTGTATTTGTTTCGGCTCCAAGAATAGCTCAATACCGCAGAGTGTATGGTCTGGGATGGAATATGGTCTTTAGAAGCCAGTGATCCAAGATGAGCTTCGCTTAGGTAGAACCAGTGGGTATATTGCCCCAGATAAGAGAGCTGCACTCGGCTTCCTTTCTGGAACCAATCGTTTTGTATTAAGCTCACATCCATACTCCCATAGGTCCACGGTCTGTTAGGAACTTGATAGCCATAGCTCAAGCTCACCTGCTGGTTGGTGTCATCGGTATACTTTTTATTATCAAGGGCTTTGTCGTACGAGCCATTGAGGGTCACTGCGAGGAGATCTTTATAGCCATATTTCACTTCTGCCGCAAAACCATATAGTTTTACACCAGGAATATTATAGTATTGAAAGTAGTCACTTCCATCTTTTCCCACCACTCGCGTATTGATATAATCGGCGGCCAGCCTATAGAATCCTGTCACATCGATATTTAGGAAATTGTTTTCATTCAGGAATGTATTATAGTAGAAGCCCGTGTTTACATTATCGCTACGCTCTGGCTTTAAGTCCCAGTTTCCCATATAATTCTGGCCATCCCCAAAGAGCTGTTCCATATTAGGCAGGTTATAGGCTCTTTCGTACGATAGTTTCCACCCGCCATCAGTTGTAATACGATAGCGTGATGCTACACTTATGCTATAGAAATTCCAATTCTTTTTATAGTGTGTGATATCTCCCGATACTGCCCCTTGTCCCGTGGGTTTGCGTTCATCAATATCTTTTGTTGCCGCCAGACCATAGTACTTTAATGCCAGCACATTTGAGAGCCGCTTGTCAAACCATTGGTTTTGCCAGGAAAGCCCTAGTATATGACGCCCTAGATTGGATGGTAATCCAGAGTGGTCGTATCCTTTGATCATATCGAACTCTTTCTGGCGATTACTGTTGTAATTATAGTTTAGATTAATACTTTGTTTACGCTCTGCATCAAAATCATAGTTTAGATTCACCCGAGCCAGGTAATTATCTAATTTATACTTGACATGGCTCTTTTCGTTTGGTTTAGAATCACCAAAACGAGATGTCCATTTGCCCGACCAATCATAGTTATAGGAAGCCGTATCTTGCACATGTCGCGTGTCAAAACTATAACTGGTATAGATATCCGTATAGAGTCTGTTGACTAGGAAGTCACTTTTCTTATAGCTTATCGAAGGCATTAGATAGTTGCTTTCGACCCATTGTCCACCATTTACAGAGTTGATAGATGCACCTAATTGGTTTGCTTTATTGTTTTGCGAATAAGTCAGTCCTACGTAAAACTGGTCCGCCCAGGATTTGTCCCTTACCCCTACTTCCAGTTGACCCATCGCCGATTTATAACGGTCATTAAATCGCCTTGCTTTTGCAATAGAATCGGGTTTCCCATTAATTGTATTTTCGAGCTGGATATTATATTTCTCTTGGGAATACATCATATAGTCATTGTCCGAATAATTATAGAACGCATTAAGACGGGCCGAAATCTTACTTTTGGGATCTGTAAAAGTCCCTACCAAAGCCGATTGGTGCGTATTGAATGAACCAAAAGTATAACTGAAGTCCAGAAATGGCCTCGCCCTTCGTTTGGTGATAATGTTTACAGCACCTCCCAAGGCATCAGATCCCAAAAATGCAGGCACTACCCCTTTGTATACCTCCACCCGATCGACTAGGTTGACCGGGATATTATTTAGGCTCATTGAAGAACCGAAGTTGTCCATGGGGATTCCATCGATGAATATTTTGGCTGCTAGCCCATTGATCCGGAATACAAAGTTGGACCCCAGACCACCATCTTCACGTATGGTGACTCCTGTTGCTCTTTTTAATACCTGTGTTACATTTGCTGCTTCATTGGCATGGCGATTTAGGTCGATGATACTAACGTCAAACCCCGATCTTCTAATTTCGTGAATATGACGCTCATTCTCACTCTGCCCTATGACTGACACCTCTTGAATCGTTTGTCTGTCTTCTTTTAATTGCACATCTAAGATGACATGTCGCATACCTGCGGCTACAGGCTTTCTTTCCTTGATATAGCCTACAGCTCTAATCGTGATGAAAGAAGGCTTATCGGTCGGATAGTTCTCCAGTTTGTAGTAGCCATCGTAATCTGTCTGTGTTGAGTTGCTGCTGTCTTCTAGCATAATAGTGGCATTGGATACAGCTTGCCCAAAGTTGTCTTTAATATATCCGGAGACAGTTCGACTTTGTTTCTCTTGAGCCGCAGCATTGAAGCTGATTAATCCCAATACAAAAAATAGAACAGGAATAAGTTTGGATTTCATGGAAGAATACTATAAATAGTTTGTTGTAGGTTTAGGAAGTTCGGTATTTAAATAAGCGGCGATTTTATTGGCCAAAGGTGAATCGGGCATCATCATTATCTGCTCAGGTGACAGTATGAGTACGGGATCTCCAAGGATCCCGGGGTCTTCTAAATGTACAGCTAGATAGGTTTCCTGTTGGTTCAATGTATATACACGACTGCTTTTGGTCGTCAATTGAATAGGTGTATTACTTAAATTCGAAACCTTATAAAAACAACTACGTTGATTACCCAAATCTATATCGTGAGACATCTCAATTCGTTCAATACGCAAGGCATTGGATTGCGAATCCGTCTTAAAAAACAGGCAGTTTGCTCGGGATAGGGTCATGAACAATAATACAGAAGCCGCTACTGCATATCGTGTCCATTGTACAATTTTTCTTCTTGCAGACTCACGGCAACTGATTTCATCCTTGATGTTGAACCAGATGCGTTCTTTTAGATTAAGATTTTGAGATTCTATATCAGATACTTCCGAACCGTCTATCTCGATAGGCTCCAGCCAGTGCTCAACCTGTATACGCTCTTCGTCAGAACAGTTATTCTCCAGGTATCGCTTTAATAAATCTTGATTCATATCTTTCGCCATTTAGTAGATAGTGTGCGAAAGGCTACTATTGTCCCGATTTATTTTTAAAAATATTTTTTGCTGTTATATTACTTATAACCCGCTGTTTTGAGTTTTTCGCGGATTGCTCCGATGGTTATTGAGAGCTTATTTCGAATTGTTTTTTCTGAAAGATCAAAGTGTGTAGCGATAGACTGATTATCTAGGCCATCCTGAAAACGCATACGGAACATCTCTTGACATTTGTGGGTAAACGGTCCAAGCAGGCGCTCTATCGTTCGTTCCAATTCCTGATATAGAATATTGTCGTCCGTTCTTAGGTCTGATTTCTTACTATCTACTGTCTGCTGTTCGCTATCGGTATAACGCTGTCTTTTCTTCAGTTGATTTAGACACACATATTTTACCGACCGAATCAGGTATCCTTCTATGTGTTGGATTTGGATTTCAGTCCGTCGTTCCCATAAACTTACAAATACCTGTTGCACGACATCTTCTGCTCCCTGTTCATCCTCTAAGATACGCTTTGCATAACTGTAGACCTTATTCCAATACATTTCATAGAGCATACGAAACGTATCGCGGTTGATTTCCGATATTCCATTATCTAAGTTAGCCGTTGACATAATGTTGCCAAAATTAAATACTATTTAGACTAAATACAAACTATTTATCTAAAAAGCATTGGCAGTTAAGTCAATTACTTTATTGTTCTTGTTTTATATTGTTATTTAGCAGGTAGTTACACGCTCGTCAGCGTTCACACTGACGAGCGTGTATAAAGCTGTTATTCCCAAAACATACGATGAAACTCAGCATCGCGTGACCATTCCAGTGTTTCGTAAAATGGACGAAGACGGTATTCAGGCTTGACAGGAATATAGCAGGACAATCCCGAAAATGCAGTTATAGGCGTGCCTAAAAAGTAGGATGTATTGGCTTTAAAGACTACAGCCTCAGCAATAGCCTGTTTCAACGCATTTAATTCCGTACTAGGAAAGTTCTGTTCCAACATATCAACAAAATCAAATGCTGGCGTAATCGAAGCAGGGTCCATATCCAGACGCTGTATCTTCCTACGGTCTATTTTGGGTATTAATGAACTATTGTTGGATAATAGGCGCTTTGTCTCTTGTGCAACTTTCACTAACGGGCCTGTAGCTACCAGCGAAAATGAAGCTGATTTTTCCAGTCCCGTTTTTGTTTCGTAATAAGCTACATAGGCTTTAGCCACAGCGCTAAGACCTCGTTTTACATCTTTGTCAAATAGGTGTGTACTGATTTGATGGTAGGGCATCCCTACACTCAGTACTTCGGTCGGTGAAGCCAGGATATAAGGCGTCACGCTCCTTAACTCATACAGTACCTCTACTGAAGCCATAGAACAGGCGTCAAAAATCAAAAAATCTAGTCCTGTTGGCAATGCTGTCTTGAGCACTTGTACATCCATACTTTGAAGATCGTCGTCCCCAAAAGAGCGGGTGCGGGGCTTGGCGTAAGATGAGGCCGGAGCCCAGTTCGTTGCGTGAGACCATAGAATAGCACCATAAGATCTGGCTTGCGCCAACAGCTTCATATCCTCAAACACCATTTTCATCACCGTTGGATCTGAAGAGTTATGGTCACTATAGGTTTTCAAGACTTTACTGCGGATTTCCGGGCCATTGTCTTCCACTACCTCGTAGAGCTTGGGAGCCTGTCCAAAAATACGTGCATAGACGACCAATTTGCCGTCGATACCCTTGAAGCTTTCCTCCATCTGGTTCAGGTTTGTGTATGCATCTGATGCCAGGTTGTTGTTTGCCGCCATGTACACCATTACCGTGCGTGAAGCGATGGGGTTACTTTCATCTTTAGCACAGCTCCAAAAGAGCAAGGTGGTCAAAAAATAGAAGCTGTAGAGAATCCGCATGAATAATAACTTTAAGTAATAAGGCTAATTTAAGTCTTTTACAAGATATATCAAAGTAGGAAAGTGATCTGAATATCCATTCAGAAAGACATTTCCGGAAAACGTACGCAAAGGATATCCTTTATATCTTCCCTCCTGCGTGATTAAGTATTCTGGATTATAGATTTCTGATTTCCAATAACGGAGAGTGGAGCGATCCTCGCCCAGTAGCGAGGCTGATATAATGATCTGATCAAATAGATTCCATTTACCCTGATAGCCCAGTGACCCCACTCCCCGCTCATAATGCTTCCACATGGTGTTGAACAATCCGCCTTCCGTCACCTCATCCGGATTCTTTTTGGCCCCTAGTACCTCCCGTACGCTTCTATCCACAGGGTCGTCATTAAGATCCCCCATGATTACAATCTTTGTCTCTGGATTCTGCTTGTATAGTGAATCGGTAACATGACGTACAATGCTGGCGGCGTGCTCGCGCAGTGCGGACGACTTTCCCCCATAGCGCGAAGGCCAATGATTGACCAAGACATGCATTTCCTCCCCTGCCAGTTTGCCACTCACCAACAGGATGTCGCGGGTCGTATATTCCGGTAGATCTTCTTTATGGTACGCAAATACCTTCGAGCTCTGTACCTCAAAAATGCGAGGGTTATACAAAAGTCCGACATCAACGCCTCTGCGGTCTGGCGAGTCATAATGCACTATTTCATAGCCCGAAGATGCCAGTGTTGGTTGGCGGACGAGATCCTCCAAGACCCTGCGGTTTTCAATCTCGCATACGCCGATAAAAGCTGGCCCGCTACTACTGTATTTCCGTCCGATACGCGATAGTACTTTGGCCATATTAGCCTGTTTCTTACGGTATTTTTCGGTTGTCCAATGATTAGCACCATCGGGTGTGAACTCGGTATCCATTATAGCTGAATCCAGTTCCGTATCAAATAGGTTTTCCAAATTATAGAACGCGGCTGTATATACCTGATACTTTTTCTGCTGTGCACAGAGGCTAAGGCTCCCTGCCAATAGCAGCAGAGAAACCATAGTATATCGTGTTTTAATAGTCAATATTCTCATATCTATGTGTTACTTAGCCGGGCCCACGATGATTGGATCACCCGAACCACCTGTCGATGCTCCTCCTATCAGTTCGATATTATCCAAACGGAACCCGACCTTATTGGCGTCTGCACCTGATACAAATTCGAGTATAAGCTGTTCACTCTTTGTGATGTTTGGAATAGATATGGTGTAGAATTTACCATTATCTCCATCGGCATTCGATAACGCCTTATCAGGTACATTAACAAATGCCCCATTCATTTTAACCTTAATGTTATTCGTGTTAGCTGTAGTTCCTGGATCAAATAGATTCGCCGCCAGTTGGAATTTCAGCGTGATATCTCCCTTGTTCAAGCTGTTTATACCAGTGATCTTCACCGTAGCGTCTTTCGTTGCCGGAAGCCATATATGTGCTCCATTATCACCTGATACACTGCGTATGTCAGCCAATCCTGATTCATCGGTGTATTTTATAGGCGCTTTCATATCAAAATCGGTAAAATCCCCTAGCTTCGGCCTGTTGCCTGATGGGTAGGTACCAGTACCAAAGGTCTCTTTGAAGAAGCTTCCTTCCTGTGGTTTCTCTGGTTCCGGAGTTTTGCCATCGAAATCTTTAACATCCGCCTTGGTGCGTAATAGCAACTGCCATCCCCCATTAAAGCGTCCTAACACCCCTATCAATGTACCCTTACCCTCTGGTAGCATATCTTTGGCAAAGCCCGAGTAGTTGCTTGTACGTACATCTAGCGTATTGCCCGAAATGTTTTTTATCTGTTCGTTTGTTGTAGCATCTCTTGTTGTAAAAGGCTTCTTACCTCCATTTGTAAAGACAACATCACGTATTTCGACCAGCTGATGCACCATATCGTCGGTCAAAGCATTCAACTGAACAAGTCTAGGCTGAGCTTTAGCTGCATTGGGCCAAGAGTTTGTAAAAGCTTTTGACTTGAATATTTCCCATGCAATACGGTTGGCATTTGTTTTATTCATGCCAATCTGTAGTTCACCGCCATACTTGACGATATATAGGTCTTTCAGATGGAGGTAGACCTCTTGTCCCACTTGGTAGGTGGCATACATCGCATTCTGGTCGACACCGATATTGATTGCTGCCGAACCGTCCTGTAGATAGAGCTGCTTGTAGATGTTGCCCGATTCGTCATTTCCAGTTATGATTCCTTTGATGATGAGGTCTTCTTCGATCAGCTGCGGATCAGTTATTTTTTCAAAGCGTTTTTTTAGTTGCTGGATGGTGATATTGTCGAGTGCCCCTTCATACTTGGGTTCATTCAATGGAGGAGCGGCGTATTCTCGTTCGCAAGAGGTGTTGAGCGCAACAAATAACAGCGCAAAGAGTAAATATTTTATCGTATTCATATTCATCGTATGTTAGAATCTATAACTAGCATTCAAAAAGACATTCAGTCCCTGCATATAGAAATAGCGGGACGCAAAACGGTTCGGGTAAGTCGTATCCAGGCGTCCTTGTTCGTAGCCACCGGTACGGATATTCTTATTGTTCAGCAGATTGATAACGGAGAAATTGAAGTTAACCGCCCTTCTATTTGCCAGATAGAACATCTTACCGATTGAGGCATCAAAAGTGACTACATCATCCAGACGCTCTTGCTGTGTCAGCGCGTTATAGGCTGCTAGTTCCTTTTCATTGTTCGGGTTGATTGCGGTGTAATTGGAGGCTAGCCTACGCAATGGTGCTGCCGAAAGGTAATTCCGTCCGATAGCATTGGCACTGAGTTCGAAGAACCAATAGTTATAGAAATAACGTGCCGCTAATACACCTGCAAACTGAGGTGTACCGGAGACATAAAGATTCTTCATGTATACCTGTTCCTCCTGGTCGATGATTTTACCGTTTTCTGCATTCATGATACCCAGCGGATTATTGTTATAGAAATACTCCGCCATTGTGCCTATGAAATCAAAACTCCAATTGTCATCCAAACGATACGTAGCTGCGGCCTCTATCCCCCGGTTTATTTTATCTACACCTGTCAGGTTGTGGAATACAAATGTCCGTTGAGAGTCGTGGTAATAGGCCATTCGTTCCAGCTGGTCGTAAAAATTGGTCTGAAAAAGAGATACCCGTCCAGATAAACTGGGCATGGAGAAAATATAGTTGATATCAGTCGCAAATACCTTACCGCTCTGTAGTCCTTTTACAGCCTGATCCGTAACACGCGACATCGCATAAGCGCGGTCTGGTATAGGTGCTTCGGTCTGGTAGCTCATATTGGCCGATAGATAGTGCCTACCGCTGAATTTGTAGGTGGCTGCGCCTTTCAGCATATAATCCACAAAACTATGCTTCTTACCTGGTCCGTACGAACTGTTCGGAAAACGTCCATTCTTCATGTTGCCTGTACGCTGAAAATCCGTATAGGTCAACTTTGTTCCGTAGTAGAAATCGATATTTGAGGTCTGATACTGATTTGTAATCCAGGCATTGACGGACTGGATATCGATGTCAAAGTCGTAACCAAAGATATCTCCTACATAAGCCTTACGGTCCGGATATAGTAAGTCGTTCTGTTTAATTGCATCATCTCCTGGATTATCTCTTTCGGCAAATTTATCTTTATCCAGCACAAAGTCTGCCCCTAAGAGGTCACTAACAGTTTTGTATTGATACGATCTAGATTTCCGGGCTTCCACACCAGCTAATAGACGCATATTATTATCATATAGCTTGTTGAAAGTAGAACTCAACGTTCCTTCCAGAAGATCAGAATGTCTCTTTTCTACCATATATAGTGCCGCTCCATTATTTTTGTACCTATTTTCTGGATCCATGTTCTGGCGGTACAGTTCATCCCAGTTTACTTGCGTGACACGCGTATCGTTTGATTTCCATAAGTTATAGTAGAAATCAACGGTATTCGGGTCAGTCGTGTTAGGGTCCATACTATGGTAAGAAGGCAGGTAACGGTAGTAATCGGGGCGCGGATCCATCGCGTTGTACCAGTTTAACGCTGAGCTGGCATAGCGGCCATAATGTAATAGACCACCTGATGTCAATGTCGTCTTCTCATCTATTTTCCAGATATGTGATAGTACTGCTGTAGGATCGTAGGCCGTTACCATGCGTGAGTTGCGTACCTTACCATCCTGATAGCCCCAGTTCGGGTTGTATAGGTTGTTGCCCACTAGATCATAGACCTCTTGAAAGGAGGCGCCTTGCTGTCCACGGACGACAGGTGATCCGTATGTGACCAGAGATAGCGAGTGCGCGCCGTCAGCCCATTGCTTCTCCATAGAAAGCGCATAAGATACATTCTCATAAGAAGTACCCTCGATGAATCCTTTATCAGCATATCGGCCACCGATAGCACCTGTAAAGGCCCAGCCATTGTCCATAAGACCTGTTGAATAGCTGAATATACCTCGTGAATAATAGTTTCTGTTTGTGTAAGAACCCGTGATTTTTCCACCTTTGGCGTAGGAACTGGCTCGCATATTTATATTTTCTGCCCCACCGATGGAACCGAAAGTGAAACTGCCACTGTTATTGTAGTTGACCACATCCCCATTACGGGTTAGGTCATTGAGTGCACCGATAGATGCATAATTAAATACCTTTCGGTATTGATCGTTGGCCAGTACACCATTGATATAGGTCTGTTCATAAAAGGGATCATACCCTCTCACGCGAAACCGAAATGGAGAAAGCTTGAATCCAACTTTATTCAAATAGATATCATTGGATAGGATTACAGACGAACGTATATCCTGTCCTTGAACATTACCCTCATCCTGCAGGATATCATCGTCAATGATTCCCATTGTTGTTTGCATGTCCATCTGAGGGATTGAGGTTAATGAAATCGGTTCGAGTGTATTATTACTTCCCTCCTTTAGCTGTAGTTTAACCCTGTAAGGGCGTATTCCTGCTCCCGTTACTGAGAGGTAGTCTTCGCCAGGTTCGAGGCTGACAAAGAGAAATGCCCCTTCCATGTTGCTGATCGTCTGCTGCTTATTCTTCTCCAGCGATACAGTCAACTCAGGTAGAGGTATGTTGCTTTTTTCATCGATCAGTATACCGCGGAGCTCTGTTTTTTGCTGTGCGTAGCCCACACCGATGTAACCGATGAGAAAAAATAATACGTACAAAGTCTGACGCATAATCTTATATTAGGTAAAAGTATACAAGAGGAGACATAATGCCCCCTCTTGGGTTTGAACTGTGTTCTGTTGTTTATTTTGTTCCAACTAGTTTAATATTGTCGATACGGTAACCCGCTGTGTTTTCGGTATTCGTAGTTGAAAATTCTAATGTTAGGCTGTTCCCCGTCGGAATTCCAGCATCGATGTTTACCGCTACATAGGTATTACCAGTTGCGACACTCCCTGCAGGGACCGTGAGTTCTTGTCCATTTGCACGTACCTTGATGACTTTAACTGAAGCGCCACCAGCGTTTGCAGTTATATCATAAGATAACTTAAGCTTGGTAGCTCCGGTTGTATTGATACCTTCAATCTTGAAGCCTGTAGTTCTACTAGCAGGTATCCATACATGTGGATTCATGGTTGAAGTAGCACGTATATCCACATAATTATCAGGATCTTGATCTGAGTATACCACTCCCTTTTCGGAGAAATCTGTATAAACTGCTAATCTGTATTTTGGAAAATCTTTAGATGCAGGAGCTGTGCCAAATGCTTCCATAAACAACGTTTGCTCCGTACCCGTTCCTGGATTCGTTCCGGGATCTGTGCCACCGTCACCATCTGCATCCACATTAATTGACCCGCCTGGTACTGTTGTCCAGTCTGTAATCGTACCAGTACCAGTCACTGCGACCTCATTTCCTGTCGAACCTGTCTGGAGTTGGATATCGTAGGTGTATTTTTTACCTGCTTCGAACGAAGTGTTTGCCGGAATTGTCCATTTGAACGTTCCCGACGCTAAGGTGAATATCACCTCTTTAGCAGCATAGTTTCCAGGGATAACAATCGCTTCTACCAATTGGCTTCCTGTACCAGCTGTTGCTTTAGCTGTCACATTCTTGGCATTTGCAGCATCTGCCACCGTACCTGTAGCCAGGTCCATTGTAGCGGTAGTATTGATTCCATTATAAACAACCTGTAGTCCGTTCACATTTGGTACTCCCGTTCCACCTTTTACTGTTAGTTCTATTTTAGATAGCTTATGGCTAAAGTTAAGGTTAGCCGTTGGCGAAGCCTTTGTCAAACCTGTAGCATTGTTAGCGTACAGTACATCGATAGCAGCTGGATTTGTTTGCGTTGTTACATCGATAGGTAGATTTGTGCCTGATAGCGTAGAAGAGTATGGGTAGTAAGCGATAAAATCCACAGCACCGGTTTCTGGATAATTGATGATCTCTGCGCCTTGCCCTGCGAAATTTCCATTACCGCTGGTCGTATATTTTTTGTTTGTAGCAAGAGGGGTAGCTAAGCCTGCTCCTTGTTTCATAAATACACCTATGGCATCGTTGGCATCCCAGTTGTTGCCCGATACACGAGTACCTGTACCTTGGCCGATCGAGGAGGTAAAGGAAACTTTGCCATCGTTTTCTGGACTTACATTCCTGTAGTCATCGTTCTTACAGGAGTTACCTAGAACGATCAGTGCTAAAGCAGCACCTAATAGTTGCTTTTTTTTCATTTTCTCAAATTATTGGTATCAATTAATAGATTATTGTATATTCCTATTTTTTACTTTCTCCACACGGTTTCGTCAATCTTACCTTTGGATTCCTTACTCAAGGCAGGAAAAAAAGTAAAACCGGTCTCTTTTTCCAGATCCTCGACCTTTAGTTTATAGGTCATATAATCCTTTGACGAAGGATTAGCATTATTTATTCTAAACCCTATCGTATAGTAGGTGTTTCCTTTTTTCATAGCGAGAGCCTTGTAGTAGTATTTTGGTTTGGCTACATTAGCATTGGCGTTATCTTTCACATAATCAATATTCTGGTCCGCCGCAGTAGTTACCATAGCGCCGGTTACTACATACATGGTATCTACTCCCGATTGTCCAGCCCAGGTTCTTATCTTATTCTCCAGCTCCGCCCATACTCCTTGATTAAGTGGCCTGTTCTGCGGAGTCATATTCGTATAATAGAACGTCGATGCATTCTCCTGATAACTTTTGGTACGGTCACCACTAGGTAACTGATGTCCGCGATCAAGCAGTAATGTCTGATTGTTTGGATAACCTTTACTTAGCACCGCTTGCAAAGAGTAGTTATAATCCGGGTCATACCCCCAATCATCGGTACGGTCCTGTCCGCCCAAATAGTCACTACTTAATGGGTAAGCCACCCATAGGGCCAGTTTATTCTTCGTATCATACAACATGGAGTAATTACGCTTGGTGGTTGTACTCATCTTTAGGCTGTATTTCAATGTTGCTGTTTCTTTGACTAGAGGTAGCTCCATATAGGATCCCGTTGGTATCGGTGTGACGTCATCATCTTTGCCGAGCGTCATATCATACTGATAGCGGTGTCCTTTAGCAAAGGTCGTTCCTGCAGGCAATTTCCACGTATAGCTCTTACCATCCGATTTGGTAAATACGACCTGTCCCGGATCCTTTGCCGCACCTGGGAATAACGTCCATTCCACAAGAGTCTCCCCTGTTCCATTGACTGATATTTTAGCGTTAATATCCTGTAGGCTTGCCACATCTACGAGCAGCTGTCCATTCGCAAGGTCAAAAGTTCCTTTTGACGCACTGTTTTTAAATACCGCTTTTAAGCCGTCAAGAGCACTTCCCTTCAGCTTAAGCTCAATTTTGGTCATCTGTCGGCTGAATGACAGGGCTACAGGGCCCTGTGCTCCAGTCCATCCTGTGGTCTGTTGTGTATACATAAAGTCTAATGCGGTCTGATTGCTCTGATCTGTGATGCTTATCGCTGGATTTAAGTTGGCCGTGGGCTGGTAAGGATAGTATGCTACAAAACTTACTTTACTGCCAGATGGGTACGCTAGTTGTTCTGTTGCGGAGGCAGGAGAAAAATTACCATTACCAGTAGTGGTATATTTCTTGTTAAAGCCATTGTTGACCATAGCGTCTGTTGTCAGTGTGGAGCCATGGGAGTACATGAAAATTCCAACAGCATCCCCCATATCCCATTTTGTACCATTTGTACGGGTCATCGGAAGCCCTTCGATTGTACTTGTAAAAGAAACCTTGTTCTGAATATCCTTGACGGAGAAATCATTGTCCTTGCGACAGGAAATAACCAATAAAGCCGAACAGGCTAACAGGAAAAACCAGTTTTTAATCATTAAATTTAATTTCAGAGAGATTAATAATAAATTAATTAAATTAAATCGAGATTTATCGATTTTCGATATTTAAAACTTTTAAACGTTAATTCTGTAACAAACTTAACCTCATAGGAAAAACTAATGGTAAAGACATTATTAAGAATAGATTAAATATGGACGATGTAGGCGAAACTCTACATTGTAAAAGCTGATGGGAGAAATACCTATTAATAAACTGTAAACGATTGATTTAGCACCAATAGTATGGGTAACAAGAAAACCGTAAAGTTAGAAAGGGAGCATCTCAAAGATGAACTATTCGTTAACTTTACGGTTTATCGGATTTTAGATATGTGCTATTATAGCGGTCTCACTCCTCCGCTATGACAGCGGAAGCCAAATTTATTATAATACTTGATAGTGATATAACTTTGTTCCAAGGCTCTCTCCTATTCCGAATTAGCATTTTACCGGTCGTTGGTACTTGGCACGCACACGGCATAATGTTTCTTCTTTCATTCCGAGATAGGAAGCTAGGTATTTGAGTGATACGCGACCTGTCAAGGCAGGACGCGTATTGATAAATCTTTTATAGCGCTTTTCTGCGGTAGGTAGACGGCACAGGTACGCCCTTTCTTCTGCATCCCGATAGTATATTTCCAGGATTTTTCGCCCAATGATATTTGCTTCATAGAATTTATCGTATAGATATTCGAGGGATGACCGATGGATTTCTATAACCACACTGTCTTCTAGTGCCTGTAAGTATTCGTCTGTTTCTTCGTCCAGCCCCATGTTACGTATACTTCCCACGATATTACTTTCTTCGTTGATCCAGGTAGTGATATCTTTACCTTCGTCTCTAATAAAACCCCGTATTAAGCCTTTGACGATAAAGTAAACAACATCCTCCTGATCAATAGGGCTACGCAGGAATTTTCCCTTTCGTATAGTTATATATTTGGTGTTGGCGAGTAGGTAGTCCGCGGCTCCTGGAGATACCCTGTGTATTTTATTGAAGAAGTGCAAGATTTCATAACATATTTTGATGGGAAGATCGGTAGCTTTTTTCATAATCAGGCAATGTTTAATAACAGTTTCTCTTCTTTCAGTTTTGCGTGGGATACCCCTACCGTACGGGTATGGACGGACAAGGCAACAAGGAGCTCTTTTAATGCGAATAGGCCCCATATAATAGTTTTAGAATATGCTCTGTTCATATATTGGCTATTGTTTGGTGTTTCAGCTAACAATATTACAATTTTATACCTTAAAAGTTTGTTTTCCTCTCATCAAAGAAACGTAATATTTTAAAAAAAACGACAATGTAGGTGGGGTACAAAAACGGACAAATAAAAAAACATCTGTGACAGGCCATGTATACAGGATTCATCCTATTAATCCATATTTACTTTAGTTGTTTTTTATATATATTTGTTATTAGGTTCCGTATCTTGTAAGCTATGCCATCTTTTACTACACTGCAGTTTCCGTTTGTACTGTTCTTTCGATACCGGTAGAATACCATAACCATAAATTCTGACACTATGACAACAGGTCGATTAGAAGCTTTCAGCGATGGCGTTTTGGCCATTATCATTACCATTATGGTGCTGGGCCTAGAGGTCCCCAAGGGAGATGACTTACAGAGCCTGGTTCCTTTGATTCCTCGGTTACTCAATTACCTGCTGAGTTTTATCTACGTGGGCATCTACTGGAATAACCATCATCATTTGTTCCAGGTCATCCAAAAGGTAAACGGAACAGTACTTTGGCTGAATCTTCTCCTATTATTCTTTTTGTCTTTGCTTCCGATTTCCACCAACTGGCTGGGAGAACATGATCATTCGGCCTGGCCTGTAGTCGTATATGGAGTGATATTGTTTCTTAGTAGTGTTGTTTTCGCCTTAATCGAAAAGTATGCCCTCCGATTGGACAATCAAAATGAAGCCCTGCAAAAGTCTTTCAAGAACCGAAAGAAAGAAATCGTCTCTACCTTACTGTATGGTATAGCCATTGCACTGGCCTTTAGTTTTCCCTATATCAGCATATTTCTATATGCTTTTGTAGCCTGTCTTTGGATTGTTCCGGATAGGCGGATAGAAAAAAGCTTGGGTTAAGGCCCAGGCTTAAATTAGTGTTTTTTGTTCTAAACAAGCTGTTTATAACCATTCTTACCTCCATCCTACCTGTGGGTAGGTGATAGAACTACCCCTTTTTTACCCTTTCAGTATTCGTCCCTCTCTTCGCTGCATACTACTTTTGTTTCGTCTTACAATCCTCGTATAGTACGGCCTCATAAAACATTCGTTTTGTGAATATCCTCATGGAAAACATTAATTATTATATACAATATGAAACATTTAGTCGCGAGCATCATTTTGGTGATGATGATCATTTCTACACAAGCGCAAAACATCAAATCCGATATAATCGGAAAGTGGGAAGTTACCAAAAGAGAGTTCTTTAATACCAAAGGTAGACCTGATCCAGACCGACCGACTGAAATTGCCAAAGATTCCGGTTACAAAACCACTTACAACTTTAAGAAAAATGAGATATGCGAGTATCGCGAACTTGGCCAGTATGATGCCGATATTCGAGATCTTTCTTACATGGTCGATGGCAAAACCGTCATTTTTACGGACAAAGAAACATACGATATCATCTGGATGTTAACAGTTGGTTTTAGCGAATCTAAAAAAACAATGGTCTTAATCGAGAAAGACGATTATGGTAGCGAAAGAAAAACCTTAGTACGCAAATAAGAGATTACGACCCCTTCCCCCTCTCAATAGATATTAGTATCCAAAAACAATTAACAGACCAACCGATCCGCCAGTTGGCGGATCACGAAGTAAATGCGAAGCATTGATGAATTCCATCAGGAAAACAATAAAATGCACGAATAATTATTTACGTATGAAAATGCAAAACTATAAGATTGCTGTTATCGCCCTGATTACCTTACTCAGTGCTCAGGTCAGCTTAGCACAGCAGTATATGAGGTTTAGCTGGAAAGACCTCAATATGGACTACTCCGCTTTCGCTTATCTCATCGACAGTGAGCATGTGATTGTTCGGATCAACTCTACCCAAAATGGTGTACTTAAGCTCGCCGAAGCCACTGGTAAGCTTCGGGTACATCCGGGGTATTCGCCCAAAGCCAGAGTATTAGAAATCGGAATTGGTGAGGTCATCTATTCCAAGGACAACAAAATGAGCGGGAGTTTTCCTGCATTCCGTTTGTTTCAGGAAAACTATGATCCCGTGACCAACAAAGTATCCGGGCGTTCCTACGTAGCACAGGCTACGAAAATTGCACAGAAGGGTTATATATCCGGTCACCCTGATACCAAAGTACAGATCTATACCAAGCTGAGCGATGTCCAACAAAACATCAATGCAGGAGCCTACTTTTTGAAAGAAGAAGCTTATTACAAACAGTTCGCCAAGACCAACAGTAACACTTCAGCCAATAGCAATAGTGGCAACAAACCAGCCGCTTCTCAATCGGCATCTCTGGTTACGGTACATCTTATCCTTCTTGGTGATACCAAAGATGCCAGCATCGGCGAATCCGTCAAAAGTGACCTGGCCAAGATGAGGTCTCTGTTCCAGAATACCATGAGTGTTAATAAAAATATCAAGTTCAATATCAAGGAAATATCAGGCGATCAGCTTGTTTCCACTAACGTGCAGAATACCGTAAAATCCCTGACCGTAGGGGCCAATGACGCCATCATATTATATTATTCAGGCCATGGTAGTAACCCTCAGGGCAGCAATAGTGAGTTCCCGACCGCCGCGATGATTAAGAGTTCGTATAAATTGGAGAATATGGGCAATCTTATTTCCAATCTAAAGCCACGGTTGGCTGTCGTTATCGGTGACTTGTGCAATAGTGTACCCCGTACCCGTACTGCACTGCCAGAGGAACCCTTATTTCGCTCTGCTCCGGCACAGCATGACCCTGCCCGTGTTGCTGAATTCCTGATAAAAGCCAAAGGCAAGATCGTATCCACCTCTTCTAGCTACGACGAATACTCCTATTCCTTGGGAAATAATGGGGCCTTTACAAACTCTTTTATAGATGCCATGACGTCCGCTATAAATAGCCATAGCAACATGCCGGCGACTTGGGATGCTGTGCTGAAGCAGAGCTATAAGGAGGCGTATAACAAAACAAAAAACATTGTAAACAAACCCGGAACAAAGGGACAGAATGGGTTTTATCGAGGCTCATTGGTATATAACTAGTATTGATACAATTGCATATGAACACAATAAAAATCATTCTGTCGATTCTTTTTATGACAATCGGTTTCAGTGCAGTCGCACAGCAAAAAAAAGGAAATAAGGAAGTATATGAACTCTGTCTTCTATTACCTCAGGATATAGAGCAGTTAGATGCTTTCGTACAGGTACTGGATTATCCAGTATCTAAGAAAGTATCCCTACGTCCCAAACAGGCCAGACAGATTATCACCCGTCTCAAAGGCGCGCAGGTTAGCGGTTCCGAGGTTCGGAGATGCTCCTTTGACCCGATGTATGCTATTCTTATTAACAGCAAGCCCTATGTGATTTTCAATGCCATAGACTGTCCACGTGCTATGTATCTTTCTGGGGCAACGCCTACAAAACCTGTGGATCTCAAGGACAGCAATGATATACAGAGCCTTATCGATAAAATATTAAGATAATGACATACACGAAATCCGGACTAGCAGTACTTTCGCTATCATGTACATTCCTATTGTCCTGTGGTGCAGTGACAGAGCAGGATCTGCTGGGTGTATGGGACATACATTCCTATCATATCCTCATTCAGGAAAACGGAAAAACCAAGGAAGAAAATAAAGTCCTCCAGCCTGGAGAGCAGACATATACCTTTCTAAACGATAGCACATGTTATTATAGCTACATGGATATACTCGGCGATACCATTGCCAGGGATCGCTATCGATATCTGATCGAGCAGGGTGCATTATCTACCTGGCCACTACTATCCCTGAAAGATGGAACAGATAGTTTAGACCTCGATATGGAGCAGGTCTACGATGTACACCTCATCGATGACACACTGTACGTACAATACAATTATAGCAATCAAATGGATTACAACTTTAAGTCAGGGTTCAAACTCGTTAGGAAACAGTATGAAAACAATAAATAGAAAAACAAGAGGAAGAGCACTATTTGGCATCGCCTTATTAGTAGCCTTCACAGTCGGTTGTGCATCGCCCAGGGCGGCACTTGACTTGGACCTAGACACTGTAAACTCAAGTACCCGTGTCCAACTTGAGCACGGACAGATTTATACCGTAAAGGTCAAAGAGAATATCACCACTGGATTTCGGTGGCAGTTGGTGCTTGACAATACCAATATGGAGCTGGTCAAAGACGATTACATCTCTCCCGTTACCGATAGCATGATTGTTGGAGCCGGTGGAGAACGTGTATACCAACTGCGTGCCGTCAGAGCAGGAACCTGTAAAGCAAGTTTCACCCATGGCAGACCTTGGGAACCAGTATCAAACCCTAACAAAATCGTGAATTTTAAGATTAAATAGAGCCCTATGATGACTAAGAAAATCCTGTCGACCTTTGTCCTTCTATTGATGACCATCGTCACGAGCTTTGCACAAAGCTTTACTCATTACAGCTGGCAAGAAGCGGGTATCAATTATAATGCGTTAATGGTCTACCGCAATGCCGATGACATCCTGGTACGTGTCAACTACACGCAGTCTGGCGTACTCAAATTAGCCGAGTATAAAGCTGTAATGCTTAAAAACCCCTCCTTCGCTCCCAACGACCTGGTGTACAAAGGAGGCAATGCTAAAGTCGTCTACTCTAAGGACAATAATGTGAATACGCTTTACATAGCGGATTACCTCTATCTTAAGGACTACAATGCGCAGACCAATAAAGGGTCTAGCTACTATGTTATCGCACCGTCCAAAATAGGTGACCAAAAGGCACGAAACAGTGCTCCTCAGGTCAAACTGACCCGTTACAAAGACCTCAGTGAACTACAGGCTTCGGGTTTTAAACTGACGAACTATTTCCTGTCATCCGATCCTGAATACAAACGTATCGCTGGAACCTCTAGCAATGCTGTAGTCCCTTCCAAAGGAAAATCGAAGGTGCATGTCATTCTTGTCGGTGATACCAATGACGAGAAGCTAGGTAAAGGTATCAACAATGAAATAGGCTATCTGACAACACTATTCGGGACCACCATAGGAAAGAATAGCAACGCTACTGTCAGTGTAACCGCCCTTACCGGGCAGAACTGTACCCGGTCGGCAATCATCAGTACGATCAATCAGTTGAATATTGGTAGCGAGGATGCCGTGTTTTTTCACTATAACGGGCACGGTTCCAATACCACAGCGCGGGAGAGCGAATTTCCACGCATGGCATTGAAAGATCAGCGGTACGGTCTGGAAGACCTTTATACCTTTATCCGTTCTTTCAATCCTCGTCTCGCTATAGTAACGGGCGATCTTTGCAATTCCGTGCCGCGTGCACGACAAAATGTAGATTCCAACAATCCGGTTACGCGGGCAGTACCTTCACAGATAGATCCTAAAAAGGTCAATTTACTATTTACCCAAGCACGTGGAGGATTGATTTCCACGTCATCCAGCTATGGTGAGTTTTCATGGGCCCTCAACGGTCAGGGCGCCTTTACGGGATCCTTCCGTCAGAACTTAGAGGGAGCGCTATACGACAATAGCAATATTCCAGCCTCATGGACCGGTATTTTGGAGAAAACATACAAAGAAGCATTTGAAAACACCAAGAACCTAGAAAATAGAACAGGAACCAAGGGGCAGCGTGGATTTTATAAAGGAACTGTTACGTATATATAACGAGTATGCATTATCAAATAACGAATACCATGAAATCACTGATTCTATTAGTACTGGCCACCGGTCTATGCTTTTCCTGTAACGGAGTAAAGCGTTCTGTCGCTACTCCTTCTTACAGCCTATATTATCTTGGAGAGCGGGACGAGGCCAAAGCAGATATCGTCGACGAGACGTTTATCAAAGGTTATAAAATCTTAAAATCTACCCCTTTACAAGATAGCGATGTAAAAACATTGCGTACAGCACTAAATAATGCACGGGAAGAGGGTGATATTATAAAGAAATGTCCCTTCGAACCCGTTTATGCACTGACGTCCAAAGATACCTTAGTGCTCCTGTTCGATATCGAGTACTGCCCACGTATGGAAGAAATCGGTGCAGTTGGGAACCGTCAGTACGAACTTAAGAACGATCCTAGAGTAAAAAAAGTAATCGAGAAACTATTCAAATAAAAACATCATAAAAAGTAAAATAATGAAACAATTTCTATCTACAGCCGTCTGTCTACTCTTTGTAATTGCTAGCCAGGCACAGACATCAGCTACTGCACTATTGGGAAAATGGGAAACTATCGCTCTACGCGATGTAAGTATAGTCGACGGGAAAAAAACAACAGAAGAGTACTCCTTCGAGGGCGAACGTATGTACAACTTTTCATCAGACAAGTTATGCTACATTACCACTGCGTATACCGATGTAGCACATCCGCATGAATATGTAATCAAGGGGAATAAAGTACATTTTACCATGGACCCTGCTCACCTAGCCAAATTGATGAAAGATGATGCCGAGTATGGTATTGAACTAGAGCCTACCGAATTCGAGTTTAATGTCGATACAGCCAAAAAGAGACTGTATCTAACCCGTACCTCCATTGATCAAGATAAAAACACTTATCAGTCCATTTTTATCTTTAAGAAGAAGAAATAAATTAACAACCGAGACATGAAAAAAATCGTTGCAATCCTATTGTTCTGTAGTCTGACGGCATTTGCCCAGGCACAGGATCATCTGACCAAGCAGGACAGACAGACTATACAGGCCTTTGTTGCAGCCCTTAAATCCTGGGATGTCGATAAAATAGCTAACCTTATCTCCTACGACTTCAATAACATAGAAGCTGGAGGCAAGAAGCTAAAGATAAAAGACAAAGAAGCTTTTAAGAAAAATGCGGATAAGATACTCACCAAGAGCAGAGGAGCTGCTATTGTAAATGCAAAACTGTCCGACTGGGAGCGTATCGGTGCCAAGGGTTTCTCTCTTCAGACCGATCAGGTCACCATCTGGTCCGACGAAGATGGGAAGAAAATCGTTTCTATTTTTTAATTCTGTTTATAATAAGAAAGGTCAGCGCCGCTGACCTTTCTCTTTTGAGATCTACCTATCCCTCACTTTGCAAGAGCAATTCGTCTTTGACAGAGAGATTGCTTTCATCCAATGCATACACGCTAAAAGTCTTCCCGTCTGGATAAACCCTTAAGACCACATGTCCCTGCATGGACCGATAGGCCTTGTCGAACCAGGGGCCATAGGTAGTACGTGTTTCGGGGTGCATATTCGTAGCGTAGAGATGTCGTGCGCGACCCCGGCCGATATTCTGTAAGCGGTAGAAAACCTCCTGTCCGGGCTGGTCCGAGCTGTATACCTGTTGTATCGCTACCTGCGGATCCAAAGTACGTATGAAGTTCGCATTGTTCGCATCCCTATTGCCATGATGATTGAGCGCCATGGCGTCCACTTTTCCTACACTCGCTGCCAGAGGTGTCTCTACATCAAACCACCTCGGCAAAATACCATCCTGCAGTCCCGTATTGTCCGCTCCAAAATAGTAGTCAAAATCACCGTAGGTTACTTTGAAGGCCATACTAAGCGGATTCTCGTTGTATCCACCCTGCACCATTTCCGCTGCAGAGAATAATTCTCTCACCTCACCATTTTCAGGGCTCCACAGACTCGCTCCGTTCTTGATATTCTGGATATGAAACGTCGGAAAGCGCTCTCGCTTGTATAGTAGACCTAGTTGCGTATTCGACCCTACCTGCATCTTTTCCATCTTCCATTCCCCACTATCGACAATCGTCATATAACGTTGAAAGAGAGTATCCGTTTTTAGCTTGCTGCGGAGGTCAAAAGGAAAATTATAAGATGGATAATCCCTATCGATAATCTTCTGCGGTTTCAGTTCTGCCAACAGCTCCGGCACCGCGCCAAAATGGTCGCTATGAAAATGCGTGATCAGCAGATAATCCAACTGTCCACTAGACTTAATCCGAGTACTCATCTGCCGAAGATACCAGACTACCCGTGCACCTACTGAAAGACTATCGTCCGGCAATCTAGAAGTTGCTTTGAGTGGATAATGGCGCTTTTCAAAAGCAGCTTTATCCACGGTGCCTACATCGACCAATAAGGTGGTACCATCAGGCATCTGTACAAACGTGCTGTTGCCCTCGCGGGTATTGATATGGTGGATATCCAGATACCCCTCTTCCCAGGGAGGTAAGCTATGTTGTGCGATGAGGGACACTGCCGGCAGAAGACATGTCGCTGCCAGGAGCGCCGATTTTATTAGAAAAGACAGAGCCATTTATTATTTTCTGCTTTTCAGGTAGTTTATCAACAACTGGGGTCTGTCCGTCTGTATCATGTTGACATGGTGTGCAGGGTACCACTCGTATACCGAAGGATCCAGTGCCGCTCGCTCGTCATCATGTCCATCATTGTGCGGGGGCCATAGCGAGTTGACCCATACATTGATCCCCTGTGCTCTATAATTTGCAAACTTAGATACGGCAGTTGCATTCGCATCGGGCACGGTAAACTCTATGGCGATAGGTTTATAGTTGGACAGATGGGATTCCAGGATAGCCATAGCTTCTGGTTTTCCTAGGTTAATGATCGGCATAAAGTGAATCTGTTCAAAGGCTTCCCCTAGCTGCGCACGCACTTCGGCATAGGGCTTGCCTGATTTAAGCACAACCTGATCCATTGTGTTGGTCTTTTTTGCGGCCTCCAGGCAGATCGCAAGGAAATCAAAACCTTTGTCGATATTAATCAATATTTTATCCTTACACACGGAGAGCGCTTCTTCCAGCGTAGGTATACGATGTGCCGTAGGAATACCCAGTCCATCTTTCAGACGTAGCTGTCTGAGGCTATCCAATGTCCATTCACCTACTTCACCTTTGCCTGTGGTCGTACGGTCTATCTTCTTGTCGTGCATCAGTACGGCATGTCCATCCTTGGTCAGCTGCACATCGATTTCTACCATATCCACCCCCATAGCAATACAGTTCTGTATCGCCTGTATCGAGTTTTCGGGAGCATTTCGCCAGTCTCCCCGATGCGCAATAACCCATATCTTATCCTTGTCCGATGTCCTAAGCTGTTCGATATGTACAGCTTTCTCTTTGTGTTGCGCTGTGGATACCGTAAACTGCCCTAGCAATACAGCTCCGATCAATAATGATTTTATAAGATGTTTTATCATAGTATACCTAATGTATTAGATGTGGGGCGTGTCTACCTACAGTCTTTACACAGCCCCGCTATTTATTATTAATAACCTGGATTTTGTTTAATACTTCCATCAGCCGCAATCTGGCTCGCTGGAACCGGCATTAGGAGCTTGTTTGTATCCGTGATCCCCAGTACCGCCTTACTACGGCCCGTACGTAGGATGTCGAACCAACGGTGTCCCTCGAAGACCAGCTCCTTGCGCCGCTGCAGATCGATTTCATCAAATACCGCAGACTTATCCTTCGCTCCGGCATAGCTTCCTATTCCGGCACGTTGGCGGATCATGTCCAGATAACCTACAGCTTTGTCTGCATCTCCGGATTCATTTTCGATTTCCGCCAGCAAAAGAATGATATCAGCAAGGCGCAGCACCACAAAATCACTTCCCGAATCGCCCACCACTGTAGAGGGAACAGCAATCTTATTGTTGTAGGCAAGTCCCGATGATAGCCGCTTGACATACACATCTTTTCTCCTGTCGTTTGCCGCGTACAGGTTGTAAAACTCGCCCTTCAGTACACCATGTCCTTTTGTTCCTGTTATCTTGCCTTCTACACGCCCCGTTGGGTTGAACATCCGATAGGCATCTGTGCCCTCGCTGTTCGAATTTACCCCAGAGGCAAATTGCACCGCAAAGAGAATTTCTTTGTTCAGCTCATTGGACAGAGAGAACACCTCCGCCGGATTCGGCAATAACTGTAAACCTGCACTGGGTTTGATTACTTCTTCAAACAGCGCTTTGGCTGTCGTCAGATTGCCCAGCGTCATCTCCACCTTACCCAGTAGAGCCTGTGCCGAGGATTTAAAGACACGTCCTTTATTGGATTCATTACGGTAGGGAAGCAAATCTATCGCCTCCGTCAGGTCTGTTTTTATCTGAGCATATACCTTATCCTTGCCGATTCGCCCCTTTCCAAAGTAAGCCTGCGGATCGGTTACTTCTTCAATTACCAATGGTACATCCCCATAGGTACGCACCAGATTGAAGTACAACAGTGCACGTATGAATTTCATTTCACCAATACGGCTGTTCTTGTTTTCCTCTTTTGCGAAGGCGATAGGCGGTATCCGGTTTAGCACGATATTCGCCCGCTGTATACCGATGTAACTATCCTGCCATATATCCTGGATCAGACTACTCTGTGGGATGACATTGTAGAGGTCCAGCATGCCATATACACCACCATCATTGGCTGGTGTCTCATCGTAGGCATCCTCGCCTGGTATCTCGCCCACCGCAAGCATACCGATATCATATACCCCTTGTTTCTGGAGCGCCGCATAAGCGGCATTCACTGCTTCTTCGATTTCTGCCTCATTGCGGTAGAAATTGCCCGCTACCTTTTCCGTCTCTGGATAGAGCTGTAGTTCTTTGGTACATGCCGTCGTGCATAACAGCGCACATACACCTATATAGAAAGTTAACTTCATATGTAAATAACTATTTCATGATCCCTCAGTTGGCGGATCGTTTTGTTTTTTTAATTGCCATTATCCTGTTCCGATTGTCTCCGCCACACTCCTAGCGTCGGTTTATCGGGATGGAATATCCAAACTATAGTATGCGTATCTGTACAGCTTGTACTACATGGATATTTCATATGTGTATAATCTGTTTTTTATCTGTCATCCGCCAGCTGGCGGACTATGGGTTTTTGTGCTTCGCTAAACATGAGTATTTTATATGTTGATTCGATTAGTAAGTGACTTTTATACCGAGTGTGAGTGTGCGTGCTACCGGATAGTTACCACCTGTATTATAGCCCGATGTCAGGATGTTGCTACTCGTTCCGTCTGGATTCCATCCCCTGAAATCGGTCTTCGTGAATATATTATTGCCAGAGAGATACACATTCATTTGAGTCAGTTTCAATTTCCGTAGCGCTTCTGCTGTAAAGGTATATCCTATACGTACGTTGCGTAAGCGCAGGTAATCGCCATTGTTACGCTCGACTACTGCCGAACTGCGTACCAGCTTGCGGCTATTGGAGAAGTTACCAAAATTAGGCTGCCCCAAGAATCCGTTCGGGTTGTTTTCCGGATGATATCTATTCTCAAAGTAGTAGGTCGTCGGCAGGGCAAAACCTTCACCTGCTTCCGTTAGTGAGGCCATATCGCCATCCATTAGCGTACGACCCGACAGACCATTGAAGTCAAAGGCTACATCAAAACCCTTGTAGAAGAACTCCGCTCCGAAACCATAAGTAAGCTTCGGTGCATAGCTGCCTTTCGAAGTCTTATCTCTTTCATCGATGATACCGTCGCCGTTCATATCTCTTACTCGATAGTCACCTAGCAGAGTGCCATCCATATGAGGCGTATTATCTATTTCTTCCTGCGTTTTGAAAACACCATCAAGCGTATAACCGTATATCTCTGCGATAGACCCACCTACTGCCGTCACAAAGTTCTGGTCCGTTCCAGTTGCGATCCTTTGCTGACCAGGGCCTAGTGCCAGTACTTTATTCTTGTAAGTGGTCAGGTTGGTATTGAAGCCGACGCGTACTCCGCCTATATAGAACCCTTTTCCGGATAACTGGGCTTCAAATCCCTGATTTTCCATCTCACCGATATTAGCCAGCACTGTATTATAGCCGGTCTGCTGTGGTACAGGTACGTTCAGCAACAGGTCGCGGGTATTCGTCTTGTAGTATGCAAACGAAGCATTGAGCTTGTTCCTGAAGAATCCCAGGTCAAGACCGATATTACGCGACGTCGCTATCTCCCATCCAAGATCAGCATTCGGTGCCGTGGTAGTCGTATAGCCCGGTGCGAGGTTGGCACCGTTCACGTAATTATCAAAGGTTACCAAAGCGTGCGAAGCATAGTTTCCGATTTGGTTATTACCTGTCTTTCCCCAGCTTCCCGCTATCTTGGCAAAAGAAATCGGTCCGCCTTTCGGGAAGAAATCTTCCTGTGAGAGTACCCATCCAAGCGATAGAGATGGGAAATTCCCCCAGCGGTTGTTCGCTCCAAAGCGCGAAGATCCATCGCGGCGGATGGCAGCTGATAAGAGGTAACGACCGGCATAATCGTATTGTAACCGCGATAGGTAGGACTCCAGCGTCCATGCATTGACATGTGGCTCGGCACGGAATGAACTCGCACCACCTATATTGCTGATATTATCATCCGCATAGCCAGTACCGATTACCTTGTTATAATCTACGCGTTCCTTTTGGAAAGTATGTCCCGCCAGAATATCAAAACTATGCTGTCCGGTCTTAAAGTTATAGTTCAGTGTGTTTTCGACCAGGTAGTTGAACATATTCTCGCGCACCTGATTGCCATCGGCATCCGGACGTGGTGCCGGTATCCGGTACGCTCCCAGGCTCATTGGATAATAGTGATCACTCTGATACGTATCATAGTCTCCGCCTAAGGTAAACCTATACGTAAGGCCTTCGATAATGCGGTAGTTGGCATAGATATTACCAAAAGTCTTAAATCTGCGCTTGGGACTCTGTACAAGCGTAGAGGTCGCCAACAGGTTTTCCACCGGTGTACCGTTGATCGCTACCCCCTCCAGCAGGCGCTGTTCCATCACGAGCTGTTCACTGATATTGAGGCTCCCATCTGCCTTATAGGGGCTGTAAAACGGAAACGACAAAGGCAGTAGGCCCAATGCACCATTGCTGCGGCTGGACTGATCCTGCGAATTCTGGTGTGTATAGCTTGGTTTGATATGGATGCCGAAATCAATTTTGTCACTCAGCTTGGTATTGAGATTGACCGATGCCGAATAGCGTTGCAGATCCGTGCCAATGACCACCCCTTTCTGGTCGAAGTAACCTAGAGAAGTATAGAACTTACTCTTCTCGCCCCCACCTTTGAAGGAGAGGTTGTAGTTAGAGATCGGTGCATTGCGAAAAGCGACATCCATCCAGTCGGTATTCGTAAGACCGGATTCGCCCCGCAGGTATGGATCTAGGTAATCCAAGCTTAGTTCCCTACCGTCTATATTCTTTCCGTTAATCTTTTTCGTAACGCGTACCGAATTGGGGTCTGAGGCACTTCTATTCGCGGGATCTTTGGAGACGTAGCCCCAATCTCTGGCTTCTTTGAGGAATTGTGCAAACTGATAAGCATCCACATATTTCACCCCCGAGGTCTGCTGTTGTACGCCATAGTAAGCATCAAAATCTACCGTAACCCGTTCCTGTCCTATTGCTCCCTGTTTGGTCGTTACTAGGATGACACCATTGGCCGCTCTAGAGCCATATATAGCCGCCGATGCGGCATCTTTTAGAATATTGATATCAGCAATATCATGCGGGTTGATGGAGTTTAATGTGCTTCCTTCGGTCAGCGGAAAACCATCAACTACGATGAGCGGATTGGCACCTGCTGTGAGGGTTCCTCTACCGCGGATTACAATATCACCGCCTGCTCCCGGCTGTCCGTTGGACTGATTGACCACCACACCGGCGACCTTGCCAGCCAGTTGCTGCTCGAAGCTCACCGAAGATACCTTATCGAGTTCTTCTGCCGAAATCTTGCTCACCGCACCCACTACCTTACTTCTCGCCTGTTGTCCATAACCGATGACCACCACTTCATCTAGCGACTGGTTGACTGCAGTCAGTACAATTTCCTTATAGCTTTCATTTCCGATTGCAATCCGGGCACCTTCGTACGCAAGGTGTGAGGCAAGCAGCAGGCGCTCGCCCGATGTCGGAATCGTAATCGTAAAACTACCATCGACTCCGGAACGTGTCTTATAGCCGCTGTTGAGAAATTCGACAGACACTCCCGCAATCGGCTTGCGATCTGTGTCCAGCACCTTCCCTTTTAGTATAGATTCCTGTTGTCCCGACTGGGATATTTTACGTACTGTAACTACATTTCCCTGAACGAGAAAGTCCAAGGGGAAGTATTTTCGGAAGAAAGAAAGTCCCTCTGCGAAACTCCTGAACTGCAGTCTACTCTTTTCAACCTGTAATCCCTGTAGGTCTGCGTCAGCAAAGAAAATCTGGTAACCAAATCTGCTACCCACCTCGCTCAGCGCTACACGTACAGTTACCGCTTGCGAGGCGTAGTTGCCCGCGATAGTTTTCGTTCCGGCCATCGCTGTACTGGTCTGTACGGATCCTAAGGCGGAAATCATTATAGCAAAAGCTATAAAACCATTTTTTTTCATAAATTTGAAATACTTAAGAATTGATTCATTAATTACTTGTGTGAATTGATTTTACTTATTACGGCACCGGTAACTGGTACTTACCGGTGTTTTCTATTTCAGTATTATTTCATGCTCATCCATATGCTGTATACTAAGGTCAAACGGAAATCCGATGATTTTTAGAATAGCGCGGAGGTCTCCGTTGAATGCACCGCTGACTTTTCTTGTTTTGAGTTCCTGTGGATATTTGATCGTCTTATGGTAGCGTTGCTCTAGATGAGCGATGACAGCGCTGAATTCCTCTCCCTGGAAACTAAACGTCTGCTGGGACGAAGCCATGAGGTAACATTGTTCACCCTCTTTCGCCGAGTATTCCCATACCTCGCCGGCTAGCAGGTACTGAGGTTCCCCGCCTTTCTGGACTTTAACTTTACCTTCAACCAGTTCCACCTTCTGCTCTGATGGCCTACTTGATAGGTAGAAGCTGGTGCCTAATACCTGTACCGAGAAATCAACGGCATCTATTACAAATGGCTTTTTCTTGTCCTTGGCCACATCAAAATAGGCGTGTCCGCCAAATTTTACCTGACGCATCTTTTCTCCGAAATCAGCGGAAACGACGAGTTTACTGTTTGCATCCAGATAGACCAGCGTGCCGTCCGGGAGTTGTGCCGTGTCGCGCTGTAGACCAGTTTGATAGACCAAAGGCGACGCCGTATCGATGGGGAGCCGGTTCCATTTTGTCAGTAACAATCCCAGAACGGGAATCAATATCAGGAGGCTGCTTATTTTTAATGCCCGCCGCTGTCTATGCTTTCTGAATCTACGGTCTATTCCCGTCCACATCCTATCGGATACATCTTCCGGAAGATGGTTTTCTTCCGCGGCTGTGGACTCCCAGATCTGTTTTGCGCTGTGCTTCTTTTCCATTGTATATCTAAGTATACGCAGGCCGGGGCAGTTCGTACACCCCCTGTTGGCAAACTTAACAGTAAGTTAATATGAACTGTTGGTTTTTAGGAAATCGAGGGCTTTCGTAATCTGCTTGGCAACCGCAGACTTGGATATTTTATGTTTAAGGGCAATCTCGCTATAGCTGAGCTCATCCACCACGCTCTGTAAAAAGATAGTCTTGCGGCGTTCAGGCAATATATCGACTAGAGACTGTATACCGGACAGACGATTATGTTTGTCTTCCTGCTCACTTTGGGATGGAGCGGTATCTTCGATATCATATCCTTCTTCCAGAAAAGTAAAATCAATTTTCTTCCTACGGTAGTAATTCGTCACCTCCTGTCTGGAAGCCTTAAAGATAATAGATTCCGGATTTTCATGCTTATGCAGTGCCTTCACATGCTTCCAGAGGTGTACAAATACTTCCTGAACAATATCCTCAACATCATCTGTGGCATCCACATACTTACTTATAAAGACGTACACCCGGCGGTGGTATCGTTCATAGACAGCATGGAAATAACTCCTCATAATACTTTAAATATTTAAACCCGCAGTCCGAAGGCACTACTGGCAAATGGACTCCGTGACAAATTTAGAAAGTACCGATGAAGATAAATATCGTCTATGGACGATTTAATAATTTGTTAATATGGGTTACTTGTCGAATATAGTCACCTTATAAAATTCGTGCTCATTTCCATCCTCCTTGTACTGGGTTACCAATCCAAAATAAAGTGTGAAGTCATCCGTCCAGAATTCCCGTTCGGTAACGCAGAGCCATTTCTTGGTCTTCTTTTCAAACAGTTCACCGAGTTCAATCACCTTACGGAACTTTTGCTTATCCTTCTTCTGGATAAAATGATAAAAACACTCCTGTCCTTCATAGACCTTGTTCAGGCGGTATCTGCCATTTGGTGAAGTCGTTGTTAGATCAGGATTACCTACTTCATAAGTTTCCTGCCCCGTTCCAAGATCAAAGCTTACATCAGTCGTATGTCCGCCCTCGCAAAGGAGGATATCTTCCGATGGAAAATAGGCCATGAAGCTGTATTCTTCAAACTCCTCTTTGTCACCGCTGCTCGTTCCGTTTCTGAAGTTTATCTTTTTGATACCCAGATAATCGCCATTGTCTTTAAATTCCAGAACTCCGGCCAGTTTCTTCTGTACCACCTCAAAATCCGTTATTTTTAAGATAGGCTTATTCACTTTAGCATACTCGCTGGCTACGGCATAATCTTCTGGACTTATTTTTTCAATCCGTACACTGATCCCCTGCGGTTCGGGCTGGATCGTATCTTTTGCTTCTACTTTGACAGGAACTGTCGCTAGGGTATCGGCGGTTACAGTAGGTGGCGTTTTTTTCTCCGGTGTTTGTCGACAGGATAAAAGTAGTAGCACAGCTATACAGCAGGTTAATAATTTTGACATAAGATACGTATTAGGGTCCGTGCAGTACACCTTCGCACTACATCGTGACAACCTCAAGCCAAAGCTGTGCCAAAATAGCCGGACTTGTTAACAATGTCGCGCTATGCTGGATTACAGGCCGATTTTAGCAGGAGTCGAGCGGCACATCTTGGTAGCGGATGCGATAGCTGTCCGTCTGCAGATCTTTATTGGCTTTCAGTTGTTTCAGTAGTTCATTCTGAAAAACAAGCTCTTCTTCCAGCAGCTTGTTCCAGTACAGCGGATTATCCGAAAAATTTTCATAGTAATCCAAAGTATCAATAATCTCCAGTAGCAGTCCGATGACGGCATTTGCTTCGTCTGCAGATGTTGCATATTCAAAAGCATTCAGGACGAAAAGCTCCAGCTGTTCGAGTTCCTCATAATCATCAGCATACACGTCGACCTCCTTATTACTCCTCTCTATAGCCTGTTGGTATTGCTGTAACCGACCATTAACGATGTCTTCGATCAGCTCTTCTTGCTTCACCGCTATAGGTATATACTGCTGTACTATGCGCACAAAATCAGGGAGTAAAAAGAAGAATTTAAGTCCTGCGATCTTTAAGTCACGGAGCTGCTTGGCAGAAGCATAGGGTATACCAAGACGGAGGCGCTCCGTATGCGCAGTAATATGTTGTACAATATCCATAGTATGTCTTCGTTAAGGAACAATAGTACCCACAAAGCTATATAAAATCGTTCACAGACACAGGTAGATCATCCCTTTATTAATTCTCACAATCCGCAATTATCGGATTTTTCTCCTCCTTGTATCCCCGTAGATTTACACATCAAATTAAATATAACGATATGGAGATTTTTAAAGATCGTGTTATTCTTATTACCGGAGCCAACAGAGGGATCGGTCAGTCACTGGTAAAAGCCTTGTTGGAAAATGGTGTAAAGAAAATTTACGCTACCTGCCGGGATGTGGCGCAACTCCCCGACTTCGATGACAGGCGTGTGATTCCCATGAGGCTCGACATTACCCGTCCAGAGCATATACAGAATGCCGTCAGGGACACGTCTGATACAGAAATATTAATTAATAATGCCGGAGTTCTTCACGGCGGTACCATTCTAGAAGGCGACGTTGTAGGTATGGAATACGACATGAAAGTCAATTACTTCGGTACCATCAGTATGATGCGTGCCTATGCACCGCTTCTCGAGGCAAATCAGCCCGGATATATCATCAATATCGTATCTATTGCGGCGTATTCTCCCCTGCCCACTATAGCGGGATATGCAGCTTCCAAGGCTGCACTATTTTCGGCTACGCTGTCTGTACGGATAGAACTGGCAAAGAAAGGTATCACTGTACATGCCGTTAATCCTGGAGCTATCGATACGGATATGAATAAAGGAAGCGATTGGGAAATGCCCAGCCCTGATAGTGTTGCCATAAAGATACTTGAACGTGTGGCCACCGGAGAATTGGACATCGTCCCGGACGATATCGGGCAGCATATGTACAGCGCGTGGAAAGAAGAACCCGCCCGGCTGGCCAAAATATTCTCGGACATCTACCATGGATAAGTATTCGTGATGGCAAGCAAAGGAAGCCTGCCCTGAATAATTCAGGGCCTTCCAGATTCTTTATTACTCCGATAACTTCATAACTTTCCTACCATCCTCACCTTCTAATAGCACCAATAAAAAAAAGTTTTATGAATATTTTAACCAAATAATTTCTATTATTGGCTGTTTGTACATTTCAACAGATAATGAGCCAAAGAACATCCTCTACTTTATTGAGCAACGAAGACCAATTACTCGCCCGTGTAGCGAGTGGAGATCAGCATGCTTTCAAAGAGGTATATGAGTTTTATTTTTCCAGAACGTATAACTTTGCTTTCTATGTCCTTCACGATAGAGAGGCCGCTCAGGAGATTGTACAGGAGGTCATGTTACATATATGGCAGATGGGGCCGCAGTTGACAGGCATCCGCAGTTTAGAAGCCTACCTAAAGACCCTCGCAAAACGTAAGGCCATAGATCAACTGAGACGTATTGCCCTTGAGCGAAAAATAAGCACAGATCAGGGACTGCAATGGCAAGATAGCCATAATGACACTGTAGAAGGTATAATCCTGAAAAACACTCGGGCTATTCTTGAGCGCGGTATAGCACAATTACCCCCACAGCAAAAAGCAGTATATCAATTGTGCCAGCAGCAAGGTTTAAAATATGAGGAGGCCGCCCAACGACTGAATATTGCTCCGGCAACAGTACATCGGCATATGAAATTGGCCTTAAAATCTTTACGCCTTTACGTAAGTCAGCACACCAACATCACCATATTACTTATTATTCTTCGATTATTTTGAAAAAAAATAATCACCTGACAAACAACTATTTAATAGTTATTTAAAAACTCAATTGCCCCTCTCTACCATCCTCATACGACTTGTATATAAAGGAGATCTTATGCCCGCTAACCGGCAGAACCTCCACTAATCAAATATTGCATACAATGAATAAACAATATATAAACCACCTCTATAAACAGTACCAATCCGGCAAACTGACCGAGCAGGAGCAAAAAGACTGGCACCGATTTGTCACCGACAGCGGACAGGACCAAGCTCTACTAGACCTCATCGATGCAGATTGGTACCGTACCGATAGCAACGTAATGCCCCTGAGCCGGCAGATGCAAGAAGATATCTTTCAAGATATCATCAAACAGCCTCAGATCGCCCCCTCTCCACGAAGAATCATATCGTGGAGCCGTATAGCAGTCGCGGCCAGTATAGTTGGTCTGTTCACGATAATGGGGTTATATTTATACAAATCCCAGCCGGTCGACAGCCCCCTATCGCTAGAATCACATGATATTGTCCCAGGAAAGGCCGGTGCCACACTCACTATGGCAGACGGTACGATCATTAACCTCAGTGATGCTGCTACGGGCGAATTGGCACAGCAATCTGGCTTGCGCATCACCAAGGATTCTACCGGGCAGCTTAGCTACGAAATAGCGGATGCCACGGGACATATCCACCCCATGCTCAACAATGTACGCACCTCCAAAGGAGAGAGCTACCGAATCCGTCTGCCCGATGGATCCCTTATCTCTTTAAATGCTTCCTCCAGTATACACTTTACAACACCCTTGATACAACATGGCAGACGTACTGTCCGACTAGAAGGTGAAGGCTATTTTGAGATTGCCAAAGATAGCGACCATCCCTTTATCGTAGAGACCGACCAACAGAAAGTACAGGTACTGGGCACCCATTTCAATATCACAGCCTACCCCGACCAAAAGATAACCAAAACGACCTTACTGGAAGGATCGATCGATATTACGGCCTTTGGTCAGGCACAACGCTTGAAGCCCGGACAGCAGGCAATCTTGAAAGACAACAACCTTCAAGTCCAGAACATAGCCGCCCCTCAGCAGAGCGTCGCTTGGAAAAATGAAGAGTTTGTTTTCGACAATACCTCCCTAGAGGACATTATGACGCAGATCAGCCGCTGGTACAATGTGGATATAAGCTACAGTCCTCAAGTTATCGACCCCGGCTTTGGTGGTTCTATTTCGAGATCCAGGCCTATAGAAGAAGTATTACGTGCTTTAGAAAAAACAGAAGGTGTTCACTTTAAGATTCAAGGAAGGAGGATATTGGTTATGCCGTAGCGAATGAAGATGGACGACCAATAAAAAACGGAAGCGCGCCAACGCTCCCGTTCCACAAAGTCCTCCATTTAAAAAAATTGTGTCGAGACAATAATTATTAATGAACGAACCCGCGACGTGCCCCCAAAAAACAATAGCACGCCGTGGTAAAACCACTAACCAAATGTACAAAAAAATACTAACCCATAGCGGGATTGTGCCCCAATGCCATTCCCCTATTAACAAATGGATTATGCGAGTCAATCTCACCTGTCTCATGCTCATAACGCTCTTTACACAGATGGCGTTATCTTCAAACGGACAGAACATTACGCTCCATACAACCGGAAGCGAAATATCGGCTATTTTCAAAGTATTAAAAAAACAAAGCGGTTACGATTTTATCTATACCGATAGACTTATCCGTCAGGCCAACCATGTCGCTATCAACGCGACCAAGGTTCCCTTCCGGGATGTATTAGATATCTGCTTTAGAGACCAACCTTTCACCTACGTAATCGAAAACAATATGGTGATTGTTGTTCCACTTAAAAACAATACCAATTCTGTACCTCCTCGGGCAATCAGCGGACGTGTAGTAGACCAAAACGGTCAGCCCTTGGCAAATGCTTCTGTCAAAACAAAAAGCGACAACAAAGGGACATCGACCAATGAAAAAGGCGAGTTTACACTTCAGAATATAGACGGAGATGCTACCCTGATCGTCAGCTATCTAGGATATCAAACCAAGGAAGTTTTTCTCAAGGCTTCGGAGCATAGCATTGCAATTAGCCTTAGTCAGTCTGTAAGCGAGCTTACAGAAAGTGTAGTGATCGGTTATGGTACTGCAGACAAGATAACCTACACCGGTTCCGTAGCCAGCGTAGGAGCAAAAGATATTGTTAAAAATGGAACCCCAAATATCACTGATGCTCTCGTAGGACGTATTCCTGGTCTCACAGTAACACGTGGTAGTGGCAATGTACCAGGCAGTAGCGCCAGCTTTAATGTCCGCGGTATGAATACGATTAATGATGGTTTCCACAAAAACACTCCCTTAATCATTATCGATGGAATGCAACGCAATTTCTCATCAGGCAACACCGAAACCGACGTTTTTGCGGCATTGGACCCCAATGATATCGAAAGCATATCCGTATTAAAAGACGCATCTGCAGCGGCAGTATATGGAGCCCGTGCTGCCAATGGCGTAATATTGATTACCACAAAACGCGGTAAAGATGCCAAACCAACACTGAGCTACAACTTTCTCTATGGTATAGATCGGCCTACACGCATGCCGAAGCCGCTCAACTCCTGGGACTGGGCGACACTCTATAATGAAGCACTCCGTAACGATTCAAAAGATGCCAATGGCAATTTACCAGCGAGCTACAAACCGATCTATTCCGACGAAGATATTCAAAAATTCAGAGATGGATCAGATCCAGATCATTTTGCCAATACCAATTGGATAAACGAGGTAATGAATCCTACCGCGCAGCAACAACAGCATAGCCTCTCCTTGCGAGGAGGTAGCAAGGCAATCAATTATTTTGTTTCCTTAGGTCATGTCAATCAAGGGGGATTCATTGATGATTACAAATTCAAGCGTTACAACCTCCGTTCTAATATCGATGCCGATGTGACCAGTACCCTACGGGTGTCCGTAGATTTTGCAGGCACACTTGCCGAGACCTCCAGCCCTCCGGGGTATTCTTACACCATCTTCGGTGACATGCTCAAAGCTTCACCAATATACCCCAATCGCTTTCAGAGTGATCCAACACGTTATGGAGTGGTCACTGGAGCGAATGACCGCTATAACCCCTACCTCGCGACGCAAACTGGATACGACCGCAATCAAAACACCTCCCTATTCAGTACACTAAGTGCCGTACAGCAGATTCCATTTGTAGAAGGCCTATCCGTCAAAGGAATTGTCTCTTTCAACAAAGCCTTTGACGATTCGAAAAACTGGAACAAAAACTACATCTTGTTTACAGATGACGGGCTTTACTACAAAGAAGACACCTTCAGCGGCGCTTATCTTTCCGAGTCTGGAGATCGTTTCCAAAGTTTGACCAGCGAACTACATTTGAGCTATACGCATACATTCGGCAATCATGATGTTAAGGGCTTACTCTTATTTACCCAATCCAAGGATTACACCCGTAATCTGAATGCTTCACGCAATACGTTTCTATCGACAACCATTGACGAACTCTTTGCTGGAGAAGTTGACAATCAAAGAATACTAAACTCTTTTGAAGAGTCTGCACGACGGGGTTTCGTAGGGCGATTTAATTATAGCTACGCCAGGAAATATCTATTAGAAGCCAGTTTCCGCTATGATGGATCATCCAACTTCCCTAAGAATGGCCGTTGGGGATTCTTCCCTTCATTTGCAGGAGGATGGAACATCTCTGAAGAATCTTTTATCAAAAACAATGATGCGTTTTCTTTTATCAATCTACTCAAGCTCCGTGGGTCTTGGGGACAGCTGGGGAATGACCGTATCTACACCACTTTTGCTTTCCTGAATCAGTTCAATGTCAGTAATACTAAGACAACCATGGGCGATAAACTTTCTACTATAATCCAACCCAGCGCACTTGCCAACCCAGATATCACTTGGGAAAAAGCCACCACGACCAACGTTGGCCTCGAAGCACAGCTATGGAAAGGGCTACTAGGGATCGAAGCCGATTACTTTAAAAAGCGCACGACCGATATCCTAGCTCAACCTACACTAGCCTTTCCTTGGACTTTTGGTGCATCCTTACCGTTGATGAACAATTCTATCGTTCGTAACGAAGGCTTTGAAATTGCTTTAAGCCACCGGTCGCAGTTTGGAGGTTTCAAATATAGTATCAGGCCCAATATCGGTTATTCGAAAAGTAAAATTGAATATATGCCCGAAAACCAAGCCAACATTAATATCAGAAAATCTGGCTATACACAGGACTATTGGGGATTTGGCTACCAAGCTCTAGGTTTGTTCCAGTCGTACGAAGAGATACAAAACAGTCCGAAACAAACATTTGGTAATGTACAGCCTGGAGATATCAAATATGCTGACATTAATGGTCCCGATGGTGTACCAGACGGTAAGATCGATGCTTACGACCGAGCACGTATCGGCGATTCGAGCACACCAAAGATCACCTATGGTATTTCTGCTGATTTCAGCTACAAAGCTTTCGATATGACATTCCTTTTTCAAGGTGCCGCCAAGTCTTCCCTTAATCTGGCTGGTGATCCAGGATGGGCATTCGCTAGTCAACTGTTAGTATTGGGCAGTGCTTATGAGCACCACCTTGACCGATGGACACCCGAAAATACAGATGCCAGTTACCCACGTATGTTCTATACCAGCAACAATAATAAATCGTCCTCTACCTATTGGTTAAAGAACGGTAATTACCTGCGTTTGAAAAACCTGGCTATTGGATATACCGTTCCAACGGAAATCGCTTCCAAAATTAAGCTGAGCTACCTACGTGTTTTTGCTAGTGCTACCAACCTGTTCACCTGGGATAGTGTCAAGTTTTATGATCCTGAGTTGCGTTCTGGATTCAGTAGTGGTGCTTATTATCCTTTGCAACAAACCTTTAATATGGGTGTCAATATCAATTTTTAGTACCACATCCTTTATCAAAAAGTCATAACATGAAAAAGATATTATACATAGCACTGCTCAGCAGTCTCACTTATACCGGTTGTTCCAGTGATTTCCTGGATCTAAAACCTGCATCCTATTCAGAGGAAAATCTCTTTAGCGATATCGCCTTATCAGAAGGTTTTATCAATTCGCTCTATTCGGCTATGCCCATGGATGTTGGTAATTATCCTTTAAATCTTAATGCCGCTTCGGACGAAGCAAAAACGACTAATCCGGTTGCTACAGCCAACACCATTATCCGAGGCGACTACAGCCCAAGTTCCAACATTATGAATCGCTGGCAAGGTGGCTACAAAGCTATCCGCAGTGCCAACCTATTCTTAGATAATAGCCATAAGCTACCTGCAGGAACCGAGCGGGACCGCTTGACTGGCGAAGCTCACTTTATGCGGGCTTATTACTACCATATTCTGCTCAAACACTATGGAGGGAAAGGCTTAGGACTCCCCCTTATTCTCAAACCACAGCAGATTACCGACGAAATCTATATCGACCGCAGCAGTTACGAAGAGACATTAGCGGCTATAGTCAAAGATCTAGATCAAGCCATTGCCTTGCTACCTATCCCAGCTAAGACAGTTTCGGGCCGAGCTTCCAAAGGAGCCGCCATGGCGCTCAAAGTACGTGTATTACTCTATGCGGCCAGCCCTATGAACAATCCTACCGATGATAAGAGCAAATGGCAGGCCACTGCCGATGCGGCCAAAGATTTGATAACCAAAAACTACTACAGCCTGCATGATGACTACAGCCGACTTTTCCTCGAAAAGAACAAAGAAATGATTTTCTACAAATCATTTACACTCGGGGCAGCAGAAGCTAGCTTACTGGATTATAATATCCAGCCTACCACTACCGGTGGACGTGGTTGCTCAGCACCTACACAGGAAGCAGTAGATGCCTATGAAGTGGTCAATGAGGCCGGTGGCATCAAAACCGCTGTATCATTCGACTGGTCCAACCCAGCACATGCTGCCGCCCCCTATGCGCATCGGGATCCAAGGTTCTACGCCTCGGTATTATACGACGGTGCTACCTGGTCTGATGGCAAGGGAGGTTCCCGCCAGCTCGATCTCAAAGACGGCGGACTGGACCGGACTATGACACCTGAAAATGCGACCAAAACTGGTTACTATCTACGTAAATACATGAATTTTGATTTCTTTCCACAGTTTCGTATAGACGGGATGGTACTCAGTATGCAACCTTATGCCGAGATACGCTATGGTGAGGTATTGCTCAATTATGCCGAGGCACTTTTAAAACTAGGGCAGGAAGACGAAGCACGTACCTATGTCAATATGATCCGTGGGCGCAAAGGTGTAGAAATGCCCGCTATCCCTGTCGGGCAATTGACCTGGGATCGTTATGTCAACGAACGTCGTGTTGAACTAGCTTTCGAACAGCATCGTTTCTGGGATGCTAAACGCTGGAACATAGCAGAGAATGTTTTCAGATCCGTAAAAGGTATATCGATCAAAGAAGTAAACGGTAGCAAAACATATACGCCTGTCCTTATCGAGAATAGGACATACACTACTAAAATGGATATTTTTCCAATCCCACAGACCGAGCTTGACCAATATCGCGCTGTTATCCCTGGCTTCAAACAGAATCCAGGCTGGGAATAATAGCTCGCTTAAATCTTATATCGATGAAACAAATTATAAAATTAATCATAATAGGAACCTTGCTGCTCACGCAGCAAGGTTATGCACAAAAGCAAACGCTGATAAAGGGACATATAGCCAATCGTACCTCGGACACCTTGGTGTTCGGCACAGAGAGCCCTGCTTATTTCTTTGACGAATTCAAAAGCAATATTCCCGTTGACAAAGATGGCAATTTTGAAATCAAATTACCCCTTCGGTCCATCCCTTTACAATTCACCCTGTATGCAGGGGCTAATGCGGCTTTAAAAGAATTGTTTGTTGAACCCGGGCAGGAACTCCTCATCACTTTTGATATCAATAGTCCTGACGCCGTAATTTTCAAAAGCAAAGACAAGTCTGCACAAAACAACCATGTAGGACGGGGTTATGAGAGTAAACTTAAATCTCGCGATTTTATCAACTCATTGCTGACCGACAGTACACTCACTCCCCTGCAGTTTGGTCGTATTATTGATCAGACGGCAACTGAGGAGCTCGAATACTGGGAAAACCAAAAAAACAAGATAAGTCCAGCTTACTGCCAAAATCGCCGCATCCAGATCATTGCGCTTCAGGCTACACAAAAAAATGCCTATGCCCAACAATATGCCAATCGTCACAAAACAGAAGCAATCCCGGCATCCTATTGGGACTTCCTGAGACAGCTACCTACACTAGAAGCTACAGATCTCAGTAACATGGAGACCTGGCGATTGATCAGCTTACAGATACAGCACGCACAAGCTGGCGATCCACTACTACGGAAACGGATGTCTGCGAGCGAGCAGATGCGTATTGCGGACACCATTTTCAATGGTGCTGTACGCGAGTTTGCTATAGCCGATGTCATACGGATGACCCTACTCCGCGAAAAGGATGCCAATAGGATGGCTGAACTGATGGCTCTATACCATAGCCTCAGTGAAATTAAAACCTACGCCCCATTCCTTGAAACGAGTTATGCGGTATTTCAGACCCTAACCGTGGGTAAGCCTGCGCCCGATTTTGCACTTACAGGTGCAGATGGGAAGATATACCAACTCAGTGACTTCAAAGGCAAGGTAATTTATCTAGACTTCTGGGCGAGCTGGTGTAGCCCATGCCGCTATGAAATGAAGAACCATGCGGCACAGCTGCATGAAAAATTTAAAGGTAAGGACGTCGTATTCCTATTTGTCAGCATGGATGATCATGTAGACAAGTGGAAAAAAGCCATTGAAGAAGACCAGATCGAAGGTGTACATGTCCTATCCCCGGATGGGAATAGAGGTAGCTTTGCAAAACGCTATAATATTTCCGGTATTCCCCGTTATATGGTCATCGACCGAGCAGGAATTATGCATGAGAACAATGCGCCAAGACCAAGTCAGCAGGAGACGGTAGAACTGCTCAATAAAGTATTGTCTAAATCCTAACAGATACAATTATCAGAGTCTTTATAATAAAAACAGCCCTCGATCATCTCGAGGGCTGTTCCAAAAGCTGGATATCCTCATCCCCATTACTCAATACTCAATACTAAAAGTAATCCTCGGTTTTGAAAAAACAAGCAGAAGCACACATGATTTTGTAATAGAATGCTGTTTTATTACATTTGGCTCTGTTATGAAACCAAGCGACAAAGATCCAACTTCCGATTTCACAGATAAAGAGCTAATTCTAAAAGTCAGAACGGGTGATTTGTCTGCATTTGAAGTACTCTATCAGCGTTACTCGATTCAGATGTACCGACAGGCATTTGCTATTTTTCAAGACGAAGATGAAGCTAAAGATGTTACACAGGAATTGTTTATGAATTTCTGGAATAGGATAAAAGATATTCAGCTCGACTCCGACTCCATTTTTGCTTACCTATTCACTGCAAATAAAAATATCGTATTCAAAAAGCTTGAAAAAGCTAAGCTTAAGGAGAAGCATCAAGATTATCTCTACCAAAGCTTTCAAGAACTGGATTACGCGACCCTCGATCAGCTAAACTACTCTGAACTCAAGGAGAAATTAGATCAGGCCATTGCCGGCCTACCTTCAAAAATGAAGATGATCTTTCAATTAAGCAGAGAGGAACACCTTACACACAAAGAAATTGCCGAGCGACTCCATATTTCGGACAAAACGGTCAAAAAACAAATCAACAACGCTATCAAAATCTTAAAAAAAGATCTTCATATCGACTCTACGATGCTTGTTGTGCTATTATTGATACTGATTTAAAAAAAATATTTTTTTTTCTACTACCTCCCCCCATCTCGACGGTTTATATATATAAAGACCGTTAAATCTATATAATTTTGAATGAATAAGATCTTTCCTAGATTATTTAAGAAATACAATCAAAATCAGCTTCCTCCAAAAGAAAGGGATCTGATCGACCATTGGTATCACGATACAACCCACGCGCCAGCCTCAGCACCTAATGAAATCAAAACGCAGCGAGAGGTATGGAGTAAACTACTGTTAGAAATACAGCCTCAACCTAAAGTCCGCAAATTACTCCTATGGCATTGGGCTGCCGCCGCAGTTATATTTGTCGGCATAGCCACGACTTTATACCTGGTCTCCGTTGATAATCCTAAACCATTGGACCTTGCTAGCGTGGCGCCTGCTCATCCGCAGGCTATTCTAGTCAATGCAGACAATAGAGATGCGGAGATATTACTCACCGACAAGAGTCAACTTCAAGGCATCGTCAACAACAAAGAATTGGACACCATCGAGCTGCTTGCCCCTAAAGGAGCATCCTTTGATATCACGCTTCCTGACGGCACCATTGTTTACTTAAATTCCGATTCCAGAATACGATATCCAAAAAAATTCAACGGTACACAACGGCAAGTGACGCTTGAGGGAGAAGCCTATTTTGAAGTAGCACATCAAAAGGAAAAGCCATTTATCGTACGTACCGATAAAGCAAATATCACCGTCCTGGGCACTAAATTTAATGTTCGCGCCTATGCAAGTAATGAAGATAATTCCATTTCACTATTAGAAGGGTCTGTAAAACTGCATAATCAGTTTACAACAACGCTTTTAAAACCCGGAGAAATGGCTAACATTCAAAAAGACGCACAGGTTATCCCTATTACGAATATAGGCGATGAGGATCCGGTAGCCTGGAAAAATGGCTATTTCAACTTTAATAATAAGCCAATTTCAGAATTGTGCGAAGAACTTGCCAGATGGTACAATGTCCAGTTCGATCTTACACTATTGAAAAAAGACATCAAGCTACACGGTACTATCTCGCGTCATCAATCTTTATTAAAAGTACTCGAGCAGCTATCGTCCACAGAAGAAATAAAGTTTGAAACCAGTGGTCAACAGATTATTATAAAAAACAACTAACTCAATTTAAATAACAAAAGGATGAAAAAAAGAATAAGCTTATTGCTCCTATTAGGAGCAATGAACGGCTATTGCTTGGACTTGTGGGCGCAAGAAGTCAAACTTCAAGAGCATAAGAGTAGCCTGAAAGAGGTCTTACGCAAGATCGAGCAACAGACCAAACTTTCCTTTCTGTACAGTAGCAATACGATAGACCTGGCCAAGCCGGTATCTATTCAGGTTGATAATAAAAATGTACAAGAGGTACTCTCCCAAATCTTTCAGGACCAACCAATCACCTACAGTATTAAAGATGGTATCGTGTCGCTCAAGGTCAAAACACAAGAACAAGACAAAGGAATAATGATTGAAGTTCGTGACGAAATGACCAACTACTTACTTCCCGGAGCCACTGTTAAGCTATCCAATGGAATGAGTTTCCTTACAAACAGCAATGGTTTAGCCTTTCTACCACAATCCGGCGCGGCTGCAACAGTCACCATATCAAGTATAGGTTATACTTCGACCACCCTTAAAATTGATAACACGCAGAAGAAATACGTTGTCAAGCTAGTCACACAAAACAATCAGTTGTCCGAAGTTGTGGTCAATAGTGGTATCATCAATCGTAAAAAAGATTCTTTCACTGGAGCTACAGCTACCCTATCAGGCGAAGATCTAAAGCGTGTAGGCAATATGAATATCCTCGAAAGCATCAGATCGTTAGACCCATCAATCGTTATTCCTGAGAACATAAATCTAGGGGCCAACCCCAATGCACTGCCACAGATCGAGCTACGTGGGCAATCGAGCGTATCCCTCAATGACGTAAAAGATAGATTCTCGGCCGATCCCAATCAGCCTCTAATTATACTTAATGGATTTCAGACCACCCTACAAAAATTAGCCGATCTAGATCTCAATAGAGTAGCCAGTATCAGCATATTAAAAGATGCCGCTTCTACCGCTATCTATGGTGCCCAGGCGGCCAATGGGGTCATTGTCATTGAAACCCTTAAGCCAAAAGGCGGAAAGGTTAACATCTCCTATACCACCGATATGCGCGTACAGGCCTACGACCTAAGCAGCTATAACCTAATGAATGCTGCAGAAAAACTGGAATTCGAAAAAAAATCCGGTCGTTTCACCCGTAACTACAAAGATTACGATCCTACCAAAGGCAACTTATTACTGTTAGACAGTCTTTACAATGAGCGCCTTAAAAATGTTAATGCAGGGGTGAATACCTATTGGATCGACAAACCACTTCGTACCGGCTTCACCAATAAACATTCCCTATACGCAGATGGCGGATCAGATATCTTCCAATACGGTGTAGGTACCAATTATCAGAAGATACACGGTATCATGCAGGGTTCCGATCGAGAGGCATGGGGTGGTAATATAGACCTCACCTATCGTAACAATAAAGTAAACATCAGCAACCAACTTTATATCTCAGGCAATAAATCTAGCGAATCCCCTTATGGATCCTTTAGTCAATATGCTCAATTAAATCCCTACTGGAAGTACGACTGGGATCAAAACAGCATCCCCAAATACATTGAAGTCAGCGCCTTAGATTACCGAAACGTGAGCTACAATAGAATCACTAATCCATTCTACAATGCCTCGCTCAATTCTTATGACCACAGCAATGAGCTTGGGATTATCAACAACCTAGCTTTAAACTACGATATCCTACCCGAACTACGGTTTACAACCACTTTCCAATTGGGAAGGAACATCATGAATATGGCCAAGTTCACCGCACCTCAAAACACCCAATTTGATGACACCCCTCTTTACGAGAAAGGATCGTATATCGATGGTCGTCAGGAATCAAACAACTATCAACTAAATGCCATGTTCAGCTATAATAAGGTTTTTGCCGAAAAACACGTTATTACAGCCAATGCAAGAGCCGAGGCCTATCACAATTACAATACCTTCTACCAGTCTGAGGTAGTCGGATTTCCCGAAGGCGTAAAAGGGCTCCCTTCTTTTGCTTTCCAGCAAAAGCCGAATAGCAAAGCCCAGTATGAGGAATCGACTGTTCGACGTGCCAACATGTTGCTCAGTGCCAACTATGTATATGACAACCGTTATCTTTTTGATGCTACCTATCGTCTAGACGGATCTACAGCCTTTGGTTCGGAGAAGACCTTCTCTCCTTTTTGGTCCTTTGGCGCAGGTGCAAACCTGCACAATGAAGCCTTCCTACGAGACTTAAGCTGGATAAACCAATTGCGCGTCCGGGGTAACATCGGCTATACCGGTAATCAGAACTTCGGTTCTTTTCAATCCACCACAGTATATGCATTTGATGGTGCCAGTAATATTTTTGGTCAGGGTTATTACGTAGATCAGCTGGGTAATCCGCGTTTAGCCTGGCAGAAGACCTTACAGACCAGTGTAGGTATAGATTTAACAGCCTTAAACAATAGATTATCCCTCACGTTAAATGGCTACAATAAAGATACAGACCCATTGGTCGTTGCGCTCAACCTGCCTACTTCAACCGGTGCCAACATGTATCCTGAAAATATCGGAACGCTCAATACAAAAGGAATAGAGGTAATCGCTCGATACACAGCTATTAAAAATACAGAGAAAGACATCGACTGGACCTTGGGCATTCAAAACAACATGTACAAAGCCCAATACGCAAAATTTGGCACTTCTACCGCCAATCTGAATGATTACCTCCACCAGGAGAAGTCGCTGCAGCGGTATACTGATGGCAATAGTCCCTATGATATATGGGCCATACAGTCGCTTGGCATTAACCCTACCAACGGACGAGAAGTCTTTCTAAAGAAAGACGGCAATTATACCTTCGACTACGATTATAACGACGTCGTAAAATCGGGATCAACACGTCCCATTAGCGAAGGAGTATTCAGTTCACAACTCCGCATTTCTGGTTTTCAAATGGGGATGTACATCCGCTACAAATTAGGTGGTCATGTATTCAATACTGCATTATATAATAAAGTAGAAAACATTGCCGAAGATCAATTAGATTACAACCAAGATCGCAGAGCGTTGCACGACCGCTGGCAGGCCCCGGGCGATATGGCCTTGTACAAAAGTATAGCCACCCAAAGCTTTACACCGATGTCTTCACGATTCATACAAAAAGAGAATGTACTATCTGGTGAATCTTTTAGCCTAGGCTATGAATTTCGCAAGCAGCAGCACAGCTGGCTTTCAAGCTGTGGCTTACAAAGCTTAAGATGCACCGCCTATGCGAATGATATTTTCCGGTTGTCCAGTGTGCGTACAGAAAGAGGACTAGATTATCCCTTTGCACGCAATATTTCATTTACTATCAATGTAACCTTCTAACCGACAATACGATGAAAAAGACAATTTATACATTACTGGTAACCTGTAGTCTGCTGAGCTCCTGCAACAGCTTTCTAGATGTCAAACCCGTAGATAGAATTTTAGAAACAGAGGTTTTTAAAGATCAGAAATCAGCACAGATGGCTTTAAATGGTATTTATTTACGCATGGCCAAGCCAAATCTATATGGAGGCAAACTCACCATGCAGACGCTGGATATCTTAGGGCAATACTATAACATAGGTGCTGCACATGAACACAAGCTACTTTTTGATTATAAGTATACCGACAAAACCGTACAAGCGGAGTTTGAATCCATCTGGGCCAGTGCCTATGCCAACCTGCTCAACATCAATAATTTTATTGAAAATCTACAGCTTGCGGACTTTAGTATAGACAAAAACCAAAAAGACATCATGCTTGGCGAAGCTATCGGGTTACGTGCTTTCCATCATCTGGATATGTTACGCCTATTCGGGCCTATCATGAGCCAGAATCCAGCCGTCAAAGCCATACCCTATGTCACTTCAGCAAGCTCCAAAACCGAGGAACTACTACCTGCTTCGAGTGTTATAGAACATGTTCTGGCGGACATCACACAGGCAAAACAACTATTACAGTCCGACCCTGTCCGTCAGGTCGGCGTACAAGATCAGAGTGAGGTTGCTATCGACAACTTCTTTCGTATGCGGAATAGGCGTATGAACTACTACGCTCTGATAGCCCTGCAGGCGAGAGCAGAACTATATGCCGGAAAAAAAGCAGAAGCCTATCAGAGTGCCCACAGCATCTTATCAAAGGTGGATGAATTTTTCAAGTGGACAGACCCCACGACCATAAATTCACGGCCGAGCAGTCCTGACTTTATCTTTTCTCCCGAAATCCTCTTCGGTGTATCCAACGACCAGCTCTATACACAGTACGACAAAATGTTTAATCCGGCCTTGACTGCAGAAAAAATATTAGTACCATCGGCAGCAGCACTAGAAGCTATTTTCGAGAAAAACATGAACGATTACCGTTCCTATGCATGGGTCATTCCCACCATTGGCAACTACTCCAAAGTGTTTGTCAAATTTAGAGACACCCAAAGCAAATCAGCCAGCTTTCGTTACCTTCAACCCTTAATGCGCAAGAGTGAGCTTTATCTGATCTTGCTGGAGACTGCCACAGACGAACAAGAAGCACTGGGCTATCTCAATACATTACGTAACAATCGTGGTCTATCGAGTGTCACCACAATAGCCAACCGTCAGACTGCCGTAGATACCGAATTTAGAAAAGAGTTTTATGGAGAGGGACAATTGTTCTTTTACAATAAGCGTCTGGCAAAAACCTCGGTACCTAACCCCGCCAACAACAGTTCCAAGTCCGTACCTCTAGGTTCATACCAAGTTCCTTTACCTCTCAGTGAAACCAATAACCGCTAGCATTATGAAAATAATATATTATTTAGGTATACTCGCGACAGGGCTAATAGCACTTAGTTCCTGCAAAAAATCAGAACTAGACAGTTTTGATTCCCCTTCGCAAATCTACTTTTACGACACCGAAGCCTTCACTGGCAAAATCCGTGATTCGCTCATGGTATCCTTTGCCCGTCTACCGATCGGCACCAAAGACACCGTGCTCAACCTGCCTTTGGGCTATATTGGCAAAGTCAGCGCACAAGATCGCTCCTACCGTGTTGTAGTCGATAAAGCCCTAACAACTGCGGAGGAAGGAAAGCATTATGTTCTACTGCCAGAAGCATACAAGGTATCAGCCGGGAGCAGTAATGTAAAACTACCTATCAAAGTCATATCGAATCCCGATTTAGATAAAAAGACAGTGCAAATCGTGCTCAAGTTGGAAAAGAACGAGAACTTCGACATAGGCTTCCATGCCCTCAATACAGATCTCAGCCCTGTAGAGGTGTCCAGCTATCGGGTACTGTTATCCAATATGCTGCTTAAGCCAGATTGGTGGAGTACGTATGTAGAATCTCTTTTGGGTGACTTCTCTAGGAAAAAAGTAGAATTGATCTATGAGGTGACCGGCAAAGACCTAGATTATCTGGAAGAAACCATTACTAAAAAGTACGAATACGATCCTGTAAAAGTGATCGCGAGGGAAACACAGATACACATCAATTACAAACGTTCTATTGGCGAAGAGATAAAAGATGAAAACGGGATGCCTGTTAATATGGGTTCTTACGTAAATTAAAACGACATGAAAAGCTTAAAGATAAATATAGTGCTATTCCTACTTTTAGGTTTAGCATCGTGCAAAAAAGAAGATGCTGCGTATCAGAGTATCCCGCAGGTAGCTATTTCCAATATCGAAAAAGAATACAGCATACTGAACGTTGATCTCTTGAATATCACACCGGCGATTCAAATGGATGGCCAGCCCCTTATTGATGACAGTAAATACGATTTTCTATGGATCAATCTAGGTGACGCTACTATCACCATAAGCCCGGAAAATGCAGATACCATCAGTACAAGCAGAAATCTGGTTGAAGCAAAGATGGGATACCCTACTGGTAAGTACGAATTCCTATTTAAAATGACCGAACGGGCTACAGGCATTCACTATTCCAAGCTATTTGAAGTGACTATTTCTTCCGAACTACAAAACGGCTTTTTGGTACTCACCTCTGAGAATGGCCAGCCCCGGCTAGATATGGTAGTCGATCTACAGGCTCAGTTTACCACCCATACAGACGTATTGGGCAAAACAAATTCAGCACTCAAATTAGCTGGCACCCCCTATTTCCTGAGCCGCATTGTAAACCCTTTTACGGGATCCAAAGTTTATATAGGCACGTCCGAAGGCACTAATAATGTGGCCCTAGAGTCATTTTATTATACCCCTTCGATGAACATAGCCTACAATTTCCGTGTCGGAAATCGGACTCCTGAGAACTTCAAACCAACAGGGATGTCGGAGGGGTTTGAAAACACCGCCTTATTACAACATAACGATGAGGTATACTACACTTCTTTTTCGGATGGGCCATTCAGCACAGCTATAAATAATTTTGGCAGTGGCAATATCCCATTTAAACCATCCAAATGGGTAGCTCCTTATATGACCAACTCATACAATGGGAACTTTATTCTGTTTGATGACGAAAAACAGAAGTTTTACAATTACAAAGCCGGAAGCCTAGGCTGTGAAGAATTACCTACAGGCGATAAGTTCGATTACCATATCAAAAAGAAGCTGGTATATATGGATTACTCAACCAATAATACGGGCGAAATCTTTGCCGTACTGAAAAACAATAATGACTCCAAGCATTACCTTGCTCGTTTTACAGCAGGTTACCGTACCAATATAGGTACGCAGTTATCGTTTGAAGAACTAAATATACCAGAGATTGAAAACGCTACAGCATTTGCTACCAGTGCTTTATACGGATACCTGTTTTACGCCGTAGGCGGTAAAGTCTACTCCTACGACAGCGGTAGTAAGGTGGTCAAAGAAATGATTAATTACGGTGATCGCACCATTACTTTCTTACGTGTCGATAAGCCAGAGATCGTGTTTTACCCACCGAGTAAGGTAGAAGGACAACTGTACGTGGGTAGTTATGGCAATACAGCCAATTCAGGTGAGCTTGAAATACTAAAGCCGGCACCTATACAAGGGCCCTTCGAAAAAACACATCATTTCAAAGGTCTAGGTAAAATTGTAGATGTCCTGCGACTCTACTAGTTACTTCAACATTAAGAATAAACAAACAGCCCTCGATCATTTCGAGGGCTGTTCCCAAATCTGGATATCCTCATACCCATTACTCAATTCTAAGTACTAAATACTATTTATCTACCCCTTCCTCACCTCACCTTCTTCACTTCTAAACATAGACTGCTTCGACAAGCTACCAATGACAGATTACCTATGGTGAGCTCGCAAGCTCGGTTTACAAACGATGCCGTCATACCGAGCGTAGTCGAGGTATCTAGAAGCTATATAATTACTCCTATACAGTTGATAGACCCGTTCGATTCCGCTCCGCTTCACTCAGGGTGACGTTACTTTTATTGTCATTAAAACTCTGGTGTGTTTTGTTAAAAAACTTACCTCTCGCAGTGACGTGCTAACCTCACCTTTTCACTCCCTCACCTCACCTTCTTCACTTCTAAACATAGACTGCTTCGACAAGCTACCAATGACAGATTACCTATGGTGAGCTCGCAAGCTCGGTTCGTAAACTATCTCGTCATCCCGACCGAAGTGGAGGGATCTAAAAGCTATATATTAACCCTATACAGTTTGTAGACCTCTCCACAAGGTCGAGGTGACGAATGGCCTCCTTACTCCTTACTCCTTACTCCTTCTTCACTTCCTAACTCCCTCACCTCTTAACCTACTTCACTTGTTCACTGGATAACTTTCTTCACTTCATAACTCCTTCACCTCCCTCACCTCTAAATACGTTTTCGGTTATCGTCTGAGTTGGTATCGATCAATTTATTATAAGGATCTACCCCTACCTCAAATGGTTTTTGGTCTACGAATAGTGTAATCTTATTATCGATCTTATTTATTTTATGCTTTTTCAGGTAAATTGCCTGTTCCGTATGAAAACCACGATCCGATTTCTTAGGCTCTGCGAAAACACCGATCTCCACATAATCGGCCAATGGTAAGGAAACAATATCCTTACCGTCTACCTTAGCCTTCAGGCTATCCGCTCCATTCCGACCATCACTATACACCCGCTTACCTTTATCATCTGCCCGGTACTTAGCCACATTAAATACGATATCTACCTGATATTTGTTTTCGGCTATCTTTTTTGAAGTTACTTTATGCAATACATTATCGTACAGTGTAATAGTCTCGTACATATCTTTAATCGCATATTGTAGCGAATCCGGCGTATTTCTTTTCAAGAGATTAACAAATTCTAATGAGGTCGTATAAGGTGCATCTTGAAACGCCACCTGCGCGACATATTGCTTCAAGAACGAGTTAAAAGCTTTCTCACCAAGGAAATCACTCATGGCGTACATGACCAATGATCCCTTATTATAGTGTATATACTGCTGATTTTCATTATACATCAATGGATTTTCCTTCAGTTGCTCCATAGTACGGCCACGCAGATAGCTATCCAGTGCTTCTTTCAGATATTTACGCATCTGTCCCTTTCCGTAGGTATGCTCTAAAACTTTTAGCGAACTATATTCCGCCAGAGACTCAGATAGCATAGTAGCACCTTTTACATTTGCTCCTATCACCTGATGCGCCCACCATTGATGTGCCAGCTCATGTGCAGTCACCGAGTATGGGTAATCCACCTGATCAGGATTATCGTCATCCACCTTAGCTATAAAACCGATAGCTTCTGAAAAAGGCACCGTATTAGCAAAAGCCTGGGCAAAAGTACCGTGCGTGCGCGGGAACTCCACAATACGCATCTGTTGGAACTGATAAGGACTAAACTCTGCTCCATAATACCCTAAGGACTTTTTCATAGATGTCATCATTCGATCCAGATTAAAGGTATGACCCTCATGGTAATAGATCTCCAGGTTAATTCCATTCCACTTCTCTTTCTTAACAGCATATCGTGCAGAGATAAATGAATAAAAGTTTAACATCTTCTGATCCATCTTATAATGGAAATACCGTCGTCCATCCTTCACCCATTCTTTGATCAGGTACCCCGGCGCCAAGGCGATTTGATCCTCAGCCGTACTGATTGTCGTTTCAAACTGAATCCAGTCAGCTTCACTGGAAATATACGTATTAGCTAGAGCCGTACTATCTGTTGGATCCGCCATGCGATCTCGTTTTGGCAGTTTATACTTTGCACGGACTTCATTATCCACCAATTCATAATTGTCACTATAGCCGATACTTGGAAACAGGCTATTATTAATAAATGTTCCATTCTCCAGAATAGGCGATTTATCTTTCAAAAATGTATTTGCTTTGTTCTTCAATACACTCTTTATCTCCATACTTTCCTGTGGCATCAAAGGTTTACGAAGGGCATAGATATTGACATGTAGTAATGAATCCCGCATTACCAGAAGAGCATCATTTCCTATTTCCATATGCTGCACATCCTCCGAATAGTTGATAAACAACGTATCAATAGCTACTTTACTTTTGTTTTCAACTTCAAATAGCACTTCTGCATAATAATTTCGATCATTTGGATAGATATCCAAAAGCACTTTGGTATCTACAATACGTGGTTGGGCCTGCTTGTGATAACGCTTATACTCGCGCTCGTAGGTCACCTGTTCCAATTCCTTCTCTATTTGCGATACATAGCGTTCCGAGACATTGTTATGGTAATAGATAGCCCCTCCCAAACTGAGAAATGCCCCTAAAAACACAATCAATGGCAAGTAGATCGTTGGTTTAAACCGTAGTCTAGCTATGCTCAACCGCTCTTTTACACTGGATAGTATACCCCGTCTCCAAAACAAAAGTGTCAGACAGGTCAGTACCAGAGCAAACAGCAACCAATAGATCTTATAAATCATATAGTTCCGAAATACCCCGTAGCCATTCATATCCGAATAGCTATAGCCTGGGCCCGTATTAAATTTGAATATCGCCTGTTCTACACCGATCTTAGAAAGCATCGGTATCCCGATAATGATAAACAAACACACCATAAAGCCTGCTATGTAGTTTTTGAACAGAGACTGAACGAATAAGGCAAATAAGATGAGGATAAGATACTTCATCATATCCAAGCCAAAAAGTTCCTTTACGTAATTGCCAATTTCAAAATGATAGTAGCCTTGATATGCCTGATATATGATTGCCGAAAGCATGCTAATCAGCAAGACGAGACAAGTCATCTTCAGCAAAGCAAAAAACTTGGAAAGCAACATTATCCAGTTAGGAATAGCAGTAGCGTCGACCAAAAGATTCATCCGATCTGTTTGCGCCCGCTGTATGAGCATACCTGCAAAAAGAAAAATCAATATCTGTAAAAAGAAACTATACACACCTCCTATGGTATTCAGCATCTTCCATGTTACCGGGTAAGTCTCTGTACCATACATCTGTCCCGCGGTCGAGGCAACCACCAGCACCATAAGTACCGTAATCACCATGATGACAATAAAAGTCCAATTACGGACGATATACTTAAAGTCATATTGGGAAAGATTCCAAGCTACCTTTAAGCGGGAAAGGAAAGAAAAACTGTATTTAACATCCGACAATTTCACCCGGATAATACTACCAAAATTATCTTTGACTACCCGATCGCCTTTCTGCTTTCTAGAAAAAGTAAAAGCACTTTGTGCGAATGAAAATGTATAATAAACAAATCCTAGAATTAATACGGCGACCCCCATCCATATTAAACGGTTATATAGCACCACGCCCATAAAAGGCAAATCCTTCGTATTCTGTTCCTCAATAGTCCAGTATTTTGTATAGTACTGAATCGGCTCAAAACCAAAAGGATCCAGAAGCGCGACCAGATACCGATTGTCCATGTCCTGTGTCAATGTACCCAATAGCGATTGAAATACAAAGAGCAGGAGTACGAAGATAAAGCCCACATAGATATTCCGGCTGAAGGTTACCAAACCAAAAATCATAGCACCGAATAGGATCAGATTGGGGATAACCAATAGTACCAGCGCCTGTAAATAAGACCAGGCTCGCGTAGGGCCTAACAGATCCTTATTGATGCCTGGCAAATACTGGGCTACCACAAAACCAATGATCGTGGTAAAAACCACCAAAATGGTAACCACCAATGCACTCAGAAACTTAGCAGACAGATAGATTCCTTTTGTCAATGGGTAAGAAAACAAAACATTATGTACCTGATACTTAAAATCTCGATACACTGCGGCTCCAATAATAGTCGGTAATAGAAAATATACAAAAGTAGATAGTCCATTCAGAAAGCCGTTGATATTCAATGGCGAATTCACTTTGATTGGGCTTGAAGTGGTCCCCGTGGCACCATCAAACATCCCTAGCGCCGAAGCCATCACTGCTACAGACAACACAAAAAAGACAAAACAGTAGATGTAGAAAGCCGGCGTATTGAGCCACCGCTTGATTTCAAACTTAAAAATAGTACTAAACATGGACCGTATCGTTTTTAAGTGAAACAAAATATACGTCCTCTAACATCGGCTTGGCCATGGAAAAACTATCTCCGGGGCTCACGTCACTGTACACCCTTACATTCAATGTGTTATCAGGGTTGTAATTGGCAAAAATCACATTTTGTTCTTTGCTTACAGCCTCGTAATCGTCTCTCAGTATTACGGTACTCCATATTTTTCCCTGCAAGGCTTCTTCTCCAGCCTGCGCGGTACCACGGTATAATACCCGACCTCCATTCACAATGGCCAATTCGTGACACAGCTCACGTACATCATCCACAATATGGGTAGAAAATATAACCGTATTGGATGTACCGATCTCTCTCAACACATTCAGAAACCGATGGCGCTCGGCAGGATCTAAGCCCGCCGTAGGTTCATCAACGATAATAAGTTTAGGTTTGTTCAGTAAAAGTTGGGCAATACCAAAACGCTGCTTCATCCCTCCTGAATAACCGCTCACATTCTTCTTGCGGACAGCATATAGATTGGTCACTTCCAGTACTTCATCCACTATTTTCTTCCGGTCTGCAGTCGATGATATTCCTTTTAGCTGTGCAAAATAAGACAACAGTTCCTCTGCCGACAAATTAGGATAAACACCAAAATCCTGTGGCAGATATCCCAATTCCTTTCTGAAATCCATCTGATTGGCAAATATGTCCGTACCATTAAACAAAATGGAGCCCGTATCTGCAGATTGCAAGGTTGCTATGGTACGCATCAATGAAGACTTACCCGCACCATTTGGTCCTAAAAGTCCAAACATGCCCACGCCAATTTCCAGATCTATACCATCCAGTGCACGCACACCATTACTATAAGTCTTTGTCAGTTGGTTAATTTTTAAGCTCATATTTTGAATAATTTTGTAATTAGTTACTTAGTTAGTATGTCCTTAGAAGGAAATGTTACAGAAAAATACAAAATATTCACCAAATAGCCCCCAGTCCACTCGAGGGCTATTTTCCAGAGTCTAGTACCTACAATCCCCTTACCCGTTGTTGCTCTTCACTTTTCTTTTTATCAGCTCCATCCCTCTTCTTGCCAAATGTATAACCTACACTTACACGCCATACCCGACTGTCCAAATCAATCTGTTGATCCATATAGACACCTCCCACCCCCGAGTTAGTACGATATCGGCTCGTCTTGAAGACATCATCCACTGCAAATTTGAGATTCAGCTTATCGTTGAACATCTTTTTCATCAATCCCAGCGATACATGACCGCTCGCCTTCTGCCGAAATACACCATCACTCTGTGGGCTCTCATAAGCAGCAGTCCACTCCGCCGACCAGCTCTTTGGCAATCGATAACTCTGTGTAGTCTGCACCGCATAAGACCACAGGCGGTTAGCAATCTGCTCTCCTCCATAGCTGCCAAAATAATGATTTTCGAAGGCATTAAGATTCCATTGCGTTGACCAAAAAGAGAACAAGGCCAACGAATAATTCACATTCAGCCCATAATTCTGAAATCCCTTGATGTTATGTATACTGCGAATAGTCTTATTCTCCTCTGGCAATTGCATCAAGACTGAAGTCATCGCATCCTTTACATCCGTATAGTACAGCGACAGCAAGAGATCACGGTGGAGTGTATAATTCAGTTCAAAAGCATTTGCCAGTTCGGGCTGCAATAGCGGATTCCCTTCCCAGTAGACATAAGCATCCACATAATAGCGAAAAGGATTAAGGTCTTCATAATCCGGCCTATTGATCCTTCGACTGTAGGATAGTTGTAGTTGGTGTTTCTCTGCTATTTCGTACCGCATCGATACACTGGGAAACAGCTGCGTATAGCGTTTATGAACTGTTCTTCCATCTGTCCGCAGCTCGCCATCCGCGTCCGTATGTTCAGTACGTAGCCCCGCATTCAATCCCCATTGACCAAAAGCCATATTAATGTTGACATACGCTGCGTGGATCTGCTCATGATAAACAAAATGGTTACTATTCTTCACATCCGATACCCACGAATTATTTTGCATGGTATCCGACAGACTATTATTATCCGATTTCATCCAGCTGCTCTTCCATCCTATTTCCGCTGTCACATTCTCTTTCCATCGGTGCTGATAGTCCAGCTTAGCCACCTGCAGATGTGTGGTCGATGGCGTAGCGTTGCGCCGGGATTCCTGCAGCGCGTTCGATGCCCCATACTTCAATATATCCGACCACAGTGTCTGATCAGCCTTATAATCCGAGTATAAGATATCCCAGTCGACACTCAGCTCCCTGTTTTCACCTATTTTATGTAAAAGACTAAAGCCAACATTATGTGCCTGCCAACGGCTGATGTTCGTATTCGCTGTGATCGTATGCACACTACGCTTATCCAGATGATCATAAATATCATTATACCCATTGCTGAAATTTTTGTAAGTGCCAAAATTACCCGTCCACAGCATACCTACACTTGTCTTATCATTAGGTACATATTCCAGTCCTGCTCTAGCCTGTTGCGTTTGCAACGGTTCGTCTGTACTGGAGTATTGAAGCGATTTATGCCCTTCATTCCCTTTGTTATCATAAAACCGGTTAAAATTACGGTATTCCTTTTCCCCTCGATAAGCATGTTCGATCCCCCCTTGCCATCTCCAACTGCCAGCCTGTCCAGTTAGCGTTGCCCCTAGGCCGTAGCGTCCTTTTCGGCCACCCCCGCCAAATACATGTGCATTACCAGACAAAGGCTCAGCCACCGGTTGTTTCATCACAATATTGATAAGGCCAGCTATCCCTTTAGCATCAAATTTAGCAGACGGGCTTGTGATCAGTTCGATCCGTTTTATCGACTCGGACGGTGTACCTTTTAATATATTGGTCAGTTCTTTGGCCGACAGGTACGAGAGCTTCCCGTTGATCAGTATACCGATATCCGACTTGCCCCGCATATGGATAATATCTTCTTCGTCCACCCGTACCGATGGCGCCCTCTTCAGCAATTCCAGCGCAGTAGTACCGGTTGCCAACACGCTGTTTTCGATATTGAGAACCATACGGTCACTCTTCTGTTCGATCAGCTTTCTACTCCCTTGCACCGTTATTTCGTCCAGCTGTTGCGATTCATTCTCCAGGAGTATGGTATCTAGGAGGTTCACTTTTCCTTCAATAACGTCAACCCACATCATTTGTTTCTTATAACCCAAATGATACAGTTCTAACTGATATTTTCCCGGTGTTAGGTCTCTACCAAAACTCCCCTTATCATCCGTATACAACTGATAACTCGACCAAGGAGATTGCACAGATACTGTAATACTTGTCTTTGGAAGAGGTTGACGGTTTTGGTCGATCACGTAGCCCCGAATTCCGCTCTGTGCAAAAACAGCGTCAATCGAAAAGACCAGAATACCAACAATCACGATCCAGATCGGATCAATTAAATAAATTCTTAAAAGGAACATGAAATATTAGGATAAGGTCGTCTTAAGTGCTACTTTTTTCTTTGATTTCTTTTTCCTGCGCCCCCACCAGATCAAAAAACCAGTGATAGGAAGCGATGTTGCTACAACTCCGGCAAGAAAAGTAGACAGCTTGCCAAACTGTCCCCACCACTGCCCCATGTGCAACTGCCAGATTACGTTTTCCACCTTTTCATGTACATACTGCGGCTTCGGTATAGCCATTGTCGTACCTGTATAACGGTCAAATACCACAAGTTCCTGGCTTTCCGTACTCTTCAGCCCAGCGACACCAAGGCGAAATACATACACACCAGCCTCGTCCAAGGTATACACCCATATCGCTGCATTTTTCTTGCCCGGATGGTCCTCCAGTGCCTGGTACGCCAGGGTACTGATATCTACCGAGGGGCGGTCTGCCTGGTATTCGCCCAGTACCTCTTCGACATGCTCATCCACACCTCCAAAAGCCGAAGTGATCATATCGCCCAGCGAATGAAAGAATATAATGATCCCGGTAAGGCTCAGCACAAAGCACAGCAGCAATGAATAAAAGCCATATACATTATGCAGATCATAGTTGAACCGTTTGAAGCGCGCCTTCCACTTGATCGTAAAACTATCCTCCAGCGTCTTTTTGGTCCATCGTTTGGGCCACCATAGTACGAGTCCTGTCACGCAGCTGATAAAGAAGATCACCGTACACAGCAAGACTACCCAGCCTCCTACAGATCCAGCCAGCAATGCGGAATGCAGGTGTGCCGTGATGTAAAAAAAATGAGCTGCTGTATCCGCCTTTAACACCTTGGCAGTGTACGGATCCATATATAAAAAGGTCAGCTTATTGGTCTGTTTATGAAAAGCCCGCACCCGTATACTCTGGTTCGCTTCATTAAAATAAACCAGTTCAGAGAGCTGTAGATCCGGATCAAAATCATGTATAGATCGTATCAACTGATCCGATGTACTTCGTTGTGTGCCCACCTCCACATAGCGCGCATCGCCGGCACTCCATTCCAGAATCTCATCACAGTATACAATCAGTGTTCCGGTCAGACATACAAATACCACCACCAGCCCCGACACAATACTTGGCCACAGGTGCAGCCAAGCATTGATTTTAGAGAACAAACTTTTACCTGATTTTTTCGGAGGCATGCCCCCCGTCCCGGCAGGTTTTGGAATTCTTTTGGGTATATAAGTCATCGTTATTTTATAGATAGCCTTTTTAAAACTTGAAAGATATATTAGCTAAGAACTCGAAAGGTCGCTGTGGTCTGGCAAACACATCCCAATACTTGACATTACCGATATTGTTGAACTTAAGTCCTACCCTGTACTTAGGCTGATCATAAAATGCCGTCGCATTCACCACCGTATAGGCTGGTATTTCAAAATCGTCCTCATAATCCATCAGTGCACTCCCCACATAGTTCATCCCTGCACCAACCCCCAATCCTTTTATTCCACCTTCCAGAAACTTGTATGAGGTCCATAGATTGGCAATATGCTTTGGCGAATGCGCCTCCCGCAATCCTTCCGAATAGTCTTCACTCTTCACAAACTTATTATCGTTATAACCATATCCCAACATCAGATTCCAACCACGTACCGGGTTAGCGATGATGTCGACTTCCATTCCTTTGGACTCAAACTTACCATCCTGCACATATACATAGTCGATCACCTCCCGTAGGCGGTTCTTGACCCGTATATCATAATAAGATACCGTGGCATTCAATAGCCCTTGGAAAAGCTCCACCTTAGTTCCCAATTCAAATTGATTGGCCTCTTCAGGTTTCCAGGATTTCTTGACCACTTCAGACTCCAGATTGCTTGGGTCACTAAGTCCATCCGACGCGGCTACATTCGTGAATCCATTCATGTAGTTGGCAAATAGCGACACCTGATCTTTTATAGGTTGGTATACCAGTCCTATTTTGGGCGAAAAGTTGACCTGATTATACCCTTCTACTTCGCTGTATGAAGCCTTGGTCTCTTTTTGCTCGATATTACCCTGCTCATCCAGCACCTGTGGCTGTCCTGGCGAGTAGGATAGCCTTCTACCCTGATGAAAGCGGTTCAAGCGACCGCTCAGCATCACGAACAAACGGTCTGATATATTGGTCACGTTAGAAAAATAAGCACTCACCACATTGTATTTACTATTATCAACACCATCGCCATAACTACGTTTTCCACGCGAATTTTCAACTTCAGAGCGTGTCAGTGGTTTCCATGCGGGATCATGTATACTGACCGTATCATAGATTGCAAAGTAAGGCACCATATAGAGATTCTTTTCCGTGTACATCGTTGCATCCACACCCAGTAGTACCTTATTCTTAACCTCTCCTATGGTATAATTACCGTTGAAGTTTTGCTGTACCACCGAAAAATTAAGGTTATAATCATCAAATATCCGGTAGCGGCGCTCGATACGGGTATCATCCACCACCATCGGAACCATAAAAACAGAACCTTTATCCCCACTATTGTTATACAGGTAAGAAGTACGCGAAGTCCAATTGTCCGATAGCTGATGTTCGATCTCTGCACTGATATTCACATTGGTTCTATTGGTTGCGATATCATTGGACGTCATAGAGCGGTCGTAAGGCATCCCATACTCTTTAAGATTGTTAAAACTCAATCGGTCCGTATTACGCAGATAAGCCACCAACGGCTTTGTGGTATTATAAACATCAGCATCAAAACGTACCATGGTCTTCTCACCGGCTTTGAAAGCCAGACTCGTAGCGAATCCCATTGCAGTCACCTTACCTTCATTCTGAAAACCATTGTTCAGCATGCCCATCACATTGAATCTTCCCAATGCTGTACGATCTCTGTTCAGCGGGGTATTGATGTCGGCAGTTAGCCTGTTCATACCGAAGCTTCCTGTGGTATAGTTCACTTCACCCCGAAAAGACTCGTACGGACGCTTGGTCACATTATTAATGACACCACCATACGAAGTCACCTCCGCCCCGAACAATGTAGCAGCAGGCCCCTTGATCACTTCCACCTTCTCCAGGTTAAAGATTTCGGATATCGCCCTCGAATTGATCGGTAGACCATTACGTACCATATTGGTATTCCCAGTACCGCTATTCGAGAATCCCCGCAGGCTGATACCATTGCCATTATCGTTGACTCCTGTTGTCACGATAGCCCCTGGTACATGCGATAGCGCACTATTATAATCAGTAGCCGCTATCTCCTGCATAAAATCCTTGCTTATCACCGAGTAAGCCTGGGCATTCTGGAGGTTGGCCAATGGCATCCGTGCGATATCGTCTGTTTCCTTACGGGCAAACTTATTTTTCTGGATATCCGACACGACCACTTCGCGCAGTTCATTAGCGCGCGATGCCACTACGATACGAGGGAGGGTCAATGTACTTTGTCCCGAGACCTGAATAGCCTGCTCGATGACCGTATAGTTGGCATAAGTAACAAACAGTACATAATTGCCTTCGGGTACCTGCATAGCAAAGTTTCCCTGCTCATCGACACGGCTGGTATAGGGTGTTCCGTTCAATTTGACATTAGCATAGGCCAGCGGGCTGCCATCTGCCGTATACACTTCTCCCAGTAATTTTATTCGGTTTTGTGCCGTTCCATAAAATGGGGCACACAGTAGTACAGTCAACACTGTAAACAAGCATTGTATTCTTGATAAATTATAAAGCATCTTGTTTTTATTTAGAATAAGTATAGATAACACCGCAAAAGTATTAACTTTGTTACGCCAGTGGTAACAGATTAAGGATTATAAAGATCAAAAAACGGACAAAATGAGGAACCTAACCTTACGGGAGTTTTATGGAGACACTCTTTTGAAATCGATATTTTCGAAGGAAACTACTGATGAGCCACGAAAAGGTTTTAGGCACAAACTATTGGCCAATGACGTGGTACAGGGCAGTATGTATTACCGAAACTGTAATCAGTTTATCGTATGTTATCAAGACTGGACAGTTCTTGCCCCATTTCATCTTTCTATAGATCATCCCGAGAATATGATCAAGTTTCAGTTTGAAATTGAAGGCTCCTCTATATTTACGGCGACAAACGGAAGGCAGATCAGTCTGTCTGCTGGGCAACAGCAATTTATTTACCTTCCCCCCACCGCTGGCACACTGCACTATGCGTGCTCCCGCAAAGTCCTGGATGTCCATATCGAAGAGGATTTTCTATGTACCTTACTATCAGCACAGGGTTTTGCCCACTCCTCATTTAGGGAGCATTTCTCCCATGAGGTATGGACATTCTTCCGAGAGGCGGCTTCCATTACTTTAGAACAGGAGGCTTTGATACATCAACTTATAGCCCACTCCTATCACGGAGAGTTTGCTGGCGACTATATCCGCTGCAAGACCATAGAGATTATCCTCTCCGTGTTCTCTGCCGGGGTTGAACCTGTAGAACAGCATTGCTGGAAAAAAGAGGATCTACGTATACTGTCGGATATCAAAACCTATCTCGACAGCCATTTTTCGGAGAATCTAAGTTTGAAAAAGATAAGCCGCACATTCGGTATCAATGAATTCAAACTAAAGAAAGCATTTAAAGAGCGTTATGGGGAGACTGTATTTGGTTATATCCGAAAAAACAAGTTAAAGCATGGCTTGCACCTATTGTTGCACACCGACACCGACATCAAAGAAATCGCCTATTCCTGCGGATTCAAGTATGCACACCATTTCAGCCAGCTATTTCTCCAACACTATAACTACCGGCCCAGCGAAGTCCGTTCTAAGAGTACCGGAGTCCTTCTCAGCAAGTAGATAGCTATCAATGACAGATTCTTGGAAGGATGGGACTTAAGACATGAAAATTGATTTTCAGAAGCTCTGATTCGGTTATTTACAGGTTATAGTACGGGGTGCAATGAGCTTCTGCTATGTAGAAGAATGACATGCCTTGGATGCGGCATATCAAAAAACGATTATCTAAGTTTCTCGATCTCCGATTCGGACAGATGGAGCAACTCCGCTATCATCTTTGGATCAAAGCCTTTGTCCAACATTGTCTTCGCCGTCTCTAATTTCATTTCTTGGCGGCCTTTTTCAAGCCCTTGCTGAAGCCCCTTCTCTAATCCCTTCTCTAATCCCTGTTCTAATCCTTGTTCTAATCCTTGTTCCAGCCCCTGAGCAAGTCCCTTCTCAAGTCCCCTAGCGACAGCGCGTTCTTCTAAAATAATCCTTGTCTGCTCCATGGAATACGCGTCCCATTTACGCTTTAAACTAACATCATACATTTGTTTATCCTCCGTTTTCATTTTACTATATTCAGCCACATCGAACAGCTTCTCAAAAATTGGCTTACGCATATACACAGGCAATTTATCCATTTTGGACATATTCTTCAAAACATGAAGCCAACAGTCGAAATCAGTCTGAAGATCAGACTCTTGTTTAACAAAGTTAACTAAAGAAATGTAAATAAATCCATACTCATCATAAAATACCTGGCCTGTCTGCCTATTGCACAGGCAGATATCATGAATATAAGCTACATTATCAACATCCGAAATCGAAAAACCATCCAGCACAACAATCACATACACCTCCGAAATCCTATAGTCCCATTCCCTTCTACGTCCTTTAGGAGCCTGATCCGAGATGATCTTACTCCCATAGTACAGCATTCTCCGTTTCAGATTGAGGTGAGAGGTACGCTGCACTTCGATAGCAAACTGCTCGCCATTAGAGCCTGTGCAGGTCAGATCAAATATGATACCTCCCACATCTTCCCCCTCCCCGACAAATTCGTTTTTATTAAAGTACAGATCCTTGATTTCTTTACGCCCTGCGAAAAGACCATTCAAAAAAGAAAGCAATAAATCCTTATTCACTTCCGTACCAAATACACGTTTAAATCCGAAGTCGGTAGTCAGGTTGATATATCTCGACCGAGTCTCATAAAAATCCTCCTTTGGCTCTTCCAGTGCAAGGAGGATTTCATCATAATCATAGTGTTCTTTCATAGCTAATTATTTATAAACAGTTAAAAATCAAAAGCTAATATAACAATAAAAGATAATTAATGCTAATTATTTTAGCAATAATATACTGTAACTAAAACAGCCCCGACTCTCTCGAGGTACGCTCCACTTTAACTTGGTTCATTAGATCCCTGGACAAACAAGAAAGCCTCTTCCAGATGTGCTCTGTAAGCCATTTCATAAGCATCTACACGCTCTTGCGTAGCATTTTTCTCTAGATCATGAAAGTGAAATCCATTGATTCTTTCCATAGCGGCAAACTGATTCATCTTATGGAAACCGAATAAAACGCCGTCATCTACCGATTTCTGATCAAAAAACTCCCCTTCTAAAGTAAAGGCCGTTTCTGGCGCATTCCATGTCGTATTGACCATATATTTTTTGCCCTGCATCAAACCTCCCCTTCCATAATTGATCTCCGGATTCTCATGGGAACGGCCATCATTTTTGTAAATTCCGTTTTCATGTCCAGCCGTAAAAACTTCGTCAATATAATATTTCAACCGATTGGGAACCTGAAACCACCAGACCGGAAAATGGTAAACTATAACATCTGCCCATTTGAAATTTTCCACTTCTGCAAAAGCATCGAATTCGTCATTAATATCCGTAGTGCGAAACTCGAACCCTTTGGCCTGTACAAACGCTGTTGTCCAGCTATTTAATGTTTTATTAAACGCACCGCCTGAATGCGCGAATTTTTGAGCTCCGTTGATAATAAATATGTTCATCTCTAATTTAATTATTGAAAGCACAAATTTCCAACCTATTACTTGATTATTAAAATAATTTAAATTGTACATTTGTATCATAATAATTATAGATATGAGGAAGCAATATCATTTTCGTCGGATTGATCAGCAACTTTACGCGTGGGATGTCGATCGGCTAATACAGTTAACGCAAGACCTTCAACCCGAAACAATTCATTTAGATGAAATAAGTGAATTCGACAAAACCTATTGGTACAGTGATGAAGGCGATTCGCCTACGTGCCGATCCATTGCCGAACACATGAAGTTAGTAAATGAAGCTGATCTTGCTTATCCTATTCTAATTTGTCCGGCAGGTCAATTGATGGACGGCATGCATCGCGTTGTAAAAGCGCATCTGGAAGGATTGACATCTATACAGGCTTTTCGACTAGCGATTCTCCCGAAACCGGATTATATCGACGTAGATCCAGACGATTTACCTTATGATGAAGCTTAAAAACAGGATACTATGCATTGGAATCTAGAATGGCTGCGCACATTTAAGGCGATTTACGAAACGGGAACCTTATCCGCCGCGGCCCAAGAATTATTTATCTCTCAGCCCGGTGTCAGTCTGCATTTGAACTCGTTGGAAGCTTATACAGGGTCAAAATTATTCGATCGTTCGGCGCGAAAAATGGTTCCGACAGAGAAAGGAAAGATATTTTATAATTATATCATCGACCCACTGAAAAAGCTCGAAAATGGCGAGCAGCTTTTTCATAAACGTGCACAGGATGAGCGCATCACGATAAGTGTCGGCATGTGTTTCGAGACTTTTCAGTACACCTTGGAGGAGCATATCGCTGATCTGCCTTTTAATTTGATCATTAAATTTGGCGAGTATCCACAGATGCAGAATGATTTGGATCATGGTCTGTTGGATCTGATTATTACACCGCAAAAAGGAACACAGCAAAACATTTCGTACGAGCCGTTTTCAAAAGAACGCATTGTGTTGATTGCAGGAAATAAAACAGACAGTTCGGAGCTTGAAGCATTATTAAAGCATGGAAAAATAAGGGAAGCTTCGACCATATTAAAACAACAATTGTGGTACAGCACAGCTGCTGACATGAACCATTTACGTGATTTTTGGACCAATAATTTTGGAGAACACCCTGATTTTAGTCCAAATTATATCGTGCCCAACATCAGTTCCATTATTCGCTGTTTAAGCAATAATACCGGTTATTCTATTGTTCCTGACTTCCTCTGTTCTGAAGCTTTAGCTACCGATAAAATTAAAATTGTTTGGGAAGGTCAAAATCCCGTAGAGAATATCCTTTATTTCGGGACCCGCAAAAAAACGATGTATCAAGCCGAGATAGACCAATTAGAAGGTCTGCTGAAAGAGAAATGGTGAAAACAAAACATTACGTTTGATACTATCATATGATAGTATCAAGCTAACACAGCCCCCGATTATTTCGGGGGCCGTTCCAAAAGCCAGGTATCCCCATTACCACTTGTTAACTCGATAACTCGCTCGCTGGATAACTTTCCTCCCTTTCCCCCTTACAACAACCCTATTCCACCTATACGGTAGCGGAATCCCACCTCATGGGTATTGGTTGATATTTTCTGGTTTAGCGTATGTCCACTGACGCTGAACTGATAACTGTAGCCTACACCGAAGTTGCCAAAATTGAGCTGCATCAGTGCGGATAGGTCTCCCTGATTCTGTACCCCCATACCCAGACCGATCTTCGGCCCCATGAATACCATCGCATTGATATCATAACGCGGCGACATCTCCTGCATATGGCTCACCAGGAATGAAGGACGCAGCTTGAAGGTGTCATCCAGGTGGAGCAGCACCCCTCCTGTCACATAGATCACATCGCGGAACTCATACTCGCGGTCTGTATTCCGCTTCAGGGAGAATCGGGGCATAGACACCCCAACGTAAAATCGATCCTTCTGATAGTATGAGGTACTTACACTAAGCACTCCAGCGGTACCGCGCACATCCTCCGAGAAGGCCGGATCCTGATCATCCAATTTACGGTAATTGCCTTCGTAAAAGAGCAGACCGCCGCCCATCGATAGGCTCAGGTACTCATTTTCCCCAAGCTGTACCGCTTTGGCGGCATAAGCTGTAATTTCATTTTCGCTAACCACGCCCAGCGAGGCATGCTTGAAGTCTCCACCGATAGCCAGACCAAGGTTCTTCACCATGCCATGACCGGTCACCCACACCGATCTGGGAGCACCATCGACACCCGTCCATTGGCTACGGCCCAAAGAAGCTAAGCTGCCACGCTCGTCCATCGTACTCAACGAAGAGTTGAAGCTATTACGCAGCTGACCAAATTGATTGTAACTTACCCCGTGCTGTGCCATACTGCACAAGGGCAGCAGGGACAGTAGGCTAATGAATATATGTAGTTTTTTCATTTGTCTTTCTTATTGAGTTATGGAGTTACGGAAATTATAACCTCCATAACTTTTATAACCTAACTTTCTAACCTTATCTAACTCTATAACTTGTATAACCTTACCTAACTTCCTAACGCCTAATCACAAAAAATCCTTTCTCCCGTTTCCATACTCCATTATCTTTTACATCTAGATAGTAGTAATAGGTACCATCACGCTTATCTCTACCTGTGAATACCTTATCTTGATTATTATAACCTGCTATTTCAGCTATGACCGAACCGTTCTTGTCAAATATTGTTACCTTATTTTCCGCGAAGTCCTGTATACCTTCGATCAATAGGAAGTCGTTGATTCCATCCCCATTCGGCGATAATGCTCTGTTAAGTTGTACCGGCAATGCACTATCACTGTTCTGTATCCTTATTTTTACCGCGACCGGTGTCGCTGCTTCATAGTTTACATCACCGTCCTGTATCGCCCTAACCAGTACTGTTCCTAGACGATGTGGTTGTATACTCATCCCCGATATTGTAGCTATCGAAAGATCATCAGTCAATAAGGTAACTGGAAGTCCAGAACTGGATTTTGCTTCCAGTACAACCGCTCCACCATCTCTTTCTACTGTGCTTGGAGCTGTAAAACTGATTGTCTGTTTTGCCTTCTGAATTACGAGACTCGCCGAATAGCTTGCGCCAAAATAGTTAGCCGTCTCCGGAATATCTGCTTTCACCCTATAGGTACCAGCATTTATCTGGGCATTATTGATGTAGTTGACAAGAGTTCCTGAAGGTAGTGTCCCGGTAAGAACAAGAGATTTCGAACTCCCATCATAGGTAAACGTCTTGTCTGTTAAACTTACCCCCGTTATTGTGGCTTTAATAATACTCAAGTTGGCCCCTACATAGCTCATTGTATAGTTCACTCCCCCATTCAAACTTCCTTTATTGATGCTATAGGCACCTACATTCTCGCCCGCATCACGAATTAGGCTTCCCGTTACAATACCCTCCCGATCGCCATTTACCAGACCATCGATCTTATAGGTTAATACAGGATCTACCGTACCGTAGGCTTTCGATTTTGCATCAGCAGTAATGCTCAGTGGAGCTTTGTCTACTGTCAGTGTACCATTAGTCAGGGTGATCTCATAGTTGGCATCTGTACCTCCAATCAATATAATTGGATACGTACCTGTTGCCGAGGCCACTGTTGCTGTAGTCGCAATCGTAGGCACTGTCGTTACTTCTGTATCGCCATTCACCAAACCATCATAACTGTAGGTCAGCGTAGGTACCGCTGCGCCATACACTTTCGATTTCGCATCCGCTTTAATAGTTAGAACAGCTTTATCTACGGTCAATATACCATTAGCCAAGGTAATCTCATAGTTAGCATCCGTACCCCCAGTCAATGTAATCGGATACGTACCTGTTGCCGAGGCCACTGTTGCAGTAGTAGCAATCGTAGGTACTGTCGCTACTTTAGTATCACCATTCACCAAACCATCATAACTGTAGGTCAGCGTAGGTACCGCTGCGCCATACACTTTCGATTTCGCATCCGCTTTAATAGTTAGAACAGCTTTATCTACGGTCAATATACCATTAGCCAGGGTAATCTCATAGTTAGCATCCGTACCTCCGGTTATTGTAATCGGATACGTACCTACTGCCGAAGCTGCTGTTGCTGTAGTTGCAATCGTAGGTACTGTGGCTACTTTAGTATCACCGTTTACCAAACCGTCATAACTGTAGGTCAGCGTAGGTACCGCCGCACCATATACCTTCGATTTTGCATAAGCAGTAATGCTCAGTGGAGCTTTGTCTACTGTCAATGTAGCATTGGCTAAGGTAATCTCATAGTTAGCATCCGTACCTCCGGTCAATGTAATCGGGTACGTACCTGTTGCTGAGGCCACTGTTGCAGTAGTACTAATCGCCGGTACTGTTGCTACTTTAGTATCACCGTTTACCAAGCCATCATAACTGTAGGTCAGCGTAGGTACCGCCTCACCATATACTTTCGATTTTGCATCAGCAGTAATGCTCAGTGGAGCTTTATCTACTGTCAGTGTACCATTAGTCAGGGTAATCTTATAGTTGGCATCCGTACCCCCGGTCAATGTAATCGGATACGTATCTGCTGCCGAAGCTGCTGTTGCTGTAGTTGCAATCGTAGGTACTGTGGCTACCTTAGTATCACCGTTTACCAAACCATTATAACTGTAGGTCAGCGTAGGTACCGCTGCACCATATACTTTCGATTTTGCCTCCGCTGTAATGCTCAGTGGAGCTTTATCTACTGTCAGTGTACCATTAGTCAGGGTAATCTTATAGTTGGCATCCGTACCCCCGGTCAATGTAATCGGATACGTACCTACTGCCGAAGCTGCTGTTGCTGTAGTTGCAATCGTAGGTACTGTGGCTACTTTAGTATCACCGTTTACCAAACCGTCATAACTGTAGGTCAGCGTAGGTACCGCCGCACCATATACCTTCGATTTTGCATCAGCTGTAATGCTCAGTGGAGCTTTGTCTACTGTCAGTGTACCATTTGCCAGGGTGATCTCATAGTTGGTATCCGTACCTCCGGTTAATGTAATCGGATACGTACCTACTGCCGAAGCTGCTGTTGCTGTAGTTGCAATCGTAGGTACTATCGCTACTTTAGTATCACCGTTTACCAAACCATCGTAACTGAACGTCAGCATAGGTACTGCCGCGCCATACACTTTAGATTTTGCATCAGCAGTAATGCTCAGTGGAGCTTTATCTACTGTCAATGTACCATTAGCCAGGGTGATCTCATAGTTAGCATCCGTACCTCCGGTCAATGTAATCGGATACGTACCTGCTACCGAGGCCACTGTTGCAGTAGTACCAATTGTAGGCAATGTCGCTACTTCTGTATCTCCATTCACCAAACCATCATAACTGAACGTCAGCGTAGGTACCGCCTCACCATATACTTTCGATTTTGCATCCGCTGTAATGCTCAGTGGAGCTTTGTCTACTGTCAGTGTACCATTTGCCAGGGTAATCTCATAGTTGGTATCCGTACCTCCCGTCAATGTAATCGGATACGTACCTGCTGCCGAGGCCAATGTTGCTGTAGTCGCAATCGTAGGTACTGTGGCTACCTTAGTATCACCGTTTACCAAACCATTATAACTGTAGGTCAACGTAGGTACCGCCGCACCATATACTTTCGATTTTGCATCAGCAGTAATGCTCAGTGGAGCTTTATCTACTGTCAGTGTACCATTTGCCAGGGTAATCTCATAGTTAGCATCCGTACCTCCGTTCAATGTAATCGGATACGTACCTGTTGCTGAGGCCACGGTTACAGTAGTCGCAATTGTAGGCACTGTCGCTACTTTAGTATCACCGTTTACCAAACCATTATAACTGTAGGTCAGCGTAGGTACTGCTGCGCCATATACCTTTGATTTTGCATCAGCAGTAATGCTCAGTGGAGCTTTATCTACTGTCAGGGTACCGTTAGCCAGGGTAATCTCATAGTTGGCATCCGCACCTCCGCTTAATGTAATCGGATACGTACCTGCTACCGAGGCCAGTGTTGCTGTAGTCGCAATTGTTGGCCCTGTCGTTACTTTAATATCGCCATTCACCAAACCATTATAACTGTAGGTCAGCGTAGGTACCGCCGCACCATATACTTTCGATTTTGCTTCAGCAGTAATGCTCAGTGAAGCTTTATCTACTGTCAGGGTTTGAGACACCGGCACTGCGGCATCAAAACCTGAATTGGCAATTTGTGTAGCAGTGATCGTTACAGTTCCCGCTTTTTTTATCTTTATTTGGCCTGAAACAATTTCTGCAATATTGACATCGCTACTTGCATAAGTTATTGCCTGCAAAGGATTTGAACTTTGTGCTATTATATTAAAATCAGGATCGCCATATGTTTTATTGGCAATAGCAGGAAAAGTAATCATCTGAACTGTATTTTGCGGATTTATCTTTACTGAAATAACGGCTTCGGCACTAGCGTTATTCTCTTCGTCAACTACACTAACGGAAATTGTTCGATAAGAGATCGTTCCCGGAGTTACACTTGGATCTAAACTAGGTGTGTAACTCAAACTTCTCAATATATCAATGTATTGAGACAGACTTGCAGTTCCGACAAGGCTCAGTGTTTTTGTAGCTCCAATGTAAATACCACTTACTCCACCCTGTACGTTCACCGATAAAAGATCTGCACTCATTCCATTTGTTATTTTCACTGTGGCTGAGCGTAAATTATGACTATCTGCATCTTTAATATCTAAGGCTGGATCTAAAATAACTGCAACATTATTAGAAGTCGTTACCTCATTGCTACTCAATACCACTGCCGGAACAGATGACTCAAAGACTACTATACTTGCCGAGGATTGTCCTGAGACGTACAGATTCCTGCTTAATGGATCCATCATCATACCAGATGGTGCATTTACTCCTTCAATACCACCAAAACCATTTACTAAACTCGTGTTGAGACTTAATCCTCCTGTGGACACATCTCGACTAAATGCTGTAACTGCGTGTGAAGTAATTGCACTTGCGTAAAGATATTTTCCATCTGGATTTATAGCTAAACTTCTAACCCCTTGGAGGCTTGTTATACCACCTGTATTATTTGTCAGTTTATTTAAGTAAGTTAACGTACCAGTTGTCTGGTTTACACTGAAGACAGCTATTGAATGTTCCTTTTGACCACTTACATAGAGATGCTTCCCATCTGGAGATAGCAACAGGGACGAAGCTCCCTGAAGCCCATCCACACCGTTCGCACCATCTCTATAAACTGCGACTAGAGTTAGTCGTCCTGTTATTTGATCTATCGAATATACACTAACTGTATTACTAAGTGTTGCGGTTACATATAGAAATTTTCCATCCGCAGAAGTTGCTATATTTTTTATGGGGCTACCTGACGCATTAAAATCCTGACCTAGCAGGTTTCCATCGACACCGTGTAGGTGCTGCTCTACAAACGTGATTGCTCCGGTCTGGGTATCTCTGGAAAACACACCGAGTCCACTAGTTGTAGTGCCACTTGCGGCGATTCCGTATACCCATTTTCCATCCGGGCTGACGTACACCGAAACAAACCCATTAAGAGTCATCCCGTTAGTATTTGAGACTAATGTATTAACAAAGGTTAACGCTCCTGTCGTTGTATTTCTTGAAAATGAAGTAACACGGCTAGTAGTTGGTGAAGCCACGTAAACACTTTTATTATCCGAGCTGACAGCAATACTAAACACGGCTGCTAAACCTGTTATACCAGCGTTGTTCTCTTTTATAACACTTTTAAAGGTTAATTTACCTGTCAGAACATCTCTTTCAAAGCATGCGACACTGCTAGAACCATAAGCTGCTGAATAAACAAACTTACCATCTGCACTTACAGCGATGTCGCTAACACCACTCAATCCAGTAACACCATTTATATTGTCTTTAACGACCTCGACAAAATTGAGTGCTGTCTGCGCCCTAGATTGACTTAGGGTAAAAATTAAGAAGAGTAAAATTATTAAGTATTTTTTTTTCATATGCAAATTACATTAAATCTGATTTTTCAAAGGAAGATCCCAGCAACCATTATTACCTGCAAAATCCATCGTAGTTTGATATACACTTACAGTTTCCCTTCCTATTCCAGGATGGGGCAGTCCATAATTTCTATTGAATAGAATTACAGCTGTTGCTTAATAATTGTGGTGGCTAAAATTACTTTTAAAACCTAAAAAAAAAGTATTAACGGGGGGGACAAATTAGGGACAAATGAAGTGGAATATACATAAGTAGCTATATTACAACAGAATAACAAATATTCCACTATAGCGCCGAAGTGCTTCCCACACCTACCATCAAGCTCCCGAAATAGTAAAAACTAACTTTTAAGGCAAATCACGATCATCGCGACTTATATTTTCCATAGTCAAATTATATTTCATAAGTAGTTTGGTCTGCAATCTATGCCCAGTTTTAAGCATACGCTTACTTCTTCTAGACGGCGCAAAACTATGCCTTTACGATCATTATTTCTTACGACTATGCCTATTTCTTGACATATGTCAATCTCTATTTTGCAACCTGTTATAGGACAGGATATTCACTTGGATTATCAAGGTTAACTACAGCGTAGACTTCTATGCAAGTAGTAATCTGTAGTGATTACTACTTGTTAACTAGATAACTCGCACCCTCTTTCCTATCCCTGTCACTGACCAACGCTGATCAAACTTGATAAACGCTATTGCAAAACCCAATACATAAAACTTATATTTATACTACCATAGTGTTAATTAGATATAAAAATAGCAATAACTAATATCATGATATCACTTATATCTACGTCAAAGGCGCAAAGAAAAATAGCAGATCATGTACGTGATAGGCGGCTTGTAATGGAGCTAACTCAAGATGGATTGTCACAGCGCTCGGGTGTACCGTTGGCTACATTACGTAAATTTGAACAGAAAGGAATAATATCACTCGAATCGTTACTGAAAATACTTGTAGTCGTTGGTGGCCTAGAAGAGATTATAGTGGCGCTAGAACCTGATAAGCCCACCTTTACATCAATTGATGATGTTCTGAAGGAAGACAATACAGCTTATCGCAAAAGAGGACGGAGGAAATAATGAAGACATTAAACGAAATATCCTAAACAAATAGACAGCTCCCGATCATCTCGAGGACCGTTCCAAAAGCCAGGTATCCCCATTACCTTGTAACCCTGTAACCTTACAACCTATTTCCCATTTACGATACCATACATGTAGTTCCTTTAAACCTTTAAAACAATCAAACAGTCAATATCTTAGTTATTAATAGAATAATTCGTAAATCCGACACCCTGTAACCTCCTTCTATCCCTCTAACTCTGTGTCCTATGAAATACACACAAAGAGCAAAACTTTCAAGTACAACAGAAAGTTTGTATATTTATATCAAATCTTTAGAGTATGGAAGAATATTTCTCAGCATTAGCAAAGTACAATTTCTGGGATAGTCATGTTCCTCAGTTGGGTTTTCCCCGTAAGGAGTATACAGATAAAATTGAAAATTATATCGGCACCAAATTAGTAAAGGTACTGGTGGGTCAACGCCGTGCTGGTAAAAGCTATCTATTGAGACAAATAGCAAACAATTTAATTACTCAGGGCACCCACCCAGAAAATATTTTTTACATAAACAAAGAATTTACCGATTTTGATTTCTTAAGAACCTATAAAGATCTTAGCTCTTTAATTTCAACGTATAAACGCAAATTGCAACCGAAGGGAAAGATATGGATATTCATTGATGAAATACAGAATATTGAAGGGTGGGAACATTTGATCAACTCGTTATCGCAAGATTACACAGAAACCTATGAACTGTTTATAAGTGGTTCAAACTCTAAAATGCTTTCAGGCGAACTAGCAACATTCCTTTCGGGTCGATATGTGCAGTTTGAGATTTTGCCCTTTAGTTTCAGTGAGTATACGGGCATGATGAAAAAAGAGCAGGTAAAACAAAGTTATCTTGATTACATGGAAACTGGTGCGCTGCCTGAGTTATTTGAACTTCCAAATGAAGAGTCCAGAAGAAACTATATATCAGCTATTAAAGACACTGTTCTACTACGCGACATTATTCAACGGCATTCCATAAAAGATCCAAAGCTATTAGAGGATATCTTTGTTTATCTGGTCAATAATGCTTCGAATTTAGTTTCCATAAACAATATAGTCAACTACTTTAAAAGTAATGGACGCAAGACAACCTATGAGACTCTTTCTACCTATCTTGGCTATATTGAAGACACTTTTTTAATTCACCGGGTAGACCGATATGATATCCGTGGAAAGGATACTATCGTTGGCGCTAGTAAATATTACGCCAACGATCTCTGCTTTAAAAATTACCTATACCCTGGCTTTGGTTATGGCCTTGGTTATAAGTTGGAAAATCTGGTATATCTAGAATTGCGCCGAGCAGGTTATGATATTTATGTAGGAACACTGAGAAACAAAGAGATCGATTTTGTAGCAAAGAAGGCCGATCGGTTGATCTATGTTCAAAGCACTTACATCCTTATAGATGAACAGACAATCGAACGCGAGTATGCCCCTTTAGAAGCGATTAATGATCATTATGAAAAAATTGTGGTGTCCTTGGATGATATTGCTTTACCTTCGCGCAACGGAATTAAGCACGTCTTAGTTTGGAAATTAAAAGATATAATCGGTTAAAATAAACAGCCCCCGATCATCTCGGGGGCTAATGGAAGCGCTAATTTGCTTCAGGTGTTATCTTTTCCAATAGAAATAAGCGACCAAAACCAAGGGTATTAACAGTAGCCACAGTGCATACATTAATGGGAATCTCGTTTGGCTGCTACGCTTATCGCTTTCTTCCTTATGTTGCGACATCCCGATACTGTCATAGGTGTTTTGATAATTGATATGGTTTGTCTCGGAACGTTTTTGTTCGATATAATGCAACGTGCCTGACTGTCCCCACAAGCCGTCATCTGGATGGAAATAGAAGCTACTATCACTTGAAAAGCTCCAATAATGTGAGGTGCTGTCCCGGCCTATCAGCTGAAACCATGATGTGCTATCTTCGACACGGCTCTTTGCTTGTCTCTGCGATGAAGCTACAGCACTCGTGTCCCGCCTCAGCTTACAACCCGTCAAGGCGGTAGTCAATAGTATCCATAATATAAATCTATAGTTCATTATACCTCTCCTTTCTATTTTATCCAGCCTGCATAGCTGTACACTGTCTTGACATGCCTTCGCCGTGATTCTACGCGATTGTTACTGTTGCCTTCGATGGTCAAGATATATTGCTCTTGCTTACTCCTGATGAGCCCTACGTGATGGATGCGCCTGGCAGTGGTGCTATAAATAGCGAATAGATCTGCTGGTTGAACCTGGCTTTCCTTAACCGTCCTAGCTTTGGGGAACAATGCCGGACTCCAAGGGTTACGTGGGGCACTGAATCCGGCCTGACCATATACCCAGCTTACGAAAGCCGCACACCAGTCATAGCCTGGGCCAAGGTTGGTATAGCGGAGGTACTGCTCGACACGAGGGCCATCGTTGTTGCCAGTGGCTTCTTTGATTCCCAGTTCTGCAGAAGCAATGGTTATTATTAAGTTTCTTTTGTCGTTATTGGGGGAATGCTTAGCTCTTATGCCACTCGAGCCGTGGCGGGGCTCGTACTTTTTTCCGCAAAAAGTACGCAAAAACTCATCGCTGAAAACTTTTGACAGAAAGCTAGTACATCCCACTGCAATTGTCAAAAATTTTGAAGGCGATAAATTGAGTGATTGTACAGGAGTACGAGTAGCAATAGCTATTATTAAGTTTCTTTTGTCGTTATTGACGGAATGCTTAGCTCTTATGCCACTCAAGCCGTGGTGGGGCTCGTACTTTTTTCCGCAAAAAGTACGCAAAAACTCGTCGCTGAAAACTTTTGACAGAAAGCTAGCACATCCCACTGCAATTGTCAAAAATTTTGAAGGCGATAAATTGAGTAATTGTACAGGAGTACGAGTAGCAATGGTTATTATTAAGTTTCTTTTTTCCTTATTGGCGGAATGCCTAGGCACTTTCCCTTGATAGAAAGTGCCGCAAAGATCAAGACTGTTTACCCTATGTTTATCACGGCTTCGTAAAGCTACAGAGGCGGTTTCCAAGGTCTCCTTCCCTAGTGTCCTTCCCATAGACTGGAAATCCTTATGTATTGCAAAATGTACAGAATTGCTATTTGTAGCTTTACGGCCTTTGATTCCATATGCTAAAAGGTCATCCCTAATGGGGAACTGCTTCAAAGACGATAAATTGAGTGATTGTACAGTAGTACGAGTAGCACTAGCTACAACACTATCCCCATCACTTTTACCACTGCATAGAGCATGAAGAAGAAAACTGAGAAATATAGAATGCATTGTTGCCATGATGATAATCGATTAAAATGAGATTGAATGTTTTTCCGAAATGCTTTAAAGGGTTGCCAGAGCAGTTCTTGTAACCATAGGCTACAGAGTACTGCCGCGATACCTACCAATAGGCCGAATAGGGCTACTGTAAGGATGCCGATATCGAGAATGCCTGCTACTGGATCGAGGAATTGCAGGAACTTTCCTGTTAAAGTGAAAAGTAAGGTTATAAGTATTAAATTTATTAATAAATAGTGTTTTACGTTTTCCATAAACTGTGTTATTCTATCCGACCGACCTTGTGAAGACGTAGGGATATTATTTGATAGTGATGTCATTTTTTTAGTATTTAGTAGTAAGATATTAGTAGTTAGACTGGGTGAAATGAAGTCCGGAACCTGCCCGCGGATATTAGTAGTTAGATATTAGATAGGACCCGAAGGCCCTATCCTCTGCTGACTTCTATTGCTTACAGAGCGTTAGCCCTGCGATTCACCAAAGTCTCTGGTTACCGTGACCACCTTATTCGGTCGGTCGACCATAGTGACGCGATACTTGCAGTTCATATAGTCTGGGTTCTGCACTGTAGCGGTATAGAGCCATTCGCTATCCGAATTATCTTTGAGCACGGCCGCCCCCGATTCAATGACGGCATCCTGATCATCCAGTATCTCTACCGATAGTGACTGTAATACCATCACGTCCCTGACCAGAAAACTGATTTTATTGCCCACCTCCCCTTCGTACGCTCTATCATCTACACGACGGAGCTCTGGGTCTTTAAAATAATCTCTGAATGCTAAATTGTAAGCGGACTGATTTACGTTGGCTTTACTCTTGTACTCCGCTTTCAGGTCGTCGTCCAGCATGACACTCTTGGCGTACTGGGTAGCATCATAAAACTTATGCTGTACAGCAACCTGCTTTGCTGTCATTACACGATCCGCTGGTATACGCGGCGTTTTCGCGATAATTGTCTGATCGCCTCTTTGCCGAAACACGAGGTTTCTTCCGATTCTTCCTGATGCGCCCTGCATCACGACGTTGTCTTTTGATTTTGCCATTTTTTTGTTTATTTGACGTTAAAAATTCTGTTCGTTGTCAAGCTATACGGGGCGCCTTCCGTGGAGCACAACGACACAAATATTTACAGGATATTCCGTAAAACAATGGCCTGCAGGGCTCTGCGAATGATTATGAAGGAAAATGAACGATTATGAATGATTATGAAGAGTTGCCAGTTCATTCTTAGTTGAGGCCTAGTTGTTTCCTAGTTCAACCTTAGTCTTAGGCTAGTTATAGGCTAGTTCAACCTTAGTTCAGGCACTACTCTGCGATGGACAGGAAGCTGTTTCCGCAAAGATGCAGAAACAGCTTCTTATTTGTTATAAAGTGTTGCATTCAGTGTTTGAAATCACTTCATAATGTCTGATGATATCCAAGACCTCGTGCTTTAGGTAATAGGGCTTTTTATTTACCTCATAGGTTTTAAACAGCTTTTTCATTGAAGCGAACTTAGTGTCTCCTACCTTAAGTAATAGTTTAAGATCTAAAGCGTCCATTAGCTCCTCATTTAGGTCCATAGGTGGATCCATCTTCTCCTCCAACAATTCCAACATACGCACCGCTGTACCCAGTAACTGGTCAAAGCGATTGTATAACGGTGTTGCCATACCCTGCAATGTCAGAGCCAGACAAGTACTGGCACCGTCAGTACCTCTATCACCTGTAGTCGGTGTACAGGTACACTGGCAATGGTGGGCGGTCTGCTGTTTTTCATTTTTTGTTTCCATGTCGATGATTTGTTTCGCATCTGCAGCATGCGGAGCCCATCGCTCTAGACACAGGAATTAATAGTTTTCAATTACGGATTTTAGCTGGATACTTTGGCTCAATACCGCCTTACCCAACTGCTCTTTATTTTCAATCTGCTGTTCTATTCTATCGATATACACTGGACTTACAGTCAGGAGGCTATCCAGTTCGAGCGCCGATTTCTCCCACACTTCTCTAAATACCTTTAGACTGTGCTTATCCAAACCGAGTAATCCATCCTCGTCAACTGCTGAGACCAAGTGCGCCAAGCCCACCCTAGCTCCTTTTCGATATTCCGTAAACCACGCCAGCTGTCCTTCATTAAAGAGTTGGGCCAATTTTGCCTCTATAAAGAAGCACCGCCCCGATCGGACATAAATAGATACTCCATCCCGTTGTGAAATAATCAATAAAATATCCATAAGTAGGATAGAAACCTCCCCAATGAAAATCTGCGCAAACCCTTTCTTGGTGAATATTTCCGTTTGTATCTCATCCGACAGCGCTATATCGGTATCCACCAAGGCTACCTCCTCGGTACATATCACAGACGAAGGCGATGCTTTCTGTTCTATCCCCTGAACTACCTTAGCCACCCAGCGCTCCATCACCCAAAACCCCAATGTAGTCCTTGGTCTATACCAGATCCATACTTCATAAGCAATAAACAAAAGAAGAAAAAAAACGAATCCACTCTCCCAATATCCAGCTGAAATAAAGCTATGTCGTGCTGTTGAAAAAATAAAATGTAAGAATGTCAGATTGATAGCTGTCACTATAGTGATACCCATCACAAAAAAGACAATTTTTCTTTTGAGTCGCGGTGTCCCCCCTGTTCTTCGACTATGATTCAATACCAATACACAGTACAACATTTCGATGATACCCATATAGATCAACACAGCCACACAGGTCGCCCAGTATAAAGGCCAAAATTTAGGTGCATTTAAATAATCCTTGATATGCAGGAATCTCCAATTAGTCGTAAGGAGATAGGCTATAATAAATATGCGTACGACATATTTTAAAGCAAAAACAAGGGCATCCATCATAGTCAGTGTTTTAGGGAAATAACTCTGGTCCGCTACTTGGTAAAAAATTGATATAACCTCCAAGATAAAAAACAAAAAAACAAGAAGCAACATATAATCGATTAATTATCAATAAATACCGCCGCATCAACCAAATCCCCGAGTTCTCCACAATTTGGTAAATCGGCATCAAATCAGCCGTTTTTCTTCATTTTCTATCCCATAATGTTTTTATTTTACAGTTCACTTAAATTATTAAAACCATGAAACAACCATTAAATGCATCAGGAAGTGCTTTCGTACAGGCGCATGAATTAGCTCAAAGTCCAGCAGACCTTGCCGGATCTATGCTACTATTGGAAACCAACTTCGACCAGTGGATGGACGAGCGTTTTGAGCTCAGCGCCAGCCAGCGTGCACAGATTGCCAACATGAAGCCTTTTTTTAAAGCAACTCTCGCTGATGCTATCGCTGGTGAACTGAGTGCCGGACGGACTATAGCCTTTTCCAAGACGAACAACGAAAAGAGAGCACCGGAAGAACTCCGTGACAAGGATGTCATCATCTTTGGCTCCACACGTCAGTCGTACAGCTTGGGCGCGGCCGAAATCCACGAAGATCAGGGATTACAGATCCTGATCACGTATCGATAAATGTGATGATCTGCTGTAAAACCTGTGGTAGCGCTTAGCAGCATGGGCGCTGCCGTAGGTTTTGTAGGTATGACCAGAAGCCTTTCAAGCACATGATACGAAGCCTTTTGATACAGCCTCAGCGCTACTATCCCCATGCCCGCGAGAGCCGGGAACTACCACGCGGTAGCAGCTATCCTATGGCCTATGGCGAGTGCAAGAGCTGGTACATTGACGACAGCTGGTGCTGTATACAATGGTACAAGAGCAAGTACATCCTGCCCTATTGCATCGAGATCGAAGCCAAGGAGCCCCTATACCTACCCGTATCGATACAGCATCCCGATATACACTGGCAGTATATATTACAGGGCGGCTACGGCATTAGCGAGGTAATGGATCATAGTCTCCTCCTGACCGAAGGCTATCAGCATCAGATCTATGCCGCTTGTGGCGACTTATTGAGCTATGTACCCATCGGGCGCCATGTGATCGTAGGCTACACTATCGTGACCGACTGGCTGGACAAACACAGGGAACCAGCAGCTGTCGAGCTGCAAGACCTCCCCCAGATCTTATTACCGAACCAACTATACCGCAGCGCACCTGCCCCCATCACCGCCGATATGCGCACCGAACTTTATTACATACTCGAGCATCCCCAGATAGCCGGCATCCAGCAGGATACCAATATCTATGCGGCCGTGGGCCGCTTGCAGAGCCTACACCAACAAGAGGAGAATCCCGATCGGGCGCCAGTCCATCCTCTAAAACAAAAAATAGAAGCCGTAAGACAGCATATCGAGCACTGCTTAGCAAACAACAAGGTGATACCCAGTATCCGAGAATTATGCACTGCGTATAAGATCCGTCCAAAGCACCTGCATAAAGCCCATAAAAAGCTACACGACAAGAACCTATCGCAGCACATCAGTGATAGACGGCTAGAAGAGTCTGTCCTCCTGCTGAAAAGCGGCATAAGCGTAAAAGAAGTCACCTTCATCTTGTACTACCACGATATACCTGCCTTTAGCAATGCCTTTAAGAATAAGTACGGCGTAGCGCCCAGTCAATATCAGCAATAAACAAGTGTTGCCCGATTTTTACAAACGAAGGGGGAAATTATTACAACCAACCTCCTAGCTATCGTAACTAACTTTGATTTATCAATACAGCGAAGGTCGCTGTACGTAATTGAACAAAAGGGTTATGATCATTAAACAAGACATAAAGATAAGGATACTACTGACTGTACTATTTGTAGCCATGCTGGCCATGATCCTGTTATTTGGTTATTTCAACCGCCATAAATCCTATGGCTGTACCATCCAAATTGTAGACGTCGATAAGGGTACAGTACTTATGAAGTTCGAGGCAACCTGCAAAGATAACGGTCAAGAAACAGATCGAGACCCTTATTATACCAATCGTGTTTACAGCTTTGAGGCCTATAGCGTCGAAGAGGAAAAACAGCGAAACGATAGCATCCACGAAAACACGTACTACAACATGGAAGTATATCATGCGGAATAGAATAAATAAATATAAAAAGATATGAAAATAGAAAACATCAAACGAAAATTCAGTGTATTCCCGGGCAGGCCGGTCTGGATTTTAAATTATGATACGTAGTGGATACCTGCGTAAAACTTTTCACCAAGAGTATCCCGAGGTAGTAACAAGATCGCCACACCTCGTAAAAGCACAGTGATGGTCGACAGTAAAGAATTTAGAGTTTTTTGTGGCAACCTTTTTTTGCTATTATAAAAAAGACCAGACTATGAGAGCAATATCTTTCATCAAAAAAAACAGTGCTTGGGCGAGTGCCCTTCTATTAACAGTATTGGTAGGAATTGCAACACTATCCTATGCTTTCACAGCTAAGATCGAGGATAAGGTAGCAACTACCGATAAATATTACAATATGGGCAATGGTGTATATACGCCTATACCGCCTGCACTAGGGGATGAATGTGCAGAGCCTGATCCATATCCATGTTCTATCGAGCTTAACATGCCCATAGATGCAGACACTCACACTTCATTTGTTTACAGAGGAGCGGGAAACCCTCAGAACACCGTCCCTTCAGAGGCTGGTGGTGTGAAGTCAGAAAACCCAAACGACGCATTTAATCTCTATTAAAAACCAAAGGCGAGCATATTGCTCGCCTTTTTTACCTAGCTATTTCTGACCAAGGAGATTGCTGATCACACGTATAAACTCCTGCGCCAAGGGATGCTCAAGAATAACAGCCGCTTCCTTCTTTCCATCAATTACATCAGCTGTAATCCTAGGTTGTTTAAGTGGAACTACGGTTCCGCTTTTGTCTATGACAAGCAGTACAGGCGCCCCGATAAAGCCATAGTATTTTGGTAAGGGATGATCAAAGCCTAAACCATCCGCAAACAGATCTAGACCATTTTCGTGCGTGTATTCCCCCTCCTTTAGACTTTTAAGCCACACATCCCTCTTTTTATCTAGACCAACCGAAACGATCAATAGATCATCGTTTGCTTTCAGACTATCTATGATGGGATCCATATTTGATTTCAGCACCTTGCAATGACTACAGCCCGTAAACCAGAAATCCATGATAATGACCTTGTCTTTGAAATCTGCCAAGTGGTAAATGCGTCCGCTTGCATCTGATAACGAAAAGTTGAACGCTTTGCCATACTGTCTTTTGAAAAATTGATCCATTTCAGTCCAATATAGAGAGCTTGACAAATGCTCCAATACCTGATCTTTGACAGTATACATTTCAACCGGAAAAAACTTTCTTAGCTTCACGCAAGATTTGACCAGTAGCTGTTCTTTTACTATTCCATCATAATGGGCTACTATTGCGTTCATGATAGGTATAAAAGAATCTCCGCGATAGGATATCGTATTGGCTTTTCTGACATATTCGATTTGTTCTTTTATCAACAGGAAATCAGTATAATACGCCGATTTGACGATAGATAAAGGCTTAATGTTTTCGGTCGAGAAAGCTAATCTGGACATAAAATGATCGTAATGATCCAAGAAGACCGTTCTTCTACTTGGTGTAGCAATAAACCATGGAATTATATTTCCCCTAATAAAATCATATTGTGTCTTCCCTATCATATCAAGATATATCCGTTCGTAGATTTCGGGTTCCAGCTGATCTTTAAAAGCATCCAGTATCGATTTCTTCACGGATAGCTCATCTTGTATCAGATCTTCAAACAGCTTCCATATCTCCTCTATTTTCCCTTGCTTTCGGAGTGTTGCTATCTGCAGATCGATACTTTCCCTAAAAGAGGGGAATGTGTAAAGCGCCGATTGTAAATTCAGCATTGCCGCATTTTTATTATAAAACCTGGGTAAACCATTACGTAGGATCTGTACTTGGCAGGTATCGTTCGGCTTTAACAAATATTTATATCCAAGAGCATCCGTTTGGTATAAATAGGTCAAATGCGTATAAGATCGATTTGTTAATCCATCTATTTCAACCTGAAAAGATACATAGGACAGTTCCTCTGTATTGTTAAAACTTAATTTAAATGTACCGTCGGATGATATTGTTGACCATACCAATTCTTCATTCCCATTGATCGATTTATTGAGGTCATGAATCTTAACGCCTATACTTTTTATTTTTTTTTCTCTAACCAGAGTCGTGTCGATACTTCCCTGAATAACGACCTCACCATTTGTTTGTGCAGCGCCAACAGGTGGCACTCCAACAAGTATCAGCATAGCAAGTCGAAGCAATTTTATAACTAACTTTTTCATTCTCTTATATTTTGTTGGATACCACTTTTTGAAATCTCCTCTTCGGGTATAGGCAGTACATACCGTGAACTGTTAGGTTCCAGATAATATACCTCTTCATCGATCTGCCTGCTCAGCCTAATCTTTCGATCTTCTAGGTTTAGCCGTTTGAGATCTGTCCATCGAATTCCCCTGAACACCAAGGCTCTTCGCCTTTCCGTCAATATCATGTCCACGGCTTCTTCGACAGTTGTTGCAGACTTATCTATGTAGGGAACATATACCCCTGTCGCATTCGGATCCCAACGTGTTAACAGGAGCCTATTGTAATAGTACATGGCCTGTCCCAGTTCTCCTCCCCTGGCCAAACACTCTGCCCTGATCAGATACAGTTCGTCTGTAGCCAGACCAGCAAATGGAAAAGTGCTCAATGTATTGATACGCTTGATGTTAAAATTCCCTTCCGTATTCTTCGAAAAATAAATCTGAAGACGTAGATCCGATGGGTCGTAGAGCTGTAATAAACCTGGATCTATCCCATAAGTAAGCACTGGTCTCGCGGAAGTAAGTTCGGAGTATAGGTTTATAATCCGTGAATAATAAATTGTTTCTTCGGCATTATAGGTGAACGGTGTACTGGAGGTCTTGTTGAGCGTATTGAAGTCGATCAGTTTATCATAGATTGACAGCGCCTTGTCCGCATAATAATCGGCCTTTTCATAGTCGCGCATACTTAAATAGACACGCGCCAGCAAAGCATAAGCCGCCACGCCAGATGGACGGTTTTTCTTGCCTTCTACGATGTGCTTTGGTAATAATTCACTCGATTCAAGTGCATCTGCTATGATCTGCTCATAGGACTTTGCTACCGAACTCCTTGGGACAATTTCGTCGATATCACTACTGAGCTTCAACGGTATCCCCAGGTCGTCTGCCGAGGTCGCTGGATCATAAGCCTTTGAAAATGTACTGACCAGCGAATAAAAATTATATGCCCTCACAAAGAGCGCCCAGCCCCGTAATTCTCTAAGTTCTGTCTCTGTGACATGGTCATTGTTTTCTAATAGCCGAAGTACATTATTTGCGAAATAGATTGCTTTATATGGAAAACTCCAATCGTTTATAGCCCGATCACCGCTATATGTATCGACAGCCCATATCGAGGCATTACGTGCAGTGACCGAACGCAACGATTCCCAGTGTACCTTCGAGGGAATAAAATATTCATCGGCCGAAATCTGGGGCAGATCGGGTGAAAAATTAAGATAATCTGTATTGTCCAAAATCCGCTCCATATCTTTATAAGACTTCGGAAGGACGATTCTACTATCGGGCTTTAGGTTTAGTTTATCTCCGCACCCCTGCAGGAGAACTACTAATAAGATACATTGTATAAAAAAAGTCTTCATATCGTATAACATTTAAATCTTAGCATTGATACCAAAGGAAACAACGAGCGGCTGCGGAATGATGGACGAGCCATAATCCGGGTCGATATGTTGATTACTCGCTTTCCAGACTATCCCCAGATTCCTCGCATATGCAAATACCTGTAGATGGTGCAGACCTACTCGCGAAGTCTTCGAAATCGGTAATGTATAGGAACATCTGACATCCTGTAACCGAATATGGCTTGCTTTTTCAACTAAATAATCCGAGTAACCAAAGAAAAGATCCTGAAGAGCATTCTGCGGATAAACAAGCGCGGGAATCCGCGTGCGCGCCTCATCACCGGGCTTCTGCCACCGCTCCTCAAAACCAGAAAGTGTATAGACAGTATTTGCGGCTGTTCCATAGTTGCTACCCGAAAACACATCGCTTCGTCTAAAATAGTGCCCGAGTTTATAGCTTATGTTGCATGAAAGTTCAACGTTCTTATAATTCACAGCCGTGATGAGACTGCCAAAATATTTAGGCGAACGGGTTCCATGATACGTTAACTGCTCAGGTGCAAACTGCATGACTATAGCGGTATAGTCCTTTGTCGGCATACCGTCCAGTATCCCCTGCGCTGCTCCCTGACCATCCAACGTCACCGAAGGAAAACTGAATACCGCTTCCAAAGGATAACCTTCCAAAGGATTTGCTCCATTGTTGATTACAGAGAAATTTGAACTTTGCTTAACCAGATAACGGGTTACTTTATTGGTGTTATAATTGAACAGCAATGTTGTCTTCAGTCCGATGTTGCCTATAGGACAATAGCTATTAAGCACCAGATCCAATCCCTGCGTTAGCAGGTTGGCACCGTTTCCTTTGAATTCGGAAATTCCGGACTGCTGTGCGATAGGATTGTTCGAAATGAGATCGACAGATTTCTTTCTATAGACATCTATGCTTCCTGTGATTGCCTGGTTCCAAACACCGAAGTCAACCCCTATATTTCCGGTTTTCACTTTTTCCCATCGAAGCGAAGGATTTGGCGGATTAAATACTATCCCTGTAGGATTTCCAAACAGATTCAACCCATCCGAATACGACGCCGTCATCAATGCCGATACCGAACGGTCTACATTTCCGTTGTAACCGTAGGTGCCACGGATCTTTAACGAAGAAAGGGTCTTATATTTAAACAAGCCTTCCTTGTAGATGTCCCATGCCAGACCTGCGGACCAGAGCGGCACACCTTTTTGGTTTGTTTTGACACCAAAGATGTTCGATTCATCTCTACGCGCACTCCCTGACACGGTGTATATACCCTTAAATGTATACCCTACGTTGGTATAGAAAGATTGGTTAATATGAATATATTCCCTTTCTGTAGGTGCGGTAGAAATCGTCCCGAATAATCTGTCATGATAATAAGGATAGTTACGCTGCGGATCGATGGTATTATTCACGTTCGTCCGCGTATCCGCATCGTATCCATAAAATACCTGAGAATTGTTTGTCGTACGGCTATCACTTCCCTCATACCCGAGTATGGCACTGATCATATGCGTATCACCTATCTGTTTGTTGAAGTTGATCTGTGGCCTGAATATCGCAGTGTTCATCCGGGTATCGCTGGTATTAAGAATATCGGCGACCGGGATAATCCGAACGATACCGGTAGTGGTTACCTGCGTATATTGATTGATCAGATTCCTAGCGGTATAGCTGTCTTTAGTCGCGAGCGACCTCAGGTCTGTATTTTCCTGCGAATACTGATAGTCTGCTGATAGCGAAAGCCCGTCGACAATCTTCAGATTTACTCCAGCCCTGAGCCTGTACTGCCCAAGTTTTGAACTACTATTTGCGACCGACAGCTCGTCCAGCGGTCGGTACTGCCAGTCCAACAACTTGCCCAAGCCAACTGTATCTGCGTAGGATTTGCGGAATGTATTTCTGCCGGTCACCGCAAGAGACATATTATTCTCATCGGCCAAGAGTTCATATGGTGTACGTGGTGTATAAGGATGACTGTTTACGCTGTTATCACCACCACTATAAGCTACATCAGCAATGAACTCCAACCTATCGTCCAATACGGAGAATGTATTATTTGCATTGAAAGAAAATCTCCTGTACGAGTCTACTCTCTTGGGGCCAGAGCTCCTGTCAAAGCCCCCCGATACGTAGTAGCGATGGGATGCGCCCCCACCCCTCACATTTAACGCATATTGCTGATGAAAAGGGTTACGGTGCACATATCGGTTCAGATCATCTCGGACATCATTATGTATTAATCTATTAATCTGATCCGCGGAATCAGCAGGCGTAATCTTTTTGAGTCTCGTATCGTTGAAGATCTGGACGGCATCTGATATTCCTCTATAGGGAATATTGATCTGTGCATTGTAAAATCCTCGTGAGAAAAGAAATTCTTCCAAAGAAATGAACTCCGAAGCAGAGAGCTGCGGGATATAGAACAAGTCTGGCTTGGACCTAACAGACAGCGAACTCGTCAATTCTACCGTTGCTTTCTGGTTATGCTTTCCACTTTTGGTGGTGATCACGATAACCCCGTTGCCCGACCGACTCCCCCAGATCGACGATGCAGCTGCATCTTTGAGAATATAGATATCTTCGACATCGGCAGGATTTATCTGCTCTATCCTACCTTCGTAAGGAAATCCATTCAATACGATAAGTGGCGCTGTACTCGCAAAAATAGTCGATATACCATGTACCTTGATATCATCCTTCCCCTCGAATCCCGGTGTGCTGTTAAGCCCACTCGTTACAGCGGTCAATCTGTCCAAGATATTTAATCCAGTACTACGATTAACCATCTCACTATTTATATGAGTAAATGATCCCGTAGCTCTTTCTTTAGGTATCTTCTGGTATCCGGTAGATACCACTTCGACTTCTTCGATCTGTTTTTCATTGGCCTGTAGTGCGATATTTAATGTAGTAGACGTATTCTCATAGGCAACCCGTTGCTCCTTGTATCCGATATGTTTTATAGTTAGTAATCCTGTAGGCTTATCTACGCTGATGGTAAACCTCCCCTCCTTATCCGTGCGCGTATGCTTCTTATCCACGGAAACCGAAGCCCCTTCTATCGGCTTTCCATCTTCAACAGATGAAACCACACCTCCTAGCACCATCTGGTTTAGGCCTTTGGTCCCGAGTTGACCTCGGGAACCTTGAGCCACCGCCTGTGTAAACACAAGCGAACTAAACAACACACAGAAAATCATTAATAAAGCCGTAGGCTTAAATCTTTTGACCGGTACGGCCTTTGGATGCACAGCCGTTAAGAATTTCGAATCAGGCGACGTATAAAATCTCAAACTGTCTGATCCCGATTTATCGGGAGAGTTTAGCTGCGCTGAGCTCCACTTCGTTCCGGTTTTGAGATTTAGACGACTGGTTCTAAATTTAGGCGAGCATTCAACGCCTTGATTTCTTTGCATACTTTCTTTATCAAGAAAGAAAGTATGAGCCTCTCGCGGCTTGAGCGAGAAGATTATTTGATATAAGGCTTGAACATATCGTTCTGGAAAAAGCATACCCTTCCCTGCCCCATTAAAATTCTTCATTTTTTTGGATTCATTAAGTGTGACCTAATGAGGGCGGGTCAGAGCGTTACTTTTATCAACAACCTACACGTACCTAATCCTCGATCAGGCCACACTGTTTTAAATAAAAAATTAACTAAATGAAATCGAGTAGATACCTTGGCGCTTTACAATTGGGTTTTGTCGGTTTAATAATTGGCACATACAACGATCTAAGTCATCAATAATGACTCTCCAATCCTTTGGAATTAAGGAGGTTTTTTAATCGTTCTTTTTGCTTGTTTTTTTCTCATTATTCATCTTGGTTATGGCTAAAATGAACAATGTATTTATGTATGGGATGAGATCCTCTCTGAAAAGAGATGGGACTTACCTCATTCCTTCAGAAGGCCCTAGGAAGCCCGGAGAAAAGAACAAGAGTAAGCACCCATCTCTCCTCACAAAGATAAGAGAATGGGGCTTTGACTCTCGATCTTGTTTCTCCTGAAAATTTCCTAGGTTCTCTGGACAAGATACAGCGTCAATAGCCAATTTAACAACAGAAAAACAAATAGTTAACCTGTCAATCACACTACAATTATAACACATAATTCACAAAATTCAAAATTTATAATTTCATCTTGATTTTTTGCAAATAAGGTTACTTGCAGAATGAGACGAGTAACACTTTCCACGATATACGCCATAAATAAGGTGAAATTTTGGCGACTTATAAAAAATATATCTGCGAGAGAGCTATCGGTAGCCATTGATAAAGCACCAGAATACGTTAGTAACGTAGAGAATATGTCAAATAAAAATCAATACCCACATCATGTACTGATAGCAATCGCAAAAGTATTGGGATGTGACGTGAGAGACTTCTACCCTTCAGATGAAGAGTTATTAGAAAGTGATGGAAGCAGATTTGTCAAAGAGATCATCAGTTTATCTAATATTGATGATTGCACTTTAGTGATAAATGGAATGATAGATGCGGGTTATTTTGTCGATGGAAAGAGTGCGGATGATACCGCGAAATATCTTTTTGAACAAGGGAAACCTAATGCTTTGGTCATCGAAGAAGCTTTAAGAGTCGTAGAAAAATCTAGCAAATTAAGCCTCCGAAACGGTAAATACATCTCCAAATAACAACCTATATCCCCCAAACGGGATAATTTGCTTATTTTAGTGTTTTATTAATCTAAATTGGGGAACATTAAGAAAAATACCAGAGTAAAAAGTCCGCTTGTTATAATGCTTCGGACCGATTTTGAGGTTTTATTTAATGTATACAATCTTCTAGGCAAATCATCACTATCTGACGAGGATGCCTCATTTCTATTAGGTAAACCGAATGGGTATTTTTTCGAGACCCTAAACCCAACCAGTAAGAGCAAGTTCAAACAAGACCTGTGGACGCTTTTTGTTCCGATATTCCAAACTCCTTTTGTTAATGTACTTCCTTCTACTCATGTAGGAGCCGAGGAAGAAGTCAAGCTTACGAGTGCAGCCAACTATAATAAGAAATCAACTATTTACCGTTTTACCGTCAACTATGAAGATCGTACAGAATACAAAGATGGTCTCGATCACAAAATAGCTGTAGAGCCTGAATATCTGGAATGGAAAAAGAAGGTGGTTACGGGTGAACGGAAAGTTGAAAATAAACTACTGACTGATTATCTAAAGTTTTTGATCAGCGAGGGGTTCTTTTTTACCCCCAAGACTTCCCTATTCGTTCTTATCCATCTCCGCAATTATTTTGATAAACCATTCACAGCTGAAGACCTAGGTGTCTCAATTAGAAAACTGTGTAGACGACAAGCCGGAATTGAGACATTGCTCCAACGAAATACAGATAACTCCAGGTATACCTACTCAGAGCTATTTGACATTTCAGCTTTGGATGAAGTATCAGAGCTTCCGGCACCACTAGTTGATCTTGTTAGTGGCTCGCCAGTAACTAATCGATACAAAATTACACATGCTGTACGTGGTATATTAGGCTTCATCGAGCTTAACGACCGAGAACTAGTAAATATAGCAGTCCTCCCAGACTTCAGAGAAATGCGTATGGCAGCTAGATTACTTGATTATGTCATGGCTCTAGATAAAAAGGCACCATTGACGGTAGAACTCGACGTAAAATCTCCCCACGTCGACTTTCTTGAAAACTGTTCATTTATAGAAAGCAAAGAAGATAGAGAATACAGGAAAGCCAACAAGCTGACAACAATTAAGCTGAAACGTGGGACTAAAAAAGAAGAGGAAAATGAGTAATAAGTCTGACAATAAGATAATTCCAATTATGACCGGAATTATAGGATTCTTTGACCAAAACAGACACCGTAATTCTGTTGTCTAAAATTATGGCTACTTCAATTGGAAGTAAAAGCAAAGGAAATAAAAATATTGGCGGCGACAATGAAGTACAATAAAACGATGGAAGGCTACAAAAAATTAAATGATTTGACCATACAGTATTATAAAGATCTATATCAAAATGTAGCAAAATTTCAAATTGCTTCCACTTACTTTGATGAAAGTGTGGACAGTATATTAGCTAAGCTAAGCAATGCTTTATATTTGAATTTTCAAAACAATCTTTTGACAGATGAATCTTACGAAACTACTCCCCCTGAGTTAAAAACGGATTTCGAAACTATTGATACTTTAATCAATTCTAGAGTTTTATTGTTTAATTCAATGATGAATGAAATTGCAAAGTCTTATGAGGAGCAATATAGAAAATAGATTATGAAGTCTAGAGAAGAAAGAGAATATGAAGATAGGGTCAAAAGACGAGTTTTGATACTTAGGGACCTAATGAAAGAAGGTAAAATAGTATATGATAAGGGGATGCAGGACGTACTTGAAGAAAGCTTTTCTAAAGCTAGATTCGATAAGGATGGAAATCCTGATTTATCAACTATTGATGGAGTTATAAGGTCATTGGCTTTAATGGCCGAGCATTTCGATCACAAGGAAAAGGCAAAAGGCGCAATTAGCCTGCATGAAATTCAAGAACACTATTTCAAGATATTTGAGATAAACTTTGGTTCAATTTATGATATGATGATTGAAGCTAAATCAACTCCTCATAACATAGCTGAGTTCTTTGCGTATGAACAGCCAAACGATGATATAGAGCGATCTATTGAACCGTTAATCCATTGTATAAATGAATTTTGGAAAGAAGTTGCAGAGGCAGGATACTACCACTTACAAGATCAGTATAATACCGTCAAAGCAGTTTTTGGAGGCGATCTCTTTCCATCTCACTGTGAAAATATAGCTTCCAAATGTGGTATCTATACGGATACAATTATTCTGCCCTGTCCAATAATAAGATCCCGGCATATGTTTAAAGTATGGGATAAAAATCAAAGAGTCTATTATATTCTAAAACATGCATTAAATATACTCCAGTATAAGACTTTAGCTCTAGCCGATTTTGAAAACCCTATTGTCGTAATTTTGGCTGATAAGGAGATGATGCATGAGCATTATTTTAATCAAGTGTACGAATTAGGAGAGTCCGACTCCTTGTATCACGCTAGCAAGGTTTTTGGGAGAAACTTCTCCTCTTTTGATGAGTTAATTAAGTTTGGAGAAGAGCTAAATACGATAGAAAAAGTCATCAAGGAAATAAAAGATCCTTCGAGGGTATTATTTGATACAGATATCAAAGACTCACTGGCTCAACAAATAGAAAATCAGACTAAAGGACTAGCGGGAAAAACATTCAATACAAATAATCCTGGTCTAATAGTTTCTCTAGTAGGACTAGGTAGAATGTCAATATCAAACGAATTACTTTTAAAATCTATGAATATTGGTGGAGGCATCCCTCTTATCGACGCTCCCACTTCTTGGCAATATTTTAAATGGAAACTAGAATATGACGGAGAAAGGACACTTTCTGAAAGCGTAGTTACTAATTCCCATATTTTACAAGCCTTAAATAGTTTAAAAAACACCAATTTGAGATGGATTGGAAGAATTCCCCCAGAAGGTCTAATTGAAATACGAAAATCTGGTGCTATCAATGATATTAGAAATATACTATCGGACAGTATTGATAAAATAGCACTAGCTAGTTATCTAGACTATGCCTCAACTACAGCGAGGGTTTATGACAACCTAAATAGAGCTTTTACAGACCATGATAAAGCTATAAAGAAACTGGTTGCTAAAAAATGGAAAATCGCTGGTAAAGATTTTGGTTCTTGGTTAGTTATGGGTACTTTCGAAATCGCGTCTGCTTATACTGGTACTCCCCTTTACGGAGTGTCTACAGCAATACTCAGTCAGTTATTTGACGCTCCAAAATTAAAAGATCTTGCTAAATCAGTAAAGTCAATAAAGGAAATTGAGAAAGAAAAACAAAATATGATGAAATCCCCTCTCGGTATGATGATTCAATATAGAGAATAAAGGTTTTAAAAGAAGCTAGAGATTATGTTACACATACTGTATAACATAGCTGATGCGGACTACAAAAGCTGTGTTTAACCAACTACACGTCAGTTAGCAGCTATATATCTGATCTACCAAATGGGCTGTGAGGTCGGTAAGTTTATTTCTTTCTTCTTGAATTGGTTTTTAACACAAGTTTTATAGGACTTAGTTCCAAAAGACAGCAGTTGTCAACCAACTAACATTTAATGGTTGTGAAAGAAATAAACACAGCTTTGGTCCACACAATGCGTGAAGCAGTACATTCATAATGATTCCTATGATGGTGGATGCTCCCTGAAAGAATAAACATTATGCAATATAGCCCCTGAGGACGCAAGGACTATGTTTAACCAATTATACATCCGCAGGGCGCGGATTCTTATTATGAATACTTAAAGATAAGCTTTATGTATCTATAATACAATATTATACAAAACATCATAAACGACACTTCGATTTAACATTTACAAGGGAAACGACTCCCCTATTTAATGTATTTTAAACTACACATCATTACGGTTTCCCATATTTTATGGATTGCCATATTTTTAACTTTACAACAAAAAGCAACTTGAGATTGTAAATCGACATTGTTTTATTATCTTTCAATAAATTATTAATTTATTTGTTAAGCAAGAGCATAAGTATTGAAAGCAAAATTAAGTGCGAAAGTATCTTTTACCTCCACTTAACACTTATTATTATTTTGAAATTTGAATCAAAGAACTAAAAAATAAGACATTTAGAATAAATGAACTCAAAAGAAACACTAAAAATAGAAATACCAGATTATTATCAAATTGTTTATGAAGAAAGCAGTGCATTCAAAAAGTCTCCGTTTGCTGCCGCCTATAAAAAAGCTAAAGAACTTATTAAAGAAATCATAGTAAAACAAGAGTTATTAAAAGATCACGAACAAAATGGCAAGTCCAATAAGACAAGTGACTCCTACAATAATATTATTGCTTTTACCGGAGAAAGAGGCATCGGTAAGTCATCAACTATGCTCAGCTTTATGAATGCTTTAGTAAATCATAAAACTAATTCCTTTTTCAAGAAAGATGAGAGGTCTGAATTCCAAAACTTAAACTTCATAAGTCTAGAAGTAATAGATCCTAGTCTTTTTAGAGGTGAGGAAACTATCTTTGAAATGGTTATCGTTCAAATGTTTAAAAAATTCAAGTTAGATCTTGAGCAAAAAAAAACTCAACTACACGATGACGAGAGAAGAAAACTTCTCTATAACTTTCAGAAAGTTTATGATGCCTATAGAGTCACAAAAAAAGATAATAAAGATATTTACAATGAAGAATCTATAGATAATTTAATTAATCTGGCCAAAGGAAGTAATTTACGGTCAAGTTTCATCGAATTAGTATCAATTTATCTAAATTCTATTGGAGGAGCTGGTACAAATAAGCTCATTATTGCAATTGATGATTTTGACCTTCAAATTAAAGGAATCTATGAGATGTTAGAAGATATTCGACAACTTTTGATAAACAATAATGTAATCATATTAATTGCGTATAAAACAGAACAATTACAGGAGTACTTAGAAAGGGGATTGCGCAAACAAACTGTTGATATCTCAGATAAAAATCATTCTGTAAATGAAATTGGCATAAAAAATCAAGTTAATAAATATTTAGAAAAAATACTACCAAATGATCATATTATAAACCTTCTAAGTACTGATCAAGAGCAAATATACACATACTTAAAAAGTGTTGTTACCTCCTCAAATAAGACCAACTCAAGCATTTCTGATACAGAGAAAACTTGGTACCCAAAAGCGTCCAATAACATTCTATTGAAGTTGATTTTCGAGACATTAGATTCATTCTACCTCTCCAAAAAATCGCAAACGACCTCAATATTGTATACACCAAACTTAAGAAGTATAAACGAATTATTGTTAAGCTTTAAAGATGGGAAACTGGAGCCTTTTAAGAAATACATTGATCGTACTTTTAATATACTAATAGATAAAGACTTAGTTGACCAAATATGGTCATGCGACCCTATTTTATTAAATACCTTAACATTAAATTACTGTCTAGAAAAATTTAAAGAAAATTTATCTGATAAAAATGATTCTGAGATTTCCATCAGACCAACGACGTCGCAAATAGAAATTTTGAACCGTTTGGTTAAAGCTACTAATTATGAGATGATTCAGTTTGGTGATGTGGTTTCTTATTTCAAAATATTGAAAGATAATATATCAATAACGAGTAAAAACTACACACATTTTCAAGTAATTAAATTAATTTACAATTTACGTAGAAAAGAACTTATAAATTCAAATCCTAGCTATATTATATCATCCAGTCTGTCTGGGTTAATACACGTAAATTACTTAAATTCTAACCAACGAATTAGACGAGAGCAGGGTACTAAAAGATATCGAGATTACTTCTTAGTAAAAGACAATCCTCCTAGTGAGCCGTCTGAACAAGCATTTGTTCAATATTATGGACAAGAGCCATTACTTAACTATCTAAATGACACAAACAATCCATATGTCTTAAAAAATGAATTGAAAGCTAAATATCAACATTTCACATTCAATATTTACAACAAGTATTTCTTATTTTCTCTGAAAGACATAAATGAAAGTTTTAGCAAACTTGATATACTTAGCCAAAATACAGATTTTGTAATTGACATTTACGAAGAGATTGTAGCTAGATTTCCTAACCTCTCAAAGGATGGAAAAACAGACAGTGACGATAGTTACGCTGAGCTACTAAGAGAGCTCGAAATCGAAATAAAACATCGGATATTACCTTCTTTCAATATAGATATTCCTGTATTATATTTTAACAGTAATAATCACATTGATAATCTCTCCACATACTTTAGAAAGAGCATTGACAAAAACCAAGGAATTGTTAAACAAATATCTGACATTCAATATATTGACAATGAACCTCCATTTATTGAAATAATTGAAGCTCTAGAAGGAGGAAAACAATACTTAACATTAAAGAGATTGTTCTCTAAGATTAGTGATGCAGATATAAATATAAAAAAGTTCCTGTCCAATCCAACATTCATAAATCAGATAAAAACTCCCTCTAAAGGAGAAAATAACAAGGAAGGGACACACTCCACCACTCTAAGAAAAGAACTAAAAGATAGACTAATTGAAGTCATAGATTATTCAAATATTACTGATGACGATTTTCAAAGAACAAAATCTGCTAAGGAAGACAGCACCCCTACGAAGAGAGTTCCTATCTCTCGAAAATCCAGTGAAAAGTCAAATGTAAAAGAAAACAATAAGCAAGCAATTATTGACAAAACTGAAGTAGCGCAAACAACTAGTGAAATTCTAACAGAGCAAAAAACCGATGAACCTGGAGCAGAGCAAGCAACCAGTGAAATTCTAACAGAGCAGACAACTGATGAAACTGGAGCAGAACAAGCAACCAGCGAAACTCAAACAGAGCAGACAACTGAAAAAACTGGAGCAGAACAAGCAACCAACGAAACTCAAACAGAGCAGACAATTGAAAAAACTGGAGCAGAGCAAGCAACCAGCGAAACTCAAACAGAGAAAGCAAACGACAAAACTGAACTGGAGTAACCAACTGGCAAGACTGAAACAAAGTGGTTAGATTCTTAACATTATCTTTACTAACATCTTAACTTAGAAAGACAGATGATACCGTTGACAAATTTTAAAATACTATTCTTCATATAAAATGGACCATTTGCGAAACAGTTTAAAGCTATATTTTTCTGAGCTTTCTCTAGGTACTATCTTTCAAGCTAATTGGGATGCCAAAAGTATTGAAGATGCTCCAAATTTATTCTCTAACCATTCCGTACGGGTAAGCGAATTTAATTATAGAACTGATGATGAAATTTCAAACTTATATACAAAGCTTGAAGAAGACTGGTTTAAAGAACCGGGAAAACAATATGGAAGAAATAAAAATTCTATTTTTTACTTACTTACGCATTTTAATGAACAAGTCCTTTCTGAAAAGGAAACTAATCCAATAATAAAATATGAGCATCTTCTAAAATGGAGAGATCTTTCCTACTCTCTGGGAGAAGATGTTTTTACCACGAGTTTTTTTGCTTACAGAGACGTGCAAAGTCAAAAAAAAAGGGGATATTTTTCTTGGAAATCAACGGTTCCTACAGATAATAGTCGCCTAGTTCAATTATTACAATCAGGGGTAGCCGAAAATCATGCGCACTATGCAGCTACAGGACCTACTTTCGAACTTAGTTGGCTTGTATTAATGAACAGATACAAAGACAATTATGTACAAAAGAGTCTAAACGATTTAATTAAGGACGGTATCCTATCCCCTAAAATGAATCTCGATTACAGTGGGCATAACTTGGGACTACATGATTTTGTTAAATTAGCAATAATGCTACGCTATGATCTTTTGAGAAATTATCTTTTGATAGAAGACCACAGAGATGTATTATTGTATCCATCCGCGATCCAAAAGCTAACCCCAAATCATCTTTACCCCGAAAGTATCTCTATTCGTTTTTCCACCTATTGGAATAGTATTGTTACTTACAGAAATGATTCTTCCCCATTGTATTATCACAATGGGGAAGAAGACTTTATTGATTACGCGATTCCCTATGATCTCCATCCCGAAAACCATAAAGGATGCTTTTACTTAGCTGGAGAAAGACTCCTCTTATATAAGAGTTTTTCCAACATTTACAAAAATGTTGGAAAGGATAACGACGATATATCAGACCTATCTAAAACATTACATGCGTATCTGTTGATAAAAAATACGATAAGAAACGAAATCGTACAATTAAATAGAAGGCTTGGATTTGGAAATTTCAAACAGTATCAAGACAGAAAGGAATTCTTTATAAAAAATGGCAGTATCTATTCGAAACTATTCGCTCAGCATGTCTTATCTCACAATACATCTAAGATGAATATTGTATCTCATGAGCTACGCATGGGGCCTAATAGGGATGAAGGGAATTTAAATTTAACAATTGAAAAAATTCTGTCGGCAGAGGAACAAATAGTCTTTACAGATAAGTCTGATTCAAGGATCTCTAAAAAAGCAGAGCAATATATAAACAGCGTGAATGATTTCCCAACGGCACCGGAAGATAGTAGCATTACATCGTTTTTTACGCTACATTTTTTCAAAGATAAAGACACAAAAGCTAAAAAGTTAAATAAAAACACTCACATTAGCAGGAATCAAAAACTTAGACAAAAAGTAAAGCAGCAATCTCAAACCATTGTCAATCTTCGAAACAAGTTTCCAAAATCAGCTAAATACGTTAGAGGAATTGACGCTGCATCTTCAGAGATCAATGCCCGACCAGAGGTATTTGCACAAGCATTCCGTATGTTGAAACACCATCAGTTGAGGGATAACGAAACTCTATTGAAAGATTGGCTAGTTAATAATAGATTGAATCTAACATTTCATGCTGGAGAAGATTTTTTTGACATCGTAGATGGTCTTCGCTACATAGATGAATGCATTTACTTCTTAGGGATGGAAAGTGGGGATCGCTTAGGCCATGCGTTAGCTCTTGGTATAGATGTTCAAAAATACTACGAATTAAAAAAAAACAAACTCTTAATTCCTAAGCACACACTACTAGATAACTTAGCTTGGTTACTATCAAATTTAAATAAATATGGCATTGAGCAGCATAGTAGTGAAGTTTACAGGCTTGAAAGCTTATTCAAATCCTTGTATAGCGAGATTTACATAGCGAATGTACAATCCGATGATAGAAGTAAAAGTCTCCTCTCCCATATCACGTACCACGAATACTATGATTCTTGGATGCTTCGAGGAGACAATCCTAAACCCTACCTAGAATACTGTACCTCAGACAGTAAGCATTCTAATTGTATTGATTTTTTCACAAACCAATTTAACTATACCTATTGGGACAGATGCCAACTTAATAATTGCAACCCAAAACTGAATGCACTGCGTAATCGAGAGGAGATCGTTCGTCTATATTATGAATACCATTATAATCATGATGTTAAAGTTAAGGGAGAGGAAATAAAGCAGTTTGAGATAACTATCCCCTATTTGAAACTAGTTCATGATATACAGAGCAAAATGATGCATATGATTGCAGCCAAGAATATCATGATTGAGACAAATCCGACATCGAATTATCTTATAGGTCCTATAGAAAAGTATGTAGATCATCCTATCACAAGATGGTATAACCTAGGCCTTGAAACGGATCCAGAATTGATCAACTCTTGTCCCCAGCTATGTGTATCTATTAATACCGATGACGCAGGTATATTTTCAACCTCATTGGAAAATGAATATGCTTTGATGGCTATTGCTCTAGAAAAAGAAAAAGATGAAAATGGAAATCCAAAGTATAAGCCCAGTATGATTTACGATTGGCTAGACCGCATACGACAAATGGGAATTCAACAAAGTTTTATGAATAGGTAACCAATAAAATGTTATGTTTAATATTTGGAAAGACATTCTAAACAATCAAGGGCAAAATGTGGCTAACTTATTAGATAAAAGCCAAAATATCGCTACAGAATACGACACATCGAAAGAAGATAAGTCAGAAATCGGATTTAACTTATTCAAAATAGCATCTGATACATATTACAGAGAAAATTTTCATAGTGATGTAATAAAATCTTTTCTCGATCCGTCTGAAAAACATTCTGAGTCAAACAGATATTTACATGCCTTCATTGACTTGCTAAATGAGGATTCAAACAAAAACAGAATTGAAAAGTCTCTTTATTTGAATTCCAAAGTTATTCGCGAATCTAAAAATATAGACATTCTTATTCTTGATGAGGTTTCTAAACGAGCTATAATTATTGAAAATAAAATCAATAATGCATATGATATGCCTAGACAGATACCGCGTTACTTTAATTTAATTAAAAATGATTACAAAGTTGATGGAATCGTTTATTTAACAATTAACAAATCAAAACGCCCAGATACGATTGATTGGACAGATGATGAAATTGTTGAAATTAAGAAAATATTACGGGTAATACCATCGTACGATCGCAATGGTTTAACCAACCTTTATGAAAACTGGTTAATCAATTGTCTAGAATTATCTGAAAACGTTGATAATAAAGCTATAATAAAACAATACGCAAATCTAATTAAGCACTTAAGCACAAATTATATGGACACTATTAGTTTAGAAAAATTTTATAATACTGTCAAGGAAGGAGATAATCTTAAAACTTCTCTTTCCATAAGAAATATGTTAAATGATCTCCCAACCTACCTAGCTGTAAGAATAGAAGATAGATACAGGAATAATTGCTATCCTTTCGAAAAAGTTTGGAGATATAAAGAAAGAGACACTGTTTTTGAAGCTTTTAAAAAAGATAGCATATATCTTAAAATTGATATTTGGTGTAGCGAATTAGGCTATAGGATTCACTTTTGGAATCCCCACAATGAACAATTTAATATATTCGAAGAATTTAACGATTGGCATGCTTTACAGATGTTCTCTAGCCACAACAATCAAATCAATAATGTTATTCGAGACTTCAGTATTTATGAAGAGAGTAGCTTATTTGAAGTCATTGATAATCTATTAATTTGTCTAAAAAACTTCAAAGAACAAATTTCGACCATATCACCCGTTATATAACAAAACCTATAGTTATGTAATTACACATTAACCTTTTATTAACATGGAAAGAAGCGAGTTTTTATTAGAATCTGAATTAAATGATATTAAGGCCAAATTCGTTAAAGGAGGTTGGGTTGACATCTTTCGTAATGGTAATACATACTCTGGGGGTGTATTTTGTTATCTTATTAAAAGTGACCACCTCTCTAAGCATTTAGAAACAAACGAAAAAGCCATTTGGAAAGGTTCTGAAGGACGGCCATCAGTCAGTACATATACATTACCGAATGGAGAAATCACGAGATACTCTGCCTTTAATGACGAACATATTGAGCCTTTTCTCTATTGTAAACATTTCCCAGAGGAAAGATATATCGATGTATCAGAAGAATTCGTTAACTACTTTAAACTCTACGAGAATGGCACTTCAAAACAGGAGAGAAAGTATTATTTCCTAGACGATTCATATGATAAAGAAGAAGTTATCGTAATTACACCAGAAGTTGTCCGAGTAAAACTCAAATTTCTTAAGGAATATATAGCTGTAAGAAGGATGGACTTCATTGTCTGTTTTGATTTCATGGCCATTGGAGATGTACCTTTAAAAGACTGGGATATCAAACTAAAGGAAGAGGATTATAGTAATGATTGGCATAACTACAAACATTGTATTAATGTGAGTTTCGGCTCGACAGAAATACAAAGTTGGATTACAGGGAAACTAACAATCAAGCATGACCCTAGAATGTCTTTAAAGACATGGTATGATTCGGATTATCAATATGAAGAGTTTATAATAGGACATGATGATGAGTCGGGCGAAGAAATCCTCGTTGCTTGTAATTCTGAAGATCATAAGTTCTTCGTTCCCGTTTTTTTCAAAAAAGGAGTATTAAACAAGTACTATAATGATCCTGACAAATATAAAGTCAGTGGGTTTGGACTTTCCTGTAATGCGTTTAGTGTAAAAATTGATAACAATAATGACGAGTATGTGGTTGTGTTCTTAAATGATTTACAGAGTTTGCCTTATAAAGAACAGCTATACTGGAAACACTACAATATTGCAAGAGAACCAGGGATGGGAATAAGTAGTTCCTATTACAATACTATGATACAAGGTAATTGGGCAGACAAATCTGGTTCTATTGACATTAGATTTAAACAAGAATATGAAAGGTTTAACAAGCGCTGGTTTCAGAAATTCGGTTGGTACTTTTACAAACCAGCATCTGGCTCTGATATCTCAATTTTTAAAGCACTTCATTTGCCAACCGATAACAGTATAATCTCTTTCTGTAATCAAATGTTGGCCATTGTAAAGTTTACGATCGACAGTCTAAACGAAGAAGTACTTGTTAAAGATTTGCCCAAAGTTGATAATGAAAAAGGAATAGCCAAATTCGAAAGATTTATAAAAGAAAAGGGGCTAGAGATACCCGATATGATTTCTTTTCTTAGACACTTACAAGATCTCCGTTCTGGATTCATAGCGCATAAATTTAGCGAGTCTAGCCGAAGTGTTAAAAGAGCAAAGAAGTTTTTCGGGATGGATACCAGCAGCTATCGAGAGGTAGCTTCAGATATTTTCATCAAATCCTTATGGACTATCAATGCTTTGACAAAGTATTTTCTTGAAACACCAGAAGAAGAGTTTTAATCTAAACAAGAAGGTATCACAACCTATCCCTTGAAAAGAAATTCGAAACTATCAAAACGTCAGAAATGTCAGAAACTTTTCTTATAACCTTAAAGAGAAAACGACAGTATAAAGAAGAATTCAAGGAGTTTTTACTAGCGAGAGAAAAGTTGCAAGAACGCCTTATCTGCTATGATGAACTTGAAATCTGCGCCTATTTTCTTTTTGAAAGAAGTGACTTTATGAAGGTCTGTAATCGACAGGAAATACTTTTTTCAGACCCGACTTTAAATCTCTGCTTTGATTTGCTTTATAGTGTTGGATTCGGATTCAAAGATGAACTAGACCTAGAAAAGAAACTGAAGATAAGAAGTATAGAAGCAGCCCACTTTATCAAATACCACAAGCTAAAGCCAGCTGATCGGATAAGTAATTTTGGGGCTAAAAACAAGAATTTCAAGCGATAACCCTTAATTAAAGATCTGGGATAAACTTCAATTTTATATTGCAATGTTTTCTTATCTCCTTGCTTTAAATAATTGCTTTCAGTAAATTTAAGAAGTATTACCAAACAATATAATTCCAAAGAACTTAACTATGGCATTACCTCTTGATGAAGCTCGAGATTTAATTAGTAGGTCTACTTTTGCAGCTAATTTAAATGAGCTTAACTGCACAATTTCTTATCCATATCTGAACACGCAGTTTGAGCTAAAAGGGCTGTATAATATATACAAGTATTTTTACAATCAGTTTGTCGGATGGGAAAACTTAAAAGCAAAAAGCCCAAATATCCTAATTAACATTAGCCATAGTTATTTTAGAAACACACTAGTGTCTTTACAACAGTTTATCCAACAAGAAATCCAAAAGGAAAATCAAAAAGAAAGTTCTATCCGAATGCTTTTTGATCGAAATATACTAGCTAATATTAAAAATCTTAGGAATACTACTCCGTTTCCATTTGATGCCCCTGAGGTAGACTTCCTAATTGCTCTTAATTCTAAGAATCCGAATCTCGTTGATCCGGCGTATTATTATTTCATCGGAAATAATCAATCTATAAATTCGGTTCATACACTAGAAGGTGTGATCATGGCTTACGAATTCCGGAATCAGGATACATCATACATCTTTAATCGACGAGTCAAGGAGAAAACATCCTTCGATAGATTGCGTTCTCGATTTGAAGAACTTTCAAGCAATTATGAGAATGAGTTAACGAATCATATTTCCAAATTGAAACAAGATTTTGAAACTCATACCGACCAGCTCGTAGAGTTTAAAACCACAAAAGAGAAATCTGTTACAGATTGGTTCATTAGTGAAAAAGGAGCCGTTGAGGAGTTCAGAAAAAGATCGCAAGAGGATATAGATAACATTCAATCTAGCTATCGCAGTAAGGTCGAATTAGACGAGCCTATTAAATACTGGTCTATCCGAGCTAAAGAACTGAGGGCGAAGGGCAATCGACTTCTTGGTGGAATTATAGGTGTTTCATTGCTATTTGCTTTTGCTGTATACTTATTACTATGGCACACACCAAAGGATCTAATGGAGTCAATATTCGATGGTGACCGAGCTGCTGCGATACGCTGGTCCTTGGTCTTTGTAATCTTTGTTTCTATATTTTTTATTGTAGCCAGAGCACTCTTAAAATTTATGTTCAGTAACTATCATCTAGCTCGGGATGCAGAAGAACGAGAAAAGCTCACTTATCTATATCTATCCATGATAGAGAAAGGTGCAATTGATAAGGAAGAACGAAAAATCATACTACAGTCTCTATTTAGCAGGTCTGATACCGGATTATTGAAGGAGGACTCCTCCCCTACTATGCCTAATATATCAAGTTTGATAGCTAAGCCTTAATTAAATTCTGTGAAAATATTATTAATTAGCGAAGACAGTCTGCTACCTCCGTCCTACTTTAAGATGTTTGAAGGGGACTATATAGAATCAAAAAATGATGTTACTGTAAAATACACAGTAGATAGTGCAAAGGATTTTCTTACAGACATAATTATAGAAAGACAAAAACACTTAGATTTTATTATCATAGATTATAACTCTATTCAATTCGAAAAAGAGATAAATACACTAACTGAATGGCTGCGATACACAAAAGAACTCTATTCGATAAAGAATTTCAAATTGAAAGCTATCCCTCTCTTTTTGATGAACAACGATCTATTAATAAGTGAGGATTTCTTTACGCAATTTCAAACTCAGTCTGACGCGCCAAAGTATCACAATGGAATTGTAGAAAAACCCAATGATTTTAGTAGAATTGGTATTAGTAACAATAAATTAGCGAGTGGGTTAGATAGCTGGTTAGATGATTTGAAATCTGACTTAGATGATCTAGATATTGACAGTGAGGGAAAGTATCTATTGGATTTAAAGATATTTGAGAAACGATTCTACAAATTACGAGTCCTGTCCAACGAATTTCATCGTAATAGTAAACGACTAGACTATATTTGGGTAGGAAACAGCACAAATATCGTTGAAGCTACTGGAGATGACATACTTAAAATGCTTAAGCAATATGAGAGAAACCCATCACTTAGAAATGAAAAAGATGTTCATGATTTATTGAGGTCAAATGAACATCTTTTAAAAGGAGAAGACTACTATCATTCACTTTATGAAAAGCATTTCTATTATCCCCAAAATAAAAGATATGTTGAGAGTGATTTTATCAACTTTAAACACGACTACAGCCTTGCTAAAGATGAAATATTTGAAGTAAAGCTCCCAAATGAAAGATTTATTACTAAAACAAAAATTCCTAGAATACTAAAACAAGCCGAACGCTATTTTAATCAAGTGGGTAAAAAATATAACAGCTATTTTTCATCCGAAGTAAATAAAGAAGAGATAGCTAAACGATTAAAAGACGAAGGAATAGACACATTTTCATTGGATTTCAGTCTTAGTTTATTAATGGGGCGGGAAGAGTATAGACAGGAAAACCAAGAGCTTATCAATAAGGCTTTGTTATATGGTCAAAAGCGAGTAAAGCTAATAACATACGATAATCTTATCGACCGTCATCAGTATCTCCATCAGAGAGTGACTCGTTTTGGACTTAATTAGATAATTAAACATAACTAAGATAATATGTATACCACAAAATCGATAAAAATAGCACTTCTTATATTATCCATAGTAATTATCTATGTGCTAGGATTTGCTTTCGTAGAACATAAAGCAGAAGAACAACAATTTAAGACTTTTGAAGTAGTAACAGGTTTAAGTGGTCTTGTATTATCTGTAATTGGATCTATTTATGTGTATAATGCTTATAAAGCTCAAGAAGAACAGATAAACATCCAGAAAAAGCAAATCATTGAACAACAAATTGATATTGAAGAAAATAAAAAGGAAGCTCAATTTGATAGGGCTTTGGATATTATATATAGTCAACTTGATTACAACAAAGAAAAGATGGCTTCAGAAGAGAACTCTTTATTACATATAAATGTTAGATTTAAAGCAAAAAAGACTAATGATATAATTGGTGACCTTGACAAAATATGGAGTGTCTTAAATCTCTTTCATTCGGAAATAACATTCTATTCTAAGATAATAAATAATAAAAGATTTACAACAGATGATAAAGAACTTCTTGTTGATATCATAAAGAAAAATATCCACTTATATTATTTCGCTTTAGTGGAAAACATTCAAATTTATCATAGGCAAACCTACGATAAAGAAGATTTCATAAAAGAGTTTCAAAACTTTTATATAAACAATATTTGGATAAATTCCCCATATTTAGCTCAAAAACACGAGTATAAAAATCTTAGAGAAAAGGAAATCAAATTAGACTTGTTAAATCGAAACAAACAAAATATTGAAACCGCACATCATAAATATAAATCGATAATCGACTTAAGTAAAAAACTGAAAGACAGAATAGATACCTTCTGTAAATAACCGCAATTACTTCTTCAACTTATAATACTAACTAACTAACTAACTAACTAACTAACTAACTAACTAACTAACTAACTAACTAAATGATTAGAGTAATTGAAATTGAAAATATCAAGGGTATTCATTTCAAAAGGTTTACTTTAGACATAGCACATAACAAACCTAGCCTCTTGGTAGCACCAAATGGATTTGGAAAAAGTTCCTTCGCAACGGCTTTTAATTCTATGAATAATAGACGTATTGCATTAAATGAAGACGATTTATATGCTGAAAATATCGCAAACTTACCAAGAATTAAAATTGACTATGTACGAGCTGACGGAACGTTTGCTACGCTAACAGCCGACAATGAATATAATTCTATAAGCAATGAAATTGACTGTTTCGTAATCAATAATCAAACAAAACCAAGAGGAATAGGCTCGCAATTTGGAAGAGCAACCGCGACACTGGAAATTAAAGATGTCGTTTTAGTTGACAAAATACCAGACAACACATCATTCAATTATTCTTTCAGAGATTCACAAGCAAGATTTGGTGTTTGCAGTAAAGTTCTTCCAAATTTAAATGTAGTTTTTGCCAACTTATTATTGGTTGAACAATTAAGTGAAAACTATGTTCTATTGCAAAGAGGAAATGGCGATAGAATTCAAGGTAAAATTAACGCTATTATTACCGACATTAATGCACAACACGGAACAGCTCCAGTTTTACTTGACTGGGTTACTACCAATCGTTTAGTGGATTTAAAGCAAATTGAATATCTAAATACAATTGGAAATTTGATTTATTCATTTGATATTGGCTTCAATTCAGAAGCAAAAAGTTATTTGGCAGCGATTCAATTGGTTTGGCTGTATAATCAAGATCCCAATAATTTTAAAGCGGCTTGTGTTTTTAGTAATTACAAATTAGACAAACAGCGTTTCGATACCACACTTTCAACTTTCAACTGCACTTGGAAAAGCATTCGTTCAAGTGAAACGGGTGGCAAACTTGTAGTTAAGTTTCCAAAAGCTATTCATATTTCAAATGGACAAAGAGATATTTTGACATTTATTTCAATGCTTTTTAGGGCAAAAAGGAATTTAAAAAAAGCAGCAAACATTTTGATTATTGATGAAGTATTTGATTACTTAGACGATGCTAATTTAACCGCTGCTCAATACTACATTACCACTTTTATTAAGGAATATGACTCCTTGGGAAAGAGAATTTATCCATTAATTTTAACGCACTTAAATCCGAACTACTTCAAGAATTTTGCATTTAGCAATCAAAAGGTTTATTATCTTGATAGTACAACGATTCAAGTTAGTCCACATATGATTCGTTTGCTAAGAAACAGACAGCATGCAACCATTAAGATAGACGTAGATAAATATTTATTACATTACGATCCAGGAATAATAAATAAAAGAGTGGAATTTAGAGCATTGACTCTTCCCGAAACTTGGGGCGAAGCAAATAATTTCATACAAAATATTAATAATGAAGTAACAAAATATCTTGCAGATCAACCTTATGACCCTTTTGCAGTATGTGGAGCATTACGTGTTAAAATTGAAGAAATTGCATACAACAAATTGCAAAGTCCAGAAGCAAAAACTCTATTTTTAACTACGCATATGACAAGAAATAAATTGGAAAAGGCTGAGGAAATGGGAGTTGTTTCACCAGAATCTCATTACTTACTTGGAATAATTTATAATGAAGGAATGCATTGGAAAGACAATCAAGACAATGTTTCGCCTATTGCATCAAAACTTGAAAATTTAACAATTAGGAAGCTAATAAGAGATGTTTTTGAGTAGTAATTTGACAACCCCATCGCTAGCGCCTCTTTCTGAAGAGGTGCAATTATACAGATCTAAAGAACATACAGATAAACGATATAGCCCCTGCGGGCTGCAGGGGCTATGTTTAACCAATTATACATCCTCAGGGCGCAGATCCTTATTATGAATACTAAAGACAACTCTTATATATCTATTATACAACAGGATACAAATTAATGTTCTGGATTAAGATTTGTATCTCGGGCACCCCTTCACTCCTCCCCTAATTAATACGGAATTACGGTTTCCCATATTTTTTATACTTGTACAATTATAACTTTGCAATAAAACAATTTAAAATTGTAAAAACCTTTCTAAAAGCGTTTATTTATTGTTTTACAGATTTCTAATATGTATTTTTAATAGACCGATAAATAAACTAATTATTAACAGTTTAGTTCATTAATAATAGTGAATACACAATACATCAACATATAAGTATGAATAATAATATCGAAAGCAGTTGGTTCTTCTCTGAGAAGATGGGAAAGAACCTTTCTATTTTGGGAATTGCTTTTGCGCTAATAACCTCAATAATATTTCTTGTATTTGGAAATTGGAAATTTTCTAGTGCAATAAACGAAGAAAAAATTGGACAATTTGGGGATTTCATCGGAGGGGTAATAGGTAGTGCTTTCTCTTTGGTTGGAATAATACTCTTCTATGTTGCGTTAAAAGAACAACGTAAAGACATAAAAATCAATCAGGAGTCTGCAAAACTCCAAACTGAAGCCCTAAGGCAACAAATTCAAGAATTTGAACTACAGCGTTCGGAATTAGAAGAAACTAGAAAGGTTGTTCAAGAACAATCAGAAACCTTAAAATTTCAACGTTTTGAAAACACTTTTTTCAATTTACTATCACTCCACCATCAAATCGTTGAGGGAATAGATGAAATACAAAAAGAACGCAATGGCAATATAGAAAACAGATTCTACAATAGAAATTCAAATGAACAAATAAACCATGTGGTCTATTCTGGAAGAGATGTTTTCAATCGGTCATTTAACCGATTAATTAATCAAATAGAAAGGGATCCCCACCAAGATTACTTGAAGATATATCTCACGGAATACAAGGAAAATCAGACTGACTTTGGCCATTACTTCAGAAATCTCTACCGTATTATAAAGTTTATCGACAATACAATCTTTAATCCAAATACTATTGAGAATTATCAATTTCAATATCAATACACATCTATGGTACGAGCACAATTATCTGACTATGAATTAGTATGGATATTTTACAATTGTTTAAGTGAAAATGGTAACGAGAAGTTCAAACCTTTAGTCGAAAAGTATTCTCTACTTAAAAACATGCCAAAAGATAAAATTCACGATCAAAATATAATCTCTCTTTATGCTGAGAGCGCTTTTATAAATAAAGCGGGAAATCGGATGATGTTATTAGAATAGCAGTTATATTTAATAAGTAAGATCCAATAAAAAAAAGTCAATTATGTCGAAAGAGACTCTAAGCAACGACTCAACCAAAAAGCAATTAGGTTTTGAATATCAAAAGCTAATTGCATTGGAACATTGTTTAAACGCAAAAAATGGTGAGCATGTCTATATAGAATGCTTTGGGGATGTTCAATACGATAATGAGTCTATTGAGGTAAAACATCATGAAGGTGAGTCAAATCTCACAAGCAATTCCGTCGACGTATGGAAAACCTTAAAAAACCTTGTATTAGAATATGATAGATTAAAATCAAATGATAGATTTATCCTACATACTACTCAACGAATTCAATCAGATAGTATTTTTTATGATTGGAATAGCTTGAAAAAAGATAAAAAATACACAAAACTTAAGGATCAATCTATTACTGCCAGTTCTAAACCATTTAAGGACATCATTTTTGACACGAAAATAATAACCAAAAATAATCTATTGGAAATTCTGGATAAGTTCCAAATTAAGAGCAACGAGCCAAAAGTAGCTGAGAAATTAAATCAACTAAAAGAACACGCTACATTCAAGTTAATAGCTGAAGAATTAAGAGGAGCGGCAATCGGAATCCTAGTTCAATGGATTACGGAAAGAGCAATAGATAATTCGGACAAATGGGAGATTAATATTACCGATTTTAATAGAGATTTACAATTTAGCTTAAGACAATTCACTACTGACAAAACGCCATTTCCGTCTATTGATAAAATAGAAAGAGATGATTCGAATTTAGAAAAAGAGTACAAATTCATCAAAAATTTGAATGCTATCTCATTAAAAAAACAAGATTTGCATCAGGCTTTCGAAGATTATGTTCGATCAGAGGGGGCATATGAAGAACTTATTGTAAGAAATCCAACATTAGCTGATAATCTAATAGTCTACGAAAGTGATATCACCACCGAAATAGCAACTGAAAAAAGTCATCTATCATACAGTCTGTCTGAAGACTCTTTCTTAGATAACTCACATATAGAGAAATCTAGAGATGTATATTTCAAATGTATTAAAAGGGAACATAACCAAATAAAAGGCGTAAGTGATACACAAAAGTACTATCGCAATGGTAGAATTCATAACATAATAGAGACTACAGATTTTGAATGGCTATTCAGTAAAACAGACATATGAAAATCGCTAAAACAGAAAATATACTCTTTAACCCATTGTTTACAGCAAGACTAATATCAATGGCATTAAGTGGAGCAAACAATAACGAGATTAAAACGGAGCTAATTTATTACATTTTACCTTTAGTATATAATAACACAATAAAAGATCGACTTTCCAAATGTAATACAAGAAGTACATTCAACACTTTTTTTGATGCTGAGGTAAGACGGGAATTAATTACTATTGAGAGCCTCTTAGCAAATTATAAAGAAAAAACTAAAGAAGCACTGATTACGATATCCAACCTTTATACTATAAATATTTCGACTCATATATCTCTAAAAATAGAGCAAAAGACTCATTATTCAGAAGAAAATAATCCTGAATTAAAAAAATATTATAAAGCAGCTTTCAATCTGGGATCCATTTTTTCTAAAGAAGATCATAAAACAATATTTCTCAATCTATAAATATATGCAAGCATTTATATCACATATATGTCTATTTAATAATAATCATCAATCAAGGTTACTTGAATTTGATGAGGGATTAAATATTATAACGGGAGACTCTAAAACCGGTAAAAGCGCAGTTATTGAAATAATTGATTATTGTCTGTTTGCTAAAATATCTACGATACCAAAAGGAATAATTACTGATTGGACAGAACTCTATTGTATCATAATTAAAGTAAATGAGAAGAATTTGGTTATTGCCCGAAAGAAAAATAGCAATCAGATGTATTTTAATATTGAAATTGATTCTGCTTTACTTAAGGACTTTTCTATAGATTACTTTAATAATAAAAAGACAACGGACTTAGACAACGCAAAAAAGGAGTTTGAAAAGCATATAGGCATCTCGGTTTTAGATACTAGATCCGACGAGGAGGAAGATAAAAAAAAATCTGGAGGAAAAGTAACAATGAGGAGCTTTGTACCTTACTTATTTCAACATCAAAATCTGATAGCAAATAAGCATAGTCTTTTTTATCGATTTGATGATTTTTATAAAAGAAAAAAGACTATCGATGACTATCCGATCCTCATGGGATGGGGCAATTCAGAGTACTTTAATCTTCAAAGAGACTTAGAAAGCAAACAAAAAGAGTTAAGTCAAAAGAAGAAATTAGACGATAAGTTAAAGATTAGCAATGCACAATTGCGAGATGATTTATACAATCATTTATCTTATTATTTCACTGTTATAGGCAGAGAATTAGATAATGATATCAGTTTATCTGATTTAAAAAAAATTGCTATAAATCTCCCTAAACCTAATACAAATTCAATTGGTGATCAAAACCTTAATGAAGAATTAAAAATAATAGATCAACTAATTTTTCAAAAAAAGAAAGAGTTAGACAAAATTCAGAATTCAATTTCTACAATTGAATCAAACAACAACATATCAAAAGATTACGCAAAAAATATAAATAGATTAAAAGCTTTAGCATCTATTGAAACGAATCTTAGTGAAATTCATTGTCCCCTTTGCGATCAGGAAGTAGAGAGTATAAAGGAAAAAGTATTTGCTATTAGGGATTCAAATGAAATGCTTGAAGATGAGTTTGAAAAAATCGGAACATATGTAAATGATACCAGTCAAGAACACGCTATATTAAGAAAAGAAAGGGATATACTAAAAAAGGAGATAAAAGACTTAAATATAAAAGCTGAAAATTTAAACAAACAGTTAATATTTGAATTTAACACCAAAAATGAGTTTGAAAAAGGACTATTGTTAAAAGGTAGGACTGAAGCTAATGCACAAAATCTCATTGAAAGAAATAAGCTGTTATCAGAAAACAAAAGTGATTATTCCGAATTAGAAATAGAAATCGAAAAACTAAAAAAAATACTAGCGGGCTATAACCTAAAAGAAGAGTTACAAAAGGCTCAAATTATCTTGAGTGAAAAAATGAGTGAAATTTGCAACTTGTTAGATTTTGAAGACGAATTCAGGCCTGGTAAAATTTTATTTGACTTAGAAAAATTCACTCTTAAATATAGTATAAATAATAAAGAAAATATTCTGCTATCAGAGATGGGTAGTGGTTCCAATTGGCTTGCCATACACTTGTCTACATTTTTAGGTTTTCTACATTTACACAGCATCACAAAAAGCTCAAAGATACCTTCTATTTTGATCCTAGACCAACCTAGTCAGGTGTATTTTCCAAAAGTATATGGAAAATTAGATGACTCAAATGAAAACATTCAACAGGTTACTGATGATAATATAATCCAAGTAAAGAACATTTTTAAGGTTATCTCTGATGAGATTAATAATATAGAAAAAATCTGTAAATATAAACCTCAGGTTATTGTTTTAGAACATGCAGAGGAAGATGAGTTTCGTCAGTTTATTAAGTATACATGGAGAAAAGATGGGAATAGATTAATTTAGATTTTGAAAATGAACGAAAAGCAAATAAAACAACGCTGGATAGATATAAAAAAGACAATTAGTGCCCGACCTCTACTAGCTTATCTTACTGGTATTCCCTGTAAAGAATGGAACCTGTATATGACCTCTTTACCTTCTACAGATGAGATAAACAGAATCTACGATGCGATTCAAGATGACAGAACATTAAAAACGAAAAGAATTAAAGATGAATTACAAAACATAGTTGGCTACAGAGAAGCTAAACAGCTTTCTAAGAAAATTGGTGTTTCTGATTCAACAATACGAGAAATAATTCAAGAAAAGAAAATAACCGCGGGATACGGTATTATTAATCGTTTGGAAGTCTTTATAAATATTGTCAATCCTGACTTTGAACTTTCAATAGAGAATCCACTATCAAAAGAGATAATTGTCAAAGACGAATTTGATGAAATTATTTATGAAATTAGGAATATTTCTAACAGTTTGCTAAGGGAATCTTTTGAACTAACCGATGTTGCAAAAAACATGAAGGCAAAATTGGATTGGCATAAAGAAATATCTCATCCTGCTAAAGGAGTAGAATATTCTATTAAAAGGTTGAATGAAGTCCAAGAAAAAATAAGTCTCATTTATGACACCTATATTGAAAACATCTAGAAATTACACTTCATATCTATATAATAAATATGTTGCATCTCAACAAAGTTTAAAGTAAATTACTCATTGCCATTTGAATTTGGCCAGTTACTAATAAAAACCGAATCAATCTCACATGTCTGCTATTGCAATAAATACCAAATATGTTCAAATTCCCGGACTGGAAAATCAAGATTTTCTTGAAAAAGGTAAGAATGGACAACTTAAAATAAGTAGTTTAGAGCCAACGTTACCTATCTCATTGGGTAATAATTTAGTATTTATAAAACCCATTAATGACGATCTCGTTTTTACAAATTCGGCTACGGTAACGCGTATTGATCCTAGACTAGTTGTGAAAAGTGATAGCACTTCTGCCTCTCGTACAAATAAAACAAAAAAAAGAGACTCTTATGATCATTATTTTAGTTTTGAAGTAGAAGAAATATTAAAAGAAAACAATAAACTAAGTGAATTAGAATATAGTCTACCTATCATTTCTAACTATCTGAAGCCAGAAGTTCATTTTCAAACCCAGTATAGAACACTAGAAAAAGATGACTACCAGACTATTGTAAAAGGTTGGATCTATGCTACCAGAACAGTCTTTGGAAAATTGGCAAATGCTCTACCGAGACAAAACAAACTGGAATTTATGATAGAATCAATTGATAATTTTTCTACCATTAATTTTAAAGAAATATCATTAGTAGACGGTCTTGACTTTTTATATAAATATATAGATAGAAGAATTTTAAGTAGAGGAGAACTTCTCATAGGAATTGATCGAATTTTAAATCGTCATTTAGGAGATCTTCTCCCGGTTGAAGAGGTTGGTTTAATTGATCCTCAAAGTAATAAAGCTCAAAACATTAATTCTCAGGCAAAAATTTTCAACGATCTTTTTCAGCTAGAAAAAGGGAAAAATCTAAAAGACTCTCTCCGTGAGACTATAGATAAAAACAGCCAATTGGAAGAGCGATTTCAAAAAATGTTTAGTCGAAAAACTTGGCCTATTGATTTAGAAAGATGAAAGATTTTGTTGATCATATTAATGCGTACGCCTCACTTTTAAAGGAAGCTGCAGTATGGCAAAGCTCAGATGAAATTCTAGCTCCAGTACTTGGCACTGAAACAAACAATCCAGCCGCTGATGATTATATATACGAGTTTTATTGCTATTTGTGTATTATCGTTGATCTAAAAAAGAACTATTCTATACAGTTTATTAAAGGTGAGGGAAATTTCGAATATAACTTTCCAAGAAAGGCCGCTAAGAAAAAAGGCAAACCGAGATTTCATGCATTCGAAAATGATGAATTAGTTTTTCAGATATGCGCAGGTACTATGATAAAATGTGAGTTTGAAAGAGAAAAGAATCATCCCGATATTTCTTTTCAAATTCCATCTGCTAAAGAAGATCCTTCAGAAGAAGATTTAATTATTATAATGGATGCTAAATTTACTGAAGCAGTAAATTCCAAACTATCTAAATCTGAATTCTACAAATTTGGAGGCATTACAGATGTTTTTAATCTACGTAATAGTCCAATAATCAATATAAACTTCGATAAGCTCAAAGATATGTTTGCAAATTGCTTAATCACAAACGGCCGTGCCTATTCAGATGCTAATAATACCAAATTATCTAAACGATGGGCTATAAAAGAGGTCGAGAACTTCTCTCCCAAAAAGAGAATGAAGATAATAGGATAAATAATTCATTTAAATAGAGTGTAATTCAAAATTCATCGATGAAATAGGTAATATTATTTTTAACCGATGAAACTGTCTCATAAAGTCTGTAAGCTAAAAAACTTACACTATAAATTTGTTAGCTACAGAGAAGCTGTAGCAAAAGTAAAATCTACATACTATATCCTGAAAACATAATTTCTTAGTATACTAATATTAATGCGATATAGAATTTCGCATTAATATTATTTTCTAACTCTACTCCTAAAATAGCGCTCGGTCTCCTTATCCATAAAATACACATAGCAGGCCTTCATGCCGCGTCCTAATAGTACACGATACGTATTCTTTACCAATTGTAAAAAATCAGCTCCTTTTACAGCACTATCATGTGAATTTTCGGGGAAGCCCTCCCACTCGCCTTTATCTGGATTGTAGCGTAAGTCATTGCCGAAAATAATGCCCGCATAGTCGAACTCAAATCCCTGTGCTGTATAAATACAGCCGACCTGATCTATCCCAGCGTCTTCGTACGCCCAATACTGGGACTTTGGAATACCGCGTCGCATTCCCTTTGTCTTCTCGTCGGCATTCCATGGGCGTATATAATCGCCTACTACGACATCCTTATGCAACTCGCCATCGGCGTCGGCTTGCTTGGTCCATGGCCAACAGAAACCAGCCATAACTCGTCCTGAGTACCCCTCATCTATTTTGTTGCGGATGGCTTGCTCTACGGCATGTGGGCTATCCATAATCTGAAACTCGAAATTATCTTCTTGTTTCCATTCTGTAGTAGCTGTCTCTCGGATATGTAGGGTATGGTCTATCCACTGGCTATATTTCTCTGATCCACCATTGCGAAACTGTGACTCGAGATTATATTCGTAAACCGTACATCCCATCTTTTGGGCCTGTTGACGAATAAAGATAGACTGACCTATCTCTCCCCTACGTACTGCTTGAAAATCGTCTATAAAGAATACGGAAACGCGTGCAGCACGAAGTAGATCCTCGACCTGTAGACGTCCTGTGGATTTGAACGGATAGCCTGTACGCTCGCGTATCCTGTGTGCCTCATCCATAAGAAGTACATCTATACTATTGGGCTCGACGTCTCCGTAGGACATAAAGTATTTAAGTAGGCTACTGGCTTCTTTGCCCAGAATCTTTCGTAAGGTCTCTGTAAAAGAACGTGAACCGGTGGCATAATGGGCATTGATATTGCTGGCGGTAAGGTCGGCCAACAACTGTAAGCCAACAACGGATTTGCCTGTCCCTGCACCGCCATTGACAATGATGGCATGCTTTTGCTTGCTCTTTGTATTTCTGGCGATAGACATTACGATATCGTAGACGATGAGCTGCTCATCGAGCAGGATGTAGTCTTCTTTGGTTCTGACCTGACCAAAAAGATTGAGTTCGCCTTTAAGCTTTTGCTTGATGACTCCGGATACTTGCTTAAGTAGTTTTTTGGAAGGGCGCAATTTGCTGTGCTCGACTTCTTCTAGTATAGTCATCCCCTCTCCTGCTCCTACGCGATTATAGATAAAAGCTGATAGTTGGCTGCTGTCTTCTGCGCCATATATCGGGAAGCGCTTTACAGCCTCGTCAAATCTGGTGTCTTGGAGTGTAGTGTCGCTGGATATGTTATAATTGTGCAGGTAGCTGCATGCGGAGACTTGTATGGGATCTTTCTCTTTATAGAAGGCACTGTTATTCTCCTTTAGATAATAGAGATAGTTGCCCACTTGTACACTGGGATGCAATACGGAGCGATGCCCACCTCCTACCCAAGTGAGTACGTAATCGGAATCGTAGTCGGTGAATTCGCACTTCTCCCATTGTTTGAGTTCAATGATGACGGCTTGCTTGTTTTGTTGCTCGTCGCGTCCATAGATGACTACATCTATTCGTTTGGCACTCAAAGGAAGCTTGTACTCGACCATAACACCCTGTGAATCGAGGTTCTGCCGCTCCATAATATAGGATAACCTGAACAGGGAGTTGCGCCAGGACATAGCTTCATTATGTGAAGGATTATACCCGAACTGTTTTAAAAACTGTTCTCTAAGTATATCTACAAGTTTGTTTTCTGTATTGAGGCTGATAAAATCACCAGCCGAACCTGCATATAATCTCATTATAACTCGTTGTATTTTTTGGCTGTGCCCTTGGCTTTGTCTACGGGATACTTCTCGTTGTTGCGCTTCATCTTGTCCTCGATGATCTGTTTGATATCGAGCCCGTGCTTGTCGGCCAACAGGATGGCATACATCAAGACATCGGCAAGCTCTTCTTTCAGCTTGTCGGGGTTGGCGTCTTCATTGCCTTTCCACAGAAACAGTTCGAGCAGTTCGCTGGCTTCGATACTGAGTGCCACGGCAAGGTCCTTGGAATTGTGGAACTGCTGCCAGTCTCGGGCATCTCGAAAGTCGCGGATCTGCTGTATGAGGTCTTGGATATCTGTCATGATCTGTGTGTAATAGCTTAATGGCTAAATTTACAAATTTTAAGGGAGTGTACCTTATAAATTGATCGTCAAATAAGTTTTAACTTTGGAAAATCATGAGAATCTTAGTAACAGGTTCTTCCGTACCTTATCCATGAACAGCCACTACTAGTATAAAAAGGATTACTGCTTTATTTGAATATATAGCTCATAGAAATCTTTCCCCTTTTTTATCTGTTGCTGACCGACAGTTTTATCCAATTGCTTGAATGTAAGCGTTATTTCGTCTTTGTCGAAAAAACTGTATTTGCTAAAGAGAAAGCCATTTGAATCAGATTTTCCAATAAGTTTTTCGCCATGCCATACAGAAATATTGGCTACACCAATATTGGACGTGTTCCAAAAATGTCCAATCAGCGTAATGTCATATATTGGGCTATTGCTTTGCGGAAAGTCGTATTTAATATTTGATTCTTTAAGCTGCAGGTCCAATTCCTGAAGACCGATCTGGCCTCGCCTCCTATGGATGGAATCGATATTATCAACCGGGTACAGGTAGGAGTTCCCAATATTGTCGAAGGCAGTCTGGCTGCCAAAAAGTTGGTTTTTCCCAAGCCTAACATTTAGACGGTCCTGGAATATGGCATATTCGTGATTGGATATCTGTCCACTTCGGAAAGCTCCTCCCACGAAGTGCTTATATTTTATTTGAGTCTCGAGGTCTGCGTGCTGGATGGTGTAGAAAAAGGCTTTGCTTGCTTTATCTGATAAGAGGGTCTTATCAAGCCAGCCAAATCTATCTAATATATTTAAAGCTATCCCGCGGTTGATGGAGTCTTGGACGTTCATCGCATTTAGCTTTTCATTAAATTCTTTGGAACCGTATCCGTATGTTTTCTGGGCTTCGTTTAGTTCTTTTCGGGTCAGCTGATCGGTGGTATATACTTTTTCTAGTTTTTCATTGATATTTTCTAATTCTACCTTCGTCTGACTGAAGGCCAGCACACTGCTTAATAATAAGACTGTACAGCACAGTAAAGTGAGGAATGGTTTATAATGATACATACACTTACAATATATTAATTATATTTAGGTTGCGCAATTACTTATGTAGAATTAGAGGCTGCATTTGTAATCTCTAATCGCTGTGGCGAAAGCTATCTCTCATCGAAGACAGATTCTCCTTACTTCTCAGAAATTATGTTTATATTTATTCGTGGGCCCATTGTCTCACAACCAATAAAGCTATTAGAAATGAGTAAACTCGACAAGTACAAAGACAGAAATAAAGGAGTATTGGATGTTACCTTTTTCTTATCACCAATAGCAGGTGTATTTGCGCTTTTGTTTTCAACCACCCATTCACGCGCTATTAAGATCACTACCGTATTAGCTGCCATTGCTGGATTGATAGCTTCGGCGATCATATACACATAGATACGAATTATGATCAAGCTCTATGAATTTTACATCAAGAATAAACGGCTCACAATCGCGGCCTTAGCAGCTATATATCTGATCTACCAAATGGGATATGCGGTCGGTAAATCCATCCACTTCTTGGTGAATTGATTTTTAGCACAAGCTCTATAGGACTTCATTCCAAAGGACAGCAGTTGTCTTTTTACTAACTGGCATTTAATGGTTACGAAAGAAATAAGGACAGCTTTGGCCCCTACGACGCTCACCTCTCTCGAAAGAGATGTAGTCAAATTTAATTATATAAACTTCTTATCCAAGAGAGCATAACATCTAGCACCTCCGGAGAGAATGTTTCTTCAATGGTCGCGTACTCAAAAGCAGCACCGGTCTCTGCGGTTTGAAAAAGGTGATTTAAATTAGGGAATGACATCACTTTGAAATTCTTGTTTCCTCCTTTTTTCAAAGACTGTTCAAATCCCGCTAAATTTTCAGAAGCACTTACTTGCACATCTAGTTCTCCGTTCAAAGCTAAAACTGGTATTCGCAGCTGTTCGAGAATAGGTGCTGGATCATATTTCAAAAAATAGCGCATCCAAGGCAAGAAAAAGCGACCAGCCAGCTGATCAATATTACTATTTGCCTGCTCTCCCTTAAAGCCCATTTTTTCTAAAAACTCAACAGGCTGTTCATCTAACCAGGATTGCATCTTTTTTGCAAAAATTGGCTTGAGCTCTTCATTATCGGGATAGTCTGCGGCAAGCCCTAACAGCATTTTAATAAATGAATCAGACCGAACAACCTCCTCTGCTGACAGGCCCAGCTGATTATTACCATATTTCATCTGCCGCTGCAAGATGTCCATTCCGGAAATCCCAGGTCCTGCCAAGCTTATAACAAAAGCGACATCATTCGATTTTATTGCTGCCATTGGTGCGATCATCCCCCCCTCGCTATGCCCTACCAAGCCCATCTTGGTTATATCAATCTCCTTCTGCTTCTTTAAGAAATCTAAACTTACCAAAACGTCTGCTGCAAAATCTTCCGAGGTAGCTCCCAGCACATCGCCCGTTGATTGTCCTACTCCACGGTCGTCAACTCGTAAAACTGCAATACCATTGCGACTAAAATAATCGGCTATAACCCAGAAAGGCTTATGATTAAACAATGTCTCATCCCGATCCTGTTGACCACTTCCGCTAATCAAAATTACGACTGGTACGCGCGCATTTGTATCCGGGACTGTCAAAGTCCCGCCGTATTGAATAGAGTTGTCTTGATTATAGTAAATGACTTTTTTCTCGGTATAAGGAAAAGGCTCTTTCGGTGTCTGTGGTCTTTTTATCTCCGTCTCCTTTTCTACCAGTTTCAATACCATAGGCATTGCGCGTCCTTGCCTCCATTCACCCGTCAATACGGTATGGTCCGCATTAAAAGCACCATAATAACCTCCGCCGATAACAGACGAAAAGGCTGTTAAACTATCTTTTGTAATTTTTAGATCCGACACTTTTAGGCCCATCGCCCCTTGGTCTGGGCTGTCAAAAACAGCGGTATACTTCTGCTCGACACTATCTTTCGATAGCTTCAATATCAATCGTATACTACCCAATTTACCTTCCCAAATCGAACTGGCCTCAAAATTTTGAGCCATTAATTGAAAACTGGAACCTACCAATATTATAGAAGAAAGAAATAATTTAAAAATCATTGACCTGTTAGTTAGACTTACTAAATATATACTTATTTTTTTGAAAAATAGTCATAAAAAAGATATGAGAAAGCTTTGTAAAAGTCTTTGGTTTTGCTTTAATTATTCTGTATTTTTGTATAAATGAACGTAGTAAAGGATATATCGCAAATCTTTCCCAAATATTTATTCTGGGATGTCGATCCAAAGAATTTAGATATTCAGGATGATAAAGATTTTATTATCCCTAGAGCACTAATGGCTTCAACTGCAGAAACGTTTGCTAAAGATATCCAGCCCCTAGAAGAGCTCTACAGTAGAAGCCAGATTGTTAGAGAATTGCAAAAAACCAAAGAGCGTATTAGTAATGAGGTATGTAGGCTTGTAGCTCATCGTTATCATGTTAAGCAGTTTTTACGTTATCAATAATGTCTGCTATTTCTCCAGGCCTATTACAGACTATTCGTGAATTGCAATCTTTTGAAAGTTTTGATGGTTCGGCGTTAGGTGGTGGTACTAATTTAGCGATTCGACATCAACATCGGATATCCACCGATATAGATATCTTTTTTCCGCATATAATTGGAAAAGCTGGTTATGAAAGAATCAAAGAAGAAATCCAGAAGTTCTATGGTGCCCGCGTATTTGGTCTTCAATTTCCGTGTGCTATAGATGATCAGTATATTTTTCTTCGATTTTTTGTGATATGTGATGGAGAAACGATTAAAGTTGAGGTGCTTCAAAATATGAGAATGCTTGATGACATCGAAGATATAGATGGCATCAGATTCGTATCGGAACTAGATATCGCCTTGTTTAAAATGCTATCGGCAACAAACCGGGCTACGCAGAAAGACATATATGATCTAGACCTCCTCTCGGAAAGAATTCCATTGATACAGCTTTTTGAACAACTTGAAAGAAAACGTTCTATATTTTCGGGAGAGGAATGTCGCACTATTTTTGACCTCGACGAAGAAACAAACCCTTTGGACGATCCTTTGACTTTATTGAAGTTTGACAATGGAGACATTCAAGGTCATAAATCTAGGCCTCACCATTCACAAAATAGAGTCGATATAGTGGAAAATCAGAAAAGTTGGCCAGTGGCTCGATCGAGTTGGCGAAAAAAGGTTCGCGTTTTGTTCGATCAATTAAACATAACATTTCCAAGCCCCTCCTCTTCGGATGTGGAAGATGAATAAATACTCAGGGACGGTTCCACATCGCCTCTTGCTGGATTACCTAAACGATTTTTCATATGACAAAAATTCTATTGTTAAATAGTTTAACAAAAATCTTATTGTCAAGACACAGCCTATAAAACCATCTTGAACACATCTATGACCTGAAGATCTGTGGTCTCTTCGTCCCGCAGTATGATAGGACGGTAACTCGGATCGGTAGACTTGGGCAAGAGGATAATCTCTTGATGTTGCCAGCCTTTATCGGTTACGGTCTTTTTGCTGGTATATTCCTTGATCGTATAGTTGGCTCCAAAATCACGGTCTTCGAAACCGCTGGACTCGACCAGGCAGATAAGACCATTTCGGGAGCCGCCCTGATAACGTTCGAACAACGCAACTAGTTAATTAATGGTTCGCTTGCCACACTTGTCAACTCAGTACTTACTTTGATGTTCTTTAATTATTCGATTTGAGATCATTATTTTTTCTTTACGGATATTATCTAAGAAATATAGATCGGTAATGCCTGTCTTCTTTAGGTGGTGAAAGAAATAAAAATCAAACGAGCCGCCAACAATTCCTTCTTCAGGCAAATAGACGAAACGGTCAATGCCTCGTTCGCTTTCAAACTGGAACCTATGTTTATTCCAGTCCAGATAGGTCCAAAACTGATAGGCAATCCTACCGTCCGCTAGAGTATGCTTCATAGACAGATACTCTCTTCGGTCTCTCAACCTATCCATGGTAGTGGAGTATACCGGAGACCGTAGAGTGTACAAAGGGAATTCGGTAGAGGGGTACGTCTGATTATATATCTTCTCCATTTCAAGAATAGTGACCTCGTCTAAATTGATATTTATGGTTCCGAAGACGTTGTTAAATACTTTTGGTCTATTGCGAATGGCGTAGAATTGTAGCAAACAATTAGTAGGAACATAATATCGTCCTTCTTTACAGACAACAGGCTTATAAATGTTGAGATATTTCGTCTGTTCGCCATAAACCTTATCAAACCTACTCCATGTATTGGCCTCAAAGAGCTTCTGCATATGTCCAAATCTTATTAAACTATCCTGCAATTGGTCAAAGGGAGTTTCTATCCAATCCTGACCGGTTTCCAAATCGGGTAAAACCGAGAACAGAATAAGGTTTTGTCCATCGCTGTTGTTATAGGTAATATTGAATAACTCTATCTTATGGTCTATCGGATAAATATCTTTGGTGGTTAGTACATGATGACTAAGTTTATAGTTCGAATCTAAGGAATCAATTAAAAAATACTTGCTCTGAGAAAAGCCTTGAAAACAAGTCAGTGCAAATAAACAAAAGGTAAATACTCTTTTCATCATAACTATGGGGTGCATTTCGTTCCTGCGTTTCCTGTTTTATGGTTGTAATTTACGGATTGTTCTATAGAATTCATATTGGAAACGACTCTTCCTTTGAGTTCTATTCTGCGTGAAATATGTACAATTCTATCTAAAACTAATAAATTAATCGAAGCCAATGTACTTTAAAGAACGTTATATACTTCTAAAGCATAAAATCTTTTTATAAACAGATGTATGGATTCGCAGGTTGCGGATACTCTTTATGAATATCTTAATCTTATATATATAAAATGCAACGAAGATGTTCATTCTGTCTTTTCAAATCTATAACGGTCAATGACTAAATACAAGAACCCATGAGTTATTGTAGAAAAGACTACTAGAGTAACAATAAATGGGACATCATTATCACCTCCACCAATACTGGTCAAGAACAGGCCTCCATAACCTGTAATACAGACCAATAAAACATTAATTGTAATATAAACTATCAGGGATTTTAAATAATACTTATCCTGAATTTTATATAATTTATAGTATTTAATCAAATGATACGGCAATAATGAAGCTATTAATAACACTGTGGAAAAAAGGAAAAATCCGTTGAAAATCCGATCTAAATAATGCCATAGGGAATCAGATCGGAAATACTTTCCCTGATAATCTTGACTGACAAGATTGCTCCAATAGTCCTTTATGTAAAAAGCTGGAAATAAAACATAAGTAACAAATACATTCCCTACGATACTTCTAATTTTGAACTTAGTCATTACAATCTGTGCTTAATGTGCTTAAAGGTTTTTTACCATCTATAATCTACAACAGTAAATATTTGTCCCATACAATGTATGAAAACTCAGACCAAGATTATAATGTTATTGACTTTTAAATATAAGCATCACCTCGCTCCTTAGAAATTATTCCGTCTCCACACAATGCGTGGAGCAGTACATTCATAATGATTCCTATGATAGTGGATGCTCCCTCCCCGCAGATATTTAATGACTTTGTTCTTGAAAGAAATCTTCTAAATGATACATACCATACTGGGGGGCAATATTGTCCTTTGCCATAGCGGTCAGAAAGAACTCGTAAGGGCCATATATCTGGGAGCTGGTCAATGTTCGAAGCAAAATGATGATCGCTTTTCTCAGAAAATCAGGAAGATGTACAATCTTGATCTTTTTGTCTAAGGCCTTTAATGCCAATACAGCTATTTCCCTTTGGCTCAAAATATCCGGCCCTCCGACTATACATTCTTTTTCACGTCCCCCGATCTTCGAGACACATACGCTGGCCAGGTCCTTTCCATCTATGGGATTGAGTTTCTTGTCGCCTTTGCCAAATAGATAGACGCGTCCTGATCCCGCCATCTCAAGAAAATCATGCATGTCCGAAAAGAAACCATTTGGCCGCATGATGGTGTAGTCGATTCCTGAGGTTTTTAATTGATCAACAAAGCTTTCTTTAGCTTGAAAGATTTTTAGATGCCTGCGTTTATCGCCGTTGATAGCGGATATGTATTGAAAGTAGTTGACCGAGGTCGACCTGGCTTCGTGCAATAGGTTCATGTTGCCCTGATAGTCGACATCCATATAAGTCAGTCCATCTTTTTGTCGGGTAATCCCTATTGTGCTGATGACAACATCGATAGATTCTGCTATCCCCCGTAGGGTCCCTGGATCGGTAATTTCTCCAATAAAGACTTCATCAGCCAGCGGGACATGATGCCGCTGTATTTCGGATCGGATCAGAACTCGGACCCAATACCCCTGTTTTTTCAGCTCTTTTAGTAAATAACGTCCCAGGTAGCCTGTGGCTCCTGCAAGCAATACGCGTTTGTTGTTATCGGTCATGGTTCGCATCTGTTTTGTTTATACAAAATTAGATCATACCTACCGTACATCTCCTTGACGATCGTCAAGAAATCACCTTCTGGTAACTCGTTGCTTTATTCTGCTGAGTGTCTCGGGGGATACCCCAAGGAAGGTCGCGATATAATGCTGGGGCACGCGCAGGAATAGTTCGCCCTGGTTTTTCAAAAGGTCGGTGTACCTCTCCTCTGCTGATTGGGTCACAAAGGAGGCTATGATACGCTGTGCTGTTAACAATTCGTTCTCAACGGCAATGCGCGCTATATTTTCAAATGCAATGGAACGTTGCATTAGTTTTTCTATCGTCTTTTTCGAGAATATGCAAAGGGTTGAATTTTCGAGGACTTCGTAATTCTCTGCGGCGGGTTTGCTAAATGTGTAGCTCTCTCCGGCACAGATAAACTGTCCTTCGGTATAGAAAAATGCGGTCTTGTCTGTGCCGTCTACATCGTAGAACAAGCGAACACAGCCTTCCAGTACAAAATAGATATCGGTAGAAATCTGCCCCTCGCGGAATATGACAGCATGCTTTTCAAACTGCCGAATTTCGACCAGTTCTTTCAGATCTTCTTTCTCGGCAACGGACAAGGCTGTATATAATTCGATATAGTCAATTAACTTATGAATCATACAGCTAAATTACAAAAACTGATTTAATTGCTTTGGCTTTATAGATATAGCCCTATATATGTTTAATGTTGGCGATTCATAAGGAATAAAAAAAAGCGCAGTGTTTCTATCCATTGCTAAAAATGCATACATTATTATTCAAAGTTCCAGTTAATGATTGGTAGCGACCTTTTCTGATTAACGTTCCATAATCCTAATTGCATCCCCTTGAAATTTCTACTTCTATTTAGCAATCCAATCTGTAACCCGTTGCCACTATGTATAAAGTTAAAAGCTGAAATCTGAACACCAGACATGTAATACGAGCTATTTGCAATGATTGAAAGCTGTACTCCATTTTGCTTATCAATTATATTCCATCCTCCAGCCAATGAAAATCCCTTTCCCAGTTTACCGTACTGCCCCACCGCGGCAATGGTCCATCCGTTATAATTACAATCACACCAAGAGCCTGTAGATATATTCACCCCATTGATCACTTCACTGTATCTGAAATCGCTTAGATCAAAAGGCTCGGTAGCATTGGGAAAACCATTCCCCATAAATGAAATGATTCCAATTCCCGGTACTTCAAGTCTAACGCCATTCGTTTTAACGTTTCGACTATCAGCCATGGTAGACGCAAATCCAAATGAAAGCCCATTGTACTCGACATTTGAAGTATGGAAAGTGCCAATGGCTCTTTTTTTGACAGTTATACTTTCTTGAGAAAATGATAACGAGCAACATGTAAAAAAAGTCAATAAAGCTGATAATAATAACTTGTTCATAATGCTTAAGCAATTGTAATTCCGCAGGGATGAGGTTTCTTTTTATGAATATATAACTGTTATTTATCTATAAAATACAACTGATATTAATTGATTATCAACTGAATTTATCTCGACCGGACCTATTCTATACAGATAGCTTGCAGATGAGCTGTATATTCTTTAGTAATCGGCCGGCCACCCAATGGCTGACATTCGCGATAATACTTCCATGCTGCTTTACAATTGTTATTTAAAAGATGAGTCATTGACAGTTTGAGCAGTGTATTTAATCTCTACAAGATACTACTTTTTGCTTCTTAATAAATAGTGGGTTCGATATTAATTTTATGCTGACGCGAGCTTACGACTCGTGTCTATACAATTCTTAAAATTGAGCCTGGATTCACAATGATTCTCCTGACAGTGGATGCTCCAGGAAAGAAATAAATATCATACAAGATAGCCCTCGCGGATGCAAGAGCTATATCAAACCAATTGTAATTCCGCAGGGATGCGGACTGGTTTTACGAATACTAAAGACAACTCTTATATGTCTAAAATACAACAGGATACGGATTAACTTTATGAGGTAAGAAGAGCGATCCTCTTGTCCCTTCACTCCTGCCAAACCTGACGCTTCAATATTTGGAGTGCCTGATGTTATTGTTATTTGTAGTACACTGCCCTCTGCTTTAAGAGCGTGCGCTATTCCCGGAAAAAGTATTTCTATAGAAATTTATAAATAAACAAGGATACTACTGTTATATCGAAATTAATTATTACTTTACTTTTAACGTACTGTAGTTATCCTAAAACGGGGAAGAATTCAGACAGGATAAAGAAGAATAATGAAGAAAGATATACATATTGCATTTGGGTTTACTGGAAGGGCTATACTAACTGAGAGTAATTATATAGACATCGAAAAAGATGAAATCCTATGTTTTACCGATCCGCTAAATATTGGGCCTCTCTGTGATCTCAATCGGCCACTGCATGTAAGCCAAAGAAAGGAATGGCTGGACAACACGATAGGTTCATCCAACATCGATGACAACGTACATTTTGTAGATGATAACGTCAATAGCTTAAAGAAGTTGATCGAATCAATCGACAGCTATAACAGGATATGCCTATGGCTTGGAAATATCGATAACGAACAGCTGACTGCCTCATGGTTACTGTACCATCTACAGCTGTCCGACATACCTGTTTTTAAAGTCAACTTTGACCGAATCGTATATAAAAATAGGATTGGAAATATGGTCAAAGCTTCTAGCTTGCGTTTGATCGATCAGACGGTTATATCTAAAATCGACTGGCCTATTGAGCTTATGAGTGAAGAAGCTAAGCGGGATATGGTTTCATTGTGGGAAAGAATACGTGATGATGAATACGTGATCCATACGTTAGACAAAGATGGTAAACTCATAAGCTCGGACGAATCTTATTTTGACAGCTATCTTTTAGACGAGTGCTCTAGCGAACCTGTTCGCTCTGCACTGATCGTGGCCCATACCCTTTGCAAAATTTGGGATGATCATGGAGAGAACTGTAGTATCGGGGACGGATTTCTTTTTCACAGATTGAACCAGCTAGGTGAAGAAGGTTTGATCGAAATTACCGAAAGAAGTGACGAACCGGATAGGGCCAGTACTATATTTACGGTACGAAAGGTATATTAACTAAGAAGTACAAAAAAAACGTGATGGTGCGAGCTTAGAGTTCGTGTCTATATTGTTTATAGATTATCATTTTACAATTTAATATGCCGAAAGATTTAGAATTTCAAATAAAGGCCGATGGAAACTTTCTGAAGATCGCTCCCATCGGATTGATATATTATGATTCAAATTCGGATTGGAACAAAAACTGGATACGTGCAGCGATTAAAGTCCAAGGAGGTGTATTCTCAGGTAGATACGATGCTGATCTGACGACATTTGACTTTGACAACTTAAAGTGCGATTTAGAGAAGCTTGATGGGAACTTGAGTGGTGAGATGGAATTTGATGATTTGGAAGGGTTTTTAAGCTTAAAAATTGTGGGTGATGGAACGGGTAACTTTGTTGCTGAGGTAACATGTAATGACACGCCTGATATTAATTCATCAGAGCTTAAGTTTCAGATTTATTTCGATCAGACCTACATAAAGGATATGGTTCACAGCCTGGATGAAATAACAAAACGATATCCAATAGTCGGTGACTATAAAAAGAGCTAGTTTTGAAGAGTACAAGAAAAGTTAGACAGCATGAAGGCACAGATATCACATAACACATCAGAATTATCTCTAGATTTAATGTTTATCGCAACTGACACGGTCGATCTCAAGGCATTCTTAGATAACGATCGATTTTTTGCTCTCTATCTGGGTAATGAAACAGGAATAGAATCCTCCTATACCGAAAACCAAGATAATCTCATCCTCCTACTAGAGTTCATTTTCAATACGAATGTGACATTAACAGAATTGACTGAGTCTGCAAACAGAAAGGTCTATGATCTGACCTTCTTTAAAGCAGTTGCAGATATGCAAACTAATGTTTTGTTTCAGCCAATGCTACAATAATCATCTCGCCAGGATTGCTCTGTACAATATTGATGGCGACATTAATCAAATAAATAGATGATGACACAAGATAATATTATCCAACAAGCAAAACATTTTTTTGGAAAGGACAGGAAGCCTATTAAAGATCTGATATTGTCTTTCGAATTTAAGAGCAAGCGTCGCAAACAATGGAGAAAAGATATCGAGGGTATAACTTCTCATCCCTATGAAGTCAGATTCAACCTGTTTGACAAAACAATTCTATCTATACTAGACAACGAAGTAGACAAAATAGACTGGAACTGGATCGGTGATCTAAGTTGGACGATTGATATCTTATTGACCCCGGACATTGAGAATGGTTATGATTGGGATAAGAAGCTAGCCACGAAATGTAATGGTACGGCCAGGCTCTTGACAGTATTTGTTTCGAAGGCTATCCCCTGCTTTACGTATGATAGTCATTATATGACGTATAGTAAAAAGGATAACTACTATGAGTTTGGGCCGATCGATCAACTGACTAAGACTGAGAATAAGATTGTAACCAAAATATCGAAGCTTTTAACAGACAGAGGTCTCCAATATGTGGGAAAGCCGTTTTGTAATCTAAAATTCAAAGAACTGTACTCAGACACTAATGATGAGGGTAATGCCTCCTTATTTGATGTACTATTCAGCGATACGAAATTCTATACAACGGAGATAATGCGGTTTTGCGATAAGGATATTATCGAGAAAAGTGGACAAAAATTTCGATGGACCGAGTACTATAATAAAAAGGGGATATTGGATAAAAGAATCGAAAGTAGGTGGACAAAATCTGGAGACTATTTCAAACTTGTACTAGACGGTAAGTCTCAGATTCTGAATGTGGGAGTAACGAGAAATCAAATCAAGGGAAAGAAAAATCAAAGTTTTGAATTGGATATAAAGGAGAAGTTTAAGAAGAGAAACAATAGGAAAAAAGACTAAGCTCTCCTACCTCCTACGGATAATCGAAGACAGGATGAAAGAGAATATATACAGTGTTGCCCATTGGCAAAACTTGGTGGCCTGATGAGTCTCGACACGTTACCTACGGAGATAATGACATCACGGTTGTCATAAATCGTTCATAGCTTTTCTTGTCAGTCGCAGTTGTTCGGTATTTCCGAACAACTGAAATTTCGTGCAATTCGCGCTCGCCAAAGATATGTTTATCATCTTTCTTAGCTTTTGTATGAGAATAGCATTCTTCCTCTCCGATTACGTGTACTCTAAAGCAATAACTGCTTTTTTCATTTCACTATCATAAAACAGAAATATTAAGTCAGCAGCGGATTTTTGAAAATCGTACCCTTCCAGACATCCGATATAGTCCATCGGATCTCCGTTGTTTTTATGGGGTATTTCAGTGAGATTTTCGCCACTGAATTTACAATCTTCTATCGGCGACAGATCAGTGTTGATCTCTTCAAAAACACCAAAAGTCTTATTCTGCAAACGCTCCTCGTCATATGGTGAATGAGCGTCCCTGTTGAGATCTTCTACGGTAAGCATGCGCAGGCGTTCCAATCGACGAATATCATTCACCTCTAATCCGGGTCGATTGAAATCTTTTTCGTATAGCTTTTTATACTTCTGGTAATACGCTTTTTTGAGTTGATACATGGCATCATTCATATGGTATTCTATCTCTAGATCTGAGTAAGGGGTCGAGTAATCTTCTGGAGATATTTGGGTATGCGCTGAAAAATAATTCCAGTCTGCATCAAACTTGTATTTGCCATCTATGACATCAAAACCAAACATATCTGCTTTGGTAAATGCGGTGTAATATTCTGGCTTATCTTCGCCAACACGGCCATCATAGATTTCTTTTACGGATATAATGTGCAACCATTCATCCTTTTCGGGATGGATGAGTTTTAAATTGAAGGAACATATGGGAAGAAAGTATTTTCTGTGCTGTTCAATAGCATCGTAAAACACCTCTTCGTATGCGGGAAATAGCTTGATCAGATTGTTCATTTTTCTATTTTCTTATCAGTTTTAGTTGACTTCCTTCTCTTACTAAATGGAAAGATATTTTTTTTGTCTGTCGGAAAATCTCCGTAGGCGTTTCGCAGAAATCGGATTTGGAAATACTGTCAAACTTCATTTCTAGCCTATCTTTTTCGATAAAAGCATATTTTCCGTAAACTTTTGTAAAGCAATCGTTACCACATTCCCAGCTATCATAACTGATGAAATTTTCTTCATCCAGAAAGTCTATTGCCTGGATGTTGGTGATAAATGTGGTGTCTCTTTCGTTGAGTATATACTCCTTTTCACTATTTGGAATAATAATTCCGCCCGATCCGATGATCCATTGTGTGTTTTTAAGATCATTCGTAAGTGCTGTTGTCTTTCTTTCGGGGCTGTTGCAACTGAAAAGTGCAAGTGATAAAATAACTGCGAATGGAAAAGCTAAAGTTGTTGTCATGTTTTTAATGTATGATGTGTTGAAATCCATCCCCTATTCAAAAATATTTATAATTCAAGTACCTGTCTTTATGTATTGATTTAGGACCTTGCATAGCTTTTTTTAGGTGATTTCAATATAGTTTAAGGTCTTTTCAAATACCAATATCGGACTCTTGACAAAACGATCCCCTACATGATTTTCATATAGTTCCAGCTTGACCTGCTTGGTGCCTTTAGGGACTTGATAACGTATACCCTGTGTATAGTTGTAACCACGAACGTCAGCACTTTCCTTGCCAGGTGTTTTCCTTATTTCAACGATGTATCTTAAAGTTATAAAATTCTCTTCCAATTCAGTTTCTTCAAAACGAATTTTTCGAACCTTTTTGACGCTGAGTCCCGCAGATGAAATGTTTCCTTGAATACTTAATTCTAGCTTTCCATTTTCTGGGGAAACAGTTGCTATCAGCGGCTGAAGCCGTTCTGTAACTTCTTGTAAAGAAGTAGCTAAATGTGCTTTACCATCTTCAGAACTAGATTTTATCAGCTTTTTTGGCTTTGCATAAATAGGTGATATCTGCAGTTTCTGATCTTGTATTTTACAACTGGCTAACATTATAAATACTGAAGCAAGCATTATATTCCTCATTTCGAATACAGGTATGAATATTAGCATTAAAGATAATGCAAATCAACCGATAAGAATATCCCTGAAAATAGCGGTTTCTCTACTGTTCTGTCACAGGTCTATTATGAGGGTGTTAGATGAATTTATAAGCATTTCGTCTATAGGTCTGAATTAACTAAGGTTTTTGTATATTAGTTTCGCAAATGCAGCTGTTAGCCCGTAAGGTCAACCGAACGTAAAGCGACGCTTAAAAAAAGAACTATGACAGAACAGATTAAGAGTATCATCGACCGACTTGAAACTTATATAAAAAAGGCGGAAGAAACAGGAAATAAATATGACTTTATTGATCCGGCTTATGAGGTCACTGAGGAATTGGATGAATTAGAGAATAGTTTTGACGCAGTTGAGCCGATTCTTTTGCTTATCGAACGTAGCCCTGACATTGACTTTGGTGGACCTGGACCGCTAGGAAGTTTTCTGGAAAATCATTACAAAAAGGGATATGAAGAATTGCTATTAGCATCAATTGAAAGAAAGCCTACCGAGTTTACGCTTCATTTATTGCATAGGTTGATTAACGACAGAAATAACCCGAATTTTCAGGTATATTTTGACCTAATGAAGAAAATATCATTGAGCAATGAATATCCGGAAAACATCATCGAAAATGCAAAAGATAGTTTAACGTATTTTAAATAAAATCACTCGACAACAAGGGGTTTGCGAATAGCTATGCTGAGGTGACCCGAAATACTGGTGCGATTAAGTAGTGACGCTGTAATGATGTAAAATCATATCGAAATCAAAAATAATGGATAAAAACCGTCCTTCGCTCATAAAGAGGGTATCAAAAATATTCTTGAAAACAATTATCGGAATTGTAGCAATAGTCGCTCTCCTACTCGTTACGACATTCGTGATTCATCGAATCAATTTAAGCAGCGAAGCCGATAAAATCGAAGATTATGGTCAAAAAATAAAGGTTTTTGACGGAACAATGAATACAACAATGGATGGACACGGTGCAGACACTATTGTATTACTCACCGGATTCGGAACGGCAAGCCCTAGATTGGATTTCGAACCGTTAATCAGGGAATTGGACAAAAAGTATACGGTGATCACGATTGAACCTTTTGGTTATGGATTGAGCAGTGGAACAAACCGTGAACGCAGTTTGAATAATATGGCGGAAGAAATAAACGAAGTGGTGAAGCAATTGAATCTAGATCATTTTATATTGATGGGGCATTCCATTGCAGGGCTTTACAGCTTAGCATATATCAACAAATATCCAGGTAAAGCAACGGCTTTTGTAGGTATCGATACCAGTGTACCCACGCAACCGTGGCCGGGTTATAATTCGGCACCTTTGGATTTTTTGGCCAAAGCAGGTGTAGTGCGTGCAATTTTGAAGTTTTCGGGAAATGAAAAACCTAAAGATGAATCTGAAGCACATCGCTTGGAACAAGAACACATGATTACGATGAAAGTAACCGGAAACAAAACGTTGAACAGGGAAGCAACATCATTGAGTGCTAGTTTTAAAGATGCTCAAAAACTGGCCTTCCCGAAGGATTTGCCGGTTTTATTATTTGCAGACGAAAACTCACCAGTCAAAGGCTGGACAGAACTGCACCAAGAGCAAGCCAATAGCGTGGATAAAGGAAAACTGATCTTATTGCCCGGCTCTCATTATCTGCATCATACGCAATCTAAGCGGATTGTAGCAGAGCTGGAGTCGTTTTTAAGAAAACAAAATAATTGATACCTGGGCTCTGGCCCTTCAATAGTTGAAGTGGATAATACAGCAGTTAACGCCTCTTTCCAGAAAATGTAGTTATACTGCCCCTAAAGAGAAGTCCAGTAAGGAAACAAATAGACATTATACAGCATAGGTCCTGCAGGAGTATGATCATAAACTAATATAGTTTAATCAATCTTATAGATATGGGATGAAAGGCAAAATGTAATTCATCACAGAAAACATACTGTCCATCACATTTAATTTGAATAGACTACACTTCTATTTATTCTTGTGTAAATATTTAGAAAACTAAACTAAAGGATTAAATTATGAAACAACGTTGGATAGAATTTTTCTTGCTTACTACTGTATATCTCTTTATACTAGTAGTGATAGCGAGCAATACTTTCAATAAAGTAGAACAGGTAGCTCTACAGCTTCACCTGTTTATTGGGTATGTGACTGTAAGTTTTTATTTATTGTATGTGTATCCATTTTTTTTCTCTGCGCAAAAAATGACCAAGTGGCTGATCTGGATAACATGTATCTTTTTGATACAGTCATCTCTTCATTATGTCATACAGTCGATATATCAATTGCCTCCTTATAAGCTGGCTCCTCCATTTGTAGTGGCAGGATTGCTGATGTTAGCATTGCTAATATACACGGGGATAAAAACGATTATATCCCGATTAAACAGTTTATCAAAAAACAACTCGATCGTTGCAAAAACGGTAAGGGATTTTTTAATATCCCTTGTGGTGGGGATGTTTCTGCTGATACCGATTGCTTTCCGTGTCAATGAATATATATGCACACTGGCCGCATTTTCCATTCCTTTTTGCTATGTAGTATTTGCCTCACATAATTATTACCTTCTCCCCTATTTGGATGGAAATAAAAGTCCAAAAACCGTAGCTATAGTGCTATCTGCTCTGATTAATCTAATCTGTGTATTAGTGTTTTCTAGCTTGATGGAAATGGCATTAAAAAATCTCAGCTATAGTTATAATACTTTTGACGGCTTTAATATTGTCTTTTGTATTATATTAGGTGCTTTACTAACATGGTTTGTACATGTATTTTATAATCACGACAAGAAACAACGCTTTCAGATCGTAGGATTACGGAAGGAACTGGGAAGGACGGCTGCGGATCTTAAACTATTACAAGCACAGATAAACCCGCACTTTCTCTTTAATGCGATGAATACGTTATTTGGACTGGCTCTCCAAGAAAAAGCAGAAAAAACTGCTTCGGGTATCCAGAAACTTGGGGACATGATGCGATTTATGCTACATGAAAATCAACAGGATACCATCTTACTGGCGCGGGAGATAGCTTATATAAAAGAGTATATAGATCTTCAGCAATTGCGTATAGCGGACCTACCTTCGATTCAGATCTCAATCGATCTACCTGAGGATACGTTGGAAAATCTGCAAATTGCCCCGATGTTGCTCATCCCTTTTATCGAAAATGCATTCAAACATGGCATAAGCCTAAATAATCCTTCTTGGATAAGAATTCAACTCTATGTAGAGGGTGGTTCTGTAAAACTTAGTGTGTACAACAGTATACATGCCGGCCCAGCGACTGATATGGAACAGAACAAATCGGGAATCGGCCTAGATAATGTAAAAAGTAGACTGCATATGGTCTACAATGGAATGCATGAGCTCCACATCGAGAAAACTAATTCTGAATTTTTTGTATTTTTAACGTTAAATCTCGATAAAGACCAATAACGATGATTAAAGCGATAGCAATTGATGATGAACCCATTGCATTGGATATCATAAAAAATTACGCAGCCAAGGTTTCGTTTTTACAGTTGGATGCTACGTTTGTGAATGCTTTTGAAGCGATAGAGTATCTAAATAAAAATGAGGTAGATCTATTATTTCTGGACATTAGGATGCCAGATATATCGGGGATTGATTTTTACGATAGTTTGGTCCGCAAACCTATATTGGTCTTTACCACGGCTTATTCTGAACATGCAGTAACGGGATTCGAGCTGGAAGCGTTGGACTATCTGTTAAAACCATTTGCATTTGGCAGATTTCTGAAAACGTGCAACAAGGCGTATGATATATTACAGTCTAAGCGAAAGATATCGTCTCATATTTACGTTAAAGATGGTTATAATATTGTAAAGTTAGACTTTGATGAAATACTATTTATAGAGGCTACGGGCAACTATATGAAATATGTAACGCAGACGGCTGAAATTCTGACTCGATCGACTATCAAAGAAATTATGGAACAACTACCGGGGGAGAGATTCCAACAAGTGCACCGCTCTTTTATCGTTAACCTTGGGAAAGTTTCAAAAATAGAACGCCATCAGCTATCAATAGCGTCTCATGTAGTTCCAATAAGTGCTTCGTATGGCAGTACAATCAAAAACACTGTTCTGCTGTAATTATTTTATCAAACAGAAACTCTGTACTCAAAGATAAGTAGTCCTGTCTTGTACAGGAATGTGAAAGTAATGAAAACATTTTCTGCACACTGTGCGAAAAATTGATATGGAGTCCGTAATAGATCTGTTATTAACGCACTACATGGCAAAGTTAGACTATATTGTCTGAAAGAAGCTGATGATGAAAACTGCTGCGTAAAACAGTGTTGCCATCTAAATCTGTATGATCTGCAAAGCCGATTTATAGATAATAGACAACAACACAGAATATAGATTTCCGCAATTATAAGCTTAATTTATCTAAAAAGCTTTTCATCTCGTCGAGGGTAACGCCGGTGCCCTGAGCTACAACATTATACCTGTTGCCTTCTAGGTAATGAATAGCCGTCATCTTATCACTCTCAAACATACTCTCGTCAAAAAATGACTGCCAGCCTTTGTACTCTATAATGGTAGTTTTATCGCGGGGTTGTACATCTTTCTTTATTTCGAGGTAGCTTATCATATTTTCTCTCACCTTTTCTGCACCTGCACCTGCTCCATCAGCTATCGAAAGATAAATGTGTTTTTCACCGTTTTCATACATTGCATAAGCCGATGAACCTTTTTCGTTGTCCTCATAAGCTTGTACGTCGGTAAGTTGAAAACCATTGAACGTTTTACTGAACTTGGCTTTAAATTCAGCCTCGCCTAAAGGTTTTAATTTCTTGAGGTCTAGTGCCAGATTTTCTACTTTTAACGAATCGGAAAGCGGGCTTTCTACATTTGATGTATTGGCATTTGCTTTTTCATCGCCGGTTCCTTTTTTGGGTTGATTGCAGGAAACAAGGGTTGTCATGCCCACAGAAAAGGTTAACGTGGCACATATAGTTGCCATTTTAAAATAAGATAAATTCATTTACGTATAAATTTTAGTTGTATTTGCTTATAGTTTTACTTGCTTTTAATCTGGAATCAAAACTATCTTAAATACAAAATTCGTAACTTATATCTATCTTTTTTATCCCTGTTTTTGGCTATTTTCGAAGACAACGTGTAATTCGGTCTCTTCTTTTAAAAACTCCCTCAAATTCGCTGAGCTTTAATTTTAACAAGCTATTTTCCGCAATAGAACAGGTTGGCTAAAATATTTATTGAATATGAAGGCTTTTCTATCATTAGCCTCTCAAAAACCATAACGCGCTAACCAGTCAGCTCCGAGCCTACGTACCTTGTTAGTCTCGCTATCGCACAGCACCCATAGTGTACGGGAGTCTACCATGAGCTTATCATTGACATAAAACTCGACCTTTCGTGGCTGTTTGACTCCTTCGGGGGGCTCAGGATAGGTTTTAACCAGGATTGTATCACCTAGAAAAACCTGTTTCTTATACTGAATATGATGGTCGTATAGAACCCAATAATCGCTTTCGTAGGGCGTTTCAACTTTTAGGATATCCCAGTGTTCGGCGGCGGCCTGCTCTACCCAATTGACAAACTGCACATTATTGACATGATTATTGTGATCTAGATGATCGGCACTTACTTTAATTTCTATCGTATGTATATACTGCATTTCGTTACTTTAATAATTCATCTAAAAACAGAAGTGTATGTTTCCAGGCTCTCTGGGCCATCAGCGGATTATAATCGGCCGACTCAGGGTTGGTAAAGGTATGACCACAATGGGAATAGGTGATGATCTGCCAATCTGCTTTTGCGGTATTCATCTCCATAATAAAGTTATCGTAGTCGGCTTTGCTGACGGACTTGTCTTCTGCAGGATGCTCAACCAGGACTTTAGTCTTAATCGGCGAAATAGGTCTGTCTGCCGCACGGGCTAACCCGCCATGGATACTGATTACTCCCTGTACAGGAAGTCCACACCTAGCGGCTTCAAGGGCACCGGTGCCTCCAAAACAATAACCGATCACGGCAATCTTCTGTGGATCGGCTCCTTGTTTTATCAATGCATCCAAGGCGAGTTGGATACGGTGCTGATAAGCTTTGTAATCATTCTTATACTGTCCGGCCAGTTTGCCTGCCGCGGCATTGTCTGTAGGTATATTCCCCTCTCCGTAGATATCGGCAATAAAAGCGATATATCCTTCTTTTGAAAGATCTTGAGCGGCCTCCTTGGCTTCATTGTCTATACCTTTCCAGGCGGGAAGAATTAGTACTCCTGGAATATTCTTTGCTTCATAAGGAGTGACCATGCCATGGAGTTTTTGCGTACCGTCGGTATAGGTAACGGGCTTAAGGAGCTGTGCCTGCACGGTTATAGCTCCCACTAACAGGGGTAACAATACTAGATATTTCATATGTGTATGTGCTACATGGATATTTCATGTTTATTTTTCTCTTTGCTAAAATAACAACTCGATAATATGATTGTTTGAATCCTAATCAATTATCTGACTATCGAAGATTTTTTATCTGTCTTTTCGGTCCTATAGCGATCAACGAATAGATACAATAGTCCATGGGTTATTGCAGAAAAAGCAACTAAGGTAACAAGAAATGGAATATTATGATCACCACCTCCGATGTCCGACAGGAATAGTCCCCCATAGCCTGTGATAAGAACCAATAATACATTAATTGAAATATAAGCCATCAAGGAACTGAAATAGTATCTATCCTGAATTTTATATAATTTATAATACTTGATCAAGTGATAGGGCAATAAAGAACCAAGTAAGAATAAATTGGAAAAAAGAAAAAAGCCGTTAAAAATACGATCTAAATAAGCGTATACGGAATCGGACTGGAAATATGCTCCCTGATAGTTTTGATTAATAAGATTGCCCCAGTAGCTCCTGATGTAAAAGAGCGGGAAGAAAATATAGGTAACGAACAGATTCCCTAGGATACTCCTAATTGTGAACTTAGCCATTCTCTAATATAGGACATACACACTAATAATTAAAATTAATCGATATAGCTTGAACTGAATATCCAAAAAGATAGGCTGCGTATTCTGAACACGTGATAGCAGGATTCGAACCGGAAGTGCTAGACTATCTATCTGTTAAAATCATTTGCATTCAGTAAATTTTTAAACGCGTGCAACAAGCCGTAGGAAATACTACGGTATAAGAAAAATACGCTTACTCATATTTATGTTAAAGATGGCCATAATATCGTTAAACCGGATCTTTATGAAATACTATTTATTGGAGCTACTGGTAGCTATATGAAATGTGTGATGCAAGTATTTCAACAGGTACACCGCTCATTTTTTTAAAAGATAGCGATGCCGACGAACGGTCGATCAGGGATACCTTCTTTAATTGATGTAAATACCTCTCGCCTTTAGTACTGTTTGTAGTTTTAGCTTAAACAGATCTTCGGGATAGTTGCCGTATCTGGTATACGCCTTTCTATCTCTGATTTCAAAGTATTGCGGTGAGTAGATCTTCGCTATCTTGTCGGGATGTAGATGTATAACGGAGAAATAGACTTCATCTTTAAAGGGGATAATCTCTGGCTCCACAGTGATGCTGTCTCTGTAGGGGTGATTATAATCCTGCACCGAGTATGGAGAGGCCCACCTTCCCTCGGTCGTCATGTACATTGGAAAGTACTGGTATGTTTCGTGATATAAAACACCGTTATGTTTTGATACGAAGACCATAACGGTATTATGCTCTGCAACCTCGGGGTTTCCTTCGTGATCATACAGAATGAAATCTATGGTATCTTTATCATAGTCACCGTAGATTTTATCTAGTATCCTGTATTTGGCGTCATATTTAAAACTGAGTCTCTGCCATCCGCTGAATAGTGTATCCTGTCCATTGATAATGGTGTCGATTCCTGACATTTTATCGTTCCTATCCCGTTCTAAGCTTATTTTTTCGCCAATGAAGACGAACAGGCTGTCCTTGAGTGTCCGGGACTTGCCTTCATAAGAAAGAACGATAAAGATGATCAACAATAATACTCTTTGAGCTACTCTAAAAAGGTCTGTATACATAGGGCAAATATTTAAATTAAACCTGTCATCAATAATAGGATGATTTATCTTGACGGATTCCATATTTAATTTAAATATCAACTTTCCTTATTGCCGCTTCGCGTACAGGGCACTTAGTTTCTTAGGTAAATGCTGGATATTCTGGTCGCAAAGCTGATACAGCTCAAGCCCCTTTTCGGTGAAGCCGTATTTTTCAATATAGGCCAGTACAAAATCCCCCTGTAAGCTCTGATGTTCGCCATCGCAAAGTTCTAGATAATCGCAAAGGAGTGGATGATAGGTTTCATCACCAAATAGTCCTAACGCAAACACGGCAAAGGTACCGGGCATAGCGCAATACTCAGCCTCCAGGTCGTTATACCATTCAAATTCTTTCATCGCTAGCTTTGCATATGTCTCTATTTGAGGGTGTAAGGAAGGCCAATTTACAGCGTTGGCAAAGAGTTGATGGATGCCTTTTTTGGGGAGGGATCTGATGGGAAGCCATTTTTTTTCAGGACTGCTGAATTTGACGGTATAAGACGCTGGAAAACTAAAAGATAACAGCTGGCATAGGAAGCCGAGCACCTGCCTATAGGCCTCTTCACTTTCTTCCTTTACACTGATTTTGATGGTTGCAAATACGTCATTGGCGGAACAGTTTACGATATCACTTTTGTATTGTCTCACTCCTAACGATAGATCACCTGAACCGTTTTTCTTTAAATCTGCCGGCAGCTTACTGCCAAGAGCGGTGACTAGTTTAAATATTTCGCCTGCTGCATACTGTCCATCACCACCTTTATATTTCACATTACAGACGGCAATATAACACGCAAATCTCAAATAGCTCTCCGATAGCTGCCAACTGGGTTCGCCGGCCTTGAGCGTCCATTCCGGATAACCGTCTTTGCTTTTGACCTGTTCGAAAAACGGAGCCCGTACGGTACGCTCTACCCAATAGCGTAGCGTGGTGTCGACGTCCCAGCTCCAACCACAAAGTTTCCGCATTTTTTCAGTGAACGCAACGGCTTTATCATAATCAAAACCAGCACCGCCAATTTTTAATAAATAATATTCAAGCAGGGCATTGATTAATATCTCGCGGCCCTGAACTCTAAAGCAGGGATAGGATGGATAGCCAGGCTGATTACGCGTTTTGGATACTCTAGCCCGGTCCTCCGAAATATCCGTTACGCATTCATCGAATATATCCCGTAGTGATGAATCGTTCTTTACATCTTCAAAAATCAAATATTTTCTATCGTTTGCCATAGTTCTGATACTGCTTGTCTCTAAATATGCTTCTATAGGACTACAATAATAAGATAATCTGATCAATCTTTAAAAATCTGCTTTTTTATTTAATGTTACCTGTAAAAGTTAATCATTCAAAATTGTAGAAAAAAGGTTATATTCAGCTCTGAAGTAAGGCGTATAATAATGAAGAATAGTACGAAGATAACGAATACGAGTATAGAGTCTGCAGGTCTACCAAAGGATGCCAAACAGGTCATCGCGGAATATGTATGGAATGGATTTGATGCGAGAGCTACAACGGTGAACATTGATCTCAGTAGCAACGAACTGGGCTATATAGAGCGCATCCGTATCTCAGATAATGGCGATGGTATAGCTCCTGACACGCTGAACTATTCTTTTGGTAATTTCCTGGATTCGTTAAAAAAGGGACAGCCCAAGCGTACATCGTACACGCGTGGTAAAAAGGGAAAGGGGCGTTTTTCGTTCTCACTGTTCGCAACGCGGGCGACCTGGTACACGGTGGTGGCTACAGGTGGCGGGCTAATGGAATATAAGCTGCTAATTGATAAGAATACAAAGGAGGAGTACGAGAACTCGGAACCACAACTATCGCATGCTGACCATACGGGTACAACGGTAGTCCTGGAAGGGGTATTCGGACTGAATGCGATGACGTTACAGTCGGAAGAGTTTATGGATTTTATGGCGCAGGAGTTTGGCTGGTTCCTGCATCTGAACAAGGATGTCGGCTACAGTATCAAGATCAATGGTAAGCCTATCTCCTATCATCAGCTGATCCAGGAGACCGACGAAACTTCATTTACGATATATAGTCCGGAGGAAAATTCGTTTGTATTTAAGGTCAACTATATCCGTTGGAAGTACCCTATCGGCGACCGTTACTATTATTATTTCCTGAATAGTGATAAGATAGAGGCCGCCAAGCTGCTAAGTAGCTTTAATAACAATGCGATCGAGTTCCATCACTCGGTGTATGTAGAGTCGGCTTTTTTTGATGGTTTTGAACTGTCGGATATTATGCTATCTGCTGAAGGTAATCTATTCAGTGAAAAGGAACAGCAGGTGGTGTACCGTAAGCTATTGGTGGAGCTACGTGATATGCTGGAACGTAAGCAGAAGAAGTATGTGCGCGAACAGGCTGTGGATATTAAGTTAAAGGAACTTGTACAGAAGGACCTCCTTCCACGATATGGAACCTCGGATATGGACAAGCACCGTAAAGCTACGCTACTACAACTAATACAGGAGCTGTATATTGCTGATCCGCGGGCTTTTGTCGGTATCAAAGCTGATCTGATCAGAACGTACCTCGGGTTCTTGGACCTACTACTGCAGACTGAACGCAAAGCGGAGATTTTGCCTATTATAGCACAGGCTATCCCCCTATCGGATAAGGAAAGAGAAAGGCTTGAGCGGATATTGAAATAAGAAATGTAAGCTGTTGACGGATTCTATTTTTTCTCGGCATAACTGGCTGGATCCAATGCCCTAGGCGACCAGTTCTCTAAGAAGCCTAACACGGTCTTGGTATCATATCCATGTCCCTGTTCCAGATGGGATGTGTTCTGGGTATGCAACCGGTTGCCATTGGCATCGAGGATGACAAATACCGGAAACCCGAAACGTTGAGGATAACCCAAGGAGGCCAATAGTTTTACGTTTTTCTGTTCTTTGCTATAGTTTACATGGACGACTACATAGTTTTTGTCGAAGGCTGTCTTGACGGTATCATTTTCGTGAGCATATTTGTTAAATAGTAGGCACCAGCTACACCAGTTGCCACCGATCTGTAGGAACACATGCTTGTTTTCGTTCTTGGCCTGTTTAACAGCGGCTGCTACTTCAGCTTCTGCATCGGCATTGGGGTTATAAACGGTGGCTTGCTGGGCATTTGTGACGATGGCACAAAAGAGCAAAAATGATAATGTAATAAGACGCATAGCTGAAATATTGGTACTATTAATAAGTATTGTTCTCAATATTAACGAAAAATTCTGAAAATAGTTATATTGTCGTAGGAGAAAAATAACTGATAAACAAATTGGCAATGTCCTTACTTGGCATTACATTTGAAATCGGCAGGAGGCATTATGGTGGATACGGGATAGCGGGTAAAGAAATGGGGGAAAATCGAACCAATGAGGTGCAGTAGTGATTAAACGCATTAAATCGAGTAAAGAATGAAAAATGATCAAGAAAAACTAACCAACGAGAAAACAAGGAACTATGCTTTTCTGGAGGAGATGTATGAAGATGGTTATTTCCCAAATAACTGTGTAGACATGGGGAAGGATATTTTAGTTGAATTATGTACGCAGATAGAAGAAAATATTCCTGCCAGCCTGGAAGAGCTGTATAAGCTTACACATGTGGCAACCGAAAAATTCAATGACTTGGTGGAGGTTTTTGATGAGCATGACAGTGAAATTGAAACCGTCGCACGGGATTGTATAGGGACCGATTTTAGTTTTATTGCAACCGCTTATTGCTTTGCAGAGGCGGATGGTGAAGAGTTAATCTCCGGCAGAGATTGGTAATAGATAGAAAGCTAATTTTAAAAGTTAATTATTGTAGATAATATGAAGCAATTTGAGCTACCTTATTTTAATAAAATAGATATTGAAAACATTACTGATGAACAAGGGTATATGACCATTGATTTTCAGGAAAGAGAAGTTTCTCTAATGTGGTTTGCAGAAGAGGATGTCGAACAGCGGTATTATCAGAATGCTAAGGATATTCTTAGTAATCTGGATAAATTTGACAAAGAGAGCCATCAATACCTTAAACAGGAATCTGTAAATAATGACGATACGACTGTTCTGGAATATTCGGAATATCACCTTGAAGAGTTATCCGATGAATTGTCTGAAATTATTGGAGAAAGTAACACACAGACTGAAAAGATTGAAAAATTATTGAGTGCGCTAAAACTAAATAATATTGCTTTTCACGACAACTCCATTGTGGCAGTTTATGTGCTAAATAAAGAAATATCAGATCAGATTTTAGCGATATCTATCGATACTGATGGCGAAAAAAATATTGCCTGGGAGAGCTAGTCGAATGTACGTTATTAAAAAAACAATTGATTAACAATGAAAAGAAGGAAAGACAACTATCTGCTTGTTAGCTTTATCGTAGGCTTTATGATATGGCTATTAGCAACAATAGCATTTAGAGTCGCAGGACAGCATTTTTTTATCGTAGAAAACGTATCGGTAATCGTAGGTCTATATATCTTGCTCATTCCGGCACTGGGCTTTATTTCTACTTTTCTTTTTAGTAAACTCAAGTTGGACAATCTCGAAAGCATAAAATCTGCGGCTATTATGGTGTTACCGGGAATGCTAATGGATACCCTGTGTATACAGTTTTTTGAAAAGGTATTTCCCAATATGCCCGAAATGTACAGTAAAACCTTTGGCGCCTGGCTAATGTTTGCTTATTCCATTGTATTGATATCGGGACTCCTGCGAAAAAATAAAAATACAAGTACGACTTAGCTTGATAATATACCCCTTGTGAATGCAAGGGTTATATTTAACCAAGGATAAACTGCAACCCCAGACGCATATTATGCCTATCTGAAAACAATATTTTTAACCTCTTAGGAGTACTTGAAACATGCAACAGTTAAGCCTGTCCGTTGGCTTTTGACTCTTCATAAAGCGCTGCATAGGTGTGCAAGGTCTTGGTCATGATATCATCCTGATTATCCCAATAGTTTAGGTCAAGGACATCGCTGATTTCATGCAATTCATCTTCGGTTAGAAATTTGGGAATATCCCAGAGCTCTTTCATGTCTTTGTTATTCTCTAACCGCGTAATGATAGCGTACTGTTGCTGAAGGATACCTAAACACTCTTCTGCTCCCAACTTTGTTAATGTCCGTAAAGCATGTTCCAAACAAACAGGTCCCCAATTGCAGAAAAACTGCAAAAAGCCACCATTATACATATCTGCTTCCAACCGCCAAAGCGCGGCCAACTCCTGCTCCTCTTGTGTAAGGGCTTCCCAATCCTCGTTGCTCTCGTTTAATTTGTCGACAAACCGAATAGTGAAATCAAACCATTCCTTATCTAAATCTTCCATAAACAAATATAAAGCTATCCTCTCTTATTGCAACGTCAAGTGAGCAAGATTTGCAAAGAACAGCCAAATCAAGTTGACTATCTTTGCTCCAATGGACTCAAAAGACTTAAGCAGAAAGGAATACGCAAACCGTATTATTCGGGTGATGGAATACATCGACCAGCATCTCGATCAAACTATTGATCTATCAAAAATGGCTGATATTGCTTCGTTTTCCCCTTTTCACTTTCACCGGATATTCACGCTGATGACGGGAGAAACACCCAACGCCTACGTCTCGAGGATCCGACTGGAAAAAGTAGGACGACTGCTCCATAGCGAAACAGAACGATCTATTGCCCATATAGCATTAGACTGCGGTTTTGAAAATCTATCGTCCTTTAGTAGAACCTTCAGAAAGCATTTTAACAGGAGTGCCAAAGAGTACAGACAAGAAGAAAAAGGAATGTTCAGCAAAGAAGGTATACGATATAGCAAGAATGGTAATGCGGTGAGCAAGATCGGCAAAAATAACCAACAGATAGATGCCCAATTTTGTCGTGTCGAATTAAAACAATTAATATTTATGGACACTAAAATTGAAATCAGACAGATGCCAGCACTAAAGCTGATCTGCTATCGCCGCACGGGAGCTTTTAATCAGATCGGACAGGCCTTCGAAGAACTCTTTAAATGGGCTGCGCCAAGAGGTTTGCTAAATGCAAATACAAAAGCAGTATCAATCTACCATGATGATCCCTCTATAACGGAGGTGGAAAAAATGCGCAACGATGCCTGCCTCGTAGTGGATAGAGAGGTAGAAGTAACAGGTGAAATCCGAAAATCACAGACACAGGAAGGTAAGTATGCTGTAGGTTATTTTGAAATCGCAATAAAGGATTTTGAGAAAGCCTGGAATACGATGTACGCTTGGCTTTCTGAAAGTGGCTATCAACCGAGGGAAGCGAGTCCTTATGAAATCTATCATAATGATAGTAATCAACATCCGGAGAAGAAATTTATAGTGGAGATCTGTATTCCTGTAAAACCCTTGTAAACAATCCTATATAGTAGAGAGCAAATTACGCTCTCTACTATATAGTAAAATCTTAGCAACCTCTCTTATTTCGAATAGGAGATTTTTAGTTTTTCTGTGCTAGTGCTAGATTTTCGGCGTAGGATACATCCGGATCTAAACCAAACACCTTAAAAACTTCTTCTTTTATCAATTTATTCAGGGGATTACGTAAATCGTATTTACTCGCATAATTTTCAGTATCTAGCCAATAGGGATTATTACTATGATCTCTGGTACAAGCTTGCAGATAATCCAGTTCTAAACCAAACCCAATGCTATCGTTTGTATAGGGATTCTCCGAATCGCCTTCACCTCCGATAGATAGATATTTATTATATTGACCAATGGTCGCTTCTTTAAATATAAGTCCGTATTGTAAATAAACGCAATCTTTATCCTCAGAATTTATGCTCTGCCCATACGATATAAGCATGTCCAATTCTTCGATATCAAGTGACCGGTGCCCGATTATGGGATTCTGTCCATAGAAAAAATGATTGTCCATAATGGCTTGGGACGGTAGTGCTTTTTCTTTGCTTAGCTCCTCTAGATCTACCACAGGGGTTTCGCTTATTTTATGATACACCTTTACAATCAAAGGTTTGCCCATCATATTGGTTAAGCCATAGTTCTTTGCTTCTCTCCGGCCTTTTTCTTTTAGCAATTTGGAAACATCTAATAAGATCCTTCCGAATCCCCATTCTCTACGGCCAATTCTGAAGCTGAAAAAATCGCCTTCTTTATACTTACAATTCAATCGTGGTGCATTTTTGAAATCGGTAATTTCCTGTAGATCGGTCGCTGAGCTCTCTTTTACCCAATTGTCTAACCATTCCTTTAAAAGATTGAGGTCCCCATCTTCGAAACGTTGCTCAAAAAAAGTAGTTTGAGTGGTATAATTGGAAATCGAGAGATAGGTCGAACTAAAACTAAAGTACACCCCTATACCTTTAAATGACGCCATAGCGGAATAGTTTAACTTTTTAGGTTTACCCTTAGTAGTTTTAGGTAAAAGTATAGTTCTACCCTCAGCAGTTTTTTCCGATAGATCGCGTTCATAATAAGAATCCTCTGTAACCGTGATCTGCTTTACAATCGTATCTTTATCATAGTATAAATAGCAATCCGAAAATGAAACAAGCTCCCAAGATTCCTCAACAGCCGTAATGCCTAAATATTTGCGCTGTTCGTTGCTTAGTAAAAAAGGTATTTGTGACATGTACGTGTTATGATAAAATATCCTGTGTTTAAAACTGTCTAAAATTATTAAATTAGTTTGTGAAAGCATAAAGATGAAGATGCTGAATCACATTTATGAATGGGTTTATACGCATTGTTGAATATATTTAGTGTCGGAAAAAGCTTGTAGAATGAAAAATTATGCCAACAGTATTGCATACAAAGAATATTTGGAGCAATACAATTATATTTTTGAAAAGGCCTATTATATGGGACAAGAGAATCATGCTTTGACGGACAATGTCAAAGTGGTTATCGAAAACTATAACCATTCTTATGATATTACACATAATTATGGTAAATCAATAAGCTGTCAAAGGATAAAGCTGTTGGATAAAACCGGTAATGAATTATTCACCACTAGATTTGCTTTTGGAAAATTATTTTATCAATATATCCTACCCTCCAATAGCAGTGAGTACTTTATCGCGGGCAACGATCTCATGGAGTTTTCTATCTATAACATTACAAAAAGCGAAGAATATAAATTTGTGAGTGAATGTCGAATTGACGAAGAATCTGATGAAGACTGCGACAATGAATTCTGGTATATAACAGAATGGATTTACAATCCGGAGAATAACCTAGTTGCAATTAATGGACAGGATATGTACAGTATTAGTTTTTTCATTTCTTATTCTTTTGCTAAAATTATTAAAAATTACGACTATTGTTTTCAAGTCCTTAGACTTACAAGACGTATATGGCACGCTAGTAGTCTATCCTAGATCAGTAGCAATACCTAATTATAGTAAATACCTGTCTTGCCAGAATGCTTTTCTAAATCTTGTCAACAGTGACAAAGGTAGTCGTTTTTACTTTTGGAAAATGTTCACTCAGAAGGAATGAATGTGCATATAGAAATAAATCATTACCATAATAATTTCTTAGGTTATAATTGGGATAACATTATTATAACAGGTATAACTAATTTATAAAAAGCGAGGGAATACCTAAAGACGCCCCTCACTGCCTGCCAAAGAAAGTAGCTAATTGATGGCATTTGCTAAGGATACGACATTCTTTCTTAAGAGCAGTACCATTATAACATTTGCCATGGCCAACAGTAAGCCTAGATACAACAAAGCGTATACACCAAAGTACTGCATCACGAATCCTCCTAAAATGGGGGTCAATCCCTGAATCACCAACGGCCATCGCCCAAGTTTTCCAATCCAGATGGCATACTGCTCCGAACCAAAAATAGCGAAAGGTAGGGTGCCCCTTAAAATAGAGCGCTGTCCGTTCCCTAAACCTAATAATATAACCGCGGGAACCGCAAATGGAATACCAGATAAAAGCAATACCACTGCTGCCATCAAAAGTAAAGATGATAGCATAGATAAGCGTAACGGAGATGTCTTAGGACTGAGCAATTCCAAAAGACGCGCACCTGACTGACTGGGGCCCAAAAACGCTGTAACGGTGATCACGGAGGCCATAGCTAGTCCTTGGTTTGACAATATTTCTATCAGGAATACAGCGACCAAGGTGCTTAATGCGGCACCTAAGATAAAATGTGCACTTAGGATATAAAACAGTTTGGGTTTATGCGCTTGATCCTTTTCAGAAATACGCGCCTCCGGTTGGAGCGCTATAGACTTCCGATCTCCTGCCAGTCGAAATGCCAGCGCATGTATAGGTGTAATGAAAAGGACTAAAAGTACCGCGTAGAGTTGGCAGGTCTCCCGCCAATCAAATACCGTCAGTAGCTCAGATAACACATACCAGGATATCGATGGCGCCAGGGAAGACAATAGTGTCACTACAACAATCGCCCTGGCCGTTAGCTTGCCATAACGCTGTGCCATGGTCGCAAATAAAGTATCGTACAAGCCCATTCCCATGCCGATACCGATGATAAACCAAGCAAACAGAAAAGTGACATAATGATTGGAATAGGACAGTAATAACAAACCCACTGCCATAATCCAGCCTGCAAAAAGCAAGCACCCCTCTCCTGTGGCTCCTCGCTGAATAATCCGTCCAATTTTTGGCAAAATCAGACCAGACACCACAACAGCCAATGACAATGCACCATAGATAAACTGATAGGTCCAACCCGTTTCGGCTCGGATAGAAACCGAGAGAACGGACAATAAAAAATAGGAACCGCCCCAAAGTAATATTTGTCCAACGGCAAATAATAAACAGCTAAACCATTGCGTAAGTGATATCGTCTTCATTCTTTCTTATATCTGTTTTTTGACTTTTACAAAACTCTTATGTATTTTCATATCAACAAAACGATATTTTTCGATATTATCAATCGTTAAAACCGATTATAGAATGGAGCTCAGACAACTCAAATATTTTCTAAAGGCCAAAGAACTCAATAATTTTACGGAGGCGGCCAAGGAGCTGTACATAACACAAAGCACACTTTCGCAACAGATTAAACAGCTTGAAATCGAGCTGGATACCTTATTATTTAATCGGGTAGGCAAAAGAGTTACACTGACAGAGGCTGGAGCGCTATTCGCACAGTATGCCCAACAAAGTATCAAGAAGTCGGAGGAAGGAAAATCCATGCTATCCGATCTGAATAACCTACAGACGGGTACCTTGACTATTGGAGTCACCTTAGGATTACAACGGTTATTCAGCAAGGCAGTTCTAGAATTTGCATTACGGTATCCCCGTATTCGGATTGAAGCTGTTTTTGGTGCTTCACACCGGCTAGTAAAAGACTTAGAGAATATGGAAATGGATATGGTGCTGGTATTTAATGAATCGCTAGACAATCCAAACTATATCTACCATTCACTTTTTGATTCGCCGCTAGCCATGGTCAGCAGTGTACACTCTCCCTATTCCGGGCGGAAGAGTATTACACTGAAAGAAATGGAGAAGCTTCCACTACTTGTGGCAACTAAGGGCTTCAGTACTGACCATGTCATTAGCCAGGCTTTCGAAAAACAGGGGTTAAAACCGACATTTCATATGGAGATAAATGATATTCCGACCGCACTTGAATTAGTAAAAAGTGGGAATTGGCATAGTATACTGGTGCAGACCTCGGTTCTCGACAAAGATTTGGTCACTATACCAATTGCAGATATAAAGCAAAAGCGTACTGCTATGCTTATTCGGATGCAGGATACCTATCAAAAGAAAGCGATGAAGGCTTTCCAGGAGCTACTCGAAGAGTATGGAGATGAAGGCGGATAATAATCTCCTTTCTACATCCCATCTTCCAAAGCCATATCGCTTATGCTTTTTAGGTACTTCTTTCTGTCTTCATCATCTAGCTCCTGCAGGGGGCCAATAAATGTATGCTGAATGGACGCTACTCCACAGTATTCTAAAATGCCCTGTTGCAACTGAACCAGTCCGCTACTGCTGTAGATATCGCTATAAATCTCGAAAGACATATCTCCCGCTGTAGCGATAATCCGTCCCGTCTTACCAAGTAATAATCCTGTGCTTTGGCCTTCCTTACTTCGCTTAAACATAATACCTGGAAGAAAAGCACGGTCAAAAAATCCCTTCATAATAGCCGGCATACCTAACCACCAAATCGGATGAATCCATACCTGATGTTCGCTCCAATTTATGTCTTCCAGCGCCTGGCGTAAATCCGGTTCAAGTTCCATTCGTCGCTGATAACCGAAACGTAGATTGGGATCAAAATCCAACTGTCCGATTGGAATGTATCTTACTTCGGCTCCAGTCTTCTGTGCGGCCTCGATATAGGTTTCTGCAAGAACACTGTTAAAACTCTCTTGATTGGGATGCCCATTTATAACCACTATTCTTTTCATTGACTTAAAATATTTTTGAATAACTGTACTTGTTGTTTGTAAAAAGTGTCGGATAAACGACAGTTAAAAAAATCAAAGGCATGTACCGCACCACGGACTTCCAATAGGTTGACCAAAACGTTGTGTTTCTTTAATCTCTCTGCGTACAAAATAGCCTCATCTTTCAATGGGTCAAATTCGCAGACCACCATAGTACAGTCCGGCAAGTTGTCCAGGGTATCGGCTAGCAAAGGCACGGCATACGGCGGTGGGATAGTGATTTTATCCCCAAGGTAATGTCTCCACATCCATGCTGCCGCAGCTTGCGTCTGCATGGGTGCCTCCGCTAGTACCTGCATGGAATTCGTGTTTAAGAGGTGGCTCATGGGTGGATATAACAGGTATTGATGTTTTATCTGGACTTCACTCCTATCCCTCGCCCAGAGTGTAACAGATGCGGCAATACAAGCACCTGCGCTACTCCCTCCAATCATCATGTTATTTTTGTTGCCACCGATTTGATCAGCATATTGAGACAGCCATAGCAGCACATCATAACCATCTAACATGCCGGCAGGAAACGGGTGTTCGGGAGCCAGTCGATAGTCTACCGATACGATCAGCATGCCAACCTCTATCGCTAACTTGAAGCACATAAAGTCGTACTGCGCTGCTGTGCCATATATAAAAGCACCGCCATGAAAAAATACATACACGGGCAAATTGTGCTGTCCTTTGGGTCTATAAATCCGCAGTCCGATATTTCTATTCTTGTCGCTAGAAGGGATTGAAATATTCCTGACTTCGAGTTCATCAGGCACAGCAAGAGGCTCCTCTTTTAATTGGACATGGTTCTCCTCTTCCCTGATTCTATGGGGGGCACTAATCAGTAGTCCTTCATAATCAATATAGCTAAAAGGACTATTCGAAATAGCATCCAAAAGTTCATTATCGATACCGTTTAGCGCGTGTTGCATAATTATTTCTATTGATCTAAATTTTTGTCTTGCAAAACTAGACCGAAAAAGAACAGTAAAACAGGTACATTTCAAGCATGTTTAGGTAACTTTGCCACTATGCCAAGAGAGAATACACATAGAACACTGGAAGTTTATTATGAAAAGGTAGCTACCTGTCCTTTACGTGACCGCCAATATAATTTTTTTGAGCTCGTGTATGTATTGTCTGGAAGAGGGTATTACGCAATCAATGATAACCGGGTTGCCTTTTCTGTGGGAGACTTATTTCTTATTACCCCAAAAGACTGTCATGATTTTGATTTGAAAGGAATCTGCGAATTTATGGTTATACGCTTCAGTGAGCGATACATACGCGAATACCAGTGGAATAGCATGGACCATATAGAATGTTTATTATATCATGCCTCACACCTATCGGGGTCTGTGATTGTTAATACCGAAGATGAGCATATGGTTAATGCGTTGATGCAAAATCTACATCAGGCTACTGCGTATGAACCGATATATAGGGAGGACCTAGTCCGTCATTTAGTTAACGCCATCCTTGTTATAGCGGCCAAAAACATAGCAATCATCAAACCTAAAGGAATCAACCCGCAGGCAGATATCCGTATGTTACAGATATTAGACTATATTCAAGAGCATATCCGTCAGCCCAATCTTTTAAAAATTGCTACTATAGCCGAAAAATTCGGGTTGTCACCAACTTATCTAGGCAGTTATTTTCGCAGACAGAGCAATGAATCAATACAGCAATACATATCATCTTATAAAATCAGACTGATTGAATACCGACTACGTTTCAGCGATAGAAGGATTCACGAAATAGCGGATGAATTTGGATTTGCAGACGAAAGCCATATCAATAAGTTTTTCAAGAGACATCAAGGAGTTAGCTTAAAGAAATATAGAAACCGTCTTAGTGTTGTTCCTCCTGTAGAGGCCGTTTTATCCCTTAAGACAAGTTCTGGGTAGCACTAATCGTAAGATTCTGTCTTCGATCAAAACAGGTTCTCCAGCAATTTCCTTACTGCCGATGCCTTGTTTCGAGGACTAACCTGTGTTAGTTTCAAAGAAGTGCATCTATTAAAAAGGATGAATTGCTTTATACGTTCTGCAAATGGCTTTGCCCACAACTCAAAATCAATCAATTGATTTTCCAGATGCAGATGTATTATTTCGAATTGCTGCAACTTCCGGTGTGCTTTACAATCAACACGACCTATAAATGTATTGCCCAATAAGATTGGCAAACAAAAATAGCCATACTGCCGCTTCTCCTTTGGGGTATAGCATTCAATACGATAATCAAAATCAAAGAATTGCTTTACCCGGTCGCGGTGTATAATTGCGTTGTCGAATGGCGACAATAGTCTGACCTTTGGACTGTTCCCTCTTACTTTTGCTTCCAATAAATCACGCTGTACAAATACTGTGGGATAACCCTTGATATGGATTGCTTCGACCATCTCCTCTTCCTGCATAACGGATAATACTTCCTTTACATCTTTCCTGATCGCTTCTCCTATCTTGAGATGCGTAATCTGCTTAAGCGTAGTCCATCCATAAGCATTCAGATAGGTTTTCACCAAATAATTTGCATACTCTCTGGGACTAGGTACTGTTAGATCTATAGCCGCAGGCAAAACCCGTTCGGGAAGATCGTAGGTTTTCTGCATACCTTCGCGTCCCGCAATCATCAAGTCGCCCTGTAAAAAAAGACGTTCTAAAGCTATCTTTGTTGGTTTCCAATCCCACCAACTTCCTGTTTTCTTGGCTTGATTTTCAAAGTCACGGGCTCTTTTTGGTCCTTCTGCGCGGATTGTATCTAGGATGTATTGCATTATCATAGAATCTGCCTTATAATAGTGAGACTCATTATCCCTAACCGCTAACATCTGCGGTCGCGCAAAACGAAAGTCCCGTACCGGAAGATAGGATGCGGCATGAAACCAGTACTCGAAAATCTGACGTTCTTGTACTAGCTCGTCCAAATAATTGGCTTCATAATCAGGAATCCGTGTCCAAAGCGTATGATGATGCGCTCTTTCGACAACTGATAAGGTGTCTATTTGCAGATAGCCGAGCCGTTCCAGCGCCTGGCATACGGCATCTTTTCCGTTTCCAAATGGCGAATTAGAACATAATCCTTGTCTTTCTAGTGTAATAGACTGTAACTCCTCTATAGTCAACATTTTGTATCCTTTATCTAGATTAAGATATTAGCAAAAGATAAGCTTCTACAAATACATAGCCGCTATTATTTTACTTTTTGTTTCCCTACAAAGATATAATGCATCTGTGACAGCCTTATGGCAAGAGGATTGATCCCACATAATGGTTCTGTACCGGCTCAATGGATAAAGATTAAGGGGAATAAGGTTGGTATATCAGGTAGTTCTGCCCGCTTAGACAGAACCTCTTTTGAAATGTTCCATCTGCCGTTTAGCTTCGGCACGGATCAAGTCCAGTTCTCTGTCCGATTCTTTCTTTATCTTCTCGAGACTTTCTTCCATAGATTGGCGTAAGGCGTCGATGTCTTTCTTTAGTTCCAGGGATTTTCTCTTATTCAAACGCTCTATGTAGTATCCCGCTGCTGCAATCACTACAGACACAATAATCCCCATCAGGACCAATAGGTAGTTTAATGTACGGTGGAACTCCTCTATTCCTTCTTTGTGAAAACTGATGATATCCGCCACGTTTTGTTTGCTCAGCTCAAGATTATCTTCTTTCAGATCCAACTCCCTAATCTTTGCATCTATCTTGTGCTCGTACAGTTGCATTTGCGCTTCTATGACATCTCTATTGGAAACAGTCGACTGTTGACCATAAATATCAGCTGATAACATACACATAATGGTGACAACAAGCAAAACATATTTCATATCAAACACTACTAAAGATTAAAAACTGATACTAATATAATAAAAACAAATAAATAACCTAATCCAACTCGATGCTGCTAAGGTTGCGTCAGGCTAAAAGACGAATTGTAAATACCGTCCTTCGAATCTAAGATAAGTCTTGTCCTATGGTACGAATTGACGTAAGTTTGGTTAGCTATTTCAAAATACATTAACAATAATCAGAGCATATATGAGTTATGATATCGCCTTATTTAGAATAGAGACAAAAGAAAAAGAAGAAATCTCTACTCATGAAAATTTCTTTGATGGCACCGATAATCTGCTTCCATTTACAGAACAGCAACACCTTAATCTCAAGCAACGGCTCTTAAGTTACGACTATATACTAGCAGAAGAAACCGATACAGGATTACGTTTCAATCACAAGGACGAGGATTTTGGTCAAGCCCTATTGACAATGTATGCTCTTTATTTCACAGCTGCCTGGAACAAAGACTCTATTTTTGAAGTAGGCATGGTCGCTTCCGAATTTACCGATACTGGAGAATATGCGAAGTATGATTTTCAGAATGGAGAATGGGAATTATGGGATTAGAACTACGATATCTAAAAAAGATGTTAGTTTTCTCCTTGGTGACTCTAGCACTTCCTTTCCATTCCTGTACACAGATGAAGAAACAGACCAAAAGCCAAACAGAAGAACTAATACAGTTGAATCGAGGGCAGTTAAATGACAGACTGCAAAAACTCGAAGAACAGCAGGTCTTAACGTCGGGTGAGTCTGTTCAGCTAAGAGAGCAGCTTAATGCGGACTTTGACTATTATCTGGCCCATCAGAGTATGGGTCTGCCGGAGCTGAAAGACATGTTTTCCAAAACCACAGAACAGCTTGGCCATCTCCGTATAACTCCGGCTATCTTCCTACAGCTATCTACAACCTACAATGCCATTACAAAACAGATTAGCATGCGTAATCTTCCCGGTCCCATTAGCCCAGAGGATTATGCCATACAGTCAACATTGAACCAGGTTATGAATGATTGGTTTGCCCATTACCAAAAGATGAATGGGATGGCAGAAGCGTCTATTGCACAAGCTGGAGAAGATGAACAGCGCTCCTCCAGTAAGCCGTTACCTCTCCCAACCTACATCAAATTAAAGGCAGATATGATAGGACGTTTTAAGCTATTATTATCGGAAGAGATGATAAGCTCCTTAGAATACAGACATTACACAGAAACTATTACAAAGGATATCAGATTCTGTGAGACCAACACGGATACCGCAAAAGTAAAGCTACAACTGTTGGCTAGTCTCCAACAAATGGAAAATGCAGAACTCGACACGGAAGATAGAGAAGCTATTGTAGATTGCTACTTCATACTGTCAGAAAAGCATGGAATCGATATAAAAAGGCAACTTAACAAATGGCTCTATGGATCTATAATACCATAGCCATCTGGATGCTGTACATTACTTCGAAACGCTAAACCTTCAATAAAAAACGTATATTAGTTATACCAACGAGGAAGAACAATGGGGTAAGAGTATGGTAATTATTTAAATAAAGAGCGTATATATGAAAACACTTATTATCTTTTTAGTCGTATTCGTCACGGCACCATCATTTGCACAAACTACAAAAAGTCAAAAGCATGGTTCATCGACTTCCGTTAAGGTGCATCAGCGGAGAGACACGGCATTTCGTGTCATAAAGCTGAATAACATCACGCCAGCAAATCAAGTAGCTTTTTTTCTTAATGGAAAGTTTGTTGGCCCTCGATATTCCCTAACTCGAGACCTTATGGAGGCTATCCGTGTTGTAGAACAAGATACCCTGATTGGAACAAAAAACTATACTGTTCAAGTTTATGTCAAGGCTAAAAGTGATTATCGTCCTAAACTTACTTCACTAGCTGATATAAAAGCTAAGTATACCGAGTTTAAAGAAACGCCTGTTTTATTTATGCTTGATGGAGATATTATAAAATTTGAACCCGACAGCTATTTTGTGGACGAAAACATGCTTCTATCCGTAATTGTTGATAAGCTAGATGATATTCAAATAGGTGTAATAAAACTGCTTACAAAGACAGAAGAGAACATAAAAGAGCGTAATAACATTATCCTCCGCGGAAAAGAAATAGTGAGTTACAAAGAGACAACTCTATTAGGCAATGACAGAACACCTAAAATACTATAAGTTTGACAAAGGTCTTGCTACGCAATATCTTGAAATATGGTATGATGAAACAGAAAAAAAAGCCACCGTACACAAAGGTAAAGTCGGCTATCAAGGGCAACATACCATACATCAAATTCTTGAGAAAAATGAGCTACAGCAACTTTATATCATTGTAGCACAGGAAGCTGAGGCTTTGGGGTTTGTATTACCTAAGGAAGAAAACTATTTCACCGTAGTCGTCCAATATCAACTCAAGAGTCAGTTTGGCAACAAGCGTGATCTGTGGCTCAAAGATAAGGTGCAGGATTACGTAAACAATCATTTAGGCTGGTACGGCTTGGGAGCAGTTAACGGTTTTGACCTTGGTGCAGGCAAGCTTAATATCTTTTGCGAGGTGATACAGTTGGACAAGGGAATAAGTGGAATAAAATCCTGTCTGCGTACATCCCGCTTAGATTATACCCAAGCGCGTATCGCTTACAAGACTTTTGGTACAGATGCCTACACGCTTGCCCACGCCAAGAATATGAATTTGGGCTTTGAATTAATTTAGAAGAATAACAAAATAGTAGAGAAGATCATGAGCTTTTTTAAGAAAATATTCGGCTCCAAAGAGAATAAAGAAGAGCAAGCCGAGAACAAAGAACAGCATATAGCCTCTGATGACGAAATATCCTGGATGACAGATTCAAGACGGGAGACCTTGTCTATCTGTCGTCAAGCCGGCTTTCGGCCAGCCAACTGGCTACCCGCTCAGTTTGATAAACAGTTACGCCCCGCTATTGAAATTGCGAGCAGGTTGAATGCAATAAAGGCATTAGTTCTTTGGTTAATGGTTCCAGAAGAGCATCTCTCTAGCGAAGAAATATTGACCTTTGTCGAGGCAAACCGGTTACAAGACTTGATGTCAGACGAAGAGAAAGCAATTCTAAGCTTGTCTAGAGACGATGAAGAAGCGAGAAATACAATCGGTTGGAAGTTCGAAAATGCCTGGCCTTTGGCTTGGTATTTTGGGTATGAAGAACCAGACATACACGGCGAGATGATGACTGCCGAGCGGATGCAGGATATAATCGCCAACTACACCTGTCCTCTTGAAGGAAGTGTAAAAGAGTGGCTCTCCCAAAACCCAACGACCATAGTTGCAGAAGATGTTAGCAAGAAGGAAGATCTGTTCTATTGTCTTCACAATGCAGTCCGTAGCGCCCAACTGGGTAGCGACACGGTACCAAATGGCTTTCACCCGATTGCAAACGGTGGTGTCATCCACGAACGCAGACATGCATTGACATGGATGCTTTCTGATGGAACACCTTGGGAAGAAACCGATTTGAGCACTTAAAAAAAAGAATATCATAAAAAAACAAGCTAAAATCGTATAACTTTTTCCTGCGTATGGCACCAAGCCCCATACATTTATAAAAAAAATGATTATACTTGTATTCTAATAATACAAAGACCTCCCTAAAAAGAGTCTTGATTTATAAAGAAGTGGCGAGAGACAGGCTCTATGACCCGCTGGCAACCATCAAGAGATTGAACGGTGCTAATTCCTGTCCCCAATGAAGGGGAAAATATAAATAAAAGACAGCATGAAAATCACACTCATTCCATTCTACGAAATAGTAGATTGCATAGCAAGTCCTAACGGTATATCCTATCGTTGGAGTACCTGTATGCAGACCTATTAGCATTTCATTTTCACAAAATTACTCCCTCTACGAGCGATAGAGGGGTTCTTGTCTATGCACAAGATGAATCCGTATTTGAAACATTTTTCCATTTTAATTATATTTTATTTTTATGTCAGAATTCGTTAAACAATCATTAGGAAACCTTATTCAGGAATTAAAGAATGAGCCAACTAAAGCTCAGGTAAGCTTTGAAGCAACTTCTGTACTACAGGAAGGCGTGCAGGTAAACAGTACTGTAAGACAATTTGAATTTAAGTTCGATGAACCTGAACTATTGGGTGGTAAGGACGATGCGCCTAATCCGGTAGAATATGTACTAGCCTCTTTAGGAGCCTGTCAGGCTATCGTGTACAGAGCCCTGGCTTCTCTAAAAGGAATACAACTGGACAGTGTCACTGTTAAAACAAAAGGAGACCTAGATTTACGGGGGTTCCTGGGTTTAGACAGCAACATCCGGCCCGGTTTTCAAAAGATAGTCTTCGAGACCATCGTTACATCGAATGAATCCGCAGAAAAGTTGGAACGACTGGCCCAACAAGTTGATGCAATATGTCCTGTCCTTGATATTGTGTCTAAACCTATACCAGTGGAAGGTACGTTGACTATCCAACGAACGCCAGAATTAGTCGGATAATTCCTTTCAAAAAAGAGAGTCGACTTCTATAATCGGGTCGACTCTCTTATGTTATAAAAAGTCCCTGCAAAGAGGAAATCGGAAAGTTTCCTCTTAGAAAGAATACCCCACCCCTACACCGACAGTTTGATGACGCATCGTCGAACGATTACTGATCACACCAATACCGTACTGAGAGGTGTAGGAAGCATTGATTTGGAATCCTCCCAAATCATAACCCAACGTCGCCGCAGCACCATAATTCAGGCGTGTGGTTTCTAATCCGTCTACTCCATCTTTTTTATACATATCGCTACCTCCTATTTTCGAACTGATACCATAGCCGATGTAAGGGCCAATACCGACAAACATCTTACCAGTTCCCACCTGAGTCTGAAAGACACCATATAGGGGCAATTCTGCTGTGTAGGATTTGTATTTCAATTCCTCCCCGCTATTACCTTTTTGGAGTTCAGCATTTCTACTTTGTAGGATAAAGTCTCCTTGAACAGCAAACCAGCTTACGAAATCATACTTTAGGAATGCACCTGCTGAGAACCCTATCTTTGATACACCTTTGGTATACGGGCTGTCTGTCCCCAACATAAAGAATGTTGCATTAGGTCCCGCTTTGATTCCTCCCGAAAGTCCTGTCTCTTGGGCCATTGTTGCGATAGAACCTCCTAGTAAGCCGATGAACACTACTGTTGCGAAAAAAACTTGATTTTTCATTGTCATAATAAATTTTAGATGAATATATTTTTAAGCAAAGGTGCAGTGCAAAGCCCTTGTGGCAAAGGCATTTCGGACGAACTTCAGAATGTAGTGGACGAAGCTCATTTTGATGGCACTTAAATTTATTCGATAAAAGGAATTATTACCGCAAAATGTGTTCTTGTTGGAATAATCTCTATAGCTCTACCCTGTAGCGCGTATTGCTTTTGTAGGTTTTTCAACCCTACACCACCGCTATCCGCGGTACTCCGCAACTGTAGATTGTTTGACACAGTGACATCGCTAGCGCTTATCTCAATCTGAATATGGAGCGGTTGGCCACTACTCGTGATGTTATGTTTTATGGCATTCTCTACAAGTAGCTGTAAGCTGACGGGAATCAAACTTTTATTGATATCCATAGGGTTATGGATAGTAACAAAGAGCGCATTCTCAAACCGAACCTGTTCCAGAAATAAATAAGACTCCAGAAAAGCCAATTCTTCCTTTAGTGTCACCGTTGTCCGCTCGTTGGTCAAAAGCAGGTACCGATAGATACCGGACATTTTCTTGGCAAAGATATTCGCTTTTTCAGCGTCCTCATAAGCCAGTGAGGCCAGCACATTGAGGCTATTGAACAGAAAGTGTGGGTTGATCTGTGCTTTCAATGCTTCATAATGGTATTGGATTTTTTCTCTTTCCATCGCCGCCATCTGTCTTTCCGCTTCCAGCTGCCTGCGGTTGTAAAACAATATTTCAATCAATAGAACGACGATGCTATTCCATAAAACAATAAATATGGCCGATTTTAGGGCTTCTGCATCCCCCTCAACAGTAGCAAAAAGTTGAAGAATAAAATTCCCAAGCAGCAATACGCCAACCGAACAAAGCGAGGCCACCAGTAAATCCACCGTAACCCGCAGATAGATGTTCCGTATCTTTAAATAGGTATAGATAGCATCGACAATGAGGAAATCTATAGATGCAATGAGTGTACAGGGAATTATATTGATAAAAAAGAACGGAAGGAAATCACGCTCTTCGCCGGTCAATGTCTGGAAGACATAATAAAAGAAAATCAACAGTGTCGATACGACGAAAATAAATGCAATGGCTTGTTTCCTATCAATCTGCTTCATAAGGTTTAATTTATCCCATCAACCCAATTCAAGAAATCCCGAACCCGTTCACGGCTCACCAAAATCTCTTGGGGACACGGTGGCTCAAGTGTCAGTTTCATGCGGCTATTGAAATATTTAGCAATCTTCTTGATTGCATTGATATTTGCTATGCAATTTCGTGAGACACGAAAAAACAGACGTTCATCCATCTTCGATTCCAATTCAGTCAGGCTATAATCTATTATATATTTATTCGCTTGGAAAGTCTGCAGATATACGACTTTATCTTCGCTGTAGAAATAAGCGATATCATCGACAGCGATATGCTGGTAATTATCACCAATCTGAACCAGAAAACGGTTCTTCTTCTGATGTCCCATCAACATCTTTTCCAATTGCTGATAGTCGACAGGTTTATAATTCTCTTGATGTAGCGATTCAAATTTCTTCAATGCCACTAATAGGTCGTCTTCCTCAATCGGCTTCAATAGATAATCAATACTGTTAACTTTAAAAGCCTTGATAGCATGCTCGTCATAGGCCGTAGTAAAGATAACAGGTGTTGAAATCTTTAACTGTTCGAATATTTCAAAACACATTCCATCCGCGAGCCGGATATCCAATAGTATTAAATCAACGGTACCTCGTCTGAGAAAAGCGACCGTATCGATAACGGATTCGGTATGTGCTACCATTTCAAATTCCGGACGTAAGCGGGCCATCATCCGTTTCATCTCTTTATAAGCAAACTGTTCATCCTCTACGATGATATATTCTGTGGGCATCTTTAAATCTTTTATACAAAATACGGATAATCAACCAAAATATAATTACTTCCTGACGGAGTTTAGGAACAGCTGGATGAACCCTCAAAATATAGTCCTGAGCTACCTATCTTTAAATTAATCCCTCTATTCTGAAAATTGTCTTCCATTATCAATTGCCGACGTCTGTGCTGTAGCTCAAGCCTGATTATAGCTCCCATTGATACTTCCTCGTATTTTCCAAGTATTCTCTTTTATTATTTGTCTTAAAAACAAGCAGAAACGGCGAATCATGGCATTTTATTTGCATAATTTAAGAGTAAAGGTAAATCTTTGGAACAGAAATCAGATTAAAGACAGCCCGATTAAGTTAAAAGAAAAATTATGCAGCACATCACAAGGTCAATCCTTATTCTTATCAGCTTATTTATCCAACACTTTGCACATGGACAGAGCGTCGTCAAGAATTATTTTCCTAAGGAGGTTAGAAAGATAGATCTGAGCGCCAAAACAGAGCAAGAAATCGAACGGCAGAATGAGCTTTTACTCAAAAGCAATCTGACTCCCAAGGAACAGGCTGAGCTAGATATCCTATTGGACAAATACGGGGAGGTCGTAGAAAGTGTATGGGACGTGATAGATGGTGGATGCAGTTGGTACTGTGGGGGTGGAAACTATCTCGTAAAAGCATCTTCATCACTACATTCTGACAATGGCATCTCCTATCAAGCACAAAGTGCTAATGACCTAAGCTATAAAACGGCATGGGTAGAAGGAAAAGCCGATGCAGGAATTGGAGAGTATTTAGAATATTATTTTAAAAACCGAAGTCCAAGAATTACAACAATCATTATTTCGAACGGCTATATGAAGTCTGAAGCTGCTTGGAAAAACAATAATCGCGTGAAGAAGTTAAAACTGTACGCCAACGGAAAAACAATCGGTATCTTAAATCTGGAGGATAGTCGTACAGACCAAGCGTTTGAGGTAGGCACCTTTGGACACAATAGTGACGGGTCCGACTTGATTTTGAAATTTGAGATACTGGAAGTCTACAAAGGAGACAAATACAATGATACCGCGATAACCGAAATCTATTTTGATGGAATAGACGTGCATTAAGATACAAATTCAAGTGGTGTCATCAGATTGAAAAGTGAGATAAAGAGGAAAGAGGTCCTCCTGCTTTGTCAAAGAAAGGGTACTCAACCCCTTTTAAACTGACTTGGCAGCACATCGTATTTCCGCTTGAATGCAGCGGTAAAATGTTGCGGATTTTTATATCCTATAGCATTCGAAATTTCGGCTACGCTCAGTTCATTCCTACGAAGCATTTTAAGTGCTTCTTCCATCTTTACATCACTCCAATAACCGAATACTGTCGCCCCGAATAGCTCTTTAAAGCCCTTCTTTAGAGTAAACTCATTTGTACCCACGTGACGGGCTAAATCCGTTAGCGAGTGTGATGCATTTAGATTATTCAGCATAAAGTCCCGAACGGCATACATCTTCTCGATATCGCTTTTTCTAATGGAGCTATGCGCATATTGCTGTTCATGCAACTGCTCCAACTGTAACAGAAGTAATTCTATCACTTTTGTTTCCAAGAATATCTTTTTAAATAATCCCTTACGTTGGCACCCCACAATAGCACTTATAATCTCGAACATCTGGAGGTTAATCAGCTGATTATGGTCAGCCATAAGCGAAGAAGTCCCATTCTGTATCTGCTTACGGAATTCATCAAAAAGACTACAGCTATCTTGTGGTAGGAAGCGTTCGAAAAATGAGGGCGCCATGTTGACTTCAAAGATACGGAAATCGTCTCCCTGCCACTCCATCTTTCCCCTGAAACTATTGGCGTAGATTATATTATGCTGATTGGGTTTGAAGTTGACATATTTCTTGAAATTATGCGACGAAGCCAGCGTGTCACCATTCAACGCAAAATGCATCTCAATACTCTCATAGTCGCTGTCAAATAAAATATTGGTCCGTTGTGCCAAAGCGACATCGCCATAACTGATGCGCATGTCCCTCGTGTGAATCTCTCTATAGAATCCGCGTGCCATAGGATTGTCCAATACAATAAGATGCTCATAGTACTCTTCCTCACTACCCATTTGTTCAGGAGGATATTCTCTCGACAAAGTAAGCTCAGGTATATCGCTAGCGTATAAATTTAATCCCATCTCATTCGTATTATTATTTCTTTATTCGACATCAGTCCAATAGTCATTCCTTTTAACGGCTTTTTTTCTCCCTCCTGCGTTAGCAGACGAAGACTTCAATTTGATACCTTCGCAAATATAACGATATTATTTAGAACTGTTCTTAATAACTAAATAGAAGTATGAGTAAGACAAACTTTAAAACAATTCAAGCTGTTTTGCAGGTTACTAGAAAGGAATACATCACACCGCATTACATCAGAATCTTCCTAACGGGTGATCAAATCCCACTATTCGTCAATACCACAGTGGGTGTAAACAACAAAATAATGATTCCACCCAACGGAATTTCGGAGATACACTTTCCAGAGTTTGACTATGATGCGATGAAATGGAAGCCCCAACCCGAAGATATACGTCCCAGCATAAGAACGTACACCCATCGCGGAGTGGATTTGGAACGCAATGAGATTTGGATTGATTTTGTGGCGCATGGAGATGAAGGGCCAGCCTCAGCTTGGGCTATTAACTCCAAAGAGGGCGACAATCTGGGTGTATTAATGAAAGATGGTTTCTCGGACCTCTACGTGAAGGCTGATAATTACCTCTTAGTAGCCGACTCTACCGGTATTCCCGTTATCGCGGCTATATTGGAAGATTTGTCTGCCGATGCGCGAGGGATTTGTATTATTGAGGTACATGGGCCAGAAGACGAGCAGCATTTAAAAACAGAGGCTGACATCGAATTTATTTGGTTGCACAACAGTCATCCACAACATGGCAGTTCACTGGCCAACGTGGTAAAACAACAATCATTACCTACGACATCGCGATCAGGCTATGTAGCGGCAGAATTCGCTACCGTAAAAGAAGTCCGTCAATATCTGCGGAAAGAAAAAGAATGGAAGCGCGAGGAACTCTATGCCTACTCCTATTGGAAATCTGGCGTCGCCGAGGACAAATCCACAGACGACAGACAAATGGAGAAGCAAAATGACTAAACAGAGCAACTGTAGAATCAGTCATGTGCTGTACCGTGTGCCGGACCTTCATCAAGCCGTAGAAAAACTTAGGAATTCGGGATTTATAGTGGAATACGGTACAACACCTAAAAAAGCCTACAATGCGCTAATCTGGTTCGAACAGGGGTGTTTTATCGAAATTTTTAAAAGTTCTGCCTTACCATTTTGGGTTAGGTGGACGATGAAAGCCCTGGGGTATCAGGTCCTATGGAACCGTATGCAACTGTGGATGCAGGCTGGGTATGGCTGGTGTGAATGGTCTTTAGAGTCAACTACTGCGGGGATCGATACACAGAAGACACTATTCCGTCAGTTCAATAGACCGTTTAAGATGCATAAAGCGAAGCGAAAGGATGTCATTGCACGAACGCTACGCTGGCATCTTTTGATTCCTCATGAAGTCTATTTTCCATTCCTCATGTCACCCTATATGCCCAACCCAAGACCATCAGCGATAAACCATCCTAATGGTATTACTGGGATAGCAAAACTGACCGTAGGCAACCAAAATCTAGACACGGATTTTCTAAAACTACTGATCGACCACCCGACGGATTTGGAGCTGGTTGATGATAAAAAAGGACTACAACAGGTACACTTTAAAGACAGTGTGCTTACAATAGAAGAAATTCTCGACCCCAGGAAATAACGATGGAACAACAACGAACAATTATACTCAACAAACCTTTGCCTACAGTCATGTGGCAATTATCCTGGCCCGCTATCGTAGCGATGGTTCTGTATGGCCTGAATAATTTTCTAGATGGCATTTTTGTAGGTCATCTCATCAGTAATACCGCACTGGCTGCTGTAGGAGTAGCCTACCCCTTAGCGCAGTTTGCCCAGGGCTTAGGCACACTGATTGGTACAGGTATGGGAGCTGCGATTAGCATATGGATCGGAGCCGACAATCAGGACAAACTGAGAAATTCCTTCGGTACGGTAAACTATCTCACCATCCTATTCTCCATACTCGTCACCATCCCCTGCTATTTTTTTGCGGAGGAACTGGTGTATATGATGGGTGGACGAGGTGAAATATTGACTCTAGGAACCAGTTATTTCCAGGCTACCATTTTAGGAAGCTTCTTTTGGATTTACGGCCTGGCGATGAACATGATTATACGCGCGGAAGGCCGAATGAAGACTGCAGCCTGGATGATTGCCGTAGGTCTCCTTGTAGACGTGGCTTTAAAACCTATTTTCATCGATACTATGGGATGGGGCGTAGCCGGAGCAGCATGGGCTACCAATATCTCTATGATAATATATACCCTCCTTGGTGCTTGGTATTATGCGACTGGAAAATCCTCCTTTAAAACTAATTTTTGGTCTTTGAAACTGGACAAGGCAATTATGAAAGAAACTATTTCTTTAGGTATGCCCGGTTTCATCATGATGGTGATGGTCGTTGTCCAAAACATTGTTGTGTTCAATGCCCTTGCCCGATACGGTACGACGATAGATATCACCTTTTTTACGGCAGTCAATCGCTTCTATATCCTATTGAATACCCCTCTTTGGGGATTGATGCGAGCCTTACAGCCCGTAGCAGGGATGAATTATGGAGCCCGGCAGTACAGCCGTAGTATTCAGTCTTATCGCTTGTTTTCAATAACTGGCCTACTTATTCTATTACCTTTCTGGTTGTTCGTGATGTTGAATCCTGAAGGCGTTCTATCGCTAATGATACCGGGCACCCTATTCACCGCCGAACAATTGATGGACTTTAGAATATACATGAGTGTCCTACTCGTGTTGCCTTTTGTTTTTATGGCTATGGTCTGGTTTCCTTCTATCGAAGATGCCAAACCGGCGACTATCATCAGCATCCTGAGGCAATTGGTCTTCTATATTCCCGTGCTACTCATCGTTCCGCAATTTTATGGCGTCAGAAGCATCTATTTGGCAAGCGCGATCATTGATTGGGTCATCTTTGGAATCGTTATCTATGCGGTAATCCGAAGCGCGAATAAGATAGGCATGTCTAGTTCCGGAGAGTAATTATTTAAACTATACAATAACGGAGTAAAACTGAAATATTCGATAATAAATAATAAAATATGAACTATCATACAAAAATAAAATGGGCCTTTATTTCTGGAATCGTTGGCGCGATCTGCTGGATTATTGGCGATGTATATGTTGCCGGATTTGAGGTCAATCCAAACGACTATCCCCTATTTTCCGAAACCTATGCAGACAAAGTCGATGTAGGATTGGCAACCTTGATGCTCGAAGGTTCTACCGCTCGGCTGATGTTTGGAGCACTCATTGCAGCCATGACAGCTACCTTATTCTTACCTTGTGTCTGGTTGGTGTACCAATACTTCAACGAAAAGAAGAAATGGTACGCGTGGGGTACTTACTATCTCCTCATAGTAAGTGTTATGCTGATGCCTTTAGGTCATGCTGTATTCTACTTTACAGGCGAAATTTATAAGGCGATTTACCACACCGACCCTATTGCACACCCTTATCTTCTAGAGGTAGCTGCGGGCTTCCAAAAAGCAATGTATATCACCTGGGGGACAGCCATTATCATTATGCTCGTTGCCTATCTGATTTTCTCGATTCTAGTATTTATGGGAAAAACGAGTTTACCGAAATGGGCTGGATTGATTAGCCCTTTATTTCTGACCCTCTATCAGTTGCCCTTAAAAGCATTACTGCCTTCTTCCGATTTCAAAGGCTGGTTAAACGGGGCCGCGTTCAATATCTCGTACCTTATTTTCCTCTTGCTCCTCTGGTTTCTTTTCCGAAAACAGCTACTGCAGCATAGCGAAACGGCAGACTAGCTTACCTTCTCGCTAGCAACTAGAGCGGAAAGTGTGTTAAAAACCTAGCTTTCGATTAGCAGGAATCCGACCTAATCGAAAGCTAGGTAATTTTATTTGTACTAGGCGCTTTTTAGTACAGCTATTGTTTGCCCAGTACGAGACCAAATCCTACCCCGGCAAATACCCCTCTACCAATAGCATTGCTTTTGAAATCGACTCTTGAAGTTTCCACTCCGTCCGTTTTTTCAATCACGTGTGCGGTAGCCGACTGTAGCGGTTGATGGTAACGGGCATGGAGTGCTAGATATCCTCTCCGACTGACATAGTAATTGGCAGAGAAACCGACATGCGCAGTAAACAAAGAAGACTCCCTGTCATAAGTCAGCTCATGCTTCACACCATCGCTACCTGTTTTAGACCGGGAGTTACTTTTATCCGCAAGATAAGTATCATGTCCGATTCCAACCCCAGGGTGTATGCTCCAATTAGCAGATTCGATACGGTATAGAACCCCTAACTCCGCCGAAGGCTTGACATACGAGATTGGCCCAAAGAGTGCATTGCCAAAATCATCAAAGAACGACTCAAAAAAACTCTGTCTATAGCCCGTAGGCTTTTGCTCTTTATAATAGTTAATATTTATACCTGCATACCACCCCATCTTGTCTGAGAATAAATGCGTAGCACGAATACCCAAGAATGGGCTTACGGCAGGTCGTCCTCCAAAAATATCCTTATTTTCAGTATGAGAAGCAGGAGCGATATCGAAATTTGGCCCGATAGTAAAATCAAGCTTAAATCGAGCTTTGGACGAGAGCGTTGGGTTGGTACTCTGCGCATTGGCATAGGAGAACACGAGACTAGACGCTATAAAAAATAGTTTTGAGAAATGTATAAGTTTCATTCGATAGGACGTAATTTTATAGTAATACGGTTTTGTTTTTATTCATCTTGTTTCATAAAACGGAAAGTAACAAAAATAGCTACATCGACAAAAATAAAAACTTTTGAATAATCTGATAGTTCTATTTTTTCTTAATTTTAAGCCTTTAATTAATATCAGAGAAAACATATATGGAGCAGAAAATCTGTTTTACAAAGACAATAATCATCTTTTATTTACTACTGACTCCATTTATCATGGTTGCCTCTATTCAGAACCTCATTAATGTTATCAGTGGAACAGGTTCGGTAGTTGGGCTCGGAGCGTTTGCCCTTTTTGGATTTATCTTATTGCCGGTACTGATCATCTCCTCCTATCGAGGCAATTTGTGCAGGATACAAGTTGACCGGATTACTATAGGTAAGACAGTGTATCCCTTTGCTGATTATCACTTTGATGTACAGGAATATTACTTGCCGGCAAAGGATAGGCCTATATTTTCTCCTTTCAAGAAAAAATATAAGAAGATTGTCATAACCAAAAAGGACAACCAGGCTCTCGTATACGAAAGTGATCTAGATGTATTTAAGAAAGATTTAGAGGCACTAGAACGTGCGCTCCTAAAATAAAGCTTTCAGATATAACACACTAAAACAACATAGCATGAGTGAAATCAATCCACAAACCTTGAAACACGAACAAATACAGTATATCGAGTTTTTATCAAAAGATATTACCCGAGCTAGAGAATTCTATAGTAAATCCTTTGGGTGGAAGTTTACAGATTACGGTGCTGGGTATACCGCATTTCAGGGGGATTATGTAGACGGTGGTTTTGCTACCGGTCAGCCTATCCCTGGCACCATTCTAGTTATCCTTTACTCAAAAGACCTGGAAGCTACTCAGGATAAAGTAGTACGGGCTGGAGGGATTATCGTTAAGGATATCTTTAGTTTTCCGGGAGGAAGACGGTTCCAGTTCACGGACCCTGACGGCTACGAACTCGCGGTTTGGTCGGAATAATTATCTAATGCAAATAGTTTATTTTCACAATGTACTACAAGCCACTTGCTGAGATCAAGTGGCTTGTAGTATGTATCCAGCAATTACCCAGTCTACTTCAAATTGTATCTTAAGGTAAGCCCATAAGTTTGAGGATCTCCGACGACACCTGCATATTGTCCGAAATTACCTGGTGCGGCCAGTAGCTGTTCATAGTAATCCTTATTCGCTAGATTTCTGCTCCACACAATGACAGCTAATCCATTTGTCGCTTTAAAACCAATACGGGCATTCAACAGGGCGTAGTTATCGATATTCAAATAGGCCGAAGGAGATGGACTCGACGAGAACTTGGAGCGATAGAAAAGGTCTGTGCCTAAGAAATAGTGTCCCTGCAGACTTAACAGGCTGCCTTTAACGGTTGCTTCTGCAGCCAGTGACCAAGACCATTTCGATATCCCCGGTAACACACCTCCAGATACATCCTTAAAGGCTTCCGTGCCTCCGACCTCCTCCAAAGGTACAGGTGCGTTTGTAAAGGAAACATATTTTCCATCTGTATAGGCCAAGGCACCTCTAACGTTCAAAAATGCCCAAGGTCTAATACTTCCATCCACCTCCACACCTTGCACCCTGACTTTTTCTGCATTTGCCAGGTATCCCCTATTTACGCCAGGGTCTGGTGTTTGAACTTGAGTCTGATAGTCTTTAATATTAGTCCGATACGCCGTAATATTTAAGAATGAATTTCTCGATAGGCTAGTTTTAATACCAACCTCAAAATGATTGACTGACTCTGGTTTCACTTCTGCCAAGTTTGTTGCAACCTGACCATCGATAACCGGTAGTCCACCCACATTGATGCCGATAGGTTTATAGCTCCTGGAGTAGGTCGCATAGCTGTTATAAGCTGGGTTGAATTTGTACTGCAAAGAGAGCTGTCCGGAGAAGTTTGCAGCATCGGCATCCACATCAAATTGCTGATTTGAGTAGATGCTATTAACCGCTGCCCATTGTAACTCTGTATAAGGGATGTTGTTTTCTATGTATTTCTTTCGGTCGTAATCTGCGACCTTTTTATCATAATTGTAACGTACCCCGGGGAGTAAATGCAATTTTGGAGTAATCGCCCAATCGACCTGGGAAAATACCGCTAGGCTGCTACTTTTTATGCCATATTTTGTACGAATCCCGACCCTATCAATAAGACCAGGCGCCCATTGCACTTGGGAAGCATTCGTCTGCTGAAAACGCCATAAAGCGTCTCCGGCTTCTTCCGTATGCACTGGGTCAGTTCTTAAGTCCTGCCACAATCCGAACAATCCGACGACTCCGCTTACCTTGTCGCTTAGGTTGCCCGCATAGCGAAACTCTTGTGACCATTGGCTATGCTTGGAGTTTCCCGAAGAAATAGTATAAACTGGAATCCCCAGATAGTCCCTATCATTCAGCGGTACCCAATTCCAATAACGCCACGCAGAGGTTGACGTCAATGTCCCACCTCCTATTTTATAATCTATATTCAAAGAAGCGCCCCCCAGCTCATTATCCGCTCTCGAACGGGTGTCCAAATCTACCTTGCGTTCAAATGCGCTTTCATATGGAATCTTATAGCCTAAATCTGCGATTATCGTATTGAACTGTCGATAAGGAGAGCGTTTATTTTCTACAACACCTGCTACTCCCCAGCCATATCCATCAGGCCGTTGCCGGGTTTTATCGGCAGCCAGGGAAATCTTTAAATCTTCATTTGGCGTATACAGCAACTGCCCTCTAAAACCCAGGTTATTCTGGTCGTTAATTTGCCTGTCCGAACCTACATTGTAGAAAAGACCTGCTCGCTGTGTGCCTGAAAAAGACACCCGCGCGGCCAATTTATCTTTAATCAAGGGCCCGGTTAGTGAGGTTTTGGCTTGAATAAACCCATAATTGCCATAACTCAGTTCAAAATTTGCCATCGGTGCAAACTCAGGCAAACGGGACGTTATATTAAAAGCCCCTGCGGTCGTGTTTTTACCGAACAACGTACCCTGCGGTCCTCGAAGAACTTCAATCTGCTCGATATCAATAAAATCCAACCATGTTGCCGCGGGACGCGCTAGATAAACACCGTCCATGTAAAAACCGACTCCGGGGTCAATACCGTCATTTGTCAATCCGTAAGTCGAACCTAGTCCCCGAATATTTAAAGTTGTATTGCGCGCATTTGAAGAATACAGTTGCACGGTAGGAACAACTTCCTTAATCCGGTTCACATTGAATGCTCCTGCATCCTCTATCAGGGCAGACCGGATGAGAGATACAGCTAGCGGAACCTCCTGCATTTTCTCCGTGCGCCTACGCGAAGTAACCAGAATATGTTCCAGTTCATTCGTATTGGCGATCAGTTCGATAATAGCTGGCGATTGCTCAACAACGACCTTACGCGTTTGGTACCCCACATTTGATACAATGATGGTCATAGGTAGCTTTTGTCCGGTTACGAACTGAAAATAACCATCTCGGTCGGTGCTTACTTGATGCGTCACAGCATCCAATCGTACGGTTACACCTGCGATAGCTTCTTTAGTTGATGCGTCGATGATTCTACCGGACAGAGAAGCATTGATAATGGGCCTTGTTTCGACCTGAGCCTGCACCTTTGCCATATATACTATGCCGAGGAATATGGCAAAGTAAGTTGGGAATAACCCTATTTTTTTCATACATTTAGTTTGTTTAATAGTGAGAAATACAAGTGCCAACGCCAATTGAAAACTTGTTTCATTAGTAGACTTAGGTAAGGGAAGCATAGCTTCCCTTATTCATATTAAAGGAATGGATAGTTTAGAAGCACATTCGCTTCGGAGTTTTGTTTTGTGAGGTTGTTTCATTTCCGGTCTCTGCAAAATAGCCCGTTTCCGTTTCGTGTTGTTTGTAGTCTTGTTTCATTTCTGTTGATAATTAAGTTGTTAAATAGTTGTTGCTGTTCGTTGCCAACGCCAATTGAATACGATACATGACAAATATATAAACAAAAAAACAAATAGACTACTAGATTGGTAGATTTTATTTAAAGCCCTACGATGTTTGAAGACATCGATGCCTGGGCAGGAGAATTCCCAAAACGAAAGAAGCCGTCTGGAATCTCCAAACGGCTTCTTTTATCACTTATCACAAAGTTACAAGTAGCTCTTGTCTTGCGGTAAGGAATTATTTTTGCATTAGCACATCGACAACCACCTGAACTACATCGCCTACTAATGGAGAAGGAATCTTAGCACCTACTCCAAAGTCAGAACGTTTGAAACTGCCTGTTACTTTAAAACCTGCAATATCTTTTTTGCTTCCTTCGTCGCGTGTCGACCCAAGGTGCTTCATTGTAAAATCTAATTTCTTCGTTACACCGTGTAATGTCAATTCACCAGAAAGCAGATAGGTATCAGCACCTACCTTTTTAATGCCTGTGCTTTTGAAAGTCATCTTTGGATATTTAGCAACATCCAAGAAGTCTGCATTCCGCAAGTGATTATCTCTCATTTCGACGTAGGTATCTATGGAAGCCGTCTGTACATCTACAGTAACCTGAGCATCACTGAAATCCGCATTATTGGCTTTCATGGTAATGTCAAAGTCTTTGAACACACCAGTAACATCCAACATCGCATCCCGTGACACGACAAATCCCAATCTGCTGTGCATAGGATCTTTAGTCCAGTTCTGAGCAAAAGTCGTTAACGACAACAACGTGAAGAACCCAAGTAGGGCAAATGATTTTCTTAAATTCATGATATATCTTTCTTTTTATACAACCGCAATATGCAACATCGTACTATCAAAAAACTTAATCTAGATTAAGAAAAAAATATCTCTTGCGCCAGTACTTCTACTTCCGCAACCAACCCCAGATACGATTGTTGTCTATTTTCCAATTGCCATTTTCTTCCCGTAAGCTATACACCTCTCTTGACCTACCAAAAGGTCCAGGATTCTGCTGAATAATCTCTATAACATCCTTACCTACACTGGCCACGATAGCTACATGCCCATAGGGATTCCACATTTCAGGAGCGTAGATTAATAAATCTCCCTTTTCCGGCCGTGCTATACTGGGGTTCGTATATTGGTATAAATTGCGTTTCTGGTTGATACCTCCATCTATTATCTCAGCGTCAAAGAAATCCTTGGCGTTGCCATAAGCATCGGGCATCCGATGATTATAATGCACATAGTAATATCGCTTTACGAACTCCACACACTGATACTTCAGTCCGATGTTGTAGCCGTCCGATGCTAGATTCCGTCCTTCAGAATGCCCTACGCCTCCATTATAATAAACAAATACACCATCTAAACTATCCAGTTTCTCTCCGACTGCCCGGTCGCTATTAAAGTTCAGTTCTCTGAAAGCCACAACAGCAATGAGCAGTAGTACAAGGGTTAGTATTGAAAATCTTAAAATATTCCTCTTCCTCATACCTGTATATTTACCTAAGCGAGATCATCTAAAGCCTTTTTACGAGTTGCTTAAGCAGTTACTTTTTTTCTAACATCGTCCGCAAGGCGGCATACACACCACACAGCACCACGATAATGCTGGTCAATGTCAATCCCAGATACTCGACGACCCAAGCTATAAGAACAGCTACAATATGGATTTTGCCATTCTCTGGCTGGAACATTTTTCCTGTAAATAAGTAAATCGCAAAATAAACGAATACTGACAACCAAATAGCCGCATAAACATAATGCAGCGGGTTTTTACTGAAGGTGTAATTTTTGAACATACGCTAGTTATTTTGTTCAAATGTATACTAACTTCAGTTTATATTGAACAATCATTTACAATTCGCAGGATGAACCTTATGATTCGTAGAAATGGATGCACTTCGGCTTTTAATCCTCTTCCAGATAAATACGATGCACAACAAATCGTATGCTTTTGCTAAGCAACAACATGTCTTCTACATCCTCAGAATCTATCGGATAAAGCGTATCATGTCCACCTCCGTCCAAGAGTTCCGAATCGGGGATTAGTTCATAGAAAGTCACACCATCAACGGCAGACAGTTCTTCCACTTTAACATAAGATACCTCTTGAGCCTTCCAAAGAGACAGCACCTCTTTCGTGAATAATTGATACGCATTAGCTTGTGTTGACATGCCGCAAATTACCAAAAAAGCTTGCTCATTACCAAATAATGTGATATCCGCCTAGAGTGCTATCAGGGACTAACTGTGCATCAATCCTTTAGTCTATCGTATACATAACTCGACGTATTGTCTGTTCCTGCCAAAAAAACAAAGACCCATCCCCATCGATTATATAGTCTGTCTACATGCAGACGCCCCTCTTTATCCAGCCAGATTTGAAACTGATTGTTTTTTACCTGTCCATAGATAAATGGAATCGGGACAACAGAGCGTTTAGGCTTAGATACAAAATAATTATCTTTAAGCTTGCCATGGAGGACTAGGCTCTTCATTTCCACACCGTCCTGTATTCGTGTTGCTTTGATTTCCTTCTTCCCTAATGTGTGCAACTCAATTGTTGCACGCTCGAAATCTACCGTATCGAGGTCATCATGTAAAGCAAGTTGGTTCCATAACGAACGGAGTTCGATACCGGAATTCCCTTCCGAGGCATTTTTATAAATCCCATCGAAAGTCTGTACATCTCCTATCTGCACCATTCCAGTCTGCGCACTTTGCTTAAGCGATGAGCAACTGTAAAGCAATATGCCCAAAGATAGGCACACCAAGCCTCTTAAGAGCAACGCTCTATTCCCTATTGTAGGAGTTCTACTCCTGTTCATACCAGATATCTTCATAACCTTCTTTATCTATAATAAAACGCCAGCCCTCGGCCAATCCCAGATAATGGATTACAGGGGGAAATAAATCAACTAAATGTACGGCGCATACCGGTTTGTAAAAATCGTCTGCCGCAGAATACTCCCCCGACCAAATATACCAGCCACTAGTCTGATCACTACGGATATACCGAACACCATAAATAGGAGTTTTGTCCAGATTAGTGGCCAATCCAATAATGAAGTCTGGGGGCGTAGCCTGCCAGTCAGCTCCATTTTCCTTACATACTTGTTTTTGAACTTCTTCGTATTCTTTCCAGGTCATGCCATACATGGTTTATTCTGCATCTAAAGGTACTATATTTCTCAGCCCCCACAGCTTACAATATTCTTGTTTTTTTCGGACTTTGCCTCGAACTTTACATATCTTTAATCCGGATAAACATACAGCCATCATTTTTCAATGAAAAAAAGAAAAAAATCAAAAAGCACACTTAGTGTAGCGACCGGCATTTTCGCCTTTTTCTTTCTGTTATCAGCCTGTGAGCATAGACAACAATCCACCGTAGCATTAGATCTTCCTCCTGCGGCAACAAAAGCTGGGGTCGGTCTCATACATTTCAATACGGACCATAGCATTGCGCTATACAGAAGCCCTACTGATTCTTTGCCTTTTGACAGTCTTCAATTTGTCGTTGAACAAAGAGGAAGCAATCGTGGACAGTGTAAATTTGTTACCAAACAACTAAAAGACAACTTACAGCCTTACATCATGGATTCCGGAGATTCCTTCGAAAATGGAGAAAAGCACCGACAGATGGGGTTGATACATTTTGCGCCACAGATCACTTTTCGAGTCAGTGAAAAAATAAAAGATGGCGTTTTCATTATTGTTAATGAACAAAAGAATGAAACCTGCTTTGTCAAGCTTAATCCCGATAACGATTATACTATCGGAAAAGATAAAGATGCTATATTCTTCGACCCCAATTTTCCCGACACCAACATCGACAACTGGTATCTCTTCGAAACCTGGCCACAGGCCATCACACGGGCCTTTCTCATTGAGGTTCCCGACGCAACCCTTGCTTACAGTAAGCCGGATGGCGACCTTGTTAAATTCCAAAACATAGGTTCAGCGCTATTTAATGCTGATTCTGTATACAAAGATTGGGTACACATCAGTAATCAGATGTACGTGAATGAGGGCGAGAAAGCCATTGATACCTGGGTTAAATGGATAGAAAATGATAGCATCAAGGTTCTTATAACGTTAAATGGGGGGTACGAATAGATAGCCTCCACACCTCGTAAACGCAGGGTATTACAAGACACCAAATAGGATAATATAAGGAGAAAGAAAATGCAAAAAGTATATTATCCTAAGAAGAAATATTTATAAAAACTTCAATTCAATCTACTTTATCTTCTTCTGCCTTGTAGCGATAAAGATTAAGTGCACTTCGATCCGTTATCAACCTTAACTAGTTGGCGAATCTGCATTCAGATTGACCTTTTATTCTAAAATAAAATTAATCGGAACAAAAAAAATTGTACAAATAGAATTTCTTTATTATCTTTAGGCTTCACAGATTAAAATGTGAGGCTATGAAGAACATGTTATTTTTAAAACCTGGAGGTGGTAGAACTCTTTACAGTGGTCCTGCCCTTGCGTTTGATTTGCTTTTTTATCTTTTACCGCTTCTTCAAAAACGTACAATGGAAAGATGTCAGTTTTGCTATACAGCTATTGTTGACAAGAACAGAAATCGAATGGTTTGATAAATAAATGACAAGTAGTATAGTATTCTATCTTATAACATGAATAATTGATTAAAACTCATAAGAACGGACTTTAACAAAAAAATCATAGACCATGAATGGATACGGACTGAAAATTAAGATTAACGGAGAGATTGTATCAAATGCTGGATTTGATAAAGAAAACTACGTATTAACTGGAGGCACAACATTTGTAAAGAGAGCAAATTGTTGTGAGGACTATTATTTCAATATTGGGGGACAAGATTCCGACGAAGATGAACATGTAGACTGGTACCGCACCGTGGTCAAAGTTGGTGATGTCATTACGATGGAAGTTATAGATGGCCCTTTTGACCCGCCAAACCACCGCTATAAGAACGATCTGTCTCCTGAGGAGATAATCCAAAACAAAATCGACTTCTACAATAAGTTGAAAGAGGAATTAAAAGGCCATATCTCGGCTTAATGTTTCCTCTAACCTACAGCTATCGGCACACCTCTCCTGACGGTACGTTGATAGCTGTATTCTTTTGCCCTCGATTCCAAAAGAACACCCATTCTCCCTCAAGGTATTCTACATTTCCAACAATAATCATTTACCTTTACAGTCTATTATTTAGGTTAGGAACATAGACAAAAGCACCCTACTAGAACAACGATGACACAAGAAGAATTCTACGATACGATTACGGCCTTATCCAATGAACATGCTAATAGAGATCTTGAGACTTATCTACTGGCCCTTTATAACTTAGTGGAAAGCCACCAATCTGAACCCCTCACACCTGCATTATTATTTCAATTGCTGGGTGAAGCGTTTAACGCCCCTCCTATCGACTTTGATACACAATGGTTATCTATTACAGCATCCCCAGACCGCAATATCCTCAGCAAGAAATTTACCAATCCAGATGTAGCCAATGCTATTGACAAGAGCAGAGAGGCCCAAACAGAAGGAATAGATTATACACGGGAGGTCTTACGGTTTCAGATTGCTGAGCTTCACAAAATGAGAGGAAAGCAGCTCGACGATGACATGAGATACTTTGGAATCCCATCGGAGACGGGCAACTATTGGTACAACTTTGATCCTTTTACCAATCTAGAATGTGGCGCACGTGGCGTTTTGGACAACTCCGACGAAGAAGATGAAACTGCTCCAATCGAAACCAATTGGGAGACCCTTGGTGATTTATTGGAAATGGGTAGAATATATGAATAAACAAGTTCATTTTTTTTAAAAAAAATACCAGAATGTTATATCCTTGTCGTTTATTTGTACCAAGTACCTAACAAGCCAGAGTAGATATTTCATGCAACCTGAGGAATCCTATACAGACCAACAGCTCTTTGAACTCCTGAAAAGTTCAGATAAAGTTGCCTTTATGGAGATATACCGAAGATACCAGACGCCCTTGTATCTGTTTGCCTGTAATCTGGTACAACAGGAAGAATTGGCCGCCGACCTGGTGCAAGATATCATGATGAGTCTTTGGGAGAAACGAACGACAACATCATTAAATACTTCTTTGGAAGGCTACCTATTTCGAGCAATACGTTATCGCTTCTTTGACTGGATAGACAGGCAGAAGGTCAGGCAAGACTATATTTCCAATTTTCAGATATTCCTTGATCATTCAGAATGGCAAACCGACAATATCGTGGCCGAGCGCGAACTTCTACAGGTCATCGACCAGCAGATAGAGCAATTGCCCCTACGGATGAAAACAATTTTCTTGATGAATTACCGGGACCATCTAACGACCGAACAAATAGCCGAAAAACTGAATATATCTCGAAAAACGGTTCAGAATCAAATCAACAACGCCAATACCCTACTACGTAAACATCTGGGTAAACTGTACTGGTTACTATTTATTCTATAACTTCTCTCCCATTGCCGTTTCAAAAGGCGATTTCAACTTTAATTTTATTTTTTTATTTTTTTTTCTGGGACTTTCTCCTCCTCAACCTACTTGTAATATATAGAAGTACTAACTAACACATCAGATGGAAAAGAAACATGATGCTGCTACGCTGATTGCAAAATATCAGAATGGCACAGCCACCGCACATGAACGCGCTTTGGTCGAAGCTTTTATGCTTATTGACCTACAGGAGCATCCTATCCTTCCAGATGAAGAACGTATAACCTATCACAACCGACAAATAGCGCAAAAATTAAAAGAGTATATCCAGTTTGAGGAAAACAGACCTCAAAAACAACGGAGATCTCTACGCAGCGTATTACAGGTGCCAGCAGTTCGTGTCGCGGCAGTTCTTGCACTAGTATCAGGTATCACTGTGGGTACCTTCCTCTGGAAGAATGACACTCCCTCTCCCACTCTAACCCCGACTAGCAATGAAACCATGACTACGGTGAAACCAGGAGGCAACAAGGCCTATGTGACTACCGCAGATGGACAGGTCATAGACCTCAACGAGTCTCACAACACCATACGCGTGGGCGAAGATATTGCCTACAATGACGGCACCGTTGTTTGGTCCGCCCAGCAAGCGACTCCGGCTTCCCGTAACACCCTACATACTCCAAAAGGAGGCAACTACACAGTGGTGCTCTCCGATGGCACCCAGGTGATGCTAAATGCATCCAGTAAACTTAGCTATCCAAACCGATTCGATGACACACAACGTGTCGTCGAGCTAGACGGAGAAGCCTTCTTTCAGGTACAACCGGCCTTACGCCAAGGAAAAAAGATACCCTTTGTCGTAAAAACCAAATCTCAGGAAGTAGAAGTGCTGGGTACAGTCTTTAATATCAAAGATTACAATGATGAGAAGGCCGCAAAAACTACACTCGTACACGGTAGTGTGCGTGTCAAACTGGCCAATCAAAATATATCCCGGTTATTGTCTCCTGGACAGGAAGCCATTATTTCAGGCAGCACCATCAATCGGGTGGCTGTAGATACCAGCATTGCATTGGACTGGAAAAATGGACTAATTCACTTGAACGAAGAAAATCTGGCCAGTATTATGAAGAAAATTGAACGTTGGTATGATGTCGACGTCGAATTTCGAGATATAGACCCACAAATCCGATTCGGTGGCAGTGTCTCCAAATACAAGAACCTATCGGATGTGCTTCATCGGCTTGAGCTGACCGGTGATGTTAAATTTATAAGCAAAGGAAGGAGGATAATTGTGACCAAATAATACTAACTGATATAACAGAAAGTCGGAAGCGCTGCTAACACTCCCGACGAGATGTTCCGATAAACCTACTTAATAATTTATTTACGGGTAGTTAGGCGATGATGTCGACCAAACATTGCTATCGTCCTATCTATCAAAACATACTACACAAATGTATAAAAATTTACGCACACAAATTTTTCTTAGGATTGTGAAGACTATCACTTTACTTATTACAGTGTTCCTATGCCAGGTCAGTGCACACAGCATGGGGCAACACCTCAGTCTAAAAAAAGACCGTATCAGCCTTAGACAGTTCTTTAGCGCTGTACAGCAGCAGACAGGATATCGTGTGATATACAACGCCGCGCTCCTCGAAAATGCTCAGCCCTTTCAGATCAATATGCAGAACAAAGCCCTAACGCTTGCATTGACTGAGATATTGGAGCCACAAGGCTTAGCTTTCCAAATCGAGGGCCAAGAGATTGTATTATCCAAAGGTGTCAGAAAAGCCAGCACAGAGGTCTTACAGTCAAGCATCAATGGTAGTGTCGTCGATACCACAGGAACACCCCTTCAGGGAGCGACTGTCCGTGTGAAAGGTACAGAAACACTAACCCGTACCGACCAACAAGGACGATTCCAGATAGCTTCAGACAAAAACACCGTTACCTTGCTTATCAGCATGGTCGGCTTCGACAGCAAAGAACAGTCTGTAAGTGCACAAGGCAACAACCGCATTGTATTAAGACCTTCTACTACGCTTATGGACGAAGCGGTAATCATTGGTTATGGCACACGCAAACGCAGCGAACTGACCGGTTCCATTGGTCGTGTTACCAATCTTAAAGCAGAGGAAAACATCGTCAGTAATCCGATAAGCGCTTTACAGGGACGTGTAGCGGGGTTGCAAGTACAAAGTACGAGTTCAAAGCCCGGCGAGATGCCTCGATTTATGGTCCGTGGTGTGCAGACTACTCAGGGAAGTATTGGCGGTACTGGTGCAAACCCACTCATTGTAGTCGATGGCTTGGTTATCGACGCCATTGGCAATCCTATGTCGCCTACGGAAACGGGGGCCAACTTTAGCCTATCTAACCTCAATCCACAGGATATTGCTTCTGTCGAAGTCTTAAAAGATGCAGCTTCATCTGCGATATATGGCGCTCGCGGTGCACAAGGGGTAATCCTTATTACCACAAAGAAAGGGCAGCTCAATAGTAAACCGACCATTTCACTGAACAGCTATTATGGCTTGACCAAGACTCACTTCGGTTACAAACCCTTGAATAGTGCCCAGTATCAATCTATGTTTACCGAAGCGCGACAAAACCGTATCAACGATATACAGGCAACGCTAAATGCTGGAAGCCTCAGCCCCGAGCAAATCGCTAATCTAAATGTAGAAAACACCCAGCTAAAGGGTCAAATAAACAGTTTGAGCATGCTGGATAATGACAACAACTGGTTGGAGCTCTTATCGCCGAAGCACGCAGGGACCTATAATATACAAGCGAGCATCAGTGGCGGTAATGCCAAAAGCGGATATTACGCTTCATTTGGCAAGTTTGGTGAAGATAACTCCATAGGTAGCGGACGCTTCGGACGTAACAGCGGTAAGATATCACTTGTCCAGCAGCTTGCTCCCTGGTTGGATCTTCAGGCCAACGTGCAGATTTCCAGTGCCGTATTCAAAAACATCTCGGATGACCTATACAGCCTACTACAAGCGCGTCCCGATATGCCTATGGAAGTCAATAACAATGAAGATGGAACCTATGGCTATTGGTTTGGTGCGCAGGGACATCCTATTGCATCCAGACAAGGGATCCGTCCAGAATCTTCAACCTGGAATTACGTGAGCAATTTCTCGGCAAATGCCCGTCTGATGAAAAACCTATCTTTTCGTACCACTCTAGCTGCGTCACAGAGTAATATCGAAGATATCGCTTTCTATACCCCCCTGTCTTATGAAGGCCAATACAGTTCAGGAAGCTATACCGTGAAAGGAAACAAAGGTTTACGGTACACCTTCAATAACCTATTGACCTATAATGTCAACCATAGCCTACTAAATGGAGATGTTGTATTGGGACAGGAGTATATGGAAAACAATTATACAACCAACGGGTATAGCCTCGAAGGATTCCCGTTGAGTGAGAGCCTTTGGGCACCAGGTAATGCGTCTACGTATAACAATTACTACACCTACCTGAACAGAGAGTACCTAGAGAATTCTTCATCTTACTTCTTACGGACCAATCTAAGTTGGGATGGCCGCTACTTGTTTAGTGCCTCTTTACGTCGTGATGGTTCCAGCAAATTAAAGAACTTCCGTTATGCTTGGTTTCCAGCGGTATCTGCGGGATATATCTTAAGCAAGGACCAATTCATCCAGAGCCAATCGTGGATAGACTTCTTAAAAGTACGGGCGAGTTACGGTATCACGGGTAATATTAGACCGTTAGGCAATTTCGATGTGTACACCTTAGCGGGTAAGCAAACCTACCTCAACGAACCAGCACTACAGATAAACGCAAAGTTGGGGAATCCGGATCTGCAATGGGAACGTACCAAGCAATATGACTTCGGGTTGGAAGGAACGTTCTGGAAAGACCGTATCCAGCTTACTGCCGAATATTATGTTAAGAAAACAGATGACCTCATCACCAATTTACGCATACCGACATCCAGTGGAGGTTTTTCATCACAGGGAGCCAACCTAGGCGCGATGCTTAATAAGGGATTGGACCTATCCGTCTCTATTGGTAATTCATCTGCGCAGATATCCGATTGGAAATGGCGTGTAGGTACCGATTTAAATATCAACCGCAACAAGGTGACCCAACTGCGTGACCCTATCATCGGTTACGATGGATTTGCGCCGGGTGGACCAATGGGCTTTATTCAAGTCGGAAGACCAGTAGGTTTATTGCAAATGTACAACGCATTGGGTATAGATCCTAAAACCGGTGATGCGATATACGAGGATGTAAACAACGATGGAATCATCAATCAGGCAGATATGATATACGTATCTACCGCTCAGCCTAAGATGTCAGGTGGTTTTCACGGCAATGTTTCCTACAAAAAAATTTCTCTATCCGCATTATTTGTATTCTCTGTCGGTAGTAAAGTATACAATTTCAGCGAGCAGGAAGCTCGTCAATATGGATTTGATGATTATGTAGGGATTATGGTCAACAAACCAGACTGGGTATTAGACAGATGGACAGCTCCAGGATCTGATTCAAGATACCCAAGAGCTGTGACAGGCCCTCACGGAGCTGGAATGACCAATGATTGGAACACACGGGTATCGACTCTATACCTCTATGATGCCTCCTACTTACGCCTTAAAAACCTTACGGTAGGTTATGACCTTACTTCCAACAGATTGAAAAGTATTGGTATTTCAAACTGTAGAGTATACGTAGCAGGACAGAATCTATTTATTGTAAAAGACAAAGCACTTAATTCCAATGACCCGGAGCTTGCTCAAGGTAGCGGATGGCAACAAGCTATTGCACCGATGCCACGGGTTTATTCATTAGGTTTTGACATTACATTTTAACACTTCAATCCGAATACAGATGAAAACGATATATAAATTACAACGAAACATTGCTTATGTTCTACTTTCCGCGAGTCTATTTGCTTGTGGTAAGTCGCTAGATAAGCCTACGCCCGATACCTCCATTGACTTGGAAAAGATACAACCCGGAGATATTCCTTTATTATTGAGAGGTGCTTACAGACCCAATCTCATCTATTATCAGCCCTATCCAATATGGGACGTATACAGTGACGACATTATCTCTCTACAAGGCTCTACCCCTACACAGTACAATCCTCGTTCGTACGATGACTGTAATCCTAATATTGAAGATGGTTTTGGAAACTCGCGGTTATATTCTGCATCTTATACTGCAATAGGTAATGCCAACTTTATCATCAATTATATCAAAGCCAAAGGCATTACGAATATGAACAGTATACTTGGAGAGGCACTGAGCATACGTGCCTTCAATTACTACCGTTTGGCCGAATCCTATGGAGGCATCATTCTGACGGTCGATCTAGAGACCGATATCAACCAAATACGCAGGGATAAGAACCCAGAAGAAGAAGTTTATAAGCAGGTTATGACTGATTTAGAAGAGGCTATTCCTCTTCTAGGAGACTTCAAGACGGCAGATTTTATCAGCAAGCCTACTGCCCAACTCCTATTGGCACGACTGTACCTGCAAATGGGCAAAAACAAGGAGGCTTTCGAACTGTCGGAAGCGGTTATTAAGAGTGGAAGAAACAAACTCGAGCAAAGCGACTTTGGCGAGGTATTCCGCTTTGGAGGTAAAAGCTCCGAGATGCTCTGGAGATTATCTGAAACCATTACCAGTTACGAAAGAGGAGGGCTTTATACCATGTACTCCCCTCCGCCTCCATTTCGAGGTTCGAGTATGGGACTTACTTGGGTCGACCCTACATTGGTACAGTCTTACGAAAGCAACGATATTAGAGCTTCATTGCTACTAGAGCGAAGGAATCCTACTATAGGTGAAAACGTAACATATCTATTGAAATTTTCAACAGATACGCTACAGGCTTCATCCAATGCCGCTATCGTATACCCTATGGTACGCATCGGAGAAGCTTACCTTATTTCTGCCGAGGCATCTGCCCGTCAGGGACAATTGGTATTGACGCGCTACAACGAACTCCGTAGAGCACGGGGAGCAAGTCAAAAGACAACTAGCGATATTGGTGATGCCAATCAGTTTCTCCAAGAGATCGAAGCAGAACGTCGCCGTGAGTTTGTAGGTGAAGGAAGAAGATGGCAGGATATGAAACGATTTGGAAAAGCGATACCTTTCCTGAAGTCTAAAGGAAGGGATGAGACCCGTTTATATTTACCATTTGTGACCACGGAACTTTCTAAAAACCCCAAACTGACCCAGAACAAAGGGTACTAAAAGAAAAAAGGGGGACGATATCGTCCCCCTTTATTTATACTTACTAGTGCGCACTAGATTTGGAGAATAGGTTGATAATAACGACACCCACAATAATAAATACTATACCTAGTATTGCTGGTAAATCCAGCGACTCCTTATAAACAAAATAACCGACCGCCGAGATAATCACAATCCCAAAAGCAGACCATATCGCATAGGCTATACCCATAGGTACCCCACGTAATGCGTAGGAAAGTAGATAAAAGGATAATCCCAGTGAACAGACAAAGAGTATGGAGGGAATAGGTTTCGTAAACTGTTCGGTCTTTTTCAGGAAAGACGAACCAATCACTTCAAATAAAATTGCCGCAGCTAAAAATAAATAATGCTTCATATACGCTCAAACAGTTATACAGTTCCGACAAAGGTAGGAATTTCAATGTATCCTTTGTTACACAAAGACCATACACATATCCTTATCTTAGGGTAATTGAAAAAGAAGAAACACGTAATCTTAAACATTGGAACACATGAGAAAACAAATTTTAGCAGTTGCATTATTACTATTTGGAATCACCTTCACTAGTTCGCTATCCGCCCAGCAAGTAGCAGTAGAATCCGTAGAGAAGGCCGTCAAAGCAAACGGGAAATACGCGATTTTGGTTCAGAACCCAATGCATTTGATGGCTTCGGTAATGACTGGCGCCGAATATAAATCAAAAGACAAAGCTGTTCAATTTGAGATCGTACTCATCGGACAGGTCGTCAAAGACCTGGCAGACAATAAAGAATTAGAGAGCACCATCCAAAGTGCCGAAAAATCGGGTATCAGATTAGTGGTTTGCGAATTTGCGATGAACAAGCTTGGAGTGAAGAAATCACAGTATCATCCGTCTATCTATACTACGCCGAATGGGTTTACCTATCTATTTGGTCTTCAGGAATTAGGTTTCAAGACGATTACATTGTAGCACACACACAAACAATAGAGCATGAGAATGCTCATTCAAACCGTCCGTTATAGTTCTTTACCTACTATAGATGCGACGGTTTGAATTATTTCGTATAAAGCGCTTATCAAATTTTAGTAGCTGATGATTTTCCTTATCTTAGAAGCCAGAAACAAAGGAAATGGAAAAGATAGCACTACCTACAGCCGGCCTTGTTGTAGTCGATGACAATAAACTACTACTGGGCTATAGCCGTAATAAAAAAGCCTGGTACCTGCTAGGCGGAAAGGTGGATCAAGGGGAGAATTCCCTCGAAGCCTTACTTCGGGAGATAGCAGAAGAGACCAACCTTCGATTAAGCCCCGATTCGCTTCAGTTTTACTGTCATATATCTGCCCCAGCCTATGGAGAAAATACCCATATCGTTATGGAGCAAGATTGCTTTTTCTATAAGCTGGAAGAGGAAATTCAAGCCAGTAGTGAGATAGATGAAATCCGTTTTTTTGATTTTGATACCTATCAAAAAGAACCGATACAAGTCCCTGGCGTAGTCCTCTTGTACCAACGCTTGATCGCGGATGGATATCTCCATTAATAGCAACAGTATCTTTAGACCATGGAAGCACTCATTCCTATATTATGCGAAAAATATGGTGTCAGTCCTGAGCTGATAGCTCTACTCCTTTCCCGTATGGAAAAGAAATCCTATGGTTACCATGATATTGTTATTGGTCTACAGGAGCGTAAGCAATACTACTATATTATTAATGAGGGTATCTGGCGGGCGTATCGCCTATTTGATGGAGAAGAAAGAACTCTTTGGTTTGAGCGCTATGGGGATATCTTATACTCCGAAGCATCCGAAGACTACATTATTGAGTCCATTTCCGACAGTTCTGCTTACGTCATCTCAAAAACCGACCTGGATGCTTTTTGCGAAGAATCCCATGAGATTTCTAACCTGGTCCGTACGGTACTAGAACAATACTACTTTCAGATTACCGAATGGCTGGTCATGCTGTGCCAGCCTACCGCCCGTGCGCGCTACCTCACTGTACTCGAGAAAGACCCCGAGGTCTTCCAACTGGTCCCGCAGAAATACATTGCCTCCTGCCTAGGTATGACGCCACAGTCGCTCAGCCGTATTCGAAGGCAGTTGGTAAAACAAAACATTAGTTAACAAATGTTCACGTCTCCCCGTTTTTAAGCTTCTATTTTTACCATCTGCTTCAAAAAGAATATCAGAACAGATGGAAATGAAAAAGGAACTGCACAACTGGAAAAAGAAATTCGCTATCATATGGTCGGGACAACTGTTCTCTATACTGAGCAGTGCGACCGCCCAATTTGCTATAGTTCTTTGGATCGGTATGGAAACCAACTCTGCGGAAGCTTTGGCCCATGCAACTATCGCAGGTCTATTGCCACAGATCGTGCTAGGACCTTTTGCCGGCGTATTTGTAGACCGTTGGAATCGCAAGTGGACAATGATTGGTTCGGATCTATTCGTCGCATTCTGTTCCACTTTAATTGCCCTATTCTTTTATCTGGACATCGTCGAGCTATGGGCTATTTATATACTCCTTACCTTACGCTCCATAGGTGGAGCTTTTCACACTCCAGCGATGAAATCGGCTGTTCCCCTCCTTGCACCAAAATCCGCTTTGGTACGTATCGCCGGAGTAAACGAGGTCATCCAATCCATTTCCATTATATGTGGCCCTATTCTAGGTGCAATAGGATTGTTGCATTTTGGGATGAGTGCGGTCATGCTATTGGATGTACTCGGTGCGGTCATTGCCTGTACCGCCCTTGCCTTTGTGCATATCCCCCAAGTAACGCAGGCAGCGCAATCGGCCAAGTCTATCTTGCGGGATATGGCTTCAGGCGCAAGCATAATCTGGAAAAACAAAGGAATATCATGGTTAATGGGTTGTGAGATAGTTATCAATTTCTTTGTTATGCCTATCGTTGCCGTAATGCCTTTGATGACCCTCCAGTATTTTAAGGGTAGCCCGTATCAGGTCAGTTTAATAGAGGGTCTATACGGTCTAGGGTTACTTTTTGGAGGTTTGGCCCTCAGTTTATGGAACCCCAAGAAAAAAAAGACCGTATTGATCGTCTTTGGCTTTTCTGCTCTAGGCATTGCATTAGCAACCTGTGGCCTGTTACCACCGACTTACTTTACTGCCTATGCCGTAATGACCATCGTACAGGGGTTGGCAGTTCCTTTCTTCACCGGTCCGTACACTGTATTGGTGCAAACACAATTCGAACCTAAATACCTAGGTCGTGTCTTTTCCATCTCCGGTAGTATTGTACAGTTACCCGCTATGCTTGGATTGCTTTTTGCTGGAATACTGGCAGATAATATTGGTGTAGAGAAGGTATTTCTTATTGGGGGTATTATCGTCACAGTGACTGCCATATTTTTGGGCTCGATACCAGCCGTGCGTAGTTTGGAAAAGGAGCATTAGCAACGCGGTTTTCTTATACACGGATGTTACCTTGATTGCAGTAGAATACTACTTCAGGTTCTTCTCGGCTAGACGATTAAAACGTCCATTCTTTCTGAACGTTAAGCGTCGCAGCGTTAATCCGCCAGCCTTCTGCATCCAATCTCTGAGGAGATGCTATATTTACTTAGTGCCCAAGAAAAGACGGTGTCTTATTATGGAATCGATAGCCTAAGCCCAACATGAGGTAATTGGGTTCGTGAAAGTCTTTTAGATTATAGCCGATATGCAGGAAGGAACTTCTACTGGTACCTATCTTCAAGGCAAAACTCTGGTAGGTGCCATTAAAATCGGCTCCCCGATATAAAACATTCTTTCCCAAGCCGATGCCTATAGTGAATATAGGCATGATATACTCCGCACGCGCGGATATGCCCAAGGCAACTTGCTGATTCCAATTGGGCTTGAAGAATTGTTGTTGTGTACCCACGATATAATCCTCCGTATATACATTTGCGCTACCATCGTATATCCCATCTAAAGAGAGTCCTGTCCGGAATCGATAACTCACATTGTACATCGGTGCAAAATAGGCTCCCACTACTGGGTATTTATGGGGTGAGGCGACCTGACTACCGAAAGAATATACCCCCTTCCTCCTCCAGGAACCAAAAATGACTACATCATAACTGATATGCTTCGGAAAGGCATGCGCCTGCAAGGTATTTGTCGCTTTCACCTCTGCTGCTGCTAGCTTAGAAACATCATACTGTAGTCCGATCTTTCCACCCAGCATATTCACACCAGCATTGGGATACTCCGTATTGCCGTTGGAGAAATGGGTAATATCCACCCCTCCTGTCAACGAAAGCCTATCCATTAACCGCCATTTTAGGAACATACCAAGATTGATATAGGCATTCTCGCGCGAACCGACAATTAGATTCTCTGGATTGGTCTGTGGATTATAGGGTTTCCACCCGGTCGAGAGACCGAAATTCCATTCGTAGCCTAATGATAGTCCTTTGCCCAGATTAGCTATCTCCGCATTCTGAAACAAGTAAGTAGCAACTGGACTTCCAAACTCCTGCCCTCCACGAAAACTAAAGTATGCAATACCGATCCCTTGTTCTGTATTTCGAAATACCTCCTTGCCAAGGCTACCAGTGGGTAATCCAAAGGAGTACTTAAGATGTCCCGAAAAAGCACTTCGGATACGTTGCTCCTGTCCGTTATGCTCCTTATAAAATGGAGAAGATGACAAGACTGAGGCAGGCCTGAACTCGACCACTATATGATGGCTATATCCTCCTTTTTCACGGCTTGTAGAATCGGTTTTGGTAAGCAAATTTTGGCCAAACGCCTTTGAAAACGAAAAAGCTACAAACATCAGCAAAAAGCATATACGGTTATTCATCAATAATTTGGAGACTATACTATAATTGAATACGATTGTAAAATAATAAAAAAAAATGAACCGTATACTTTTTTGTATTTTTGATTTGGTAACAAAACTTATATCCATATGAAAGCTCTATTAATTGGTGCAACAGGTGCTACTGGAAAGGATTTACTTCATCTATTGCTAGCTGATGATACCTTTAGCCGTGTTGATGTATTTGTACGCAGACCGTTGCCTGTGCACCATGAAAAGCTACATGTACACGTTATCAATTTTGATGCGGTAGAGCAATGGCAGGAGCTCGTCACTGGCGATGTGTTGTTCTGTTCTTTGGGTACGACACTAAAAATAGCTGGCAGCAAAGAGGCCCAATGGAAAATCGATTATGACTATCAGTATAACTTTGCTAAAGCAGCTCGGGCCAACAACGTCCCCAAGCTGGTATTGGTGTCGGCCGCCTTAGCTTCTGCTACCTCTATTTTCTTCTACAACAAAATGAAAGGGCAGCTGGAAGAAGCTATACAGGCATTGGCTTTTCCTCGCCTAAGTATATTTAATCCACCGGCCTTGATTCGAAAAGATAGCGATAGACCAGGAGAAGCAGTTGCCATAAAAATCACGAAATGGTTCAACAATTTAGGTTTGCTGACCAAGCAACGTCCCCTTCCGACCGAAGTACTGGCTCAGGCACTCCTTCACGCTAGTCTGCATCAAAATGAGGGGTTTCATCGTTATGCCGGTGAAGAAATTTGGAAATACGCTGGCAAGTAGTCTCTTTTTGCCAAATGACAATTGGGCTTAGTTCAGTGCGTCCTACTTTTGTGCTATAAATCAAAGCATATAAGAAATGGCTAAAATGGATATTCTTGTAGGTCTCCAGTGGGGAGATGAAGGAAAAGGTAAGTTTATTGACAGAATATGTCCCAACTATCAAATTGTCGCCCGATATAATGGAGGGGCCAACGCAGGACATACCATATTTTGGAATGGTTACAAGATTACCCTCAAACTACTGCCCTCGGGTATTTTCTATTCCCACATTACCAATGTTATCGGTAGCGGTGTCGTAATCAACCCCATACAGCTGAATCAAGAGATAGCCCAGTTAGTGGAAATATCTTCTGAGCTCAACATACAGCAACGTCTGCTTATTTCCCAAAAGGCACATCTGGTATTGCCTACGGACCAGTACAGCGATATCTACATGGAGGGATCGGACCTATTCCGTACGATAGGTACTACCAAAAATGGAATCGGTAATGCCTATGCCAACAAAATGCTAAGACAAGGGTTTAGAGTTGGTGATATTTTTGCTTCCGACTTCGCTTCTAATGTAGAGCAGGTCATGCGTCGCGACTACCAATATTTGACCCGTCTAGGACAGACCCTACCCGACTTTAAAGAAACTCTATGTATATTCCTAGCGAATATCGAAAACCTAAAAGAGCTGACCATAACCGATACGGAAACCTTTATCAACAAAGCGCTAAAAGAAGGAAAGCCCGTGTTGGCCGAGGGTGCTCAAGCGACTATGCTGGATATAGACCACGGTACCTATCCTTATGTAACTTCCTCCAATACGGTTGCTTCAGCGGCATGTGTAGGTCTAGGGGTTTCTCCCCGTCAGGTTGGTGAAATATTTGGTGTATTGAAAGCTTATAACACCCGTGTGGGCGAAGGGCCGTTCCCTAGTGAAATAATAGACAAGCTGGGCGATGAACTCCGTATTAAAGGAAATGAGTTCGGATCCAACACCAAACGCCCCAGACGTATTGGCTGGCTGGATTTACCTGCACTCCAATACGCCATCATGCTCAATGGTATCACCCAACTGATAATCACCAAATCGGATGTACTTAATGGGATGGATATTGTCAATATCTGTACGCATTATGAACTGGATGGAAAACTTGAATACAACTTCCCTACGGCTGGAGATATAAGTCATTTAACACCACACTGGAAAGCCTTCTCTGGATGGAATGCTGATTTTTCGAAAATAAAATCTGCGCAAGAGCTCCCCTATGAACTGATCCAATATCTTCGTTATTTGGAAGCTGAATTGGAGACGCCTATTACGCACCTTTCTATTGGTCCTGAACGGGATGCTATTATCAATTTAAAATAAAACTTTCATGATTACGTCAAGTCACCAATACACATTAACCACCCCCTATTATAACGGGTGAACTCTTGGATGCCTTCAAAAAAGAATAATGGCATAAAGAAAGCTATTGATATCCATTAAACCGATAGAAGAGAGCTCATTGATGCCCTGAAATATAATGTTGAATCAATAAAACAGACACCTTCAGAAAAAAACAATGCACATAATCCCCTGTTAAAAAAAATTAACAAGGGATTATTTGTAAATTTCATCCTGAAATCAAGCACATAACATGAAAGAACTTATTGCTTTTGTTGAAAAGTTTGGAACACTCAATGAACAAGAGAAAGATATCATTGGTAATCTATTCAAACATACCCAAGTTACAAAAGGAGAATACTTTGTAGAATGTGGCAATATCAGCAAACGGATTGCTTTCGTAGAGGACGGGGTATTCCGTTCGGTATACTATAATAAAAAAGGAGACGATTTTACCCGTTATTTTATTTATGAAGGCCGCTTCATTGGGGACCTCTATAATTTTCAACAGCAGGCTCCGTCCGACGACTGTATCGAAGCTGTCACCGACGCCAGTATCTGGTACATCGATTGGGAGAATTTTGCTACGCTAGAGAAACAGGTTAGTATTTGGCCCTTATTGATTAGTAAGCTTTATGCGTTTGTAGCAGAAAGCAAACTAAAGATGGCAAGCACAATGAAAAACCTTGATGCCAGCGAGCGCTACGAACTTTTCTTAAGGCACTATCCCGGCCTGGCCAATAGAGTACCTCTCAGCATGTTGGCCTCCTATCTCGGTATTACAGCTTCCTCCCTCAGCCGGATACGACGAACTATAGAGAATTAACGTACAATCCAACTATAAATCATCAAGATGAAAAACACCCCACTATCAAAAGAACAAATCACGGCACTAGGCTCGACTCTAAAAGAGCGTTTTGAAAAAAACAAGAATCGTCATCCAACATTGAACTGGGAAGAGGTCTGGAAGAAAGTTAGCTCGGCTCCCGATAAAATGATCTCATTGCAACAGATGGAAGAGACGGAAGGACAGCCTGATGTAATCGGCTACGATGAGAAGAAATCAGAATACCTCTTCTGCGACTGTGCAGCGGAAAGTCCAAAAGGCCGTCGCTCTATTTGCTACGACCAGCAAGCCTTAGACTCCCGAAAAGAAAACAAACCCAAACATAGTGCTGTCGCTATGGCGACAGAAATGGGAATAGAATTATTGACTGAAAGCGAATATGAGCAGTTGCAACTACTAGGTGACTTTGATCTCAAAACCTCCAGCTGGCTGCGGACTCCAGATGAGGTGCGGAGTCTAGGGGGAGCAATCTTTGGAGACAAACGCTACAAGCGTACATTCATATACCACAATGGTGCGGAATCCTACTACGCCGCCAGAGCATTTAGAGGAATACTTCGGGTGTAACCTAAAATATAATTCCTCCCTGTTCTTACTTGAGCACGGGGAGGAATTATCAGTATGTGGAGTATTTAGTTACTTTTGTTTCCAATGGTAGCGCACACCCATCGTATACCATCTACCAGGCATAGGAACGGCTCCCGTCTCCTTATAGCTCGCATCCAGCAGGTTGGTTCCTTCCACATAGAAATTCCACTGGTTCAGGCCATAGCCCACACGCAAGTCTGTAATAAAATAGGGTTTATGGAGTTCCCTTTTTATCCACCTACTCCCTAAACTGAAATCCAACTTATTGATTTGATATAAAGCACGTAGCAAGGTCTGATGCTTTAAGCTCTCAACAATAAACATGGATGTCACATTATCTGCATAGGTCATTTCTTTAGGTTTCAGATAGGTATAGCTCACATCGTATTTTAACCGTTGTCCATCCCCTATAGGGATAACCTGCCCAAAACCAATATTTAGCCCAAACATCTTATTGTTTCCAAAGTTAAACGGCTGGTAAGGCTCGCTCACATTGCCGCGAATACGGTCTATAAAATTGGAGATATTCCGATAGAACGCGCCCCCCTGTAGGTAGATATCCGACTTTTCATAGCGAAGTGCCAACTCATACTGCCAGGCATTCTCGGACTTCAATGCTGCATTACCGATATTACCCTTTTGTACAAGATAGAGGTCCGTATAGGTCGGAATCCGTTGACTAGAACCGACACTGAATGATGCTTTCCAGTTATTGGTAATGCTATATCCTACGTCTATTCCTGGAAACACCTGCCAACCATATTGCGTGTTATAGTTCAGGTAGCTTCCGATATTCAATAGTACACGGTCAATAGCTTCTGTTTTATACTCTGCGTATACACCATGATTATAACGGTTATGGTCACCAAGGTTAGTGCTCTCAACATCTTCATAACGACTTTCCAATCCGAAACCAAAATCACCGATGCGAGTATGTAGTATACTGTTCAATTCGGCGCTGTATACCTTCGTTTCATGCTCTGACCTCGCAGTTGATAAATCATTTCTAAAATACCGGTAATCGTCTTTGTTTCCCCTGTAACTCAATCTTGGCTTCAACGAAAAATTATTACTCAACTGGTGTGTACTGCCTACGGAAACCAAGGCGGTTTTGACGATTTCATGAGATTCCTTATCTCCTGGTGCTGCATAATAACCATTGGCGCCAAAAGCATTGTGAATATACCCTGCCATCAGGTCTAGCTCATCCCTTACTCCCAATGCATACTTACCCTGATAGAAAGCTCTCAGATTCTCAGTACCGCTGTTGTAGCGCTGTCCATTGGATTTTGCTCCGCCAACAGAAATTAGGTTTTGCGCATGTGTATTACCGATATTCGCTACGGCTTGTATATCGCCTCCGCCGTATATGCCTTTTCCATCGCCCTCGTCCTTTCCGGAGAAAGAGGAACCGCCCTGAACACGTACAGATACATCAGTACCAACCTGTGGTCTGGTTATAATATTGATAGCGCCTGTCAGTGCATTAATACCGTATACCCGTGCTGCGGGACCTTTTAGTACCTCGATACGCTCAACAGCATCGAGACTAATCGGAATATTCATGGAATGATGACCGGTCTGCACATCGGAGACTTTGACACCGTTGATTAGTATCAGGGTCTGCTCGAAGGAACCTCCATCGATATTGACATCAGCCTGTGTTCCAAAAGGACCTCGCTGTCTTATATCGACTCCCGGGATATAACTTAGGACCTCATTAATAGACCGAACCGGCATCTTTGCGATATCCTCTCTTTGGATAATCTGTATGTTACGATTCCTCTTATTAAAAGGGATCTGCAGTCGGTTTTCAGAAATAACGACCTCGCCTAGTGAAGTAGTATCCGAAGTTCCTATCTGTGCCTTACTAGATACTGAAAGCGCCACAATGGGCAGGATTAAAAATAGTCTTTTCATCAAAGTATCGAAATGTATTTGTTTTGTTGACGGCAAAAGTCATATCTTTCCGGAACATTTAAATAGTCCACTTTCAACAATATGAGTAGTCCGGTTCTGTTATCCTTGTCCTCCTTTGTTACACTAGATAGAAACGCGTCAACGCCACTCTTTGTGCAGTTGGCACAGCAAATCATAAACGGGATTCAGCGCGGTTTTCTCGCTACAGGAGCCAAGCTCCCCGGTACACGCATTGTCGGCGATCAGCTTAACCTGCATCGAAAGACGGTCATCGCTGCCTACGACGAACTACAGGCTCAGGGCTGGATTGATATTATCCCCAACAAGGGGACGTTTGTACTGCAACAAAGTAAAACAAAACAAGCTATTCCCTCTGCCAAACCTCCCCTGTCCAGTAGTCAGTATCCAGCAAAGACCGGATACGATATCCAGACATCCAATATATTAGACAATCCTTTTGAAGAGAATATCGTCCCTTACTCCTTCTCCGATGGAAACACCGACATACGGCTCACGCAGGTAAAAAACCTTTCTCTGCAATACAGTTCCTCAATGAATCGTAAGGGGAGTTTAAAAAGGATGTCCCAATACCACGAAAACGGCAGCCTATACTTCAAAGAGCAGTTAAGCAACTACCTCAACCTATCTAGGGGGCTCCATATTTCCAAATATAACCTCCTCATAACAAGAAGTTCCGAGATGAGCATCTACTTAATCGCTAAAGTAGTGCTTAAGCCCCTGGACAAAGTAATTGTGGCGGAGTTAAGCAATTTTGCCGTCAATATGACCCTCTTACAAGCGGGTGCGACACTTGAAACCATCCCGTTGGACAAAGAGGGTATCTCGATAACTGCATTAAGAGACAAACTAAAGACTGCTCCTATACGGATGCTGTATATCACTCCACATCACCATTACCCAACGACCGTCACGCTCAGTGCCCAGCGTCGACTGGAACTGTTACAGCTGGCGAATGAATACGGCTTTGTGGTTGTTGAAGATGATTACGATTATGATTTTCACTACGAAAAGGCGGCAGTACTGCCCATAGCCAGTGCAGATACCAACGGTATGGTTATCTACACCGGAACATTTGGCAAGTCCCTAGCGCCAGCCTTTCGTACCGGTTTTGTAGTCGCTCCGCATAATCTTATACAGGAAATGAACAAGTATCTAGGTATCATCGATAGACAGGGAGATATCATCATGGAGCAAACATTGGGTGAAATGATTGAAGAGGGTGAAATTCACCGGCACCTAAAGAAGTCCCTTAAAATCTACAGGGAACGCAGGGACAATATGTCAGAGCTATTGAATGGAATGCTTAAAGAATATATATCATTTGATACACCCAATGGCGGGCTAGCGACCTGGGTAGAGTTCTACCAGACGAAGTCACTGATGAACATAAAAGAGCGATGTTTGAAACATGGACTGTTGGTGCCCCGACATATCCTCTATCAGAACAGGCAAATCTCTGCGATGCGTATAGGTTTCGGTCATATGGATAGTCAGGAGATGGAAGAGAGTTTCTCTATTCTTAAGCTCGCATTGGAGTCCTTTTGAGTTTTGATTAAAAAAAAGCTAAATTGCAGGCTATCTATGCGCGTTATCAAATATCTCATATCAATTGTTATAATCAGCTTATTTTCAACATTAAAAGCTAAAACACCTGATTTATCTATACAGTTGAATGCCCTGAAAGAGGAAAAGAAACAAATAGAATATTGCCTAAAATTAGATCCCCGAAAGGATGGTGCCGTCGATTCAAACTACTTAAAAGAATACCTAAGTCCCCTGCTTAACCACAAAAATCCAGGACTTAAACTCACTTATTACTTGCTACTAGCGGATGCCACATCTATCCTATTTGACCAGGTTAATCCCGTCACGAATGCTTATTTCGACCGGGCGATGGAGGTTGCTGACCAAAGTGGTGTGGAAGAGTACCGTTTATTACCACTAATACGACGAGGTTATTATTATTTCACCTATCGGGAGATATCGACTGCGCTACCCTATTTTCTATCGGCCTCGAATCTGATAAATGATTCAAACTTGGATAAAGTGCCTCTCGGCGCGGTGCATTTACAGTATTCGGCTAATTTTTACGGCTATATCGGGAATTCCGCAAAAGCGCTCGAGTATTATAAGAAGGCTGCCGATTATGCTCCCAAAGACACGAGGCAGACCATCGACATCCTGAATGCTATAGGAGTTTATTATTATAGGGATAGTATCTACGATAGTGCGGAACACTATTACAAAGAAGGACTGAAAGTTGCGGAAAGAACTAAGGATACCGTGTGGATGGGTATACTACAAGGTAATATCGGCAACATACTACTGGCCAAGGGAGATACCGCCCAGGCTATCGTGCTATCCGAAATGAATGTAAAGACGTCTTTGAAATACGAAGAATTCAAAGATGCGATGCGTACATTATTGGGATTGGCGGAGATTGCGGTCGCGCAAAAGAGGTGGAGCCAAGCGAAGGCATACCTGACTCAAGCAGAGGTCTATTTCGAACCCAAGCCTTTCTTTTTAATGTATAAAACGACAGCTTATGAATTAAAGGCTAAAATTGCTCAGGCAGAGGGTAATCAAAAAGACGCCATCTACTACCTGAATCAATTTATAACGTACAACGATTCTACACAGCAACAAAAAGATACCGAGCGCCTTCAACAAGCGACATGGAACTGGGAGACCGAACGGTTTAACCTCGCAATAACGGAGGCGGAAAATAAAAGAAAACAAGATCGTTTTCGCGACTTGAGTATCAGTCTGCTTCTGATTCTGACACTCCTATCCATTACACTGCTCATACACCGTTCCCGGCAGCGTATAAAGATAAAATCCATTAAACTGGAGAAGGAGCAGTTGGCTCTATTGTTGGAGAAAGAACTTTTGGACAAAGAACTTATAAAGTCCAAAACAGAGATGAAGGATTTTCTGCTCCGCATTAAAGAGAACGAGAAGATAATACAGGATCTTGAGCGGAAACTATCCCAAGCTCAGGTCAATGCTCAAAATGAGAGTGCCAATGAGATTCAAGAAAACCTGACGCAGATGCTGGAATCGCATATTATGACTGATGAGCGCTGGTATAGGTTCAAGTCCCTGTTTGAAACGACGCATCCCGGTTTCTTCGAAGAACTCACGCTACGGTATCCAAATATATCGGAAAACAATTTAAGACTATTGACGTTGAGTAAGCTTAATCTGAATAACCAGAGTATTGCCCATCTCCTAGGTATATCCCTCGATGGGGTTAAGAAAGCGAAGCAACGACTACGGAAAAAGATTGACCTCTCTATAGAGAATTAGATGATAGAAACGAAAACAGCTTCAATTAAGATAATTGAAGCTGTTTTTATTTTTGTAGAATCTAGATCTATTTACCCTCGAAAGCCGCTACGAATTGCTTACGGAAAGTAGAATCCTTCTCCGAAAATTCGAACGCCTTACGGTAGGTATCCACTACGCCGAATACCTCTGCTGGTTCACCCGCACCATTTTCAAAAAACAGTTTAAAACTATAAGTAGAAGGTTTAGTTAAATCAACAGCAGTCTTATTGGACGAGAATACCGTCGGCAATATTACCTGGTCCGTCATTTTATTGGAAGTAGGCTGTTTGAACATAGTTCCTAGTGCCTTCACGAAAGCATCCGATGAAGCACCTATAGAAGAAAACTTAATCGCCCCTTTGACAAAGCCTGCCTTTTCATCAACCTTTCCATCATTTGTAAGTCCCGGTTTGATATCCTTTAGTACCTCTATTTTCAATCCAACAGTATCTTTATCGAACAGTGATTTAGCGACGTAAACCATCGAAGAGTCTGTACTAATCTCTTCCGTAAAACGTAAAAACAATTGCTGTTTTGCAGCTTCCGCATTATTGGTCAACTGCTCGATAGTTGGTGTATTCTTTGTAGAATCAGCAGTGTTGGTTTTATTCCCCTGACCGGTATTATTACAAGATGCCATTGTAACAGCGGCGGCAACTCCTAATCCTAAAAACGAATTGATTGATTTCATATGTATATAAGTTTTATTTAACATGTCGTTATCTTCTTTCGAACACTCCGAAATTCGTAAGATTTCTATTTTATTGTGAAACAATTAAGATACGACATTGTTTTTACTTAATTAACGCTTTATATAAAATTTCCACTGGATGATACGATTTTCGTCCTACACCATCCTTAATCTGATGACGACATGATGTACCTGCTGCTGCAATCAGGGTATCTGCTCCTGTATTTCTTACAGCAGGAAGCAATACCAACTCCGCGACCTTCATGGATATCTCATAGTGTTCTTTCTCATAACCAAAGGAACCTGCCATTCCACAGCATCCCGAAGGAATAACCTCAACGGTATAATTGATAGGTAAGGACAATAGTTTTTCTGTAGTACCTACCAGATGGAAGGCTTTTTGATAGCAATGCCCGTGCAATTTTATGGTTTGCTTCTCCGAAGTAAATTGTTCAGGATGGATATTCCCCTTCTCTACTTCACGTAGTAAGAATTCTTCCATAGTCAAGGCATTTCTAGCAATCCGTGATGCCGCTTCTTGCTGGTCTGGATCCACCAAAGAAAGATACTCGTCCCTAAAGGTCAATATAGCCGACGGTTCAATACCCAACAGTGGCGTACCATCATTTATCAACTGACTCAGTAGAGAGACATTTTTATTCGCCAATGCTTTAGCTTCTTTAACAAAACCTTTGGATAGGTAAGTCCGTCCACTTTCTTTATGCGGTGGCACCAGAACCTGGTATCCTAATGCGGTCAATAGCTTGTATGCTGTAATACCTATTTCTGTATCATTGTAGTCCGTAAACTCATCGCAGAAGAGGTAAACGCGTTTTTGGCTGATCGGTGAATCTTGCTTTTTAATCCATTGTTTAAGTGTGGTACCCGAAACACTTGGCAACGAGCGGTCTGGTGCAAATCCAACTACCTTTTTGATCACCTTAGATAATAACGCATTCTGCGCAAAAAAGTTATAAACCGGTGCCACCATCGACCCTAACTGCTGGCTCTTAGTAAAATTCGCAATAAGCTTGGAGCGGAAAGGCGCACCATGTACATCATAATACTGTTGTAGGAATTCGGCTTTCATCTTGGCAACATCTACACTTGATGGGCACTCGGTCTTACATCCCTTACAGCTCAAACAGAGGTCCATGACCTCCTTTATTTCCTCGTGGTCGAAGCGGTTCTTTTTAGTCGAGTTAGTCAAAAACTGACGTAACATATTGGCGCGTGCGCGGGTCGTGTCTTTCTCATTGCGGGTAGCCATAAAGGAAGGACACATCGTGCCTCCAGTAATCTCCGTCTTCCGACAGTCGCCTGAGCCCGAACATTTCTCTGCCAATCGCAAGATACTTTCATCCTTGGTAAAGTCAAAGTAAGTCTTGATAGCCTGTCCATCTACAGGTTTATCATAGCGCAATGAGCTGTCCATTGGTGGCGCATCGACAATCTTATTCACATTGAATATACCTTTGGGGTCGAAAATCCCCTTGACCTGCCGCAACAGTTGATAGACATCCTCACCCAATACCTTGGCGATGAATTCTCCCCGCAAGCGCCCATCACCATGTTCACCACTGAGCGAACCATTATATTTTAGTACTAAATCAGCCGTCTTGTCCAATATCGTACGGAATTGTTTCTTTCCTTCGGCAGACTTTAGATTGATAAAAGGCTCGATATGTAGCTCTCCTGCTCCTGCGTGTGCGTAGTAAGAGGCATGAACGCCTTGCTCCTGCAATAATTGCTGTACATCAGCGACGTAAGCAGGTAAATCCTCCGGCGAAACGGCACAGTCCTCAATCAGATTGACCGGTTGGCTATCCCCTGGAAGGTTTCGAATCAATCCCAATCCCGCCTTACGTACATCCCATACGAGATTTGTTTCTTTCGCATTGGTTATCAATGGGTAGGCATAGCCGAATCCAGCTCCAATAAGTTCTTCTTTTAGAAGTTTCGCTTTTGCTTCAATCTCCTCTTTGGTATCTGCGCGGAATTCGACAATTAAAAGAGCTTGAGGGTCGCCCTCGATAAAGAAACGATTATACTGATAGGTCGGATGACCTACGGTAAAATCTAAAATATACTTATCCACCAATTCGGAGGCTTCTGGATTGTGCTTGAGGGCAATCACATTAGCCCGCATACATTCAATCATATCATTGAAATGCACACATAGTAAACCGATTTCCTTTGGTGGCAAAGGACGTAGATTCAATACCGCTTCAGTGACAATCCCCAAGGTTCCTTCAGAGCCTGCCAAAAGATTACACAGATTGAAAGGGGTCTCCTTGTCTACTAGATAATCTAAGGCATAGCCGGTATTACGTCGTGTTATCGCCTTTTTCGGAAAGCCCTGTTCTATGGCTTCGATATTTTCCGTCTTTGTCAACAAATCATTCAAAGCACGGTAGATATCTCCTTCTCTCCCTTTTGCCGATAGCTTACCAAAATAAGCGGTAGGCTCTAGTTTTTCAAAAACCACTTCGCTCCCATCGTTGAGCACGACATTGGCACTTATCAAGTTCTCCCGTGTATCTCCCCATACAATGGAATGGAGTCCCGACGAGTTGTTACCAATCATCCCTCCCACCATCGCTCTGCTTGCGGTCGAGGTCTCCGGTCCAAACATCAAGCCATGCGGTTTCAGGTACGCATTTAAGTCATCACGAATCACGCCGGGCTCGACCTTAACCCAACGCTGTTCTACATTCAACTCCATTATTTTGTTGAAGTATTTTGACACATCGACCACGATACCACTCCCTACGACCTGTCCAGCTAGTGAAGTACCTGCCGTACGGGGAATTAAAGTGACTTGATTTTTATCGGCAAACTGTACCAATTTCAAGATATCACTTTTCGTATATGGAATCACAACGGCAAGGGGCAGTTCTTGATACACTGATGCATCCGTAGCATAAGCTAATCGAATGGTCTGGTGTTTAGGGTCGGTAGGATTGTAATATAACTCTCCGTCTATATGATGGCTTAGTTTCTCTAGCGTTGACAACATGAAATTCTTCTTTAAATCTAATAGATAAACAAATCTAATCAATCTTACATTATTTTTATGTATATTGGAGAGAACGAATGTTATTTTATGCAACGAAATAAATGAAATGCGCAAAATAACGCAAGCCAAATCCTACTGAAAACCAAAAGACCAACCTATATAAATAGAATATTATTCATATTCTAATAAATAATTATGAATTATATTCTAAAAAAGGTTAAATTTGCAGAATTATGTCAAAATTAGAAGTATCATTAGACCATATTGACTATCAAATCCTCCGCATCATGCAGAATAATGCCCGGACAAACAACGCGGATATCGCGCGTGAACTCGGCATGGCACCTTCTGCTATATTGGAGCGAGTCAAGAAGTTAGAACAGAAGGAAGTTATATTACAGTACAATGCTAAGATCAATCCTTCTGCATTAGACCAAAATTTACTGTCATTTATATTCATCAAGACATCAGACATTATTGGAGAGCAGGGAGTCGCTTATCTATTGGCTGAAATCCCCGAAGTGCAAGAAGTGCACGACATCGCTGGTGATGATGGTTATCTTGTTAAAGTGCGTACCAACGATGCCGCAGGTCTGGTCGACCTTATGCGCAATACCTTGGGAAAGATCGAAGGTATCTTATCTACGCGTACGACGATTGTCCTACAAACGGTCAAAGAAGAACAAAAACTGGTAATTCCTTCAAAAGATTAATATGGAAGAAAAGAATCCTTCAGTAGCGCGCATAGTCTTCGCTTATCTTGTAGTCTATATCGTATGGGGCTCTACATTCTTTTTCATCGAAAAAGCACTTCGGTCTTTCTCCCCTTTTGTGTTGGGTTCTATTCGCTTTATTATAGCAGGAACGCTTCTAATGGGGTACTGTGGATTGAAAGGGTACAAAATATTTAACAGAGCTGATGTTAAGCAAGCAATATTTGTTGGCTTCTTACTTCTATTTGTGGACATGGCTGCTATTATTTGGTCTGAACAGTACATATCAAGTGGTATCGTATCGATCCTATCGGCCGCCACAGCAATCTGGTTCATCATCTTTGACAAACCCAAGTGGAAAGAAAACTTTTCTAGCCTCCCGATTATTCTAGGCTTAATATTAGGTTTTACAGGAGTAATCATGTTGTTTGCAGAGCAAGTCTTTGGACAGACGGATGATGGAGAAAAGTCGCAAAACCTTATCGCTATGGGGGTTCTAATCATGGGAACAATTGGTTGGACGATAGGTTCCCTAACCTCTAAATACAGTCAAAAGGAAAAGACGGAAAAAAGAAAAGAACAGCCTCTAAACGTTATCGTGAAAACGGCCTGGCAAATGGTTACTGCCGGGGTTGCATTTACGACGGTCGCGTTATTAAACGGAGAATATAAAGCTTTTGACTACAAAGCCGTCTATCTAGCAGATTGGGGGGCAATAATCTATTTGGTTACCTTCGGGTCTATACTTGCCTTTAGCTCGTATATATGGCTCCTACAAGTCAGACCTGCGACCGAGGTGAGTACCTACGCTTATGTCAACCCAATTGTAGCACTATTGCTGGTGCATTTCTTTACCGACCATCAGGTGACTCCATTACAGATAATAGGCCTTGTTGTGGTGTTATTCTCGGTGCTACTAATGAACTGGAATCTGTACAAAAACAACAGAACCATACGTGCACTGCGCTATAGAAAGAAATTAAAACGTGTTAAGAATATGGCGCCGAAGAGTAGTATTCCTAGAATTATAGAGGTTGCCGATTTTAATGCGAAGGAGAAGAAAAAACAAGTTGCTAAAGAAGCGAAGAAAGAGTCTTCTTCATTCCTTGATGAATAAAGAAGAAAAACAAACCGGAACGAAGTGGAATTCAGCGAATAATAAACCGCCGTATAAAACCATTAATACCGGAAGAAATAAAAAAGGGAAGTACTTAATACTTCCCGACAATTACTTTAGTCAACTTATCAAAGTCGAAATATCGTACCGCAATCTCCTGAACTCGCTCTGGAGTCATCGTACGGAGTACCTCATGGTAGTAGTGATAGTAAGATAGATCAAGACCGCTAAAATAAACCGCCTTAAACTTATCTACATGGGAGAAGATACTCTCCAGACTGCCTAGGAGGTTTCCCTGCATATAGTTGCGTACTAAATCCACTTCTTCTATAGTCGTAGGCTCTTCGCGCAAGCGTCTAAATTCTTTCTCTATTTCTACTAAGGTCGCCTTAGTGACATCTGCTCCTACCTCGGACCCTAAGGTCATAAAAGCGGTATGCTTCAAACTAACGACAGCCGAGCCGATACCATAGGTATAGCCTTTGTCTTCGCGGATATTGCGCATCAGCCGCGATCCAAAAAAGCCTCCCAGCAATGTGTTTACAAATTGTATAGCCGGAAAATCCGGATGAGCACGCCCTTCAGTAATACCGCCCATGCGAATAGCAGACTGCAAAGCCTCCTCTTTAGGCTCTACGACCAACTGTCCATTGCTAGCTAACGGAAGGTCGATGGCGTTGCCAACTGCTGTTTTGCTTTCCGCCCATTCTCGGCCAAACAAATTATCCACTAAATCCTGAAGCTCTTGGTCTACCCTCCCCGCTATCAACACGGTGCAGTTATTTGGGCGAATCTGTTGCTCAAATAGCGAATAGAGTTTCGCTCTGCTGAGGGTATCATAATCTTCGAGATCCGCCACGGCACCGTATTGGTTGGGGCCAAACAAATTTTTGTAAAACAAGCGACGGGCGACTACGTCATTCTTTTGCAGCGCTATCTGTAGGCTCTGCTTATTATTCCGGATGTAGGTTTCTAATTCCTCTTCAGGGAAAGTAGAATTCATCAAAATATCGGCTATAATAGGCAGTACTTTGCCTACATGTTTCCTTGTGGTGTACAAGGACAAGGCGGTATAGTCAAAGCTATACTCGGGCATAAGATAAGCACCATAGAAATCTATTTCTTCGGCTATCTCGGCACTACTTCTCGTGGTTGTACCCTCTTTTAACATCGAGGATAGCGCAACGTTCAAAATCGGCAATTCTGACTTCTCGTAGTGGTTCTCGAATACAAACTCAAACTTCATCAGCTCCAAGTCCTCGCTGTGAAACAAGAAGGTGCGCAGTCCATTACTGTGGTTTACAACGTCGGGCTGTACCAACTCTAGGTCGCCTATGGCTTGATAAGGTGGCGCTTCCAGTCTATTAGGCATTTACACCTCCTTTTGATTGGTACCACAATGTCGATGAGTTCTCCATTCTAAATATTTCTGTAGCTACACGCTGTACGTCTTCAGCAGACACCTTTAAATACTTTTCGTTTTCGTCGTTATATTCTTGGGCATTGCCCAGCGCTTCATAATAAGCTAGATTCATTGCTTTATCCAGGATGGATAGTTCTGAAAATAACAAGGTCGATTCTATTTTGTTCTTGACCTTTTGTAGTTCAGCCTCAACTACCGGACTAGTCTTTATTTTGTTTAACTCTTTCCAAATAATCGCTTCCGCTTCTTCTAGACTGATACCTGCCAGTGGTTTCCCCTCGATAACAAATAGATTGCTATCAATACTACCTGTTACATAAGCGTTGATTTCGGAAAAGACCTGTCTTTCTTTGACTAAAGAGCGATACAATCGTGAAGAAGCGCCTCTTGATAGAATATCCGACAATAAATCCATCGTCTGATAGTCCTTTGACAGCCTATCGCAACCGTGAAAAGCTATATGTATGCTATCTACAGGCACATCGGCTTCCACGACCTCTCGCCTAGCAGCATCTTGCTTTGGCTCCTGTGGCAGGTTACGATGATAAGACTGTCCCGAGGGAATTTCATCAAACCACTTCTCCGTCAGCGCCTTTACGTCTGCCAGTTTAACATCCCCTGCAACTACCAATATCGCATTTTGAGGAGTGTAAAACTTAGAGAAGAATCCTTTGACATCTTCCATAGTTGCATCTTCGATATGCTTTAATTCTTTGCCTATAGTCGCCCATCTATAAGGGTGCACCTTGTACGCCATAGGGCGCAAGTGCAACCATACATCCCCGTAGGGTTGGTTGAGGTAGCGCTGTTTGAATTCTTCACACACGACTTGACGCTGCACCTCCAAGCTCTGCTCACTAAAAGCTAAGCTCAGCATGCGGTCACTCTCCAACCAGAAGGCGGTCTCTAGATTGGAAGCAGGCAGTGTGATATAATAGTTTGTAATATCATTGCTCGTGAAAGCATTGTTCTCGCCTCCGACTTGCTGTAAGGGCGAGTCATAATTAGGGATATTCACAGATCCTCCGAACATCAAATGCTCAAACAAATGGGCAAATCCCGTCTGCTCCGGAGATTCGTCACGAGCCCCTACATTATATAAAATATTAACAACAGCCATGGGCGTAGTATGGTCTTCATGTACCAATACTTTCAATCCATTGCTTAAAGTAAACCTTTCAAAATTTATCATAAAAGACGTTAAAACAGAACCTTAAACCCAATTGATTCCTTTTCTTAATAAAGCAATTGTTTTGGCTTCCTCAGAATTTGCTGACGGTGTGAAATTATAAAACCAATTGGCCTGAGCAGGTAAGCTCATGAGAATAGATTCGATACGTCCGTTGGTCTCCAGCCCAAAACGTGTACCTGAATCGTACACCAGATTAAACTCTACGTAACGGCCACGACGTAGCAATTGCCAGTCTTTTTCTGCCGTTGTATAGGTCTTATCGCGGTGCCGGTTTACCAGTTCAGTATATAATGGAGCGAATGCACGGCCCAAATCACAAGAGAAGGCAAATATTTCGTCATAACTCAATCCTGTCTTCCCTGGAGTCAGTTTGTCATAAAATACTCCTCCGATGCCCCGCGTCTCATTTCTATGTTTAATAAAGAAGTAGTTGTCCGCCCAGGTTTTAAACTCCTCGTAGAAGCTATCTTTGTGTCGGTCACATACATCCTTGAGTGTCTGATGAAAATAACGCGCATCATCTTCCTGTACATAGTGTGGTGTCAAGTCTATACCACCTCCAAACCAACGGACCTCATCATTCAATTCGAAATAGCGAATATTCATGTGAATAATAGGCACATGCGGATTATTGGGGTGTATCACGATAGATACTCCAGTAGCGAAAAAGTCTTCGGAATCAACTCCAAATGCTTTTTTTATCGTTTCCGGTAACTTGCCGTGTACCGCAGAGAAGTTAACACCACCTTTTTCGAGGATATTACCATTCTGAATAATCCGGGTTCTACCACCGCCACCGCCCTCTCTCTCCCAGAGCTCTTCTTCAAACTTAGCTCCGCCATCCAACGACTCGAGAGCCTGACAGATTTCATCCTGAATACGCTGATATGCTTCAGCAATCTCTTCTTTCAATATCATCTTATGTAAAATCTTTTGCCAGTTTAGTTACTTCAGCACTCGCAGGCTGATGATTGTACAATACCTGGAATACCATATTGCATATCGGCATAGCTAGTCCGAATCGCTGAATCACACTCTGTATACAAGCGGAAGCGTAATACCCTTCAGCCACCATATTCATCTCCAACTGAGCGGACTGCACGGTATACCCTTTACCAATCATATTACCGAATGTACGGTTACGGCTGAATTGCGAATAAGCTGTGACTAGCAAATCGCCGAGGTAGGCCGAAGCCTTAATATCCCTATACTGTGGTGCCAATGCTTCTACAAAGTAATTCATCTCGCGGATTGCATTTGAAATCAACACCGCTTGAAAATTGTCACCATAACCTAGCCCGTGACATATTCCTCCAGCTAGAGCGTAGATATTCTTTAATACAGCGCCATACTCGATACCGATAACATCATTGGAGATAATCGTATTGATATAACGCGATGCATATAATGCGGCTACCGCTTTTGCTTCCTCCGCTGTACTGCTGGCAAAGGTCAAATAAGACAATTTCTCCTGTGCCACTTCTTCAGCATGACAAGGACCACCGATTACGACAATGCGCTCTAGCGGAATACCGTAATGTGTACGTAGGTACTCTCCTACAATCTGATTCTCGTCAGGAATAATTCCCTTAATAGCGGAGACAATCGTCTTGTCCTTAAAGTCCGCGGCAGTAAGTCCCTCCAATGCAGACTTCAAATAAGCCGCTGGAGTGTTTAATACGATAATATCGCACTGTGATACCACAGATTTGACATCAGAACTGATATTTTCGGGTTGTACTTTTACCTCTACAGCGCTTAAGTAGCTCGGATTATGCTTATACTCTCTAATAAACGTTACATCCTCAGGTTTACGAACCCACCAAAATACTTCTTTGGAAAGCGTGCTATCGGTCAACATCTTAATCATCGCTGTCGCCCAGCTCCCACTTCCAATTATTGCAATCTTTGATTTTGAATTATCCATCATTCCAGGCAAAGATAATTAATAATAAATTAACAGCCCTTTTAGGGCTAGATTAATTATATAAAAGTGACTTTTAGTATATTCACCCTTTCAATCCAATATCTATGCAAAGTACGCTATCAGAACAAGAGAAAATGATTTCAGGCGAGCCCTATTATGCCAATCGGAAGGAGTTAACTACGCTTCGGCTCAAGGCGCAGCGCTTATGCTTCAGGTATAATCAAATAGACCCTAAAAACCATAGGGAACGTAAGGGCCTTATCCGCGGACTATTCGGTAAGACGGAAGGCTTGTTCTGTATAGAACAACCTTTCTACTGCGATTATGGATTTAATATTGAGATTGGAGAGTTCTTCTTTTCGAATTACCACCTAACGATTCTGGATTGTGCTCCCGTAAAAATAGGCAATAACGTTATGCTGGGCCCTTCGGTCTCCATTTATACCGCTGGCCACCCCATACACCACGAGCTGCGCAATACCGGACTAGAGTACGCCCTGCCTGTAACCATAGGTGACAATGTCTGGATTGGAGGTCATGTTGTCATCAACCCCAATGTAACCATCGGCAACAATACCGTTATCGGTTCAGGAAGTGTGGTCACCAAAGACATCCCGGACAATGTTATCGCTGTAGGCAATCCCTGCAAAGTACTTCGGGCGATCACCGAAGAGGATAAGAAATTCTATTTTCAGAATCGGCCTATCGAGTTTAATACCGATATAGAGGAATAAAAAAAAACCTGAAGCTGGGAACTTCAGGTTTTTACCAAACCAATTATTAACCTAAATATGAAATTATGAAATTCTTACTTTCTTTTATTAAAGAAACGCCACTCCTCCATACTTAGTATAAACCCTTCTCGGTATTAACACTTTTTAACAAAAAGAAACAAATACTTAAAAAATTTTTATTTCACAACAATATCCCTTATCCTTGTATCAAATACTTTAGGGGTGTCTGCAAGGCAGGCTGAGATTTTACCCTTGGAACCTGATCTAGTTCATACTAGCGTAGGGAAAAGTAAGTGTACCTTTCACTTAATGGCTATCCATCGATAGCTATGCTTTGACTGCATTCCTAAAGTATTAATATTAAACTATTTAATACGATGCAGATAAAAGTTAACAATCAATTTCATCAACTTCGGGACGACTTACCGCATTCGCTTGCCGATACCCTGTCGACCTTGATTCCAGATTTAAAAAGCAATGGTATTGCTGTAGCCCTCAACAACCAGGTTGTCCCACGCAAGGACTGGCAGGCTACCCCTATTTCAAACCACGACAAAATCCTCATCATCACCGCTACGCAAGGCGGCTAGATCCAATAACCATGAAAAATCAAGAAAACAACACGATTACGACACAGCCCTTTCCGAATGCGAGAAAAGTCTACATTCCGGGCACACTTTTCCCTATTCAAGTTGCCATGCGCGAAATCAGCCTGTCTCCCACGCGCTTGAGTACAGGCGGTATTGAAGAGAACCCGCCTATCACAGTGTATGACACCTCCGGGCCTTATACCGACATCAACAAAGCAATAGATATCAAAAAAGGGATTGACCGCCTTCGGGAGTCCTGGATATTGGAAAGAAATGATGTCGAATTATTAGATAAGATCAGCTCTGAGTACGGAAATCAGCGTGCTCATGACCCGAAGTTGGCCCACCTCCGCTTTGATTACCAGCATAAACCAAAACAGGCTAGAGCCGGACAGAATGTAACGCAGTTGCACTATGCCAGAAAGGGAATCATTACTGCTGAAATGGAATATGTCGCCATTCGGGAAAACCAGCGCATCGAGCAATTGGAAAGCGCTCAATCCGCCATGACACACCAGCATGCCGGCCATAGCTTCGGTGCCAAAACGCCAGTTAAAAGGATAACACCGGAGTTTGTACGCGATGAAATAGCGGCAGGAAGAGCGATCATTCCCAATAATATCAATCACCCCGAGAGCGAGCCCATGATTATTGGCCGTAATTTTCTCGTAAAGATCAATGCGAACATTGGAAATAGCGCCGTAACATCCAGTATTGAGGAAGAAGTTGAAAAAGCAGTGTGGGCCTGCCGGTGGGGAGCTGATACCATCATGGATCTATCAACCGGGAAGAACATACACGAAACTAGAGAATGGATTATCAGAAACTCGCCCGTGCCTATCGGAACGGTGCCGATCTATCAAGCACTTGAAAAAGTCAACGGCGTAGCCGAAGACCTCACCTGGGAAATTTTTAAAGATACACTGATTGAACAGGCCGAGCAAGGAGTCTCCTATTTCACCATTCATGCCGGAGTCTTACTCCGCTACATACACCTTACGGCGAAACGAGTGACGGGAATTGTGTCCCGAGGCGGTTCTATCATGGCAAAATGGTGTCTTTTCCATCATCAAGAGAGTTTCCTCTATACACACTTTGAACAAATATGCCAAATCATGAAGCAGTACGATATTGCTTTTTCTTTGGGTGATGGCTTGCGCCCGGGTTCCATTGCGGATGCCAATGACGAGGCTCAATTTGCCGAACTGGAAACACTCGGCGAACTAACAAAAATAGCCTGGAAACACGATGTACAAGTCATGATTGAAGGGCCTGGCCACGTACCCATGCACCTGATAAAAGAAAATATGGAGAAGCAATTGGAATGTTGTGACGAAGCGCCATTCTACACGTTAGGTCCGCTGACGACAGATATAGCCCCGGGTTATGACCATATTACCTCGGCCATCGGTGCTGCCATGATTGGCTGGTACGGCTGTGCGATGCTTTGTTATGTAACTCCGAAAGAACATCTGGGACTCCCGAATAAGAAAGACGTCAAAGATGGTGTCATCACCTATAAAATAGCGGCACATGCCGCCGATTTGGCAAAGGGACATCCTGGTGCACAATATCGGGACAACGTACTCAGTAAGGCACGGTTCGAGTTCCGCTGGGAAGATCAGTTCAATCTGGCACTAGACCCCGAAACAGCACGGGAGTATCACGATGAGACGCTACCTGCGGATGGCGCTAAAGTCGCTCACTTCTGCTCCATGTGCGGACCTAAATTCTGTTCGATGAAAATCACACAGGAAATCCGAGAAAGCGTAGCTGATGGAATGCTACAGAAATCGGCAGAATTTATGGAATCAGGTAAGGAAATATACCTATAGATGCGCATCATAACATTAGCAGAGGCTACGGATAACGAAAGCAAACTGATACGGACATTTATTACCTATCCCGAAGTGATTGTCCATATCCGGAAACCTGCCCTATCCCTAGAAGAACTCAAAATGTTTATCCATGGTTTTACGGTACAAGAGCGAAAGAAGCTGGTAGTCCACAGCTATCAGGAGCAAAGCCGTACCTGGGGCTTAGAGCGTTTACATTATTCCGCTTCATCGCGTCCAATGTCTTTTACCCCTCGTGAACTCGAGGGGTATCGCCGGAGTACTTCAGTGCACGATTGGGCAACATTCAACAAGCTACCGCAGGCCTATCAGGATGCTTTTATAAGCCCTCTGTTTACGAGTATTTCGAAGCATGATTATCGGGCCAATGAGGCCATACGCGATACGGGGAAACGCTCCAATTTTCGGACAAACCTCATCGCATTAGGCGGTATAGATCAGGACAACATCGAGTCGCTAAAACAGCACTTTGAGGATGTGGCGCTGTGTGGTAGCGTCTGGTTGTCTCCTAATCCTTTGGTCTCATTTAAAACTTGCTACAAGCTATGGCATAATAATTTATAAGAAAACATGTACAGTAAAATTCAGTATATATCCTCTGGAGAGACTGCAGGAGAGCAACTCCAAAATATCATAGCCGTATTGGAGAAAGGAATCACCTGGGTGCAACTCCGCTTTAAAACGGAAGATTCGTCGTCGTTATTGGCACTTGCCAAACAGGTAAAGCAATTGCAACGAACCTACAACTTCATTTATATTATCAACGACCATATTGATATCGCACGGACTGTCGATGCCGACGGCGTACATCTCGGGCTGGAAGATGAAAGTATCGATATCGCCCGAATAAAACTGGGTGATAAGAAAATCATCGGAGGCACGGCCAATACCCTGCAGGATATTCTCCAACGGGTCGACGAGCGTTGCAATTATATTGGTGTCGGTCCCTTACGTTTTACAAAAACCAAAAAGAATCTTAGTCCCACGCTTGGTTTTGAAGGCTATCAGCAGCTTTTCGAACAGCTAAAAGACCGCTCCATACCACCCCTATTTGCGATTGGCGGCGTACGCTACGACGATATCGATGTCCTATCTAAGATAGGCTTATATGGTGTGGCTATGTCGAAAGAATTGGACACCCCTAATCCCTGATTAAAACTTAAACCCTATATCCTATGACCCCATTAATAATAGCTGACCGCACTTTTCAATCCCGCTTTTTTATCGGAACCGGCAAATTTGGCTCACCTCAGATCATGAAGGACGCCCTAGTCGCCTCCAAAAGTGAATTGGTGACGGTAGCCTTAAAACGCGTAGATCAAGAGGCCGAAGAAGATGATATATTATCCTATATCGACCAGAATCAAATGCAGTTGCTACCCAACACCTCGGGAGCAAGAACGGCAAAAGAAGCCGTACTTGCCGCACAACTCGCCCGGGAAGCTATGCAGACTAACTGGATTAAACTCGAAATACATCCAGACCCTAAATACCTGATGCCTGACCCTATAGAAACATTGCTGGCCTGTGAAGAGTTGGCTAAGCTCGGTTTTATCGTGCTCCCTTATATCCATGCCGACCCTGTACTTTGTAAGCGTCTCGAAGATGCGGGCACAGCAGCAGTAATGCCCTTAGGTTCGCCAATAGGTAGTAATCAAGGCTTGAAGACGCTCGATTTCTTATCTATCATCATCGAGCAGAGCCGTGTTCCGGTTATTGTCGATGCGGGTATCGGTACACCTTCCGATGCGTGCAAAGCCATGGAAATCGGCGCAGACGCTGTATTAATAAACACCGCTATCGCTGTTTCAAATAATCCAGCAGCCATCGCCCAAGCGTTCTCTACAGCGATAGAAGCCGGCCGTCTCGCTTATGAAATCGGAATAAATAGCACGGAAGCCAAAGCGGCAGGAAGCAGTCCGTTGACGGAGTTTCTAACCCAACCTTACTAAAGATGGATACGACATTTACCTCGATTTTCAAGACCTACTCTTGGGAGGAAATAACGCAGAAGATATACAGCACCACGCCCGAACAGGTTAAACAATCGCTTCACAAGAGTCAACGTAATATCATTGATTTTCTATATCTCCTGTCACCGACGGCCAAACCAATGCTCGAAGAGATGGCTCAACTATCGCATCAGATTACGACCCGCCGATTTGGCAAGAACATACAGCTCTACGCACCATTATACCTAAGTAACGAGTGCCAGAATATATGTACTTATTGTGGCTTTAGTATGGACAATAAGCTCCCTCGGCGTACATTAACCCCTAGCGAAATAGACATAGAAGCCAAAGCACTTAAAGCCATGGGCTTTCAGCACGCCTTATTGGTGACAGGCGAATCAAACCACACCGTCGGTACGCCCTACTTTCTACAAGCGGTAGAGCAACTGACATCCCTATTTTCCCAAATCTCTATAGAGGTACAACCCCTCGATTACGAAGACTATCTGGCGTTGCACGAGGCGAAGGTAAATGCAGTCATGGTGTACCAGGAGACGTATCATCAAGAGGTGTACAAAACCTATCACCCCAAGGGAAAGAAATCTAATTTTCAATATCGCTTAGAGACTCCGGACCGAATCGGTAGAGCAGGTATGCATAAGATTGGGCTCGGGGTATTACTTGGTCTGGAGGACTGGCGTGTAGACAGCTTCTTTACCGCTTTGCATATCGATTACCTACAGAAAAACTATTGGCGTACAAAATACAGTGTTTCCTTTCCGAGACTGCGTCCGGCTACCGGAACGGTCGAACCTAATTTTCTCATGCGGGACGATGATTTACTGCAACTGATATGTGCTTATCGAATCTGGAATCCGGATTTGGAGCTATCGCTATCGACACGGGAGCATCCGTTATTTAGGGACCATATTATCCCATTGGGAGTCACCGCGATGAGTGCTGGATCCAAAACCAACCCCGGGGGCTATGTTATCGCTCCAGAATCGTTGGAGCAGTTTGAAATCAGCGACGAGCGTTCTCCTGCGGAAATAGCATCCCTGATTGCAAAAAAAGGGTATCAACCTGTATGGAAAGACTGGCAGATGGAGTATTAAGCAATAAAAAATTATCTCGATATGAAGCTAACAAAAGAACAAATACTGCGCTATAAAAAGCAAATATCTTTCGCTCCTATTGGCATAGCTGGACAAGTACAGCTATGCCAAAGCCGTGTCCTTGTAATCGGTGCCGGTGGACTAGGTTCGCCTATCCTGCTTTACCTTGCCGCCGCGGGAGTAGGTACGATTGCTTGCATCGATTTTGACCAAGTGGAAATCCACAATCTACATCGGCAAGTGATACATAAGCACAAAAACCTGGCGATGCCCAAGGTTCTTTCGGCGGCAGAAGCCATTGAAGCACTTAATCCGGAAGTCAGGTTTGAACCCATTATCGCTAAAGTAACAGAGGCAAGTCTAGACGATTATGTCTCGGCATATGATATTGTACTCGATGGCACGGACAACTTTAGCAGTCGATATGCTATCAATGATGCCTGTGTCCGACAGAACAAACCCTTGGTATACGGTTCGGTACTCAATTTTGAAATACAGCTGGCAGTTTTCAATCATGAGGGTTCTAAAAATCTTCGGCACCTATTTCCCACCGCGCCGCATCCAGACGATGTGCCTAGTTGTGACCAAAATGGGGTATTAAACACTGTGCCTGGCATACTCGGACTGATGATGGTGCAGGAGACATTGAAAATAATAACGGGAAGCACCCCAACGAAGAACCAGCTCCTGATCTTCCATACCGCTACGTGGGATATTACTAAGCTGAACTTCTAACTTGACACTGAATGCCACTGATCTATCACCCGAAATGAACGCCGCACAGTAGCGTTAATTATAACTCGTTTCAAAAAAAAATCCTGAAGCGGGGAGCTCCAGGATTTACCAAACCAATTATTAACCTAAATATGAAATTATGAATTTTATATTCAATACAACTAATGCAAATGAGGTACCAAACTCATAAGGTAATTGAATTTTAACAGTATTTTAACAAAAAAATATTACGCTTCGATAAATAAAATTTCTCTTGTCATTATTTTTATAATTTTCTCGGTATCACCTTGACAGGACTGACAAACAAGAAATGCACTCCCCTCCTTCAGGTTGGATGACAAAACGTCACTAAATAGAAAAATCCTGAAGCGGGGAACTTCAGGATTTACCAAACCAATTATTAACCTAAATTATGAAATTATGAATGTTATATTCACCTCTAGAACGTCGTTTTACTTCTTAAAGTATATCTTTCAGGAGTCGTTAACATTTTTTAACAGACACCCGTTTCTCTTAATCAAATTATACGATTCTTAAGCATTGGGAAGTTTTAATGGGGTGCCAAAATATCAACTACCTTATCGCTCAGCCGGGTTATATCCGATTTGAGACCAACCATCAGCGTTAAAGCGTGAAAAGGTTGTTTCTGCACCCTATTTACATTGTACATATATCCTACCTCTGTGCCAATAAAAAAGCCACTAAAACGGTAGTCAGCACCTACCCCCAGTTTGGTGCCAAATGCAATGGATTTTAAATACTCGATATTGACCACATCGCCAACGAGATTGGATCTTGGTTCATGTACCAGGCCAATTGTAGGGCCTAGATAGACGTAAGTATTCAACCGTTCAAACTGCCTTCTCGTTCCCGCTGCCAAACTCAACATATAGAAATTGGAAAGCCCATTTTTTATTATCGTATTGAATTCGGGGTCCTGAGCCTTTTGGTCATACTTGAATGCTAATAAATACAATGCGGGGTATAAATAATACTTTGGATTATTCAGGGTGATATCCAATCCCATACTGCCGACAAAGAGCTTGGGCGAAAGCACATCTCTCGTCTTTCCCAAGGGGATTCCTAATCCTGTTCCGGCAAAATAGTAAACCTTTTTATAATGGATAGTGTCTGCTCCAGATTGCGCAAATACCATGCTGTACAGAAACACCATTACTAATACTAAGAAAGTTCGATTCATTGTTATGTGTTAAAAGGTTCGTAACATCGTACGTCCACTATAACAATGATGTCCCTATATAGTTTTTCGAAAGGTGTAGATTTAGTTGCTCGAATCTTTACGGACTACAAGAACATTTTGCTCTGTGGACCTTGATTAAAAAGTAAGTCTATGATACTAACATTGGGCTGAAACCCTGTGCGCTCTTCAAATACCTGATAATACGCTTTAGGATTAGCATATACTGAAGGCTTTTTCGGGTGAATTGAAGTTCTAAAGTCTAGACCTTCATAATTCTTCGTATAAGCTTCCGTCCGTTGTAGCTCTCTGGGTAACTTCAACAACTGTAGGGTCAATTGAAGTTGCTCCAAATTAAAATCAAAAAGATAGTCAAACTTGCGCTCATAAAATGGTGCAAACTCATCTTCGTAGTATTCAAAATAAGCAGAGCTACGGTAAGCGGTCTGTATACTGGACCAGTGTAGCCTTTGCCAATCGTGGTCATAGCTAATCTTGACTTCCTTCATGGCGACATGTTCCTTACGGCCATGTTGTATCGGAATCATAAGATCCAAAATTCCATTCGCTGTTGCGATATGTGTCCTGCTCCTATAGGTCTGCTTTGGAAAATGCTCGTACTGGTCGATAAGAACCGTACCCGGATTTTGCGCAATAGCGTGAAAATACGACACTGGAGGAAGATAATTTGCAGATAACAGGACTGGAATTGACATATTTTAAAAACTAACTTTGGATTCTGCAACAAAAATAGCGTTATTAAAGCATATTTCCGACACAAAAACGCAGTAAGCGGATTTCTCCATGCTTTATTCTACGTCTTTTTTGACTAGGTATTCGCGAATGCTAAGCATTTTATATAAGTTTGCGTAACGAAAACTTCACCACCTCGGCGAGCGAACTATCCATGTAGAAAGAACTGTCGAAACGGGACAAAATACATGGGGTATTCCATGAGGCTATTTAAAAGACAACAATTTACGAATGAAGAAAGGTATACTACATTTTATTTTGCAGGCGATGTCCAGAATGCCTTTTTGGATGTTGTATGGCATCTCAGATGTATTGTATGTCTTAATCTATCACCTACTTGGCTATCGGAAGAAAGTTGTTTTTAAGAACCTCCGTAACTCCTTCCCTGAAAAATCGGAAGCAGAAATAAAGCAGATTGCAAAAGAATTCTACCGCTACTTTCCGGATATTATTGTAGAGGTTATAAAGATGTTCAGTATCAAACCCGAACAGGTAAAGGAGCGTATCGAACTCCTCAACCCGGAAGAAATATACCGACACTTTGATGCAGAAAAAGCCGTAATAGGTGTCACTGCACATTATGGAAACTGGGAGCTGGGAATACACCGGTTATCGCTGATGACCGACTATGAGCGTCTCGTCATTTACAAACCCTTAAATAACAACGATATTAATCAGATTTACAATGGAGTCCGCACCCGATTTGGGGCGACAATGGTGCCTATGAAGCAAATCTTGAGACATATCGTCCGTCTAAAAAACACGCCTCATATTAGCATGTTTGTTGCCGATCAGACTCCATTATATCAGGATTCGGATTACTTTATGACCTTCTTAAATCAGGAAACATTAGTATATACTGGCACCGAGCGAATCGCTAAAATGACAAACAATCCTGTAGTTTTTTGTCATATCGGAAGAAAATCAAAAAGAGGATATTATTTTTGTAAATTTACAACTTTAGTAGAAACACCGTCTAATTATGGCGACCACGAAATAACCAAAATACATAATGAGTTTACGGAGCAAATCATCCGTGAACAACCTCCGTATTGGCTGTGGTCCCACAATCGATGGAAAAGACAGAGAAAAGATAAAGCATGACACAGTACCCTAAGGTCGCCGTTGTAATATTAAACTGGAATGGCAAATATTTCTTAGAAAAGTTTTTGCCTTCTGTATATAACAGTACATATCCTAATATCGAATTTATAATCGGAGATAATGCTTCGACGGATGATTCGATTTCTTTTGTAAAGGAGAACTTCCCCCAGATTCGCATTATTCAAAATGAAGAAAACTTCGGCTTTGCTGGCGGCTACAATAAAATTCTGGAACAGGTAGACGCTCCTTATTACGTACTCCTGAACTCGGACGTCGAAGTGAGTCCATCGTGGATTGAACCGGTTATCGAAATGATGCTTAGGGAAGATTTTGTCGCAGCACAACCTAAGATTCGTTCTTTCCATAAAAAGGAAAGTTTCGAACATGCGGGAGCTGCAGGGGGCTATATGGATACCTACGGCTACCCTTTCTGTAGAGGTCGCATATTGCATTCGGTCGAACTGGACAAAGGGCAATACGACAATGAACAGGAACTTTTTTGGGCTACTGGAGCGGCTTTATTTATTAAATCGGAGGCCTGGAAACAAGTGCAAGGATTTGACGCAGATTTCTTCGCTCATATGGAAGAAATTGACTTGTGTTGGCGCCTTAAGAAACTGGGACACCGGATAGGCTACTGCCCCCAAAGCACCGTCTATCACGTCGGTGGAGGGACATTAAATACCAGCAACCCTCAAAAGACCTATCTCAACTTCAGAAATAGCCTGGTCATGTTGCAAAAAAATCTTACTTTCGGTATGGCCGTATGGGCGATTTTTGCACGCCTTTGGTTAGACTTATTCGCGTTACTGCATTTCTTGGTGAAAGGAAAACCTAAAGATGCTTGGGCTGTAAGTAGAGCACACCAGTATTTTTTCCTGAACTTCTTTAAAAATGCATCCAAAAGAAAAAAAAATCCAGAGAACTACAACAAACATGGACTTTATAAAAAATGCATAATTTGGGACTATTACATGAACAAAATGCAGTATTTTTCGGACTTACCTACGAATAATTTTTATTTAAAGAACAAATAGCGAACAGCTAAAATGCAATCTATTTTTTTTGGAATAAACCGCATTAAAATATTGTTCCAAAATTATATTAGACCTTCAATTTTTCTTAATTTCGTTGCATATGTCGCAGGATATCCAAACGAAAATAGAACAATTGACAGCTGAGTTGAATGCATACAATTACCAATATTATGTATTGGCAAATTCAGCAATATCAGATTATGACTTTGACCAGAAGCTAAAAGAGCTGGAAGCTTTAGAGTCAGCTTACCCACAATATCGAGACCCAAACTCACCAACCTTAAAAGTGGGTGGTGATATTACCTCCAAGTTTAATACGGTACAGCACAAGTGGCCTATGCTGTCACTGAGCAATACCTATAGTGAGCAGGAACTCATAGAGTTTGATGAGCGTGTACAGAAGGCGATTGGACATAGCGTGCAGTATGTCTGTGAACTCAAGTTTGATGGTCTTTCGATTTCGCTAACCTACGAGAATGGCAAATTGACCCAAGCCGTGACGCGTGGAGATGGTATACAGGGTGACGATGTTACGAACAATGTACGTACTATCCGAAGTATCCCCCACCAGCTCAAATCAAATCTTCAATACCCTGAGGTCTTTGAAATTAGAGGAGAGATTTTTATGCACAAGTCTGCCTTTTTGAGACTCAACAAAGAACGAGAGGAAAATGGAGAGCAAACCTACGCCAACCCTCGAAACTTCGCTTCTGGAACCTTGAAATTACAGGATTCTTCAGAAGTCGCTAAGCGTCCGCTGGACTGTTTCCTCTATTTTCTATATATGGAAAATAGAAACAGGACTTATCAGTCCCATTGGGAGAGCCTTTCGGCTGTACATGAATGGGGCTTTCCGGTTTCGGACAATAGTAAATTATGTAATTCTATCCAAGAGGTGCTTGACTTTGTCCACTATTGGGACAGCGCACGCCATCAGTTGACTTATGACATTGATGGAATAGTTATAAAAGTAAACGATTACGCCTACCAGGAGGAACTGGGATTCACGGCAAAATCTCCACGCTGGGCGACTTCCTACAAGTTTAAAGCCGAACAGGCAGAGACCATACTGGAAGCGGTCACTTACCAGATTGGACGTACAGGTGCTGTGACACCAGTGGCCAACCTCGCTCCTGTCGTACTTGCCGGAACTACCGTAAAAAGAGCATCTCTGCACAATGCAAATGAAATAGAGAGATTGGGGCTACATGAAGGTGATACAGTCTATGTCGAGAAAGGCGGTGAGATTATTCCTAAAGTGGTTGGCGTGAATATGGAAAAAAGAAGGCCTGAAGCACTACCTATCAACTATCCGGATCACTGTCCGGAATGCGGAACTGCTTTAGTACGCGAAGAAGGTGAAGCGGTGCACTACTGCCCTAACGAAGATGGCTGCGAGCCCCAAATAATCGGAAAACTCCAGCATTTCATAGGACGTAAAATGATGGACATACAAGGCTTGGGGGCTGAAACTATTGTGACCTTCCATAAGCTCAACCTACTCCGTCAAATCTCGGATATCTATTCGCTTGCGGACAAACGGGATGAGCTAGTTACCATCGAACGGTTTGGCCAAAAGTCTATCGACAATATGATCGCAGGAATAGAACTGTCAAAAAGCAAACCTTTTGAAAAAGTCCTATTTGCATTGGGTATACGCCATGTCGGTGAGACGGTCGCAAAAAAACTCGCATTGTACTTTAAATCACTAGAGCAACTGAAGCAAGCTTCTATAGAAGAGATTGCTTCGGTACAGGATATTGGAATACGGATTGCCGAAAGCGTACATCAATATCTGTCGCAACCGGAGCATCTGGAGGAGTTAGAGAAACTGCAAGCAGCCGGCTTACAGTTTGAAATCGAAGAGAAAACGGTACTGTTAGCTAGCGATAGCCTTACAGGCAAGACCTTTTTGATATCTGGTGTATTCGCGACGCATAGCAGAGAAGATTTGACGGCATTAATTGAATCCCACGGGGGTAAAATGCTGAGTAGCATATCGTCTAAACTCAACTACCTCGTGGCAGGAGACAAAATGGGGCCATCTAAGCTAACGAAGGCTGAAAAACTAAAAGTCCCCATCATATCGGATGAAGACTTGTTGAACATGATTAATCAATAAACAAATAATATATTAAAATCAGACTTAAGAACAATGAATGAGATTCAGGGCGCAGGAGTAGCCTTAGTTACTCCTTTTAATGCAGATGGAACAATTGATTTTGAAACGCTAGGTCAACTTATCGAGTTTCAAATTGAAGAAGGAATGAATTACTTAGTATCGCTAGGTACAACTGGAGAGACAGCAACATTAAGCACTGAAGAACGAAAGCAGGTCTGGAAATTTACAGCAGATAAGGTTAAAGGACGTATCTCGCTAGTAGCTGGTATCGGAGGTAACAACACGATGGAAATTGTACAGCAGATAAAGGATTTTGATATCCAAGGCTACTGTGCTATCCTCTCGGTATCACCTTACTATAATAAACCCACGCAAGAAGGAATATATCAACACTACAAAGCGATAGCGGCCGTATCCAGCTTACCGCTGATTCTTTATAACGTACCTGGACGCACTGGAAGCAACATGAGTGCCGCGACGACACTACGCCTTGCTAAAGATTTTTCAAACATTGTCGCTATCAAAGAAGCTTCCGGAAGTTTCAGCCAGTTTTCAGAAATACTGAGAGACAAACCAGAGGGTTTTCTATTGATATCTGGTGATGACCCCGTGACCCTACCGATGATGGCGTTAGGCGCGGTCGGCGTTATATCTGTCATCGGAAACGCCTACCCTAAGGCTGTCGCTGAACTGGTGAAACGTTGTAGAGAAGGTAAATACGAAGAGGCAAGAACTATACATACACAGCTTTTGAACATTACTGACCTATGCTTTGTAGAGGGTAATCCAGCTGGAGTAAAATATATTCTTAGCCAGAGAAACATAGGTGGTGATACCGTTCGTTTGCCGTTGGTAAAAATTGGAGAATCCACGCAGGCACTGATAAAATCAGAAATGACAAACCTCAGGTAAGGTCACTCCACCAAAAAGATTTTATCAATCCCAATCTGCATACCTACGGTAGTCAGGTTGGGATTCTTTTTCTCGGCTCCACTCCTTCCGCTATCCAAACCTTTCTACAGTCTATCTTGAGGTAATTTAGAAAACGATTTTCTTTAAATCATTTGCTCATTATATCAACATATCTAGTATCTTTAATCTATCAAGTAATGGTATAACTCATATGACAGAAGCAAATACTCCCCCAAAAAAACGAGGTGCAAAGCTAAAAAGCTTTTTAGGCTGGGCATTTTTAGCTATTATGTTAGTTTTCGCAGGCTTTCTCTATTTCCAATACTATTTCGTGTTTGGCGAAGGTGTGAAATCTGGCTATCTTAATTATGCGGTAAAAAAGGGAAATCTCTTTAAAACCTACGAAGGGAAATTGATACAAGAAGGATTCGGAGCCGGACGTGCGGGAGGATTGACCAGTAATGAATTTGTCTTTTCTGTCGAAAGTGATTCTATATTTAGAGAACTAGAAACCAACAGCGGAAAATTCTTCGACCTACATTACAAAGAATATCATGGAATCGTACCTTGGCGTGGCAATACAAAGTATATTGTGGATCGTATCGTACAGATGAAATAATGTTAGTATAAATCTCCCCTAACGGGAATCCCTTTCTATGTTAAGAATAAAAACTTTTACGATAATAGTCGTTCTTCTTCAGTTGTCCTTTCAAGTTCAGGCACAGAAGAAGAAAAAAAAACGTATTACCATCGAGCAATCCCCCAAGCAAGAGCTGATGTATGATAACATCAATTATATTGATGCCATAAAGACAGTGCAACTCTTTCCTATGACCAAAGAGAATCAGCTCCCGATATATACCTTAGGCGATGCAGAATCCTTAGTCTTGTCTTTTGACGACCTTCGAGGTGATGTGCGTGACTACTACTATAGCATCGAGCACTGTAATGCCGACTGGACTCCTAGCCGTCTATCCGTATTGGATTATGCCGAAGGATACAATGAAGACCGTATTGTCGAGTTCAAACAATCTCAGGGTACGATGCGCCACTATACGCATTATAAAACCGTATTCCCGAATGAATATGTAAAGCCGAAGGTGGCGGGGAACTTCCTCCTAAAGGTATATGAGGATGCCGACAAGCAACGGTTGATACTGACGCGTAAGTTTTACGTACTAAGACCTCTGGTGGTTGTAGAAACTCAAATACTATCCTCGAGCTTTGCCAATAAAAGGCTAACCAACCAAAAGCTAAATATCGCAATCAAGACGGGATTGACAATATCTAACCCGCATCAGGATATTCAACTGCATGTCATGCAGAACCAGCGTCCGGATAATATGATGGTGCTTCGCACACCAATGTTTATCGGCACCGGCGAGATAAAGTACAACAATAGCGAAACCTTAGACTTCCCTGCCAACAATGAGTTCCGCTATGCGGACTTGCGCTCGTTCAAAGGCGGCTCAGGGCAGATTCAGGAGATACAAATGGATAGCCTGGCGTATATAAAATTGTTTACCGATGAAGACAACCGGGACAATACCTATGCGACGACCTACGACGAAAACGGAAAATTCTATGTCCGAAATTTAGATTATGAGAATGCCGATATCAGTGCAGACTATGCTGAGGTTGAATTTTCACTGCGCACGGCTACTGATGTATCGGGAGATATTTACCTTGTAGGAGGTTACAACAACTATCAGCGTGCCCCAGCAAACAAGCTTAAGTATAATCCTACAACGCAGAAATGGACGGTAAAGCAACAACTCAAACAAGGGCTCTACGATTACGAATATGTACTCGTGACACCCGACGGGAAAGTCGTTACAGAGGCCTTCTCCGGAAGCCACTTCCAGACGGGTAATGACTACCAAATCTTGGTATATTATCGTCGGACGGGAACCTACTGGGATGAACTTTTAGGCGTAGGTAACGCTTCTATCAATAACAAAGAAAATAAAAACTAACCAAAATCGTGGACGATAACAATAAAGACCAAAAACTAAAACGGGGATTAACAAATAGACACATTCAACTGATTGCCCTAGGTGGGGCGATAGGTACGGGTTTATTTCTAGGTATCGGAAAGGCCGCGGTGCTGGCTGGCCCCTCAGTCCTCTTGGGCTATGCTATTGCAGGAATCATTGCTTTCTTTATCATGCGCCAATTAGGCGAAATGGTAGTTGATGAACCGGTATCAGGAAGCTTTTCCTTCTTTGCTAATAAGTATTGGGGAGGATTTGCAGGCTACGCCTCTGGATGGAACTATTGGGTGCTCTATGTACTGGTGAGCATGGCCGAACTGACAGCTATAGGTGTATATGTTCAGTTTTGGTGGCCGGAAATTCCGCTATGGGTATCCAGTCTCTTCTTCTTTATTGTCGTCAATGCAATTAATCTCGCTTCTGTAAAGGTGTATGGAGAAACTGAATTCTGGTTCTCCATTATTAAAGTAGTGGCTATCGTGGCCATGATTATATTCGGTGCTTATCTGTTGCTATCTGGGACAGGGGGAGAGACTGCAACTGTCAAGAATCTTTATAATGATGGCGGATTCTTTCCCAAGGGCTGGCTCGGTATCGCTGAAGATGGAAGTTATCATGGTCTTATGGCCGCTTTAGTGATGATTATGTTTTCCTTTGGTGGACTTGAATTAGTAGGTATCACTGCTGCGGAAGCCGAAAACCCAGAAAAGAATATCCCCAGAGCAACCAATCAGGTATTGATTCGTATTCTGATTTTTTATGTCGGTGCTTTATTTATTCTCTTTTCCTTAATGCCTTGGCGTACTATTAATGCAGATACCAGTCCCTTTGTAGAGGTTTTTAACTCGTTGAACTCGTACCAGTTTACCCTCTTCAATAAAACCTATTATTTTACGAGCATTATAGCCAATGTACTAAACCTGATTGTACTAACGGCGGCTTTATCTGTATACAATAGTTCGGTATATAGTAATTCGAGAATGCTTTATGGATTGGCGGAACAAGGGAACGCACCAAAGTTTCTCAATAAGCTAAACAAGAACCATGCGCCTACGGCAGCGATATTAGTATCTGCGGCGCTAGTCGCTATCTGTATTGTGGTCAATAAACTAATCCCCGAGCGGGCACTGGAGATATTAATGTCATTGGTGGTTTCGTCGCTCATCATCAACTGGATAATGATTAGCTGGACTCATCTATATTTCAAAAAACAGAAGATTAAAGAAGGTAAAAAGACCCTATTTCCGAGCCTGTTCTATCCGGCCAGCAATGTAATCTGTCTTTTATTCCTATCCGGTGTACTGGTCATGATGTGGTTTACAGGACTGAAAATATCTGTTGAACTGATACCGATATGGCTCGCTGTGCTATTTGTCAGCTATGTCATAGTCAATTCACGTAAACAAAAAAAGGGAGCTTAAGCTCCCTTTTTTTATTGCACTACATTTATCGTTTTCGTGGCGTGATGCGTTACGCCGTACATATCTTTGATGCGAACCTCAATCTGATGCGGTCCTGCTTTCAAATTGGGTAATTTCATTTCCCAAAGGTGAGTGGAATTGACCGCGTTAGAAGGTCTGCGTCCTTCAATAAGTTCTGTCGCATTGTCAAACTTCAGCACCTCATATTCGTAACTCGGGTCCGGACTATCGGTACGGTTCATCTTCTTCCATTCTTTGCCATCTAGGCTATACTCCATCACATCGTCTGTTCTTCCCATAAAGAAGTTGGCATAAATCGTATAACGTTTGGTATGTTTAGCCTTAACCGTGCTAGGACCAATAAGATTGATTTGATAGTTGCTCTCCTGCCCTGCGACTTTGTAGTCAAAAGCATAAGCATTGTCCTTGATATTCATGATAGCATAGCCCTTAGGTGTACCATCACGCATCGTAGATGCTGGAACGCCCTGTTGGTTAATCTGTCCAGAATACCAGTCGCCAGACGTCGTACCTACATTATATTCATGGTGTGGTTTTGTTTGCGACCAGCCTTCTGCCTTTCCATAAAAGTTTTGCTGTTGATAGTGTGTATGCGCAGAAAGCGATACCGTATTTGGAAAATCCTTTAAAAGGTCAAATAGGCGCTGTCTGTCCTCATTACGGAATACATCGGAGTTTTTATGAACTAACGGGATGTGAAATGCCAATACGATAAGCTTGTCTTTGGGCACGAATTTCAGGTCATTCTCTACAAAATCAAGCTGGTCCTTTCTAAATCCGCCCAAATAGCCTTTGCCAGTACGTGGGTTTGGATAAATAATATTATCTAAAATAATGAAGTGGGCATTGCCGTAATTGAAGGAATAGTTGTTCGGACCGAAGTTAAGCTCAAAACTCTCATCCGAAAGAGAGTCGCTCACCACATCGTAGTTCATATCATGATTTCCCATGACATTGTACCAAGGTAATCCCATGCTACCGACCGTCTCCTTGTAGGGCTCATGTAGCGTCAGGTCATCGCCGACCAAATCACCTAAACTAATACCAAACTGGAAGGCATTCTTGTCGGAGATATCATTGATGATACCCTGCTTGAAAAAATCAAGCTCTTCTTTCGTATAGGCCTGAGGATCTCCAAAAATCAATGCTTTGAAACTGGTCGGTTCCGCATGGGGGTACATTGGAAAATCCAGTGATTTTGGCAACTTTCCAGTGGCATCAGCTGTCGTATACTTTAACTTCGGAGAACCTAAAGGTTTGTGTAGGTAATAAAAAAGTGGGTGATTATGTTTATCGAGCGGAAATACATAATCTCTGGGCTTGATTACAAAAATGATATTATCGTTATCAACAGGAAGGGTATAATTTCCGTTGTGGTCCGTTTGGACAACCTCTCTCCCATTACTGATACTAACGCCAGCTACTCCTTTTTCATTTTTCTCCTTTTTACCGTTTTTATTAATATCAATAAAAACAGTTCCTTTCGCCAGCTCCTGTGCCTGTACGATGGCAGTAGAAAGTAGCGTGCTAACCAATAAAATCTTGATGTTCATATAAAATAATTCGTTTCCCAAAAATAGCTTTGAGAAACGAATTACAATTTAACACATTATTAAGTAAATGTTAAGAATAGCGATTATTTACTTTGATTCTTACGCTGTGTATACAGGTCGATTACAAAGTCTAACTGTTGGCTTTGATTTAGATTGGAGTTATCTAAAATAATGGCGTCTTCGGCTTGTCTCAATGGACTCTCTTCGCGCGTACTATCGATATGGTCTCTTCGCGCTAGATTGGCCTTAACTTCTTCCATGCTCACGGTCTCGCCTTTGGCGGCCAGTTCGGCATAGCGTCTCTCGGCACGTACGTCGACATTGGCCGTCATAAATATTTTCAAATCAGCATCCGGAAACACCGTAGTGCCGATATCGCGTCCATCCATTACGATATTGCGTTTCTTTCCTAAAGCCTGCTGCTGGGCTACCATCGCCTTTCTGACTTCTTTGATAGCACTTACCTCGCTTACATTGTCCGATACTTCCATCTTCCGGATGGCTTCAGAAACATCTTCATCATTTAAAAAGATCTGTACCCGGTCGGTACTCGGCACGAAGTCGATATGAATCTGATCTAGGGCCTGTAATACCGCGGCAGAATCCGAACAATCTATTTTATTGCGCATGAAATACAAGGTCACTGCCCGATACATCGCTCCGCTATCGACGAAAACAAAATTTAAACTTTTTGCCAGTGCTTTCGCTACTGTACTCTTACCACAGGAAGAAAAGCCATCTATGGCTATAATAAAGTTACTTCTTGCCATTTCTCTGTTTAACTATTTCCGCCGATCAGTACACCTGGTTTATTAACCAAAGGCACCTTAGATAGATTTTCATCAACAATACTCTCCGGTAGGAAGATATATTTTTTATCAAAAATAGTATCTTCTATATAATAGCTCAACCAATATTCATTGGTCAATCCGAACACTTGCTGGTCGATTGCTTCAATTCGAATCGAACTCGTCGCCGCTATATCTCCCAAAAAATGCCTTAAAGTCGTAGTTTTGACTTCTCGTTCCTCCTGCTTCCCATATCCTTTGGATGTTACAAAAACATTTCGCAAAGGCACTTCCTTCTCGTTTACCAAATATACATTCCACGATTTCTGAATGGGGGAATCGCTTTCTAGCACCACGGCGATAGAAATATCTTCCACTATATTAACCGGCAAATCTTTCTTCATCTTCTTCTACTTCTTTTTTGTCGTGGCTTTCTTGGCCACAGTTTTTTTAGCTGCAGGTTTCTTCGCTACTTTCTTCGTTGCTTTTGAGGCTTTAGGGTCTTCCGCAGCCCACTTTAAGACATCTTCATACGTAATCGCAGAGATATCTGTCGCTTTAGGTATCTTTAGATTTTGCTTACCGAATCGGATAAATGGTCCCCATCTTCCATTTTCAATCTGCGCATCTGGGTTTTCGTCAAATACACGAATTACTTTCTCGATATCTTTCTGACGCTTTTCTTTTATAATTTCTATAGCCTGCTCTTCAGTCACATCTAAAGGATCTACGCCTTTAGGTAATGAATAAAATGCAGATTGGTGCTTGATGTAAGGTCCGAATCGACCTATCGCCACCGTCATTTCTTTTTCTTCAAATTCGCCGACTTTCTTCGGAAGCTTAAACAATTCCATCGCATCCTCGAAAGTGATTGTTTCAATCATCTGTCCTTTACGCAGAGAGGCAAAACGTGGCTTCTCCTCGTCGTCCGCAGAACCAATCTGAACCAATGGCCCAAATCGTCCGACACGCACACTGACCGGTTTGCCACTTTCTGGGTCTACTCCTAGTTCGCGTTCGTTATTCGCCCGCTCAGCATTTTCCAAGGTGTCTTCCACCTCGTCGTGGAATGGGCGATAGAATGCTTCTAGCATGTCCGTCCACTCCTTCTGCCCTTGTGCTATCTCGTCAAATTCTTTTTCTACACGTGCGGTAAAATTGAAATCGACAATACCTTTGAAATGCTCAACCAAGAAATCATTAACTAAAACACCAATGTCGGTTGGAAACAATTTATTGCGCTCCACCCCGGTCATTTCATTTTTTTTGACTTCTGTAATTTCATTAGTGGTTAGTTTCAACACATTGTAATCACGAGATTTACCATCTCGGTCTTCTTTGATTACATAACCTCTATTTTGAATTGTGGAAATCGTAGGCGCATACGTAGACGGTCTTCCGATTCCCAATTCTTCTAATTTCTTGACCAGTGAAGCCTCTGTATAGCGTGCTGGCGGACGCGAGAAGCGCTCGGTAGCAGTCATCTCATTTAATATTAAGCCCTGCCCTTTCTCTAATGGAGGTAGTAATGTATTGTCGGCGTCATCGTCCGCTATTATATCATTTTCCTCGTCAGTAGACTCCATGTATACTTTCAAGAAACCATCAAATCTCATGATTTCTCCGGTTGCTGTAAGTTCCTCTTTACGTGTAGAGATGCTAATTTTAGCTACAGTTTTCTCAAACTCGGCCTCGCTCATCTGCGATGCGATAGCACGCTTCCAGATTAACTCGTATAAACGACGCTCTGAAGGATCTCCTTCGATGGAATGTGCTGAAAAATACGTCGGTCTTATGGCTTCGTGCGCTTCCTGTGCACCAGCGGCCTTAGTTTTATATTTTCTTAACTTATGGTATTTCTCTCCATAAGCTTTGACGATCTCATTTTCTGCTGCCTGTATTGCGGTATCTGATAAGTTGACGGAATCTGTACGCATATAGGTGATACGCCCAGCTTCATACAGTCGTTGTGCTACCTGCATGGTTCTTGCTACGGAAAATCCTAGTTTACGACTCGCCTCCTGTTGTAACGTAGACGTCGTAAAAGGAGCTGCCGGATTTCTACGTGCAGGTTTCTTTTCCAATGAAGCAATTGCAAAATCAGCACTCATGCTATCATTCAGGAAAGCTTTAGCATCTTCCTTTTTATCAAAACGTTGTGGCAACTCGGCTTTAAAAAGCTCTTTCCCTTTACCTGTGTGAAATATTGCTACAATCTTAAAAGCAGCTTCGGCATTAAATTTATTTATCTCCCGCTCCCGTTCTACGATAACACGTACCGCGACAGATTGTACCCGTCCTGCAGATAGCGAAGGCTTCACTTTTCTCCAAAGTACAGGAGATAATTCAAAACCTACCAATCTATCCAACACACGGCGTGCCTGCTGCGCATGCACTAGGTTATAATCTATTTTACGGGGATTCTCAATGGCAGTTAATATAGCAGGCTTCGTGATTTCATGGAATACGATTCGCTTGGTCGCGTTTTCCTTCAATCCTAAGGTTTCGAATAAGTGCCATGAAATAGCCTCTCCCTCGCGGTCCTCATCGGACGCTAACCAGACTGTCTCTGCAGTTTTGGCTAACTTCTTTAACTCACTGACTACCGCTTTCTTATCGGAAGGAACTTCATACTTTTGTTCAAACTTATTATCGGTATCGATAGCGTCATCCGTCTTTACTAAATCACGGATATGTCCGTAACTAGACTTAACCAAAAAATCACTTCCTAAATATCCTTCTATCGTCTTAGCCTTTGCTGGCGACTCTACTATCAATAAATTTTTAGCCATTAACTTTATAAGATTTCTGCAAATATTAGTATTTCAAAATGGAATGACAATTATTTTTACTAATAATATTGTAAAAGTTTCTTATATCATCCAGTGTCCGGACAAAACATCCAAAAGGTAGAAACAGGCAAAGACTACAGAGGCAATGCCGTTTGTCGTCATAAATGCGCGGTCTACCCGAGATAGGTCTGTAGGACTTACAATACGATGTTGGTAGATTAAAAGTACACCATAGAATAATACACCTATATAATATAATACCCCCACTGGTGTTGAAAAGACAGGCAACAGAACGAAGATAAAAGACATCACATGCAATACTTCGGATATGCGTAGTGCCTTCTTACCGCCATAATTAGCAGGAATCGACTGCAGGTTATGAGCTCTGTCGAATTCTTCATCCTGCAACGCGTAGATGATGTCAAAACCGCTAACCCAAGTAAGCACGGCCAGACCATACCATATCGGTACGATATGAAACTGCCCTGTAACAGCGAGATAAGCGCCAACCGGTGCCAATCCCAAGCCTAAGCCCAATACCAAATGACAAAGCGGTGATATCCGCTTCATATAGGAGTAGAATAATACCACAAACAATGCTACAGGCGACAGCACCAAACACATAGGATTGATGAAATAGGTAGCAATGGTAAAAACAATACCGTTTAGAATCGTAAATGTAAGCGCTGCCTTAGGGCTAATCCGCCCAGCCGGGATATCCCTGACCGCGGTTCTTGGATTGAGCGCATCCACATCTCTATCCAAATACCGATTGAACGCCATAGCGGCGTTTCGGGCGGTAACCATACATAATAACATCAAACCGAATAGTTTCCATTCAAACTGGAAATCTGTGGTTGACACTGCTAGGAAAAAACCAATGATAGCAAAAGGCAGTGCAAATATGCTATGCGCAAATAGCACTAAAGACATGTATTTCTTCATAGTTACGAAACGGGAGGTGCCGTAAAATCAAGATTAATGGAATCAATTTTCTCTAGTATAGGTTCAAGTCCTACCTTATCTTCTGCCGATGTCAGAAAACGGGTTGGTACCTCTTCAAACCATTTGAGGAGTGCTCTTTTAAATTTTGCCATATTCTGGTCCGACTTAACGATAGATTGTTTGTCTGCTTTGGTGAAAATCAACATAAATGGCAGCCCCCTCTCTCCTAACCAACAACAAAAGTCTAAATCTATCTTCTGTGGTTCCAAACGGCTATCGATAAGAACGAAAATACACTGTAGATTCTCTCTGCTCAGTAAATATTTACGGATAAATTTCTCCCAATCTGCTCTGTTCTTCTTCGAGGTCTGCGCGTATCCGTACCCAGGTAAATCGACAAGGTACCAGGTATCATTAATCAAGAAATGATTGATGAGCTGTGTTTTCCCAGGTTTCTGCGAAGTTTTGGCAAGTCCTTTCTTATTCGTCAAAGCATTGATTAACGATGATTTACCAACATTGGATCGTCCAATGAAAGCATATTCTGGTATTGTGGAATCTGGTAATTTGTCTACCTGTGTATTACTACAGACAAATTCAGCGGATTTGATAAGCATAAACAAAGGTAAAATTAATTTAAGAAATTAAAGAAGCCTTTTAACTTGATTCAAAAACCTGTGATAATTTTATTATTTTAGGCATTCACAAAACGACTATGTTAGAAATACGGAATATTGTAAAACAATATGCAGCCCATCGGGCACTGGACGATGTCTCTTTGTATGTTCCCGAAGGCAAGATTTTTGGTTTGCTGGGCCCTAATGGTGCTGGCAAAACTTCGTTAATACGGATCATCAATCAGATTACAGCACCCGATTCGGGCGAAATATTTTTCAATAACCAGCCCCTGTCCAGCCAGCATATTGGTGCTATAGGCTACTTGCCGGAAGAAAGAGGGTTGTATAAGAAAATGAAAGTCGGTGAACAGATGATTTATCTAGCACGGCTAAAAGGGCTTAGCCATAGCGATGCACGAACAAGGCTTAACTATTGGTTTGATAAGCTGGAGATTGGTAGCTGGTGGGACAAGCGCATCGAAGACCTCAGTAAAGGTATGCAGCAAAAGGTGCAGTTTGTAGCTACCGTATTGCACGAACCCCAGTTAATCATATTGGACGAACCCTTCTCTGGCTTTGACCCCGTCAATGCGCAGGTTATACAGGATGAAATCCTCGAATTGAACGAGAAGGGCGCAACTATTATCTATTCGACCCATCGGATGGAGACTGTAGAAGAGCTCTGCGATAATATCGCATTAATTAATAAGTCAAAAAAGGTGCTTGATGGTTCGGTAAAAGAAATCAAAAAACAATATAATAGCCAGACTTACCTTATAGACTATCAGGGCCCACTGTTGCCAGATGGTCTGTTGGACAACGCGTCTCAATTTAATATCATAGCGCATACCTCGCATCAAGATGAAACTCAATTGAAAATAAAGCTTGCTGAAACGGTCACCTTAAACCAGGCCATCCATCACCTACTCGACAAGATCCAGATTACACAGATTAAGGAAATCATTCCTTCTATTCACGATATATTCATTGAAAAAGTATCTCAAAGCTCTGTAACCCATGCATAAGATTGCACTCATTATACAACGCGAGTACCTAACCCGAGTTAGAAAGCGTTCTTTTTTACTGACGACTTTTTTGGTTCCCTTATTCTTTATAGGAATGTATGTCGGTATTATATTCCTGACCAAGAAGAGTTTTGACGAAACACATGCTGTTGTTTATATCATTGACCAAGAAGGAACTATTGCTCCCAAGCTAAAGTCAACGAAAAACATCACGTACATACATAGTAACAAAGCGCTTCAGGAACAGCTCTCGACGCTAAAGGACGAAGAAGCAAGCAATACGAGTATTCTCGTTGTTCCGAAAGACTTCTTGAGCAGTCCCAATGTGGAGTTTTTGGCTGCTAATAAGCCGAATGTAACTACGCAGAACGAAATCAAAAGCAATCTGAGTGACATCATAAGAGATTTTAAGTATCAAAAACTAGGTATCAATATCGATAGCTTACATAATATCGACACTACAGTAGCGATCAATGCCAAAGAAGTGACGGCTGATGGTGAAACAAAAGATAGCAATACGGAAATAGCGATGGGTATCGCCTTGGCGCTATCTATTCTAGTATACATTTCCCTATTTCTGTACGGTTCGCAGGTAATGCGCGGTATTATCGAAGAGAAAAGCAACAGAATCATTGAGGTAATAATCTCTTCTGTAAAGCCGTTTCAGCTGATGATGGGTAAGATCATCGGAATCGGACTGGTCGGTCTTACGCAATTTGTGTTATGGATTGTGCTATCCTTTATGTTGGCTGGCGTAGCTTCCACCTTTTTCGTGTCCAAAGCGGAACTAGGCGAGCAGGTAATCGGCTCTAAGATGATGGAAAGCAATGGCGAGCAAATCGCCCAATCAGGCAGTAGCTTAAATGGTATATCGCCAGAAGCCTGGGCAATGATTCAGTCAGTCAACTTCACCGAAATCATTGTATGCTTCTTTATCTTTTTCCTTGGTGGCTATTTAATCTATAGTGCGCTTTTTGCTGCTGTGGGTTCGGCTGTGGATAGTGAGACAGAGGCTTCTCAGTTTACCATGCCTATTACAATGCCGCTGCTCCTCACCTATGCGCTTTCATTTGGCGTATTGATGAACGACCCGCATGGCACTGTTGCAACCTGGTTGAGCTTTATTCCCTTCACCTCGCCCATAGCGATGTTGGTTCGGATTCCATTTGGCGTACCACTATGGCAGATTGTGGTATCGGCTTTACTGCTGATTGCCGGTTTTATATTTACGACTTGGGTTGCGGCCCGTATTTATAGGGTCGGAATTTTGATGTATGGCAAAAAACCAAGTTACAAAGAGCTTCTAAAGTGGTTTAGATATAAAAGTTAATTACCTTTGTGCCTCAAATTAAAATTTAGCTTTCATGTCTAAACTAATAAATCTACGGTCCTTTAAAAATTTCTTCGAATCCAGTTCAGGTGGAGGTATCCTGCTCTTTATATGTGTTGTATTAGCACTGATCATCGCAAATTCCTTCTATAGTGAGGGATTAGCAAGTCTACTAAACACGTCAATAGGCTTTGAAAATAGCAGTATACAGCTCAAATACTCTCTCAAACAATGGATTGATGATGGGCTTATGGCCGTTTTTTTTCTCTTAGTTGGTTTAGAAATAAAACGAGAACTCGTTGAAGGAGAGCTTGCCTCCCCTAAGAAAGCTGCGCTACCCATCTTTGCAGCAATTGGTGGTGCGCTTGTGCCAGCAGGCATCTATACCTTATTCAACTATGGTGAACCTACCGCCCACGGCTGGGGAATCCCGATGGCGACCGATATTGCCTTTGCTCTAGCCGTTATTTCTCTACTAGGCAATCGCGTTCCGGCAAGTCTGAAGGTGTTTTTAGCCGCGTTAGCTATTGTAGATGACCTCCTGGCGATACTTGTGATTGCGATATTCTATTCGACGACCTTACACTACACTTACCTTTTGATTGCATTGGGGTTATTCTTACTTCAATTGCTCTTCAATAGATTGGGTATTCAGAAACTTGTATTCTATATTATCCCGGGAATAATAATGTGGTATTTTATCCATCATTCTGGAATACATGCGACTATCGCCGGGGTATTGACTGCGATGACCATACCGACCACGCCAGACGACAAAGAGTCTCCACTGGAGCGCTTGGAACATATACTCGCCAAACCGGTCAATTTTATCATCATCCCACTCTTTGCCTTTGCAAATACGGCAATCGTACTACATCAGGAGATGATTCAAGGGTTAACTTCTTCTATGGGGCTGGGTATTATCCTGGGCCTATTGGTCGGAAAATCCCTAGGTATATTATCAACCTGCTGGCTCTGTGTCAAACTTGGTGTATCTGCCCTGCCTGAAGGCGCTACATGGAAGCATATGTTTGGCGTAGGACTACTAGGAGGAATAGGATTTACGATGTCTATCTTTGTAGCGATGCTATCGTTTGACGATGCACTGCACATTGAGGAAGCAAAATTGGCTGTCCTTCTGACATCTTGTGCGGCTGGTCTGTTAGGCTATTTTTATCTGGCCTTGTTGGGCAAGCAAAATAAACAGCTATAGTAATCTCGCTACAATCTAGATTTATATTCTCCGCATGTTTGTTTTTATAAGATATTATTGATTAAATTTAAAGTACTATTAATCATTAGTATTAAATAAACTGAAAAAGCAATGAGTAAACTAGACGAAAAAGTAGCAGCGTATGTTGCAGAAGCAAAAAAGTTAAAACTTGACCTTGATGAGAACCTTATAGCTTCGGTTACAAAGGGATTAGGTCCATCTATTTACAAAGCTGATGCGGAGACAGTAGCAGCGTCAGACAAAGCCGAAATGGACCGCTTGAAAAAGAACTTCCTGGTCAACAAGCTCGGGTTAAAAGATGACGCTAAACTAGATACCGCTATCAATGAAGTGATAGAAGCAATGGGCAAATCCAACAAAAACAAATATAGAGCCCTTGTGTATGCGTTATTAGTGAAAAAATTCAAAAAAGAATCTGTTTATAAATAGTTATAACAAAATCGGCGAAGGAGTTTCCTTCGCCGATTTCTTTTTAATGGTCTGCTACAAAAAAGTTTGTCATCGCATCTTCTTCTATTGCCGACATATCAATATCCTTTCCGATCCGTTTCCAGGTCATATGTGCATGTATCATCCTTCCCCCCGAACGTATGGGTTCCAATGACTTCTGAAACAAGACGTCGCCATCAAAGTCCAACTTACGTACATGCCGGCTCCCCTCCCAATTAGGAAAGAAGGAACTCTCAATATCGTAAACCACATGTGCGTTTCTATTGTCTACGGTGTATCGCCCACTAAAAGCCAAATAGCCCTTTATTCGTTGTTCAGCTTCTTCGGTAGAGACCTTTAGACGGTCGTCCGAAACACATTTTAGGTGGTCCCGGCTAGAAATCTGCACGGCCATATACCCATCCGGACCATATAATAACAGTCCTTTAGGTGTTTTTCCAAAAGGAAAAGAAGAATCCAAACCATCTAGGGGAACTTCTATATAAGAAAGGAGCTCCCACGTCCCTATTATTTCATTTTTTATCGATGTCATTTCTGAGGTTGTTTCTTTAACAACGCTTAAAGCCCCAAAATAGTTTAGCAGTAAAGTTGTATTTGTGTCATAAAAATTCAAATATTTATTACTTTTATACGTAAGCATCGAAGTATATGATTTTATCGCAAGTCGACACGGTTCAAGATATATCTAAAGAGGATTTTTTAAAAAAGTATTTTATCCCGCAGCGCCCTGTTCTTATCAAGGGCTACGCCCGCAAGTGGAAAGATTTTGACAAATGGAATCTGGATTATATCTACAGTCAGGTCGGCGAACAGGAAGTCGGACTCTACGATAATAAACCGGCAGACCCGAATAAAGCGACCAATGAACCAGTAACCCGCATGCGGTTTAAAGATTATATCACGCTCATAAAGAAACAGCCGTCGGACTATAGGATTTTCTTCTACATCATTACCGACCATCTGCCCGAGCTATTGAAAAACTTCAGCTACCCGGATTTAGGTTTCAAGTATTTCAAACGTATTCCGACCTTGTTCTTTGGAGGAAGTGAGGCTCGCGTACTGATGCACTACGATGTAGATCTCGGAGATTTATTGCACTTTCAGTTTGAAGGGAAAAAGCGGGTGCTCTTATTCCCACCCGACCAATCTGCCTTTCTCTATAAGGTTCCGCTGTCGGTACATACCGTTTACAATATCGATTATGAGAACCCCGACTATCAGGAGTTCCCGGCCCTGCAGTATGCCCAAGGCTATGAAATATTTATGGAACATGGCGACGCCCTGTTCATGCCGAGTGGATACTGGCATTTCAACCGCTATCTAGAAGCAGGTTTCTCTATAACATTACGCTCGTTTCCGAGTGGTCCAAAGCGCCTGCTAAAAATGCTTAACGAGGTCTTTATCATCCGCTACACCGATAAAATAATGCGTAAAATATGGAAGAAGAAATGGGTCCAACGCAAACAGGAAAAAGCGTATCAAAAAAGCCAGGAGGCCTTAAAAGAATATTTAAAATAAATCAACATATAGTATACTTATGACTTGTCCATGCGGAAGCGAGAAGGATTTTGAGCACTGTTGCGCACTGATACATAGTGGCCAACAGAAAGCCTCTACCGCCGAATTACTAATGCGTGCCCGATACAGTGCTTTTGTCGTGGCCAATATCGATTTCCTCTACAACAGCTTCCACCCATCTACACGTCGCTTCCAGAACAAACAGGATATCAAGAGCTGGGCTACAGCCAATAGCTGGATGGCCCTAGAGATTGTGAAGTCTACGCAACAGACGGTAGAGTTCAAAGCACAATATAAGGACGAAGATGGCGTCCTGCAGATACACCACGAGAAATCCAATTTTAAAGAACTACAAGGCAATTGGTACTATGTGGATGGTAGATTAATAAATTAACACTTAATATAAACTTAACACACGATTAATGCAAGGCTAACAGTTCATAGCTATATTTGTATTAATAAAATTAAATGTTATGATTAAAGATTTAGAAATCACAAATTTAGAACACACTATCGATACCCTAGAATGGTTATACGATGGCGATGACTTCGTAATTCTAGAAGACTAGAATCACGGAGCATACTTAAACTGATGTTTAAGTATATTTCAATTCGAACCACATTCAGTAATAAGTTTATATAGCAAAACAAGGTGTCAAACCTTAAAAAAAATCCCCGATTAAATCGGGGATTTTTTTGACTTCTATTTTCTCTTTCTGAGGGTAAGTACTAAGCCCCCTAGCAGTAACAATAGAATAGGTAATACATAGACAAACACCACACGCAGAGCCGATGCCCCCTTGGTGCTAAGTGTAATATCATTGTCAATCGGAAGGATTGGATCAATCATTATCGGATAGGTCTCATCTGTAAACCATTCGTACAATGCAGAGTAAAACTGCGTATTACTGTTTCCACCGGTTTTTCTAAATGTTCCAAGTTCGATATTACTGATAAAATCAGCATCACTCACCAAAGCAATCTTTTGTTCTCTATCCCCTACCATACGTGTCATGCCGATAGCAACATCTGCAAGCATTGAGCGATCTCCATTTTCCGCAGAGTAGCTTACCCGTAACGAATCACTGTCTAGCTTTGTACGCTTCAACCAGGCATTCTTTTCTTTTACCTGAAGCATAGGAAAGACTTCAAACCCGCTGCTATGAACAGTTTTAAATACGCCTGGACTCAAAAACACGGTTTTGAAGACACTGTCTTTTACCGCGCCAGCCATAATCTTACCCATTTTAGCGGATTCGCTAGCGGCTCTCGCATAAACAACATTAGCCGATATGTCCGTGTTGTTTTGAACCATAGCGCCTTCCTCAAAGTCTACTCCCAGGTAATCCAATAAAGGAGCTAGGTACACTTTCTGCTCTGGCTCAGCGAAGACCAACATATTTCCGCCTTTGTCCAGGTAATTCTTAATCTTGCCAATCACTACAGCGCTTAGATGTTGTCTTGGGTCTGCGACCACCAACGTGCTGATGTCAGAAGGAATCTCTTCGGTGTCTAAAGATAAGCTGTAGGAATCAAAGCCATTGTTTACCAATGAATTTCGTTGCGTAATATCATTTGTAGCTTGACGGTAACCGCGTTCGGTTGTATTGTCGATAGCGCGCATATCATAGCCACCTACAAATGCAACCTTCGCCCCTCCTATCTGAAGACGCTTTAGGGCAGCCACAATATTAGGCTCTCCCGGATGCTTGAAAAAATCATTATACAACCGTAAGTATGTTTTTTTATCGCCACTTTCTAAAACGCGTACCATACGGTTGCCTTCTGCAGATAGATCTATTTTTTTACGTATCTCAGCAGGTGTTAGAAAGTCATTGATATTGAGCTTGTAAGTCTCTACCACATTATTAGCAACCTGCTCCAACGAAAGGCCTTTATTGATTTTGTTCTCAAACAAGGATTTGTTTTCGCAGGTATCATAATAGTACACATACTCCATTTCCATATCTGGTAGGAAACGTTGGTACTGCTCGAAGCGGGACATATCTGCATTCCGTTGCTTCTTGGCACCGATATTATAATCGGGATCTAGGAGATTGACATAAGTTGTAATCTTTAATGGTTGCTCCATTTTCTTCACAACCGCTATCCCTGTCTTGCTGAGCGTGCGCGTTCCCTGCGAAGTGACATCGTTATAGAATGTCATACGCGGAAGAGAAGCGACATAGCCGATACATACGAGCGCTACCACAAAACTCGTATAGATAGCGATTTTTTGACCGATGCTTTTAGAAGAACGTGCCATTTCCATTTTAAGAATAGTCAGTCCTAAAAACAAAGTAACGACAACCAGAAAATAGATAATGTCTTTGGAACGAACCAGCCCCCCAATCATACTATCTGCCTTTCCACTCACCGAAAAGAAGTAAGCAATATGACGCACAAAATCCACATCCTGCCATAAACCACCTATATAATGTAAAAACGTAAGCAGTACCAAAGTACTTATCGCCGCTACAACCTGATATGAGGTAAGACTAGATAGGAACAGACCGATAGCAGCATAAGCTCCAAAAAGCAAGAACAAACCTGCTAAAGCGGTAAACATCCAGGTCCATTCAAAATTTGGGATCACCGCACCTCCACAGACTATAAAAACGAACAACAACGAAAACAGTAACAATCCGTAGACCATTATACCTAGGTATTTGCCCAGTATGATTTCCGTGGTGCTGATTGGTGAGGACTGTAACAGCTTAATCGAGCCACTGTGCAGCTCCCGACTGATAAGCCCCATAGTCAATAAGGGAACAAAAAGATACAATTGCGATTGTACCGTTAAGAAAAGCCCGGGGGTCTGCCCATGGGTAAAGATATAGTCCGTTAGATTGACTGTATTATAGCCCAATGCTTTGTATGAAGCATACAGCTCGAGTTTGGTGACAAACGAGATTCCGAACTGTACTGCAAACACTAAAAAGACCAGCCAAGCAATAGGAGAGAAAAATAATGATGCAAGCTCTAACCTTGCAATTCTAAGTATAACACGCATAATTAAATAGCTTGAACAGTTTTTAGTGTGATGATAATTGCTTGAACACATCATCCAGTGAGCTCTTCTCTTGGGAAATCTCCTTCAAGCCCCATTTCTGGGATACACTCAGATGTATAATCGCTTCATTGACCTCTTTGGATTTGTCTACTTTAAAAACAATCTCATGATCATCGTATCGAACAATAGACTCTATCCCGTCGATTTGAAGGAGCTCCTCTGCTGTCGGCGGATTTTTCATCCATACTTTAACCTCATTCGACTCGATGTAATTATTAAAAGCATCCATCGTATCGGCAAATACAATCCTTCCACCCTCAATCATAATAATATCCTTGCAGAGTACCTGTACCTCACTTAATATATGTGAAGAGAAGATAACAGCACGTTCTTCCGCTATTTCTTTAATCAGCTTACGCACCTCAATAATCTGGTTGGGATCTAAGCCGTTGGTCGGCTCGTCCAATACCACTAGCTGAGGTTTGTGGATAATGGCCTGTGCTATACCAACACGTTGCCTATAGCCTCCAGAAAGGTTACGCAACAATCTATTACTAAAGTGCGCTATACCACAACGCTCTTTTGCAGCTTCTACAGCTGCTTTAATTTCTTTCGGAGCAATTCTTCTTAAGTAAGCACAGTGCGTGAGGTATTCATCCACAGTTAGTTCCAGATGCAGTGGCGGATTCTGTGGGAGAAAACCAATTTTCTTTTTAGCCTCGCGTGCATTCTCCCGCGTGTCTAAGCCGTTGATCAACACCGTACCCTCGGTCTGGTTTAAGACACCACATAGAATGTTCATGGTTGTCGACTTACCTGCACCATTGGACCCTAGCAGTCCCAATATCCCCTTCGTGTTGATCTCGAAGTTGATATCTTTGATTGCCCACTGACTACTATATCGGTGGGACAATCCTTTTATCGTTACTATATTTTCAGACATTTATCTATCGTTCTGTATGAATCCTTTTATCTTCACCTCGTTATCTGGCAGAGGAAGTGTCCATTTCTTATCATTTGGCTCCAACGTATACACCTTGTCATTGTTATTACGTTGCAATTTGACCAAATATTTTCCCTCCTTGTTCTGTCTTCTATAATCTTCCCAAGCCAATCCTTTGAAATACAGTTCGCGTCTTCTTTCTTTCCAAACATACTCCATTAAATCGCTGTAATCTGACACTTTGATTGGATGATAATTACCTTTTTCAAACCTATTTTTACGTAGATTATTTAGCACAGCCGTTCCATCTGCCGTCTTGTTGTTGCGAATTAGGCATTCTGCGTAGTTCAAATGTATCTCACCCGCAGACACGCCAACGAATATGTTTATAGCACCAGAAAAAGAGGCTTTAAATTCCATTCTACCATCCGCTTTGATTCGATTGAAGAACAGCGTTTTACGTAAATCATGAGTCTCATATAGATTTAATATTCCAGCGTCTGCATTAAAACCTGTATAAGACGATCCAGGTTTATTTATATGTGCATAGTATAGCAGTTCTGGATTAGACATACCATAGTCATCAGAGAATGGTGCAGCTTTCGTCGAGTCGATGGTATTGTAATCGTTCAACTTATTATTCTTCTGATAGGCCAATTCTGCATATTCCAATGCTTTATCATATTTCCCCATCTGCATCAATGTACGTACTAAAAGAGTCGCCGCAATCGATTTACTAGGCCGAAATACACTGGTAGATTTCTCTGGAAGCAGCTCTATAGCAGCCTCCAAGTCTTTTACTATAAACTGATAGACCTCTTCGACCGTACCACGGGTTACCGCTTCCGTAACATCTCTAGAACGTTTGATAGGTATTCCCAAATCTGTCCCCGCTGTCTTTGCATCATACGGTTTACAGAACAATTGCGCCAACTGATAGTAACTATAACCACGAACGAATGATGCACTGCCGATCGCATTATTCCAGGCCATTTGCTCTTTTGGCGTTGGGGTGATACTGCGTGCCTCCAAGGCTAAATTAGCATATAAGATCCGCTGATATCCGTTATTCCAATCCGTAGACTCATAACCTCCAAAAATCTCCTTTTCCCATAGATACCCATTCACCTCATAGGGTAAATTAGACAACCATGTTTTCAAGGTGCCATCGGGCAAATGATATTCGGCAGCACCTACTAATCCTAAGGATACGGAAGCTCGTTCGTTTATAACGCTAAAATTATCCATAAGCCCTTGATAATCTTCAATTAGATTTGGCACTACTTGAGATTTATCACGCTTAACCTCCAAAAAATCTTTACCACAACTTGCTGTCAACAACAAGAAGGGTAATACATATGTAAATTTTGATATCTTCATTTTATTCATTCCTATAACACTACAAACTCAATTGTAAACCTAAATTATAACTACGTGGTAGTACAAACTCCGCCGCATGATAGTCTGGGTCTAAGCCCTCTTTATTAGCTTTCCACAATAAACCTAAATTGGCCACATTCCCAGTGATACGCATTGACTGGAATGGAAGCTTTGGCATTCTGCTTTTTGTAATTGTATAACCAAATGTTATATCCCGCAGACGAACCAAATCTCCTCTTGTAATCAAAGCATCTGAGAAATTATAGTTTGTCGAACCATTTCCGTTATACACGTCAGAATAAGCAGGCACATTGGTAAACTGCTCGTCACCCGGTTTTTGCCATCTATCAAAATAATCCATATGGTACACTCCATTGAATTCTCCTCCAGAATACATTGAACTACGACGGAATACTGAACCTGATTTCCATGTAATTAAAAAGCTAAAATCAAAGTTTTTGTACGAGAAGTCATTACGTACAGATCCGTAATAAGGATCAACGGACACACCAGCTTTATTCAATGAATCTAAGCGTAATGAGTTATGAAAAGCTAAATTGTTTGTTGTACGTTCGCCATTGATATACATAATGGGCATTCCTGTTTCCCCGTCCAAACCGTGCCATGGGATAGAGTAAATTAAATCCCGACTCACACCAACAACAGCCGCAGGAGGTGTGGCGTAATAATCATAGATTACTGCTGTAGGATTAGTGTATACCTCGGTTATTTTATTCTTAGTGAAACTAAATAGAACGGTACTATTCCAAGTAAAATCACCAACTAGATTTTTAGAGTTCAAAGTCAAATCAATTCCTTTAGTACGCATCGCTGCATAATTTATAACGTTACTACTTGCAGCTGTCCCCCCCGTAATAACACCTGTACTTGGTGCCATAAAATTCTTGCCGATCAAATCTGTTGCATCTTTTATATAGAACTCAAAAGATCCTGACAAACGATTCGACAGTAAGCCGAAATCTATAGCGGCATTGGTTGTGGATACCGTTTCCCAACGTAATGTAGGGTTTCCAGTACTGCGCAAAGTCGCCTGGCTTATATTATTCGGGCGCTTTACGTTGAATTGTAATAACGGAAAATGTGACACCTCTTTAAACGTATTCCCTGCTTTACCATAGGTCAACCGTGCGGTCAATTGTGATATCCAATCTACATTAAACATCGGTTCTTTATGCACATGCCAAGCACCACCAACGGACCACAATGGGATACCTTTTTGGTTAGTCTTCACACCATACAGATTTGATGCATCCCAACGCCAAGATGAGCTTAATACATAACGATCTAGATACTCATAACTTACATTAGTGAAATAAGAGATGAATCGATCCGTAAAATGACTCAAATCAATTGGAAATACACTTGGAATAGTGGCTCTTCCATTGGGTCTAGTCGGGTAGTTCTCTGTAAAATTGAACAACGATTCCCCTTGACCTGTATTACTATTGTATTTATACAACGTGTGCCCGGCTGTCGTATACCTTATAGACTCATTCACCTCTCCCCCAACTAGGGCATTAATCTGGTGCTTATCGTTAAATTTTTGATTATAATACAAAGTAGCACGAGCATTGTGATAATTCGAAAAATACGGTATACCCAAGATCTTTATATCACCATAAGGAATAACTTGATTCATCTTGTCATCTGTGAAGCGATTCACCAGATTGCGCACGTAATACGACTCTTTATCGTAGTACCTTTCTGCACTATTCTGCCCGTATCCATAATTATAGTTGACAGCAGCCTTAAAATGCTTTAGAAACGTATAATTTGCTTCGACATTAAAACGAAGCTCTTTTGCCTTGCCATTATTGTCGATCAACTCTCTTTCTAACAAAGGGTAATAATTCCAATCCAAGAGGCCACTATTTATTGGGTCGTCCTTATAACTCTGTCTATAATCTTTGACCATAGCTATCGGATTGCCCATTTCATCGGCCAAACGTGCATAAGGCGACAATCCTACACCAGCTCCGGAAGTAAGGTTACTACTTGTTAGCGAATTGGTTTTGGATTTACTATCTGTATAATCTATACGAGCTGTAATGTTTAAATCTTTTGCTGGCTGAAGTATATGTTGAGTAGATACATTAAACTTCTGATTCTCTTCTCCTATCCAATTCGTTCTACCTTTATTGTATCCCGCGGCTAAGTAATACGCGTAGTTTGATGCTCCTCCTGAAAGATCCAAACTATACTGTTGCGTTATCCCTGTCTGCATCAAGTACTTTGAGATTTGATCCCGCACTTCTGTATTTCGCATACGCTCTTCTACCTCCGCCAACTGCGCATCGCTTATGCTTCCTGCTTTATGTTTGAACAACCACTCTGCATATTCCGGAATTGCACTTTGATTCGAATTGGGGTTATATTTACCTCGTTCGAACTGTACTTTCTCTACATCCATAATAACCGAAGAAGGAAGTCGGTTACGAGTGCTCAACAGATCAGGTTTTTCATCAAAGGTGCTTCTATAAGAAAAGTTAATTCTGCTTTTCTGTCCAAACTTTCCTTTCTTTGTCGTTATTACAATTACGCCATTTGCTGCTCTTGCTCCCCAGATAGACGCAGCAGCAGCATCCTTCAATACCGTAATGCTCTCTACATCGCTCGGATTGATGAAGCTAAGATCTACACCATAGCTATTATTTCTATCATATAGATTTCCTTCGTAAGGGAAATTATCCACAACAATCAGTGGACGCTTATTGCCTTCTAAGGTAGATAGACCTCTCACCCTGACATCCGCTATATTAGAGCTACCCGTCTTTGTGAACTGCATACCACTCACCATTCCCTCTAGACGCTGTAAGATATCAGGGCTAGTTCCTCTTTCGATCGTTTTATTATCGATATGGACAAATGAGCCCGTTGCACGCTCTCTAGGTGCTTGATAATAACCGGTATTCATCACATTTACCTCTTCAATAGCTTGATCTGAGGGAAACAGTGTAATTGTACCCATCTGTGGGCGAGCCACCGCCTCTACCGGTTGATGCCCCAAATAAGTGATACGGATAATACTCTCGTTCGATACATTGGTCAGCGTAAAATAACCATTCTCATCACTTAATGCTCCTCCACTACTTCCTTTTACCTGAACAGTTGCACCTTTAACAAAACCTCCTTTATCATCCAGTATACGGCCTTTCACCTCGATGCCCTCTTGCAGCGCATTAGCGACAGCTTTCCATTTAGGCACTGTTGTTGCCTTATGTTCTATCGTGATGAGCTTATCTGATATACTATACTTTAAAGGCTGATTATGCATCATTTGATCCAGTAAAGCATGCATATCATACTCGCCTGCAGGCAGACTGACTACTTTCAAGCGCTTAATATCCTCGTTCGAATACACAAATCCGTAACCAGACTGTTTTTTGATCTCCTTAAAGATTTCTGACGGCTTAGTCTGTACTGCCGTAAACCGTATTTTCTGTGCCATCGCATCCATTTGAAAAGTCAATGGAGCATACAGCAGTAGAAAAGCTGCAATTTTACTTCTACTTACCATTAGGTTAACTACTAAATATTAGATTGATTAATTAAAAAATTGATTGTTCATTATTTTACGAGGATGTTTCTCCCCTGTATCTCAAACTTCACTTTACCAGTACGTTCCAATGCGTTCAATACTTCATAAAGTGACCTATCCCGAGGTATCATCCCATCGAAAGATTCATTTTTATATTTTTTATCCTTCCAAGTAAAGGATACATCATACCATCGCTCCAATTGCTTCAAGAGATTCTCCAGGCTTTGGTTGCTGAATGCAAAATCGTTGTCCTTCCATGCCAGTGCAATATCTAGGTCTACCTCCTTGACCTCTATTCCTTGGGCCGAAAGCACCGCTTGTTGACCAGGTTTCAACACCTCGCTTCCGCCGTGTTTGCTATCCTCTATCGCAACACTACCTTCTTCGAGCGTAGTCAACGCAACCAATTCGTCGTCGTAACTCGCTACACTAAAGCGCGTACCTAGTACCCGAACCAACTGTCCTTTAGAACGCACTGAAAAAGCAATAGGATTACCACTCTTTTGATCCCGTCGCTTCACGACATCAAAGTAAGCCTCACCACTTATCGTTAGTTCACGCACATTAGCTACTGCATTGTAAGCATAACTTAAAACTGAACTTGGATTTAGTACCGTTGAAGATCCATCAGGCAATAAAAGCTTAATACTCTTACCTTTTGGTGTCGTTACTGTAAATCGTTCTTCAGAAAGAACCTTTCCTGTATCGATATACTGCGTGAGTCCATTTTGTTCATCTAGCGTAAACTCCCGTCCGTCGGACAAAGTCAATATAGCGCCCTCTTCATTGGGCAAGATATGCTGTGTATTCGCTACGGTGATAGGCTCTGGGCGTTCCATATTGGTGATATACAACAGTGATAATATCCCTATTGCAGCAGCAGCTACGCTACCCGTCCAACGCCAAATTTTGATTCGTGATTTTTTAGTTGCTAGTTCTTGAGAAATTCCCGTCCACATCTGATCACCTACCGAATAGATATCGTCTGTAAACTGGGGCATCGTGTTATCTTGTACAGCTTTATTATACCACTGTTGAATGGTCTTCTTCTCTTCTTCTGTACAGGTTCCGTCGATGTACTTTTTCCAAAGTCTTTCAATTTCCTTATCCTCCATAAAAGTTATATTGACTAGTTTATATAGAGTACAAGCAAAAGCAGACTAGGTGGACATAAAAAATAAAAAAAAAGTAAAAATTATTTTAGTCATACCTGAGCGTATGATTTTAAGTGCCCTGTTGATTGTCTTTTTCACATTATCCGTTGTCACTTTCAGCTGTTCTGCAATCTCCTTATGGCTAAGATTCTCGACACGGGACATCCTAAATATAGCTTGCATTTTTGGTGGTAATGCTTCTATTCCTTTTTCAATCTCTGCTTCCAGCTCTTTATATAAGACATCTTCCTCTACATGGAGGTATTCGTCAAAATTATGAACCGGGAACGTTCTTTTAAGATACTTTTGTTCGACTTTGCTCCGTAGCGAACGATTGATTACGCGGTTACGCAGGGAGACGTAAAGAAACGGTTTTATTTTATCGAACTGAATCTTCGACCTGTTTTCCCAGGCATAGATAAACAAATCCTGCACCACATCTTTCGCTTCTTCTTCGTCCCGTAGCATACGGACTGCGTGGCTATACAGCAATGGCCAATAACTCATGTAGACATGATAAAAAGCCGTCATGTCGCCATCTTGGATCTTGTTAAATAAAATGCTGTCGTCCATTCTACAAATTAACGGCCCTGATAACATCGTATTCTAGCTATCTGTATGCAAAACATCAATACCTATCATCGCGGAGCCCGAACGGGATAAATATACAACTTACACCATAAAGCTTATTAAAATCGATATTAATCCATTATTTTGATACAATAACACCAACTAAAACAACAGTAATTTATCTATTTAGCAATAAAAAAGGCTAACCCTAGTGGATTAGCCTTCTCTATATGTTATTATCGATTGCGATTACCTACTAAAATAAGCTCTCACATTCTTTCCTTCTACCCAATTCATGAAGGCTTTATTGACTACTTTGTTTCCTCCTGGAGTAGGATAGTCTCCAGAGAAATACCAGTCACCTCTATGATTAGGACAAGCAATATGTAAATTATCCAACGTTTGGAAAATAACAACCAGCTCTGCATTCAAATCATGTGGTCTTACGATTCGAGCGATTTCAGCAGATATTTCCTCGTCCGTAAAAGGTTCGTAGATTGCTTTTACGTAGTTCTCGATTTCGTCTTTCGGTTTTACGATAGAAGCGACACATTTTTGATAAACCTCATCAATAATATGTGACATCCCTTTGCGTTTCAACAGGTTTATTGCGGCCTCGAAAGCGACAAACTCTCCCATTCTTGACATATCAATACCGTAACAATCTGGATAGCGTATCTGTGGTGCTGATGATACGATTACAATCTTTTTAGGGTGCAGACGGTCCAAGATAGTCAATATAGACTGCTTCAATGTCGTACCTCTTACGATAGAGTCATCAATAGCGACGATAGTATCCTCGTGATCACGTACAATACCATAAGTTGTATCGTATACGTGCTGTACCATATCCTGTCTATCTGCATCTTGCGTAATAAAAGTACGTAGCTTCGCATCTTTTACATTCAGCTTCTCAAAACGTGCGTGTATACTTAAGATATCATCCAATTCCTGATCTGAGATTTTCTCATCTCTATTTAATAGGATATTTTTCTGATAATCCCTTACATACTTACTCATTCCTTCCATCATACCGTAGTAAGATACCTCCGCAGTATTAGGAATAAACGAGAACACTGTATTTTTGATGTCGTTGTCGATAGACTTCAACACTTGATCGCATAATAACTTACCTAGCGACTTACGTTCTTGGTAAATATCCGCATCCGAACCTCTAGAGAAATAAATACGTTCGAAAGAACATGATTTTTGCTCGACAGGTTGTCTAAACATCTCTTGCGAAATAGAACCATCCTTCTTCGCAATCAGTGCGTGTCCCGGTTTGATCTCTTGAACTGCTTCCAACGGGATGTTAAAAGCTGTTTGAATCACAGGTCGCTCGGATGCCACAACCAACACTTCGTCGTCTTGGTAAAAGAATGCAGGACGGATACCCGCAGGGTCACGCATCACAAAAGCATCACCATGACCTAAGATACCAGCTATAGTATAGCCACCATCCCATGTTTTAGCCGAACGGGTCAAAATCTTAGCGACGTCAAGGTGCTTACCAATCTGAGCAGAAATCTCTATATTAGAATAGCCTTCTTTCTTGAACTGGTCGAACAACTCTTGATTCTCATCATCCAAAAAGTGACCAATCTTCTCCAATACAGTAACGGTGTCCGCTTGTTCTTTAGGGTGTTGCCCTAAATCATAAAGCTGCTGAAGCAGTTCGTCCACATTTGTCATATTGAAATTCCCTGCTACCACTAGGTTACGGGTCATCCAATTGTTCTGTCTCAGGAAGGGGTGGCAACTTTCGATGCTGTTTTTACCGTGTGTACCATAGCGCAGGTGCCCTAATAATACCTCTCCTGTAAAACTAACATTGTCTTTAAGCCATTGCGTATCCTTAGATTCCTTCGGATAAGCTTTATTTACAGCTGCAAATTTTTTCTGAACGTATTCAAAAATATCTGCTACTGCTGTAGATCCCATAGCTCTGTACCGGCTGATGTACCGGTTACCTGGTTTTACATCAAATTTAATGGTTGCAATACCAGCCCCATCCTGTCCACGGTTATGTTGCTTCTCCATAAGAAGATACAACTTGTTAATCCCGTAGTAAGGAGTTCCATATTTTTCCTGATAATATGAGAGGGGTTTTAATAGTCTGATAAGTGCAATACCACACTCGTGTTTTATAGCGTCACTCATAGCTTGAATTGATGATGCAAAGGTACAAAAATTAGAGTTCTTACTAAAGAACCCCTGCATTTTTTTTAAGTAAAAAACTTTCGGGTGACATAATCCCTTTACTTATCTTTAATCCATGGATGAATTATTCAAAATTTACAAAGTAGATATACAGGAGGCTAATCGCATCAAGAACAGCACCAATCTGCCCCATAAGCATGATTTTGAAGAACTCATTATCGGTATGGAAGGGCAGCTAGGCCATTTTATCGATTATCAAGAACAGCATTGGCAGGCTCCCTTTATCACCTTTGTTACAAAAGGCAAGGTGCATCGGGTGCAGCCCGATGCTCTAAACGGAGTGTGTGATTTTTGGGTACTACGTTTTAAAAGTGAATTCATCCCCGAGATTACGTTTCAACTTTATAACACCTATCATGACCATGCAAATTTCCAGCTGCGAGATCGCGCGGGCCTCCATCGTCTCGATACGCTATGTCTGCTGATAATGGAAGAAATACAACAGCCCGTACCCGAGCTTGCTATTATACGTAGTCTCCTATCCTCCCTTTTTGTCCTGATCGAATCGGAGCGTAAGAAAGTACTAGGAGACAAAGAGTCAACTTCTGCTCCCGCTCAAGACAGCACTTTTCAAAGTTTTCTAGCGATCCTAGAGGAAAATTTCAGACGTCCCGAAGGCGTTAACTTTTACGCTGAAAAGCTCTTTATGACGCCCCGTGCACTGAATGGAATAACCCAACGGATCCTGCAGCAAACCGTTTCGGAAATCATCGAAACAAGCAAGCTTACAGAAGCGAAAAACCTTCTTTTCAGCACCGATAAGAATATTGCGGAAATCGGATTCGAACTAGGATATAGCGACAAGGCTTACTTTACGAGTGTATTTAAAAAGAAATCCGGGATGACACCGACCGAGTTCCGACAGGATATACGCTCACAGATTACATAATCCTTATACTCTTTTGCGCTATTTTCATACCTGCCCGACAAAAACTGCCGTAAATTTGTACTATATATTTTCAGACGCTAAAAACATCAAACAAATGGAAGATATGAATAGAAAGCAATTTTTGACTGCAGTTGCGGCACTTCCGCTAACGGGGGCAGCTGTTAAACTGGGCTCTCTCCATAGCTTTGCCAACACATTGGACACTACGGACAAGATGCCTGTATTATTTTTAGGTCACGGTAGCCCAATGAATGCTATTGAAGACAATGAATTTGTCCAAGGTTTCAAGAATATAAGTAAAGAAATAGAGAAACCAAGAGCGATTTTGGTTATCTCGGCACACTGGGAAACCCGTGGCACCTATGTTACTGCCATGGAAAACCCAGCGACTATACATGATTTTGGAGGTTTTCCGCAAGCACTCTTTGATGTGCAATATCCAGCTCCGGGCTCTCCCGAACTGGCTAAGCTCACCAAAGAAATCATTACGTCCACCGATGTACATCTGGATGAAAAATGGGGACTCGACCACGGATCCTGGTCTGTAATCAAGCACCTCTATCCTAATGCTGATGTTCCAGTCATACAGATGAGCATAGATTATACGCAACCGGCCTCGTACCACTATGCACTAGCGAAAGAACTGGCAGCCCTACGGCACAAAGGAGTACTTATTGTAGGTAGCGGAAATATGGTTCACAACCTTCGGATGGTTTCCTGGTCACATATCGATACCGCAGGCTATGCTTTCGACTGGGCGAAACAGGCCGATGAGAAGATGAAAAAGTATATCAATGAAGGTAATCATCAGGCCTTAATTGACTATGATAAACAAGGTGCGGAATTCCAACTGGCGATCCCTACACCGGAACACTATATGCCGTTGCTATACAGCTTAGCGTTACAGGAAAAAAATGAAGAGTTAAGCATCTTTAATGACCAAGCGGTAGCGGGATCACTCACGATGACATCGTTAAAAATAGGGTAAGACCACTTTGTTAGAGCTTAGCGAACAGACGCTGAAAGAAGCTATCTTTGACCTCAATACACCATCTGTCCGCAACGATTTGAAGTGGATAGATGGTAATAAAGTTGCCCTGCCCCTGTGCGCCCCTCCCTGTTTTCAGATCAAACTCCTGCCGATGGTAGGGACATACGACGACCCCGTCTTTACACCAGCCTTGATCCAGTGGAGCTCCTGCATGTGGGCATTTCCTTGAAAAGGCAATCCATCGCCCATCATGGAAAACCAAACAGAATGTCAGTCCCGATACCGAAACTTGCCGTATTCTCTCATCAGTTATCAAATATTCTTCTGGTATCTCGACCCAAGCCATGGTATAAACTTACATAAAATAGAAATAACGTCCCATAGATAAACATCAGATCCGGATTTATTTCAAGTTCCTTATCGATTATATAAAGCTTTTTTTCTAAGTTTAAGCTCAATAAATAGATTAAAGTGTCCGTTGATTTAAAAAAGAGATTTGACCGGATTGTAGAGATTCTGATCCAATTGCAATCCAAAAAAGTGATTAAAGCCCAAGAGCTGGCTGATCGTTTTGAGGTAAGCTTACGCACCATTTATAGGGATATCAAGAGTTTAGAGCAAGCTGGCGTACCCATTATTGGTGAAGCTGGCAGTGGATATTCGTTGGTAGATGGCTACCGGCTCCCTCCTGTCGTATTTACCAAACAGGAAGCCATGAGTTTTATCGCCGCGGAAAAGCTAATGGAGAAGTTCATGGACAAGAAGCTGATGTCAGATTATAAATCAGCCATGTACAAAGTGCGGTCTGTACTCAAGCACAACGAGCGGGATTCGATCAGCGTTATCGAAAATCAGATTATCATGGGCAAATCCAGCTATGACACCTTTAATCAATCAGTTCCCCATGCCCTGCAGACTGTATTCGAAAGTATAGCACATAAACGCCAAATAGCCCTATCCTATCAAGGGGCCAATGACGGACAGCCTGATACCAGGATAATCGAACCTATAGGCTTATTTCACGAAAATAACTTCTGGTACATCGGTGCTTATTGTCTAAAAAGGGAAGACTACAGGCAATTCCGGGCCGACCGTATTTTCACCATAGACCTCCTCGCGCAGACGTTTACCCAGCAGCATATCAGCCTTGAAGAATTAATGGCCAACCGGAAAAACAATATTCCTCCTATCTCCTTGCATATACGTGTAGGACTGGACACAGCTCCACATTTGGATTGGCAGAAGAAATATTTTGGCTTCACACACGAACACCGCACAGCGCAACATGTCGATTTATTCTTCGAATATAAAGGTGCTCTGGATTACTTTGCCCGTTGGTTTATGATGTATGCCGACGACGCTTGGATTGTCAGCCCGCCTCTTCTCAAAGAGCGTGTGGAGACTATTCTAGAGCAGAGTATAGGCTGTATCAAAACTGTGCTTCCATAGGTTGCCAGTCATGCAGTGGAATTAACCAATCGGTCAAACAAAACGGTGTAAATAAAGTTAACTATACATGACACATAACAGTCCAATGCCACCCATCATCCAAGTTTCTGAAGCAATTGATTTACGGATCAGTGCCGCAGATCAGGCCGAAGGGCTTTTTCAAGCAATTGAAAATAACCGGGCCTATCTCGGAGAGTTTCTTCCTTGGGTGCCGTATATGAATACCTTATCGGACAGTATTACCTATCTCACACAATCTCAAGCCAACTGCATAGCGGCGACAGAATTAAGCTACAATATTTATAAAAACAATATCTTAATCGGTCGCATAGGCATTCATCAGATTGACCGGTCTAATAATAACGCCGCTATAGGCTACTGGATTTGCCAGGATGCTCAAGGCAAAGGAGTCATTACGGCTTGCTGTACCGCTTTAATCAATATTGGATTCCAACAATTGGAGCTTCAACGCTTAGAAATCCTGACAGCAACCCACAATGTCAAAAGCTCAGCTATTCCTTTGCGCTTGGGTTTCATGCACGAAGGTATCATGAGACAGGTAGAACGTCACGGTGATCATTATTTCGACCTCAACATATTCTCTATGCTAAGAAAAGAATGGATAGAAAAGCACAAACAAACGCCCTAAATACAAACGGGTAAGCGTATCGGCTAATAAGTGGAGATTAGTGGTATTATAAAAACCAAAGTAGACATCCAAATTGCAGCTCTATTAAAATATGACAAATTAAATTGGTTGACTTTTACAAAATATTTTTGCTAATTTTATAGAAAAGATATGGCACCATGAAAGATAACTTTTCTACTATATCCGATCAATACGCGAAGTTCAGACCGGACTATCCCCAAGCTATCTATGACTTTCTATATCCTTTATTAAAGCAAAAAGAGTGTGCTTGGGATTGTGCGACGGGCACAGGCCAAGTGGCCCACGAGCTGGCTAAGGACTTTAATACAGTCGAAGCTACTGATATGAGTGCGGAGCAGTTGAAACACGCGTACCCCGCCGACAACATAAAATACTCCGTCCAGAAAGCAGAACATACCACATTTGCAGATGATAGCTTTGACCTTATTACCGTCGCTCAAGCGGTACATTGGTTTGACTTTCAACAATTCAATGATGAGGTAAAACGCGTAGGAAGGTCCAATAGTGTAATTGCTCTTATCGGCTATGAGCTCAACAATATCACTCCTGAAATAGACGCTATCGTACGGGCTTTCTATACCGATGTCGTCGGTCCGTATTGGGATCCGGAAAGGCGACACGTGCAAGACCGTTATCAAAACATTCCTTTTCCTTATCGTGAACTGGAGACTCCGGAGATTACAAATATCAAACTTTGGCAACTAGAAAACCTGATTGGCTATCTGAATACCTGGTCGGCAGTACAGCATTACGAAAAGAAAAACGGCAATAACCCGGTGCGGCAGATTGAGAACGACCTCCGTAAAGCTTGGGGAACTGTGGAGACAAGAAGAGTTAATTTCCCTATTATCTTCAAGGTAGGACGTGTCAAATAAGCGCCTTAGGCGCTCACTTTTCGAGCGAATAATAGATGTGCTAATAGTGCCATGGCATTAAAACCAAAACCTACAGCACAGACGCCAGTCCACTGCCCATATTGCCATGCCCAAGAAGCGACCAAGGTCCCTAAGGAACCGCCAACAAAATACGAAACCATGTATACTGTATTCAGTCGATTGGTGGCCTTCGAGTCAATCGCAAAAAAATCGGTTTGGTTCATAATATGAGAGGCTTGAAGCCCCAAGTCGAGTAAGATAATACCTATAACTAGCCCCCAATAGGTTTGGCCGGCACCAAAAGTAAAACCCCAGCTCACTAATAGAATAAGCAAAGCCGCCAATATCACCTTATAGTTGGACCACTTACGTGTAAATCGTCCTACCGAAGCTGCCGCCAACGCACCTACTGCACCCACAATTCCAAAACTACCTACTACTGTCGCGCCTACATTAAAAGGAGGTCCCTCCAAATGAAAAATCAATGTTGTAAATACCGCCGACATGCCCGCAAAAGCCATTGCACCTCTAAACGAGGCTAACCGTAGCAAAGCATGCTTCTTGGCCAAATCAAATACGGAGCGGAGCAAAGAACTATAGGTTCCTTTAAAATTGGGCGTCGGATCCGGCAAGAGCTTATATATCCCAACCCAGGTCAGCACCATCAGCCCTACAGCGATCATATACATTATCCTCCAGCCCCAAAGGTCGCCCACTACCCCACTCAGCATACGGGACAGTAATATCCCCAATAATAATCCCGACATGACCATACCGATATTAGCGGAACGCTTCTCTGTCGTAGAGAGCTCGGCAGCCATTGGCACGAATAGTTGCGGAACAACCGAGGCTACTCCCAAAATAAAGTTTGCAACGCATAACATCCAAAACTCCTTGGCAAAACAAATCCACAGCAGGCAGGCTATGACGACCAGTAGATCCAACAGCACTAATTTTCTTCTCCAGACTTTGTCCCCAAGCGGTACGATAAACAACAATCCACAGGCATACCCCATCTGTGTCAAGACGGGGATCTTTCCTGCCGCCGCCTCACCGATGTCAAAATCAGCGGCTATTAAAGACAATAAAGGTTGGTTGTAATATATGTTGGCTACGACTAGTCCTGATGATATAGTCATCAGCCATAGTGTAGACTTACTTAATTTTATGGATTGCACTATCTATCTCCTTTAGGTCGCTAACTTACAAAATGATCCTTAAAAATCCGGTAGAATACCCCAATAAAAAACGGGATTCCCTTAGAGAGAATCCCGCTGTTTATCTTTTTGACAGCATTAGTATCTTTCCCAGAAAAACGGAGGTTCGATACCTAAAGCTCTGAGGTAGACGTATCCCTGAGCTCTATGATGTACTTCATTGTCTATGAAATACTGAATATTCTCTACGACAGGAAACTCATATTCTCCAAAAATCTTAAAGTTTTCCTGAAAGCGCTCTATTGAAATCTGCTCAAATAAGGCATCAATCTTTATCGTATCGGCATCCCATCTCTCCAGGAGTTCAGCCTTTGTCGCTAATGGTAAGTCGTGATTATACTTCTCAATTACATTGCTCACTATGCTCTCTAAACCCGGAACAGCGATAGTCAACATCTCTTTTACCATATCAGAGAAAGGACGCATCCCTCCGATCGAAAAGTTAAACAAATCATGCTCCGGAAACTTCTCAATCGTACGTCTAGTCAATGTACGGTGTCCTTGCCAATTCTTTAAAAAATCTCCTTTTGAGACGATACCTTGTGTGTTCATATCTTTATATCTTTTGATTATACTCCAAAGGTACCCCGATCCTTGACAAAGGTATGTCAACAGCCTAGTCACAGTTCAATTTTTTTTAGAAAAATCAATAAAAAAGGTCTTGCTCTATTGAACAAGACCTTTTTATTCGGTGGACGAATATACTACTCCGTCTTAGAATCTAAAACCAAGCACCCAGTAGTTCTCGAAGAACCAAATTGTTTGCGATGCTTTATCCAGATTATTTCTGCCTGTTGTCCTAATTTTATTCAGATCTGTAAAACCAGTTTTGAAGCTACCTTGTAGGTACATCCATTTCAGAAAATGATACTGTACCCCTGCTTTTGCAGCAAAACCGTATCCTGCGATGTTCCAATAGTGATTCTCTCCCAATCCAAATAGGCGTACATCTGATCTCGGAATTAAAAGTCCTCCTTCTAGTCCGAACTCAGAATTAACCGATTGCTTGCGCGACTGGGAAACCCAGATATCATCATAACGTTCAATCCCAACGGTTGCAAAATTGTACCCATCGGTATGTTCGAAATGAAGGTCGCCTTCGTCAAGTGCTAGGTAATCTCCATCTTTAGCATCTCCAAATATCCCAGAAGGTACACCTGGTTCTGAGACTATTTTATCGGCATGCCCGACAAACTGGACCGTCTGCGGCATATCGACTACATACTTCATGTGATCCCACCCCAAGGAGATGCTGTAATTATCTTTTATAAAGTAACCAAAATGAAGATTGAATTGAGGAACCGTTATTCTCGCCGGGTTGACATAGGTCCAGCCCAATTTTGTAGGTCTGTCGGATGCTTTTACACCTTTTAAGGTAAAGTCGTATCCAGGTCCCTGGAAGCGGATGTCACTTTTTGCATAGCTGGAGAAATTATAGCCCCAGTGCGCGAAGAACTTTCCTTTATTACTTTTAAATCTATTATACTTAGGGTTAAAAATACTCTTTGCTACCCCTACTCCAGAATCAGAAGCTTCAACAGCTTCTTGGGCCATCGTTGATAAACCGATAGCCATTGCTCCCAAAAGGAGCATTGTTGTTTTTTTTAGCATTATTAGGAAAAAAGGGAATCCCGGTAGCGTTTACCGGGATTCCATATTATTATTGAAAAAAATTATTTTGCTTGGTTGGCACGGATAATATTTAAAGCACCGCCGGCTTTAAACCACTCGATTTGTTGTGCATTATAGGTATGATTCACCGTGATACGGTCCTCAGAACCATCCGCATGGTGTAATACCAAAGTCAATGGTTTGTTTGGTGCGAACTCAGTCAATCCGATGATATCGATATTATCCTGTTCTTGGATTTTATCATAATCATCTTTATTGTCAAAAGTCAAACCTAACATACCTTGTTTCTTCAAGTTTGTCTCGTGGATACGAGCAAAAGATTTTACTAACACGGCACGAACTCCCAAGTGACGAGGCTCCATAGCAGCATGCTCACGCGAAGAACCTTCACCGTAGTTTTCATCTCCTACAACTATAGATCCGATGCCTGCTGCTTTATAAGCACGTTGCGTCGCAGGGACAGCTCCATACTCACCTGTCAACTGATTTTGTACGTTATCCGTTTTATCATTAAAGTAGTTGACTGCGCCGATCAAAAGGTTATTGGAAATATTGTCCAAGTGACCACGGTATTTCAACCAAGGTCCAGCCATGGAGATATGATCCGTTGTACATTTACCTTTGGCTTTGATCAATACCTTCAATCCTTTTAAGTCTGTTCCTTCCCATGGAGCGAACGGCTCTAACAGCTGAAGACGATCTGAAGTCGGCGATACCTCTACCACTACGGACGATCCGTCTGCAGCCGGTGCTTGATATCCTGGATCTTCTACATCAAATCCTTTTGTTGGCAATTCGTCACCTGTCGGTGGATCTAACTTAACCTGCTCGCCGTTTTTGTTCGTTAATGTATCCGTCACTGGGTTGAATCCCAAGTCGCCCGAGATTGCAATCGCTGCAACCATCTCTGGCGAAGTTACGAATGCATAGGTATTTGGGTTGCCGTCAGCACGTTTTGCGAAGTTACGGTTGAAAGAGTGTACAATTGTATTTTTCTCTTGCTTGTCCGCACCTGCACGATCCCACATACCGATACATGGTCCACATGCGTTGGTAAATATGGTCGCATTCAAATCTTCGAAAGTCTTCAAAAGTCCATCACGGTCTGCAGTATAGCGTACTTGCTCCGAACCTGGGTTGATACCAAATTCTGCTTTCGTTACCAAACCTTTATCAACCGCTTGACGAGCGATAGATGCTGCACGTGCCAGATCCTCGTAAGAAGAGTTTGTACATGAACCGATCAATCCCCACTCTACTTTCGTAGGCCAGCCATTCTTCTGTGCCTCTTCACGCATACGAGAAGCTGGTGTATACAAATCCGGTGTGAAAGGTCCATTCAATGAAGGCTCTAACTCCGAAAGATTAATTTCGATCAACTGATCAAAATACTCCTCTGGATTTGCATATACTTCAGGATCTGCTGTCAGGTGACCTTTGATTGCATTGGCTGCGTCAGCTACGTCTGCACGATCCGTTGCTCTCAAATAGCGCTCCATTGACGCATCATAACCAAATGTAGAAGTCGTCGCTCCGATTTCAGCCCCCATATTACAGATCGTACCTTTACCTGTACATGATAGCGACTCCGCTCCATCTCCAAAATATTCTACGATAGCGCCTGTTCCACCTTTTACCGTTAAGATACCAGCTACTTTCAGGATAACATCCTTCGGTGCTGCCCATCCAGACAACTTACCTGTTAATTTTACACCAATTAATTTAGGGAATTTAAGCTCCCATGGTAGACCGGCCATCACATCACACGCATCCGCACCACCAACACCAATCGCTACCATCCCTAATCCACCTGCGTTTACTGTGTGTGAATCCGTACCGATCATCAAACCACCTGGGAAAGCATAGTTTTCCAAAACCACCTGATGGATGATACCAGCACCTGGTTTCCAAAAACCGATACCATATTTATTCGATACAGAACTTAAAAAGTTAAACACCTCCGAGCTTTCACTCTTAGCGCGAGCCAAATCCTTATCTGCACCTTCTTTAGCTTGAATCAAGTGGTCACAGTGTACCGTCGAAGGTACTGCTGCCTTGGCTCGTCCTGCTTGCATAAACTGCAACAACGCCATCTGCGCCGTCGCATCCTGCATCGCTACGCGATCCGGTGCAAAGTCCACATAAGACTTACCACGCTCATAGGCCTCTGTCGCATTGCCCGACCAAAGGTGCGTGTATAAAATTTTCTCAGAAAGTGTCAACGGTTTATTCACCATTTTACGAGCCGCGGTAACGCGTTCTTCGTATTGTGAATAAACTTTTTTAATCATGTCTATATCAAATGCCATATCTCTTAATATTAATTTATGTTGATTTAATGACTATCTATATTATTTTTTACTTGGTAGTAACCGGCGTAAACTTTGTTAGGTTGATACCCTCTACAGCAGCTTTATACTCGCCAATATTAGGAATTCTTCCTAGTATCGCCGACAACACCACTACTGGAGTAGATGCCAATAAGGACTCTCCTTTTTTACCATCTCTATCTTCTACAACACGTCCTTGGAACAAACGGGTTGATGTCGCCATAACCGTATCTCCTTTTGCCGCTTTCTCCTGATTACCCATACACAGGTTACAACCTGGACGCTCTAGATACATGATGTTCTCATATTCTGTACGCGCTGTATTTTTGGGCAAAAGATCACTAAACTCAAATCCAGAATATTTCTGTAGGTATTCCCAATCGCCTTCTTCTTTCAGCTCGTCAATGATATTATAAGTAGGGGCTGCTACTACTAAAGGAGCTTTAAACTCTACTTTTCCAGTTTGCTTTTCTAAGTTCTTCAACATTTGAGAAACGATTTTTAAATCGTCCTTATGCACCATACAAGAACCCACAAAACCAAGGTCTACTTTTTTATCACCACCGTAGTATGTCAGGTCGCGAATGGTATCGTGTGTATAACGTTTAGAAACATCTGCATTATTCACATCTGGATCGGCAATCATTGGCTCTTCAATGATGTCCAAGTCGATAACCACCTCTGCATAATACTTCGCAGTAGCATCCGGAGTCAACGCTGGTTTTTCACCGGATTTAATTTCTGCGATTCTTTTGTTCGCTTTATCGATTAATCCTTGTAATACCTTATTATGATTATCCATTCCTTTGTCAATCATAATCTGGATACGCGACTTCGCAATCTCTAGGGACTGAATCAACGTGTCATTCTCAGAGATACAGATAGAAGCTTTTGCTTTCATTTCTGCCGTCCAGTCTGTAAATGTAAATGCCTGATCAGCTAACAAAGTACCGATGTGCACCTCGATGATTCTACCTTGGAATACGTTTTCACCTCCAAACTGCTGCAACATCTGCAATTGTGTAGCATGAACCACATCACGGAAATCCATGTGCTCTTTCATACTTCCTTTGAAGGTAACTTTTACCGACTCTGGAATTGGCATAGACGCCTCACCGGTAGCCAGCGCTAGCGCTACCGTACCCGAGTCAGCACCAAAAGCAACACCTTTGGACATTCTCGTATGCGAGTCACCACCTATGATAATAGCCCAGTCATCGATCGTAATATCATTCAATACCTTGTGGATTACATCCGTCATCGAATGGTAGCTATCCTTAGGGTCACGTGCAGTGATCAATCCGAAGTCATTCATAAACTTCATCAATTTAGGAATATTAGCCTGTGCCTTTTTATCCCAAACCGATGCTGTATGACAACCTGACTGATAAGCTCCATCCACGATAGGTGAAATCACCGTTGCGGCCATTGCTTCCAACTCCTGTGCAGTCATCAATCCTGTAGTATCTTGTGAACCAACAATATTGACCTCTACACGTACATCAGAACCTGCATGCAACACTTTGCCTGGAGTCACTCCTACCGCATTTCTATTAAAAATCTTCTCGACCGCTGTAAGTCCCTGTCCTTCGATAGAAATCTCTTTAGAAGGTGCGAATACCGCTGGTGCTTCGATATTTAATACTTTTGCAGCAAAAGTCTGTATCTTCTTACCAAAAACGATGGCGTAAGAACCTCCGGCTTTGATAAACTCCATCTTTTGAGGAGTCAATGCTTTTGCGATATCAATAAGTTCCTTATCGCCGTTATATAACTTCTTAGTTTTTGTATTGATGGTTAAAACAGTGCCTGTCTCTACCGAATACACCTGCTCTAAAACAGGCTCATTCTTTTCATTGCGAACTACTTCGCCGTTCTCATCGACTTTCTTTACCCAGTTTTTAAGGTCGATACCGATTCCACCAGTAACATCTACTGTAGTCAAGAATATCGGAGAGATACCATTTGTCCCCCCTACTATAGGTGCAATATTAACAAAAGGAACATAAGGGCTAGCTTGCTTACCCGTCCAAAGTGCAACGTTGTTGACACCAGACATACGCGACGACCCTACCCCCATTGTACCTTTCTCTGCCACGAGCATCACACTCTTATCTGGGTGTTGTGCTTGTAGTGCTTTGATCTGTTCCTGCGCTTCTGGCGTAATCATACATTTACCATGTAACTCACGGTCAGAACGCGAGTGCGCTTGGTTACCCGGAGAAAGTAAATCTGTAGAGATATCCCCTTCACCAGCAACAAATGTTACGATCTTAATCTCCTCAGCTACCTCCGGAAGTTTTGTAAAGAACTCCGCTTTCGCATAGCTTTCTAAAATATCCTTAGCAATTGCATTACCATTATTGTAAGCATCTTTCAAACGGGCGGTATCTGCTTCATACAAGAAAACCTGTGTTTTCAGTACATCAGCTGCTTTCTGAGCATTAGAAACATCTTCCCCTAAAGCAAAATCCAACAATACCTTTATCGATGGCCCACCTTTCATGTGAGACAAAAGCTCAAAGGCGAAATCTACCGTAATCTCTTCAACAGCAACATATCCCAGTATAATTTCTTTCAGGAATTCAGCTTTTACACCAGCTGCACTCGTTGTCCCTGGCAGGGTATTGTAAATAAACAATTGAAGCGAGTCCTTTCTATATTCATTCTCTGTGTCTTTAATCTGCTCGATTATCTGACTCAGTAGTTCTGCGCTATCTATTGGTTTTGGATGTAATCCTTGGTTTTTTCTTTCTTCAGTTTCTTGTAGGTACTCTTTATAAATGCTCATTATGCTTTTTTAATATATTTTCCGGACGTTATTTTTAATCGTAAAAAGACCGTCTGCTTTTCTGTTCGTGTATATTCTCAATAGGTTGTGGACGAGGCAATGACAATATATGCTATTTCGCACAAAATTGTTGACTTATTAAAAACAAACCAACCCTATCTATACAAAAATAGCAAAAATCAAGCTTTAAATATAATTTAAGCAACGCATTACATAATTTGGAATTATTCTAAACTCGCAAATCAATTTGAACTAAATTTTGGCGGAATAAAATAAGAAGGAAACCTCAAAAGGTCGGTTTGATAGCATAGATGACATAAAAAAAGGAGAATTTCGGTATACAAGAATTCTCCCTTCGGCTATATATTGCATTGTTCCTTTAGGCCATTTGGGCAGGATAACTAACGTTTTTCAATTGCTTTACCATTGTCGCTGGTTCTGATGCATTAAACACAAATGAACCCGCTACCAAAACATCGGCGCCAGCCTGTATCAACTCTCCGGCGTTATCAGTAGTCACTCCCCCATCCACTTCGATGAGCAGTCTATCGTTTACACCTGCGGCCAATGCGCGAAGCTCTTTGATTTTAGCATAGGTATTCTTAATGAATTTTTGTCCTCCGAAGCCTGGATTTACAGACATAATGCATACCACATCAATATCCTGGATCACATCTTTCAATAGCTGCACAGAGGTATGTGGATTGATCGCTACGCCAGCCTGACAGCCCAATTCCCTTATCGCCGACAGGGTACGGTGTAAATGAGTACACGCTTCGTAATGCACCGTAATAATAGATGCCCCACTATCTTTACATGTTTGAAGGTAACGGTCCGGATCAACAATCATCAGATGCACATCCAGTGGCTTGACCGCATACTTGGCAATCGCCTGCATAACAGGAAAACCAAAAGAAATATTTGGCACAAATACCCCATCCATAATATCGATATGAAACCAATCCGCCTCACTCTCGTTAACCATTGCAATATCTTTCTGAAGATTTGAAAAGTCCGCTGCTAGAATGGACGGCGCTATTAGGTGTTTATTTTCTGACATATTTCTAATTCATTAAACCATATACAAACCTAAATAAAATGGTTTGGATTCGCCAATGTAAAATCCCTTCCACCGCGCCCGTTCAAAAGGAGTAGATCAAACAGCCGTAAAAATGCCGAAGAATAGTTACTTTTGTTTACGTATTTAACTTAAAAAGGCAAAAGGTGGCAAAACTAAAGATAAACTACATAAACTCTAAACTAAATAGCAACTCTCTTATCTTTAGATATGGAATGGTTGTAACGACGGTTTTACTTATCTGTTTCTTTCTCCCCAAACAACCTCGCTTCGAGTACGAGTTTCAAAAAGGCAAACCCTGGAATCATGACAACCTTGTTTCTCCCTACAACTTTGCTGTACTTAAAACAAAGGAAGAACTCGACAAGGATAAACAACAGATACTCCGCACAGTGCAACCCATATATAACTTAAATACGGCTATCAACAAAGAGCAGACGGACCAGTTTACCACCGATTTGGCAGAGAAATGGCAGAGTAGCCAAATGGACACTGTCCCATCTTTGAAGATTGAAGAGTATAAAAAAACAGGTGTCGAGTTGTTGACTGCCATCTATAACCGCGGCGTACTCTCTCTGAACAACCGGTACCAAACGAAAGGTACGGAAACGGAAAAACTAAATGAGACCGATGCCAACTACAATTTTACACTGCTCAACGAGAATGTGGCCACACAAAAAAATACGGTCGATTGTTTCACCATAGAGATCGCGTATGATTTTGTTAAGCAGAGACTAGACCGTGACAAAGATATCAGTCAGAAAAAGTGGTTGATGGAGGTACTCAAGAACTACATTACCGTAAATCTTATTTATAACGAGTCGCTGACAGAGAAAGTCGAACAGACTGCCTTAGCCAATATCTCCAGCACCCGGGGTATGGTACAGAAAGGGGAGCTAATCGCTGAGCGGGACAAAATCGTAAACAACGACACCTATCAAAAACTGGAGTCTTTACGGAAGGTATTTGAGGACGAAGCCAAAATCACTGGTAATAAAAACTACGTAGCTACAGGGCAGTTCTTGCTTGTCGGCCTAGCCATGACACTCCTCATGGTATTCTTATACTATTTTAGACGGCAGATTTATGATAACAATCGGCTTTTGCTTATTATTTTCATCGTGATACTAGCTATGCTGGGCGTTCTTTCCTGGGCTATCAGTATGCGCATATCAAGCCTCTATTTTATCCCTTACTGTGGTGTACCTATCATCTTCCGGATCCTATTTGACACCCGTGTAGCGCTTAATATCCACTTACTAATGGTGCTTATAGCGGCACTTTTCGTGCCTAACAGTTACGATTTCGTGTTCTTGCAGTTTATGTCAGGCCTTGTAGCCATCTACAGCATTCGAACGATGGTCAAGCGTGAACAGTTCTTGATATCCAGCTTATTAATCCTAGCTACCTATATCATTGGTTATATCGGTTTGGTGCTGACACGCAATGGGTCGGTCAGTAATATCTACTGGAATGATATCACCCCATTCATCGTCAGTGTGGGGCTTACCTTATTGGCCTATCCGCTTATTTATGCCTTTGAGAAACTCTTCGGTATCGTATCCGACCTGACTTTGATGGAGCTGACTAATAGTAATTCAAAGCTATTGCGTGAGCTCTCCTTGAAAGCTCCCGGAACCTTCCAGCACTCGTTGCAGGTCGCCAACCTCGCTGAAGCAGCCGTGTATAAGATTGGAGGTAACCCTTTGCTGATTCGAGCTGGAGCCCTATACCACGATATTGGAAAAATGATCAATCCACTCTATTTTATAGAAAATCAAAAAAACGGTGTCAATCCTCATAAGGAACTGACCTCTGAACAGAGTGCACAGATTATCATTTCACACGTTATTAAAGGCATAGAGATCGCCAAGCGTAATCTATTGCCAGAGGTTATTATTGACTTTATCAAAACCCACCACGGGACTACTCGGGTAGATTATTTCTATAATGAATTCATTCGGGACAACCCAGACAAACTAGTAGATGAAACAATCTTCCATTACCCTGGCCCTATCCCCTTTTCTAAAGAGACTGCAGTACTGATGATGGCAGACTCGGTAGAAGCGGCGGCCAGAGCCCTAAAAGAACCGACAAAAGATTCAATAAGCGGTCTTGTCGACAAGATTATTGAGCACAAACTTATGCAAAAGCAGTTCGAAAATGCCAACATTACAATGAAAGATATTAGCGATGTCGCTCATATCTTCAAAAGCATGTTGATGAGCATCTATCATGTGCGTATAGATTACGATTTGAGCAAGAAAAAAGATGTTTTACAATAAATAAATGAGCCTCAATAGGTTAATCTCTAAAGGCAGAAAAATATCAAAAAAACAGCATTTAAAATTTGTATAATGGTTTTTTTGCCTTATGTTTGCAGTGTCGAAACAGGGAGAGATGCCTGAGTGGCCGAAAGGAACAGTTTGCTAAACTGTCGTACTGGAAACGGTACCGTGGGTTCGAATCCCACTCTCTCCGCTAAGACTTTTAAAAGAGTTCAACCAAAGTTGAGCTCTTTTTTTATTTCCAAACCTACACCATAGCAATACACTTTCTTATTTCGCGGGATCAAGGGATGAGAACCCACAAGGTTCGATTCGAAGAAGGTTTAGGGCTGTGCTGGGTCATAGTGGGGCTAAACCAATCCCACTCTCTCCGCTAAGACCAAAAAAGTTCAACGAAAGTTGGACTTTTTTTCGTTTATGGCATATTTTCGTAAATTCAATAGAAAATATTCATAATGGAATTATTAAAGAAAATTGTAAATAGACTTAACATAGATACTAATCTCCAAAATTTAATTTTCAAAAAAGTTGCCATCCCCTATCATGACGATTATAATTCTGTTGATCAATACTGGTATCAGCATCCTCCATGTCTCATTCCTTTGTTTTTAGGGCACGGAGCATCCTATAAGGGGATTATTAATCATTTTTTCTTAGACAGAAAGAAAACTTTTGTGGAATTAGATTTAGAATACGGTTCAATAATTGAAACTGCATTTAATTTTAAACAACTTTCAGTTTATCTGATTTTGCCAATGATTATGTCTGATGAAGGTCTTACGGAGGAAACTATTGAATTCGCTAGCAAAATAGATTTTTACGAATATCAAGAATTGGATGATTTTTCCATTAAATATGGAGATAATACTGACTATTTTGATGAACTAGTTTATTTCAAAAATAATTTGCCCTTAAATATAATCAAAGATATGAAAACATATCAAGGGGATTTTCCTTCATCATATGACAATCTTAATGAATCACAACTTATAAACTCATGTTTATTTGAAATCTCATCTGCCACATACGAAACCATAAAGAACAGAATGGATACACCAAAATGGTTGATTAAGGAGACGGATAAAAAACAATTGTTTGAAAATTATATATTAAACAACCAATTAAAAGAAGCATGGCTCACATTAAATAGTAAGGGCTGGCTTCTAAAAGATGTTGCCGAAGGTTTAGAAACATTAAAGTCTAAAACTAATGATGAACTATTTTATTTAGTGGCAGATCATTGGATTACGGGATGGAAAAATTCAAGTTTCTTAGAAGGTAATTATTAGTACATTTTGACTCCATATAATTTTCCAGATTATATAGCAATATAGTTTTAATAGAGCGCATTTTATTAGATACAAATATGATTACGGAGCCCTTGAAATGTAAAAAGGAATAAATTTGCGAAGAGTGTGGGAACAGAACTTATTATCGATCTACCAATAAGGACTGTCTCTCATCTCCTTGCCGCCTTAAAAAAATGGAATAATAATTGGTATAAGGTCAGAAGAAAAGACAATCGTATACTAATAATAAACTTATGAACCTTTACTTATCCCTTTTTGTACTCCTATTTGCTGTAAGCTCCTGTAAGAAAATTGAAAAAGTAGACCTCGCTGCCCTTGCATTAAATGAGCCCATACATAACGTATACAACACAAACGACACCGTATTGATCGGTGTAGAAACTATAGAGTATCCTTATGATCTTATATTAGAAGTAATAACCCCTGGCAAGTATAGCTATGGTGATATCGATCTAAAAGGAAGTCGGGTCTTATTCTTAATCAATGCTGAATCCTTAAAAACCGATAGCATAACGCGGTTTGGGGGTGCGCATTATGATATGGCTACTTTAAGCGATAGCAATAAACTTCAGGATAATTTAACAAAGTATAAGGCTGACACAAATATCTATGGTGTTCGGATTGAGATGGGAAGCCCAGAGCTAAAGACTGCACTCTTGAATAAGCTAGAATCCAAGTATGGTAAAGGCACCAAAAATCCCAATACCGATAATGGGCAGTACTGGAATGTCAAGGCCGAGAATAAGCTTATTCTCTTTGCTCCGGATTACGATAGGCTTATCATTATCAACAATACCCATCTATCCAAAACCTGCTATTGGGATAGCTTCAATGGCATGATCGATCTGGGAGGTTGTGATCAGGAGAAATACCTACAATCCCTCGTCAGAAACGCAACTAAACCCGAAGACGTTCAAAACAAACCTCAGATTACCATCGATAAAGACTGGAACATCAATAAACTCATTATAGGTACATCGACAGAAGAAGACATCAAGAGTTTCCCATCACATAACAGCTTTGAGCGTCTAGAAGAATACGATGGAGCAAGTGCTGCATTAAAGCAGGTCTACTATCAGGACAAGTACCACGATATTTATTTCTTTTTCTCCCCCAGCAAGACCAATCCTGAAAACCCTAAAGAGAATATTCTTCAGGGGTATTCTGTTACCGACTTTAAGAAGGTAGAAATCTCCTTTGATGGTCCATTAAAACCCGGTACGACATGGGAAGAAGCAATCAAACTATTTGATTCGAAAAAAATCCTAAATTATGCCGATTTAAAAATCTCAAACTACCTAGAGATTGACCACGGCCTCTACAAGGTCACGCTGACATTTGATGAAAACAAGCAGTTTTCCGCTATTTATTTCTCGAACAAATAATCTTCAATCTTGATCATATGAAAACAACGACCATATCAAAAACAATTTTTACCGCCCTTACCTTATTCTTGTTTTTTTCCTGCATTAGAGCCGGTGATAATAAATTCGTTGGGTATTGGGTTATCGCGGGCCATGATTACGCTGAAGTAGTCGAGATCAAGCAAATCGACTCCGTATACTATGTTAAGAATCGGGATTTTGAACTACCTGCTGTATACGATAAGCCAAACTCCACCTTAACATCCGCACTTATTGTTGAATCGGACAGCGTCCCCATCCTATTAGTGCTATCAGAAGATCCGAAGAAAATGACGATGCACACCGAAAAGCACGTTTTAAACTATGTGAAGATCAGCAAAAGTGAGGCGGAAAAGCAAGAAAAGAAAGTCGACCAATACTGTAATCCAGACTTCTTTATCGGACGCTGGGAACGCGTTGATATGGAAGGTAACCATGAAATCAAAAAAGAGGGAGATACCTACTACTATGTCACCAATCGGTATACAAAAAAAATGAGCTACAATGCGTTCAACCATATTCTTTCCTGCGATCTCGGAGTGGGTATTTTAACATTCCAACGCAGCGGCGAAAATGAGATTAAAGCCTTTGGAATAAATACTTATCGCAAAGTTTCTCCATAACGACCGACTGTCGTTATGGACCAAAATCAGCAACTTACTGAGTTTAAAGGCTATCTTCCCTCTTGTCCTATGACAAGTAATTCCCTTAAAGTTGTGAGACTAGATGACCGTACTTATCTTTAATATAAAGAGTTTCAGCCTTACAACACAGAAGACTGTTTCAGGCCTCAGGCAATGTGAAACTCCGTCATTTGGACAGCTTATTGAAAAAGACAAAAAACACAGCTATGAAAAGCAATTTATTATTTGACTACACCGTCAATAAAAATGAAAAAACAATCCGTATGGTACGTGAGTTTGAGGCAGGCCTCCAACTGGTATGGGACGCATGGACAAAAGCCACGCTATTGGATCAATGGTGGGGCCCGGAACCCTATCGCGCGGAAACGAAAGTAATGGATTTTCGAGTCGGTGGTTATTGGCTCTATGCTATGGTAAGCCCAGAAGGTGACAAACATTGGGGTAAAGCGGATTTCGTCTCCATCGAAAACGAAAAATCATTCACTATGAAGGGGGGATTCTCGGACGAAAATGGTGTACTGAACCTAGATTTTCCGCAAAATGAATGGCAGAACACCTTCATCCCAAAAGATAATGGTGTAAGAGTTGAAATTCTATTGACCTACAATTCAGTAAAAGATTTGGAAGCGGAAATTGAAATGGGCTTTTTGGAAGGTATGTCCGTAGACTTTCAGCAACTGGATGCATTGTTACCAAAATTGAAGGTCTGATTTCACTTCTATCACTTCGAATACTCGTGCTGTGTAGCCAATAAAAAAGCGGCTGCACTTCCTATCCATACGGAATAGTCAAGGGGCGCCTTAGGTCCCAATGCTATCGTCATCGAGATTGCAAAAAGCGCTAACAGCAGACTACTCCCATACGCTGCAATCCGAACCTTATAGCCCAGCATCAGCATCAATGGCAAGAGCAGTTCTAAGCCCGTGGCGATGTAAGCAGCCAATGTACTTAACACCTCTGGCAGGAAAAAAGTTAGTTTCCGAGTGTATATTATAAAGGTGTCCATATCTCCCCAAGAGGAATAGGCTTTCGCCCAGAGTCCTAGCCTATCGGCTACAGCAGAAAGCATGGTCACCGAAAGTGCGGTTCTCAAAAACAACTGTGAAAATCTAGCGGATATATTTTTCATCATTCTGAATTTTAAACTAATATGAAGTTCTCATTTATTTTGCAAAGAAATCTTGAACTGGTTCAAAAAAATGCATTTCCTATCTATCCCCCAAGCCTTAAAGAAAGTTAATGGTATTAAAAGAAGATAAAGAAGGTGTTTACGATGGACATATAAAGCTGTTTTTCAAAAACGGGAAAGTATACTTTATGCATTGGTGGTTCCCTTGTTAAATTGACAGCACTACTTAAAAAACTACTTCATTTTCAAAATTCCAAAACGAGCTTGGTAAAAATATTTTGGGCTACTGTTAATACGATAACATTCATTGCCTAAGCTCTTGAATTTTTGTCCTTCCAGTTCATAGTAAAACATCTTATGAAAACTAGGTATCCGACCGTTCGTCCATCTGTAAACGATACTTTCATCAAATTCTGGTAGCTCCTGCTCTAATTTGATTGACTGCTGCTCCATATCTGTAAATGCATTTCCAATGCTAGCACTATCCAGTATTTTCTTCTTCGAATAGCTAGGAGCGACATAGAGCACATTATTCACTATGATATTACGGCTTTTATCCATCAAGATGGTTGAAGCCGAGCCAACCGTATCCGATAGATAGGTTTTACCATTGTAAACATTCTTAATGCGGATTTCATTTTTTACGGTATAGTTGGCAGGAGTCTTATGATCTTCTTCAATCGCTACGGGCTGGAAAACAGAAAGCTGTCTTTTCGAATAATAAAGAGAGTCCGTTAACATTGCTAGCGTATGCATTACAGCCGAATCCCGTTCCTCCACCTGCAATACTTTGTTTACTGCAATCAATTCTTCAAGAGTAGATACTTCAGGGTTTCTGTCCTCTCTACCGACAAGAGAACAGGAATGAAAGAAGGTAATAACTGAAAGCATAAGAATGACAACAACTAGCTTTTTCATCGTTTGTTATATTTGATTACTATGCGATCTAAAATCAAACCAAATATCACGAAATATTTTTATATTGATTTATAAACACAACTACGAATGAAAAAATACCTCCCTGTTTTTACTACAAACGATTTGATAACAGATGAAAAGTGGGCAACATTAAGAACATTTATCGAAAGCTGGTATGATTTTGAAATTCCTAATACAGCATATCAACACCAATTGACAGAACTTGAGAACGCTTTGCCTTTTGCATTACCCCTATCTGCTGAAAGATTCTTTATCCTAGCAAATCAACTTCAGAACACGGAACACCTATACCCGCAGAGTGGACAAAAGACCAATAAATTTTCAAGCATTTTCAGAGACGGTCTAGATATTTCATTTCTCGAAGAGCACCATGCCTTATCGCTATTAATCCAAGCTGAACAAGACATTTATTGGGCAATTGAAACAAGAGATTTTAAAGAAGAGAATCCAAAAGTACATTCCTACTTCTTAAATTACGACAACGATAATGGCGATTTCGAACGTTATGGCACTCCATATTCTTCTGTTACTTCATTTGTGTTAAAGCATATGCTTACGTATCTAAATAATTGCAGTAGTTTTGGAATGCAAATTGAGAATACTGCATTGTTTAGAGAAAAGATTAAGTCGAGTTTTAAAAATCATATTTTTTATGACGGGATAGAATTATTTGAAGACGAAAACTTGATCGCATTTATCGATGAAGATTTATTTGACGACGGCAGTTTTTACTTTCGTTTGCACTTGAAAGATAATCGGGAAATCGAAAGCTTACCGGAAGCAATTATCGACATTCTGAAAAATAGAAAGGGAGGCTGGACTTCCAACAGATTTAATGAATTTTCTTAAAAACGATTATCAACAGCAGTTTGAGAACATCCTTATGACAGATAAAAACTTAGAAAAATTACGACAGCAAATAATTGATGAAACAGATGGAGTCAAATTTTCCAAGCTGATAGAGAAACTAAAGAAAAAGTATGCATCGATTGACACGAGCTATGTTTTGGATATCTTGACAGATTACGCAAAGCATGGACAAATCTTGCACTGGCGAAATTTTCTGCTACCAGATATTATAAAGCTGGTTGGCGACAGTGAGACGGAGTATATCACTTTTTTCGAGTGGTGCATTACACAACCTGAGCTCATATATTGGGGGATTGATGGACTCCTAAAGACCCAAGGGAAAGAATGTTTCTCCGCATTGATCGAACTGGCAAAAAACGAAAGCCTAAACACCCCAATCCGTGCCAAAGCAATAAAAAGTATTTCAATATACAGCAAACAGCCCTTTGATCGCGACTTGCCCAAAGATCCGGGCTATTGGAAAACAGAAGATTTAAGAATCGTGGAAATCGAAGCCTGGCAGAAAAATGGTTATCAAAATGGAAAAGGTTACGCTAAACCAAAGACCCACCCTTCATTAGAAGATCCCAAAACGGAACTTGAAAAAACAGTCTCAAAATTTAACAGGAAACTGGAAGCGAAGCGAAATAAAAACCAGGATTTATCCAACCCCACAAATTGGCTGGTCATTGCAGACCAAACCGACTTATTGAGCATCGCCGAAAGATGGAATTTGCCCGAAACCTATAGACTGTTTCTGTCAAACTATTCACCGCTACACGTTCACATCGACAGCAAAAAATACTTTCAAGGTTTACATCTCTATGGAGCATCTGAGTTGCTAAAAAGACAGGAAGGATATTCCTTTAATCCGGTAACAAATCAAATCATAGACGAATGGCCTAAAAACCTCGTTGTCATTGCTGACGCAGGAGCCGACCCATATTGTATAGACCTTAGTCAAATTAAAGAGAATGATGCCCCTGTCTACAAAAGCACACACGGAACTGGAGTATGGGAATTTGAGTTGTATACAGACAGTTTTTTGATTTTTTTAAAAGAAATTGCCGGAGCATAATCCACTTAACGTTCCTATTAACTGCTATACCCGATGGTGCTCACCTCTATTCCCATAGTTGAGATGAGCACTTTTTGGAACATGCTTTGCTAAATAAAATAGAAAACCTTTATCATGAAAAGAAAACCGCTGACTTTATTGGAGAAGACATTGTTGAGCCTGATCGCAGGTATACTCCTGATCATGCTCAGTGACTTGCTATTGCGTTATTTTTTTGATATCAGTCTGGAAATCGGATATTTGATCCTCCCCTTTGCCGGAATAGGACTGATCAATCTGTTTGTATTCTTTCCAAGAAAGAAACTTCTCACAGGGACGCTTCTAGCAATAATAGGCGGTTTTGTACTGATTTCTTACAATCTGACAAAAGACGACACTTCTGGCGGATCCTTAATAGTTAATAGCGAATACAGCATTCGAGTAACTCCGCACAGCTACAGGATAGTCAAGCACTATCCTTTTGCAGAAAAAGTAATCGGAAGAAAAAAAACAGCTATATTTTTCAATCCCAATTCAAAGATGGGATTTGATAGTGGCTATCAGACCAGATTGCTCAGGGAAACCTCCGACAGCCTTTATATGGAAATCAACTCCAAAACTCACCGGCTTGACACCGTAAAAAAGACAAGTCTGTGGGAGAAAAATTAAAGCCCTCTATAACTATTCATACCTCGAGGTTCTCACTAATCCAAATCGACTTGAATTCCTGAGTCTCAACAATATCATTATACAGGTATTATGTAGGTGTTATGTAAGCGTTATGTAGGTATTATGTATCTCAAAACATCTGCTTATTACTTAGGTAACTTACGGAATACAGACCCGCTGTCAATACATATTATTCTTAATTACAACACTTTATTACTATCTTTAATACGTAACCAATAAAAAACGAGATAGATGGCATTCCAAAAAGGTAATATCAAATTAGAAGGCAATATCGGTGATTTGAATTTCTATAAGAGTGGTGATCAGTATAAGGTGAGGCAAAAATCGGCCAAAAAGACTAAGGGAGAAATTTCCAACCTCGCCCCTAGGTCAAAAGAGAATTCCCATGAATTCGGTTGTGCGAGCTCGTTCTCCAAAAATCTACGCGATGCTTTTAAAAATGCTATTGGTCAACACTATCAACTGTTTCAGGAATCGTCAAACCTTAATGGTATTGTTAAACGAATCAATTTGATTGTAAAAGCAGACGAGATAAGTGAAAGAGGACATAGAAAAGTTTTACCACATAATCTAATGCTCTTACAAAATTTCAGTTTCAATGGCAATGCTTCGTTGAAAGATACCGTACTTATACCTATAGACGTTAGCTATATTAAAGATAGACAGAAAATCAACGTTACAATTCCTAATTTGCGACCAGAAGTTCATCTAGACCTTCCTAAAGGTATAGACTCATTTATGGTGCATGCGATTCTGTTCGATATAGATCATCTGGATATGACTATATCTACTGAATATATCTACAGCGAACTTCTTTCCTATCATGCCCCCTCACCTTTGATACAGTTAAATACTGTTAAAGAATACGACTTTACCAAAGCTAAGACCTTAATGGTAGCTATCGGAGTCTCTTTATACAAAAGAACCGCTGGATACCCAGTACCTCAAATCAGCCCAAACCTAAACTGCTTTGACATTGTTAAACTCTATTCGCCGGCAACATCGATTCAATAAAACTTTCATGATTCATTAGAGCTACTGACAGACGCTTTTAAGATAAAAATGCACAGCCCCGAAGAACTATGCATTTAACTTAAAAAACAGATTTAAACTTGAAACTTATACTTTTGGACAGGCCGCTTTATCAAAAAAGAACTGACAATCGGTATGTTCCCGCAATATTGTAGATGGCCAAAGCGTACTTATTTCGGAGGACAAGGTATGCTTTACTGCTTCGGCCTTATGCTCCCCAACGACCACACAGTACAAACTGGAAGCCTTCATAATGGTAGGTATAGTCAATGTCAATGCATGAGTCGGCACTTCTTTGATCTCAGCAAAACAACCATCAATAACCTGTTGCATGCGGCACACCTGATCAAGCTCGACTTCTTTGATCACCTGTTGATCGTCAAAATCTGCAACAGGCGGATCATTGAAAGCAATATGTCCATTCTGACCTATACCGAGACACACTACATCAATAGGCTTCTCAGCTATAAGTGCCGTAACACGCACTAACTCCTCATCTACAGTAGCAGAAGGATTAATAAAATACTTAGCCTTAGGTGTCACAAACTTAAAAAGTGTGTCCTCCAGATAATTTGAAAATGCCTGCTTAGCACCATTGGGCAAGCCAATATATTCATCCATATTAAAGGCTACAATCTTAGACCAATCAATCTCTTTGGACTGAGTCAGATAGCCCAATATATAATCCTGCGAAGGAGCGGCCGCAAAAATAACACGTATCTCATCCTGCGATGCCTGCAATTCTAACAATTTAGCTTCGACGGCTCTTCCTGCCTTCTCACCTGCCTCACGAGCTGTCTCGGAAATATCAACTCTCAAATTTTCTAAAAGCATATTTATACCTATTTATTAAAAAGAATAACAACAATACAACACCTTAAACCGATACCTGAGCAGCTGTAAAACGCACGCTGTCAATTACGATTTCCTGGTCTTTTAAATCGGAAGGCATCTGCCCCTTGAAAAGCCATAAATTCAATTTTAGCTTCTCCTCTTTCATCGTAGGAACATGCCCCCCTTCGTAATTCCATTGGTGAATAACCTGCTCTCCGCCATGGTCATCCTTGTAGCTACTCTTAAAAAGAATGCGTTTGGTCTGCCAATCAAAAGAGTGTGTAGTCTGTCCAATGCCAGGGAGTATATCGAATCGTTCCTTATTCCCGACGACGGTAGAGGGCTGTGATGCAAACTGGGAATTCTGATTATTGGCAATCGACCATTTCGAAAACTCGATATCAATCTCCTCTTCGTCATTCAGATAAGTAAAGAGTCCCGCAACTACGTTCTTATCGAGTGTCGTAATATCCGAGTTGACGTAGAAAGTATACTTACCATATCCAAATGAATGTCTAGAAGTAATCCCTGAGCAGTACCAATAACCTCCTTCTTGGCGCACCTTCAAATGCAATCTCCCCTTATCATCGATCCACACATTTTTGTCCGAGGCCGAAAATAAATTTGGCCCCGGCCCTTCTTTTTTCTCTTTGCTCGCACGCACTACCCAGTCTATCCCTGAAAACTGGATAACCCGGTCGGTAGGAACTACAGGAGGATCTATGTCGGATGAAGAGCTACTACAGTTTATAAACAACAGTACAACAGCAAATAGATAGAATACCCGATTTTTGTTTCCCATACTATTTTGCGGTGATATTGATTTTAAGATTCTCTAATACAGCTCCGGCTTTATCTCTAGCAGTCAACACCAAAGCGCCGGCTCCCACAGTCTGACCGTCATGAATAAAGACCATATTCTTCAAATCAAGATCAAGTTGCGTAAAGCGGCTTCCTTTTTTCAGGACCTCAGCGCCTTTGATCAACCAGCCAAAAGCTGTTAACTCTTCGACCGTATAGATGATATCTCCAGCCGAAGCACCGCTGACAAGTAAGTTCTCATTGGATAGGACATACATACCGCCGTTCTCGACTTCAAAATCGTTCTTACCTTCCAGCACAAGCTGACTATTACCACTAGCCAATGTAGCAATCAGCATCGGTGTAGCTAGGGTTGCATGTTCTTTAGATCCAAACTCGTCGGTCTCATCAGATTTTGCCTGCCCATCGACCATATACGATTTCAATCCTGTTGGATTTGCTGCTTTATAGTAATCGGTGAGGTCAAACTTAAAGATGCTGATCTTGCTTGTTCTGATAGAGGCAATACGTGGCGTCGTCGGAAATACTGCATTGTTAAAGTTGAGCGATGCTTCTTTCCAATCGGTACTCGGAGTTTCGAATAGATTAAGGTCTACCCCCTTAGCCGCCGTAAAACTTACAGCCAACTCTAATCGAAGGTCGGTGACTACACCGTCTTTCTTAAAGTCATTGTAATCGAACATCAGGAAGGTCTTACGATCGTAATCTCCATTGTCGGTTACATTTTTTGTTTTCAGCAAGGGCTCCAACCCAAAGTTTTTATTAGACTCAGCACCACCATTTACAAAGGCATCTTGCTTCACAAAAATGGTATCCCGGACTAAATTAGGGTTTTCAGCATTCGCATCTCCTGTCGGAGCAGAATAAAACACGACGAAATTCACAACGTGCATCACACTGTTGTTCGGTACCAGATTGGACGTACGAATCTGCCACTGTCTGTTGGTTCCCTCATTGATAAGACCGACATAAGTACTGCTATGGGACAGATACATGATCTGCCCATTCTCCGTATCATAAGCTATAGGTCTATTACTCGGTGCCAGGTCGGGATTATTAAAATTGACTTCAGCCTTTACCGTATGATAACGTAATACATTCTTCAAAATAGGAAGTGGAATCGCCGCAATCGAACTATAGCCGTTTTCCTTAAGGTAGGTCCTGAAAGCTTGATTGTTTGGAGCAATAAACGTTCTTCTTCCCCCTTCCTCATACATCGTCTGAAATTGAGTCCGTTCGATAGCCTCATTGAGCAGCGACAGTGAATCGTTGCTTTTAATATACGCCATAGCCGACATATTCAGCTTGCTATTATCAGGGGTATGGTCATAGTCAAAGCTCTCTTGGATTTCGCAACTAAATAAGGAGACCAACATACTTATTCCCATCAGGAAACTCGTAATTGTATATTTTATCTTTCTCATATGCTTAGTTATAAAACTCGTTTTGTTTCAAATTTGGATTTCTTAACCTGATGCTTTCATGCAGCGGCCACAACAGATTACCCTCGTTGGACAGTCCATTGATAGGCTTCATCGTTGAAATAGCTTTACCGGTACGTACAAGGTCAAACCAACGATGTCCTTCAAAACAAAGTTCGACCGAGCGCTCGTGCAATATAGCGTCTGCAACACTTTTATACTGACTGATAGCAGCTGCCTCGTCCAATACCGCAAGGCCAGCGCGTCTACGGATACGGTTGAGCAAATCTAACGCCTCGGTAGGCTGGTTTAGATTAGCATGAGCCTCAGCCTTTAACAGGATGATATCTGCAAGCCTTGTCAATACAATGTTATTGGATGATGGCTCCGGACTTTCATCTTTAAAGCCCTGTCCAAAAAACTTCCATATCTTACGTGGCTGAGCCTCGGTCACATCATAAATACGTGGCTTACGTAAGTCACCGGTTTCGATCGATGCTATGAATCTAGCGCTCGGTACATAGTCACTATCTGAGCCAAGTGCATATAGAATACGTAGCGCATTGGTCTGGACCTCGTTATACCCGACTTCGAAAATACTCTCGGTACTTACACCTTTGACGAAGATATCGTTCCAATCATTCATAGCGACTAAGGAGTACTGCGAATCACTCATCACCTTATCAGCCATCTCAATAGCTTTATCGTATTTCTTTTGCCACATGTACAGTTGCGTTAGGAACGCGTACGCTGTGCCTTTCGTGAATATGACACGATTCTTGGCGCCAGAATAGCTTTTCGAGCTATTTTCTGCTGCAAATAACAGATCTTCTTCGACTTTGGCCAACACCTCTTGGGCACTGTTTTTATCTACGAATACATTCTGATCGACGCTTTCATAAGGTTCTGTAACCAATGGTACATCCCCCCAGATACGGGTTAGGTAAAAATAGGCAATAGCACGTAGGCCATGCGCTTGTCCCAAAAGCTCATTTTTCAATTGGCTCTCGCCCTCGCCAAAAACTCCCGGTGTATATTTTATGGCATAATTGGCGCGGGATATCAACGTATAGAAATTATCCCAGCGCGCTGAAGTGATAATCGGTGTCAACGCATTGGTTTGTAAGGCCAACGGATCACCAGAATGCTTGGTCGTCACGTTATCTGCTCGCCCCTCCCCCCAATAAGCGAAATTCAAACGGAAGGTGGACTGCATACTATTGTATATGCCGGTGACGCCAGCTTGAGCATCGCTAGGTTTTTTGTAAAATCCCTGTCCAGAAAAATTACTGATCGGTTCTTTATCCAAATCCGAACAAGAAATCATTAGTAGCATCAAAGCACTACCAAATATATATTTAAACGTTCTTTTCATGAGTAACAAATTAAAGTCCAAGTGTTAAACCAAACATGAAGGTACGGGCCTGTGGATACGCTCCTTCGTCGAGACCTACACGAAGTCCTGAATAGGAATTTACGTCCGGATCAAAGCCTGTGTATTTTGTCCAGGTAATCAAATTTGTACCAGTTACAAAGGCATCAACTTTACGTAGACCAATACGTTTTACCCAGTCTGGATTCAAAGAGTATCTTAGGTTCACGTTCTTTAACTTGATGTACGAACCATCTTCTACCCATCTACTCTGCACTCTACTGTCAGATTGCTTCGGATCATCACGAATCAATCGAGGAAAGTCGGTCACATCTCCTTGTTGACGCCATCTCGACAGGGCGTCTGTAGAAAGGTTGTTGTACCTAACGATAGAATTACGCTGGTGATTGAGCTCACTGTATATTTCGTTGCCTACAGAGTATTGAAAGAACACATTAAGGTGGAAGTTTTTATAACTGAAGTCATTGGAGATACCTCCAAAATATTTCGGCTCAGCATACCCGATAATCTGTCTATCATCTTCGTTGATAATACCGTCACCATTCAGATCTCTCCAGATTGGATCACCTCCGACGAACTTAGGTCCGTTGGCACCATGGGTAAGCCCATTGACATTATCCGCGTCACGTGCATATACACCATCAAACTGCCAGCCATAGAATACACCGATAGGTTTGCCGACCTGTAGTATGTGGAAAGCTCCGTTTTGAATGTAACCATTGGTCAATACATCTTCTGGAAGTGAAGTCACTTTGTTACGGTTCAAACTAAGGTTGACATTGGTACTCCAAGTGAATGGCCCCTGTAGATTACGGGTTTGCAAACTGAACTCGAGTCCTTTATTCTCAATAGAGCCAACATTTCTCGTTACGTACTCGAATCCGGTTGTGCTTGGAAGCGGAACATTATACAGTAGATCTTTTGTCTTTTTCAAATAAGCATCTGTGGAGAACAAAATACGGTTATTCAAAAAGCCTAACTCCAACCCAAGGTTGTATTGATGAGTAGTCTCCCAGGTAAGGCTTGCATTAGGCATTACGGTAGGCGCCGCTCCTGAAAAATCAAGGTAGTTCATCCCTAGTGTAAACTCTCCCTGCGAAGTGTAATCACCAATAGCCTCATTACCGGTGCTACCTAAACTAAAGCGCAACTTACCATCACTGAGCCAGCTTAGGTCTTTAACTCCATTCTCCTCCACGAAGCGCCATCCCGCGGATGCAGATGGGAAAAAACCGAAACGCTTATCACTTCCAAAGCGAGACGAACCATCGGCACGTAAGTTAAATTCCAATAGGTATTTGCCAACGTAGTCATAGGTCAATCGTCCGAAGTAGGAACGCATCGCGTGCTCAGAAGCTACATTTACGTCTTGCCCGGATATAACAGAGGCACCATTTAGGGTTCGGATATCGTCACTGGCAAAGTAAGAACCATTCAGTCCAGTGCGGTCATATCGCCATCTCTGAAAACTCATACCGGCTACTGCACCGATATTATGGGCATTAGCAATGCTCTTATTATAGGTGAAGTAACTCTCGTTGCCCCAAGTCAGATTGCCAGATGTACGAACAGCTCCAGTGTTATACCCTTCTCTATAATCCAATATAGAAGGCATAAACTCATCTTCTTTCATGGCAATGTAATCTAGATTGACGTTACTCCTGAACTTCAAATCTTTCAGAATGTCAATCTCGAGGTATTGACTACCGATGATGCGATTACTTTTGTTAAGATTAGTCGCATACAAGGCCATACCGACTGGATTTCGCTGTCCGATCATATACCCATTGATGGACCCATCAGGCAGATACATAGACATATTGGGAGGTCTGACCAATAGACTACGGATAATACTTAAATTACCCGAGCCCCCCGCATTGGTGCGGTTATTTACCGCATTGGTATACGAGACACTCTGCCCGATACGTACACGGTCCGAAATATTAAAATCAACATTTAGTCTCGATGTAAAGCGTTTGTAATTCGAGTTTAAAATCACCCCGTCTTGATCCAGGTAAGATGAACTCCAAGCGTACTTAGTACCTTCATTACCACCACGTACAGACAAATCTACTTTGTACTGCTTTGCAGAACGCATCAATGCATCTTGCCAATCGACATCCCCATTATTCATTGGATTCAATGAATCAATAATGGTGTAGTAAGGTTCTTCGGGATTAGGCAATGCATTATAGGAATCCAATACCGCTTCGCGATACTGCTGTGAATTCAAGACGCTTAGTTTTCTCGTAAGCGTACTTACACCTGTGGTTGCATTAAGAAGAACTTCAGGTTTGCCGGCGGCCCCACGTTTGGTGGTAATCATAACGACACCATTGGCCGCTCTCGATCCGTAGATAGCTGTAGACGCCGCATCTTTCAAAATCTCCATTGAAGCGATATCATTTGGATTGATATCAGCTAAAGGATTTAAGCCTGATCCCTCAGTACCATTTAAGGCAGAAATTGAATTAGATTCAATCGGAATACCGTCTACTACAAACAAGGGATTATTCCCGGAGTTAAGCGAAGAGTTACCGCGTACACGGATCGTCATCTCCCCTCCTGGCGCTCCAGAATTGGAGGAGACCTGTACCCCGGCGGCCCTTCCTTGCAAAATTGAAATAGGATCTTGTTGTGTTGTCTTTTCAATCTCTGCAGAGCCCACGGACACTACAGAACCGGTTAAGTTTCTTTTCTTCTGACGGCCGTACCCCACGACTACAGTTTCTTCAATCTCTGTAGCGAGACTAGTTAGCTCAATCAAATAAGTTGAACGTGCGTCGATCTTGAGGGTCTGACTGGTGTACCCCAAGAAAGAGAACACCACTGACTGCCCTTGGGACAGATCGTTTAAAACGAAAGCACCTTGGTCATCGGTACTTGCTCCGGCAGCTTGCCCGGCGAGCTTCACACTCACTCCAGGTATTGCCTTTTTCGTGCCAGCATCTATCACCTTACCTGAGATTCGTTTCTGCTGTGCAAACGCACCTTCTGGAATAACCAAAAGCAAAGCAAAAAACAAAAATGTAAGGGAAAACGCATTTGCACTCCATTTAAATTTACGATGGTAAGCAGTAAATATCATAATGCAGATTTTGAGTTTATATCATCTGTTGTTTATCGGAGCCAAGGTAGACAAAAAACAAAAATCATGCAAACATTTGCATTAAAAAATAAACAAAACAATCGTTTGTAATGTTAAACAACAAAATAACCTATGCAAACAATTGCACAAAACAAGAAGCGTAGTTTATTTGTTTTTATAAAAATTTGAATTAACTTCGGTCAATTTATATTTTAAGTTTATGGTGGATTATACAGGCTTTTGCTAGAACAACAAAAGAACTAAAAATCCATTCCAAACAAACCGAACTGCTAATTAGCAGATAATGAAATTATCAGTCTTATAGAGACCAGTAAGTATACATAAATGAAAAAAAAGGAAGCACGCATCACCATCAAGGATATTGCTAAAGCACTCAATCTTTCTGCCGCCACTATATCCCGTGTGCTATCCAACCACCCGGCAATCAGTGAAAGCACAAAAAAAATAGTCAACGACAAGGTCAAGGAAATGGGCTTTTCGCTCGATCCTATTGCGTCTAGCTTCCGGAGTAAAAAAACAAAGTCTATCGGTGTGATATGTCCGCGTATAGACATCGATTTTCACTCTAAAGTAATCAGTGGTATAGAAGAATACGCCTATAAGCAGGGGTATCAGATTACAATATTCCAGTCGCATGACTCTTATATTAAGGAAACAGAAATCGTGCAAATGCTCGAAAATTCACTTGCAGCAGGAGTCATCATCTGTCCGGGGCTGGAAACAAAACGATATGAGCACCTCAAAAAACTCGGAAAATCGAATATCCCTCTAGTTCTATACGACAGAACCAGTGAACAACTAAAGGCTAGTAAAGTTATTATTAACGATTTCGAAGCCTCTTATAATGCAACAGTTCATTTAATACAACAAGGTTGTAAAAATCTGGCACACATCGCGGGGAATCAAAATGTAGATATTTTCAAATCGAGACTAACAGGTTTTAAAAAGGCACTGGAGCAATATAAGCTCCCCTTTCAGGAGCAATTTGTCAAGGAAACGAAGAATCTGACCTACGAAGAAGGTAAAGAGGCGGCAGAAGCACTGCTCCTAAACACATCAATACCTGACGGAATTGTATGTGCCAATGACTATACGGCGGCGGCGACATTAAAGGTATTTCGGAATAACGGTATCGCAATTCCTGAAAAGGCGGCTATCATCGGCTTTAGTAATTATCCGATCTCTTCTATCCTAGAACCGCAGATATCGACCATCGATGACAGCGCTTATGAAATGGGACTAGTGGCAGCCAAAATACTGATCCAACAAATAGAAGACAAAGAAATGCAGGTGTTAGACTATCAGGAGGTCATCATCAAAACAAAACTAATCGTCAGAGGTTCTTCTGACCGGAAGCAAAACTAAACAACCAGATTATTATACTAAAAGAAAGCCCCTAAATGGGGCTTTCTTATTATGATTATATTTCCGACCTACTACTTGGCGGACTCGCCATCTAGGCTTATCGGAAGACTGGAATCTCCATGTTTATTAAATGCTTTAAACACTAAATTACTTTTGTATGGGATAGCTCCTGTATACAATGTGCTATTCCTATCCGGAGTATTGCCATCCGATGCATAACGCACCTCAAAACCAGGAAGCTCCATATTAACATAAATCTTACCGTTGATTTCTTTTACGCCCGGCGTAGGTATTCTAAATGTAACACCTCCATACAGAAAAGGTAAACGTTGTAACTCTTGTAGTCCGACGACAGCAAAAAACTTTTTCAAAGCATCCTGATAGCTCGAACCGTTACTAACAGTTTCGGTTTCCCAAGCTCCTGCTTGTGCCCAAGCCCGCTCACTAAAGGCCAACAAGCGTGGAAATATCATGCGCTCCATTTGCTCTTCGTCTTTAATAGTCTCAGACCAAAGCAATGCTTGTAGCCCTACAATATTCTGCTTCCCCTTTTCCGTCAATTTCTCTGCCACGCTCAACACACGATCAGGCAATGTTCTTCCCAGCCAATCTTGCTTTTGATTGTGCAGATAATCGTACGGAATAAAACTAAAGGGCTTCTCTAAATCTATAAAACCACCCCAGTAAAAGCCTTGCTCACTAAAACGCTTGTAATACGCCATATCCATATAGAAGTTACTCACAAAAGAAAGCTTCACCTTATAACCTGCATTTGCTAGACGATAGGCCAAATCTTCATTTCCACCAAGGTTGTTCCACACATTTAAATGAACATTACTATCCTGCAATCCAACAAATGGAATCCATTTCTTCTTTCCATCTGCCACAACTTTTTCCATACCGACCTCTTCCCAGCCAGATAAAAGTATATCTCTTTTTTTCAACATCTTATATAGAATATCGAAATGACGCACCCAAAGATCTGCCGTCTCTTTGATCGCAGGATTTTCCTTCTTGAATTTTGCAAAGGCAGGAGAATGTTCCCATACCCCGTTCGGCACCTCGTCTCCACCAAAATGTACGGTCTTCAGTTCGACGCCTGCTTGCTTGTACATCCCTATAATATCGTCTGTCACCTGCTCCAAAAATGTATAAACCGAAAGGAGCGACACATCCATTACGTTATCATTCCATTTCTGAACAGACCTATAGACGGATGAATCTCCGGCCGACTGCAATAGGTATTTCGATGCTTCCTGCTCTTTACCTTGCGCCATTAATCGACGGTAACGTACATTCATGGCCTGTATAGCGGCACGAGCATGCCCAGGCGTCTCCACCTCGGGAATAACCTGTATATGTCTGCGCTGTGCATACTTAAGAATATCCATAAAATCCTGTGCTGTATAGTAGCCACTAGCCCGTGGATTATCTAAGAAAGGGCCTGAACCATAAGACGGTGGCAACCAGTCATTCTCTTTGCCTGCCTCCCAGTGCCCTCTGCGCGAACCAACCTCTGTAAGCTCAGGGATAGAGGGGATCTCTAAACGCCAGCCTTCATCATCATTCAAGTGAAAATGCAGGGTATTCAACTTGTAAAGTGCCATCATATCGAGCATTTTATAGATCTGCTCTTTTGTCTGAAAATTTCGCGCGACATCCAACATTAAACTTCTGCTGCCAAAACGAGGCTTATCGGAAACCTGAACAAAAGGCAAGGTAATTTGCTTCGTATTCTTGGGGTCATAAAATGTAGGATCTACCAATAATTTTAAAGACTGAATCGCGTAAAACATCCCTGCACCGCTACCAGCAGAGAGTTTTACACCACTTTTTGTAACAGACAACTTATATGCTTCGCTATCTAATGATTTGTCTTCAACCAATTGGATCCCTTCTTTCCTTGCGTTTGGCGCAGAAGATATGCGGCAGGATAAACCAAACATACGCTCTAGCTCTTCTACCAATAGTTCACCTTCAGCTTTAAAACGGGGCGCATGGCTGATGTCTACGTTCTTACTAAGCACGTAACTACCTTTCCCCTGCTCAACAGAAACCGGAGTAGGTAGGATATTAACCCCATCCAGTCGCTTCGCGCCCTGATAATGCTCATTTTTCTCATAGATCATCGCCGCATTCATTTCCCTATCGCCTCCAACTCTATAAAATGCTTTTTCATCTTTAGGGAGGAGCATTTTGACCCCCGGAAGTGGCTGTAACTGCCCATCCCCCAAATCCAGGTAAAAGCCTTGAGGAGCATCGTTAAAATTGACAACCCATGATTTGGAAATCATCGTGTACTTTAATTCTTCTCCTGGCGCCAACACCTTACCTTTTATATTGGGTTCAAAGTAAAAGTAATCTCCATTAATATGATGTACATCCAAAGGTTGCTGATTGTCAACAGGCTCAGCCAATCTTATAAAGTTAAAATACAACTTCCATCCTTGCCACGGAAATGGCTTATCACTAATATTGCGGATAATCAATTCCGATAAAGCTTGCTCTTTGCCATCATAATTATTCAACAAAGGCTGCCAGCTGATGCTAAGCGGTGATTGTACCGCTGTCTGCGCGTTGCTATCTTTTACCTGCCAGATAAGACAGGCAACTATCAATAAGAGTTTTATTTTCATCCTTACTATTTTTTAAAATTCGTCACTCTTTCACCCCTTATTTTCGAGACTTAGTTATCACAGTGGGATTATACTGACCCCCATCAGAACTTAATATCTATTCTAGTGTACCCAATCTATTAAGACGAGCCTCTAATAGTTTTATCTTGCTCTCTCTGAGCTCATTTTCTTGTTGTATTTCGGCATTATACATCCAATCGTTATTCAGTTTAGCGAATGCCTCGTCTAGATTTTCGAGACGTAATGTCGCAATAACCTGCTTCATTTCTGGCAACTCATTAGGGCTAAAGTCTAGACTATTCAGGCGCGCCTCTACCTCCATATATGTCAGATAGCGCAATCTGATCTGCGACATAAGTACATAGTGTTCGTATTCGTCTTTATTCCTCTTCGGTTTGAGCTGTTTAAACTCCCGTAATACCCACTCGGCACTATCTTTCATCGTTTTTACAGAAACGGAAGCAGTACTCACCACTCCCTGATTAATCTCATAAGGATTTGCTTTCAAAGCATTCCAGAATTTCGCCGCATCACTTCCTCCAAAACCGTAGTGTTTCTTTGCATAGTTGGCCACAAAGGTATCTATATCCAATGCTTTGCGTGAACGTAACGACTCAAAATAAGCCTCTATTAAAATATTAAAACCTGAAAGTGGGTACACACGTCTTATCGGATAGAGCTCGACAATGTCCTTAGGGCTCTCCCAGGTAATTCCATATAGGCCCGATGTAGACCAAGATGTCATTATGATTCCTTTGTAACCAAACTCTCGAGCCTGTGGGATAAAATCTCTTATATTCTTAAAATGCTTCTCCCATTGCGTTAAGAAATAATTATCGGGATGACTGCGAAGCGAAGGAGCACCCCAGATTTCATAGCCCGAATTCAGTAGGTTACTATGTTTGCCAAACATATCGACATCCCATCCATAATTCCAATCAATAAATACCGTCTCTTTGGGAATTCCCTGCAAAGCATCGGGATATTTCATCGCAATGTCTGCCCACAGAACAGGTTTCTTGCCCAGCCCCACGACAATCTCACAGAGTAATTTAATATAATCTCCATACAATCGTCCCTTTCCTACTGCCGCAACTTTTGCTTGAGATTCTTTCGAATGTCCCAATAGGTAAGTTTCATCTCCCCCAATATGGATATACTCGGAATCGTGCGTACTAATCATATCCTTATAAAGGTCTGTAAAAAGAGCTCTGGCCAACTCTTCTCGAAGGGGATTAATCTGAGAATAGTCTTTCTGATCCTCTCTCAATTCCTTATAGCGGTAATTTCGCAAGATGTATTCGACATGACCAAAACTCTGCTGTAGTGGAATAACGTCTATTCCCAGCCCCTCACAATAAGTCACAAATTCTTTTACCTCATCTCGGGTATAGGCAAATTGATTCGGTATCAATGGGTGATTCTCAAAAGGATAAGTGGCTTCCCATTCCATAATCAGTGTATTGATACCACCATCATGGAGTTGTTTGGCAAACTTCTTTAGAGCAGGCATCTTCATCACCTGTACGCGAAGATCTAGATGAAATCCGCGAATAGCAAAATCCCCCGGCACCTGTGCATGCAATGTGCACAATTGTACAAAAAGGAATAAAACAGCACTTAATATATACTTCTTCATATCTATAGCTTTTTATCGGAATAAGTAAATTCCAATATTCATTTTACTTCAATTTCTTAGACTGACGCAGTACGTTCATACCTTACCTGTCCCTCTACGATGGTCATATATACCTCCAGATCTCTATCAAAAACAACGACATCAGCATCTTTGCCTCGCTGCAAGCTACCTTTGGTATCACTGACCCCCAAAATGCGAGCAGGAGTCTCCGTTATCATCCGTACGGCTTCAGTAAGCGTAACATCAGCCAGATGCATGTAATTTTTAACCAATTGGTTCGCTGTCGCAACGCTTCCAGCGAAGGCTGAGCGATCGGGCAATTTAGCTACGCCCTCTTCAACGATAACGGGTAATCCGTCTGCGAGTCTTCCCAATACGCTAGGTCCTTCTGGCATCGCGGCGGCACGCATCGCATCGGTTACCAAGGCTATATGCTCCGATCCTTTAATTTTATAGATGAGTTTCATCAACGAGGAAGGCACATGAACACCATCAGCGATAATCTCTACATCCATATCATCGAGATAATACCCCGCTTCAATGACTCCGGCATAACGCTTTGCGTCTTTGCGGACAATAGTCGACATGGCAGAATAAAAGTGAGTAGCTAACCGAAAGCCTCCCTTAAATCCCTCTAAAACCTCTTCAAACAAGGCATCACTATGTGCTAAAGCAGGAATCACTCCCTTAGATTGAAGGTAACTTGCAAAAGGCAATGCACCTGGCAATTCCGGAGCAGCACTCCATCGTACAATATGGTCGGAATAACCCAATATATCCTGGTACTCTTTTTCATCGGGATTACGGATGTACTTAGGATCCTGCGCTCCTCGCTGTCCCATTGACAGGTAAGGCCCTTCTAAATGCAAGCCTAACCAGGACGCACCTTTCGTATTTTTTGGCAAAGCCTCCTTGTAGACATCCATTACGGTATAGATATGGTCTTTCTCTGCAGTAAGGGTGGTGGGACACATTGCCGTGGTACCATAACGGACATGCGTCTCAGAGACTTTTAAAAATGCCTCTACCGTACCATCCATAAAATCAGAACCCCCACCGCCATGCACGTGCATATCAATAAAGCCTGGCGAAATATACTTCCCTTTCAGGTCAATACGACACACATCTTCACTGACATCAAGAGTCCCCTGTCCCAAGTGAACAATCTTTCTATCCTCAATATAGAGGTATCCCTTTTCTAGAATCAAATCGGCAAAAACCAGGATACCATTTTCTAACAACAGCTTACTCATGCAGGCAAAATTTAGCTTTAATCAAAACGTTTACGTACACAATGATATAAAAAACATATTCAACCACAAAATCTATCCTGCATTTTAACAGTGATTTATTTAAAAAAAAGTCTGCAACTATAGGTTCCCCTCTTAAAAAAACTGAATAAATGCATACGTTAGTGACTTTATCCATTCTATCTTATCCCTTGTACCAATCGTGCGACATAGCCTATCCAAAATGGTAAACACAATAAAAAGGCCCGGGATCACCGGGCCTTTTCTAGTATAAATTCTAATTAACGCTGATTTTTCAGCTGTTTATCTCTGTTCCGTTGAAAAGCAAAATAAACCATCACGACACTTATAGCCATAAGGATAAACCCTAAGAAGAAAGGTGCTCCAGAAAATTGAAAGGGAGCTTCTTCATGGGTAAAATAATAAAATAGATTTGTCATCATCGGAGGGCCTATAATCGATGTAGCACTCACTAAACTAGTCAAAGCTCCCTGCAACTCTCCCTGTTCATTAGATGGTACGTTCTTAGAAATCACGGACTGAAGTGCTGGCCCACAAATTCCGCCAAGGCAATAAGGGATAAGAAACACAAACATCATCCAACCCTTATTCGCAAATGCGAACAACAATAAGCCTATGGCATAAAATGTCAGTCCATAATATATATTCTTCTCCTCTCCAAACTTAGGCGTAGTCCAACGAATCAGACCACCTTGGACTAAACCGACAACCAAACCTAGGACACCGAGTGATATACCCACCATTCTTTCAGTCCAGTCGAATTTGTACATCGTAAAAAAGCTCCAGTTACTCTGTACCGCATGAGCCCCGATATTAACCAAGATTAAGGCGACAATCAACCCTGATATTTCAGGATGCTTTCCCAAAAACTTAAAGGAGCCGATTGGATTAGCACGCTTCCAACTGAAGGGTCTACGTTTTGCTTTATCAAGACTTTCGGGCAATATAAAATAACCATAAATAAAATTCACCATACACAGACCTGCCGCGGCATAAAAAGGAATCCGGGCGCCATACTCACCCAAAACACCTCCTATAACAGGACCAATGATAAAACCCAAACCAAATGCTGCTCCAATCATTCCGAAGTTCTTGGCTCTATCTTCATCGGTCGAGATATCCGCGATATAAGCACTGGCCGTAGAGATACTTGCTCCAGTTAGTCCCGCAATAACACGTCCTACAAACAACCACGAAATGGTAGGCGCCAAGGCCAGAAAGATATAGTCAACAGCAAAAGCGAATAATGAAATCAGGATAATAGGCCTTCTTCCATATTTGTCACTGAGATTACCAACCACTGGAGAAAAAATAAACTGCGTAGAAGCGTAGGCAAATCCTAACCACCCACCATATTTAGCAGCTTCGCTGATATCACTGTGAATGAGCTCCTCGATTAACTTAGGTACCACAGGTATGATAATCCCCCATCCCGTAATATCAATCAATAACGTAATGAATATAAAGCCAATGGCTGCTTTTTTTGTTGATTTTTTCATATATAATAAAATAAAACCAAGATAAGTAAGCAGGACTTTTCATTACTGATACATTTCTGGGTGCAAAATTAAAAAGGTCGCTAAAGTAAGAAAAACGCTTGATAAAAAAAGAACTTAAACGATAAATTTTCAAAAAAGAGAGTAAAAAAGCTCCGGCTGTCAAAATACGTATCAACAACCGAAGCCGAGGAAATTGTAAAACAGATTGTTTTCCAAAAATGGAAAACAACCCAAAATTATAGACAACACTAAATTAGCTTATCAAGCAACAAAAAGATGGCACATATTATAGGAAAACAAACACATTTCAAATATAAAATACTATTGCTGACCGATAAGAGCCAGCAATGCCCTGTAATAATTTTCCATAAGAGCCTCCCTTCCATCAAAAAACAAGTAGGGCTCTATCAGCTCAAGCTCCATCAACCGAAATCCCCCGTTTATAACCACACCATCAACACGGGCGTATAAGATTTGCTGCCCGATTGCATCGAAGTACCTTTTTGCTTCGGCAACATGTATAGGATTAGGATCTGGATAGCTAATCCGACCACCGTGATAATGCTGTACCCTAAAATCTCCAGACTTGGGCGTTTTCAAAACACAGTGGCTATAGATACCATTGAAAAACAGAAAGGACCACTCCCCTTCTTCAATCTCCTCGACAAAAGGTTGGGCAATGAGATCTTCAGTAGTCAATAATGAATTAATATCAGCGCGGTAGTTTTCATAATTGGTGCTATCTATCGCTATCGTGTTCTGGGCACCGGCGCTCACACAAGGTTTCAATACTAAACGATCGGTGTATAGATCACTGAACAATTGTTCATTAAAAACCTCTCCCTTTTGTAGATATCTTGAAGTGATAACCGGCAAATCTCTCGAGGCTATTTCCTGTAAATATTTTTTATGACTGTTCCAACGAATCACCCCTGCCGGATTCAACACTCGGATATCCAGGCTCTCTAAAGACTCCAACCATGCTAAAAAATCAGACAAATGATTATGGTAGTCCCATGGAGACTTGATAATGGCGACATTAAAACTGTTCCAATCTACATTACGATCATTCCATACTGTCGCGACCACATCCAGACCTTTGCCTTTAAGAAACAGTAATAAATCCGTATCTTCATCAGTCTGCACCCCCTGTGCAAACTTCTCTTGTTTTTGATAACCAACTAATGCTATTTTCATTACATGCTATGAATAGAAGTTCTTACTTGGCAAACCTTTTGGTACCAATGACACACAGAATGACCCCTACTGTTACTGCTAGCATTCCAAGACTAACCGTCTCCTGAAGCAACCAGGCTGCCAACACCAGCGCAAGAAAGGGTTGAAGTAATTGCAGCTGCCCCACCGTGGCGATACCTCCCTGTGCCAGTCCATTATACCAAAAAATAAACCCTATAAACATACTGAATAAAGCAACGTAAGCCAAACTTCCCCAAGCGGCAATACTGACACTTTCAAAGGAAGCAGGCATATAGATAAAGAATAAAGGCAATAGAATAGGAAGTGAGATAACAAGCGCCCAAGAGATAACCTGCCAGCCACCAAGGGATTTCGTCAGCTTACCGCCCTCGGCATAGCCGAGCCCACAAAGAACAATCGCCCCAAGCATGAACAGGTCCCCTATAGGTGATGCGGCTCCCCCTTGTGCTATTGCATAGCCTACAACAAGTAGACTGCCGATAGCCGAAAATAACCAAAATATGGGCTTAGGCCGCTCACCTCCACGGACAATCGCAAATACAGCAGTAGATACCGGCAACACCCCTAAAAAGACAATAGAATGTGCAGAAGTAATATGTTGTAACGCCAAGGCACTCAATAAGGGAAAACCAACAACAACGCCCAACGCCACAATAATCAGAGACAGAAACTGCTTTTTCGTTGGTCGCTTCTCCTTGAACACCAACAAAGCTGTAAGAGCCAATACGCCTGCAATAGTAGCCCGGGCAAGGGTTACAAACACAGGATCAAATTCTAATACAGCGCACCGCGTCGCTGGCAACGAACCACTAAATAACACGACTCCTACTAAGCCATTTATCCAGCCCTGTGCCGTACTACTTTTTACTTTGTCTATATATAATTCAGCCATACTCATTTATTTTGACACAAAAATCGACAAGAAACACAAACAAACACAGTCACAGTTTTGGATATTTCGATAGACACAGTTATCTTTACAATACTAATTACGAGTAGCTAATGAGGATTGATACGTCCAGCATAGCACGTTAAAACTCAGTATATGAAAAAAGACTTTCTATATAGCGAAATCACCAATAATATTGCCAACAAGATAAAATTGGGGGTACTCAAATCCGGAGAAAAATTACCTTCGGTACGAAAACTGAGCAGCCAGCATGGAATAAGTATCAATACGGCTAAGCGGGTATTCCTAGAACTGGAAGGGCAATCACTGATACACCCCAAACCACAGTCGGGATATTTTGTAAGTGACCTAACCTTTTTTAAGCTTCCTCTACCAGAGACAAGTAACCCAATTCCATTTGCACAGAATCGGGAACCAGATGAATTGATGAATGAAGTCTATTCGACTATGGGCCGTACAGACCTCACCCTACTTTCAATCGGGGTACCATCTGGTAATCTCCTGCCACTAGCAAAACTAAAAAAGGAAATAATTCAAGCCACACGTGGACTCAGCGAAGGTGGATCGGAATACGAACCGCTACAGGGAAATATTAAGTTACGGAGAATGGTAGCCGCACGCTCATTGACCTGGGAGGGAAATCTTAAGGAAGACGACCTTATTACGACCAATGGCTGTATGAATGCTTTGTCGCTATGCCTAATGGCATTGACCAAACCAGGCGATACTATTGCACTCGAGAGTCCCTGCTATCCGGGGATCCTACAACTGGCTGTCAGCCTCGGTCTACATGTGGTAGAAGTTGCCACGCATCCGGTATATGGTATAGAAATAGAAGCTTTGAAAAAGCTACTCCCTCAAATAAAGGTATGTCTTTTGGTACCCAATTTTAATACGCCACTAGGCTATTGCATGCCTGACTCTAGCAAAAAAGAAATTGTAGAACTGCTTGCTAAGCATGAAATTCCGCTAATCGAGGACGATACCTACGGTGATATTCACTTTGGCCCGGAGCGGCCCAGGTGCTGCAAATCATTTGACAAGGAAGGAAATGTACTGTGGTGTAGCTCTGTATCCAAAACCCTTGCCCCCGGATATCGGGTAGGCTGGGTTGCCCCAGGTAAGTATAAAGAAAAATTACTACGGCTAAAATTAGTACATTCGCTATCCTCTGTAACCGTCGTTAACGAGGCCATCGCCAACTTTTTAATGACAGGTAGATATGACAATCATCTCCGCCGCTTGAGCAAAATCCTACAAGAAAACTACCAGCATTATGCACAGGCTATTGCAGATTTTTTTCCAGCCGGAACCAAAGTGAGCCGACCACAGGGTGGACTAACGCTGTGGCTTGAGCTCCCCGGCGAAATTGACACGCAGACTTTATACCATTATGCATTAAAAAAAGGAATAAGTCTATCGCCGGGAAGGATTTTCACGCTACAGGATCAATTTCATAACTGCTTGCGACTCTGCATCAGCTTGCCTTGGTCAGAAGAACTCAGATTAGACCTTAAACAAATCGGTAGTCTAGCAAAAAGCTTACAGCAACAAGCTCCGAGCCTGTACACCGTAGATCGAGCTTGCTCTTAACAATGCAACGTCAATCCATTTCTCGTCAATCAGTAGAAATAACTTCAATAAAGCACACCGTATTTCAAATAAAAACAATAACGATATGACTATACAGGAATTACAGGGAATAACTAAACAATTTGAATACTATCGCATGATTGCTGAGAAAACAATATCCCGTCTCTCTGAAGAAGAACTCAATCTGAAAATAAGTACCGAAAGTAATTCTGTAGCCATGCTTATGCGGCACCTAACAGGTAATCTTTTATCCCGTTTTACCAATTTTTTTACCGAAGATGGGGAGAAACCCTGGCGTAACCGAGACGATGAATTCGCAGATGGAACTTATGAAAAGATACCGCTAATCGCTGAATGGAACAGCGCTTGGGACACGTTATTTCAGACCTTGAAGAGTATCAATACAACAAATATCGAACAACCTGTTAAAATTAGGAATCAAGAGCATACCGTATCTGGAGCTATATACCGTCAATTAAGCCATTATCCCTACCATATCGGTCAGATTGTATTCATTGGGAAGTTGATCCGTAATCAGGACTGGCAGTCGCTGACCATCGCTAAGAACAAATCCCAAGAATACAATCGTGATAGATTCGATAACCCAAACTCCGAAACGCACTTTTCTCAAGGCTATCTGGACAAAAACACCTAGTGTTCTTCAATAAAACGAGGCTGGGCTGCTTTTCTTCCGAATACAATCATAATTACAATCATCAGTAGAAGAAAGCAAAAAGAGCTTTGCCAAGAGCTGTCCCAATCGTGTAGCATACCAAAAATCGGTGGACCAAAAGCCGCAATTAGGTAGCCTACCGACTGGGCTTTACCAGAAATCTTAAGGGTACCGTCCATCGTTTTACTCTTGAGAGAAAAGAACAGTATAGAAAGACTGAATGCCAAACCGCTGGAAACACCTATTAAAACAGAGGCCAAATAAATAAATTGTGCTTTCAACAGTATTAACATAGCGATACCAACAAACATTAATATCCCTACCGCATAAATCATCCATTGTTGGTCTTTCAATCTAGTCGCAATCACTGGACTGATAAATAAAACGGGCAACATGGCCAACTGGATAATCAAAAGAACAACACCTGTCTCCTCTTTAGCCATACCATAGTCAATCAAAACAATAGGTAACAAAGCGACTAAACAATAATACACAAGAGATTGTAATCCCATAAAAACACTGATGTACCAGGCTTGTTTAGATCGAAAGACATTAAAAGATGTTTGTTGGGTGGTGGTAGTACGGTTATTCGTTGACTTTTCTTTCTTCCCGAAAAAAGTTTCTACCCCAACAGCTACTAACGCTAACAAGGCCCAAAATATCCATATCCCTAGAGATCCCCTCCATCCCATTCCAGTCCAAGTTCCAATGGCAATGCTTAAACCAGAAGCTGTCGCGGCAGTCAGATTCATCGCTACGGAAAATATACCTGTCATTACACCTATTTTTTGAGGAAAGAGATTCTTGATGTATGCAGGAGTAGTGACATTTCCAATACATATCCCTAATCCGATGAAAAAAGAACCAACAAAAAGCATAGGCACATTACCATAAACCCGAAGGTAGAGACCTATAAGTAAGAAAATGAGGGAATAAATCAAACTATAATGGATATTCACTCTAACAGCCAGCTTGCTGACCAGTACGGAACAGGTCGCAAACACGATCAGTGGGATTGAGGTCAATAAACTTCCTTGCAGATTATTGAGTTGCAAAACTTCTATTATTTCACTTAACACGGGGCTAACAGCTGTTATCGGGGCGCGCAAACCACCTCCTACGAATATAATCACGGCTACACTGAGTAACAGCAGACTTACTTTATTTTTCATTTCTATAACTTAATTTTAAACATCCAACGATATTGTTCAGATTACAAGGACAAAGTTAGTTATGGCATTTTTATTAACTTTGCCAAAAAGCACATACAAAACGCCAATATGGATAACGAAATTATAGCAAACTGGAAGAACTTAGGGGTAGATGCTATACCTGCCGATGCTTATATTTGGTATGAAAACAATTGGGAACATGATAAATATGAGCATAGCCATATACGATACCAACTCACTTATGTAGAAGAAGGATATCAATATTTCCATATCGGTACCCAAATCTATCTTGTCCCCCAAAATCATGTTATATGGATACCATCGGCTAGAGAGCATCGTACGACATCAAATGCCCAAACGGTAAACCTTATGCTTATATTATTCAAAACAGTACCTGAAAATCCGTTCTATGACGAAGTACATGTTTTTAAAGCACCAGCAGTATTAAAAGAAATGCTTCACTATGCCGCGAAATGGAACCAGCGTCTAGAACAGGAAGACGAGCACACCTCTTTCCTAAATGCCATGTGCTACAGTCTTCCCTACTTTTGTGAAGAAAACGAATTTCTACAAATCCCAATCCCTATAGACCGGAGATTAACGCCGGTCTGCGACTACATCAATACGAACTATAGATATAGCCTTGATATACCTACCCTTGCGGATCTTGCGACAATGTCTGTCCGTAGCTTACAACGCATATTCAAGCAAGAAACTGGAATAACGATTCAAAAGTACACGCAGTTAATCCGGATATTAAAAAGCATAGAACTAATAGATACCAAACAATATACACTTAGTCAAATTGCGCTAATGGTAGGCTACAAAAGCTTATCTGCATTTACAGCTTCTTACCAAACCATCATGCAGGGCAATCCTAAAAGAAAAAAAAGTATTAGCTAAAGACTGTAAGACCGACATCGCTGGAAAAGTGCCTGCAAAGAATAGAGCATATAAAATGGCAGAAGCCGCTATCGTAACGAAAGCGACTTCTATACCTCCCCAAGTTGAGTTTTAGAATAGTTTACCTATTCTGGTAGTGTATTCCTTAGTTGGAGACACGCTGTACATACTACCGCAATATGTTCTGTGCACTCCAAACTCAGTCTAAAAAATTAATTAAATCTCAGTTTTATTGTTTTTTATAGTTAAGCCAGTAGATAGACTAACTACAATAACATAACACCTACAAAATGATATTGTTTTTTCTTTTTATGATTTTTTTTAACTATTACTCACTCAACCCGTTTAATCGACATATGGAAGACAGAATCATCCTACCAAGTCAGCATGCATCAAGCTTTAATAGCATCTCCCTAGGCGATATAAGAAGCCTATAAACAAAAAGTGTATCCCTTATCCAGGAATACACTTTAACAGATATGGGTACGAATCCCCCTACTAAGATAACTTATGGATATTATCACAATAATCTTGCAAAGACTGAATGAATTTTGCGACATGTAATCCATCACACACTGCATGATGAACTTGTATCGCCAGGGGGAGCAACATTTCATCTCCTACCCTTTTATATTTACCCATGGTAAAACTTGGTGCAAAGTAATCGGTAAAATCAGCGATATTAAGATTAAATCCATCGAAATCTATCCAAGGTAAAGCGGAAACATTAAAATGGTTTTCCGGAGGCGCTTTTGGATAAAACCTTAAATCCCCTTTATACTTTTCATCCGTCTCTGCGTAATCGTAGAGGAACCTATTGAAATCAGCAGTATAAGGCGTGCTCCTCGCTGAAAATGTCTCTGACTCTGTATGCAGTACGGTATAGATAGGATGTACTTCGTCCCAAATAATCAACTCTTCATCCTTCATGGCCATTCTAAACTCCTGATGCTTATTTACAGCTTTGGACAATAAATAGATCATCGTGGGATAAAACTTACATCCTTTCTCCTTGATAAAAGAGAGAACTTGTGTAATTTCTATCTTGACTGTTAGACTAAAACCGCATTTCACAGTATCACGATAAGCGATAAAATGTTCCTTTCTATTCCAACCTTCGATATTGACTTTCTTATAATTCATTTTCTTCATATTAATACTACCAAACTCTTCCGTCACTGGCCTTCCAATCAAAAGGAGTCAATTCCTCTAGTGTTCTAAAGACTCCATTCGTCACTTCTATAACCGTATTCCTATTTTCGAAAGACAATTGGCCGATTAATTCGCGGCAACGCCCACAGGGAGGAACGGCATTTCCTAAGCGATCGACAGCCACTATGCTTTTAATTTGGTATTCTCTATTTTTCAACATCTCGGCAATCGCTCCATGCTCGGCACAGTGTCCAAGAGAACAGGCCGTATCGATGCTAATACCTGTATAAATATTTCCATCTATTGTCTCCAAAGCCGCCCCTACACTACCGTACTCAATATAATCATTAAGCGCCACTGGGTTCGCCAGCTGCGTTGCTATTTCTTTTATATCCATCTCTATTTTATATCAAAAATAAAAACACAAAACTACCATAAGTTATTTACTGTCTATATTCCTATTATTACTGATTACGTGCCATTTGTAATCTATTCGCCTATTTCGGAGTAGTTTGATACATACGGATAAGAAAGCAAAAATGGATAAAGCTTTATATTTTAAACTCACGCTATGGCTAATATTACTGATGGACTGACTGATAGATGCTTTTAGCAGATACCTGCAGTGGCGCTAAGATAACAATTATTTCTCCTTCCCCATTAACTTTAATTTGCTCAAAAAAAGTGATTTCACTTAATCCGCAGGACTAATACACGGATGCCTTTCCCTTTTCAAAAATGAAACAATATCTTTGGGTATGAGTATAGATGAACTAAAAGAAGCATTATTAAATAGAACGTATCCTGAGCGTGTACAGATCAGTGCTGATCAATTGGTGGTAGACGTGCCCAAATTTTTAGAAATTCAATTCTTAGAGTGCGAGTTATGGAAGAAAAAAGACATTACTAAATGCCCGGGCCACCTGCGACTTATTAGGTTTTACGAAGCCACAAAAGCAGAAGACACAAGTGTAGCGCAGGACTAATCTTTTACTTCACAAAAGAGGCTTATAATAATTAAGAATAAGCCTCTTTTGTTTTTACAGCGTTTCAAATAAATCCTTCCTTCTCTTTCTACATTAATCAAACGGCATTATATTTGTCACATCCATTCTAAAATGCAAAAGCCGATGATTTCGCCCCGTAAAGTTCATTTTTTATTCTGTCTTGTAATTAGTACTAGCCTGTGCAGCTCCTGCATTTCAAGACTTAGTCGTCCAGCTATTACAGGTTATATCTACAACTACGACAATAATCCCGTTGCAGGCTGTAAGGTTGCTGAAACCGAAACGGATGAGCAGGGTTATTTCTATCTCAAAGAAAAGCGAATCAACCGCTTTTTTCTAACAGAAATGCTCTCCATGGAAGCCCCACCCGTTTTTTTTACACTCGATATTGAGAAAGAAGGATATCAGTACTACCAGAATGATTTTTTTCAACGTCATGGGGGTGGAAGACGAAAAGGAGCATTAGACAATCTAGATACACTATACATCAAACGTACCGATGAGCAAATCCCGATCGAGCGATACCTCTATGAAGACTGGACATTTTCGGCAAACAAGAACCTAGATACACTGTACGGCATTAATAAAAACTATAGGGTACAGAACCTAATTTCCAATACATCAGGGTTTCAAGACAAATACGGATGGGGCCAAGTCTACCGATACAGAAGCGCAAGTACCCCTGACAGCAGTTGGAGCACAGAATCTTACGATCTGTTGACTAGCTTGGATATCTCTCTACAAAAAGAAGGGACTTATCAAGGCAAAAAGACATGTAAATACCTCAATCCGTGGCGCCATCGGAAAGAATATGAAAGCACCTACCGCGAATCTTTTAAAATTCCATCAGACAGCAGCTACAGCAAAGGTAGATTTACTGTAATTGGAGACATTATACGTTTTGACAAAGGTTTTGCCAGTTCAAATACAGCTTACCAAATAGATTCTATCGATAGGGATGTTCTTATATTGATTCGTAAATCGGATTAAAGAATCTATCGCTGCTGCTGCATAAGAGCCCGTATCAAATCGTATCCTGCCTGCCAAACATCCCGTTTTGCTTGATTAAGTTGATTGATGGACAGATTAAGATCCACAAGCAGTAATCGCCCCTCGGCATAAGTCTGTTCTTGCTCTTGTTTGACTTGTTCTGCCAAATGCATAACCGCCTTCAACCGATCTAATTTCGACTGGGCGGCAGCAATTTTGACCTGCTGTTGTTGCGAACTGATCCGATCACTGTCAGTCTCTTCCCTAAGTTTTAGCGAAATGATTTCAGACTGAGCGCGGAGCTTTCTAAAAGTAGGCTGAACAGTAAAAAGAGATGATAGTGGTATGCGTAGGGCAAGATTTACATAGCTACTGCCATACCATTCCTTTCCACGATCCAATCGAAACTCATTACTAAAATATTGTTCGCCCAGGTACGCGTTTGCTTTCAACGAAGGATACAACCCGCTCCGCAAGGCCTTATACTGCAAATCATACGACTTCCTGTCCAGTTCCAAAGCAAATAGAGCGACATTCTCTGGATCATACTTTCTAACAAAGGCAACAATATCTTGGATATTGGAGCTTAATACTTTTGTTGTTTCCAAATCGGTAAATCGACGCAACTCCAAATCTGCATCCAACAATACTGACCAGGCCTCATGAAGTTGTATCCGTTTTCGCTCAAATTCCTGTTGAGCGGTCAAATAGTTCACTGATTTTTCCCGTCCTTCCTCATAGCGCGCCTGAGTAACACGTAAAATATCCAAATAAGCCATTGAATCCTGTTGCGCCAAGGCATACTGTTCGGTTGCTAAAACTACCGCTGCATAGGCCAGGGTTGCGCCGCGCTGCCAATCTATCTTTTGCTGATGCAAATCAAGCTCAGCGCGTTTCACTTCCAACGACTTCTGTTGCTCATCCAACCGTCGTCTAGGATCAAAGAGATCCCACTCGACCTGCAAACCTGCCTTGGAAGACCACTTTGTTGCAAATTTAAGAGGGATGATTGCGCCGTCGGTAGCGTTGGGATCGAAAGCGATGGCCGGCACGGGAGTGGTCGGCACAATTAGGTTACGTTGTAGATTAGCGTCGATATAAAATACAGGAATCCGGTTGGCTTGAAACTCTTTTAGTTCTTGCTTTCGGACTTCAACCTTTAGCGCACGTTCTCGATAAGCAATCCCACTTTCCATCTGCTGCCAGAGCCCCTCAATACTAAGAGACTGAGCCGAGCAAAGGCTAGGAATCAAAAGAGATAATATGTAAACGAGTATTCTCATATCAAAACACCGATGCAGGCTCCAGTTTATTAACTTTACGAACAGCAAATAAAGATCCTCCTATAGAAATAAGAAGTGTAATCCCTAACAAAAACAAAGAAAATCCGAACGAAATATTAATAATAAGCCCGGAGTTACGAACACCAAACTTAAATCCAAGCAAAAGTAACATAGCTAGCGCATAACCTATCACTGCATATAAAAAAGCTTGTGCTACGATAAGCTTATTCACATAAGCATTGCTAGCTCCAATAGCCTTCAATGTACCATAATCCTTAATCCGGTCCAATGCAGAGGAATATAAGGTAAGACCAATAATAAAAAACCCACTAATCATTGCGAAGAGCACGAGCGTACCAAAACTCATTCCCATATTTGAAGTAATCAGAATTTCGCGCACGGTAGATTGCTGTAGCTTCCGAGCATCCCATGCGCGCAGTTGTGGAAAAAGTTGCTCCACATCTGTCAATACAGCGTTTTTATCTACTTTCGGATCTAATTTAGCGATGATCAGATTGATGTCGGAAGGAGACAGACTGGCTAGGGATCGGGCATTTTCCAATGTAGTGTACATAAGACTAGCGCCAAAGGCTTGAGCACCCTTGGTAAGTACGCTTATTCGCGCAACTTTGCCATTTATTTCAATAGGCTTATCCACCGACAACTGTGTATTCCAACTCTTTTCACTATAGATCTCAGCGGACACGGTATTTGGATTGATTAACGAACCAATCGCTCCCTCTGCAATCTTCTCTTTATTAGGCCCCATTACAAAACCAGGAGCGGCTGCCCCAACTAACGTTATGGAGGCCGTTTTACCATCCAAAAATGTGGCTTGTGCAGGTGCAAGGACTACAGGATAGGCGGCTTCAACTCCTTTCAGACTACCGATTTGCTGTACCAGTCGCTGATCTAAGCGATTTACCGCATTGATGTTCTTGCTTTGTCCTTCAATAATCCATAGTTCATGATCGCCTACTGGAGCATTGCCTACTAGATTACCCATCAATCCCATTAAGAAGAAAAGTAAGCTCAACTGTTGTCCAATAAGAAAAATACTGATCACCACCGCTGTAATGATACCTATACTCTTGGCTCTATCGTACTTTATAAACTTAAAAGCGACCTTTAACATTATCTTATTTTTATCGTGCAGTCTACCTTGGTATTGATTACGAAATCTGAACGGTCCTTAATTTGAATCTTAATCCTCCGTACACGGCGATCCTGGGCTTCATTCGCTGTCTCATAAAAAATTGACTTGTTGGACAATATCGGGTTCACATAAATTACTACTCCCTTTTTGCCTTCGTTTCTATTTGTCATAGGATAGATAAGCACCTCCTGTCCGAGCTTCACCTCGTTGGCAAAGAGTTCATCTACTTCCGCTTCCACAATCGGATTATCTATTGTAACAATACGGCCTAGCTCCTCATTCGAGCTGACCTGCTGTCCAACAGACATATTTAAGTCATTGAGGATTCCGGCCCCGAGCGCATTAACACGAAGTTCGTTCTGTTGTCTCCCGACTTTTTGGACGACAATATCTTGTTCTGCAATAACGAGCTTCTGACTTTCTAATTGTTTCTTAAGTCCCTTCAATGTTGATTCTTGCTGTTGCAAACTAGAATAATCCAAAGCCACTGTCTCCTTGGTCTCTGCATTCCGCTCGAACAGGCGTCTGGAGGTTTCGTACTTTTGTCTACGTTCGTCCACGACTAATTCGGCTTTTCGTATTTCCTCCTGTGCCACTTTTAGATCAGCGCCTAGACGGTCCAACTGTAATTTTGCCTGTTGTACTTCTAGGTTCGCTTCTACCCTTTCCATCTCAAACAACGTTTGACCCAGCTGCACAGAATCTCCTTCACTAACAAACACTTTATGGATACGACCCATCGTCATACTCGATATCACGACATCAGCAACGGAAGGCACAATTTTTCCAACGGCCTGTATATCTTTAACCTCTTCGAGCACTTCTATAGGAGTCTTCTTGTCTACTTCCTGCTTCTTTGTCGCCGATGAGCAGGCACAAAATAGGGGTACGAACAGTACTGTATACAGCGCTATTTTACTTATAATATTGTTCATTTTTCAGATTCATAGATACTATACCTTCTTCCACATATATCGTCTTATCTGCAAATTTACGCAAACGCAAATCATGTGTTACTATGATTACGGCTTTTCCTGCCTCTGCTAGCTCCTTGAGTTCGCCCATAATCACTTCGGCACTGTGGGCGTCCAGAGAGGCTGTGGGCTCATCGCAAAGGATCATTGACGGATCAGTCACCAAGGCACGCGCTATCGCCACACGCTGCTTCTGGCCTCCACTTAGTTTTTTGGGCAGGCTCATGAATCGGTCAGCCAATCCAACTTTCTCTAACGCTAACGTCGCTTTTTTCTGGGCTTCTGACTTGGATATTCCCTGTAAAATCAGCGGATGCATCACATTTTCTAATGCATTAAGGGGCTCTATAAGGTTAAATTGTTGAAATACGAAACCTATCTCATGCAAGCGCAATGCAGCCAGCTCTCGCTCCTTCAGCTTTGTGACTTCTCGTCCCTTATAGTATACACTTCCCACTGTAGGATAGATAATACAGCCTAATATAGATAGTAGCGTCGTCTTGCCGCTTCCCGAAGGTCCCATAATCAGCGTCAACTTATTGGTCTCAAAGCTCACATCTGTTGTATCAAGTGCAGTAATACTACTATCTCCTGTTTTATAGATTTTATTGACTTGTTTTAATCTGACTATTTCCTGTTCCATATCCTTCAGCAGTCAATTTCGATAAAAAAAACCGTATTAAGAAAATCAATTTGAATACATCCCTACCATCCAGCGTATCATCATGATAATGTCAACCTTAGATATTTAACAGTGTTTTAACCGACTGTCTCCTAGATTTATGAACATAAAAATGTACTTTTACATCATCCAGACAATTTTGTTTGGTCTTAAGCAGTCAACTTTTACCCCCACTATAGTTTAAATGACACCTACAATCAAGTTTAGCAATGTAAACACCTTGTTTTCCCGTGCCCTAAAAGAAAAAACAAATCAGTATTTTAAAGAAACATTACAGAAAAAGACCGGAAACCGAAAGATTTTTATCAAAGCAGGCATTTTACTATCCACCTTTGTGCTATTGTACAGTATATTAGTCTTTGTGCAACCGCACTGGTTGATTAACATCCTATTATGTATTTTGTTTGGTATCAATTGGGCAGCAATAGGATTCAATATCATGCATGATGCCGGGCACAATTCTTTTTCAGAAAACAAAAATCTAAATACGTTTTTATCGTATTCCCTAAACCTATTGGGGGGAAATATCTACTTCTGGAAGTTAAAACATAACATCGCGCATCATACATATACCAATATCGATGGTGAGGATCATGATATTGAGGTTAAATTCATGCGTATCCACCACGACCAGAAATTACGCAAGCACCATCGCTATCAACGTTTTTATTTTCCGCTACTCTATGGGATATCCTATCTCGCTTGGATATTCTATCAGGATTACGAAAAATATTTTAGACAGCGTATGGGCATGAGACCGGAAAAGTTCCATTTTCCGATTCGGGAGAAGCTTATTTTTTGGACCAGTAAGCTCCTTCATGGTAGTCTCTTTGTAATCATTCCTATTTATACCGTGGGCTGGGTGCAAACCCTTATTGGTTTACTGATTGCGGGTGCAGTCTGTGGCATGAGCCTAGCCGTAGTATTCCAACTCGCTCATGTCGTTGAAGAAACAGAATTTAAAACGATCGACGAGTCTAAAGTAGAAGAAGAATGGATGATCCATCAGATACAATCTACAGCGAATTTTTCAACAAAGAGTATAGTCCTCACCTGGATCCTTGGTGGTCTTAACTATCAAGTAGAACACCACCTGTTTCCCAAGATAAGTCATGTGCACTATCCTGCACTAAATCGCATCGTAAGACAGACCTGCCAAGAGTACAACATCAAATACAATGAGTTTAAATCTTTCTGGGCTGCATTTCGCTCCCACGTACAGGTCATCCATGCGATGTCCCGATAAAACAAAAGCCCACCAGGACTTTCTATAAAACTGCAATGCAGAGCAAAATACAAGCTAACTGTATTTAGCTCTGCAATAAAAGTTGTTGGTTTTTGATCCGCCTTACGGCCGTACTAAAGCTAATCACTTCAACCTCCTTCTACCTAATCCCCTTACCGCTTCCTAAGATTAAAGATGTTTATTATCGGATTAATGTCATTATCTGATACATCGGTTTTACTCTCAATATTCATTCAAAAGTATCTAAATCAGTAAAAGTCCTATTATGATGTATGACTTTTCACCGAAGCATTTTTAAGTTTTACCGAAAAATAAAATCATTTGGTCGAAAGACCGTTTCCCAGCTACCCCCGCTAGCCTACCTTTGAATCAACAAATATGATAACAATTAAAAACAAGACAGCCATGAATAAAATTATCACAACCATCGCCACGGTATTAACTCTAGTATTCGGATTTAATGCATCAGCCAAAGAAACAGCTAATCCACTTAAGAAAATGGATAGCAAGAACATTGCATTGACTTATCTTCAAACTATATCCACGGGTAATATCCAATACAACAAGTACCTTTATAGTTCGGATTTTCAGTATTCCAACGCAGTAAACAATCAGGTATCCAACAAATCAGAATACTTAGCATTCTTAAAAGCGAATAAAGGGCTTAAATACGATTGTGAGACGACATATGAAATATTAGATCAGGCAGGGACCTCTGCAGTAGGAAAGGCCACAATGAAATTCAAAACATTTACCCGCATAGACTATATCACTTTGGTACAATCCGAAGATGGGTGGAAGATCAGTAAGGTAGTAACAACATACCCATAAATATTTATCGAGTTTTTTACTGTAGATTTTTTGTTTGAGCCCCGATAATCGGGGCTTTTTGATACGGAAATATTTCCATCTGCTACTCAAAGAAAAAGCCTTCCCTAGGGAAGGCTTTTTCTTTGGATATTACATCTTCTGTGAACAGCGACTATAAAGTAGCCTCCAAAAACTTAGCGAGTTCTTCGCCACGCAGATTCTTAGCAATTATCTTACCACTAGGATCGATCAAAAAATTAGTGGGAATAGCCTGTACCATGTACAGTAAACGCGGGCTATCCTCTCCCTGCTTATTGTCCAACACATGAACGAAAGGCATATTGTCTTCTTTCAGGGCTTTCTCCCAAGCAGGTTTGCTCGAATCAATAGATACTGCGAACACTTCAAACTTTTTGTCTTTGAACTGATGGTAAGCAGCCTTCACGTGCGGCATTTCTCTCCGACAGGGGCCGCACCAAGAAGCCCAAAAATCCAAGAGCACATATTTACCCTTGAACGAATCCAAGGCTACGGTCTTACCGTCTAACTGAATCAGCTCAAAATTAGGCGCTACCTGCCCTACATCGGTCTGATTATATCGCTTCAGGTGCGTTTCAAAATTCTGTAGGTAATAGCTTTCCTTTCTAACCTCATCACTAAACAGCGATAAGAACTTCGTCAGTCCCTCCTTGTTCGATTCAGGAGGACAGTATTGCGATGCCAATGTGGCCCATGTCAGTGAGCTTCTATTGGCTGCCACCTTTTGCATAATTTCCTCGCGTTGCAATCCGTAACACGAATCCAATTTGCGTCCTTCCTCTTTCAACACCTTTAGGTTCTCTTCCGTCTGCGATACCGTATTATAGGCATGGAAGGCATCATTATATGATTTTCCGACAACTTCAATTGCCTGATTCGTCACCAGACTTTTCTGACTATTGTTGAAATCATCCATGCCCTTCGAGCCACTTATCTTTTCGTCTCTCAAACTTCCGTCGGTGATAGCCGCGTGGATTTGGATCGGATCGGCACCAGCTATAAAGAAAATAGCAGGACGCTTCATCGAAGGTCCCAAATCTCCCAAAGACGGCACATGCAAGGTATAAAAGCGCTGATCGCTTACATTGATATTTGCATTGAACAAAAAACTATCCTGTACAGCCGCAACCTTCGCGACCTCTCCTTTTACAGGGTCTACAAGTCTGATCTCTTGATTCCCTATACCGTCGATTCTTCCGCTTATCGTAACCGACTTTTCCTGCGCCTGAGCAAATGAAAGTCCGCAGATTACGACAAGACTTTTTAAAACAATCTTTTTACTGTTCATATCGTGATTTTAAATACATGAGTAATTCTTCGTGGTCTATATTCTGATGGATTACCTTTCCTTTCTCATCAATCAGAAATAAGGTAGGTAACTGTCTTACCGAGTAAGCATCTGCAATAGTGCTCCCCTTTATCCCTTTCAGCTCTGACACCTGTATCCAAGGAATCCCATCCTTCTTAATAGCATCCTTCCAGAGATTCTCTTTATCATCCATCGATACCGATACGATCTCGAAACCATAGGATTTATATTTTTCGTAAGTAGGCACCAGTTTTCGATTCGCTACACGACATGGAGCACACCAGGATGCCCAAAAATCAAGCAAAACCAACTTTCCTTTTAAACTCGAAAGGTCGAATGACTTTCCATCTACTGTTTTCGTCTTAACCATAGGAGCCTGTTGACCAACTAGATATTCAGACTTTTTCTGTTCATAGTATTTATCCAGCTCCTCATAAGCATGCGAGTAGCTTAAACTCGGATCAAACAAACGCTTCATGCGATCTAACTTAAGATAATTTAAAACAGCAAAATAAGGTCTGTTGATATCGATTATAGCCAGTGAATTCGGATAGTTCTCAATATATCTGTAACGTGTCGAATCCAATTGCTCGCTCCATTCTTCCATCAGCAGACTCAACTTTACTTTTCCCTCGGCATCAGCATGCTCATACTTCTGTCCCAATACCATCATCGTATCTTGTACACGCTTGTTCTCCGCTTCATATCCTTTGGCAATAGCATTCTGTACACCGCCGATCACTGGACTTGGCTTCGCCCAGTCTTCCTCTATACGCGTATAAAACGTCGCCGGCTCCAGATAGAACGACACACTACGACGTATCCCCTTTACAGAAATACTAGCTGAGTATGCCTTATCCACAGCACCGACGAATTCAAACTGATTATTCTTTACTGCCACCGAGTCCAATAGCTGCCTTCCTTTCTCCATTTTATACAAGTACGCCCATGTCACCGGTTTATCAGTCACAACCTCTCCCTTAATCTTGAAATTATTTTGGGCGTAGCTCATACCAAGGGAACAAATAAAAGCAGCAAATAAACTGTACACTAAATTTTTATGCATATGTATAATTATTAAAATAAAGAATCATGGGGTGACACTACCAAGGTCACGCCATGATTCCATAGTTATTACCTCGGATTAGGTAGAATATCGGGGTTAAGCAATCTCACTTTTTCTGGAATCTGACTCACGAAATTTGGAGATCCTTTCTCTAATTTAAACGTTTCGTAGGTATTAGCTCTTGTGTAGGTTTTAGCAAACATTGGATCTTTATCTAGACGCTTCATATCAAACCAACGTAATCCTTTACCAAACAGTTCTATTCGACGCTCATTAATCACCAGCTTCAATGCTTCATCTTTATTGGCTGCAGTTAAATCTTTATAATCCGCTGGAGCAAACCGCTTCTTGCGAAGGCTGTTCAACTGCGCTAATGCTTGGCTTATCCGGTTCGCGCGAGCATCCGCTTCAGCTACAATCAGCATCATCTCTGGTACCGCTATATTATAATTCAGATCCGTATTAATATAAATCGGATAAGGTTCTTTTACAGGTACGCCTTGTCGGTCGCTTGGGCTCCACCCAAATTTCAAACGTAAATCCTTAGGATCAACGACCTGAAGCAGATCTGGGGAGATATAGGTATTTGTTAATATAGAACCAAAGGATGTTGCAAAATAAGATAACATCTCCGTTTGTTGGTACGGGAGTTCTCTTGTAGCCCACCCCAGAGCTGGACGATCAGGGTTTTGGAATGAAACTGTATTAAAATCAAAAAGAGTTGTGTTATACTTCAGTGCCTCCTTCGCATTGATAGCGGCCTTTTCATAGTCACCCATATTTAGATACACACGTGCCAGAATACCATTTGCTGTTGCTTTACTATTACGGTACACATTTTTTCCTTTCTCTGGCAACAGCGGTAAAGCCGTAGTTAGATCGGATAGAATCAAATCGTAAACTTCTTTAACTGTGGCTCTCTTCGACTTTGCTTCCAGATCAGGCACAGTCACCAGGGGAACTGCCAAATCTGTAGATGCAGTTGCTTCGTTATAATATGGTGCATATAATAGTGCCAAGTCGAAATAAGCATAAGCACGGTTACACAAGGCATTCCCCTTTACTATATTCTTGCGATCAGCTGTGCCGTCGGTAACGGCATCTAAACTTTGGAGAATAATATTTGCATTATAAATATTGTTATAATTTCCATTCCATGCCCCGTCAGCCTCCGTGTTTTTATAATATTCCGCAGCCCAAATATATGTTTTAGAAGAAGCACTGTTCATCCCTGACTTTACACTAGCATCAGCCATAAAGATACCATCAGAAAGACGCTCTAGATATGCATTACTGTTTGATTTATAAGAAGGATTTGAAGACAGTTCCTCATAATCCTGCATCGTCTTCGGGATAAATGGTCCTTTAGGTTGTACATTCAGGTAATCCTGACAACTGCTCATGACTCCTGCTAATAATAGTGCAAAAAATATTTTTTTCATCAGTTTTTCAATTAAAGGGTAAAGTTCAATCCAAAGGTGACCACTTTTGATTCGGGCAACAGGAACTCAGGTTCATTGCGGCTGTTTACAACAACAGCTTCAGGATCAATACCTGACTTATTAGCCTTCCATAGAAAGACATTATTGATCTGTGCCACGGCACGGATACTCTTGAACGGCAGTTTTCGCAATATCGCACGATCGCTAATGGTATAGCCAAACTGGATTTCACGAATACGTAAGAAAGAAGCGTCGAATACTGAATTACTTGACTTTGTAGCCATTCGGGTATAGGTATCACTCAAATCTTCCATATCAGCAAGTGCAGGGATGTCCGTTTTGTTTTCGTCTCCCGGCTGTCTCCAACGGGAAGCTATTTTGTTGTTATACGAACTATTCCAATCAAATCCGTACATCGTAGGCATTTCCATGCGAGATTTTTGACCAGCGTTAAATACCGTAAATATGGATAGGTTGAACCCTTTGTAGCTAAAATCATTATTCCAGCCTCCACTGTAACGCGGACGGCTTGTACCATTCAATTCCAAAGACTCTAAGACAGGTACACGAACTTTGTCTCCATCCCCATTATAAGTTTGTGGTCTTCCCTTCTCATCCAAGCCTGCCCAGCGGTAACTCCATAGCGACTCTCGTTCATAGCCTTCCAAATAAGGTACTGTATTATTAACTCTGTTGATCTCTGGTGCTGAATCGGTAATCTTATTATAGAGTACCTTGCTCTTATTATAAGCAAAATTGATACGGGTATCCCAGCGGAAATCCTTTTTTCGGATGATACCGGCGGACAAGCCTAACTCCACTCCCTTATTCGACAATTCAGCAGCATTAATCGTTGCATTCGCCAATCCCACCGTTGGATCCAACTCCTGGCTTCCCAATAAGTCATAGCTGAACTTATCATAATAGTCAAACGAAAGCGTAAACCTATTATGCAACAATCCAAGATCAAAACCAGTATTAAACGTTCTTGTTCCTTCCCATCTTAATTTCGGATTCGGTGGCGTTTGCAGGCGCGCTACATAATCATCCGCTATCGTATTAAAGAAGCGATAAGCAGTCAGATAAGTTGTAGTCGAATTACCAGCATCAAAGTTGCCCGTTAGTCCTGTCGTCACCCGAAGATTCAATTCCGAAATAAAGTCTACATTAAAGAAAGGCTCATTGTGCACTAACCATTTTCCCCCGACACTCCATAGTGGTCTTTTTTTCAACTTAGCTTCTGCACCAAATAGATCCGAATAATCCGTTCTATAACTCCCTGTTAGCGTATACCGTCTATCATATGTATAAGCCAAGGTAGAATAGTACGAATATTTTCGACTGTCAACATAATTCACCTTATTGTAAGTCGAGGTATTATATATCTGTCTTCTTCCTTCCCAATCTAAGACCCCAACTGCAAGCACCTTGGCGTCTACATCTTGTGAACTATATAGATCATCATTAAATCCCAATAAGCGCTGTGTATTTCCTTCGCGAATTGTTTTACTAATATCGAATCCAAATAAAGCATTGACATAGTGTTTGTCTTGAATCGTTTTTACATAGTTCAACTGATTTCTCGTTGCCACTTCTCTATAAGCCGAATTCTGTAGGTCTAAAACGTCGCCAAATGGTATATTCCTTACGTAAGCATCCTTAGCCTTATCATAACTGGTAAACTTATTCACTAAATTACGGGTAAAACTGGTTTCGGTGTCATACAAATTACGTTGACCACCGGATTTCCGCTCATACACCACACTATTGGACAAAGTCAAGCCATCCATTAGCTTCCAATCTGCACCAATGATGGTCTTAATACCAAAACCTGTAGAGCGGTTGTTGGCTAATTCATTTTCCCGTACAAGATTTACCCCATTATCCAAATAGCCCAATCCCATCAAACGATCATTTTCGACTTTATTAAAACCAAAATAATTATAGACTAAATCACCGTTTTCGTCTTTCAACAGTTGATAAGGTTGCAATTTTCGGATTTCACTCGTCAGTCCGCTATAGCCTTGGTTTCCCCAATCATATTGCATAGCGATATTGCTACGTAAGGTCACAAAATCAGCTAGTTTATAATTCATTCGATTCGTCACCAATACATTCTTATTCTGTGTTTCTCTCGTGCCAGCTACATTATGTCCAAAGTTAACACCACTATAGTAGTCAAAGCGATCCGCCCCTCCTGATACCGAAAGAAAGTGCTTTTGATTAATCGAATTCCGTAAAAGTAAATTGTTTATTTGAGACTGATTGTCCATTCCTGCCAATAGGCCTAGACGCCTATCTCTCTCGGTCAGATCTATATCACCACGATCATAATCATTAAAGATTCCGATGGACTGCGAGTATCCACTCGACGAACCGTCAAATATCGGAGCCATAATATAGCCCTTATCGTACTGCTCTTTCTCAAAATCGATTACATCTGCCGACGTAGCCCGTTGCAATGCCGAGTAATCAGGACGCATTTGGACACGCAAATTGCCCGAATATTGGATAACCTGTGTACCGGCCTTTCCCTTTTTAGTCGTAATCACAATAACACCATTAGAAGCTTTTGCTCCCCATATTGCCGCTGCAGCGGCATCTTTCAATACGGTGATATTTTCGATCTCATTAACTTCCGGCATCATGGTTGAAGGGAAGCCATCGACAACCATCAAAGGTTCAGTTCCATTACGCAAAGAGCTCCCTCCCCGCAGGCGCATATCCGATTTCCCATCAGGAGTCTTATAGCTATTCAATCCTGGTACAGCATTTTCCAAAAGATGCTCCAAATCGACATTATTCCGACGTTCGATATATTCTTTGTCTATCGTATTTGTCGCACCAGTAGTATTATCCTTAGAGAGACTCTGATACCCCGTATGTATGATATCCACATCCTCGATCTGGGTTTCGGCAACACGCAACTGCACCAATACAGGCTGATTCGCAGCTTCGACAACGTAATCCTGTGGTTTATACCCCAGATAGCTTATCTGCAAGTGAACCGGGAACTTATCCGTTGTTAATCTAAAACTCCCCTTAGCATCCGTTACCACTGTAGTATACTTACCCGAACTACTATATTTAATAATAGCACCGGCGATAGCTTCTCCTTTTTCATCAATAATGCGTCCCAAAACCCCCTGCTGTATAGCTTTACGGATCTTGTTCGGATTAGACTTAATGACTACGGTCTTTTTGTGCAAAGTATAGTCTAGCGGCAATCCTTCAAAAAGAGCATCCAGTACCTCATTGATATCCCCTTTTACAGAGACATCCACACGGGTACCAGAGAAATCACCTCCCTCCCAGAAGAAATGATAACCACTGTCCTTTTTCAAACCTTCAAAAATCTGACTCAAACTTTTCTGTTTGGCCTGTACATTTAATGTTTGTGCATACGAAAACCCCGGCGTACTCTGTAAGAGATACAGGCAGAACAGTGCTGTACCAACTTGTTTTACAACAGGGATACCGTTCCATTTCCAGTTTTTTCTAAAAGTAAACTGCTTCATAAAATACGATTAGATTAATTAATTTATTTTTATTGTGTTAGTTTTACAACCATCTGATTGTCTTTGCTATATACGCGATATTTCATCTTATCCTGTATCAGGATGTTCAATACCTCATTGAGCGTATATGATTTCGGGATATCACCATGGTACTCTCCTTTAGGGATTCCCTCTTCGATTTCAAAGCGTACAGGATACCACCTAGCCAACTGTTGGCACACATCTTCCAATGTCGCAGCTTGGAAACTAAAGTAACCATCACGCCAGGTCTGCGGCTCAGACTCGCTGATATTTTTGAAATCAAGGAGATTGGTTTCCCGATCGAAGAGGCCTTGCTGACCGGGTTTAAGCAATACTGTTTTATCGGCATGATTAGAAGCATTCAGTGTCTGCAACTTGACAGCACCCTCATAAAGGCTCGTACTGGCAATAGGTTCACCTAGGTAACTCTTAATTCGAAACTTAGTTCCCAATACCTGGACAACCTGCTTTTCTGAATGCACTTCAAATGTTGCAAAATGCTGGGCATCTATAGGTTGCTTAGCGACCTCAAAATAAGCCTCACCTTGCAAAAAGACAGTCCTGTTTTTCTTACCCAGCTGCTTTGCAAATGTCAACTCTGAAGCGGCATTCAACCACACCCTTGTACCATCTGGCAACAAAATTTTACTTTCTGTACCAATCGGTGTACGTATCGTATGCATAGCGTTGCCCCCCCCGGGATCACCCTCACGGTATTCGTAGGCAATATAACCGTCATTAGTTTTATAAAGCATCAAGTTATCCGACATCAACGTATCTCCCACAGCTATAGTATTAATAGAAATAGATTTATTATCGGCCGTAATAAACTGCGCAGAAGCAGTTGTATCCACTTTAACAATCAACGCCTCCTCCAATGGGCGATCCGGTTCCTGACGAAGTAGCGCCGTACCTATACCTGCCAACAGCACAGCTGCTGCGGCCCATTTGTACCAAGGTCTAATGATAGAGATACGTCTTGCACCTACATTTGGTAACTGATGTCCTATGCGATCCAAACGGAAACGCATCTCCACTTCATCGATAGAAACAGATTCCTGAGCGCGATTATTATACCAACGATACAATGCACATCGTTCCTCCTCGGAGATATTTCCCAGATTATATTTTTCTATTAATTTTTGTACTTCTTCAGGTATCATGGTCAATGATAAAATTGCTTAATTATAGATAAAACAACTTTGTCGACCTAAGGATATATAGATTATAAAAAAAAATTAGCCAACAAGAAGTAAAGCTATGGCTATCAATATATTACTTTTTAATATTTTTAGAGCTTTGGAGACTTGAAGTTTGGAAGTTCCTTCAGTAATCTGCAAAAGAGAGGCAATTTCTTTGTGACTGAGACCTTCTTGCCTGCTCAATAAAAAGATTTCCTGCATACGCTGTGGCAACTTCTTGATTTCTGTTTCAATAATTGTCGCCAGCTCTTTTTCCAACACCCATTGATCCGAAAACTGCATATCTACTTCTTGCTGATGCACAGCGTGCTGGAGATATTTATTGATCACCTTGTCGTGTTTCAATTTATTCAGCACCCTATTTCGGGTCATCCTATAGAGGTAACCTGAAATCTCAACACCTCCCGGGATTAGCTCTCGCTTCTCCCAAAGATCCGTATATACCTCTTGTACCACATCTTCCGTATCATCCATATCCCGTAAGATACTGTAGGCATGTCTAAAAAGAAGTTCACGATACTGTTTAAAGGCCATATCAAAAGCCAAAGCATTCCCCTCTTTAATGAGTTGACCTAAATCTTCTTCTTTAATAACAGGGGATTTCATTTCTATAAAGGCAGCTTTTGATTAGTAACAATTGCATATAAAGTGCCAAACTTAGTAAATGAAGAAAGAAAATGCAAAGTTATAACGGATTACCTTCGCCTTCTAGCTCAAAAATAACCTCTCCTCCAATTGTCCAAACCATCGTTCCAGGCTCAGAGTTCCGATTATATACACCATCTCCGTTGAAGGAAGCTCCAAATGGTTTTATCTTATTTCCGTTTATTCTATTGTCATGCCAACCCATCATACCGGTGTTGCGATTGAATATCCCCCCCCATAAGACATCGCTACCGAAGTCGCTGTATTAAAACCGATGATATTATCCGTCCATAACATCGAACCTTCATTAACATTGTACACCCCGCCACCATAGGCTAGCGATGTAGACACCGCTATATTATTTTCAATAACATTCTCCTTCCACAACATTGTCGACTCCGCAGAATTTTGGTTATACACGCCTCCTCCAAAAGTAGCCGCTGCCAATGACGAACAGGAAACCGTATTGCTTTTCACTGTATTGTTGAACCACCTTGTAGCTCCCGTTCCTTTATTTTCATTGTACACACCACCACCATAGGCGTACGAAGAGGATGAAGAGGCCATATTATCGATAATTTCTAGATTTCGGAAAGTAACAGAACCAGCAGTAAGCACATTGTATATTCCTCCACCACAAGACCTCGAGAATGATTCACTGTTTATCCGGATAAAAGTTCCTTTGTTCTCACTCCCCCCTCCGGTTATTGTAAAACCATCCAAAAGAGAGCGTTCTCCCATATCCCCAGCTGCTATAACGACATGAAAAGCATTATTTGTTCGATTGGTAAGCTGTAAGTATCTCCCTTTCCCGATCGCAGAATCATTCCCATCATAGTCACCGCTCAAAATACTTCCACTGCCTCCTTTTGCTTTTAATACCCGGTCTTCCATCCCTGGGCTTCCCGATGCAGGAAATCCCCCAAACAACTGTACATTCTTCACCAATAAAAATGCACGGTCCCGCATATCTCCAGGTGTGGCAGTAAAATCTTTTCCATGTTCAGGACTATACAAAGGATTATAAACTCCCGAAGCCACCCAAATCTGCAAAGGGTTATCCTTTGTCCAGAGTCCCTTTTCTCTGTTTGCATAGGCCCAGAGCAAAGCATCGGCTAATTCAACAATAGCATTTGTCCAATCAGAGCCAGAGCCATCCCCCCCTTTTACACGTTTATTGACATAAAGTATATTTTTCATTGGTGATAGGTATAATATTTCCTTGGCCCCTTGAAAGTCATAGGCACCAACACTAGCAACCTCGTTCAATAAACGGGTTTCGCTAAACAAATCTTCATTTGCCTTCAAAATCGAATTCTCTATAATGGTATGCACGTGTAAGCTACCAAATATTTAATGAACTACCTAGACTTTTAACAAGATATTCTACTATTTTAGAATAATTAACCATCTAGAAAGTCCTCAATTAACACAAGACCGATAAAACCTTATATGCTATCACATTTAATTATTCCTTCTACGCGAATCATAAATAGGGCACAGCGATTTGTAAACATTTACACAATCATTATTATACTATACCTACTTTTGGATTGTTCTATTGATATTATCCACTAAAAAGTAAACACAAAAAATGACTACAGAAAGCAATGTAAAAACCACCGCTGAAAAAGTTAAATCCTTTGCCATGGGTTTCATTGGATCCATGTTCATGGCCCTCGGGTTCTCCTATTTCAGCGAACAAGCCTCTTACCGTATCCCTAGGATATTACTTCCGGTTTACGAGTTTTTAGGAAATATAGGCTTAGCGGTAGGATTACTTATTCTAGGGGCTGCACTTCTTTATGCGGCATACGCCAAATTTAAAAATAATGCCGGACGCCCTACCGTCATGTTCATCGTTCTACCATTGTTTCTTGTATTCTCTTTCATCATTATCAAGGTGACAGAAAATGGCGATAAGGACAAACAACAAGTCAGCATTGACAAGGATATCAAAAACAAAGAGGTAGCCCGCCCTACGCTAGATCACGAAAAAGCAAATGCCTATTTGGATCAGCTTGAAATTCTTGTGGACAAAATGACAAAAGCTAAAGACCAGAAAAACGACGCTACATTTAAAGCATTAGAAGCCGAGTACTTCGAACAAATGGACCAACTTGCAGATATCATACCCCAACTAAGCAAAACGGACAAGTATGCAGAGTTTGCACACTACAACGCTTACCTAGCTCAAAAAATAGATCAGATGCGAGGAATCCAGTAAACAGGATACATTTGATAGTAACTACTTGGGATAAAAGCCTGCACAGAACATACAGTGCAGGCTTTTATATTCTATTCTCTTATTGGGCGATAAACTTTGGATGAATTAAATTGTCGATGGAATAAACCTCATCCCACTTCATCTGAGTTATCAATTGCCGTTCTACTACCACGATCTCATAAATGGATTTGCCTGTTGCAAGAGCCTCTTTAGCTATTGAAGAACATTCTTCGTAGCCCAAGATAGGATTCAATTGGGTAACTATTCCTATACTCTGCATAACCATATTTTTACTATGCTCAGCATTAGCCGTAATTCCTACCACACACTTCTCTTTGAGCGCATTGCAGGCTTTGGTCAAATATTGTAACGAAGTAAATAATGCCATACCCATTACCGGCTCCATTACATTAAGTTGCAACTGTCCAGCCTCTGCTGCCATGGTTACCGTTACATCAGCCCCTATAACATAGAAGCAAGTCTGGTTCATTAATTCCGGAATAACCGGATTTACCTTTCCGGGCATAATAGACGACCCAGGTTGCATTGCTGGCAGATTAATCTCACTGATACCACATCTCGGGCCACTGCTCAACAAGCGCAAGTCATTACATATTTTACTCAACTTTAGAGCATTCTGCTTCAGTACTCCGCTCATCTGTACCAATGCACTGGTATCATAAGTTGCTTCGATTAGATCTGCGGCAAGTGTTACAGGCACCTGACTGATATCCGCTAGATAGTTGACACATAGCTCCGCATAGCCCTCCGGCGCATTCACCCCAGTACCAATAGCAGTAGCTCCCATATTCACTTCAGTGAGGGATTGAGCAGCAAGTTTGATATTTGCTACATCCTTGGCCAAAGCTGTCGCAAATGCATTGAATTCTTGCCCCAGTGTCATCGGTACAGCATCCTGCAATTGCGTGCGTCCCATTTTCAGAACTCCATCAAACTCTTTGCCTTTATTATAAAACGCAACCTGTAGCTCCTCCAAAGCATCTAAAAAAGAAGCCACTTTAAGATAAAGTGCAATCCGGAAAGCCGATGGATAGGCATCATTGGTACTTTGCGACAGATTAACATCATTGTTAGGATGCAGGTACTTATATTCACCTTTCGCATGTCCTAAATATTCTAAGCCCAGATTGGCAATGACCTCATTGGCATTCATATTGGTAGACGTTCCTGCTCCACCCTGAATAAGATCACTCACGAATTGATCTGCAAATTCACCTGCAATCAAGCGATCACAGGCATAAGCGATAGCTTCTGCCTTCTTTACATCCAACACTCCTAAATCCCTATTAGCCAAGGCAGCTGCTTTTTTTACATGACCAAACGCTTTAATAAATAAAGGTTCACTACCAATAGGTATTCCAGTAATATCAAAATTCTCTTTGGCACGCATAGTCTGCACGCCATAATAGCAGTCGTTACTGATTTCTTTTTCACCCAAGAAATCGTGTTCGATTCTAAAAGTCGTCATTTCTTTATTTTTGTATAAGTTGATCCTTTCAATCCATTAATACCTTAAACCCTCTGGCACTGTTCTTATTTTTCCTTCTAAAAAGCTCCTATATTAAAAATGCTAAGGAAAACTACCTCCAATACCATAAAAGCCACTCCATTTGGAGTTTCCCATACAAGAATATCGCTGTTTTGGTTTTACTTTAAGCATTAATAACCGATTTCTGCCAAATTTAGCAAAACTTCCCTCATAACGAAGTCTTATTTTTCTAAATCAATTGAAAACAACAATTCCGCTCTAATAGCAGTCAAAATCGTAAAAACACACTGTTACTTCTCGTCTCTTTTACAATCCGAAACATAAAAAAGGCTCCGAAATATCGGAACCTCTTTAACACCACTTACACATTTTAACCTTATTGATAAGGTTCGTCAGGAATCAGAGATCGCCCCCCATAAAATGAAATCTTAGAAAAAGCGTACGTAAAAATACAGTACCATTACCGTAATCAGTAACCACCAGATCGTAGGGTTACGCATACCTCGGTACAGTCTTCTTTCTTCGCTTGGTATCTTATACATATCTTTTGTCAATACCAGATTCTGTAATCGGTCTGCACTCACAGCCGGAGTCGCCAAACTCACGACAGCACATACGACCATACAGCTCCAGAATACAATACCTGTTCTGTTAAAGAAAGGCATATCCGGCAGTGCATATTCGAGAGCCAATGACAGCGGTATAGTCAGTAAACCTGCGGCCAGGGCACCCTTTGAAGTAGTCCGTTTCCAGAACACGCCCATTAAGAACATGGTAGCTATCCCCGGTGTAAATAAGCCATATAGATTCATCAGATATAGAAAAACAGGTTTGTCCGAATAACTGATTAATGTCACGGCACTCAAAATTCCCAATACAATGATGGCAACCCCAGAGCGTTTGCCAAACCGCACAGCCTGTTCGTCTGTTGCATTTTTATTGATATACTGACCGTATACATCCACAGTCAATATGGTTGTACAAGAATTGATAGCGCCAGAGATATGCGACATGATCGCCGATATCAGTCCAGCCATCACCAGACCTATTAATCCCTTAGGCAACAGTGTTTCCACCAAAGTAGCAAAAATCAAATCGGGCTGATCCAATTTTGGCAAGAACTTCGGTGCTACAAGCGCGGGTATCGTTATAATCAACGGCACCAAAAACTTTAGATAATCACCAAAAATAACGCCCATCTTCCCGTGCCATTCATTTTTAGCGGCCAATACACGCTGTACAATAAACTGATTCGTGGCACAATAAAACACCGATATACAAAGCAAACCGCCCAAATACATTGTCCAGGGAAAATCGGGGTCAGTCGCAGGGTAAAACATTTTCCAGTCCTTAGTAGACTCCGTAACAGCTTCAAATCCACCAGCCGCATTGATCGTTGCGAAAGTCAATATCACTCCGCCCAACACGAGAATAACCAGCTGCACCATCTCCGTCCAGATCACCGCTTTCAACCCGCCCAGTACCGTATATACCCCGGTCAATATTGCCATTCCAAAAATACTATACAATATAGGTATACCGAATAAGGCATGAAGCGAGAGGCCTCCAAGATAGAGTACCGCTCCTATCTCCACAAATACATAGGTAAACAATATTAATATCGCATACAAAACCCTCGTAGCACCCCCATACCGCTTTTCTAGGTATTCGGGCACTGTATAGAAACCATTGCGGATATAAAACGGTAAAAATATCCAAAGTAGCGCATTAAAACCAATCAGGATTGCGCCCCATTCTAAGGTAATCGCGACAAAGCCGCGGTCATAGGCCGCTCCCATCGCCCCCACCAAGTGATGACTACTGATATTGGCGGCAATAATACTTCCGCCTATCATCCACCAAGGCAATTTATCACCAGCAAGGAAATAATCCCTTTTAGAAGTGGAGCCTTTCCTTGAGGCATAAAGTCCCAAGGCTACAATACCGATAATATATACTGCGAAAATGACAATATCAATCCAATCAAGCTTCATCTTTCAAAAGTTTTGTAATTCCAATCTTCGTTTCTTCAATTAGTATTTCCAAGCTTCCTTTGGCATAGGGACTTTGCCACACCGCATAGATATCCTTATCATACAAATCCTCTGGTGCAAGATATCCAACATAACCATTTGCAATATTGACAAACGCAACGCAATGGTTCGGGAACGCCGCACGAACGGCCTTCTGAAACAGAGAATACGCTTCATTCGCCTGTGCCACGATAATAGCATTGCCCCATTTCCACAACCACAGCGGTATCGAGGCCTCCTGTTTATCTCCAATGGACTTACGGGTATTATATTTTCGCCACAGACGGTCTTTCAATACCCGATCTGTACAGGCTTCATATTCCTCAAATATAGATTCTAAACTAGGTAGCTTTTTGTAGGGCACTTCGACATTAATCACCTTTGCTTTCAAATCACCATTCAAAGGGACCTCTTTTTCTTCCCAGCAGGCCAAAGGCGCACCCGAAATCAACGATCTGCCAAACTCCCAATTCTGATCTGCAGGACCAATCTGTGCCAGGGTTGATAGCACCGCATAGCCTAGTTGCCTGCCGTTTGCTTCTACAGAAGCAGGTTCCTTTACATATTGTCTTTTGGGAGCCAAATCTCCGGATGCCCCCTGTATAAACAGACAGGGAACTCCAATTTCCCGCTCCACAGTATGACGCATCTCTCCAACATAATCCGGAGAAATAAGATCATTTTCGTGGGCAAAACTGGTAGGATGGCAAGCGTAATTACAGACAACCGCCTTCAATTCTCCCTTATTATCCTTAACCTGCCCTACCAATAACGTATTATCAGGCGTTCCAAGTGGATTAAAGCCGATTAAATAATCACCATCTACTGATAAATCTCGATTGCAGGCTAAATCACAAACCCCATAACTCCAGTTCAAATTCCCCTCAAAAAGCTTGTTGAACCCCTCTTCGATACATTCAATTGCTTTATTCTGTATAAATTCAAGATATCCCGGAATCAACTCACCGCCAGGCAGGTTCACATCGGTCGAGCAGATACTCGGCCCCGCATGCGTATGTGATAGCGCAAATATCAATTGGCTTTCTTCCAATTGAAAATGCGCTAATAATGCGAGCCTGATCCTGCGTTCGTCATCGGCATTTTTCCACCACCCAAGATCAGCTGTCAGCAGAACAGTACGGTTATCACTACTCACGGTACACAAACAATGCATTAATAGAGGTTGATGAACCGCTACAGCCTGATCGAAGGAAGAAGCGCCCCAATTACGCGAATAAATACCAATAGGAGGTGTTATATCCCGTATTGCTAAGCCAAACTGGGCTCCAAAATTACTGTTCACATCCTGTAATGCGTTCTTAGATTCCATACGTTACGGTCTTACTAGGGAAAGTCCCCCATCCAATATTATAGAAGCTCCAGTCAAGTGCTTAGATTGTTCTGCACACATCCATAACACCTGCTGAGCGATTTCATCTGCTTCCAGAATTTTGCCAAGTGGAACCACCGAAGCGGCCTCCTCTTGCAGATCCGGATTTTTAGCCCAAACCACCTTACTCAGGCCCGCATTCACATACCCCGGTGCTATCTCATTGACACGGATACCATGCGCCGCATATTCCAAAGCCATACTTTGGCACAACATACGGACAGCTGCCTTTGAAACACTATATGCGGGTAAGTTAGCATGCACAGCGTGCCCGGCCCAACTTCCCAAAAAGATAATATTTCCGGCAACAGCGTCTTCAATAAAATGCTTAGCACAGCCATTGGCCATATAGAAAGCTCCATCTAGATTCACATTCATTTCGCTTCGCCATTCCGAATCTGAGAGCTCCTTATAATTCTTTAAGGTTACATTTGCTGCATTAGCGATTCCAATGCTAATAGCGCCAAACTGCTCCCTTACAGCAGCTATCCAGTTTGCGACCTGCTCCCCTTGAGAAACATCTACCTGTGCGTAATACAGCCCCACAGACTCGTCATTCAACAGGGGTTGTCTTTCCGCGGCTACCTCTGGAGAAAAACGATCTGATATCGCTACGATTGCTCCTTTATCCAGGAAAGCCTGGGCTATTGCTTTACCAATATCCCCTAGACCTCCACTGATTAATACCACTTTCTTATCAAATTCACCCATCGTTTTTTTGTTTACCAGTCCCCTATACTACCATCTTTATAGAATGTACGTTGCAATATTTCCTGCTGAAAAGGATGTTTTTTAACCTCTTCTTCATTGATTTCAATGCCTAATCCTGGACGATTGTTCGGTAAAACAATCCTTCCTTTCTCCTGCACCGTAAATCCTTCCGATACCACATCCTGTCTCCATTCGACATCCTTATGAACACTCTCACAGATTATATAGGAAGGTGTAGCAAAACCCAGCTCTATAGAAGCAGCTGTACTTACAGGTCCCTGTGGATTATGCGGTGCCATCGACACACGGTATGCGTCCGCCAAAGCGGCTATCTTGCGGGCTTCCGACAGGCCACCACAATGGGTAATATCAGGCTGGATTACGCTCACGGCCCTTTTCTCCAACATATCACGGAAAGCATGCAAACCGACCAAGCGTTCGCCCGAGGCGATAGGCGTCTGTACAGCACGTTGTATCAGCGCGATATCTTCCATGCTCTCAGGCCAACAAGGTTCCTCGAAAAAATACAAGCCATAAGGTTCTAAAGCTTTAGCAAACAGCATCCCCATACGCGGGCTAGGACGTGCATGGCAGTCGACCATAATATCAATATCATCCCCCACAGCATCACGCATAGCACGCACGCAAGCTTCTGCATACTTCACCGGACGCAGTCCTTCCAAAGACATAGTCTCCGGAACTGCCATAGATTTAAACGCAGTAAATCCCTCGTCTACAGCTTTCAAGGCAAGATCTCCAAATCGTTTTGCATCATCTGGAGCAGTCTCATAAAAATCTTCCATACGCCCACCGCCCAAATGGCAATAAAGACGTATGTAGTCCCGCACGCGCCCTCCCCAAAGCTCATGACAAGGCACATTATGTATCTTTCCTAAGATATCCCAAAGCGCGATATCTATACCGCTGATTGCCGTTCCTCTAACAATTCCATTGCCATGCCAGAAGTGCTGTCTATACATCATCTGCCATAGGTGTTCGATACGACGGGGATCTTCACCTACCAACAGTTGCGATATATCCTTAATCGCGCCTACCACACTCTGCGTATGCCACTCTAACGTAGCTTCACCCCACCCCCACAGTCCTGGTTGGTCCGTAACAACTTTGACAAAGATCCAATTCCTCATGCGCGCATGGCACACATAGGTTTCAATAGCGGTTATTTTCATATACGGTTTACTTATTTTCTAACTATCATTAACTTGCCCAGTCCTCCACAACAAACTTCTTAAAAGCCTATACAGCAGGACAGCATACCTGATCTACATCTATTCTCCTTAAAACAGATGTTTCAGCAGAGCACAATATTTTAAAGGGCAAAAAATCATCAAAAGCATATCAGCTTAACGTATATCCGTTAGCACAATACACTCGGTTTATTTTGGCATCGCCCCGCCAAATGCAGATTGATATATTTTATTAAGGCTTTAATACCTTATATATAGAATGTAGCACCGAAGCTATCTGCTATTGCAATGCTCAATGCCACATCCCTAAGTAATTCTATCAGGCTTACAAACTCTTGATTACCCGTTCTGTTGCTTCCAACGTTTTCACAATATCATCCTCACTGTGGGCAAAAGAGATACTTCCCTGTTTTATTGCCGCAGGGAAATTAAAAATCCCTTCATTGATTAAATTCTTACGATACTTTATATCCAGATCAAAATCATGGTTATCTAAAATATCGTGATAATGAACAGGTGCATGGTCCATAAAGTATGTACAGAATGCTGACCCCTGACGCGCAACATAAAACGGCACTCCTAATTTAGGAAATATTTCATTATACCCTTGCTCCAAAAGTGCCCCTAGGCGCTCTACATGCGTATATACCTGATATTCTGCACTTGAAAGTTTCTTCAAAGTTGCGATCGCCGCTGCTGTGGTCAAAGGAAAGGCATTGAATGTACCAGCTATCATCACACGCTTAGATTTATCAGGATCTACAAAGTAATCCATATACTTCTTTTTACCTGCTATAACACCCAGCGGATACCCATTAGCTACAGCCTTACCAAAGGTAGAGAGATCAGGAACCACTCCGCAGATAGATTGATAACCACCTAACGCATGTCTAAAGCCTGTTTTCACCTCATCAAATATCAGCAAGAAGCCTTTCTCGTCAGCTAACTCTCGAAGTCCTTCTAGATACCCCGCCTGTGGTTTCACAATCCCGACATTCTGTAATATAGGCTCCAATAAAATACAAGCCACATCGTACTTCTCAACCACATAGCGCACGCTCTCCAGATCATTATAGTTAACCACATGAACAAGATCACTATGGCTTTTGGGAACTCCGGCACTTAAACCATCAAAAGAATACTCTCCCGGACTACTAAATGGCCCTACATCTGCCTTTTGACTGATTACATTACAGGCTACATCATTATGCCAACCATTGTACCCCCCTTGCATAACAATGATATGATCCCTTCCTGTCACTGCACGCGCAATACGCAAAGCATGATAAGTGGCCTCCGAACCTGTTGTAGTCACTTGTATACTTTCCGCATTCGGAACCGACGCACAAAACAACTGTGCAAATTCCCCCTCCAGCAAGGTAGGCCCTGCTCCCATCAAAACCTGCTGTTCCTCAATAGTCCTTAATACTGCCGCATTCACATCCGGATCATTGTGACCTAAAAAGGAAGCTGCGAAGCCAGCCTGGTAATCGATATACCGATTGCCATCAGCATCCTCCACCTTGCTACCATTCCCTTTAACGAAACAGATATTTGGATCTGACTTCCGATTCAATGATACCACTCCTCCAGGTATCCATTTTGCATTCTCCCGCAGGATAGCGGCAGATCTTTCATTTCCTTGCATGCCTTAATATAATTTTGCTGTTATTTTATAATTGGACGCCTCTACTCAACAGAGAAACGCATCTATAACTAGTTATTTAATGTATACTAAAATACAATAATAATGTATACATTTAAAATGTTTTTTAAAAAATATTCTAAAAAACAAAAGAGAATAAGAATACACGGTTCACAGGAAGAAAAAGTATATTTACAAAACATGACAACAGAACTAATCAACGGACTAAACTTCCCGGAAGGCCCTGCTTTTGACAAAGATGGAGGTATCTGGCTAGTAGAAAAAGAAGCTGGAAATCTCATCTATTACAGGAACGGTCAATACCAGCGCATTCACGTCGGCGGGCACCCCAACGGAATAGCAATAGACCAGGATGGCATCATCTGGTTCTGTGATTCCCAACAAAATGCTATTCGTCAATACGCACCTATACAGCGGGAACACTGTACCATCGTAGATTCAATCGACGGAGAGCCTTTAAAAATGCCCAACGACCTCTGCTTTGACGAACACGGAAACCTTCTTTTCACCTGCCCTGGAGACCGTCTTGACGATGGTACCGGCTACCTCTGTTGTTTATCCACAGATAGAAAGCTATATATCATCCACAGCGGTATGTACTATCCGAATGGGCTAGCCTTTTCGTCAGACCAACGCACCTTGTATATTGCCGAAACGGGTAGTAAATGGATATGGAGCTCTCAATGGAATGTCCGAGATAAAAAACTGGAAGAGGTTAAAAAATTCGCCTATGTAGGAGGTGACGTAGGTCCGGACGGAATGGCTATTGATACAGAGAACAATCTCTATATAGCACTATATGGCGGTCGCAAAATAACAGTTCTCAATATAGAAGGGCTGGCAATCGACGAGATACCACTCAACCATCCCAATCCGACCAACTGTGCACTAGACCCTTCTGGAATACAAGGATTAACAATTACAGAAGCTGACAAAGGACAACTACTTCAATTCAAAACCAATAAAAAAGGCTTATTGTAATTACAATAAGCCTTTTCCTTTATACGGAAACAAATCTAAACAAGCTCCAATGCCTCTTGTTCACCTCGATCAAGATGACTCAACAACGTAGAATGTGCCCGCTCCCAATCTCCTGTCTTCAACGCCTCAACAATAGCACGATGTTCCTTTTCGGTATCCACATAATCTTCCATCTGTCCTAAAATAGCCCCCAACTTCATATGAAATAACGGAATATTACTGTTTTTATAAATCGAAATCAACCTTGAGTTACAACTTCCTTCGACAAGACGTTCATGAAAACGAACATCAGCCTCACAAGCTCCACCGTAATAGCCTTTACTTACCATTTCCGAGAAATCATTACAAATAAGCTCTAAATCCCGGATAACCTCATCATCTCTCTTAGCAAACAAAATCTTAAGCGCTCCGATTTCCAGCAATTCTCTAAGCTCGCGAATGTCTTTCACATCTTCTACTGTCATTTTCTTTACGAAACAACCGCCCTTCTCACCAAACTCGACGAGGCTCTCACCTGCGAGTCGCATAAAAGCTTCGCGCACCGCCACTCTGCTCACCGCCAGTTTTTCGGCCCACGCACTTTCAACCAAACGTGCGCCACCCACCAATTGGCTTGACAAGATTTTCTTACGAACCTCGATATAAACTTTATTCGCCAGCGAATCTTCTTTCATATGTATATAATTTGTCTTTTATCTGTCATATGGAATATCCAAACTATATTCATTCGTGTTTGTGCAGTTGCTGCTACATGGATATTTCATATGTAATAAATATTTCATGATCCGCCAGCTCGCGGATCGGTTTTCCTTTTAACTATCATTATCTTGTTCCGACTGTCTCCGACAAGCTCCTTGCATCGGTTTATCGGGTTGGAATATCCAACTTTTTTGCTTTCGTAGTTAAATAATACGATCGTGCAGCTATTTCATATTGTATACAATTTACCCCAAATTTAGGAATACAAAATCATTATTTAAAACCGACCTTCAGAATCACCATAACCCCGGTAAGGTTTCAATACAAATACTTCTCCTTTAGCTTTCCAACTGGTCGTATGATTCCCTTTTAGGATATTAACATTAAATCTACTACTTTTTGCTGTATTATTTATATTCCAGAATCCATCTTTTATTCCTGTGACAATGACCTCATATTCTTTGTCCCCTGGCACATTGATTTCAACCTCTTCCTCTAGAAAACGATCTGATTTAGCAACAATTAGAATACGATCAGCCAATTGTATCGCATAATAATTAGCGTACTCTTTATATTGTACCGGCAATTTTTGAGCGCCATCCTCTGTCATCTGAAAGACTGTAGCATAACTTGTATGAACCGCCTTTTCCTTCGGCTTAACCAAGACCCGTGTTCCTCTAGCTTCCGGCCAAGGTGACTTTACCTGATATAGATCTCCAAATACGAAAGCAGAAGAATCGCCCGAATGCAAAACCACCTCCCTTTCAGTTGCTTTTGGCTTAATCATATCAACAAAGGCAACACCTTTCTTACCTTTGAACTGACTATTCAAAACAAAACCATCCTCATTGACAATAGGCTTATTCAACGTATTAATCTGCCAATAAGGTTCAAAATCAGCATTATTTGTTTCCAGTTCGTCCAACAGAACAATTACAGCCGGTACGTCTGTCCGTTCCATATTCAAGAACAAGAAACTACGCGCATAAGACTTCACCTTCGCAGTATATGCTGCTGTCAGGTCCACATTAAAATAGCTATAACTCGGTTTGATAGCATCTCTACCTGTTGCTGAGGCACGAATCTCCCCCGTATGGTACCAAGAATCGCTAAGAACCTCTTCTTTTGTCTTTGGAAAACGTTGACTAAATCGGGTACCACCATCATTTGTCTTTGTCCGGAATAGTAACGGCTCATCAGGGTCCCGCACTAAAAGCATACTGTGCGATGCAGAACGTTTATTAAAGTTAAAATCATAGGGCGAACCGTACGAAAGATATAGCCCTAAATCTCCAATCTGCATACCGTGGTGATAGATCTGCAAGGCCCCAGCATCTGCATGCTGATGGTTTCCAAAATGATAACCACCTCCTTTTATCTCGGCAATCACATCATTGCTCGTCTTCTCCTCGCTCCAGCCTGTACGCGCCACCATCGAGCCCAATATCGGTCCAAAATCCTTGGTCAACGGGAGTTGCGACCGGTCAAAATCAGGTTTAATATTCGGATCATTCAGCAACAGGAAAAGAACCGGATTATCCGGTAGCCCGCCCTGTTTTAAGAATTCAGCCTTTACTACCGCACTTCCAGAGTAGGCATAACAAAGCAACATAGTCTGTGGATTTTTCCAGTAAAAATCATCGCTGGAATTGTACTTCACATTGAACATATCGCCGTCACGCAGCATCTTCCCATCCGGGGTACGCATATACAGCCAGTAGTAAGGCATGTTTTTGATATTGTCATCGAACACAGGATACCCCAACATCCGATAGAACAACCAGGCGCCATGCATTTCCCAACCAAAGCGGTAGCCACCATAGTCGATCCCTTGATTATGCCGAGGCGATTGGTACTCGAATTTACGCATCGGAACAAGCTGCTCCAACACACTATAAGATACATATTTATAAGGCTCCGGATCTTCGTCGTACACCGCTATACTCCACGAAAGCATATCTCTACAGATCTGAGCCTCATTCCCATGCCCATTGATAATACTCTCCAAACCATAGAAGGGAGGCCACCCCACTTCCATGTCCATCACGAGCCTTTTAAAATCCTTACGCATCTTTGCTCGTACATCCACACTGGTCAACGGATAGCACCAATCGTAAACTAACGCTCCTGTATAAATAGCTCGCCCCAACTCCCGCGTGATGTCGCCGTAGGTAACATTACCGAACTCCAATACCGACAAATACCTAGACACTAAATCTACTGCCTCTTTTCCCACTTTTTCATCACCAGTCATTAGATAATAGAATGCCTTCCTCTCAATTACCTGTTCCAATTCTTCATTATAAAACATTTCCTGACGATCATCAGTTATAAAAGCATAAGGTTTCAGAGCCACTTCCTTTACCCTACTCCAGGCAGGCGCATTCTCTTCAGACAACAGGCGTCCTTTGACCACTGGCAGACTTTCACTGTTCACCCACAATCTCGGTCTTTGTTTCGACGGAATCACCTTGGGCCGGTAATCTTCTGCCTCGACTGGTGCTACTGGTACCACATAAGGCTTGATTAGCACACGCTGCACAACCAAGTTATCCGGCAACCATATTTTCAACTTATCACCCGCACCTCGTATTTCGAACTTACCGAGCTCCTGCTTCCCCCCCATCATATTATTATAGACGATACGCTTTGTGACACGTTGCTCTCCCAATTGAAAATAAGCCACCTTCGTCAGCATACCGCTTTTGTCCGTTCTTTTCAACAATTCGACATCCTTAGGCCAGGCCTCCGCCTCCAAAACATACCAACCTGTCTCAGGCACATCAATCCTCAATTCGACATCATGCAAACGATTTGGATACCCTGCTTCAGCAGCCCCTTTCAGCGACACTCCTCGCTCCTTATGCCCCGGCACCCGTTCCAATACTGCTGTCTTCTTATTCACCTTTCCTCGACTCAGCTCTACAAAAACCCCCTCCTGCTGTCCATAAGAAACTGACATCAGAAATACAATTGCAAGCGACAAAAAACACCTTTTCAACATCAAACTATTTATAATCTATATGATACAATCATTACGTTAACAAGGAGGGAGTAATACTACTCCCATCCTGGATTTTGTGTCAATTTTGGATTTACATCCCTTTCTGCCTGAGGAATAGGCCATAGGTAGTAGTGATCTGGAAACCCACGCTGCCTTATTTGCGTACCATTAAAGTCCGTCATCCACACCTTATCCACCACTGCTTTCGCAATCTTCCATCTTCGTATGTCAGAATACCGTTGTCCCTCTCCTGCCAATTCCACCATACGCTCATGACGTATACGTTCACGCATCTGTTCTTGATTCAAACCCGTTGGCAGTTTAGGCATCTTTGCCCTTAAGCGAACAGCATCAACGGCATCATAAACAGACTGATCAGGTGCGCCTAAAGCTTCATTCTTAGCTTCGGCATACATCAGCATCACATCAGCCAATCGAACTAAAGGAAAATTCTGAGGCATATTATCTTGCAACGTATATACAGAACCTGTTTCTACAAATTTACGCCAAGCATAACTACCATTCGTCCATACCGGGACATAAGCATTAGGATCTGTACTTGCCACAGGAAACTTATAAAGATAACTTACACCACCACGTCCCACAAAAGTAGACCATGGCACGACAATAGACTGATGCATACGTGGGTCACGTTTCTCAAACAATTTACGCACTGAAGCTTCATCTTTCCAATCCTCCACACTATTAGGATTAAAAGTTTCTCCTTTTGCGTTTTTATAGTTTGCAAAATCGAAAGGCGTCCCATCCTCCATCTCATAAGCATTCACCAATTTTGGCGTAGGTCTTGTCCGCTGCGACCCTGTTGTGGCTCCTCTGGCATTACCATAGTTACGGTCTGTCGCTATACCATGCCCTTTCTCAGCAATATACTGCACGTCAAAGATCACCTCACTGTTATTATTGCCAGCTACCCTAAATAGGTTATGAAAGTCTGCGTATAATTTCCTATCGCTCTTATCCATCAACTCTTTAAAATCAGCCGCTGCCTTATCATACTCCTTAGCCCATAAATGCGCCTTGCCACGCATAGCCAAAGCTGCCCATTTGGTAGCCCGCCCCTTATTTGAGGCATCATAGGTATCAGGAAGCAACCCATAAGCATCCGTCATATCTTTCACGATAAACTCATACACTTCCTTCTCCGTATTTCGAAGAGCAAATGACTCATCAACATTTATGGGAGTATCATACAACGGTACTCCTCCAAAATAATCCCACAACTTGAAGTAAAAATATCCCCTAAAGAATTTTGCCTCCCCAGTACTTCTCTTTTTTACAGCATCGTTCATCGCGATATTAGGAATATTCTTCAATGCGGTATTCGCACGGTACACACCTTTAAAAAATATCCCCCAAGAATCCAGATAGAACGCAGCATTGGCAGGAAAGACTCCTGTTGTCAATCCTGTTGCAAACGATTGATACGAGATGTCAGTATAATCGTCCATCATACCATACATAACAATACTGTTCGTAAACTCCCTATTCGCGTGATATAGCGTATTTACGCCCATCACAGCATCCTGCTCCGATTTCCAAAAACTATCCTCCGAAAGCCCCTCCAATGAATTTCTATCCAAAAAATTACTACAGGAACTCAAAAGAGCGAAAGCAAGCGAAGCAGCTATTATTTTATTAAATTTCTTAATCATGGCTTTTCGTTTTAGAATGTCACATTTAATCCCACTACCCATTGCTTCATCAATGGATATGCAACACCAGCATTCTCCGGATTATAACCTTTGAACTTCGTGAAGGTGAAGTAGTTTTCCAGGTTAGCAAACACACGAAGTCGCTCTACCTTAAATCTAGTAGAAGTCTCCTTCGGCAAGGCATACCCGAGCTGCATAGACTTAATCCGCAAGAACGAGGTATTATGCAACCAATAATCACTATACACCGTATTCAGCGCACTTCCCGAATTACGTAAACGTGGATATTCGGTAGATTTATTTTCCGGTGTCCAGCGGTTCAACACCTCTTTGCTCTGCAAGAATCCTTCGTTGATATTAAATGTATTGAATCCATCATTACCCCAGTACTGCTTCACACCTCCGACACCGTGAGCCACGACATTAAAATCAAAGCTCTTATAGGCTACACTCACATTCAATCCATAAGTAACTTTTGGCAATCCTGAAAAATCTTTAATGACGCGATCTTGATCATCGAATACCTTATCGCCGTTCAAATCCTTATACAACATATCTCCAGGTTTCGGTTCACCACCGACATAAGTACCAAATGTATAGCCATCAGCCTTCAGTTGATCGATTTCACTTTGGTCCTGAATTATGCGATCAAACTCAAGCATATAGAAGCTATTAAACGGTTTTCCTTCCATAGTAATATAATAATCACTAATAGATTTATCTCCGTTAAACTTCAACACCTTATTATTTAAGAATGAAATATTTCCGTTTACCCCGTAAGACCAATCACTTCCGATCTTACCGAAATATCCGGCCTGCAATTCAACTCCCCTATTACGCATTTCGGCCACATTCTGCCAAGGAGGTAAAAAATTACCCATGACTTTCGGAATAGGCAATTTCGTCAGGATATCCGAGGTATTACGATCAAAATACTCCGCACTGAATGTCAATCTATTATTCAATAAGGCCAGATCTAATCCAATATTAGAAATTGTCGTTGTCTCCCACTTAATCTTGCTATTAGCAATTTCTTTAGGCGCAACACCTTGATTCAACTGTCCGCCAAATGGGTATAGATACGATCCGTAGACCACCTGATAGGTATAATCACCTATTCTATTATTACCGAGACGTCCCCACGATCCTCTAATCTTGATTTCATCAAAAACAGCCTTCAACGGTTCAGCAAAAGACTCCTCCGTCACTCGCCATCCGGCAGAGAAGGACGGAAAGAAGCCCCATCTATTTTGTTTTGCAAATCGAGATGATCCGTCGTAGCGGGCATTTGCCTCAAATAAATACTTCCCTTTAAAATCATAGTTTATACGTCCAAAATACGACTGCAATGCATCATCAGTTCCAGATCCGTTTATAGCTTCTAAGTTTACTCCCGCATCCAAGATATAGATTGCATCATCCCCAAGTATATCATTCTTTTTCGCATCAAACTTATCCATCCGATTATACTGTTGGTCGAAACCTACGAGCACTCCGATATTGTGCTTGTCTGCTATAGTCTCCCGATAGCGCAATAAGGTATTCAACACCGTAGAATAATTACGTATACTACCGTTGAACAAACTGCTAACGCTCGGTTTCTTTTGATACTCGAGTCCAGTCTGTAGATTCCACAGCGCAAAAGGCCTTGCGTACTCCCAATTCCTATTATTGTTGTAATTAAAACCAAAACTACTCTCCCACTCTAGGTTCTTCATAAAGTTCACAATACTAAAGAACTTCAACCCTAATTTTTGACGCTCATAGTCTCCTCTCACATTATCGACATAGGCACGTGGGTTAGACCCCTGAGGCATTCCTGGAAACATCTCGCCGCCATAACGTCCATCTTCAGACACTGGAACTACACCGGGTGTCGTATTACGGATCGCGTTAAAGAAACTGGCCACATCCAATGGATCACGGTTTGACCACGAACCAAATACATTCCCTCCTAATGTCAACACATTCTTTATCTTGGTGTCGGCATTAATCCTAAAATCGTACTTCTTATATTCCGAGTTATCAACCAGACCTTTATTATCCAAGAAACCCAGTGACATCGCAAAGTTGCCCTTTTCTCCACCACCCCTAACAGACAAAGTATGTTCGGTCAATGGCGAAGTATTCAACATCTCTTTATACCAATCTGTATTTGGATATAGCGGATTACCAGCCGCAGACTCCTTCCGCCAATTATCGATCAATGTCGCACTATACTTCTCGCGACCTTCGGATTCGTTGACCAACTCCATATGAGTCGCCATATCCGTTATAAAATCGATATTTTTAGCAACCTGTTGCTGGCCAAAATACCCATTATACGTCACCGTAAAATCTTCACCCTTACCCCGCTTTGTGGTTACTAAAATAACACCATTTGCCGCTCTCGAACCATAAATCGAAGCCGATGACGCATCCTTTAATACGGAAATACTTTCCACGTCATTAGGATTCACATCGTTCAATGCCCCTGGTACCCCATCGATAACGACCAAAGGAGACGCATCGTTCATTGTTCCTTTACCTCGAACCAACAGATTAAACCCTTCCGCTCCGGGAGTTCCCGATGTCTGTGCAATATTCAGCCCCGAAGCCTTACCAACTAAAGCTGACGCTAAGTTCATATTTGGTCGACTCACCGTAGATTCATCAAATTTCACACTAGATACCGAACCCGTTAGGTTCTCCTTCTTCTGCTTACCATACCCCACAACTACCACCTCTTCCAACTCACTTTCGCTGGATTCCAATACCACCCCCTGAACATTCGATGCATCCACTACTTTGGTTTTAAATCCGATCGAACTAAACCTGATCTTATCACTGCCCGAACCACTCAGTCGAAACTTCCCTTCGCCATCCGTTACAGTCGACAGTGATGTAGAGAGATTTTTAACCTCCACACCACGCACCGGCTGTCCCTTCTCGTCCAATACCTGACCGACCAGTTGTTGTTGAAAATTAGTTAAGGATCCTGATAGACTCAGGACAGACGACAAAGGGGCATGCACACCATGACTAGCCGGATTCGGACCAGCAAATGCACTCCATGTAATAAAGGGAACCGCCAACAATGCGTAGTTCCGATTTACCACGTCCCTGATTTTAAACTGCTTTAGTTTCATCGATACTCAGGTTAAAATGATTTAAATTAACGATTTATAATTCTCTAGTTATTCTGGCTTTCACCAACGAACCAGCAAAACAAATAGCATATTTTTCTAAATGCTACACTGATACGCATCATAATGAATACAATTATATGCATATTATGTATACAATACAATATGTTTTTAAAACTTTTTACATTAAAAATAATAATAAAACAATGTTTAGTCCCTTAAAATACAGCTTACGACACCTACCGAGAACGTTTTCGGTAAACAGGAAATAGTATTACAATTTATTTTGTATACATTTTGTAACATCGCTAATAGTAAAAACTGGAATATAACAGGCCTGCACCATATAAAAAGTAATCGATTCCTGCCCCCATAAACCTCTAAACTACCTTGTCAGAATACAAAAGTCGAAACAGCGTAATGCTATTGAAAAACCAGTACATCAGGCAGGCCCCACGTTAATTTTATCCAACACACGTACTTGTAGAAACCTATAAAAGTATATATTTGCAGTTACTTCTTCTAGACTGCTGACCAAACGATACTGAAATGAAAAATAAAGGCATGATGGATGCTGCTATCTCAAACGATTCAAAGGAACTTCCTTTCGAAGAGATATACTATACCTTTTACCGCCCCGTATTTTTCTTTACCAAACAACTAGTCCTCGACGAATTCGACGCACAGGACCTTGTAGCCGATACCTTTGCCAAATATTACAAACAGCGTCACGGATTCCATCAACTGGAACAAGCCAAGTCATTTCTATTTACCACAGCCCGCAATGCCGCCCTTAACCTTTTAAGACATCAAAAGCTAAAGACCGCTAAAGGGATCGATATGGCTGAGGCCCTGCAACACCAATCAGAGGAAGACCATTTTTTCGACAAGCTCGTATTGACCGAATTAATGATTATTGTATCCGAAGAAGTGCAACGTCTTCCGGAAAAGCAACAAGCGGTGTTTCGACTGACCTATTTCGAAGACAAGACCACAGAAGAAATTTCCCAAGAACTGGATATTACACCTGAGGCCGTATATAACAACAAAAAACGTGCTGTCGAAAAATTAAGAGCAATACTAAAAAACAAAGACATCCGTCTTTATCTGGCTTTTATTAAGCTCTTTATCTCATAGACTAACACTTAGCTCCTTTTGGTTCTATAGCCCAAAGAAATTATTTTTCTCTTCCCAGGATAGATTTTAAAAAGTCAAGTGTTATAGTAAGCAGATAAAGCCTGAGAAGAAAGGAATACGCGCTGCACTAACCGGCTAGAACAGCTCCATCAAAGGTGACTAGAACAAGCTAACGACCATTAAAAGTCGAACCGGTCGGTCAACTGAGGGATCTCGAAGTAAATACAGCGTATTCATAAATTTCATAAAGGAAGTACAAAAGCGAATAATTATACATATGAATCATAAGGCCTCAGAAATCGCAAGATTGCTTTTAGACAAACAGTCTAATACACTCTCTGATAATGATTGCAAAATTCTAGACAACTGGTTGAATCAATCCGAAGAAAACCGTCAGCTGGCCAGATCCATAGCAGATCCCGATTACCTGTTACGACAATATCGGGATTACGACAAAATTATCATTCCTTCTCCTAAGACAATCGCAGCTCAAGAAGAAACGCAGGAGCAACGATTACCAACACGCCGAATCTGGATTCGCTATGCGGCCGCCATCATACTATTCTTTACATTCACCCTATTTCTCTGGAAGAGTACCGAAAAGCCAAGTGATGCAGCCGAAAAATTTGCAGAGGTAGACAACATCTACCCAGCTCAAAATAAAGCAACTATCACCTTAGAAGATGGGAGAACTCTATTGCTTGATCAGGAAGAGTCTGCTATAGTTATTGATCAGCGTAAGATAGCTTACGCTGATGGCAGCCCCTTGGTGGATGTCGAAAAATCCAAAAACAAATCAACCTGGATGACACTTACTACCCCTGTCGGGAGTACCTACCATATTATCCTGAGCGACGGTACCAAAGTATGGCTTAACGCCTCCTCTAGACTACGCTATCCAGACCATTTTGAAGGGAACCAGCGTCTTGTCGAACTTTCTGGCGAAGCCTATTTCGAGGTCCATAAAGACCCACACAAACCATTCAAAGTACGCTCTTCCAGACAGGAGATTCAGGTCCTCGGCACCCAATTTAATGTCGCTGCTTATGATGATGAGCCAATTTGGCGCACCACACTCGTTGAGGGCAGCGTGCAGGTCAGCAATAATCGCTCGGGCAAACAGCAAACTTTGGCGCCATCACAGCAGGCCGTTCTCAACAATGAGGAAATCATCCGAAAACATGTTGACGTCGATACCGAAATATCCTGGAAGTCCGGAAAATTCAGCTTTGACAATAAGTCTTTTGATCAGATCATGAAGGAAATGGGCCGTTGGTATGGTTTCGAAGTCATCTATGAAACCGAAAAACCCAAAAACCGTATGATGGGTGATGCCTTCCGCACAGACAATCTACGGGCTGTACTACGTTTTTTAAACAACAGTGGTATCCATTACCGCATGGAAAAAAGTGACAGCGGAAAACAGCGCCTAGTCATTAGCAAGAGAAAGGAGGTGACGCCATAGTCTAGGGATAATAACACTATAACCGACGGCAGATCGGCGTCGCAAAAACAAGGGAAGTGCTACCAACACTCCCCTCAAATGGTCTAAATGAAAACTAACTTATTTTTTACCTAAACCTTAACAAAGTTAATGAATATACGTTACTTAACTAGGGTCATGAAGCTATTAATGCTCTTTCTATCGGTGGGCCTATTACACGTCAGTGCCTCCACCTTTTCTCAGTCTGTTACGCTTCGCGTTAAGCAAGCAAAATTGGAGGATGTGATCCGTTCTATCCGACAACAGACAGGTTACGCCGTCTATGTAGACCTTGCACATCTAGCGGGTGCCAAACCAGTTTCCATAGATGTTAAGAACATGCCCCTGCCCGATTTTTTAAATCTAGTATTACAGGACCAACCGTTACACGCTAAGATAGAGGACAAAACCGTAGTCTTAACACGGGTAGCATTGCCTGCAACTTCCAACAAGACGCTCCCTAAAAACTTTGACGAAGCCCAGCAAGGCACCATCCGCGTACAGGGTCGAGTGATCGATTCGTTACAGCGACCTATTCCTGGGGCTTCGGTTCGTGTAATCGGCCGTGATATCGCTGCCTTAACCAATAGCTTAGGTTACTTCGAAATCCAACAGGTACCCGAAAACGCTACACTATCTATTTCCTATCTTGGCTACGAACCAACCCAGCTACGGGTCAAACCCAACCTGGGTGACATTCAACTGCGAGGTGTCTCCTCTGCGATACAGGAGGTACTGGTCAATACAGGTTATCAAAAGATAGACAAAACCAGATTGACCGGAGCCGCTACCGTAATGAATGAGGCCACCTACGACCAGCGCGTTTCTGTATCGGGAAATTTTCTTGAGAACCTCGAAGGTAAAATCCCCGGACTCGTCTACAATAGCCAGTCTGGAGAGCTTTCCATCCGTGGTGTATCCACATTCGACGCGGTTAAGCAACCTCTGATCGTCGTTGATGGGTTCCCTATGGAGATGGATTTATTTACGATCAACCCCAATGATATTGTTTCTATAAGCGTACTACGTGATGCCGCTGCCGCATCCATATATGGTGTACGGGCCTCCAATGGGGTTATTGTCGTAGAAACGCGTCGTGGTAAACAGGATTCCAAAACACGTGTCAATGTACGCGCAACCTACGGCTTCCGCTCCCGTCCCGATTTCTCCTATCTTAATTTCGCACCAGCATCAGAGGTTGTCGACGTACAGCGCAAGCAATTTGAACTTTTAAAACCCTCTGAAACAACCTACGAACTACTAGGCTATGTCAAGAATCCGGTATACGAGATCATGTTTGATAAAGCGGCAGGCCGTATTACAGAACAAGATGCCAATAATAAGCTTTCTCAACTGGCCTCGTATGATAATGCAAAGGACTACCAAAAGCTATTCTACCAACAACAGCACAGCAGCAACCTCAATCTCGATATAAGCGGAGGTAGCGCCAAGAGTACCTATCTGGCAGGAGTCAATTACATGGGCGAGAGCCTCAATAATGTTGGCGACAAGAACAAACAGGTCAATATAAACCTTGCCAATACGTACAACTTCTCTTCGCGCCTTACAGCCGATTTGCGCGCTGTATACACCTACAAGACCAACGACAGAGGTGGACGTGTAGACTATCACAACTTTTACGCCTACGAGCGTCTGGTAGATGAGCAGGGCAATGCCCTACCCGTCAAATTAGGTCCCAGACGAGACAATTTGTTATATGCAGTTACGCCAGAGCGTAATGAAAAACTATTGACCCTCGGCTTGTATGATCAATACTATTATCCTTACGCCGAGACCTATGCCAATACACAAAAAGGCAACAGTTCCATTGCCCGTTTACAGGGACGCCTCAATGGCAAAATCAACGACTGGCTTTCGGCCGAGATAGGCGGTGTATTCGAAAGCAACAGCGGCGTCAATGATAAACTCACCACAGAAGAAGCCTATCAACTACGCGCCATAATCAACAGTCGGGCACGCAAAAACAAGTTGACAGGAGCACCAGAGTTCCTTGACATCCCACGTGGTGATCAACTGACCCGCAATCACCTGAGAGAAAACTCGTATACCCTACGTGGACAACTCAACTTCAATCATAGATTCGGTGGTGACCAACACGAACTGAGTGGAATCGCTGGTATAGAACAACGAAGAATACTGCGTACAGGTTCCAGAAATTCCTTCTTTGGATACGATGGCCAGGTATTAGTTTCCAAACCAGTCAACTATCAGGCGCTAGGCGGTCTTTCTTTCCCGGCCTTTCCCGAGGTCGGGAAAATGCTGTTCCCCTTCAATATGGACGATTATATCGGTGAGACACATCACGATACCCGTTTTATGTCCTATTACATGAGTGGCACTTATATCTATAGTGGCAAATACATCGCCACAGGTAGTCTACGTCTAGATCAGTCCAACCTATTTGGAGTCGACAAGAAGTACAAAAACAAACCTTTATGGTCTGCAGGCTTAAGCTGGCTGGCACATAAAGAAGGCTTCTTAGCAGACAAAGAATGGCTCAGTGAGTTAAAAGTAAGAACTTCCATGGGATTCAATGGTAATGTACCTGCTAGTGACAGCGGTCCGTTCCTCATCTTACAGTCCCGTTTGAATATGGTTCCCTACGAGCCTGTTATTGCCAACAATATCCTCACTCCCGAAAACCAGTCTATACGCTGGGAGACAACACGGAATTATAATGCGGGTATAGACTTCGGATTATGGAACAATAGAATCACAGGTTCAGTAGATGGTTACATCAAAAACTCTTTTGACCTTTTTGGCCTATACGATGCCGATCCGACCAGTGGTTTTAATCAATACAATGCCAATACCGCATCGATACAGAACAGGGGATTAGAGTTTATCATCAGTTCGGCCAATATCCGTAAGCCCAAGTTTGAATGGCATACGGACCTGACCGCATCATTCAACCACAATAATGTGACTGCCGTCAAGACAACAGAATACAGCAACAGTCAGCTTATCGTCAGCAAAGGTGTCAACCGTAAAGACTACCCGATGGATGCCGTGTTCAGCTACAATTATGGCGGTCTTAACGAACGCGGTCAACCTTTCGTCTATAACAAGGAGAATATACCCCGTGTACTCAACTTCTATGGTAATAACGCAGTTGATGTCCTGTTCGACGACCTAGTATACAGTGGAACTACTACCCCCAAACGTGTACTAGGCCTTAATAACCGTGTGCGTATAGGTGACTGGGAACTCAGTGCCCTCCTGATGTATTATGGAGGCCATGTGATGCGAGTCGAACAGCCCAATCCAAATAATCTGGGCAACCTCGCTTCCAACAATCTACTTGCAGGAGGTACCGATTTCTGGATCGAGCCTGGCGACGAGAACCGCACCCGTATTCCAGGATTCCCTCGCGGCAATGCCTCAAACCCATTGTACTTCAGTTCATACTCCTTGTATGGCTATCAGTACGCTGCCGAATATGTCAAACGTGCGGATTACATCCGACTGCGCGACGTAGTCGTGACGTACAATGCCCGTGCAGCATTTCTCAGCAAGATGGGCCTGAGCCAGACGCAGATCCGTCTTCAGGCACAGAACCCTTGGCGCTATACATTCAGCGACAACAGCATCGATCCAGAGGCCATCGACAAACAAAATGGGCAACGCAGGTTACTGAGTCAGCCTCCGATGTACAGTATTTCATTATTTGCCAAATTTTAATCCCATGAAAACAATCAAAGCCAATTTGTTTTTAGTGTCTATCGGGATCTTAGTTGGATTCCTCAGTAGCTGCAACAACTTTCTTGAAGTCAAGCCCAAGGGCATTATCATACCTGATAAGATAGAAGATTATGAGGGAATGTTATTTTCACAGCAGATGACATTAGCGTTTCCGCCGGAGCTCCTCTATACGACAGACGACTTTTTTGACCTGTACGACGAGTACAACCGCTCCTCTCAGGCCAATTCTTACTACTGGCGTCCGGGACTAGATCCCAACGAACTCGAACCACCTGTAATCTGGGGTCCCTACTACACCCTCATTTACCATTGTAATGTGATTATTAGTCAGGTTCCCAATACCACCAATGGTTCGGACAGCCAGAAACAGCAGCTTGTTGCAGAGGCGAAAGTGAATAGAGCATCTGCCTATTTCCACTTACTTACGGCCTTTGCTAAAGCCTACGATCCGCAGACTGCAGCCTCCCTACCGGGGGTACCTTTGGTAAACAGTACCAATGTAACCGATGCGATTCCACAACGCGCCACGCTACAGGAAGTCGTGGATTTGATTCTTAACGATACTGAATCATCCATAGAACACCTTCCAAAAGTAAACAAAAACGGTTACCGTGTTACACAAAAGGGGGCACTGGGCTTATTGACAAGGGTACACCTATATCTTGGCAACTACGAAAAGTCGCTATCTTTTGCTGACCGTACCTTAGCCAATCCCCACACGCTTATGGACTACAACGATTATAACGATGTCTACGAACTTCCGGAAGAAGAAGTTGGTCCCGAATGCGTATGGATGCAGGGTTCTAGCGATTACTCTGTACCATTATTCATGCTTTACTCCGATGACCTTAAAAGCTATTACAACAGCGATGACCTACGTTATTTTCTCTTTTCGGAAACAAATAACAACGGTATCTTTTACGTGTCACCAGCGGGACGTTCCAATTTAGGTATCTCTTACCCGGAGATATACCTTAGCAAAGCTGAAGCCCTAGCACGCGGGGGCAAAGTAGCAGAAGCTTTGGAAATAGTCAACAACCTTCGCAAAAAACGTATCCTAAAAGCAGCCTATGTACCCTTATCCGCCAACGATAAAGAAGCCGCGCTAAAGGTAGTACTTGCCGAACGGAGACGGGAGCTGGCTTTCAAAGGCCCAAGATGGATGGATATGAAACGCCTAGATCGGGAAAACAGAATGCCTACTGTACAGCGTATAGACCCGGCCAATGGAAAGGTAATGGCTACATTAGCCCCTGGCAGCAAGCAGTACACCTTCCAGATTCCTGCACGGGTACAACAATTTAACAGAGGCATAACCCTCAACGAAGAATAATTAAAGACTCTTTGTCCCTGTACATGGCTCTATCCAAGCACAGGGACAATTTCAACATTTATAACTATGAATAATAAATTAAAGCTGCTACTAACCACATTAGGCCTATCCACAATTGGCACAGTGATACATGCACAGGAGATTAGTCTTAAGGGGCGCATCTCCAATACCGACGCCCAACAACAGACCTTGACCCTATCGCAGGTCAATGGCTATAAAGAATCTATTGAGCTAGCCGCAGACGGGACTTTCAAAGCTACATTCCCTACTCTTCAGCCCGGATTATACCGTCTTGAAAAAGTCGGAGAACTCTATCTTGCCCCCGACTACCAATTACAGGTTACGGTCGACAAAAATGGCAAAAAGACCTTTAAGGGAAAAGGTGCTGCTGAAAACCAAAAACTCTATACCAGCCGCCAATCACTGGGCCGGTTTATTCCAAGCTCCGCCGATGGTCCGCTATTCAAGGCCTACGCCATGAATGTTCCTGATTTCCTTTCCCAGATCGACAAATACGGAGCTTTTGTAGCAAAACAAACAGCAGGTAGCAGTGATGATTTTTTTGCTTCCACACTTAAAAAAGAGGCTGCCTTTGCGACAGGTCTAGCCATACGCAGCTATCGGATCTACTATGGTGCCGATTCTGTCAAACTGGCCAACTTCTATCGTTTCATGGATAGTTCGGACCGAACCGCTCCCAATGCACCGGCACTATTGGACTCCGCTTACAAATCCGCTCACACCAAGACATTTACAAGCGAAGAACGGAAACTTGTTGATTCATTGAACTACGTTATGTTACAGCTCGACGATGTACAATCCTTTAATCAATCCTCAGCTTACCGCAGCCTCTTGGACAGCTGGATATCGGATCGCGTTTACAAAAGTGGACTCCTGGGCAGCAAAGGTTTTGAAAACATGCAGCTTGCACAGATTCATATTGCCAACACCCAGCTTAACGACCCTACCATAGGTGGACACTACCGCTACCAATTTTCCAGCGCGTACCTCAAACTGATCAAAGAGGACGCCGAAGCCGACAAACTATACCATGATTTCATGAACAATCCTGCCAATTCAACGTACCACCCAAAAATGGAAGCGATATACAATAAGCGGATGGCAGTCCGTAAAGGTAAACCATCGCCCGACTTCAACTTCGAAAACATTGAGGGTGGACAGAGCAAGCTGAGCGATTTACGTGGCAAGTATGTGTATATCGATGTGTGGGCAACCTGGTGCGGTCCATGTAAAATGGAAATCCCACATCTGATCAAATTAGAAAAAGAGCTACACGGCAAGAATATCACTTTTGTCAGCTTATCCCTTGATGACCAAAAAGACAAGCAAAAATGGAAAGATTACGTAGCAGAAAAACAGTTGGGAGGTGTACAGGTTATATCCGACAAAGCCTTTGACACTGACTTTGTACAGCTTTATAACATCAATGCCATTCCAAGATTTATACTGTTAGATCCCGAAGGAAATGTCGTATCACCGAATGCCAACCGTCCATCCGATCCAAAATTAAGGGAAGAACTACTAGGCCTACTACAATAACTACCTAAAGAATATACCAACGTGAAGGAGCCCCATAAAGGCTCCTTTGCTTTTTACAGCCCTTACCGGGAATTTTCACCTAATCATTTCCGCTTTTCACCGAAAAATAAAATCCTTTGGTCGAAAGTCCATTTCCCTCCTCCACATTCTCTCCTACTTTTGAGTCAACAAATAAGAAATAAAAAACGATAGCAGACGCAACCATTTAAAAACATCCAGCGTCCTATCAACAAAGGAAATAGATTAATAGACAAAAGACATAACAAAAAAAAGCAACCATGTACAAACTCATCGCCATCATCACAGCCAGCTTATTTGCATTCGCATCTGGATTTAACGCCTCAGCGCGAGAAACAGTCAACCCACTAAAAAACGTAACCGCTAACAAAATAGTCCTTACTTATGCAGAGGCTATCACTTCGGGCAATACGGACTTCAATAAGCACCTATTCACAGCAGATTTTGAGTACCTCAATTCAGCAAGCAACGACACGTACGATAGAGCAGCCTATTTAGGTTTCTTAAAAGCAAACAAAGGTATCAAATACAATTGCTCCACCGACTATGAGATATTAGACCAAGCAGGCAAAACCTCCGTAGCCAAAGTATCCATGAAATTCGAAAACTTCACCCGTGTCGACTATATTACTATGGTACAATCTACTGACGGATGGAAAGTCAGCAAAGTCGTATCCACATATCCATAAGCGTTTACTAATTTTTACTATAGTTTAATCGTTAAAGCCCCGATAATCGGGGCTTTTTCTTTATTTCGTTTGTTAACCTGCGTAGTGAAACGAAGTCCCGATTTTTCATCGGGAATAACTCGATACCTTCACCACCTCCTCTTTCATAGATTGCTTCACTACGTTCGCAATGACGTAGAAACAATGCACTTGTTAACTCGATAACTCAATACCGTCACCATGTCCTCCCTCACAGACTGCTTTCCCGAAATAAGTTCCCGATTTTCGGGACAGGCGGGACAGGCACCTTCTCCTCTCGCAATGACGTAGAAACAATACACTTGTTAACTCGATAACTTGTTAACCTGATAACTCGATACCGTCACCATGTCCTCCCTCACAGATTGCTTCACCATGTTCGCAATGACGTAGAAACAATACACTTGTTAACTCGATAACTTGTTAACCTGATAACTCAATACCTTCACCATGTCCTCCCTCACAGACTGCTTCGCCATGTTCGCAATGACGTAGAAACAATACACTTGTTAACTCGATAACCTGATAACTTCATAACCTCCATCATCCGATAACTCAATACCTCATCCCCACTAGAAACGTCAGCCGTATAAAAGCGACCTCGCTCTTATCCTGAAGCTGCATTGGAGCATCCAGCGATTTAAGCTCCATACCATCCACAAAAACTACATACAGGCCATCTTCAAAAGCCTGCATCGCCGTATCCAAGGCCTTCTCTATAGCTACCTCTTCCAGGTTATCAATATCACCAAATGCAATCTTTCCCCCTTCCGCCTGTTCTCCTATCTGTTGTGGATTAAGGAAGGAGACCAGTGGTATCTCCTCCCTCTTTTGATTGTACCGTTGTACTTCATTCTTTACACATTCCGTTATCAGCTCTTTCAAGGTAGCGGGCACCACTTCCAGCTGATAAGGGACGTTGATCACCCTCTTCTTGCCCAGTCGCTTCAATTGTAAAGTCAGCTCCATCAGTTAAGCATTAATCTGTTCCAGAATAGTTGGATCCTTAATCTTATTATCCTGAGCCAGGTAGCGCATCTTACTTATTATCTCAGCCGATTTCGGATCATCATCTACAAACGGTAAGAACACCCTTCCCCTATGCTGACTCTGCACCGGTATAATCGAGAGCTGTCTTCCTCCTTTGCTCACCATACCACTGCCTAAGTGTATACTGTACTCCGCCAGTTCCCCACGCACCAGAATATGACGATCTTTAACCTCAATATTATCCAGGCCAAATAGCTGCGCACTTTCGCGTGCCAGTGCCGCCCGCATCTCCATACTGCTGTGACTAGCCTCTGGATCCACCTCGCCCACATGCGCTACAGACACTACCAGATCCATATCCCGCATTACCTCCGAAAAGATGACCGGATCAATAGCATCAAACGGCAATAAAGACCGGTCTTTTAGCGAGTAGAAACAAATCAGTTCCAGTGTCGGAGCTTCCACATCCGATGGTGTAAACCAGTCCGCCATAGCAAACATCGTTACCAGATAACCTTCTTTATGAAACACCTTCTGCAATCCCTCTTCGTAGCTTACCGTCCATCCACGTCCGCGCAATAGCGCTACCGTCTTCTGTGGCTGTATCTGATGTCCCTGATAGCGGGTCGATCGCGTGCGTTGCTCCATTTCATCTGCCGTAGGTACATACAGTTCCCGGAAGACCTGCTTGAAAGGCTGCTTCATCTCGTTAACAAAGAGATAGCGCTGGAAAAGATCCCATTGTACCGAATGGAATAAATCATAAGGGTGCGCAATCACCAGTTCGTCCGTATCCGTCACCGCTATGCCCTTGCCATCGGTATCCATCAGACCAGACTCCGACCAGAAGCCCGCCTTTTGTGTTGTAGGCATATAGAGTACCAACTTGCTCAGCATCGCCCTCACGATCGGGTGTTCCATAATCTGCCTCAATTCAGCGACCGAGTACCTGTCCCTGCGTAGCATTGAATTTTCCAGAGCCAGCTTAGTTCTCGAAAACTGTTTCGTCAGATACGTCTTTCCATCTTTCAGTGCTTCGACCAGCTTGTTCTTCTTATATTTATCCGGAATACTCTTCAGCGCTTTATCCTTTCTGCTCACCAGCAGTTCCGCCTTACCTTCCTCATCCACGATCAGCTCCACCCGCACATCGTCCACCTCGACCACCGACTCCTGCATGATCTGCTGTGTGGCCTTGCCTTCCATCGCCCATACAAAACGGACGCTATCGTCAAATCCCGCATTCCGAGCCAGGTTATCCATTCCAATCTCTACGGCATTCTTTTCACTCTCCTGCCGTTGCGCGCCAAACTGCTTGCTTTCCTTGAGGAAAGTCTGCAATATATTATACCTTTTCAGCAGATCTGCCTCCGGGTTAGCTTTGGATATAGGGATCAGTCCCAATGCCATGACATAGTCCTTATCACGCTTTTCATTGATCTTTTTCAAGGTCTCCGTAATCTTGGTTTCCCCCAATAGTACCGACGAATACGTTTTCACCCGACGGTAGCCCATACCATCCGACAGGTACTTGGCCGATTCGTGCAGCAATTTCCAATTGGCCTTGCCCAGATTGCCATACACCCGTTTGAACCAATCGATATCGATCGCTCCTTTTTGGAAGTCATTACGAGGCACATTCGAATAGCGCGACAGAATAGTTTCCTTTTCTGCATCCATATAGTCCGTCGTATGCGCCAGGAACCACCATACAGCCTCTTCCAGACTTGGTATCTGCATATAGTCCCCCAACCAGTCCGCCCATTGCGTAGCGTAGCAGGATACCTCTACAAGCCGCTTCTTCTCCAGTTTACTGGCTTTAAGCTGCTTGGCAAATTCTTCAAAAAGCTCCTCTTCTGCAGGACGGCATTTTTTTAGGATATGGCTAAAAGTATACTTTCTATCCGTATCCCTACCGTAGCTATACCCTCTATCAAAATTCTCTTTTCCTATACGTTGCAGTACCTCAAAAAAATAGCTGGTTCCTTCCACTTGCTGAATCTTAGCCATATAAGGCGAAGCTTCTGTCGGCATATCGCCCCGTTCCAGTTCGACCGTCAGCATATTTTTCTTCAGCAGACCATTGATTTCCGGCATGGTATAATGCTTGAGGCGTTGCGTATGATAATTCTGTCCCCCATCCAACAGGAAAAACAAATCCTTATTCAAAAGAGATAGAAATAGCAGATCATCGTTATTTAGTAACTGCAGACTATACGCTTTGAACAGCAGTTCAAAACCCGGAATCTCCACTTTTAGGTTATTAGAAGTATCAAATACCTTCTTTAAGAAAGGCACCACATCCTGTATCTTTTCGATAGGCTGTCCCTGTGCCAGCTGCTGACCGGTGATATATAACCGCAATTGATACAGGCGCAACAATTGCTTTTCATCATAGTACGCGTAATCATCGTCCATGATCGGATAGAACATAGCTCCTATCAGATCAGTCCACAGCTGCTGCTGGTTATAATAATATTCGACATTATTAAAGGTCATACTTTTCAGCTCCTCTGGAAAGCGTCCCATGCTATCCTCTAGAACATCCAACTTATACGCCGCCCATGTCGGCTTATCCGCATACGCATCCAACAGATGCGTCAATATCGTTATTATCTTGTTCGAATCACTATAATAGAAATAGTTGACCTTATCATAATTAAGCCCTTCAAATTCAGGAATGTATTGCAAGTGAAATGCTTTTAGTTCCGCTTTAGTCTCTTGCCTATTGTATGCCCCTCTGATATACCATATTACAGCATAGAGTTCAAAATCATTGAGCCCGGCTTCCTTATACCAGGATTTCCAAAGATCAGCCAAAGGCAGATTGTCCAGTCGCAGCATCGGATCACTGTTATCTTCCAAACGTTTTAGATGGGTTATCGAGTTCATCAGCATTACAGTTTCCTGAGATCCCTGATACCCTTCGTATGTATACTCTGTCTTCCTATTTTCATCGAATAGCGCATAGAGCTTATTGATCCCTTTGACAGTTTTTTTGACATCGATCAGATCCGGGAAAAGAAAATCAGATTTCTTGAAGCTAAGTAACTTCTTTTTAGGTTGTTCAAACTGAAGTTTAGGCAATCTGAAATCCGTCAGTCCACTATAGTCTATCGCACCAAAACCATTCGCCAATGTAAACGCTGCTCCCTGAGCGGTATTGTCCAGTTTGGCCAATAAAATAGATTCGTTCTTTCCGACTTTACGTGTTGCATATAAGTCCTTCTGTTCCTGAATAAAGGTATCCCATTCTGCCTCATCCTGTAACATCGTCAACATTTCAAGCCCGCCCAGACGCTGATCTACACTCGACGAAACTAACAAACGTGACAACACATCTTTCAAGGTATCCGTTGGTTGCTGTAACAAAAGCTCCATTGAAGCCTTCCGCAGATCCTTTCCTTTGCGTGTCAGCAAATTTTCCAATAAGGCAACGTCTTCCGCAAGAATGGATACCGACCGCATGAGATTAATCCCCGTAAACGAGACAGAAGTATTCCGATCCACTATCGCCTGCCGGATCACCTTGCGCTGCCAATCATCCTCCTGGAGATCCATCTGACTGACCTTCTCCCCATTATTCTTGAACGACCAACTGTAGGTATAGTGATCTGGGAATAACTTTCGCATTAGATTTTCACGCGAACTGGACGGAACTGCGGCCAGGTCATTCGCCAATAGTACGAATTGATGCGGCTGCAGATAGTCAAACAAGCCGTCATAGATATATTCTGGTTTTATCGTATAGCTCTTCCACGAGAACGCCCTCTCTGTATAGCTCTTTCCGGCTGAAGGCAACTTGGCTGCTGTTGCGACATATTTCGCCATCAGCGCGTCCGACATATCGTGCTGAAATAGATTGACCAATAGCCAGTAGTCCAGCTCAATATCCTCACCCACATGTGCTTCGGCATAATCTATTAAATCCGAATTCGTCCTTGCGGTCTCCCGCATAAAAAACAGCGCAACCAACTTGGATTCCAAAGCACTCTTTTCATCCGTAACAACACGAACAACAAGCGTATTAGCTTCATCTACATCGACTATTGCTTTCGACCACAGCGCAACGTACAATTCCAGATTATCCTTGCTATGCAACGCCCCTTCGACCAACTCCGGCTGATCCAAAAACTGTAGTGCCAACTCCAGCGTCCGCTTTATCGTAGCTGTCTTTGGAGCGTCCCACCCAAATCCGAACCAAGTATCCACCGCTCGTACCACCGACGAAAAACGCACCAGATTATGCTCCAGAATCAGGCGTATAAAACGCTTCAGCGCTTTAACCGAAGTAAAATCCAGCGTTTCCAGTATGGTCTGCCGCAATCCCTCCTGTTGCTGTGCCGCCAATAGCAACTTCTCTACCAACAAATGGTTAGCGTCGTCCTCCGTCAGGAGCAAGGCCCTTATCAGCTCTGCCGATACCCCTCCGATCTCATGCTCCCCTAAAAATATCTCCTCCAGCAGAGGGTAATATTTCTGCGGTTCATCCATCAATAATAAGGCATAATACAGACCGATATCCTGCACATTCTGATACACATCGTATTGCATCTGATCCAGCGGATCCATCGTATTAAAAGAAGTGTAACCACCGTAATACAGCGAATTTAACCTCCCCAGCTTCGTTTTGGAATACGCCCTTGACGGATCTATCCGAAACGGTCTCCGGCTATACCTATCCTGAAAAGGCAGGCTATCCATCAAGTCCCATATCCGGACGATGTAAGGTCCCATCTTAGCGCCGAACAATAAGTTTGCAAGCTCCCCTCCCTCCTTTGTATTCCAGGGATTGGTTTTCGGATCCGTACCAAACTGCTCCTGATAAATACGGAAATTGGCACTGTAGTCATAATATTCAGACAACTGGTTGCTTATATATAGCCCCAGTATTCTATAAGGTTCAGAAAAACGTTCAAAATCTTCCTTAGGAATAGCAATCCTATCATGTTTGTTTATAAATTCTCTGGCTTTCTCAGCAGGGATCATATGTTGTAGTTTTTAAGTTGAAAATCGAAAGATTACGCCCATCCTAAAATAACGAATTAATACGGATGGCTAAAATTTATTGTCCCAACAACTATACCATGATTGTTGTGGAATGAGCCTCTACCCGAAAACTTCATTATTATCGAATGAATCCTACCAGACAATCTACGAAAAACACCACATACCGATCGCTTCTGTCTTATATTCGCACCGTGCGGTTTACAATACGTACTTTTTCCTGCAGAAGCTCGGTTTGTAAACGATGTCGTCTTTGCAAACGGAATAACATAAAGCGAAGCAACCCCGAAGGGCTCATCATAGATAATCCTCTATTAACAATGAGATTGCTTCACTACGTTCGCAATGACGAACGACCTCCTTACTCCTTAGAAATAAGCAAAACATAGATACTGGAAGATAACATCATTACCGCATAGCAGATCACACATATCTTAGTGCTGAGAGTCAAATTATTCGGTTTCCGCTGTATTAGAGGAATCCAAAATAGGCCTAAGACTACAGCTACGGAGACAAGCGACAGTATACAGGAAGTAATCAATAAAAGCGCTTCAAAGTCATACTTCAAGACAAACAAGATACTTCCTACCGCAATGATTAATAGATGTAAACTATTCTTCCGTTCAGAAGTATCTCCGCTCCATAAAAGTTCTTTATATCTTAAAGACACCTGCGCCCCCGCCCAGATCATCGCACTTACATTTCCGATCAGTAGCAGACCAATGATAGACACCACGACACCGCCGTATACAGGGCCAAATACCGCATTACCTACGACCTGTCCTACTTCCGTCACTCCTCTCAACAAGTCTACATCTACACTGCACATAAATACCAAATTCAACAGCACATACAATACAGTAACTAATACTACGGAAAGAAATAAAGAAAAGTAAACCGTACGCTTGTTTTCCAATTGATCAAATACATAGACACTTGTGTTCCACCCTGAATAAGCATAATGTACAAACATTAATGCTCCCAAAAAAGGCGCTGTAAAGATAGGACTGAGCTGTTCACTTTGCATAGTCCAGTTCAGTGTATTCGGATCACCAATATGCAGCAGTCCCCCTATGATAAAAAGTAGGATCATTCCTATTTTAACTACCGCCAGTCCCGTCTGAAAAACCCCGCGCACCGTTAGGCTCAACAGGTGTACTAGACTGACCAGCACGATAGCTAGACTGGCCAGTATTTTTAGATCCCAAGGTATTAGCGTACGCATATAACTGGCAAAAGCAATGGCTGACAATGCTATTGGAGCCATAAAGCCGAAGACAATCGACAGTAAAGCGACAGCATGTCCCCAAGACCTACCGTACATTTGCGTTACAAAATGCGTCTCACCACCAGAGCCAGGATAGCGTAGTATTAAGTTATAATACGCTACAGCACCACAAAAAGCGGTCCCCCCGCCTAAGATCCATAGTAGAGCCACAGACCACACCGAGCTACCGTCATACAGCTGATAGCCCAGACTTGTAAATGCCCCCGTTCCAACCATATTGGAGACCGTGAGTGCTATACCCGCACTCACGCCCAGTTTTTTCCCAGACCTTCCCTTTATGAATAGCTTCATCTACCGTTCGCTCTGCGCTATGTCTCGTAATAGTTCATATGCACTCAGCGTACTATCACTCTTTATGTAACGGCTACGCAGTAGTTTATATTCCTTCAATACGGTTTCAGACCTGCGGTATAAGGCAGAGTCCTGCGGACCGGGAGTATAGTCCATTGGGTATGCATACACAAAATTACCTTCCTCTTTTTCAAAAGTCGGTATATGAAAAAACTTACGGTTTACATGCTTTCCTGTAGCGTCAGACTGCTGGAAGGCAAGAACGAAGAAATCTACCGCATAATCCGGATAACCGAAAAGATACCCATAACCCCGTAGTCGCTCATACTTCTTTTCATACTCATTTACTGTGAGCAGTACTGTAGGATCTGTCCCCGGCACAAAACCATATTGTCCAAAAAACTGTGACTTAGCCTCTAACAGACTGTCCAATCTGGAGACTCGGATCACACTCAACTGTAGTATCCTGTTCTTTGAATATGCACTTCGATAAGGCACAAGAACGAACTTAAGATCCGGTAGGTCGATTAGCGCTACTGCCTGCTGTATTTGGTTAACACGCGCCAGATAACGCAAAGAATCGATCGGTAGCACCGCTTCATCCAGCCGCATACTGCTATCTGCATTTCCTATAGGCAAGGAGAAAGCCACTACACTGCTCAAGGGTTTGATATCCCCCATCAACGTATACAGGGCTTCCCCATCCAACCCCTGCTGCAATATAGAATCCCTCAACCGTACGATGGAGGGTTCTATTATTTCATTTTTCAGTTGAACAGGCTTTACTGCTCGACAACCCGCCAACAATAGTAAACCAAAGTATGCTATTAAAAGTATTTTGTACATATCTATAATTATTAAATGATTTGCCAAGCGGCGGATCGGTTTAGTTCTTAAAATGTCATTCCTAAGGCCAACTCACCACCTTTTCTGTTCGTAACCCCAGCTCCGGCGGGGTCAATCCAAAACAGATTTCCGCGGATATACAGTTCCTGTTGGTTGCCCTTTGGTAGCGCAAAGGTGTAGGTCAGCGGCACATCTACACGCCAGTAGCTGGCCCCTAGATAGCGTAGATCACCCTGCATCAGTTCTGTCACCGGCCATTCATCAGGTCTATTACCCCCATAGCTGTAGTCCGCTGTCAGATTTTGCTTCCTCCAGACTTTAGCTCCGATAGCACATACAGATCCACTCCAACTAAAGGCTCTCGAAAGACCAATTCCGTAGTCAACATGCGCTATATTCATCCTTGACTCCGGCAAGATATAGCGGTCATTCTCTTTTTCATAAGCCACAGTAGCATCAATCTTCCATCGGTATCCCCAAGCTGTCCCATCCATCCACAGATAGCTCGCCTTCCATTGTTGCCCTCCATAGCGGCTACGATTGGCCCGATACCGGTTTACATAACCTTCGCTTTCCAGTCCGGAGACAAATTCATTCCAGAATTCCGTTCCGACGGTACGATTCCAACGATGAGCAAGTGTAATCCGATGCACATGCTGCCCCGTAATTCGTTTGGCCCTAACTTCCGTCGAAATATCCTTCCTTAATAGTAGTCCCTCACTTCGGGTTTCCAAAAGTCCCATGGTGACACGTTCTGCACCTATACCATAAGCGGAGGATACGAATAGATCCCAATCCCCCTCTACCTCATACTGTAGACCAGCTCCCCAGGTATCCCCCTTATAATTGAGATTGGTACCACTACCCACATACGGGACAGCGTGACCTAGACCATAATGTAAATAGTAGCCCTGATCCACATACACATTGACGTTACTATTTTCCGACTCCTCTTTTCTATTTCTATAGGAAATGTGTGCACCTATACGTTGTTTCGAAGTTAGTGCGTAGACCACCCCCGGGGATATCTCTAGTGCATACGAACTGATGTTTGCTCGGATGTCCCGTTGTTTAGCTCCACTTGAAGCCTCATAATTCATCACTACCCCCACAGACCAGCGGTCACGAAATACACGGCTTGTCCAATCAAATCCCATTTTATAATGTTGGTTAATCCAATCACTGGCATTGCTATCCAACACCCGATAAGGCATATCCCGTGTTGGGTCGATCAGCGAGGCATTGAAAGAGGCATCCTCCCGCTTATGCCTGTTATAAGACAGAAATCCTTGGATATAAGAATCCTTGATATGGGTATTTCCGATTGCATATACCCCTTGGCTATTGCTACGCGCCGGCGCTTCTGGACGTTTAAAGTTTCCATCTTCCAAGGCATAGTCCATCTGAATCCTGGAAAAGGCCATCGGCTTATCCCAGCTCAGACCAGCGGCATTCCTGCTATTACGCCAGCTCCCGAGCGAATCCCCCATCTCCAACGTAAAGACATTTTTTTTCGGTACGATCTCCTGCGCCGACAAGGACGATACCGTTAATACAAGCCCTGCTACTAATACAAGCCCTGCTACACCGCAAGTAATGATCTCTTTAAAAATGTTCATATTATACATAGTAGTAGGTAGATTAATTTGCGTTAGACCATGCCGGTATTCCTTGTCCGTAATGACGGAACTGAAGTACTACCTGTCTTTCAAAGTCAACAGTACTATTATTCGTATCCATAAAAATGGGACTGCCATCTGCACGTCTGCCAGCTACCTTACGCCTTACACCTAGCGAATTATACGTAGCGCCTACCCAAGTCATTCCTGCGTCTATCACTGACGGCACCCGTTTAGCACTGATCATACTCTCGTTATGCCCAGCTTCAACGGCGTCCACCACGTATTTCAGCGGCACTTTAGCATAGCGCGTGGCAGAAGTCGTACCTAGATCCCTTGTCTGTAAACTGGCATTTTCTACTGGGTCATAAGTTTCATCTTCAGGTACACGAAATATGATGTAAGCCGCTCCAAACACAGAGGTCAGGTATTGGGGTACGGAACCCTTGGCTGCTCGCCCATCATAAAATACATGCTGCATATCGATTGCCGGCTGATCCGGAAAATTGGGGTTGTTCATATTAAATTCAAACTCAGACTTTGAACAGTCTATCGGTGAGTCTGGATTGTATTGAGGTAGTTTGTGGTTGGCCGCAAACTGTGCGATAGTTACCGCCTCACCGGGTTTTATCGGATAGTCCCGACCAGATCCAGGAATCTTCCATATCCGCTGTGCATAGGCATACGCACCTTGATCTTCTGCCGGCCAAACCGGTAGCGTCGTTGTAGCGATCGTAGGATGCAAATTGGCAAAATACAAGCCATCCAGATAGACCAGTTCGTCCGAGTTGTTCGTAATCTCATAAAATTGGTTCCTGAAGTAAAACGGAGAAGTTCCCGCATAGAAAATTTCCGTAAAAGCAAGCGGTCCCACCTTTGCGCCATCAACATGTACCTGTACCTTTTCGTTGCCAGGCAGCAACATATAGTTGGGTAAACTTCCGTTCAAAAAGAAGCGCTCTCCACCGTTATCCAGCTCTCCCGATATCGTGATACTATAACGCCCAGGTATGATACTATCAATTTTCGTCGTTCCTTCATTCAGTTCACGTTCGATACGGTATTTTTCGGTATAGTTTTCCAATACCACCTTTAGACCAGCCGTAGATTTAATATCTGCCAGCATGGGGAGAGCCTCCAGCTCCAGCTGGATGTACTTGATATCATCTGTCTCTAGGGCTGTATTAATCTTTGCACAGGATAGCACCGTCACAGCAGACAATAGAACACCTGTTTTTAATAGCATATATAGTGTTTTCATTGTTGTATAAATCATTATAAATAGACACCCATTTTAAATCCAAAAAAGAACGGTATGTTTCTACGGTGATAGTCAGAACGAACCCTATCGGAACGCACCACCTGATGGTAGCGAAACATATTATTGGCGAAGAATGACACCCGCATAAAATCCTTTATTTCCTTTGTCAGATTGATATTAAAATTCACCATTGGTGGGTAACTTTCCACCGTTTCCATAGTACGGGCTACAGGACGTAATAAAGCTTTGAACTCTGGTTTTTCGCGGTTTTCGGGATTGAAATCATGAACCTGTCCATCATTCTTATTGATATACTTAACTGGAATAGAATCATTCCCGTACACTGTCCAGTCGGATTCATTCCAGATGATATCCGTCGTAAGCGTAACCACCAGTCCTATCTTAGGGATATTATGTACCATTTTCAATGTCGAGACCAAAGAGCGGTCATACACCTGTGTCATTTCCGGCTCATACAGTCCGATGTGCGTACGGCTATTGGCTCCAGCTCCACTCTGTCCGTCGTAATAAAAATAATCAGCCGAATAGGCCTTCTGGCGGATATAAGCTCCGTACAGTCCAAACTGCGTACGTATACTGTTGATACGGGCCAGATCTAATTGAAATTCCACTCCCGCTTTATCCAACCGATTGTTGTTATGAGGCCTATTAAATTTCGCCAATACAGCATCCGAAGAAATCTCCTTGAATGCAGAGGAAGTACTATTGACTCGTTCATACTGTACAAACTGTACCGGCCTGAAAGATTGGATCGTATTACCTATCCCATAGCCGTTATCTCTGTTTTCCTTAAACCCCGTGATATTCAGTTTGGATTTGCCCAGTTTAAAATCCAGCCCAAGCTCACGTTTGACATTTGTTTCAATCTTTAGTTCCCGATTCTGGGTTTCAAACACGCGCGTTGTCGTCATAAATACGGCATCCTCCCTGCCACTGGCCATCTCGTTAACATTAACATAGTCGAAGTAAGCATTCTCAGGATACTGATACAGTAAGCTAGGCGCCTTGGCCAGCACGCCGTATCCAGCCCGTAAAGTCAATAAATCAGGAAGCACTTCCATACTAGCATTTATACGCGGAGCCCATACCGACCTTCCTTGTCCGAAATAATCGTAACGTAGCCCTGCTGCTATACTTACGTTATGTCCCTTGAACTGAGCAACCATATTATCTTCTATATAAAGTCCCAATTGATGTAAAGCCGGAACATCCAAGTAGCTTCTGTTGCGGTAAGCCGAATTTACATACTGCAGGTTGCGGTATGGCGGAAGGCTATCGGCGAAACTTTTACCCCTCCCGTTATTTGCATCCAAACGGTAATCAGCCCCGATATTCCAGCTATGCTCGGTAGCGCCCAGTCGATTGAAAAATTGTGCTCCCGCATTTAAAAATAGATTGAGTTCCTTCCCATCGATATGATGCTTGCCCAGATAAGTACTAGGCAGATAGACAGCGTACTTATCTTCCTCGCCATCAGGTATCCGTGTAATCTCGATACCGTTGGCATCATAAAGCCGAAGACCAGGCTGATTGCTCAGTATAGTGCCGTCCAGATAGGTCATACTATAAGCAGCGGTAGCTGCAGTATACTGTTCCTGATAGTCCCCGCTCTTGTGCGTGTAGGACAGTCTCGCTGCATAATCCAGGCTTCTCAACCAGTCTTTCTCCGTTCTGTAGTTTCCTCGGGTATTAATAGAGATACCTTTCTCCTGAGCCGACGATCGAATTCTGGTGATTTCATCGTCGGGATTGAGTCTACGGCTATCCCGACCGAGATGCAAAGTAAGCCCTAACGTGTTCGACAGACGATTAGCGAGATAACTATTGCTATACAAAGCATCTAGAGAGGCGCGTTGGTAATACCTATAGGACTGCACCGGATCACTGACATTGTAGGCATAGGTACTTCCGATATTCAACGCTCCCTGGTCCTGCCCTAGCAACATCCCTTTTGAGGCATTTATACTGTACACATTCGGGTTGGTATTGGCTTCGACCAGTAGCGGTTGGCGCCCAGCCTTTTGGTTTACGATAACAGCACCCGAGGCGATATCCCCATACCGTGCTCCGGGTATTCCGCGAATCACCTCGACTGATTCTACGTTATACATCGGGATATTGCGTGTATCGATTCCGCCTCTGGGGATACCTCCCCCTCCTAGGCCTGCAGCTCCACCCGTCATCACTGGTGATAACGATTGTAGGTTTGCGTTGTTTGACAAGGGAGATCCGTTGATAATAATGGACGTCCCGAATGCATTTGCATCACTGCCACCGTCTGCTACCGATCGGATATTAAACTGTTTCGCACCCGTCAGATCGGGATTTGCCGTAAGCCCTCCCGGTAGTAAAGACATCATATCCGCCAGGCTATTGGCTTGTAGATGCGCTATCGCATTCTGACCGATATACGATGTAGATCCTTTAGCCTGACCCGCGGATCGAGCCAGCACGTCCACTTCGCGTAAGCGAAACGAAAGATCAGAAAGTAAAATATCCAATTTTGAACGAAGTGGCACCTGCAATACGGTATCGACAGTGACTTTTCCTACGTATGAAATCTGCATCCGTATTGCACCATTTGGTACAGCAGTAAATGAAAATGCACCATTGGCATCACTGACCGTTGTAAATCCATAAGGTTGTAGTACGATAGAAGCCGAACGGACAGGCCTGGACTGTCCGTTGACCATTTCTGTTACAAGCCCTTGTATGGTGTGCCGATCCTGTGCGTTTCCCCGAAACGAAAAGAACAATAGGATTAATAAATAACACAGTCCAATGAAGGGCCGTATTCGGTAAAGGTGGTAATTTGGCATAGTTGTATAAATAAAGTATTTGATCTTCTTTTCTTCAAATGCAACAATATTGCAAATGTAAAAACAATAAAATCAAATGCAACAATATTGCAACAAATTATTATACATTCCTGATCTTGGGTGACCGGATTTCCCTGCAAAAAAACTTATAGAATAGAAAAAAGAAACTATAGGTCTTTTCAAATTTCAGTTTCAAGCATATATACATTCAAGGCTTAAAGCCAGTCATTAGACGAATGCACCTTGATACACCTTAGGGCAAATTGTCATACCCCTCATCTTATTCCCCCTAAAAGCACAATAAAAACTCCATTTTAAAATTAATATGTATATTCACCCCGCTATTTTCAAACAGACGTTAAAATGACCCAAGTGACACTCAAAGACCAAGAGCATCTTTTCGAATCCTTCAAAAATGGAGATGAAAAATCCTTTGCCCATATCTTTGATATACACTACCGATCCCTTTGTTATTTTGCTACCCCGATTACACAGGATGCACTGCAGGCCGAAGACATCGTCGCCGACTGTATGTACAAGTTATGGCAACAACGTGCCACATTTAAGACTTTACAAAACATCAAGGCTTTTCTATACATCAGCTGTCGCAATGCCTGCTTAAATCATTTACGTAATTTAAAACGGAGAAATTCGGCCCAGGAATTATATCTATCCCAACTGGAAAGTTCTGAAGACACCATCCTTTACCAGATTATTGAGACAGAGGTCCTCAGTCTACTGGATGACGAAATCGAATCACTTCCTGAAAAATGCAGAGCAGTATTCAAACTGATCTATATCGACAACAAGAAAACGGACGAGATTGCAGCTATTTTAGGAATATCTGACAAGACTGTACGTGGCCACAAGGCGCGGGCAATTGAACTCCTCAAAACCCAATTGCTCAAAAAAGGAGTTTCTTCCCTTATTTTGCTTGCCTTCCTCTTCTTGATCGATGCATCTTAAATTATTTTCAAAAAAAACAAAATACTTTCGAGCGTTTGTACCTCCTTTGGTGTTTCTATAAGTAAGAAGACTATATTTTTTGCCACATGGAGACCATAGAAACCGCCTTACGCATTTCATATCTTATTAATGCCCATTTACGGGGTACCATTAGTGATATAGAAGAACAAGAACTTCAAAAATGGCTGACGTCAAAAGCGGACAACCGGGCGCATTTTGACAGCACTTACCAACAAGATATCCTGCAACAAAAAATGCAGGACTATCAGCACGTTGATAAGGCGTCCGTATGGAGAAAAACTTCAGATAAAATACAGAATGAACTTGAGCAACAGCCAAAAAATAAAAATCTAAGACAGCTCTTCCAGAAAATAACAACAGCCGCGGCGGCAGTACTGTTACTATCATTAGGCACCTACTACATACTGCTTCGGCAGCCGGATACGCAACAGCAGAATGAGATAGCGCAGACCGAGATTGCAGACCTGCCGGCGGGCACTAATAGAGCCATACTTACCTTAGAAAACGGTCAATCGATCGATCTTAGCGAACAGGAGACGGGGATCGTTATGAACGGAGAATCCATTACATACAAAGACGGCAGCCCCATCTTATCGAGACCAGAAGAGAGCCAGACCTTGACCCTACATACCCCAAAAGGAGGCAGATACGAACTTACCCTATCCGACGGCACCAAGGTATGGCTTAACGCGGCCTCTACACTGCGCTATCCAGCCAGATTCAACGGACAGGAGCGCCGCGTACAGCTTGACGGAGAAGCTTACTTTGAAGTAGCCCATCAGTCTAACAGCACCTTTAAAGTAGCCAGTAGCGTACAGGAAGTATCCGTACTGGGTACCCATTTCAATGTTAAAGCCTATACGGACGAGCCACTGATTACGACCACCTTGCTAGAAGGTAGCGTACGTGTTATCAATACAGCGGCACAGGCATCCAGCGCCCTGTTAAAACCGGGACAACAATCGACCTTATCTTCATCAGGGCAATTGAAAGTCAGTACCGCTTCTACCGAAGATGCTATTGCCTGGAAAGAGAATATATTTGTCTTTCACCATACCGGCCTACAGACCATCCTATTAGAACTAAGCCGTTGGTACAATTTCAACATCGACATACATACCATCCCGAATAATGAGCTCTACGGCGAGATACCGAAAGACCTCCCCTTATCCGAAGTGCTTAAAGTATTATCCGATATCAGCGGTTACCGATTCAAACTTATTAAAGATGAAACCACTAAAGAAGAAAGGAGGCTTTTATTGATAAATAACTAATCTATTAAAAGCCAAAAACCGGAAGTGCTACCCACACTCCCGGCGAATGTTAAGGCTATAAACCAAATTTATAAATGAAGTAATTTAAGTTCTAACCATCTTAACAAAACAAATATATGTTAAAATATGTCCTTGTTATGAAGTTAACCGTATTTTTTAGCTTATTTTTTAGCTTCACAGCACTGTCCAATGGCTTTTCTCAGGTAACCCTATCTGCCAGAAACAGCCATTTGGGGAGCGTTCTTCAAAATCTCCGAAAGCAAACCGGCTATGCCTTTTTAGTAGACAGCGATGCGTTGAAGACTGCCAATAGTGTAACCGTCGAATTAAAGAATAAATCGATAGAAGAGAGTCTCTCCATGATATTTAAGTCCCAACCTCTAGATTACCGTATAGAAGGCAAGACCATACGTATCAAACCCCGGCAGAGCAAGGCGGACGTTCCGGCGCAACCGTCCCAAAAAGACATCGATATCAAAGGAAAAGTGGTTAACGAATCAGGCAAAGCTCTACGGGGAGCCACGGTCAGCATCGTTGTACAACACACCAAGGCAGATGAGAAAACAGGTGAATTTGCTGTAGTCATGGTCGGTCGTAAGACCGCTGCTATCACTGATGCGGACGGCGCATTCCAGCTCAAAGACGTCGATACACATAGCATTGTCACGGTCAGCTACCTCGGTTATGAACCTCAGTCCTTTGAGGTCAAAGCCGACCTCGGCACTATCAAATTGAAACCGGATGATAGTGCGATACAAGAAGTATACGTGAGCACTGGGTATCAGACATTATCCAAAGAGCGTAGTGCAGGTTCTGCTTCCAAACCGGATATGGCTACGATAGCCGACCGCTCGTCAAGTATGAACGTGCTTCAACGTATGGATGGCCTGATTCCAGGATTAGCGATCAACAATGCCCCTATAGGGCAAGAAGAAGACCGCACTCCATTTTTGATACGCGGTCTCAACACCCTCAATTCGGACAAAAACCCTCTGGTCGTTGTAGATGGTATGCCGATGGATATGGCCAATATCAATTCCATCAACCCACAGGATGTCGCAGACATCACCGTCCTGAAGGATGCCACAGCCAGTTCAATCTGGGGAGCCCGTGCTTCCAACGGAGTCATTGTAATCACCACCAAACGAGGTAGCGAAGGACGTACAAAAGTAAGCTACGATGGCTTTGTCAACATACAGGGCAAGCCACAGTACGATTATTTCCCCGTATTAAACAGTGCCCAGTACATACAGGCCTCACGGGAGACCTTTGATCCTATCAGCTTTCCTTATGCTACTGCATCCATCTATCAGCCTTCGTCCGTCGCTGTAGGTATCGCTCCTGATAGACAGATCCTCTACGACATCGACCGTGGGGTGCTCAGCTCACAAGAAGGCGATCGTAAACTAGACAGTCTCGCACGCCTGGACAACCTTGGACAGATCGGTTCCCTTTGGTATAGACCCGCGGTCCTGACCAACCACAACCTATCGGTATCCGGTGGTGGGCCTAAGCATAACTTTTACAACTCCTTATCTTTTACCAACGCACAGGACTATACCCCTGGCAACACAGATCAGACCTTCAAGTTGAACACCCGTCAGGACTTTGTGCTCAACAAAAGTCTCAGTGCCTACCTCATTGCCGATCTGAACTATCAGACCACTGGGGCGGACAATAGCAAGTCTGTAGACAACCGCTTTATACCTTACCAGTTATTCAGGGACGTTGGCGGTCAGAACCTTGCCATGCCTTATCTGGGATATCTCAGCGAAGCCCAGCGGGGTCATTACGAATCGCTGACCGAGTTAGATCTCAACTATAACCCACTGGACGATGTCAAGAGCGGATTCCACAAACGCAATAATTTTTCTGGTCGCTTCCACGCCGGTCTCAACGCCAAATTATATAAGGGACTCCGTTTCGAAGGTTTCTATGGATACATCCGTGGCAATCGGCGTTCCCAACGGTATATGGACCATACCGGCTATCAGCAGCGCATCAATACCGCTAATTTTTCGGAGCAGGAGTCCGATGGCACCATACGCCGTCATTTACCCAACAGCGGTGGCGAGTACCTAATCGATCATGCGCAACAGGAAAATTGGGTCGTGCGCAATCAACTGGCCTACGACTACCAATCCGAATCCGGCCGTCATCAGCTCACGGCACTATTAGGACATGAGGCACAGCAGCTCCGCACGATCAATAACCACAGTCTGGTATATGGATACGATATCGACCTGCAGACCTCCGCAAAGATAGACTATCACAGCTTGGCACTCACTGGCCCTGCAAATCCGATACTACCAAGAGATGACCGGGGCTCACTGCTCGAACAGGAATATTTTGAGGAGTTTGAAAGCGTACCACGTACCCGCTTTCTTTCCTACTACGCCAACGCAGCGTATACGCTGGATCGCAAGTATACCCTCAATGCCAGTTGGCGTAACGACCAGAGCAACCTATTTGGTGTAAGTCGCTCTGCACAGAACAAACCCGTATGGAGTGTAGGCGTCAAATGGGATATCAACCGCGAAGCATGGATGGCACCATTACAGGAGACCATCTCCGCCTTGGCCCTACGGGCTACTTACGGCATCACCGGAATAGCGCCCAAGCCAGGATTTGCGTCATCCAAAGATATCTTTAAACCCTACTATACGGTCAGTGCGCCAGGAGGTCAGGCCATCGTTATCTCTACGCTGAGCAATCCTTACCTCACCTGGGAGAGCACCCAAAACTATAATATAGGGGTCGATTTCGCTTTCCTGAAGAACCGCCTATCCGGCGCATTAGATCTCTACGAAAAGCGGACTTCCAACCTACTGGGATTACTTCCTGTCAATCCGTTGGCAGGTGTCGAGTATATCAATGGCAATGTCGGCAATCTAAGCAACAAAGGTATCGAGCTAAGCCTAAGCAGTAAAAATATCATACAGCAGGACTTCACTTGGACCAGTATACTCACCATGGCTTATAACAAAAACAAGATTACCGAATTGGGTGCTCTAGTAACACCGATTACTACAGGAAGACAAGTACTCGAACAGGAGTATATTGCCAATCATCCCGCATTTGGCCTATTTGCGTACAACTATGCCGGTCTCGATCACCTAGGCGATCCCCAGATCAAAAAAGCTGATGGCAGTATCACCAAACTAGAATTCGACAACAAACCCGAAGACATGTTATACATGGGCGTATACCAGGCTCCTTGGACCGGAGGACTTTCCAATATGTTTCAGTACAAATCCTGGTCTTTAAATCTGAACATGGTATACCATCTTGGGCATGTATTCTTCAAGGATATCAACCGTACCTATTCGGGCAATGGATTAATCGCTAACCAAAGCCTGCAGGCAGGCAACTATCATGCAGACTTTGCGCAACGATGGAAAGAAGCAGGCGACGAACTGAATACTGATATCCCTTCCTTTGTAGCCAATTCAGGGATATCCCTTAGCAGGCGCTACATCGACTACTATATCTATGGAAATCAGAATATAGCCGATGCCTCCTTCGTCAAGCTACGTGACATTACCCTATCCTACGCCTTACCTACAGAATGGTTAAAGCGCATCAAGGCAGAAGGGCTTTCCTTCCGTTTTCAGGTTTCCAATCTGATGCTATGGAAGGCAAACAAAGACGGAATAGATCCCGAATTTCATGATGCACGCTACCGCTATTCCAGCGCGATGCCGATTAATCAGGGAACATTCACCATAGGCGCACATTTAACCTTATAACACGGAAGATCATGTACAATTTAAGAAAACATCTCGTCCCATTTGTGAGCCTGATTTTGATAGGCTTGACTACAGCAAGCTGTTCGAAGGATTTTTTAGAGATCGATCCGAAAGGCTACCTCATTGCACAGAAAACAGCAGACTATGACCTCATGCTCAATGATCCCACGCTTTCAGTGATATCATCGGTATCGCATATCGTCATGTCGGACGAAGTAGCCGCTTCCTCCAGCTATTTCCCATCGGTATCGCTACCTCATCAAAATGCCTTTAGATGGAAGGATGACATCTACCAATCCAGTGACAAGACCGTAGAGCTCACCTATCTCGTCAAGCAGATCTACATCTATAACAAGGTCATCAATGAAGTAATGGCTTCACAGGGCGGTAGTGAAAAACAGAAGCAGGCCCTACGGGCCGAAGCCCTGGCTGGACGAGCCTGGTGCAATTTCATATTGGCCAACTACTATGGTAAGCCTTATCAGGCCTCCACGGCAGGAACTGACCTAGCAGCTTACTTAGCGACCGAGGCCAATGTCACCAATACCAGCTTCGAGCGCGCTACCGTACAGGCGACCTATGAGAGCATCATTGAAGATCTCAAGACGGCCATTCCATTGTTGCCCAATGTCGCAGTAGCCACAAGCCGGATGTCGCAACCTGCAGCCGAAGCCCTATTAGCTAAAGTCTATGTCAGCATGGGTACCTTCGATCAGGCCCTTGTCCTGCTCGAATCAGCCTTGACAAAACTGACACAGACCGGAAGAGCGGATCTCTATGACCTCAATGTAGAATTTGCACCTGGCGGTATCTATTTCCCGATCAATCCCTATTTCGGTCCACTGCGTACCACACCGAGACAACATCGGGAGATTGTGCTCTTACGTTATTCGCCTACGTACTACAGCTATTTCGTATCCGCGTTGGTAATGGCACCGCAGACTGCGGCACTGTACGGGCAGACGGATACCCGTCTCCATTTTTCATCAGTCAATCCATTTGGCGAATTTGACAAAGTGTACCCTTTAGGGATGCGTCGTGGACAGGGCAAAACCTATAGCGAAATGGGCATAAGCTTAGCAGACATCTATCTGTTACAGGCCGAATGCCTGTCAAGATTAGGCAATACTACCGCCGCCGTTCAGGTTCTCACAGCATTCCGTAGCAAACGCATGCCTATGGCAGATGCTCCTGTACCTGCTCACATTGCAAGCGATCAAGTAGCACTCACCGAGTTTATCTTTCAGGAACGCATCCGCGAATTTGCACTCCATGGCGAGCGCTGGTTTGATATGCGCCGCTTGTCCGTAGATCCGATCTACAAGCATACCGTAGGGCAGACACACACCCTGTACAACGATTCCGGTGCGGTCGTAGAGGTCTACACCCTGAAGCCTGAACGGTTGACGTTCCGCTTTCCACAGTATATCATGGCCGCCAATCCAGAGATGCAACAGAATCCATAAATAAAAATCAAAACTTACAAAATGAAAAAATCGATTATATTGGCACTTTTCTGCCTAACAACCGTTCTAACGACAATAGCACAGACAAAAGATGCACAGCTCATTGTAGATATCAAACCACTCAAAATAGATTCGATATGGATTTCCGTCGATGGAGAAACCGAATTTCTACACAAAAACCAGCAGGGAGATTTCACATTTGATTTCTCCGGAAAATTTCCTAAACAGATTGTGATCGGTGTAGACTCTCCTATAAAAGGCAACCATCTCCTGTTTATAGATAAAGGAAACAAACTGACCGTAAAAACCGATTTTGACCAAAATACTACCTTTTGGGGCAATGGCGCAGAGAACAATAAAGTACTGCATACCTATATGACGGAGTATATCAAAGCCCAGCGAGCTGCAGATGCTACCAAGCTTTCGCCTGAAGAATTCTACGCATTAGGACGCGGTATAGACCAGCGATCGATAGATATTCTCGAGGCCAATAAGAAAAAGGTAACTCCTGGTTTTTACAAAGAGGCTTCCATCACCCTCAAGTATCAGAAACTAAACTCAGAAGTTATGGCCCCGGTACTCTACAGCCAAGGATTCCAAAAACCACTTTCTACGGTCGTTCCTAAGGGCTTCTGGCATCTTGACAAGACTTTTGAATATAACGCAGACTGGCTGGACAACGAGGCGTACAACATATTTATGAGAGGAACCTATCCGCTGTACCTACACCTCAAGGAAATGAACCGTTTGGGCCAACTGGATAACCTTACCAATATTCCTATGGACGAGCGCTTTGCTCAACGCTATACCCTTGTCGAAAAAGCACTTACAGGGAAGCTCCGTAGTTTTTCGTTAAGCGCTACCCTTACTGTACTATTCGAAATAACTAAAGGCGACGAGCAAACAAAGGCTCTATTAGACAACTATCTGGCTAAATACGCTACTCCGGAAGATGGACAGAAAATGCGTGAAAACTATGAGAAAATGCAGAATCTAGCAGCAGGCAAGACACCTCCTCCATTCACGTTAAAAGACACCAATGGAAAAGATGTAAGCTTAGCCGATTTTGCGGGTAAGGTCGTATACATGGACTTTTGGGCTAGCTGGTGTGCACCGTGCCGCTTCGAAATGAAGAACGGCAGTCCCAAGTTACATGATCAATTCAAAGACAACAAAGATGTCGTATTCCTGTACATCAGTATCGATGACAAAGAAACACAATGGCACAAAGCAATTGCAGACGATCATATTGAAGGCGTAAACCTACTGTCCAAAGGTGGGATGAATAGTGTGGTCGCAAAAGCATTCAATATCCAGGGAGTGCCCCGCTACATTATTATTGGTCGTGACGGCAAGATCTTTGACAACGATGCACCTCGTCCTAGTGACAATAAAACACCTGCACGGATTAATGAAGCATTAAATGTCCAATCCTGATAATACCTAAACAGTAGGTATCCTTAAAAACACAGAGGCCGTGACTATTCACGGCCTTTGTGTTTTGTATCTCTTTATACGTATCATGCTCATAAACTTTATCACCGTTACTTTTTTGCTCCCCGGCTAATCAAAGCAAGGGAAGACAAGAACACAAAGTTCCAATCAGCCCGTGTCCAGATCACGGATGATATCCTTCGTGAATTAGGGATATTATAGTGCTGTAAGGAAGGTAAGTACCTACCTGTACAGTTGTAGTAAAGTCGAGTGTATAGTTGATCATGAAATAGAAGCTCTTTTCTATTTTTATGGGGATGTATCGTGGTTAATGAGCTTCTAAAAGGTAAAACAATGGATAGAGGCGATTACTTCAACTCCTTCAGATGTTCAATATGTAAACCAGTCGCTTCAGCAATAACTGCCAGAGACAATCCCATTTTCAATAAATTAGAAGCAATTTGTAAAACCTTTTCTTCAACAGCCTTTTGCCGTACATCCTCTAATAATAATTCTGCAATTCCCATAGTTGTATCTCCTCCAAAATCTCTTTTTAATTGGTTCTCAAATTTAAGCATATTTTCCTGATTATCAAAGTGTACATATCTTGCAAGAAAGTCATAAACACCTCGCATACAATCCACTGTCATATCTCTTCTTATCATCTGTGCATACAGATCCCGTTTGATTGATAAAAGCTCTTCGTCATCCGCCTTTCTATTTTTTAATGCTAGCAGCGCCGTCAGCACAACTACTGCAAAAGGGTTAGGGTTCTCCCGTAACTCACTTTCATCCTGATCTAAAATCTTGTAAGAATTGAATTTAAAGCGAGCTTCTGTCCCCATAAAACTTATGTCATAGCTATTGGGTCGGTACGACCTTGTCCCATCTGCCAGAATTGCTATAGTAGTCACTGGAACCTGGTACTTGTCGTATAATCTATACCAATACTCAAATACCCTTTTTGCAAGACCACCATCTCCTTTTGTAGATTGTACCTCGATATGTATCAAGAAGTAATGATACATTCCATTTTCCAAGATAACTTTCGCTAACTTGTCTACATTACGTACTCCTTTCCTTCCATTTGCTCCAGGTAATAACTGCTGTAATTCCTTATCCAAAAATTCGACTTCACAACTTTCATCCCATTCTAACGTCTTGTCAGGAAACATAAAGTTCATGAAATGCCAAAATGTTGATTCTAGAACCCCTTTCCATAGTAAGTCATATTGGCTTTCACATTTCTCCCCCTCCACTGGTTCTTCTAAGGCCAATAGGATTTCTTCATAACCATAGTATTCTATCATAGCATTAAGTTTATAAACATCTAAAAACCAACACTAATATAAAGAACAAAAACAATAAATACTAATTATTTTAGCAATTAATAAAAATACGTATTACTTCAATAACAATCCCCCTTCTTTTCCCTACACTTCAAAATAGAACCCTGATTCCTTGAGCATTTTATATTTTTCTTTGTTAAAACTGTAGATCTTAGCGGCTGTACTCCCTCTGTCCAACTGCTTCGCACTATGATCGACCAATAATCCCATACCAAGTATCTTCTTTCTAAAATTGCCCCGATCTATACTACGTTGCAGAATAGTCTCATAAAGCTTATGTAGCTCGGGCATGGTAAATTCTTCAGACAGCAATTCGAAGCCAATAGGTTCGTACCGAATCTTTCCCTTTAACCGGTCTACAGCAACTTCCAGTATTTTTTTATGGTCAAATGCCAGCTCGTTAATTTCATCCAACCTGAACCATTGCACCTCATCGATATCTGTACCCGCCTGCACCACATAATCCGTAGATTTGACCAATGCATAATAAGCGATACTAATGACGCGATACCTTGGATCCCGTTGTACCTCCGAAAAGGTATACAGCTGTTCCAGAAAGATATCCTTCAAACCAGCCTCTTCCTGCAGTTTTCTACGTGCACAGTCTTCCGCAGTTTCCATTTCCTGGATGAAACCACCTGGAAAGGCCCATTTACCCATGAAGGGTTCGATACCCCGTTTAGTTAGCAACACTTTAATTTCCCCCTTATCAAAACCGAACAACACACAATCCACTGTCACAGCAGGTCGCGGGTATCTGTACTTATATTCCTTCTCCATAGTTATCTCTTACAATGTCACATCTGTCGATTTTTGGATCTGTATCCCATATTTTTCCTGCAGTAGCTTAAACTGTTCCATCGTACCGGCTTCAAATCCCGCTATGGGCGACATACAATCTTCCAACAACGTGATACGCGATGTAATCTCCCTTTCATCTTTATAATATTCCAGAATCTGCTCTAGAGAGGCCAATACGCAGTGACTAGAAGCTTCCCCAGCCAGATATATAGCATCATACTCTTTTACCGCGTCCAGCACAGCCTGATTCATATAACCATCCGTATCGTACTCGGCTTTAATAATACCGTACATCTCGGTATATGGATTCTGTCCTTTATAAATCATCTGTGGAGCACAGCCGCGTGCGGTAGCGTGAAAATAGAGCATCTTCGTAAACTCACTTTCTAATTTTGCACCGAAAGTACCTTCCAAACAGTGGTAAGGCCATATACAGAGTTGCTTTTTATTCCCCATCTCCAGGTTACGGAGATATTCCAGCGAACGCTCCGTCTCTCCGTTTGCCACTTTCCAGCGTCCCGACTCCACATCCTTAAAGGTAATCATTGTAAATGGCTCGGGACGGTTCCCTTCTTTATCTATCCACCAACTTGCATGGAACACCTGCTCTACCGAGTGACAGTCCAGACTGCATATCACCTGCGTGAGGCCCTCCATATTGTGGTACATCCACTTCGTTAGCCTTCTCACATCACCACGAGATCCCGGCACAGCCAAGCTACCGATATCTTCCATAAAATCATTCTGTATATCTATAGCGAGCAGCAAGTTGCGCTTGCTATCCTCCACAGCAGGTTTACTATTTTCCGCCTCTGCCAATGCGATGATTGCACCTAAATTCTCTTTACTGCCACGCGAAGCAATCCGTGTCGCATCGACAATCTGTTCGTATCTTGTTTTCATACGCTAAGTATATTATTAAACGTTGTAAATAGGAACCGTAGCAAATTTGTGTGCAGACATCGCCATTCTACTACGGATTAGGTCATCGATAGACGTATCGCCAGAACTTCCTTCCAATATAAAGGCGTCGATCTGTGCATAAGACATCCCCAGCTCATCCTCATCCGTCTGTCCCTCCCATAGGCCAGCTGAAGGTTTCTTATCTACAATCGAATCCGGCACCCCGAGATATCTTGCCAAGGTATACACCTCCTGTTTGGTCAGCATCCCTAACGGATTCAGATCCGAAGCCCCATCGCCCCATTTGGTAAAATACCCCACTGTACGCTCAGCCATATTTCCTGTGCCGATCACAAACCGGCTACCAAGTTGCGCCAATTGATAGAGATACGTCATCCGCACCCTTGGCCTTATATTAGCGAGACTCAAGGCTCTATTCGCATCGGTCACGCCTTCCAGCATTGCCTCATCACCCACCGCAATGGCATCAGCGGCAGGCTGAATATCGAAGACCGAGTACTTAAAGTCAAACTTCTCAATAAGCTCCATAGCGTGTTGATAGCTACTGGTATTTTTCATATCACTACCATACGGCATCATCACTAAATACACATCCACTACAGCCCTATGGCACAGACAGGCTACCACACTACAATCAATACCCCCACTCATTCCGAGCAAGACACCTTTACGATTTGCGGTCTTCACCTGTACAGCGATCCATTCCGCTATGCTATCCGCATATTGTGCAACATTTTCATCATCGATGACAAATGGCTTGTTCAGATTATTTTCCATATACACGATTTGATTCCGTTGTCAATCTATTTCTTATTTCCTCAAAATTATTGGTGAATACAAACTCACCGTCCCTATAAAAATCCTTCAGGAGATTATCCTCTTCCAAATCCTGTATAGATTCCGGATTAAGGTTGTCGATCAGTCTGTAGTCGTTATCCCTGAAAACCACTGCCACCATCCCCTTCTGTGATTTCTTAAAATTGCCCGTATCTGTCGCAGGACGCTTCTGTATCGCTTTGAACTGGCCGTCTACCTCTTCGGCAGTACCCTTTAGGGCAAATCCAAACGTATCCCGTGTTACATACTGATAGGTGTACGAGCCGACACCCAATATCGCATTGGTCGAGGCGAAACCTTTATCCACCAATCCCTGACAGATCTTACCTGCACGTTCCACCGTAATCGAATCGCCATACACCACACCGATATGTGAATCCAGTTCCCTGTATCCCTTAGCATTCACCTCGCCGCCAAATATTTCAAATAAACGTTCTACTATTCCCTTCCGTACAGTTTCTCGATCTGCATCTGGGTCACCACAGATTATCTGTACCGGATCACCACTGTCCGGACGGATCACGACCTTACCCGATCTGGCCATAATAACATCTTTCAATTGTGGGAGGACATTATCCACGACATTCCACAGATCATAGGTATCTGATACGATAGAGATATTACCGCTTGGATACACTTCCGTAATCAAGTGCCTGAAAGCTTCAATCTCCTGCTCGCCATAGGAACACATCACACTATGTTCAGTAGATGGTGTATACATCAGGACATCAGCTCTGGCTTCATAAAAAGCTTTGAGGTAAGTGCGGACAGGAAGTGTCGCAGACACCGAAAAACTAAGCAAATGTCCTCCTGCGGTACGGTAAGCGGTCTCCGGCGAACCCATACCTCGCATCGAGAAATCTCCAGCCTGCGTACGCACTTTCTCTACATCTCCACTTATTGCAGCGTAGTGCATCAACACCCTTTTATAGCTATCCGCGATGGTCGCTGCTGTCATAGGTGACCAGATATAAGCCGACAGCTGGGTTTCCAGATATCCCGTTAACCAAAAGAAGTCGGGATGCGTATTCTCTATCGTAAACATAGGAACACCGACAGGAACCAGACTTCCTTCTTTTAACGCCTTTATTTTGATAGGTAGATAACCTAATCGGTGTAAAGCCCGGATATGTGATGAACTATGCGTCTGCGCAAAATTTGCATTGGTATATGCGAAAACCTCCCGTATAGCCTCTTCATACTCTTCAACAACAACATCCTCAGGCTGACCAAAAAAGTACGTCTTGAACGAATTCGTCATTTCGGCCAATGCACCCTGCAGTCCGAAAAAAACCACATGACCGATTCCTTGAATACGCGACATACGGGGAGTCCATGTTTCGTACACCCAGTTTGTCTTTGCAGGATATTGGTCCTTATGGCATAGTTTATAACCATCTGTCCACAGAATAGGATTTTTACTGATTGGATTAAACATAGTCTTCGATATTAATAGTGATATATTCTATTTTAGGATGTACTTCATTCATCATTGAAGTACTTGTAAATATCTTTTCCAGAGGTGAACCTTCATTCAGAAGCTTCCCGGATAATACTCTTCGTTCGCAGTGTGTAACTAGGAGATAGATTTCAGATGCTCCCATTTCCTTAAGAATCTCCGCAGCACCTAAAAAAGTACCACCCGCCGAACAGAGGTCGTCCACAATGATACACTTGGCTCCGATAGGAACATTTCCTTGTTTGAGAATCATATTCTCAATACGCCCTGTCTGCGGATTACGGGTCTTATCAAATACACAACAGTTTGCATACCCTGCTCCTTCATACCGAGCGGCCGCCCCTTTATCGGGAAAAACAATCCGATCTTGATCAGTAAAACCGAGTTCCGCCATCACTTGGGGCAACCAGTCTAAGGCTGGATATATAGCTTCACTATTATTAAGGAGCTGTATGGTTTTCGCCGAATGGGGTTCAATCACGTACACTTGATCAAAAGCAAGACTATTGATAAACTGGCTGACGTAATTGAGTGTAAACAGATCACCTTCTATCTTACGGTCCATACGACTATAAGGCATATAATTGATGACCAGGCGACATCTTACCTCCGCTTCGTCCAACCGTTTCTTTACAAAAAGCAACTTGATGAGGTCGCCGTCCTCCTGATAAGTGAACTGAACAAGATTGTCCGCTGAAATCAAATGATCAAAATCTTTCACTTTAGTCTCTCCATTCGGAAACTGCTCTGTGATTACTGGCTGTTTATTGAGTAGAATCATAGGTATCTGTTTTTAAAATTTACACCTTGAGTATTTTTTACTCAACAAATATGAACATAAGATCTGAAATCTCCAAATATATTGAGTAAAAAATACTCAAATAAAAATATTCAGTAAGAAAGCTCTCCTATGGCAACATAGTGCTGCACCCTTGTATATTCTTAGAACTCCCAATCCAGCACAGTTTTTTCACCGAAACAATCGCTGATTTCACCGAAAAATAAAATCACTTGGTCGAAAGGCCATTTCCAATCTGCCTATACTGCCCTACTTTTGAATCAACAAATAAAACAAATAATAGATGCAACCTTATGAAAAGAATCAGCGTCTAACATAATAACAGAACTAAAGACAATTAAAACAAACTACTCAGATGAAAAAGACTATCGCCACCATCGCAACTGTATTCACACTAGCATTCGGATTTAATGCTTCGGCCACAGAATCAGCCAACCCACTCAAGAAGTTAGACAGCAAAGAAATTGCGCTTACCTACCTTCAGGCTATCTCTACAGGTAATACGCAATACAATAAATACCTTTATACTTCGGATTTTGAATACTCCAACTCTACCAATAATCAGACATCCGGTAGGTCACAATATCTTGCATTTCTAAACGCGAACAAAGGATTAGTATACGACTGCAAAACAACCTACGAGATTATGGACCAGACAGGCAATACTGCAATAGGCAAGGCTACAATGAAGTTTGAGAAATTTACCCGTATAGACTACATCACTATGATACAATCTGCTGAGGGGTGGAAAGTAAGCAAAGTGGTAACGACATACCCATAGTATTCAGGAATCCTCAAACTGAGGAAGTCTTCATAACGAGTTTATTTCAATAGGTATTCAGGAACCTTCAATAAACTGAAGGTGTCTTCAAAATAATTTACGCTAATGGAATTCAGGAATCCTCAAACTGAGGATTTTTGTTTCAACCTAGGCCCGCAGGAGTGTGGGCCTTTTTTTGTTGAATTAAGACTAAATCATAAAAGCAAAAGGGTTCAGAAATATCTGAACCCTTTCTCGCTTTCTTACGCTATCCTTTTTTTTCGTTTCTAAGTTTCTTTTTTCAAATAGACCCTTTGCCTATTCTTTGCGGATATAATAATCAAGCATTTATTTTATATCTCCTAACTTAAGGAGACTTTTGCGTTGCTCTTTAGTATAAGAACGCGCTGTATTTTGAATTATTGTGCTGAACTTTATTTTTTTTTACAACAACCCCATTCCACCTATGCGATAGCGAAAGCCCACCTCATGCGTATTGGTTGATATTTTCTGGTTCAGCGTATGTCCACTGACGCTGAACTGATAACTGTAGCCTATACCGAAGTTGCCAAAATTGAGCTGCATCAGCCCTGACAGATCACCCTGGTTCTGTACCCCCATACCCAGACCGATCTTCGGCCCCATAAAGACCATCGCATTGATATCATAACGCGGCGACATCTCCTGCATATGACTCACCAGGAATGAAGGACGCAGCTTGAAAGTATCGTCCAGATGGATCAGCACACCGCCCGTCACATAGATCACATCGCGGAACTCATACTCGCGGTCTGTATTCCGTTTCAGTGAGAAGCGTGGCATGGACACCCCAACGTAAAATCGATCCTTCTGATAGTATGAGGTACTCACACTCAGTACGCCTGCCGTACCACGTACATCCTCCCAGAAAGCCGGATCCTGATCGTCCAGCTGACGGTAGTTGCCCTGATAGAATAAGAGCCCGCCGCCCATAGATAGGCTCAGGTACTCATTCTCCCCAAGTTGCACGGCCTTGGCCGCATAGGCTGTAATTTCATTCTCACGGACCACACCCAGCGAGGCATTTTTAAAGTCCCCTCCTATGGCCAGTCCCAGGTTCTTCACCATACCATGACCCGACACCCACACCGATTTGGGCGCACCATCCACACCGGTCCACTGGCTACGGCCCAAAGCCGCAAAACTGCCTCCCTGATCCATCGTACTCAGCGAAGAGTTGAAACTGTTGCGCAACTGGCCAAATTGGTTATAGCTTACCCCATGCTGTGCCATACCGCACAGTGGCAGTAGGGATAATAGGGTTATGATTATTTTTTTTGTTATCATGTTGTATTGTTATGTAGTTATGGAGGTTATGTAGTTATGTTGTTATCGAGCTTGGTGTCTTCCAGTTTATCGGAATCCTGTTTTTTCATCGGGATTATTTAGTTAAGGAGTTATACAGTTATGGAAGTCATAACCTCCATAACTTTTATAACCTTACAACCTAACTTGTTCACTCGATAACTTGTTCACTCGTTAACTTCTTCACCGCCTAATCACAAAATATCCTTTCTCCCGCTTCCATACGCCATTATCTTTCACATCGACATAATAGAAATACGTGCCATCACGGTGATCTCTACCGAAGAACACCTTATCCCTGTTATCGTAGCCCTCGATCTCTGCCAGTACCGAACCGTTCTTATCAAAGATGGTCACCTTATTGTCCGGATAATCACGGATACCTTCTATAATCAGGAACTCGTTGATACCGTCGCCGTTTGGCGATAATGCCTGATGCACACGTATAGGCAACGGTGCCGAAGCATCATTGGCCACACGTACCGAAACCGTCACCGGACTTGCTGCTTCATAGTTTTCATTGCCGGATTGTGTAGCCGTGATATGCACCGTACCCAGACGGTGAACATGTAATTCTGTTCCCGATACTGTAGCCACCATCGGATCATCCCCGGTCAATGTCACAGGAAGTCCACTGTTACTCTGTACATCCAGAGCGACTTTCCCCGCATCACGTCCTAATACCTCTGGTGTCATAAAGGTGATCGTCTGTTTAGCCTTACGGATCAACAAGGTTGCTGTAAAGGTTTCGCCAAAGTAGTTTGGTGTCTCTGCTATAACCGCTTTCACTTCATAACGACCGGCATTAACCTTATCATTATTTTCATAGACCACCTTTACTCCAGATGGAAGTGTACCACTTAGCCTGATGGACTGAACAGTACCATCGTAGACCAGGTCTTTATCCGGCAGGCTCAGCCCCGACAAAACAGCTTTAGTAATTGTCAGATCAGCACCTGTATAACTGATGTTATAGTTGCCTCCTGCTGCTAGGTCGCCTATTTCAATCCCGTAACGACCGACATTCTCGCCTGTTGCACGTTTTAATCCACCGACCAGTATCGATACATCATCCGTACCTTTAAATCCCGTAGCAACATACGTCAGTGCAGGGTCATTCTCCCCGTACACCTTCTTCTTCGCTTCGGCAGAGACAAACAATGGAGCTTCGGTAACTGTCAACCGTCCCGTCAGACTCTTCGGTGTATACCCCGGTGCCGTCAATTGCACTTCAACAGTCTGACTTCCTGCGTTGGTACGCGAATTATTGGTAAAAACCACATCTGCACCCGCCGGCGGTATCCCCTGCAGCGTCAGTTGCTTAGCCGTACCATCGTAGGTAAAGTTTTGATCCGGCAGATCTACTCCTGTAAACAGTTTCGTAACCACCGTAATAGAAAACGCAGGCAAACTTGCTGTAAGCGTACCATCGGATACCGAAATCACGATTCCCGAGGCCGTACCCACATCAGAATTGCTCGGCGTACCTGTCAGCGTACCAGTAGTCGTATTAAAAGTTGCCCAACTAGGCCTGTTGACTATACTGAAGGTCAAGACATCCCCATCTACGTCATTCGCTGTTGGTGTAAAACTATAGGTCGCATCCTGATCCACCGTAGTAGCAGGCGTACCGATTATCGTTGGTGCATCGTTCACATTCACCACCGTAATAGAAAACGCAGGCAAACTTGCTGTAAGCGTACCATCAGATACCGAGATCACGATTACTGAGGTCGTACCCACATCAGAATTGCGCGGCGCACCTGTCAGCCTACCAGTAGCAGGATCAAAAGTTGCCCAACTAGGCTTGTTGACTATACTGAATGTTAATGCATTCCCATCTACATCATTTGCCGTAGGCGTAAAACTATAGGTCGCATCCTGATCCACCGTAGTAGCAGGCGTACCGATTATCGTTGGTGCATCGTTCACATTCACCACCGTAATAGAAAACGCAGGCAAACTTGCTGTAAGCGTACCATCAGATACCGAGATCACGATTCCTGAGGTCGTACCCACATCCGCATTACGCGGTGTACCTGTCAGCCTACCAGTAGCAGGATCAAAAGTTGCCCAACTAGGCTTGTTGACTATACTGAATGTCAAGACATCCCCATCTACATCATTTGCCGTAGGTGTAAAACTATAGGTCGCATCCTGATCCACTGTAGTAGCAGGCGTACCGGTTATGGTTGGCGCATCGTTCACATTCACCACCGTAATAGAAAACGCTGGCAAACCTGCTGTAAGCGCACCATCGGATACTGAAATCACAATTCCTGAGGTCGTACCCACATCCGCATTGCGCGGTGTACCTTTCAACCTACCAGTAGCAGGATCAAAAGTTGCCCAACTAGGCTTGTTGACTATACTGAATGTCAAGACATCCCCATCTACATCATTTGCCGTAGGCGTAAAACTATAGGTCGCATCCTGATCCACCGTAGTAGCAGGCGTACCGGTTATCGTTGGCGCATCGTTCACATTCACCACCGTAATAGAAAACGCAGGTAAACTTGCTATAAGCTCACCATCGGATACCGATATCACGATTCCTGAGGTCGTACCCACATCCGCATTACGCGGTGTACCTGTCAGCCTACCAGTAGCAGGATCAAAAGTTGCCCAACTAGGCTTGTTGACTATACTGAAGGTCAAGACATCCCCATCTACATCATTTGCCGTAGGCGTAAAACTATAGGTCGCATCCTGATCCACCGTAGTAGCAGGCGTACCGGTTATGGTTGGTGCATCGTTCACATTCACCACCGTAATAGAAAACGCAGGCAAACTTGCTGTAAGCGTACCATCAGATACCGAAATCACGATTCCTGAGGTCGTACCCACATCCGCATTACGCGGTGTACCTGTCAGCCCACCAGTAGCAGGATCAAAAGTTGCCCAACTAGGCTTGTTGACTATACTGAATGTCAAGACATCCCCATCTACATCAGTTGCCGTAGGCGTAAAACTATAGGTCGCATCCTGATCCACCGTAGTAGCAGGAATACCAGCTATCTTCGGTGCATCGTTCACATTCACAACCGTAATAGAAAATGCAGACAAACTTGCTGTAAGCTCACCATCGGATACCGATATCACGATTCCTGAAGTTGTACCCACATCCGCATTACGCGGTGTACCTGTCAACCTACCAGTGGCAGGATCAAAAGTTGCCCAACTAGGCTTATTGACTATACTGAATGTCAAGACATCCCCATCTACATCATTTGCCGTAGGCATAAAACTATAGGTCGCATCCTGATGCACCGTAGTAGCAGGCGTACCGATTATCGTTGGTGCATCGTTCACATTCACCACCGTAATAGAAAACGCAGGCAAACCTGCTGTAAGCTCACCATCGGATACCGAGATCACGATTCCTGAGGTCGTACCCACATCCGCATTACGCGGTGTACCTGTCAACCTACCAGTAGCAGGATCAAAAGTTGCCCAACTAGGCTTGTTGACTATACTGAATGTTAATGCATTCCCATCTACATCATTTGCCGTAGGTGTAAAACTATAGGTCGCATCCTGATCCACTGTAGTAGCAGGAATTCCCGAAATGGTAGGTGCTACGTTTACCTCGTTGACCGTTACCGTAATCACTTCCTCGTCAAATAGCGCACCATCCGACACTCGAATCCTGAAAGTATAAGACCCCGGTCCCTGTGCCTCTGTCGGTGTCCATGTAAAGACACCTGTTGTAGCATCGATGGAAGCCCCAGTAGGCGCACCGATCAGCGAATAGGTCAGTGTGTTTGCAGGCAGATCCGAATCTGTTGCTGTGACTATAAAAGTAAGCAGCGTCTCCTCGTCTACCGTTTTATTACCAATAGCCACTAATACCGGCGCGGTATTCACCTCATTGACCGTTACTGTTATTGTTTCTTCATCAGTCAATACACCATCCGACACCCAAATGCTGAAAGTATAAGACCCCGGTCCTTGTGCTTCTGTCGGCGTCCATTTAAAAACACCTGTTGTTGCATCGATGGAAGCCCCTGTGGGTGCACCGACCAACGAATAAGTTAATGTATTTGTCGGTAGTCCATCATCCGTAGCTGTGACCGTAAAAGTGAGTAAGGTCTCCTCGTCTACCGTTTTATTACCGATAGTAGCTAGTACCGGAGCAGTATTGACGTTTGCCGTTAGTATAAAATCATTGCCTGTACCACCGATATAACTTACTTCCAGTGGAGTAGCGTTTCCTCCGGCTGTCAAAGTCCCCCCTTCTGCCAAACCGGAAAACGCACCCGTTATAGCCCCCGAAGCCTCATTATTTATAATAGTATACGTATCCCCATGTGCGGCGCTGTAGGCATGATTCACAGCTAGTCTTGCACCACCTATATTAACAGTCCCCTTCACTACAAACTGATCGTATCCGGTACTAGCCGTGGTACCATCGATCTTGACTGCCAAGGTTCCATTTGGATCAATCTTCAGATCGCCCTCAATGGTCAGTAGACCTACATTGTCATTGATACCAGTAGCAAGTGTAGCGGCAGCCTGCACAGTGACATTTCCTACCAATTTTCCAATGGCAGCAAGTTTACCTGCCACTACGTTCGTAGCACCCGTATAGCTATTGACACCCGACAAATTCAAAGTACCAGTACCCGATTTAGCCAACGAGCCAGTACCTGACAGTGTGCTGTTGATACGCAATGTACCTGGAGTATTGACAACGTCCAATGTTGTCCCCCCACCGAGCGTTATAGTACTGCCAGAAATAGTCAAACCACTGGCCGCACTAGCATCTATTGTCAAGGACTCGCCGATAGATAGATTTCCTGCCAGTGTTAGTGTCCCGCCAGTGAGATTACTAGTGAATATCAATGTTTGCCTACCTGTTCCATCCGCCGCTGCAATAGCCACAGCTTCGGAAAAACTCACCCCATTGCTCGGGTCGATCACTCCTGTATCTGTCGTATTTGTAATGTAAATAGAGTCCGAAGTCACAGTAACATTAGCTGTTGATGACATCGAACCGTCATTAATCGTAAAACGAATAGAAGCATCGCCCGCAGGTGTATCATTACGATAGCTGACACTCCGTAACACACTATTGACTAAAACTGTATTAGCAGGCGTAGCGCTACCCGTAAAAGTAATATTTAATACACCCCCCATTAATGTAAACGTGGCGAAAGTCTGCCCCCCGACCTGTAGGTTATTGCCACTCACTGTAAAAAGAGCCCCCACGGTATTGAAACTAAAGAAATCCGAAGATACAGCTGTACCGTTGCGCTGCACCGTCAGCGTTGCCCCCGCCCAATTACCATTACCGTTATTCAGCGCTCCAAGCTCAGCATCCACTACAGTGGCATTCCCACTTGCGTCAAGCGTTACTGTACTCCCTACCCCTGGCCAAGCCACAGCATCTCCATTCAGATTAGTAATCGTCGGAGCAGTATTGACGGAACCGATTATTATATTTTTATTTGCTCCCAGTGACCCTGCACTACCAGGAGCTGGCAGTGTCAATATCGCGTTATTCCCGTCACCATCTCTTATGGTACCTCCGTTCAAAGAGAGCGCACTTGTCGAGATATAGTCCAGATCGGGGCTAACATCCCCAGGCTGCACCGTATAGTTGAATGTCAGCGTACTTGTACCGGATCCACTTACGTAATTGATCACCCGATCGGTGACTCCAGTTTCTAACGTTAGAATTGGGATGCCGGTCACATTAACTGACTTATCAAAATTCACTTGTATACTGATTACATCCCCAACTTTATATATTCCATCAGGTGATGAGGAACTCACGTTCGATATAGATGTAGATAATACGATATTAGGATCTTTGACCCAGGTGAAAGCATCCATCGCCGCATACACAAACTCCCCACCTAAAGTAATAACCAATTCGTCAATCACTATATTGCTATAATTCTGCCTGTTAAGATTAGTCATATCAATCTTCGTATAGCCATTATTTATTGATGAGTTGGTCTGAAAACCATCGGTTTTAGTCGTGGAAAACTTCGTGACACCGCTCAATTTCCCTGTTAACGTGAGGGTTCCCTCCGCATTTAAATTATCATTGGCACCTGCTAAATAAATCCAGAAATTATTCGCTTTAAAAAGATTAGAAGTGGTTTTAATACTGAATGATGCATTTCTCTGCACTCCCTCGCTATTATCCACAAATTTATTTTCTGCTGCTGTCCCGTTCCAACCTTTTCCAGGAACCGACGCTACTTTGAAAGTCCCAGCATGAGAGGCGATGTTAAATATAACCCCATTATCCGTGAAGTTAGTGCTTCCAGTACTTTCTGTCTCAAATGACTCGGTACTTGTCTGCGCCTGCATGGCATTCGCGAGAATTGACAAGACTACGACAACAATAAATTTGATTTTATTCATATAGAATTCCCCTTTTTTCGTAAATAGATAATAGTTTGATTAGCGATTATTATATTGTTAAGCCAATCCTGCTTTTCATAAGAGCACAATACTAATATTTTTTTGATAAAATATGCATTTTAGAGGGGGGACAATTGGGGGACAAATTGGGGACAAATGCAAAAAAGTGAGCCTATGAACAATTAGACGCACATTGCGATAGACCAAGATGGATCTATACATCAGCATAAAGTGATATAGAGTATTACAATTCTACTATCATTTCGATGTGCGCTAAGATAACCTCTCAACAGATTGCTTTCCCGAAATAAGTTCCCGATTTTCCCCGATAAGTCGGGGCAGGCAGGGACAGGCGGGAAAGGCACCTCTCTTCTCGCAGTGACGTTGACTTTCATTCGCAATGACGGTTTGTAAACTATCTCGTCTTTGCGAGGTACGAAGCAACCTCTAAGTAAACCAGGGATTGCTTTCCCGAAATATCGGGACAGGCACCCTTCGTTCGCGATGACGTTGACTTTCATTCGCAATGACGGACAGGATCCTTACTCCTTCACTCGATAACTTGCGTAGTGAAACGAAGCCCCGATTTTTTATCGGGAATAACTCGATAACAGGATAACTTCTTACGACCTCACCTCCACGGCCCATTCTTCCCATCCCTGATCCGTAACTGTCGGGATATTATTCAAAAAACCTTTGATATGCTCTGTGCCACTGCGACCTACCCGGAGCAACTCTCTACTATACTTCTCATTGGAATCAAATAGGATATTATCGACGGTCTCGTCAAGGATTATGTTCTTTCGGTCTTCGAGCGGGCGCTGCAGGTACAGCATATTGACACGTACGGCATTATTGATCTGCACGAACCAACAGCCGAGCAGCCATTCCGACAGCATACTGGGCCGGAACCGTGGCAGGAGATACTTCTCGCCATTGGTGAGTACGGCAAAGTAGTTCTGGTTTTCGTAGAGGATGAATACCATATCAAAAACCCGTATTCTGCCCTCTACTACCGATATCGTAGGATCCAACACCTTGCGGAGCTGTTCGAGCAACATATTCGGCAGACGGTACTCGCGCCAGTCGAAAACAGATACTTCCTCCTGTCTAGGGACAACACTCACTTTATCGCCCTTAAAAAGACGGTACTCCGGCCAGTAGTAGAAAAAGAGTGCGGTGAACAATAGCGGTAACAGGAGAAACGGAAAATCCTCCTTCCAGTAATTCGTGTTAAGGACTATATCTTCCACCCCTACCTCACCGTTGGTCGCGATCACTACTCCCACATGTAGCAGCAAACGGTGGATCAGCAGCGGTACTGCAATTGCAAATAGCAGGTAGTTGCCCAATACAATAATTTCTGACTCCTTATCCTTGGGTACTTTAACAGCCACAATGCCATTGTAGAGCTTATTGATGATCCCTACATAAAGAACCATCAGGGCCACCGTGCCCACATATATACTCCAAAATGTCGGACTACCCGTACGCTCGGCAGGGACGAACAACTTGACCGATACATTGATCAGATATGCAGATAGCATACACCATAGCAAAAGCAACAGAATCTTTAGGATGAGTCGTTTCATATCCAGCTTATATCGGTCCGTACTTCGCCGGCGTCCTATCCGCACAGAACAGACTGTACACGAGCGAAATACCAAGTTAACAATTTACCTCCAGATATCCTAAAAAAGTCTTACAATATCCGACAACTTCTGTACAATATTGGAAACTTATCCTCACCCACTACCGATATCCGACAAAATTTCTGGAACAGAATTTTAAATAGAATACCATTCCGTGCAGCCCTTCACCGCTAGCCTTCCCTGTACACTTTCCCAGACCGGATATCAATATAGTAATACACGAATTCTCCGGAATCAGTTTTCACACTAACCAGCCCGTCCGAATTAATAGAGTGATACTCCTGCGATCCGATATACTGTTTGGCTTTATTGTCATAGAGCCTATAAGGACCTTCCTTATCCTTCTGCAGGGCATGGATACCTCTGTCTATATCAAGAACGGAAATATCCTGGTATTCCGGTTTTATCTCCCAGGATTGCGTACGGCTATTCCACAGCCCTTTAGTTCGCACTTCCTGCTGATCTTCGATAGGGATGATATATAGATCCTCCATCCCGCTGTAGGAAGTGATCTTACCGAATTTCCACTTTTCCGTATTTATGGCATCCGGGAAAACCATTTTTCGATCCGGCCACACCAGGTTGCCGACCTGATCCGTTACCTTAAAATTATACGTCTGCTCCAGACGATCTACCACATCCCCATTCGTATCGATATACAACCAGTCGAATGCCCATACCGCATGATCATAATTGAAAACCCCGAGCAGAAAGTAAGGCGAATTATTGATTGAGTATACCAGCCCTGCTTTCTTAATAAAGTCAATCTGGGCCTCGGTCACCTTTCTGAGCGCTTTGGGAAATACCTTATCGTACTGGGGAAAAGCATACATATCTCCCGACCCACCGTCTACCAATAGTTTAGGGACTTCTGGCTCATAACGCTCCTTATTGACCTCTTCCAGCGTTATCATCTCCTCCCCATAGCGGATAGAAAGCGTCTCCGTCCCTTTCAGACCACTGTAGATTGCTTTTTTTCCATCCGCTCCATACAAGGAGAAACCTCCGTTCGAAGTTTTGATAAAGCGTCCATCCTGCAGCATTTCCGTGATGTTATGCTCCGTCTTATGGAGACTGTTCTTTTTGATTTCGTAGAGCGCTCCGTTCCAGTAGATATGCTTATCATCTATAGAAACGAGATTTAAATAGACATGATCATCCAGATACGGGAGGTCCTGCTTCAACAGGATCTGCCCCGATTCCAGGATCCCGATTTCTGTTTTGTGATAGGTCTGTTCTTTCTTCACTCCACCTCCCATAATATTCCAGTCCCATTTCCATACCGGCATTTTCTTGTCGTACTCCTTTTCTTTTTTATAGAAGGTCAGTCCATTGACACTATTCAGGCTGATCTCCGCATCCGAGAAATCGATCACGGTGTTTCCCTTGGCGTCTATAACGCTGTATTCGTAATCGTCATTGACGACAACCGCAAAGCCGGTCGGTGTAAATAAAGATGCCCGTCGGTACTGCCGGTCCGAGATCGGCTTCAGATCCGCTCTATTTACATAGATATACTTATTTTGCTTCGTTAGGAAAGGAACCATATCTGTCATCTTCGTATTTGAATATAAGGGCAACTTGACCTCTTTTTTTTCCTGTGTACAAGCCATCATTGCTGTCAACATGAAAAGGATACCACACACTGCTGTTTTCATATGCATATTTGATCACTTTAATATATACCTCAATGTTACGGAGAACCTTGAGATAAATATATCCCCGATATCGGTGATATTAAAAACTAGCGGTCGCATCTTGCCAGCCCATTTCTTCGAGCTCGGGTATGCTGTTCAAGAACGCTTTTACTTCTTCGGAGAGGTGGCCGCTTACAGTTAGCATAGACTTGTGGTACTGGCCATCCCTTCGCAATAGCTTCTCGGTGGCTTATCTCCGGATATCCTAAAAAAGCCATACAATATCCGACAATTTCTGTACAATATCGGAAAACCCACCCTCACCCACTACCGATATCCGACAAATAGTGCATGATATTAGTTTTTGTCAGCCAAACAGTTGTTTTTTAACCCTTTACTTATTTACTTACTGTCTTATCAAAACCAGACCAGATGAAACAGAATTTTGACAGCGTGGGGATATCCCACATCGAGACCCAGATCCTGAGCTTAACACCGAGCGGACGCCGCATTGAAACCGACTACCTGCGCGCCCAGCCCCTGCAGTGGATCCACGAGCAGTTTGACCTAACAGACAGGCAGTCTGAGCAGCTCCAATCTATGGATAGCCTCTACCTGCAGCGCATCGCCGCAGGCGTAGCCGACAGCTGGGACCGGGGGCGGCTCATCACCTTCTACAAAGAGGAGCCCACCGTACGGCAGGTTGCAGACAAAAGTCCAAAAGACATCATCTTCTCGCGCCAGTCCACCCAGAGCCAGACCTTTGGCCAGGAGCCCGATGAGGCACTGGAACAGGTGGCTATATGGATCAGATATCGATTGTAAACAGAATATCCCCTAATTTCTTGCCGACAAACCGCAAGACATTAGGGGTGAATATTTAGTAATCCCTAAGACGACAGGCGATATGATATCTACAATAACTCCCCTACAGGAGGCAATCGAGCAGCAACTAGTGGCCACAAACCAAGGGCTTCCATGGCCGGAACTCCCTATCGACGAGCTATGCATCCAGGTCTTGTCCGATATGACTGTTCTCTTCCGGCGGATCAATACACCCAAGATGGCCAGTCAGGTTATCAATCAGTGTTATGTCGCCATCAGCGGTTTGCTTGATCAGATATGGTCCACCCCCAGCCTATTTGTCCATTTCAAGGCCATGGAGAAACTCTACTTCCGTTTTGAGCTATCCTTCAGCCTCTATCTACTCGCTGGCAATACACCACCGTTATATCTGCAACAGCAATTGTCCGGAGAGGTAGAAAGGCGTCTGCCTGCTATCTGCAGCAAACTAGCGAAAAAAGAAGTCCCCAAGAGTTATATTCTAGAGCTACAATATGCGTTAAAAAGCCTTTTCAATCCCTGCAAACAACCGTCCTGTAATTATGCACACCTCAGTTACCTTCCACAACTGCTAAATGCGCTCGAAGAAATAGCCCATGACGACCGGGATAAAGCCTGGACTGAACGTTTTATATTCCTGATGATCCGGTTTAACTTTAACTACCCAGGTTTCTTCAACCGCTGGAGCGAAGAGCTCACAGATGCTCTAGAACTGCTAGGTACGGTACGTGAGCGCCAGTTACACCTATTCCGTATTGAGTCTCAGCTCAATCTCAGCTATCACAGCAGCGACCTCTGTTACAATCTGTACCAAGAACCCTTGCTCGAACAGATGCGTCTGTATATCAACGTTATTATCGAAAAACTCGAGCATAGCCCCGATGACATTACGCTCGAAGAAGACACCGCACTATTGACAAGACTCAGCGGGGACGAACTGAATTTCCTTTTCTATTACTTCTACAAAGCCAAGATCTTCGATTATCCCAGTAAACGAGAAGCTGCCAAAGCCTTTTCAACATTTATCTATAGCAAGACGAACCGTAGAATATCCTATAAGACATTAGAGAAATTCGATAAAGCAGCACTGGAAGCATCGGTCAATAAGATGCGGCGCCTATTAACATCCATTATCAAAGCTATTGACGATGATTTCAGGACTTAAGTATGGTATGAATACGGCTCACAGAACCCGAAGACACTTGTAATCAATAAATTAAATCTGTATCTTCATCATTATAGACCGATTAAAAGGCGTACCCAATTAATAAACTACATTATTTTATAATGGAAAAGCATTTAACAAGAATAGCTTCCAGCGTGTACAAATATATATCCCGTATGGAGATCATCCAGCGAACCGCTAAAGAGCTACGGGAGAAAGAACGCGAAGAGAAGAAAAATCTAAATCTCTTCCTTAACAAACTTAACGTGTTAAGAAGACCCCTGTCTGCATACCAAAATGCTGTAAGTCCAATTCTAGATGAAGTTGGGATCAGCATTCGTGTAGAAACCTGGCAACACGACTCGCACATCGCAAGAAATATGGAAAGACCGCAAAGTCTTATCCTATTGGCCATTGCCCCTAACAGAGCGACACAGCGATTGCGATGGCAAAGGTGCAACTTTTTAGCATTCTACGGTGACATTGAAAAAAAAGAGATCCACATTTACCAATATACACAAGAGCCCCATGATGGAAACGAAGAGAGCAAATCCCTAATCTGGGATGAATTGAAGAAATACTCCGTTCACTTAAAAACATATTCAGTCGACCATTTTAACTTTGACACAGCGATACCTCTTATCACAACTTTTTTATCAAGAGAGCTTCATTATCTGTTAGCCAGATTTAATCCAGATCAAATCATGCAATCCATAAATTCAAAACCATGGAAGACCTATTAGCAAATACCGAATCCGTTTTAAAAAAGTATATATCCTGTAAAAAAACGGCCCAGGATAACAAAGAGTATATACCTAGCAAATCTAGAACAACTAAGGTAACACCCGAGTTATTCCAGAAAAAATTCCTTCCTATAGCTGCTCAGATATGGGCATACCGTGATCTTTTACATGCGATAATGAGGAAGGCTGCTATTGATGTCGTTGTAGAGGATATCGAAACCTATTATTCCAATATTTTGCCCGGGCACTTCGAAGATCTCTCTTCTGAGGGCGAAAATTTCATGCTATTCGCTATTGCGGCCAAAAATAGAGATCGAGTCGTCAGTATTAGTAAAGGTAATTTTCTAGCCTTTTGTGGCGATTCCAAAACCAACCGTATCAGTCTATATGAGTACAGAGAGACACGAAGCTCTGACAACTTTAGAACCCTGTACGAAAGACGTAAGAGATTTAGAGAACACGCTCTCCATCTAACAGACGATCACATCGACAAATTCAATTTCGAAGAAATGATACCCTACATCGAGCGCTTTATAAACAATGAGCTCGAATCAATCATTTCGCGAGGCGAAAAAGCTAACGATAGTTACGCCAAAAAGCGCTAGAAACCTCTTTCAAAAAACACTTTTTTTAAAATAAGGGGGTGTACACCCTTTCACACCCCCATGCAGGCCCCTCAAAACCACCCAAAAACTGCGATTGCGCTCCGTAAACCGGGTTTTGAACAAGAAGCCAAATAGCAAAAATAATCACCTTTTTGCCACCCCAGCCCTCCACTACCCCTCTCCATTGGCCAGAAACGGCATTCGCCCCCTCAGATTTCAACCCCTGACTCACCTCCTATTTGGTATACCTTTGATTTTGAAGGCACACGATAGGTAGAAACAGGTGCTTCGTTAGGCAGCTGCCCCGAATCAGTTTCGGGGTAGCCCCCTAGCTGAAACATCACCTTTATCACTCCGACTAAAGTCGGGACAAGCTTAAAAAAACAAAAAGCATGGACGCAGTACAGATACATAAGACTAAAATACAGCTATCAACTGGTATCGCATACCTGTTCTTATTTGTATTTGTCTATACAGCTTTTGAAAAATCGGTAGATTTTCAAACGTTCGTTCAGAGTATGGAACGATATGCATATTTCAAAAGCTGTGCAAAGCCTATTGCAGCTGTAGTGATAGGTTCTGAAATCCTAATTGCCGCATTGCTGCTATTTGAGAGGACACGATTGATAGGACTCTGTGCCTCACTCCTTCTTATGATAGCATTTACAGGGGCATTATATTATATCACGTATGTGCTACATTCTAGTTATTGCAATTGCGGTGGCTTTATCAATACGCTGTCCGCTAGTCAGCATCTTTGGTTCAATGGCCTGCTGATTGCCTTAGCGATTGCAGGCATATATCTGCATCGGTTTAGATCTCAACTTTCAATAAATTAATAACAGTAAATTTTAAAATCATGGAAAAACAACATGTAATCCAAAAAACAATCAATTTTTTCAACAAAAAAACAAACAAGATCATGGAAAAGCAAGATCAAAACATGGTACAAGTGGAAGCCAAATCCACAAACAGATTCGCTAGCTTGGGAACAGCATTAGCGGTCGTATTTTTAGCTTTAGTAGTAAGCTCTTTTACCGTATTGAAAAAAGGCGAAGTCAACTTGGCGCAGACCTGTTTTGAGTATGCGGGCGCGGATAATCCGACGGATGCTCAAGCGACGAACCCAGCAGATTATGCAACGGCAATGCCTAGTATAACCTGTCCTAGTGTTGAAGCAACATTATGTGGAATTTGCTTTGAGAATGGGGACTTTGAGTTGGATGCTAACAATAAGCCTCTTTTCAAAGACCCAATTACCAATGTGCCTACACCATTAGGCGAAGTCGTATTAGCTAACTGGAATAATCTAAGCGTACATAATGCTCCAATTACTGCTTCAAATGGTAAGACTGTAACTTTATCATTTAGAGCTAAGAAGTAATAATCCCAAAAGACAGTTAATAAATCCCTCTTTGATCAATCTTCAAAGAGGGATTTTATCTTTCAATCGAGAACCACAATCATATTTATTTTCTTTGTTCCCTTAACAAGCTTCAGGTTATTTAATTCCAACACCTGCTGAAATTCTTGCAAATCACTTTCTTTTTTCCATTCGTCGTCCCTTGGTACTACAGCACTGAACTTGATCGACGTATCAGCATCAAGAAAGACATAAGGGTAATCCCCTATTGCTCTAAAATAAGAACTCATCAAATTGTTATAGCTCCAATCAATCGTGATTTCTTTAAAATTTAATTCTTTCAATTTTTTCTTTATTTCATCTTCTGAAAGTTTTGTCAGGCTATTTGCTTTTTTTAAATAATAACATGGGATTTCTACCTCCTCTATATTTACCTTACACCCATATCGAATGCCAAAATAGCGATCGAGATCTTCTTTCATATAACTTAGGGCTTGCTCAGTCGTTACCGTTTGTGGAAGCACTTGTTCATAACAATATAAGCTACGGGTTACGTATTCATCGGTTTGATTCACTTTTGATAATAGACGGTCATCATAAAGCGAGGAATCTTTCACCAAAATCTTAAAATAATCCAGGTAAAGATCGGTACCTGTATTTGGTCCATAAACCTTGGATTTCCATTCCTCATCCAAATTTTTCTTTAAAACATATAAATACAAATTAATAAATGTCTGATTGACATAAGTATTTCGAATATTTTTTGAAACCGTATCCTTAACCTGTAGTTGTGCCCCACTCAAAGGGTAATAATCTAGGTTGACTGGTGTAAACATGGAATAAACCTCCGATTTTTTTGTTTTAGAATCGTTAACCATATTTAACAACGTTGGTTCATTGTCTGTTAGGCCATATTTCACTGCCGGTGCTGCTAGAAACGTGATTTTCTTTCCTTCCAGGACCTCTTTAATCTTTTTAGCATGGATATTATAATCAAGATAGCTATCTAATATAAATTCACCGTCTAGATTTAACCAAACGTAATTACCCGCAAACCGATGCGGGAAGAGCTGTGCAAATGCCTGTTCACCTATTATGGAAGGCATGCGCATTAATTCGGGTGCTATGCTTTTTCGCGCTTTTAGCCTGGCATCCACTTCCTCCTGGGTTTCCCGGATATTGACCAGTATAATGATTATTTTATCTCCGAACTCTTTTTGGAGTTTTTCCATTTTAGGAAAGCCAGCAATACAGGAACTACAATAGGTACTCCAAAAATCAAAGAAGACCAACTTTCCTTTAAAATCAGATATTTTAGCTCTAGACATTTTGTGATTTTGAATAGCAAATTCGAAGTCAGGCATCTTATCGCCTATTTGCAAAGCGTTGTATTGGGCATTGACTTGGCCATATAACAGAATTAGCAGAAATATTATAAATATACTTTTCATTTTATCAGTAGTTTAGATTATTAATTATCTCTTGGATTCTGAGGCATTCCCGAGCGGTTGATGACATCATCTGGGATTTGTAACACCCATCTCGGATCATTTGGAGGCAATATGTATTTTTGTCCATTTACATTCCGTTCTAGGTTAATGTTCCGTCCTTCCAGATTAAACCGGCGCAGATCAGACCAGCGTAGCCCACGGTAGACCAATTCCTTTCGGCGTTCCATTAAAATCTTCTCTAAGGCTTCATCAGCAGATACAGTGGTGATTATAGGATAAGCCTCTGTATTATCCCAACGGGCTTTGAGTAAGATATTCAGATCGGCTAGTGCTAAGTCTGTTTTACCGTCTCTTGCATAGCATTCTGCACGATTCAAATACATTTCTCCCGTGGTAATACCGTTAAATATTCCATTGAGAAACTTCTCACTGTCATAACAACCGCTAAACTCAAAATTTCCTACATTAGCTCCCGTCATTGCTTTAAAAAATAGCTTTTTTCTTAGGTCTTTATCGGAATAGGATTGGTAGAGTAAGGTATCAATACGTGCTCTTGGACTATGCAAAACAGTTAACGTATTGGAACAATAGCTATAATAGATAGTCTCTTTATTGAAACGCTTAAACGGAGCGGAGTCCATTTTTATCGTATTATAATCTATTAATTCTGATTGCTGCTTTAAACACAAATCAGCATATTTACCAGCCTGCGCATAGTCACGCATGGATAGATAACAGCGGGAAAGTAAGCCATATACAGCTACTTTGCTCGGTTGCGTCGGAAAATCCGATTGTTGAGGCAGAAGATCTAGCGCTGCTAATAAGTCGGCAATAATCCGGTCATATGTTTCCTGAACAGATGATCGTACCGAGGGAGTTTCAACGGAGGCTGTCGTACGCAAAGGAATCCCTATGTCGGTTTTGGCCGATTCGGCGTAAGGTTTACAGTACAGCTGTGCCAACTGGTAGAAAGCAAAGGCACGATAGAACAGAGCCTGACCTCTAATGCGGTTATATTGGCTCTGGTTTTCAGCTGTCTCTTTAAAATTCTGCAATTGATCCAACACCACATTAGGATAGTATACCATACTGTTATACAACCCATTCCAGGTTCTATTAGACTGAACTTTAGAGTCCCAATGATAAAATAATTTCCCATCTGCTTCGGTGATACCAAACCAAACAGATTCTTCAACATAATAATTGTCTGCTAAAACTTCGGGCATACTGCTGTTTTGAAGATATAAATTACGGAAGTTCATTAAGGCTTGTAAGTCTTCTAAACTGTTAGGTATCGTCAAGTACTTTGCAGGTTTCTCCTCCAGATATTCTTGACAAGAAAGTGCACTAAGAGACAGGGTGATTAGGAGTAGCCTAATCAATATGATTTTTTTCATGATAGTATGATTTAAAATTGAATATTACACCCCATTGTCCAAACCTTAGAAGAAGGGTAAGTTTGGTATTGCGATGGATATGAAAGATCTGGATCCAGTCCTTTTTTATTAGCACGCCACAGGATAATATTCAAATTGCTCGCATTCAGGAAAAACTGGACCGACTGAATGGGTAACCTAGGCAATGTTTCCTTGTTGATAACATATTGCAAGCGTACATCACGCAAACGTATATGGTCAGCGCGATGTACATTCACCTCAGTATTAGCATAAAAAGAATCCCGGTTACCATCGGCAGGATAGTTCATGGAAGGGATAGTAGTACTATTTTCATCGCCAGGTTGTTGCCAGCGTTTATAGTAATCAGCCTGTCCAATGCGGCTTTGCCCGAATAATGTACTATATTGAATAGTATTCGCTCTAAAGTAATAATCCAATTGATAGGCTATATTGGCAGATAAACTAATATTTTTCCAACTGAACGTATTATTCAGGTGCCCATAGACCAATGGCATACTGGAACCATGAAAGATCTGGTTCTGGATGGAGTCATTACCAATAGCCCGATAATCTTTGGATAGTTCTCCATTTAGGTAGCCTTGCGGATCTCCATTGAGCGGATCTAATCCACCCCATTTATAACTCGATAATCCATAGGCGATCTGTCCCTCTGTAGGGTTTATCATGTAGCTTATAAAGTCACTTGCCCGATAACCGTTATCGGCAAATTTAGTTACGATAGACTTGACATAAGAGAATCCAAACCCGGTAGTCCAGTTGAATGTCCCTTGTACATTTTTGCTCTGCAAATTGAACTCGGTACCGTTGGTCTTTAAACTAGCGGAATTGACCTGTAGTCTTTCAATACCCGTAGTTGGATCAATGGGCATATTTGCAATAAGGTCTATCGACTTTTTATGAAAGTAATCGATATTACCCGATAAGCGATTATTTAATAGACTAAAATCAAGACCAGTATTGATAGTTTTAATTTCTTCCCAGCGTAGTGTTGGGTTTGGTGGTGTTTGAATATTAGCACTAAATAAACCTGTCATTTCTTCAGGAGTTTGTATTCGAAAGATAGTCATTAACCCCGTAATTGGCACCGTATTACCCATATAGCCAAAGGATCCTCTAGCCTTCAAGGAATTCACCCAAGAAGAATCGAAAAATTCTTCATTAGCTATATTCCAGTTCGCTCCTATCGACCACATCGGCTTCCACTTGTTATTGGTTGTCGCACCAAAGAAATTAGTACCATCGCGACGCGCACTCCCGTATATAGTATAGAGATTCTTATAGCTGTACGAGGCATTGGCTAATAAAGAAACGAATCGACTAGTATTTCCCGAAGATACGCTGCTACTCAAAGGCAGCCTCCCTGTTGTGCCGGCAATACGCTGGAATATAGGGTACAACACATTGTAGTTCAAATCCCTCTTGTATGTCTCATACTCATCATCGTAGCCTAAAAAAGTATTGACCCGTTTGCTACTTACCGATTCTGACTTTTCGGCCACCAGCATAGCAGATAGACTATGGTTATTCCAACTTTTGGCATAATCTAACTGCCCCCGTATCTGTTCACTTTTTGTTTCTAGATCATATAGGTTGAGAATAGCGCCCATAGGCATTTCACTCTTGGCAACTCCCCCATTGATCGCGGTAAAACGATTGATCAAATCACGTACATAATACGTCTCTTGGCTACGAAGTTCTTTTTGAAAACCGTTCTGTGTGCGATAATTATAACGTACAGCAGCTGTTAAGCCATCAATGATACGATATCGAGCACCTATATCTACATTGATAGTCTTGTTTTTGCTATTATTATCTGATAGGCGTATTTCATCGAGAGGGCGGTATTGCCAGTCTAGCAGCTTGCCATTGCCTGCAGTATCCAAATAGCTCACCCGGTATTGATAACTGGCAGGCAATGGTTTACCATCAGCATCCGCGAGCGCTTCGTAAGGAATGCTAGAGAAAATAGGTAGCGCGGCGGCAGGGCTTGTAGCACTGGTAAAAAACAAACCTGTATTTACCTCCAGGTTTGTTAAAGGCTTAAAGCCATAGTTTGCTTTTAGGGTATAATCTTTGCCCGCTTCGGTATGCTGTATATTCGATTTCTTGTGATTATAACCAAAAGACAGTGCATAATTGGCATTAGCCGATCCCCCATTCATGCCCAGGTAATGTTGCTGCTGTATGTCATTTCGGTAGACGTAGCGGTCGAGATCTCTACGGATATCATTACTTTTCAGAGCATCGATCTGCGCATCCGCAGTAGCTTGATCAATCTGATTCAATTTAAGACGGTTTAGTATCTCTACGACAGGAGAAACAACAGGTCTATTGGTATTATTGTTCAATGTTGCACTGTAGTGGTCTTTGTCAAACAGATAGCGTTCTATATCTATAACATCTGCAATTTCAATCCGATCGTACGCATACAGATCCGGCTTTTCGGTAATACCGATATTGGAGCTCGCCGAAAAATTAAGCTTTTCATTGTATTTTCCTTTCTTGGTTGTGATAACAATAACCCCATTTCCGGCACGTGCCCCCCAGATAGAGGCTGCGGCAGCATCTTTTAAGACCGAAATATCCAAGACATCGTTCGGATTGATGCTGTTGATATCAAAACGATTATCCATAGGGAAATTATCGACCACTATTAATGGCACATGTACCCCAAGTCCTGCAATAGCATACAGAGTACTCAAGCCGCGGATACTAGGTTCTTTGGTCGCTTCCCTTGGAAAAAGTACCCCGGTTACATTCGCTTTCAATCTTTCAATGATTCCCTTTCCGGCCTGATTGTGAAAGGTGGTACTATCCAGTTTGGAGGCAGCGCCTACAAAGCGTTCGGGGCTGATATGCTGATAACCCGTAGAGACCACCTCGACTTCGTCTATTTCCCTGCTACCGCCCTGTAGCTGTATCTTTAAAAAAGTAGTTGTATTATCATAAGCAACACTTTGCTCTTTAAAACCTATATATTTAATTACTAGCGTCCCATGTGATCTATCTACAGCGATACTAAATGTACCTTTTGCATCTGTCCGCACTGTCTTTTTACCATTTGTGACAGTCGCTCCTTCGATGATCGACCCGTCGGCAGCCGAGCGTACTTCCCCAATGAGTACTGACCTCGACTGCTCCTGAGCGACCGCCTGTGTAAACACAAGCGAACTAAACAACACACACAATATCATTAAACACGCTGATAGCCATACTCTCCCGTCACTGCGAGCTTGTCGAAGCAGTCTACTCAAAAGATTGCTTCTCTCCATTTCATTCCGATTTCCGACAGATCGGAACGCAGCGCAATGACGTACGGCTTTATTTAAGCCCTTCTCCTGCTTTATTTTCTCATCAACGAGCATAGACTCCACTTTGCCTCTAAACTCCTCACAGAGCTCCCGAAAACCCTTTAAAATAAAACATTTATCCCGTAGCTCTTCCACCACCTCCCCGTCATTGCGAATTCTGTTTCCGTCATTTACTACCCTCCCGTCATTGCGCGTTGGAGGAACGACAACAAAGCAATCTCCTTCTCTTTCACTACGCCACTTTCTTGTCTTATCCTTAGTCCGCTCTAGGCTCGTTGGTAGTTCATCCTTAGTTGTTTGGTAGTTCATTCCTAGTTCAACCCTAGTTATAGCCTGTGTTAAGGCTAGTTCAACCTTAGTTCGGCCCCCCTCCGCTTCGACAACTGTTCGAGAGCCCTTCGACTGTCCTTCGACAGCGCTTCGAGACGTGTTCGAGACTTCTTCGACACTCCTTCGGGTGCTGTTCGACTCGCCTTCGAGTGGGCTTCGACTCGCTCTCGAACAGGACTCGAACAACGGCCGAACAACAGTCGAACCTGTCTGCACCGTGGTACGAGCCAATCTCGAAGCCATACCGAACCAACCTGCTACCCTAGCCGAAGCATCCTTGGTGTATGCCCTAAGTATTATCCAAGTATGCGCTAAGTAGTAACAGTGTATTAGGAGTGTATTAAAAGACCATACACTTCCCTTACTTATTCCCTGCTTATTCTCTGCCTGTTCTTCGCTACTTCTCCGCTCTTTCTTTGGGCTTGCCTTGGGCTTCGTTTGGTATTTGTTTGCCTGTTCTCTGCTTGTTCTTTGCCTATCCGTTGCCTGTTCTTTGCCTATTCTCTGCCTATCCCTTGCCTTGGAGGCAACGAAATAACGAGCAGAAGGTGATAAATAAGCAGACAAAGTTCCTCCTTGGTACCTACCAGGACCTAACCACGTTCTACTTTTCTCCGATGGCGCTTCGATGGCGCTCCGATGAGTCTGTGATGGCCCTCCGATGAATGATCGGAGCCACGTCACGGCACGATCACGCAATGATCGAAGCGAGGTAAAACCAAAGTAGAACAAAGGTAGAACCTGGGCAGAACTAAGTTGGTAGTCTTGATACCCTACAGGTTCCTGACCAGATCCATACCTGCTCCGTACCAGCTTCGGAGTTTCATCAGCTTCGGAACACGTTTTCATCACGTTTTGATCGAGGATTCTCGATGCCGAGGTGTTAAAAAGGTATTGAAAAGGTGATGAATGGGTGATGTACGACCGAAGCAAAGGCGAAGCCTGTACGAAGGTGGTAAGAAGACTTCCCCTGTCTTCGTCATTGCTCCCTAACTCCGGCTCGTCATTGCGAGGATCAGCCATTAGGCTGAGACGAAGCAATCTTAATTCATAATTCTGTAATACCGGGCGACCAGAAAGGACATGATAACTTGATAACTCGTTAACACGATCATCCGCCAGTAGTCGGACACGGCTCTGTCCACAGAACATTCCTTCCCCACCCCTATTAAAATTTGTCATTTTTAAGGTTATTTAAAGCAACACAAAACCACAATCGGGACTCTGCCCAACAGCTATTTATGCGTTACTGATTCACGATAAAAAAAGAATTCCCAAGCGCCACTTTTCGTGAATATAATTGGTCTTTTTACGCTGGTAATATGACACTTAGGAAAAATAAAAATACAAGAACCGATCATCATATATTGTATATAACAATAGTACCCCGTACAAAACTATTTGTACCAATAGAAACTAATACCTACCTTTAAGGTTCGAGAATAAAGATGCGATATCGCTCTATTATACAACTTTTTGCGAGAGGTATGACAGATCGGTAGCAGACAAGATAACAACAGGCATTTTTTATGCGATTGTTGTGGAGCAAGAAGTGCATATTGTAAAATATGATATCAACTCCCCTTGTCTGTTTACAGTTATGGCAGGTTTATTCTGGTGGCGAAATGATGTTCTTTATAAGCAATGAAAGGGAAAACCAATGACTGCGATCTCGGATCGAGCTTAAAGGTTTCTTTTGGATGGTTAAATAAATCGTTCTCATAATATTTTAGTTTATGTAGAACGAGAGACGGTGAAAGTAAAAAAGAGCAATGCCCTACTGTACTTACTACAATGTCTGATATAACGACCACCACCATAGTTTTCCAGTAAGGCATGCCCTCCCATAAAGGGAAGTACAAATATAGCACTTTCTTGTGAAAGGGCAATTCTTACCGTTTCGAAGATGGTCGTTAGTCAGACTTCGAATCTCGTAAAATATTTAGACTCCCCTCCTAGAGGGAAGCTTATTGTCAATTAGTTAAAACAAATATAAGAATAAAAATAACGTGTGGCAATAAAACCACAAAATATATTTACCAATGGATCAAAAACATGCCAAATATTACATTAGAGTAGGAAAGAATCTCAAAAAAAAGAGATTAAGTGAAGAGTTAACTCAAGACCAATTGGCCAAAAAGATTCCAAAAATGGACAGATCCAAGATAAGTGATATGGAAAATGGAAAGGAAGATTTTTTCTTTTCGACACTTCTAAATGTATGTGACGCACTAAATCTGACATTGGAAGAAGCAACAAAGGAAAATGAAGAATAGCGCAACCTTTCTTACGTAACAGAATATTATGAATTATTATTCATCGAAAAAGTGGTAGATAAAAACCGAGCGAAAAGACGAAGCATTACCATCAAAAGCATCCTATTAAAATGAATAATTAGAACAAAAATCTACTTCTTATAAGCTAGCAAGGAATTTCTACAAATAATTAGTGCCATTTATACAAAAAAGTAATTAAGAGTATAATTCAAGTTCATTAGTTGTTTTAAAAGAACTCTTAAGAAATAATCAATTTAGATTAAATACAATAATAATAAACGTAACATCCAAAGAAATGAAAATTGGAAATATAACTGAACTACAAGAAACAATATCCTATCAAAATAATAGATTTTCTGATCAAAAATATATAATTTGCATTAGAGATGAGAGATATGAATACAACGTAATCCCTTTAATATGCAATGACAATGGTAAATTAATAGATTTAGATCATTTTGAATTTGAAAACAATTTATTTGCTTCACGTCCTCCATATAATAACCCTCATAATATAGAAGACCTACCTTTAAATAGGTTCTACTATAACCAAATAATAAAAATAAGCTATGGAACCATAGTAGAAAATAACGGTGCGGAAAATCCGAACTTACCAAAAGTAAAAACCTTTAATGCGAATATACGCAATCTAGAAACGAATCAAGTTATAGAAATTTTCGATGGTAAACTTAACGAAGCAGATTCTTTGTTTACTCCTTATTCTAGTCAAATATTCGAGCTAATTAAATATATATATGTTGAAACAGAAAACTGCTTTTTCACTATCGCTAATGGCAAACTTATAGGTCCTTTCCTAGCTCTAAAAGTAAATGATAATTCCTTTACAATAATCAAGAGTTCTTTCAGGGCTTTTGGAGAATATGAATTAAACGAAAAAACCTATTTAGAATTTGAAGCAAATGAACTCTCTCGTAAAATTTATATTCCAGACACCTCAAATCTGGCCTTGAAATTTAAAAAAGATTTTGACTTTATAAGTGATGAAGAGCTTATAAAAAAGTTTGAAATAGAACTTCAGTCTCATCCGGATTACTTCAATGAATCCTCTTTGGAAGCCATAAAAAAAGTAATAAATAAGTCGTCCGAACTAAAATCTTTAGAAAATGTGATCAAAGAAAATCATCGTCTACAAGATCTTCTTGGAAAAAGTAAGAATATTTTAGAAAGAAATATTCAACTGATTAATTTCATACCAGATGTAAAAAAAATCAAAGATGATAAGCAAAAGTTAGAGGAGGATATTTTTGTACTGAACAGAGATTTTGAGAAACTAAAAATAGACATCAACAAAGAAATAGACGAATTAAATCATACCAAAGACACCATCTCAAATGATATATCCAATCTGGAACAGACTAAGAAAGAAGAATGGGATAGAAACAAAAATAATCTAGACAAAGAAATCGAAATACTTACCAATCGCAAAAACAATTTGGAACAAGAGGTAGAACAAAAACAAGCCGACCTTGAGCGCCATCTAGAGAAGACGAAAAAAGATATTGATTACTATGAAAGACAGAAAAACGAGTTAAATCAAACAATTGCAAGCTTGAGAGAGGATTTCAAAGAAGAACAAAAAAATGCTCAAACCAGTTTACAGAATCTAGTAAAATCGAAAATTCATTTTGATTTTATTAGTGGTCGTGATCTTTCGGAACAAGATGACCAACAGGACGCTCATGTCCGCCCCCTAGTCACTGTTGACAAATATAATAAAGAACAATATAGAGAATTTAGAAACGATCTACTAAACATACTGAGACAATACAATAGAAACTTTGAAACCCACTTTATTGACAATTTACTAATTTCTATATTTCAAAATACACTAACAATATTTGCAGGTGTTCCTGGAACAGGAAAAACGACCCTAGCTAGATTATTAACAAGGATTTTAACACCAAAAAACAGAATAAGAGAAGTATCTGTAAACAGAGGATGGACTTCTCAAAAGGACCTCATTGGATTTGTAAATCCCTTAACAAAAAGATTCCATTCATCATCTAGTGACATATATTCCTTGCTAAAGGAAATCAATAACGAGTCAAAGGAGCAAAGTGTTTATCAAAGTTCGCCAATTTCATTCGTTATACTAGACGAAGCAAACCTCAGCCCACTTGAACACTACTGGTCCTCTTTTTACAATCTTACGGACTCTACTGGAATGCTAGAAATCAAACTAGGTCATAATGAAGTTATAAACTTCCCTAATAATCTCCGCTTCATTGGGACAATAAACTATGACCATACTACAGAGGAATTGTCACCCAGGGTTCTAGATAGAGTAAACATCATTCAATTAGATAAATCGCCTGAAATCAATGTTAACAATATATCTACGAACGAAGTGGAGAATATTCGAATTACATTTGAACGTTGTTGTGATTTTTTTGCTCTTTTACCCCAAAATAACATTGATTTTGCGATAGACGATAAAACAGAAAAGATATACAAGGAGATTAAAACTGAATTTAAAAACTTAAAGATTTTTATCAGTCCTAGAGTTGAGATTGGAATTAGAAGATATGTAGCACTTGCTAGCAAATACATGTCTGATGTCAATAAACCATTAGATTATTGTATAGCTCAAAGACTACTTCCACTTATAAATACCCAAGGAGCCGAAAGCAAACACAAACTAGAAAATCTGAAAGAGAAATTAAAAGAGCATAAATGTGAGATATCGTATCGCATATTAGACGGTATTATAACCACAGGATCAGAAAAAGGAATTTATGAAGATAATTTCAATTATTTTTTAACATTATCTAATGTTTAAACTCTTTCATATAAACAAAACAGAAAGAAGGGAAGTTCTTCCCGAAAATGGCATCTATGTTGTTTACGAATTGTATGAATACACTTTCACTTATACCGGGCACATAGTAGAAAAGACTATATTTCTCGAAGACGAAGCCCTTGAATACTCTTTAGTTAGAGCAAATCCAAATAATTTAGAATTAGTTACTAGTTCAAGAATCTTTGCTGACCACTTCGGCTATATAACATTATTAGTTAACAATGAAGAATTTAATATCGAAGTAAGAATACAAAAACTTAAAGTTCCAGAGCTGGAAGATATATTATTATACGTATGGAATCAAGATCCAATAATTTTTGACAACTTCTTTTCAAAAAGCTCTATAAAATCGAAATTAGAATCATCGAATGCTGATTTCAGTTTTAGTTCAAAATTCGTCAATATTTTTGAAGATTATCATGTTTTTTTTAAATCAAAATATTACACGTTCAAGTCATTGTCTCATTATGTATTAAGAAGTGAAGAAATAATCAAAGACTACTCTGATGCTGAAATCACCAGTAAATCAATTGAATGGTTGTTAAACAATATTGATCAATTAGATTTTGATTATAACTATAAAAACGTGGGGGATTCAATTAAAATAGACAATCAATATTCTGTAGTTGATAAAATTCTCACTGAGGAGAGAGTAAATGACTACAACATTTACGAGAATCAGATCATTTTAGGTTCCTTTGACTTTGTGTTGGAACTAATAAAAAAAATAAAAGGAATTATAAAAAGTAATGTTCCGGACATTATATCATACAACAAAGAATATTACAGTATCAACGAATTTAGAGTCATACCTTTCATAAAACTCAAAAATGATATTGAGAAGGTTGAATCAAAAATCAGGTATCTTAAGTTAAAGTATAATGAGATTTTTCCAAATACCACACCGAAAAATGCTATACCAAAACTGACATCTGTTTTTTCGAATAAAAAGCATTATTCTGAGGCCTATATCAAAATCAAGCTGATGCGAGATATGAAATTTAGTCTTGATGGGGAGCTTCGATTGTTAAACATAAAAAAAATAAGCACCCTTTATGAAAGGTTTAATCTGTATGTGCTAATAAATTCTCTATTAAATAAAAAACCTATTACATTCAAAAAGTCGAACTTATGTAGTAACGATATTTTTCATAAATATGTTTTACATTACAATAGTTTCAGCATCACTCTTTTTTACGACTTTTACATTGGAAATATAACTAATGAATCAGGTTTACAGCGGATATCCAATGGTTATTATAAACCAGATTACGTTATAAAAGTCGAGCACCTGAGCTCTAGTAAAATTTATATTCTAGACTCAAAATATTCTTCATACTCAACAGTCAAGGGTAATCACTCGTTAAAATGTATCAAATCATATATACTCGACACAGCCGTGAGCGTAAATCCCACGCGTAAAGTAGAAGAGTTAGTTCTATTATACCCAGGTGAAAATGAAAGTATTCTATATGGAGATAATATATTTAAACCAAAAATATCGATAATGCCTTCAAAAGTTAAAACCACAAATCTTAGCGAATTCATAGATAGATTATTTTTTGAGTTGCTAGAATTGGTATAACCTTAATTAACAGCGACAAAAAACAGTTGGTATAAAATCTAAACCAAGAAAATGGAAAGTATTATCACAAGAAAGAGTTTAATTTCAGTAATTAAATTCAACTTAGAAAACGATCATATATTTAACGCTAAGACCCCAAAGTACAGAGTTAAGAAACTTGATGTAATAAATGAGGATAGCTTAGAATGTATCTATTATTCAAAAGCTAACGAGAGTGCAGAAATAAAAAAGGAAATTGCTGAAATAATGGGATCATTCAATGGCTTCTTTAGAAATGGTGATTACAGAAAAATAGAATTCAAATACTATTGTGTCTCTGCAATCGATGAAGATGACAACGAATTACTTTATGCAATATCATCAAAACAGACTTCTGAATTAATCGGAAACAACGCAATAGAGTGGTTAAAGCTAACATATTTTCAAGAAAACACAAATGATTACAGGACAGCGCAAGCCAAGGTTCTTATTGCAGAGATTGAAAATACTTTGCGAGAAACTATATGTAAAGTTCTTGAGGTAAAAAACAAAAGCAGTTGGTGGAAAATATTTATTGATAACAAAATAAGAAAAGAAACAGAAAATCTATACAAACGTCAATTTGATGAGCAAACGAGTGACGGGGCTATTTTAATCAACTATACTTTTACTTTAGATCTAAAGAAAATAGTATCTTCAAATTGGGATGATTTTTCCAATCTATTCGGAGACCGAGATAGTTTTGCTCAATCTATGGAAGACTTGAATAGGATACGGAGAGAAGAAGCTCACAATAGACCTATTTCACATCAACAACTCGAACTATTGAAACGAGTTCACACGGATGTATTAAAGGGGATATTTGATTTCTTTCCCTCAACCCACTCAAACTATCTAGCCCAAAACTGGAAATTAAAAATTCAGAAAATCTTCACCTATGGATTCCAGTCTTATATTCCAGTAAGCTGCCCTGGAGAATTCACCGTAGATAAAATAGTACAAAGCTCTACTAACTTAATACGTTATATAGAAAACATTGTTGTAGAATTAGAATCTATAATAGTTCCTGTCGAAAAAAAACAAAAGCACACGAAGTTAATCACCTTATTTAATAATTCTATTAAGATAGAAAGAATGAGAATAGATTCTGCTACTTTTGGAACACCCAAAAGTAGCGAAGTCATAGAAATGACGAATCAACACCGGGTTATTATGAGTCAATTCATTGAATCATTTTTACTAGAAGAATCTTAAATAGTTTTTAAGATGGCCCTAAACTAGTTCTATTGATTGGAGTTCTTTTGCAAGATTATGCAAACCATCCTCAATCTTTTTTAATTGAGGTAACCGAGGCTTTTTTAAGCCAGAAGAATAATGTTGTAACTGACGCTGATTGATACCTGTAATCTTTTCTAAAGCGGCATTGGTAAAGATACCTTTATAATAGTTGAGAAAGCTCTCAGCATCGAAATGATAGACAATCTTGTACTCTCCTTTCAGTATTTTTGGTGTATTTTCTAGAGAATTATACTCCTTTAATAATTCAATGCTATCAAGTATTGAATTTTTAGTATCTTCTACTGTATCTCCTGCTCCATAAATACCCGCAACATTTTCGGCATACGCTCCAAACATATCCTCCCCGCGCTCAATTATAATTTTTAGAGTTTTCATATATCCTCCTTTAGTAATAAACATCAGGATCAGGAGCTATTTCAGCCCCAGATCCTTGATGATTGTTAGCAAAAGACCATTCGGAACATTTCTACCTCCATGAAAAGGAACTGGGTAACGAATACCATCCTTCTCATAAATTGGATGTTTGCCATCAGCGACTCTACGCCAACCGCATCTTCTGACTAATCTGTGCAGTTCTTTATACTTCATGAGAAATAATATTATTAGTGCGGCTATATTACCGCCTGTAATTATCACCACACTAACTGAACCACATTACAAAGATAGTAATAATACTACCAATTGCAAATTATTTTTTATTTCTTTTTATAAAATTGCTTTCTATGTACTCAAGTAGATCTAAAAGTCTAAATACATCATTTGAAATAGCATTATTATGATAGATCAACTTTTTGATTATTATATCGTAATCTATCTTCTCACGTCCCTGCACTGGTAAAAATTCCTGCATGATAATTGAATAATTGTGCACCATTTCATTTCTATTAAAAGATAAAAAATCTTCCATTAAGTCCACAAACCATTTGAATTCCTCTAATTCCTTTAGTTCAGGGAATTGCTTCCTAATTAAATCTAGCAACTTCATCATATACACTTCTTTCTTGTCAAGTGGCTTTTCTAGATATAAATTTAAGAGCAGTGCAATCCGATTCCAATATCCGTAAATACAGTGTATTGTTGACTCCATCATAAAAGTCAATCTATGGTTGTAAATGTTAGGATCAGTTTTATCTAAAGATACCAGTGGACGAAATAACAAACAATTTAAAACACCAAAATGAATCTGATTACTCAATGACTGAATTTCATACAATAAATGATAACCATATCCCTCAATATATTTATCGATTACACTTAATCGTGCAAATCTATCCCAATACCCATCATCGGAAAGCTTATTATCTAATTGCAGTAGATTACTTAGTTTGCTTTGTTCACTAAGTTGTTTCAACACTTGGTTGTATTCAAAGATAAAATTCATTATCTCAAGATCTACTAAACAAGCGTAAGCATAAAAGCCCTCATATCCTTTATTGAAGTGCTCAATTGACCACTAGTATATTTTTGATTACGTACGTTTTCAGGATGGTGAATCTGATGCCGTATATACTCTGATAATGTTTTTTGTTCCACTCTTGTACCTCCTCCCTTCAACTCTCTTACGTATGATAAAGTTTGTCTGCCGACAAAGTAATTTGTTAGCTCTCCGATTAGTTCTAAATGTCCGTATAATTCATTATGATATTCTTCTGTCTCATCTCCAAATGCTAAATAATTGACCTCATTTAACGACGGGTATGGTAAACTTCCAGCATTTACATTTGAGACCTCCTTATGCCCCTCTTCTGTTAATGAAACCAGTCTCAGATCCTGGAATGACAATCCTTTAACAACATTCGAACCATGCGTTGTGAGTAGTACTTGGGTATTATTCGCAGAAGCTAATCCGCAAAACGCTTTTATTAGTAATTTTTGATGATGTGCATGTTGCGACGTTTCGGGCTCTTCAATAGCGTAAATTATAGATTTAGAGTTAGACTCTGCTGCTTGCAACCTACGCTCTGCTTCTGCCCTAAAAAAGTTCAATAGTACTAATCTTTTCACCCCACTACCTCTTTTATTAATTGGAATATCATTATCTCCAAATATTGAAACGTTTTTAAAAACATCTAGCCATTTTAGGGAATCTTTTGGAGGAATTATAGGTGTCAAGGAATTTGCTATATCGGGATTCATCTCCCTCAGTTTATCTAAAGTGCTGTCTACTACTCCGGTTAAATGCTGCTCAACTTTTAGTGCAACTTCATTAAGAGAGGCCACGATATCAGCATCTCCTAAAATTTGTCTTACAGCTTCCTTTAATGGATCTTGTACTTCGCTATCCCCATCGCTGTTCTTTCTGTCGGATTGAAAAAGAGAGTATTGAGGCAAAAAGGTTTGAAGTTGATCCCAAATTGTCTTGGTTTCACCTTTAGTTACATCGATTTCTGTCAATTCCAGATCAAGTGCTTCGCCAAAGTGTTGCCAGATAGACTGCCTCAATACTGCATTAGCAGTTTGATTATCACATTGGATCCCATGCGCTTTAACAATGGCTTTTAAATCCGTATTCTTTTTTAAAAGTAAATCAGAACACTCGTCATTCTTTGGATGATTAGCTTTTATATAAACCTTTTCTTTTCCTGCATTAGGATAGCGCTTAATAATCTCTAGATCTCCATGAGAGTTCAACAAATATTCTGAAGACAACTGAGTTCTATTACTTACGTCTAAAACAACATCTGCTGGTAATTCACAAAATGTTGCTGATATCATAATCTCTGTATCTCCCTCTGATAATGCTGTTTTGTTTACATCATCTTTATCTAATTTAATTACACCTTTACCTTCGTTAAAAAAAACATCTAAGGCTTCTAAAATTGTAGACTTCCCAATATCGTTTTTACCGACTAATACTGTAAGGTCATCCATCAGAATTGTAGTCTTATTGTAATACCCTCTAAAATTTTTAATTGTTACCGATTTTAATTTCATATTGATTTAAGTAAATATCTTAATTGCATTCTTGGTGACATCAAGATAGCAAAATATAAAAACCAAAGAGAACAAATTCAACAATTTATTGTAAATGACCTCACGAATTCCTAGTAAAATATACAGAAACCTAACTTTTATACTGCTCAATATCAAACGAGAAGCTCTTTTACATTGTAAAGACATGTAAATTTCACTATATTTAAGTCAGTATAAAAATTACTAGAATTATCTCCGAAATGAAAGTTAACCTGAATAATATTAAACGAGGTTCAAAAGCAAATATCGCTATAAAATGTCCACATTGTGGTCATAATGGAAGCTTTATTCCACTTGAAATGGATGATATTGACATATATTCTAGTAGCAATAATCCAGAAAAAACATTAGGTTTAAGAAAATGCCCTAATCGTAATTGTAACGGTCATTTATTTTTTATCTCTCACTACCGAGGAAATATACTTTTTACGTCACCATCTGAAACTATTCCTTTTGACAGAAACAACATACCAAAAAACGTAATAAATGCCTTTGAAGAGGCAATTAAGTGCCATTCTGCTTCATGTTTTATCGCATCAGCAATTATGATCAGAAAAACTCTTGAAGAAATCTGTATTGATCGAGGATCTACTGGAAATAATTTATTAAAAAAACTTCAAGATTTAGGAAGCAAAATTCTCATACCGCAAGAACTAATAAGCGGAATGAACGAATTAAGACTTCTGGGGAATGATGCTGCACATATTGAAGCACAGACTTTTTCTGAGATAGGCAAAGAAGAAATTGAGATTTCCCTAGAGTTTACGAAAGAGATATTAAAAGCTGTATATCAGTATGAAAGCTTATTATCTAGATTACGTAGCTTGAAAGATAAAAATAACGGACAGTAAGTTGTAATCATTGGCAATGTATTTCTGTTAAAACTGTAACTTCATATAAAACTGTTCGTTACAGCTTTGTACACATTCTCTACTACAAACTCGAATTGAGAAATGGCTTTGTATGAATTTACTTTAGTTCCATAACTTAAGTCCGCACCATGCAATATTTTATTTCGACTTAACACATTTGGATACTTCAATGATTCTTCATCAGAAAAGCGAAGGCCTATAATATCACCATTGCTAACAGCATCTATAATATGAGAGATGAGGGGGAAAATCCTCAAATCAGGATTCCTCTTGGTAAAGTTTTCCATCTTAGACTTCTTTCCTTTTGTAAAAAGATCCTCTCCACATAAGTCTCTAAAAATCCCCTCCGATAGTATCAAAAAAAGCGGCACAGAAGCTGTGTAATCACTTCTTAAATGGGCTTTAAACGCACTGTTGATCATCTTTCTCCTTTTTGGGAAACGTCTAGTTGCTTTCGTCCAAAGAAAGAAGAGACTCCAACGAAGTTGCCTAATAAAATGTCTATCAATAGCCTTGTTCCCTCGTAACATAAAAGGTATTAACTTATTAGGATGTTCCTCTAGTCGCATATGCCATCCATAGTCTCTGAGAAAAATATCATAAGCATCTCCAAATTCTTTAGGCAATCTATTATTAAGTGCATCATCTATAGTGAGCAATGTCTCCTTAAACGTGACGAATTCATCTTCAGTCATATAACCACTTTTTTCTATCTACGAGATGGTTCTTCCCATATTATCTATCTACTATTGTTTAAAACAGTGTGCTTTTCCGTCCCTATTAGTTTATTAACAGTATTTGTAGGGGAAATTACTTCTTCCCATATTTTCGAAATGCTGCTATCGTCTGGAAAACACCATAGCCCATGAAGATAATACCAAATATTCTGGCTAGGTCAGTTAAAACTGTTCCTTGTGCTTGGTAGTTATCCAGTTGTAATTTGGGATAGGTAGCGATATATCGTATATAGTCTGCTGACCAATTCGAATCACAAAAAAGGAAAATCCCTAAAGAGCCTTGATATCCTGCAAAAGAGATTAAACCAGCTATCAAAGTAAAAAACACACCTAAGAGCCAGTTTCTCCCATGCCAGTTGGATAGCTCGTTTAAAAACAGAAGGAGTTCGTCCCCCACATTATCTTTAGTCCGACGGAGATAGTTTTGTTCCCGCGAACGGTATTCTACAGATTTATCAGTATCCCCATTGCGCTCGGCCAGCAATCTCAATTGGTTGTAAGTGAACTTAGCATTGATATTAAAATCTCGTTCATTTTCTATGCAAGGTAGCATACTAAGATTATCCAAATAATTGACTAACCGTTCTGGATAATGAAACAGTTGCATACCCAATATATTCGTGTTGACGAAGTGTATATGTCTAAATGTATTGAGATCAAAAAAGTGTAAGTTAATGTTGTCTAAAATCGAATCGTAGGCCGTCAGGTGATTTGTGTATTTATTGGCTTTGAGAAACCCTTCAGCTGAGCAGGTTGAATTGATGAAATTGATCTTGCCGTGATTAGAGAAGGTGTCAAATGTCAATGCATTAATTCCCGAACCTTTGACGGTAATGTTAGAGAAATTGGTCCCTGCAAAATTGAGATTTACATTGACATGCTCAATCAAAATGTCGCCGGAGTTCTTGTCACCGATTGTTAAATCAGTTGTAGTAACATGAATCCTTTTGTACACAGACTTTACTAGTAAAGGTGTGTCAAATTTGCATTCTTCTACGTAAAGTTTGAGCGGACGAGGGATTTCTAGTGTACTCTTTTCTAAAATTATGCAATTGTTTAGATGAACCTCATCTATCTTATTTCCCTCAAAATAGTCGTCATCGAAATATGCAGTGTAATCGGTGATTTGACTGATACCACAACTTGTTAGTTCTAACTTCTCAATAGGTGACTGGTATAGCCCGTTTAACTTGACTTCATCTATATCATTGATAGTGACATTATGAAGTTCATTACTTTCCCTAATGATGAGCGACAGCTTTTTAGTTTCCTTTACGTTGAAAGACCTTATGCTATCATTTTTTAACTCAACTTCTATACTTCTGTCTACTATAGAAATACTAGTCATAAAAACATCACTATCTTGTATATAGATGTATACTTCTTCTGATTTCTCTTCTAGAACCCCCTTCCTGTTTAGGAGGTTCAACTTCTTGGTTCCTAATCTGTAGCAGTTAAAACGCGTGAAGATGCAGTATGAGTCTAATGATTTGAAAATATCAACTGTATTTAGATAAATCTGATCGATTTGTGATTCACGTCCAAGTGAAAGAGAATCTTTAAAATTCGATCTTTCAATCGATAAGGACATAATTTTACACTGATCTAATCTTAATGAGAGTGTAAATACACAGTTTTCAAAAATTAGATCAATACAGGTCAAGTTGTATATTCGTAAACTATCGCTGTAGTGAAGATTCTTAATTATAACTGTTTTTCTTTGAGTACCATCTAGTTCAAATAGCTTCTTCGGATCATCCTTTAATCCATCAAAATAAAAATCTTCTAATTTTTCCAAGTTCTATGTATGTATCTTTAGACCTAAGTATTCATTAACGACAAGAAGCGAACAATCAAAGCATCTTGTTTATATTACGTAAGCTCGATTAATCGTTTAGATTATGTTTAAGTGTTTTTTAATCTGAGTGTCGAACTCAAACCTGATCCATTCAGATTTTAAATCATCATTCGCGGGAAGCAGTTCTGGATTGCTAAAATCCCACTTATCTAGCACCCTTACAATAAACTTGTTGGCTTTCCCTAAATCATAGAAGGTAGCCACAATTTTGGCTGTGTGAGGATAGGTACCGCACTTATATTGTGAAGCTTCAATCGTACCGTGCTTTCGTGAATATAATACTTTGATTTCTCTCATTTGAACTTTATAAATGCTACGGCTTCGTATACGTAGTTTGGCTTCTCCTAAAATAGTCAAAACTTATTCAGTAACCCAATGCTTATTCAACAAATTATTGCACAAAGGTCATAACTTAAATAGAATAGCATTTACGGGAAGCCGTAACAACCTGTATTATATTATTATTAAAATTGACAATATTGTAAAGTGGATTGTAATTAAATTCAAAAACAATTGATTTCATGAGGTTTATTATCTAGCTTTAGGTAACCATATAAACGGAGAAACATAGTATTGACCAAATCATGTGCTTTTGAGATGCGCATAGACTTTAACAACAAATTATGGAAACAGACTTAAAAATGAAGTTGGAACAGCTGCACCAGCGTGTAGACGCTCTGAAAGAGCAGATCGGTACAGAAGAGGCTACGAAAAATGCTTTTGTAATGCCTTTTATCCAGATACTGGGGTATGACATCTTCAACCCTACGGAGGTGATCCCTGAATTCATCTGTGATATCGGAACGAAAAAGGGGGAAAAAGTAGATTACGTGATTAAGAAGGACGGTGAGCCGATACTGATTATCGAATGTAAACATTGGAAGGGTAACCCTGATGCGCACAACTCGCAGTTACACCGTTATTATCATGTTTCTAAGGCTCGATTTGGGGTATTAACTAATGGCCACATCTACAACTTCTATGCGGATCTGGAGAAGCCGAATATCATGGATGAGAAGCCTTTCTTTACGTTGGATCTGTCGAACCTGAAGGACTCTAATATCAAGATACTGGAAAAATTTACCAAGCAGGGCTATCATCTGGAAGGTATATTGGATTCGGCTGAGGCATTGAAATATATCAAAGCGATCAAGAAGGAGTTTGAAAAAGAAATCGACGAACCGAGTGATGAGCTAGTGAAGTTATTGGTCAGCAAGTTTTTTGACAAGCCACTCACTGCTACTAGAATGCTGGCTTTTAGGGAGTATACCAAAAAGGCATTGACTTCGTCAATCAATGAGTCTATAAACTCGAGGCTAAAAAGTGCGCTGCATATCAACGATACTATTCCGCAGAAGCCAATAGCCGCTGTAGAGCCTATTGATGACAATACGGAGGTGGATGAGGGGCCTAAGATAATAACGACACAGGAGGAACTGGAAGGCTCACAGATTGTAAAAGCTATCCTCAGGGAGCATGTCCCCTCGCCTAGGATTGCATTCAGGGATACACAGTCGTACTTTGGAATATTGCTGGATGATAATAATAGAAAACCGTTGGCAAGGCAACATTTCAACTCGGCAAATAAATACCTGGAGGTATTCCATAATGGCAAAGACAAGGGCGAAAAGAAGCTGCTAGAGGATATCGATGATATATTTACCTACAAAAAGGAACTGGTCGAGACGCTGAAACAGTATGAGTAGAGGCTGTACAGGAAAGGATTATCATTATCTAGGAAATAAATTCGTTGCACATATAGCGCAATAATTGTATTTTTGCACATATAGTGCAACGAATGAACTTCTCGGATACGCTTAATGATTAATCATACAATTCAGCCAGCTTTTGATCCAGAGCATCACCTCTCAAGTCTTTAGCGATAATCTTTCCGGAAGGGTCGACCAATAAATTGCTTGGAATAAATTCGATAGCATAGGCAATAGCAACGTCATTTTTTGCGCCTTTGAGATCGGAGACATTTACCCAGGGCAGTTTATCATCTCGAATAGCTTTTTTCCAACTCTGCATTTTATCATCTAAGGAAATACCTATCACTTCAAATCCCTTTTCTTTATATTTATTATAAACCTTCAACACGTTAGGATTTTCTGCGCGGCATGGTATACACCAACTAGCCCAAAAGTCTACTAAAACATAATGCCCTTTAAACTCGTTGAATGACACAGAATTGCCTAAAGTATCGGGTTGTGTAAAGTCCTTGATTTGCTCACCTACCTGACTTCTGGACAAGGCGCCTAGCTTCTTTGCAACTTTATCACCAGCAAATGTTTGTCTGACGGAATCGTCCAGCAAGCTATATAGATATCGTATTCTGCTAAAATCCCGTTCTAGTCCTATTAAATATAAACTGTAAGAACTCGCTGGGTTATTCAAAATAAATGCCTCGACTCTTTTGTCATTTTGGCTTCGCACAACTTTGCGTTCTTTTTCAATTATTGCCTTTTGCTCTGCAGGCGCTTCGCGGAGTGCAGTATACAAAGAATCCCAAGTATGCCTTAGATCTTTTGTAAAAGCATCAAACAGATCCGCATCACGTTGTACAGAGGAGCCTTTAAGAACATATGTATCCGTCCTGTCAGCAATACCATTTAGTTGAATATTCCCTGGTTCAGCAAAAAAATGATAAAAGCTAGACCCCACTGTCAATGTAATACGTGTGGGCTCCAATAAATCAGTACTCCATTCAAATCTTTCATTCTGGATAAGAGAAGTGTCAACAATGGAAAGACCATCTTTCATATAGAACAACGTAACAGCGCCATTTGACAGCTCTTTGAGATGGGCCGATAATGTGGTATTCTGCCCACTCACTGTTAGACTCAAACTGGATAATATGGCAAATAAAATATAGCGGGAGAAGTTTTTCTTCTTCATTGGGATATCGTTTAAATTCATTTTGTATTTGTGTGTTAATTGTAACCAGGATTCTGCTCCAGCAAATTGTTCAACTGCCGCTGTCCCTGGGGAATAGGATACAGCGCTGCATCAGATGTATAACCTGCCTTTTCATCACCAAGTACAGTGGATGCCGAGCTCTCTATGGTTACGTTCCTCTTTAAATCAAACCAACGATTACCCCACTCAAAGCACAGTTCTAACTGCCGTTCTTTCATAATCGCATTCAACACTACTTGCTGTGAAGTCTTGTCTATGATACTATTCTCCAATCCTGCTCTCCTACGGATGACATCTAGATCTTTCACCGCTTGTTCTAGATTGTGTAGATGCGCGGCCGCTTCAGCACGTATCAGTAATACTTCTCCAAGCCGAACTATCATCAAATTCTCTAGAGGGAGGCTTGATGCCTGCTTGTTCTTATATTTGAAAGGATAATAAAAGCTATCCCCCTTGACAATGGATACTCCTACCCAATGCTGAAGACGTTGATCAGATTTTTCAAATTGATTGAGAAGAAATGGAGTTACCAAATATTTTGGCAATACTCCGGCTGACGGGACAAAAGTCTGAGCGTCATCAGTCTGCCTATAAGAGTTCTTTACAGGTAGTTGCCAAATCGCTTCGTCACTACCTTCTAAGAAAGCTGCGTCTACAGCAACATCGCTGATACTGTAGATCCCACTTTTGATCACATCATCGGCTGCATCATATGCCTCCTTCCAATTTCCGCGGTATAGAAACACTTTGGACAACAATGCTTTTGCTGTGTAAAGATTCGGGCGCTGGCGTCCACTCGATGGATAATCGGGAGATAAATCGATAACGGCCTCCTCTAAATCTTGGATAACCTGTCGATAGACCTCGTCAACGGAAGTCCTTGGAAAACGAGCCGTATGTTGATAATCTGTCGACGTGACTAAAGGTACCCCTCCAAATATATTTACCATATTAAAATAGTATAGAGCCCTGAGAACTTTCATCTCGCCTGATATCTGCCTGATAAACGATTGTGAAAGACCTTTGCTATGTGACACACCCTCCAGAATATCGTTTACTTTGTATACTCCTTGATAAGGATATTGCCATAGAGAGACTATGCCTCCACTCAAAGGTGTCAGCATATAATTATAAAAATGAGTATAATCGGTGTTGCTAGCTGTAACTGAGATTTCGTCGGCAGAAAGCCCTGTGGCCACAGTAAAATTGGCATCGCTATAACCAAATCCTTTGCCTTGACTATAAGAATATGCGCCTACCACCGCAGACATCGCAGTGGCACTATCGGCAAATTGTTGTTCTTTGGTGATGAAGGTCGGCGGGTTGCCCGGTATCTCTATCAGCTTTTTGCAGCTTCCGAAGAGGTATAATGCGGTAAATAAGAAGCTGATTTTGATTATATATATATAAGCGCTTTTTTTCATGATAATAACTGCTTAAAATTTAAGATTCAGACCTAACGCAACAATCCGCTGTAAAGGTAAAGCCGTAATAGTGCCGGGCTGCTCAGGATCGCCAACCTTATAATTTGTAATGGTAAACAAGTTTTGAGCATTGGCATATATCCCTCCTCCTTTTACATGTATGTGCTTCAGGATTCTTTCTGGCAATGTGTAGGACAGAGCTACAGTCTTGACTCTCAAATATGTATTATTGCTATATACGCCGTCAGATTGGGTAAAAATAGGTATAGTACGAAGAGAGCTCGAATTATAACTGCTTGCTAAACGCTGGATGAGAGCATCATCTCCGGGTTGCTGCCAATAGTTATCTAATATCGCTACAGGTTGATTAGTAGGTGCGCCGGGGAAATCTGACGTGTAAAGAGCAGAAAGATAGTTGGGCGAGTAACTACTTGAAAACTGGCAAAATATATATAGACCAAAATCTTTATATGTAAAATTGTTACCAATTCCCCCCATATACTTGATATCCATATTGCCTATAGGCACCTGGTCTCCCCCATTGGCTGCCATCCCGAACTTTGGATTATAGGTGGTGTTACCGTCTTTGTCATAAAATTCATATAATCCGGTGTCTGGATTGACCCCCTTATATTTATATCCTATTATTATAGAAGTCGGTTGTCCAATAATATATTTATTTGCATAAGCAGAGGATGCTAAATCTGGAAAATCAAGCAGTTTATTCCGGTTAAAGGTCAGATTAAAAGTAGAAGACCACGAGAAATTATCATTCTTAACATTACTCGACATGATTGTAAACTCCCACCCTTTGTTTTGTACAAGTGCATCTAGGTTACCAAATACGCGTGTAAAACCCGTCTGTACCGGGAGTGGCATATCCACTAACTGATTGCCCTGTCTGTTTCTATAAAAAGTGGTGTTTACGGATATTCTATTATCGATGAAGCTTAAATCTAACGCTAGGTTCAGAGATTTTTTTGTCGCCCAACTAAAATCTGGGTTATAGAGGTTATAAGCATAGGCTGGTTTAATCCCCTGAAATGGTAGAACTCCTGATAAATTTTCGTACAATGCCTGATAAGAGTAGGCTTTGGAAGCATCGCCGCCGGTAGTACCATAGCTTCCAGAAAACTTGCCATAACCTAAAAAGGAAACAAGATCTCTGACAATCTTTTCTTCTGAAAAAATCCAAGCAGCCCCTATTGATGCGAAATTACCGAACTGACGACCAGGTCCAAAGTTGCTAGAACCGTCCCTTCTTCCCGAAGCTTCCAGGATATATTTCTGATCGTAAATGTATTTAAGACGGGCAAAACCTGCACTATATTTAAATAGATTTTTGGTTTCAAAGGGGTAAGTATCGGTAGCTCCGATAATAGACCCTAAGAAGTTATCATTTGAATAACCATATCCTTCTACCTGGTAAGCATCATTTGTAACCTTCTTATAGGTGCCCCCAAGTAAAGCGGTCAGTATCCCTCCACCAATCGAAAGGTTATAATTCAGTTGTGGCTCAACATTGATCGCCTGTGAGACATTACTGCCAAAGCCCGCGCTTGCTTCTGCAAAGGAAGGATTTTGCGAACGGGCAGGATTTTCAGACCGCTCGTCTGTATTACTCCTACTAAAGCCCACGTTAGTACCTATCATTAATCCTTTCGCTATCTTATAGTTGATCCTCAAGGAACTATTGAAATTATAGTTTTGTAAATACACAGGTTGCATTAGCGAACTATAAAAGTTCTGAACTTCTAAAGGATAACCGTTATAATTCCATACCAGATCTCCATTAGGGGACACCAAATCAGGCATATTGGGTGCTAGTAGTACTCCTTGCCTGCCTTGATAATTGGCTGAATTATTTTGGTCATATCCATAATCAGCGACTAAATCAAGTGTGAAGCGATCATTGGCTGAGGTATTGTGTATAGCGCTGTGTAACGTAAAACGCTTGTCCGAAAAATCACCAGGATAGTTGTAATCAGAACTTGTATATCCTGCTGCCACAAGAAATGTATTGGAAGCAGAACCTCCGGATAGGGTGGCGTGCATATCTGTATTACGTGTCATCTTACCTGTGATTATTTTTTGCCAGTTGGTGTATTTATCCTGTTCAAAAATTGTAAGATCAGGTGCAAATCCCTCATAATCGTTAGGATCATCAGAAGGTACTAGCCCGTCTATCGCATACGCCTCTCGCCGTAACTGAAGATATTGCTGCGTATTCATCAGACGTGACGGCCGAGCGGTGGAATTAAACTGTGTATTTAGATTTATATCAAGTGTAGTTTTTCCAGACTCACCCCGCTTTGTCGTTATTAAAACAACTCCGTTAGCAGCCTGAGATCCGTAGATGGAGGTAGCGGCGGCATCCTTCAATATACTTATACTTTCAATGTCATTGGGATTGATACTATTGAATGGACTGAGTCCTGTTGGCTGGCTTATTCCTCCATTGAAAGACTGTGCCGTGGCAAGATTATTCAATTGATTGATATTGACATTTTGAGGTGCAAACGGAACACCATCAATGATAAATAAGGGTTGGTCATAAGGCTTGACCTGTAGTGTTGTGCCTAAGGTATTCTGCCCACGGACTTGCACCAATGCAGTAGAGCCGGGTACGCCATTGGTAGCAGAAATTGCCAAGCCAGCGACCTGGCCCTGTAATGCCAATAACGGATTGGTGACAGGTTGACGTGCGATTTCATCTGCAGATACGCTTGATACAGCGCCAACACTGAGGCGCTTGGATTCTGTTCCATAAGCGATCACCTGAACTTCGTCTACGGGATTATCATTTAATCTTAATCTGACAGAACCTATATCTCCTGCTCCATTAACTTCTCGATCCAGATAGCCTATAAAAGAGATAATTAGTACACATGAATTCTCTACATTATTCAAAACGAAATACCCCTCATCGTCGGTTGTAGTACCTATTTTTGTATTCTTGACCTTGATGCTAGCTCCAACAAGGGGCTCTCCTCTATCATTCGTCACTCTCCCCTTAATGGAGCTTTGGACTATTACCTTGTCTATAGGCATAGAAGCAGAAATTGCAGGTTTGGACTTGCGAGATATCATAATAGATTTCCCCTGAATGGTATATTGTAGGGATTGCCCCTCCAGTAGTAGATCCAAAGCGGCGGAAAGATCTTTATTGCTAAAGCGCTGGGTTACCTTTTTTGCATCTTTAAAATCCTTATCATCATAAATGAGGATATGTTTGGACTGTTTTCCGATATCGATCAATACTTTTTGGAGGGGTACACCCTTTACGTCAATATGGACCCGCTGCGCAGTCACACCGCCCATAGCTCCTAAAATGGAAATAAAGAATATACATATGGTCAATTTCATCATCAAAAAGATATGTGGAGAGATTATTCCCCTGCCGGTTCGATACGGTTTGTTTTTATACTTCATAAATTGTTCATAAATGAACAATACGCCACCTAATAACAGATATAATACAGTACTTCCAATGAATTTGTAGTGGTACTGTATAATCCGTAAGTTTGTATTGTCCGATTAAAAAATTAAGTTAGTTGCTTAAAATGTGATCTGACATCACTGCCGTTGGTGTTTGCTGCACGACGGCAGTACTTAAAATGTCTAGACAACTGCTGGGTTCGCTAGTTCTTTATTCTTGTACTGTTATCCTCCTTCCTTCTATTTTAAATTGTATGCCTGTTTTTAATTCAATGGCCTGGATTACCTCCGATAGGTTAACGTCGCGTGGAATCATGGCAGATAAGCGCAGATCTCCCTTACTACCCATTTCTATATCCACATTGTACCAGCGCTCGATCTGTTTGCTGAATAACGAAAGTGGCTGGTTCTGAATGATGTAAAAACCTTCCTTCCAAGAAAGAACTTGCTCAATATCTGCTTTTTCAACCCAAAGGCCTTTTTTATTCGAAAGCACGGACTGCTCGCCAGGCTTGAGCTGTACGTTGCTACCATCCACTTTACTAGTCACTTTTAAGCTTCCCTCAGCAAGCGTCGTGTATGTATTCCCATCGTCCGCATAGCTATTGATATTGAAATGGGTACCCAGGACTTCGATTTCCTGTTGGTTGGCGACCACTACGAAGCGTTTTGACGCATCTCTACTGACTTCGAGATAAACTTCGCCTGTGACGGTTATCTTGCGTACATCACTCTCAAAACGTGCAGGATAGCTGATCGAAGACAAAGCATTAAGCCATGCCTTGGTGCCATCGGGCAGTTGAATCTGATACTGTCCTGCGGCTGGAGTCGTCAGTGTGAGCTGTTGCAACATGTTGACCTCCTTTATAGCAGTGCCATCGGTATAGCTAATCATTCCGTCCAGAGCAAGTAGTCCCTCTTGCTGTTCGCTCAACGTAATCTCTTCGCCACTCTCCAACATCAGCATAGCACGATTTGTTCCTGGAGCAATATTACCAGCCAATATGGGATCGGTAGCGGAATACCTTAAAGATAGGTAGGATACCGTCCCAACAATCAAGATAAGCGCAGCTGCCAAGTAAGGTAACAGTCTCCTGATAGTAGTTTTTTCTTTCGGTGGCGCCATTGATACGGCAACCCGAAGCTTTTCTCGAACATTGCTGACCGTATGGGTAATCTGTTGTCGGTGATTGAGGTAGATATCTACCGCATCATCGCTTTCCAGTTCTTGTAGAACCATCTCATGCAGATATTCGGGTTCTATATCGGAACCGAAGTATGCCAACAATTGATGGTATTCCTCTTCGGTGATCGAATTGTCGAGGAGTTTATAATATAAGGGTTTGATGGCGTGATTCTCTTCCAAAATATTTGTTTATAGGTAATACGCTGTTGCTCGTAAAACCTATTGCTCTATTTTTAAAAAAAGAACATAAAAAACATAACAAACTGATATACAGAAACAATAAAATCAATCTAAAAGAGAAGTTGCATAGATAAGAGATAGCATAAAGATAGACTTATCATAATTATTGTAGATAAATCTATTGGCTTTTGCGATATGGTCACCTATAGTCGCTTCAGAGATGGAAAGTATGCGGCTTACCTCGGCATAACTTTTTCCTTCAAGTTTGCAGAGTTTAAAAACGGCTTTGCGTTGTGGCGGAAGCTTATCAATGGTACGCATCAGCTCTTCATCGGCCTGTATCTGTGCTGTAAGATTATCAGGATGGTATAATAGCGAGATTTGTCGGAGCAAACTCTTGGAAAGTTCTTTATCCTTGGACAGCTTTCGGTAGTAATCGACAGCGATATTGCTGGATATCTTGTATAGATAAGCCTGAAATGACCTTCCTGGATCAATATTTTCTCTGTTTTCCCAGACCTTGACAAAGAGCTGCTGCAAAGCTTCTTCGACCTCATTCCAGGATTTGAGTAAGCGGAATAGTTGAGCACTCAGTTTGTCGGCATATCGTAGATAAAGTGACTCGAAAGCTAATGCATCCCCGTTCCGAAGCTGGAGGAGAAGTTCTTTTTCATCGATATCAACATGCGGTATCATTCCTAGGGTTAACTGTTAGTCTTTGCGTAAAAAATTTTGCTAAAGTTAATCAGTATGTAGGGTAGTTGCAAATAGCACTCTATATCGGACAGTAGTCTATCATCTGTGATTAATAAGATGTGTATTACGGGAATCCGTAATATACCTGTGATCGGTTTGTTTAGTTTCGCGACAAATTATTAAAGTATAGAAATCATGATTTTATCAAAGCAAACATTACAAACCATGCGCTCGTATTGGTTACCTCTATTGGCAGGAGCTGTTTTTCTGTCTTCGTGCAGCAAAAAAGAAGAGGCGCCTGTGGAGGAATATGAAGAATATGCTTATGAAGTAGAATGTGATTTTTGTGAGATTTCATATATCGATAAAGCGAACAATACCAAAACGATAAAGAACAACCGTGGTAAATGGGAATACAGATTCGATAGCAAAATTACTTTTGAGCTAAAACTGGAAATAAAAACAACCCTGAGCGACAAACAGACCATCCAGGCCTATATCCTGAAAGATCGGGAGGTGGTATTTGGTGACATCGGTTACAATACTGCTATTATAACTTACAATACTCAAAAAGCGAATGGAACGGGCAGTTATGGCGCTCGACAAAACAATGGGTCCGGAGGCTCCTCGAATGGAGGGGGAAATAATGGTGGAAGCACTACTCCTACCTCATCGGTATGCGGAGCTAAAAATAAGACTGGTGGCTACTGCAAGCGTGTAGTAGTTGGTGGCGGCCGTTGTTGGCAACATCGTTAGAGCAACCTTATGCTGTAACAGATTTAGCAAATATTTGTTACATCGAGAACAGTATTCGGAATTAATATTTTAGTGGGCCGTCCTGAAATAGCTATACAGTTTTTCTAAATCTGGTTGCATGCTGTAAAATATCTATACATGAGGGGGGACTGAAAGATGGGATCTACCTGGGGATACTGAAAGAGGACAGCTCGGTGCTGGACTGGGGTTTTGTAAACGGATTCTGCGGTAATGGGGATTAGAAAGATGGCTCTGGACTCAACCGACAGCTAGCTGCGGGGGGAATCCTGACTAATAGGCTATCGTGAGGATGCTAGGCAGCATAACATAAAAAGCTGAACGTAGTGTTCAGCTTTTTTGTATTTATGATCCTGAGGGTATCTATTTCAGGTGTTCTATTTCTTCGATACGGAGGCCTGTGATCTCCTGAAATTATTTGGTTTTGAATATAGCCAGTTGGGATGAAACTACAGTTTTGAATAGTACTAATTTGCAGAACCAATTATACCAAATAGAGCTTAACATCATTAATTCTCTTCATAATAATAGGAATAGTCAATTCCCTTCATAAACATCTCTCGGCTGTAAATATCGTCTGTGAGCGCACTTTGCAAAGCTACTTTTAAAGGTCGACTGTCTGTCACACTCCTTACCATCGCATGATGATAATCACTTTTAGCAATCTTACTCCAATCTACACATTTTTTCAATTCTCGTTTGAACATAAGATCTAACCATATGCGGGTACTTCGTCCATTGCCTTCCATAAATGGGTGAGGAATGTTCATTTCTATGTACTTGTCAACGATTTGATCGAATGTATGCTCAGCCATGTCATCTATACTTTTTAAAGTGCCTGATAGAAACTGTGCCATTGCGAACTGAAATCCACCCTTAGCAATATTCTTGGTACGGATCTGTCCTGCAAAATCATATAGACCGCCGAATAAATAGGCATGTACCTGCTGTAGACCTTTGATAGTGCCGACTTCTATACTATCGATAAAGGAGCTTTCGAATAAAGCGTAGGCTTTATTTTTACTTTTGCCATCGATGGACTCGTCACTGTAGGTGAACCACTCTATAAATCGGTTTGCTTTCACTGCGGGAAAGGTCTTGCCCAATGCTATAATACCATCGTAGTCTAATACATCTGATTTATAAAGTTTGCCATCTGCCGCTAATAACTTCAGTTGGGTAGTGGCACTAACCAACTGATTGTTCTCTTTCTTTAACTTCGCTTTGAGGTATTTCCAATAATTTCGGGTCTTGGCATAGTCGTCCTGATCGGTCAGTACTGCTACGATATCCAATACCGAAAACCACCATTTACTTTGCTGATCGTCCCAAATAGCACGTACCTCACGGTCATCAAAAAAACGAATGGAAACTTTATTCATATGTATTTAATTATTTATGAGTGTCTATTTTCATTTGTATAAATGAGCTCGTTTCACTCGGTATGTTTTTTAACGGCGATTAACTTGTTCCGATTGTCTCCGACGAGCTCCTTGCGTCGGTTTATCGGAATGGAATATCTAAATTACATTCATTGATGTTTGTGTAGTTACTGCTACATGGATATTTCATAATGATCAATCCGTTGTTTTCGACAGCTAAACTTACATAATTTACCGCTGCTATGCAACACGGGGCAACATCTCTCCGGCGCTTATTTGAGGGGGGGTGGTTAGTTAAAGATGCCTAACGTATTATTTGGTTTTATATCAACTCCACAGCCTGTAGCTCTGCTGTCAGACGATGAAGCCCCTCTTCTATCTTCTTAAGCTGCGGCTGACGGGGCTTTTTCAATCCTGATGAGTTGTTGCAATTGACGCTGATTGATGCCTGTAATCTTCTCTAAAGCGGCATTGGTGAAGATGCCCACCTTCCCTATCTCTTTGCTACCATGGTAAGGAACGGAACAGGTTTTCCCGCCCTTCTCATAAATGTAATGAGGGAGGGGGGCTGTAACAAGACTATTATTATTGAAATGAATAGGAATATATGCTTATTTTTCATCGTTCGTATATGAGGGCTACTATCGGTTATTCAAAACATGAATTTTCCTCTATTTATTCCTTGATTAGGTACTGTCTCTTATTTACCCCATTTTTGTTAAGGGTCAGAACAATCTTCTGGGTATTGGGTATCTGTGTTATATGTTCTATCTCTTGGTCGGCGAATTGTTCGAATTGAACATTGCTGATGTCGACTATCGCGATATCCGAGACCATTTCTCCTTCTTCTTCATCTTTAACAAACCAACTATCGTTGATAGGTAACTTGCCTAAGCCTTTTCCTTTGTAAGCAATCCATGCAGTATTACCAACAATGACAAAGTCATTGATCTCAAGGTACCCCAACCTGTCTCGCCCTGATGTAGATACGGAGAAAGCTTCTTTCATTCCTATTCCTTTATAAATGGTGATATGGCTATGCAATCCAGTATATCCACTTTCAGTGTCCGACATTAAACCGAAATATTTGGCGGACAACCGACCTTTCTTAATACTTTCGTAAGGTCCATTGCTCTTAAGAAGCTTAGTATCGATGAGGCTTACCTGGGCACCTTCTTCTAATATATAAAACAACACATATTTTGGCAAGATTATATTGTCTATAGCTATCAGTTGGTCTCCGTTTAATATTAGGTCGTCAATTTCCTTTCCGCGGTATCTCATATGATCGGGAATATCCAGCTTAAACCATTTTTTGCTTTCCAAATGGTAACCGATGAGCATTTCATCCACCAGGCCTCCTCCTACAAAAAGATAATCACCGTTTATCAATATACATTTAGGATTAAGGTGATATGGGATACGTAAGGTGGTGTCGGAAGCAAGTTCGATATCGTATAAACGAACGCGGTTGCTCGTGGTATCCAAAACAGCAACCCGAGACTGCCCGTCACTTGTGTAGATGGAATTGATGTTGATGTCATATTGTCCCAGAGAAACGATCTTATCTTCTTGATATTTATTTAAAGACAGCTTGTCTTCGCTGCTCGTCAACAAAAAATAGGCTCCCTGCTGTTGTGCGGATATTGGGAATGCTGTAGAATCTATTGCTACAACGTGGTCTTGGGAATCAGTCGGCTGAGACTGTAGACAAGATGCTAGAGCTATAAGGATAAAAGCTGCAATACCCGACTTTAAATATTTCTTCATGTTCTAAATCCTGAAATTCTCTTTTATTTAATGATGTAATCTTGTGGGGTTTTACATAAGTACAGAAGCACGCCTGTTTACTACCCTCCTATTGACATTGACCTATATAACAGCCAAGAGATAACACTATCTACCAATGGTGGTATAATAAACACAAAATTGAGAACATCAAACAGGTCCAAAATACCACAAATCTCCTATCAGGAGGCCAAAATTATTTTCCGAAATCTATTTCTCCATTTATAGCTATCCAGTATAGATGCTTGTGGCCGTTATTGATACTACTGAATGTCGCTCTATATTGATCACGCAAATCTCTGTCTATTGATGCGATCTCATCGAGTGTAAGCAATGTACCTGTCTTTACACCAAAAGTTAAATCAAGTATTTTTCCGTCTGGTGCGAAATAAAACGTTAACATAAGTCTTTCTTTGGTATTGTTCAATGCTTCAATTTTCCTTTTCCCCAATAATGTCTTTACTCTACTTATGTACTCACTTTCATTGGTTACTTTAACATTTATATAGTCAAGAGGAATATTGTCCACTATTTCCCTATTGGGTTTCAGTATTGGCTTATCGCGTCGATATACAGCAGTAGAACCGTAATTATTGGGAGCTCCGACTCTATAAACGACATTATTTATGGTCCAGATGCCTTCCTTTATGTTTTTTTCTTGTGCAGATAATAACCCAGATACAACCAGTAAAAAAGCAAAAAACACTACTGCAACAATATTATTATTCATTTCTGTTAAGTTTTAATTTGAACAATCTGTACCTATATTCCCACTAAAAATTTTCTTTAAAGCTTCAGGTCCCAGTGAAGGTACTATATTGGTTGAGGAATAGTCAATATGCCTGTACTTCTTGAACGCTCCAAGATGCTGTTTATAGTCATTTACAAAATTTGTATTTCCTGCTAAATTAGGATAAATAGTTCCATTATTTGTAATCTGATTAATCCAATTGGTATAAGCAGTTTTAGCATCACTGAACATTGATGCCTGTAATCCTCCCTAAGGCGGTATTGGTGAAGATGCCTTTTTAATACTTGAGAAAGCTCTCCTCACATTAAGCAATCATTCTGTATATTTTTATTTAACAGGGCCTTGTCATTAAATTTCAATTTTACAGGCGATCAAACTTAATATAAAAGAGTAGCCGCAAGGATTTTACCGCTTTTGTGAAAGCAAGCGGTATCACGGAAAAGAGTCTGTCGGGATCAACGATAGCACGACGAAGATAACAAGGGTATTTTTTACACTCAATAACAAAACAAAGGTAATTTTTAACTATTTTTACACTCGTAAAATAAACTGTGGTAATATTTACACTTGAGAAATATGAGAAAATTTGACAAACAAATACCATATAATGATCTTCCTATACTGCCTCCCAAAATAGAGATAGAGACTAAAGCTGTATTACGGAAAACTATTACCGCAGGTCGTGCACTGGCACAATTGAACGGGACGCTTTTAAATTTGCCAAATCCTACTTTATTTCTCGACACGATATACCTACAAGAGGCAAAGGCGAGTTCGGAAGTTGAGAATATAATTACAACAAATGATGAGTTATACCAGTCTTTTATCGCTGAAAAGAAGATCGAGAACACATCGACAAAAGAGGTTTTAAGTTATAAAGAAGCGCTTTGGTTAGGCTTAGAAGAGCTCAAAACAAAACCATTTATTACAACTAATCTTTGCATCAAAATTGTTCAATGCATAAAACGAAACAATGCTTCTATAAGAACAACGCCCGGAACAAGCCTACGTAATCAACAAGGGGAAACAATATACACACCTCCTAGTGGGGAAGTTGTTATTAGAGAAAAAATGACCAATATTGAAAAGTTTATAAATGCGGAAAATGAAATTGACCCACTGATTAAGATGGCATTGTTACACTATCAGTTTGAAGCTATCCACCCATTTATAGATGGGAACGGAAGAACTGGAAGGATATTAATTTTATTATATCTAAAACTCTCTGGCCTTTTAGAAATCCCTGCTATTTACTTAAGTGAATATATTATACAAAATAAAAGGGATTATTATATTAAACTTCGGGGAGTTACAGAAAATGAAAATTGGGAAGATTATATTCTATATATGCTTGACATGATAGAGCAGACCGCATTAAAAGGATTGGAACGTCTAACCTTAATCACTAATGCAATCGAAGAGATGTCTACGGAGATCAAAACTAAACTTCCAAAAATATATTCGAAAGATTTGGTCGAGATTTTATTTAAACTGCCATATACAAAACGTCAGAACTTAATCAATGAGAATTTAGGAACGGCTAAAACCGTTGGTAATTACCTGATTGCACTTGAAGAAAACGGAATCATCCAATCTGTAAGAGTTGGCAAGGAGAAGTTGTACTTAAATCATCGATTATTAAAAATACTAGAGAACAAATAGATTTCATTAGCAATTTGTCTTGCTATTCGGACTTTGTAGTTATATCGGGATAGGCTATGGTAGATTCCTATCCCACCCAATGACAGGGAAGGATAACTCTTGTGCTAATAACGAAGCCCGCTTTCCTAGACTAAATTTTATATGATATAGAATAGAGTTAGGCTCTGAAAGCGGATTTGAAGAGACAATACTCTGATGGTGCTTTCAATAAAGAAAATCACCATATTTTTCCTGCCGAGCCGCAGACTCTATTCCCATCTTCTTATACGCTTCCTTGGCGTATATGATATTAAGCAAAATATTACTCAAAGGTGCAATTTCTTTTTCTAGCGTATTTCTTCCAGTATAATTGTGTGTACAATGAAAGATAGATTTTACAACGGCATCTTCATAAATTATCATTTTCACCTGGTCAGTAGGAAACATTTTTGGTTGCCCTATCCAGTGCTCTCCGCTTACAAATCCGATACGATTTTTTTCAAAAGTGTTTTTTATCAGATTAGCTTCATTAACGGAAAAGCGGATGGTATCAATCAATATATCATCTGGTCGGAATTCTAACTTCAATGTACTTGATCTGTAATCAAAGGTAAGCCAATGGGTTAATTCAATCTGGATATTAATCCTATCAGATAACGGGCTTCCTTGCTTCGGATGACAGCCTCCAAATAAAACGAAAAGCAAAAAAGACAAAATTTTCAATGAATAATTCATAATAACAGTCATATAATTAAAGAAGATTGGGATGAGGTTATCGTCAAAAATAGTCGTATCCTGATATCCCGGATTTGCTCGATCTATCGCTATGTTTTTGATGATGGAATCATGCCAATATAGGTCTTCAAATTTCATAATAAGTTCTACCCTTTAAAAATCAAAAATAACCAAAATTCGCTGTTGTGATACAACAAAATATTGGATATATTAGGGTCATGAACTATTGTAGGGACTACAGCTATCAAAAAATGGGGCGATAACATACCGAAAATGGAAAATCTAAAATTAAAATTTCCTATAGTATTAATCCATGGAACAGCAGCTAGAGATAACAGCTTGTTCTAGGGCCGAATTCCGAAAACATTTTCAGAGAACAATATTCCCTTTTATTATGGAAACACTGATGCATGGGGCGCTGTAACCGACAATGCTAAAATGCTTAAATCGACTCTCCAAGAAATAGCAGAGAGAGACGATGTGGAAAAATTCAATCTAATAGCTCACTCTAAAGGAGGCATAGATGCCCGTTATATGATCTCACAACTTAACGAAGAGAATATTATCGCATCTCTGACTACTGTATCTACTCCGCACCTAGGGACTCCGATCGCTGATTTTTTTCTCGAAAGGTATCTTTCAGAGGATTCGATTACAAGAAAGCTTATTCAGAAGATTGCTTTTCTTTTTGGAGGCAACTCTCCCAACCCAATAGAACTAATCCAGAATCTGAGCACAAGTAATATGTTGCGTTTTAACACGGAGAATCAAGATAGCAATAAGGTATTCTATCAAAGTATGGCGTCAACAATGAACATCCCCCAAGATGATTTATTCTATGCTCTGAGCTTTAAATATCTAAGAAGAACCGCTGGCGAGAATGATGGAATGGTAACTTTGGAAAACACTAGGTGGGGTGAAAAATTTGAGCATGTAAAGACGACAAAAGGTATATCTCATGCGGGTATTACAGATATAGGTCGTATGAAAATCGGAAATCTAAACATACCACAGGTCTATCCGGATGTTGTAGACGGATTGAAAAGCATTGGACTGTAAAGAGTCTATGGAGCTAAGATATAAAATATGAACTGGTTTCCTATACATATCCTTATCAAGGATCTTTCTTTTCTGCTTTTCTACCTGAAGATAATGAAGTATAATCTGACCAATGAGACATTTCTCCCTGAGATTGTATCATCGTTTCCAAATGCTACAAGCATAAGTTTCCTAGAGATGATACAGGCTTCATTATTTTATAATATAATACCTATCGTGGTGAGTTTAGGGGTGTACTATCCTATTGTTCGATTGGGAAAGCTGTTAATTAAGCACAACAGCAAACTGCAACTTATAGCAACTGGTTTTGCGCTAACACTGATCACACCTATTGCCTATTTGACGATGGGAGGTTATGATATCACTGCTCCTAAAAAAGCAGAGTTACTTGCCTGGTTCTTAAATTTTGTGTTTTCGATCTTTATATATTACCTATTGAATAGTAAGAGCAACGAAAGAGAAGTATCAAAGGCTAGTGATGTATCTGCGGATAACTAAAGTTTTATAAAATTGGACTGGGGATATATATTTAAATATTGGATCGTTACATTGGTATTGGCTCCTATTCTGTCGCAGATTATAAAGGATATGGGAATAATCCATCGTGATAAAACTATTGGATTATTCGAAATGTTTCCGGAGGCTTTACAGGCAGGTATGATGCTCTCCCTACCAACGCTATTACTTTATCTTTTTGTCTACCATATTGCGGAGCGGTCTACACTAAAGACGATATGGGTAAAGCTGATCGTAATTTTGTGGACTACGATAGGTATTTGCCTGACACTGTATCTGCTGGACTCTGGGCTTATCTTGCCTATAGGTTCCTATTATATTATTGCTAGCGCTGTCTGCGGCTTGCTGCTTAAGATGAAGCGGATACCGAAGGAGGAGGTGGATTGTGATAATACATAAATAGATAATCTTAAAATTACTAATATTTTTAGCTTAAATAATTTTTTATCCTTATCTTGGTCATAACCAAACAGCTAGATTATGGAACAGCATGCTGAAAACACAGTAGATACGAACCTCGCAGATGAGGTATTGATGAATAGGATATATGTCTTTCGTGGGCAGAAAGTCATGTTAGACAGAGATCTCGCCGAGCTTTATGGAGTGGAAACTAAGAGATTGAATGAGCAAGTCCGAAGAAATTCTTCTCGATTTCCAGCAGATTTTATGTTTCAGCTTGATGATAAAGAGCTTGAAGTTTTGAGGTCGCAAATTGCGACCTCAAAAAAAGGCAGAGGAGGACGGACATATTCACCTTTTGTTTTCACAGAACATGGTGTCCTGATGTTATCTAGTGTCTTAAATAGCGAGTTAGCTATAGCTATCAATATTCAGATCATGCGAATCTTTACCAAAATGAGGCAGTTCTTGAATGATACGACACAGATACATCTAGAGCTTGCGGATATGCGGCTCGCCATGGAAAAGCTCTCCAAGAAGCAGGATTCGCAGGGCAAAAACATAGACCTTGTATTTGAATATATCGATCGTCTGGAGAATAAACTAGATAAGCCTCCCCTACCTGAACGTGATAAAATCGGTTACAAGGTGGGGAAAGAGGGATAGTTCGCCCCTCCTATTTATGAACGATAAAAGAATGAGTATATTAGAGGCGTGAACTAACATTAAATATGATAGATGCTTTCTTTTTTCACCTTATAATATTCGCGCCTTTTATCACTTTATTAGGCCTGATCATATTTGGCATCTATTGGATACTAAAGAAAACGGGGCATAAAGTAGCCGGGGCTATTGTTTCTTCAATCCTGGTACTAATGGTATTGTCTGGGGCTATATTCTTCGTTTTTGAGGACTCTTTTTTCTCGAAATCTGACGCGAATGAGTTATTAAGTAAGCATAACATTGTGTTGCAGGATGACTTTGAAATTCTATCTAATACAAGTGGTGGATTTAACGATTATAGTCATTCGTTGAAGCTTTCTATTTCGGACAGAGATAAACGGTCATTCATCAATCAAAGAGCATGGAGTAGCTATGATAGAGGCACCGACCTATATCTGCCAGAATTGGTAGAGGACAGGTATGAAGGTGATACGCTGAAGGTAAACTATAAGCTGGAGGATCGTTATATTTATACGGTCTATCAACCGAATGGAAAGGGAATCACACCGACGCTCGTAACAATTAGTGTATCAAAGCATGACAATTTATTGATGTATGAAGAGATACTGGATTGAGAACTTCTGATGGATTAATAAAATAAAAAGAGACGTTTTACAGAAAGCCAGATTGTCCGAGCGTGCAAAAGAGTGCCGAAAGATCGAAGACTTCTGCCGTTGTAGTAGAAAAATTGGCAGGACCTCCAATAGTTGAAAGTGGTTTGAGCAAAATGGCTATACGTCTGGAAATGTAGAGTAAATGATGTGCTTGAATTATAGATGAAAATTTATCGAAGAATTTATGAAGAGAAAATTAGTGATACTGCCGGTATTAGCTTTGGTATTGTTAATTGTAATATAAATAGGCATGTACGTGCTGTAAACCTTTGATAGTGCCGACGAACAATGAGTTTACAGACTTCATTACGGAAGATTATTGCCTCAGCGTAGTATTTAGCGAAAGATTATAAATTAATACTCTACCAATAATGAATCTTACTTATATTTGCATTTTAACCTATCTTAATTAAAAATCATATTAATCAAGTCATTTAGTTCTTTATGTTTAATTTCTGCAGGCTTCTATGTGTCTACATGGCTTTCTTTGTTACTACTGTTGGATTCGCGCAAAAAATCAATTCCGACTCTTTAAAGGTGGAGATTTTAGGTCTCAATGATAAAAACCAACATGAGCAGTCTATTTTAGTGCTTGATAGAATAATAGGCAACTCTAGCTCTACTGCTCAGGACTTATTTCATGCCTACTTGCTGCGGTCATTAACGTATAAAAGTCTTTACAATTATACGGGCGCACTTATCAATTTAGATCTTGCGGAGAAATCAGGTCAAAAAACTGACTTTGCAGAAGCAGCAAGCAGCCGTGTCCTTATTGAAAAGCTCTTTATTTATTTTGATACTAAAAGAAATGATGAATTTACTGCGCTTCTAGAACAGGTCACACCCGAAAAATTAAAACATATTGATGGCGAGACCCGTGCTTTTTATGAATGTATTATGGGTCATCTGGAAATGCATAAGGGCAATTATTCTGTTGCAAATACTATTTATGACTATTGTATTATGCTTCTGGAGAAAGAGAATCCCAAGCATCTTCCGATAGTGTATAAAGTAAAAGTAGAACTTTACAATTTAATGGGGCAGCAGGATAAAGCGATTGCCGCTTATGAGAAAGGAATGTCCTATGCTGAACAGTTTGGCATCGATCTTTATAAGATTACTATGCTAGAGACTATTATCTATTTTTACGCAGACAACGGCAATTATAAAGACGCTTATTTAGCTCAACTTGAAGTAACAAAACAGCGCAGAAAGTATGACGCGGCTAATCGCAGCGGCAAGCTAAATGATTTAGAGAAAGAACTGCAGCAGCAAAGGAATGATATAACGTTAAAGAATAGAAAATATATGACAATTGCACTAACGGGTGTCATTGTATTATTATCTGCTTTGTTGTTTCTTCTCTTTAAGCTTTTGAAGTCGAATAAGCAGCGAAGAGTGTTAATGGAAAACGAGGTCGTGCATATGCGAGCTCGGCTTGAGTCGTATGTCAATAGAAAGGAACATCGTGAAGAAGATGATAACGGACTGTTGAATCTGGAGAAATATGACCTTAAAAGGCGGCATATTGAAATTATAAATCTGATCAGAGAAGGAAAAACGAATAAGGAAATAGGGAATACTCTTTTTATTTCTGAGAATACGGTGAAGTATCATCTAAAGATTATCTTTGAAAAACTCAATATTGACAATCGCTCTTCGCTTATTAAATAAGGTGAGCTCTGCAGACGGGCGCTCCTTTGTAAGGAATGCCTTGACCTAATTTATACCGATAGCGTACGGGGAGTTTGTACGGACATCCGCCCGTGCCAGGATTAATATTTTACTAATAAAGCATTATGAGACAAATCTTCTTTTCAATATTACTCATTCTGGGAATGAATATAGCAGAGGCTCAAGACGGCTCTTACATCTTTGTCAACCAGAAAATATCCAATCCTCATCTGAAAGACCAAAGCTCAATCACAGGAGATTATGCCAGAATAGCAAAGCTCCAGGACAGTATATATGAGCAGATAAATTCGTTCCCGAGGAAGTTCCCTACACCTGTGCGTCCAATGCCTGGAAACTCTTTTTATTACGAGATATATTATCATGAAGGAGAACCTGAGCAACAGAAAGGATTGCTTGTTTTTAAGTATGGTAGGTCGGATTATTCTACTGTGCCGATTGAGGAATCACTAGACAATCTGCTTTCAATTTCTCTAGTTGATGAGGAGGAGGACGTATATGTACAGGAGATTATCAAAAGATCTGATCTGGATGCTGGTTACTTTTTTAGGAAGTCGAGAGGGACATGTTTTATCGTCATGCATGCCAAGGGAGGAAAGACGGGTAACCTTACGTTTATGCTGGACATCAGATTACCAGATGCTGAAAAAAAAGCATTCGTAAGGGATTTTATCAATCAGACAGCGTTTTTGTAAAATAAGCTAGTATAGCTTCAAATTGATGCAAAATATTCAATTATCTAATCTGGTAATAATCGCTCACATTTGCTTCCTTTATCCACGCTAATCATCATATCATATTTAGCATCCGGTGAGTGGATATTGATAGCAGGAGAATTACTATCACGCTCGGAATCTGAAACGCCAATTATTAAATATCTATCTGGATGGTTTTCCTTCAGAAAGACCCCGAGCTTCTTATATCCCACAAATGCTGGATCATTTTCAATATGAAAATTATGGGCCCATACAATCACGCGTAAACCAGGAGAAAGATGCTGCTTGAGATTTTCATACATCATAGAATCTCTTGGAAAAGTGGGATCGTCCCATAAGGTTGTAAACTGCTCTAATTCTCGAAAAAAAACAGCGTTTTCTTTGTTGGCGATCTGCCCTTTTAACGTTTGTACATTATACTTCGCCTTTCTAAAATCATGGAGCCATTCGGGAGTCATTGTTACCTCAGGACCACTGTCGAGAATCGAGCGAAGGCTTTTATCTATCAATTTTTGAGTCTCTTGAGTTTCTTCCAACATGCTGAGGTCATCACCAATGTATTTTTCTAATTTGGATAATGGAATAGAATAGTTCTGAAAATCTATACCAACAAGCTTTACACTCTGGTCGTTACCTGCGTTATGCTGTTTTAACCACTCCAACAGGTCTAATATCTCTACAGCATCCAAAAAACCGGCACCTTGCAAAGAATAGGGTTCATTTAGAGAAGCTAAAACACTCTTGGGGTCCAGCTCTACCTTACCGTGAATGTAGCTATTGAGGAGGTCAGTTACGCTCATTGAAGCCTCTAAGGCAATAATATCTATGACATTTTGTTTTACAAAATGCTTTATCAGTTCTACCTTTGACTTGTAATAACCTTGACGAAAATGTTCGGCCTCCCCCAGACCGATAATGTCATGCTGTTTCATAGTATCGATAAGCGTATTTAAATCTTTGTTTGAAAAGGACTGAGAAGATGCTCTTACGGAAAAAAACAACAGTAATGCAATCACTATAAGTCGATGATGACACATAATTTATAGATTAGATATTTTTCTTATATGATATTCTAAGATAGGTAATTCTATGAAATACACAAATATCTGTCGGACTTTGGTCTCCTTAATGTTATACTATATGTTGGATGATCGTTATATCTATGTCATTTATAAACCGAATGAGAACGGTATCAAATCGACGCTCGTAACGATTAGCGTGTCAAAGCATGACAATGTATTGATCTATGAAGAAGTACTGGATTGAAAAGTTCTAACGGATTGAATTGGCTCTAAGGAATTCCACAAGCTTAATTAATTTGACATTCGTAATTAGAAATTATACCAGCCCATTAATTGTAAGAAAAGATTGGATGAGTGATGATAAGGAAATACTGGATATCCGAAAAGTAGGGAATAACTTCTTTATGACATTAATTGTCTTTCGGTCACAGTTTTTATCTAAATTTGGGGTTCAAATTATACATCAAACTATTTTAGTAACTGCCTTGGAATCCGAAACTATAATCAATATTCTGCTCGCTGGAATTGTCGTGAGTAAAACAATAATATTCATTTTGGCCTATCAATTGGTAAAAAAGAATAGGGTTTTGAAAACTGAAAAGATAAAGCTGGAAGAAGCAAATTCTGAACTCGTTAAACAGTCATTAGATATCAAAAATTATGTTGAGGAACTTAAAGCCGCGGAGAATTTCAAGACTAAAGTATTATCTATAGCTTCTCATGACCTAAGAGCTCCTTTTGCATCAATGGAATCATTATTAAAGTTGGAAAGCTTGTGTTTGATGGGAAGACAGGAGTTAGAAGCATTTTTTGAAACCCTAAGACAAGAGGTTGAGAAGTCCAGAATTATGCTCGATGAAGTATTACTGTGGACGGAATCCCAGCTACGGGATAGTATTGAAAACAAAGCTACCTTAAACTTGAATACGGAGATCGATAAATTGCTCAATCAGTTCAGTTATGATATTAAGAAGCAAGGAAAAACAGTTATTAATAATATTGATCAAAACTCATATTTAAATATCAACGAACCTATTTTTACTTTTGTTGTTAGAAATGTGATCAGCAACGCCATTAAATATGGTCGGCCTAACGGTGTTATTTCGGTGGATCACGTTAAAAAAGAAAGTGGAGAATGTGGTGTCGTTATACTGAATGAAAGTGAAGAGTTAGCAGATCATGCTATTCAGAACCTTAACCATGGAAAAAGCTGGGAACGCAGGAAAATGACAGGTAGTAATGGTAGCGGTCTTGGAATTTCTCTTTGTAAAGATCTATTCAAACGTATAGGGGGTATTATATATTTTGAGAACAAAATAGGAAAAGGTATAGCGGTTACCATTATATTCCCTGCTGGCTCATATTGAATCAGAAGACAAAAGTCTAAAAAAATAAAGTAATATTGTCTAGTCATCAGCTGGACTGTAATAAGTTGATAGAGGGGCGGCATGTCCAGCAGAGTGATCAACATCATACCCTGCATATAACAAAACGACTATGACAGAATTTTGGGAGGAAGCATTTAAAGACAAACAAGAAATGTGGGGCTTAGAACCTGCAAAATCTACCATTCTGACAAAGGATCTTTTTCTTGAACATAAAGTGAAGAATGTTCTCATTCCTGGAATCGGCTATGGCCGTAATGCACAAATTTTTATGGAGAGCGGAATGACTGTCACGGGTATTGAGATCTCGCAGACAGCTATTGATCTGGCTCAAAAACATTTTGGAAGCCAATTGACAATTTATCATGGCTCGGTTACAGATATGCCTTTTGATAACCAGTTGTATGACGGAATATTTTGCTACGGATTGATTTACCTGTTAAATAAGGACGAAAGGGCAAAGCTGATCCAAGACTGTTTTAACCAGCTAACCGAAGACGGCGTAATGGTTTTTACAGCAATTACGAAGGACGCTCAAACTTATGGAAAAGGAAAACTGTTAAGCAAAGACCGTTTCGAAATGTTTGGCGGAGTCAAAATATTCTTTTATGATAGACAAACCATTGAACAAGAATTTGGTAATTCAGAACTTCTGGAAATAACTGAAGTAACTGAAAACTATCCATTTTACTTAATAAAATGTGGGAAAAGAAGACCATACTGATGGAGAAGAGCTAGAGCTTGAGTGCAATAAAAAGTATGCTATACCATGCATAATTGATTACATTAGAAACATATTGCTCGATTAAAATGAAAAACATTGATAAGATAGATACATTTGAGACAACGGTCGAAAAGACAAACCTGGGAGTAATAACTACGTTGCTTACGGAAGTCGAAGTATCTGCTAAAGACAGTATTTCCTTTGGTGCAAAAAGCCTTTTGACTAATTATGTATACAAAGAGAATGGGGCTTATAATTTGGTTTACACGATTGTTGGTACAGATGGCACAATAGAAAGTTTTGTGGAAGATGATGGAATTCTTCCTACACAGTTTTTAAATCCAGACGGAGAAAATTATATTTCACTTGTCCCATACCATTCTGACAAAGAGCTGGAAATCAGCATCCCTGTTTTCAATAGGGAAAACATAGATTTACCGAAAGGAAATAGACCTTTTGTGGGTGAATTTATCGGAGTTTCAAACCAGTTTTCGATTTTTTATGATGTTGATTTTTGGTCTGATACCAAACCGGACAAAATGCTGGCGATCGAATTTAAGAACGCTGTGATAAAAAAGAAGCATAATATTAAAGTACAGCTTCCAAGAAATAACAAGATCTTTATTGAAAACAACGAAATCCATTTGCTTACAAAAGATGGAAATAGTTGGCTACACAGGCAAATAGATGAGAAAGGTAATGAAATCAGGCAACGGAGATTTAAAACCGGTTCAAAATCCTTTTTGCAGATCCTGAGTTTATCTTTTGACAAAAGTTCCTATCTACTTGCTCAAGAAAAAGGAAAAATCAGTATTGAAAAGATAGATGAAAATGGTGAAAATTCGCGCATGGATCTTATTGATATAAAGGACCCGTTTTTTAATACCTGGCTACCTGTTAAAATAGCAGAGGATACTTTTGTCACGAGGTTTAATGGGGAATTTGGCAATGGTTGGCTCACCACGAAGAATGGTGTATTACTAGAAATATTTTACGGTAAAGGAGAAAAAGGTTATAAAAACCTGTTGACAGCAGAAGTTCTGAAGCTAAAACAGGACAACTTAGTTATTTCGAGTATTAACAAGACTCAGGATAATAGCTATGCAGTTGTATTCTATCCAATGACAGAAGAGCGAGATAAAAACAGGGAACTAATCATCTTAAACCGTGAGGTAACATTTACTGAGAGTCTCTAGCGGCGAGATCTTTCAAGGTCGCCTGCAAAGCTTCTCCCCCTAACTTTCGGGCCACAATCTCTCCTGCTCGATCTAGAAGGAAGTTGTCGGGTACTCTACTCCAGAAGGTTCTTTTACAGATAATTCTTCCAATGTTTTAATAAAAATACTATTTTGAAAGAGACATTCTACTTTATTAATCGTTTGATTTTCAATTTGGCCGGAGAAGAAGATAACGTGTTAAAAACTATTTAATCCTTCCGCTTTCGCTCTCCAATGCTGATTTTCGAGCGCGCTGGTCTTTGGAGGCGCCTTTTGTGAAACGATATGTAAAACTCAGCCTAGCCTGTCTTGATTCATAATAGCCATAGCTCTGGGATTCGAAACCCGGAAAATCCTGGGTATACCGGCTTATGTTCCCTTTATAGATATCGCTAACAGCCAACCGCAACGACGCTCTGTCCTGGAGGAGGCTTTTTTGAATGGCAATATCGACCTGACCGTAAGCTCTACTGAAGGTATTGGCACCGCTCAGGCGCCTTGTATTGTAGACAGCAGTCAGTTCGGCCCTGAACTTGGAAGGTAACTGAAATGTCTGTTGCAAATTGACGCGTCCGGCCAGCTGTTTTAAATTAAGATTTCTATATTGATCGAAAGATACGTTATTGTGAATGTGGTAAGCCAAACCATTGAAGGTGATATCCCACCAGGTCACCGGTCTCAGGTTTTGGGTAAGCGATAAGGACCAATGCTTCTGTGTGCCGATATTCTTGTTGATCATGACGATCTTTTCTGTATCTACGGTGTCTGTTACCCGAGCATTGAACTGGTCGGTGTAGGCATAGCTGAGTGAGATGACAGTGGTACTCTTTCTGGAATACAACAGGGTAAAACGCTGGGTAAGCTCCGGATTTAAAAATGGATTGCCCTGCCAAAAGGAGAGTTCGTCCAATAGGTAAACGAACGGATTGAGGTCCTGATAAGCCGGTCTTTCTATTCTCTTGGCATAAGACAGGGAGATGTTGTGGTCTGTGGAGGGTTTCAGACTGACGGAAAAGAAAGGGAATAGGTTTCTGAAATTACGTTTTATCTCGCTATCCTGCTTCTGATTGCGCTCCATAAACAATAGTCGGCCTGTGGAATTGGACAGCTCCATACGCAAGCCGGTCTGAAAAGACCATTTGTGCAGGGTGCGTCTGTAATCTACATAGGCTCCAAAAATCCGCTCGTCATAGTGAAAATCATTGGTACGCCTATTGTCCAGACTGTCGGTTTGTCTGATGACATGGTAAAATCTGGAGTCATTGGCGGAGCTGATAGCGGAATACTTTGCCCCTGTTTCAAACTTTCCGCCCCAGAGATTGGCGGAGTAGTCTATCTTGGCTCCTTTTAGATCAATATCAATCCCATTGAGTGTACGGTACAGGCTATCGCTCATGACTGCTCCATGCCTATCTCTGTAGGTATTAGACTGAAGGTTCTTATTCCACTTGTCAAATAAACCGTAATCAGCATCAATGTTCAGTACATGACCTAGTGTATCTTCATACTTATAGTTCAGATTGAAATTGTACCTGCTGGTACCCTGTCCGTAGTAGTCATTTATGGCGTCGAGGGAATGATCAACTTCGGAGGAAGGAAGTATACTGATGTCGGTCTTGGTATCGGTGATGCCTCCGCCGAAAATAAAGTTGCCATTGGCCAGAAAACCTATTGTATTCTTCGCATCGATGGCATAATCGGCTCCGACCTGACCGGACATCTTCTGCCGCTTATCGATATCGTCGGTATGGCTGTCGTAGGACCGGCCGTTCTGCTTTCTATTGGTTCCGTATTCGTAGTTATAATTGCCCAGTGTATGGTTGTAGTTCCCGTATATATTCCACCTGTCGCGTCGGTAACTGATACTCATCTGCTGCATCTGCTTTGCACTGACACCGTAGGCTAAGCCGGTCGTCATACTGCCACTGACGCCTTTTATCTGATTTCTTTTGGTAATAATATTGATAATACCTGCAGCTCCTGTGGCTTCAAACCTGGCGGTGGGACTATTGATGACCTCAATGGATTTAATGGTATTGGAAGATATGGACTTCAAAAGGTCGGTAAGCTCCTTGCCCGACAGGTAGGTCTGCTTACCATCTAAAAGTATCTGCACACCTGATTTGCCATTGAGGGTAATATTAGTTTCGTTTTCAACATGTACACCGGGGGCTTTCTTGAGAGCTTCTAAAGCGGAAACATCTTGGCCTCCTATTGTGCGATCGACGTTGTAGGTGATGGTACCACCGTTTATCTCCAGGACTCTGGGTTTTCCTTTGACTTCAACCTCTTCTAATGCACGGGCAATAGGGACAAGTGTAATGGTATCTAAATCGGCTGCAGCTGTCAGATTAAAATCTGTTCTGTAAACCTGGTAACCTACGGACCTAACGGTGAACTGATATGGTCCTACGGATGGGCAGTGAAGGGTAAACCTACCGCGATGATCTGTGCTGGTCTGGACATCTTTTGGAGCGCCTACCGATGATCCTGTTATGGTAGCAGAAGGTATCGGTTGTGCTTCCTGATTGACTACCACACCGATTACATAAACCGATCCGCTCTGGGCGAATAAAGCAGCGGTGGGTAAATACAGAAAAATAATCCAAAGGAAACGGAGCATAATACTATTAGGTTACTGGTATGTGATATCTTAAATCAGAGCAGTTGTTTAGCGACCGCATCTGATTATCAATATAATTACTGCAGTAAGATTACGAATAATAATCGAAATCAGCAAGAAAACGCACGAAAAAGCAAAGACGCTATATTTGTAAGTTCTCCCATAAAAGTGGACTATAGAACTGACCTTTTCCCGGTTTTATAGCCCTATGGTTTTAGGGAGGATACCGGGAAAACGAAGTGATTATCCTATTTTAATTCCTTACTTTTTCTTCAGTTGCTGTAAACGCTGCTTGGCCAAAGGAATGACATCATCATCGCCTTCATAATTCTCTAGTATGCTTTCTAATGTGCTCTTGGCCTGGGTAGCATTGCCTTTACGTGCATAGGTGTCGGCAAGGAGGATAAAACTCTTAGCGACCCAGTAATCATGGGAATCCATATTCTCGATTACATCAAAGGCGGACTTTTGGGCTTTGTCGTACTCTTTGTTATCGTACTGCATCTGCCCTACGCTATACCTTGCTTCGGCGCTGGCTGCAGATTGGCTTTTTAAGGCTGCCAGATTCAATTCCTTGAGTGCAGACTCTTTATTCCCCTGCTGTAACAGTGCCTTTGCGGTATACAGGTGTGCTGTCGCAATCTCTTCATCGGATGCCTGATCATAATTTTTCACCAGTTTGACGTACTTATCCATCTGCTTTAAGTCACCGATCTGGAAATAACAGATCATCAGATTGGTAACGGCATAACCGTAGTTAGCTTTATAATCTGTATTGAGCTCGAGTTTCTTGAGGTGTACGATGGCCTCGTTGTATTCCTTCAAACCCAGGTACAGGGCAGCGGCAGTAAGAAGCGTCTGTTCGGTATACGGGCTTGTCCAGTCGTTAAGGATAACGTTGAGATCCTTCAATGCTTCTCTCGGGTGACCTGTATGATATAAACTGACGCCTCGGATATAGCGGGCATGCTTTTCTTGTCTGGGCTTAGGAAATTTATCGAAATAAGCATTGATTGCCTCTACAGCAGGACCATACTGGCCTCTTGAAAATAGGGTCTGGCATGCCTTGAATGCGAGATTGTCCTGCTCTGCGGGACTCAGGTCGGTGATATTGTTACTGAGGGCGTACTGTATATAGCTGGTCGCATCGCCTTGATCCAGATAGATGTTTTCAATGGATCGCATGGCTTGTGCGGCTTCTCTGGTTGTGCTGTATCCGGTCACCACTTTCTGGAAAGTGGCCATTGCGGCCTCGGAGTTATCCTGATTGTACTGGACAAGACCAATGGTCAACAGTGCCCTGGGCACATAGCTGCTGCGCGGGTATTTTTTGATCATCTTTTCCAATCCTTTGATAGCATCCTCGTAATTGCCTGCCAGGAAATAGACATAGGGTATCTCGAATGCAACGTCGTCGGCATAGTCTGAGGTCGGAAATTTTTCGACGACGGAACGCAGGGTGTTGAGTTTGGCTTCGTTGTCGCCCTGTAAGCCCTGGATAATGCCGTGCTGGAACAAGGCGTAATCCTGGTTGGGTGCTCTGCTGTTGATGAGCCGGTCATAGTATTGGTTGGCCCGCTGATAATTTCGGGTCGCCAAATAGGAATCTCCTAAACGGGCGATCACATCATACTGTATATTTTTGTCTAAAGAACTTTCGGCTGTGGCCAAAAAGCGTTCAAAATACTGGGCTGCCATGCTATACCTGTGAATACGGAAAGCCGAATAGGCCAAAGCATAGTTGGCATAATTGTAAACATCGGTGTTCCGTGCGGCGGGCAGACTGAGGAATCTGGAAAAGTTGTCGACCGCTTCGCTGTATTTACGTACTTCGTACATGGCCTCTGCTTTCCAATAGGTCGCCAGTGCAGCCATTTCCATATCAATCGGTAATTTTTCTGCCCGCATCAACATGGATATACTGTTTTCAAAGGCACGTTCGTTATAGAACTCTAATCCCCGATAATAGGTTATCTTTTGATAAACCGCATCGGCTTTTTGTTTTCTATTGGGAAATGACTCCAACAAATAGACAGCGGTCTCGAAATTACTGCCACCGGACAGGATTTCGGCGGTGCGTGTTTCGCTGTTCTCATTTCGATCTGCTTGCAGATCAATATTTGCGTACTTGAGCTCGAGATATTCTCGAAGGGGTGCCACGGCAGCCTGGATCGAATCCAACTCGCCTAAGATTTTGGCGTAGTTATAAAGGGCATCTGCTTTCAACTCCTGATCGAAATCCATTTGTGAAGCTTTGGAAAATGCTGCCCGTGCACCTTGCCTGTCTCCCGTTTCTTGGGCAATCTTGCCTAATGCAATGATTGAGCTCTGGTAAAAAGCATCGGATGGGGCGACTTTCTTCAGAATGGAGGCAGCTCTTTCGTACTCGCCGGCATGGTATGCCATGATACCAATCCGGTTATTATCGATATTATTTCGGGGAGCGTTGGGGTATCTATCGGGCAATGGACTATGAAAAGGCCGTCTAAAATCATTCATATCAAGATAGATGCTAGCAACGACCTGCCGCAATTCGTTCTCAAGATCTTTTCGTTCGATCTTCATGCTCGGACTCCGGCGGATCTTGACGGCATCGGCAAGCATGGGACGGTAGTCACGTACGATCTCTATGGAATCTAAAACTGATGATTGGGTACCGGTCTTTTGTTCAGCAGGCGGCTTCTTTTCGCCAGTTTGCTTACCCTGCTCCTGGGCATACCCAGCAAGCAGTAACACTGAAAAAATACCGGTAAGTATATGTCCCTTATAGCCTATATGTTGTTTCTGTACCATTGTTCTTCCTATTTTCTGACTTTTCTCCATCTATTCCTTACCCTGGTAATATACAGAATTAATCTGCCAGGTTGTAATAATTAGATGCATTAAAACCATGCCATAATATTAAGGACATTGACATCAACAATCCTATCTATCGGAAGAACCCCCTCCTCTTTCTTGGCCTATGTTCCTTAAAGTGATAATACCTACAGGTGGTAGAAATATCATCACGGTTTCGCTATTCTATTTCACTATATGGCCGGCCTGTATCACTTTTTCCGGTTCGAACAACGAACGTAGGTTCTTTAATGGATCACTGTCCAAGATCAGAATATCAGCCCGCAAACCCTTTTTAAGATAACCACGATCGTGCAAACCTGTGACCTGAGCAGCATTGTAGGTTAGACTCTCTAGCACCTCCAACGGAGTCATTCCTGCCCGATCTTGGTATAGTGATACTTCGTTGTACAATGGAACCATATCGCTATTTTCCGGGTAAATCCAATCGGTGCCTGCAACTATCTTCACCCCTGCCCCGTGCGCTAATTTCAAAATCTCTAAGGAGTAGTCCAATTTATTATTGGTGGCATGAAAAACCGTAGGGTCAAAGAAGACTTTATTCTCCTTCATCTGAGTAAACAAAGGATTTAAGATATTCGGATCAACTTTAATTCCCTCATATACTCTTTCCCAAGCATAACTGATGTTAAGGCTATCGGATGGTATCTGCTCGAAAATCACATCCGCGGCGTGGGAGATGCTATTGACAGAAAGGGATACGGCGTCGGATGGCTTAATGGGGTATATTGTAGCGTGACTCCATACCAATAGGTTTTGCTTTCTTGCTGCTCTAACAATCTTTTCCAACAGTTCACTGGACATTTCTGCGTAGGTTTTGATGGCGGTCACTCCAGCGTCTTTGGCCTGCTTAACGACCTGAGCAATATCTGTTGTGTCGCTGACGGCACGCTCCCAGGGTGAATTTCCCATTTTGATACGGCTACCTTGTGAAAACATTTCAAAGTAGCCAGGACCGGCAAACTGGGCCGCGTAAAAGATGTCAGGGCCTGCTTTTGCTCCACTTTTAATTTCTTGTTTATATTGGGCCAAATAAGGAGCGTTTCCTGCCATATCGCGAACCGTAGTGATGCCATGCTGCAGCATATTTTCCAGTATTTTGTCTGTAGCATTCCTTGCCTTTTCTATATCGGATAAATCTATGGTCGCCAAATGGATGTGGGTGTCAAATAATCCCGGTACAATGTACTTGCCAGTACAATCTATCTCCTGAACATTACGGCCTACGTTGATTTTCTTTTTTGAAATAGCCCTGATAAAACCATCCTGGATAAGTATAGATGCCTGATAGGGTCTGACATTGGATCTTCCATCTATTATGGTAGCATTGTGTAATAGGATCGAATTCGTGTTTTTCTGTGCTAACGATGAACCTGCTCCTATATGGAGAAGAAGAAGCCCGAGACAAAGTTTTTTAATAAGATGCTGTATCATTATAATAAAGGGTTTTAAACTGAATTTCTGGCGACCGATATCATCGGTCAGCCCTTAGATAAAACAACTTACACAGCCCTAAGATATATCTGCTGTTAAAATAATTATAACAACGCCCTATTTTCTACTCACAAGCCTCTACTGGTCTATTTAGCTTTTGAAGTAGCCATCTTGATGGTGAGAAATAATAAAGTGCTTGCCATAAACCATTTCTGCACTTTAACCCATTTCGGATTCTGGGCGAAAAAGCCTGCAACTTTTGCTGCAGTCAATACAATAAAAAAATTGACAGTAAGGCTTACGCAAACCTGTACAATCCCCAACTCTAAACTCTGGAAAAGAACCGATCCATATTCAGGCTTGATAAACTGTGGAAAAAACGACAGGTAAAAAACGGCAACTTTAGGATTGAGGACATTGGTAAAAAAACCAATGGTGAATAACTTGTAAGGGCTATCGGTCCTTATATCATCATCCACTTCAAACAGGTTTTTACTATTAGGCCTAATCGCCTGATAAGTTAGGTACAGAAGATATACGGTACCAAATACTTTTAGAATTGTATAAGCAAATGGGACGGCAAACAAGATGGCAGTAAGTCCGAAAGAAACCATCACAATGTGAAATAAAAAACCACAAATAACACCGGCAAGTGACATCAAGCCTGCCTGTCGACCTTGGGTTATGGTGCGTGATATGATATAAATCATATTCGGCCCCGGACTGATCACTAACACGAATGCGGCCAATGCAAAAAATAAAATCTCATTGAATGGAACCATAACTTTATGAATATCTTATGTGGAACGATTTTTCTCTAATGTATGTTGCAAATAAAGCGAATTTTTAAAATTTCTGAAAACAAAAAACAGGTTATAAACACATTATTTATAGAATAAGATGAGAACGGTAGTTCTTTTGATTTCTGATAATGCCACGCAGTTTATGTAGCTTCAAATGAGATAGACCTAAGAAGATCTTTTTGAATGTTTAAAAGAATCCAAAATATCCTGACATTGGACGACATGTCGGAAGTTATGGTAAACAACTACACGGAAGGTATCTCCTAGTCTTAGCTTAATCCACTTTGAGATTGAGATAGCGGTTTTTACTTTTGTCAAATCTATATTTTTAGATTTTTCTAAGAGCGCTAGTAGCTGCTGTTGGTATGCTATAAATTTATCTAGAACATCTATATTGACCTGACTATTTATTGGGTTCATAGCCTGAAAGGTTTTGATTTTCTTAAATCCTTCCCGAGGCAACATGCTGTTGGCGAAATAGCTTCCCAAAAGACCTGGTTTGAATGTAGTCGATTGGCGATATGTGGATGTTTGGATCCGCTTACTAAGCTCGGGGATATAGAAGTCTGCGTAACGGTTTAGATGCTCGATACACTCTAGGATACTCCAACTATCAGGGTTTTGCTTATATTGTAATTCGGATATACTCCGTGTTTTGAAAGCCTGGACTTGGTCTAAATCTCTTTCAGTATATTCAATCAGTTCACGAATTAACTCTGGTGCATTCATATTAATCTTTTCTCCAAATATCCATAATATAGCATATCAAAACATTGATTGAAATCATGACTTTTTTAATCTGGAAAGTGTCTCAGGTGCCATTCTTAGATAAGAGGCAATATGTCTGTCGGGAATTTCCTGAAATAGTTGGGGGCTACGCTGTAAAACGCGCTTATATCGCTCGGTAGGGGATGATATCAGTATGTCTTTTTCGCGCTCTAGCTGCTGTACGATAAGTTGTTCCTGAACGATATTCCACAGTACTTTTAGATGCTCGCTTGAATTCATTAAAGCGTGATAACTTTGCTTTGAAATCACTTTTACTTCGGTCTTTTTAAGTGCCTGTATATAATAGTCTGTGGTATGCCCGGTAATGAAGCTGTCCAGTGCCGTGACGAAATTGTGTTTATAACCAAAACGGATAATGCGATCTTCATCCCCATCAATCATACTGACCTTGACACTACCTGCAATGATATAATATAGACTGTCTTCTATCTCTCCTGCCCTACGCAAATATTCATTTCTCTTTACGCCGACCGTTTTACTCCAAAGACCGGCACGTTCTATCTCCTGGTATATTTGCTGAATGATGTCCATACTATTGCCTTTATTATGTCTGCTGATGTATGGTGACTATAACAGAACAATCGGTGCAGATTTCGATGTAAAGTGTTCCTTCTGAAGCTTCAATCAATTGGTCCCATTGGAGTGCTGCCAGTAATTTCATTTTCTTCTGACAGTCTGGACAATCTTCGTATTGCCAATCTTGGATCCAGTCGGGATTGCCACCGATCGTAGAAACATCATCATTACCACAGGAAAAATAAGCAGGTTTTTCGGTCTGCGACAGAACCATTTTGCTGTTCACTAGACTTGTGAGGTCCGCATCGGAAATATACTTCTCGTTTGTATAGGGTTCTACGACTTCGAATGTACTCTCTCCATCCAACTGATAACGAACGATGGTTCTGTCACACATGCTTGCGCAATTGGGGCAGATCGGGATATTCAATTGACCCGGCAGGCCCAGAAAGGACAGTCGCTGATCTCTCCCATCAAGGGATAATATATCGATGGTCTGGCAGGAGCAAATGGCGCATTCTTCAGCTCTTGCCCGGGCAACGAGGACAGCATTATCTTCCCGAGACTCTTTGATAAGGGAATAGCAGCTGTCGTAGTTCAGCTGAATCCGGGTTCCATCAGCACCAAAAGTCCAACCTGCCTGTTCGGCGTAGAATGAGGGATCGACATACAGATTCTTTCTCCAAGGTAGAGGGTTCTTCTCCAACTGGTAAAAGGCGCTCTGTACGTTATCGTTTCCTATGACGGAAAGGCAACTTAAGATATCTCCCGCGTGTGCACAATAGGGATCATTGATTAACGCAATCAATTCGTCTTGGAGTTCTGGAGAAGCGTCCCGATACAAGGTGGCTGGATTGTAAATTTTATTCCTAAAGGCGGCGTCAGCAATTTCGCGGGTATTGATGTCACGGTAAGCCAACAGTCCGGTGAAGTCTTTGTAAACCTGCTCCCACTTACCTATGGTTTCTATATTTTGAATTATGTTCTGTACTGTGGTTTGGATCTGTCCATCGCTCATCGACTCATAAGATTCTCTTACTTTTCTATTTGTACAAGCATAGCATAGTCCTTCGAAATATTTCTCTCGGTCGCACTCAGGGCAAGGTATAGGGGTTCGATCTCTCATTTTTCTTATTTAAAGGACTTCAGAATTACTGCTAATATACTTTTTTTTTAGGTTTACTTATACTTCTCAAAACCCCATATTTCAGCACCTAAGACCAAAAGGGCCATGACATGGTAAGGAGTACTAAAACCGAATTTATGACTATCACTAATAATAAATCTATCTTTTACGGGAACCCGTATTTTACTCTTAATGTGTTTATCTACCTTGCGCATAATATTAGACAATATTAAAATCGGTTAGTGCGTGCGTAAGAAGGCCGTCTCCCCAAGAGATGGCTTTCTTCACTTTAAGCATTTATTTTATGCCTGATGTATAGCTATTTATTATCCCTAAAAAAGGCCTATATTTCGGCTATTAAAGATCTTAAACGATGAGTTGAGTCACCAAATTCCAGCATTGTTATATTGCATGTAAAGGTGAATTTATGTAGGTTTGTTTACATCAGCATAATAGTCCATCTTCAATTAAACTATGGTCTTATTGTTGCTACTCATCATTGGATCTCTTTGATACTTTAGAGTCTATTGGTTATCTTTTTATTTTAGAAAACGCTTAATATGGAACTTAACTTACCTAAGAAACTGGCAAAGGCTTTGGAAAAAGAAGCTACGGATGCCCGTATCAGCTTACATGCCCACATCGTTAAGAAGCTTGAAAATATTACACCCAGTACGGAGTATATAGATATCAATAAGCTTAAAAAAGGTCTACCCGTACTTGTGGAATTCCTGAATAAGATACCTTCCGTCAAGGTAATCGCTAGCGATCTATCTGCTGATGCGTATTGGTGGGTGAAACTGGATATTGATATTAAACATAAACTCGCCTGGAACGTGGTGCAGGAACTGGGATTCGTGCTGAATTATATTTCTATACAGGAACCGATGCCTACGGTTTTTAAACCAGTATCTCCTCCCCCTTACCTGAACGGTGGTCCAGCAGAATTTTTATCCTGGGTTGTCGAATCGACATTTAACTATATAGACCCTGAATGGGTTAAAGAGATGATTGAAAGCAGGTTGCCAAATCCAATAGAGGATCAGAAGAAATGGAACAAGTATTAATGTTCTATAAATCAGTAAATGTATAACGATGAATATAGAAGAACTGATCGATCAACTCAATGCAATAAATCCTAATGATGAGTCTCTTTATGAGGTGGATTCTATTATAGATCTGTTGCACAAACTGGATATCGGTGAGGCAAAAAGGGCTATTGGCCCCTTGTTTAAAATATTTGAAAGGTTGAATGAAGGACATTATGATGGTGTTTTGTGGTCTATCATCCATGGCATTGAAGGGTTTAATGAATATGAAGATGATCTGATACAATCGGTGAATAGATGCCCCAATGAATATAATCTGTTAATGATAAACAGAATTCTGAATTCGGGTAAGCAGTCTTATAAATCGACTGATTATCTTTTGTTGCTGAAGGAGCTACATACTGATAATAACCTATCAGACTTTCTGAAAGAAGAAATCAACGGTTACATAGATAGACACTCACAACCATAAAAGGATCTTGACGGTAATTATTTAACGGTTGTATCACCGTTGTAACATGACAGCGATATCAGGTAAGAGAGGTCATCTATTTTCGTTATCTTTAACCTAACAATTATAAAACATAATGACAAAAGATGCTATTTTAGAGTTAGAAAATAGGCTTTATAGTGCTATTAAGGAAAGCGATCTGCAAGCTCTTGATGAACTGTTGCATGAAGATTTGCTTTTCATCGCCCCAAGTGGTGAAGTAATTACAAAGGAGATCGACTTAAAAACGTATCGTGAGGGGCAACTAAAGATCACCGAACTGGAACCTCAGATTGAAAATCTACATATTATAGATGATACAGCTGTCATTACTCTAACCATAGAAATGAAAGGAAATTATAATGGACAGCCATTCGAAGCGAAATACCGTTATATCCGATTTTGGAAGCATACTTCTCAAGGTATCCGAATAATTGGAGGCAGTGGAACCCAAATCCCAATTTAAGTCACCTTGTTACAAACTATGCAACATCAGGCATAACTATTCTCTCTCCCACGCAGCGTATCGAAGAGGATGTACACGGCCTCTCTGTTGATCACGCCCGCCAATCCTCAGGCAACTGATTTACAAAGGAATATTCGCTATTACACCATAATATGGGGGCAATAGCAGGCTGCATTCTGGTAGCCAGAAAAGATCATTCATAAAGGCCCCAGATTTAAAATCGCGTATTCAAAAAAGATAGAAACTTGTCATTTTCTCTTAGATTAGCAAAAAGTGGGAGTAAAAAAAGGCCTCTTAGAAGGCCGTAAATCAATAACACACAAACATGATCGAGACAGATAAAATTTTAATAAGCGAAAATCCCCAAAGTGTGTACACACTGGAACTCAAAGACGGGAAACCTTTTAATGGCTATGAGGTAACAGAGGAAAAATTACTAGGCGAATTCCCTTTTGTCAATTACTACGAAAATGGCGAACTAACGATAAAATATGCTGTAGATTTTATCGCGAAAGATCAATACGTGGCTCCAATAGTCTATACGCTAAAAACCACTTATGCTGCGGGGATAGCTGTAACAGGAAATGTATACCGCTATTCGGGTATCGGATTTCTCCTTACAGATCACTATCTCGATGGAGAAAAAGTCGGATTGACGGTAGATATGTTTGCAATGCATTATTTCAACCGCATAACGTTTAAAATAGAAAGCGACCAACTCGTAATCCAAAGCTTTGACACGAGCGATGAAGTAAAGATCCGCCAAAAAGACGAATGGGCAGTAGCAGATTATTATGTAAATGGGCAACTGGTACAGCAATCGCAGCCTATGCTATTTCGAGTAGAAGAAGGCAGACCACACTCAAGTTCTGTATTCTATTATGATTCGAATAAACAGCTCCGCCAATATAATATGTTGCCGAATCAGGAACGTACACCGTGTTCTGACCACGAATTGTTATCCAAATTCTATGCTCAGTTCTCTTTTGAGTACGCGGGTACAATTGAAGGACTATTGCAACAGATAGATCAGTACTTCAGTACGGCAACGGAAGATACGGAAGAACCTATAGAATCTATATTCGAGCATCTCGCAATACCTTATACACAGGAAACAATGCTGGGATACGTGAGCTTTGACCATACTGGACAGCCCCATATCGGCGTACTATTCCAGAATATGGAAGAAAAATACGCGCAGTTTACAACGGTCAATGAAGAGATAAGAGATCCGGAGATCATCAGCCGATTGCTACAGGTTCTAAAAGAAGACAGCAGTCATTAATCAAAAGAACTGCATTCGGGTTCCTATCCTAAGATTCCTGAATGCAGTTTATCAACTAATTGAGCAAGCTTGGCAACTTGGTACCAAGTTTGCAGCACAGATGATGGAGTCACATTCCTCTAATGATCGTTACTATATAAAATATGAAAATTGCTTTAACTGCGATATGTGTATTACTAGGTTTAATGATAGCACCAAAACTACAGGCACAGAACAGTCTTTTTGGTCCTTCGATAAGCTATCAGTACCAAAAAGGCAGTATCTTAAAAACGGGCGTGTATTATTGTTCGGAAATTAACACCAAAAATTTGTTTAAAATAGATGCTACAGCTAACTTCAGCTGGATACAAAATAAGTCTACCGTAATCCCAGAAGTAGCGGGCACTTACTATTCGGCGATGTATATAATAGGCCTACTCGGTAGAGCAGAATTCACGCCCTATACGATAACTCCTAAGGTTGGCTTTACGATACTGACATTGCTCGAATTAGACTTTGGATATGGGTTTGCTATTTCGGACAAGAAGAACTACAGCCCTATCAAGGGCTTTGCTACGTCATTGCGTTTTAATATTCCGATCAACAGTAGACTATAGTCGTTACAATATTTAGCTTCAGGGAAGTTAGATGATGACAAGAAAAAAGCATAAAATGGTTTATCAAGAGTTTCGTCCAATCAAAGTGTTAGAAGATTACATCCAATACTTCTGGGTATTGGAAGATCATGCAGACAACTCTAATAAGACTTTTTTTAGAGTAATTCCGGATGGAGTACCTGCATTGATATACCAGGAAGGGCCATCGCTTTTTTATGACCACAGGAGCCTGCCTCTACCTCAGCTCTATATCTATGGACAATCGTCCCGATACATTGAAAATAGCATAACGGGATATTTTAGGATTATTGGAGTCTACCTACACCCTACAGCGCTGAAAACTATTTTTAATATAGACGCTTTTGAGCTGAGCAACCAGAATATCCCTTTATCGGATATTGTGTCGGACAATATCCTTGAGCGGCTGCTGAACGCTAACACTATAGGTAAAAAGATAGCAATCCTATCGGATTTTCTTCTAAAACGGATACGGTCAGTGAAAATAAACGGTGAAAAAGCAGCATTTGCCACCACACTTCTCCAAAAAGGGGCTAGCCTCAAGGATATACAGTCTGAAATGGCCTTGTCTGAACGTTCGTTAGAAAGGTTGGTAAAGCAATATGTAGGCATGTCTCCCAAAATGTTTTCGAGAATAGCTCGCTTTCAATCCGGTCTGGATATTTTGCGGAAGTCAGATTCACATAACCTTACCACACTGGCCTACGCCAAGGCGTATTTTGATCAATCGCATTATATCAGGGAGTTTAAAGAATTCACAGGAACCACCCCAAAGATTTTTTTACTCCGCTCGGATGAAACATTGGCTAATTTTCCAAAATGGAATCTATAGCATCTCTGCTCTTTCCATAATTGTCGGTTTTATCCAATTCCATTAAAGTTGCTGTCCCTAATTTTGCCTTAAATATAGCGCGCCCCTCATCGAGGGATGGAGTATGCTCGTCCTGTGCTAATGGTTGAACATTCATAAAACAGCAAAAAAATGAGAACAGAAGAAAATCAAAAAGTAGTCCGCCTAAACCCTAGACATGTCCCGGCACCTGTCGGTAACTATTCGCATGTCACCGTAATTCCTAGAAACTCGGATCTCTATACATTTTCGGGGCAGATCGGCATTGATATTAATGGAACTATCCCCGATTCGATAAATGAACAGGTGGTCTATACGTTTGATAATATCGCAACGCTCCTAAAAGGCCAGGGGTTGTCTCCTGATGATGTAATCAAAGTGAATATCTGGGCCACAGAAGAAATCGACTGGGATTTTATGGATGTTGCTTGGGAGAAATTATTCGGGAAGATATACCCGTCCATGACTATAGCTTATATAACAGCACTCGGATTGCCAGAACTGAAGATAGAGATTGAAATCTGGGCGGCGAAACAGTAGTAAGCAAACCATTGGAGATCAAAAGAAGATCTCCAATGGTGCTATAAAATAGATTAGGGAAATAAAACTCCTTTCCACAACTCAGGCTGATCGGTCTGAATAATCCGTATGAATGGATATGTTTTCAAAAAAGATGTATAAGCAGCCTGTCCCTCCAATGTCGCTTGTTGGTCTACTTTTCCCAAACTATTTAGCCAAAGGTATATCCCTTGCTCTTTGAGTTTTAGCAACCGTGCTGTATCTGTAAATGACTCGTCAATATGTATTACCTTGGTCTGGCCTGTTTTCAGAATAGCATTCAAGTCTTTCATGTTATTGGCCCTAGGGAAGAGGGTAATCTGTCTATCAATTTTTGATGCCGAGGCCATATCCTTGTAATCGTACAAGAAAAATAAAACCTGATCCTGCATCCCTGCCTCTACAATCTGTTCAAAGGCTGTGCGGATATAAGACCTATCTTCCTCCTTAAAATCTATATCTATGATACACTTGTCTTTGCAGACTGCTAAGGCTTCTTTGAAGGTCGGAACCCCATGTATCGAAATCTCACCGTGTGCGGTCTGCCGGAGCTTTAAAGCACTGATTTCGGCATAGGTTAGGTCGCTCACCTTGCCCGTACCGGTAGTCGTACGATCTACCGTCTTGTCGTGCATAAGTATTAACACGCCATCTTTAGTGCTACGAACATCGATCTCAACGATAGATAGCCCTAGACGACTCGCTTCCTGAAGGGAAGCAATGGAGTTTTCAGGATATTGATTGTGTGCTCCCCGGTGTGCAGCTAAATGAAATTCCTGTTGCGCCAAACGATCTAACAATGCCTGTGACTGTCCATAAACTGTAGATATCAAACTCCAAATAATGGTAATTAATAAATAGCGAAAGAATCTGGTCATGATTTACTTTTTTTGAAGTTCAAAAGAATCAAACAATTGGCCATTTAACTTATAGCTTGAAAAATACAACCTACTGTCGGTAATCCGGATCACCTGGTAAAGCTGGGTACGTGAAGCGGATACTTCCATCCAACGATCAGAGTCAGAATCGTACATTTTAGGTCCAGCTACAGAAAGAAGATATACAGGACGTTGTCGTCCGGCTGCACCGCGAGCATAAGTATGGTCGTGTCCTTGCAGAACAAGATCAACGCCATATTTTTCAAAAATAGGTTTGAACCGTTCGCGGAGAATAGTGTTATCCCTATTCTTGGCAGTAGAATATACAGGGTGATGCATCAGTACGATATTCCATTTTTTTGGAGATGCTGCCAATACTTGCTCGATCCACCTTTCCTGCACTCCAGCAATAGCCGAATCCAACATAATCAACTGTGAATTTAATGAGATAACCCTAAGATCCTGATAATCGAGATAATATACTGCATCTTGAAGCTGTGAAGGTCCATTTTGGGGAAGCTCAAACTGTACCTTCCAATGTGGATCCAATACCAAATTTCTCAACGAATCCCGGGTATACTCATGATTACCAGGAGTGGGAACAGCAGGGATCATCTGATGGATAAATCCGGCCCCTTCGTACCATTCACCCCATTCGCTGTCTGTATTAGATCGATTGATCAGGTCTCCCGCATGCATGATAAACCGTGCATTCGACTCGTGTTGGAATGCTCTACGAATGCTGCGTGACCAACGTGAACGCAGGTCATTCTGTGCATCACCAAGATAGATGAAGGAAAAATCTCCCGAAATATCTGCTGTACGGAACTGATTCCACGCACTCCAATATGCACCATCTCCTACCCGATAGGCATATACTGTTCCTGGTTTTAGATTTCCAAAAGTAACCCGACCGTACTTATCTTTCTGTCCGGCACCACGATCAAGATCCAGGAAACTACCCTGAACCAAAAGGGCTTTTTCTTCGAGCTCGGGGCTACTCTGCTCTTCGACAAGCTGTGCAACAAATCTGCTAGCTCCGTCGGGCGCCCGCCAAGTCACGGATTGAGTCGTCGCTGGGCTATCCGACCAGGTCAACATGATACGGTCTGGGAACTCCCGCGCAGACATCTCTTGTCCGTAACCATAAGAAAGTGTAGCGCATAATGCGATACTTAAAAACAACTTTGATATTATACTCATATTCATATATTTGACAAAAAACTACCAAGGTTTACCTGTACCTTGTAATAACCAGGGTTTGGACCATGCGCTATTCTCATTATCTGCTTGTGAATGGGCGGTTTTCTCGATCCGAGATAAGGCCTCTTCGGCATTTTTTTGATTGACGGTCATCTCATTCTGCATATAAGGTATACGTAGAGGGAGTTCTGTACGTATTGATGAGGGACCGGCTTTTAACTGAGGATAGCCAGTTCGCCTGTAATCAAACCAGGCTTGTGCGGCAGTAGACCAATTCGATATCCATTTTTGTTCTATAATCTGTGCTTGTGTATTTTCAAAAGCAACGCCTTGCTGTTGTATGTAACTGGAATAGGTCGCCGACTTACCCCAACTCTCTAGTGATAACTGCACCGCTCTGTCATAATATGCTTTTGTACTCTCAGGTGTTGTCCAACCTTTCCAGGCTGCTTCCGCCAGAATAAAGCTAACTTCGGAAGCGGATAAAAGACGTGCTTTGAGAAGAGGTCCTTTGGCTTCGCGGTAGATATCATTGAGATAAGATACATGGGGATTCATCGAGGTCTGCCCCGGTGTTGGATTAAGGTTGTAAGCTGATGGATTTTTTGAACCACTGGCTGGTAGTCCTACATAATCCTGATCTGTATCTACAGGTATCCCTTTTACAACGTCCGGAGACACAATACGTACACCATTGACAATCTTGTCCGTATTAGGAGGCTCGCTCGCACGCACCTGTATGGGAACCTCTACCCGCTTGGCCCATACCGAAAGACGTGGATCATGGAGCTGCTGTAGCCGGTCTACAAAAGTAGCACACATCTTGACGCGTCTAAAATTGCTGCCACTGGCGTCGAATATAGCGTTGGAAGGCCATGAATCACCAGAATTGGTACCAACATATCCCATAGTGACTTCCTGGTCTACTGAGGTAATCAACGGGAATTCATTTGGATTGGCCAATATATGTTCGATTCCCTGCTTGGCAAAAGCAGCTTCTTTCTCTGCTAACCGCATATAATAGCGTAGGGCAAGTGAGTTGGCAAAACGTCTCCATTTGGACACATCTCCATTGAAATACAGATCTGCTCCTGCTAAGACATCGTAAGTACCATTGGGCTTGGAAAGAATAGTATTGGCTTGCTTGAGTTCATCAATGATTCCCTTGTAGATAACATCTTGTCTATCAAATTTGGGAAAATTGTACTGAGGTCCACCTAAATCTGCTTTGAGCGCGTCCGTATAGGGAGCATCTCCCCACAGGTCGGCTATCAGTCCAAAGATGTAAGCGCGCATGATAAGGGAGACACCATGATGAAAATCAAGTCCCAATGCCTGTGAGCGTCTCAGCATCAATTCATTGTCCCGTAGGTAACCATAATAACCTTCCCAGCTCAGAATGCCACCTGTCCATTCGTAGTCATTGTGGGCGCCAAACCAAGCGTCCAGCTGGGTGTATTGTACTACGCCAGATAGATCACCAAAACTAAGGTCATTGTATTTGCTGGCTGTTCCACTCAATACGGTAGGAAGTAACAGGTTGGGATTGGCATCTTTTTCACTGATGTTATTGGGATTTACATTCAACTCTGTCAGATCTTTACAGCCTACTAGGCTCAAGGTAAGCATGAGCACTAGTATATGTTTTTTTAGATGTATCAATGTATTTTTCATGTTATCAAACTTGATAAATTAAAAAGTTAAGTTCACTTTGAATCCCAGAGGCAAAGACCAAGGTGTGACGTTATATCGTTCTATTCCTTGTTTGAAACCGACACCGGTCTCGGGCTGAAAGGCCATCTCGGGATCTATGCCGACATTGGCCTTGGTCCAAAGAATCAGATTACGCGTGTACATACCAACGCTACCTGATTCTATCCCCATACGCTTTAACCATGCACCAGATACGTCATAACTGAAGGACAATTCTCTAAGCTTGATAAAGGAGGCATCAAATGTAGCTGCATTCATAAAATCCCAAGGATAATTGTCTGAGTAAGCGATATACTTTGTCCCGCTTCCTCCCAGGTTCTCGGTATATCCTGTAATATTGCCATTGGCATCATACTGGGCGATAACCCCTGGATTAAATACGCCAAAATTGCCCACTGCACCGCCTACATTAATTGGGTAGCCGCCATACTCATCACCAGGACCTCCGACGATCGGATAGCGGTTACCTTTTACCTTCACCAGATCATTTTCGATCAGGTAGTTACGCAATGCATCACCAGTCAGACCGTTTGGATTAATCAATTCATCCAAGAAACGTTGTGTCGTCAGATTGGACTCAAAGTAACGATATGTCTGTGACATGAATTTGCCTCCGAAGCGCATATCTGCGGCAAGATGCATACTCCATTTTTTATAGCGCAGGGTGGATTGTATCCCCATACTGAAATCGGGATTAAAGTTTCCGATTTTATTGCGGCTATTGTTAATGCGTATCGCCTGCCACGCTCCATTCTTATTGAGAATAGGAAATCCAAAATACGGAGAGGAAGGATCCTCGACGGTAACTAACTTGGAATCATAGAGATCGCCAATCTCTTCACCTACGTATGTTCTCGCTCCACCACGTCCATCGGTCCAGAAGGTATGGAATTCGGCACCTTCGGACAGTTCGACGATGCGGGTGCGGTTACGATGCCAGTTAACTCCAATATCCCAGGTCCAGTTATCATTTAAGATTGGACGCCCTGATAATGCAAGCTCTACCCCCTTACTACGTAAAAGTCCGGCATTCATGTTTTTGGATGTAAATCCACTCGAACTAGGTAAAGCTGTCGAGAATATCTGATTACGGTTATCGAGCTGATATACGGTAGCCTCCAGTTTGAGTCGATCGCGATACAACCCGATATCTAGCCCATATTCAAAAGAAGTTGCGATCTCGGGTTTCAGGTCAGGTACTAATAGAGAGCCTGAACGTGTCAAACGTAACACTTCGCCCCAGCTTCCCGGATTGGATACCACATTATAAAGACGGTAGGCGTTGGTATCATTACCGGCCCTAGCGATACCGCCCCTTAGTTTAAATAGATTGATCGTTTGTGGCAATGGGAGTATCTGATCCACCAATAAGCTCAATGATGCCGAAGGATAGAAATAAGATCGATTGTCTACAGGTAGTGTACTAGACCAATCGTTGCGCGCGGTAAGGTCTAAATACACCATATCGCGGTAACCTAGATTTACAAGTCCATACACACTGTTGACAGCTTTTTCGGAAATAGCACTGTAAAAATCCAGATTAAGCGGACTGATGTTTGTTAGGTTATACAGTCCTGGCGTAGTCAAACCTGCACCATTCTTGGACATGTTCTGTACGGAAGTACCTTTGTAGTAGCGCATATTCCCTCCGAAGGAACCTGCAACGTGAAAATCGCTAAACTTACGATTGTACGAAGTGAGGAAGTCAATGTTTTGCTCCATATTGGTCAGATTGACTATACCGTAGGCTCCCCGGGGTTCATTGGTATAGCTATAAGGAATTTTAGTTTCCCTATTCTCCCAGAAAATGTCATTTGCATAACGAACCATCAATGTCCAATCTTTTTTGAGCTCCCAATCAAGTCTTAGATTGCCGAATACACGGTCACGTAAAAACGCATTATTGACGCCATAGGCTAAAAAATAAGGATTGTTATGATTACCGAAAGAAGGCGAACGCTGTTTCAGTTCTTCCTGCCCCGGAAGCCAGTAGTCTTTCAGATCTAATATGTTGATATGCGGAGCAATCTCGTAGGCCGCCTGAAGTGGGTTGGTCCCTCTATTGCCGGCAGGACGATTGTTCGAGTTATTACGGCTTGCATCCAAAGATAATCCCAAAGAAAGATTGTCCCGTAAATGCATGGTAGAATTGACATTCAAGGTATTTCTAAATAGATCCGAATTGGGAACAATGCCTTTATTATTCATATTCGAATACGAAAAGCGATAATCTAGCCCCCTGCTTTTATTTGCAAGCGATATTCCGTTGGTAGTCGTGATTCCTGTCTGTACAAAGTTCTTGATATTATCTGGGTACGAACGTAATTCTGTTGGAATGGGATTGCCCTGATCATCTAGGGGACTGTTCCATTGAACGGCTTTGTAACCTTGGTCCAGTGCCGGTCCTACCATATAACTGGAACTCTCGTCTATCCGCAGATCGCCTGGCTGATCGCCTGGTTTCCATGGCATGGTACCACTAGCAAACTTATTATGAAGCTGAATGAACTTGTAAGGGATATCGAATACGGTATTGCTATTGACTGCAATGGTCATCTTCTCGGCATTCTTTCCGCTTTTTGTCGTGATCAAGACGACTCCATTGCCTGCTCTAGACCCGTATAGGGCGGCGGCACTCGGCCCCTTTAATATCGAAACACTTTCTATATCCTCGGTATTGATATTTGAAATAGAATTGCCGTAGTCGACCTTATTATCGTCACCGATCTGCCCTATATTGGCTAGACCACTAGTCAGTGGCACTCCATCGACGACGAACAATGGTTGGTTGTCGGAACTCAATGAGGACGCTCCACGAATGACCATGCTCACGGAAGATCCAGTAGGTCCTGTTGAGCTGATTGCCACACCAGGTACCTTGCCGGCCATCGCTACCATAAAGTTATCGTTGCTCACTCGGTTCATATCGTCTCCCTTGACCATACCTACGGCATAACCTAAGGACCGGTCTTTACGCTTAATGCCCAAAGCAGTGACAACGACTTCTCCCAATTCACTCTCCTTGGTCTGCAATACCACATGCTGTGTCGGTGTGCCTTCGGTGACATATAGGCCTTTTAGCTCTTGGTAATTGTAACCAATATGATTTATACTAATCGTGTATTGACCCTCAGAAAGCGTAATCTGCGCATTGCCCTTGGTATCTGTCGATGCAGTTTGATTGCCAGATGCCACCTTTATGGATGCTCCTGCTATCGGGATTTGTTGGGCATCGGTGACTCGTAACCGAAGTGTAAAGGATTGTTGTTTTTCTTTTCGCGTAAGCACGACTCCCCCATTCACTTTTTTCGACTGAATATTGGTATGCTGCAAAATATAGTCTAGTACCTCTTCAAACTTGGCGTCCTGGAATGATTTTTCATTAACCCTTATTCGTTCTAACTGTAATGCCTGTTTGTCGTAACCTATAGCGTGTCCGCTGTGTTGTGATAGTAGCGATAAAGCCTGCTCGGCATTGCCTGTTTTTAAATGTATGTTAATGCGTGAAGAGGGGTCAGATATTTCTACTACGCTTGCTGTAGCTGCTCCTACCGGAGGCAGCTGCGCCAACTGACAGAGTGATAACGCCGCAGCCAATTTTGTAAGCTTAACAATTTTATACATATATTTGTGAAAATGTTTATTTAAACATGTTTTTTATGGTGCTCACTGGTCGATTTTGCGGTTTGCCAGATGAGCACTTTCTCTATAATATAATTGGGAATCCATCTATGTATCCCAGAATCATCGGTACAGTGTTATTTCATTTTTATCCCTCCTGAATTTTAATTGGTGAATACTACATATCATGGTCATGAGCTGTTCGACTGTTTCCACCTGAGGCATCAGGAGCGAATATCGAAAGTTATGCGTATCTAGGTTTTCGGTCTTTAGTGTCACACCATAACGCGATAGCATACGGTCGCTCAGCTCCTCAAAAGTTACTCCATCGAGTATAAATCCGCCTTGGGTCCACATATTAGCATACTCGGCATTCCTATCAAAACATGTAAACAGCCCTTCTTGTGCATCGTATCGAAGGCTCTTCCCGGCGGTAAGAACGTAAGATTGTTGCTCTTTATCTGTCACACTAACTCTTCCTGTCTGTACATCGACAGCTACCTGATGTCGCGAAGTGGCGTTATGTACATTGAAAGAGGTACCTAATACTTGAATATGAAGCCCTCCCGTGGCAACAGAAAAAGGATGCTGCGCATCATGTTGTACATTGAAGAAGGCTTCCCCCTGATCGAGGTAAACTTTTCGCTCGCTCTTAAACGATTCCCTATCAAAGCGTAACTTGGTATTGCCACTAAGAAATATCGAGGAACTATCGGGTAGGATAAATTCGCGTATTTCGCCTGCATCTGTCATAACCTGACTCATCGCTGTACTGGAAGTGAATGAAGGGAGGCCACCGTTTTTATAGAAAAATAGACCGCTGGCTATCCCTGCGAATAAAAGGCCCGCAACAATGGAAAGCCAACGTATTTTCCTTTTCCGAGGAAGTGACAATACGATTGGCTGCTGAGCGGTAATCCCGGCCTGAATCTGCGCTTGGATATGATCTCGGTGCTGGCCATTCGTGAAGGGTGTGACTTCTTCGGACGAAACTGTCTCATACCACGAATCGACTTTATCACTGTGCTCTTGTGATAACTCGTTGTTAAGGTATCCTTGTACTATCTTATTGAATTTTTCTGAATTCACCTGTATTATGATTTTACATATACTACAGCTGAAAACAGTGAAAGTACTTTAAGAAACTATGTTCTTTACATTAAGAAATCATGAATGAAACTAGAGGCTATCATAAAGATGAGCAGATTGTCATGATCTGCAAAGCGCTTTGTCAGCTCCTTTTTTAAAATTGCACGGGACTCGGATAGGTAGTTTTTGACGGTCTGCTCCGCAATACCAAGTTGTACTGCTATCTGTGAAATAGAATAATTGTCGGCACGCATCTGATATACAATCTTCATCAGCCCCCTTAAATTGGAAATAGACTCTTCTACGATACTCTCCAAATGCCGATATACAGTGGTACTATCCCCCGCTCTAACGATGCTTTCCATGCGGAGAAGCATCTGTTCAACTACTTCTTTTCGAACTTTTTCACTTGCATAGTAGTTTAATATTCTATTTTTTAATGTTCTAAAGAAGTAGGGGCGTAACGAAATATAATTATCATTTATCAAGTCCCTTTTCTCCCAAATCTGAATGTATACCTCTTGGACTAAATCTTTAGCTGTATCTTCATCACGCATGTGTCGATAAGCTACAATATACAGCTCCTGCCAATAGCAGTTAAAAAAAAAGTTAAACGCCTCTGGCTCTCCATTTTTAAAACGGGATATATAGGTTGATTCGTCGTTGGCTTTGGTCTGTGTCACGGTGCAAAAATACGGCAATAAGGTTAGGCCAATATTAAGTTTTCGTAAACCTTAGGTCGACAATCATGGCACCAAGAACTATTATCGGTCAAAAATATCCCCATTTCTGGCTAATATCAAAAAAATGATTCTGCCTATCTTTGTCCAATATATTGTTTAAGTTAACTGCAAGTTTATGTTCAACCTATTCAAAAAGAATGATACTTTTCCCAAAGAAACGGAACCAGGGAATATCCACATCGCTGATGACCGGCTTTATTATGAAAACAACGATTATATGGAAAGTGTTGACCTCTCGCTATTGAAATACGCCTATATCGAAGTATTAGGAGAGAATCCATATCTATTTCTATTCGACTACAGACAGCATTATATCCCGGTACGCCAGCAGGGATTTTCTAAAACCTACCCCCTGCTAACCAAACGCTTTGGGTTTGACGATCCCCTGTTCTTTAAAACCATCGCTGGCAAAAAAGAAGAGAAGCACCGTATCTGGATTGCCCAAAAAGCTGAGAACTACAAAATATCAGCAGAGCGTCATACGGACTACGAGGATGGATTTGAAGTGCAGTGTGCAACACCTCTATTCGTATCATGGGATACGACCTATGAAGAGTTCTTAAAACTCAACATCGGCCATCTGTACCAATCAGAATTTGAGACGAATTACTTTAAGATTGATTATCCTGTACGGATAGGTTCACTGCAGGTGGATGTTCTAGAGTTTTACTATGATAAAAACGAACGTCAGAACATAGGAGTTCAATCTTATTTTGCGACGCTATATGCGGAGTCTAACACTGACGAAAGTTATTACGATCTGCGAGAGCTATGGTTGGAGGAGATCCCTACCACTATCGATGACGCTGGTTATGAACGCGAGGACCAGAAATACCTGACCTTTGATCTGGGTGGCATAGGATTGTCTATCTGTTATACCTATGATGTGGAGAGTCAATATGACGACGGCGGGACATCGCTAATGATCAATAACCATAGAGATTATGCGGCTACTATTTTGTCTGGCAACTTAGAATTAAATCCAGAGACGACGCAAATACTGCAGTTTGACACTTTGCTGGATTTTCAGCCTGATTATAAAAATAAAGCCAATGTTATCGCACAACCTTCTCTCCTGAAAAGAAAAGCCAAACACCGCCCAGCAGTTTGGCTTGCTGAGGATAATACTTTTGGATTTACAGGAGATCAGTATGCCATTCTATTTGAACGTGACAATGTAAGTCAGATCATTGTACAAAATGTACTACCAGCCAAAGGTGGTGGCTACGTGGAATTGTTCGTGCGGTTAAAATCAGGAGATTTGGTGACCATTTATTATGGAGAACAACAATCGTTGGATAGGTATGTTCATCCGCTACAAGAGCTTTTGGGGATTGAAATAGAGATGCCAGAGCCCTATTACAATTGTTAAGCAGGTACATTATTAATGCAATGGTATGAAATAAAACACTTTACACCTCATAAAGAAAGGAATTTTGAAAAAACAGGCATTTACTCTATATTAATGGTATTGAAACAAGTATATCAACAATAACAAAAACACATATGAAATTATATCCTACGATTGAAGAGGTATTTGACGAACCGAAGGATTTTTTAAAAACAGTATTTTTTCCGCTCCTCAGCATCGACCTTTCGACCGTGGGTAAAGGACAAGGCAAAGTTCACTTCCTAACGGTATGGGGAAATGGAAACCCAGAATTGGATTTTAAAGATGAACTTTTTAATTATGATTACATCAAATTTGACTGGACCGGCGAAAAATATAGTTTTAAGGGAGATCTAAGCTGCATAGAAACCTATAGCTCCCTAAACGAATGGTATCTAGAAGCTGAGCAGGAATACCAGGAGAACAAAGCCGACTACCTCGCTTATAAAGAGTGGGAAGAAGTCAATACCAGTCATCTAGCACAACAAAATAAACGTCGGAAAAAAGTATCTTTCGACTATTATCATTATGTAAATGGATTACTGAACTACTGGATAACGAGAGGCAAATATGCGGAGACTGGTAAATTCATCCAAGGAGGTGCTTATACAAATGATGACTCTGATCATGAGCGGAAAATATATGAAAAGCTGAGTAAAACCGGGATAACTACACGCAGTAATGAACTAATAGGTAAAGTGACGGGCTATAACTACAGCGGTTTTGGAGAAGATGAAATCAGTCTCTATATCGATCGAAAACAAAGTCAGGTTTTCCAGAAGTTTAGCTGGTCATAAGCCAAACATAACAAGGAGCATCAATGATCTATTGATAGACACTGATGCTCTTTCTATATAGAGGACGTAACAATTATCTTCTACATCCCAATGATGATCCGTGGGATAACTTCATAGTTCTTAATTTCAGTGATTTATTATAAAAGCAACTTCTTTCCATCGATCGAGATCAATAGATAGCTTCCGAAATCCTATTTAAAGATTTCTTCATTATTTAACGCTTTAATATTTGGTCACTCTGCTCTCAGCTCAATAAGAGTATCAACAGAAATATGATATTCAGCCAAAATAGGATGCTCGTTTTAAGGGATAGAGGGTTAATGTGATTATTAGTCGCCATAAGTAAACAAAATCTTAAAATGTTTTTCATAGTGTCCCCGGTCTGCCTATTCATAAAACAGTTAAAACTTGTTCTTGATATTAATCACATATATGGATTCTGGATATAGTTTTCATATCACAGCATCCCTACACGATGATGAACTCTCGAAACAACTCTCTCTATCTCATAAAACACAGAAAGGGGCGAGTACGCTTTAACCAATAATACCGGAAAACAAGTCGCTTATCCAATACATCGTAGGTAGATATTAATGCGGCACTCGGACTAACAACAATCTAAGGTTTAATTTGTTTTAATTATTTTAAAAAAAAGAGGGTTATATTTTCCAGCCCCTTTTTCAGATACTTCTAAAGTCACAAATGACAGAAAATAGACTTTTTTGCGCTATCTAAATCGCAAAACATCTAGATATCATTAGCATCAAAATAGGGAGACAGAAACTCTTGGTAGTACGAGGAGAAGCTATCTGCTATTTTCTCTATATTTCCTGTACTCTGATAATAATAAAGTACTACTGGATTTTCTCCGTCGATCACAACAGATGTATCTAAACACATGGGCTCGTTATCGTCAAAATCCCGCTGGATAACAATCAAATGATCAGGAAGCTTGTGTGGACACCAATCTTGCCTGTAGTGTATTGTGTCTTCATAGCAACCACTGAGAGGAGCATCTTTGGAAATCGAAGATATATATAAGTCTTCCAGTCCGCCACCACCTGTCTGAAGAATAAAGTCCCGGAATGATCCGGTAATATTAACGTCTAAAGCATTTTCTAGGATCTTAATGGCAGTATCATCAGAAGCTCCAACCCAACTTACATCTACGCTCTCATCTATATCGGGCAACTGATTAACTCGTGTTACTATTTCGGAGATACTGGAATCATTCATATTAGGATATATTAATTTTCAATATTTATTGTCTATTTTGAGACGTTGTCTATTAAAGTCAAAATTGATTATTTTTTATTCTTTTTCAAAACACACGGTGTATACCAAACATCTATTACTCTTTTATGCCTCCTACCAAATGACTACAGGAAGGACATTCACTGATTATAGGGATATAACTTACGGGGTAAAAAATATAATTTTACAATTCGTAAAGGTTGCTGAACAATAATGAAAGATTATCAACTACAAATACAACGTATCAAGGATAAACTGATCGAGGCAAAAGCTTCGGATAAAGATTTCAAAGTCTTTGGTGCGGAAGCACATCAGTATCGATTAAACCCTCCGATTGAACTAAGGGTAGTAGAGGCCTTTGAACAGACCCATCATGTCACTATCCCTTTAGCATATAAGCTATTTGTCACACAAATAGGCAACGGAGGATCTTCGTACAACAATTCAGGAGCTGGTCCTTTTTACGGTCTTTATCGCTTTGGAGAACACTTTTCGGTCTCCTATAATGATTATGCAGACGAACAGATACAGGCGCCCACAAAGGCTTACCCAGGAATGCCAATTGAAGAATGGAAAAAGGAAGTCGATTATATGGACGAGGCTGGAGATGACGATGCTGCCTTTGAGCAACGCGAGGCGGCGCTATGGGGAGGTATTTTTATCTTGGGGACACAGGGCTGTACATTTCATCACGCTTTAATCCTAAATGGTCCACACACCGGAAGAATTTGTAATATTGACGATGGAGATCGACAAATGCCTCAGTTTTCATTTGAAGAAGATTTCTTAGACTGGTATGAGCGCTGGCTGGACGATGTTATTGACGGGAATCTATCTGATCGAAACTCGGGGTCTTTTGGCTATCAGATGGGTGGTAAAGAAGAAAGTCTCCTTTCATTATTCGAAGACGCACATGATATTACGATCAAACAGGAAGCGTTACGTGGCCTGTTATTTAAGAAGAGGTTAACCGCCGAAAGTCTCTCCAAATTGCAACAGGACTTTGCAAATCAACCTGAAGTACTAAAAGAGCTATTGGTGGAGCTGTTTTTGACGAATGACTACACAATGGCTGTCTCTTACCTGGAAACGTTGTTTAAAACCAGTATCAATCGTGCTGTCAAACTAATACACTGGTATGCTAAAGATCGTAAGAAGGATTGGCTACTTCGTGTTAAGGAGAGTTTAAATGCTAGCCTGGATGAAGAAACTTTCCGCTTTGCCTGCTATATTTTACAAGATGATCCGGAACGGGATTTTGAAGTGCTAAAGCCTTTCGTACATCATGAGAATCCGGATATCAGATCACAGGTATTCTATACCTTCAGTTTTTTGGAAGATAAAAGCAACTACGAAGCCGAATTTTTGATCGGTCTGAATGAACCTTCCAAAAGTGAAATTATTATTGTGTTACAGTCTTTAGGTGATTTCAAAACTAAAGCTATTCTCAAAAAGTTGCAGGAATTGGTTTATAAATTTCCTTATACCGTACAAGATCCAGATGAAGATGGCATGGTGTACTTTTCTTCGGATACGGACGATCTAGTGTATATTACCTCCAATCTCGAACGCGCACTGGAGAAATATGGTCTGGATCACGAAACGGTGAAAACGGCAGATCTGGAATGTTTTGAAATAACGGAACAATAAACCAAAAGAAAATGACGATGCTAAACCAACTAGAGAAAGAACTTCGGATAAGCTATCCCGAGACGTATAAAACGTTGTATGCAAATGGTATGTTGGACTGGGGCGAGACGGGAACTGGCTGGATAAAACTGATATTCCCAAAATTAAAGCTTAATCCTCCCCTCCTACTTTTTGCCGAGGACATAGAAATCTGGGACCCCATAACCTATAAGGCAGGTATAGCAGAAATCATGGATCGTGAAGTATATGATATAGCGCAGAAATACCGATTCGTCCCTATTGGAAAAACTGGAGGTGGAGATCTGTATGTATTGCAATACGACCTGCAGAACGGAGACAACATTCCGGTTACTTTCTTCCCACATGACGAATGTATGGCAGAAGTATTAGCGAACAACGTACAGGACTTTATATTCCGTCAACTGTTGGAAGCTGTGCGGGAAATAGATGATTACGTGATGTTTTATGAAGAGGAGGAAGAGACCATGAAAATTAATCTAAATAATCAACTGCGTACCCATCGCCCCTATTTGACGACAAATCAAATCGCTATTCTAGAAAACATCTATGCCCGCGATGTATTCGCCTACCGATACAAACTACCCAACGGGCATGAGGAAGAGGCAGAGGGACTAGTTACATTTGAAGAGGTTGAAGAAATCTTGAACCGTGAAATAGGCTTTGTGCATTTGAATAAACAATTCGATTACACCGTGTAATATTATGATGACGTCCCAAGAAATGATCAAATACACAGGTTCTTTTTCGAATAAAACGGGGACATACTCTGTTGAAGTATACAACGACTTTGACGATTTCTACATGCAGATCGGACGATTTAAATTCAGTGGATTTGACCTAGATAGTTTTGAATTGGATAATCCAGAAGAGTTTTCCGATCAGGAGCTGATTGATTTTGACATCATAAACCGTAAAATTGACGCGCAACATACTTATATAGAACTGCGAAACTATAGCTTGTCGCTACAGATACCACAGACCCTGATCGTCATGAGTACAAAGGAAGAGATAAATATAGTATTCAACCTAAGGTTGGAACTCTTCGAAAAACACGAGAAAGCATTACTTTCTTTCAATATTAAAGGCGAGTATTTTGAAGCAAAAAATGGTTTTATGGAAATGATCATGGATGATCTACAGCGGCAGTTCGCGGGAAGATATCGCTTCAAAAATTGCTATGGCTGTCTATATGGTGATTATTCGATCTACGGTCAAGGCCTTATGGGGCCAATACTCTGCTTCAAAAATCAGAAAGAGAAGTATCTAGATGTACAAAATAAGAATGAATATATGGAGTTAAAGAAACATGAATCGGCACAACAGGAGATCTACTGTTGTGCCGATTACGAACCCCGTAATAGAGTCGTTGGGTATAGAGGGACGATAATGATTTAACTTCGTCCCTCTAAATCCGTTATTTAGGAATAATGATTCCTTTATTCGGGTCCCCATCCCGGGTTTTGCTTCAAACTTTTATTCAATCGCAATTGATTTTCGGGAATTGCATTCAAATAATCTCTTCCTGAAACAAAACCATAGCCTTGTGGTAGCGCATTTTTGAAAGGATCCAAAAAACCAGAATTATCGATAGGGAATGGATTTTGAGTAATCTGACTGGCAAGGAAGCCTTTGGGCCTTTTACCAATAATCAACTCGTCCGCAGCAGCCCAACGTGCGATATCATCCCATCGGAAACCTTCTCCGACCAATTCTACTCTACGCTCTCTTCTAATCTCATTGATTGCCGGAGATAATAACGGATAATCCCATTTGCTATCCATCGCTATATTGCCAATATCCAAATGAGGCATGCCTACCCTATCACGCAGCAGATTGATCGTGCGGTTGATGTCTGTCTGAGTGAGCACTCCCAACTCTGCCTTTGCCTCAGCATAATTCAACAATACTTCGGCATAGCGAAACAAAATAGATGGTGTTTCCTCATATTGCTGTACATGATAGATAAGCTGTGGATCATATCCCTTTTGTATCACATAACCAGTTGGCGCATTTAGGTCTGCATTTTTATTTAACGTATTATAAATCTCAGACCATTTTTGTGTAGTGCCATTCGCAGCTATTTTCCATATCTGATCCCGAGTGGCCACCGTTTGATTAAGGCGCGGATCTCGGTCGGTAAATTCCTGAGCAATATCCGTATACCCTTGAAAAAGCGGGTTACCAGTTATAGACTTACCATCAGTACACAGATAACTATCCACCATCTGCTTCGTTAGGGATTTGCCTAATGGTTGTGACATTCTAAAATTCCGGTCATTGGTAAATGAGCCATCTCCACGAGAAAGCTGATTATCATACTTACGCCAGTACAATACCTCGTTATTAGTCGTATAATCCCTTCTGTTGAATAAATTTTTATAATCTTCGGATGGGTTTCCTGTTTTATATACACTATATATTCCCGATCCCATTACGAGTTCGCTCGCGGCTACTGCTTGTTGAAGATACTTATCTGGATCAGCATTAAGAGCCGCAAATTTGTCCTCTTTGTGGTACTTTTGCCAAGTACCTTCATATAAGGCGACACGGCTTTTCATCAATAAAGCAATCCATTTATTGACACGGCTATATCCATTGGTGCGCTCTGGAGTTAAATACATCGCTGCGGTGTCCAAACAACCAATAATACGATCTGCAACAAGAGCCCTCGGAGTACGCGGATTGTAAAGCTCCGGCGAACTAGTCCCTAAATCTTTGTCTAACCATTGAATATCCCCATAAGCTTTCAATAAGTTGAAATAGCTTACTGCTTTAAAATAATATGCTTCGCCAACATACTGCTGATAAATTTTGAAATCATATTTACCCTCTATTCGCTTATGATTGACCAAAAAATAGTTTAAGGCTCTAATCTGACTGAAATCAATATTTCCAACTGCGGGAACTACTCGCGTCCCTTGTAGTCGAAGATCTACGGTAGCTCCTACCATATCATCACTATCGTAATCATTACCATGGTTCTGATATTTTGGAAAATTATTTGCCGTATAAAATTGGTTCATATATATTTCTAGATCCAACGGCTTTTCGAAATACATTTCTGAAGGGACTTCGTCCAAAGGCTTTCGGTCCAAAAAGCTGTCGTTGCAGGAAACCTGTATTAAAGAACAGGCCAATAGCAAACTGGATATTTTGATAATGTTCTTCATAATTTTGCTTATTTCAATGTTACATTAAGACCAAAAGACACAATCTTGTTCATTGGATAAATCACACCATTGGTAAGGTATCCACCTTCTCTTGAATCTGAGGCTATGGCAGTCTCAGGATCGAATACTTTTGGCAATTTAGAGAATGTCAATAGGTTCTCCCCCGAAAAATAGACCCGTGCTCTACTGAACAACTTACCCCCAATCTCATTGGGTAAAGTATAGCCCACCTGAACATTTTTCAATCGTATATAAGAAGCATTCAAGAGATATCGAGTCTGTGTCAGTCTATTCTTTTCTGTTTCGGCCGTAAAATAAGGCTTCGGCAAATAGGCATCGGTATTAGGTCCAAGTATGTTGGTTTCATCTGCTGGACGCCAGTAGTCCAATGCAGGAGAATTCTTATATAATCCAGAATTAGCCCAAGCATTCGTCATCCCCCAAAATAATGGTGTAGAAGATTGCGGTGCAAAATCCCGCTTAGCCACTCCCTGCCAGAACATACTAAAATCTATCCCTTTCCAGCTTGCTCCTGCGCTGATACCAATATTATATCTTGGTGTGGTATTCCCTATCACCTTGAAATCACCGGGATCGCCTACTGTTCCCTTACCATCATTAATCACACCATCTCCATTTTGATCCACATATCTAATATCGCCCGGGCCCCAGTTTGCATGGTATTTCTTTTGATCAGGAATCTTTTCATCTTTACTTTGAATTATTCCTCCTGTCTCCAGTCCCCAAATCTCGCCATGGCTTTTTCCGGAGTACCATTCGGTAAATATTTTATCTTCATTTAAATATTCTAATATCTTAGTCTTACTATCTCCTAATGCTAGTTTGAAATTATAGGATAGCCCGTTAGACAACTTATCATTCCAACCGATCACCATTTCAAATCCTTTGGTAGATAGCTTGGCATTGTTGGTAAATGGAGTCGCGGCACCTAGTACATAAGGCAATTCTATAGCCTTTCCAAGCATCTTATCAGTAATGCGGTTATACCAATCAAACTTGAAATCCAGTTTAGAATTCAACATCTGTAAATCAACTCCTGTATTCAGCGTGGTAATAGTTTCCCACGCGATATCGTCACTAATCAACGCAGGAACACCACCATACTGTGGTCTAGAGCCATTTATGATCCAATTGAGGTCTGGTCTAATAGGTATCCTTGAAAAATATAGGCTCGTAGGAACGTTTTGATTACCCAATGAACCGTAAGAAACCCTAACCTTAAAATCATTGATATAAGGTTTGATAGGAGACCAATAATCCTCTTTGGACAGTACATAACCTACCGAAGCAGAAGGGAAGAAGTCAAATCGGTTATCTTTTGGAAAACGTGATGAACCATTATAACGGGCAGCCACCTCGACAAGATACTTTTCCTGGAAATTATAGTTCAAACGACCGAATGCACCTCGCGTAGCCCAATGATTCATCTTGTCCGAAGACGTGATACCTCCGAGAGAGGTTACAATGGAAGGATTATCATCTACCACAGGAGAGACACCTGTACTAGTCAATCCTGTATATAAATTCTCTTCCTGCTCAAAGCCCATTAGTATTTTAAAATAATGATCACTCAACTGTTTTTCATAGGAACTGACCACGTTGAATACCTTATAAACCTCTTCAGAATAGCCTGAAATGTATGATGCGTTAGGTTTGCCAATATTACCAAATGCTCCTGTACCTAGTTCGACCATAACAGGTTTAGGGTTTGAAGTTGATTTAATGTTTCGAATATTATAACTGTAAGTGGCAATTGTTTTCCATCCCTTTATCGGTTCAAGTTCTAAATTTAGATTGGCTAAGAAATCTGCCTTTTTACTCTTATCTCTTCCTGAGTCTTGTAACAAGCGCACCAAAGGGCTCTGAACGGTACCGTTAATATTATAATGAGGCATCATTGGGGCAAACATCAACATTTCACGGAAGGTATGTTCACGCCCCACTGTTGTTTCACCCATTGGAAAATCGGTAGATGAGGTCGCCCACTTCAAATTGGATCCCAGTTTTAGCCAGTCCGTCACTTCAGTAGACACGTTGGACATTAAATTGTAACGTTTGAAATCATCGTGTCCAAAGGCATACGTACCATTCTGTTTACTGTATCCTGAAGAAAGAAAATATTGCGTGCGTTTACTCCCTCCAGTGACATTCAGATTATGCTTTTGGCTGAAGGCATTTTTGCCCATCAATAAATGTGGCCAGTCATTATTTGCATTTCCATTACGCCGCCCTGCCCAAATATTATCAATCGGATGCTCTGGGTCATATTCGTAGGGGAATGTACCATCTAAATATCCTTTAATACGCAACATCTGCTCGTCACTGTACACAGGAGTCAGCCCAGCATTAGCGTTGGCTTGGTTAAAGGCAGTGGCCCAAGTATAAGAGTCAATAAAACTGGGCAAACGTAAAGGGGAAGATAAAGACAAATTATTACTATAATCTAATTTGACTCCTTCTTGTCTCGATCCTCTCTTGGTCGTAATCAAAATCACACCAAACGGTGCTCTTGAGCCGTATACCGCTGCCGCAGAAGCGTCTTTTAAGACAGAGATGTTCTCTACAGTCTCCGGATCGATAGCACCTAAATCCATTTCGACTCCGTCTACCAATACCAATGGACTGGCGTTGCCATTAATAGATCCTACTCCCCGGATATTCATAGCGCTCGCTGCTCCAGGCTCCCCCCCTCTCATACCCATATTTACATTGACATTGGGCGAAGCACCTTTGATAAGATCAGCAACATTATTCGCTGGTCTGTCTTTCAATTGAGCGCTCGAAATAACGTCTACTGATGCCGTAAGGTTCGATTTCTTTTGAGTACCATACCCTACTACGACTACCTCGTCGAGACTCTCAGCGGTATCGTCCAAGATCACAGCTATATGGCTTCTTCCGGAGAGACTAACTTCTTTCGAAGCATAGCCTACAAAAGTAAACTGTAGGGTTTCATTCAAAGAATTGACTTCAATCTTAAAGTCTCCTAGCTTATCTGTCTGTGCATTAGATTTGCTACCGACGACACTGACCGTCACTCCAGAGAGTGCAACTCCCTGACTGCTCTTGACAGTTCCTGTCACCTTTTTTTTGTCCTGTGCATTTGTTACTGCTCCATAAAATAGAAGAACAGTAAAAAGCATAATGGTTCGAATTTTCATCATAATGTATGCTATGTTTAAGTGGTGGTTATTCTTTTCATAATTAATTTTACTAAAGCGCAACGCTCAAATAAGCCATGTTTTAAGAAGCTGAATAATCTTATTCCGCAAAACTCGTGAACGTTACCGAAAAACATTCTTGCTTCTCAAAGGAGATAGTTAAAATCTAAAAGGTAGCTCTACTGCGCTATGTTAACGTTACCGTAAAAAGATCAAAAACGTGGCACATTGCTTTACAACCAGTAAGACGTACTATCTACGCTTGTTGTATTTATTATTTAAATATTTGATAAAAGGTTTATAATAGCACTAATTTAGAAAAAGCATTAGTAATGGACAAATTTATTTTTCAATTTTTAAAAAAATGCATTGTTTCCATTAACAAGTTACAAATAACCTGGCTTTTAAAACGTTAGCCCTTTTTGACTGTAACAATACTAGTTTTACCCTATTCCCTCTCAATCATACATCGCATATACATCCCTCCTAATTGTGTCCTAAGCAAAGTTTGAATATATTCGTAATACGTATGAATCCTATCCGTACAAACTAGAGGCGGACACAACGCTATTCGAGAAATTTAAAACCTTAAAAGCTTTCTCTTGATGGGAATTAAGCTAAAAGAGAAATGGTTAATGATTTTATATATTTGCAGTAAGACACAAAATAGTTAAAGACAGCTAGAAAGAAAAACCAATGAAAACGATATGTAACATTATCCCCGCTCTGTTTATTTTTTTAAGCCTTGTGTCCTGTAAGAAAATCAAGCCACTGGGGAGTCTATATTTTCTTGATGGCAACGAAATCGTCTATCGCTATGAGTCTTCAGGGCCTGGAGTCCCTAAATTGCCTTGGGATAATAAATACAAAACGGTAAATGCAGACAAAGATACGTTCGTTCCGCTACAATGGCCGGGATATGCAAAAGATAAACACCATTTTTTTTATCGTGGCGACGTAATCCGTAATATAGATTATGCTACTTTTGAAATAACGGACGATGTAAAAACTGATTACGGTTCGATCGCTATCGTGAAAGACCAATACCATGTTTATAAGTTTAGGGAGCCATGGAGTATTATTGAAGGAGCTGATCCAAAAACGTATCGAATCGCAGATAACCTCAAAGGAAACGGCAACTGGTTTTGGTATAAGGACAATCGTAATTATTTTGTGGGCGATACGATCATATCGGTGGATTATGACACCTTTAAATCAATCGATGAGGATAGCAGGTTTTATATAGACAAGGACAATATCTATTGGCTCAAATCAGCGTATAAAAACACTTCTTTAGAAAAAATTCCGGCACCAGGGCTGCTGAATAGCCAAATTGTTTATTCTAACCGGGTGCTTCAGACTCCTAATGCACTGTATTACGTCACAAAAAAAGAATCTTTTACCAAAATACCGATAGAAGACCTTTCTAGCTTAAAGTTCTTCCCCCCAGACAACATCTATATGATGGTGGATCGTCAAATATACTGCGAAGGTGCGTTGTTAACCGGCGTGGATTTCGCTACATTTTCGGTGTACCAATATCCAGGGAATAGTGGGTATACCGCCTACGCTAAAGACAAGAATAAAGTCTATTATCGTAATGAAATACTAGAGGGGGCGGACCCTAAATCTGTTCGATTGGCTGACAGGTATATGGAAGACGAAACCTACAGGTGGATACCAGATCTAGGCAGCGCCAGTGTTATTATCAGAAAGACAGCTAAAGAAACAACGACTCGGTAGTGCATTAACTGGTATCAGAGAAATTCTATGAGGCTCTAGTAATAAAGTCGCACGTGAGGACATATATCCAGGCAGCCCCTCATTAGATCAATTGGCTGTCTGGATAAAAGGTTATTAAGGCAACCTATCAAAATCAATATTAGGTGCTTTACTGTTCGTATTAAATTCAAATTTAGTACCCGGAACTACCGACTCATTAAAAAAACCTCCATTTTGCAGAAAATAGCCCTCTGTAGTCAACCCACCGATGGCGTCGACCCGTTGATGGGCACGATAAGTATTGTCAACACTGAATGATGCCGATTGGACCGTCTTCCATTGACCATCGTAGACCCACTGATTTTTAAACTGCACTTGTCTACCCTGGTACCCTTGCTCGGGAATAAAATTCTCCAGGAAACTATGGAATCGCTTTAAATAGGTATTTGTTTTGGGACGCTTGAAACTCGCAATCAGACTCCATTCCTTTTGTTCTGGCTCGAAGAACCAAGCTGTGTAATCTGTATTTCCCTTTCCATCGGGCACTCCTTTTAATAGGAACTTATAGGTCTGGCCGGCCTTCCATTGGTACTTTCGATAGCTCTGACCACCAGATCCCTCGTTACCAAATTCTCCAGTGCGCACTTCTTTTCCTTTCTTCAGTAACTTGATTTTCTGCTCATCCGGAATGCTCTTAGGGTCATCTGTATGAAACGGGCTCCATACAGAAAACAAAATCCTTCTTTCCGATTCCGAGTTGACCTGTATTCCAAAGTAACCTTCGCCAAAACCATTCGCCATGAAATAAGACCCTACTTTATCTTGCCCAAGAGGCACGGTTATCTCATTATAGTAATAGCTAACATCGCCGTCACTAGGAATACTATAGTTGATATTGCAAGATGGTCCCCTACGCGCCCAATAATAATACTCCGCATCATTGGCATACAATAATTCTTTTTTACCTTTCTCCTGTAATACCAGTAAATGCGATATATCTCCAAACGTATTGCCTGTTTTGTGTAGACCTTGTAAATCTACGCGTACATAGCCAGGTTCCTTAACTTCAATCTGTAGCTCTTGGTTTAGTTTTTCTTTTGCCTCTCCTAAATCTACCGTTTTATGCTGGCCCATAGCCGTCATTTTTATTATGGATGGGGTGCAATCTCCAACTGAAGCTTGTAACCTAAGCCCTATCTTACCCGGTTCCTGTACTCTAAAGTATACCGAAGTAACGGCTTCTTGGTTAGTCCAATCTGTCAAACCGTTTATTCTCGAAATCTGAGCTCCACTTCCTTTTGTTATAAATGCGTTTCCTGCTAAAGGTATGTGGTTATAATCACTGATTATATTCTCATTGGTCTGTCCGTTTACGAATCCAGTCAAACACATTGATGCGGACGTCAGCAATACGTATAAAAATCCTTTTCTATTCATTCAAATTAGCCTTTTCGTAAAGATAAAAAGTTAAAGGGAACTCTCCTTATCCTAGAAAAAGTCAATCGATTGCCCAAAAATCAAGCGGTTTCTCTATCCTGTGGATTATGCAATGAGTTACGGTAGGAAATTCCCCATTTTGCGATTTCATCAATAATCGGCCCCAATGTCTTGCCATACTCCGTAATCTCATATACGACCGTGATAGGCTTAGTCTGTTGAACTGTCCTGGTTACTAATTGATTTATTTCCATGTCCTGCAGTTCTTTTGACAGCATCTTAGAACCAATCCCCTCCACCTCTCGCAACAGATCCATGAAACGCATTCTATCCGTTTCGAGTAAAGTTCCCAAAATATGGAACTTCCATTTGCCTGAAAGGATCTCCATCGTGTCTTTAATCGCAGTTATTCTTGTTTTACAGGTCTCACTATAATTTACCGATAGCTTCTTTTTCATATGTGTATATATCTGTTTTTTTATCTGTCATATGGAATATCCAACCTATATTATGCACGGGAGTATTGTGAAATAGTGTGCATGCTGCTTCGCGGTCATTCGTGCCTCTGCAGACTCGACTACATGGATATCTCATATTATTATGACTTACTATTATCTGTTCTCTTTATTTACAAAGTTATGGAACTCTACAGTACTTCCCAATAGGAAAGTAGTTTCCAAAAGGAAACCAATGCTGATTGTACAGTGACTTTGCATTAGATTTGCGGACATAAAATCAAACAACAAAAGATATACAAAATGAAAAAGACGTTTATTTTAGCATTCGTAGCAGCAACAATATTTGTTTCTTGTCAGGGATCAGGTGGTGATAAAACGGCAACCAACAGCCAACAGGAGGTAGCGGAGCAGAAAGGGACAACATATGTATTGGACCAGGATCAAAGTTCGCTAAAATGGACAGGATACCATAAGGGTGGTTTTGATCCAAGATTCGGTACGTTGAAAACGGAAGGTACAGTAGCTGTAGAGAATAATACAATAACAGGTGGTTCAGTTACAATAGATATCACCTCCGTAGCAACCGACGAAAAATCGGTAGATCTGGCCAAAACAGGAGGTAAAACAGCGGCTAACTTAGATGAGCATCTAAAAAACGAAGATTTCTTCCAATCGGACAAATTTCCAACAGCTAAATTTGAAATTACAGGAGTTACGGCTTTTGACAAGGCTAGCGATAAAAGCGTAATAGAAGGAGCAACTAATATTATCAGTGGTAACCTAACCATTAAAGACAAAACTGTAAACGTTACATTTCCAGCAAAAGTAGATATCACTGCCGACACTGTACATGTGATATCAAAATTTACAATCAATAGACAGGATTGGGGATTGACATACGGAACAGACGGAGATCCTAAAGACTGGGTAATCTCTCAAGAGATAGACATCGAGTTGAATATACACGCTAAAAAATAGCATTTTAATACTATTCTCTACCTTGTATACCTTAGGTAGAGAATAGTACATAGAGATTGGAATACATTATTCCTCTTCATCCCAATCCTCATCTTCATAAGAGGTATAAGACCAATCAATAGCGATACGGTCTAACAAGCCATCAAAACGCTCTTGATCGCTGGTTCCAATAAATACACCTGTGCAATTTTCCCCCTCATCAAATGACAAACTGATTACCTCGTAAAAACCATCCGTATATACCTGCTGTCTATCATAAGAAACATCAGGAACAAATGTCCAATTTTGCTTAATCATTTTTACAATTTCTGAATCGATAGGCTCAAGGCAATTGGCATTATAAGGTAAACCTCCCAAAGTACCATTATATATAGCCATTAGCAACAAAAACTTTTCTGTAGTATCCGCCTCCAAGTACCAATCCGGCTCATCATCAGTCCCCGAGTTTCCCCAAACCGGAGGATTTTCATATTGCAAATCCGTTTCTTTTATACCCCAGGAAACCACAGCTTGATATTCTTCAAAAAACAGGAGATACCTATCTTTCGAAAATCCGACTTCGTCGTCAGGTAACAACAGTCTATTGTAGGCATAGTTTAAGTTTTCATGTTTACCTAATGTCACATAATAGTTTTTTAAGGCATTCGGAAGTTTGATACCCAATCGTCCTTCAAGTTCCGCAATCACCTGATCATGAAAACCCTGGCTATCTTCTGACAGATTATACAACCTGCTTATCTCTTGTTTATACTGCATAGCTATGAATCATTATAAACTCCTCTTTTGGAAAAAACACGCTTATTCAAAGGAGAAATTCACCGTTTTAAAACGTAAATTTAATATAAAACACGAGATATAACTATCAGATTTTAGCTAGAGAAGTATTAATATTTTTTGTGCCAACATGAAGAATACATTACACTTAAACTCGATAATTCTATATCTTCGCACCTATGATAAAAAAAGTACTCGTTGTCTTTGTTTTTCTGTATAGTGTATTATCTGTCCATGCACAAAGCAGTTTAAATTATAAAGGAATTACCATTCAACATGGTGACCTCTTATTTGTTGGAGCTCAGGCAGAAAGCCTTTCGGGAGCCATCAACCGTGTCACCCAACGAACGGCCAGCGCATCATTTGACCATATGGGACTTATTGAAGTCGTAGAGGGAGTTCCTTACATCCTGCACGCCAGTAGTAGTAAAGGATGTGTGAGAGAGCCATTGGATAATATGGCAAAACATCATGAGCTACAACAGTATGTGATATATCGCATTGATGACAAATATAAAGATGCTATTCCAGAAGCGATGGTCATAGCACATCAGATGATAGGCAAGCCCTATAACTGGAGCTATAGATTAAACGATAGCTCGTATTACTGCTCAGACTTTGTAGAGCGGGCTTTTCGACCGATAGGACTGTTTAAATTAGAGCCAATGACCTTTAAGAATCCCAAAACAGGTGACTTCGATGAATTTTGGGTAAAATTCTATACGAAGCAGGGTATGGAAGTACCTGAGGGCGAGTTAGGATGTAATCCCAATGGCCTAGCGGCCAATCCTAATATACACCGTATCGGTATCCTAGAGGGTAAGAAATAACAGCTGAAACTGTTTTTCCTTGACAGCCACCGTTAGGGGCCGTCAAGGAAAAAATCTATTTAACCGTTTACCATTTTAACGGCAAGGATATGCTTACACAGTCCTCTTTTGCCCTGATGATTGGTAAACCAGTTACAGGTGCACTGGTGCTTCTCTCCTTGAATGATGACCGTATGCTGTACTCCTGATCCATCTACACGAGCTTCTATATAAGATGCTGTATTCTTTATAAACTGAACACCTGCTGTTGCAACGAGTTTCTTTGCATTTTTCAACCTTGGATTTAATGCCAAAATACGCTCCATCTTAAAGGGCAGTCGTCTGTAATAATGTTGATGGCTATGTAAATCGTAGCCCAGTAGGCCTATAGATGACAATGAAGCAGACAATGTATCCATCGTGTCAAAATCAACATCATGTTCGATTGACAACATCGTCGGATCGAATAATTCATTGGATTTGAGCAGTCCGTTGACGGCATGCACCCACTCATCAGGCACAGCCTTGATCATATTTTCCAGAACATTTCCCTCTCCTGAAAAACCTCTATAACTATCAGGGGACAAGGCCAGTGTAAGTCTCATTTTCCCAAAATCGGCTACAAAAGCAACACTCTCCCCTCCTTGTTCCTGGTAGACGATCAATTTGTCAGCGTATGTTAAAAGTCCTTCCAGTAAACGCAATCGTTGTATGCCTCCAATACGAACGGCATCGCCTGTACCAATCGGTGAAAAGATAAATCTATTGGCTCGCTTAGTCAGGTAAAACTCTCCTTTCGTATTACCTTTAGGGATCCCCTGAAATAGCTGAATAAGCTGTATCTTATTCAACTCAAACTGTACCTCCATACCTGCCAGGTACAACTGCACAGAGGTAAGCCCTTTGATCCAACGCGGTGGTAAAGTTACTTTCTTCTCAACGACTTTGGCTTTATCTGTACTAATAGCGACTTCTTGACTTCCTACTCCAAGCACCATCTTTTCTGTCTTTTTTACTGCATTCAAAGCATTGAGCATAGGCTCATTGAAATCTACGTTGGTCGTACCACTTGCTATAAATTCGCCGTCTATAGCGTCTTCTAATAAATCCAACCGTGCATACACGCCGTTACACGATGAAAAACCTTCAAAACGGATTTGGTTGGTTCCCGCAGAGACGATAGGATCGCGTAGACTCGGAGGAACAGGCCCAAAACTGGATCGCACGACTTTGGACAATGTCAATAGGCATTTAGAAGTCAATAAGGGGTCAGTCAAACTTCCCCAAAAGAAACAGGGGACATTGGCCACTTCTGCCAGTTCAGACTGATGTGCCAACACCAGTTGCTGTATCCCCGATTGTTGGGTCAGTTGCGACTGTCTTGCATAGCTGATTGCTAAATCTTGTTCTGCCATATTGTTATTTTCTTATTTTCTTTAAAACCGGTTGTAGGCTTTTATAAGCATCTAAACGTTCGAATACATGATTCTGTCCTGCTGTGAGACTATATTGTTCCTTCGTCTGCAGATCATAGTAATACTCTATGATTTTTTTAAAATTGGTGGGCATCTTATCCGTCAGGGTATAATGTTGCAAAGTGACATCCAACACCTGCAACAGGGCATTGTTATGTTTGGAAGAGATATCGCGGCATTGTTCCAAAACCTCTACAAAGCGACCTATAGGCCCATAACCGTGACTCAATAAAACACCTAGACACTCCCCTAATACATCCGGTTGTAACCTATTCTCCTCTATAGCTGCTATCAGCACTTCGACCGACATCGCCCGTACCTCTTTTTCCTTATTAAAAGTAGAAGTGGCCAAATACAGATTAGACTGCCCATCCATTCTGAAAAACCCGTACAGCATCTGATTCAGATAGGAAGCCGGTGCCTTCCCTCCAATATCGCTCTTGCTATTGAACCCTAATGTTAAGAACATAGAAAGACTCTCGGTATTCTGTGGCATCAAACTATGCAAATAAGGAATATCCATCCTATGGAGATAATAGGCCACAATAAAACTCTTACCACGGCTATAGATATCTTTATGATACAGAAAAGTATCTATGCCTTGCTTGAATGTAGGTAGCGGATAACTCAATTCATCCCCATTATACACCTGTTCAGATTTCCTGGTAACATAATTATACCCATTGTAGTAGGTGGGTTCTATGGTCAATTCCGGACGAAAAGGTCTGGCTGCAAATGGGATATCTTTTAACGGTTCCTGATCAAATTCCTCGAAATATTCATCGGGATAATGGGTCCGCGCCACGGTAGCCCATACGCCAAACCACAGTAACTCTGCTGAGTCTTTCGAGGTTAATAGATTCTTGAGCCATGACCGTTGCTGTGTTTTGATAGCTGTATCGAGCCCGAATGCATAGTTTAATACCTCGCGCATCTGCGGATCGTTTACCTGCGACAACAAAGGTATTGCTTCATTTAGATCCTCCCTTACGGTACGGCTCAATGCAATCGCTAAATCAACAAAATCGATCTTCACTCCTGCCTGTTGATAGTCAAGAATACGTTGCGTCAATACTGCAGGAGCAATCCAAAAAGGCTTATGACTTGGCAAACTCAATAATGGTAATTTTACGCCATCTATAAGGTGCTGCTGCAATCGTTCCATCTGACTTCCCATAAGGCTAATCCATTTGGAATAATTGGTATTACGATCCTTATTCTGATATACTGTCTTTGGCTTGTAATACATATTCAAGAATACACTTGAGAAATAATCAAAACAAGCAGATTCACGATAGATACTACTTAATTGTTTAATGTAAGGTTCCAGTTGCCTTTTATAATCAGCAGGAAATGTTGGATTATATTGCACCCAGGCATTCATCAGTATCTCTATCGCTATGGAGTCTGTCCCACCAATCACTTCGCCTATCTTGAAAAAGATATCATTCCATGTCTGCGGATAGTCTACTGTTTCGCTCAGATAGCTTATATCCGTTGGATCAAACACATAGGTTTCCCGGCTATCTCCATTCAGGACGGATAAGATCTCTTCTTCGGAATAAACTTCCTCTTGAAATACAGCTTCTAGATCGGTCGCTACCGCCCCCATCATCTGGGACCTGTAAACCTGTAATTTAGAGGCCAGTTCTTCGCTAGGTTCCTTTTGATGTTTCAAGATGAATTTGGCGGCTCTCTCCTGCAACGCTAAATCTGGAATCATAAACAGATCTGCTGCCAGCAAGGTAAGACGTGCGTTTAATTCCGGATATTGCTTTAATAGTTTATCAAACTGTATCAAAAGTGTCTTCAGACTGGCCTTAACGTCACTACGCATAAAAATTCCCTCGCTCCAATCTAAAAATTCGGTCATTTGAAAATCAGGATGTCCCAAAAATGGTTTAAGATAGTCTACTGTAAAATTGACAACAGCGCTATGTTCAGCATGCAACAACGGAAAGAACTTCTGCTGATGGCTCAAAACCACGTCTTCTGGTAATTGTAGACGCTCTATAAGTTTCCTAAAGTAACTTTTGAGATTAATATTCCAATTTTTGGTCTGAGCTTCCAGCGCACCTGTTATAATCAGATCACGATCGATCTTACCGGCCTCCAAGAGGGTGCTGAATACCTTATCCCAGGTCAGTTCATTGACGCTATTTTGATAGCTGTAGTCCAGGTATATATTTTGAATATTGGTTTCATATTCAAATACCAATGGAATATCCCGCTGAATAGTCAGCTCATCTTCGGTCAAAACCTTAAAATGCTTTCCCGACTCCTTGTAGTTGACCGATGATACAGAACCTGCGTATAACTCTGGCTCAAACTGTATGTACCCTAAGTCCTCTAAACGTCTCAGTTTGGAGTACGTTAATCTGTTCCACTCATTGCGTTGGGCCAACTGTAAGAGGTAACCTCCCAACCAATCGGGCTTAGCATATGCTAGAATCTGCTCAACATCAGGACTTTCAACTTGCTCCATGAGCTCATAAAAAATGTCCCAACTACCTGCATCAGATCCCGAAAAGGTAGCTAAAGCAAGTAATTTGACGATACGTTGCTGCTCCTTATTCCCTCTGGTCCCCCAATCGTACTGTGCCTTTTTGCGATATACTGGATCTTTGGAGAGGTCGACATAATCAACCCAATATCTTTTGGCTGCACGGATTTCCTTTTTCAGCACTTCTAGATTACCGGTAGCATATTCTTCCAAATAGGGTATGATATCACTTACTTTGCCTTCACTAATCAATGCTTTTATCGCTGCAACAGCGGCTTCCTTCCGTTGGTTACCTACTGACGGTTTACGTACGGATGTTAATTTGCCCGTAGGCGCTACATCAACATTCCCATCTTCTGAATACCCTTTCTTTGTCTTTTCAGCGATGAGCTTTTCTGCGTCTTTTAGACAAGCCTCTTCCGAATCGAATGTTTTACTTTTACTTTGTCCCGATGTGCCGTTACGCCCGTAAGTGACCGTATGGGTCGAGCCTTCTGTCTGTATCTCCCAAAATTTGTCGGATGTACCGTCGATATATTTTAGATGCTTAAACATGATATTTATTAACGTATTTTCGATTCTTTCCTTTATTTGTTTCCTCTGAAATGTAATACAAAACTTTCCACGAACAATTGTCATGCCACGGGCTGTTGTATTTATAACAGCCACATCTCTTATTTAGACACCATGCAGATCAATAACAGTATTAAACTTATTATCGGCTAACCTTTACTCTCCGAAATATAGAGAATTAAAAATTAGCTAGGAATACAAATGTCAAATAACGATATTTAGGAAGCAGTAACATGAATGTTGCTTTTTAAGAATACATTAATTAAAACATAGATATGGGAATGATAGCAGAGTACCTTATGGTCGATGAAGCCACTTTAGATAGTCTGATGGATCTAAAAAATGAGGATCTGGTCAATCGTATTTTTGAAATAGAAGAAAGCGGAGAGACCGAGTGTATGGATATTGACAAATTATGGGATGCACTGCACTTCTTTCTCACTGGTGTCTCTGCCGCCGATCCCATTGAGGAAAATAAGCTAAGTGAAGCTATCGTTGGTGTACACAGTTTTAACATAGATGACGAGGAAGCTGATTTTATAGCCTGTATTGAACAGGATGAACTGCATGACATCATTAATGTCTTGGAACAGATAGACCTTGAATCTTTAAGCAAAGAATTTAACCCTTCTAATATGAAGGCTTACGCTGTATATCCCAATGGCATATGGCAGGAGGACAAAGAGCTATTACTAACAGAATTCAGACAGGCGTTGACTGGGTTATTAGCTTTTTACAGGAAGGCAGCGGCTATGCATCGTCATGTTATCGTGAGTATTTTATAAGGTTTAATAAAGATACATTTTCTTCATCTTGGCCGTATCCACTTTCAAAACATTCTTCAAATAATTCTCTACAGTACCAAATTCCTTTTTCATATAGACAATACCTGACTGGAGGTACTCCGGTTTGACAGTAAGCAACGGCTCTAAATTCGGATACTGATCGATATACTTTTTGTATTTATCAGCTAAAAAGATCTGCGACTGCATATAGTCCTGAAGCACTACATCCTCGTCCACCCCCAGCGCAAAAAGGAAAAGTGCGGCGGCCATACCTGTTCGATCCTTCCCCGCAGAGCAATGAAAAGCCAAAGGCAAAGACTCTTTATTCTGTAAGAGTCTAAAGAAAGTCCGATATTGATTAATACTTTCTTTATCAGTCAGCAAGGCTCTATTCAAGTCCATCATCATCGTATCCAGCCGTTCTTTCGGAAGCCTTACAACATCAGACAATGAGGAAACGGAAAGGTTGCCTGGAGCGATAGTCAGATTATATACCTTGGCTTGATCAATCTTCTTGCTGGGTTCCTGTTGTCTCTCCTCCTCTGTTCTAAAGTCAACTACACTGGCCAAAGACAAGCTATTAAGATATTGCAGGTCACTTTCGGTCAGATGTGCCCAATCTCCCGTACGAAATACTTCGCCCCATTTCACAAATCGGCCATCTGCCGCTTTAACCCCTCCAAGATCTCTAAAATTATATCCGCCTTCCATCGGCAACAATCGCTCAGCGATGACAGCGGTTCCAGTAGGCGTTACCAATTGGAAATACGAACGGTAAGAACGTTTTGCATGGAGTACAAACTCCCCTTTACCCTCTCCTTGGGCCACAGGCTTAGACAAATCGATAGCATCAACAGATCTCCCTTCGTACAATTTCCAGTTCTCATCAACATTTAATATCAATTTGGATTCATCGGCTTGTTTATTTCTCATTAGTGTTGCTTTTCCTGTTAAATCTTTCCCTGTATAACCTATTTGATGTTGATTACATGCCAATAAGCTAAAGATAATTGATAATGCAAAAATTAGTTTTTTCATGGTATTATTATTGCCATGGAGTAGACTCCATGTAACTTATAATTACCTGAAGGTAACTAATTTCACCAATAAAAGCGACTTTTGCGCTATAATTACAATAAAGTTCATAACATCGGACACAAGCACAATCGAAACGAGAAAAGCAGAATAAAGCCCTAGTTATCGTTAGGTTATTTTATCTTTGCGGTCAACTATTTTTTTTACATGAAATTATTGAAAGACCGTATCCTGAGGGATGGCAAAAGCTTTGAAGGGGGAATATTGAAAGTAGATAGCTTTATCAACCACCAAATGGATCCGATATTAATGAAATCAATTGGTGTTGAATTTGTACGCCGTTTTGGACATTTGCCAATTAATAAAATTGTAACCATTGAAGCGAGTGGTATTGCCCCAGCTATCATGCTAGGCTACCTTCTAGAACTCCCTGTTGTTTTTATTAAAAAAGCCGTGCCGAAGACAATGGAAAATATGTTGACTGCATCCGTATACTCTTTTACTAAAGATAAGACCTATGACATTTGTGTGAGCCAGGATTTCCTGACACCCAATGATCGAGTGGTGTTTATCGATGATTTTTTGGCAAACGGCAATGCTGCTATAGGCGTACACCAGCTTATCGAAAAAGCTGGAGCTAGTGTATTGGGTATGGGCTTCATCATCGAAAAATCTTTTCAGAAAGGACACGAGCTTCTGCGTGAATTAAATATACCTATAGAATCTTTGGCCCGTATCAAGTTTCTAGGTGACAACAGAATCGAATTTGAAGAATAACAGAATTCTCTCCCTGTAAACAGGGATTTTTGACCTAAAAGACTTCCCTCTACCTCGCGTGGTATTGTATCGCCTATGTCGAATATATATTATGTACGGTATGCTCGAGGAATTCATGACCTACGCCCCTATTTACGTCGAAGAGTTTCAAGAGCAAGACTATATGTGGAATGAGGAATTTATCGCTATTATGGAGCGTTACCTGCCCGAATTGTACAAAGAAGATCCCGAAGAAGTCGCCTATTGGCTGAATGGTTTTCTCGATAGCGAACACGATAAAGAGTGGACCCCTAAATATGTAGCTGCCTACATGCCAAAAGAAAAGCCTGAAAAGAAAGGTCTATTGGGACGACCTTTGGTTAACGATTATAAAAAACCTGATAGCATTTTTACCGCTATCAGGTCTACCTTCTTCGATATAACTATTCTTCCACTTTTACACGATAGATCTTAACCATATCTAATCCCTTGTCGCCAAGTGCCTTCATAAAATCCTCAGTCAGATCAATAAGCTTACCCGTTCTCACATCAAACACCCATCCGTGTAGTGTTACCTGATGATTTAATATCGCATTCTGTACTTCGGGAATCTTCACCAGATTTAAACACTGTTCGGCTACATTAAGCTCAACCAGCCTATCATAACGTTCATCCATGTCTTCTATGGCATTCAGGTGCTCCTGATGCAGACGATATACGTCTCGAATACATCCCAACCAAGGATTTAGAATTCCTAGGTGCTCCTGCTCCATTGCCGATTTAACGCCACCACAATTGTAATGCCCACAGACCACAATGTGCTTTACTTTCAGATGGCTCACCGCATACTCTATAACCGATTTAGAGTTCAAATCCGTATTAGGGATAATATTTGCAATATTACGATGGACAAAAACCTCCCCAGGCTCCACTCCCATCAGTTCTTCTGCCGAAACCCGACTATCCGAACAGCCTATATAAAGAATTTCAGGAGATTGCCCTGCTGCCAGCTTTTCAAAATACGTCGGATCGATAGCAAGCTGCTTTTTAATCCATTCCTCGTTACTCTTAAAGATGTTATTGATGTCTGTCATAAATAATTATTTTGAGTAAAAAATTAATATATGTGTTTTCACAAAATGATAGATAGTAGTTGAATATACAATTATTATCCTGTAATCAAATTTCGATTGTTCATTTTTTCTAACTAGCCCAACGAGAGCTACCATAATCTTCCAATTGCTATTTATTTGACACGAGATATAATACGATATGCTACAAGCCTAAGCTTGCATCAATAAACAAAATAATTGTTAGAGTAATCTAATTTAATTAACTTTACATACTTAACACTATTAAATCACAAATCAAACAATACATTTATGGATTTAATATCATTGCAAAAAGGACAACAGGCACAAATCCAACGTATAAAAGATGAATGTCCATATGAGGTTAGACAACGACTATTAGACTTAGGCTTTGTTCACGGGGCATCTATTCGCATACAAAACATAAGCCCCTTAGGTGATCCTATTGCCTATGAGATACACCATACATTGATCTGTTTGCGAAGGGAGGATGCGATATACATATTGATTGAAATTAAAGAAGGGAACGATAATGATGAATAGCGCATGTGAGAATTGTGAACTTAACCCCAATGCAAATCTCAAGAGATTAGGGGAAAGTAATGGAGATAGCCGATATACAATCGCTTTGGCTGGCAACCCAAACACAGGTAAAAGTACAGTCTTTAACGCACTGACGGGACTAAAACAACATACGGGTAACTGGCCGGGAAAAACAGTCACCCGTGCAGAAGGAAGTTTTTCCTATCAACATGACACTTACAAAATAATCGACCTTCCAGGTACCTACTCCCTACTATCCACTTCGGAAGACGAAGAAGTAGCACGAGATTTCATTCTATTTGGCAAGCCCGATGTGACCGTAGTAGTCGTTGATGCAAGCCGTTTAGAACGAAACCTCAGTCTTGCATTACAGATTTTGGAGATTACCGACAAGGTGGTGCTCTGTCTCAATCTTATGGATGAAGCCACACGGCATGGAATACATATTGACATTCGGACACTATCAAAAGACCTTGGAATTCCAGTTGTCGCGGCCAGTGCGCGCAAAAAGGAAGGAATATCAGAGTTGCTGTTCGCGATCCAGCAAGTAGCCACAGAAACTTTTACATGCAAAAAGCAACAACATGTACAACTGAGTGGGGAAAGTGGTCAAGCGGTTGAAGACTTATCATCGCAACTAATACAGCTGGATACCGACTTACCTAATGCCCAATGGCTTGCCATGCGCCTAATTGAAGGCGACGAACACATCATTCACGCTCTAAGCAAAGGCGACATCTCCCCCCATATACAAGGCACAAAGGCCAAAACCATTCTAACAGCAGCCAAAGATCATCAAGAGAAAGTTGGCGATACCTATCGGACTAAGATTGTCGAGGCCATATATACGCGATCCAATCAATTGGTTAAAGACACGGTTTCTTCAGATTCGTCAACCCGCTCATTCCGTATCGATCGTGCAATCGACAATATTGTTACGCATCGTATCTGGGGATTTCCCATTATGTTTCTTCTATTAGGATTGGTCTTGTGGATTACAATTATTGGTGCTAATTACCCTTCAGAATTGTTATCAACTTTACTTTTAGAAAAAGTACACCCATTCTTGAAAAATGCAGCAGAAACACTTCGTCTTCCATGGTGGCTGGACGGATTCCTAATTGATGGCGTATACCTTGCTACGGCTTGGGTAATCGCCGTTATGCTACCACCTATGGCTATTTTCTTTCCTCTTTTTACGCTATTGGAAGATTTTGGTTACCTCCCCCGGGTGGCGTTCAATCTAGACCGTCTATTCAAGGGAGCTGGTGCCCATGGCAAACAAGCCCTGACCATGAGCATGGGGTTTGGCTGTAATGCAGCCGGTGTAGTAGCTACCCGTATCATTAGCAGTCCACGGGAAAAACTCATTGCCATTATCACCAATAATTTTTCTCTTTGTAATGGCAGATGGCCAACACAGATACTAATTGCCTCTATATTCTTAGGCGCTTTAGTTCCCAAACAATGGGCAGGGACTATTTCAATGCTTGCCGTTGTGTTTATTGCAGTGCTCGGAATTGCTTTCACGTTTTTCACTTCATGGCTGTTGTCCAAGACATTATTGAAAGGACAATCGTCATTTTTTACACTAGAGCTTCCCCCTTACCGTCCACCCCGCTTTTTCCAAACCGTATATACCTCTCTTATCGACCGGACATTAATTGTATTGTGGCGTGCGATAGTATTTGCAGCACCTGCTGGTGCAGTGATCTGGTTAATATCAAACATTGCCATCGGTGGACAAAGTATCGCCGTATGGATGATTGAAAGTTTTGATCCGGTTGGAGTACTGATTGGTCTGAATGGAGTCATCTTACTCGCCTATATAGTTGCTATTCCAGCAAATGAAATTGTAATTCCAACGATACTCATGCTCACCACTATGGTATTAGGCAATACCTCTATGGGGCACGGTGCTGGAGTTATGTTTGAAATAGGTGATGCAGAAGTTGCTACACTTCTACATACGGCGGGATGGACTACACTGACGGGCATTAATCTAATGTTATTCAGCCTGCTACACAATCCCTGTAGCACGACTATATATACCATTTACAAGGAAACAGGAAGTCGCAAATGGACAACGATAGCGACCGTCCTTCCAATTTTATATGGAATCATAGTCTGTTTTCTGGTCACTAGTGTATGGAATTACTTTCACTAGAGTGTGTAATATTCTGGGTTTGCACATTGTTTTTTAGCTCTGTACAATTTCTGTTTAATCAGTTAAAGTCCGCCTAGAGCAACATATTTTTAGTACATTTATCCCCTGCTTATCGCAAAACAAACGTAACTAAATAATATAATCTATGGTTTTTGGACTGTTTGAGACGCTTACTACGGCCTGTCTGGTATTGATTTTAGGTTTTTTTATTGTAAAAAAAGTAAAGTTTTTCCGTGATTATAATATCCCTGAGCCGGTGGTAGGTGGATTTTTTATTGCTATAGTGCTGTATCTTATTTATCATTTTTATGGCATTAGTTTCCAGTTCGAAGGCTCCTTGCAAACCGCAATGATGCTCATATTCTTTTCTTCGATCGGACTGAGTGCGGATTTTGCCAAATTAAAAAAAGGAGGTAAACCTCTTCTTATTTTTATCGGTGTGACTGGAACCTTTATCTTTTTCCAGAATCTTTTCGGAATCTCTATAGCGAAACTAGTAGGCTTAGATCCAAGTTACGGATTAATAGCAGGCTCTATTACATTAACGGGAGGACACGGTACGGGAGCAGCCTGGGCCAAAAACCTAACAGATACCTTCAAAATTGAAGGCGCGATGGAACTAGCGATGGCTTGTGCCACCTACGGTCTAGTTATGGGCGGGATAATCGGTGGTCCGGTGGCAAAATTTCTTTTAAAAAAGAACAATATAAGTCCATCTGCCCAATTAAACACAGACGAGGTTCCCCTAGAACCCTTTGAAAACCCAGAGTCAAAACGTCGGATGAATGTTCACAACGTGATAGAGACACTGACCATGCTTGCTATCTGCGTGACAGCTGGACAATTTCTTTACGAAACAATGAAGGGTTCAGCGTTTGAACTTCCTAACTTCGTATGGAGTCTATTAATCGGTGTGATCATCCGCAATATACTGGCTCATACGACCACCTATATCGTTAATGATCATGCTGTCGATACCCTTGGCAATACAGGATTATATCTATTTTTAACTGTTGCATTGATGTCCCTACAGCTTTGGCAACTGTCTGGTCTTGCATCCCAGATCCTTATCGTGTTATTACTACAGACCCTTATGATGATTCTATTCGCTATTTTCGTGACCTATCGCGTCATGGGTAAGGATTATGATGCCATTGTATTGAGTGCTGGACACTGTGGTTTCGGGTTAGGAGCAACACCTACAGCCATTGCCAACATGCAAGCAATTACACTTCGGTACGGACCATCCCATAAGGCATTTCTAATCGTGCCGATGGTCGGTGCATTTTTTGTCGACATCATTAACAATGTCTTTATCAAGTTATTTGTGGGCCTTCTTTCTATGTAAATCTATCTAAAGCTAGATAAAACAGACAGCTCCCTCACGTTCAAACGCTTAATCTTATCCAATGAGATATAAATCAATCTACAAGAGCCCTTCTGTGGACAGGTATCGCTACCTACGCGTAGCTTCAGGGCTATCCCCAAAAACAGAAGAAGCTGCCGCTATAGGGCTGAAAAACTCGCTTTGCTGTGTAATTATCGTAGACCAAGAAAATAATAATGAGGTTATTGGCATGGGCAGGCTCGTTGGTGATGGAGGCTGTCACTGCCAGGTCGTGGATATTTGCGTGCTACCCGAACATCAAAAGAAAGGTTTAGGAAAACTCATTATGCAAATGTTAGCCGACTTCATCGAGAAGGAACTACCAGCATCCTGTTATATCAACCTCATTGCAGATGGTGATGCCTTTCTGCTCTATAAACAATACGGTTTTGAGCCAGTATGGCCTCAATCAAGAGGAATGGGCAAAGTAAAATAAAGGATTAGGAGAACGATTTATAATCTCCTAATCCTTTATAGCTATTTCCACCAATAATAGTAATTATGTGCTCCGTCATACTGAAATCCACAGCGCGGATACAAACTATTGCCGATGTCATTCGTCTTCTCCGTCTCTAACATCAAACCACACGCCCCTGTTTCTTCACACCATTGTTTACTACGATCGATCAAAGCTACAGACAATCCCTGACCTCTATAATCGGGATGGACGAACAGATCACTAAGAAGCCATTGTCTCTCTAACTTCGTGTAGTGAAATAATTTATACAATTGAGCAAAGCCTACTGCCTTACCATCCACAATCGCTAAAAAAATATCAGACTCACTATTTAAAAATCGCTCTCTCAAAAACGCCTTTCCTTTCTCTACATCGGATTCTTGTCGATAGAAAATACGGTAAAGATTAAATAACTCAGCGGTTTCCTCTAGATCTTCCAAACTCGCTTTCTTGATTTTGTAACTCATTGCTTTTTATAGTTTAAATATAGGTCGCAAAAGTATTTTTTATCAAAATCACCTAGATGGTCCAGTTATCAAAAAACAACTGATCCAGCATTTATTTTATAAAACGGTTATGCTCTATCAAGAACTTAGAGCCTCATATCAAAGACTTTCTGTTCTTTGCATAAGGTAAAACCTTTTTTTTCATAGAACAGGTGGCTTTCCGTCCGGATCACATTACAACGTACCCTAAGAAAACCAACGTCTCTCTGACGCGCCCATATAACTGCTTCTCTAATCAGAGCTGCCCCCACCCCTTGTCCTCTCCATTGATCATCAACAACCAACCCAATAATCTCAACTCCGTAATCTATTTCAAGACTAATGGAATAATTCGCCTGCATCCAACCAACTACCCCTCCATCAACAATAACCACCAATACTATGATATCTTGATTCTCGAGCAATATTGAAAGTCGCTTCTTTATAGTCGCTAGCTCAGCAGGGTATCCTAATTGACCTACTAAATTAGTTATTGCTGGAGCGTCCGACATTCTTGCACTTCGTATTTCCATATATTCAATTTTAAACAACCTTATTTTTACATTCTATTTTATCTTCCCTCTCTTACAACTACATTTCTTTATCCTGTAAAATATACATTTTTAAAGATATTATCAGTTTATGACGATATAAACTGTGATAAATGTGCATATTTTCGGATATTTGTATATGCCATTATTCTTTACGTTGGACGACATTTACAATCTCTATAAAATCGATCCCTTAAAAACGATTGATGGAATGGTTATTCTTGACCAAAGTAACCGTCCAAATCGAGAATATGCAGACCACCGACATCAATTTGAAGGTCTCTTATTAAGCTTCCTTACCAAGGGCTCTATGAGAACCAGAATCCACTTTTTAGAATATGAGATTAATGCAGCTGATATTGTCGTCATCCTCCCTCAGCTCATGATTGATGTCCAATATGCGAGTGAAGATGCAGAAATGGTTACTATTGGTCTATCGCTAGATTTTATAGCCTCTTTTCCCAACTTACGGGAGTTTATAATGAATGACGAAATCAGATGGCAGCCCGTCATTAAACTACAGGGTGAAGAACGTGCTCTACAGCAGGAATTATTGACACTTTTGCAAAAAGCTTACCATAAGAAATCAAGCGTCAAAAAAAAGGATCTGCTTCAACATCTCCTTTTTGCTCTCATTAACATAATTTCAGAAGCCTACTCAGCACACAGTGAACGCAAAGAACTCTCAAAAAACAGGACACATGAGATTATCGACGATTTTTATATTCTTATTTCAAAGCACGCTATTGAACAGAGGAGTGTCAAGTTTTACGCCGATAAACTATATTTGACACCACAGTACTTATCGACTTTGCTAAAAAAAGCAACAGGAAAGTCAGTCTTGCAATGGATCGACCACATCCTTCTTATGCACGCCAAAACCCTCCTTAAATCATCCAATATTTCAATAAAAGAACTTAGCAATCAATTACATTTCTCTGATTCAAGTTTATTTTGTAGGTATTTTAAACGACACACAGGCACTTCACCAAAGTCATTCAGAAATAAATTCTGACCTGAACAGGTCACATCATTAGGCCACGGTATAAATATTTAACATATGATTTTCAAACACCTTTTTAAAGTCACATTAAATTGGCTTAATAATGTACATACTCCTTCTCAGAAACAGTATTACAAAAGCCATCGGATTAGTATATCAGGCAAACCAGAAATGATGATATCTGCGGCCAAAGCATTCAAAGGTGACCCCGAACTATATAACCCAGAAGATCTTTTATTAAGCAGTTTAGTCTCCTGCCACATGATGTCATACCTATACGTATGTGCACAAAACAATATTGAGGTGTGTTCTTACACAGATCATGCCGAAGCTATACTGGAAACTAAAGCTGACGGTAGTGGGCGGTTCACTAAAGTCACATTAAATCCTGCTGTCGTTATATCAGACCCCTCCCAAAAAGAGTTAGCATTAGCATTACATAGCAAAGCAAATCAATTATGTTTTATAGCCAATTCCTGTAACTTCCCAGTTATACACCAGGCGACCTGCAGTCACTCTTAGTATTTACTACAAAGTATTTAAAAACTAGATTTTAGCTGTCCATCGCTTGAATCTGATCATCACTAAATCCCTGCAATTTGTCTAACTCTTCCTCAGACCATTGGAGTAGGTCTGCCAAGAGAAAGACCTGGGGCTGTTGGTCGTTAAGAGGGTCTACATTATCCAGTAACGTACCCTCTATTCCCTGAGGTTCTCCATCCTTTAGAATCTGATAGCCTTGTTCCACCCATTTTTGAATCTGTTCTCTTTTCATAGCTATTTTCTTTTATCATTAAACCATAAGAAAAGTTGCATTTGATCAAGCTTCAGAACCTAGCTTTATCTACACAACTATTGGATAAAATTAATTTTTCCCCCAGCCAACCGCTTCTGCTTTCGCTCCGATGGATTACCGTATATATCAATCACCCCACCTGCACGGGTCTGGGCATCCACACTTTTACCTACATTAACTAGACATTTACCTCCTGCATTTGTTCTTATATAAGCATAGTCCGACAATAGATCCTTCGCTTCATAATGTCCTCCAAAAGTACAGTTTACCGTCTGTTCCTCCGCCTCTCCTTCTAACGTTATACTTCCCCCGGCTGTACTCCAGGCCTCAATAGATCCTGTATGTACCCGAATAGCTATACGCGCACCTTCGTTGGCCGACAGGTAAATAGAATCCACCTCCAACTCGTGATTATCAGTACTTATCTGAGCTCCTTTTCGAGCAATAATACTAGATATATTTTTCGCGTAAAGGCTAACATCCACCTTATGTCCCTGCATAATCGCACTAGTCGTCATCTTCAACCGTAATACATCATCTGTCTGTATGAGCTCCAGCTGCCCAGCATACTCGCCTTCGATAACAATTTTATCCTCCTCACCTGATAATAAACGTACCCGAATTTTGTCTGTGACATCAAGCTCCCTAAAAGCGGATAGCGTTCTCGACAACTGCGCCTGTCCCTGAAAAACAGCACAGGCCCCTAATAAAAATATTAAAAATAATTGTTTCATAAATCTTATCTACCCAATTGAATCAGTTCCTGTTCGGTGTACATTTTGGCTCCCTTTAGATAACTAAATAATAAACCCTTGGTTTCACGGTCATTCAATTTGTAAAGGTTACCAACCAGAAAATCTTTATCTTGCTCTATATTGTCGCGGTATCCCAAATATGTAGGAATGTAATATTGTATACACAAACGTATAAAACGTAATTCGACATTATTGGGTTCCATCTTAATCTGCTTTTCAAGCATTTTCTTTCCACCGTTAAAGTAGCTCATTTTCTTCAAGGGATTACCCGTATGTTTTGCCATAAACATATGAAAAGCGGCCTCATAGCCCTTTTCCAATGGACTTTTAGCATGCTTTTCCAATGTCTCCAGATGTCGCTCACAAAGTTCCTGATTTTTAACTCCCTTATTAAAATCTTTACGCACTTCATCCAAATTTAGATGTTGTCCTTGAGCGAGCAACACAAGATTGAAGATTCCGATACAAAGCAAAATTCTTTTCATATTCAAGCAATTACTAAGTGAGCCACAGGCTCGTTTTCTATCTTGGAGCATCCTCTTGCAGTTAGATCCAAAATATGACTTATAATGATTACTTCCGTTAAATTACAAAAAATGAGCCAAGTATTCTCTAAGAAAGGGAGTAACTTTTACAAAAAACAGAGGCAAGATCAGCTTTTTATCTTATTTCGGTGCTATAAGATGCCCGTACAAGTAATTAGCTACCTCCTCTAACAGTACTGGTTCATCATCTTCAAAGACTTGTTTACAGCCGTTTGTGATTACGACCACACCAAATTGTTCTTGGGGCTCGAAAAACATTGCACTATATAAACCATAAGCAGAACCTGTATGGCCAACCACCTTCTTCCCCTTTATAAACGTTTTATTTTCGCGTAGAGCCAAGCCATAGCCCGCATCCTTATTTACAGGGGTCTGCATAATATTCGCTGATGTTTTTGAAATTAACCTAACGCCATTATACTCTCCGTAGTTCATATGCATCATCATATAACGAGCTAAGTCCTCTGCCGAAATTTTAAGTCCTCCAGTAGGCGAAAATACCGGTGTTGTATACCCTAATGTATAATTCTGCACCTCTTCGCTCCTTGGTGCATACGCCGCAGGTTGAGCCTCGAATTCCTCCTTTTTTGAATCGTACTCATAGATTTTGGCAAACATTGTATTATCCAATGAATCGACACAATAGCCACCATTGAGCCTCAAAGGCATCAAGATTTGCTTCTTTATATAATTATCAAATCTAATCCCTACAGCTTGCTCCAATGCTGCACCTGCCATATTAAAGTTCAGATTACAATATTCATACTGGGTCCCCGGTTCATAGTCATTGTACCCCTTCTTCCATTCCGGGTTTTTAATTGGATTGATAGCATCAAGATTAAAATATCCATTCTTATCACTAATACTAGAGGTATGAGAAAGCAACATTCTCAGTGTAATCACTTTATTAGGAAAAAGAGGGTTTCTGACAGGAAATCCGATCAGACTCCCAAAATCATCATCCAAAGAGGCCTTCCCTGCCTCTACCAACTGCATCCAAGCAGTAGCCGTGAATGATTTGGATATAGATGCTATTCTAAATAGATTGTCAGCGACATTTAAAGGCGTCTGCTTTTCCAGATCTTTATACCCCACAGCATCGCTGTGAATAATCTTTCCATCTTTGACCACTACATAAGCAAGTCCGACAGCATTATAACGCTTCGCGATATTTGTAACATCCAGTTTTATATTCTGTGAGAACGCAGATGTAAACACACTGACAAAAAGTAGTAAGGCTATATATCTCATGTTTAGAGTAATTTGATTAAGCAATCTTTAGCATCTAAATTTACAAAATAGATCTTAACCCCAGCCGCAAGAGATACCCTACGACTATCGCAATGGTAAAACTGGCCAATGTCCCAACCAAAACATACTCTGTAAATTTTGTATCCTTGGCATTTTTCAGATCTCCGAACCGGAATATAGATTTGGCTGCCAATAGAAAGCCTATTCCTGAGAGAAAACCAACCTGAATAAACAGCACAATAATAAGACGTTCCATAATTCCGATAAGCATTCCAGCATCAATTAATGTATCTTTCCGCTTATTGCTCAGTTCATTCTCTTGATTCCATTTGCTAAAAAACACACGCAAGAAGATAGGACTTACCACAGCTACCAACAAAAACGCGATAACACACAAAATAACCTGGTCTGAGGTTAAGTGTTCAAATAATCCAGTTGGTATACCAAAACTATAAAATGTTGCACCTATTAATACTGCTAAGTGTAAGAACTGATCTAGCGTAAATAGAAAAACTGGTCTATAAGGCCATAGCTTCTCCCACCATATCTTGAGACTATCCACAGCAAGATGCGCACAACCGATAGCTAATATCAGTATCCAGTATTCCGACCACGAAGGATACAATACTATAGTAAGTATCAATAGATGCACCAAAATATGGAGTAAAAGATAGAATACATTATCTCTTCGCTTGATCACCCAGCTTTGAGGCTGTAAGACAAAATCTCCAAGTAAGTGTGCTAAAAGTAATTTTAAAAAAAATGTCAGCATCTTTTCAATAATTGTTCTGTGCAATAGGCTATTGCTTTATTTAATTTGCTCCAACCCGCCTTAGTAAGCTCAGTACTCACTTGGCTCTGATGCTTACGGTGGAGTTTCTTTGCTAGCTCCTGTTGATTCAGGTCAGGGGATCGCAACGCTTCCGCAACGGTTTCCGCCATATTGGCGGTCCATCGGTTTGCTATCTCAACGCATAAATTAAGCATAATATTACTTAACTCATCCCAATCTTCCCAAGGAGACCTTACCATTAGCAAATCTTTATGAAGCGATTCAAAGGCTTCACCAGATCGCACAAAAGCATCACCAAATGAATTCTTTATATGTGCGTCCATATATTCTATCGTACCAATCCCCAGTCCCATCCGAACTTCCAGATCTCCGAGAGACCGGATGCGGGATTTGATATAGAACATAGACTCAATAGCCTTCTCCATACCCACCATAACCTGAAAACTATCCCCTCTAAAAACATCAAACTTATCCGAACAGTCTCCTAAGGTCTGCTCTAAAAGTGGAAGCCATTCCCGAATATCTTTAGAGCGCGAGTCTACAATGTCACCTGTGATAATTGCATACAATTCCATAACCTTTAATTTATTATCATATCACTCCTTAAAAGGATAATCAAAATTATCACTATTTTTAGTGATAATCAAAATTATCACTACTTTCAATGATAAAAACAATTATCAATTGATCTGTTTTAATATTTATATTAGCTACAGGAAAACAAATCATGTCTAAATAGAGTTTTGTATATATGAGTAAATTCCAGAAACAACTAAAGGCAGGTTCAAAATTCCAACTAAAGGATTTCCCCACACACATTGACAAGATTAGCCCTGAAGAAGCTAAAAAAGAACTAAAACAGGTACGAAAAGATATTGCAAATATACAGGAAGTCATGTACGCACACAACAAATACAGCGTATTGATCTGTCTTCAGGGTATGGATACTGCGGGAAAAGACTCCCTCATCCGAGAAGTATTCAAAGATTTTAACGCTCGTGGTGTTGTCGTACAAAGCTATAAAACCCCTAGTTTCAAAGAACTACAACATGACTATCTTTGGCGTCACTATATCGCACTACCAGAACGAGGCAAATTTACCGTTTTCAATCGCACACATTACGAAAATGTTCTCGTTACTCGTGTACATCCAGAATATATATTGCAGGAAAATATTCCAGGCATCACCCAAGTAAAGAATATTCCCAAAGATTTTTGGAAGAAAAGATATCAACAGATCAATAATTTCGAACACCATATCTGTCAAAATGGGACGATTCTACTAAAGTTCTACCTACATCTCTCCAAGTCCGAGCAGAAAAACCGCTTACTGAGACGCCTAGATAAAGAAGACCACAATTGGAAATTTTCTCCAGGCGATCTAAAAGAACGAAAACGCTGGAATGAATATATGTCCTACTATCAGGAGGCCATCCAGCACACCAGTAAACAGCAGGCGCCTTGGTATATTATACCTGCGGACAACAAAGAAATATGTCGCTATCTAGTGGCACAGGTCATTTTAGAAGAATTAAAAAAACACAAAGACATTAAATATCCCGACCTCCCAGCAGACATCGAAAAACATATCGCTTGTTACCGCAAAGAACTAGAGAATGAAAAATAAACAAGCATTATGATCATCTATATTGTATAATTTCGCTTTCTTCAAACACTAGAACTACCCTATTGACAAGTTTGTAAATCTGCATCGTTTTTAATCAGGATTTATCAAAAAAATAGGTTTGAAAATGAAGTATATATAATATATTTGTATCACCATGAGCACAACATCATATTTATCAGATAGAATCAATAGCCTTTCCGAATCGGCTACATTAAAAATGACCAAATTAGGTCGTGAATTAGCCGCACAAGGCATAAATGTAATCAGTTTAAGCGTTGGCGAGCCTGACTTTAACACTCCAGATCATGTTAAAGAAGCCGCTAAAACCGCACTGGATGAAAACTATACGCGATATACTCCCGTACCAGGATATCCTGAGTTAAGGAAAGCCATCGTCGACAAGCTGAAGAACGAAAACGGGCTAGATTATGACATATCTCAGATTGTCGTATCCACAGGTGCTAAACAATCTTTGTCCAATGTTATCCTGACTTTGATCAATCCTGGAGATGAGGTAATCATTCCTACCCCCTACTGGGTCTCTTACTCTGAAATGGTAGTCCTTGCAGAAGGAAAATCTGTTTTTATTGACACTGATATCGAGAGCAACTTCAAGATTACACCAGCACAACTGGAAGCCGCTATAACGCCGAAGACCAAAATCTTTATGTTTTCCTCACCTTGTAATCCTACAGGTTCGGTATACAGTAAGGCTGAATTGGAAGCACTCGCTAAAGTTTTTGAGAAACACCCTAATATATTCATCATATCGGATGAGATATATGAGCATATCAACTTTATAGACAAGCACGAATCCATAGCTCAATTTTCAAGCATCAAAGACCGCGTAATCATTGTCAATGGTTTTTCAAAAGCCTTTGCTATGACCGGCTGGCGTTTGGGATACATTGCCGCAAGCAAAGAAATTGCTGCCGCCAATGACAAGATGCAAGGACAGACTACCTCCGGTACCTGCTCCATAGCGCAGCGTGCAGGAATTGCCGCCTATGAAGGAGGTCTCGAGAGTGTTAACAAAATGAAAGAAGCATTTGCACGTCGACGTCAGTTGGTCTATGATCTATTAAATGATATACCCGGTGTTAAAACCAATCTTCCGGAAGGTGCTTTCTATTTCTTCCCAGAAATCAGCTCATTTTTTGGCAAAAAGGACCAAGATGGTAATATCATTAAAAATTCAGGAGACCTTGCGTTATACTTACTCAACCAAGGACACGTTGCTACTGTAGATGGAAACTCGTTTGGTAATGATAACTACATCCGACTATCCTATGCCGCTTCAGACGAAAATCTTAAAGAAGCTCTTCGTAGAATAAAAGAAGCATTAGCAAAACTTTCTTAAACATATAAAAAGCTCCCTCCTCGAAGGGAGCTTTTAGTATCTTCAAGTATCTGCCCGATCTGTACTGATCAAAATAAGACTGGCCACATCATCTTTTTCCAATCGAATCCATCCATTCTTATAACAGAAAAAAGGGAACTGGCAAAAGATTTTACCACTAATCCCAATAAAAATGCATACCTTTGTGTGCTTTTTTAGCCCTATTGAGGACTGTTAAAACACATAAACACTGTTTACACATGAAATTATCACAATTTAAATTCAACTTACCTGAATCTCTGTTGGCATCTGAGCCATCTGAACAACGTGACGAATCACGTTTAATGGTCTTACATAAAGATACAGGTAAGATTGAACATAAAATCTTTAAAGACGTCTTAGATTATTTTGATGATAAAGACGTGATGATATTAAACGACACCAAAGTTTTCCCGGCCCGTATGTACGGTAATAAAGAGAAAACAGGTGCTACCATCGAAGTATTCCTTCTTCGTGAACTCAACAGAGAGCTAAGACTATGGGATGTTTTGGTAGATCCAGCCCGTAAGATTCGTGTAGGAAACAAGCTTTATTTTGGTGATGATGATTTACTAGTCGCTGAGGTAGTTGACAATACAACATCCAGAGGCCGTACTATCCGCTTTCTTTTCGAAGGTACTGACGAAGAATTCCGTCGTAACATCGAAATCCTAGGAGAAACACCACTACCAAAATACATAAAACGTAAGGCGACTCCAGAAGATAAATTCCGTTATCAAACCATCTATGCGAAAAATGAAGGTGCAGTAGCAGCACCTACAGCAGGGCTTCACTTCTCTAGAGAATTGATGAAACGTCTAGAACTTAAGGGAGTTGACTTCGCCGAGATTACACTACACATAGGCTTAGGTACATTCCGTACCGTCGAGGTAGAGGATTTAACTAAACATAAAATGGACTCCGAGCAGTTTATCATAACGGATGAAGCTGCAAATAGAGTAAACCGCGCTATCGATGATAAACGCCGTATATGTGCTGTAGGTACAACCTCCATGCGCGCGATAGAATCCTCTGTATCAGCAGACAGACACTTGAAACCAGGTACAGATTGGACGAGTAAATTCATCTATCCACCATACGAATTCAGTATAGCAAACTCAATGATCACCAACTTCCATACTCCAGAATCAACATTATTAGTAATGATTGCGGCATTTGGAGGTTACGAAAATGTAATGAATGCTTATGAGGTAGCTGTTAAAGAGAAATACCGCTTTTACAGCTACGGTGATGCAATGCTTATTATTTAAGATTTAGAACATCCCATATCTTTAATTAACTATTATATTAAAGATAAAAACTTTAGCTCTTCCTATAATTTAAGATAAGACTAAAGCTTATGAATATTTCTATATAAAAGCGCATTTATATTGCGCATAAATACAATTTTATGTAGGTTTGAAGCGTGGATAATTAAAATCCACGCTTTTTTTATTATGGCCAACAAGATTGCAATCATAGCCGCAGGAGGAAGTGGCACACGTCTCCAATCCAACCTCCCAAAACAATACCTTTTATTGCATGACAGACCTGTGCTTATGCATACCGTACTCGCTTTTTCTGGTATAGCCGACCGTATCCTTATCGTCTTAAACGAAGAGATGATAGAGACATGGAGGTCCTTATGTAAAGAGTATGAGTTTGATATCCCACATGAGTTAGTCTCTGGTGGTAATACCCGTTTTCAAAGTATCAAAAATGCCATATGCCATATTGTAGCCACGACACCATCGCTTGATCATCCCACCGCCATTGCGATACACGACGCAGCGCGTCCCTTAGTAGACAGTTCATTGATCATAAAATCATTCGAACTTGCACTCCAAGGCCAAAGTAATGTTCTAGCTATCCCCAGTGTCAACTCCATCCGACTAGGCAACAAGAACGCCTCCACAGCAATAGACCGCAATGATGTATGGCAAATACAGACCCCACAATCTTTCCCTGCTTCCCTCTTGATTGAAGCCTTTGAACAAGAAGAGACTCCTATATTCACAGATGATGCTTCAGTCGTTGAACAAAAAGGCCATTCTATACACTTAATCGAAAGTACCGAAAGAAATATAAAGCTGACTTTTCCAATAGATTTCAAAATAGCAGAACTATACCTCAAAGGTGAGATCTAAACAGGAATCCCTCAGGAACAAGATAGCGCTGATTAACTCGGCTATGCATTACCTCGTATGATACGTAATAATACGACGATAATAGCAATGACCAACAAAATATGGATGATTCCTCCTGTTGCGTATCCTCCTAAAAAACTAATAGCCCAAATAATAACCAAAATTACGGCGATTAAATAAAGTAAATTTCCCATAGCTTTAAAATTTAATGAATTTATACTGTTGTTCTAATTATTTTACAATAACGAACAGCCGATAATTCAAAAAGTTTCTTGCAAACCAAATTATTTCACCTCAATAGCGAGTCTATCGTAGGCAACATGCACATGAGCAGGGAGAATACGCTCTATATATTCATGTTTTCCAAATCTATGGCTTATATGAGTAAGATAGGCTCGTTGTGGCTTTACATCAGCGATAAAAGCTAGCGCCTCTTCTAGGGTAAAATGTGATATATGCGGAGACTCCTGCAACGCATTAACGACCAATATATCCAACCCTTCTAATTGTGCTCTACTCTCTTGAGACACGGTCTTGGCATCGGTGATATAAGCAAATTTACCGATTCGAAATCCCATAACCGGCATCTTATAATGCAATACTTCAAAAGGCATTATCTTTTGCTCAAATATATCAAAAGAAATCCCAGCTTTTATTTCTTCAAGGTCAAGTTGAGGCACGCCAGGGTACTTAACAGCGGAAAAAGCATAGTAAAACTCCCTTTGTAACGCCTCCAAAGTAGCGGCATCAGCATAAATCGAAATCGACTGCTGTTGATGATAATTAAATGCACGTACATCATCGAGACCTGCAATATGATCTTTGTGAGAATGTGTCATCAGGACAGCATCCAAATGGTCTACTCCCTCACGCAACATCTGATATCGAAAATCGGGTCCAGTATCAATAACCACGTTATACCCGTTATCTAATTCAATCAAAACAGAAGTACGCAACCGCTTGTCTCGCTGATCAGTAGATTGACATACCGGACAGCTACACGCAATTACGGGTACGCCTTGAGAAGTTCCTGTTCCTAAAAATCGAATTTTCAATATCTAATCGTTTGTTTTCAATAATGACTTATAAAATGCCCATTGCTTTTCATCCAGATTCTCTTTAAGAAATTCAAAATCCCGAATCAATTGAACTAGAGAATTTATTTTAATCTCCAAATTAGAAAATTTGTTGACCACAATAACTTTAGAGTTTTGAATAACACAAGCCCCGGTCTTAAAGTTACCTTTTTCATACCGGACTTTATAGCCCAGCTCTTCCAACAAATTTTCTATCTTATCTAGATTATACTGTGTAATCGATACCACTATTCAAATTTAAACTATCAATTCCTTAACTACTAATTATTACATGAATTTCCTTACCAAATTGTTACTTCATTTACACTGAGGTGTCTTTCCGCAACAATACACGGTCTATATAATTTCGCATGAAGCCAAAACCATAAGCCATCAGTTGTATAAAAGCAGTCACAACAGAAAAAAGTCCCACTCTAAAGCTCTTAGTTACCATTGTACTATGCCACAGAAGCAGTACCACAAAGGAGAATAAAAAAAGATCTCCCAGCCACACTAAGTAATGTAGTAACACGACATCATTAAATAATAGAAGATCTACGATATTCAATATAAAAAGTCCTAACACTCCCAATGTAAAGACAGCAGGCAATGCATGTACAGCTTTTAACTCACTCGGATAGATTTGAGCAATATCAATCCTCCCCTTTCCAAAATTATAGATTTGCTTAAAGAACTGATTTAGGCTAGTACGTCTTTTATGGTATACAAAAGCCTCAGAAATAAGCCCCACCTTAAACCCTGAATTGATCATTCTAATACTAAATTCAATATCTTCTGATCTCCTCGACAACTTATACCCTCCTGTAGACTCCCATACGTTTCTTGATATTCCCATGTTAAAACTGCGGGGATGAAATTGTCCGACGTGATTCTTATTTCCCCGTATCCCACCAGTCGTAAATGGACTAGTCATTGAATAACTGATAGCCTTCTGTATCGTACTAAAAGAGTCATGCGCTGCATCAGGTCCACCAAAAGCATCCCATCCCTCCTCATCAATAGATTCCTTTACAATTGCCAAATAGTCTTCTGGAACGAGAATATCCGAATCAAACACAATAAAATATGCACCATGAGCTCGTTCAAACCCATAGTTCCGAGCAAATCCCTGACCTTCATTTTTCTTTTCAAAATAATGGATATCCAGGTCTTCTTTAAATCCCTCTACAATAGTTTTTGCGGGCACAGTTGATCCATCTTCCACAACAATAACCTCAAAATCCTTATAGGATTGCCTTAACAGAGACTGTAAAAGTTCTCTGATTTCTTCAGGACGGTTATAGAGGGGAATAATAATTGAAAAAAACATGGTTACACAACTCGTTCGATTTGATATTTATTACGCTCCGAACTATTTCTTGATAACAGTTCAGCAATAAACCCAGTCAAAAATAACTGTGTACCAATCATAATCGCCAACAACGATAGGTAAAATAAAGGTTGATCAGTTACATTACGATATACGGAACCGCTCGCAATACTCATTAGCTTTTCCGATATCAAGTATATTGTAATAAAAAAACCAATTAAAAAACTGATAACACCTATCGGTCCAAAAAAGTGCATTGGCCTTTTCCCAAACTTACCGACGAAGAAAATAGACATCAAATCCAAAAATCCCTTCACAAACCTACCTGCACCAAATTTTGTTGTACCGTATTTTCTAGGATAGTGTTGTACGACCTGTTCTTGTATATTAGAAAACCCTGCCCATTTAGCAATCACAGGAATATATCTATGCATTTCACCATACACCTCTATGCTCTTTACCACATCTTTCTTATAGGCCTTCAATCCACAGTTGAAATCGTGTAGATTATTAATACCAGACATAGCCCGAGTCACAGCATTAAATAACTTTGTGGGGATCGTCTTTGTAATAGGGTCATATCGTTTCTGTTTCCAGCCTGACACAAGATCCGCCCCTTGATTCATAACACGGTCGTACAATTCAGGGATCTCATCCGGACTATCCTGTAAATCTGCATCCATTGTAATCACAACCTCTCCTTGAGCTGCTGCAAACCCAACATTCAAAGCCGCAGACTTACCATAGTTACGTCTAAACTTTATTCCCGAAATCTGTTCGTGCTGTTGCTTCAGATCTAATATAACCGACCAGGATGTATCCTTACTCCCATCGTCAACCAAAATGATCTCATAACTAAAGTTATGGGCTACCATCACACGTCGAATCCAATCGGTCAGTTCCGGCAGTGACTCGGCTTCATTATACAAGGGTACTACAACTGAAATATCCATATACTATTTAAGAATCATTTATTTTTTGACAACCTTCGTGCGGAACAACAATGCCAATACCATTGCAAAGACAAAATTCACCAAAAGACTAATAAAAATCGGAGGAACTGTATTCCTAAAAGATAAATCAGAAAATGCAAACGCCCTATCCTGCTCTATAATCTCCATCTGCTGATCTATTTCGTCATCAGTTGCACCTCTACTTTCCATCTCTACAATCTTAAGATTCATGAGATTTTGGTAACTTTCCTCTAATACTGTCCGATCCAGTATCAACTTCTGGTAGACCGTAATACCAATAGCACTAACAACAATACTTGCAGCAAGAAAGATATAGATACTTTTCAATGCCCTACTAAAAGTCCAATCCGCACCATTTCTCTTCTTCAAAAGATAAACCAATCCTATCGGGATCAAGACAGTACCTACCACCTTAAGCGCAGTACTGACCATATATAATGAAGAATAATTATCTACAGTACGGCTATGGTAAATAGCTATTATTGAAAAGACGATAGACAAGACTCCAGCCACAGCGCCATATACTAACGCATCTTTTTTTTCTCCTTTGGACAATTCGTTACTCATATCTAGGTCTTACTTGCTAAAGTTAATAATAACCTGGTATATAGAGGTTTCATAAGCCTTATTAGAAGCATTTTTTTCAAAATCAGCTACTTGTGCGTCTGAGGGATTTTGTTCAAAAAAGAAAGATACCAATGGGTAGAATAACTCAAAAAGTTCATCCCTATCTGTCAATGTAGTAGACACTTTAGCTATTTCCGAGTAATCACTTTCTACTAGAATCTGATTTGCAATCACTTTCTCATAGATACTGTATTCATCTTGGAACTCATCTTCTTCGACCAATAAGAATTCCTTTAGATAATCTTCCAGAGAAGGTTTAATCTCATCGTCTGCACATTCTTTCAGGTACAGGAACACATTTAATAATTCTGTTCCTCTATCGATTGTATCTTCTTCAATTTTCTCCCATTCTTCAGAATCTAGATAATCTTCTTCTAGCTTCTGCACATCCTCTGCAAAGAAATTTATCATCAACAAATCGAAACTCACTTCGCGCAGTTCTTCAAAGCGTTGATGGTCGTCAAACACCTGATCCAGTTGCGAAACCTTTTCCATAAAAGGCAACTCTAAATCATAAACGGCAGACAAACCTGCCATAAACTCCTTACTATCTATATTATCGATACGCGCATATGTATTAACTGCCGCGTTTATCGCATTTTTAACTTTAATATCCATGTTATTATTTATTAACAATCAACTTATTATTATTTATCACAAGATTCACTTTCCCTCGCAATTCTTGCCCCATCAATGGGTTATTTGAACCTTTTGATTTATTGCTCTGGGCATCAAAAGTCCAAGTCGTATTAATATCAAAAACGACCAAATTCGCTTCCTCTCCTTTTTCAAACTTTGGAATCTCAATTCCTAAAATATTTCTAGGCCCTATGGCCATCTTTTCGACAATAGCCTCTTCAGTCAATCCTGCACGAATAGCTAGAGGTAGGGCAGTTTGTAGTCCCGTTATTCCATTTTTTGCGATGTGAAACTCAACGTTCTTAAATTCAATTTCATGAGGTGTATGTTGTGAGACCACCGCATCGATCACACCATCCTTAAGTCCTTTTAACAAAGCCTTCACATCTTTTGCTGTTCGTAGAGGTGGACATACTTTATAGTTAGAGTCAAAAGTAACCACATTCTCATCCGTAAAAACCAGTTGATGCGCAGCTACATCACAAGTTACCTTAATTCCCTTAGCTTTAGCTTTCTTAATAAGCTCTACTGACTCGGTCGTTGATATTGTGGTAAAGTGAATTGGTGCATCATTGTATTCCGCAAGAAATAGATCTCTAGATACCATTAATGCCTCCGCCAGATTAGGACTTCCTTTCATACCCAAGAAAGTACTCATAGTACCTTCATTCATCTGATCATCGCCCGACATGGAATCATCCTTAGCAAAAGAAATAATCAATCCATTAAAACCTTTAGCGTACAATAGCGCGCGTGCCATCAATCCCGCTTCCTGTAGGCTATGATTTCCATCCGAAAAGGCAATGGCACCATTTAGCTTCATATCATATAGCTCAGCCATTTCCCTTCCCTCTCTCCTCTTTGATATTGCACCTATAGGATATACATCTACCAAATTGCCCTTTGCTCCATTTACCAAAAGCGCCACCTCAGCCCTACTATGTACTGCTGGATTTGTATTAGGCTGTATTGCCATTCCGGTAAAGCCTCCTGCAGCAGCTGCTGCAGTACCTGTAGCTATATCTTCTTTAGTCTCCAGTCCCGGCTCGCCGATATTTGCGTTCAGATCAAAAAAACCAGGACTCACGACGCATCCTTTTGCCGAGATAATGTCCCAATCCGAATTTACCGGTTTTATCTCCTTATCTATAGCTGCAATTTTTCCATCTTTGATTAAGATATCAATTAGCTCTCCATTCAATGGATGATTGGGTAAGACTAACCTAGCTGAAGAAATTAAGACTGTATTCATGGATATTTTGCTAATATTTAATTTGTTGTAGAAATCCTAAAGAAAGTGAAACGATAGAAACCAAAGAAAAGAGCATCGAGATAAGTCCTGCCCTACATAAAATCATAAAGTAGAATGATACTATAAGTCGCTTCATTAAAAGACAAACCTACATAAAATCTCGTTTATACGCAATATAATTGCGTTGTAACCTAAAGTGATTTTTGCACTCCTTCTCCTCCATTCCGTTTTTTTTACTCTCCCCACCTATACGAATCGATTTGCAAGTCCGCTAGTGAGAATATCCTATCGACTACCGTAGCTGCCAGTTCTTCCATAGTCTGAGGTAAACTATAAAATGACGGGCTAGCTGGGCATATTATTCCACCAGCCTGCGTCACACTCGCCATATTATTGATATGGATAAGGCTTAAAGGAGTCTCCCTAGTAATGAGTATCAATTTTCTTCTTTCTTTTAAAATAACATCAGCTGCTCTGGTTGTTAAATCAGAAGAAGTACCATTAGCTATCCGAGCCAATGTGCCCATCGAACAGGGACAAACAACCATCGTATCATAATTAGCTGACCCAGAAGCAAAAGGCGACATAAAATCATTCTTTGAATAAAATGTAAAGTCCTTGTATTTATTATAATCTTCGTTTTGCAATTCAAACCGCCATACATCTTTCGCATTATCAGACATCACCACCCCGACATGAGACACCTGATCTCCCATATGTCCTAACTTATCTAACAACACCTTAGCATATATCGAGCCTGAAGCTCCAGTCACAGCGACTACTATTTTACGTTTCATATGTAAATAATTTGATTTTCAGTTTGGATCCGCCAGCTGGCGGATCCAAACTATATTCATTCGTGTTTGTGCAGTTGCTGCTACATGGATATTTCATATGTATTATAACTTCCCTCCCAATTGTTCTAACAGCATATCCATATGCTTTTTTACTATCAACCTTACGAATACTTCGTTTGACAAAGCTAATCAAAATCTTCAGTAACTATTTTGCCCTTACGTCAATGAAATGGCATAAAAAAATAGAAATAAAAAAGGGTCGAATAAGAATTATTCGACCCTACATCTACCTATGAAAAACATGCCCTTGGGGAGGGCAATACAAATGTACTAAGAGAAAGTATATTTACAACGAATCATACTATCTTTTATCTGTAGTTTTGGCATATTTGTAGTTGTTCGACTACAAGCACTTTATTACAACTACATTCTACGGACAAAGAACCCACAATACGCTAACTTATAGACCAAGAGAATTAATTAACATTTGAGATATTACTAACATTTTATCTGAATATCCCTTTTTTTTATTTATTTCGAAACTAGATAAAAGTGTTATAATACCATGAGTGCGACAATAATAGAAGAGTACATTGAAACGGGAAATCACCAAGACCTTGAGCTACTATTGAGCCAAGATGTCAGCTTAGTTCATCAAAAGACTAGCCACGACATCTCTCCTCTCCTCCTGTCCTGCTACTATCACAAACCTCAGGTCACTCAGGTTATTTTAAAATTCATATCGACAATAACCATACATGAAGCTTGTGCTACTGGTCTATTGCAACACATACAGATGATGATAGAGCACAAGAAAGATGTGGTCAATGAGCTTTCAGATCATGGCTTCACCCCATTAGGAATTGCCGCTCATTTTGGCAAGGAAGATGTCGTACGTCTCCTTTTATTGCATCATGCAAATCCCAATATCAGTTCACAGAACGGCTATAACACCTATCCTCTGCATGCGGCCTTAGGTATCAATCATGATGGCATTACGAAAATGCTTATTGAAAGCGGTGCAGAAGTAAACGTTTTACAATATGGTGGCATAGCCCCCATACATCTGGCTGCACAACACGGCAACATTGATTTAATTGTTATTTTGCTTGAACAAGGAGCTGACGTTACCCTTAAGACAAATACAGGACAAACCGCATCAGACCTAGCTGCAGACAAAGGCTTTACGGAAATTTCGGGGATTTTAAAGGTATAACAGCTTAAGTTTTTAGTATCGCTACCCCGATCGCACACTCCAAGCATCTCTTTTTACTGCAATATTCTTTTTTCAATAGTATTAATGCTTGAGAATCCGCGGCACTTTGACACGCAAGTCCCAGATTTTGGTAGAAGGCAGTAATTGCATTTTGCTCCATAGGTAGCTGTTCCAACCACATCACAGCTCTCTCTTTCAGTTCCTCATTTCCAGTGAACTGACCATAAGAGAACAGCATCGGGGCAAAACAATTTATCACCAAGTGATAAAAGAAAGTATCACTCCACCCTTTACCATGAGACTTTGTATAACAGCCAAACCGAAAATGGTTAGCCCAATAATCATCAACACCAATAGCACGAACAGCAACTAACAACTCCTTTAGCTCCGTGGCCGAACATATCTTATCAAACCAATAAGCTGATCTGCTAATCATTCCCGATAACTGTGCTAATCTATATGTTGGAAAATTATATGGTCTCGCTCGCATAAATTTCCATAGTCTTGGAGACATTCCTTCTAACCCGTGCATCTTTTGAAGAATCTGATACTCCCTTTTTAAGCAAACAAAGTAGTCATCATCACATTCCTCCTCTAAAAAACCACTCATCCCAAACAGCATAGCAGCAATCTTTTCTGGCGCGTCCTGATATTTATACACTAATCTAGGTTCTATACGAGACATAAGCTCTTCAAATGCATCACCATTAATATTAGTACCAAAAGCACGTCCCAACACAATTAAAAATGTACGTTCCCAATCTTGCTTTGTCATATTCAACAACTCAGAACAGTGGTTATACTTTTCTTCTAACCGCTCTATGGTCAATCGTTGCAACCAGCCGGGACGCACAGATGACAACCCATGCCTAAACTGTCCCTCACAGGCAATCTTTCTTTCTTGCTTCCTAAGTGCATCATAACGATTCAAAAGTGCAACATCCACAAAATCATCTAATACCAACGTAGGGATACAGGTACCGTCCGTCCTTAAATTAGGTCGGGTTCCTAATTGCCAAACCACATGCAAAATTGTAGCAGTATATGCTGGATCCAAGTGATGTCCATGTTTCGTCCAATCATCCTCCTTGACATGCATCTCCACATGCCCCCTCCATATTACACCCCCCAATTGAATCGTAGCCAATTCGAAATCTGGACCAGCGTGGTAATTACGCTGCCCCACATCAATAATCTTGAGCATCTCACCTTGAGTAGTCTTTAAGTCACCTTGGTTATACAGCCTATAGCGCCAGATAAAATATAGTAATTCCTCTGGATAGTCCATCCTTAAAATTACAAATAATTTACTATCAAACAAATAGCAAAAACAAAACTACACTAAAGCGTCGCCTTTATTACCGATAATATAAACGTAAAGTATCTGATGCCACCTGTCTTTCCTCTTGATACGAAACTGGCAAATGAGGTGACTCGATACCAGCCCCCCACACAGCATCGCCTACAAATACCCTAGCTTCATCCCATAATCCCGCTTGGATAAAAGCCTCCAAAGTCTTACGCCCCCCTTCTATTATGATAGACTGTACATCCATCAAATACAACTGATAGAGGATATTTTGAGGTAGATACATATCAAAATTTTCTAATGCTACATATTTAAGGTTACCTAACCACTCCGTTTTCTTTTCATTAAAAATAATCAAATCCGTTTTTTGATTCAAAAACAACTGATGAGATGTTGGTACAACCAAGTCTTTATCAATCAGAACACGTTTAGGTGATTTCCCTGTCCAAAGCCTGTTATCCAACATCGGATTATCAATTAACGCTGTTGCTGTACCCACCAAAATAACATCCTCCTCCGACCGCCATTTATGAGTCAGTTGTTTACTGGCTTTATTACTGATCCAAGCCTGCCCAGGAGTTTCAGGAGCAAAATACCCGTCTTTGGTCTCCGCCCATTTCAATATTACATAGGGTCTATTCTCTTTTATTTTCGTAAAGAATCGTCTATTAATGAATTCGCACTCTTCCTCAAGCACTCCTATTTCTACTTCAATTCCTGCTTCGCGCAACTTAGCTATTCCCAGTCCATTGACTTTAGCGAATGGATCCCCACAACCTATCACCACCCGACGTACTCCCAATGCAACCAGCATATCTGCACAGGGGGGCGTCTTACCATAATGTGCGCAAGGCTCTAACGACACGTATACGGTACTCTGTTTCAACAACTGCAAGGCCTCTTCTTCACCATAACATCCTTTCACAGCATTCACTGCGTTAACTTCCGCATGCGCTCCCCCATAAGGCGATGTGTACCCCTCACCAATAATCTTACCTTCGTGTACAATTACTGCTCCTACCATTGGGTTAGGACTTGTAGTTCCAGCTCCCAATTGTGCCAACGCTATACAGCGACTCATGAACTTCTGATTTTCAGTCATAGTACAAACTTACCATTTTATAATAAGAAGAGCAGATAGTCTAAACTTAAAAAAATAGCTAGATTTGCGTTATGGACAACACTTGGCATGCTATCGCCCAATCTTTTCAAAAATCCCTGAAGGAGCTCTATCCAGATTCCGAAATCGAGGAATTATTCCTAATGGCCTTAGAGCATCATACACAGAGCAAGCGAATTCATTATCAGCATATGAAAAATGAGGAAGCTTCTTCCAGACAGATTGCATTCATGCAAGAAGTACTGGCACAGCTACAGACCGGGCGTCCTATCCAACAGATTTTGGGCTATGCTTATTTTTACGGGAGCGTATTTGAAGTCAACCAAGACACTCTGATTCCCCGTCCCGAGACGGAAGAATTAGTACATCTTATCAAACAAGATTTCAAGGCCATACAGACGGTCAATTGTATTGACATAGGAACAGGCACCGGTTGTATACCTATTTCTTTAGCTTTACATATGCCTCAACATAATTACTGGGCTGTAGACATCTCCCCAGCCGCATTACAGGTTGCTAAACGGAATGCTCAGAAACACCAGGTAGAGATACAATTTTCGCAGCTTGACATTTTAGAATGGCAGCTAGTATTCCAAACGGACCAATACTTTGACATCATTGTCAGTAACCCACCCTATATCACCCCTGCTGAAAAAAAGGAAATGCATCGCAATGTTCTAGATTTTGAACCACACACTGCATTATTTGTAGAAGATAATGCTCCACTTTTATTTTATGACTACATAGCTGAATTTGCCAAACAGCATTTGAACCAAGGAGGGGTACTATATTTTGAAATCAACCAATATCTGGGCAAAGAAACGGTAGAGCTCTTGTCAAAAAAAGGATTTAGATCGATAGAATTACACAAAGATATCAACGGAGCAGACCGCATAATCAAGGCTAAATTGGATTAATGGAAGTTATCGATAAATAAAATATCTTTTTTTAACCTGAAAAACAACTCTTTAAAGGCGTTTAAACAAAATAAACCACCAAACATTTGGCACCTATTAGGGTTTTTTATACCTTTGCATCACTTCAAACAACGAAGGATAATTCGAAATAAAGAATTAGGATTCCGTAGCTCAGCTGGTAGAGCAATACACTTTTAATGTATGGGTCCTGGGTTCGAATCCCAGCGGGATCACAAAACAAAGCTTCACAGAAATGTGAGGCTTTTTTTGTATCCCTGTATCTGGGATGAGAACCCAAGGTTCGTTTCGTAGAAGGATCAGGGAAAAGCTGGAGCCTTGCGGGGCTGATCCAATCCCAGCGGGATCACAAAAAAGCTTTACAGAAATGTGAAGCTTTTTTTTTGCATCCCTATATCTGGGAAGAAAACCCATGGTTCGTTTCAAGATCTCCCAACATCTTTTCTTATGATTTTTTCCATTTTTCTCCCCTTCGCCAGCTCATCCACCAATTTGTCTAAATACCGGACCTTTTGCGTCAAAGGATTTAAAATATCCTCCACACGATAGCCGCAGATTACCCCAGTGATCAGAGAAGCACTAGAGGGAACTTTTGCTTGACTAAAAATCTCCTCAAAAGTTGCTTTACTGGCGATCAGAGCTTCAATCTCCCTAATATCAAACCCAGTCAACCAAGAAATAACTTCCTGTAATTCCTCACGTGTCCGTCCCTTTTTCTCTATTTTTATTATATAATGCGGATATACTGATGCAAATGTCATCTTTGCTATTCGTTCATCCTGCTCTACTGAATTCTTCATAATAGATACAATTTTTAAATTATATTTTCTTTACTAATTTCCTATTTGCTGCTTATCTTTGAGAAAACAGGTACTCTAAATTAGAAAAATTAATAGCACACATTATGTTTTTGCCAATATTTAACTAATTATCTGAAAACTAGACACCTCCCAAGTAGAAAAAGTAAAAAATGTAATTACTTTTTTATCTTTACCAGAGTGAGTTGAACAACAGACCTATGAAACGTATCCGAAATTATTGGGAAATACTAACACATATCGGCACCGACACGTCTATGTCTTATATGGATTCCAAGAGAGCCCATATGGTCAATATGATTGCAATATTATGTATTCTCCCTGCAATATTTTTTTCTATCACCAATCTGTCCGAACAACGTCCTATTCTAGCCTTGATCAATTTTTCAAACGGATTATGCGACCTTGTTGTCCTCATACTTCAATATCGCCGTAAGCACAACCTGGCTAAATTGATGTTATTATCGAGCAATTTTATTTTCTTTTTTGCAGGGGCCATACTCTACCAGAATGGAGCTGAATATTTTCTACTATGCATCCTGATCTCTTCCACTTTACTTTATGACGATCGTCGTATACACCTACTTTTTGCATTAGCAGTTACTATAGCCATGGTATTTATTTACATCTCTCCAAATATAAACACCTTTGAACAGCCGGTGCCTGTAGCGCGCGTACTATACAATATCATCTGTTCGATTATCTTTATTGTAGTTTCTGTGAATTTGTTTCTACAGATCATCTACAGCAACATGAAAAAAATAGAAAATCAACGTCTCAGCCTACAGTCAATAAACAAGGACAAAGAAAAAGTTTTTTCGATTATTGCCCATGATATAAAGAGCCCATTTGCTACCTTAGAGACAATGGTTGTAGCACTAGAACAACAGGTACTCAACAATAGCATATCTCCAGACTTTATTCGTCAATTAAGACTACGGATAGTACAACAGAACCTAGTCCTCGATGACCTTCTTCAATGGGGTAGCAGTAGCTTACGCGGGATTGCTAATGCTCCCGTCCCGTTAATGATCACACCTATAGTAAACGACATTTTGGCTACATTTGAAGAACAGATACTAGTAAAACAGTTAAACTTCAAAATCAGCATTCCCGAAGATGAACACATATTGGTGAATAAAGACCATTTGACCATCATTTTACGTAATTTCATAAGTAATGCAATCAAATTCAGTTACGTCACAGGCGAGATACACATTTTCACCTCGACCGACAAAGACTTTACATTTATCCATATTAAAGATCAAGGCATAGGAATAAATCCTTCTAAATCTGCACTCCTCTTTAATGAGATACAGCGCAAGTCTCTTGGCACAGAAGATGAGCCAGGGGCAGGCCTAGGTTTAATTTTATGCAAAGACCTTATCGAACGCAACCACGGTATCGTACATATACAAAGCACTCCCAATAAAGGCTCAATATTCACCGTGGGCCTACCGAGCTATCCTAACGAAGGGAACAATGCAGACCAGAGATCTCCTGAAACTCCTATAGTATCCAACGCTCCCTCTCCAAAAATAATAGAAAATCATCTAGAAATTCGATAGTCTAGACCAATTTCCCTGTATTATACGTTATTCCATTCCCATACACTATGGTATCCATTCACCGATTCCACATAGTCTAAAAATCCCTTATAAAAAGCATGCTGCCCGATAGTACTACTATCCCCTATCACCACGAGCTTTTTCTTAGCACGCGTCAAAGCTACGTTGATACGCCTTACATCCGATAGAAATCCGATATTCCCACCTGTATTACTACGCACTAGGCTGATATAAATGATATCTTTCTCCTGGCCCTGAAAACCGTCTACCGTGCTGACCTGCAGATCAACATACGGTAATCCCCCAATATCAGATAATAATCCTTTCAATCGGTTCGCTTGTCCCCGATAAGGAGTAATAACCCCAACTGTAGGCAATTTCTCTCCATGATGTCCTCCCTCCAATTGAGCTATCAACGCACTAAGATGGTTTACTAAAAAATCTGCTTCCTCTTTATTGGACAACGCTCCCTCTTCTTCCTTTTCCTCAAAACCAGCCCCTGCGGTATCAATAAAAACAATAGGCTCAGTGTCATCTACCAACCTCCATTCTGCAGTTGCTGGCGCAGCCTTCAGTCTCCCATCGTACATCATTACCGAAGAATATGTCATTATCTGACTATTCATTCTATATTGGGTATCCAAAAAGGAAACTGAATCAGGATATCTCTTAACCAATTTTTCAAACAACGTATTAAAGAGTTCCTTACTCTCCCTTTCCTCCGACTTTATCGTAGGGGGCAATTGACAATGATCACCCGCCAATAACAACCGGTCTGCCTTGAGAATAGGAATCCAACAAGCAGGCTCAAGCCCCTGAGCAGCTTCGTCTATGACCACCGTTTCAAATCGTTTATCACGGATATGAGGATGATTTGCACCAACCAGAGTAGCCGCGATAACTTGCGCTTTACACAATATATCTTCTATTACATAATCTTGGATCCGGTCGATGTCCTTTCTTATTTTGCGTGCTTCATTCAATAGTGCTTTACGCTGCTCATATTCCGAACGTCCAAAATTACGCTTATACTTACGTGCCATATCCGTGTAGGCACGAGCTTGCTTTTCCAAGCCCTTTACCTCTTTATAACCAGCATGCTTACTCGCTTTCTCATCCACAGTCAATGCCAACAAATGTGCAGATACCTTTACCGGATTCCCTATCCTTAAGACGTTCAGTCCCAATTGATCCAATCGTTCAGCTAAAACATCCACCGCCGTATTACTTGGAGCAACAATCAATACCTGTCCGCCCGAACGTTTTATACCTGCAGCTATTGCTTTGATCAGCGTAGTCGTTTTACCTGTACCCGGCGGACCATGTAAAATAGCCAGATCACCCTTCCCCAGAATACGCCTGACGGCGTCATTTTGGCTTATATTGAGTCCAACATCATCGAAATCATCTCGTCCATCAGCTAGAGCTATAGGTTCCAGCCCCAATAACTTCCGGGTTAGTTTACCTTTCTGTGGGTCTTCAATTCCACGCTCAGCCTCCTGCAGAGCCGACTTCATCTCACGATACGAATTTTCATCAAACAAAAGGTCCAAACCTAACTTTCCTTTTCGGCTCCAATCCGGAAGTTCCTCCGTTCGAAAAGACACCTTCATCAAGTTTTGATTCACAAAAGCAATAGTACCCTGAATTCTATCTTCTTGAGGAGCATAATTCGAAAACAAACTGATAGGCATGCCAAAACGAAATCGGTGACCATTTTCAAGATCATTGGTCTTATGGAATGTAACTGTTAGATAGTCTCCCCTCCCCAGCTCACTATCGGAGATTTGTATAGGGTACCATGTCACTCCCAATTCCTTACGCTCAGTCAGTGTACGCGATGCCAATACCAGCTCATGCGCAGCTCTGTCATGCGCCAACTCCAGCTCCAACAAAGTCGCCAAATTCTTAAAATAATCCATCAATCACATCTTTATAGCTACAAATTAACCTCTTTTTTTTAACAACCGCTACACCCTACAAAAATCAAATGAAACCACTGCTTCATATAATACTAGATCAAATAGCTAGATGTCAGAAAGATTTTTTAGCTTTAGCTACTGAGTTGATAGATTATACAGGAGCGATAAAACAATGGAAAAGAAGGTAAATGCTGATGAGTTTGTAGACCGATTCATGGTCGGCAGTCTAGAACACTTAAAATACAAGCAATTCCCGGTTAAGGTATTCCAGCTTAGCGAAATTGCCCCTTTTATAAAATTCCCTACCCCTCCCATATTTTTAGCTTACAATTTGGTGATCCATCTTACCGAAGGCTATTTCACCTATCAAATTGGCCCTAAAGAATATAGTGTACAGGCCCCAGCTATTCTTATCAGTAGTTATGGAAATATTTCAGCTGTAAAAAACGCAGACAAATCAGTCAGAGGGCATTGTATATTGATCAACGAGGCCGCCATGACATCTATATTCAGGGCACAGGAAATCCTAAACATCTTCAGCATCTCCCCCCTTATCGACCTTACTCGCGAAGACAGCATTGGCATCCACCAGCTTTGCAAATTACTTTACAAAGAGCTTTATGCAGAAGACTCTTACACCGAGCTAAATAACAGCCTATTAAAATCTATCCTTTTAAAAGTTATAAAACTGTCTTCTTCGGATAAGCTACTCAGCAGAAGACAAGAAATAGCAATGATGTTCAAACGCTTGGTGCACAAAAACTTTAAAAAACACAAACATATTGGTTTTTACGCAGATAAGCTAGCCGTATCGACCAATTACCTAAATCGATGTGTATTCTCTGTATTCAATCAGTCATCAAAAGAAGTAATCCTTGAGATATGCATTATGCACAGTCAACTCCTTCTCTTTGAATCCAATAAAAGTATTTCTGACATCTGTTACGAGCTAGACTTTTCTGACCCATCCTATTTCTCTCGTATTTTTAAAAAACTAGTAGGACTATCGCCTACAGAATATCGTAATAGCGCAAAATAGAAAAACAACCAAATGCACGATTTGTCCTAGCATTAATACAGGATTCGATATATACATCCTTGTAAAATACCTACTTTTGTATCAAAGGGACATCACACGAGTAGATTAAGTGTTCATGCCTTAAAATCACACAAAGAAACATGTTTGATTTTGTGCTAGACGCTAACCTCTGTTTATCCTTCATATTTTCAATTAAAAAACGTTTGTTATGCTTAATCTTTTAGAGCAAACCGGTGTACATCAAGATTTCAATGTATATATAGCATCCTTCAGGGAGCGGTTGGCTAGCTTGTTCAATACAGAATACGACTACAATTCAATGAGCTTGTCTAGAGGTTTACCACCCACATTCCTCAGTGAGATCATGGCAATGAATCCTTTATCGGTAGCTATCCCTGAAGAACATGGAGGCAGAGGTATACATGTCAAAGAATGCTTAGGCGTATTATCCGCGGCTTCTTATGAGTCACTGTCGCTCTCGCTCATGTTTGGTATCAATATCGCTTTATTCCTTGAGCCTTTTGCCAAATATGCTGATCCTACTTTACATCCTGGTGTATTCAACCGTTTTTTGAAAGACAAAGCCATGGGGGGATTAATGATTACCGAACCAGGCTACGGTAGCGACGCACTCAATATGCGTACAGCCCATGAGCTCCAAGGCGACACTTATAGTATCAAAGGACAAAAGCATTGGCAAGGTTTGACCGGAGCTGCCGATTTCTGGTTAGTTACCGCAAGAAAAACAGTAGCCAATGGCGAACTAGCAAGAGATATTGATTTCTTCGTGACAGACAACTCGATCGAAGAACAAAAAATTATCGTCCAAAAGAAATTCAACAACTTAGGCCTATATGCTATCCCTTATGGATTGAATGATATTGACATCAAAGTACCTGCTACGCAAAAACTAATTGCCGAGAGCACTGGTATTAAATTGATGTTGGACACCTTACACCGTAGCAGGTTACAGTTCCCAGGAATGGGTATGGGGTTCATAAAACGATTATTAGATGAATCTCTACTTCATTGCAATACGAGACGTGTTTCAGGACAGCCGTTGAGTGAAATAGATGCTGTCAAATTTCAACTTTCTCGTATTCAAGCTGCATTTACGATATGTTCCGCGATGTGTTCATACAGTAGTGGCATGAGTTCTATAGCAGCAGATTTATTTGGAAATGCAGTCGATGCAAATAGCGTCAAAGCATTAGTAACGGATCTTATGCAAGAATCTGCACAGATTGCGCTACAATTGGCCGGTGCCAACGGATATCGTCTAGATCATATTGCAGGCCGTAGTGTAGTCGATAGTAGACCTTTCCAGATTTTCGAAGGATCCAACGAAATGCTCTATTCACAAGTAGCTGATTCTATAGCCCGTGTGATGCGCAAAACCAAGGTTAACAATCTCTTAGAATACCTTAAGAGTTATGACCTTACCAAACATGCTGCCGAAGTATTTGGTTCGACACTAAACTTTAACCTACCTGATCAGCCTAAGCAACGCCAGATGGTTACGTTAGGTAGAATGATTGCACGTGTAGTTTGTTTTCAGTTCGTGATACAGTCTAACCATCTTGGTTTCAGTAATGAAATGACAGAAATAACACGTCAGCATATACAAATGGACCTAAGCATGCTGGCAGGACAATGGTCTGCTGGCGCACAAGCCGACCCATTAATGGACTATCAAGAAAATAGTGACTGGTCAAATTTCATACAGTCTTAAGCAATAGCTTCCTATTTTAGTAAAATCTCCAAACGGATATATACAAGAGAGGCTGTCTAAAAAGCAACAAATCGTCGTCATTGCGAACCTGAGGAACGATGGTGTGGCAATCTAACTTACTTAAAACAAAGATTGCTTCGTCATACTTCCTCGCAAAGACGAGAAACTCAAGCTTTTTAGACACCTTCTGTTTTATATGAAGTATGTAGACTACTGTCTACATTGAATGTTTTAAAATCAACTAAGGTGGTAGCTTTGGTTTTTAAACTCCATCGAAATATAATACTGATACTTCTGTTTATCTAAAGGATAATCCCAGCAACCCAATCGATGATAGATATCACCTCCAAAACCAGACTTGAACCGATATAGCCCATACATAGGGTGTGAGGGGTCTGCCTGAGGCGCAACACCAAAAAAATCATACTCCGTACAACCTTTTTCTCGAGCGATCTGCATCGCCCGCCATTGCAATGCATATGTAGCCATATAATTCCGGTTTTCAGTAGCCGACGCTCCGTAGAGATAAGTTCCCCGGTTGGCAGAAACCACTAAAAACATTGCTGCCAAGGGCTTATCCTCCACTTCTGCGACCAACAAATACACCTCTGCTGGCGAAAGCGTATCATTAGCACGAGCCGAAAGAATGATTTTAAAATTATTAATATCGTGCAGAAAAAAATTATTACGTTCGGCCGTCTGCCTATACAGGTCATACCACACTTCTAAGCTCTCCAGTCCCAACGAGCGAATACGCACCCCTTTCCGTGCTGCGAGATTTATATTATAACGAGTTTTCGATTTCATCCTCCCCAGCAACATATCGTCGTCTCGTTTCAGATCCATAAAAATCGTATTTGAAGGCAGAATATCGGTATTTGACTTATGCAGATTCCAGTGCTCCGTATTAAAATTAAGGCGCATCTCCTGAATCCTACGCTCAGGAACCCCTAACCAGTTACCATGCAAATCATAACAATCATCGTCTTTTGCCCAATGAGATTCCCAGGACAAGTCATATCGAATCATAATACAATTGATTGGCAATTGAGAACGTAGACTTTCGGACAATTGTTCTAGGAAATATCCCTGATTTTCTTCAGACGGTTCCACTTCGGGTCCGTAGGGCACGTATGCGATACAATGATCCTCATCCACAGCCTGTAAGATAACCAGAAGGTCACCTACAAAATAACTCATATCATCCGTATCGGTATACAAATCCGACACCTTAGTTTTAAAATTAAAAGCCTTTGACTGCAGGCCTTGGAGCTTTTTAACCTTAGACCAATAAGCCGTTTGTTGGATAATCCCCGTTTTATAGAGGTCACCCACCTCTTTATCTTCAATGTCCGCTATCATGACGCTATTTTGTTCGCTTTTACAATCCACCTCTTAATACAAGACGTATTAATCGGCTAAATCCGGCAAACATATCCATTATAAATGGATAAAGCTAAGGGCTATTGTTATTTTAGTGTTAAAAAGCCACTTTACCTCCCCCGCGCTGCGAAAAAGTGAATAATCAACATCCACGTCTCCCTACCAAACGTCTACAGAGCTCATCCCTCAGAATATGCTAGTGACCAGCAGTCACTTTATTTTTGGCACGCACATAGCGGTTAATGTAATACATCAGAACCAAAGTCAACAGCACACATACTGCAACAACGTACCCCACAATATCATAATGCTCCAATGCTGATGTAGAAGTTTTCTGATAAACTATAAGCCCCGCTATCGTCGCGGCAATCCCTCCTGCGATCTGTTGCAAGGAGGCTTGAATACTCATATACGCACCACGATCACTATCATCCGGTACAGCAGAAATCAAAGCCATAGACGGTACCATACGACACAGTACGCCCAGCATGATTCCTGTATTCAATACCAATACCAACCAAAAAGGTACACCGTTTAAATTAGTATAGATCAAGCAGAATATGATAAGCCATATACTACCAACACCAAATAGCTTCAGCTTATCAAACCTATCACTCAGTCGGCCGATCATCGGCATAAACAAAAGCGAAACCAAGCCCGAAACCATAAAAAGAATTGGAAGTTGATCTTCATGAACATCAAGGTTATTAACAGCAAAGATAGTTCCATAAGGCATCATCATAAAACCACCCAACGACAGCAATGAGGTCGTCAAAAACCCACGCTGATAGGCGCTGCGTCTAAGTGTGGTGAGCAGATGCGAAAGTACATTCCGATCGCTTGTATTATTCATTAAATGAGCGTTCACAGGCTTTAGAAGCAAGACGATCCCGATCAATATCAGCACAGAAAATCCCGCTATATAAATAAAGGGAGCCTCCCATCCTTGGTGGTTGGCGACATATAGACCAATAGGTATTCCCAATACCTGACTGGCCCCAAATCCCATTTGCACAAAGCCCATGACCCGGCCACGTTTTTCCATAGGAAATACATCTGTCAATATCGCCATAGAGATTGATCCTATTACTCCTCCAAACAAGCCCGTAATAATACGAGCTGCCACAATCGTTGCATAACTATCCGCTAAACCGCAAAAAGCCGTTCCGACTACAAAACCAATATAGAAAAACACAAGTAATTTCTTTCGGTCAAAGCGATCTGCAAATCCTGCGGTCAATAAACCTGATATACCAGCACTGTAAGCGTAAGCTGATACAATATTCCCAAACGAAGAGGCGTTAATATCCATAGACTTCACTAGCATATCTCCCAAAGGAGACATAACCATAAAGTCAAGAACCACCGTAAACTGGGTAATAGCCAATAAAAAAATAACAGTCCTTTCGTAACTCGAAAACCGAGATAGCGATGTTTGATCAGACATAGAATTCGACTTTTAAAAGTCCAAAAGTAAGAAAACTTTATTTATCCTGCTTACGAACGAGAAGACTATCACATACCAAAGATGTAAGCACAACCGAAGTACGTCCAGCATAACTCACATGCATACTGCGATCAAAAGATTCTATCTCGTCGATACGAATAATCACCCCTAGAGCAAGTTCTCGTGTATTTAAGTACTTCAATAGCGATGCTGAAGATTGACCAACCGCCATCAACTCGACTTGTTCGCCGACGATACAATCGCTCAATTTGAAGTATGGATTTACGACGACATCCCCTTCTTTGCTTGGTATGGGAGAACCATGCGGGTCAACTGTTGGATAACCTAGAAGTGCATCCATTTTATTAAAAAACTCCGGAGCATGGATATGCTCTATCTGCTCTGCGATATGATGTACCTCTTCCCATCCAAATCCCATCTTCTCTACAAGGTACATTTCGGTCAATCGATGCTTTCTCACTACCAAAGCAGCTTCTAAGCGTCCTTTTTCTGTCAACCTAAGTGGCTTATAATTCTCATGAATCACCAACCCTTTTTCAGAGAGCCGCTTCATCATACTGTTTACAGTAGGCATTTTTATATCTAAAAAACGACTAACCTCGTTGACAGTAGCCTCTCCTTTTGTGCCCGACAACATAAATAGAGCCTTAAGATAATTTTCCTCTACAGCTGAGTTCATACACAAATCTACAAAATATTAGACCATACTAAGATGTTTATTGAGAAAAACTTTATTCCTATAGTCTAACTCCCTATTTTTGTGGAACAAATGAATCTATCATTAATAAGCTTGCATGTTTGATTCCATCATTTCTTTTTTAGAACATACGGACCCAGTATGGGCCGCTTTTTATGCTACTATGTTTACCTGGCTTGTGACCGCCCTAGGTGCATCTCTTGTATTCTTCACCAAAGACACCTACAAAAGATTTATGGACAGCATGCTCGGCTTTACAGGCGGCGTCATGGTCGCAGCCAGTATCTGGAGTTTACTCATACCAGCTATTGATATGAGCGAGGGCGAAGGTTTCCAGAAAGTACTCCCTGCCGTATTGGGCTTTCTTGGTGGAGCAGGTTTTCTCTTTGCACTAGACAAAATACTTCCCCACCTTCATGTCAACTTCAAACAGGTAGAAGGGATAAAGACACCTTGGCAAAAAACCACCTTGCTCGTGTTAGCTATTACACTACACAATATTCCGGAGGGTTTGGCTGTTGGTGTATTATTCGGCGGTGTAGCTGCCGGTATACCAGAGGCCAGCATAGGTGGCGCAATCGCATTGGCCATAGGTATAGGATTACAGAATTTTCCGGAAGGAATTGCTGTTGCCATGCCACTGAGAAGAATGGGAATGAGTGCTAGAAAGAGCTTTTTCTACGGACAGCTTTCAGCGATAGTAGAACCAATTGCCGGAGTAGTCGGAGCTATAGCTGTTGCTGCGTTTACCCCTATTCTCCCCTACGCATTGGCTTTTGCAGCAGGAGCCATGATATTCGTTGTCGTCGAAGAAGTTATCCCTGAAGCTCAGCAGAACAAAAGTTCAGACATGGCCACGCTGGGATTCATTGCGGGTTTTGTCATCATGATGACCTTAGATGTCGCTTTGAGCGGATAATTTGAAAAAAAATAAAATTTTATTCAAGAACAGTAAGTGTAAATTTGATTGGCTCGATTGGATAGTCTAGGCTATCCGTTTTTACTTTGCTGATTTTCAACAGCACATCCAATCCTTCACACACTTCGCCAAAAACAGTATAATCACCGTCCAGCCTAGGTTGCCCGCCATACTTCAAATAGTACTCTCTCTGCCCTGCCGTATATTTTATTCCCTTCTTAAGCTCTAACTTGTCCAGTTCTTCAGCAGAGACCGATTTTCCCACCACAAAATAAAGCTGATTCAAAAACGACGCTTTCATTGGATTTCCATCCCGTCCTGCCCCCAACGCTCCTACTTTATGAAAAGCCCGTTCATCAAACTCCGGGTTCAGACGAGGCTTTACCCCTAATGGATCCGCAGACTCCCGCTTCTCGATATCGATGTCATGTTCGCCCCCTTGCACTACAAAATCGTATATTATCCTATTGAAAAATGATGAGGCATAGGTTCCTTCTTTTATGGCTGTCAAAATTAACTCCCTATGTTTAGGCGTAAAATCATACAGCACCACCTTAACCTCACCAAATGTCGTTTTAAACAATAAACGACTCGTCTGTCCAAAAGATAGCGCCTGATTAAACAGAAAAAACAACAAAATCAAAATCGTCCTCATAAAATTAAAAATGTCAACATCATGTCATGATAAAAAAAACAGCACAAAACATTTTGTTAGTGTACATATTACACCTATATTTGTACTATCATAATTTAGGTTTATAATTGGTTACAAAAGGTTTTCATTCTCCCCGTTTGAAAACCTTTTTTCATTACTGTATTATGCCTTATCAATTGCATCGTATATCGCGTCCCATAAGGCGATTCTTTTCCTCAACGCCTCTTTTGACACCGCTTTTATTGCATCCCACCTAGAGTCGTCTGTACCACCAAGTTCCAATATCATCTGCATAGCCAATGGCCCGTGTTCATCCCCATCCAACTCAATATGACGCTCAAAATAATATATAAACTTCTGCAAATCCGTATCCGGAAACTGGAGCTGTATTTCTTTTAATATTGCATTGAACATTCCCGGTATCAAGTCTTCACGACCAAAGGTGAATGCCGCAGCGACCTCATGATCACCTCCATTAAAAATAACATCAAAAGTGTATAATAGGAACTCCTTGATACGTACATCTATATCCATTTTACGAATAGCATCTTCCACCTTCACACCGTCCTTGATTATAGAAACAAACTGCTCAATAGCACCCGTATCTGCCCCCATAGACCGCATTGCATCCAGATACATTTCATAGTGACTCAACCTGCTACCATCGATATACTCATCCGATTCTTCCGCCAGCACGATCTCATTAATAAGATATCTCGTATTTGGATAATCCGACGCAATCCACGGCACCCGTACACAGGTCAAGCGACGTTGCAGACTCTTCAACAGTGACATAAAATCCCAAACAGCATAGACGTGCGTCTCTGTAAACAATCGCAAATCTGCTATACCTTTAATTTTGGAATACAAAGGATGGGTCAAAAGCTGCTCCCTTTCCTCATGAATGTAGGCATTAATCTCTTCAATCTTATTCATACTACAAAAGTAAGTATTCATTATTGTATACATTCAACAAAAAATACCGATAAATAAAAATTACCTGTTATCGGGGATAGAAAAAAGACGAAACTATTAGCATATTTGCCTCGTAATTTAACAGAAAGATGAAAAAATTCACATTAACCCTTTTTATGGTACTTCTACTATGTACAAGTATCTGGGCACAATCCCAAAAATCATTTCGGATTGATTATCGCGTCATAACTGATGCAAGTTCCACTACAGAAAACAACGAATCGCTTATCAAAGCATGGGTCAATAAAAGTCACTTCAGAGTTGACAATGCAATGATGGGAAGTATCATATATGTTGGAAACAAAGATGAAAATTCAGCTTTCGCATTGCTACCTGATTCTGAAGAGTATGTAATTATCGCAGACGGCTTACAAGACGATGAGGAAGAGTACATTTTACCAGTAGAACTGGTTGCAGGTAAACAGAAAAAAATTGCCGGCTACAACTGCAAACTAGCTACCGTCAAAGTTGACTATGGCACAGGAGAAGACGAAAATACCACTATCGAAATCTGGTATACCGAAGACATCCCTAACCTTTACTGGGGCGAATTTTCCTTCTTCAAGCAACTCAAAGGAGCCGTTCTATCATTGAAACTGGGTGACTACGCTTTCACAGCCACCAAAGTTGTATCCGAAAATGTAGACAACAGCCTATTCGAAATACCGGACAATTATACAGAAATGGAGGACGAAGGCATGAATGGTATGAATGAGCAGCTTACCGAAGACCGCTTCGTGTACGCTGATGAAGACGGTGTATTATACGGGATGAGAGACGGAGAAGGTAATGCAATCACACAACCATTGTACACCTATATAAGTGCATTTACGGAGGATAATGTGTCCGTCGTTATCGACGACAAGGAGAAATATGGCGCCATAGACAAAGATGGCAAACTATTGGTTCCGTGCAAATATGACTACCTCAGCTATGATGAGGGCACACAGCAATACCTATTCGGCCAAACCGAAAAATACGGTTTACTCCACAAGGATGGAAAAATCTATGTTCCAGCAAAGTATGACATGATCTCATTCTTCAATCAAGGATATGCAACAATCACTCTAAATGACAAAAGTGGTTTGATCGATCAAAATCAGAAAATAGTAGTTCCGGCCCAATATGATGTCATCTTTGAATACAACAAACACAATTTCACTACCATAGAAGATGAAAAATATGTTTTAAACAGTATAGCGCAGAAGAAAAAAGTAGTAGGTGGTTTTGACTTTCTTTCACTATCGTTGGATTGTAATATCATCTTAGCACAAAAAGATGGTAAATATGGCTATATTGATGAAAATGGAAAAACAGTCATTCCTTTTAAATTTACATTCGCAAATACCTTTTCTGACGACATGGCTGCCGTAGCAGAAGATGAAGAAACAGAAGACATATATTACATCAATACGAAAGGTCAACGTATCGATGTAGCACAAAACTAAATAAACAGCACTCTTCCGCTAGGTAATTAGCGGAAGAGTCTATTTCTACGCCGCGGTTATCCACACCCTACCACTACAGCGGTGCTGTTTTATTTCCAATAGAAAACTTATATTCGTTTACTGATTTGAAGAAGTCAATGCTATTTGGCATGAAAGAAAAAGTGATAAGACATATCCTCCATTACGTTATATGCATTTTTAGCATGACATTCCTCTTCTTATGTCCGCACAGCAGTCACGCCCAAGATTTATTACAACAACTAAAAACAGATTATGATAAGACAAAAGTAGCCAGCATACCACGTTTCCAATTAACAGGAAAATATGCCCAGGCACTCTTGTTTAACAACCAACAGGACAAAGCAATCGCTATTCTGGAAGAAAATATTAAACAGGCCTCGAAGCTCCCTGAAGGAAAATACGCGGCCTATCTCTACACCGTCCTCGCTATTAATAATCGTATTTTAGAACGCATCACCACCTCGGAAACAAATATTGAAAAGGCCAGACTTTTTGCGACAAAAACTAACGATTCAGAGGCAAAAGGTTATGTAAAATATGGTGAAGGCTGGCTCGCCACAAGAAACAATAAAGAAGCGGAGGCCGTACGTAACTTCTTACAGGCTACACAATTTTTTGACAAAGCCCCTCCTTCCGCATCTTTAGATTCTAGAAAATCTTCCGTTTATAAGGAGCTGACCTCTATATACGCCAATTGGAATGAGTATGAACTACAGGAAAAGTACGGAACCTTGACACTTCAGCTTGCCCTTAAGCAAAAAGATCTTTCGGCTATCTTTGAAGCCTATATGTCCATGGGATATATGCACGAGCAACAGTTTACCCAAAATCCGCACCAAGAAAAACACCGGGATCTGGCCGAGAAATATTATCTCAAAGCAATAGATCTATACGACAAAAACAAACAGTCTTTCGCTACTGTATCCAATCTATCTTTTGTCGCCAACAACCTCGCCAATCTCTATCTACATTTCTATCCCAACACATACAAGGAGAGGGTCCGATATTACGCACAACTAGCACAATCACAAGGGCAGGCTTCGGAGCAACGAAACCATATTGCTTCGTCTTATGGTATACAGGCCGAACTCGCTAAACAAGACGGTGATTTTCATAAAGCCAGAGCCTTTCTCCTATCCTCGTTAGAAGAGATTGGTAATGATCCTCTTGCTGATCAACACATCTTGCTGAGTATATATGAAAATCTGAGTGACATTTGTGAGCGGGACAAAGACTATAAAGAATCCCTACGTTACTACAAGCTCTACCTAGAAACTTTCCAAAGCATCTATAACAAAGAAAAGCTTGGCCTGAGCAGACGTCTTGAGGCCCAGTATGAGAAAGAAAAACAAATGCAGGAGCTCCAAAATCTTCAATTAGAGACCCAGAAGAAGGAGCAGAAACTACAATTAATGCAAGTCCTTGACCTACAGCAGCGACAAGAACTAGAAAATCTAAAGCTACGCGACGAGAATAACCTCAAACGTTTAGAGCTTTCCCGTATGGAGGGGGACCAACAGCGGCAGGCCCTCCGTCTCTCCAAGTTAGAAAGTGAGACAAGAGCCAATGAAGCACAAAACTATCGCAAGGAACTCTCCTATCGCGAAAACATAAACCGTTTTTACACGGTCCTCATGATTGCTTCCTTTTTGTTACTACTTGTATTGCTGTATGCATACAGGCAACGCACCCGTCATATGAAGCAACGCGAAAAACTGCATAATCTTGAGCTAGAGAAGGAAAAGCAAAGATCCAACATCTCCACTTTAACAGCTATGCTCGACGGACAGGAACAAGAGCGCGGACGCCTGGCCCGAGATTTACACGATGGTCTAGGTGGTCTCCTTTCTGGCACAAAACTGCATCTATCCCATATTACTGAGCAGTCCGACCCTACCGTAAAAAACCAACTTTCCAAATCAATCGACCAACTTGATATAGCTGTGGATGAGTTACGACGGGTGGCCCACAATCTAATGCCAGACCTGCTACAGAACTATGGCCTAGAAGAAGCTTTAGCAGATTATGCTTCCCGCATGTCCAATGACAACATCGAAATCGATGTACAATTCCTACACTATACCTTCCCCATGACCAAGGAACAGGAACTGATTACCTATAGAATCATCCAGGAATTGGTCAACAATGCGATCAAGCACGCCTCTCCACATCAAATTATTATACAGCTAGTGGAAGAGGAAGAACGCTACAGCATTACCGTAGAAGACGACGGCAGAGGGTTTGAAATAGATAAATTAAAAAACAACAATAGTGCAGGCTTGCACAACATCAACTCTAGAATACGCTTTTTAAATGGCAATTTGCATATTCAATCAAGCGTAGAACTGGGTACCAGTATCGAGTTTTATTTTCCTAAAAAGACTACACATGATTAAAATCGCAATCACCGATGATCACCCCTTATTACTAGAGGGTTTAAAAAACATTTTATCCCAAGATACAGACCTACAGATTATGGGCTGTTACGAAAGCGCTACAGCCCTAAAAGACGGTTTACAGCACCACCCCATAGACGTACTTTTACTCGATATTAATCTTTCGGACAGCAATGGAATAGACCTCATCAAGCCACTCCGTAGCCAATATCCTACAATGCAGATCATTATACTGAGCGTGCACAACGAGTATGCTGTTATCAATACAGCCTTTCAGGAAGGCGCCCTCGGCTATATCCAAAAAAATGCCGGAGTAGAAGAGATTTTAACAGGGATCAAGACTGTGCTCTATGGCAATCGTTTTACCTGTTCACAGACCAAGACAATAATCGACAAGAAAGCGAAAGATGGACTCAGCAGCGTTCCAAAACTCACCCGCAGAGAGAAAGAAATATTAGTTGAAGCCGCTATGGGACTTACTACTGCTCAAATTGCTGAAAAGTTATTTATCAGCCCACACACGGTAGAGAGTCACCGCAAAAACCTCATCGAAAAATTCAAGACCTCCAACTTAAGCTCAGCCATAAAACTAGCCATCGAGTATGGCTTAGTTCGTGCTTAACAGAATAACTAATCTACTTTGGGGATCGACGAAAAGCTTGTTTTCAACGCGGATCGTCGATCGATACCCAATATCTCGTAGATCGCTTTCAAGTGGTATTTTACGGTATTCTCTGAAATAAACAAAATCACCCCAATTTCTTTATTGGTCTTACCCTGATTGACTAAATCGATAATCTCCTGTTGTCGGGATGTAAACGAAAAATCTTTAAGCTCAAGTTTAGCCTTTTCCAGTGTTTCACTTTCTGATGCTATTTGCTGCAATGTGGTGCGCATACGTTCGTTATCTTCTTCCACCAGAATACGCTTCTGCCTATTAACCCTATACAGAAGGTATAATACCAATAGCAACAGCAGTAAAACAAACGTAAAGCTTATCAGATAGTACTTAAAATAACGTTCACTCTTTATTTCTAAATCCTTATGTTCTTTTAGGAGACTATTTTCGATCAAGTTCAATTTACCGACCTGGTTATTCGCATTATAATTAGTCCGCGCTACACTGACCCGTTTTTGTGAATACAAGGCATTCTCATAATCCTTGATATGTTCATAATACCGGGTTATGGTTTCATCCATAATTATCTTATAGATTGCCATATCGTATTGATTTGCATAGGACATTCCATCCTCGTAAGCTTTCAACGCGGCGTCGTGATTACCCATCTCCTGAAACAGCCTAACTTTAATACGGTATATGCTGGGGAGATTTTTCGGATTATCAGCCTTTTGGATTTCGATAGCACGATTCAGCTCTTTATCCGCAGCGGCATAATCCTTATTCCGCATGGCGAGGACACCGAGTGTACAAATAAAAAAAGACTGTGTTTCAGCAGGGAGCAGACTCAACTTATTTTTGTCTATCGATTTAAAGATCGCTTCAAACTCTTTGTGCTCCTGCAGGTCAAAATAAACAAATAGACGCTCGATCTGCACTCTAAAAGCAACCTCCTCCCTCAGACTATCAGGTACAGGTTCCGCAACAGCCAGATCTAGATTTCTTAATGCCCCCGTATAGTTATAGAGTCTTTTATAGGTCAATGCTTTTTGTAAGTAGGCATTATACCGTGCATAAGCAGTAGCTCCCTTATCATTCAGGATATGCTCTAGCTTTAAGATCACTTTTTCAAATTCCTGCTTATCATTCAAATCACCAATTTCTTTTGCAAAAACAACAGGATCAAAGTCTTTGGAATAGACCGTTCCCATATAGATCATTCCAAGAAAAACTGCAAAAAAATAAGTATATAGCTTCATTACAAGATAAATATTGTCATGATGTCAATCTAATGGATGACAAACAAGCAAAAAGTTAATCGTTTGGGCCTCAAAGGTAGGCCTTTTGTATTAAAATACAATATTAACTTATGATAAAACTGCTTAACACCCTAGACCACAAAGGGACAATTGCTGGACAAATAGTCTAGACTACCCGAGCACTACCCGTCTTCTACCCGTCTTCTACTCGTCTTCTACTCGTCTTCTACTCGTCCTCTTAAATAGATATTTATGATATTTGCCGCACAGCACCAAAACAATTGTAGTATGGCAAAAAAAATAAAAGCCCTTCTCAAAATAACCATTTATGGAGAAACAGCTTCTGAACAGAAAAGAGTATATGTAATTGACAGTAAATCCCTTAAAATCGATCTGAACAACCTTTGTCCTATAGGAGAACAGGTCAATCACAAGATGATACAGAACTATGGGGCTAAGCCTAGCAACTTATCCCCAATCATCGTCCCAGAGTAAAACTTATTTCCATAACAACTGTGCTTTAAAAACACAGGTTTTGTCCAATAGATTATAGGACTCATCATAAGTCGGAGTATAAAAGAACAAATACACCGGTTGTTTCATATTTCGGACATCTACCGTTTTTTCCGTATCCATATAATAGAAGCTATTGACCGTCCGGGTAGCCTTCCACAATTTATCATTTCCTTTAGCCCCTACATCAAAGCGATGATCTTTTGTTGAAGTAAAATACCAATAGCTTGGCGCTTCATTGTTGACAAACACCTCCTTATCGGCATTAAACAAAGACTCAGCCATCCCCGTCTCCTCAAACCACATCACCTCCAGGTCGGCTTCACCCAATGCAGACTTATAAATATACTCGTCTGTCGTCACCCCTACCAAAAAGCCCTCTACTCCGGCAGACTTGATCTCCAAGGAAAATGTCTTTGGAGAGAGCATATACACGTCATCCTTAGATAACACCATTGCTCCATCCTGCACGATCTTAACCTCCAACTTTTGCGCTTTCACAAGCCCTAATGTACACATCAGGGCCAAACAAAAAAACAGTCTCTTCATATCTATTTTACCTTACGTTATAATTTCAAAACCACCCGGCAGTCCGCACAGTTTACAGGTTTTGATTGTTTGCGATACACATCAAAATGTACCGTATTCAACATTTTATCTAGCATTTCATCCCCCGTTGCTGTGCTTTCCTCTTTGACAGCCTCCATTCTTAGGTTCCCCTTCTCCTCCATCTGCAAGAGATAGTATCCAAAATATCCCCGCGACTCGAGCACCAGTGTATCCCTTTCCAACTTCCACTGATACGTCTCCACCTCCGCTACATAACAGGTATCCAGATTTCCCTCATAGTAAGTATAGTCCACCGTATTATCCGATCTAAACACAAAATTCCGAGACAGACGGCAAGCATCAAAATCCTTAATCACCTCCGTTCCCTCCTCGACAAAGCCCGACCGCTCCAATTTCCATACACCGATCAACCTAGCGGCATCTATTTCCTGTGCGCTCACCTTAGTACAACACGCAACCAGCAGCAATAAAACTATTCTCCAGTACATCATATAGCTACAAAAATAACAATTTCCGTTAGCTTCCTCCCTCCCTGCTTCCAGTGATTTCTGATATCATCCCGCCAGCGAACTGACTCCAATATGACAGAGATAAGTACTGACTCCTCCTAAAAAAGGCTATCTTTACTTTGGCTTTAGGGGTGTCCATTGTTATGGACTGAGATAGACCCTTTGAACCTGACACGGTTGGTACCGTCGTAGGGAAAAGCAAGAACCTATCCAAAAGGCACAATATATTATATTGCTGCCAATGATTCCTTAAAGCCTTTAAAAACATATATCTTTTTAAATCAGGCTTACACATGGCACATTCTATCATTAAACAACTAGAGGAACTAAGAGAGCTCAATCCTCTGGTACACAACATCACCAATCTGGTAGTGATGAACAACACCGCCAATGCCTTACTGGCATTGGGCGCATCTCCGGTCATGGCACACAGTCCTGCCGAGGTCAAAAACGTAGTGGAAATATCCAAGTCTTTAGTGATCAATATAGGCACACTTAGCGCATCGTGGATCGAATCCATGTATCAAGCTGCATCCCATGCCACAACCATAGGATGCCCTTGGGTCCTCGACCCCGTCGGTGCTGGTATCTCCGCACTCCGTAATGATGCACTCCAACGGCTCTTGAACCTACGACCGACCGTCATCCGGGGCAATGCTTCCGAAATACTGGCTCTAGCCGGCTTCAGCCAGGCTACCACAAAAGGCGTAGACAGTACTGCCCACAGTTCCACCGCCCTCCAAGCCGCTATTAAGCTTCAGAACAGCTACAATGCCATCATATGTGTCTCTGGAGAGATTGATTATATCGTCTCTGCCAACGAAATCATCGAAGTCCACAATGGCCATATCATGATGACAAAAGTTACAGGACTGGGATGTACCTCCTCGGCGCTCATCGGAGCCTTTTTGGGTCTCCGCAACAACACCGTCGAGGAAACTATTGCTGGAGTCGCTGTACTAAGCCTGACGGGCGAGCTGGCCGCACGAACCGCTAAAGGTCCCGGAAGCTTACAAATGCATTTGTTAGACGCCCTTTACAACCTGGATACCCCCACCTTACAACGCGAACTTAGTATACAGCGCTATGTCCGAAGAGATTAACTTTCCGTACCCCCTGTATCTGGTCCTCTCCGAACAGGACTGCATACACCTACCTTGGCTTCAGGTTGCTGAGGAGGCCATCCTTGGTGGTGTTGATATTATACAACTACGCGAAAAAAATGCAGATTATCGGGAGTTTATTAAAAAAGCAAAGGCGCTAAAGGAAATAACAGATCGATACCAAGTACCCCTGGTTATCAACGATGCTGTTGATATAGCCGCTGCCGTGGATGCTTGGGGCATACATGTCGGACAGCAAGATACCCCTCCCAGTGAGATTGTAGCCCGATACGGAACCAAATTTCGCATTGGATGGTCTATAGAATCCCTCTCACAGTTGGATTCTCCCGAGATCAAGTATGTACATCATCTAGGGGTGAGCCCCGTGTTCCGTACAGATACAAAAAAAGACACGATTACCGAATGGGGTATCTCCGGCATCAGGCAGCTGAAGACTCTGACACCATTACCACTGATCGCCATTGGCCATATCAACGAATCCAACATTGCCCAGGCACACCAGGCCGGAGCCTCCAGTATGGCCGTCGTATCCGCTATATGCCACAGTGACAATCCCAGAGAGGCCGCATTCGCCTTAAAGCAAAAAATCAAAAACTAGCTATTGTAATGGAAACAAAGAAATACACCGTAGCCTCCGTACTCTCCATTGCCGGCTTTGACGGCAGTGGTGGTGCAGGCATACAGGCAGATACCAAAACCATCTCCGCATTAGGCTGCTACGCCATGAATGTACTCACAGCCCTACCCGTACAGAATACGCAGGGCGTCAAAAGCATCTACGAGATACCTACCCAAGCGATAAAAGATCAACTCGAGACCATATTTGAAGATATATATCCTACTGCTATCAAAATCGGTATGGTACACAGCACCGCTCTGGTAGAACTTATCGCAGATTTTCTAAAAGACTACAGAGGACCGATTATCTTTGACCCGGTAATGGTATCCACCAGTGGACACCGCCTGATCCAAGCAGACACCATACAGGCCTGTATTGATCGGTTATTTCCACTAGCCACATTGATCACGCCCAATCTGGACGAAGTTGCTGTCCTGATCAACGAACCTGTAGACAGCCTGGCAAAGATGCGTACGGCCGGAGCAAAGCTCCTTCAGATGGGCTGTCAGGCTGTGCTTGTCAAAGGAGGACATCTTCCGGGCAATGACCTTTCCTCCATACTCCTCCGTGCAGATCAGGACATCCAATTTGACACCACAAAAATAGAAACACGCAATACCCATGGTTCGGGCTGCACCCTGTCTTCGGCCATAGCGAGCTATCTAGCACTTGGCGAGGACCTTCCGACCGCCGTCAGCAATGCGCTTGACTATGTCAACAAAGCCATACAGGGCAGCCAGCACCTCGCTATAGGTCACGGCAGCGGACCCCTCAATCATTTTCATAACCCTCAGAAACTCATAACATATGACATGGACTAATCAAGCTTGGCAAACCATACAGCCCTTATATCAGGAAATATTGGACATGCCTTTTATACACGAGCTCAAAAACGGCACACTACCATTAGCTAAGTTTCAGTTTTACATGCAACAGGATGCCCGCTATCTCGAGCACTATGGCCGTGTACTTGCTTACATGGGCAGCAAATGCACGGACAACGATCAGGCATTGGATTTTTTCGATTTCGGCAAGAATGCACTGATAGTGGAGCGAGCGCTCCACGAAAGCTATTTTACACAATTTGGCATTCCTAAAGATAGCGTAACAGCAGATCTCGAACCCGTATGCCACCATTATGTACATTTTCTAAAAAGCACCGCAGCCTTTGATCCTCTAGAGGTCGCATTGGCAGCGGTACTGCCCTGCTTTGTCATTTACAAAGAAGTCGGTGATTATATCATCAGCACACAGACCCGTGCAGACAATCCCTACAAAAACTGGATCAATACCTACAGTGGACCTGAATTTGGTATAGGTGTACAAAAAGCATTAGGTTATGTCAATGCTGCTGCCGAGCGTACTACAGACGCTATTCGTAAGCAAATGTTGGACGCCTACGTAACTGCCTCCCGGATGGAATTTAAGTTTTGGGACGCAGCCTACAACAAGACAACTTGGTAACGATTAAGAAGCAGAACAAAGCAAGGAGCTGTCTAAAAAGCAACAAATCGTCGTCATTGCGAACCAGAGGAACGATGGTGTGGCAATCTAACTTACTTAAAACACAGATTGCTTCGTCATACTTCCTCGCAAAGACAAGAAATTCAAGCTTTTTAGACAGCCTCTTGGTTAATTATACGCGCTTCAGAATCATGGCCGAAGCTCCACCACCACCATTACAGATCGCAGCTATACCATAGGTCCCCTGCTCCTGCTCCAGCACGCTGCTCAGCGTCACGAGAATACGAGCACCCGAGCACCCCAGCGGATGTCCTAAAGATACCGCTCCGCCGTATATATTTACCTTGTTGAGATCAATACCCAATAGCTGCGCATTAGCTAAAGCTACAACCGAAAAAGCCTCGTTGAGCTCGAAGAAATCAATATCAGCAATTGTCAATCCAGCCTTTTTCAGCACCTTCTCCGTTGCTACACTCGGCGTAGTCGTAAACCACTCCGGTGCCTGTTCTGCATCCGCACAGGCAATCACCTCCACCAGTGGCTTCAGTCCCAAAGCCTGCATCTTCTCTTCACTCATCAAAAGCAACACCGCAGCACCGTCACTGATTGTCGATGCATTTGCTGCTGTAACCGTCCCGTCCTTTTTAAAAGCAGGTCTCAGCGAAGGAATCTTATCATAATTCACCTGGCCAAACTCCTCGTCCTGTCCTACCGTCACATCCCCCTTACGTCCTTGTATCGTCACCGGGACAACTTCCTTTTTAAACTTACCCGCTTCCCAAGCCTCCTTACTGCGCTGGTATGAAGAAATAGCATAGGCATCCTGCGCCTCCCGTGTTATCGAATATTTATCCGCACACAACTCTGCAAACACCCCCATCGCATCCTGACTGTACGCATCAGAGAGACCGTCTTTCTGAAGTCCATCCACCAGTGTCTGATCGCCAAACTTGGCTCCCCACCTTGTTGATGTCGCATAGTATGGCGCCTGACTCATACTCTCCATCCCTCCGGCCAGTACCGTATCGGCATCTCCCAATCGAATGGCCTGTACCGCCAATGCTACTGCTTTCATGCCACTCGCGCAGACCTTATTAATGGTCGTTGCTGGCACATGATCAGGCAGTCCACCTTTTTTCGCAACCTGCCTTGCCGGAGCCTGACCTAGATTCGCCTGTATAACGTTTCCCATCAACAATTCATCCACCTCATTGGCGTCCACCTGAATATCTTTTAAAATGTGTTCGACGACTTTAGCACCCAGATCTGTGGCCAACAGACCGGACAATCCACCCCCAAAACCACCTATGGCAGTTCGCTGTGCGGCAACGATAAATACTCTTCTTGACATAACGTAAAACCCTATATATGATTATTTAAAAGTTTATAATTGGGATTGCCCCAACACTCACAGTGTGCAAACGAAGCGCTCCATTGTGATAAGCAACAAATTTAGTATTAAATATCAAAATAAATAGGAAATACAAAACCTTTTTGGCTAAATTAGCAATTATCCCGAATTATTAACAAAACACCATCGGGAGGTTATAACCAGTAAACTTAAACGTATATGCGGGCATCACTATTGACAGCAGAACACGAAACATTCCGAGAGACACTACGTACATTCATACGTAAAGAAATCCTTCCTCACGTCGATCGTTGGGAACAGCAAGGACAGATAGATCGCGAGATCTGGAAGAAAATGGGCGATATGGGCTTTATGGCGCTCAACTATCCCGAAGAATATGGCGGGCTCGACCTAGACTTCTATTTTTCCATGATACTCTGCGAAGAGCTGTCTTATTGCTTTTCGGGTGGATTTACCATATCCGCCCTAGTCATCCAATACATGTCGGCTCCCTACCTATTGAAACATGCATCCGAAGAACTGAAACAAAAATACCTACGTCCGGTATTGAGCGGCGATCTCATCAGTGCCGTAGCTATCACCGAACCTGGAGCGGGATCGGATGTCCAACACATCAAAACAACAGCACGTCGGGAAGGAGACTATTATCTAGTCAACGGTTCAAAAACCTTTATCACCAATGGTTATTATGGCGATTTCTTTATTACCGCTGTAAAAACAAGTCCCGAAAAAGGACACAAGGGAATCAGCCTGCTCCTTATCGACCGCAACAGCCCTGGAGTAACGGCTACCAAGATTACAAAAATGGGTTGGCTGGCCTCTGATACTGCCGAGCTCGGCTTTGACCAGGTCAAAGTACCGGTCTCCCATCTCATCGGAGAGGAAGACGCCGGCTTCAAATATCTAATGGGCGGACTACAGTTAGAACGCCTCACCGCCGCCATACACAGTTTAGCTACCGCAGAATCTGCTCTGGACTACACCCTGGACTATATGCGACAACGCGAAGCCTTTGGTAGAAAGCTACAGGAGTTTCAGGCCCTACGTCACCGTGTCGCTCAGATGGTAGCCGATATCACGACAACCAAAGCATTTATACAGCATTGCTGCGACCTACAGCAACAGGGTGAATATGCTGTTAAAGAATGTTCCATTGCCAAATTACAGGCCAGTGAACTCGCTGTCAGAGTCGTCAGTCAGTGTTTACAGCTATTCGGTGGCTATGGCTTTACCGAAGATTATAAGATAGCCCGACTGTACCGCGATGTACGCGTAGGGACCATCATCGGTGGCACATCCGAGATCATGCTCGAAATCATTGCTAAGATAGCCATTGATGACATCCAGTATCAACCCAAGACCAATACATAACACTATGTCACACACTCCATTTAATTTTTCCCGTATAGGTATTATTGGTGCTGGTATGATGGGCGCCGGAATTGCCTTCGAAGCGGCAAAGGCCGGTATCCAGGTATTGCTCAAAGATGTAACCATCGAGCAGGCACAGAAGGGCAAATCCTATTCCGAACGTGTCTGCCTAAAGCTCATCGAACTCGGAAAAATGCAAGCCGAGCAAATGGCACCACTCTTAGCAAATATCCACCCCGTGGCCGATTACGATACATTCCACGATCTGGATATGATCGTTGAGGCTGTGTTCGAAGATATGGACCTGAAAAAGACTGTGATTGAAGCATCGCAGTCCGGTCTTCGGCCCGGAGCCTTTTTTGCTTCCAACACCACATCCCTTCTGATCAGTGAGCTAGCCGAATCAAGTCAAGATCCGACAAACTTTATAGGCATGCACTTCTTCTCACCTGTAGACCGGATGAAACTCGTAGAGATCATCCGAGGCAAGGAAACAAGTCCACAAACGGTAGAAAAGGCTACACAATTAGCCCATATATTGGGCAAAACGGTAATCACCGTCAACGATGGTCCCGGTTTTTATACCTCACGCGTTTTTTTCAACTACCTGCTTGAAGCCATCAGCATGCTACTGGAGGGTATACCTGCCGAAATGATTGAGGCAGAAGCCCGTCAGGCGGGATTCGGAGCCAGCCCACTCGCGGTGTTGGATGAGATCTCCCTTCCGCTGATGCTGCATGTCTATGACCAACTCCCATCACTGAGTAACAGCCAACGGCGAGCATACCGCTATTTAGAAACATTGATTGCTCAAGGCCGATCGGGGCGCAAAACAGGTAAGGGCTTTTATAACTACGGAGACTCAAAAACCCTATGGAAAGACCCGACATTGCCGACGTCTGCTCCCCTTGTCGATGGGGGAACAATAGCGAAAAGACTCTTGCACGTAATGGCGCTAGACAGTTACCGCTGCCTAGAAGAAGGCATTCTGGACAGTACAAGCGATGGGGACACAGGCTCTATACTAGGTATCGGGTATCCCCCTCATACTGGCGGTGTATTCCAGCATATCGATCAGGTAGGCTTGCCTCAGTTCGTTCAGGAATGTGAGCAATTTGCCGACAAAGGTGAACAGTGGGAGATTCCGGATTCTTTACGGGAGAAAGGTTAATGGAGTTATCTAGTTAACGTGTTATCTAGTTATGAAGTTAACGAGCCTGTACCGGTTTTTCATCCGGATTGTACAGGTGCCTGATAACAGTAAAAGTAACGTCACCCTGAGTGTAGCGGAGCGGAATCGAACGGGTCTATCAACTGTATAGGGTTAATATATAGTTTCTAGATATCTCCACTTCGGTCGATTACTTGTCCCGATTTCGGGATAACGAGATAGTTTCCAAACCGAGCTTGCGAGCTCACCGTAATCCGTCATTGATAGCGAAATAACATGAAGCGAAGCAATCCCTTACTACAAGGAGATTGCTTCATTTCATTCGCAATGACGACTATTATCATCGTTCCTCAGGTCTGCAGTAAATGACATTACTTCATCATCAGATCGACCATATCATTGACATCCATAGCGATGAATGTATCATAATCCAAGGTTGACTCGCAGATCTGCTGCTGTTGCTTCTCGGAAAAGATCCGAGCTAGATTACGTTTATACTTTTCGATAAGTTTAGGTATCCCTTCCTCTCTGCGTCTAGGGTGCCCTATCGGATATTCTACAATCACTTCAGGCAATACCGTTCCGTCTTTCATCTCCACCGTAATCCCGTTGGCGATAGCACGTTTCTCTGGATCATGGTAGTCTTTTGTAAACTGTGGATCTTCCACACAGACCATTTTATCCCTTAACTCGTCTATGCGCGGATCCAGTGCCACTGCATCTTCGTAATCCTCGGCCGTAAGTCTGCCGAACAACAAAGGCACAGCGACCATATACTGTATACAGTGATCCCGATCTGCCGGATTATGCAATGGTCCTTTTTTATCAATGATACGGATAGCCGCCTCATGTGTACGGATAGTGATACGCGCTATATCAGCTGCCGACCGTCCATAAGACTCCAATTGCGCATGCAACTGCATAGCACATTCCACCGCTGTCTGCGCATGGAACTCGGCCGGAAATGAAATTTTGAACAGCACATTTTCCATTACATAAGAGCCATATGACCGTTGAAATTTAAACTCCTGCCCTTTAAATGACACATCGTAAAAACCCCATATAGGTGCAGATAACACCGAAGGATACCCCATCTCCCCTGTTTTGGCAATCAATGCCAAACGTACTGCGCGCGAGGTTGCATCCCCTGCTGCCCAGGACTTGCGGCTTCCGGTATTCGGAGCATGTCTGTAGGTACGCAGTGCCTGCCCATCCACAAATGCCAAGGACACCGCATTGATCAACTCTTCACGATCCAGTCCCAATAGCTTACCGACTACTGCTGTCGAGGCCACCTTGACCAATAGCACGTGATCCAGCCCAACCCTATTAAAGGCATTTTCCAATGCCAGGACACCCTGGATCTCATGCGCCATAATCATCGCATCCAGAACAACATCCGTCTTAAGCGCAGCTTTCCCCTTTGCCACATTCGTACGGCTTATCCAATCCGCAGCGGCAAGGATCCCTCCTAGATTATCCGATGGATGCCCCCATTCGGCTGCTAGCCAGGTATCATTAAAATCCAGCCAACGGATCATTGCACCGATATTGAATGCTGCCTGTATAGGATCCAACTGATAATTCGTACCTGGTACCTTGGCACCGTTTGGTACCATCGTCCCTTCGACCACAGGTCCCATGAGCTTCGTACAGGCCGGATAAGTCAATGCTTCAAAGCCGCATCCCAGCGTATCCAGAAAACAGTAAAAAGCAGTCCTTTTGGCGACCGTACTTGTTATATTATAATCCAGCACATAATCCGCAATATCCACCAACACCTGATCAGGTTGAGGTCTTTCATTCGATAGTATAGAAGACATATTAAAATTTAAAAAGTAAAAGTTAAAAAGTGAAAATGTTAAAGAGTTAGAATTTTAAAGAGTTAAAACGTGAGAACAGGAATTAACGTTGATTTAAAGGAACAAAAGCTCTATTCTCCGGACCTACATAATTTGCACTAGGCCGTATAATCTTGCCATCCTGCCGTTGTTCGAATACATGAGCCGACCAGCCCGTAATGCGCGACAGTACAAATAAAGGTGTAAACATCTCCGTAGGTATGCCCATCAGGTGGTAGGATACTGCCGAGTACCAGTCCAGGTTAGGGAACATACGCTTCTCTTCCCACATCACCTTTTCCAATCGTTCGGCAATATAGTACAGGTTCATATCCCCTGCTTCTTCCGATAGCTCACGCGCGACACGTTTGATAACCTCATTGCGAGGATCCGAAATCGTATACACCGGGTGCCCAAACCCGATGATCACCTCCTTATTGGCTAACCGCTGCCGTATATCTGCTTCCGCCTCATCCGGATTCGCATATCGGGTCTGTATTTCATAGGCTACCTCATTGGCGCCTCCATGCTTAGGTCCCCGTAACGCGCCTATTGCCCCTGCTATACAAGAATACATATCCGACCCCGTACCTGCGATCACGCGGGCGGTGAATGTCGAGGCATTAAACTCGTGCTCGGCGTAGAGATTGAGTGATATCTGCATAGCACGCACCCAAGAATCCGGCGGTACTGCACCATGTAGTAGACGCAAGAAATGTCCTCCCAATGTCGCATCATCGGTCTCTACAGCGATCTCACGTCCGTTTTGACTGAAATGGTGCCAATACAGCAATGCCGATCCCATCGAAGACATCAACCGATTAGCGATATCACGGGCTCCTGCCAGCGGATGACTATCCTTTTCCGGCTGTAGACTCCCGAATACCGAAACGTAAGTACGCAATACATCCATCGGATGCGATGTCGTAGGCAACTGCTTTAGTACCTTTTGTATCGCAATAGGCAATCCGCGCTGACTGAGTAGTTGGGTCTGGTACGCATTAAGCTGTGCCTGTGTGGGCAGTGTACCGTAGATCAACAGGTAGGCCACCTCCTCAAAAGTAGCCCCATCCGCGAGTTCCAAGATATCATATCCCCTATAGTGCAGATCATTACCTGTCTTCCCCACGGTACTCAGGGCCGTATTTCCTGCCGCCACGCCCGATAGTGCGACACTTTTCTTCGGTTTAAATCCTTGTTCGTTAGTCTCGTTCATCGTATTTAGTTTTGAAAAGGTTATCTAATCGGTTTTCATATGCATAATAGTCTATACTGCGGTACAACTCTTCGCGTGTCTGCATATCCTGGAGTACGGCCTGCTGTCCTCCATCTTTACGGATATGTTCATAGACCTGCGTTGCCGCTTTATTCGCCGCCCGGAATGCCGATAGCGGGTACAGAACAATCGAAACACCTGCCTCACGCAACTGTTCGACAGTAAATAACGGTGTCTGCCCAAATTCTGTGATATTGGCCAGTATCGGTAGCCCTGTTGCTGATGCGAAAGACCGATAATCCGCCAGATCGAGTACCGCCTCGGCAAAGATAAAATCAGCTCCAGCCTCCTTATAAGCCAGTGCACGCTCTATCGCCCTGTCTACCCCTTCCGAAGCGATAGCATCAGTACGGGCACCGATCACAAAATGAGCATCCGTTTTTGCATCTACAGCCGCCTTGATACGATCACACATCTCGGTAGCCGATACCAGCTCCTTACCCGGGCGGTGCCCACAGCGCTTGGCTCCGACCTGATCCTCCATATGTACGGCGGCGGCCCCTGCTTTTATCAGCGACTTGATCGTACGAGCCACATTGAATGCCGATGGGCCAAACCCCGTATCAATATCCACCATAAGCGGTAGGTCGCATACATTCGTAATACGGTCTACATCAATAAGAACATCCTGTAAGTTGGTAATACCCAGATCGGGTATCCCCAATGAACCGGCAGCAACGCCACCTCCCGATAAATAAATAGCTTGAAATCCGGCCTGTTTGGCCAGCAGGGCATGGTTGGCATTGATAGCGCCGACCACCTGCAAAGGTTTTTCCTTTTCAATAGCTTCCCTAAAAAGAAGCCCTGGAGAGTTTATCATATAATTGGATATTGAATGACTATACGCCAGCACTAGCTACCAGCGTATAGTCTTATTAATTCGTATAAACCTGCTAGTACAGGGTTTATTTCTCAACGGATAATATACGAATATAATTTAATCAATACCAAATGATTAGGATTTATTAACATTAAAACTGATAGACCAGACCAACGGTCAGTCCACCATGGAATGTATTACTTTTCGCATCCGCTTTCCACAGCTTCCAAAGCGGTTTCCCATCTTGGTCGGCAACCTCCGCAGCCTGCGAATAATTGAGAGATGGCGCGACATAAGCACGGAAGTGTGAAGACAATAACAGCGATGGTATCAATTGCAGCGAACTGCGCGAAGCATCCTTCCATCCCATATCCTTGTCCATATGCATTCGTTGCGTCAGTTCGGCCGATAGGGCAAATCTGTGGCGTTCCAGCAGATTAGCCCCCAATCCTACTTCCACCCCATATTTATAAGCATCATGATCCAGATAGGTACCCATCCCCAAGATACTGTACATAACCCGGCCTCCCGATCTAAAGTTCACACCTATAAAGCCACTCTCATCGGCAACCAGCCCTAGCTGCCTCCTTCCATTCTTTATCCAGTTAAAAAGCGCAATAGGGTAATCACTACTATCTGCAATATTGATTAAACCAGCGACCTGTACACCTTTGACCTTCTTGGCTATATTGATAACCCCTGCCACCTGGTTTCCCGCGGTCTCCGTCGCAATATTAATCCCTCCCGCCATCTGTATCCCCTTCACTACACCTCCGCTATTCATTACCCCGGCCAATTGGTACTGTACGGTATCCTTTGCATAATTGACTCCACCGGCCAGCTGTCCGCCCTTCACCTCTTTCGCCATATTGATCACTCCAGCGAGCTGTAGCCCACGGGCTGTATCCACTTTATTCCAGCCACCGGCCATCTGTACCCCCTTCACATTACGCAACACCACATTGCCGACTCCAGCGATCTGCACACCTGACACATCACCGCCGACTACATTCACCCCTCCGGCCATCTGTACACCCCTTACCTTGTATTGATTAAGGTTGAAGCCCCCGGCAAATTCCACACCATCCACACCGGCTGTATATCCACCCAATATATTGATAGACACCTTGTTCACAATCTGCGAATTAAAGAAACCGTGCGTACTCAATCCCGGCGTCAACGACATCTGGTACGGGCTATAGATAAAGAACCCACCCAGATTAGCACTCTGTATGCGCTGCGATGCACTACTGAATGCCGCACCCAAGAAAGTCTTGTAGATATTACGGTTCGAATCCACCAGTACATAATAGCCCACTTTCTTCGTTTTGCTGTCTTTAGACACATCAATCGGCAACAAAAGAATCAATGTCGTATCCCTATAGTTTTCCTTATTAAGCCCGATGATCACCTTACTGTCCGGCTTTTTGACGTCTAGTTCAAAAAATCCATCCTTATTCGTCAACGTTGCATTCAGATAAGTCCCTTTATCATATACACTCGCAAAAGACAAAGGCTTATTGCTACGCAGATCACGCACATATCCCGAGATCATGGTTTTATTATGCTGCTTCAGATCGATATCCACCTGCTCGACCACCATCCGCCAATCCGAGCGGCTGATAATAATATGCGAAGCCGTCTCCTTAAAGGAATACCGTGAACCGAGACAGCGCTCCAAGTAATCAATCAACACCCCATTATGCGCATTCGCCTGGACCACGCTATCTAAGTCAATCAATTGGCTATTGTAAGAAAATAACAGCCCCTTGTCCTGCTGTAGCTGCTCCAAGAGCTGTCCTACAGAAGTCTTTCCATAAGCAGGCATCTTGACCACCTGCGCTAGTTTTGCCTGTGAAAATGCATCTGCCTGTGCCAGAATAAAAATAGACAATGCTACAAAAAACTTAGCTCTATTTATAAAGTAAACAATCAACCTAAAGCTTTTAATAAACTGGAACATAACCGGGTTATCCTTTAATATAATATACATTACCTTTTTTCTCAATTTTCAATTCAAAAGTTTTCAATATCACGTCCAGCATCTCGTTCAATGTCTGCCGCTCGAATGATGCTGTATAGCGCAGCACTTTGGTCTTATCATCCACCACAACAAACTTTTGGTCGAACGCCTTGCCCAGCACCTCAAATACACGGCTCAGTGGTGTATTCTCAAAAATAAACTGCTGATGGATGTAATACTTGTAGAGCTGATCTTCCACCGTATCCACTTTCACTTTCGTACGTGCCGTATCTTGGATCAGCACCCTATCATTGGGCTTCAGGCGTACGCTATTGCCGGCATGATCCACCCGTACCGATCCCGAAGAGACAATGACCTCCGTCTCACCATCCGCTCTGCGCACATGAAAACTTGTACCCAGCACCGTAATCGTGCTATTCCCACTCTGAATAACAAAAGGCTGCGTCGTATCCCGCTTGACATCAAAAAACGCCTCACCTTTGCTAAGTACCACGGTACGCTCTTTGGTCAGCCAACCTTTTTTATAATCCAATACCGTCTTCTTATTAAGGTACACCGTACTACCGTCCGGCAGTCCTGCCTGTTGCAGCCTATCGTTCGAATCCAGGGATAGATCAGTAGACAATGTCCATCTCAGAACAGCTACCGAAGACATCAATAGCATCACTATCGCTGCCGCCACCATCCATGGCCTCCAGCCTCTGGAACGCTTCTCCTCCGTTAATACCAGCACCTTAGTAGGCTGTTCGTCCCGGAGCTTTATAAAATCGGCCCAGGCGCGATCCACGTCCACCTCCGGACTTTGATCCGAAGCACCGCTCCACTCCCATATCTTTTTCATATCCGTATATTCCTTTTCGTTTTCGGCGCTCTCCCTAATCCACGCTTCTACCACAACCTGCTGCTCCGCATTCAAATCACCACTTATATATTTTATCAATTCTTCCTTATTCATAATCCATTGATTAACAAAAAGACAACAACATTTAAATAATCCGCCAGATGAACCCTCAAGTGCCGCAGCGCTTTCGTCATATGTCCTTCGACAGTCTTCAGCGATAACTCGAGCACTTTGGCTATCTCATGGTATTTCAGCTCCTGAAAGCGGCTCATCTCGAACACCGCTCTGCTTTTTTCCGGCAATTTTGCCAGTGCGACATGCAATTGCTTCTTCAGCTCGGTATCTGTACCGTCGATATGCGTATCCAACCCTCCGCTCCGCTGTTGATAAGCCTCGTAGCGCTGCTTCAACTGACCCCTTTTCAAGACATTCAGACATTCGTAATAAACCGATTTATAGAGATACGATTTGACGGAAGTATGGATGGTATTTTCCCAGTCCCTTTCCCAAAACCGTAAAAAAACCTGCTGCACAGCTTCTTCCGCAGCATCCGAGTCTTCTAGAATTTTGTAGGCATAGCCATGCAAAGCCTTAAAATGCTCCCGGAATACCTGCTCAAACTTTGTTTCTTTCTGCAAAGACATACATTCAATTTAATTAGTCATTTACTACAACTTACATAGCTAAGACAGTCTATAGCGCTTACCCCCTTATTATTTTTTACTTTTTTTTATCCGTTCTTTCATTCCCATCATCTTCCCGCACTTTTTTCAAAATAAAAGTAAGGGTATAGCTGCTATTAATTGTCAAAACTATAAAAAGTAATCTTATGCTACTACTCTTCTTTATCACGATCCTTGTACTCCTCTTCGGTATGGTGACCTACCTTCTGGCACTATTGATCCGTATGGTACATGAGTTTAGCGAAAACTAAGGCACTTATGAACAGGATATATAATTTTGGAGGATTTCTGATTGGTAAGATACTGCGCTACCGTAGCGCAGTCGTCACCCAGAATCTCGCGCGCTCCTTTCCACTGTCGGATTACAAGGAGCTATCGCTGCAACATCAACGGTTCTACCGCAATATGTGCCGTCTGATGGTAGAGCTATTACTCCCTAGCCGTCCAGAGCTCATCCTTTCGGCCGATCTGTACCGTACACTGCACCAGCAATACCGTGCGGATCGCCAGATCATTCTACTGCTTGGCCATTATGGCAATTGGGAGATACTGGGCAAACTGCCACTACAGCTAGGACTCCCCATACAGTCGCTGTACAAACCTCAAAAAAACCGTTGGGTAGACCGCTTCCTACAAAGAAGACGGGGCCAATACGGATTACGCCTACTTCCCTCCCAGCAGGCTGCCAAAATCCTCCTAGACCAAACGGGACACCCTTCTATTACACTATTTATAGCGGATCAGTTTCCGGGGCAAGCCAATGGGCTGGCCATTGATTTTTTACAGCAGCCTTCCTATATGTTTATGGGTCCCGAGCGTATTGCCAAGCGCCTTGATGCATATGTGGCCTACATCGAGCTACAGGCCATAGGCAACCACAAATGGAAAGCCAACCTACAGCCCATCTGCCTGCGTGCAACAGATAGTCCCGACGGGCATATCACCACCTCCTACACCCGAAAACTGGAAAAGAGCATACAGCAGGATCCCAGCTGGTGGCTGTGGTCACACAAGCGATGGAAATAAAAATAAAAAAAAGCTAAGGGTATACTTTAGTTCGAGCATCATATATATAAACAGATTAGAAAAATATATTAAATCAATAACAATGAAAAAACAATTAACGTATGGCCTGCTTCTGGCGGCAATGGGATTCGGTCTTAATCAGGAAACAAAAGCACAAGAAGTGGATTTTGGTGTTAAAATCGGTGGCCAGTACCATATGCCATCTTTTGGCTCGGGTATAGTAAAAAGCTCTGATTCGAAGTTCGGTGTTCAGGCAGGCGCATTCGTACGTACCAAAGAACGTCTTTACGGGCAGGTAGATCTTGGAATATCCCTATACAAATACGCCTACAAGATCGACAATACGGAATACGCTCCTAAATTCTATCAGCTGAACCTACCTATCCAACTGGGGTATCGCGTTATAGAAACAGACAACATCACGTTGAGAACAGCTATCGGAGCACAGCTAAACTATCAGTTAAAGAAAAACAAGGCATATACCAATAATTTCAATAATATAACGTACGATGGTCTGATCAATATCGGCACCGATATCAAGCAATTCTCCATCGATCTAAAATACAACCACGGTATCAACAAACTCAGCAAAGAACTCGATGCCAAAAACAGAATCATCGGACTATCTGTAGGCTACCGATTCTAAATACACAAGCGCGCTAAATACACAAGGGAGGTTATATCATCTATGACCTCCCTTATGTATTTTACCTAGCATTAACGTCCAGTTTTAAACTTTATCCTTTAGGTTTTCCTTATACCACCATCTTTGACAACCAACCATTCTCCTATCGACACACTGCTTTCCCCATAAGGATCGTAACAAATGACCAAGGAAAAAATCACACAATCCATGTAATATATCATCTACACCATAGACTCCTCCTACTTTTCCATTGAAAAAACCAACAGGTACAAAGGATGGAGGGTATAGTCATAGGAGTGGTATGCATCGATCGGGATAAAAGGCTACAAGTACGAAGGAAAGTTGAACAGATCCATGGAAAGATACCCCCCCCATAGTAGTCGCCCGTCCACTTCATGGAAAAGTCCACAATATATAAAGGATCGTTCGTCAAGTCCATGGAGAAAAGCCAGCACTCTTGGGAGTCCATGAACGACCCTAAGTGCAAATTAGTATATCTCCACACCCCTCCCTAGAAGTCTCACTTTTTTTTCCAAACTTTACCTCTATTATTTCAAACACTTAATCTAGGTATTACTATGTTTTCAGTACAGACTTATCAATCCCGAAGATCAGCGCTGCAAAAGCAGATCTCCAGTGGCGTCCTGCTCTTCTTAGGGAATATTGAGAATCCTATTAATTTCGAGCATAACACCTATCCTTTTCGTCAGGATAGTACTTTTTTATATTACTTTGGCATCCCTGCTCCTTATCTAGCTGCCATTATCGATATAGACAATGATAAAACGATCATTTTTGGCAATGAGCTGAGTATAGATGATATCGTATGGACCGGACAGCAGGAATCGCTGAAAGATAAATCCTTAAAATGTGGGGTGCAGGAAACGCTTCCTTTCGCACAATTGGCATCATACTTACAACAAGCTAAAAAAAGTGGTAGGACTATACACTACCTCCCGCCGTATCAATCCAGCAACAAACTATTGCTCGGCGAATTATTGCAGGTCAGCCCGAAGGAAATAAACCCCTCTGTTCCATTTATCAAAGCCGTGGTAGCACAACGATCGATCAAAGAAAACCAAGAGATTGCGGAAATCGAAAAAGCATTGGCAGTGTCTACAGAAATGCATCTATTGGCAATGCGTACGGCTCAGGTCGGTACACAGGAACGCCATATGGCCGCTGCCATACAACACTATGCGTATGACCACAACTGTAACTTTGCTTATCCACCGATAGTAACGGTACATGGAGAGATACTTCACAATGCCTATCAACAGAACTTCCTAAAAGAAGGCGATATGATACTGAACGATTCGGGTGCGGAGACGGCTATGGGCTATGCCGCAGATCTCACCCGGACTTTCCCGGTTTCGGGGCGCTTCACCGCACGCCAACGGGACTTATATAATGTGGTACTAAAAGCTTTTGAGGCTGCGAGAGAGCGTCTGAAACCAGGGATAAAGTTTAAGGATGTACATCTGCTTGCGGCAAGACATCTTGTCGAAGGTCTTGTGGCCGTAGGACTGATGAAGGGAGATCCTGAAGAAGCGGTACAGGCACATGCACACACGCTATTCTTTCAATGTGGATTAGGCCATATGATGGGGCTCGATGTACATGATATGGAAGATCTGGGCGAGCAGTATGTGGGATACACCGAGCAAGAGCCTAAGGATACGAGTACATTTGGTCTTAAATCTCTACGCCTGGGACGTGAACTACAAACAGGATTCGTGCTGACTGTCGAACCGGGGATCTACATCATACCGGAACTTATCGATATGTGGAAGAAGGAAAATAAGCTGTCCCAGTTCATTAATTATGACCTGCTGGAGTCGTACCGTGATTTTGGCGGTATACGGATAGAAGATAATTTCTTAATTACCAATGAGGGTTTCCGTCTGTTAGGCCCCGAGTTAATCAAATCAGTAGAAGATATAGAAAACTATAGAACCAATCATGTACAATAAGATCACACGCATTTTACTCGCCTTATTCGCAGTTCAGCTCTTTTGTCTGGCGTCGGCGGCAGCGCAGACGCAATGGACTGAAGATGGCAATGGATACTACGATTTCTCTAAAGATGGTATCGTCATTGTCGACCTCTTGCACGCCAACAAACGAGAAGTATTTCTTGCGGCCAAAGACCTTACTCCAACAGGACAACGCTCACCACTGGAAGTGCAGAGCTTTCAATTGTCACCAGACAAAAAGACGCTCTTGTTATTTGCAAATACCAAACGGGTATGGCGCGAAAATACGAGAGGTGACTATTGGCTGTACAACCTGAACAATAAAGCGCTGACACAGTTGGGCAAGGGACTGCCGGAATCGTCATTGATGTTTGCTAAATTCTCGCCCGATGGAAAACAGGTGGCTTATGTCTCTAAACATAATATCTACATAGAAGATACCAATACGCTACACTATAAACAGATAACGCAGGATGGCACTGATCGTATGATCAATGGTACCTTCGACTGGGCCTATGAAGAGGAATTTGGCACGAAGGACGGTTTCAGATGGTCTCCTGATGGAAAAAAAATAGCCTACTGGAAGCAGGACGCGAAAGATACACGCCATTTCTACATGATCAATAATACAGATAGCCTGTATTCGTTTATCATTCCTGTGGAGTATCCAAAGGTAGGACTCAAGCCTTCAGCTACCAGTATATGGGTGTATGACCTAAATAATAGCACCAACAAGCTGATGGATATCCCTGGTGATCCCAGCCAGCATTATATCCCACGCATGGAATGGACGCTGGATGCGAAGTCTGTGATATTACAACAGCTGAACCGCAAACAGAACGAGAGTAAAATCATGCTTAGCGATGCCAATACAGGAACTAGCCATACAATACATACCGAAACTGACCCTGCCTGGATAGATATCAAAGCACGTTGGAATGACGGTGATCCCAGTGGCTGGGACTGGATGGACGGAGGCAAAGCCTTTATCTGGCTCTCGGAGAAATCAGGATGGAGACAGATCTATAAGATCGATCTTCAAGGTAAGGAGACGCTGTTAAGCAAAGACAACTTTGATGTGATCCAGATAGACCGTATTGATCCCCTATCCAAAAGTATTTATTTCAGCGCCTCTCCGCTCAACGCAACTCAAAAGCATCTTTATCAGTTGTCTTTTGCAGGAGGTAAAGCAAAACGGATTACACCGGCTGAACTGAAAGGTACGAACAGCTATACGATCTCACCTAATGGAAAACTGGCCATTTTTACCCAAAATAGTACTACGGCTTATAGTAGTGGTTCCGTAGTATCCCTGCCTGCTCATTCGCAGCTCATCCCTCCTACGCGGGAGATGCAAGCGGACAAAACCATACCACAAACGGAGTTTTTCCAGGTGACAACGGTGGATGGGGTGACGCTGGATGGCTGGATGGTGAAGCCTAAAAACTTTGACCCGAAGAAGAAATACCCCGTAGTCTTTTATGTATACGGTGAGCCTGCTTCGCAAACGGTGACGGATAACTTTTTTGCGGGTAAGAATTTCCTATATGCCGGCGATATGACCGAGGATGGTTATGTTTATATCTCACTGGAAAACCGTGGCGCTCCTGCTCCTAGGGGACGTGAGTGGCGCAAATCCATCTATAAAAACATAGGGGTAATCAACATCAGGGACCAGGCTATGGGGGCCAAAGAGGTATTCAAGTGGGGATTTATAGATACAGACCGTGTGGCTGTATGGGGATGGTCCGGAGGTGGGGCCTCTACCCTCAATCTATTGGGGCAATATCCGGATATATACCAAACGGGGATCTCGGTAGCGCCCGTGACGAATCAACTCTTGTACGATAATATCTATCAGGAACGATACATGGGATTGCCTCAGGAAAATGAAGCTGATTTTATAAAAGGATCGGCACTGACCTATGCCAAAAATGTACGGGGCAATCTCCTACTGATTCATGGTACGGGTGATGATAACGTGCACTATCAGAATGCGGAAGTATATATCAATGAGCTTATCAAACATGGGGTCACCTTTGACATGATGGCCTATCCGAACCGTAGCCATTCGATCAACGAAGGGGAAGGTACATCGGAACATTTAGCTAGACTGTACACGCGATACCTAAAGCAACACTGTCCACCGGGCGCTAAATAGTCATCCAAAAAAAGTTAGGGACAATTTGTTTTTTTAAATATTCCTAAGTACCTTTAGTCATAAGGAGATAGAGTCGCTCTGATGCTGTCTCCTTATGATATAAATCTAAAGTACATGAGAAAATTCAAATTAGACCAGACGTTGGTTCCTGTAGCAATGCTATTATTGGTTGTTGGTATGACTAGTACTGAAACGTACATGAAGTTTACACTAATGGGAGCAGCTATCCTCTTAAATTTCACAGCACTTATCCTCAACACGCAAAATATTAAAAACAAGGAATAGCACAAGCATCGCTTTTTTAATAGTATTGTTTTATCTTTATTCCGATGAATAAGGTATCGGAAGACTATATTTTAAAACAAGATAATACAAAGGAGAAACAGCGAAGTGCTCTTTTGTTGTTTGTATTATACATTCTTATTTTTTTCCTACTTGCACTCCTCTTTCCTAAAGAGAATGATCAGGTCTTTGTTCCCATGTATTACCTAGCGGCAGTTTCAGTGCTACAGCTGAGCTATGTTGCTTATTACAGGCCCCCTTTAAAATCCTGGTCAGCAGTTCTACTGATTATATTTTTTGTTTTGTTCTGCCTCTTTCTGGCATTTAGTGTTTACATTACCGGCCTTGCAGCCGCCTACCAACATTAAGACATGAATATACTCAATAAAATATACATCGTATTGCTTGTAGCTGTGCTCGTGAGTATGGTCTTTTTAGTCCGTCGATCGGCTCAAAAAACAAAGTATAAAGCAGGAACTTTCTCTGCTGTACCTATACATGTCCGAAACCTGTATTTTACAGACCATAGATCTTCTGAACTAGGTTACTTTTATGATACTGATCCCAATTATTTTGCCTGGCGGCAGGTTGACCAGTATTTTGAGAACGACCGGATAGATATACCGGATAGCTTACATATCGAGTATTTCTCTTATACCGACTCGCTTTTCTATAATAGTATACTGCCGATAAACAGGATGGACTCTACCTGGAAAAAATACACAATCTCTTCCGAGCCTTTGGTATTTACACTGGGTGTAGCGGACAAAGGGATTGTCAAACTGTGGTGCTCAACCCCGTCACTAGGTACGCAGTTGATCCTCAACGAACAGCTGCCTCCTATCAAACCCAAACCGGAGGACCTATATTATAAGGAACCTCTTTCTGAAGCCCGTTACATCACCGAAATGTTTTCCTTATTGAGTGATAGTGTAAAAAATAATGTCCGTCAGCAACTGTATATAAAAAGCTATAAGGATAGCAATGACTACAAGCTCCCGGAGTACCTCCTCGATTGAGGAGTTCTACTCTTTAAGAAAATAAGCGGCCTGTAATCCCCGCTCATTATTTAACTGCAGATCGGATTTGAGCAGCTTGATCTGGTCCAATTGCGAAGACATTTTATACAGTGCTCCCTGATAGGTGATCATATATAGGTTTGAATTGGCTACTGTAAGTGCTAATGGTTGACCTAAATCCGGCGACCAGGCTTTTTCCTGAGCCACTTTGCCGCTTCTATCTAGAATCAGAATCCTATCTTTTGCCAATACAGCATACTTGTTCCTTTCTAATAGATCCAAGGACTTGATATCTCCCAGATCTTTCATAGTCCATTGGATATCGCCCGTTTTGGGATCTAGAGCAGATAAACCATCAAAGGGGAGTAAAATGGTATTGTCGGTAATAAACAATTCAGAATGTACATATCCCTCATCGGATGTGGGTTTGTATTCCCACTGCATGGCCAGCTCCTGATTCAAACAATACACCCTGCCTTTTTCAGTCAGTATATACAATAGTCCATCGTGGAGCTTTGGTGCGAAAGAAGACCCTTCTTCCAAATTAAACTTTGCCAGTTGTTTTCCTGTCTCTGCAGCTAATTTTACCAACTGATATCCGGTGGTCTGGTACACTGCATCACCTTCTACCAGGGGTTCAGACATCAATACAGTACCACTTTGGTAATTCCATTTTTCTGTTCTATCTTCTATGGAGACAGACTTAATCTCGCCATGACTATTTGCAAATAGCATATGGTCACCATACACTACAGGACGTTGATAAAAATGGACAAAACGTACATCGTCGAAATGGTAGCCGTAAAAAGCCTGATCTTTGGATACACTATCTCTGAATATCCAGTTTTGCCGACCTGAATTCTTAGCATAGGAAACGATGGTTCCATTTAAGTAGTCTTTGATTAGCTGTCCCTTATAGACTGTCATATAACTGAGTTCATCTATATCGGGATCTGTCTGCAATTGCTGCCAACACAACGAGTCTGTCGCTAAATCGAAACAATAAAGGCTTCCGCTATTTGTCGTAACAAACATAGTAGTCGACGCGGGGGCTTCGGACTTATCCATCTGGCAGGCTCCAAGAGATGCGAACAGCGCTAAGGCGATAAGCAGGTTTCTACAAAAACCTTTATTTAAAAAGGTTATAATCATAAGGAATGGTTTGTGAAAAATCCGTTATATACCAGGTATCAGGATCGGACTGAAACCGAACAAAATCATAAACGATATACAGTGGTTCCTGAATATTGCCTAAATTATTGCCTTTGCTATCAAAAGCACAGACCATAGCTGTGACACGCGCGATCTCGGGATCATTATCTTCGACCGGCTGTAGCTTGGCCTCAAACGCGGTACCGATACGGATATGGGCATCATTATTCCTCAATAAAGCGACCATATCCTGCTTATACCGATGTACAATGGCCTGCTGAGCCTCCAAATCGGTAGGCTTAAGATCTGTCTTATGGAGATGATTAAAGTCCATGCCCTTAAAATGGGTATACGCTTCCTTTACATCATCCGGAATAAACTCGCCTTTGCGAATCTGCGCTCCCCAATATAAGGTATCAAAAGGCTCACGTATAGCCATAGTAGCTGATAGGGTATCTGGGCCATATACTCCAATAGGCTCTTCTACGATTGCCGCTTCTCCTGATTCTGTATGAAATAAACTGGATGTCAGGCTCTGAAAATGATGTGGGATATGATGCCATCCCACTACAAAATGGAGAATAGCAACGACAAATGCAAGGATAAGACCTACAACTACCAACAAGGGTTTTCTGTTCATATATGACATCTTTTAGTAGGCCAAAAGTAAGGCATAACTATAACTTTTTTTAAAAATTATTTTAAAAAACTTACGTACTGCCTATAAATAATTGAATCCTGCACATAGGGTGTCAGGAAGATTTTGTAGATTTATCGCCAAAGTAAACAGATCAATATGGATCCTTGTAGATTATAGTCCCCTACAGTCTTGTAATGAGTAATAACGATATACGATCCTATATCGTATCGTTGTCTATACGCCAATCGTTTACTTTTAGAACAAAACAACTATGTCAACTAAAAACACCAAAATAGCTGTTCCTGCGGCACTTTTATCCATGGCCTGCGTACAGGGAGGAGCCTCTATTGCAAAACAATTATTTCCGGCTATAGGCGCTATAGGCACCAGTACATTGCGTATTGGCTTATCAGCTGTGCTATTGACACTGATCAATCGTCCCCGGTTTTCTACATTCACGAAACAACAATGGCTGTACGCAGCACTATATGGAATCGGTATCGCGGCGATGAACCTTATTTTCTATATGGCAATACAACGTATACCATTGGGACTGGCTGTGACCGTGGAATTTGTCGGACCGCTATTCCTGGCACTGGTCCTATCACGAAAACTACTGGATGTCGTATGGGCTTTACTGGCCTGTGCAGGTATATTGCTGATCGTTCCCTGGACCAATAATGATATTGATCTTGTAGGTTTAGGTCTGGCTTTACTAGCAGGTACTTTCTGGGCGATGTACATCGTCATGGGCGGCAAGGTCTCTAAAGTAATGGAAGGTAAGGATGCTGTAACCACGGGAATGTTGTTCGCGACATTGCTTATCATCCCTTTTTCTATTTGGGATGGGGCTATCTTTCAGGTCACACCACTTTTATTACTGAAAGGATTGGGAGTCGCTATCTTTTCCAGTGCACTTCCATTCTCTTTGGACTTTGTTGCCTTAAAGCGATTGCCGGCGAAGACTTTCAGTATCCTGACGAGTCTCCAACCTGCCTTTGCTGCATTTTCCGGCTTACTTTTCCTACAGGAAACGCTTACATTTATGCAGTGGATATCGATATGCTGTGTCGTAGCGGCAAGCATGGGAACAACGATTTTTAGCAATTCGAAATAAAAATACGTATATTGGGTTTGGCCGTTTATTCGCTCCGATTAGGCCAAACCTTATAGCATTCTTTTCCTTTCCCCTTTATCTTTTTTGATTCCTGGCCCCAAAGGGACAACTATTTAATTCACTTAATTTATTAGCATGATATATACAGCACAACAAACACAAAACATTGTGATTACTGGAGGACCAGGCATGGGTAAAACCTCTATCATCACACACCTGACGGCACAGGGCTATCATTGTATTCCCGAAGTGGGACGTATGATTATTATTGAACAGATGCGTACCCAAGGAAACAAGCTGCCTTGGGTTGACCCATTGGCTTTTGCCATGGAAATGCTTGGACAGGCTACAGCTGACTACAAAAAGCGGGTAAGTCAACCGGCTGGTGGTTTTACATTCTTTGACCGGGGAATTCCCGATATCATGGGATATCTATCGATCTGTGGCATAGCCATCCCTCCAGCACTGGAAGAGGCATGCCACAATCTCCCCTATTTCAATAAAGTATTCATCACACCTCCCTGGGAAGAAATATACGTTAATGATGCCGAACGTAAACAGTCTTTCTCGGAAGCCATAGACACTTATGAAGCCATGAAGCGAGTCTATAGCAATCTGGGTTACACCCTGATCGAGATCCCTAAATTAAGCATCGCTAAACGTGTACAGTTTATCGTATCAGCGCTCCAATAAGCAAAAACTTCTTTAATCAAACTTGGACCGCTGAATCCGAACGGCATTCAGAATAGCAATTAAAGCGACCCCGACATCGGCAAATACAGCCTCCCACATCGTAGCCAAACCTCCGGCACCTAAAATGAGAACAATTCCCTTAACGACAAAAGCAAGGGTAATATTCTGCCATACTATTCTTTTGGTCTTCTTCCCTATCCGTATCGCCATCGGTATTTTACTCGGCTTGTCGTCCTGTATTACAATATCTGCAGTCTCTATCGTCGCATCACTACCTAAACCGCCCATTGCTATACCGACATCACTGAGTGCGACCACAGGAGCATCATTGACACCATCGCCTACGAATGCAACGGATTCGCCTTTAGCTTTAATCTCCTCCACACGTTTCACTTTGTCTTCGGGCAGCAGATCTCCAAAAGCACTGTCAATACCTAGCTCCTTAGCGACGTATTGTACGACTGAGCTCTTATCTCCACTCAGCATGGTCGCTTTTACACCACTATTATGCAACTGTTGGATAGTCTCTAGAGCATCTTCTTTGATACGGTCTGCAATGGTGATATAACCGACAAACTGCCCGCCATAAGCAATAGCGATGACGGTAAAGACTATGCCGGACGGATCGATATCATATTGGATAGCAAATTTATCCATCAACCTGAAATTACCGACCAAAAGCTCTTTCCCTTTTACCGTGGCCTTCAATCCATGTCCAGCTATCTCCTCGACATCTTCTAGTACAAGGTTATGGTCCAGATCTCCTACATATTTATGAATTGCTGTCGCTACCGGATGTGAACTTTTACTTTCCAATATATTGACCATGGCCAACATCTCCTGACGGTCAAATTCATTCGCTATAACAACATCCTGCACCTCAAACACGCCCTCGGTCATGGTGCCGGTTTTATCCATCACTACGTTCTCTATATCGGCAAGGATATCCAGAAAATTAGAACCTTTGATCAGGATACCGTTGCGACTGGCGGCTCCTATTCCTCCGAAGTAGCCCAAAGGAATAGATATGACTAATGCACAAGGACAGGAAATAACCAAAAAGATCAATGCTCTATAAAGCCAGGTCACAAATTGATAATCTGACACAAATAAAGCGGGCAGCAATGCAATTCCTATGGCTAGAAAAACAACGATAGGCGTATATATCTTTGCAAATTTAGAAATGAACAATTCGGTCGGCGCTTTTTTACTACTGGCCTGTTGTACCATTTCAAGAATTTTACTCAGCTTACTATCCGCATAAGCTGTAGTAATCTGAACATTCACCAATGTATTCAGATTAATCATACCGGCCAGCACGACCTCGCCCGCATATTTCGTATCAGGCTTGCTCTCGCCGGTCAAGGCCGCTGTATTAAAAACAGCCTGATCGCTCAGAAGAACACCGTCTAGGCCTAGCTTCTCTCCTGGTTTGAGCTGTACGACATCATTAATACGTACATCCTTAGCCTTGATCAATGAAGCTACATTGTCTCGGATTACGGTCGCTTCATCAGGACGCTGATCTAACAACGCCTTGATATTGGACTTGGCTCTTGAAACGGCTAATGTCTGGAAGCTCTCGCCAACTGCATAAAAGAGCATGACTGCCACACCCTCTGGGTACTCGCCAATGGCAAAGGCACCCAGCGTAGCAATCCCCATCAAAAAGAACTCCGAAAAGAAATTGCCACGTCCGATTCCTTTTGCGGCATCTTTAAGAACAGGGAGACCAACAGGTAAATAGGCAACCGAATACCAGAATAAACGAACCCCACCACTGAACCAGTCCTGAGGAAAATAATTATCAATACCTAACGCAACAAGCAGCAATACCAAGCTGATAATAGCTGGCATAAATAGCTTTAAATAACTACCATCTGTAAAATCATGGCTGTGGTCATGTCCATCATGATCATCATCGTGAGAATGCGCTGCCGCGTCATGTGTGCAACAGCTCCCTGTATCTTTTCCTTTTTTTGAACCTACAAGTTCAGAAGCACCTGCATTATCATATATCTTTTGGGTTTGTGTACAGCAAAGCTGCCTTCCCATCTCGTCATAACGATGTTTATGTTCCATATCAACAATATACTACTTTTATAATTAATGTTCGTGTCCTCCTGTATTCCCTAGTTTTGCATTGATAAAAAAGGCTCCCTTCACAACGATCTGCGTATCTTTTGCTAATTCTTGTACAGGAGTAATCGCTGTATAACCAAGTTCACTCGCTCCTTTTGCAATCTCTATTTTTTCAAAATTGACCTGTCCCTGGGGCGGTTTACTATCTGCATGCGAATGCTCATGTCCCTCTCCCTCCTGGTGTACGTGTCCTTCTTCATCATGATGTGCTTCGGCTTCTTTGTCGGTGACCACAAAGATGTACGACTTCCCATCGGCCTCCACAATGGCTTCATTAGGCACCGACAACGCTTTGCGCTCATTTAGACCTAGTAGACCAATCGTATTCATACCATCTATAAGCCCCTGCTTATTACCTAATACATCGCAGTGTACAGCAATCGATTTACTGTCATTTTCAAAAGATGATCCGATCCTAAAAACCTTGGCCTTGTAGGTGACACCTGGATTATTAGTCAATGTAAAATCGATAACCTGTCCTATCTTTACATTTGGGAGATCCTTTTCGAAAACCTGTAAATCCAAATGAATCGAGCTGTTGTCCACGATCTCTATCACAGGTGAAGATACATCTACGTAGCTTCCTATTTTTGCAAAGACATTACTCACAGTGCCATTTATAGGGCTTTTTACGACCAAGACCGATTTTAAATTGGCATCTGTAAGATGATTGATATCAATCCCCATCAATGCGATCTGCTGCTGCAGAGAAGCTTTTCTAGTACGTAGGGTATTCATTGTCGTCTGCGCTGTTTGAAGATTCTTGCCTGCACCTGCATTTGATGCATTCAGTTCCTGCTGACGTTGTAACTCCTGCTCTGCCAATACGATCTGACTGGATACGGTAAGGTACTCCTCTTGTAGCTGTATGTACTGTGGATTGGTAATGGTCGCTATGGTCTGCCCCTTTCTAACATAATCTCCCAACTGCACAAGTAGGCTTTTGATCACCCCGCCATAGAGTGATGTCGCGTTTGCTTTATTATTATTGGGCACACTCAGTTGGCCATTGACTTTAATAGAAGCCATCAGATCCTTGTATTCCATACTACTCCAAGTGATTCCGACAGAAGATATCTGCTCTTTGGTCAAGGAGGCTATTGTAGTTGATTCCTCTTCAGACTCGCTATGCGCTGCTTTTTCTGTCCCTTCTTCCTTCGGCTTATTGCCATTACATCCCACTACGAAAAGTAAGAATACGAGTGCCGGTGATATTATTTTTATGCGTAATTTCATTATGATATCTTTTTAAACTGATTATTTATTATTCAGATAGTTGATTTGTATAGCAGATTTATTATACAGATTGAGCACATCCAAATAATTCTGACGGATGGTGATTGCCTGCCCTAAAAACTGACTAAGCTCGGCAAAGCCAATCTCTCCTGTATTATAACTGAGTGTCGCTGCTTTGATTATCTCATCGGCCTGTTTTAATCCAGACTTTTCATAAAAATCCAACAAAGCCTTATTTCTTTCGATCTCCGCAATAGCTGAAGCTTGATCTGTCTGTAGCTGCTGCTTGTTATAGGCTAAGGTTTCCTCCTGCACCTTAACCTCGGCTTTTGCCGCTTTCACTCTATTCTTGGCTGCCGACATGCCAAACAACGGAAAGGATGCTCCTACTGAGAAAGCGGTTACAGGATCGTTTATTCCGAGGATCCGCTGTGAAGAAAAGCCTCCGGAGAAACCGGGCATATTGTTGTTTCGCTCTACCTGGACATTGGAATTTGCAATAGCGATGTTCTGTTGCTGTAAATTCAATATAGGATGGGACGTATTATCTGCCAACAGCTCCATTCCTACCTTTGGCATTGCGCTTTGCAGAGGCAACAACCATTCATTGCGATTGGTCAGTAACATCAGCTGCTGTTGCTGTATGGTCATTTCTTTATTATTTTGTTTGATCTGAGCCCTCAATTCGTTCAACTTGGCTTCTGCTGCAATACGATCGAGCATCGCTACATCACCTGTCCGGACACGTAGATCTGTTGCTTTGAACAGACTGGAATAGATACTATCCAGTTGTCCAAATAGTGATTGTCTATCCTGCAGATACCATAACTGGAAGTACGCCAGTCGGACGTCTCTCTTTATCATAGCGGTGATAAGGTCCTTATTTAACTCGGCAAACTTCAACTGTTCGCTAAAGTATTTTTTACGTGCAGTATATAATCCAGGCCATGCGATATCTTGGGATATACCTATAGTGGGCCGCCCTTTTCGATTGGAGGGCTGTAGTTCATCGTTCTGTACCGATACGCCAAAAGGAGCAATATTAACGGCTGTCTTGACAGTATAACCAGCGGCATCGACCTCAGCCTGATTTACCCGATATTGAAGATTGTTCTTCAAGGCACTATCTATTAAACGCTCAACAGGGACTCTACTTTGGGCATTGGCAAACAAAATCCCCATTCCAAATAACAATATGGTCATTGTTGTTTTCATGGTATCAACTTTAACTGGTTTTATTTTTGAATTAAAAATAATATAGAGCAACGGAAGCACGAACAGGGTCAGGAAAGTCGCTGTTACCAACCCTCCGATTACAACAGTAGCCAGGGGTTTCTGCACCTCCGCACCGGCACTCGTACTAATAGCCATTGGCAGAAAGCCTAAAGAAGCTACAGTCGCAGTCATCAATACGGGTCTCAAGCGGATTATCGTTCCTTGTCTCACACGCTGTAACACGTCCTTGATTCCCTCTTTTTCGAGTTGATTAAACGTCCCTATCAGAACGATACCGTTTAAAACGGCTACCCCAAAAAGGGCAATAAAACCTATTCCTGCACTAATACTGAAAGGCATACCTCGTAATAAAAGGGCCAATACACCACCTATAGCACTCATCGGAATTGCGGTGAATATCAGCGTGGCCTGCTTGAAAGAATGGAATGTGAAATACAACAGCATAAAAATCAACAACAAAGCAATAGGGACGGCAATCATAAGCCGGGCAGATGCCTTTTGTAAGTTTTCAAACTGCCCTCCATAGGTAAAATAATAACCAGATGGTAGCTTGACGTTTTCTAACTTCTGTTGGATCTCTTTGACTACAGACTGAACGTCCCTATCGGCAACATTAAAACCGATTACGATCCTGCGTTTACCGGATTCTCTACTGATCTGGGCAGGGCCCAATTTGTAATCGATATCCGCAAGCTGAAATAACGGGATCTGCGCTCCGCTCGCAGTAGGGACCAATAGGTTACGTACGTCATCTATACCACTCCGATGGGTGCTATCCAACCGGACTACCATATCAAATCTCCGCTCATTTTCGTATACGCTTCCTGTACTCCTACCGGCAAATGCGGTGCTGACAATATCATTTAGATCTTGTATGGTAAGTCCATTATTAGCGATCCGAACCCGATCGTACTCGATATTGATCTGCGGCAATCCGCTGACCCGCTCTATCTGCGGTACGGTAACGCCGGATACGGTCTGTATTACAGCGCCGACTTTGGTCGCATAGTTCGCTAGGGTGTCCATATTTTCGCCAAATATCTTTACCGCTACATCTTGGCGTATCCCGGTCATCAATTCATTGAAACGCATCTGGATAGGTTGGTTTTTTTCAAAGAAAACTCCTGGAATGACCTCTAATTTCTCCAATATAGCATCTCCCAATTCGTCATAGGTCCTGCCGGAAGCCCATTCCTTCTGCGGTTTTAAAAGGACCATCATATCCGTCGCTTCCGGAGGCATGGGATCTGTCGGCACTTCGGCCGCCCCTGTCTTTCCTACAACCATGCGTACCTCATCAAACTCTTTTATAATCCGGGAGGCTTTCATCGAGGTCTCTATACTTTGACTCAAAGAGCTTCCCTGAGGTAGAATACAATGGAAAGCAAAATCGCCCTCTTGTAGCTGAGGGATGAACTCGCCTCCCATACGGCTAAATAAGAATACAGCTACTCCGAACACAAGTACGGTGATCGATACGACAAGGTATTTAACCTGTATCATCTTCTCCAGCATAGGCTTATATCCGCGCTGTAACCGGGCGATCATCTTGTCACTGAAAGTCTCCTTTCCGCTGTTCTTCTTAGGTAGAAACAACGCACTCATCATAGGAATATAAGTCAGCGAAAGGATCAAAGCCCCAAGAATAGCAAAGCCTACGGTTTTTGCCATCGGGGTAAACATTTTTCCTTCGACGCCTACGAGGGTAAGGATAGGGATATATACAATCAGGATTATAATTTCGCCAAATGCTGCACTTGTTCTTATCTTGGAAGCTGATTCGAAAACCTCTTCATCCATCTGCTCCTGTGTAAGCCTTTCGGTAGATTTTCGTAGGCCTAAATGGTGTAAAGTGGCTTCAACGACAATTACCGCACCATCTACTATCAATCCGAAATCTATAGCCCCCAAGCTCATTAGGTTGGCACTGACACCAAAGACATTCATCATTCCTAAAGCGAACAAGAGGGACAATGGGATAGCAGAGGCAACAATTAAACCGGCCCGAAGATTACCTAAGAAAATCACTAATACGAAGATGACAATCAATGCACCTTCAATTAGATTTTTTTCTACGGTCTGAATCGCCCGCCCGACGAGGTCGGTACGGTCTAGATAAGGTTCGATAATAACATCATCAGGCAGTGACTTCTGGATTGTAGGGAGTTTCTCTTTGACTCGATTCACGACTTCATTACTGTTTTCTCCTTTGAGCATCATGACGACACCTCCTACCGCATCGACCTCTCCATTATAGGTCAAAGCACCATATCGCACGGCACTACCGAAACGGACATCAGCAATATCTTTAACATACACGGGTACTGTTCCCGTAGTTTTGACAGCAATATTCCCGACGTCTTCAAGTGATGTAACCAATCCGATACCCCGGATAAAATAGGCATTCGGTTTTTTATCAATATAGGCGCCGCCTGTATTCTGATTATTTTTTTCTAAAGCGGTAAACAATTCCGGAATGCTAACATTCATCGCTCTCAGTCTATCTGGATTTACCGCTACCTCGTATTGCTTTAGTTCGCCTCCGAAACTGTTTATTTCGGCAATACCAGGTGTACCATAAAGCTGTCTTGCTACGATCCAGTCCTGCATCTCGCGCAGATCTTTTGCGTTATACTTCGACTCACTCCCTTTCTTGGGGTGGATAATATATTGGTATACCTCGCCCAATCCGGTACTGACTGGTGCCATTTCGGGGCTGCCTATACCGGCCGGAATATTTTCGACAGCCTGTTTCAATTTTTCGCTGATCAGCTGGCGGGCAAAGTAGATATCGACTTCTTCTTTAAATACCACGGTGACAACCGACAGGCCAAACCGTGAAATACTTCGTATCTCTTCAATATCGGGTACGTTTGCAATGCTCTGCTCAATTGGAAAGGTTACTAATTGTTCGACCTCCTGTCCTGCTAAAGTAGGAACTGAGGTAAAGATCTGGACTTGATTATTGGTAATATCAGGCACAGCATCTATAGGGAGCTTGGTCGCACTCCAGCTCCCCCATATGATAAGCAATAAGGTCATCAAACCTATAATGATCTTATTTTTTATGCTAAATCTTATAATACTATCTAACACAATACATTAAATTAAAGTTTGTAATTTTTCTCTAAAAGATAATTAGGTAGCCCGATATAGTTTCTTCGAAATGAGAAAACTATAATAATCTTTGTTGCTACAACAAATAACTATAGATATTGTTGCACCTGATAAACAATAAAAATCATCGATCAGATAACCAGCTATAGATGTACGTAGGAAGGATGGGGCTTAAACGAGAGCCTTAGGAGGCTGCCAAATGCTCCCATTATAATCGGAGATCGGAAATTTAGCAGCAAAAGATTGATTCGCTATCTTGTAAACAATCGGCTGTTCTGGAATTTCATACCAGAAAAAGGAGACTTCACTGATATGTACACCACAGCAAGAACATCCACATAGAGGCGTACAGGTATCACGACTCTCCTGATCATGATCGTGGGAATCGGCAGTCAAATGTGTTAAATCAATCTGTATTGGAACAATGAGATGATCGGTACATGGCAGCACTGCTAATACCAATATATAAAGGGACAATATGTAGGTCAACCATCTCAACACAAGCAATATTACATAATTTCAATAAAAAAACAAAAACTATGCCACCAGTTACATGCCCTATTCTCCCTGTCCGCATATTTAACTAGCAGTACAGTTTCTAAAACAAAGAAAAAACACATTGTGTAACAAAATAATAACCTGAACAATTATGGAAGATTACTTACTTTTATAAAAAATAAACCTTAGACATGAAAACACTATTAGTCGGGCTGATATTAGCCTTAAGTCTGCAGCATACTGAAGCCCAAACTTCTCCTCTTCCTGCTGAGAAAGTATTGGATTTGGCCATTGCCAAAGCCACCAAAGAAAATAAAAGTGTATTAGCGATTTTTCATGCTTCATGGTGTGGATGGTGTCATAAAATGACAGCTAGTCTTAATGATCCTGCGATAAAACCTCTTTTTGACAAGTATTACGTCATAGCGGACTTTACGGTGTATGAAACCAAAGGAAAAGAGAATCTCGAAAATCCTGGCGCTGCTGAACTATTAAAAAAATACAACAATGCAGATCAAGGTCTACCGACCTGGCTGGTTTTTGATAACAAAAAGAATTTGATAGCTGATTCTCAGATTCGACCTGCCGGGGCATCGTTATCGACTAAAGGAGAAAATGCCGGTTGCCCTGCCGCTCCTGCAGAAGTAGCTCATTTTATCGACTGTCTGAAGAAAAGCTCCACCTTAAATGAAGCTCAACTGGCCGATATTGCGGCTGTATTCCGTAAAAACGAAATAAAACGTTAAGCTGTCTAAATGGCAGTATGATAAGGTTCCAATCTTATATTATCAATACTAATAGACCACTTTAAACGAAGTGGTCTATTTTTTGTCCTATAGGATATAGATGCCTGCAGACAGATATAGCAATACGATATGCAGGCTAAAAAAAATTATACACATATGAAAACATTGGTAAGAATTATTGTCCCGATTGTGCTAATAGGAGTTATTATATGGTTGGTTAAAGATAAATTCACTCCTAAGATTACGACAGAAACCAAACACCAGATCCTGGTGGAACGGATTGAATCTATGGGAAAACTTGAGTTAGTAAAATATAGATTCAGTGATGTCATCGAACATAAAGATGTAAGTAACTATCTACCGGACGCTAGCGTGCTGCTGATCGTTAAAGCGGACGCTGTGGGATGTATAGACCTTAGTAAGCTTAAACCCGAAGACGTGACCATATCTGGGGATTCGGCTACGATAGTACTTCCTAAAGCAGAACTCTGCTATGTCAAAATAGATCATAAAGATTCTAAGGTATACGATACAAAAATGGCTTTTTTTAGGGAAGCAACTTTGGTAGATGAAGCATTCAAAAGTGCAGAAGCAGAAATTACGAAGCAAGTTCAAAAATCGGATATACTGACACAGACACAATCTAATGCCATTCACGTCTTTCAACCACTACTGGAAGGACTTGGCTTCAAAAAAGTAAATTTGACTTTTAAATAAGCGTATTTCTCCGCTTACTCCAAACTTGCTGTTAACTACCCTTCATAAGTATAGGAGAGACGTCATTATTCTGTAAAAGTCAGTGAACACGCTCCCATAAAAGAGATCAAAGCAAATACGATTTTGTAGATTGAATCGTTTTTAAATCAAAAGAGAAATATGTTAAGTCAAAATATTAAAGAAAGTACGCACCCAGCACATCAAAAAACGGAAGGAATAGTAGTACGTCAATTAAAAGCTATCCGCTCGGAAGTAGACTATGTTAATGTTCTAAAGGGGTTTTACGCCTATTTTCGCTCGGTAGAAAACAATATCGCACCCTTTGTTACTACAGATGTACTGCCTGATATCCACGAACGTCGCAATTCGTCCTATATCCAAAAAGACATTGAAGCGCTCGGAGGTAATATCGATAACCTACCTGATGCAAATGCCCCTATCGTGACCAATGTACTGGAAGCCCTAAGCGCACTATATGTATTGGAGGGTTCAATTATGGGAGGACCTTATATCGTACAGATGCTCCATAAATATGGGATAGAACGCGGTACTTCCTTTTTCGAAGGATATGGTGCAGACAGCGCCGCGATGTGGACTGGTTTTACAGCTGTACTGAACAAATACGGGGAAACCCCAGCCGATCATGCACGGGCTATTGACGTAGCCAATCAGACATTTTTTAATTTTGGTGACGTATTCACCGAAATTCTGTCCGAAAACTAACAAAAAAGAGCGTACTGAATTGGAGTACGCTCTTTTTTGTTTATAATTTCCGTTATTATTATGTAACCGGATGATTTATTCATTCAACAGATCCAAAACCAGGTGTGTCAGGGCAAGCATCGATGTTTTGAAGGCCTTTTCATCAAGGTTGAATTGCGCATTATGCAATCCATACTGAGTTTCTGAACCTCCATTATCTGTTCCGACCAACACAAACAAAGAAGGGTATCTGTGAGAGTAATAAGCAAAGTCTTCGGCGGCCATCCATATTCCTAGGTCTGCAACCCGCTCCTGCCCCAACAGATTTTCCAGGAGGTGTTTAGAATGAGAAGCTAAGCTTGGGTCATTGTACAATGTTGGATACCCTCGACGTACCTCTAATTGTACGGAGGCGCCTAAAGAACGAGGCAATGTATGGATCACATCCTCTATCTGCCGCACTGCTTCTACCCGCCATTTCTCATCTACAGTTCTAAAAGTCCCTTCCAATATCACCTCTTCGGGAATGACGTTGGCAGCTCCTCTTCCCTCAAAACGACCAAAAGTTAAGACAGATGGTGTATTGGGGTCGGCTTTTCTGCTTACGACCTGTTGTAACGTACTCAAAAGCTGTACTGCAATCATAATGGGATCTACCGCACGATGTGGCTCGGCGGCATGCCCTCCACTTCCCTTGATGGTTAAGTAAAATTCGTCACTAGAAGCCATGAAACGCCCCGCACAGATCCCAATTTTACCCAAAGATAACCTAGGACTCACATGTACCCCAAAAACAGCTTTTATATGGCCTCCAAAAGATTCTAAAATACCCGATTCCAACACTTGTAGCGCCCCACCAGGGATTTTTTCTTCCGCAGGTTGGAAGAGCAAGAGAATCTTGCCCGAAAAGGATGATCGTAGTCCATGGAGTATACCGGCAATCCCAAGAAGATTGGCCGTATGGAAATCATGTCCACACGCATGCATAACACCGTCATGTTCGGAGCGGTAATCAATGAAATTTTTCTCTTCAATAGGAAGGGCATCAATATCGGCACGTAATACAATAATATCCTCACTACTAGCGCGCTCCCCTTCTATTACACCTACAACACCTGTTTTGGCAACGATCCGATAGGGAATATTCATTGCATCCAACCGTGTTCGTATGTAGGCACTCGTTTCAAACTCATGAAATGAAAGCTCGGGGTGCTGATGGAGGTATCTACGATCGTAAACTGCTTGCGAAAATACTTCTTCTATCCTATTGCTTATTTGATCTGTTAATCGGTCCATGGTCAGTTCTCGCTTTTATAGTCGAACAAAATAGCTAAAAGCAATCAAAATAAAAATAGATTTATAAAATATTCATTTTATAAAAAACAAAAACAGACATGATGATATTGTTTCTATAAGCAGGGATAAAATCATCGCCTTTGAAAAATAAAATAATGGAGTAATACCAATTCATTTATCCCTTTCTGAATTGGTATACTCAAACGGATAATCATTATGAAAAGAAAGCTGGTACTTCGCTGCTATGTTCTTCTAGTCTTCTATATGTGCGTACTATCGTTGCGTGGAGCCCAGATACAGCGAGACTCGACTATACACGATACAGATAGTTCGCAAAGTGACTTTGTATCGCGTATGGAGGTATTTTTCAACGAATCGGCACAACGAAGCCTGAGGGATCTTGAGAATGATAAAGCCGCTATACGGCAAAACCAGGTTATGGAGGAGATTAAAGCGCTCTCTAGACAAGCCCGCTCATTCCTAAAAAAGGGATTTGACACGCTTGAATTAAAAACGGATCTTCAACAAGTTATCCAATGGCACTATATCGTCAAAGAAGGTGTATTTGAAAATAAAGGTTCCTATCAAACCTCTCGGAACCTGACTACAACTTCACATATACTAAAAGCACTCTACACGGAAACCTCTACCTACAAAAGGAAGATCGACAGCTACCAAGACCGCCTCAGTACCTACCGCCTGCAGATAGACTCGTTAAGTAATGAGCGTGCACTCTTTATTTTTCCGCGAGACTCGGCTGAATTACAACAATACGTACATAAATTAAAGGTTCTCGCTCTGGAGATTGCACCTATTACGCAACAGATCCACAAGAGTATGAATGATATACAGCTCCTGCAAAATGATGTCAACCTAGAGCTACTGAATCTAGAAACAGGCCTAGAAGAAGTGCTATACTATCAACAGCAACTAGCTGGTCGCTCATTGAGTCAGGAATTTCCAAAACTATGGGAACCGAATGCATTCGATAGGCCATTTAAAGAAATACTGAGCTTTTCCTTGGTCAAAGCTAAGCTCGTATTCAGCTATTATCTCCGTGGATACTGGAGTAGACTTTTTCTCTTACTGATTGCTATCAGTATTGTCACCGTATATATCTACTCTCTGCGCAAAGATGTTAAAGAGGAGGGAAAAATTAATATTTCCAAGAGTATGATACTCCGTAGACCTCTTATCTCGGGCTTACTCATCGGGCTCAGCTTAGGGCAATTCATATTTCCTAGTCCTCCTTTTCTATTTTCAACAATAATGCTCTTATCCTGTGCTATATTGATGACGCTACTGTTACAAGGTTTCACTTCGCCTTACTGGATGGCTATCTGGCTCTCCTTATTAACGCTATACATAGCCATAGCGCTAGATAACATGATATTGCAAACATCACGTCCTGAAAGATGGGGGCTCTTATTCATATCACTATCCGGCTTCTTATTAGGAATCTATACCTTACTGCACAAAAGCAAGCATATCGAGCTGCTCGAAAAATGGATACTTTACCCTATCGCGATCATGGCATTCATGTCCTTTCTGTCTATATTTTTCAATTTGTTCGGTCGATTTAATATTGCAAAGGTTCTAACGGTATCTGGAGTCGTGAATGTGATAGCGGCCATCATCTTTCTATGGGTACTGCGTCTTGTCAATGAAGGACTAAGTTATGCCTCTTCGATGTACCGAAAGCGCGAACGCAGACTATTCTACATCAACTATGATCGAGTGGGACAGCGGGCCCCCTCATTCTTTTACTTGGTCCTCATTTTAGGTTGGTTTGTCATAGTGGGCCGTAATTTTTATGAATTTAAGTTACTATCGGAACCGATCCGTGATATTTTCTATGCGCGACATACCTTAGGTAGATTTTCGTTCTCCCTTTATACTCTTTTGGTCTTTATACTCATCATGCTTGGCGCCACTGTCTTATCGAAAATTGTTTCTTTCTTTGCGTCAGATACCCAGTCCGGTAGTCGGGAAGGAAAAGATGGACGTAAGTTTCACCTGGGAAGTTGGATACTGCTTATCCGTATTATCATTATCGTACTCGGCTTTCTCCTTGCGTTTGCCGCAGTGGGTATCCCTCTGCAACAAATTACCCTGATCATAGGAGCGCTTGGGCTTGGTATAGGATTCGGTCTACAGACTCTGGTCAACAATCTGGTAAGTGGATTGATTATAGCTTTCGAAAAGCCAGTAAATGTAGATGATCTGATTGATATCAATGGGCAATCTGGAAGAGTGAAATCCATAGGATTCAGAAGTAGTGTCATTGCTATTCCGGAAGGAGCTGACTTGGTCATCCCCAATGGCGATCTGCTCAACTCACATGTGATCAACTGGACAATGGGCGGTTTCAAAAAGCGGATCCATCTCCCTATTGCGATTCGTTATGGTACGGATTTAGATTTGACTAAGGCAATCCTGACAGATCTACTCAGTAAACATAGTGAAGTCCTACCCGTTCCTGCTCCATGGGTGCTATTCGGAGAGGTCTCTGCACAATCCGTTCATATAGAGCTCTATTTTTGGGTCAAAACATTTAAAGATACAGTACAGGTCAAAAGTGCGGTCATTGCTGATATCGCCCGATTGTTTGATGAGCAGAGTATCCTATTTGCTATGCCGATGCAAGAGATTGTACTGCATAAGACAACGACTGAAGAGAAATAATATAAGACTACAAAAAATGCCGTCTTCTCTCAAAGACGGCATCTAAATATTGATTAATGTACATGCGCTGTTCCTTCGCCCAACTTGACAACATAACTATCAAGAGCAATACCAAATAACGATTCATACGCTTTACTCACACGTTCGATCAATTCCGCTACAAATGTTTTTTTCACCAGATTAAGCGTACATCCACCAAAACCACCTCCCATCATACGAGCTCCTAAAACTTCTGGATATTCACGGATATAATCCACCAAATAATCAAGCTCCGGACAGCTTACCTCATACGCTTCTTTGAGCCCTCGATGTGTAGCATACATCAATTCACCTACCTTATCAAGAGCACCTTCGTTTAGGTAATCACATACCTTAGATACACGCTGGATCTCCTCTATTACAAATCGGGATTTAATATAACTTTGCTCACTCGGATCAGGTATAGCAAGGTCCAACATCTCAACAGATGCATCGCGCAAACTATGGACCTCAGGATATCGCATTTGCAATTGCGCCACACCAGTTTCACATTGTGAGCGTCTATCGTTGTAGGCACTGGAAGCCAGTGAATGACTCACATTGGTATTCAGTAATACAAATTCATAATCACCTAGTTCTAACGGAAAATAGGAATAGTCCAAGTTCCGGCAGTCCAATTTCATAACCTGATTCAACCTTCCGTGCAAGGAAGCAAACTGGTCCATAATACCGCATCGAACACCGATAAACTGGTGTTCGCATTGTTGACCTATTTGGGCCAACTGCATTCGGTCATACCCCAAAGCAAATACGGCATTCACTGCATAACCCACAGCCGATTCCAATGCTGCCGAAGAAGACAGTCCTGCACCTATCGGGACATCCCCATATACCGTCATTTCAAAACCATGTGAATACGTCGGAGCTAGCAACTTACAGATTCCCAAGATATAGTTAGCCCACTGTTCCTCCTGCATCTCTATCAGTTCGACCGTACTATAGACTATTTTGTCAAAATTTATAGAATAGAGTTTTATCAGATTATCCACTCGTCGGGATATACCAATATAAACGTATCGATCTATGGCTGCAGGGAGAACAAATCCTTCATTATAATCCGTATGTTCGCCAATAATATTTATACGTCCGGGTGAACGGAACACGTCCGGTTCTTGATCAAATCTCTGCGTATGAATGGTTGCGACTTTATTAGCTATATTATCCATTACTCTGTTTTTTATAATGTATTACAGAAAGTTGTTGCAGCATCTCCGCCGCTTTTTCAGGAGTTATATCACGCTGTGCATCAGCTAGCATCTCGTATCCTACCATAAATTTCTTGACCGTAGCGGAGCGTAACAAAGGTGGATAAAAATGCATATGCCAGTGCCAACCTGATTGATCTCCCGTATTGACCGGAGCTTGGTGCATTCCCGCGGAATAAGGAAAAGAGGTTTCAAACAGATTATCATACCGGATAGCCAACTCCTGAATTACCAGCGCCAAATCAGACAATTCTTCCGAAGAAAACTCCGAAATCGTCTGCAGTTCCCTCTTACTGATTATCATCGTTTCAAAGGGCCATTTTGCCCAATAAGGCACCAAACAAACAAAGGATTTGGTCTCTATAAGTACACGTTCCTTTTTTTTCAACTCGGCATCAAGATAATCTCTCAATAAGGTACGTCCGTATTTCTTAAAATAATCCATTTGGCGTTGGCCTTCAAGTACAATAGCCGAAGGAATTCCCTGTTGCGCCCAGACTTGACCATGAGGATGCGGATTACTACACCCCATAATCGCACCTTTATTCTCAAAAACTTGTATATATTGCACCCATATATTCTTACGCAGGTTATCAAACTCGTTCTGCCATGTTTTCACCACTTGGGTTATAGCATCCAAGTCCATTTCGGCCAAAGTTAGATCATGACGGGGACTGAAGCTGATGACCTTACATATGCCTCTCTCCGCCTCAGTAATAAACAGATCCTTTTCATTCAAATAAAAAGAATTATCCCTATCCAATAATGCGGAAAAATCATTTACAAACACAAAACTTCCGCTGTAACTAGGATTGATAGCTCCTTCAGCCCTCCTATTGCCAGGACAGAGATAGCAGTCTTCATCATATGTCTCCCGTTCCCGCGTTGTGCTTTTCTCTACCTGCCCTTGCCAAGGACGCTTGCTACGATGGGGAGATACCAAAACCCGCTCGCCAGTCAGGATATCTATCCGGATATGTGGATCATTATTTAAATCAAAACTCATATATAACATTATAAAAGTTAAACAGCAACTTTTCTAGACGCTCGCCATGGTATAATTGCCGAAAAGAGAACTACTGTAGCGATACTACCAACAAGCGCCATATCTTTTGTAGAAACAAAACACAGACCATAAAGTAGCAATGCTATAAAAGCTAATGAAAAAGCAATCATCTTAAGTCCAAATTTATTTTGTTTCTTCAGCGCTAGCACCTCCTCTTGATCCATAGACTGCACCTCAAGTTTTTTCAAAGCCTTTTGTTCCTGCAAATACACATACTCTTGGCTTATTTTCCCCCTATAGCAGGCATACAATTCATAACATAGTAATAGGATAAAAGGCAACACCACTCCCAATAACATTTCATTCGCCCTACTTAGCTTAAAATCGATCATCGCAGGGGTTATTATTTTGAATAATAGATTGACCCCGAGACTGACAGCGGTTATATACAAGGTCGCTTTGCCTGTGAGCCGTTTGGAAAACAGAGCCCAGATAGGGGGAGCCAACAAGGGGCCACCTGTAATCGCACCAACACTCAAAGTGAATTCAACGATTCCTCCAATCATCGGTACAATCAACGCTATAGCGATCATAAAAAAACCAAAAAACCAAGACGATCCTCTTGCCACACGCATAAGCTTTTTATCGGAGGCATTGGGATTTAGTGATCCTTTATAAATATCATTGGTAAACACTGCCGAGACTACGTTAAGAGCCGTATTGGCCGAGGCCGATGTAGAGAAATACATTCCTGTCAACATTAGCCCCAATAAGCCCGCTGGCAACACGTGCTTACATACCATGATGTAAGCACTCTCTACTTCTATCCCTGTGAGTGTCGGGTTGATAGACCTATATAACATCGGTGGAATCATCCATAGAATAGGACTGATAATATAGAGCGCAGCGAATATATAAGCTACTTTTGACGCTGACTTGGGGCTATCCACACTTGTATAGCGCTGTACAAAGGTCCAATTTCCCCCAATATAAAAGATATGATATAGTGCAAAGGCAAAAATAAATCCCCAAGTATATTCACCATTCACCAAATTAAAAAAGTCATCCGGCACCTTATCCACAAACGACTGTATACTCCCTACCTCATTAAACACAAGCGGAATAATAATAAATATAGCTGCTGTCAATACAACAAATTGCAATATATCCGTAACCATAACTGCCCATAGTCCACCCACTGCCGTATAGGCGATCATAAGAATCCCCAATACAATCGTAACAGGCATCAAGGGGTACTCCAATGACACAGATACTAACTTGGCAACGGAATAGAGGACAGAACCTTTTATCAGTACTGAAACAAGCATAAATACGTAGATATAGAATTTCTGGACCAGCACACCTAGTCGTTCCCGAATAAACTCAGCGGCAGTCAGATTACCGGTGGCCTTCCATTTAGGAGCTAAATACAACCCTGTAAATAATCCACCGATACACATGGTCCACTGTATCGTGATGGCTACCCAGCCATGACTATAAGCAATCGAACCCCAGGCAACAAATGTTCCCGCCGAAAAAAAACTCATAAATAGGGACAGTCCACCAATAAACCAGGGCACCGACTCCCCTCCTGCAAAGAATGATTTCAAATTCCTTCCCGTCTTAGAAAAACTTATTCCCACCAACAAAATAAACACCGAAAAAACGGCTATCACGAGCGTATCTATCATACTTAAAAATATTAAAGATCAAATTACGAATTTAAACAAGTATAAACCTTCATCAGTAACAACGTATAGCAAACAGCGATGCCGGAACGTCCGCAGATGGATGATCAACAAATAACGTCAGACTATGGGTTTCGCATGGATATTCCAACTGTATAACTCTTCTGGTTCTATAATTCTCTTCTTCTTTATAGATTACATTTCCTTGGTCATCCTCAATACGGAATCGTTTGATACAAAAAGGCATCCTTCGCTCCGGGTGCGTCATCAAGACTGACTCCATAGCATGATCAAAATCCGTATCAAAACAGATGTCGATCTGTTGGATAACCTGTCTCTCGTCCCAGCGAATTTTAACCTTCGGTTCGACATCACTCGGATCCGCTACCCAAGCATTAGGTTGTGTCGTCGGTCTTTCTATTCCGTTACGAATATTATCGATACTAAAGCAATTTAAGGGATTGGACAATTGCAGCACAAGGTTATGTCCTTCGGGTCTACGCTGAGGAGTCCAGAATTCAAAAGAATCTACTCCTGACCCCGCTACGGCAACTTGTTTTCCGTTATTGGATACCGCTTTATTCTTACCGTTGAATACTGAAAGCATCCCGGTAATCCGTTGCTGACTATAGGGCAATCGGATATTCTCATTACTCAAAAAGGTCAAGAATATGTACTGTTCATTGTCTATATCCAACTCAAAATCTAATGATAAGTCATGCTTTCCGGTTGTCAGTTGTATTTCCTTACGTCCCAGGATAATTTCTGGTGTAAAATTGCCCAACCGTAGACTGGTGGCGATATGAACTTGTAGCACCGTATTTTCTACAGCCTCCACCTGAATATTAAACACAGGCAACTGTCCTTTCATAACAGGAATCATTTGTGCCACAGAAGTCGTTATATTCTTCCATAATAAACCCTCCGAATCAAAACCATAAAAGTACAGCGTACTGGATGCCGAAATATGAGCCTGTTGCATAAGATCGGTCCGATCCTGTAAACAGAGACCAGGAATATGTTGTCCTGTTTTCATTAGAGTCCGCTGCAGTATGTCCATCTTTCCTTCTTCATTCAGAGCGCGTGGATTTACACCATATTGGTGACATAAGGCAGCGGCCACAGCAGTAGCTTGAGCGACATACGCGCAGGTAGCCATCACCCTAGTAGCACCAAATGCGACATGGCTCACACTAATGATTCGACCCGCTAAAAACAGATTATGGATATTCTTGCTGTACAGGCTTCGATAGGGAATCTGAAACAACCCTTTGCTATGCCATTGATTGCAGGGCTGTTTTTCGCTAAAAACCCCATCTGCTGGATGCAAATCAATAGACCACCCCCCAAACGCAACCGCATCCCCATGTGTACGCTGTTCGACTAGGTCTTTTTGAGACATTATATAGTCTCCTTCAAATCTTCTGCTCTCTCTTTTTCCGGGGATCATTCCGACCCACTCTAATGTCAATGTATCCGCTTCTGGAAAATTTCCCGAATTTTTGATATAATCCCACACGCCATAGATCACTTTCCATAATTCCCACTTAATTTCCTCCGTATCATGTACAGTATCCAAACGGCCACCATATTCTACCCACCACAATTTACAACCATGCTCCTTGGCATTGAAGTTTTTAAAACGTGGCACTTCCTTCGTGACATCTATAGCAAATGCAGGAGGTATAAATGAGACCGGACTTCCGGTATCCTTAGTATAAAAATACAAGGTATGCCCCAACAGCTCACCATAGGCAGTATCCGGAGCCATCAATTCGTCAAATTCTTCTTTACTTTCAGCTCCCATACGGAACGCGGCTCCGGACAAAAAGCCTAAGACACCATCCCCCGACGCGTCACAAAAAAGTGGTGACTTGACCTGATATTGGGTAGAATTTTGACTGCAGTAGGCATATACTTCCTTAATTAAATGCTCTCCTTCCTTTGCTATCTCATATACCGCTGTATTAAGCAATAATGTTATATTTTTTTCTTGTTTTACCTTATCCAGCATAATCATATCCAATATGACCGCATTCCCTTCTGGATTACGGTACATATTCTCCACCAATAGTTCATCGATCACACCTCCTTCGCGACTCCATCGATTGTTATTTCCCATATGAGAGGTTGCTCCCAATATCCAGAGACGCACCTCACTGGACGCATTTCCTCCCAAAACCGAGCGGTCTTGTATCAATACGACCTTCATATCTTGCCTAGCAGCGGTTATGGCGGCACAGACACCTGCCAAACCTCCTCCTACAATCACCAACTCTGCCGATACGAACTCGGTCTTTAATGTTCTCTTCTTTCCTCCCGTACTGTAAATCATCTTATTTATCCGTTTATTATACTGTGGTTTAGTCTATTACTTTAAAACATTATTATATTCTACAAAAATCGTCCGATGATATTTTTCCAGACGGCATACCCCTCTGGTGTAAGATGTAAACCATCCTCTCGGTAATATTCTGGTATCAACCTGCCATCTTCTGCTAGCATAGGATGATATACATCCGCATACGCTGTGTTGGGCTGTGTAGCTAGATAATCCCTTATCCGTAGATTTACCTCCTCTACCTGCTGTTGATCTTTCAATCGACGTGGCGAAAGTTTTATGGAGATAAAAACGATCTGGGCTTTCGGTTTAGCTTTTTGTATATATTCGATTAATTGTACAAATTGAGTTACTATTGCGTCCGTTTTCCATCCCAGTCCGATATCATTATCCCCTTCATAGATAAATATCCGTTTCGCATCATAAGGATCGATCAAACGATCCCTAAACTCGTAGAGATCTACTGTCTTTGTGCCAGAAACACCTCTGTTTAGTATCAGTTCATCGGGAAAATCATCTGACAGGGTTTTCCAATTCTCCACGGTCGAACTTCCGACAAAAAGAATGACATCCTTTTGCGGAGGAGCCAGAGCATCCTGTCGCGCATAGCGTTCCATTTTTTGTTCCCATTTTTGACGTTGCGTCAATTGGCTCTGCGCATATGTCGACAAGGGAGCTACAATCCCAAAGTAAAATAGAATAGATGCTAAAAAAATATTTCTTTTCATAATGCTTTATTCGTGGTTATCGGATGTCCTCTTAACAGAATACGTCCTAAGTAAATTACGTTTTGATTATATTTTTCGGGATGAGATACTATATCATCCTGTTGGGCAGTACCCAATATTGCTGTTTTATCTGCTTGTATTTCCGATATTACGACCCGAACCTGATGCTTACCAAAGGGCAGTTCTATTAGATCATATTGGCCTCGATATCTATTATTACAAAATCGGTTAAAGCGATTGAGTAATCCCTTTCCCTCTTCATCAGAAATTTTGCATATATCAAGACCATCTACGTTTTGCTTTTTAAAATTGATCTGTTGACCATCCACCCATATCTCAAGCTGTCCCATCTCTGGCCCTCCAATATCAAAAAATCCAAAGAGGTCTCCTTCAAATGAAAAAGAAAACATCGCATTAATGGTATTTGCTGTCATCACCTTATCAAACCAACCTTCGAAAGCGCGCAGTCTTGAATTCGCTGTAGGTATACTTCTCCAAGCCTCATCAAATACAGCTATATCCTCTGGATAATACATTCCTGCATTATCCCAATCTCCTGTAAACAACGGCGTAATAATGGTCATTTCTGCCGATTGCATTTCTGTTTTCATTTTCACAAGGGCCCGAGCTATTGCAGCGGCATACAGATTGCCTCCCTCTTTCAAGGGATGTACACCGTCATTGGAAAAAAGAAGCCTATTCCCAGCTTCCGTTGCTGTCCCTTTCCATAATAACTTTTGCTTAAACTCTAGGTCTGCGATTTCCATCCCAAGATGAACTGACGGAATGCGATAATACGCAGCCAATGTCTCCAGCTCTTGGACAGTGGCAGGAAGTTGCCCATCTTGGTATACTTTGGTTTGTGCCCCCAACAGTGCATATACCAAACATATATCTGTGGCCGGGTCGTGCCGTAAAATTTGCCTAATCATTCCCTCCATGCCAGCCGCGTACGCACCATTTACCGCAAAATCGATAATGACGAGATCTGGACTCTGGGACAGGACTTGCTCCTTTATGCGGAACGCACCTAGATCAGTTCCTGTACCCGATACTCCAGCATTTATCCATGTAAACCGAACCCTAGGATACTGCCGTTGCATAAACCCCGCTACCTGCTGGCGGTAACAATAATTTGCCTGTGTCAAACTGCCTCCAATAAAGGCAACAGTGACTTCTTCACCTTTGGACAGCTTGGCTAAAAAATTGGGAACTCCTCTACGCACCTTGCATTCTTTGTCGTTATAGAAATCATCATAGACGATAGTGTCCATTTCTTCTAGATTAACCCGGAACAACAATGATGACGCTCCACCTTGCGAAGATGCTATCTTATCAAGCTCACCTCTGGTCTGCGCAACTGCCGTCGCTACCGTGCAAAGCACGGCTATGTATCTAAACCACAAAATTATTCGCCAATCAGTCATGTACCAGTATTTTGTTCTTTGGAATTCTATTTGAAAACAGTTTCCTTTGCGCCAATTTCCTTACCATCGACCGTCCCCGACACCTGTATATGTATAGGCTGATCAACAGCAAGTTTATAAAAGCTGTTTTCAAAAGGATATGTATTAACTTCTTTCTTCTCTCCATTACATAGGACGCGAAATAAGGCGTTGTCTAAAGGAGCAGATTCTGCATAGGCATAAATAGAATCCCATCCAAAAGGTGACCGGATTCTAAAAACGTAAACCTTGCCAAGCTTGGATCCCAGATCCAACACCTGCATACCTTTCTTAAGAGGAGCTTCCAAAGGTTGTTGTGCTGTTACGGCCAAAGGAATAGCAATAGCTCGGATTCCCTTTGCAGGTATCAAGACGTTTAATTCACCATCCTGTAAGGACACATTATTATGAGTTCCATTCTCCTGATAGACTACAGCAGTTCTTGTTTGTGAAATATTATCTACAGTCTTTACTTTTACCGACACTTCCATGTCCTTAGCGGCTTCACTATTAAGAACTACCCAAAAGTTCTTATCAGATACAGCTGTGACATAATTTACCTCATCAGTATTAACCTCGACCATGCCCCTTCTCATCCATAGCGTGGCATCATTGTCATCAAATATCTTTCCTTTACCGTGGTAGATCCTATTTGCAAACCACACGAACCCCTCTTGCTTACTATATGGAAAAGATATCTTGCCCTTAGAGCGCTGGATAGCTTCGGTAACGAGATAATCCCACGTAAATGCCCAATGTGGGGGGATATGATGGTAATAAATGGAGCTTACATCAGGACCTTTGTAAGGAAAGTCTTTGTGCAGCGTGATATCCGTATATCCCGTTGCATAATAACCAGGATAGTTCGTATAGCGTCCAATGACAGCATTTCTAGCATAGGTCTGGTATATTTCCTTTTGAGTATACTGATATAGACGCAACAAATGAGGCGCCCAACTACTCATGAATACCGGTCTTACGCGTTTGCCCTTAGCGGTCAGGAAATAAGTGGATGGTTGTTCAAAACCCAATCCCACAGGAGATACCAGCTGTGCTTCGACTTGTTTCTGTAAGACATCTCCATCTTTTCTTGGATACCCCAGTCTGTATTTTTCCTTGTCTTTCCACCACAGATTCGTATTTCCCTCATACTGATTACCTGGATGAATAGTTTGCATGCTGTCTGCGACCTGCGGATACGATCGAATTCCCGCTAAAGTATGAGCCGCCCCATACTGGGCCGCATTGAGAAATTTTCGATCTTTTGTTTCTTCATATAGGTCTATCAAATCCCACCAAGGTGCATAAAATGTTGTGTTATAAAAAGGCATCTTTGACAATGGCTTATTGCTATTTGTATAGATCTGTTGATCAATATACCTAGTCGCCGTGACTTTTGCCTCTTCCAACCATTTCTTTTGCCCAGTCAATCGGTAGGCAGATAAAGCCTGCACCCAACTCAATGTAGGCACCGAATATCCACTCGTTTTCCGCAAAGTATCTCCTGCCATAGCTATTTCCTTAAGCCATGGGTTAAGATTGCCCAACATAGCATTCAAGCCTTCGTAATAAGATGTATTGAATTGAGAATTGAAGGGACCTAATTTCAGTGACTCCGCCGTTCTGTTATAACCATCGGGTACAATATCCTTTGCCCACCTGTAGCCACTCCTGGAGAGCGTATACTCTATCGTTGGCAGGGCCCTTTTTAAATAAAATTCTTCGTCCTGCCCAACTATTGCGCCAGCTACAACAGCTAGAGGTGTAGCATGCACTACTGTAGGGGCCGTCCCCGGATTCCCTTCAATATCGTAATATCCTTTCAGACTGGCGCTCCATCCCCCTGCATTATCATCCAACAACAGATCAGTCATATTGAACATTGCATCCGTCAACGAGCCCTGTTCCTGCTTGCGGTAGTCTCTGACTTTAAATATATGGTCAGATATATAGGCTACAGCGTCTTGCCATCCTGTTGGCATTAAACCAATAATAAACTTACTCTCCAACAGGTCTCCCTTAGCGACTTTAGAATCTGCCATCCCCAGTACAGGAGCAAATGCGACAGGTTGTACATCCAAATGGGGGCTACGCAACGAAAAGCCAATCGCAGCGTGATCCGAAGAGCCCCAGTCATTGGCGAATGAAGATAGGTCAGCACATATAAATGCCGATAGCGTCTGCCCTTCTGTCTTTGTCTCTACAATAGTCAGTGGCTGTTGCATCATATTTGACAAGAGCATCTGCGGTCTTGCAGGAATACGCTTGTATTGAAACATAGGGGGGGCGAGCACATTAGACACTTTATTGTCCGATACCCCCTGAAAAGCCGCTAAACTCAAACTGTACATTCCATTTTCGGCCACCTGACTTAAAAAAGATGTTTCTATAAAACTTCCGTTTTCAGGAAGCTGCCAGTATCCAACAATGCTTGAACGATCTTTAGTCAGGTACTGTACCTCAATCGTGCGGTCATCAATGGTTTTAACACCTACAGGTATTGCCTCACTGATCTGCCCAGCTCCATACGGATTCATTCGATCCTGCCCATCTTGCACCGTCAGGGTCTTTCCCTCATGTTCAAAAGATTGTTTCAAAATACTATTGTCCCACGCCGGAAAAAACTCTGGATACGAAATCGTATTGGCATTCGCTTTAATCAAAAACACTTTGTGATCCTCTAGCTTCTCCAAATACTGTCTCCATTGACCATTCACCTTGATTTCCGTTTTACACAGTATAGCTTTATCTTCTAGTCCACCACGCACAAAAGACAATCGAATCTCTTTGTTTTCAACTTTAGCGATTACTGTTGCCTTATCCTTTAGCGGCAGTGATGTAGAAAGGTTATCATAAGAAGTAAGCATCGTTGTAGCTACAGTAGGATTTTTTCGCCATTTGCCTACCGTTTGTCTATCGACAACATTAGGATCTAAGCTTTCATCTTTCGACAATAGTATTGCATCACAACGTCCAAAATTCTGGTTCGAATCATGAAGACGGAGGAGTACCCGCTTTTTCGCCAGTTCTATACTTCCAACCTTTTCCCACAAAAAGCCCTCTTTACCATGTTTACCGCCAATTTCCATTGGATTTTCATCCACACTCAGTTGAAAAAGTCTAGTGCCGGGATTCTGATTATAATCCGCTGACCGCACCCATACCCCGTAACGTCCGGCTTCGCGTATATCGACAAAAGTCAATGCATCTGCAGACGGATCATTGGTTCCTCCTCCTGCCACACGTAGCATCCCTCCTGCAAAACAATCCCGATGTCTATCGACAAACCATTTACCTTTGAACTGAAAACTCTCTGCTTCAACAAGGTATCGATCCTGCTGAGCTAATACCATGTTAAACAAGCTCAACCATAGTCCGAAAACTATTAAGCACTTAGACCAACTGCCAGCTTGAGCGGACTTTAATTCTATATTTTTTTCAATCATCTTCTCTATATTTATTAGCGTATTCGGTGGTATACACTCTACATTCAACATCCGAAAACTACAAGTCAATTCTCACGATACCTGCGCCTACAGGCGGCAATATGATCTTTGTGGCTCCCTCCTCGTTGTCCATGGTTTTTCCCTGTGCATTGAGCACGGTAATTCTTCTTCTAGCTGTGGCCTCACGAATGAGCTGTCCATCAATATCTACCATCTGCTGAAGCATGCTATTGTTCAAGAGAATGACATATAGTTGCTTTTGATCTGTACTCCTAGCCGTGATATATTCTATCTGTGGATTATCAAGCGAAATCATTTCTTTTCGCAACACCAAATCCACCTGCTGTCCAAATATCCGACCTGGGGCATGTCCGTAGCTCTGATGAGGACCTACTTTCGGGGTAATAAATCCACGGGGAAAAACGACCTTACCCTGTGTACGCAATGTAGCTTCAGAAAGGAGATAATCCATGATCCAACCAATCTGCCACCACGCATGATGTGGAAAAGGCCCTGCTCCTCTATTCATTGCATCCCAATAATACGAAGCGACACCAGTCGTCTCGTCCACAAAAGCGTCCCTTCCCCATGTAGCAGCTCTTGCCATATCTACAAATAGGGAATCACCTGTCTCAGCAAATAGTCGAACAAATAACCCAGCATGACTCGCCAGTAGTATAGGGCCATGATGATTGGCTGAGCCAATAGTTCCACCATGCTCAAAACTCAATCCAACTTGACTGATCTCCCAGTCTTTGCGAGAGATACCATTTACTGTCTTTTCGATCTGCGATGGTATAGGATAAGTATAGATGGAGGTTACATAGAACTGTGCAAGTCGGTGTGCGGCCTTACGATAACGCGTATCACCCGTCAAATCGTAGATATCAAGCAACGCCTGTACGGCTTGGATCGTAGCAAAATCCGGTGCAAACCGTGTATCTCCGCACACCCCTAGGAACCAGCCTCTACGCACAGCATTTTCAATATACCAATCCGCACCTTTTATAGCGGCCTGTCTATATTTCTCTTCGTTCAATACCTTATAGGCTACATATAAGCCATAAAAAGTAGGGCGTAAATCTTCAATATCGGTAAAAATCGGTTCGGCAGATTTATTGTCGTACGCCACCTCCCATTGCCCATTATTCTTCATCCGGGACAATAACCAATCTGCAGCTGCTCTGATTTCCTTCTTCAATTCGACACGATGTGATTCAAAAAGAAAAATATTTCCCATGTCCATCATCATATAATAAGTCGTGCCAATCGGTTCGGAATAGGGCCCCCACTCTTCGGCAAATCGCTTACTTTTGTATAGATAATACTGTCCTGCGGCGGCTCCCAAAAAGAAATCACCCGTCCGTTGCTGTTGCATCATTTTAAAATCCGCCGCCTGTGGCAGGCGCTCTCCCAATAACTTTTGGTCACCTGTCAGTTTACCCAGCATCCACATCGCACCATAGTCTGAGTTTTTCATTGCATCTTTATCTGATCCATACACCCCACCGAGATAATCCTGCGCACCGATCTTTTTATTCTCGTATATCTGGGTATTCCATTTGGAAGTATGCTCGTCCAACAAATAGCCATACATCCTATATATACGGTCACTCAATGACTTTTCCGTTTGTTTGAGCTTTAGAAAATCGTCAAAATGATAAACATCATTGATAACGTGATGCAGTGTAGAGTACCAATCATTATTTTGGATAGTATAGCGAAAAGAAAACGTACGCTTTTCACCAGGTTGCATATACGACCCCTCTTCCCCAAGCACGGGGTAATACAATGTAGGTGTGAGCTCGCCTTGCCTATTCATCATTGACAGCCCTAGTTGCCACAGGTCATTCCTTCTTTTATCCTTTGGCCACGGATCTCTAGCAAGACCGGGCTCTGCAATAGTAGCGACAGTCACACCCGATGCCAGTGTCAGTAAGGATGCCAATGTCGACGTCGTACGCTCACGTACAACCACAGGTCGGTCGGGAATACCGTGCCCATAGGCATACGCTCTTACAAAATCAGGATTGATCTTGCTTCCCTGAAACATACCTGGTATCACACCCCACTGAAAATCGTCTGGATTGCCTACGGTCAAAGACGGCGTAGCCATAGCGTAGTAACCGGCTACTTTTGCCTCCATAGTCATGACCACACAGATATCATTGGGATACTCTTTATCCAAAATCCATGATTCCGAAATGCGATAATTCTTATTTTCTTGCCTAAAATCTACACCATCATCTTTTTGGTTAGCCAACTGAGATCCATAGGTGTATACCTCACCTGCTACGTTCATACTGACAGGTGAAGTCGCCTGTTTCCAGATCGGTGTCACGTAGCGATATTGTGTATCAGGGAATAAGATTACCCTTCCCTGTTGATCTTTTAAGGTCACGGGATCACTAGCAGGCTTTGCAGAAGAGTAAAGAACGGTTCGTTGATGTTTGGCTATGGGCAATGCTATCTTTTGCCCACCACCTTTATTAAGTATCAGTGAAGTTAACTGATACTGTTTATCAGCATCTTTCGCCCAAGTCAATTGTAATTGACTATTTTTGATCGTCACCTCCTTAGCACGTTGCGCAACCACTACCGTTATACTCAAAAAAAAGCATAACATTATCCGTACGGAGCAACCCCACCACAACTTTATATCAAACTGCTTATACCTCATTTTCTATTTAACTTCTATTAAGACCTCCGTATTGGCGTTTTTTGATTCATTATACCATACCGAAGAGGTTGCAAAAACCACCTTATATGTACCTGGTTTTTTATACACATACTTATACTCCTTCATTTGAGTACTGATATTTTTAAGAGGGACTCCCTTGTCAGCGACCGACTCCCTGACCTTAAATCCTTTTGTAATTACCCAGTCATCATTATCTGTCGCTGACGCAGGCCCTCCATACATCAGCAATTGCGCCGAAGTGATAGACCAGACCTGGTTGTCATTGAGAAAGCTCACTGCTTGCCAGCCTCCAGTAGCCATTGTCGCTACATTAGTAACGACACCTTCAGGCGACACCTTATTTGCATTAAAACTTCGTATCACCCACCTGTTTTGTTGGGGTTTCTGAAAGTCCGTATATCTAAATGCAATATATACCGAAGCTGTATCGACCTTACCAACATACGGTAACAGGCTAACCGTACCCGAAGGAACATTGTCCAATTTATCCGAGAACACGGCTTTATCCGATATATCTATCCAGGTTGCAGCTGACACATTCGCCTTATCGTATTTACCATTGAAATCATTTGAAACCATCAATTTGAGATTATCATATATTACTCCCCATTGCACCAAAGTCTTAAAATCGATCTGCAGATCGTTGTCCGCGTATTGTCGATCTTTTAAATGATAGTTATGACCCGATTCGCCCGAATAGAACACAATATTATCCGGATTTCCGGCAAAAGAAAAAGTCACTGTATCGCCAGCATTGTACGTAGTATGATCGGTCGTGACTTTCAGATCTGCGGAGGCGATATCCTCCTTGATACAAGAAGCGGTCAATGCCAATAAAGCGAACCAAAAGATATTTTTTTTCATTTTCATAAGATTTACCAGCCGGTATTTTGTGTCATCAATTTATTAACCGTTATTTCTGTATTGGGTATTGGAAACAATACATTTCTCTCCGTTGTATTAAGCCCTGCATTACCGCCATACCGGTGTTCTGCGGGTGCTGTTGTACTAATACTCTTGCCCAGGGTATTCATCACTGGGACATAAATACCCCAGCGTATCAGGTCATGCCGACGTAAACCCTCGAAGCAAAATTCACGCATCCGTTCGTCCTGAATATATTGATGAAAACCGACCTTATCCAGATTGTTAGGCATGTCACTATTTACATTAACCACATCTACTGGTTTTCCAAATGCTCTTCGGCGGACTTGATTGACTGCATCTATTGCCGTTGTAGGAGGTTGACCGTGAATTGCGTTCTCTGCCTCTGCTTTCATTAAAAGCACATCACTGTACCGAATGATTGGAAAGTTCGTAGAGTTTCGACTTCTCGCTTTAGCCCCAAGCTCGTATTCACGGCGCCATTTACCCGGATTCCGGTCGTATATCTGCTGTCCGTTATAGACCTGTTTTACCGTAGCACCATTAGTGACTATATAGCGATAAGGACTGATACTCCAATCTCTTCTCAAGGTATCCTTCGTTCCGAAAAGACTGTATAATTTAGCAGTGATACGCATACCTCCACCAGAATACCCTATATTTTCATCGGGACATTCGATTCCATTCTCTATGCCCACCATACCGGCCTGTTCGATATTTCCGATATTATTTCCATAAATTCCGACTTCCCACAGGCACTCCTTGAAATCGTTGATATCTTTGGAATGATTGATAAAAATCTGTTTAAAATCAGGATTTAACGCATGTATGCCCGATGAAATAACTTTGTCAGCGTACACTACTGCATCCTCATAGCGAGCTACATCCAGCAACGGTTCACCTGCCATCTTTAAAAACACCCTAGCCAAAACAGCCTGTACAGCCGTTTTTGAAACCCGCTCATTGTATTTCAATTGTGGAGCAGACAGTACTAATCCCTCCGCTTGCGTCATATCCTTCACGATCTGCGCATACACTTCTTTCATTGAGGCACGCGTCAGGTACTTATCATTTGGTGATTTCGTGGCTGTAAGCTTAAGCGGTACATCGCCAAAAAAATCAACCAATAAGTAATAGTAATATCCTCTCAAAAAGAGCGCTTCGCCTTTGATAGCATTGCGTCGCTCTACATCCATATCCACACGATCTATATTTTCCAATAGCAAATTCGCACGATTGACCCCTTCATACAACACCTCCCAGAATCGGCCAATATCCAGATCTGCGGCATCCATTGTCATGACACGGATATTATTGATAGAAATATTTTTAAAATAAGATTCATCGTTCAAAACCAGATAACTGAAAAGCCCCCGGCTATATGTACGTCCGTAAGTATCGATCAATCTATTGTACACCCCATTCAAACTATTCATCGCCTCCCCCTCATTTTTGAAATAATTTTCAGGTGTTACAAAATCAGGTTCCTTATCCAATAGACCGGAACACGAACTCAACATAAGAGTAGTTGCTAATAATAATATGATATATATAGGTTTCATAACTGTTTAAAATTTAATATCCAATCCAAAAGTAATTGTACGTGGTCTAGGGTAGGCCGACCAGTCAAACGAAGGTGTCAATGCACTAGGCCGTGTATTCACTTCAGGATCAGACCCGGAGTAATTAGTCCATGTCACTAGATTTTGCGCAGACAGATAAGCACGTATCGAATTCATTTTCAAACGTTTCAATTGCTTTGTATTAAAAGTATAACCGAGAGCTACCGTTTTCAAGCGCAGATAAGATCCATCTTCTATCGTCCGTGATGAATAAACAGCTGGTCCCTGACCGCCAATTCGATAGAGATCATTGGTCTGATTTTCTGGCGTCCATCTATCGGCAAAAGATGCAAACATGTTCAAGAATCCACGGGCTACAGGGTCTCCTCCTTCAAATTCTATCCGATTGGCATTAAGAACATCTCCACCATAACTCCATTGAAAAAACACATTCAGATCTAGATTTTTATAGGTGAAATTATTATTGAAACCACCAATGTGCTTCGGATTAGGATTACCAATTATCGTTAGGTCGTACCCATTCACCTCTCCATCACCATTTATATCTTTAAATCGAATATCACCAGGTTTGATACTTGTTCTCGGATTACCATTGTTCGGCACACCTGGTTTCAATATATAGTCTCCTTTACTATCCCGATTAAAATCTGCATACTGATAAACACCGTCAAACAGATAACCATAGAACATCGCTATAGGTTGACCAGGAATAGCGATATAGGGATAAGCATTATTAAAATTTCCCCAGGTTACACGTGTCGCCATACTCGGTTCATCTTCATTGAGAGCAAGTACTTTGTTCTTATTGAATGCGATATTAAAGCTCGAATTCCAAGAAAAATTCGGCGTCCGGATATTTTGTGTTTCTAATGTAAATTCCAAACCACTATTAGAGACCTGGCCAATATTCTTGAAACCAGTCAAGAATCCCATACTGGGTGCGAGGGTGGCATTGAGCAACAGGTCTTCGGTCTCTTTATGATAATAATCTGTTGTAAAAGTGATCCTATTCTTTAAGAATGATAGATCCAGTCCGATATTCGTCTGTACTGTAGTCTCCCACTTTAAAGTAGGATTGCCCAAAGTAGTAGGTACTAGCCCTGGTCCTGCATTATTTCCCATACTGTATCCCGTTGAAGGATTCATCTGCAGTGCACTAAGTGATGCGTAGTCAGACACTCTATTATTGCCTGTGGCTCCTATACCGGTACGCAGTTTGGCATCGTGCAACCAGGCTAGGGATTTCATAAAACTCTCCTCTTTAATTCGCCAAGCTATCGCTGCTGATGGAAAATATCCCCATCTATTGGCTTTTGGAAATTTGGAAGATCCATCCGCCCTATAGGACAATGTCACTAAATATTTTGACAGGTAATTATAATCAATTCTACCCAAGTAAGACAATAATCCATTTGACATGTCTGTAATCGGTGCTGTTGTGATCTGACCTTCATCCAGTCCCTTCATGCCCAGGGCTTCATTAGGAACCAATATTGACGAAAACCCATTACTATATGTGCGAATATCCTGCATGGTAAAACCTGCCAAAGCCTTTAGAGTATGCTGTTTATTGATTTTTTTAGTATAACTTAATGTGTTTTCATTCAGCAGATTGGTAATTTCATTATTCCAAATAGACCCGTTGACCTTATTATTAGTAAAACGATGGCCACCTCTCGAATTGGAATTAAAGAATACTTCCCGGCGTTGGTTTGTTTTCGTATAGCCCCCAGTCGTCTTAAAGACCAAATCTTTGCTAATCTTATACTCTAAATACCCATTTGCCATCAAACTCGCACTGAACAGTGGATTATATTCATTGCTAGCTGACAAATAGGGGTTAATGCGTAAATCCGTACCTGCGCTGGGATCCATATCGGGATCATAAAGATCATCCAATAATGTTGCATCAGTCAGCGCATTACCTGTTACAGGTCTAAATCCTAAGATGCTATACATTAAACTTGCTGTTGGACTAGCTCCCTGTTCGGATACGATAGTACCATAGCGTTTATATGCGGTATAGTTCAGATTGACACCTACTTTCAATTTATCATTCACTGTTTGGTCCAGGACTAGACGCCCCTGATATTTATTAAAGCCACTATTGATCAAGATACCATCCTGATCGATTACAGATCCAGAAAGAGCAAATCGTGTCCGGGCATTACCACCACGAATAGCAGCATTATGACTGTGTGTGATCGCCTGTTTGAATACTTTATCCTGCCAGTTAACTCCTGGCATATTCTTGTAGTCTTCTAGTGTCTGGTTATCCCTTAAGTAAATTTTGGTGTATAAGGTTGGATTTTGTTCCAGCTGGTACTTCACAAATTCATAAGGGTCCAGCATCTTCTGTTTCTTGATAATATTGTTTACTCCTACCCAACCACTATAAGAAATAACAGGAGGGCCCACCTTTCCTTTTTTTGTGGTAATGATCACTACCCCATTCGCTCCCCTAGCACCGTAGATTGCCGTTGCCGAAGCATCCTTTAGCACCTCTATCGATTCTATTTCCTCCTGATTAACTGTATTGCCGACAGAGGACTCCACCGGGAATCCATCAATGACATACAATGGCGAATTGTCCTGCGTGACCGAGTTGTTGCCCCGTACAACAATATTGAGCTCGGCCCCCGGCTGTCCGTCGTTTGAGCTCACTTGCACACCGGCCACCCTACCTGCAAGAGCTTCTTCAAAATTAACTACAGGTGCCTTTTGCATATCAGCTACACTCGCCTTACCCACAGCACCAGTAAGATCTCTTTTTGTAGTGGTTCCATAACCGATGACAATAACATCTTCAATCATTTCAGCACTTTGCAATAAAGTTACCAGTATCGTCTTTTCAGTTGTGACAGACTGTGATTTGGGAAGGTAGCCCAGAATTGAAAATAAAATGAGATCTCCTGATGATGTAGCTGACAGCGTGAATCCACCAATCGAATCCGTTAAAGTTTTGACCGATTTACCTTTTATAGTCACCGTCACCCCACTTAAAGGCTGTCCCATCACGTTTGTGACTCGACCTTTCAACACACCTGAAGTCTCTTGTGCAAGGATTAGTACAGGGAGGAAAGCCCAGACTAAAAAGATAATACCTCTATAAAGAAATGTATTCATATTATTGTTTATGATTAGTTACGACAGACAAACTAGTCTGGTCTAGACTGGTTTGGTTTTGTAAAAGTAAAAACTTAATTTTGTAATCACAAGAAAATAAAAAAATATACATTAGGAAGGGGATACATCTATGTACATGCTAGAAAGATGCCCCAAAAATCTTAATTTAATTAGCTATTTTTGATTTAGAACATCTTTATTTATATGAGCGTTAAAACCGATAGTACAAATAATCCTAAAGTAAAATACCTCCAATTGGTAAATCATATACAGGGTCTTATTGAAAACGATGACTTGCATATCGGAGATCGCATTCCTTCCCTGAACCAGCTACAGAATGAGTGTAGTATGAGCAAGGAGACTGTCTTAAAAGGAATCAACTATCTCGTAGAGAAAGGAATTATTGAAGCAGTTTACCGCAAAGGGTATTATGTAAAGAAGAAAGATTTACAGCATTCGTATCGTATACTGTTGCTACTAGACAAAATGAATATCATGCGTGAACAGATCTACCAGTCCATCCTCACCGATATCAGGGAAGTAGCTGATATTGATGTATTCTTTCACCACCACAACAACAAGGTATTCAGCAACATAATACTAGAAAACCTCAATAATTACACACACTTCATAGTAGTCACCTTTCTGAAAGAAGATCCTAGTTCTGTGCTAAATCAGATTCCTGCACACAAGCGCATCATTATAGACTATAACCAAGAAAATCTAGAAGGGAATTATTCCGTAATTTATCAAGATTTTGAATATGATATCTATAACAGCTTCGTTAAGCTACAAGATAAAATCGAAAAATACGAACGATTGGTACTAATCGCCCATCGTGAAGCAATACATGCTGAGCAAGTCATACGCGGATTTGTGAAGTATTGCAATGAGCATTCCATTACTTATGTTATTCAATCTGAAGTGGTAGAAAGTGAGTTCAAAAAACATACAGGCTATATTACTTTTAGCCGTTACGATACTGATGATGTAGCCTTAATCAAGTTAACTAAAAAGAATGGGTATATATTGGGAAAAGACATAGGTTTGCTATCCTATAATGATACCGCGGTCAAAGAAATCCTTGAAGGAGGCATTAGTGTAATATCCACGGATTTCGAACAGATGGGTAAGTCTGTAACCGAGGTTATCCTTACCAAAAAAGTAATGCAGAAACGCAACAAAACTCAAGTTATTATCCGAAATTCTTTTTAGTTTTTATGTATTGAGGATATAAAATGGAAACACTAAGCATTACTGTGCTCTATCGTTGTTTATGGTACATTTAATCTATAAACAAGATCTTAATAGTAACCATGAACCCCGCAGGGTTCATGGTTACTATTAAGCGCTATATATTTCCCCTTAATCCAGTAATTCGGACAGCTTCTTCTCTAGTTTTTCTCCTCTTAAATTAACAGCTACAATCTTTCCATCAGGACCTATTAAATAATTCTGCGGAATACCACGTACTCCATACAACTGTGCAGCCGCGTTTTTCCACCCCATCAGATCTGATACTTGTATCCATTCCAATTGATCCTCTGAGATCGCTTTCAGCCAATTATCTTTTTTGCCAGGATTATCCAATGATACACCTAGAACTGTAAAGTTCTTGTCTTTATAGGCATGATAAGCCTTTACCACATGTGGATTTTCCGCCCGGCAAGGGCCACACCATGAAGCCCAAAAATCCAAGAGAACATACTGTCCTCTAAAATCGGATAATTTTATTGGTTTATCATTCACATCATTTTGGGTAAAATCGGGAGCCATGACACCTATAGCAGTCTTTTTAGCGGACTCGATACGTTTAGCAAAACTCTGACCTACTTCGGTCTGTCTCACCCATTCCGGGAACTTCAGGAAAGTCTTTTCTTCGGTGTAACCATCCATATCCAATCCTGTAATTTCCTGCAAAGCGAGTAAACTAACAAAGGATTCTGGATTCTGTAAGATATATGTCTTCTGTATCGTTTCTTTTTCCTTTTCTAAAACGTCAAACTTTTCGGAAAGAGATTTTGAGAAGCCATTCTTACGTTGCTCTTCGCTTGACGCTGCCCATTCCTTCTCCAGATTTTCCATCGTCTCTTCCTGTGTAGTGAAAAGCTCATTGTATTTCAGATACTCTGCAGACAGTGGCGAACCTGAAAGCTTTGCATACTTCAGCGAATCTGTCATAGCAAGAGTATATTTTCCTTTATCCAGCAATAATCTATAACTATCGGAAAAATAGCTACCTTTCTCCGTTGGAAAGCTGAGTGTCATTACTGTGGGGCTACTGATCGCCCCTTTGAATTGAAATTTGCCGTTCTTTACGATTGTACTGTCTCGCTGATGTCCTTGTGCATTACGGTATGACATATATACCTTCTCTTTTCCCTTAACATTCTTGAGCGCCCCTTCTATTGTATAGCTATTCTGTTGTGCCATTAATCCCAAAGGAGCAGCCAATAATAATGCTATAATTGTCTTTTTCATCGAAATAATTCTTTTTGAATAAGTTGAAAGAAGCTATCTTTCGCTATTGTAGCTCAGATAGCTTCAAAAAACACAAACACACTAATATTTTGCCGGTAGATAAGGTGTATTATTTTCCTTTAGTCCCCAACTTGGATTTAACAGAATTGTCGGATTATTGATTTCCAATGTAAAATATTTCGATTTCACATCAGCAGAATAGGTTTTACCATCCAATGTATGCGATATTTTCGTTTTACACCAAGGTTTTCCAGTATCCAACGCTAGTCTCTTTATGTCAAATACCCGCTGGAATGTACCAAGTGGCATCTCACGGCGACGTTCTTTTAATATCTCTTCCAAAAGCTGATCCTGACTCATCCCACCGCCATTGGTAAGATCTGTATTAGTACCTTCGTACCGGAACTTGCGCAACAGATTGAGGTCAGCAAGAGCAATAGAGAGTTTATTCAAACGAGCATTAGCTTCTGCTTTCATCAATAACAAATCAGGGTAAGTAAGCCCTGCATTCGCTGTCATCTTGTTATCTCTATAATAATAGGTACGAATACCATCATCATGCTTCACTCCTCCTACCACAATACCATAGCCTAGCCTTTTCAATCCAAACAGCATATATCTCCGGTCTTTTGTTTTGTCAAACAGGTCTAAAAACTCATCCGATGGATAATTGGTCCAACTTGTTGCTGCAGTTCTGTGGAACAAAGCCTCCTTATTATTCGTCTGTTTGATTAGATTATCTGTTCCTATCAACTCTAAGCCAATCTCAGGACTCGTTCCTGGTGTAGGGTTGGTAGCTGGATTAGGCTTATAGTAAAATTGATTTAGATTATAGATCAAATTATTCACTCCACCTTTTGCGGAGAGCGACAATTTCCACCCTTCTTCTGCATGTTCAGACATCTTTACCCAATCCCTCTTGTACATATAAAGTTGAGCCAGTAGTCCATGGACCGCGGGTAGACTCGCTTTGGTGGGGTGCCCGACATTTAATGGAGCTCCCAAAGCTCCTAATAAATCTGCTTCAACCTTGTCCATTAACTCTTTAGTCGTGGATAAATCTGGATTAGGTGTACTCGGAGAGCCCGTAGTACGATAAGGTATTACACGTTGATCATTTGCAGTAGCGGGATCATACATCGGTCCATAACCTAACCCTCCTACCATATATGACCAAGCCCTTCCTGCGCGGGCCTGTGCGACCAAAATTTTTCCTAGGTCGCTATTTTGAGCTCCAAGATTATCAACTTCATCCAAAACCAGATTAAAAAGCCCAGTAGCTTTATAGATCCCCCAATCCCATGTATGTTGAGGATTTATAGGGTTCATATAGGGATGATAATAAACATAAGCCGCATAACGGTCTACATTGGGGTGTGTACTGGTGTACAAGTATTTTTCCTGATTATCGGAAATATGTAGATTATCCCCCAAGAAAGCATAAAGGCATCCTAAATTATTATCCATAAAGTGGAAGTCTATCGTTCCAGGATTATTCAACACATTTTCCAAATCCTCTACCTTTTCCGGTATTAACTTCCCTATTGGTTTAAAATCTAAAAACTTATTACATCCCGTTGTACTTAACAACCCGCTCAGTAATAGTATGTATGTTATCCGTTTCATAAAAATAAGTTCTTGAGTTATTACTAGAAATTAACACGTAATCCAATAAACATTTCCCGAGGTCGAGGTAGGGACGTAAATCCTTGCTCTGATGTCGAACTAACTCCACCGGTGTCGTTTACTTCCGCCGTCTCAGGATCGATGTCCACTCCTTTTGCTGTGATTAGCAACAAATTTCTTCCCTGTACATACACCTGCGCATTTGCTATCTTAAAGCGTTGAGTAAATTTGCTTAAGTCATAGGACAACGTCACATCACGTAGTTTAGCGTAACTTGCATTGCCGACCAATTTGTCGATATAAGGGAAATCAAACATATCCATGTTCCAGTCCTGTAGAACTGGATATATTGTGTTCGCTTCATCGCCGGGTTTACGCCAGCGTTCACCTACATGTCTATTCCTAATATTTGATCCTAAGAATGCATCTTTTCTATATTTATGTCCCAGCTTGGCAACAAACATAAAAGAGAGATTGAAGTCCTGATATTTAACTCTATTGGTTAAGGCAAGATCCCATTTCGGACGGAATGTCCCCTGATAAATCAGATCTGGTATCTCCGCATTTGCAATGAGTACCTTTTCATTGTTTCTATTGTAGACCTGCGTCTGCCCACGATTGTTAAGACCTGCAAAACGATAACCAAAAAGAGCATCAGCGGGAGATCCTTCGATCAAGATACCCATAGCATCCGTATAGTAAGACGTATAAGGTCTTGTAACGTTATAGTGATGTACCGTATTTGAATTGAATGCAACATTAGGCGACACGATCCATTTCCAATCCTTTTGGTCGATTACATTAATATTCATACTTAGCTCAAGACCTTCGTTGCTCATCTCTCCTACATTACGGACAACAGAAGTATAGCCTACCGTCTGATCCACTGCATCCTCCGCTAAAAGATCTTCACTCCGTTTGTTATAATAGTCCAAGGTTCCTTCTATACGATTATTGAACAAACCAAAATCGATACCGAAATTGACAATTCCTGTTTTCTCCCAGCGTAATTGATTATTTGGAGGTGACTCTACGTAGTAAGGAATTCCACCCATTTTGGGAAGATAATTATAGGCCTTCAGAATTAGGTAGGGTCCATTATTTAATGATATATTCCCATTGATACCATAAGATCCTCGCACATGCAACTTATTGACGACTTCGCTGTTCCAGAATTTTTCTTTGCTCAGTTTATAAGTTCCACCCAAGGACCAAAGTGGCTTATATCTAAATTTTTTATCCGTTCCGAAAAAGTTTGTCAGATCTAAACGCATAGAACCGCTTAGGATAAAACGATCGTCATACTCATATGATCCGTTTGCATACCAAGAGACAAACCGGTTATCACTATAGTTGAAAGCGCCATCCGTAATGCCTTTAAAGACAGGATTCATCAACATATCTGAATTATAAACTCTGGCATTATAATCCTTAATATTGACTGGAATAAATGATCCAGCCGTAGGATTATAACCTAAACGAGTGGCCAACTCATTACGATCGAACGTGATTTTACGCATTTCATTACCAATCAAGGCATTCACACGATGTCTATTGCCCGCAAAATCTTTGCTATAGTTAAGCTGAGACCGCAATGTCCAGGATTCATTAAAATCGCGATGCTCATTGATTACACCTCCATCAGGAAAATAATGATTGGCATAATTGGTCTTTGACGTAGCATCATTATAAGCGATACGCACATCATAGGAATCCGCATCCTGAATACCCTTGACTTGTCGGCTACCTCTCTCCCAGTTCCCACCAAACTCGGCCGTAAGTCCCTCTAGCAGATCCGCACGTACAAATCCTGATATTCTGGTTGAAAATCCATTACGTGTGAATTTTCTTCTATTGAGTTCATCAATAGGATGATAATCCCAGCTCTTCATGCCAGGCGTATTTTTATACGCATCAATTTTATACTGGCTCAAGCCCCAGAGTGGGAGCTGATTCCCTGCCTCATCCCACAATTGTGTATAGGGCTGTAACATGGACTCGGTATTGAAATCTGTTATTGTCGAAAAATGCATTCCCTGATACTCCGGCCCATAAATCGTATTGACCAACATCCAGCTCGAATTAGCCTTATTCAATGTCAGGTTAGCAGCAGCTCCGAGAGTCAGGAACGAAAGTGGCTTCCATTCATTTTTAAGGTCAAAAATAAAACGCTTATTGTCATTGTTCAGCATATTTTGCTGCGTGTTCTGATAATTGATGGCTACATTGTAATTGTATTCTTCTGTCCCCCCAGTGATCCCGACATTATGTTGATGACTGATCTCGTTACGGAAGAAAGCCTTTTCAATCTGCCCCATACCATCAATCTTCTTCAATCCCTCGATCTCTGCCATCGCGGCTTCCTCTGTAATTTCACCATCCCTAGCCTGCATCAAAAGATAGGTAACACGACTCATATTATATTGATCTATAGGTGAAGCATTATTGACGTCATAATTGAATAGATCTACTTCGGCATCGATATAATCGGAAGTCGTTGCTCTATTGAGATATTTGAGCTGTGGCCTGCCGATTATATTGACAAAAGAGGAATATTTCACCTTCGGTTTTCCACTAAGGCCCATTTTAGTGGTCACAACGATGACCCCATTTGCGGCGCGCGAACCATAGATAGATGCTGCTACACCATCCTTCAACACGGTAATACTAGCGATATTCATGGGATTGACATCATCAATACCTCCGTCTATAGGGTACCCATCCACCACCAATAAAGGAGTCTTCTGTGCATTGAATGTCGATATACCTCGTATTTCAATGTTACCAGACTTATCGATCACAACTCCTGCGGCTTGCCCTTCCAGTGCATTCTTGATACCTGTCGTCAATTTGGATTCCAGCTGTTCGCCACTTATATAGCTAAACGACCCGGTCATACGTTCCTTCGGTAATCGCTGATACCCAGTATTTATGCGTACAACAGCCTCACCGATGTTACCATCTTTCGTTTTTAGTATAATTGTACCGACATTAGCCCTCCCTTGGATCGTTTGGGAAATATATCCAACATAACTGACGATTAAGGTTTCATTTTCAGCTACATTCTGTAAGGTAAAGTGACCGTTGGCATCTGTAACAGCACCGGTTTTCTTACCTTCCACACTAATAGTGGCTCCTACCAAAACGTCTCCTTTTTCATTTACGACACGACCCCGGATTACGGATTGAAGAACATCCTCAACGGGCTCTGTCTTTTTAGTTGTCAAGGGCATAGCTGGTATCATCGGTACTATAGACACCGATTTACCGCTTAGGGTGTACTGCAATGGGCGCCCCTTTAGTAATAGAGGTACAACCTCTTTCACTTCCTTATTGGAAACACTAAGGTCTACACGCCAATTTGGATTAACATCCTTATCCAGATAGATAAATGTTACTCCAGTCTGTTTTGTAATCTCCAAGAATGCTTTCCGAAAAGACACCTTTTTCAAATCAAGATTAATCTTCTGTGCATTCGTCTTCGCCATAGCTCCCAGCATGGAAAAAAGAAAAAGGACTGAGGTTAGTTTCATGTGTAATAAAAAAACGTATTTTTTATTGCTCATAGTTAATTCATAAATGAACAATACGCTTTTAGGGATAATCCATCACAATGCACCATAGATTGATACAATGACTTCTAATCCTTAGATTTGTACTGTCCGGTTAAAAAAATAGTTAGCTAATACTGTATATTTTGATGGGACTTAGCTGCTGTTGGTGTCGTTACCACCACAGCAGCTTCTAAAGATGCCAGCAAAATGTATATCCGTTTGTTTATCTTACTCTGCTATTGACACCCTCCTTTCTTTAATCACAAATTTTATCTTCGTCCTCAACGTAATCGCGTCTAAGACTTCTTTCAATTTGACGTCTCTACGTATAGTAGCCGACAATCTATCATCTTTATATTTTCCCATGTCTACATCCACATCATACCAACGCTCGATATATTTGCCGAACTGATCCAAAGTCAGATCATTTACAATGTAGACCCCCTCTTTCCAAGCGGCGTATTCTTCAGCATCCACCTGTATTGTTTTCATTTCACCAGCTTTAGACACAATAGCTTGCTGTCCCGGTTTGATAATAATACTGTGATTGCTCTGCTTTGCTCTGACACGTAAACTTCCTTCTATCAGTGTTGTCAAGCTATTCTCCTGATTAGTGTAGGAATTTATGTTAAAACTAGTTCCCAATACTTCTATTTCCTGATCTTCTGTCTGTACAATAAACGGTCGCTTATTATCTTTAGCGACATCAAAATATACCTCCCCTGTGATTTGAACAACGCGACGATCTCCGTTAAACATTACTGGATAGCACAACGAAGATGAAGCATTAAGCCAAACTTCTGTACCGTCAGACAGACTGACCTGGTATTGTCCAGCTCTAGGCGTTCTGATAGTCGCCATCTCCGTATGAGCTACAGGTATTCCTGTTCCGTCACCATAACTCATACCATCTTCTGATACAATTAATGCAGACTGCTCTTCGCTAAGTGCTATGGAGTTTCCGTCACCGAGCGTTAAGGTAGCACGATTGCCTCCTGGCTCAACATCAAGACTTACTATTGCACTTGGTTCTGAAACCGCTTTTTTATAATAATAACCAACAACCGTTAGGGAAACAGCTAAGAGTACTGCTGCGGCATACCTATACAACCTAGAGATAGGGCGGACTCTTTTTACAACCTCAGTATCAAAATCTTTATTCAGATACATCCACGTATCGTCTACAATTGGCTTAGCTTTATCTAACCACTCGGAGGACACGCTGTCTTGCTCCGAGTGAAAAAAAACAGCTATGGTCTCTTCTGTGTCGGTATTATACTCCTCCAGATCCAAAGTATTTTTCAACACAGCTGATTCGGAGTCGGTAATTGTTCCGTTTATATACTTTTCAAACAAAAGCCGAAATTGAGCTTTATTGTCCATAATGAATCTTTTGGTTAGTAGCCTGTTTATTAAGAATACACCGCGGACAGAAAAAGTAACAGGTACTTTTTCAAAAAAAACACACAATAAATATAAAAAACTGATTTACAGCGAATTTATTTCAAACAATTGGTCGCTAGTAATGGAACAACCAATAGCAACAGGTCTGGTAAATGATCTTTCAAGATTACACGAATCTGTTTATTAGCCTGTTGAATATGTTGATTGATAGCAGAATGGCTTATTTGGAGTAAATCGCTTATTTCGTTATAGCTCTTTCCATCGAGTTTATGTAATGTATATACCTCACGCTGCCGGTCCGTTAAGGTAGACAATGCATGATGCAGGACCTTATTTGTTTCCTCAAAATCGATATCTTCCTCGATGTGTGTATAGGATTCGCTACTCCTGATTTTCATCAAACGATTCTGTTCACGTACCGCCGCACGATATGAATTAAGGGAGAGATTACTTGCCATGGTATAGAGTAATGCGGCAAAAGACTGTTCCTCCTTGAGCGCACCACGCATCTGCCATATTTTCATAAATATTTCCTGCAATAAGTCCTGAGCTATTTCTTCGGATTTGACCAATTGAAGCAACTTTATGGTAAGACGTGTTGCATATTTACGGTAGAGTATATCAAAAGCCGTACGATTGCCCCCCTGCAATTGTATTAACAGCTCTCGTTCAGTTATCAGGTCTCTATCAATCATCAGCTAACGCTGTAAAATTAAAGAATAATCTGAAATTACGAAACGTTTTTACGAAGCTGCTTTATTGTGATCCTATCTCCATTACATCCGCATTACTAAAACATTGGACACGCCTCAAATCATTGAACAACAAAACATCAGGTAAAATTCCCTTTTTCTGTTTGCTATCACGATAATCTGTTTCAAAGTCAGTATCCGTAATACGTAGTTTAGTTACTTTAAACTATTCATTAGATTAATAATCTCCCGCATCGAAAGATTCTCCTTTAATGCGTCAATCGAGTTATCAGGTCACTCGCTTTTTTAAAATCGCTCACGATAAAATCTGCAGCGGATTCATCTTCCAAACCTGCCTCATCCCCCCAAACAGCTCCCTTTATCCACATCGTCTGACAGCCACATCTCTTCGCAGGTAGGATATCTTTATGATAAGAATCTCCCACCACTAATATCTGTTCAGCAGGTTGCTTCAAAAAATCGATTCCCAATTGAAAAATGCCTGAATCAGGCTTTCTCAAACCAACTACAGCCGATTCAATAACCGTATCAAAGTATTGATCTATATTAAAGTCTCTCAAAACAGCCTGCAAGTTGCCATAAAAATTAGACACAATGACCATCGGAATGCTTCCGTACAGCGCTTTGAGAAAAGACTCACTTTTTTGGACATAGTATCTAGCTAGATCATCGGCAAGCTGACTGATTAAAAAGATTTTACCTTTATCTATTTTTGTACCCTTATTTTCTAAAAACTCAAACTGCGTGGCTATCTTTAGTTCCAATACTCTCTTAAAAGCATAATCGGACAATATCGATGGCTCAGTCGCCATTTTGCGTTCGGCATAGATATATGCTTCTTGATACAGTGGGGTTTCTATATATATTCCTGACTTTTGGTAAGCATCTTGAATCACCGATGCCCAATGTTGGCCATTCGAATCTAATGTCCCTCCGTAATCAAATATCAATCCTTTAAATAAACTATCCATGTCTATTAACTTTTAAATTCATCGGTATCTATATGCTTTTCATTAGTCTTACCCCATAACATCATTATCAAGCCAATTGCTATCCAAGCAAGCTCACGAATGCGCGTCACCAATCCAATAAAAATTCCTGCAGACGCAGCATATCCTACACTAGCCATTGCCATCGCCATTCCCCCTTCACGTGTACCGAGCTGCATCGGAAAGAAGAAAATAAGATTGGCAAAAAGCGATGAACCAGAACTCACCACCAGTGCTTCTATATACGTCATATCGAGCCCTAGTGCTATCGCAATAAAATAGATTTCGGCACAACCAACGATACGGGCAAAGAACTCCCATGCCAATGAGGAGTAGAATTTCGTTCTATGCTCACCGTATAATTCCTTAATATGATTATCAATATCGCGAAGCATCACTTCTTCCCGTTGCCCAAAAAGTCTAATTTTAGTTCCCAAGAGAGGAAGCCTTGACATACTTCGTATTAAACTCACAGCGACGCCTTTTTGATATACTCTATAGAACCACCAAGTCAAAAAAACAGCGAGTACAATGATAATAACACAAGTTCCTAAAACTAATGAACTACTTGGCACAAACCATAATATAAGTCCAACCGACAGTACCCAAAATGCCAAATGCGATAGAATATGCATCATGGTATATAGTAGCACCGAAGAGCCCGCTTTTGCCGATCCAACATATCGCTTCAGCTCCATGATACGATAAGGCTCCCCCCCTAGCGCCACAAATGGGGTAATATAATTAATGGCGTAACCGCTTACGATAAGTTGAAATATCTTGAGAAAAGGCATCTTGGTTTCTGGCTTAGTGCTCTCATAAATAATATCTCGAAAAGCAAATGCATTCATCAGATAAATCAACAGCCAGCTTAACATCACTGGAAGAAACCACCAACCAATTTGCTTCAGATTACTCCAGATATCCTCCAGCCCAATAGCATACACCATATAGACCAATACCCCAATACCCAGCGTAAAAAAAACAATCTTAGCGGCTTTACCCATACTTATTTTCTAATTCAATATTATACACAAAATACTTGCTTACTTCTTCCTGCCGTACAACCATATAGATAAGGATAGGTGTTAATATCAGAATATCGAATACAAAATATAACCATACCTGATCTATAAATAACCACAAGAACAAAAATATAACACGTGTATTGAACTGCACAATATTCGTATATTTCATCAAGGGCTTATTCATCTTTCTAAAATCCTGTATCAACTCGAGTGGAATCATATCTGGAAATCTGGAGTGTATCAGCTGTAATAATTTCTGTAGCTTGGGTGATAGGTTTTCCTGCATCCGTGTATAGCCCATATATCCATGGAGTACAATTTTTTGAAAAGTATCTTTCCTCCAACTCAACCTTTCAAACTCAACCAGCAAATCTTTACTATTATCAAGTTCACTACCTGACTCTCCCTTTATGAAATATAAATGTACATTCCTATAATAATCAGCCATTGCCGATTGAAATACGTGAGCAATTCCGGCCAGAACACCTGGTATCCAGATCCAAATACCCCATCCCTGGTCAATCAAACGTAAACACAATGCAATATGAATAGAAGCAAACCAAAAATCACCTGCAAACCCATCCAATATCCTTCCGAATCTACTTTTATTATCCGTCATTCGGGCCAGTTGCCCATCCGCAGAATCCAGTGAATTGGCAAATACCAGCAACAGCATACCAATAATGTTAATCCATATATCCTGATAATAAAATAAGACACCAGCCGCAACACCAAAAAATATACTAATGATGGTAACCACATTTGGTGTGATACCAAGCCTTGCACAGACTTTCGCAATACGAAATCCGATAGGTCGGTAAAACCAGATATCGATACGCTCTTCTGTATCGTTAGACTTAAGCGATTGCTCAAAATCTGTTTCTTGCTCTTTTTTAATCATCTCTATAAATTAGATTGGTCTTTAATCGTAGAACGCAATAGCGCCACCTCTTCTAACCTATCCGCAATAGCTCTAGCCCCTTCTGTACGGCATGGTGCAAAACTTGGCCAGTCATTGAGATCGATAATATGAAAACTACCATTAGCATTAATTATCGCATCACCTCCATATATTTCAACATTCAACACTGACGCTGCCCGATCTGCAGTTTCCTGTAACCTTCGCATGTCAAACGAATTATAAACAAGTTTGCCATTGATCTGTTCGTAGACAGCATATTTATGATGATTATGCTCGTAAGGGTAAAACCAATAAAAGAAATCCGTCCCCCTTACCCCATAAAACTTGACCAAGTCTCCCTGTAAATGTTCCGAAACCACTGCTTCTTCGATCTCTCGCAAAGCATATTCTTCGAGAATTCCCTGCGCCTCTTCGATAGAAGCTGCAAAAGAAACATCCTCTTTGTGGATTGCATGAAAATCACCTCGTTTCAACCATACTCCACCATTTCCAAGTTGTCCAAAAATAGTATCTATCGCTGTAGAAGTATTTATGACCACACTTTTAGGATAGGGAATATCTTGAGCTAGCAAAGCTTGAGTCATATTTTTCCTAAAACAGTTTTCCACTCCAAAAGCCGAATTCAAAACAATCTTACCTTCCACTTCTAGTTTCTGTAGTCGTAGTACTAGAGATTTACTACGTCCCATCGAAATAATCAATCCCTGTCTAACCGTCTCTTTGACTAGAAACTCATCTTCAGTACAGTGTTCAATCACAGTGCCTTTTGATTCGAGTATTCCACACACTATATTTAAAATAGCGGCGTCATTACCAATATGGTTTGGTGAGAAGCGGCTCTTTCTTGCTATAACTAAGATATCCATATTACTTGTCATTATGCAGCGTTAAAAAATGTTCGGCAGTAGCGATATCATCCACATGATCCACATCTACGACCTTACCAAATAGATGAGCCTTCACCATCAACTCGTTGTCGATTAAACTCCTTTGGTAATTACGCATTCGGCTATGCCCTTGAGCCACACTTTTCGTTACACAATCCATTGCCTGTCTTCTTAAGCCATATATACCAGCAGACACATAAGACAATCTTTCTGCATTCTCATCATAAAAACCCGATATCTCCATTGCATCATTAACTTTCACAAACAATGGACTTTCGTCATCCACAAAAGCAGTCACTCCCATATAGGCATCATACCTGCCGGATTCTCTAAAACACTCCAAATAAGTTTCAAAATCCGATTCATTGAACACCGTGTCTGTTGTAGTCACCACACAAGATTCCCATTCTGGATTAAGCCGTGTCAATGCGTATAGACTATGTAGCGAACTTGATGTATCTTCGATCGTAATACACACCGGAATACCAAATTCTGTTGTACGTAAAAAATCAGCTAACTCTTGAGATGTACTATTAACCAAGATATGTACCCGAGTAGCTCCTTGATTAGCGAAAATTCGAATCAAACGCTCAATCATAGGTGTTCCACATAATGGTACCATTGGTTTAGGAAGCTTGACACCTTCCTCTTTTAGTCGAGCCCCCTCACCGGCAGCTATGATTGCAAACTCCATTTTCACATCCTTAATTTACCTTAAAACCTCGAAATAAGACTACAGGATCTAAAAAGATACCTGTAGCCAAAACAAACAAAACACTATATACAACTAAAAGAAACTATTGAATCGTTTCGATAAGCTCCTGATAATAATCCAATCCTAAATGTGTTATCATATCTTCTCCCATAATATGTCTCAATGTATTTTGCAGCTTCATCAGCTGTTTAAATATATCATGTTCAGCAGGCAAACCTCGAGCAGTTTGAGGTGCCTTTAAGTAGAACGATAACCACTCTTGTACCCCATGCATATCGGCACGTTGTGCCAGGTCAATAAACAACGCTAAGTCGAGTACAATCGGCGCCGCTAGAATAGAGTCACGACACAAAAAGTTGATTTTGATCTGCATTTTATATCCCAACCAGCCGAAAATATCAATATTATCCCAAGATTCTTTATTATCGCCATGAGGAGGGTAATAGTTGATTCTAATCTTATGATATAGATCCCCATATAGTTCAGGGTTCTTCTCTCCGTTCAGAATTTCTTCAAGAACAGATAATTTAGAAACTTCCTTTGTTTTAAAATTGTCCGGATTATCTAAGACTAATCCGTCTCTATTGCCCAAAATATTAGTGGAGAACCATCCTTCAACCCCCAATGCCCTAGCATGTAAACCTGGAGCAACAATAGTTTTCATCAATGTCTGTCCAGTCTTGAAATCCTTACCAGCGATAGCAACTCCCTCCTCATGTGCCAGTTCAACAATAGCAGGTACATCACAGGTCAGATTTGGAGCACCATTAACATACGGAACGCCTTCTTTCAATGCGGCGTAGCAATATACCATACTTGGAGGGATCTGTTGATCATTTCTATCAAATGCCTCTTCCAGTTTCGCCAGACTAGAGAAAGCGTCCCCAGATTCCATGTATTTTTCCGTTGATCCGCACCATACAATTACGATACGATCTAGATCATTATTCTTCTTAAAGTCGCGAATATCCTGACGAACAGCCTCTACAAGTTCGCGACGTGTAGATTCACTTTTGATATGTGTTCCATCTAAATTCTTAACGAAATCTCGATCGAATACCGCTTTCATAGGCTTGATACCCTCAAGAACATCCCTTACACTGTCTAATTGTGACTGCTCTAATACCTTAGCCACTGAAGCGGCCTCGTAGACATTGTCTGCATATACATCCCAGCCTCCGAATACGATATCTTCCAATTTGGCCAATGGCACGAAATCTTTGATCAATGGATTTCTATCTTCCGTGCGCTTTCCTAATCGAATACGGCTCAATTGCGAAACCGAGCCAATGGGCTGTGCCAAACCCTTATTGATCGACGCAACACCAGCAATAACTGTAGTCGCTACAGCCCCTAGACCAGGCATTAGAATTCCTAATTTCCCGGATGCATTTCTTACGTTATTTCCCATTTTCTTTGAATAATTATGTTAGGCTGATTAAATAATCTGTCAGCTTTTATGAAATACAATATTAAGTTTTAGACTTTAATAGTAAAATAGTCAAATAATCAAAAACAGAAATATGACATATTTATTATAAATCAAAAAATATATAAAACACTAACAATCAACTAAAACAACAACTAGTTAAGAATAAAAACATCACTTAGAATACTTTTATTTTCTTCGCGTAAGATTTAAGTATTCACTCTTCAATCCTAAAAAACAAACTAGTCTTGCCTACATGCAAAAGTTCATATCTCTAATTCCGATCTAGAATACGACTGCCAATACATTAAGTTTTAATGGAGTCAATACCGTATCCTAACTATGGAAACTAATTTTTAAATTGCACTAACATTCAAAAACCTATAGATTAAACCAAAAACATGAAGGAGATAGAAATTACAGGAATAGATTCTAATTTTCAACGCGAAGAATTAAAACATTTTTTTGGTTTTAAAGGAGGGTATTTAACTGAGCTATGGCAAAACATCGTTCATATTACAAGTAAAAATGGTTTTGATTCTATCGGTATGGCAACGCAAAGTGTACTCTATGGAGACTCAAACCTATTTGCCTCCACTTCCGAATCCAATGGCAATGCATTAATGTTTGTAACGACCAATAGAGCGCTGAAAGCAATAAACGGGAGCAAATTTGAAACCCCAATTGCATTGTTAGACCAGATCATTCCACAGCTATATCATGAAGCCAAAGAAATAACAGGTATCAACCAACTTAACATCAATTTCCTTTACAATGCACTATCAAGTATAGATAATGCCCTATGGCTGCTTTATGCTGCTGAAAACTCCTTATCTACTTTCTATGACATGATCCCTTTTCCCTATAAATCCGCCCTATCCCATCAGAATAAAAAAATTGCCATCATGTTCCAGATTCCTTACAACATGCCGATAAGCGATATTGTCAAAGCTGCAGAAGAAGGCTACTTTGTTTTTAAAATTAAGACAGGCTTCCCCGGTTCTCCCGAAGAAATGTTAAGAAAGGACATCAATAGACTGACCGAAATTCACCAAGCATTAAATACCAAAAATACGTCCCAAACACCCACGGGCAAGTTATACTATACTATGGACGCCAATGGTCGCTATCCCGACAAAGAAATGCTCTTCAAATACCTAGACCATGCCCGTGCCATTGGTGCCTTTGAACACATCCTTCTATACGAAGAACCTTTCGTTGAGCACAACACAGAAAACGTATCCGATATGGGAATCCTGATTGCAGCAGACGAAAGTATCCATACCGAAAAGGATGCTTATGCAAAGCTTAACTTGGGTTATGGTGCATTTGTCTTAAAAGGAATAGCAAAGACCTTGAGTTCAACAATGAAAATTGCTAATATCGCATATCAACATCAAATTCCATGTATATGCTCTGACCTCACCGTCAATCCAATATTGGTCGAGTGGAACAAAAATGTAGCAGCTGCTGTAGCACCTTTCCCAGGCCTCGAAATGGGAATAATCGAGACCAATGGCGATATGAACTACAAAAACTGGACGGCAATGAAATCACGGCATCCCTACCCTCAAGCTAAATGGGCAAATGCAATAAATGGAGCATTTGAACTAGATGGACATTACTTCGAAAACGGAGGAGGAATATTTGACGTCCCGTCATACTATAGAAACTTCTTTAAACAGAAATAGTAAAACTTTCATGATTCCATTGAATCATCAACAGCAGTCTACTGATCCTGGTGCTCGCAGGAGAGCTTCAGAATACCAATACAAAAAGCAAATCATCATGAAAAAAGTTCTTGATGCCCATTAAACCGAACGAAGAGAGCTCATTGATCCCTTGGAATATAGAATCGAATCCATAATACATATACTTTCAGAAAAAAAAAGTGAAGCAATAGATCCATTACTTCACTTCCGATTATCAAAAACCGATATCTCATTAATCTTTCAAACTGCCCATATCAATTACAAAACGATACTTTACATCACTTTTTAACAGACGTTCATAGGCTGTATTAATATCTTCCATACGGATCAGTTCAATATCAGATGTGATATTGTGCTTTCCGCAGAAATCGAGCATTTCCTGCGTTTCGGCAATCCCCCCAATCAGCGACCCGGAAAAACTCTTTCGTCCTGGGATAAGACTAAATGCCGCCACAGGCAATGGATGTTCTGGCGCCCCCACTAATGTAAGCTGTCCATCTCGCTTTAGTAACCTTAAATAGGCGTTGATATCATGTTGTGCCGAAACACAATCTAGAATAAAATGTAGCGTTCCTGCATTTTTCCTCATCTGCTCCTCATCGGTAGACAGTATAATCTCATCTGCTCCTAAGCGCAAAGCATCTTCTTTTTTGGAAGCGGACGTTGTTATCACAACAACATAGGCCCCCATTGCTTTTGCCAACTTGACACCCATATGTCCCAACCCACCGATTCCTACGATTCCGACCCTTTGTCCAGGGCCTACATTCCAATGTCGTAAAGGAGAGTAAGTGGTAATGCCAGCACATAAAAGCGGGGCTGTGGCTGCGAGATCTAGGTTAGTAGGTACCTTTAATACAAAATCCTCGTCAACCACAACACGTTCTGAATATCCGCCCATGGTATGCGTTCCCAGATATTTGTCGGGCGAATCGTAGGTACCTGTCATCCCATTTTCACAATACTGCTCCACCCCATCCTTACAACTCTCACAATGGCGACAACTATCTACCATACAGCCTACACCTACTAAATCACCAACTTTAAACTTTGTTACAGCACCACCTATTTTAGTGATACATCCCACAATCTCGTGCCCTGGTACACTTGGATAGGAAGTCCCTCCCCATTCGTTTCTTGCCGTATGTAAATCAGAGTGGCAGACACCACAATATAGAACATCGATTTCCACATCCTTGGCGGTTACTTCTCTACGTTGGATGCTCATTGGTTTTAAATCGGCTTCTGGTGCTTCCGTACCAAATGCCCTTGTTGAAAATGTATTCATAGTCATGACTGTGCTAAAGTATATAATCAAATTTAAGACAAAAACACCATAACCACTTTATCCAAAAAATATTTTAATCCTATTTTACGGAATATTTACTGTTTGACTTTTACCAGATGATGGATATTCTTATAACCATTGGGATCATCAAAGTCATGTGCCAACACATCATACATCAACAATTGTCCATCTTTTCGCTGTAGCAAGTACAATTCATTAGCTGAATCCTCTTTATGGGTCAAGAAAAGCCTACCATCCTCCACATACAGATAATAGCCCTTTATCAACTTCCTATCTTTCTGCTTATTCGTAGCTTTTCCGTTTTTTTGGATTTGCCAAATATTTTCACCAGTTTCATAATGATCTGTCCGTACTGTAGGTTTATCATTTTCTTCCGGAATCTGTTGTATCCATTTGACCACTGTCCATCCTCCTACAACATCTTCTATTTTCTCTTGGGCCTGCCCCATCAATACTCCTCCCATAAAGAGCAGCATACATAAAAATCTTGTTTTCATATCTTATAAATTGTCTTTTGTAATACCTTTCTAGGCTGGATTTATTCCCAAAATTAAAGACTATAAAACACCAAAGGAAGTGGCTTATCGTACTCTGCGGACACTATCAATTCTAAAGCACTCAACGACTGACAATTAAAACCAGACCAAACTGTTACAACTACCTATCAACTACCCTTTCTTATCTCCTACACTTACGCCAAGGCTTCTTGCAAAACAATTCCCATCATAAAAAACAATATACTTTAGACAATTTATATCAAATTTTATCTATAATTGTCAGGACGAAGACCAACTTGAGCTTTAAAAGATGACTTGTTATAGCGACTTTTCTGACAAACACCTTTTCACCCTACTCATCCAGGGCGACGAGAGTGCTTTTTCCGAGATGTATCACCGTTATAAGGAAGCTCTTTATTTTCATGCTAATCGATCACTCAGTGACCATGATGAAGCCCGTGATATGGTACAAGAGGTGTTCGCTTCTCTCTGGGCCAAACGGAAATCCCTACCTGTCCCAGATTCGGTTGATGCTTATCTCTATGGAGCTATCCGAAATAGAATCTTGAATTTTATAGCCCATCAAAAAGTGGTCGACAGGTACATTGGTTCTATCGATACATTTTTAAGTTTTACAACCAGCACCACCGATCACCCCCTACGTCACAAAGAGCTCGAGGGACTGCTGTTACGGGAGATCGAGCGACTGCCCAAAAAGATGAAGACGGTATTCGAAATGAGTCGCAAACAAGGGATGACGTACAAACAGATTGCGACAGAGCTCAATATATCCGATCAATCGGTCAAAAAACAGATGCAAAGAGCAATCCGGATCCTTCGTCTCAAAATCAAACTCAGCCTGTTCCTGTCCCTATTCTGGTAGGATGACCTTCCATGGTGAGGCCTTTCACCAAGAAAACGATTATTTTAAATTTTATTGTCCCCCTACCTCCCGGTTGCCTGTCTAACGACTATAAGGCGAACGAGCGGACTACTTATCATCAATTTTATAAACACTAATGAAACGAACGACAGGCAAGGAACTACTGAAAAAGCTCAAAGAAGGTACAATCACGACTGAAGAGCGTACCCTTTTGGATGCTTGGTATGATCAGTATATAGCGCATGCAAAGCCCCTCGAAGATATACGTGTATTTGTCAATGATATGAAAAAATTGGATGAAGCTTTTCCATTTAGGGAACCAGCAGCGCCAACAGCTTTTTATAAGCGGCCTTTATTCCGTATCGCCGCAGCTGCCGCTATCATACTCCTATTCTTGGGTGTTTACCTCCTCAGACAGCAGACGACACATAGCGACCAACAGCAGTTAACGCAAAGCAAAGTTGTACCAGGCAGCCAGGGAGCTACACTTACGCTTGGCAACGGCCACAAAATCAATCTCAATAACCTCGAGAACGGAGATATCCAGCAGCAGGCTGGTATCCATATCAGCAAATCTAACGATGGTCAATTGACTTATACCATCGCCGAATCAGAGCTGCGTAACGAAATCCATACCCTAAGCACCGCAAAGGGCGAAACCTATGCAGTCATTCTCCCGGACAAAAGCAAAGTATGGCTGAATGCAGGTTCGAGTCTTACTTACAATACAGCTCCGGTCCACGAAGGGCAGCGCAAGGTGACACTGCAGGGCGAAGCATACTTCGAAGTCTCCAAGGATAGCCAGCATCCATTTATCGTCATCAGTGACAACCAGCAGGTACGGGTGCTCGGTACATCTTTTAATATCAACGCCTACCAGGAAGAATCGACCGTAACGACCACCCTTTTGGAAGGTGCAGTACAACTCTCTACGAACTATGGAGACGCCGTGTATACCAAAGTCCTGGCTCCCGATCAGCAGGCAACAGTCCGGCAGGGCAAGATCCATATTCAAAAGATAGTCGCGAGCGACGCCATTGCCTGGAAAGAAGGTTACTTCCTGTTCGATAGTGAAAACCTGGAAAATGTTATGCATAAAATAGCACGATGGTACAATGTCAGCGTGATCTACGACAATCCATCACTCAAAAAAGAAACCATGTTGGGTACCATCAGCCGATACGAACAGCTATCCAAAGTACTCGATATCATCGAGCGGACAGGTATCGCACACTTTGAAATCAAAGGGCGTGAGATTCACGTCAAGAACAAATAAAAATTGATAACTAACTTATTTTTTAACATATAACCTATACGAGATGAGCAGAAAAAACACCGACAGCTAAGCGCTATAGATCAAAAAAAGACTTCGACTGGAGTCGAAGCCTTCTTGATCTGATTTCAAACAATTGACTAACAATTATTTTTCAACCTGGTACTGTAACTCATTTTCGCGATTGACCACAGCACCATAAAAGACTACGTAAATGTATAAAATTTATACTAGAATCCGCTGTTTGCTTCCATCAGGCTACAGCCTTAAATTTTTATTAATTATGAAATTAACAGTTTTCATATTGATCCTATGTCAACTGCAACTGAGTGCTAACAGCTTTGGCCAACAGCTTACATTAACTGGGAAGAACATCAGTATGGGCCGGGTATTTGTCGAAATCAGAAAACAAACCGGTTACGATGTCCTGATGAAAAACACCGCTTTCAACAAATCTACCGTTACTGTAAATTTCAAGAACGCAGCAGTGAGCGAGGTCATGGAAGAATTACTGAAGGATACGCCTTTTGGATATCGCATCATCGACAAGACCATTACCGTAGAAGCCTCCCCCACCACACCGGCAGATACCTTTGCCCTGCAGTCCACGATTGACGTACGCGGCAGAATCACTGACGAGAACGGCAAGCCCCTACCCGATGCTACTATTACCGTCATAGAGAGCGGTGCTTCTGCCAGTACCGATCAGAACGGTTATTTCATTCTTAAAAATGTACGTAAAGAGCATAACATCGCTATCAGCTATGTAGGTTATAAAACACATCGCACAACGGCCAACACAAATATAGGTACGGTTATATTAAAGCCGGCAGTGGATCAACTCGAAGAGATCAAGGTGGTCAATACGGGGTACCAAACCATTTCCAAAGAACGCAGTACGGGATCCTATGCTAAGCCCAATATGGCTATCTTGGAAAACCGTACTGGAAGCATGAACATCCTGCAGCGTCTTGACGGTCTTATTCCCGGACTTACAGTAAATAATTCACCGAGTGCTGCGCAAAATCCGTTCCTAATAAGGGGACTATCTACCATTGGTATCAGCGATCCCAATGGACAGGGGTACATCGGTACCAATAGAAACCCACTATTTGTCGTCGACGGCATCCCTATCGATGATGTATCGAGTATCAATCCACAGGATGTAGCCGATATCACAGTGCTCAAAGATGCTACCGCGGCTTCGATATGGGGAGCAAGAGCTTCCAATGGTGTGATTGTAATCACGACCAAAAAAGGAACACCTGGCGATCGACTGAAAGTCAACTACAGTGCTTTTATGAACTTTCAGGGCAAGCCCGATTTGAATTATATTCCGACCTTAAATAGCAAACAATTTATTCAGGCAGCTATCGAAACTTTCGATCCCATCAATTATCCCTGGGAGGAAGTTTACCCTTATCTATTTGGTAGTGCCGGTATAGCTCCTCATCAACGTATACAGTATGATCTAGCCAATGGATTAATCTCTGCCGAGCAGGCAAAACATGGGCTAGACAGTTTATCCAATATAGACAACAGACAACAGATTAAAGATCTATTCTACCGTAATGCATCTTTAATGAACCACTCGGTATCCCTTTCTGGTGGCAGTACCAACTATTCGTTCTATGGATCGGCAGCCTATACCAAGGCTACGAGCAATCAGCCTGGCGAGAAAGACAACAACTACAAGGTCAACCTCAGACAGGATTTTCAATTGGGCAAACACATCCGATTAAACCTGATTACCGACCTTACTAACGGTATAAACAGCAGCAAAAGAAATGCCAGCGTCAATCCTAATTTCTACCCTTATCAACTGTTCAGAGATGCCTTTGGTCGCAATCTCTCTATGCCTTATATGATGGATCTGAGCGAAGAAATGCGTCAAGAATTTCAAGATCTCAGTCTTATCGACCTCAACTACAATCCACTGGATGAGTTTGATTACGGGCACAGCAAAAACAACAACTTCCTAAGCCGCAATGTACTTGGGCTTAACATCAAACTTATCGATGGTTTAGCATTTGAAGGAACCTACGGCTATACCAAAGGTAATGCAAAAATGGAAAGCTATGACGATACCAAAAGTTATATGGTACGTAACGAATTGGTACAGTTTACCGTCGCCCCCAATGGAGGTTCTACACCAACCTACTACCTTCCTAAGAACGGAGGCCGCTATAGCCTGACCAATCAGAATCAACAGAGCTGGACAGTGCGCAACCAATTGAGCTATAATAAAAACTGGCAGGCTGATACCCATCAACTGACACTACTTGTTGGCCAAGAGGTACAAGAGCAGCTCTATACCACCAACCGTAGCACCGTAAGAGGCTATAATGAGCGTCTGCAAACCTTTGGAGCAGTCGATTATAATACGCTCGGAGAATTTGGCGTAGACAACCCCATTATGCCTAATTACTGGGATAGCAGCTTACTCAACAATGATGCTTTTAATCAAACCGAACGGTTATCCAGATTTATATCTTACTACGCCAATACCGCGTACACCTACCATAGGAAATATGCCATCAATGGAAGTTTCCGTATCGACAGGAGCAATCTATTTGGTCTGGACAAATCAGCCCAAAACAGACCGGTATGGAGCATCGGTGGGAAATGGTTATTAAGTAAAGAAGATTTCATGCCTAAGAAAGACTGGCTACAGGATTTAGCGCTGCGCGCCACTTTCGGATTGACCGGTAATTCTCCTGAACCAGGGACAGCGGCATCAAAGGATATCCTTAGCACCGTACAAAGTGGCTTTCTTCCCGGACGAACAGGCTTGACCATCGCGACGCCATCCAATACCAAGCTAACCTGGGAAAGCACCAAAAACATCAACATTGGTCTAGATTTCGGTCTATTTAACAACCGTATATCTGGTTCCCTAGACCTATATCGCAAACGGACAAGCGATATGCTAGGTGTCATGCCGACCAACACCTTCAGTGGCTATCCTAACATCATCGGAAACCTTGGTGATATGGAAAATAAAGGTATCGAACTGGGATTAAACACGATTAATCTTAAAAACGATGCTTTCACCTGGAATACGATCTTCAATATAGCATACAACAAGAACCAGATTCCAAAACTGAACTTAGCCACCTACGACAACAGCAGTATGCAACGTATATGGCAAAACTATGTAGCTGGATTTCCTGCTTTTGCATTATTTGCTTACAATTTTGTAGGTCTTGATGAACTGGGCGATCCTAAAATCCTTCTTGCCGACGGAACCGAGACCAAAGCACCCAATAGTGCCTTGCAAGAAGATGTGTTCTATCAGGGCACCTTTCAACCCGTTTGGAGCGGTGGTATGACTAACGTTTTCCATTACAAAAATTTCAGTCTAAGTGCCGCTGTAATTTTCAATCTAGGTCATGTGATGCGTAAGGATGTCAATCAAACATATACCAATAGATTACATCACTCGAGCGCCCTTCGTGAGGGATTGACCACAGGCAATCTCCACGCCGATTTTGCACAGCGCTGGCAAAAACCTGGGGATGAGCGTTACACCGATATTCCCTCGTATGTTTCTAACTCTTCGCTCAGCTACACCCGTCGTGATTTCCAATACTATACCCTGGCAGATATCAATGTGGTCAGTGCATCTTACATCAAACTCCGCGATATCACGTTGGCGTACGATTTACCGGTTTCGTTGCTCAACAGCATTCGTACAGATCGTATTACCTTACGAGCTCAAGTATCCAACCTTATGCTTTGGAAAGCCAATAAAAATAATATCGATCCAGAATATATGGATACCTCCCAAGGTATACGCAGTATGCGTATGCACCAAGGCACTATTTCATTTGGTGCAAATGTCAAATTCTAAGGTAAACAGTTATGAAAACAACCTATAAAACAATATTACTGACAGGATTAGTTCTTTTTCTGGCATCCTGTCAAAAAGATTTCCTAGAGGTTACCCCTAAAGGACGTTTAGTGGCCGATGAGGTTGCTGATTATGATCTATTGTTAAATAATCTAGAACTCATCAGTATCAATGCCAGTGCACAAGTTGTCATGGGCGACGAAATCGCTGCCATTCAACCCTATTTCGATGGAGGCCGTCTGAAAAATCAGCGACTTTTTCGCTGGGACGCGATAGTTTATGAGCCATCTGAAAATGCTTCAGAGCTTGAAACACCCATTAAAAATATCTATGTCTATAACAAGATCATCAATGAGCTTCCCGAAGCTACGAATGGTACAGAAAAACAGAAAGCGTCTTTACAGGCCGAGGCCAGAGCCGGCAGAGCCTGGACTTACTTTCTATTGATCAATCTTTTTGGAAAACCTTATCATGCGACTACATCCGCTACAGATCTCGGTTTTCCAATACTGGAAAGCGCTGATGTCACCGCCAACACGTTTACGAGAGCATCGGTCAAAGAAGTATATGATTTTATTATCAAAGACCTGGTTCAGGCAATTCCCAATCTTCCAGCAACACCATCGCACCGCGTACGGATGTCGAAGATTGCCGCCGAAGGATTATTGGGCAAGGTATATCTCTTCATGGGAAACCCAGAGGAAGCCCTAAAGCACCTGAATAACGCATTGACTGGACTAAGCAATTCTACTGTTCCACTCGCTCTATATGATTATAACAAAACCTTTGGTCCGGGCGGTGAGTTTTTACCAATAACCTCTTTTGGCCCCAACTATCCATTTGTACCTAACATCAAAGAGAGTATATATGCAAAACAAACCTATTGGCCGGCATCATCTAATGACCTGGTCCTAGATAAAAGGACAGTAAATCTTTTTGATCCAACAGACCTACGTCTGAACTTCTATTCATCCAATGCTTATTACGGACCAGCTTATCCCTCTGGATTTCTTCGAAGAACCGGCCCAAGTAATATTCAAATGGGAGTAATCGTTCCCGATCTCTACCTGTTACGTGCCGAATGTAAAGCTAGACTTAATGATCTACAGGGAGCTAAAGAAGACGTAGAATTCTTACGCAAGCACAGAATGCCTATAGCCCTAGCTCCAGTTTCAAGTCCCATTGCAGATACGCAGTTATCATTGGTTAATTTTATTCTAGAAGAACGTGTCCGCGAATTTGCGCTTAGTGGATACCGTTGGTTCGATATGAGACGACTGTCCGTTGACCCATTATTCAAAGATCAGAAATACACCCACACCTTATATTCAGCAACAGGCTCCCCTATAGATACCTATACACTCAAAGCTGAACGTCTCACACTTCGCTTTCCTCAGAAAGTAATGGACGAAAATCCTGAAATGCAGAATAATCAATAGTAATTTAAATCTAAAAACAAAAAAATGAACCATAAAATAGCCCTTATCCTATTCTCTCTCTCTTTTCTCTCCACTCAGGCGCAAGAAAGCTTCACCATAAAAGGTAAACTCAACGGCAACCATGAAGGTAAAATAGTACGCTTAAGCTACCCTAATCCAGCAGGTTTAAAAGATCCCATTCAGGATTCTACCTTCGTCAAGAATGGCTCCTTCTTCTTCACAGGAAAAACCGAAAAAGATATGACCCGTGCAAAAATCGTGATGAGCGTCGTAGGTCAGGAGATAGATCCTTCGGATTATACCAGATACTACGAAAGAGACCAACAAGATTTTATTCTCCAAAACACAGCTTTTGTGGTCAATGGAAAAAATATTAGGCAAGCAAAGATAAAGGGAAGTGAAGCGCAGAACGATAACAATGTGCTACAAGCTCAACTCAGACCATTAGACGAAGAAATGCGTCCTCTATCCCAGCAGATGATACAATATGGTCGGGAGAATAACGAAACAGCACGCGAAGCACTCTTCCCCAAATTAAGAAAGATTGCGGAAGAAAAATCCAAAGTTACGGAGGCTTTTCTTATCAAACATCCAGATTCATATGTAAGCCTATTTATCCTCAACGATGGTGGTGGAACACAAAACGCTAGTCTTGACGAACGATATGAAGCACTCAGTGAGCGGGTAAAAAGCTCAGACTTAGGTCAGGAAATGGCGGCACGTCTTAAAGCAACGCATGCCGTAGAGATCGGCAATCAAGCAGTAGACTTCATAATGGATGATATCAAAGGAAATCCTATTGCACTCTCCTCTCTCCGGGGCAAATATGTATTTCTCGACTTCTGGGCTTCATGGTGTGGCCCCTGTAGATCCGAAAACCCTCACCTGATTAAAGCCTATGAAAAGCTAAAAGGCGATAACTTTGAAATCATTGCCGTGTCACTAGACAATAAAAAAGACCATTGGTTGAAAGCAATTAAGGATGACAATCTGCCCTGGATTCATGTTAGCGACCTAAAAGGAACAAACAATGAAGCAGCTTTAAAATATGGAGTAACTGGTATTCCTCAAAACTTCCTCATTAGTCCAGATGGTACTATTCTAGGGATAGGTTTTAGAGGCGAGAATATTCTCGAGAAATTAATGGAATATATTAAGGAATAGTCTGTAATGCACTATCCCGAATCAATATCCTATTAGACATAACAAAAAGAGGTTGGACGCATAAGTCCAGCCTCTTCTTTATTCCTACAAATCCTTTCAGGCGACATACCCAACGTCAGCTATAATTTTTCACAGGACAAGCTCCAATTCAGTATATTTGTTAGAGACAACTGCTCCATCATAAGGGTAGCGCATACTTTTTAAAAAAGTAAAAAATAACTGTCCCCCTTTTTGAATCTCGATCGTCATTAGGGCAAACATTAAAATTAAATAAAATGAAAGAATTTGCATTAATTTTCAGATTGAAAGACATTTCTGACTTCAGACCTACACCCGAACAGATGCAGGAAAGAATGAACTGGCTGGCCGGCATTGCATCGCAAAATATGCTCGTGGACAAAGGCAATACCCTCTTACCGTTCGCTGGGAGCGCAAAACATGTACAGGCTGATCATAGTATCACTGACGGCGCCTATACAGAGATCAAGGAATTCATCAGTGGTTACATCGTTATAAAAGCAGATAACATTGACCAAGCTGTGGAAATAGCGAAAGCCAATCCCATTTTTAAACAAGTAGGTGGTAGCATTGAAGTGAGAGAAGTGTTACAACGTGACTAATCAACGGGCACATATCGAACTTATTCCCCATCTATTCCGACAGGAATACGCTAAAATGACGGCCGTTCTGTGTCGTCATTTTGGTCTACAACACGTCGAAATAGCCGAAGACATTGCTAGCGATACCTTTTTAAAAGCTTCTGAACATTGGGCAATCCACGGGATCCCTCAAAACCCGACTGCTTGGCTTTATACAGTTGCCAAAAACAAGACTAAGGATTACTTTAAAAGACTAGCCTTATTTGAAACGAAAGTAACAAACGAACAAAGTGTAGACATACAGCAAGAAATTGATTTCGACTTGGATAGCCAGCTTATTTCCGACAGCCAACTAGCGATGATCTTTGCGGTCTGTAATCCCGCAAATCCGGATGAAGCACAGATTTGCCTGGCCTTACAGATTCTTTGCGGTTTTAGCATTGAAGAAATTGCCAGCGCCTTTCTAGCAAAACCAGAAACAATCAAAAAGCGGTTGCAACGCGCAAGAACCAATCTTCGCAAGGATGATTTTCAGATTAAATCGCTGAGCGAGTCAGAAATAACACAGCGGTTGGATACGGTTCTAAAAACGTTGTATCTGCTATTTAACGAAGGCTATTTTTCAAAAAGTAATAATCAGCTGATCCGTAAAGACCTCTGTTCTGAGGCGATGCGGCTTACCTTATTACTCACTGAACATGCTGAAACCGATCAACCACAGGTAAGCGCACTTCTTGCCCTAATGTGCTTTCAAAGCTCACGATTAGATGCCAGGATGGATGACAAAGGCGAAGCTATCCTATTTGATGAACAAGATAAAAGCCTTTGGGATACGTCACTTATCGAACGGGGAAACTACTATCTCGTAAATGCCTGTATCGGAAATTCGATTTCAAAATATCACCTGGAAGCTGGTATTGCATACTGGCATACTACTCCTACGGATCAAGACAAATGGGAGCATATCCTAAAACTCTACAATCAACTTATCCTGATCGAATACTCACCCGTCACGGCATTAAATCGGACTTTTGCCTATGCACAAGTATTTGGATACCCTAAAGCCATCTGCGAAGCCGAAAAACTCAACCTCGTCGACAACAATTATTATCACGAACTATTAGGTTTTCTTTATACAGAAACCGATACGGACAAAGCTATAGCACACTATACTGAGGCTATTGAGCTGAGCAAGTCCAAAATTGGGAAAAGAACACTTTTAAAGAAAATCGAACAACTTCGAAAAACACCATAATTAAATATAATCTCGCATCTTTCCGGAGAGCAGTACTTCACTATAGCAATTATTACCACAAGCGTACACATCATTACATCTTCAATTCGCTGGGGGGCACACCGAAATACTTCTTAAACGCGATACTGAAATTATTTTGGTGAGAAAACCCGACCAATGAAGTCACTTCACTAATAGACATCTGCTCATCAAGCAAAAGCCTACGGGCTTTTTCCATGCGTAGTCTAGTTATGAAATCATATACCGTAATCCCAAAGTATTCTTTAAATCCTCTCCTTAACTTAAATTCATTAAGGCCGACCTCACGGGAGAGATCCTTCTGTGTAGGGGGCGAGGCATAACGCAACTTTAGCACCTCACGGGCCTGTTCTAGTTTAAAGATATCATCTCCTTTTATCAGTTCCTGCTCCTGCCCATTACCTCCTAATTGTTCCAGTTGGTACATAAGAAGTTCCAGAATACGTGCCTCTGTATGCATACGTTTTAATTCCCCCGTCTGGCGGCAGTTTATCATATCATCGATTACACGACGCATTTCCAAAGTCACAAAAAAATCTTCCGAAGCGAACGAAGTATAATTCCCTAACTCTATTTCACGTACAAAATCCTCGTGTAGAATGGAATGCCGATCAATCAGATTGAAATAATAATCCTTACTCAGCACAATTAAAAAATACATGTAATCAATACCTTCTTTAATTTCATGTTCGCTACTCGTCGTAGGAATATATCGGATGTTATGACGGCTCCGACCGTAGAGTGCATTAGACTTTCCTTTCAGCGGTTCGGTTGCCTTTTTATAGAAAATAAACTGACTGGTTATAGTCTCGCCATTCACTTCTGTATAGATATTTCTAGGCTCGTCAAAACACATCTCAGAATACATCAGGAATAAGCCGCCAGAAGTTAGCTGTTTATTTTTCAAAAAAATGGTATTCTCATCGACCATAATATCCTGCTCCGCCAAATGATAATTTGGCACATAAGCATCTGGCACATTCTCTTCAAATAGCCATCCTGAAAGCCCATCGATACGTGATTTGATTAGCATATTTAACACTCCATTCAATCTATACAAAGATACATTTAAAATTAATTATTTAAAATCATTCTAAACAACAATCACCCCTTATATTGCCTCCCTTACATCATTCCGAAACTGCATCCACTCACATCTACCGTCTTTGGGACGATATACGTATGTAGCGTTTTAGGGTTCACCACCACTTCCACATCTATACCAAAAATGGTATAGATATTTCTCGAATTGATTACCTCCGAAGGTGTTCCGTCCATCAATTTTCTACCGTTCTTCATCAATAATAAGCGGTCTGCATACTGTGCTGCAAGATTGATATCGTGTAGCACTGCAACTATCATCCACCCGCGATCTGCCAATGCACGAGCCAACGCCAATGTATGATGTTGAAACCTGATATCCATAGCAGATATAGGTTCGTCCAAGAGCAGAAGACAGTTAGGCTGCTTCCATAACTGAGCCAATACACGCGCTAGGTGCACCCTTTGCTTTTCACCACCCGACAGACTTAAGATAGAGCGTTGTTCCAGATGATCCACACCACACAAACTCATCGTCTCTTGCACCACCAGAAGATCCTCTTTTTTTGGATTACTGTTATAATGTGGATAACGTCCCATCATAACAATTTCAGCCACTGTAAAATCTGCGGACACATGATGATGCTGTGCCATAGTAGCACGCATTTTAGCTAAAGAAAGTGGAGAATAAGACTTTAGATCTGTCCCAAATAAGCTGATCTTACCCTCCGATAGGGACTGTTCTGCATTTAGCATCTTAATCAATGTAGATTTTCCAGCCCCATTTGCCCCTAAAAGAGCAACCATTTCTCCTGGTTGAATTACAAAATTGATCCCCTTGAGGATACTATGTTTTTTGATCGAGTATGTTAGATTTTCTGCAACAAGCATTTTTTAAAATAAAGGTAGAAAACCACTTTTAGACAATTATTTTCTTTTTGTCCCGAATTAATATGTATAAGAATAACGGTGTTCCCAATAACGCGGTCACCACACCTATCGGAATTTCCGATGGCATCGCTATCGTCCTTGCAATGAGATCTGCGATCGTCAATATCACCGCCCCTAGCAGTGCCGAGGCTGGCATTACATACCTATTATCTGCTCCTCCCAACATACGTACTGCATGAGGCACCAATAATCCCACAAAACCTATTATTCCCGCCACTGATACAGCGGCTCCCACAGCCATCGTGGCCAAAACAATGACCCGTACCTTGATTCTATTCGGGCGCTGTCCAAGCTGCTGAGCCTCCTGCTCACCCAACGAAAATGCATTCAGACTTTTTGCCATCAGCGGTAATCCAAGCAAAGCAGCGACAACAAAAGGTAAGAGCGTCCATACGGCATCCCAAGTAGCGCCTCCCAGGCTACCCAACATCCAAAATGTAATCGACCGCAACTGCTGTTCATCGGACAGAAAAGAGACCAATCCCGTCAATGAACCTGCTAGCGCGTTTATAGCTACCCCTGCCAACAGCATGGTGCCAATATGGGGTTTCCCTTCATAAAGCGAAATTCTATACACCAACCAAGTCGCCACACCCGCCCCCGTAAATGCGCCAACAGCTAATAGATAATGGCCAAAAAGCTGTCCCAAAGTTGCAAACAAAACTGCTTCAAAAGCAATGATAGAAGCCGCTACCAAAGATGCTCCTGCTGATATACCGATCAATCCCGGTTCAGCCAAAGGATTTCGGAATATCGACTGAATCGCAGCCCCGCTGATCCCCAGAGCGGCTCCTACCAATATCCCTAATAAGGTACGTGGCCAGCGTACCAGATCAATTACATTACTATAGAGCTCATCAGCTGGCACCTCTAGACACAGACCAAATTTCTGCATCATATTTAGGTATACTTCCCCCAAGGGAATAAAAAAAGCTCCTAGGCTAAGCGAAGCCAGTGTTGCTACTAGTAGTAACGCCGCTAACAATATATATATGACCTTCTTCTTCACCGGAATTTATTTTAAAATAGACAATTGAGCACTCAACTCTTTTATAGCCTGAGGCAGGCGCGTAGAAAAATTAATCAACAAAGGACCATCCATAGAAATTACCTGCTTATTCTTTCCTGCATTCGTCAACGCAACCCCTGGCATATTTAGTACAGCTTGCTTGCCACCTATACTACTGACACCAAAATCGAACAAAAGCAAAACATCGGGATTTGCCCGAATCAATGCTTCTGTCGTGTAGGGTTTAAAATCACTGAATTCCTGAACCGCATTACTTCCCCCAGCTAGATTGATTATTGCATCAATATGGCTACCCTTACCAGCAACACTCATCAACCCCACTCCACGTGCATAAATAAAAAGTACCCTTGGCTTTTTTCCACCAGCCTTTTTAACCGATGCCAATGCCTGGTTCATATCCTGTTGCAATCGTGCGACCAACGTATTGCCTGCTTCTTTAGCATCCACAGCCGTAGCGACATCTTTGATAAATCGCTCCGCGCCTTTGGCCGAATACTCTTGATCTATTGTGACGACCTTTACTCCCAATCGCTTGAGCTTTGTTTCCACAGCGTAGCTAAGCTCTTTAGGAGCTGTAAGCACCATATCTGGCTTAAAAGATAACAACCCTTCCAACGAGAAAGTCCTATCCCGACTTGCTCTGGGCTTCTGTTTTATAGCTGACGGAAACTCGCTTGTCACATCCACTGCGACGATGCTTCCTCCCTTTCCTAGCGCGTACACCGTCTCACTCAAGGCGCTACTCAACGTAATAACACGGTGTTGCGCCATCACTTTTTGGTTCACAAAAAAGGCTATCCCTATACAAATTAAAGTCGTTAGCTGTTTCATAATGATGCAAAGGAATAATTAAAAACAAGCAAAAACAAGTTTTTATATAGACTGATTAAAAATAATACGGATTGCATATAAAGTAATACGGATGGCATATAGCGAGTACAACAAGTCTTGCTCATTTTTGTATCATTATGGTAAGTATAAAAATTAAAGAGGCTACAAAACAAGCCCATCAAGAATTAGAAAAGACTGTTGTCCTTCAACTTAAGAACGTACGCAATCCGTCTGACTATGCTGAAGTCTTAAAGAACTTCTACGCTTATTTCAATGCTATAGAAAGAGCTATAGCACCATTTATCAATACCGATACTCTTCCGGATATCGCCGATAGACGAAATTCCTCCTATTTAAAAAAGGATATTGAAGAATTAGGTTCGGATATTCAAACATTACCTTTGGCAATCCCTCCTACAATCACAAACATACCGCAAGCTTTTGGTGCTTTATATGTATTAGAAGGATCGATCATGGGAGGGCCTTACATCGTACAGATGCTTCAAAAATACGGCATGGATAAAGGCTTTCATTTCTTTTCAGGGTATGGCGCAGATAGTGGAAAAATGTGGACAGCCTTTACCGAAGTCTTGAATCAGGTTCCAAAAACAGAAGAAGAGGAAGACAGTATGGTAAGCACAGCAAACGAAACATTCGAAAAATTCGGACAAGTCTTTGCGAGCTCAGCTATCGCCAATTCTTAATTTCCAATAATGGAACAGACTAAAGCAACTATACTGACAATGTTGACTGATCAAGGTTATATGATCAGTCAGCAACGTCGTATCATCATCGAAACACTTTGCAACATTCAGTGCATAGGCAGTGTCGAAGACTTTTGGGTGACCATCCGAGCACGTCACCATGTAAGCTGGGCCACAGTACATAAAACCGTGCGTTTATTGGAGCATTTAGGCTGTATCGTTCGTACAAAAGTATATAACCGTCACCAACAATATACCCTCGCCATTCCTACCGCAGGCTAAAAATTCAGATTGAATATAAAATAATACGGATTGCATATAACTATTTCAAAACAAAATAAACACTTTTGCATCATGTTATTTAGAATTGGTTTAAATAAACTCTTTGCATTAACGGCTCTTTTAATAGCAACAGGTTGTAGCAAAGACAACGCATCGCCTTCTTTAGAAGATGGTAAGAGCACAATTATATACGATTTAGCGGGAGATACCAAAGCTTCTATTGCCAACGGCATCGATGGAAAGGAAAAACGTCCTTTCTATACCTTTTTGTACAACCTCCAACAAAAGAAACAAATTTGGATTCGCAGTAAAGAGGATTCTCTTCGTTGGTTTAAAACCGACGAATGGGATTTAGCATTTTCTGGCAACTATAATGGTGATATACAAATCAACAACAAAAAGTATAATGGGACTCCCGGGTATGATGGTAACATAGACAATACAGCAATCATTATGCTTAATCAGTCCTATAACGCCGTTGATACTGCACCTGCCGACAGCGATTTTGACAAAAGCAACATCAGTTCCATTGGCTGGGCTACGGACAATACTTCTCCAGGTTGGTACAGTTACGATGTCAACACACATATTATGAAACCCTATCCCAACCGCACCTATGTCTTACGGTTATCTACTGGAAAATATGCCAAGTTACAAATCATGAGCGCCTACAAGGGCAATCCTCCAGCTGTAACTGACCTTTATTGGCCTGCACCCTATTTTACTTTCAAATACTTTATTCAACAGGATGGGAGTCGTAATCTAAGTACAAAATAAATCATGAAAACACCATGTATCAAATCAAAAATAAAACCTCTAATTGTACTATTTGGTATGATTTTAACTTTGGTTTCCTGTGGCGAAGTCTACGATCTCAATGGTTTTGACTGGGAGCCTGACACCCCACCCAGTGATTCCGTTTTCAATAGAGAGATTCAGGTTCTTAATCTCGGCGACAATATGCCCAAAGGACATAAACCCGTAGATGCTCAGGATCCGATATTTTTCAGTTTAGAGAAGTTTTCTTCGGTCGCTACAGCCTATCGGTCCACAGAACGCTGGGATATCACCTTTAGCGGCACTGCCAGGAGTGCTGTCATCGCCAATAACGGCAGTCAGTCCGGATTTGGATATGGTTCTTCTGGAATTGGTGGAATCGCTGTTTTAGAAGGATTTTACGACGACATTACGGAGGTACCTGAAGATCATCTTTTCAAACAACCAGGCTATGCAGGATTGGATGATCAAGGGCATTTCGGGGAACCTTTAGGCCATGTTGTTTACACCTTCTTTGGAAACTTCATTCGTGAAAGCTTAGGTCCAAACCAACAAGAACCACCCCTAGGAAGCTATTGGCATATGGTATATGGTCTGAATAAGGATCTCATCAAAGCATTTCCTCATGCTAAAAGTTTAGATGGAAAGCCTTTAAAACCGCGGACTATAGTTATCAAAACTGCCGCGGGAAACTATGCAAAAATAGAAATCCAAAGCTTCTACAAAGATATTATGGATCCCTTAAAAATGATGCGTCATCCTGACATAACTTCAGCCATAAGTTTTCGATATATGGTGATTAAAGCACATGAAAAACGCTTTGGTTTTATAGAACGCAACAAAAAGCTGACTGTAAATATGTCTAGCCGCAGAATAACAGTATCTAACTAATTTTTTATTAAAAAAATCAAATTAATCATATGAAATTTTTAACCACACTATACATACTCTTAAGCATGAGCGTAGTATTTACCGCTATCACATCCTGTACAAAAACCGAACTCGTTCCGTTAGAAGAGAAAACAAGTAATCGAATTTTAGAATATAAAGTCACGAATGATGCTCAACCGCTTTCTGGAGCGATCGATGATGTCAACAGTACGATCACCCTTTACATCCCTTATTACTCCGGTATTGATGTTATCGTACCTGAAATCAAAATCGAAACAGGCGCTATATTGGTCGATGCGGACAAAAAGGAAATAAACCTCGATGGAGGCATAGAGCCTGTACCTGTCGATACAATAGGTTACAAATATCATGTCCTAGGATCAGACGATATAATAAGAAATTACACACTGATTATCAAGACACAAGCCTACCCAGAGGCATTAATTGCAGGATATAGTTTCAACGCATCAACTTCCCAGATTAATACCACAAGTCCGTTAGAGGTTGTCGCTGGAGGTCGGGTCAATATTCTGGGTAATTTTGAATCTACAAGTAGAGATTTACGTTTTGAAGCCACCCACCGCTCTACCGGCAAGGTACGTAGCGATCTGTTGGCATTAAATACCCTAACGATCAACCACTCTAACGCCTACTATCAGGCACAGTTACGTACGAATATTGAGGCAGATTCTGGTTTGTACGACATCAAGTTTATGCACAAAGGCCGCACAACGACACTACCTCCCCTTCGATTGACGTACAAAAAGCCAGGTTTTTACGATGCTGCTGAATCTAGCCTTACCGCTTGGACCAAAAAAACAGGTGATCAAGTTGTACTCAAAGTCCGGAGCAATCAAGCCTTTGACAATAGCTTAAATGGAACCATAATTGGGTTGAAACGGGTGTATATGATTATCCGAAAACAAACACCTGGAGGACCAACCACTGTACCGGCCGATTTTCCGGAATCGCTGTTTGATACACCCATCGAATTAGAAATCATTTCGTATGATAGAGCCGAAGTAAAACTTCGTGTTCCGAATTTACCTGCTGGAAAATATGAAGGCAATTCATCGGTTTCGGGCATTGTTGTAAATCATGCTTCTTTTGCGCTCTATTTTGATTACGAAGACGCAACGGGTTGGGGCAAAAACAACCTAAGTGCGGTACCTTTCTTTATGCAAATTCTTTAATTCAAGACACCTAATTTTTTTAGAACAGAAATGAGACAATATATCAAGCAATTCGTACTTACCGTACTTACACTTTCGGTAGTATATATAAGTTCCTGTACAAAGACAGAATATGAGCAGATAAAGCTCCCTTATAATGAGATCACCAAGTTTGCTATCAAAAGCTTTACAGAAGGAGATTCTATTCAAGCCGTTATTTCCGGTGATGAGCTCCTCATCTATTGGGATAAAGCTGTAGCTATACCTGAAAGCATTACCCCGACCATTGCTGTATCCAAAGGAGCATCGGTATCGCCAGCATCAGGCCAGCCTGTTACCGTTACGGAAAGTCTATCGTTTACGGTGACCGCAGAAGATGCTACAATAAAAACATATAAACTTAGGTTTATATTACAGACCCCTAACCCAATTATCCTGGCCGCTAATAATGCCACATGGCTTCAATGGTTTTCAGGTTCTCCTCAGGTGGTTATCAACGGTCAATATTTTCTAGCTGGGGGAGATCCCAATGCTGTCCGTGTTTTTGCCCGTAGAGCTAGCGACGGGTTTGAGTTTGACCTAACGACAACAACTATCAAGTCGACCGTGATAGGCGCAAAACTTCCTGACTATACCACAGCGATGGATACAGGCCGTCACGATATCAAATTAAATATCGGCACCAAGACCATAAACGTGGCGCAAGGCTATATTAGACCTCATCCTTTATTTAACACCCATTTCAAACAAGAGGCTCCTATTGCCAAGACCATAAAAGTTGGTGACGAAATCAGATTTCTCATGGATGATGGTGAGCTGGCAGGTAGAGCAATTAAGTACTACGCCGGCAAATGTTCCAAAATCACGTTCTACCATGTTAATAATGGGGAATACAAATTGATTACGGTTTCTGAATTCAAACAGGAAGGCAATACGATTAGTTTCAAATTGCCTGCATTGACAAGCTCCGCAGGGGATTATGTGGATTACATTACTTTTACCTATCCTTCTTACAATATCTTAAACGATAAAACCGGCAAGCAGGATATTGCTATTACATACACTGCAGCGAATAGAATTTATATCAATTAGCCGACATATCGTAATGAACAACATCGGGTACAAGACGATTCCTATCAGTGCCATTCTGCTAGCTTTTGTAACATTAAGTTCCTGTTATAAGTTGCAAGACCTTACACCGGATTACCAAGATGGATATAGCACAGTGATATTCGATCTTCCAGGTGACACTCTGGCGTCGGACGGATGGGAACAAAACTATGAGGCGGGTGACGTATACCTGCGACAGCGTTATTTTACCACCAAAAATACGGACTCGATCCGATTTGTAAGTCAAAACCAGGAATTCATCAATGCGGCAGCAAAGATAAATGGCAGCAGCGACGAAGATATAACATGGTTGGCCAATATGGCCAACCATCCAACATCGGCACAAGAGAATACAGCATATAAAAGCACAAGTGACGGCAAATCATATCTTTTCCGGAGCGGCCAATGGTATCAAATGGATATCGATGGCCATCTGGGGATTGAACAAAATGACGGTATAGCAATAGACTGGCGTGGTGCGTTGCAAACAGCACCAGCGAATCCCCAAATCAAGTGGGTGTATGCAGACAATGATAACGGACGCGTATACCTCTATAATGGTAAAGCCTGGACACTTATGGTCAATAATGCCGATTATAGAGACAACCGTAATTTTATACAAGTTGAATACAGCAAAAGTGGCAAAGAAACCGGTAAATACAGCATCTTTACCTTCCGCTTCAGCGATCGCAAGCAACAGTTTATTCGCGATGCCGCAGATTCTTTACGCTACCTCACTACCGCAGATTGGGACATTGCTTTTACCGGCGATATGAACAGTCATATCTGGCTGAACAATGCCACATACAACCTAAATCCCGGATTCGGAGGTCCTATTACAAAATCTGCATTGATTCCATACGACTATGGTTATGATTTTATGGATGAAGCGCCAGATGATGACTTTTTTGACAGTAGACCTGCGGAGCAGGCACAGATCAGTTACACATCAGAATATGGTCCTGGTATAAACCCCTGGTATGAGTATGGCAGTACATTTATAGCCAAACCCTTCCCCTACCGGGCCTATTATCTCCGATTGGAACAGGCCGATGGCAGCTATCGCTACGGCAAGTTGCAATTGATATCAATGTATCGGGGGGCACCAGAGGCACTCACGGACCGTAACTGGCCTTCACCCTATCTGACTTTTAGATATTTTATCCAAAAAGACGGTAGCCGGAATATTCGCACTAAAAATTAAAAAGAGCTCCTTTAGAACAGGATGACAACTTTATATAATGAAGAACCGTATTATTATACTATACCTGCTGCTCATTTCTACCAGCTGCGCCTTTGCGCAAGAAGTGGTACTGCGCGGAAAAATTACAGACCCAGAAGGCCGAGAACTGACAAAAGCTACTGTAGGACTTGGATTGCGACGTGTTCTCAGTACTAACGAGGGATTTTATGAATTCAAACAGGCCGCATTGGGCACCGTTATTCTCGAAGTGAGCTGCATCGGTTTCAAAACACGCATAGATACCATAAAGCTGACCCACACGATAAACACGTACGATGTTGTATTAGAAAAAAAAGATACCAACCTTGAGAACGTCTTGGTGACACGACAACGAAAAGGAAATAGCAATGCAGAATCCCTCATCAAAATCGAGAATAGTATTATGCCCGTTACTATTATTGACCGACGCACCATACAATTGATGGGTAGCAGACGTCTCGATGAGGTCGTCAAAGAACAGACGGGAGTTGCCATAGTCAACGATGTAGGATCAGGATCCCGTTCAGTCGGTGTTCAGATGCAGGGCTTTGGGAGCGAATATGTTCTGGTTTTAATTGATGGACAACCCATGGTCGGAAGAAATGGAGGTAGTTTTGATCTTTCCCGTATAAGCGTAAGTAATGTAGAACGTATAGAAATCACGAAAGGTGCAGCCTCCTTGTTATATGGTGGTGATGCACTAGGTGGTACGATCAATGTTATTACACGTCATAATATTACGGCACCCCAGCTCTATGGTACGGTCAACTATGGTACAAACAATACCCTGGATCTTTCGGTAGATGGCGAAGCTCCAATTTTAAAAAATAAAGGTAGCCTTGCCTTAAATACGAACTACTATCATACGGACGGATTCAACACCGACCAGGGCAATATTAAAGGTACCACAGCTCCTCCTTACGATAGTTATGGTGCACAGGCGCGCTTTCGCTACAGATTCAACCCTCACAATCTACTCTCGGTCATGGGTCGCGGTAGTATGCGCCGCAGTTTTATGAATAAAGATTTTGGGGTAAACTTTCAGACACAGGATGTATTAGACGAATATGACATTAACCTGTCCACAAACTTCGAACACATCTTCAATACACGTTGGAAAAGTATGACGCGCTATTACCTAACGCGCTACAATGCCGACATGAGTGTTACTTTATCACAAGGTGATAGCTTAAACCAGACCAATTTCGGACAAATTCTACATCGTTTAGAGCAACAAGTATCCTATTCTCTAGAAAATAATCTGGATGTTATTTCAGGTGTAGGGGGAACATTAGAGACTATCGATCAAAACATCCTTAACAATCAGAACAGTATTACCTCTTATTTCGCCTACTCACAGGCCAATTGGCAGCTCTTTAACCACTTAGAAGTGAGCGGAGGACTACGCTATGATTATATTGCCAAGTACGGTTGGCGTCTGGATCCTTCCATGGCTCTGAAATATAAAATACTTCCGGTCTTGACTTTCAAGGCGGCATATGGTACCGCATTTAAAGCGCCTGATATGCGCAAGATGTATCAGGTATCGTATAACCCAGCCCATAATAATATGATGGTAGGCAGCATGGTACTGCGTAATACCATAAATGAGATGATGGAAAAGGGGCAGCTGAGCCAATACGAACTCGAACCCGTGTATAACGAGATCAAGGGATTGACACTCAATGCAGAAATGAGCAAATCCTATAATTTCAGTTTAATATTCGAGACGCTCAACAAAAAGATACGAACAGAAGTCAGTGCTTTCTATCATGATATTTCCAATCAGATCAATCCTGTACTAGTAGGCCAGGATATACAGGGGAATTTGATTTATTCCTACCGTAATAATGCGAAAGCATATTACAAAGGTACCGAATTTTCCTTGTCCTATGTGCCAGTTCCCAATCTACAGTTTAGCACAGGTTATCAGTACCTCATTGCCAAAGACAAAACAGTGGGTGATGAAATCAGAGAAGGCGGTAAATACTATGCTCCCCTATTCGATCCCATTGGAGGTACAGTCAATTATAACCCGACAGCAGCTGACTATTGGGGGATAGAAAATCGCTCCAGACACATGTTCAATACCCGTGTTTTTTACACCTATCAGCCTTGGGATGCCAGTGTCAATTTCCGTCTTAACTTCAGGGGCAAATCCCCATTCAGTGATAAAAATGCCAATGGATATATGGATCGGTATGACACCTTTGTCCGTGATCATTACTTGGTGCATGCTGGTTTAGAAAAGAAATTTTTCGAAAAGAATATGTCAGTCCGTTGCAATGTAGAAAACATTCTCAATTTTATAGATCGCAAAGTACCTTCGCAACCCGGCAGAATGTTTTTTGTAGGCGTATCTTATAATTTGTCAGATTGGCGATGAGACATAGAACCGTATATATTTTCTTGTCTATCTTGACTGCCGTTGTTTTAAGCGTACAATGTACCAAAAGCAGTATGGACACTGATGAGCCGGAGAATTCCAGCCCAGAACCCGAGGTCAATAAGCCCCTTCGGGAGCAGTACAGTAGCTCTCCAGACCTATGGCCTTCGGCCAATTGGTTTTCTGGAGTTACCAAAAAAGAACTGGCATTTTTACCGGAGCGTGTACAGACAGAATCCCCAAAAGTAGTAGAACTGGGCAAAATTTTATTTTTTGATAGCCGATTGGGCAAGCGCAATAATTCCTGCGCATCGTGCCATGTCGCTGAAAACTATTGGATCGATCGAGCGGTAGTAGCTGTTGGTGGCGGCAATCGGAACACCCCATCTATACAAGATTCCTGGCATCTAGATGGACACCTCATGCTAGATGGTCGTGCCAAGACCTTCGCCGAGCAGCTTACCATCGCTATTGAATCACCTCATGAGATGGCAGGCGATGTCCAGGCATTGCCTGGACTACTACAGGCCATAGCGGGGTATCGCATTCTATTTCAGGAAGCATACGCAGATGACAACATCACTACAGAGCGTATCTTAGCCGCATTAACGGCCTATACAAAAAGTATAGTAAGCGGTGAGACTAGCTTTGACCGATTTATCAAAGGCGAATTCAGCGCGTTGAATGACCAACAGCTCGAAGGGTTACATCTCTTCCGTACCAAAGCGGCTTGTATCAACTGTCATAACGGTCCCTTCTTCACTGATCTACAATACCATAATCTTGGCAATTCGCTCGATCAACAACAACTTCCAGACTATGGACGTTTTAATTTCACCAATATCAATGCCGACCGAGGGAAATTCAGAACACCTGGATTGCGAAACGTAGCCCATACTGCCCCCTATCTGCACAATGGATCTGTAGCGTCCCTTGATCTCCTTGTCGACCTCTTAAGCGATGGTATGCCGCAGATGAATGGTCAACGTATATCCGGTGTTCTATCGCCACATATCAAACCATTAAATCTTAGTCGTGATGAGCGTAGTGCGCTGTTGGCTTTTATCAATACCCTGAGCAGCGAAAGACCCGCAGTGACCAGACCTACATTACCTAATTAATACGATTTATCTCCTGTAATCATGAACACACGCCTTGCTTATTTTCGTTATATGGCTATGCTCAGTATACTGTTACTATCTGGTTTATCTTTACATGCCCAGACAGGCGGTATCAGCGGTACCGTTTCAACGGCCAATGGCAAGCTCCTTCATGGGACTACCATTTCTTTAGAACCAGATAAGCACAGCGTACAGTCAGACCAGCAGGGGTATTTTTCAATCAAAAACCTTTATCCCGGCACCTATCATATCGCTATCGCTCGCCGGGATTTTGCTGAACTGTTAGATACAATCATCATAGTAGCAGATCAAACAGTTACAAAAAATTTCATTCTACCCGACGAAACCGTGCTCATTGACGAGGTAGATATCCAACAATCCGTTGGCGCACCGATATCGCCTGACCAGCTTTTGAAAATGAACCGGTCGGCCATGCCCGTACAGGTCATCAGCAGGCAGACTATCGAACAGATGGGTAGTCGTAGATTGGATGAAGTACTCAAAGAACAGACCGGTATCGCTATTGTCAACAATGTATCGGGCGGTGGTCGCTCCGTAGGTGTACAGTTACAGGGCTTCGGCAGCGAGTATGTCATGGTGCTCATCGATGGCCAACCTATGATAGGCCGCAACAATGGCAATTTCGACTTATCTCGCATCAGTGTAGCCAATATCGAACGCATAGAAATTATCAAAGGCGCCTCCTCCTGTCTCTTTGGGAGCGATGCCCTAGGGGGTGCTATCAATATTATCACCCGATACGGTGCCATCGAGCCACAGGCACAACTTGCCTTGCACTATGGCAGTCTACATCTTATAGATGCCACCCTAGATGCAGAGGCACCTTTCGCCCATCAGCGCGGTTCGGCACACATCAGTACCAACTATTACCGCACCGACGGATTCAATACCAATCCCTATCTACAATCCGGACAGTCCAGTCCTCCCTACAGCAATTTCGACACTCAGGCCCGAATACGTTATCAGATAGCTCGAAACACCTACCTAGGTACGAGCCTCCGTTACGGTTCTCGCACATCGGACATGACCAAAAACTGGGATAGTCAATGGCAGGGACAGGACAAACAAAACGAACAAGACATCAACTATACCTTGGGTTTAGAACATACCTTTAGGTCAGATATACGTAGCGTCAGTCGTTACTATCTTTCCCATTACAAAGTAGACCAATTCACCAAATGGCAGGGACAAAATAGTAATAACAGTGAGCTTCAATTTACACAGATGGTGCATCGCTACGAACAGCAGTTTGCCAAAAACTACCGCAGCGGGTTCAATCTCACCGGAGGACTCGGTGGCAGTATCGAGTATATGCAGGATGAGACCATCGGTAGTACTCCCAATCTTACCACCCTATTTGCATATCTACAGGGAGACAAACGTATTGTCGAACGCCTCGATCTACGGGGCGGGCTACGTTATGACCATACAGGATCCTACGGAGGGAAACTCAATCCTAGTGCAGGCCTACAATATTATCTCAATGAAAAATTGTCTTTCAAAGCCGGTATCGGTTCCGGATTCAAAGCTCCGGATTTCCGTATGCGCTACCTTGTATTTTTTAATCCTGCTGCCAATTACCTCGTTATTGGTAACGAGGTATTGAAACAGACCTTAGATCAAATGCAGCAAAGGGGGGAAATCAGTGAAATTTTCCGCATAGCCGACCGTCTCGATCAGAATCTCCAACCCGAAAAAAGCACATCGCTTAATCTAGGTGCCCAATGGAAACCCCACGCAAAGCTAGCTGTAGAAGCAGGTGTATTTCAGCACTATCTACGCAATCAGATAGACCCCATTCCTGTAGCGACAGGAACCAAGATCAGTCAGTTGTATAGTTATCAAAATCTACCCAAGGTCATCAACAAAGGCATTGAAGCCAATGTCCAATGGCATCCCCTTGATGAGATTCAGATACAACTCGGCTATCAGTATCTCATTGCCAAAGACGAGAGTGTCAGAGACAGCATCCGCACTGGCAACTGGCCTTATAACCAGAATCTGCATGATCCTACCACGGGACAATCATTTTCACCTGGAGTAAGGGATTACTGGGGCATGATCAACCGTTCCAGACACATGCTCAATGCGCAGTTATTCTACACCTACAGCCCATGGAACAGCAGCGCTTCCTTACGGATCAACTACCGAGGCAAATATCCTTTTGCCGATTACAATGGCAATGATTTTATAGACCGATTCGATCATTTTGTCCCTGAGCACCTTTTGGTAAATGCCTATTTTGAAAAACGCGTCTTAAAAGAGCGCATGAAAATACGCCTTACCGTAGACAATATCCTTGATTTCAAGCACCAACTTATGCCCGGACAGGCAGGAAGAATATTTTTGGCAGGCTTTTCTTATAGAATAAGCCGGTAATTAGATCAGTTCTGACGAATATAAAATATAATAAAGGGGGACCTAAAATCAAAAAACAGGTCCCCCTAATAGGATTTTATAAATCTTAAGATGTACTAGTTCGATCGGTCCGGATAGAAAAACAAACTCGAATGTGTGAGTACCCCTGCATTTGGCGTAAAGAAATAAGGCTGTACAAGTCCCTTTTCTCCCGCAAGAGGCAGCCCCTTACCAAAAGCGGATACCTCACTCTGATTTTTGTCCCCTTCTATAGCCCACTCATCGGTAGTTCCTGCTTTTGTAAAACAGATGGTTGACTTATTCACTTTATTCTTATCATCAAAAGCCGGTGCCGCGATATAATCGGTATAGATCCAACTATTAGGAGAAATATTCTTGGCAAGATACGCTCTGTATTCTGCTCCATTACTTTCATCCTTTCTATAGAGAAAAATATCAATAGGAGTATTATCTCCCGTATTGTTAAGGTAAAACCCGAGCTTGTTAGTACTCGGATTGGGCTGAGGTATTTCGAGCGTCAGCTCCTTACCATCGAGATAAATAAAATTAAAAATTGCTTTAGTCCCTTCATTCGGTAATGCACCTGTGTACATCACCTTACCTGTCCCCGTATTCTTGATACGGAGTATCTGTTCTCTGACTACCGGATTATAGGTATACACCACATTAAAACCTATAACCGATTCAGGTTGGAGGATAAACTTGCCATTTTTCGTAGCCTTATCATAGACAGTCGTATCTATCGTAACCTCCAATTCGTTGACATCACCATTATACCCATTAATGATGATATGCATGGCCTTCTCACGGATCATGTCTTCCTTATTGCACGCTACAAATACCAGAGACAATAGTATGCAACAAAGTGAAGTTCTGATATAGTTAATTTTCATTCTCATTTTCTGTTCTGTATTAAAGTTCCAATTCTTTGAAAAACTGCATATTACCACCAGCCGGAGCTTCCTTAAAAACATATAATTTAGAGGCGGCGGCGTTAGCACCTGGTTTTGGAGCCGTCGAAGAAGTAGCATGCCAACCATATTCGGTGCCCTTGGTATACAACTCATTCGTTCCTGCTTTGTAAATGTAGGCTACAAATGAAACTAGCGTTGGCTGTCCATTATACTGCTGTCCTACCGTAGGGAAAGTAGCAATCGTAATCGGCTTAGTAAACTCGTAAGGCTTGACATCTTTAATTCTATCAATTTCTTCAAAAACTTTGGGTGTCCAATAGTATTTACCGAGCACAATATCTACCGGTTCAGCATAATTGGTCACTGTCGGTTTAAACATGTAAATCAATTTCAGCTTACCTTGTTCCAAAGCAGGAATATCAGGCATATCACTCACTTTATCATTTGCATACAAAAAATTGATAGTAGCTGCCCCATCTCCCTTTTTCAATTCCCTTTCCAAAACCACTTTCTTCGTATCTTTTTCCGTTATCACCAACTTTGCTGTCTGTTTATTTTCAGGAAAAAGATAGGCCTCGCTAAAATCAAATCGTCCTGTTGAGATGATCGATTTAAACTTTACGGTATCTATTTTGACCTCCATATACTCGCTTCCACCATTGTACCCTTTAATAGTCACGGGCAACATATCACCTTTATACAGGAAATCTTCACTCGCCTTTCTACATCCTAAAAGTAGTGAGAGCCCCATACCTATAAACAGAATTCGGGCAAATAGCTCTGAGATCTTTTTTTTATAACTGTTGTTCATCTGTTTCGTTTTTTATTTCACCAACTGCGTCAGTTTATACTAATTGCTCTATTTAGAAAGAATAAGATACCGAGAGGCTGAACGATGTACCTACTCTACGTGTAAAAGTATCCTTGTCCCCTACTCTTTGTTTAGTCTTGCCATCTTTCGAAGTTTCGTAATATCCCTCCTCGTAACGCTGGGAGAACCCATATTTCCATTCGTATATATCACTCCATTCAGTGGCGGCAATACCACTAGGAGGAGTATTCTTCCATTTGTCAAGAAGCTTATACGTGTCATTACTATTGATATAAAAACGATAAGGATCATTGAGCAGATTGCTCATATTAAGTTTCGTTTTCAACTTCTTGCTTCGTAAAAAATTGTAACTGATCTGTGCGTCCAACTGGCTGCGTGGACGTTCATACTCTACGATATCAGGAGTCATACCTGTAGTAAAGGTTTTATAGCCCATATGATTGAAGGCGATATTGGCTCCGATTCGATCTCCATCATATTGTAAACCTACATTATAGAGTAAAGGAACCTGTCCATACAATGGACGCTTCTCATTCTGTGCCTTCTTCGTACGGTATACATAATTACGTCCATACTTATCCTCAGTCATCGCCTGCCCGAGAAAGGTACTGGCCTGTACTCTTGAGTTCTGTATTGTAATGTTACCGTTCAGGTACAGGTTATCGAGAAATAGCCATTCCGGTTTAATAAATCCTAAGCTCTTACGGATATCAAACTCCCATCCACTCACCTTGGCCCATTCCGAGTTACGGGTCACCACATAAACCCGTCCTGTATTATCGGGCTGATTACGATAGATCTCTGCAGGTTTATCAAAATACTTGTAGAAATATCCAAAGGAGATCACCTCGCCCGATTTAGGATACCACTCTACCCGCGCATCATAGTGATCAATAAGTGTCGATAACACCCCCTCATTACTCCGATATGCCGATATGTTGGGATCAAAACGGATCATCCGGGAGTTTTCGATTAAGGCAGGACGTATTACCGATTGTGAATAGGCCGCGCGGATATTGAAATCTTCAAATGGGGTCACCGTAAGACTGGCTGATGGCAGATAGCGCCATGTTTTTTCCTCATACTCCGGATCTGCAAAAGAGCTCACAATCTTCCCACTAACGGGATCTACATAACGTTGCTTCTCTCCTCGTTCTATCAGATCACTGGTCGCTAAATCATTTACACCATTTTTAATCCTCTCGTACTTATAATACTCGGCACGTCCCCCCCACACCAAACGGATCCAGTCCGTAATACGGTTATCCAGCATAGCATAGATCGCCTGGTTGTTGTTCTTCCCCTGATACCCATTGTACGAGAAGCCTGCAGGATAGTAAAAAAGATCTTTAGCTGGATCGTTGAACTCTAGATACTTCGTCCATTCCTGTACGGGGACAAAAGGATAGACGCCACCCCGAGGTTGCACTGTACCAATCGGCAACAATGTCCAGTCGTACGTCCCTTCCCTATTCATGTATTGATACCCCGTTTTAGCAATCTGTTTAAGTCCTTTAATATTAAAACTATAACTCAATGCCAACTCTGCCGCCTTATTCGTTTCATCATATTTGTATTGTGCGCGATTAAAAGTACCTCCCCCGGGATTCGTAATCCCACTAGGTGTCACATTATAAACCACACCATTCATGGTCCTGGTCGGTGACAACCAAGCCTCTACCGCATCCTGTTCCAGATTGCTCACCTTATTCCGTGATAAGCTCCAATCCACACGGAATGCCCCCAAAGTATGTTCGCCGTTAATACGGTTCTGTAGCAGATCGATAAATTTAGGTCGGTCGTATTCCCGAATCTCCGCCAGACCATCTTCAAAACCGATCTCATTGCCCCAACCAACTATCCGTGAAAACTGATTACTGAACACGCGTGAGTAAAAGTTGCGCGATGTAATCTTGTGGTTCTTGCTACTCCATCCTAGATTCAATAGACCGCCCCAATTGGTATTGAAATTATACTGATTGGCAAATGTAGGATTGATTTCCGCTCCCGTCTCGGCATCGATGACTGTATTTCCGATTTTTTCCCAATTGCCCCGTGCAAAATGCGAGATATCATCTATAGATTGTTCATTACGATAGCTTAATGATCCCACGAAACCAAACTTTCCATTCTTTAAGGTATAGTTACGCCCCAGACTAAACTGATAATTCTGGCCAGGAGCAGTTTTGTATACACGTGTTCCCATTCTTTCCAATCCACCGATACGCTTATTCTGTTCAGCAATCATCTCTGGTGTAATAGGCTCAAATCCAGGCATCCGTGCACCATAAGGATCCAGAGGGTTATAATTACCGCCGTTAAAGACCAAGATATCCTTTGGAAAATGATCCCGGATACCGTCATCAAATCCCAGGTAGTCGTATTTACCACGTCCATAACCCAAGAAGTCCTTACCCGTGCTCCCTTTTACATATTTGCCACCAAAGCTAAACGTATTAAAGTTATGGTCGGGAATAGCCAACGTATTGATCTGTATCAAGCCACCACCAAAACCAAAGCTCATATCAGGTGTTGAGGTCTTGGATACAACCACATTATCAATCAGATTGACTGGCACAATATCAAATTCAAAATCACGGATCTGTACATCCGTGCTTGGCAACACCGCTCCGTCCATCATGGCTAGATTATAACGTTCGGCAATACCCCGTACTACCACACGACGATTATCATTTGTACTCACACCCGAGATACGCTTTAAAGTCTCACCGATATTCTTGTCGGGAAGCGTTCCGATCTGTTCGGCCGAGATACCGTTGGAAATACCGGCTTCATTTTTTTGTCGTGCGTAAAGCGCGGCCGTGTTTTCCTTTTTTAAGCTTCCCGTCACCACAACCTGATCCAACTCATTGGTCGCATTTTTAAGCAAAACACTAAGCGATGTCGCCTGCCCAGACTTTACTTCCACATCGGTAATGCGTTTACTTTGATAGGAAATATAACTTACTTCCATCGTGTAGACACCCGGCTCCAGCATCAACGTATAAGTTCCATCTACCGCACTCCGGACACTATGGCTACTATTCAACACCTTAATACTTGCACCTGCCAGTGGTTGCCCGCTATCATCCAGAACCTTACCCGATACACGTCCCTTCTGTTGTAGCACCTTATTATGAACTATTTTCTGAGAATTAGCCAGTGGGGCCGCATAGATTGTAACCAATTTATTATCGATACTATAATTGTAGGGCTTTCCATCAAACAGTGCTTGGAGAGTCTCCTCTATAGTTGCATTTCTGACCTGTATACTAACTGGCTTCGCAGCGGAAAACAGCTCCATATCATAGAAAAAATCATACTTTGCCTGTTTACGGATCTCCTCCAATACTGCATGTACATTGCTATTCTGTTTGCTTATGCTGATTCGCTGGGCATATGTGTATGCGTTCACCTGCATCAAAAAGCAGGTCATAAGTAACATGATTATCTTCATGACTCGAATGCATTGGTGAAAATTTCTATGTATTTTATTACTCCTTAATAACCATAGAGAATATTCATGAGAAAATAATTTATTTTTTAAAGACCTCATGGAACCTGCTATGCAGGTTTCAAGTGAATATTTCATACTTTTGTTAATGTTAAAATTGTATTGATGAATATTGTTCTAGCAATGTCTTGATAAGCATTTTAACAATCCGGCCAGAGGTGTACCACCACCTTTGGCTATTTTTGCAGTTCGCTTACCTTTAGTTGGTCCTTATCAGTCCGTCACCACAAACCTCCTTTCCTTAATCGTCACTTTTGCTTTTTTTGTCGACTGTATCATCTTCGCTATAACCGAGAGCGGTTGCGATCTGGATACCATTCCTGTAAAACGTATCTTTGCGAGATGGGGAGGATAGTCAACCTCCACGTCATACCAACGGGAGACCTGACGAAGGAGACTTTCCAAAGTTGCCCCACGGAATACAAAATCTCCATTCGTCCAGGACAGTTGCTCCTGAATATCAGCTTCACGTACTTCTAGCGATTGACCTAATACGGTTTGTTGCCCCGGTTTTAGTAAGGCTGATCGACCATCTTTGCTATTAACCTTTACCTGCCCTTCAACAAGTGTCGTTCGTACGACACTTTCATCCGTATAGGCATTAATATTAAAGTGCGTACCTAAGACCTGCACCTCCTGCGTGGCTGTCTTGACAAAGAATGGTTTATTTCCCGTTCCTTTCGAAGCAACTATTTTCTTGATTTCAAAATAAACCTCACCCGTCATCTCTACACGGCGCTCTTTTTCTGAAAAGCAAACTGGATAAGTAAGCGATGATTCTGCATTCAGTAAGGCCGTAGAACCATCGGGTAATATGATTTGATACCGGCTTCCTTTGGGCGTACTAATGGTATTGAGCCTATGGGACAGCTCCTGCTTCTGCTCGCCCACCTTATAGATGAGCTTACCGTCCGCATCCTTATCAATACGTACTCCATCCTGCGTTGCAATCGTTCCATCCTCTACATCATTCAGCGCAATCAACGAACCATCCGAAAGCGTCAGCATAGCTCTATTTTCACCTGGCAGAATATCATTTGTTACAGCGAGTTCCTTATCTTTTGTTATAGGTGAGCCGAGATACCAATAAGCGCCCGCAAAACCGACAAACCCAAACAACAGTACTGCAGCAACATATTGCAATTTTTGAAAACGAAACGGTCTCTTAGTTTTAGTTTCTATCTGCTGCTGGATACGCTCTCTCAAATTATCCCCAATGTAGTCTGCTGGGCCAAGAGACACATCGCTATTGACTGCATCCATCTCTTCATCCAAGGCCTGATCATAAGCTTGGCTTAGTAGCAGCTCCTCTTCTGTACTTAATTCCTCCCCATCTGCATACTTTTGCAATAACTGCCTAAATCGGTCCTGATCCATCTTTTGACTATATAATTTTACATGGAGGAAGCCTCTGCTTCTTCCTTCTATATATACAATCCAAAAACAGGGGCTATCCCTTGGTTTAAATTTTACTTTTTTACAAAAAAAACACTAGAAACCTAATTATCAGATTAATAATTAAAAATTGATTATAGAAAACAAGTAAAAAGTACCGCGATAACAGCACCAATACTTTCGCGTATACGTTTCAGTGCTACGGTAACATGGCCTTCCACCGTTTTGGGAGAGATCCCTAATTCCAATGCAATACATTTGACAGATAGGTATTCATTCCGGCTCATAGTATATACCTTCCGACATTTTTCAGGTAAGCTGTCAATGCAGGTATCCACTTGCTTTTGCAACTGCCGTAAATGAAGTGAAGCATCGGCTTCGGGAGCAAACAGTGATGGAAAGTTTCCCTTATCGATACTTTCATGAGATTTCAGTTGCTTTAGACTCTTTAGTACTAGTCTATACGATGTGGTAAACAGCCATCCTTTTATATTAATATGGATCATGGTATCCCAATGTTCCCAAAGACGCACAAAGGTATCCTGTACAATGTCTTCCGCTATTTGCTCATCGTTAAGAATACGGAGTGCGGTACGGTACAAAGGTTTCCAATAGAGGGCATAGACCTGATCGAACGTTACAGAACCCTCCTGTGGCAATGTGCTTGGTTCCGGATAAGCCTTAATATTGGTTTTCACTGTGTCGTGTATTTTACGCAACAAAATTATTAGCCCAATATTAGATAGTCAATAAGAGTCGATTAAGTAATTGTTAAATAGAGGGAGCCATTCTAGCATTCGCTAAAACGATCAGCGGTCCGAGGTATTTTCCTCAGACCGCTTTGCTTTTTATAGTAACCCCATTCCACCGAGTCGGTACCGGAAACCGACCTCATGCGTATTGGTTGATATCTTCTGGTTCAACGTATGTCCACTGACGCTGAACTGATAACTGTAGCCTACACCGAAGTTACCAAAATTGAGTTGCATCAGTCCAGATAGATCCCCCTGATTCTGTACGCCCATACCCAGACCGATCTTCGGCCCCATAAAGACCATCGCATTGATATCATAACGCGGTGACATCTCCTGCATATGACTCACCAGGAATGAAGGACGCAGCTTAAAAGTATCGTCCAGATGGAGCAATACCCCACCCGTTACATAGATCACATCGCGGAACTCATACTCCCGGTCTGTATTCCGTTTCAGTGAGAAGCGTGGCATGGACACCCCAACGTAAAATCGATCCTTCTGATAGTATGAGGTACTCACACTCAGTACGCCTGCCGTACCACGTACATCCTCCGAAAAGGCCGGATCCTGATCGTCCAGCTGCCGGTAGTTGCCCTGATAGAATAAGAGTCCGCCGCCCATCGATAGGCTCAGGTACTCATTCTCCCCAAGTTGCACCGCTTTGGCCGCATAGGCCGTAATTTCATTTTCACGCACCACACCCAGCGAGGCATTTTTAAAGTCCCCTCCTATGGCCAGTCCCAGGTTCTTCACCATACCATGACCCGACACCCACACCGATTTGGGCGCACCATCCACACCGGTCCACTGACTACGGCCCAAAGCCGCGAAACTGCCTCCCTGATCCATCGTACTTAGCGAAGAATTGAAACTGTTGCGCAACTGACCAAATTGGTTATAGCTAACCCCATGCTGTGCCATACCGCACAGTGGCAGTAGGGATAATAGGGTTATGATTGTATTTTTTGTTATCATGTTGTATTGTTATGTAGTTATGGAGTTATATGGTTATGTAGTTAAGGAGTTATACAGTTATGGAAGTCATAACCTCCATAACTTTTATAACCTTATCACCTAACCTTACCTAACGCCTAATCACAAAATATCCTTTCTCCCGCTTCCATACGCCATTATCCTTCAAATCGATATAATAGAAATAAGTGCCGTCACGGTGGTCTCTACCGAAGAACACCTTATCCCTGTTATCGTAGCCCTCGATCTCGGCCAGTACAGAACCGTTCTTATCAAAGATGGTCACCTTATTGTCCGTATAATCGCGGATACCTTCTATAATAAGGAACTCGTTGATACCGTCACCGTTTGGCGATAATGCCTGATGCACACGTATAGGCAACGGTGCCGAAGCATCATTGGCCACACGTACCGAAACCGTCACCGGACTTGCTGCTTCATAGTTTTCATTGCCGGATTGCATAGCCGTGATATGCACCGTACCCAGGCGGTGAACATGTAATTCTGTTCCCGATACTGTAGCCACCATCGGATCGTCCCCGGTCAATGTCACAGGAAGTCCACTGTTACTCTGTACATCCAGAGCAACTTTCCCCGCATCACGTCCTAATACCTCTGGTGTCATAAAGGTGATCGTCTGTTTAGCCTTACGGATCAACAAGGTTGCTGTAAAGGTTTCGCCAAAGTAGTTCGGTGTCTCTGCTATAACCGCTTTCACTTCATAACGACCGGCATTGATCTTATCGTTGTTTTGATAAGATACCGTCACGCCTATAGGAAGCTTACCATCCAATTGGATTGACTTCGCGGTCCCGTCGTATACCACCTCTTTATTTACGAATTTCAGCCCAGATAGCGTTGCTTTAGTAATCTTCAAATCCGCCCCTACATATCTAATGTTATAGTTTCCACCTGCAGATAGATTTCCCTGTCCAATAGTATAACTACCAACATCCTCTCCCGCAATACGGCTTACCTTTCCTGTCACCACAGAAGCCACGTCACCGTTACGTAGATCAGATGCTTTAACGGTATAGGTCAATACCGGATCAGACTCACCGTAGACTTTCGTCTTCGCATCAGCTGTTACAGTAAGAATAGCAGGTACTATAGTTAATGACTGCGAAACAGATAAAGCAGGCAAGTATTCATTATTTCCGGTCTGCGTAGCAGTAATAGTTACCGTTCCCACTTTCTTCGCATTCACTTTCCATTTACCACCGTCATTGCTGTCCTGATATACTTCGGCAATATTCGGATCAGACGACACAAACGACACAGCAAGATTCGATGTTGCAGAAGCAGTCAATACTACCCCCTGCTGACCATAAGTTAGGTTGGCTAATGCCGCAAAACTGATCGACTGTTCGCCCATCGTTTTTGCAGAAGCCAATGCTTCCGCACTCGTATTACCGATCTGATCCACTGCCACCAAATAGAACTCATACGTTTTTCCATTTGGAAGGCCTGCATATGTATAGCTTTCTATTCCTTTTACTACATCTGTCAAATGTGTTTTCACCCCACCTTCAGGTTTTACAGAGAGTATGTATTTCTCAAAATCAGGCTCCATATTAGCAGACCAAGCGAGCGAGACCTGTCCGTTCTGACCTATAGCTGTAAAAGTAGCGGGAACAGCAGGTGGTCTGGTATCCACTTTTACACCTGTAGTATTTCCAACCGAGTTGAGTGTCAACACCGCATTGTTGCCTGCAGCATCTCTGATGGTACCCCCATTCAATGATAAAGCACCTACTGCAATACCATCATGGTCTTCCAAGCCGTCAACCACTACATAGCGGAATACGAGTGCAGGGCTTCCAGAACCAGACAGGTAATTCGCATATGCCGTCTGTCCCCCAATCGTAAGCGATAGTCGAGGCGTTCCTCCTACCGTATTTACTAGCACAGCTTCCGAGAAGTTAACCGTAAAGTCCAGGTTTTGATTAAGTAGATAATAGCCATTTGTAGGCACAGCTACCGATGTCACTGTAGGTACAACTCCATCTATCACAATAGCACGTTGCCCAGCAATGGAATTTGAACTGCCAACAGTTGGCAGAGTCAATATGGCAACGTCATCGTGGATATTTTTAATACTCGAACCATTCAAAGAAAGTGCTGCAGTCGATTGATAATCCAGATCGGCAGATATGTCTCCAGACTGTACCGTATAGTTAAATGTCAAGGTATTACTTCCGTCACCACTTACATAAGTTGACATCCGATCGATTGCTCCCGTCTCCAATAAAAGGGTAGGTATACCCCCACCTGTATTGACCATCACCGTCTGATCGAAAGTCACTGTCAGTGCAATGACATCATCTACTTTATAGGTACCATTAGCCGTTGAAGCGCTGACCGAAATTACTTTCGGACTAATCGAGTTGACTGTAATAGCTATATTGTCGGTATCCGTTTTAGCCCCACCCGAGCCCGAATTGCCCAGATCATCTGTTATTATCTGTAAGGAAGCAGGTCCATTATAACCTGGGGTTGGTCTAAATACAAGTCCATTCAACGCGTTATTAATATTTACTATTGTTCCCTTAAAAGTCAAGGATGCATCATTTGTCCCGGTACCCACAGAAAACAAAAGTCCACTAGTGCTGCCAAGCGTCATTCGGCCATTCGTTGCGACTAAATTGACCTGAACATCTGAAGATCCTGCATCCACATCCGATATGGAGATCATATTACTATTTGCGCTGTTGAATACCAATGTAGCATCCTGATCCACAGATTGCGCTCCAGGTACGGAATTGACCGGTGCATCGTTGACAGCGGTAACCAATAATGGAGTAGTTTTGGAATCCGACAAGGCTGTTCCGCCCGTGTGTCCATTATCGTTAATAGATACCGTCAATGTCACATTAGAAGTTGCGTTACTCGCCGTGGTAAATGTTACAGCTCCAGCTGCGATAAAGGCATTGATATCAGAAACGCTTCCACTAAGTGTCAAGATTGCTGCCGTTCCGCCTACTGTGATACCCATTCCTGATGGCGCACTGAGCGTACCAGTCGGCACAGAAAAAGTAACTGTTACGGAATTCGTACCCGCATCTACATCGCTAAAACTTATTCCTTTAAGCGCCGTCGCAACGTCTTCCGTTACAGCAATACTCACAGGTACGGTCACTACAGGCGCATCATTTACCGGATTAACGGTTATAGTAACGGTCGCTATATTACTAAATAAATTCCCATCAGACACTTTATAGGTAAAGGTATCCGTTCCGTTGAAATTAGCACTAGGAACATAAGTAAATGAGCCATCTGCATTTAAGGTCAACGATCCATTGCTAGGTCCAGTAACAAATATAGCAGTTAATGCATCACCTTCTACATCAGTATCATTTTCCAATACTCCAGGCGCTTGTACAATCAACGTCCTATCTTCATCAACGCTATAAGAATCATTCATAGCAACAGGCGCATCGTTGACAGCGATCACGGAGACAGTTTTCGTAGCGGCCACAGATTCCTTACCACCATCGTGTACTTTGAAGTTTATCGTACGGTTTGCTGTTGACGGATTTTGCGACGAGTTATCATATTTAACAGCAGACAAAGCTGATTGCCATTGTGCCAAAGTAGCCGTTGCTCCAGCAGAGCTAAGTGTCAATACCCCTGTTGCGTTATTGTATGGCCCTGCCGTTATATTACCCATTGTAGTCCCACTATTGGCAAATTCCAACACATCTTGTCCAGATTGGAAATTACCCGTAATCGCTACTGTTGCCGAGGCTAAGGTTGTATTATCCGGATCAGAAACTGTAAGAGCAGCATCTACTACAGCCGCTGTTCCTTCAGTGTATGTTGTATTGCCACCACTAGTGGTTACTATCGGCGCATCATTCACCGCGACGACACTTACGGTAGATGCTATCGATAATGTTGTCATATCGACACCACCATTAGTAGTGCCTCCGTTATCCTGTATAGAAGATAACGTTATAACACGGTTTGCTGTATTTGGATTAGCACTTGCATTACGATAAGTTATTCCGTTAACTACGTCCTGCATAATAGCAGGAGAGATCCCCCCAACTTTACTCAGCTGCACAGTCACCGATGATCCAGTTACAGAAAGATCTAGTGTAAGCCCGTTTGTTCCTGTGGTCTTTGTGCCAGATACTAGCGGAACATCAAAACCATCTATTTTCAATATCTCCTGATTACCATCCGACACATTAGCTACGGTAAGCGTTAGTTTACTTATTGCCTGTCCAGCTTCAATTGTACTTATAGTAGTTCCACTGAATAACGAAACAGCAGAAGCTCCCTCGGTGAAAGTTGGGTTTATGGCTGTCGCAGTAAGTGTTGGCGCATCATTGATGGCCGTAATCTGTACAGTAACATTAGCCGGAGTACTTGTACCACCATCGCCATCATTAATTGTGACTGCTATCGTACGCGCTAAGGTGGAAGGATCCGTCGTATTGGTATTGATATACATCAAGTTTCTCAAAAGAGCCTGAACAACAGCCGGAGTTGCAGCGCTATTTAACGAAATCACCAAATCATTTGTTCCTGTTCCACCAGTCCAAGTACCGATCGTAGTACCTTCGTAAGTCACATTACTACCCGATACACCGATCAGTCCCGCACCTGTTCCTTGATTGCGAATAGAAAGTACATCTTCGGCACCTACACGATTAGCTGTAATCACAACCCTCACATTACCTCCATCAAAATCCGGAGAGTCCGAATCCGTTACGGTTGCGTTAGAAGTTGCATCGATAGCTACAGCAGCGCCTCTCTCTGTGTAAGTAACTGCGTCACCGTTCAGGTTACTGATAACAGGGGGTTGATTCGTGACTACGGTTAACATTCCAGAACTTGAAGTAACTCCAGGTGTACAAGCACCATTAGCAACCAGTCTATACTTGTAACCGTTCATTCCGACTGTCGCCCCAGTTATGGTTAAAGTAGCCGTAGTAGCGCCAGAATAAACACCTCCATCGGCAATACCTGAAAATCCGGATCCTTGATCAACCTGCCATTGATAACCTGTGGCGTTAGCTACTGTAGCTGTAAAAGTTGTGTTAGTTCCCACGAGAGTAGTACTATTTGTCGGTTGAGCAGAAATAGATGGAGCGACGTTAACCATCAATGTTACCACCGTAGAAACAGTAGTACCACAACTATTTGTCGCGCTCAATCGATATTGATAGCCATTCATACCAGCTGTTGCGCCAGTAATAGACAGACCTGCCGTACTCGCGCCAGAATACACACCGCCATCAGTTATTGCCGTAAAACCGCTGCCCGTATTGACTTCCCATCGGAGCCCACCTGAAGCGTTGGCAACTGTTGTTGAAAGGCTCGAATTAGATCCTGCACATACAGTGGGATTCGTAGGCTGTACGCTAAACGAAGGTAAGGGGGTTAATGTCGCAGCCACAGGTATATTTTTATTGGTAGCACCGGTAGATCCTAAAGTCAAATTACCAGAACTGGTAACTGCCGCAACTACTGTACGCACATATACCGTTGTTTTAGAAACAGTATTACCTATTGCCGGGATGAACAGATTGTTTGTAAAACCTGAACCACTAGTCAGGGAATACTCATAGGTAACGTTTCCACTTAATGTTACAGGGCCACTTAATAGTTCGCCATACACATCAAAACTCTGTTCCGCTGAATTGACGTTGGCACAGCTTGCAAAAGGTGTAAGTTTACCCGCTTTGAACACTGTAGGACCCGAAAAATAAGCGGGTCTCCAGGTTAAGGCATCCAGACCTATGTAGTTGAACGGAGAGGTAGCTTTAATTTCCAACTCATCAATGATTTCCAAGCTGTTATTAACGCCGCCCGCCATTACAAGGTCAATCAATGTATAACCGTTGTTAGTACTTAAAGACTGTACGTAATTATGCGTATCTGATAGATCGACGGTAAATACCTCTCGACCACCCAGTTTACCAATTATCTGAACAGTCCCCTTATCAACCTGAACCGTATTAAAATCAGAAAGAAACAAATAAAATTTCTGAATCTGAATTTTGGAACCGTCGGTCGTTTTTATGGAAAAACCTGGATTTGTAGACGCATTTGTACTATCGTTGTCTATATATTTATGGTCGTTAATGGTACCATTAAAACCAGTGGAGGGATAGCTTCCCTGTATCTTGAAATCTGATGTTTCGGTGAATCCCCCAGGCTCGAGCGTGCTGGAGCTAATTATGCTAAAAGATTTACCATTGCTGGTAAAAGTCGCTTGGCCAGCAGTCGCATTCTCGAAAGATTCGGTATGCCAAACTTGTGTCCATCCCTCCACCTGTCCGAAAACAAGAAAGAAACAAAGGATTAATAAGCGCCGCACAAAAAAAGTTATTATCGTTTTCATTATTATTCTCGATTAATAATTGTTTGTATTTATAATTACCCCAGTATGCGCTGTGTATCAGACACCGTCCCCTCTGACTGAAGTAATTTAATTTTTGCCCATACAGTTGCATTTCGCGCATAAGGATCCGAACACATCAAGTGTCGATGATCAAAGCCTATACGCTGTCCATCCTCATTAAATACAATAATAGATTTAGAGATGAACTCCTGAGACGCACTGCTGAGGATGACTTCGCTTTTTTGACTATTACTCACCACCGTGGCCGGTTTAATCTTAGCTGTATCACTCGCTCCCAGGATAAAGTCTATGTCAGCACTCTCCTGAGCAAACTGCTTACTCACTTCAGATTCCGTTAGACAAATGACGATATCACAGGACTTTCGCTTTTTGAGATGCACGGCCACCCGATTTGCGGCGACTATCGGATCTTGCGCATTCAACGCAGTAGAACTGATCATCTTGCCTACACCTGTTATGCCTATTGTTTTCATCTTCGTCTTATAGATCACATAGGGCATTACATCCGCTTTGAGTCTACTATCTTTAAATTCATAATTACAATTGACCAGCGGAAAATCAAGCTTAGATACTATTCCTGAAAGATCTTCGGGAGCTAAGTTCAATAACTCTGACCCGAGTAGCGAGGCCTTCAGGTTCAACGAATTAATTGCATTCAACATATTTCTTGACAGTACTTTCCCTTTCGACAAAGGAAATAGGCCACCTGTATCCAGTAGCAATCCATATCCCTGCTCGATGTACAACAATGATTTTAATTCCGGCAGGCTGCCTGTGACAGCTAACTCCTGGAGATTATGACTATGATAAAGTACCAGTTCCTTATTTGCCTCTATATGCTCCATTCCTTTTACCAACGCAGTTGCCGCATTAGTATTATTGGCAAGCAGCGTAGCCCCGAATAGCGCGGCACCCTGCTTAAAAAATAACCTTCTTGAATTACTACTCATCGCGATATCTTATGCTTAACGTACTCCATGTTATTAATTGCGGGCCGGAAACTCACCACGCATACATATTATAAAATTCATACCTATACTGGGTTGTATATTGTCATGCCCCCCCCCTCCCCCTGCGGATTGGAGGATTAAATTTACACTCGACTGACTGCTTTGATTAACCAGTACATCACCAACCTCACTGCTAAACCGCACAATAGGCACGTCAGTCTTGTCGACGACATATTTGGTTTTGGCAAGAGATAATCCGCTGGTCGGTATAGCTATATCAGCTAGTGCCGAGGACACTTTCATAGCTCCATTGACGACGAGCCCATGTGTATGTGATGGTATTTCATTTGTGTTTAAAGTGACAATGTTCGTCCCCCCTGCTTCTCCGCTAATACGCGGTGTGAGTCCTGGCCCATTCCCGCTACCTATCACCGTTCGACCAGCGAGATTAGGCAATCCAAAAGTACTCTGCCCATTTCCGCCGTAGGTAGTTCCCAAAATACTGAATAGGGCCGTATTAGATGCTATAGCGATTATTTGCCCATTACAAAACGCCCAATTGTAAGGGGGAAAATTACCAGCAAACATTCTTATTTCTCCAATAGTTCCGTCCATAATTTTTTAGTTTCTAGAAGGAAATATTCCTTCAACACAAATAATATAATTTAATACCAAAAAGGGCTGCATATTGTCGTGCGGCAAGGAACCACCAACATTGGTCATATTGACCGTCACGCTCGATGTATCCACACTCTGCGCAGCTAACGCCGTATCCGGTGCAGCAGCGATATAGCCTAGGTAGTTGATCCCCGTTTCATTTAGATTTGCTAGATGATCTCCAACTGCGGGATCCGTCTTGGTCGCATCTATAGCACTTACATTCAAAGTCAGTCCAGACACGGGCAGATTGTTGCCATGGGTATGCTGGGGCATCTGTTGTGATGTTAAACTTACTGTCTCCGAACCGAATTGCTGTCCCAAAACACGATTAGTCAATCCTGTCCCCTGTAACGTTCCTACACCTGCTCTCCCTGCAAAATTGGGTAGCATAAAAGTAGTCACCCCATCACCGCCATAAGTCGCACCGATCAACGCAAATAGCGTTTCATATTGAGAGATAGCCAACAGCTGTCCCTTACAGAACATCCAACCTCGAGGCTCAAAATTGCCAGCAAAATACCGGACTTCAGCAATATATCCTTCCATATGCTAATTTCTTGATGGATAAATTCCGTATAAACAAATAATATAATTAATTCCTAAACTGGGTTGCATATTGTTATGCGGCTGATTAGCCCCAGTAGATTGTGTGTCAGCGGTAGCTTGTACTGTATTTGCGTGTAGGGTTACCGTACCTGACGCTGTGTCAAAACCCTTTACTTTTGTTTTAGCCCGCCCGGCAGACCGTGCCGGGATCGCCAGATAGCTACTGCTTGAAGGCGAACTTTGATTAGCAATCGCATTTCTAGCCTTCACCCCAATATTTCCAGCTATGGATGTCGGGTGGTTGTGTGGAGGTAAATTAGTCATAGTCAGGGTAACCGATTCGCTACCGATTGTATTTCCTAGGACAAATGTCAGCCCCAGATTATTTGTACCTGTTCCTACAGGTGTTCTTCCCCTAAAATCAGGAAGCGCAACTGTAGTGACCCCATTTCCGCCAAATGTTGTCCCCAACAACGAGAATAACGCTTGATTTTGGTTTATTGCTAATAGCTGTCCGCTACAATAAGCCCAGTTTTTAGGGGCAAAATTGGCTGCAAACATTCTTATTTCTGCCATCGTTCCGTCCATATTTCTTTAATTTAATTGATGTCCTTGTTGTATACCTAAGTAAAAAAGTTTGGCTCCTGAAAAATAGCCATCAGCAAGCTGTACGACGAGCAGCCGAATAAACTGTCCATCTGCGCAAGCCACCACAGGCCCGTACAACGCATCTGAAAAGACGATTTCGCCCGCCTTGTAGTTCCGACTATTTTCAAAGTTGATGATATCCATATCCAAAACCCGCAGCTCCATATCTCCAAAATAACAGCTTGCACCACCGTAAGTTGGATTTGTCGCTGCTATAAGGGATTTTATTTCTAAGGCCGTTTGCTCCTGCCACTTTATTCTCAAATCCAGTTCTTCTGGCCGCTTCGAAAAGTCTATGTCTGCTATAGGTTCCTGAGACCTTTCTGTCAAGCGGTCATTCATCAATCCTTCCAACCAACCTTTGACCAAGCCTACCGTTTCGAATGCCACACGCTTCCTAACTAAACCATAATTATCCATTGCATTTGCAACAAACTGAGTTTGCTGGACTATAGGCCCGGCATCGAGCAGATGGGTCATTTTATGAATACAGATACCAATCTCTGGTTCTCCATTAGCGATCTGCCAAAATAAGGGATCTGCTCCCCTATACTTTGGTAAAAAGCCCGGATGTATATTGTAAAAACCATACCTGGGTATTGCCAATACCTGTTGTGGAATACGGTAAGGAAAACCAAATACTAATAATACCTCGATCTTTTTACCCTGTATCCAATCAGTCAACCGGGATTGCCAATCCGCGTCGGGTATCACTTGTATGAGTTCATCCGGTACATTAGCGGCTCGCAATTGCATCCCTATCAAAGGAGCGCTTTTGTGCCACAGCCCTACAGCTACCAAATTGGCCGTCTGTGCGAGATAGCTCAGTGTCGGTATCAGCATTTCGGTATTTCCTAGAAATCCTATTCTCATCTTGTGTTAATTGGCTAAATAACTATTTGACCATCCCGTGCTTATTTGATTTTCAAAGCCTTCTACAATCAAATCATCCAAACTCTTGACACCCGTAGTAGCTATTGCGAATTTGAATGTCTCCATATCGGCTTGTCCATTCCATTGTACGCAGGACAATATGGATGTAAAATTTTCTACTTCTTCGACTTGTTCTGTTTCTTCGTGCAACATGCCCTGTATACGATCGGCCAGCAACCTGCCAAAAGCTTCGTATAAACCCGTCACCGTCGACTGCCCCAACAGCTCCACACTAAAAAATGCGCTCATTGCCGAAGTATCGGTTGTCTGATCCTGCCCTATCCCGGACGATTCCCTAAAAAAGGGTAGTCCAACCAAAGGCAGCTCCGACACGTCAGCGTGTCGGTAGGCAGACGCAAACAGCGCTGCCTCCTGCCCATGAAACAATGCTACGACAAAATCAACTTGTTCCACAGTGAGGTCGGCCAACAGATCTGTATACGCAGCCTCCTCCATCGCTCTACCATGTGGCACTATCCTAAAATAAAGTTGACTCTCGGGATTGAAGGCCTTCATTCCTAAATCGAAGAGTGCGCCGAAGCCAAAACCAGCCTCATAAAAACTTTCGCACAAAACGGCTGTTGATCCAAAATGTTGACTCGCATAATAACCCAAGGCATATACATCCTTCCAGATATCTAAGGATAGTGGCACTACATATTGCAGTGTTGTCAGCTTTTTCGGAATATGTTCGCCAAGATGACAGGCAACAACAGGCTTTTGATACTTCGCTACGATCCGATCGATCTCTTCCATCTCGGCAGCAGAAATTAATCCCACGACAAGATCGACCTCTTCAAACTCGAAACATTTGACCAATGCTTCTTCAATTCGGTCTTTAGTAAATTTTTTAATCAATTCTACAGCATATTCTGTTGCAATATGCACCAACTCCTCTTTCAGTCCTTTTAGAAAAGCCCTACCGATAGGATAGCTCGTATTACTCGGTAGTAATACGCCTATTCTTAACACGTTTCCCTTTTGCTTAATCTTCATCTTTTATCTCCTATCAATCTCTTAACCATTTTTTCATTTTGGGATAGCCCTCTCTATCGTCTCCCGAGTCCTGCAGTCCTAGTGTACATAATCCCCAATATTGCAACAGCGGCGTAAACAAATAATTACCTGAAGTATAATTATCAATCAGCATCTCCGAATCATTCTTATAGCCATCTGCATGAAATAAGACTTCAATGGGCATCTCCAGATGACATGCAGCGGCATAACTCCAAGCAATAGCACTCAGCTCATAGCCCTCTAACGTATGCACAGGAATGTCGCTTGCATTCAAGTTACCGCTACTTTGCACACGCTCTTCTGGAGTCATCACCGCGATATGTCCCGCTTCATGCAATACATCTCCTGGATATTTGAGGGTCGACCTATCTACAATTAAACTCCCCGACTGTATCTCGACACCTGGCAAGAAACAATCTTTCTCCAAGGTCTGCTCTTTTACAGGTATTCCAATCTCTTCCAAAAACGATATAATTCGCGTTGTCCAGATCATATCTTATATCTCTATTTTATGGTAAGCAACATATTGTACAAAACGAGGCTTACTTGAGGTATTAGCGGTAGCCGCATGTGGCAAAGATTCAAGCCACAGGATAAGGTCTCCCTTTTTTCCGTGGAGCTTGATAGCCAATCCTTGTTCTTTTAACCATTCCATGCTCTTCTCCGGAGAACCATGCTCTTTCAATAGCTCTTCGACTTTATTTTGATAACCTGGAACAAGGCTAAAAGCTCCTCCCTCAGTCTCCACGTCATCTAGATACAATACCCCCTGTATGTAGTATCTTACCCCTCGGTCAAAGTCTATATCCCAATGTAGGTCAGTACCTCTAAACTTATTTGATATTGTTTCCGGGGGATTATAACCTAAGGGCAAAGTCTGGGAAACGATTGACTTTTGCTGATATAGGTCTTCAAATACCCTTCGTACCTTGGTGTTTGTTTTAATCTTTTTAGATGCAGGGGTTGTTAAGGATGGTAACATGATACTCTGTATTTTGCTACCATTTGTAGGCCACCAACTTTCCGGTCTATTGAGATCCACTTCTAAATATTCACAGATCTGTTGTTTGACACTATCACATTCTTCCTCCTCCACCAAGCCCGACAATTGTATGTATCCTTTTTCCTGCCAATGTTGCCATTGTTCATCTGTCAACAATTGCCTCTGATAATCTTCATCCAGATTCAGATCATGTAAAAGCCGATAAAACTCCATTACTTTTTCGTCGATAGAAGTTGTGCAATCACTTTTTTTGATCCATTGCGCTAAGTGTGCTACATCCTTACATTCATTGAGTAAGAAAAACAACAGATCAAAAATCGGAATCTCAAATAGGGCACGGAACACCTGCTCCTGAGCTATATATTGATCATTTCTCTTTTTAAGTCCGTTTTTCGCGTTTAAAAATAGCGACTCCAAAAAGCTATGATAAAAAATATCGGCTTGGTGTTGTTCTATAAATGTTTTCAACCACACCGTTACCTGCTCGACAGCTTCATTTACACCATCAGCGCCAGTATCTATCGTCCACTTTGCAGTAGTAGGCTGTTCAAAAGGATCTGATATTCCCGTAAAATTGCAAATTCTATCCGGATGTCCCTCAGGAAGCAATGCCTTTTGATAAAGACCTTTAGGATCTCTTGCTATCAGTTGTTCCAATTCACATTTCACATACAGTAGTGGGCTATTATACATGTATCTGAGAGACTCCCTTCCTTCCTCAAAAGGATTTATCGCTGCTATAATAACCAGGTCATAAATCTCAGACAATTCATACGCCCGTGCCGCTAAACGCTTAATATTAGTCAGGCGATCCTCTCGACTGAATCCCAATTCTTTGCATAAGGTTTTACGATATTCATCCGCATCCATCACATAGGCCTTATAGCCCTGTCTTGCCAAAACTTCCTGCAAGCCAAAAGCCAGGGTCGTCTTACCAGCACCCGACATTCCTGTCATTTGGATAATTATACCCTTTCGCCGCGACATCATATTAACTCCTCATATTGTGAATAAACACTTAAACAGTGCTCGTATAAAGCACTATCTTCCTCTTCCTGTAATTCAGCAAATACCTGATCTGGATATTTACTGTGTTTATTTAATCGAGTCACTGCAGCCTCCGATGTGCTCAGCTGTGTGCCCACATGCGCATCAAAATCAGCCAATAACCCCATCATACCCCAAGCATAATCATAAAAATGATCTAAGTGATTATCCTGCAACCTAATATTTATCAAGCCTTTATAAAAGCTACGCAACACATCGGCTGTAAACTGCGAAAAATCGCGATAATGCCGCTCCGCAACTTGAACCGAATTTGCCATCTCCGATAAATACCCCGGTATCATATGAATTCCCCGTCGTTTTTCATGCGATTGGATAATTGCTTTAGGTTCCCTACTCAAAAAATAAAAAGGTGTATCCGAAAACCACCTCCTTAACAAATTATATTTATGGATATGCCAACTGTCCAATTTGATAAACAATTGTTCTTGTCCTAAGCGTTTCTGACCCAAAAAAGTCAATGTAGCCTTAAAGAATCGCTCTTTTGAAATTCCTTCGGGCAATAGTACCTCGTCCATATGCAAGATATCGTCCAATAAAGGTGCCTCTGGAATAACTACGTATTTTTGATCTGCCACCAAGCATTGCGACAGCAAGGTGGAACCACAGCGACTCACATGAAAAATAAACGCTGTAACCGTACTTGAGTCAATCCGCGCCGCCCATTCACATAAGCTCCGGATATCAGACTGTGATACCAGTCGGCCTCTTCCTTTATTTTTGGCATATATCTTATTATCAAGAATCGTTTCATCAAAGAACGGTTCCGCTATAAAACGATCCTCTAGATCGAGCCATAGCACACTTACCTCTTGGTCTACTACCTCTAATTTATATGGAATCCAATTGCTAAGCATCCTGAAGTTCCTTTTTGAGTTGCAGTACCAGTTGTCTAGCTCCTTCACCCTCCATCATTTCCAATTGCGCTATCATCGCTCTTTTTGTAGCCTCATCATAATCGGGCTTAGGTGCTTCTTTGTAGCCATTTTCAAAAAACCACGTATCCGTATCTTCATCTCTTATGCCATCGACAACCAGGTGAACCCGCACTTGATTACTTTTATTTATAATCTGATGCGTTTTAGAAAAATCGAGATACCAGCAGCTCCCCTCCTCCATAACGATACGTTCGCCTTCGAGATAGAATTCTACATCCGGATGGGTACAAACTGGAACATGTATCCGATACACTCCATCAGTATAGGAGCATCCTGAATCTTTATGTGGTTTGATTTCCGCTCCCGGATACAACGCCATTAACCGGATCGATTCTTTGGCTCCAGGAATACTGTCTATCACCGTGCGCATATAAGGAAGCTGATCCAAAAGCGGCGTGTCTTCATAAGACCTCTCACCACCGAAACCAACAATAGTTTCATTACGACCATCTACAGACCGTAAAGAAATACACGTCCATTTACCCTCATAATCCCGCTGATTGAAATGCTGTATCCAATCATACTGCACACAACCTTGCAGCTCCTTCTGGAGTAGAGTGACTTCATAGGTTCTATTGAATCGAATTGAATTACACACGTTGCTAAATAATTGCTGTGGCTAAAATTAATTTTAAAAACTAAAAAAGATACTATCCAAGGGGGGGACAATTGGGGGACAAATGAAGGACAAATTCTTAAAACACTATTCTACAAGCAAATAACAACCTATCCAAAACAGCCTAGAAGCTCTTCCAACTCCTCCAATCAAGCTCCTGAAATAGTAAAAATTAGTTTTTAAGGTAAGTCGTGATATGGATATTTCATAATCAAATTATATTTCATAAGTAGTTTGGTCTGTCATCCGCGCCTAGCTTTACCTGCTATGCACCTCTTTAAAGACAGCGTAAAATTATTCCATTTCAATGATATTTTCTTTCTATGCCATTTATTTCTTGACATATATCAACCACTAGTTTTATACCACAACCTATATAGGGCAATGATTTACTTAAATAATCAAGAGCAAGAACGCACAAATTCGTAGTGACGTACTGACACATTGCTTATCTAACGTTCACTCGATAACTTTCCTCTCCTTCAAAACTGACTACTTCGACGGTCTACCAATGAAAAATATCTAAACTGTACCGTCTTTGCGAGCGGAATAACATAAAGCAAAACAACCCCGAAGGACTCATCATAGATAATCCCCTATTAACCATGAGATTGCTTCATTTCATTCGCAATGACAAGTTGCCTACGGTGAGTTCGCAAGCTCGGATTGAAAATTATCTCGTTGACTGTCATTAAAACTCCGCTGTATTTGTTTAAAAAACTTACCTCTCGCAATGACGGGTTACCTACGGTGAGCTCGCAAGCTCGGTTTGAAAACGATCTCGTTCAATTCATAACCTCCTCCTTTCGATATATATTTAATATTTTTTTAACACTACCATAGTACTCACTTAATCTATTCTCGTTATACTAGTATACCAGCACCTAATTTAGCATGGAGAGGAAATTCACGATAGAACAGTTAGCGACCTTTTTGAGTTCAGAAAAAGATCATAGCAGTAGCGAGATACAGGAGTACCTAAATACCGAAGAGGGCAAAGCCTTTTTGGAGGAATACTTCCATTCGGTTTGGGGACAGACCAGCTCAGCACAGCTTGATCCGCAAAAGGAGCAGGAACTGTATCAAAAGTTCCTTTTCAAAAAGAACGAACAGGAGAACCACTCTAACGTGGTATCCATCGAACCTAAGCATCATAAACGTTCTTATCTGCGTTATGTCGCTGCAGCGGCTGTGATTCTTACATTGGGCTTTGGTATCCGCCAATATTATTTCCAAAACAACAATAAAGATCTGGCAAACACCGCATGGGCTCCTTCTAGAATGGACTCTGTAGTGACCGGGTTAGGACAGCGTGCCGAAATAAAACTGGCTGACGGCTCTATAGCCCATTTAGGTCCAATGAGTAAACTCCTGTATCCCAAAAAGTTTGCTAGTAATGAACGACATATTATTCTTAAGGGGCAGGCGTACTTCGATGTAAGCAAAAATCCCGATAAACCATTCCGGATTTCAAGCCATAATTACATAACAACCGTATTGGGCACCACTTTCCAAATTGATTCGTACGAGGCCGATCGCTACAAGCTACTGGTATCCTCAGGTAAGGTTCAGGTGGAGAAAAAAAACGGAGCCAACGAAACCCAGGTATTAGGTATCGTCACCAAAGGCTTGGAATTAATCGATCAGAACAACCAGTCATCTATAAAGGATGCTGATCTGTTGAAGCTCGAAGCATGGCTCCATAAGGATTTGGTTTTCAACGGAGAAAAATTACAACAGATTGTTGAAGAAATCAACAGAAATTACGACCTACAGATTACGATTGAAAATAAACAATTGGAAGATCTTCCCATTACAACGATTATAAAACGAGGCACAGACATCGATCAGTTCTTAACAAAGTCCGGAGATATGTTTGGCTTCAAATTCAGTAAAAAAGGGAGACAATACCACATATACTAACCTACTAACTACTACCGACAAAAATTATGAAAAAGCAATGAAAGAATAGACTTAAAGAATTATAGAACAGCTCTGATTGTATTGGAGAGAATCATCGGCCGGCAGAATTTTCGACGCCCTACCGGCTTATGATCCGCTAATAGTATGTCCGTGAAGTACACAGGATTTAACCATTAATTATGTAAAGTTATGCAAAAAGGATCAAAAACAAATCCTTTAAAAAGAAAGATTTATATCTACCGCAAGCAATTATTTTTTTGGATGAAATTTTCGCTGGTTGTTTTATACCTAAAGGTGTTTCTAATTTCTGTTCTCTACGCCGAAAATAGTAAAGGACAGTCATTGGATATGAAACTAAATATCGAACTCAGTAACAGTAGTATCAAAGAAAGCCTCAACATGCTGTCTAAGAAAACTGACGTATCTATTTCCTATCGGGATGATGTCATCGGTGGGTATACCAAAAAAGTCAGTCTTTCTATTCAGAATAAAACGGCACGACAGGTACTGAACCAGATTCTGGATCGAACAGATCTTGTATACCATGAGACGGGAACCTATGTATTCGTAACGAAAAAGAATCAACAGAATACCCTCTCTGGTGTAGTCTATGATGCAAACGATCGCTCAACTCTTCCAGGAGTCTCGATTCGTCTCAAGGGCTACAATACATCAGTCATTAGCGACAGAGATGGTCGTTTTCAGATCCAGATCCCCCAGGGAGGTGGCACACTGACATTCCAGTATCTAGGCTACTTAAAGCAGGAGGTCAAATTTGATAGATCCAATACCGCTATCCAGATATTTCTAAAAAAAACATCGACAGAACTTAGCGAAGTGATCGTCAACACCAGAAAACGTGTAGCGACAGAAGCGGCCCTATTAGAAGAGCGTAGATTGTCCTCTACCGTACAGGATGGTATCTCTGCCGAACTGATTGAACGTACAGCCTCTATCACAACCACCCAAGCCTTGCAGCGTGTAACAGGAGTCACCGTTACCGACGATAAATATGTCGCTGTCCGTGGGCTTGGCGAACGAAGTGTCATTGGTCAGCTTAATGGCGTACGCCTAGCCTCCTCCAATCCCGACCGCAGCGCGATTCCTTTAGACCTGGTACCTGCATCGCTGTTGGATAATATCACGGTGTACAAGACTGCTACCCCCGACAAACCTGCTGATGCAGCATCGGCCATCATCGAACTCAAGACCAAATCTATACCGGATACCATAACATTAGAGTTTATTGCGCAGACGGGATTTAATTCAAACATCGGTTTTGGTGGCAAATACAACAGTTTCAAGAATAATGATATGGGTATCGGTGGGCAACGTATCAATAAGAAAAATCTACAGGATGATTTTCTAGCACTCTCTCAGCAGTATCCCAACGGACTAGGGTCTATCCAAAAATTGATAACAGATCGCAACTACAGCCCCGAAGCCTGGCAGGAAGTAGAACGTATAAATGGCATTATGCAACGCTTTGATCCCATCATGACCACACAGTATGATAATGCCAGACCAAACCAGATATACTCCCTGACATTTGGCAATAATTACAAAGGCTTTGGAAACGGAAAGATAGGTGTCATATTGGGGGGTAACTATTATAAAAGATACACCGACATTCGGGAAGGGGCACTAACCCAATACAGTGTTTATCAGGGCGTAGTTACCGGAAATCCAGATGTATACAGTCACCGCAATATTCCGAATTTTATCACCCCCAACCGACTCTATATGGGGCGTTATCAAAACTACCTGGAAAACACCGGTACTGAAACGGTCAACTATGGTGTCTTAGCCGGTGTAGCCTACCGCTTCAATCCCCGGCACGAACTCGCCTTTCAATACATGGGCTCATGGGGAGGTGAAAACAAGGCGGTCAATATGAATGGGGGCTATGAGTATACCGGATTGCCCGGTACCGTCAATAGCTATATCTATTCCTTACAACAGGCGTACCGGACATTGGATATCTTTAATTTTCAGGGCGAACATAAATTTGGAGCTGGCGAATTTGCACCGCGATTAAGCTATAACGGAGCGACCTCGACTTCGGGTCAGAACGAACCAGATTACCGCTTTGCAGGTCTGGCTGTGTACACCCCCGATGCAGGAGGTTATTATAAAAGACCCTATTTCTACGACGGCACCACCGTCATGGCAGACACCTATAGCGAACACCTCTATGCATTGACCTCCGGCTATGTAAATGGATACGGTACCTATGGCATTATACAAGCCGAACCTAATGGTCGTCGTTGGCGCGACTTAAAGGAAAAAAACTATAACTACAAGGCTGATCTATCCTTCCCTTTCCAGCTATTCGATGGCAAACAAGAATTCAAAACGGGAGTCAACTATTTATTTAGGGATCGCACTTTTAATGAAAACCATATGTTTATCCCCGGTTCTAACTTTGTAGGCAATAAATCTATACCACTATACGATGTACAAGGAGATTTAGATCGCCTGGTCGGGCCTGAGATTATAGGTATCAAACCTCGTACGGTACAGGGTGAGGGCGCTATGCCTATTGGCGGCTTCCTCTACAACAGTCAAAAATCGCCAAATAACTACAAAGGCTACTATGAAACGAATGCTTTCTATGGCATGTTGGACTTACATCCTTCGGATAAATGGCGCATCACAGGTGGGGTACGTTTCGAAATGACCAATATCGGATCCCGGGTAGATACGGCCAATGTATTCCTGGATCCCGGACTTACTGCAACATCGCAGGATGGCAAAAAAATTCCCATGTTGCTTATCGAGCCAAATTCGCTGTACCGCACCGGATACAAACCCTTCTACTCCGTCAACCTCACCTACCACCCTAAGGAAAAGATGAATGTCAGGCTGGCCTACAACAGCACATTAGCAAGACCCGAGCTCCGCGAAATAACCAATGTATTCGAGTTTGATGCTTTTCAGATGGGACTGGTTATTGGAAACCCCGATTTAAAAAACCAATACACGCAAAACCTGGATTTTAGATGGGAATGGTTTCCCAACACAGGCGAAGTACTCGCTGTTTCCGCATTCGGAAAGCAGATTGAGAGTCAATTGATCCGTGTATTTAACCTAAAAACAGATGGCCTTGCCGCTACCTACCCTGAGTTTCCGACAATACAATATCAGAACGACCAAAATATGGGGTATGTCTGGGGAATGGAATTTGAATTGGTAAAGCGCCTGGAAACATGGTGGCCTATGCTCAGTGGGTTCTCCCTAGGGTCTAATCTTATGGTTGCCCAGAGTAACATCAGAAAGTCTGATGAACGCTACCTGGCCAACAAATCACTGGACAGGCATACTCCGAAAAACAGTCCACTATTTGAACAAGCACCCTATTCCGCAAACGTGTGGTTCAACTATGTAAACAAAAAATGGGGTACAGATCTGACAACAACATTCAATATTGTCGGCGAAAGATTGGTACAGATAAATCTAACAGGAGAACCTGACCTTTACAGCCGTCCGGTACCGATGTTGGACTTTGTCTTTACACAAAAGCTTTATAGAAGAATAAACCTCAAAGGATTTGTAAAAAACATCCTAGATCCAGCTATAAAGACAGTATACGCCAATCCCGGCACGGGAGGACTTTGGTATGGCAACAGCTATATCAATAGAAGCTACCGGAGAGGAATGGAAGTGGTCTTTGGTTTAACCTATAATCTATTTTAATCATGCTAAACAGAAACAGTATACGACTTGTGTTTGTTGCACTATCCCTGGCATTGCTAGCCTGTAAGAAAGATAAGTTAGATAACATACAGGTAAATCTAATTCCAAAGGATATCGACCTGACTCCATCGGCGGTACGGATCATTGATTTATATGGGCTTAATCATGTAAAAGCAAATGGGGATAGCTTAACCAATTTCTCTCCACCAGTGACCGGCGAAGTATTCCGTTTTCCAGCTACGGCTTATTTTCCTGGTGATGGTCGTTTCGGAAACCATTGGTGGTCCGAAAACAACATCGATGGTAAAGTCGGCGCGATATGGAATATCCCGAAGAAACTATTCAAACAGGACGGTTCTATTGATCTGGAGTTTTACAACCTGAAACTGAATGGAAGTATCGACGAATTTGCAGCATATTCCATTAAAAATTCGGATGGACCAAAGGATCATTACGTATCCCCATTCCATACCTACGCCTACGGTGGGAACTCCTACTTTGTCGAAGTGCCTCGGGAGACCTCAGCACCCAAAGAAGGCCACTTTAAGATACGCCTGCTCAATCTCAGCGCTCCAGTATCGACCCCCGCTGCTGCCTACGGTCAGTTGGAAGATTTAACAGGCCCTATGACGCTTACCTATGCGGACGGATCAGTAGTAGATGCTAAAACCAATACCGTACCTATAGGTAAAGCTTCAGCCTATGTAGAGATACCCTATGGCACCTATCAGTTCAAAGCACTGACTCAGGCGAATAAAATAGTACCGGGTACATCCGGAAATATGAATTATAGAACCATAGATCCAGGCACCTCCAGTATTGCGATTAGCCGCTTTGAGCCGAGCGACGTTATCTACTCCAGTATCCAGACCTTTCAACCCGGAGGGATATATACTATCGTCATCACACCGATGAGTTTTGAGTACTTCAGAAATGAATTGGGATACAAATATATGCTCAAACAGAATGCCATAACAGTGATTGCCGATGTTGACGAACCGATCAATACATCACTGTATAGAGTACAGGGCTTTAATGCCGCTCCTGACAAAAAAATCCGCTTCTTCGCTAACGGTAAAGACATCGGAAGTCTAATCTCATTCAATCAGTCTACCCCATACAGTAGCTTTGCTTCCAGTGAACAGACCTTCGAAATAAAGGATGAAAACGGTTCAGTCTTGGATAAACTGACCTATATAGCGAGACCCAATGAAAATTATACACTTTGGTCTTATCCCGATCCAAAAGGACAGATCAAAATAGGCCTTACCGTGAATAATCTGAGTGCGCTGATGCCTATTACAGGAATAGAAGCCGACGGTACTTACGGCTATACCAAAAACAGCTTTCCTACAGATTTTCGATTTATCAATTTATGTCCCGACGTTCCCTATCTAAGCATTACAGCCGATGATGGCCAACCAGTGGGTCAAAAAGGAAACAAAGCGGTATACAACCTCGAGCCGGGCAGCTTCACCACTACAGCACCTTATATAAGGGCTATCTTCAAACAATTGATGGCATACAGGTCAGCGCCAGGTGTAATTCCTGGTACCTGGGCCGAAGATATACCAGTCATTAAGGGACAAGATTTAATAGCAAATAAAGATCTATACCAGCGTGTCGGTAAAGTATTACCACCCTATGAAACCGGGATATACACGATTGCATTGATAGGACGAACCGGCCCTAATGTGCCCGATGCTCAAAAAGCGCGTCTTATAATTCTAAAACATAACAAATAGAACCTAAGAGGATGAAACGAGAGCTACAGATTAAAAAGATATTTTATACCGTACTGCTATTAGCTATAGTACAGCTCCATATAAGCTGTTCAAAGGTAGAGTATACTTCCACCGAAAATCCCGCCTATTTACGGGTTTTCAATAATATGTATTTCTATAGAGATGCGGCACACAAGAGCGAGCCCTACCCGATGTTCACCATGTTGATAGACCCTAATTTTGATGCACAGGGCAAATTGACCGGTGCAGCGATTGTAGGTGACTACCTGGATCAAAGGGATAGTTATGCACCTCCCTACCCAACGCACATCGGTAATAGTACCTCTGTGTTTAATCCAGAATACCCAGGGAAGGAAAAAGTGATGGTGGGACCTATCCTCAATGGTTTTGATCTAAGCAGCTGGGCGCAGATCCCATCCGGGAAAAAGCGTATCATGTTTGTCTATCGCCCCAAAACCACGGTACCATTCTTCGAACTCGAAGATCGTTTACGCAGTACAATTTTTATAGATACGACACTAAACATAACCGAGGGCGAGGTATATACCCTGAATCTTATTCAGAAAGATTTCAATACCAAGAAAAATGGCATTATTCTAAGACAGGAAAACTTTCATAAAATCGCGCTGGCAGACTCCCTCACGTATGTTAACTTCTACAACATGAGTGCAAAAGGATACCTCGAAGCGAGTAAAAGAACAAAAGAGGATATTTCCAACGTCATCTGGTTTAACGAAGGCCTTCGCGATACCTTGTCTGTGCACCTTTCCATTATGGAAAACTACACCGATGATATGAACTTCGCTAGATCAAGAGGCATACCCGGATACGACCGCCAATTTCTCACGACCCTCTTAAGAGATTGCGAATCCAATCGGATAGCACCTTACCAGAGCTTTCCTACATTTCCAAAATCAGGAAACAATACCATCTACACCGACGTATGGCAAATGTTCTTCTTTAGACATCCTTCGATCGATGTAGATCGGATATATCAATATGGAATAGAGGAGCCTGATGGCAAGTTTGCTATGATGGCCTGCTATAAAGATGGGCGGACCGCTCCTCCTTACAACCCTATGGTCTATCGCTCACCGATGTTCCCCAATCTACTGGTCAATACACATTCCGGAATCCACAATCCACGGACATTCAGCTCCGTGAATACCATTGAGATTGTGAATGGACGGGTATTTCTAACGACTATACAACGGGAATATGCTCCACCGATCTATAGAAAATAAAACTAACCCCTACAAACTAGCTTAAATAAACATGAAACTCAGATTAAATACATCGCTTTTATATTCCCTTGTGGTGGGCCTGGGCTTATTGGCTGTTTCCTGCGATTTTGATCCTGTGCGTCTCGCAGAACCGAATGAAAAGATACGCCCTATGGCAGCCTATCTAAAAAACAACTACGAGTTCTCGCTATTTTCAGCAGCACTGGAATATACGGGACTAGAGGACGAACTGAATCAGGGCGGACCATACACCATTTTTGTACCGACCAACAGAGCTTTCAATGAACTTGGCATCAATAGGCCAGAAGATTTCCGGATGAATAACCGAGACAGTCTGCGTACAGCAATACGGTATCATATCCTCAAACGCCGACTGAATATTGACAATGACATCGCATTAGGGAGTACCGACCATCTATTTGAAACCATAGATGGTCCCCCTTTATATATCAGCCGAGACCAAACACCAGCCTCCTATAACAGAACACTTGTCAATGGCATACAGATACAGCGTAAAAACCTAGAGACATCCAATGGGGTATTGCACAGCATTGATGCTGTATTCAAATACCATAACGGTACCATTCAATCCTACCTGGAAAGTCAGGAAAAATTCTCCTGCCTTCGAGCCGGACTCAAGAAATTTGGGCTGTGGGATCAACTAAAGGATCTAAAACCTCAAACCATCGTTGCTCCGAACAACAATGCATTCAAGAAACATGGGATCAGTCTGGAAGACATTAACAAAATGAGTCCCGATAAATATGGACAGCGTTTGTTTGCGGCCTATCTCTTTCCGCTCAGTTTCTTTATGAGGGATTTCAACCTGTATCCTTCAGTGGGTATCGGTTACTATGCAGGAGCACCGTTGCGCTATCGCATACCTGGAGATGAAAGTTATACCTATGGTATTGCGGCAGATCACAACAATATCTTTGTTATGCTGAGCAAGTATAATGACTATCCGATCATCAGAGACCTGCCGATCAACCAAAAGTCAAAAAGAGACTACCTCATGACAAATGGTGTACTTCATGAAATAGAAGAGCTCTTAATGCTCCCTTCAGAATCCCTTAAACCTTAATTATGAACAGACTTATGAAACGGTTTCCTATTCCATATATTACAACGGTTATGCTCTTGACCATAGGTTTATGCAGCTCCTGTCTGAAAAAAGAATTCATGCCACCTCCTATTGGCGAACAGATCCCCTATCAGGACAGTCTTCCCACGTTCTATGAAGCTTTCTCTGATCCGGCATTTTCAACATTTCTCCACGCTTGGAGACGGAGCAGAATCAATACACAAGTGAATATACAAGACGCAAAGGTCAAATTTACCGTCCTCGTTCCAGATAATCAGGCCATGACCCAAGCAGGATATACCCTCAGTAAGATTAATCAGATGTCCTTAAATGACATCGACAGTCTTGTATTTTATCATACCATAAAAGGACAGATGTCAAAAAATGGTATTGATGACAGTCAGGGCAATACGAGACTAAATACACTATTAACCCACCCCACAGAGATTGAAGGAGGAACATCCGAAGGCGGAGAAAGTGTAACATACCCTTATAAATATAAAGTTTACTTTGGAGTCGACAAGCAACAGATCTTATTAAACGGCAAACCACATGGCCCTCAAAACAGGATTGTGGAAAGCAAACAGGCTACATTGATTCCAATCACCAAAGTGCTGGCCAGGCCTACTAAAACAACGGCCCAGTTCTTACAAGAAGATGGTCGGTTCAGTCTATTTATCAAAGCCCTCAACTATAGTGATAGCCTCTATCATGAGATACAGTCCGAGAGTAACCCCTACTATTATCAGCCTGAAGGGTACAAACTGCGCATGAATCTACTGTCCACTTTTTATTCGACCTCCTTGTTAGTCCCCACTGATGATGCCTTCAAAAAAGCAGGAATCAACTCGGTCAAAGATATCGAAAAACTATGCGAACGCTCGCCCGTGCAGGCAGTGAACTGGACCGGGACGATGAACAATTTTACCGTAATCGATTCCATCATAAACAACCACTGGTGGCAGATCAACTCCTGGAACGTATTAGCGACCGATCCCCGGGGACTAGCCACCTACCATCAGGCAAAGAATGCTTTTACACCCTTCTCTACTTTTTTCAGCAATGATCTGCGCAATGAAATTCTAGGGACTATAGTACTGAGCTGGGAGGTTGACCAAGGCTATCGGTTAGACAGTAATAACCTGGAATTTGAGCGGGCCAACAACGAAATCCATATCAAGACAAAAGGCGCTAACCATCCTGCCGCAAAAGTCATTGAACAGGATATCCTGACCTATACCGGAGTTGTGCATGTCATTGATAGGCTCCTGCTCCCAAAAGATTTCAAACTAAATTAACTGAACCATGAATAGATCCTTTATACTATATCTGTCTTTGGCCTACTGTCTATTCGCTGCTTCATGTAGTCGCGACAAGGATTATGTATTGGACATCGACTATAATACAACCGCATTAGTGATTGCGGACAATGATAATCTATCCGTTTTTAATGCCGGGATGCGTCCTATAGGACTTATAGAAAAGCTACAGGCGCCCGGTCCATTTACCGTACTGGTTCCGAGTGATGCTGCCTTTCAAAAGATCGGAATGGACAGCAAATCCATACAGCTCCTATCTACCGACAACCTGTCCAACCTTATGCTATACCATATCATCGATGGTACCTACCGTCTCGATAACCTGCCATTTTTATTCAATCAGGAAATCAAATCACAGCGGGGCAAATTGTATGTAACACATTGGATAAAGAACCAAGATACCATACTAACGATAAATGGAGCACGGATTCTCAATCAGCGGATGACGACCAGCAATGGGCTGATTCATGTGATCGACCGCGTTCTAGAACCATTTAGACATGAACGCCTAAATGATGCAATCAGTGATGACAACAGTCTAACGTTCTTTAAAGAAGCCTTACGTTCCTCTGGTTTAGAACCGTTACTGCGTAACGAAGGCGCGTACACCGTATTTGCCCCCAACAACAACGCCATGAAAAGCAATGGCTTTACTAGTATACAGCAAATACATGAAACCGATCCGGAAGTACTGAAAAGCTTTATCCGATACCATGTCGCCGATACCAGACGATTTGTCTACGACTACATTCTGACCACCGACAAGACCAATAGCAGCCAGCAGCGCATGCTGGATGGTTACAACTGTAGAATAAACCTCCTCCCGGATGACTGGGCTCCAGGTTCGTTCCTCGGTATCACGTTGCAGGGACCAGGTAACCTGTCCCCCATCTCGGTGGCCAAGCAGGATGTATTGACCGGAAATGGCGTTTTACATACCATCAATGGCGTACTGAAACCCACGCGGTAATCCGTTCAACCTTTATTTGAAAAGAAATGAAAACAACAACATTGTCATACAATACCACAACCTACAGAACCTGTTATCATCTATGGTTCCTTCTAGTGGCTGTCGGTTGCTTTGTATTAAGCTGTAAAAAAGAGGAAAGCAGGTCTGCTGGGCCGAAAAACCCGATCGTAGAAAGCTTTTATCCAAACAGCGGAAATGAAGGGACTTTAGTCACCCTACTTGGGAAAGATCTGGATGCAGAAAAAGTTGAAGTTTACTTCGCAGGCACTAAAGCCGAATTATTTACAACCAAAGAAGAAGAACTGGTTGTACAGGCTCCCAAAGGAGGCAAATCGGGGATGATTCTCCTTACCGTAGGCGACAAGCGGATCGAAGTGGGTAACTATACGTATCAGGCCTTGAGTATACATGGGCTATCTCCGTCCAATGGCACCGCTGGTTCACATGTCCGTATTTCGGGAACCGGTTTTAGCAGTATTAAAGAACCGGCAAAAGCCTATGTCAACGAAAAAGAAGCGATTGTAATCAGCGTTTCGGATACCGTTATGGTTGCTCAGGTACCCAAAGACGCTGGCACTGGTGCAGTCCTCGTAAGGGTCAATGGTATGGAGTCTACCGGTCCCATCTTTACCTATCAGACCATCGAAGACATCAAGCCCCGTACCGGAGGCGTCGGCACACGCGTCACCGTAAAGGGAACTGGATTTAATGCTGATCTTTCACAGATATCTGCCGATATCAATGGAAGTGCAGCCACCTTAGTATCGAGCAGCGATACTGAGATCGTCCTCACTGTGCCACAGGGAACAGAAAGCGGTCCGCTTTCTGTCACGATCAATGGGCAGCGGATCACCGGACCTGATTTCACCATGGTGCCCCCTCCTAGCATAGAAGTTGTCAGTCCATTGAGCGCACCTCCGGGAACAGAAATAGCTATCAAAGGATTAAATTTCAGCACCATATTGGATGAGAACAAAGTACTTGTTAATGGCAAAGAAGTCACGCTTTCCAGTGTAAGTTTTTCAGAGATAAAATTTATCCTTCCAGGTGGTATCGGTGCAGGAGACCTTGTCCTCCATGTAAACGGACAGACTGTTGTAGGACCTAAATTCACCGAACAGAATCTAGGTATCCAGAGTGTAAGTCCGGACAATGGGCTTGCCGGGACCGAAGTAACGATCAAAGGAATAGGCTTCGGTACCGATGTGAATCAGAATCAGGTTTATTTCAATGGTGTACAGGCCCAGATTCTGTCTTCTACTGCTACCGAAATCAGAGCCATAGCTCCAGCCAGCCTGAGCACAGGCCAACTACAAGTACACAGCAATGGTCTCGTGGCCAACGCTCCAAACCTATTCCGTAGAGCAGGAATCATCACTATAGCAGGTGGTCCGAACACCTCTGTATTTGATTTTCAAAGTCGACATGGAAGTCTGGCAGTAGACAGCAAAGGTAATATCTATGTTGCCGAATGCGTAAACAATGTCATTAAAAAAGTGAGTCCGAATGGTCAGGTGAGCTTATTCGCTGGTAGCAGCACAGGCAAAAAAGGATATGCGAACGGAGCACGCGAGAAAGCCCTATTTAATATGGGATATTCTGAAGCCAGACTATGGATCGATCAGCAGGACAACCTCTATATTGCAGAAAAAAACAACTCCGCAATACGAGTCATACGGGCCAATAGCGAGATTGTAGAAACCTATATCGAAGGTACTGGTACTGAAAATGTACTGTTGGTTGAAAACGGGGACTTTTATGCGCTTAGGGACAATGGACAGCTCTATCATATTCCAAAAGCAACAGGCAACCGTGTTGAAATGAATCTAATAAGTTCCAACAATTACAACACCTACATCGCTGATCGACGTTTTGCGATAGGTCCCAATAATTTCCTGTATAGACTTACAGATGATTATGACGCCTTCTTCAATTTACCAAGCGGTATCGTAGGAAGCTATTCCGATTTCGGCTATAGAGACGGGATAGGTGAAAATGCACTTCTGGGCTTTAAGCTAGGGGCTATAATCAAATCCGGTCCTCAGGAGCTATTGGTACTGGATGGCTTCATAAACGGTGCTATCCGCAAAGTAAATACCGCCACCAGAGAAGTAAGCACCGTATTGAAATTTGCAGACAATACCTTTAGAGATGGTACACTGCACAATGCCGGCGGAGCGACCAATCAAGCGGACATGTATGTAACCAAAGATGGAACAATCTACCTATTGGATACTAGAAATCAGGCTATTCGAAAAATATTCTTAAAGTAACGCAATAATCATATCGAAGCAGATCATCCCAACCCTGGCTAACCAAAATTAGCCAGGCCAGGACTGCTCTGTCTCTTAATCATCAAAAAGCAAGTAAGTAAGAGGTAATGAAACAACTAAATTTCAAACGAAAAACTTTTAGTTCGCTGCTTATGGTTAGTCTCTGTCTAGGCACAACCCTACCGGTTATGTCTACGGCTATAGACACTAGCAACACCAGAATACAGCAACAGACAAAAGGAAAAGTCGTAGATACCGATGGAGCGCCTATTCAGGGGGTGTCCATCCGTATCAGGGGACAACAAACGAGTACAACGACAGACAAGGACGGAAACTTTACCATTATGGCGCCTAATGACGCTACCCTTGAAATCAACTACCTCGGTTATGTCAATCAGATTGTCGCCGTAAACGGCCGCAACCATATTCAGATCACCTTGATAGCAGACATCAATACAATCGAAGATGTCGTCGTCACAGGATACCAATCTGTGCAGAAGCGTCAGTTTACGGGATCTTCCGTCAAGATTAAAGCTGAGGATGCCAAACGTGAGGGCATAAGCGACGTCAGCCGGATGCTTGAAGGACAGGTGGCCGGCGTATCCGTACAAAACGTGTCGGGCACATTTGGCGCTGCTCCCAAAATCAGAGTACGTGGAGCCACATCCATCAGCGGAGACAACAAACCCCTCTGGGTAGTCGATGGAATGATCATCGAAGATATTGTCAATATCTCCAATGAACAACTATCGACCGGAGACCCTGCAACCTTAGTGGGATCCTCCGTAGCGGGTCTAAACCCCGATGATATCGAAAGCTTTGAGATACTCAAGGATGCCGCTGCGACATCACTCTATGGAGCCCGTGCCATGAATGGTGTTATCGTAATCACCACAAAACGAGGTAAAATCGGAGAACCGGCGGTTTCCTATACCGGCAATTTCTCCACCTATCTCAAGCCGAGCTATAGTCAGTTCAACATCATGAACTCCTACGACCAGATGTCCGTATATGCAGAACTAGAGCGCAAAGGCTTCCTCAATTTTGGACAGACCGCGCGATTTGCCAGTGGCGGTGTATATGTTAAAATGGCCGATCTCATTAATGAATATGATAAGAGCTCTGGAAAATTCGGTTTAAAAAATGATCCCCTATCCCGACGGTCATTTCTGGAAAGGTATGCCTATGCGAATACCGACTGGTTTGATATTCTATTTAACAATTCTTTCATGCAAGAACACGCGGTAAGCGTGTCTTCGGGGACGACAAAATCGCAGATTTATGCCTCCAGTAGTTTTCTGAAAGACAATGGATGGAGTAAAGGCGATAACGTAGAACGCTTTACCGGAAATGTCAGAGCAACTTTTACGCCTAATGACCGCGTAAGCTATGGCCTGATCACACAAGGCTCTATCCGTAACCAAAAGGCACCAGGCACATTGGGACGCGTCAGCAATCCAGTAGAAGGACAGTATGCCCGGGATTTCGATATTAACCCTTACTCCTATGCATTGAACACGTCCAGAGTCCTGACTGCCTACGATGAAAACGGCAACCTCGAATATTTCAGACGTAACTTTGCGCCATTCAACATTCTGCACGAGCTCGACAACAACTATATCAACCTGAGCTTTATTGATTTTAAGATGCAAGGGGATTTTCGTTATAACATTCTGAAAAACCTAAAATACAGTTTTGAAGGTGCTTATCGGTATGCTAAAACAAATCAGGAGCACAATATCCACGAAGATTCCAATATGCCTATGGCCTACCGTGCAGATGGCGACGCGACTATAAGACAGTCCAATAAATTTCTGTATCGGGACCCGAACAATCCGGAAGCGGAACCTTTTGTTGTATTACCTTACGGTGGATTTTATAAAACGAACGACAGTTATCTAACGAGTTATAATGTCAGAAACTCATTGGATTTTGATCAGAAGTTTAATGACAAAAACCAGCTCCGCTCCTACCTTTTTACAGAATTACGCTATGCCGACCGACAGTTCAAATTTTTTGATGGTTACGGTTATCAGTTTGATAAAGGTGGTGTACCCTACCTGGATCCCAATTTTGTCAAAATGGTGGTCGAAGGAAGCTCCACCTACTACGGCATGGAACGCAAGTACGATCGCTTTCTGGCTTATGGATTAAACAGTAGCTACACGTACAACAACAGATACAATCTAGCAGGTACCCTACGCTATGACGGATCCAACCTAATGGGGAAAACACGTACTGCAAGATGGTTGCCTACCTGGAATATTTCTGGTTCATGGAATATCGATGCCGAAGAATTCTTCGCTCAACAAAGTCTCTTGAGCCGGGCTACCCTACGGGCCAGCTATGGATTGACTGCCAGCTCAGGTCCTGCCACCAACTCCAGTATTGTATTGATGAATTCGGCAGCCAACAGACCCTACCTAACCGAGCGGGAATCCATCATTGAACTGATCAATCTGGAGAACTCCGAGTTGACCTGGGAGAAACTCTATAAAACCAACATTGGTATCGATGTCGGCTTATTACAGAATAGACTTTCACTCGTCGTAGATTATTACAGACATCAGAGTTATGACCTTATCGGATTGATCCGCACCGGTGGTATTGGTGGAGAATCTGTCAAAGTCGCCAACTACGCGGACATGAAATCACAAGGAATCGATGTCACCGTCGGTGGTCATGTTATCAAATCGGACAAGTGGAACCTTAATAGCCAGCTGAATTTTGGGTACAATAAATCTAAAATCACCAATCTCAAGAATGAGCCCAATGTCTGGTCACTGATTGGTCCTGATGGAGGAGCTAAAGAAGGCTATCCACAGCGTTCCTTATTCTCCATTCCTTATATGGGACTAAACAAAGAGCTGGGCGTACCGCAGTTTATCAACGAAAATGGTGATATGTCGCAATCGGTCTATCTTCAAAGTCAAAGAACAGACTTCCTAAAATATGAAGGAGCCATCGATCCGCTATTGACCGGAGGGTTCTTTAATACCCTAGGTTACAAAAACCTAAAGCTATCGGCCTTGGTCACTTTCAGTACCGGAAACGTAGTACGCTTAAGACCGGCATTCAGCGCCTCTTATTCGGAGCTCGATGCCACTCCAGAGGATCTCTTGGATAGATGGGTACTTTTTGGAGATGACATCGCTCCCTCGATTATGGATGCCCGTACCGGAGCCCAACTGATCGACGGCTATCCTTATAATAACTACAATTATTCCACAGCACGTGTAGCAAAAGGCGATTTTATCCGGGTAAAGCAACTCATGTTGACGTATACCTTGCCTACAAAGATTTTCCACAGCTTACCCATAAAAAGTAGTTCCATCAGTCTGGTTGGAAACAACCTCTGGTTATTATACTCGGACAAAGCCTTACGTGGACAAGACCCCGAATTCCTAGGGTCAGGTGGTGTCGCTATGCCCATTCCACGACAGTTTACTTTTTCACTAAAAGTAGGATTATAACAATGAAGACAAATACCTATCTAAAAATAAGCTTTTTAGCAACCTTTATTATCACCTCTGCCTGTAGTAAATACCTCGAACAGAGCCCTGATATGCGAACAGAGCTCGACAGCCCTGAAAAAGTGGGCGAGCTATTAGCCACCGCTTATCCACAGGCGAACTATATCCCGTTTACCGAATCCATGACAGACAATGTCGAAGACAAAGGAGCTGGCGCTATTGACCTGGTCAATATTAATCCTTTCAACTTCCGTGATGCCGACCAGACGGGAATAGATGGTCCTATATTCTATTGGAATGCCTCCTATAAGGCAATTGCTGCTGCCAATCAAGCCCTTGAGGTGATTTCCAATGCGACAAATCCGGAAAAATACAGTGCCTATAAAGGAGAAGCTTTGGTCGCTCGTGCCTATGCTCACTTTATGTTGGCCGTGCTATTTGCACAACCTTACTCCACCAATTCGTCTGCATCGGATCCAGGGATACCTTACGTAACCGAAACAGAAAACATAGTGATAAAAAAATACACTCGGGGTACCGTTGCTTCCGTCTATGAAAATATTGAAAAGGACTTAGAGGAAGGGCTTCCGTTATTAGATGACAGTAAGTACAAATCACCCAAATATCACTTTACCAAAGTAGCGGCTCATGCCTTTGCATCCCGCTTTTATCTATTCAAACGCGACTATAAAACAGCTATCGCGCATGCCGAAGCAGCCTTTCCCGGAGATGCTGTAACCTCGAGTCTACGTCCCGTAAATAGCGAGAGCTACCGCAGCTATCAATACCTCGAATTACAGGCTCAGTACACACGGGCCGACAATCCGGCCAACTTACTGCTGGTAGAAACCCCATCGGTGTGGGGCAGATCGTACCATAGTTATCGGTATGGGCTGACAAGCAACCTGATGGCCAAATTCTTCAATTCGCCCAATGTTACGACAGGTATATGGGCATACAATGTCTACGGTAACGAACTGAGTCTAAATATTCCGAAATTCCGGGAGCATTTTGTAAAACAGAGCTTACATGCCGAATCGGGTGTTCCCTATAATATGATTCCTCTATTCAGCAGCGAAGAAGTATTATTCAACCGTGCAGAGAGTCAGGCTATGTTGGGCAATTATGATGCTGCACTAGAAGATATCAACCGCTTTGCCTCCACCAAATTTATCCACTCCTATATGTTTCCGATCTATTTCGACGATCTACTGGAAGTCAATATGAAGAAACTCTTAGCCTTTTACAAAACACAGGACCGCAAACAGGCTGTCTTGAATTGTATATTGGATTTTAAGCAAGTATACTTTATTGCAGAGGGACAGCGCTGGTTTGACATCGTACGCCATAACCTCACTGTAGAACACAAGACCGATAAGGGCGAGGTCATGATTCTTGGTCCCAATCATCCAATGCGTGTCTTTCAGCTACCCGAGGAGGTACAAAGTTCAGGGATACAGCTCAACCCGAGATAAGTTTAAAAAGCGAAAAGAAAACCACAGCAGTTAAACCAAAGTAAAACACAAATGAAAACAACGATTATAAACATACTTCTTCTTGCAGGCTTATCCATGAGCTGCACAAAAAGCGAGGTATTGCCCGATGCACCTATACTAGGATTGGGTGGCGAAACCTGGGTTGCAGGACCGATAGACAAGTGGTTGGAGACCAACTTTGTCGCTCCCTATAACATTGAGGTAAAATATAAATGGGATCCTTTTGAACTAAACTACCTGAGAAATCTAGTTCCCGTAAAGGAAGACAAAGTAGAACTGGTCATGACCGCTGTACGCGATATCTGGATCGCTCCCTATGTTAAATCTGCCGGTGCAGATTTCATCAAAAAATACAGCCCTAAAGTATTTATGCTGGCCGGAAGCGCTGAACATAACAACGATGGAACGATCGTATTGGGGCAAGCAGAAGGTGGGCGTAAAATTGTATTGATGGTCGTGAATAAATTTGCCAAAGAGAGCCCCGACCAGGTCGTGCAGATGCTTCACACTATTCATCATGAATTCGCCCACATCCTACATCAGAACAGACTTTATCCCGTAGAGTGGAAATCACTAAACCCGCAGCACTATACGGCAGCATGGTTCAATAGCAGTGACCAACAGGCCCAGTCCCAAGGTCTCGTCACTGCCTATGCTAAAGCCAGCCCAGATGAAGATTTTGTGGAGACCATCGCTGTGCTCTTAGTCTATGGACAGCAGGCCTTTGATACCATCGTCAGCAACCCTAACCTTCCTGTAGAAGCACGCAATATCTTACGTAAGAAAGAGGATATCGTCGTTCGTTACTTTCAACGGGAATATGGCATAAACTTCAGGACACTGCAGGCCGACACCCAAAAGGCTATTCAGGAATTTATAAAATAAGATCAGACTACAATGAAACAAATCTATATAGTATTGGCTTTGATTCCCTTTATCTTCTCTTGCCAGAAAGAAGATGCCTATACGGGATTGAGACCGGATGAAAGATTGTCCGAGGCCATGCAGAAATATGAAAATCTTTTGAAAGAAGCACCTTACGGCTGGAAGGGCCACCTCTTTACCCAAGAAGGCGGTGGCTATGGCTTTCTATTCAATTTCGACGGTAAGAACAGGGTACAAATGCTGGCCGACATATCGGACGAATCCACCCATACCAGCAAAGAAAGTTCGTATAGACTGAAAGCGGCCCTGCTTCCAAGCCTGTACTTTGATACCTATTCCTATATCCATCTATTGGCAGATCCGGATCCCAGTGTTTTTGGTGGTAAACCCGCTTGGGGATACTATTCAGACTTCGAGTTCTCTATACTGAAAAACACAGCAGATAGCATACTCATGCGTGGTAATCTGAATGGGTCAAAACTACTCCTTGTTAAAGCTACACAAGAAGAATCCATTGCCTATAAAGCTGGTAATCTACAGGCTTTAAAAACGGGTACTATTGACTTTTTGAGGACAAACCGCTTCCCTTATATCATGACAAAAACAGGAGATCTTGTTGCTTTAAATTTCAATATGCGTACTAAGAAGCTGACACTAACCTATGATAGTGCACAACAAGTTCAAAACAAATCCGTCGGCTTCGCCTTTTCAGGCTTAAATTACCTAGAACTAGAAAATAGCATACGCTATGGAGGAACACAGATAGATCGCTTTTCCTTGGATAAAGCTACATCCTTTCTGGTCGGGCTAGACGGAACCAAAGAGACCCAACTATTTAGCTCAAGCACACCTTTATTCAGCTTCAACCAGATGCTGGGCATTCAATTTGACTATATATTGATTCCCTTTGAAGAGAATGTACCCGGATCGGGTTCGGACTTCAATGCTAGAAGAACGGCCGCTCTTAATCAAATGCGGACGATGCTTACCGCTGGTTCTAAATTTCCTTATCTAGCTGTACGCTTTGATAAAAAAGAGAAAACCATGTTGCTCACCCTTGTCATCCAACAGGGCAATGATAGCTTTGTCGCCAATTATTCGTTCTATTACACGATGGAAAATGAGAAGTATAAATTCGTTTACGAAAAAGCACTAGATGGGAATGCAACCTATATTTTCGAAGCGATGATCCCTGTGCTACAAGGCTTTGTAAATGGAGACTTCAATTTTGATTACCAAGTCGTAGACAACGAACTTATGGGATATGGGCAGAGTTCCAGCAACCCGAACTTTAAATTTTTAGGCACTTTGGAATAAAACATTAGAACTATGTCAACAATAAATAAACTCTTAGTCTTAGTCCTGCTCCTTTTGGGCATCAGCAGCTGTAAAAAAGACACGCTAGAGGCCTATGAAGTCGAGCATGTATTTAAGAGTGATGAAGAAGCTATCGCTCACTTTAAGGCCAACTTTATAGATGGACAATCGGCTTGGAAGGCCATACTGACAACAAAAATTACTGGCAAAGCCTATGGTCTATATGTCACCCTGTCCGAAAAAGGTGAAGTAAACATGCTGTCGGATCTCTATCCTGACGCAGGCAACCAGTTTACAACAACTTCTTACCGCCTCAAAGCGAATGCGGGCAATGCCGTACTCAGTTTCTCGTTGGGCAGCTATCTCGATGCTATATCCATACAGCAAGGCCGACATAAAATCAGTGCTGATACCAGCTATACCTTCCGCTATGCCATTCAGGACACGGTGGTTTTATTGGGGAACCAGCATGGTGATGAGCTAAAACTAGTTCGCACAACAGTAGAAGAGCGTAATGCGTACAATGGGTCTGCCCTGTATCACTCGCTTTGGAATACATTCAATTATTTCAACACCAACAGATTCCACTCCTTTCTATATGGAAATGGAAAAGCCGTACAAATAATGATCGATCAAAACGAACGATCGGCCATCGCTTACTATGTCGAGAATAATAAACTAATTACGACCACATCCTACATATCCTATGGGATCAACCATATCAATTTTAGAACACCGCTAGTAATCAATGGTAAAGAAGTAAGACAGCTATTTATAGATCCTACGAAAACACAATTGTACGCACAGGAAGGCAATCAGCGTATAGATCTGATAGGCTCAAGAGTTCCGATCATACCGATGCACCTGTTCTTGGGACATGGTATACCATCGACCATATCAGCCCCCAATCCATTTACCTACTACGCATTAGAAGGCTGGTCGGATGAGGCCTATCTCGCCTGGTTCAATTCAACTATGGAATTTTTCAATAGTCCATATGAAGCCGCCTTTATGCTTGGGGATTTTGATTTTGTAGAAGACAGCAAACAAATGAATATTTCGCTGCATTTTCAGATGGGACAGTCCAATTATGTAGCCATATTTCCTTTCAACTATACTAAAACCGATGCTGGCGTATACAAGTTTACCCCGGGGCAGCTAAAGGCAGATATTCCAGAACATCTCAATGCCAGCCTTATACAGGATTATGTACAGGACTTCCTTCGGCTAATGATTGTCAGTCGATACACATTAGATTATTACGAATCAGGAGATATGTTCCTTGGACAATTTAAAGGCGTAGATAATCCGGATATAACCTTCACCGGTTTCTTTGGTACCCTGGCAGAATAATAAAGATAGTGTGTTTAGTACGGAGTACAGGGTTACCCAGGTGACCCTTACTCCTTTTTCACCCTTACATTAGAGCCTGCTCTACGCTTATCGATGGAACAACAGACCTATGATACATAGGAAAATAGAGACGTCCTTATCGTCAAAATGCTTTCTAAAATGTTTTAAAGAAGTGCTGATTTGATTTTTTACCGTCTGCAAGGAAATATCGAGTCTATCTGCAATCTCTTGGTTGGACATATTCTCTATGCGGCTCATATGAAAAATAAGTCTTCGCTGCTCCGGTAATTCGGCTAATATGATTTTGTATTTTTCTTCAAGCTCTTTTGCCAACAGTTGCGAATCTGCACTGAGATAGGATGTATCCAGAGTTTCGTCCAGCTCATCAATAGAAGTCATCACCATTTTCTTCTTCTTCAAATGATCCAATACGGCGTTCTTAACACATTTGAATAAAAAGGGCTGTAGAGAACTATCGAATGACAGATCCGATTTTTTGTTCCACAACCGCAGCATCACATCTATAGCTAATTCTTCGGCAATATATTCGTCTTTAAGTATAGTCAGCGCAAATGCACGAAGTCGTTTAAAATACCGTTTAAACACAACTTCGAACGCCTGTTCATCCCCCTCCTTAAAATAAATATATAGGTCTGAATCTGTTAAATCATTGAGTTTAATCTTCATCAGGTCAGTAGTATAGATCTTTATAAAACGAAAGCAAATTAATTATATTTTTCGAGATTGTAAAATTTTTACTTCAATTACGATAATGTAATCCTTTCGCTTATTTGATGCCACAACATAATCTAATTCAAAACTTTGCGCATCTATCAAATGCAACAACATTGCTTTTATGGGATTTTATTTATAATTTTGGGTAAAGACATAACGAGTCCACTAAAAACACATTATGCAAGAGAATATAAACTTTGATGCTATAATTATCGGAGGAAGCTATGCAGGGCTCTCCGCAGCCATGGCCTTAGGACGGTCACTCCGTCGCGCGCTTATCATCGACAGTGGCATGCCCTGTAACCGGTATACCCCACATTCCCATAATTTTATCACACAGGATGGCAATACTCCCAGCGAAATCGCTGCTTTAGCAAAAGCTCAGGTCCTACAGTACGAAACCATAGATTTCTTACACGATACTGCTACGAGCGGCAAAAAAATCGAACAAGGTTTTGAAATACGTACAGGCTGCAATCATGTTTTCCATGCAAGAAAAATAATAGTAGCTACCGGAATCAAAGATACCTTTCCTAATATTAAGGAATTTGATGCCTGCTGGGGAAAATCAGTTATCCATTGCCCCTATTGTCACGGTTACGAGTTCAGAGACAAGAAAACCGCCATCCTTGCCTCCGCTGAAAAAGCAATACATCTCGCAGGTCTGGTCAACAACCTAACAGCTGATCTCACCTTGATCAGCTCCAAAGAATCTGATTTTTCGGAGGAACACAAATCTAAATTAAACCAGCATAACATACGTCTCCTCACAAAGGAAGTTCAGGAGATAATTCACCAAAATGGGCAGATTAATGCCCTATTGTTCAGCGATGGTACCGTGGAAAATTTCGAAGCCGTCTATGCGGCTGTCCCCTTCATACAGCATTCTACAATTCCTGAGCAACTTGGCTGTGTATTAAACGAAACAGGGTATCTCCAGACAAACTCTTTTCAGGAAACCTCAGTAGAAGGTATTTTTGCTGCCGGGGACTGTGCCGGTATGATGCGATCCGTCGCCTATGCAGTTTCGACAGGCAATATAGCAGGAGCTATGCTAAACCACCAACTCGTCCAGGAAGAATTTTAATACCTAATAAGTACACCTTTCGGATAACATATTATGATTATTAATACAGGCCTTGATCGGTTCAAGGCCTGTCATCAGAATTATCTTTTTACTAGGTTCTCTTCCCCTTCTTTTAGATTATTCGCGGCATACCTTGCTCTAAAAGCAATTTTCTCCTTTTCTCTTTCCAGCAGGAGACAAGCAATAACATACCCTGGGGTTTCCTTTCCCTGAGACTCCGCCAGCCGTTCTCTCGCCTTTTCCTCATTCACGTCAATACGATACAATATGGCAGTCAACCTATTGAAACCATGCTGTACCAACCAGTTCCATTAGTTTTTTGACTGAATTACACAGGTTATTATTGGTCTGTTGCTATTAAATCATTTTCGAGAAGCTGTTCGTTCACCAGCTCGACAATATGCTGTCGCTTAGTCTCCCCCTCCTCCGATTGCTGTACAAAGCTCACATAATTGGTTATTGCTGCTTTGAGATCCGACTGGACCTCCAAAAATTCAATCTGTTTTCTCCGGATCAGATGAAAGAGATAGTGTATACCCCGTTTCAGCATATTCTCTCCTTCCTCCTCCCGACACAACTGTTGATACGTATGCGCCAGGTTATTACAGGAAATAAGAAACACCTGTATGAAAGGAATTTTCAATCGCATACAGTCCCCGATATGGTCATTAAGCACCTCAGCCCTGTACAGTGCGTCATTATACAGCGACAGTGCCCGTTGCCAATCTCCCTGCTCAAAAGCTCCGTTGGCCGATACGGTCAATGTCTGCCAATGCTCTTCCACATGCTTCATACAGCTATTCTCCATTTTACTTCAAGTTTTTATTTGCAAAATCCCAATTAACCACCTCCCAGAAACCCTCTACAAATTTTGGTCGTGCACGTGTCTTTGATCAAGCCATTCAGGTTATTGACATAAGTAGCATAGTGCTTTCCATAATGGTAGTCAAATGTTTCGGCCGTGATGACCGGATTCAGCGCTCCGTTATCATAAGGGAGTTCAGGCAGTGTTAACGTAATGTTCATTGTTGCCTATTTTTCTGTTTTAATATTTTTATTGCTCTTTTTAGCTGGCTGATCTGTTGCATACTGGCTGTAGCCGTTTTCAGATTCTTTCTCATCAGATCTTCATCGCGGATCTGTCGTTCCAGATAGTTTTTATTTTCTTCCAGCAGGTCTATTACAAAATCCATTCGCGCTTCCTTTTTACCAATTAGCTCAACAAACTTACAAAGTTAGAACTACCTAACAAAATAGTTTAAACAAAAAAATATCTCGAAAAATGCAAATTACATTATCATGGGATTAGCAAATTTAATACTGTCCGTCTACACTAACCGTCTTAAGAGCCTATTCGAGGGGGATTTTGTGGCATATTCCTATTTATTTAGGAATGAATTACTTTTCATTAGCGAGCCGTATTATAACTACGCGTAAAAATCCTACATTTTTTCGTTCAGTTTGCAGTAGTTTATTGCTAACTTACGGTAATCAACTTTTAAACTAAGCTATTAACTATTTAATTTAAGCCCTATTATGACTGCATTTCAGATTATTGAATCTACGGAGCATTACGACGCTATAGTGGTCGGTTCCGGTGCTGGAGGTGGTATGGCCGGATATATACTGGCACATGCGGGACTCAAGGTTCTCATGTTGGAAGCCGGCCCTTTCTACGATCCCGCCATAGATGCCCTGCAACTGCGCTGGCCCTGGGAATCACCTCGACGGGGTGCGGGCACGACACGCCCCTTCGGAGATTTTGACGCCGCTTACGGCGGTTGGGAGATTGATGGCGAGCCCTATAGTAGAGCAGATGGAACCGAATTTGAATGGTTCAGGGCACGTATGTTGGGTGGCCGTACCAATCATTGGGGCCGCATATCCTTACGGATGGGGCCAGATGATTTTCAGCCCAAAGATGGTGTTACTGATGCCTGGCCTATTACTTATGATGAAGTCAAACCTTTTTATGACCGTGTAGACCGTATGATTGGCATCTACGGCACAGTAGAAGGTATCCATAATGAACCCGACGGTATTTTTCTGAGACCGCCGAAACCCCGTCTTAATGAGCTCTATATCCGTAAAGGCGGTCAAAAAGCGGGGGTACCTGTTATTGCAGGCAGGGGTTCAGTACTGACCGAAGCCCTACCTGGCGTTAAGGGGCGGGGCACTTGCTTCTACTGCGGCCAATGTGGCCGTGCCTGCAAAGTATACGGAGATTTTTCTTCTTCCTCCTGCCTGGTAATTCCGGCAATGAAAACGGGTAATCTAAAAGTGATAGACAATGCTATGGTCCGCGAAGTGCTCACCAACGATGAGGGACTTGCTATCGGTGTCTCCTATGTCAACACCAAAGATCTTCAAGAATATAGTGTTAAGGCAAAAACAGTAATTCTTGGTGCCAGTGCCTGTGAGAGTGCCCGCCTGATGCTTAATTCCAAATCATCAGCCCATCCAAATGGCGTAGGTAACAGTTCGGGACTAGTCGGAAAATACCTGCACGATTCCACAGGTGCAGGTCTCAGCGGATTTCTCCCTCAGCTCCTCGATCGCAAGCGGTACAATGAAGATGGCGTAGGCAGTGTGCATATTTACTCACCATGGTGGTTAGATAATAAAAAGCTCGATTTTCCTAGAGGCTACCATATTGAATATGGAGGCGGGATGCGTATGCCGTCCTACGGAATTTTTGGCGGAACGGCCGAACTTGGCGACAAGATCCCGGGCAAAGATGGCAAACCTATGGGAGAAGCCGGTTACGGAAAAGCTTTAAAAGAGCAATACCGAAGATTTTATGGTGCAGGTGTAGGTATGGCTGGACGTGGTACAGCCATCGCAAGATTGGATAATTACTGCGAAATCGATTCCAATAAAGTCGACAAATTTGGAATCCCCGTGTTAAAATTCCATTACAAATGGGCCAATGAGGAAGTCCTACAGGCAAAACATATGCAGGAGACCTTCCAGTCGATCATGCATGAAATGGGTGCAGTCATCACCTCTAAGATCCATGGTCCCGAAACAGCCTATGGCCTAGAAGCGCCGGGCAAGATTATACATGAGGGTGGTACCACACGAATGGGTAACGATCCAAAAAAATCGGTGCTCAACAAATGGGGACAGGCCCATGATTGCAAGAACCTATACGTAGTCGATGCCGGCCCTTTTGTGCAGCAGGGCGACAAGAATCTAACCTGGACTATTTTAGCGCTCTCGATGCGTACAGCAGAATATATATTACAGGAAAACAAAAAAATAAACGGATAAACCTATGAACAGAAGAGAATCACTCAAAGCATTGGGATTACTTGCCTCCGGGACAGGTCTGCTTGCAGCTTCGTCCTGCGGTCCCGAAAAAAACAAGGCTATAGATCATAGCGACAAGCCTCTTGCCGAAAAACTCCCCGGAGTACAAGACTTTGAACATGAACGAAATCAAAAACTACAGGAGGAACAATTTTTTTCTACCCACGAGATGGCCACCATCACCTGTCTTGTCGACTATATTATTCCCAAAGATGAATTCTCTGGCAGCGCTTCCGAAGCCGGAGTTCCAGATTTTATAGAGTTTATAGTCAAAGATATGCCCCATTATCAAATCCCTATGCGAGGTGGTGTTAAATGGATGGATATCCGATCCCAAAAAAAGATGGGAAAGGTATTTATCAACTGCACAGCAGATCAACAGATCACATTATTGGACGAAATAGCATTTCCCTCGCGAAGTACAGCAGAGGTAGCGCCAGGGGTTAATTTTTTCAAAACGCTGCGCAACCTGACAGCCTCTGGGTTTTATACGTCAAAGGTTGGAATTGATGATTTGGGGTATGTAGGTAACCGACCCGGAGTTTGGTCAGGCGTACCCGCAGACGTATTACAGGCACATGGCTTTAAAACAGACGAGGGATAACAAAACACATTCCTGACTCCTGTTACAACCTCTCTTCATCTGTAATGTATCATTTCACCAAGTGCAATTGAACAAAGCCGTTATGGACTTCACAACCTGCTAAGCTAAACTTTGAATTAAGCGCATGATTGCTGACCAGGTGTCCACCATCGCCGGTAATAAGAGGACTGATGTTGAAATATATATCCGTTACGAGGTCGCGGTCCAAAAAAGCATTGAACGTACCGATACCGCCTCCGACAGCGATTTCGGCAACACCCTTAGTCGAGAAATAAGCGATGGCTTCTTCGGGTGTATGTACTACCGTATATTCAGGTGAAGCAAGAGGGGCAGCAGAAAGTACGACCATATCGATCGTTGCAAACAATGCTTTTACATGTTCGGGAAACTGCTGAAAGTTTTCAAAAGTCTTCGCACCAATTACCATACTCCCTACCCGTTCTGCCATCCCTACATAGAAATCCATTGCTTCCTGCGGAAGCGAATGGTGGGGATTGTCCGATACCAACGCTTTTCCGTTGGCTGAAATATTTGCGACAAGTATTACCTTCATTATCTTTATCTTTTAAAAATTCAACAGCAAAACTATGAGGTATTAAGTTTATATTCACTATTGATTACCTTTAGGAAAGTTACTTTATATGGGATGTACAGCGAAGAAACCTTCAAAAGAAAACATATTAGCATTAGGGGATGCCCTAGAATTACTTCGTGGAAAATGGAAAATCAGCATTCTCCGAAACCTATCGTATGGGGAAATGCGGTTCAAAGATTTGCTGGAATCTGTAACAGGTATTTCGCCTAAAGTTCTTTCCAAAGAATTACAGGTTCTGGAACAGCACTTATTGATTACCAGAACGGTTAATAATACGAAGCCTGTTACCGTTTCTTATGCCATTACAGAACATGCCAGCAAAACAATTCCTCCCATTATCAACGCTTTACTTGAATTCGGATTGAACCACAGAAAAAACTTTCATGATTCCTTTGGATCATAAACAGCGATGAACCGAACCCGATTATAGCGGGTGAGCTCTTGAATGCCTTCAAAAAAGAATAATGTCATGAAAAAAGTTCTTGATGGCCATTAAAAACATACACTTTCAGAAAAAAAATAAAAGAAGGGTGTTAGCCTCCTCTTTTATTTTGCCGTTTTGTTCTGATAACAGGGCTCGAACCTGTGTCCATCCGGTCCAGAGCCGGACGCTCTACCACTGAGCTATATCAGAAATCCGAGATAGGTGTAGGGCTCGAACCTACGTCCATTCGGATAAAGAGCCGAACGTTCTACCACTGAACTAACCTATCTAATTGCTTTCAGGATATAATGGTTTCGCATTTTTACCTGAATAATACCGATGTCTTTTTAGCACTGTTGCCAAAAACGGATTAGCAACAGTAACGCCGTGAACAAGTTCTGGTGTAGGTTTAAACTCCGCCACACCGTGTACTCTCGGGGCTATCCAACCTGATTTTTCCGGGTCGATTCCTGCCTGCTCACAATATTGAACTACCAACTCTTTGTTACATTGCGCTTTATTCTGGAATACTTCCCAAGGCAATGGTATCTTATTCCATACTTCCGTATTCGGATCGAGTTTTCCGCCTGTTGAAAAATGCCAAGCAACCACATCCGCTGCCATAAGTCTTAATACCTTACCAAAGCAAATCTCTTCGAGGATATAATCCAAACCTAAGGAATAAATCAAATTCATCCAATTATCTCTGGCTTTATTCCAAGCTCCTGCCGTATTATTCCAAGTTGTAGAGTCATTCCCCCTTCTCACAACCATTGTTTCTCTGTTAATATTACTAGCCGTCCAAACCTCGTCCAATAGTTCAGCGATATCCTGCAAAACAGTTGTCCACTTACCCAACAAAGTTCCTTTTTGCTCATCGGTCAAGTTGGATAAAACCAGCTGACCGGTATAAATATGTGATATCGCCCACCAGTTGGTACTATTGGGTTTTACTGTTTTGTCCTTTCTTAAAACATCCAAAAAATTGCTTTCTTCTCCAGTACATCTTTTCAGAAGTATGTCACTTATTTCGTCAAATGGTCTCTCTTGGCTCTGATTGGTGAAAACACTTCTAAGATTGCATCGTGAATTGTAATAAGCAATAAAGCAGGCCGTGTTAAGATCGGACGAAAAATCTTCAAAAGTAATCGTATGTGCTAAACCATGTTTTGCAATTTTCTGAAACTCATTTTTCTTACCCTCCCGGATAAACTTCAATAGTTTTTTTTCTATTCGGGTGAGCAGTCGCCATTTCTTGTTATAGTTACGTTTTGACAGGTCGAGTCCGCTTTCTTTTCGCTGCGATTTATTCAGTCGGTCGGTTTTAAAATCATTTTTCCCGACTGTTTTATGAATCATCGGCGAAACAAAATTGATAAAATCCGCTATATCTTTCTGATTATTGTAATCCGATTTACCATTGTCGTCCAGTTTGAAGATTTCTATGGCTTTAGTGATTTGCTTACCTGCTCCTTTCGCTTCTGCAAATACCTGCAACATCGACGTATAGCCAAACACATTTCTTGCCAATGAACCTTTGGCAGCTTTTTCCAAAAGAAGTCTCTCTTCAGTTGTCAGACCGTCTGCTGTCAATTCAATAACAATTTGCGCAACGTCCTCTGGTCGTCTCCGTTCGCTTAAAGTTTGATATAACTGTTCAATTGTCGCCATTTCGATTTGTCACGCTGTTGCAGCCGATGCTTGTTTTAGATAAACGAATTTAGCGAAAAAAATCTGCCTTTCCCTCTGCTTAGCTATAAACCTGTGATCCCTCCGGCTGAAAGCAATTACACAGCGTGTTTCGCAGAATCTGAGAAGTGGCTGGCTCCCAATTAAAACCAGATTTCGCCTGTTTCTCCTCCTTACCTTTCGTATATAGATAGGAGAAGCTATACTTCCGGGCCGGCACTCCAGAGAAAATCGGAAACGGCACACCGGATATGAGCTTGCTCTATAGCTAAATCTAGTTGTGCTCCATGACGTCATTTAACATGAATAGTAGTCTGCGTGAAGGAGCGACTTTTCGTTAATGTTTAAAAAATCAATATTTTTACTTTAGCTTTAAGCCGATTTTTGCGAAAGCAAATAGAGATGAGAGAGCCAAATACACATATAGATGAATTAGAGCTAGTCCAGCAGATAAACCTCGGAAACCACCGCGCTTTCGACACACTGTTTCAATGTTACAAAGAGCGTCTCTATCGTCATGCCTACCAAATGATACCCGATACTGACATCTGCAACGATATTATTCAGGATGTATTTGTCGCGATCTGGACCAAACGGAAATCTTTCACGATAAAATCATCCCTATTTGCTTACTTGGTCCAATCGGTCAAAAATCGAATACTCGACCATATCACACACGAGAAGGTCGTAGATCGCTATCTGGAAAGTCTTTATGACTTTGAGAAGAACGGTAAATGTTATACCGAAGAATCTGTACTGGAGCAGGAACTCCTAGCGACCATTGAAAAAGAGAAGACTCAATTGCCTGCGCGCACGCGCGAGATTTTTGAACTAAACCGCGAACAACAGCTCAGCTATAAAGAAATCGGTCAAAAGCTCAACATTTCCGAAAAAACCGCTAAAAAACAGGTCCACAATGCGTTAAGATACCTTCGAACCAAACTAACTACCCTTCTGTTTTCTCTAATTTTATTTTTTTCATTTTTTTAGTACTCCCTTTTATCAAGTTGTCCGTCTATCATTTACTAACCCTAAAAAAAGTGGTGGGTAAACCTAATTACAGATGGAGAAAAAAGATATACAACACTTAATAGATAAATATCGTTCCGGAGCGATCTTAACACCTCAGGAACAACTTTGGCTAGATAGTTTTTATTTGCACCAGGCAAAACAGGCAAAACACGAAATATCCGCGACGAGTCTGGAGGAAAACCTAAGTAAGGTAGAGGTGGCTTTATATAAACAGACTTCTAGTCGCCGGTCGAGAACAATGCGGACATGGTGGTATAGTGCTGCGGCCTCTGTGCTGATAGCCGCCTCGGTATCGCTGTTAATGTATAATTCTGTATCTAAATCTACTCACGATGTCGGACAACGTGCCCAATTTGAGTCTATAACCGCAGGAAGCGATAAGGCTTTGCTCGTCCTGGCAAATGGCGATCAGTTTGTATTAGATGGTGCCAATAACATCACCAATGGTCAGGGAGATATCAGTATCGATGGGCAGCAGCTGGGATTAAGTACTAGAGGCATAATTTCCTCCGCCTTCAATACCCTGCAGATTCCGAAAGGTGGACAGTTCAAGATCGTATTAAGCGATGGCTCTGAAGTGTGGCTCAATGCCGGATCCCAACTGCGATACCCGACTACTTTCGATGGGGATAAACGTGAAGTAGAACTGATCGGCGAAGCCTATTTCGAGATTACCCATAATCCTAAAAAGCCATTTATGGTACGTACCAAAGATCAATACGTGCAGGTATTGGGCACAGGATTTAATATCAGTTCTTATCCTAATACCACCACGACCACCACTCTAGCACATGGCAAAGTACGCGTGGCTAGTGCATCCCATAGCCAGAGCCCTGCACTAATCCTTAGCCCGGGCGAGCAGGCCTTTTTAACAGGTAAGACTTTGGAGAAAAAAACGGCGGATGTCGAATCCATACTCGCGTGGAAAAATGGCGTATTTAAGTTCAAGAAAAGCAGTCTAAAAGATATTACAGCACAGCTAGAGCGCTGGTATGATGTCGATTTCGTATTCCGTAACAAGACGATCCCGACGCATCAAATCACAGGAGAAATCCAACGTAAAGTAAATCTTTATGAGATCATTGAGATCCTTTCTTACTTCGGTATAGACTGTAAGATAGACGGCCGTACCGTATACCTCGATCAAAAAAAATAACTTAACCGCAACTATAATCATGAAGTACAAAAAAATCAACAAACACCTATGGAAGCTCTGGGCTGCCCCATTGATTTCCTCCGTCGTGTTATTCTCCTCCAATGCTTTTGCGCAGATCACGCTTAAGGTCAAACAGGCGAATGCGAAAAGCGTAATTAACGCTATTGAGCAGCAAAGTGGCTATCGCTTTGTATACGACGAGAGTAGTATCAAATTTCCGTCACTCAATGCAGATCTTAATAATGCTTCGATAGAAAAAACACTAGCTGCCGTATTTGCTAATACAGCGATTGAATACAAGATTGTCAAAAAAAATATCTTATTAAAAAACAGTAATACAGCGGCATCGTCCAATTCCGTTTCTACCACTGCTAATGAAGATATTGTACAAAACTATTTGTTTACAGGCCGAGTGATCAACGAAGCCGGGACAGCATTAAGCGGTGCAAGTGTAAAATTAAAAAACACTGCTATTGCTACTTCTACAGATGAAAACGGGGAGTTTAAATTGGAAAGTCCCGTACGCACAGGCACACTACAAATATCCTTTTTAGGTCATCAAACCATCGAAGTGGCAGCAAGAACACAGATGACCTCTATCACCCTTCCCCTTTTGCCTGCTGAAATTGAGGAGATAGCGGTCAACGTTAGTACGGGTTATCAGACTATCCCCAAAGAAAGAGCTACTGGAGCATTTGGTTCATTGCCAAAAAAAAGTTTAGAACAGCAGCGGCTTAATAATTTAAGCACGCTATTAGAGGGCCGTATTGCTGGATACCACAAAAATACCCTACGCGGCACCACATCCATGAATGGTATGACCACTCCGCTATATGTTGTCGATGGCTTCCCTATTGAGAATACGAAATCTTCCTCCTTTGGCAGTATCACCGAAGATCTACCAAATCTTAATTTAGAAGATATCGAGTCCATCACTGTACTCCGCGATGCGGCGGCGGCCTCAATTTATGGTGCACGCGCAGCAAACGGTGTCGTCGTGATCGTAACAAAAAAGGGAAAAAAATCAGGCATAGAGATTAATGCTTCCGCTGTAATGACCCATACCCCATACTACTTCAATACAGATCGTCTGACATCATCTGCAGATATCATCGATATAGAGCGTGAATGGGCGGCCCGCAATTCCAACTTCACAAATATGGATCCCGATTATCCAAAAAATGCGTTGGATAATATGTTGTATTATTCCCGTGGTATTCAAACGATTCTTCGTGAAAAAGCAGGAATGATCACTTCGGGCGAAAAAGAAGCTACCCTCAATGAACTAGCGAATAGTGGGTACCGATATTATGATGATGTTGCTAAATATGGCAAACGCAATCCTTTCTCACAGCAGTACAATATTAATCTCTCTACAGGTAGTGAAAAAAATAGCTTTTATTCCTCTGCTACCTATCAAAAAGACTTACTGGAGGACCCAAATAGTAGAAATGATCAGCTAGGGATAAATCTTCGTAATATTACACAAATCAACAGCTGGCTTTCGGCAGAATTGAGTACATTTCTACGTTACGGAAAAAACAATCAACAGACCTATAATCTGATGTCCCCTAGTTTTGCCTATCTTCCTTATGATGGTCTAAAAAATCCAGATGGCTCTAATTTCATTAGTACGGCGGCATCTCGACTGGACAGCAATCGTCTTGGGCAAATACAACAGTTTGGTCTCTACGACATGGATATCAACCCATTGGAAGAAATGAATAGAAATATCCGTGGTACAAATAGTTTTTCAAACCGGAGCTTTATTCGTCTTAATGCAAAAATAGCGGAATGGCTGAATTACAGCGCTGCATTTCAATATGAATATGGACAAGATGATAGTAAATTGCTATATGATAAAAGCTCCTATTATGTGCGCAATCGTGTCAATTCTATGGCCGAAGACAATAATGGAATTGCTAATTTCCTGATCCCTTACGGCTACATTTTTAACAGCTTGGATCAATCCCTGCATGCATATAATTTTCGTCAACAGCTAGATTTTGTAAAAACATTTAAAGACAAACACCACATCAATGCCATTGCAGGTTTAGAAATCCGTGAAAATAAAATCTATGCTTCGGATCAAACCTTGTATAACTACGACCCGGTATCTCTTCAACACGAAATGCTGGACAAAAATATAACGTCCGCCGGAACAATGTGGGGGGCGACTTTTACTCAAAACACGGACTTAGGGCGGATAGCACAAGATATGCCGAGATTTGTATCCGTATATGCAAATGCGGGTTACAGCTACGAAAACAGGTTTCTTTTGACGGGTAGTACTCGTTGGGATAGGTCTAACCTTTGGGGCACCAGTTCCAAATACCAAGATAAACCCGTATGGTCGCTAGGTGCCGGATGGAATATCCATAACGAACATTTTATGAACGTTAGTTGGATTAACCAGTTAAAAGTACGGGGGTCGTACGGTATAGGCGGTAACATAGATAGAAATACCTCACCCTTCATGACCGCTTATTATAGTATTAATCCCAATGTAGGTGGATTGCAAGGCAATCTAGCACAAAGACCAAACCCTTTATTATCTTGGGAAAGTACGACAACACTAAATATTGGTACAGACTTTACAATTTTGGACAACCGACTTTACGGAAGTTTAGACTACTATCAAAAACGTGGCAAAGATCTACTAGCCAACACCATGGGGGTTCCTACCGAGGGTTTTGGCTATGTGACATACAAAATTAATAACGGGCAAATGACCAATAACGGCTTTGAGGCTACTATAGGTGCAGATGTTATAAAAAAAGATGCCCTAAGATGGAATACAAATATGCTTTACGCTTATAATAAGAATAAAGTAACCTATGTCAATGTCAAAGCTCCTTATTACATATTACAACTTGATCAATCGCAAGCCTATCCACGCATCGGCAATCCTTATCAGTCTATTTATGCCTATTCATGGGCAGGCCTAACGGATACTGGGATTCCGCAAGTTTATAATGAAAATGGTGAGGCGGTAACAAGAAATCCTTCCAATTTAGAATCCATCGTATATGCTGGTAGCATGGTACCTTACCATACGGCATCTTGGACAAATAGCGTTAGCTACAAAAATTTTGATTTTTCCATCATGCTAAGCTATGAGGGTGGACATCGTATTCGTAATACAGATCTTCCTTACATCAGTACTCGAGACATCAATTGGACGGCACACACCAATGTGACCACAATGAATAAGGACATTGCAAATCGTTGGAGACAGGCTGGAGACGAACAAAATACAGATATACCAAGGTTGATTTTTCCAGAGGATCTAGAATTATATAATTACGATAGTAGTACATTGTATCACAATGCCGACATTAATGTAATCGATGCGAGCAACTTTCAGATCCGCAATATCAGTTTTGCTTATCGTGTGCCTACAGTATTTCTAGCAAACGCAAAGATAAAACAAGCGCGCCTCCAATTTAATGCGGAGAATGTGGCGATGTTTGCTAAATCCAAAAACGCCCGCTATATGTTAGGCGGTTACCGTGCTCCCAACTATGTGATGGGTGTTTATTTAACTTTTTAATTTGACAGCAATGAAAACGAATAAAATAATATATGCAATCATCGGAGCCGTTTGCTTGGTATCAACCTCTTGCAATGATTATTTGAACATATTGCCCACCGGCAAAAAGATACCGACAAGCTATAGTGATTTTGAAGCCCTACTTCGCGATGAATCCGGTGTACACAGTGTACCTGTACGACAAGCCAGTATGTTACTAAATGATTTTTTCGTATCTGCTTCGACATTAAGTTTTGAACGACTATCTGAAGTCAATTACAATTGGAAAGAATCGGATAACCGTATTGTCTTTAACAATGCTGACGAATCAACCTATTATCAAGGATATGCAAGTATATCTACCTGTAATCTATTGATTGAGTATGCGCCAAATATGACTGACGCCACAGAATTGCAAAAGAACCAATTAGTAGCGACAAGCAAAGTGATACGTGCACTCAACTATTATACACTTGCCAACTATTATGCGGCTACATACGACGTAGGTACAGCCGAGACTTTAAAATCTGTTCCATTAATTGAGAGCGCTAACATAGAAGCTCCTCATAAACAAGTTACGATTCAAGAATTATACGACTTTATGATCAGTGACATCGAACAGGCACTTCCTACGTTAAGCAACCAAGGACTTACCGTGCTACATCCCGGGAAAGGCGCTGCGCATACCTTGTTGGCAAGGATCTATCTGCAGATGGAAAATTATCCAAAAGCATTGGAGCATGCGCAAAAAGCTTTAGCCATAAAAAATGAACTCTATGACTGGAATGCCTATTACGAAAGTGAGAAGGCTCGTCTCGAAAACCCAACCCTGTATACACGCAAGTTGACTCCACTCAATCATAACTATGTTGAAACCTACTATTTCAGACATGGTACCAGCCCTAATTTTCCATCATCAGAAACTTCTGTCCGTGTTGATCGCGCCGCACGCTTTGAAACTAGAGATTCAAAATTTGCCTCTCGTTGGAAGCTACGTACCGTTGGTAATGACACCTATTACTATAGCATGATGACCGGCTACTACAATACCCATGGTCTTACTACGGCAGAAGCGTACCTTATCGAAGCGGAATGTCTTGCGCGTACCAATAAGGTAAGTGATGCGATGAACGTCCTAAATAAAGTCAGGAAAACGAGAATTCTCCCTGATGCTTATCAAGATCTTTCTGCTTCAACGATTGTAGATGCCGTAAAACTAATCCAACGCACCAAGCAAAATGAGTTTATTCAATCCATCGTACCATTTGCAGACCTCCGTCGGTTGAATAAAGATCCTCAGTACGCGACAACACTAACCAAAACAGAGAATGGTGCACAACTGAGCTTATCACCATCTTCGCACCTGTGGATCATGCCATTTCCTCAAGGGGCTATTGAAAATCCAGGCAATGGAACTATCGAGCAAAATGTAAACAAATAATATATGAAAAAAATACTAAGCAGCTTCGTCGCACTTGCTTTTGCTACGGCCGCATTTTCACAATCCTTCCAGGTCAATGGTATTATCCATGGACTACCTGACGGCAGCGTCCTCGAGTTAGTCCCTGCAGCGACACACCAGGATGAAAAACCTATTGCCAGTGCAACGGTAAATCAAGGAAAATTTAAACTAAGTGGCACTATCGATGCTCCACAATATTTTTTCCTTTCAGTCAAAGATACCTACGGTGGATGTTCTATTCTTTTGGACAAAGCAGATCATGCCGTCATTGAGGCTACGGTTAAACTAACCGGACAGCCGGACAACAAATTCTATAATTTTGAAAACAAAAAAATAACTGGTGCGCCCCTCAATGATCTTTATGAGGTAAAGATGGCCCCTCGTCAGGAGCTAGACAAACAACACAGTGCGATACAGGAAAAATTCGCTGCGATATCACAAAAGATGAGTTCAGCACGCACAGCGAAAGACTCGCTCTTGGCGGCACAGATTGAACAATCTGATGAATGGCAGGCTTATGAAAAAGCAGAGGGCGAGTTCTTTAAGAATGCGGAATCCGTCATCGGCAAAATCATCTCCGACAACAAAGAATCGTGGTGGGGTCCACTTTTGACGCTCAACGTGTATAACTTTTTCCCTCCGCAGAATGAGCATTTGTACGATAACTTATCCGAACAGGCCAAAAATAGCTATTACGGTCAGATTCTGAAAGAGCAGGTCCGTCCAGAGGGCTTTCTAAATAAATCGGCACCGGTAATATCAGCGAAAACAGAAACAGGACAAAAACTGGACTTGCCACAGGTATTGTCTAAAAACAAGGTAGTCCTAATTGATTTTTGGGCATCCTGGTGTGCTCCTTGCCGAAAAAAAATACCCGAATTGAAAGCTCTTTATGAAACGTATAAAGGCCAAGGGCTAGAGATCGTAGGGATTTCTATCGATAAGAAAGAAAGCGATTGGCGAAAAGCACTGGGTGAAGAACAACTTCCGTATCCCAACTATATCGATGCGGGTGAGACGGCCAATAACTGGAAGGTACGCGCTATTCCCGCACTCTTCCTGGTGGACAGTACAGGAAAGATCATAGCAGAAAACATTGCGCTAAGCGAAATAGCCAAGTATTTAAATTAAACACACTAGATCGTCATATTCCTAATGAAGAAAACACTAATCACCGCATTTGCATTATCAGCAAGTCTGGCATATGCACAGCAGAAAGAAACCGACAGGTTTCAACAATATCAGCCCATTTGGGAAAATGGTACCCTTGCACAGAAAGACTCGCTGGCCAGCGTCTTATTGAGTGAGGTCAAGACCTACAAAACAGAAGCCGAATACCGGACTACCCTCAATCTTTTGCACGCTTTGGGCCACGAGGATCAGATGGCTTCGATAGAGGCCGTAGCGAAAAAGAAATTTCCAAAAGGTAGCCTTACACGCGATGCCTACCTACATGAGGTGTATTATAAATTGGAGACTACTTCAGAAAAAGAAAAGGCCTATCGTGAGCTCCTTAAAAAATGGCCTGCAACTAAGTTTCCCGGTGATGAGCTGACCTATGATTATGCAATAGCCACGTTGGCAGGATCATACGCAAAAGATGGAAATGCATCGAAAGCTACAAGTTATCTAAGTGAAATGAAGGAACGTTTTTGGAGAGGCAATGGATACCTACCAGTAGCGCAGACTTTGCTGGCAGCGGGCGACACCAGCAGTGCCACTCCGATCCTCAAGACAGTCCTAGACGATGCTTACTATTATATCACGCTACCCGAAGAAGAAAAAGATAATAAAGCGCGTTTTGCATCTATGGGATATGCTGGCTCGATGTCTACATATGTGAACATTTTAGTCAATCAAGGCAAATACACCGAAGCATTGGGGCTCATTGAAAAAGCATTACAAATAGCTCCAGAACAAGGAGATGCCCTTTCTAATGTCTATTATAAATCCTTAATGGCTACAGGACGCAAGTTAGAGGCATACAACATTTTAACGAAGCTATATACCAAGGGACAATTCAATGTCGAACCTGATCTAAAAGCAGTCTATGCGGACTTAAATGGATCTATGCAGGGGTATGAAGGCTTCAATGCCCGTCTCAAAGAAGACCTTGTCAAATCCATCCAGGACCATATCAAAGAGATGGCCACCTTCAAAATAGCACCTGCTTTTGAACTGCTTAATTTAAAAGGAGAGAAAGTATCATTAGCAAGTTTAAAAGGTAAAGTCGTCGTTCTAGATTTCTGGGCCACTTGGTGTCAGCCCTGTATCCGTTCATTCCCAGGTATGCAGGCTGCTCAAGCCGAATATGCAAATGACAAAGATGTACAGTTTCTATTCATCAACACCTGGGAGCGCGACAAGGAGTACAAAAAAAATGTGGTGTCCTTTATTGAAAAAAACAACTATCCATTTGAGGTCCTATATGATGACCAAAAAGATGCCGTTACAGGGCAAGTCATGGCTGCTAAATATGGTGTAGAGGGAATTCCTGCTAAATTTATAATTGACAAAGAAGGTAATATCCGTTACTTTCTTACCGGTTCAAGTCCCAATGTAGATTACATCAAAATGGAGATGAAAGAATTGATCGAATCCGCTAAAAAACCGTACAAAGGGTAACAAGCTCTAGACGCACTACTGTTGGATATATATATCATTGATAAAAGCAATATCAGAAAATTAAGATTCAATAGAATCTGATCTTTACGATAATAAAAACGGGTTAACATTATTTTGTTAACCCGTTTTTGTACGTATCAGTTTTAAAAACTATTCATTTTTAACCAATTAGTGATAATTGTTAATACCTCCGGGGCAAGACCAATTTTCTCTCTGTTAGTCCCATCGTATTGCTTATTCAATTCCTCCGGTTGCAGCAAGTGATTAAGTCCTAATAACAGGTGAGTTTCTACCTGTTTGTTTTTTCCTCTCCCGGCATACTTCTTCCACATCTCAAGATTGTGTGGTACAACCATATTGTCTCTGTCACCGTTGATTGCCAATATAGGAGCCATCACATCACCGAGATACATCTCAGCATTATACCGAACGAAATACCTGTACCAAGGTGTTGCAACCTGTGGTGCATAGCGATGTATCGGAAAGCGAAAGGTATCGAACTTATCTTCTTGTAAAGCAAAAAATGCAGAATCTCTTTTCCTCCAGTTTTCATATACTTCATTCATTTTCTGCTCTGTATTTGTAGAATCAGCATATTGATAGGCTTTTGCGAACATCAAGGCATTGACCTCATGAAACCGCTTTTTTTCCCTATCTTTCAATGGTGCTGCATTGACCAAGGATTCATTCTGCGTGATTAATGCATCCAGTCCATTCATTGCAAGCCCAGATAGCGATATCAGAAATTTCACATCTTTACTTTGCGAAGCCGCAATAGAAATCGCTGCCCCCCCTTCACTATGCCCTAGCAAACCAATTCGCTCCGGATCTATCTCTGGATACTTTTTTAAAAATGCTACTGCCTGTAAGGCATCCTGTGCAAAATCATAGGTAGTTGCTACCTCGTATGCGCCGGTCGTCTGCCCGACACCACGATCATCCATACGCAATACGGCGTACCCATTTTTGGTCAGATGATCTGCCAAAATAGTAAACCATTTTGTTCCGCCCATCGTACCTTCCCTATCCTGAGGTCCGGTACCAGACACAATCACAATAGCGGCAAAATTACTTCCCGTGTTGGGTTTCGTAATAGTCGCACCATATTGCAAGGTATCAATTGAACTTTTAAACACAACCGAGTCAGCTATATATTCCTGTGCGTCCACTGTAAGGATCAATAGACTCAACACCATTGTTATAGTTAATCTAAGAAAAAACCTCATATTAATTCCCTTCTTTCAATACCCTTACCATTTCAATGATTTCATCTGCCAATTCGGAGGCACTTCCCATGTAACCCACCTCAGAAAAGCGCATCTTTCCATTGGGACCGACTACGATCTTGTGTGGAATAGCACCAACGCCGAAGCTCTTTGAGACTTTACTATCACTGTCCAAAAGCACTGTAAAAGGATAATTGTTCTCTTTCATATAATTTGTCACATATTCTTTGGCATCAGCACGTTTCTCTTGGGTGTCTACAAAGTAAAAGACAACATTGGGATCATTTTTAAAATGGTCGACTGCTAGTTTCATTCCTGGGAATGCAGCTTTGCAAGGCGCGCACCAAGAAGCCCAAAAATCAAGGATAACGACTTTCCCCTTTTGCTGTGCTAAAGAGACCGTATTACCAAACTGATCCTTAAGCTGAAAGGCCGGTGCGTCTTTGCTTATCAATAACTTTTGCACTTTGGCTTTTAATTCCTCTCCTTTGCTCGCATCTTTTAAGTTGCTCAAATAAACATCATAGCCTGTCTCCGATCCTTTGTTCGCAATGTAAATTGCTTTCATCAGATCCAACATATAGGGCGAACTCTGATTTGCCCGGTAACTTGCTTCTAGGCTCGATTTGAGTTCTTTAGTTTTCCCTTGTCCATGTAGAATCCGGGCATAGGTATCGTTTAAATCAGCATCTTCAAAACCTTTAGTATTCAATGCCGCTGCCGCGTAGACAAAAGCTTCGTCATATAGTTTATTATCTGTCAAAATTTTAGCAAACAAGGCCGCATTACCATAGTAAAGGCTCGAATACTCATCACCTTGATAGTTATCTTTATAATAATTTAACCGCTCCAATACGACCCGTGTATAAGGTAATATCTCCGCCGCTGTCATTGAATTTTGAGAAATATAAGGAACAGACAGCGTACGATAGATAACATTTGAGAGCGCCATATAAGGTTCTGCCTTAGAAATGTATTTCGTATAGGTCGCCAGGTCTTTCTGCATACTGGTGTACACAGAAATAATCCAATAGGCCGTGATATGACTGATCCGATGTGCATCGTCAAACTCCTTATTAGATTCACTGTATGGATGCCTGTCAATAAAATCTATCGCTGCCTTTAAACGGGAGGCATCGTCTTTTGCTTCATTTATCTTTTGAAAATCGGCCAATCGTTTTTCATTGCCTACCAACTGCCCATTTGGAAATTCCGCTTTGATGCGATCCTCTAACGCTTTTGTAGCTACTGTATCTAACAGCACATTTTTATAGACCTGCATAACCTGAAGAAGATCATCTTCTTTCACATTTGGCATCCCCTGTAAAGCTTTCAATTCATTATTTAACTTAGCCAAAGATTCAGGAGTATCCATATGCTTGAGCGCACTGGCTGCTGCGTACAGCACTTTAAAGCGATTTTCGGGATGCTGTTGCAATTCATACTTGACCCACATTAACAATATCTCGTCGGTCTTATAAGAAGCGGAATCTACCACATAAGGCACACCTTTAGCAATATGTGGCGTACGTAACAGCCCCCATCCTAGCATTCCGCCTGATACCTGTTTGTTGTCATTCGTTGACAGAATATACGAATAAGTCGGTTCACCGCCATTGTCCTGTACATCACCGGCATTGAATACAAAGTTAATCAAGGCCAATCCTGGAGGAATTACATAACTGGCGGTCCATACTGTATCCTGCTTCGTAAAATTCAAATTCTCCTGGATCCACTTAAAGTTTTGGTATCCGGTCATTATGCCCTTTATCTGTTGGGCATCTTTCAATGGGGTTTTGCGTGAATCATAGACAAATTTGACCGTATCATTTTCCTTTGGAAATTCAGGGATTACGCTAAATTGTTGTTCCTGCGCATGTACAGGTGCACTTAAGATAAGTACTCCTGCGATGACACTCAATGTTTCTTTTAATCTATTAATTAATGTATACATGTTCGGCTAAATATTATTCTGCTATAAAATTATTTTAAATCTCAAGTACGTTATAGAGTAGCTCTCGCTGCCATATCTACGACTTTTCCCGTTACTTCAAATACATTCAAAGGAGTCTGGTTGACAACACCTGATGTCTCATTGATTGCTAATTCGTAGACTTTAGCGCGGGTTCCATTCCATGTGGCTACGTACAAGACGCGCTCTTCCTTGTCAGCTACGCTGATGTTGGGTACAGGTTTGTAATATCGCATGCAGGTGATCTCCTCTCCAGCAGGCATTTGGAAGGCCACACTCGCGGTATTAGAACTACGATAAGCGTAATTATAAATTTTGTCCGTCGTGGCATAATAGGTATACCCACCAAATCCACTGACTTGAAACAACTTCGCTTGAGTTGCATCAGGAAGGTCTGTCATATCGTATGCACCTACCGCTAAATTCCCTGCATCGCTGGTTTTGGTAAAATCAACCACATATAACCAACGTCCGGCCCCCGTTTTGTCCTTGAAAAAGGCATAGGTATAGTTTGATGCGCCGTTTGTCATATAGAGCATATCTTTACCGACATTTCGTAAGTCGAAGGCTTGTCCTGCAGCTGGAGCAGCAAAATTGTCAATCATATTGGTCGACAGATAATAACGCACAAACCGACTGTTTTTTTGGTCGTATGCTATAGAAGAGTAACTGGAAGCATGCCTCGCTACCAGGTAAGGTGCAAGTTCATAATCCCCATCTGCGGGTCCTGGAAACTTGATATCACTTTCATAAAATCCATTACCAGTAGCGTGCAATTTTTTACCATTGATCAGTACATGTAGTGAACTCGTATTAAACACATAAGCCTGCGGATTAATCACCGTTTCCGGGCGACGGTACATATCTTCCTGATCTCGGATAAACGTAAAATCATCACCTTTAAATCGTGCTATATAATTGTCACTTCCCACCGTAATCCAATTCGTAATCTGATAAGCCTGAAACGCACTCCAGATAAATTTGGCCTGTCCAGAAATGGGTTTCCCCATTGTCAGACTGTACATATTTTTAATATGGCTGTTTCCACTGATTGTTGATGACAGTGCTGGCGTACGGATAAAGTCGATATCTCCTCCATGCGCACCTTGATAAAGTATCATCATTCCAAACTCCATATTTGCCGTTACGCTAACATTAAAAGTCACATTCGATGTAATACCCGTCGTTGCGTCAGTCACAATAAGTTCCGTCACATATTCGCCTACAGGCTCTGCAATCACGACGTCCAACACCGCCTTGTCCGAAATTTCCTTTGAGGAAGTAGATGCATTATTGGATGTTTGCTTTTTATAGATCAACCACTTATAAGTTCCCTGATGCCCCTCAGGTAAACGAATGCCAGGTGCTATTTTTAGCGGTGTCAAACGCAACAAACGATAGGTATTCCCCAATCCTGTTGTATCAATCTGAACCACAGGTGTATCGGTATATTCGTAATTTCCGATGTCTTTTTTACAACCCAGAAAAGTTGTAAAAAATAGAGCAATCGCTAGATATATTATTCCTTTCATGTTTCTATTCTATTTTAAAATACAACCAAAGCTCCATTCTCATCCCGCAGCGGATATCCCGGTTTACCTTCATTTGCCGCATTCTCCTCTCTCAGTATGATGCGTAGTCTGCTGGCCATATCCTGCAGATCGGCTATGGAGTACTCACCTGGCTGCGCCTCAATACGTGGACTCAATTGATGAGGATAATCGGCAATACCTAGGTGATCAATAATAAACTGATACTTTACATCACTATATGTACCAAAGTAAAATGGCCAGGTATCCGGCTGCACCAAGCGGTCTGACCAGCGCAAAGTGAAAGTCCCATCCTCAGTCACACCACCCTTAAAATCTGCCGATTCACCAATTGCCAAGTTGAGCAAAACCGTTTCATTCTTCAGCCTAGCTGTCCGATGCAGCACTACTGCTACATTGCCCTCAATCTGATTGGCGGCGACCAACCCCGGAATAAACTCATAGTCTATCCCTTCTGTCGCGGTGCTCCCTTCCGCTACTGTTTTTGCAATAGGATAGCGATCCACAGCCGAAACCTCCCCCATGGTCTTCACCTTAATATACAAGGTGTCTTTCATCTGTTGTTCAGGCACTGTCAGAAAGGTAAACGAGCGGTTCGATATACGTGTTTGGTTCAAATCATTGGATCGCTCAAAGAAATATACCCGAGCGTCCTGCACATACCCATCAATATCCTTCTCACAGCTTGACAAAACACTGATGCCTACAGTTAATAATGTTCCTGTAATTACTTTATATACTAAATTCATCTTACTATTCCTTTCTGATTATTGTCCAAAAGATATTTCCTTGTCCGGCAGTGGCAATACATACATGTCATCATTTACCGTGACAAACTTTCCGTCGATCTGACTTGCATTTTTACGTTTGTAGTAAAAAAACAATTGCCCCTCTCCGATCAGTTCTTTACGGTACTCTCTCTTAATCTCCTGTTCCACTTGCGTGGTATTTAGTAAGGATGACAATGCAGCTGTATTTCGATGAGCACGTACTTCATTAACATAAGCGATTGCTCCGGCAGGGTCAGTTTCAGCAAGACATTCTGCCGCTATGTAGTACAATTCAGATTTCCTGATCATGGGCATTCTATTCATAAATGCCGCCTGGGACGAAGTGGGTTGTACGAATTTGGTAGAGTATCGTATGTCCCATAATTTTTCTGCCGGCGTGGTTAAGTACTCGAAACGATAGTCAAACTTATCATCAAACAGTGCTACATAATCCGTTCCTGATCTTGAAAGTAGATTTCCAGACACCTCCTCATCATAAAACGGGCTTGTAATAGCAGACATACCATTAATGTATAGGCTAAAGATAAGCTCCTGTGTAAACACCCTATTTTTCTGACCTTCCACCGTTGTTGCAATTTGTGATGAAGGGGTCCAGTCGAATACATTACTTTCTATAACTGCTCTTGCGGCCACGAGCGCTTTCGCTTTGTCGCCAGCGTAAAGGTATACCCTAGCCTGCAAAGCTTTTACGGCATAATAATTAAGCTTTAGATTGCGGTCACGAAGGTAAGTGGTTGCGTTGGCCGAATGGGCCGGCACGATCGGATCGTATGTAGCTAGTTCTTGTTCGGCAACTTCCAGATCCGCGATCACTTTATTTAATAAAGCACGCGTGGTCAGGCGTTCTTTGGGCAGTGTACCTACAGCCTCCATATAGGGTATGGCCAAGGCTGTCTCTCCTTTTGAAGCTATAGAAGAACCGTACAAACGTACCAGATCAAAATGCAACAGTGCCCGCAGACCATAGGCCTCACCACGTATTGTATGATAATTCACCCCCGTAAACAAACCACTTCCCTTTTCATTGAGGTTCTGAATCAACAGATTGATATTCGCTATAATATTGTAACTGTCTTTGAAGACCGCTTCTGATTTAGCTATAAAATTTGCCTCATCATAGTCATAGTTTATGGTAGAATAGTACTGATTGGCAGATCCTAATCCGTAGAATTGCCCACCTAAGCCATCTACTAGACCAAATGTCAACTCCCTACCGTATAAGCTTTGACTTGTCATCTTGACATAGACCCCGGTCAATGCATCCTGAAAACCAGATTCTTTTTCAAAAACCTTGTCCGCTTCAATCTGGGTCTGTGGAGGTACATCTAACCATTTCTCGCAAGAAGAGAAAACCAGCGTCAGTACAAAAAGTCCTACATGTATATATTTTTTATATGCTTCCATATTCTCCTAATTATATTATTAAAAACTAGCGCCTAACGTAAAAGATATTGTACGTGCATACGGATAATCCAGTCCGCGCTCAATACGTACCGTACTCAATCTTCCGATATCGTTGAGATTACAGGTTGCCATCAAACTTTTGAAGGGCGAGCGCTGCACAAAATTCATACGGGTAAAGTTGTAGGATAAACTTACAGACGAAAATATAAGTTCGTTGTAATTCTGCACGAAACGCGATGTGGGCTTTGTCGCCGTAGAGTTTATCTGTGCAATACCTTTAAACAAAGACACATCACCGGGTTGCTTCCAGCGTTGCTCTAGCGCACGGATATCAACATTATAGTTGAAATCGGCATCATCGACCAAGCTGACTAACGAAGAGTTGTACATCTGTCCACCCCAACGGTAAGTGAAGGCAAAATTGACACTTAAATCTTTGTACTGCACATTCGCTCCAAAGGTGCCATTGTACAACGGCTGTGTATCCCCCAACACCTCCTGGTCTTCTGCCGCCCATTCATAGGTCATTGTACCATCACGCTTCAAGAAAATCTCCTGCCCATTACTTGGATCAATTCCCAAAGATTGGACTGCCCATATAGCAGACATCGAGCGGCCTACCTCATAGCGTCGTGCCGGTCTCTGCCGCTGGCTTTTATCGGCGATAATATTTCCACTCTCGTCAAATTTGTCGCTGTTCAGATTGTTTAATGCTTCCAATGAACTCGAAATACTGCGTATCTTATTCGTATTGCGCGCCACATTTCCAAAAACATTGACATTTAAACCTCTTCCTGCATCCTTTATCATTCTATAATTTAAAGTAGCCTGGAATCCTTTATTTTGTACATCACCAATGTTTTCCGCGTAGTTATTAAAGCCTAAAGATGGAGCGATCTCCATACTCAGCAATAGGTTGTTGGTATTTTTAATATAATAATCGAAACTGGCATTGAAGCGGTTTAAAAAACCAAGCTCCACACGGTAGTTGGTTTCAGCTACTTTCTGCCATTGCAGATCCGGATTGGCCAATGCCATTAGCTCCAAGCCCATATCGCCATTGTAGGTTCTATCCAAAATGTAATTGTAAGTCGCCAGTGCCTGATAAGCGTTCTGTCCAGGCGGTGTACCGGTTACCCCGGTATTGGCTGTGAGGCGGAATAGGTCAATCCATTTCAGATTTTTAACAAATTTTTCCTCATGTAGGTTCCATCCCGCGCCCAACGACCAGAAATTACCCCACTTTGCATTCCGACCATACTGTGACGATGCATTTCTACGGAAAGAGGCATCAACTAGATATTTGCGGTCAAATACATAGTTAAGCGCAGCCGTAGCAGCTGCTATACGTACTGTATTTTCAGTCCCGACAGCTTTCGTACCTTCCTGGTACTGCTTACCCATAGAAATTGCATTGAGATCATCATTAGGGAATCCAACCATCGTCATACCCGTCGCTTCATTCTGGTTTTCGTTGGCCGTCAAGATACCATTAAAGTAAAACTCATGTTTACCAATTACTTTATTGTAAGCGGTACTTAAGTCTACCGTATAAGCCTTTTGAAATCCATTATTCAACCGGTAGACACCCCGATTTAAATACTCAGGATTTACGGGAGATACATTGAGGTAATCGGTATGTAGTGCTGATCTGAAGAACTCTGTGGCTGTATTCTGCTGGTTATAACCCAAGCGCACATTAAACCGCAAATTATTACTATGACGGTAGTCAATCTGAAAATTCTCCGTGATCGCCGTATAGTTGGAACCGTCTTTCGAATTAAGGTTGCCGTTATACAGTGGATTTCCCACCACAATACTGGATGCCCCTGTACCTATGGTATAAGACTTCATAAAATTACCATTCTCGTCATGAATGCGCCAGTAGGGATTCATCTTGGCAAAATCACGGAAGGTTCCATAGGGGCTGTTAAAAGAGAAATTGCGGTCAATTGAAAAGTTATTGGTTGCCGAAATCTTCCCTTTACGATAGACCAATACCGACTGTCCGTTATACATATTCCGATCGGACCCTTTCATTACGCCTTTAGTATTATTATAGCCTACATTGACCGAATACTGAAAATTTTCTTCACCACCATCAAAGGTCAAGGTATGGCGCTGTCCAACGCCTACCTGCAGGGGCTGAGATAACCAATAGGTATCTACACCATCCAACGCCGCTTTCAGGTTTTGCGCATGTACTTTGGTTAATGCAGCCTGAGTCTCCGGATTAGATGAAGTGTATTTTCCGGACAGCACCTCTGCCTGAACCTTTTCCAGACTATTGGTCATATGATAACTGGTTAAGTCTGGTGCCTGAATATTTGCACTCGCATTGTAGGAAATACGCATTTGCCCTGCCTGAGGACGTAATGTCTCTATCACGATTACCCCATTCCCTGCTTTGGCTCCCCACATAGCTTTTGCGGCGGCATCCTTTAAGATGGTGACACTCTTGATGAAGTTAATATTTAGATCGAAAACACGTTCAATGGTGGATTCGAATCCATCCACGACAAAAAGCGGCTGATTCGCGACGTTGCTGTATTCAGTTCTTAAATCCTCTGAAAAGCCTGTCTGGCCACGTAACTGAATATCAGGGATCATATTCGGGTTGGATCCAAAATCGTTATTGGTCAGCATCTGAAAGGATGGGTCTAAAATAGCCAGTGCCGAAAGCACATTCTGATTAGAAACCTCTTTGATCTGCTTTTGCGTAAAAGTCGAAGCACTACCGGTAAATGTACCCGCTTTACGCTCATACATCCCCGTATTTACAAGCACTTCTTCGATGGTGTTATCTTGTTTTTGCAATACGATATCTCCCATACGGCCATCACCTATAGCGACCTTACGCGTCACATAGCCGACATACCTAAACTCGATCTCCTTTCCTCCCTCCGGTGGGACAATGCGAAAACTTCCGTTTTCATTGGTAGTACCTCCAAAACGGGTCCCTACAACCCAAAAAGTAACTTTAGGTAATGCTCTTCCATCAGGATCTACTACCCGTCCATTGACTTCTTTGTCCTGTCCTTCGCTTTCATCTGCTGTTTCGTTTTTGTAAATAGCATAGAGTGTGTTATTCACTTTTGACACGGAGATACCCTTACCGGCGAAAGCGTTTTTCAACACCTCAACTACCTCCGCATTATTCGCCTGTATTGAAATCTGAAGATTCTGCTTCAATATATCATCACTGTACACAAAACGTACATTTGACTTTTGTTCCATATCCTGCAGAAAAGCAGACAATGATGTGTTTCGATAACTTACGGAAACTTTATTTTGGGAATAAGCTCCTGCGCTTGCGCTAAGTATCCCAATACACACCAACAATACTGTTAGTTTCATATATAATACGACTTGAAGACAAGCAAAAGGTCGCTCAAAGCACTTCTGCTTTAAAAAAATATTCATAAATTTAGCATGGATTTAATAGTTGATCAATAAAGAGGTAGTCGGACGCCAATCTACACTAACCCCTTGACGATTAAAACCGCAGTGCGCAAGATCGTTCTAAACGTATTTTGTGCACTTGTTTTTATAACAGTTAGTAAATTACAATTCTATCTCCCTCCTTTCTGTACGAAAATGATTTTACCAGATTAAGTGCATGGAGTATTTCTTCAACAGACTCTTGCTCAAAAGATGCTGAATACTTATACGCTGCCACTTCTTTGTTTAAAAAGACAAGCTCGACGCCATACCGACGCTTTATCTCGCGCGCTACATCAGTAAATGTCGTCGAGATAAAGGCGAATTTGCCTTCTTTCCAGGCGACATCGACCGGAGCCGTATTAGCCTGGTCAATAAATTGCACAGGCAACACTTCCATCTGTGGCTTTACTTCCGTTAAACCGGCCTTATCGACGGACACTTTTTCAAAAACAAACTTTTCAAGAGGCTCCAAAGTAGAATAGGTATATTTTTCATCTTTAGACAATACTTCCACCTTTCCATGCAGAAGGGAAGTTTCTACCAGAGGATCATCCGCGTATGCCTTGAGGTTAAACGCTGTTCCCAGCACCCGTACTTTCATCTGTGGTGTAGCTACTACAAAAGGGTGCATTGAATCCGACTTTACTTCAAAAAATCCCTCCCCTTCAAATATGACATCGCGGCGATGGTTTTCAAACCTTTTAGGATAAGACAATTTACTATTCACGTTCATCGTCACTTTGGTACCATCTGGTAGCACCACATCCTTCGTCTCCTTACCCGTTTCTACAATAAGGTATGTTGGAGCCTCGAAAAAAGCGGTATATACAACCCAAGAGAGACAAAAGAAGAGGATAGCCGCCGCCGCAACACGATATAATGGTTTCCAAAAACTTGCATTTTTAGTTGGAGTGGCTAACGGAGTTCCAATATCCATTTTTTTGAATAGACGATCTCCTATTTCATCAGGATTTCCCATCACAGTGTTATCCCACTCTGTTGAAAACTGATATGAATTGTAATAATTCATCAAAATTTCCTTTTCTTCTATAGTAATAGAATTATTACTCCATTTATCAATTAGATTATCTAACGTTTTTTTGTCCATTTTGGATTTCTGGGTTAGTAAATTACATATGATGTCCCACATGCTATCTATATGTAAGTAACGCAGACACAGAGTTACCCCCAAAGTAGAATTACTTTTTTGTTAAAAAATCATAAAAACAGGATGAAGAGCCAATAAAAGGCGGTAGATTATCTAAGAAAGAGTAAAGGTAGCAGAAAAGCCAGGTCGCGAAGGGAGATTCGTAACTTTTTCAATGCGATTCCAATCTGATTCTCTATGGTTTTTTCAGACAATTCCAGTCGTTCGGCTATCTCTTTATAACTTAGATATTCGAAACGACTTAACAGAAAAATCTCTTTACAACGAGGGGGCAATTCATCCAGACTCGCCATCAAACGGCGTTGAATATCCTCCCTGTCAAGTTTAATTTCTGCAATGTTGGAAGAGAACTCTTCAATTACATGTAGGTTTTCAAACTTATTCCTAACCTTACCCGAACGTATAACATTAAAAACCTGGTAGCGTACCGATGTAAACAACCAAGCTGTAAGATTTTTAATTTCAAGCGTAGGGGCATTATTCCATAAATAACTAAATACTTCCTGGACGACATCTTCGGCCTGTTCTTTGTCCCGCAATAGATTAAATGCTGAGATATACAACCGAGCCCAATAGAAATCATATACCGCTTTAAATACAGCAGGATCACTACGTTTTAGACCATCAATATGAACTCGTTCAACACCTAAATCTAATTTTGTCATCTATCCAAAATTTTTAAATCTGTTGTACCCTAGGTTACAAATATATTTTTTTTCGACAATTAATAGCCAACAATCGTAGAAAAAGCTATCATCGTATCATCCAACATTCCAAAAAGTGGATTTGAGATCCTCAGGAACACCCTATCACCATTCTACTCATTTGATGAAAAAAAATCAAAGTTTGTATCTCGTAAAATATTTTACTACAATTGTGGGAACTAACTAATCAATTATCGTTTTTAAAAAAAACATAATAGATCAATACAAAACAGAATAAATTCTACTAACTTTGTAGTCTTTAAGATATTTACCCTAAACCATAGCTATTGATGCCTGTGTATCCGAACATTGAGAAGAAACTAGTTACTCAGCTAAAATTGGGTAATGAGGAAGCTTTCATAGCGATATACAAACATTACTCTCCTATTCTCACTTCATTTCTAGCACGCATGAACATTCCTTCTGCGGATATCGAAGATGTTGTACAACAGAGCTTTCTTAAACTTTGGGAAGCAAGAGACAGAATAGATACCGAGGCTTCTTTCAAAAACTATATTATTACCATTGCCAAAAATGATATTTATAATAAAATCCAACGAAATATTACAGCGCAGACATACACAGCCCATACTGTAGCACAATCCTATTCCAGCGAAGAATTACAGTCCACCGAACTAGAAGAGGTCTTACAAAAGATACTTTTGCAATTGCCTGAAAAAAGAAGAAAGGTTTTCGAAATGAGTCGGCTTCAGGGATATAGTAATAGTGAAATAGCAAAAGAACTTGAAATTACTAAAAGCACCGTAGAGAACCACATCAACAATTCATCTTCTTTGGTAAAGCGGATATTAAAGAGTTTGGGGTTCAGTATATGTATTTTTATTTTTTTTTAAATTAACTTAGGTGTAAAACCTTTTTCATCTGTATAGTATACGATAAACAGCAAAAAGTGAACAAAGACATTTTAAATAGGTACTTCGAAAAGCAATGCTCTGTGGAGGAGGTGAAAATCGTCGAAGCTTGGTTGTTGGATCCAAACAACCGAACCGAATTTGATTTGTTTTTAGAGGAAAGATGGGATTCACATTACTATCAAAGACAAGAAGCGCCTATTGTGGCCATTAAGAAGTCAATGCCTATGCAGTTGTGGAAAGCAGCAACGGCAGCAGTGGTTTTAATCGCTCTAGGGTTCTATTTTTTTAGTATAAGTCAATCACCAGTGGTCGAAAGCAGCTCCGCTATTGTACGTCATAGTGGTGTATCATCAGATAGCTCCCCTGCCCACTTATCCTTATCGGACACTGCTCCTGTTGTCACTAACCCTAAAAACTTTAAGCAGCATGAAAAAAAACCGACAAAGATCCACAAATCAAATCAGACAGTAGCAGCACTCGATACTTCTGCTCAAAAAAGAGGAACAAAAACAGTCAAGGCAACCAAACTGGGTAATTTTATGGTCAACGAAGTCTTGTTAAGTCAACTGAGGCACAAGATAGATTCTAATCAGCTCGTACTCAATATTGATTTACACGAAGCTACCCTAGCCGAAATAGCCTACAGATTACGTAAAAATTACGGAATCATACTTGAACCCTGTAGCACAGGAACATCTTCCAAAACCTATACGGCACGATTTGAAAAAATATCGATCAATGACCTGCTCCATGATATGTCTCAAAAGATGTTGTTTTCCTATACTGTAAAAGATAGTATCATAAAAGTCTGTTTTAATTAAGCTTTCTCATTACATAGTATGATCGACCCTAAATAAAGTTAGGCTCGACGGGGATCTCTATGTCTCATTCAGAGAGCAATTCATTGAATTAACTAACATTTAATAATTCCTAACAAAATTATGAACAACAAGTTAACGTGTAATGGTGGCTTGCTTGCATTAGCACTTAGCCTAGGTCTTGCAGTACCTATGCCCCTTCTTGCGCAGGTGCAAATGACACAGGTTAAGTCTACACCCAAGGTAATCGGAAAAGTAGTCAATGCGGAGAAGAAGCCTATTGCCAATGTCAGTATAAGTATCAAAGGTAAGAGTAAGGTTACTGCAACCACAAGTAATACCGGTGAGTTCATTCTCTCACCTGATACAGAAAATGAAACACTAATTGTTAAAAACGTAGGTTACAAGACAGTAGAAATCGTCCTGCACCAACGCATTACCATGCCCCTTATTATTGTACTGGAAGAATTGGTCGATGAAATTGAAGAAGTTGTTGTGACCGGATACGGTAACCGTTCCAAAGAAAGCTTTACCGGGAGCTCTACCACATTCAGTAAAGAAGAATTACTTCGTGTAGGTAACAAAAACGTTCTTCAAAGTTTACAGAACCTAGATCCGTCTTTTGTCCTTACAGAAAATCTATCCTTAGGGTCAAATCCCAATATGTTACCGGACATTCAATTGAGAGGTCAAGCCGGACTTGGCGATGTACGGGGAGACTACGCCGGCAATCCCAACCAACCGTTATTTATCTTAGATGGCTTTGAGGCTAGCCTCCAAAAAATATTTGACCTTGATATGAATAGAGTAGCCTCTATCACGCTGCTCAAAGACGCTGCTGCCAAAGCTATCTATGGTTCCAAAGCGGCCAATGGAGTGGTCATTGTAGAAACTCTTATTCCTGCCGAGGGACAGATGCGTATTTCGTATAATGGGAATCTTAACATCGAAGCGCCCGATCTGAGTTCTTATCATTTGGCAAACGCTAGAGAAAAATTGCAGATCGAACAAAATGCCGGTCGTTACACATCATCGCAACCTCTTTACCAACAGTTTCATAATGAGCAATACAATGAGATTTTAAAAAACATAGAACGTGGTGTGGATACCTATTGGCTATCCCAGCCCTTACGCACTGGAGTTGGCAACAAGCACACCTTACTTTTGGAAGGTGGCACTTCGTCCTTACGTTATGGCGTCGATGTGACTCATAATAACGTAGCTGGTGTGATGAAAGGCTCAAACCGTGCAAATACAGGTGGTTCCATCAACCTATCCTATCGAGCAGGAAAGGTCAATTTTCGTAATATTTTAAACATCACTTTCAATCAGTCAAACAATTCTCCCTTTGGCCAGTTTTCGGAATACAGTGCCCTCAACCCCTATTATTCGCCTTATGACGAATATGGCAATCTTGTTAAACTCTTAGGTACATATAAGAATAATAGCTCTAGTTCTGCTACTACTACCTACTATTTCAATCCACTCTACAATGCCAGCCTGCAGACCAAAAATCTATCCAAATACCAGGAAATAACAGAAAATTTCTACATCGAATGGCAGAGTACACCTAGCCTAAAATGGACCGCACGTCTAGGGTATACCTTCAATGGTAATTCTGCAGAGCGCTTCCTGCCCGGAGACCATACCTCTTTTGCACTTTGGCAGGGTGAGAACTTCTATAAGCGTGGCTCCTACACCATGAGTGATGGCGAGAGCAATAGCCTTAGTGCAGATCTTTTCGGTAATTGGTCAAAAAAAATAGGCAAACACCTGTTCTTTGTCAATGCAGGTGGAAACGTAGCTTCCTTCCGAGATCAAACACATGGTATGACAGCATGGGGGTTTCTCAACAACCGAGTAGACTACATCACATTTGCAAAGCAATATGAAGATAATGGAGTACCTTCCGGAGGTGAATCCATCAAAAGAGAATTGGGTTTAGTGGGGTTCGCTAATTACTCCTACGACAACCGCTATTTGGCCGACCTAAGTATCCGTAGCAACGCTTCTTCGGTATTTGGATCTGACAACCGCTGGGGTACATTCTGGTCGTTAGGATTAGGCTGGAACATGCATCATGAAACATTTTTAAAAGAAAACAACATTATCAACCAATGGAAATTCCGAGGTTCAGTAGGTACCTCTGGAAATCAGAACTTTGATCCTTACCAGGCTATGACTACCTACAAGTTTTTTAACAGTAGCACCTATGATAATATATCCGGGGCATACCTCTATGCTCTAGCGAACAATGGATTAAAATGGCAGGAAACCATGGACTACAATCTAGGAACCGATATCCGTTTATTTGATAAGCTGAATGCGAGATTCGATTACTACATAAGTAACACCTACAATCTATTAATTGATTTTACATTACCCCCTTCTACGGGTTTTTACTCCTTCAAAGAGAATTTGGGACGCTCACAAAACAAAGGATTAGAGGCAAACCTAAACTATCAGCTGTATTCAAATCCACAGCAACAATCCTACTTTTCCATATTTACTTCATTGGCCCGCAATACCAACAAACTTATTGAGATTGCCGATGCACTTAAGCAGGTCAATAAAGAACGAGACGAAGATGACAATCAATCTTCTTTAAATATTCCTAAAATACGCTACGAGGAAGGCCAATCCATCAATGCGATATGGGCAGTTCCCTCTTTAGGTATCGATCCAGTAACGGGTCGCGAGCTGTACCTCTCTAAAGATGGTAGTAGCACTTATGTCTGGAATCCTGACGACCAGGTTGTCGTGGGCGTGACCGACCCTAAATTGAGAGGAAATTTTGGTTTCAACATGGAATACAAAGGTTGGGGGTTGAGCACCTCATTTCGATATACTTTGGGCGCCGATTACTACAATAGCACATTGGTGAATCGTGTCGAGAATGTTAATATCGCCTATAATGTGGATACGCGGGTACTTCACGATACCTGGCAAAATATTGGGGACATGGCCTATTTCAAAAAGATAACGAGCACTCCAACGACCACGCGTCCCACAACACGTTTTCTCCAAAAGAAGTCAGATTTGACACTATCATCTGTAAATGCTTATTACGACTTTAAATGGAAAAATCTATCTAGATACCACCTAAAGAACCTCAAACTTGGACTATATATGTCCGAAGCATTTGTGTTATCCACCGTTAGGACAGAACGTGGTACCGACTATCCGTTTGCTCGCTCATTTTCTTTCACTTTACAAACGACATTTTAGACTATGAATAAGTTAACATTTACGCTTTCGCTACTATGCATTCTAACCCTGTATACTTCATGCAACAAATGGTTGGATGTACAACCCAGTTCACAGGTAAAATCGTCTGAACTTTTCAAAACCGAATCGGGTTTTAAAGAAGCTCTGGCAGGTATCTATACCATACTGGGCGAAGATGGCCTATACGGCAAGGAAATGACCTATGGCATGATGGGCGTACTCGCTCAGGAATGGAAAAACTACCCTTCCTCCTACAATGACGACCACGCTTATAACTACAACGGTACACTATTAGAAAATAGAATAGAAAAAGTATGGAGCTCGTTATACAATGCGATCAGCAACACCAACCATCTATTGTCAAAAATTGATGACGGCATACCATTTACGGGCAAAAACCATTCAATAATAAAAGGGGAAGCTTTAGCCTTACGTGCATTCCTACACTTTGAACTCCTACGGTGCTTTGGTGTAAGCTACGCTGTCAATCCCACTCAACCTGCTATTCCTTACATCACAGAATATAGTGCCAAACAAACCAAACAGGATCAGGTACAGAATGTATTAGCACAAATATTGACAGATCTAAAGACTGCAAAGGAACTACTTCGCAATGATCCTATATTCACCGGCGAAATCATCACAGAAATGAATGACAACGGCTATCTGATAAACAGACAGCTTCACTTGAATTATTACGCTATTGAAGCTTTATTCGCACGAATTTATCTATACTCGGGCCAGCTTGACCTAGCGATCAAATCAGCTCAGGAAGTAATTAATTCCCACAAATTTACATTTGCCAGTCAACAGGATTTTATTGACCGCTTAGACAAAAGTGGCGCTATAGAACAGATTTTCGGCTTACAGATCAATAATCTCACTCAAAAAAGTGTAAACTTTCTATCCCAGGAGGGCGAAAATCAATTTTCATTGGACCTAACGACCAAAAAGTACTATCTCAATGACGATCCATTGGACTACAGAGAAACGCTATTTGCACAAGGTACGCTTTCAACATCCAATGAAAATTACTACCTGACCAAGTACATGGCGTTAAGCACCGATTTGACCAACAAAATCAGTAATCCTTCCTATTATCAAAATAAGATGCCTTTGATCAAGCTATCTGAGATGTACCTCATCTTGGCTGAAGCACAATGGAGACAAGGACTCGACGCCCTACCGGCCTTCAATGCGCAACGTAAAGCACGTGGTCTGACGCAACTTACTGCTATACCTGTAGATTTCAGATCAGAACTGACCTCCGAGTTCCGGAGAGAATTTATCGGCGAAGGCCAGCTTTTCCATTATTATAAGCGAAATAACCAAGCTACGATCTATGGTACAGATGTGAATATGGTCTCGACCAAAAGCTACACCTTTTCTATCCCTGTAAGCGAATCCACCAGTGCCAACCGTGAACCTAATAAATAAACTTTATGAAAAAAATAGATTACTTACTCTTTGGTTTACTTCTATCCTTTACAAGCTGTAAAGAGAATGAGCCTCTATTTTTCGATCCAAATGATACTGCTTTACAGATTTGGTTTGGCACAAGTTCGTCCATCCAGGATAGTCTAACCTATAACTATGCGTATAGCCTTACGGAAGTAGACTCTATCATCTTTAATGCGAGGCTGACCGGATATCCTTTGGATCGGGATATTACCTTTGAACTTGAAGCTGTCGAAGGCGATATCCAAGCCGTCGATTACCACTTTCCGAAATATGTTCTCAAAGCCGGACAGGTTGAATTGCGCAGTGCAATCTACATCGATAGGCCTAAACGTGAAGATCTATTTAAAGAAACGCCTGGACATATCACTTTCAAACTGAAGTCTACCACAGATCTCCTCGGGGGTAGTAAGGAAATGTCAAGTTTAAAAGTATCGCTTCGGAACAATATCTCCAAACCGGACAACTGGGACAGTGCTCCCTTGTATTACCGTCCGCTCAACTATTATTTCGGCAGCTATAGCGATGTCAAATACAAGTTTATCATGCAGGTCATGGGCCTTACCTATTTTACGATCTATGTCATTTCAAATAGTGCTACCGAAGCTGACCCATACGGGATCAGTACATCCGAAATGGCCAATTACATTAAAGAATGCAAGATAGCACTGGAGGTTCACAATCAGGAAAACGGAGCCCTGCTTGATGAGAACAATCTCCCTGTGGTATTCCCTTAAATCACGAAAAACATGAAACTGATTATCAAACACATCATCCCTATCTGCCTTCTCTTCCTTATTATAGGTTGTTACAAAGACAAAGGCAATTACGATTATACCATACTGGATCAGATCCGTATCGACACCTCGCAGAGCAATATCCTTGCGGAGTACGCTATCGATCGTACGGACACCCTGCACATTGTTCCGAAAATATACTATAACGGTACATTATTGGATAACAGCAGCACGCTGGCAGACAAGGTATCACTAACCTGGTCCATCTATCAAAACTTTGCAAGCACCAATATCTATACCGTCGATACCCTTGGGCATACCATCGGTCTGAAGGCCGCAATGCTAAAGCCTGCCGGCAACTGGGTCGTCAAGCTTACCGTCAGAGATTTAAAAAACCAGACAGAAACATATCAAAAATTTGCGGTAACAATAAATGAGACCATTTCTGACGGGTGGATGGTACTGTATGAGCGCGAAGGCAACAGTGATGTGGGACTCATCGTGGACAGTCGAGTCAAAAACAATATCGTTAAAGAACGCTTATTTATTGATCTTATAAAAAACTCTAATGGCAGTCCCCTATTGGGCAGCCCGGTAACCATCTTACATCCTACCTCCAACCTGACTCGTGGCGGTGATTTAATAGTAGCTTCCAAGCATGATTTGGTAGGTATCAACAAATCAAATTTCGAAATCAGTTATCCTTTTAACAAACTGTTTTGGACGATTCCAAAAAATCGGAATTTGATAGGCTATACCACAAACGGCAGCAAAGAATTTGCACTCCATGATAACAGTCTACACAACATCAATTTTGCAGTAACTACGAGCAACCGTAATAATACCACCTTAAGTCCAGCTATTGGTAATGCCGGCATTCAATTGGCGCCTTGGCAACCCAAAAAATACCTAGCGGCTTTAGATGGTCTTGTTTTCGACAGTGCTGCCAAGCGCTTTCTGAAATTAACCAGTGGTGCGATCAGCTTTACGACTTTTAGCAACCAACCCAGTACTCCATATAGCTTAGACAATATTGACTTAGACTATGTAATGGCTGATTGGGGGTATGGTAACGGCACACCTGCCCTTGCTCACGAATACCTCGTGATGAAAAACAATAACCAAAACTACTATCTGCTACGTGCGAATTTCAACTCTGCCGTAGACAACACCATCCCAGTCAGCAAACTAGACATCAGCCATAACCCTGATATCCAAAATATTAATAGTCTAGCCGTGGCTTACGTCGGTCAATATTTGCTTTACGGAGCACGCGACAAAGTTTACCGACAATATTTCAGTACCAATCAAGTAGCCGAACCACTATGGACAGCTCCTACCGGTGAAGTAGTCACATCGGTTGCTTTGCAGAAGTTCTTCTTCCCAAGCTTTCATCTCGCCAATATTCTTCCAAATGGGAATCAGGTCGTTTACTTCGCTACTTGGAATGAAAGCACAAAAAATGGAAAAGTTTACTCCTACAAAATCGATCAGATCAATGGGAACCTCGATCTTTCTTCCCAAAAGGTTTATGAAGGTTTTGGCCGGATTAAAGAAATGTCTTACAAATGGAACATATAAATAATTTTAGCAACAAGAACATGAAAACAATTCGATTATTGGTATCCCTGCTCTGCCTCCTTCCAGTTTTAGCCTTAGGCCAAAATAAGAAAGTGAAAATTACAGGTCAATTCAAAAAAATAACAGGAGATTTTGACAAATTATACTTATTCTATAAGTACGATGGCGAACAGTTTCTAGACAGCTCAGCACTAAAAAATGGCAAGTACAGCTTTGAATTTGACCTCGCACAACCTGTGCAGGTGCGTATTATCGTATTTAAAGCCATTCCTGGCAGACCTGGCGCAGGCATTAGCAACCCAGACAATACGTTGTCCATTTTCCTAGAACCCGGGAATATCAAGCTCGAGAGTGAAGGTAAATTTTCAAATGTCAAAGTCAGCGGTTCAAAAAGCCATGCCGAATTTGAAAAACTCAACGCCTTAGCCAGTAACTATCAGGCAAAATCCATGGACCTCATGCGCAAGAGTCAGGATAAAAACCTGTCAGAGTCCGACAAGAAAGCCATTCAGGAAGAAGTCAAAGCTCTGCAGACACAATTGAAGGAAGATGTTTATGGTCGCTATATTCAAGATAATCCTACATCACCGATGCTTTTCTATGCCCTACAGCGTTATGCCGGGAGTTCACGGGAAGAAATGATGAAAGTATTGGAAATGTATAAAAAGCTTCCAGAAGAACAGCGGGATTCACGGGAGGGTATCGCCTTTGCAAAGAGGTTACAAGGTCAACTGGAAATCATGATCGGAAGCATCGCGCCAGACTTTACCCAAGCGACCCCTGATGGCGAGATGGTTTCTCTCTCCTCCACCCGTGGCAAATATGTATTATTGGATTTTTGGGCCAGCTGGTGTGGTCCATGCCGCAAAGAAAATCCACACGTCGTACAGGCATTTAATAACTATAAGGATAAAGGATTTACCGTATTCGGCGTTTCTTTAGACCGTGAAAGTGCTAAAGCCAACTGGATAAAAGCGATCGCAGATGACGGCTTAGGTGGCTGGACCAATGTATCCGATCTAAAATATTGGAGCAACGAAGCCGCATTAAAATATGGTGTCACCGGTATTCCACAAAACTACCTTATCGATCCCGAAGGAAAGATTATTGCCAAGAACTTAAGGGGTGAAGCGTTAGAAAAAGAGTTGGAAAAACTAATCGGAAAAAACTAGTCAAGTGGACTTAACGCAATAACAATTAATGGGGGAAATTCCCCCATTAATTTCTTCTAAGGAGTTTTACTACGCCATTCTAGGCTAGCAAAGCAGTCTCCGACACAGTCGGTGACTGCTTTCCAAAGTCAATAGCCTTCCGTCTCAACTTTAAACAGCTACTTTTTCTTTCGCTCTAGTAACCGTGAGATCGTATAGCTCGCCAGCGTACCGAGAGCCGCCATCACCATCGTCATGGCCCATGCCCCTTTAGCTATTAGACTGTAGTTGCTCACTAATAAAGTCCGCATTGTATATCCGATTTTGTATTTCTTTTGGTAGCGTAATCGTATCATTAATATATTTCTCGACAAGCATACTTGCAATCGGACCTGCCCAGGTACCTCCATATCCGGCATTTTCAACAAATACAGCTATAGCTATTTTAGGGTTGATACGTGGAGCAAAAGCAAAGAATACAGCATGGTAATTTCCATGGGGATTCTGGGCTGTTCCCGTTTTACCGCACATTTCTATCTCATCAATACGCAATCGATATCCTGTACCTCCAGGCACATTTACGACCCTACTCATCCCTTCGATCACGGGCTCATAGTGTTCTGCGTCCACGCCAGCACTCAACTTCTCTTGGTATATGGGATCTATTGTCTGTTGTTCGCCAATTGCCTTAATCAAATGTGGTCTGTAATAATGGCCTCTATTTGCTACAATGGCCATTATATTTGCCATCTGTAGCGGTGTGATCCCCAGCTCACCCTGTCCAATCGACAAGGAAATATTATAGCCCGATCGCCATTTATTACTACCATAGCGTTCAGTATAATAGTCTGAAGTAGGTATTAATCCTGGCTTCTCTCCAGGAATGTCAATTCCTAGCTTCTGCCCTATACCAAATTTTTGCAGCCCTTCGCGCCAAAGGTCATATGCCTTATATCCGGGCATCCCCCGACGATCTATCATATGCGCATAGGTATAGGCGTAGTAAGTATTGCAAGAGCGTTGTATAGATTTTATCAGATCGGTAGGTCCATCAACATGCTCACATCCCATTACGGCCTTTCCGGGACCGTATCTATAACTGCCTGGACAATAGAAAATGGTATTCTTATCGATCAGCCCGGCCTGCTGTGCAGTGAGTGCGGCCACGATCTTAAAAGCAGATCCTGGTGGATAATAGGCCTGTATGGGGCGTACGAACAGCGGGTGCGTAGGATCATTCAATAGTTTCATATAATTATTCCCACGGTGCCTTCCGGTCATCCTATTCGGATCAAAAGAAGGTGCACTTACAAAAGTTAATATTTCGCCGGTTGATGGTTCTATAGCCACGACTGACCCCATCTTGCCCTTCATAAGACGCTCGGCCAGAATTTGAAGATCCCGGTCTATCGTGCATTGTAGGCCATCACCACTAACAGACAGTGTATCGTACATCCCATCCATAAAGGATCCCATCGGCCGATTGAATACATCTACTACCTGCATCTTGACGCCACGTTGTCCCCGTAGTACTTTCTCATAAGTGCGTTCGATACCTGATGCTCCAATATAATCTCCAGGTCGATAGAATCCGTCTGATTGATCTATATCCCGTGAATTTACTTCTTTAATATATCCAAGTAATTGGGGAGCTATACTATCCGGATAGCTGCGTATGGTTCTTCGCTGTACATAAAATCCTTTGAACTTATCAAGATGTTCCTGTAAAGCAGCATAGTTGCGCGCGGATAATTGCCCCTCAAAAAGTGATGCCCGATATGATGAATATCTTTTAGCTTTCTCAAAACGACTTTTATATCCACTACTATCAATCCCTAAGAGATCACAAAATAAGGTTGTATCCATCTCGCATGTTTCCCTTGGCGTCACCATCAGGTCATACACGATCCTGTTCTGCACCAAAGGCCTACCGTTCCTGTCGTAAATCATGCCTCTCGCGGGATAGATCATTTCGGTACGTAATACATTGTTTCTGGCAGCTACTAAGTATGATCTATCTAATATCTGCATATAAAAGAGTCGGGCTACAATAATTAAGGCGCTTAATAAAAATATAAATTGTATTGCATACTTACGCTTGAAATAGTTATTCATTGATTATTTGAGTAATGTTAATGAGTTACCTATGCCCCGATCTGGAACATTTTTTTGATATATTAAAATATGAGCTTATAGCAGCTATTACAGAACGTATGCCGCTACGGTTGATATGCTACAAAAGTAGGGTTACCACTTTAGAAAAAAAAATTTAATTGGTATTAGTGCAATTGACTTTCATTCCTTTCTGTCGACCGTCCTGATTTAGTCACCCAATCGAGAGCTCCCAGAGGGATCATCTTAGATAATCTGAATTTGAGGCAAAAAAAAGCACAGCGAAAATCACCAGCATCTAACATCCGTAATGGTTATATTTTTGTACGTTTATCCCTTTAAAAAGTTTCCATATTACAATGTTAGGAGAAAAAAATCTTTTAAACTTCCTCCGTTCGCTTACTTCATTTTCAGAAGAAAGCTATGCATTGCTTCAACCTGCACTTGAAGAAAGAGAGCTTAAGAAGAACGACTTTCTTCTTAAAGAAGGAGAAGTATGCAGTTCATTGTTTTACATCGTGGACGGATATTGTAAAAGCTATTATGAAATTGATGGAGAAATTAAAAACACCGGTTTTTTCTTCGAGAATGAAATAGCTACTAATATCCAAAGTTTTGGGTCTGGAGAAAAATCTAAATTTAATATTATCGCCTGTGAAACTATGACAGTAGTTCTTTTTGCAAAAGAAAAGCTGTTTGAGATTGCTAAACAGTCACAGGAGGTTGAAGCTTTAGGAAGGAGTTGTATCCGTTTATATGCCACTAAGCAAGAAGAACTATTAACAGTCTTCCAACTCTATTCCGCACAGGAACGTTTAGAATATTTAGAAAATAAAAGGCCAGAAATTCTAAAAAGAGTATCGCTTTCTCAAGTAGCTTCATTCTTGGGCGTCAAAAGAGAAACATTAAGTCGTATTAGAAGACGTCGAATGTCACGATAACCAGATTATGTGACTATAGTCACAGGTTAATAATCCTTAAAATGTCTTTTTTTGCATAAAACATTTTAATATGCAAAAGCTACAAAAGATTGATGAACAGACCAATGTCCTAACTTGGTTTGAAATACCTGTATCAGATATTGATAGAGCGAAAAAGTTTTATGAGACAATCCTCGATATCGAGATGATCAAGCGAGGTGATGGTGAAGATGAGGGCGTCTTTTTTCCCTTTAACCCGAATATTGTTCAAGCCACATCGGGCAGAGTGACGGGGGTATTAGCCAAATCCGACAAAAACAAGCCATCCGATAATGGAACCGTGGTTTACATTAATGCTAGTCCAAGTATACAAACTGTCCTCGATAAAGTCGTGCCCGCCGGAGGAAAAATTATTGACCATAAACAGTTATTTGGTCCCGTAGGATATATTGCGGTAATTTTAGATAGTGAGGGGAATAAGATAGGTCTTCATTCAGAACTGTAAATACGAGCAAGTTGCCCTATCTATCGCTTTATTCAAAAGGTTGCTATAAGGCTACATACAGGAAAGAGCCTAAAGTTTTAGTTAGGCTCTTTCTGTCATGTAAAAGTGTGTACGTCCTACAAAAACTTCCTCCAACACCAATAAACCGCACCTCCAGCAGGAATCGCGAGTAATAACCATAACCATTTTAATAGCAGATTACTAGACTTCTTACTAAAGATCTGGTCCACCGTGCTACTCTTTTCTCTACTTACATCGTCATAATCATACGCCAATTCTGTTATTTGTTTGTGTACAGCGACCTGTTCGCCGTAGATTAGTTGATTGCCCAATAGGCACAAGTGTAAATGCTTTATAGAACAGCATTTTATAATAGCAATCCCTATGGACAGGCCATGTATAATAAAAAGAATAATTTTCAGCAGAATACGCTATAGTAAGGATAAGTATCGGAATATGAGGATCAAATGAGATGTAATAGCAAAATATTCGGAAGTTCAGATTTACTTTAAAAATATAATTTCTGGCCTGTACATTTGTATTAGAAAATCACGTTGCAAAACTGAATGATTGAGGTTTATATTGGTTAGTTCAAAGCGTCCAAGGTTCCCCACCGAGGACGCTTTTTGTATACCGTTGTAAAAGGTGACTATAAAATGGGGTAACCGGTTTCGAATTTCGCTTCTGACAGGACGAAAAAGGTCTGTACCTTATCTACATTCGGCAGTACAGCCAGTTTATTTCTTAAAAACATATGATAGCCTTCCATATCCCGGGTGACTACACGTAAGAGGAAATCATAGGAACCCGACATCTGAAAACACTCCATCACTTCGGCAAACTCCGCTACACTATCTTCAAATTTTTTGAGCGATTCTGCGTTATGCTCAACAAGGAATACCTGTGAGAAAGATATTAATCCTATTCCAATTTTTTGCCTATCTAAGATGGCGACCACTTTCTTGATGTAATTACTTTTTTTCAATCTATGCACGCGTTCATGTACAGTGGTAAGCGACTTATTAACCTTCAGTGCGAGATCTTTATTGCTCAACGCTCCGTTCTCCTGAAGTAAACGTAGTAGTTTAATATCTGTCTGATCTAAGTCCATGCGGTAATAAGTCTATTTTTGAATATTTGGGGATTTCAATTTCAATAAAATCTTATCATCTGAATGAACCGTGCGAAATATTCTGTCTTTTTTTTCCTCCAAAAACAGTGTCCGCTTTTCCCCACTTTCACTGTCGGGATAGAGGATAAGTTTATATATTTTGCTGGTCTTAACGGAATCCATCAATTGTCGTCACAATGACTTACTGCTTCATAAGAAATTATTCTACAAAAATCAAAAAAACCAGTAAAAACAACAATGGTAACACCGATAATTCGTAAAACATTCGCAAATGTTTTAAAAAAACAGGCGTTATTTCAGTATAAACGCAATCGATTGCGTAGATTTATTTATTTTTTCAGAAAGCTAAATCTCACACTTCATAGATGGTTTTAGCCCTCTCTTTATTCTCATCGACTTCTGCATAGCTTTCATCAATTTATGCATAATCGTTATTATCGAAACAGGATATATTTAAAGAAAGCTAACACCTCTTCAAACAATCATTAAAAACATCGCTTTCAAAATTTGAAACAGCCTTTTTCAATGCAAAAAAACGTTGATTCATAATATTTCTTTCATTAAAATATCGCGTTAACAAAATTGATTTATCAAGGAACATATCTCTGATCTTAATTATGTTATGAGTACATAAGTCCTTCCTAAGTTCTTCATTCATACTTGATCGAATAAATAAGGACATCTGCCGATATTCTTCTTTCAACACCATAATTAACAATCCGTTGACCGTTCCAAAATAAGCATAAAACTTTGTTTTCGAACAAGCGATACGCAGTAGCAATTCTTCCAGTTTTAAAGACTTGAAACCCACATCTAAAACATACGCTTTAGACTCTACTAAAGCATTTCGGATGAAATCGGCTTCTTTAGACATATTAAGATAGGGTTATAAAATAAATTTCACGATCAATGCCTAGTGTACATTGATCAATAGCAAAGGTTCTTCCATGTACAGTATACCATAACGGTGCAGTCCTTTGGTCGTGTCCAATGTGTCTTCCAAAAAATAGACTTCTTTACCTTCATTTTCCAGTCGCATCGCGACCCGATCTAATAGATCAAGGTCCCCCCCTACCAGTACAAATAGGTGATAGAGATCCACCAATTCGGTAGGCATGTACTCACCTTGCGAAGCATTTAGCAACAGAGGCAATGTATTTATTCTTTTTCTCATAATTTAATTGATACAAAAGTAATTATAACCGATTAATAGATCATGTGGGCGATCGGAAAGAGCTCCGATAGCCCACATGATCTGCTACCAATTACTGCCAGCCGCCCCCTAGAGACCGATACAGTGTCGTGATAGCACTTAGTTTTTGTGCCTTGATTGCTGCAAGATCCAACTCGGCCTGCAGTTTATTATTTTGTGCTACGATGATGTCCAGGTAGCTCGCCATGTCCTGGCGAAATAGTTTGTTTACCGTCAATACCGACTCCTGTGCACGCGTAGCCAAACGTTTTGTTATCTCTTCCTGATCTCCCAACAGCTCGATTGCTGCTAGCGAATTCGAAACTTCGCCTACCGCACGGAGCACGGTCTGTTTGAAATCAATTTCTGCCTGCTCAGCCATAATCTTATCCTGCTCATACTGCGTTTTCAACTGCTTACCATTCAGAATAGGTTGCGTTATAGAACCAGCAATTGTACCAAATAACGACCCGGGAATACTAAACCAATCGCTGGCTTTAAAAGCGTTTAGCCCACCTTGAGCAGTAATACGCAATGACGGATACATGTTTACTTTGGACACATGCACCTGTGCCAGTGCCTGCCGTACATACAGCTCACCACTTTTCACATCCGGCCTAAACCTCAGCATTTCCGCCGGCAGTCCCACCTGTTTGAATTCCGGAGTAGGCATCTCCGACAGTCGCGTCCGGTTAGCGATTTCACCTGGCATTTTACCTGTCAGTAGGCTCAAACCATTTTCCTGCGTGACGAGCGCCTTCTTCAGTAATGGGATAGTCGCTAAAAGTTGATCTTTTGCATTTTCTTGTTGCTGTACAGACAGACTCGTAACTATACCCATTTTTTTCTGAATATGGATCATGCGCAACGTGCTGTCGATCAGTTCTAGATTACGATGGCTTACATCCAGCTGCATATCCAGCATCAACAAGTTATAGTAGCCCTCTGCGATCTGTGCTACCAACTGTGTCTGTACCGCTTTAGCAGCTTCCTGCGTTTGCAAAAAACTAGCTAGGGTAGCTTCCTTACGACCTTTTATTTTGCCCCAGACATCGATTTCCCAAGAAATATCCAGGGCGGTATTATAATCTTCGACATAACTCTTGCCTGTAAACTGTCCCATCATGCTACCGTTCATACTGTTGTTGGATGGTCTATTAATGGCTGCCGTACCTACATTCAAATTTACCGTAGGCACATAGCCCCATTTGGATTGCGTATAGGCCAGTGATGCAATATCGATCTGTTTGAGCGCAATCTGCAGGTCATTGTTATGTATCAAGCCCTGTTCGATAAGGCGGGTCAATGTACTGTCTACAAAAAACGTATCGTAAGGGATCTGTGCAATACTGCTACTATCCGCTGCCATCACAAAAACCGTATCTTTGATCGATCGAAACTGATCGGGAACTGCTGCAGCCTCCATTGTAGGCTTGTGGACTGCACAGCCTGCCATTGCCGTCAGGATCGCCCCTACGCCCACCCATCTAAATAATTTACTTTCTATATTTGTCATCATTGTCGTTTGCTCTTAATTATCCGATACTGCTTCGTCATACTCCCACACGTTTTCATCCAACTTTTTGCCACTTAAGCGTTCCTGTAGGTATTGAAATACAACAAATAAAACCGGCGTGATAAACACCCCTAAAACGGTTCCGAACAACATACCGAATACGGCGGCATAGCCTATAGAATGATTACCGATAGCCGAAGGCCCTGTTGCAAATAACAGAGGCAACAATCCCGCAATAAATGCCAGTGAAGTCATCAGAATAGGACGCAAGCGCGCTTTGGCCCCCTCTACCGAAGCCGCTACCAGACTTTTCCCGGCACGGCGACGCTGTATTGCAAACTCCACGATAAGGATCGCATTTTTGGCCAATAATCCGATCAACATGACCAAAGCTACCTGCACATAAATATTATTTGAGAGATCTGCAAGCGTAATACCCACAAACACTCCTACTAGTCCCGTAGGAATCCCCAACAATACTGAAAATGGGAGCAGATAGCTCTCATACTGTGCGGCTAATAAGAAGTACACAAATACCAGACAGAGCCCAAATATCACAACTGACTGTCCGCCCGAATTTTTCTCTTCTCTACTCATCCCTTTGAGATCGTAAGAAAACCCATTAGGTAGGTTTTGTACGCTTACCTCTTCTACTGCCTTCATCGCCTGCCCCGTACTATATCCTGGTGCTGCCATCGCTGTAATACTGATCGCATTAAATAAGTTATGATGATCTACAACCTCCGGTCCGGATGTAGGTTTTAGGGTTGCGATCGAACTGATCGGAACCATCTCGCCCAGTTTGTTTTTTATGCGGATCACATCCAGTGAAGACGGATCATTACGTGCTTCCGGAGCAGCTTGCATTACCACACGGTAATATTTCCCAAACCGGTTAAAGTCCGAAGCCTGTGTACTACCATAGTACCCCTGCATCACAGCCATCACATCGGATACATTGATCCCTAACTGTTTTGCTCTCACCTCATCCAACAGCAATTCATACTGCGGATACGAGGCGTTAAATGTAGAAAAAGCCATCATGATCTCTGGTCGTTGCATCAAACTTCCCATATACTCATTAGCGATATCGTTAAATTTGGTCAGCGATCCAGCTGTACGATCCTGCAACACCAGTTCCATACCCGAAGTATTCCCAAATCCTGGTACCGTAGGCATGCCTAACACAAAAAATGAACCTTCTTTCACCACGCCAAGTTCGCCTTGAAGCTGCCCTGTGATCTGGTTGATATCGCTCACCTCACCTCTGTCCTTGCCCTTCTTAAGACGGATCATCAATACGGCACTCGATGAGGAGGTACTGAAGTTTAACATATTCAGTCCTGTTACCGATACCGTTGTCTCTACCGCAGGATGCTTGTCGACAATGGCACTGGCTCTGTTGACCACTTGTGTAGTACGGTCCAGCGAGGCACCTGGAGGCAAAGTCACCGTCGCCATCAAAAACGACTGATCCTCATCCGGAATAAAACCAGTAGGTGTCGTCGTAAACATCCATGCACACAACGCTACGATAGCTCCCAGTCCAATAAATGCCACAGACTTACGCTTGATCAAAAAAAGCACAGAACGCCCATAACGGAAAGTCATCCGATCAAAGGCAGCATTAAATCCAGTAAAGAAGCGCTCTTTGAAGCTCATTTTCTTGTGCTTATCATCCTGATGCTTATCGTGCTGTTTCAATAGTATAGCACACAGTGCCGGGCTTAGCGTCAGTGCATTCACGGCAGATATCACAATAGCGATCGCTAGAGTTAATGCAAATTGCTGGTAGAACACCCCTGTAGGTCCCTCCATAAAACCCACTGGCACGAATACTGCGGACATCACCAGCGTGATAGAGATGATTGCCCCTGTAATCTCACTCATAGCTGACATCGTAGCTGCACGTGCGTTGAGTCTTCTTTTTTCCATCTTGGCATGCACCGCCTCGACGACCACGATAGCATCATCCACCACGATACCAATCGCCAGTACCAATGCAAACAGTGTCAACAAGTTGATAGAAAAGCCAAACAACTGCATGAAGAAAAATGTACCTACAATAGACACCGGCACAGCAATGGCCGGGATCAATGTCGATCGGAAATCCTGCAAAAAAATGAATACGACAAGAAACACGAGGATAAATGCTTCGATCAAGGTTGTGATGACTTGATCAATAGACTGATCCAGCGACTCCTTTGAACTGTGCATGACATCATATTTCACCCCACTAGGGAAAGAACTAGCAAGCTCTTCCAAGCGCTTGCGCATGGCGATCTCGATCTCATTGGCATTGGATCCTGCCGTTTGAAAAATCGCTACCATGACCCCCTGCTTGCCATTGTACAAGGTCGATATCCCATAATCGTAGGAACCAAACTCAACTTTTGCTACATCTCTCAAGCGCAACGCACTGCCGTCACTATTGGCACGCAAGAGGATTTCCTCATATTCAGACGGTTCACTGTATTTTCCTTTATAACGGATCACGTAGTCAATAGCTTCCTTGCTACGCTCACCAAAACGTCCCGGAGCGGCCTCAATATTCTGCGCCTGGATCGCTGCTCCCACTTCTTGCGGGCTGATATTGTACGAAGCCATCCGTTCAGGATCCAACCATACCCGCATCGAATAATCTTTATTACCAAATATCATAGCATCTCCTACCCCCTTGATACGTTTCAGTTCGGGTACCACGTTGATCTTCGCATAATTTTCGATGAATAGGTCATCAACCTCACCATCCTCACTATAAAACGATACCATGGCCAAGATACTATTCTGTCTTTTCATGGTAGTCACCCCGATCTGATTTACCTCTGCCGGCAGTTGACTCGTCGCCTGTGCGACACGGTTCTGCACGTTAACGGCAGCCTGATCTGGATCTGTGCCCAGCTTAAAAATAACACTCAGCATCAGGTTGCCATTACTTGAGGTCGAGGTGATATAATCCATATCCTCGACTCCATTGATGGCATTCTCCAAGGGCGGAGCTACCGATCGCGCGATGACTTCGGCGCTTGCCCCGGGATACACCGCTGTCACCGATACACTGGGAGGAGCGATATCCGGAAATGAGGTGATCGGTAGTGAATTTATACCTACCACCCCTAATATAACCAATAATATGGATATGACCGTAGCGAGTACAGGCCTTTTAATAATCTTTTTTAACATGTATTCCTGATTTTAACGGCCCTGTAATTGTGCATTTACCTGATCTACCTTCGTTTGCTGAGGTAATACGGTCATACCAGGTTGCAACCTTTCAAATCCTGCTGTGATATATCGATCACCTGCGCTAATGCCGGATGAAACCATATAATTCGTTCCCGATTTACCGAGGACGGATATTCCTTTTTGGACTACTTTATTATCCTTTTCCACACCAAAAACATATATTTTATCTTGGATACTCATTGTCGACGCAATAGGAATCAATAGTACTTTGTCGTACTGTTGCTCGATTACGATCTTGCCTGTATTTCCTGCCCGCAAGGCACCTTGCTGATTATCAAATTTGGCACGGAAAGTAACCGACCCCGTCGTCTCGTTAAAACGACCTTCCACCGCATCAATACGCCCTTTATGCGGATAGACGCTACCATTAGCCACCATAAGATCGACAGGTGCAGCATGTTTCAGTTTTTCCTGTACCGAGCTACCTGCATGTTTTTCCTGAAATTGAATAAAATCAATCTCACTCATATTGAAATACACATTGATCTGCCGTGCATCCGACACGACCGTCAATGGTTCTACACTACTCATTCCGATCAAACTACCTAAGCGGTACGGAATACGCCCTAGATAGCCGCTCACTGGTGCTTTTATTGTACAGAAGTCATAGTTTATCTTAGCAGACTGTGCTGCTGCCTCGGCCTGCGCAAGTGCGGCGGCAGCAGCATCATAACTCGCTTGCGCCTGGTGCAATTGCAAATCAGATACAATCCCTTCCCGCACCATTTCCATTTTTCGATCGAGGTCAATTTTGGCTGTTTTCTGATTTGCTTTAGCGACCAATATCGCCGCTTTAGCCGTATTGTACTGTTCCATATAAACGCGGTCGTCGATTTTAAAAAGGCTCTGGCCTGCCTGCACATATGCACCTTCATCAACCAATATCTTATGGAGATATCCCGACACCTGAGGTCGGATCTCAACATCAGACACGCCTTGTATGCTTGCTGGATACTCCCTTCTACTAAGCCCTAGACCTTCCTTTACTTGTTCCACCGGCACTTCAGCAGGCGGGATTTCAGCTTGTTGCTGATTATTTCCACAGGATGAAAGGAACACTAGCATTCCCGTTACCAAGATGGACGATTGCGAAAAAAAAGTTTGCTTTACCTTCATTAAATTTTTCATGTTGTCTGCAAAAAAGCTTTTATCAGTTTTAAACCTGTCAAAGGTAGGCCAGAACAACATCGGAGAAAATGCTAAAAGATGCAATAAATTGCCTAAAAGACTCTTTATGAAGATAGTTAAGGGAAAGGTAAACTTAAACAGATGGTCACACCTCTTTAAGGGATAAATAGTAACAGTTGACAAAACCGTCAAACAAAACAAGAAACTGTATATCAATCAATTTCGTTTCAGTTGTCAATATGACGTCTATATATCAACGGAGAAAAACCCGTGTTTTTTTTAAAAAATTTGCTGAATGTAGGCTGATCCTCAAAGGACAATTCGCGCATGATTTCTTTAATATTCAACTCATTCTTCTGCAGAAGCACCTTTGCTTCTGCAATGACCTTTCCATCGATAATCTGCTTCGGCGTGAGTCCATACACGGTCTTGATAATACGAGTCAGATGTTTACGGGAGACATGCAACTGATCTGCATAATAATTCACTTCGCGCTGTATCCGAAAATCTTTAGCAACTATGCCTACAAATCGAATTGCAAGATCCTCTTTCCGTGGGGAGTTTGACACCGGAGTCTTGTACTGCTTATAACTTCTTTTGGCAAAGGTGGCTAGTTCATAAAAAAATAGTGTCACATATTTCCATATGATCTCTGTCGAATAATACTTGTCCATACCATTAACATTGATCTTGGCTAGACGTTTCAAAATATGAATAGCAGCAGCAAATATTTCCTCATCCAGCTGCATAAATTTAGAATAGCTGTCGGACAAAAATACGAGACTATCTTCAGCATCCATACGCATCTCCACTTTAGCCATACTTTCTACTGATTGCAGAATACCTATAATATGGCAATCCAATGATAGCGTCTGGAATTCAATAATATTATTGGGAAAAGTACTGATGAGACTTCCCGCTTCCAAAGTTGCAGTCTCAAAATCAACCTTCACCTGGGCTGTCCCTGCCATAACCAACATCGTCGTCACAAAGTTACCCTTACAAGGATAGTTCATACGCAGTTCCACTATTTCATTGTGCATAATCTCAAACACAAAGATATCATCGTCCAATTGCTTTTCGGCCTGCACCGCTACAATTTCTTCTAGCGTAAGCGTCGACAATGTTGCAGTCTTCATCAAATATTTATATTTAAGTAATCCCCTAAGTTACACCGTTAGCCGCTGGATCAGATCACTGGCCTCTTTAAAACTTCGAACGCTAAAACCAGCTGCCGACTCATCCGCTAGATGCGTCTCTTCTCCCCAGAGCTTCCCTTTGATCCACAGCGTTCGACATCCAAACGTATTTCCCGGAACAATATCCTTATGATAGGAATCGCCGATTACAAGAATATCGCGCTCAGGGAATTTTAAAAAATCTACTGCAAGCTGAAAAATACCGGGATCAGGTTTGCGTATGCCTACCCCAGCAGATTCTATCACCTGTTCAAAATAACCTGACAGATCAAAATCGCTCAAAACCGTTCGGAGATATTTTTTTTAGACTATTTCCCATATTTTCTCGAATAATTCTATCAGACTGATCAATAACCTATCAGTCATTGTGAAACACAATATTAAGTCTTAGACCTTAATAGTAAAATAGTCAAAAGTTAAAATGGCAAAATATGACAGATTCATTACAAACTATTTTTTAGATAACAAACTATAAGAGAGGGCAAAACTTACATCAAACCTTTTTGGTGTGTTCTATCCATTTGAACATCACCTTTCACGAATACTACAAGCTCTAAAAGAAGCTACGTGCATCTACTAATGAACCTGTAGAAAAAATCGGATCCCAATAAAAAAACGATTAGATGCGCCCTGCCTTCTTTACTTTTATAACCATCCAACATGTCGCTACTAATACACCTAACAGCAGGATCCAAGGCCATTGTTTTAAGAAGTGTGATTCCGATCGATAGTAGGTATCCAGCTGTGACTCAGCTTTAACAGTCCTGAGACTATCCTGTTGGAATACCATTTTTTCATCCTTTGCATCGGAGCTTTTTTGCTCGATATAGGTAAACTGTCCTGAGCGGCTCCACAAGCCTCTATCAGGATGAAAGAAGAATATACTGTCGCCTGTATAGTGCCAGTAGCGGTATGTGCTATCCTGTCTATTGAGCTGCATCCATGAGGTATTTGTCCTGGACACGCTTTGTGCCTTTGTGTTCATACGTAGCAGTTCGCTTTTTTCCTTTGCCGTACGGCAACTGAGAATGATGCAGAGAAGGATCGATAAAACATTGATCCTGAAGTAAATTTGTGATACCGTATTCTTTATTTCCATAATATTCATGTTTTGTTGTCTTCTATGCCAGAATTCTTAGTTCTTTTTTCATAAACAAATTGCTTTTCAATGGCATTCAAGAGCCTCTTCCAGGGTTTTGCTTGACCAAAAAGAACGAAAAAGTCAAGACTGTTTAGCCTATGTTCAGTACGGCTTCGTAAAGCTACTAAGGCGGTTTCCAAGGTCCGCCATCCCCTTGTGTCCCTTGGACTGGAAATCCTTATCCATTGCAAAATGCAAGGAAATACAACAGGCAGCTTTACGGCCTTGACCTCCATATGCTAATAGGTCGTCTTTAAAAAGTGATTATTGCACGGGTTCCTTAATTGTAAACTCTTTAGTTTTCTATAATCCCGATGTTCGGGACAGGCTTTCTTAACCTCATAACTTCACTCAACCCAATCGGCTATTGCATAAATTGACTTCAAATGTCTACGCCGGGATTCGACACGATTGTTGCTATTACCTTCTATTGTCACGAGATACTGGCCTTGTTTTTCTTTAACCAGTCCTACATGGATGATTCGTTTGACGGCCGAACCATAAATTCCGAATACATCTGCTGATCGACATTGGTCTTTCCTAATCTGTCTTGCTTTGGGAAATAACGCGGGAGACCATGGGTTACGTGGAAGATCCAATCCGGCCTGGCCATAGCTCCAAGATACGAAAGCCGCGCACCAGTCATAGCCTTTACCGAGATTGGTGTAGCGAAGATATTCCTCGACACGAGGGCCGTCGTTATTGCCCGTGGCTTCGCGGGTGCCTAGTTCTTTTGAAGCAATAACTATTATTGATTGACGAATGCTAGCAAAAAGAATCTTATCATCTTTAATCTTCATGTCTTCATCGCCAGACGGGCTCCTTCTTTTTCCCAAAAAGAAGCAAAAATCGTCGCTCGAACATTCTGACCGTACGTTAGTGCCTCCCATTGCTATTGTCAGAATCTTCACAGGCGACATTAATCCCGATTGTATGGAACTACTAGCAACAACCGAATAAGATGGCCTAGGTTGCGAAACCGTTAAAAATTTAAATGGTGATCTCGTTAAGAAAATCAAACTGTTTGAACCTAGTGAGTTTAGCTTCGCTGAGCTCCACTCCGTTACGGTTTTGCGTACTTTTTGCGGAAAAAAGCACGAGCCACTCGCGGCTTGAGCGAGAAGATTAATACCTGTAAAGTGTTTAGATCTCTCTATTCCGCTATGCTCCAATCGAGATGACGGGTGGGAGTGTGCGGAAAAAACTAAAACACTACTACCATCGCCATTAACACTGCATACAGCAGTAAAAAGAAAACCGAGAAATAAAGAATAGATTGTTGCCATGATGTTAGTTGGTTAAAATGTTGACTAAACTGTTTACGAAAATATTTAAAGGGATGCCATAGTAGCTCCTGTAACCATATACTGATATAAATTGCCAGCCAACCTACGAGCAGTCCAAAGACCGCAACGGTAAATATCCCGAAATCGAGTATGCCTATAGCGGGATCGAGCAGCTGCAATACGGTAGAGACCATAACCCAAGCGATGACCAAAAATAAAAAGCCGAAGAATAGCTTTTGCTTGAGTGTTAGTTCCTCTGACCAGCCCTGGGCCAGCCATGAGGGATTGATTGTTATTGTTTGCATGATATTTTGTTTATAGGGTTGAGAAGGTTATGAAGGTTATGACTGTTATAAGGTTATAAAGGGACGGAGTCTAGCTCCGCCCCTGTTTTTACGGCTTAATTACGGATTCATGTCTTCACCATATGCCTTTTGCACCGTCGTAATTTTCTTTGGTGTATCGAGCATCGTGATGTTAAACTTTGCATTTACATAATCAACATTTGCCGCTGTGGCTGTATAGGTCCACTCTGAATTGGAACTATCGGTAGGTATTGCCAATCCTGATTCTACGGGTGTGTTACTTTGATCCAGAATCTCCACACTGACTTCTGTTACCTTCATGATATCTTTAATATTAATATTTATGATATCTCCGATTTCTCCTTTGTAGGCCCGATCGTCCAATCTGCGTACTTCGGGATCGTTAAAGTGATCCTTAAACGCGACATTGTACGCACTTTGATTGATGTTTGCCTTCGCGGCATATGCCTCTTTTAATAAGGGATCGAGCATTGCACGCTTTGCATATTGCGATGCATCGTAAAATCTAATCTGCACCGCTTTTTGCTTTTCGGTCGCGATGCGGCCGGTTACTTTACGCGGTGTCTTCGCGATGATCGTCTGATCACCTTTTTGACGAAACACTAGGTTTCTTCCGATTTTTCCTGATGCTCCCTGCATCACTACGTTGTCTCTTGACTTTGCCATTTCTGTTAAATTTAATTTTATTAAAAAATCTGTTTGTGTAATGCTGTTCCGGGGCGCCTTCCGTCATCGATTACATGACAAAGGTTTAAACAAAAACCTATAAAACAATGGCTACCAAACCCTTGCGAAGGATTAGGAAGGAATAAGATGAATTAGGAAGAAAAAGGAAGTGCATCCGATTATGAAAAATAGTGCGTTGGACCGGATATAACTAAAAAATCCCTAAAGCTGTCTTGTTGCTTTGTTGTTTGCTTCTTGTCTGTTTGTTGTGTATAAGCCGTATATAGATAGTCTCGTCGAAGTCTAATCGTTGGGTCTAGCTAGGCCTGTCCTTGTATCTACCTTGGGTTCTTCTTGTGTGAAGCTAGGCTTATCCTAGGGTCGCGCTTGGGTTGGGCTAGGCTGATCGTTGTGTGTTGCTTAGAAGTTTATTGGGTCGCGCTTGGGGCAAGCCCTAATAAGGCGTACCGAAGTACGCCATCTCTAGCATCTTGTTGTACCGGTGTCTTCTTTGTCACCCACCGCGCTCATTCTTTTTCATTACTTCAAGAATTTCATCGGCAAGATAATAGTCCTTGGTGTCCAGTTCGTAAGTGCGAAAAAGTTTTTTGATACGGTAGAACTTGGTGTCGGCCACTTTGAAGATTTCTTTTAGGTCGGCATTGTCCATTATGGTGCTCTTTAACCTTTCTTTGTCCGTAGGCTTCAATACGGCGATTAACATCGTGATGAGTTTGTTTTGATTTTTGTTTAGTTTGATGTGCTTTTTCTGTTGTTGAATCAGTACGTGTAATAATTGTTCCATAGGGTAAGATATTATGTGCTTCTATCCCACCAGCTGATGTATATTGTCACCCTTTCTGCAAGCTATATTCCATCATTGTAAAAACTAATAATATACATTCCAAACTCCATTCGCGAAGCGATTTATCAAATTGGTTAACGGTTTATTTAGTGCGATTATTTTTTCAATGCTGTCGTCTTGTATGCAGATAGCTTGATCAGCATTTTTTCCAGCAGATGTTTGACGTCTTTTAGGGTACGTTCATCCAGTTGGCTGTATTTTTTACGAATGCTTTCATAGGATAGTGACTCCTGATATGTGGTACGGAAATTAGCCCTTAAAAAGTAGAAATAGGGTTTCAGCTGCTTTTCGGACAGCAGCTCCATATCACGCGCCAGCCTTAGAAATAGCAACACCTGACGACTTGTGAGCCCCATGGTACACTTACCAGAGGCGTGCGTCAAAAGCTGATCAAAGTGATTGAGCCATTGCCTGTAAAACTGGAGCTGATCTTTAAAAAAAGCTTCATAGGCCTCAGACTTAAGTAATGAAAGATCTATAGCCTCCTGCATGCCAGCGCGTACGGTGATCTCTTGAAATAACTGCTGCAAAAACTGTTCAAACTGCGCCGAAAATTCTAAGATCTCCTTATTAAAATGCGCTAACCTGGTCTTCTGTTCCTCTTGCGGAATATCATGCCCCTGCAAATGAAGGAAAGCGCTCCATAGCTCCTGATAGGATTTTTGTAAGGTACCATTTTCCATATCATATGTTTTTTAATTCTTTTCCAACAAATACTTCTCTCACCTTCTTCCTGTATGTGGGCCCTATGGGTATTGTTGTTCCCGATGAATTACGAAGCTTGATGATGCCATTCGTATAATCAATATCGCGGATGTTTTTAAAAGCTACCATAAACCCTTTGTGCACCCTAATAAAGTTTTTGGCCGGAAGTAGCTTTTCGAACAATCCTAACCCGTAGCAAACTTCGTCCTTACCATCGGTATGGGTTATTATACAATTGTCGCCACTGGACTCTATACATTCCATATCTATCAGTTCGATACTTATATGTTTGCCATCCGTCTTTTTAAGCATTATATTTTGATGCAGATCCAGCGGAACCACCCTGTTGGCATAATCTTCCTTTGTTTTCGTAGCTCTTATCTCCCATACCCTTTCGATGGCAGTTGCAAATTTCTCTTCTTGTATGGGTTTAAAGAGGTAGAATGCCACGCCTAACATAAAGAGCTTCTCCCCATAGAGCTGGTCTGCTGAGCAACAGATAATTTCAGCGCGTCCGCGTAGCTGTTCTATTAAATCAATGCCGTGAACATGCGGCATATGGAGGTCTAAAAAGACCAATTCAATGCGGTGCTTTTCGACAAGGTCGACAACCTGACGGGCATCCGTCGTTGTATCCGTGCATACCAGATCGTGGCGTCTATTAATTAAATCTTTCATGGCGTCTACCGCCATCTGTTCATCATCTGCCACCAAACATTTTAATCGCTTCATATGTCTATAATTTGTTTTTTATCTGTCATATGGAATATCTAAACTTTATTGTTTCTGCTCTATGATCAGTTTAACATGGTACTTGTTCCGTTCCGTCTTTGAAGCCTCAAAGCTATATCTCTCCCCGTAGACAAAATCAAGGCGGGTGCGCATTATCTTATGCCCCAACCCCATTGATGGTCTATCCTGCTTTGATTGATCTATGGTATTGGTACATTGGAATACAATCTGATCTTCCGTTATGTCTAGTCTAATCTTAATGGGATTGTACGAATCGGTATACAGCCCATACTTAAATGCATTCTCAACTAACGTAATCAAGGTCGTCGGTACCATTTTGTGGTGTGAGGCCTTGCCGGTAATCTCGAAATCTACAAAGCATTCTGTAAACCGGCTGCGTTCTAAGGCCAAATAAAGCTGCAAAGCATTTATTTCTTTATAGAGCAATACCTGCTTTGTACCCTCATTGGATGCTGAAAGCTGGTAGGTGACTAAAGTCGCTGTCTGTCCGATATGTTCGGCGACGTCGGGTAAAACCTGCGCCGCCCGCTGCTTTAAGTTGGTCAATACATTCATCAAGAAATGTGGATTGTTCTGTAAGGTTCTAAAAGCAAACTCCATTTCCTTGGCTTCTATTTCTTTGGCATGCCGCAAGCGGGCTTCCTCTTCTCTAAGCCTTGCATTAATCGTGGCCTTGATGTGAAATACCAACACAGCAGCCATTGTCCACGCCCCAATATATTTGTTCAACATATTCCAATAATAAGTTTCCGTTTCATTCGAATGGATATCCTCTTTGAGATCGATCCACACCCCGCCCATGAAATGGATGGATTCGGTCATCAACAGGTAAAGTAGGATCACCAAGAGCACAGATTTCCAGATCCATTTTTTCATCATGACCAAGTACAGAATTAAAATACATCCGTTGAACGCCAGAAAAAACAAGCCGCAGGCTACTAATTGGTCTATGAATGTTTTCTCGGGTCTTACATGATGATTGATCAAGAGTACTAGTAAAAAGTATATCGGCCAACCCCATAATTGTATTTTGGCGTTTTCTTCCAAGAAGATTTTACTTTGCATAGGTAGCAACTTAAGTTTATCTTCCCAAAATACAAATTAAGTTGCATTTATCGAATTACAGTATGATCCGTATACCATTGCTGCGCTAAAGTTTCAAATTCCGCTTTGCTTATCGAAAAACATTTCATGTCCTTTTTTCGCAACACATAACAGTAATCCCCCATTTTAAAAATACCATACTTCGCTGAATCTTTAAAAGAGTCTGATTCCTGTGTATACCATACGCCCAATGCTAATTTCTCGTCGCCTCGCAGTACATGAATATGGCTCCATAGTGTCCATTGCTCGGGCGATCGGATGACGAAAGTTGCAAACCAACCAAAGAGTTTATTGAGGACTGCTGTAGCAAAGATCCTCCGATCCGTATTGGCTATTGAAAACATGGTAGGCAAAGTCTCTAACTGCACGGATTTGTTCTTTCTATGCGCTATCATTGGATATATCGGTAGCTGCAAGGTATGTGCGAGCTGGGCCACTCCGCGACCTACTGCGATATTCTGACCTAGAAACGATATGCTTTCTAAGGATGGGCTATCCTTGCCGACCACAGTCTCGAGTCCATCGGCAAATATGAGGATTTGAAATCCTTGCTTCGGCAAGCTATATAACTGGCGTAGAGCGGCGGGGCTATTGGCATCGAGTAGTACAAAACGACCTTCGGCACGTGCCTCTTCGAGCGCTTCGAGAAGTACCGCGTTACGCGTGGTCCAATCGTCCTTGACCGTTGCGGCGACCAGCAGGGCAAACGGGATTTTGGCTTTGACCATTAGATAGCAGATCAGTTGATAAGCCCCAAAATGAAAGGAAGCAATGATACCGGGCTGCACTATGAGTCGCTTTCTAAAATCGTTCCATCCCTGAATACGCCAAGGATATGTGCCTGCAAACAGCGTTACGTCCATTGCATTGAGCCATTGCTGCGTGCGTGCCCGACTAAAAATTTTCTTCTGTGTATTCAACTTCAACATAGGTAGAAAATGGCTTAAATTGGCGCTCATGAAAGTAAAGGTGCTTATCGTGTCGATATCCCATTTTATATTGTCGGACTCTAAATTGGTCTGGATGCGCTGTAGCTCCGCCCAATAATGGTGTTGTGGATCCATAATTTTAAATAAAAAAGTAAGGTTTAAGCAAATGCCGTGGGCGTAAAGAACGCCCCCACGGCAAATGCCTTCTATCTGTTATAGCAAATCCAACCCAGGCAATATGACATCACAGGGACTAGGTCGCCTTCCATTCTGAAAAATAGGTGTATTAATACCGGGTACCGGGTGCGCTTTGCGTCGTAAAGCCGATGCCAATACTTTTTTTGCAGGTTGTGTCTGCACAGCAATTTTGAGTGTTGTGTTCATAATATTGTTGTTTAGTAAAACCATACAAGGGGGCGCCCTACTTGTCTATGTATATCCAAACGTAAGCAGGTCTCTTCACAAATAAGAAAAAAACGATAGATAGGCCCTGACCAGGGATGAACGCGTTGATTGTGGCGATGAAAATTATTGTCACCCCCTGTTACGCTTAAAATCCTTAGCTAAATGATGCTAACGAAAGCAATCTCAAAACCAGATTCTATGATGTCACCCCTGTCTCTTGACAGGTATGGTACAAACCCTTTCTTTAGCCGATTTATTAATGCCACTCGTAAACCAACCAATTGATGAAAAAGACATTACATTACGAATTATCGGATTACTTTGGTGCGGCGGTAGCATCCAAGGCACTAAACCATCCACGCCCCAGGCTTTCGATCCGGCATGCAGACTGCTCCTATTTTGTAAATGGTGAAGCCGAAGCTATCGAGCAGGAGTTTGACGGCCACTATGGCTATCTGTATAGTCATGACCTCTGGCTAGAAGAACCCGTTTCATTTACCATACAGGTCGATATGGCCGACCTGCATGTACTCTACCTCATGGACGGACAGGAGGAAATCTATCTACTGGATGCCTTACAACATCCTATCTGCACGATAGCACCGGGGCGTGCCCGCTATCTGTATCTACCCGAGGAACGTTATTACCTGTCGGTACCGGAGAGCTACACCCAGCTATTTGGATTTTACTTTGACGGGCAGCTGTTCCGACAGGGCAACGAGCGGCCGTTTCGATTTCTGCATGCACTGATTGAGGCCTACCGAAGGGAAGCGACCGAACCCCAGTACAGCATCGATTTTCGGGTCGGGCCGCGGACAAAAGCGCGGATCCAATATCTACTGACCCATCTGGAGAGTGGGCAGCTCAATACCGAGCGGTTTGTATTGGACGGGCTGACGGAGCTGCTGCTGATCTCCAGGGATAAAGTGCTGGAAGAATACGAGATGAGCAGTGCAGGCAAACTGGTTGCAGAGAAAGTGCAGAAACTCCTCCAGCAATATGTAGCGCAAGAGGGGCAGGAATTCAGACTGAGCCAACTTGGCGAAGATCTACAACTGAGCATGTCGTATATCAAGCGCGCCTTTCTTGCGCAGTACAAGCAGTCGCTAAGCAGTTACAAGAATGATCTCTTATTGGAAAAATCGAAGCTGTTGCTTGCGCTTGGGACAAGCATCAGCGCGGTAGCTTATGACTGTGGTTACAATTCGCTAGGGGCTTTCTGCCATTTTTTCAAAAAGCAAACGGGTATCACGGCACAAGCCTATATACAAGGATTAGATGCTGACGAGGGGCTAACTAATCCATCGGCAGGTAGCTAGCCAAGCCACTCCGTGAGCAATGCCTGGACTACCTTTGGTCTATAATCTTCAAGGTGAAGGTTAAAGGGAATTTATTTTATAACAGATGTTATGACAAAAAACAAAACAGTGAAGACATTACTATTCACTTTAATGATGACTTTCATTGCCGTCGGCACGATTGCAATTGCGAAAGAAGTAATGAAAAAGGAAACCGTTAAGATAGAGGCTCCGGCAGCTACCGAAACACTCTATTTTGTAGGGACAAATCCACTAAATCCGGATCATTACAGTCCAAATCCGGACCCGAACAAGCCTTGTGGATTACCTCAGCAGACGATCTGCCAGATCGAGGCACCCGTAGATGCACTGGGCAGACCTATCATGACTGCTCCTGCGGGAAGCTCTACTGTGGGAGAAGAGATCCAGGAATCTCTGGCTTCATTAACGGATCCAGAAGCAGAAGAGCCTATTCTAAACACTACGGTTAAGGATTTTAGGCCAAATTAAAAAAAATGGACTGCCCGTATTCTTTATACATAGTATGCTGGCAGTCCATTAAACAAACAAACGAACTACCGCGGATTTTGCTCGTAATGCCCCATCTCTGTCGCTAAGTAAGGAATTAAGAACACATACCTAAGGCTATTAGGTTCCAGGGTATAAACCTTTAATTCCCCATCTATTTCCATCTCTCTATGGATTGTTGTCTCTAGACTCTTCGTTCTATTCAGACGTCTCAAATCCTGCCATCTCAATCCCCTACAGACCAATTGCTTCCTCCGTTCTTCAAGTGTCCTACGCAACAGGATATCGCTATCCAATATGGTCAAACTGTTAAAATAATCGGAATTATAACGATGCTGCAAAAGGGTATTTAAATACCTTAGTCCAGTCGGGGTATCCTCACGTCTTGCTGCACATTCGGCCTTGATCAGGTACATTTCATCCATGCCAATCCCTCCAAAATAGTCAGCCAGCTTGCCATGGTAATAACCGCGAAACTTCATCCCCTCTGCCCCAGCTGTGTAGTATAGATTCTTCCGCAGGTCATGCTCTTCATATAGGCTATACAAAGCAGGGTCTATGTAGGTATTTGGATTGTATATAAATTCTCCGGTCGATGCTGCCCGACCATAATATATCAACTCTATATTATCCGCTAATACAAATGGGTATAATCCGACACCACTGACCGTGTTATAATCCCAAAGCTCATCTTTCCGTTTCAACAGCTTATCTACCATTTCTTCGGCGGCAACAAAATCTTCTACAGTCAGATATGCGCGCGCCAACGCTCCATAACAGGCCAATTTTGCGGGCCTCGTGATGTATTCGGATTCTTCGGGCAGCAGTTCCAATGCCCGGTTGAGGTCTCCGAAGATCTGCCTATACGTTTCTTTCAAACTTGAGCGCCCAATCTTCACTTCGGACGACGAATCCATGCGCAACACTATGCCTAAGCCTTCGCCGGTATCGTGTATCGAAAAATGTGGGCAATAGATCTGTGCCAGATGAAAGAACATCCATCCCCGTAAGAACAACGCCTCTCCTTCGAGTTGATTCCGTAAACGCTGGTCACCACCTTTGATACGCTCTAATGCTTCCAATACGACATTTGCCAGGCTGATGGCTTTATAAGATGTAGTCCAACCGGCATCTATCCCCTGATCTTCCCAAATATAAATATCCTGAATCCGTTGCGTCATCTGTGCATATCCCTTATAGGTCATATAAAACTCGTCTGATGCCATAGCCAGCGTACTGGGGTATACATCATTAACGGCATTTTCATTATCCAGAATAGCCCGCAAATCCTTCAGTGTACTGGGATGCGCAAGGGTATTATCAGGTTTGGCATCCAGAAAATTTGCACAACTATATAGCCATACAGACAACCCAAGAACGGGTATTAATTTTATTATACTCTTCATTTCACCAGCTTTTAAAGATTAATATTTAAACCGACAGAATACCGTCTAGCAGATGGCAAATCGTAATAATCAGGATCCAACCCAAATCGATTAGCTCTCCAAAGGATACCGAGATTGTTTGCCTTTATATAGAAATTCACCTGTACCTGCTGACGAAACAGCCGTGCTTTTGCGGTATAGTCCAGACCAATGTCCTGTAGTCGCAAGAGTGCCCCGTCTAGAATATGAGGAGATGAATTACTATAAAACAGATCGCGATTTGTGCTGATGGGATATTCTAATGATGGAACATCGGTATGAAGCTCATCGCCAGACTTCTGCCAGCGTCTACTGTAGTCCTGATGGCCGATCCACGAGTTGAAAAGATCTTGATAATTGATCGTACTTTTTTGAAAGTAGTGCCCAAATTTGTAGGAAAGTAAGAATGAAAATCTTATTTTTTTCCAACTGATCTCCTGCATGAATGATCCATAATAAGGCGGTAGTGCGGTACCATGATATGCTAGATTCTGAATACTATCTTTGATCAAACTGCTATACTGCTTTGTTACTTCCCCATTCAGGTATCCTTGAGGATCCCCATTGGTAGGGTCAAGACCTGCGAACTTGTAGGAGAATACCGGATATATTTCCTTATCCAGCACTGGGTTGATCGACCGTCCTGCACGCTGCACATAGTTCTGCCCGTTAAAATTTGTCCCATAGAACTTTTTGACGACTGTGCGGCTGTACGAAAAGTTGGCACTGCTTCTACCTGACACATTACCTAGTGTATAACTACTGGTGAGTTTAACATCTATTCCTCTTCCTCTTAGTTCGGCCACATTGCGGGTAATAGTTGAATACCCCGTAGTAATATCCATTCTGTCATTGGACAGAAGATCGGTAGATTTCTTATCATAGGCCTCTATAGAGCCATTCAGCACATTGTTCCAAAGGCCAAAGTCTATCCCCATATTGATCGTCCGGACATCCTCCCATCGCAGCGTAGGATTAGATAGCACTCGGATTAGCGCTCTTGGTAACTGGGTGATAGCGGATGCTGCAGCAGTGGTATGTGCTATTATTGGCAGCGTATTCGCTACTCCTCCCGAATTGCCGCTGTGCCCATAAGTAGCCCTTGCACGTAGGTTTGTCAGCCATAGTTCGTTATGCAAAAAGGGCTCTTTGCTTAAGGTCCAGCTTGCTCCCGCAGACCATAGCGGATTCCATTTGTCATTGGTCTTGACTCCGAACAGGTTGGATGCATCTTTTCGTGCCGAAAAGCTGAAGCCGTAACGTTCTTTGTAGGTGTAGCCCATATTTCCGTAGAAGGAGACCATACGTCTCAAATACAGCGATTGGCCACCACTGTTTGGAATTCGGCTGTTGCCAGCCAGCCCATCGTATATGGGATAGGCATTGACCAGATCGACTACCTGGCTGGTCATCAGGTCTTCGTCGTATCCATAGACCGAAAAACCTTTACCCTTCGTATTATTTGCGAATACCTCAGCGCCTAATAGTCCCACCACCTCGTGATTGTCAAAAAGTGTCCTGCGGTAATTCGCCTGTGCCCGTAAGGAATGGCTTTGCATGTCAGTTATTGTCGAGTTTCTGATGGCCCCCATCGGCATAATATGCTTTACCTGAGCTCCATTTACTTGGGTAAATCGGTTAATCAGATTGCGGGTATAGAATGAATCTTTCCGGTAGAGCATTTCGGAATCACTGGACTCGTTCTCCATATTGTAATGCAGATTAAGCGCCAACCCTTCCAAGGGTCTGTAATCCATTAGAAACTGTGCATTGATATGCCTTCTGGCCACAGAAGACAACGAATTACCTATCTCATTTGCAGGATAGTACCCCCAATCCAACAAAGGCCTATCCGTAAGCCCCATTATATACTCCAGATTATAGCTATTTGCGATCGGTAGCGCATTACCGCTCCCATCACGAAAACGAGCATAAGGATATAGTGAAATCTTTCCCCCGCCTATGATATAACTATGGCTCATCAGATCGGCATAAGCCTCGCTATTGCCCTCATTAAAGGCTAGCCTAGCTTCCGCAGACAGTTTGGGATGAATATTTAACCCTGTAACGGTGCGTATATTGATCCTGTCATTTTTCATTCCCAACTTATCCCCTAGCTTTCTATCATAACCGATGGTGATGCGATTGGACATCCTCGATGAGCGGTTGCTGAAAGCAAGAAAATGCTGCTGTTCTATAGGTGCGCGGTAGAAGATATCCATCATTTCGCGGCGATAATCCGTAACGCGGGATTGCGCTACAAAACGGTCCACATCGGAGTGATCGACAGTTCCTACCTTCTCCTGGTACAGCATGTCTACATAAGGTGAGAATACCGTATTATTCCTGATTCGATCATTGCCGAAATAGGCGGCGTCATAATGCTTATTATTAAACAAAAACTGTTCGACCTCCATAAAATCCGAGGCCGACATATGGGGATAGTACATAAGATTTGGCTTGGCTGGGGAGTTCAGCGTCGAGCTGTATTCCAATGCTGCTTTATCAGCGCTTACGGCCTTCTTGGTCGTGATAACAATCACGCCATTGCCCGCCCGTGCACCCCATATCGACGAAGCCGCCGCATCCTTGAGAATAGTCACAGACTCTACATCATTTGGATTGATGTTGTTGATATCGCCTTGATAAGGGAAGTTATCTACGACAATAAGCGGTCCTGTCATGAACTGTGACAAGGTATTGATCCCCCGGATATTGATCTCGGCACTCCCACTACCTTTACGATTATCAAACTGTAAGCCCGGTACCAGTCCTTCTATACGCTCCAGCACATTGCTCCCTGTACGTGTATTGAACATTTTATTGTCGATATGCTCAAAACTGCCTGTCGAACGCTCTTTAGGAATGAACTGATACCCTGTACTGACCACTTCTACAGCATCGATCTGTGTCTTTGTGGAATACATGACCACACGGATGCTATTATCTGCTCCATCAAATCGCCTTGTCATCTGTTGGTAACCTATATGGCGAAAGACCAGGGTGCCGCGTGTTGAATTTGACAGAATCTCAAACTCACCTTGTTCATTGGTCTTGGCGAGCGACCCGTTATTGTCGGTATGGATCGATACACCTTCCAGACCGTTATCAAGCGTATCTACTACTTTTCCGCGCAGTATCGTTTGTGCATGTGCGCTGATACCGATCAGCACACATACTATAAATAGAAATATCTTCATAGTTATTTCTTTAAAAGGAAAGGTGGTACATATTCCCGATCCAAAAGATTACGGAAGGTATGAGTCTGCAAAACACCACTTTCATTAATCCAGAAATAGCTGGGAAAACAGTAATAAGAAAACATATTTTCCAAATAGGTGTCTTCAATAATGGAGATTAAACCGTGCATTCCAGCTTTTGCGAATCGTCCATTATTAATGTGCTTAACTAGCACATCATACTTCTCGCGAGTTTTCTTACTGTTGACCATAACCACAGCCAATTCATTAGGATACATTGCTTTAAAATGTTCGATTTCTTTTTGATGCAAAAGACAAGGTGCACATCCTGAAGACCAAAAATCCAATACTAACATTTTACCTTTATGTTCTTCTAGTGTACCGCGTATGGTATCGCCATTGATAAAAAACAGGTGTTCTTTCGCCCAGAATTCATCGGGTATACGCTGTCCGATGCGTAATGGCTGCACCTCATTAAGGCCTTTGTCCTCCTGCCCGAAAGCAGGAGAAACCAAAGACCAACTAAACAACACACAGAATATTATTAAACATGCTTTAGGCCATAGGCTGTAAGCAATATGCTTTATTACGTAGGCGCAGATTTGCACTTTAGGCAGTTCTTTTCCAGCCCCATTAAAATTCTTCATTTTTGGATTCATTATGTGTGACCTAATGAGGGCGGGTCAGAGCGTTACTTCTATCAATAACCAACCGTACCTAATCCTCGATCAGGCCACACATTTTTAAATAAAAAAAGTAAACTGATAAAGTCGTTTAGTGCAGAATTGGTTTATATAGGAATTTAGCGTTTTATAATTGGCACTCGACTCATAAAGCCACGAATAATGACTTCTATCCCTTTAGTACTAAGGAGGCTTAATAATGTTTTTTGCTCTTTGTTTTCTCATAACTTGTTTATGTTATGAGTCCCTAGGGGGTTAGAAGTTTACTATAGCGAGCTCCTATCCACCGTACAACAAGGTTCCGACGCCTTACAGAAACGGATTTACAATAGGAAGCCCATGAGCTATAGCTTGCACCAAAGGTACAAAAATATCTACACGGGCATTTTCCTACTGTCTCGTTCTGTTTCAAATTGTCGGAATTTGTTGTCGAGACTCTATTTAGTCAAATGCCTTGATTTTTATAAAAATCATTTCATAAAACAAACATAAACAAATATTTGCATTAATACAAATTTATTTCCATTCATCAGAGTACATTACCAATACCGAGATTAATGCCATTATGAGAAAACCGGTAAAAATTTCATCCATAGATCTATATATAATTAATACTGTCAGGGCCATTAGGAAAATTTTAAACATTAGTCAGCGGGAAGTGTCAAAAGCCATCAATAATTTAACGGACAATAATATATTGGGACCGATAGAGAGTCAGTACCATAAAGAAACCTATAACGATGAACAGCTGAATAAAATTGCTGACTATTACTCAAAAAAATCAAACAGAAATTATACTTTAAAAGATTTCTACCCCAAATCAGCCTTAAAGGAAGAGTTAGTTGACAAACTAATTATCTAATTCTTTAACTAACTTTGGTTAGAAGTTATGACTAAGCTAAAAGTATTTCAAATATCCCTTCCCGTCTATTCTGTGGATAAAGCCCTTATGTTTCGAAAATATCGAAAGAAAATTGGCTATTCTGCATATGAGTGTTCGTTCCTCATTGGAAAACACGATTTTTTTATACGAGATATAGAAAGCTTATTAGAAAAGTCTTGGTTTTCAACCGAGGATACAAACTATGTTTTATTAATATTTGAGGACGAGTTAGAGAATCTTTTTCCGACAATTGCTCACAATAACAACTATTCGGTAGTAGTAAAAAAATCTATAGGATTAAAGAGAAAGTTATTACTTGAAATAGATATGGAAATTTTAGGGATATCAGATTCCCATCGAAAATATTCAATTCAAGAAGAGGAAAAACATGTTGAATTACCTACTAGTCTTGAATTAGAAGACGAACAGACTTTGCGGGATTTTATTTTCACCCTATATCGTGAAGGCTTTTTCAATAATACAAAAACTGCACTAGAAATATTCGATGTATGTCGGGAAGAGGAAAATTTCGGGCGAAACTTTCATCCTCGCTACATGATTCGAGCCCTCGATTATTATACGAATAGGAAGTCAGGAAATCCTATTCTAAATAACAGCCGTACTAACTTATTTTCAAGAAGATTATTCTTTAAACCTGTGGACTTTGAAATCTCGGAATCATCAGGTCCTATTTCTAAAGTAGCAATTGATAAGGGTTTCCCCTCCTTTAGAAAAGCAGCAGAATGGGTTTCCAAACTAGATTATAGGCGTAATATTGATAAAGATAATGTACTATGTCTTTTTGAGGAACAATGTGGCACCTGCAGTACAAAACATGTATTATTGAAACGTCTAGCTGATGAAAATGGCAATGAAGAACTTCAATTGATGCTTGGTATATTCGCTATGAATGCTAAGAATACACCAGCCATAAAAGACACTCTTAAAAAATATAAGCTCAAATACATCCCGGAAGCTCATAATTACCTTCGGGCTTATAATTATATTTTAGACTGTACTGGTATTGGCATTAATGAAACCAAATTTGAACTTGACATAATTCAAGAGCTCGAAATCCAACCCGATCAGATTACCGACTTTAAGGTCAAGTACCACAAGGATTTTGTGGACAATTGGATTGAAGAGAATAAAATCTCCTACTCGCTCGATGAGTTGTGGAAGATACGAGAAGAGTGTATAAAAACGATTGTACTATCTAGGCTCGAGCTTAAAACAGAACGATTAATGCTTCGTCCGTTCAGAAAAGAAGACGGTGCAGCTATGTATGAATTGAATGACGACCCAGAAGTGTTGCAGTATACAGGCGATATACAGTTTGTCGATATGACAGCTACCGAGTGCTTTTTGGAAAATTACACTCAATATGAAGAATACGGTGTAGGCCGCATGATTGTGGTATTAAAATCGACGGGGGAAATCTTAGGATGGTGCGGATTGAAATATCATCCGGAGGAGGATGAGTATGACATCGGCTACCGCTTCTATAAAAGGCATTGGGGAAAAGGCTACGCTACAGAAAGCGCTAAAGCGATCATGGCGGATGGATTCGCCAGAATAGGCATGAAACAGATCTTAGGCAGGGCTCGCGTAGAGAATACCGCTTCTATCCACGTGTTCGACAAGTTAGGCATGGAATTCGTCAAAGACTACATGGAAGATGATTGCAAATGGGTATTGTATCAAATTAAGCAGCCCTCGCGGGACGCAAGGGCTACCTTTTTTTAAACCAATTATAAACCGCTAGCGCGGAGCCTTTTATGAATATATAAATATAACACTGTATACCACTATAATACAACACATAAGCAAGCACTCGCATCGCCGTAAAGGGAGCTGATAAAACAGCAATAGCCACCCAGTCGTACCGGATGGCTATCTTAATATGTTATTATATCGATGTATTCTAGCTAAAGCTTTTCGATCTCTTCAACGGTAAGCCCGGTACCTTTGGCGATATCGGCTAGAGGTAGCCCCATTTTTTTGAATTCTAGAGCTATTTCACGTTTCTCAGCTAATTTCTCAGCCTCAGCTTTCGCTCGTTCTTCAAGCTGAACCTTTTCTCTTTCCTGTCTTTTGATGGTCTCTATTACACCCATTTGAATTGTGCCTCCTGTCACTTGATAAATGTATTTGTCAAAGTTACTATTTAAATCCTTATCTCGTATAAAAAGAAAACTCTTTAAAAAAACTAAAAAGCTCATTATACGGTCTTTACTATATTTATTGGTCTCGATAAGCGCTCGAGCTATTGTACTACGCTCTTCGGCCAGTTCCTCTTCAGGCAGCTTGTTTTCATCCAAAGCTTTCTGACATGCCAATACAATATACGCAAATATATTGTCCATCGCAAGGAGCTCGGACTCCTGATGATCAAATATCTGATAGCTTAAGTAGCGAAACTCGAACGAAGTGCGGAATACTTTGTACCGGTATTCGTCGGACCGCCGCTGGCTACGACTACCAGTAAAAACAACAATAGTCTCTACAGGAACGCGATAACGATCCAGTATACGGTAGTGGTACTCAAATATACGGTGCGAGAACCGGTCGTCGCTACCGCCCTCGATCTCGGTATGGACCAAAATCCATTTCTCTCTACCGTCCTTCAAGAATACCTTCACTAAAAGATCAGCGATACGCTTGCCTTTCTTACGATCGCGGTCCGGAATAATCTCCAACAGCTCTTTGTCCATAAAAGTCAATCCTCGATCCAGATCGAAGATATCCTCTGCTTCTGCATACATAAAACGTAAAAAATCAGGAAAATTATCCTCGAAGATCGCTTTCAGAAGTTCATCGTTCTTCTTAGCAGGTTTTAATCGTTGTCCTGTATTCATAATTCTCTCTATTGGTTAATCACATAAAGATACAAATGCAAAATCATTAAAACTAAAATAATTAGCAAAAAAAATCAAAGATGGCAAACAGCAATTTAAATGATGGAAGAGAATTTACCGAAAGAAAAAACTAAACCATGAAAAGAGAGAATCTAAATAAATCCCCCTTAAAAGCGCCCTAATACGGGAAACAAACTAATTTTCGAAAAATAAACAAAAAACGATTGGACAGATCGGAATTTCTTCAGAAAACAAATAGATTTAACAAAATATTCGGAAGTATAATTTTCTGATTGCGATCTTGGATAGGCTACTTACATTTGTGTCAGAATATAAAGTCTGTAATTTTTTTAGTTGGTCATTTTTATTCAAAACTGGCCAACTTTATTTACTTTATGTTTCGAACAGTTTATTCAATTCGGGTTATTTTTGTTTAATTTAAAGCGTCTAAGGCGATTTGCTTAAGACGCTTTATACTGTATATTAGTGAAGCTAAGAATATCTGATTTTATTATTCATTATGGTTTTTAACGTTTAAAATCACTCCCCGTACTTCTAAGAAACGTGTTCATTGAAGTGTCCCTAAAGACGAATTTGAAAAGTGCAAGCTCCTACAAGGATGGTATTATGGCTTTTACAGTTTTACTCTTCTGGAGATTTTTTTTGGTGCCCATACCGTAATTTCTGATTACTGTGTATTTTCTATTTCGTTTTTTTAAAGCTTCCTTTTTGTTTGGTAACTCTTCCCAAACCATCAGTTAAAACCAACTGTAGGGAGTAATCACCAGCAGGGGCTTCTTTAATATCTACATGTTCGTGAAAATGTGCGGTTATCCGATCTTTCAGACTACTGCCTTGAAAATCATAGCTGCCCTTCCAGCCTGCCCCTTCAATATAAACATGCACTTTATTGATTTTCTTAGCAGCAGAAAGATCAGCGGCAAGATGGAGATCGTCCTGTCTGGCATTGAGCCCAATATCTAGGTCTGATATCCATGGAAAAGATGTATCTATACTTAGATCTATATCCACTATATCCTGAATGATGGATCCATCCGGTAGTTTTGCAAAAAGTCCGACTTTGTATTTGCCCGTATTAGCTGTGTCTGGGACCTCTATATTGGTTTCAACACTGTAAGGACTATGCGACAATAATAGATGAGACGGCACAGGCTTTAAATATGACCAATTGCCTCCATCGACTTGTTTGATCTGTATCCAGACGGAATCAGGTCTATCTTTACTGTTAATGTCTACTCGCAATGGTATTTGTTGACCGACAAAGAAGTGCATTTTCTCATTGTCCTTATTCCACTTCCATACAATATCTTGTTTCTGAGGACTGCAGCTGTTTAAAACCATCAAGAGTAGTGGAAAAATAAATTTTATCTGTATTTTCATTTCTAACTGACTTTGTCTATACTAATTATTAACAGTTCATTAAGGTACTCGTCCACCCTCAGTCCATCTATATCCTTTCCGATAAATACAAAGGTGTTTTGACGGGTTTCGTTTTCTTCCCAAACTCCTCCATAATCTACATCGATTCGAGATCCAACGGACTGAACAAATATTTTTCTTCTTTCTTCGCTCTTAAAAGCAATTCCTTTCATCCGATATATTTTATCTTGATGACTGGCTACAAGTCTGCTTAAGAAAAAGTAGAGGTGTATAAAATTAAACTCTTGGTCAAAAACATAGGTTTTGACAGTGATATCTTTATGTACCTTACCTACTGTATCTGAAATCAAGGGCACACTTTCAGCCTGACCAGTTGCTCTATTTACTAAGAAAAAAAAAGACTTCTGGGCGATATATCTGACTTTTTCAATTTCGTCAAAAGGAAATACACCTTTTGCCCGTTCTAGGAAAACTGAAGCCAATGGGTTAAGTTTTGCCAAGTTTTTTTTTAAGGACAGCACATAGTCAGGATGTACATACTCCGTCTTGTTGATCAAAATGACATCTGCTGCCGTGATCTGTCTCAGGACCTCGTCCCTTTCCTGTAATTGATCTTCTATCAATTCGGCATCCACCAGACAAACTGTTCTCTTTAATGGGAAAATTCTCTTAAAGACAGGATGGACTGTAAAGGGTTCTATGATCGTAGCAGGCAAGGCCAAGCCGGTACATTCAACAACCAATTCATCAAAATCTGAAGCCCTTTGGTTCAATTGATCAAGAGCGGCATAAAGATCACTATTGAGCGTGCAGCATAAACAGCCGTCCTGCAGTTCTATCAGTAGATCCTGATCCTGGTGAAGGATCTGACCGTCTACGTTAACCTGTCCTATTTCATTCTCAATGATAGCATACCGTTTGTCAGGGTTAGCAACCCTAAGCGCATTCAGATAAGTTGTCTTGCCTGCCCCCAGAAATCCTATAAGAACCGTTACTGGACGTATTGCCTGTTCCTGCATATTATTCAAGTTTTTAACTATAGCTACTGCAATAAAACCTAATCTAGGTTAACTCCTTATTTTTACAATCTTCACAGATTCCAGAAAAAAGAAGAACCGCTCTATCGACCTGGTATTTACCCAATTCATACTGATAAAAATCAGGCAGCGGACTGAGCTGGGCTATCATTCCACAACTGAGACATCGAAAAGAGGGACTTAAGGTCGTATTTTTAGCACAGTAAAAATACCTTATCGCGCCATCGGTATCCACGGTTCTTTCGAGTATGCCAGCCTCATAAAGTAGATTCAATATTCGATAGATGGTGACCCTATCCTGGACTTCCTCAAAATAATGCCGCATCTCTGTGGATGAGAACGACTGCTCTGAAGAAATCAAGATGTTCAGTACCTGTACCCGCAACCTTGTAGGTCTTATGTAATTTTCTTTCAATATTTCACTCGATCTTTCCATAGTCCTAGTTTTCACAAATCGATAACTAAGCTTTAAAGGTTTTTCGGAAATTCATCTTTCCACCACGTAAAACGCCAGTCATCGGCTTCATCTTCTGTCAGTAGGCAGGCCTCCAGTTCTGACATATACTTTTCTTTGTCCAGATCCTGACCGATGAAAACCAGTTCGTTCTTCCGATCTTCCCACTCTGGATGCCATCGCTTTAGCAGGTCACTACGTATGTCTGCATAACCTGGATATTGATAGCGCATGTCTTCGGGCATACTGCTCCACCATGATCCGGCATTCTCCAAGCGAACACTGCCGCCAGCCTGACTGAAACTGATAGCGGCGTCAGGACGGGAAGCTAGCCAGAATAGTCCCTTAGCGCGAATAACGTTATGAGGGTAATTTTCATGTAGATATTTACGCCATCTTTGCGGATGGAATGGCCTCTGCGAGCGAAACACAAAGGATGAAATACCATATTCTTCGGTCTCTGGTGTATGTTCTGTTTCCAGCTCTTTGATCCATCCCGCTGAAGAGGAGGCTTGATCAAAGTCGAATGCGCCCGTCCCGATAATATCTTTGGGGCGAACTTTACCAAATTGGGTCCGGATAGTTTTGGCGCCAGGATTCAGTTTGCGGATGGCTGCTTCCAGAATGCCCAATGTTTCCTCTGACACCAGATCGGATTTATTGAGAATGATCACATTGGCAAATTCGATCTGATCGGTGAGTAGATTGACAATGGTTCTACTGTCCAGACTATCATCTGTCAACTCCCTATCCACTAAGGTCTCCGCACTGCCAAAGTCATTGAAAAAATTGTAGCAGTCGACCACTGTCACCATCGTATCAATGTAACTAAAGGACGACAGGTCTATACCATTATTTTCATCCACATAACTAAATGTTTGTGCTACAGGAATGGGTTCGGAGATGCCGGTACTTTCGATCAATAGGTAGTCGAACCTATCTTCTTTAGCCAGTCGCTCCACTTCAACCATCAAATCTTCACGCAGTGTGCAGCAGATGCAGCCATTACTCATCTCGACCAATTTCTCTTCCGTACGTGAGAGTACCTGTTCGCGCTCTACGGTCTGTGCATCTATATTGACTTCGCTCATATCATTGACGATTACGGCTACCCGTAGATTTTCCTTATTATGGAGAACATGGTTTAACAACGTGGTCTTTCCTGCTCCCAAAAAGCCACTGAGTACGGTTACCGGTAATTTCTTCTTCATGATCTCTGCTTATTATTTTGTTATCTACTTTTGATATCGCTTTTCCTGAATGACGATCGATAGCCACTCTTTGATGTTCGAAAGATGTCCAGCACCATACAGCTTTACAAAACGCTGTGTTTCCGGCAGGTTATCATTCGTGTAAATAGAGAACCGCTTTTCTGCAAACTCCAACGTCAGTGGAATTCCGCATTTTTCTTCAATACAGTTCTTCCATTCTTCAAAACTCTTAGGTATCGCTTCCATATATATTTCTTTATTCAAAAATAAAAACATTTTACATCAAAAGCAACATTGTTGCAACAATAACTTTATTTATATACATTTAATATATCTTACATATTGTTAGATGAAGTATTAAATAACTGCCTTGACCATGCTAAGTCTAAAACCGGTGTAGTGGCTCATGCTCAATACATTAAAAAACAAAAACTCAATTAGATTGGCAATTTGTGATACAGGTATCGGGTTGACTAACTGTGTAAATAACTACTTGTTGTCTAAAGGTGAAGAGATTTGGGCGAGTGAAGACGCTATAGCCTGGGCTTTTACGCTGAAAAACACAACACAGTCACCCCCAAGAAACCGGGGACTGGGATTAAATAACCTATTGGATGAAACAAATTTTCATGAAGGTGAATTCAGGATGGTAACATATGACAAATGGATAATAAATAACCCAGGTGTCAGCTTTAAGATGAGAGATATTAAATGCTTCTTTGGCACAGCTATTGAAATAGAAATAATGATTGACAATCTAGAAAAACTGAAAATCAGTGACTTTGAATATTGTTAACTGACATATTCTTTACAGCAATCATACATCATGAATACAAAATAAATTTTTAAATTACCAAAATTTCGAATAACACTAATAAAAATATAATCATGAAAACATTACAAATCAACAATCTTGTAGATAATACAAGTACTAATGTAGCTGGATTTCAATTATATTCTATTTTGGAAAAATCCATCCATGTAAATGAAATAATTCAGATCGATCTAATAGGGTCTTTGGCTATTTCTTCTTCTTTCTTCAATTCGTCTTTTGGTGAATTAATTGAAAAACACGGATTCACGAGTGTGACTAAAAAACTAAAATTCAAAAATGTATCAACCGATCAGAAAAGATTGCTGAAATCATATTTTGACAGTTATAAGGAGCTAACTGCTCATTAATAGAAAACGCCTCACTTTATACAAATTGAGGCGTTTTTATTATCGTAGCTCTTCCGGTGGGCTGGCTTTTACGGCACTCGCTTGCTTTACACCTCTATCCATATCTACAACTTAATCCTGCATGGCTATTAAAAACTCGACATCATTGATAATAGGTGTAGCACCAAAACGACCTGACATATACCATTTATCCAGCGGGGTATTCAACCAAACACCTTCCATATCTGAACAACGGAATAACTCACTGGCTCCGTATTCATTCTTCTCGCTAAACCATACCTGATCACGGCGGAATAACTCACTGCTCAATTGACTGACATCGTGCGTAGTAAATATCAACTGCGCATTATTCTTATTGAGGATCGGATTACGAAAGATCTAAATCAAAAAATTTGGTAATCATGGGATGTAAGTTCTCCAAAAAGAAGCACCCTACCCCTCCAAAAAGCTTTCCAAATCATCCTCTTTGCCTAATCCGAACTTCTGTTTCAAACGATACTTGAACATACGAACACTATGCGGCTCTATGTGTAATGCCTGTGCAATTTGCTTTGTACTCATTTTTAGGTAGAGATAAGTACAATATTTCAGGTCAAGCGGTGTCAGTTTCTGAATAGCTTTTTCATTCATCCGGTTCAAGAAATCGGGGTGGAGCTCTTGTATCTGCATTTTGATATCTTCAAAATCGGTTTGTAAGAGCATCTCTTCCTTAATCAGTTTTTGGATATGTTTGGCTTCACCTCGCTCTATCTTATCCTGAATCTGCTTAAGCGTGTCATTTTTTCTATCGATGATCAGCGAATTTGCTAAAGCCTCTTTTTCCAACTGCTGTCGTCTTAAATCCAGTAACTCCTGCTCTGCTTTTAACCTGGCCCGTTCCTCTTTTTCCAATCTGAGCTGCATCGCAGCCTGCTGTGCCTGATCTTCTTTTTCCTGCGTCAATTGCTTTTCCCGTTCTATGGAATAGCGTAGACGGAAGTGATAAGATACGAACATAAATAGGAGCCCGAACAACAGCGCAACCGCAACTCCCCCGTAGAGATAATTTTGCCGCTTCCTAAAATTTTCACGTTCGGTCAAAAGTTCCAGTTCGCGGTCTTTTTTTTCTGTTTCATACTGCACCTCTAATTTCTGTGCATTGAAAAGTTGTTGTTCGTTGAACGATTTCTTTAAAAGATCTTCTGCCCTTTGCTGATAGGTCAATGCGGATCTAAAATCCTGCTTTTTCAAAGCAATATCTGCCAGATCCCGATTGATAGCGTATTCTAATCTGAAATAACTACCATTTGAGCTCATCAGCCGACTGAGTCCCTGCAAAAGATATTCTTCAGCCAGTTCCAAATCCCCTTTCTGCTTCGCAAAACCACTCTTGATACCAAAAATATTTCCCCATTTATCGGCAAAGGCATCGCTATCCAGCAATTTTTGCTCTGCAAGCCCTAGGTATTCAAATGCTTTCTGTTGCCGATAGGCCACTGATTCGGACGAATGTTCTAGATAGTAATTCGCCAGATTAATACAGGTGATCAGGTAGGTGTTAACACTTAATTTATCCGGTTGTTTTTCCAGTAAAGCAAAAGATCTATTCAGATAATGATAACTGCTATCCAAGAGATTCCGCTCCTTATTTTTTTTGTACCGGGCGAGATACATACTCGACAGACCATTGTTTACATTGGTCTGCAAATTAATATTGTTTGCTTTTATAGCGTAATAGCGGGCCTGACGGATATAATGTTCCATCTTTTCGCTGTCGTCCCACTTACTATAGGCTCCGTACAATAGATAATTTAGGTGGTATTGGGTAGAAAGATCCTCCTCATTCTTTTCTACGAGCTTCAGTGCATAGAGCGCATCCTGTACAACAGCATCAGGTAGATTGAGAGCATTGTTGAGAAATGCTTTAGCCCTATACGCCACTGCTAAAGATGTGTTCTTCTGTGATTGCTCCGCACTCTCCAAGCTTAAATCGCAGCTCCTTTTAGAAAGCAAAAGGCTATCCATTGCGGTATATATACTGCTTTGGTAGGCATACAAATAGGCTAGATCCGCAGGCGATGTCGTGGATTTAATACCGGCCTCTAAAATGCTGATCGCATCCTGCTTTTCATTTTGCAGCTGGAGCTGATCTAATTTATCCAGTATTTTTTGTGTATTGGGCTGGACATGCTGAGCACTGATTCTCTTACAGCACAACAGTATCAATGTAGCGAATAAAACATACTTAAACCTCATACAATTTCTATATACATACGCCTACAAAGTAATTAAAAAAAGGGATGACATCCGAATCCGATAACGCTAAACCCCTTCATTACATCAGCTTCAATCTACTGAAAATAAATCAATTAAAAACATGTATACACTTTGTATATACAGGCAAAAAAAATGTAGACGGTTTGTTAAGTCAAAGAGAACATCATTTCATAAGATTCTTCCGATGTTTGTTCAACACAACGCTTATAAAACTATGACTCCGAAAGTACAATCTATTTTAAGTTACCTTGGTATTTTATGGCTCGTTGCTTTTTTTGCAGGGAAAGAAGAGCGAAACGACCTCAGTATATATCATATGAAACAAGGACTGGGACTATTCATCATAGCAATTGTGTCCAATACCACGGCAGGAATTGCTCTGACACTAGTGCCCTCTCTCTCCTTTATTATTAGTGTGTTTGGTCTTGTTTTTTTTATTTTCATGATACTGGGTATAATCGCGGCCGCTAATGAAGTAAAGAAACCTTTGCCTCTAATCGGTAAATTATTTGAAGACACCTTTCATTTTATACGATAAAATAAGCATAGGGAATCCAATTAAAATAATCAACAAAATGCGTCATCTGATTCACCTACTACTGTATTGTTTTTTGCCAACGGTTTTATGCGGACAGACGGTTCCTGAGAAACAGCAGTTTGTCATCAAAAAAGTACGCATCATCGATTATGAAAACCTCTATACCCAAGACGAGATCATAAAGTTGGACCATATTGCAGACGATTGCTGGAAAAACGGCATAGCAGATATAGCCATCGTCACTATTGACGAACACCATACCGACAAAGCGCATTTCGACCAGTATGTTTCTAACCATCTGACAGGGTATGCGCAAGGATCATATGAGAAGAACAATGGAATAGTTATCGTTATATCCAAACAACTCCGTCAAATGCGCATCCAAAATGGTAAGGGTATAACGAAAATAATAAGCGATGACGACGCCAAAAAGATCATTGATGAACAGTTTGTGCCAAAATTCAGGGAAGGTAACTATTTTGAAGGCACATACAACGGTCTAAGTGCCATCATCAGTCATGTAAAAAAAGAAATGCAAGAATACAATTATACAGATGCATCATCCATTTTCCGGCCTTCGCTGTTTCAAAAGATCAGGAGATTCGTACTGGAAAACGGAGTACCACAGACGTTCCGTAATCTCGATAGCGATAATCCCTGCTACAATTTTACATCACTGGATGTATTCTTGGGGCCTTCAAAAAAAGATGCGTTTATTTCGAAAGATTTTTCGGAAACCGATTATTACGAAATGACCGTCCGTAACAGTGATGGCAAGCATTATCAGTTTATCTGCTTTGACGCCCAGGTGCCTGAACAGACCTTTTTAAAAAAGACTATGCATCCGGATAGGGTCTATTGGCTCGATCCCGGCGATAAATTAATTTCGCAGGATGTATGGCCTCTGCTCATGCAGATCGAAGATGAAATCAGGCAAAACGCAGCAGCAGGGGCTCCTAAAAATTTTACCGGTCATCGATGGATCCTTAAACAGGAATTTGACCACATGGAGCAAATCTATAAAGATATCGATACGCATGATACACTGGCCTTTGACAAAAACGACCTACTCATCAACGGTCACATGGCTGGAACATTTGAGATCGATGAAACAAAAAAGCTGTTGTCCCTAAGACTGGAAAAAACAAAACGACCTTCATTCGCAATTTTTAAAATGGAAGACCATTATTACTATCGTTTCTATTTCAATAAGACAGAACGGAAACTCTATCTGCTACCTCTGGACGAAAAAGAAGGTAATGATCTTATCTCGGTAGAGGGATGTACACTGGTCGGTGAAATTTTAGAACCATAAAAAAGAAATTATATGTTTTTTGTAATCAACAAAATAGAACAGGCATCTCATAAAACAGACCGGCTTCAAAATCCGAAAAACCCATCCAATCCGATGGTACTCGGCATCTACCGTACCGAGAGCCGTACGGCACTATTCCATGTCTATTCCAAAAAAGCCTATGGCGAATTTTGGGATGATACCGAACGTAAAAAGATTGCCAGCCGCGATTGGACATCTGAAATGAAGGGTTTTGCAAATCAGAAAGTAGCAGAAGCCCCAAAACCGCCGTTTATATTTAAGCTAACGATTGTAGGTTGGATTTTTGTAGCTTTAATGATCGCAACCATGGGTTTGATCATTTACCAGGAAACTAAGGCCCCCGCCCCCAAGTCGGCCGAATATATAGCCATGGAACAGGCTCCGGCTGTCGGAGATATCTATTTCGGCAGATATGAAGCATTCAAAGAATCGGGCGACCGGATTGCTTCAGGTATTGGTTTTGGTTGGTTTAAAGTAATCCAAGTCGAAGGCAACGTCTACCATATCGCCAGATCGGCCGAAATGAGCAAGACCCATAAACCCAAAGAAGAACTGAACAGTACCGACTTTGAGTCTGAGGGCACGCCAGCAAAGATCACCGAACAAGCTGGCTATATGATCAATATGAAAGCAGTGGATGGAAAGATGGAAATATACTTTACGGAAAAGAAATAACATGTCTACCAAGAAAATAATGAGTATCATCGCATGGGTTGTCATCGGAGTATTGGGGCTTTTTGCTTTTATCCTATACGCCACCATCAAGACAAAATCCACCGGTCTCAACCAATATGCACCGTACAACGAATGGGTAGGTAGGACGGTGACAATGGATAAGGAAACTGTATTGTTCAAAGAAAAAATCAGTATGAACGACAATGCCGCATATCCATATATTCTACTGGACAGCCGACATCCGCAATGGCAGTATGTAGAAGAACAGAAACGGATTGGAGATATAGAAGAGATAGCAACATTTCATGCCGGAACGGAGCTACGGTTGGAAAAAGCCATTCAGTACACAAATGGTGTATCAGGCTTCTCCTACCCCACAGTATTCGGGACAATAATTAGCAACGGAAAAGAATACAGGGTCGGTTACCAGTGGGGGAAGATGGATATCGGTAAGAGTTTTGACAAGGTAGAAAAGTGCTGGCAATTTCATCAGGCACCATGGCAGAAAGTACGAGATACCAGTTTTTATGCATTGCCAACGGCCAAATTTTGGTAAAAATTATACAGATATGAACAATACAATCTTCTCATCCTTTGTTCTGATCCTGTTATTAGCCTGTAACAAAGATAAAGACTACAAACAGGAACCGATGCCTCCATTACCTGTCGATATTCACATCGTGGGTTCGGTTCCGGAAAACAATCTACATAAACCCTATTACATCAAAAACGGAACAGCACAGGTTTTGCCCTATTGGGGTGGTACAGGGGCAATTGCCGATGATATTTTTGTATCAGAAAAGGATGTCTACATCGTAGGCAGATTGACAACAGGCACATCTACAATGAACTCGACAAGGAAACCGGTTTTATGGAAAAATGGTGTCTTAGAGGAGCTCAAAATCGCAGAGGGGGTTATTAGTGCCGATGCCATAGCAGTGTACGTAGCTAAAGGAAATGTCTACGCAGCAGGGTACCGTGCCGTACCGAAAAAGAAATCTATCGCCACGGTCTGGAAAAATGGTGCGGCACGCAATATAACCGACGGTACTAACGAAGCTAGATTGCAGGATGTCTTTGTATCCGGTACAGATATCTATGTAACCGGTTACGAAAAGAACGCAGCAGGAACACCTGTAGCCAAATACTGGAAAAATGGAAGTCCCGTAGAGCTGTCCGATGGACAGCATGTTTCTTATGCAATGAGCATATATGTGGACAAAGAAGATGTCTACGTCACGGGGTATGCCTACGAAGAGGGAGATTGCAATATCAAGCTCTGGAAAAATGGTCAGGCCACCAATCTAACTTCAGGCTCTGCAGTAGCTATGGGTAGAAAAGTATGGGTAGAAGACGGGGATGTCTATGTCGGGGGATACGAACAGATAGGAGATCGGTTCGCACCTTTTGCCTGGAAAAATGGCAGTCGTATGGACCTCAATTTTTCAGCTGAAGGCCATAGTCTGGCTTACGATGCCTCAATTGTCAAAGGCCACCTCTTTATCGTAGGTACACAGAAGATCAATGGTGCAAACCAATGTACACTGTGGCAGAATGGCATTCCGGTTGCTGCATCTGCGAATGTTCCTAACATCACTCCTTCCGGGCTTTTTGTGGTCGAGCAATAGGCGACATGAAGGTGGTAAATTATGTAGTTTAATGCTGTTGGTGGCTACCGTACCTGTATGTACCGGCTTTGTGTTGATTCTATGCTGGTATACACTGAGATGCCTCTATGCTATCGACTATCCTTTGTTGACATGGGCGGGATTATATTGCTATCTTCTCTTTTTGACAGGCTTGGTCGTTGCAGTGCTATTGCTCCCTGTGTTGTACATGCAAAAGGCAGCCCTCCCTATTTTCAGACAAAAAAAAGTTAAATTAAATTGCTAATATTCCAATACCTTATCAAGATCACCTTGTGGAACCAGTAATAGCACCTTTAAGCGTGCGCACCTCAGGTATAGCATGTGGATGAAGACTTATCGGTTTGAATCGTTTCGATTTTAGGCCGATTTGAATCTATAATTGATGACTGTGCTAATGGAACAGGTCGAAGACCCTCATGATAAAAAACTTCAGGATTTAGGTGTCTGTCATCCAGGCTTATAATAATATCCCTTTTGACAATAGCTCCATTATCGCTATACAGTGTCAGCTTATACTTTTTTCCCATAGAATGCTATCTTTTTAATTTAGATTATCCCCTTTTTATCAGTATTGATAGCAACAAAAATAATACATCCTATGTATTTCAAGTCAGTAAAAACAGCGCATTTATCTGTTAATAACGCGCGTATATCACCTTTCGGCACTCTATCGAGGTATTGATGCGGCTAATATATCAATATCCACTCCTTTGACCTGCTGCTGCGAGGGCGAGTAGCCAAAATGCTTCTTGTATACTTTAGCAAAATTAGCAGGATCTTCATAGCCAATAGCCCAGGCAACATCTGCAACACGAGCACCCGATTCGAGCATATCTTTTGCAGAATTCATCTTTATGATCCGGATAAACTCAGCTGGAGTCTTATCGATCAGCGCCTTTAATTTACGCGTGAGTTGACTAGAACTCAGACAGGCTACATTGGCTAGAAACTCCACATTCATCTGCTTACTGTCCTGATACGCATGAATAGCCCCAACTAGCTTTTCGATAAAATCTTTATCTTGTTGAGAGATACTTTTTTCTTCTCCCTCCAGTAACACACCGTTATCACTATCCTTGACCAGTAACGAAGCATAGTATGTTCTTAGCCTTTCTTTAGACGCTAGGCGATTATGCACCCTAAGCCTTAGCTCTGTTACAGAAAATGGTTTATAGATATAATCATCCGCACCGATATACAAGCCATGTTCCTTTTTCAACTGATCTTTGACTGCAGTAAGCAATAGCACCGGAATATGAGATGTAGCTTCTGATTCTTTAATGGACTGACAGAAGTCTAACCCGTCCATCCGAGGCATCTTGATATCACTTATTATCATATCGGGGAGCATCGCATTTGCTATTTCTAGCGCGACCTCGCCATCCGCAGCTTCTAAAAAGTGATAGGAATGCCCAAGTGACTCCTTTATAAAACCACGTATTTCCTCATGATCATCTACGAGCAAGATCACCGGACGATCGATAGTGCCGACAACGTTATTTCGTTTATACTGCACGTCTGTTGCCGATATCCGCGAAAGGGTTGAAACTACAGGAGTTATTTCGTTCTTCTCTTCGACAGAAATATTCCCTTCTGCCAACCAAACGTGAAATATCGTCTTACCATCAGTTTGGCTCTCCACCTCTACACCACCACCATGATAGGTCGCCAGTTCTTTCACTAAGGAAAGCCCTATACCAAACCCTTGATAAGAAGGCTCTCCTGGCAATTGATAGAATCGGTCAAAGATTTTGGGCAGGTATTCATCAGCAATACCATCTCCGGTATTGGATACCCAAATATTTAATAACGGGCTTTCAAAATCTAAACATACCTCAATTTTTCCCGCTTGCGGGGTATGTTTTAGCGCGTTCGAAAGCAAATTGTAGATGATAGCTATTACGGCCTGACGCGAATAGACAAAACGCTGATCCGAATACTGTTCAGCTTGTTTTGATAATTCACACTCAAGCTGAATGCCAAGCCTGTCAGCTTCGGACTCAAAACTTTCTACCTGCATCCTGACCAACTCAACAACTGGGCCTTGCTCATATTGGAGCTTATAATAGCTGTCATCCATTTTTGACAATTCCAGTAATTGGTCTACCAATTCCAATAAATTGGCGCTGTTCTTAGTGATTTCGGAATACCTTGATTTATCGTCTACATCCCCTTCGCCCGCCATTAATAATTCAACATGCCCATTTATGAGCGTTAATGGTGTACGAAATTCATGCGATATATTGGCTAAAAATCGGGATTTCATCTCTTGGTTGTCTATTGCGGCCTTCTTTTTCACTTTCTCTAAAGCAATTCTATGTTTCGAACGTGCCGAAAGATAGCGCCATGATACCACAGCAAAAATAAAAGCCAGTCCAGCAAAAGCCCAGGCAACGTTTCGTTGTCGCTGTCTATTTCTGGAAGTTTCAAGTGTTTTAGCAATCTGGTTTTCATATTCATACTTCAACACAATCTTTTCAGCATTCTGCTTTTCTATACTATCACGATATAGATAATACTTTTGCATATTTAGATAGGCGTCCCGAAAGTGACCCAATGCGCTATCTACCTCCGCTAGTACTTTATAAGAAATTAAGTAGGCGGATTTATCAATAGTACTGGCATTAAGCCTGATTGCAGACGCTATCCATATGCTTGCGAGATTGTATTTTTCCAAATCCCGGTATATACGGCCTATCCAATTTGCAACAGTCACCCTATTTGATATATTCTGCGTGACCATGGGTTTATCTACCATAGACAGAAACTTGGTTAATGCTCCTTTCTTGTCACCCAATTCATAATCTATTTCAGCGAGCTGTTTGTAGGGGGTAAAAAAGCTTAAACCTGAACTATCTACTGCTGCATATATCGCTATTGCTTGTTCGCAATAATACCTTGCCGCATCAAAATCCCGCTTCTTTCGTGCTACATTCCCAAGATTGGTATACGACAATGCTACCCCCGAGCGATTACCCTCCCTAATATAGGCTTCCAGCGAATTTCTATAAATATCTTCTGCTTTGTCGATATTGCTAATCTCCATATAAACATGCCCGATCAAATTACTTGTCCATATTATACCGTCGTTATTATCTATACTTCTATAGCGTTCTCTGGATTCGTAAAAAAGTGCGATGGCCTTACCAAAATTGGAGAATTCATAATGAATCAATCCCAGATTGGCACTTGTCCGTGCCATTCCCCAATAATTGTCTGTTTTTTTGTAAGCGTGATAAGCCTCATCCCAATGATCCAGCGCTTTTAGATAGTCGTCCTGATGATAATATAGGTGAGCGATATTATCTGCAGAATTCGCTACACCATAAGGATCTTTTTCTCTCCTCCGAATATCTAACGCCATCTGATGACTCGATAATGCTGCTTTTTGATCCTCTTTAGTCGTGTATATATGTCCCAGTTGGTCATAGGCTTCTGCCTCCGACAGTGGCACGTCCATCTTTCTGGCTAGCGCCAGCATTATGTTCAGGTTCTCCAGTGCCTTTTCTAGGTCGCCTTTTTCACGATACATATGAACAAAGTTTTCATAAGATTTTAAGAGACCAGACATATTTCCATCTCGCTGTGCCATTACTTTTGCTCTCGTAGTAATAGTTGCCGCGGAATCGTAACTGCGAATATGTACGTAGCGACGCGCAATTTCATTGAGCAACAAAACCTTATTGTGTGTATCTGCAGTGCTTCTTAATAAAATACGTAAAGAATCGATTTCTGAATGTTGCAGCTTCTGACCATAAGCTCCTTTATCAAGAGACATGACCATAAATATCAAGAACGAAATACTATAAAAGGGGTTTAAAAGAAACATCAAAATTTTTAAAAACAGAATATCTTTATATAGTGCTATCACACTACAATAGGGTCAAGTTATTGTTTTCATTTCGAATATCCCCTTTTATTGGGGGGGACAATTTGGGGACAAATGAATAAAAGTGGGTTTAAAGGTCCTTAACGGCAAATAAAACTTATTAGCTAGCGAACTATTCACGTCGCTAGGCGATCTCCTTATCTACACTGATTTATCAATTTCTAAACAATTTTATAACCTTAGATGAGTAAGTCTATCTAGTTAAAACCTGTTTCAATGAAAACATATATTATTTCTTTCTATGTGGTGCTTATTGGCGTAAGCGGTTGCAACCAATATAGTAATCGCCAGGAACAAAACGACAGGCATGCCGATACATTAGAAATCAAATCGGATCCGACGACTGCAGTTTCTGGCTTCAATCTCCATTAAGCACCTATCTCTACATCGGAAGTAGGCGAGTTTCCTTTCCTCTCCGCCCCCTCGGAATATCGACATGCGGGCGAGAAGACCAAATCGTTGGAAGAAAAGTACTTCTTTTACAACGACAGTCTAATCAGGAAAGTGAGTGGCCAATATTATTATACCGCAGTGTTTCAGGAGGGAGACGTTTTTGAAGACACCTATTTGGTCAATGAATACAAAAAGGAGATAGAGAGTGTTGGTGGTGTAGAGTTTTATTCAGGTGAACTAGCCGCTTCAGCATCCAAACTCTTGGACAAAGACCAGCCAGTGTACGTAAAAGACATGTACGATCCCCGTCCTTATAAATACATACAATTCCTCATCCGTACACCGGATGCGAATATATGGATTGAGCTTTGCCATGACCTCAATGCAAATCAGGTAGATCTGACCGTGGTGAAAGAAAAAGTTACGAACAAAACGTAAATTTAAACACGGAAAGGTATGGAAACTCTTATTGTCACTGTTTGCCCAATTTGACTTTGAAGGAACCCTGACTACGAAGATTACTATGGACGGGGGACCTAAGCCTGATCACAGAAAAAATCGATTATGAAAATGGAAATATAAAGGAGCAGCTGACAACGCTATACAAGACCATCCCGGCACAGGACATAGCCCGAATGCATACCATGAAAAGAAAATCAAAAAAGATAGACTTTACCTATCTGGCATCATTAACGGAAGTCTTTACTTTGCTTCTCCCAGTAATGGCTTTTAAAATGACAGGAGCAGTCGCTACTAGTACAATCCCCAAAATGACGAACTCTAGATTGCGTTGTACCCACGGGTTTTCGCCCAACAAATAACCTAAGGTCACTAAACTACCTGCCCATATAACCGCACCGAGGATATTGTAAATAACAAATTTCTTAAAGTCCATCTTTACTATACCAGCCACGATTGGTGCGAATGTACGCACGACCGGAATAAATCTGGCCAAAACAATTGCACTACCGCCTCGCTTTTTATAGAACTCCTGGGCTTTAACAATATAATGTCTTTTAAAAAACCAGGTATCTTTCATTGCCATTATCCGGCTACCAAAAGCCTTACCGCACCAATATCCCAAAAAATTGCCCAAAACGGCAGAAAGTGAGATGAGCAGGATCCAACTTAAAAGCGTAGGCAATTCAGCTTCTGGAGAAAGCGTCATATTGGATACAATCATTCCGGCGATAAAAAGGAGGGGATCTCCAGGAAGGAAGAACCCAATCATAATTCCTGTTTCGGCGAAGATAATAAACAGCAATAGATACAACCCTCCATGCGACACTATCCAGTCAGGATCGGACAGGTTATTTAAAAATTCAAAAAAAATATCCATGTTGTGATTTTATAGCCTTTGAGTAGACTTGCTTTAAGCGACTGCTAATTTACAAATAATGTCTATAGTAATAACTTATAAAAATTCATTCTTTGAATTAGCCGCGATGAATAATAAATCAGGCTTCCTTTCGCCAAAAGTTTAAAAAACCCTCGTAAGCTGTGTGTTCAAGATTGAAACTTGGTGGAATTTCATCCCAGCCACTCCAATAGGAAACCAATCTAGTGCCTACTGGGGCTTTATCAAGTTCATTGCGAAGGTGATTGGTATAGGAATAATAAAGATCCTTATCAGGAGTTACCAAATCATCTATCGGACAAAAGGTATCTAGATTTTCATAAAAAGAATTGTAAAAATAAAACGCATCATATTCGGAAAATAAAATCTGCTCCATATTACCGTGAATAAATTCAACATTCTGCACATTATACTTTACAGCTAGATCTTTCGAAATCTGGACGAGAGATTCTCTTTGTTCTACTCCGTAGAATTTACCTTTAGTACAGGAAGCACCGACAAGACAAAATTTACCAACACCTGAACCAATATCTAAAACTCTATCTTCCGGCCACTCAACCAAATATTGCGACGCAATCTTAGCGACATCTACAGGAGTCCAATGGCGCTGTGCTAATTCTTTAATCTCATCAGGATAAAGATCATTAAAACGTCCATCATCCACATCATAATCTGCTTGTAATAATTTAAAAATCATTCATCTTCATTTACAACATTAGAGAAATTTATACTAGAAATGGAACAACCATTCACACTAGAGCTCTTTTATAAAATGAAACTTACCCGATTGGGAGTTCTTTTCAACAAGTACCTTCCGATGGCTTTCATACTCGTAAATATACCAATCAGGATGTTCGGGATCTCCCGCCGGATAGATATTCAATGGGCATTCTTGGGTGTTGTCCGATAATTCAAGTGAGTTACCTTCCATAACAGATAATTAAATTGATAAACGCCAATCTACAAATTTATTTTTTGTACTCCAACCATTAAAGCTAAATGGGCACCGTCATTTTACAAAACGTGCTTAATCGAAAAGCTAGCCTTGGGCATACACAGATCGGGCTAAATTCTGATCTAAAGTGAACATATCCGTATTTTTCACCTGTAAATGCTTCATTTTTATAAGTTCTAACTTGAAAAGTATGGCGCCTTTTTCTGTCTGTAGTATTTTGACAAGTTTTATTCAGGCGAGGCCGGTATTTTCTTTATGTGGAAAAATTGGGAATACCATGACGACCATGGGATATCGGTGGCAAATGGCTTTTGTTGGTTGTAAGTTCGTTCTCATAATTTATAAAGTACCCTACTCGATCGATGAATTATGGAATATACGAGAAGAGTGTATAAAAGCGATTGTACGATCTAGACAGAAACTTAAACAGAATGATTAAAGCTAACGGATGATGAGTTTATTTAACAGCGAACAAGATATGCAGAGATGGATGAGTAATCGCTTCCAGCAAGGGGAAGATCTCGCTGAAATGACTATAAACTATACAGAATATAAATTGATATCAAACTGGAAACATTCCATGTATTGTTTCCAGTTGCTTAATTTTAAAATCCATATTTCATTTATTAAGAATCAAGACTTTAAAAATAGAATAAACCTAAGTGTATAATAAACTCATAATCAGCGTCACTCTAACTTTTCGTATACCAATAATGCTGCAGCAAGATCTTCTATAGCCAAACCTGCCGATTTAAATAGTGTCACTTCATTTTCATTGGATCTTCCCGGATGCCTTTCCAAACACAGGTCTACAATATCCGCTATAACAGATTTAGGATCTAACACACCTGTTTCTATAGGTATGGCGAGTTCACCAGTCTCATGCAATGCGCCTTCTCTCGAATCTACAAAGATTTGGCTTTTCAAAATAGTTAAATCGTCTGCCTCTCTCGTTTTAGGTGTATGTGAGCCTATTAAATCAAGGTGCGTTCCTGCCTTGATCCAGTCTCCATAAATAATCGGGTCTTGACTAAGCGTAGCACAAGAGATAACATCGGCCTCGCCAACAGCCTTTTTCAAATCCTCGACGACTGTAACATTTTCTATTCCCTCTATTTTCAAATATTGCTGCATCTGCTTGGCTTTTTCTTGATTTCTCGCCCATAGTAAAATCTGATCATACTCACGAACCACGGAATGAGCCTGAACCAAATGCTGAGCGACCTTACCGCTCCCAACAACTAATAAAGTAGAAGCATTTTTTCTTGCTAAATAGGACGCAGCCAGTGCCGAAGTGCAGGCAGTCCGACGAGAGGTCAATTCTGCGGCATCCATTTGAGCGATAGGCTTTCCTGTAACAGCATCTAATACTGTATAAAGTGCATGAATAGCCGGAAGATTCTTTGTGGAATTATTAGGGGCAACTACCACTTGCTTTATACCGATATAGCGATCATTCCATGATGGCATCAGTATTAGTGTATTCTCATGTCCTTCTGAATTTGTGTAAAAATGATGATGCCTAACTGGCTGCGTGAAAGAAGATCTAAATACTATTTTAAGTGCTTCAATGAGATGATCATAACAAAGCAAAGAAGCTATAGTCTTATTATCCATTGTTTTCATAGGTATATTATATTACTTATTTTTTAATGGTCATTGGAATACTCTTGTTTTCTGTGCTTCGCTAAGCGGGAGTATTTCATAGGTGTACAATTCCTTAGACAACAAGAAAAGCTAATTAAATAGCTCCTTAGTAAATTCAAGACGTATACGGGACTGGAAACCTTCAATCGTTTTGAAAATCATCTTTAGTGTCACCTGCTCTATTTTTGTCAATATGCTTATTTCTAAATAATTATTTGGCTCGACATTATCTCGAATTACTTGATTGGCCTGCTTGTGTAACCGCAAAGCCATAAGATAGTAATAAGAATGATTTAGCTCTTGGCACTCTTCTTCTGAGAATACGCCTAGGTCAGTAAGCGCCCGCAAGCGTTCGCCGGTATTAACCAAAAAGACACGATGTTTCAGAGCGTAAACACGTACCAAATCCACAATGGGAGTCATGGCCTTTTTTATATCCAGCACTTCACGCTTACCGATCTGCATCGTTCTAATATTCTTAAAAAACGGTGTTAAGGGCGGCTGATACTGTAATGCATTCTTGGCCATAAAGAAAAAAAGCTGTTCCATAGATTGTTTTAGCTGTTCATCAAGAAAACCGTATAGTTCATCCATGATGGATTTATCTCCATACACATAACGACAGTCAAAAAAAGTAGAAAACTTGATTCCAGATTCTGGCGCTGATTCCTGCATCCAGGACTCGTAATTTCTCTTCCAGTGAGACAATGAATGGGTCCATTTAGGGTTTTTAGCCATAAAGCCTCCGGTACAAAAGCTAAATCCAACATAATTCAACTGCTCTGAAACCATACCTGCCAATTGTAAAAAATACTTCCTAACTTCTTCTCTATGCTCATTAGCTTTATCTTCATAAATAATAGCATTGTCTTGATCTGTTTTGAGTGTTTGTTCCTTCCTGCCTTCGCTTCCTAATACCATGAATACAAATTTTGCCGGAGGGTCTCCTATTTCATGGATCACTCTGTCAATGATTTTGATCAAAATAGTATCCGCAATAGTTGTAATAATCTGATTTACAATCTGCGCATTCACGCCTCTTCCCAACAATTGCTTAATCATCTGCGGCACATTATCCCATTTACCTTTTATTTCTTCTAATGACAAGGCTAATTTTACGGACTGAATATAAACTAATGGAGATTGGGCCTGTTCGCTCAAAAGTCGATTTCGGCTTATTATTCCTTCTAATCTTCCTTTATTATCGACCAACAAGTAACGTGTTTTGGTACTAAACATCATCAATATAGCCTCGTATACATAGGCTTGATTACTGATAACGACAATAGGCGTATCCATCACTTCCCGTGCCGTGATCATAGTATTGCCATCCTGCTGTGCAACCACTTTATCACGAAGCGTAATGTCTGTGATAAATCCTACCGCAGTATTATCCGCATTACGTACAATAATACAGCTTCTCTTTTGTTCTGACATCATCTTTGCGACTTGCCAAACTGGTGTATCCTCGCCGCAATATAAAATGTCCAACGCATCGATACTTTCTATTTTTCGAGAGTAAAGCTGTTCTGAAGCGATATAACTTTGTTCAAAAGAAGCTGGAGTTTTGCTAAAATGGGCAAAATCTTCATTTGCCATCCGACGGCCATACTCGGATGTAAAATACTGAAAAAAAGCTTCATTGGAATCGCAGAGCGCAGTAAAATATTTACGCTTCAAGGAAAGAACGATAGTGCCCTTTGTCGCTATCACTGTGCGTAGCGATTTCTTTCTATTCAGCAGTATAGAGACACCTCCGTAACAAAACGTTGGCCCATGAAACTCAGGCAGTCGCCGGTTGTGGGAACTATCATAAAAAAATGATTCATATCCACCCTCCACAATCACGTCGATACCTTTCATTTTAGTCTCTTCCTGCCGGTAGATCAATGTGTCCTTTTTGTAGCATTCTTCAACAAAAAGTTCGGCTAAATCCGACAATGCCACCGAAGACAATAAGCTAAAAGGAAGGACACTTTTTAAAAATTCTACTCTATTTTCTTCCATAACATATTAATAAATAAGCCACTATTCTCACTAGAAAAGTTTACTTCTTATGTAATTGTTTTAAAATAGTTTGCTCCGTAATAAATCCGCTACCCAAAAGTTCAAAAAAACAAGCTGCTGTAGCCTGCGCATCCGCAAGAGCATCATGATGATGCTGTATTTTCTTATAAAAAAGTATGGCGTAAAGCTCATCAAGGCGAAAATATCGATCCTGTATACTTCCTGCTAGACTTCGAGTCGCCTCCATTGTACAAAACACAGGTGCTAGATCTATATCATACTTGATATCAGCACGTTCTAATTCGACTTTAATAATCTGCAAATCAAAAGCCTTACAGTGGCATACAATCAAAGGCTTATAACGTTGGATATCATCTACCAAACCGCGCATCACTTCTTTTCTGGAAAATCCGTTGAGCTGTCTAAAGTAGTCTTCAATCCCGTGTATTTTTAAGGCACATTTTGAACTGCTAAAATCCTTCTCGTTAACATAGTAATTAGTTCGCTTTATTTCCTTTCTATTCTCATCGCAGATTAGCCAAGACAACTGTACAAGATAAGGCAATCTGCCCTCCTCGTCCGAGCTGAAATCTTTATCCAAGATCTTGTCCGACGTTTCAGTATCTAGAAACATATAATATGCTAATTTCATCTCCACCTGCTGTACAGTGATATTTCCTTTTCTATAAAAAATTTGGCCATCATATCACTTGACAGAGACAAGAATATGATGACCAGAAACGCATAACCCTTATAACCGTATTATTTTACAGAGAACCTATACTCTGTTTTAGTACGATATATATCTCCTGGATTCACAACAGTAGAAGGAAAAGAAGAATGGTTTGGACCGTCAGGGTAATGCTGCGTCTCTAAACAAAATGCAGAACGAAATGGATATGACTTACCTCCTTTACCTTTTGCATCATCCTTTGTCATGAAATTACCGCTGTAAAACTGTAGTCCAGGTTCGGTGGTTACTACGGACATTTCTATTCCAGTCTTTGGAGAATAGACTTTAGCAACTTCTTTAAAGCCATCACTTTTATTCAACTGAAAATTATGATCATATCCTTTCCCGACACGCAGCTGCTTATCAGCTTGATCAATATCTTTTCCAATCAACTTAGATTTAGTAAAGTCAAAAGCCGTACCTTTGACGCTTAGAGACTGGCCTGTTGGAATCAGATTATCATTCACCTCTGTGATACTATTTGCATCAATCCATAACTCATGATCGAGAATAGTCGAATCTCCAGCACCATTGAGATTAAAATAACCGTGACTGGTTAAATTCAGCACCGTCTTCTTATCTGTTTCAGCCTGATAATCAACGAGCAATCCTCCTTCTGGATTAACAGAATAGGTCACCTGGATATCCACATTGCCCGAGTATCCTGCCTCACCATCCGGAGATCTATAAAAGAATGTGATCGATGTAGATGACGTATCTTTAACCTCCCATACTTTATCATAGAGGCCATTTTTACCTCCGTGCAATGAATTCTGTCCGTCATTCTTCTCCAATTGATAACTTGTACCATCGATAGTGAACGTGGCATTTCCGATGCGATTGCCATATCTCCCTACTACTGCTCCATAGAAGTTAGACGCATTATCTTTAAATTCCTTTGCCGAATCATATCCCAAGATAACATCCACAGGCTCTCCCACTCTATCCGGCACATTCAATGAAACCAATCTCGCGCCATAATTTGTAAGTGATACCTGTATTTTGTCATTTTTAATCTGATACAAACGAACGACCTGTCCATCTATCTCTCCATCAAAACTAGGCACAGACAGTACGGCATCTGAAGAATTATCTTTTGCTTTATGCGTGCTATTACTACAAGCGTATCCTAATGCTATTGCAATTAAACATACCGTTACTAACTTTCTATTCATATATTTCATATGTATATAATTATTTCATGATCCGCCAGCTGGCGGATCGATTTGTTTTTTTAATGATCATCCGCCAGCTGACGAACTCATGGGTGTTTGTGCATTACCAGAATTTCACATAAAGTGCACCAACTACTAAAATCGTAATCACAATTAATACTAAGATTGAAGGTTCGACCTTAAACATTTTTTTATCCAACTCTAATGCTTTAGGGTTTACCTTTGGTCCGGCCAGGCTCACAACAATCATCGCGATCATGGTGAACAAAAATGCTAATCCCATACAAATCTGAAATGGTATTTCGTATCCTCCTTGTGCATTCGGGTAAGCGGTATAAAGCCAAGTCTCGTTACCAAACCAGGCCGGTGCATAATTATTAAACAAAACAGACATCAAGAACCCAGTCAAAAGCCCAGTTATCGCTGCTGCGCCAGTCGTACGTTTCCAAAACATACCCAACAAGAACATGGCAAATACCCCTGGAGAAATGAAACCGGTGTATTTCTGAATAAAAGTAAAACCACCAGCACTACCTATCCCAAGCAAATCATCCCATGTAAAGAATAACGAAACAAGAATAGAAAGAACAATGGTGATTTTACCTACACGGATTAGCTTTTTATCAGAAGCTTGCTTATCCATATAACGATGGTAAATGTCCATTGTAAAGATAGTCGCTATACTATTTGCCTTTCCAGCTAAAGAAGCTACGATTGCTGCCGTTAATGCTGCTAACGAAAGCCCCTTCATTCCATTTGGTAAAAATCCCAAAATAGCAGAATATGCGTTGTCAGGATTAAAATTACCTCCAGGAGCCATCTCCGATTGTAATGCTCCATTTTTATAAAGTACATATGCTGCAATACCCGGCAACATAACAATAACGGGCATCAAAATCTTTAAGAAACCAGCAAACAAAATACCAGTTCTAGCGGTTTTAAGATCAGCACCCAACGCGCGTTGCGTAATATACTGATTACATCCCCAATAGTTAAGATTCACGATCCAGATACCAGCAAGATACATTCCTATTCCGGGTAACATGAGATACTTATTGATTTCTTCTTGTGTACTATTCTCGGTTGGCTTATCTACAATCAGCTCAAAATGTTTAGGAGAGTCTTTTACCAGTTGAGTAAATCCGGCTAAAGCGTCTTTACCAAGTCCGAAATGTTCAGATACTAATGTTAATGCAACATAGGTCGTTGCCAGCCCTCCAATTATTAAAACAACCACCTGAATCACATCTGTAAAACCAATCACACGCATACCTCCGAGCGTAATAATAATAGAGAATACAGCCAATGCAACCATTATTATGTGAAAATACGCTCCCCCACCAAGATTTGATATTGCAATAGATCCGAGGTAAAGAATAGAAGTAAGATTAATAAAAACGTATAAAAAGAGCCAGAAAACAGCCATAATAAGAGCTGTAGTCTCGTTGTACCGTTGTTTAAGAAACTGCGGCATCGTGAATATCTTATTTTTCAGATAAACTGGTATAAACCATACAGCGACAATAATCAAGGCAATAGCTGCTATCCATTCATAAGCGGCAACAGCTATCCCGACGGTAAATCCATTACCACTCATCCCTATAAATTGCTCGGCAGAAATATTGGATGCAATCAGCGATGCACCTATAGCCCACCAGGTCAATGTTCCTTCCGCCAGAAAATAATCATTACTGCTTTCAGATTTCTTTTTGTGTTTATAATAGATCCAAAGACCGTAACCGGCTACCAAAATAAAATAGACTACAAAGATCAGATAGTCGATTGTCGAGAACTTTTCCATGATTTAAGAATTATAGTGATCAGGATTGCAATTTATAAGATATCTCGCTCCATTTCAATTCTTTTTCGAATTGATCTATCTTCGTTTTCTCATCAATAAGCACAAACTCTAAATCAGCAATTCGTGCGAAATCTTGTAAGTATTCTGTCGTAAGATTTTGACTATACACGGTATGATGAGCTCCTCCTGCATAAATCCAAGCTGAACATGCTGTCTTCATATCGGGCTGTGGCTTCCATAATACACGAGCTACAGGTAAATTAGGCAATTCCTGTTCAACATCAACACCTTCTACGGTATTAACAACCAATCTAAAGCGATCGCCCATATCTACCAAAGCGGCATTCAATGATGGTCCACCTTTTGCATTGAATACTAAACGTGCCGGATCGGACTTGCCGCCTATACCCAACGGATGGACTTCCAACCGCGGTCTATCCACCGCCAGAGATGCATCAACCTCCAACATATGCGAACCCAATACCATCGGGTTTTGTGGATCGAAGTGGTAGGTATAATCTTCCATAAATGCATTAGCACCTTCGTACCCTGTAGCCATTACCTTACAAGCTCGTACGATAGCTGGAGTTTTCCAGTCGCCCTCTCCTGCAAATCCATACCCCTCTGCCATCAAACGCTGTACGGCCAGACCTGGCAACTGAGGCATACCGTGCAAATCTTCAAACGTATCTGTAAATCCTTTATAGCCACCTTTTTCCAGGAAAGACTTCAACCCTAACTCAATTTTTGCAGCGTCATATACCTGCTGTCGATTCTTTCCACCTGCTTGGACATCATCCGATAGATCATATTCTGATTCATACACCGCCAATAGATTTTTGACGGCTTCATCAGAAATTGTATCAATTTCGGCAACAAGGTCTCCGATACCATGTGTATTAACAGCAAATCCAAATCTAATCTCCGCCTCAACCTTATCCCCTTCTGTAACAGCTACATATCGCATATTATCTCCAAAACGAACAAACTTCGCTCCTTGCCAATCGTGCCATGCTGCTGCTGCCCTCGACCAGACATTGATACGTTCGATCACTTCTTCATCTTTCCAATGTCCAGTCACGACTTTACGTCCAATACGCATCCGAGATACAATAAAGCCAAATTCGCGGTCACCATGTGCACTTTGGTTTAAGTTCATAAAGTCCATATCCATCGATGTCCAAGGAATGTCCTGATTATATTGCGTATGCAAATGCAATAAAGGCTTTTTTAAGATCTGTAATCCTCTGATCCACATCTTGGCTGGTGAGAATGTATGCATCCAGGTAATCAGTCCTATACAATTCTCATCCGTATTGGCTGCTGCAATGGTCTGATAAATCTCCTCTGTATTTTTAACAATAGGCTTAAATACAACCTGAACTGTAATTTTTGCATGTGCATCAAGATAAGCGCTTATTTCTTTGGCGTGTTCTGCGACCTTTCTTAATGTTTCTGCTCCGTATAAATCCTGGCTCCCAGTGATGAACCAAACTTCAAAATTTTTCAATGTAGACATTTTTTCTATTTATAGTTTTCTAATCGTTCTGTTCTTTAATCTTATTGTCCGTAGTAGGCATTATTACCATGCTTGCGATCATAATGTTTCTTTATTAACGATTCCTTCATTCGTTTGATATCGGGGTTTATCTGTTCCGACAAAAGTGCCATCTTTGCTACGTACTCCAATACTGCGGCGTTGTAAACAGCCTTTTGCCCATTCTTACCCCAAGTAAAAGGGGCATGATTTCCTACTAAAACCATTTCAATCGCTCTATAGTCCAGATTATTCTCTTCAAAGTGGTTAATAATCTGGTAACCTGTCTGATGTTCATAATTGCCTGCAATCATTTCATCAGCCATTGGAGGTGCACAGGGAATATCAACCGTCAGGTGATCGGCATGTGTAGTTCCATATATTGGAATGTCTCGGTTACTCTGTGCCCAAGCTGTACCATATGCCGAGTGCGTATGTACAATGGAACCGATCTCATTCCATTCCTTGTACAGAACAGCATGAGTCTTGGTATCCGATGATGGTCGAAGATCTCCTTCGATAACATTAGCATCGAAATCAACGATGACCATATCCTCCGCCTTAAGGAGATCATATGAAACTCCACTTGGTTTAATTGCAAAAACCTGTTTTTCTCGATCGACGACAGAAACATTCCCAAATGTAAAAAGTACCAGTCCTAACTTTGGCAATTCCATATTGGCTTCATATGCCTCTTGCTTTATTTTTGCGTACATACCTTTTGTGATTATAAATCATTCTCCAATAACTCAGCTCTATTTTTATAGCAGTCATAGCGCTTAGCATAAACAGATACGCGGTGTTGATTGGGCTTATAAATTGTATCAAATCCTTGTCCCATACCACTCATAGCGTCCTCTATCGAGGGGTAAACACCTCCTACTACGGATGCAAACATAGCTGCTCCTAAAGCACATGTCTGCTCCGACCGGTGTATTTTAATTGGCATATTCAGTATATCAGCCAACATTTGCATTACGAATGGTGACTTTTTAGCGACACCTCCCAAACCTATAACGCCACGAATATCAACCCCTTGATCGACAAAACAATCTGCAATCTTTTTTGCCCCAAAACAGGTTGACTCCACGACCGCCCGATACAGCAATACTGCATCCGTCGAAATATTGACATCGAAAAAAGCAGCCTTAAGATTTTGATTTGCATAAGGAGTTCTTCTTCCATTAAGCCAATCAATGGCAATAGGATGGTTTACTTCCGGTTCGATTACTGCCGCTTGTTCACTCAACTTTACAATTATCCGCTGTTCGGCTTCGGCGATGAGGTTAGCATCATCAAAAAGATTTTTAACAGGCCACATCAATATATTCTTAAACCACGCATAGGCGTCACCAAATGCAGATTGACCAGCCTCTAGACCTACCATCCCAGGAACAACAGAGCCATTCACCTGTCCGCATATGCCTTTTACTTCTATATCAAAATCACCTGGAGCGACCATAATATCGCAGGTAGAAGTTCCCATCACTTTACTTAAATAAAACGGCTCTATCTGTCCACCCACAGCTCCCATATGCGCATCAAAAGCGCCTACACCGATTTTTACGTCTGTGTTTAAGTCCAAACGATCTGCCCAACTCGCAGACAATGATCCAACAGTAGTATCCGCAGCAAAAGCTTCTTTTCCTAGGCGATCAACCTCTCCAGCAAGTAAAGGATCTAGGCCATTGAAAAATCCGTCAGGAGGATATCCTCCAAATTCCTCCGCCCAAAGCCCTTTATGCCCAGCAGCACAGACACTTCTTTTAAGCTGAGTGACGTCGTTACCGCCAGTTAATAAAAATGGAATCCAGTCGCAGTGTTCGACCCAGGTATATGCTGCATTTCTTACTTGCTCATCGATACGATAGATTCGAAGAATCTTAGACCAAAACCATTCTGAGGAGTAAACTCCTCCAACATACTTTAGATAATCGATCTCCTGAAGAGCAGCATACGCATTAATCTCGCTAGCTTCGTTTACTGCGGTATGATCTTTCCATAGGATAAACATCGCATTTGGGTTTTCTCCAAACTCACTTTTTAATGCCAGAGGTGTACCCGATTTATCTACAGCTACTGGCGTAGACCCAGTAGTATCAACTGATATCCCAACGACATTAGCAGCTTCTTTTTTTCCTATCTTAGCTACACATTCTTGAATGGTCTTTTCTAACCCTTCGATATAATCTAACGGATGCTGTCTAAATTGATTTAAAGAAGGATTGGAATACAACCCTTTCTTCCACCTTGGATAGTTAAAAACCGAAGAAGCTAGCTCTTCCCCATTTGAAGTATCTACAATAATGGACCTTACTGAATCTGTGCCATAATCAACACCTATCACATACTTTTTATTCATTTGACAAACTATGGTTTATAATAAAAAAAACACATCATGACGAAACCATTGGAGAACAATTTTGAGCTTCAAAATGATATAGTGTCAAAGTAACAGTTATTTAATAGAAAATAAAACTTATGTTAATTATCAACCATAAAATGCTAAAATAGTAACATCCACTACACTCAACAATGACTACCTTTAATAATTATATCATGTGTAGCTTACACCAAATTGATGTAGATATAGGGATAAAACAAATCTGAAAAGCGAAATGAATTTTTACAAAAATGAACCCAAAGTATTGCTCGCAGTCGACTGCATAATTTTTGGCTTCAATGGCGAATCTTTAGAAGTACTATTAATCAAAAGGGGCTTCGAACCCGAAATCAATAAGTGGAGTTTGATGGGAGGTTTTGTTCAACCGAATGAAAGTCCTTATGACGCTGCGACACGTATTCTAAAAAAACTAACAGGACTACAAAACCTGTATATGGAAGAAAGTGGTGTATTTGGGCTCCCTGAGCGTGAAAGCAACGGAAGAGTTATTAGCATCACCTATTTTGCGCTTATAGATATTAATAAATACAGGCAGACTATTACCAAAGAGTATGAAGCAAGATGGTTTCCTTTGGATGAATACCCAAATCTCATCTTCGATCACAATAAGATGATCGAAACAGCCCAACATAAACTCAAGATGAAGGCAGCGCTCTATCCTATCCTCTTTGAGCTTTTACCAGAAAAATTCACTATTCCTCAGATTTTCTTTTTATATGAAAGTGTTTATAACACCACAGTGGACAAACGCAACTTTAGCCGAAAATTACTAGCGTCAGGTTTATTGCATAAATTGGATGAAAAAGATAAAGAAAGCTCTAAAAAAGGTGCCTATTATTACGAACTAAACAAAGATGTCTATAAAGAAAAAATAATGTCTTTTTTACGCTACCTTCCTAGCTGGTCTATAGACAATTAAGCCTTTAAATAAAACGAGTCCTTATCGTACGATAAGGACTCGTTTTATTTAAAGGAAGAAAATTTACAACATACTTTTATCCACAGAGGCACCTCTTAACTTTATAGCATAAGGCCATTGTTCATCATTAGATTCATCACCATCCACTAAGTGCACTTTATGTTCTTTTGGTGCTCCAGAAACAACCAACCAGAGATATTTCGTATCCTTCGGAACAACAAATTCAATCTTTCCCTGCTTCTCCGATCCCACATTACTGTAGAAACATGTTCCTTCTGCAGTTGATGCCACGAAACCATAACGCCAACCAGCATTATCTAAATCAATTGCACGATACCCATCAGCACCAACTAATCCTCGAAAATCTAACTCAAGAATACCTCCATCAGAAAACCCATCTAATTTGATTCCATTGTACCCGTAATTTTGAGGGGCATGGGTTGAAGCAATTTTGTACCACCCACCCTCGGCGGACTCCAATTTAGTGAAATGCTGATTGGCGTAAGGTCGCATCACGTACGCTATCCGATCCAGATCCCACGTCATAAATCTTCTATATCCATCAAACATCTCATCATTAAAAGCGCTTTGTTCCATGTTGGTCAAGCGTTTGTAGGTTTTTACCGGATCTTCTCCTATACCCGATTCACGCCAGAGTCGGCCTGCAAAATCTGGACCTTGTTTCATAGACCAGTACTCCAATACCTGTGCTGCATGATACATATTGGTTTCATGCAAAAAAGCATAATGCGTTTTTTGCATGAAACTGTTTAAGTGGTAGTTCTCAAAAGTCAACCATTCAGGATACACCTGCCATAACATATATTGGGCGGTCATTTCAAAAATGGAATGCCCTTTACTTCCTTCTAAAGGAGTAGAATACGCCCAATTTCCATCGCATTTTGCTAAGTATTGAAAACAGTGGGCCATCTCATGTGCTACCGCTCCATAAGGTGAGTATTGCAAGCGTAATGAAGATGCCCACATTACACCAACAGAGTCAGCTGCCCCGCCTCCGAACGCGGTACCTTCATCTCCTCCGATCACAAAAAAGAGTAGCTTGTATTTGTCTGACAAAGAATTTCCTTTCTTTACCATTTGTGTGACATCTCTATAATGGGCATAAAAGCGATCACATTCATTCAAAATAATAACTGGATCAAATCTTTTAGACTCCAATTCATGGTGCTTAGGATCATCCCCATACTCTTTTGCCCAAAAAATAGCTACATCAGCAGATTCGACTTTACGATGGTGACTAAACTCGCTGTTTTTGTCGTTATAATCGTTACCATCAGGAACACGATATATTTCTTGCGGGAGATAAAGTTTTTTTGCGTTAGACTCAACAGGACTTACATTAGTATCATCCGCTTTAATACCATTCGCTTTACAACAAATCGCAAATTGATACAAGATCAATATCATTAGTACAAGTAATTCTCTTTTCATTTTTTTCTTCTATATCATTTATCTATCTTACTCTATCAGGATGAATAATGCATAAGACCATTACCATCCAAAATTTTGCACCAATTCTATATTTTTATCCATCTCTGAAATCGGAATAGGCATGAGGTAATGTCTATCTAAAAATACTCTTTTTTGAAAAGCTACGCGTTTGTAAAACACAGCCGCTCCCGCCTCTTCGCCATTCACATCCAATCCAGTAGCCGAAAGTTCACTGGCAGTGGGTCTAGCGTTTAGTCCATGAACAGATCCGTTAAAGTATTGGGTACCTAGCATCCATCTCCTTACATCCCAAAATCGGTGTCCCTCAAAAGCAAATTCCACTCTTTTTTCATTCTGAACCCGCTTCCTGAAACCATCCTTTATGTTATCTTCAGGAATAACCGGCAAGTCAGGCATATCTACACGTTTTCTCACAGCATTTATTGCTGAAAACGCATCGGCGTTAGGACCATCATGGTATTCGTTTAGAGCTTCAGCATAAGCTAAATAAAACTCTGCTAATCTAAAAATAGGATAATTCCGCTTCGCATCTGGAGAAGTATACCAATTTTGAATATCTACTGTTGGATCACACCATTTTTTGATGGTGTACCCCGTTATGGATGTAGTCCCTCCACCCTGCATTGGCCATCCATTTGATCCGTAAGCTTTTCCATTGCCCCACCACGCAAGTTTTATAGCTCTGGTATTACGACTCTGTACCCAAAAACTGTTGTGAAAACCTATACTTGCATAAAACCGAGGATCTCTATCTTTGTACATATTTGACATATCAGTCATCCACACCCAATTTGTAGTTCCGTCAATTGCCCATATCCATTCGGAGACAGTTCCGTCTTCCTTGTAACCTGAATTTGGATGATTAATTGGATAACCCGTTTTTGTTTCATAACTATCGATCAACTCTTGTGTAGGGCTAAATTTGCTCCACCCTAGAAAAGATCCACCATAAGGCAAATGATTTTGTTCTATAAACTTTGTATTAGGCAGGTTATAAGGCAAAATAACTTCTTCCCAATCCCTCGAATAAAACAACTTTGCATAACCATTGATTGGATCGTTAGTTAGGGGCTTATAAAGCTTATAATCCAAATCCAAAACTTTTTTTGCAGCATCAGCTGCTCTCTTCCATTTTTCGCGATCGTAAGATTGCGGGAATAAAAGCTTCCCATCTTTGTTTTTTACGTTAGCATACATCGCATTGCCATTAAAAAGAGGGCTAGCGGCATATAACAGAGTTTTAGCTGACAAGGCTAACGCTGCCCCTCTATTAATCCGGCCCAGATCTCCATCAGGATGTTTCAATAATAACTTTGGTGCAATATCTTCGCATTCTGAAACGATAAAATCGACTACCTCTTCTACCGAATTCCTCGCCACATTCCATGTCGACTTATCCGAATACTCTATAGACTGGGTAATGATTGGAATAGCCCCATACCGCTTAAACAATTCAAAATGATAAATTGCTCGCAAAAATCTAGCTTCGGCGATATAGTGTGGAATACGAGCAGTATACTGCTGTGACTGATCCGGAGGAATAGGAACACTTTCTATTTTCTCTAAAAAGATATTCGCTTTCCGAATATCCTGATATCTCGACTCCCACTCACCAAAAGGATTATCTGCTGCATTCCAAGCACCCAAATTATACTTTTCCGAAGGAGATCCTGCATACCAGTGGTGATAAGATTCATCAGAGGCAGGGCTTGTCTCGCTGATCGTATTACCATTTTCATGGAGCTCATTTGGCAGTCGCGTATATAAATGTGCTAAAACCGTATTTGCGCTATTTATATCAGTCCAAATCTTATCTTCAGTCACTAATTCTGCTGGTACCACATCCAGAAATTTGCTACAGCTAGCAAGTAAAAGGATTGTCACTAAATTTAAAATACCTATAATCTTATTGATATATGTTTTCATCGCTTAAATTCTTTATAATTAATACAAATTAAAAACCTAAACTAAGTCCAAAATTCATTACCCTTTGCTGTGGGTAATTTCTAGAATCGTTCGGAATTTCTGGATCAAATATTTTCAGTTTATCCCAAGTAAGTAAATTGATCCCTGTAGCAAACAACCTTAAGCTTCGAATATTATATTTATTGAGCCAAGACGAAGGAACTGAATAACCTATTTCTGCATTTTTTAATCGTAAATAATCTCTCGAAGTTACCCAAAACGAAGAAATTTGATTGTTATTAACATTGTTGGAAGAAGAAAGTCTTGGATATTTAGCATTAGGATTATCTATAGTCCAATAGTTATCTTTTACATCAGCTAATACACCAACATCGCCAGAAAATGGCCATACAACATCACCTGTGAGCCAAACATTTCCTCCAAAACCACCTTGAAGAAGAATACTAATATCAAAATTTTTATAATTCACTCCCATCGCAAAACCCAAAATCTTTGTAGGGATTGACTCTTTTCCGAAATACGCACGATCCAACTCATTAATAACCCCATCACCATTCATATCCTTATATTTAATATCACCAGGTATGATACGTCCATATGAAGTTTGATCAGCACTTTTATCAATATCTTCTTGAGATTGAAACAAACCTTCTGCTATTAATCCATATTGATCATTCACGCTTCTTCCTGTTTGTCTTCTATACTCTCGTCCAATATAAGAAGCCTCATCCATCTCCAAAATCTTATTTTTTGCATAAGAAAAATTCCCTTTGAGAAAATACCCCATCTCTCCGATACGACTTCTATACTGCAACTCTAGTTCAAAGCCTTTGTTTTCAACTACACCTAAATTCAATAAAGGTAAACTAGTCAATCCCACTGTTGAAGGCATTGTTCCGGGTGCAGCCAAGATATTACTACGCTTTTCATAAAACACATCTCCTGTCATTGTCAATTTGTTTTCAAATACTCCCAAGTCTAGTCCAAGATTATATTTCCAAGCCTTTTCCCAAGTGACAATAGGATTTCCATACTGCCCCTCAGTAGCTCCGCCATACCATACGCCATTGTAATCTTTACCAAATTGATAACCAGCAGCCCCCTGCTCCCAAGTGCTTTGATACAAAAAGCGGCGTCCACCAATTTGATCGTTTCCTACCAAACCAGCTGACCCCCTAATTTTCAATAAATTAAAGGAAGACAAATAGTTTTTTGCAAAACTCTCTTCTGACATCACCCAAGCTAACGATAAGGAAGGGAATAATGCATAACGTTGTCCTTCTGGAAAATTTTCCGAACCATTATAGCCAAAATTTACTTCTGAAAAATAGCGATCTAATAAACCATAAGTAAGTCGTCCTACCAGGCCATTATATTTCATTGGTAATCCACCGATTGCATTTCCCGAGCCTACTTGATCAAAAAAACTCTGTTGAGTATACAACAACATACCAGTTACCTCATGTTTCTCCGAAAATTTTCTGTTGTAATTTAACGATGCTTCTAGCAGAGTTCTTCTACTCTGGTTTGCTGACACATCATAAGACAATGTATTCGTTCCTTCAAAAATACGTCGATAGACTCCCTTTGAAAGATCTGTTTCATTTTCATCTGCGATCGTCCATTGATAATTCCATACATTTTTATTACGTACGACATTTCGATATCCACTTACATCAAAAGATACCCTTGCCCGAGCACTTAATCCCTCAGTAATAAATGGCATATTAAAATTAAATCCTGCTGTAGATTGAAAATTATTCCAAAAATTGCGCTGATATCCTCGAGCCGTCATCTGCCCATAAGGGCTGTGCGCTTTAGAATCTAAGTGCGGTATCGAACCATCAGGGTTTGTCAATGGATATAACCATGGAGGAGTCGATTGTAGCATTCCAAAAATACTTCCAGCGCTAACATTCGGGTAATTATTGTCACGTATTATTGTTCCAATATTTAATTCAACTTTCAGATTTTTTGTGACATCCAAGTCGACATTAGATCTAAAGTTATAACGATTTGATGCGGCTTGGATGTCATAGTCTTTTACACGATCTTCAAACTTATATAGCCCATTCTGCTTCAGCCATGACAATGAGACAAAATACCGCGCACGTTCTGTACCACCCCCTACATTTAAATTTGCCTGGTTCATACTTGAGTTATCTTTCAACATTGTCTCTACCCAGTTTACATTAGGATAGAGGTATTCATATGCAGGTTTGGTACGATCACGAAATTTATTAAGATATTCATCTGTATATTGCGCATAATTTAGTCCATCATTAATTAGCCCTTCCCTAAACAAAGTTAGTGCGTCATACGAATCTAAATACTGTGGCAATCTTGTCGGAGTCTGGATTCCAGACTGTGCCGTAAAAGTAATATTTGGCTTTTGCGCAGCACCTCTCCTAGTCGTCACTAATACAACGCCATTAGCGCCTCTAACTCCATATACAGCTGTAGAAGATGCATCCTTTAGAATAGAAATACTTTCCACTTCATTTGCATCAAGACTAGAAAAGGATCTCTCAACACCATCAACAAGGATCAACGGACTTGTACTACCCGTAAAAGTTGCCATACCACGAATCCAAAGCTGGGCTCCATCGTAGCCAGGCTCACCGCTATTCTGTAAGGTAATTAATCCAGGTAAACGGCCTGCCAATGCATTACTTAAATTCGCTACTGGACTTTGTTGTAGTTCCTTTGTTCCAATTGAAGCAATCGCTCCTGTTACGCTAACTTTCTTCTGCTGTCCATAGCCAACGACAACTACCTGATCTATATCTTCGGATGAATTTACAAGATTAATCTCTAAACGGCTTTGATCAATCAACGGGATGGTATCATTTCTAAAACCAACAGCCGATATTATCAAACGATCGCCAGCGTTATACTGGAAATTAAAGGAACCATCTTTCAAACTTAAAAATTTCATTTTTTCCATCTCAAGTAACATGGTCGCTCCATGTATAGGTAACTGATTACCATCTCGCACTACTCCAGACAACTGGCTTTTTTGTTGTGCACTTGAACTCATGCACCATATTAGAAGTGAAAAAATCACAAAATATTTCATAAATTTCAGGGTTATTTTAACAAATAATTAGTTAATAAAAAATGTGGGGAAAGGAATTCAAAATTTAACAAGAAATACAACATCTTCAGTAAATTTCCTATATAGATTAAAATATTAAATAATAAGTAAATTAATCACATCAACCACTTCTATTAAAATAGATTTTTCTTCTGGACAACTGAGTAGATGCCACCTGATTATACAATTGGGCAATCAACTTCATAGATGATGAGTATAAAGTCGCTCTTTCCATAGTCCTCTCCATAGTATCACACCTCCCCCCTGTAAGTTGTCTATCAAATGAAAATAAAACGATGGTAAACAAAGGATCCTCGTTCTTCATAATTCACTGTTTAAGTATTAGTTATAAATTGATAGAATAAAATTACTTGACTTAAATTGGTAAATTCAATCAAAAATTAACCAATGCCAACTAAATTATAACCAAAATAGAATACGGCTGGATAGAATCAGTAATCCTTGAAAGCAAAGAGGGCAGATAAAGTTCACTTTATCTGCCCTCTTTAAAAAGCATGTGCTTATTTCAAATTGTGTTATTTAGAAAAAAGGCTGTTGTTTAGGAAAAACTTTACGTCCGAAAAATTACCATAACCTTCTTGATTATTTGTAGCAATCTGATAAAGACCTACTTTCAGTTTTTTATTCATCAAGTCTTCACGCTTAAAGGGTGTATTTGGTAAATCTTCCCACTTCTTACCATCTACAGACGAGCGAATAAAAAAATACGCACCCACCTTCTGTACTTGGATATAGGGGTCAAAATTGAGACCACTTCCCGTGTTGCCTTCTTGATGCCTATGCCCCACACTCCGCGCCAAATTACCTAAATTCCAACCAGTCAAAATCGTATTGTTAATATAAGAACCAGTTATCGCTGGATCTTGAATCATAATACCGGACTCGCTTGACGAACGTGTCTGTGTAGACAAACCGACCACATCATCCACTTTCACCTGCAATGTAAAATCTCCAGAGAGCTCTTTATAGACAAATGGAGGCAACAACTCCGCGTCCTCCCACTTCGTATGCTTAGATCCTATTGTCCATACAGCATCGCTTAGTTCGATATTGGTTTTCGTACTGTCCAAGTTCGGACTAGTCTCAAAAGCATCCCAAAATGGGATCTTGACTGTCGGCAAAGCAAACCTATCCACAGATTGCACCCCGGGCAAAACCATTGGCTTATGCGTCGGTAAGACAACAGATAGGGTTTCGCTGACGTTACCAAACTCATCCTTAACAATTACTTGAACAGCTTTGTCAGTTTGACCTTCACTAAACAAATAGTAGGATTTATCGATCCATCCAGAACTCGAGGTTCCAGAAGAAAACAAATATGACAATCCGTCCTTACTATCCGCTAATTGAACGAATACATCGGTGTCGTTGACGTACCGTGGCGCAATGGATATCGTAGGTTTATATCCGTCCAATACGCCCTTCGACATTGATTGCCAGATATGGTATCTTCCTAAAGCTTCGGTAGCAGATAAAGCTCCTCGGTAAGCATTAAAGAAATGAATAGCTGATTTAACCTCGACCAAATTGTCTTTTATAGCAAAAATATTTTTCAACTTACTAACTTTAGTCAGTTGGCCATTGATATACAAAACATTATTATCCTTATTATGAATCAAGATATAATGATTCCACTGCTTACCATCAAATAAATCAAAATCCAATGTATAAGCTTCGCTTTTTAATATCGTTTGGAGCTTAGGGTCGGCAATCTTCTCCATTTCCAATGCCGTACGCTTGCCAAAAATTTTGACGGTAGCATCCGCCAACCGAATTGTCTCTCCCGTATCAGAACCGTGATTCTTCAGTACATGTACAGCGCCTAAATCCAAATCATCTGTTTGTATTGCAAAGAAAGATGACTGCGACGCTTGCTGCATATACAATGCTGAAATTTCTTCGCTTGACAAGCCTTTATTATAAAGCTGTAGATCGGCCAGATAACCTGAGAAATTGTTATCAAAAGCGTCTGAAGCACCGATCACAAAGGAATCAGCCGTCCTAACAAACAACATCCTATTTTCCTCTCTTTGCAGTACATTGTCCACAAATAGACGTTCTATATATCCATCAAAAGAAATAACAACATGATGCCATTGATCAGCTGACGGCGCCTGCTTAAACCCTAGATCTGGCCAAGATCCATGCACAACAGCTCCCCGTTGCGGATCATTACCTACGCCAAAGACCGCCTTTGTAAGATCTTGCCCTCCTTTGGACCAAGCCAAAACATCTTCAAATCGGCCAACAGTCGGATTGTTCACCCACATAGACACCGTATAGGGGCTATTACCTTCCAGCGACTGTGGGACGGCAAATGTAGAACGAAATGCTGTAGCTCCATTAAAGAAAAAGGCCTTTCTTCCTTGGTAGTTTTTGACCAAAACCGTTTGCTCCGATTTGATTTTGTCACCTAATATTCCTTTATTTTCGATGATCGAAAGGCGCTGTCCTTCTTGGTATCCACCGGCATCCAAATGCAACAGATTTCCAAAAGTTCTAGTGATTTCAGGCATAGTTTGCGGATCCGACCAAATGGTCTCCTGTTTCATCCGTGTACCATATACCATCATGTTCCATACGCCACGAGGTAGTCCTTTTAGCTGTGTATTCAAGATATTCAAGCGAACATAACGAGCCTTTACTTGACCATGTTCGAGAATTGGGCTTCCCCAACGATTATTTTCAGACCGATCTACAAACAAAGTCCAATTGTGTCCATCTAATGATGTCTCTACCGTATACTGATAAGCATATGTTGGATACTCAAACTGGATAGATACTGTTTGCACGTCCTGAGCCTGACCTAGATCCACACTCATCCATGCCGACTGATGGTTTTCTTCAGCACGCCAAAGCGTACCATTATTCTGATCTACTGCAAAAGAAGGTCTAAAATCCTCATTGTAATAAGACGAAGCTTTTACAGGTTTGCCCAGGGCCAAGTCTTCAGGCCCTTTACCCTTAATCAGATCCTGTATACCTTTGTGTGTAGGTTTGACCTTTTCGATATTACCATCGGCGGTAAAAAACAATTCATCAACAGCTACCTGTCTATGGAATCCTCCGCCCGAATGGGGATTATTATGTCGATGGTAGACAATGAAAAAACGTCCGTCCTCTTCCAAAATGCTATGATGTCCAGGGCCATGTATTGAACCATCTTCATTAGTCACCAAAATTGGATTTTCATCAGGATACTCGAATGGCCCCATTGGTCCTGTTGTACTCTTTACATATTGCACTCGATAAGTATGATCTTCACAATGTCCAGAAGAATACATCATATAATATACGTTATTCCTCTTAAACATAATAGGTGCTTCGAAAAACTCTTTCGCCACCGTATTAGGGATAAGATCTATCTTCTCAAAACTCTTCATATCCTTATTTAATAGGCCAACTGCACAACCATGATCCGGATAGATCCCCCATGTTCCCCAAAACATATAAATTCGTCCATCATCATCGGTAAACGATTGCGCATCCAATGTAATCACACCTGGGATTAGATAGTTAGGAATAACTGATTTTCCTTCAGGGGCTATCGAGACCCATGGACCAACAGGCGTATCCGATACTGCTCCAAATATTTCCACAGGTTGACTGTAATACAGATAATACCGTCCGTCATACCCTTGTGTCATATCAGGAGCCCAGTACCAATGTGTATTAGGCCAATTCATAGGTTGTATTGTCCAGTTAAGAAAGTCTTTTGAAGTCCAGACTTGAGAAGGTCCTGCCCCCCACCCAGTGCCGTCCGTAGTTGCATAAATATAATAGGTATCACCTATTTTTTTTATTGTAGGGTCAGCAAAATAACCAGGTAATATAGGATTTAATAGTTTGGGATGTTGATGCGCTTTAAGCACCTGTGCTTCTGTCTTAAAAATAGACAAACAACCGCTCAGTAAAACGATAAAAATATGCTTTCTCATAAAATCTTGATATCAATTTGCAAAATACCTTTACTCGTTCAAAGTCACACTACACATTTTAACGAATAACAACCAAATATTAACGTTAACTGACAGACTTAACGCTAAAACGGAATTTTAGTGATAAAAAATGAGGGGTGTATTTACAAGTAAATACACCCCTCATTGCTTAAAAACACCTATCTACTTAATTATAATAAGGATCATTAACATCCTTCAAAAGTAAACTATTCCTATTCACCTCAGTTCTTGCAATCGGGAACAAATAATATGCTTCAATAAAAGTTCTATTTCTAACAAGTTTGGGCTGATAAGTAAAGCTACCGTCTCCATTCTTCGTGATATTTACTCCCATCAAAGGCTTATTTTCAGTCTGCATAGCAATTTTCCATCTACGGACATCATACAGTCGATGGCTTTCAAAACAAAGCTCCACCTGCCTTTCGCCTCTGATTCTACTTTTCAAAGCAGATCCAGATTCGGTAATCGCAGGCATCTTCACACTTTCACGATTTCTTGTTTTATTGACATACTCTCTAGCTAGACCGTCTTGATCAAGTTCTGCCAATGCCTCTGCATAATTTAAATATAACTCGGCCAATCTAAAAATAATCCAATTTTGATTACTTCCTTCGGATCCAAATCGAATACTTTCACTCATATACTTGCGCCAATTATACCCCGTTTCTGTTGCATTCCAACCTTGATCTCCTTTTTGCGAATCCTTTCCTCCGTCAAAAGTCTCAACCGTCGTACCTCTAAAAGTTGCTCCATTATACAATATATTTGCGTAAAATCTTGGATCGCGATTGATGTAAGGGTTTTGTGCATCATAACCTGAAGTTGGATCCGTTGGCAATTTTCCATTCTTCAATTCAAATGCATCAACCATAGTCTGTGATGGCGTATATACACTCCATCCCCCATAACTGTTAGGTTGACACACAATATCCATTCCACCTCCCGGTACATTACTAAAGTTATAATCAAACAAAACCTCTATGTTTCTTTTATCGGTAAAAACCTTTTTATAGTCTAAGTTTTGATAAAGTCCATATCCGTTACTCTCCGCAAAATCAATAGCTTCTTTACTTGCTAAAGCCGATGCAGTCCATTTTTCGCGATTGTTAGAAGGATTATGAAGCGCACTTGCGGCATAAAGAAGCGCGCGCGACTTTAAAGCATAAGCCGCTGTCGAAGTTGCTCTTCCGATACTCTTTGTATTATCTTTATAACTGGTAGGAAGCATTTCTATAGCCTTTTCGATATCTTTAAGGATAAACGCGATTCCTTCATCAAAAGTATTTCGCGAAATTTCGAATGAGCCATCATTTAAATCATATACTTTATCTACAATAGGCACTCCTCCATAATGTCTTATCAAGTCAAAGTAAGCATAAGCTCTCAAAAAATGAGCTTCCCCTATTAATCTATTCTTTTGAGCTATCGCAACTTCTCCTACAGAAGGTACGTCATTGATCCGGCTGAAAAAGATATTCAAATTTCTGATTTCCTGATAATTCAATTCCCAAAAATTGTATACGGGATTATCGGGTCCCATTTGTCCTAACTCTAATGCACGTTCATTTCCATAGGAGTGTTTCGAATTACCTTCATCACTCGCCCCAGACATAAAATATGCTTTTTGTACGCCTTGTGCTTCAGGAAAAGGGAGCAGTGTATAACGACTATTTATAAATGCTTCTACAAGATTTAAATCTTGCCACACATCGGCATCAGAATAAGAATCTAATGGCTTCTTCTCCAGAAAATCTTTTTCACAGGACAACTGCAAAAAGCTACATCCTGTAATTAACAATATTGAAAATATTTTGTTCATGATAATTTCTTATTTGGTGTACAACTATTAGTCCTAGTCCATTAAAGGGTTAAATTCACGCCTAATGTGTATATTCTGGTTTGAGGATAGTAGGCTCCTGTATACGATTCCGTTTCTGGATCGTAATGCTTTACTTTATCAAAACTGAACATATTAAAACCATTTAAGTACAATCTCAAATTACTAACCCCTACCTTCGACAATTTTTCTCCAGAAAAAGTATAACCTACTTCTACATTCTTCAGCTTAAAGAATGACATATCCTGAAGCCAAAAATCGGATGCTCTATTATTTATATCATAAGTTCTATCGAAAGCGCCTGGATATTTTGCATTTGGATTATCCGCTGTCCAGCGATCCTCATACAACCACGTCGGCGGAATAAATTCACCATTATTCGCTTGTGGCAAGATCATCTGTTTAGCCTTAGCTTGTCCTTGCCACAACATACTAAAACTAAAATTCTTGTAACTTCCCCCCATACGCAAACCATAAACTAGCAAAGGTGTTGGAGATTCATAAATACGTTCTTGATCATTTGCATTGATTACACCGTCATTATTTATATCTCTATATTTTATGTCACCCACCTTCGTTCCCGGAAGTTTGACTGCCGTGTTATCTAATTCTTCTTGTGTCCTAAATATACCGTCTGTACGGTATACCAACCATGACCCCAATTGGTATCCTTGTATTTTTTGCCATTCCAAAACGTTAGGTGACTCATCAATAAAGACGACCTTACTCCATGTACGGGTCATGTTACCATTAACAAAATAATTAAAGTTATTTACTTTTCCCTTGGTACCTAAAGTAAATTCGATTCCCTTTCTATCGACTCTTCCTATATTTTCATCGGGCAACATAAGTCCGGTTGTATGAGGCACTGATGCATTTCGCTTTGCAAGAAGGTGATCTCTTTTTGCCCAAAAGTATTCTGCGCTAAAGTCTAACTTACCTCCAAAAAAAGATCCTTCCAGGGCGACATTTTTCATTTCTTCGACTTCCCATGTGACATTTGGATTGGGCGCTACGCCTGGCATTAACCCCGGTGCATAACCCGGATTTTCTCCATCCCCCAAATAATAACGATTATGATCTGCCGCTACGGTATAGCGTGTCAAAAATTGGTATTGGTTAATCCGATCGTTGCCCAACCTACTGATAGAGCCCCTTAGTTTGAGTTCATTTACAAACGAAAAATTATCCTTGATAAAGCGTTCTTCTCCGATTCTCCATCCAACAGATAAGCCTGGAAAATTACCATATTGTCTTCCCGGAGGAAAATTGAACGAACCATCACGACGAAATACAAATTCTGCAAGATACTTATCTGCATAGGCGTAATTAACCCGGCCGAAGAAATTACGCCTCGAATTCTGATCCGCAACACTACCGTTTCCTTGACGGGTTACGTCATAGAAAAAGGCAAATAACTGATCGATCTGACTACTTACTAAACCATCTCTATTTGCAGAAATACGTTCGTTATAGTACTCACTTTGCTCTGCTGCTGCAAAAGCACCAATATCATGAAGACCAAACTGTCTAGCATAGTTCAAACGTATGTGATAAGTCTTTAAAGAATTATCACCAGCGTGTTGGTAGATGCTTGGATCAGCCAACAACAATCCTCTTACATTATTATAGGTATCTGTAGCACTACTATATCGATACAAATCAAAGGGCTTCGTAAAAGTTTTTTCTTTATTGAACGTAAAATCAAATGCTGCAAATCCTTGTAGCGAGAGTCCTTCTGTGATATATGGTAGCTTTAACTCTGCATTTATCATAGTCTGCAAACTACTCGTCCCTCTTTTGGTATATCCATTATATCCCTGTGCCAGCTGTAATGGATTTGGCCCTTCAATACCAGCCATCGGAAGTCCGTTAGGATAAAAAGGCGCAAGTCCAGGATAAGACCCCAACATAGATAAGAAGATTCCCTCTGAAGGTGTTCTATCGACCGCCGTTGGTGAATAATTACGATCTTCCTTACGACCGACAAGATCCACACTTAACTTAAAATTATCCGTTATTTGTGCGTCAATGTTAGACCTTAAATTGTATTGATTATAATTTGTTGCACTTTTTCTAAAAAAAGCATCTTGATAAAGGTAACCGCCAGACACAAAATATTTCAGGTTATCAGCTCCACCTGAGACAGAGAGAGAATGTTGAGTTTGAGGGGTCAACGGCTTTAGCACTTCACTGTACCAATCTGTACTCGGATAGCTAATGGGATCCGATCCATCCCTAAACTTTTCAATCTGTTCAGGACTATAGGTTACGTTACCTTGCCCCTGTCTGATATCCTTTTCATTTCTAAACAATGCATATTCATATGCATTTACCAAACGAGGGACCCGAGTAGGCTGTGATAATCCAAATGACCCGGCATAATCGATTGTTGGCTTACCTATACGTCCCCTTTTTGTGGTAACAAGTATCACACCATTTGCCGCTTGTGCACCATAAATCGCAGCAGAAGCATCCTTTAATACAGTAATACTTTCTATATCATTGGAGTTCAAGCGTTCAAAACCACCTCTATTTGCAACCCCATCAATGACGATTAAGGGCGCCTTGTTTCCTGTGGTACCTGATCCACGAACTAGAATAGAAGAACCATCAGACCCCGGCTCTCCACTTCTGTTATTGACAACTAGACCAGGCATTCTACCAGCCAGGGAGTTAGCAATATTGGGTGATTTACTTTGTGTAATTTCATCCGCCCCGATCTGTGTTACAGAACCTGTTAAGGTAACTTTCTTTTGCGTGCCATAACCAACGACTACGACTTCATCTACAATATTAGAAGCTTCTTCTAGTCTAATTTGAATGTCGGTCTGTAAATTTATAGAGATTTCTTTTGCTTTATAGTTGACACTGGAAACCACTAAGACCTCTGGAGCACTATACGACAATGTAAACTCTCCTTTATTATTGGTAGAAGTACTACTTCCAGAATGCTTTAATTTAACAGAGGCTCCAGCAATAGGTTCTCCGGTACTACTTAAAACTTCTCCACGCAATGCTTTGCTCTGTTGCGCATGTCCTAATGTACTAAATAGCACTAGACAGCATCCAATCAAAAATTTCATCATTTGATATACTATGTTTACAATCTTTTAGGTTCATTACATGCTATTAGTCAGCGAAAAATTCGATTTAATAACATCCTCATTACACAAACCTAAGATATTTGGCTGGGTAATCAGAACCGTATTTTAACAAAAAGCACTCACATTTTAATATCAAAAAAAGATATTTCTTCACATGTTATTAAGTCATTTTTTGTCGATTGATATTGCTTACAATCAAAATTTAGTGTAGATAATCCTTTAGGTATCTTGTCTTTTGCCTTATGATTTACCTAGCGGTATATTTAATACATTAGAGGGAATTTCGAATAGGATTGCATATTTAATGAGGAACAGATTTGAGATAAGCCCTATCGATAGGATCGCTGATAACCCCATTCGGAGAGATTATCAGCGGATTCCTTTCTTAAAAGTCGGTAAAAAAATCACCTATTATAAACCCATATTATCCGTTCTTTATACCTTAAGGTTTAAAAACAGGCTCTTGACCAGGATGAGGATTCTGAACCAACAATCTGTTATTTACAACCTCCTTCTCTGGAATCATCATAATTAATTTATTAGACAAAGCTGGTATACTCAGTTCTTGATAGTGGCCTTGTGCTAGTGTCTTTTCGACCCCGGTTTTAAGTCTTAACATATCAAACCATTCTATCCCCTCTCCCCACATTTCCTTACGTCTCTCGAGCAAAATTGCCTCAATGAGCATTTCCTGAGCTGTAGTGGTAGTGATGGATGCATCTCTTTCACTTTGCACAAGATTAAGGACCTGAAGAGCCTCTGTCACTTTCCCTTGTCTTGCTGCAGCTTCAGCTTCGACAAGATACATTTCCGCTGCACGCAAATCATACAGATGTCCATAAGGCGGCTGACTCTTAAGTTCACGGAATTTTGTAGCGGCATACTTAGTTGGATATAACGGATTTGGAATAACCAACAGTCTTGGATCATCTTTCATCACAACTTCAACAAAATAATTTGAAGGTAATATCTGCTCACTCTGCCAAGGTGCATTATTCTGACCAAAGTCAAACCAACAAGCAGGCGAATCGTACCACCAATAGTCTTGTGCCCCTTGCTCATACCCCAATACCCATTCTTTATTCAAGGAGGAAAAACCAGCTCCATACTCGGTCATCGACATGAGGCTATATGTTGTTCTTATCTCTCTAGCATATTTTTCTGCTTGTTCCCAATTTTCCATTGTCAAATAGACCTGCGCTAACAAAAAATTGACAACATCTATATTATAATAATTTCGATTATTGGATCTATCATAGTTTTTAAGAAGATGCTCTGCATCGCCCAGATCCTGTAAAATACGCTTATAAACTTCCTCGACTGTAGCCCTTTCTTTAGGTTCTAAATCTTCTTTTAACTGCAGAGGAACCCCAAGCTTACCTTTTGCAACACTGTAAGTGTGCTGATAAAGACGAACCAAGTTAAAATAATTGCGCGCACGTAGAGCCAAGGCTTGTCCCTTAATAGCATCTTTCTCCGACTGTACTCCTGCAGCCTGATCTATATTCCCGATAATAATGTTGGTATTTAGAATCACTTTATAAGCTGTTCCCCATATTACTGACGTCACAGCACCTGCTGGGTCATAGCGTTGATTATTATAAGTATAAAAGTTCCAATTATTTCCCACTTGCTCTTGATTCACCATCATATCGGTCCCCGTTACAGTTGATAAGATTTTTATTCCTGAGGGACTTGATATAGGAGGGTTATTATTCCCATCCCTCATCATACGATAAGTACCCTTTAAGAGAATCCCTAATCCTGTTACACTTTCCAGCACTTCGCGATCGGTCAGATCAGAAGTTGGATTCTCCGTCAAAAATTTATCACAACTCACACTAGATAAAACAAAAATGGCCAGTAATAAGCGTGTTGTTATTTCTCTAATATTTTTCATATTCTATGTTTTTTACTTGATTTAGAAAGACACGTTCAATCCTATAGTGTAACTACGCAAAGCAGGTACGCCCGAAGAAGCATCAACTACGCCCATCAAGGTTCCCAAATTACTGTCATAGCCAAAATTTTCCGGATCAGTACCTCTCTTTTTAGCACTTCCAAATGTCAATAAGTTGTCTCCTCTAAAAAACATCCGTAAAGAAGAGATATGCAACCTATCACTTAATGAAGATGGAACAGTATACCCTAGCATAACATTTCTCAATCGGACAAAATCATTCTTGAAAACATATTGATCACTATATCTAGCATTTGAAAATGCATTAAATGTTTCATAAGTATATATCTTTGCTACATCTGTCTGATCACCTGGATTTTGCCAGCGTCTATCCAAGTTATCGTATACTGCAAAATTTTCGCGTAACACATTACTCTCGGAAAAGTTGTAATCATACATTTTACCTCCAAAGCTATAGTATAACATGAAAGACAAATCCAGCCCTTTATATCTAAATTGGTTTTCCAAAGCACCGAACACTTTCGGTAATACTGACCCCTGGTGAATGCGCTGCTTATCAACATTCACTTCATCGTAGGTTTCCGTCTTTTCCTGTCCTATAATATTTCCCTTTCCATCAAATTCATACTTCCACCATTGATTGTGACCATTATCTGGATTAACCCCTGCAAATGAAGGTGCAAAGAGATCATACCGAGATCCCCCCTCACGCCATTTAAATATGCCTATGCCTAGATTAAACTGTTCCTCTTTACTCGGCAGGCTGGTAATTTGATTTTTATAAGTTGTTGCGTTTAAGGAAACTCTCCAGCTAAAATTAGCATTTTTCACTGCTTGGTAGTTTAAGTCAAATTCCCAACCTCTATTTCGTATATCTCCTATATTTTCTATTATATTTTCCATTCCTAAACTTGGCGCCAAAGGTCTACCTAAAAGTAAGTCCTTAGATTTTCTAGAAAAGTATTCTACACTACCGGAAAGCTTATTAAACAAGGTAAAATCAACTCCAAAATTAGACTGTACATTAGCCTCCCATTTGATTTTCTCATTTTTAAGTTTACTTAATACCACACCAGCAGTCCCCGCATAACCATAAGGACTATACAATGCCTGATAACCGTAGTAACTATTTATACGATCATTCCCGACTTCACCATAGCTTGCTTTCAACTTCAAATTCTGTAACCAGTCTTGTGTATTTTCCATAAATGATTCTTTGGATACCAGCCATGCTCCTCCAAGAGAGAAAAATTTCCCCCAGCGATAATCAGGAGACCATCGAGAAGAACCGTCTGCACGAACACTTCCCGAAACAAAATAGCGATCATCATAATCATACTCTGCTTTTCCAAAAAAACTAGCTAAACCATATTTACTAAAATTTGATGTAGCAGTTGGATCATTGGCAGCCAATGTTATTTCTTGAAAATAAGGAACAGCCAAACCATGTCTAGTCGCACCTGCACCAGAAGTTGTGTACGAATAGACTTCTTGACCCGCCAATACATTCATGTGATGTCCACCACTAAATACCTTGTCAAAAGTCAACACATTATTAACCGTGTGCGAATACGTCCGATATGCATTCCGCTGTACATACCCCTCAGATGGCAGTAATTGATTCTCTCTTTCAGGACTCTTCCACATGCTGTAACTATTATTGATCAACTGAAAAGAATAAGTTGTCTTAAGAGACAAACCTTCAAAAAATCTAATATTGACAGATGAAACCGTTTGTAAATTATCCCGCTGATCATTTTTAGCTTCAGTCAATGCGCCTAGTGTACTCCATCTCGGCCACCAAGCCCTTCCGTTCGTAATTCCTTCATCAAGATGAGGTTTTCCAGTAAAAGAGCTTGTCGAATAACCTCCAGCAGCATAATCCCATAGGTAGGCAGAGTATTCACTTGGCATGGTACGAAATACGCGTGCATCAAAACCTCCATTTTTATCGATCGTGTTCATATACATCATAGAGTTATCCATCGTCAGCCAGTTATTTACTTTTGAAGTCAATGCTATTCTTCCGTTGAATCGCTTAAAATTATCGGCCTGATGTATCCCTTTATCATTCAAATAAGAGAATGATGTATAAATCTGATTATTATCTCCCATTGCGCCACTTAAATCAACTCCATAATCTTGCTTTAATCTATAATCAAAGGCTTCATCAAAAAGATCAAAATCCCAAAGTCGTTTCGCCTCAGGCTTAAGCTTGCCATCCAGTCCTATCGGATAATCCATATTCCAGCCCGATCTAAAATTTCTCGTTGTACCATCAGGGAGTTCCAGTGGGGTCGTATTCCAAAATACCGAAGGCACCCTGTTGCTCGCATATTCGCGGGCTTCTTGATCACTTTTATTCTGGAAATCAACAGCATCATTATACAATCCTTCCCAAGCTAACTCCCACTGCTTCGTAGGATTCACTTTCTGTGGAAATTTAACTGCAAAATCATTGATAGTCCAACCGCCTCTCGCATTGACACGAGTCTGGCCTCGACTACCTCTTTTTGTGGTAATCATTATTACCCCATTGGCTGCTCTCGAACCATAGAGGGAAGTTGCGGCAGCGTCTTTCATTACAGTTACCGATTCAATATCCGAAGGTGAAAAAGAGTTCAGATCTACATCAGAAGGCACTCCATCCACAATATACAAAGGACTTGTTTCAGCGCCTAATGAGCCTATTCCCCGTATAGTAATATTAGGTGCAGCTCCCGGCCTACCAGAACTGTTTACAACTTGTACACCAGCAGAAAGTCCCTGTAACCCCTGGGCGACATTAGAGGTGTTTACATTTTCCAACGCCTTGGAATCGATTACTGTCGCAGATCCTGTAAAAGCTGTTTTTCGTGTCACCCCGTAGGCCGTTTGAATATATACCTCATCAATTACCTTCTCGGTTCTATTTAGGACAATGATGACTGTAGATTTATCCGACACCGCCTCTTCGGCCGTCGTAAAACCAACAGCTGACACAACCAAAACAGCATTATTTAATGGAACAGTCAACTCAAACCTCCCCTCTTCGTTTGTTGCCGAAGACATGTTAGTACCTTTTAAGCGAATAGTTGCACCCGAAATCAGCTTACCATCATCTGAACGGACTGTCCCCCTCAATTCCCTATTTTGTCCGTACAGTATTGTACTGACTACCATAAGAAAATTTATAATTAAAAATTGTCTCCACTTTATCATGACTTATCAATTAGTTACAATTAGCTCTATATATAAATGAAAATAGAACTCTAAATTAACAGAAAAGTAACAAGTCCTTAACACCAATATTAACTAATACCAACCATATTATAACAATATACCTGATTTACAAAACTGCAGTTTCGCATACCTATCTATAGCTGTTTTTACCCGACGAACATAATTCTATTAGAATCAAATACACAAGAATCTTCCTAAACAAAAAGATAGGCGCCTTACCTCAGTAAAGCGCCTATCAATAGCATTCCAAATCAAGCTAATTACTTTAATGTCACATCTAAATAAACCGAATGACGGCCATAAGTATCATAGAATGGCTTAAAATCTACTCCATCGATCGTAAACTTAAGTTGTTCCGGATCCCCTTGTATGGAGTTACCTATATTCTTTGCATCGAGAGTCACCTTACGCCATTCTTTTCGCGCTTCCGGTTCTTGCGCTGCCAATAAAATAGGTCCGTAAAAAAGGCTCGCTATATTCTGTTGATCCATAACCGGATCCAGATGAAACTGGAACGGCATTTTGAGATCAATGGTATCACCACTTTTCCAATTTCGGCTCAATTTCAAATAGCTTCCCGGTTTGGCTTGTACTTTTTGATCCTTACCATTTATTTTTACAAAAAAACCTTTAGTTGCCCAACTGGGTACACGAACATGGACATCAAACTGACCTTCACCTTTAATAGTCAATTGTGTCTGATCCTGTTTTGGAAAACTGGTACGCTGCTCTACTACGACATTGCGTTCTCCCCACTCCAGCGTTGAAGGAATATATAAATTCACATAGAGAGCCTTATTATCTTTACTCTTAAAATATATTGAATTCTGCAGTTTAGTACTGCTCTCGATAGCTGTACCATTACAACACGTAAACCCAGTCATATTCGGATTACCAAATTGCTTCATTGCACCGGGGCCTAGTGGCACATGATAGGTATTAGCAGGAGTATTCTCCGCAACAGAAGCCAAAATATGATTATACAATCCACGTTCGTAGTAATCCATATACTCTCCCCTCTGGTCAAAAAGGAACAGATTGCTTGTCAGCTTTAACATGTTATAGGTTGCACAAGTTTCATTTTGTCCTCCTGCTGCAAAACCATTTTGATATAAACTGGCTGGCTGTGCCGTAAACACCTCTGCATTCGCTGGATTGCGCGCTCCCGCTACACCGCCAATACTATACATATAATCGTTAACCGCTTTATACCAAAAATTATCTGCAACCTTATAGTATTCTGGCAATTGTGACACATTGTACATTTCAATGCTTCCAACTATTTGTGGAATGTGTTGATTCGCATGCAATCCACGAAAAGTATCTACATTTTTTGCCAATCCATGTGCATGTTCAGCGTTACCAAAAAACATATCAATGTTGTCAAATAGTTGAGCCGTTTTCAAATAATGTTCTTTATTGGTGATTCGATAAAGATGAGCCATAGTTTCATTCATTCCCCCGAACTCGCCCGCTATATACGTATTCCAAACCTTGATTAGGGTTTCTTTTGGTAATTGGTTTAAGCGATTGTACACCCAATCACCCATTCCTACAGCGACATCAAGTGCCTTTTGATTACCGCTTACTTCATAAATATCAATCAATCCAGCTAATATTTTATGCAAGGTATAATAAGGTGCCCAGACCTGGTTCTTCTGTCCACCGTACTTAGCTCCATGTTCAAGCATAATAAACTGATCCGGAGGATACGCACTAATATAACCGACACCCCAATTCCAATAATCTGTACGGATTCCTTCAGCACTTAAATCAGAGTCATACTCCGTCTTTCCCGGTCCATAAGGAACCGCTGTCGGATCGGCCACATAAGGCTCCCCATCCGATTTAGGTTTACCGGATAATTGGGACAAGCTATATAAGGTACTGACCATATAGTCCATTTTTTGACCAAAATTGTCCTGAAGCGCCTTATCATAGCCCGTACTGGCATATGCCTGAGCTATAGCTGTCAGATAATGGCCTGTAGCATGCCCTCTCAATTTTGTATCTTGACTATCCCATACGCCCAAAGGCTTTGTTCCGTCCGGCTGTGATTGCCCAAAAGCATCCCGAAACATATACAAAAAGGAGTTAGGATCCGTTGTTGCCAATGTCTGGATAAATTTATCCCGATTCTCTATAAATTTGGTTTCTTCATTAAGCAGGTCTGCATCTAGCGATACTTTATTCAGATCAAATGCTTCAAGTAAAGCATTAGGAGCATTGCTTTTGCCACCTCCTTTTATAGTGACTATAGCCTTAGCTCGTAGAGCTGTGCCAGGCACAATACCTAAGACTTCATAACGGCCAGCTGATAATACCGTACTATTGTCATCGGGGGCAGGCCATAAAACGCGTACTTTTGGACCTTTTAACCCATCTTTATACGTCCCTTCTACAAAACTTGGCAGTCGTGGTAATTCACCAATACTTGTTGACACTTCTACATCAGAGACTTTTAACAAGAATGCGTTATACAACTGCGCTTGAGTCATTGGAAAACTAGGCAGTTCGCCTTCAGAAGGTCGGACATTTACAGTACGCTGATTTCCTCCTTGCGGATTATTAAAGACCCCACTGACCTGATTCGGTGTTAACGGAATACGATATATACGAAAATCTCTTACCAGTGCGTCCAAATTTGGATCATTTACAAGCAGAGACTTTCCCACATAGAGTTTGTTTCTATTATTGCCTTCACGACCGAATACCTCGACGAGTTCTTTTGGAATGTCTCGACCTTGGCCCACCCGCTTGTTGTCTACATAGGTCGTGATTGATTTTTCGGGTATATCAATTACAATAGCTAAGTGCACCCATTTATTTAATTCCACCGCAGGAGATACCGCCCCAATTACCCCCTTTGTTCCGCCAGTTATCATTGCTTGATAGCCTTTTTGCTTCGCCGTACCAACAGGAGCTGCAAAAAAGTGGCTATTCACATTCTTTCCAAAATCAAACAAGCGCTGTCCTTGGTTATTTGAGCGCAAATAAACCCATCCAGATATACTAAGAGACTCCATATCCGTCAATGCCTCTTCTGGGATCACTACAAAATCATTCGTACTTCCCGAAAGAGATAACACCTTTCCAAATCTAGCATCCTCAACGAATTTAGCTTCAGCACCATGAGACGCATGAAGATTATTTCTAGACCAATCTTTTAAATCACCATTAAACACATATCGTGCTATTAAGCCTGTTTCACCAATGCCATCTAGTATCTGATCTCCGCTTTGCGCATGAGCAATAGTAAAAACTTCTGCAATACACATCACAGATAAAAAAACACGTATAAGTATCCTGTACATCTTCATATAGTATATAATTATTCGTTACAATCAGCATAAAATTAGGAAGAATATAGCTCCCTTAATAGGTCAATTTTAGCTAAAACCCCCTGTATATTAACAAAAGCTCTCCTTATCATACCCCGAATCAATTTACATTGTTCTACCACTAAGGCTTTTCCAAATTTTTTGCTGTACAACAGTATTATCTTCAATAGGTCGAAGATTTACTTTTATAGATCCATCGCTACCTACCGATCGTTCAAAACAGACACCTATTTTCGAAAAATATTTTGGATAATCGATATCATTGGTATTATATAGGTAAGAAAATATTTCGTCTAGTTTTACTCCCGCAATCTCTTCACACAGTAATTGGACCTCTTTGCTAGTCACTCCACGTTGCTTTTCCTTATAATACACCTTATACAGAGCACACATTACATCATCCAATGACTTCATATTCGAAGTAGCAGATCTAATGGTCATATCCAACAGCATACCTATAATAGGGCCTTTCTCATAATAAGAAATAGTTTCCCCCCTCCTTCCAAATGGGCCATCCTCCCAAGTACATAGACTAGATTCTGCTAAGCTTTGCTTTTTTCTTCCCGGATTCATTTCGTAATTAGCAATTATTTGCTCCCATTTGTACCAGAACTCCTCGCTTGTAATCAGACCAGACCGACTCAATAGTATTCCTTCATAATAAACCGTTAGTCCCTCACTCAGCCAAAGTCCATCCGTACGATTGACTCCACTATAATCAAAGGGGCCAAGTTCAAGCGGCCGGATCCGCTTCACATTATAATGATGAAAATACTCATGTGCAATAAAACTTAGTGTGCGCAAGCGAGACGACCGTTCGTCCATCCCTTCTCCTGTAAAAGCTATAGCTGTCGAATTAAGTTGCTCTATACCACCATTACCTTCACCAAGCCCTATAAAGGTATAATCTTCATAAGGAATATCGTCAAAAATAGCCGTAACTATCTGCACAATACTTTTCAAATCCCGCATTAATGCAGCACCATCAAAATCCTTCATCCCATAACCTAAAAAACGATGCTCTTTTCCACCAACCCTAAAACTTGGCAGCTCTTTAAGCGTTCCTAACAACATCGGAGAATCGTATAAAACATCAAAATTATCAGCTAACAACGAATTTTCAGACAAGCGGGGTAATCCTGTGGCTATATGAGGCCAAAATTTATTTTCAGCTATTGACACAATTACTGGATTTTCTAATTTCCCTATCAAATACATAAAAACCCCTGTAGGCCGGATAAAGGCTCTGCTTGTATCCATATATGGATTTGCAACAAATGATTTATCTGCTTTGATCTTATAATACACATGCACTGTAGCAGCACTATCTACCGCTACACGCCAACTATTCTGTGTCGTCTTCTGCCATTGCAGTGCACGCCCTTTATCATCGGTCGCTCGAAAATCGCTCACCTGTTTTCCAAAATCTAATACTTGGTAATAACCAGGCGTCCATGCAGGAATACCTAAATCTAGTATCGCATTAGGGGTTTCCATCGGCACTGTCATCTTAATTTCAAAAACATGTGCAGCTGCCTTCTCTAGCCCCACATAAAAGGACACCGTATCTACAGCGGCCTTTAGGCTATTGCACAACAGAAGAAAAGGAACAAGAAAAAATTGAATTTTCATAGGTGTATTACTTGCTTTTTAACGAGTCTGTTCCAATCGGCAGACTCATGTGTGTGTCCTAACTAAGCAGGAGCATATCAGACCATCAATATGCGTCCCATGCCGGAGGAGTTACCCCCAATAGATGCTTAACAAAAAAATCACGCCGTTTCCTTTCTCCAAAATCTCCTCCTGAAGCATGCCCCATACCTGGGACCATAATGAACTCATGATCCTTCCCATGTTTCATCAATTGATTGACCAACTGATAAGTTGAAGCAGGATCAACATTATCGTCAAGTTCACCCACGATAAGCATCAATTTTCCTTCTAGACGATACGCATTCTCCGTATTCGAACACGCCGCATATTCAGGCCCTATGGGCCAGCCCATCCATTGTTCATTCCACCATATCTTATCCATACGATTGTCGTGGCAGCCGCAAGAAGAAACTGCAACTTTATAAAATTCTGGATGAAACAAAACCGCCCCCGTCGACGATTGTCCCCCAGCAGAAGTACCATAGATCCCCACTCGTTCAATATCCATATAAGGATACTTTTGCGCAGCCGCTTTCATCCATAAGATTCGATCTGGAAATCCAGCATCTTTCAGATTTTTCCAAGCGACATCCTGAAATGCTTTAGATCGATTAGACGTTCCCATACCGTCAATCTGTACCACAATAAAGCCCAATTCGGCTAGCTCATACATTCCGGATGGATTTGCAGAAAAACTTTTAGGAACAAAAGAACTATGCGGTCCTGCATAGATATATTCAATAACAGGGTACTTCTTTTGCGGATCGAAATTTCTTGGTCGTACAATGAGTCCCCATATATCAGTCTTACCATCCCTCGCTATCGATGTAAATACCTCCGGAGCTTTCCAACCTGTCGCTTCCAAATCGGAAATATCAGCATTCTCCAGTACCATTACAACACTTCCATCAACAGTATTACGCAGCACTGATTTGGGTGCTTGGTCCGCCAGAGAAAAAACATCTACAAACAAACTATAATCACCATTAAAAGTAGCTTGATGATTAGCGGCCTCTCCTGTCAATTCCTTCAAATTCTTTCCATTAAACCCAACAGAATAATATCCGATCAGATACGGATCTACTCCTTTTTTCACTCCGCTGGCCTCAAAATAAATCTTTTTACTCTTTTCATCCACATGTACCACCTTCCGTACCACCCATTCACCCTTTGTAATCTGATTCTTCAACAGACCAGTTTTGCTGTCAAAACGATAGAGATGATTCCATCCGTCCCGCTCCGATGCCCATATTATTTCTGAGGTATTCTTCAGGTCATTTCTATACTTTTTACCACTATAATCTATAAATGTTGGACTTACCTCTGCTATAATGGTTTTCGTTTTTCCATCGATAGCACTTAATTCCATGATTGAATAACGCTGATGACCTCGTTGGTTATATTCAAACGTGATTCCACTATTATCGGTACGCCATTCTATGTTAGACAACGAAAACTGATTATAGACTTCAGACGGATCTACCTGAAATACCTTTCCTTCTTCCAGCAAAATCACCACAGGATAATACTGAGATAATGCATCCCCAGGCTTTGGATAATCTCTAGTCTGCAGTTTCGGCTGTAGTTGATCTAATGGCGAAGATTCCAACAAAGTCAACTGCCTGACCTCAGCTTTGCGTACTTTCGATAGGGCTAACTTTTTAGAATCACTAGACCACTGAATACGGGCTACATAATATTCACCGGGGTTTCCATCGAAAGTTAACTGTCGCTCACTCTTTGTATCACCCTTTTTAGTCACATACACATTGTGATTTTTAATATATGCAGTATACATTTTGTCCGGAGAATCAACAGGATCACCTTTGCTATCATCCCATCGAGCTCCCCAATACCCTCCTCCTCTACGCTCCGAATCGCTGTTGACAGCTTTCAATTTCGTCAGCTTTTGTTCCTTTACGTTCCATCTCCAACTATACCCTTGCTCTAAAAATTCGATTTCATGGGCATTTACGACCTTTAAACCTCTCCCGGAGAAACTCTTCAGCTTTATTTCTATCTCTAGCACTTCCGACAATTGCCGTTCAATATTTTCAATATTGGTTTCCGTCTTATGCTTAGACAGTGCATCGATGAGATAGAGAAGGCGCTTGCCATCCTTCTTGTGCAACGTATAGGCAAAGCTATCACCAGCTTCCGACCATTGTATTTGTTGAGGTACCTGATATACCATTCCAAATATATTGCGAATATCTTTAGATCGTTTGTAATCGTCAATCGTTCCCTGTCCCATCACAGACAATTGGTAAAAAGACAACAAAACAGCTATTAGTTTAATTTTCATAAGTATATAATTATTTAATAAGCTCGCAAGCTCGGTTTGCTTTTTCAACTTCTATACGTCAGCTCGCATATCCAAACCGACTATAACAATCTTACACAGTGACATTTTCTCTCTCCAATTTACTACCTACGCTCGACTGTGCCTGTACTTCACAAAGTAGTATAGAGGAATCCCCAAAAGCGTTATAATAATCCCTGGCCAGGTAAACTGTGGCTTATAAATCACCAACAAAATGATAAAAGACAATCCCATAACAATGTACAAAGCAGGCACTAGTGGATACCCAAAAGCTTTGTAAGGTCTTGGTATATCAGGTCTTTTCTTACGTAAGAGAAAAATACCGATAATACAAAGCACATAAAAAATAACAACCACACAAGTGATCATATCCAGCAGATCCCCATACTTTCCGGTCAGGCACCAAGCCGAAGCAACAGCCCCCTGCAGCCATAAAGCATACCCCGGAACAGCGTTTCTATTCAGCGTTCCAGTTTTCTTAAAGAACAACCCATCTGTGGCCATAGAATAATAAATACGTGCCCCCGCTAGAATCAAACCATTGTTACAGCCAAAAGTGCTTATCATAATCATAATAGCTAGTATAGTGATACCAAAAGGACCAAAAATCTCCTGAGCTACAACCATAGCAACTCGATCCTTAGGCGCACTAGCCATCTCCTCTATAGTCAAGACCCCAGTATACATTAGATTAGTTAAGATATAAATCACCGTAACCAAAATCGTCCCTAATGCTAGACTCAATCCTATATTTCGTTGTGGATTTTTGATTTCTCCTGCAACCGCAGATGAAGAGTGCCAAGAATCACTGCTGAACAATGCTCCGACCAATGCAGCGGACATTGCTCCCAGAGCGCTAAACAAGGTATAGTCCACCGTAGATCCATCGCCATTCAACCGATGTAAATTCCACATTTTGTCAGCAGCCCAGTTCTGACTCCAGATCTCTAGATCAAAAGCTGCAAATCCGAAGAAGATCAATAAGATCAAACTCAATATTTTGATCAAAGTCAAAATAGTTTGCAATGTTTTACCATTCTGAACCCCCCTCGTGTTAATATAAGTCAATACTAGAATTACAGCAATAGCCAGTACCTGAGCAGAAGAAATCTCATAACTACCCAAAGTTAACAGATAAACATCTTCATCCAACAAGGGAAAAAGATAAGCTGTAAATTTGGAAAAGGCGACCCCTACAGCAGCTATTGTTGCAGTCTGTATAACCGCAAAAAAAGTCCATCCAAAGGTAAAACTTACTACTGGACCATAAGCCTCTTTAAGGTAGACATACTGTCCTCCAGCTTTAGGAAACATAGCACTCAACTCGCCATAGCTCAATGCAGCAGCCATGGTCATAAACCCACAGATCAACCATACTACCATTAGCCAACCAGCAGATCCTGTATTTCGGGCTATGTCAGATGACACTATAAATATTCCCGAGCCAATCATACTTCCGGCCACGAGCATCGTCGCGTCTAGCAAGCTCAATGATTTTTTAAATTCCTGGATTCCATTTTTTTGTATCATAATTTAGGAATAAACAGTTAATCAAAATTATAGAACTTCCATGTAGTCTGATGTTCAGCTTTTAACTGCTGATCCGTCATAATGGCCCTTAACATCTCCATGGGCATATAGTTTTCCTTGATCACACGATCATGAAATTCCTTATAAGACATTTTGTTTACTCCTACCAATTCATCGCTGATACTCAGCAACTGTAATCCTCCTATCATATAAGCTAATTGGTACAGTGGGTCATATGCGCCTTCAAATGATCGCTTGACTTCTCCGTGTGCATTGGCTGGTTCATGACCGACTTGATCGACTAAGTAATCGATACACTGCTGCGGAGTCCATTCTCCTAAATGGAATTTAATACTGAATGTGATACGCGCACAACGATGCATTCTCCAAAACAACATTCCTATACGTTCTTCTGGTGTCTTTGCAAAGCCCATTCTATACATTAATAATTCCCAGTACAAGGTCCAGCCTTCTGTCCAGAATGGGGTATTAAAATTTTGTTCACGATAAGGCTTATGTCTTTTATTCATAAAGTACTGCAAATGATGCCCTGGATTCAACTCATGCGCTACAGTACCGAGCGAAAAATGTGGATTATTCCCCCTCATACTCATCATCTTTTGATCATAAGTCATCGTATTTGTCGGATACGATATACTAATCTCTCGTCCTCCTGTAAAAAAAGGATTGACCAACTGTCTTTCCGGTGTCATCATGATCATTCCCCAAGTTTCATCCGCCAATGGTGGAATATCCATCAATTCATGATTCTTGATAAAATTCTGAGCTCTGTCGTATAATTCATTAATAAGGTCTGGTTGCTTACCTTCAGGCACATAGGTGTTCTTCACTTTCTCTTGAGCAGCTTTCCAATCATCGCCAAATCCCATCTCCCGAGATGCCTTAAGTAATTCTGCTACACACCACGCCCATTCCTTATCCGCGATACGCAAGAGCTCGTCTGCATTATAAGCAATCATCTCTTCTTTCAGTTTTTTGTTAAGGGCTTCTCTACCAATAGGCTGCCCACCGATGTAACTCCCGTCCTCAAAGATCTTCCAGTCACTTTTAGCTTGGAGTGCAGCCTTATATGCCGTCAATTTCTCATCCAGAGCCTCATATGATTGAGGCACCCACCACGTAAACGAAGGATCATAACCATTATAAAAATCGAATGAACTTTCTAAACGTTTTTGCAAAGACTCGACTATCCCCGTCAAATAGCCAACATCATTTACGTTAATAGATGATCTACTATGTAGATTGTGGATCTCCTTTTCAACAGATTCCTTTACCTTCTCTAAATCCGTTGCAATCTGCTTCCCATCCACAGAGGTGCCGCGTCTTCGCTTTTGTTCAAACTCAAGGATATTGGTTGCAAAAGGAATATATTGTTCGAGACGATGGTAAGTCTGCAGGCTTTCATTCAACTCATCCTGATGCCGCTTTATTTTTTGATTCAAAAGAATATAATCAACCTGTCCATTTGTATTCAGGCGCTTGTAATCAATTTTTTTCAATTTAGCCAGATAATCATTATCAACAGCTATCAATCGACCAATCTGCTCCGGAGAAGGAGCTGCCTGTTGGAATCCCCAACCTTTAGGCATCGGTCCGTAAAAATAATTTACAGCCTGTAGATCATTTCTATATTGAATGATATAAGGCTCTATAGGGGTTGTGTGTTCGTACAGATCCATGTCTTGTGCGTTCGTAATTATAGCAGTCATGCAAAGCATGCTAGTACCAATAAATCGCTTTACTTTTGGCCTTTTATTTCTCATAATTTAAGTTTACATCTAGCTTTAATAAAACCGATCTGGAGTGAAGCCCTGGATATCGGTTTCGGTAGGTCTACCGGACAAAATAGCGGCAATAGACTTTCCATAGGCGGGTCCTAAACTAAGTCCCATCATCCCTCCACCACCAGCAATACTTACATTTATATATTTTGAAGCACGTCCGAGATACGGCAGACCATCAGGCGAACATGGTCGGTAACCGTACCAAATATCCTGTGGATAATCAACTTTTAGATCTGGAAAGTATTTTGGAATAGATTCAACAATCCCCCTTACCCGATTTTCATAAATTCTATCATTGGCTGGTCCGAGTTCCATCGTACCACTGAAACGAATCTGATTATTCATTGGGGTGACCGCCACTCTTGCTTCTAGCAACAAAGCGGCGTGTGTCATCGATGTATCTTCCTGTGGATTGTACATAAAAGAATATCCCTTCCCTGGCATCAGAGGTAATTTCAGTCCCAATTTGGAAGCTAATACCGGTAATGATGCTCCCCCCGTCACAACAATCTCATCCGCACCAAAGCAACCTTTAGTCGTTTGAATTTCCGTGACTTTCTTACCTGAAAAGCCAAACTCCGTTACTTCAGTCTGATAATTAAACTGGACACCATGCTTTGTCAGGTATTCGGTTAATACTTTCATGAGCTTTGGTGGGTACATAATACCATCGCATTTGTACAATATTCCACCCAATGTATCCATCCGAAGATTAGGCTCCAGCTCCTGAATCCCCGCCCTATCATAGACTTCGATATCTAAGCCCAGTTTTAACGCCTTTTCAGCCAACTCGACTTCTTCATGCTGTACCTCTTCGGATTTATAGAGCATCATTATTCCATTCTGTCTTAGCTCAAAATCAAAACCATCTTCTTCAGCCCATACATCATATGCTCTACTACTTGCTAAATTCAAGTCTCTGATCGCCTCTGCATTTTTATTAACATGCTTTTCATTGGCATGTCTTAAGAACTTAAGCCCCCAGTCGATCAGTGAAAGATTTAACGATGGCCGTACATAAAAGGGACTTTTACTATCCAACATCCACTTTACACCTTGCGCCACAATGCCTGGTGCAGCCAATGGTGTAAAATGACTAGGAACAATCATTCCTGCATTTCCGTAGGAACAATTATCCATACCATCCCCTTTTTCTAGAACACAGACTTCCCATCCATCCTTTAACAGATAATAAGCCGTTGATAAACCTGCGATGCCGGCTCCTATGACCGCCACCCTTCCTTTATTACGTGTTGACACTTTTTCTTTTTATTAATTAATTACATCACCTGAAAGCCCTCTTTGTAGGGATCTTCATCATCAATTATGATTTGATTGTATCCTGTGATCCTAGCCCAACCTTCTACAGAAGGTATGATCGCGACTCCTCCTCCAATAGTTGCTTCCTCTTCAACACGACCGATAAACTGTGAACCAATATAGCTTTCATGAATAAACTCTTCTCCTTTTTTCAATTTTCCTTTCGCATACCACTGTGCCATACGAGCGGAAGTGCCAGTTCCACAGGGAGATCTATCTAGCGCATTTTCACCCACCAACACGGCATTTCGTCCTGTCGAATTACTTTTGGACGGCTTTCCTGTCCATTGGATATGGCTCAACCCATGAATGTTCTCATCTTCGGGATGCACAAATTCATATTTCTCGTTCAGCAGACTACGGATTAGCTTTCCGTAATGGATCAATTGGCTTGCAGAGAAAACACTGATATCTTTAAAATTCCTTTGTGGATCAATAATCGCATAAAAATTACCACCGTAAGCGACATCCGCGACAATTTCTCCCAAGTCAGGACAATCTACAGTCAATGCCTCCTTATAAAGGAACGACTTTACATTGGTCAACTTCACAGTTTTAACCTTTTCTCCTTCTTGCACATAATCTATCAAGACCAGACCAGCCGGTGTCTCCAGTCTCAATCTGCCCGGCACCTTTGGAATCACCAACCCCTCTTCAATAGCAATGGTCACAGTACCTATTGTACCATGACCACACATGGGTAGACATCCACTAGTTTCGATATAAAGTACCCCCGTATCATTATTCGGATCTATCGCGGGATACAAAATACTGCCACTCATCATATCATGTCCTCGAGGTTCAAACATCAAACCTTTACGTATCCAGTCATATTCTTCCATGAAATGCAAGCGACGTTCCATCATGGATTTCCCTTTCAGCACGGGCCCCCCACCAGCGACCAATCGTACCGGACACCCACAAGTATGTGAGTCAACACAAAAAAAAGTTTTCTTCATCGTTATATATCAATACAAATTCTACTTAAACACGTCCTACTGTAAGTACATTATCTACCATACGAGTAATACCTAAAAGATTTTCATTCTTTAGTTCCTCTGGCAAAAAGGCGTTCGGCCAATTCTGAAATGCCAAAGGTCTGACAAATCGCTTTACAGCGTCAGGTCCTACCGATGTAAACCTTGGATCAGTACACGACGGAAACGGTCCTCCATGCTGCATGGCATATACCACTTCAACCCCTGTCGGCATACCATTAAACAGAAGTCGTCCTGCCTTATCTTTTAATACATGTATGGTATCCCCATGTTCTACTATATCCTGAGATTGTGCAGCCACCGTAATGGTCAATTGACCTTTGAGTTGTTGGGCAATAGCAAACACCTGCTCATAATCATCCGCTTCGACCAATATCCCAAAAGGCCCAAACACCTCTTCACTCAACACCTTATTTTTCAAAAAATTAACAGCGGAAGTATGAACAATGATAGGCGCTCCTTGTCCCTCATCAGCTGCTATAGCTGATTCTGTCAATACTGCCACAGCACCTTGATCCTGTAGCATTTTTTTATTTTTTTCAAAATGAGAATAAATACCACTATTCAGCATCGTAGCTGGTTCTATCTTCACTATTTCAGCTTCGAGAGCGCGCTTAAAGCGTTCTAGCCCTGTCCCTTTCACCGCAATAAAAACTCCTGGGTTCGTACAAAACTGCCCAACGCCCAATGTAAGTGAAGACGCATATTCTTTAGCCAAAGACTCCGCGCTTTCATTCAATAAATGCGTAAAAGCAAATACAGGATTGACACTTCCCATTTCTGCAAAAACTGGAATAGGTTCTTCCCGTTGATTAGCAATATCAAACAACGATTTACCACCATAATAAGAGCCCGTAAACCCAATTGCTTTGATAGAAGGATGGGCAGCCAGATAAGCTCCTATTTTCAAGTCTGTACCATCTACGTTATTACCTAATATATGGCTGAATATTCCATTAGGCCAACCAAATCGAGCAACCACTTCCGTAATTGTCCGTGCCATAATAGTAGACGTTTTGGTATGTCCCGAATGACCTTTTACAAGGACTGGGCATCCGGCTCCGATAGCACTGGCGGTATCACCTCCTGCTGTAGAGAATGCAAATGGAAAATTACTCGCACCAAAAACCAATACAGGGCCTATTCCTATATTATATTTCCGAATATCGCTCTTGCCTTTTTCCGGTTCTGACAAATCGATCCGAGCTTCAGTATACAGGCCAGATGCTACCGCGTTAGCATAGCTACGCCATTGATTTACTGTTCTTGCTTTCTCTCCTGCAAGACGTCCCATCGGCAATGCGGTCTCTTCATGCGCTGCATCTAACAATTCCTGCCCGATAGCTTCGATCTCATCGGCTACCGCATGCATAAATTTAGCTCGGTCTGCGACTGTCGTGGACTTTAAAAACTGAAAAGCCTCTGCTGCTAAATGCGCACATTCTTCTAAAAATATCTTTGGTTGGTTCATTCTTTTCGGCTTTATTTCACTTAAAACGAATTATAGGCGAAAGGCATACACCAATCGCCTATTGCATATAACATTTATAGGATGTTCTAATCTAATTTTGGACGACTTGCGATACCGTCTGCGATAACTTTATTTATCCTCTCTGCTTCTTCTCCAACTAGTGGAAGCCTTGGAGCACGCAAATATGGTGTACTTATACCTTCTGCCGTTGCTGCCAACTTGATATACTGTATCAGTTTCGGATGAATATCCAATTCCAACAATGGCATAAACCATCGATATAATTCTAATGCTTTAGCAAACTCTCCATTTTTAACATGGTTGTACATTGCTACGGTCTCTTTAGGGAAGGCATCCACTAAACCAAAGACCCAACCATCGGCACCAACGGCCAATGCCTCTAGCGATATCGTATCGACTCCAGCTAGTATCTTATAACGGTCCCTAAATCTATTTTTCATCCTGGTGATATTCGTAAGATCCCTCGTCGACTCTTTGACAGCCTTGATTGTTGGGCATAACTGCAATTCTTCAAACATAGCTAGCGACACGAATACGGGATAATCTACGGGATTATTGTAAATCAAAATCGGTAGATCTGTTGCATTAGCTACAGCTTTAAAATATTCAACAGCTTCTCTATCGTCAGCTTTGTAACGCATAGGAGGCAGTAACATCAAACCATCCGCACCTAACTGCTTCGCTTTAACAGCAAAATTGACTGCATTTTTTGTCGTGTTCTCTGCAATGTTTAATATCACTGGAACACGGCCATTAACCACCTTAATCGTAAATGTCAACAGTTCAAACTTTTCATCCATTTCTAGAACTGCGGCATCCCCTAGAGAACCGGCAATAATAATACCATGCACACCTGCTTTAATCTGTGCCTCCGTATTCTTTGCAAACATCTCAAAGTCAATATCGCCATTTTCCTTAAAAGGTGTCAACACCGCTGGATAAACCCCTTCCCAATTTAATTCAATCATAGTTTTTGTTTAATTACTTAGATATACAATTTCGTTTTATCAAAGAAACCAACTAAATAATGACTTAACTAATCAACTTTTAATAATTACTTATTGGATATTAACATTTCATCTATCTGTAAAGAGAATTTTGATAATTAGTGAGATACGTTTTAGGAGATACCCCCAAAACCGTCCGAAAGACACGATTAAAATTGGTAATACTATTAAATCCCGAATTGTATGCTACAATAGAGATACTGTCCTCCTCTTTACCAGACAACATCCTGCAAGCTTCCCGTACGCGCAATTCGTTCAGATAAGCTACAAAAGTCTTACCTGTACTTTTTTTGAAATATCTACAGAAAGCCTGCGGAGTAAGATTGGCTTTTTCTGCGATCTCGCCCAAGCTGATATTCTCTTTGTAATTATCCTCCAAAAACTTACACAAAGATGAAATTCGTAAAGAGCCTCCTAAACCAAATTCAACAGTAGAAACACCCGACAGTGGCTTAAGCTGAGCCGAAATCTTATTCAATGATTTCAGAAGATAGAAAAAATTAACTAATTGATCCAACCGGTCGGATTTTTTCAGAATTTCTATTCGACGTCTGATATGGGTAAGATCATTAGCAGGGACTTTAAATCCACGTCCGCTTTTAGCAACAAAATCAAGCAAGACACTCAACTCTGGCATGTTCAATATATTGGACAATGCCCCCTTAAGATTAAAGAAAACCGAAACACTTTTAACCAATCCCCCTAAGCGACCTTTGAATACATGTGCCTGATTCGATCCTAGCAAAAAAATATCTCCTTTTTCAAATTCGTGTACATTATCATCTACCAGTAACTGCCCTGCACCTTCCATAATCCAGATTAACTGATATTCTTCATGCCGGTGCATATAAGGATAAAACTTTTCTAAAACATCTTCCTGTATAAAAACTGACCTATCCTTAGGGACAGGGACACGGTATTGGATGGGCTTCATAGTAAATTAGTTTATAATAAATGTCAATTATACATTAAATCTATGGTTTCAAATTTTATAAAACAAATATTTTGAAGAATTATGTTAAAAACTGGCTACTGTATGTTAAATTATGTTCAAAAAAAAACCACACAATAAGCCATATTTGTAACTGTTAAATAGATTAATAGTACCATCCATTAATTTTTAAATCTCATCAGAATGAATCTAAAAAAAAGTTGTTATCTCCTTTTTACATTACTATATGTACATGTTACGCCAGAAGTACATGCTCAACAGAATGAGCATCCTGTATGGCAAGCGGTCAAAAAGCAACCTGCTACATTAGGAATTGATAAGGGGCAAAAAAGCTTCGACCTGAACAAATTGAAAATAAAGGTTCTCAATTCTTCACAAACTTTATCGGCATTTCAAAAAGCAGTTGGAGACCAGAATTTTGACTACACACCTGTAGAAATGCTCTCCAAACGCGACCGCAACAACTTTTTTCATATTGGAGACATCACAATGAGTCTCCGAAGTGCTGGCGAAACCTCTTGGACCAATTATTCATCAGCAACAGACAGAAAGGATGTCATCACATTAACACCATCGACACAATCACTATCTTCTGCAGATCTTACCCCAACACTAGGCAACATACCCTTAAAAATTGTTCGCAACTGGCAGAATATCGACGGAGATTTAGTGTTAAGCTTTCAGGTCACCAATCCTACAGACAAAGTTATAGAAATCGGTTCATTAGGCATTCCACTACCTTTCAACAACAATATGGACTGGAAGAACCTCGATCAGGCACATGCACAGAATGTCTTTTTTGACCCTTATATCGGCAAAGATGCTGGGTACATGCAGGTCAACCATCTTCATGGCAGAGAATCTAGCTTACTCGTATTACCTCACGAAAATGCAGGTTTCGAAGCTTACAACCCCTTAAATAGCGATCCCACTCCAAGAAGTATTACCTTTGAAGGATTTCACGAGTGGATGATCCATAGCAAAGCACATGCAGAAACAGATTGGAAAGGTGTCGAGCAGTGGAATACACCTACATCGACCTTATTACAGCCCAAAGAATCAAAAACATTCGCATTAAAATTTGTACTTGCTGAAGGCATAAAACAGATTGAAAGCGAACTATTAAAGAACAACAGACCTGTTGCTGTAGGTGCACCAGGGTATGTAGTTCCCATGGACAATCCCGTCAAGTTGTTTATAAAACATGACAAATCCATCAAGAACATAGCCATATACCCTGACGGCGCATTAACTATTACCAAACTTAAATCAACTCCCGATAAATGGAATCAATATGAAGTAAAAGGTAATCAGTGGGGACGTGCGAGGCTTACAGTCACTTATCAAGACGGTCTACAACAAACCATCCACTACAAAGTCATCAAATCAGAAGTTGACGTAATAAATGACCTAGGAAATTTCTTAACGACTACGCAATGGTATGAAAACAATGATGATTTATTCGGCAGGTCTCCATCCGTTATTTCATACGATTATGAAGAGCAAAAACAAATCACCCAAGAACAGCGTGCATGGTATGCAGGTCTTAGTGACGAGGCAGGAGCAGCAAGTTGGCTCGCAGCAATTATGAAACAGGTACTTCAGCCCAATGCGCACGAGATTGCAAAATTAAAACGCTTTGTCAATGAGACTATGTATGGTCGCATTCAGCACAAAGAGGGTGACAAGCAATATGGTGTAGTCAAGAGCTTATTCTACTACGAACCAGACTCTCTTCCTACTGGAACCTACGATACGACCATCAATTGGAATACGTGGTCGGCATGGAAGAAAAAAGAAGCAGACGATATTGGACGTTCATACAATTACCCGCATGTAGCAGCTGCTCATTGGGTGATGTACCGTCTTGCCCGCAATTACAACAATTTTGTCCAAGAAGAAACCTGGGATACTTATTTAGATCGTGCTTTCCATACCAGTATCGCTATGGTTGAGAAAGCCCCTTATTATGCTCAATTTGGTCAGATGGAAGGCAGCATCTTTCTCATCATTCTTCAGGATCTACGCAGAGAGGGACTTGTCGCACAGGCCGATCAACTAGAAGCTGTCATGCGAAAACGTGCTGAACATTGGAAAAGTCTTAATTATCCTTTTGGCAGTGAAATGCCTTGGGATTCTACCGGTCAGGAAGAAGTATACGTATGGTCTCGCTTTTTCGGATTTGACGATAAAGCACAGGTAACCCTAAATGCTATCCTTGCATACATGCCAACTGTACCACATTGGGGTTACAACGGTAGTGCACGTCGCTATTGGGACTTTGTATACGGTGGCAAACTATCACGTATCGAACGCCAGTTACACCATTACGGCTCAGCACTAAATGCCATCCCTGTACTTACAGAATATCGGGACAACCCTAACGACTTTTACCTGCTTCGCATAGGACACGCCGGTATGATGGGAGCTCTGGCCAACGTAACACAAGAGGGTTTTGGCCCTGGCGCATTCCATTCGTACCCGTCGACCCTAGCCAATGATGGTATCTCTGGAGACTATGGCACTGGATTTTACGGATATGCGGTCAATTCAGGAACCTATATTATTGAGCATCCTGAATTCGGCTGGTTAGCATTCAGTGGAAACCTTAAAGAAAGTAAAAAAACAATAGATGTAGCTATTACAACAGCTTCCAAAGGACGTATATTCCTAGCCAAAGAAAACCTATGGGCCACTACAGATGCAGGCGAAATTGATTCTTTGGTATACAAAAAAAACGATCGCAGTGTCACATTACACCTTAGCACACAACATCAGAATAATACGCCGAATACCCTACTGGTTATTAACCCAGAGAGTAACTATGAAATAAAAGGTATGCGAAAAGATAAGCTGGGTAGATATCAGATTCCAAATTCTACAAAGACGATTACGTTAACAAAATCGAAATGATAGGTATTGTACTCTTTAAAACTGAGAGCCACTCCTTAAATTTAGAGGACACCTCTTTAAGCTTTTCGTCAAAAAAATAAACTTTCGTTAGGTTTTATAAGGACGCAATCATCAATCTGATTGCGTCCTTTCTTTTGGTCTATCGCGGGTTCTGCACTATACCCCTTAAGTCAAGCAATCCTTCTGGTATTGGAAGATTAAATCTAGGATCATTAGGCTGAAGGTATCGTACCGTCTTCAGCATACCGCTCAAGAGTTATCGCTCTACCCTCGTTATTTAACCGCTTAACATCTCCCCATCTCAGACCTCGGAATAAAGCTCCCTCCTACGTTCTTGTAAAATAAAATCTAATAAATATAACTGTTGGCTATAAAACAATCTTAATCTTATCACTATATCGGATAGGAGGTTCAGGGCTTTCTGTTGGATATCCGAGTGCCATATTGATTGCTACCTCATAATCCTTAGGTATGTTAAGCAAATCCAAAATATCTGCGTTTTCCGGCCTATTCAATATCGGTACGACAGTTCCCAACGGACAGGTTGCCAACCCCATAGCATGGGCACAATAAAGGCACCGCATAATTATCATTTATATATTGACAGACTTTATTTCTGCAGGGCCTGTTTTCTACATGACCTTCACCATCACAGGGTGTTAATGTCTTTCGATCATTAACACCCTGCAATGATTCATCTAGTTTTTGTAAAAACAAAAGCAACTGATCCATAAAAACATACTTTTCGATAAAAAAGGGAAGATCTTATTTATTATTGTCGTGCATGGTCCATCAAGATTCTAAATTGCTCTTCGGAGGGGAATTCTCCCTTAAGTATTTTTGTTGCTAGCTCATTCATCGCTTCTAACCGATTTTCTGGTAAACCGTCCCGTCTACCTGCTGCAATAGACATATTTAAAATCTGTAGCGCATTATCTCGCTCACCCTTTTCCCAAAACATTCCGACAAGTTTATATAGGTAAATAAACTCCATCTGGCTCATTTTGAAAAAATGATCGGCGGTTTCAAAAAGCTCTTTAGTCACGTCGCCTGTATTGTCTTCAATAGGATAATAGGGACTTATGGCCAGCATAGCCAAAAGTGGATTTGAAACGGTACTTTTAAGCCTAACACGCTGTATGAAATCGGCAAGATTCTTACCATCCCCCTCTAGTGCATATATTTTATAACCCTCTGAAACAATATCTAAAAGAGCTGTATTATTGGTCAGTAAACCACGGTCAATATCATGCTCGATAAGGGCCTTTAACGTGAGGCTATCATTGCCTTCCTGCAATGTCTGGTAAAGGCGGTAAGCTACAGCTGAACTCAATGTCCGCTCATGCTCGGACATTAATAACTGAACAGCCTCATCATAATGACCAGTGTGAAGCATAACAGTACTTTTGACCACCAAAGCCTCCGTATTATTAGGTTCTTTTAAAAGAATGCTATCTAAAATAGATGTAGCCTTTGTATATTCTTTAGAACGTATTAACGTTCTGACTTCGACGATAGGATCTCCGTGTAAGGAAGCCCCCATTTGAGCTGGATTAAAGGATCTATTGATTAAACTCTCTACAACCTCCTTGGTCAGTTCATTCGGATGGGGCATCCAAATAACCTTATTCTCCTGGATAACAATCGTGTGCGGTAGCGCCCGGATCTGACCAGGGATAAGCCACTCCTTTGAAAAAGCCCCACTAGATCCACCTGCATAAGCTACGCGATAGGACATCCCGTCCCCTTTTGATTTAAGGAAAGTCTCTACTTTTCTCAGATCATTTTCCATAGCACTCTGCCCTACAATAACAACTTTATCTCCATATTCTTTGTGCAGCTCATTCATATGTGGAATAGCTGCAATACAAGGACCACACCATGTAGCCCAACACTCAATGATATAGGTCTTATCTTTGTCAAAACTGGTGACGGGTGTACCCTGTAACCAAGTGACCTCCGGGTAACGATCAACTTCGGATCCTATTCCAAAAGTGGGCTTTTGAACTGTATTTTGTGCCTGAAGCATTGTAATCCAGGTCGTAAATAGAACGAGTAAAATTTTCTTTGTTTGCATAGTTAACTAGTTTTTTTGATCATATATCAGTGGGTAGCCAAAGAATCTCTCCTTTCTCTATCCGAACCAACATCTGCTTCAAATCTTCTTGATCTCTAATGGGGGATTTTTGTATGGCAAGATTCATGAAATGCAATGCTTCTTGGCGGTTACCCAATCTGTAATTAAGAAGCCCTCGAACGACTAGTGCCGATATATCTAAGTGGGCTGGAACTGTGTCCAACCAAGACATTGCAGTCGATAGAGAAGAAGAATCACCACAATGATAAAACACCTGGTAAGCGTAACCTAATAGCTCGTTCGAATCAATACCAGACCTTAAGTTGCTATGATGCCGCTCAACATCATGAACAAAAGCTAAAAACTGTCGCTGGCTCAGATAATAGTCTATTCTCGCTTTGGCCAATAATTCAAAGGAATATTTTTGATATTTCTTTTCGATTAATCTATCTACACGATCCACTGAGGAAGAGCCGCTAGATTGCTTATAAAGGCCTATAATTTCATTGGTAATTAGGCTTTTGACCTTTCTTTCTATATTAAGATAAGCGCTTTGATCCTTTGAATTTTCTGACATAACGTAATCCCACAAATAGGGAAAAACTGGATCCGCTGTTGTATCAATAAACGGTATAGAATATGTCAACTCCTGTAAGGAATTGCGTTCTACCGGTGTAGATCTCTGCCAAAATATCCTGAATAAACTGTCTGCACGATCCATTTCATAGGCATCCCGTGCAGCATGGAACGCGCTAACATAATCTCCCTGTGTTACACCTTGCTTTTTTAGTTTATGAAGCAACGTATAGTATTGTTGTGATGGCTCTAAAGCATTTTTGGCTATTCGCAAAAATTCAGGGACAGCTACTGCACCGACGCTCCGATGAACTAATTCACCATTCGGATCAAAGAAAAGGAATGTCGGATAACTTCGAATCTGGTACAGATGTATCATCTCTCGTGCATCTGCATACCAGGTACGAACAGCTTCGGAATCATTTTTGGTAGAGTCCATCTGAATTTTGACTGCAATAAAATGTGTATTGATATAGTCGCCAACTTCTGGTTTGGAAAAGACTTCAGAAGTCATCAGCCGGCAAGGATGACACCATGTGGTGTAACAATCTACTAAGATCATTTTGTTTTCTGATTTTGCCTTTTGAATTACTTCTTTCCAGTCTTTGGCTTTAATAAAGTCTACACCCTGACTTTGGGCATAGGTTTTGGTCTGCATCAAAACGAAAAAAATGAGCCATAATTTGTTAAATAACGCTGCTTTCATATTATTCCTCATCTAATTTATTTTGGATCCCATAGCCTCAATTTTTCCGAAACCTGTCCAGACCTTCACTATTTCGGTAAGATCTCCTGATACTTCATTCATACGAATTAAATAAAGCTTGCCCTCTTTGGTCAATTCATTCCAAGTGGCTACGAAAAGGAATTGATTTGATGGTTTATAAATCTCCATAGCAGTAATCACTTCCTGCCCAGGAGAAATAAATCCAGCATCTCCAAAAATAGCAGTAGTACCTTTAACCATATCCACCTGAATCTTTCTGATAGTCTGTCCATCGCTATAAAGTGCAAATGAATTTAAATTACCTACGCTAAATAGATCTGCCTCCCTTATATTCGGTGCGCTACTGACATCTACGTTGGCCAAGGCACCGTTGTCTTCGTTTAGAATCATTAGGTACCTTCTGTCCGTCTCTACTTTATCGGTAAATATTCCCCAAGAGCTCAACACGAGCTCTTCATAATAATCAGAGACAATGGGGTACCCCTGCCCTCCAAGTAACATTTTTCGTCCTGTATTTTCAGGATTAAAAAGGGATAAATCGCCCTTTTTAGTAAAAGGACGCCCTACTATCGATCCCTCGCTCATCAAGATGTAACGACCATTCAACTGATCATAAAAAAAGTCGTTATAAGAACCTGCTATTAGATAAGGAGCGGCTTCATATCCTTTGCTATCCAGGGAGATAATCTTGCTATTAAAAAAATTGCCGCTTCCACGGTACACATCGGTACCATTGACAAAAGCTTTGCCATTATTAATATACGACTTAGCATCCTTTACAAAGGGAGCATCTGATGCATTGAAAAAAAACTGATTAAAATGTCTGTTTATTTTAAAGTTAGATGCGCCGACAGCGAGCATATCATCGGTCGTTAAAAGTATGATTTCGCTATTTTTCCGTTGGATCTGGCGTGCTGTACCCGAAAGGTTTTCTAAATTGCGAGTATATAAAAGGTCCCGATATACTAATTCGGGCACATTACTGCCGGAGATAAAAGTGTTGGAGCTCACTAAGCTCAGATCGAGAATGCCGTCTTTGTTTTCGAAGACTAACCAACCTGAAGGTACCGCATCCTGTTCCTGCACTGTGAGATTGTATACGGCCAATGCCGTAATGCCATTCTTAGGTTCTTTGACCTGAAGTTCGATAAAGTACGAACCTGGTGCATTAGCTATAATCTCTTCTAATTTGTCTGCGGTAGATAGGGTGTCAATAACGCCTCTTCCTGAAGCTAAATAGATGCGCCAGAGGAAAGACAGGGTGCTGTGATCTCCTTCGAAAGTAATTTTGGGCGCTAATGCTAATGTAGCATTCTGCTCGACACTAACTCGACCTACACCGGTAGTATCGATTGAAAAAGCAGGTAGTTCTATATAATTGTAGTTTCCGTTATCCTTTTTACACCTTGAAAACAATATAGTCCCGGCTAAAAGTAAAAAGCATATATAACATGTAGTTTTTTTCATAATTCGTCGGTTATCAATTAAAAAATCGGGAATTCGACGATGTCTCCATTTTCATCACGTAATGGGGCATCTGGGTGCGCTTGGTTATAGGTATTCAACCATTCCAAACATTTATTGTAGATATAATACCATCGATCTGAAACAGCCATAACATCATCATATGTCGTGATACCCGTGGCATCTATAATAATCTGATGCTTGGTTTTACTATACTCTCCTAGACAGAAATACAACGCAGCGTAAGGAAAGTCGTCCCAAGCTGCTGGCTTGGTGAGTTGTGATGTCCAACGTAAGGTAAAACGTGGACCAGAGGTGGGCTGACCTACAATCTCTAATTTCGGTCCTGGGATGAAATTTTCATTAACACTCACATCCATGACCAGGGTTGCGCTGGCGGATTCAGTACGCGCACTACGTTTAATCCTAATAGGGACGATGGCCGAAAGGGAATTTGCCGGTATAATGAAGTTTTTTTCGATTTCGTATTCGTCCGATTGTGCATCTGAAAGCTGCGGATTTACAGAAAGTACAAATTGTCTATCCTTATCTACCGGCGCACCAATAGCACGCACGTGCAACTTGATAAGGGTGTCTGTGACATCCGAATTTAAAACTCCAAAGGAAAAAATCAGAGAATCTCCCACAGCACCTTGTTTAGCATCTCCACTGATGCTTAAGGCTGTAGCTCCATTGAAAAATGGATCCTGTTCATTTTTTTTACATCCAAAGAAGATGAATAGTGATAGGAAAAATGAACTAATTATTAATTTACATCTATACATAATAAAGAAGTATTAAAATATCAATAATAGGACTAACGTCCATATTCAACTTCATTGAGCGGAAGAGGAAGTGTATAATGATTTATATCATAACTACCTGTAAATCCTGGAACAAGGGTTTTATTCAACCGTTTGTTATAAAAGAACAGTTGCCCCTCCGAAGCCATTTCTTTACGATACTCCATTGCTATTTCAGAAGCAATCTGTTCGGGCGTGAGTGTTGACGCTAGACGTCTGCTAACACCGCGCGCAATTCTTACTTTTTCTAAATATGCAACTGCCTGCGCATTGTCTATACCTATCAACGATTCAGCAGCTATATAATACAATTCAGGAATGCGTATCAGCGGCATTCTATTGGCGTAACTGGGGTTCGTCTGTGTGGTCTGATATAATTTACCCAGATAGATATTGTTCAGCACTGACCTAATCAAATAGGATCTACGGATATCTGCTGCAGACTCTGCTGGAGGATAAATGGCATTTAAAGTACCCTGTGTGATGGCTAGAGGCCGGTCATTATGGGCTTGATCCGTAATATAGCCTTCGATATTATCCAGCTTTTTATTCTGCAACAATCCGAAAATGTATTCGGTAGTAAACGTTCGATCTATATTATTGGCTGTGCCTGTAAGTTGACTATTCTGAACCCAGGGAAATTTATCGACAACTTGAATGACCCGCTCTGCTGCGCGGAGTGCGCCTGCTTTGTCTCCATTCCATAAACGTACCCTGGCTTCTAGTGCTTGGACCGCATAGTAGTTAAAACGTAATTTCCTATTAGTGAGATAACCGTTGTCATCATCTACCGTGACCGATCTTCCTGTCACTAAAGGGTCGTCCTTCAGTAATGCACCGGCTTGCTCCAAATCACCTAGTATTAAAGAGATAACATCAGAATAGCTTGCACGTGGTGTTACTTGGTTTTTATAGATAGTTACGTATGGAATAGTCTTATTCTGCTCACTACCTACCCCTAATGAAGGCGCAAAAAGACGTAACATATCAAAATGGATAAATGCACGTAACCCCAATGCTTCACCTTTAATGATATTGTAATTGTCTCCTTGGAAGATATTCTTATCGGCTTCTTCCAACTTCTGTAGCAGTAAATTAAGGTTGGTAATTGCATTGTAGCTATTGCCCCAAATATTATCAACCAAAGTACGTACAGCGACATCGGTATAATTTCCCTTTTCAGCTCGCTGGTAGGTCTGGTCCAATGCTGGCTCTAATGATAGATCATAATACTGACCAAGCACATCGACCAACCCAAAATTGATCTCTCGCCCGTACAATGCTGGATCTCCCATTTTGATATATACACCTGCTAACAATTCTTTAAATCCTGATTCTTTGGAAAAGAAAACATCTTCTTCTACTTGAGTCTGAGGCTTTACATCAATCCATTTGGTACATGAAAAAAGTACAAACGGAGTAAACACTAGGAAAATAAGACGTCTATATGTATTAATTTTTTTCATAATTTTATTTACTAAAACATGGTCTGAAGGGTGAATGAATAAGCACGTGCAAAAGGATATGCCGTACCGCGCTCTATACGCATGGATGATGCCACAAACACGTTATTACTGTTTAATCCAACGCGGAGACGACTTAAACCAATAGCCCGCACGGACTGTAAGCGATCAAGCTCATAAGACAAACCGATCGATGTCATCGTGAGCTCATTGAGCTTTTCGACAAACCTTGTCGTGGGCTGGGTCTGCTCTGTATTGGCAATATCTTTAAAAAAGGTAACATCACCTGGAGAACGCCAACGATCCAATAACACACGTCGATCGACATTCTGCAATACATTGGCATTCTCCACTTTATCAACCAGGGTCTGATTATACATTTTGCCTCCAAAACGATACCCCAAACCTACATTAAACTGCCAGCCCTGTAAACGTAAATCCAATCCTATATTGCCATAGTACTTCGGCAAACTATTACCGGCCGCAATCTGATCCGATGCTGACCAAACATATGTCTGTGCACCATCTTTGGTAAGATATAACTCTCTACCTGTAGAGGGATCGATACCTAAAGATTGTACAGCCCAAATAGTATTTAGGGATTGTCCTTCTACATAGCGCACGACAGGTATATTGCTTATCCCTTCATCCTGCTTTTCATTGAATGTTTCTAACCCATTGGATATTTCAACCAATGTGTTTTTGTTATTGGCAAAAGTGACATACATATTTAAATAATTACCATTCTGAACGTTACGATAAATACGTTGATTTACTCTTACTTCAAGTCCGGTATTCTTTACTTTCCCCAAATTGGCCTTATAAGAGTTAAATCCCGCAGACGGAGGAAGACTTACATCAGACAGAAGACCATCGGTATCGCTTTGATAATAATCCACAGTCATTGACGTACGTTCTTGGAAGAGCTTTAGGTCCAGGCCTATATTTAGGTCCTTCTTTCTCTGCCACCGCAAATCTGGATTGGCCAACGCGATTACAAAAGCGCCATTATTAACTAAATAGGAATTGTCTTGATAATAATTAAATGTTGTGAGACTCAGAAAGGAGTTAAAATTTTGGGAGCCCGTGTATCCCAATGATCCGCGCAATTTCAACTCGTCAAACAATTCCAATTTCTTCACAAAAGCTTCTTTATGGAGATTCCATCCTAAACCTGTAGACCAAAATTTTCCTACACGCTCGTTTGCTCCAAACTGAGATGAGGCTGTAAGGCGATAGGAAAAGTCGGCAAGAAAGCGATCATCAAAAGAATAGTTGGCGGAAACAAACCCGCCCATATCCCGAACAAGACTCTCGCTACCGGTTAGTTTTGACCCTTCTTGATATTGTAATCCTAATGAAGGAAAGTTGAGGTTTTCATTCATGAATCCTTCAACAATGTAACCTAGATTTGTATTACTATTACTACTGAGATCCCAACCGGCATTCCCAGTTATGTAATGCCTCCCTAACTGTTTGAGATAACTGACATTGATATTGCCCAGAAGGTCCAACAGTTTACCATTTCCTTTTGCATAGCTTCCTTTTCGTGTTGCTTCTGTATAATTAGCAAAGTCTGTATGATCTGCAGGCAAAAATCGGTCACTTTCGTTGGTCTGCTTGGTTATACTGAATCGACCATTCACACGTAAATCTTGCATCACACGCCAGTCGACACTAAAGTTGTTGGTGATATCCGTATACTGGGTAAAATCTTTGGTTCCGATCTGTCCATTCCAAAGTGGATTATATACCCGTATGCTTTCTGTTGAAGAGCCAAGTTCTCCTGGATAAGAATTAGCAATTTTCTGCAATTGCCCTCGATTATCGAAAGGCGTGACATAAGGATTTAACTTTGCAAAGTTTGAAAACTCTCCATAGGGTGAATTCGTGGATTTGTTTTGATTGATAGTAAGCAAATTATTAAATCCAAAATTCTTGTAGCGATAACTTAATGTGATAGCGCCTCCTCCTACTGTCCTCCCTGAACCTTTCATAGCACCGGTTACCTTGTTATACAGGAGATCTACACCGTACTGAAAATAGTCATCTCCGCCGTCTAATCGAATAGAGTGACGCTGTCCGACCCCATTCTGAACAGGCTGGGCAAGCCAATCGGTATCCACACCACGCTCTACAGCGCGAAGATTTTCATTGTAGGTTTTTGATAAACGTAACTGCTGTATTGGATCTGTAGCAGTATAAACTCCAGCTAAGCGCTCTACCTCCAATTTCTCTCTGGCATTGACCAAATTATAACTACTTAAATCTGGAGCTTCTAATGTAATGTTATTATTGTAAGAGATGTTCAGTTTTCCTTGCTTAGGTTTGAGTGTCTCTATGACGACAACACCATTTGCAGCACGCGAACCATATATCGCTTTGGAAGCTGCATCCTTCAACACTGTGATGCGGCTCACTCGATAGATATCGAGGTCTACTACTTTTTGTAAAGTGGTCTCGAAACCATCCAAAATAAATAGAGGTAGATTTGGGTTGGTCCGGTATTCTCCAGACAAATCAGGAAGGCCAGTCTGGCCTCTCAATTGTATATCAGGCAATTGATTAGGATCTGACCCTGCAGCAAAATTGGGCATTAATTGAAAGGACGGGTCCAAGTTGCTGAGACTCTTAATCACATTCTGATTTCCAACTTTCAGAATTTCTTCCTGGGTGAATGAAGATGTCGCCCCCGTAAAACTTTCCTTTTTGCGAGAGAAGATACCATTCACAACAACTTCCTCAATATCCTTCGCTTTGGAAATAAGAGTAACAGCTATACTATTTCTATCTCCAATCTTCGCTTCATAGTCTTCGTATCCGACATAGGTAAATCTAAGTACAGGGCTATCTCCTTCAATTACTAAAGTAAAAAAACCTTGGGTATCGGTGACTGTATTGCTATCCGGCCCTTTTGCATCTTTGAGCTGAACGGAGACACCTGTCAAAGGTTTCTTGTCTTCGTCTGTAACATAGCCATGGACTACCCGCCCTTGCTGACTTTGTCTTTTAGCACTGACAGATATCAGGTTCTTACCGAAAGACTGGAACGTGAGGCCCTCCCTGGTTAGGGTCTCAGTTAACACTTCTTGGATGGGTCTATTGAGGTCACCGCTAAAAACAACGACATGATCACTGATACTTTTATCATAAACAAAACGATAACTTGTTTCCTGTTCAATCTTTTTCAGCAACTGTTCTACTGTAACTCGCTGCCCCACCGCCTGGCTTTGAAGGGTTGAGGCCAAAACATCCCTAGGTATACCTATTGAGACAAAATAAGCCAAAGCAAATTGAACCAATGCCTTTTTAGCAAATATTCTATGCATGTAATCAATAATTAAGGTAAGTATATATTTATAAGTTAGTTTTAAGTGTCTTTTTAGTAAATGACTATTTTATTACCTTCTTTTTTGGTCTTAAAGGTCTTTACATATTTTAGGGATTCTAAAATATTATCTAAAGAGTCGTCTTCGAAAGTTGCTGTAAACTGGTATTCTAGTATCTCTGTCAAACGTACATCAAACTTAACGTCAAATGCACGCTCAAGATCTTTTAAGATGGTCTCGCCTTTGGCGTTTTGGAATACAAGACGTTTTTGCATCCAGGCTACTTCTCCAATAATTGTATTACTGGTCTCCATGATAGGAACCATATTTTTCACCTTACTTTCAGATAAGAGCTGATTTCTATCCATTACAAATTTTTGTAATGGTTTTAACAGAACCTGTCTTTTATGTGTCTCCTTATCTAAAATCTCAAGGGAGCCACTAATCAAACTTGTTTCTGAAACCTCACCAACATAGTTTTTGAGGTTAAAGGTAGTTCCTAGCACGCGTATGTTATAACTGACTCCCTCAATAACAAAAGGATGAAGCGGATCATGCTTTACGTCGAAATATCCCTCACCGACCAACTTGACAGTTCTATTAACCTGACCATATTCTTTATCGTAAACAAGCTGACTACCAGCATTAAGAATTACCTTGGTGCCATCTGGCAATATAACGATTCGCTTTTCCTTATTCATCGTCTGCTGCTTGACCAAATCAGTGATATCCGAGGATAAAGAGACAACATCGTTGGATCTGGGGGAAGAAAAGTCAAATTTGAATAAAAGAGCTCCTAATCCCAGAAAAACAAGTAAACAGGCGGCAGCTGCATATCTCCAATATGGATAACTTTTGACGGAAGGGATCTCAATCGACTCTTTTAAGGCAAAACGAATCTCTGCTTTGCGTTGATAGTCAACTTGGAGATGACTCCCTTCATTTAAAGAGGAATAATAGTTTTCTAATAGAGATAGTTCTTCTATAGTAATAATTCCTATCTCATATTTTTCAATGAGTTCTATCAGCTTTTGTGAATCCACGGTTTATGATTTTTTAACATTAGTATAACATAGGGTAGAAAATCCCCTACTCCAACCTGAACTTATTTTAAAATAAATTTGTTCTTGTTATAATGCGAAGAAAAGACAGTACAGACTCGTACAAAATGCAAGTACTATTCTGAGAAGAAAAGTATGAAGAGAACTCTAGCTGAAATATTTAGAATCTTGACAGCCTTCGTAATATGGTTTTCTACAGTTTTTGTGCTAATCCCAAGTTTATCAGCTATTTCTTTGTGCGATAGTCTGTCTATACGGCTCAGTACGAATACTTCTTTACATTTTTCGGGCAATTCATCTAATTTGAAATAAAGAAATTTAAGAGCTTCCTTATTCTCTAACAGTTGGTGTGGTGTGAGCTCATTTGTCTGTTGCAAATGCTCACCAAAACGGGCTAGCCCTTCATCCCTATTGAGCGACGTCTTTATCTGTTGAAACACTTTATATTTGACAATAGTGTGCAAATAAGTGCTCAGCGAATGGGTAAGAACAAGATTAGCCCGTTTCTCCCAGATATAGCTAAAGGTGTCCTGCAATAAATCTTCAACAATGAATTTATCATAAAGACCTTTTGAAGCATAAAAAAAAAGCTTATCGTAATAACGGTCATAAATTTCTAACAGAGCCTGCTGGCTACCATCACGCAGCTCAGCTAAAAGGTTCAGGTCAGACTTTATGCTCTTTTCTCTACTCACGGACAGAAAGATTTAGAAGTTATGATGCCAACAAAGATACACAAAGATATAATATCAGTCTATAATGACAATACAGATGTGATTTTCAAACGCTACAAGACATAAAATAGATTACAGACTCGGTACATCTATTTAGACAATAAATTTTTCCTAATTTTATCGGCTGACATATTTAACTTAATGAATAGCTACAAACAACTTTCAGATCAACAACTTGTAATTCTTCTTAAAAAAGAGGACAGACTTGCATTTGCTGAAATTTATGAGCGCTATGCCATAGTACTGTACTATAAAGTAAATCAGATATTACGGGATGAAGATGCCTCCAAGGACGTGATCCAAGATCTGTTTACTTTTATCTGGGAAAGATCGGATAATCTGGATGAGAATCAAAATCTTTCAGGTTATTTATATATTGCTTCTCGAAGTCGTGTCCTCAATCTTATACAAAAAGGTAAAACGAAAAGTGACTATCTATCGGAAATTGGTAAATTCAGTGAGATCGTAGCCAACGAAACCCTCGAAAAACTAGATGAAAAGGAACTTTTAAGACTGGTTACGAATGAGATAGATAAACTTCCAACTAAGATGCGAGAAGTATTTCAACTGAGCAGGATTGAAGATCTGTCCCATCGCGAAATAGCTCAAAAGCTGGGCATCAGTGAGACTACTGTTAAAAAACAGGTACAAAATGCGCTAAAAATACTTAAGCAACGACTTTCTATGTATAGTTCTTACGGACTATTACTTTTAGTTTTTTTGAGAGGGCATTAACAACCTCTAAAACAATACTATTAAGTTATCGTTAAGAAAAAAACATTTTTTTTTAATTTTCATCTACTCCCAACCTTCTTCTCATTTGTATTATAACTATCTAGGTGAATACTAACCAGTCAAAAGATACAATGAAAAGGAAAATAGGAAAGAAGCTTTTAAAAAAGTATCTCTCGGGAAAATCTTCTGAGAAGGAAAACCGTATCATCGAGGATTGGTATGCCTACCGGACTATCGTTGCATCTGAAGACTATGGAACAGAAGACTATGCACGCATTAAATCGGAAATATGGGAGGCTTTAGAAAGTAAATCACTGCGATCAGGTACTTCTAGATTTAAATGGTTGCCTTACGCGGCTGCTCTAATCCTTACACTGACTTTTGCTGGAATGTACCTATACCGTACATCATCTAAGATTTATTCTGTACAAAACTATAGCGGAACTCCCATAAATCCAGGAAAAGCAGGCGCCACACTCACATTGTCAGATGGTACTAGAATTGATTTAAGTGAAGCCAATGTCGGTCAGCTTACAACAGAATCCGGGGTTATTGTCTCAAAATCGGCAGAGGGGTCTTTAGTCTATCGCTTCGAAAAACCTAGTCGCGAAAGTGCTAATACAAAAAATACATTGTCCACGGCAAAAGGCGAGACTTATCAATTGGTACTACCTGACGGATCTAAAATCTGGCTGAATTCTGCATCGTCTATATCATTCTCTTCTACTATAGGGCACGGTAGTATCCGCAAGGTTTCTCTTGAAGGAGAGGGATACTTTGAGATCGCAAAATCAAAAATCCCATTTGTGGTAGAGACTGCTTCACAAAAAGTAGAAGTACTTGGAACTCATTTTAATATTGAAGCGTATAAAAGTGGAGAAGCTGTGGTCAAAACGACCCTCATTGAAGGTCGTGTGAAAGTACTCTCCAACGGCGAGTCATCCATACTTTCACCAGGTCAACAGGCTGTTAGCAAAACAGGGCGTTTAAGTATACACGAGGAAGATTTAGAAACTGTGCTTGCGTGGAAGAATGGTTTCTTCAAATTTGACGGCAACCTGGTTGATGTAATGGAAACCTTAAGTCGCTGGTATGATGTAAAGGTGGATTATCGAGCTGATGTTCCCAAAGAATTAAGTTTATGGGGATATGTATCGAGATCAAATGATCTTGTCTCAATTCTAAGTCAATTGGAACGCACGAACAAAATAAGGTTTGAAATTCAAGGACGAAAAGTAACCGTATTGCCTCATTAATAATCAAGAATAATATGAATAATTAAACTTATTTCAAGAAAGGTCGGATAGCAAAAAAACCGTAAAGTGTGCTACCACTTTACGGCAAATCGGGGTCAACGTAAGCTATCAGATTATTCACATGCTCTGCTAAACAATCTAAAAAAACACTAATCATTAAACCCAAAAACAAAAGTATGGAAAAAAATGCTTTAATGCACCTATGGCGGTATATGTCACGACCACCAAAAATGTTATTAATTATGAAGTTAATATTCTTATTCTTAACCACACTGTTCGTACACAGTTATGCAAGCTCTTATGGCCAGAACGTCAGTATTACCGAAAGAAATGTTACCCTGGAAACTGTCGTTAAAAAACTGCGGCAGCAAACAGGCTACGATTTCCTATTGGATAAAGAAGTGCTACAAGGAGACAAGAAAATAGACCTTAGCTTAAAAAGCGTAAGTCTGGAACAAGCACTCGAGCGCTTATCCAAAGAACATAATTTACAATATACCATCAAAGGAAAATCGGTAGTCATTACAAAAGGGAAATCCAGTGCAATCGTACCATCTTCCAACAACACTGTCCAACAAGGACTGGCGGGGCTGGTAATTGATGAAAAAGGAACTCCTCTTATCGGTGCTACCGTAAAGGTGAAAGGGAGCACTCTAGCATCCGTTACAGATAATAAGGGTTTTTTTCGCTTTGAAAGACTGGAAATCGGTGATATTCTGGAAATAACTTATGTTGGATATAAAATAAATGAAACTGCTGTCACAAGCGGCCAACTGGCGCAGAAGGAGTATTTGATAATACACATGAAGCCACTAATGGAAAACCTAGAGGAAATCACCATTGTAAACACAGGCTATCAGAAAATAAGCAGAGAAAACGTAACTGGATCGGTGACCACTATAGGTAGCAAAGAACTTAGCAGAAGAAACGCCGTAAATATCATGGAAAATCTTGAAGGAGTGGTACCTGGTCTGGTGCAGTATCAGGGAAAAGCCAGCATACGGGGTGTAAGCACACTAGATGCAAATGCAAATATATTGATCGTTGTCGATGGACTTCCTATTGAAGGATCTATCAGCGACCTGAATCCTTACGATGTGGAGAGTATAAGCGTACTGAAGGATGCAGCGGCCGCTGCGATCTATGGTGCCCGAGCTTCTAATGGGGTCATTGTAGTCACAACTAAAAATGCTCAGGAAAAAGGAAAAACCATTGTAGAAGCTGCCGCAAACCTGACTTTAACACAAAAACCTGATTATAGCTACAATAACTATATGACCCCCAGTCAACAAGTAGAATGGGAAAGTAATTATTATAAGTGGTGGTTTTCGGGAGGTAACGGCTCTGTTGCCAATCCCATAAATCAATTGGAAAGCGATATAAACACAGGTAATCCTATATCGCCTATACGGTATAGTTATTACCAGTTCACCAAAAATGAAATTTCACAAACACAGTTGGACGCTATTTTAGACAGCTACAGACAAAATGATTTTGCTAAAGAATACCGGGAGCATGCTTTATTAACGGGAATTGGGCAACAGTATAACCTGGCTTTGCGTACCAACAGTGGACGAACACAAAATAATTTAGTCATCAACTATACTTCCAATAATCAAGGCATTATCAATGCTTTTGATAAGCAGATCAATCTTCATTATAAAGGTACGTATACACCTGATAAATGGCTTGATATCAATTATGGAGTAAATAGCGTAATTGGTAAAAACAAAATACATAATAACCAATTTGCAACTACTCCATTTAATGTGCCGTCATACTATAGATTATTAAACGATGATGGTAGCCGGGCATATTACACTACAAATAGATTTAACGCATACAACAATATATTTGAAACTATTCCGGGACTGTATTCGGCAGAATTTAATCATCTAGATGAACTGGAACGTGACTTTAAGAACACCTCCTCCCTTCATACTCGTTACTATGTAAACATGGATATCAGACCTATACAAGGACTTATATTGAGTCCTATGTTTCAGTATGAAGATATTCGAACGGATATGTCGGGCTATTCGGAAGCGGAAAGTTATACAATGCGCTGGCTACAGAATGTATACACTAAAACTGACGGAACCTATGCTGCAATGCTGCCTAAAGGAGGTAAACTGAATACCTCAGCGCTAAGAAGTCCTAACTACACCGCTCGTATGCAAGCTAATTATGATCGTAGCCTAGAGGATCACCGGATTATAGGTTTAGCAGGTTTTGAGATACGCCAGACTCGTAATTATGGCCAACATGGAATTTTGTTGGGATATGATGACCAGCTTCAGACTCAATTTACAAACAATGTGAACTTTAATGACCTTTTCAATAGAAACATGGGGACATTCTGGAATATGAACTACCCAACAAGACAATACCATTTCTTTGAAGAACTATCTACTATGGGATTAGAGCGAGACGAAATGCATCGATTTGCCTCAGGTTATGCTAATCTGACCTATAGCTTCAAACAGAAATATAATCTATTTGGATCTCTGCGCAAGGATTATGCAGACCTTTTTGGTGGAGACGAGCGTTATCGAGGAAAACCCCTTTGGTCGATGGGGGCTTCTTGGGTCGTATCCAATGAAGATTTTATAAAGGCTCACACTTGGATTAACTATTTAAAGCTTAGAACATCTTACGGTTTAACAGGGAATATTAAAAATGTAACAGCGCGCTTAGCCGCGACCTCGGGAACGAATAATCTGACACAACTTCCGAACGCTACAGTATCAAACCCACCTAATGATCAATTGCGCTGGGAAAAAACGGCAACAACAAATGTAGGTGTTGATTTTTCAACATTTGACAACCGTCTAAAAGGGACACTAGACTGGTACCATCGGAAGGGAACAGATCTATTTGCTGTAAAAAGAATGGATCCCTCAGAAGGTTTCAATTCAATGATTATTAACAATGCAAGCATGGTAAACAAAGGGCTCGAATTCAGTCTTAGTTATGATTGGATGAGATCAGAAAGCTTATTTAGATGGACGTCTCAGCTCACCGGTGCATGGAATAAAAACAAAATAACCGAAGTGGATGAATTGACCAGAAATCCAATTACATTGGCCGGAGGAGGTTCTTACAAAGTTGGATATCCGGTAAACTCAATATTTTCTTTCCGCTTTGCAGGATTGGATGATATGGGTATGGCCCAGTGGTTTAATACAGCTGGTATTCCTACAAAAACAACCCTCGGGCCTACAGAGGCTGAAGCTATCGTATACTCGGGTAGTGAAGACCCTAAAGTCAATATCGGCTTTAACAACGATTTTTCATACAAAGGCTTTGATATTGGTATATATGCGATATATTATGGAGGGCATCATTTTAGAGCTAGACCTGTACCACTACCCTACCAAATGCCTAACTACGGTTCGTTGCCATCCTATCTATTGGAAAGTTGGTCGCCTACTAATAAAGATACAGATGTACCAGGAAGTGGCGAATTTTATCAAATCCCTCCTACTAACCAATACTATTATTCGGACAATCTGGTTCGTAAGGCCGATTTTATCAAAATCAGAAATATTGTATTTGGTTATACCGTACCACAACAGATAAGTTCGAAAGTAAGAGCTAATAACTTAAGGATACGTCTCCAACTTAATAATCCAAAATCAATATGGATAAAACAGAACGACGTACATATAGATCCGGAAACAGGTAGCGCACCTATTCCGACTTCGTTTGTATTTGGTCTTAACGCTAATTTTTAAAAAAATGAAAACAAGATTATATATATATATTTTATGTAGCATACTGCTACTAAGTACAGTTATCAGTTGTGCAAAATATACGGACTTTGTACCAAAGGGTCAGAACCTATTGGATCGAGTAGAGGATCTTGACCAATTGCTCAACGTGCAGTATTCTGGAAGTACTTTTAATATGAATCGTCTTTCACTGATAGCAAATGATATGTATCTTCTGGCATACAATGTTCCAAATGTTATATCATCGAATGTGGTTACTATGGACAAGGTATTGCTCACCTATGATGAAACTGCTGATCGGGCAGCGCTAACCCCTACCGATGGCCGTTATGATGGTCTTTACAAAAACATCGCCATGGTCGCTAATATTGTATTGACTAATGCGAATAGTGCAAAAGGTGATCAAAAATTATTAGCCCAACTGAAAGCTGAAGCTTATGTGTTAAGGGCATTCATGCACTTCCTTTTGGTCAATATGTATGCTAAGGCCTATGATCCAAGTACTGCAGCCACGGATGGTGGCATCCCTTATGTCAAAGACATAAACTTTGAAGAGGTTAATACTAAAAATACCGTAAAGGAGGTATATGATAATCTGTTGGAAGATGTAGAGACTGCCTTGGCACTAAATACGTTGCCTGATCATCCCAAGAACAGTATGCGAGTAGGCAAAGGATTTGCTTATGCGGTGAAGGCCAAAATACTGCTATCTATGCGCAACTACAGTGAAGCGCTCATAGCCACGAATGAAGCACTAAAGTATAATAGTACTTTAGAAGATCATAGACCCTTATTAGCTGAGCCTGTACTAGAGAAAAGAACTTTAACCCGCTCTGGCTTAAAAGCTCCAGACAACCTATTTTATGCCTTTTCGAATGCCTTTGACCCTTCAATACTTACACCCACCTATGAAATTCTCAGTGACTATTACGAGCCTGGAAATATTATTAAAGATAGAACTAACGTTTACAATTATCAGTTCGGATTTCTATACGTAGGTCTCCAAAATATTCCTGCTTGGATAGCTCAGCTATATGAGTCTAACAGTGCGGGATTGACTGTTTCAGATCTAGTTATGATGAAATCTGAGTGTCTGATAAGGACAAATAAGATAGCTGAGGGTATGGCAGAAATTGAAAAAATCCGCGTACGACGCATTGATCCCGCAGTCTATGTACACCTCTCTGCAAGTGACGAAGTACAAGCTATGGCTCATCTAAAAAAGGTATCCAGGATTGAGTTCCTATTCACCTGGAGAAATTTTGTCAACATAAAAAGATGGAACAGTGAAGGTACATATGCTGAAACTATTCGAAGGACAATTAATGGAAAGACGTATACATTATCTCCCAAATCCCCATTATGGATTTTACCATTCCCGCAGAGCGCGACTCAATTTAATGAAACACTTACCCAGAATTATTAAAACAAAAAAAATGACAAATAAAATAATGCTTTTAATAGTGTCAATCTGCACACTATTTTTAAATACCACTTTTGGCCAAAACAATGGTAAACTAGGTGTCGGTGATATCGCTCCTGAAATCCGCTTTTCAAAGTGGTTAAAAGGTCCTCAATTTAATACCTTTGATCCCCAGCAGATCTATGTTATGGAGTTCTGGGCAACATGGTGTGGCCCCTGTAAGCAAGCTATGCCCCATTTAACCGAGCTTCAGAAACAGTATGAAGGAAAAGCCACATTTGTAGGAGTAAACGTATGGGAGAAGATTTCTAAGGGAGAAAGCTATGAAACGGTCGTGCCTAACGTAGAGAAATTTGTTAGAGGCAACGACACGAATATGGGCTATACTGTATTCGTCGATAATGGCGAGCAGCATATGGGCAATAATTGGCTAAAAGCAGCTGGACAGAATGGTATACCGGCAAGCTTTATTATAAAAGATAACCGCATAGTTTGGTTAGGACATCCAAATGGATTAGACGCAATCCTACCAAAAGTACTTGACGGTAGCTTTGACGAAAAAGCATTTAAAGCGGAAGCTGATAAAAATGCTCAAAAAGAACGAGAATATATGGAAGCAAGGATGGCCTTATTTAATCCAATACAAGAAGCTCTATTGGCAAAAGATCATAAAAAAGCCTTTGCTCTAATGGATAAATTAACGAGCGAAAAACCAGAGTATAAAAAGATGATGGATATTACCAAATTCAAAACTCTTCTGACAGAAATTGATGAGAGACAAGCTGTGGATTTTGCTAAAGAAGCTTTAGTTGCCGATCCGTCAATCTCCTCACTCTTATTGGCTGAAATCTACAAAGTAGACGGACTATCGAATGAAACATACATTTGGTTAGCAGACAACTTTCCTGATAAAGATAAAATAACTAATCCTCTTGTCGCTGACGCCATTGCTACCTGCTATGCCAAAGGTGGTAATTTTGAGAAAGCTATTATCAGTCAGAAAAAAGCATTGGAGATCGCTGAAAAAGCACTCAAAGAAGGTACTATGGTCGGCACTGTTATGGATTACACGGTGCAAGAGTATAAAGATAAAATTGCTCTTTATAAAAAAGGCGAACTTAAATGATCCGTTATGTAGTTGACTGGAAAAGCGGAAAATAATCGTCTACCTTTTTAGTTATTCAAATGCGAAGTCTAACTGGACTTCGCATTTCTAGTTTTATATAATTTGTGAAGCCCGTAGATACTTTAAAATGAAATTGAGCTAGCACGATCCTCGAAACCCTAATTTGCTATGACAGTGTTTTTTGCTTCTAATGCATTAAGATCCCCTTAATAATATCAAAAAGTACATGTAAAGCATACTTAGATGAGTGATTAAAAAAGAAGGAAAGCAACAGCACTTTTCATTGCATTAAACTCTTCAACGGTAAGTCCGGTACCCTTAGCAATATTTGGCGAGCAAAGTAAAGCCACTCTTACGGAAAGCAATTGGGTAGCACCAGAATCGGTCGAAATAATATCATTTAACGCCCTTATATCGCTTGGTCCTCCATGCGATATAGGTAATACATCGCGGATAGATTTGCGGAAATTATTCTAAACTAAAACCTGTACCTTTTGCCAACCGGGAGACTTTTTATATTTTAATCTTATAATATTGGCATTTTTAATATTTATGTATCTTTAAAAAATGAACCAAGAGAAAAAGAAACTTTTAGATCTAATTCATGAGGAAATAATTGAGAGCTACAAACTTAAATTTGCCCCATCTGAAATGGGAACTGATATCGTGACATTATAGAGTGCGTAAGTTTTTGTAGGATTTATATTTCAAAAAATTAAGATGAGTTACTACCAAGAAGAGGAAGATCACAGATCATCCGCAAAATTTTATGGGTTATTATTTAAAATAGCTTTTAACATTGCTATCATAATCATATTGTATAAATTATTATATACCCCCAATTATCCCGAAGAGCTAAGAAACTCTTCGGCACTGTACATAATGCCAATAATTGGAACAGTGGGTACATACTTTTATTTAACCTATTGGTTTGGGTGGAAAAATAGTTTATACATTGTAGGTGTAGCAGGATTTTCTATTGGTTTGATGGCTTTGACGAGTTTTGAAACATTATCGACACTTTATGGGCTAGGCTTGTTAATAGCCTTAGGTTATGGTGCTTACTTATTGGTAAAAATGATTGTTCAAGCTTTTGTCAAAAGGCGCTAACAAAACTCTTATCTCCCTCTATTATAAGTTGTAATAAGCATTTTCTAATATCCTATGCTGGTGAGTCTCCATGCAGATGACTCTTTTCAAAGAGAGGTTTTTCCGAATTCAATTCCTGATTCTATTTAAATACTTACAATCTAAGGACACACACTCAACACAAAATAGCCCTCGCTAGGACACAAGGGCTATACCAAACCAATTTTAAACCGCTAGCGCGGGACCTTTTTATGAATATTTAAATATAACACTTCTATCATTATAACACAACACCTGAGCAAGCACTCGCATCGCCCTAACGGGAGCTGATAAAACAGCAATAGCCACCCAGTCGTACCGGATGGCTATCTTAATCTGTTATATATGTATGTATTCTAGCTAAAGCTTTTCGATCTCTTCAACAGTTAATCCAAGAATCTCGGAGATCATCTTGACCTCAAATCCATTCTTCAACATCTTAATAGCAGACTCAATAGCTTTTTTATGCTCGCCTTCAGCCAAACCTTCTGCTCGACCTTCTGCTCGACCCTCAGCCTTACCCTTGGCATGGCCAGAGCGTAAGGCAGAATTAAAAACGCTTTCCGCATCCCGTCTTTGTTTTAAACTTGCTTCGTATGACATCAGATCCTCCTCTTTTAATTTTCCTATCTCTCCTATAGCAAAGATACGACCAAATATCCGTTTGTCCAAAAATGAAGGTAGCTTATCCATGGTACTCAGATGCTTAAGAAGATAGAGCCATTGATCCATTATCGTCTCTAATTCCTCTGGCTGCTTATTAAAAACAGGAAGGGAGACCATCTTATACCCTAGCTTGTCATAAAAAACCTCATGGGTATGCTTATCACATAACGCAACATCATAAAAATAGGGGCGATCGGTCTCGCGGGACAGCGCAACATTCGCCCCTCCATTCATATCGAATTCCAGAATACCCACAAAGTAGACTTCCGGCAAATGATAATCATTCCCTTTCTTCCCTTTGGCAAGCTGCTTATTAATCAACCGCGAGGTATAGAACACAGCACGGTCTTTAAAAAACTCCTGGAATAATTGTTGAAATTCGACTATAAAAATTTCACCATCACTACCTATGCAGTGTAAATCAAAAACAACGCGACGCATATCTTCCTGATCACCATCATGCTCTACGGTCTTATACTTGAGATCAGCAATTACTTTTTCACCTTCAAACAGACTGTTAAGAAATTCGATCAATAAGATCTTATTTTCTTCCCGGCCAAAATAAAACTTCATCCCAAAGTCGGTTCGTGGATCGACATACTTACCCAGATGCTTCTTTGATTTAGTCATATCGTTTAATCATTGGTTATTAAACAAATATACAAACATAAAATCGTTAAAACTAAAATAATTAGCAACTAAAATCAAAAATGGCAAATAACAATCTAAAGGATAGAAGAGAATTTACCGAAAGAAAAAACTAAACCATGAAAAGAGAGAATCTAAATAAATCCCCCTTAAAAGCCCCCTAATACGGGAAACAAACTAATTTTCGAAAAATAAATAAAAAACGATTTGACAGATCGGAATTTCTTCAGAAAACAAATAGATTTAACAAAATATTCGGAAGTATAATTTTCTGACTGCGATCTAGGATAGGCTACTTACATTTGTGTCAGAATATAAAGTCTGTAATTTTTTTAGTTGGTCATTTTTAGTCAAATTGGCCAACTTTATTTCCTTTATGTTTCGAACAGTTTATTCAATTCGGGTTATTTTTGTTTAATTTAAAGCGTCTAAGGCTATCTGCCAAATACGCTTTATACTGTATCTTGAAGCTAAACTCCTATCAAAAAACTGAAATCGCACTCTTGGTGGCAGGAATAACACTATAACTTGTAAATACTAAATCCGGCATGTGATACGTATCACACCTGTCGCCCACTAACTGACTAATCCAGGCGTCATCCTGTCTATCTACCAGTGTCGTGAGGAATACGGCACCTTGTAGCTGTGTGGTTTGCATTTTAATCGAACCCAAAATATTAGAGGCCGACACCGGACCAATATTGAGGCCCAGCTGAGTCCTGAAACAAGAAATAATCTTGGTGATCTCACAATTGCCAATCTCCTGATAAAGGTCGGCAGGGATATTTACATAAGAGGAGACTAGTTCATTCGTTGTATACCCTAGCTTAATATCTTGCGACTTAGCGTCGAAATATTTCTTAGCAGCGGCAAGCAAACCGTCATTGAGCCGACTACTGACAAAGGCATCGACCTGGATACCGTGAAAAAGAAGTTGATGATATGCTTCCTGAAAGGTCATGCTGCAATGCACCTCTTCCATTATGTCTTCCCACTCTGACTCGGAATGCTGACGCAGATGGTCTTTCAAGAGGAAGCTATCTAATGCGTTAATTTCATTATCCCTAGAAAGCCGATCTAAAAGTGCATCTAAGGAACACTTCATAAACTCATCGCCTTGGAAATATTGTGGCAGGCGGGTCGGTAATATTAAAGATTGGGCGTGTTTTAGCATATAAAGCACTATTCGATCGTTGACCTGACCGGTAATGCCTGCATTTTCCTGCTTGACATACAGTACTCCTTCACGTCCATTATAATTGTAGTTGATGACAAAAATCGGTGTATTAAAAGTAATATCGTGCAAGTAAGGAACTGAAAAGTGATCATGATATTCGGAAGTCTGTGCTTTGAAACGCATTGCAATTTATCTAAGGGTTATGAAATAGCTACATAACAAATATCTTAACCAGCTGATAAAAAGAAAAGCAGTAACGAAACATTCAAAAAAAATATCTTGATATCTGTGATAGCGCTATAAAACACGGGTAAAAATGCTATTATTCAAGCAATTGTCCGCAAATTATTCGGAATGGTAGAAACGTTACCCTAGCCATTTTTTAATTGACCAAGACGAAACTTCTAAAAGGCACTTCTGTATCGAAATGTCTCCCTAAATAAATTACCATTTTGATCATGCCTACATTATCGAACTGAATAAGATGGCTATTGGTCTCCTAAAAATTGAGCGCAGGATGTGTGAGATAGAGATAACAAAGGCATTGGTAGGTTTATATTAAAAAATATAATCCAAGAAGCAACTTTATCAAATAAAACAGTATCACTAAGTGTCTTAAAATCCAATACAGCACAAGATTTGTACTTAAATATGGGCTTTAAAATAGTCGCTGAGGAAGAATCGTCTTACTTAATGAAATATTATTCTTAAATTTAAGAGATTCCTGTTGGCTCTTCAACATTTGAAATGTCCAAGAATTCTTTTTAGAGGGGGAATAGAATCTATCAGAATAAGGCAAAACCAATATAATAGTCAGCAGGAATGCAGTCATCTCATCTTCAATCTGCTTGCTATTTTGCTAAAGATTTCATTATTTAGCAACAATTTCTCAAAAGTATCCATGAGCATAAGTGCTAATCCTAAAGATAATGATATGCTTCTACGCTTTCAAAGCGGAGATGTCGTGGCACTGGAATACTTTATCAATAAGCATCAACGTGAGATGCTTTTTTTTGCTAAGAACATATTGAATAACCTAGAGGTAGCCGAAGAAATCATTGATGACAGCTTTCTAAAAACATGGAATCAACGAGAGAAACTAAGCAGCGCTTCTGAACTGAAGTCTTATCTGTATGTGGTCATACGAAATGCGTGTCTGGACTACTTAAAATCACCCAAAAACCGTCCTTCAGATATAAGTATAAATGACGAGCTTCTTATTTTGGCACCCGAGACCATTGAATCACATCTTATTTATACAGAGCTCCTCAACGCTATCTATGAGGAGGTCTGTAAATTACCCGAAAAACAAAAACAAGTATTCTTGCTCAGTTATTTTGATGGACTAACGACCGATGAAATCATGGAACGGCTATCCATATCGGCAAACGCGGTTTTTATCCATAAGCACGAGGCGACGAAAGCAATAAGGGCGCTATTCAAGAAGACCAATCCTTTTTTCTACCTTCTACTTTTCGCTAGTTTCCATTAGATTACTTTTTTTATTTTTTTTTCCAAAGATTTACCAAACACTTCTCGTTTTACTATTAAGACGACACCAATTGACTATCAATACGAATCAAGATGGAGCTAGATAGAAATGAAATTATTACGATTTTGCAGCAATATTTAAACAATGAGCTGGATGAACAGGGTAGACTAAAGTTAGAAAAATGGACAAATAGTTCGGAGGCTAATAAAAATATACTGCGAAAAATCGATGATGCTAACCAACTGCGAGAAGATCTTGAAAGTTTTCACAGTATACCTGTTGATATCGCTCGTACGTTAAAGCATATACAAAACGAGTCGCCGATACTAACTGCCGCAGAAGAAAATAGACCTATCAAAACGATTGGTTACTGGCTACCCTATGTAGCGGCAATTCTTCTTGTGATAGGTGGTGGAATAGGCACATGGATATATACTAAGCAAAACAGGACTGAACAAAGTCATGTAAGCGATATAAAACCAGCACAGGGTGAAGCCTACATCTTACTGGCTGATGGCAGCCGCATAGATCTTAACGAATCTAAAAGTGGAATTGTAGTCAATAAAGATGGAATCGTGTATACCGATGGATCGTCGGTGAGCGGTGAAACGGTGGAACCCGCTCAACTATTGTTATTACAGACTTCTCGTGGCGGCACTTATCAAATCGTATTATCGGATGGGACCAAAGTATGGTTAAATGCTTCTTCCAGCCTGCGATATCCTACGGTATTTGATAGTAACAGCCGTATGGTACAATTAAAAGGCGAAGCCTATTTTGAAGTGAGCCCGAACAAACAAAAGCCCTTTATTGTAAAAACTACCGATAATACTAAAGTGGAAGTACTGGGCACGCATTTTAATATAAACAACTATGCCAATGAAAAAACAATCAATACGACACTCATAGAAGGTAGTGTGCGCGTGCAACATAACAATAAACTAGCCGTACTAAAACCCGGTATGCAGGCTCGCATTGACCCAAACAAATCCAGTGGAGAAATAGCCATCTTACATGGAGAAAATATCGATCAGGTACTGGCTTGGAAAAAAGGGGTATTTAACTTTGACGGATCTGGCATAGAAGAAATCATGAAACAGCTCGAACGCTGGTATGATATCGAGGTGAACTATGCAGGCAACATACCACAGACGCGATTCTTTGGTGAAATAAGCCGCGAAGAAAGTCTCTCTGATATATTGAATGCCTTAAAGGAATCGGGTATTCGCTTCAAATTAAAAGAAAGGAGGTTAACGATATTAAGTAATTAACACCATATAAAAGAACAAATTCGACTAACAATTACGAGTCGACGATATACAAAAAAACCGGAAATGCAGCAACATTCCCGGTGAAAATTGGTCGACAAAAATGTGCAACATTTTAATTAACCTAATTAGTACAAAAATATGCAAAAAATAATTAATGCACACGAGCAAAAATCTCGATGCAAAAAGTTCAATGGCTGGACATCAGACGCTTTAAAGTGGATGGGAACATTACTTTTAGTGATCTCCTTATTTCCGGTTATGGGGCAAAAAATTACGCTTTCAACGAAAAAACTAGCGATGAAAGATGTATTTGCTGCTATCAAAAAGCAAACCGATTATTCTGTTTTCGGCAATTTAGATTTATTAGAAAAGGCTAAACCGGTAAGCATCGATGCCAAAAACATGCAACTTGATCAGTTTTTATCCTTAGTCGTAAAAGATCAACCATTTACGTATCGTATCGGAAACAAAACCATCTTTCTTTCGGAAAAAAATGCACCGCAAAAGAGCGAGGAAATCAAAAAGATATCGACACGGGATTCCTTAAAAATAACTGGTAGTATTGTAGACTCTCTTGGCAAGCCTCTGCCGGGAGCTAGCATCATGGTCCGAAATGCAAACAAATCTACAAAATCTGACCAAAATGGGAGCTTTCGTATAAACGTGGGTGAGGAAGATGTTTTACTCATTTCATATATCGGCTATCGCTCCCAACAGATACCTATCAACAAGCAAATAATGTCGAATGCGGCCGTAACTGTACGTCTTTTTCCCGACCTAAATAACGTGGATGAGGTATACGTGTCTGTCAATACGGGGTATCAAAGTATTGCGAGAGAACGAATTGCTGGATCCATTTCAAAACCTGACATGGATATCTATAACGACCGGGTCGGGACGATGAATGTGATTCAGCGGCTCGATGGTCTAATCCCCGGGCTCACGGTCAATAACGCGCCGGGCGGGGATCAATTTCAAGTTAGGGGTCTTTCGACTGTAGGCAGTACCATCAACATCGGTGGATTTGGAGTATCTACAACGAGCAGATCTCCGCTTTTTGTCGTGGATGGTGTCCCGTATGAAGATATCAGCTTGATAAACCCGAATGACGTACTGGAAGTAAACGTGCTGAAAGATGCTACCGCAGCATCCATATGGGGTACCCGCGCAGCGAACGGGGTAATTGTGATATCAACCAAACAAGGTCAGAAAGGTAGTGGAAAGTTAAAATTAGAATATAGCAACTTTTTGCGGATACAGACTAGGCCAGACTTAAGTTACCTACCTACCCTTGATAGCAGATCCTATATACAGGCTGCCCGGGAAAGCTTTGACGCAACGATCGTGCCTTGGACAAATATAAACGCTGGCACAACCCCCATAGTGGCTCCGCATGAACTGGCACTTTATGATCTGAGCCGGGGACTTGCGACTCAACAACAGGTCAACCAACGATTGGATAGTCTATCGCAACTCTCCAACAGTGCACAGATTTCTGATTTGTTCTTTCGAAATAATATTGTCAACAACCATTCGATAGCAGCCAGTGGTGCTACCGATAAATATGCTTTTTATGGCTCTTTGAATTATACCGGAAATAGAGGTATCGGCAATAGGCCGGATAACGCCAGTGATATATTTAAACTTAACCTCAGACAGGATTTCAAATTTGGTTCTAAAGTCAATCTTTACCTCGTAACGGATGTGACTAATAATATGGGGAGAAGTAATCCTTGGACAAATTTTGATTCTCGGTTTACGCCATACCAATTGTTTCAGGATGTCAATGGAAATAACATAGATATCTCTTGGCGTCAGCTCACGGATCAACTCCGTAATACAGCAGAATCCAGAGGAAAAACCGATCTAAGCTATGTTCCGCTAGATGAACCAGAATTTGGCTACACACGCACCAATGGTCTAGCGGTAAGGATAAACACAGGACTAAAAGTAGACCTGTACAAAGGATTAAGTTTTGAAGGTACGTATAGCTATACCAAAGGCAAAAATGAATCTCGGCAATTTGAGGATCAAAAGGCTTTTGATGTAAGAAAGGAAATCTTAAGCTACGCTGTATTCAATCCTTCTACGAATGCTGTAACTTATCATATGCCTCGTAACGGCGGGCGGTTGCGTACCTCTAATACCAGTAGAGAAGATTATACGCTGAGAAATCAGTTCGTATTTAACAAGAACTGGTCGGGTAGACAACATCAAATCACAGTACTGGCAGGAAATGAGATACAGTCACAAAGTACGGATAATGTCTTTGAACTGATCCGGGGCTTTGACGATAATCTAAATACGGTACAGATGGTGGACTATAAAACACTTTCATCTAGTACACTCCAAGGAATAATATATCCGACAACAGGCGGATTAGCTTTCTACTCACCTGATATTTATTCCGTACAAAATCTAGATGCTCGGCTAATATCCTTCTATTCTACGCTAACGTATATGCTATTTGAGAAATATGGCGTTAATGCGAGCTGGCGGATTGATCAATCGAATCTGTTTGGAAAAGATAAATCGGCTCAAAATAAGCCTGTGTATAGTATAGGGGGCGTATGGAATATTAAAAAAGAAAGTTTTGCCCATGAAATTGATTGGATGAATGAATTACGCTTACGAGCGACCTATGGTATCACGGGAAACTCGCCATCGCCAGGTACAGCTGCTTCAAAGGATATTTTACTAGCGCGTGTTCCCTCTGGATATACAGTACCTAATGGAAATATATACACCATCAATAGTCCAGCAAACAGAAGGTTGACCTGGGAACTCACCAAGAACACGAATTTTGGAATCGATTTTGGATTGCTTAACAATCGAATCACAGGATCCCTAGATGCTTATTGGAAAAAGACGGATGGATTACTTGACTTGATGTTGCTTAATCCTTTTGCAGCGGCGGTATCCCCTACCATCCTGGGCAATGCTGGAGAAATTAAAAACCGCGGTTTAGAGCTTTCGTTAACGACCAACAACATACAGCGCGGCAAATTTAACTGGAGGACAACCCTCAATGGTGCTTATAATACGAATCGCGTAACCCAGTCCTATAATGCCAATAGTATAACAACCGGAGCTCGAAAAGTCAGTGAACGAAACGTGCAAGGCTACTCCGCCTACGCTATTTTTGCCTACAATTACGTTGGTCTTGATGACCTGGGAGATCCTTTGATCCAATTGAGTGATGGTAGCACAACCAAAAAGCCAAATGTGTCTAAACCGGAAGACATCCTGTACTCGGGTACAACCCAACCCAAATGGTCTGGTGGTTTTAATAATAGTTTTCGATACGATGGCTGGAGATTACAAATCAATATGGTATTTAATGCCGGTCATGTGATGCGTAGAGATGTGAATAACAGATATACGACAGTCAATGCATATCAAAATAATTTTCATAGTGATTTTGCTGATCGCTGGAAGGCGGCAGGTGACGAGTTAACGACTGTTGTACCCTCTTTCGTAGGTAATACAAGTCTCAACAGTTCACGTCGTAGTACCTTTTATTATATGCTAGGTCATACAAATGTTCTGGATGCATCCTTTGTGAAGATCCGAGATCTAACACTCAGTTATAACCTCCCTCAGGAGCTGCTAGCGCCGCTACATATCAGTGATCTTCGTCTATTTGGTCAAGTGGGCAACATCATGCTCTGGAAAGCAAATAAACACGGTATAGATCCTGAATTTCAAGGCTTAGGAACTTTTGGGGGTACGCGGACGCTTCGTACCGGACAAAATACAATTTCTTTTGGGGCTAACCTTTCATTTTAACCGTTGAACTATGACTCTCTTAAATAAATTTGGCTTAATGTTGTTATTAACAACGCTCTTGACCTCCTGTGGAAAAGACTTCTTAGAAGTTGCTCCAAAAGGGAGCTTAATAGCCAGTAAAACCTTTGAGTATGAAAATATGCTCTATACTTCTCAATCCATCGGATTTGACATCCCGCTATTGGTGTTAGGCGATGATGTGTCGACGCTATCTACCTATTTTAATGCGACCAATTTACGATTCCAGCGCTTGTTTCGGTGGGAAGCGGATGTCTACGAGCAGGAACAAAGTGCCTCTGAACTGCAGGATCCGATAAAGAACATCTACCTCTATAATAAAATAATCAATGAGGTGATGAGTTCTGAAGAAGGATCGATGGCCTATAAACGAAGTATCCAAGCTGAAGCAATCGCTTCTCGAGCTTATTTTAACATGATGCTGGTCAATTATTACGGCAAGCCTTACAATCCAGAAACAGCTGCGACCGACCTCGGGATACCGCTTATCACTATAGCTGATGTGACACAAAACAATTTTACAAGGGCTACAGTCAAAGAGGTATACGAATCGATTATAGCAGACCTTAAATCTTCTATACCGGATATGCCTATAAATGTACCGCATAGACTTCGTATGTGCCGTGCAGCTGCAGAACTCACTCTGGCCAAAATCTATTGGTTTATGGCGGATTATAAAAGTGCGCTGGAGTGGATAAAAACAGCAAAAGAACACTTGCCGACAAGTTTCGAAGTGGGGCTATATGATTTTAACCAGACCTATACGAACCCTAATTGGTCAGTAGGATCAGGATTTAATAATATACAGGACGTGATGGTTCGGATAAGTATATCGCAATGGATACTGAACGGAAATGAAATCTTATTAGCACCTTGGGTAAACGAATTGTACAAACCAAATGATATGCGCTTAAAATCTTTTACAAATGTTCCGTATCAAGGAACGGGAACATTTCCGGTAACAGGAATGAAACGCAGAAAAGGTCCCACAGGCGCACAAGTAGCCCACGGTGTCACGATGCCTGACGTAACACTCATGCAAGCAGAATGTGAAGCACGCCTAGACCTGACAGATGAAGCGCGTACCACACTCGTGAATTTTAGAAAAATGCGCATGCCCGAGGCTGATGCTGTTGTGAATGCTGTATCTAAAGATGACTTGATAAGATTTGTAATTGAAGAGCGTGTACGGGAATTTGCTCTATATGGACATCGCTGGCTTGATATGCGAAGATTATCGAATGATCCGCTATTCAAGAATACGACCTATACACATATCACGTACGATGGTCAAAATGGCGCTATTATGGAATCACATACCTTAGATCCTTTAAGATTGACCCTACGTCTGCCTCGGGGAGTTATTGATGCAAATCCTGGGATGCCCAATAACCCCTAACTAAAGCCCGGAAGCTGATATTATCATCATTAGTTTTCGAATAGGGACTGTCCAAAAAGGTCAAAATTCTCGTCTTTTCGAGAGCTTGTACCGATTGTCTCCGACGAGCTCTTTACGTCGGAGACAATCGGTAAAGAATGACGAAGCAATCTGTATTTTAAGACAATTAGATTGCCACACCGTCGTTCCTCAGACTCGCTATGACGACTATTGGTTACTTTTTAGATTCTGTGTTAATATACAAGTCAATTTTATATTTTTTTGTAATTTTAGGTTTTAGGCGGTCTTGTACCAGCCTGTTTAGGGTAGCCCTCGTTGGCTGCCCTAATTTGTATCTACCTTA